>CBDFMS010000026.1:0-878340 GCA_965249735.1 Saprospiraceae bacterium | reverse complement strand
GTGGGATCAAGCTCCGTATCCAAATCGTATACATCTTTTTGGTATCATTATTATTGATGTTATATGAATAGGTAAGTCCCAAATACTTTCGACCACCGAGAGGCTCTGTCCATGTCGAAGAAAACCCCAGTTCCTGTTCCTCTTTGTCCTCTAATTGATCCTGGAATATACTATCAACATTCACATTAAAATCGTCATAAAATGTATTCAGCGATCTAAGTTCTGCATCTTGCTCTGTTGGTGCATTTGAAAACGTGAATTCGCCAACAATTGACCTTCCTTTTTTAGGAAATTTTTTACGATAGGTTAATCGCGTATTGATATTCTGGCTCGTTGCCCTCCGCCGAATTATCGATCATGCTTTCGTTTTGTAAAATATTGTCAGCTGATAATGTTTTATTTTGTAAGTATGTCGAATAGGTGAGGTCATTAAATGAAAGAGAAGCAGTGGCTCTAATGGATTGGGTTGAATCAATTTCATGATCAAATTTTGCCGAGATACGGTGGTTTTGATTTTCTGAAGAAGTAACATCCGTTTCGTCTGTTGAAAAATCGCCTTCCCGCTGAAAATAATTACGGTTTATTTCCTGGTTGGTGAGGTTGTCGATAGAATTGTAAAAATAGGTGGCGTTTAATCGCGTCTTTTTTGTGAAGTCACGGTTAAAATTTAATCCTATGCCATTTGTTTTCGTATCCCCATCACTAAGGCCATTGGATATGGGTACAGCCGAACTTCCGGAATTGATGCGGATTGCACCACTTCGCATTAAATTTGACATGCCACCCATGAAGTTGATGTATTCGTTCACGAGAAAATCCCTGTTCATTAATATTATTGATCTGGCCCAGGGCAGACAGCTTGTTCTTTTTATCGAAAGTGTTAATATTGAATTTTCCATTATAGCGATCTTCGGTGCCATAACCGGCGGCAACATTTCCAAAGACTCCCTTTTTATAATCTTCTTTGAGTTTTAGATTAATTGTTTTGGATCGAATCCCGTCATCAATTCCCGAGAATTTGGCCATGTCCGATTTTTTGTCAAAAACCTGGACTTCTTTTATGGCCCGGGCAGGCAGGTTTTTCGTTTGCAACCTTCGGGTCGTTCCCAAAAAAAGTCTTTTCCATCTACGAGGACTTGTTCCACTTCTTCCCCTTCGGCTAAAATCGTTCCATCACTTTCTACTTCAATACCTGGCATTTTCTTCAATAGATCTTCGACCACATCATTCGGTTGTGTGACAAAGGCAGAAGCGTTGTAGATGATTGTATCTTTATTTACTCGCACCGGAACACGTTCTTCGAGAATCAGGGCCTGATCCAAAAATTCAGTTGTGGGTGATACCATGATATTTCCCATATCCATGGTTGAAGAACCTGCAGAAACTTTCAATTCTGCGTGATATGTTCTCGTAGCCGACATAGGAAACTTGAAATTCATAAATGCCCGGTTTTCACGCGTCGAAGTGCATATAAACCATTTGAATTCGTAATACTGAAAGAAGCCATGATTGAATCTGTTGGCTGCATCAGCACGACGGTGGCGCTAATCAAAGGCTCTTGTGTGATGCTATCCATAAGATGCCCGGTGACTTTTACATTGGAGACGTCTTGCGAATGAGCAGCGATACCCGTAAAACGCAAGGAGAATGCCAAGTATCAGAATGCGGAGGAGTCGTTTCATTATGGATGTCTTTTAGTCCATTACCCGCATACCACCTCGGCCCATACCTTGTTCTTCCATTTTCTCTTTGACCATGGCACGAAATTCCTCTTCCGTCATCTTTTTCCCTTTCGTCGGTTTTTTGATTTGTTCGGAATCAATTTTAGATAAATCAATAGTTTGTGCAGTAAGCGTACGTTCACCGTCAATAATATCTACAATGTAAGACTAGGCCCGGTAGTTGGCCATATTCACCTGGTCCCAACGGAACGGCGATTTCAGGCACGTACCATGCAACTATATTATTTAGTGAATCGGAATAGGTGGCTTTCTGTGCTATATAATTCCCAACGTCTTTTGTTTCGGATGTCAGTTTCCACGTGTACATATGTGGTTTCCACCCGTTATCAGAAATTTCTTATCCATAAACTCTCTTTGTTCCACACGTTCATCTTCCTGGTAATTTTGGTAGAGGATATGATTTGATCGCATATTGCGGAATCCGAATCGTCGACCTTTATTTGGACTCATGTCGACATCGTCGGCCACTTCACCATTTGGATTCTTCGTACTTTTTATAGACGGCTTCTTCCTCATTAAATACGAGAACCATCTGTTTCTTGTTCGAAATTCAGGAATGAATTCTTTCATATCTGCTCGATCTTCGGGTATTCTTTTATGGATATTGATCTTTTCCTCATAGATAATCTCTCCGGATAGTTGAGCCTGGCCCATAGCCGGAAGAATGAGAGTAAACAAAGCGATTAAATATTTCATGTTTATTAATTTTTTACCCTACAAATGTAAAAGATAAGGCCGTCAAACAAAGTTAATGCAGTTGTAATTAAGGTTAATTAAGGTTAAAGCTTCTGGCATGGTATATAATATAGGTCTACTTTTATACCCGAAATGCGTAGTCCATCTGCCAATAGTCGTTTCTGTCCTTGTACTCATGGGTTTGAGTATGGTAGGCCTGCTTTTATTTTCTAGGATATCTGGCTCCGGCAGTCTTACCAATCCGAAAAAGAAAACTTGCAACGCGAAGTGGACGTCCTCTTGCATACCACCGTACGATCGGTCGAAGATTCATTGATTCCGATCCATCTATCTGGATTCTACAAAAGTTAAAGATCTCATGATTCGGCGCGAGAGCAGAAGAGGGTCGAAGTTTAGGTCCGAAGTCAAGATGAAAATGGTGGATTCGACAGGCAGCGAGAATTGCTTTTAGAGGCCCATTCAGAAGACCCCTTATCCAAATCGGAGGGAGGTGAAAAAGAAATTGATGGGGTGGCTATTGGCTTGTACATTAGTTTAAATAATTCGTCAGAAGAGAAACTAGACGGGATCCAGACAAATAATATAGCTTCATTGCTTGAGTCGAGCTTTGAAACGAAAGCAGCCATGGTGCGTTTACCAAAAGATCGGGGAATATTTTTTAATATACCGGATTCCGCTGTCGTTCAATCGCAAATTAATTCATCGACATATTTAGACATTATGAGTGATGAAAGCGCCATTGTTTCGGTCGCAAATTATCAATATTTTTTATTGAAGAAAATCACCCCGCAAATATTGATGGCTCTGTTATTGGCACTTTTGACGGCATTCACTTTTTTGTTGTTGTACAGGAATTTGAGAAAAGAAAGACAATTAGCTGAAATACGATCCGGATTGATCGCCAATATTTCGCACGAATTAAATACTCTCGATTACTACTGCTTCACTTGCTTTAGAGGCAATAAAATCGAATGTACACAGTCCCGAAAAACAAAAAGAATACGGCGATATAGCCATCGGCGAGTTAAGTCGTCTTTCTTTATTGGTTGACAAGATCATGCAAGGCGTCACACATCCTGTGGCTAATAAATCGGAATGGCAGGATGTTGATCTGATGAGTTTGACACAGGAAATACTCCACGCACAGCAATTTTCAATAGAAGACATGAATGCCGAGATTACGGTGAAGCCGGGATCAGATTCAATGGTTGTTCCTATGGACAAATTACAAATGACGGGAGCAATTCAAAACCTCATTGATAATGCCATGAAATACAGTCAGCCTCGCCCCAAGATCGAGATTTCGATGAAAAATCAAGGTGATCAGGTAATATTTAGTGTGCGCGACAATGGAATCGGCATTCCGAGAGCATATCAAAATACCGTCTTTGACGACTTCTTTCGAATTCCTTCAGGAAATATTCATGAGATCAAAGGCCATGGCTTAGGTTTGCATTATGTTAAAAAGGTGGTTAATGGGCATGGGGGAACCATAAAGATTGAGAGCGATGGAAAGACCGGAACCACGGTATTGATTACCTTGAATACCTAAACAGGTGGCAATAAAAATTCTATATGTTGAGGATGAGGCCGTGTTGGCCAAAATCGTAAAAGAGAGTTTGGAAAAACTGTCTTATCATGTTTCTCATGCCATAGACGGTGAAGCTGGATTAAAATTGTTTTCGGAATTCCAACCGGACCTTTGTTTGCTCGATGTGATGATGCCAAAGATGGATGGATTTACTTTGGGAAAAAAGATCAGAAAATTGAATACGGTCATTCCGATTATATTTTTAACAGCAAAATTGACGACGGAAGATGTGCTCGAAGGCTTTTCTTCCGGAGGGAATGATTACCTCAGAAAGCCTTTTAGCATGCAGGAATTGAATGTGCGCATTGAAAACTTGTTGAAGTTGGCAAATGGTGTTAAATCAGCGTCAGAGGGTTCGAAAGAATCAATTTCAATTGGACAGTATACCTACTTGAAGATCCGCCAGGAACTCAAACTCGGAGAGGAGAGTATAAAGTTATCCTATCGCGAGCATGAACTGCTGGTGAAATTAGTAGAAGCAGGACAGGCAGTGGTCGAGCGACGCCAACTTCTGAAGGATATATGGGGAGATGACTCATTTTTCCAATCCCGAAATCTGGATGTCTATATTCGGAAGTTACGCCAGTATTTTGCTCAGGATAGTAACGTACAAATCATCACGCTGAAAGGGGTAGGGTATCGATTCGTATATTAATTTCAATTGAACAATGACCATCAGTTGTGTGAGAATTAATTCAGCACGAATTAGCGGCGCAGCCATCAATTTTTCCGAATATTGCTCTCACCTAAAATAGTCAATTCTCCTTGATTATTTATTTCAACTCCATTGGGTGAATCCAGGTAATAGATATTCATATCTTTTAAAGTGAGATTGCCATAATTATTGATTACCTCAGAAGGCGAGTTTTCGGGCGATATAATATTCAGGCCTTCGAGCTTTAGAATAGTGTAATTTTCAACAGTTAAAAAAGTAGAGAGCTCACTGACATCAATCGTTATATCATTGGGTATGTGGTCAGAATAAATAATCAAGATGTCTTTGAAAATCGAGATCGGATTGCTTGAAATGACGATAGTGCTGTCGGCCAGCCAGGGTGCAAATGTAATGGTGTCAATGGGGTTCGGACAGTGAATTTCGTGATATAAGGATCCCGGCCCAAATTCTGCCGTAGTTGTGACAAGACCGGTGCAATTCATTTTGCAGAAATCTGATGTATCCTGAATTGTAAGAACAGCATGACTTGTATCTGTCAGACCATAAATATTCGTGATGGTAATAACCACGTCATGATCACCCTGATCGGCGCATGAATACGTCGAACGATTAATATCCCAGGATACAATTCCACAGGAATCCGAGGATCCATCATCAAATTCGATCCCGGTCAAGACCACAAACTCACTTGCGTCGAGTACTATAGTGATGTCGTTGCACTTAGCAGTGGGAGGAAAACTGTCGACATAATGAGTGTCAAGTTGGTTCATATTATTGCAAGAAGCAAATCGGTCTTTAACAAAAATGGCGACCACATGTTCCGGATATTCTATGATGCCAGTCCAGGTCACAGACGTGTCGGTGGTAAATCTCTTTGTTCTTAATTCACTAAGTTCGTATTGCCCGTCATAATTTTCATCAACAGAAAAGCGATATAAATATTCTCCGGTACCACCACTTATATTTATTGTATAGGATAGATCTTCGCCTAGACAAACTGTTGGGTTAGAGTGATCTGAGGTAAAACTAAATCGAATTGAATCTGCAAATTCTGCTGACTTGGTTACGACTAAATCGCCGGGCTGTGGAATGCAGTGCCCGTCGATATCTTTGATGGAATCCAGCGTGAACGTGACTGTATAAGGTAACACACCGGAAAAATCAATGCCTTCAGTCAGAGAAATGAGATTTTGCCCTGAAGTGACATTAGAATAAATAGTACCGTCGAGTGAGAGCGTAAAAGGTCCGGGTCCGGATGATGAAGTCACATTCAATGTGATGGTCTCGTCTACCAGGTATGGATCATTGCAATATTGTCCATTTATGTTAATAGTACCCTTACAGGTGTCAGCTTGCACTTCGTAGGCACCCATGTCGATTTTCCCATGTTTAATTCGAGGATTATCATCCGGATCGGTAGGTGTCACGTTGAATAAATTACTGCCTCGGTTAACGGCCTGGGAGTTGGCTCTGATATGTACATCTCCATTTGGTTCATCGATAAATTTTGGATCCGTATTCTGAATATTATTTCCTTCGTCTGACGTCCATGCATTCAAATTGGTGTAGATCAATGAATATTCTACAAAGACCTGATCCATACTTGAGGTAATATATGGGCCGTTAGACATCGGATGCTCCTCTCCAATAATGCAATTTTTTAAATGTATGTTCAGATCATAGGAATAATAATAATCTATATCCACGTCTAAATGACCACCATACGACGTAGAACTATTGCGTGAAAAAGAACAATTTATATATTCTCCGTTAGGACTCTCATAATGAGATACGGCGCCACCTTTGGCTGCCTTATTCTCATAGAACACACAATTTATTTGTTTGTGGGTACTGTTGTTATTTGTATAGTGATAAATGGCACCACCAAAGTCTATTGCTTCATTTTGATAAAAAATGCAATTCTCGATGTACGAATTTACCGTTTCATCAAAATCAACAACAGAGGAAATGGCACCACCATCATCGGCTTGATTATTTTCAAAAAGACAACCAAGTATTTTTGGCTCTGTAATCCCATTAGTCCAAGCTAGGGATGCAAAAGCGCCGCCATGGAATTGTGCGTAGTTGTTTTTAAATTGGCAATTAATAATTTTAGGACTCGATAAACCTGCGGAGGCACGATTGAACCACCCTCCACCACCATAGTTTGTCGTACCACCATTTAAATATCCACCTTGGATGGTCAAATTTTCCACACGCAGATCATCGCCGACATTTTCAGATATGACCACATGATAACTATTATCGGTGGAATCGCCTTGTGCCCCAATATTTCCAGATAAAATTGTGGGGTATAGTTCCGGGTTCGAAACACTATCGCCCCCTGCCGGAAAACCGCCAACAATTCGCAAGTGTTCTTTCATGACGAAGGAAGAATCCCGGCTGTCGGTGCCCTGATCGGGTCGATATGTACCCTCTGCGATTAGAATGATAGAACCAGTCGGGGCAGCATGTAAAGCAGATTGCAAATCGGTAAAGGCATCGCTCCATGAGCCTCCATTATTAAGACCACCGGCACTTTCATCAACAAAAATCGAATCGCCGAGATAGATTGTATTGTTCAAATAGATGGACCAATTACCTATCGAGTCATACACCCGGAGATAAAGTTGGTGGATGCCATTAGACATTGTGTCCGGAGCTTCAAGGGACAAAACTTGCCCGACACTGGTGTCCGATGGATTAAATGTTATCTGTTGTCCATTTCCGAAACCGGGGTCGGTGTCCCAAAAGTATTCAGCATAAGTGATAGGAACCTTACTGGTATTATCGATATAATATAATTTATTGATCGGCATAGACCAATTTCCCAGGTCATCTAATGTTCGAATAAATAAATGGTGAATTCCCGGACTCAGTCCTGATGTTGGAATAGGGACATTCAATGTGAGCAAGGAATCAGGCGTGCTAATTGATATTGAGGTACCTGAGCCAAAACCCTGGTCGGTATCCCAAAAATATTCAGCGTAAGAGAGTGGGACTTTACTGGTATTATCGATATAATATAATTTATTGATCGGCATAGACCAATTTCCCTGGTCATCTAATGTTCGAATAAATAAATGGTGAATGCCCGGACTTAATCCAGATGTGGGTATGGGGACATTCAATGTTAACAGCGTATCCGGCGCGCTAATTGATATTGAAGTACCTGAGTTAAATCCCGGGTCGGTATCCCAATAATATTCGGCATAAATGATATTTTGAGCCACAGCGCAGAATCCGCAACAAATGGTCCAAAGTATTAATATTATTTTCCTCGATCTGGTCATGATATTCATTTTTTTATCTGAAAAAAGTCAATCATGCCCTTTTATTCGGCGGCTTTGGCCTCAATTGTCACATTTATAGTACCCCCTGCCTGAATGATTTGTCCGGGACTTGTCCAGGACGTAATACGAGGCAAAAGGGGGTGTCCATGGTACGTAAACGGTGCCAGACCACCAAGTACTCCCAGATCCTGACCTCCGGTGCCGGCTCCTATAGCAGGTGAACCCGGCTCTAAGGTCAAGGAGTGATAGGAATAAAGGCCTGGATTCATGTAATTATTTGTGCCAAGACTAAGACCTTCAATGAGTGGATCCTGGCCGACAGGCGAGCCACCGACATGATAGAAATCCAAATTGCCGTTTGTGGTGTCTGCCCCGACTATTACTTGAGGATAAATACAATTAGTACAACCAAGAGAGTCGTCTGCACCGAAAAAAATATTATTCTCAAGACGAATAAAAGAATTAGTAAGAAATCCACCATTACCACCATTCCAATTTAAAAATAGATTTTGGTCAAATAGCACTGAGGATTCATCGAAACCGGTAATTTTAGTTTGAAATACATTATTCCGAAATACGCTATTCGTAACATTATTATTTCCGAAGGTAGAAGTATAATTACACCCAGGGCTACAATAATGCCTGTCCAAATAATTACTCTCTATCAAGTATCCACTGCCACCATCTAGAAACAATGCATCAAGCCAGCAATTACTGATCTCAATGTCGTCTCCCCCTGACTCGACAGTGATATTCCCAGTTTTGAAGCCACTAAGTACACTTCCATCACTGAATGGCGTAAAAGTAAACCGTACCAAGTTCAGCTCTTCTGGCCAATGCCGGGATCTGGATTGTGGCCTGTGCCAAAAATGAAAAGCATGTCTGAAATGGAGATGTTTCCATAACTGGTTTCCACTTCCAATAACAAAAATGGTATCGCCTGGATTGGGCTGCCGTGATGGCTGCATTGATGGTTCCATGGACATGGGATGGGCTGAGATCAGCATCCGGATTGTTGTCAGCGATTTGAATATTGGATTGAGCCGATATCAAGACCGACGCGAACAAGAACAAAAAAGTGGAGAGTAGATAAGTGTATTTCATTTTAACAGAATTTAAAATGTGGTAAATAATTCATTAATACCAAACAATAATTGAGTAATTAGGATTGCATAACAAAACTCCAATCCTATATTCGACTGAGGAATACGAATTCATCAAATATACGTTTTTTTTGTATACAATAGCAAATGAGATAATTATTTATAAGATAAACATCAATTAATTTGATTGTCAGTGCAAATTTATAATTCGAAATTGGAGCGTTCTATGTCCTATTTGCCGGAGATTCCGTGAAAGATAATTGTAGGTTTGTGAACTGGTCTAAAAACTAAATGGCAACAGGTGACTGATAATGTTTTGGAAAAATTTAATATCTAAGACAATAATTTCACGATGATAGGTTCAATTTTATATGGCGAAGTTTTCGGCGCAAATCGCTTTACCACTTTCCCATTTTTATCGATTAAAAACTTGGTAAAATTCCAATTAATACGTTCCCCTAAGAGTCCTTTTTTTTGTTTTTTCAACCATTGAAAAATGGGATGTGCTCGTTTACCATTTTACTTCTATTTTATCAAACATCGGAAAGGTGACACCGTAGTTCAATTGACAGTAGAACTCAATATCTTCTGCTGATCCGGGTTCTTGTTTGCCAAATTGATTGCAGGGAAATCCAAGTACGACAAAACGCTGGTCTTTATATTTTTCATAGAGTTCTTGCAGGCCGCCTAGCTGCGGCGTGAAACCACATTTGCTGGCCGTATTGACCACAAGTATGACATGGCCAACAAATGACTTCATCCAGACCTGCCGGCCCTGTAAATTGTTGGCTGAAAAATAATAGAAGGTTTCATCAAATGACTGAGAACTCATAATTCTGTGATAGGTTGAAATTAAAACTTGATTTATTGAAAATAGTTTTAAATACCGGGCATCGCGTGACGGGTATCTGAGAGTCAGTGCTTTTATGTGTTGAAGACGGTCTTTAATCTTGAGTGAGGACCTTAGGGGAATGCTGATTTGCATTTGTACATTTGAGTATGAAAAATACCTCCCTGCTAATCGCCCTTCTTATTATAATGTGTTCTGGAATCCATGCCCAGGATTTTATTCCACGCGACAAAGAAAAGACAGACCTCACCAATCGCCATCAATCATGGCATGAATGGTCAGTGAATAAAGATCTTGATCAGGAGGTAGGCTGGAAATGGTATGGACGCTGGCTGGAAGAACAGGTACAACGCTCGACAAGTACGGGCGCATGGCCGGAGCAGGCCGAGTTATTTCATGCAGCGGAAGAAGTGGCGGCTTTAAAAAATTCAAACATCAACAGGACGAATTCAGCCTGGGTGCCGGTAGGGCCGTCACAATTTCCGACCATCCCGGGAGGTCGCCTGTTCAAAGGTATGGGCAGAATTAATACGGTCGCCTTTCATCCGACGGATTCGAACACGCTGTGGGTTGGAGTCGCTCAGGGCGGAGTATGGAAATCCACTAATGGTGGACAATCCTGGAGGCCATTAACCGACGATCTGCCAATTCTGCGGATTAGTGATATAGCCATCGACTACTTTGATCCCGACATCATATATATTTCAATTGGAGATTATGCCTACCTGGATCTGCACTCGATACGGATTCTCGTAAACGTAATACGCACTACGGATTGGGTGTCTATAAAACGATCGATGGAGGTGAAACCTGGCAACCTACAAGTTTGGTATTTGATCAAGTCAGCCGGGATGCCTCATTGATCCGTCGAGTATTTAGCTGGTCGCAACTCGCCATCTCTCGAGTCGTAGCTGCCGGAATACAAGGCGTCTTTTTTTCTATGGATGATGGGGTAACCTGGACCAAAACGCTGGACGAAGTTATTTCCGACATCGAAAAAGATCCTGTTCATCAAAATGTCCTATACGCATCCAGCCATTATGTAGAGGACCTGGGTATCGGTCGTCCCGGTATATGGAAATCAGAAGATTTTGGACAAACGTGGACGGAATTAAATAGTGGTATTTCTTCCAATAATGTGCAGCGCATTGAATTGGCCATTGCTCCCTCGAATCCTGATGTTGTTTATGCACTTGCATGTGATTTAAGCGGTGGGCTATTCGGCTTTTATCGGTCGGTCAACGGAGGATTGAATTGGGTGCAACAAGCGACTTCACCAAATATTCTTCATTGGTATGATGGCGGCTCAAACGGTGGACAAGGAACATATGATTTAGCCATCATGGTAGATCCCAATGATGAGAATCGCGTCTATACAGGTGGGATTAATATGTGGGGAACGGAAGACGGTGGATTAAATTGGAAACGTGCGAGTTTTTGGTTGCCGGATTATGGGCCAAGTCTGCACGCTGACCACCATTATTATGCCTATAATCCGGTTGATCAATATTATTATGCTTGCCATGACGGTGGAATAAATCGGACACAAAACATCGAATTATTTTCTCCGGATACCCTGGATACGCCGGGCTTTGAATTTAGTACCCAGTGGGAAGACATAAGTGCCGGAATGGAAATTACATCCTTCTATCGAATGGATGTCAGTCGGATTCATCAGGGAGATGTGATTGCAGGCGCCCAGGATAATTCGACATTTTTAAAACGGGATACACAATGGATAAATGTGGTCTTAGGTGATGGAATGGATTGTTTTTTTCATCCGGAAAATGGAAATATTGCCTATGCCTCGACCCAAGGCGGACGATTAACTAAAACCACAAATCGTGGTAGTTCATTTGGACCTACATTGACGAATTCTATCCGGGGTACGGAGACGGGAGGTTGGACCACACCGTTTGAGCAAGATCCACAAAATGCCGATAGAATTTATGGGGCCTTTGGAAATGTCTGGAAATCGGCCAATCAAGGTGATGACTGGGATCGATTGACTGATTTTGAATCGATACCGGGTAGCGATTTCATTTTACCGGCTTCGACACTTACCATTGCGCCTTCAAATACAAATCGGTTTTATGTAGCCAAAAGAACTTACCCGATTTTTCAATTACCCAGTGAAATGTGGACCACACCCGATGGAGGTGAGACATTAGTGAATATTACACACGGTTTGCCGGATTCCTTATTTATCACAGCATCAGCTGTAAGCGAAATTAACTCGGAACTCGTATGGGTGACATTAGGAGGATTTGTAGATGGATTAAAAATCTATCACTCTTTCAATGCCGGTCAGGATTGGGAAAATATTTCATTGAATTTACCCAATGTCCCGGTTAATGCGGTTGAGTTTGTACCGGGTTCAATTAATAATACCATATATGTCGGCATCGATGTAGGCGTCTATTTTAAAAATGATCAGATGACAGAATGGATGTTGTATAGTGAGGAATTACCCAATGTCATTGTCACAGATTTGGTCATCGATACAGAAAACGAAGAAATATATGTATCAACATTTGGCAGGGGAATATGGAAAAGTGATTTGGCGGAGTTTACAGCAACAGGCCAGCCCACCACAGTAGATTTTGAGATGCAAATTGCACCAAATCCCAACAAAGGAATTTTTAGGTTGAAATTAATGGATTTGAAATCCACGAATTATTCCTGGAAATTATCGATGTCAAAGGTCGAATAAATTATCGTGAACAAATTCGTGTTCAGACATCCGAATGGGTTAAAGAATATGACCTGGAATTAAATTCGGGATTGTATTTTCTAAAATTATCAGATGGCCGATCCAGTCGTGTCGAGCGATTTGTGGTGGAGTAGGAGTCACACGCACACCCAACCTCATACTCACACTCGTTTCCCCCTAACCCCCTTCGAAGGGGGAACAAAGTATGGATGGGGTTGGAAAATGGTGTATTCAAATAATTAATCAGAAA
Organism: Saprospiraceae bacterium; assembly: GCA_965249735.1. Classification (GTDB taxonomy): domain Bacteria; phylum Bacteroidota; class Bacteroidia; order Chitinophagales; family Saprospiraceae; genus JANQSS01. The sequence goes on along the minus strand of CBDFMS010000026.1, from coordinate 865,426 downwards.
GTAGCTCAAATACTGTACTACAAGCACTAATAAGAAATGCTCCCCCTTTGAAGGGGGCAGGGGGTTGAGCGACTGACTGGAAATTAAAAGAGACGTCTAAATAAAATGTAAGCGTTTAGAAACGTAGTTTTTGTTTGAGGTGTAGTCTGAGTTTTTCAATCCCCTAACCCCCTTCGAAGGGGGAACAAAGTTTGGATGGGCTGGAAAATGTCGTCTAAAAATTAATATTCATACAGTGATTCTAATGCTACATAAAAAACTTCAATATGAAATGCTCCCCCTTTGAAGGGGGCAGGGGGGTTGAGCGACCAACAAGAAATTAATAGAGAGGTTTTAATAAAATGTAAGCGTTTCGAAAGGGAGTTTTTGTTTGAGGTGTAATTTGGGTTTTTCAACCCCCTAACCCCCTTCGAAGGGGGAACAAAGTATGGATGGGCTGGAAAATGTCGTCTAAAAATTAATATTCATACAGTGATTCTAATGCTACATAAAAAACTTCAATAAGAAATGCTCCCCCTTTGAAGGGGGCAGGGGGGTTGAGCGACCGACTGGAATTTAGTGAAGACGTTCTAATAAAATGTGAGCGTTTCGAAATGGAGTTTTTGTTTGAGGTGTAATTTGGGTTTTTCAACCCCCTAACCCCCTTCGAAGGGGGAACAAGGTTTGGGTGGGCTGGAAAATGTCGTCTATAAATTAATATTCATACAGTGATTCTAATGCTACATAAAAAACTTCAATAAGAAATGCTCCCCCTTTGAAGGGGGCAGGGGGGTTGAGCGACCAACAAGAAATTAATAGAGAGGTTTTAATAAAATGTAAGCGTTTCGAAATGGAGTTTTTGTTTGAGGTGTAATTTGGGTTTTTCAACCCCCTAACCCCCTTCGAAGGGGGAACAACCCGAGTACACACGCACACCCAACCTCATACTCACACTCGTTTCCCCCTAACCCCCTTCGAAGGGGGAACAAAGTATGGATGGGCTGGAAAATGTCGTCTAAAAATTAATATTCATACAGTGATTCTAATGCTACATAAAAAACTTCAATAAGAAATGCTCCCCCTTTGAAGGGGGCAGGGGGGTTGAGCGACCGACTGGAATTTAGTGAAGACGTTCTAATAAAATGTGAGCGTTTCGAAATGGAGTTTTTGTTTGAGGTGTAATTTGGGTTTTTCAACCCCCTAACCCCCTTCGAAGGGGGAACAAGGTTTGGGTGGGCTGGAAAATGTCGTCTATAAATTAATATTCATACAGTGATTCTAATGCTACATAAAAAACTTCAATAAGAAATGCTCCCCCTTTGAAGGGGGCAGGGGGGTTGAGCGACCAACAAGAAATTAATAGAGAGGTTTAAATAAAATGTGAGCGTTTAGAAACGTAGTTTTTGTTTGAGGTGTAATTTGGGTTTTTCAACCCCCTAACCCCCTTCGAAGGGGGAACAACCCGAGTACACACGCACACCCAACCTCATACTCACACTCGTTTCCCCCTAACCCCCTTCGAAGGGGGAACAAAGTATGGATGGGGTTGGAAATGTCGTCTAAAAATTAATATTCATACAGTTGTCACTCAAATGCTATCCAAAAAACACCAATATGAAATGCTCCCCCTTTGAAGGGGGCAGGGGGGTTGAGCGAACGACAAGAAATTAAAGAAGACGTTTAAATAAAATGTGAGCGTTTAGAAACGTAGTTTTTGTTTGAGGTGTAATTTGGGTTTTTCAACCCCCTAACCCCCTTCGAAGGGGGAACAAAGTATGGATGGGCTGGAAAATGTCGTCTAAAAATTAATATTCATACAGTGATTCTAATGCTACATAAAAAACTTCAATATGAAATGCTCCCCCTTTGAAGGGGGCAGGGGGGTTGAGCGACTGACTGGAAATTAAAAGAAGACGTTTAAATAAAATGTAAGCGTTTAGAAACGTAGTTTTTGTTTGAGGTGTAGTCTGAGTTTTTCAATCCCCTAACCCCCTTCGAAGGGGGAACAAAGTATGGATGGGGTTGGAAATGTCGTCTAAAAATTAATATTCATACAGTGGTCACTCAAATGCTATCCAAAAAACACCAATAAGAACTGCTCCCCTTTTGAAGGGGGCAGGGGGGTTGAGCGAACGACAAGAAATTAAAGAAGACGTTTAAATAAAATGTGAGCGTTTAGAAACGTAGTTTTTGTTTGAGGTGTAGTTTGGGTTTTTCAACCCCCTAACCCCCTTCGAAGGGGGAACAAAGTTTGGATGGGCTGGAAAATGTCGTCTAAAAATTAATATTCATACAGTGATTCTAATGCTACATAAAAAACTTCAAAATGAAATGCTCCCCCTTTGAAGGGGGCAGGGGGGTTGAGCGACCAACAAGAAATTAATAGAGAGGTTTTAATAAAATGTAAGCGTTTCGAAAGGGAGTTTTTGTTTGAGGTGTAATTTGGGTTTTTCAACCCCCTAACCCCCTTCGAAGGGGGAACAACCCGAGTACACACGCACACCCAACCTCATACTCACACTCGTTTCCCCCTAACCCCCTTCGAAGGGGGAACAAAGTTTGGATGGGCTGGAAAATGTCGTCTAAAAATTAATATTCATACAGTGATTCTAATGCTACATAAAAAACTTCAATATGAAATGCTCCCCCTTTGAAGGGGGCAGGGGGGTTGAGCGACTGACTGGAAATTAAAAGAAGACGTTTAAATAAAATGTAAGCGTTTAGAAACGTAGTTTTTGTTTGAGGTGTAGTCTGAGTTTTTCAATCCCCTAACCCCCTTCGAAGGGGGAACAAAGTATGGATGGGGTTGGAAATGTCGTCTAAAAATTAATATTCATACAGTTGTCACTCAAATGCTATCCAAAAAACACCAATATGAAATGCTCCCCCTTTGAAGGGGGCAGGGGGGTTGAGCGACAGGCAAAAAATTTAGAGATATGGTCTAAATGAATGCCAGGCCGAACCCACCGTCATGTATTACCTCAAACATCATCGGTGTCTCTGACGCCGGTCATTGTTTCCTTCAACTTTTCATCTGAAGTTTGAAGTGAACCAAAGGAGGAGATATGTCCGCATCAAAAGATGATATTGTAAGGCTTCATAGCGGCGAATTTATTTGGGACCACTTTTTTACTGTTGCCCCCTTGGTGGTTATTGGCACGAAAGAAGGCGATTCGTATGATCTGGCTCCGAAACATATGGCTATGCCTTTAGGCCATGACAATTATTTTGGGTTTATCTGTACACCGCGACACATAACCTATCATAATGTAAAGCGTGAAAAAGGTTTTACGGTAAGTTTTCCTAAACCGGACCAGGTGACGCTGGCCAGTCTGGCGGCTTCACCCCGATGTGAAGAAGAAGGAAATCAGAAATTGATTCTAAATAACCTACCTACATTTCGTGCGGAGCAAATTGATGCCTTGTTTTTAGAAGATAGTTATCTGTTTCTCGAATGTGAGCACATGCAGACCATCGACGGCTTTGGTCAGCACAGTTTGATCTGTGGAAAAATACTGGACACCTATGTCGATGAAAAATATTTACGGGTGTCTGAGCAAGACGAACAGGATATGATTATCAATGCGCCGCTCCTGGCTTATTTAGCCTATGGACGATTTGCTGAAATAAAACAAAGCCTTGCTTTTCCATTTCCAAAAGACTTTAAAAATTAAAGTTTTATGACGGCAATTGCAGATAGAATATGTCAATACCTCGAAGAGCAAAAGCCAAATATGGAAAAGTTTCTTCGGGCATTAGTAGCATTGGAAACGCCTTCACATGATGCTGGATCACAGGAGGCCATATTAAGTTTATTGAGAGATAAATTCGAATCTGAAGACTATTCAACTGTCTATATGCCCGGACAGCAGACGGGGGGATATCTTGTTGCTAAACCGCGCCAGCGAATTAAAAATCAAAGGACTCAACTTTTAATCGGTCATTGTGATACGGTATGGGAAAAGGAAACCCTCCTCAAAATGCCAATAGAAAAATCAAATGGTCGATTGAGTGGCCCTGGTGTTTTTGATATGAAGGCTGGTTTGACGCAAATGGTTTTTGCATTACAGGCGATTCGTTCGCTGGATATACCATTGCATCTAACCCCGGTTTGTTTAATTAATTCTGATGAAGAAATTGGGAGCAAGGAGAGTACTGGTACAATTCGAAGACTGGCAAAAATAGCGCGACGCGCATTTATCTTAGAACCGCCTCTTGGGCTCGATGGAAAATTGAAAACAGCACGCAAGGGATTAGGCCGCTTTACAATTACCGTAAAAGGCAAAGCCGCTCATGCCGGACTAAACCCGGGTGATGGTGTCAGCGCCATTTTAGAACTATCTCATCAAATCCAGGAGCTCTTTTCATTCAATGACCCGGAACGTGGCATTACGGTAAATGTGGGTATGATCGAGGGGGGGAATTCACCAAATGTGGTAGCTCCACTCGGCAAGGCCGTGGCCGATGTGCGGGCCCCGAGCCTGGAGGATGCCCAATACATTACCTGGAAAATTAATGAACTAAAACCGGTGAATCCTGATGTGCAGATTGAAGTAGAAGGAGGTTTTGGTCGTCTGCCTATGGAAAAGACAGCCAGGAATGATAGACTGTGGCAGCGCGCTCAAAAGGAAGCAAAAAAAATTGGAGTCAATTTGAAAGATAGCACTGCCGGCGGTGGATCAGATGCAAACACGACAAGTTTATTTACCGCTACACTCGATGGTTTGGGAACAACCGGAGATGGGGCGCATGCCTTGCATGAATTTATTTTTTTGGAAGACATGATTGAGCGGACAGCGCTGCTCACTTTGCTTTTAGGATTACCTGATGATTAATATAAATAGTGGCATTATGAACTACAAATATATTTATACCTCGCTGACGCGAATTATGGATTTTCAGGAAGATAACTTTGATGTCAAAGCATTACCTAAAGATGAATGGGAAACCGGAGACTATATCACTGCTGTCATTACTGATCCGGGTTCGGATGCTAAAATTGAATTGCAAAATGGTAGAATGATGGATCCACTGATGGGTGATCGATTGATTGGAGCTTTAGGTGTCCGTCATGCAACACTTGAAGCCACAGGTAGCTGGGAAATTGTTGAAGAAGATGGTCAGATGCATTTACTCACCGGCGCCGGTTTATTCGGGAAAATGACTTCTGTTTCCATATTTTCTCCAATACCTGTTGGCGTTAAATATTTAGGTCATGTACTTCGTGCAGGTGCCAAAACAACCATGTCCGAGGCTGTTCATTTTGTGCCGGAAACACCATTTACCACACCTGTAGTTTTGCTTGTCGGGACATCGATGTCAGCAGGAAAAACGACTACAGCAAGAATTGTTACCAGATTATTAAAATTAAAAAACCTGAAGGTCCTAGGCGTTAAATTGACAGGAGCAGGCCGTTTTCGTGATATTTTGGCGGTTCAGGATGCCGGAGCCGATGAGATATTGGATTTCGTCGATGCAGGAATGCCATCTTCCATATGTCCGGTCGTGGATTATCAACAAGCCGCTGCAAACTTAATCTCGCGTATGGCGCGCGTCGAGGCCGATGTAGCTGTCATTGAAATAGGGGCATCACCACTCGAACCATATAATGGCGATCTCGCCATTCGAATGATTAAAGACAATATAAAATGCAATATCCTTTGTGCATCTGATCCGTATGCAGTGTTTGGTGTTATGAGCAGTTATGGATTTGTTCCGGATCTTGTCAGTGGACCGGCCACCAACACCATTGCAGCAATAGAACTTGTTGAAAAATTGTGTGGCGTGAAGGCCGTAAACCTTCTACAGCCTGAAAATATTCCTGTTCTCAATAATCTACTTAAAACTAAATTAGGGATTTAGGGATTCATTCAATGAGTTGAATGAATGAAACTTCAAGTTGATAATCCGGGAATGTGAGACTTCCAGTCAAGGAACATAAGTTCGTCATATCTTGTTCCATATTTGACGTCAGTTGACCATCAAAATAATATGACAAATAGCCCAATAGTTGAAGAAACAACTGCAGACGAAATAAAACGAATTTTCAATCTCCAGAAAGAAAATCAATATGCTATTGCAAATAGCACAATATCTCAACGCCGCGCAAAATTGAAGAAATTGCACCGCACGATTTTAGCTTATCGACCGCTAATTAAAGATGCGCTATACAATGATTTCCGAAAACATCCAACTGAGGTCGATATAACTGAACTTTTTCCGGTTACAGGCGAGATAAAATATGCCAGAAGGCATTTACGACATTGGGTAAGCCGCCATCGAGTAGATACACCGATTGCTTTTTTGGGTTCCAGTTCGCACATCATTTATGAACCAAAAGGGGTTGTCTTGATTATTTCTCCCTGGAATTTCCCACTTAATCTCACATTTGGGCCCCTTGTCTCCGCAATTGCGGCAGGTAACGCTGTCATGCTCAAACCGTCCGAGCAATCAGGGCATATGTCGGCATTGATGAAAAAAATCGTCGAAGAGGTTTTTGACGAGAGAGAGGTAGCTCTTGTAGAAGGGGGAGAGGATACGGCTCAATCCTTGTTGACTCTTCCGTTTAATCACATATTTTTTACAGGCTCTTCGGATGTTGGTAAAATCGTGATGAAAGCTGCATCAAAACATCTGACATCGGTAACCCTGGAGTTAGGTGGAAAGACCCCAACTATAGTCGATGAAACAGCCAATATTGAAACCGCGGCAAAGCGCATTGCCTGGGGCAAATTTGTCAATAAAGGACAAATCTGCATTGCACCCGACCATGTTTTTGTTCATGAAAGTGTAGAGGACGCATTTATAAAAGCGCTAAATAAATATATAAAAAAATTCTACTCAGATGATGCTTCACAAGAAACTTCATATGCACGCCTTATAAATAATTGGCATTTTCATCGCGTGAAAAATATGGTAGATGAAACATTGTCCAAAGGCGCTAAAGTCGTGACTGGCGGTCATTTTAATGAATCTGAAAACTATATTGCTCCGACCATACTTTCGGATATACCTTCTGATTCAATCGTTAAATCTGAAGAGATATTTGGTCCTGTATTGCCTGTATATACGTTTACCGATATTGGTCAATTAACCCAGGAAATTAATACCAAAGAAAAGCCATTGGCGCTTTACATATACAGTAATAGCAAGAAAAATGTCAATTATTTATTAGCCAATACACGTGCCGGAGGAACCTGTATTAATCACAATGGCGTTCAATATTTTAATCAGAATTTACCTTTCGGTGGGTCAAATAATAGTGGAATGGGAAAAGGACATGGGTGGTATGGATTTCAAGCTTTTTCAAATGCCAGGGGCGTGTATAAACAACATATTCCCGGTGCGCTGGAGTTGCTAACACCTCCTTACAATAAGTTCAAACAAAAATTAATTGATTTTACGATCAAGTACCTTTGATCTAATATTGTCCCACTGCTTGCCCGCCGGAGCTTTGCGTAGGAGGGCCCACTGCCCACTGTCCACTATCAATTCTATTCCCCGATTATTTTAATCAACACGCGCTTCTCTCGTTTTCCATCAAATTCACCATAAAAAATGGCTTCCCAGGGCCCGAAATCCAACTGTCCTTCCGTAATGGCAACGACAACTTCACGGCCCATGATCGTGCGTTTAAGATGGGCATCCGCATTGTCTTCATATCCATTGTGTGCATATTGCGAATAGGGTTTTTCAGGCGCTAACCCCTCCAGCCATTTTTCATAGTCCTGATGCAGGCCACTTTCATCGTCATTGATAAAAACGCTGGCGGTAATGTGCATGGCATTTACAAGGCATAGTCCTTCCTGGACGCCACTTTCCCGGATAGTTTCGGTAACGTCCCTTGTAATATTGATAAACCCTCGTCGCGTAGGTACGCGAAACCACATTTCTTTCTTGTAAGATTTCATTTATAGATTATAGGTTAGACACGCTGGCTTCCCGGACCGATAGCGCTCCGATGCAGCAAATTTCACTGTTCAGATTTGAATCCAATTTTCTTTTTATCAAATATTTTATTCTCGTCCTGTAATTCGACCTTACGAATATCCTCCACGAGTACATTGTACAATTCACGTTTTGATGTTTCATTGGAATTTGACATACGCAGATGTTGATTTTTCATGATGGCGTTCACAAGTTGTCTTATCGTCCTTGCATTGCCAAAGAATTTATCGCGTCCACGATGCATTTGAAAAACAACCTGGTGGAGGTAATCAGCTGCCGCTTTTGATAATTTTAGTTTTTCAGTTGCCAGCATGTGTTTGGCAATATCAAATAAATCAGCAGGAGAATAATCTTCGAATTTTAAAATCTTATCGAAACGGGAACGGAGGCCTGGGTTGGATTTAAGAAATTTCTCCATGTTATCGGGATATCCGGCGGCAAATACAAAGAATGTGCCACGATCGTCTTCCATTCGTTTTAAAATGGTCTGAATCGCTTCATGTCCGTAGTCGGCATAGAGACCCGCTGCTCCGGTAAGTGCATATGCTTCATCGATAAATAAAACGCCGCCATTGGCTTCGTCGATTTTACCGGAAGTTTTAATGGCAGTTTGTCCTACAAATCCTGCCACAAGTCCTTGACGATCTGTCTCGACAATATGTCCTCGTTCAAGAATTCCGAGGGCACGGAATATTTTAGCGAGTATGCGTGCCACGGTGGTTTTACCTGTGCCCGGATTACCAATGAATAATGTGTGCAAATACAATTTATTAAGTGGGTTGACTCCGAGGGACTGGTAATATTTTACCAGGCTGATCAGTTCGCGAACTTCTTGTTTGACAGCCTTCATGCCTATGAGATAATCGAGTTCCTTGAGCGCCAATTCCAATAATTCACTATCGATAGGAATATCAGGTAATTCGGTTAAAATAGTATCGTCAAGTTGTTGAACATCGGACACCTGGATCAATTTTAAATCAGAAGCGGGCTGTCCGTGCGGATTTTCCATCATCATGATTCGCAGACCTAAATTTATTTTCGCTTTTTCCACCAGATCATAAACATAGCGGGCATTTCCAAAACTGCGATCTCGGTTACGATAGGCGCGCAATATTATTTTATTGAGCATTTCCTGAGCTTTCGGTTCAAATTCAAGCTCCATTTCTGTCGCTGCATAATTTACGATTTCCCACAATTCATCTGGTTTGAAATCTGTAAAATCATAGAATAATTTAAATCGTGAACGCAGACCGGGATTGGACTCCAAAAAATGTTTCATTTCTTTTGGATAACCAGCCACGATAACCGCCAGGTCGCCTTCTCCATCCGACATTTCTTTGACTAAAATTTCGATGACCTCACGTCCAAAATCTTTCGTGTCATCGTTGGTTCTGGCCAATGAATAAGCCTCATCAATAAACATAATACCACCGCGCGCCTTTTCAATGGCTTCTTTTACTTTAGGTGCTGTTTGGCCGATATATTCACCCACCAGACTTACCCGATCGACTTCGTGGACATGACCACGAGACAATAATCCCATCTTCCGGTAGAGTTTACCCATCATTTTTGCCACCGTTGTTTTTCCGGTACCGGGATTACCCGTAAAAACAGCATGGATTGAAAGTTCAGAGTCTTCTTTAAATCCTTTATCCTTTCGGAGCTGAATAAATTTTAAATACTGGGCATGTTCACGAACCTGTTTTTTAATAGGTTTAAGACCAATGAGATTATTCAACCGCTCCATGATCTCTTCTAAGGAAAGATGCGCATCTTCGTCTGTCTGCAGGTACATCGGCTTCGCACGATTTGGTAATTGTACGTGACCGACGCCTTCGATAAACTCATCTCCAACTTCAAAAGGTATCACGCCGAGGAGACGATCCATGAAAATGACTTCTACGGAGTATATTCCTTTACGCCAACTCCCCTTAATATTGGCGCCCCATCCTGCTGTAACCTCAATAATGTCATCATTTTCTTTGACCTGGCTCAAGCGGATGACCTGACCTTTTAATTCACGCGATTGGTTAAAAAATTTGACGAATAATTCGCACTGCCAGTTGGAGTAGATATTTAGATTTTCACATATTATTTCGGCGTAGATATATCGTGTGTCTCCAACGGCAAATGCCTTATAGAACTTGCGGTCTTCAGGTGATACATCGTCGTATTTACCTTCGTATAAGCGAACTGATTTTAAGTCCAGATAAGTTGTTGGGTCTTCATCTTCCTCTGATTCGTCAATCTCTTCGATATAAAAGTATTTTGTGGCCACTTTTTTATCGTCCATCCAGGCCTCCCAATAATAAGTTCCTCGTGACCAGAATGATCCTTGTTTTTTATTTCCCCAACCCTCGCGAATATAGACGGTGTGATCGTATTTACTGATTTTCTTTTTCAGTTCCAGACTGCAAATTTCTTTTTTGCTTCGACTCAAACTAAAGCACTTGAGTGTGATTGTCACATCCCAGGCTTCTTCATCAAAAAGCTTATTGTAGAAAGACAATTCAGCATAGACAAAAGTCGTTTCTTGCCGATCAAAGACCTGACGATACTTTTTGCGATTATCGGCCAACCATTCAGTACTAGAGTAGATCTTTAGTTCCCTGAACTTATAAGGCATTATCGCCGCTTGTGTTTCTTCTCCTTCCATGATCTTAATAACGCTTGAACTAATTTCGATTTATATCCAATCTCCTCTTTAATTAGATAAAAAGTGTGAATTTCTTCTATCACACGAACATAGATAGTCAATTCATCTTTCGATGCGAACTAACTGTATCAGACGGAATCGAACTTTTACTTCGATTATCCATTCAAGTTAGTAATATTTACCATATCAAGGAGGGATGCGAACTTTTTTTTCATTACCCTTGTTGGGATTAATCTTAATGCAACGTGCAGAATGGCAAAAGTTACATTTAAATTTGAACAAGAAGATATCAAGCCGATTGTAATAGCCGATGCTGAAGTGGATCTATCCATTTTAGACATAGCTGAGGACCATGATATTCATTTGAATCATAATTGTGGAGGAGTTTGTGCATGCAGTACGTGTCACGTTTATATAGAAAAAGGGGAAGAGTTTCTGGAAGAAATATCGGACAAAGAAGAGGACTTCATTGATCGGGCCATAAATCCGCGCCTGGAATCACGCCTGGGTTGTCAGTCGATTATTTTATCAGATGAGGCCGAAATCGAAGTGACAATTCCTGATCAACGTCTCATCATCGGACATGAACACTAACCAAATTTCGAAGTAAAAGCTAAATAGAATCAATGAGTTTTGATGAAATAGACAATTTACCCATTTCCTGGATGGACCATGAGGATATAGCAATGGCATTGTACGACAGATTTGGTGACGATTTTGGTGAATCCAAAATTTATCGCATTCGGTTTACGGAATTATTGGACTGGATACTGGAAATACCACATTTTGAAGGCAAACGAGAAGACTGTAGTGAAGGCCATCTCGAACAAATTCAAGCCAAATGGGTGTATGAGTGGCGCGATAATCAATAATTCCGAAAATCGATGATCTAGGGCGTTGGGTCATGAATTTACCAATCGGGTATTCAGATTGAACTTTGATTTAAGAACTTCAATTCTGTTATTTTCACGGCTGATAATTATAATTCCTTGAAGTTGTTGGATTCGTTGTGGTGGCAAGCAAATTAGAATTGATTGCCAACTGTCGTAATCTGGACGATTAACAATTTACGGTTGATGAAAACAATTGAATATCAAATGGTTGTTGATATAGTACCGAATCCCATATCAGATTAAAGCTATTTAATAAACTTAATACCGTGCGTATGAAACATCCTATACTGTTGGCATCAGGTTCTCCGAGACGAGCTTATTTATTAGAACAGCTTGATATCAAATTTAGGATTGTGGTATCAGACGTCGAGGAGATTATTCCCGACAATATGCAAAACAGGGATGTTCCGGAATATTTGGCCAGGCTAAAAGGAAGTCCATGTCTGGAACAGTTGCAGCCCGGAGAAATATTATTGGCAGCGGATACGGTAGTTGTTTTTGAAAATACCATTATTGGAAAACCACAGGGCAAAGATGAGGCAGCAGAAATCTTAAAGCAGCTGTCTGGAAATAAACATACAGTCATTAGTGGTGTTTTTCTGTCAAATAAAGACAAATCATTGTCGTTTTCAGTAAGAACAGAAGTCGTATTCGATGTACTTAAAAATGAAGAAATCGACTACTACATCAATACGTATAAAACACTTGATAAGGCCGGAGCCTATGGAATACAGGATTGGATTGGCTGGAGTAAAATAAAAAGAATATCAGGCAGCTACAGCAATATAATGGGACTTCCCACAAGGGAAGTCTATCAGGCACTCGCTGATTTTTGATAAAGTTGACACACCCATTGATCTTCACATTGTTCGCCTATAAGTTTGAACCCGCGCTGAGTGGTTTCATACAACACTTTTTGTCTGTCATTTTGTAAATACCCGGATAATATCAAATAGCCATTATGTACGATCTGTTTTGCAAGCACATCGAGATTGTCGAATATTACCTTGCGAATTATATTGACAAGAATGACATCAAAATGTTTCCCGGGAAGTGAAGCGTTATCAGCCAGGATAAAATCAATATGCCCGCAATTGTTTGTTATGGCATTTTCCTGTGAATTTTCTATCGCCCACGACATATTGTCTATACCAGTTACGTGCCGGGCACCAAGGAGTTTTGACAAGATGGATAAAATACCTGTACCAGAGCCAAAATCCAGGACTGATTTATCTTTAAAATCCAATCGACGCATAAGTTGAATCATGAGTCGTGTAGTTGCATGATGGCCTGTTCCAAAGGACATTTTAGGCGTGATTTGAATGGGGAATTGAAATTTGCTAATGTCAATTTTATGGAAATGGGCATAGATCACGCAGAAATCATCTACTGATACAGGTTTAAATGAACTTTCCCAAACTGAATTCCAATTTTGTTCTGGTTCAGAATTGATAACATGTTTAGCATTAAGCTTCAGTGACTGGCAATGAGACTGAATTATTCCGCCTAATTCGTTATCCTGATAATAGATTGTAATTCCGTTTGGGTGTTCTTCAATACCGGCAATTTCGAATTCTTCTAAATAGGCGGTTAAAATTGAGAAATCAGTGGGTTCAAGACAAATTAATTCGTGAGAAATCCAATCAATCATCTGCTGCATTCCACTTAACAGTCTTCATTGTATTTACCAGGAGACTCGCCACAGTCATAGGTCCTACGCCGCCCGGGACCGGTGTGATATACGATACTTTTTCAAGCACGTCCTCATAATTAACATCACCGACAAGTCGGTAACCTCTTTTTCTGGAAGTATCTTCTTTTCTATTAATTCCAACATCAATAATGACACATCCGGGTTTTATCATATCGGCGGTAACAAATTCTGGAATTCCTAAAGCAACAATAAGAATATCGGCCATTTGAGTTAATTCCGAAAGATTATTTGTGCGACTATGTGCTAGGGTTACCGTACAATTCCCAGGATCATTTTTTCGGGATAAAAGAAGACTTACAGGCGTACCTACAATATTGCTACGACCCAATACCACACAGTGTTTGCCCGATGTTTCAATATTGTATTGTCGGATGATTTCAATAATTCCATAAGGTGTTGCCGGCAATAAAGTCGGTAATCCCAACATCATTTTTCCCAAATTTACAGGATGAAAACCATCGACATCTTTTTTAGGGTCAATGCGTTCGATTATTTTGTGTTCATTTATGTGCTTGGGGATTGGTAATTGGACGATAAAACCATCAATTTCAGGATTGTTATTTAATTTATCAATCTCCTTAAGTAGTTGATCTTCTGTTATTTGTGCATCAAATTGAAAAAAGGATGACGCCATTCCTACTTCTTCACATGATTTTATTTTCGTTCTAATATAGGCACGACTAGCTGTATTATCTCCTACTAATACAGCCGCTAGATGTGGTCGTTTATTACCTTTTTCTAACCAATTATTAATTTCGTCACGAAGCTTGGTTTTAACGTTGGTTGCTGTTTTTCTACCGTCAAGTTGTTTCATCTGTCCTGGTGTTTGAGTGATTTTTTGAAAAATACGTGTTTTTTTGATCAAACCTCAAAGATAATTTAAAAAAAAGTTCAAGATTATTTGTTTTCAAAAAATCTATATTTTTTATGAAAATTATTCATAATAAATTGAGTATCAGCGAAGTATAATTTTTAAATTTTAAAATCAAAATACGTTGGTCAAGATGCTATTGATGGAACAGCTTGTTTTTTAGACGTTTATGTGAAATATTACGATTGAATGAATTAAATTTGTAGTTAATTAAATCTAACTAATTTTTATTATGGCAAAAAAGAAAATGTCTTCAGCACAATTGGCTGGCATGGTCAAGGCAACCCAAGCTCAAATAAAGAAATTGGAGAGCCAAACAAAATCGGCCAAGAAAGCTTTGCGTGATGCTAAGAAAAAACTCACTCAAGCGAAAGCTGATGAGAAAAAAGCTAAATCTGCAAAACGAAAACCAGGCAGACCTAAAAAGGCTGCTGCGAAAAAAACGGCTGCGAAACGTGGACCGGGTAGACCTAAAAAGGCTGCTGCGAAAAAAACAACTGCGAAGCGTGGACCAGGTAGACCAAAGAAAGCTGCTGCTGCGAAACCAGCTGCGAAGCGTAGACCAGGTAGACCAAAGAAAGCTGCTGCTGCGAAACGTGGACCGGGTAGACCAAGGAAAGCTGCTGCTGCAAAACCAGCTGCGAAGCGTGGACCGGGTAGACCAAGAAAAGCTGCTGCTGCGAAACCAGCTGCGAAGCGTGGACCAGGTAGACCAAGAAAAGCTGCTGCTGCGAAACCAGCTGCTAAGCGTGGACCAGGTAGACCAAAGAAAGCTGCTGCAAAACCAGCTGCGAAGCGTGGACCGGGTAGACCAAAGAAAGCTGCTGCAAAACCAGTAGCAAAACGTAGACCAGGTAGACCAAAGAAAGCTGCTGCGAAACCAGTAGCAAAACGTAGACCAGGTAGACCAAAGAAAGCTGCTGCGAAACCAGCTGCTAAGCGTAGACCAGGTAGACCAAAGAAAGCTGCCGCGAAACCAGCTGCTAAGCGTAGACCAGGTAGACCAAAGAAAGCTGCTGCGAAACCAGCTGCGAAGCGTAGACCAGGTAGACCAAAGAAAGCTGCTGCGAAACCAGCTGCTAAGCGTGGACCAGGTAGACCAAAGAAAGCTGCTGCGAAACCAGCTGCGAAGCGTAGACCAGGTAGACCAAAGAAAGCTGCCGCGAAACCAGCTGCTAAGCGTGGACCAGGTAGACCAAAGAAAGCTGCTGCGAAACCAGCTGCGAAGCGTAGACCAGGCAGACCAAAGAAAGCTGCTGCGAAACCAGCTGCAAAACGTGGACCAGGTAGACCAAAGAAAGCTGCTGCAAAACCAGTAGCAAAGCGTAGACGAGGCAGACCAAAGAAGAAATAACAGTTAAGGTCTCCATGAACAATAAAAGGCGGTACTTTTTAAAGTATCGCCTTTTTCTTTTTCCTGAAAATCCTCTGATCCAAATAAATTGAAATCCTATTGTGGTAAATGCCCAAAAGCAAAGGTCAATTCGACATCGCTGAATTCTAAAACTTGTCCTAGTTGATTCGCCAATGTACCATTGTACGTGATAGATGATAAGACCGTTGCATTACCAGATCCGTCGATTAAATAGGGTTCAGCTGAGTTAATGATAAACCCATTATCCAAGCTTCCATTGCCAATACTGGTAAATACGTTTTCGAATTCATCCACATAAGTGATCGAAACAATTCCCCCTGAAGTAGTGGTAATACTATTTTCTAATGAGAAGGAAATGGGCCAATCACACAAATTCGGCATTATCCCGGTAGGACTACCATAGTAAAAAAGACCAAAGTTTGAGGTTTGATTTGAATTTAATTGGAAGGCCGTAAAAAACAAATCCAACGGACCAAAAGGATTAAAGACACTAACTTTAAATTGGGCATTCAATTCGATCTGATTATAATTATCAAATAGAATGAAGTCATCAATTGTATAAGGAGAATTTCCTTCCAAGGATATACTCATCAACATACAACTATCTACCATCCCCAGGCAATTAAGCTTGAAATAATAATAAATCACTTCATCCCCCATACGACTAACCATGACATCTTGCATATGAAAGACCAGGCTCAAACTGTCCGGTTGATTGGAAGCCGAATTTAAATTAAATGCCTCGAATTCTGGAAAAACAGCTTGCGGTTCAAAACAGTAGGGATGATTTTCGTCAATGGTTACGCCATTATCGATATGGACCGAGTCTGTACCAGTTGTATTAATGCAAAACTCAGGTGTAATGGAAATTGACTCCCCCATGTATACAGATTTAACTCCCGGTTCCAGGATGACAGGATACCCCTGGTTATTATAATTTGAATTTGTCGAGTCAAAAAAGGTAATTGAAAATGATTGCCCACAAGTATTCATTAAAGCTGTCTCACATCCGCTGAATAATGTACCCTGATAGAGTTGAACTGGGCCTTGTGTGCCGGCTTCTGTCAACATAATAGTATTTTCATTCATATCGAAGGACAATCCATTGACAGATCCTGAAGCTTGAAAGACAACGTCTTCTGCTACTGGTTCCAGCATGATGCTTTCTTTTTCGCAGGATAAGAACGATAGAATACCCAGGGCAAACAAGAAATAATATATGTTAGAATTGATATGAAACATAAAGTCCTCCTTTCATTTGATCCGTATTTCCAGTGATGTTTCTGTAATTCAATACGGGGGTTTTTAATTTATAAAATTCGGTGGTATAATACTGTGCTGAAGCTCCGAGCGCCCAATGATTATTCAATCTAAAATGTATGTTGGCTCCAACCGGAATTGCCCAGCCGTTTACGTTTGACTGGTCGAGCCAGGCTTCTTTTTCAGATTCGCTAACCTCTGCCTTCAGACTAAATACTCCGGCTGTAGGTGCGATCTCATTTGGTTGAACTGCATATATAGTTTCTTCAGACTTAATCCGCCCATGAAGCCCTATGAGATATTCAGGACTTAAATTTATCCCGAATTGCCACCTGTTGACTTTTAGTCCAAACTCAATCGGAATATTTCCATAATAGGTTGTCTGAGGGATGAGAGATTGCGTCATGGAATTTGAAGCAAAACTTCTGTACGTCAGAGATTCTTGGTCGACAGCCGAAAATTTTCCGCTATATCGACCAATACCAACTCCCGCTGCTAAATAGTATATGCTTTGACCAAAATGGACAACGCGTTGGAATCGAAATTCTTCATTGTGAATCAAATCGTTAGCCGATGTGTTCAATAAATTTCCAGCCAGCGAAATGGCGTATGGCTGATCTTTTAACCGACTTTCGGAGATGACAATGTTGACAGGTTCTATTTCTGGCAATTTAGGTAAGGCAATATGCGTATCTAATAATTGTAATTTCTGCAGGCCAATTGGCGTCAATAGGGTACCAGCAATCGCGGTAGAGTTATTTGAGGTTCCGGAAGATGAAACATCACCTTTCTTTGTTCGTTTATTCTGAAAGCCATCCAATTGTGTTGCCAATTGACCGTCGGTATTCGATTTTTGGGAATGGTGGGTTGGACTGGTCTGCGCGCCCGAAGAAGGTATAAATTTGCTTTTCACGATTGACTCCGATTTTGTCTCTTGAGAATGATTTTTTATCTGATTTTTTTGACTTGCGTCTTGATTATGGGGGAGAGGCTTAATGGAATTAGTCGATTGTTTAGTTGTATTAGATAATCCATTCAGACCTATACTGACATTGCTGGCGTCTTGTTCTTCAACTTGTTCCTTACTTGTTGAAATTTGCTCAAAATTCGAATTACTATATTTTTTTAATAAATCATTTTGTTCGATCGCTATTGCTTGCCCTGATATGTTGCTGTCCACTTCTGTTGTATTGTACAGGTAAATTGTGGCAGTTAAGAGGAGTATGCTGATAGAACCCAACCACCAAAAAATGATAAATTTTCGCCGTTTTCGTTTTTTCAATTCAACGGCCATAGTATTCCAATACTCTTCTTTGAAAGTCGGTTTGTATTCCGAGAGTTTATTTTTAATGTAATCTTCCATCTTAAGCAGGTTTTGACAGTTTCATGTATTTTCTCAATTGTGTTCGCAAAGTCTTTCGTGCAGTGTGCAAATAATAGCGTGAATTGTCAGGGGTCATTCCTAGTTTTTCAGACACTTCCTCATGCGTATATCCTTCAAGTGCATGTAAATTGAAAATTGTTCTTCCGGGTTCGGACAATTGTTGGATCAGATGTATGATCGTTTCAGCCCCTATGTCCAAATCAGCTGTATTTAATTGGCTCTGACGAGAAAGATGTTGCATCTCCATCGGATCATGAGATTGTTGTAGCCGATTTCGTCGCTTGGTTTTTCTGTATTCGTCTATCAGCACATTGATCGCTATTCGTTTGGCCCAATGATCGAATTCTACTTCTTTTTTAATAGAATGCGTATTGTCGAGTATTTTTAAAAAGGTGGTGTTCACTGCAGCAATCGCATCCGTTTCATTTTCTTTATATCGCATACAGACGGGCATTAGAATATCAAAGCAATGGCGATAAAGTCTCCGCTGACTTTTTTCATCACCTTTTTGGCATCGCTTTAAAAATTCTTTCGTTATCACAGAATATGGCCGCCTTTTCGTTGCATAATGATTTCTCCGTGTATCTTCTTTCACAAAGTACTAGGATTGGCAAATGGCATAGGGCGCTACCCCATGCCATTTACCAAGCCTATTGAAAACGAATTACTCTATTATCATGATCTTTTTATTAGCAATACCCTGATCAGTAATCAGGTGTATCAAATGAATTCCAGGACTCAACTCACGAATACTTAATTCAATTGTTGTTGAAGACAAGTCCGTCAAATATTCAATCGTCTTACCCTGTAGATTTGTAATTAACAAGGAGCGTACATTCAGGTCGCTACTCACAGCAATATTTATAATATCACGCGCAGGATTTGGAAAGACTTCCACTTCTGAATTAAAGTTAACCTCGTTGCTATGGAGTAAAATATCTTCTCCTTCGACTTCAAAACTAACTGCGCCATCAGGATTATCAGCACTAATCGAAACGACGGCATATGGTCCTGAAAAATTCAGAAAATCAGCATGCAAATGATATGTTCCATACGGTAGATTATCAAAACTAAATTCACCATTCTCAGATGTAATCATGTAACCCAAGGTTTGATCAAATTCATCAGTCAATATGATTGTCACGCCGTCAATACCATTATCACCGCGATCATGATCATTTAAAATATTATCCATGTCCGAAATTATACCTGAAATCGATCCGGGACCTGTTAAAGAACTCGTACCAAGTAAAAAGATAGGTGCATCGTAAATTATTCCACCAGCCGGACTTGTATTTGTCACATCTATGATATCTGCTTCATCCCATTCCATGGCGCTGAAATGATATGTTGGAATGTAATCTTCACCGGTCACAAGCGAAGAAACAACAGCTTTAGTTAGATATTCACCTTCGTCGACTTCTTCAAAGAAATAGCCACTGAAAAATAAATCTGACATGACCTCTGTACTGTCTAATAAATTAAAGTTTCCTTGCTGATCTTTCTGGTATAAATAAACCCAACCTTCATATTCATCGATTACATTCGTCGAATCACCGCCGAAAACACTTCCGTAAATTCCAGAAGGAAAATTAAATGTGTCCGGAGGAAATCCCATCAGTGTAACACATGTATCGACTGTACAGTCGAGTGCGTCAGTAATGGTTACGCAATACATACTGTCGACTTCTCCAACAATAAATTCTGTCGTATCACCGGTACTCCACAAGTATGTAAAAGGTGGCAAACCTGCAGAAAGAACGCCCAGTGTGCCATCCGGATCGCATAAGACATAGACGTCTGTACAATCTAAATCATCCAATTGAATACAGGCCGTTGCTGTACAATTGAAGTTTGGAGATGTCGCAGTCACGCAATATTCTACTCCTGGTATTCCATTGATGCTCTGAGTGGTCTCGCCTGTATTCCAGATGTAGGTCAGATTTGCGCTTCCAATTGGGAATCCATAAGCCGTCAGCACAATGCCCGAATCGCTGACCCAGTAGTCAATAAAAACCTGACAGAATGTATCGTTCGGCGGGAAGATAATTGAGTCTGCCACCATGCAAGTGTCAGAAATACAACCAAGGGCATCGGTTACGGTGACACAATAAGTTTCACCTGCTTGCACAGGGATACTAGCAGTCGAGTCGCCGGTATTCCATACGTATGTATAGGGTGGAATTCCAAAAGCAAAAGCTGTAAAGGTACCGGGAGGATCACATCCGATCCAAAGACCACAATCATAATTTGATAAGTCTATACACGCTTCGGCAGAGCAAATCCCTACTGTAACCGTCACGCAATACTCCGAAATATTTGTGGCAACGATGGATGCTGTTGTATCCCCTGTAGACCATTGATATGTGGCATCATCTTGACCTGGCCATAAGCCATTCAATCCGCCATAGGCAGTCAGTATAATATTACCGGCTGAATCCGGCCAAACAAAAATATCTGCTATACATAATGTATCCAGACCATTGTAAGATACGACTGTACATGTGTCAGCGGCACAACCAAATGCATCTGTTACAGTCACACAATAGGTGTCACCTTCATTGACAGGTATAAAATGAGTTGTATCACCAGTAGACCATAGATATGTATATGGCGGAATCCCTGAATGATAAGCGTATAGATTTCCACTGAAATCTAACCAGGGAAAGATATCGCAATCTTGATCATCAACGGTTATACAAGTTGCTGCTTCACATCCTGAACCATCAGAAGTGGCCGTGACACAATAGGTGCCACCTGCAAGAAGTGGAATGCTTTGCGTTGTATCACCTGTAGACCAGAGATAGGTAAAAGCCCCACCGCCACCGTTCGGATTAGTAAAATCAAAGGCATAGGCGGTAAGTTGAACTCCGGATCCAAGCGTTTCGTATCCAATATTCACGATACAAAAGGAATCCAAATTCAATGTATCAACTTGTGCTTTAAGTGATACCAGACTGCTAATTAGCATGAGAGTAAACAGAATTTTTTTCATCGGTTGAAATTTTTACTTGATTTAATCAGGTACACGAACTTCAATGTGACTTTGTGAGGCTGGGTCAAATATTTTATAAAATTAATGCTTCTGTTGACTTCTTAGTTTACCTGTACATTTGGTATCAAAGAGGAATTGATCCACTTGTCAACGAATCTATTCTTGTTAAAATGAAGTCGCCAGTATGTCAACACCATTAGCAGAACGTATGAGACCCCACAGTTTTGAGGAGTTTTTTGGTCAACAACATTTGTTGGGGGAGGGTAAAAGTTTACGTAAACTCATTGAAACCGGAAATGTGCCATCTATGATATTCTGGGGACCACCAGGCGTTGGCAAGACTTCTCTTGCTTTGTTTATGGCAGAGAAATTAAATCGACCGCATTATTTGTTGAGTGCCGTTAATTCAGGAGTCAAGGATGTGCGCGAGGCCATAGCAAAGGCCAAAAAGCAACATTTTTTCGATCGACCTTCACCCATATTGTTTATCGATGAAATTCATCGATTTTCAAAATCACAACAAGATGCACTTTTGCAAGCGGTGGAACGGGGGACCATTACCCTCATAGGAGCGACCACAGAAAATCCATCATTTGAAGTTATTCCGGCTTTGTTATCACGATGCCAGCTATTCATTCTTCAGGCGTTGAAGGCTGAAGATCTCACGGCCATGTTGGGAAATGCATTAACACGCGATTCGCATTTAAATTCGTTTGAGATTGAATTGGAAGAACCTGATTTATTGATTCGATACTCTGGTGGTGATGCCAGAAAATTGTACAATGGATTGGAGATGATGGTCAATGCATCGAATGTATCACCTGTTGTGATTAACAATGAGACCACACAAGCAATTTTATCAAAAAATTTAAGCTTGTATGATAAATCAGGTGAACAACATTACGACATCATTTCAGCTTTCATCAAATCAATGCGTGGATCCGACCCCAATGGTGCGGTCTATTGGTTGGCCCGTATGCTGGAGGGTGGAGAGGACATAAAATTCATTGGACGACGCATGATCATTCTTGCGGCCGAAGATATTGGTATTGCCAACCCCAATGCGCTTTTGATGGCGACCAATGGATTTCAGGCTGCACATAATATAGGTATGCCTGAAGCACGGATTATTTTATCCCAGGTAGCAATTTATTTGGCCTGTAGCCCTAAAGGCAATAGTAGTTATGAAGCGATCAATAAAGCCATTGGCGCTGTGCGTGAATTTCCAAATGAACCTGTTCCACTTCATCTTCGAAATGCACCAACAAAACTGATGAAAGATATCGGCTATGGAAAAGACTATAAATATGCTCATGCGTACGATAAAAATTTTATCGATCAGGAATATTTACCACAAAATATGAGCGGAACGACATTTTTTAATCCAACCGGCGAGGCGGAAAAAAAATATTTGAAATTTTTAAAAGATCATTGGAGTGATAAATACGGATACTAACTCGCTGTCAATCTCTTTTTTCTGCTCAGGAAGAATACAACAAGAAGCAACATAAGCCCTCCGCCAAATAAATAATACACACGCATATTTTTAGTTCTGTTAATGGTAAGTGGTGTGTCGCTTCCAACATAAACTATTGAAGCCCAGTAGTACGGATGACTGCGAAGTCGATCCGATGATAATAAATAAGCCAATTTGGCTTGGCGGAGTGCTTCTGGCTTTGCAATCCCTTGATTTATTTTGTCTAGGAATAGCTTTATGATTTGCATAATCGTCGCATCGTTAACCGACCATAAACTCATGGCTATGTCATTGATTCCTGCATATTTGAATCCCCTGGCCAGGCTGATTAGTCCTTCACCACGCTGATGTTCACCGATTCCGGAATTACACGCACTTAAGATGACTAAATCCGCATTTAATTGGAGGTTAAACAATTCTTGCAAATAGAGTGAGTTTGAACCCATGGAATCTCGACTAAAAATTAATCGGGATTGTAATGGCTGATCATGGCTCAATTCTGCGTGTGCGGCAAGGTGAAGCATATTAGCCTGAGGAGCCAGTTCTTTGAATCTTGACGTCGTTGCGTTTTCATCAGATAAAACTATTCCTGAGAACCGAGCTCTTCCGGCATTAACTTCTTCGACGTTGTTTGTCAGGTCACTCCAGCCAAGGCGTGTAGAATTGGTGTCCGGAGTTCTTCCATCGTATTTAGGGGCAATTCCTAAATACGGCAGTTTTGTTTTTTGTTTTTTTTGCAGAACTGAGGCAAGTGTATATTTATAGTAAATCGTATAGTTGTGTAGCAAGTAGTGCGGAGCCGTAGTCGTCAGATCTACCGGGGTTTCAGGAATAAGGGTTTCAAATGGAAGGAAACACAATCGGCCGTCAGGAATAATGAGTAATTTATTGATCTTGGTCGAAGTCCCCGATAGAGCAGGGGCCAAAATTTTTAAGTACAATTTATATGCACTTGATCGAAATTGACGGAGCGAATTATCACGTGACGAAGTTATTGAATTTCGCGTGAGAAGATAGTTAGCATACGCATCCATATGATGAAGCAAAGTACTATCTATGCTGATTCGATGCCAATCATGGAAGTTTTTTTGAATAGAGAATATATATAAGAATTGATCACCGAAAAAATACTCTACAATAAGCTCGTCAGCAGCGACGATATCATTTTTTAATTGACGTAAATGAAACTCTTTTCGCTTAAATTTTAGATCGAAATAATTGGGGTAGGCAGATTCTAGATGAGACAAAAGATCTTCATATCGATGTTTTAAGTCAAATAACTGACTTTGCCAAAGGTGCATTTTGGAGGTAGGATTTTCTGTCCGTGTACCTTCATTTTGGAGTTTGAGCAAATTATTTTCCAAGGCGACTATCTGGTGCCTGAAATTTTGCTCTTTTTCGAGAATACCGGGATCAACTCCTGAAAACGCCAGTGCATTCTCCTGATTGACATGATATTTAAGCAATACGGATTTACATTTTTCAGAAAACCCAAGAGCTTTTTCGTAGTAGGTATTGTTTTTTGAAATTATATATGACTGATAAGCCACATTAATGGCTTCCTCGTAAATGGGAAAAACTTTTTCCAACCAGAATTTTTTGGATTCGTTGTTGTGGCCCATAATCAATTGATCGGCATATAACAAACAGGTGTCATAGTATAAAAATGAGCTGTAGAGGTCGATAGGTAATTGATTGACTAAATGTTGCTCATGATATATTTTAGCCCTCATATGATTCAACTCGATCGTTATTGGATGACTTGACATTTGTTGATTTGGATCGGCACTGTCCATGCACTTGAGGCCAGATTGAACATAATTCAGGGCCTCATCAAGCTGATTCAAACTTAAATGGACACGAGCGAGAAGAAAATCTATACGCGCCGCATTCGGCCCTTTTCCCGAAAATATAAGTTGTTGTATATCCTTGGCACGAAATAAATAGACCAGGGCTGTGTCGAAGTTGTTTTGATATAATTCCAGTTTTGCAAGTTGTGTAAGTACTTTGGCAAATTGGAAATGATTCGCC
Source organism: Saprospiraceae bacterium (assembly GCA_965249735.1). Classification (GTDB taxonomy): domain Bacteria; phylum Bacteroidota; class Bacteroidia; order Chitinophagales; family Saprospiraceae; genus JANQSS01. The sequence continues at coordinate 840,844 of CBDFMS010000026.1, read as the reverse complement.
CCAAGTTTTTCTTTATAAATTCTCATTGCATTGAGTGCGAATTCTTTTGCCTTAACGTATTTCTTTTGTTCAACGTACAATTGACCAAAGGACATCTGTAAATTTGCAATTTCCAGATGGTCCTCCAATATTAATTTGTTTTGGATATCTCTGCATCTATTGTAGACTTCCTCGGCTTGGCTATATTCACCTCGGTTAAAGTGTACGTCTCCTTTCAATTGTAATGCATTAGCAATGCCAGAATGTTGTTTATCATGATTAATTTCATAAGATGTAGTAGCGTAAAGAATGTTATCCAATGCTTCTGAAAACCTTCCGGTATTGTTGTACATTCTCGCTAGATCAAGATAACTTTTTGAAATAAAATCATGGCCGGGTGGGAGATTTTCATTGAGCAGCTCAAGATTTTTTTGATAATAATTCTCAGCTTGTTGATAGAAGCCCTTCAGGGCATTTATTTTCCCCAAATCCTGATAGCTAAACGCTAAATACATACTTCCTTCTCCTTTGATGTGCCGGATCAGTTCCATCTCCTGTTCAATATATTTAATGGCTTGACTATAATCTCCTAAGTACTCGTAGGTCATTCCAACAGCACCTAAAGAGCGTGCTTTTACCATCAATGATTCACTGTCTTCCAGAGATTGTACAGATTTTACCGCAAACTTGTGCAACTCGAGTGCTTTTCGGTAATCAGCACGATAAAGGCCTTCAACTGCAGCCATCAAGTTGTAGAAGGAAGCAAGTGATTTATGGTGCTCACCAAAATATAATTGTGCCAGTTTAAGAGATTCCATGCAGAGACTGTCGCCAATTTCAAATTTTTCTTGCTGAAGTAATACACGTATACGATGGCCACGGGCGACTAGTAAATTTTCCCATAAATGAATGGGTTCAAGAAGTTCTTCGGCTTGTAAATATTTGACATAGGCTTCGTTGAATAGCATAAGACGTCGTAAACTATCGCCTTGATGCATCAACTTTATTGCAAGAGTGGAGTCATTTGAATTGCTGGCTAATGTGTTAATGCTGGAGAAATAGAAGGAGCAGCATAAAACAAGTAGGATTTTATATCGGACTGAAGTTTGCATACCGTAAAGACCCTTTTATAGTAAGGTAAAATACGAAATCCCCATCATTACAATGGGGATTCCTTGATATTACTGCATTGAGTTCTTTGCTACGCTCATGAAGTTGACGGCAAAATTTGAACACTATGTTATTTAGGGATTTCAACACGCAATGGATGACTTTTGGCATAAGCATCATTTCTGGCGCCGCTGACTTGCCAGGAAATTTGTTGATTTGGCGTTTCACTTTTTATAATAAATCTGCCATTCTTATCGATTTCTTCCCAAATAAGCACATGTGAAAATGTTTTGCCAATGCATGTCGTTTGATAGCGATAATCGATATTTAGTGGAACAAAATAATCGGGTAATTGTACCGTGGCATAGCCTTTCGAATTTGTCGTTATTCTTCCGGAGTAAATATTTAAACGTTCCGGAGCTTCTACACAACTATGAATTAAATATTTGTTTTCCGGATCAAGCGGGTGATTGATTTGAAAGGCCTTGGTTCCTGTCACATGAAGATCGCCGGCTATTTTGACTACACCTCCACTATTCCCGGGTGAAATACAGATCGTGTCATTGTCAGGATCAAATTTTATAAATTGTTGTTTTGTAAATGAAGTGATTGCGAGTTCAAGCGTATTTCCAAACCATCGAAAGATGCCAGTTTGAAATGGACTACTAGCCGGTTCAATTGAAATGTCGCCACGAGCCACGATGGTGTTCAAGAAAACTTCTTCGCCTAAATGTATTGAAGATCCGTCAGGATACCAGGCTCCGGAAATTGCTCCGAACTCATCAAGAATCTTTATCCCAAAAGAGTCAATACAAATTGTACCACCATTATCTGTTGGGATTTTTATTCCACCGTTAAATACTTCCGTACCACTATGCACGGACGTCCCATCGGGCCGGAATCGGGTGATGATATTATTATTTACATCAAGAATAGTGATGCCATGGACAGGGTCCAATGCGATGTGTCCGCCATTGTTGAGGTTTACGATGAGACCTTCAACATATGTTTCAAGTCCCGAGTGCAAAGACGTACCATCAGGAGAGAATTGAGTGACTGGAAGAGAGTCCGTGTCAAAAATTGTGATACCTTCCAAAGGATCAAAAGCGATATAACCACCGAATTGCAAAGGGATACAAATGCCCTCAGAAAAAACTTCTTTTCCACCGTGCCAGGAAGTGCCATCTGAATTCCATTCACCCTTTAAGTCCCCATTTTCATCGAATATCCGAATGCCGGTGGAATCGATTCGAACTGTACCGCCATCAGAAAGTGGTATGACCATGCCACCCTCAAATGTCTCAAGACCCGCATGATAAGAAGTACCGTCAGGACTTATCTTAAAGGTTGTGTCTCCGGTTGTCGTATCAACGACGATGATACATCCAAAAAAGGTTTCATCGCCTCCATGATATGATCTTCCGAATGTATCTACTTTGAATACTACTGTGCTATCTGAAGCTAACACACATATTGGCTGACCAGGGGCATTGATTTGCCCGGGTGGTCCTTGCTGCCCGGGTGTTCCACCGGGCCCCTGTGGTCCCTGTGGCCCTTGAGGCCCCTGTGCTCCGGCAGGCCCTTGAGGTCCCTGTGGCCCGATAAGTGAGTTCATAGGCAGCCATTTCAACTTTTGATCATTAAACGTGTCATGAACGACTATGCGAGCAGGAAAAGTCGTGAGAAGAGGTATATCCGTCACGCGCAAATTTCCTTCTACGTCCACATTTCCATTTTGAGCAGAAAGTGTACCTGAAATGGAAACAAGAACCATAAGGAGCAATATTAAACGCATAGAATTTTTGAAGTATAATTTTGATGAAGACATAATGAGAAGTTTTTTGGTTTGAAGAATTACTTTTCATTCTATTATGTCCATTATGATAAATGGTAAACAAGTACAGGTTAACGGTAGTCTAATTCAGGGTTTTCATAGCGATCTGTTTACCTTTAATAGCGAATTTGCATAATATGACGAGAGAATCGTACGAAATTTTGGAAAAGCAACTAATGCTAGGTGATAACAGCGGATTAGGTCAGTTAAATCGCTATCAAGCTGCATGCTGCCAATGGTTAATTCGAAAAAGCAACTTTTCGTGTTCGTACGATGACGCTTATGATGTTTTTGTTGATAGTATTCTGGCTTTTAGATCGAATATTATTCGTGGTAAGTACGAGTTTGGGAATGTACAAGCATACCTAAATCGAATTTGTTGGAATAAATGGTTGGCAACCTCAAGAAATCGAATGCAGGAAAATAAAAAGGAGGAGGATGTCAGACGAACCATGTATACTGGTACAGAGAATGAGCCTGAGGGTCTCGAAGCGAGGGAGAAGAAATTATGTTATATCAATAAGGCTATGAATCAGTTGAAGGATCGATGTATTAAAATATTGACATATGCTATTATTGACGACATGTCAATGAAAGAAATAGCAGGTAAACTTGGACTAGCCAATGCGAATGTCGCTAAGACAACTAAATCCCGGTGTTATAAAAAATTGATGAATGAAATAAAACTATTTCAGGCAAAATGAAAGATTCGATTGACATAATGCATGCCCATATTGCCGGCCAACTGGAAAGTGAAGCTGCCAGTGCTTTTCTGAGGGATTTGGAAAATGATGGCCGGTTAAAATCGGAGTGGATCGATTTATTGATCGAACAATATCTTGCCGGAGAACTGGAAACTGCCTGGAGAGAACATGTCGAAATGTTGATTAATTCAGATGATAATGTGCGCATGAAATTGGAGTTTCAACAAAAAGTTATACAAGATTTTAAATTTCTAATTGAAGAAAAAACAAAATCCGAAGTAGAACTGCTACTTCCAAAAATTCGTAAAGAATCGAACTCCATATTGAAACTTAAATGGTTATTCCCATTAGCTGCTGTTGCTGCAGTGGCATTGCTCGCATATTTTATTCTTCCAGGAAGTTCTGATCATATAAATGCTAAACAATTATTTGCGACATATTTTGAGCCATATGATATGATCCTGACACAACGCGATGGAAATATCTTAAATAAAACACTTGAAGAGGCTACAAAGGCTTATCAAAATGGTGATTATTTAATTGCTTTCGAAAAATTTGAAGACCTGCAAAAGGCCAAACAGGGAGACCCCCTCATCAATTTGTATACTGGAATATGCGCCTTGTCAATCAATGAAACAGAGAAGGCAATGATAGCATTTGAATCCATTCTCGACCATCCGGAACTTATTGAGCATGCGCAATGGTATTTGGCCTTATCATACCTAAAGGCAGGTGAAACAAACAAGGCAAAATCAGTCCTCGAAGAACTTGATCTTGATAATACCTTTTATGATTCGAAAGTCACAGAACTGCTTCAACAATTATAATCACCACATTTTTCGTGACCCAATCCTCGGAAAGTTTGATTATTATTACGCTTTCCGAAAAAGAAATTCAAGATGATAAAAGTTACATTTTGCGGCGCTGCGAGACACGTCACCGGATCTTGCCACCTCATTGAATTGAGTGATGGTTTTCGAATTCTCCTTGATTGCGGTCTATACCAGGGCAATGATGATGAAATGGAGAATTTCAATAAGAAGTTTTTATTTAAAGCCAGCACGGTGGATTGTGTCATCCTTAGTCATGCACATATTGATCATGCCGGACGACTGCCGATGCTTGTTAAAAAAGGATATGAAGGACACATCCATTGTACGCATGCCTCGCGGTCCTTGTGTGGAATCATGTTGATGGATAGTGCGATGATACAGGAACGTGATGCACAGTATCACAATCGTCGAATGAAAAAGAAAGGCAAATCCAAAAAGCATTTCATTGAACCCCTTTATGAAAAAGATGATGTTGCCATTACAATGCAACGGATGATCGGACATTCATACTATTCCTGGTTTCGGGTTTCCGATAAAGTCTCTGTTTATTTTTCGGATGCCGGCCATATTCTTGGGAGCGCCAGTGTGGTTTTGAAAGTCCGAGAAAATGGAAAAGAAACGATGATTGGTTTTACGGGAGATATTGGACGTCCGCATCGTCCTATTTTGAGAGATCCGGAGCCTATGCACGAATGCGATTATTTGATTTCTGAATCCACGTATGGCAACCGGGAGCATGAGTCCAGACCGGAAGAAGTCGACAAACTACTTTCTATCGTAACGCATGCCTGTCTGGAGAAAAAAGGCAAATTAATTATTCCTGCTTTTAGTGTCGGCCGCACACAGGAAATCGTACATCTTCTTGATCATCTAGAGAATGATGGAAACCTTCCATCGATTCCTGTATATGTGGATAGCCCGTTGGCTGTGAATGCAACCAGAATATTTGGTGTACATCCTGAATGTTATGACAAAGAATTGCAAAAGTATATGTTGACGGATCCTAATCCATTTGGGTTTAGCAGGTTGAAGTATATTACTGAAGTTGAAGAGTCAAAACGATTGAATCATTCCGACCAACCTGCAATTATAATTTCATCAGCGGGTATGGCAAATGCTGGCCGCGTGCAACATCATTTAGCAAATAATATAGAGGATCCACGGACCACAGTGTTAATGGTGGGCTATTGCGCTCCGAACACGACCGGAGGAATTATTAAATCCGGCGTTAAGAATATTAAATTATTTGGCAATTGGTTGAATGTAAATGCTGAGGTGAAAACGATGGACTCGTTTTCTGCACATGGGGATCGGATCGAAATGATGGACTTTATGAAAAACCAGGTGAAAAAGAATCAACGCCTGTTTTTAGTTCATGGCGATTATGATGCCCAAATGCCGTTTTCAGAAGACCTAATAAATTTGGGATTTGACCAGGTTGACATTCCATATTTGGGTCAACAAGTGACGTTGACTTGATACTGAATAAGCGCCCAACACGCATTCAAATTAAATTCGTAGACCCGAATTGATGCTGATTTATTGACATGATCAATCGATTTAATCTGTTGATCATCGGCCAATGATTGAGATAGGGTAATCGTAAGACTTCATTTTGTCTCGAAGGTGAATCCAATAGCTATTGATGAGTTCCTATTCTATCAAACCCGTTTTATGAAGCACATTTAATTGTGCACCATAAGTTAAGGCGATCATTTCGTCAGTAAAAACTTTATTGGTCGGCCCATAACCAATCAAACGTTGATTGAGTAAAATTACCTGGCTAAAATAGGCTTTGACTGTAGCGAGATCATGATGGACCACCAAAAGCGTCTTTCCTTCGTTTGCTAATTGCTTAAGAATGGTAATAATTTTTTCTTCTGTCGTTAAATCGACACCAACAAATGGCTCATCCAATAATATTATTTCCGCTTCTTGCGCCAGGGCTCGTGCAAGAAATACACGTTGTTGTTGTCCACCGGATAATTGTCCGATTTGGCGATTTTTCAGATGAACTATTCCGAGACTTTCTAAAGCGGAAGTAGCGATTTGATAGTCATTATCTCCAAGTTTTTGGAACAACTTCTTATGGGGATATCGACCCATCAGTACGATGTCCATCACGTTGGCCGGAAAGGTCCAATCAATTTCATCGCGTTGCGGTACATAGGCTATTATTTTTCGGGACTCCTGAATGGCCTTATCCAGAATGTGAATTTTTCCGGAATTAAATTCGATCAGTCCTAATATGGATTTAAATAATGTCGATTTACCGGCACCATTGGGGCCAATCAGTCCATATATTTGCCCTCGTTCGATTTTTAAATATATATTAGTTAATACACGCTTATTACCATAACTAACAGAGAGTCCTTCAACGGTGATGGGGTAGGTGACTGTGATTTCCATGAGAATTAATTGCTGTTTTTCCGAATAAAGAAAAGAATGATCAATGCGAGCAAAAGAATGATTGGAACAAACCAGATATAAGAAAACCCCTTGTCTGCTATTTCATTGTCTGTTGTTTCATTTTCAGCTGTAAGCGCGTTCACAATTGATTCGGTATTGAATTTCAACATGTCCACATATGTTGGGGCATTGCTGTCTTCATCTCCAATACTGTCTGAAAAAAGTTTACCTCCAATACGAACATTGTTGTCCGATGCTATTTGAGCTAATAACTTGGGATTAACTGTAGTCTCGATAAATACAGCTGGTACACCGGAACTTTTAATTACCTTATTTAAGCGGACAATATCAGAGGTTTGTGCTTGCGCATCAGTGGAAGTTCCGAGAACAGACTCCAATTGTAGTCCATACTTGCGGCCATAATATTGAAATGCATCATGAGACGTAATTAACACGCGACGCTCTTGCGGAATAGTTGAGATTTTTTGTTCAATATATTCATGTAAACTTAACAGTGTGCTTTTATATGCGTTGAAATTAAATTCCAATTCTCTTTGATGATCAGGTAATAATCGAACAAGGGCATTTTTAATATTTTCGGCATAAATAATTCCATTTTCAGCGTCCATCCAGGCATGTGGATCAGGTGCATTTTGATAGACCGAGCTGGTTATGGGCTCAATTCCTTCTGTGATTAAAACCAAATCTGCTTTTGTTCCGGAATACTCGATCAACTCATTTAACCAACCTTCAAAGGTGAGACCATTTCGCAAAATTAAATCAGCTTTGGAGGCCAAGATGGCATCACTGGGTGTTGGTTCATAAATATGAGGATCACCACCTACTGGTACGATACTTTTTATTTCAATAAACGCACCACCAATATTTTCTGCCATATCGGCAAATATTGACGCACTGGACACAACCAAAGGTTTCTCAGATTGAGCTTGCAAACTTGTTGCTGATGTGTAGAGTAAAATTACTAGTGATAATATCCGAATCATGGTTTTATGTTATTTGTACAAAAATGCGTTCAGCGGCTTTTTGACTTATGGTGAGATTTTGCTGGTTGGATGTGCTGATGACTAAGGAGTCATCAAATGTCACTTTTCGATCTATTCGTAGCATAGACCCTATGGTAATATTTATTTCGGTCAGATACTTCAAGAATCCGGCTTCATCAGCCACAGTCTTTACGACCAGATCTTTTTGAATTGGAGCTTGTAATAGGGTAATCGTTGCTTCCCGGGCTGTTCTACCATTTTTATCAGGTATGGGATCGCCATGCGGATCGAATTTTGGAAATTTTAAGAATTCATCCAGTCGATTGATCAGTGCGGTACTTTGGATATGTTCAAGCTGTTCAGCGATGTCATGAAGTTCATCCCAGCTAAAATGAAGTTGGTTATATAAAAAGCACTCCCATAATCGATGCTTTCGCAATAGGAAAATCGCTGTTTTTATTCCATCTTTTCGAAGTTTGATCCCCCTGTACGGAATATGCTCAACGAGACCTTTTGAGGCTAGCTTTTTTACCATATCCGTAACAGAAGCAGCACTGTTTTGTAGGCGTTCAGCTATCGCATTTGTGCTAACAGTGTCTTGAGAATCTCCTGACAATGTATAAATGCATTTCAAATAGTTTTCTTCAGTTGGAGACAACATTATTTTTAGTTATGCAGAAATATATATTTAGGCAAATCTAAAAAAATAATCCAATATCGACAGCATGAAAACAATAGGCAATAATTATTTAGTTGCTAAGACGATTATCTTTAATGCTGCGCACACACAACCAAAAGTTATTATCATGGCCTACGACCACATATTAGCGGACAGGATTGATCGAATTCTGCAGGAGAGGAAGGTGCATTTTGAATCCAAAAAAATGATGGGAGGCCTATGTTATATGGTTGATGATAAGATGTGTGTCGGGGTTGTCAAAGGGGATTTGATGGCGCGTATTGGAATAGAAGCAGCGGATGCTAGTCAAAATAAATTAGGGTGCCGGCCCATGGATTTTACAGGTCGTCCAATGAAAGGGTATGTCTTTATTGGTCCGGAAGGGACGGATTTGGACAATGATCTTGAAGCTTGGATGAAACTTGCACTTGATTTTAACCCAATAGCCAAATCCAGTAAAAAGAAGAAAAAATAGTCTAGCGAATCACTGAAATGTCTCCACTGTATTGTTTGACTGACCCATCTTTGAAGATAATCTCCAGTATATATACGTAGGCACCCGGATTGAGATTATGCTTGTTGGTACTTTCTTTCCAATATGAGATGCCATCTTCGTGTGAAACATTTTCGATGTCGAAAATTTTCATCCCCACACGATTAAAAACGCGGAAATAACCAATCACATCAACTTCGCCGGCATTGTAGATATTGAACACATCGTTAATTCCATCGTTGTTTGGCGAAAAGGCATTCGGTATGTAGATTTTCTTGGATGGAGTCATGTTGATATCCAAACTATCACTTGCCGTGCACCCATCCCTGCTAGTAGCATCAAGTACAACCAGGATTGACTGTTCAATGTGTAAATTCAAGAAATTGCAATTGTTACAAGAATTGAAATAGCCATCCGAAGTTTCCCAGGTATACTGCGCTACTTGACGATTTGCAGTGGCGCGTATAAGTGCATCGGTGTACTCCTCAATCGACATATCCAATCCTATGTCGACATTGAATTCAGTTTGATTGGCGAGATATACAGATTGTAACCATGAACACTGGTTCGCATCCAAAATCAGAATCTCGTAGTCCTGGTCTCCGGGCAAATCGAATATGTCTTCGTCCTCAACTTGATTATTCAACTGAATCTCATAAGGAGCTGTTCCACCAACGATGTTTGAGACATGTATTGAACCATCATCTGCTCCGATACAGAATGGATGTAAAACATCGATAGTGGCTGATATGGCCTCAGGTGCTATGAGAGAAGGATTAAACCTGAGTTCACACCCTTTATCGTCTTCAATTCTCAAAACATAAGGCCCAGCTCTTAGGTCTTCCACGTGATCAGCACCTGGGCTTGTGGATTCATTCCAGAAATATTGATAATTGTCGTTGCCGCCATTGATGGAAGAAATCCGGATGGAACCATTAGTCGCACCATTACAAGTAGGTTGGGTGATTTCCAATTCGGCCTCTAGCAACTCAGGTTGCATAACCTCAAATTGTCTTTCGATAATCGTGCCCTCACCATCAATTAATTCGAGAAAATAAAATCCCGCTGCCAGATTTTCGAGTTCAGTTCTATCAGACCATTCTGGATGACCTTGCCAATTCAAAATGAAAGGAGCTAGTCCACCTGTAATTGTAAGATGAATAGCGCCATTTGTCTCGTTGAAACATCGAACGGCTTCGATTTCTTGATCAATAATTATGGGTTGAATTTCTACATCAAGGTCAAAACAATCTTCAACCGGACAGCGCTCATCAGCTGTCACTGTCACGCAATAATTACCTTCTTCAAGATTGATATGTGGATTATTTGTTGTTCCGTCCCACCAGGTTACTCCAGGGTTTGAAACACCGGATTCATGGTCAATTCGAATCGTGCCGTCCATGGCTGCAGGTGCACTTTCCAAGGTGATGATTGGCGTAAATTGTACGTCAGGATAGCGTGGCAAATCGTATGTGCCTTCAATGATGCAACCGTCATTGTCAACCACAGTTACGAAAAATGTGCCGGGATCCGTCGCTGTGACAGTTGGGTTTTGACCCAATCCATTGCCCCAGGAGTAGGACAAGTAATTTCCGAACAAACCAATCACTTCTTGATTGTCAGGGCAGATACCTGTTGCGGCATCGAAAGAGAGCTGTCTTGGATTTTCATTGATAACAAAGCTTTCTGACATAGTACAGCCGAATGAATTAGAAATAACACAGATATAGGTACCATTTCCTAATGGAAGTGGTTGTACCGCAAGAATTGGATTTGTACTTCCAACGATTGCGACATCATCCTTGAACCATTGATAGGTCAAATCAGCCATGTCGGGTACCTCAAGCATGAGATCGTTATTACATGCAAGACCACTTCTTACGCTGATGAAGTCATTACTAAAACTACTTCGAGTAGATAGTACGAGATTATCTAAAAAGTAATAATTCAAACCACTGGAAACGTTACAGGATGGTCCTAATAGGATTGCTGCATAATTTTCAGTAGCGGTAAATTCTATCCGAACTTGTTGCCATCCATCATTGTCAGCATCAGATATGAATGTCATATCGATCACTGACCACGGATTGATAGGAGTCCCAAATGTATCCAATGTTGCTAGAGTTGGACAATCTTTACCTCTGTAGGGAACAGCAATTGAAGCTGGATCCGTATTTCCATAGATGACGAAATTGACAGGTGGAGATGACCAATCAGGATCTGGTTCTGTTACAAAACCGACCCAAAATGAGAGAATGTATATTTCGCCAATCTGCATTGGCTGAAGTAGTTCAGTGCCCACAAATTCTTTATGTGTGGATGAATTACCTAAGATATCGGCGATACCAAAGAATTTTTCGCCATCGGGTACCGGACAACGTGCTACAGGTAGTATCGAACTTATTGAACTGTTGCATCTGTCGTAGTAGTCCGGGGTTCCTTCTGAAGGATTAACCCATCCCACGGCGCAATTGGCGCGACCAAATCCTGGAGAACACGTGTTGATTTCAAAAGACGGATTCGGAAATAGGGAGGAGGGTACAATGATGTCTATCCCGTTACAAGCACAATCTGGATCTGCTAAATCAACCAACCCATCTGCATCGTCATCAATCCCATTATCACAAATCTCCTGACCGTAGAAGACAACAGAGGTCAGACAGAAGAACAAGATGTATAACAGTCTTTGTTGAATCATGGGATAAATTCAAAAATTCGCTTCAAAATAAGCGATGCAAATGTACCCTTTATAGATACAATTTACCGCAAAAACGCTTCAAATTAATGAATTTTATCATATCTCAACGATCATGCAGCTTTCAGCCATAGTTTATAGCAAGAATGGTACCAAATATTGAATATTTTTAGATAGGATACCATGACTCCTGAGGATTTACTCGATTCACGATAAGAATTGGTGGAATTTCAGTTCAATAAATATTCGTTTGAGCGACCATCTTAAAGAGCCACGTTTTCATTTTTTGAGTTCATTGCTTGATCACCGAATCTGTGAAATCAGATCTGATTGAACATTATGGTCCTGTGGTGACAGAATTGGTTGTGATACCCACGAGCGGAGGTTGATCTGTTCTGGACATATGAGTAATCATCTCGAATCGGACGTTTTATCTATTCAAATATTCTAGAAGTTTGACCATGTTTTTCATTTTATATTTTGATGTTATGGAATTAAGCTACACACGGGTCAAGCCATACCTGAACGCATTGCGTTGCTATGCTTTGTGCAACTCATAAAATAGACTTACTTTTGCGCTCTTTCTGAATTACAGATTAACATTAAAATTAATATATGCAAAATCTTGTCTACTTACTGCCCGTGTTTGGCATCATCGGTCTTCTTTACATGGCCTATCTTTTTCGTTGGGTCTCAAAACAGGACGCTGGTAACGAAAAAATGTCTGAAATAGCCGGCCACATCGCTGCTGGTGCAATGGCATTTCTAAAGGCTGAATATCGAATGCTGGCCATTTTCGTGGTCATCGCTGGAATTTTATTAGGCTTTTTATCGACTCAAGTTGCAACTACACACTGGCTGATCGTTGTTGCCTTTGTTATTGGAGCGTTTTTCTCTGCCATGGCGGGGTTTATTGGTATGCGCATCGCCACGAAAGCAAATGTCAGAACGACGGAAGCTGCGCGATCGTCATTATCCAAAGCTTTAAATGTTTCCTTCCGAGGTGGAACGGTTATGGGACTCGGTGTCGCAGGCCTTGCGGTACTTGGATTAAGTACGCTATTTGCGATATTCTACACTTATTTCATGGGTGGAAGTTGGGAAACCTCTTTAATAAAAGACGTCAACATGAACCCACAAATAGCTATGACTGTGGTATTAGAAGTCTTGGCAGGTTTTTCACTGGGAGCGGAGTCGATTGCATTATTTGCACGTGTTGGAGGTGGTATATATACAAAAGCGGCTGATGTAGGCGCCGACCTGGTAGGAAAAGTTGAAGCTGGTATTCCTGAGGATGATCCACGGAATCCAGCAACTATAGCAGACAATGTTGGTGATAATGTAGGTGATGTTGCAGGTATGGGTGCTGACCTATTTGGCTCATATGTAGCTACAGTATTGGCTGCAATGGTACTTGGAAATTATGTGATTCGTGATATGGGTGGTAGCATTTCGGATGCTTTTGGTGGCATTGGGCCTATTCTTTTACCGGTATTTATAGCCGGAATTGGAATTATCTTCTCCATTATAGGGACTTTATTTGTCAATGTAGGGGACAAAGATATTTCTGAGGCAAAAGTTCAAGCCGCCTTGAATCGAGGAAATTGGATAGGGATAATTTTGACTGGAATAGCTTGCTTTTTTGTCATTCAATGGATGTTACCTGAGCAAATAACCATGCAAAATTTTCATGACGGTCAATTTGGAGAATCAGTGACTAGTTCAATGCGCGTATTTTATGCCGTCCTGGTTGGACTGGCCGTCGGAGCATTGATTTCAGTGATTACAGAATACTATACCAGTATGAGTAAAAAACCTGTGATGGACATCGTAAGACAATCGTCAACCGGAGCGGCCACGAATATTATTGCTGGCCTTTCAGTAGGTATGATATCCACTTTCTTACCAATATTGTTGTTTGCCAGTGCAATTTGGGCGGCCTATTCATTTGCCGGATTTTATGGTGTAGCCATTGCGGCCTCAGCCATGATGGCCACGACGGCGATGCAATTGGCCATTGATGCATTCGGACCGATAGCGGATAATGCTGGAGGTATTGCGGAAATGAGTGAATTGCCAAAAGATGTTAGACAGAAAACGGATATTCTGGATTCTGTCGGTAACACCACGGCAGCTATCGGGAAAGGGTTTGCAATTGCCTCAGCTGCTTTAACGGCCCTGGCACTTTTTGCAGCCTATGTCACATTTACCGGAATAAATGGAATCAACATATTCGATGCCAAGGTGCTTGCGGCTCTTTTCGTCGGAGGAATGATTCCTGTAGTCTTTTCAGCCCTGGCCATGCGATCTGTTGGTAAAGCAGCGATGTACATGGTTGAAGAAGTTAGACGACAATTCAAGGAAATTCCGGGTATCATGGAAGGAAAAGCAACACCGGAATATGACAAATGTGTGGATATTTCAACAAAGGCTGCACTAAAAGAAATGATGCTCCCAGGTGCAATCACGATTGTTTTTCCGGTGCTTATCGGATTTACAATGGGCCCGGAAGCACTTGGTGCCTATATGGCAGGTGTTGCTGTATCCGGTGTGATGTGGGCAATTTTTCAAAATAATGCGGGCGGTGCCTGGGACAATGCAAAGAAGTCCTTTGAAGCAGGAGTTGAGATCAATGGTGAAATGACTTATAAAGGTTCAGATGCCCATAAGGCAGCAGTTACCGGAGACACTGTTGGAGATCCATTCAAAGATACATCAGGTCCTTCAATGAACATACTCATCAAATTGACATGTCTTATCGGTCTCGCAATCGCTCCAATACTAGGAGAACGTTATGGCGCAGATCATGGTTTCCATATGGATGATGAAGAAAATTCCATCCAAATTGGCCTCAATGAAACCGAATCTGACGACATCTACAAAATGGACTAATAAATAATCGTGAAACGCCGGAAGTAAATCTTCCGGCGTTTTTTTATGCATTAAATTATCAAATTGGTCTGCTCAGGTTGATTCTAAGGTCTGACTAGAAAGACTGAAAACGTAATAATACTGCGGAAAGTACAGTTCTTCCGTCACACCTTAACCCTTTCTTAACGCAACCAGATCAAATACTTTTCGTTTATAATATATTACCTTTAAATCGGTTTATAGAATACGAACTGACTAATCTGTTTTGATATGAAAAAAATACTGGCATTGGCCATCCTTCCTTTGGTTGGGATGATATTATTGGCTTTTCAATCCCCACAGGATTTTGAACTGAAGGAATCCATTCTGTTGCAAGCCGTTATGACACACCTGAAACGCATGCACTTCAGCCCTGTTGAAGTAGATGACCTATATTCCGAAAGTGTTTTTGATGAGTATATCGAGCGACTCGATCCAAATAAAAGATTGCTACTTGCTTCGGAAATTAATCAGTTAAATCAATACCGGAACCAAATTGATGATGAAGTAAAAAATTCAACGTTTGATTTCTTCGACTCTTCCGTGAAAATTATCGATGAGGCGGATAAACGAGCGGAGCAAATTTATAATGAATTAATTGAATCTGATTTTGATCATAATAAAAGTGAATCTGTCGAGACAGACCAGGAAAAAACAATGCACTGCGATTCAGAAGATGAATTGCGCGAACGCTGGCGAAAAATATTGAAACTTCAGATTCTTCGTGATATTAAAAATCGACAAGATAAACAGGAAGAAGAAAAATTTGAAGGCGAAATAAAGGACTTTAATACAATCGCGAAAGAAGCTAAGGATCGATTAGATGAACGAATGGATAGATGGTTTAATCAACGATTGAAAAGCCGACGCGTTGATCGACTAAGCGCTTATGTCAATTCGATAACCACGTTTCATGATCCGCATACAAATTATTTAAAACCAAAGGACAAAGAAGACTTTGACATGCGTTTGTCCAATCGACTCGAAGGAATTGGTGCGCGATTGACACAAGACGGAGATTATGTAAAAGTAGTCGATGTTATTCCTGGTGGACCTGCGTGGAAAGAAGGCAGTCTCGAAGTAGATGATGTAATAGTAAAAGTGGCGCAGGAGGATGGGCTTCCCGTTGATGTTGTAGGTTGGCACATCAATGATGTGATCGGATTAATAAGAGGAAAAAAAGGAACACATGTGCGCCTTATTGTCAAAAAGGTCGATAACAGAGAAGTTGAAATACCAATAACACGTGATATTATTGTCTTTGACGAAGGATATGTTCGGTCTTATATTTTAGAACATGAGGCGTATCAAGACAAAATCGGTTATATCATGTTACCCAGTTTTTATTTTGACAGTGGCAGGTTGGGTGCACCTGAAAGTGCGGATGATGTCAAAATTGAATTGGAGAAATTAGAAAAGGAAGGAGTTGAAGGAATTATTCTTGATTTGAGAAATAATGGTGGTGGCTCGCTCCTGGAAGTAGTTGAGATGTCAGGATTTTTTATTGAGTCAGGTCCAATCGTCCAGGTAAAATCACGGGGTGCAGATGCCAACGTTCTTTCTGATACTGATCGCAGCGTGCTATATGATGGAGCACTGGTGGTTTTGGTCAATCAGGGTTCAGCCTCTGCATCAGAAATATTGGCTGCTGCAATGCAGGATTATGGAAGAGCTGTTATCGTTGGAAGCAGAACATTTGGTAAAGGCACGGTTCAGCGATTTTACGATTTAGATCGGTCCATTCGCGGAAATCCGGAAGTTAAACCTTTAGGAGAATTGAAAATTACAACCCAGAAATTCTTCAGAATAGATGGTGGTGCAACACAGTTGAAGGGCGTTATGCCGGACATCGAAATTCCCGGACCTTATCAACATTTTAGTCGAGGTGAACGGGACTATGACCATGCCATGATCTGGAGCGAAATTGAGCAGGCAAATTATGGTCAGCAAGTGTATGAAGTTGAAAATCTTGAGGAGTTGGTTAAGAGAAGCCATGAACGTATTGAAAATAATCCTACGTTTCAACGCGTCAATGAATATGCCCACATATTGAAGAAAAATGAAGATCGGACTATTTATCCATTGAGCTACCAAAAATTTTATGACGTAGAAGAATCAATAGACGAGGAAATGGAGGTTTACAAAAAATTATATCCTAAATTGGAATCTTTGAATATTGAAAATATTGCAGCCGATCTTGAGGTCATACAAGGTGATTCCACGAAAATAGAGCGAAATAATAGATTCTTGAAATCACTGAGCAAGGACGTTGAATTAGAAGAAGCGACCGCAGTGATTCATGACATGATTCATTTAAAACAATAAAAAGTAGTAATCTTAAAAAGCCATTCGTTGATGTGAATGGCTTTTTTATTTTTGAATTAAATTACAACTCCGGCGGTTGAATTACCTCACCTTAAAACACGTCTCTAAAGCCTATGGCGATCGTCAGCTTTTTGCTGATGTGGAATTGTATATCAATAAAGGTGATAAGGCTGCTCTGATTGCAAAAAATGGCAGTGGTAAAACGAGCTTGTTGCGCATTATTACAGGTGAAGAAAATCCTGACGGAACGAAAGCCAAAAGACTCTTGCATCCGGAAGTTAAACTAGGTTATCTTAAACAAGATATCATACTTCCTGATGATAGTACTGTCATAGATTTTATATATTCTGAAGGCAATCCCAAGATCAAGGCTTTAAAAGAATATGAATCATTGTTGTTAGAGGAAAACAGAGATTCTGACCGCTTGCAAAAACTTGTGGACCAAATAGAACATTTAAAGGCATGGGATGAAGAATCCAGGATAAAGGAAATATTATTTAAACTGGATATCTTTCAATTAAATGAGAAAATAGGAAATTTGTCTGGCGGTCAAAAAAAAAGATTGGCACTTGCGGAAGTGCTAATAAAAGAACCGGATTTTCTCATTCTTGACGAGCCCACCAATCACCTGGATATTACCATGATCGAATGGTTGGAAGACTATTTGGTTCAACCCAACTTGACCTTACTGCTTATAACCCACGATCGTTATTTTTTAGATCGTATTTGCGACTACATCTTTGAATTGGAGTATGAAAACGTTATTAAATATTCTGGATCTTACTCTCAGTATTTAGAAAAGCGAAATGTGAATGATTATACGAGTCAGCGGGAACTTGAAAAAAACAAAAAATTATATAAATCTGAACTTGAATGGATCAGACGTCAGCCAAAAGCCAGGGGCACAAAGGCTAAATCCCGAATCGATAAATTCTGCGAGATAAAAAATGAAATTTACGGACATAAGTCGGAAGAAGAGTTACAGCTCTTTATAAAGCCTATTCGATTAGGAAGTAAAATTTTAGAATGTCAATATATCTCCAAGGCATATGGTGATAAAAAAATAATGTCTGACTTCCACTATAAATTCAGTCGTAAGGACCGGGTAGGTATTATTGGGCCGAATGGAGCGGGAAAAACGACGTTTATTCGCATGCTCCTCCAGGAGGAACGACCTGACTCGGGCAAAGTGGTCGTTGGTGAGACAGTAAAGTTTGGTTATTATTCGCAGCATGGTTTGGTGTCCGATGTGGACAAACGGGTCATCGATGTGATTCGGGATATCGGGGAATATATTCCAATGGAAAAAGGTAAAAAACTCACAGCTGAAAGATTGCTCGAGAACTTTCTATTTCCGAGACCACAGCAGCAAATGTATGTTTCAAGGCTAAGTGGGGGTGAACTTCGAAGACTTCATTTGTTGACAATTCTCATGACCAATCCCAATTTTTTGATTCTGGATGAGCCAACAAATGATTTAGATATTCACACACTCCAAATTTTGGAAGATTATTTAATGGATTTTCCGGGAGTACTTGTTGTTGTCTCGCACGATAGGTTTTTTATGGATAAAATTGTCGATCATTTATTTGTGATGAAAGGGGACGGAACGGTTGAAGATTTTCCCGGAAATTATGCGGATTATAAATATAGAGCCGTCACCACTCCTGCCAAACCCGTTGAAGTAACTCAATCATCGAGTGACAATTCAATAGACTATCAACAGCGAAAGCAACTCAAGAATAAAGTGCGGGGATTGGAACGGCAGATTGAGAAGTTGGAAAAAAGAAAGGCCGAAATAAACGAGATATTTTTGAATGAAACGCTTTCTTCAGATGATATGGTGAAACTTTCCAAAGAACTAAACGAGATCGCTGCTGAAATAGAAAATCATGAATTGGAGTGGCTGGAAATCTCTGAACAGATTCCACTTGATTCGATCAAGTAAAAAAAAGAAAACCCTGAACGTGTTCAAACGTTCAGGGTTACCTTTTTTAGATTATATCGTTTCTGGAAGACTATTTTCCTCCGTTCGACAATTCCGCCAGTTTCTTTTCTAATTCATATTCATCACCTGGAACATAGCCAGTGTGTTCATATACAATGACACCATTTTCATCAATCACGTATGTCTGAGGAACTACGCGAAAGTTCAAACTCTTTTGTAGCTCCTGATTTGAATCGAGGTATACTTGATAATCCCACCCTTTTTGAGCGACTAGTGGTCCAACTTTGGCAACACTTCGAGTATTATCAACACTGATAGCGACAAGTTCGGCATTATAGAGTTCGTCCCATTCGTCATATACTTCTGAGATGGCGTCAAGCTCTTTTTTACATGGAGAACACCATGTGGCCCAGAAACTTAACACTGTAATTTTACCATTCTTTGCATGTTCAGCAATGCTTACCCTTTCCCCGGACAATGTAGTGACCTCTGTGTCAGGCAGGGTCTTCTGAGCAAAGGTGGATGCACAAAACAATAGAGCAAAAAGTGGGAGTGTGGCTAGACGTATCAAATTTTTCATGTGAGGTTTATATTAATGAGCGACAGATTTAGAACATAAAGTTGGGATAATTTTATCCCCATCAAAATGAAAAACCTTTACTTTAACCTCGAATTAACGTTTTACCAATAGCAAATGACGAAATACCTACACTGGTGTATGCTACTCCCACTGGTCTTTTTTGGCCAAATTGCATATGCACAAGACCAAGGAGTCTTCTCCGGAGACCTCGAGCTTGGTGCTAACTTATTCATTGACGACGCGGATATCGGGGCAGGAGGCACCCCCCAATATGACAACCAGCTAGTCGGTATTGAAGGATGGTTGAATCTTGCTTATGCTTACAGAGGATTTGACGTTGGAATACGCTTCGATATGTTCAATAATTCAAATCTTCAAAATCCAAATGGATCGTTCAATGGAGCAGGCATCGGTCGCTGGTATATCAACAAAAAAATCAATGACCTGGACATTACTGCAGGATTCATCTATGATCAGATAGGATCAGGCATTATATATAGAGCATATGAAGAGCGTCCTCTTTTCATCGATAATGCACTGCAGGGATTTCGCCTGGTTTATGATCTCGGTGAGAATTGGACAATTAAGGGATTTGCCGGAAAGCAAAAAAATCCACTTGGATTAAGTAGTGAAACGGCAGATGTACCACAAACACATGGGGCAAATATCAAAGGTCTTTCGATCGAAGGATATATTAATCCGGAAAATAGCAAAGTTTCCCTGGCACCAGGATTTGGAATAGTCAACAGAACAATGACTGAGTCAACTATTGAAACATTGCAAAATGTTACAGCTCTTTATCTGGGAGAAGATAAAGAACAAGTGGAATTGAAATACAATGTGTATGCGTTGTCATTATTCAATCGATTGACATCAGGGCCATTTTCCTGGTACATCGAAGGGGCCTATAAAACAGATAGTCCGATTTTCGACCCGTTTGATCTTAAAACAGACGCCAACAATGTTACGAGTCCCGGACAATACGTCAATCATGATGGTACAGTTTTGTACTCAAGTTTGTCTTATGCTAAAAAAGGACTGGGTATACTCCTGGAAGTGAAACACACGGAACACTTTTCGTTTCGAACAGATCCAACACTCTCGATGACCAATGGGGTCATCAATTATTTACCGCCAATGAATAGGGAAAATACATACCGGCTCACTGCCCGATATAGCCCGGCAACTCAGGATTTTGGTGAGTTTGCAGTTCAGGCCGATGTTCGTTACAGCCCTTCCAAAAAATTGAGCTTCAACGTCAATTTTGCCAACATCGTGGATCAGGATGACGAATTACTTTACAGGGAAATCTATTCTGAAATTTTGCTTAAAAAAGCAAGAAAATATAGACTCACTGGTGGTCTCCAAATTG
This sequence comes from Saprospiraceae bacterium, assembly GCA_965249735.1. Taxonomy (GTDB): domain Bacteria; phylum Bacteroidota; class Bacteroidia; order Chitinophagales; family Saprospiraceae; genus JANQSS01. The sequence goes on along the minus strand of CBDFMS010000026.1, from coordinate 819,969 downwards.
TCGAATACAATCAACGCGTTTATGAAGGAAAACCTGAATTGGAAGAGAATGTACAAGCAGTAACGCCCTTCTTAGAATATTTGCGCAAATTAAATCAAAAAAAATCTCTGCGTTTCGAAATGCAATATATGATTACCGATCAGGATTTTGGAAGCTGGATTTATGGGTTGGCAGAATACGGTATTGCACCGCATTGGGTATTTACAGTTTCAGACATGTTCAATATTGACCCAAAAAAGACGGGCGAGTTAAATTATCCGACTGTTGGAGTCGCCTTTGTCAAAAAAAGCAACCGATTTGCACTTTCTTATGTAAAACAAGTTGAGGGCATCGTGTGTGCAGGTGGTGTATGTAGATTAGAACCGGCATTTAGCGGATTTAAGTTTTCAGTCAATTCAACATTTTAGATTATGAAAAAATATATTTTTCTAATTATAATTTCGACGCTTTTCATCGCCTGTGAGGAAGAACCTGTGCCTATGTTGGAAGTCGTCGTTCCACCCGGGAATAAAACCGTTTTAGTCGAAGACTTCACAGGAGTCAGTTGTCCAAATTGTCCGGAAGGGGCGCGAATAGTAGAAAACCTAAAGACTATTTACGGAAAGGACAGAATTATTTCTGTCGCTGTTCACTCAATAGGTTTTGATAATCTTCATCCTAACAGTCAATATGAATTCAAAACTGAAAATGGACAACAGATGCAGGACCATTTAGGAACTTTATTTTCAAAACCTGCAGCAGCAATTAATCGCACGATAAGTCCGGGCGATGGTGGACGCTTCTATACAATTAAAGAAAAATGGCCGGATGGTATCATTGAAGAATTAAATCGGCCAAGTGAAATAAATTTGTCTATAGACTTGAATTATTCACCGCAGTCTCGAAATGTTGATATTGAAATCACCTTTATTCCAGTTGATGATATTGAAGTTCCACTGAATGTTACAGCAATCATTGCCGAATCGGGTTTGGTTGATCCACAGACTGATTTACAAGGCTTGGTCGAAGATTTCGTCCATGATCATGTATTGCGAGAAATCTTGACATCGCCGGAAGGTGATAACCTTGGTAATAGTTTTAAAAAAGGGGAGATTTATACGCGTTCGCTTTCCACCTTCACTATACCACCACAAGATGGTTGGTGGGTAGCAGAGAATTGTGAAATTATTCTTTTCATTAATGAATCAACTTCTGATTCCAAACGGGTTTTACAAACGGTAAGTCAGAAAGTTGTTCAATAGAAATTAGTTGGTCGACTCTTGTATGTTAGTCGAACCTTTGTTTTCAGGTTATGGCCCTGTATTCATGACAGGTCTTAACTTTGCGATCAGGCACCTATAGGTGCTTTGCATCTATAGATGCAAGGCACTTAATAACACATTTGATAAAGCCCAAGCCACATTGGGTAAAGCGAAAAGCGAATGATTACCTTTGCCGCTTCATAGAAATTCACCATGAAAATATCTCACAATTGGCTTAAAACGTATCTGGATTTTGATCTGACAAGTGAAGAGTTGGAATATTGGTTGACAACACTTGGGCTTGAGGTAGAAGGCATTGAAGACTTCGAATCAATCAAGGGTGGTTTGAAAGGAATTGTCACTGGCGAGGTACTCACTTGTCAACAGCACCCAAATGCAGATCGATTGTCCATAACCACCGTCGATATCGCAGACGGCGCACCGCTTCATGTCGTGTGTGGGGCACCAAATGTGGCTGCTGGACAGAAAGTGCTTGTCGCTACTGTTGGAACTGAGCTCTTCAGTCCTGAAGGGGAAGCCTGGACTATTAGAAAGTCAAAAATAAGAGGGGAGTTGTCTGAAGGGATGATTTGTGCCGAAGATGAACTTGGACTTGGTCAAAGCCATGAAGGCATCGTCGTCCTACCTGATGCAACAAAGATTGGCATACCCGCCACTCAGTTGTTTCACGTTGAAAAAGATTTCGTTTATGAAATAGGTTTGACACCTAATCGGTCTGATGGAACATCACATCTGGGTGTAGCCCGGGATCTGGCCGCCGGCCTTGGTTATAAAGCAGGCAAGAAATTGGAATTAACCTATCCCGAGATTAAAAAAGAAACCGACGGAAAATTGGTAGATTTTTCTGTTGTGGTCAAAAATGCCGAAGCCTGTCCAAGGTATTCGGGTCTCATTTTAGAGGATATCAAAATAGGGGAAAGCCCTTCCTGGTTGCAAAATCGATTGAATTCAATCGGGGTCAGACCAATCAACAATGTTGTTGATATAACAAATTACGTTCTCCATGAATATGGGCAACCGTTGCACGCTTTTGATCTCGATAAGGTAAACGGAGCAGGTATCATTGTGGATACCTTACCTCAGGATACCATTTTCGTTTCACTCGACGAGGTTGAACGAAAACTGGATGATCAAGATCTTATGATCTGCGATGCGCATGAACAACCGATGTGTATAGGTGGAGTCTTCGGTGGAATACATAGTGGTGTTTCTGAAACTACAACACGTATCTTTCTAGAGTCCGCTCACTTTAATGCCGAATCTATTCGAAAAAGCAGCATGCGGCATGGCTTGCGCACGGACGCTGCTAAAGTCTTTGAGAAGGGAAGTGATCCAAATATTACCGATGAAGCTGTATGGCGTGCGGCTAATATGATGAAAGAACTATGTGGAGCAAGTGTCGCTGAACCTGTATTTGATATTTATCCAAATCCAATATTAAAGAAATCAGTTCGGCTTAGACGAGAACGAGCCAATACATTAATCGGTGTAGATTTTTCACATGAAGATTTGAGGCAATTATTTGATCATCTTAACATGGAAATTGAGAACGAAACCGATGACTATTTCGATGTTCTAATTCCGACCGATAAATCGGATGTCGTGCGAGAGGTGGACGTCATTGAAGAATTACTTCGAGTATATGGATACGATCAGGTGGCCGTTTCTTCCAAACTAAAGACGAGTATAGTTCACTCAGAAGGCGATGCTATTCATGAACTGAGAAAGCGACTCGTCGATCGCTTTACTGCCAGGGGATTTCATCAAATGATGAATCTTTCACTTTCCAAATCTGCTTATTACAGTAAAAGATCCGACTTGGTCCCAGTCCTCAATACCAGTAACTCTCATCTGGATATTATGCGTCCGGATCTGATACATTCTGCATTGGAAGCTGTCAGTCAAAATACTAAACATCAAAATCGTGACCTAATTCTGTTTGAATTTGGACATGCCTATACAAAGCAAGACGATGGTTTTAATGAAAAGGAAATATTGTCTTTTGTAGTTACGGGGCAACAAACCGATGAACATTGGAAGAAAAAGCCTTTACCTGCTGACTACTATCATGCGAAGTCCATTTTGGAGCAAGGGTTACCCGTCAATGTAGTGAAAGGAATATCGTACAAAGACGAACCGATAGCCTATGCCGACTATGGACAGGTGGTCTTAAAAGGCAAAAGACAACTGGGATTCATCTGCAAGGTAGATGATGAACTTTGTAGACGTTTCGACCTGGATCAGCCCATCTATTACGCCCAACTTAATTTTGGGGCGTGTTATGAGATTTGGTCACAACATCAGGTGACCTACCAGACGGTAAGTAAATTTCCCGGAACGCAGCGTGATATGGCACTAATCGTGGAGGATAGCATTTCATACAACGATATTCAAACGGTCATCAAAAATGCAAATAATAAGAAGATCAAGCATTTTAGCCTGTTTGACATCTATGAGAATGAAGAACATATTGGGAAAGGCAAAAAGTCAATGGGTGTTCGAATAGACTTTTTGGATGATCAAAAGACCCTTCAGGACAAAGAAGTGGATAAAATGGTCTCTAAACTGATGACTGCTTTTCAGCGTAATTTGGGAGCAGAACTTCGATAATTACTCATGTAGTCATTTTGTCCTCTGGAGATAAAGTTGATTCGTTTGAATTGTTCCTGAAATCAGCTGACATCTTCAACCCCTTATGTCACTTACTGTCTATAAAATATTAGTATTCAATCAGTTATATAGATTGAATGTACAATTAGTGTATCACGAGAATTAATTAACTTTGCACTATGAGTGAACAGTCTGGTTTACTGGCAAAAATTGAGGATAAGATCAGAAATTTGGGAGAACAGTTAGTTGCCACTACCGCTGAGAATCACCAATTGAACGAAGAAATTAATGCTTTAAAAAATAAAATTGCTGATCTGGAAGAGATCTTTGATGAATCGAAACAGCATCAAAACGGGAGGAAACCGGATCAGATCGATACTATTAAAAAGGAGTTGGATAAATACATCAATGAAATCGAGCATTGCATTGAGATGGTAAAAGAAATTTAGGGATGAGTGAACAGATGGAAAAAATCAATGTAATCATTAGTGGCCGGAGTTTTCCGTTAAAAGTCCATGCTGATGAAGTCCAGCAAATTCAAAATATTGTAGCAGAAATCAACCGAAAAGTGTTGGAATTTCAAAATACGTACAAAACAAAGGACCTGCGAGAATGCCTCTCCATGGTTCTATTGACGTATGCCGTCGATCTGAATAAATTCAAGTCCGGACATGTGTCCGATCTAGACTTGTCCTCACCTGAGTTGAACCGACTCGATCAACTTCTCGATCAGTATATGCAGACCTCCTAAAGTGGAGGTAGGTAGTTGAATGGTGCATTGTCGCAACAGGTCTTTAAGTCCGTCGCGATAGGCACTAATTTTTTCAATATATCAATTATATACTATGGAAGGAATTGTAGGAGGTGTCATCGGAATTGTAGTAGGAGCCATTGTCGGTTTTATCCTCATCAATCTGATCAACAAAAAGAAGGCCGCCGATCGGCTGGAGGAAGCTCAACAAAAGGCTGACCTCGAATTAGAAAGGGCACGGGTTACCGCACAGCGAAAATTGGATGAAGCCGAAACCCAGGCAGATAAAATTATGTCCAAGGCCGAGAATAGAAATGAATCCATCAAACAACGCAAAATCCAGGAAGCTAAAGAGCGATATTCAAAACTGAAATCAAACTTTGAAACCTTTAAGGCAGAACATAAGGTGGACATGAAGCAGCGGGAGCTGGAAGTTGGATCAAAAGAAAAGGATATTCAATCAAGGTACAATAAGCTTCGAGATAAGACTGAAGGTATAGATGCAAAAGAGACTGAAATCAAAACGATTCGCGAAAACCTTGACAAACAGCTGAAAATTGTTAATAAGAAACGGGAAGAAGTTGAAATTCAGAATGAACGCCTTATCTCGGATTTAGAAAATATTGCTCAGATGTCTGAGCAAGAAGCCAAAGATCAACTAATAGAAGCTATTAAGGCAAAAGCTGAAACAGACGCCATGTCAATTGTCAAAAAAACATTGGCTGAAGCGAAAAACAGCGCAAAAAAAGAAGCTAAAAAGATCGTGATTCAGAGCATTCAACGTATGTGTGCAGAATATACGATTGAGAATACAGTTTCTGTTTTTAACCTTCCTTCAGACGATGTCAAAGGACAAATTATCGGTCGAGAGGGACGAAATATTAGAGCACTTGAAGCTGCCACCGGAGCAGAAATTGTGGTCGACGATACACCCGAGACCATCATCATTTCCAGTTTCGATCCCATTAGAAGGGAAGTATGCCGGTTGTCACTCAAACGACTGGTAGCGGATGGAAGGATTCATCCGGCTCGCATAGAAGAAGTTGTAGCCAAAGTGAGAAAACAACTTGATGAACAAATCGTCGAAATTGGCGAACGTACCGTCATTGAACTGGATATACATGGGCTTGATGCCTACTTGGTGAAACAGGTCGGACGTATGCGCTTCCGATCGTCCTATGGCCAAAATCTTCTCAAGCATTCAATGGAGACAGCCAATCTTTGTGCGATAATGGCTTCAGAATTGGGCTTGAGCTCCAAGCAAATCAAGCTTGCTAAACGAGCAGGCCTTCTCCATGACATTGGGAAAGTGGGTGAAGAAGAAACCGAATTGTCACATGCGCTCTTAGGTGAAAAGCTTTGTCGTAAACATGGAGAACCGGATGCGGTATGTAACGCTGTCGGGGCACACCACGATGAAATGGAAATGTCCACCATCATATCTCCTATCATTCAGGCATGTGATGCAATATCCGGTGCACGTCCGGGTGCTCGACGCGAAATATTGGAGAGCTACCTCGAGCGGATCGGTGAACTAGAGGAATTGGCAATGGGTTATGACGGTGTGCAAAAGGCCTATGCGCTTCAAGCAGGTCGTGAATTGCGTGTCATTCTCGAAAGTGAAAAAGTGAGTGATCAATACGCCGATGACCTTTCATTTATGATTTCAGAGAAAATTCAAAATGAAATGCAGTATCCGGGCCAGATAAAAGTGACGGTAATCCGTGAAAAAAGAGCCACATCATTTGCCAGATAGAAGTCTGTCAAGAAATTATAAAGGCCATCTGTTTTGTTACAGATGGCCTTTTTAAATACCACTGATCACATATTCTGTCCTGAAAGCAAATCCTGAAAGGTCACTCGACAAATTCACGGGAGTTGCATCACATTTTCAGGTAGTGTCAGGACGGAGTTGAAAACCAGCCGTCCTGGCAAAAAGAAAATACCACAACATCTTATCTCACTATGATCCAACAGGTCGGTAGATTTAGTGCAAATCAAAAGGCTGAACCCAATATTTGAATGTTGATTTTTCATTCTAGAAAATAATTGCCAAGTGGCACGAATTGAACCTCCTTTATTTTCCTGTAAAAAAGCAAGAGGCTACTGTGCGTTATAGCCTAATTTTCCTACATTTGTGGCGAATTTGAGAGGCTATAAATGAGGTATCTAATAATCTTTGTTTTGTCCATATTTACTTGGACTAATGTTGCAGCTGAAGGTTGCGGTGATCATGACACGAAATATGATCCTACAAATACCGCCTACCATCACGTTTCGGACGCCAATGTATATTCCATTGGTCCGATTAACATTCCTTTACCATGCATATTATATGCGCCTGGTCATGGCTTTGATTTTTTTTCAAGTAGTAAGTTCGATATTGGATATCATGGTACTGGACACGACGCTTATAAGGGCTATGCACTTTATGAAGGAACCGTACGACGGATCGTAGATCCAAGCTTCCCAAAAGAAAAGACGCATCTCGAATGTTTATTCGATAAAAAGGAAGATGGCAAAGATGTCGTTTATGTGAAGTATAACGGAAAAGATTATCGGTGTGACAATAAGAGCACAGCTGACTTCGGAATTTTTGGTGGCGGAATTACGTCGTACTATGACTTTTCTATTACCAAAAATGTTGTTGGACTGTTAGTCGTTTTTCTGTTTCTTGGATTCATGTTTATTCATATAGCGAGGATGTATGAGAATCGACGCGGAAAAGAGCCTGTTGGAATACAATCTTTTATTGAACCAATATTTTTGTTCATTCAGGATGAAGTGGCAAAGCCGTTTTTAGGTAAACATTGGGAGCGATTTCTTCCGTATCTCATGGCCATATTCTTTTTTGTTCTCGGTCTGAATTTATTCGGCCAGATTCCATTTTTTGGAGGAACCAATGTGACAGGGAATTTTGCCTTCACTATGGTCATCGCCATTATTGCATTTATTATTACGAATATCAACGGCAATAAGCATTACTGGGAGCACGTCTTCTGGATGCCTGGAGTACCTGCATTGGTCAAAATTATATTAACACCGGTGGAAGTCCTGGGTTTGTTTATCAAGCCATTTACCTTGATGTTGCGGTTGTTTGCAAATATCACAGCCGGACACATCGTCGTCTTAAGTTTCATCGGTCTGATATTCATCTTCGGGAATTCCGGAGAAAGTACAGCAGGAGCCGTTACAGGTATTACGGCCTCTCTACCACTGACATTATTTATGATGGCCATTGAATTGCTTGTAGCATTCATTCAGGCCTTTGTATTTACAATATTGACTGCTTCGTATATCGGGGCAGCAACAGAAGAGCATCATTAATTTTATCATATTAATTTATTAGAAATGGGAAATGTAGTAATTGGACTTGGATTAGCAGCGATAGGAGCCGGTATTGGTATTGGTCTTATCGGGGGAAGAGCCATGGATGCCATCGCCAGACAGCCTGAGGCTATTGGTGATATTCGTGCAAACATGATCTTGACAGCTGCCCTCGTAGAGGGAACTGCCCTTATTGCAATTATCCTAGGATTCCTGATATCTCAGGGATAGTCCTACAAAAACTCAGGTAAGCGGATGACAACGATTGGTTGTCATCTCTTACCATTTTTTGATTAATCTCACCTCGTCAAACAACGAGGATTAAAATTTATAATTCATGATTTATCTCGCAGACTTTAGTGTAATCAAACCTGATGTAGGTTTAATTTTTTGGTCTACGTTATTTTTTATCCTGTTTTGGTTGTTAATTGGAAAGCTAGCATTTAAACCGATCAAGGATGCTTTAAAGAATCGGGAAACGGATATTAAATCCGCATTGGATAGTGCTGAAGAAGCCAAACGTGAAGTGGCTGCAATGAAATCCGAAAACGACCAATTGTTGAAGAAGGCGCAGGAAGAACGCATCCAGGTACTTCGTGAAGCAAAAGAAACGGCAGAACGAGTTGTACGTGATGCAAAAGACAAAGCCAAAGAAGAAGCAACTAACATCATAACAAATGCCAGCCGGGAAATTGAAAGTCAAAAGCAATCGGCATTACGCGAGATAAAATCGCAGGTTGGCACCATGGCTGTTACGATAGCAGAAAACATATTAAAAAAGGAATTGTCTTCTGAACAATCAAACACAGACTACATCAACCGGATGGTCGATGATATGAATCTGAATTAAGATAAGAGAAAAGAACAATATTCATGTCAGAAATACGCATAGCAAACCGATACGCCAAATCTATTTTGGAATTGGCTAAAGAACGAAATGAAATCGGACAGGTTTCAGCGGATATCGAGTATTTGAAAAATGCATTTGAAAGTCGGGAACTATTCAATCTGATCAAAAGCCCTATTATTAATAAGGGAAAAAAACTGGACATTTTCTCCAAACTATTTTCTGACAACCTTTCCCATCTTACTAATCTGTTCCTTATTCGCGTCATCAAAAAAGGACGTGAATCCATTATTCCTGAAATGGTCGAATCGTATCATAGCCAATACAATGAAAGCGAGGGAATTACTGCAGTAACATTAACAACGACATCGTCGATTTCATCGGAACTTTTGGATTCGATAAAATCGAAAATGACTTCAATTGTAGGAGAAGGGAAACAAATAATATTGGAGGTAAAACATGACGACGGCCTCATCGGTGGATATGTACTTGAATTTGAAGATAAACGGTATGATGCCAGTGTAAAATACAAATTGGAGAATATTAAAAAATCATTTAGCGCTTAAGAAATATAATATTATGGTCGATGTAAAACCGGATGAAATATCCGCGATAATTAAACAAGAATTATCAGGATTTAAGACAGAAGCTGAACTCGAAGAAATAGGTACGGTACTCCAGGTTGGAGATGGTATTGCTCGGGTTTATGGACTTTCAAAAACACAGGCTGGGGAACTGGTTGAATTTGACAACGGTGTACAAGCCATCGCGTTGAATCTGGAAGAGGATAATGTCGGTGTTGTATTATTGGGATCAGGCTCAGGGATTCGGGAAGGATCTACAGTGAGACGGACCGGAAAGATTGCCTCACTGGATGTGGGGGAAGGTATGTTGGGTCGTGTGGTTAATACCCTTGGTCAAGCTATTGATGGTAGGGGTCCAATTACCGGAAAGATGTACGAAATGCCGCTGGATCGAAAAGCGCCTGGTGTTATTTACAGAGAGCCTGTAAGTGAACCACTACAGACCGGTATCAAAGCGATCGATGCGATGATCCCTATTGGACGTGGACAACGCGAGTTGATCATTGGTGACCGACAAACAGGGAAAACTGCCATTGCCATCGATACAATCTTGAATCAAAAAGAATTTTATGACAGCGGAGAACCTGTCTTTTGTATTTATGTCGCCTCTGGCCAAAAAGCTTCAACAGTGGCTCAGATCGCTAAAACATTAGAAGAAAATGGAGCAATGGACTATACCGTCATTGTTTCAGCTTCGGCATCTGATCCGGCACCACTGCAGTTTTATGCACCGTTTGCGGGAGCCGCTATTGGAGAGTTTTTCCGTGATACAGGACGTCCGGCCTTGATCATATATGATGATTTATCAAAACAAGCTGTTGCTTATCGTGAAGTTTCACTCTTATTGAGAAGACCTCCGGGACGCGAGGCGTATCCAGGTGACGTATTCTATTTACACTCACGTCTTTTGGAACGTGCAGCGAAAGTGATTAACAACGATGATATCGCAAACAATATGAACGACTTGCCAACTTCACTGAAGGATGCGGGCATTGTTCGAGGTGGAGGATCATTGACAGCATTACCAATTATTGAAACACAAGCTGGAGACGTTTCGGCCTATATTCCTACTAATGTGATTTCCATTACTGATGGACAAATATTTCTGGAATCTAATTTATTCAATGCGGGTGTTCGACCTGCCATTAATGTGGGTATATCGGTTTCACGTGTTGGTGGTAATGCCCAGATTAAATCAATGAAAAAGGTTGCCGGTACACTTAAATTGGATCAGGCGCAATATCGAGAGCTCGAAGCCTTCGCAAAATTCGGATCCGATCTGGATGCAGCGACTCAAGGTGTACTTGATAAAGGAGAACGCAATGTGGAAATATTAAAGCAAGCACAGTACAGTCCGGTTTCTGTTGAAAAGCAAGTCGCAATTATTTATTTGGGATCCAAGGGATTATTGAAAAGTGTTCCGGTAAAAAAAGTGAAGGAATTTGAAGAGTTGTTTCTAACAACGATCGAACAACGAAACCCTGAGGCGTTAGCTGATTTAAAAGCTGGCAAATTATCAGATGAGACTATAGCAACAATTGAAAGTTTAGGAGCAGAATTGTCGAGACAATTTGCTTAATTGGCAATTATTAGACAGTAGAAGAAAATGGCAAATTTAAAGGAAGTACGGGATCGCATTAAATCTGTTCAATCGACACAGCAGATTACCAAAGCCATGAAAATGGTTTCAGCTTCAAAATTACGCCGGGCTCAGGATGCCATTGTCAGCCTTCGACCGTATGCTTTGAAATTAAATGAAATGCTCCGAAACATCATGAGTAATACGGATGGAGCAGGAGGAACGGCATATGGTGAAGAACGCGACGCAGAAAAAGTCTTGATTGTTGTTGTGACCTCGAATCGTGGATTAGCAGGAGCTTTTAATGCGAATATTGCAAAAGCAGCAGCAGCTCTGATCGAAGAAAAATATAGCCACCTGAGAGGATCTAAAGGGCTTACACTTGCTATGATTGGTAAGAAAGGCTATGATTATCTTAAAAGAAGATATTCAGATGTAAAAATCGTCACGGATCATTTGGATTTATTTAGTGACTTGTCATTTGATAATATATCTACTGTATCAGGTTTAATCTTGCGTCGATTTACTGAGAAGCAATACGATCGTGTTCATGTCGTTTATGGTAAATTTAAAAATGCTGCTCAACAATCACCGGAAGCAGAACAGTTTTTACCGGTTGAAAAATCCGATATTGGGAAAGTTAAATCGGGGTTGAAAGCGGATTATATTTTTGAACCGGATGAGGAAACGCTGCTAAAAGAATTAATTCCTTCTATTCTCCAAATTCAATTCCAACGCTATCTACTCGACACACATGCCTCTGAACATGGAGCGCGAATGACAGCAATGGGTAAGGCTACAGAAAATGCGGAGGAACTTGTCAAAGATCTCAAGATATCCTACAACAAGGCACGGCAAGAAGCCATCACCAGAGAACTTTCTGAAATCGTGGGTGGAGCTGCGGCTCTGGAAGGATAGACTGATTTTGGTGGCGTAAGGGCCATAAAATCAAAAGGCCTGTTTAGTACTTCAATCCTGGCTTTAGTATACTCTCGGCGATAGGCCATACAGTAAGCTCATTCCTCTGATCATTCTTGTGTTTATGCCTGCAGAATGGTACTTCAGGAACATTCTTAGAGTTGCTCTCTCATAAGTTTTATCTTCGCGCCATGAAGGTGATTATTCCCTTAGCAGGCACTGGTAAGCGCCTGAGACCGTTTACTTACACACAGCCTAAACCGATGATTCCGGTGGCAGGTAAACCGATTGTAGGTCACATTGTGGATGAGCTCGTAAGTCAGGGGTTTGATGATTTTGTTTTTATCGTAGGCTATTTAGGAAATAGTATTCGTCAATATATCGATAAGCGATATCCGAATCTATGCCGGACATACGTTCAGCAAGATGAACGTAAAGGACTTGGTCATGCTATCTGGATGGCGCGGGAAGAGATTAGAGGAGAACTTGGTGTTCTTATCGTTTTGGGGGATCTTATTTTTCAACAGGATTTAAGGACGATGATGGAATCTCCGACTTCACAACTTGTCACTTCTTCGGTGGAGGATCCACGCGAGTTTGGAATTGTCGAGGAAGATCAAACCGGACGAATCAATAAAGCCATCGAAAAACCACGAATTCCAAAATCAAATAATGCCCTAATTGGTATTTATAAGATATTGGAATCAAATCAATTGGTAGAGGCCTTAGAAAAAATAATTGGTGATAATAAAATAACTCATGGGGAGTTTCAGTTGACAGATGCGCTCCAGGAAATGATCGAACAAGGTGTCAATTTCAATACGTGTAAGGTCGGACAGTGGTTTGATTGTGGACGAAGCGCTATTTTGCTGAAGACAAATGCAATACTCCTTAAAAATAGAGATGAAAAACAAAATACGCCACAGGCATTCAAAAATTCAGTCATGATCCCACCTGTCTACTTAGGTGAAGGATGCAATATTGAAAATAGTATCATTGGCCCATATGCCACAATTGGAGAAGGAACTTCTGTCATTTCTTCAGTTATTCAAAATTCTATTATTGGAAATGAAACTGCAATCGAGAATGTGGTGTTACATGATTCTGTTATCGGGAATGATTCTACCGTAAGAGGTTTTAGACAACGACTAAATATTGGTGATGATACAGAAATTGACCTTTTCCAAAATGGATAGCCATGGCGAATGAAAAACATTTGATCGAAATAAAAAATAGAAAAGCCTATTTTGAATTCTTCATAGTTGAGGAATTCGAAGCTGGTATTGCTTTGGTAGGAACTGAGATCAAATCAATTAAAGGCGGAAACGCTAATCTCAATGATGCCTATTGTCTATTCAAAGGATCAGAATTGTTTATTAAAAGTTGTTATATCGCAGAATATAAATACGGCAATCAACAAAACCATGAGGAACGTCGGGATCGAAAATTATTGTTGAAAAAACAGGAATTAAAAAAACTAAAAAGAAAGCTGGACGAAAAGGGATTTACGATTGTTCCCTTGTCTATCTATGTAAATGATAGGGGTTTGGCAAAAGTGAAAATCTCACTGGCAAAAGGGAAGAAAGCCTACGATAAAAGAGCTTCTATACGTGAAAAAGATCAAAAAAGAGACCTGGAACGATTAAATCGATTCGAATAAAAAAATCAACAGGTATTCTGTATGTTGATTTAATCCTGAAAAAGGGTTGATATGAAATTCAAATCTACCGTCATAAAACCGCTTGCTCGAAGGATCGCCGCTCGCGTTCAAAAGGACAGCCTCCGGGCTGTATCTGATCAAGACGCCATATTCAAACAATTGATGAAAAAAGGTGGCGAGACGATTTTTGGAATGGATCATGGATTCGATCAAGTGACTAGCCACAGTGATTTTATTAACCAGGTATCAGTGCGTGATTACGAATCATCCAGATCCTACATAGATCGTGTTGTGGCAGGAGAAGCAAATGTGCTTTGGCCGGGTCGTCCTAAGTATTGGGCCAAAACCTCTGGTACAACTTCTGGGTCAAAATATATTCCCATAACACGGGATAGCATGCCGAATCATTTTAATACGGCGCGGAATGCACTCTTTTGTCAGGCCAATCGTCTAAATAGATTTTCATTTGTTGACGGAAAAATGATTTTTTTGTCCGGATCACCGAAATTGGAGCAGACAAATGGTATTCCCACAGGGAGGCTATCCGGTATTGTGAATCACGCTGTTCCGTCTTGGTTGCGTGGAAATCAACTGCCTTCTTACGAAACGAACTGCCTTGAAGACTGGGATGAAAAAATAGAAGCAATCATCACGGAAACACTGACTCAAAAAATGACCTTAATCAGTGGAATCCCACCATGGGTCAAAGATTACTTTGAGCGATTGATTGCAAGAAGCGGCAAAGAGACCATTGCAGAAATATTTCCGGATCTTGAGTTTGTAGCCCACGGCGGAGTTAACTTCGAACCCTATCGTTCTGCGTTTGATGACCTCATCGGAAGACCGTACGACAGTGTTGAAACGTATCCTGCATCGGAAGGATTTTTTGCATTTCAGGATCAAAGCGAAGAAGACGGCTTACTTCTGAATACCAATTCTGGTATCTTTTTTGAATTTATTCCGACAAGTGAGATTCACAATGATAATCCGAGTCGACTTTCACTCGCACAAGTGGACTTGGATGTCAACTATGCATTGATTCTAAGTTCAAATGCTGGACTGTGGGCTTATAATATCGGAGATACAGTAGAGTTCGTCGGTCTTAATCCCTATAGAATTCGCGTAACAGGCCGGATTAAGCATTTCATTTCTTCATTTGGAGAACATGTGATATCTAAAGAGATCGAAGAGGCCATAAAAGAAGCCACCGCGCTTCAAGAGGTTCAGGTATCTGCATTTACAGTCGCTCCCGTGATCAATAACGAAGTTGCAGGGGCATCACGTCACCAATGGATTATTGAGTTTGCAAGTAACAATCCTGATCTGACGGTGATAGCCGGTATTTTGGATGAATCGGTAAGAAGACAAAACAGCTACTATGATGATCTTCGAAGAAGTCGAATGTTGAGGGAAGCTGAATTAATTGCCGTTCCCCCTGGTACATTTTCGGCGTTTATGCGATCACAAGGCAAACAGGGCGGGCAAAACAAAATTCCGATTCTGTCCAATGACAGAGTCATTGCAGATGGCATATTAGACTCAATCTCGTAAAACAAAGGCATCACCTTTTGGAAAGCATGGCGATCTATAGCCTAAAACACTACGTAAAACCTGATTTTACACACGAAACCGGATGATCACACGTTTGTTATCCTGTATGAATTGTAGTACATTTGCGCGTGCATGATAAGTCTTAGAAATCAATTAGTTATAATGTTGTTCTGCCTGGTAGGACTGGTGTCGTGCAAGAGTGAATTTGAGAAAGTCAGAGAGAGCACGAATCCGGAAGAAATTTATTCAAAGGCCAATGCATATTTCGACAACGGAGATTATCTAAAGGCCAATACCTTATATGAATTGGTACTGACCCACTATCGTGGCCGCCAGGAGGGAGAGCTCCTGTACTATCGCTACGCAGAAACTCAATTTGAATTGAGACGATATGTCACGGCTGCCTACTATTTTGAACAATTTTCGAAGACGTATGCTAACTCTGACAAACGTGAGGATTCGGGCTTCATGATCGCAAATTCATATAGACAATTGAGTCCATCCTTTCGACTGGAGCAACAATACACCGAAAAGTCAATAGCCGCTTTTCAAAAATTTGTGAACTATCATCCTCAGAGTTCGCGTGTGCCGAATTGTAATAAACTGATGGATGAGATGCGGGCCAAATTGGAAAAGAAGGCTTTTGACAGTGCCGAGTTATATTACAAGATGTCTAATTATAAAGCCGCTTTGCACTCGTTTGAAAACCTCTTAAAAGATTATCCGGAGACACCGGATGCAGAGAAGATTCGCTATTTGATCGTAAAAGCCAGTTACTATCTTGCTGCTGATAGTTACTATGAAAGGAAGAAAGAAAGATTTCAAAATGTGTTGTCAAGTTATGCGGAATTTATAAAGCGATATCCGCGTAGTACATATAAAAAGGAACTTGATCTATTAATTAATAAATCCAATCAGGAATTAAAAAATTTAGAAAATGTCTGATATAAAATCAAAAGTGCAAAATATTAATCCGAATGTGCAGGCTCGCAATATGGAGGAATTGACAGGTGAAACGACAAATATCTACCATACACTAAATGTTATTTCAGCGCGTGCCAGACACCTGAACGATGAAATAAAATCAGAGTTGTATGGTAAGTTGGAAGAATTTGCCTCAGTCACAGATGCGATTGAAGAAGTGATGGAAAACAAAGAGCAAATCGAAATATCCAAATTCTATGAGCGCTTGCCTAATCCGGCAGTTATTGCAACGGAAGAATTTTTACGAGGAGAATTAGATTATCGGACCCGCGACGAGATCGACCCGGATTCCGAAATTGAAGACTAGATTTTACCAGCGTGGAAACGAAACGCTTAATATTAGCGGTCACCGGTAGCATAGCTGCGTATAAAGCCGTCTTTTTACTCCGCCTTTTTCGAAAGACCGGTATGGAGGTTAAAGTGCTCATGACATCTTCGGCAAAGGATTTCGTGGCTCCACTCTCTTTTTCTGTACTTTCCGACAAGCCCGTCGATAGTGATATCAGCGATGGAGAAGTTTGGAACAATCATGTCGAAAGTGGTTTGTGGGCAGATGCCATGGTGATAGCTCCCTGTACAGCCAATACCATAGCAAAAATGGCCCATGGAATTGCCGACAACATTCTATTAGCGACCTACTTGTCGGCTCGCTGTCCAGTTATTATATCTCCTGCCATGGATGTTGACATGTATCATCATCCTGCTACTCAAAAAAATCTTACGATACTAAAAGAATACGGGGTGCAAATTATTCCAGTTGACTATGGAGAATTAGCGTCAGGCCTCGTAGGTGAAGGTCGAATGGCAGAACCGGAGGCCATATTCTCCTATGTTTCAGATGTTCTTGAAGGCAAGTCCGGACCGGACCGCGCATTGTCGGGTAAGACTGTCATGATTACGGCCGGCCCAACACAAGAACCCATTGACCCTGTCCGTTATATAGGCAATCGAAGTAGTGGTAAAATGGGCATTGCCCTGGCCGAAGAATGTGTCGCTCGTGGTGCAAAAGTAGACTTGGTATTGGGACCGACACACTTGGAATGCACCAGTGCCCATGTGACTGTACATCGCGTTTCTTCGGCTGCAGATATGATGGCAGCATGTGATCAGTTATTCAATCAGGCGGATATTGCGGTTATGGCAGCTGCCGTTGCAGACTATAAGCCGGTGCATCAGGCTGATCATAAGATTAAAAAATGCGATGAGGATAAACTACAGGTGACGCTGGTCGAAACACAGGACATTGCAGCTGCGCTGGGCAGAAAAAAACGTAGCGATCAAATATTAATTGGATTTGCATTAGAAACAAATAATGAAATTCAATTTGCAGAAGGAAAATTGAAAAAAAAGAACTTTGATTTTATTGTGCTTAATTCGCTTCAGGATAAAGGTGCTGGTTTTGCACACGATACAAACAAAGTAACCATTATCCATGAGGATATGTCTCAAAAAGAATTTGGCTTGAAATTGAAATCCGAAGTGGCCCGTGATATTGTTGATGAAATTGTTGGACTCACTAAAAACAAATAATGATTCGAATAGCTCTAATTACTTTTTTCATTGGAATAATGAATATTTTGCAAGGCCAGGAACTAGCGGCTACTATAAATGTGAATACGCCCCAACTGCAAAAAACAGATCCCAAATTATTTCAAGGTCTAGAGCGCGACATTCAGGATTTTTTCAATAATCAGGCATTCTCAAATGAATTCTATGAGCAACATGAAAAAATTAAATGTAATTTTCAACTTAATATTCGGGATGAAATAGGGGATAATACATTTACTGCGGATTTGGTAATTCAAGCCACTAGACCTGTCTATGGCAGCGAATATGAAACCGTGTTGCTCACCTATTCTGATGGTGATATTAAATTTGATTATGCGAGTGGTACCGCTATTCAATTTGCTTCGGATGGATTTGTCAATAATTTGTCCAGCACTTTATCCTTTTGGGCGCTTGTCATTATTGGTCTAGATTACGATTCATTCAGTCCAAAAGGTGGTGAGCAATACTTTCAATTAGCCCAAAATGTCGTGACTGCCATTCCCAGCAATGTTGCGCAGGACGTCAGAGGTTGGCAGGCTGTTGATAGCGACCGGAATCGATTTTGGTTAGTAGAGAATTTGCTGAATCCAAAAGTTTCAGATTATCGGCTTGCGATGTATCGCTATCACTTGCAAGGTCTGGATTTGATGCACAAAAATGTGTCAGCCGGTCAACAATCGATTACCGAGGCACTGGAAATTGTCAAAAATACCCGCGATGCTTATCCGAATAATATGATCATTCAACTTTTTGCAATAGCCAAATCAGAGGAAATTGTTGAGGTCATGGCCAAAGCAAATCGGTCAATGCAACGAAGTGCATTCGCCATCATGTCATCTATTGATCCTGCAAACAGGGCTGCATATATTAAATTGCGTTAATACCGCCATCATTATCAGCGCTTTTTCATTTTTCCCTAAGTCTGTCCGAACTGCCTCATTTATTGTATTTTCATCTTCTAACAATGAAGTTTAGCCATGTCTTTCTGGATAGATCGTTGGTTGCCATATGTGATGGACTCGAGTAATTTGATTCGACCTCCGGTCGGTATTGACCTACTGGATCCGTATCATGAAGTTGAAGTCCAAAACGTCTGCGATCGGTTTTATTCTAAATATTATAGTGACGATGAAGTGCGAACTGTCATTTTAGGGATTAATCCCGGTCGCCTGGGAGCTGGCGTCACCGGCATTTCATTTACGGATCCGGAAAAATTGGAAAGATGTTGCCATATCGAAAATCCTTTTCCTAAAAAAGAGGAATTATCTTCCAGGTTTATTTATCAGTGGATTGGTCGATCGTCCAATGTCGTTGATTTCTATAAACAGTTTATTATCCTTTCTGTTTGCCCCTTGGGTTTTGTATCCAAAGGCAAAAATATTAATTACTATGACGCAACCATCCTTATGAAAAGGGCCGAGCGACTTATTGTTGATCAGCAAAATTTCATTATGGCTAATTCGAAAATCACAAATCGCGTTTTTATGCTCGGAAAGGGAAAGAACTATAAGAGCTTCTTAAAATTAAATAATATTCATGGCTGGTATAACGAGGTAATTCCACTGCCTCATCCCCGATGGGTGATGCAGTATCGATTTCCTCATAGACATGAAATAATGGACGAAATGACTCAAGAAATAAATAAAACGGCTTATGTATAATTTTGGAAAACAGATGGCTATTAACAGTGTCTGGTGGATTTTTGTCCTACTTATCTGGATGACCATTGTGGACACAGCTTTGTCGGCTGAGCATCATCAAATACATAATGTCTTACCGACACGTGTGATATTTACAGTCTTGGTTGGCCTCATCATGGCACTACTAAATACAATTATGGATTGGTGGATGGATCGTCGCGATCAGACACATAAAATTTCTTTTCGAAAAAAATTAATTATCTTATTTATTCGTCAAATGCTGTTTATTGCATTTGTCGCCGTATTAATCTATACGGTAGTGAAACTGACTTTTGATATGCCACCATCAAGTGATTTTCGAGACTTTTTTCAACGATTTAGACTTGGCTCATTCTGGTTGTATTCCGTATTTGGTGCTTATACGCTTGATATGATAAAGGCCATTGATCAAAAATTGGGACCGGGAAATCTTTGGAAAATGATGATCGGCCGCTTTAGTAAACCAAAGGAGATGGAAAAGATTTTTATGTTTTTGGATTTACAAGGATCAACATCGCTGGCTGAAAGACTAGGAAATATTCTTTACAGCGAAATGATACAGGATTGTTTTCATGACATTTCCGTAGTCCGGCGACATGGAGCTGAGGTATTTCAATATGTAGGTGATGAAGTCGTTCTTGTTTGGCCGCCCAATCAAGGGCTCAATAGTTTCAACTGTATTGAAGCATATTTTGCTTTTATGCGGAGGATAAATGACAAATCAGAATACTATGAATCGAAATATGGAACCGTACCGTTTTTCAAAGCAGGAATCCACAAAGGAAAAGTCGTATTGGCGGAAGTAGGAGAAATTAAACGGGAAATTGCATATCATGGTGATACCATTAACACCGCTTCTCGTATTCAAGATAAATGCAATGAATTCAATCAATCCCTTGTCATCAGTCAGGAATTACTGAATGCCTTTGATTCAGAAGAAATGGAAAAAGTGTATAGCATAAAAGAATTGGGGACGGTATCATTAAAAGGGAAAGATAATACAGTGAATATTTCAGGCTTGCAAAAGATAGCTTGAGTACATTAAATAACTGTCCAATAGATATTCAGACAGAAGTAGATTGTTGAATTATTTTAAGCTAAAGGGTCAATCCGTTATTCCCAGAATGCCGGGCATGTCGCCACCTTCAAGTAAAGTAAGCATAGCGCCTCCACCGGTAGAAATAAAACTGACTTCATCTGCCAGACCTGATTGATTAATAGCTGCTACTGAATCACCTCCACCGATTAATGAGAATGCGCTATTTGCAGTGGCGTCCGCTACAGCATGCGCAACTGCAAACGTCCCATGTGCAAATTCCGGAAATTCAAAAACACCCATAGGTCCATTCCAAAAAATGGTCTGAGCTTTTGAGAGGATCTCTCTTGCCAAATCAATAGCTTCAGGACCAATATCGAGGCCCATGTAGTCATCCGGTATTTGATTGGATTGAAATATTACGGCCTTGGCATCTTTATCAAACGTTGTGGCGCAAGTTGAATCACGTGGTAAGACAAGGTTTACATTTTGCGCATGTGCCTTTTTAAGAAGTGTTCGTGCAAGTTCTATTTTATCCTCTTCGACAAGTGATTTTCCAACTTGTCCATCTTGCGCACGAATAAATGTGTAAGCCATTCCGCCACCGATAATGATGGTATCCACTTTGCTCAGTAATTCTTCTATAAGTTGGATTTTATCACTCACTTTGGCACCTCCAAGAATTGCGACAAATGGTTTTGCCGGATTATTTAATAATTTATCAGCATGATCCAATTCTTTTTGCATCAGGAAACCGAAGCCTCGGTTATTAGATTCAAAAAATTGAGCAACAGTGGCAGTAGATGCATGTGCGCGATGAGCGGTTCCAAAAGCGTCATTTATATAGATGTCGGCTAATCCGGCCAGTTCTCGTGCAAAAATCTTATCTCCATTTTTTTCCTGTGAATAAAACCGCGTGTTTTCTAAGATTAAGATTTCTCCATTTTCTAAGCTATCAACAGCATATCGCACGGATTGGCCGCGTGTCTCATCTATAAAATGAACAGGACAACCAATCAGTTCATGTAATCGATCAACCACATGGACGAGTGAATATTTGTATCGGTTGAGTTGGCCATTCGGCAATTTATCTTTTTGCGGGCGACCAAGATGCGATAGCAAGATGATTTTACCACCCGCATCGAGTATATGCTTGAGCGTTGGTAGAGCAGCCCGAATGCGTGTATCATCAGTAATGAGATGTTCATTAGTCAATGGTACATTGAAATCTACGCGTACCATTACTTTTTTGCCGGAAAGGTCGAACTGCTTCATAAGTTTAGAATTTTTGACTTTTGAATATATCAATTATTCCAAAATAAGACTGGTATAATTACACGAGCAAGTAATTTATATCCAAACAAACTTATACTCGTTGAGTTTAGTCGAGTTTTAACAGTTTACAGGCCATATCTGAAAGCCGTGCAGCGTATCCTGCTTCATTATCATACCAACTTACCACCTTGATTAGATTCTGGTTGACATCTGTCATCAATGAATCAAATATGGATGAGTGTGGGTCCCGTACAATATCACTTGAGACGATAGGATCGCTTGTATATGATAATATATTCTTCAACGGGCCTTCTGCTGCCTCTTTGAATTTTGCATTGACTTCCTCGTTCGATTTTGGCACCCTGTTGACCTGTACATCCAGTTCAATTAAACTTCCTGTAATGACAGGAACCCGGATTGCAATGGCTGATAGTTTGCCTTCGACAGGCGGGTAAACCAGGGCAGCAGCTTTGGCAGCTCCGGTTGTTGTTGGAACGATATTGAATGCTCCGGCACGTGCTCGACGCAGATCCTTGTGTGGTGAGTCTTGTAATTGCTGATCCGACGTATACGCATGAACAGTTGTCATGTATCCTGCTTGAATATCCCAGTTTTCATGGATGATTTTCAATACAGGTGCCAAACAATTTGTGGTACAAGACGCATTTGAAAAGACATTAGCACGACGGTCAATCTCGTGATCATTCACGCCCATAACAATTGTCTGTATACCTTCTCCCTGGCCCGGTGCAGACAACAGCACATCACGGGCACCTGCTTTTAGATGAAGAGAGGCTTTTTCTTTCGAACGAAATACGCCGGTACACTCCAGAACAAGATCAATCCCTAATTCCTTCCATGGAAGTTTCGATGGGTCACGTTCGGCGAATGCTTTGATTGATTTACCATTGACAATCAGATGACTATCAGTGGCCGATACTGTTCCTTCATATTTGCCCTGAGATGAATCATATTTTAGAAGATGTGCCAAAACATTGTTATCCGTAAGGTCATTGATGGCAGCGACTTCCACATCATTTCGTTGGATTAAATGTCTGAATGTTAAGCGTCCGATTCGACCGAAACCATTAATTGCGATCCGCATATGCGTGTGTTTTTGTTTAAAGAAGGCCGAATATACGGCATATATGGCATAGTGTAATAGATACAATATCCATTAGAGAAATTTTTTGCAACAAAGCCGGTACATTTTTAAATTTTGATATATTTGCGTGCCGTTTTAGAACGGATGTATACAATAGGCCCGTTCGTCTATCGGCTAGGACGCCAGGTTTTCATCCTGGTAAGAGGGGTTCGATTCCCCTACGGGGCTACAAGGATATTTAAAAGCCATGTGTTAACCAGCGAGTTACACATGGCTTTTTTTATGCGGTTGTCGGGTTGGTTGTCGTTTGTCAAATTAGTTGACTTCAAATCATGGTAAACGTCCAGTACAAACAGAAAAATCAGTCGACTATCTTTGTTGGTTTGTGAGCAGGCTTTGAGCAGCTTGGCGATATGTGAAACTCATCATCACTAATTCCTCCCATTTGAGTTGATTATTTTTCAAATTCGGTAATTTATATGTAACGGTCTCAAGTGATTTATTATAAATCACAAAGCCTGAGCGATATCACACCAGCAACTTCATCTTATCCCTGTTTCGATTAGTAAAAATATAAAGACTTCCGCCTGTGGCTTGCAATAAAATTGCTCACGAACCAGATTGTCGAAGCCATAATACTCTTTGCGCATATCGGTTGGATTTGAATACAAATAATATTCAAGTGAAGACGAAAAACTGATCACAGCTAAATGCTAGATTGGTAGTTCAATTAACGTACCGTCTGGAAATGATATGCGCATGAAGCGCGATAGAGTTGTCTTTTTTCTTTGTCTCTTCAACGTGTAACGACAAAAATTTGTTCGAATTGACTGGTTTGCTTATTGGTATTTTTGATTTAAGATATTTAGTTAGCCAATAAGTGAATGTATGAGGTACAACATCCATTTCCTCACAACAGCGCTTTTGCGTCATCTTGTTTGTTTGTACAATTCCATTAACGGATAGATTTCAGAGGCATCCTTTTGGCCTGCTTGTTTCTGCCTTGCCATTATTTTATTTTTGACAAAGATCTACAACTTCAAATATTTAGACAAGATGGGGTTGGACGGACGGATACGTTTGAAATGATACATTACTCAGGAACGCAGTCTTTTATCTTAGCCTCAAACTCCACACCTAATTCTACTTCGAATAATTCTTGAAGCTCTATAGTATTTCCTGATTCGTATAAAACTTCATTTGCTCCGGAAATGAGGTTATTTGACATGATTAATTGATCTGCCTTGTAGCGACCACTCATTATGGAAGTTGGTGCTAAATCAAGTGTATGCGGACAATCCAATCCTAGAATGGTACATAAGTCACAAAAATTTCCCCCGCAGTCAATACCTATCTCATCTCCATTTTGAACATTGTCCGTGCAAGTTTCACAACTGCCATCGTCAATATTTGCACCTGGAATGAAATTATGCGCGAGGCTATCCATACATCCCGCGAATCCTATCGAGAATGAGGATGATTTTGTACATCCATTTTGGTCACTAACCGTGACACTATAGAGCCCCATAGGGAGTCCTGACACTATTCCTGCGGTATCAGTGCTATGAGACCATTCAAATGAGTACGGGGAAGTTCCTCCGATCACAATTACAATGGCTTCACCATCAGAGGAGTCAACTGCGGATATATGATCCTGCACAACCTGCAAATTGATCTCATTGGGCTCATCTACATAAATTGATGTTATCGCTGAACATCCATTGGCCACAGACACCGTTACATGATAAAGGCCACTTGAAACCTCCAAGTTTTGACTTCCAGTCGATCCGTCTGACCAGTTTAAAGAGTAATTTCCTGCCAGTGTATCTACAACTATTGATATTTGGCCATTAGAGTCACCAAAACAAAATGGCTTGACTATTTCAGTAGCAATGTTGAACCCGGCATCAACAACCAGATTAAATTCATCCTGACAAGTAACGAATGAATCCTGATATATTACATGATAGGTTGTACTATGAATTGGTGCTACCGTTATTGCATACCCGTCTTCCCCATTGGACCAAGTAAAATCAGATGGCATAGTACCTACTGTATCTGCTACTTGTATTCGAACAGTCGAACCTGGACAAACTACTGTATCCAATTGAACTAAGAGATGGTCCAATCCTAAATTCACGGAACGAATTATTTCGCAACCAGTTGAATCAATAATATTCACAAAGTAAGAAGTAGGAGATAAATTCGAAATAATCAATGACGTGTCACCTGTTGACCACAAATAGGTGTAAGGTGGAATTCCGTTTACAATTTGAATTTCAAGCTGGCCATTTTGCTCATAACATGCGACATCATTAACTACAAAATCAACGTCAGTATCCAAATCCATTACGGTAATATCCAAAGTGTCTGAGCAAATGCCGAAATCAGTAATTGTTACAGTATATAATCCACCTTCAAGATTATACATATTCTTCTGTGTTTCTCCATTCGACCAAGAAAAGAAATAGGGTTCATTTCCATTACTTACATCGAAAATTATACTTCCATTTGATTCGCACGTATTGTCTAATTTGTCGAAGTTAACATCAAGACTTGGTAAAATAATAACATGGACGCTATCTGTATATGTACATCCGTTTAAATCAGTAAGCGTGGCATAGTAGATACCTGTTTGAGTTACAATCAAACTTGAAGATGAATCACCTGTTGACCAGAGTACTGGTAAGTTTGTGATATTTGGTTGAATGTGATATTGACCACAAATACTAGCGTCTGGCCCCAGGTCAAAACTGATATTTGGATTTCCAACTTGAACCGTATGATATGTCGTATCAAAACATGCCTTATTGCGAACCATCAACCCAATTTCGTACTCGCCATTATTTTCAAAGCTGTGAGTGAAATTTGAATTCATACTTTGAATCAGAATATTATCAACCATCCAATAATAATTATTCATAGCTGTATCAAGTGCAGAGAATGTAATTGGGAAGTTAGTGCAAATCAAGCTGTCAAAAGAAAAATCTGAAATTTCATTACATCCGCATCGATTAGTGAGATCAAAAGAGCCATTTGTCGCTATTTTGTTCACCTGATCAACTAAAATATTTATGGTATAGGTATTGTTATATTCCGTGTAATAAGTCACATCTATAAATCCACTACCACTAATGTCATCATAGAGGGAAGCAACCTCTTCAAAATAGCATAATGAAGTATCCCAAAAGTTGAACTTCGTGATATATGATCCGTTGGCTGATAGGATATTATTTTGACTATCGAATATCATTCTAGAATCGATACTAGAACCTCCTGAATTAAACAACTGAACAAAGTCGATTGGGTCTCCCATACCAATGTCCAAGCGCAAGAATGACTCCTTCCAAACGCCTGTTGTGTCATGTTTAAAAATTCCACTGACAACCATATCATTTCCATATTTCAAAATGTCAAATGATCTGTAGTCATGATGGGGAGAACGCCCATCGACTTGACCAATCCAATATATCGGATAACCATCGGATGCGGATTTGAAGATATAGGCATTGTCAGTTTGATTTTCTTCAAATAATATTAATAACGTTCCATCATCAGCGATTTCCAAATCATACAATTCATCTCTATGCCCATCAAATATTATAAATCGGTCGAGTAATCCATTATTGTCATATTTAAGCACAAATATGTTTTCATATGCTCCTCCAATCGGAGTATATCCTGCGACGTAAATATTTCCGTTGTGATATCTTGCCTTGTAACTTCTGGAGTCGCCACCATTATATCCAATTACGCGATGCCATATAATGACTCCATTTGAATCGATTTTTGCTGTGAATATGAAATCCTCATCATCATTCCCATCCACGTCTTGAGCTTCTAAAAACCCAGTTATTACGATTTCATTTGAATCCGCCTGCACGATGTCTGTAAATTTCATCTTTTCTAAAGGGTCATCAGTAGTATAATTATTGCCCCAAATAATATTGAAATCTTTATCTATTTTGTATATGTGATTCGCATTTAATAAGTAGATAAATTCACCAATTACCACAAACTCACGAACATCCCCATCTAATAAAACTCGTTTATAATTTAGAACTGTACCGAAATGATTCATTTTAAATAACTGTGTATACGAACTATTGATATTATACCCGATAACATAGTATGTCGAGGAGTCGAGCGAATGAACAAAAGAATTCGTCATTGGAAAGGCGCTATAATTCTCCAATTTCAGCCCAAATATTGGGAAGGAATCGGTAGAGATATCAGGCTCATCTGTGACTTCAAATTGTTTTATAGCTACACAAGAATTGTTATAGGTAACTGATATCGCGTAAACGCCTGATGGGATACTGTCTAAATCCTCAGTTGTCATCCCCGATGACCAATTAAAGTCAATCAAACCCGTAACATTTTGAACCATTATATCGATTGACCCATCCTGAGCAAAGTAATTTCCGGGATTTGTTATTATACCAGAAATTGAAATGGAGTCATTAGTTGGATCCACGATTACGGTTAAAGTATCATTACTGAAACAAATGCCATTTGATGATACACATTCGATAAAAAAGTTGGTAGCTGTATCAAAATCAATCTGACAATTCAATCCTTCTGCGGCATGATGTCCATTAACGTACCAGTCCACTGAAAATGCAAGCGAGTCTTTACAATTAAAGACAAAATTTTCCCCAAGACATATTCTTTGCTTTTTATTTTG
Source organism: Saprospiraceae bacterium (assembly GCA_965249735.1). GTDB lineage: Bacteria > Bacteroidota > Bacteroidia > Chitinophagales > Saprospiraceae > JANQSS01. The sequence goes on along the minus strand of CBDFMS010000026.1, from coordinate 792,566 downwards.
AATCACGACGTTGAGATCGCAATTCACAAAAGGGCAAAACGCATATTCTGCTAAACCATTTGACCTTGCTGTAAATCCGGGTTGATAGACAGGTATGAGACCCGTGATGTTTTCTTGGTTAAACTGATTTTGTACATTATATCGTTGAAAAAATGACGAAACATTTGCGCTATAACTGGGGACGGTATCAATATTGCATTCTACATTAAGGGCTACGTCGGTTTTTACAATTTTATGTTGTCCGATAAAAAAGAAATTTGAATCTGATTTGATGAGGTCCATTTTAAAATCTTCAATAAGACCATCATAGTCAATATTTCGTTCAATATTAAGAGATTCATCAAAAACAATGAGGCCTGTTTGATTCGCTGCAACAATGTGAGAGTCATTTGCTGCAACCACTTTTCTTAGTCCTCGCTCAACATATAAGGTAGAGTGAACAATATTTCCATTGAAATCCAATTCGGTAATCAGACTATTGTAGGGTTCGTAAATAGGGAAAGTTAATAAATCATCAAAATTTCGGGCAGAGGCCGCCAAGACTATATTCCCATTATTCTTAATAAAACTTGATACTGCCTTTAAATCACCGTAGAGTGGTGGTGGTGCCGAGATATATCCTGTATAAGAATAAGTTCCTTTTATTATAAAGCTTGAATCAAGTAAAATTAATAGAAGGTTATCTGTATTAAATGGAACGTCAGGAATGTCACGGACATAACCGCCAATTACCCATTTTATTCCATCATCCCGATTATCAACTCTATTTATTGTCGTTCCTGTCTCAAAATTAGCAGTACCGAATTGGCGAATAGAGTCAATGACACCATTGAAATCTGTTTCGACCAAAAGTACATCTGAGGAACCTAAAGATTGACTTTGAGACTGTCCGATAAAAATAATACGCTCAGCGTGGTAATCGAATTCAAGATCATGTAGTCTCTCGTCTAGCCCCCCAAATAGTTCTTTGCTCCATACAATTTCCCCGCAGTAATTGAATTCGCCATACCAGCCGCCATATATATTTGAATTTGATGGACGAATTCTTCCGGAAAAATAAATTCGTCCACTCGACGTATCTACTTTCAGCTGACTGACTTGCTCATAATCTTCAATATCCAATATAGTTGTATGAATCTCATTTCCTTCCAGATCCAATATGGACGTAAATAAGTCACTTCGGATAATGCCGTTTTCAACCTCTGTTACTTGACCAGTGATTAGTATGGAGTTATTCGGTAGTAACACCGCGCAATCAAAGTAAGACGTTTGGTTGAGCAATAACTCATAAGATTTTTGAAAATTTTCAATAGAGTAGGGATATTCGATTACTGGGCAGTATCCAGCAGATGCAGTACCACTCATGTCTATTGTGCGGCAAAATTCATTTGATCCGCAAGAGGCATATGCGATTAAACAAATGTTATACTCAACATCAGAAGTGTAAACATGGTCAGGGTTTATCTCGTTGGAGTACTCCCCGTCACCAAAATCCCAATAAAAAGAGTCTGCTGCTTGTGATGTATTGATAAAAATAACGGTATCTCCATCTATGGTTTGCGAAAAGGAAGGAGAAGGTTCAGCACCATTATTAAAAACTTCGGTCTGCGTTGTCTCCTGGCAACCGTTGGCATCCGTTATCGTAACTAAATATGAAGCTGGAGATAGGTTGGTCGCTTGATTTGAATTCAAATTGGGATCATGGCTCCAATTGAAACTGTAGGGTGGCAAACCGGTTATATTAAATATGTCAATGCTACCATTATTCTGGTAGCATGAACTTGGGATTGCAGAAATATAATAATCGAATCCAATATTCCCATTTACGGTTATGAGTTTATAAACAGTATTATTCAAGTCACTTATTTCAGCGATACCATCGTTAGCGTCAACCATTACTATCACATAATAGGATCCGGACATAACAGAAGGCTGAAGTGAAAGTGCTTTATTGATAGATTGCTGACTTCCACTTTCCAATGATTCTACAAAATCGGTTGCTAAAATGTCATCGATATTTTGATCGAGAAGACTGTCTATTGATAGAAAGTATTTTATATAAAATCCTCCTGCATCACCGATGCCAATATTTTCAAGATTATAAGCAACTGAAAATCCGGCACTTTGGCAAAGATCGAAGGATGATGTGGTTAAATTATGTATAAGGAGATCCGATACAAGTAATTGATTCGTTGTGATTTCAAGACATAAGCGGTTTCCCAATTCATCATAGCAATATTGGATAGTTGTTGAGTCAGGATAAGTTGCTTTTATTAAACGGCCTGCCGGATCATAAGTGTATTCAAGACTTTGACCTTGTGTTAAGTGGGGTATGCAAAACATTAAAACCAAAATAAAATTACGCTTCAGCATATTTGTTATTGTTTATTCATGGAGTCATTTCAAACTAATTGATATCGTGAAATTTATTGTCATGTATATTTTGTCTTTTCTTATTGACATATAGATAATAATTTCGACAGTGTGAACTATTCAGCCAGCAGTCTGTCATCCAATAACTCTAAGTTGTTATAACCTTGGCCATAAGAAATTTCCGGGGCAACTACAGGTGAATTCTTAAATCTTAAGTAGGAAGCAAACAAGAATTCTGCTATGTCCTTAGAAGCCGCATCACCCATTTGAAGAATGTCTAACACACGCGTTGCGACTGGCTTCGCAACGCCATTATCAATCGATTTTAGCGTTGATAAAGTGAATGCGGCAACCTGATCTCCTTTTTTTGGAGCTTCGTAATACCACCAATTTTGATAGTCTTCACCATATCCGATTACGTCCGTCCAGTCCTCGCCATTCAGAATAGCCTTGGTCCAAATACCCGCCCCATAACTAGCCAAAGAAACTAAGAAAATTGGCCCAGATGAACCCATTGCAAAAAACACAATAATGCCTGTGGCCTTTCCAGATGCGTCACTAAGGACTATATTTCTAACCTCTTTGTAATCACCTTTAGAATAGGCATTAATAGTTTCACCCAAGGTTATAATCAGGCCTAACTCTGACACTGGCCCAAGGTTTGCCATGGGTTTGACGACCCTTTTGAAGAGCAAGTCATCTGGATTCATTTCTGATGCCCCTTCCGGGTCAATGTTCATGATTGGGTTGTTATTAGCATAACTATATAAATTATCGTTCCATATAGGATCTTCGCTTATAAACCTTCCGATAATTGGGTTATAATACCTGGCCCTCATATATATTAAATTTTCCGTGTCTTCAATTCCGCCTAATAGGCCAACATATTTGAAGACATTTGCTTTTTCTTCTAATTCCTGAATTACATTACCAAAGGCATCATACTGGTAAGCATTGGTTAATAATCCATTCTCGTCTGTCATAGCAATAGTACTGCCTCGGAAATCACCGTGATAATATCGAGTAGTATTATCGGGGTTTATCTTTGAGATCAATCCCAAACCATAGACGAAATAGTTGATAGAACTACCTGATAAATCAGTTTCCATTAGTATCTGACTCATCCCCAAAATGTCCAACACATATTTTTTTCCTATTCCATTTATTATGGATTCTCTTCGATGCCGAAGCCCGTCATACTTATATATGGTATTTATTTCGCCCTGTATGCTTGTTAACATATCATGATCATCCCAGGAGTATGTTCTGTTATCTTGAGTTTTTATATTGCCATTCGCGTCATGCGTAAAAGATGTGGAGCCATTAGTCAAAATTTCATTTCGATCATTATAGGTTGATATGATTGATGTGTCTTGATAATTCATAGTCTCAAAGGGTTCAATCTTATTCTCGACAACATGATTTCCGACCAAATCCATGATAAAATTATATCCGACTAAAGTATCGCCGTTGGATATTGTATGTAGATCTGACATGCGACCAGCAGCATCGTAATTATAATAGGTGATAATGTTATTTGGATAGATAGTCTCACTCAGGCGATCGTCATCAAGGTAAACATAAGTCGTAATTTGATTCAACCAATCTTTCACGGTTTTCAGACGATCCTTGTTGTCATATGTATAAATGACGTGTTTATTTCCGGGGTAGGTAATCTGCCTGACATTACTATTTAAATCATAATCATATTCGACAGAAAAGCCATCGTACGTAGTGTTTGTAATGCGATGCAAATTATCATAAAAATAGGTCAGCGCTTTTCCATTCTTGGAAACTGTTTTCAACCGATTTTTTGTGTCATAAGTAAAAGTGGCATAATCGTTATCTATTAAATTCCCTTTTGAATCATATACATATTGCAATTGAGTAGCATCTGGTTTAATGACTTTCGAAAGTTTTCCATCCTCTTCGTATTCGAATGATTTTGTTTGACCACCAAAAGTGATAGATTCTAGCCAATCAAAATGTCCATATACCATATGTGTGACATGATTTTTAGCATTGATAATATCTTCCAAGTTGCCATTATCATCGTAGCCATATTGTGTCACATAATTCATTGGATCTGTCACTTTAGTCAAAAAGTCACGATCGTCATAGTCATATTCTGTAGTCTGTTCATTCGGATTTGTTTGAGTTTTTACACGGCCAATTAAATCGTATGTTGACGATGAAGATATGCCTTCAGCGGTAGAAATGGTGTTTGGGTTACCATAATTATCGTAAGTGATATTCATAAATAGCCCCTCAGGATTTGTCACCTTTTTCACCTGGCCATGCATTGTGTATTCAAATGACGATGTCCCTATAGGGGTGATTATTTGTTCTAGGTTTCCCGGTCCGATGTAGGCGAAAGTTGTCGCATAACCCCTTGGGTTGGTATAAGTCTCAATATCATTTAAGGAATTGTATACAAAGGAATGATTGACACCCAAAGGTTGATGGATGGCCGTTGCATTTCCGTTGTTGTCATATTCATAGTTGGTAGTTAATCCGTCAATTGTTACTGAAGTTGGCAAAGTAGGATTACTTTGATCTTCATACAACGTATTATCTAATTGGTTAGTTGGGGTTGAAACGGAAGTTACTTTACCCAATTCGTTGTGTTCATAATCATATTGAAAAGTATTTGACCCATCGCTTATTGTCACTAATGACGATGTTTTTGCTTGAGGTGTTGAACCATGACTCCATGCGACATCTTGAGTGGTGACATTGCCTTGTTGCGCACCATTGGTTTTGGATGAAGTCAATTTTCGGTCTTCATACGTATTATTTACAAAATTCCCATTTGGCATTGTAATCACGGTAAGAAGATGCTCCTTTCCTTTGTCAAAACTGTAATTATAATTTGTTAAGAAGTTTTCGGCATCTAGATACGTCATCAAATCCATACCTGTTGGCCCGCCATATGTAAAATGAACTGTCCTACCAATGGGATCTGCGACTGAATTGATTTTATTCGAATTACTTTGATAATTAAATGTAAGTAATCGCCCTGTTGTACCAATTACCCGCTTGATACGAATACCACCTCCTGAAAAGGGTTCATATTGGATGGTGACCGTGTTTCCATTTCGGTCTTCGATTTTCGTGAGTACGTGAGGCCATCCATTGATGACTGCATTTTTCTGTTCGTAGGTATATTTAATTTGATTTTTTTTCGTGATGACAAACTTGTCACTTGACCCCGTATATGCGATCTGGTCATAAATACCTTCAGTTACAACACTAAGGCCTGTGACATCTCCTTGGTATACATGCATACTACCATCTGGCCAAAAGACCACATATTGATCCGGTCGAATGAAGCCATTTTGACTATAACCAGGTATTTTTTGAATATAAGAATTATATGAGTGACTCCAACCTACTCCAAGCGGACGAAAAGAAATCCAGTCATTCGCAGAATTATAAATGCAAAATAATTCATCTGGTAATTCAGTCAAATAGGAATTGTAACTGTGCTCAAACATCATTGGAAGGTTTCGCCCTGGAATATAAAAACTGGTCTTACTGTATTGATCGAAATTGGCATCCGCAATACCCGGATGATTGGAAAGATTTGCGGGCGTGTAATTTCCAGGATCAAAATAATCATATTCCACTGGGTCCGGGTCCTCACAATTTGGGCACTGGGTTAAGTACCGGTGGAGCATAATGAAAACTTCTCCTCGAGTAGCAATATCATCCGGACGAAAATTTGATTGACTCCCACTTACAATTCCTAAATCTGCTAAATTGACAATTTGAAGGAAATATGGATGGCCTGTTGGAACATCATTAAATGGATTTGTGAAATTGTCTTTTGGCAAATCAAACGCTTCAATAAAAACTTTCGCCATTTCGCCTCGGGTTAGGTGACTTCCAGGCCTATAATTAAAAAAACGACGGTTGAATGGCGAGACTCCATCACCGTATTCCAGATAACTTAACACTTTTCCATATCGCGCATAAGCTTGGTTGGGTTGGTCTTGCATATCTCCAAAGGGTACTGGAAATTCATCTGCCGGGGTTGTTGCTCCCGGATTAAAGTCATATAAACTTAAAAATATGAGTTTGGCCAAATCTTCTTTTATTATTGGATCAGCAGGTCTGACATCACCATCTGTAGGCTCTTGAATTAACCCAAATCCACATAAATATTGCACTGCCATATGCGCTTCTAAATCGGATAGAGGAGGATTAGATATCTCGCAATTTCCAAATTCATCTAGAACATTGATATTCTGGGGATTCAAAAAATTTATTTGACCCACATCGTACCAGACATCATTAATGAACACTGGCATTGGATTGAATTGCATTAATATATTATATGAGCCCGTTGAACCAGTAGAAAAATTAGTGATGGCAGAAATAGAATGTTCATCATTCAAGTCAAGAGACAAATTGTGATGTGTTGCAAGTACCAAAGTGTCAGAATTAGGATCAATAAGAGAAAGTCTAAGGCTGCCGTGAAAATTGCCTGATTTTATATTTTTTACTTTTCCGAAAATTACATTATTTTGATTGATAATTATCTGTTCAGGGTTCGTATTGATATTAGACGATAGGACCAACTCAAAAGAATTAGGATTTGTAATATGAATCGGATCGGTCAATGCAATTATAGTCTCCTCTGGGTAATTATAAAGTTTGAGTTTATAGTCACTTGTTGGCAAGTCAGGTGGGATTATATAGGGTTGTGTATGTGTCCCAACATTTGGAATGTTTAAAGCAACGTTGTCGACTAAGGCACCTGACAGAGTCACCAAATCAATATTGACAAATTCTATCCCTCCGGACCATGACCAACTAAAAGTTGAAATTTGATCGCCCACATTAAGTGACTCACCTCCATTAGGTAAGACCCATGAAAGGCTTTGAGGATTAATGTCAAAGTATTTAGGATTGTTGTGAAGGATTGAACCGAGTAGATAACTGTTTCCAGTTCCAAGGTTTTTATACCGAAACTCAATAGGTATGTTGTCTCCTGTATGTTCTGAATTGGGATTGAATGGGTATGATATCGGAACAGATAAATTTCCTGAAATCAAATAAGATCCAATACTGTCTTCTGGAGTTGCATTGTTGATTCTTAAATACAAGTTGCCGTTCCAGTCCCCTATACCCAGATTTTCAACAGTATTTTCGAAAATGTAAGTTTCTCCTTCACCAAGTGCATATTCCGACGAAACTGACCAGGGTATTCCGGTGGAAAGTGACCACCCAAAGTCAAGTCAAAAAAGTTGTCTGATCTTTCTGTCAATTTAAGTGTTTTTAACTAATAATTTTGTCTTCTTTTTCCTCATCGAATCTCCTTTGAGATCTATTCGATGAGAAGTGTGAACGATTCTATCTAAAATTGCATCTGCAATAGTGTTTTCTCCTATTATTTCATGCCACTGTTTTACGGGGAGTTGTGAAGCAATTATTGTGGATCGTTTTCCGTGTCTGTCTTCAATTATTTCCATCAAGGCGTGGCGATTAATTTGATCCAATGGCTTTAATCCAAAGTCATCCAATATTAGCAAATCCTGTCTTTCTATTCGAGTCATTTCTTTAAGAAAAGATCCATCAGCCTTGAGCATTTTGAGTTTAGCGAATAGCTTATTTATATTGAAGTATAAGACTTTATACCCCAAATTACAGGCTTGATGTCCCAGGGAAGAAGCGATATAAGATTTACCGACACCGGTGCTTCCCGTCAATAAGATACTCTCTTTACTTTTAATAAAATCACATGTAATAAAACGAGTAATCTGATTTTTATCCAGGTTTCTCTCTGTGGAAAAGATGATTTCTTCAGTAGAAGCCATATACCTGAATCGGGCTATTTTAATCAGACGGTTGATCTTTCGATTATGTTTGTCATCCCACTCGGCTTGAAGTAGATAAGCTAATAATTCATCAGGAGTATATCTGATGCTGGATGATTCTTTGGTTGATTCGAAAGCTCTAAGCATTCCAAATAAACGCAATTGACCCATTCTTTCCTCATTTGTAGTATTCATGGTTTGTATTTTAATGATAGTAATTTTTTCCTCTTATATTATCATGCAGTGGAATGGTTCTATCCTGATGGGGGTCTTCATCAAGCTTGTCCAGGCCCTTTTCTAATATGCTTTGAATGATTTTATAGTTAAACACTTCATATTCCAGGCCCCTCTTACAAGCATTGTTTAGTCGTTGTTTTCCGACTTTTTTCGCAAAAGACAGAATTCCCAGGCAAGACTTATAGTTCTGCTCAGGGTGCTGTTGTTTTTCTAATATTTTGATAATATATGTTCTACACTCCGGGCCTATTCCTTTAGCCCAATTAATAAATTTATCCGGGTTCCAATCAGCAACGAATTGATGAGTACTCGGCATGTGGTCCTTTATGGTGGAATATCTAAAAGCTTGATAATTACGTGTGTGAGCCGCTATTGGTTCATGTTTATAGAATATGGTTACTTCGGAATCACTGTAAATGATCTTGACTCGTTTACCAATATATTCAAAGGGAACACTGTAATAGTGCTTGTCTTTATTTAAGTAGATATGGCTGTTCTTGTAAACGGTTCCATAGGCATAATACTTCATTTCATATTTGCGATCAGGCAAGGTGAAAAGCTCTTTTTGTTCCACTTCTTTGAACAAATCAAAACGCGAATACTTCCTTCCCTGGAAGTTGGTCCTATTGTGTACATCGAGTTTTTCTAGCACAGCAATATTAGCCTGATCAAGGCTAAAGAGCACATGGTGGCGTAAAGGAGCAAATATTCTTGAATAGGTAATCCTGACGCAATTTTCTACCAATGCTTTATCCCTTGGTTTATATGCTCTTGTAGGTAGGACACTGGTTTGGTAATGTTCAGCAAAATCCAAAAATGTCTCATTCAATGTCGGTTCATATTTACTACTTTTTGTAACCGCTGACTTTAAATTGTCTGTCACTAAGGCCTGTGGCACACCGCCCATGTAATGAAGAGCATTTTCAATACACCGTATAAAATCTTCTTTCTTTTGACTCCTGCATACCTCTACATAGGTGTATTGACTACTTCCAAGGACGGCCACAAACACCTCACATTCCCGGACTTCTCCTGTTTCTCTGTCCGTTATAGCTAGCTTCTTTCCTGTAAAATCAATAAATAATTTGTCTCCAGCCTTGTGCTCAAAATGCATTACAACTGCTGATGATCGCTTCCAGTCATTGTAGTACTTGCAAAACTGTGAGCTCTGATAGCCATCTGGATATTTTTCCTTGTACTCCCTCCATAACAGATTTTTGGTTACGCCTACCTTTTTTAACTCCTTTTCAAAGTAGGGAAACAAAACGCGAAGTTGAGCCAATTTCTCTGGCACTTCTGGATCTTTGCTGGAAAGATAATTACCCAAATCACTGTCACTAAGTTGCTCTAGGTCTTTATACGTGAGCCTCTTGTTTTTGAATAGTTCGATGTATTTTTTAACCGTGTTACGCGAAATAAGTAACCTCTGGCTAATTTGTACTTTACTCACTCCTTGAGCGTAAAGTCGATATATCTGTCTTATCTGTTTCATGCCTATTCTCTTGTTTGCCATCTTCTTTTTTCATAAAGAAAATGATACTGAAATAGACTTCTTTTTAGACTGGTCACTTTGCTCCGGTGCGGGTGGTCAGTTTGCTCCGGAGAAGATGGTCACTTTAGAACGGAATGGGGTGGTCAGTTTGACCGGATTTTGCACGATTTGGAGAATCTTGTATATCAAATAAATTTTCGAGATTCCACCAGAAGATATGATGTTCGCTAGCCATAACAGAATTGCCTTTTTAATTGAAGTTCGAAATGCTTTTCATTGATATAGTGTGTTTCGGTTTAATTGGTAAACAGCGAAAAGCTCCCTCTCCAAGATGACAAATAGTCCAAATAATCGGGAGTCAATACTCCGGAATCAGGGGGTCAGTAACTCCGGAATATGCAATTTCCCCTATCTAATGTGTTGAACAATGCAAATGTGAGACAATGGGGCATGGCAGTTCTTATAAACCAAGCTGCATCATATCTTCCTAACACACAAAAACACGATTGTGACTGAAAGGTAAAATGACTTGTTTGAATCGGATAAGCTGGGTTTCAGCATACTGAGCAGGAAGTGAGTGCATTATGGCGACAGAACGGAAGCTATCTATTTGCCAATTCTTTTCTCGCTATTCTAGCATCACAGTGCCTTACAATGAAAGTGAACCACAAGACATGATAGCAAAATTGATATTTTCAGTAATCTTAGAAACAAATCCCTGATTATTTGACTACTTTTTTAGACAATTTTCCGTGCTGGGTCTTCCATTCGACCAGATACACCCCGGAGATCCACTCCGAATTATTAAAAATGATCTCCTGTCCAGACCACTCTATGCTACAAATGACGCGACCTGTTCCATTAAATATAAACAATTGTAAAGTGATGGAAAGAAATTCTGATTCATTGAAATTACTGCACTACTAACCTGAGTTCGGTGAAATTAAAACATCAAAACTATTGATAATCAGCTGAATGCGTAAGAGGTGAAACACTTCAGGTGTTAACTTATTGTGGCTTTCCTGCTAAAATGGCTAATTGGGCAACCTACGATAGACTTTTTAAATCTCGCAATTCAATCATAATTGAATATCAACAGATTAGACTGTCAATTTCGTCGAACTCAGGTTACTAGCTTCTTACTCCCAAGCCGGATATTATTCTTCCAAATCTGTAAAATGTAAAATCCCGGATAAAGTGATCCAAGCGATATTTCAGAAAGACGATTGGCCATGATTTCCATTTTCTCTTTTAGTACCAATTTTCCTTTTAAATCATAGAGTTGGATATCGACTTGTCCCAGGTGCTCTGATGATATGATCTGGACATAATCTGTCGCAGGATTGGGGTATATGGAAAAGTGAACATCGGCATCTACTGCCTCGATAGCTGATAATGAATCGGTAACGTGGATCATGCGACAAAGCGTATCACCACCGTTGACATTACTCACACCCAGGCATACCTCATACCAGCCTGTATCCAGGTAGGTATGGTAAGGAGATGTGTCTGTACTCGCCTGCCCGTCACCAAAGGTCCAATACCATACTGCCGGCTCATAGTCGCTGAGATTGGTAAATTCTACAAACCGATAGCTGGCATCATGCCGCCATCTGGCCAAAGGCATATTATCAATCCCCAGTGTATCACAGGGGCTGCCGTCTATTGGTCCCAGGCGGTAGTTGGAGTGGTTGGGGATGGAATTGGCATTTGCCCGTGGAAAATTAAATGCCCGTTGTACAAATTCGCAGGCTTTCCCTTGTCTGTTAGGGTGATAAATTACATGTGTTGGCTTCATCCCGTTGGCACATGTCATATAGATCCTTCCATCAGGAGCAAGCCAACAATTTCTGAAAGTAGTCGGAAAATTATGTGGTGTACGATAACCGTCATATTGATCGATGAGTTCCATAGACCCAGCAATATTCTCAGCCAGCAGATCGAATTGGAAGAGATTATTCCCCTCAGTCGTATATGCAAATCGGCTGTTATTCGAAATTGCCATTCCCGAGGTAAAGTTGCTATCACTATACGTTATTAGCTCTTTAACTACTAGTTCCCCCGTACAACGATCAAAATTAAAAATGTCTATATAGACCACGTCAGAAAGCACAGCAATAATATTCCTTACATACAATTCACCATTATTAGAAAACCATGCTTGCCCTACTCCAGTACCGTGATCATTGGGACCAGACATGTCTTGAATATGATGGAGATGAGGTCCATTTTGATCGACCAATATCATATAAAATTTATTCACATTTTCATCAGCAATTGCTACCACCCACCAATCACGTCCATTGGCATGTCGTACCGCCGTAACTCCAAAGCTCTCGAGCGTATCATGGACAATCGGGATGGATGCCTGGGTTAGCTCACCTAATCCAATTTCTTTATTCATATCGATTATGGAATAGTATCTATCGGTTATATATATTAATACATTCGGTGAAATAATTTCAAAATTGACCTTGGAATGAATTAAGTAATATAGATTATCCTGATCAGGAGCAGGCAATGCTATGCTCCCCTGAGTGGTGAACAATCCGAAATGTTCATATTGTTCGTGAAAGGGATGATAGTTATAATCTTCGCTTCCTTTCATCATTTTATGATCAGAGTTATTTAATTGCAATCCATTCGAATAAAAAATTAATTCCCGTCTTCATCCGACATAGAAACACAATCACGCCACATATCGAATGAAATGCTATCGTGGATGGGGTATTCAATATTCATCTGTCCATTGTCAAAATTCACAAAAACTGTTCCGGCTACGGTGTCCGTCGGATTATTTCCTGAATCATACCCCAGTACCCAATGATTATCATATCGCTGTGCCTCACAAACTAGGTGAGGCACAAGACATGATAGTAAAATTGATATTCTAAAAATTCTTTTTAACAAAGCCTTGACTATTTCACTACTTTTTTAAATAATTTTCCTTCTTCGGTCTTCCATTCGATCAGGTAAACTCCTGAAATCCATTCCGAAGTGTTCAAAATGATCTTTTGACCTGACCACTCCATACGTTGATTGGCCTGACCTTCTGCATTAAAGATAGATAATAGAAAGTTTGTTGGATATAGTCCCACCTGCATTGCCCTTTACAGCAGGTTGAGTGGGAGATTACCACTGGACAATCAACTTTTCACTCCCCAGTCTGATACCTGCTTTCCAAATCTCCAAAATGTAAAATCCCGGATACAGTGATCCAAGCGATATTTCAGAAAGACGATTGGCCATGATTTCGGTTTTTTCTTTTATTACCAATTTTCCTTTTAAATCATAGATTTGGATATCAACCTGTCCCAGGTGTTCTGAAGAAATAATATGTACATAATCTGTCGCAGGGTTGGGATAAATAGCAAAGTGAACATCAGCATCTACGGCCTCGATAGCTGATAACGAATCGGTGACGTGGATTATGCGACAAAACGTATCAGCGCCATTCATATTGCTCACAGCCAGGCATACCTCATACCAGCCCGTATCGAGGTACGTATGGTAAGGTGATGTGTCTGTACTGGACTGTCCATCTCCAAAACTCCAATACCATGCTGTCGGCTCGTAGTCGCTGAGATTGGTAAATTCTACGAACCGATAGCTGGCATCATGCCGCCACCTGGCTAAGGGCATATTATCAATCCCAAGTGTATCACATGGGCTGCCATCTATTGGCCCAAGTCGGTAGTTGGGGTGATTAGGAATAGAATTGGCATTTGCCCGTGGAAAATTGAATGCCCGCTGTACAAATTCGCATGATTTTCCTTGTCTGTTTGGATGATGTATGACATGTGTTGGTTTCATGCCATTGTTGCAGGTCATATAAATTCTTCCATCTGGAGCCAGCCAGGCATTTCTGAAAGTAGTAGGAAAATTATTTTCTGTACGAAAACCATCATATTCATCAATAAGATTCATGGAGGATGCAATATTTTCTGAAGAAAGATCAAATTGATACAATTTGTTTCCATCATTCGCATAAGCGAAGCGACCATTGTGCGAAATGGCAAGTCCTGCTGTGCGATTGCTATCACTGTATGTGATTAACTCTTTAATTGCCAACATTCCAGTACATCGATCAAAATTAAAAACGTCTAAGTACGAGACATCATTTAAAAGTGTAATAATATTCCTTACATACAATTCACCATTATTTGAAAAGTACACTTGGCCTACTCCCGTTTCGTGGTCACTCAATGATGACAAATCCTGAATATGATGGAGATGAGGCCCATACTGGTCAATTAAAATGACGTAGAATTTATTCACCTGTTCATCAGCAACAGCAACGACCCACCAATCTCGTCCATTAGCATGTCTTACCGCTGTTATTCCAAAGTTCTCAAGTGTATCATTTGCAATTGGAATGGAAGCCTGGGTTAGCTCACCTAATCCATTTTCTTTATTCATATCGATTATGGAATAGTATAAATCGGTAATATATATATATATATCTGGTGAGTTGATCTCCAGATTGATTTTACCATGAATCAAATAGTATTTATTTTCCGCTTCCGGGGCCGGAAGAGCTATCGACCCTTGTGTAGTGGGTAGTCCAGATTCGTTATATTGATCATGAAAGGGATGATAATTATAATCGTCACTGCCAGCCATCACCTTGTGATTTCCGTTTAGCACTGAGATACCGTTCGTATAAAAAATTAAATTCCCGTTCACATCAGACATGGAAACACAATTACGCCACATATCGAATGAAATGGAGTCATAATCCAAATAATTGATTTTCATTTGGCTGTTGTCGAAATTCACAAAAATTGTTCCGGTTACTGTATCCGTTGGATTGTTCAATCGATCATACCCCAGCACCCAATGATTATCATGTCGTTGTGCCACACAAACTATGTGAGGCACAAGACATGATAGTAAAATTGATATTCTAAAAATTCTTTTAATCAAGGACTTTACTATTTCACTATTTTTTCAAACAATTTTCCATATTCGGTTTTCCATTCGATCAGGTAAACTCCGGACTCCCAGTCTGAAGTGTTCAAAATAATCTCCTGCCCGGACCATTCCATACTTTGATTGGTGTGCCCATCTACATTAAAGATAGATAATTGCCCTGATTCGCTCAAAATATTTGTTGCTCGAATGACGAGCTGATCCTTGAAGGGATTTGGATAGACCAGAATTCGATTTTTATCTCCTTCTTCAGTATCCCCCTTAGCTATTCTTTCAAAATTACCACACTCGGCATCAAATCCACTCCAGTCTGTGAGGGTCTCAGAAATTGCGTCATACAGGTTTCTTGCCAGGATTACCCCTTTTCCATGGTCCCGGTAACACCGGCTTGCCTCTTCATAGAGTTGCTCGATCTGATTTGGAGTAAGATTTCCACCGGCTATAAGATAATCCAAATACAAGCTGAAAATAGCTTTGTAGGTCTGACCAAAATCTGTTGTAGCAACAACTTCTGACAGATCGGACTTCAAATCGATCCGGGCATTGGTTACATATTGATTTGCAACATCACTCAAAGCGACAGCCGTTGTCTGCAGGTCATAGAGCTGTATATACAAGGTCATTCGCTGCACCTCCAATACTACGCTATCAACAGAATTGGCTGCTTCAATGGCTGCTTCCAGACTATCTACCTGGTGCAAAACCTGTATTATTTCAGAATGCAGAACGCTGTTATCATCGGTATAGGATATGTTCTGGTGAATTTCATAAACTGCCTGAGTAATGTCTGCCAACGAGCCAATTTCGCTAGCTCCAAGTTCATTTAGAAAATCCTGATAAATCGGATCGGTGAACAATCCGGGATTGGCATTGATCTTACTGATCAGCCTAGTTTTCTCACTCCAGTTCACAGCATCCACATCCTGCAGCGCATCCAGTAAATTATTCGCAATTTGAACGTCGCTTTCCGAGGGTCCCCCTATACCCCATATATCCTCCCCACAATCTGATGGGATGTTACACGATAAGTTATTACCTTGGGTCAATTCAAACCAACCTGTACTTGGGATAATGTTATTGGGAAGGCTTAAGATTAAATAATCTGAAAGATCAATGAAATCAGGATCGCTACTCCTGTGCCATGCATCCAGTCCATGAGAGTTTGACCAATCATTTCCATTGTTGATCTGGGGTCCGGTGTAGGCGTCTTCCGCATATTCAAGGGCAGTTTCATGGTTGCCAAATGAAGTAATCTTAAAATCTGTATCTCCACAAGATTTTGAGACCCGTACACCATCATTACTCAGATTATAGAATTCATTACAACAGTAGAGGTTTGCACCTGATTCCAAGATAATCATCCCGCCACTAGAAGTATTTTCATTGGCGAATACATTATTTCGTATTTGATTGTTGTCAGATAAATTCAGCTGCAAAAGTGTTCCTTCATTTTCGAGCCCTGGACTAAGGTTAAAAGAATTATCATGAAGTGATATTCCTTGGGAATTAAATACATAGACCGAATTATTTCCACCACCACTTCCACTAAAAACACCGGTTATAAATTCATTGTTACTGATCTGAATTCCATTCAATGGATCACTCGCACTATTGTTCCAAATCCAGGCCGGTGTAAATGCACCATGTATGACGTTGTCATCAATTATGATATGACCAGTTCCAATTGAGTTTAGAAAATCCAAACCAATAAATCCAATGTGGATATTGTTTCCTGATATGTTTGCCGCACGACCAAACATATCTGATAGAAATATTCCAGACCGACTAAAATTCAATTCAATATCATCAATTTCATTGTCCAGTATATGACAGTCCGAGTTTCTGACGAAGATGTTGTATTTATTGTCAACTAAATTATTATTCTGGACTATAGAATAGGGTGAATTGTTAATCTGAATCGCCACACCTTGAAGCCCAGGCGCATTTGATCTATAGATGTTTTTGAACAGTGAATTAGAAGCTCTGAGAATTGATTCTTCAGAATCTATCCCTAATCGAAGATCTTCAAACGTGCAATTATCAATTTTGAAATCTGTCACTCCTCTCAATTTAATTCCAGTTGGCAAGTTGCCAGATTGATATGGAGGCAACATTTGTGCTTTAACTGAGAAAGTCGTATTGGCAATTCCTGCATGTCCAAGATTTATTGTTCCCTGAGACTCTATGCCAATTAAGTTTTGAGTGAGGTGGCTGTTTTGACAACTTAGCGTGGCATCATCAGAAGTATTGACAGCGACCAACGCATCAGATATAGAACTATATAGTAATCCAAAACGAGCATTACCTTCTACTTCTATACCTTGCCACATTTCTGTACACCCACTATAACTGGATAGTATAGACTGTGCAAAATTACCGGATTCGACGATTATTTTTGAATTGGGGTCCATGCGAATTTCGTTGAAATAAAAACTCGTTGGTTGATCAATTATTATTGTACCGGCGAATGAAATGCATTTTCCCGGATCAGCGTAGGGGAAATTGATTGCTGACAATCTGGTCATGACTCCATCAGTTCCAACATTGAGACCATCGTTGCAAGAACAAATATGTTCGATGCAATTGCTTGCCGTAACTTCCTGCTGCTCAGATTTCTCATTACCGCATTCGTCAGTTATTGTATGTGTAATTGTATAAGTGCCACTTAGTACATAAGAATATGTAGGATTGTCCAGGTCGCTTGATAATCCATCTCCAAAATCCCAATGATGCGAGAATTCCTGATCTGTTTGATTTGGTTCTAACTCTAGAGTACAATCGTCTATCAACATTGAAAAACCAGGATCTAGGCAATTTTTAGTAATAATTATATCGTCTATATTGGCCGTTCCCCCAATGTTGGTAATTATTACGTAATTAATTGGAAATAGCTCATTGTTCTCATATGTCATTGTATGAGTTGAAAAAGTGTGATTTGTAGGGCATTTCCACTTTGAAGTCGACCCAAATGCTAATTCATTCAATTCTACATTGTCAATGCAAATTGGATCATATATTGTTAACCCGCATTCAGTAGATACACAGCCTTTCTCGTTTAGTCCGGCTATAAGGCAACATGGGTGATTCTCAGAAGCTAAAACTTCCATTTCCACTGGTCCATGTGATGACGCTCGAAATTGAATTTTCATTTCGCACCCAGGCTCCACTGGTTCTTGTAGAGGAATGGCTACTCCAGTTCCAAGGTTATTATTCCAGACAGGGTCCCAACCTAATCGCAAAAAAATATTGTTCCCTTCAGAGCAAGGGACACAAAAATTTTGAACCGGATTTCCATTTCTGCTAGGGTACGTCCAATAACAATCACTAAGACTGTAAGCAACAACTTCAGCTGATCTATTGCCAAGATTGTTAAATTTTTGAAACCCTTCATGGCAATAGAGATTATCACACGGATCTACCTCAGCACAATTTAGACAAGGCCCCATAACCACTTCGAAATAATGATTGCTCATCTTACAGTCACAACCTGATATCGTGTAATATACTCTGAAAACATCATTGTGTTGTGGAATTATTTTAAATCCATTACTTTCCATCTCAATAATAATGTCGCTTTCATCGTCTCCAAAATTTCGATAATAATCAGTAATTACAAGGTCATCACCATTTGTAAAATCATTACACAATAAATCATCAAACCATATAAAAATCGACTCATCGTCATTACAGAGTCTATATTGTTGCGCACAACATGAATTCCAATCAATTGACTGTTGTAAAGCAACAAAATTTGCATCCACATAACAACCATTGCAATCATTTACCTTATATCCTAATTCGCACAATATGTCAAGCTCTGGTTGTGTGATTACTCGCCTTGAGACTCCTGGATTTATCGATCTTTGCATTATATATGGAGACATATACTCGTTACAATCCGAACTTAAATGGCTTAAATTGTTCATAAGCTCTCCATCTGTGTTTGCTTCTCCACCTGCAATGGGAGCAATAGCATCTTGTCCAAATACAAAATCTATTGATCCTGTAGCTGTGCAATTTTCAGATACCGCTAGTAGGAATTCAGGTAATTCTGAAAATATCTCCTCGTTCAGTGACCAGCAATTCACCTGGCAATCACATTCGAACAACCTTGTTGTCCAACCGACTGCCCCGTCTGGTATATATTCAGGAGTCACAAACAAATATTGATCCCAACGACTAAAAATATTTAAATCAAAATCTAAATCGATTAATGAGGCGAAACCTAATAGATGAAGAGCTTCATGTAAAACCGCTGAATACAAATCGAAACTGGAAGCATTGGGTTCGGTTGTCCAATCTACATGCCAGTCCACATCAGCTGAAATTTCCACTACACCTCTTGGGAAAGAAGGGAGAATACGCCCATTGAACGAATAACTCACATTGATTCCTCTGTAAATTTCGCTATCTCGCGAAGCCTTACATTTGCTATGACGACCGAGATAAAGAGGTGTTGCAGTCCCTAAAGTTCCATCCGGCAAGGATGCTTTTTTGATAAGAATTGGGATTATTTTTGGTTCAATGATCTCTCCACATGAATTAGTATTTGATCGCTGTTCAATAATGTTGGAAATATCGCTGAAAACTTGACAAATTACAGGTTCAAAGCTTGTATTTATATCTTCAAAACTTAGAGAAAAATAGCCTGCTTCACAGGTATTTCGAGTAAATCCACTCACTGGATTAAAATGATCAATATTATACGAGTTTCCGAACCGATCATAAATTATCGAATCTGGATCAGTGCTCGTGGCCTCATGAGGTGGGAGAACTCCGCACAAATCTGAATTTTGAGATATTAAATGCGAGCATGTAATAAAAGAAAATACTAATAGAATTAAACTTAAGTTAGTTCTATTATTAGAGCAATTGTTCATAGTGTAAAATTTATTTTAGTTTATCATTTAATTTATTTATTCGCTTTAAGATATCAGATTTAGGTATCCGTTGCGTTATGGAATTCTTTCCAGTTTTTATTTTATTTAAGCTACTACACTTACCTCTTTTCTTAAAACTGACATAAGTTATAGATTTTTCTCTGTTCCAATTATTCTTACCTATTTCAGGTCTTTCTTGGATCGTTTAAAACTCCGTATAATATATTTGGACGAATATATTGGTAATTCTAATATTATGCTTGTGTGTGTATGGATTAATTATTTTAACTTCACATTATATAAATTTAATTGACTTCATCTCAAAGAGAAAGGGTGTTTAGTATTCTTATACAGTGAAAAACTTTCAAGCCCTCAAAATATTGCGCTTTAACATTTTCCACCAAATTCAAAACTTTCTAAGACCTCGTGGCAATAGAAATTAGAGAACTCTTTGCATATTCCGACGAAACTGACCAGGGTATTCCGGTGGAAAGTGACCACCCAAAGTCAAGTCAAAAAAGTTGTCTGATCTTTCTGTCAATTTAAGTGTTTTTAACTAATAATTTTGTCTTCTTTTTCCTCATCGAATCTCCTTTGAGATCTATTCGATGAGAAGTGTGAACGATTCTATCTAAAATTGCATCTGCAATAGTGTTTTCTCCTATTATTTCATGCCACTGTTTTACGGGGAGTTGTGAAGCAATTATTGTGGATCGTTTTCCGTGTCTGTCTTCAATTATTTCCATCAAGGCGTGGCGATTAATTTGATCCAATGGCTTTAATCCAAAGTCATCCAATATTAGCAAATCCTGTCTTTCTATTCGAGTCATTTCTTTAAGAAAAGATCCATCAGCCTTGAGCATTTTGAGTTTAGCGAATAGCTTATTTATATTGAAGTATAAGACTTTATACCCCAAATTACAGGCTTGATGTCCCAGGGAAGAAGCGATATAAGATTTACCGACACCGGTGCTTCCCGTCAATAAGATACTCTCTTTACTTTTAATAAAATCACATGTAATAAAACGAGTAATCTGATTTTTATCCAGGTTTCTCTCTGTGGAAAAGATGATTTCTTCAGTAGAAGCCATATACCTGAATCGGGCTATTTTAATCAGACGGTTGATCTTTCGATTATGTTTGTCATCCCACTCGGCTTGAAGTAGATAAGCTAATAATTCATCAGGAGTATATCTGATGCTGGATGATTCTTTGGTTGATTCGAAAGCTCTAAGCATTCCAAATAAACGCAATTGACCCATTCTTTCCTCATTTGTAGTATTCATGGTTTGTATTTTAATGATAGTAATTTTTTCCTCTTATATTATCATGCAGTGGAATGGTTCTATCCTGATGGGGGTCTTCATCAAGCTTGTCCAGGCCCTTTTCTAATATGCTTTGAATGATTTTATAGTTAAACACTTCATATTCCAGGCCCCTCTTACAAGCATTGTTTAGTCGTTGTTTTCCGACTTTTTTCGCAAAAGACAGAATTCCCAGGCAAGACTTATAGTTCTGCTCAGGGTGCTGTTGTTTTTCTAATATTTTGATAATATATGTTCTACACTCCGGGCCTATTCCTTTAGCCCAATTAATAAATTTATCCGGGTTCCAATCAGCAACGAATTGATGAGTACTCGGCATGTGGTCCTTTATGGTGGAATATCTAAAAGCTTGATAATTACGTGTGTGAGCCGCTATTGGTTCATGTTTATAGAATATGGTTACTTCGGAATCACTGTAAATGATCTTGACTCGTTTACCAATATATTCAAAGGGAACACTGTAATAGTGCTTGTCTTTATTTAAGTAGATATGGCTGTTCTTGTAAACGGTTCCATAGGCATAATACTTCATTTCATATTTGCGATCAGGCAAGGTGAAAAGCTCTTTTTGTTCCACTTCTTTGAACAAATCAAAACGCGAATACTTCCTTCCCTGGAAGTTGGTCCTATTGTGTACATCGAGTTTTTCTAGCACAGCAATATTAGCCTGATCAAGGCTAAAGAGCACATGGTGGCGTAAAGGAGCAAATATTCTTGAATAGGTAATCCTGACGCAATTTTCTACCAATGCTTTATCCCTTGGTTTATATGCTCTTGTAGGTAGGACACTGGTTTGGTAATGTTCAGCAAAATCCAAAAATGTCTCATTCAATGTCGGTTCATATTTACTACTTTTTGTAACCGCTGACTTTAAATTGTCTGTCACTAAGGCCTGTGGCACACCGCCCATGTAATGAAGAGCATTTTCAATACACCGTATAAAATCTTCTTTCTTTTGACTCCTGCATACCTCTACATAGGTGTATTGACTACTTCCAAGGACGGCCACAAACACCTCACATTCCCGGACTTCTCCTGTTTCTCTGTCCGTTATAGCTAGCTTCTTTCCTGTAAAATCAATAAATAATTTGTCTCCAGCCTTGTGTGCATATTCCGACGAAACTGACCAGGGTATTCCGGTGGAAAGTGACCACCCAAAGTCAAGTCAAAAAAGTTGTCTGATCTTTCTGTCAATTTAAGTGTTTTTAACTAATAATTTTGTCTTCTTTTTCCTCATCGAATCTCCTTTGAGATCTATTCGATGAGAAGTGTGAACGATTCTATCTAAAATTGCATCTGCAATAGTGTTTTCTCCTATTATTTCATGCCACTGTTTTACGGGGAGTTGTGAAGCAATTATTGTGGATCGTTTTCCGTGTCTGTCTTCAATTATTTCCATCAAGGCGTGGCGATTAATTTGATCCAATGGCTTTAATCCAAAGTCATCCAATATTAGCAAATCCTGTCTTTCTATTCGAGTCATTTCTTTAAGAAAAGATCCATCAGCCTTGAGCATTTTGAGTTTAGCGAATAGCTTATTTATATTGAAGTATAAGACTTTATACCCCAAATTACAGGCTTGATGTCCCAGGGAAGAAGCGATATAAGATTTACCGACACCGGTGCTTCCCGTCAATAAGATACTCTCTTTACTTTTAATAAAATCACATGTAATAAAACGAGTAATCTGATTTTTATCCAGGTTTCTCTCTGTGGAAAAGATGATTTCTTCAGTAGAAGCCATATACCTGAATCGGGCTATTTTAATCAGACGGTTGATCTTTCGATTATGTTTGTCATCCCACTCGGCTTGAAGTAGATAAGCTAATAATTCATCAGGAGTATATCTGATGCTGGATGATTCTTTGGTTGATTCGAAAGCTCTAAGCATTCCAAATAAACGCAATTGACCCATTCTTTCCTCATTTGTAGTATTCATGGTTTGTATTTTAATGATAGTAATTTTTTCCTCTTATATTATCATGCAGTGGAATGGTTCTATCCTGATGGGGGTCTTCATCAAGCTTGTCCAGGCCCTTTTCTAATATGCTTTGAATGATTTTATAGTTAAACACTTCATATTCCAGGCCCCTCTTACAAGCATTGTTTAGTCGTT
Source organism: Saprospiraceae bacterium (assembly GCA_965249735.1). Taxonomy (GTDB): domain Bacteria; phylum Bacteroidota; class Bacteroidia; order Chitinophagales; family Saprospiraceae; genus JANQSS01. The sequence continues at coordinate 769,389 of CBDFMS010000026.1, read as the reverse complement.
GTTTTCCGACTTTTTTCGCAAAAGACAGAATTCCCAGGCAAGACTTATAGTTCTGCTCAGGGTGCTGTTGTTTTTCTAATATTTTGATAATATATGTTCTACACTCCGGGCCTATTCCTTTAGCCCAATTAATAAATTTATCCGGGTTCCAATCAGCAACGAATTGATGAGTACTCGGCATGTGGTCCTTTATGGTGGAATATCTAAAAGCTTGATAATTACGTGTGTGAGCCGCTATTGGTTCATGTTTATAGAATATGGTTACTTCGGAATCACTGTAAATGATCTTGACTCGTTTACCAATATATTCAAAGGGAACACTGTAATAGTGCTTGTCTTTATTTAAGTAGATATGGCTGTTCTTGTAAACGGTTCCATAGGCATAATACTTCATTTCATATTTGCGATCAGGCAAGGTGAAAAGCTCTTTTTGTTCCACTTCTTTGAACAAATCAAAACGCGAATACTTCCTTCCCTGGAAGTTGGTCCTATTGTGTACATCGAGTTTTTCTAGCACAGCAATATTAGCCTGATCAAGGCTAAAGAGCACATGGTGGCGTAAAGGAGCAAATATTCTTGAATAGGTAATCCTGACGCAATTTTCTACCAATGCTTTATCCCTTGGTTTATATGCTCTTGTAGGTAGGACACTGGTTTGGTAATGTTCAGCAAAATCCAAAAATGTCTCATTCAATGTCGGTTCATATTTACTACTTTTTGTAACCGCTGACTTTAAATTGTCTGTCACTAAGGCCTGTGGCACACCGCCCATGTAATGAAGAGCATTTTCAATACACCGTATAAAATCTTCTTTCTTTTGACTCCTGCATACCTCTACATAGGTGTATTGACTACTTCCAAGGACGGCCACAAACACCTCACATTCCCGGACTTCTCCTGTTTCTCTGTCCGTTATAGCTAGCTTCTTTCCTGTAAAATCAATAAATAATTTGTCTCCAGCCTTGTGCTCAAAATGCATTACAACTGCTGATGATCGCTTCCAGTCATTGTAGTACTTGCAAAACTGTGAGCTCTGATAGCCATCTGGATATTTTTCCTTGTACTCCCTCCATAACAGATTTTTGGTTACGCCTACCTTTTTTAACTCCTTTTCAAAGTAGGGAAACAAAACGCGAAGTTGAGCCAATTTCTCTGGCACTTCTGGATCTTTGCTGGAAAGATAATTACCCAAATCACTGTCACTAAGTTGCTCTAGGTCTTTATACGTGAGCCTCTTGTTTTTGAATAGTTCGATGTATTTTTTAACCGTGTTACGCGAAATAAGTAACCTCTGGCTAATTTGTACTTTACTCACTCCTTGAGCGTAAAGTCGATATATCTGTCTTATCTGTTTCATGCCTATTCTCTTGTTTGCCATCTTCTTTTTTCATAAAGAAAATGATACTGAAATAGACTTCTTTTTAGACTGGTCACTTTGCTCCGGTGCGGGTGGTCAGTTTGCTCCGGAGAAGATGGTCACTTTAGAACGGAATGGGGTGGTCAGTTTGACCGGATTTTGCACTCAGGTCTTATTCTTTTGAAATCAGATATGCGTAAGCCCGTATAACATCCGATTAGGAACAAATCGCGCACACGATCAAGTTTTGGGTTGGTTGAAAGGTCGAGATGATGAATGAGCTTAATATCGTCATAGGTTAGAACGGTCTTTTCGATTCGTTGCTCCTTCACTGAGAAGTCTGAATCTTGATAGATGAGGTTGGAGTGAAGGTTTTCGCGAAGTGCTTGCTTCATGAACTGCTTCAGTACCCTTATGATCTTGTGTGCATTGTTTACACTGTGATTGCGAGGCATTTCATATAACCAATTCACAAAGTCATTTCGAAATTTCCAATCTATATCATCGAAGTCCAGAACCCCGTGGCGTTTTTCATCGGCATAATTGACCAAGTGATTCTGGACAGTAGTAAACTTTTTATACGTATTTCGGTTGGCATTGGCCTCTGACTCTCTTCGTATAATGAAATCTTTGATGAACGAAAAGAGTGTAGGGGCAACATCCTTTTGAGTTGGCTCAGGTTCTATTCGGCCGAGCTGAACATCAAGTTTATACTTGAACTGCTCGACTGAAATTTCTCCTTTATTGTGATCCAGGTAAATTGAGTGGATAGCCGATGTGAGAGCATTCAAGGTTTCTTTATGCGAATTGTAATGAGGGTATGATGTCCTAGGAAGCTGCTTATTGGAATCCCAATGCTTAGGTGCAATCTTCAAGCGAGAAGAATAGACAAGCCGTAGCTTTTCATCTTTGCTCTGATACCGGAATACAGAACTTACCAATGTCGCTTTATTCTTATCCTTTTGTGACTTGAGATTGTACCTAACGTCGGGCGTTCCGGTTTGTTTTGGCATTATATTACCTTTGAGTTAGTAAATAGATCGCAACTCAAATTTACGCGAAACGACAACCAATTCAAAACTGGTTGTCGTTTTATTTTGATAGATGGTAATTCTTGATGATAGATGAGATGTACTATATTAGCTATCTTGTTGATAGTCACATGAAGTAGATTGTTATGGAGAATCACTGATTGACAAGGAATTAGTCCCCTACGGGCTACAACAAGAGGCTTGTCAATTCATTTGGCGAGCCTCTTTTCTTTGGGATGAAGTGAGATTCTATTTCTGGAAGGAGAAGAACATGGAAACCAACATTCTTTTGATATGAAAATCTGCCATTCAGGGATAAGTTGTTGTGTTAGTCTTATCCGGACTAAAGACGAATGTCCGAAATTGGTAATTGCATGGACACTATTTTTGCATAACCTGTGTAGAAATGGGGTGTGATCTCAGGTCATTTAAAGAATCGATGAAGTGATGCCGGACAGTAAAATTTGCACGCTTTTTTACTATATTTCGATCATGTATGTAGGAAGCGAGTTTGTTTGACATGCTTTGTTTACAAAAGTCTATTTAATCAGCAATATGAATAGTATGAAATTTAATTTTCAATGTTTTGTTATATTTTTTGCCTCGGTTCTTATTGGCTTGTCTGCTTGCCAGAATGACCATGAACCAAATGGTGATCAGGCGGTGACTGCTCAGGAAAAGGCTGAATCAAATTCAGGGACTTTTCAATTAAGAACGGCCGAGGAATCCGGTCTAAAGTTTAATAATGAAGTGACTGCCAGCGAGAAAATTAATGCCTATAATGACCTCTATATTTATAATGGAGGGGGAGTGGGTATAGGGGATATAAATAATGATGGATTGGCTGATATTTTTTTTACCGGAAATCAAAGCCCCAATAAATTGTTCCTCAATAAAGGCAATTTGCAGTTCGAAGATATTTCGACTGAAGCAGGTATTGCTTCTTTGTATTGGCATTCAGGCGTAAGTTTTGTGGACATTAACCAGGATGGATGGTTGGATATTTATGTGAGCCGGGCAGGATGTAGTCAAAAGAATCCGGAAAATCGTAAGAATTTACTTTTTATTAATCAGAAGAATCTAACGTTCACTGAAGAAGCAGCGGCCTATGGTATCGACTTTGCAGGATTCAATACAGATGCCATATTTTTTGATATGGATCGGGACAATGATCTGGATCTTTTTGTTGGAAGTTTTCCGACTGAAGAGGTTCCTTTTCAGCGCGCGGCTTATGAAGCGTATTCACAGAAGGCACCGGAATATTTCCGGGATAAATTATATCGCAATGACGGCAAAGGAAAATTTGCAGATGTCACTAAAGCATATGGCATTGATAAGATTGGATTCACTCTTGGTATAGGTATCTCAGATATAAATGCGGATGGTTATCCGGATATTTATTTAGGCAATGACTTTGATACCGATGATATCTATTACGAAAATAACAAGGGCAAAGGCTTCGTCAATAAATTGGCGAACTTATTTCGACACACATCCAACTATTCTATGGGGCTCGATATTGGCGACATAAATAATGATGCGCTGCATGATATAGTCGTGACCGATATGAATCCTGGAAATAACTATAGGCAGAAAACCAATATGCCGAGTATGAACCCTAATCTTTTCTGGACCAGAATAAACGAGGGTCTTCACCCACAGTTCATGCGCAATGTCTTACAATTAAACCAAGGCAGTGACCTGTTCAGTGATATTGGTCAGCTGGCTGGAATTTCAAAGACGGATTGGACCTGGTCAGTATTGATGGAGGACTTTGATAATGATGGATGGAAGGATATGGTGTTTTCCAATGGAATTTTGAAAAATTCTGTAAACAAGGATGTAACTGATTTTATTAAAAAGAGAATGGCGGGCGGTCATCCACATCCCAGATGGTCTGAATTGAAGGATATGTTACCTGATGAAAAAATCCCGAACCAAATTTTTCAAAATAATAGAGATCTTAGTTTTACAGACAGATCAGATGACTGGGGTTTTCAAAGTGAATCGATCAGCAATGGATTGGCGGTAGGCGATTTGGACAATGACGGAGATCTTGACATTGTTATTAATAATATTAATCAAAATGCTTTTCTTCTTGAAAATAAACTGCACCCACAAAAGAATTTCATTCGCTTTAAATTAAAAGGTCCTGAGGGGAACATTAATGCAGTTGGTGCGAAAGTGAAAATTGCATATAATGGAGAAATACAATTTATTGAATTCTTTCCCAATCGGGGATATCAATCCTCTAGTGATTATCTGATTCATTTTGGTATGGATGCCCATACCTTTATTGACAGTGCTTATGTCTATTGGCCTGATGGAAAACTCAGCAAAATTGGTCAATTGAAAACAAATCAGACGCATGAAATTGACTATAACGTAATGACCAGATCGGATTTCGTCCCTCCTATATCCAGGAATAAAATGTTTTCTGCTGCCAATGATTTCACGGGCATTTATTTTCGGCACATTGAAAATAAATATAATGATTATGATGACCAGGTTTTATTGCCTCATAAAATGTCGCGATTTGGACCCAACATATCAATAGGGGATCTTAATGGTGATGGATTTCCTGAGTTCTATGTCAGTGGAGCATCAGGGCAAAGTGGTGAGGTCTATGGACAGGTTGGCGATATGAAATTCGTCAATTTTCCAAATGGGCCATGGGCTCAGGATGCGATGTCAGAGGACCAGGGCAGTGTGTTTTTTGATGCAGATAGTGATGGCGATCAAGACATATACGTAGTGAGTGGGGGATATGAATTTGATGAAAATACACCGGCCTTGCAAGATCGCCTCTATCTCAATAATGGCAAAGGGACTATGTCGAAAGCCGAGGATGCCTTACCGGAAATGAAACAGAGTGGCTCTTGTGTCTGTGCAGCTGACTTTGACCATGATGGCGATATGGATCTATTTGTAGGAGGCAGGCTGAAACCTAAAAATTATCCGCATCCGGGTCGCAGTTATATATTGGAAAATAAGGAAGGTAAATTTATTGATGTCACCGATAAACTTTCTGGTGATATCAAGCATATTGGCATGGTGAATACATGCTTATGGACTGATATCGAAAACGATGGGAATATGGAACTTATTCTTGGTGGTGATTGGATGTCCATTGAGGTGTTTGGCTATGACAAAGGAAAAATGAAACGAAAAACTAAGGCATACGGATTGGATCAAACAAATGGCTGGTGGAACAAAGTTATCTCGGTTGATATTGACCATGATGGAGACTTGGATTATGTGGCAGGCAATTTGGGATTGAATTACAAGTATAAAGCGAATAAAAATGAACCGTTTACCGTGTATTTTGATGATATGACAGATAATGGAAGTACGGATATTGTACTTGGATATATGGAAGATGGAACTGAATTCCCATTAAGAGGATTTCAGTGTAGTAGTGAGCAGATGCCGGAACTCAAAAGCAAGTTCAAAAACTACGAGGAATTCGCAATTTCTGATATTAATGCCGTTTATGGACAATCCTTGCGTAAAGCCAAAAAATATGAAGCCTTCACATTTGCTAGTGTTTTATTGCGAAATGAAGATGGAAAATTGAAAATAGAGAACTTACCAAATGAGGCACAAATTTCTCCCATATTTGGTATTGTTTCCGGTGATTTTAATGTGGACGGAAATGAGGATTTATTACTTGCCGGAAATCTGTACGTAGCTGAAGTGGAAACAGGAATGGCAGATGCTGGAGCAGGCACGGTGCTACTGGGTGATGGGGCAGGGAATTTCAAAGTGATTAATAATGAGGTTACCGGATTGGCAGCGACACAGGATGTCCGGGATCTGGCATTTTTGAAAAACCCACGAACCGGCAAGGGCTTGGTTCTAATTGGTAATAACAATGCCCCGATCCAGGCCTATAGTCTTAATTCAAAAGTAAAGTAACGTCCGTTGAATTCGAGCAACGATGTTTCGGCGGGTAGTTATCAAATCATATGAAAAAAGAATCAAAAAAGACAGATACTAATCAACCGAATAATCCTTTGCACGGTGTCAAGTTGGTTGATATATTAGAATATTTAGTGGCAGAATACGGTTGGTCTGAGTTGGGGAACAGAATCAATATTCGCTGTTTCACAAATGATCCATCCATTGGGTCGAGTCTTAAATTTCTAAGAAGAACACCTTGGGCAAGAGCTAAAGTTGAAAACCTCTACCTCGATTCACTGATGACTTAGTCATCTGATGACTAAGTCATCAGTAATTAGATATTAAAATATGAAGAAGGCAAAGTTGGTATTTAGCGTCATTCTAATAATCATGAGCCTGTCAGACTGTACTTATGGTCAGGATTGGGCAAATTTAAATCGTTTCAAGGACGCAAATGCATTGCTTATGGAGTCAAGTGAAGGAGAAAACGGAATCGTCTTCATAGGTAATTCAATTACGGAAGGATGGATACAGGATGAATTGACTTTTTTCAACAATACTTCTTACATCAATAGGGGTATAGGCGGGCAGACCACTCCTCAAATGCTTCTTCGTTTTAGAGCAGACGTAGTAGAGTTAACTCCTAGAGTGGTGGTGATTCTTGCCGGCATAAATGATATTGCAGGCAATACCGGGCCTTCAACGATTGAGATGATCATGCATAATATTAAGTCCATGGCTGAAATTGCAAGGGCAAATGGAATAGCTGTTGTTCTCTCTTCCGTATTACCCGCTCGTGACTTTTCCTGGAATCCCGAATTGGAGCCTGCAGATAAAGTGATCAGGTTAAATCAACTGATCAGAAATTATTGCGATAAAAAAGACCTGATATATCTGGATTATTATTCTTCGATGGTGAATAAAAGAAAAGGATTAAAAAAGAAACTAACCTATGACGGTGTTCACCCCAATACGGCCGGATATCGAGTGATGGAACCATTGGCGAATAAAGCAATCAAAAAAGCGTTAAAGGAGTAGGTAGTCATCTGATGACTAAGTCATCAGTACATTTATATAACAGTCTGAATATTATGAAGAAGATTTTGCTCATTCTACTTCTATTGTTGCTTGCGTATGTAGCGTACGTTTTAGTCTCGACTGGATTTTTCCGGTCGATTGAAAACAGGCCTAACGATGTGGTGTTACTTCAGAAAATCGCCATAAAAGGGGCTGAAGATATTGTTGTAAGTCATGCAGACAGCTTTGCCCTGATTTCTGCGACCAACCGAAATGTCTATCCGCCACAAACGGAAGAATTTGGTGATTTACATCTTCTGGACTTGAGTAAAAAACCTTTCGAGACAAGAAATTTAACTGCTGATATTGAAGTGCTTTTTGCCCCCCATGGCATTTCAATGTTCAAAATGGACAGTACCTATCGGGTTATGGCGATCAACCATACTTCAAGTGGACATTCAATAGAGGTATTTGATCTTGTGGGTGAACAATTAATACATAAAAGGACAATAAGACATGCTTCCCTGGTCAGTCCTAATGATCTGGTGCTGATTGATGAGACTCGATTTTATTTTACCAATGATCATGGTTATACTGAGGGCATTGGCAAGTTTTTTGAAGAGTATGTCGGACTCTCCGTTTCAAACGTGGTTTATTTTGATGGGGAGACTTACAATGAAGTTGCCTCGGGTATAGCATATGCCAATGGAATTAATTTTGACTCCGAACGAAATTTACTTTTCGTTGCTTCCGCGCGCGGATTTTTAGTGAACGTATATTCCATAAAATCGGATGGTTCATTGGCCTTTATTGAAGATATTCCGTGTGGCACCGGAGTTGACAATATAGAATTTGATCGGGAGGGAGATATTTGGATAGGCTGCCATCCAAATTTATTGAGATTTACTGCATACGCGAAAGGAAAAAAAGAAACATCTCCTTCAGAAATAATTAAAATTCACTATCGAGGTAAAAAGGATTATTCCATTGATCAGGTATGGATGGATGATGGTGGTATCATGTCTGCCTCGACGGTTGCCGCACCTTTTGGAGACCTTATTCTTGCAGGAAATGTTAAAGATGACGCCTTTATTATTTTGGACAAGGAAAATAAATCATCTCCTCATAATTAAAAAAGGCCTCCTGATAACAGGAAGCCTTTGTTTCTTAATATATTTTACGTCCACCTAAGCGGTGCGTGTAAGTCAATTCTATTTAATCTTCGTCATCATCAAATACTTTGACCAGCATTTTGCCGCGATAGTACAAATTGCCGTCATGCCAATACGCTCTGTGGTACAAATGTGGCTCACCCGTATTAGGGCAGACGGCTATCTGAGGAGCAGTAGCCTTATAATGCGTTCTGCGTTTACGCTTTCGTTGTTTCGATATTTTACTCTTGGGATGTGCCATGACTCCTTTATTTTATTCTACTATTTATTAAAATCTAATTTTTGTTTCAATTCATCCCATATGGAAGAATCACTTTCCGTCTTCATTCCAGTATCTGAATCCAGTCTGTTTAATATGTCAGCATTGCAGGGTAGAGGTTCTTCAGATTCACAATCATACGTTTTTTTCAACGGTATTGCGATTAAGAAGACGTCGTACAACAATTTCGAAATAGAAAACTGCGTCTGCCCCGGTTGCAAATAAATAATGTCGTCCTCGGTCTTCAGCTCAGTCTCATCCTTCACTTTCAAAATAGCCTGATATTCAGATTGAATAGGTAAATCAATCTCAGCCGTGCAACGATCACAGTTGCATCGTACCTTTCCGGAAAGCAAGACATCTAAAACGATGATATTGCTTCTTCGATCAACAATCAATTCTGCATCGACATCAGCCTGGTTATATGGACTACCCTCACAATGTTGTAGAAAGTAATTGTCAACCTTGAACTGAAAACGATGTATTCCTATTTCCAATCCTCCAATCGGGAGAACATAATTAGTCAGCGGATCCATGATTCAATGAACGTTTTTAAACGGGCGGCAAATATACGTGTATTCTATGTTATAGCCAAAATTATCTCCACTGTTTCAGGACGTGTGCATTTGATCCTTGCCGGAGGGATCAGTAATCCTTATCCGTGCTTAACTTCGGTTACCCAATTGTGGGTATACCTCAAATAGGATAAGCGCTTCAAGCCTATTTCAGTGATCCGATCATGTCCTGTGGCCGTACCCAATTGTCAAACTCTTCGGACGTAAGGAATTCGAGGGCCATGGCCGCTTCTTTTAAGGTTGTTCCCTCTTTAAACGCTTTTTTCGCGATTTCGGCAGCCTTGTCATAGCCGATATGTGTATTAAGTGCGGTCACGAGCATGAGCGAATTGTATAGGTTTTCGTGGATTTTAGCCTCATTGGGTTGTAATCCGGCAACACAATTTACATTGAAGCTATCAACCGCATCACCGATCAATCGAGCCGATTCGATGAAGTTATGGATCATGACAGGCTTGAATACATTCAATTCAAAATGACCGCTCATGCCTCCTACATTGATGGCCACATCATTGCCTAAAACCTGGGCCATCGCCATCGTTAATGCTTCTGCCTGCGTTGGATTCACCTTACCGGGCATAATGGACGACCCTGGTTCATTCGCCGGAATGCTCAGTTCACCAATTCCACTGCGCGGTCCGGAGGCCAGCATGCGTATGTCATTACCTATTTTCATCAGTGAACACGCTACCGTTTTAAGCGCCCCATGGCTCTCGACGATGGCATCATGAGCCGCCAATGCTTCAAATTTATTTTCAGCAGTGCGAAATGGGTAACCTGTCAACAAGCTAATATGCTCAGCTACTTTTTTATCATATCCCGGAGGTGTATTCAATCCTGTTCCTACCGCCGTTCCACCTAAAGCCAGCTCAGACAGGTGATACAGGGTGTTTTTAATCGCTCGAATACCATGAGACAACTGGCTCACATATCCACTCAATTCCTGGCCGACTGTAAGTGGTGTGGCATCCATAAAATGCGTCCGTCCTATCTTCACGATGTCGTTAAAAGCGATTGCCTTATCTTCCAAAACGTCGCGCAATCGTTGAAGTGCGGGCAAGGTATATTCCATGATGGCCGAATAACCAGCAATATGCATGGCTGTTGGAAATGTGTCATTGGATGACTGGGACTTGTTGACATCGTCGTTTGGATGGAGAACTTTGGAGACATCATCGAGCTTGCCACCAGATAGTACATGACCGCGATTTGCAATGACTTCATTAGCATTCATATTCGTTTGTGTACCACTTCCAGTCTGCCATACAACAAGAGGAAACTGATCGTCCAACTCGCCACGACGGATCTCATCACAAACCTTTCCAATTAAATCACATTTGGTTTGATCGAGAATACCTGCTTCTACATTCGTGAGGCCCGCTGCTTTCTTTAATTGTGCAAAAGCATGGATGACTTCCAGGGGCATCCGATGTCCCCCGATTTTGAAATTGTCTATCGATCGTTGTGTTTGAGCACCCCAATACTTGTCAGCTGGAACGTCAACATAACCTATGCTGTCTTTTTCTTTTCGCACATTCATGGTTCTGATTTTTTATAGTAAAACAACGCCGCGAAATTAAAGATTTGGCGTCGGCTTTTGGCATTAAGTCGAATGAAGTTTGTCAAATCAAATAGTTTTGATCTATAGGCACAAGCTGAACAATGGGTTTTACGAATTGGCGTCGGCTTTCGACATCTAATTTTGTACTGAGGTCAACTTATTATCTTTGAAGCTGTTAACATTTCAAATTAAATAAAACTATAAAAACTATGGCATTTCAACTTCCCAAATTACCCTATGCGTTTGATGCGCTGGAACCTCATATTGATGCACGGACTATGGAGATTCACCATGACAAACACCATGCCGGTTACACGAATAAATTGAATGCGGCCATCGAGGGCACAGACCTTGAAGGCAAGTCAATTGAAGCGATTCTGGCTAATGTCTCAGCACAATCCGGAGGTGTTCGCAACAATGGAGGCGGCTATTATAATCATGATTTATTTTGGAAAGTCATGTCGCCTAATGGTGGTGGTCAACCTTCCGGAGACCTGGGTGAAGCGATGGATAAGGCCTTTGGCTCATTTGATGAGTTTAAAGCAAAATTTAGCGCTGCAGCCGGCACGCGGTTTGGTTCAGGTTGGGCCTGGTTGTGTGTTAAGGACGGTGCACTGCAGGTGTGCTCGACAGCAAATCAGGACAACCCATTCATGGACGTCGAAGAAAACGGGTGTGGCGGAACACCGATTTTAGGATTGGATGTGTGGGAGCATGCATACTATCTGAACTATCAAAATCGCAGACCTGACTACGTCAAAGCGTTCTTTAATGTCATTAATTGGACAGAAGTAGCAACGCGTTACGCTGCTGCATTATAAATTAAGGTTGTCGGCAAATTGAAGTGTTCATTCAGCGGTCATTGGCTCTGGAATCGCCTCAATTTGTCGATTTCTTTTTTATCAACTCTCTTCGTCTGAAATAGGGCTTCCTTCATAGATTTATTTAACTTTCGTCCCTGCGATAGAATACTATTGTACTAAGATTCTCATAAGCCCATGAAATACTTACAGACTTTTGCTATTATTCTTCTGACTCAACTCTTTCTATTGCCTCAAGGCTGGTCCCAACGTGTTATGTCACTCCAGGAATGCGTGGATTTGGCCTATGCCCGTAGTTTGCAATTAGAGAATTCTGATTTGGACATGGAACAAACTGCCATTAACGCAACCCAGGCACGACATGCCCGATACCCATCATTGAATGGATCGACATCGTATGGCTGGAACTTTGGTAAAACCATCGACCCGACAACCAATGCTTTCGATAACCAGTCTTCAAACTATCAGACATTTAGTCTGAGTTCTAGTGTGAGTCTTTATCAAGGCGGAGCGCTCAAAAATTCAATAAAACAATCTGAACTGGGTGGATGGTCAGCAATTAAGAGAAAAGAGGCTTTAATGGATAATATTGGGCTTCAGGTTGCTCAAAATTATTTAAATGCTCTATTGGCAGAAGAAGCACAAAGTCTGGCGACCTACCAGGTTGATTTAACTCAAAACCAATTGGAACGAATCGATAAATTAATTGCGGCCGGAAGTTTGCCTGCAAACGACCGTCTGGAATTGGAAGCTCAATTATTTCGTGATGAACAACAAATAATTGGGGCCGAAAACAATTATATCCTCGCTATTTTAAATCTAAAGAATTTACTACGACTGAATCCGGATGAAACGTTGACTTTGGAAAAAGTGGATCTTAGCCGGGTCCCGATTGATGAATCAGTTCTTGATATGAGTTTTAATGAGGTCTATTCTGTAGCGTTGGGATATCAACCATCCATAAAAGCCGATTCAATTGATTTACAAATAGCTGAGATAGATAAAAAAATTCAAGAAGGTCGATTACGCCCGTCACTCGGCGTTGGAGGATCGATATCGACAAATTATTCTGATCTGTCAAAAGATGTTGTAGGAACTGAAGATGTTGTTACTCAAGTTCCGATAATAATCAATGGTCTGGAAACTGAAGTTGGATTTCCAGGAACTCAGCCAATTTTAGACAACACGCCTTACTTTGATCAGTTAGATAATAATTTAGGATATGGATTTGGTGTAACCCTGAGTTTTCCGATTTATAACAATTACTCAGCACGTCTTAATGTTGAACGGTCAGGTATAAATATTCAAAAAGTACAGGTGCAAAATGAAATAAATAAACAAAACCTGCAGTCGACAATACAAAGTGCGGTTGCACAAGCACGTGCGGCGCGACAATCATTTCTTGCTGCTGGAAAATCAGTTGTAGCTCAGCAAGCCAGTCTTTCAAATCTTGAGAAAAAATTGGCGGCCGGCTCTGCGAATAATTTTGATTTCATCAATGCAAAAAATAGTTTGAGTATTTCCGAAAACTCACTCTTGCAATCAAAATATGATTACATATTTAAATTAAAAGTAATCGACTACTATTTGGGAAAACCATTGAAACTTTAAATACGATGACAAAACGAAAAAAGAAAAGTAATTGGTGGATGTGGGCACTGGGCTTGCTGCTTGTCGTCTTGCTTGTGGCCTCTGTCATTAAAGGACGTTCGGCCACGAAAGGGGAGGAAGTGGAAGTTGAACAAGTCTACGAACGCACAATTGTTGAACGCGTAACTGCAAGTGGTAAAATATTTCCTGAGAAAGAAGTGAAAATTAGTTCCGATGTCAGTGGAGAAATTGTTACCCTGTATGTACAAGAAGGTGATAGCGTCAAACAAGGACAGCTACTGGCTAAAATTGATCCGGAAGCATACACTTCATCCGTTGAGAGAGGCCTTGCAAGTTTAAATAACACGAAAGCGCAGCTGGCTGTGAGTAGATCGGGTGTGAAAAATAGCGAGGCACAAAAGGGACAAATTGAAGCACAGATGGAAAATGCGCGCCAAATCTATGACCGGAATAAAAAGTTATTCAAGGATGGTGTTATTTCCAAACAAGATATGGAAACAGCAGAAACAAATTTAAAAGCGCTGGAAGCAAATTTAAGATCGGCTCAAGCCGGGATTGAATCAGGCCAGCAAAGCGTACTCGCAGCACAATATAGCGTCAAGAGTATGGAGGCTTCGTTAAAAGAATTACGTACGAATTTAAACCGTACTTCTATTTCAGCACCTACAAGTGGTGTCATCAGTATGTTAAATGTCGAAGAAGGAGAACGCGTCGTTGGAACCATTCAAATGACTGGTACGGAATTAATGCGCATATCGAATTTTTCATCAATGGAGGTGCGAGTGGAAGTGAGTGAAAATGACATCTTGCGAGTCGATATTGGTGACGATGTAGAGATCGAATTAGATGCTTATATCGATCGAAAATTCAAAGGAAAAGTTTCTGAAATTGCAAATTCTGCGGCAAATGCTGCCAGAAATTCTGCATTAAGTACTGAGCAGGTCACCAATTTCATCGTAAAAATACGTCTCGATCCGGATTCATATTCCAATTTGATAGATCCGAATAAAATATTTCCATTGCGACCCGGGATGTCGGCAAGTGTGGAAATATTAACTGAAGTTGTTGCTGACATTGCGGCAATCCCGATTCAATGTGTAACAGCCCGTGAGCGTGATCTGGATTCTGACAAAAGGAAATCAGAAATAGAAGAAGAAGATTTAATGGAAGTGGTTTTCCTAGTTGAGGGCGACACGGTTTCCATGGTCGAAGTGCGCACCGGCATCCAGGATGACGATTATATTCAAATCACTTCAGGTATCAAATCAGGCGATGTAGTCGTCTCCGGACCTTATAATATTATTGCTAAGGAATTGGAACAAGGCGACCTCATAACCATTAAAGAGGAGGATGACGACAAAAAGAAAAAGAAAAGGAAAAAATAACACCAGCCTCATAGTTTTTGCAAAAAATCCTATCCTTGGAAAGACAAAAACCCGGATCGCCAGGAAATCCGGTAAAGCGATGGCGTTAGATATTTATGATGAATTATTGCAAGCGACTCAGGAGCTTTGCAAATTAAGCCCGTTTCCCGTTCTTGTTTATTATTCGGATTTTTTAGACACGCGTGATGGCTGGTTTTTTGCTGCGGACAAATTTGTTCAAGTCCAACATCAGGATTTAGGTGAACGCATTTCAAAAGCATTTGATTCGGTGTTATCTTCAAATGATCACACAATTATTATTGGATCAGATTGCCCGTTTTTATCGGTTCAACATATTCAGCATGCTGCGGACTTATTAATCGAAAACGATGCCGTTATCGGTCCCTCTGAGGACGGAGGATTTTATCTCCTGGGATTAAATAAAATGGATGGTGAACTGTTTCATGATATAATCTGGAGTACGGACAAGGTAACCACACAATTGGAAGAAAACTTAGAACGTCTGAATTGGTCTTACAACAGACTTGAACGGCTAAGAGACATCGACGAGTATGAGGACTACGTACAATGGCAATTGGCAAGGGGCCAGGAAGCTTAAATTCGATAGGCGAAATTCTTCCTACTATCTTATCTTTGGCCTTCAATTTCAACAACAGCAAATTTGAACTTTTATAGTTCATACATGTATTAAATCAAAAAGCAGCTATGTATCCAACAGAACTAACAGCTCCTATGGTCTTGGAGCTCAATAATCGTGGTGTTCAAAGTTTAGTCTCGGCCGAGGAGGTGGAGCGGGCTTTGGAAAATAAGGATGAGACAGCATTGGTCATCGTCAATTCAGTTTGCGGCTGTGCAGCGGCTAATGCCCGCCCGGCTGTGATTCATGCCCTGGGTCATGATAAGACACCATCAAACAGTTATACGGTGTTCGCCGGCGTAGATCGCGAGGCCACGGAAAAGGCGCGTGCGTATATGCAACCTTATCCACCATCTTCACCTTCCATAGCCTTGTTCAAGTCCGGTCGCCTTGTCCACATGTTGGAACGCCACCACATTGAGGGAGCTTCCGCCGCGATGATCGCAGATAATCTGAAGGCTGCATTTGATCAATACTGTTAGAAACAAATCTATGCGTAAAGTTGCATCTTATCTTGTCACACTCCTCCTCGTGGCTAGTGCAATTGTCGGTTGTCAACAAGAGCCGCCTCTTCCTATTCTTGGCTTACGAAATGTCGATCAAAATGGAGTTGAACAGGTCCATAAAGTCGCAACTTTTTCATTTACCGATCAAAGAAATGTCGCCTACTCCTCGACTGCAAAGGACAAGGACATTATTGTCATGAATTATTTTTTTACGTCATGTCCGACGATTTGCCCTAAAATGACTGATAATATATATGCCGTCTTTAAACATTTTCAGGGTGCCCGGGAAGTCGAGTTTGTATCGGCCTCGGTTGACCCGGTTCGAGATGATCCAAAGCGTCTACAGTTATTTATGGCTTCGCATAATATTCCATTAAATGAAAACTGGCATTTTCTGACAGGCGACAAGAAAAGCCTTTATGATTTCGCGCGGTATCAATTGTATCTATCCGCCCTGGAGGATGTCGAAAATGTCGAAGAGGATTTTATCCACTCGGAAAAAGTCGTCTTAATCGATCAGCAACGTCGGATTCGTGGGTATTATTCAGGAATAGATGACAAAGAAATGGTCAGACTGGATCGTGATATTCGCCGATTATTAAAAGAAGGAAAATAATTATTACTCAATTAGACAAACGGTACCCCCCCATCCAGTTAGGCAGACAGACAAGTTGATTTTAAATCATTTTGATAAAGATCTGTTTCTACCAATTGAGGCTATAACTTTCCGGTTTAATACAAAAGAATTCCCGCCATTCCAAACAATGTTAAATTCTTCAGTTCGTCTCTTAGCTTTTTGTTTCTTTCTTCATATGGTTAAATCCCCTAACGAAGATCGCATTGATATGGCACCAGGTTATACCGGGATCGGTCGTAAAGCTTTTGGTCTCCATAGATTTGAAATCTTTTTGATGAAGAGCCAATAGCTACTCCAAGAGACGCACCAACTATTGTTGTGAGTATCACTGTTTGGGCACCATTGAAGATGATATATCCTCCTCTAAAAATGTAACCTTCGGAATTATCCCTATCACTAAATCCTATTATCAAGGCACCACCAAGAGCACCCACAGCGGCTCCGATCAAGGCACCTTTTCCAAGAGTTTTCTTTTTTCGAAATTGAAGTTGTAGAATATTCTTCGTCTGAATATCAATTGGATCCAACCCTAAATCGTCATTTATTTCATGAATCATGATGGAAGAAACTTTCACCGTGTGAAGTTCACCTTTAATTTTTTTGGAATTCATAGTATGAACCCAAAGGTCATATGGATTATCGGGACAATTCATCTGACCATGAGCAACATGGCAAATAATTAAGATGAATAATAAATAAAATATTGACACTGCGCCAAGTCTTTGATTCTTAATTTTAATTGTGAGGTCGATCATAATGCTTAGAATCACTTATTTAAATATATTTTCACAAATATGCTATCAGTCAATTAAATTCACAGATTTACCAAATTGATTCTGGTTACTCCACTATTGTTTGTTTTACATAAAATATAATCAACAACTCTTTGCGAATGAATATGCGAATTATAAAACTTAAGGTTTCGTCAAAGTTCCCTCAAACTCAACATGACCGATAAAATCTGGTGTTACAAAATAAGAGTAAGTACCCTCTCCTGTATAACCTGCAAATCTGCCGGTACACGAGTCTAAGGTATAGGTGCCGATTCCTGCTTGTGGATTTGGTGGATCCGGAAAAGCTGTTCCTACGGTTGCACCAAATAATTGATCTCCATTGGCCGCTGTAAAAACGTGAGTGGTTGTTTGTAACCAAGGAGGAGGACCGAATATTCCGAAAACATGTCCATTTGACAGCCAATTACTTTTACCTAAGTGTGTCGCCCGGCCATCACCATCGAGCACTGCCGTTAGTGTTCCGTTGGAGTCCGGCCCTGACACGTCCGGATAAACTGTATAAAGACCTTGGAATGGTACTGTTGCATTTGATCTTTCAGAACTAATCTGTTCTTGATAATCATTCTCACCTTGCAGGACAACTTCATCCTGATCACAACTTGTTAGATTGAGCAATACAAGGGCAAAAAGTGAAATAAATAGTAAGTTTTTCATAGTTTAATATTTTATAAATTAATTTAATTATTAAATCCACAGTCAGTTTATTCGTCGTCCCGAAATTTCGATTGTTATACCCTTTCTTCTTTTATTAATTTGATTTTATAAGAATTGAAGAGAGAACACCGTGGCAGAAACTTTATATTGCTTAACCGGGCGTTGTTACGAACTAAGTTGCTTACTTAGATTTTATGAAATTTTAATTTCTTTGATCCTTCCATTCAGGAAGGCCGTTCCCCATTTTTGGTAGTGTTGGCAAAAGAACTTCGTTCATACATTTAACTGAAATTTCACTGTCTTTAACAGATTCGGGCAGATGAAATGTTCGAGTAAATGACCCATAACTGAATTCTTTTCGAGTATATGTTTCATTTTCCTCTTTCAACTCATCTTTTCGTTTTCCAGAAATACGCAACATATCATTATTCACTTCCACGCTTATGTCTTGTTTTCTATATCCTGAAACAGACAGTTCAATTTCAAACACTTGATCCGTTTCCTTAACACAAGCCGCAGGTATCCTATGCATTTTATCGGCTTCTGAATCCATTAAGGGCCAATCGGAAAGGAAATTATCGAAAAATCTTGTACCCGGCCTGAGACGCTTGTTCCAGAGTCCACTTGTGGGTTTAATCAGTGTCAGAATTTTACGATTAAAAGGAAATAATAATTCATACCACATCAACTTTTTGATGCAATGATTAATCATCTTTCACATTGCACTAAATATGAATCAACTATAGAGAAAGTACAATGACTTGGCTGAGCGATTTCGTTGATTTATGTCATTATCATGTATGATAGCTGACTTGCATTTGATCCATTCTTAATTAAACTTTATCAGATTGAATGATCGGGTTGATATTGATAATCGCGGTATTCAGCTTCTCAGTTCTGTGATGATCACTCGCTCATATGCTCAATTGCTCACTAGCCTATTCGACCACGCCAAAGCTAATTGTATAGCGCGCCTGCATAGGAGATGGATTGATTCGTCGCCAGGACATAACTAATTCCATATTGAAAATATCGCGACGAAGCACATCCGTGAGGTCTGTGAGAGATGGAACAATGTCGATGCGTTCCGTAAATCGATCTCTTATTTCGATAGTATATCCGGCTTCATAAGGGTTGGACAGCGGATTTGTACCCAAGTAGATATTGCTCACAATCGTGTGAAATACACTTAGGTCACCATCAAAACTTAACAGGTCGATTCGGGCACGTGAGGTTTGAACAGCGGTAACTTCATCAACAGATAGGCCTCTGGCTGCCAGCTCAGCAGCAATCTGAGAAGAAAGACTTTCAAATGGAATGACGAGAGATTGAAATGTAGGTTGCCCTGCCGGAATTTCAATATTGAAGGCATAATCCACTTCAAATAAAAATTCCTGGTTATCATTTCCACATGATGGAATGATCAATATAGCTGTCGCAATCAGCAATAAGAATAATGGATTGATGAAGGTTTTACGGCTCATGTTGCTTTTAAACGCCAAATTTTTCTTAACATTATTTCGAATTAAGACAAAAACCCCATGGGAGAACAAAAAGTTACCCTGCTTAGCGATCAGCAAGATATGAATCACTTCGTCAAGATGCTTCTTGATGACGTCGAGGCCATGGATTATATGCTATCCAATAACTGGTTCGAATCTGATATAACCAGGATCGGTGCAGAACAGGAAATGGTTCTCATTGATAAATCCACATATAAACCGGCGTCTATTGCTGTTCAAGCCCTAGAAGCGATGAAACATCTGGAATGGGTTGAATCGGAACTTGCCAAATTTAATCTGGAGATCAATTTAGAACCACGTGTGTTTACCGGGTCTGCATTGGCGGATATGGAAGAGGAAATTCGCACAAAATTGGGTACGATCGCCGGTTACCTGGACGAGATGGATAGTTCCATCCTCCTGACTGGAATTCTTCCTACTCTGCGCAAATACGACATGGAATTGCACAACTTGACGCCAAAGAAGCGATATAAGGCGTTGATGGATGCCATATCGGAGCAAAATAAAGGGCGGTTTCATGAGCTTCGATTATTGGGTATCGACGAATTGATTTTAAAGCATAATACACCATTTATGGAAGCCTGCAATACAAGCTTCCAGGTGCATTTGCAAATTGCCCCGGAAGAATTTGTACAGATGTATAACATCGCTCAATGTATTACAGCTCCAATTTTAGCAATCGCTGCCAATTCACCAATTGCTTTTGGACGCAGGCTGTGGCATGAAACGCGTATTGCCATGTTTCAACAATCACTGGACACGAGGTCTTCAACCGAGCACATGCGCGAGCATAGTGCCCGTGTAAGTTTTGGTAATGATTGGATTTACGACAGCATACTGGATATTTATAAGGAAGATATTGCCCGCTTCCGACCAATCATTAGCGGTGATCAGGAAGAAGATAGTCTGGCAGCCATTTCAAATGGTAAGGTTCCAAAGCTTCGAGCCCTGCAAGTTCATAATTCAACAATATATCGATGGAACAGGCCATGCTATGGTATAAGTCCAAATGGGAAACCGCACTTACGTATTGAAAATCGTGTACTCTCTTCAGGACCTTCCGTGGTGGATGAAATGGCCAATGCCGCCCTTTGGTTGGGCGCTATGAAAGGGTATCAACAACGAAATTTCGATGTCAGAGAAAAAGTCAGTTTTTCTGATATTAAAGATAATTTTGCCAAAGCTGCACGGTACGGTATAGACACGAATTTTTCATGGTTTAATGATCAAAAAATAAATGCAGTCGATTTAATTAATTCTGAAATCGTAGAAGTTGCACGCGAAGGATTGCAGGGAATGAATATGGATAGCGCGGATATTGATAAATATTTATCAGTCATTCAGAATAGGGCAGAGGAACATATGACAGGAGCGCGATGGATGCTTAGAACATTCACGCATTTAATTGAAAAAATTCCAAGAGATGAAGCCATTACAACATTGACGTCAGAAATCCTGGAAAATCAATCGCAGAGTAAACCTGTCCATACCTGGCAAATTCCGGATGAATCCCATTTAATATCATACAAGCCATCGGCCTTGCGTGTCGATGAATTTATGATGACAGATCTGTTTACAGTCCATGCAGATGATTTAATTGATCTGGTTGGAGAAATGATGACTTGGAAACGATTGCGCTATGTGGCTGTCGAAAATTCAGATGGAGAATTAATGGGTCTGGTCACGGAACGTACCTTATTGAAGAATTTATTAAAACTTCGAAAAAACAGGAGTTCCGAACCGGTGACCGCCAAGGAGATTATGATCACGGAAGTTCATACCGTAGATCCGGAAGCTTCTATCCTGGAAGCGCTTCGATTATTTAAAGGACATGGAGTTCGCTGCCTACCAGTCGTGCGTAACAAACAATTAATTGGAATGATCACTGAGCAAAATTTCCTTGAAATATCGTCGCGATTAATCGAACGATTGGATCAATAACGCATTTTTGACGTGAATAAAGTAGATATTCTCAGCCGAAACAGGAAAAGCCATGAGGAGTTTACGTCTTTCATCATGTCCCTGGAGGAGTTAGACTATAATTATGGACATCAAGGTGTTAAATGGAATGCCGGTCAGCAGATGGATCACATCTATCGCTCAGTTCATATCCTTGCGAATGCACTCAAAAAGCCGAAGATAGCACTCAGGTTAAAATTTGGAAAAGCGAATCGGCCTTCAAAAAGTTATGATGGCCTGGTAGATAAATACAAGCGAGGGCTGGCAAGTGGAGTAAAATCCGTAGGACCATACATTCCTGAAATAGTAGAATTCAATCACCGCCAAGCCTGGTGTAATAAACTTATGCAAGACATAATGGTCATGGAAAATAGAATAGGCAAATACTCAAAAAAAAATCTTGATACGATAATTTTACCGCATCCAGCATTGGGCAAATTGACGATGCGCGAGATTATGTATTTTACCATACATCATGTAGCACATCATTTAGAAATAATGCAAGGCAATATCCGGGAAAGAAGTTCGAAAAGTAGATAAACATGAAGTTGTTTGTGGAATACGAATAAAATAAATCGCTTGGAAATAATTTCCAGAATATGCCATAGACTTAATTTATCCGTGCTATTCTGTAAGACCTTTTATGGTTATTTTCAATATTGATAATAAATAGAAATGAATCCGGACGGAATTAATGAATATATAATTAGAGAGGCTAAATCGAAAGAATTTCATGAGATTGGAAAACTATTGGTTCGTGTGTATGCGCAACTCCCTGATTTCCCAAATGAAATTGATCAGCCTGATTATTATAAAACACTAGCAAATGTTGGTGACTTCACACAAAGTCCTGGAGTTAAATTATTGGTAGCCAGTACTGCAAAGAATAAAATTGGCGGGGCGGTGCTGTATTTTGGGAATATGAAATACTATGGTTCGGGTGGTAGTGCGCCTAAACAGAAAAATACTGCCGGATTTAGATTGTTGGCGGTGGATCATGACGCTAGGGGACATGGATTAGGGAAGCGTTTGTCAGAGCGATGTATTGAAATAGCCAGAAAGGAAAACCAGGGACAAATGATTATTCATACAACCGGTGCCATGCAATTAGCATGGAGAATGTACGAAAGAATGGGCTTTAAAAGATCGGAGGATTTGGATTTTATGCAAGGAGAGCTCAAAGTGTTTGGTTTCAGGTTAAAACTATAGACTTACAATAATATATTCAATTTTGAATAAATGATGTTGTTACTATTTGTTGCCCAATGTCGATTGTATTTTATATGGAGCCCTAAGTGACTCCCACATTTATGTGAATCTGCTATGTGGCAGAGGCTTTGTCAACTTGAAAGAATGAAATTAAAAACGTATATTGGTTTGGTGTTCGTGGGTCATGTGCGGCAGAAATTGCGTTTGTTTGTTCATAATTATCTGATGCTGAATAATTAGTTCTGATTTGCCTCAATGGATGACATATTGAGTATACATTTCACAATAACAATTTGATTTAATTGAACGTCAACTAGACTACTATAATTATGGAAAGGCGGATGAGAATTGCAAACACTATTTCCTGGATGGCCAGAATTACCAGTGCAGCGGTTATTGCCTTTATCCTTTTGTTTGCATTGCCGGACCTATTTGGGTCCGAAGGTTCGGGAGGTGAAATGTCTTCAGAAGACGCTTTGATATACTTGTTCTTTCCGGTTAGTACACTGGTGGGGCTGGTTCTCGCCTGGAAATGGGAAGGCTTAGGAGGACTAATTGCGATCTTGGGATTAGTTGCCTTATTAATCTTACGACCAGATCTGGCAAGTAATTTTATCCCCATGATCGGGATTCCTGGTTTCCTCTTTTTAATGAATTGGTACTTAACTAGAGATCAGTCAAAAAATGTCTTTGAAGAATGATTTCGACTTGATGAAAATGTTTTATCTTATTAAATGTTGGATATGAGTTAGTATTTACGGAAGTAATGATAAAGATCCACTATAAAAGCAATGTCCACATCGATCGATGTCATGGTGGTATACCACTGATTCAAACAAATAATAAGTTGGATTCAAACTACGGCCTTGGCTATTGTCATGCAGTTGATCGCGGCATGCAATTAATATTAATGAAGATATTAGGAACTGGAACTGCTTCAGAGCATTTAGCCGAAAGTGAGGAAATGTTTGAAATAGATAAGTTTTTCAGACGGATGAATTGGAATAATAATATTCTTGATGAGTTGGATAAATTGGGGGAAAGTGAGAACATGCTATTGCAGGCTTATTGTGATGGGATTAACCTTGGATTTAACAAAATTAAACCCTGGGAGTTCAAAATACTAATGGGTTATAAGGATTTTCATTGGACCAAACAAGATTGTATTTTGATTGCTCGGATGAGCGGATATCTCACGCTAGCACAGTCTCAGGGTGAATTTGAACGACTGTTTATTCAAATGGTTCAGCGAGGCATTAATAGAGAAATGCTTTTAGAATTATTTCCAAATGCCATAGACCAATATGATGAAGCACTTTTAAAACAAATAAAGCTGGGAGAGAAGATTGTGCCGGATGCTGTCAAATGGAATTTGGGTAATATAAGTTTCATGGCTTCGAATAATTGGTTTGTTTCAGGTGATAAATCACAGTCAGGCAGTCCGATGTTAGCCAACGATCCGCATTTGGAGATAAATCGATTGCCGGCAGTATGGTATGAAGTCGCAATTCAATTGGATGACACCTATGTGCATGGAGCCACCATGCCCGGCATGCCATCGATTATTATAGGAAGAAACAATGATTTGGCCTGGGGTGTGACTTATGCCTTTATGGATGCAACAGATTCATGGATTGAAAAATGCAAAAATGGCAAGTATTTAAAAGGCGGTGAGTGGCATGATTTTACTAAAAGAGAAGAGATCATAAAAAGGAAAAAAGCAAAACCCGTTGCAATTACATTTTTTGAAAATCAACATGGTGTTTTGGATGGTGATCCATATACCGAAGGTTATTATTTATGTACAAAATGGAGTGGTGATAGATCAGGGTCTCGTTCGATGAAGTCGGGTTTTGATTTAGGAAGTGCACAATCGGTCAAAGAAGGTATGGCAATAGCTGCCAGGGTGGAAAGTGCTTTTTCCTGGGTTTTTGCCGATATCGATGGAAATATCGGTTATCAGATGTCAGGATTGATGCCTAAAAGACGAGAGGGGGTAAATAGCTTCCTCCCTGTACCCGGTTGGCTTGAGGAGAACAATTGGCAAGGATATCATGTTCCGGGGGATCTACCGCGAGATTACAATCCAACTGACAGATTTATCATCACTGCGAATAATGATCTGAATCATCTGGGAAATGTAAATCCGATTAATTGCTGCATGGGTGACTATAGAGCAAACCGGATAAAACAAATCATACAAACTGACCATAAATTTAGTGTAGAGGATTTTCAAAAAATGCAGTACGACACGTACTCGTTGCAAGCAAAGCAATTCATGAAAATCATTGTGCCGTTATTGCCTGAATCAGAATCGGGAACTATACTTAAAGAATGGGACATGTGTTACGACATTGATTCACGAGGAGCATTTTTGTTCGAAATGATTTATCGAGGTTTATTTACGGAGGTATTCGGCAACGTATTGGGCGATGAGGTTATTGATTTCCTACAGAATGAAACAGGAATAATAATAGATTTATATCAGAATTTTGATGCCATATTATTAGCTGAAAAAGCCACCTGGTTCGGCGATAGAAAAAGAGACGAAATTTACAGAAAAGCCATTGACTCAGCCTTACAAATCACACCAAGAAAATGGGGAGATGTAAATCGCTTTGAGATGACCCATGTCATTTTAGGTGGTAAACTTCCAAAGATTTTCGGTTTTGATAAAGGCCCGTTTCCCTTGCCGGGAGGTAGAGCCACAATTCATCAAGGCCAGATCTATAAAAGTGCTGGAAGGGTGACAAGTTTTGCTCCTTCTTTTCGATTGGTTACTGATATGGCGAAAAGCGCGGTTTATACAAATTTAGCAGGAGGGGTTTCGGATCGCAGATTTTCAAGTCTGTACCACAATGATTATTCGAACTGGGCAAGTGGATTTTTTAAAAAAATCGAATTTTGAAAACCTTCTTATTTGACCAATCCGAAAAGTGATGTCAACCTCCGATTGATGTCATCGTACGACCTTGATTATAAGAGTCTATCCCCTCCGAATTGGTAAATTCTGTCTCGCCTCCTCGCTCTGCGAACTTGTCGGTCATAGCTTTTATTATCATGGGTCGAATATCAACTCCTGTTCTGTATGGCGACAGGAGGTCAATTTCGTCCTGAGAAAACAGGCAGTTTTTTAGTTTACCATCTGCTGTCAGACGAATTCGATTACAATTGGTACAAAATGGGTGACTAATTGTGCTAATTATACCAAAACTTCCTCGATGTCCTTCTGCCTGATATGTTTTTGCTGTACTGTCGGAGTCGTCAGAAAGTTTGTGAATAGCGTGTTTAGATTCTATTTGGTCGATAATGCGTTGAAACGAATACACTTTATCCCAATTCCAAGAATTTCCATTAAAGGGCATGAATTCAATAAAGCGAACATGCACATTGTCATTTTTTGTCCAGTCAATAAAATCAAGGATTTCATCTTCATTTAAGCCTGTCTTTATCACGACATTGATCTTGACATGAAAATTTTCTGAAAGCGCATATTGAATGTTGTCGAATACTTTCTTAAAATGATCATATCCTGTAATGCTTTGGTATCGTTCCGGGCACAGACTGTCAAGGCTCACATTCAGATGAATAGCCCCTACGGTTTTGAATCCGTCAATATGGCGATCCAGGAGCACTCCATTGGTTGTTATACCTAGCTCGATTGGCATACGACTCAAGGGTTCAATGATGTCCAAGAGGTTGTTTCTCAATAAAGGTTCTCCACCTGTAAACCTTATTTTTTTTATAGAGAATTCGTTGATAAACATTCTTGCAATCTGAACGATTTCTTCATTTTGCAATAACTTCTTATTTGGTAGAAAACACGGATTTTCCGGCATACAATAGTTGCACCGTAAATTGCATTTGTCCGTCAGGGAAATGCGCAGATAATCATGTTTTCTACCAAATTTATCAACTAGCATATTATGTAAAGCTGTCAAATTCGATTGGAAGTATATGTTTATTCGCTAACGCAAAAACAATGTGATCTTCTCGAAAAATATGCAAACGTAGGAGCTCAATTAAGACTTTACTCTGTTCAATTGCCAGGTCCAGAATTATGAGACTGGAATTTGCATCAGGCAATTTAAGTGCTACGCCAAAAAAATTAAATACAACGGCAGCTAACTGTAATGACTTTTTGTGATCATCTTCCATCATATTAATCGCTGTCAATGTATCAGCTCCTGTTCCATGTTCACCAATCTCTTGTAGTCGCTCATGCAATAGTGGAAAAATTGATTTCTCCTCTCTATTATTATGCTCTACAACTTGCTGGTCAAAATATTCAAAAAAGCTGCTCAATTGGCCTGCTGATTCTTTACTAAAGCCCTCGTTTTGAATTTCGAGTATTGTGTTTTCAAAATTATCGAGTTTCTCGATGAAGAGCTTATGTTCATCCATAAGGTTCTGAAGAAATGGATGCATGTCCTCATAGGAGATGTTTTCAAGATTTGGAGGCATGAATGCATCAGGTGGGTCCATTGGCGAAAATTCTTCGTTAGTTGACTGCTTTTCAGCAGTCCGCTTCAATGGATCTATTTTGTTTATAACTTTTAATTCAATCATTTTTCGTTTGTTTTGGACTTAAAAAATGTTGGCTTATAGACAATCATCGTCCAGGCCCAAGTATTAAAATTGCTGTCATCCCCACCTTTAATGGCGCGCATCGAATCGGTAGGTACCATGAATGACCAACCTACTTTGAATAGGAGGTCAGCGTAAATCTTGATTGTGTACACGGCATCTGCCTCAAAGCCCAATCCTTTATCCAGTGAATTTGAAGGAGCTAATGGATCAATTACATTATTCGCCAACATAAAATAATGCACGTGTAAATCTAGTGATGATTTGGCACCTAGTTTAGTTTTGGCTTTGGCATAAATATCAATAAGCCCACCTCCTTTAGTATCAGCCGGAATATTTAGAAAGTAGTCCATAAATCCATAGAACTTGTGGTTCGTGGCATAGAGGGTATGAAATGAATTAATTTTCTGGTTGGAATTGTCCATAGCATCTGTGCCGGAAACAAAATCCAGGCCGATTCCAACGCTGGCATTGTCAAATTTGAACATATTACTTATAGAAAAGAAATAGGCACTGAGATCGACTTCACTTGTGGTTTCGCCCAATTGATAGTAGAATGTGGACGTCAGGGCGTATTTGTTTTTATTGTATTTCACATGTGGCCCTAAAGTCCATCGGTAATGAAGCTTGCCGTCTGCATCTTCAAATCCATCGGTGACAGAAATAATACTTGCGCCCCATCCGGAATCAAAAGTTTTATTGAGCCATAATAATCCCATGGACCGATAGTTTGACAGCGAATAATCTGTTTTAGCTAAGGATTCACCTTCGTTATTATATGCCAAAATGACGTGTGTAGACAGGCCATTCTTTTTTGATCGGAACCCCAGCGCGTCATGACTTCTGGCCTGCTGTACCCAATCCACACTTCCCATCAATCGATGGTCGTCATAAATTAATTCTTGGCGCCCCAGGCGAATTGCGCTGTTGTCAGTTATTCCTATTTGTACCCATGCTTCATGTACGGCTACGTTTGTCGTATTACTCAATTGAGATTCGTCACCCCAAACTCTGACATCCTGAAAGGAGAGTTTCGTTGTGACGCGTTTATTGACAAAGTCGAGCGTTAGACGACTGCGCTGAGAGACAAATAGAGCTGCTTTGGCAGCATCAGTTGTTGGTGTTCGATATCCATTCCTAAATTCTAATCTTGGCCGAAATTGACCGGAAAGAGTCAATTGTGCATTTAACGTATTTCCTATTAGTAATGAAAATCCGACGATGAAGATCAACGTCCAATTATAGTGTTTCATGTGTTAATTATTTATAATTAAATTATAGTGTGTTATTCATCAGATAAAACATCGTCCGCCCAGGACTGTAAAGCCATCATAGAAGGAAACCCAATGGTAGGTAAGGCCAAAAATGCCACCTGTCTTATTTCTTCAGGGCTGGCTCCCGCGCTTAACGCTTTTCTTACGTGAGAATGAAAGGCCCCTTCTAACATGGCTCCTCCTGAAATGCCTAGTTTAATGAGTGCGCGTGTTTTTTTGTCTAGCGGACCGCTCTTATGCACGGCGTCTCCAAGAGCTTCATAAGCAGATCCAATTTCAGGATACTCTTGTTGAAATCTTAAATAACGATTTGGAATTTTATCTTTTGCCATTATTTATAATTTGAATTATTATGGATTTTTAATTTCTGCTTTTGGTCCTTGATAATACCACCAATTGAGTACTAGGCAAATGAGATAATAAACAGCGAAGCCATAAAGTGCATTTTCCGGTGTTCCTGCTTTTATTTGTTGGCCGAAAACTTTTGGAATTATAAAAGCGCCATAGGCTGCAATTGCTGCTGTCCAGCCCAGTACGGGACCTGCTTGTTCTTTACTGAAAATATTTGGAATGCTCCGGAAAGTTGATCCGTTGCCGATTCCGGTTGTAAGAAATAGTAACATGAAACAAGCGAAGAAGGGCCACCAATATGATTCCGGTGTTGCACTGTTACGCGCTTGAACAACAAAATATGCCACACCCAGGGTGGCAATTATTTGGACGACGGTACTCGCCGCCGTGACCTTTGCCCCACTATTAATTTTATCAGACAACCATCCTCCAACAGGCCGAATTAATGCGCCAATGACAGGACCCAGGAAGACCCAGGTTAAAAAGTTAGGAGCATTTGGATTTACAAATTCCATGTTGTTTGGATCGGTATACACAAATATGTCTTGAGATAATTTTGGAAAGGCTGCAGAGAATCCAATAAAAGAACCAAAAGTCATAGTGTATATAACCGTCATGATCCAATTGTGCTTGTTATTAAAAATAGCAAACTGTTTATTTAGATTCGCTTTCATTTCACCCGGTGTAGCGAACTTCATTAATGCTACCGTAAGGATGATCACTATGGGTAAAACAATCCACATATTTATTTTTAATTGAACGAGCAAGTATGCCCCGACGCACGCTGATAAGAGACCCAGTGCGATCATGTAGAGTGTTTTGCTGATACCTGTGAACGTATTTGGCAATTTGGGTGTCCCTGTGATGACATTGTTCATCCCAAAATATGCAGCAATCGCAGCAATTAATAATAATGGCACCCACACCCATCCGGCGTTTTGAATTCCTGCAAGTGCTTCATTATTGACCACTTGTCCATCTTTGTTAATTGCAGAAAAGAGAAATACGCCAATGACCAGAGGAATTGTTTTTTGCATGATACCAACACCCAGGTTGCCGATACCGGCATTTAACCCGAGCGATGTGCCCTGGACACGCTTTGGAAAAAAGTAACTGATGTTGCTCATCGAAGAAGAGAAATTTCCTCCGCCAAATCCGGATAAGGCTGCTAGAATTGCAAATGTCATGTACGATGTATTCACATCCTGTAACGCAAAACCAACACCGATGGCAGGAATGAGTAAGAGTGCGGTTGTAATGAAAACGACATTTCTACCTCCTCCGATTCCAATTAGAAATGAATTGGGAATCCGCAATGTTGCCCCTGCCAAACCGGCAATGGCTGGAAGGGTATAGTACAAACTATTGATTTCCTTTAGCTTGGTAGTAACAGCTTCCGGTGTCATGCCGGAATCTATTAATCCAAAATTGTACCCAAATTCTTTCATTTTTGTGGCGATTACACTCCACATGATCCAGACGGCAAAAGCCAGTAATAAAGCAGGAATGGAAATCCATAAATTTTTCGTGGCAATCTTTTTTCCTGTTGATTCCCAAAAATTATCGTCTTCAACATTCCAGTTTGATAAATTTGTCGGCATAATTGAAACTTTTTATAAAAGTTATTTTAAATTATTTCAGTCGTATTTAGATATAAGTCTAGGCATAGGTTTTCGCCATTTTTGTTCTAGTATTCCTCTGCAAAAGCATGCTTTGGTTCCTTCAATGCAAGCAAACAATAAATAAAGCTTAATGCGGCACCCGCCGCAATAACGTAGAAGAAGGTTTTCGAGTCGACCAATGAATAGAGTACCAGATAAAAAACGGCCCCTACATTTCCATATGCGCCTGCCATTCCGGCAATTTGTCCGGTCATTTTATTATTAATCATTGGTATGATAGCAAACGTGGCTCCTTCGGCCCCTTGTACAAACATTGATGCTGCAACGGTGATGATCACGGAGACAACGAGCCACCAAACGCCATCAAACATTGGGACAATGGTTTGTACACCTGCTTCATCAATCGGGCCATATTTAGCGATATTACCCATTAGGAAAAATCCAATGGCAATACCCACCATGTACAATAACATGGTCCTTTTTCTATTGGCCATTTTATCTGAAAGATATCCTCCCAATGGTCTAGCTAAAAGATTGACAAAAGCAAAAGATGCTGCTACCAGTCCGGCTAGAGTGGCGGTCATGATGAAATTACCATCACTATTCGTAAGGTTTTTGAAAGTGATTTCAAAAAACATCGGGAGCATGGACACGACAGCCAATTCGGCTCCAAAATTTGCAAAATATGTGCTGTTAAGTGCTGCAACACTACTCCAGGGATATTTGTCTTCTTCAGGTACACCTTTTTTGAGGTAGGGTAAATTAATTTGCAATGTTTTCCAGGCATGAGCAATATAAACCAGAAATAGGATTCCATAAATAACGTACAAGGTGGTATCTGAGAGCATCTGGCGTCCCTCGATACTAATATTGCCAATGCGCCAGGTTAGAATCATCATTGCACCTACAAGTGGGAATGACCATAGTAGATATTGGAATAAATCCCAATAAGAAGTGACCATCATCGGTTCGGTCTTTTTTGTTTTTTCTACCGGCCGGTCATCGGGATGATCTTTTACTTTGAAGTAATAGAAAATTCCATAGAGCAACGAAACGACACCATTCAAGATTAAAGCGTATCTCCAGGAATCTGGACCAAGATTGAGCCAATCACCAAAAAATGTCAATGCAAACCATGGAAGCGTCATAGCTGCCCAAGCCGATCCAAAATTTCCCCAGCCTGCATAGAATCCTTCTGCCCGACCTATCCGATTCGGTGGAAACCAATTTGCCACCATTTTAATTCCAATGACAAAACCAGCACCAATTGAACCCAACACCAGTCGGCTAATAAGCAACTGCATGAATGAATTCCCAACAGCAAAGAAAAATGCCGGAATAGCACAGATAATCATTAAGCCTGAAAAAACAACACGTGGCCCGTATCGATCGATCAATGCGCCGATGACGATCCGTGCCGGAATTGTAAGAGCGACATTGCATATCGCCAGTACTTTAATATGTTCTTTTGTCATCCATCCCATGGAGTCCAACATGGTAGTGGCGAGTGGAGCCATATTGAACCACACATAAAATGTTATAAAGAAAGCGATCCAGGTATAGTGCAAGACCCGTATTCTCTCCTGGTTAAAATCAATAAGTTCAGGTGTACCTTTCATATTTTGTTTCGATTATTTTCTACAACTATTATTATCCGTTATCTATCTTATAGGAGTATAAAAAAAAATGAATATCTCGGGACAGATATATTATTTCAAATTACTTTGCCCTTATCTCAATCAGCAGGCTTACCAAAATCCATATAACCATTGGAAGGTGCGATATCCGCATAACGGACAACGTACTTTCCATTCGGCACGATAATATTCTCAATGGGAATAGGGTGATAGGTATTACAACCATAATACGTTTTACCTTGAATTTCATATTCAAAGGAGATCCCTTTTCCTCTGGCAAATACCTGGCAGAATTCCACCGTATTTCCAATCACGTGCCGGGATGAATGGAGTAAAGCACCGTCAAGTCGGAGTGATTTGAAAACTGGAAACACTAAACAGACCAATACAAACAGAATACCCATTCGCACATATTTTTGTCTGGTTTTCCAACTTTTGACTAATTTTTTAATATTAACCAGGACTCCTCCCAAGAGAATAACAAGAAGGATTGATTTTACAACTTGTGCAACAAATAATTCCAAATCAGTGATGAGTAAAAGCAGTGGCTGCATATCCATTCATTAAAAATGAACTAGTTGTTTTTCGGTCTTTTTTCTGACCATTCTGTACCGCTATGTCGTATAAGTTTTCTGTTCCAATTCCAATAGACTTGCTGATAGGGTCGCCATATATAATCGAAGGGAACCACGAGAAAGTGAACCAATCTTGAAAAAGGAATCATAAGAATTATAACGTATGCACCGATGATATGCAGTTTTACGATCCATGGGAATGCACTCACCGCAACAATATCAGGTTGAAGAGTAAATAATGACCAGAGATAAGGTGTAACAACTGAAGCGAACCATGATGATCCCCAACGGAAGAAATACGCTGTCCAAAGTCCGGTAAATACCTGGAGGAGCAATAGCAATAAGATGCCGATATCCATTCTATTCGTTACAACTGTAACTCGCGGATTGGTCAACCTCCGATATAAAAGGTTGATGAGACCAATCAAGACGGCAATACCAAAAATGAATGCTGAAATCTCGATTATGATTAGTCGCACCGGATGACTATTCCAAAGTAAAACACCTCGGGGGAATAAAAATCCAATCAAGTGACCCAGGAATAATACCAGCATGCCCCAGTGAAAAGGAACGGATCCCCAAAATAGAGTTTTGCCCTCAAGAAATTGAGAAGACAAAGATGATACTTTGAATTTTGTTGATCGGTATCTCCAAATGGTCCCTAATACAAAGACAAAAAGTGTAATATATGGAAGGGCGATAAATAAAAAATTATTTAAAGAGTTAAATAAATTGTCTATAAAAGCACTCATACTGACGATTTTATATAGTTTAAATTAAGCGGCTGCTCCGCTGAGCTATTTATCCTCTAGCAACATTTCTGTTCCAATGTTTTTTAAGAAATCTGACGTTTTTTCGGTGGATTCCCGAAGGTAAAAGTTGAAATCTTGTTTTAGAATAATAAACAATGCATTCAAAGCGCGACGGTAAATCGTGTAGTGATTCACGGGACGTTTTATAATTGTTTTGTATTTTTTTAAGTAGAATTTTTCCTTGCTCTCAACCTGGTCATCTTCAAAAGCCTCAATCATCTTGATAAGCGCCGGTGCCACTATTTTTTCAATAAATTCGAGTTTAAAGGAATCATCCTGGAGTTTTGGAATTAGTCTGAGTACATTGGGTAAATAGTCAGCTAATTCATGTCCACAGTCGTTATCTACTGCCCTGTGCTCTCGATTCAAATTAACCAGAAGTTCACCGCGTTTGTAGTCATCTCCAAACAGGACATACCCGAGATCCAATGTCGTAAGAGACTGGACATCAAACGAGCGAATGAATAGTTCTTGTTGATCCAACTTGTCAATACCTGACATATACGCTGTAAATGGTTGGATTTCAGTTGCGGCTTCCGGGTAGTTTGTGACTAAGAATTTATTTGTAGCCAATAACTGTTCCGTGTAGCTATCACCCGGATAATCAAATATCTCAGCAATCTGTTTGTAATGATTTAATTCTAGATTCATTCTATTATGCATTTTAATTAAATACCGCGTTCAGGCTTTTCTGTAAAACCAAATCCTGTACTTCCTTTTTTATCTCCTGTGAATTCGAGCATTTCTATTGCTTGCTCACGATGGGCAGGGGGTATTACAAATCGATCATCGAATTTGGCTAAAGAGGTCAATTTGTATATTGCTTCTGCCGAGTCGCTATCGAGACCGGCTTCGGATAATGCGGTTTGAGTTTTTTCTGCACTAACATCACCTACGGTAAGATGTCTGCGATGTATGCGAACAGCCATCAGCTTTTTCAAGACAAGTTTTATTTTCTCTTCATCCCCGGCAGTAAATAAATTTGCCATGTATTTTAATGGGAAGCGTGCTTCATCAATTGTTCCCCAAAGATTTTCGGTGCTGGTATCATATAACCAGTCATCCTTCCAAAATTTCGCAATTGGATCCAGCGAGTCTCCATTTTTTGTCTTTTGTTCACCTAATGAAGCCATGACCGGAAGCAGAGGTGGTACATAAAATAACATTGGCAATGTTCTAAATTCAGGGTGGAGCGGAAGGGCTAGCCCCCAATCTTTGACAAAGCGATATGAAGGAGAATCTTGAGCAGACTTGATCGTTGAGTCCGATACTCCATTTTGTTTTGCTGCTTCAATAACCTTCGGATCATGAGGATCCAATATCATGTTTAGTTGTTGGTCAACCAGATCTGATGAATCTGATGATGCAGATTGTTCTATTAAATCTGCATCATATAGAAGTACTCCCAAATAGCGTATTCGACCTACACATGAATGCATACAAGCGGGTGCATGTCCGGCTTCTAATCGTGGATAACATAAAATACATTTCTCGGATTTACCAGTATGCCAGTTGTAATATGATTTTTTATATGGACAAGCTGTGACACACATTCTCCATGCCCTGCATACTTGTTGGTTGATTAGGACAACACCATCTTCTCCTCGTTTATATATTGCACCGGAAGGGCAAGATGCCACGCAGGCGGGATTCAAACAATGATTACAAATACGTGGCAAGTAGAAAAAGGCCATGCGTTCAAGTTGAAACATTGCTTCTTGCACTGCTGGTGATAATTCCCTAAGATTTGGATCTTTACGTGCATAATCTGGTGTGCCACTGAGATCATCATCCCAATTTGGCCCCATTTTAATATCAATTGGCTTGCCGGTTATGAGGGAGACAGGTCTGGCGGTAGGTTGATCATTCATCGCAGGCGATTCGATCAAGTCCAGGTATTTGTAAGTAAAGGGTTCATAATAGTCATCAATGACTGGTAGGTGAGGATTATGGAAAATATTGAGTAGACTTTTTCGTTTTCCTGCGCCTTTAAGATGAACGGTATTACCATTTTTTTCCCAACCACCTTTATAAATATCCTGATCTTCCCATTTTGTGGGATAGCCTGTTC
Organism: Saprospiraceae bacterium; assembly: GCA_965249735.1. Classification (GTDB taxonomy): domain Bacteria; phylum Bacteroidota; class Bacteroidia; order Chitinophagales; family Saprospiraceae; genus JANQSS01. The sequence goes on along the minus strand of CBDFMS010000026.1, from coordinate 733,849 downwards.
CGGGTTTAGTTTCAACGTTGTTCCACCATTGATATTCAGCACCTTTTCTGTCAGTCCAGATATTTTTGCATGCTACAGAACATGTATGACATCCAATACATTTATCCAGGTGAAATACCATTGAAATTTGGGCTCTTACATCCATAATATTTATTGTTTCATCATTATTTTAACTCAGTTATTATACTGCGAATATTTATTTGTTCAAATTGAAAATCGTCTTTATATTTAATTCACATGTGTTTATAATGTTTTTGCAAGCTCCATGGCTTGTGGAAATAAAATATTATTTTCAAGATGAATGTGTTTATTTAAGTCATGCTCAAAATCCTTGAGTTTGGCATAAAGAACTTTATAGGTTGTGCAGGCTTCCATCGGTGGGGTATAGCCGTGACTGTACTCCGAGATACGATTTAAAATATCTCCCGCTATATCATGTTCTTTTTCCATCACATCAATCGGGCCTCTCACAGCAGTTGGCGGTACCTGGCTCATATGGTTGGGATTCTCGCTCCGGCTTTGGATGTCATTAATCAAAGGAAACAGGATATTCTCTTCCTTATACATGTGCATGATTAGTTCATCCGAAATTAACTGAAGTAACTTATTGATTTCAATTGTCTCCGGGTGATTTGCTCCATGTACGCGTGCCACCTTCTCCGCATATTCACATATTAAAGGAATATTTTTTCTCACATAGGTATGATGATGTTCAACAATGTATTCAATGAGTACATTTAGGTTCCAACTCGAAAAGTTTATGGACTCTGAATCATTTGCTTCCACATCTTGTAGTTCCTTCGAAATATCGAGAAAGTCAATATTTTTGTTTTCACAAACATCCCATAGTGTTCGACCTCCCTTACAGCAAAAATCAATACCATGATTTTTAAAAATATCGGCGGTTTTATAGTTGTTAGCAACTATTTCACCTATGGTATTCGATTTTTGAATTATCATATAATATTTAGTTGTGTTTCTTGAAGGATATATAATATTGATTAATACTACCAAACAAGTTTTTCCATTTTTTTCACAATTACATGTGTATCTCTATTTGGTGCAATTGGTCCCCAATAATTAAAATGATAACTAAATTGGCCATACCCGCCACAGAGATAATTTGGTTTTAGATGTATTCTGGTGAAACTATTATGACCCCCGGCACGCTTATTTCCTCTTTCCTGGGATTTTGGTATGCCCGTCGTTCGCTCAGGTACGTGGTACACGATACACACACCTTTGGGAATTCGTGAGCTCACGACCGCCCGGGTACAGTAGACCCCATGATCATTGAATACTTCAACCCAATCGTTGTCTTTAATTCCGAGTTCAACAGCATCCGCTTCATTGATCCAACAAGGCTCACATCCTCTTGATAGTGTGAGCATCCTGAGGTTTTCCATATAAGTAGAGTGGATGTGCCATTTTCCATGCGGTGTCAGACAATTTAAAATCTTGGCATCACCGCTTTTCAGAGTTTCTTTCAAATCTCCGTAGGCCTCTGGTTTCGGTGAAGGTTTATATGTAGGAAGATGCTCGCCGAAGGCCACATAAAGTTCATGATCAAGGTAGAAGTGTTGTCTACCTGTGAGCGTTCTCCATGGTACCAGTCTTTCCACGTTATATGTGTAAGCAGAATAGGCACGCCCATCATTCATGAGCCCTGACCATAATGGAGAGGTATTGTACCTTCTGGGTTGGGCAAGTAAATCTGCATAGTTAATACGTACGTCTTTACTTCCTTCTGCCAGGTCGGCCAATACGAGGCCTGTTCGCTTCTCGGCATTTTTATATGCCTTGACGGTCAACGATCCATTTGTAAGTGTAGAAAGATGAAGCACGGCATTAGCTGCCCATTCATCTTCTTTAATTGATGGTCTTAACTTACCTTCCACCTTTTCTGTGGGAAAATGGTTGGAAGTGAGCATTTCATCAAATGTTTCTTCGCACATGTAATGGTTGCCATGTGCGCCAAGTCCATTTTTGCGAATGTTGTCACCTAAGGTGCAAAATTTGTCGTAGAGTTTTGTATAGTCACGATCTACAACTGCAATCTTATGCATGGTCTTACCGGGAATGGCCTCACATTCCCCCTTATACCAATCTTTTACTCTCGGTTGTGCTATTTCTCCCGGTGAGTCATGTGCGATTGGTGCAGTGACAATATCTTTTTGTGGTTCTGAGAACACACGTTTGGCCACATCACTTGTAACTTTTGCGATTTGTTTGAAAATATCCCAATCGGTTTTTGACTCCCAAACCGGTGCAATTGCCTGCCCCAATGGGTGAATAAAGGAGTGCATATCAGTACTGTTCAAATCTGCTTTTTCATACCAGGAAGCCGCGGGCAATACGATATCGGAGTAGAGCGCTGAAGAATCCATTCGGAAATTCAGATCTACGATCAAGTCCATTTTTCCAAGTGGAGCATGTTCATGCCACTTCACTTCTTTCGGTTGGTCAGGAGAGTCTTCTGCAATAGCGTTGGAATGCGTTCCCAGGTAGTGTTTTAGCGCATATTCATGTCCTTTCATACTACCCATTATGGCATTTCCTCGCCAGATGTACCAGACCTTAGGATGGTTTTCATGGGCCTCTGGATCGCTCACTGCATATTTTAATTCTTTGGATTTTAGTTTCTCCAGAACGTAATCTGCAATTTGATCATCGGAGGTTGCACCGTTATTCATTGCTTCTTTGCTCAATTCAAGCGTGTTTTGATTGAATTGCGGATAGAATGGCATCCACCCCATGCGTACGGCCTGGAATATTGTATCAGCGGTGTGTTGTCTTGTCCATTTGTTATCAGGAACCGTATTGTATTTGGAAAATTGACCATCATATCGGTATTGACATGTATTGATATAATGCCATATTGGTGCTTGCTGCAGCCGGACGGCACCATGCCAATCTTTACCAAATGCTATTGTCCCCCAGGAGTCCATTGGTGCAAGCTTTTCTTGACCCACGTAGTGATTCATTCCACCACCGTTCTTGCCTACACACCCTGTTAGCATTAGGGTCATGATAGCCGATCGATACATGAGATTAGCATGATACCAATGATTGATACCGGCACCGACGATGACCATGCATTTACCACCTGTCAGGTTGGCTGTATTGGCCCATTCACGGGCAAATTGTTCAACAGTTTTGGAATCAACCCCGGTAAAAATTTCTTGCCATGCCGGCGTATAAGCCGCATCCTTATCGGTAGAGTCTTTGGGATAATCTCCTGACAATCCTCGATCCACACCGTATTGTCCCATGATTAAGTCATATACGGTCGTTACGGGAATCGTTCCATCCACAGTTTGAACGTACTTGACCGGTACACCCCGCCCGCGATCATTGGCTAAACCAAAATCTGTAAATCCTACATTTAACACCTCATCGTGATCATCCAATAAGGTTAGATAAGGATCATAAGGCCGGTGATCGAAACCATTTTCAAGTTTCATATTCCAATTACCACCGTCCTTATCCCATCGAAATCCCGAACTACCTTTTGGTATCACGAATTCTTTTGTTTCAGAATCGATATTGACGAATTTCCATTCACCATTTTCAATATCTTGAAATTGGGAAAGCTCGTTGGCACGGAGCAATGACCCTGGTTTATAGAAATCTCCCTCTTCTGTCAATCGTACCAGGAATGGACTGTCCGTGTATTGCTTTGAATATTCAATGAAATAGGGTGTTTGTTTCTCGTGGTGCCATTCCTTCAAAACCAGGTGAGTGACAGCCATCCAAAATGCACCGTCACTTCCAGCGTGTAGAGGCACCCATTGGTCAGCATATTTACTCACCTGGCTAAAATCAGGAGAGAATACAACCGTTTTTGTTCCATTATGTCGGGATTCAGCAAAAAAGTGGCAATCAGGTGTTCTCGTCATGTTCAGATTGGCACCCATATCGGCTATCATCTTCGAATTGTACCAATCTGCACTTTCACATACGTCCGTTTGTTCCCCCCAGATTTCTGGAAAAGCTGTGGGTAAATCACAATACCAATCATAGAAGCTGAGATTTATTCCACCAAAAAGTTGAAGGAAACGACCACCGGCTGCATAACTGAGCATGGACATCGCAGGTATTGGAGAAAATCCAGCAACACGATCCGGACCATATTTTTTAGCTGTATAAATATTGGCTACAGCCATCAATTCCAACACTTCGTCCCAATGAACTCTTCTGAATCCACCTTTGCCCCTGGCTTTTTGATATGACTTACGCGCCTCCTCATCATTTTGCAGGTTTTCCCACGCTTGAAGGGGATTGTTGTTCATTGCTTTTTCTTTTCGATAAGCATCGATCAAAGCGCTTCGAATGAGTGGATATTTAATGCGCAATGGGCTATATAAATACCATGAAAAAGAGATTCCTCTTTGGCAACCTCTTGGTTCATAAGGTGGTAATTGGCTATCCAATAATGGATAATCCAATTGTTGTGTTTCCCAGACTACAATACCATCCTTGACATGAATTTGCCACGAGCATCCGCCGGTGCAATTAACCCCGTGTGTACTTCTTACAATTCGGTCATGTTGAAATCGATTGCGGTAAAATTCTTCCCACTGTCGTGTTTGAGGAGAGATAATATCTTGAATCCAACTCATTGTTTGTTTTTTAGTTTTACAGTTATAAGGCGTATTGTTAGTTTGTTGATCTGATCTGTCTTTCGTATATCGTCTCATTGACAGCCTCGCTCTTGCGGTTATACCAGAGGAAGGCGTAGATGACAAAAAGCAGGATGGCTCCCAGTATGCCATAAAGGAAATATCCGGTCCCGGGAAGTGCTGCTTTTGAGTCCTTTCCAACTTGCAAATACACGAGTAAGTCACGAACCTCATCTTCTGTCAAATCGTGTCCGTCAAAAGCTGATTTCATCACAGGAAATGGAGGATTCTTAAGAATAGCCGATACGCCTGCTTCTCCCAGGTTTCCAAATGATAAGCTGACGTCTTTAGTCGAATAGCTATTATATGAGAAATTGTAATTGCTCATATCGTTGTGGCATGAGAGACATGAAGGTCCGCCATTTGTAAATCGTTTGCGTCCATCGAACAACAAGCGTCCGGATTCGAGATCTTCCGGATCTGCATCCGCTAAAATTGACTCGTAGGCCACGGTTGTTATTTCTCCGCCGGATGAAACCGTGATGTAATCCAACAAAGCAAGGATTTCATCATCAGAGATCAGTGGATCAGGCATTTCTACCTCATTGTTTTCTTTGAATAGTTTCATCGCCATCTCATCACCACTTTTGATCATTTTCTGTGATGAGCGGATGAACTCCAAGAGCCATTCACTTTCGTGCCTATCCGTTACATTGAGTAGATCCGGTCCGACTAGCTTTCCTCCACCGACCGTGTGACATATCCCACATTTGACTTTGTACAAATCGGCTATTTCTGTGTTTTCCTGACCTAGACAAGGCGACGATAGCCAAATGAGACATGAAAGAAGTAAAAAAAATAGTTGTTTCATTTGAATCGAGATTGATGAATCGTATTACTTTCGCAAACAACTTGCGCACAAGGGCAATTTTGTTCGCGTGAACCAAGTTACAACCAATAAAAGTATAAAAGTGCTTTTATACTTTTATTTTAGAATATTACGATTATTTAGAATCCGTCTAAAAGATTAACATGTTTAGCAATTCATGTCAAAATGCCATCAGAGCTGTGATTTACCTATCGATTCATGCCAGTGAGGAGAAGAAGCTAGGCATAGAAGAAATATCAGAAGCCCTTGATGTTTCCCGACATTTTCTGGCGAAGACGCTCCAAAATCTGGGTAAGAATGGCTTTGTTTCATCTACCAGAGGTCCAAATGGCGGATTTTATCTCGATGACGAAAATCAAAACCTAAATCTTTTATCCCTTATAACCCACGTTGATGGTCCTCGGGCCAGTCAGGGGTGTGTTTTGGGCCTGGCGCAATGTTCAAGTGAAAATCCTTGTCCATTTCATGAACATGTCAATGAATTCAGAAATAATTTGGATCACGCATTATTGAAGCAATCCATTGCTGAAGCAGCAAAGCAAATAGGGGAGAAGAATCTCAGATTTTAAGCTTGAAGAAAGAAAGTACTGCGTTTAGAAGATGGTGCCACGATTCAGCCAATACACGGCACCAATTACATCAACTGCTAGAACGTCCTTTTAAATATATTTCAGGATTAAAGAGCCAGATTGCTGGTCAAGATAATTAGCATCGATCTTGTACCTGCCATTCACGATTTATTTTCCTTTTCCTCTGGTATTAAAAAAGTGTCAAATGATATCCAAGCAACTTCTATGAGTTGTATGAAAATATTCAATAAGTGCCATTTGAATTCAATTAATTTGACAAGAGATGCACAAGTCAAATACAAGTAGATTTCAACTCCTTTAGCCAAATGCTCAGAGACTCAAATAACAGCATAGGAGCCAATAATTACATTGCACTGTGCATTTGTCTCAAAAATAATGTAAATTATAGGCTAATAACCCCGGATATGCATTAGACTTTCTATTGTAAAAGAATATTTCATGCAGCATACCCTCGGCATATTCTGGTTTAATATCATAGGATAAATTGTTCTTGAAACCTCTTAATAGGTGCCTAAAGTTGTATGTGTATGAAAAAATCACATCCCTTATTCTACATCGTCCTGATTGCAACATATGTGTTGATAACTGTTGCGGCTAAAGACGGCAATTGGCGTATTAATGAAACGAATAAAAACACTATGCCTGTCTCTGTTGATCGGGCTGCCCCTCTGACAGCAGGTGATCTGGTGATTACAGAGATTATGCACAGACCCTCCGCTGTCACCGATGCCGTCGGTGAATACTTCGAAATTTATAACACAACCAATAGTGCCGTTGACATGATGGGAATGTCGATGTTCGATGATGGGGATAATGCGATTGAAGTTTTTATCCCTTTGGTTGTCAATCCGGGCGAGTTTGTTGTGTTTGGTCCTGAAGCAGATACCGCTGTCAACGGAGGAATAGCGGTCGATTTTGAATATGACTATTCCGGTTTTCAGCTTGGAGATGATATGGATGCCATCTTTTTGTACGATGAAGTATTTAACCTTATCGAAAGCGTGATCTGGGACAATGGTGTCTCATTCCCAAATCCATTTGGCGCATCGATTTCTCTTGACCCGGAATCATTCAATGGCACAGCTAATGACATGGGAGACAACTGGTGCACCGGTATGACATCATATGGAAGTGGCGATTTAGGTACTCCTGGTTATGCCAACTCCACTTGCGTGAGAACATTCAATTCATTTATAAGCTCGATTAGCATTGACGATTGTACGTGTTGTGATGATGAAGATGATAGTGGCGTACAACTTGGAAGTTATGGTGGATAATTTTAATGAGGATAATTAGATGAATATTTTTTAGAAGCTATATGTTTTTTGCAATTCGATATTATTTATTAAATAATTATTTGATTCAATCAAATAGCAAAAATCGAGTTGGCGATCGCATCCAATTAGTGGTCCTTATTTTTATTTTATGCTTCATTTTCTCAGCTGGATTATCCCAATCAAATATTACTAAATCTAATTTCCAGGGCCCCTATGGGGTTGAAGTAAATACATGGAATGGTAATTTATTTTATGAGCGAACAGATTTAATTATTGCGGCTATTGGCGATGATATCATGATCGAATTCGATTACAATAGCAGAAACAATGCGAATGATTATGGTTTCGGGAAAGGATGGACGATGTGTTATAACATGTTTTATTCTGTTGATGGTGGAGGCAATGTGAGTATGAACAAAGATGACGGACGGGTAGATGTATTTAACTGGACAGGTACGACCTATGATGCGCCTATCGGTAATTTTGAAACACTGAAACAATATTTACCAAATCAATACCGACTGAGTACGAGAAGTGGCACACACTATTATTTTGATGATGCGGTAAATAAAAAAGTAAGCAGAATAAAAGACCGCAATGGGAATTCCATTGACTTGAATTATAATGTAAATAATGAATTGATCTTAATCCAAAATTCTTGTGGAACTCATATTTCATTGAATTGGTCAGGCGGTCATCTAACCGGCATAACAGATTCGACCGAATTACCATATCGAACATATATCTATTCCTACAATGGCAGTAATCAGCTTATCCAGTATACAGACCCTGCCGGCTTTTCAGAAAAATATTCCTACGATGGCAACGATCGATTGGATTCACTCACTAATAAAAATGGAAATTCAGTAGCCATTTCATATCATGTTTCGGGAGCGGTTCAAACATTGACCAATCCGATTTCTGCACAATCCATGAGTTACAATACAATGTCCCTGGAGACCAGCATACTCCAGATGGTGGGTGGTGATTTTCAGACAACGATATATTCTTATGACAGTGGTGGCCGACTGATTAGTCGATCCGGTACCTGTTGTGGATACAGCACGACGGGTTACACCTATGATGCCCAAAACAACGTAACACAAGTAACTGATGCCAATGGGCATACGACCACATATGCATATGATACCAGGGGTCAGATCATTTCGGAGCTGGATGCACTCAGTAACATGATGAGCTATACTTATGATTATACCAATGACCAAATAACAAAAGTTACCGATAAGAATGGAAATGAATCCTCCTATCATTATGATGCGAACGGCAATCTGATTCAAAGCGTCCGACCTCATGGTGCGACCCAATCATTCACTTATGACGCAATTGGAAGACTTACCAAAAAGACTGATGAAAATGCTAACCAAACGAGTTACGCCTATGATGCCTGTGGCAATCCTGTGGCAGACACATTGCCGCTTGGATATAACCGACAGTATTCTTACAATAACAGAAGTGATCTTATCGACCAAACAAATACAAATGGATGTGTCACAACGTATACATATGACTTGATGAGTCGCCGAACTTCTATCACAGATCCGCAATCTTCAGTAACGGGTTTCACTTATGATCCATTGGGGAATATGCTTTCATCATCAGATAACAATGGGAATCTAACAACTTATGCCTATGATGTGTTGAACCGATTGATCAGCAAATCTGAACCGGTTGGGGTGACAACTTCAACTACCTACAATGAAGAGAATCTAATTGCTCAGACGGATCCAAACGGGAACCTTGCCACGTACAGTTATGATTCCTTGAACAGACTTGTGCAAGAAATAGATGCGATGACCAATCTGGATAAGTATGAATATGATGCCAAGGGTAACCTGTCAATAATAACTGACCCTCTGGCAGGGACGACCCGCTATTACTATGACGCCCTGGATCGGGTCATTGCTATGGTCAATGCCAAGGGTGATACTCTATTCCATATCTATGATGGAAATGGCAACACAACTTCCACAACCGATCAAGAGGGGAAGACCACGACTTTTGAGTACGATAGCTTGAACAGAATGATCGAGATGACAAATGCTTTGAGTGGTGTGACTATGTACACGTACGATGCACATAGTAACCGAATTAGAGAAACGGATGCCAACACCAACGAAACACACTATAGTTATGATGAACTTCATAGAGTAGACACCTTGACGGATGTCTTGAGTAACACCGAGGTCTATACCTATGACGGGGAAAACAATCTGCTGACGAGAAAGGATCGAAATGGTAATACCACAACCTTTGATTACGATTGTCTGGATCGCATCACAACTATCACCAATCCGCTGAATGAAACTGTGGCGTATACATATGACTCAAACAGTAATGAAATTCAACGAAGGCTTCCAAATAGTAACACCATCATACTCACCTATGATTCTTTGAATCGTATCAAAACCATCACAGATTCTCTTGGACCTGTATCACAATACACCTACGATGGAAATGGTAATTTGACGAGTAAAACGGATGGCCTTAGTCATACAACTACTTATACCTATGATAACCTGGATAGATTGACGCGTGAAATTGATCCACAAGGGGAGTCACAAACTTATACCTATGATGCAAATTCAAATATAGTCACTGATACAAACCGAAATGGGCGGGTAACAAGGTACGAATACGATAACCTTGACCGGCTCATTAAGAAGACAGATCCATTGGGTGGCTTCGTTTTGAGTGATTACGACAAAATTGGTAATTTGATAGATTTCACCGACGAAAAGGGAAACACCACGCAATACACCTATGATCCTATATATCGTCGCACAAGAGAAACATTTGACGATAACAGTACCAGGCGTTATACCTATGATGCCGTAGGAAATGGAATTCAGCGAATTGACAATAATGGTGACACCACAATCTTCACATATGATGCCCTGAATCGACTGACAACCAGGGATTATCCGGATAGCAATGACGACAGTTTTACATATGATTTTAGTGGCCGATTGCTGACAGCAAACAACAACAATGCATCTGTCACATTTACCTATGACAATGCCGATCGATTGCTATCAGAGATATTAAATGGAAAGACCACGACGTATGCATTTGATCAATCGAACAATAAACGAACCATAGGTTATCCAAACGGTCGTCAAATAATTCGAAAATTCGATTTACGTGATAGATTGGAAATTATTAATGAGGGCAGTGATACACTGGCACATTTTGAATACGATGTAGCGAACAGATTGACGCAAAGGAATTATCTGAATGGCACAAATACACAAATCACTTATAATAACAACGACTGGATAACACAAATACAGCATAATAATCCCGGTCTTATCGCGGGCTTTAATTATGACTATGAAAAAGAAGGCAATAAAATTTATGCCGATTACAATCATAAATCCGATTTTTCCGAAGAATACCAATATGATGCTCTCGAACGACTAACCACATATAAAAAAGGAACACTTTCAGGCACCACTATTCCTGTACCAACCACTCAGTCCGTGTATACTTATGATGCAGCAAGAAACCGCTTACTTGAAAATAAAAACGGGACTTTCACGGATTATATATCAAATAATATGAACGAATATGATGTTATTTCCGGTCCTACTTTTTCTATTCGATTACATGATGCAAATGGCAATTTAAAAGAGGATGGTGCAAATCAATATACTTACGACTTTGAAAATCGTCTGATCCAAATTGGGAATGAAACTACGTATGCGTTCGATCCACTTGGAAGACGTGTACGAAAAGTGTCCGAAGGATATATTACAAATTATTATTACGATAAATTAAATGTGATTACAGAAATATTAGAAAATCCAAATTGCCCTTATTTTATTAATCTCAATGGGGTCGATCAATCAGTAATAAAAACCTATGAGGCGCAGAATTACATTAAATCTATTAAGCAAATAATAGATAATTCAAATATTACCTATTCCGCAAATGACTCCATACTTCTGGGTCCGGAGTTTTATGTTGAGCAAGGCAGTGAATTTCAAGCGTTGATGAATGGATGCGTTGTTGCAAATGACATACCGGATACGACAAGTTTTGTGTATGGAACTTGGGTAGATGATGTACTGTGTATGCATAAATCCGGATCGACATACTTCTATCATCACATTGCTTTGGGTAGCGTTAGCACACTAACTGATATGGCAGGTGTAGTTGTAGAGCGATATGAGTATGATGGCTATGGCCAGGTGAGTATGACTAACAATAGTTACGACACATTAAACCAGTCTGTTGTTGGTAATCCATACTTTTTTAATGGGAGACGGTTGGATGCCGAAACCGGACTATTTTATTACCGGGCGAGGCATTACGATCCACAACATGGCCGGTTTTTGCAACGAGACCCGCTAGGATATGTCAATGGAATGAATCTATATGAATATGTCGGAGGAAATCCGATCAACCTGGTCGATCCCCTGGGGCTTGATTTTGAAAATCTTGGTTGGAAATGGGGTGGTAAGCTGTCTAAGGGTGTTGGTGGACTGACCAATGTATACTACAATGTCGTGCTCCAATGCTATTGCGTAAAGAGAGGTGATTTCCGGATGCGGGTGGTAAGCACAAGTGTGAAGACAAGACTATCGATCAGCAAACATTACAAATACTCTAAGAATCGACATGACAAGGATGGTACAGATTTGGCTCAGGGTATCTATGGTCATGAAATGAAACACGCTGAATCAATCGAAGCTGCAGTGAATGCAGCCGAAGCGCAAGGAGGAAGTATTCAGGCCATGATAGCCGATTGTGAGAGTAGAAGTTATGGAGGCCTGGGGTCCTGTAATGGTAATATTGGAGATTGGAGGGCAAAATTTCTAAAGGCCCTGAAGAAAGTAATTGATGATGCAGCAGGGCATGATGATGATGACGATACCGATAAACCGGAAGCAGGAAGGAAATACCATGATGATGACTTGCCGGATCCGACGACTAAATCTGAACGAAAGCGCCAAAATAAACGGTTGAAAGGGTATGAGACCTATCCATTACCAAAGGAAGAATGGTAATAAGGGTTTACTTAAAATAAACGTAGGCAAATGTATAATCCAATTCTTTGTTGAAGTATAGTACCGAACTTACGTAATCATGATTCTGAACCGTTCAATAGGTGATCAATAAAATCAACTCACGCACGCCACAATAATTAAATACGCACAATTAGATACTACGTCATAGCTTCCAGACATGATCAAAAGGGTAGGCTGTTGAACGGCCGGGATAATAATTAATCCACAATATCAATGACTGGCAGGCATCCTAGTGCTTTTAAATTTAGTTTCAATTTAGATTGTCGACACCTGAATTGGTCGTATATTCGACATGAGTGAAAATATCAAGTAAATGAAAGAAAACACTAACATTGGAGTTGGAATCGCTATAGGAGCAGGGGTTGGTGCGGCTATCGGAGTGGCCATCAATAATATCGCCATTGGTGTTGCGATCGGAATTGCCATCGGTGCGGCTATTGGAAGTCAGAAAAAAAATGAAAAAACTGACGAGAAGTAATTTTAATTCTCCCGAAATTAAATGACCGCCAGTGCTAGCTAAAATGGAAATGGTCTAAGTGAATAGTGTATACTATGAAAAGATCAAGGTAGACAGATTGGATATCCATGATGGTAAATGGCAGTCTCATTTTGAACCTAAATTAATTGCATGAAAGAATTAATGGTCTGCTTAATCCTGATAACCTGTTCTAACGGTTTCATGGCTCAAACTATCTTGCAGGATTCGTCAAGATGGAAATTAAGCGGGGATGGCAGTATTGAATGGCTCGTGGAAAAAGATGATTCACACCGGGATCATATCGAAATGAGTGGATTTTATATTTCTTCAATTGTTCACTACGGGGTGGAGAATGGCAGATTAAATCAAAATATTCATTTGGTCTTTCCTATGCTTCGGACAATTCCGAATAATACCCATGCCAGCCTTGCCCGCCAAATAAATTATGACGAGGTGAATAAAGTTTTGGTGGATGGAAAAGAAATTGTTGAATATCCAATTCGATTTTCACTTCGAGGCATATTACACATCGATTCAAATACTGATGTTGGACTGAATATTATACATGACATCTTTCCTAGTATTGACCGACCTGTATTGTTGGATCGCGTTCAGGTTATGAATCCAACAAATAGGACTATACATGTTGATCTCCCAAATGTAGATGTGTCTTTTATTACAGTGCAGGAGAAAGGTGTGACAGGATCTTATCGGATTGACGTCAAAACAAATAAAAAAGGTCACTTCGAATTAGCTGCTGGCGAAACCATAGAGTACGCTCTAATTTATTCCGGGCAGGAAGTTAAATCAGAGATGGATCACTTGTCAGTGGATTATGAGTTTAATAAACGGAAGAACTTTGTTGATGAAACATTTTCCGAGTTAATCTTTGAGTGTCCTGATGAAATATTGGCAGAATCATTCTCATTTGCAAAATTACGAGCTGTAGAAAGTATTTATAAAACAAAAGGAGGGTTAATGCATGGTCCGGGAGGAGGACGATATTATGCGGCCATTTGGGCAAATGACCAGGCCGAATATGCGAATCCATTTTTTCCATTTTTAGGCAATCCTAATGGAATTGAGTCAGCGATTAATTCATTTCGACATTTTGCACGATTCATAAATGATGCGTACAATCCTATTCCCAGTTCGATCATTGCTGAGGGGTTGGATTATTGGAATGGAGCCGGAGATCGTGGCGATATGGCCATGATAGCATATGGCGCCGCACGATTTGCAATGGCTTATGGTGATAAGAAGACAGCCAAAGAGCTTATGCCATTGATAACCTGGTGCCTGGAATATTGCCGGAGAAAACTGACTAAACATGGAGTCGTAAGTTCAGATAGCGATGAACTTGAGGGCCGGTTTCCAGCCGGCGATGCAAATTTAAATACCTCATGCCTCTATTATGATGCCCTGATTTCGACTGTATATCTCGGAAAGGAACTCAACCTGGATGAAGATATTCTAAAAGATTATTCACGCAGATCAAAAAAATTAAAAAAGGCGATAGAAAAATATTTCGGACGCACAATAGCTGGCTTTGAAACATATCGATATTATAATGAGAACAACACGTTAAGAGCCTGGATTTGTACACCATTGACCACTGGTATTTTTACAAGAAGTGAAGGAACGATCGAAGCTTTATTTTCCGATAAACTATGGACGGTCGATGGTCTTGCATCTGAGACGGGGAGTATGACGTTTTGGGATCGGGCGACACTGTATGCTTTACGTGGTGTATTAGCAGCAGGCGAGACACAGCGAGCGATGAACTTTTTGCACCATTATTCAAAGCGACGACTATTAGGCGAGCATGTGCCTTATCCTGTTGAAGCCTACCCGGAAGGCAACCAGCGACATTTGTTTGCAGAAAGCGCCTTGTATTGCAGAATTATTACGGAAGGTTTGTTCGGTATACGCCCGGTAGGACTTTCTTCGTTTTTACTTTCACCGAAACTTCCTGACAACTGGGATTCGATGGCACTAAGGGAAATAAAGGCATTTCAACAAGTTTTTGATATTAAAATAAAAAGAATATCTGATAAATTATCAATAAAAATATTTAGTGGGGGCGACTTAGTCGTAGATACTGTTATTGCATATGACGGAGATATTAAGGTCGAATTATAGAAAATATAATTTATATTTATGTAGTTTTATACGCGACTTTTCGTAAATTCGAAAATATACATGCAGCTATGGATCACCCCGTCTTAGTTTGTATTAAAAAATCCAAAAAAAATGAAACTCCTCATCTCTCGATTTAATCTCATCTTATTCTCGTTTTTATTCATTTTTCTTTCATGTCAAAATGAAAAAACTGCCCCGGATCCACTTATAATGGATGTAGAATTGTTGCGTGGTGAATTAATCCTGTGCAGCGGAAGTGAATTTGGAGAAGTCGATTTTGGTTTGGCTTGTGATGCCTCAGTTCAAGAGACGTTTAATTTGGCGGTTGCACTGCTTCATTCATTTGAATATGAAGAAGCTGAAAAGGCCTTTGTACAAGTCATGGACGCGGATCCTGATTGCGCCATGGCGTATTGGGGTGTGGCCATGAGTATTTATCATTCAGCCTGGGGAGAACCACCGGTTAAGGATCTTGAAAAAGGTACAAAAATATTGAAGATTGCTCGAACATTACCAAAACCACTGCGACATAAAAAATATATCGATGCTATAAGTGCGTTTTATGACGATTGGAAAAAATTGGATCACAATGCGCGTGAATTGAAATATGAGAAAGAAATGCAGAAAATTCATGAAGAAGATAAAGATGATATTGAAGCTGCTATTTTTTATTCACTTGCACTCTATTCTTCAGCTGATCTAAATGATAAATCTTATACCAAACAACGAAAAGCCGGAAAAATACTGGAAGAACTGGTTATAGATTATCCCAATCATCCCGGTATAGCGCACTACATTATCCATAATTATGATAATCCTGTTTTGGCGCACCTGGCCCTACCCACGGCCAGGAGATATGCTGATATTGCGCCTGCGTCATCGCATGCACAGCATATGCCTTCACACATTTTTACCCGACTTGGACTTTGGGAAGAATCAATTGAGTCCAATGTAAATTCCGCGGCTTCTGCTGTATGCTATGCACAGGAGACGAATATGGATGGTCATTGGATGAATGAAATCCATGCCATGGATTATCTTGTATACGCTTATTTACAACGAGGGGATAATCAAAATGCACGAATTCAATATGATCAGATTCGAACGATGAAACAAGTGAATCCCCACAATATTTTTGCAATAGCCTATCCGTTTGCCGCTATTCCTGCGAGGATGGCTTTAGAAAATAAAAACTGGGTTGAGGCTGCCAAAATTGTATTACATGATAGCGAAATTCAATGGGAGGATTTTCCATGGCAAAAATCCATTTTTCACTTTGCCAGGGCACTTGGTTCCTCACAGACCAATGATTATGCCTCTGCAGAAAAGGAGATTGATACGCTTCATTCGCTGAGACAAAAAATAATGGACAGCGAATATCCACAAAAAGCACATCAGGCAGATCAGGTGTTGATTCAAATTAAATCCGCTCAAGCATGGTTGCGATTCGCGAAAGGCGATCACAAAGAAGCTTTGGCGCTAATGCAAGAAGCCGCTAATCTGGAAGATAAGACCGAAAAACATGGTGTGACTCCCGGAGAAGTACTTCCGGCTTCCGAATTGTTAGGCGATATGTTGTTGGCCCTCAACAATTCTGAAGATGCCCTAGTGGCTTATGAACATAATTTGGAAGCTCGCCCGAATCGATTTAATAGCGTTTACGGAGCGGCAATGGCGTCGAAAAATCTTGGAAAATCGAAAGAAGCTGCAGGCTACTTTGAATCACTATTAAAGTTAGCAGAAGGGGTTGATTCAGACCGACCGGAATTAATTCAGGCGAGAGACTATGTCTCGAATATTTGATTGCACATGTCTCAATGTCTATTTCAGCTTGAATCTTAATCAGAATATCCGACCGTAATAATCGAGATCAACTACAGCACCATCCTTTGTACGGAAATCGTTTCGTATCGTGCCTTCTTTTTCAAATTTTAGGCGGCGCGCAACCTTGACGCTTCCTTCATTTAGAGGACTGATTCGGCACAGTATTTTTTTAATTCCGTATTCCTTTACGATATAGTCGATTGAAAGCTCGCCGGCCTGTGTAATGATGCCGCGGCCTTGATAATTCTTGTCGATGAAATAACCCATTTCGGTTTTGGGTATTTTCCAGGATATATTTTTGAAATCGACGAGACCTATATATTTATCCGTTAATTGTTCTTTTATAATAAACGGAAAGTAACTGCGATTTTTTATTTTCTCAGAAACCTCATTCATGTAGTTTAAGGTCTTTTCCAGGGTGGTTGTCGCGGCCACAGTATTTGGAAAGAAATCTGCCAATCGGTTACGATTTCGTTCTATGAGATCAAAAAAGATTTCGCCCTTTCCAACATCTAAACTACTTATAACAAATTGGTCGAAGTAGATATTCATGATCACAAGATAGGGTGATAGAATAACAAGATGAAAGTTTAATATTATTTACTTGATAAAGTCAATCACGCGATCAATCACGTCTCGATGTCTTAATTTATGTCCGAATCCGGATGTCACCACAATGTTGGATTCAGGCCAGCGGTCGTGCATTTCTTGGGCATATTTAATAGGAACGTCAGCGTCGTCTTTGTCATGGATGATAAGTCCTTTTGCAGGCATGTTATCCATCGTATGCCTCAAATCAAATTGTTCGATCGTTTTGCCGGTGTACGTGATGAAATAGGAACGGAGATTTTGTTCAGTTCTGGAAGATAGGTTGAGTGCATTAACATAAAATGCCACGAAATCATTCGCGCTTCCGGGCGAGGCCAGCGAAACGAAACGTTGAATCTTGTGTTGCGGATTGGTGTGCATAAAATAGATGGAAGCAAATCCAGCTACTGAGTGTCCAATCAAGGTGTCTACCTCACCCAAATGATTAACAACGGTCTCGATAGCACGTGCGAATAAATAAACATTACCAAATAACGAACTGGAATTTCCATGACCGGGTGCATCAAAAGCATACACTGTAAAATCCTCCTTCGAAAGTTTGCTGATATATGGTTTCCATCGAAACGCATTGCTACGCCATCCATGTACGAATAATACTTTGCAAGGTCCATTTCCCCATTTGTATACCTGGATTTCCGATCGATCAAGCGGCAAACGGAATTTTTCTGAAGTGTTTAAATAATTTTGTTGGTCTTCAGTAATTTTAATTTTAAACGGATAGCAGAAGACATAAAAAGAATGTTTCGCACCCAAACTCTTGGAAATTCTATTTATTAAATCCAGGTATTGACCAATCAGCTTTATACCAAAGTTTTTCATTGAATTTATTAATTCGTACTGGATAGTCTGGCAATATTAGTGCTAACAAATCTCTTGAATGAGTCTGATATAGATTTATTTGGGAAGATGATGGTAATATATAAATATAATTCGGTATAAATTTATAAGACTATTTAGATCTGGTGTTGGGTTAAGAATTGTTGTAGAAACTGAATGTAGGTAGGTGAGGTTTGGTACATTTGATCAGGCGGCTGACATGAGGCTATTATGTGTGATCCTATACCAGCTTGTGGAGGATTCGATTAGGTTGCTTTTCGTTTTCAGACGCCTGTATACGTCATATCTAGATCCATCGATTCCAACAGATTGTCAGGCGGATCAAAAGCATGAGCAACATCATTTTTTGGACTGATCAGGACACGATTTTAACGGACAATTGCGGCTAAATTTGTAGTTAAGTTAGATGTGAACTAATGGTTATTTAATGTCTATAAATATTTAATTATGTCAATCTTGATCAAGTCTGATAACAACAACGTTCTGATTCCTGAAGAAAAAAACCCACCGGTGAAGACACAAGGGAAAGTGAGAGTTCCGGCGGAAAGAGGAGTGAAAGTGATACACAACCCGGTGTACAATAAAGGAACGGCATTCACCGCTAAAGAGCGCCAAATACTGGGCCTTCGTGGCTTGTTACCACCAACGATCATATCCCAGGATCTGCAGGCTGACAGAATTATGGAGAATATTCGGATGAAACCCAATGATCTGGAGAAGTATGTATACATGGTGTCGCTTCAGGATAGAAATGAGAACTTGTTTTACTATGTGCTGCGGAGGCATTTGGAAGAATTGATGCCCATTATCTATACGCCAACCGTTGGGAAAGCGTGTCAATCGTTTGGTCATATTTATAGAAGACCAAGAGGTTTGTACATCTCTTTGAAGGATAGTGGACATATTGAGGAAATACTGTTGAATTGGCCGCATAAGGATGTGAAGGTCATTGTGGTCACAGATGGCGGAAGGATCCTTGGTCTGGGTGATCTCGGTATCAATGGAATGGGAATTCCGATAGGTAAGCTTGCACTGTATACAGCTTGCGCTGGGGTTGACCCAACCAGCTGTTTACCTATCACTGTGGATGTTGGTACGAATAATGAAGATCTTATAAACGACCCATTATATCTGGGACATAAAGAAGCACGGATATCCGGAGCGTCATATGAAGCCCTGTTTGATGAATTCATCGAGAGCGTCCAAAAAGTATTTCCGGATACCATCATTCAATTTGAGGATTTTGCGACGGCAAATGCATTCAAACTGCTGAACAGATATCGCGATGGGGCACGCGTCTTTAACGATGACATCCAGGGTACGGCAAGTGTTGCGCTCGCCGGATTGCTATCGGCATTGCGAATCACAGACCAGCGACTTGAAGACCAGAAAATACTATTCATGGGCGCAGGCGAGGCCGGTACAGGAATAGCAGATATGATATCCCTTGCTATGCAGGATTCGGGACTCACTGTAGATCAGGCGCGACACAAAAACTGGTTCATGGATTCAAAAGGATTGGTTTGCGCTGCACGCAATGATTTGGCTTCACATAAATTGAATTACGCTCATGAACATGCCCCAATTTCGGGTTTTGCGGAGGCAGTCGAAATTTTAAAACCAACTGCCATCATTGGTGTCAGCGGGCAACCGGCCTTATTCACAGAAGAAGTGGTGAATGCCATGTCACGGCTCAATGAGCGCCCAATCATTTTTGCTCTTTCAAATCCGACTTCTAAATCAGAATGTACTGCGGAACAAGCATACAGGTGGAGTGGAGGACGAGCCATTTTTGCCAGCGGTAGTCCTTTTGGCCCGGTCGACATTGGTGGCAAGACGCTCATTCCCGGACAGGGCAATAATGTCTATATATTCCCGGGAGTTGGTTTGGGTTTATATTATTGTCAACCCAAAATTGTCACAGATCGTATGTTTTATATGGCGGCGAAAGTGGTCTCAGAAGCGGTGAGTGATGAGGAGTTATCAAACGGAACACTTTATCCGGCATTCGCACGAATCAAAGAAGTGAGTGCCAGAATCGCAATGGCTATAACAAATGTCGCTGTTGAAGACGGATTGGTGCCTGATTATTTTCTGAATAATATGGCCGAAAATATTGTGGATTCAATGTATATGCCGGATTATCCGGTGTATTTGTAGGTGGAGCAAATTATATAATTCTTAGAACGTATTGTTCATTTGATACTTGGCTTTCAATTCGGTAGGGGTAATTATTCGATTTTTTGATAATTAAGTTCTTATAAACCCCAAATGGCATTGGGCAATAATATTATAAATATTATTCACCTTTTTTCAGGCTAATTTGTTAATCAGGTAGTTATGAATTTTCATGCCATGTTCGATGAATGCATATCTTGTGTGAGTCAGAGGACTTCGAGGTATCCATATAGATAATACTTGTTTGTTCAGAAAGAATCATTGATCAGGTCGAGATAAGATCTGTCAGCCATTTTTGTGTATTCCAAATCAACATAATATTTACTGTAAAATGTTTTATAACTTAGGACTTGTCTTTTAGGAGTGTTGCTAATTATATTATTCTATTGAAGGGTTATTGTTTAAATTGACATGAAATACAACGTAACCTGATTTAGATCTGAGTGAGTGAAAGATACATATGTTTGTCAATAGATTATTAAATAGAAAATCTGAAAGATGAAAAATACTTCAGTATTATGGTGTACAGTTCTAATTGGTTTTACAATATTCAATTATTCATGTAAAACAGAAACGTACGATTCAAATGAAAAAGGGCCGTATCCAATCTTATCGGATCACAACGCCATTGATAGCGTAGTTGATAAGTTTATTGATGATCAGGCTTATCCATTTATCCATGTTCGGTTGGAACACCTGGATGGTTCTGTCATGTATGAGCATAGTGCCGTAAATAAAACACTTGTCCCGGATTTGGAAATAAATAAAGACACGTGGATTCGTATATGGTCCATGAGTAAGATAATCACTATTTCAATGGTCCTCGATTTAGTCGAAGATGGTATCCTGAAATTGGATGACCCTGTCACTAAGTATATTCCGGAGTTTAAATCCCTGAAAGTAGCAGCGACTGTTGATGGCAAAGATTTAAGTTCTCTCAGGGGAGAGGATATACAATTGGCCTGTCCCTATGTTTTGGCACCAATGGATTCAGTTATGACTATTCTTCACTTAATTAATCATCAGGCCGGGTTTTATTATGCCGTGACAGGATTGGCCTGCCTGGATTCCCTGGCTGCGGCAAAGAATTTACCGAAATCAAAAAATTCTAAGGAATTTATTGACAAATTATGCACAATTCCATTGATCCAACAGCCGGGCTCCAGCGATCATTATGGAACAAATACAACCGTCCTGGGATTTGTAGCAGAAAGGGCCACCGGCAAGTCACTGAAGGAATTAATTAGGGATCGTGTAACCACTCCACTAAAAATAGAAGGCTTGCAATATGGTTTAGCCGATCAGAATGAATTACCCCCAAGGGTATCTGGAGTCGATAGCGTTTTACGAGTAGCCAATCCGGGGGAGCTCGATATTTTTGGACCTTCTTTCCCAAACTACAGCCCGGCTAGTGAACTCTATCTCGGTGGCGAAGGCATGGTGGGTACAGCAGATGGATATGCTGATTTTATCCGGATGCTGGTCAATCATGGCGAGTTGAATGGTCATCGGTTTTTGGATCATGAAACTGTTCAGGATATTTATGCACCACATACCTATCTCAATCATCCATACGGCTATAATGGTTATAACCTCTGGGTGGCTGGTGATTCTTCCCGGATAAAAGGTAACGGCGACAAAGGAATTTGGATAGGTGGAGGGTACGAGGGTACTCATTTTTGGGCTGACCCGAAAAGAAAATTTGTGGGTGTTATCATGTCTCAAATGTTTGGTGTACAGCCCCTGGGCTATGGACGGGACGATAAAATAAGAGGTGCTATATATCGGCAGCTTTGGGCTGCAGATGCAGAACAATAATTTAAAAGAATTCAACCCGGAATATGTCTTCGGCCATTTGATATACATGAGCGCATCCATACCAGTCCTGTAGTCGCAGCTATCGTTGGTGTTAAAAACTTTCAAGACGACTTTTGGGGTGATAACGTCATTATGGCCAGCCGCATGGAATCCTACAGTGACATTGGCCGGCTCAACATATCACAAACCACATTTGAGCTAATAAAAGGCGATTTGGAATTTACGTTTCATTCCCGTGGTAAACTGGATGTAAAAGGAAAGGGGACAGTCGAGATGTACTTCGTTGGACAAAAAAGTGCTAGCTACTGATTGGTTGGAAACCCCAGGTTCGAATGATTTTTATTTCGATTCGAATCTTGTGATCGATCCATGCGATCCATTATATGAATATCCCGGATTGATAGTGGTCTTTTAACTCATCTAAAATCTGTTCGTGGAGAAGACCCCTACTTCTTACTCATTTCCTGGACCTTGAAAGTAGAAGACACTCAATCTGAACTCATTATACAAACCCTCACCAGACGAATAGAAATATTAAGATTGTTCCAATGGACGAGGCCCGGGATTCGTTTTGGTTCTGATGATAGAACGTCTGAGACAAAATTTTTCAAAAACGTTCATATAAGTAATAATAATTATATAAAGTTGCTGTAAATTTGGAGCGGACGAAGATTAAAATTTTCACTCCTTGATATCTTTCTGATAGATTTCTTGGAAGCTTGGATGGCGGCCGGGATGAAAATCTTGTCTTTAGTCCCAACAATCTCAATACTGAAAATATGATCGTACAACCACTCGATAAACCACGTCTGGAATCCCAGAAAGACTCGGTAAAGACTTATTCGCACAAGGAAGCCCTGCAAATAGCTACAGAATATTTTGGTAGCGATGAGTTAGCTGCTTCCGTATGGTTGAATAAATATGCACTCAAAGATTCGCAAGGAAATTTATATGAAGCTTCTCCAGAGCAAATGCATGTGCGACTGACCAGGGAATTGTACCGGATAGAATCAAAATATCCGAATCCATTGTCCGAATCAAAGATCTTTTCACTTCTCGACAAGTTTAAATATTTGATTCCGCAGGGTGGACCGATGTCCGGAATAGGAAACGATCACCAAGTTTCGTCGCTTTCCAATTGCTTTGTGATTGGTAATGGTTACGATTCCTATTCAGGAATTATTAAAACAGATGAGGAACAGGCCCATTTGATGAAAAGGAGAGGTGGAGTAGGACATGACCTTTCGCACATAAGACCAAAGGGAAGTCCTGTTAAAAATAGTGCCCTGTCATCAACAGGTCTTGTGCCTTTTATGGAACGCTATTCGAATTGCACAAGGGAAGTAGCGCAGGATGGAAGGAGAGGTGCTTTAATGCTGTCAGTATCTGTCAAGCATCCGGATGCAGAAAGTTTTGTAGATGCCAAAGTCGAAAGTGGTAAAGTAACGGGAGCTAATATTTCCGTACGCATTGATGATGCCTTTATGCATTCGGTTGTGCATAAGCAAACTTACACACAACAATATCCAATTGATCACGAGGATCCGGTGGTTACTAAAAAAATAAATGCGGAACACCTTTGGAATAAAATCACGTATAATGCGTGGAAATCTGCCGAACCTGGTGTACTTTTTTGGGATACCGTAATAAGAGAGTCTATTCCTGATTGCTATGCCGACCTGGGCTATAAAACAATATCGACTAATCCTTGTGGTGAAATTCCATTATGCCCCTATGATTCCTGCAGGCTACTTGCTCTTAATTTATACAGCTATGTCGACCAGCCTTTCACGGCTGAGGCGACGTTCAATTTTGAAAAATTTGAACAGCATGCCCAATATGCCCATCGTCTGATGGACGATATTTTAGATCTTGAATTAGAAAAAATTGAAGAAATATTAAATAAGATAGACTCTGATCCTGAGCCAAATGAAATAAAATTTGCAGAGAAGCAACTTTGGTTGAATATTAAGAAAAAATGTGCAGAGGGCAGACGGACTGGAATTGGCATCACGGCTGAAGGTGATATGTTGGCAGCACTGGGATATCAATATGGAACCAAAGAAGCGACTGACTTTGCCGTAAACGTTCATCGAGCACTTGCAGTTAATGTCTATCGTAGTTCTGTAAAACTCGCCAAAGAACGCGGCATCTTTCCTATTTATGATTCGCAAAGAGAAAAGAACAACCCATTTATTCAGCGCCTAAAAGATGCTGATCCTCAGCTCTATGATGAAATGACAAGGGTAGGGCGACGAAATATTGCCATGTTGACAATTGCTCCAACAGGGACGACGAGTTTAATGGCCCAGACCAGCTCAGGTATAGAACCTGTCTTTTTAATTAATTACAAACGACGGCGAAAAATAAATCCGAATGATTCTGGCGCCACCGTTAGTTTCGTGGATGAAGTCGGTGACTCATGGGAAGAGTATGTCGTTTTTCATCATCGGTTCAAAGATTGGCTCAAGGCCAATGGCTATGATCTGGAAAAAGTGATGCGACTGGATGATGCTGCGCTCAAGCATATCATTGAAAAATCTCCCTATTACGGAGCAACAGCAAATGATATTGATTGGGTGGAAAAAGTAAAAATGCAAGGAGCTATCCAAAAATGGGTCGACCATTCCATAAGTGTTACGGTAAATATTCCAAATGACACATCCGTAGATTTAGTCCGTGACATCTACCGCACAGCATGGGAGGCTGGCTGTAAAGGATGCACAATTTATAGGGATGGATCGCGTTCGGGTGTATTAGTATCGAAAGATGAAGAAGAAAAATCTGAGACAATAAGTAGTCCATTTGAACTAGTCGATTCGACGCCTCCCAAACGACCCAAAAAATTAGAGGGGTCCGTCATTCGATTTAAAAATAATAAAGAAAATTGGATTGCTGTAATCGGTAAACTTAAAGGCAAGCCCTATGAAATATTTAGTGGTCGCGCTGAAGACACCTTTCGATTACCTGATTATGTATCCCAAGGTTGTATCATTAAGAACTTTGACGATGAAAATAATTGCAATCGATACGACTTTCAATTTGTCGACCGGGATGGATATCGTGTTACCATTGAGGGTTTGTCACGATCTTTCGATAAGGAATATTGGAACTATGCTAAACTCATTTCAGGCGTCATGCGGCACGGCATGCCCATGAATTATATTGTCAATTTAATAAGTGGACTAAGCCTGGATGAAAAAAATATTAGTACCTGGAAAAACGGAATTGTGCGAGCTTTGAAAAAATTCATACCAAATGGAACCAACGTGGTAAAAAAGGTGTGTCCAGGGTGTAAAGATCCTGATGGCCTGGTCTACGAAGAAGGTTGTCTCCTGTGCAAAAGCTGTGGATATTCCGAATGCAGTTAAGTTTTCAATTTATTGAATCAACTTTGTTCTAATTTAATGATCGAACTGCGGCTTACAGCGATTCGATCATAAGTTTATTTCCTATTTAATTCTATTCGTGATTCTTTAAATGGATAAAACCTCCAATTATATATTTTATTATATAAAAAAAGCCCATTTCATGTTGCCACGAAATGAGCCCTCTAGCACACGTTAATTAACGCGCTTGTTAATTAGAGTTTTTCCATGATGCCATTGATAACGCCATCGAGATAGCCTTGCCGGTTGTCCGGGGCATATTCTTTAGCTAGTTTATAATATTTAATGGCGTTTGTCTTGTCACCTGCAGCGAGATAGGCTTCACCAACGCTATCAACAAATCCCCAATAAAAATTATGTGATTTTGGAGTATTAGCAATATTTGTCAAAAATACCTTTGTGGCTCCTGCTGCATCGCCACTATTTAGTAATTGGTAACCATAGATATTCATTTGAACTGGTGTGGCCTTAGTTAGTGCTTCTTCCATGAGTGCCTTCGAGGCGACATGGTCCCCTCCCTTATCGAGTAGTCCTGCTTTAACGGAAAGATTACTAAATCGTTTTTCGGCATTGATCGATTGGTCGATCCAGGTCATGGCTTCATCCAGTGACATATCATTGAACAGACAGTATTGCGCCGCCTGTTGTTTGCCCAGATAGCCAAAGCCAGCTTGTCCCTTTAGTTCTGCCCGCATATTATTTAGTACAATTGCAGGAACATCGGCGGCAATCTTAAATGGAATGACCCATGTTCCCCATTTTAGAGCTGCTGTAACTTCATTTCCTCCACGTTCAGGGAAATCAAAACTCATCCACTCTTGATGTGGCGCTGTTTGGGGTTTCACGGAGACTGTGACGACCGTTTCTTCAGTGGTCGGAATTATCGTACCCCAATTTTTAGTTGCACTGGAAAATATTATATCCACCGAGTTTTCATTGGGTGTCATGTACAGACCATATGTGCCTGCGGCCAAAGCACTTCCTTCAACTGTCACGTCATCGGAGAATGTGATGAGCGTATTTTCATTTGCCCCGGCACGCCAAACTTGTCCAAATGGCACAATGCCACCCCATACTTTACGTCCTTTAACCGCGGGACTGTGGTATACAATCGTAATATCTGATATACCAACCCTTTGACTAATGGTGGATTGCTGACTAACGCGGGGTGTAGTGACGTTTTGCGCTTGCCCAGCTACTAAGAAGATTGTTAGGAAAGCCAGACAGAGCATCGATTGAGTAAGATTTTTGACCATATTCATTACATAGTTTTTAGAGGATTAAGAAATATTCAGGGGTGAATATGTGTGTTCGTAATCAAAAACGTTTTGGTATTCGGTTTAATCCGAATGGTAATAAAACATTAAGCATTTCTTAACATATTCAAGTTTGTGTACAAGTAGCATTACAGGCACTCGTTCAAGACCATCATATACTATCAGAAGCCCGAACCACAGGAATTCAAGAAGATAGGTTTGTTTGAAAAAACATTGTGGCATCAGGGTCGTTGAGGCGTATCTATGGCTTGCACCGTACTAGAGATTATGAGTATGGAATATAGGAATCGAGAGTAAAAAGTATATGATATGTTTCGGCTTGTAATCTGGAACGAATTGAAGAAAATAAATGGATAAAGATTAATGAAGTCATTCCATATAAAACAATTATTTATTGTTTGAAATTAAAAAATTGTATCTTCCCAAAACTACACGAATACAAATCAGGACAAAATAAGATTTGCTTTATTAAAAATATGTAATAGTCATTTTTTATCCCTATCTTTAATTATCCCGTGTTAGAATTCTGTCTATCAAGTACTCAACATTGTCCTATTAACTAGTTGAGTACTAGGTATTAAGTTCAATTTGTTTACTTATTTATTAACCTAAAAAAACCAATTCATGAGGAAAAGGACAATCCTAACTATGTTAGGTATGGCTGTGGTATGTCTTATCACTGCCCAATCACGATCTCCCGAAGTCATAGCGCCTGCAGGCGGTTTCGACAAAACGGAGACTATTTCACTTGAATGGACACTCGGTGAATCAGCTACCGAGACCATCTACTCTGATCAGACGATGATTACCCAGGGTTTTCATCAACCCATGCTGAAATTGGAACCGATTTTGGGTCAGCCTGCTGACGAAGCCCAGGACATGTTCCAGATTTTTCCAAATCCAGTGAAATCTGTTTTAGAAGTCAAACTAAAAACGGACACAGATATGGAGGTCACTGCAATCCTATTGGATATGAATGGTCAGTTCATATTGAATCAAGATCTCGAAAGACATCGGGAATCGCAAGAGATAAACATGGAAAGTTTCGCCAGCGGAGTTTATGTACTGCAATTTGTCGACGAAGACGGCTCATTATTGAAGTCGTTCAAAGTCATTAAAACACAATAATAAAACCAATAAAAAACCAACTGAATCATGAAAATATTACTATCAATCTTTACTTTTCTCACGATAGCAACACTGTTTGCTACAGCACAAAGTGTACCGCTTGGAATGAAGTATCAGGCCGTTGCACGAGATTTATCGGGGCAGGTCCTCGCGGATCAGGATATTTATTTACAAATTAATCTCGTCACAATTGGCGAAGTAAAAACTCAAGTTTATTCTGAAGTTCATGGTGTCCGAACAAATAATCTCGGATTATTCACATTGAGTATTGGAGAAGGAGTTCAAAACGGAGGGTCATTTTCTTCTGTGCCTTGGAGCTCCGAGGAAGTCTGGATGGAAATAAAAATTCAAGAAAAAAGCGGAGCAGAATTTGTTACAATTAGCAATAGTCAGATGTTATCCGTCCCGTATGCTTTCCATGCTGCCACAGCTACCGAGATCACGGGCGTCAATGAAGTCCGAAGCGGTCCCACACCCGGTGTGCCCTCACAAAACTGGTCGTTATTTGGGAACTCAGATTCTAATCCTGAAGTCGATAAATTAGGGACAACGGATTTGGCAGATTTAGTCATCGTAACCAATAATGTAGAGCGCATGCGCATATTAGAAGATGGGGACATCGAAATAGCTAATAGCCTTAATATTGGTAAGGATTTATCTGTGGAAGAAAATGTCTATTTAAATACGGATAATGGACAAACCATTAATTATGGGCCTTTTACTGTTGAGCATATGAGCCCGACTGCTCTGACCGGTTCATTGACGGTCTACAATCAACAACCTACGTTACTATCCGGAACCTTGACTGTTGACTTAGCTACAGATTTAAATGCTTCTTTAAATGTTGATGGCATAACAGACTTAAATAGTGCGCTAAATGTCAATAACGGCAGCCCTACATTATTGACCGGCACATTGGAAGTAGATAACGATGCAACATTTCATAACCACGTCTTATTGGATAATCCGGCCTTAAGCTCAACCAGTACAACAACCGGTGCATTGGTTATCGCCGGTGGACTTGGTATCGGAGAAAATTTAAATGTTGGTGGTGCATCTGCCTTTGGTGGACCTGTCAATTTTATGTCTCCGGTCACTATTTCTTCGGATGAAGAATCGACCAATGCCACTAGTGGTGCTCTCAGAGTAGTCGGTGGAGTTGGGATAGGTAAAAGATTAAATGTTGTTGGTGCAACCGGACTCGGAAGTACTCTGAACGTGACTGGCGCGACTACTTTGTCTAATACATTAAGCGTTGCTCAGGCCACAAACCTATTGAGTACACTTACCGTTACCGGACATTCACAATTGAACAATACCTTAGGTGTAACGGGTATCACCAGCCTTACCCATGGCCAGAATGCCAGTAGCACAGCAACCGGTGCACTCAGAGTATCCGGCGGAGTCGGAATTGTGAAAAATCTTCATGTTGGAGGTAATACTGTCCTGAACAATGTGTTGAATGTATCGGCCAATGTTGCAAAACCCGGTGGTTCTAACCCCGTAACTCTGCCGGTTCATCACATCGCTAATTTTTACAATTCCGCTGATGGAAATGGTATCTCGATTAAACTAGGCGCAGGGACGCCACATAACAACAATAATTTCATCACTTTTTATAAGAGTAATGGTGGTACAGTCGGCAGAATCGAAGGTGAACATGGAAGTTCGGACTACGGACGAAACGATGAATATACGAATGACGTGATTTTTAAGTCTACAGCCGTTGCTAAAACTGTATTAGATGAAGTTTTTGCAATCGCAGAGACAGCACTAGCAGGTAGTGAAATAGCCATGGCTGCCGGGTCCGTAACTTCATGTATAGGATTTGGGGCTTGTGTGACGCTTCCTATCCCAGCTTTTGATCGTTTGGACAATAGCACAGAACATCCTTCCGGGTCGCTCAAGTCATACTCCGCGCTGGTGAAATCATCATTGCATCTGCCGATTTGGCAACATTCATTGCTACACATGATAATCTAAAAGGTATCACATTTGCTTCAGGAAGCGAAGATTATGCCGAGTATTTATCAAAATTATTTCCGGATGAGACCTTCCTCCCCGGTGATATCGTGGGTGGTGAAAAAACGGATTCATCACCAAGGATACTCGTAATGCTGACAAGGTTATGGTCATATCACTTAAACCAATTGTTGCAGGTGGCCTTCCGCAGGATGAAGATTGTTTCAGATCTTGAATTAGTTGCCTTCATGGGACAGGTTCCTACCCAAAGTATACGGAAAGGTAGAAGCTGGAGATTACATATTGCCAAGTGGATTTCACAACGGTGCAGGAGTTGCTAGAAGCCCCGAAAGAATGGAAGCCAAGGACTACAAAGACATCTTAGGTATTGCATGGGAAAGATTTGATGGAGAAGGTATTGGTTACATAAATACAGCTATTGGATTGAATTCAAATGATATGGCCGATTTAGTTCAGCAACAGGAACAGCAGATCAATGCATTAGTAGCTCAAATGGAACAAAACAATAGAATTCTGGCCGACCTGGTACCAGGTTTTGCAGAAGCTGCAAATATTATGACACATGATCACGATCATGCCCATACTACAGAAAACGGAGCCCAACTGACTGATCTGGAAGGTTCACTCGTGCAACCTGAAGCTGATCAAATCGTCTATGTTGAAATAGAACGCGAACATCTGGAAGAAGGACTGAAAATGGCATATGAAATTACGCTAAAGACTTATGAACAAGCAGGAATGGATATTAATGAGCATCCATTTTGGAATCGAATTAAATCAGATCAAGATTTATAAAGAAGAAATATTTGATGACTTGAAAGAGGAGATGAAACATAACCAGCATACCGCATCCAGGTGATCAATAAGCAAATTTTGGAAAAAGAGTAATTGATGTAATATCAACAATATTTTTCTAAAATAAATTATTCACTTCTTAGTGCAATTATTTTGAATAATATTTATAATAATAATATAATGAGACAAAAGAAGATTTATTAAACATAAAAGTGTTCTGTAAATAATAAAAAATGTTTCAATATAGCGCTAAGGGATATAAAATAAATAAAATGAATATTAATAAATATATTGAATTAATAAGACCAATTCTTGCGGTCATATTTAGTTCAATTCTTCTTCTTTGTGGCCCACCAACAGCGAATGCACAGCAGCAGGTAGCATTACCTTCTGACGGTTCTTTCGCTTTTGAAAGCAGCCCACAAGGCGGACTCAGATATCAGCGCCAGCTCTATTTGATTAGAGCAGGAGAGATGGCAGAATCTGGCATTCTATCTGGAACCGACCTTAACTCGATCGGCTTTACAATCGCCGCAGCACAAGACACTTCGGTTATTTCCGCGTTTAAAGTGTATCTCGAAAACACAACCGATGATGATAGTCGCATAGACACAGCATGGACATCTGTAGCCTCTGCAACCAATTCGCTCACGCTACAAAATATTGTTGCTGGAGATTATGAATGGCAGGTTCAGGCTGTTTGTTCTCCAAATTCTGACTTTACAGGTCCTGTAGAATTTTCGAATGCCGACCTTGCCGGATGTAATCAACCTCAGAATTTATCTACGAGTGCAGTTACGGCCACAAGTGCAACACTTCAATGGTACGCTTCTGAGTCTGCTAGTTTTAGTCATTATAATGTGAGATATAAATCATTTGATGACGTTACATGGTCAGATTCAATGACTACATCTCAGTCGCTTAATATTATTGGTTTGACATCATTGAAAAATTACCAATGGACGGTACGCATGTTTTGCGGATCGGATTCTTCTGATTTAAGTGGAAATTCTTTTAATACATTAAATGTAAATAATTGTAATTCTCCTTCTAATTTGGTTGTGACCAGTGTAATAGACACTGCAGCTCAACTTGATTGGACAGCTGCATCAGGAGCTGACAGGTACGATGTTAGATTTCGAAGAATTGGCACTTCTTTTTGGTTGTCAGCCTCGTCTTTTTCTAATTCCTTATACTTGAATCTTGGATTGGTACCAGGTACAAGTTATGAATGGCAGGTAAGAACCGTATGTCTGGCTGGTGCAGGTACATTTGTTAGTTCTGCCGATACCATTAATACGGTAGGAACCGATGTATGTTATACGCCTACCAATTTATTGGTGAATAATCTTACCGACACTACCGTGACCATGAATTGGACACCAAGTGTCGGTGCATCATCCTATGTTGTACGATACCGGTTGAAAAATTCAATCAGTTGGACAAATGCCATCAATGGGATGACACTTGTACACAACGACAGCATGATTGTACCTTCTACAATTGGTGCATACAACGTCCCATTTTCAAATGGGACAGCATTCATTTATTCCGGAGGAGCATTGTACGTGGCTTTTGCATATGCAAACGATACGAATCAATTATCAACATTCAATAACGTATTGGCAACTAAAGTAAATTCCGAAATAGTAGACCAAAACGGTGTTGATTCTGCACAACTGACCTTATGCCTCAATGGCTCAAATAACACGGCTTTGCCAGACTATTTAATAAGATCAGAAAAACGTCCTCAAACCACCTTTGGCTCTGCTTCCTTCGTTGACAGCGTTGGAATCGAGGCTGTGTATGCGCTTGGGTATTATGCGTTAAACTATGCGGATACATCACCTGTCAGCGCATTAGTGACGAATTATGCCGACGAGACCAGAAATTATTGTATCATTTTCGAGGTCGTTGACCGCACAGGTGGGGCTACTCGTCATCTTGATACGCAGTATGTGGATATTGAAGCTGACACATCAATACTCATTAGTTTTAATTCTTGGGTGCCGGGATTAGAAGAATCGGATTCTTTGATTATTCGAATTCCTCCGGCTCCTTCAGAAACGGCTGTGAGTAATAACAGATCAGCCTACATTCAGCATGTAGGATCTGTGAAAATCGGATATGATGATGGATCTGAAAGGGTCTCACATGCCGGATTTGGTGATACTTCTGGTTTGATTTTGGTAAAATATCAGATTCGGGGATGTGGCCAGGTCGATGGGGCAGAGATCTATTTGGATTTCTCTGCTGCGGGTCATTCTGTGTATGCCGTTATCCTGGATGAGAGTGGTACTATTCTCGATTCATCTGAAGTCTTTGATCCTACAGAAAAAGAAGCAGGAAACTACCATACTTTTTATTTTCCACTAGCACCTTATATAGGTGAAGGCGTATTTTACGTGGGACTGGCGCAAACGGAAGATGATGTCAATCCATATTATCCGGTAGGTGTACAATATGAAACCGCTTTTGTGCGGGATAGTGCCTATTATCAGGCCGCTCAAGATGGATCATCACTGGTTCATGCGCCCGGAACAGGTAGGTTGATGATTCGGGCAGTGATTTCTCCAAGCTCGCCGGTACCTGTTATTGAAGGGGATTTGTCGCTATGTTCTGGTGCAACGAATGCGTTAAGTGTCGGGTCAGCAGCTCAAAGCTTTGCAAACAAAGTCATTCGAGCCAGTTCTCAATATGGCGTTTTAAGCTTCAGTGCCAATCAAGTTCTTGGAACACCGAATGTCTATCCGGGAGATGGATTCGAAACAGAAGCATGGCTAACATCTACTGCGGATGGTCAGCGTGAATATTTGGAATTGGGCTTTTCACATTCCGATTCTATTAATTTCATTGATATCTATGAAACGGTCAATCCAGGAGCAGTTGACACCGTCTACGTGAAGAATCCTGTTTCAGGATTGTTTGAAGTCGTGTATGCGGCTCCTGCTTCCTTACAGCCGAATGCATCACGAATCAATCATATCACATTTCCGCTGACGCTATTTCCGGTATCTGAAATTCGGATTGCATTAGCTTCAGACTCTGTGGTAGGATTCCATGCGATCGATGCAGTAGCCATAGGAGAACTAACATCTCCTGGAACGTTTTCATCTTACCTGTGGTCACCAAATGGTGAGATGACAAATGGTATCAATGTGACTGCTGGTGGTGTCTATTCGGTGACCGTTACTGATGGTTCTGGTTGTGGAAGCTCAACGTCTGCAACTGTTGTGGAACCACAACAAATAACTCCCGTTATATCAGTAGCTCCTGGCGATACTGCTACATTCTGTCAGGGAGATAGTGTAACATTGATATCTGATCAGGCTTTCGGAAATACGTGGAATTACAACAACGCAATGACACAGTCGATTACTGTCACGACCGCTGGTACGTATACCGTAACCTATAATGATGGTACAGGCTGTGTTATGAGCACTTCTGCTCCAGTTACGGTCATTGTAAATCCACTTCCTACACCAATTATAACGGGTACTTTGGGCATTTGCCCTGGAGGATCCACGACATTGGATGCAGGTCAAGGATATACGAGTTATAGGTGGTCTACCGGTGAATTAACAAGAACGATTACAGTGGATCAGGCCAGCGTTTACCAGGTCAATGTCATCAATGCGAATGGTTGTGAAGGGATAGCTTTGGCTCATACCTTCTTTTCGACCCCACCATCACCTACGATAACAGGTAATTTGTCATTTTGCCCCGGAGGTAACACCGTATTAGACGCAGGAAACGGGTATGCTTCATACCTATGGTCCACTGGTGCCTTGACTCAAACGGACAGTCTTTTCACTGCAGCTACTGTGAGTGTATTTGTGACGGATGGAAACGGCTGCTCAG
Source organism: Saprospiraceae bacterium (assembly GCA_965249735.1). Classification (GTDB taxonomy): domain Bacteria; phylum Bacteroidota; class Bacteroidia; order Chitinophagales; family Saprospiraceae; genus JANQSS01. The sequence goes on along the minus strand of CBDFMS010000026.1, from coordinate 699,101 downwards.
GAAGTACTAGTGTTACGACCTCGATATTTACTCCGCCAACCCCAAATATTACCGGTGAACTGGACTTTTGCTTAGGAGAAACTACTCCTTTGGATGCCGGAGCTGGATATAGTGGTTATTTGTGGAGTAACGGTGAAACTACACGTGTAGCCAATATAGGAGTAGCCGGAGGCCATAGCGTAACAGTAACCGATGGCAATGGATGTACAGGTATTGATGTTGTCAGCGTGACACAAAACACGCCACCGACACCGGTTATTTCTGGATCATTTTCATTTTGTGGTGGAAGTAGTACGACTTTGGACGCCGGTCCAGGTTACAATACCTACCTCTGGTCAACGGGTGAAATTGCTCAGCAGATTACGGTCCTGGACACGACCACTTATTCTGTCACTGTGACGGATATGAACGGTTGTGTGGGCACGGCTTCTGCTACGACCACCATCGAGGGCTCAATTCCGGAATCACCCGGACCGATCTCGGGTCCAATTGGAGGGCTGTGTGATGCGACCAATGTTACTTTCCAAATAGATCCTGTTCCTAATGCAGCGTTTTATGTTTGGACTGTGCCGGATAGTGTTACGATCTTGTCCGGACAGGGAACGACTTCGATTCTCGTGAATATTGGAAATGGGTTCTCTTCAGGAAATATTGTCGTTGCGGCCTCAAATGCATGTGGTCAGAGTCCTTCGATTGATCCGACGTTTATTATGATCACGACCGGTCCTGATCAATTGGGACCTGTTACCGGATCACAGTCGGGAGCCTGCAATCAAACATCAGTCACATATTCGGTTGCGCCGACAGCCGGGGCGACTTCTTATAACTGGACTGTGCCGACGGGATACACGATCACATCAGGACAAGGTTCCAATTCAATTACGGTGACTTTAGGAAATGTTTCCGGGGATGTTTGTGTAGAATCAACAAATGCTTGTGGTACAGGTGAAGCTTCCTGCATTACTGTAACGGTAGGCGGATTTTCTGTCGAAGCAGGTGATTGTAAGCAAGTCATGTTGGGTGTTCCGGATTACAATTGTGTCGAGTTGATTGCTGACCCAACAGGAGGCGTGGCGCCATATTCTTATACCTGGTATGATAAGAATGGCTTACCTGCAGGCACTACCCGGAATATCACGGTTTGCCCGCTTGCAACAGACACATTTACGGTTGTTACGTTAGACGCTAACGGCTGTGAGGCAATAGATGATGTCGGCGTTTATGTAATTGACGAACCATATTGCGGAACAAATCGAGTTGAAGTATGCCACGTGGCAAACAACAAAACACGTTGTGTCAAGCTGGATCAGATAGAGGGGCATCTCAATCATGGTGACTATTTAGGTTCGTGCGATGATTCTTATCCTTGTGCGAGTGGAATATCTACCGATGATACGGATATCACAGTAGATCACGTATTCGATTTTATTGAGGCTGGAATTGAAAAAAATACGGCGAAGGAATACCTTCTGTTAAATCCAAATCCTGCCAGCACGAATGTCACATTGCGATTTAGTGCGATAGCCGGTAAGATGGTTACAATTGATTTTACAGATCCGTTTGAGCAGAATGTCAAGTCGCTGAAAGTAATGGGTCAGGATCAAGTGGAACTGTCTGTAGATATTCAGAATTTACCACCTGGTATGTATTTTGTTAGTGTAAGAAGTAGTAGTCACATTCTTACTAAGACATTAATCGTTCAAAATAATTAAGGAACGATAAGAACTTAATAAGCAGGCATAAAATGAACGTAATATTCATTTTGTGCCTGCTTTTTTTTACGTGAAATAAGAAAGATTCTACTCTGAAAATCCAATAATCAGATCGGTCGATCAACATCCTTGTTTAATTCGATCGTAATGCGCATATCGTTTCAAATCCGGCGAAGGTAAAAGCCGAAGTCTTCTCTGAATTTGTTAATCCAAAAAGTAGGATTGGCGGAATGAGAATGTCCTCTTCCCAATTTCAAAAACGAATTGTTCGCTTATACTTTAACTAATCCGTTTTCAGCATCCATGAACTCTGATTGCATGACGCCATCAGCTTCCACATCAGTTAACCAGACCTTTTTGTCAAGTAAATAGCGGAACGGGTATTCATTATTTGTTTCCAGATCTTTGATTAATTTAAATGATCCGTCTTTGAGTCGATCCATTGGAATTGGCTTCCATTCATTGAAGCTACCAACTAAGTGTGCTTTTTTGTGCGATTCAGCCTTATCAGTTGGAATTCTAAAGGTCACTTTGCATACGTCTTTTGATTTCAAAAACTTTTTCTTCAAACTCATATTTTGGTAATTTTTTAGTTGGTGCAAAGATAAGTCGATTGTCTGAATTTCGCATGTGTATTGTACTGAGAAGTATGGTCTACATATCAATTTAAGGTTATGTTTTGCAAGTTCTTAATTCATAAATATTTCTATTGCATTGCCTGCAAATAACCGAACAATTTGACTGTACTTTAACTATATCTTAGTTTTTAATGTGTTGATTGGTAAATTAGTCTAATCTATTGAAATCTATACTTGAGAATTCAAATTTTAAGACTTTACTGATCGGAATTCAGATCATGATGCGACGTATCGATTCAGCTGGATTGGGTGTACGACTCAGTTGAAAATAAGTTTTTAATGTATCGATACATGGCTTCTCGAAGGGCGGTTTTTCTTGGATCATTGGCGCTATCGAAATCCATTTTATGTATGACATGTACAAAGCTCCAATTATAAATGGGATCTGCAAAAGCAAAACTTACTCCTAACCCTAAGAAGCCGAATACTTGGGCGAAAGATCCGGCATCTCCGGCACCACTACCACCTGCAGCTTCTTCATAGAATAATGAAGACAATCACGATTGAAGTTTTAACGCTTTATAACCATACATATTTACAAGATGAAGGGAAGATGCGAGAGGGTCTTGCAAATACGACGGTTATAGTGTAATTTTTATAAAACGACTTTCCCTTTTGGTATCCTGACCAATATAAACATCAACATGATGAAAAGGATAGTTCTATTTCTGACTCTTTTTTTACTCAGTAGCTTATTGTCAATACAAGCTCAAGGGGCCTACGGCGAATTCAACATTTGGCAAGACCAAAGTCAATCGGATTCAGTTCGGGCTGAGGCGCTTAAAATTTATATAAAAAAGAATCATTTTAGACCCTCCAAGGCTGATAGTCTTGTCTTTTGGGGGAATCAGTTATATGAATTTTCAAAATCAAAGGGCAATAAAACAATGATGGCCGACGCCTTGCATTTTAGAGCACTGGGACATCGTTTTAAAAAAGAGTATAAACTATCGTTGAATGATTTTCTCGAGCAAGTAAATATTCATAAGGAACTGGGAGATCAACATGCTGTGGCGAATGACATGTACAGTATTGGAAATTTATATGGTGTTCAAAGAGACTATCCAAAGGTCTTAAGTTATTATCGAAAGTGTTTAGAGATTCGCAAAAAATTGGGTGATAAAAATGGAATTGCAACAACCTTGAATCACATTGGTCTCGAATACAAAAAGCGCGGCGATTTTGTCCGAGCACTTACACATTATGAAAAGGCTCTCATTATTGCAGAAGAAGAAAGGATTTTACACAAGATTGCACAAGTTTCTAATAGTATAGGCACCATATATGCATATCAACTAGATTTTGACAAGGCTGTAGAGTATTTCGAGCGCAGCTTACAAATAAGCCAGGACAGCTTAAAAGGACAACGGTCAAGTATCTATTTGAGTAACCTCGGAAATGCGTATACCGAACTGGGCCAATTAGAAGATGGGCTGGATTACTATCAAAAAAGTTTAAAAATGCGAGAGGCTGTATATGATCATATGGTGCTCAATAAACGAGATACGAGAAAGATACAACTTGACATAGCAAAAAACCTCAACAATATTGGACGAATCTATAAGGAACAGGGTCAATTGGATAAGGCGTTTGACTACTATAACAAAAGCTTAAAAATAAAATCTGAAATCAATGATAATAATGGAATTGTCTATTCATTAACAGAAATTGGAGCTCTTTATAAGGAGCAGGGTCAATATGCCAAAGCAATAGAAAATTGCAAAAAAGCAGAAAATTTGGCGAAGAAATTGGGAAATCTCTTCACTCAGGAGATCGCCTGTGGGTGTCTGTATGAAACCTATAAGGCACTTGGCAATGATAACTTGGCATTGACTTGTCACGAGAACATGTCGAGGCTGCAAGACAGCATGCAGTCGGAAGAAACAGTTAAGAAATTGCAACAAATGGAATTTACCAAACAGATGTTTGCGGATAGTCTGATCCAGGGAGAACAGGACCTAAAAGTGGAAATGGCACATCAGGTAGAAGTACAGAAAAAAGACAATAATAAAAATCTCGCCATTGGATCCGGAGCTTTTTTCCTCTTGTTGGCCAGTGGATTTTTTAGTCGGTGGAGGTATGTGAGAAAGTCAAAGGTGATCATTGAATATGAAAAGGACCGCTCAGAAAATCTTCTTCGTAATATATTACCCGCTGAAATTGCTGAAGAGTTAAAAGACAAAGGAAAAGCCGAAGCCAGATCATTTGAGAGCGTCTCCATATTATTTACCGATTTTAAAAATTTTACAAAGACATCCGCAAATATGTCGGCCACAGAATTAATTAAAGAGGTTAATCATTGTTTTGAAGCCTTTGATCATATTTGCGATAAATACAGCATTGAAAAAATTAAGACTATTGGTGATTCTTATATGGCGGCCGGTGGATTACCAACTCTATCAGATGAATCAACCAGGAATACGGTTCTGGCAGCACTAGAAATGCAATCATTCATCGAACGTCGTGCGGAAGAAAAGCAAGCCAGGGACGAAATACCATTCAAAATGCGGGCGGGTATACATACGGGGCCTGTTGTTGCAGGTATTGTTGGCGTGAAAAAATTCCAATATGATATATGGGGTGACTCGGTGAATACAGCCAGTAGGATGGAATCGAATGGAAGGGTTAGTGAAGTCAATATTTCACAGGATACATATGAGTTGGTAAAAGCTGATCCTATATTTGAGTTCGAATCACGTGGTAAGGTCCATGCAAAAGGTAAAGGAGATGTGGAAATGTTTTTTGTCAACATCCGTTCAACATCTTAATTATTGTAAAATCCCGGAATAATTTGTACATAAATTACTCTGAACAAACAAGACGGTGCCACTAAAAGAGCAATTAAAATTCATTATGCTGGTCAAAATGAAATTAAGACCGGCATTTCTGATTGTGCTGAGGAGTCTTGAAAATTAATATTTTCTATCTTTATAAAAACTCGGTTATGCCTTTCTTTCGAATACTGATTTTATTTAGCATCTTAGGATTGGCAGGTTGTCAGTATCAACCGCCATGGGGGCTAAAAGGTCCACATAACCTTAGTGGGCCAATTAAACAAATCGTTGTAGATAAAAATGATTCTCAAAAATTATACGCTTGTGCTGAAAATGGTGGTCTGTGGGTCATACAGGATTATACTGATGAAAACAGCCGGTGGAGAGCCATTTCGGATAATCTTGAAAACCTACAAATAAGGGGATTTGATGTATCATCGCGCAATCCTGAATTACTCGTTTTGGGAAATGGTTTTGGCAATATTCACCTAAGCTATGATGCGGGTCAGGAATGGATAAAATTGGGAAAGGGTGGATTTGGATATATTAGGAAGATTGCCATAGACGATGCCCTTGGCTCCATCCTGCATTTTTATGTGGCTGCAAGTTCAGGATTATATAAAGTTGAAGTGCGTGGTACAGGTCCTAATGAATTGTTATTTATTGATACGATTTCCCGAATTGAAATATTAGATTTCGTTATTGATCGGAAAAGCGAGAATGTGCGATATTATGCAGCAAGAAATGAGGGTGTCTTTCGTTCAGTAAGCTATGGAAATTCCTGGCAATTGATTAAATCGATTAGTTCATCTAATATGATAAAATTGGCTGTACCGCCATCAGATGGGACGATGGTGATCAAAGAACGGGACACACTTCACATTGGGAATCAAACGGTGTCTTCATTCAACATTAAACGAATTATTACCGGTCAACGCGGTGGAAACTCTGATATAGGATATCGTAATCCATTTGGAGGGCGTCGGGGTGATTGGTGTCATGCCATAGCAGTGGATCCGGAGAATTCAGATCGCATTGTTACAGGGGTCAATTGGTACAATTATTCCGATGATGGTGGTCTCACATGGGTGCGGGATAGTGAAGGTTGTCATGAGGATCCGCATCATATCCTATTTAATGGCGAGGATATTTTAATGGCAACAGATGGGGGTATTTACTCAGTTGATATTTCTGCCGAAGGAACGGTGCAATGCAACGATTTGAATAATGGTCTGGCGACATACCAGTTTTATAGAGTTGGTGTGAATAACAATAATGCAGTCGGTAATATTGATCACAACGGAATAAAATATACTAGAAATTTAAATGACACAAAACCAACATGGGAAAATGTTACACGGTCAGGATATGGCAACAATGGCCTTGAAAATGATTTTGTATACAAGGACATTAAAGACCCGGACCGGTTTTTTGTATTATTTCAGTCACAGGATCTACTGCGCCTAAAATTACCTTATGACGCCAACTCCAATGATCTTTATGTGCTGAGTGATCCGAATAATTTCCTGAATCCGTTTTCCGGATATTCAAATTCAAGGGCTTGCACAAAGAATGGTGTTAGCTATACCAACTGCAATCAATTTTACAACGGCCTGAATTACCCGTTAGGAACTATCGCACAAGATCCGCGCCCTGAATCAAATACTATGTTGGCGTCAACATTTGCCTCTGCAGATAATCGAATCGATAGTCTCGATGTTTTTCAAATTAAATTATCACGAAATTCAGATCGCGACCCAACTGGAGGCTCACCGGGAAACTGCGGAGATACGAATGGACGTACATTTTGTTATACGCCGGCAGTAAGCAATTTTTCAACCTGGAAGGTTAACCATGATAATGGAAATGTTCCAATAGTGAGCCTTGCGTTCTCACGGTTGAACAATGGTAAAGTCTATGCCCTCGATGAATCCGGAAAAGTATTGATGAAAAATGATGTCAACGACAATGGAGAACAATGGAACGAACAAGGACATATAGGAATAGGTCCGGGTGAATTGATGCGTGAACTAGTCGTAGATTGGCATGACGAAGATTGTCTGATGGCGGTATCTCACGATGCGATATATCGATCAACGGACGCAGGGCAGTCATGGGCAAATATGAATTTTATAGTGCCTGAACGGAGTAAAATAAATTCGATATGCCAGCATGATAAGAATAGCCGATATTTTTATATCGGAACTGATCGAGGCGTGTTTCAATCAAAAAATATAGGGAGATCCTGGACACGATTTGGTAAGTATCTTCCAAATGCTACAGTTATGCAAGTATTTATGGAGAATGAGTTTTTATATGCCGTGACATTTGGTCGCGGACTTTGGCGTGTTCAATTTTAATGATAATGAAATCAAGGTCTGCATGATGAATTATAAAATGTGGAATATTTTGGTCTTTATATGTATTGCGGTCACGGTATTGCAATGCTCCGCGCATGAAGAACAAACAATAAAAATTATGACGTGGAATATATGGCATGGTGGCATCCACGGTGATAAAACCGACGACTTTAAAGTCGATACGGCAAATACGACGAATGTGTTAGAGGTAATTAAACAAGAGGATCCTGATATATTATGTATGCAGGAAACTTATTGTTGTGGAATGGATATTGCTGCGCAGGCAGGGTTTCCTTTTTCCTGGAGGGGTAGCGCAAATTTATCCATTCATAGTAAATATCCGATTCGTGATACGATCCATATTTACAAACCATTTAATTCACATGGCGTGGTAATTGAGGTGGACGGCCAAAATATATTTTGCGTCAATGTGTGGCTACATTACTTGCCTAAATATTTCGAGGATATTAAAACCATGCCACCGGATTCCTTAGTCCTGGGTGAGGCGTCCACACGCCTGGCGGAAATACAAACAATTTTAGGATCTGTTGATAGTTTGTCCAGGGAATGGAATATGCCAACTGTCATTGGTGGTGATTTTAATTCCGGCTCACATCTGGATTGGGTGGAGAAGACGAGGTCTGCGCACTACAATAAGGTGGTGGGGTGGCCTGTGAGTAAAACAATGATTGAGCATGGCTATACAGATTCTTTTAGAGAATCCAATCCTGATCTGGCATTGACACTGGAAGGAACCTATGGCTTTCTATTTGACGAAATTATTTCGGATCGAATTGATTATATTTATTACAAAGGAGAAGGGATGAAAACGAAATATTCAAATATTATTCAAGACGACCCGCAAGGTGGATTTTTTAATTCTGATCACAGGGCTGTTACTTCAGTGTTTTCCCTGAACAATTGACACGAAGGTTTGTAAACTTGAGATTAAAATTCTAAATATAAAATTATGTCACGATATTTTTTGCATATCACACCGAATGGGCAATCACCAATATTTTGGAGAAAGGCGCAGGGCTTTGCTGGTATATCGGTTCATATAAATTTAAATTTATTGGCTACGGTACTTGGCGATCTCCCTCAAACACCGCAAACGTTGGTTTCCGCACAGTCGTACAAAATTAATGCGAGCATTGGTACGATTAATTTACAACCATTTGTACGTACCGATGCTACAGGATTATCAGCATTGCCAATAGGCCCGAATCTCAAAAATATGTTGGATTATCCGCTGGGACAGGATGATAGTATGAATTTATCCTTACCATTTGACGATTCGACTCTCGGAATTGGGGATTCGGGTGGTGGTTGGTTTAGAAAAAATGATAATGATTCAGCCTTTCACGGTGGATGGGATGTTACCCGTAATAGTGCCAATGAATATTTTGAAGTGTGTGCGGTGGCGGATGGGGTAGTGGAGGGAATTGTCAAACAGGACAATGCCCCTATTGTAATAAAGCATACACGAGGTATTCGGGAGTTCATCACGATCTACCAGCACTTGGAATTATCGACGTCTTCACTGGCTGTTGGCGACACGATTGGACGAGGGCAGTTCATGGCCAGAATTTCCGCTAAACCACGTGTGCCGCATCTCCATTTTATGGTTGCGATCAAGGGGCCATCTTACACGACAGCCAATGGAAAAAATATTCCGTCGTTATGGTATGCTATAGATCCGTTTGGGGTGTACGATTATTATGAAAACCGGACAGGACTTACCTATAATTACCTGCCGGATATCAGGCCCAACTGTTTTGTATACAGGATTCAGGGATCAAGTCATCATATTCAATGGGCGGGGCAACCTGTCATTACTGCGCTTCCGATTACGCGCAATACCGCTTATCTCAAAATAGTGCGTATGCAGATCCGGGATAAAAAAGTGGATTTTAGAAATGGTGAAGGAATAAAAGATGTAAAGCAATGTTTGATTTGGCTTGAAGGAATTGATAACTACTTTTTTGTGCCATTTAGGTCCAATGCTCAAGATTATCTGATTGAATTAAAATTGATTGATCTGCTGACAGAATGTTTTAGTAAAAAGATAAGTATCAAAGCAGAGTATTATTTTAAAGGGAAAAATAAATTTATTTCAGCCGCTTGGGCAAGACGTTATTGATGATAAATTCAATTCTTATTTAATCAGGGTTACATCTCCTTTCATCAGTAGATTCAATGGCTCTCCAGTGCAAGAGATAACATTGACGCGGCTATACCATACATAGACGCCTGTGGCATCAGGTTGTTCTGATTCAAATCCGTCCCAACCTAGTTTGGGGATACGACTTTCGAATACCTTTTTACCCCAACGATCATAAATCTTAAATTCATAATCCAGGACCTCAACTAAGTCACTGAAGAAGGGTTTGAAAATGTCATTGATCGCATCGTCATTAGGTGAAAATGCATTCGGAAAATAAATATCATTTTGATCGATGACCGGAAATGCACGAACGAAATATTGATTGGTGAATGGGCAATTATATTTAAATTCAGTCGTCACTTCATATAATCCTGTTCGATTAACAACAATTGAAGGTGATGTTTCACCGGTGCTCCAAAGATATGTACCCCCCAAATCCTGGTGTTTACTAGACAATTCAAAATCTGAATCTTCACAAATTCTGAAGCTGTCCAGGGTGATTTCGTTGAATTCATCAGGCATGACAATAAACGAATCTAATTGGGGGCATTCATCTGGATATGATGTAATAACCCAATAAATTCCTTCTTCAAAAATGACCAACGAATCATTGGACGATCCATCCTGCCATTGGTGGGTTAGTCCAGAGCCCTGATCAGTGGGTGAAATAAATGCTCGTTTTCCCGGACATAAATCGAATTGATGAATGATTGGATCTTTTAATGGATATTCATCGATAATAAATGAATCCAAACGATCACACACACCGGGTTCAGAAGTGCGTACCCAATAAATCCCAGCCTGCGTGACTCGAAAGCTTTCACCGGTGCTACCGTCTTGCCAACTATAAGTTGCCGTAGGACTGGCAAATGGGGGTTGTAAATTATAATTCTCGACTTCACACCCGCTAATGGGTTGTGAAGAACTGGGCGTCGGAAAATTCTCTACGATAAAACTATCAAGTTCAAAGCACGACCCGGCAAAAAATGCCTTGACCCAATATGTTCCTGCCTGGGTGACCGTGATTGAAGATTCATTGGTACCATTGTTCCATTCGTAAATAATATCATCCCCCAACAAATTGGCAGCCAACTCTATAGATTCTTCTGCGCATTTGATGAAGTTGGCGGAGGTGGTACCTCGTTCGGAAAGCACTTCGATCGTCAGGAAGGCCGTATCCGGATCGATACATGTTTGATCAGATATTCCAATAAGCATGACTTGGTGCGTCCCAGTGTCATAGATGTGTATGGGTTCAATTTCTGTGCTCATTTCGCCATCACCAAAGTGCCATTCAAACCGATCGACTGGACCAACTGTGAGATTATCAAATCTAACGTTCAGCGGAGCACATCCGGTGGCAAAAGGATTGGCGCTCGCCGCGACGCGTAAATCAGAAAGTTGAAAATCGAACTTAATCAGGGCTAAGTTGCAATTTGTTGAACCATTGACACGTGAATACGCATTGGATGAAGTAGGAAAAGCACTCGTTCCCATGCATCCTGCACAGACGGCCTGGTAAATAATGCCTCTTCGATCAAATCGACTCGTACCTCCATCTACATGTTCCGGTGCAACAGTTCCACCAAAATAGGTTGCATACTCCAATCCATTCGCATCGGCACTTAAGACGATGAAGTAAAAATCACTACCGTCTGTTGTCGATTGAAATGCATCACTGCTTATGGGCATGTTAAACACATCTCCACTTGTGTTCACAATACCTCCCCACCCGGAAATATAGATACGGTCGCAATCATCGATCATAAAGGCATCGAGTGATAGCGATCGTTGTGGTGAACCATTTCCAAACACTGTTGAAAAGAAAGTCGAATCCAGATCCGGTTTTAATTTGTGTACAAATTGTGTGCTGCCCGGATTTGCAAATCGCCCGGGAGTAACCGGATAATCACCTTCACGGGAATCGCCTAGAACAAACACGTCTCCTGCCGGATCTAATTCAACAAAGTAGGCTTGGTCTGAATTAGTCGTTCCCAGGTAGGTAGCGGCAAGTAACTGACTGCCGTTTGCACTTAGTTTGCCCAAAAATCCATCGGCCGTACCTCCTTTAAAATTGGGTTCAATAGCGGTCGTTGAAGTTGGTAAATTGGTGCTCTCTGTTCCACCGGCAAAATATACATTTCGATTTTCATCCAACTTCATCGAGTATGAAACATCATTATTAGATCCACCGTAAAAGGTAGCCCAGGTGAGCTGACTTACGTTCGAATTTAATTTCGCAACCACGACATCAAATAGTCCGCTTCTATTTTCTGCATAGGCACCGGTGGTTGTTGGAAAATTTGAAGAAGAAGACATCGATGCGACGTAAATATTGTCTGAGCCATCGGTTATGACCTCCCCACGAAATTGATCGCCATAATTTCCTAGAAGATTATTAACCAAATTAAATCCATCGTTTCCTGATCCACCTAAAAATGTTGATCCGCGCAGTTGTTGCCCATTCGAATTAAATACAGCAATGAAAATATCGGAACCATTAATATAAGGAGCGGCGCCCCAATTAAAAGCTGTTCCCCCATTAAATGATGGATCGAATGCCGTGCTGTGAATAGGAAAATTTAATGAACTGGTTGTTCCCAGGACCACCAATTCGTCACGACTATTCACTACAAGGCTATGAGGAAAGTCAGCCTGGTTTCCACCCAGGTAGGTAGAATACACAAGTGCCGTACCATCTTGATTAAATTTAGATATACCCACGTCCACGCGCTCATTCCCGATACCAAATCCTTCTCCCATGATGATTTGAAATGCACCGAAAGTCGTGGGGTATCCATTATCAAAAACCATCCCAGCGGCATATCCGTTTCCGGATTGATCAAATGCTGCAGTAACACCAAAATTATCAGCCGCCGAACCTGTGAAGGTGGAAAAGACTAATATGGGATCAATAATTAATGGGTAGTTGTCATTGTAACCATCAGGAAACTCAAATGATATAATATTATCTTTTAAAACAAACCGACTTTTTACATCAGTTTTTTTACCATTAATCACCTGATAGGAATAGGGTCTCTTTTCTATAATATCATTTACTGAATTGATGAGATATAAGTGCCCGTTATATAAATAAATATCATCCAATCCACTATAGGACATTTGGATGGCTGAGGCATTGGCCTTGGGGCCGACGATAAAATCATATTTAAACAGGCCATCTGTTTGATATAAATTCAAATCGATTTCATTGTATAATTGAGTGTAATGGATATTTCCATAAAGTGGCACATGAGACTTCCATTTGCTGCTGTCTGCTCCTAGATAATAATTGTGAAATGCTTCTTTTTTATCGCTTCCATATAGCTCAGTATCGTTTGCCGCTCCAATGAAATCAACTCGAATAGCATGGCCTTTGATAACCACATCATGTGCCTCTGCCTCATGACCATGTTCAGGCATTGTATTCGGATCAATGAGAGAATATGTTAACGCGTGTTTTTCCACAAAGAGCGATGAAGCTCCGAGGTGGGCATGAAATAGTGATGGATCATCCCATTGACCGGCATTCTGAACGAAAAACAAGTCCGGAAATTGAGGCCCGTCATCAGGACTTACCCATATGTCAGTAATTGACGTATAGGAGAAAAAAAGGAACGCGATTGCAATTAAGCTATAACGGGCGTGAATCATGAATTTGATTGATTTTCACAGCGGCTCTATAATAACGAAGATAGCTAGTGAATGATATGTGCAGAGACGTGAATTTTTATACTTCCCGGCTTTGCATAAGATTGCCGATGGTCTATGAGCACTGTTAATCTAACACGTTGTCTGAAAGGCGAACGTCGTATTTCTTGGATTCAGATAGGTGATCGGGTTCATTTTATCTTCAAATAGTATTCAAGCTGAATTTTTGTGGTTCCAGCGGCTGATTTCCAGTATGTGATGATATTTTCATCCGGCAAAGTACCCATAAAGTGCAAAGTACTTTGTTACTTTTTAACATCAATCCGCTCCGATCCAATGTGATTGCAAAGGCGAGCCTGGGTCATTCTACTGTTAGATGTGTTAATATGGTCTCATGGTAATTGATTCATGACTTCTTAAGGCTTTACTGCTATGGTAGTTGCTTCTTGAACGCATATGATTTCCTTATCTTTGCGCCTTCATTTTTTAGACGGACTATTCGGCTGGTATTAAAAGTTGATACCCGTCTGAAGTGATTATACAAGTCTGAACTAAAGCGAAAACCAAAAAATCATGAGTAAAAAGAAAATTGGCATCCTCTTCGGTATGGAAAACACATTTCCACAGGCCTTTATCGATCGGGTAAATGCGAAAAATGTAAAGGGTATATCAGCCGAATTTGTCCATGTGGATGAAGTCATACAAGGAAAGGCTGTCGACTACGCCGTTATTATCGATCGAATTTCACAAGATGTTGAATTCTATCGGGCCTATTTAAAAAATGCAGCGCTAACAGGGACCAAAGTAATTAACAATCCATTTTGGTGGAGCGCCGATGAAAAGTTTTTTAATAATTGTCTGGCAGAGCAAATTGGTGTGCCAGTCCCTAAAACTGTTCTGCTACCGAGTAACGAAATGCCGGATGATACTACAGCCGAATCATTTCGAAATTTGAAATTCCCCATGAATTGGGACAAAATCACGGAATACCTGGGAGGCTTTCCAATGTATTTTAAACCATATTCTGGCGGAGGTTGGAAAAGTGTTTACAAAGTCGAAAATCTTCACGATTTATTTAAAGCCTATAATGAAACCGGGCAACTCGTGATGATGTTGCAAGAGGAAATTCAATTTGATAGCTATTGGCGCTGCTATTATTTGGGTGGCGATCGGGTAAAATTGATGCCATATGAGCCCCGAAATCCGCACCACTTACGCTATATAGACGAAATGGCCGATGACGATCCAAAATTACTAAAGACTATTCACAAATATGTACTAAAACTAAACCACTATTTAGGGTATGATATGAATACAGTGGAATTTGCCGTGCGTGACGGGATTCCGTATGCCATTGACTTCTGTAATCCGGCCCCTGATGCTGAACTCACATCTGTGGGAGAAGAAAACTTTGAATGGATGGTTGAAAATTCAGCTGAAATGGCAATTGAATATGCACTTGAACAAGATCATGATAAATCAAACTTAAGCTGGGGTAAGTTTATAAAAAGTGCCGTTCGGGGAAAACAATCCTAAGCGTACACGATTATTATTTCCGATCGAAGAAGAAAGAACATGATGAAAGTAGCTGTATTGGATATGTATAATGATACCCGTAATCTGGGGATCAAACATATTTTAAAAATAATAAACCGATTTGAAGAGCTCGAGGTGACCGTGTACAATGTGCGAGGTAAATGCGAAATTCCGAGCCTGGATTATGACATCTATATACATAGTGGCGGTCCGGGTAGCCCGTTGGAGGGCGACGGCATGTGGGATCGGGCATATTATTATTTCCTGGGTAAACTATGGAAACATAACCAACGCTCAGCAAATAAAAAATATGCATTTTTTATTTGCCATTCATTTCAAATGGCTTTTCAGTTTTTAAGCCTTGGATCCCTCATTTTACGACGACGTCCATCTTTGGGAATTTATCCGATGCACATCACCGATGAAGGTGAATTCGAAGAAATATTTCACGGTTTGCCCGATCCGTTTTATGCAGCAGATTTTAGAAAATGGCAGGTGATCAGACCTGACATGAAGCGCATCGCGCGACTTGGATGTAAAATATTGGCACGTGAAAAAGTGAGGGATCATGTACCGCTCGAACGCGCAATCATGGCGGTGCGATTTTCACCGGAATGGATCGGTACTCAATTTCATCCGGAAGCCGAGCCAAAAGGAATGTTACTTCACTTTGAACAGCCTGAGGAACAAAAAGAGATCCTGGAACATAAGGGGATGGCTAAATTTCACAATATGATTGAAATTGCCAAAGATCCCACCAAACTTCAGGTGACACACGACACGATTTTACCTACATTTCTTCGACAAAGTATTGAAAAGCTGGAACAGATTGCTTCGTTAAAGCTTACAAACTAATGGAACACGTAGCACGGTCCACATATAATAAGAGCTTTTCTGATAAAAAATATAATGAATTTTTAGCAGATATTGCTGCGGAATTTAATCATGTGCCGCAATTTAGAATTGCAGAAACACCGGTCTTTATTGATCTTGAGTTAAAAGAGAAAATATTTAATGCCTGCGATCTAATTACAGAGACGATCAGGAAACCGAATTTTAAACAACTGACGGAAGGGGCAATTGAGCCGGAGTTTCGCGTACCAAACGAAACGGATCACAGTATATTTTTACAATACGACTTTGGCATATGTGAAGAGAATGGCAATCTCGAACCGAAATTAATTGAGGCCCAGGGATTTCCAACATTGTATTTTTATCAGGATTTAGTTGCCCGTAAATATCGTGAGCATTTTGATATTCCTGATAATTATTCCCACCTGGCCAAAGGACTTACCACACCGGAATATAAGGCACTGCTGAAACGCGTCATAGTTGCCGACCAAAAGCCGGAGCATGTTGTCTTGTTGGAAACTGAACCGCATAAGCAGCCAACGCGTATTGATTTTCTTTGTACATCCCGGGATCTTGGAGTAAAAACTTTGTGTGTGTCTGATCTTAAGGTTGAAGGGAAGGACGTATACTACAAGGATGATTCAAATCGAAAAATTCCGATACACCGTATTTATAACCGGGTTATTTTTGATGAGCTTGTTGGCCGCAAAGATTTAGAGCGGGAGTTTCGTTTCAGTAAAGAGATGAATGTCGAATGGGCAGGCCATCCACATTGGTTTTTTCGAATTAGTAAATATTCTTTACCCTTATTTCAAAATAAATATGTACCGCGAACATATTTTCTTGATCAACTGGACAGCGTACCGGATGATTTAGAAAATTTCGTTCTTAAACCATTGTATTCTTTTGCAGGCTCAGGTGTAATATTTGATTTAAGTCCTGAGCATTTCGATGCCATTGAGGATCGGAGCAATTTTATTTTACAAGAAAAAGTTACTTATTCTCCGGTTGTTCAATCACCGGAAGGAAAAGTAAAATGCGAAATTCGCATGCTGCTGATATGGGAACCCGGAGAGGACAGACCACGCATCGTCAATAATCTGGCGCGATTGAGTCGTGGCGCCATGATCGGTGTGAAATTTAATCGTGATAAAACATGGGTTGGCGGCTCAGTGGCTTTCTTTCAGCAATAGAAATTGTCGGTTGTTAATCTAAGCCGTAAAGCGGATAATAATAATTAAACCCACCTTTTATTCCCGCAGTGGTACGGACGCATGATAATCTGCAAATATTTTATCAGTAAACCGATTCAATAATTCGGTGACTTTTTCACTATCGTCATCTTTTACAACCAGCCCAACGTGGTATTTCTTTATCATGCGCCAGACGACAGAGGGATGTTCGAGGGGCCCATAGTCAGGATCTTCAAACCGACTGAGGGTGACAACAATTCCAGCATTTGATTTTTCAGCTATTGGAGGTGCATAGGGCAGATCCAATATCATCGCAGACTCGATACGTGCCCATTCCGCCCATAAATTGACGCCGCTTGCCGCTTCTACCATATCGGCCAACGAGGCGCCACCAACACGAGCAGATGTTTCAAGAAAATAGAATTTTCCATCTTCATCATTTTTGATAAACTCGGAGTGCGAGGCTCCAAATTTTAATCCAAATGCTTCCAGCAAGGTGCTGTTTAGTTTTTTTAACTGCTTCGCATCTTTTGATTTTGTGTCAAGCGACTGTGATCGAAATACGCCGCCACCATGCGCTATTTCAAATGGAGGTTGTAAATAGCGTGAGGACCGTGTGAAATGTGGTTTGTAGTCTGTATAGAGTGAATCGACATGATAAACAGGACCAGGGGTAAAACACTCAATCAAAAACGTATATCGGATTTCTTTGTGTTCTTCATTCCAGGCCCAAAACTCATCCGGATTATTAATTTTTCGAATACCCAAGGTGCCTGCATCGGAACGTGGTTTGACAAACCAGGGCCCTTTTGTCCGTGATAAAAATTCATTTATTTCACCATCATTAAATAATGGGCTAAAATCAGGAATGCGAATATTATTCTCACGCGCAATCATGCGCATGGCTAATTTATCGTAAAAATGTCGAGCCGTAGTTTCACCCATGCCCGGTGAACGGAATTCTTCTCTTAGCAGAGCTACCTTTTTTACATCATAATCGTCCAATGCAACAATCTTGTCTACTTTATGCTGACTAAAAATGTAGGCGGTACCGGAAACCAATGTGTCCATATCCCATTGCCGTCCATCTGTTTCGGGCATAAAAAATATATCCTCGAGATATTCACGTGGCCACGGATCGTGTTCATTTTTTTGAGAGGTTACCAGGAATACTTTGTGACCTAATTCGTGAAGAGCGATCAGAAATTCAGTTCCTTTAAAATCACATGTTAGACATAGAAAAGTGAGCTGTTTTTTCATGACGATTATTTTTTACTGATTAATTCTATCCAATTCAATAGTAATAATATTCCAAATCCACTGGCACTGTACCCTTTAGAAAATGGTGATGTACCAAAAGCCGTACCCGCTATATCGAGGTGTGCCCAGTTTTTATGATCATCTGTAAAATGTTCCAAAAATTTACCGGCGGTAATGGCCCCTGCAACGGGCTTCGTACTGAGATTGCGAATATCCGCAATGTCAGATGCCATGTATTGGTCGTAATCGTCCCACAAAGGTAATCGCCATACGCGGTCGCCGCTGGCACTTCCGGCTTCCAACAGAGAATCTGCCATGGCTTCACTATTTGTCATCAGTCCGGCAGCATGAGATCCAAGGGTGCGAACCACACTCCCGGTTAGCGTGGCTAAATCGACCAGAAAATCAGGATTGAATTGCTGCACGGCATAGCTCAGGCCGTCTGCCAGGATTAGCCTGCCTTCTGCATCCGTGTCGATAATTTCGATCGTACTTCCTTTATAACTTTTGATAACGTCTCCGGGCTTGGTAGCCAGGCTATCGACGCTATTATCTGTACATGGAATGACCCCTATGACATTCACAGGCAGATGGAGCTTGGCGACAAGTTCCATGGTTCCCATCACGGCCGCAGCACCACCCATGTCACTCTTCATGTAATGCATGTTCTGTGAAGGCTTAACCGACATTCCTCCGGTATCAAATGTTACCCCTTTTCCAACAAGGCAGATGGTAGGTATTGAATCGTCACCTTTCAGATATTTTGCTATTATACAACAAGCAGGATCTTCACTTCCTCGATTCACTGCCAATAAAGCATGAAAACCCTTTTCTTCGAGCATTGCCTTATTGAGCACTTCCACATCAAATCCGTGTTGTTGACCGGATTGGAGCATCCAGTCAGCCATTTTTTGTGGGCGTTTGTGATTGGCAGGTTCATTGACCAGGGCCATACATGATTTTATTGTTTCAGCGGCCGCATGCGCGCGATCAAACTGCATTTTAAATTCCTCTTTACGATCGGTAGAGGAAATAATAAAAATATCTTCGATAGCCTTTCTATCTTTATTATTTTCTGTTTTATATTTTCCTACAGAGTGGTTCGATAAAAAAATCGCGCGTAATAATGAAGGCAAGAGGTTGATTTCCGTTTTTATTTTTTCCGTATGTCGGCAGTCAATCACGACATGACCTGCCATATATTCCGCATTGGCTTTTGTCAAACTGATTGAACATGAATTGACCTTTGCCTGAGAATCCGATTCACAATTCCATAAAATAATTGTTCTGGGTGCTTCATCGCCCTGGAAAATACTGGTGAATTTTCCATTTCCGTTTTTCAACTTACCACTGACCTGTTGGATTCCATCGAGTCCATATTCACTTTTAATAAGTCCCAAATTTTCGTCCATATCCGACATTACCGGAACGATTACTGTCGAAGTAGAAGGCATTGCAGAAGAATCAGGGATAACATGTAGCTTTATCATCTAGTTGGTAAGTTCATTTGTGAAAAATAGCCATTTGATGGCGTTGGGAAATGCGATTCCCCAGTCTCGTTCTGTATGATGCCCTTTCGGATTGATTTCAATTTTCCAATCGTTTGATACACCGTGATAGCGTTTATCCTTTACGGCATCGGCAAATCGGTGAATATGTTTAGACATTTGTTCTGACTCCTTGTCACCACCATAAATAAATATTTTTGATGGCAACGTATAATCATAATTAAAGGCGTCAAAATAGATCTTATCAGAATACCAAAAGGACGGGCTAAAAATCATTAATTTACTAAAAAATTTGGCATGCACCAAGCCTATATATGCACTGATTAATCCGCCCATAGAACTTCCGCCAATCCCGGTATGATCACGATCAGTTAGTGTCCGAAAATGCGCATTGACATAAGGAATTAATGTTTGAACCATAAATTCCGCATATTTATGTCCGTTGCCTTTTCCAAATTTTCGATGGAAATAAGGGCTGTATTCTTTAATGCGTTCACGACCACCATGGTCAATGGCGATAATAATTAGATCACCCATACCTTTGGAAGCGAGGTTGGCCATATGCTTGTCGATCGCCCAATTTCCAAAAGGTGCCTGCTCATTGAAAAGGTTTTGAGCATCTTGTAGATAGAGAACCGGATATGACTTCGTGGTCTGATGGTAATCGTGAGGAAGTAGTGCCCAAATTCTTCTATGTTGATCCAGTTGAGGGATACCAAAAGAATTTGAAATAAGCTGTATTACCGGTGCAAATTCCTCCTTCTCTATGGCTTGTATTTTATTCAGTTTTATCATTTTTTTGACGGTGCGCTAATATACAACCTTCGCCACTGGATACCATGGAAAATTCCATATTTAGATCAGGGAGAATGCGCGTCGATCAATGATTTATTCTTCCTCTTGTTTTGAGGTTAAGAGATCATCTTTTATTCCAAAATCACTTCCTTTTTCAATCCAAAATTGGTTCATCTCACTACCTTGAACAATGTGTAGAATTTGTTGATTGGCCAATTCCATCAGAGCTAAAAAATTGACAATGGCATGTATGCGATTCTCCATATCTTCGAAAAGTTGTTCGAATGATGGTCTGTCATATTGAAGCATACGATCGAAGATCATGTGCTGCTGTGCTCTGATAGTATAGTCGTAGCGAACAATGGTATGTACTGTTTTTTTCTTTGCGTTTTGACGCTCCAGTACTTTTTGAAAGGCCTTAAAAAGATTGAATAATGTCAGTGATTCCAATTCAATGTCGACAAGGGCCTTGTTGGCTTGCAATTGTAATTCGTCAATGGCATTTCCTCTCGCAAAAATGTTGCCTCGGCGCACTTCCAGATCGCGAAGATCCACGATGACCTCTTTGAATCGTTTGTACTCAATAAGTCGTGCAACCAATTCATCTCTTGGGTCGATTTCGTCTCCTTCTTCATTAACAGCCCTTCTTGGGAGCAACATCTTCGCTTTGATCCGCATCAACGTGGCAGCCACAACAATAAACTCAGAGGCTAATTCGATATTCATCTGCTCCATTTGCCGAATAAATCCGAGAAAGTCATCTGTAATCGTGGCTATAGGAATATCATAAATGTCTACCTCATCCCGTTTGATGAAAAACAACAACAGATCAAAAGGACCTTCAAAATGCTCGAGGTGAATGGTATAGGTGTTGGATTGCATTTTAGTGCCGCAATATTAGTAAGAAACACCCAGTCACCAAAGAGAAGGAGCAATTACATTCGACGGAGTGTGGCTTTTTATTTCGGTGATTAGACAAATGGAAGACGTCAACTATCCCGATATATAGACACATCTTTGGGAGTCCGGGAAAATTCCATCAACCTAAATCATTTTGGATAGCGATCCGAGTCGACCCTCTCTCCCCCAAATTATATTCGGCGAATATCAAAGAAATTAAGCATTATTCTCAAAACATAATTTCCTCCAAACAATATGCGGAAAACGCGGGAATATTATTGTTCCAGTCAATTGTATTCCCTACTTTTAAGGTTCTAACCACTAACAAACAAGCTTATGAAAAATTTATATCTATTCTTTGTGCTCCTCTTTGGCGCACAAATGACGCATGCGCAGCTCATCTACTTTGAGGATTTCGAGGGTATTGGTGCAGGGAATGTATCTGTTATAAATACGGTGACAGGTGGACCTATGACGACCTATGATGTCGATGGGCTTACACCGAATGCAGCTGTTTCTCAATTTACAGATGCCTGGATAGCGATGGACGATTTTGATTTTCCGGGTGATACTGTTGGCGCCAGTACTTCCTGGTACACACCAGCAGGTCAATCCGACGATTGGATGGTAACACCACAAATAGCAATACCGGCAGGCGGAGGAAGCTTATCATGGGATGCTGAAGCGCAAGATCCGGCATATCCTGATGGGTATGAAGTGTGGGTTTCCACGACCACCAATACAACTGCCGCCTTACTGGCAGGAACAATGGTCTTCTCAGTGGCAAATGAAGCCAATCCATGGACAAGCCATACCGTGAATTTGAATGCATTCGCAAACTCAAACATTTATATTGGCTTTCGCAATAATTCTACCGACCAATTTATTTTGTTGATCGATGATATAGCAGTCAATGGTCCGAATATTCCGGATGATGCTGCGATCAATTCAGTCTCAGGATCAGAATTTACAGTAGCCACACTCAATTCGACGAGAGGATGTCCGGCTGAGTTAGGAGCAAATGTCAGCAACGAGGGTATCAATGCGACCAATGTATTCTTGAAATGTAATATCTATAAGGACACCACTTATCTGACAACCTTGTATAGTGATACCGTTGCCAGTTTGGCTCAGGGAGCTGATACAAACCTGACATTTCCTGATTCCTTCCTTTTTGTCTCCGAGGACTTCTTCATTTTTGAATATGTGGTATGTATGGACGAAAATGACACCATTACTGCAAATGACACGGCATACGCCGCCTTGCTTTTGGATAACACATTTATGGCCCGGGATGATAACACCGTCACCGGTTCGCTGGGCATTGGTCCCGGAACTCCTGGAATTTTAGGCCAAAATTTTACACTTAAAAAACCAAACCGCATGCTGAGCGCCCTTGGATACCTGGTGAATCCCGAGCCTGGCGATACGACCAGTTTCTCATTGTATTCAACTGATTCAACAGGAATGCCCGATACATTAATTGCACAGACACCTATCCATACCATTTCTCCGGCCGATTCAGCAGCGTTTCTTGCGCTGGATTTCCCTGCGCCACTTGATTTGCCGGCCGGTACGTATTGTTTGGCAATCAATGAAGAGGATGCAAACATTACCATCGGTACGACACCCAATATCTTCACACCGGGTACGACATGGGTTACCTTTCCTGGAGCACCCGTCCTTCCCTGGGGGAACAACGAGGATTATAACTTTCTCGTATCCTATTTATTGCGACCGGTGTTTGAACCTTGTCTGGATGAGTTACATCTGGCTTCCGTTATCCCCGGATATGAATTTGACATTAAATATGAAGTCGATAGCCTGATTACATCGACGGACTATATCGAGGCAGGAGCAACTAACATCTTGTATGATGCAGGATTCAACATCGACTTATTGCCCGGATTTTTTGTTGAACTGGGAGCTGAATTTGAAGCCGTCATCGATGGATGTGGCGGTCTCCGAAAATTGGCTACGAAACGAAAGATTTTTAATGGAGTGAACAAATCTGTCGTACGTGAAAAAGGTCATAAATCATTCGTTCGGCAAACGAGACGCTGATAATTTATATTGAATAAAATAAGGGCATTCACTTCTATTCAGAAGTGAATGCCCTTATTATTTTTCGATGGCACAACCATCCAGTTGCAATTATTTTATATTTCCAGGAGACAACTAATTTTCTGCTTCAATTAATTCCGATTTCAATTTGTCCAAAGTCACGACATTATCTATGTCAGCGGTTTTATCCCATTTTATAAATTGAGGATGTTTAAGTAAAATTCCACTTTTATGACGCGTTGAAGATTCGACAGCTTCATAACTTATCTCAAAAACCAGTTCCGCTGTTAGACTATAGACCGGACCAAATCGTTCAATGGTATTGTCTTTTACAAAAGATTTAATGGCCAGTTTTTCTTCATCCTGAAAGCTAGCTTTGACCTTCGTGAAAGGGACCAGTGCGCTTCCCATCCGGGCACCTAAAGTGTATTCGATAAATTGATTAGACAATCCGCCATCGCCTCGCCGAACATATAATAAAATCCCTTTTATAATAGAGGTAGGAGCCTTGATCTTAAACCATGATTTAGACATGTCCCCATACGGTTCAGATTTTTTTTTGAGAATAAGACCTCGACTATTCACCGTCCTCAATTCATCCCATTTTAATTGAATATCATTCCAATGCTCAAGAATTATATTATCCGATAATTTGATTAAATTATTTTTGGGTAGAGCTCTAATTAGTTTATCTAATTCCTGGTGCCGCATCGAAAGAGATAAATCCTGTATATCCCTGCCCTTCAATTGCAGGAGGTCGATGGCGCAAAAATAGACCGGTAATTCCTTGATGGTTTTGGCTGTGATACGCTTACGTCGAATACGTTTTCGCACCAGGGATTTGGGGAGAAGTGCTCCTTCATTGTATGCGATAAGTACGCCGTCGATAATTGTCCCGGCATCAATACAATCTTCATATTGATAAAATTCTGGGAATTTGTCGGAAATAATTTCTCCTCTTCTTGTCCAGAGCAGTGATATTTCTTTTTGGATGACCCATTGTACGCGAATGCCATTCCATTCACAAGAGCAATTATAATGCATGACGTCTCCCAATGCACTTGGGTCATTTAATTCAGCCGGCTCCATAAAACGTTCCGGAAACGGAACTTCCTCTGATACTTCGTTTATTTTTTTGAGGAGATCCATAGATGCCGGGGTTAAACCGTCTGTGTTGAAAAAATTGAACGCCTGTTGAACCAAAGAAATATTGAAATAATTACCGGTGCAAGTGATTAAATCAGGGAGTGAGATAGGAGAGCGAAGTGTGTTGGTGACAAGTCGATTAAAAATATATCGCTCCTGGGGTCGAAGATTGTTCCAGGCGTTTATTATGAATTCAGATTTTTCTATTTCATTGTGTTTTTGGTTGGCAATGATGTCATTTATCCAATCGCTGAGAGACTTATCCTGAATATCTTCATTGACTGGTAATACCAGGCTTATCGTTTCGATGAGGTCGGCTGTGGCTTCAAGGCATGCCTCAAAAATGGCTTCGGAAAATAGAATTTGCATATGTGCTAATTCTGATAATCGAGTCGTTGAAAATAGTCGTTTAAGGGATCCCCCACGAGTGAGGTATATGGCCCATGTTGCATCATTCTTCTCTACTTGATTTAAATAGGAAGAAATGAAGTGATCTCGACTTGAAAGCTCAGTCGTTTCAGAAAGTTGATGATATAGGTGAGCGAAGGACTTCATCCTACATCAGATTTTTCTTCACGATTCGTTCGACTGAATGATGTTGGTACGACATGAGCATCATATCCCATGTCGCGAAGGTGACTTCCAAAAACCTTTGTAAACCCATGCATGACATAGATATGTTCTGCTCCGGTTTCCTGGACTGTTTGAATTAATTGTGGCCAATCCGCATGATCAGAAATTACAAAATTGCGGTCGGTATTACCACGACGACGTCGGCGAATTTGATTCCATCCACTGGCTGATGCGGAGGAGAAAGCTCCGATGGATTCAATCCAGGTACTTCGTACAGCTGAAGGCGGAGCGATGATGAGCGATTGGTTGAGGTCAGGATAATCTTTGGGGCCATCAATGACCTGTGCATCGTGCAGTTGCAATCCACCTTCGATGAGTACATCATTGGTGTCGTCCACAACAGGGTGTGTGTAGATTGGCCCAATTGGATGTTCGATCATTTGCATGAGACGTTGAGCTTTTCCAAGTGAATAGCCCATAAGCAAACTGGCTTTACCCTGGCGTTGATTTTCCATCCACCAGTCATGAATTTCCTGGGTCAATTCTTCTTCCGGTTTCCATCGATAAATGGGCATGCCAAAGGTGCATTCAGATACAAAGTGGTGACATGGTACAACTTCAAATGGTTGACATACATTATCATGATCACGCTTGTAGTCACCTGTAATTACCCATATTTCGCCTTGATATTCAATACGAACCTGAGCTGATCCAGGGACGTGACCTGCCGGATGAAAACTAAAAAGAACGCCGTTGATCTCAAATTGCTCACCGAAATCGTATGTTTCACATTCCTTGATTTGATAGCGATATTTCATGACGATGGCTGTGAGCGGTGTGGCCGTATAGTGCCCGTGTCCGCGTCGTGCATGATCAGAGTGCCCGTGGGTTATGATGGCTCGAGCTACTTTTTTGGCCGGATCAACATAGCAGTCTGCCTGGGGAATATAGAATCCGCGTTCTGTGAATTGAACTATGGCCAAATGTCGAGTTGTTTTAGTGACAAAAAGAAAAGTACATAAATTCCATCAGATTCACTGTCGGTTTTCAGGACATCAACCGAGGCATTTATCAACATGAAACGCTTCTTCAGAATTAATTATTGAAAGTGGCAGCAATCTGCATTTATTCTTCTCTGTTAACAAGACTTTTTAATTATAAAATTCCTCTTCAAAATCCGCCCTATTGCTTTGTTTTTAAGGGTAAAGAGGGTACATTTGCCCTCCGAAATCAAAGGCAAATTGATTTCAATCATTCATCAATTCAATAAGTAACGATACATGGCAAATATTGGACGAGTAATTCAAGTCATTGGACCAGTGGTCGATGTTAGTTTTGACCTTGAAGGGTCGACGATTCCTGAAATTTTTAGTGCTCTGGTAATCGAACGGCCAAACGGCGATCAACTAATCCTCGAAGTGCAAAGTCACCAGGGTGAAAATAGCGTTCGAACAATTGCCATGGATTCTACAGATGGCTTGACACGTGGTCAACGTGTAACCGATCAGGGTAAACCCATATCTATGCCTGTAGGTCCTGAGATTAAAGGTCGCCTGTTTAATGTGGTGGGTGAGGCCATTGATGGAATTGGTGCAGTTGAAAAAGACGAGAATGCTTATCCCATTCACCGTGATCCACCGACATATGAAGAATTGTCAACCGAGTCTGAGGTTCTTTTCACCGGAATAAAAGTCATCGACTTGATCGAACCTTATTCAAAAGGTGGAAAGATTGGATTGTTCGGAGGTGCCGGTGTTGGTAAGACTGTATTGATCATGGAGTTGATTAATAACATTGCCAAAGCCTACGAGGGTATTTCTGTTTTTGCGGGAGTAGGAGAGCGCACACGGGAAGGAAATGATTTGCTACGTGAGATGCTTGAATCAGGCGTTATAAAATATGGCGATAGATTTTTCGAGTCTATGGAAAATGGAGGCTGGGATTTAAGCGGCGTTGACGCAAAATCACTTGAAGAATCAAAAGCGACATTGGTATTCGGTCAAATGAATGAACCACCAGGTGCAAGGGCACGTGTGGCATTGTCGGGATTGACGGTTGCTGAATATTATCGTGATGGTGATCTATCTGATCCAAATGGTGGACGCGATATCTTATTTTTTATCGATAATATTTTCCGATTTACGCAGGCCGGTTCTGAGGTATCAGCGCTTCTCGGTCGTATGCCATCAGCGGTTGGTTATCAACCAACATTGGCAACTGAGATGGGAGTCATGCAGGAGCGTATCACATCGACAAAAAGAGGATCGATCACATCCGTTCAAGCGGTTTATGTACCAGCGGATGACTTGACTGACCCTGCACCGGCGACAACATTTGCTCACCTTGATGCAACAACGGTATTGAGTCGTAAAATTGCTTCCCTGGGGATTTATCCGGCTGTGGATCCGTTGGATTCAACTTCACGTATTATGGATCCAAACATTATTGGAGCTGAACATTACAGTTGCGCTGAAAAGATAAAAAACATATTACAACGCTACAACGAGTTACAGGACATCATCGCCATCCTCGGAATGGATGAATTGTCTGAGGAAGATAAATTAGTCGTGCATAGAGCGAGACGAGTACAGCGATTCTTGTCGCAACCATTTCATGTTGCCGAACAGTTTACAGGTATTCCTGGTGTACTTGTTGATATACAAGAAACAATCCGTGGATTTAACATGATTCTAAATGGTGAAGTGGATAAATACCCTGAGGCTGCTTTCAACTTGAAAGGATCGATTGAAGATTGTATCGAAGCGGGTGAAAAAATGTTGGCTGAAGCTGAAGCATAATAAATAAACAGGCTATGCACTTAACAATTCTTACACCTGAAAAAGAGATATTCTCTGGAACTGTGGCATCAGTGAAAGTCCCCGGAATAACTGGCCAGTTTGAAGTCCTCGACAATCATGCACCTATTGTTTCGGCTCTGAGCGCCGGAGAAATTCGATTGCTTAATGAAGACAAGAGTACTGTTCTTTACAAGATCTCTAAAGGATTTATTGAAGTGCTCAACAACAAAGTGGCTCTTTTAGTACAGGGTCTGAAAGAGGAATAGGGACGACAGACGTCGGTCTTTGTTTTCCAAACAACAAATTTTAGTGAATTACGAACCGCGTATGGCTACATGGTTCTGATTTCTTGCGACTTACCGGTTAAGCCGTCTGAAGTTCAATGCCCCTTTGTTTCAATACAGGAAGAATGTTGTCTTCCAATTTATTGAATGTATAACCCAAGGCACTAAAATGGTCCAAAGTGGTAAGCAAGGCATATTTCATATTCCGTTGCGCCTTCAAACTGTCGTGGAATACCACGATTGATCCTGATCCGCATTTTTGAAGAACATTAGAAGCGCATTCTTCCTTCGTAATGTTCTGATCAAAATCACCGCTCAATACATCCCACATGATTATTTTATAATGACGTGTCAAAAATTGAGCCTGACTTGGTCGAATCCTACCATAAGGAGGTCTGAATAGATCTGTTTTTGTCAGATGGGCACATTTCCGGATGTTATGAAAATATCGGATGTTATCAGTAGACCATCCTGCAAGGTGATTAAATGTATGATTACCGATGGCATGACCAGCATCAACAATCATATCAAAAATGTCAGGATGTTTCTGAACATTTTCCCCTACACAAAAAAACGTGGCTTTAGCTCCATACGATTCAAGCGTTTCTAATACCCATGGTGTTACTTCAGGTATTGGCCCATCATCGAATGTTAAAAATATTTCATTCTGCACGGTGTCAATATTCCAAATAAAATTTGGAAAAAGTGTCTGAATGAACTTAGGTGTTTTGATTAAATACATAAGTGTAAACTAATACCTTGCTTATTGCAAAAATTATGCCAGCGTTTCAAGAAAAAAGAGTTCGATATACAACGTGTGAACCAGTCAATCCGCTGTCTATAAGTGTTTTTAATACCAGAAAAGTACCCAGCCATATAGTGGATTTATACAAAAGCACTCAATTATCATTCTTATTGACTCATTAAGTATAGATGCACGTGAGTACATTTACGTCGAAAACAAAATTCTATGAATACAGTTCGAGTTAGATTTGCTCCCAGCCCAACAGGTCCTTTACACATTGGTGGTCTGCGAACAGCATTATACAATTATTTGTTTGCAAAAGGTCAGGGGGGAACCTTCATATTACGCATTGAAGATACCGATCAAAATCGATATGTCGATGGGGCAGAAAATTACATAAGGCAAACCTTAAAATGGGCTGGCATAATACCAAATGAAGGACCTGAGGCAGGTGGTGAATTTGGACCCTACCGCCAATCTGAGCGACGGAATATATATCAAGACCACATCCAGTCATTAGTTGAAAATGGTACTGCTTATTATGCCTTTGATACAGCTGATGAATTGAATGAAATGCGCAAGCGACTGGAAGAAGAGGGTATACATTCTCCAAAATATGATCATTCGAGTCGGATGGTCATGCGCAACAGTTTGACCCTTAAAAAAGAAGAGGTCGAGCAATTAATCAAAAATGAAACGCCTTATACAATTCGATTAAAAGTCATTCCTGAAGAGCAAGTTTCCTTTTTTGATGAAATCAGGGGAGAGGTTCAGTTTAATTCGTCAGAATTAGACGACAAGGTGTTAATGAAAAGCGATGGTCTGCCTACCTACCACCTGGCCAACGTCATTGATGATTATTCTATGAAAATTAGCCATGTGATTCGAGGTGAGGAATGGTTGAGTAGTACAGCGCATCATGTTTTGTTGTACCGGGCATTTGGATGGGAAGAACACAGGCCCAAATTTGCTCATTTACCACTCATATTAAAACCGACTGGGAAAGGAAAATTGAGCAAACGTGACGGACAAAAATTGGGCATTCCGGTTTTTCCGATGAATTGGGAAAGTGATGAAGGAACATACCATGGGTTCAAAGATCTTGGGTTTTTACCATCCGCTGTCGTCAATTTTTTAGCCTTTTTAGGTTGGAACCCCGGAGGTGAACAAGAAATTTATTCCATGGATGATTTGACACGGATTTTTTCGCTCGATCATGTCAGTAAGGGCGGAGCACGATTTGATTATGACAAAGCGAAGTGGTTTAATCAACAATATATACTATCGGCGGATTCAGAATATTTGGCTAATACATTAAATGAGCAATTAGAACAATTAGGAATAAAGAAGGATGATCAATTCTTGAAAGCTTATGTCGAATTGTTCAGACCGCGTATTGAAACGTTAAATGGTCTATGCGAAGCAGGGAAATACTTTTTTGAGGATGTTCCGGCCTACAATGAAAAAATGATTCGTAAAAAGTGGAAGGATAATGGGATAACCACTTTTAATGGAATTAGCGGTAGACTCAGAGAATTAACGAGTTGGTCGGCAGAACAAATAAAAAAAGAAGTAGAAGAAGCGATTGAAGGACATCAGTCGTCTTTTGGAGAAGTATTGCCATTAATTCGAATCGCTATAACCGGAGATGTGAAAGGAGCGGATATTTTTCAGACAATGGAGCTTCTATCACAATCTGGTACGATGGTACGATTGGAAGGTGCTCCGAGTATATTCACAAGAATAAAAGAGTCATCATGAAAAGGTATATTTTATTCATACTGGTAAGTTTATCATTTACGGTTCAGGCTCAGCAGAAGCAAAAACTTTATTTGCAATCCTATGACGCAGGATCTTTCGATAAAATTGTTGTGAATTCTAGTTATGGTAATATCTATCTGCAACCATCCGTAGAAGTTATTGGAGCACGGGTGGAATTTATTTTTTCAGACGATATAGGAGGCAAGGCGTTGAAAATTATGAAGCATATCGACATCATCGATACAGTCATCAATAGGACACTAACGTTAACCACAAAATTCGACGAATCTCTTTTTCTTAAAAATAATCAACTGTGGGAAATTAAAGATGATATTAATATTGAATATCGCGTTAAGGTACCGCCTCATGCCATAGTGACGATCAATCAAAAACATGGAAGTGTATTTACGGGAAGCATATCCAATTCTATTCATGTCAATTTAAATAATGCAGGATTGTATTCCAAGTTTACGGACAAACTAACAGTGACGGGTTCAGAATTTTTAATTGATGCGTCCGGTGTTGACGCATTGACAGTTTCAGGCTCTCATGGATACCTCGTACTGGCCAATACGAAGACGGCTAATCTGAGTTTAAGCTTTTCATCAATAGAGTCAATCGGATTTGAGGAGTTGACGGCTGACTTTGATAACGTATCATTAAGTGCCGGGAGAACGGGTAGCCTTGAATTATTTGCTGAGCGGTCTACAATAGAATTTACCAATATTATTCAACGTGCGGATTGTCAGCTTACTGATGTGCGATTTGTAATACAAAAACTTCCTGAGCAATTTTCATTGAGAAATATCCGTGGTAGTGCAATATTTGGGCTTGATTCAAAACGACACGTTCGGGCAAACCTCATGGCTGAGAATAGTGAATTGGAGGTCAGACTAAAGCGCGGTACACTACGCATGGATTATGAAAGCAAGAAAACCCTGATTACCGTTCCTGCCGGAGGTTTGTTGAAAAAGAAATTAGTCGAAATTGTTCAAAGCGACAGCCATGGTATTGTCATTTCAGCACAATTAAAACGAGGTCAATTTCTTTTCAAAAAGTAAAATCGCTTTCGACGGCTATTTTTTCTTTATAAATCGAACGAATTGTTGCTCTTGACTTTGATCAACGATCAAGGCCGTATAAATACCAGAAGATAAGTGGCTAACATTAATTCTTGAGTCGTTAGAAAACCGAAGAACTACCTTTCCTGAAGGATTTAAAATGAAGCCATGACTTAATTCATTTCCATTGGCCAAATCTATATTGAGAAAATCTGATACAGGATTTGGAAATATGGTGGCTTGAGACGAAGCGAAAACGGTTTTAGTATCTGTATACTCTTCATCAAACTTTGTCCCGCTATTTAAAATAACTTTCGTATCCGGATGCTCTACCCAGGCAAGAACATATATTTCATCTGCATCCCACTCACTATCAATCGTGTAATTAAATGAAAAGGATTGATCAGCTTGAGTGAGATCCACAGTCATACCTTCCCGGGCCGTAAGAAACTCCCGAAAAACGTTGTGGTGCAATTCTTCCCATGAGGGTGGAATACCTGTAAGCATCACTTCTTTTTCAACGATGGTTGCAAATAGTTTTCCGGAAGATGTAGGGGAGTCGTCAAAAGTCTGAAGCTGAACCGTCGCGGTTCGACTGGTAGAACCAACCTCACTCACATTAATATATAAAAAGCTCTCATCACCTGTTACCTCATTAAGATCATTTGCATTCACGGAGCCGGTACTCATCGCGTTTTCACCATTAAAGAAAACACGAGGGGTCGAGAAAATATTTCGATAACTGGACCGAAATGAATTGTCAGATGTATTGGATTGATAAATTGGGCAAGTCGAATATGGGCGACCCGGATAAAAGCTAATTTGGTGCACATCATCAGAATAGTTACTCAATAGATTAAAAAATGCAGGATTATTTACCACGCAAATGGGGCAGGGCGTATTGGTAAATAATTCAAGCGTCGCATACCGCTTTGGCATGTCTTGTGCCAAAAGTCCGGATAATGCGGAGGTCAGGAAAAGAATATTCAGGATGATAATAATCTGTTTCATTTCGTCTCGTTTTAGTATTCGTAGTGCAAAGATAATTCAGGTAGACTGATGTTTGGTAAATGTTTTATGTCAATTCAATAAAGCTTATCCAGGGACCTCTACTCGTTAATATGCCAAAAGGATTCAATTGGTTGCCTGGCCTGTTTCGACTATGATTTCCGTATCTTCGCAGCACTTTTTTCACATATTCAGCAACACAATGACAGCAATCACAACCCATGATATGAAAATAATCCGAGCGAGTGCCCGGGATTTTGCGGAGACCTTTGTTCGACCTCACGTCATGGAGTGGGATGAAGCGCAACATTTTCCTGTTGATGTGATGCATAAGCTTGGAGAATATGGGTTTTTGGGCGTTCTGGTACCGGAACAATATGGAGGGTCAGGACTTGGGTATCAAGAATATATCACCATCATAGAAGAGATTGCAAAGGTGGATTCTTCGTTGGGATTATCACTGGCCGCCCACAATTCCTTATGTACCGGACATATTCTACAATTTGGAAGTGAAGAACAAAAGCAGAAGTATCTTCCTAAGCTGGCTAATGGTGAATGGATTGGAGCCTGGGGATTGACAGAAGCAAATACAGGAAGTGATGCCGGCCGGATGAAGTGTGTAGCTGAACGAAAGGGTGATAATTATATCATTAACGGAACAAAGAATTGGATCACACATGGGATTAGCGGAGACGTGTCCGTTGTAATTGTACGTACAGGAGAACTACTCGATAGTCGCGGAATGACCGCATTCATTGTCGAAAAAGGCACACCCGGATTCAGAGGAGGAAAAAAAGAAAACAAGCTTGGTATGCGCTGTTCGGAAACAGCGGAGTTGATATTTGAAGATTGTTCCATCCCTGCTTCACAAATGATGGGAAATGAAGGTGATGGATTTGTTCAGGCGATGAAGGTTTTAGATGGTGGCCGGATATCGATTGCGGCCTTATCATTGGGAATTGCAAAAGGATCGTATGAAGCTTCTGTGGCCTATGCGAAACAACGCGAGCAATTTGGGAAACCCATCGCTGAATTTCAGGCGATATCATTCAAGTTGGCAGATATGTTGACTAAAATTGAGGCAGCTGAGTTATTAACCCGAAAGGCAGCAAACTTAAAAAATCGAGGTGAGGACGTGATTAAAGCATCGGCAATGGCCAAATATTACGCTTCCGAGATTTGTGTCGAAAACGCCACGGACGCCATTCAAATTCATGGTGGATATGGATATACGAAAGAATTTCCTGTGGAGAAGTTCTTCCGGGATTCCAAATTGTGCACAATAGGAGAAGGAACCTCTGAAATTCAAAAACTCGTAATCAGTCGAGAGTTGCTAAAGGGTAAATAATTAAGCTTTCACAGCCTGTTTTGGGGAGACTATCCTCTTTTTCAGGTATTTCTTTACTACTGCATGAACGCTATTAAACGTCGGCGTTTTGGTTTCTAGAAATTTATCAAGATTCAGCCATACCGCCTTTTCTATTTGTTCCCTGATTTCTGGAATTAGTTTTTGTTTTGGGGCTCGCATGGTATACCAGTTCGTGATTTTTAAAATACGTTGCCCGGATGAATTTTTGAACACGTGTCGGGTTTTTAGGAGGAGTTTTTCCCGTACAAGAGATGAGACTCCGGTTTCCTCTTCCACTTCCCTTTTTGCAGCGTCTTTTCGCTTTTCTCCGGGATCACATTTCCCCTTGGGAAGGTCCCAATGACCGCGACGAAAGATAAACAGTCCATTTTCAAATTCATTCATGACCAACCCACCTCCGGCTTTAACGATAATAAAAAGCGCCTTAAAATCCGCTTTCAATTTTTTATAATCTTCAGCATGAAGAATGACGCGCTCATATAAGGTTCCTTTTTCCAGTAAATCGATGCATTGAAATAGCGTTTTGGTATTGCCTGTATACCGTATGACAAGTGTTGACTTTTTAGGATATGGATGCATCGCAACGTGCTTGCTTCGCATTAGCAATAGCAATTTTTCGTTTATGTATATTTTATAAATTTGCATGCCTGAATTTTTTACCTACTTCTAACTTGTCCATGACGCACAAACAACACAAGATTGCTGCACACCTTCTCCGAATTGGAGCGGTCAAAATTAACGCCAAAAATCCATTTACATGGAGTTCCGGGATGAAATCTCCAATCTACTGCGATAATAGGTTGCTTTTATCGTATCCGGAAGTAAGAACAGAGGTTCAGGAGGCATTTGTACAGGCGGCTTTGAACTGGCACCACTTTGATGTCATTGGAGGAGTGGCCACTGCCGGCATTCCACACGGGGTATTGGTGGCGGATGCACTTAGAAAGCCATTTATTTATGTGCGGAGCTCCGCCAAAGGTCATGGTAAACGAAATCAAATCGAAGGCCACCTCGAAACCGGCTCCTCGGTTCTCTTGATTGAAGACCTCATATCAACTGGTGGAAGCAGCTTGAAAGCTGTGGAAGCAATACGCCAATTTGGATCAGAAGTCGCCGGTGTAATGGCCATATTTTCTTATGGATTTGACATTTCAGAACAATCGTTCAATGAGGCTTCCGTTCCTTTTCGTACCTTGATTACCCTGGACGATCTACTCCAGGTGGCATCGACCTCAGGAGAAATAACAAAAGATGATATCGAACTGATTTCTGCCTGGCGCATGACTCCAGATAACTGGATGCCGAAATAAGTAATAATTGAATTTTGAATCAAGATGGCGTAAACAAAGATGCCGTCGGAAAAAATAATAAATGAAAATATTTGATAAAAAATCAACAGACTTTTTATACGCCTATTTAAATAATGCATCACCTACAGGGTATGAAGCAGCCGGGCAACTCAAATGGATGGATTATATTAAACCATATGTGGACGTTATGGATTCTGATAATTATGGAAGTGTCTATGCCATTATTAATCCGGACGCTAAATACAAAGTGGTGATCGAGGCACACGCCGATGAAATTTCCTGGTTCGTAAATTATATTAGCAAAGATGGCATGATCCATGTTATTCGCAATGGCGGTTCCGACCATGCGATTGCTCCCTCGAAACGTGTCCATATCCATTCTGATAAAGGAATCATTCAAGGTGTATTTGGCTGGCCTGCAATTCACACGCGTAGAGGAAAGCAAGCTAATATGGCACCTACACTGGATAATATTTTTATCGATGTTGGTGCAAGTGCAAAAGACGAGGTAGAAAAATTAGGTGTACAAGTCGGAGATGTGATCACTTATGAAGACGAACTTATAAAAATGAATAATTATTATGTCGGCCGGGCACTGGATAATAAAATGGGAGGGTTTTGCATCGCTCAGGTTGCTCGTATGCTTCACTTGAAGAAAAAGAAATTACCATTTGGTCTGTATATCGTGAATTCAGTGCAAGAAGAAATTGGCCTGCGCGGAGCTCAAATGATCGCCCATACAATTCAACCGGATGTTGCTATAGTCACCGATGTCACGCACGATACCTCGACACCGCATATAGATTCAAAGAAACATGGTGATACACGGTGTGGTAAAGGTCCGGCGGTGACGTTTGCGCCTTCTGTACATAATAAACTGCTTGATTTAATTATCAAAACAGCAAAAACAAAGAAAATTGGGTTGCAACGCGAAGTAGCTTCACGATCTACCGGAACCGACACGGATGCGTTCGCCTATACAGGAAGAGGAATTCCATCAGCACTAATTTCACTACCACTTCGCTATATGCATACCACTGTAGAAATGGCACACGAAAAAGATATTGAAGCTGTTGTCAACTTGATTTACGAGACGATTATTCGAATTAAAAGCGGTCAGGAATTTAAATACATATAATTCAACTCCTCCAACCTCATTTTTTGAGAAGTGGTTACATTTTATTGACGCAAGTCATTTGTTTATTGGGTTGGCTGCCTTTTCACTAACACTGGAAACGTATGTGGTAACCGAAACGCAAATCGATTTTCCGCTGTGTTTTTTGGTTGGATTCGCAACGGTGGTTTTTTATTCACTGCATCGACTTATTCAGATAGAACAATATAAAAGAACCACTTCTCCACGAATTGAAATGTTGGCTTCATATCGGCATGTAATGATCGCATCATGCCTGATCGCTTTTATCTGTTGCGTAATTCTCACGCTTTTATTTTTTTTAAAATCCGGATTGATATGGCTTGTTTTGGGAGCGCTGTCACTGGTCTATTTATTACCGTTGCTAAAAAATAAAACAAGAGTAAGAGATATACCATATTTAAAGATTTGGGCCATAGCCCTGGTTTGGCCACTTGTCACCATTGGATTTCCAATGATCTTTTCAAATCTGTCGACAGACCTATCCTACTTTTTATTAACAGAACGCTTCATGTTCTTTATTCTGATTACGTTGCCATTTGACATACGTGACCGATCGGAGGATATAGAACTTGGATTGAAGACCTTCGCAACATTGTTTCAACGGAGTCAACTGAATCGAATTGGTCTGATCGTTTTTTTGCTCATATCAGTATTTATCTGGCTTGCCCCATTATCCTGGAACTATGCTATGACCATCCAGATCATGGCTTTACTTGCCATTTTCTTTTTGCATACTGCAAAGGAATCCAGTCCGCTTTGGTATTTTTCGTTTTTAATCGATGGACTGATTATTGGGCGCTTGGTAATATTTTACCTATTGGTACTAATCGGCTAACAACCGTTGCCCATATTATGCGATAATGATTTGGAAACGACAAAACACCGGGTATCCATAGTTGTGACTAGGGACTGAGAATTGAATAGAAGTATTTCATGAGATCAAAGTCACGCGACTCAAATATTTCTTTTTGAAGGTTTAAATTCATTAATCGATCCAATCTGAATTCGCGATAATCATTGCGTAAATGACACCATGCAATCATGACCCAGTAGTTTTCTGTAAAATAGAGCGCTTGCGGTTCAATTGTGCGTTCGGTAAATTCGTTACTATATCCGGTTTTGTATTGAATGTGTAATAAATTTGAATTGGTTATAGCGCGCTGAATTGTTGGCACGTAATTCGATGCTAATTTTTCTGTTCTATCTGTTAAGTGATCCATCGTTTCGGATTATTCAATTAAATGGAAAATTATTACCTGTCTAATGCACATATAATGCGAAAGAAATTTTATTCGTCTTCTAATAGATCCGGTCGTATTTTTCTAGTACGCTCGAGACTTTTTTCATGTCTCCAGGTTTCGATATTCTTTTCATGCCCGGACAGAAGAACACTTGGAACACGCCAGCCCATGAATTCTTCAGGTCTGGTATAGACAGGGCCACTGAGTAAATTATCCTGAAAACTATCATTCAGTGCAGAACTGCCATCATTTATCGTTCCTGGAATTAATCTACCAATGGCATCTGTCAAAACTGCAGCTGCCAATTCTCCGCCCGATAAAACATAATCGCCGATCGAAATCTCCAAGGTTATTAAATGATCGCGTACCCGCTGATCGATTCCTTTATAGTGTCCGCAAATGATTAATATATTGTCAAGTAAAGAAAGTCGGTTCACAGTGGATTGATGAAGAACTGGTGCGTCAGGTGTCATGAATATTATTTCATCATAATGCCGCTGCTCTTTAAATGAGTTTATTGCTGCGTACAAAGGTTCTACCCGCAGCACCATACCTGCACCGCCACCATACTGATAGTCATCAATTTGATTGAATTTACCGAGTCCAAAATGTTTTAGATCGTGGACGTGGACATCAAATAATCCTTTTTCTGCTGCGCGTTTTAGGATGGAATGGTGAAATGGACCTTCCAATAACTCAGGGACTACAGCAAGGATATCAATGCGCACAACATTATATTAATTAATACTCAATAATTCTATTTCAAACACGAGGGCAGCAAATGGAGGAATGTCTTGTCCTGCTCCACGCTCTCCATAGGCAAGATTATAGGGAATGAATACTTTGTATTTTGATCCTGTTGGCATCATTTGCAATATTTCCTGCCAACCCTTAATGACTCCATTAACAGGAAATGTAGCCGGGCTGCCGCGCTCAACTGACGAATCGAAAACTGTGCCATCGATCAACATACCATGATAATGGGTCGTGACCTGATCGCTTGCGCCAGGTTTTACTCCTTCGCCTGCAGCCATAATTTCATATTGCAATCCACTAGGTAACGTCGTTACTTCTGATCGTTTACCATTTTCAGCTAGAAATGCTTCTCCATCAACCTTGACGCTGCCATATTTTTCTTGAGCACGTTTTTCAGCGTCAGCCTGCACGATTTTGTTGGCTCGATTGTGATCGACATCTGCGCTTCCACCATAGACATCATCTATCGCCTTTGCTAGATCTGTTGTGTTTAAATTAGCAAACCCTTGCTGTTGTAAATTTTTGGCAATTAGAACGCCGAGGCTGTAACTTAAACTATCTGAAATTTGTGACATTGATTGAGTTGAGTAGAGTGAAAAAATAAATAAGAAAACTATCATTATTGATCTCATGATGTGCTTACGCTTTTAGTTGTGAATAATACTTGTAAAATAGGGGAATAGTCTCGATGCCCTTATAATAGTTAAACAGACCATAATGTTCATTTGGACTATGAATGCTGTCTGAGTCCAAACCAAACCCTAATAATATAGATTTTACACCCAACACATCTTCAAAGAGTGCTACGATCGGAATACTTCCTCCGGAACGCATCGGAATTGGTTCTTTGCCAAAAGATTCAGTTAAAGCGTTGTGAGCAGCTTTATATTCGTCCATTTCAGAAGGTACGACAACCGGCTCACCTCCGTGATGTGGTCTGACTTCAACCGTCACTCCCGCCGGAGCGATACGTTTAAAGTGATCGGAAAATAACTCAGTGATCTTATCTGACTGTTGGTGCGGAACAAGTCGCATACTTATTTTTGCAAAGGCCTTGGATGGAAGAACCGTTTTAGCACCTTCACCTATGTACCCTCCCCATATGCCATTTACGTCGAGTGTTGGTCTGATCGAACAACGATCAAGTGTCGTGAATCCTGTCTCACCATATATCTCCTCGATTTCAAGATCAGCTTTATACGCTTCGAGATCAAATGGCGCTTGATTCATTGCAAATCGTTCGGCTTCAGACAATTCCTCTACATCAGCATAGAATCCCGGAATTGTGATGTGATTATTTTCATCATGGAGTGAGGCAATCATTTTTGCCAGGACATTAATCGGATTTGCCACAGCACCTCCGTATACTCCAGAATGTAAGTCCCTGTTGGCACCGGTCACTTCCACTTCCAGATATGATAAACCACGGAGACCAACAGTAATCGATGGGGTATCATTAGACAAAATAGAAGTGTCAGAAATTAAAATGACATCACAACTTAGTTTCTCTACATTTTTTCGGCAAAACTCCTCTAAATGATCACTGCCGACTTCTTCTTCTCCTTCAATCATGAATTTCACATTACAAGGGAGTTCGTCATTCGCCAACATAGCTTCGAATGCCTTGACGTGCATATAAAATTGTCCTTTGTCATCACACGATCCCCGGGCAAAGATTGCACCATCGGGATGTATAGCAGTTTTTTTGATTACCGGTTCGAATGGGGGACTGTCCCAGAGTTCCAATGGATCAGGTGGTTGTACATCGTAGTGTCCATAAACCATTACAGTTGGTTTAGACGAATCGATAATTTTTTCACCGTAAACGATTGGATGTCCTGCAGTGGGGTGGATTTCAACGAGATCTGCACCTGCCGTGAGCAATTTTTCTTTTACAAATTGAGCCGTTTCAACAAGCTGTTCTTTGTAGGCCGGATCAGCACTAATGGAAGGAATTTTGAGCAAATCAAGAAGTTCTTCAAGATATCTACCCTTATGCGCACTAATGTATTCTAAGGTATTTTTCATAAATCACGAATTTTTAAAGGTCGACAAAGGTAGTGGTTTTCAATTTGTTTTATGCGCCATTTCAAGCTTTTCGAATGGTGATGAATATGAAATGGGGTGTCGATTAAAGTCGATTAAAATGAACGTATAAGATGGAATATGATTATTAGAACATGTGTCCCATAAAATCAACTTCTCCTTCCGGCCATTCTATGTCTTTGCACGCTTTTATCATTAATCCGTCTTTGAGAATTCTGCGGAATACGCCGATAGAATCGTGTTGGTGTATGACCAACCATTTGCAAGGATTATGTACGATGAAAAAACCATTTTTCAGATAGAAATTATCTTCTTCAGAACTTAGGACGATAAAATCGACTGAACTTTTGTCTGCAAGAGTGAAAACATACTGTAATAATGCTGTTCCCATTTTATTTAATTGAATATCCGGATCGACGCACAAATCGACGATTCCGAAAACAGACAAGACCTGACCACCTACACTTATCTTACGGTAATCGACGCCAACATGACCCACCAGATCATCGTCATTCCATGCAAGAATCCGAAAGTCCGGTATTTGGTTGTAATAGATCAGTTCATTGGGATACCCTTCAAAAGCAGTTTGAAACAAAGCGCTAATGGATAGTATTATGTCATCAGATAAGGCGTATTCTTCAATTTTTTCTAATCTCATTTATCCGATTGATTCATTCCATGATTCGATATGTCCGGCAATCGACTTCAATTCGACAGCTTTCTTTATAGTGCCTTTGTTCACGATAGAGAGTTGACTGGTTTCTTCCGATAAGATAATGATTAGCGCCGATGATATTTCGGAAAGGCCGATACCGGCACGATGCCGGAGGCCGGTTGATCCGGGTAGATTTTTT
This sequence comes from Saprospiraceae bacterium, assembly GCA_965249735.1. GTDB lineage: Bacteria > Bacteroidota > Bacteroidia > Chitinophagales > Saprospiraceae > JANQSS01. Next base: position 657,583 of record CBDFMS010000026.1, on the reverse strand, counting down.
CGTTGTGACAAGGGTAAAACACACCTGGCACGTGTAATTCGATTATTTTCTATGAAGGTGGCCCCGTCGTGGAGAGCGCTATTTTTCCAAAAGATAGATTCGAGCAGTTCTGCAGTAACTTTTGCTTCTAATTCAACACCTGAATGGTAGGCGTTTTCAGGTAAATTTCCATGGCTCAAGACGATAAGCGCTCCTTCGCTGCGACTTCGAATGTGCTGCAATCCCCGAACAACTTCATCAGACACGTGACTTGGAGCAAGGTTAGAATCGCGCAAAAGAGGAAACCACTCCTGAAATTGTTGAAATCGTTTGTTTTTAACCGCACTCTCACCCAGAAAGAGTAGAAACTTCCGTAGCTCCGGTTGAAAAATAATGGCAAGAAGTAATACACCTACACTAACAAATTGTGTTAGAATAGCCGATAGAAGATCCATGTCAAGTGATCGCACCAGCCACCAAACCACGTATAAAAGAACAACACCCACGAGTATATATATGGCTACTGTCCCGCGTAATAGGCGGTACATTTGAAAGAGCAAAAAACCCACAATCAGGACGTCTAATGCATCCCAAACGGTAATGTCCAGAAAACTGAGATCAAATAAAACCATGAAAGATCATTCCGACGTTTAATAGAATCGTTAAGTTAACTAATTTTGAGACGTTGAAAATTCAATTCGTCATACTATGAAGTCGATTCAATCTATTCAATTCCATTTTGTTTGGCTTCTTCCGACCTTGATGCTTCTGGCTTTTAGCACCAATTGTCAAGAGGTATCACGCAACGACCGTGGCGAGGTGATTGTGACCTACAGTGATGGGAGTTGGAGATATTTTACACAATCTGATAGCATATTGTTAGTTGAGGAATTAGAGGCATTCGTGAAAGCTGAACGCCAACCAGACGTAAAAGTAGAATCGCAGTCAAATCCTACCGATAATGAGTCGATAAAGCAAGCCAGTGACATTCAAACCGATGACATTTCAGCAAAGCAAATCAAGGAAAACGAGGAAAAGATCCTGAGATTGACTGAACGTCGGTTGACACTGACTGAGCGTCTACGGCGAGTGAATTCAGGCTATTTACAACTTTCAGAAAAAGAAATTAGAAAAGTAAATGAGGAACTACGTTTATTGAATGCTGAATTGAATGAATTATCGGGACAACCTGAGCTTATAGACGATCAACCACCGATTGTCAGCACTCCGAAAAAATATAATCGAAATGATTATGTTTTTTCTCCATCCACAAAATCTACAAAGTCCGAATGTGATGTGATGGTGGAATTGGATCAATTGACCGGTGAAAAAATATTCAGTATCGGTGAGAAATTTTTCTTTCGATATACACCGGAAGAATTGGTTGAATATCTAAATGGCGAGCCATTTATCGAAGCCTTCATAGAGCTTGTGCGATCTGAGCAATTGACCACCATTCTTATTCATGTGAATATCAATTCTCGAAAAACCCTTGGCGAATACGGGGGTCTGGGACAGAATTCTCAATTAAAAGTAGTATTACTTAACGGTGATATTGTATCATTATACAATGCTACAGCTGATAGCGGTCGTCAGATGGAATCTGGCAATAAATTTGAATTCACAGGCAAGTATGCATTGGAAGAAGATGCAGTCAAGAAGTTGAGTAAGCACGAAATTGATAAAATCAACATAGAGTGGTTAGCGGGAAATGAGGAATATGAAGTCTATCAAGTGGATCTATTAAAAATTCAATTAAAGTGCCTGGCACAAACCGATTAGAGGATAATTATTATGTTAAATCTACAATTGTCTACCGACCCGCGTTGGGTAAATCTGGCTGAAAAGTCGCTTGAGGATATTTTGACAGACCATGCCTATTGTGAACAAAAGGCTGCAACTTATTGCATTTCACTCATCCAGCAATTTCCGGATAAAATTGATATGGTAGAAGAGTTAGCACCGATTGTAACGGAGGAGTGGGGTCATTTTCGCATGGTCTTGCGTGAACTGAAAAAGCGGAATCTGAATTTGGGCCAGCAGCGAAAAGATGAATATGTCAATAAACTCATGAATTTTCAAAAAAAAGGAGGAAGCAGGGAGGATCGTTTACTGGAACGATTGCTGACTTGTGCCCTTATCGAGGCGCGTTCATGCGAACGCTTTCGACTCCTGTCGCTTCATATAAATGAAGATGAGTTGAAAGATTTTTATCATCAATTCATGGTTGCTGAAGCCGGACATTACCGCTTGTTTATCGAATTAGCAGATAAATATGCAGGGAAAGAAAAAGCACGTAAGCGTTGGTCTGAGTACCTGGATCGGGAAGCTGAAATAATGAAAGAATTAGAGCTTCGCGGTGACAGAATGCACTAGTAGGAATTTATTAGTCGAGTTTATTGTTCAGGTATTCATTATTTAAAAAATCCCATTTGCCAGAATTTTTTATAGTAATCAATATAAGAGATTTCAATTTTCCCACTGATTTCAGGTCGATTCAGGAGTAATCCATGATTATAAAAATCGAGAATTACGTTGTAATGGTCGTGATTCTTCAATTCTTCCCAGGCAAGAGTTGTTTGCTTTGAGCGATAAATATTATCCATAAATATGGTATCAGGTTTATGCTGTAACAATATATTCTTGGCAAAAGAATGAGTAAGCGATTCCAGGTATTCACCATTTAATTTGAGAAAATCCGGCCATTGGAGTTTAGATGCATTGGGCGCTTGATTGCTTTCGGTAATATGGACCACTTCAATATTGGAAACTACCGATGGTCTAAGTGATTTCAAAGTATGCTGTACAATCAACGGCTCACTTTCCAACACATAAAGTTTGCCTTGCTCAAGTGCCCGGGCAATATAGAGTGATGAAAGACCGAGAGATGAAGTACATTCCACAACTGCCTGAGGCTTCAAAAACAAGATGAGTCTAAAAAGCCATTCATACTTTTTTAGAGAAGATAATTTGCTTTGTGCAAGGTGTTTGACTTCTGATCCATCTTGAACAGACTGCTTTTGATTGGGGGGAAACAAAGATTGGATTGGAGTCGTATCTAATAGCATCCTCCTTCGAAGATCGTCCAGAATTTGAAAGTCATAATACAAACGCGATTCATCTGTCGTAAATGTCAGGAGTTCGTACAGGTATGGTGAATGGATGTTGTATATCGTACTGGACCGAAAATAGTAATTAATAAAACGCGCAATGCTGTGCTTGTTCGAGATCATTGGAGGCAACAAAATAGATAAGAATCACGAAAATAGATACGCTACGATAATTTTATTGTCATAGATGGACTCCCAGAAGCTTTCCAACATTCCATATATTTGGATCTAATCTATAAAAGTATTCGAAACATGAAGAACCGTTATTCACTATTTCTGGCAATAATTCTTTTTTTTGTCCCATTGAGCTTTACACATGCGCAGGTATTGTTTGAAGGGACTGAATTTCTAATCAATGAACAAGAGCTACACAGTGGAGTGGGCATGGGGTTCTCGGATTTGAATGGAGATGCATTGGATGATTTGATTCTAATTGACCGGGCAAAAGACTTATATGTGATCTATCAGACCAACGGGCATGCGTTTCGAGATGCTCATTTTCTTGGGAAGGTAACAACCAATCGAAAATGGTCTGTACAAACAGCTGATATTAATAATGATGGCATACAGGATATTTTTACAGCCGGTTCTGGGGATTTGACATTTTTGAAATCCGAGGGCGCTATGGCGGAATACGAAATTTCAGAACTCAATGCGCCTGCTTTCCTTCCGCAAAGTTCAAATTTTGCCGATATGGATGATGACGGTGATTTGGATTTATTCGTTTGCAATGATGACGCCGAAAATTACATCGCATTAAATGATGGATTAGGAAATTTTAGTCGTGTAAATAATTTTATGGATTTTAGTACAGACCCACCAAGTGATGGTTCAGGAAATTATGGTACAACCTGGTGTGATTACGACCGCGATGGTGATTTAGATTTGTATATTTCAAAGTGTCGATTGGGAACCAGTCCCGGTGACCCGGAACGAACCAATCAGTTTTTCGAAAACACAGAAAATGGATTTGAGCGAATCTATGACTTACCAATATTATTATCAAATGATCAATCCTGGGTGGCTGATTTTGTAGACGTGGATAATGATGGCGATTGGGATATTTTATTAGCAAATCATAATGCACCAATGAATTTATTTATTCAAAAGAATGATAGCACTTTTGTTGATGAAGCGGAGCTACGTGGAATAGCATTCGAAGCCGGTGTCATTCAACTGATTTCCGGTGATTATGACAATGACGGCGACATTGATTTCTTTATTCCGGGCTCAGATCACATTATGTATCTGAATGATGGAAATGGTTATTTCGAAGATGCAGGGTTTCCTGAGTCAACACGGCAAATCGAATCGGCCAGTTGTGGCGATATCAACAGTGATGGTTTACTGGATATCTATGCAGGTTATGCCAATATCTACAACGACCCTTCAAATGTTCCTGATCAACTATTTATTAATAAATCGAATAGAGGTAAATATATTAAATTTTCACTTCGCGGTGACTCTATGAACCTATATGCTATAGGGGCAACGGTCGAAATATTTCATGGAAATAATCATCAAATGCGTGAAATTCGCTCCGGTGAAAGCTATGGAATTAATAAGACCAATATTCAGCACTTTGGTTTAGATACAATTTCAGAAATAGACAGCGTAAAAATATTCTGGCCTTCAGGAGCAGTCGAGATATACCAAAATTTAACTGCGAATAAATTATATCAAATCTCAAAAAATATTGGGATTCAAGAAATCCGAATGGATGCGATTTCATCGGACAAATCAGTCTTATGTCCGCAAGATAGCTTGACCTTAACGGGTCCAGTGGCAGATCAATACTTGTGGTCCGACAGCAGCACCGAGTCAAGTCTCACGGTCCACGAAGCCGGCGTGTATACCTTACTAATTAGACTTGATGACCATTGGCTGACCTTGCCTTCTTTTCAAGTGATGATGGAATCGACAGATCCTCCACTTGTCACGTACGACGGAGATTTACTCAAATGTGCCACTGAACGACTGGCTCTTTCCACGCAAGATTCGCGCTATGCGGTGAGATGGAGCAACGGGTCGTCAGATCAAAGCATAAGCATCACAGATTCCGGTAAGTATTTTTATCGCCAACAACGTTTTTGTAACTCGTATTTTAGTGATACGGTTTCAGTCCGGAATATCAACGTAGAGAGGCCACGGATAGAAAATGATACCGTGGTCAAATTTGAAACTGCGACAATACATTCAACTCAGGAAATGACTGCCTGGACGGTCGACACCATACTTCAAAACATCTTGTTCACTGGTAACGAGTTTATTATCGACTCATTAGAAAGGGATTCCATGTTGTTTGCGGCTACAGTGAATTTTACCCCGACTGATCCTGAGTCGATCGGTCCGGTGCAACCCGATACAAGTTTTGATGGATATCACAGTACAGGCCTGAGTGGAGGAATGCTATTTGAGACTTTTGAAAATTGCACCTTGCAAAGTGTTTTGGTTTATTGCAGGCTGGCTGGACCTCGAACCATTCTAATCATAGATTTGGCGACAAATATGGAAGTCTACAGAACCACATTTGATCTGGTTGAGGGATTCAATACAATCGATCTTCAAGCACAATTGTTAACTGATAAATCGTATGAAATCACAACGGATGCGAATGCAAATGAAGATAATTTGGGATTCAGGAGCCCTGATTTTATGAGGAGTCGGAATGCAGTTGATTTTCCATTTACAGGTGAGGCATTGGAAATTACAGAATCCGTTTTTGGAACAGGCCAATTCTATTATTTTTATAACTGGAATGTTCAAAAGGAGGACAAGGTTTGCTACAGTCCTTGGATGGCAGTTTATGCCATCGTTGCTCGAAATGTTGCTATAAGCCCAAAAGAATTATTGAGCAGTGAAATTCAAGTATTTCCAAATCCTGCAAGAAATGAATTCTATTTGGAATTGGATAATCCGGAGGTCTGGATATCTGCAAATTTATATTCATTCAATGGCGAGTTAATTGAGTCATTCGATCTGGATAAACAACCTGTTTATTCCGTCAAGAATAATTATAAAGGCCTTTGTCTCATAAAAATAAACCACAGGGATGGACGGTTCGTAATGAAAAAAATTATGGTTTATTAAATCAGGGACTAATTCAACGTCGTACGGATGGCATTGATGAGATGATCAGGATCAAGACGTCTTGATTTATTGTTGTCTACAATGTTGATCATTCGGACGATTTGATCATCTCGAAATCCTAATTCAAAACCAATTTTTCGAATTTCTTTCTTTTCTTCGTCCAGCATGACGCCATCGATCTCTGAGAGGAATAGAAGATAATAGAGTATGGTCATGCGGTCTTGTTCATGCGCCGGCATACAAGTTATTTCATAAGTTTCCGGATCAATATTATCGACTATCTCTTGAGCCACCTCCAAATGTCTTGCTGCCAAATCGACGAATGCCTGTTCGCTCATTTGAAAGGTCTGATCTGCCATAGCGAGGCGTTTCATCAGGTGAATTGCGAATAACTTATGCTCAATGTCCATTAATTTCGTGCTAATGTTTTGTTAATCAACCAAAGATAGTGAATTGAACCACTGAAGCAATTGTTACCTTGCCGTCTAATTATAAAACGATGTCAAAGTCTATTCTTGTTGCTGCTGTCTTCATTCTTGGCCTCATACCGATCATGGCCCAATCAGTGATTCAGATTGATGATTTTGGTGTGACGACTGAAGAGCTTAATTTAATAGGTCAAACGACCATTGAAGAGACTTATCTACGACTTACACCAAATAAATCAAATGTCGCCGGCGCGTGCTGGCTAAAAAAAGAGAAAATTGATCTGAGTAGAGGCTTCGAGACAGAATTCGAATTCAGAGTTATTGAGCAAAGTGCCGAAAACGGAGTAGGGGACGGATTTGCTTTCGTCATCCAAAATGATAGGCCGGAAGCATTGGGAGGAACCGGCGACGGGCTCGGTTACATCGGAATAAAAAATGCCCTCGTCCTGGAATTTGATACATACAATAATAAAGAAGGCAGCTCAAACCATATCGACATTGCCTACTATCAAGAGGGTCAGTCATCGTTCAGACGCCATGCTACAGTCCATGCTATTCCTGAAATTACTGATGGAAACTCGCATTTTGCCAGGATACATTACAAAGATGGATTTTTAACCTTGTATTTAGACAGCTATATTTTCCCAGTATTATCCTCCAAACTTGATATTCAATCCATTATTGGAGCCACTGAATCCCTCGCATGGATCGGGTTTACTGCTGCGACATCAAAAGCTACTGCCTGCCATGATCTAATGAAATGGCACGTGAATTATTATTTGCCACCTCCGGATATCGATGAAGCAAAAATCGAAATCAAAGTAGCAGAGAGTATTAACGTAAAATCCCGAAAAATAAAGATTCGTGTCAGGGACTACAACAAAGTTGATGGTGATATTATTAGTTTGAAATTTGGCGATAACTGGATTTTGACCGAACACAAACTAAAAAAGGAGGCACATGAAATTGAGGTAACGCTGACAGGCTTTTCTTCTGACCTCATTGTTTTTGCAAATAATGTTGGTGCTGTTCCTCCAAATACGACTGCAGTTGTTTTGGATGATGGTGTTGAAACATATGAAATCAAATTAAAATCCGATCTGGAAAGTAGCGAAGCAATTCGTATGCAATTTGATCATTCAGCTGTGGAATAGCATAAACGTTGTTGATTATTTTTCTTTTTCCATCCAACCTAAAAATGATTCTTTCGCTATCCATTTTTGTTGACTGAAATAATTCCATTCTGCTTCCAACATATTAAAATCCGGGTCTACAAACTGGGACCAGGGACGACCATTAATGCTCACATTGCAATCACAATAAATAGCTTCTGCATCGATTTTTTCGTCCTCAAGATATTCCTGCAAATAATCAATCGATCGATAGAGCATATCGGGCCTGGCCGCTGCATCACGTACCTGATGCTCGGCTAAAAAATCATACCCTGAAATCCGTGTTTCTTTACCGTTGTCATGTTTAACACGGAATGAACAATGCCCGGCTTTTGAACGCAACATCATTCGCCAGGAAAGACGATGTCCGGCTTCATCCCATAAGACATTTCCGGGGATGGCATGATGACGAAGAGGAAGGAGTAACTGAATTAAAAAATAAACAATGAATATTGGAGCAACCCAATGTGATTTTTTAGTAAGACTGGATCCGGTAGTAATAAACCTGGGCTTTTTCTTTAAAAAAATACGCCTGATGGTCTCTGGCTCAAAAAAGAAGAGTGCAACAGCTAGCGCGAAATAAGGAAAAATACCTACTTGAAAAACAGCAGAATTGAATAAATGAAAAACCAATGAAAGTACAATGGCCAATACCCGTGTTCGTTTAAATAATAAACATGGAATAATGAGAAAATCGAAGAATATCCCTCCATATGAAATCAGATAAGCAAACCACTCAAACTCAAAAAGTCCGCCAATGATTGGATAGTGAACTTTGTTCTGTAACCAGATTGATACGGGTTTAGCAGTGAGCCAATCCGGATAAAGTTTAGCTACCGCAGCATAGAAGTATACGATAGCAAATTGAACTTTGAAAAATAAAATGCACCAATTTGGACAGGATAACGATGCGGACACACGACCGTGTTTTACATCGAGACTGGCATATCTGTGAGCTGGCATGAAAAGCATCCAAAAAGATACCAGCATGACCAGGTAGTAGTGATTGTTGTAGTGAGACTTTTGCATGAAGTAGGACAAGGCCCACATGCATGAAAACACAACCATACAAGCCACGTAGCGATAGCCCAACATAATTCCAATACCTAAAATGCCCATGATCACATAGTACCAGGTCATGGGTTGACCTAAAAGAATGTCTGTCCATTCGAATCCAAAGAATGTGAATGAATGCCGGACGTTGACAAAGGTTTCGCTAACCCAACCCAGGGCTATGGCACCAAATGCTTCGGCAACCATTAAAAATCCAAAAAACATACGGAATACGACTAAGGCACTGTTGTCCTTTTCTGCGGCCAGGATGTGTTGAAGTCCAACCACGAGATGAAATGGCTATGATTTTGATTCCTGGTTATCCAATTCCAGTACTTCTATTCGATTGCGCTTTAATTTGACTGCACCATTTCGTTCCATTTTTTTCAAATGGCGCGAAATAACTTCTCTGGAAGAGTTGAGATCATCGGCGATTTCCTGATGAGAGACACGCAAATCCTTGGTCTTGAAAATTCTGGTCTGCTTGCGCAGATAATCAGTGATGCGGTCATCTAATCCCCGAAAGGCATAGTAATCAAGTGACGTGAATATTTTTTCGAAGCGTTGTCGATAAGAAGTGGCGACGAATTTGTACCATGTTTTGAAACGCAAGATCAAATCATCCATCACACTGTATGGAATTGAAAGGGCCTTTGTTTCCTGAGCGGCAATGGCCACGAGTTCACTCTTATTGATGTTGTCTGTGTTCAGAACGGACAAGTAGATCGCTTCGCCGGGTTCGATGAAGAATAGAAAGAACTCTCTTCCGTCCTCGGCCTTGCGAAACACTTTGACGAGGCCTTCGAGTACCAGAAGATTGCCAAAATACTTTTCACCGCTTTGAAGAATACGTTCTCCTTCTGCAAACTCGATGACACGTCCACGTTGAACCAACTCCTTCTTGAGATCCGGTTCAAAGTGAGTAAAAGGTGCTAATATTTTGGCGCTTTTCGTCGGCATTTCACGCAAAGGTCTTAAATTATTCACTATCAGTCAAATAATAAACGTTCGAGATCGCATTTTGTGTATTCTGAGCATTCAGACCAGAGAGCTATTTTGATAACACAATCGTGAACATTTCATAGACAAGGAGAATGCTATCATCAAGGATAGGTTTAGAGAAGCGACGGCGATGAAGCCCCATCACCTCCTCGTCACGGGACAGAATTTTGAATATCGTCCCTGACATCTTTTGGTAGCGAACCATATCCTCGGCTTCAGCCAGCGGTTTAGCACCAAAGTAGCTGACGATTTGTTCATGGCGTGCACGTGTATAATAAACATACTTCTGCGGAACCGACATCATCAAATAATAGGAGATTACCGGGTTATGTTGATGGTGCCAGCTTTCAATGAATTTTTTGTCCACCCGTCGTTTTCTAGCAAGTATTTCATCCATATAAAACTTGAAGCGGTCTATTCGACCTTCAAGATCCCGAGATTCATCAATAAGATCTTTGAATGCCGTACTGACCATATCAGGGTCAAATGCTGCCATCATCCGCATCAACTCCGACGAACGAATTTCTTCACTTTTCCAATAACGTTGAGTGCGCTCCGAACTAAAAAGTAAATCGAGCCAGGTTGGCAAATTATCTACCGATATCCTCGGACTATGATATGCGGCAAATTGTTTTTCATAAATCCAATCCAATTCACTCAGATTTTGCTTGTTCAATTCACTTTTAAATACGGCAATGGCATTTTGTATGGCACTTAGATTCATCTATTTATGCAACAAATTTATAAAGTGATAAAAAATCATGAAAAGATGCACCTCTGTCATTTAGGAATTGAGTTTTGATAAACTACCTTTCCGTTCAGTATTGTAAATAATACTTTTGTTTCCGGAATTTCATTCGCCTCACATGAAATTAAATTCTTGTCCAGAATACAAATATCTGCGACATATCCTAGTTCTATTTTTCCCTTAAATGATTCTTCAAATGCTGCGTATGCATTTCCGGCAGTATAAAGATTTAATATTTCTAATCGGTTGAAACTTTGTTCCTCAAAAAAAGAAGGACTATTGATCTTATGTTTGCGCGTTAGGGCTGAATAAATATTTTCAAAAGGATTAAGCGATTCAACAGGTACATCTGTTCCTATAGCTAATTGCGCTTTGTGATCAAGTAAACTTCTCCAAACGTATGCCCCGGTTTTGGCGCGATGTTCACCCAATCGTGCCACGACAAATGGTGCATCCGAAGTGCAATGAATGGGTTGCATGGAAGCAATGACATTTAGGTCTGCAAACCGGGCGTGATCTGATGGGTCGATATGTTGGGCGTGTTCAATTCGCCATCGATTGTCACTTTTTTGATTAAGGTTATTTTCGAATAAAGAAAGTGTTTCCCGATTGGCCCGATCTCCAATGGCGTGAACACAAAATTGGAAATCAAGCTCGTTGCATAATACCGCATATTTATTGAGCTTATTTAGTTCGCTAGTTTTTTGTCCAAAATATCCGGGTTGATCCTCATATTCTTTGAGCAACCAGGCTCCTCGCGAACCTAAGGCTCCATCAAAATATCCTTTTACAGCCCGACAGGTTAAAAAACTGTCCCCTTCATTAATTAATCGTAAATCGGCTAAATCTTTTCGGATTAAATGAATGCTGTCATATGCCATAACATACAACCTCAAAGGAAGCTTATGTTGATCTGCTTTTGATTGTAACCATTTAATCTCTTCGATTTTTGAGCCGGCATCTTGAAAACTGGTTATTCCCTGAGCCAAACAAGATTCTCCGGCACGTTTCAAGGCTTTTTCCCATACGTCTTTGAGATTTTTTGTTTGATCGACAAAGTCCTCTATCAATTCCAGTGCATTTTCTTCAAATATTCCCGTCAGCCGGCCTGTGGCATCTTTTAGTATACGTCCCCCATTTGGTGCCTTCGTCTCAATCGAAATTCCGATGACCTCCATGGCCTTGTCATTGGCAAATGCGGCATGTCCGCTGGCATGTTCCAGGAATACCGGATGATCAGGGATTTGTCTGCTAAATTCTGCATGCACCGGATAACCTTGTACCGCATCTTGCGGTATTGTGTTCCATTTTTCCTGGTGCCAGCCCCGCCCTTCGATCCAGGTTCCTGGAGGCAGGGTAGACGCCTGTTCTGCCACTGCTTCGATGATGTCATCCCAACTCATGTATTGTCCGAGTTCGATATTTGATAGTCCTTCACCATAGCTTAGCAGGTGACCATGCCCTTCAATAATGCCCGGCATGACAAACCGTCCGGCAGCGTCGATTATTTGCTTGAACGCATTATTCTGAGAATCACTTGCTTTGGATGGTGAAACCGAAATGATCTTATGGTGATTCATTACGATTGTTTGATGAGTTTCATGATATGATGTTCCGTCAAAAATTACGGCATTGATAATGGCCAAATCATACGTGCGACTTTTTTGGTCGCAGCCAACTAAAATTAAAAACATCAAACAGTAGATAAGCCTCATTTCGATCGGGTTTAGTCTTGGAAACACTGTGAATTAATTTTAAGAATTTCTTGAATTATACCTTGATGGCAAATTTTGGTTGAAAAGAATCCGGATCAGCTTGCTCCATGTGTACGCGCCATTCACCGGGTGAATTATCTTCTACCATCAAACAACCAGTTGGCACATATGGATAAATAAAGGAATAAGGTTGTGACTCATGCATATTTAATCTTCGATATACCATAGATCGATCAATGTCTTTTGGATCTTTAATTCCGGCAGCCGCCATTAATTCCACAAAGGACTCAATGGTTTCCTTATGGAAATTTGCAATACGACTTTTTTTATCTGTAATGTCGAGTCCGGCAACAAGTTCTTTATTATGTGTGGCAATGCCTGTCGGACAGCTATTTTGATTGCATTCAAGAGCCTGAATACAACCTAGAGCTAGCATCATGGCGCGTGCAGAATAACAGGCGTCGGCGCCAAGGGCCATGGCTCGGAACATGTCAAATCCTGAGACTATTTTTCCTGAACCGATTAATTTAATTTCATCTTTTATTCCAAAACCTTCTAAGGCATTATACACAAAAGCAAGGCCCTCTCGAAATGGCATTCCGACGGAGTCGGAAAATTCAACGGGTGCAGCACCTGTTCCACCCTCGCCTCCGTCCACTGAAATAAAATCCGGCTTTATTCCTGTTATTTGCATGGCTTTGCAAATGGCCAAAAATTCGTGTTTCGCACCCACACACAATTTAAATCCGATGGGCTTTCCACCAGATAATTTGCGAAGACGTTTAATGAAATTAAGTAAGCCCGTCGGGCCTTCAAAGGCTGTATGAAATGGTGGTGATAATACATCAGTACCTGGTTCAATATTTCTGATTTTAGAAATTTCGAGCGTATTTTTTCTTGCAGGTAGAATTCCACCATGTCCGGGTTTCGCACCCTGACTCAATTTTATTTCAATCATCTTAACCTCAGGACGAGTGGCTTGATTTTGAAATAATTCATCTGAAAACTGTCCATTGTTGTCACGACATCCAAAATACCCGGTTCCTAATTGAAATATTAAATCACCACCATATTTTAAATGGTAAGGACTGATACCGCCTTCGCCGGTATTGTGACCGAAGCCTCCTAGTTTGGCACCACCATTAAGGGCCATCACTGCATTACTACTTAGTGATCCGAAGCTCATTGCAGATATATTGAATAAACTGCAGTTATAAGGTTGGGTACAGTCCGATCCTCCAATAAGGATATGTGGATGCGCTGGAAGAAGATGCGGATCGAGAGCGGATATTGAATGGTGCATCCACTCATACCCTTCCTGATAATTATTGAGCTGAGTGCCAAATGGTGAGGTGTCAAGACCTTTTTCTGAACGGGCATAGACCAGTGACCGATCAATACGGCTAAAAGGTCGACCATTGATATCAGATTCGATAAAATATTGATAGATCTTAGGTCTCAACTCTTCCATTATTTTTCTACCGCGACCGACTACTGGAAAATTTCGATGAATGGTGTTCTTACGCTGCAATATGTCATAGAAGCCCAGCAAAGCAATGGGGATCACAAGGATGAGCAGAAGGTGTGCACCGGACCATACAAAATAATCAAGAAGTATGATGCCGATGATGCAGATGAGGATGAAGAAAATGAATCGATTACGCATAAGGGATCAATTTACAAATTTTAGTCAAAGTGGTAGACCGGGAATCACTTGGGGAAAGTTACCTTTGTAGGCTTTTGACCAATGGTGAAGACCTTAATTTTTCGCCTAAGCGTTCATGAAAGACCGGAAAACCATATTGCTCTTATTGGCCCTAGTCAATTTCACCAACATCATGGATGTCATGATCATGATGCCATTGGCTGATTTATTTATTGAAGAGTTTTTGATCACTCCGGGAGAATTTTCACTCCTATTATCGAGTTATGGAATAGCCGCTTTTTTTTCCAGCCTTTGTGGAGTTTTTTTACTTGATAAATTTGAAAGACGCAACGCCCTCATATTCATTTATTCCGGTTTTGTAATTGGTACATTTTTATGTGGGTTAGCACCAAATTATATGTCATTGCTGGTGATTCGATTTATTACCGGTTTATTTGGTGGCATCATAGGGGCTTTAGCCCTTTCGATAATTAGTGATGTATATCTTTTTAAAGAAAGAGGCCAGGCCATCGGAACATTAATGGCTGCTTTTTCGGCTGCTGCGGCATTGGGTGTTCCGGCGGGATTTTATCTGGCAACGGAATTTGGTTGGCGATCGCCATTTTTTATTATTGCTGGTTTTGGTGTTTTTGTCTTTCTCGGTATTCTTAAACGATTTCCAAAAATGGTTATCAAGCATGAAGATCAGGTGGACTATCGACCATACGAATTATTGCAGAAAATATTTGGAAATAAAAATATTCGTAACGCCTTGTTACTAGGTGTCGTCCTCGTCTTCGGTCATTTTCTTACGATACCATTCATTACGCCATACATGACGCGCAATGTAGGGTTTGAACTAAAAGAGATCACTTATATCTATTTAATCGGAGGTTTGTTGACTGTGTTCACAGCCCCATTAATTGGGAAGTTATCGGATAAATATGGTGTTATACCAGTCTTTTTTATTGTTATGGTTCTTTCATTCGTACCTGTCATTTGGCTGACGAATATGGGCCCTGCTACCATCCCTATGGCTTTGATCGTTACTACTTTATTTTTTGTGCTGGGCAGTGGACGCATGTTGCCACCCCAAAGTTTAATTACAAGTGCGGTTGGTCCCGATTTACGAGGAAGCTTCATGAGTCTCAAATCTGCTTTTCAGCAATTGGGAATTGCAGGTGCGGCTGCTGTCGGTGGCTTTATGGTGGCTTTTGATAAAGAAGAAAAAGTCGTCGGCTACGAATGGGTCGGGTACTTATCTGTTATCATATGTATAGGTGCATTGATCGTTACACCAAAACTGAAAGTCGCTGAAGGAAATTGATTTAATCACTTCACCTGAATTCGAGAATCAAGCAGTCACACGTTGAAATTCTACAGCTTGACAAATCGTTTTACTTGTACCTGTGCATTGGAATTTAAGAATAGCAAATATGCCCCTGGCCTAAGTTCTGTGAGATCAATGATGGGTTCACTTCCGTTAATTGATCCTTTGTTGATCATTCTTCCATTTAGGTCCCGTATTTCATAGGCAAGATTATCAAATGATTCTTTAAGATTTAAATGCAATTGATCAAAAGCTGGATTTGGATAATATTGCTCTATCAAATCGGATTCAGTATCTGCCACACCAACATTAATAAATGAGAGAAAAAAGTCTACTGACATGGGTAGAGCACCGAGAGCGCATTCACCATGGTCACCATTCGGATCAACATGGACTAATTGTAAATCGGTTGGTCCTAGTAATTGCATGGCTGAATCCGCGAATATGGAATTTTCAAATGGAACAACATCATCTGCTTCACAATAATATAATCTGGTAGGTGCAAGTGCCTGAAAATTATAAGTGTCATTGTCACGTAGGGCAATGATTAATGGATCTTGCGGATCATTTAGTTCAAGTCTGGCGACAATAGAATCTTGAAATAAAAATCTTGGAATAACAGAGCCCACATCAAAAAATAAGGAAAAAGCTAACTGCGTAGTAAGTTGCACTAAATCAATATCGCCATTTTGAAATTGGACGATTTGTGGTACGTATTGTGGCTTGAATATGTCTTCCAATTCGTCGTAGATGTTACCGTAAATTTCTTCATATCCTAATATGAAATTGGGTATAAATCCTACAGGCAAATAGAGTTGATTCCTTGTTATGAGTTCACGCATCACATGACTTACGCTATAGGGTCCTGAACCATGAGCAGCTGCCGTGACTTCAATATCATCAATAAACTCTGTTTCAAGAAGGTTTTGAAGGGCCATAGAAGAATGGGCTCCTTGAGAATAGCCGGCAATAAATAATTCCGGACCAGGATTAAGATTTAGATCAGTGATTAATTCAAACGCGACAACATAGAAGTACAATCCTGCAAGTGCTTCAGTTTCTGCATGCACGTAAGGATGTGTGCCCTCTGATTCGCCCAGGCCGATGTAATCTGGTGCCACCGTGATAAAACCACTGGTCGCAAATCCGAGCGCATCCGGAAAACCCTGTCTCAAATTGCTTGGAACATCATTGTCATCGCTCGATGTTCCATGACTGTAGATAACCAAACTACTCTCAAATAATGGATCGATTGGGGCAAGAAATAATCCGCTGACTGTGTCTAATTGATCATTGTGATCCAGTAAGGTGTAAATAACTTTGTATAGAGCTACGCCATATGTGCCGTCATTTCCAATAATGTTTTCAACTTGATCGAGGGTGAGATCTTCTAAATGTTCATAAGAAACTATTACCTGGCTGTGTAAACTTAAACAGAGGCTGAGAATCAATAGTGAACTTGTAATTAATCTTTTCATACGCTAAATGTATCTAAATAAAATCAAATCCGGATTGGTAGGTGGGATGACCTTTAAACGATATTTTCTCATCTTCCGGGATGTCGGTAAAGCTGATCATGATTGTTGCGTCTGATGCAGCTCCGGCTTTTTGTAGTATGCCTAATTTCCCGTATGACATCAAATCTCGATACAGTGCTGATCGTTCGTCCGGCCAGAATAAGGCTGTCTTAAATCCTTGATCGGCTAGCACATGCTGAAATAAACGATGCAGATCTTTTACCCTGTTTTCTTTATAAATAATACCTTCAAATGCTAAAAATTCGAATTTTTTCGGATTGAACATCTTATTTAATATCGGAATATGTGGAGATAAACGCATGATAATGCTTCCAGTCCAACCGGGTAATTTTTTAATAACCCAGAGCGCCGGAAAACATTGGACTCCGGCAATGATGTCATCCCCTTCTTTTAAATAATAATAGCCGTCTTCACGAAATATATTTTCCAGGTGAAATAAACTGTGATGCTGATATTGTTTTAACAAAAGTTTCGTGATTCGTTCTCTTTCTGAATCCGTCTCAACTTTTTTGACACGTGGATCTGTTTTTGGAAATGCCCGGCTGAACGCCGTTGTTTTGATCGTGCTGACATCCTCGTATTCTACTGTGCTCACGAGGTGGTAGGATTTTTTATTAAATTTTTCGACGGTGCCGACATAAAGTGTACCTGAAAGTGCTTTTTCCCGGACCTTGTCCATCGTGTGTATGGCATATCGGGTCATCAATCCCTTGCCTCTGAATTTTGGATTGGCTACCAGGTAACGCGCAAAATAAGTTTCATAGCTCTTGTTATCGAGATAGGTTGTCCTTCCTACCAATACACAGCATCCGATAAGATCTCTATCATTTCTTACTTCCAGGAGTATTGGGTTTTCTAGTTCTTCCAGTCTTTTTCTTGAGTCTTTGTGCTCATAAAGCGCTCCCGTCTCGCCCCAAGACGTGGTATCGAACACTTCGATTAATTCGTCAGAAAATGACGTTTTACGAACAATAAAATAATCTTCGTCTTTATATATGATTTCTCCTTCCTGCATTGTGTTAGGCGAATATAGAATTTGGCGCTGATTTAAAAAATTGGAAGAATTTTATTCTTTACTTTGATTGTTTAATCTTTGCAAAATACATGAATGAGATCTACATAGAAATGGTCAACCAGTATCTGGTTGAACTATCGAAATCGATCGAACACACAGAACTTAAAACCATGCTGGATGCGGCCATTGAGTCGGGGGGCAAACGCATCCGTCCGTTGCTGTGTTTGTTGTCTGCCCAACTATTCAGTGATGATTATGAAATGGCGTTGCCGCAAGCTGCTGCATTGGAATTGTTCCATACGTTTTCGCTTGTGCATGATGATATCATGGATGAAGCTCCACTCAGGCGGGGTGTTCCAAGTACGTATTTCAAGCATGGCCGCAATAAAGCCATCCTTGCAGGTGATGTCATGTTGTTGTTAGCTTTTTCAGAATTGATGGAAGTAAATGATAAAGACAAATCTGTACGAGTTCTGGCTTGCTTTTCGAATATGGCCGTTAAAGTTTGCGAAGGTCAAATGCTAGATCTCGATTTTGAGAGTCATCAATTTCCTGATCAAGCGGCCTATATGAAAATGATTGAATACAAGACATCAGTGCTTATCGGAGCGTCGCTGAAGATTGGGGCAATCATTGGAGGCGCTACACCCGAGGAGAGTGAAAAGTTGTATCAATATGGTGTTCTCCAGGGTCTGGCATTTCAAATTCAAGATGATATTCTCGATGCATATGGCGACCCTCGTGCAATCGGCAAACGACTTGGCGGAGATATCATTCAAGGGAAGAAAACCTTATTGACAATTTTATGTGCTTTAAAGGCTGGAGCCGAACGACAAAAATTTGAGAGTCTGTTTTTTGATCAATCCATGACAGATGAGAAAAAAATAAAGTTGGTTTTGTCTGCCTATGACAAATTCAAGATTCATGAAGATGCAGTACTTCTCAAAAATACATTGATCCAACAGGGAAATCAAATTTTAACGGACTTGAATGTGGACAATGACAAAAAACTGGCTCTCGTCAAACTTTCTAATTGGCTTATGAATCGAACGTATTGAATTTATAGCTATGGCCAATAATCGATTAATTTTATCATCCTTATTCATGTTCGTTGTGGTTGCGATGTTTTGTGGCTGCAAAAAAACTCAATATATAGACGAGCAAAATATATTAAAATCGGATTCATTGTATCTGGGCAACGAATCAATTAACGATGAATTTTGGCATTATCGACTGGACACGGAGGGTCGACCGGTTTATACCCCTATTGATTTATTGAAATTAATAGGAGGCGACTTGAAATTATGCGAAGTTGATTGGGATGACGAGATTATTTGGAAAAACCTGGGACCATTTGAATCGAGAAATAGCCGTCAAATGAACCAGGGAAGAATTGAGTCGATTAGTGTAAATAAATACGATGATCTGGACATCGTTATAGGGTCGCATAATGGGGGAAGTTGGAGAACAACTAATGGAGGTGAAAATTGGCACAATACGACTGATGATGAGGGCTTTTCTGTCGTGGGATTTCATGAAATGGTTCGCCACCCTAAAAATCAGCAAATCATCTATGCCGCTACAGGCACCGCACTGGATAAATGGAATAACGGACAACGTGGTTATGGCATAGGAATTGTGATGTCAGAGGACGGAGGAGAAACGTGGGACGTCACAGGATACAATCCACCATATGGCGGTTGGTTGTCCGGAACATTCGATATTGAAATGGATCCGCGAAGCACACTTGATAGTACGATACTATATACGATTAATGCAACTTCACTTTTCAGGTGGACGGGGTCACATAAAGCCGAAGGTAAATGGGATGTTATTTATGAAAATAGAAAATATTATTCAGGACCGGCGATCTACGGAAATGTCGGAAATCATGATATCGAACTAGATCGATATGGGAATGTATATTTATGCAATGGCCTCGGCGTATATTTTCACAAGGCTGGAAGTTCTGAGGTTAATAAAATTGAGCGTATTGAAATTCCGGAAAAAAGAAAAACAAAAATATTTTGCAATGCTGATTCAATTCAAAATCCAGTGAAGGTTTTGTATGACCTTGAAATAAATAAACAAGGACATATTTCACTCTTAGCGAATTATTATTATGTTTATTCAGCGAAAGGTAAATGTAAAGTAAAAAATAAACCATATTATTATTATGTATCAAAAGACGCCGGAAATACCTGGACCGATCCTGTGAATTTAAGGACTTCCGGTTATGCAGTACCAAATCTGGCTGTCCATCAATACAATTCGGATATTTTTTATTTCGAGGGATCAGGAAGACATGTGAGAAGAAGTATAGATAGAGGACGAACGAATACCAAATTACGGACGTATAGAAATCATGTCGACGTCCGCAATCTCTCACTGGAAAAAAGTAAATATGGAGATACACTAGGCAGACATGACATTGTGTATGTTGGAAATGACGGCGGCATTGCCAAATTGGTAAATGGTGATAGTTGGGTAGATATTTCAGGTGATGGTATAGCCAATACCAATTACTTTGGACTGGGAATCACAGAAGAGGATAATGAATTCGTTTTTCTCGGGGCACAAGATGGGTCCGCTAACTTTTACAAGGCCGGTGAGTGGTATACAACATCACCGGGAGGAGACAACGGCGATTGCCTGATAGACCCTCGTGATAAATACAAAGTCCATCAGTCTGCAAACGGTGCGTTCCATACAGGTAAGGTGACTAGAAAGCAATGGCGTGGAAAAAGAACTAAATCTTTTCTCAAAGGCGTTGGATTATTTCCGATGTTGATGAATCCCTCGAATCCCAATGAGGTTTTTGCCGGAGGACTGGCCTTATTTCATAGTGCAGATAATGGAATGACCTGGTCTAAAATGGAACGACCGCATCCGCCCATTCGAATTAATAAAATGGCAATGTCCAAATCAAATCCGGATGTGCTCTACTACGTCGTGAATGGATTCTTTTGGGATAAAAAAAGTAAGGCCGATTCAAATAAGAATACAGGGGGGATTTATAAGGCCGTTCGAAATGATGATGGTGACTGGCGGATTGAGGACATTACTTCGAACCTCAAATTAAAATGTGTGGGTGAAAACAACTGTGGATTACCACAGCTGCTGTCATCTGTAACAGTAGATCCAAAGAATGCTGATCGCTTATGGGTGACCATGTCGGGCTTCGAAGCAGGTAAGAAAGTATTTTATTCATCTGATGGAGGAAAATCCTGGGAAAACAAGAGCAATTGTCTGCCAAATTTACCAGCCATATGTATTGTCTACGACGCTGAATCTGAGGATGGACTTTATGTTGGAACTGATTATGGCGTATTTTATACCGATGCCAATTTGAGCGAATGGATTTATTATGGCGAACTGGGACCAAAGTGTATGGTTACCGATATGGAAATAAATAACGCTTCGGGTGAATTGTACATTTCGACCATGGGCAGAGGCCTGTGGAAGGCACCTCTCATTGAGCGATAATATCATTCAACGTACATCCCGGATGACGTTATAGTTCTGAAGGACTTCACTAAACAGCATTTATGATACTTTTGTCGTTTTTAATTGCATAACACATCATCTTGTTATCGTTCTATTTTAAAACTGTATTTCTATTTTGACAAGTAGGGCATGACAAAAAACTTCATTTCATGAAAACAAGGACATGGTTTTATTCAGTAATTTGTTTGGTGCTCGTATTGGCACTTGGTTGTGGATCAAATGATGACAACGAACCGGATACAATTACCTATGCTGATATTGAAAAAGCATTTCAAGATATCGAGCTGGTTGCTGGCACTCAGGATTTGACTTTGCAGATCACTGAATCCATATTTTATAATTTTAGAGTTATCATTCCTGATGTAGATTTGACTCAAGACATACCATTGGTCATGGCGCTGCATTGGGCAAATAATGGGGATCCAACCACTCATCTGGAGACAGATTGCTATGTTGAACCCGGATTAGCAGCATTGGATGCAATCATTATAAGCCCCAACAGCGGCGATACGGAATGGGGATCAATCGACAACCAGGATAAACTACACATACTGATTGATCTGTCGACACGATATTGGCCGATTGATCAGCAACGCATTGCGGTTATGGGATATAGCAGTGGCGGTAATGGGAGTTGGTTTTATGCAGAAACACAACCTGCAGTTTTTTCAGCAGGAATCGCAATGGCTAGCGGATATAATGTCTTCAGGCCGGATCAATCGGTCCGAACGATTACGCCTCCTATGTATGTTATACATGGAGAAGATGATGATTTCTTTCCAATTGATACGGTTCAATACTGGGTGGATCAAACCAACCTGGCCGGAAGCAATGTCGAATTTGTGCGGGCTCCGGGCTTGGGTCACTATCAACCATGTGACTACGTCCCGTACCTGGTCGAGGCAGTTCGCTGGTTGGATGAAGAAATCTGGAACTAGGACTTCATGTAAATTTTTCCGTTCCACCAGTTTTTTTCAAGTTCGGCACCAACCTTTTCATAGAATTGAATGGCTGGCTTGTTCCAATCCAGTACTTGCCATTTTGTGAGTACACAATCCAGCCGTTTGGCCTCTTCAAGGAAAGCGGTAAATAGCTGGCCGCCCAGACCTTTTCGACGATAGGCTTCTTTGATGATGAAATCTTCCAGAAATAACATACGGCCTTTCCATGTCGAATATGTATGATAGTACAGTGCCATGCCAATAATATCATCATCAAGTTGAATGATCAATGTGTGGAATATCCCAGCTTCAAAGTCTCTCCGGTAATCTTCCCGTGTTGCTGTAACAGCCGAGGGTTCCCTCTCGTAAATGGCCAAATCGACGACCAAATCGTAAATTGCATCCAGGTCATTTATATCCCCACGTCGTATTGTGATTGTCTTTTCCATAAATGTCAATAGTTGTGGCCTGATTTTATTTCAGAAAAAGAATAAATAAGCCCTACAATTTTAATGCAAAAAAACATACCTTTGCCGTCGCTTTGGGCTAGAGGTGTTTGCGCGCCACTTAATCCATTGAAAATAAACAGTTTATATGCCAACGATTAATCAACTAGTAAGAAAGGGTAGGAAGCAAATTACCCTACCGAGTAAATCCAGAGCCCTGGATTCGTGTCCTCAGAAGCGTGGAGTATGCACCCGTGTCTATACTACCACACCTAAAAAACCGAATTCAGCATTGAGAAAAGTGGCCAAAGTGCGCTTGACAAATGGATTGGAAGTGATCGCCTACATACCGGGAGAAGGTCACAATCTTCAAGAGCACTCTATTGTGCTCGTTCGAGGGGGAAGGGTAAAGGATTTGCCAGGAGTTCGATACACTGTTGTGAGAGGGGCGTTGGATACAGCCGGAGTTAGTGACAGAAAACAAAGTAGATCAAAATACGGTGCCAAAACACCTAAATAATATCAGGTAGACATGAGAAAAAGAAAACCAAAGGTTAGGATACTTGAACCAGATCCTAGATTTAACGATCCTCAGGTAACACAATTCGTGAACAATCTGATGTGGCAAGGTAAAAAGTCAATATCTTTTGATGTTTTCTATTCAGCCATGGATCTTGTTAAAGAACGTACGGGTGAAGACCCACACGAAATTTGGAGAAAGGCATTGGGAAATACAACACCACAAGTTGAAGTCCGTAGTCGTAGAATCGGTGGAGCAACATTCCAGATTCCAACGGAAATTCCTGCCGGTCGAAAATTGTCTATTGGAATGAAATGGTTGATTGCATTCGCACGCAAGCGAGGAGGAAAAGGAATGGTGGAAAAATTAGCAGCTGAAATAATCGCTGCCAGCAAAGGCGAAGGTGCGGCTGTAAAAAGAAAAGAAGATACCCATAAAATGGCTGAATCAAATAGAGCATTCGCACATTTTAGAGTATAACATCTACATTAAAAAACAAGAAAGAAAGGAATAGTTAGAATGGCCAAGGATCTCACATACACGAGAAATATAGGAATTGCCGCACATATTGATGCCGGCAAAACCACTACAACCGAGCGTGTCTTATACTATACGGGAATGAGTCACAAAATTGGTGAAGTTCACGATGGAGCGGCTACCATGGACTGGATGGAGCAAGAGCAGGAACGTGGTATTACGATTACGTCTGCTGCAACCAAAACCAGTTGGGAATGGAAAGAAGAGGAATATACGATTAACATTATCGATACACCTGGTCACGTCGATTTTACAGTAGAAGTAGAGCGTTCACTTCGTGTTTTAGATGGTGTGGTTGCTCTGTTTTGTGCAGTAAGTGGGGTAGAGCCTCAATCTGAGACAGTATGGAGACAAGCAGATCGCTACAAAGTACCTCGACTTGGGTTTGTCAACAAAATGGATAGATCAGGGGCGGACTTTTTTGAAGTGGTCAACCAGGTAAAAGAAATGTTAGGCGCGAATCCGGTGCCATTGCAGGTACCTATTGGAGCTGAAGAGAATTTTGAAGGAGTTGTCGATCTGATAACGAGTGAAGCCGTTGTTTGGAATATGGATGATATGGGTATGACGTACAAAGTCGTCCCTATCCCTGAGGACCTGGTCGATACTGTGAATGAATACAAAGAAAAATTATTAGAAGCAGTAGCCGAGTACGATGAGTCACTCATGGAGAAATACTTTGAGGATCCTGACTCAATATCTGCTGATGAAATTCGCGCTGCAATTCGTGCTGCTGTCTGTGATATGAGCATTATTCCAATGATGTGTGGATCTGCCTTTAAAAATAAAGGAGTACAAGCGCTGTTGGATGCCGTTTGTGTATTTATGCCTTCTCCACTTGATGTAGATGCTGTTCAGGGTATTAATCCAAAAAATGATGAGCCTGTTGAGCGAAAGCCTTCAGTAGAAGAACCATTTTCAGCTCTTGCATTTAAAATTGCAACAGACCCGTTCGTCGGGCGATTGGCTTTTTTCCGTGTTTATTCCGGTGTATTGGATGCAGGATCTTATATACTCAATACACGATCTGGAAATAAAGAACGTATCTCACGAATTTATCAGATGCACTCCAACAAGCAAAATCCGATCAAACAAGTAGAAGCTGGAGATATTGCTGCTGCTGTCGGCTTTAAAGACATTAAGACGGGTGATACGCTAAGTGCTTTGGATCACCCAATTGTTTTGGAAAGTATGACTTTCCCTGATCCTGTGATCGGTTTAGCGGTTGAGCCTAAAACACAAAAAGATCTTGAAAAACTGGGAATGGCACTAGCTAAACTGGCAGAAGAAGATCCAACTTTCCGCGTGCGATATGATGAAGACACAAATCAGACGGTTATTAGTGGAATGGGCGAATTGCACCTTGAAATTATTGTTGATCGCTTGAGACGTGAGTTTAAAGTAGAAGTGAATCAGGGAGCACCTCAGGTGAATTATAAAGAAGCATTGACCAGGACCGTAAAACATCGTGAAAAACTGAAAAAACAAACTGGTGGATCCGGGCTTTTCGCTGATATCGAGTTCGAAATGGGTCCGGCTGATGAAGAGTTTCTTGAAAGCGATGATTTTAAATCAGGAAAAGTAAGACTTCAGTTTGTTAATGGTATTGTAGGAGGATCGATTCCTAGAGAATTAATGCCATCTGTCGTAAAAGGATTTAACGCTATGATGGATAACGGGGTATTAGCTGGTTATACCATCGATAGTATGAAAGTGAGAGTTTATGATGGATCTACACATGCTGTGGATTCTAAGCCAATTGCTTTTGAACTCGCGGCTAAAGAAGGATTTAAAGCGGCTGCTAAAACTGCTGGCCCTGTTTTACTAGAGCCAATCATGAAGTTGGAAGTTACAACGCCTGAGGAATATACCGGTCCTGTGATTGGTGACCTCAACCGAAGACGAGGAATGGTGAAAGGCCAGGAATCAAAATCGAATGCTGTTATTATCAAAGCAAATGTTCCTTTATCTGAGATGTTTGGTTATGTTACGCAACTGCGGACTATCACTTCAGGTAGAGCATCTTCTTCAATGGAATTTTCACATTTTGCACCGGCACCATCTGGTATTGCTACCGAAGTGATTGAAAAAGTCAAAGGAGAAGTAAAAGTTTAATAGAATAGATTTAGAATTAATTTTATAAAGAGGTATGAATCAGAAAATTAGGATAAAACTTCGTTCTTATGACCACAATCTGGTCGATAAGTCAACGGAGAAAATCGTAAAGACTGTTCGAAATTCTGGAGCCGTTATTACGGGTCCGATTCCGCTGCCCACTGAGAAAGAAATATTTACTGTCTTGAGGTCCCCTCATGTAAATAAAAAGTCTCGTGAGCAGTTTCAATTGCGAACCCATAAACGGTTAATCGAGATTTACACGCCCACACAAAAGACAGTAGATGCTTTGTCTAAACTGGAACTTCCCAGTGGTGTAGACATACAGGTCAAACTGTCCTAGTCGGGCGATAATCTCTCTTGTTTTGAATTAAAAAAGCGTTCTATTTATTAATTATAGAATGCATTAATAACTATAGAAATTTCATTCAATCGTGAACGGAATAATTGGTAAAAAAATAGGCATGACCAGCATCTTTGATGAAGCGGGACGGAATGTTCCTTGCACAGTCGTAGAAGCAGGTCCCAATGTGGTGACTCAAGTCAAAAACGAATCAACTGATGGGTATTACGCTCTTCAACTTGGTTTCGGGACTAAAAAAGAAAAAAATACGAGTCGCCAATTGCAAAAACATTTTGAAAAAGCCGGAACGAATCCGAAGCAAATCGTTCGGGAATTTCGGGATTTTGAAATAGATAAACAATTGGGCGATAGCATCACCGTCGATGAAGTATTCGATGAAGGTGATTTTGTCGGTGCGATTGGCGTTTCGAAAGGAAAAGGCTTCCAGGGCGTTGTGAAACGACATGGATTTAAAGGTGTCGGTGACGCTACCCATGGACAGCATAACAGATTACGTGCTCCAGGATCTATTGGTGCCGGTTCTACTCCTTCACGCGTATACAAAGGTATGCGAATGGCGGGCCGAATGGGTGGTAAACGTGTTAAGATCACAAATTTAGAAGTAGCTAAAATATTCCCCGAGAAAAACCTGATCCTTATCAAAGGAGCTATACCAGGACATAAGGGATCATTTGTAATTATAGAAAAATAGGCGTGCGATGGAAATTAACGTGCTTAATATAGAAGGAAAATCAACAGGTCGATCAATCGATCTACCGGATTCAATTTTTAATGTTGAACCCAACGATCATTTGCTCTATCTCTCCGTAAAGCAATTTTTGGCAAACCAGCGCCAGGGAACGCATGAGACGAGAGAAAGAGGTGTGATAAAAGGTTCTACACGAAAGATTAAAAGACAAAAGGGAACCGGTACAGCTCGGGCAGGTTCAATTAAGAGCCCATTGTTCAGAGGTGGAGGTCGTGCGTTTGGACCACGTCCTAGAGATTACAGCCAGAAATTGAACAAAAAGGTGAAGAGTCTTGCGCGCAAAGTAGCACTCTCACAAAAGGCTGGCGAAGGTAAAATCGTCGTAGTTGAAGATTTTACATTGGAATCTCCAAAAACGAGTCAATTTATTGATGTGATGAATAATTTCGAAGTGGGTAATCAAAGACATCTTTTGGTCATCCCGGAATACGATTCAAATCTCCATTTGTCTAGTAGAAATTTAAAAAAAGCCGCTGTAAAAAAAGCTACTGACCTAAATGTATATGAAATACTGAAGGCCGGTAAAATTATTATGGCAGAAGGAGCTGTAGAACAAATTAAAGAACAATTTTAATTAGCTGAGGCCATGGCAAATAATATAATTATAAAACCTATTCTTTCGGAGAAATCAGAATCATTGACAGAATTGAGAAATCAATTTTCGTTTGTGGTTGCTCGTAAAGCAAATAAAATTACGATCGCAAAAGAGATCGAGAGAATGTATGGTGTCCAGGTAGAGGCCGTCAATACGATGGTGATGCCGGGAAAAATTAAAATGAAAAATACACGCACAGGATTGATCAAAGGACGACAATCTGCCTTCAAAAAAGCAATTGTAACTGTTGCTGATGGCGAGACAATTGATCTTTACGGCGAAGTATAAAAATTTAAAGTGATAATCGGTAAAAGCGAATAAAATGCCAGTAAAAAAGTACAATCCAATAACACCAGGAACACGATTTCGTGTTGGTCTGGATTATTCGGTTTTGACATCTGACCAGCCTGAAAAAAGTTTGCTTGGTTCAATAAAGCGATCAGGAGGCCGAAATCATGATGGCAAAATGACCGTTCGACAAATAGGAGGAGGGCATAAAAAAAGATATCGAATCATCGATTTCAAAAGAAACAAAGATGGAATTTCGGGCAAAGTGAAGACCATCGAATACGATCCCAATCGGACGGCTTTTATTGCCTTGATCGTGTATAAGGATGGAGAAAAACGTTATATCATTTCCCCATCAGGATTGCAAGTTGGTGATACGATCATGTCAGGTGAAAAAGCAACACCGGAGATAGGTAATGCGCTGTTCTTGAAAGACATTCCATTGGGAGCTGATATTCATGCCATTGAAATGACACCAGGTAGAGGTGCAGTGCTGGCAAGAAGTGCTGGTACCAACGGTGTTCTCATGGGAAAAGAAGGAAAATATGCCGTTGTCAAATTGCCCTCAGGTGAAGTTCGTCGAATCTTGATGTCGTGTAAAGCCGTCATTGGCAATACATCCAATCCGGATCATGCCTTACAAGTACTGGGGAAAGCGGGTCGAAAACGATGGAAAGGCAAACGTCCACGTGTGAGAGGTGTAGCAATGAATCCGGTCGATCACCCAATGGGTGGTGGTGAAGGAAGAGCTTCCGGAGGTCATCCAAGATCGCGTACCGGTGTTATGGCCAAAGGTCAAAAAACACGAAACACGAAAAAGAAATCGAATAAACTCATTATCTCTAAACGCAAATAAAGCGCATAAGAATTATGGCTAGATCATTAAAAAAAGGACCATACGTTTTTCATAAACTGCTAAGGAAGATTGAAAAAGCACAGGGCACACGCAAAAAGACTGTGATAAAAACCTGGTCAAGATCATCCATGATCATTCCTGATATGGTTGGACTTACAATTGCAGTGCATAATGGGAAAACATTTGTGCCTGTTTTTATCACTGAAAATATGGTGGGTCATAAACTGGGTGAATTTTCACCGACCCGTACTTTTAAAGGACACGCCGGAAACCGGTAATAATAAATTTAAACTGAAAGCAAATGAATGCTGTAGCCAAAACAAGAAACTGTCATATGTCCGCAAGAAAAATGCGACTGGTGGCGGATTTGGTGCGGGGACTTCCCGTTGAAGATGCTTTGAATGTTCTGAAATATTCAAAACAGGAGGCATCCTTGTGGATAGAAAAATGCCTTCTATCAGCAATCGCCAACTGGGAATATACCGTTCAGGAAAAACATGGACTGTCAGAAGAGATTGACGATTACGATGCATACATATCTGAGATCAGAGTGGATGAAGGAGCATTCCTCAAAAGATTCAGACCTGCACCACATGGCAGAGCACATCGAATTCGGAAACGCACTTGTCATTTGATTTTAGAGATAGATAACAGAATCTATTTGCCATTTGAAGAACCAGGAGCTGAAGAAGATGAAGAATATGAAGATGATATAGATGAAGTTGAGGAAGAAGAAGAATTGGTTGAAGCTGAAGAAGAAGTCACAGAAAATCAGGATAATTAAAGAATAATTCAATGGGTCAAAAGACAAATCCAATAGGCAATCGATTAGGCATCATCAGAGGATGGGATTCTAACTGGTTTGGCGGTAACAATTTTGCCGAGAAGGTAGTCGGTGATGAAAAAATTCGCATCTACCTCTATGCAAGAGTACACAAAGGCGGTATTGCGCGTATCATCATTGAGCGAACACTTAAGCGCATTACAATCACTATCCACACCTCGCGACCGGGAATTATCATTGGAAAAGGTGGATCCGAGGTCGATAGTATTCGCGAAGAGTTGAAAAAGTTGACTGAGAGCGATATTCAAATCAATATCGTGGAAATCAGAAAACCGGAATTGGATGCTGCAATTGTTGCTGAATCCATAGCTAAACAACTTGAGGCAAGGATTAACTTCCGACGGGCCATTAAAATGTCAATTCAATCAACGATGCGAGCCGGAGCTGAAGGAATCAAAGTGCGTGTAGCAGGTCGATTAAACGGGGCCGAGATGGCCAGAACAGAAGAGTATAAAGATGGACGAACGCCACTGCATACCTTCCGTGCGGATATAGATTATGCATTGAAAGAAGCGCATACTGTGTATGGAAAAATTGGTGTTAAAGTCTGGATTTGTAAAGGGGAAGTCCTCGGAAAAAGAGACTTGTCACCTAACGTTGGAGTTAAACAAACTGGGGGAAAAAGAGGGCGTGGAAGAAAGCGTTAATTAAAAGAATTTTCAATTAAATCCGTACCTTTGCCGTCCTTTTCGAAAGAGGTACTTGAAAAAGAAAAAAGTCATGTTACAGCCAAAACGGACGAAATATAGAAAACAGCAAAAAGGCCGAAATAAAGGTCTTGCACAAAAGGGTAGCAGCGTCAATTTTGGTGCCTTTGGACTCAAAGCTGTGACGCGTGGTCGTTTGACAAATAGACAAATTGAAGCAGCGCGGATCGCAATGACACGGCACATGAAAAGGGAAGGTAACGTATGGATCCGAATATTCCCGGATAAACCGATTACATCTAAACCACAAGAAGTTCGGATGGGTAAAGGAAAGGGAGCACTCGATCATTACGTCGCTCAAATTAAACCGGGTCGTATACTCTTCGAAATGGATGGTGTTTCGATTAACACAGCCCAGGAGGCCTTTAGATTGGCAGCTCAGAAATTGCCTATACAAACAAGGTTTGTTATACGACCAGATTACAATCCAAACTAGTAACTGAACCGCTTAATTGATTAGAATATGAAGTACCAGGATATACAAGCCATGTCAATTGAAGAATTGCAAAGTGAGCTAGCAGATGCCGCAGAGGTATTGACCAGGTTAAATCTTGACCATGCGGTTAAGGGTTTAGAAAATCCGCTTGAAATAAGAAATGTGCGTAAAGCGATTTCTCAATTGAAAACGGAAGTACGTAGCAGACAAATTCAAGAAGGTGGAGAGGAATTGCAGAAGAAAAGAACGAAAATTCGTTTGCGAAGAAAATTAAATAAATAACAGAGTCAATTCTAGAATAATGTCTGAAAGGAATTTAAGAAAAAGCCGAACGGGAATTGTTACCAGTAACAAAATGGATAAAACTGTTACGGTTAAAGTGAAACGAAGATTGCAACATGCCATGTACGGAAAGTTTCAAGAGAAATCGAAAAATTTTCATGCTCATGATGAAAATAATGAATGCAATCCTGGCGATACCGTCCGCATTTCGGAAACTCGTCCAGTGAGTAAATTGAAAAGATGGCGTGTTGTCGAAATTATCGAGAAAGCCAAGTAATAAATAATATTAATAGTAGAAATAGTAGGTCATGATCCAGCAAGAATCCAGATTGAATGTAGCTGACAACAGCGGAGCCAAAGAGGTGCTTTGTATTCGTGTATTGGGCGGTTCCAAAAGGAGATATGCATCAATAGGTGATGAAATCGTGGTGACAGTCAAAGAGGCTGCGACTGGTGGGATAAAAAAAGGTACCGTGTCTAAAGCGGTTATCGTTCGCACCAAAAAAGAAATTCGGAGAAAAGATGGATCATACATCCGTTTTGATGATAATGCCGTCGTCCTGTTGAATCCAGCCGGAGAGCCACGCGGAACCAGGATCTTTGGACCTGTGGCAAGAGAATTGCGTGATCGTGACTATATGCGGATTGTATCACTGGCACCTGAAGTACTTTAATAGTTTAAATATTGTCCAATGAGTAAGAAAAGATTCCAAAAGAAACTGAACATAAAGAAAGGTGACAAAGTGGTTGTTATAGCCGGAGACTATAAGGACTTGACAACTGTGAGAACCGTTCAAAGTACCATTCCGGAAAAGGACCGTGTGATCGTCGAAGATGTGAACATGCGAAAAAAACACATGAAACCGACGAATGAAAACCAAGGTGGGATCATTGAAATAAATGCTCCGATTCACATTTCAAATGTCATGTTGGTAGATCCTAAAACAGGTGAACCCACACGTGTTGGCCGTAGAAAAGAGAACGGAAGTATTGTACGCTATTCTAAGAAATCTGATGAAATCATTAAGTAATGAGTTACGAACCACGTCTTAAAACGAAATATAAAGAAGAAATTATACCTAAACTGCAAGAGCGGTTCAAGTATAAATCAGTCATGCAGGTTCCACGATTATTGAAAATATCGATTAATCAGGGGCTTGGAGAGGCAACACAAGACAAGAAAATTGTCGACAACGCGATTGAGGAATTGACTGCCATAACAGGGCAGAAGGTAGTTCCTACAAAAGCAAAACAATCTGTCTCCAATTTCAAATTGAGAGAGGATATGACCATTGGAGCTCGTGTGACACTTCGAGATGAACGTATGTATGAATTCCTGGATCGTCTGGTTTCAGTAGCACTACCTCGTGTACGTGACTTTAGAGGAATTAATGACAATAGCTTTGATGGCAGGGGAAATTATTCGATGGGTATTACTGAGCACATCATTTTTACTGAAATCGACCTTGACAAAGTGAGTAAAATTAAAGGTATGGATGTCACATTTGTGACTTCAGCCAAGACGGATGCAGAAGCATTGGTATTGTTACACGAGTTAGGCATGCCGTTTAAAAATCAATAATTAATTAAGAAAATTATATCATGGCCAGAAAGTCCTTAATCGCACGCGAAAATAAACGTCAGAAGTTGGTGGCTAAATATGCCGATCTGCGTAAACGTCTTAAAGAGGAAGGAGATTGGGAGGCATTAGACAAGTTGCCAAGAAACTCTTCTAAGGTACGATTACATCACCGATGTTTATTGACAGGAAGGCCAAAAGGTTATATGAGAAAATTTGGAATTAATCGGGTAACATTTAGAAAAATGGCAAACGATGGTAAAATTCCTGGAATTACAAAAGCAAGCTGGTAGGCGAAATCTATTAAGAGAAAAATTATGGCAGTTACCGATCCAATAGCAGATTATTTAACACGCATTCGAAATGCGCATATGGCGAAACACCGAATCGTGGAAATTCCATATTCTAATTTGAAAAAGAGTATGACTGAAATTCTTTACGATCAGGGATACATTCACCGGTATAAAGTGGAAAAAGAAGTAGGCCCTCAAGGCACCATTAGTATCGCTTTAAAGTACAATGGCAAAGACGAACCGGTGATTAAAAAATTAGGACGAATCAGTCGCCCCGGTTTAAGGCAATATACAGGTGCAACAGATGTTCCTAGAATACTGAATAACCTCGGTATTTGTATCATTTCGACTAATAAAGGTCTGATGACAGGAAAAGAAGCTAAAGCAAAAAATGTAGGAGGTGAAGTGCTCTGCTACGTGTATTAATTACAGAAGAATAGAAAAATAGACAATCATGTCAAGAATAGGATCAGCACCAATATCGATTCCGGAAAAAGTAGAAATTTCGGTATCTGATAATAATATCGTTACAGTTAAGGGCCCTAAGGGAGAGTTGCACCAAAAAATCAATTCAGATCTTAGTGTAAATATCGAGGATGGCAAACTTACGGTTGCTAGACCCACAGATCAAAAAAGACATAAATCCTTGCATGGATTAAGTCGTTCTTTGATCAATAACATGGTCGAAGGTGTATCTAAAGGTTATGTCCGCACACTTGAGCTGATTGGTGTTGGGTACAGAGCGTCAAATACGGGTCAGTTACTTGAATTGTCCTTGGGGTTTTCACACCCGATTATGTTTGCAGTACCAGCTGAAGTTTCTGTAACAACAGTATCAGAAAAAGGAAAGCCACCAACAATTATCCTGGAATCACACGACAAGCAATTGATAGGTCAAATTGCTGCGAAGATCCGGGCTTATAGAAAACCTGAACCTTATAAAGGAAAAGGTGTACGATTTAAAGGTGAAGAAATTAGAAGAAAAGCTGGTAAGACAGCGGCAAAATAAGAACGATTGAAAATTCATTGCTATGGCAATTTCAAAAACAGCAAAAAGAAAAAAAATACATCTTCGAATTCGAAGGAAAATCAAAGGTGTACAAGATAAACCAAGGTTGTCTGTCTTTCGGAGTAATAAAGGAATTTATTGCCAGTTGATCGACGATTCCCAGGGTATTACCGTGGCATTTGCCAATTCACTGGAGGAAACCATTGACAAATCAGTAAATAAATCTGATCAGGCCAAGTCTGTTGGAAAATTAATTGCTGAACGGGCAAAGGCTTCTAGCATTGAACAGGTGTATTTCGATAGATCCGGTTATTTATATCATGGTCGCGTAAAAGCATTGGCCGAAGGCGCTCGTGAGGGCGGTCTCAAACTTTAAGAGTAGAACAGTTATGGCATATCAAAAATCGAAAAATAGAGTTAAAGCGGCGGACACCGAATTAAAGGATAAGCTGGTTAACCTCAATCGTGTTGCAAAAGTCACCAAAGGTGGACGAACATTTAGTTTCTCAGCAGTAGTAGTTGTGGGAGATGGTGAAGGTACAGTCGGGCACGGCTTGGGAAAAGCAAGAGAAGTTTCCGAGGCAATCTCAAAAGCAGTGGACGACGCCAAGAAAAACTTAATTAAAGTGCCAATTTTTAAAGGTACAATTCCACATGAGCAGATGGGTAAATATGGTGCCGGACGCGTATTCATCAAGCCTGCATCAGATGGAACAGGAGTGATTGCCGGTGGTGGTATGCGTGCTGTATTAGAAGCATGTGGCGTGCATAATGTTCTCGCAAAATCACAAGGATCATCAAATCCTCATAACGTAGTGAAAGCCACAATCGATGCATTGTTGAAATTACGCTCTCCTATGGATGTCGCACGCGAAAGAGGGGTGAGCATTGATAAAGTATTTAATGGATAATCGCAAAATTTATTGACGACATGGCAAAAGTGAAAATAACGCAAGTAAGAAGCGTCATCGATCGATCGAAAAGACAAAAAGACACCATGCGTGCTTTAGGTCTGAAAAAAATGAATCAATCTGTAGAAAAAGAATTATCTCCTCAAATCGAGGGTATGATGAAAAAGGTATCACACTTGATCAAAATTGAAGAAGTGTAGTTTTAATAAACCAGGTAAGAGTAAACTCATGGAATTACATAACTTAAAACCTAAAGCGGGTTCAATAAAGAAAAGAAAACGCATCGGACGCGGAGAAGGTAGTGGCCATGGTGGAACATCCACCAGAGGACATAAAGGAGCGCAGTCCAGATCAGGATATAGCCGTAAACTAAATTTCGAAGGTGGTCAGACGCCACTTCAAATGCGCGTGCCGAAAAGAGGTTTCAAATCGCCTTTT
This sequence comes from Saprospiraceae bacterium, assembly GCA_965249735.1. Lineage (GTDB taxonomy): Bacteria > Bacteroidota > Bacteroidia > Chitinophagales > Saprospiraceae > JANQSS01. The sequence goes on along the minus strand of CBDFMS010000026.1, from coordinate 622,342 downwards.
AGAATTGACTACACAGTGGTCAATTTGAATGAGTTGCAGCATTACGCTGAAAAATATAATACGACTACATTAAATCTCGATTTTTTCAGGACGCACCGAATCGCCAGAAAAACTGATAAAATAAAGATTTTAGGAAACGGTAGTCTCGACAAAAATATCACCGTAGAAGCACACAAAGCATCAAAAGCAGCTTCTTCCGCTATTGAGAAAGCAGGTGGTACACTTAATTTACTTTAGGCGCAATTAAAAATAATTTCGTTTGACCAATGGTTAAATAATTATAGATGAAGAAATTCATAGAAACAATTAAGAACATTTGGAAAATTAAAGAATTACGGGAACGAATTCTTTTTACACTGGCTATGCTAGGTGTATATCGCTTCGGAGCATTTGTGGTACTTCCTGGAGTGGTTCCCTCTATCCTAGAACAAGCTACTTCAAATAGAGCAGCCAACAATCTTCTCGAATTAATTAATATATTCAGTGGTGGTGCATTTAATCAGGCGGCCGTTTTTGCGCTTGGTATCATGCCGTACATTACCGCATCTATCATTATTCAATTATTGGGATTTGCTGTTCCTTACTTTCAGCGATTACAACAAAAGGAAGGAGAATCAGGTCGTAAAAAGATAACTCAATTAACACGATTATTGACCGTATTTATCACCTTGGTACAGGGTGGAGGTTACCTGTCTTTGATTAAAAGTTATGGTGCTATAGATCCTAGTGTTCCTGAGGCATTATTCTTTCTTTCCAATATTATCATTCTCTCCACAGGTACCATTTTTGCCATGTGGTTGGGTGAGCGAATCACGGATCGAGGAGTTGGAAATGGTATATCATTGTTGATTACCATCGGTATCTTGGCTTCCTTACCGCGTGCTTTTGCATTTGAATTTCAAAAACAAATAGAAGCGGGTGGATTGATCTTGTTTGTGATCGAAATGGCCCTCTTGTTTATCGTTACCATGGCTACCGTCCTGATCGTTCAGGGTGTGCGCAAAATTCCAATTCAGGTTGCAAAACGTATGATTGGACGTGCCGCAGGCCAGGTTCCTGTTCGAAGTGAACGTGATTATATTCCGCTTAAAGTGAATGCAGCGGGTGTAATGCCTATCATTTTTGCCCAGGCGATTATGTTCTTACCGATGTCGGTGGCCTCGTATTTTGTCACCGATCAGAGTGTGATGGCGGGGAACTCATTTTTACGCGACCTGAATAATCCGTTTTCATTCTGGTATAGCGTGATTTATTTTTTACTGGTTGTTGGATTTACTTACGTCTATACGGCACTTGTCGTTAATCCAAAACAGTACTCAGAATATTTAAAAAGACAAAACGCTTTTATTCCGGGGATCAAACCTGGGAAAGCGACTGAAGAATACATCGATTCCATCACGACTCGTGTAACCTTACCAGGATCGATATTCCTCGGGATTATATCCATCATCCCTGCATTTGCTGTTGCATTTGGCGTAAACCAGGCATTCGCCATATTCTTTGGAGGTACTTCATTATTGATTATGGTAGCCGTTGTTTTAGACACACTGCAACAGATTGAGACCTATTTACTCATGCGCAAATATGATGGCCTTGTGCAATCAGGCAAGATTAAAGGCCGAAGCAGCATGCAGGGAATTGGCGCTTCCATGTAAATAATTCTGCGGATGATTTATTATAAAACATCTTCGGAAATTGAGTACATCAGGGAGAATTGCCATCTCGTTTGTAAAACGCTGGCTCTTGCGGCTTCAATGTTGAAACCCGGCGCAAGAGGGATCGATATTGATAAAGCCGCAGAGGATTTTATCCGTTCACATGATGCCAAACCTGGATTCAAAGGGTACAATGGCTTTCCGGCAACCTTATGTATTTCTCCAAATGAATGTGTTGTACATGGTATTCCTACGGATGAACCTTTCAAAAATGGTGATATCGTTTCTATAGACTGTGGCGTATACAAAAATGGTTTCTTCGGAGATGCCGCTTACACTTTCGTTATTGGTGAGGTATCACAAGATATCATGAAGTTGTTGGAAGTGACCTTGAGGAGTTTGTACCTGGCTATAGATCAGGCGCGGGCTGGTAATCGACTGGGTGATATTGGGTATGCCGTGCAAAACTACGCCGAACATGAACAAGGCTATGGTGTTGTTCGATCCCTTGTAGGACACGGCATAGGACGCAATCTGCACGAGGCCCCGGAAGTTCCAAACTATGGTCGTCGAGGGCGAGGAATCTTACTGAAAAAAGACCTGGTTATCGCTATCGAACCGATGATCAACCTTGGCACTAAAAATATCCGTCAATTGAGTGATGGTTGGACCATCGTTTCAAAAGACCGAAAACCCTCTGCCCACTATGAGCATACTCTCGTGATAACCAATGGAGAGGCCGATATTTTGTCAGATCACGCTTACATTGAAGAGGCCATAAAAAATAATGACAATCTTGCCGAGATATCGGTAGAAAAGCCGATATTTGCAGTCCGAAATTTTGACCATGGCTAAACAGGAACTTATAAAGCAGGATGGAATCATAGACGAAGCTTTGTCGAATGCAATGTTTCGTGTGCGATTACAGAATGACCACGTGATCGTGGCCACCATTTCGGGAAAAATGAGAATGCACTACATCCGCATTCTTCCAGGGGACAAAGTAGCTGTTGAGATGTCTCCTTATGATTTGTCGAGAGGACGAATTGTCTATCGCTACAAGTAATATATCCTCCTGCTGTTTTGCTACAGTTTGGGGCAATTTAATTTTTAAAGCAAGAACTCATGAAAGTACGTGCTTCAATTAAGAAAAGATCGACCGATTGTAAAATCGTGCGTAGAAAAGGAAAACTTTATATCATCAACAAAAAGAACCCACGTTTCAAGCAACGTCAGGGGTGATGTCTTTGGTCAAAGACGAGTGAAAAAAAGATAAAGTAATGGCAAGAATTTCAGGTGTAGACTTACCAAGAAACAAAAGAGGCGTAATTAGCCTCACTTATATTTTTGGTATTGGGCCAACAAGGGCCGCAGAGATATTGGCACGAGCCGAGATCAATGAAGATACCAAAGTCCAGGATTGGACTGATGACAATATTCGTAACATCGCGCACATCATACAAAACGACTACAAAGTCGAAGGAGAGCTGCGGTCTGATTTGCAGCTGAATATTAAACGATTGATGGACATCGCTTCTTACCGCGGATTACGCCATCGCCGGGGGCTTCCCGTTAACGGTCAGCGCACTCGAACCAATGCGAGAACCAGAAAAGGAAGAAAGAAAACTGTTGCGAACAAGAAGCGAGCACCGAAATAATCTTAGATAGAATTTAACTCAGGATAGATGGCAAAAGCAAGAGCAAAATCGAAAAAAAGAAAAGTCAAAGTTGATCCTAGCGGGTACGCATATGTACAAGCTACGTTCAATAATATTATCATCTCACTCTGCAACAGGCAAGGTCAGGTGATTTCTTGGGCTTCGGCAGGAAAGGCCGGATTTAGAGGGTCAAAGAAAAACACTCCATATGCGGCGCAAGTTGCAGCGTCTGATGCCGCTCAAACGGCCTATGATGCCGGTATGAGATCATGTGAGGTTTTTGTAAAGGGACCAGGGTCTGGTCGTGAAGCGGCAATTCGGGCAATCGACAACACTGGAATCAAGGTTTCTCGAATTAAAGACGTCACACCAATACCACATAATGGGTGCAGACCTCCTAAGAAAAGAAGAGTATAATTTATTTCAATCATTAAGAAGACGATCAATCTTTTAATATGGCCAGATATACAGGACCAAAAACAAAAAAAGCAAGGGCATTCGGGGAAGCCATCTATGGACCCGATCGATCCTTCGACCGTAAAAAATATCCACCAGGACATCACGGTAATAATAGACGCCGACGTCAAAAATCTGACTACGCACTGCAATTGATGGAAAAACAAAAAGCCAAATACACCTATGGTGTCTTGGAACGTCAATTTAGAAATCTGTTTGATAAAGCATCAGGTAAAAAAGGTGTCACAGGTGAAATCCTACTCCAATTGTTGGAGTCGCGATTGGATAACACTGTTTTTCGATTAGGAATTGCTCCGACCCGAAGGGCAGCACGCCAATTGGTTAGCCATAAACACATTATGGTGAATGATGTATTAACAAACATTCCATCTTGTCAGTTACGTCCTGGTGATATAGTTTCCATTCGTGGAAAATCACAAGGCCTTCAGGTTGTCAATGATTCGATCGCTCGCCCTGTTGACTTAAAGAAATTCCCCTGGTTGGAATGGAATAGAGACCGCAAGGAAGGTAAGTTTATGGAGTATCCTGTGCGTGCACAAATACCTGAGCGCATTAATGAACAACTAATCGTTGAACTGTATTCTAAGTAACTGTATTCTACCGGACTGTTGGTTCAATTAGAATTGTTCCAAGGCTATTTTACGTACTAATTAAAAAATCAAATGGGTATACTGAACTTTCAAAAACCGGAAAAAATCATCATGCAGAAGTCAACTGACTTCGAAGGCACTTTTGAATTTAAGCCTCTTGAGCCCGGTTTTGGACAAACTGTTGGAAATTCACTCCGACGCGTACTCTTGTCAAGTCTGGAAGGATTTGCAATTTCTGCTGTTCGTATTGCTGGTGTTGATCACGAGTTTGCGACTATTACAGGAGTAGTTGAAGACGTGGTAGATATCATCCTCAACCTCAAGCAAGTAAGACTAAAAGAAGCTGTTGAAGAAGATGAAGCGACTTCGCAGACGATATACTTAACCATCAGTGGAAAGGATAAATTTTTGGCAGGAGACATTGAAAATTACACAAATGATTTTCAAGTGATGAATCCGGATTTGGAGATCTGTCATATGGAATCTTCAGTTACATTGGAGATGGAGTTAACGGTGACCAAAGGCAGAGGTTATGTACCCGCTGATGAGAATTTACCGAAAGATGCTCCAATAGGTGTCATACCGGTAGATGCCATTTATACGCCGATAAAAAATGTTGCCTACAGCATTTCATCCACACGTGTTGGTCAGCGTACTGACTATGAAAAACTGACTATTGACGTGAAAACGGATGGTACTATTCACCCGGAAGAAGCAATCAAAGAAGCAGCAAGAATTCTGATCCAACACTTAATGTTGATTTCAGATGAGAATATTACGTTTGATCAGGCTGGTAGTAAAGAGGACAATGTTGTTGATGAGCACATTCTTCATATGCGCAAGTTGCTGAAAACTTCATTAGAAGATTTAGATCTTTCAGTACGTGCGTACAATTGTTTGAAAGCTGCCAAAATCAATTCGTTGGGTGAACTAGTGCAGTATGATACACATGAGCTATTGAAATTTAGAAATTTTGGAAAGAAATCTCTGGTGGAAATCGAAGAGCTTCTACAAAACAAAGGACTGACGTTTGGAATGGACCTTTCCAAATATAAATTAGATAAAGACTAATTATTAAATTCTGTGGTAACTGTCGAGTTAGGAATCCTGGATTGGATACCGGACCCGGTGCCACGATGATCATTAAATTGTAAATAATATGCGACACGGAAAAAAATTCAACCATCTCAAGCGCAAAAAAGGACACCGATCCGCCTTACTTAGAAACTTAACAATTTCATTGGTAAAGCATAAGCGCATTAATACAACATTAGCTAAAGCTAAAGCACTCAGAGTTTTTGTTGAACCATTAATTACGAAGTCTAGAACGAATAGCACGCATTCAAGACGCGTTGTGTTCAGTTATTTGCAAAATAAAGAAGCAGTCACGGAACTATTTGGTCCAATTGCCGAAAAGGTGGGAGATCGACCAGGTGGTTATACCCGTGTGATCAAAACCGGATTTAGACAAAGTGACAGTGCAGAATTGGCTATGATCGAACTGGTTGACTTCAATGAGATCTATGTCAAGGATGATAAAGCATCATCCGGTAAGAAACGAACACGACGAGGACGTAGAAAAGGGGCCCAAGCGGCCGCAGCGGCGACCACGGTAGTGGCGTCTGATGAAGAAGAATAATATGAAAATGATATTCCATTGAACACAAGGTCTTTGAGTTATAACTCAAAGACCTTTTTTTTTGCCTGTTTCTTGGATTACTTTGGTCGTTGAAAAGGGATAGCTCGATCACAAAAACTATATTTGCGCAACAATTTCGATTCCATGAATTCTATTGAAAACGCTACACTTTTATTGGAAGATGGCACCCTCTTCAAAGGCAAAGCTATTGGTGCAATTGGGACTACAACCGGAGAACTTTGTTTTAATACCGGAATGACCGGCTACCAGGAGATTTACACGGATCCATCATATTTTGGACAAATATTAATCAATACCAATGTGCATATTGGTAATTATGGAGTTCGAAATGAAGAAACCGAATCATCATCAATCAAAATATCAGGGATGGTGTGCCGTGAATTCAACAAAGGTAAGTTTCGAACATTGTCAGATGACGATTTACAATCCTATTTTGAAGCGGAGAATCTTATTGGAATCGAAGGTGTCGATACGCGGGCCCTCGTACGGCATATCAGAGAAAAAGGAGCCATGAATGCCGTTATTTCCAGTGAGCAAAAATCTATCGAAGAACTGGAAAAGATTGTTCGTGAGGCACCATCAATGGATGGACTTGAATTAGCGTCAAAGGTAACGACTGCTCAACCATACAATTTTGGAGAGGAGGAAGCCCCGATTAAAATTGCAGCGCTTGATTTTGGTATTAAACAAAATATTCTGCGATGTTTTGCAAATCGAAATTGCTTTGTCAGAGTATTTCCTGCGACCACTGATTTTGAAACGTTGCAGGCATGGAATGCCGATGGTTATTTTTTGTCTAATGGCCCTGGGGATCCTGCTGCAATGAATTATGCGGTAGATACGGTAAAACGAATTTTGGACGACAATAAACCACTTTTCGGTATTTGCCTTGGGCATCAATTACTGGCATTAGCAGTCGGAATTTCAACGTATAAATTACATCATGGGCACCGAGGGATCAATCATCCTGTGAAGAATTTAATAAATGGCAAATGCGAAATAACCTCGCAAAACCATGGTTTTGGTGTTCGGCCCGAGGCCTTCAAAAATCATGAAAATGATGTTGAAATTACCCATGTTAATCTCAATGACGATACGGTCGAAGGACTTCGTGTGAAAAACAAACCTGCATTTAGTGTTCAATATCACCCTGAATCATCACCGGGTCCTCATGATTCTCGCTATTTATTTGATCAATTTATAGATATGGTCAAAGCCAATAAAAAATAACTCTTTTAATCAATATTAACTAAGTACTATGAGTGACATTATTGACATCCGGGCAAGAGAAATATTGGACTCCAGAGGTAACCCGACAGTGGAGGCTGAGGTATTAACTAAATCGGGATTTATAGGTCGCGCTGCAGTGCCTTCAGGTGCCTCTACGGGAATGTATGAGGCTGTTGAATTGCGTGATGGTGATGACACACGTTATCTGGGAAAAGGTGTTTTAAATGCTTGTTCACACGTGGATGACACCATTCGCGAAGCACTAATAGGGGTAGATGTATTTGATCAAATTTACATAGATCAACTCATGATCGACCTGGATGGTACGGAGAATAAATCGCGATTTGGGGCAAATGCTATTCTCGCTGTATCACTGGCAGCAGCCAAAGCAGCAGCTCAACAAAGTGAACAGCCTTTATACAGATATCTTGGGGGTGTCAATGCTAAGGTGATGCCTGTCCCAATGATGAATATTATTAACGGTGGAAGTCACGCAGACAATTCGATAGATTTTCAGGAATTCATGATCATGCCGATAGGGGCTGATCGGTTTTCTGAAGCATTACGCATGGGTGTTGAGACATTTCATAATTTGAAAAAAGTCTTACATGCAAAAGGCTATTCGACCAATGTCGGAGATGAGGGTGGATTCGCGCCGAATATCAAATCAAATGAGGAGGCCATCGAAACAGTCATCCAGGCGATTGAAAAAGCCGGTTATAAACCCGGTGAAGATATCCTGATTGCTATGGACGCTGCGGCTTCAGAATTTTATCTCAAAGATGAAAATGTTTACCATCTGCACAAATCTACCGGAGACAAATTGACGGCATCGGAGATGACTGATCTATGGCAGGATTGGTGCAATAAGTATCCTATATTTTCAATCGAAGACGGACTGTATGAAGACGATTGGAGTGGATGGAAAATCCTCACCGAGAGACTGGGTAATCAGGTGCAATTGGTCGGTGATGATCTGTTTGTGACCAATACGCGACGATTACAGCGAGGTATCGAGGAGAATATAGCCAACTCGATACTCATAAAAGTCAACCAAATCGGCTCATTGACAGAGACGATTGATACCGTGCAACTGGCAACCAGAAATAGCTATACCAATGTCATGAGCCATCGTAGTGGAGAAACGGAAGACACGACGATAGCCGATTTGGCAGTAGCCTTGAATACCGGTCAGATAAAAACAGGATCAGCTTCTCGAACTGATCGAATTGCCAAATACAATCAATTATTACGCATTGAAGAAGAATTGGAAGACCTTGCAGTCTATCCGGGTCGAGCTCTTTTAGGGTGATAAAAACGTCATTTTGTACTCAAGTCAGCATAATTCTTGAGGTGAAGGTGAGCGTGTCGACGATGAATTAAGAATTTTTCTTACATTTGACATATTAAAATTTTATTTAATATGTTAAAGGCTGTGAATAGGCAGAATATAAAATACGTTAGCTATTTAATGGCAAACAAATACGTATTGACATTCGCTATATTTATGGTCTGGATGACATTTTTTGATAAAAACAATTTAATCACTTTGTCTCATCTCCAGGACGATATTGACACACTGATCGAAGAAAGAGATTATTTTGATACAGAATTATCAAAGCTCGATGCACGGATGAAGGCTATCCAGGTTGATCGGGAGCGATATGCCAGGGAAACATTTTACTTGCATCGTGAAAATGAAATCGTCTATTTGGTGCGATAAATAAGTTTCTTTCCTCTTGCCTATAGCCAAAACCATCACGAAATTTACTATCATTGCCGCCGAAATTTAATCGCGTTCTGCATGAAGATTGGAATCATTAGTGAGAAAAAGATACCGAATGATAATCGGTCTCCCCTGAGCCCTGAGCAATGTTCAGAAATTCAAACTTTGACGCTTCACGACATTGTTGTTCAGACTAGTAAAACACGATGTTTTTCAGATGAAGAATACATCGATGCCGGCATCAAAGTTGTTTCTACCGTAGAAGATTGTGATTTATTAATCGGCGTTAAAGAAGTTCCTGTACAATATCTGATCTCAAATAAATCGTACATGTTTTTTAGTCATACGATTAAAAAGCAAGCGCGCAATAGATCGTTATTGCAACAAATACTGATGAAACAAATCCGTCTGATTGATTACGAACGTCTGACAGATGAGAATGGACACAGGCTCATAGGTTTTGGGCATTTTGCAGGAATGGTAGGTGCACACAATGGGTTGATGACATATGGTTCTCGAACGGGTCTTTTTGCTCTGGACAGAATGTGCTCTTTTCTGCACTATGCCGATGTTAAAGTCTTTTACAAGGATATAAAGTGGCCTGCAATAAAAATTGTCCTTACAGGCTCCGGAAGGGTAGGTAGTGGAGCTGCCCGGGTTTTGGACGACATGGGTATTCAGAAAGTAGCTCCGCGGGATTTTTTGAATACGGACTATTCAAAAGCAGTATACACGCAATTAAGCTCTTCAGATTATATAAGGTGCAAGAACGACGGCTCATTTGAAAAATCCGATTTTTATCAACACCCGGAGAGGTACGAGGCATATTTTAATCCTTTTTATACGGCAGCTGATATTTTCATAAATGGCATCTTCTGGAACAGGAGAGCTCCCGCCTTTTTCACTATCGAAGAGATGCAGAAACCTGATTTCAAAATCAAGGTTATTGCTGATGTTACTTGCGACCTGGCGCCTGAATCATCAGTCCCCAGTACGATACGTCCTTCAACTATCCTGGAACCCGTATATGGTTTCAATCCTCATACCGGCAAAGAAGAAGATGCGTTTCAACCACATTGCATCGATGTGATGGCCATTGATAATCTGCCAAATGAGCTTCCACGAGATGCCTCGAGAGCTTTTGGTGAGATGTTTCTAAACCCAATATTAGGTGAATTGGATAATCCGGATAGCGCGTTGATTAAACGCGCCAGCCTCACATCCAGGGACGGTGAATTAACAGAGCCTTATCATTATTTGCAAGATTTTGTAATGGAATCGACTTGCTAGAACCTTGAAGTCGATTGGTGTCTTCAAGCCGGATAATTTATTAGATTATCTGCGGTGGGTTCAAATCGCTTCATTATGAAGCACGTCCGACAACTTTAAGGGTCACCATAATAGAGGCCAGGATGTGCGATAAATTATCATGGAACACATAGTATTCTTTTACCTTTGAGCATGCAACCGGTAATCATCGAGGTTCAATCAATGAGTTCAATGGCTTGTCGAATTCGATGGGCGAGATCCTCATCTTTAATAGCCGGTTCAGGTAAAAAATCTTTGTTCGTAAGTCGCTCGTAAAGAGATATATAACGTTGACTTACTTCAAGTAAAAATTCATCTGACATAGCGGGCATTTCCTGACCTTCGAGACCTTGAAAATGATTGGCTATCAACCATTCACGGACAAATTCCTTGCTCAATTGCTCTTGTCTTGTGCCTTGTGCCTGACGATCCTGATATCCATCGAGAAGGTAATATCGGCTGCTATCAGGGGTATGAACTTCATCGATTAAATAGATTTTGTCCTCATAAATTCCAAATTCATATTTGGTATCAACGAGAATCAGCCCCGCTTCAAATGCCATTTCTGTACCGCGTTGAAACAACTCCTCCGTATAGTGAGCGAGCTGCTCCCAGGTCTCTCTATCGAGTATGCCACTTTCGAGGATTTCTTCAGCCGAAATATCGACATCATGGCCGCTTTCGGCCTTGGTTGCCGGCGTAATGATTGGATAAGGTAATCGATCGGATTCCTGCAGACCATCTACCAGCTGTTCACCACACAAAACGCGCTTGCCGGATTTATACACCCGCCAGGCATGACCTGCCAAATATCCTCTGATCACCATTTCAATTCGAATGGGCTCACAGTGCCTGCCGACAGATACTGTTGGATGAGGGATTGACTCCAACCATACAGGAACAATATCATGCACAGCATGTAAAAAATGTGCAGCGAGTTGATTGAGAACCTGACCTTTGTAGGGGATAGGTCGTGGAAGAATATGATCAAATGCGGATATGCGATCTGAGGCTATCGAAATAAGATTGGTGTTCACCTTGTAGGTGTCTCTTACTTTTCCGCGATAAAATTCTTGATCTGGTGCGATTAGCAGTTGGTCTCGGTATAGTTTTTCCACCGGATTATGTGACTACTTTAGATATTGGTGACCACGTTTTTTTCGATGAGTACATCTTTTAGCTCCTTGAGCATTTTGTATTCTTCAGGTAAAACACGTTTGAAAGCTTCTTTCAGGATGACGAATTTACCTTCTTCCAGCTCAGATCCGACCTCTTTCAACTTGTAGGTGATATTATGAACGTCGTGTTTGATAATGTTACGGATAGAAGGGATATCGTGCCAATCACCTTTCATAGCGACAGCATTAATCGTTTGGCCTTGATCATTTTGAACAGGGTCCAGTTCGATCCAATCCATTTCAGCCGGCAACTCACTCTTTGCCAGAGGGAATCTCCATGCTTCTTCGTCTTCAGCCAGTCCCGTATCTAAGAGGAAGATTTCAATGCCCTTTTCGTGCATTCTATAGACGATCAATCGGGCCTTATCCAGAATTTTCATAAATGTCTTTTACTAAGTGTGCTTAATTCAAACAGGTAGCTGTCCATTCTACTTGTACAAATAAATGAAAAATATATGTAAAATTCACATTTGCTGTTCTCTGAAGTACGAATTGGGCTATTTACATTACAAATCCCGAAAGGCTTTCAGTTCAGATTGATGTGAAATTAAGTAAAGAAGGAGGGTAGAGACAAACAACTCTTGTACGCCTTCAGGCATACCTCGCATCAATTGTACGGCTCGTTCATGAGGCTTTGCGCGGACAGAGGGTCTGTTTAATATGCCAAAATTATTGTCGCCAATGAGAATTTCTGGATGATTGACATCCGTTTTATCAATGTGTCCGATTACTTTTTTCCCATTGCTGTTTTTGATCATTCCATTCGCCAAAACATAGGCGAACCGTCGACCATTTATTTGAATCTGTGTATATTTTGGAAGTACGAGATAGGAATACAGATAAGGGTTAGTTTGAACAGCCAGCATGCCTTTTACACGACTATATTTTCGAAATCCATAGGTGCCAATTAATTCATGAAAAATCGTACGAACTTCCCCGGTTTTGTATGAAGTAAAATTCGTTCGCTTGCGTTTTCCGTAAGATATTTTCAAGGCGATTGACTCGATCTCTTCTTCATTTATCGGGATCCATTCTTTCTTTTCTTTTTGTAGGATCGCAGTAAGCTGTCCCATATCCCGCTTGAACTTGGATTTGTCATTGGAAAATAAATCGGATAAGATACTCAAGACTGCTTGCTTTTAAATGATGTCACAATATTCGTGAAAAACTAAGATTAATGAAACAAAAAGGACGAATAGATCTAATTGGCCGATAAGTGCTTCGGAGCCAAAATGAGGTTAATAACAGTTAATAATTGGTAAGAAGATTCTGTCGGTTTATTTTTCGGCGTAATCTTCTCAGGGCTCGTTCTCGTATTTGTCTTACACGCTCCCTGGTCAATCCATAAAATTCTGCAATTTCATCTAAGGTATGTGAGCGTTTCCCGTTAATTCCGAAAAAGGATGATAGAATTTCATACTCTCTGGGAGAGAGGCTGGACAAGCCGTTTTTTAGTTCGATGGTAAGGGATTCTTCCATGAGCTTCAGGTCAGGCGCATCCTCTTCATTCGGGATCATATCAAGCATGGTCAATTCCTTATCATCTCCTCCCATCGGAGCATCAAAGCTTGCATATCGTTTGCGACCATTCCAAATCGTCTGCAATTCTGATTTAGAAAGACTGCATGCCTCAGCCAGTTCTTCCATCGTCGGCTCCCGTTCGAATTTTTGTACAAAGCTGGTAAACGCTTCCATGACACGGGTAAGTTTAGACATTTTATTAACCGGTACGCGCACCATTCGACTATATTCGACTATGGCCTGTATGATGGATTGGCGAATCCACCAAACCGCATACGAGATGAATTTGAATCCTTTCGTTTCGTCGAATCGTTTCGCCGCTTTAATCAAGCCGACATTTCCCTCATTGATCAAATCACTGAGCGACAGTCCATTGTTCTGATATTGTTTAGCCACTGAAACGACGAATCGGAGGTTGGAACTCGTGAGTTTTTGAAGGGCGTCCTGATCGCCTTGTTTGATTCGCTGAGCTAAATCAACTTCTTCCATTGCGGTCAGAACACTGATTTTGCTGATCTCATTCAAATACTTGTCCAACGAGATGCTGTCTCGCGTGGTGATTTTAGTAGAAATTTTCAGTTGCCGCACCTACAATCAGTTTTGGGTTGCTTCAAGATAGTCAATTACACAGAATTAATCTAATTATTCAACGAGCTCAAACGTGATGTCGTTCCCTCTTCGTGCTTTTTTTCATAAATAGTCGAAGCTTGACAACCAATTACTTGTATTGCCGAGGGAATATGTATGGAACATAAAACAGAGTAAATTGAGGAGGTTGATGGACTATTTATGGAGTTCAAATAAAAAGGGTGACATTTTCATGTCACCCTTTCATTATTGGTTTTCAACTGTTATTAATTTCGTCTGCCGCGATCATCCGAATTTCCATCCGATTTTGGCAGAAGTACTTTTCTTGACAAGCGCATTTTTCCAGTTTTCGGATCAACACCGATGAGCTTCACTTTCACTTGATCACCTTCCTGGAACACATCTTCGACGCGGTCAATCCGGGTATGTGAAATTTCTGAAACGTGTAAGAGCCCACTTTTTCCTTTGAAATCAACGAACACACCATATGGCATGACGGAAGCAACAACGGCTTCGTAGACATCACCGACTTCAGGTGTAAATGTAATGGCTTTGATTTTTTCCATTGCTGCATCAAGGCCTTTTTGATCCGTACTCGAAATAGCTACGATGCCTTTACCATCTACTTCATCTATACTGATAACAGTATTGGTTTTTTCCTGCATATCCTGAATAATCGAACCACCAGGTCCGATGACAGCACCGATATAGCTTTTGTCAATGATTATCTCAACCATCCGAGGTGCATGAGGTTTAAGATCCGGCCTCGGTGCATCCATGGTTTTATTCATTTCATTAAGGATATGGAGACGACCATCTCTCGCCTGACTTAAAGCTTTTTCAAGCGTTTCATATGGCAGACCATCAATTTTTATATCCATCTGACAGGCACAAATTCCTTTTTCTGTACCAGTCACTTTGAAATCCATATCTCCAAGTGCATCTTCATCTCCTAAAATATCAGATAAAATAGCCACGCGATCGCCTTCAGCGATCATTCCCATAGCTATACCTGAGACAGGAGATTTGATTTGTATCCCGCCATCCATGAGCGCCAGGGTGCCGGCACAAACCGTAGCCATGGAAGAAGACCCATTTGATTCCAATATGTCTGAAACAATTCGGATCGTGTATGGATTTTCATCCGGCAGAACTTTACGTAAAGATCGACCGGCCAAATTTGCATGACCAACTTCTCTTCGACCCGGTCCACGCATGGGCCTGGTTTCACCAACTGAAAAAGCCGGAAAATTATAGTGCAAAATAAAATTCTCATAACCTGATTCCAGGGCAAGATCGATCATAGCCTTATCTTGTTTTGATCCCAAAGTCATGGAAGTCAGCGCCTGTGTTTCACCTCTATTGAAGATGGCAGAACCGTGGGCCGCCGGGAGATAATCAATTTCACTCCAGATTGGTCTTACTTCGTCTGTTTTTCTACCATCAAGTCTTAGACCCTGGTCCAAGACCATGTTTCGAATGATAGACTTCTTATTTTTATTAAAATAGTACCCAATGAGTTTACCATTTTCTGCCATAAATTCTTCACCACGCTCTTCCAGAAGTGTTTCTAATAAGTCTTCCCAGGTTTCTTTAAGCCTGGACTTTCTATCAGCTTTATTTAGGCTACCTGCTGCAATGGTTGTGATTTTTTCAGAAGTTGCACCAACAACTACGGCTTGAAGCTCTTCATTTTCTTCAAAGGCAGGCTCAATGACTCTTTTTTGAGTAGCTTTTTCGCCAACAAGTTGAGCCAATTCTAATTGTGCGCGACATTGCACTTTGATTGCTTCATGTCCGACACGAATGGCTTCGATTAATTCATTTTCCTGGCATTCATTGGCTTCACCTTCTACCATCATGACATCATCCATGGTGGCAGCTACAATGATTTCGAGCGATGCATTTGGAAGCTCCTGGCGAGTCGGGTTGACGACATAGTCGTCATTTATTTTAGCAACCCGTACTTCAGATAACGGTCCGGCCCAGGGTATATCTGAAACTGAAAGAGCTGCTGAAGCAGCAAGCGCAGCATATGCGTCGGGTAAATTTTCCTGATCACCGGAAATCAGGTTAATGATGACCTGTGTATCATTCATGTAGCCATCCGGGAATAAAGGTCGGATGGCACGATCAACAAGTCTGCAAATGAGTATTTCGTAATCGTTTAGTCGTGCTTCTCTTCTAAAAAAATTGCCTGGAATACGTCCGGCAGCTGCAAATTTTTCCTGATAGTCAACTGACAATGGAAAGAATGATTGGCCTTCGCGAGGCTGATGTGCGCTGACGACTGAGGCGAACAGCATGGTGTTACCGATGCGAACAACCACAGAGCCATCGGCTTGTGTGGCGAGTTTGCCGGTTTCTAAAATAACTTCCTTCCCGTTTGGAAGGGTAAATGAGGTTGAAATTGGAATTTGTTTTCCCATAATAATTAAAATACAATATTGATAAGATGATTCGCATCCACCGCAGCATCCCTATGAAGTGAGGTGGATATAAAAAAAACTGGTGTCATCGATTCCGAGACACCAGCCATTAAATTATTTTCTGATTCCTAAAGTCTGAAGGATCTCCCTGTACTTGTTGATATCCTTGTGTGAAAGATACCTAAGCAGTTTTCTACGCTTTCCTACAAGTCTCAGAAGTGATCGTCGACAAGAGTGGTCTTTTTGATTTTGTTGCAGATGTTCGGACAATCCTTTGATTCGTTCTGTGAATAATGCGATTTGTCCTTCAACAGAGCCGGAGTTTTTTTCTGCACCTCCAAACTCTTTAAAAATGTTCTCTTTCTGTTCTTTTGTTAAATACGCTGACATGTTATATTTGTTTGATTACCAATACATTGATCGCACAGATCAAAATTAGCGCTGCAAAGATAGGAAAAGAACAGTAATGAAAACAAAATGATTGAAATATCTCAAAAGATGGGTTTAGGATGCGCTTATTTTTGTTTGGCTTCTTCCCAAAGCATGTCCATTTCATGCAGGGTCATTTCTGAAAGATTCTTATGGGCATGATGCTCGATATACTCAAACCGTCGTTTAAATTTTTGATTGGTGCGCTCAAGGGCGGCCTCAGGATCAACGTCGATGAACCGGGCATAATTGACCAGGGCAAACATCAGATCCCCGTATTCATCTTCAATCGCATTTTTATCCCCGCTTTTAATGGCTTCATTCAATTCTGCTTGTTCCTCTTCAACTTTTTTCCAAACATCAACCACGTCGTCCCACTCGAATCCTACCGTCGCCGTCTTTTCCTGCATACGATAAGCTTTGACCAGGGCAGGCAATCCTCTTGGTACGCCCGACAATACCGATTTCTTACCCGCTTTAAGTTTTAGTTGTTCCCAATTCCGTTTGACATCTTCTTCATTTTCCACAAGCACGTCACCATAGATGTGCGGATGCCGTTCGACGAGCTTGTCACATTCTTTGTGTATGAGTCCTGCCATGTCAAAGGCACCTATTTCTTCACCTAACTTGGCATAAAATGCCATGTGCAGCATCAAATCACCTACCTCCTCAGAGATCCCATCATAATCATTATCGAGAATAGCGTCGGCGAGTTCATACATCTCCTCAATAGTGAGTTTTCTAAGGGATTGGAAGGTTTGCTTTTTGTCCCAGGGGCATTGAGCACGTAGTTCATCCATGATGGTGATCAAGCGACCAAATGCTTCCTTTTTTTCATGTAAGTCTGCCATTGTTTTAAAACTTGTATGTCATACCTTTGTTGAAAGAATTGAATGGTATTGGCAATAAATTTTATTCACAAAATTGACCATTCTACTAAAAATCGAAAGGTATGCAGTTTTTAGCCGTGCTAGGTGTTGTATTTGTGACATTTCTGTTGTCGTTTGCTTTAATCAATATCCGTCATATTATGACCGGTCGGGAATTCAGAGGAACATGTGCCACCAATAATCCGATGGTGAAAGACACATTTGGAGAGTGCACAGTATGTGGACGTCCGGCAGGGGAGGAGTGTGCTTTGCCCGATCCGGAGAAGGTATAATTAGGTGTTTTCTTTGAAAATATGACCCATCAGCGACTCCTTGGTTTTTAGATATTTTTCATTTTCTTTTCTTGGGGAAATCACTAAAGGAATCCTTTTTCTAACCTCTATCTGACTGCGACTGAATACTTCTATTTTTTCCGGATTATTGGTTAGAAGATCAATTTTTTTAATTCCAAGATCACTCAATATTTCAAGGGCGATTTCATAACTTCTTTCATCGGCACCATGACCGAGCATAGTGTTGGCATCAATTGTATCGGCTCCTTGATCCTGCAGGTTATAAGCCTTGAGCTTGTTGATGATTCCAATCCCTCTGCCTTCTTGTCTCAGATATAAAACAATGCCTCCTTTCTCAGCGATGAGAGACATGGCCTCACTAAGTTGTTCGCCACAATCACATCGTGTCGACCCAAATAAATCGCCTGTAATACATTCAGAGTGAATCCTGACGAGAACAGAATCCGATCTTATATCAGACTTAGAATACTGTAATACGAGATGGGGGACATAAGAAGTCGCATCGATTGAATAAGCAGAAATGTGCCATGTACCGAGTTCGGTTGAAATGTCAGCTTCTGCTTGTTTCTTTATCATTGAAGTTGTGTGTTAGGAGTAGATAGAATGCCACCGATAACAAAATGTTCATATTGATGAAACTACAATCGGTGCTCCTGTAATGAATCTATCTGCGTCTCCCCAAAATTCGAGTTCCAACGCTTAATGTAGTGCCAATAATTAGAGCTCCTGTGGCGATACTGAGTAATAACATATGGGGTATTTCAATCAGCTTGCAATATAAGCTATGACACCTATATTTAAAAATATAGAGACAGAATGTAACGTGTTTATTTCACAACGACTTTTGTCGCTTCATGACATCAACTTGTCGGTTGATGGATTCCTCATGGATGACACTAAAAAAAGCAGTGATAAACTCTTCCGATAAATGCAGATCATAACCCATGTTTTTGGCTCTGTCCAGAATCCATCTCCATCGGTCCGGTTGCAATATGGACAACGATTCCTCCGCTTTGATATCTCCTATTTTTGATGACAACTCCATGCGTTGGGCCAAAAGATGAATCAACTTTTCATCCAGATCATCAATACTAAATCTCAAATCACTGATTTTCTTACTCGTTAATCCTTTGCCGACATGCTTATGACGAATGATCAAACGATCGAACAATTGTAGAAGTTCTCCGGGTGTGAGCTGCTGATCTTGGTCACTTCTGGCATTTGGCGGATCTGGATGCGTTTCGATCATCAGTCCGTCAAATTGAAGATCTAAGGCCTGTTGTGCAATTTCAGGAACCATTTCTCGGTCTCCTGAAATATGACTTGGATCGCACAATAGTCTAATTTGAGGAAACTCTTCTTTGAGTGCAATCGGAATGGTCCAGTGTGGGTGGTTGCGGTATTTATATTTTCGGTATAAGGAAAATCCTCGATGAATGGCGGCCACTTCCCCTTTGATAGCACCTTGTATGCGTTCTATCGCACCGATCCATAGGCTCAGATCCGGATTAATAGGATTTTTAACAAAAACAGGAATTTCAATCCCTTTCAACGCATTTGCAATTTCCTGAACATAGAAGGGATTGACCGTCGTTCGGGCACCTAGCCAAACTGCATCAAAACCTGCGTTCAAGGTTTGCTCTACCTGTGCGGTTGTAGCTACTTCCGTTATGATTCGAAGATTGTATTTTTCTCTGATATTGGCCAACCAGGTTAATCCTTGTGCCCCGACTCCTTCATAAGTCCCGGGACGAGTGCGGGGTTTCCAGATACCACCTCTGAAATAATTCACGGGTAACTCTTGAATTCCCTCGGCTATCGATTCAAGTTGATCTTGTGATTCAACGCTACAAGGTCCGGCAATTATAATCATATCATGCATACTAATCCGAGCTAAATATGCGTATTAAATAACGAAAGCCGCAAATTAGTTCAGAGCGACAATTCCCTCATCACATGATAAAGTGAATAATTCAACTTGGTGACTTCACCAATACATATGACTTATTTATTTCATGTATTTTTGACGCAAACAAGCTAGCATTGACCAAAGATCTCACCTGGATAGAAATTTCCCGGGAAAATTTATCTCATAATCTAAATGCTCTGGGGACCAGAGCAGGTGGTATTGATCGTTTGTGTGCAGTGGTTAAAGGAAATGCCTATGGCCATGGCCTGGAATTGACAGCCTCATTGTGTTATGACCTTGGAGTAAGAAAATTTGCTGTCTATCATGTCGATGAAGCGCTTAGGGTTAGAAGTGTACTTGGGTCCGAACCGTTAATCCTATTATTAGGTTTTGCGGATTTACCATTTATCGCTTCATTGGTCGAAGCAAAAATTGATTGTCTCCTTCTGAACATTCAGCGATTGGGTGAAATTCATCAATTGATTCCGGTGAATGAAATGCTTAATATTCATCTTAAAATTGACACGGGTATGAATCGGTTCGGATTACAACCGCATGAAATTCCGGACTTCTTAAACCAAATAAAAGACTTTCCCAGGTTAAAACTAACCGGAGCAGCTTCACATTTTGCCAATTCCTGGAATATAGAAGACAAATCATATGCACAGCGACAGTATACGAGGTTTGAACGTGCATTGGACTCTTTGGGAGAAATCAATGGACAATTGAAGTATCGACATATCAGTAATTCCGGAGCGTTGATGGTTCATCCAAACGCTACATTGTCATTTGTACGCACCGGCATTTCGATCTATGGGTATTATTCTAATGCGATGGTTAAAGATGCATTTGATCACGAATTGAATTTGAAGCCTATCCTTTCATTTAAGACGAGGCTAGTAAGTATAAAGCAAATGGAGGCGGGTGAATATGCCGGTTACGACATTACTTTTCAGGCCAGTCGAAAGACCAAAATTGCGCTGGCTCCAGTTGGCTATAGCGATGGCTTTCCATTTGCGCATTCTGACAAGGGAGCCTACGTTTTATTAAATGGAAAAAGGGTTCCACTCATAGGACGTGTAAATATGAATGCCCTTTTACTGGATATTACCGATGTGACTGATGCAAAGCTTGGTGATGTCGTTACACTTTTAGGTAGGGATGGTGAGCTTGAGATAAGTGTATGGAATTGGATGAGTTGGGGTACCCCACATTTATACGAATCACTCACAAAACTTCGATCCGGCGTAGCCCGATATGTCACCTAGACAAATGAAGATATTTTCCTAGCAGATTCCTTTTACAGGACTTGCACCAGTAAGAATGGTTTGTATCTTTGCGCAGCTTTTAATAAAAGCATGATTCCGTAGCTCAGCTGGTAGAGCACTTGACTTTTAATCAAGGGGTCCTGGGTTCGAGCCCCAGCGGGATCACTAGACAGGCGAAGGGGAATAGAGGCTTAGATACTTTTATTCCCTTTTTCATTTGCATACAATTTGCATACAATCTAAACTATACAGAACATGGTCGATGCTATTAAAGAAAAATTTAAATTTCTACTACAGAATAGGGGCATTTTAAAAGAGTCTGGAGAAAGAGGACTTAAAGAAGCCAATCAGGAGAGCGAACAATTCGAAAAGAAGGTATTGATTGTTGCTAAAGACGTTGATTTAGAGCAACACCAAGCTCATCGCTCCTATATCGAAAGCAGGATTAAAAGAGAACAGAAGAAAATTGATGAATATGATTCTGTGCGAAAGTCCATCTTTGAATGCATAATCCGGTCAAACTGACCCCCCCATTCCGATTTGTACTGACCCCACCATTCCGGAGGTTTGACCCCCTGCAATGAGGTAAAATGTTAATAACGTTCCGGTATACTGACCCCCTATATTTTGGAGGGTGTTAAGAACATTCCGGAGGTTTGACCCCCTCAAGATGACTATGGAAACGTGCAATTAATGTTCATGTTCGTGGCTCAAGAAAAGAGTTATGGCATGGGAAAATTAAAGCGCATGGATCAAGTCAGATATATTTTAGAGACCTACCTGGACACCAAATCCATTAAGGGTACGGCAAGAAGATTACAAATTTCAAAGAACACAGTCCGAGACTATGTTCGTCGTGTACGAACTCATTTTAAAGACCTGTCTGAGGCGTTGACGTTGGCAGAAGACGAACTTTTTGAGTTGGCCTACAAGTCAGATGCAAGCGGATCGAATACGCGTGAATTTGAATACAACAAGCGGGTTGATTTCTGGATCACAGAGCTTCGTCGAGTCGGGGTAACGAAGAAATTACTGTGGGAAGAGTATCGATCAGAATTTGAACATGGCTTTGGCTACAGCCAATTTTGTGAGCGCATAAATCGCGAGATAGGGCGTCGCGACCTTACGATCAAAATGAATCACACGCCAGGCGAAAAGATGCAGGTGGACTTTGCAGGCAAGACGATGAATTGGATTGATGCGTCCAGCGGCGAAGTGCATAAATGTCAAATATTAATTGCGACGATGCCCCATACCCAACATAGTTTTGTCATTGCCTTACCGAGTCAAAAAGTGACGGATTTTATACACGGACTAAATCAGGCGTTACTATTTTTTGGTTGCTTACCCAAGGTGATTTTAAGCGACAATTTAAAATCGTTTGTTATTCGTGCCGATAAATATGAGCCTGATTTTAATGAATTATGTGTTCAATTAGCGGCCTATTATCAAATTGACATTGAAGCTACCCGGGTAAGAAAACCAAAAGACAAGGCCAGTGTAGAAAATTTAGTCTCAACAATTTATACACGTATTTATGCCCCACTTCGCAATGAAGTATTCCACAGTTTAGCCGAATTAAACGAGGGAATAAAGAAACAACTCACAGATCATAATCATAGGCCCTATCAGCAAAAGCCAGGTTGTCGATTAAGTGAATTCCAAAAGTTTGAACATCCTATAATGAAGGAGCTACCAGCAGATTTATTTGAGATTAAAAAATCAACGCAGTCTAAGGTACGCCGAGATTATCACGTCTATATCGGAGAAGAAAAAAACTATTATTCGGTTCCCTTTCAATATGTAGCACGCCAAGCCATTATCGTGTATACGTCGAGTACAGTTGAAGTATTTATCGATAATCAGCGCGTGGCCACGCACACACGATTGCTTCATCGTAACACATATCGCCATCAAACCAATCCGGACCACATGCCGAAAAGTCATCTTGAATGGAAAAAAGCACGTGGCTTTAATGCAGCACATTTTATCCGGCAAGCCGATAAAATAGGTCCAGCTACCAACTGGGCGATTCAATTCATTATACGCTCGGCTATCCATCCACCACAAAGCTTCAACTCTTGTCAAGGCGTATTGCGGTTAAGTGAAAAATATTCTGCTGAGCGATTGGAAAACGCTTGTGTGCGTTGTCAAAAGGTAGACAAAGTATCTTATAAAATGATTAAAAGGATTCTTGTAAAAAACCTGGATCTCGAAATCGAATCCGTTGACCTATTTAACACACCAGTCCATGAAAATATTCGAGGCCCCGAAGCTTATCAATAATCATTTTTTTAACCCGTCATATTTATGACACAAATTTATTCTTATGAAAAATGCATCATTAGAAACCATGAGGCAAATTAAATTAACCGGCATGGCAGACGCTTATGAAAGCCTGTTAAGCCTTCCGGTCAATCAACAACCCGAGTCACACGAAATGCTGGCCCGATTAATTGACGCTGAAAAACAATATCGCTCGCACAAACGTATGCAGATGTTTTTACGACTTAGTAAACTGCGATATCCAGCCGTTATCCAAGATATCGACTGTTCTACTACGCGTAATTTATCTAAAGGAAAAATTGTAACACTCGCAGATTGCGCTTATGTCGATCGAGGAGAAAATGTTCTCATCACAGGGGCAACAGGTTGCGGAAAATCTTATCTCGCCTGTGCATTTGGTCACACCGCCTGTGTCAAAGGCTATCGAACGTTGTACTTCAACATGAACCGATTTACTGAACAAATTGCACTCGCTAAAACCGATGGTACACTGATCAAATGGATGGACAGAATCAAAAAAGCTAAACTCATTATTCTTGATGATTTTGGTCTCCAACCTATCACTCATCAAGTTAAACTCATCCTGCTACAAATCCTTGAAGATCGATATGAAAGAAACGCCACCATTATATGTTCTCAACTTCCGGTCGGAAAATGGCATGAATATTTTGATGAACCCACTATCGCAGACGCTATCCTCGATAGAATTATTCCAAAGGCTCACCGCATAGATCTAAAAGGAAAAAGCTTACGTAAACAATCAAAACATGTATCTTAACAAATGATTTTTAGCACGTTTTCAACATAGGGGGTCAATATCCCGGATTCAGGGGGTCAGTAACTCCGGAATATGCATTTGAACTAGTAGATGAACAAGAAGTGAGCATTAAACTGGATGAATACAATTTTATAGTGATAAACACTGACAAAAAAACCATCGGGTACCGACGTAGTTGGCATGACGATTACGTAGAATACTATTAAGTCGTATTTTTTGGATTTGGAGATATCTGGCGAATTTCCCCTAAAAGTGCTTAAATAGACCCCGTTTGACTAAGGATGCCCACGGTTAAACATTCTGCAGAAGCAATTCACTTTTTAGATTAATATTTACTCCCTTCTTCACTAAGTAAATTTCCTTGCCAATCGAAGGTTTTGCGGTAATATAACTCTCCGTTTTCGTTGTAAAGCATAATCTGTTTTATATGATCAGATGAATCGTGGTATGCAACAGCAGATCCAAATTTTAAATCATCCACATAATTATAGTCACTAGACAAGTTTCCACTTTTATCATAAAAATAATAAGCTCTTCCTTGCACTCTATCATCATTGTCTCGTTTTAACTTAGATTGTACTACACCGCTTCTATAAAAATAAATGATTTGTTCTGTATTTTCAATATAATTTGAAACATAGTCTAGTGTGCCATCTTGATGTAGTCCAATTCTAAAAGGTTGAAAATCACCGAGCATTATATTAAAATATGAACTTCCATTCGCGAGTTCTAATTTTTGATGTACTAACCCATTCCTTTTTGTTCCTGATAGATACAGGGATATTAGTAATAAAATTAACAAGAAGATATTTACTCCTATTATTACTCTTTTCATTAGTTGTGTTTATGGGGATCAATTGTGTCTATGGGAATGTTGTTTTTATCTAGGCGCCTGTAACGTAACCCGTGTGGAGGTTTCTTACAAAAGTTACAAATTGAATCAACTGGTTCTTTACGATTATCACTTGATTCATTACCGCTGTTCTCTGATCCATTATCATCAACAGCATCAACTACATTGTTGGTGTTAAAAACTGCATCCTTGAAAAAACGAATAGCACCTGCCAACCCACTAGTTCCTCCTGTCGATTTTGCCGCCCCAAACATACCTAACAAATCATCCAATGCTTCTCCAAATTCTGCGTTAGAACTTATGCGCTGTTCTTTTCCTTGTCCAAAACTAAGTGTAAACATCACACCGCCATCAACTTCTTGAGGTGTAGAAGATTCAGAATCAAAAAAGTTCTTTATTCGGTCACCTAACCCTATTTCAAATTGCTCGACTTTAGAATTGTTATCTAAATTATGATTTATTGTCAAAGTACCGCGAGTTCCATATTTTTCCTGATTCGCGTAAGTAGTTGAACTGGCATCAATATTTTTGTCATTTAAATTCACAGTTGAAGATGTCGTTGTATTTCCTTGAGTTAAATTAACTTGCAAAATAGCCTGTAGTCCATGTAAATCTATGGCATTCGGGAATCGATTCTCCGCATAATTATACACAGAAACATGTGGAAATTGATCACTGATCGGATCGACTCCACCGAAGCGCAACGACCATTTATCATACACACGCTTACCGTAGTATAGATATCCCGTAAACGGCATTTCTTCTTTCCCATTGTAATTGTATTTATTGGCAAACCCTTGATCTTTACGTTGGAGCCAAGGTCCAGAAAAAACTCCACCCCCTGGATAATAATGATTCTCTTCCAATATTTCATTCGTGTTATCCAGTGCCACTGTAATATTTCCGTCTTTATTCAAATCGGCAAAACTAATCCGGTTATTCCCTAAATGATCCTTAATATAATATTCCCATTGCCAGCCAGTATCCGGTGCTACGGTATCGATGTGCGCTTCAAAATGGACCATAGTGTCGTCTACTATACGAAATGGTTGTACCAGTGTGAGGGTATCCCGACTCTCCAGCCTTACATCACTCGCTCCTAGAATCACACTCGGTGCAAATATTTTATCTGCATAAAAATACAGCTTTTCATTGTCTATGGTATCAGGTAAGACATAGATTGAAGGGGCATCTTGTTTGACAACACGGCCTTCATCGTGATGAATAAGTTGAACCTGACCATTGACCAGCTCCACATTGGCGATGTAATCCCGACGTTCGGCCAGAATACCACCGGCTAAATACTGACTTTGAGCCAGTTTAGCTCCGGCTTCATCATAGAGATTAACAATGATCTTTCCATCATCAAAAATGAGACTGTCCGGTAGATTGAGCCTGTTGTAAACTATTCTAACACCTCGGGATGGGTCATAGGTCATATTACCATTGTCATCATAATCATAATCAGCTGTGCTTACATCGTATCCAGGATATCCCTCTTTATACTCCTCTGCATCATCTAAAATATCCTTAATTCGACTGCTGCTATCATAGTATGTGTATTCTAATTCATCAATAATCACCTTTGGTGCACATGGAGTTGTATCAACCACCACACCCTTGCGACTGAGGCTAGATATATTTCCCAATTTGTCTTTATAGGTGATATGGGCATCATATTTATCAACTTGACCCTCATCCAAATCATCATTAGCTTTGATGGACTCATAATTAGCATCGGTGAGCCGATTGAGATAGTCGTAATTAAATCCATAACCGCTTCGCGGCCTACCTGCCGTCTGCCAAACCATCTGACTGATGTCTCCATTTTTACGCAAAGCAAATGGAAGGTCTGGTTGAATCGATTCATCATAGCCTAATTCCATATAAAACAAGTCTCCGGCAACGAAGTTCTCTGATCCTCCTCCAGGACCCGTAATACAACTGACATACGGTAAATAAGGATCTGTCAATGGCTGATTTATAGAACTCAAAAACCCGTTATCTAAATATTCAAAGTCTAGGGTTTGTAAATAGCTACTGCCTGTCCAGCCGAGATTCTTCTTTTTTAGTTCATCTTTTTCTGTGTAGGTATGGTTTGCTATTTTCTCTTGTTCGCCATTAACCGTAAAATAATGATCAGTCATACGTCCGGCGTGATCGTAGGTGATGCTATCCGAATATTGATGCGCTGAATTATCGTTAAACGCTAGGTAATTCACATTTTTCAACACGTTGTCCGCATAATCGAAATACATTTTTGAATTCTTATAACAAGGTTCGCTTCGAGATGGATCACATTCATGATGATCTCCTTGAACGCTGTCCAATCTACCCCACTGGTCATAGAAAAAATTCTGTGTGTTCAATTGATCGGTAGCATGATATAACTCCTCTTTTGTCAATTTTCCCAATTCTATGGGTAGGCTACCGTCATAATAATTTTTAGAAATCCATTGATTCCCATATTTACTATCCAATTCACGTTCATAGTTATCATAATTATAAACTACCCAATTGTGCATACCATCTTTGATAGAATCAACTAAATCGCGATCATTATATCTATAGAGAATCGAGAGTTTGTCTGGATTTTTTTTATCTAAGACCTTGTCATTTTCATCATAAGTAAAAGAATAAATTTCTCCTGGATCAGACAATGTTTTACCCGGAGGCAAGATGTCAGTTATGCGATTCCGATCGTCATATAACATGTTTGTCTTAGCGATGGTTGTTCCATTAATTGACATGGACCAGGACGCGACATTTCTTCCTCTTAAATCTACAAATTCTATTGCTTTGTTTCCATTAGGATCAGTAGTAACATTCTTGATCAATGACCCATTTGGATGATACTCACCTAAATTATAGTCATAGACCTCATTAGTACTATTTGTGCTGTATGAATAGCTCGTTGCATGCCAATCCGGAGGTTTAACTGATACTGGTCGATTTAAAATGGAATTCTCATACACAGTCAGTGTGTGATCATGCGATGTACCAGTGATGAATGGCTTATAACTTCCATCGGATTCAGATGGAGATTCCCAAGCTTCAAATGATTTATACACTCGTCCCACACTATCATATGCCGTCGCAAAAGCTACGTCATACTGATCTGGGCTATGAGCCTGCCTAACGACTTGAATTGGTCGACCCAAACCATCAAAATACTGCCATGAAATATCACTGGTAAAACTACTTCCGGTCACTTGTGAGTATGATGATGTCGTTTTTACATAGGTGTCTCCGGATTGAGGCTGCCCAAAACCATATGCGTATGAAATAGTTCGATTGCCATTTCTATCAGATACAGATTCGAGCCGTTGAAGATCATCATAAGTGTATGTCGATATTAAGCCATCAAAATTTATTATGGTATCAACATGCATCCGGTTTTTATACTTGAATTGCGTTTGGCGGGTGCCATGACTCATTTGATCTAATTGTCCCTTTTTGTCAGGTTGACTCGACCAGGTATACAGCATGTTTAGTGCCTGTATTCGGTTCCATACTTCAAGAGGATAGCCATTTACATCAACATCGACCACTTCTTTGTCCAACCTCCAATTGCTACTGGCATCCATACGATAAAGTTTGTTTGGTATGATCAGACCAGGTTGCAAAGTAGTGGAATAATCGATTTTCACGCCCCCTGCCGTGCCATTATTCAATTGTGTCTCGATAGGGGCACTTACTATGTTAGCATCGACAAGAAAGTCATAAGTTCCCGGAAAATCATATGCATATTTGTATGAGGTTTCAAAGGATAAACCTGCCGAATCAGTCAGTATTTCCTTGATAGGATGAATGATTTCTGAGTTTGAATTGTATTCAATGATCTTATGTTCGCTTCGACTATCTTGCATTGTATTGACATGAGACAATCGATAAGATGCCGGTCTCTTGACATCGTATGTACCATATAAGAACCATGATGCACCACCACCGCAATTAAAGTTGATAGCGCGGATTCCAATATCAAAGGTGTCGTAAGGAGTCAAAGGCGTGATGTATCCTGTATAGTCGGTTTGTTTTATTATGGTCGAAGTTAGATCCTTATAGTGTCTTTCCATTTCGAGATGTCCGTTGGAATATATTGGAAGTATAGGTGGGATAGGGAAACCATTAATGGTATGTTTTGATAGTTGATAATTATATGTGGATATAATAGAATCTTTCTTTACTTGGACCTCTGAATAACCAAATGAATATCCATTGATATCTGCGGAACTGGCTAAGGACGATGAGCTGAAACGTCGTAATAATAGATATTCGCCTGGATTTCGTTCAGCTGTTACCATAAAACCGTAAGAAGGTTCTATGAGTATTTTACCTGTGGATTTACCCTCACCATCATTGTATATGTAATCCGTTTTGATGGGATCTCCAACACCAGGATCTGCGACTAATTCCTTAATCCTCAAACCTCCAACTTCATCATTGATTGTTTGGGCAATATTGACGTCAAAAAATACATGACCTTTTCCATCATCGATGTAAATTTCAAATTCATACGGAATATCGGGAGTCAAATCTGGATGAAAATCGGAAATTGGCTGATGCACATACACAAATGATGAGCACCCGGGAAGCTGAATTACTCCAGTCAATGTACTTTCAGGTGGTGGAGTTCCATCGTCATAGTCTGGATTGGCTATTATCGTATATTCAAATCGACCATTTGTTGCGCAACCACAAGTGTCTTCTTCTGGAATATTATTAAGAAGATCAAGAATAAGATCGTATTTAGCGTATGGCATAGATATGGATGAAATTTCTACTGCATCGTCAATATGATTCCAGCCGTTCACCTGGATACAATTGGAAACGCGATTACTTACAATGGTTGTTTCATTTAAAGAGCGATCAATTCCATATTCTGTATTGGCATCGAATGTAAAGGTAGTAGTACCCCCAGTCGGATATTTTATTTCCTCCAATACCCCTTTTTTCATGTAGACCGCGTTAGTTTCGCGATTAGCAGCCAGATTGGGATCGCCATTTTTATAGAAAAGTGGTGATCCATTTGGCAAGATTAAATATCCATTATGCGGAATCAACTTATCAAAACTATCATTGTTTTCTCCATTCCAATAACCCCAATGATCAATTTCCTTCTCAAGCCTATCGGGAAAAGATGGTAAAGCAGCTAACACCTGGCCATAGTATGTGAATTCATATGGTTTTATTGGGCTGAGATGTGGTATACCAGTACAGGCAGACTCCTGAATTTTGGTTAAGAATAATCTTTTCTCGTAAGAAAATGTAGAGGATGGGTCTGAATATTTGTAAGTGAAGTTGAAGGCTTTGCAGTAGTCGTCGCTGGTCACATCTCCTGAACTTTTTATTTCTATTTTATTCAGACGCTTCGGTTTATCTGATGACCCAGCTGTCAATGCATCCAAATCTTCTCTTACGTCATTTGAAATATAATCAATTCGCAGGTGATTGCTGGAAGTTGTTATAGAGGAAAGCCGCCTTGATTCAACTACAGTATACATGGTTTCAATATCTTGCTCAGCCGTATATCCGCTTTGACATCCACTTGGTGGCGGAATATTTGCCCCATAAGTAGTTTCACTACTTGATGACAAATAAGGATATATGTACTTTTCTAAGTCGTACGTATAATGTATCGTGTCTTTTTTTACGGCAGAACTACTTTCTTTGAGATACCAGGTCGTGACATGCTTATATTCATCGCCGTCTCCGATTTGACCAGTATTATTTGAATGCGACAATTCTACTTCTCCGAATCCGAATTTATACTTATTCCCATTTCCGGAGGTAAATATAAATCCGTCAATTTTATAGCCAACATATGATGCCTCGACTTTGATATCGGTCTGTGGATAAAGTAACCATCCACCTGATCCCGAATCTACTGAGTGAGAGTACATCATTTTACCGGAGTGCCCACTAAAATTAAAATAAAAGACATCGGGTTCTGTGTCATAATCCGAAAAAAGTGTTTGAATATCAATATTTCCATTTTGATAATCCCCTTCAATATATCCATATCCATCCACCTGATCATCCGGTTTTCCAACTGAACTCCTTGACACCATACCTCCTCCGGAAAGGCTCCATCCATGACCAACCCAACTCGAAGTTTCTCCCAGTTTAAATCCGGATGCGTGGTATGAAAGTGAAATAGATTCATTCAATGTCCCTTCGTTGAAACTAAATATTGGAATATTGATGTTCGGAATTCCTGTAAAAGTATTCACCGGAAAATCGGTGTATTCCATCATCGCCGCCACATTGGGAGAGGGCATTACAATGTCGCCGACTTCTTGATTAACAGGTTGTGAGTTAATAGTAATGGGGCTCAGTATTAACACCACCAAAAGGAATAGAAATTGTCGTGAGTTCATAAGTGGATATTCAATTTAAAAGTCATCAAATTGGGAAAGGCTAAATCTTGAATCTTAGGCTTAATTAATATCATAAGCCTTCTCAATGCACAATAATCATCGATTTACTCCCTATCAATCCTTGGTCTGTGATTAACTGATAGTAGTAGGTACCGGGTGTTATATTTTTTACTTTAAGATTAATTTGTCCTGTACCCGTTTCTGAAACCTTCACGGATTTTACCAAGACTCCTTCTGATGAGAAAAAATTCATGTGAGCACCAGTAGATTTTTCTGGTACCTCGTAATTTATTATGGTACTTTCCCTAAATGGATTTGGGATATTTTGTGAGAGATCCGATTTGGAGTCAGGGCCATAGATTGTTACATTTTGTTGGTTGCTAGTTTTCCTGAAACTGGCATCATCAACTGTTTGGTTTATTAGCGACAGAATATATCCTATAGTGTCTTGTATGTATTCCAATTCAGTTTCAAGATATTGGATTCTGGCATCCTTGGACTCAAGCTCACCGTGAAGTTCTTGTATGGCATTGATGAGTAAAAATTTAATTTCAGAATCATTGATGCCCAGATAAGTTCGATCAGACCCTTCAATTTTAAGCCCTTCCTCGTCCGTGTCGTAGTAGTTGAATTGTTTTACCAGGTAAGGAGAGATTTGTTGAAGTTCTTGAGCAATAAGACCAATCTTTTGTCCTGTGCTGTTAGCTGTACCTCCTTGACCAGTATACTCAAAAGTCACGGTATTTATAGCTAAAACTTCAGCAAGGCTTCCATTGAATTTATCAATATTGGTTTTTAACTTTCTATCTGATGTCATGGTAATTGTTCCGGAGTGATGAATATCACCATCAACAGTTAACTGGGCAGTAGTCGTTGCTGTACCGACACCAAAATCTCCTGAATTCTTGTTTGTAAATGATTTGTTGTTTCCGGAGAAACTACAGTTTACAGCAGAAGTGTTGTTACCAACGTGAACGTCAAATTTAGCATTTCCGGTTGTGTTTGTCGTTCTGAAGAAACGGAAAGAGGCATTTGAAGTACTATCCAGTGGCCTTGGGTTAATGTCAATAAGCACATTTCCAGATGCCGCATCTTTATCGATGAATAGGTTTGAAGCATTTTGATGAATTGCTGTGTTGCCTCCGGAACTATGTGTAAGTGCAATATTTCCTACTATATCCAACTTTTCTGTTGGTGTGTCCGTCCCAATACCAACATTGCCGGTCTTCAGAATCTTCAATGTACTTCCTATATGTATGTCTCCTGTTGGAATTAGTTGTACCTGACTAAACGATGTAAAAGACAGCAGGATTAAGCTAAAAATAAATGATACAAAATGCCTCATAGTAATTGTGTTTTACTGTAAATAATATATGTCAAACAACGTTGAAAAATCACTACAAATATTACTACTAATTATTCGCATTTGTTGAACTATTTTCAATAAACAAGCGGCTAAATTGAAAGGAATAATGCACTAGAATAAGTTGATTATACTGAAATAAAGTACTTCTACAAGTGAATATTTTACAATCCCTGCATGATGCAGATTTGCCAACGGTTATGAGATGTTTTATCGGATATTTGTTCTTGCAGTTATAGTGAATAAATAATGCCATTTGTCTACAACGTAGAAGCTAAATTTCATATAGAATTGACCTAATTGACAAGAATGTTTACATGAATTAATCTAGCTAATAATGAATACAAAACACACTTTAATTACGACAATAATTATTGGCCACAATAAGTGCTTGAACTTACTCTATTGTTTCGATGGAATGTTCTGGTATTTTGGTCTTCACAGACTTTTATTTCGAAGACGTTTAGTGATGTAGAAATTAGCTAGAAGGAGACTTAATAATGATTCTAAACTTAATTTCCCGTTATAATCTTGGATGATTACATCTCTTTTGTCAATAGTGAAGCCAAATAACTATTGAGATTGAAACGACCTGTAATTCGAACTACCGACCTCACACCCCTGGACATAAACCAAAAACTTCTTGTGACACGAAAAAAAAGACCAAGACTATCTTTTTAGAAGTTTGCATTTGGTATTTAAACCTATTTACTTAGACACGCCCCTTGTGTGCTACGAATTTTCAATCAAACGTCCTGATCAATCACCCCTATCATCTATGGCCTTCCTCGAAAATAATAATAAAATGCCGCTTTTGAAAATCGTGACAACTCCCGGTGTCCATTGATGATGCCGGACATTGTTGCTTTGTCAATGCCAAAGTCTCGCACCAGGTCCTTGAGCCGGATTTTCTTTTTGTTCATCTGGACTTGAATCCACTCCGGTGTCACGATCTCCGGAGGCGCCTCTCTGTATACATTGGCGTCGACATGCAGCGTGATGCCGTCGGGGATAAATGGTGTAAATAGCTCCCTTGTAAGCTCGACTAATGACTTGATATCAGCATAGTTTTTATGAAAACTTTTGCCTTGAGTCGTGCGCACGATCATCTGATCCGGTCCGGTCCTGAGCACCTTGAATGTGATATTGGAATAGCGCGCATGCAGTAGTGCTCCGGCTTCTATCTTTTCAGTAGCTGCCGGATCTAGTTTTAACTTGTATAAGCCTGTGATGTGTGTCATCTTGTTGTCCATTTTGAGGCGGGGGCCGAAGCCCCCTGCCTTGTTTATAAAAATTTCAATCGGTTGTTGTGGATTTCGTAGATCGCTAATTGACCCTGTGACTTTCCAAACTTTGTGGCCGCATCTTCGCTTTCGAAGATCCTAACCGAGTCGAAGTAGAATTTTCCATCCAACTCGTTGTGCCATCCTCCGATGGTGTGATCATTCTTTAAAGCGTGATCAGTCGCTTTTTTGAGGCCCCTAGTGTCGAAACTGTTTTGAGTTTCTTTGAAGGCCACCACCCAATGTTTGGTGACTTTCTGAAGGCTTGGGAGCCGTACTGTGAACCCTTCGGGGTTCTTCTTTGCGATCTTGAGTATCGCATCTGTGAGCTTTTGCATAAGCGTCGTTGTGGTATTTTCAGTGTTACATGCACCTTTAAAATTTGAGAAAGAACTTTGTCGCTGTCGACATACCAAAGATATACAAATAGTTTGTATTGTGCAAACATATATGAGTGTTTTAATGAGAAAGGTGTTAAAGTTTATGGGGTGTGAGGGAGGGTGTTTTACCGGGCCAGCCAGAGGTTCGGCCTGGTCCCCATCAATTGGCTTCTGTGGCGTGTCTGAGCGCATGCGGTGAGACTCTCGACGTGACAACGGCGTGTGTTTCCTGCGAGGCACAGAGGCTAAGAGGCGGCGACGAAGGAGCCGCCAGGGCTAATTAATTCAATTATTGTTTTAGCCTTACACGATCTCTCGTGCATCGCATTTTGTGCACTTCCGGACGGAAGTCTCTCCGACATAGACGCCATCTGTAATCCATGTATGGCTACAAGTCGCTCTGACCCCAGCCAGGTTCGATATAAGGTCCATTAGTTTGAGACGCTGGTCATAGCTAATTGCTTGCTTTTGGCCTTCACACCAATCGTTTACTAGGCGCCAAACTTGATCCTCAGCAGGTTTTGTGATGTCAATGGATTTTTGTTTGTCAATCAGGGCATCAATTTCCTTGTCCGACATTTCCGTCAACTGCTCCCGGTAGAGCTCAATGATTGTATCTATTTTACTCTTCATCGGTGATTGCCTAAAAGACATATAAATAACACCTATTTAAGTTCTTAAAGAAGCTCAATAAAATTATCAAGACGAGTCTTAATCTGCATTACTTTTCCATCTTTAAAGATTATTCCAAAGGGAGAAGAGTTGATCCAAAACTGGTGGATCAAATTGGCTGATTGTGACTTATCATAGAAGTAGCATTTAAACCGAGAGTCTGATTGTATGTCTAATTTGTCTTGACCGCTAATATTAGGATCGTTATTAATTGCAATGATACTGTTTTGGTCTAGCAGCCCATTGTCAATTTCATCGTTGATTCTTTTCATCAATCTTGGACTGTGGGGACAAGTTTTACTCCAAACAAAAACAAAAGCATGCCCATTAAGATCAACTAGTTCTCTGAGCTGTAAGTTATCTCCAGTGGAGTTTGTCACAAGGGTTGTAGCGTCTATTTCATCGCCTGGGGCATACGGATGGAGAGATACAATATATTTTAATTCATCATACAGTCTGTATTTGTGCAAGCTTGAAGAATCAAGGTTGTTTACGAGGTCTACAAAATCAATTGCCCCTTTTCTTCTGTAATATTTTATATTTTCATAAAGTAGGTGTAGTGATAGATACGAATCTGAGAATTTCGTAATAAACCAATCTTCAAGTTGAACTGTTTTTTCGGACTCAACCTTTCTTTCAGCACGATATAGTACTTTCAAAGAATCTGACACCTCCTCGCTCAATGGAGTGCTTTTATCCAAGAGGTGGCCAAGAATGTTGCTCACTTTTTTATTGAAGTGACTTTTTGCAGATTTAAAACATTGATTTAAAACATTGATTCTGGAATTTGTAAAAGATAAAGAAATATCTCCGAAACTCTCTATGTAAAAGTGAATTTCATCGTCATCAACGATTATTGTATTAACGTCTGAAAAATTTGAGTTAATAAGCAAATAGAGAGTGGATGGATAGTTCTCCTCGAATGAGTAATTAAAGCTGCCATTGCTTTCGTATGATGAGTAAATAATCTGTTGATTTGCTGTATAAAATGAAACCAATACTGAATCCTCATTTTGGTTTAGGACATCGTAGCTAATTACACTCTCTAGGGCGTAGACACTGGAAAAAACAGACAAGAATATGGCAAGCAATAGTGCAAATTTAATTTGGTTGTTATTTTTTCTCTTGCTTGCCATCGCCTGCACCTGATATAGTGAATTTTGGTGAGCCAATCAATTGCCACCTTTGTCAGATACTAAACCACGTAGAAAGTCATCATTTTCATCGTCAGACTTTTCCTTCAGCCACCTTCCAATACTATTGATAAGCTCACCCAATGAGATATCGTAAACTAGTCTCTTTGCACGCGTCTCTCCAATCTTCACATCACTCTCAATCTCACCTATTTTCCATCGCTTTTCAAATCCATAGCATATTATTTTATAGCGCAACTCATTAATCATTAACGAAGTGCCTCTGGTGGTGCTGGTACAATTGGATTGATTGATTTCACCTTCCAGAAAAACTTATTTTGCATCTTGTCATGTTCATTATGCACTGTATAAAGATTTCTTATTCTTTCTGATCCGCTCGCGACTTGCAGCGAGACTTCATCTATCCAATCTATACTATCAACAATTGCATCCAGAAAGACTGTCTCAAATAAATGAGAACCATTGAAGGATGTACCTCTCAAATCTGCATGGCTAAAATTGCAATGCCGTATTGAGGTTTTTAAAAACAAGGTATTTTTTAAGAAAGAACCTTTGAAATTGACTCGGTGTAGATCCGATTCGCTAAATAACATATCTTCATAGCTCCCGTTTTTCAATTCGACATCATAGAAGCTCGCGTTCTCAAATGTGCAAGAGTTTAGACCTGAAGAATTATAGAATCCGCAATCAGAAAACTGAGCTCCATTGAATGATTTATATTCTACACATACATTTGAAACATATTGATTATCGAGTACCGCACCATCAAACGTAGCCACATCAAATTCGGAAGTCATAATCTGCATGAGAGTTTCAGAATCGAGTTTACCAACATGCAAATCTTCAAAATCAATTTCTTCAACTCCTAGATTTTTAAGACGTCTTACAATTCCCCTTACTCTGTAGGCAGCTTCATCTTCCGTCCACAATTTATAATCTTCTAGTTCATTTGTAAGTGATTCTATCTTTCTTTTTTTTTCGCCTAAGCTACTTAGCCAATTATACACTATCACTAAGACTATGGCATCACACATAACACCGACCAATTCAACAATTATTCCCTGCTCAAAATTTGTTGGAGTACCGAATTTTATAAGCATTGATATTAGAATCAAAATAATGATCCCAAGTAATTGTGCATATTCCGACGAAACTGACCAGGGTATTCCGGTGGAAAGTGACCACCCAAAGTCAAGTCAAAAAAGTTGTCTGATCTTTCTGTCAATTTAAGTGTTTTTAACTAATAATTTTGTCTTCTTTTTCCTCATCGAATCTCCTTTGAGATCTATTCGATGAGAAGTGTGAACGATTCTATCTAAAATTGCATCTGCAATAGTGTTTTCTCCTATTATTTCATGCCACTGTTTTACGGGGAGTTGTGAAGCAATTATTGTGGATCGTTTTCCGTGTCTGTCTTCAATTATTTCCATCAAGGCGTGGCGATTAATTTGATCCAATGGCTTTAATCCAAAGTCATCCAATATTAGCAAATCCTGTCTTTCTATTCGAGTCATTTCTTTAAGAAAAGATCCATCAGCCTTGAGCATTTTGAGTTTAGCGAATAGCTTATTTATATTGAAGTATAAGACTTTATACCCCAAATTACAGGCTTGATGTCCCAGGGAAGAAGCGATATAAGATTTACCGACACCGGTGCTTCCCGTCAATAAGATACTCTCTTTACTTTTAATAAAATCACATGTAATAAAACGAGTAATCTGATTTTTATCCAGGTTTCTCTCTGTGGAAAAGATGATTTCTTCAGTAGAAGCCATATACCTGAATCGGGCTATTTTAATCAGACGGTTGATCTTTCGATTATGTTTGTCATCCCACTCGGCTTGAAGTAGATAAGCTAATAATTCATCAGGAGTATATCTGATGCTGGATGATTCTTTGGTTGATTCGAAAGCTCTAAGCATTCCAAATAAACGCAATTGACCCATTCTTTCCTCATTTGTAGTATTCATGGTTTGTATTTTAATGATAGTAATTTTTTCCTCTTATATTATCATGCAGTGGAATGGTTCTATCCTGATGGGGGTCTTCATCAAGCTTGTCCAGGCCCTTTTCTAATATGCTTTGAATGATTTTATAGTTAAACACTTCATATTCCAGGCCCCTCTTACAAGCATTGTTTAGTCGTTGTTTTCCGACTTTTTTCGCAAAAGACAGAATTCCCAGGCAAGACTTATAGTTCTGCTCAGGGTGCTGTTGTTTTTCTAATATTTTGATAATATATGTTCTACACTCCGGGCCTATTCCTTTAGCCCAATTAATAAATTTATCCGGGTTCCAATCAGCAACGAATTGATGAGTACTCGGCATGTGGTCCTTTATGGTGGAATATCTAAAAGCTTGATAATTACGTGTGTGAGCCGCTATTGGTTCATGTTTATAGAATATGGTTACTTCGGAATCACTGTAAATGATCTTGACTCGTTTACCAATATATTCAAAGGGAACACTGTAATAGTGCTTGTCTTTATTTAAGTAGATATGGCTGTTCTTGTAAACGGTTCCATAGGCATAATACTTCATTTCATATTTGCGATCAGGCAAGGTGAAAAGCTCTTTTTGTTCCACTTCTTTGAACAAATCAAAACGCGAATACTTCCTTCCCTGGAAGTTGGTCCTATTGTGTACATCGAGTTTTTCTAGCACAGCAATATTAGCCTGATCAAGGCTAAAGAGCACATGGTGGCGTAAAGGAGCAAATATTCTTGAATAGGTAATCCTGACGCAATTTTCTACCAATGCTTTATCCCTTGGTTTATATGCTCTTGTAGGTAGGACACTGGTTTGGTAATGTTCAGCAAAATCCAAAAATGTCTCATTCAATGTCGGTTCATATTTACTACTTTTTGTAACCGCTGACTTTAAATTGTCTGTCACTAAGGCCTGTGGCACACCGCCCATGTAATGAAGAGCATTTTCAATACACCGTATAAAATCTTCTTTCTTTTGACTCCTGCATACCTCTACATAGGTGTATTGACTACTTCCAAGGACGGCCACAAACACCTCACATTCCCGGACTTCTCCTGTTTCTCTGTCCGTTATAGCTAGCTTCTTTCCTGTAAAATCAATAAATAATTTGTCTCCAGCCTTGTGCTCAAAATGCATTACAACTGCTGATGATCGCTTCCAGTCATTGTAGTACTTGCAAAACTGTGAGCTCTGATAGCCATCTGGATATTTTTCCTTGTACTCCCTCCATAACAGATTTTTGGTTACGCCTACCTTTTTTAACTCCTTTTCAAAGTAGGGAAACAAAACGCGAAGTTGAGCCAATTTCTCTGGCACTTCTGGATCTTTGCTGGAAAGATAATTACCCAAATCACTGTCACTAAGTTGCTCTAGGTCTTTATACGTGAGCCTCTTGTTTTTGAATAGTTCGATGTATTTTTTAACCGTGTTACGCGAAATAAGTAACCTCTGGCTAATTTGTACTTTACTCACTCCTTGAGCGTAAAGTCGATATATCTGTCTTATCTGTTTCATGCCTATTCTCTTGTTTGCCATCTTCTTTTTTCATAAAGAAAATGATACTGAAATAGACTTCTTTTTAGACTGGTCAATTTGCTCCGGTGCGGGTGGTCAGTTTGCTCCGGAGAAGATGGTCACTTTAGAACGGAATGGGGTGGTCAGTTTGACCGGATTTTGCATACAAACAGTGATAAGTATTGATAAGGTTGTTTTATATTTATCCTTGATTATCAAGGGATACTAGCAGTATCGATAAACAGCGAATAATAGAATATTATGACTTTTAATCAAGGGGTCCTGGGTTCGAGCCCCAGCGGGATCACTAAATAACCCGTATGACTAGTGTCTGCGGGTTATTTTTTGTCTACCCTCTACAATATATCCTATTCTGATCAATGAGTCAATAAAGCCCTCACGTCACAAATCTACGTCGGTGTAAAAGGTCCGTACAAATTTAGAATCATAGAAGTCCGTCAGGAAATTCGTGTCCTTTCGAATTATTGATTTAAAAAGGTCATAAGTTTTCGAATAATACTTGTCTGAAGATGAATGGGTATTATTAATTGTCAACGCAGGAATTTCCAGGAACTCACTAATAATTTTGGCTTTATTATTATTTGATAATTCTGATTTTAAAACTAATAAATCAAAATTGCCTTTTTTAAAACTTAAGAAATTTCTGTTACTGTCAAATGGGGTGGAGTATACATTTATATCCAAAGCTTCCAGCACTTCATTGTCGAACCAATCCAATGGGATGCGATGCCGGTATGTCGATTTAAAATATTCGACTAAATACTCAACATGTCGTGACACAGGTTTTTTGACGAGATATTGTACTGCAGCATTTTTCCATTCATTTGGTAGTGGCAGCCATGTTATTTTATTTATTAACGGTGAAATACTCAGGCCGTTTTGCAACTCCTGCTTCAGAATAATTTCGGTACTTAATTCTTGAAAAAATGCAGACATATTTCGTTCAAGAGGCGACCTGATCGGTGTAATAAATTTTACCGGTCGACCTTCATTGATATAGTGTTCTATTATATACTGACTGTGTTTTACGTGCTGCGGAATTCCCAGCCCCTTACTATTTAAGATGTCAGTTGTTTTTTGGAGCCGGTGCGGCACAAGGCTATGTACCTGGTATACGGGTTGATAAACTGATTTGAGAGCGGCATTTAAGGCTGTAGAGCCTACCTTTCCCATTTGATAAATAACGATTGGAAAATCCGACGATGTGCGTCCGGAAAAGCTGCCCATTTAAACAGCAAAACTTTCACCACAACCACATGTGCGGTTGGCATTAGGATTTTTAAAATAAAAGCCTTTTCCGTTGAGTCCCCCAGAAAATTCGAGGGTGGTGTTGCACAAATAGAGAAAACTCTTCAGATCTGTTACAACTTTGACGCCATTATCTTCAAAAACCTGGTCGTGTTCACGGGATTCATTGTCAAAATCCATTTGATAAGAAAGACCACTGCATCCACCACTTACGACGGAAACACGAATAAAATAGTCCTCTCCTAAATCTTCATTAGACATAAGAGAGGATATTTTTTCTTTGGCGGTGTCTGCTACAAATAA
This sequence comes from Saprospiraceae bacterium, assembly GCA_965249735.1. GTDB lineage: Bacteria > Bacteroidota > Bacteroidia > Chitinophagales > Saprospiraceae > JANQSS01. The sequence goes on along the minus strand of CBDFMS010000026.1, from coordinate 581,308 downwards.
CATAAGATGGGGTTTTTATCCTTCTTGTTTTTGTTTGTAATCGTCGATCGCGCTTTTGATAGCGTCTTCGGCCAGAACTGAGCAGTGAATTTTAACAGGCGGAAGCGCCAGCTCTTCGACGATGGTCATATTGTCTATTTCCATAGCTTCATCCACAGTCTTTCCTTTCAACCACTCGGTTGCCAATGACGATGAGGCGATAGCTGAACCACAACCAAAGGTTTTGAATTTGGCATCGACTATTGTTCCTGTTTCCTGATCCACAGCAATTTGTAAACGCATAACGTCACCACATTCAGGCGCTCCTACAAGCCCTGTACCCACGTTTTTCTCTTCTTTATCCAGGGTTCCTACGTTTCGTGGATTCTTAAAATGCTCTAATACTTTTTCTGAATACGCCATTTTGATCGAGTTTATAGAAGTAAAATTACAATTCTATTATAAAAGTTCATTTTTAATGTGCTGACCATACGACTGAATCGAGGTCGACGCCATCTTTATACATCTCCCAGATGGGGCTCAAAGCCCTCATATGTTTAACTCCGGCGACCAGCATTTCGACAGTAATATCGATCTCTTCGTCTGTTGTGAACCGGCCGAGACTAAATCGGATAGATGAGTGTGCCAAATCATCACCTAGTCCTAATGCAATCAGTACATAGGATGGTTCCAAACTAGCAGAGGTGCAAGCTGACCCGGATGATACTGCAATATTCTGATTAAACGTCATCATCAACCCTTCACCTTCTACATGCTTGAATGATAGGTTTGTGACGTGTGGCATGCGATGTTCTGTTGTGCCATTTATGTAAACTTCTTCCAGCTCATTCATCAGTCTGGATTCCAATTTGTCACGCATAACAGAAAGTCGTTCTGCATCGGCTTCCATCTCATGATTGGCCAGCTCTGCTGCTTTTCCCAGACCAACGATGCCGGGTACATTTAGGGTTCCTGATCGCATACCACGTTCGTGACCTCCTCCGTCGATTTGAGCAGTCACTTTGACGCGTGGGTTTTTACGACTCACATATAATGCACCAACACCCTTCGGTCCGTACATTTTATGACCGGAGAAGGCCAGGATGTGAATGCCTGTTTCTCTTGGATTCACAGGTATTTTTCCGACAGCCTGGGTTGCATCTGAAAATAAGAGAACGCCATGCTTTTGACAAATATCGGCTATCTCCTTCATGGGTTGTATGACGCCCGTTTCATTATTTGCCCACATAATAGAAACCAGTATGGTCGTATCCTTGATGACTGCTTCTAATTGACCCAAGTCCACCAAACCATCGCGTTGCACGTCAAGATAGGTGACATCACCTCCCTGTTTTTCGATCTTATGGCAGCTATCGAGCACAGCTTTATGTTCCGTCTTCAACGTTATGATGTGATTGCCCTTTCTGCTATACATCTCAAAGACGCCTTTCAATGCTAAATTGTCGGATTCAGTCGCACCACTTGTAAAGATTATTTCCTTTGGATCTGCACTGATCAAATCTGCTACTTGTTTACGTGCAATATCAACTGCATCTTCTGCCGCCCATCCAAAGGGATGATTTCGACTTGCGGCATTTCCCGGATGTTCATAGAAGTAGGGCAGCATTGAATCAACGACACGTGGATCACAGGGTGTCGTAGCATTATTATCTAGATATATCTTTTTTATGGACATGCTTTTTTTTTAGTAAAATCTCTCTATGCGGGATCTTAAAATGGTCGCAAAACTAACAAAAAAGAAAAGGGCTTGTTCATTCCATCTTCTTTGGCTTGATTTTCATCAATGGTCTGCAAAATATCATTGTCAATCCGGGACAACAAACTGAGGATGTGGGATGATTGATCTTTGCCTCTGAAGACCTTATCTTGAGGCCGAATCTCAATGCCCTATGGAAAAATCTTCGATCGGCGACATGTTTGATCATCAGCTGAAACAAGCCTGGAGAGATCAGGTACTGACAGACTTAAAGGGTAAACCACTTGATTCCATTCAATGTGACATAGAACCGGGACTATCTATGGAACCCATCTATACAAGAAAAGAGACAGCTGAATTGCCATCCATTCACTGGGGAATGCCGAATGCGTCATGGAAAATTGTAGAACAGTTCAAGCCTGGTACAGATGATGACGCACAAAAATTGAATAGTGGCATTCTCGAATGTCTGCAGGGCGGATGTGAATTATTGGAAATTGATACGAGGCAATCTCAGAATATTGTACTCGATCAGTTACTTCGTGATGTCAATCTTGAAATGATCACATTACGGATAGATCCGGGCGTGCCGTCGGACAGAAAAATTAGTCTTGATAATTATCTTGAAGACCATGCGAACAAGTTGAGCCCAAATGATACTGGCGTATCCATAGAGATTATTGGTCAGACATTATTTCGATATGACCTAAATGAAAAAGATTCCTCACATACACAAGAACTTGCTCATCTGCTCTCAAGACTGACATCTTTTTTTTCGTCAAAACCGGATATGTCATGGAAGCATATCGTCATTGAATTTAATGTGGGGAACCATAATTTAATCGAACTATCAAAAATTAGGGCTTTAAAATTACTCATATATGCGCTGGCTGAGGAAATTGGTAAACCACTGGATGTGTTTCCCGTGCTTCGCGCAAATGTCATTTCGGACATCATTCAGGATGAATTAGAGGTGGTAATTGAACGTGGTGCAAAAGCATTTGTGGCTGTACTGGCCGGCGTTGATGAACTTTTTATTGATTGGCCTTTTAATACAAACATGGCTATCACAGAGAATGACAAACGTCGAGTCATGCGAAATATTCACTGGTTATTGAAGTTAGAAAGCCAATTGGCCGACCATACAGATATCGCACATGGTTCCTATTGGATAGAACAATGTACTAAACTGCTATTTGAAAAAGCATGGTCATTATATAAAACGGGAGGCGAAGGTTGAGAGCCTTCCTCTTAATTTGCATAAACAATAAAAGAGAAATTTCGCCTCCCTAATTAAATATCGATTTCGAATAGAATTAAATGACAAAATCTATCATCTTTAATAATTCTTTATGAATAACTTAAGACTGCCTTAAAATACTTGCTTTGATTTCAAAAAAAATTAAAACACAATTAACATCCAAGAAATTGGATGAATCAAATGTCGATGCATTGGCAAAAGGTATTCTGGCAGGTGATCGAAAGTCAGTTTCGCGAGGAATCACGCTTGTTGAGAGTAAATTAAAACAAGACCGGCTAGCCTCATCACAGCTTTTTGTGAAATTAGGAAAATACGAGAAAGATGCTAAATGCATTGCTATAACCGGTCCTCCGGGTGCCGGTAAAAGTAGTTTTATCGAGTCAATGGGAAAGCGGGCAATTCAAGCAGGTTTTCTGGTGGCCGTATTATCAATAGATCCAACCAGTGAATTAACCGGTGGCAGCATTCTCGCTGATAAAACCCGAATGCCAGAATTGTCTTCCGACCCCCGGGCTTTTGTACGTCCATCACCCTCCGGTGGTGATTTGGGAGGCGTAAACCGGAGGACATGGGAAGTGAAAAATATTTGCCAGGCTGCCGGTTACGATCTCATTTTTATCGAAACAGTTGGTGTGGGGCAATCTGAAAGTGAAGCAAGTCATTTGGTGGATATGGTGACTGTATTACTCCAACCGGGTTCAGGTGATGACCTTCAAAGCATTAAAAAAGGATTGAATGAGTTGGCTGATTTCTTCGTTGTAAACAAGGCAGATGGCAGTCAAATGGATCTGGCCCGGGAGGCCAAATCATTTATGTTGGCCGCATCAAAATTGAGCAGGCGATCCGGCATCAAAGACTTCATTTCACTTCATAGTCAGTATGACGATGAATTGGCAGATGCTTGTTGGAATAAATTAATGCATCGATACAATGAGTTGGCTGATCAAAAAATAATAAAAGATCGTCGAGCAACACAAAATGAATTTTGGTTCCGGAAAAAAAGCGAATGGGCATTCATGGATTGGATAAAGGATGAGAAAGGCTTTCAAAATGATATTTCAACATATTTCGATCAATTAAAATCCGGAAAATTAAATATGAATGAGGCGGTACAAAAATTCCTAGGAGAGATTCAAAAAAAAATTAAATTGTAAAGCAAGAATTAACACTTGAATAATATTGGTAAACATAGTCCACTAAGCGCATGTCTCATTGTGCTTTTTTTTATTCCTTTATCTGTCCTGTCTCAGGATTGGCGAAGTCCTATTGATCATGAATTGCGTTTGTCAGGAACATTTTGTGAATTGCGTACAAACCACTTTCATCACGGGATAGATATAAAGTCGAGTAAAGGGGTGAGTGGCGATCCGATCTATGCGATAGAAGACGGATTCATTCATCGCTTGCGTGTACAGGCCGCAGGCTATGGAAATTCAATTTATATAAAACATCCAAATGGATATGTGTCCGTCTATGGTCATTTACAAAAAATGAGCCCTGATCTTGATTCAATGGTCAAGTCCTACCAATACCAGGATCAGACCTTTGAAATCGATATGCATTGTGATTCGCTTTTGATCCCGGTAAAAAAGGGAGACTTAATTGGTCACATGGGAACCAGTGGATATTCATTTGGTCCACATTTGCATTTTGAAATTCGTGATGCGAAAACTGAAGCAACCATCAATCCGTTGTTGATGGGCTTTTTAATCAAGGATGACATTGCGCCAAGTTTTAGACAAGTGCGGCTCGATTACCTCTCTCCCGAAGGACGAAAATACCATGAGACGACACATCAACTTATCACGGCTAAATCAAAATCCACAGTTGTGGGAGATACAATCCGTATAGGCGCATGGCGTTGCGGCTTGGCGTTGCGTACACAGGATCGGATGAATTCCACAAACAATCGAAACGGGATTTATGAAATTCAAATCAAAGTTGACAGCCAATTAATCTATCAATTCAGAGGTGACAGTGTTCATTTCTTTGAATCGCGAGGAGTTAATCTTTTAAAAGATGTGGATGCATTTAAACAGCGAAAGGAGAGATGGTATCTCGCGTATAGCCAACCTGGTAATCCACTGGAGGATCATTTACTGATGTCGTTGAAAAATGGATGGATTGAAACTTTTGCAAATAAGGTGAGAAGGATAGAGGTGACGATAGGTGATTTAAATGGAAATGAAAATAATCTACTGTTTTATCTGCTTCGCGATGAAAATATGGTTGAACAGAATTTTCCGGCACACAACTATAAATTAAATTATCATGAGCCCAACATCATTCGAATTGATTCAGTGGAGTTGTATTGCCCTGAAGGTGTATTTTACAGAGATCAATTTATAAATGTTGATCTGTTGCCAGAGAAAACGACTGGCAGGTTGTCTCATGTTATTAGTTTTCATGGAGAAACTACGCCGTTTCATCAGGCGTGTACACTCAGAATCAAACCGCATGCCTGTGACTCTAGTCTTTTAGATCGGGTAGTCGTCTTAAGTTGTGGTAACACCAAGGATTTTAATCTAGGGGGAGAGCGAATAGAAAGCCGGATAGAATGTCCAATCTATTCGTTCCAGGAGTATGTGCTTCATGTTGATACGTTAGCTCCGGTTTTCGAAGTCATGAGCTTTCCGAAGTCAATGAACAACGGGGCTAAAGTGAAGTTTAAAATATATGACGAGCGTGAGTCAAAAGGTACGGCCCGAGAGGTTTCTTGTCATGTTGAGATCGACGGACTATGGAGTCTGTTAGTTCATGATGTAAAATCTAATACCTTCACCGCTAGAATTGAGGGTTTAGATCCAGGTGAACATGTTTTTGTAATGAAGTATTGGGACCATGCCGGAAATGAGAAGACCTGGGAAAAAATATTCAGAATTAATAAATAATTGTATGAGTTTAAAAATTGGAATGAAGGTGCCTGATTTTTCGGGTGTATTGGAAGACGGTAGTGAAATATCTGCCCAACAGTTATTGGGAAATAAATATGTGCTCTATTTCTATCCGGGTGATGATACACCGACATGTACGAAGCAGTCATGTAATTTAAGAGATAATTATTCTCAATTTTTAGAACATGAACTGACTATTTACGGTATTAGTCCGGATAGTGCAAAGTCACATCAAAAATTTATTAAGAAATACGATCTGCCTTTTTCTTTAATCGCTGATGAGGATAAACGTATGTGTAAACAGTTTGGGGTATGGGGTGAAAAAACTAATTTCGGGCGAACATACATGGGCGTGAAACGAACGACGTTTGTTATTGATGAAAAAGGTAAGATCAGCCAAATTATTGATAAAGTAAAATCCGGAGATCACACCAATCAACTGATCAGTAATTAGTGCAATGACAGAAGTTTTCATTGGAAGTGCCGTCTTAAGCATGTTGCATGCGCTATTGCCAAATCACTGGTTGCCCATCATCACATTAGGGCGACAACAGAATTGGACGCTCAGAGAAACCTTATTTACGACAGCTGTTGGGGCACTCGCCCACAGTTTAAGTACTATCTTGATTGGCGCTGCCATGGGATATCTCGGTCACAAGCTATCCATGAAATTTGAGATTTTTATTTCCATTCTTGCACCGCTAATATTAGTTTCAATGGGCGTGTTTTTTATTTACCAACACCATGCTCATCATCATTTCCATCTATCGACAAAAAAATTAATGGCTATTAAATCGAGATGGAAATTAATTGCCGCGATAACAATTGCCATGATGTTTTCTCCTTGTATGGAAATATCGGGTTATTTTCTATATGCCGGAGCGAAGGGTTTTGAACACGTCGTACTTATATCCATATTGTACGCCTCATGCACTGTGGTGGGTATGTTGATTTGGGTGTGGTGGTTATATCCACATATTCAAAAACTCGATTGGCATGCACTCGAGCACAAGGCGGGATTAGTCGCCGGATGGGTATTGGTCATTACCGGTGTACTTACGTTTTTTATACATTGATATGTTGAAAAAGTGTGTCAACGAATTCCGGAAAGACTTCTTTCATTTGTTCCGGATTGTAAATAAAATAATGTGCTACCGGAATCAAGACATTGAAGTCATCTAAACCAACTACGGATGTTATATTATTTTGATCCACTTCAAAGTGTGTCATTAGTCGATGCCATATCTCCTCATTACTCAAAGGCGATGAGACAGGGTATAAACTAAGAAATGCTTCTGCGAACCCATGAATTATTATATTGTAAAACGATCCTTTTCGATCGATGCCCGGAATAGCTTGTTCCAGGGAAAAGACCAGGACGCCGTCTTCTTTATGTGTCTCCACACTGTGCACATGTTCTTCTTGAATGGGAGAAATAAATGGATGTGTATAAAGGACGATTCGATTATAATGCCGGGGCCATTTTCGATGTGAAGAATTCCCGAAATAAAAAGCATGTGCTGAGATGATATGTTTGAGATCATCCGGAATTGTCTCAAGCCCTTTGCCTATAAAATCACAATCATGCGTATACACAATGTGGTCTGTGGTATTGTAGTGGGTTTCTAAAAAGACATCATCGTATTTCCAGACTTTTCGAATGAGTATGGAGTGAAGAACCTGGTCCATTTGTGGTTTGCTGCGTTTTACCCACCATGAATCAATTTGATGATGAAAAACCAGAATAAGTGCGATTACGATTCCAAAAGGTATGATGAGATAGTTGTATTCTGACTTATCAACTGAAAAGAGATTGTAAGTCAGGTAAAGGGTCGGGATACCGAAAATTACGAGTAGCAGCCTTGAGAATTGCATCATGAGATAAATAACTCAAATTACTGGAATTTAATTATTGTAAGCCGATAATTTCTTAAAACTGATTGTACCGGCAAATGCATCTGGTTCTACCTGCCATAGGATTGCTCATGTACACTCATCCCAAAAAACCTTAGGAAGGCAGGTGAAAATTTTTCGCTTCGGTTTTCGAAAAAAAATTATATTTGCGCCACAATCGATGATACCTTCTAACAGGTAGATTTGATGGGTCGGTACCATAGCTCAGTTGGTAGAGCACAGGACTGAAAATCCTGGTGTCCCTGGTTCAATTCCAGGTGGTACCACAATTTTTCTTTTAAGTGGCTGATAGTCAAGGACGAATATACACAACTATTCAAATTGGACACACTTTTTACTACTAATTGAAACAATGTGCACCTCGCATGCACGAACTTATCTAAGCATCAAATGTTTTTTGTGAGTCTCCTTTCTGTCCAATAGGACCATTTATAGAATGATTTCATGGCAGCTCCAACTGGAAAAGTAGCTTTAAGGTTAGAAAAAGATGCTTCATCTCTAGTGGAAGTCACAATTCTCTATTCTCATGGATAGTAAGTTTACTTAAGCAACTAGAATCACTAATATTAGCCCGTAAGTCCTACTGGTCCAACTAATCTATATATCGAAGTTATTTGTTAGTCAATGGTTAGTTTAGAATGTGGAATAGACTTCCGATTGATCCAGGAGCATTTGGGACATTCTTTAATTAAGAAGGCATTGATCTATACTAATGTGAGTGAAGACGTCTTAATGAATGTGGTGAACCCATTGGACGAATCGGAAATATGGGGAGTTAATTGACAACAGTGTTAAAATTTGCAGCCAAATTGATAAAGTTCTGCCACCGATGAAATACAAAGATGTGATTGAAATAGAAGGTGGCGGGCATTTTGTGATAGCGGATAAAGCAGCAGAAATAAGTGCTATCGTAAATAAAAAAGTGAAAAACGTTAACTAACAGTACTGTGCAAAAACTCTTCAATAATTCCGAAATAAATTGTATCTTAGAATGGGTTAAAAAAATTTAATTATGCCGATAAAAAGGAATTGAATTGAGGCCAAATGAAAATGATCTGTCTGGACGATCGTGTGGTTGCAGGTAGGAGGGTGTTTCAAAAAGTGTGTCAATGATTATTTAACTTAAAAAGTAATACATTGATTTTGAAAGAAGAAAAGTTTGATTTTGAATAGTTCAAAGAACAGGCGCTGGCAGATTTTAGCGGTGGTAGGTAAGAGGTGCACGAGAGCTGAGGGAGTAGTTAGTGAAAGAGCAGCCAAGGCGACGAATTTTGTGAGTGGGTACATGAGAAACGACCAGTCTATACAATGTAATAGTGCTAGCTTATATTTGAGTAAGAAATATAGATCTGATGAAGAAGTGCTTGAATCCTATGTTTGTTATGGCTTTTTTGACCTATAGCTTGAATTCACAAGTGGTCCATATTCCGGATACGAACTTTTTAAATGCATTAATTGAGTTTGGGTATGACCACAACCAAGATGGTCTTATCCAAGCGGATGAGGTGGCCTATGTAGACTTCCTGGATGTGTCAAATCACAACATCTATGACTTAACTGGAATAAGATCATTATCGATGTTGCAATATTTGGATGCCTCAAGTAACATGTTAGATTCAGTGGATCTAAGTGGCCTGGACTCGCTTTCTCGCGTGCAAATAGAATTTAACGACATAACTTGGATAAATCTGCAAGGGCTTTCTAATCTGGGTCGCCTGGATATTGAGGGCAATGCATTAACAAATTTGGATGTTACGCCATTTAAAAAGATGTACTCATTGAATTGCACACTCAATTCAATTGATACCCTGTTAGCTGGCAACATGCCTAAATTGAAGGGATTGTTTTGTGAAGAAAACAGCATGAAACACCTTGATATTGCTGGTTCAACAAAACTTTTGTCTCTATATGTGAAGATGAATCGGCTTACTAAACTCAATTTATCCGGTATGGCAGATTTACTATATGTAGAACTCCAAAGAAATATGTTTACCGACTTGAATTTCGGAGATTGTGCAAGTTTAGTTTTTCTGGATTGTCGTTTCAATAAATTGAATTCATTAAACTTGGATGCCTCAGACCAGCTTGAAAAACTCCATTGCAATAATAATGAGCTAACTACCCTTGAAGTTGGATCGCATGCCTTGAAAGAATTGATCTGCTCAAATAATTCCATAACAGGGTTGGTATTGCCCAAGCCTGATTCCCTCTACCTGCTGGATATCTCAAGCAATGAAATTAACGAAATTGACTTGTCTGGGTATTCAGCTTTATCAGTTCTTAATGTGTCCACCAATAAATTGACACAATTGGATGTAAGTGATCAACTGTTTGTGCAAGAATTCCAATGCAGTAGCAACCAACTTCAAGTGCTTGAGATAGCTCATCTGGGTCAATTAGACTATTTCAAATGTCACCATAACCAATTATCCAGCTTGGTATTTCCTATAGGTATTGATTGGCGACTGATAGATATTAGTAATAATTTACTTGACACGATTTCGTTCGCTGGTATATCTTCTGTCCAAATTGGGATTTATTGTGACAGCAATCAATTTTCGTCATTGGATGTCTCACCTATTTCGACGACATTGTTCTTATACTGTCGGTCCAATGATTTGCAAACGTTGAATTTAAAGAACGGAGCTTTTACGCGGGTCTATTTGGAGAATAATCCCAATTTAGAATTTATATGTGTTGATGAAGACGAGGCAGAAAAATACTTTTTAGAAATGGAGCTTGCAAATCACCAATATGAAGATATTGTGTATAACTCATACTGTACGCACGTTCCAGGTGGTGAATATTTTGAAGTAAATGGAGTTGTAAGCTTTTGTGGATTGGATACATTCGATGTGTCTTTTGCAAAGCTTACAGTGACCGCAGCGGATGACACGTTTTGTATTTATACGGATGAAAATGGTCGATTCGATATCCCCATTCAAGCTGGTGACTATGAGTTCAAGGTCAATAATGATTATTCATTTGTATATGTTGTTCCAGAATCTGTTGTTTTAGTTTTTCCACGGGATACCGGAATTGCGGAAGTTGATTTTTGCTATACCCCGTCAACTATTTATAATGATTTAGAAATATCTATTTTACCACTTGATGGTCCTCGGCCAGGTTTTGAAGTGGACTACAAAGTCGTATTCAGGAACCTTGCGACGAAAACTTTGTCTGGTGATATAAAACTGCAGTTTGACAACAATGTCATGACATTTCTTGCATCGAACCCTTCTGCGACAAGTATCTCGGATGGAACAATAAATTGGGAGTATGAAAATCTGTTACCATTTGAATCACGGGAGATATTGCTTTCTTTTCTCTTGAATTCCCCAATGGACATTCCGCCACTAAATGGTGGCGATACGATGAAATTTTTGTCCACAATTTTCCCATTGATAGGGGATGATGATCCATCGAATAATGAATTCTCATTTAACCATATTACGGTCAATTCGTTTGATCCAAACGATAAAATTTGCTTGGAAGGTCGTCAAATGCACGTGGACAACGTTGGAGAGTATTTACATTACATGATTCGATTTGAAAATACCGGGAATGCGAACGCAAACAACGTTGTCATAAAAGATGTTTTGGACGAACGTCGTTTTGATATTTCAACGTTAAGGCCACTTTCAGGAAGCCATCAATTTTTCACACGAATACGCGATAATAATGTAGTAGAATTTGTTTTTGAGAACATTGATCTGCCATACGTAGAAGGCGAAAAATACTGGCTATGTTGCATTCAAATTAAGACCCCAGCCAAGTCTTTTCCCTAATGATACGATCAGCAACTTAGGTGAAATATATTTTGACTTTAACTTTCCGATAATCACGGATCCCTACAATACAATAATAGTAGCACAGTCAGGTGAAAGTTCTTTCACTGGCGAAAAAAGCCACGTTGCGATATATCCAAATCCTGCGTATGGTTCTGTATGGGTTGAATGCGATGATCATGTTACCAGAATTCTCATACGTTCATTCGATGGTAAACTCGTGAAATGCGTTGAATATGATACCCTTCCGTTTGTTCGAACTCTCAATTTGTCCTCTCTGGGAGCCCAATGTGTACTTGATGGAGATAAGGACTAGGTCAGACTATTATGTAGAAAAAATCCTGGTTGTGAATAGATAACCGGCTTACTCGCTCGACTTTGAATTAGGCTATAGCTTGTCGTCACCCATTAAGTTGATACAATCTTCTAAGGAGCTTTACTAAGTCATAGATCATTCATTCACCGTCAAATCAAAATAAACTCCTCCAACCGCGTATAAAACAGGATAACGGCGAGTGAAATGATCAATCATTCCAACGGTCGCATCTTGTTCCTGCTTGACCTCACTTTAACAGGCACCAGCGTCAGCCCGTCTGATCTTCCTGACCATAAATCGTCTGCCTAGAGGCTGTTTTTGCTTCAAACGGTGTCACCCGCGATGATTTTTGCTTTGCAAGCGCCCAGTCCACGACAACGCTTGGTATAGTGGTATTTCTTAGCTGTCTTACTGTCACAGATATAGGCCCGGCAGTTCCACAAAAAAAAAGCGACAATTAAGTCGCTTTTTTTGTTTTTCTAATAGCCGTATTTGCCCATATAATTAACGATTGAGAACAACCTTCTGATAGTGGACCTGAATATCATTGACTTGCATGATGACGAAATAGTGGCCATTTGCGGTTTCAGGTGTTGGGTGCCATTGGGCTGAATACTTCTCCGGTGCTAGTTCTTGCTCATCGAGCTCCGCTACAAATCGACCTTGCATGTCGTAGATTTTTAAACTGACTTTGGATTTCTGAAACACGCCATAGCGTATGGAAAGATGATCTTCAAAAGGATTTGGACTGGCTTTATAAATCATACCCCGATCGAGATGCAAATCTCGGGCACTAGACATGCCATCACCGTCCAACATGATGTCCCAGGTACCTTCGAGGACGTTTTGACCATTAAGTGTTAACGTGATAATGCGATGGCGTGCATCATATGTTCCTGATGTGATAGACGCGGCTGCATCGCCCGGAATGGATTCATCTCCTTCGAAATACAATTGGGTCGTTAAGGTCGGATATCCCGGAGGGGTAATTTTAAAATGGATATGACCGGGTCTGAAGGTGGCTCCATTGAGGTATTTTCCTGGTTTGATGGTTTCAAAAAAATAAAAGCCCTGACTATTTGAAACCGTTTTACCCCTTAGATTATATCCTTGATTGTCATATTGGCCTGCATCGTCGGCATGCCAAACATCGACAATAACATCGGGTATGAATTCAGTGCAATCCGGCGTCATAACCCGGCCTGATATAATCATGGGTTCACCAATTTCATCACTCGTGGCCAATTTGCCATCAACAAGTGCAGGGGCATCGGGTGTGTAAAAAGGTCCCTGTCCATAAAAGTCAATTGTGGTTGGATTACACCCATCGGGTGGAGTAGGCCCTTTTTTTGAAGCTACGGATGCATGTAGAGGAAGTGCAGTCAGCGACAATCCTGCGAATGAGATGTTTTTGAAGAATTGACGTCTTGAAGGCTTCATTTACTTTAACTTAAGTTTGGTATTGAACAATAATGAGAAATGTATTTTCAATTTAGCTTGGCATCAGAACACAGTGTGAATTCCGGAATACGTACTTCAAACGACTCACCTGTTTCAACAATTCGCATTTTATAAAATCCGAACATCAAACCAATGTCCGATTCTAATGGACACCAGGAAGTATATCGATGAAGTTGACCGGGATTTAAAATGGGTTGCTGACCTATGACACCTTCACCTTCGACTTCGCGCGAATGACAGAATGAATCGAGAATATACCAGTGGCGGGAAATTAGTTGGACAACCTGATCACTCACATTTTCAATTTCGATCCGATAAGAAAAAAGATGTTTTCCTTTGGCCGGATTGCTTTCTTCATGCAAGTAATGCGGATATACAGAAATTTTTATTCCATTTGTGATTGCCGTACCCATGTTTTTATTCCTCTTCACCAAAGATATACGATTGAATTATTTTTTCAGCATCCTTTAACGCAACTGCCAGATCATCATTAATCAGTACTTTATCAAACAGTTGTTCATATGTCAACTCCACTTTGGCTTTATTTATTCTTCGCGCAAGACTTGCCGGCGTTTCTGTCTTACGATTTTGAAGCCGTTGTAATAAAACATCAACAGAGGGAGGTTTGATAAAAACACTCAAGCTGCGATTGGGAAATTTGGATTGAAGGTTGACAGCTCCTTTGACGTCAATGTCAAAAATGATGTGTTTATTATCATTCCAGATACGGTCAACTTCGGACTTCAATGTCCCATAAAACTTGTTTTCATACACTTCCTCCCACTCAATGAGTTCGTCCGTTTCTATTAATTGCCGGAATTCTTGCATGGTTTTAAAGAAATAGTCTTTGCCTTCTGTTTCATGTGCGCGTATTGGACGCGTCGTTGCCGAGACGGAGAAATCGAGAAAATCAAACCGCTTTAATAAATGACGCATGATGGTTGTCTTACCCGCACCTGAAGGTGCTGTAATGATGATCATTTTACCGTGGTGAACGAACGTATCAAACGACATTGGCCAATTGCTCTTTTATTTTTTCAAGTTCTTCTTTCATTCGCACAACAACATGTTGAATTTGATGATCATTGGCTTTTGACCCCAGTGTATTGATCTCTCGTCCCATTTCCTGGCTGATAAATGCCAAAGATTTGCCCTTGACCGGATCAGGACTGGCCAGTGTCTTTAAAAAGTACTCACAATGTTGTTTGAGTCGCACTTTCTCTTCTGTGATATCGAGTTTTTCAAAGTAATACACCAGCTCCTGTTCAAAGCGATTTTTATCCAACTCAATTTCTTTGCCTATACCTTGAAAGGATTTAATGAGCCGGGCTCTCATATGTTCCGATCGCTTGGCTTCAAGAGGTTCGAAATGCGAAATATTGTCCAGTATGTTTTGAGATCGCAAATTGAAATCATCTTCCAGCGTTTTGCCTTCAGATCTACGGAAATCTTCCAATGTTTTGAGTGCTTTATGTAAACATTCAAGTACAACCTGTTCTTCTTCTTCTGAAATTACGTTGTCATTGCGTTTAACAACATTATTGATCTTTAAAATGGCTGATGCCAGATCATCTTCTGAAGCGTTGAGATCTTTCAATGTTTCTCTGAGACTCATATAATAGTTGCGGAACAAAGGAAGGTTTATTTCATACTCATCGTCATTTGCATCACTGAGTGTTGTAATGTTCACTTCGAACTTCCCCCGATGGGCAGAATCCAAAATAATCCGTCGCAATTTAACTTCTAATGCGCCGTACCGATACGGTATTCTGAAGCGCATATCTCCCATTTTGCTGTTGATTGCTTTAATCTCCAGACGAATCTCCTTGCTACCAAAAAATGAAGTAGCAGCCCCATAGCCAGTCATCGATAATACCATATGGTTTCATTTCGGGCAAAAATAGTCATTGCATGTTATTTTTGAGTCAGGTAAAACCCGATCTTGAACCGAAATATGTCCCTGAATTCAATTTTGAGGTTGATTGCGACAACTAAACACAGAAATTTCCTTTTGTTTAATTGGTAGACAAAAAGACTTAAAAATGAACGACATTTGTTGGGTGAATACCTTATAAGTCTTGCTACGGGGACATCATGAGGTGTCGGCTCAAGCGAAGTGAAATTGATGGAAACTGAAAATAAGACCTGTGATTTGATAAAAATTGCATAAATATCTCAAAAAGAGGGTATTATTTTTTGTGGATATCAAAATTTTACGAAATTTGCCACACCTTTTGAAAAGGCTATTAAAAGTTCATAAATTATTAATTATCAATAAGTAAGGATGAGAAAAGCGGATCTAGTTTCAGTCATCTCAGAAAAGACAGGAGTACCAAAAGTTGATGTGTTGGTTTCCCTTGAGTCCTTTTTCAAAGAAGTGAAAGAGACTCTGGCTGATGGTGAAAATGTGTATATCAGAGGATTTGGATCTTTTATCGTGAAAAAGCGTGCCAAGAAAATTGGTCGCCACATAAAGAAGAACATAGCAATCGAGATTCCGGAACATTATATTCCGGCTTTCAAACCTGCTAAGGTTTTTGTTGATCACGTCAAAACGAGTGTGGATTCTAGTAAGATAGAGACTAAAGCATCATAATCGTAGATGAAGAAAAACGTCTGGCTGTTATATACTGGCTTTATAGTATTAGCGGCACTTATGTATTTTGGAACAGATGTGAAATCGAACAATCAAAAGTCTCTTGAAAAGTCAAGAGCATTGGTAAAACAAGTTAAAAGTTCGCAGCTTGTTATGCGAGAAGCATATCATCGATTGAGCTCGAACCAGCGGAGTCAGATCGACGAACTAAAGGTGTTGATTGATCAGGAAAAGAACGATGAGTCGAAACTGAATTTGTTGAAACAGATGTCAGGACTTTGGTATCGATGGGGTCATTATGACATCGCCGGGCATTATGCTGAGAAAATAGCGGAGATTGACGACTCGGCTGATTCATGGGCCATAGCCGGTACCACGTATGCACAAGGAATCTTGTCCGATCTGGAAGACCGGACCAAGTTATTTTGTGCGGAGAAATCACGCGCTGCTTTTGACCAGGCAAAGCTCCTGCGTCCGGAAAATCCGGAAGTTGATTTGAATAGGGCTTTGACTTATGTAAATCTGCCCGATCAGTCTAATCCGATGGCCGGTATACAAATGTTGTTGCAAGTGAAAACAACATTTCCGAAGTACGCGCCCGTTTACCGTCATCTTGGTCGACTGGCAAATAAGACTGGTCAATACGATAAAGCATTGGAACGCTTGCGAACAGCTTGGCAATTGGAAAATGATCGTGGGAAAGTGAGCTGCCTATTGGCTGAGACTTTTAAAGCCTTAGGAGCCACTGATTCGACGAACTATTATAGTAATATTTGTAAAAATTAATTCATTTTAAACTGTATGTAATATGCCGTGTGGAAGAAAGAGAAAAAGACATAAGATCGCCACGCACAAGCGTAAAAAGCGATTGCGTAAGAACAGACACAAGAAAAAGAACAAATAACTAGTGGGTGCCGGATGTTGTCGCATCCGGCATACTACGGTTTTCGAACCCCCAAAGTTTGGGCACGGATGTATGTAGCCTGAACACTATGAAAGCACCATTTTATTGATTTTCCTTCCACGGAATGTTTCATAACTGTATCCCAACTGCTGAATCTAGTTTGATTGAGCCTTCGAGGATATAAGGTTTATTAAAAACAACATAGTCGTGGATAAGGACATGATAATCAATTCTTCCCCGACAGGTATTGAGATCGCATTATTGGAAGATAAGCGTCTGGTCGAAATACATCGGGAGAAAACCAACAAAAAATTCTCTGTAGGGGATATTTTCTTGGGCTATGTTCGCAAATTAAGACCGGGATTAAATGCGGCATTCGTGGACATTGGGCATCAAAAAGAGGCTTTTTTACATTACACAGATTTAGGCCCTCCGCTCAAGTCTTTACTGAAATTTACAGATGGAGCCATATCTGGTAAGATGAATACCCATCTGCTGGAAAATTTCCGGATAGAACCTCATATCATCAAAAGCGGTAAAATCGATCAGGTCCTCAAACGCGGGATTCCGATTGTCGCTCAAATACTCAAAGAACCCATTTCGACTAAAGGTCCGCGGTTAAGTTGTGAGATCACAATTCCAGGTAGATATCTGGTGCTTTGCCCTTTTTCTGATGGGATTTCTATTTCTAAAAAAATCGGAAACAAGGAAGAAGTCAAGCGACTTAGATTGTTGATGGAAAGTATCCGACCGAAAGGTTTCGGCATTATAGCTCGAACTGTAGCAGAAGGTAAAGGCGTTGCTGATTTGCATGAGGAAATGGAATCACTTCTGAATAAATGGAAGACCATCTATAAGCAATTGAGAGGTGCAAAGTCATCAAAAAAACTTTTGAGTGAATTGGATAAAACCAATAGCATTTTGCGCGAGTTACTGGACGACTCCTTCAATAAGATAGTGGTCAATGATCATGATATGGTGCACAGTGTTAAGGATTATCTGCGCGGGATAGCACCGGACAAAGTGAAGATTGTACAGGAATTCAAAAGCAAACAGCCCATTTTTGAAAAAATGGGCATCACACGCCAAATCAAAGGTTCATTTGGCAAGACATTTACCATGCCGAGCGGAGCCTACCTGGTCATAGAATCGACGGAAGCCATGCACGTGATCGATGTCAATAGCGGACCCAAAGCGATCAAATCAAGCCAGGAAGACAGTGCCTTAAAAGTCAATATTGAGGCAGCAACGGAAGTCGCGCGTCAATTACGATTACGAGATATTGGCGGTCTAATTATTATCGATTTTATCGACATGCGAAAGGCAGAACATCGTCAGTACCTGTTCCAAACCATGAAAAAGGAGATGGATGGCGATAGAGCCAGACACTCCATTTTACCATTGTCAAAATTTGGATTACTCCAAATCACACGAGAACGCGTCCGTCCGGCTGTTGCGATCAAGACTGCTGAATTATGCCCCAATTGCAATGGAACGGGTAAAGTGACGCCTTCTGTTCTTTTAACGGACGACATTGAAAGAGATTTAGCGCACATTCTTATTTCAAGACCAAAGTCGAAACTAGCTTTGGAAGTTCATCCTTTTGTCCACGCTTACTTAACAAAAGGAATACCCTCGGCCGTCTGGAAGTGGTATTTCAAATTCGGTAAACGGATAAAAGTGTCGGCAAACATGGATCTGTCTCTCACTGAATATCAATTCTTCGACAGCTATGGTGAAGAAATAAAATTGAATTAGAAAATTTCCTTGCGGTCACTAGCCCAGGAAGATCAATTTGATAATGGACATGGCTAAATTTATCTTGTTGTAATACGTCGGTGCAGAATTAATTCCAATGTTGACAAGCGAATAATTATTTACTACAAGTTCAATTCAAATCTTGTATCAACACCGCTACTAAATTTTTCTTAAAAAACGAAGCGCACGAATGGAATACAAGGTATTCGAATCAGTTAAACATCGTCATCCTTACTTCATTAGTACCTTAGCGCATATCGCTCTAACTCTCAGATGAAATTTATTATTAAGACACCTCGACTATTTGATTTTAACGAATGTCTCGTTTATCTCGGTCGATCTGAACTTGAGTGTTTACATACGGTTGAGGATAATTCGATTTATAAAGTACTTACATTGGCTGACCAGAAAGTACTAATTGGTATCTCGCAGGAAAAAGAAGGTAGCCTGACTGTGGAGGTGCTGAAGGGGGATATTAAAAGAACAACCCAAAATAGTTTAGTCGATGAGATTAATCGTTGGTTTGATCTGCATACCGATCTGGATGAAGTATATGAGGTGCTAAATAAAAACACCTTATTGAAACCATTGATTAGGTCATACAAAGGTCTCCGTATCATTGGAATAACTGATTTATTCGAGGCGATTAGTTGGGCCATTATCGGGCAGCAAATAAATTTGCAGTTCGCCTATCAGGTTAAGCAAAATTTGGTCTTACATGCCGGAGATTTTATTGAATATGAGGGCAAGCGATATTATAGTTTTCCTAAACCGCAGGTCATTCTTGAGCTTTCGGATGAGAAATTGAAGGAAATGAAATTTTCGAGGCAAAAGATCCGGTATATTAAGTATGCTGCAGACAAAATATACTCAGGAGAATTGGACAAGTATGAACTGGACCAACTTCAGCCGGAAGACTTAAAACGGGAATTAATAAATCTAATTGGCATTGGAGAATGGAGTGCTAACTATGTGATGATGCGATGTTTTCTCGTTGGGACCTCCTTTCCGGTTCAGGACGCTGGTTTACAGCAGGCGGTTAAGAAACAGTTGAACTTGACGGTAAAACCCTCTAAAGAGTTGCTGCTTGCTTTGCGGGAACAATGGCAACCATGGCAGGCATATGCCACGTTCTATCTATGGCGTTCATTGTACTGAGTTGTTTTACTTTTCATCAAGGGCACCGATTTTTTTATTTGCCTGGTTCATGGTCCGATCAATACCCGCCACTGATAGGGAGAATATTGATTTGACAGCGTGATCTATGATCTCCGGAAGTAGGGTGCGCTCTTCTTCATCCCATTTTCCCAGGACAAAATCAACTTGTTGTCCTCTTCCAATATCACGACCTATGCCGATTCGAAGTCTTGCATAATTTGGATTTCCTAAATGGGAATCGATATCTTTCAAACCATTGTGTCCACCATCCTTTCCTTTTTTTCGGAGTCGAATGGTCCCAAAGGGCAAGTTTAAATCGTCCAAAACGACAAGCATATTTTGTGGTAGAATATTTAGTTTTTGAGCCCAATAGCGAACTGCTTTTCCAGATAGGTTCATATATGTCATGGGCCTAAGTATGATCAGTGTTCTTCCTTTGTGCTTGACTGTTGCCACCATGCCATGACGTTCGTCTTCATAACTTCCTTCTTTTTGCCGGACGATTTCGTCCACAACTTCAAAGCCCACATTGTGACGAGTCATGTCGTATTCGGCACCTGGATTTCCCAGACCACATATCAGATATTTCATAGGCGATGCTATAATTTCTTTTTTCTTAAACAAATTTGATAACCAGCTCCGAAAGCTCATATCCTGTAATATTAACCACGAAGATCAGAAAAAATTCATATTAAGTAAATATCTATATGTTAAAATAGTTTACCATTGGGTATGAAAAGACACCATGGAGACACTTTAAGTCGATGACTTACCTCTTGTTCAGTAAAAGACCGTTTCTTTTTATTGTGATTCCTTTGCTTCTCGGAGTATGTGTCGGAGATCTCACACAGTTTATTCCACGTTCGATTCAATGTCTATTGATTTTATTCAGTATTGGTTTATTTGTCAAGGACAATCATCCAGTAAGGCGATTGCACTATTTGTTTTTTACTTTTCTATGCATCGGCAGTATACATTATTCTACATCAACTGATGCCGAGGTTCAATGTGAAAAATTGGATTTGATGAATGCTGTACCGGTATTGATTCAAAATGTACAAAAAAAGAAAAATAAATATTTACTTACCGGTGTGTTAAATGTGGCTGAAGTTCAGGCTCAAATATTAATTCATTTAAAAGATACGTGTGAAATCCTACCAGGCCCGGGATCAATTATTAGTCTTAGCTCAGTCATCGTAGAACCGGACCGGGCACGCGTACCGGGTGGATTTGATTACAGAAAGTATTTATTGAATAAAAATATCCAATTTGTTTCTTACCCACGTTGCCATAATGTCGTACTTGAGTATGAGAAGGACAATTGGATTAGGGGAATTGGCTTTAAATTAAATGCTGTCTTGCTGGATAAAATAGACTCTATTTTCTCGGGTAGTCAATCCAAAGCTGTGGTTAAAGGAATTTTATTGGGATTTAAGGATGATATGGAGTCAAGTGACAGGCAGATGTATTCGTCTGCAGGCATTGGTCATGTGTTCGCTGTGAGTGGTATGCACGTAGGTATGGTTTATCTGTTTTGTTGGCCTTTGTTGTTCTTTAGGAGTTGTGGGCCTGCTTGTAGAATCATCATGCCGATAGTTTTAATGGTTGCTGTTTGGCTTTTTATTTTGGCTTCAGGTAGCACTCCAAGTGCCATTAGAGCAGGATTAATGATCACATTATATGAATTGGGAAGAATACAATATCGTCAAGTTGATAAATGGAATATTTTGGCCTTCACGGCATTTTTAGCGATCTGCTTTAATGCACATGTGATTTTTGAAATTGGATTTCAATTTTCATATCTGGCATTGATTGGTATTATAACTTTTTACCCCATAGCTTCAAATTGGTTTAAATCTAAAAACATTCTTCTCCGATGGGCATACAGCACAATTGTTCTATCTGTGTCGGCGCAACTAACTTTGTTGCCCTTATCTCTGTATTATTTTGGGAATATGTCACCCTATTTTTGGTTGAGTAGTTTGGTGGCTATGTTTGTTGTTCAAGTCAATTTTGTGTTATCGGGAGTCAGTTTGATGTTGCCTGACGTTTCAATTTTGACAATGTTGACGG
This sequence comes from Saprospiraceae bacterium, assembly GCA_965249735.1. Taxonomy (GTDB): domain Bacteria; phylum Bacteroidota; class Bacteroidia; order Chitinophagales; family Saprospiraceae; genus JANQSS01. The sequence continues at coordinate 559,489 of CBDFMS010000026.1, read as the reverse complement.
TAGATATTATTAATTATTTATTTACCTTTTTAAATGATTTTATTAAGGTTGTTATGACCTTTCCTTATGCTTCGGTGTTCTGGAAACCTAGTTCCGAGCAATTGTATCTGGGCTATTTTCTGTTAATAGGTTGTGTTGTACTTCGTGTCAGCAAGCTGCATGTTAAAGTCATAAAAACTTTTCTTGTGGCCTTGTTAGTTTTTTTCGGTGTGGTGCAGTGGCTGGAGTGTGGAAGAGAGTCGACGGAACTTTTGGTGTTTGCGAATCCGCAACTGAGCCTTCAATTGAAAACCGGTAAGATTCGACAGGATATACAATGTGATCATCTCAATAATGCCGGATTCAGAAATTTTATCGGGAATATCTCAGTTTCAATTGTCGATGCATCAAGTAAAGCTTGTCAGCGCGACGCAGAGTTGTTATTGATAAAAGAAGAGCCTCAAAGTTTTGACTTTTTAAGTGAATTGAGAAGTCTGAATCATGTTATTCTTTGTGGCAGAATGAATTGGAGGAAACTGAAATACATCAAGGATTGGTGTGCAAAAAATCAAATTAGATTTTCGGATACTCGTCGTGGATATGTAAAAATCAAACTATGAAATATTACCAGTTTAATGCTATGTTCTTTCTAGTTTTATCAGTGTTGGTTATGTTGAGTATTCGAATACTTGTTTCAAATATGGTGTCCAGGCAAATACACTTGGATCTGAGTGCCTATACTTGTAAAGAGATCAGTGATGATTCGATTGCGATAATCCAAAAGAGTAAACGAGTTGAAGAAATTGAAAAAATGAATACGGATCAAAATCATCGCATTAAAAATGCGGGAAGAGTGAATAGAGGTCGGAAAAAAGTGGATTATAAAATTGATCTTCCTGATCCATTGGATATTAATCGCGCAGTGAAGGAAGACTTTATGCGTTTATCCGGAATTGGTGAAGTGTTGAGTACGAGAATTCTCAAGTTTCGAAAAAAACTGGGCGGGTTTCATTCGGTCAATCAGATTGCGGATGTATATGGATTGTCAGACGAAACGTTCGGATCGATCAAATCACTTTTGAAATGTAATGGTGAGGTCGATCAAATTAATTTAAATGAAACTTCTTTTAAGGAATTATTAAGCCATCCTTATCTAAATTATGAGGAAGTAAAAGGAATTAAAAATTTCCTACAAAAAAAGGGATCGATTTCTGATGCCGAAACCCTAATTAAGGTGACCAATAAATCACAGGAAGATGCATGGAAATTAATTCCTTATGTTTTAACTCCAGTAGATAAGAGCTAATGCACGATTTAATTGATAGCTGCTGTCTATTTTATTGTCGCGGATTCAGAACTGTAACGCATGACAAATTCTTTCATTTCATCCACCATTTTAGGTGAGCCCATGACAATTGTGTTACGCTGATGCAACTCTGTTGGCTGGAGTTCGAGGATCCGCTCTAGCTTAGTATTGATCGCTTTACCACCTGCTTGTTCCATTACAAATGACAATGGATTACATTCATAAAGCAGACGAAGTTTTCCTTTAGGGAATTTTCGGGTATTTGGATAAAGGAATATTCCACCTTGAATGAGGATTCGATGTATATCAGAAACCATTGTTCCGATATAGCGAAGACGAAGATTGCTATCAGAACAATAATCAATATATCGCCGCATCTCTAAGTCAAATTTTAAGTAATATCCCTGATTGACTGAGTAGTACCCACCGCTATCGGGAATCTTGATATCACGATGTGAAAGGCAAAACTCCCCAATTGATGGGTCAAGTGTAAAACCATTTACACCTTTTCCGGTGCTGTAAACGAGGATTGTCGAGGTGCCATAAAGTACATAGCCTGCAGCAACAAGGGCTACACCTTTTTGAAGAAAGTCATTGATGTCCGCGTCTCCATTTTCATCACTAATTCTTCGATAGATTCCAAAAATGGTCCCAACTGAAACATTGACATCAATGTTCGAACTTCCGTCGAGTGGATCAAATACCACTACATATTTGGCCTGTTTATTTTCGATAGAAGGAATTTTGACATAATCATCATTTTCTTCAGAAGCGATAGCACAACATTCACCGCTATTACAAAGGCATTCAATCAGTTTTTGGTTAGCATACATATCTAACTTTTGGACTTCATCTCCTGTTGCATTGCTTTGTTCCTCTGTTCCAAGAATATTGACTAAGCCTGCTTTATTCACCTCTCTATTGACGATTTTTGCTGCGACACCTATGTCTCTGAGCAATCCTGTAAGTTCACCGGTTGCGTATGTAAAATCCTGTTGTTTACGTATGATAAATTCATCAAGCGTAGTAATGCGGTTTTTCATGAATTTCAAATTTTATGCGAAAATAAGAATTATAGTTAGTCTTATTGATATCTAACAGGGTATCCGACTTTTTTTACTGATCCATATACCATTGAACTTGAACTATAGATCATATGATCTATCGGCAAACTAATTCGTTTACCTTGTGTTTTTTACAGGAAATCGCAACCATTGAAGAATTTACGACACCTGAACAAATATTTTTTAAAGTACAAATGGCATCTGCTGTTGGGTATCGTATTCGTTGCGGCTTCAAATTACTTTAAAGTACTCATTCCCCAGGCAGTGCGAGAGGCCATAGACCTGGTAGTAGAGGCACTTGGTCTGCACGCGTTCATACGTGGTTCAGCGGCCGCTTCCACCTGGGAGAACGCTATCGGGCGATCGCTCATGTATTATGGTCTCCTGGTCTTTGCAGCTGCGGTAATCACGGGCATCTTCATGTATTTCATGCGGCAGACCATCATTGTTATGTCACGATTAATCGAGTTTGATTTGCGCGATGAAATTTTTAAGCATTACACGACATTGGATCAAAGTTTTTTGCGTCGAAATAATACAGGTGATTTGATGTCCAGGGTTTCAGAGGACGTTTCGAAAGTACGTATGTATCTCGGTCCGGGTCTACTCTATACGATCAATCTTATCTCACTTTTCATCTTAGTCATTTATACGATGTTTCAGGTGAATGCGCGTTTGACCATATTTACCCTGCTTCCATTACCATTTCTATCTATCTCCATTTATTATGTGAGTACCATCATCAATCGCAAAAGTTTTGTCATCCAACAACAACTATCCAAACTCACGAGTATTGCGCAAGAGGTGTATTCGGGAATTCGGGTTGTTAAATCGTATGTGCAAGAATCATCATTAGGCAACTATTTTGAGGACGAGAGTGAGCATTTTAAACAAAAGTCACTTGACCTGGCAAAGGTGAATGCTTATTTCTTTCCACTCATGATACTTATGGTGGGAATGAGTACGATATTAACCATTTACGTAGGAGGCTATCTGGCAATTCAAGGTGAAGTCAGTCCGGGTAATATCGCTGAGTTTGTCATCTATGTGAATATGTTAACGTGGCCGGTAACAGCTATAGGATGGATAGCAAGCATCGTACAACAAGCTGAAGCTTCCCAGGAGCGAATCAATGAATTTTTGGGATATGAGACTGAAATCACCTCGACGGAACATTCGATCTCCAAGGAGCTGAGTGGGAAAATCGTATTCGAAAAAGTTTCTTTTGTTTATCCGGATAGTGGAATTCAGGCACTCAAGGATGTGAGTTTTGAGGTCCCTGCAGGCTCTTCATTGGCTGTCGTTGGTCGAACTGCAGCCGGAAAAACTACGATTGCCGATTTACTTTTCCGCTTATTTGATCCAACAAAAGGAAGAATCCTGATTGATGATATTGATGTGAAGGATTGGAAATTGCAAGATTTAAGAAGGCAAATGGCCTACGTTCCACAAGATGTCTTTCTCTTTTCAGATTCGGTCTCAGAGAATATTAGATTTGGAGATTCAAGGCTGACTCAAAATGAGATAGAAAAATTTGCCCGCCTGGCAGTGGTTGACCGGGATATTAAGCAGCTGCCTGATAAATACAATACGGAGATAGGGGAACGCGGGGTTAGTTTGTCCGGGGGACAAAAACAAAGACTGTCACTGGCCCGGGCATTGATTCAGGACCCTTCTCTGATCGTTATGGATGACTGTCTCTCTGCTGTTGATTCCGCAACAGAACATGAGATCATCGGAAGTCTTGAAAACATCATGCTGGGAAAGACCACAATTTTCATCACACATAGATTGAATGCCTTGCCGCTGTTTGATCGGATCGTGGTGTTGGAAGAAGGAAGAATTGTCGAATCCGGATCGCATGAGGAATTGCTTGCCCATGGTGGAATCTACTCGGAAGTCTTCGAACAGCAAAATCTCGAAAATCAGGAAATGTGAATGGAAACTTAGGGTAACTTCTCAAATTAATTACATTTGTATATTACTAACATTTTACACTAAAGTTGAAAGAGGTGGAATCGAATAAATTCGAAAGCTTTTACTCTGCAAAGGTTAAGGCAGGCAGAAGACGCACATATTTTTTCGATGTGCGCAAAACAAAAGGCGATGATTACTACATCACGCTGACAGAAAGTACTCGAAAATTTAATGAAGAGGGCTATGACAGGCACAAAATTTTCTTGTACAAAGAAGATTTTAATCGCTTCCTAGAAGGTTTTACGGAGGTGGTAAATCATGTCAAAACGGAGTTGATGCCGGACTATGACTATGATGAGTTTGCAAAACGATACGAAGACGATCAACAGAATTCGGGTCAATATACCAAACAAACGACACCACCCGATACATCAACCAAAGATTCAGATACAGATGCTGACAACAGCACAGAGGAAGCTAATCCGGAAGCTGACTCAGAAGATGATATGAGTTGGTAGTTTAGTCTTTTAACCCAGGAATGACAATCTAGAAATTCAGTTCAGCGGGATACAATTCCTCCTTGTGCAGGCCGAGCATGGCTTTTTCCACTGCTGGCTTATCTTCGATGTATGTCACGCCATGCCAGGAATCCTGAGAAGTCAAAACAAGAACTTGCAGCAATTTTTCATTGATGAGTGCATCAATACCAATTGGAATATAAAATTCAGATTTGGGTACTAAAAGCCCTTCTTTTAACCATTTTTCGAACTGAATTTCCAGCATTTCAAATATGTCCGGGTGAAAAAGCCAAAAGTTCATACTCACGACAGAAGTGGGAAAGAGCTCTGAAAATCCCGATTTCTCATTACCATATTGAATGAGCTCCCCATTCTTAAAAATTTTTTCACACTCAAAGACAGCCTGGAGAAAATGATCTCCGTCCAATTGACAGATACCACGATTTACATGCCCGTGATCAGATAATGTATTGGACAGGGCGTAACCTATCATGGCACTCAAATTACCGTCTGTTAAGCCTGATAAAAAAGAAGCAGATTGTATGAAAGCATCTTGGCCGTAATAGTCGTCAGCGTTGATGACCGCAAATGGTTCCTGGATTACATCTTTGGCGAACAGCATAGCATGACCTGTGCCCCATGGTTTGGCACGATCTGCAGGACAAGGTAAGTGTTCAATTCCTGTGTCCAGCGTTTGATAAACGTGAATAACTTCTATCGAGTCTCGGAATTTGTTTGAAATCTTTTGTTTGAAATCTTCTGCAAAATGTTCACGGATAACAAATACAACTTTTGTGAAACCTGCTTGGATTGCATCATAAACAGAATAATCGATTATAGTTTCACCGTTTGGACCAATTCCGTCCATTTGTTTGAGTCCACCATATCGACTTCCCATTCCGGCGGCTAATATTAGTAGCGCGGTTTTATTCATAGAATATTTAAGCTTTGTTGTAAGTCGAAAAGATAAGCAAATTTTCGGAGAGGATGCTTTAGTTATTGTTAGTAAACATTACCCGATTAATTGCGCTAAGACTTAATAATAGGTTTGACTACAAATCCCCTGTCAGTCCGCAGACGCACAAAATATTGACCAGGTGACAAGGATGAAATGTTTACTGACAAATCACCTGGAAATTCATTGAGTTTCATCAAATTAGATCCAAGCGAGTTGAATATTTCAATAGAAAAGACTTTTACATTCAGACTCCCAAAACTTAAATTGATGATATCTCTCGAAGGGATCGGCCATATGTTCAATTGTGTTTCAAGTAGTGGTTTTGTTTCCTCCACGCTGACAAGGCAATCATCTGAAAAAATATTGAGGCTCTGATAGGCGTCATGTAGCTGTTGTTTAATTGTCAATTCATCAACGGAAAACCATTTTTCTAAAACAGTCCCATAAACATCTCTAAAATCGAATTGCATGGGAACTCCGGCTTGTGGTTCGAGCACATTTGGGATAGGAATATTATCTCCTAATATGCCGCCGTCTACACAATTTCCGAAAATAAATAATGGAGCTGCGGTTCCGTGATCGGTACCAAGGCTTCCATTGGATTTAATCTGACGACCAAATTCACTAAACGTCATACATAAAATCTGCTCACCAAGACCTTGTTGATTCATATCGTCATAGAATGCACTAGCAGCACTGGAAACTGAATTCCATAATTCTGTATGAATCCCATTGAGCGGGTCATTTGCCTCGACCTGGTCTGCATGTGTATCAAATCCCCCGATAGAAACGATGTACACTTTAGTTTTTAAACCTCCACTTATCATTCTCGCTGTGGTCATCAGTTGAGCGGCAAATCGATCACCATCCAGGTATTGATCACTCACATTTACACCGGTATTCGCGACTTCAATTAATCGACTGGCATAGGCATTCGTTTTTTGGATCGATTCGATAAGAAATTCCATTTCGTGCCCGTAGCAATTATCAGGAAGGTTGGTTTGGTTGGGGTCGTCCAAATTTATTATTTGATCAAGATTGCCAACAGCAATGCTAAAATTAGTACTTGACCCCTGGCATGTCTCGGAAACAAAATTGCCAATAGAAATGGCAAATGGGTCCGGACAATCATCATTTGGGTAGTCTCCCGGATAGCCTGGAAATTCACCCTCTAAGTATCGTCCTAACCATCCTGAGTCCAGAAATTCATCTGCAGCACTGGCGGTATTCCAAATATCAGTGGATCGAAAATGTGACCGGTTTTGATCCGGATACCCTACATTTTGTACGATTTTAACCATGCCTTGGTCATACAGATTGCGGATGCCTGTCATAGTAGGGTGGAAGGCATGTTTATCCGTTATTTGCAAGCCGTCACCTTGAGGGATCAGAATATTGGATCGGTGATTTGCCAATGCATCGTAATTGTCAAGTTGCAATATTGTATTTAATCCATCATTTCCTCCATTTAATTGAATAAGCACGAGAATTTTGTCAGAGTCACCATTTATAAAATTAGATAGTCCTAAAGGCTTGGCAACATTTATTGGGATTCCTCCAATCATAAATGGTGCAGAATAAGCTGATATGGATTTGAGAAAATTTCGGCGTTTCATGAACTAAATATTTTATTTATTAACGATAAAATCATCCAGATTTAAATTTGATTATTTATTGTAAGTGGAAATCTGGTGAATTAAGCATCTTACTGAATAATGTAGTGACTTTGAATAAAATGGATAACCTGAGCAATTGATCATCCGGATTTGCTAAATGATTGTTGTATTCAATCGTCCATTCAAAATCAGGAAGACCTGGAATTAATGCCTCTTTGAAAAAATCTATTTGATCAGCATTGAGACTGTGCGTGAATAGCAGTTTTGCTGTATCATCTATTAATTTGTTTGGGTCTGTAGCGTCTGGCAATTCTGCTATAAAATTTAATAAGTCAGGTAAAATACGTTCACTTCCGGCTTGAATTCCGGTAACCAGGACAAGATTGACTGCGTTGGTTCTGATGCCTAGTGTTACATTGTTTATCCAGTAGCGATTATAAACGGGTTCCTGGTAGTATGCTTTCCAACCCGCTACTTGTGGCACATCATAATAAGTCATATCTAATAGTACGGCAGCCCTGAATAGGGCATTGTTGAATGCATATTTATTAGCGAGTATTGTAGGTTCTTCAGCTTTTAAGGCAGTAAATAATGGTATGACAAATTTATAGGGATTTTTAATCTGACAGCCAATATGATCTGTATCAAAAAAATGCTCTGAACTCAGGAGTTGCCGCAGCACTGGTTTAATATTGTAGTTATTATTGATAAATGTCTGAGCCAAAGGTTCGATTATGTTGGTTTCTATCTCAGCTGTTATTTCATAAAAAATAAACCATCGATAGATTTTTCTGCAGATGTTCCGGGCAATTTCATCTTGTTGAAAAAGTACGTCGATGAGGTGGCTATATTCATTGTTCCCCATATTGTTGATGACGGCATTACCAAGTCGATGACTCAATTGTTTTGAGTTGATATCATGTCGTCCGGTGATAAAAATATTTCCGGGTTGAACTAGACCAACCCCAAAAAATCCAACATCTCTCCAACCGGTCAGGATTCGGGCTATCTCTTGAATGTCATGCTCAGTATAGTTTGTATAATCTCCTGGACCTGCAAGGGGTCCTTTCCCAATTGTAAATAATTCGAGCAATTCCCGAGCGTAATTTTCGTTTGGCGAATTTTTAGTATTACTATTTCCGTTAAGGTATCGCAACATGGCTGGATTGATGGTAATCGCTTTGGTTAAATCCTTGAAATTACCAAGTGCCTGTTCGCGGAGCATATTCGAATATTGATATAGAAAATGTGGATCGGGAATGCCCCCAATTGGAAAATGATTATGCCAAAACAAGACCATCTTTTCCCTAATATTCAATTTGGATTTTGACATCTGTTCGGCCGTCCATGAGGCAAGACTTAATCTGCGATATTGCGCTGCTGCTTGAACGAATATAGTATTGACCCAAGTTTGGCCAATTGGAACTGATATATCAAATACACCGTAATTTAATGGAGGGTTCGGAAGGCTCTCAGTTTCGAGTAGTTTGTCAATACTTGCAGTCAGACCTAATGCTAGCGCTTCGTTGCGCAATTCTTGACTAAATGCAAAGGTTGTTCTACGTACAAGATGAGAGGCTTCGACATAACTAAATACTCCGGAATAGGGATTGAGGCTGAGATTGGTCGGAGGCATATGCGACTGTTTTTCGGTTTTCAGTTAGACACATATGTAATAACATGGTTTAATATACAATTAGTATTAGGCCGGGATTCCTGAAAATTACAAACCGAAGAACAATCGAAAATTATGAAAACGTATCCCTTTCGAAAAGATATGTTTCTTCATCTTCAGCTTCACCTTGAGAATATTCATCTATTTCTTGTTCGGCTTCGATTTGTTTACGAAATAAATAAGCCACAAATATCCCTACTATCGCACCGAATAAATGACTCTCCCAGGAAATGCCGGGTTGATTTGGGACGATACCCACAAAGTAACCACTATATAGTATTGTTACTACCAGCGCCAGTACAATGGACTTCATATTTCTCCTGAATATACCTGACCAAAAGACGAAACTCACCAAGCCATAGACAACACCAGAGGCGCCAATATGGAATGCTTTATGCGCAAATAACCAAACAGCCACACCGGTCAATAAATAAATTAAAGCAAAGCTTTTAAGTGCCACTTTCCGATAAAAAATGAAGATCATAGTGAGCAATACAAAACTTGGTAACGAATTACTGATTAGATGTCCATAGTCGCTGTGAATTAATGGGGAAGCAAGTATACCCTTGAGGCCATACGTTTCACGCGGAAGAACACCAAATTTATTCAAAGGAAGACTAAGCACAACTTTAGCTATGTGAATTATCCATAATATCCCGATAAAAACGAAAGGAAATCGAATGCTGCGATTAAATTCTTTAGTGGTAATTTCTGTCATCCTAAAATGTCAACTAGTTCTAATAATGTGGAATCGATTTGTCGGTGGTGTTTAATGGACTTCTCAAATGGTGTGTAAGTAATTTTACTATTGACGATACCGATCATTTCGTTTTTATGACCTGCAAGAAGAGCTTTTACGGCTTCATATCCGAGTTTGCCGGCACGAACACGTTCCATGCAAGTGGGTCTTCCACCACGTTGTGTGTGCCCAAGTATAGTTACACGAATATCGTAGTGATTGAATTTTTCTTTTACTTTTTCTGCGATCTTAAATGCGCCTCCAGCGTCATCACCTTCGGCAACGACAACAATACTTGATGATTTCTTCTTGGCAGATGTTTCTTTGAGGGTATCGATCAGTTCTTCGATTTTTGTTTCGCTTTCGGGTATCAGTACAGCTTCTGCACCAGTAGCAATTCCGGCTCTGAGTGCAATAAAGCCGGCATCACGCCCCATGACTTCTATAAAAAATAAACGATCGTGGGCATTAGCTGTGTCTTTGATATTGTCAATAGCTTCCATAGCCGTATTGATAGCCGTATCGTAACCAATCGTAAAGTCTGTACCAAATAGATCATTGTCTATTGTACCCGGCAATCCGATAATTGGGAATTGATGCTCATTGTAGAAAACTTGTGCACCGGTAAAGGTTCCGTCTCCACCTATGGCCACAAGTCCATCAATTTTAAATTTTTTCAACTGATCGAAGGCTTTCTGTCTTCCTGCTTTTGTCATGAATTCCTCACTTCGCGCTGAAAATAAAATTGTACCACCCGTTTGAATGATGTTCGATACGTCATGACGTTGCAATAATCTAAAGTCTCCTTTCATCAAACCATCATAGCCGCGATAAATTCCATATACCTCGACATTGAAATGAATTGCTGTTCGCACCACGGAGCGAATGGCGGCATTCATACCCGGTGCATCACCACCGGAGGTTAATATTGCTATCCGTTTCAAATGACTGAGAATTTTCGGAGGACGAGATGAAGAAAATTGGTGGTAGACTTCAACTTGCTCGTTTCTGTCCAATCGTATAAATGCGCCAGTGAATTAAGGTAACTTCTCACAGAATCCAGATCGGCAGCCTCATTTAATTTTTCCAGCGTTTCAAGCAATTGTGATTGATTTCCATCAAAGAGTGTGTTTGCATAGAGTAATTTGTCATTGAGGCCCATTGATTTTTTTAAATCGGAGATCAGTCGTTCACCAATGTGACTCATTGACCTGTTATTTTTGATTTCTGTGAATATCGGAGATAAGAGATCCACAGGGTCGTCATTGTCTTGAACTTTGTCGACTGGGTCTGCTTGAGGTTCCGCAACAGGTTCAGCAGGCATCGCTGGACGCTCTTGATCTTGAGCCTCCTCAGCTATGGATTGTTGCTCCTCCACATCAGATACCTTGGGACGATCGCCAACCGGAACTGGTTCATCAACTTTTGACAGGCGCTCTTCTTTTTCCTCAGTGAGGCTGTCATAGAACTGTACGACATAGCTTTTTAGGAGTTCCTGTTCCAGTGCAGACACAGATTCTGAATTCTCCATGATCGTGTGAAAAATCGAGTTTATTTTTTTTAGCAACTTCAGGCTTTTATTGACATGCATTGATCAGATAAATTATAAATTTTAAAAAAGGTATGTCAAATGTATTTTATTATTTGATGAGAAGAATATTTTTGCATCGTTAATCAGTTGTTAAGACATGTTTTTAGAGCCCGCATTTAAGGCACAACGAAGTGGATGGATAGAAATTATCTGTGGATCCATGTTTTCTGGTAAGACAGAGGAATTGCTCAGACGTATCAACCGAGCCAGATACGCGAGTCTCAAAATTGAGGTATTCAAGCCTGTGACGGATAGCAGGTATCATGAATCCAATGTAGTTTCTCATGATGAAAGAGCAATTAAGTCGAATGCTGTACAGAAAAGTGTTCACATAATGAATATTGCCTCTGATGTCGAAGTGGTGGCAATAGATGAAGCTCAGTTTTTTGATGATAAGCTCCCTGAAGTATGTCAACAACTAGCCTTGAAGGGAATTCGCGTCATTGTAGCAGGATTGGATATGGATTACAAAGGTGTACCGTTTGGCCCTATGCCGGCCCTGATGGCTGTCGCAGAGTATATCACCAAGGTGCACGCTATTTGTGTGCATTGTGGAAATCTGGCTTCTTATTCTTACCGCAAACATGGCCAGGGAAGCCAGGTACTGCTTGGTTCCGGTGATCTTTATGAACCCCGCTGTCGCAAGTGCTTTAAAATGGGGAACATCCTTGATTTTAAAATAAAAAAGATATCGAATGTCAATCCGCCGCCTATGCCGAAATTATTCGATGAGGATTAAGCCTTTTTTTTGAAAAAAGTCAACCGTTAAAGATTCAATAAATTCTTTGGGTAAGTAGTTATTGTGAGCGTTCATACACCCAAATTTCCTACATTTGCCCCTTCTTTAACCCATCTCAATTTCATGCAAAAAAAAATAAGATCTGCACTCATTTCCGTGTATCATAAAGACGGTCTTGATCGTGTAGTTAACCAGTTACAAGCCACTGGTGCTACGATCTATTCCACAGGAGGCACATATTCATATATTGACAACCTGGGAGTCAAAGTTTCTTCCGTTGAGGATTTGACTGGATATCCTTCTATTTTGGATGGTCGTGTTAAGACACTGCACCCAAAAATTTTTGGAGGAATCTTAGCCAGACGCGAGCCTGCACACCTGGAACAATTGGGTGAGTACGAAATACCTGAACTAGACCTGGTAATCGTTGATCTGTATCCATTTGAGCAAACCCTTCAAGACACGGATGAGGAAAACACCCTTATCGAGAAGATAGATATCGGAGGGATCGCTTTGTTGAGAGCAGCCGCCAAAAATTATAAAGACGTACTGGTCGTTTCTTCTCGCGAACAGTATGAAGACGTGACTGAATTAATACGGAAGGAAGAAGGTATAGATGAACAAACCAGGAGGGCTTATGCTGCAGCAGCTTTTCGCCGCAGTTCATCTTATGATGAAACGATTTGCTCCTGGGTTGCAGGATCAAAAAACATATTGCGTTATGGCGAGAATCCACATCAGGAGGCTGCCTTCTTTGGTGATCTGAATGAGATCATATCTAAAATTCAAGGAAAAGAACTTTCATATAATAATCTAGTTGACATTGATGGGGCCGTACGCTTGATGCATGAATTTGAAAATCACGATGCCACGTTTGCAGTGATAAAACACACAAATGCATGCGGTTTGGCAACACGAGGGTCAGTCCTTGAGGCATGGCATGCCGCGTTAGCAGGAGATCCGGTTTCAGCTTTTGGAGGAATACTGATTTGTAATAAGGCAATCGATCTGGACACGGCCAAAGAAATTGATAAGCTGTTCTATGAGGTACTTATAGCTCCAGATTTTCATCCGGATGCGCTTGAAACCCTATCAAAGAAGAAAAAACGCATCTTATTGAAATTGAACAAGTACCCTGAGCATGGTCAAGTCCATAAATCATGTCTCAACGGAGAGATTGCTCAAAATTATGATAGTAGACGGTCAACACAAGCTGATTTGACCGAGGCGACTCGACGAGGTCCTTCCGAAAAAGAAATTCAAGATTTGCTTTTTGCTGAGGTATCCGTCAAGCATCTTAAATCAAATGGAATTGCGTTGATTAAAAATAGTCAACTGATTGGCATGGGTTGTGGACAAACAAGTCGCGTCGATGCACTGAGGCAAGCCATCCTGAAGGCAAGACATTATGGATTCGATACAACAGGATCAGTTATGGCATCCGATGCCTTTTTTCCATTTCCCGATTGTGTTGAAATAGCCGATCAAGCAGGTATAAAAGCCGTGATTCAACCAGGCGGTTCGATAAAAGATCAGGATAGTATAAATTATTGTGATGAGCATGACATGGCTATGGTCATGACTGGGATGCGTCACTTCAAACACTAGCCGCAAATATGAATCTGATTATTGATAGGGGAAATACACTGGTGAAGTGGGCGCTGTTTGAACATGACACGATACGGCTAAAAGACAAGTCAAAAAAATTGGAAGACAACACCATTGAAGCTTTATTTGACCTTTATCCAATTGAGAACGCCATCTTATCAGCTGTTTCGGAAGTCGCATTTTCAGAAGAAACAATACGTCGGCGTTGCAACTATATCCGGTTAGATCACCATACACCCACGTCATTTGATAATCATTATTCAACACCAGAGACACTGGGAAGAGACCGAATAGCGGTTGTTGCCGGTGCAATGAAAGAATGGCCGGGACGCGATTTGGTAATCATTGATACAGGAACATGCTTGACTATTGACTTTGTCGATTCGAAAGGAAACTACCTCGGTGGTAATATCAGTCCGGGGCCGGAATTACGATATATGGCTATGGACACCGGCACCGCAAATTTGCCATTAGTAAGCCGACCGGCTCATTATTCAATGATCGGCGATAGCACGCAGACAGCGTTAGAAAATGGAGGATTCGGCGGATGTATTGCGGAAATTATTGGGTGGATAGAATTGGCCGGGGAGCGATTTTTGAATCCAATCGTTGTATTAAGCGGAGGCGATGCCACAGCCTTTGCTACTTCCATTAAAAACGAGATATTTGTGCGCCCTGATTTAGTCCTGATGGGCTTGAATGAAATACTCAACTTCAATGTCAATTAAATACAAACTTCTTTGTTTCATTTTGGTCGCTTCTGCATTGTCGGTTGAGGCCCAGGTTAAGATATCCTCGCCGGTGTCGATTCTTGGATTTGGAGAAATAACCGATGAAGGCCATCAGTATATGCAGACGTTCGGAGATCTAAAGGCTTCATTTCATTCTTCAACCCATATAAATGCGACCAACCCAGCTTCTCTTGCGCATTTACGAACGACTATTTTCTCAGGTGGTCAAAATATCACACGCACAAAAGTGTCTGATGGATCTTCTTCATCCAAAATATGGTCAGGTAACATCCAATATTTATCCATCGGCTTGCCATTGCAAAATCAAATTAATGCAATTTTCAATCGAAAGGATCCGAAAATTAAGTGGGGGATGAACATAGAACTTCGCCCTTATTCTGTTATTGGCTTTGATTTTACTGACTTTGAACAACTGATCTTACCGGGTTCGATCGATAGCATACAACGGACTTATGAAGGAAAGGGATCAACGTATATTGCCTCTGTGAGTAATGGGTGGCAATATAAAAATTGGTCCGTAGGACTTATGGTCGGTCACCTTTTTGGTTCATCAAAGTTCAAACGTACGGCGACATTTGCCATTGATGAGCCAGGAGGAGCTTATAGCTACCAAACATTAGAATCTGATCGAACAAATTATCGAGGGTTTGCATGGAATGCCGGTTTAATGTATGATCTGGTTTTTGATCGAATTGAACGTGCTGATGGGAGCATAGGAGACCCTAACAAATATTTAACACTGGGTATTACCTACCACTCAAATTGGACCCTCGGCTCTGAAACTGATCAATCAATAGTCCGGCAAAATAACAGGTTGTTGAACGTAATCAATACCGATACGTTGTCCGCTATACATGATTTAGAAGCCCAGGGCAAGCTTCCACAAGTGATCAATTTTGGTGTGACATATACGTATAAAAATAGTCTGATTGCAGGTGTGAATTATGAGTCAGGAAAGTGGTCAAACTTTGATGACGGCCTGGGGTCAGAAACTGAAACCGTAAAAGATGCGTTTAAATTATCAGGCGGAGTCGCCTACACCCCCAAAGCCAATAGTATAACAAGTTACCTTGAACGGGTGACGTATTCTCTCGGATTGCATTACGCCAAAGACCCCAGGGTCCTAAATGGTGAGCAATTGGAGAATTACGGATTCAATTTAGGAGCCACGTTACCGTTTGTTGGGCAAAGACAAGTTTCTTATTTAACTTTGAATTTCGGTTTTGGCAAGCTGAGCGTCCCGAATGGCTATAAAGAAAATTATTTTAGTTTTGGTTTAGGATACACATTATCGGACAACCAATGGTTCATTAAAAGAAAATACGACTAATCATGAAGCTGCTTTTTTCACTTTTCCTCGCACTATTTATTTTTGGGTCGCTGCCATCATCTGCCCAACTTTCAGAAGAATTTGTTTGTACCACATGGAATGACAGTCCCCAAAAAGAACAGGGGGAAGAATCACATAGTATCTACAGGCAAGCACTCAAAACTGGAGATTTCGACATGGCCTTTGAACATTGGCAAATGGCTTATGATATTGCACCGGCAGCCGATGGTAAACGAGATTTTCATCTAACCGATGGAATTAAAATCTATAAACATTTCCTAAAAGAGACGGAGGATAAAGCCGAAAAGGAAAAATTCAAAAAAGAAATTATTAGACTATACGATGAATGTGTTGCATGTTATGAACAAAAAGTGATCGCATTAAATGATTGTGATGACGATTGTTATGGTCAAAAAGTAGGTTTTGTACTTGGAAGAATGGGTTATGATTTATTTTATGAATTGAATGCAAACTATAGTAAAAACTATGAGGTTTTGAAAAGAGCCATCGAAGTAAATGACGTCGGTGCAGAATATATCGTTTTAGAACCGGCTGCGCATATTGGTGTCTATCAATACAAAAAAGGAAAAGAGACTGCAGAAAATATGCGAAAGCTTTATGGTGATATTGAACGTATAGGAAATTATAATATTGAAAATGATCCTGATTATGGAGAATATTTCGATAGTTCTAAGAAAAGGGCATTGTCAAAATTTAAAGAAATAGAAGAAGAAATATTCGATTGTGAATATTTCAAGAAAAAATGGTTACCGATTTACGAAGAAGACCCAACAAATTTTGAAGTAATGAAGCAAGTAGTCGTTACATTGAAAAGAAGAGGTTGTGAACCGACAGATCCCGATGTTGCAAAAATTGAAAAGGAATATGGGAAATTAGCTGCAACACATAATGCTTCTGTCCAGGCTGAGTACGAAAGAAATAATCCTCATGTCATGGCTAAAAAATTATATGACAACGGAGACTTCAAAGGAGCCGTCGCAAAGTATGAAGAAGCCATTCAGGAAGAAGCCGACCCAATTAAAAAAGCAAACTACTTATTTAGTAAGGCTAGTATCGAAGGACGAAAGTTGAAGTCCTTAGGTGCGGCGAAAGCCAGTTTGAGAAAAGTTAAAGAACTACGAGCCGACTGGGGCAGGCCATATATGTTATTAGGGGATCTATATGCCATTCAAAGTCGCAAATGCAGTGATGCCTGGGAGCGTGGATTGGGCGTACTTGCCGCAATCGAACAATATGCAAGGGCAAAATCTGCTGATCCAAGTGTCTCAAGCGAAGCAAGTTCTCGTATTGCCAAATACCAGGGGTCAAAACCGGATGGAGAAACCGCCTTTATGCAAGGAAAAAAAGCAGGCCAGAAGGCATCTGTAGGCTGTGGAATTGGAGAAACCGTCAGGTTGAGTTTTAGATAAGACAAAATTATTTCTGATCCACCTATGGACAGATTAAAATATTTTTTAAGAGACTAGTATCTTGAGGCTTCGTTCTGAATAGAGCGAAGCTTTTTTATTACACGCTAAATCAAAAAGAGATGATGTCAATTAGAACTGCACTCCTACCCCTAGCGCTCTGCCTCCTCTTCCTGTATCAATGCACACCGAAGGTGATTGAAGAAACACAGGAAACAGATGAAGAACCGGTGATTGAAGAAGAACCGGAAGAAGGATTAAGCACTTGCCCTAAATTTCGGGACAACAAGAATTCAGAGGAGTTGGAAGATACTTATATCATCTATCGCGACTTCCTTAATTTGAAAAAATACGAAGAGTCGTTTGAAATGTGGAAAGTTGTGTACGCGAGTGCCCCTGCAGCAGATGGTAAAAGGTGGACGGTCTTCAGCGATGGCATAAAATACTACCAGCGGTTTTTGCGAACAGAAACCGATCCCAAAAAGCGTCAAGAATACATCGATAACATACTCAGATTATATGAAGAAATAGGGGAGTGCTATCCTGAACAAAAGGATTATGTAAAGGCCAGAAAAGCTTTTGACTTATACTATGAGTATCCTGACCTTGCATCGGAGGCGACAAAATATACAATGTTCAAAGAAGTCGTAGATGTTAAGCAATTGGAAACTTATGTATTTGTTCTAAATCCATTTACCAAAATGATGGTAGATCGATTTATTAAAAGGGAAATTGATACAGCAGAAGCTCAACATTACGCGGCTTTAATTCCGGAAATAGTCAATACCAATCTTAAAAAAGGTGAGGAACTAAAATCTTGGGTGACCGTAAATGAATATGCGATTCCTTACATAGATCGCCTGGAAGCAGTCAAAGGTTTCTTTGATTGTACGTATTATCTCGATAAATACATTTCAATTTATGAAGCAAATCAAGGAAATTGTGAAGAAGCCACTTCTATTTATTCGAAGTTGCGATTTGGTGGTTGTGAAAAAACCGATGATAAACTACGCGAAATCTTTACTGCATTAATCCAATATAATTGTATCGAAACACAAACAACAACTTCAGGAGGAGGAGTTATTTCGAAGGCTTATGAATATTTAAGAGATGGAAATTACAGAGGTGCACTTTCCAAGTTTGAAGAGGCAATAAATAATACAGACGATGATGAAAAGAAATCAAAATATAATTTCATCATCTCCAAAATTTATTATGCTCATCTCAAAAACTATCCAAAATCCCGTCAATATGCACGGAAAGCTGCTGCGCTGCGCTCAAATTGGGGTGAACCATATATCTTGATTGGGAAGCTGTATGCGTCCAGTGGGCCGCTCTGTGGTCCCGGAAGGGGATTCGATAGCCAGGTGGTAACCTGGCCAGCGCTGGATAAGTGGAATTATGCCAAATCCATCGATCCGAACGTGGCAGCTGAGGCACGTCAATTGATTAACCGATACAGCAAGTACATGCCGAGTAGAGAAGATATTTTTCAGCGTAGCATTGCAAAAGGTTCAGTCTTTAGTGTAGGATGCTGGATCCAGGAAAAAACAACCGTACGCACAGCGGATTAAATCCTGATGCGTATGTATTGCCGAATTCCGGACTTCGGGTGCTCGACCGGTAGAAGAGGCTATTGATCCGACTCTTGTTTTGATGTCATCGCAAAATGTGTTTGCTTTCACAGATTCTCATTTTACAAACTTGTAATTCAAATAAAAAGGACAAGCTACCAGGGATGGGACCTTAGTGGTAGCTTGTCAACATTTAAGAAACATTCTCGATAATATGTTAAATACAAGGACCATGCCAAACTTCGGTTTCTCGCTAAAAGCAAATCATTACTTTTGGCATCTTAGAAAAACAAACCTTCATGAAAGTTGATATTCTAGCTATCGGTGTCCATCCTGATGATATTGAGTTGAGTTGTTCGGGTACGCTATTCCGACACCTCTCCCTCGGATATAAGGTGGCGATCTGTGATATGACAAAAGGTGAATTGGGGTCAAGGGGTAGTGCTGAACTGCGGCTACAAGAAGCTGATGCTGCCCGGCGCATTTTTGGAATAGATCACCGCGAAAATCTCGGATTGGCTGATGGGTTTTTTATTAAAGACCGAAGCAGCCTGCTCAAAATGGTCGAGGTGATTCGCGCTTATCGTCCTGGTATCGTCCTGGCAAACGCCGAAAGAGATCGACATCCTGATCATGGAAAAGCCGCTGATTTTGTCCGGGAAGCATGCTTTTTATCCGGACTGATCAAAATTGAAACAGAGCGAGACGGCAACATGCAGGAAGCATGGAGACCCAAAGCCGTATATCATTACATTCAGGATTATTACGAACATCCGGATATCGTCGTTGATATATCGCCATTTATGGAGAAAAAGGTAGAGGCTATAATGGCTTTTAAATCTCAATTTTATAATCCTGATAGTGATGAACCTGAAACACCGATATCGAGCATGGCATTTCTCGAATTTTTGAAGGGACGGGCCCAACAGCTCGGACGAATAATCGGCGCCGAGTATGGCGAAGGATATACAATCAATCGTTCGATAGGGACAACAGACCTTCTTTCTGTACTATAGTCATATGGAATTGAACGTAATTAACGTTTGCTATATTAATTGCAGCTGCTTGAAAAATAAGTTTTAGTTTTACTCAACATCTATTAAACATCTGACCATGACTCACTTTAAAACCCTCTCCTTTTGCTTTCTACTTTTTTTTCTCAACACATTTATTTTCGCACAGACGCACGTAAATGTGACTGAGCTTGCCAATGTTACAATGGGCCAGAATACATCTGATGTGTGGGGTTATGTCGATGGCAATGGTCTAGAATATGCGCTTGTAGGAACACAAAATTCAACGCGTATCTATAGCCTTGAAGATCCCTCTTCACCGATAGCCCGTGATACGATTATCGGCGTAAGTACGACATGGCGTGACTTAAAAAGTTTCGGTGATTATGTATATGTCGTGACTGATGGGAGTGGAACTGGATTGCTCATAGTGGACATGTCAGCAGCTCCCGATACGATTACGCACTCGTTTTGGTCTCCTACACTCACGGTAGGAGGTGTGACAGATCAACTGGAGGAATCACACAATATTTATATTGATGAAGATGGCTATGGTTATCTGGCAGGACACAATTTTAGCCCTGGAGGCATTATTATATTAGATCTGTTCACTACGCCCGGAACACCAATTCACGTTGGGGAGGCTGATGACTACTATTCTCATGATGTCTATGTCCGGGATTCTTTCATGTACACATCTGAGATTTATCAGGGACAATTTGGCGTGTACGACGTTACTGATCGAACGAATCCTGTCTCCGTTGCTTCACAGTCTACAACGCGCGCTTTTACACATAATACGTGGTTGTCAGATAGTGGTGATTATATTTTTACCACAGATGAAAAGAGTAATGCCTATGTGGAATCTTATGATATCTCAGATCTTGGAAATATTTCACGACTTGACAAATTCAGGCCTTTGGGCTCTGAAGGAAATAATGTCATTCCACATAACGTACACGTCTTAAATGATTTCCTTGTCGTTTCATATTATACAGATGGTGTCGTAATCGTTGATGCCGCTCAGCCGGACAATTTGATTGAAGTTGGAAATTATGATACCTGGCCCGGCAGCCATGGTGGATTTAATGGTTGTTGGGGAGCTTATCCCTTTTTACCTTCGGGGACACTACTGGCCAGTGACAGACAAACTGGATTATACGTATTGAATCCAACTTATAAACGTGCCTGCTATTTGCGAGGAAGTGTTCGTGATGTCAATACGCTCAATACAATTACAGGCGTCGACATCGAAATTCTGTCTGCTGACTTAAATTATTCCGTAACAGATAATTTTGGCAATTATGCGACTGGAATACTTACACCAGGAATATATGATGTGGTTTTCAGCCATGCATCTTATCCAAGCGATACGTTTCAGATCAACTTGCAAAGAAGCGAAACGGAACTACTTAATGTATTTCTTGGGACATATACTGGTCCTTGCCTTACAAACTACAGCTTGACGGATACACTTGCTTCAGAGCCTAATTTTGCCAGCGAATGGATCGAAAGTGATGGACTCATCGTCAATGGTGGTTTTGTGGAAATGCACGCTACAGATTCTGTCATTCTGAGTCCAGATTTTGAAGTAGAAGTTGGAGGACAGTTATTTGTGGATAACGATGGATGCAACTAATTTTAGGCGAGAAGGGAGAAAATAATGAATAACCTGGAATTTAATACTTTAATATTTAATTACTTCCTGGATTAATAAATATCATATATTCGAATTTCGGCAGGTATCGGTCCATTGAAAACCTTGTATTTTTTATTTGGTCGTAGTCCGATGAATTTAAATGCTTCCAAATTTCCGCTAATTACCACACATCTGGAATTTTTCCATTTGAATTTTAATGTATCACCAATTTTTTTATAAAAAGCGATGACATCATCTTGCCGTAGGCGAATATCATAAGGTGGGTTTAGTAATATCAGCGCATTGTCAATCGGATCCATTGTAAAAAAATCTTCTGTATCACAATGTATATGGTCGGATAATCCAGCATTGTCAACATTTTGCCGACACTCATCTACAGCCCTGGAATTTATATCAGAACATAGGACATCCAGGTCGTTTATTATTTCTTGCTGTTTACGAAGTTCTTGATAAATCTCGTCGTCGTAGTTGTGCCAATGACGAAATCCAAAATTATCTCTGTTTTGTTGAGGAGAGAGTTGATGCATAGTGAAAGTAGCTTCGATTCCGATTGTTCCGATTCCACACATTGGATTGACGACGACTTGACCGGGCTTCCATTCACCCCAGCGGAATATGGCAGCTGCTAATGTCTCGTTCAGGGATGCCTGGCCCAAAAATCTTTTATATCCTCGCTTATGAAGTGAATAGCCACTACTATCAAGATAGACATCAAGATGCCCGGAATCATAATACAAATGAATGCCGATATCAGGTGTTTTTGTGTCAATTGAAGGGCGGCTTCCTATCTCGGAATTAAATCGATCAACAACGGCATCTTTGGCTTTTAAAGAAAAATAGTGTGTATTTCTAAAATCATGGCGGCCAAATGCTGAGCGGATAGCGAAAGTTTGGTTTACCTCGAAATGGTTTTGCCAATGGATCGAGTGTACTGCCTGATACAATTCTTCTTCATTCTTAATATGATGGTGCTCTAAATGTAATAAGACACGAAGTGCATATCGGCATTCCAGGTTTAGTTTGTACAATATCCTAAGATCACCGGTACATAACACCGCACGACGCTTGATATCGATTTCCTGCCCACCATGCCGGTTGATTTCCTCGGCTAGAATTTCTTCAAGCCCGGGAAGACAAGTGACGGTTATTTGCAAATTTGAATTTTCCAATCTTCTATATTTTGTTCATTCAACCTAAGGGGTAAAGATCAATGTTTTGAATCTGATAGAAGCTCGCAATGTACCGAAAAATAGAATTTACCTCATATAGTTATAACGTCGAATCGTATTCTGAATCAATTTGATAACTTTTTATCGATCATGAAATCCTATTTCATTTTAACTGAAATTTGCCCTATGTCGATTGAATCGTCAGAACCTAAGACCACTTGCATCGATACAATAGGAGATCCTGTTGTGATCGGGTTTGAGTTGTTATTTATCGCTTCATAGCAATCAAGTGAACCGGTTAGGTTCGAAGGATCGTCAAAATCAACAGTACACGAGTTTGGATAATCCATACGACAGAGTCTTACAGTACGAATTCTTGCCGCAAGACCATCACTCGCGTTATCAGTGACAGAATAGCAAACTGTGATAGATTGCACCGGCCCTGATGGAAGTGATATAGGAAGTTGAAACCATTGAAGATCTATTGAATCCACATTTACATCAGTAACAATTCGCACAGCTGTTCCTGGATTTATAGGAGCAAGGTATATGTCTGGAGTCATGAAAGCACTGGCATCAACGACTTTACCAAGAGTTGGGTTAAAATAGTATTCAATCCCGTCTGTGACCAACTTGCCTTGGTTGTTGACAGCCACATTCCGGATGCCAGGTCCCTTTAAGTCGCCAATGATGACCTGTCCGTCCGGTCGAAGGAGTAAAATACTGTCAGCTGTATTAGCACTCAAATCCGAGTTACTGCTAATCTTCAATCCATTTTCCACGGCACTTTGAATCAAGAATTCGGTCCCGGTTCCAAAGTCATCCATATTGGTAAATTTAATAGTCGTTGTGTCTGCTAAATAGCTATCACTTCGCAGTTTTAATACAGCGTGATCAGTACTTTCGATGGTAGTTATGGAATAAAGGGGATCGGGGGTACCTTGGCTATTAGCATTAAAGCAAACTACACAAAATAATTGCAGGAACAATAAGGAATAATATACGTGTTGATTAAATATTTTCATAATAAATTTTATTTTAAAATTTTAAATGAATAAAATATTTGTGATATGAATTGTTTTGTTTTTTGAAATAATTAATTCAGATCTTCCCATATAGTCCCGGTCCAAACTTTTAATTTGTCAGTAGCCATGTCGTAATATATAGTTCCCTTAGTAGGAGTGGTAGGGGCGCTGGAGCGAGGGTCGAGTTGAATAAATTCAGTGATATTTACATGACCATTTACTTTCATCAAATTATTTTGAAATTCCCCATAAATAAGAGGATTGCTTGTGTTACTGTTAGCAATGTATAAGCGATTATAACCGCTTTCCTGGGATCCGGCAGCCCATCCAATAAAAATGTTTCCTGAACCCAAATTTCCTGCGCCGGATTCGTTACCGATAAAAACATTTTGTTTTCCTGATTGATTGTTGTATCCGGCATGATGCCCTATGTATGTATTACTATCACCGGAAACATTAGAATAACCGGCCTCATAACCAAGTGCAGTATTTGAATTGCCTATTGTATTGAAATACATTGTCTTGGATCCCACGGCTGTGTTGAAAAGAGCCTGATCGATTTCCGTTGTACCTATTCCATTATTAAAAAGGGCAGAATCGCCAACTGCTACAATATTACTACAAGAGTCGTTGTGATAAAGAGAAGCGGTACCAATTGCTACATTACTGTGCCCAATAGAATTATTGTATGAAGCACGATAGCCTAAGGTGGTATTATAATTGCCACTGGTATTCCAATATCCGGACCTGTATCCAACCGCTGTGTTACATTTTCCTATGATATTGTGTGCTAATGCGATTGAACCTACTGCTGTATTTGAATCGCCAGAGGTATTTAATAGTAAAGAGCCATATCCAACCGCTGTATTATCGTCGCCTATTTCATCAAGTAGTAAAGCTGTAGCACCAATTGCCGTATTTCGCGAACCCAGAGTGTGCAGCTTCAATGCAAAATGACCTACTGCTGTATTTAAAAAGCCTGTATCAGTAGTCATCCCTGCTTCATATCCGAGGAATGTGTTTCTATTTCCCAACGTTGGGTAACTCTTGTCAAATCCCTCATCAGCGGCACCTGCATTTGTTCCAATAAAAAGACTCTTTCCTGGTGCTTCCAGATGAAAAGTCGAACTGTCAAGTCGAGCTACTTCGATCCCTTCAATATCAAACCGAATAATATCGTCATCAGAATTTTTTTCAACACTTACTCGAGTATCCTCATCGCTATCCTCAATTATAAATCCGGCACTCAACGTTTTCCAATTTAATCCATCGAAATACTTTAACCCGGGGGTACTGTCAATCTGAAAAATGATGAGATTAATTGCGGGGGCTGCAATCAAATTTCGTTGATCTTTGGTCATACTTGGAATAAGAATTCCCTGATCAGATGAAGTGACATCGAGTATAGCAGATTGTGCCAGGAGTATCTGTGATGTAATAAGAAATAAAACTGAAGCGATAAGTAGATTTTTCATTAAATGTATATTTTGAAACCTATTATTTGCAGTGTGAATCCAGCTTGCCACATTGATTAACATATTGTGCAGTTATTCGAAATAATTTTGACAAATACCGGAATCTTTATTTGCCTAACCGTAAATACCAATCTGATTATTTAATTCTAAAGTGTAATTAATCCAAAATTAAATCCTAATCCAGTTTAAAAAAAGAACTATTTTGTAATCACCGGAATTGTAGCATCATTACCACACGTCAAAGTGTATGGGAACTATGTAGTAATGACGTTATGTATGTGGAAATAGAAGGACTCAGGCTTGAATCATATTAAGAAGGGAATCTTTTCTGTTGCGAGAGACGTTTAAAACAATTCCACTGGCCATTGTTACGTATCCTCCGTCACCCCTAAAGTATTTTACGGTATGATTGAGGTTTATCATATGAGAGTTGTGAATCCGACAAAAATTATGTCCTTTTAATTGACCTTCTATTACCTTAAGTCGTCGCACGACACACAATTTTTCTCCGGTTGTGAGAAATATCATAGTATAGTTTCCATCTGCCAGGCAATATTCGATATCTTGAACAGGTACAAATTTGAATCCATCTCCCACTGGGAAAGCAATTCGCTGCATTAAATTTTGTGGTTTCAAATTTTCAACTAACACATCAAAGTGTTCTTTTGAAAACGCGTGTTGGTGTTTATCGATGACTTTATTAACAGCGGATTCTAGTTCGTCAAGTGCAATAGGTTTAAGCAAAAAATCAGCCGCACTTAGCCGAAAAGCTTGAAGGGCAAATTCATCATAAGCGGTCGTAAAGATTACCTCGAAATTGATTTCATCCAGTAATTCAAGCATTTCAAATCCGTTCATCCATGGCATCATAATGTCTAAAAAAATAAGATCTGGTTGATGTCTTTTAATGGCCTTAAGGCCATCCTTCGCTGATTGACACAATTCAAGTATTCGTATTTGAGGACATGATTCCTGAAGGCTTTGCTCTAAACTTTGTAGACATTTTTTTTCGTCGTCAATAAGTATGGTTTTAATCATTTTTCAAAGTTTAATAGGTTTTTGATAATCTTTCATCTTGAAAATAAAGTTCAATTATTGTCCCGCTATCATTGTTATCATTATTTTTTTTGTCAATCACACGTACCGTCATTGCACTATTGCCTAATTGAGCACTTATCCTAAGGCGTTGTTCCGTAATTTCCATTCCTTTGGACTCGTGGCGCCGATGGGATTTTGATTTTAGCAATGTTGCTGCTTCTCTTCCAATCCCATTGTCTTCGATGGTGCATTTCCATCCGTTCTTCACCGGAAATACGGAAATATGCAGTTTTCCTGGCTGATCAGAATGAAGTAATCCATGCCATACCGCATTCTCAAGATACGGTTGTAAAATCATTGGTGGTACTTGTAAGATTCGGGGATCTAGGTCCGGATGAATATCAATTTCGTAAACAAATTTGTCTTCAAATCGGAGTTTTTCCATATTCATAAATAATTTGGCGAGCGTCAATTCAGTTTCAAGGTCGACCGATTTTTGATCAGAGATATTAAAGACTAACCTGATGAGTTTAGAGAATTGAGTGAGATAGAGGGCCGCTTCTTTATTTTGCTTGCTTTGAATCAGCTGGTATATGGAAGTGAGACTATTGAAAATAAAGTGAGGATTCATCTGTACACGAAGTGCCTGCAGTTTAAATTCTGCCAACTCTTTTTCAAAATTTTCTTTCCTTCGAATCTGAGATATGCGCCAAGTATAAAATTGATATAGTGCGCCTCCCAATATAATTGCGAGCACGACTTTAACCAAATGGTTTGCCACCATGCAGGGGTAATAACAATTTTCAATATCCGTTCAACCGGATTTATTTGTGACCCCTCCATTACAGCCTTCACGCGAAAAGTGTAAGTATCCGGTGATAAGTTCGAATAACTCGCGGTAGTGCGACTCGATGTTGGAATAGTCCAATCGTCGTCAACTCCTTCGAGCTGCCACGTATAATTTACATTGTGACCCTTGTATTGATTTAAGGCTTTGAATCCTATTGTGATGAAATTTTCATCATGATGAAGTTGAATTATTTCTTGAAAATCAACCACAGTATCAAAAGTGACTTCTTTTTCAAAAATTTTAAACGATGTAAATGTAAGTGGGGCCGGCTGAGGTGTGAAAAGACTATCGGGATGAAATCGATAAAATGCATTGTATGCACTAAAATAAATGTAACCATCCGGACGATGTGTTATTTCCATGTCGGTTCGCGCCAGAGGAAGGCCGTCTTTCAATTCATAAGTCAGTATTTGCCTTGTGTCTGGAGTATAGCGTGATATTCCGAATGGATGTATCATCCAAATATCTTCATTTTTATCTATGATGAGATTGTAAATCCGGTCAGATGGAAGTCCGCTTTGCTTTGTAAAATGATTAACCTTTTGTCCCGTTTTTGTATCGAATACCTGAAGCCCATCCATCTGATTGCAAATCCAAATTTGACCCTTACTGTCTATGGCCATTTTGGATATTTGATTCTGTACCAATGTTGACGTATCATGAGGTAGGTGGACAAATCGGCGAAAGCTCTCTTTTTGTTTGTCCATCACATAGAGCCCGTTTCCTGTTCCAATCCAGAGGTTACCATGCTGATCATTCAACATGCACAAAATACTAGGATTGATATTTTGACTGACCTTCTTCTCGGCGGGTAATTTAAAATGAGTGGAAGAATTGGTCCGAGAGTCAATCCGTATCAGGTTGCCGTTTATATCGCCAACCCATAGATATCCATCAGGATCGTCATGTAGAACAAGAATGTTCGAAAGGAGTTTTTTCGAAATACTCGTATTATATTCTTGTAATATATTATTTTCTTTATTTAACTTTAGGAGTGTTTGTCCAGAGCTAGCCCATACATGTTCAAACTGATCGATCTTGACATTTAAAACATCTTTATTTTTAAATCGAATGATTTGTTCAACTTGATCTTCTTGGTTCATAATATATAATCCATCTCCCAGCCACGCTGACATATATGATTTATCTGTGGTTTTGCTAAAGGCGAAAGCATCCGGAAACACTTCCAACATTTTAAACGTTGCAATGGGATTGACCGGAAATAATTGAAAGTTGTTTAAACTAGGATCAAATGTTTCAACTCCCTTGAATAAAGGAGTGGCAACACCTTCTGTAAACCAAATTAATTCGCCGGTTTTAGAGATATTTGACAAACTTTTTATTGAGACAGACAAGGGAATTTGTGCTTGCGGCTTGATGTATCGAACCTTTAAAGTTTTAAGATCGAATATCCCTATTCCATTTATCATATCAGCTATCCAAAGCTCGTGATCGGATTTCCTAAGGATATTGCTGACAATGTCATTTTTACCAATGTTGATTTTTTTATTATTAATTACATCATAACCGATCAAACCACCTTCCCAACTGCTCATCCAGAGTTGGTTGGCTTCGGTTTGAATAATATCGGTCAGGAATTTATTTTGATAGAAATAATTACGGAAAGTTTGATTCTTTATATCAAATGAAAATAATCCTTCTCTACAAGCTAGCCATATCTTACTGGAGTTGGAGGTATCAAAACAAAGACCTGAAACACCGAAATTCTTAAGATGTTCTTGTATCTCATCTGATTTATGACGAGGAAGAAATTGAAAGATCTTGTTTTTGATTCTATCGTAATAACAAAGTCCGAAATTGGATGTGGCAAGCCAAAGATTTGCTTTGGAATCCGGCAAAATCTGAGAAATTTCAAATGGAAGAGTCTGAGGTGTGCTGGTCGAAATATAAATCCGAAGAAATGACTCAGTCTTTATGTTAAACCGATTGAGACCGTTTTGAGTGGCTATCCATAAATTACCAGAACTATCTTCCCAAATGTCATTTACAGTGTTATGGGAAATAGATGATGTATCACTGGCAATTGACAAATAAGTTTTGAATGAACTACCATCATACCGACATAACCCATCATACGTTCCTAGCCAAATAAAGCCTCTTTTATCTTGAAATACTTTGCGTACGTCATTATGAGATAATCCATTTTCAACAGAAGTTGTAAAAACATTAAAAATGGATGGTTGAGCAAAAACTATGTTCAGAGAGATAATTAGTATGATTGAGACTGTCAAGCGATATGGTCCAATGCTTTGTGTCATTTACCAATCAATCTAAAGTAATGATATATAGCAATTCTTGATGTTCCATGAAGGATTGGATCGATTGACATGCCCACTGTAATGTGTGCACTTTCTGATGTATTCACCGGGAAGCTGGTGGCTCCAAGTTCAACTAAGCATAGAATTTTTGTAATATTCAAACTAAACTTCAATTAATCTAAAAGGTGACGAAATTGGAATTAATTTACCTGTTTTCCGGGACTAATCATGATCATAATGACAAGATATTGCGATTGAACAACTAATGAAAGCAAAACTTAATGGATGGCCGAAAAGCAACATGATAGATTTTTTGCCGGGGTTTTGTTAGTTATGTAAAAGATTGGGGTGTTATCCATTCAAGGGGTGAGATATGCAGGGAGCAAGGACTCCGGAATTATTCATATTGGACGAAGTGAATGGCTATTGTAATTATTAAGCTCATGAGAATTGTGCGGTAATAATTTAACAAAGAAGTAGAATATGGAATCGTAGTGGTATTAAGCGTGACTAAATAAGCTATTGGAAATTATGTCTGCAAGGCACCCAGATTGAATCGTTCAACCGGAGCTTGATTTGCCATTTCTATGCCCATACTGATCACTTTACGCGTTTCGATCGGATCAATAATAGCATCAACCCAGAGCCTTGCGGCGGCATAAAGTGGTGTTGTTTGTTCTTCGTACTGACTTTTAATATTGTTTAGCAATGCTTGTTCCTCTTCAGGACTCAATTCTGTCCCATCGCGTTTCATAGCTGCCATTTGGATTTGTAACAATACCTGGGCGGCTTGACTCCCTCCCATGACAGCTATTTTCGCTGTTGGCCAGGCAACGATTAAACGTGGGTCATATGCTTTGCCACACATGGCATAATTTCCGGCTCCGTATGAGTTACCAATGACAATAGTAAACTTTGGAACTGTTGAATTTGATACGGCATTGACCAATTTGGCGCCATCTTTAATAATGCCTCCATGCTCACTTCGAGTTCCAACCATAAATCCTGTGACGTCATGAAAAAATACGAGCGGTATCTTTTTTTGATTGCAGATCATAATAAATCTTGCAGCCTTATCTGCCGAATCAGAATAAATAACACCACCAAATTGCATTTCCCCCTTATTAGTTTTTACCACTTCCCGGTTATTCATGACAATTCCAACAGCCCAGCCATCAATTCGAGCGTATGCACAAATCATGGTTTTACCATAACCTTTTTTGTATTCCGTCAGTGAGTCCTTATCCACAATACATTGTAGTATTTCACGTGAGCGATATGGCTTGGTCGAGAATTCCGGAAAAACCCGGTATAAATCTTTGGCCGATCTTGCCGGTGAAATGGATTCGTTTCGGCTGAATCCAGCTGTTTCAAAATCTCCTACTTTATCGAAAAGATTCTGAATTGTGTCTAGGCAAGTGGGATCATCGGGCATTTTATAATCTGTAATGCCCGAAATTTCTGATTGGGTGACCGCTCCTCCTAATGTTTCCTTGTCGACTTCTTCGCCAATTGCTGCTTTGACGAGGTAGGGACCCGCTAAGAAAATTGAACCTGTTTTATCTACTATGAGCGCTTCGTCAGACATAATGGGCAGATAGGCTCCACCGGCCACGCAACTTCCCATGATGGCTGCTATCTGGATAATACCCATTGAGGATAAGCGTGCATTGTTTCTGAATATTCGGCCAAAATGTTCTTTGTCCGGGAAAATCTCGTCTTGCATAGGTAGAAAGACTCCTGCACTATCAACCAGGTATATGATTGGTAGACGATTCTCCATAGCAATTTCCTGCGCGCGTAGATTCTTTTTTCCGGTGATTGGAAACCACGCCCCGGCTTTGACAGTCGCGTCATTTGCCACCACGATACATTGTCTCTTGTTGATATAACCGATTACGATAACCACCCCACCTCCTGGACAACCACCGTATTCCTCATACATCTCATGGCCGGCAAACTCACCAATTTCCTGGTTGGGCATGTCATCATCCAATAGATATGCCACGCGTTCTCGCGCTGTCATTTTTCCTTTCTCATGGAGTCGACTGATCTTCTTCTTACCACCACCCAGGTGTATGACATCTGAAAGCTGTCTGTTTTTTGAGAGGAGCAATCGCATAGCGTCCTCATTTTTATTTTGATCTATTTCAGTTTGTTTCATAGACTAATTTTCATAAGAAATTATAGAATTTTTAATATTATTCAACAGCGACTGATCAAGTTCTTTATTTTCCTTCTCTGAGCGGAATAAATACATAAAATTATCCGCTAAAATTTCATCCGGATGAATAATATATTGTGTGTTCATGGTAATTCGATTAAAAAAAGCTCCCATTAGATGAGTCATATCAAGTGATTCACAGGCTTCAGGGCTCCTCACAAAATATTGATCTCCCACGGGGTCCAATGGATATAATTGAAAATTAATATATTCAAAAAATGTAGGCTTTGATACGTCGTAGTGATTTGCTTTTGTTGAAATGACAGGAATGAATTTGACTGTAGACGAATCTTTCATCATTAAATTTATTCCATATTCTAACGCCACACCATCAGGGTTATATAAGATTTTTTCATAGAAGTCTTTTCTAAATAAAAGGGAGTTATCGATTTTGTGAAATCCCACATGGCCATACAGTTCAAGACGAAGCTTGGCGTTGTATCGTGAAATTATGTGAAACAACTCGTGCAGCATCACATGGCGAATAGCATGAGCAGGCATATGTTCAAGCGATGCACGTGAGGTGACGATAGCATGACCCCGAGTAAAAAACGTCGATTCACCGTAGTGATTTCCCTTTACGACAATCATTCGGATCGTGTCTGGCAGCAGTTGTTCATTGAATTCGTTACAAGCTTCAATAAGCCACCGCATAAGTGACTCCAATATTTGTTTTTCTTTATTTGTAATCGACAATACTTCGTCTTGATAGGATTCAATGTATTGTGTAACCGCCGCGTCGCGATCGGTCAAATCCATATCTTGATCGTTTAACTGGATAGCCAATTCTATCGGATTGACTTTTTCAAAATAGTGATCCATCTTGTCCTGACTTAAATAACGTGCGCCATCTTCACGATCGCTAAATATTAATACTTGTGCAGAGAGGAAGGTGAAATTGAATATTAATCCAATAATTAATAGGTTGGTTAAGATTTTCATTTGGTAATAGTCTTTTTTAAAAGGTGGCCCGAAAGTTGAGCGAGGGCTCCAATGATTCCGGAAAACAGAGCTGTAATAATGACTAAGAGGATGGGTGATAGCCCATTGAATAATTCTCCAACCCTGATAGCCAGATCTTGCGCCTGATATGTACTTGCAATGTAGGCCTGGACGCCCCAAAGTAAAAATAGTCCAATAAACCCTAAAAGCGCATGGACCCCGGATTTGAATGTGAAGGCTATCCCGGCGATGAATGGTGCAATCGCGATGGACCACCAGGGACATATAAATGCAAGGAGATAGCTCCCGATCATGACTGCGGCTATGCTGATTACTTTATTCATTCTGAGACACAGTTTATGAATTGACCTGAATTTTCGGGCACGGATTCAGGGCCTGACAATAATTCTAATTCGTAATAATCTCCTTTAGTCCAGGAATCGATCATGTTGTCATAGTTTCGGTGTCCCGGATGCCCTGATTGACCACCTGGATAAACTCCCCATGCTCTTATCGGCTCGGTCATCTCCACAACCATACGCCAGGAAGGGCCGTGCGTGGAGTTCACAGCATTCAAGGAATATTTGAAGCCGTTAACGAAATTTACATTACTGGATAAAGATGGAATATTCAAAAGGTGACGAATACGGTTGTCATTGTATTTACCCCAATTGAACGTTTTGTCAATTTGCAGTATGGAATCTACTTCAGAACTGATTTGTTCAAGCGCCAAAACGACAATATCTGAGCCATTTTCGATTACATCAGTAGCCTTGTTATCAAAAATAATGTGATCAACATGTTTTTCCAGTAATTCAATAGATCGCCAATATTCGGGACGACGCAATTTGGATTCAGCCTCTAATAATTCATCCCAACATAAATTATAAAATTTAGTGAACCATTTTGAAAATAAGACTGGTTCGAGATTTTTCGCATTAAAATGTCCGTCCCATTTCTGAAGTAAATTAAATTTTTCTTGTGCAGAACGCGTAATGAGATTGTCGAAATTTACAGCGGTAATCAATGCGCTGAGCGCGTCTTCTACAAGCTGGCTCTCGTCATTATTTTGAAGACGCATCATATCCTCAGGGGTTATTTGTTGCATCTGTGATAATTTCTTGTTGAGCAACCTTCCACGATAATCCGCATAATATCCATAATAGGGATACGGAAAGGAAGAGTCCGTGGAAATTTGATTGGCCGATGAAACGAATCCGCGCGATGGATTTATTGAGACCGGATTTTCTTCAGCAGAAACGAATCCTTGCCAGTCGTTTTTACGGGTAGATCCATCTTGAACGAATATTCCTTGATTCTTTTTTCTAATCGGAATATTGCCACAAACTCGTAAGGCAATATCTCCATCGACCGAGGCAAATATCATGTTCTGTGCCGGACTGAGAAACTTACTTGACGCTTCAATATAAATCGTTGAGATTTTTTAGCAGTATTTAATCCCGGGAAAGTAGAAAAATTCGTCAATATCCTGCTTATCGTGACCAGTATCCAACGCAATGCATAATCATGTAAAATAATGATCTGGATCATCTTCATACGTTAATGGTCCCCACGATGTATATAAAATGGTGTCGTATACTGCAGGCTGACCTTTGATGTTGATTTCTTCAATTCTATTTTCAGTTTTTATTATTTTATTGTCAATTCGGTATGCCTGTTTCGTGGAGTCGACCCAATCGATTTTATACCAATCCAGCACGTCAAGACCAACATTTGTAAATCCCCAGGCAATGTCTCTCGTTAAAATCCGATGATAATGCCGGGGTACACCAGGTATGGATACACCGTACACATTTACATCCGGCGTATGAATTTGCGCTTCATACCAAATTGCCGGAAGACAGCAAACGAAGATGAGGGTCATTACACAGAATGGGAGCGCCGCTTTTCGTCTTTGATCCCGATACTGCCCAATTGTTGCTTCCTATAGCCTCGTCCGGCAATAAGGCTTGTTTCTTCTTAATTGACTTTGGACGGG
This sequence comes from Saprospiraceae bacterium, assembly GCA_965249735.1. Taxonomy (GTDB): domain Bacteria; phylum Bacteroidota; class Bacteroidia; order Chitinophagales; family Saprospiraceae; genus JANQSS01. The sequence continues at coordinate 525,022 of CBDFMS010000026.1, read as the reverse complement.
AATGTTGGATGTTGATTTGTTTCGAGACCTACATCATTTGTCGTTTTCCATTTCGATCCGGGAGGAATGACAGGGTCTTCGAGCTCTGATCGAAATGGAAATAGAAAATTATATAATTCTGATCCAAAGAAGGTCTATAGTTTTACTAGCGAGGTCATCCTCATTTCGAAAACTGAGATCGAACGCCATACTTTTAAACATACAGGCGGTTTTGTATGGAGTCCACTCTTCGACTTCAGCTGATAATAATTTATACTCGAAAGGGTAATTGACGGATTTCAACTGCTGAATATAGGCATTGACACCATTTGTATAGGCAGTCATTTGATCAAAAGATTTTGGATGCTCCTCCCATCCTGCAAGTGCATTTTCGGCAGCAAAAGGCAGTCCTCTTCTTCTCATTAATTTGTCTATTTCCACCATGCGCTTACCAAAGATCTCTGCTAATCGCCCTGAAGTAAACCGGGATGAAATATCCATTTGAAATAATCGATCATGTGCATGGAGAAAACCCTGAATGCGCAAGGCATCAATGTAATTTTCTGCGAAAATATGTGGAACACCACGGTCATCAAGAAACACACGTGCATGCGACTTTAATGACGGAATAAATATTTTATTTGGCAAGTTTATATTTCCATTTTGCCAAAATCCGGAGGAAGGAGATAGAAATTTACCAATTGGTGGTAGGGTAGAAGTTCCGGCAGGTAGAGGGCGATTGCCAAGTACGAGTAAAGCAACCAAGCCGACGAATGACAATAAAAACTTCCACATGCCAATTATTTTATCTTACAAAAAACCAATTATCATGATCAGACATGTCTGATTCAAAAGTATATCCGTCTGTATCAAATCCTTTTATTCCTTCAGTAGTTTTTAATTTATTATTTATAATAAAGCGAGCCAGGAGACCGCGTGCTCGTTTTAAGTTGAATTGTATAGAGCGAAGTACTCCATCCCTGTATTCACGAAAATGAACGGTTATAATTGGTGTTTTTATTTGCGTAAGGTCTACAGCTTGAAAGTATTCTTTAGAAGCAAGGTTAATGATTGTTTGTTCTTTGAGTTGGGACAAATCAGAATTAATTTGTTTTGCAATATCATCTTTCCAATAAGCATACAGATTTATTTTTCGACCAACCGGCAATCGTGAACCCATCTCGAGTCGGTACGGTTGTATGTTGTCTATAGGTCTTAACAAACCATAAAGACCTGATAATATACGTAGATGGTCATTCGCATAATTAATATCAGAGGATGTGAAAGATTGACTGTCCAAGCCTAGATAGACGTCCCCATTGAAGGCATGGATTGCCGGAGCCAAGGTTCCGAGATTTGGATCAGTGGAGAACGTTCGGTATCGGTCTAAATTCGTGTTGGCCAAATCTGAACTGATTGACATCAACTTCATGAGTTTGGGCTTGCTGAATTTCGAAAGTTTTCGAATGATTGGTAAGGCCTTGTCATGAAACGCTGGTATTGTCGTTGCTATATTGTTCACATCATGATTGAAACGCATCTTTTTTGCCGGGCTCAGGATTACTAACATGGGTCGAATTGATTCGGTCTAAAGATAGACATTTGAAAAGAGTCATCTTTGGCCCAGAGAGGCTTGGTTGAAACAAAAAAAGCCCCGGATATCTCCGGAGCTCTTCTGTATTTTGTCACTAGTCGTTTTAGTCAGTCAGGCCACCTTCTTTCGTAGGCAGAGTCTCTTCTTTCTTTTCTGCGGTCACCAATCCTTTAATTTGTAACATGCGTGGTTGATCACCTTCATTGGTCGTAATTCGGACACTTTTACGAATTGGGCCAACACGTTTTGTGTCATAGCGTATTTCAATTTCTGAAGTTTCGCCTGGAAGAATTGGTTCTTTTGGCCATTTAGGCACAGTACAGCCACAACTACCTTTTGCATGCTTAATGATCAGTGGTGCATTTCCTGTGTTCTTAAAAGATACTGAACGAAGTGGATCTGATCCTTTAGTAATTTCGCCGTAATCTACTATCGTAGATTCTAATTTCATAACCGGTTTTTCAGTAGAAACCTGAGTTTCTGTAACCTCCTCTGTTTTAACAACTTCCTTTTCCACTTGTGCAAATCCTACGGCCGCAGTCATTAAGAATAAGGAGATTAGTGCAAATACATGTTTCATTGTTTGTGTTTTTATTCAAGACAAATGTAGACATTCTTTTTACAAAATCTTCGTAATGAAAGTTCAAGGATCTGTTAACTTGATGTTAATGAGAAATTGCCATATGCTACCATTTACGGGAGGTCTGCTCTTAAGAGAAGGGGGAGATGAAAATGATATTAATGGCTTAAGAAATCGTGTTCTTCTCAAAGCTATGGATCCGATTTCATACCTTTGTAGTGCTTTTCAAATCCAATAATTCAACACTGCTTGCATGATTTCAGATCTTATCCAAACATACCTCCTTGAAGAAGAACGACAAGAAGACGGATTTATTAATGAGGTATTGCAGGATTTCTGGATATGTTGCATTAGTCGTGAGGCTAGTCTCCTGGGTAGAAAAGAGGTCTTAACCGGAAAGGCCAAGTTTGGGATATTAGGCGATGGCAAAGAAGTACCACAGGTTGCTATGGCACGCGCGTTCAAAAAAGGGGATTGGCGTGCCGGGTATTATAGAGATCAAACCTTTATGATGGCACTCGAGCTCCTTTCCGTTGAAGATTTTTTTGCACAATTATATGCAGACCCTGACAATGATCCGCACTCCGGTGGTCGACAAATGAATAGCCATTTTGCCACACCTACTTTTTCTGAAGATGGACAATGGCTCGATTTGTCTAATAGCTACAATATCTCAGCTGACATTTCGAGCACAGGAGGGCAAATGGCTCGAGGGTTTGGATTGGCTTTCGCTTCAAAGAAGTTCAGAGAAATAGAAGCCTTTGACAACAAGTTGTCCAAAGGAGGAAATGAAGTCTGTTTTATCACAATCGGAGACGCCAGTACATCAGAAGGTATATTTTGGGAAGTGTTGAATGCTGCCGTTGTAGAACAAGTCCCAATGGCAGTTTCTGTATGGGATGATGGATATGGTATATCAGTTCCGAAAAAACTACAGACGGCAAAATCAAGTATTTCAAAGGCCACAAGCGGCCTTCTAAAAGATGACGATGAAAATGGAATGCTCATCTTCTTGGCCAAGGCCTACGACTATCCCGGGTTAGTAGAAATGTACGAACGCGGAATAAAAACGGTTAGAGAAGATCATGTACCTGCATTATTTCATATCGAAGACTGTACACAACCTCAAGGACACTCGACATCAGGATCACACGAGCGTTACAAATCTGAGGAACGACTCAATTGGGAAAAGGAAATTGACTGTATCGACCATATGGCAAAGTGGATGGTTGAATCGGGAATAGCAGATGCCAATAAAATTGCCTCAATACGTCAGGAGGCTAAAATCGTTGTGCGGGATGCAAAAGACAGAGCTTGGAGTGCATGTCAATTGCGCGCTAAGGATGCAACAAGTGAGTTGAAACATTTCATAGAAACAAGTGCTGCACTTGATGGAATGACAGATGTGACCGCATCAATTTCCAAAGAACTACAATTACAGGTTAGTGCTTCATTGTCTGAAACAGTGAGCCTTGGCCGACAATTATACCACATGTTGAAGTTGACGGGTCATGATCTGGCTGAAGATCTCAAAACTTGGCTCGAAGGATATTTTCGACGAGCACATGAGGACTATCATACGCAGTTATATAGTGAAGGCCCGATGGCTGCCATCAATGTGCCAACAGAACCAGCTCAGTATTCTGATGCCTCACCGACAGTCACCGGATTTAATATCCTCAATAAGTTTTTTGAGAGTAAATTGAACGAATTACCATCTATTCTTGCTTTTGGAGAAGATGTTGGACTTATCGGAGACGTTAATCAGGGCTTTGCTGGATTGCAAGAAAAATTTGGCAAAGAACGAGTTTTTGATACCGGTATTCGAGAGTGGTCAATCATGGGACAAGCTATCGGAGCAGCTATTCGAGGCTTGAGGCCAATTGCAGAAATTCAATACCTGGATTATTTGATTTACGGCCTTGAACCTCTGACAGACGATCTTGCCACGTTGCGATATAGAAGCGATGGAATCCAGCGAGCTCCTGCCATCATTAGGACACGTGGCCATCGGCTGGAAGGCATTTGGCATGCCGGTTCACCTTTAGGGTTGATTTTAAATGCCCTACGTGGAATGTACATTTGTGTTCCAAGAAACATGGTTCAGGCTGCTGGTATGTATAATACGCTATTGAATTCGGATGATCCCGCTATCGTGATTGAACCATTAAATGCGTACAGACTAAAAGAACAATTACCCGATAACATCAATAGTTTTAGTATTCCACTTGGATTACCTGAAATTTTAGTTCAAGGCGAAGATCTTACACTGGTGACCTATGGTTCTTGTGTTCGAGTCGCTCAACGCGCTTTGCAACTTTTAGAACCATTTGATATATCTGTTGAACTCATTGACGTCCAAACCCTTCTTCCTTTTGATCTGGAATCTGTCATTCTCAGTTCGTTGAAAAAAACAAACCGTATCCTGTTTCTTGATGAGGATATTCCGGGAGGCGCATCTGCCTATATGATGCGTGAAGTAATGGAAGTACAGGATGGTTTTCAATATTTAGATTCGCCGCCACAGACATTAACATCGAATGCGCATCGCACACCATTTGGCTCAGATGGTGATTACTTTACCAAACCCAATGCCGAAGACGTGGTCGAGAAGATTGTTTCAATCTTACATGAATCTGCTCCGAGGTACTATCCATCAATTTCAATTTTCTAGAGGAGCATAGTCGTCTTGAGCTCCTTCCGTGAAAAAAAGAAATGCTGTTCAGACCGTAAATACCCTTAAAAGTTATCTTTACCCGCTTAAATTTTGTTTTTATTGAGCTCTTCGCTGGTAGTTATACCGACATATAATGAAAAGGAAAACATACTTCAGATCACTGGAGCTGTGCTCAGCTTGGGTGAAGACTACCAGGTGATGGTCGTGGATGATGGTTCGCCGGATGGAACGGCTGACCTGGTCAAGAAGTTACAAGCCGACTTTCCACAACGCCTTCATCTTATTCAACGAGAAGGAAAACTAGGACTTGGGACAGCATATATTGCGGGATTCAAATGGGCCTTGCAAAGGGACTATGATTTCATTTATGAAATGGACGCTGATTTCTCTCATAATCCCGCCGATCTAGTCAGGTTGAGAGAGGCTTGTGAAGACGGATACGATCTCGCTGTGGGTTCTCGCTATGTCAAAGGAGGGCAATTGGAAAATTGGCCGTTGGATCGTCAGATTCTTAGTTATGGAGCTTCTTTATACGTTCGGTTAGTCACCTGGATGCCTATCAAAGATCCGACCGCCGGTTTTATCTGTTATCGTCGCCAAGTCCTTGAAGCGTTGGACCTGGATGGCATACAATTTACCGGATATGCATTTCAAATTGAAATGAAATACAAGAGCTATTGCAAGTCATTTCGGTTAAAAGAAGTGCCTATTCTGTTTAAAGATAGAATCGAAGGCAGCTCAAAAATGTCTAAAGGCATTATTAAGGAAGCAGTTCTTGGTGTGTTGAAATTGCGCTGGGAAAGACTTATTGGAAGAAGCTAGATCATCTTCTCTTGCTCATTGCTTTCTGACTTGGTGAGTTCATTTTTATACATTTCATGCACATCGCCCTTTCATTTTATTGACATTTCCTCGCGATAGTAGCTCCGGAGCTACACCTCCCAATAGCCCATTTCTCATTGCGGATGTACCCGAATACCACACATTCTACGGTAGCCACTCATAGCTAGGGACTTACACTATAAACATTTCACTAATAAATGTAAGCGATTTGTTTACATTTCAAATGGAAAAAGAACATATAATGATTTTTTTAATGCTTTATCTAAAAAATCTATGTGGGAGGTAGTGGGAATAAGTGGGAAAATGAAGTACATTTGGATAAGAAATTAAACATTGGGTGTCAATATGCCCTACTTCGGAGAGTATCAATGCAAAATCGACTCCAAAGGGAGATTGAAACTGCCTGTTCAGATGATCAGGCAGATGCAGGGAAGTAATGTCTACGAGTTTGTAATTCATCGCGGGTTTGAAAAGTGTTTGATCATTTATGAAAAGCACATCTGGGATCAAGTGGTGAAGCAAATTGAAAAATTGAATGTCTATAACAAAAAGGAGCGCGAATTCATGCGATACTTTTTCAGAGGAGCTACCGTTGTAGTAATGGATTCAGCTGATAGAATTCTCCTCTCAAAACGGCAGATGGACTTTGCCGACATTCAGAAAGAAGTCATTATTACCCCTCTCAACGACAGAATTGAAATTTGGTCACCAGAGGCATACGATGCCATGATTGAGCGAGAACCTGCAGATCTTTCAGATTTGGCAGACGAATTGCTTGGACGACTTGGTGGAGAGAAAAGCTCGGATGACTGATGGTCATTTGCCGGTTTTACTTTACCCATCCATTGATGCACTGGTAACAATACCCTCGGGAGTATATGTCGACGTCACGTACGGTGCCGGAGGTCATTCCCGGGAAATACTGAATCGATTGGACGCCAAAGGGCGACTAATAAGTTTCGATCAGGACATAGAAACATTTGGAAACGCTCTCGATGATCCACGGTTTCAACTCCTTCATTCGAACTTCAGATTTATTGAACGATTTTTTGACCTGTTTGGACTGGAAACGGTCGATGGCATATTCGCTGATCTAGGCATGTCTTCTATGCAGATCGATGATGAGCATCGAGGATTTAGTTTTCGATTTGACGGTGTATTGGACATGCGGATGAATCACCAGGGGCCTTCAGCCGCTGATCTTTTGAATGATTCCGCTGAATCCGAACTGATCCGCATTCTAAGTGAATACGGCGAAGTTCGCAATGCCAAAACATTGGCTAAGGCGCTTATCCAACATCGACATAGTCAACCATTCCATGAGGTAGGTCATTTAACTGCCGTTTTAGAAAGAACCTGGCGAGGTAATCAGCATCGCTATTACGCCCAGGTGTTTCAGGCACTACGCATCGCAGTCAATGATGAAATGGCTGCATTGCAGACGTTGCTTGAGACTGCGTTCCATCGGCTTTCCCCAGGGGGCAAATTAGTGGTACTTACCTACCATTCTCTGGAGGATCGAATGGTGAAACGATTCATGAAAAGCGGCAACGTGGAAGGTCGTCAAGAAAAGGACGAGTATGGAAATATTATGCGACCATTCACAGTAATAACCAAAAAACCGATTTTACCTGATATACAAGATATTCAGGTAAATCCAAGAGCGCGAAGCGCGAAACTGAGGATAGCAGAAAAGAAATGACGAATAACAAAAAAAAGAAAAAAAATTTTTCCTTGAGCAAATTGTTCGAAGTACAACTGCTTTATAAAAATATTTCTTTTTTAGTTTTTCTCACATTAATTGGAATATTATATATAGCAAATGGACACCGTGCAGAAAAAAAAATAAGAAAAGTTCAGGAACTGCAAGGTGAAATAAAAAAAAGCAAATGGCGCTACTGGGAATCCATGTCAGGCGTGACATATGAAGGCATATTGTCGCAGACAGAAAAGAGAGTGGAAGATCTTGGATTAAAAGCCGGAGAAGGAACGATAAAAATAATTGAGCCGGAAATAACTCAAGATGAAGAGTAATGGAGCGGAAGCTAGATGTATTGAAACGTGTGTACTTGTTGTTTTTTGCTTTTTTAATAATAGCGATTATTTTATTCTACCGGGTGATCAATATAAGTATCATCGAAGGAGAAAAGTGGCGCATTGAAGGAGATAGTTTACATCTCAAACATGTGCCAATAGAGGCCGAGCGAGGAAATATTTTGTCGGATGACGGAAGTTTTTTAGCCACCTCACTACAGTTCTTTGACATCAGAGTTGATTTGAATTCTACCGCAATGAAGGATGAAGTATTTCAAGCGAATATTGATTCCCTCGCGATTTGTTTGTCGAAATATGTCAATCCTTCTAAGTCTTCGATTATGTATAAGAATTATTTAATCAAGAAGAAAAAAGAGGGGTCGCGATCGATTTTAATCAAGCGCCGGGCAACATATCGGGAGTTGGAAATGATTAAAAGATTTCCACTATTGCGAGAGGGGAGATACAGAGGTGGATTGGTGGTCGAACCGCGTGTTGAACGGATAAAACCTTTCAAGCATTTGGCAAGTCGAACAATTGGTGAATATCGAAAGAATGCACAGCTGGTTGGGCTTGAGGGGTATTTCGATGATCAATTAAAAGGAAATGAGGGAATGCAGTTATGGCATCGTGTTTCACCAACAGTTTGGTTACCGGTAAATGAGTTGTCCGAAATTACGCCCACAAAAGGAAATGATATTAAGACAACCATTAACGTCGGTGTCCAGGATGTTACTCAGACGGCCTTATTACGAGCGTTGGAACATCACGACGCAGAATATGGTGTGGCTATCGTAATGGATGTAAAAACCGGAGCCATCAAAGCGCTCAGTAATTTAAAACGCACATCGGGTGGAGGATATGCCGAACTGTATAATGATGCAGTTGGGACTAAAATTGAGCCCGGGTCGACCTTCAAGTTGGCGACCATGATGGCGCTTTTGGAAGATGGTCGATTGGATCTGGACGAGCGTGTGGTTGTGGGTTATGGTCAAGGATATTTTTGTGGTCATCAGGTGAAGGATTCAGAGCCGCATTCCTTTAAGGAGACGACTGCACGACACGCTTTTGAAATATCTTCAAATGTAGGGATGGCGAGACTGGTTACAGAAAAGTATAAAGCGGAAGGCGATGAGCAAAAGTTCATAGCAAAATTGCGTCAGTTTCACCTGGACAAAAAGACAGGCATCGAAATAAAAGGTGAAGGAACACCTTATATTAAAAATGCCTATTCAACTGAGGAAAACTGGAGTTGCATGTCGTTGCCCTGGATGTCTTTCGGTTACGAATTGTCGCTAACGCCTCTACAAATTCTGGCTTTTTTTAATGCTATCGCCAATGATGGAAAATATATGAAACCTTATCTGGTCTCTGAAATTATCCATAACAGAGAAGTAAAACGGCAATTTAATCCGGTTGTACTGGACAATCAAATTGCAAAAACAGCAACATTAGAAAAAGCACAAAAGTTATTACAAGGCGTAATGTTAAATGGCACTGGTGAAAAAATGAAATTGCCTTTTAGCTCAGCAGGAAAAACTGGGACATCACAAATAAATTATTCGGATAAAAATGCGAAGAGAACTAAATATCAGTCATCTTTTGCTGGATATTTTCCCGCTGACAATCCACAATACTCGTGTATCGTCATCGTAAATGACCCGAAAGAGAATGGATACTATGGATCAAAAGTGGCAGGGCCGGTGTTTCGCGAAATAGCGATGAAATGCATGAACCGAATACCCGAACGCGAGGAGCTTTCAGAAGTAAAAGAAAAGAAATACCCGGTCTACTCGGTTGGATACCGGGAAGATGTAAAAGCAGTCCTGGATGAAATGAATACGACTTATGCAGAGTGGACTGATGCAGACTTTGTGGTCTTGACTTCATCACAGGATAGCCTACAATTAAAAACGAGGAGTATTCCTGAGAATAAAGTACCAAATGTGGTGAACATGACATTGCGAGATGCCCTGTATGTTTTGGAAAACCAAGGTTTTACAACCGAATTAAATGGAAGAGGAAGAGTTGTGGAGCAATCGTTAAAGCCCGGATTGGTGAGTGAAGAAAAGAGAATTCAATTGACTTTGAAATAACAGTAATAAAAGACACAATAGTTTTTGTTGTCTTCGATAGTCGAGACGCGTTTTGTCGTGTTGAGACAATAAGCAAAAGGATAATTTATTAATCAATTGCTTATATATTTTAATAAAAGTTCTTTGACATTTTATGACTTTGTTGAGCGAAATTCTGAATGATATTGAAGTTCTAAAAGAAGTTGGATCGACCGACATTTCCATAACGGGAATGGCAATTGATTCGAGAAAAGTAAATTCAGATTATTTGTTTGCTGCAATTCCCGGAAGCCTTGTAGATGGCCATGTATTTATTGAGCAAGCCATACGAGCCGGTGCACGCGCAATTCTATTGGAAGAATTTCCTGAGAAGCTGATAGAAGAAGTGACCTATATACAAGTAACATCTTCTGCTAAAGCCATGGCTTTGGTGACTAAGGCTTTCTTTGGACATCCTGCTGATGACATGAAAATGATTGGAATCACAGGGACCAACGGAAAAACAACGGTGGCCACGTTAGGTTGGCAACTGATTAAACTGTTGGGAAAAGAAGCCGGTCTTTTTAGTACGGTAGACGTTCGAATCGGTGATGAAATGGTAAAAGCAACGCATACAACGCCTGATATTATTCAGCTTTATTCCCGGTTAAATGAAATGAGAAATGCCGGCTGTGAATATGTGTTCATGGAAGTGAGTTCTCACGCATTACATCAGGATCGCGTTTATGGAATTGATTTTGATGTCGCCTTATTTACGAACGCTACACGTGATCACTTAGATTACCATGGAGATTTTAAATCGTATTTAAATGCAAAGAAAATACTGTTTGATCAATTAAAAAAATCATCCAGTGCCATTATCTGCAAAGACGACAAACATGCGTCCTATATGGTGCAGAATTGTGTGGCTAATGTGATTACATATGGTCTGCGTTCTTTTGGAGATATCCATGGACGAATTATTGAAAATTCCATAAATGGACTCACATTGAAGTTGGATGGCCATGAAATTGTATTTCGAATGGCTGGAGCATATAATGCTCAGAATTTATTAGCCGTATACGGAATTGCAAAAGCCTTGGGCTTTAGACAAGATGAGATTCTCGAAAAATGGAGTTTACTCACGGGTGCCAAAGGGAGATTTGATCGATATAGGAGTACGGAAGGAGTGACGGGTATTGTCGATTATGCGCACACACCGGACGCATTAGAAAATCTCCTGGATAATATCAATGAAATGCGGGGAAATCGAAACAACCTAATTACGGTAGTTGGTTGCGGTGGTGATCGGGATAAGGGAAAAAGGCCAATTATGGCTCAAGTTGCAACACAAAAAAGTGACCTAACAATACTGACCTCGGATAATCCAAGAACAGAAATACCGGAGGAAATAATTCAGGATATGTATAAAGGAGTGGATGAGGTTTATCGAAAAAATACATTTACGATTACAAATCGTGAAGAGGCGATAAAATTGGCTTGTCAATTGGCAAAGAGAGGAGACATAATTGTAGTCGCAGGCAAAGGTCATGAAAAATATCAAGATATAAACGGGAAAAAGTTCCCATTTGATGATAAACAAGTGCTACAGCAATACTTATAGTTTTATGCGGTAACCCTCATATAACTGGTAGCGCTTTGAAAGAAGTAGGTTTTTTTATTCTATTTCAGGTTGGTTTAGCAGATGCGGCGAGGAGGCTTTGAAGAAAATTGGTTGGTTCTGATTGGTCATACTCGCTGCATTCTGTTATTAGTTTTTGAAGAAAAAGTATGCTGTATTATTTATTTGAATTTTTAGATACAAACACAGATCTGCCAGGTGCAGGCTTGTTTAAATATATAACGTTCAGGGCTGGACTAGCAATAATTCTGTCTCTGATTATTTCGATGCTATTTGGAAATCGCATCATAAGTTATTTGAAAAGTTTACAGATTAACGAGGCTCAACGATCATTGGGTTTGGATGGACAGGAAGCGAAAGCGAAAACACCAACCATGGGCGGCGTAATAATAATAATGGGAATTGTAATCCCATGCTTATTATTAGCACGATTGGACAATATTTATGTTCAATTATTGCTTTTTACGACACTATGGATGGCTGGTATCGGATTTGTCGATGACTACATCAAAGTCTTTAAAAAAGACAAAGCCGGACTCAAAGGGAAATTCAAAATAATGGGACAGGTTGTCTTGGGTTTGGTCATTGCGGTCACCATGTTGTATCACCATGATATTATTGTACGGGTCGATTTAGCAGAAGCACAAACCGAAGGTCTTCAGATCATTAAAGAAGTCGTACAACGTGATGCGCAGGGCGTGCAACGTACATACGCACACGTAAAGACTTCAGTGACGAATATTCCTTTTGTTAAAGGCAACATATTGAGTTATGACGACTTGCTTTGGTTCTTGGGTAATAATGCATCAGGATGGGTCGCCATTTTGTTTATTCCTTTAGTCATTTTCATTGTTACTGCCGTTTCAAATGCGGCGAATTTAACTGATGGTTTAGATGGATTGGCTTCGGGAGTATCCGCAATTATCGGAGCTACCTTAGGGATTTTCGCCTATGTTTCGGGTCATGCATTGTTCTCTGAATATTTGGATATTGTTTATATCCCTTATTCTGAAGAAATCGTGATTTTTTCCGCCTGTTTCATTGGAACCTGTATAGGATTCCTTTGGTACAATTCTTATCCGGCTAAAGTATTTATGGGTGACACGGGTTCACTGGCTTTAGGTGGTGCAATTGCAGTGATGGCGATTTTACTGAGAAAAGAATTACTCATCCCGATATTATGTGGAATATTTCTGGTTGAAAATCTAAGTGTCGTGCTCCAGGTAACCTGGTTTAAATATACCAAACGAAAATATGGCGAGGGAAGACGCATATTTAAGATGTCTCCCCTTCATCATCATTATCAAAAAATTGGAATGCATGAATCGAAGATTGTTACCAGATTTTGGATCGTAGGTGTTTTGTTAGCTGTTATGACTGTGATTACATTGAAAATTAGATAATGTCTAAAACGCTTGGAATAAAATTGTATAAGAACTTGCAGGGAGACCGCGGGCTATGGTTCGTATGGTTATTGCTGGCAGTTTTTTCATTACTTGCAGTCTACAGCTCAACCGGAACATTGGCTTATCTGTCGAGAGGCGGAAATACAGAATTCTTTTTATTGAAGCAATTTGTTTTTTTAATCATTGGCGGTTTTCTGACCTATTTTTGCGCCCATACGACGTATACTAAATTCAGTAAATGGGCACCAATTTTGTTGGTATTGGCATTGCCACTGTTATTATATACGGTCTTATTTGGTGTAGAATTTAATAGTGCGAGGAGATGGATTGAAATACCATTTGTAAGACAAACATTCCAAACATCAGATTTTGCCAAACTGGCTTTGATTACATATGTGGCCAGAATGATTTCGAGCAAACAAGATGTGATCAAGAATTTTAATCAGGCATTTGTCCCGATCATTTTACCGGTCATACTTGTGTGTGGATTGATTGCCCCGGCAGATTTATCAACAGCACTTATGCTTTTTCTCACTTGTGCTCTTATGATGTTTGTCGGACGTGTCAATTTGAAATTTATCTTGCTGCTAGTTGCTTTTGGACTTGTCATCCTGACATTACTCATGATCCTGGGTACAGTATTCCCGGATTTTATCCGCTCCGACACGTGGATATCGCGCATCATGTCATTTTTTACCGGCGATGACACCGTTTATCAGGTTCAACAGGCCAAGATTGCCATTGCAAATGGACAGTGGACAGGATTAGGACCGGGGAATAGTATTCAAAGGAATTTTTTACCCTCACCATATTCCGATTTTATATACGCGATTATTTGTGAAGAATATGGATTGTTGGGAGCACTTGTGGTGATTGGCTTGTACACATTTTTATTGTTCAGATGCACGGCTTTAGTCACGCGATTCCCGAAGGCATTTGGGGCGATGTTGGCAATTGGTTTGGCATTTAATATTGTCATCCAGGCGTATTTAAATATTGCAGTCTCAGTTGATTTGGTTCCTGTCACAGGATTGACATTACCGATGATTAGTATGGGTGGAACATCATTGTTGTTTACCTGCATAGCATTCGGAATGATATTAAGCGTAAGTAGATTCCTCGACAATTACGCGCTGAAAGAAGATAAAATGGCAACGCAAAATAAATATGAAAATAATCATTAGTGGAGGGGGGACAGGAGGACACATATATCCGGCTATAACGATAGCGGATGAATTAAAAAAAAGAATAGAGCAGGTTGATATTCTGTTTGTTGGTGCAAAGGATCGCATGGAAATGCAACGAGTACCTAAAGCAGGATACAAAATAAAAGGACTTTGGATCAGTGGAATCCAAAGAAAAAGATCTTTGAAAAATCTGGTGGTACCGATCAAACTGATATTTAGTTTGATCAAGGCAGGTCGAATCTTATTTTCTTTTCGTCCCGATGTTGTAATCGGTGTCGGAGGATATGCAAGCGGACCGACGTTGCGGATGGCAGCTCTTTTTGGCATTCCGACATTGGTCCAGGAACAAAACTCCTACGCCGGAATAACAAATAGGTTACTGGCCAAACATGTTGATAAAATATGTGTGGCTTACGAAAACATGGAACGGTATTTTCCTGCGAATAAAATAATTCGCACAGGAAATCCGATACGAGGCGGACTTCAATTAATCAATGAAAAAAGACAAGAAGCCGAAGGCTTTTTCGAGTGGGGTCATAACCAGAAAACATTGTTGATGGTTGGAGGTAGTCTTGGAGCAAAAACCTTGAACGAGGCGGTGATAGAAAATGATGAACTAATAAAATCCAGACCAGACGTGTTATTTATTTGGCAAACAGGGCGGCTGTATTACGATGAAGTAATAAAACATGATGTCGCCCATTTGCCAAATGTACGAGTCCTGGAATTTGTTGAACGGATGGATCTGGCATATGCCCTTGCGGATATTATTATCGCACGGGCAGGAGCCATGACTATCTCAGAATTGCGAATCGTCGGAAAGCCGGCAATTCTTGTTCCTTCGCCAAACGTGGCGGAAGATCACCAAACAAAAAATGCGCAAGCATTGGAAAGCCAATGTGCAGCTTTATTAGTTCGAGATGATGAAGCGCGGCAAAAATTATTGAAAGAAGCCATGATTCTTTTGGATGATGTTGACAGAAAACTACAATACAGTAAAAATGTGTCCGAAATGGCCATGCCTGATGCCACCAGATTAATTGTTGATGAAATTGAAATGCTAGTTAAAAAATAATAGGGAATTGTTACCAGGAATTGCGGTATATGAAAATGCTTGAAAAAATAAAAAATATTAAACTTTCGACCACCGTACGGCGGATGGCACAAGGCACTCTGTTCCTTGGACTAGCTGTGCTGACGTTGACAGCCGTCACTTTCAAGCAACATGCAGTAGTGAAGGGATTGAATATTCAAATGATAAGTGGGAAATCTGAACACTTAATTGATAGAATTTACTTGAAAGAGATAATAGCAAAGCAGTTTGGTTCGGACCTGGTAAGTGTACCGGTAGAATTTATTGACATCAATAGTATTGAAGCATTGTACAGATCCAATGCGTACGTCAAATCGGCGGAAGTCTTCATCGACAAAAATGGAATTCTGAAAATATTAATTGATGAGCGCTTCCCTTTGATGCGCGTGCTGGATGGGTCCACCAGTTATTATCTGGATGAAGACGGTGTCAAGGTGCCGTTATCAGATCGCTATACGGCACGATTGCCTATCATCCATTTGAATGGAGGGAGTGACTCGTATTTGACGGAAAAAAGAAAAAAGGATCTCGTGCATTTGATTCAGACAATAAATAAAGATGATTTTGCTCGGCCACTCGTCGATCAAATAGAGGTTCAGGCGAATAATGAATATCAGTTCTTGCCTTTATTGGGAAAAGAGAAGATAAAGATAGGGACAACAAAGGATTTAACGGATAAATTAAGTAGAATACGATTATTTTATAAAAAGAAACTTGCGAAGGGACACTGGAATCAGTGCACATATATTGACGTTCGATTTAAAGGACAAATTATATGTGATAATAATAAAACCTAAGTATTTAATGCATGACTTTTAAAAGCAATGGCTATGAATAAAAAGACGTATAAACATGGAGATGCAGTAGTTGCACTGGATATTGGAACAACCAAAATATGCGCTATTGTGGGTTTAAAAAATGAATACGATAAAATCGAAGTTCTTGGCGTCGGAAAAGTTGAGTCAACTGGCGTGTTGCGTGGAGTGGTGTCGAATATCGACAAGACAGTAAAAGCCATTTCGGATGCCATCGAAATAGCCGCACGAAATGCCAGGATGCAAATTGATGAAGTCCATGTGGGCATCGCTGGTCAACATATTAAAAGTATGCAACACCGGGGTAATCTCATACGACATCATCCCGAGACAGAAATTACACAAGCCGATATCAACAAATTGTTCGGGGATGTGTACAAGCTATCGCTGGGTCCCGGCGTGAAAATATTGCATGTTATTCCTCAGGAATATACGGTCGATGACGAGCAAGGTATTATTGATCCCATCGGTATGTCAGGTAATCGATTAGAAGCTAATTTCCATATTATTACAGGACAAATTGCTGCATTTAATAATATTCACCGGTGTGTCGAAAAAGCGGGATTAAAAGTTTCCAACATGACACTCGAACCTATAGCATCGGCTTCAGCAGTATTGAGTGAGGAAGAAATGGAGGCGGGAATTGCACTGGTTGACATCGGAGGAGGTACGACCGATCTGACGGTTATACATGAAGGAATTATCAGGCATACAGCTGTTATTCCATTTGGTGGAAATATTATTACCAAAGATATCAAGGAAGGTTGTACGGTAATGAATGATCAGGCCGAGAAATTGAAAATAAAATTCGGATCGGCACTTGCAGATGAGATATTTGATAATCGAATTATTACAATTCCTGGATTCAGAGGACGGGATTCGAAAGAAATTTCAGAAAAGAATTTGTCAAGGATCATCCAGGCACGGGTCGAGGAAATTCTGGACTACGTGTGCTGTGAAATTAATCGAAGCGGTTATGAGAACAAGTTGATTGGAGGTATCGTGATGACTGGTGGTGGGGCGCTATTAAAAGATGTACATTCATTGGCTCAGTATCACACGGGTATGGCAGCACGAATCGGATTACCAACAGAAGATCTGGCGCATGGATATAATGAGCAATTAAGTTCACCTATATTTTCAACAGCGGTAGGATTGCTTATTCATGCAATTAATGAGCTTGAGAAAACGCTCCCACCGCGTGAGCGCAAAACTGTTGAGATGGAAGTTCCGCAATTAAGAAATAAAGAAGCAGGGCAGTATAGTTTTGATAAGGAGATTATACGT
Source organism: Saprospiraceae bacterium (assembly GCA_965249735.1). GTDB lineage: Bacteria > Bacteroidota > Bacteroidia > Chitinophagales > Saprospiraceae > JANQSS01. Next base: position 507,831 of record CBDFMS010000026.1, on the reverse strand, counting down.
GATGGATCGCATTGGTTCGATAAAATATTTCAGAAAACACGGGGATTTTTTGAAGCAACGGCTGACCCTGAATTTTGAAGGGAGAGAGAAGATGTAATCGACATTATAGAATTACGAAAAATGACATATAGTTTTAAAAATAAAATTAAATCAGAAAATAATTAATCAATTTTTGGAAGAAAGATAAAATTTGCGAGTCTCGCATCTCTAATCTCTCATCTGATATCTTAAATCAATCATTATGCCTTTCGAATTTGACATACCAAAAGAAGAGAAATCAATCATTAAGGTGATTGGAGTTGGCGGTGGAGGAAGCAATGCCGTTTCTCACATGTTCCGACAGGGAATCGTTGGAGTTGATTTTGCCATCGGAAATACTGACAATCAAAGTATGGAATCAAGTCCGGTTTCTACTAAAATTCAATTGGGGCCACTTCTGACAGAAGGTCGTGGTGCAGGATCCAAACCATCTATTGGTAAACAGGCATGTATCGAGTCGATCGATGATGTGAAGCACTTTCTGGACGGTGGTACAAAGATGCTATTTATTACCGCAGGTATGGGCGGAGGTACCGGAACAGGAGCTGCACCAATCATCGCACAAACTGCACGGGAACTGGGTATTCTTACCGTGGGTATTGTGACGATTCCCTTCACATTTGAAGGAAGAAAACGAGAAGCACGGGCAGCTGAAGGAATCGAAGACATGAAGAAAAATGTCGATGCACTTATTGTCGTGTCAAATGATAAACTACGAGAAATACATGGCAACCTGGTATTGTCCGAAGCATTCTCAAAGGCAGATAATATTTTGACTACTGCTGCAAAAGGAATTGCAGAAATTATTACGGTACCTGGTTATGTGAACGTGGATTTCGAAGATGTGAATACAGTGATGCGAGAGAGTGGCGTAGCCATCATGGGAACAGCGACAGCCGAAGGAGAGGATCGTGCGAAACAAGCGGTCGAAGAGGCATTAAATTCGCCACTGCTTGAGGAAAATGATATTCGAGGTGCAAGGCATATTTTATTGAATATTACTTCCGGTACCAGGGAAGTAACCATGGATGAAATATTTGAAATTACAAATTACGTTCAGGAGGAAGCAGGATTTGGTACAGATTTAATTTGGGGAAATTGTACAGAAGAAGGATTAAAAGATAAGATTTGTGTGACCGTTATTGCGACAGGATTTGAGGGAAGGCAATTCGGAGATGTATCCCGCACGCAAGAGAGTAAAAAGATCATGGTGACACTCGATGAGGGCGAACATGAAATACGGGTTGAAGAAAGTGCAATAGAGTCTATTCAAGAAACAGAAATCAAGACTGTTGATTTATTTGAGCGTGCGCAAGAGGATCAAGTCGTTCGCGATAAGACACCTTATGTGAGCAACAACGCGTCAAATAAGAATGATGACGAAATGCGGAGAAAGCGAGAGGAGGCTTATTTAAAAAATAGAGCTGAAAGACAACTTCGATCTGAAAATCTTCGGACGCTCACAAAGGAAACAATTCATACACTGGAAAAAGAACCGGCATATAAAAGAAAGCAAATAAAACTGGAAGATATTCCTTCTGCCGGGGAATCGAATTCTTCTCGCTGGTCAATCTCAGGAGATGACCAACCGGCATTGAGACAGGATAATTCCTATTTACACGATAATGTTGACTGATTGTATTATATAAAGTGAAAGGAGGGCCTTCTCTTACGTCTTACCGTCGGCCCTCCCTTCTTAAAATTGATTTATTCTGACGAAAAAAATAAAAGTGATAGTCAAAATGCAAGTGCAGCATGGTCAATTAAAAATCACTAGAAGATTCACAGGGTCGCTTAAGGTTTCGTCCCCTTGAGTCCTGTTCCTTTCTTAATTATCTTTTCATGAGATTGGTTTATTGGTTAGCCGGGTGCAATGCCCGGCTTTTTTTATTTCCCTGATGATCGATGGCTGCTTGGAGTCACTATGTTGATATTGGTTATATTTGAACTCAGTTGGCAGCCTCGATCTTTCTAAGTAGTTGAAACAGTGGGTGTTACCGATCTGTAAAAGACAAGAGGTTCATGCGCAAAATAAAAACAGCAATCCAATTCACAAAGAACATCACGACAGTTGGTGCATTCAAAGAGTCGAGTTCTAAGGTGGAAAAAGAAATTTGTTCAAAGTTGAATAAAAAGAAAGATCTCGTGGTTGTGGAGTATGGATTGGGGCATGGAAACATCACAAAATCAATTCTAAAGCACATATCTCCGAATTCGAAATTATACAGTTTCGAAATAAATGAAAAGTTTTGTAATCATGTTCGAAGTAAAATTGAGGATGATCGATTACATATCATTAATGACAGCGCAGAAAACGTAAAAAAACGTATTGACTTCCCAATTGATTGCATTATCGCCTCACTTCCTTTTTCTTTTTTATCAAATCGAGTGGGTCAAAAGATAATAAACGACTCCTATGAACTGCTGAAAATGCACGCCTATTTCAGTCATTATTTATACATTAAATTGAATAGTAAGCGATTCAAAGGCGTATTCGATCAATTGGAAATGGTCCCTATCAAGAATATTCCAATGGAATATGTTTATCACTATCGAAAAGGGTAGGGACAATTAATTAGCACACCTTCAACTAGACTTTTCCCGATTATAAGATATTTAAATGGCGGATTAATTCCTTCTTAAATTCTTTGGATAAATCCAGGCCACGGTGATAGGCGTCCAGATAGACAGCCGGTTCGTCATAGTCTATTCTTGAAATACGCTGCGTATTGACAGCCTGAAATCGACTGATACGGACAATATGTTCAGGTAATTTATTGAGTGTTTTATTTAATGTGGTCTTGAGTGTGTAGTTTTTTAAATCTTGTGTAACCAATATCGTCGATCCTTCTCCGCCCACTTCGAGATAGAGTATGTCGTGAATGTCTATTTTTATGCTGATCTTTTCCTGACGCACAAAAATGCTGGACTGTTGGTTGCGGCTTGTTTCCTGATCTGTGATTGTGTTTTTATGGATAAGAATCCGATCTCTGCATTCGATTAATTCCTCCTCCCAGTGCTCCCAAAATGGTTTTTCCATGATTTTAATAATGCAGTCATTAAACTTGTTTAGGGCCATTTTTGCATATTCAAATTCTGCATGGCCGGTAATAATAATGACCTGTGGAATATCTAAATGCTGATCTCTCAGTTTTTGCAGGAGCTGGAATCCGGTGCCTTTCTTTATTTGAATGTCAAGAAATAGCGCATCCGGATTAAATTGGATGATCTTTTCGAATGCTTCATCGATGGATTCGGCTTCACCGCAGACTTCGGCCCAATCGTGCTCTTCAAGGGCATGAATCAATTCCTGGCGAGCAGGTGCTTCATCGTCAATGACCAGAAAAGAAATATGATTAGAATTCATAAGTTATTTTTTTAGGGATGTGTACGTGGGCTTCAGTGCCATAGCCACCTTCATGGTCGGTAAAAGGAAGGTCTATGTATTCTTTCGAGATTTTTTTATCGTTATGTCGATTGAATATATCATGGAGTGTGCCTAACATTTTTAAGCCTTGTTGGGTGCCGCTGCTTTGGTAGGATTTAGCAGCCTTTCGACCAATGCCATTATCTATTATTGTAAAATGCAGGTAATCGTCATCCTCGGATAGTTTTAATTCAATTTGCCATGGTCGATCAGAATTACGCAAACCATGCTCAATTGAATTCTCAATTAAGATTTGTAATTGTAGCATGGGGATATTGCATTCAACCAATTTTTGAAATCGTTCTTCGCCCGTAATTTTAAATGAAATTGGTCTTCCAAATCGAGCTTCCTGTATAATGAGATAGTTTTGGACGAGTTTCATTTCTTCTTCTAAGGTATGAACGGCTTTTCCTTCCCGGCTTTTTTTGAAAATGGATTTCATATTCTCCGCGAGTCGGTTAATCACTTTGACGGATTCATTATCTTTTCTCACTCGTGATTGAATAAAATGTAGCGAATTATTAATAAAATGAGGGTTTAGGGAATTGGCAATGGCCTGGACCTGTAATCGATCCTTTTCTTGCTGTTCTAAGCTTATAGCCAATTCTTGCTCCTTTATACGCAGCCGATAAGAGTAAAGTAGCCAAAATATGAAAATAGTAATTATGCCAATACCTCCAATTAATGCAGCCCAGAAGTATGGGCTTTCTTTTAGTGATAATGGAACTATAACATCGAAATTACACGGTGGACCTGGTATATTATCAGAAATTGTCCATGCTCGGAATTCGTGTAAACCAGGTGGAATATATTCGAAGTTAATCAATCCGGTATTCGAATGCTTGACAGATGAAAAGTCTTGATCAGGATGCCTGATTTGATAGGCAAAAGTTGGCATATTACTGAACTGGCCCTCAAATTTAGTTTGCAGTAGAATCTCTAAATTTCGTTTTGCCGGCGGTAGCCGATAATAAAGGGATGAATCAATGTTGCTTACAAACTCATCTCCTGCTTTGATATACGCAATGATTGTATTTTGTGGTTTTCGTGCCTTTGGAAAAGAAGATTCAGATATGCAAATTGCTGCATGGTCATGACCCGCCCACAGCCTTCCTTTTGTGTCAATGTACACTGCATTTTGTTCTGCTGCACCACCTAGTGACACTTTATTAGTGTTAATAGTTAAAACCTGATGAGTGCTCTTTGTGGGGTCGAATTCAGAGAGCGCAATGGCATGTATTCCGGAATTACTTCCAAAGATCAAATGATCATTATATTCTTTTATGTAACCTATATTGCTGCCTTTTCCGTAAATATATTGATTGTCGATTTTATGGCTGTCCGAAGCGGATTCAGCATCTATAGCGTGTGGTCCTTCCAATAAATAAAGTCCATCTTTTGCACCAATCCATAGTCTATCTTTAGAATCCATTTCCATGGATATTGCAAATAAACCGGGTTGCTCTTTGATATCAGCATTCAAGACAAAAACTTCGTCGTTGGCAGGATCATATATTCTGAAATTATTCGACGGGTGACCTTGCCAAATTCGTCCTTTTTTGTCGATGGCCGTACATAATACATTTTGAATTGTACCTGATTCTAATTCTGATATTAATTTTTCGGACTGCAATTTTCCACTCTCAAAAGTCAAAATTACCGCTCCATTTTTATTAAGTCCTGCAATAATTTGATTGTCATTCAAGGGTTCAAAGAAATAGCCTGTTAAACGATTAGTAATTTGTGGATTATGAAAATAGTTTTGATATTGCCACTTCCCATTTTGCTGATACATAAGACCTTGATCAGAATCCCAGAAGTACATATTTCCGTGACCATCTCGGTAGCTTCCAGGTAGTAATTTATAGCCTTTAGGATTCAGATTTGATTCGAAAATCATATTATTTCCATTAAATTGACAAAACCCAGTGTAGAAGCCACCAAACCACATATTGCCATTAATATCTTCATTAATCGTATGCAATGCCGGTATTAGGTCATCTCTGGACTCATTGAAAGAATAGATGTTAGCACTTACTTTGTGAAGTCCGTCATGAGTTGCGAACCAAAGATTTTCTTCAAAATCAAATGTGTGCCCATGTAGGATCCCGCTTGCTGAAAAATTGGCAACAATTTGATATTGCCCATCTGATCGCTTCTTAATGGTAACATATTCATTAAGGGACTGATTGGAACTGTAATTTACTACTTTGAATAGATGGGTATTATTTATGGTTCGTTCGTGTCCGTGTTCCAAAGGAATAGAAATTGGCTTTTCATCTCGGTCGATGAAGTTTATTTTATTGAGTTGATTGTTTTGTATTTCGAATAAATCACCATTTTCAATCTTATAAATTGACGACCAAAATATTCTAACATAGCCGTCATAAGACGCTTTGAAAGAATATCCATTGCAAAGTTGAGAGCTTGAATACACGTGCGTCTGGTCATCTTCCTTATTCAATATCGTGTAGCTGGAATTTGAAACAGTCATATAATCAATATTGCCCATACTTTGTAACTCCTGATTTATACATATGCGTTCCCATTTTGATTCTTCAGGATTATACTCATAGACATAGTCTTCTTTATCCTTCAAGAGAATTTCTCCTTCTGGTCTTCTTAAAAATTTGGGAAACTGCATTTTGAATGGGATGAAAGTGCCGTGTTCTTTCTTAAAAACATGGTCGCGACCACTGTACCAAATGCCATTTTCGTCTTCTGCCATGATTGCAAATCGATCCGAGAGATCATCTGCAGCCGTAGGCACATGCTCAAAAGTCCGTCCATCAAATCTTTGCATGTTTCCTCGATTAAATGACAGCCACAAATACCCCTCTTCGTCGCACATTACGTCAATCAACTCAGTAGAACTGAGCCCGTCGTCAAGTGTAAATTTTTCGATGAGATTGGGCTGGCTATTCCCATGGTTACATAGGAGCATTAGACATACAATAAGCGAATACGTGAGTAACCTCATATGGTAAAGATAGACAGTAGAATGATGGTGCGTATCATTTTCATTGAGAATTACATTGTGTTCGTGATTAAAAATTGGTGTCTTATTGAATTTGCACAAAATCTGGTCAAAGTGAGAAGTAATTTAGTTTAATTATTGTTCGAATTTAGTATATGATCAATATGATGAGGTTTGACCTTGAATTGTTTCAACAAATATAAATTATTACGAAGTATGCGGTTTTCCATCAATAAAAGAAATATAATAAGACATATAATATGTGGTTATCGAAAAGAAGTGTATGTTATTTTTATTGCACTTTTAAGCGTTGGTTCAATGTTTTCTCAAATCACTTATTCATCTAATCCTGCAGTTGGTACTTATACACCTTGCCCCAATTTGGACTATGGAACTTGCGCTTCATATTATATTCATGGAAACGGGGTTTTAAAAGTTAGACTTCAGCAAATCACGTCGTCAAATTTTTATTTTCGAGTTAGTAAGTGTTCCGGGACATTTTCGACGCCGGGAACAGGTTGGATAAAACAAGATGGCGTTTGTGGGGTAGTGGTAGGAGGCCCAACTAATTATTCTAGTGGAATATCGACATTTGATGTTCAAGTACCAATTCCATCTGATTTTGTTAGTGGCACCAGAGACTTCTATGCCATGATACACCTGGATAACGACTATATGGAGGGGTATTATGCGGGGCCGGTGAGTATTACGGCAACATGTCCCGATGATAATTATGAACCAAATGATTCTAGACCTTCAGCATATATTGGGCTATTTCCAACATTGGACTGTGATAATATGGCAAGCGGTCCCCATTATGCGACCATCCATGAGGATGGCGATGTGGATTATTATCGTGTTGACTATACTCATCCAGGAGAAGTCTTTGTTGACTTAACTAATTTGCCAGCAAATTACGCATTGGAATTAGTGAGTTCAAGTGGTAGTAATTTAGATGCTTCTGATAATAGTGGTACTTCAAGTGAGCATGTTGATCAGGTTTTTAATGGAAGTAACGGGTACTTTTATGTGAAAGTCTATGGTAATAATAATAACAATTCAAGTTGTGATGATTACACACTCAACCTGAACTGGGTGGTGGAATTAATAAATAGTCCGACACTTACAAATCCCTCAGATAACAATAACTACAACTCTCCTCCATCCTCTATAACATATCAATGGAACAAGAACAACATAAGTGGTGCAGCCACTTATGAAATTAGACTTAGGGATGTCACAACAAATGATGTCATTTTAAATTATTTGAATGTTGGCGATAACAGTTTTTATACGCACAATTACTCATATGAAGCAGGTCACGACTATAGGTGGACGGTAAGGGCGGAAGATGATTGTAATAATCATGCTGAAAGCCCAGCTTTTGATTTCGATATTGATGCAGAACCGCAGATTAATATAACAAGTCCAGTTGGGGCATATGCATATCCATTGTATGATACTGATGGCAATTTAAATGAAATATCGATTACGTGGACAAGCTCGAATGTTCCTGGTGATGTGGGTATTGAATTACATGATGAGAATGAAAATTACATCTTACAGATTGATGGAAGTGCACCGAATACAGGTTCATATACGTGGCAAATTCCGAATGCCAATGATGTACCATCAGGTAGTTATATGATATACATGTATCCCACCGGTACTAACGGCTATCCTTTTTATGGTGGAGAATTCAAAATAATTGATCATCCGGATTTAACATCACCTAGCGATGGTTATATTTATTCGACCACCCCAAATAGTATAACATATTCTTGGGTCAGAAATAATCCGGCAGGTCATGCCGACTATGAAATTCGACTACGGGATGTAACAACGAACATGGTCCTATTGAGCTGGGTTAACACCGATACAGAGACATCTCATGTCCATACTTATTCATATGAGGATGGTCATGAATACGCTTGGGTGGTAAGAGCAAAAGCTGGAACGAATAATGCCACAATTGAGAGTCCGGCATTCGACTTCACTGTAAATAGTGCAGGCCCTCAAATAAATTTTTTAACACCGGATGCCGATTATGCATATCCTAAATATGATGTAAATGGTATTCTTGAACACCTGGATGTCACATGGACGAGTAATAATGTATCGGGTAATGTAAACATGGAGTTACGCACTTCAGGGGGTGATCCTGTAGCGGATATGGGATCCAATTTACCAAACTCGAACACCGTCACTAACTCTCATTCCTGGCAATTAACGAGTGATATTGGCGGTGGCGATTATAAGATATTAATTTATCCTACTGGTACGACAGGGCAGGGTTCATATAGTAGTATTTTTAAAATTATTAACCATCCTATTCTACAAAACCCGACTGATAATTATAACTATAGTTCACCACCCGTGAGCATCACATATGGTTGGGATCGAAATAATCCAATTGGGCATGCAGATTACGAAATAAGGCTTAAAGATGTTACGACGAATATTGTGCTGATGAATTGGGAAAGTACTGATACCGAAGTATCTCACTTGCACAATTATTCATACGAAGATGGTCATGAATATGCCTGGGTTGTGAGAGCTAAAGCAGGTACTAACAATGCCACAACCGAAAGTCCGGCATTTGACTTTGAGATAGGGGGCTCAGGTCCATGCACGGATCCGGTTATTAATTTGGCGAGTCCATACTGCGATGGAAGCACGTATACTATTGATATGGACTTTGCGGGCACAACAGGGCATACATATGATATATACGCTTCTAGTCCAAGTGGCACTTACAGCGGTCCATCAGGTGTGCCGTCTGGAACTTATGAAATAACTGGTATACTTTCAAACGCAGATGTGACCTTGTTTGTAGAAGACGTTTTAGATTCTTCATGTAATGATACAGAAGCCATAATCGGCCCGGATTGCGGAGCTTCTTGTCCTGATACATATGAAACTAACAATGCAGATTCTACGGCATCTACGGGTATCTTCTCAGATCTTGGCACCTCAGGATACAGTCATTCGATTTCTGACGCTAACATCCATCAGAATGGTGATGTGGATTATTTTAAAGTGAACTACACAGCGGCAGGTACTGTCAATGTTGATCTTACTAATCTTCCGGCAAATTATGAGCTGGAATTATGGAATGAAACAGTAAACCTGACTTACTCAATAAATCCCGGCACAATTGATGAATCTGTTTCCTGGGCATTTACTGGTGCGGGCTATTTTTATATCAAGATTTATGGAAATGGCGGCACTAACTCCAGCTGTTCGAATTATATATTAGGTCTTTCATGGACGCCGGGTGCTTCAGGCCTGTGCGATTACTTCTCTGATTTGCCAAACCCTGGAGATGACAACGGAGAGGCATTTGATGCTGCATCCTGTCTGTGTGGATTAGGTTATGTTGTTCCACAGGACTACAATAATGACGGCACGTCAGATGAAGTAAATCCCGATGTTCCCATCTATCGAGCTGATCTTGCCAAAGTCGTATATCAAGCCATGTATCAAGGCGACCCGATTAGCCCTACGAAATATTACCCTGTTCCTTTTGCAGATTTACAAGATCAATATACCAGCGATTATTATGACTATGCAATTGCTTTGAGCTATCTGGAATATGATGATAACATTACACCTTTTGATCGCGACTTTGTGAATTTTTATCCATACGATAATATTCAAAAGCGATATGCACTTAAAGTCGTTTTGGAAGCTTACAATATTGAACCTGATAGTAGCGACGTCGGTCCTATTCAAGGATTGACTCATGGATCAGACGCCTATCCATATGTCCACAAAGCTCTGGATATGGGATTAATCGGAAATTCCGGTTCAGCAACACAAGATGTTTTAAGGAGGGACTTTTTTATTATTATGCACCGCTTACTGAGTTATAGCGGATCTAATCCACCTGCCTCCTGTAGTGATTGTGAATCAACATGTTTGGACCCCAATCCTCAAATTTCTGACTATGCAGTACCACCGAATGCTATTCCTCAAAATATGAGTAGGTCATTTTCGCTCAACGAGGGTTTTTTCCAACATAGTCCGATGGCGAAATTTTTAATACCGGGAAGGAATATTCCATTGGAATTTTCACTAAGTTATTCGTCGTATTTAGCCGAGTTGCCGGATGCATTTACTCCAAATACATCTCTAGGGAGAGGTTGGACACACACCTATAATGCCTATGCAGTCGAAATTGAAGGCTGGCAAGCAGAGGGCATAACACATCCCGATCATCTTTTTGTGTTTTGGCCTTCAGGATCAATTGATTTTTATGATGAAAATGACGATGCCATGGATCCTGGAAATTACGATGAAATTTTAACACACACATCTACCAGTTTGATCATCAAAAACAAAAAACAATTTGAATACACATTCACTAAAACGGGAGTGTCTTCGGACGATCCCTTTATGTTAACTAAAATCGAAGATCGCAATGGAAATAACATTTCAATCACGCTTCAAAATGGAGTCAATTCTCCTAAGCGTATTCAACGCGTGACGGGTACAACAGGAAAAGTATTGTACTTTAATTATACCGGAGGTTCAGATAAAATTTCCTCAATTTTGGACGGCAGCGGCGGTCGAACAATCCAATTTAATGTAGACAACGAGGATAATTTACTATGGTGCCAGGATCCAAATGGAAGCTTTGAATATTATAGCTATGGAACTAATCCTTCCATGCACTTATTGGTGGAAGTGACCAAACCGAAAGGAAATAAATTGTTGAATGAATATAATGTGCAAACAAATCGATACAAAAAAACGCAAATTAAAAATGGAGGTACCGTATTATATGAACTAAATGTGAATGTGGCGCATAATTATAACACAAGTAACCCCTATATCAGTTCTGTAATTTCCGATGTCAATACAACAACAACGAATTTGTTTAATACAAATGGTACAATAGATGAACTAACAGTAACGAATGATGGTACGGTCATTAATACGAATTTAGATTACATGGATAATATAAATGAATATTTGCCAACGACTATTCAATATGGAAGTGCGTCTCAGAATTTTGATGTAGATTATTCGTATGATGCAAATGGTAATGTGGAACGTGTGACATTACCTAATTCAAGTTATCATGAATTCTCCTATAATTCAAACAATGACCCGGCCACATACAGAAATCCAAGAACGCATACAACGAATTATACGTACGATGGTATCAGCAACTTAACGCGTATAACTGATCCAATGACATTTCAGACGAACTACTCTGTAAATAGCTTTGGCCAGGTATCCTCTATGACCAACCCTGAAGGCATTACATCTACCTATTCATATGATGCACATGGAAACCTGACTGCCACGTCATTGCCATTAAATATTACGACGAATGCTAGTTATGATAATGTCAATAGATTAACCTCCTTAACGAATCCCAAAAGCCAGGTGACCCAATTTCAATATGATAATCATGATCTTATTACGCGGAAAACACGCGTTAGTTCTGGAGGCAATGTCATAACCAGGTATTTCTATGACGCAAACAATAATCTGACGGAGGTGAAAAATGCCCTGAATAACTCGACAACGTATACCTATGACAATGGGGATTTTATTCGAACAAGTAAATTGGGTAATGATACCAAGACCTTCAACTATTTCAAAGATGGAAAATTGAAGCAGTATATCAAACCGGACGGTACAATCCTTAATCAGACATATGATGATGAGGATCGAATTGAAAATGATGGATATGCAGCATATACATATGATGATGAAGGGAATATTACTCAAATCACAGCAAATGGTCAATCAATTGATTTCACCTATGATATATTGAATAGGGCTAAGACAATTGCGGATTTTTACGGTCACTTCGTAACTTATTCCTATGACAATAATGGGAATGTGACACAAATAAAATACCCCGGTAATTATGATGTCAATTATATTTTTGATGCTAATAATCGGATGACATCGGTGATGTGGGATGGAAATAGCAAAACAGTTGATTACTCCTATTTTGATGACGGTCGATTGGATCGTGTAGATTTTGATAACAACTCTTATTGCACCTACAAATACGATGCCGCGGGTCGAATGATTGAGCTCGAGCATAAAAAAAGCAATGATTCCATCATTAATTCCTACACATTTGTCCTCGATAAACTAGGCAATCATCTGCAGGAAAATAAATTAGAACCATATGGTATTCCGCCTTTGTCAGCATTGAATCTGACCAATACGTACAACAATGAAAATGAATTGATGCAAAGCGGGTCAACAAATTACACATTTGATGCCAATGGAAATCAAACAAGTGAGAATGCAGTAAGTACCACGTGGAATGTTGTTGATTTGGCTACCTCAATCGGGTCAAATACTTATGTGTATGATGGAATGAAATTACGACGTAAGACTACAATCGGTGGAATCTCTAAAAAGTACGTGTGGGATATAAGAGGCAATGGTAATATTATTGTCGAGACCGACAACGCTAACAATATTTTATCCTATTTCATTCATGGTGTAGGACTTGTGGCAAAGGTGGACGTAGCTGGTGGGAATAATTCGTTCTATTATCATGACGACTACCGGGGTAGCATAATCGCGATGACAGATCAAAATGAAAATGTCGTTAATAAATATAATTATGATCCATTTGGGTTGGTCGTAGAAGAAAGTGAAAATACTTCAAACCCTTTTAAGTATGTAGGAAGATACGGTGTAATGTCAGATGATACGGACCTCCATTATATGCGCGCAAGATATATGGATTCACGATCTGGTCGATTCATGAGTGAGGATCCGGTCTGGCATGAAAATTTGTATCCGTATTCGGATAACAACCCAATTGTCTTAATTGATTACTCTGGGAGAACTACATATTCTCTAACGCTTGAAGTGGATGCGTTCCTTGGTTTTGGAGGAGGCTTGGATATTGGTCTTACTTATGACGACGAAAAAAAGGATGTTTCCATTAATATTGGAGGAGAGGGAGGAGTTGGTGTTTATGCTGGCATGGGGCCAACAATAACTGTAGGCGAGGGATCAACTGAGACGGGAATTTATTTTAATAATCAATCCTGCATGGCAATGCTTGTGGAAGGCTGTATAGTAAGTGACGTGTCCATGGATGACGTTGATTTTTCACCTTCAATTGGAGTCGGAGCAGTGGTCGGAGCAAAGTCAATGTTCTCGGCTGGTATAGAAATTTCTGCAAGAGACACCTATGATAGCTTTGCAGATTTGATTGAGCCTATTACAAGAAACAATGGGAGAGATTTCGTCCAGGACTTTGATAGCTATATTAAAAATCGAAGGTGATAAAGATCTTAAAAAATATGAGATTTTGTTAAAATAATTTGAGCATCGAAAAATTCACAGTTTGTGTTCTTACGGTATTAGAAATTTCAGGTGTTTCATAAAAACTAAATGTAATGATAGGTAAATGTTGTAATTTGATCTTTTGCTTCTTGCTTTGTTATACGGCTACATGTTTTTCTCAGGAGTGCTCTTATGATGACCTCAATCGTCTGACTTATATTTTATATTTGGACGGCTCATCAATCACCTACCAATACGACAAATTGGGCAACCGAATCGGATATGAAATTGATCCGGCATGCACCAAACATGTGACGAGCACATTAAACGAAGGCTCAGGCACACTTAGGGAAATGATCAATTGTGCTGAGCCGGGCGATACCATTACTATGGATGCGGCATTGATCAATCAATCACTGGAGTTGGCAATACCAAAAATTGTCGTTGATAAAGAATTATATATCCAGGTCGATCCCAGCTGGAATATTAATTGGACTAATACGGATGTATCAAACACAAACATCCTTGTCGAAATTAGTGATGACTTATATGTCAGAGGTATGTCTTTGGTCGGTACGTCACCGGACGCAATGATACTTAAACTAACGAGTGGAGGAACACTTGAAATAATAAACGCCGGGATTGAAAAATCTACAATTCAAAAACAATAAACCTATTATTATGAAAAACATTATTACAGTTCTACTTCTCTTTTTTCTGATTGTATCGGCTCATAGCCAGATGAATTATCAGTGTGTTATATTGGATTCTGATGATGCTCCATTGGAATCACAATTGGTTGGAATTCGAGCCTCGATACATGCAGATTCTTCTTCAGGAGTGGTGGCCTACAAAGAGACTCATAGCACTATGACGGATGCCTATGGTAGAATCAATATTGCTATAGGAAACGGCACTCCAGTATCTGGTACATACGCTGGTGTTGATCGGGATGGATCTCATTTTTTAGAGATTGAGGTTGATTTGACCGGAGGAACGAGTTATGTGAGTCTAGCAACAACTGAAATTTATCCGTCATTTAAAAGTGATGAAATTGATCCTGTCTTTGAAGCTAGTCCGGCAGGTGGCATCACTCCTGTTGATATTGCAAACTGGAATACAGCAGGTGGTTCATCGGTAATTGAATTAACTCTGGCTAATCATCAATCTGTTACTATTGACGATAATGATGTGGTCGATATTCGGGAGGATATTGTCATAACCGCAAATTATGGTTCATTTTATGAAAATGGATTATTAATTTCGGGCGGGTCCTTTACAGGAACTGGTACAGAGGAAATAAAATTTAAATGGAATAGCCTTGTTTCAGGTGTTGAATTCACAGATGTGGTTATTGATGCGTCCTATACGACTTTCATCAATTGTAGTTTTTTCAATACTACTTTAAGTTCAAGTCACACTAAATTCATAGACTGTCAGTTAGTTGCATATTCCGACGAAACTGACCAGGGTATTCCGGTGGAAAGTGACCACCCAAAGTCAAGTCAAAAAAGTTGTCTGATCTTTCTGTCAATTTAAGTGTTTTTAACTAATAATTTTGTCTTCTTTTTCCTCATCGAATCTCCTTTGAGATCTATCGATGAGAAGTGTGAACGATTCTATCTAAAATTGCATCTGCAATAGTGTTTTCTCCTATTATTTCATGCCACTGTTTTACGGGGAGTTGTGAAGCAATTATTGTGGATCGTTTTCCGTGTCTGTCTTCAATTATTTCCATCAAGGCGTGGCGATTAATTTGATCCAATGGCTTTAATCCAAAGTCATCCAATATTAGCAAATCCTGTCTTTCTATTCGAGTCATTTCTTTAAGAAAAGATCCATCAGCCTTGAGCATTTTGAGTTTAGCGAATAGCTTATTTATATTGAAGTATAAGACTTTATACCCCAAATTACAGGCTTGATGTCCCAGGGAAGAAGCGATATAAGATTTACCGACACCGGTGCTTCCCGTCAATAAGATACTCTCTTTACTTTTAATAAAATCACATGTAATAAAACGAGTAATCTGATTTTTATCCAGGTTTCTCTCTGTGGAAAAGATGATTTCTTCAGTAGAAGCCATATACCTGAATCGGGCTATTTTAATCAGACGGTTGATCTTTCGATTATGTTTGTCATCCCACTCGGCTTGAAGTAGATAAGCTAATAATTCATCAGGAGTATATCTGATGCTGGATGATTCTTTGGTTGATTCGAAAGCTCTAAGCATTCCAAATAAACGCAATTGACCCATTCTTTCCTCATTTGTAGTATTCATGGTTTGTATTTTAATGATAGTAATTTTTTCCTCTTATATTATCATGCAGTGGAATGGTTCTATCCTGATGGGGGTCTTCATCAAGCTTGTCCAGGCCCTTTTCTAATATGCTTTGAATGATTTTATAGTTAAACACTTCATATTCCAGGCCCCTCTTACAAGCATTGTTTAGTCGTTGTTTTCCGACTTTTTTCGCAAAAGACAGAATTCCCAGGCAAGACTTATAGTTCTGCTCAGGGTGCTGTTGTTTTTCTAATATTTTGATAATATATGTTCTACACTCCGGGCCTATTCCTTTAGCCCAATTAATAAATTTATCCGGGTTCCAATCAGCAACGAATTGATGAGTACTCGGCATGTGGTCCTTTATGGTGGAATATCTAAAAGCTTGATAATTACGTGTGTGAGCCGCTATTGGTTCATGTTTATAGAATATGGTTACTTCGGAATCACTGTAAATGATCTTGACTCGTTTACCAATATATTCAAAGGGAACACTGTAATAGTGCTTGTCTTTATTTAAGTAGATATGGCTGTTCTTGTAAACGGTTCCATAGGCATAATACTTCATTTCATATTTGCGATCAGGCAAGGTGAAAAGCTCTTTTTGTTCCACTTCTTTGAACAAATCAAAACGCGAATACTTCCTTCCCTGGAAGTTGGTCCTATTGTGTACATCGAGTTTTTCTAGCACAGCAATATTAGCCTGATCAAGGCTAAAGAGCACATGGTGGCGTAAAGGAGCAAATATTCTTGAATAGGTAATCCTGACGCAATTTTCTACCAATGCTTTATCCCTTGGTTTATATGCTCTTGTAGGTAGGACACTGGTTTGGTAATGTTCAGCAAAATCCAAAAATGTCTCATTCAATGTCGGTTCATATTTACTACTTTTTGTAACCGCTGACTTTAAATTGTCTGTCACTAAGGCCTGTGGCACACCGCCCATGTAATGAAGAGCATTTTCAATACACCGTATAAAATCTTCTTTCTTTTGACTCCTGCATACCTCTACATAGGTGTATTGACTACTTCCAAGGACGGCCACAAACACCTCACATTCCCGGACTTCTCCTGTTTCTCTGTCCGTTATAGCTAGCTTCTTTCCTGTAAAATCAATAAATAATTTGTCTCCAGCCTTGTGCTCAAAATGCATTACAACTGCTGATGATCGCTTCCAGTCATTGTAGTACTTGCAAAACTGTGAGCTCTGATAGCCATCTGGATATTTTTCCTTGTACTCCCTCCATAACAGATTTTTGGTTACGCCTACCTTTTTTAACTCCTTTTCAAAGTAGGGAAACAAAACGCGAAGTTGAGCCAATTTCTCTGGCACTTCTGGATCTTTGCTGGAAAGATAATTACCCAAATCACTGTCACTAAGTTGCTCTAGGTCTTTATACGTGAGCCTCTTGTTTTTGAATAGTTCGATGTATTTTTTAACCGTGTTACGCGAAATAAGTAACCTCTGGCTAATTTGTACTTTACTCACTCCTTGAGCGTAAAGTCGATATATCTGTCTTATCTGTTTCATGCCTATTCTCTTGTTTGCCATCTTCTTTTTTCATAAAGAAAATGATACTGAAATAGACTTCTTTTTAGACTGGTCAATTTGCTCCGGTGCGGGTGGTCAGTTTGCTCCGGAGAAGATGGTCACTTTAGAACGGAATGGGGTGGTCAGTTTGACCGGATTTTGCAGTTAGTTGGCGCTTCATCAGGAATCAATGATTATGATGTGGCCTTTTCGCATTGTGAAATTGAAAATTCAATTTTTCCAAGATTCGAAGAATATTCGAATTGTGACATAGAATTTTGTGATTTAGGTAATTCCACATCTACGACTGACAACGTTTCAAATTGTTGGATTTCGGATTCCAAATTGTTTGTAAAGGAATCATTCGCTGATAATAGATGTGAGAACACGTCGATCGAAATTAACAACAACGTCAAGCTTATCACGATATCTGGAAATTATTTTTTTGAAGAAAGAAGCAGCGAATCAAACCTAATTATTATAAATAGAACTTATTCGTCTGCGCCACATTCGGTGAAGATTTCGGATAACACTTTTAGGGGTGACCTCTCGAGTACAAATCACATTTTGATAACAGGCACATATACCGGTAATTCTTATAATTCCATCGTACATATTGTTGGAAATTCTTTTACAAAGGGCAGCAAGGCTGTTGACATGACATCAACGAATGTGAAGGTTATATTTTCGGAAAATGTTTTGGACGATTTACCTAATATGGGTGTCTCTGGATCTGATACTTATATAAATGATAACACTATACTATAATACTTTAATCATGCATCTACATAAATTATGGATTTTGTTCTTGTTGGGCTTATTTGCCTCTGATGATAGTTTTGCTCAGTCAATTGTTTCTCCCACAATATCCTATTCTGGACACAATTCTGTTGCCAATTCACATTATTTTGGATCTACAACAGGTGAGTTCTTTATAACATCGGAAGCATTGGGGTCATTCGTTTTCGTACAAGGGTTTCAGTACATTCCAAATTATGGTTATCCGCTCTGTCTTCAAATAACATCACCACTCCCTCAGGGAGAAGGTACGCTCAGAGAGGCAGTTGGATGTGCGCGCTCGGGAGATACTGTGTCTGTCGATATGTCTTTGCATGGTCAATTTCTATTTTTGGATCTTCCAGTGATCATTATTGATAAGCAAATTACTGTAGTTTCAGCCCAACCGGTTACATTTCGGAACTTGAACCCTACTAATAGTATGGTGTTACTTGAGAGTTTAGATGAGTTGCTTATTCAAGGGATTAATTTGTCTGGATCTTCGAATGGTGAGTTAATATTTTCTACGACAGGTGGAAACAGTGGCATCGAAATTTTAAATGCGGAGCTTGAGAGATTCAGTATTTTGGATAACTAGGAGAGAATGTACATGAGAGGATTTATTTGTCTACACTTCAGCGCAATAGGACATATTTAAAAGGACTGATCACTGAGTCGGACTGATGTAGTTGATATTAAGATTCGCAAATCAATATTCATTACTTGTGAAGAAAAGGAAAATTTCAAATGAATAACTGTGAGCAAATACCATTAAGATCCAAAGGGAGATATGACTACGTAGCTCTGGATAAAATTCTGTTTCTTAGAGCTGAAGGAAACTATACTTTCGTTTTTATCTCGGATGGATCGAAATATTTGATGTCGAAGTTGCTCAAACATTATGAGAACACCTTTTCTCATCAGCAAATGTTTGTTCGCGTACATGCGAAATATATTGTGAATCTTGACTATTGTATCGATGTGAATTTGAATGGCAAAGAAGTCATATTAAAGGATGCACGAATCCCGCTCGCTCGAAGACGAAAACATGATTTTATGACTAAATATTTAAAATACCTTTCGTCCTCTTTGGTTGACGGTGAAGAAACTGCTGGTACAAAAACAATGTGATTCGTGTAAACATGACCATCTCTAAAGTGAATATTTATGGTGGCTATTGTATTTCTTATCTTAAATGAGTCTGACTCAGGGTATATGAATTAGGATTAATTAATTTCTCCCTTTTTCTCTCAACCCACCTTCTTCACTAATATGGCATCTTGGCGCATATACAAATGGGTATGAGCAGGTAAACGTTCCAATATCTCAAACCCATTATCCTGGAGCACGTCGGTGATATACGGTATAGGATGAAATGTCGCGCAAATATTTTCACCGACACGGATTTCATGTCGAACAACAAGTTCGTTGTTCTTGAATTTTAGTTTTTCATTGGGGCTCAGCCAATCAAAGGCATGTTCTCCTTTTATTGTAATTATAAAAATTCCTCCTGGTTTGAGGATGCGATATATTTCTTTGAGCCATTGATTCTGATAGTGTTCAGTAAAGTGAGTGAAAACGGAACGTGCGAATATGAAATCAAAATAATTCGAATCTTTGGGCAAAGGCGGAAGGGGCGAATTAACAAAAAATTGAATATGTTTCAACTTCTTTTGACACCAATGGATGAGTAACTTGTTGTAATCACATCCATGTAATTCAGACATTTTTGTATTTGGGAAGTGAGTTAATAGCCGACCGCAGCCACAACCGAAATCCAGAATTCTCTCAAGGGTTTCTACAGGATATCCATTTCGGTTAAGAAGCGGAATGATGAGGTCTTCAACTTGAATTCGACCGGATTCAAAAAATAATTGTGGGTCAGTTTTATGAATGACTAACCAACGCAGAAAAGGTGGGGGAAGCGGTTTCCCATGGATCGAACGGCGAAGCAATTGATCTGGAAGAAGCTTGATTTTGGAAAGACCAATATCCTTAATGAAGGTTTGATAAAAGTAGTTTTGATAGGTGTGGTAGATCGAGCCCATAGCTTTTTACATCTATACTAAAGTTACAATTTTATTTGCCATTATTTTCCTGGAGAATGAGACAACATGCAGGTGAAATACAAATAGGTTATAATGCATGCTCAAACAAGTTCTCGACAAATCTGCCACCTCGCTCGACCAATGTAGGAACTGAATGCGCAAGATTTCTTGTTAATAGGTCATAGTTTTCACTAAACCAAAATCAAAATGAAACAATCGTTGTGTTTCCTGGCCATGTCATTTGTAATATTTCTAATCAGCTGCAGCCCGACTACCAAAGAGGATTATCTCACTGAATATTCTGAATTTATTGTATCCGTCGAAGAGCAAGAGAGATCCGGAGACATCGAAAATTGGGACGAACTGGATAAGAAACAAAAATATTACTCAACAGAATTGTACGACAAATTTGAAGATGAACTGACCCTCGGTGAGGTGATGAAAGTCAGTGCGTATAAAATTAGGTACGAAGCACAGAAGCACAAAAAGTCCATCTTTGATAAGATCTTTAATAATCAAGATGTGGAAAAGATCAAAAGTGAACTCAAAGAGTACATTCAGAAGGACCTGGATAAGGATGTGGACCTTTTAATCAAAGAAGCTCAAAAAGTCAGCGATGAGTTTGGAAAGGCCATAGAGGAATTAGCCCGGGAATTAGAACAGGAATTGGAAGATGTCGATTGAGGCACTGTCATGAAAAGAAGACCAGGCGATTATTTTGTATGCTCATACCTTCTCAAAAACAAATCGGAAATGATCCATGATTTCTCGCTTGAAACAGACTTGGTTTGGACTGATTCGAAATACATTTAATTGATGGCGAAATTCTTTGTCTGTCAGAAGTCGTGGGAGGAGGGATAGGTAGAGGAAATATTTTTTTAAATTAAATTTCCTCATGTTTTTTCTGATTTGATTTATCGTCTCAATATAATCCAGTCTTCCACTACTTTTCGAAATAAGTTTGAATTTGGGTTCAGTTGCGCGGATGACCATTTCAGGACCGTATGGCAGCCAGGAACCCGGAAACTCTTTTTCCATTAAGGCGAGGATGTATGGCGTCGATGATTTGTCGGAATTGATATCAAAATCTTTATGATCGATCATATTTTTACTGAAGACCATGGTTTGAATAAAACACCGTCCTCCTTTTGGCAACAGTTGATATATGTGGTCAAATACACTTTTGTATAACGCTTCCTGCTTTCCTGCTTTGAATTCTTCAATCGAACAGAAATGTTCAAATGCGCCAACACTGGAAATGGCATCAAACGTTCCAAAATCTTCTGGTGTTGCAAAGCGACAATCTTTCACTTTGGCGTCCAATCCATTTTTTTGACACGCTTTGGCCTGACCTTGCGACAATGTCAATCCCACGCTGGTAGCACCACGATCTTTGTCGAGGTAATTCATCATGGGTCCCCAGCCACATCCCATGTCAAGTACTCTGTTGCCTGCCTTGATATGTAAACTATCCGCGATAAATTTGTGTTTGGCACGTTGAGCCTCTTTCAGTGTCATGGAGAAGTCTCCATCGTATTTCGCTCCGCTGTAATCTGCCATTTCACCCATTGCCAGACGAAAGATCTCGTCAATGGTCGTATAGGTGAAATCCATGTCCTTTTGATCAGCCATGATTTTGATAATGTGTTCTGTATAAAGCAACATATTGATGGTAAGAAAGTTCCAGATTTTGGTCAATCGTTAGGGTAAAATTGAACGACGTATGATAACTGGAATTACCGGGTATAATCGAAATGGCGGGTAATGATCAGGGACGTGATCAATGAAGTAACGATGAAATCAAAAAGAATTTGTTTAATTGGAAGATTCCGAATAAGGTTATATTTATCTCCATAATTAAAATCTGATGACACTTTATGTCTGAACCAAAACCAAAAACATGGCTCTTCATACCGTATGGTTTCATCTCCCTCCTTGGAATAATGTCCGTTGTGGTTCTTGCAGGTGATTGGCTTGAATCTCAGTGGATGTGGATCGCGTTAGTGATATTGGTCCCGGTGGCTTTGTTGGAAAATATAAAATCGGGCCATTCCGCGATGAATGTGATGACCTGGAAAGTTTTTTGGACATTAATGTCCTTTTTAATTGCCGGCGGTTTTATCGGATACATCCTGGGTCGGGAGAACTTTGGGTTTGATATTCCATGGTACTATTTATTAGCTATTGCAATCATTTTATTAATCGAAATGGCGAATATGTATACCTTGCTTAAAGCAGTTAAAAGAGAATTCGGATCCTTTTCGTGAAGCCTCCCACTACGATTTAAACATCACACTATAAGAATGGTATTACCATAGTGCAATCCATGAGACTATACAGAAACGATATCGATGGAATGAGGGCTTTGGCTGTGATAGCAGTTATCTTGTTTCATTTTGGATATCTGCCAAATGGCTACCTGGGTGTCGATGTCTTTTTCGTTATAAGCGGTTTTCTCATTACGGGTATATTGTACAATCAACTGCTGGAACAGCGTTTTGCTGTTTTGCCTTTTTACTACAGACGCATCAGGAGAATATTGCCGCTGGTCATATTTATCACACTGGTTGCATTTATCATTGGGTTGTTGGTTATGCTGCCCAGTGATTTGGAACGGCTATGTCAATCCATCGTTGCCACTAATATTTTTGGGAATAATGTTTTACAATATGTTGCTACCGGTGATTACTGGGATGTAATCAATGAATATAAACCTCTGCTTCATACCTGGAGTTTGGGGATAGAAGAACAATATTATATTCTTTATCCTTTTTTATTTTTATTTTTCAAAAAGGGTCGTGGTAAAGGACTGTTACCAATTCTCGTTGGTATCACGATTCTATCCCTTATCGTTTTTTCACTTCCATATTTTGATGAAGCAGCTGTTTTTTATTTGTTGTCTTTTCGATTTTTCGAACTGTCACTTGGCGGCATTGTAGCCATACTTTTTAGTTCAAAAAGGTTGAATCAAAACTTATCTCCATTCCTTTTGATCGCCCTTATCGCCTTTTTCTGTATTGACCTGCCGGAACCGGCTATACGGCTTAGACAAGCACTGGTGGTTGGTGTCTCTGCTTTGCTGTTGATTACAGCCAATCGAAAAAGTCGCATCGCTTCCCGGGTTCTTGAAAATCCGGTGGCCAGGTTTATTGGAAAGATAAGTTTCAGTTTGTACATGTGGCATTATTTGCTGTTGGCCTTTACGCGGTATGCGATTACCGATCAATTGACAAACTCACACATGCTCTTACTTGGAATGATGACATTAATATTATCAGTTGGATCTTATTATTTCATTGAAAATCCTTTTCGCGATGACAAGAGAATAAATAATAAAACCTTCAGACTGACGATAATTTTATTTTATTTGATTACAACTGTTGGTGGCATTATTGTTTATTCAAAGGGTGGGGTCATCAGGGATATGCCCGAACTGGATATTAAACGTTCCGAGGCAAAACGAAATATGCATTTTCAATATAATTACAAGGTCTTTGAAAAAAATAAAGAATTTGGAAACACAGATGATTTAAAGATATTGGTTGTGGGCAATAGTTTCGCTAGAGATTGGGTAAATATTCTAAAAGAATCGACCTATGAGGATGCCTTGGATATTGCTTACACATACTATCTGACGGATAAAGAAGATCTGGTGAATGAGGCTAATTTGATATTCTTTTCATCCATGAAAAAACGGACAGTAAACTCATACGTGGATCAATATCAGCTTGATACCAATGTGGTTTGGTGTATTGGGAATAAAAACTTCGGGGTGAGTAATGGAATATTTTATAATGCGAAGGGTCATGAATATTGTGATCAACGAGTAGAGATGCGAAGAGATATTCTCGTAAAGAATGCTGTCCGAAAAGCAGAGTGGGGTAGACGCTATATTGATCTATTGGAAATGGCGATGGATGAGGATAATTTTGTTCCTATATTCACGGACAACTGCAAATTCATCAGCCAGGATTGTAAGCATCTAACTAAGGCAGGCGCAGCGTACTATGCCCGACTGCTGGAACAAGATGAAAATTTCGTTTTGAACCAACTGGTTCAATGAAATTTGATTCATTTGTATTCCTAATCGAATTATATACGCACGAACACATACACTCGACTACTTACGCGCGCACTATCTCAAGTTCTAAACCTTACTCCTTACTAAAGTCCGTTCAACGCGTGCTCGGCTCATATTCTAATCATTTCTTGAAAGATCGAGCTTGTGCTCACTTGGTCAACTGCTTACATACTCATCTGCTCACTGGTTGATTTGCTCATTCACGTACTCACTAAAATGCCCTTTGTCTCTTACGTTCTCCACTTCTCACATTCTCATGTTCTCATCCACGGCTCTTCTGCTATTTCCCTACATTTGCGAAATTTAAGATCAAGCAGATATGTCAGATATAATATTACAAGAACGACAAGATAGCATCCTTATACTGACGATCAACCGACCGAAAGCGTTGAACGCCATAAACACGGAAGTAATGGATGCTTTGAAGGATATTTTCGTGGATGAGGGAATGGATCTTGAAGATATTCGTGTCATTATACTCACTGGGTCAGGAGACAAAGCATTCGCAGCTGGGGCCGATATTATGGAGTTTCCAAATTTCACTTCTAAAGAAGGGGAGGCTCTGTCTGCTAAAGGACACGGCGTTTATAATGCCATAGAAAATTTTCATATCCCGGTCATTGCTATGATCAAGGGTTATGCACTAGGTGGAGGCTGTGAATTGACCATGGCTTGTCACATGCGTATCGCGGAAGATTGTGCCAAATTTGGACAACCGGAAATCAACCTTGGTGTTGTACCCGGATATGGCGGTTCTCAACGACTGGTTCGCTATGTCGGAAAGACAAGGGCTATGGAGTTGTTGTTGACAGGAAATATGATCGATGCGAATAAAGCCGAAATGATAGGATTGGTCAGCCAGGTGCTTCCTTCAGGGCAGGGAATGGAGTCTGCGATTAAACTGGCGCGCAAGATTGCATCAAAATCGCCACTTGTGGTCCGTCGGATGATAGATCTTGTCAATCATTTTGGGGAAGATGGATTCGAACGCGAGATCGATTTATTTGGCAAGTCATTTGATACCCAGGACTTAAAAGAAGGTGTAAATGCATTTATGGAAAAACGAAAACCAAATTTCATTGGTAAATAAGTATTGTCAATCGGTAATTTGATTCGAGAACACGCATGATAGAAACAGACATAATAATTATTGGTGCTGGGCCGACAGGTTTGTTTGCCGTGTTTGAGGCAGGATTACTCAAATTACGTTGTCATCTGATCGATGCACTTCCGCAACCGGGTGGACAATTGACAGAAATCTATCCGAAAAAACCAATTTATGATATCCCCGGATTTCCGGAAATACTGGCTGGTGATCTCGTCGAAAATTTAATGCAACAAATCAAAGTCTTCAAACCCGGATTTACGCTTGGAGAACGAGCCGAGTCCATTGAAAAAACCGAAGATGATCAATTTATTGTAACGACAAACAAAGGTACAATCCACAAAGCACCGGTCATTGCAATTGCAGGTGGATTAGGAAGTTTTGAACCACGAAAACCGCCCATCGAAAATATTCGGGACCACGAAAAACGAGGGGTGGAATATTTTGTCCGTAATCCGGATCTATTCGCAGAAAAAAATATTGTCATATCCGGTGGGGGAGATTCGGCATTGGACTGGACCATTTATTTATCCGATTTGGCCGATGAAATAACACTTGTGCATCGGCGAAGTGGTTTCCGCAGTGCACCCGATTCTGTCGAGAAAGTAATGCGCTTGCATGAAGAAGGACGGATAAACCTTGTCACTGAAGCGCAAGTTGTAGGATTAAGTGGGCAGAATAAACTACAGCAGGTGACTATAAGAAAAAATGACGGTGCCATGCTTACAATAAACGCTGAATTTTTTATTCCGCTTTTTGGTTTATCTCCCAAACTCGGGCCGCTTGCGGATTGGGGATTAGGTCTGGATAAAAATGCCGTGGTCGTCAATACGTTCGATTATAGTACTGAGATTCCCGGGGTGTATGCGATCGGGGATATTAATACCTATCCCGGTAAACTAAAATTGATCCTTTGTGGTTTTCATGAGGCGACTTTGATGTGCCAATCCGCATTTAAGCGCATATTTCCCGACAAAAAGCTGTCTTTCAAATACACGACAGTCACAGGTATTAAAGGATTTGAAACATAAACAAAAGATGGAAGAGAGTCAATATGTCAATATCACTATAATCGATCGCCATGGAGAAAATCGCGTAGTGGAAGTTCCATTACAAATAGATTTAAACCTGATGGAGGTTTGCATTGCGGAAAACTTGCCGGTGAGAGGTACGTGTGGCGGTATGGCACTCTGCTCTTCTTGTCATTGCTATATAAAAAGTGATCATGCACTTCCTGAACTCTCCACTCAGGAAGAGAATATGTTGGATCAGGCATTCGATGTTAAAGAAAACAGTCGACTGGGCTGCCAGTTGAAAATCACACCTGAATTGGAGGGTTTGGTTGCTGAACTTGCAACGGACGAGTTATTGTGATGCAATATATGGCTATTTGGCTGTCGTGTAGGATTACACCTGAAGTATCAACCGCCGGCAACCCGTTTTAACGTTTCAATCTGTGTTGACCACAAATCTCTGATCTCTTGTTCTTCGCCTTCGTCAGCAAAATCTATAATTTCGATGACAGTTTCACCGGTAATCGGTGATTTATACATAGTAAATTCAAGGTATTCGGCTTCCGTCTCTGCTTCTTCCCATTTAAACTTCAAACGTTCTTCTTCGCGGTCTTCCACCAAGTGGGCAACTTCTTCACTGCCATCCCAAGAAAAAGTGTACTCTGTCTCAAGAATATCAACGCTATCACAGAACCATCTCACCAGGCAAGAGGGCGTTGTGAGGAACTTATAGATGATGGCCGGAGAAGCTTTTGAGATAAATTCCATATTAACCGGGACTCTATTCATATCTTTGTGCTCAATTTGGCTGTTTCATAAAAGGCGTAATTAACGCATTTCTAATTAATTTTCGATAAAAAATCTGAACTTTTTTTTGTCGAATGGGATTTACTTGTGTGTTGGCATATGTTTTGCGCAATATGCACAGAGTGACTTTTATGGATTTCGTAGTCAAATTAGTTCTAATTAAATCAACTAGATGAGACAGTTAAAAATTACCAAGTCGATCACCAATCGCGAGAGTCAATCCCTAGAAAAGTATCTACAGGAAATAGGCAAAGTAGACCTGCTCACTCCTGAGGAAGAGGTTGATCTGGCGAAACGAATCAAACAAGGAGACCAGGAAGCTTTAGAAAAGTTGACCAAGGCCAACCTGCGATTTGTGGTTTCAGTTGCAAAACAGTACCAAAATCAGGGCCTTTCATTAAGTGACTTAATCAATGAAGGAAATTTAGGATTGATTAAAGCAGCTCAGCGATTTGATGAAACCCGTGGATTCAAATTTATCTCTTATGCGGTTTGGTGGATACGCCAGTCTATCCTTCAGGCTTTGGCTGAACAATCAAGAATCGTTCGATTGCCATTGAATAAGGTGGGATCGCTAAATAAAATTAATCGGGCCTTTTCTGAATTGGAACAGGAATTTGAGCGCGAACCTTCAGCTGAAGAATTGGCCAATGTTTTGGAAATAGCCACAGAGGAAGTAGAAACTACCTTGGGCGTAGCTGCCCGTCACGTTTCTATGGATGCCCCATTCGTAGATGGTGAAGATAATTCATTGCTCGACGTGCTCGAGAATAGCACGACACCTGGAACAGATGATGATCTGAGCTATACCCAATCATTGCGTCGTGAAATAGAGCGTTCATTGGGAACCTTGACCGAAAGACAGTGCGATGTGATTAAACTTTATTTTGGAATCGGTGTCGAGCATCCAATGTCCTTAGAAGATATTGGTGATAAATTTGGTCTGACGCGAGAACGCGTTCGTCAAATTAAAGACAAAGCCATTAACAAATTAAGATCTGTGTCTCGTAGCAAATTGTTGAAACATTATTTGGGATCATAAGTGATGTCCAAATTATCATAAACTATAAATTAAAGACGCCGGCATGACCGGCGTCTTTTTTTCATACATAATTCGCATTGGCTTTTAAATCAACTGAATAGATATTGAAATTTTGAAATTTGCTTGAAATGAATAGCCAAAAGCGTTTTGCGAATAACTACCTTTGCGCAAATCCATTTCATTATTAAAAACTACCTCTCTTACGATGAAACAACACGATCTTTTAATTGCCACTGAAGAAACACTTAAGGACTGGAGATCAGAAGAAAAATTAGCTCTGGAACTACTAAAACTTGCAGGAGATCTCAGGTTTGACAAAGGCGTTGAACTAATCATGTTCCGCGAGGACGTTTACGATACACGTCCATCTGTTCTCATCGAGTATCATCAGCATGCCAAGGAATATATTGACCAGGCTATTCCGGTAGACCTGACGTTGAAAATTGCAAAAGATATCAATACCTGGGACAAGATGAAACCCATGAAACTAGACTTGGGTGTATTGGCTACGGATTATATCATGTCCAAGGAGACCGATTTACAGGAATTTGTTCACAATCATTTAAGAACTATCATAAATGGATCAAAAGAAGAACAAGATCCACGTGACGTGATTCTTTATGGATTTGGACGAATTGGCCGTTTATTGGCACGTCGGATCGTATCGACAACCGGGCGAGGTGATCAGCTTCGACTTCGGGCGATAGTACTGAGACCAAAAATGAAGGACGTCCAGGCCGAGTTGGAAAAACGGGCAGCCCTACTCATTGACGATTCTATTCACGGGCGTTTTCATGGAACTGTCAAGATTGATTCTGAGCATGGAATACTCACTATAAATGGAAATCGCGTCCATATTATTTTTGCCGGACAGCCCGAAGATGTCGATTATACAGATTATGGAATTAATAATGCGCTGGTTATCGACAATACAGGTGTATGGAGAGACAGAGCCGGACTCGGTAGGCATTTACGTCCGGGAGTGACCCAGGTGATGCTAACAGCCCCCGGAAAAGATGTGCCTAATATCGTGCATGGTATTAATCAGGACGAAGCCCTTGCTGATGGTGAAAATATAATTAGCGCGGCGTCATGTACCACCAATGCCATCGTTCCGGTAATCAAGACCATTGATGATGCCTTGGGTATCATCGAAGGTCATATCGAGACAATTCATGCATATACGAGTGATCAAAACCTCCTGGATAATTTTCATAAAAAACCAAGACGGGGAAGAGGGGCAGCCACCAATATGGTCCTGACCTCTACAGGGGCAGCCAAAGCCGTGGCTAAAGTATTACCACATCTGGCCGGAACGTTGACAGGAAATGCAGTGCGTGTCCCAACACCGGACGTTTCACTTGCCATCATGAATCTGACGCTCAAGCAAAAAACGACGATAGAAGAGGTCAATGAAATGTTGAAAAAAGCAAGTCTGCACGGTCCACTTGTTGAACAGATCCATTATTCGTCTTCTACAGAATATGTTTCCAGTAATGCCATCGGAATGACGACCACGAGTGTAGTTGATGCGCCAAGTACATTGGTCAGTGTCGATGAAAAGCGCGTGACGATTTACGCCTGGTATGACAATGAATATGGCTATTGCTGCCAGGTCATGCGGTTGGCTAAACACTTTACCAAAGTTAGAAGGCCATTTTATTACTAAATCAAGAAGAAATATATCGAAGCTCGAATATTATTGATACATGGATCAGTCCATGCAACAATTCGCACCTTCTAACAGTTTGATTTTCACTCATGCCTGGTAAAAACAAACAGAGAAATTCAAAAACCTGGATTCCCTTAGTGATGACATCCATGTTGGCCCTGGGCTTTATGACGGGCCTGAAGACTGGAAAGCAATTCGACAGTCCATTGATTTCAATGAGTAAGAATAAGTCCAAAGCCACCTTCAAAGTTGATGAGGTGCTTGGATTTATAAGCCAACGGTATGTTGACTCGATAGATGTTAACCGACTGGCAGAGGCCGCCATTCGAATGATTGTAGATTCTTTGGATCCGCATTCCCACTATATGGATGCAGAGTCAATCAAGGCTTATCAGGCAAGAATGAAAGGTCACTATGAAGGCATCGGCATTGAGTTCAGGTTGCTTCGCGATACGATTGTGGTAACCAATGTACTTGACGATAGCCCTGCTTCAGAAGCGAGTTTTCATCGCGGGGATCAAATCCTGGTTGTAAATCAAGATACAATTTCCGGTAAACAACTCCCTACACACTCCATCTATAAAATGTTGAAAGGTGAAAAAGGAAGTGAAGCAACAGTACTCCTTCGAACTTGCGACGATGTTTATGACGAGCGAAAAATCAAAAGAAATGTCGTCCGGACTAAAAGTGTGCCCGTAGCCTTGTCGTTTGAAAATGATTTAGTCTATGTTAAAATTGATCAGTTTAATTCAAATACTTCACGTGAATTTCTCGATATACTTGAACCACACCATGAGGCAGGAGAGTTAAAACATCTGATTATTGACTTACGGGGAAACCCCGGCGGATATTTACAAGAAGCCGTCAAAATCCTAAATCAATTCTTTAAAGAAAAGGGCCAGGTTCTTGTTTATACGGAGGGTATTCATTCGGAAAAGACAGATTACAAAACAATGGGTAGACCTTATCTTGATCCGGAAGAAGTCTATGTACTCATCGATGAAGAATCAGCAAGTGCTTCGGAAATAATAGCAGGTGCTTTACAGGATTTGGATCGGGGAATTATTGTCGGTAGAAGGAGTTTTGGAAAAGGATTAGTGCAGGAACAATACGATTTGAGTCATGGTGGTAGTCTAAAGCTAACTGTGGCGCGATATTATACTCCTACCGGTCGACTCATTCAAAAGCAATTTGGCGCCCATTCGGATTACAATGATGAATTTACAGATCGTGCTGAGTCCGGTGAATGGTTGACTGCCGATGAAATTCCACAGCCTGATTCAACCGTATTTTATACCCCTTCCGGTCGGCCATTATTTGGAAATCGAGGAATCGTTCCCGATGTTTTTGTACCGATAGATTCTTCCTTGTTAACAGAAGAGGCATTAAAATGGTACGTATTAAAAGAGGAATTGGCATTTGACTTGAGTCGACACATTCGATGTTCGACAGGGTCTATCAATGATATTGAACAAGCTATGTCGGGGAATGATTGGACAACATATGTTGCCACCCTCACCTCATCAGACAATATTGAATTGTTGAACGCATTACCTGCCAACCAATCCGACTCGTTTAAAGAAGACCTTTTAGCTTTGATTCACCGCTACGGGGAAGACGAACAGAAGTATTTTGAAGCGGAGTTGGGTCATGACCCCTTTATTGATGCAGTCAAAGCGCATCTTCAAAACCAACAGGTTACAAGTCAATTGATAAAGGAAAATTAGGATACCGATTCTATCCGGGGGTTATTGTCGATGGAAGACTAAGTCACCTTTTTTATTAAATGCGGCTATGACAGAAGGAAGTCCTGTATAGCTTTTCGAACGTCGGTAGTCAAAAATAAAATCAACAGCAGAAAGAATATCCGATTGAATTTCGCCAAAATGCACAGGTGTTGGTTTACCTTTTACATTTGATGAAGTAGAAGTGATTGGACAACCCAGTTGATTTGTAAGGGCGCGACAAAAGGGATCTTTCACTATTCGGATGGCTACACTGCCGTCGGGCGCCAAGCAATGATCAGGAATGTTTCGATGATCATTGTAAATAATCGTGAGTGGGCGTTCATGAAAATGAAGTAGGGTCTCTATTCTAGGATGAACATAATTGACATATTCTTTCAATTGTTCAATAGATCCAACCAGCAAAATAAAAGCTTGATGCTGGTCTCTGTTTTTCATCTTTTGAAGACGTTGGTAAGCTTCGATATGGTCAAACTTGCACCCCAGCCCCCACACTGTATCAGTAGGATATAGTACAATTCCTTCATTGTTGAGTACCTCAACTGCTTTTTCGATCTGATCAATGGGTAACATTTGCAGCGATAAGACGTTTTTGTTGTATCATGTATTGTGAAGCGCACTCAAATACATGAAATTGGTGTTATAATTTCTCAAGTGGTAAATAAATATAAAATTCAGCATTATCTAAAACGATTACCTAATTAATTCCTTATAGATTGCAGGGACTTTTTCTTTAAATTCTATTATGTCAGTGATTCGATTTGTTGTTATTATTCTCGCATGCTTGATTGTAAGCCAGGTAGCCAATGCTGCACATATCATTGGAGGTGTGATCACCTATCAGTGTACCGCTCCGGGAAGATATTCAATCACCATGAAGGTCTATCGGGATTGTCAGGGTGGTGGTGCTGAATTTGATTCCAGAGGTGGTAATGCCCTTGTTGGGACAATGACGGTTTACGTTGGAACTTCAATTTATACACCATACCGTTCAATTAAATTAACCGGTCCACAAGTGACAAACATTCAACCAAATTCGAATCCATGCCTTGTGGTTCCTCCTGATGTCTGCGTTGAGGAAGGCGTCTATACGTTCAATCTCGATTTACCGGTGACAGACAAACCGTATACAATCGTTTATCAGCGCTGCTGTCGGAATGGAAGTGTATCGAACATAGTCAATCCGGGTGGAGTAGGAGCTACCTTCCATGTTCAGATAACACCGGAATCTCAAGCCGTATGTAATTCGAGTCCTAGTTTTACCGGTTTTCCGCCTATTGTGATTTGTAACAACGAGGATATCTTATACGATCACAGTGCTGTAGACAATACACCTGGGGTCCAATTGGTGTATTCGCTTTGTGCCCCGCATATTGGAGGTGGGACGAGGGGATTAGGCAATGATGTGAATGCACAGACACTTCCTGATGGCATTGCTCCGGATCCGGATCAGCCTCCTCCATATGAGGAAGTTACATTCATTCAACCGGCTTATTCCTTTGAAAGACCACTCGGTGCTACGCCAAGGTTAAGAATTAATGCAAATACTGGTGTGATGACCGGTAGACCGAATACCGTCGGTCAATTCGTCGTAGGCGTTTGCGTCCAGGAATATTTAAATGGCGTTTTTATGTCGGAAATTAGACGCGATTTTCAATTTAATGTCGCCAATTGTGAACGCCGTGTTTTTGCAGATTTGGAAGCAGATGAAATATTGAATGATGGCACCTTTGTCATTCGGTCTTGCGGAAATAAGACGCTCGAATTGACCAATGAATCAACCAACGTCAATTATATCGATGAATATGATTGGCGATTCAATATTCCCGGCCAACCGCAGACTTTTGATTCCAGGGATGTCACCATTACTTTTCCTGACACAGGAGTGTTCCAGGGTGTGATGATTCTGAATCCTAATTCCATGGTTGATAAATGTAGAGATACAGCAAGATTTGAAATCGGCGTATTTGGAGGTGTAAATTCTGATTTTGATTTTGAATATGATACATGTAATGCAGGCCCTGTTTCATTTACTGAATTGGCAACGACAGAAAACGCGCGTATTGTGGACTATGAATGGGATTTCGATGATGGTAACATTGAGATGAGCGCAAATCCCTCATATGTGTACCATATACCCGGAACATTTGATGTCAAATTAACAGTAACAGATAATCGGGGCTGTGAGGCCTTTGTAACCAAACCAATTCAATATTTTCCGGTGCCGGCACTAGTTCTGGCGGAACCTGACCGATTTGTAGCATGCAATCCCGCAACCATTAATTTTAACAATCTTTCGGAACCTGTAAATGAAGAATATTTCATCAATTGGGACTTTGGTGACGGAACCATGGCCGAAGGACTAAGCGTTTCGCACGTGTATGAAGATCCTGGAACATATTCAGTAGAAATTGAAATCGTATCACCCATCGGTTGTCGAACAGAGTCAGCGTTTAGAAACTGGATTGTAATTAAAGAGAGCCCTGTGGCTGCGTTTGATTATACACCAAAGGATCTTAATGACTTACAGAGAGAGGTCTTCTTTACAAATCTGTCACAAAAGAGTTCGGGTTATCAATGGGATTTTGGCGATGGAACAAATGGTTTCGTTGAGAGCCCGACGCACAAATACACTGACACCGGGAAATATGAGGTTACCCTGCTGGCTTTTTCAGCCGTTGGATGCACGGATACAGCGACAGCCTTATTGGATGTAGAACCCATCAATACATATTTTTTACCGAATGCATTCAGCCCAAATGATGATGGACTCAATGACGCCTATACTGGTAGAGGCGTCCTAAAAGGTATGCGAGCTTTTTCCTTGAATATTTGGAATCGCTGGGGTGAACTGGTCTTCGAAACTGAGGACCCTACTCAGGCATGGAATGGGGAGTATAAAAATGAAGGCGTACCGGCACCTAAAGGCGTCTATCATTGTCAGGTCGAATACATTACCGCACGTGGTGAAAAGGAAGTGGTTGAAAGTTCCGTGACTTTATTACGATAGGGGTCAAAATAAATGATAAAAACAGTATCTTTGTGCCTCTTTTTAAACGAGTGACTAATCATAGTAGCATGGATGCCATAAAATACGTACACGAACAAATGAATTCTGGCAATTCATTTCCACCTTTTGGACCTGGTGATAATATCGCAGTAAGCTATAAAATCATTGAAGGAAGTAAAGAGCGAATTCAATTGTTTAAAGGTGACGTGATTCAAATAAACGGAGAAGGTGGAACTAAAACTTTCACGATTAGAAAGATGTCAAATGGAGTAGGAGTCGAACGGGTATTTCCTTTCGCTTCGCCGATCATAGACGATATCAAAATATTGAAGCACGGAAAAGTACGTCGGGCTAAATTGTACTACCTGAGAAAATTGGTAGGTAAAAAAGCCAGAATCAAAGAAAAAAGACGCGTTAAAGCTTAATCAGCCCGTCAAAATAAAAATCAGAGGCCGTTATCTTTCAGAGATAATGGCCTTTTTCATTTTATCTCAGTATTCTTGCAAGGCAAAAATAATT
The DNA here is from genome assembly GCA_965249735.1 of Saprospiraceae bacterium. Taxonomy (GTDB): domain Bacteria; phylum Bacteroidota; class Bacteroidia; order Chitinophagales; family Saprospiraceae; genus JANQSS01. Next base: position 472,479 of record CBDFMS010000026.1, on the reverse strand, counting down.
TTTCATCAATGCTCGAAACGCTCAGATTCGTGGTCACAAGATACTCAGCTTACCTGCTGCTGTTCTTTGGCTTCTCTACGCTTGCTATATCCTGCGTACCTGATAAAAAATCTGAGGCAGAAATGATCCAGGGCCTTTGGATACTGGAACAAGCGACAAGAAATGGCAAGATGACCAATTCTTTAGATGGAATGTATATGAAATTTATGGGTGGTAAGTCATTCGATTCCAATATATTAGGCGATACCAGTTCATTCTTAGCTCAAGTCGAAAATGGAAAAATTTCAGTTGATCACGATCTCATTAAGATATTTGAAATCGGAATTTTAAACGATTCTTTGATGAAATTGACCACAGAAATCAACCATGATGAGATTTCATTCGTTTTTAAAAGATGAGATACATAGTTCTTTCATTTATATTTTTTTCACTTTCAATATTTATTTCTGATTCCAATGGCCTATTGGGTCAAAGTGAAGTTCAGGCAGATATTCGACTTTTTACTTTTGAAACTCCGGATGAGGAGACCTTCCTTGAACTGTATATCGGTGTCCTGTCATCTTCTCTTTCATCTCAGGAGGACAATCAAACCAAAGGTGTTGATGTTACCCTTCTGGTCCGCTCAGAGGACAAGATTACGCTGGTGGATAAATACCGACTCACAACTTCAGATACCTCCAATAAAGACTTTTATCATATCGAACGCATCGGTATGAAACCGGGAACATATGACTTCCAAATAGAACTTACGGATATAGCCGACACCGCCAATACCTTAAAAAAGTCAATACAAGAAACCATCCTACCACCACATTCCACCGTTGCTTTTTCATCGGTGCAACTTCTGGGTAATGTATCGAAGGCTTCCGAACATGATAAGAAGGCCAAAAATGGCTTGATTATGGAGCCTTTGAAATTCGAATTTTTAAACTCAAACTACGATCGGCTACTAGTCTACTGTGAGATATATCGCACGGCACGAGTCACAGAAGGCTACTATTTATTACGCTATGATTTAATCCATGAAAGGAACGGTATTCCAGATACCGTCCTCACCCGTTATAAGCGACGTACGGCCTCAGAAATTGATCCATTTCTTCTTCGCGAAAAAAACGATACAGCATGGGCGTCAGGAAAATACAAGCTAACCTTGCATGCGCTGGACTTTGATCAAAGGATACTGGGCTCTGCACAAGTTGAATTTATCCTTAGTAATCCCGGTGCCAGGCAATATCAACCTGAACATCCCGGCCTGCTCAGTTCATCTTTTGTTAATCAACTTTCTGATGACGAGATAAATTATTCCCTGCGTTCGCTAACACCAAAAGTAAATCCTCAGGATGTCGAGCGGCTCAATAATCTGATTAATAGCGATGACCGGGAATCCCAGCTCTCATTTCTTCATGGGTTTTGGAGCTTGTATAGTCCCCTCGATCCGGAAACAGGATACAACGAATATATGAAGGTTGTCCGCGCAATCGATCAAATGTACTTTGATGGTTTTGGCCGGGGATTCGAGACGGATCGGGGTTACATTTATTTGAAATATGGACAACCGGATCATCTGATCAGTATTGAAGACGAACCGACAGCACCGCCATACGAGATCTGGACCTATACAGAGTTTCCAGCGACAAAACAGAATAACGTGAAATTTGTCTTTTATAATCCCGCATCGACGACATATGAACTATTGCATTCAAATGCACGGGGTGAGATTAATGAGCCGAGGTGGTTAATCAAACTGTATAGTGGCAGTCCGGAAGACGTAATAGGAAATCAAATTGATGCCCGAAATGTGAAAGATTATTGGAACCGACGTGCGGCAGAGTATTTCAACGACAATTGATATACATTATGATTATTCCGGCCCTGACTGATTAATTCAACTCAAAAGCAGAGGACCCGGAAAGAAATCCCTTGTTATATACCTCAACCAGGTATTCGCCCTCTTTAAATGGCAAGCCCGGCTCCCAGGCGACACAGGCAGTCTGAATATCGCGTTGATAGTTGATCTCCGTAGAGCGCGTATAACGCACTTTCGTGTTATTGATATCGTTTTGAATTACACCTGATCCCAAATTTTCAATAGCCATCGTTTCTCCGGTGGGATCTATAATTCGAATGTAGAATTGTTCAGACCCGATTTCAGCTACGTTATTAGGTTGTGCATCGAAACAAATTTTGAGCACCTCTATGTTTTTGGCTTTTTTTCGTTTGCGTTCCTGGCCATTAGCACCATAACGAAATCCTTCAACCTGAACATTGTTGATGTCGATCACGCTTGCTCTGGAGACTTTGTTTTGTAAGTTGGTATTCGCCTTTTCCAGACTTTGTTTTTCTTCTGTTAATTCAGCCTTAACAGAAAGAAGCTCGTCATTGACGTGACGCTCGTCTGCTATCTTTTTAGTCAGTAACATACGATCTTCACGTAAGGCTGTAGTACTATCCTGTAAAGCCTTGTTCTCAGCCTCAAGTTTACCCACTTGCTCTATGTAGTCATCGACCATATTTCTCATGTTCTGTAACTCGACACGCGCTTTGTCGAGGTCTTCGCTGTCTTTGATCAATTTGACTATTTTGTCTTTTTGATTTTTGAGATCACTTTTTTGTTCGTCAATGATGGCGTTCATCTCGACATTATTTCCACGCATTTCTTCTAATTCAGACAACGCCTCATAATATTCCTTTTCAAGATCAGACCGCATGTCTGAAATTTCATTGATTCGTTCATTTTTATCGTGGATAATTTTGTCCTGCTTATATTTATTGTACAATAAAACGGCATTGATAATCAAGAGGCTAATGATAGCCAGCAAACCAATTGCTGTAAGTCGTTGTCGAGATTTAGTATTCGTCATTTTTCTTAAATGTAATCGTTCGCCAGAATTCAGATGTTATCATCAGACCTGTATTGAAATCATTCTATAACACGGTATTTCGATGTCCGCCTCAAAAGCCTTAGCTTTAATCATGGAGGCGAATTGTATATCTCACCTACCAAATTAACAAATAATCACTAGTTGCTGAATAAAATATGTTGGAACCAGGTCCATATTTATGATGTAAAGAACGGTACTAATGGATTTCATAGGATATTCGTTTATAACAAAATATACAGATGAGTTATTTAAATATACTTTTCCTCGATATTGAAACAGTTGGAACGACTTCAAGTTACGAGGAGTTGGATGAGCGCTGGCAAGCGCTCTGGAAGAAGAAAGCGGCATATTTCATAAAAAATGATCCTGACGTTTCAGTAGAAGAATACTACAGGGAGAAAGCTGCGATTTATTCAGAATTCGGTCGTGTAGCCTGTATTTCTTTTGGATTCCTTTATGGGCATGAAAAGGATTTGCAATTTAAAGTGAAGTCTTTTTCAGGTACTGATGAACAAAAAGTATTGACGGAATTTTCCGAATTGTTGCAACGGCATTACACCGATCTACCAAGGCAAAAGCTCTGTGGACACAATATCAGGGAATTCGATATTCCTTATTTGTGCAGGCGTATGATGAAATACAATATGCGACTCCCTGATGCATTGAACATTTATGGAAAAAAACCGTGGGAAGTCAAGCATCTGTTAGATACCATGGAGCTTTGGAAATTTGGCGATTTCAAAAACTATACTTCATTGGACTTGCTGTCGGCTCACCTGGGAATTCCGACCCCCAAAGGCGATATAGATGGAAGTCAAGTGCATAAAACATTCTATGACGACGACGATCTGGAACGGATTGTGGCCTATTGCGAAAAAGACGTTGTGACAACGGCCAGAGTTTATCTCCGTATGATTCACCAACTTGATTTCGATTCTGCAAATGTGCAGATTATCAAAGAATAGCTGCATGATATCTAAGAAATCTAATATTCGCGATTTCATGCCGTTCATGAATCAAAAAATGTAATTTTGCGCAATGGAGAATACCATCCTTACTAAGGCCAGCAGTCATATGATTGCACCTTCCTTTCTTGCGGCTAATTTTCTAAAGATCCAGGATGAAATGCAGTGGCTCAACCAGTCGGTATGTGATTTAATTCATTTGGATATCATGGACGGCCAGTTTGTACCAAACATCTCTTACGGTCTTCCTGTTGTCAAAGCTATTCACGAGGTTTCTCAAAAACCTTTGGACGCTCACTTGATGATCGAACGACCTGAACAGTATATCACGGCCTTTCGAAATGCCGGGGCAGATATTATTACCGTTCATTATGAAGCCTGTACACATCTGCATCGGGTAGTTGCACAGATAAAAGAAACAGGTGCTTTGGCCGGTGTGGCACTTAACCCCCATACTTCAGTTGACGTACTGGATGACATGTTGGAAGACACGGACCTCGTGCTGATTATGAGTGTCAATCCCGGTTTTGGAGGGCAAAAATTTATTCATCGTACGTTCGATAAAATCAAGCGGTTGAAATCGAAAATAATGGAGCGCAACCTCTCATGTAAAATCGAGGTTGATGGTGGAGTGGGTCTGCAAAACATCAATCAACTGGTTACTGCTGGAGCAGATGTTCTCGTTGCCGGAAGTGCCATATTCCGAAGTGACAATCGGGATGATACCCTTAATCGATTGAAGCATTTATCCGCATGACTTCCGGAAAGATTATCGCATTTAAGGGTGGATGGAAATTTTACGTTTATTCCATCTTACTATCACTATGTGTGATAGCTCAAGGCAGTGCCCAGGAAACAGCAATGGTATTCGGCAAAGTATCTCAAAGTGGCGCTTTGACGCCCATTGAATTCGTCGTAGTTGGCATAGCCGGAACGTCTTTTGTGGCAGAGACCGATGCCTCAGGGAGCTATAAACTATCAATTCCAGTAGATCAACCTATCAAATTGGAAATCAGCAGGGTAGGGTATCAGAATTTAACCTACGATCTCGCTCCGATGAAGGCTGGTGACAAGCGGTTAATCAACTTCACACTGGAAGTAGAAGTATCTGGTGTTGATGTTATAGTAAGAGAAAGCAGGATTCATGATGCCGGATTAGTTCAGGAACAGGTGGAGCAATTGAAACTCCTTCCGTCTGCTTCAGGAAACTTTGAAAGTGTCTTACCCAGTATCGCACTTGGAACTTTTGGCGGGACAGGTGGAGAACTGACTTCCCAATACAATGTACGTGGTGGGAATTATGATGAAAACCTGGTTTATGTCAATGACTTCGAGATTTACAGACCCCAGTTAATAAGCAATAGCCAACAAGAAGGCCTTTCATTTCCAAATATTAATTTGATTAGCAATCTGAATTTTTCCAGCGGGGGCTTTAAAGCATCGTATGGTGATAAGATGTCTTCTGTTCTGGATATTCGATACAAACGCCCGGATTCACTGGGTGCCTCCCTCGAAATGAGTCTATTGGGTGCTTCAGGACATATTGAGGGAAGTATGAACGTCGGAAAACGGAAATTGCGATATCTTCTCGGAGCACGGTACAAGACAACGCGCTACTTGTTGAATTCCCTTGAAACGGAAGGGGAATACAACCCCGATTTTGCTGATATCCAGGCCTATATTACATATGATTTTCACAAAAATTGGCAACTCGGTGTTTTATCGAATTTCAATCGGGCAGTCTATCGGTTCATTCCTGAATCCCGGACAACTGCAGGTGGATTGGTGAATTTCTCATTGCGTTTGAATACCTCATTCGATGGATCGGAAAATGATGAGTTTACAACGGCAATGACCGGGGTCTCCTTGACCTTTATTCCTGAAAATCGCAAAAACCCCATATACATGAAACTCCTGGCATCGGCTCATCGAGCGGATGAAAATGAACGGTTTGACATCTTGGGGTTTTATCGATTGAGTCAAATCGACATCGCCCCCGGAAGTGATTCTCAAGGCGAAGAACTTGCCTTGCTGGGAACCGGTACACAACATTCCTATACCCGAAATTTCCTCGATTTGAATATTTACAACGTACAACACAAAGGGGGCATAGAGTTTAATGGTATTGGGTCTAATGTGAGTACAACTGAATCGCATTTTGTCGAATGGGGTCTCAAATATCAACGTGAAGACATTGATGATCGAATTAACGAATGGGAACGTCTTGATTCGGCTGGTTATTCAATTCCTTACCAGGTTGAAGGAGTGGCATTGCAGCGGGTTCTGAAGGGTGCGAGCGTATTGACGTCAAATCGCTTTACGGCCTTTCTGCAAAACACATATACGAGAGCCTATTGGGGAAGAAGTGAATATCAACTCACGTTGGGCGTACGCGCCAGTTATTGGGATCTGAATGAGGAGTTGCTTATTTCTCCCAGGGCCCAATTACTGTTCAAACCGTTGGCCTGGAAATCCGATGTCTCGTTTAAATTGGCGGCGGGATTATATGCTCAGCCTCCATTCTATAGAGAGTTAAGAGGACCGGATGGTTCATTGAATCTGAATCTCAAAGCCCAAAAATCAGTCCATGTCGTTGGCGGTATGACGGTTGATTTCTCCTGGAAGGCTATGTCTGATCGTGATTTTCGTTTTATCGCTGAGGCCTATTATAAGTCGCTTTCGAATCTGGTATCATATGACGTTGACAATGTTCGAATCCGATATAGTGGGATGAATGATGCGAGTGGTTATGTTGCAGGTCTGGATATGCGCATCAATGGAGAATTCGTTCCCGGTACAGAAAGTTGGATTAATCTGTCCTTTCTTCGAGCCAGAGAACAATTGGATGGTATTCAGCATAAACAATTCAAAGAAGGTGATACCGAAGCGCAAGAAGTGGACTATGTTCCCCGACCCTCAGATCAGGCTGTTGCATTAGCTATGTTTTTTCAGGATCATTTGCCAAACAACGAAAGCTTTCGTGTCCACTTGAACTTTATCTGGGGGTCAGGATTACCTTTTGGTGTGAAAGAAAATAACATTGTTATCAGAAATAACTTCAGATACTCCACCTACTATCGTGTAGATGTGGGCTTCTCATTGCTTTTATGGGAAGCGAGTCGTCGTGACAAGCATCCAAATCATCTGCTAGGCTTCAGTAAAGGTGCTTGGGTCAGCCTGGATATATTCAATCTTCTTGATGTGGCGAATGATGCTTCCAACACCTGGATAAAGACCATTTTCAATCAGCAATTTGCAATCAATAATCACCTGACTTCTCGCAGGGTCAATTTTCGCTTTCACATTGATTTCTAGTGCAATACGACACTGGATTAATTACACGTCATTAATGTGTCACTTCATTACTTTTAATTATATTTGCGATCCGTTAGAAACCCGGGCTTGATTTTCAAGGATTCCGGGTCTTGGTTAATCCATAAAATTTTAACAAAATGCCAGTAAAAATTAGACTACAAAGAAAAGGTCGAAGAAAGAAACCTTTTTACCACATTGTGGTAGCGGACGGTAGAGCACCGCGTGATGGAAGATTCATCGAAAAAATAGGCTCTTACAACCCCATGACTACTCCTGCAACAATTGACGTCGATACTGATCGTGCGCTTGATTGGCTTATTAAAGGTGCACAGCCTACTGATACCGCCAGAGCCATTCTCCGGTTTAAAGGTGTTATGTACAAAAAGCATTTGCAACGTGGAGTCACAAAAGGAGCTCTCACCCAGGAAAGGGCGGATGAGTTGTACGCTGACTTTATGAAAACCAGAAATGAACGTGTTGGAGCCAGAGTCGAAAAATCACGCCAGGCGGCAATTGATCGCATGGCGGCGATTTCGGGTACAGCCCCTGTAATCGAAGAAGTTGTGGAAGAAATAGCTGAGGCTACAGAAGAAGCAACTGAGGCTACAACAGAAGCGGTAGAAGCATCAGCTGAAGCAACTGAAGAAGTTGTAGAAGCAGCTGCCGAAACTGCAGAAGAGGTTACCGAAGCCGTGGAAGAAGTTGCGGAAGCAGCTACTAAAGAAGCTGTGGAAGAAGTTGCGGAAGCAGCTACCGAAGCTACTGAAGAAGTTGCAGAAGCAGCTACCGAAGCCACTGAAGAAGTTGCAGAAGCAGTTGAGGAAGTGGTAGAAGAAGTAGCAGAAACAACTGAAGAGGTTGTAGAAGAAGCTGTTGAGGAAGCAAAGGAAGAGGTCAAGGAGGCTGCAGAGGACGCTGAAGACAAATAATTTGGTCTTCATTATTTCGTGACAATTTTGAATTTTCATTGATTGTCGAACACAAGAAAGGGATAAAGCCCAATCTAAGTTCGGCGAGCACTATTAATACATAAAGGGGATGGAATCTTTAGCTAAATCTTATATCACACGTTTGAATGAGATATCAACGGCCGTCCAGTCGTCAGATCAACTCAATACGTATCTCGAATCTGAAGAGAGCGATGATTATTTGGAATTAAGACGTGCTTTCGAACCAACACTACATGAATTGTATCAGGAAGTAGCGGACAATCACCCTATGCAGCTGGTCGATTTGGAGACACATCTGATGAATCCGGATCTCGAAGGCCTGTACCTGCCAAGAGTTTTAGGGTATACTATTTTACGTGGAGCACTAAATGATAAAATTAAATTCATTCGTCCGCAGGAACAGTTTAAAAAAGTCCTTACTGCGATTGCTAATTCATCAAATTTTGATGTAATCCATCAGAGAATCGGACAAAGTGTGCAAATTGGATTTGCATTGAGCAGTGATATCTGGATTACAAATTTCATCGCGACATTGCCAAGTAAACGGGTCCGTGATTTTCTTGTTAGTCAAAAACTGGTAAAGTATTATGAATTGCCAGCTCGTCGCTACGGCTATGATAAATACAAAAGACAATTTACCGATTTCAATTTTCATACGGCAGAATTTCCGGATGAATTAACGGAATTGCATGTCTATTATCCCGAATTAAAGAATTTCCTTATCTCCCGAATATTGCTTGGTAAACCAATTAAAAACCTGGAGCCATATATTGCAAAATTGGCGAGCCAAAAGGATATGTGGACGGAATGGGAATTTATTTATCTCATTGGGTTGTTGTCAAATTACTTTCTATTTGAGACACGAGCAACCACGGAAATCAATAATGCAATTAATTCTTCGCGCAAAGATAATCCTCAGTTTACAATCACTTATTTTGAGTTTTTGAAAGAGCTACTATTAAGTGATATTCAAGTGGATTCTGATTGTAATGATAGAATTTCCGGAAGGTTGGATAAATCAATAAAAGATGACTTCACGAAGTATTACAGCTTAATGGATGTACTTCATGTCAAAGGATGGGTGCACGAAGATTCTGTTGTTGCCGTTCGCGATTTTTATGACCAACACGAAGGTCTATCTACGATTAACGAATGTTTACGCCTTACGATTTATAAATTTTTCTCCAAAATCGTACGTAATTTAGACATTGCTGATTATGGGCAGGTCATCGAGATGTTCAAAGTCATGACCGCCTATATTAATATTTTCAATAATCAGCATTTTAATCAGGCGACAAAAAAGAGAACACTTTGGTTCGTTAAAAAATTCACCAAACAATACACGGATAAACGAAGCAAAGAGTACCAGGAAGTCAAGAAATTTATTTCATCGACATTCCAGGAGCTTGGTTTGATGAAAGCGAAGGAGGTAACAGAGTTCTTCAAAACGAAGCGTAAACGAAAAGTAGCAAACGCTTAACCTTTGTAGCGGTTTCTAACCTCCTATCCGGACTTCATAATAATGAAGATCTGATTTAATTTTTCAATATTGGAAAGAGCACTTTCCAAATATTCTCAGCAACGATTTTTTGTCCGGAGGCATTAGGATGAATTCCATCGGATAGAATGAGATCAGGAACTCCGGCAACCCCTTCAAGAAAAAACGGAATCAATATTAGATTGTATTCTTTAGCCAGATCAGGGTATATCTGTGCAAAACCCTCGGTATATTCCTTACCAAGGTTTGGTGGTGCAAGCATTCCGGCGAGGATGATGGGAATGGTCGGATGTTCTGTCCTCACCTTTTCAATGATTGATTTTAAGTTAGCTTTTGTTGTTGGAAGGTCAGTTCCCCTGAGCATATCATTACCGCCAAGTTCAAGAAAGAAAATGTCCATTTCTTGTTTCAATACCCAATCAATTCGTCGAACACCTCCGGCTGTGGTCTCACCACTGAGACCGGCATTGACGGCGACATAAGCTAAGTCTAGGGAATCAAGTTTTTCTTGAATTCGAGATGGAAAAGATTCTTCTTCATCCAGTCGATATCCGGCCGTGAGACTGTTTCCAAAAAAAACAATGCGCTTGGCATTCATCTTGATCTGTTTTTCTTCTGATTCCACAGATTTAGATTTATCCGCGTTGGGCTTTTTAACCTTAGTATCCGTTGAACATGAGCATAGCATGGACAGCAAGGCATAAACAATTAAGGTATATATTCCTTTATTTTGGAGATACACTATTGCATTAATCACTGTATAGGCTGATTTTTTCTTCATTTGTCTAATTTCGAACGCTCAATTATCGTTTATTATGTTTCTTGGCCTGACAAACTTAATCGTTTTATGAATCTAATTCTTGATGTTACGGACTTATCAAAGGTATACACGAGTGGAGACCGCGAAGTGACCGTGCTGGATGGCGTCACTTTCAGTGTAAACCAACAAGAAAAACTGGCCATCGTTGGACCTTCAGGGAGTGGTAAAACGACCCTGTTGGGCTTATGTGCAGGTTTGGACCATGCCACCACAGGTCAGGTTAAATTGATGGGTCAAAATTTGGAGAAGATATCTCAGGATGAACGTGCTGCTCTACGTAACCAATCCATTGGATTTGTATTTCAAAACTTTCAACTTATACCGACACTTACGGCTCTGGAAAATGTCATGATTCCACTAGAATTGCAAGGACTCAAAACAGCTTCCAAAGTATCCAAAGAATTACTTGAGCGTGTTGGTTTACAACATCGAATGACCCACTATCCTAGTCAACTTTCCGGAGGTGAGCAACAACGGGTTTCGCTTGCACGAGCATTTAGCAATACCCCTATGCTGCTATTTGCAGATGAGCCCACAGGTAATTTGGACAGTGAAACCGGAGAAAAAGTGGAAAAGCTATTATTTGAACTCAATGAAGAAAAGGGGACAACACTGATCATCGTCACACATGATCATGAGTTGGCCAATAAAACTGATCGGATAATAAAATTAAAAGGCGGCCGAATAGTTTCCGACCAAGTGGTATTAAAACGAAATTCAGCAAATAGATAAATGAAAAATTTCTCATTTATAGCTAAAACCGCCTGGCGAGACAGTCGTAAAAATCGTGGACGATTATTTCTATTTATCTCTTCGATTGTCCTGGGCATTGCTGCCCTTGTAGCAATTAATTCGTTTAATTATAATCTAAAAAAGGATATAGACAGACAAGCAGCATCATTGTTGGGTGCAGACTTGATTGTTTCATCACGCAAGTCGGTTTCCGAAGAATTTATAAATCTTCTCGATTCTCTACCGGGTGAAAAATCAAATAGTCGTGAATTAATGTCCATGGCTTATTTTCCCAAATTAGAGGAATCTGTTTTTGTAAACATTAAAGCTGTCACCGGAAATTTTCCTTTCTATGGAAAACTGAAAACAGAACCCGAGGATGCAACACGCGCGTACCAGGATGATGTAAAGGCACTGGTGGGCGAGTCCCTGATGAGCCAGTACGATTTGGAGGTTGGTGATCGAATAAAATTAGGAGAAAAGGAATTTATCATTGGCGCGAGTTTACTCTCTGATTTTGGAGGGAATATGGCATCCAGTTTTGCTCCGTCTGTATACATTTCCGGAACATATTTGCAGGAAACAGGTCTGGTGCAACCAGGTAGTCTGATAAATTATAAGTATTTCCACAAATTTCCAGACAACTTTGATGCCAATGAATGGAAAGATAACAGGCGAGACGCATTTCGGCTCGAAGGCGTGCAAGCTGAGACTATTGCCGACCGGAAAGAAAATTTGAAAGAAGCTTTTGGAGGACTAAATTACTTTCTAAATCTGGTCGCCCTGGTCTCTTTATTACTTGGTTGTATGGGCGTTGCCAGTAGCGTCCTAATTTATGTAAAAAGCAAAATTCCTGCCATTGCTGTTTTAAGATGCCTTGGTATGAAAGGGCAATATGCGTTCTACGTATATTTTTTACAAATAGTCGTATTAGGCCTTATTGGTACAGTCCTGGGTGTTGTGCTGGGAACAGGGATACAGGTTCTGTTGCCATTGATTATGAGTGATTTTCTACCTTTTGAAATTAGGCTGGCATTATCGTGGCGTGCGATATGGGAAGGACTGATTATTGGATTTGTGATCACAACATTGTTTGCACTCATTCCCTTAGTCTCCATTCGAAACATAAGCCCGTTGCGTACCCTGCGCGCCTCATTTTCAGGAGATCAAAAAAAGATTGATCCGCTTCAATTTGTATTATACGGATTAATCGTATTGTTTTTGTTTGTCTTCCTTTGGGTATTGACAAGTTCAGTGCGGTCTGCCTTGATTTTCACCTTAGCCTTGTGTTTTAGTTTTCTAATCTTATTTGGCGTATCGAAACTCATCATGCTATTGGTGAAAAAGTTTTTTCCACGCAATTGGAATTTTGTATTAAGACAAGGATTGTCGAATTTATTTCGACCGAATAATCAAACACAAACTTTATTAGTATCGATAGGGTTAGGAACCACTGTATTAACGACCTTATTTATTATTCAGGGATTAATACTGCATAGTGTTTCTCAAATGGATGCAGGCAACCAGCCTAATATGATTTTATTTGGAATCGAGGATGGCCAACAGGAAGGCGTAGAACAATTGACGATGTCGATGGACATGCCGGTCATTCAGCATGTCCCGGTTGTAACGATGAGACTAGTGGAATGGAAAGGTAGAACGAAGGCAGAGTGGTTGTCCGATACGACAAGTAGAGTCAGATCCTGGGCCGCCAATAGGGAAGCACGTGTTACCTATCGGGATACACTGGATATGTCTGAAAAACTTGTAAGCGGTGAGTTTGTAGGTCGCCGATTAAATGAAAGTGATTCTGTCTTTATTTCACTGGATGAAGGATATGCTGAGGCATTGGGTGCTAATATTGGCGATGAATTAATATTTAATATTCAAGGCGTCCGGTTGACAACCTATGTAAGTAGTTTAAGGAAGATCGACTTTCGCAATATGCAAGCACGATTTTTTATTGTTTTTCCGGTAGGTGTGCTCGAAGAAGCTCCTAAATTCCATGTATTGGTAACCAAGTCTCCTGATGGGAATACGACGGGAAAATTTAGAAGCGAGGTGGTTAAATTATTTCCTAATGTTTCTGTTATTGATCTTGGGATGATTTTGCAAACACTAAGTGAAATTTTGAGGAAAGTCTCTTATGTCATTAAATTCATGGCCATTTTTAGCATATTAACGGGTCTTATTGTTTTAATAAGCTCACTTTTTCTCAGTAAACTTCAAAGAATAAAAGAAAGTGTGTTGATGCGCACATTGGGAGCAAGTAGAAGTCAGCTTCTAAAAATCACAAGCACCGAATACGCCATTCTTGGGGTTTTGTCTGCTGCTACTGGAATTTTCATTGCCATCCTGGGGAGTTGGTTATTGGCTCGATTTGAGCTGGAATTGAAATATGCTGTACCCTGGTCACAAATTGGACTGGTCTTCCTTTTTGTTGTTGGTTTGGTGATTACAATTGGACTGCTAAATAGCAGGGATGTTATTTCAAGATCGCCGCTTGAAGTTTTAAGACGGGAGGAAGGTTAGGGTAAATCAAGTTTTTTTATCTTGCACCTAAACAAGAAAATATGTACGAAGGAATTAAACATGCGCATTCAGGTCTTCGTTGGTTGGCACTGATTTTTCTCATTTTAGCAGTGATCCAGGCGTTTACAAATAAATCGAATCGAACGGTGTCGTTATGGACAATGATTCTTATTCATACACAGGTGATTCTGGGATTTGTCTTGTATTTCTTTTTGAGTCCGATCACAAAGAATTTGGACTTCAATATGAAAGATGCTGTGCAACGATTTTATGGGATGGAGCATGTAGCCATGATGGTTATCGTTGTCATCCTGGTCACGGTTGGCCATTCGGCTTTAAAAAAAGGAAATCAAAATCGTACGAAGTGGATGTATTTGATTAGTCTCCTGGTACTATTGGCAGGTATACCCTGGCCATTTCGTTTTGATTCAGCCGGCTGGTTTTAGTGAATTACTGATTTATTGAGATTAAATCAATAACGTAAATTAATGAGGTTCTAGCACTGTTTCGATTGGATCCGGGCTTAAGTTGGCTTAGACATTAAATCGAAAGTGCATGACATCACCATCTAATACGACGTATTCTTTTCCTTCAACAAACAATTTTCCCGCATCCCGCGTCGCAGCTTCTGATCCGTAGGCTATATAATCAGCATAGTGGATGACTTCCGCACGAATAAATCCTTTTTCGAAGTCTGTGTGAATGACTCCGGCGGCTTGTGGAGCCTTTGTTCCATCGACGACTGTCCAGGCCCGGACTTCCTTTTCTCCGGCGGTAAAATATGTAATCAGATTGAGCAATTTGTACGCCGCTCTGGTCAGGTAATGCACACCGGGTTTGGTTAGGCCCATATCTGTTAAAAACTCCTCGCGTTCTTCTGCCTCAAGATCCATTAAGTCAGCCTCGATGCCTGCAGAAATATAGAGTACTTCCGCATTTTCATTTTCTACAGCTTTAGCCAAAGTCGAGGTGTGATCGTTTCCATCGATGACAGATTCTTCATCTACATTACACACATACAGGATAGGCTTGGCTGTCAAGAGCATCATATCCTGAATCAATCCGGCAGATTCTTCTTCTTGCATCAGTGCCCGGGCAGGTTTGCCACTTTCCATGTCCGTTTTAATCTGTTCCGCTATTCCTACGAGTTTGAGCATCTCTTTGTCGCCGCCTTTCGACTGTTTCTTAAGCTTTTCAATTCGCTTTTCGACTGTCTCGAGGTCTTTTAGAAGCAGCTCTGTGTCAATGATCTCTTTGTCACGAACAGGGTTGATATCACCGTCAACGTGCACGACATTGTCGTCTTCGAAACACCGCACCACGTGGATAATCGCATCTACTTCACGAATATTTGCCAAAAATTGATTTCCTAGTCCTTCCCCCTGAGAGGCTCCTTTGATCAGGCCGGCAATATCCACGATCTCCACGGTTGTAGGTAGAACACGCTGAGGATTCACGAGTTCTGCCAGTTTATCTAATCGTTTATCATGAACCGTGATGATGCCGATGTTCGGGTCTTTTGTAGCAAAAGGATAATTTGCAGCCAGTGCCTTGGCTGATGTCAACGCATTAAACAAGGTTGATTTTCCAACATTCGGTAGACCGACGATTCCACATTGTAAGGCCATAATCTCTTTTTTTCAGCCGCGAATTTAGGCAAAGTTATATTGGAAGCAGTTGCTAACAATGACATACCTTCAGGCGGTGAATTTTATTGCACACATTCATCTTTCCGGCCAAAAGCCGGGCACCCTGGTTGGCAATTATATTGCTGATTTGATTCATCACAAGGATTTGAATCAACTACCGAAAGATATTCAAGAAGGTGTCATGTTGCATCGTTTCATCGACAGCTATACAGACCAGCATTTAATAAATAAAAATACACTCGACTTACTCTATCCCCGGCATCGAAAATATGCTCCTGTTCTGCTCGATATATACTATGATTATTTCTTAATTCGCCATTGGAACAATTTTTCAAATCAAGACTTGCTTAGTGTTTGTGAAAATACCTATCGAGTATTAACTAATCACCTGGATGAAATCCCATCTTCAGCAAAACGCAATATTGAAAATCTATTAAATAAGCGTTGGTTGATGCACGCATATTCCGATATTGCCGGAATGGAACGAACGTTTTATTATTTAAAAATGCGACTTTCGAGACCCGAGTGGGTGGAGGGTGCCAGCCAAACATTAATTGATCTTGACAGTGAATTAGATGATGCTTTCCTGACTTTTTATCCCCAATTAGTTGTGGCAGCCGAAGAATTCGCCAACCGCTAGCCTTCGAAATTCAACGAAACAGTTATCGACCGACTGAGAATGCGATCTAACAACCTGCTTTTTTCAATATCTTGATCGTAGATAAGAATATTGCCCAGTCCCTGAGAGAATTTGATTTCCGGAGATAAGATGAAAAATGGTAGAAAGAATTGAATTCCAGCTCCTATTTCATATTGAAAATCATGAGGTGAAATATTAATTTGAAAGTCTTCTGTTCTTGCATTCGATTTATTCGAAGCATCGTATGCATACTTAAATCCAGTCACGACAAAGACACGTTTATCTTTGTATGGGGCCGATTTAAAGCGCAATAAAAATGGAACTTCAACAAAAGTGGATGACAAATTTTCTTTTTCAAGTATTTCCGTATCCGCTTGTTTATAAGTCATGGTTCGGGACGAAAAAGAAAAATTGACAAGAGATCGTAAATCGAAATACTTACCAATTTTTAAATTGCCTATTACGCCAATGTTAAATCCAGGACCGTCGATACTCTCGACGACATCATATTGATTACTAGTTAAAAATCGTTTGGAGTGGTTGACACGAAAAAATGACGAGTTGTAGCCAAGGGCAATGCCGTAGTAAAAAGGTTTTTGCTGAAACTTATTGAAATTCGGATTCGAACCGCGGTTCAAACTGCGTTGCCCTGAGACGGCAAATGTCACAAAAAGAAATCCCATGCAGATCACGAGCATTCTCACTTGTCTGCTACATATATACAGCATACACCAAAGGTTTGTTGTTTGTAATAACGTGTTTTGAACCCAACTGATTGCAATTCTGCCATAAAATCCTCATAGGCAGGAAATGTCTGTACGGACTCAAATAGATATTCATATGCCTTGGGGTCCTTTGAAATAAATTTCCCGTACAAGGGCAATATGTTTTTGAAATAAAATAAAAACAAAGGCCTAAACAAAAAACCCCGTGGTTGTGAGAATTCAAGAACCACCAGGCGACCTCCCGGACGAAGTATGCGATGGAGCTCTTTCAAGCCCTTGGGTAGATCTTCAAAGTTTCGCACACCAAAACCTATGGTGGCTGCATCAAAATGATCGTCATCAATGGTCAGTGCTTCCGCATCTCCAACTGAAAGTGAAATATTATTGAGTTTTCGCTTGGCTATTTTCTCATTTCCCAGGCGCACCATTTCCGGAGACAGATCAATCCCGTCGATTTGAGCAGCAGGATAGGCTTTGTTTAAAGCAATGGCCAGGTCTCCTGTTCCGGTGGCCAAATCCAGCACCTTGAGCGGTTCAACCTCGTCCAGTTGTTTCACCGCATTTCGACGCCATCGGTGATCAAGTCCGACAGATAGAAAGTGGTTTAGAAAATCATATCGATGGGCGATGTTATCAAACATGTGCCTGATTTGATTTTTCTTAGACCGATTGTCATAATATGGCTGGACCTTCTTTCCCATTTGCGGGGCAAAAGTACAATTTCAAAGACCAATTTTTGGTTATGAATGTACACGTGCCAGTAATTGACCATAATCCAACCAATGGTGTTGATATGGCAACGAAGTAATTTCCATGGCCTCCTTTGTCACAGGATGCTGAAAGGAAATTTTATGACTGTGGAGACAGATTGCGCGTCGCTCAGAATGACGTCGTCCACCGTATTTGACATCACCAATGATAGGCAATCCAACATGAGACAATTGGATGCGAATTTGATGTGAGCGTCCTGTAACAGGGAAAATTTTCAACAGAGAGTGCCCCTTAAATGAAAAGACGTGTTCAACATCCATTTCTGCTCGTTTGGCCTGGCGGTGTCGGGCATCGACAACCCTGGAAATATTTCTTGATTTATCTTTGTACAGATAATGCTCCAAATGCATGAAAGGGTTTTCAACCGGATCGGCAACAATCGCCAGGTAGCATTTTTTTATCGTTTGTGTTCTAAATTGCTCCATCATTCGGCTGAGTGCTTTACTTGTTTTACACAAGAGGAGAGTCCCGCTAACTGGCCGATCGATCCGATGAGCTAAACCGACGTAAACATTTCCGGGTTTGTTGTATTCATTTTTAATGTAATCTTTGACCAGATCGATTGCACAGGCATCTTCTGTAAGGTCACCTTGAGAGGGCAAACCTGCAGGTTTATTGATCACAATCAAATGATTGTCTTCATAAATGATGTCGATTTGTGCAGACATGAAATAAAACAATTAGAATGAGGCTAAAATTAGGATTTTCTCCATGCCCAAATGATACCTATATGATCTATGGCCTTTTACATGGCACAGTAGGCGTTGATGAGTTGGTTTTTGATGTTGATATATTGGATGTAGAAGAATTGAATCAACACGCTAAGAAATCGACTTTTGATATTAGTAAAATGTCCTTTAAAACATATTATGACGTGAGTGAAAGCTACGACTTATTGACAGCCGGAGCCGCATTAGGAAGAGGGAATGGCCCATTATTGATCGCTTCTAAGTCGATGTCTGCAGATTCCGTCAATACAGCTCGAATTGCTGTCCCGGGAATGGATACAACAGCCACCTTCTTATTAAATTTTGCTTATCCCAAAGCAGTTGAACTTTATCCCATGCTCTTTTCCGATATCGAAGGTGCCATCCGCTCAGGAGCAGTAGATGCCGGTGTTATCATTCATGAGACACGCTTCATGTATTCTGATCGTGGTTTTCAACTCATCGATGATCTGGGGGCTGTATGGGAAAAGCATACCGGCCAACCTATTCCACTTGGTTGTTTTGCTGTACGCAAAGAGCTGGATTTGAACATCAAAAGAAGACTGGGAAGATTGATTTCGGAAAGTATCTCATTTAGCGATCAACATTATGACGAAGTTCTTCCCTATTTGAAGCAACACGCACAGGAGTTAAGGGATGATATTATCAAGAAGCATGTTCACATGTTTGTGAACGCCTATAGCAAGGAGTTGGGGCAGTCGGGGAGGGGTGCTGTTCAGCGATTATTCCTGGAATTGAACAGAATTTCAGGATTGAGCCGAAAACCATGTTTTATATAAATTATTGATATACAGGTATATATACTTTATGAAAAAATATAATTTATAAAAAATTAGTAATCAGCGTTTAAAAAGTTATGAAAATTCATAATATGTAATATCTTAGCTGCTGAATTTGATCATGGGGTTCTAACTCATGAACAGTAAACCAAACTTATGAGATGATTCTCATAATTTCCAATTTTTACTCAGTTATGTAAAAGCGTGCTCAAAGGAGTGCGCTTTTTTTTTGAGTAAAATGAATAAAATTCAGGACAAAAGTTATTTTTATTAAGGCCTATGATCCTTTGTTTTAGGGACCTTGACTTATTATGAGGGGTGCCGGATCATTTTTTTGTAAAACTCTAGTCAGCATTTAATATATTTCGAGAAAATTAAAACAGCCTTATGATTATCGGGATACCAAAAGAGATTAAAACGGATGAAAATCGCGTTGCATTAACACCTGCGGGTGCATTGGAACTTGTCAAACATGGTCATAATGTTTATGTCCAATCGACAGCCGGAGATGGCAGTGGATTTAATGATGGATCATATTTAGAAAGTGGAGCGAAAATACTCGGCACGATCGAAGAAGTTTATGCCATTGCTGAGATGATCATCAAAGTCAAAGAACCAATTGAATCAGAGTATAAACTGATCAAAAATGATCAACTGGTATTTACCTATTTTCATTTTGCGAGCTACGAACCGCTGACCCATGCTATGATTGAAAGCGGGGCTGTATGTTTGGCTTATGAGACTGTTGAGCTGGACGATCGGTCTTTACCTCTTCTGGTACCAATGTCGGAGGTTGCCGGCCGTATGGCCATTCAGGAAGGTGCTAAATATTTGGAAAAACCGCAGAAGGGTAGAGGAATTCTGCTTGGTGGTGTCCCGGGTGTGTCCCCGGCTAAAGTTTTAGTTCTGGGAGGAGGCATTGTAGGAACTCAGGCGGCTAAAATGGCCGCGGGATTAGGCGCTATGGTGACCATTCTGGATATTAGTCTTCCCAGGCTGCGTTACTTGGCAGATGTCATGCCTGCGAATGTGCGCACGCTTTATTCCAATGAATATACCGTGAGAGCTTTGATACAAGACCATGATCTCATCGTCGGTGCTGTGCTCATACCCGGAGCGAAAGCACCAAGCTTGATTTCACGGGACATGCTTAAGACCATGCGACCCGGAACCGTAATGGTTGATGTAGCAGTGGATCAAGGTGGATGTTTTGAGACGACCAAGCCTACAACACACAAAGACCCGATATATATTGTTGATGAAGTTGTGCATTACAGTGTCGCTAATATGCCGGGCGCGGTACCATATACTTCAACTATTGCCTTGACCAATGCCACGTTACCCTATGCCATACAATTGGCTAATAAGGGATGGAGAAAAGCCTGCAAAGAGAATTATCCTCTGCAATTAGGACTGAATGTGGTGAACGGTAAAGTTGTCTATGAAGCGGTAGCCGAGGCATTCGACCTGGAGTTTACGCCATTGGATACAATTTTGTAAGTATTGTATCATGACATAGGGTACATTTCTGCATTACCTTACGTGTTGAATAGCAGGTTTATAGAAATTCAATTTGAAAAAAAAGTGTGGTCAATTCATATCTTCTGTTTGGATTTGAACTTTCCAGCCAATTTTTTTTGTTAGATCGAAAGAATCGTTTAAATTTAGAACCTATTCCTAACAAATTTTTATTGGATTATGAATATAACAATGGAAGAACTGCGTAAGATCAAACACGCGTTGCCAACTGGAAGCGTAAGTCGCATTGCCAGTGAACTGAAAGTAGAGGAGCAGACCGTCAGAAATTATTTCGGTGCAAACAAATTTGGTTCAGGTGACGTCGTTGATCGTCACGTTCAACCGGGCCCAAAAGGTGGAATCGTCCACCTTGAAGATGAGGCCATTTTGCAAGCTGCACTAAGAATTATTGAAGAATCTAAAGCCCGGGAAAATTAATCCTGGGTTTTTTTATCCACGATCCTCATAGTTGCTACTTTTTAATTAAACCAATCTGTTAAATCAGGAGGTCATTTTATTTGCAACGCTTCAGGTTCAGGACCGCGTATTCCATAGCGTGTCATGAATTGCATTAATTTATGACTGTAGGTGCCACTATTAATATCACCGGTGAATATCCTGGTGACGTGTTTGGTCATATGCCTGTTAATCAATTTACCAACCCACGTATTTCGCTGTTTCTGTCCCATTTTAAATAGCGATAATAATTTCCCGTCATACCACGTATCAATGATGGACTGCCAGGAAAGAATCTCTTTATGCCATTCTTTTTGATAGTGATTTAATTGGCTCTTCGTGTCGTTATGTGCAAGTGCATCACAGAGCTTAAAGGCACTATCCATGGCGAGAAAAAGACCTGTGGAAAAGACCGGATCGATAAATCCGGCAGAATCACCTATGAGAGCCCAACCCGGACCAAACAGTTGAGTCGATTTCCACTGGTAATTTGTGTAGGTCATCACACCCGAAATTCGTGTGCTATTTTTTACCAATGCTCTTAATGCGGGTTCTTCTTTAATGAAATTATCATATTGTTCTTCCCGGGTTTTTCCAAAAGAGGCTAAATAGTCAGGAGAAACCACGATACCGACGGAGACCTTCCCGGGTAATGGAATGCGCCACCCCCAACCTTTCGAAAGACGATCAACATGGATGTTTCCTTTTGAGATTAAATCGACATTTTCCAGGTGGGCAAATAATGCCAGGTCCTTTCGCGAACCTTCAACGGATGGTAGATCTAGTTTTTTAGGTATTAAGCGTTGCCGACCGGATGCATCAATGATTAGATCTATAGATCCTTCAAAATAATTATCACAAACCGCCAGTGATTCATCATTTAGTGAAACAGTCTGAGTTGTGCTATCTACATTGATGTCTGCCCGGTGATGAATTAATTCTGCACCTGCCCGGACAGCAGCCTGCAAAATTGCTTCATCAAAAAGATCGCGCGGGACATTATAAGCGTATGTGTTTTCTGTTTTAGCCAATGCAAAATCGAAGGACGCTTGTGTGTCATCGTCCATGACGATCGTGGCACCGGGTTTATACGTACTGAAGTTTTTAATTTCTTCTTCAACGCCTAATGCATCCAGCATGGGAATGACAGCTGGCAGAAGTGATTCACCAACAATTAATTCCGGTCGTTTTGGCGTGTGGAAGAGAGCAACACGATGTCCTTTTCGTGCGAGTAATGCAGCTGCCGAAGCCCCCGCCGGTCCTCCTCCTATGATTGCTATGTTTTGAATGGTATTAGGTTTATATAAAAGTGAGGGGAATCAATACGATTGATTCCCCTTAAATTCTTATCATGCTATGTTATCAGAACCTCAATGACCCACCAAGGGTTAATATCGATTGACCGTTAATTCCTAATTCTGCGAAAACACCTAAGTTCTCAGCGAGATAATATCGTGCTGCCGCTATTAAAGCCGGATCAACGTTCGTACTAGTATCGTCGCTCGTTCCGGAGACTTTTAATGTCGTAAAAGCAAAATCAATTTGCACGGCAGCATAGACGTCCAGGTTTTCAACATTAATTGAAGTAAAATGAAATGTTCCGCGAGGGGCAATGACGAAACTTGAGAACTTGTAATCATTACCGAATCCATACTTACCACTTCGGAACCCCGTATATCCTCCGACACCGATCACTCCGAAATCACTTACTTCCCACATGCCGACTTCCAAGGAACCATTGATACCGATGGAGCCAAATCCTAAATCACTGGCACGACCTCCAAATCCAAGACCGAGATTAAAAACTTTGTCTCCTACTGCAAAAGTTTGAGCCTGTGACTGATTTGGTAAGATCATCATCAAGCACAATGCAGCTAAAAGCGTTAAGCTGTATTTTTTCATATCTATGGTTTTTTGTTACAACAAGATACAAATTTTACATCGCATGTATCTTATTTATCAAATATTCCAACCCGATAAATTGAGCCGTTGTTTTTATGGCCGAAATGGTTGTGCCGAGTATTCCGTGTTGATTTGTGTTCTGCCCTGTTAAATATAAATTGGGGATTCTGGTCCGAACAGAGACGTAGGCTGCCAATGGATTTTGATGAGTTTTAATGATACCATACATCGATCCATCGGCGGTGCCTGTGTAATCCCGATATGTTAATGGTGTGGTGACATAATATGATTTTATGCAAGATCGTATGCCAGGAAATTTCTTCTCCAATTCGTCCAGCAACAATTCTGCTTTTCTCACTTTGAAGTCTTCATAGTCTTGTCCTCGACTTTCCGGAGCATCCGGAACCAGGTGAAACGTATTTGCCCATGGCTCTACTTCTTCATATTTCATATAGACCATAATATTCATGGCCTCTGCCCAGTTATTGGAATTGGAATTGGCGGGCACGAATATCATATAATGTCCCGGCCAATTGTTTTTGTCTTGATCGACGATGGACCATACGTCTCTTTTTTTGTAGTGGTAATAATTGTAATTTAAATAAGGAAATGAATTGGGTTTAAACACAAGATGAAGCGTAAATGCACCTAATGTATTTTCCAATTGACGAATGCGGGTGACATAAGACTTTCTGAGTAAACTTTCGTCCAACATGGAGATCGTAACGGCAGGATGTAAGTTTGAAATAAATTTTTTCGCAAATAATTCCTCTCCGTTTTTCAATTTCACAGAATCAATCAAACCATCCCTCGTGTTGAATTTTGTAACAGAAGAGTGATTATATATTTCACCACCGTGTTTTTTTATTTCGGTCACTAATAAATTCGCGATTTGAGCTCCACCGTCAACACATTTCCAGGCGGATTCAATAAAGGTGTTTGTAACCAGCGCATGCACATGAAGCGGAGTTTTATCTGCATATCCGACATAGAGTGGGTTGGATCCGGCTAATACATTAGCCAGGGTCTTATTAGTTGTTAGGGAATCGATAAAGTCTCTTGCCGGAATGGACATGTATTGGCTTTCAACTGCTGTTTCTGCGCGAAGTCGATAAAGAGGAAACCGTTCGCATAAATTGGAAATCGTGGATATGTATTTTGTTATTGCGCCTTGTTCCCGGGGGAATATTTTGGCCAGTTGGTGATTAAATTGATCATATCCGATAGCATGCGGATATTCCTGATTGTCATCGTCAAAGGTTATGCGATCGAATCCATCCGCGTCCATTCTCCTTAATTTCAGTTTATCCATGATATTGAAAAAGTGGAAATACTGATTTAGATTTTGACCTTCGTCCAGGCCGCCAATGTAATGAACGCCGGTGTCAAAAATCACTTTGTCGCGCGAAAAGATCTGTAAATTTCCTCCGAATTGCCTGTTTTTTTCCAGGACACAGACATGATATCCTTCACGTGCTAATATTAGTGCTGAGCAAAGTCCACCCAGACCGCTACCGACTATGATCACATCGTAGTGGGTATTTTTATATTCGGCATATCGACGATCTGCATACATATTATACAGTGCTTAATTAGCTTTAAATACAAATATTGAATTGGATGTCTGGTCTGATTTTTCGATGCAAGTCATAGATAAATTTTGAGCGTCCGCCCATTCACGTAGTGTAGAGGAGGAGATGAAATTGAGCTTATTCGTTGTTTTATTGAATCCAATTCCGGTGGAAAGAATTTCAGTCCAAATTGTTTTTTTGTGTTCTTTTTCCCGATCTGTATCGCCATCTCGCACGATGATCATACCTCCTGTATTCAAGTTTTGAAGTGCACGGTCAAGCAGTGGTATTTGTTCTTTCACCGGAAGATAATGCAGGACATCTGCCAGGATAAATACATCTGCGCGATCCAGTTCTATTGCTCTTATATCACCACTTCGAAAATTAATGCGCTCATTTTTCGCCTGACAATGATTGGCCGTGGTGATTTTTTGAATATCGTGATCAAGTCCCAAAATTGTACGTTGCCCAGATCTGAAGAATAGCATATAGCTCATAAATCCGTATCCACATCCTATGTCAATGATGTGTGCTGTTTTTGGAATTATATCATCAAAAATTTGATAGTAATTTTCGAGTTTTATTTTGACCAGCGTATAATAGCGTAATACGCTCCCTTTGTACAAATAATTTTCCAGGAGTTGCCGTCGGGAATACCGCGTAGTTTCTGCCTCTTTGGTGAGTTTTTGATGATGAGCTTTATAAGCGCCGCTGATGTTTTTTGTTTGTTCCCTGATGTTTCCATCTCTCAAAGGAGAGTCTGGCGTGATCCGTTTGCCAATTTCAATCGTGATATCATTGGACTGGCCCCAGAATGAATGCTTTCTGAGAAACCGACCTGTACCATGAATATAAATGGGGAGAATATCGGCGCCCAGCTCATCGGCAAGATGAAATGCGCCTTTATGAAATCGCTTTATGGTATTTGTTTCAGCACGGCTACCTTCCGGAAAAATGGCTATATGATAATTTTGTTCAAAGCGTTCTCTGATTTTTGGAAGTATTTTTTCGATGCCTTCGGAAACGTTGAAGAAATCTGCCAATCTGCAAATGATATAATACAAGGGAAATTGATAAACCCAGGATTTAGTTAGTAAGACGAGTTTTGGAGTCAGCGAAAATAATATTGGCGTATCGATATGGGATTGGTGATTGCTAATAATTACAGCCGGTTTGGTGAAATCTTCTCCAGGATTATTTATTATTCGGAGGTTGGGTGTGAAACTGATCCAGACATAGAATTTCCCAAAATAATATAATAGGAGATGTGTGCCATATTTCCTGGATTCTTTTGGAATAAAAAATAAACAGAAAAGGAGTAGAGAACAAATTGTCACCAGGCAACTACCCAGAACCAATATCGAGTAAATAATCAGTGTTTTAAATAAATTAGTCAGAGTTAAGGGATATTCGCGGCGCTGCCCGTTGGACTTATGGATTAACCAATTGAACAAGATTGGTTGTAAAACAAATGCTAAAAATACGACTGTCGAAATACCGATGATGGATATACCGGCAATGGAGCGGAGCGCCGGGTGTTTAGCAAATATCATGACACCAATCCCAACCAAAGTGGTGATGGAAGACAGCAGTATTGATGTTTTGTACGTGTGCAGATGAGCAGTACCAGATTTATAGTTTTGAAGGAGACCGCGCATAATGAAAATACTAAAATCGATTCCCAATCCAAAGATGAATGTTGTGATGATCACATTGATTATGTTGAGTTTCAATCCTAAGACTGTCATCAGGCCTAAGGTCCAAATCCAACTTAGTGCTACAGGTAAAAATGTAATCATGGCTAACTCCAGTCGACCATAGGCTAAGTGCAAGATGAAAAACACGAATAGAAGTGACCAGAAAACCAATTTTCTGAAA
Organism: Saprospiraceae bacterium; assembly: GCA_965249735.1. Lineage (GTDB taxonomy): Bacteria > Bacteroidota > Bacteroidia > Chitinophagales > Saprospiraceae > JANQSS01. The sequence goes on along the minus strand of CBDFMS010000026.1, from coordinate 446,168 downwards.
TCAGATCGAAGAATGTCCACGAATCGCGAGATCAAATACCCCTTGTCTAATATGTTAGTATTCGAATTGTCGGAAAAGGTATTGTATACATTCGAGGTCTGATCAAGATCAACTCGAACGATTGACATCACACTATTCGAATTATCACCTTGAGCTATATACTCAGAAAAAAGTAGGTCGATTAAAGGTTGAAATGTGGTTATGGGTTTTGCTATATAGTTGGTATTAAGTAGGTCTTCAAATGGTTTAAATGAATTTTTATGAAATCCTAATGCCTCGCTTTTGACGGATATATTGTTGCGTAATTGATTCATGCGTTCAGGAGACCAGAATAAATTCCATTGATTGATTTTATTCTGTTGTATTGATTGTGTTGGCAATATGGAATTCACAGATGAGTATCCGGAAATAAGTTGATTTTCAAGCAAGGAATCAAGAAGAGGAATCATGTCCCTTGATTTTTCGAGGGCATTATCCAGATCGTCTCCACGGTTCAATAGGTATACACCGCGCCTGGTAGCATTTGTGAGTTGATTCAATTTTGACTCGGCCTTCAGCAAATCTTGTGACATATAATTTACGCGATTCAAGTCTTGCTCGAATTGTACGTTGGGCGCTAAAAAACTAGCAATCACGGTCAAAATAAGAATAGCAGGGATGAGCCATTTTTGATTTGTTCTAAACCGTGCGAGTTGATCGAGAAATGTTGTGTTTTTTTCTATTGAATCAATTTTTTGACGCGATAGTAAATGTGGGAGAACAAGAAGAGAAAAAAGCGATGCCAGAAAGACACTCAGCGCCGCAAATAAACCGAGATGACGCAGCGCTTCTGAGCGAATTATATAGAGACACATAAAGGCGATAGAAGTTGTTCCGCTGCTCAGAATAATCGGCATTGTCAGGTCACGTAGAGCAGACTTGACATTGTTATATTGCCTGAAATGCGTAAAAATATGGAGTGAATAATCCAAGGTAATTCCCAGGAGAATCGAACCTATGCCGATGGCAATGACGGAAACCTCACCTTTGAGCAGGTACATAAGACCAAGCGCAGTTATGCCACCTAAGAGGGTAGGGACAATAAGATAGAAAAAGACCGACAGTCGTCTGAAAAAATAAATGATGAGGCTCAAAAGAACAACGAGGGCGATTGCCACGGTACGGGTAACATCTCGTCTGATTTGTTGGGCGTTTTCAACAGCTACCGCTACGCCACCAAAATAATCTACAGATATATCAGGAAATTTTCCGGTAAGCGATGCAATCAACTGATTAAGTTCGGAAATTAACTGGGCATTTTTCTGCGTTTCTTTACTTGATTGTGCCGGATTAATAAATACCAATAGATTCTTATAGTCCCGCGTGACGATGTATCCATTGTCAAGTGTAAAATTATCATCCAGCTGAAATGCCTGGATCCGCTCAAGTGGAAATCCTGTCAAACCAAGTGGATCCCCAAAGACATATTTTTTAATAAAGGAGCCGCCCGGTGTAAGTAGTGATTTGTAAATTCCTGAAAAAAATTGGTCAAGGGTGTCAGGATGGATTATGTCTTCTATTCTTTCATAATCAGCGTCATTTAGAAAAAGAGGGAGATTGTCGTAAACCACATCGTAAACCTCCTGGAACTTATTTTGATCGATAAAATAGGTGATGTCCCGAATATTCGAAGTATCGAGTTCAGCATTTACTCCTTCAATAAATGAATTACAGTAACTAGCCAGCGCTTTTGAACTTGTGGGTTGAAAAGCTGTATCGCGATGTGAGATCAAGATGACTAATCGATCGGCAAAGTCTGTTTCGTCAAACAAAGCATTGATCACCTCGATACCTTCGTCTGCAGGCATGATCTTGGATATATCCTCTTCAAATGTTAAGCGAGAAGTGAAGAAGACAGACAAGCTCAAAACCAGCAGTAAAAGAGCCGGTAAAGCCCATTTTCTTGATTGACAATAATGATATAGATGTGTAAAGATGTTAACCATACTGCGGATGAGCGCTTATCGTGTGCCGCTTCAAATATCTCATTTTTTAGGTTAATTGAATAAGCCGGGTCGAGATTAGACTTTCACTTAAATGACAAGAGCCCGTGAATTTCCAACCTCATTCACGGGCTCTTGCAATAAAATGTCACGATTGATTTTATCTGTTTCGTTTATACCATCTATGGTAGTCTTTTCCCAATTGTTCGATAATATCATAAAAAGAATTAGCCCAATAGTTTCTGAACCCAAATCCTCCGGGTTTACCAGTGTATTTTACTGCCTGCACTATTTCCTTTGAATCGATATCGAAAAACACCACATGTACTTTACTATGTGTTTCCAATTTATTCAGCGTTTCTACTATAAATACCAGTCCGAGTCCCTTCGCATATTGTTCGTTCACATAATTTTGAATCAATTTCTGAATTATTGCCTCATCAAATTTGTGTGGGTCAGAAACTACCAGAGTTTTAGGATCAATGGATTCATTTTGAGCTTCTACAGGTTGTAGATCATATATGAAATCGTCCTTTTTAAATGCTCCATTAATATTGAATTTCTTATGTTCTATGATAAACAAGTCATTCCATTCGTGTACCATGCGTTTGGCTATATCTTCAGGATTTGTAAAACCGAATTTACCGATACATTGCATTTGCGAGCAGTCAACTCCGAACCAAATGATGTCTTTGGCATTTTTAATGGTGGCGTGTCCGATTGTTTGAGCCTGCAATGTCGGAATGCCAAATCCGACAAATAATAGAATGATGAGAAATTGTTTCATTGTTTTTGGTTTAGTTTAATGTTCAAATAAAATTACAGGTTTTAGATTCAGGTCACAAGTAATAACTAAAACTTTAATATAATTTTATGATTTTGGCTACAGAGGATAAAGCGCGTTCACGTTTGGGTCCGACAAATGGATTGCTCATATCCCAAACATTTCCGGCCAGAACCGAGCAAATTTGTCGTTTAATTGTTTGATTGGCATTGGCATTGGCATAAAAGAAAATATCCTGTAAGTCGCCTTCATACCACTCGTCGACATATGTACGAAAGGTATCAGCACCTTGTTTCATATGCCCCGTGTACTCATTTTGCCAGTCCACGTTTTCTCCTTTCAAAGTGCGGCTGACCAATTTGGCAGCTAATAATCCGGATTCAGTCGCAAATGTTACACCCGAAGAAAATACCGGATCAATAAACTCCGAGCTGTTTCCGCAAATTACATATCCGGGACCGAACAATTGTGACGTTGAAACGGTATAGGCTTTGATTGATGTAGCAGGGAAAATGACTTGCTCTTGTTTGAAGCGCTCACGGCTATAAGAGACATGATTAATCAATTGTCTCAGATGTAGATTGTTGTCTTCTTGTTTAAATTGCTCCAGATATGTGGGATTTCCTACAAATCCGACGGAAGCCTGTCCGTTAGAGAATGGGATTGTCCAAACCCAAACGTCTTTTTTGTGAATGACAAAAGTGATCTGATTTCCATCCGGGCCTTCAGCTCTGGCATTATCAGAAAAATGCCCGAAAATGGCCAGGCGAGGAGGTGCGTCATTGTCCCGGGTTAATCCGAATAGTCTCGGAAGTACTCGGCCGTAGCCACTTGCATCAATAAGATAGCGGGCATCAATGTAAGTGGTGACACCATCACGATTGATTACAGTCGTTTTCGAATTAGTACCCGTCATTTGGACGTTGACTACCTCGGCTTCATATTCAATCTCGACACCACGTCGCTGGACTTCATCGGCAAGTACTTTGTCAAAATGAGCGCGTGGAACTTGCCAGGTCCATGACCAGCTGGGAGAATATTGCTCGGCAAAGTTGAACCAACAAATCTTATCATCACGCAAAAATCGGACACCTCTTTTTATTTGATAATTTTGTTGTTTTAATATTTCCAATAGACCGACTTCCTCAAAATGTTCCATACATTTAGGGAGTAAACTCTCGCCAATAATGAATCTCGGAAACACTTGTTTTTCTACAATTTTGACTTTGAATCCGCGGGCATGAGCGGCTGCGGCTGCAACAGTACCAGAAGGCCCTGCTCCTATAATTAATATGTCAACGGATTCATTTTTCATACGGGTATCACTTAAGGACACACTAATTTAAATGGTATGTGTTTTATGATTACGTAAATCCAGTAAGGTGATTGCTTTTCGTGACATGGTATCCAATGTTTTATTTGTCATTGTTTCCCGGCTGATGTGGCGCAACTCCGGCACTACACGAATGTACGATCTAAATAGCTCTTTGAGTTTCTTTTTAGTCATTGACTTTTCAGCATCTGAGCAGTATTCCACCAGGACGTTGTCTGTATCCAAATCGTCAGATTGCAATGTAATTAGGTATTGAGAGATTTCTTTGACACCATTCAGTACATCAAAAAGAGCAGGAGGATACAGACTTGTGCCTTTGTATTTGATCATTTGCTGACGTCTGCCTTCTACAGGTCCGAGGCGTGGCGATGTTCTTCCACACGAGCAAGGCTCGATATATTGCCGGCAAATATCACCTGTTCGAAATCGAATTAAAGGCATGGCTTCCACACCAAATGGGGTCACCACCAACTCGCCGGGCTGTCCTGGTTTAACGGCTTGACCCGCGTCGTCAACAATTTCTGTAAAGATTAATTCGGAGAATTGATGCCCTCCCTGGCCTTCTTTACATTCAGTAAAAGCTGTGCTCATTTCGGTAGATGCATAGGTGGAATATAATTGAACATTCCATTGATTTGAAATACGTTGTCCTAGTGTATTTAGGGCAAAATCGAAACGACGAATAGGTTCACCAATGCAAATAACTTTTTGGACTGTAGAATGCGATAAATTGACACCTTCCGCTGTAGCGTAGTTTATCAGTTTTATTAAAAATGAGGGTACGGCAATCAAAACAGTGGGTTTGATGCGCATGATGGTATCAAGTTGGAAAGCAAGATTCTCGACCCCCGTTCGAACAATTCCGGCACCAATTTTCCGAACACCAAGGTAGTAAGCCATTCCCGCCATAAATCGCTTGTCAAGCGTGACTATAATTTGATAGATGTCATTTTCAGTTCCTCCCGCACAGGTTAATGCCTGATATTCATTTTCCGCAAGTCGCTGTAAATCAATTTCCGACAACATAAACGTCACTGGAGAACCCAGTGTCCCGGATGTCGTCACATATTCTATCACTTTTTGGTGTGGTATACAAAGGAATTGATGTTCATTTTCCTGGATATCATTTTTTGAGGTGAAAGGAATTCTACTGATATCACCCAAAGAGAGATTATTCGGGTCGAGATCGTGCTTTTTAAAAAGGTCTTGATAAAATGGAGAATGGGCAGCGGTATATTGAATATGCTTGCAGAATCGCTCATTTTGAGTAGCGTAAATCGATTCTGCAGATTGATAATGAAGATTTTTGATTGTGTTGCTCAAGTGAATCAAAGGTTGATCGTACGAGTGCAAAATGAGGATTTTTTTTTGAAATCAGAAGTTCCATCCTTCCTTTCACGAATCATGATGATAGATGGGTATGATGCCGACGTGCCTCACCAGTGGATCGAAAAACCAAGTTTAAAAACCAGATCGTCTTTTGTATCACCTGAGGAGTAGTGTCCCCATCGGTACCAGGCTCCCACATTCAGTCCCAGATAAAGAAGACTAAAGGCTTCATATCGCACAATGGAAGCCAGGATTAAACCGCTTTCATGATATCCATGCCGATAATCGATCAACGGTTCGGGTAAATGTTCAAAAGAATTTTCGAGGAATCCCCAGCCACTATGTTGGGCAATATGAACATATGGTGCTGAAAGACGCGTTTGATAGAGCTGGATTAAACGATGATTATAGAATAAGTTGATGTATCGGTCCGCAAAATGAGAAAAAGGACGCATTGTGTTGAATGAATAAGGCATTTGATATGGGATGCCGGATGAATTACTTCCATTTCCAATATGCAGCCGATTTATAGGCTGATCGCCAATAATTATACCAGCGTGCGCAGCTAGCTCGATACGTCCAACATGTTTGAAATTTATTGGACGCTTAATAAATAGCTCGGAACTAAAGTATTCAATATTACTATTAAATAAATTTTCAGGGACATAAGATAATTGCAAATCAAGATAGGTGCTATGATATTCTTCAATGGATATTTCATACGAATAAAAAGGCACTAACTTTTTGCGAACATAGTTTAATCCCAAATTAAATGCATGTTCTTCAAAATTATTGAGTATTTCATCAGCATTCTTTTGAAACGAATATGGATATCTTGGTGTGCTACTGGTTTTTTTATAATTAAAGTCGTAAGACCAGTTGGCCAATCTTCCTTTTATTCCTCCGGTGTAGGCGGTTATGTCATCGAGTTGATCACTATAAAAATTGGCGATAATACCCGAACTGGCATCAATAATTACATAAGAGGAAATGGGATAAATTTCTTTTTCATATCGACAGTAAAGGCTGGCAGATTCCTGATCGTTCATATGATATGTAAGACCTCCACCATATTTCCATTGATCATCATTTAAACCGAATCCCGCAAAGACTTCCAAAGAGAAACGTTTGCTGAGTTTGTCATTCGTTATGAGTCCAATACCAGGCCTATATCCTTCAGTTTTATTCGACCAGAAAAAACGTGTGATGTCAATGTCCACGGCACCAATTGGCAAACGTCCAAAGGAAAGATTTGCTATGATGTCCATCTTTTTTTCAATCTTGAGATCCTCAATCGTGCTGGAAACATTGGAGATGGCAAGTTGATCTGATGGTGATAGTGGTTCAAGTCGGTAATCCACAATTCGATCCGGATTTTCCTTGACTCCTTCTGCAAAATCTATACGGTTGACATCTGCGACTTGAATTCGAACTGAATCAAATCGAACTTCATCGATATACGTTTTTTGATCGTAGAGTACATTAATATTCAGCCCTAAATCGGTCATCACAATGTTAGAAAACATTTTATCAGGAAACCATTGGCCATTAAATTTTCTAAAGTGGTGATAAATATCAAATCTCTGATGATCTTTTTTATTGTTGGTCAAGCGGTACTCTTCTATGCCATAATTGTCGGAGTGAATGACGATATGCCCTCGAAGTAAATCATAATTCGATTTTTCTGGCCAAAATTGAATATACCATGTGGTATCATCTTGATATATCTTGGTCTCTTCGAGATGGAGTGCATAATGTCGTTCTGATCCTTTCGATACGGGGAGTACATAATGTCTGTTCAATAAATCGAGAAAATCCTGGTGAATATCAAAAGAGACTAATTGTTCGGGTAAAAAATTGAATTGGGCGCTTTTAAAACCGGCTACATTGTTTGCAATGATCTGTTCTTTTATACGATCAGGTTTTTCGAAGGAATATGTCATCGCAGATTCACTAAAAAAAATAGTCTGACCTGTGATACGTTTTTCAAGCATGCGCACGAGTCTCGTTGGTTCGGCCAAACTATCCTGCAATAAGTCAACCCTGTATTTATTGTAGAGAAGGCATTGAAAGTGATCCCGTTGCCACGGCGCATTGAGGTCTCGATGATCAACGCAGAGGCGCAATACCCGGGCGGCTTCAGTTTCGTCTGGTCTGATGATGATCTCCTCAATCTGGGCTAATTGTTTTTCAAGAAGAACGATGAGGGAAGTGCCGGAATATGCGGTGGTGATGGGTTTGTAACCAACTGAACTCACACGAATGGAAGTTCCGACTTCCACATTCAAGATAAAGGTGCCGTCTTCTCCCGAGTTCGTTCCTATTTCCGGATTGGCAACAGCATGAATCGTGGCCAACGGAATTGGTTCGCCAGTCTGCGCGTCAAGAACGGTCTGACCGGTGGCAAATATGATTGCCGTCAGTAGAGCGATTAAAATGGAAACAATTTCTTTTAACATCGATGAATGTCTTGGCTCAAATATAGCAGTCAATTCCCTCTGAGGACATCTTACCCTCTTGAAAATTAGGGGTAAATGGCCTTGAGGTTGTGTAAAGTAAAAGAAGATTCTTATGCCAGTTCTTCTATTTAAGAGCAAGGCCTTACTTTTGTCAGCTCGAAATCACTTTTACATCATCAATGAAACCGTACATGAAGTATTCAACCCTTACAATAGCAATCGTGCTTTCTTTTCAATTGGCCTATGGTCAAAATCCGAATTTTAATCTGACACAAGTCAGCAACGTAATTTATCCGGAAGGGTGTGCTGATATATGGGGTTATGTAGATGGCGATGGAAATGAATATGCCATAATAGGAACAAATGAGGCAACAGTTGTGCTGGATCTCATAGATCCCAGTGCTCCAAATCAAATATACCGTGTGGAGGGTAGTACGACGATTTGGCGAGACATGAAGTCCTGGGACAATTATATTTACAGTATTTGTGATAATTGCCCGGATGGTCTGATCATCATCGATATGACGGATCCAAACAATATCACGCACAAACAGGTCACGACTATGCTCAATACGGTGTCAGGGAATATGGAGACACTTGGAGCATTTCATAATATTTTTGTTGATGAATTCGGTTACCTGTACTCATGTGGTAGTGATCTGAATAATGGGGGAGTTGTTGTGATGGATGTCGTCACAGATCCATGGAACCCGGTTATTGTCGGATTCGCTGATGCACGATATTCACATGACATGTATGTAAGGGACAATATCATATACAGCAGTGATGTCTATAGCGGATTCTTTTCAATTATGGATGCCACAGACAAAACCGATATTAGACGTCTTGCGACCCAAGGCACAACAGGTGACTTTACACACAATGCATGGTTGTCGGACAATAGTGATTATCTATTCACAACTGATGAGGTCGATAATGGTGCACTTGATGCCTATGATATCCGTGATTTAAATGATATCAAACGTATCGATGTATATCAACCGCCATCTTCGATTGGTGAGGATGTGATACCACATAATGCGCATGTCTACAATGATTATGTCGTAGTAAGTTGGTATACAGATGGGGTAAAGGTTATCGATGCACAGCATCCCGATAATCTCGTCGAAGTAGCTAGCTTCGATACCTGGAGTGGTGGCAATGGGGGATTTAGTGGTAACTGGGGCGCATATCCTTTTTTACCATCCGGACTACTCCTTCTTTCAGATATAAGCACCGGATTACATGTATTGCAGCCGAATTATGAGCGGGCCAGTTATTTGGAAGGACACGTTACCGACATGCTCTCGGGTGACAATATCACTCAAGTTCAGGTCGATATCCTGGGCGAGCGACCTAATCTGTCTAATTCCAATAATTTTGGTTTGTATAAAACGGGTATAGCCGAAGCAGGTAGCCTGGATGTTAAATTTAGTCACCCTTTCTACCTGGATACAATTGTCAATGTCCCGTTGACAGGAGATAGCTTAACGGTACTTGACATTCGAATGAAGCCACGTTTTGAACAAGTAAATATTCTTGGTCTTGTCATGGACCAAAACGGTAATCCTTTGCCAAACACAAGAGTCGATTTATCAAATGATAATGTTGCATTAAACTACTCCCTCGTATCGAATGGAAATGGTGAATTAGATGCGGTTGTTTTTGACCTGCCTTATGAAATCAGTTCAGGTAAATGGGGATATGGTGATACACTATTCAATATTACAGATATTCCGGATGGTCCGATCGCGATTTCGCTTCCCGGCACCGGAGAAAACTATAGTGATCGGTTTATTATCGACCAGGGTTGGTTGGTAGAAAATAATGCCATCACCGGTTACTGGGAACGAGGCGTGCCAGAAGGTACAGACTTTCAGGGTCCATTGAATCCAGGAAATGACAGCCCCAATGATTTAGGTGATAATTGTTATGGTACCGGATTGGTTGGAAATTCTCCATTTGATAATGATGTGGATGGCGCCTTTAATATTCTTGGAACACCAAAAATTGCGCTTCAAGGGGATGAAACTTCGGTTTCACTTGATTTTGATTACTGGTATAGGGAGGTCGATATTGGAAATGGATTTCTGGATTCTCTATCGGTTGTAGTCGTACTTGATGATATGGTCGTCGGACAAGCGCTAAAAATTGACGTTAGTGACGTCGAATGGAGAAGTGCCGTAACAACTGATTTGCTCTCACTATTTGATTTTTGGCCGGTTGTTGGAGACTTACAGGTGGCATTCATAATTGGGGATGGCCCTCCGAGTGGACCGATTGAAGCAGCCGTAGATAATGTTTCTATTGTGCTGGAGCGCAACGTTGCGACCAAGGCCGAACCCACCCAATCTGCTTCCATTCATGTTTATCCGAATCCGGTTCGAGATAATCTGACAATTGATCTGAGTGAATATGCTGGTACGATCAAATCTATCAGCATCTATGATCTGTCAGGAAGGGAAGTGATGAAAAATGAAAAGGTAGACATGGTGAACCAGCTAATATTTGATTATCCACAAGGCGTCTACGTCTTACAATTGATCGATGAAAGCGGTAAGGCGTTTACCAAAAAGCTGGTTCGATAGAAAAGAAAAATGAGTCGTCCTAAAATAGGTTGACAGTTTTTGGATAAGATTAAATTGAACCAGTGGGGCTTTCCTCACTGGTTTTTTCATGAACGAAATTAGGTGTTTTCATACCTAAACTCAAATGCGGTCTTTTATCATTGTATGTGTTAATGGATTCATTGATGAGTTTGTCTAACTCTTTACCAGTGTTACATCTGTGTATAAGAAATTCTTGTTTAAGAATTCCATTGATTCTTTCGGCCAGAGCATTTTGGTAACAATCATATCCTTCTGTCATTGATGGAGTTACTGACCTGGATCTTAATTCGTTTTGATAGATCGAAGAACAATACTGTAGCCCTCTGTCCGAATGATGGACTAATGGATTGTTAGTTATGCGTTGTTTTAGAGCCATTTTCAGAGCTTGAACCACATTTTCAGCACTCATATCATCACTAAGCTTGTAGCCCATTATCTTCCTACTGTATGCATCTGTCACCAGGGAAAGATAATGCGTCCTTTCTCTGCTTTTGATGTAGGTTATATCACTTACAAATACTTGTTCTGTTCTCTCTACATCTTCTTCCTTCATTAGATTTGGATACTTTCTTAACCAGTGTTTGGAGTCCGTTGTTTTTGTGTAATTCTTTTTACGCTTTATTAGCATATTCTCTGAACGTAAATAGGCAAACAAAGCATCTCTGCCCATCTTGATATCCAATCGTTCCATTTGAGGCTTAAGCAAATAGTATAACTTTCGCGTGCCAATCCTAGGCATTTCCATCCTTATGGATTGTACCATTGACTTAATCTGTAAATTCTTTTCCAACCGTTTAACTGATCTACTGTAGGCTTGATATATGGCCTGTCTACTTATCCCAAACAATCGACAACATCTTGATAAACTTACTTGTTTCTCTTCTCGGATAATTTGGATTGTTTGGGTAAATACTTTTTTCTAAGTGACGTACCATATTGCTGATCAGAGATGTCTATCATCTTATTTAGTATCGCATTTTTCAATCGCTCATCTGATAGCTCCTTCTCCAAACGTTTGATCTTTTGTGCAGGCGTTTCTTTCCGCTTTGGACTTGACATATAATGAATACTTGGTTTTGTCCAATCCAAGGTACCATGTTTCCGTAACCACATCAAAACAGTGCTGCGGCCTTGTATCCCATATGCCTTTTGTGCTTGCTTGTATGTCATTTCGCCTTCTTCCACTTGCGAAATAACTGCCAGTTTAAAGCCTAAATTGTAATCTCTCTGTGTTCGCCTTTTCTTCGGCTCTTTTGATCCTTTCATTAATAAGTCGTTTTTATGTCAACTTATTTTAGGACGGGACAAAATTATAAATTGAGCCCGATCGCTTCTGCTTTCGGGCTTTTTTAATTCATCGCGATGATGGAAGACCATTAGGGATGAATATTTTAATCTACATGTATTTATCGGAATTCCTGGGATATTGATGATTACGAGCTAGACCATGATTATCCAGCAACTTGTCCAATGTCTTGGTGGACGGAACAAATTGTAGACTAAATGATTGAGTAACTCAAGGCATTGAATGCCGTTCTATGACAAGTAAAGAATCCTAAAATAGTAGCTGGAATAGTGCAAAAAATCGCGTAATCTTGCTACCCTAATAAGTTTATAAAATTATGATGTCTTTAATCATCTGGCCAGATTTTGCGGCACCGGAAGTTTGGATGAGTCTACTCACATTGACTTTTCTGGAAATCGTACTGGGAATAGACAATATCATTTTCATTTCGATAGCTGCTAATAAACTGGCAAAAGAAGATCAGGGCAAAGCACGTAATATTGGATTAATACTGGCGATGGTATTCCGTATCATTTTGCTTTTTGGTTTATCCTTATTAGTGTCCTTACAAGACGCATTTTATCACATTAATACGAGTTTTTTTAAAGGCGCTATTACGGGGCAGAGCATTATTCTTGTATTAGGTGGATTGTTTCTTTTATATAAGTCCACATCAGAAATTCACCACAAACTGGAAGGCGAGGAGGCACATGCTGATGATGACTCCAAAGTGAAAAAGAGCTTGATGAATGTTATCATTCAAATCGCTTTGATCAATATCGTTTTCTCCTTTGATTCTATTTTAACAGCCATTGGTCTCACTGACAACTTTGTCATTATGATCGTGGCAGTTGTCGCTTCTGTTGTGATCATGATGTTATTTGCCGGTCCTGTCGGGAGTTTTGTGAATCGACATCCATCTATTCAGATGCTGGGACTATCATTTTTAATATTGATCGGTTTCATGTTGATTGCTGAAGGAGCCCACTTGTCACATATTGAAGTTGCAGGCAGTTCTATCGGTGCAATTCCCAAAGGCTATCTTTATTTTTGCTATTGCCTTTTCACTTTTAGTAGAATTTCTAAATATGCAACTGAGAAAAAGACAAAAACCTATTCAATTGCATGGGTGTTCAGGAAGAAGCAATATTAGAAGTGCGTAATTCATGAATAAGATTTTGGAACCATCTCGTGATACATTGATTTCTGGCTTTAGTCAGACGGTCCTGGTGTGTCTGGTTCTGGGAGTTATGGTATCGTGTCGGTCGGGAGTTGATTCGACCACCTTTAATAAAATTGGTGGACCCACAATGGGGACAGCTTATGAGTGTGTCTTTACCGGTACAGATGATGAGGGCAAATTCCAGTTTGCGGTCGACAGCTTGCTCGATTTGGTCAATCAAACTGCATCAACATATATACCCCTCATCCTTTATCAGCGAATTTAATTCTTCAAAGGAAGAAATTTGTCTGTCAATGGAATGATGCCAAATCATTTCATATGAAAACACTTATGTCCTATTCAGCAGATGTGGTGAATGCGACTGATGGTTATTTTGATCCGACGTTGATGCCTTTGGTTAATTACTGGGGCTTTGGTTATAAAAAGAATTTGACTCCTCCGGTTACGGATAAAATGGTGCTGGACTCAATTTTATCTTTTACCGGGTTTGCTCTCGTGCAAGAGAAAATAAATGATAATGCCTATTGTTTGAAGAAAAATCAACCCCATGTCGAGTTGGATATGAGTGCAATTGCAAAGGGTTATGCGGTAGATTTAATCGGACAATATTTTAATGCAAACGCGATCAAAAATTACTATGTCAATATTGGCGGAGAAGTAATCACACACGGTCGAAATAAAGAAGGCAAGATATGGACGCTAGGTATTAATTATCCGGACACCTCTGCCGGACTACGAGAGTTATATGCAAGTATTGTGTTGGATGATGGTGCAATGGCCTCTTCGGGGAACTACAGAAACTACTATTCATCCGGGGGAAAACAAATAGCTCATACCATTAATCCAAAGACTGGCCTGGCTACACCTTCAGATCTAATGGGCGTAACGATTGTGGCAAAAGACTGCGCGACAGCTGACGCCTATGCAACAGCTTGTATGGCGATGGGGTATGAACGTGCCCGAACGCTTGTCGAAGCGCATTCGGGATTAGAAGGATTTTTCATCTACCGTCATCCCGATCAAGCAGGATTAAGTCATTTTGCTACAGCACAATTATTATCTCAATTAAAATTTATTAAATGATCAATGTTTCATTAGATAAACCACTTGTTTTTTTTGACCTGGAGGCAACAGGTTTGCACGTTATCCGAGATCGAATTATTCAAATTGGAATGATAAAATATACGCCGGATGATCCAAATGGGGTAGAATTAAATATGTTAATAAATCCCGGAGCTGTTCCAATAAATGAAGAAGCTTTTCAGGTACACGGAATTTCCGCGGCAGATTTAGCAAACAAACCTACGTTCGGTCAGGTGGCTGAAAAATTATTTAAATTTATTGGTGAAGCCGATTTGGCGGGATATAATTCTGACCGGTTTGATATTCCGATGTTAATGGAAGAATTTGCCAGGAATGGTCTCGATTTTAATTTAAAGAATCGCAGGACGATTGACGTGCAAAAAATATTTTATAAAATGGAGCCGCGCACACTAGTTGCGGCCTATAAATTTTATTGTAACAAAGAACTGGATCATGCCCATGATGCCCTGGCTGATGTTCGTGCGACTGCCGAAGTCCTGACTGGTCAAATCAAACGTTACGAAGGAGTGGATTATGGGATTGAAGAAAATCTTCAGGAAAGTCCGATCAAAGCTGACGTTGAATCACTTTCTGGTTTTACCACAAATAAGGAAATTTTGGATGTCACGCATCGATTAAAATATAATCCGCAGGGTACTGTTGTATTTAATTTTGGAAAATACATGGGAAGACCGGTGGCTCAGACGTTATATGAAGATAAGTCGTATTACCAATGGATACAAAATAAAGAATTTGGTGTTCAGGTAAAACAATTAACGAAGGAATTATTAGAGGAATATGAAAAGTCTCTTAAGCATTAAACTGATATTTACCTTAGTTATTCTCGTTGGTCTCTCTTCTTGCCTGGAAAAGGAAGAAGGCTGTCTTGATCCGAACGCCATCAACCTCGATGTAACAGCAGACGTGAATGCCAACTGCAATTACCCCAATTTACGGTTTAATATAAGTCATCGTTGGATAGATCAGGATACAGTCAATTTTCGATTAGATGAACAATTTGTGTTGGACTCAGGGGACACCATTGTTTTTTCCGAATTTCAATGGTACATATCATCCATACGATTGGGTGGGGCAGAGGGATTATCTGTATTTGACAGCGTGGTAACAGAAGAAGGGACATATATCAGTGACGACCTGACTTTACTTTCCGCCTCTAATTTTCAATTAACTCTCGGTCATATTGATGACTTCGGTGAATTTGATGAACTCGCTTTTGATGCGGGCTTCAACCAACATTGGAAGACGGTAGATACCACTGAGCTTGAGAATTTGGAAAGTAATCACCCCTGGTTGAATGAGACGATGCGAGCGGAGGGTGGACTTCGTTATCAATGCAAGATGTCCTATGTTTTATATAATGCTGACACTCTTTCCCGAAGTTTTGGTCTGTCCGATTCAGGGGAAACTGAAACAAGAAAACAAGGTAACTTTAACATCATTCGTGCCAACCATGCTGATATCGGATTGTTGATAGATTATAGACAACTATTGGATGGTATCGATATGCGTGACCAAGATGAAGAAGGGATAAAAGTATTGCTGCTTCAAAATATGAATTCTGCCATACAAATCGTTCAATAAGAGAAAAAATACACACCATGAAGAACCTTAAAACCCTGATGTTTGGATTAGCATTGATCATGGCATTTTTTAGCTGTCAGGATGATGATAATGCAGACTCGCCCGGTCGATTACAGATCAATTTTGCTGCGAGTTATGATAATCTGCCGCTTGTCATGAATCAAGTTGTTGATTACGATGGAAGCGCAATGCGGATCAATGTTTCTGAATTTTACGTCAGCGAGATACAATTATCTCAAGGATCTCAGACAGTTGAATTAGGGGAGACAGAGTACGTCTCCTTTACCGGTGCCAGTGGCAATGCAGTTTCATCATTGACCTTTGATGATGTTCCTGTCGGTGCGTATGACCAGTTAAAATTTTACATCGGTGTACCGGCGGACTTGAATCAGATGAAACCGGAAGACTTTACATCCGATCAGGCGCTTTCAAATAGTTCAACCTATTGGGCTGGTTGGGAGAGTTACATTTTTAGCAAGCTTGAAGGCAAACTTGATACACTGGGTCTCGGAAATACAGAATTAACCTATATATATCACTCCGGCAAAGATGAATTGTATACAGAAGTCATTATTCCATTAGGTTCAGCACTTAATATTGCTTCGGGAGCACTAAACCAACTGGATTTGAAGGTAGAACACAAGACTCTGTTTGAATCCGGTGCAGACTATCTCGATATCAAAGCAAAACCGACGGCTCATAATGCGAATGATCTCGAATATCCGACAATCATTCTTGGCAATTTTAAAACTGGAATTACACTTGAGTAAGAATTTAGGAATACTATTGATAGCCGCGTTACTATTATTCGTATACGCGTGTGAAGATGATGATGGACCTGTTGATCCGGGTCAATCTGATGACTTGACATACATAGAATACAGTCCGGAGGCCTACGTCCTGACAATTCCCATAGGTCTCCCTCAAATGGAGCATCCTCCAGACAACCCACAAACGGTTGAAGGCATTAATCTGGGTCGCATGCTCTTTTTCGATCCCATATTCAGTCTCGATAGTACGATTTCTTGTGCAAGTTGTCACCAGCCTGAATTGAGCTTCACAGATGGATTAGCTGTCAGTCCGGGAGTTGACGAACAAATAGGAACCCGGTCGTCAATGACCTTGTTAAATGTCGGCTTTCATCGCGGTGCCGGTTTTTTCTGGGATGGAAGAGCAGAAACCTTGGAGAGTCAAGCGTTAGGACCTATTGAGAATCCCGTAGAAATGGCGAATACCTGGGAAGAAGTTGAAAAAAGACTGCGTCGTCATGAAAATTATCCCGAATTATTCAGAAAAGCGTTTGGGATAGCTACCAAATCAGAAATAGACAGACATCTTGCTACCAAGGCGATTGCTCAATTTGAGCGAATATTGATTAGTAGCGGCGATTCTGAGTACGATCGGTTTGATCGAAATGAATATTCGCTAAGTGATGAGGCAACAACGGGTTTCGAGTTGTTTTTTGACGACATATTTCCAGATGCCGAGTGCGGCCATTGCCATAATCGGAATCTGTTTACAACGAATGAGTACAAAAACAACGGACTCGATTCAGTGGCCTCAGTCGATGACTATATCGATTTGGGCCTGGGTGGTTTCACAGGTAATAGAGGAGATAATGGAAAATTTAAAATCCCTACGTTGCGCAATGTGCTGATGACAGCGCCTTATATGCATGATGGACGATTTGAGACCATAGAAGAAGTACTCGATCATTATAATAGTGGTGGTCATCATGTTGACAATCTGGATGAGGACAACGTGGACAACCTGATGATGCCTCAAGGCCTTTCTGAGCGAAACAAGACTCAAATAATTGCCTTCTTAGCTACGCTAACGGACTCATCTTTCATAAAAAATCCTGAATTCCAGAATCCATTTTAGAAACATTGTTTCACAATTCGTCCAAATGTAATCAAACTTTATTACTGATTATCAGTTGTTTGTGGTGTTTGTAAGACGCAATTCGGGCAATTTTCGTTTCACAATATGTCAAATTTGTATTTGTTTTCACTTTAGAATAGTCAGACTATTGTAATGTCAATAAAAGTATTTGACAAGAGTTCTCAAATAAAGACAGGATATGTTCATGGGATTTTGAGCATTCGCGGGGAATTGAGTCCTCATCAACTCAATTCTCCGCCATCTTGACGACTATTTTCACAAAGGTGAAATTTACTCTTTCGTATATGTTCATGGGATTTAAATTTTAGCCGGCCATACGACGCGAATGTGGCCGGCTTTTTTTATGCAGGAATGGTAAGGTTTCCTGAATTACAACATCGAACAAATCCACTTCTCTCCGAGCGATCACAAAGACATTAAGTCGATTCACAACACATTGTACCTAATACAGTCGACAAGTTTATTCAGTTTTGATTTAATCCGTACAACTCTACCTTTTTCATTTCATAATATCTTTTCGTCGATCCGCTGACTAAAGTCAGCCTGTTTTGTTTACTTTATATTGAATTGGTCAGAATACAGTGAATAAAATCAAAGAGAATGACGAAGAAAATAGCAATTATCGGCTGTGGAAACCTTGGGTATGCCATCTTGCACGGACTTTTAGATGGTGGTACAGCACCGGAAGACCTCATGGCAACACGTCGCAATCTGCACTATCTGGACGACATGGCAGCCAGAGGTGTTCGTGTTAGTTCAGACAATCGCACGGCTGTAGAGTTTGCAGATATCATCTTATTGACGGTAAAGCCGTACAATATTGAGCCTGTCATCGAAGAAATAGCTCCGGTTTTGCATCCACAACATCGGATCATATCGGCTGCCACCGGAATTAGTATTGCCTCGATGAGATCAAAATTGCCAATAGATATTCCCGTCTTCAGAGCAATGCCCAATACCGCCGCAGATGTAAAAGAATCACTCACTTGTGTTTGCCATGACAAGGCAAGTGCCGATGATATAGAATATGTGTTGGGTCTGTTCAATAAAATTGGTAAAACCATCGTAATCAATGAATCGTTGATGGAAGCAGCCACCGTTCTTGGTGCCTGTGGAATTGCCTATGTGTTGCGATTTATTCGAGGTATGATTCAGGGAGGTATCGAAATTGGGTTTGATGCGCACACGGCCACGGCCATCGTCAGCCAAACCGTAAAAGGCGCAGCTGAATTATTAATTACACGTAAGCAGCATCCTGAATATGAAATTGATAAGGTGACCACACCACGGGGATGTACGATTGCCGGATTAAATGAAATGGAACACAACGGATTTAGCTCTTCATTAATTAAAGGCATTGTGGCTTCTTTTGAAAAAATATAATTGAGTGAAATTAATTTTATTACTAATTGAATTATAAATTAAACCAATGAAATATCGGCAGTTTAGCAATACAGGATTATGGGTTTCAGAATTATGCATGGGTACGATGACATTTGGAGGTAGCGGGGTATTTGAAGTTATTGGAGCGTTGCGACAAGCGGATTGTGATCATCTGGTAAACAAGGCATTTGATGGTGGAATTAATTTTTTTGATACCGCAAATACATATGCCAAACATGAATCGGAAATTATTCTTGGAAAAGCGCTGGGGGCGCGAAGAAAGGAAGTTATTATCGCTACCAAAGCGAGGTTTCGAATGACGGATAATGTAAATGATGTAGGACTGAGCCGACTGCATTTAATTAACCAGGTGGAGGAAAGTTTACAGGCATTGGATACCGACTACATCGACTTGTATCAGATTCATGGTAGTGATGATTTTACAGACATGGAAGAAACGATGCGTGCGCTTCATGATCTGGTTACACAAGGCAAAATTAGATATATCGGATATTGTAATTTAACCGCATGGCAAGCCATGAAAGCTCTAGGAATATCTCGAAAGTACGGATGGAATGAATTTAAATCCGCGCAGATGTATTATTCGATAGCGGGGCGTGATATCGAACGTGAAATTGTACCCATGGCACTCGACCAAAATCTGGCCATTTTACCATGGAGTCCATTGGCCGGTGGATTTTTAAGCGGGAAATACACACGGGAAAATGAAACCGTGGATGGTTCTCGTCGCACGGATTTCGATTTCCCTCCGGTGAATAAATCCACTGCATACGACATTATTGATGTTATGCATGATATTGCTAAATCACACGATGTATCAGTAGCACAGGTAGCTTTATCCTGGTTATTGCACAAACCCGGTGTAACGAGTGTAATCATCGGTGCTCGTAAAATGAGCCAGTTGGAAGATAATCTGAAAGCGGTTGAGATTGAATTGACGGAAGAAGAATTAAGTCGTTTGGATGATGTGAGTAAATTGAGTTTCGAATATCCCGGATGGTTCCAGGGTGGGCCTACTGATCGAACACCCGGTGCTAAGGGCTGGGCGGATTAGGACCTTAGTGTGCTTTATTCGTTGGGATTCAGAATCCTTTGAAAAAAACCATGCAATTAAAGTTCTGTCTTCTTCAATTATTTAATTTAAACCAATTTGATGCCATCGGTTCCGATTGATATTTTTCGTTGTTTATATAAGTCACCAACTGCTCTTTTAAAAGCTTTTTTACTGATGCCGATCTGAACGTAGATCTCTTCAGGAGAGCTTTTATCTGTTAAAGCCATAAAGCCGTTGTTCGCCAACAACATACGATAAATGTCCTCGCTATTTCTGCTATTAAATTTATGATAACCAATTGGTTGAAGTGAAATGTCGATTTTATTTTCTTCCCGTATTTTCTTGACAAAACCTTTTAGACTGTCTCCGATATTCAGTTCGGTGAATATTTCATTTTTAAATACTAATCCCCTGTGTAGATTATTGATGATCACTGAAAACCCAATATCTGTTTGTTTATAGACTAACAGGTCAACTTCATCGCCCTCCGCTACCGTTAATGAGCTATTATTCAAACGCTTTTCGATTTTATTACTGGCATATAATCGATTGGTTTGTTCATCGAGGTCGAGATAAACGATATACCACCTTCCGACTTCCATTTTTTGTCTCTGCTCTCTAAAAGGAACTAATAGTTCTTTTTCCAACCCCCAATTTAAAAAAGCACCAACATCGGTAACTGCTGAGACCTGCAATAAAGCAAATTCATGTAGTGTTATCCCAGGAATAATGTTGGTCGCTATTTTGCGCTCCTCATAGTCGAGATAAACGAATACGTTGATGATGTCATCCAGGTCATATTCTTCCGGACAATATTTATTTGGAAGCAGAACATCTTCGCCATCCTCGTCACCTAAAAATAGACCAACGGTTGTTTCTCTTAATATTCTTAATTCATTATATCTGCCTATTTCAATCACTATGTATTCGATTTAGTTGTGAATTTATTTCTTTGCCAACTTCAATAAGAATTCTGCCTCAGATGAAAATGCCAACGTTGATGTTCGCAATTGCTATCTCAATGCAGCAGTCTGTGACAGATATTCCTCAATGAACGACTTGGTGATAGAATAATGGAAGCAATTTAATCAATCTTGTTGTTTTGAATTGGAAATTTAGTTGAATTACCAATTCGAATAGGACACAGGATATACAAGACCATCGCTGTTTGATGAAGAAATGGGCCATTGTAGTGGGTTTAATGATGTCCTCGTAAGTTTCCAATGGACACAGAATCGGGCCAATTCGCTATACATGTTCTAATTTCATTGGTGATGAGGGAATCGGTCATAATAGACCAGTCCAGTGATTTATAAGTGAGCGTGTTGTCCGCGTTGAAATGGAAAAATAGCACGGATTTAAGGGCGGGATATTTTTCCGGCATTGCACACAAGGCATCGTTATACCATTCCACTCGGTCGCCGCCGACAGCAAGACTTCCAAATTCAGTGGCTACTATAGGTTTATCAAATTTTTCCAAGAGCGGATAATAATTTCCGAAAATTTCATCAAAACTCCACCATTCTGACCAGGGTGCAACAGTCCCGTAGTTGAGCGTTCCGACACCTATCCAATCGACAAATTCATCGCCCGGGTAATATTCTTCGAATAAACCATATGCAATGTGCGGCGACCAAACCCATATAATATTTGTTATTCCGGCACGCTCGAAGTAGTTGTGAATATATTTCCATGCATTAACAAACTCTTCGGGTGAATTATTTTGAGGTCCCCACACGTATCTATACGGATCGTTCATCTCATGTCCGAATCGAATAAATAGTGGTTCAGAAACTTCCTTCATATCACGTGTCCATTTCTCGAGATAGAAATCATAGTCGCCCGAAGCTATATCCTTGAGTCCATTTTTATCACGCGTCTCTTTCGGCCGCAAACCAGCTGACTCTTCCTCGTCGAAATCACTTAGCCAGGGCTCCCATGTGATGAGTGGAATAGAGCCCAATCCATGTACGGCTTTAACCCTGGTCAATGGAAACCTTTGATCGGGTTTTGAACCCCAGGCAACATAAATATGAAAAATAGGAAATTGTACATCCAGTGCGTCTTCCAATTCAATCGTGCTTTGGAAATCTTCTAAATCCAGGTTATTGAATGCGCCCAGCAATATTTCTTGTGGATTTCGCAATAGATTCGCATCATTTTTATATGAAGCAATCCAATTCATTTCTTGAGACCGCCTTTCACGTGTGCTGCTATTGAGGATGTATTGATCCACATCCGTAATTTCGGAACCTATTTTCACCATCATATCCTCTAAGGGCCCTTTCGATTTATTGCCGATCATGGTTAAAAAATAAATAAGTAGAATGCCAAGTGCAACTCCTATGATGACGACAATGATTCGATTAATTCTGGATTTCACTTTTTAATATTCTTAAATACGGATAGATCAATTTTCTTCCAGGGTTCTTCAGTTACTAAGTATTTCGACTCTCGGGCAATCCAAAGCCCGGCAATAACCAGGACAATATTTATTGTGGCAAATAAGAGCATTCCAAAGGTCACTTCTGAACTCAGGAGTAAAGCACTCTCATCCATGAAATACAGTCGCTTGATAATAATATACAAAAGACTACAAGCGAAGATAACAAGTTGTATGAGCAAAGGTCGGACGAATGGTGATACTTTTCCGGTCTCAGCTTGTTTGGCTGTCGGGATATAAGGTATATCTACGTCAATTACGGCCAGAATAAATCCCAATAAAAATACTGGCCAGGTAGCATATTTAAGTATGACTCCCTTTATATGCAGGCCGCGTTCGTGTTTGGGATGACAAAGCCATTTTTGCATAAAGAGATAGAATGCAATGGAGATTATGCCTACGGGAATAATTTCAATTAAAAATTCAGAAAAATGCATGCTTGCCGGCATTATCCCTGTCCAAAAAAACAAATATGGTATGAAGAAATAAAAAAATGCGCTTAGTCCGGCTAGATAATAAGTGCCTATTGTCAGATAAGAAATGCGCTGCCAAAAGCTTAGTGTTTTGTACAGTCTGGGAAATTCGGAAAATAAAACTTCATGTACGCCTCTAGACCATTTTAGTTGTTGTTTACAAAATGAACCGAAGTCTTCGGGCACGAGTCCGCGACTAATTACAACCGGATTATAGATCGATTTCCATCCTGCGGCATGTAGGCGGATGGCAGTAACCAGATCCTCCGCCAGCCCGATCCCATGTCCATTGATTGATTCCAGGGCTTTTCTTCGAAACGTACAGTTGGCTCCGATGGCTACAGAACAACCATATCCAAACATCGACATAAGCGTTGCACCATAGAAAGTATAAGTTTGCTGTGCTGCGCCTAAAGCTGTTCTAGATCGGTACTGGTTGTAATAGGCCTGTGAGACCTGAACAAAACCGATTTGTTCATCGCTGAAATAGCCTAAGGTGTTTTCCAGAAAATTAGGGAATGGAATATGGTCAGGGTCCAGCACCAGAATAAACGTTTCATCTGTCAGCTTGAGGGCTGCGTTTATTTTTCCGGCTTTTGCTCCAGGAAGTCCGACCAACTCAAGCCAAACTGCTCCATGTTTTTCAGCAACTTTTTTAAATCTCGGATCTTGCGTATCATCCAACAAATAAGTCGTGTGTGGATATGTTAATTGTGCACAGGCTTCCAGTGTTTTATCAAACATAGATAAGGGTTCACCGGGAGAGCTTGTTGTGAATATTGCTACTGATAAATTCGGGTCGGATTCTGGAATTTCTGGCTTCCTAATTTTTAAATAATTCATCCAGATGATGATAAGCCGCATCATGCCATACCAGAATATAAAACTCAGTAGAATAAATAATATTAAATTTTCTATATGCTCAGCACGAAACCACCAATCGGCCAATAAGAGAATAGATATAACGCCACCGGTGAATAGGGAAATGATGACGATTTTGTCAACATTTGATACAGCCGCAGCCTGTCGATATTTCCATAGATTATTCTTCACCGCACGTTGTATAAGAGAACTGACCAGGAAAATGTATATCGATTTGCTGTATAGTAAAACGTCTTATTGCGCGCGTATTCAAGTGATAGCCAATGCTTGGGTCCGGCTTGATAGTCCAGGCGTCCTGATAGATCGTAATTTGTTGTTGTCTCCTCAAAAAAACCTGTAGCCATAAAAAGATCACCTGCGTTATCATCCAGGTACAAATATGGAATATCGGCAGTTGACCCGGGTTTAATCACTGTATTAAAATTGAGAAATAGATTTTTTGAAATTGATAAAGCAATAAGTGAGATGATGGAATGCTCCATTTGATTCGTAGGAGTGAAGTAGGTGTCATATGTACCTTCAATTTGATATCCATCTTCATATTCTTCTTTTATAATGTCTATGTCGACTTTATTTGTGAAGTTATTTGTTTTTGCATCTGAATAGCTGTATCCATACCCAAGTCTAAAGTTTGCGAATTTCAATTTCAATGATGGTGAAAGGAACCAACCATAAATGTTTTTAATCCGATTATCGTCCGAGTAGGTCCGAGATCCATATGAGGCTTCAGCTAACCAGGAGTCTCCTTTGTCCAGTTTGAAACCAATTTTATATTCTTCAAATTCAGCAGGATCGGTAAAAGCTTGTAGTGTATGTAAATCGTAGTCTCTTTTGAAATTTCCATTTAATTGCAGCCCGGATGTTAAGCCCTTGGATAGATTTATGTCCATGGACAATAAATCATGGTTTTGTGTTGAATGCGAATAAAGACCTCCTTTGATATCTAGTTTTAAATTGAGTTTGTTAAATATGAAATGATTGCCTAATGTAACATGATGGAATGAAGAAAATCCATCTTGTGTGTCCACAAAGGATTTGACGCCGATGACAGGATGTAGCAATCGACTCCTGTATGTTGACAATTCAATCGTCGGGCGTAGTAACTGTAAAGGTTGATCATCATCTAAATACGACATGATCATGCGAGCTGTGATGGCGCGTAATTCATTGATATGCCGGATCATTTGAGTGGCTTCGGCATTGGACGGGTAAAGTGCTTTAACCTCTTGATAGAGTGACAATGCCGGACTATATTGCTCGGCATCATATTGAATATAGGCGAGTTTTAATAAAGCTTCCGGATTGCCGGGGTCAAATTGCAAATATTGTTTGTACAATTCTTGTGATTTGTCGTATTGTTCCGTGGAGTATAGAAAATATGCGAAATCCCTTATTATTTGAGGTTGATTTGGATATAAATCATAGACCTTATTGTAATAATATTCTGCTTTTTTTAAATCCTTTTTTCTAAAAAAAGTATAGGAGAGTAATTGTAAGGCGTGAATATTGTCAGGATGATTCATTAGGTAATTCTCCAATAGTTCAACACTGTGAACGAAATTACTTTCTTCAATTAAATTTCTGGCCAGAGCTAATGTGTCCGACTTTTCTTGTCCTGAGACTATGGAGGAACAAAAGATAATGGCTGGAATTAATACAATATAAAGACTAATCCTGTTTATTATTCGCTTACCGCAGTGAGCACGGAGTTTGAATGCCCTCTTCAACATTTGTCCATCTTGTCGAGCAGCGTTTCCCGTTTCGTGTGGGATAGCGGTTTGGTGCTGTGGCCGGGTACTTTTTATGGTTCGAGGTGACATGACAAACTTATAACTATGAATATAGGTGATTTGGCAACAGTGAGATGGGTTTATTGATGTATTCGATGAGAGTCTTGTAACAGGACTGCCGTTGGTATGATCAGGTTTTACCCTTAATTGCCGAAGTTGATTTTCAAATGGTCTTTGTCCATGACGACAATCCATATGCCGATTGACGGGTATCAGTGAAATGGGATAGAAATAATTCTAAGTTTAAGATTCGGTGAGATTTGTGAACAACTATAAATGAGCAAAAAATGAAAATGAACAAATTAACAATGGCGGCTCTCTTGATCATTTCATGTTTTATATACCTGGCAACAGGAAGTTGTATCAAAGGTCCACCGGAAGGATCCCGTGCTGCCCAGGCACAGCGTGGTCAGACACATTTTATGAACTACTGTAGCTCTTGTCATGGTGAAGATGCGAAAGGTGTCCGCATTGATTCCTTATATAAAATGCCGGCCGATCTGACACGGATTACGGCCAATTGGAGAACGAGTGAATTTCCTGTATTGGAAGTGGCCCGTATGATTGACGGTAGAGACATGGCAAAATCTCATGGCACGAGACAAATGCCTGTGTGGGGTGAAGTATTTTCAGAGCAGGAACATCTGGACGAGACTCAGATAAAAGGTAAGTTAAGTGAGATTATAGCTTATCTAATGGTCATTCAGGGTTCATAGCCAATCCGCCCGGCTGACATTGAAATAGGAATTGGTCAGTACGCTGCAACTGGTTTAATGACTGAGCGCGCCTTCACGTTTTTCTTTGATTTTTTCTGATACTAAGTATTCGTCAAATGAAAGCAAACTGTCGATGATGCCAGTCGGCGTTAATTCAAGGATGCGATTAGCGACAGTCGAGATCAACTTATGGTCATGTGATGTAAAAAGTAAACTGCCGGTAAAATCACTCATGCCATTGTTGAGGGCTGTAATGGACTCAAGATCGAGGTGATTAGTCGGTTCATCCATAATAATGAAGTTGGGATGTGCGAGCATGACCTTGGATAAAATACATCGGCTTTTTTCACCTCCTGACAAGACATTTGACTTTTTATAAACCTCTTCACCTGAAAATAACATTCGACCGAGAAATCCCCTGATAAATTGTTCGTCTTTATTTTCCGAATATTGCCTCAACCAGTTCATTAAATCTAAGTTGTCTGACTCCGAGAAATAATCACTGTTGTCGTTGGGCATATAGCTTATAGAGATGGTTTTTCCAAATTCAAAACTCCCTTTGTAATCGACATCGGTGCCATTTAATATTTCAAAGAATTTTGTGATGACAGCCGAATCTTTGCAGAGTACAGCAATTTTATCACCGGGATTCATGGTCAGTGTGATATTCTGAAACCAGGCTTCTCCATTCGATTTAAAAGCACTTAATTTTTCCATGTGAAGAATTTGATCGCCGACTTCACGCTCCGCTTTGAAATGTATGAAAGGATATTTCCGGGTTGAAGGTTTTATGTCTTCTAGATTTAATTTCTCTAATGCTTTTTTACGGCTCGTGGCCTGGCGAGATTTTGATGCATTCGCGCTAAAGCGTTGAATAAAGGCAAGCATCTCACTGCGTTTTTGTTCAATCTTTTTGTTTTTATTGGCCATTTGTTGGCTCATCAACTGGCTAGACTCATACCAAAAACTATAGTTCCCTGAGAATATTTGGATTCGCTGATAGTCGATATCCACAATGTGGGTACAGACCATGTCCAGAAAATACCGATCGTGTGAAACAACAATAACAGTATTTTTAAAGTCCGCTAAAAAATCAGACAGCCAGGTAACGGTTGGTGCATCGAGATCATTCGTGGGCTCATCTAGCAGCAGAATATCAGGATTGCCGAAAAGTGCCTGGGCGAGTAGAACTTTTACTTTTTGAGGTCCTGTCAGGTCCTTCATGTGATTATAATGGAGGGCTTCTTGAATACCGAGATTACTGAGGAGTTCGGCAGCGTCGCTATCGGCATTCCAACCACCCATTTCTCCAAATTCATTCTCAAGATCCGCAGCTCTCATACCATCTGCTTCGCTTGCTTCAGGGTCCATGTAAATGGCTTCTTTTTCCTTCATGATATCGTACATGGTCTTGTGGCCCATGATGACGGTTTCCAATACCGGATATTCTTCAAAGGCAAAGTGATCCTGGCTGAGTACAGCCATTCGATTATTGGGCTCAAGATTAACCGAGCCACTGTTGGGATCGAGTTGGTTCGATAATATTTTTAGGAAAGTCGATTTTCCTGCGCCATTGGCCCCAATCACACCATAACAATTGCCTTGAGTGAATTTTAAGGAGGCTTCCTGGAAGAGGACACGTTTTCCGTATTGTAGTGATATATTATTTGTAGAGAGCATGTAAATTATTTATTGTATTCGTTTGAGAATTTCAGTTGCAATTAAATCCGGAACGGTTGAACGTTCGGTTGTTTGTAATTTGGTTTTTAATTCAGCGTAGCCATTTAAAATATTCGTCCGGTGTGTTGGTTCCAACAATTTTGAAAAATGTAAATAAATATTTTCAGGATTACAATCATCCTGTATAAGTTCTTTTACTATTTCTTTATTCATGATCAAGTTGGCCAACGCGATAAAATCAATTTTGACTAAACGCCTGGCAATGGCATAAGAAATGCGCGAACCCGAATAACATACAATTTGAGGAACGTCAAATAATGCACATTCTAAAGTGGCTGTCCCGGATGTAACCATGGCGGCTTTGCATTGTGAAAACAGTTCATAGGAAGAACCATCAAATAGCTTGAATCGCTGGTCGTCGGCAATTAGATCGTTGTAAAATGAAGTTGGTATGGCAGGCGCGCGTGATATATAAAATCGCTCAATGGAAGTTTTTTGCGCTCCTGCAATCATCAATGGCAGTACACGCGTTATTTCTTGCCGACGGCTTCCCGGAAACAAGGCATAGGCCGACCGTTCATTTACTGGGTTGTGACTTCTGAATTGTTGAATATGGTGGAGTAGGGGGTGTCCATAATAACTCACATCTACTTGCCGATCGTTATAATAATCTTTCTCAAAAGGCAGAATGACAAATAGCCGGGTCACGTATTTTTTAATTTTTTCGATACGTTTTGCTTTCCATGCCCACAACTGCGGGGAGATGTAGTAAAAGACAGGTATTCCTTTTTCTTTGGCCCATTTGGCCATGCGTAAATTAAATCCGGGATAATCAATCAAGATGAGCGCATCAGGCTCAAAGGATTCAATTTGTCTTTTACATTGTTTGAAAAAGCCATTGATTGTATTGAGATTTTTAATGACTTCCCAAAAACCCATGATGGCCAAATTAGAAATGTGGTTGGTTTGATTTTCATCTACCGCTTTCATCAAATCACCACCCCAATGTTGAAACCGGGCGTGATTATCTTCTGCAGCCAATGACTGCATGAGGTGGCTTCCATGCAAATCTCCGGAAGCTTCTCCTGCTATGATGAAATACTTCATTTATTGATTACAACAATACTTCCCGAAAATTAATAAACCATACAACCGCATAGATCAACGTTGGAATGACTAGACCGCGCATAGAATTGATCCACCTTTTTTTATTAAAATATTGCATAAAAAAGACATTACAGCCTATGGCGACTAAGGTCAATGTACGTGTATGAAAATCCGACGCAAATTGATGACGCCCGATGATTTCAAGACTTTCGAGCAAATCCAATAAGCCGAGTAGTATTCCATATACCATGATAGGCCAAAGTAGTCCAACCAGGAATCCAGTCAAAAAGTGATTTTTATTCAAGATTGGTTAATATTTAAATGCGTGTTGTTTTTTAGGGCTGCCTCCTCAGTCAAATCATGACTGGAAGGCACCACTGAAATGTAGCCCTTCTCCAAAGCCCATATATCTGTATCCGGGCGTTGGTCTGTAATGACAAATTTTCCTGTGAGCCAGTAGTATTTTTGACCTCGTGGATCTGTTCCTTCGACAAAATCTTCGTCCCATCTACCTTCGGCCTGACGGCATACCCGTACACCTTTAATTTTCTCCTCAGAAAGGTCCGGAATATTGACGTTGAGTAAGTTGCAATCTGAAATTCCTTTGTTCAATACACCTTCAATGATTCTAGAAACATAGTTTCGAGATGGCTCAAAATTGGCATCAAATGAGTAGTTAAGCAAGGAGAATCCAATTGATTGAATCCCTTCCAGGGCGGCTTCCATGGCCGCTGACATAGTACCTGAGTAAATTATATTGATAGAAGCATTAGAGCCATGGTTGATTCCGGAAAGACAGAGATCAATTTGTCGTTCTTTTAGCAGAACGTTTTTGGCCAATTTGACGCAGTCAACAGGTGTTCCGGAACATTCATACGCCTTGATGCCTTCAAAAAGATCAACCTCATGCAACCTGATTGGATCTTCAATAGTAATAGCATGTCCTTTTCCGGATTGAGGACTGTCGGGAGCAACCACCACAATTTCCCCAAATTCACGGGCGATGGACACAAGTGTCTTGATACCGGGGGCAAACATTCCGTCATCATTTGTGACAAGAATTAAAGGTTTTGACATAGCTTTTAAAATTGAGCCGCAAAAATAACGCTTTTCCAGCCATAGCTGTGGAAATACGCTCTTTTCTAAAAATTCAATAGTCTACATGGACGGGATCAAGAATACTTCATATCATCTTGAGCAGACATAGAATCGGATGTCCTCACTTTTTAGGCATCTCGCGCAAAAATAAAGTGGGTGCCTACCGCTAGACACCCACTGTAAAATCCCCCTGTAAAACCCTTTTTTACCGCTCTAAATTTATTATCCTTTAGATCCACAATGCAATACAAATATCACTAGGATTTTTTGCATGCTTTTGGACTTCGGTGTATTCAGTTATCGTAAGATGCTCTTTGGCTTGCTCTTGTTATGTCCGATTCTCTTTTGTGCCAAAAGGCAATCTACATACGCTTGGTAAATCTACTTTATGATGAAGAAACTCGAGCACCTCAAATGTTGCAATGAGCACCTTATTTGTTACAATGACCCATCTTAGGGATCGAATAGGGTGTGTTTAATGAAATATCAAGAAGGTTGAACCATCATTTGTGTCCAACTTCGGTTCACAATTTCATTGAAGGACATAAATGGAATATTAAACTTTTGACGGAAGCTTACCGAAACGGTCCTGATACAAAGCGGCGAAGTAGCTTGATTTTGTGATACCGACACTAAAGGCTACTTCCTTTATCGTCGTAAATTGACCTGACTCAATTTTTGCCCTGGCTTTTTGCAGACGTACTTCCCGGAGATACAGGCTTGGACTTAGACCGGTAAGGCTTTTCGTTTTTCTGTACAATTGTGTGCGACTCAAAGACATTAAGCTTGCTAGCTTATCAACATTCAATTCTACTTCACCCAAATGGTCATGAACAGTTGTCTCGAGCTTTTCAAGCCAAATCAAATCAAGCTTCGAAATCTCTGTTGATAGGGTTAAATTGATGTCTTTGTTATCCAATTCATCTTGAACATATTCTTGACGTTGTTGACTGTTTTTCAATAGCTTATCAATTCGAACAAGTAATTCTTCCTCATCAAATGGTTTGATCATATAATCGTCAACACCAATTCTATATGCCAATAATTTGTCTTTTAGCGTGGTGCGAGCTGTTAGCATGAGTACCGGAATCAGGTTGAATTTCTCACTTGCCCTCATTTGTTTAACAAGTTCATTGCCATCGACTTCGGGCATCATAATATCGCTGATAATCAGATCTGGAATTCCGTTTCCGGAACCATTTCCGACATGATTGAGCATATTAAGTGCAACTTGTCCATTCTCAGCAAGGTTCACATTAAATCGTTCATTCAAGATGAACTTCAGATATTCCCGAAGTTCAGGATTATCTTCTACGACCAGGATATGGCTACGAGTTTTTTCATTACCGTTGTCTTGTGCTGCCAAGCCCTTTTCTACTTGAGTCATGGAACCTGAGTGCTTCTCTTTTTGATGTGTTACTGTTTGTGATTGAGCCAATTTTGCGGCTCCTAATATTTCTCGTTTGGGAACTTCAACATAGAAAATGCTTCCTTGACCCAATTGACTCTTAGCTGACACTTTACCTCCTAATACCTTAGCATACTCCTGGCATATGGCCAGTCCGATACCAGAGCCACCTGAAGTACGTGTATTTGTTTTTGATTGGTAGAATCGATCAAAAATCAGCGGCATATCCTCCTTAGGAATTCCCTGACCACTGTCTCGGACAATTACATTTAATTTATCCGGTGCTTCGGTCACTATTACTTCTATTGAGTCACCTCTCCCCGTAAATCTAAATGCATTGGTAAGTAAATTGGATATGATTTTCTCAAATTTATCACTATCCAACTCAACCACGATTTTCCGATTAATTCGGTACTCAAATAACAAGCGTTTACCGTCGCGTTGTGCGTGCGATTCGAACATCGTGACCAACTGCCGAAGTAGATTATAAAAATTTGTTTGTACCGGTGAATGTCTTAAAAGTCCGGCGTCCATCTTTGACAGATCCATTATTTGATTGACAAGTTTATTAAGCTTGCCTACATTGTTTTTGGCCGTTAACATCAAGGGACGATCGCGATTCGTCAGCGTATTGCTGTTTAAGACAGAATTGATCGGGCCCTGGATGAGGGTAAGTGGGGTTCTGAGTTCATGACTCAGATTGGCAAATAATTCTGATTTCATCTCGTCCAACTTCCTCAAATCTTCGGTTTGTTGGGCTAAAAGCACGTTCTTTTCTTCTATCGAAGCATTTTTTAGAATGATTTCTCTGGTCCGTTCAGTAATCTGGTCTTCTAAAAATTTTCGTTGACGATTCAATCGCTTAACGTGTCTTCGAACTAACAACCAAATAGCTAAACCAGCTAAGCCTAAACATAATAGAATGAACCAGACATTTAAATATAAAGGTGGTTTTGACACGGCTTGAAAGGAAAAAGGAAGTGTAATAATGCCGGATGAATTTTCAGCCCGAACTGAAATTTCATGATCACCATAATGGATTCCAGATAATATTAATTTATTCCCGTTCATATTAATCCATTCATCATGTAATTTATACCAGAACTCGATGTTGTCGTTTTCGGAGTAGGACAGAGGAGCGAAAATAATTTCAGCGTAATTTTCATTTCTTTTCATAATGAGTCCCTTCTCGGCTACAAACTGCTCATATCGATCTGTTAGCTCAAAGAAATTGGAAGTCCAGGTCGATTGATATACATCTTGTATTTTAATCGATTTCAATTCTTTTACTGAGTCTTGATTGAAATCATGCGGGTTGAATTGTGTAATACCTCTTACCGATCCAAAATATATGGTACCAAATTCATCCATATAGTGCGAGACACGGTTGCCCTCGGGATGTAATAGTCCATCGACTTCAGTGTATAGTCTTGCAAATTCTCGGTCTTCATCCCATCGAATAATTCCATCTTCACTATTGATCCAATAAAATCCATCATCATCCTGATAAATAGCATGCAGTCTGTTCGAAGGGAATCCATTGTCTATGGAAAATTGTTGGTATATCCCATTTTGTTTATCCCATTTTAATAAGCCGGCATCACCTGTGGCAATCCACCAGACACCATTTTCATTAATGCTCCAATGATGTATTTTATTTGATGGCAAGTAGTTAGAATTATTTTCTTCTTTGCCAAACTTTTCTACAAATCCCTTTTCGGGGTCTAAGACATGTAACCCTTCAGAAGTACCAATGAACAAATTGCCATCTGCTAATTCGTCCATGAAATATCGATGGGCACCTGATATTGGATTATCCCTTTGCCATTCAGATTTGAAGACCAGTTGCTCCAAAGACGTATTGAAATAAGAAAGAGAATCAAAAAACCAAATCCGGTTTTTACTATCTTCATGAATGTACCACTCTGCATAGTCTCGCGGATGCACAGACTCGAAGACTTGAGAATTGTATTCAGGTGGAGCAAACTTCTCGAGTTTGTCTTCTGCATTAAATCCCCATAAGGTCCCATCCTTTGACTTCATCAAGGCGAATGGCTCGTAGACACCAACCTGGAATTCTGGTTTGACAAATTTCTTATCCGGTTTTTTTGAATTATGTAACCATATCTTTCCAAATTGATCAGTAACAATGCCTCTTTGCTGAATCCCGGTATAATAATTTATAAAGTTTGATTCGTTAATTGTTAATTTATAAAAACCATTAAATGGTGATATAAGCCAATATATGTTGTTTATTTTTTTAATTAGCCATCTATTTTCTGCAGACATCGTCCATGATTCACTTTCGCTCGAAAACAGGATTACTTCACCCTTGCCTTCCATCTCAAAAATGACCTGACCTTCATGTACTTTAATTCTGGTTTTTTCATTCGGATTATAATATAGTAAGCGCGCGTCCAGATGAATTTTGGAGTCTTTTGTTATTTGTCCGTGCTCTGACAATTGCAATATAACGTGTGTCCTGTCCGAATTTGGTTTATGGATACCATTGATAATTAAATCTTCAGTGATATCTGAAACATAGTAATCATCCCAAATACTCGTTTCAACGAGTAAGTTGCAATTGATGTCATATTTTTTAAGAGAACTAGGAAAATTTATCCAAAATGCTCCTTCTTCTTCAACAATAATTTTTGTTATATATCCAACAAGACCCCAATCAACCGGAGTTTGAATTTTACCAAGCACTTTATAATTTTCATTATTTTTATAGTGCAGCAACAATCCCGATCTATCTAATATATACAACGAATGATCAGGTGCGGGATAGGGGTAAAATTGTTGCGTAAAATCAATTGGGAAATCGGCTGGAAAATGCGTTTTGGGATCAATTGTCTTTTTTTTAAGGGGATCGAATAATGTGAATCCATTATATGAATAATGAAAGGGCACATCGTGCATCAACCAAAATAATCCATCTCCATCTTCACGAATGGCAAATATTTCATTGCTAAGCATGCCAACGTTATTCTTGTAATAATTGATGAATTCCGTCCCGTCGAAGCGATCCAGGCCTGACTTTGTTCCAATCCACGTCAAGCCACGACTATCCTGGATGATATCGAGAACGGTGTTGTTCGAGAGATTTTCCTTGTTTGTGTAATGACAGATATTCGCTACCAGTTCATCAGTCGTTACAGTCCATTTGGATGCGGTTTGCGCGATTGTTTCATAATGGAAGAAAAGAGAAAAGAGGAGACAAATGCAGATCATATGCCAGGCATATGTCGGACGTCTTCTCATGTCTCTATGGAGAACAGAAGACATTCTAATTCTGCTGTTTGTTTTTGATTTGTCTGAGCCTCTCATAGCACCTGCATTATAACCACTCTCCGGCTTTACTCTAAGCGGCCATATTTCATCAAAAATAACGCTTTCTCAAGGCATACGCTTAGAAATGGAAGATATTTGAAAAATCCAACCTGTTTTTGCCAATCCTTTCCGGATCACGATTCTATCAATTTGCCGATAAATCCAATTGTTCTTTCCGACCGATTGATGAGATATCGGGAAGATTAGTCGCGGAGATTGGAGACTAAGCTGCCACCTGTCAATGAGGGTCTTTTTTTGTACTATTAAATATCTAGAAATTGAATAGTCCAAATTAATTCAGGAAAATTCTGAATTTTATATTGCCGGCTAAATTTTTGAAAATTAGGTCGTATAATAAAAAAAAGCAAGTGCACAGAAATGTGCACTTGCTGAGAATTTATAAATTCCTATTTATTCCTGCCTTAAGACTATTCTACGATTATAGTTTCAGCATCCAGGAGTAAAATACTTCCTACGTCATTTCCAAATAGAACATTGGTCGAAGATTGATTGTCCGACTTAATTGTCGAATGACTCAAACTTAGATCACCTGTTCCGGTCACCAATACAGCGGCGCCCTGATCTGTCGAGAAGTTGTCAGTAATAATGATATGACTCATTGTCGCCGTACCTAAACAAAGAACACCCGCACCTTGATCTTCCAATGGATTTGTACCATCCGCATATCCGCAAGAGATTGTAAATCCATCGACTACAACATTGGTTGCATACGAATCAATTAACAGTGTATGATAAACATTATCAGTACTGTCGGCCGACACTCCGATATCACCACACATTATCGTTGTTGTGCCGGTTGTATCTCTTTCTGCCCCTTGATTTGTATATCCACCTAAAACGACCATGGAGTCCGTGAAATAATATCCCGAAGTCCGTGAATTGATCGATGGAATATATTCACCTTGTGCGACAAATATGGTGTCAATATCAGCAATACATGCGGCCAATACATGATCAATGTTTAAAAATGCGTCTTCCCAGCTTAGACCGGTTTGATTACCACCGGTAGCATTGAGATCAACATAAACTGTACTTTGTGAAATCAATCCATTCAATGTAACATGAGCAGTTCCGGTACTCGTATTTCCATATATATCCCGGATAGTTACAATGACTTCAGTGACTTTACGATCGGCACAAGTAAACGTATCACGATTTGCATAGATGGTATCAATTGCACAATTGTCTGAGCTCGATAAATCCATGGTTGATGCATCAAGAACTGCTATATCATTGCTGTCAAGTGTTATCGTGACATCTTGAAGGACGACTGTTGGAGGAATTGAATCGACAACAGTGATCGTGAATGAGCAAGTATCTGTCAGATTCGAGGCATCTGTTACAGTATATTCGATTACCGTGACGCCTACCGGGAAGAATGATCCGGACGAAGGCCCAGCCGTCTGTGTCAATATTTCACCCGGGCAATTATCAGACGTCGTAAGACTTGACCATGTAATGGCCGTTCCACAAGATCCGGAATCACTTACGAACAAGATATCAGAAGGACAATCGGTGATTTCTGGTCGAATCGTATCTAAAACAGACACGTTGGCTATGCAGGTATCAGCGTTCCCGTAAAGATCATTAACTATCATGCTCACGGGTACAGGAGCAAATAGATCGTTACAATCAAAATCCGTTTGCGACAAAGTGAACGAAGCTATCCCATTATTGTCGTAAGATCCATTGTCCAATGCATTGGAGTCAATCGTGACCATGCCATTCTCATCCAGATATGCCATAATATCTTGACAAACTGCATTTGGATCCTCATCATCTACTACCTCGACTTTCATGATGCAGTTAGCATTCGATCCTCCGTTGACGTCGGTGGCAATGAAAGTGACAATGGTGGTACCTACAGGGAATACGATCGATTCATTTTGACCACCAAAGGCTCCCGCTCCATAATAGGTTTTATCTGCAGGTAGAGGTCCACTTGGTGTGTCGACTGAATCTGCAGTGAAACGTATCTCAAACATTTGAACTCCACAGTTGTCGTTAAAACCGGGATTGATCCAGTTGTGTGTACCCTGGGTCGTTCCTGAATCGGCAGGGATGGCATCCATACCCACAGCCCAGGAAGGACAATTGGTCATAGCCGGAACAGTCAAATCTTCGATGATGACAACAAAATCGTAGGTTGAAAAATTACCGCAATCATCAGTAACCGTCAGTGTCACGGTGGTTATCCCAACCGGAAAGGTTGCAGACCAGGGCCCGGGTCCAGAGAAACTCACACTGACATTGTCAGAAGAGATTGTAACCACAGGGTTGGGGTCTTCATGATCAAATACGGTAGGCAAGATCAGATCAAAGGCATCGAGATAGAGCTGACAATCTGTGGTTGTCGTTGGCTTCCTGATCGTGTCAGCAGGTAAATTCCCTGTAAATACAGGAATGGAATCATCCGCGACTACAATGATCTGAACGATATCTGTCGATTGTCCTGCGCAATCTGTTAGAGTATAGGTCCGGGCAATGACAAGTGGATCGCCGGAGCATCCCTGACCGCCATTGTCAGTGTCCAAAACAGTGACAACCGGTGAAGGATCACAATTATCAGTTTCATCTGTAATGACTGATGGGTCAGCTGCCGGAACATCTGTTACACATGTGTAAAATGCTGAATCCGGAGGAGTACCTATTGGTCCAATGGTATCTTTTACGTGAATCATTTGCACGACGAGAATACTATTGCCAGCCTGGTCTTCTACAGAATATGTTCGGATAATGGTTACCGAATCGCTATTACAAGTGGCAGTTGTAATGTCATCAGAGACAAAAGCCACCGTTAGATTGGCCGCCAGACAATTGTCCATTTCATCATCTACAACTGATGGATCAGGACCGGGCACGTCAGAAAAGCATTGGACCATTATGTCATCAGGATTTGAAGCTGTAGGTTTCAACGTGTCAACAACCGTGACCGTAGCCACGCAGATGGATGAATTACCATTTACATCCGTAACAGTCATCGTTACCGCGTTTGGTCCTGCATCATCACAAATGAATGAATTTGGACTAAGCGAAACAGAGGCGATACCACAGTTGTCAGTCGATCCGTTTTCCACTGCATTTGAATCCAGGGAGACGGAACCATTTTCATCCAAAAAGACGGTGATGTTTTTACATAAAGGAGTCGGATTAAGCGTATCAAGAACAGTTACCGTAGCCATGCAAGTCGATAGGTTTCCGTTAACATCGGTGACCGTCATGGTCACTAAATTTGCTCCCGTGTCGACACACATGAATGCATTTGGGCTGACGGATACAGAAGCAATGGAACAATTATCACTTGATCCATTTTCCACTGCACTTGAGTCCAGAGAGACAGACCCATTTTCATCCAGATAGACCGTGATGTTTTTACACGACGGTGTAGGATTAAGGGTGTCAACGACTGTGACTGTTGCGTTGCAAATAGATGAATTACCATTTACATCAGTGACTGTCATGGTCACTAAATTAGCTCCCGTGTCGGCACAAATGAATGAATTTGGGCTAATTGATATGGAAGCAATGGTACAGTTACCACTTGATCCATTATCCACCGCATTTGAGTCCAGAGAGACAGTCCCATTTTCATCCAGATAGACGGTGATGTTTTTACATACGGCGGTCGGATTAAGCGTATCAATAACAGTTACCGTAGCGATGCATGTCGATAGGTTTCCGCTGACATCAGTGACCGTCATGGTCACCAAATTTGCTCCCGTGTCGGCACACATGAATGCATTTGGACTGACTGATACAGAAGAAATCGTACAGTTATCACTTGATCCATTTTCCACTGCATTTGAGTCCAGTGAGACAGACCCATTTTCATCCAGATAGACGGTGATGTTTTTGCACAATGGGGTAGGATTAAGCGTATCCAGGACAGTGACCATCGCGTTGCATATCGACGAATTACCGTTTACATCGGTGACTGTCATCGTTGCCATATTTGCTCCCGTATCAACACACATGAATGCATTTGGACTGAGTGAAACAGAGGCGATGCCACAGTTGTCCATCGATCCGTTTTCCACTGCATTTGAATCAAGGGATACCGAACCATTTTCATCCAGATAGACGATAATGTTTTGACATGATGGTGTTGGGTTGATGGTGTCGAGAACAGTCACAGTTGCAAGGCAAGATGAAGAATTTCCATTCACATCTAACACAGTCAATGTAACTGAATTTGAACCCGTATCAACGCAGGTAAAAGAATTTGGATTTACCGATAACGAGGCAATGCCGCAGTTATCGCTGGATCCATTATCAAGCGCATTTGAATCAAGAACTACGCTGCCATTCTCATCGAGATAGACTGTTAGATTTTGGCATATTGCGATAGGTGCGATTGTATCAAGGACCAGCACTTCGGCTGTACACATATCAATATTACCGGATTCGTCTTCCACTGTCAGTGTAACGATGACACCATCTCCGGTAGGTGGAGGAGGCAAAGTCACCGTGTGGCTGCCTAGTTCCGTGGCCATGTTTTGGGCAAAGCTTATCCATTCTGTACCTAAGGCAGGAAATCCGGCGGCATCTTCTATATTTCCTGTATAAACAGTGGCCTTTCTAACCAATGTTTGATTTGCAGTACTAATAGGACCTGCATCCCAGGAAGTACCCGGATCTTCTCCGATTTTCCCAAAGATGTCGATCGCCGTTGTTCCTTTGAATAGAGCGTAGGCATCATCACCATTGTGAGAGACAGAGCCGGAAGTGGCATCAGCCTGAGCAAGAAAACCTGCTGCGGCACTTCCGTTGCATACGACATACACATCTCCAATCATCAATGTGCCGCTCAAATTAATAATCATACCCGATGTTGCTCCATTGACATATTTCTCGATGGAATAACCGGAAAGATCAATAGGAGCATCGGTACCATTGTATATTTCCAGGCACTTATTATTACCACTACCTTCGATATATTCGCTGAAGAACAAATCAGTTATCGGATTGACTGCTTCACCACCGGTGGCTATATCAGTACAATTAAAGGTCGATTTGTCTATTGATAAAGTCAAATTACCGGAAGCAGTACAATTGTCCGAAGACCCACTGTCCAGCATGGAAGGTATGATGCTGGCATTACCATTTGAATCTAGCATGACGGTTATATTTTGACACAAAGCCACAGGCCTGATTGTATCTAAAACGGTCACATTTGCGATACATGAATCAGCGTTTCCGGTTGTATCCGTGACGGTCATCGTTACGACTACTGGGCCTGATAGATCATCGCAGTCAAAATTCATTTGGGATAGACTTATCGATCCCATCGCGCAATTATCCGAAGAGCCATTATCCAATGCATTGGAGTCGATAGATGCTAATCCGTTTTCATCGAGATATAGCGTAAGGTCCTGGCATACCGGATTTGGAGACTCGTCGTCAATCACTTCTACTTTCATAAAGCAGGCTTCATTGACCATGCCGTTATTATCTGTAGCGACAAAGCTGACGATGGTCGTACCAACCGGGAAGATGATTGTTTCAAACTGACCACCAAAGGCGCCTGCGCCGTAGTAAGTTTTGTCTGCCGGCAAAGGACCAGCCGGTACATTATTCGAATCTGATGTAAAGATGAGTTCCAGCTTAATTACCACACAATTATCGAAAAATCCCGGATTCAACCAGCTATGTGTGCCCTGACATTGTCCGGGATCGACAGAAACGGCATCTAAATCAATCGCCGAAGGTGGACAATTGTATGCAGTCGGTATAGTCATGTCATTGATTATGACAACAAACTCATAGTCACTGGAATTACCACAATCATCGGTTACCGTTTGAGTCACCAGGGTAGTTCCAACCGGGAAGGTCGCAGACCACGGTCCGACGCCCGAAAAGCTCACGCTGACATTATCGGAAGTGATGGTGACCTGCGGATTTGAGTCACAGCTATCTGAAACTGTAGGTAATTTTAAGTCGTATCCATCAATATAGAGTTGACAATCCGTATTTGTTGTTGTTTTCATGATGGTATCGGCAGGTAAATTTCCTGTAAACACAGGTGCGACTTCATCCATGACTACGATGGTTTGAACCGTATCTCGCGCTCGTCCGGCGCAATCTGTTATAGTAAACGTCCGCGTGATGATAAGTGGATCACCTGCACAGCCCTGACCACCGTTATCAGTATCGACCACCGTGACTACAGGTGCCGGATCGCAATTATCAGTTTCATCTGTAATGACTGATGGGTCAGCTGCCGGAACTTCGGCTACACACATATAAAATGCCGAATCCGGGGGCGTACCGGTTGGTGCAATGGTATCTTTTACGTGAATCATTTGCACAACGAGAATACTATTGTTCGCCTGATCCGTTACAGAATATGTTCGAGTGATGGTGACCGTATCGCCATTACATGTGACAGATGTGATATCATCAGAGACAAAGGCCACCGTTAAATTTGCCGCCAGACAATTGTCCATTTCATCATCGACAACTGACGGATCGGGAGCTGGCACGTCAGAAAAGCACTGGATCATGATGTCATTTGGATTCGACGCTGTAGGCTTCAATGTGTCAACCACCGTAACTGTAGCGGAGCAAATCGATGAATTGTTATTTACATCCGTGACCGTCATGGTTACTGCGTTTGGTCCTGCATCATCACAAATGAATGAATTAGGACTCAGCGAAACGGAGGCGATGCCGCAGTTATCACTTGATCCGTCTTCCACTGCATTTGAGTCCAGTGATACGGAACCATTTTCATCCAGAAAGACCGTGATGTTTTTACATACAGGTGTTGGATTAAGCGTATCAAGAACGGTGACTGTCGCGCTGCAATTCGCTGAATTTCCATTGGCATCCGTGACCGTCATGGTCACCAGGTTTGCTCCTGTGTCAGCACAAATGAATGAATTTGGGCTGACTGATACAGAAGCAATGGTACAGTTGTCACTTGATCCGTTTTCCACTGCATTTGAATCCAGGGCTACGGAACCATTTTCATCCAGATAAACTGTGATGTTTTTACATAAAGGAGTCGGGTTAAGCGTATCAAGAACAGTAACTGTTGCACTGCATATGGATGAATTACCATTGACATCAGTGACCGTCATGGTTACTGAATTTGCTCCTGTATCGACACAATTGAATGAATTAGGACTGACCGATACTGAAGTGATGATACAGTTATCAGTTGAACCATTATTCACTGCATTTGAATCCAGTGATACGGATCCATTTTCATCCAGATAAACATTGATGTTTTGACATGTGGCGTTGGGACTTGTCGTATCCTGGACAGTAACTGAGTAGGAGCATGCTGAAGAATTTCCATGCTCATCTATGGCTAAAACATCTACGGTCGTGGTACCGACATTGAACAGATGTGGGAAGCTAATTCCTTGCCCTTCAACATTATAGGTTATTGTATCAATTCCACAAGAATCAGTTGCTGTTGCAAATAAACTCAGTTCAGCCGTACATAATCCGGGATCTGTGTAAAAGACTGTCGCAGGCTCAAGCACAAAAGTTTCGAAATACAGATCACTCGAAGGCACATTAGTGGGAATTCCACCAGTGAAAACGATCAAGTGACCTCCGGCATATACGTCACTGGAATTATAAGCAAGGGAGATCCATGTACCACCCAGTCCATGGATGGAGAAGTCATAAACCTGCCCTGCCATTACCGTGATGGGAGAAGCAAAGACAAAGGTATAATCACCTGTATCTGTGACGCTGATTACGGACGTCTCTCCTCCAATACCAGCTTCTATGTTTCCGGCTACGAATAACTCCAACACCTTGACGGTAATTTTAGTCAATAAACCGCTACTCCCGGTTGTAAATGACTGGCCTGCACCTACTGTGTAAAGAACAGTCATAGGGCCCTCGTGTATGGTATTCGATTGATCCAGCCCCTCAGTTGATACACCATTAAGATCAGGGCAAACCAGGGTTGGACTAGTTGTGTCCACAACAGTGACGGTTGCTATGCAAGTAGATAAGTTTCCATTTATGTCAGTCACCGTCATTGTGGCGATTTGAGGACCGGCGTCAGCACACGTAAATAGATTTGGGCTAACAGATACAGAAGCGATTGTACAGTTGTCACTTGATCCGTCCTCTAGCGCATTAGAATCGAGCGAGACGGAGCCATTTTCATCCAGGTAGACCGTGATGTTCTTGCATATCGCTGTTGGTTTTAGGGTGTCGATAACTGTGACTGTGGCTGCACAGATGGACGAATTACCATTGACATCTGTGACTGTCATGGTCACTAAATTTGCTCCTGTGTCGGCACAAATGAATGAATTTGGGCTGACAGATACAGAAGTGGTTGTACAGTTATCAGTTGAACCATTATCCACTGCATTTGAATCCAGGGATACGGCGCCATTTTCATCCAGAAAGACCGTAATATTTTTACATACGGCGATTGGATTAAGCGTATCCAGAACGGTGACTGTTGCGCTGCAATTGGCTGAATTACCATTGACATCAGTGACCGTCATGGTTACTAGGTTTGTTCCTGTATCCACACAAATGAATGAATTTGGGCTGACAGATACAGAAGCGATGAGACAGTTGTCACTTGATCCGTTTTCGACTGCATTTGAATCCAGGGATACGGAACCATTTTCATCCAGATAAACTGTGATGTTTTTACATAAAGGAGTCGGGTTAAGCGTATCAAGAACAGTGACTGTTGCACTGCACATGGACGAATTACCATTGACATCAGTGACCGTCATGGTAACTGAATTTGCTCCTGTATCGACACAATTGAATGAATTTGGGCTGACTGTTATAGAAGTGATGGTACAGTTATCAGTTGAACCATTATCCACGGCATTTGAATCGAGGGATACGGAGCCATTTTCATCCAGATAAACATTGATGTCTTGACATATGGCGTTGGGACTTGTCGTATCCTGGACAGTAACTGAGTAGGAGCATGCTGAGGAATTTCCATGCT
The DNA here is from genome assembly GCA_965249735.1 of Saprospiraceae bacterium. Classification (GTDB taxonomy): domain Bacteria; phylum Bacteroidota; class Bacteroidia; order Chitinophagales; family Saprospiraceae; genus JANQSS01. Next base: position 402,258 of record CBDFMS010000026.1, on the reverse strand, counting down.
CATCTATGGCTAAAACATCTACTGTCGTAGTCCCGACATTGAACATATGTGGGAAGCTAATTCCTTGTCCCCCAATATTATAGGTTACTGTGTCGATTCCACAAGAATCCGCTGCTGAAGCAAATAAACTTAGTTCAGCCGTACATAAACCGGAATCTGTATAAAAGACTGTCACCGGATCAACAAAAGTTTTGAAATACATATCATTGGAAGGCAAATCCATGGGACTTCCAGCATTAATCCAGATCATGTTACCTCCGGCATATACGTCACTGCCTATCTCGGCAAATCCGGTGAATGGCCCAGCCGTCGGGACATTAATGAAAAACTCATAGACCTCCCCCGCTATCACCGTGATGGGAGAAGTAAAGACAAAGGTATATTCACCTGGTGATTGGATATAGAGTACGGCTGAATCTCCTTCAATACTAGCTACAAAATTTCCTGGAAATATTTCCACAGACACCTTGACAGTAATTTTGGTAAGTAAACCGCTACTACCGGCTGTAAATGACTGGCCCAAACCCAACCCTATTCCCACAAAAGCATCGCCGTCTACCAGGATATTCGATTGATCCAGCTCTTCAGATGATCCACCACCCAGATCAGGGCAAACCAAAGTTGGACTAGTAGAGTCCACAACAGTGACTGTCGCGTTGCAATTGGCTGAATTACCATTGACATCAGTGACTGTCATGGTCACCGATTGAGCCCCGGTATCAGCGCAAATGAATGAATTTGGGCTGACAGATACAGAAGCAATGCCGCAATTATCAGTTGATCCGTCTTCCACTGCATTTGAATCGAGCGAGACGGAGCCATTTTCATCCAGGTAGAGGGTGATGTTCTTGCATATCGCTGTTGGTTTTAGGGTGTCGAAAACTGTGACTGTGGCTGCACAGATGGACGAATTACCATTGACATCCGTGACAGTCATGGTCACTAGGTTTGCTCCTGTATCCACACAAATAAATGAATTTGGGCTGACCGATACAGAAGTGATGCCGCAATTATCACTTGATCCGTCTTCCACTGCATTGGAATCCAGGGATACGGAACCATTTTCATCCAAATAGACTGTGATGTTTTTACATACGGCGATTGGATTAAGCGTATCAAGAACAGTGACTGTCGCGTTACAATTGGCTGAATTACCATTGACATCAGTGACTGTCATGGTCACCGATTGAGCCCCGGTATCAGCGCAAATAAATGAATTTGGACCGACTGATACAGAAGCAATGGTACAGTTGTCACTTGATCCATTATTCACGGCATTTGAGTCCAGGGATACGGAACCATTTTCATCCAAAAAGACTGTGATGTTTTTACATACGGCGATTGGATTAATGGTATCAAGAACGGTGACTGTTGCGCTGCAATTGGCTGAATTATCATTGACATCAGTGACTGTCATGGTCACCGATTGAGCGCCGGTATCAGCGCAAATAAATGAATTTGGGCTGACTGAAACGGAAGCTATGGTACAGTTGTCACTTGAACCGTCTTCCACTGCATTTGAATCCAGGGATACGGAACCATTTTCATCCAGAAAGACCGTAATGTTTTTACATACGGCAGTTGGATTGATGGTATCAAGAACGGTGACTGTTGAGGTGCATTGTGTCACATTCCCCCCAACGTCAATGACGGTTAATGTTACTGTGTCTGTTCCTACATCTGAGCAACCGAAGTTGCTAATATCAATGGTGTCGCTGACGATACCGCAGTTGTCAAAGACAGACAGAACTGAGTTGTTAAAGTAGACTCGGCTTACTTCACCATTGTTGGGTTCAAATATGTCCAAATCCCCGTCACCATCCAGGTCGCCAACTGAGGCGCGTCTAGCTTTAGAAGTGCCAATTGAGAATCCGCTATAGCTATAATTACCGGCGCCGTCATTCAGATAAACAGGATTTGGTGGACCGTTTTTCCCGAAATGGATATCCAGGTCTCCATCACTATCAAAGTCAGCGAATACAGGATAAGTATATCCTGCTCCGAGCGACTGACCACTATCGGTGAAGCTACCGGTACCGTCATTTAGCCAAAGTATGGCATTAGTGCTGGAATTAGCTGCTATGGCATCGAGATCACCATCCCCATCTACATCTCCAAGATCCAATCCGCCGCTGTGATTAAGGCCTAAGGCCTGACCACTATCTGTAAACGTGCCAGTACCATCATTAAAATATACCCGATTCGCATTATTTGTGGTATTACCATTGTTCACAAAGGCATCCAGGTCGCCATCACCATCCAGGTCCCCCAGCTCTACGCTTGCACTATACTGTGAACCCAGCGATTGGCCACTATCTGTAAAAACGCCATTTCCATTATTTATCCAAACAAGGTTAGGTTGATTAAGTGTGTTAGCCACGAAAGCATCCAAATCACCATCGCCATCAACATCCCCAAATGATGTATGCCAGCTATATGAAGTACCCAAATTCTGGCCGCTGTCTGTGAAATTACCGCTTCCATCATTTAAATACACTTTGTTGGGTTGGTTGTTATTGGAGCAAAATACGTCGAGGTCACCATCTCCATCCACATCACCCAATGTAAGAGATCGTGTTGTAGAACTCCCCAAAAGCTGTCCGCTATCTGTAAAATTGCCAGTGCCGTCATTGAAGAAAACGCGGTTAGGTGCGTCATTCCAATTGGCTGTTACAGCGTCCAGATCCCCATCGCCATCAATATCACCAATTGCTGAACCGTATCTACTGATTGCGGGACCTATGCTTTGCCCACTATCAAAAAATCCATTAAATGTGCCCGGCGGAATAATATCCGCAGCTGTGATACTTGCATTACCCATACTGTCAAGAACAACCGTAATGTCCTGGCAGTTGGCCACAGGAGGGGTTACATCGTCTACAATTACCGTTTGGTTTTGTGAACTTGTATTACCGTTTCCGTCATCATAAGTCCAGCTTACATTGAACGTTCCTTGTGTGGTATACGTCGTCGGATCTGTTGTGGTTCCGGTGACTGCTCCGGCACAATTATCAGTAGCTGTAGGAGCCATTACGGTTACGCTGCATTCTCCGGTGGCATCAGGTAGATTAACCACGTCAGGTACAGGATCTTCGTTGTCTTCTACCGTTACCGTTGCACTGCATATGGATGAATTACCATTCACGTCTGTGACCGTCATGGTCACCAAATTTGCTCCCGTGTCGAGACAATTGAAGGAATTTGGGCTGACCGATACAGAAGCGATGCCACAATTATCACTTGATCCGTCATCCACTGCATTGGAATCCAGGGATACGGCGCCATTTTCATCAAGAAAGACCGTAATATTTTTACATACAGCGATTGGACTAAGTGTATCAAGAACAGTGACTGTTGCGTTGCAATTCGCTGAATTTCCATTGACATCTGTGACCGTCATGGTCACAGATTGAGTCCCGGTATCAGCGCAAATAAATGAATTTGGACTTACTGAAACGGAAGCAATGGTACAGTTGTCACTTGATCCGTCTTCCACTGCATTTGAATCCAGGGATACGGAACCATTTTCATCCAGAAAGACCGTGATGTTTTTACATACGGGTGTTGGATTAAGCGTATCAAGAACGGTGACTGTCGCGCTGCAATTGGCTGAATTTCCATTGACATCGGTGACTGTCATGGTCACAGATTGAGCACCGGTATCAGCGCAAATAAATGAATTTGGGCTGACCGATACAGAAGCAATACCGCAATTATCAGATGATCCGTTTTCCACTGCATTTGAATCCAGGGATACGGTACCATTTTCATCCAGGTAGACGGTGATGTTTTTGCATAACGGTGTTGGTTTGAGTGTGTCGACAACTGTAATGGTCGCCCCACAGACAGCAGAATTTCCATTGACATCGGTGACGGTCATGGTCACCAATTGAGCGCCGGTATCCGCGCAAATAAATGAATTTGGGCTGACCGATACAGATGCGATGCCGCAATTGTCATTTGATCCATCTTCCACGGCATTGGAGTCCAGGGATACGGAACCATTTTCATCCAGAAAGACCGTAATGTTTTTACATACGGGTGTTGGATTAAGCGTATCAAGAACGGTGACTGTTGCGTTGCAAATGGCTGAATTTCCATTGACGTCCGTGACCGTCATGGTCACGATATTTGACCCTGTATCTACACATGTAAATGCCTGAGGGCTAACAGATAGAGAGTCAATGCTACAATTATCACTTGAGCCATTTTCAAGCGCATTTGAATCAATACTTGCATTTCCATTTGAATCGAGATACACGATTATATTCTTGCAAATCGGGGAAGGGCTGGTCGTATCCTGCACCGTCACCGAGGCATGACAGGTGTCCATTTCTCCAAAAGTGTCGGATACAGTAACAACAACATCGGTCGTTCCAATGGAATAAGGTCCTGCAGGAACGACAGAAAAGATCAACGAGTCCAAATCCGGATCCGAAGAACCATTATCAAAATCTGGAGCGGCTGCTGTACCCTGACAGCTACCATTTGCGAATACGGTGATATCCTGACAGGCAGCGACAGGGGCTTGATTACAAGGATAGTTGTCATCGGCAATCGTCACCTGGGCGGTACAAGAATCAGTGTTCCCGGCGTCATCAACACCTATGAGTGTGACATTGAACATCTGATCTGCATCATCACAATCAAAAGATATCTGGCCTGATCCAAAACTTAGCACCATATTTCCGCAGTTATCTGAACTTCCATCATCAAGATCGCCGGGAGCGATGGATGCCATGTTGTTACTATCGAGCTGAACGATGATATTTTTACAAGTCATATTTGGTGCTGTCGTATCTGATACGATGACGACATGAGAACAGGTATCCTGGTTTCCGGAAGAGTCCGTGACTGTCCATGTTACCCGTGTTGTTCCCAAAAGAAATGTGTCTGGAGCATCATTGAACAGGCTGTCAATACCACAATTGTCTGATGTCACGGGACTACCTAAATTGACTGAGGTAGCTGAACAAGCGCCGGCATCATTACTCACACTAACATCAGCCGGACAGGTGATGGAAGGTGGAATCGTGTCAGTGCTGGACACTGATCTGGTCAAGCTAATTTCACAACCGACAGAATCTGAAATTGAGAAGTTGTAATCTCCAACACACAATCCGGAGGTGTCAGGATTGACTGTCCGAACGATCCAATCATCCGTTTGCATCGTATTATCTTGATGATTCATGCCCAATCTTAGGTCATCCTCAGAAGAATAACTTGATGAATAAACATGATCCCAAAGCGAATTACCGTCTTTTCTGATGTAGTATTCTGCTCCTACAGCCTTCAGTACAATTCGACAATCATACCAGGCATTGTACGCGAATGATGTCACCAGGTGCCCTACACTTTGTTCAAAACTTCCATCCTCATATATATAGAGGTAGGGCGATGTATTACTGGCCCCGATTCGCATGGCGTATACGATGTCGACATAGTAATTGGACATAGGTCCATTTGTATACCACCCGATCCAAGTGTCAGCGTCATAACCAATAAAAAATCTAAACGTAAATTCTTTATCCACGGCTCTTTCAAAGGTTTCGAGTGTCCTGAAATAAGTTGAAAAATCACTTGATGCCGCTGATAATTCATTGTTCTGCGAGTAATTAACGAAATTATCATATTCAAATACAGCGTTGTCAATCACTGTGCCGTCAAAACCGTGATTAAATTCCTGCAGCGACACTTCGATCGGTCCCGTCCCTCCTGAAACATTTAAAGCAATACTGCCATCGCAAGCCGTAGGACACGAAGTGCCTGTTACATCAGCCGTAACTTGAATTCCCGGAAGTACGTCGTATAGTTCAGAGTGACTTCCTTCACAATTTCTAAAGTCAGTAACTGTTAAATTGACAGCGTGCGCTCCTGTAGATAGAAATGTATGTTGTGCAATGGAGTCAGTGGCTGTAGCCGTCCCAAAATCCCAGTCATAAGTCCAGGGCAGGCCTGTATTATTTCCGGATGAGGTAAAGGTATAAATGGCATCGGAACAAATCACGGCTGAAGAAGCCGCGAAGGTGGCATCCAGAGAATCATACGTGATGATGTCTACCGACTCCATTATTTCACAATTGTTGCTATCGGTGACCACTACACTATACGTTCCGCGGGTCAGACCAGTGCGATCTTCTGTGGTTCCTCCGTCATTCCATAAATAGGTTAACGGAAGGGCAGCTCCCGTTACGGTGATTTCTATGGTCGCATCTGTGCCCGTATAGCAAATGGTATCGCCCGGCAAACCGGAAACTGAAAAATTGTAGGTTGATGGTTGACTTATCGTAACCGTATCAACGGCCACACAACCCGTACTATCCGTAACCGACACACTGTAGATTCCAGCGACTAAAAAATTGGTGGTCTGAGTATTGTCAAAGTTTGACCACGCATATGAAAATGGTGCAATACCCCCGGATACATTCGCGGTAGCTGATCCATTGTTAAGTTCAGGACAAGTCGCGTCTGTTCCAATAATCGAGACGGAGTAGGGAGGGGGTGCAGAGAAATTCCAACCTGAATTTCCTCCTGCGTCGATGCAATTTGCAGCATTAAAAGTTGCTCCTCCCGATGCTGCATTATCTTTAATAGTATTAAAAATAGCATTTACTGTGCCGGAGGATTGAATGAAATTGGCAGTTGAATCTACCGTTTCGGATTGAATAAAAATTTCATTCTGACATGTACCCGCTGTTAATAGCTCGGTAAGCATGGTTTGTGTGGAATGATCTTCGAGGGTCATATCAAGACCCGGACTAAATTCCAAAATATTAAATGTATTCGAACCTTTGAGTGATGCCGTTTGCATAGGATTCGAATTGAAATGCACATTATTATATGTTAAACCTCCCCCTTCAAATAGGGCAGAGGTATCCTCCATATGAATACCGGAGGTGGCTGCATCAAACGATAATCCGGTCGTATCCTGGACTCTCCAGGCGCCGTTATTTATGGTAATATCGCCCGATCCCAGCTGAATTATTTTTGTATCCGATGAATTTATATTGACATATGATGCCGTGAGATCAAATGAATTTAAATTAATTCCTCCTTGCGTAATGTTTACGCTATCCGCGTTCAGATCATTTACTAAATTCCAAAAAGCCGTAGGATTGGCAGGAGCCGGACCTTCAATATTAATTACTGATAAATTCTGTCCTGCACCGTCTATAAAAAAAGTATCAGAACTTCCTTTGAAATTATAGTTTCCGGTATAATTATTCGTCATGGCAGAAGTAAAATACAGGGAGCCATAAATATTAATATCGGATATGCTTCCGGGATTGAGAGTGGGGGAATATGCGGAAGACAACCAGTTCATATCTAGGGTCGTCGGGATGGTATCCAGGGTAACAACCTGCCCCGGAGTTGTAAATGAATTAAAGTCGAAATAGACATCATCTGCAAAAAGTGGCAGAACCAATTTGTTGGCTACGCCTCCCGAAGAAGAGGCCCAATGTGACAAGTCAGACCAATTTCCTGAACCACCTACCCAGTAGAATCCTGAGCAAGAATTAAATGACCAATTCGTATTATTTCCGAGATCTACACTGCTGGCCCCGGCATTAAATGTGGCTCCGCCGGTGGCATTGATATCCTTAAGGTTAATGAAGTCGAGACATACTTCGCCCGATAATTTTTCAATCGTAGCTGAGGAATCAGTGAGTGTCGAATTCAACAAGACAGGCGCACTACCTGTACCCAGGATGGCCAGATTATCTACGGTCTGCGTCATTCCGGCCCCAAATTCGATTCGGGTGCCTTTTCCGGTAGCTACAAAACTTCCGAAGGTGTTGTCATCTAAGAATTTTACGGGGGAAGGACCCTGATCTCCAATCGAAATGATTGAAAAACTGGTGAAGGAATTAGTTGAATTGAACGTGATTGATGGCGGGTTCACCACATCGTCATAGTCGTAGTTTGTGTTGAAATTTCTAAAGCTGTTACTATCAAAGAAAAGAAGGTTTTTTCTCAAATTCGTTGTCATTCTGAAATCACGAAACGCGTTATTATGATAAATATATATCGTGCTGTTATAGAGATATGAATTCCGAATCTCGACGTCATGATATGTATGGTTCCCTCCACGGAGGTAAATAGTTCCGCTTGTTTCTCGATCAATAATCAATGTACAATCATCCATATTCAGCACGGTGTTGGTTGTGGCCATACTCCATTCGCCCGACATTTTTACACTATCGGATCCGGTAAAATCAAATTCTTTCTGACTATTACCTGAATACTTAAAATAACTGGATGCATCAATATTAAATCCATTGGAAATTAATTTTCCGGCTTTATAGGTTATTCCTTTTGAATCCGGAGAACTCAATTCTTCTATGATAAAATCATCCAGCAAAGTCCACTCACCTCCAATCCCATCAAACTCGACATTGCGATTAAATTCATATCCCCCCATACGAATGGTATTCCCCGGAAGTGTTGATTTGAAATAAACGGGACTCCCTGGAGTGAAGGTCTGTGTCATGTCCGAGTTCATTTCCATCGATCCATGTATGGTAAGTGCATAATAGGCAGTCCATTTAATTTCGTCTTTTATTATAAGTGTTCCAAAAATCTCTACTGTGTTAAATGAATAAAACTCCGGATTAAACAGGGCCCCATTCCATATCATATTTTTGCAAGAAAGGGCCTGATCAATTGTCACACGCTGTCCGGTACCGGTAAATGAATTTGCATCAAAGATTACATTATCACTGGCGGTGGGAATCAAGCAATTATTCGGTGGACCTCCACTTGTCAAAGACCAATTAGTCGGATCTGTCCAATTGCCATTTCCTCCAATCCAATACAAAGTAAATGCGGCTTCCATGATATTCCATCCTGTAACGGTTCCTGTCGTTGTGGATTTTTCAGCGTTATATGTCCCGGATCCCTGGATTGTATGGTATTGCAAGTTGAGCCATTCGGCATTAATGTCAGCCGGTGATGTCATATTTAATATAGATGGCGTACCGGATGTCAAGCCGCGAATTGTGATTCGATCGGTACATGAAGAGTTCAATTCAATGTAGCCAATCGTTTGTACTAATCCTGTGTTAGACATATAAAAGTCGACCGGGCCATTCAATACTAATGAGTCAATCGTGTTGTTCCTGGTCATCTGGAGCATTGCATTTGCTGTACCACTATTGATCATGTTCAACCGGTGTATCGTATTAGGAGCCGATTGACTCAAGTTCATAATAGGTCTGTTAGAAGGAGACGTCGAATTTCCTGATAGATCGAAGCTCAGGGTATTGAATGTCATCGCACCCGAGTAAAAATTCAAAAAAGCGCGATAGTAGCTCGATTTAAAAAGAAACTGATGAACTGAATCGATATTCTGGACAGTATTTCCGTATGGAAAAAAATCGTTTTGTATGATGATGTTATGGTAATTCTTTTGTCCTCCATCAAAATTAATAATTTGATATGATGCGCCACCAACTTCCTGAACAATCATGATAGTTGCTGCTCCCATTGCGAGCGAAACGTTTGCTGGAGTGGATAAAAGCCACCTGTGACGCATTCTAATTGTGTCGGTACCTGTAAAGTCTGCAACACGATTACTTGAGCCTGCAAAAATCCAGTCGTAACCGGCGTCGATTTCATATCCGTTAGAAATAAAAACACCATCATTGAAATCTATGCCGTCTGTCGTTGTAAGCAATTCATCGACGATGAGGTCATTTAATAAAGTCCACTTTGGTGTGGAACTTCCACTTTTGCTTTCGAACAATACAGCCGATTTTAATACATGTCCACCAAAGTCGATGAAGGAGGTATCATCAGAAATAAAGTGTGTTTCACCATCGTCATTCCATAAAACTTCCGGTAAGATCGAAATTGAACCGCCGGATTCAAGGGTACCCGATTGTTCCCAGGCCATCGTATCACTGACAGTTAAGTCACCGTTGACAATCAGTTTTTGATTTCCGTTGAGTTCCGGTATACCGATCAATCCTGCTAACCAGGTCATATCGTTCACAGCTGCGACTGAATTGCTTATTGAGACCGTTTGGCCGGAAGCAGAAAACGAATTTTGATCGAAAAATACATTGTCTTTAAAGCTTGGTATGCATACGTCCGGTGCTCCGCCACTTGTCAACGCCCAATGTGACGATTCATTCCAATTTCCACTACCTCCCACCCAATAGTAGTCCAATGGCACGGCAATACTCAATGTCCATCCAACTACATTCCCCAGATCAACTGCATTCGTGGCATTATATGTTCCGCTACCACTGATGGTATTGTCCTTCAAAGAGATAAAATCTGCCGATGTGGTCGCTCCGTTTGACATATTGATGGTTCGGGAAAGACCGGGACTATTACTTGTAATTTTTAATATTTTGTCACAGGTTCCGAGGACATTTAAGTGCTCCATGATCGTGGCATTACCTAAAAACTCAATCGTCGTGGCAGGAGCAACGATAAAAGAATCAATAATTGGTCCATTAACATGAATGATGGCCGTGCCATCATTTGTCACCGAATTAATTTGGGTTTTATACGTGCCAATCGAATCTGTGTTGTATAGATCTATATCATAACTATTCGCAGCAGAAATCAAGACATTCTGGTAGAGGCTGGATCGACGATGATTAATTTCCCCGGTGGTGGCCAGATCCACAAAAACATTTCCAAATGATGATGCTTCATACGATGGAGTATTAAACCATACTGTATTGGTTGGATTATTGGTATTCGTGAATAATAAATTTACATCACCATAATTGGCGCCGTTGGCGAGTTGGGAAAAATTGACCGTATTGACTAATCCAGCCAGCGTCATACTCACCATAGAATAGTCATTTGACTCATTGGCCAAATTCTCCAGGTTGACTACAGAATTACCACTAGATCCAGTGCTTTGACAAATGAGATGATCAATACTACTTGAACCCTGAACATTGATAGGTTGTGATTCCGGACCATCATAGGTATTTCGCAGGAGCACATTCCCATAGGTGACTCCCGGGCCGCCGTCAAAAAGTATGTCTTGAGAGGAACTATTATTTTCAATTAAAATGATTGAATTTCCGCCTTGCATATGGACACCTCTCGTATATTGATGACGCCAGTATCTATACATCCGAATGGTATCAGAACCTACAAAGTTTAAACTTATCGAGTCTTGTGCAGTAGATGGAGTCAAATAGAAAGCATAGGCAGCATCCACATCAAATCCATTGGTTACGAATTCTCCACAGCTGAAAGTAATTTCATCCGAGGTAGACAGACTATTTAGAATGAAATCATCCTGAAGGGTCCATTTTGGCAGTGTCTGATGGGTGATACAATCGAAAGTGATTTCATCTTTGATATCATTTCCACCCATATCAATGATGTTGTTCGTGGAATCAGAACGGAAATTCATTCGACCGGCAAATGTCCAATTTACTTCAGGAGCTATGATGATAGATCCACGTATTTCCATGGTTGCATATGCACTCCAATTAAATGTTGCATCGAGTACCATGTCTCCGTATGCAATGAAAAGGGCACTCCCATTTACGGTTGGGTTTCCTACTACCGTATTGGTCCATAACATGTCCCGAAATATCACTGTTCCGGATAAGGTCACAGTTTGCCCGCCCGCAGAAAAAGAGTTTTCATCAAAAATTACGTTAGTATAGGTTCCAGGCCTGCAACTATCGGCAGTTCCACCACTTGAAGGAGACCAATGACTGGGGTCATTCCATGCCCCTGTACCACCCACCCAATACAAATCAGTGGGCGTTACACTCGTCAAATTCCATCCACTTATATTACCGGCATTGACAGCATTCGTCGCGCTGTACGTACCGCTTGGCGTTATATTGTTGTTGGATAAGATAACATAGTCAACTTGAACATCAGCTGCGGGGTCAATAACAAAATGACTCTGCGTTCCCTCAAAATTGTTTTTAACTTCAACCTGACCGGTACAATCACCTTGCAGTATGAGTGCCTCCATGATTGTTAGGGTGGTATTACTATAATACAAATTCAAAACTGTACCGGCATTTAATTTCAATGAATCAATAGTAGCGGCCGAATAGCAAAGGATGTTGACAGGGAGTGAACCGCTGTTATTGACAAAGACATTTCCAAATGTATCGAGCGTGTTAAATCCGGCCAATTGGAAGGTACTCGTTGAAGTTCCTCCAAAGTTAACTTGTACATCGTCTGCATGCATGACATATTGATTGTAGACGGAGCCTCCATTGACCATGTTGACATCAATATTACCATGGGTTGATGATGCCCTGGGTTGTGCGTTAAACCTTACAAATGACCCTGCGACGTTCATTTCCAAATTAATATTACCATAACTGACATTGCCCGTGGGGTCGGAATCTGCATTAAAATAAACATAGAGTGCCCTAGTTCCCAGAGTACGAAAAAATATATCACCGTACTGATTGGAATGATTGAAATTGAAGTCACGAGCGGAATGAGAATTCGTGTTAGTATAATTCACGATGATATTATGATACGTGTGATCACCTCCGTAAAAGTTATAGTCACTGCTATACGAAATGTTCATAAGTAGAGTGCAGGAGTCCATATTTAGTGTCGTATTTGTCTTTCCTATATTCCAAAAAAATCCAACTTTTAATGTGTCAGAATCTGTAAAATCAAGCGTTTTAACCGTAGCGGCATTGGCGGTAAAACTGCCGCCTATGTCCATTGTATATCCATTTGTTATCAAACTGCCGCTCGTCATGGTCAAATTTCTGCCATTGGAGGTTGTCACGTCCGAAAGCAACACCCAGGATCCGGTTGCATTATCAAAAACTACGCTGGCATTAAGTGCATGGTCATTCAAATCAATAGAGTCTGTTGTTGCCGATAAAAAATTGATGGCATTGTTTGCGGTAAAGGTCATATTGGGTGAAGTATGAATCGATCCATGAAGCTGTAGACTACTATTTACAGTCCAACTACCGGTTGACGTGCCAAGTCTTATATCACCTATCACAGTGGTGTTGAATGTTGTGAATGTCATAGAGGAAGTTGCAATCCAATTGCCATTTACAATAAAGCTACCTTGACAATAAAAAATCGCAGGTCCCCCCAATGTCAGGAAGTCCTGGTCGACGGTTATGGCTGGTCCGGTAGACCGGATCTGAGGATTGAAGGTGACGTTATCGATGAGGAAGTCCGAACAAAACGTATTGACATCGACGGTCACAATCTGACTTGCCGCAGTGAATGAATTCGCGTCAAAAATGACTCGATCTGCCGCACTTGGAACACTGGTGTGGAAGACGGCACCACCCGAAGCATCAGCCCAATGATTGGCAAAGTCTGACCAGTTGCCGGTACCACCGACCCAATAATAGTCTGCTGCATGAGTCGTCAGACAACTTCCTAATAGGACAGATAAAGCCATACCTATACGCATAATTATTTTTAAGAATTCCTGATTCATGGTGATGGATTTTTAATTTTTATTCTAAAGTCTAACTGAACTCTGGCCTGGTGAGAACTAAACGAGGTGAGATACTTTTCTTCAGAACACAAGGTCCCGGATGGACCTGGTTGAAGAAAATTTTTAATTAAATGATGGAGAAATCGTGAAGCAGTTTTGTGAATTTCTGATTCCACACATGGCATTATTGTTACAAGACTGCTGATTTGAGTGGCAGTCCAAATGGTTGTGTTACCAGCGCTTTTTTGTAGGTGCATCAAATTTTTTTCCTACAGAATTGACAAAAAAAAGCAACTAGGCATCCTGGTGTGTGTGATCAAAAGGAGTAAGGGGGTAGTTAAATGTAGGAATTATTTTGTGGAATACAAAAATGACCAATTTGGTCTGTCAATAATTTGTAACGATTGCCCGGAGCGTTTTTTTGCCGTTTCATGAAATACATGTCAAGGTTGGAGTAATTAAAGGTGTCTTTATCTTTTATTTTCTTTTAAGATAAAAACTTATAAAAAAATGGCATTTTTGACGCTGCATTATGGCAGACAAGACTTACATAAATATTAAAGCAGACCTGCTGAAAGGAACGATCCACCCCTTATATTTTTTTTACGGGTCAGAGGCCTATTTTATAGATGATCTGGCCAAAGTCGCAGAACAACACATACTACAGCCTGGTGAAGAGGCTTTTAATAAGGCTGTTTTCTACGGCCGTGATAGCAATGCCGGACAGATTGTTGATCAAGTTCGCCGATTTCCAATGATGGCAGAACGGCAGTTGGTTATTTTGAAAGAAGCACAAGCGTTGACGGATTTTGACAAATTACTACCAGTATTTAAAAATCCTGTACCAACTACAGTCTTCGTCGTTGTTTATAAAAAAGAGAAGATTGATAAACGGATGTCCATCTTCAAATCGATAAATGAAAATGCCATTGTCCTGGAGTCAAAGAAATTATATGAAAATAAAGTACCTATTTGGTTAAATGGGTATTTGAAAGATCGCAACCTCAAGCTTTCACCTCGTGCCATCCAATTGCTCATCGAATATCTTGGTGCTGATCTGGAAAAATTGACAAATGCGGTTGACAAACTGGAAATCGCAAGTCCGAGCAAAGATATTCCTGATGAATTAGTTGAGGTCACGATAGGCATCAACCGGAATTATAATGTATTTGAATTACAGGAATCGCTGGGCCAACGAAATATTTCGGATGTATTGAAAATAGCGGGAGTCATGGAACAGGATTTAAAGCACAATCCAATGCAAATGGTCATACCCTCACTATTTAATTATTTGTCCAAGCTCTATATGATTAAACCTCTGGGTAATAACATGTCAGAAATAAAGCGCGTGATTCGAATTCGTTCGGATTTTATTATCCAGAAATACATCAGTGCATCAAAAAAATACACAATTGGGGAACTGGAACACATGATTCATACATTGAAGATATTTGATGTCAAGTCGAAAGGGGTCGGTGTACGAGAGTTGAGTGCCGAAGAGTTGTTCAATGAAATGATGCTTCGACTGGTACATATGAAATAACACAGAAATCAATATCTAATTTGCGGATAGCCATACTCGATAACCGGGATTCATTTTCATACAACCTGTGTCATTTGCTGAGACAGCAAGGACAACATATTGTTGATGTTATCCCTGCAGCTGAATATGATTTTGCCTTGATAAAAACATATGATGCCCTCGTTTTGTCGCCTGGTCCGGGTTTACCGGATGATCACATGAATTTGAAAAGAGCGATTCGAGATTGTATGCGAACATTGCCTATTTGGGGTGTTTGTCTGGGTCATCAGGCCATTGCAGAGGTGTTCGGCGCATCATTATTTCAGTTGCCATTGGTATTTCATGGAATTAAATCCAATGTCACGGTTATAGACGACGACAGATTATGGAAGGATGTGAACCTAACCGATCCGATCGGACGCTATCACAGTTACGTGGTTGATGAAGTGGGTTTCCCACCTGACCTCATTATCTCAGCTCGTGATGCAGCTGGTCATATCATGTCATTTTACCATAGAAGCCTGCCCTTATTCGGAGTGCAATTTCATCCTGAATCATACATGACAAATCAAGGTGATCAATTAGCACAAAATTTTCTTGAAATCACAAAACAATTCCATAAACTGAAACTCCATCCTAGTGCAATATTGGGTGAGACGAATTACTAATTATAGTTGGAAGAAATTTGAAGAGAAGCTGTGGGTTGCTAATAATGCAACGACTTTTTTATTTAAAACAATTTTGTGAAATAATTCAACGCGGGCTGCAAAACAAATTACATTCACGAATTGATCCGGTAAATAAGGAGAGCACTATCGTTTCGTGTGGCCAGCAATAATTGATTTCCATCAGCCTGTTCAATTACCTCTACATCTTTAATATCACCTCTTAAATAAAGGCCGGTATCCTTAGAAGAAATGTTTTTGAACTGATTGTCTTGATACGTCAAAACTACCCCGATTCCGGCATCATAGCGACTTGTTTCGACTTCGGTTTGATAATGGTTTCCGGCGCCGACATAATATTTGGTTCCACCAATTTGTAAAATGACAAATTGCATTAACGGTGAGCGTTGCGTCTGACGTGGTAATGCCTGAGATTCTGAATCTGCTGCCAGATCGAAAAAGACTTCATGAGAAAAAGTCTCTGCCACTTGATGATAGGCATCTTCCAGTTTGTCCCCATAAACTTCTTCAAGGCTGGCTTCCGCAAATTGTTTGAACGTCGGAAATTTCTCCCGAATAAACGGCATTTGTTCGCTTGAACACTGACGCCCCCGTACCGGAACTTTATATCCTTTATGCATTTTACTTAGAACAATATCGTTGCTGCCATTTTCATCAAAATCAGATGCATAAATGTGCAGTGGTTTTTCCCCGGAAGGATGAAATTTATTATTCTCTCCCATATTGCCGGCCAGTATATCGAATTTTTCATCGCCGTCTATATCATCAACCAGGACAGATTGAAACCAACCGGGTTTTCCAATAGCCACCGGCTTATTATAATTTCCTTTCTCATTTAAAAAATATGTGATTGGCATCCACTCACCGCTCACGATTAATTCCGGGAACGCATCTTGATTAATATCTTTAAAGACGGCGTCGGTAACGAGACCGCGAATGTCAATGGTTCGTACGTCGTTTTTAAAATTACCACCATTATTTAGCATGACCAATGAAGAGGTATGTTTCGGATAAAGACCGGCATGCACCCGACCCCCGCGAAAAATGTCAAGGTCGCCATCTTGATCGATATCCGCCACCGCTACGGCCTGTCCCGAAGAGCTGATGTCGGGTAAGTTGTCTGATTTCGTAAAATTCCCCTGACCGTCATTTAAATACAATCGATCTTGATAATAAGGAGATCCATCCTTTTCTTCATATCCACCACTTACCACATACAAATCAACATCATTGTCTCCGTCTGCATCGAAGAATATACTTTCCATATCCTCATGTGCCTTGTCTTGTTCAAAAATGGTGACGTGTGTTTTTGAGAATTGGCCTTCACGATTTTGAATATATAGTTCACCGGCCTGACCATTGGCACCCCCTAAGTACAAATCAGTAATGCCATCCTGATTGACATCCCCCTGCGCGAGAAAAGGTCCATTTTGAGAAAAGCGTTGAGGAAGAAGGCTCTCCGTTGCGAAGTCATTAAATGAATTTTCTTTGTGGCTGTACGTAAGACCCAAATCCGATGGTTCAACGGCCGTGAAAAGTAGGGTAGGATTCGAAGCGACTTCATCCTTCTCTGACCCTCGTAAGTCTATTTCCAATGTTTGATTGATGGTTGGATTTTTAATGACCTTACGCAATCCCTTGCCATGCGTTATTTCAATTTTTGACACAGCGCTATTTTTTCCTAGTCCAAAGTGAAGAACAGGTTCAACGGATGAATAAAATCCGCGACATGGAAAGAGTTCTTTGGTTTGAATATCGTCTTCAGTATATACCTTCACACGACTTCCTATACCAAATGGATTATTTGACCCACCGGCAATTTTTATTTTCAAATAATTATTTGTGTTATTATTTTGAATAATGCTGGCAATATCGTCGACATTATTAATGACCAAATCCAAATCGCCGTCATTGTCCAAATCGCCATAAGCGGCACCATTAGAATTAAAAGCCTGTGTGCCTATCCATTCGGAGGATTTATTTTCAAATCCAAGTTTGCCATTATTTCTATAAAAGAAATTATCGATTTTAAATGAAGGCATGAGATTCAGAACTTGCATGGCGCCCAGGTTCTGTTGTTGTTGAGCTAATTGAGTGGCCTTTATTCTTACATCATTATTGAGTACATCGCGTTTAATACCGTTGGTAACAAATAAATCGTCGAACCCATCCATGTCCCAGTCGAGGAATAGGGTGGCCCAACTCCAGTCCGTACTGGCCAACCCGGCCATATGTGAGATGTTGGAGAAACTACGCCCTGCATTATTTAATTGCAAGGTATTGATCATGTATTGATGATGAAATCCGGCTTCGGTCAATGCGTAGAATTTATCCGGATTCATTGAGGCCATATTTTGTTTTGATCGTTCATGATCGCCCGGTGTCATATCGGCTACGAAAATGTCCATAAATCCATCATGATTAATATCAGCCTGATCATTCCCCATACTAAACATGGAGATGTGGTCCATGAATTGATTTATTCGATTAGTAAAGGTTCCGTCCCCATCATTTATAAATAAATAATCAGGGTCATCAAAATCTCCGGATATATATAAATCCGGCCAATGATCATTGTTCACATCGCCAACACTAATGCCATGCCGATAACCAAAAGTTTGTAATCCGACATAATCCGTTCGCTCAACAAATTTGCCATTCTGGTTTTCGTAATATCTATCGGTTGAATAAGCACCTGTAGCAATCTCGTCACTGTAGGTATTGATATTGTTGGTGCCTGGTTTCTTTTCGGGGTTATTTAGAATAAAGACATCGAGGTCTCCATCGAGGTCTCCATCGAAAAAGCTGGCTTGAACACCATATCCGCTATCAGCCAAACCGTAATCAGCTGCCGCTTCGGTGAAGGTGTTGTTCTTGTTGTTGACATATAGGCGATTGGTTAGTTGGCTGCGATTCTGAAACCAACCGGAACGGCAAACGTAGATATCCAGCCAGCCATCGGCATTGATATCAACCATGGTCACACCTGTGTGCCAGTCATTTTCAAATGGAATTCCGGCTGAATTGGTAATGTCGTTAAAATTAAAATCACCCTCATTGAGATATAATTTGTCCGGTACCATATTGCCCGTAAAATAGATGTCAGCTAAACCATCATTATTTATGTCCCCTATGGCAACTCCAC
Organism: Saprospiraceae bacterium; assembly: GCA_965249735.1. GTDB lineage: Bacteria > Bacteroidota > Bacteroidia > Chitinophagales > Saprospiraceae > JANQSS01. The sequence continues at coordinate 383,479 of CBDFMS010000026.1, read as the reverse complement.
CGCCGTTATAAAAATACTCGTAATTGAGTCGATTTAATTCCGGCGACTCGGTGAGATTATTTGAAAAAAGAATTGATGAGGTTTTATTATCAACCTCGGTGGAGGTTGCTGTTTTGGATTGGCTTGCAGTATTGTCGTTAGTTGGAGTAGGGGTATCTGTGTTAGACTGACATGAAAAAAATGCAAGTAGTATTATAAAATAAATCCACTTCATTATTCTATTTTATTTTTTGTGAGAGGAAGACTTGTGGTGTTGAATTATTGCAGGCCGCAATAATTGCAAGTTGTCCATTTGCCAATTTAATTGTTTCCAGTTCACGCACATCACCATCTAAGTACAAGCCTGATTGTTGCGCAGGAATGGCCTGAAAACTTCCATTTTCATATGTTAATAGTCCACCGATGCCGGCGTCATATCGAACTGTTTCTACTTCAGCAGGATGGAAATTGCCTGCATAAATGAAGTAGGTCTTGTCTTCTAATTGAATTTTTTCAAATCCCATAATCGGTGCTCGCTGGACGTCAATTGGCAATTGTTGCGTTTGAAATGATCCATCGTCCTTTTGCATAAGTGCGAGATGAGCAAAGTTGTGGGCTTGAAGATGAAGTGCATCATCTAATTGGTCTCCATAAATATCTGTGAGATCGGCTTCCGCAAATGATTTATACGTAGGAAATTTTTCCGAGATGAACGGCATTTGTTGCGATGAACATTCTCTTCCGCGTACAGGCAATTTATGGTCTCCTTTATCTTTACTGAGTACAATGTCTTTTGTGCCATTGTTATCAAAATCATTTAAATATAAATGCAAGGGGCGATTTGGTTTCGGTTGAAATTTATTATTCAAGCCAATATTTCCTGCCACAATATCTTGTTTGCCATCGCCATCAATATCTAGTACCTGTAAATTGAAAAACCACCCGGAGGATTCGGTCAACGAAATACTTTCAGTCAACTTGCCTTGTTCATTTACCGAAAGAAAAACATCCATCCATTCACCCGAATATATTAAATCGAGATCGCCATCATCGTCGATGTCATGCCATAATGCGGTTGAGACAATGCCGGGATACTTTAAAAAATCTGGCGTAACATCTTGAAATTTTCCCTGGTTATTTTGCAATATGAAGGATCGTTCGGCCTCCGGATAGTTTTGTGGTTTACTACTTCCACCAATAAACAGATCCATGTCACCATCACCATCATAATCACCGGCGGTAGCGCAACGGCCACTAAAAGGCATAGGAGGCAAACCACGTGAAGCCTTGAATCCCCCTGATCCATTGTTGATCAGTAGTTCATCTTGGTAATCGGGTGAATTTGGTGGCAACTCACTTCCTCCACATACGACATAAATATCCTGATCTCCGTCGTTGTCAGCGTCAAATAAACAGGCAGCAACATCTTCTTTATTAAGCCCCTTATTTTCCATGTCCATTGCTTCGAATTGAGAAGTCGATGTTTGTATAAATAGACCGCGCGTTTTGCCAAATGGGCCACCGAAAAATATGTCGTCCAGTTGATCTCCATTCAGATCACCCGCCGTCATAGCAGGTCCCATTTGCGATTGCTTGTGAGGTAATAAAATCTCTCTTATGAAGTCGTCATGAAGGTTTTCTGAAGCCACGTAATTTAGTCCTAAATTGTCTTTAGGTTTTGCGAACAAATGATCGAACGCATTGTCTGATAATTGACTGCTGGCATTTGCATAGTTCAATGTGATGACTTCTCCAGGTTCGAAATTTTCGAGTTGTTGGCTAATTCCATCATTCCATTTGATTTCAATAGATTGAATTTTCGCATCTCCAACAGGAATAATAATGTTGCCAACTGCTGAAGACATGAAACCTCGACAAGGATAAACCGTACGAATAAACGTTTCATTTGAACCTCTGGCGATGACGGATGCGCCGATGCCATGTGGGTTTTTTTCAGGTCCGATCAAGTTGAATTGTAGTGGTTTCTTTTTTTGACTGTTGTTTTTATAAATGGAAGCTGGTGCATCAATATTATTTACCACTAAATCCTGATCGCCATCGTTGTCCAGATCTGCATACATCGCGCCATTGGAATTTAAACTCTCATCTAGACCCCATCTCCTTTGTACTTTTTTAAATGTTAAGTCTCCGGAATTTCTAAAAGCATAATTACTGATTTTAGCACTTTCCATCATAGAAAATGCCTTGTCCAGTGTGAGACTTTCTCCGGAGGTGAGTACTTTATTCGCATTTATTTTAAAATCATTATCCGTGACATCTCGTTTAATTCCATTGGACACGAAAATGTCTTGATATCCGTCCTGATCAAAGTCCGCAATTAATGGAGCCCAGCTCCAATCTGTTTTAGAAATACCGGCCATACTGCCTATCTCACTATATGAGCCTGCCCCGTTGTTTAATTGAAGTGTATTGAGCATATATTGCCGATGGAAGCCTACACTCACCATCTTCCAAAAGTTCTCATTACTCATGGAAGCCATATTGCGTTTTGATCGTACATGATCTTCCGATACCATATCAACCACATATAGATCCATGAGACCGTCATTATTAATGTCGCCGACATCAGATCCCATTCCATAGAATGAAATATGCTTAAACAGTACTTTGGATGCCTCAATGAAACTGCCATTTTTTTGATTGAGGTAAAGCATGTCAGGTTCCAGAAAATCATTGGCAATATAAATATCCGGCCATTCGTCCCCATTGAAATCAGCAATTGAAGCACTGAGTCCCCACGCTTTATTTGGGATGCCGGCCTGCTGAGTAATATTGGTGAATTGACCGTTGTCGTTTCGATATAATTGATCAGAAGTTTCAGGTCTGATATCCCTGGCTATTTTAGAATCTATTTTGGTATTATTATGAAAATCGATCCGGTGATTGACGACATAAATATCGACGTCGTTGTCCTTGTCAAAATCCCAGAAATAGGCTTGGGTAGAAAACCCCGGGTCGGCCAGGCCGTAAGTCTGAGATTCTTCTTTAAACGTCCCATCCTTTTGATTAATAAACAGCAGGTTTTTTTGCTTGTCAGAATTCTCCGGTTTGCCGGCTACACAAACATAGATATCGAGCCAACCATCCGTATTAATATCTACCATACTGACGCCGGTTGACCATCGATCCGAAACGCCCGTGCCGGATTGAGCAGTAACATCTTCGAATACGAAGTTGCCTTTGTTTAAATAAAGTTTATTAGAAACTTGATTGCCGCTAAAATAAATATCGATTAATCCGTCATTATTAATATCTCCCAATGCGACTCCACCTCCATTATAGAAATAAGCGTAGCTGAAATAATTTTCAAATGTAGTTTCACTAATCGTATTCTTAAATTGAATACCACTTGTTACACGATCAATAGATGTGAATAAAACCGACTCTGTTGAGGTGTCTGTATTCGACACAGAAGTTGAACTGGAATTCTCATTTTGACAAGAAGAAAATAAAAGCAGTAAAACGACTACTGTTCCAAAGAGGTAGTTTGCCATGAGGTTAGTTCTTAAAATCAACGTCATATGCTACAATTGTTTATTCTTCTTCGTCGACGTCATCAGATATTCGAACCACGGCAACATCAGCTATGGCATCATTCTTTTGCAAATTGATGACTTTGACTCCTTGCGTTGCTCTGCCGGTTTCTCTCAAACCATCTACCTTCATTCGAATGGTAATACCTTCCTTACTTGTGATCATGAGGTCGTCGGCAGGAATGACTGATTTCAATGCAACAGTTCTCCCTGTTTTCTCGGTTACTTTTAAGGTCTTCACACCTTTTCCACCTCGATTTGTAATTCGGTAGTCGTCTAGTGAAGATCGCTTACCCAAACCTTTTTCAGAAATAACTAATATGGAAGTTAATTCGTCTTCCGGATCGACACAGATCATTCCGATAACGTGATCGTCACCTGCATCCAGTCTGATTCCACGGACACCTGCTGCACTTCTACCCATGGACCGAACTTTTTCTTCTTCAAAACGAATGGCTCGTCCATTTGCATTAGCAATTAATATTTGGCTGTTCCCTGTTGTAAGTTTAGCTTCGATTAAATTGTCATCTTCCCTAATTGTGATGGCATTTATTCCATTGGTACGTGGTCGGGAAAAGGCTTCTACGATGGTCTTTTTAATTAATCCTTTTCGTGTGCAGAACATGACATAGTGGTTATTGATATACTCACTATCTGTCAAATCTTTAATAATGATATAGGCCTTGACCTTATCATCTTTTGGAATATTAATTAAATTTTGAATAACCCGCCCGGTTGAATTTTTTGAAGCTTCCGGGATTTCATATACACGCAACCAAAAACATCGCCCTCGTTCAGTGAACAACAACAGGTAGTTGTGATTACTAGCTACAAACATATGTTCGATGTAATCAGAATCCCTGGTTTTACTTCCTTGCGATCCTCTACCGCCCCGGGATTGAACGCGATATTCGCTGACCTGAGTTCGTTTAATATAGCCAAGGTGCGAGATTGTAACGACGGATTCATGATTTGGGATCATGTCCTCAATACTTATTTCTCCATCAGCATAGGTTATGTCAGTTCGTCGATCATCACCAAATTGGTCCTTGACCTCCAGTAATTCTTCTTTGACGATATCTTTTTGCATTTGCTCGTCAGAGATGATTGCTTTGTAGTGTGCAATTTTTACCTGGAGTTCGTCGTATTCGTCTTTTATTTTATCGCGTTCAAGACCCGTAAGTTTTTGCAAGCGCATTTCAAGAATAGCCTTGGCTTGAATTTCTGAAAGTTTGAACGTCTCCATTAATCCTTGTCTGGCATCATCTACGGTTCTGCTACCGCGTATAAGGGCAATGACTTCATCCAGGTGATCCAGGGCAATCAGTAAGCCCTCTAATATATGAGCGCGCTCTTCTGCTTTGCGCAAGTCGTATTTTGTTCTCCGTACGACCACTTCAATTCTGAACTCGATGAAATGACGCAACATGTCTTTGAGATTCAGTGTCATTGGGCGTCCATTGACCAAAGCAATGTTGTTTACGCCGAAAGACGACTGGAGCGCTGTATATTTAAAGAGTTTGCTTAGCACAACATTGGCCATCGCATCTCGCTTGATCTCGATGACGATGCGCATTCCTTTACGGTCAGACTCGTCGCGTACAGCACTGACGCCGACGATACGTTCCGCATTCACCATTTCAGCAATCTTCGTGATCAATGTAGCCTTATTGACCTGGTAAGGAATTTCATTAATGATGATGGTTTCTTTACCATTGCTTTCTGTTTCAATTCGCGCTTTTCCCCGGACAATAATCCGTCCTCGTCCTGTTCTAAACGCTTCCCTCACACCACTCAGACCATGGATGGTGCCACCTGTCGGAAAATCAGGCGCTTTTATATGGGTGTCCATTAACTCGTCAATCGTAATATCCGGGTTGTCCACATAAGCAACCAATCCATCAATCACTTCTCTCAGATTGTGCGGCATCATGTTCGTTGCCATCCCGACAGCGATACCTGAAGCTCCATTTAACAGCAGCGTTGGGATGCGTGTCGGAAGGATTGAAGGCTCTTCCAGCGAATCATCAAAATTTAGCTCAAAATCGACGGTTTCTTTTTTGATATCATCCAGAATCTTATCTGCGATGCGGCCCAATCTTGCTTCAGTATATCGCATGGCCGCCGGACTATCACCATCTACAGACCCAAAGTTGCCTTGCCCGTCGACTAATGGGTAGCGTAACGACCACTCTTGTGCCATACGTACCATGGCGTCATAAACTGATCCATCGCCATGTGGGTGATATTTACCCAAAACCTCACCCACAATCCGGGCACTTTTTTTGTGCGATTTTGATGGTGTCAAACCTAATTGATCCATTCCATAGAGTATACGTCTGTGTACGGGTTTGAGTCCGTCACGAACGTCGGGAAGGGCACGGGCCACGATGACTGACATCGAATAGTCGATGTAAGCCGATTTCATCTCATCTTCAATATTTATTGGAATGATTCTCTGATCGTTACTCATTTACTTTTTCTTTTATACGAGTGTTTCTGCAAAAGGCCCACAAATGTACTTAATTGGACCGTGAATTAGTAATTAAAAATGGCTTAGTTCAGAAGATTCAACATGTCAAATCATATAGAGTTTATAAGGATCGTACGCATAGTAGAATTTATAAGAGCGATGAAAATGGCCTGACTTAAAACGAGTCGTTCGAATGGGTAGATTCTGCAATGAAATCAAGGCCAGCAGAATGGCTTTTTGGGAGCGCATTAAAAATGAAGAAATCAACTTGAAAGCCGCACTACATTACCATTTTTTCCCTGTATATTTGCCCTCGGTGAGCGTCATGCGATCAGCTCCCTCTAAATCCCCCAGGGCGGAAACGCAGCAAGGGTAGGAGGTTGTAGCGATCGGTGTGATTGCTCACTTTTTTTATGCCATACGGTGAACTCCGAATTATTTCACACCGGAAGATTTTATGTCCGCTGCACCGGCCAAAGGACATTATTAATCAACATTAGAGGAAAAGGAGGATTTTGTTGTACTTTGTTTAAACAAATGATACGGCTACGTTTCTTATTTATCCTATTGCTGCCCTTGTTAGGTCATGCCGAAGGTACACGTGAATTGGCACCCAATGAAATGATCAACGTCAACGGTCGTATCACCACTGATATAGCAGCTATATACATCGGAAGTAGGGACTATGGCAATTTTGCCAATTTCGACGATACTGAATCATCGACAAAATTGCAAGTCCGGATTCTAGATCCGAATACCGAGTGTTTGTTATTAGGATTTAGTGACGCAGATAGCCCAATTGGTTTCGGTAATAATTTCAGATTCCACGTCAAAGACCCCAACGGTCAATTGGTCTATAGCAGTGATGTGGTCAACCAGGGTAGTGCTCGAATTGGAGAATGGCAAGAGGCATTCAACGGGCCGAGGGCTCTGGTCGGACCGTTCGGCTATGATCAAATTACAATTTCGAGTGCAGAGCTCATTCAGAACGGGTGGACGACAGAAGGGGATTACTACATAGAATTCGAGCGCACTGGGTTTGGATCCGGAGCTTATTACATTCCACTATGGGATATTACTGTGGCAGATTGTTCCGTAAATCCAATGGTTGGAAAAAAAGGGCGGGTGTGGTCAGAGCAATGGGCATTGTTTTCACCACCTCCTACGAGTTTTGATTCCAATTTTGACAGACCGTTTAACGGATCATTCTATATCGTGGCACCTGATCCGGATGATGATGGCGCTGCTTTTGTTACACTTATGGATTTTGATAAAAGTCAGTTTAGAGGTGCGGCGTTTAGCGTTGCACTCAATAGTTTTGGTGCCTCTAATTTTGGATCAATTTCGGATAATAGAAAAAGTAGATTGGATGAAAATTCCATTGTTGGTGAATATCCGGTTTTTCTAAATGACCCCATCGACCTGTTTCGAACGGCAGATCTAGGCGAACTTAAAATCCTGGGGTCTGAAGGTTGCCTTCCAGATAATTTTTGTTTTAGGGCGCAATCAACCGAATCGGGGGAAATTGAGTTACTGCTTGATTTTACGGGAAACAATGGAATATTTGATCCAAATAGTCGAGATGTCTTGTTGAATTTTAATGTCCCGGTTCAGGATATAAATGCTGAATTGTGCATACCCTGGAACGGACTGGATGGACAAGGCGAAATCTATCAAGGGAATGATTTAGATTCAATATCAGTAATTTCATCATTTCGTCAAGGAGTGTATCATTTTCCAGTTTACGACGTCGAAGTTAATTTGATTGGCTTTAGTTTAGATGCCGTCAGACCAGCTGGTTTGTCTCCACTTTTGTACTATGATGATCGTGATATTCCGTTCTCATCTCAAACAGGAAGCCCTAATTCTAATTTGACAGGTTGTGAGCCACCCTGCCATACATGGGAAGGAGACGTTCAGGGTTTGAGTTATGGGAATTTGAACACAATCAATAGTTGGTGGTATGCTCGAACTCTACTTGACCAAAAAAACGTGGCGATAAGATTTAATAAAGAATTTACCCAGGATGTGGATTTCTGTGCAAATGAACCACTGGTAATAGCAGACAGTCTAATCTCACAATCCGGAGAATATATTTTTCTTTTTTCATCTGCCCAAGGTTGTGACAGTATTGTTACTGTGAATGCCAAAGCGGTTAATTTTCTTGCAGCCATTACCACCGACTCCCGGACCTTAAATTGCTATTTTCCTGAAATAACATTGAGTGGTTTATCTTCTACACCTCCTAATGATATAAGTTATTTATGGACTGTTCCGGATAGTCAGAATGTTGAATCGTTGTCAAACCCAACAATTGTAATTAATGCGCCCGGCACATATTCACTGACGATTGAAGAAGTTAATTTGGGATGTAGTGAGACAGAAATGATTGTCATTTCGGAAGATTTTGAGGAACCTGTAATTGAAATTATTCAAGTTCCCCGGCTAAACTGTTACCCAATAAATAAAGAAATTGTCATCCAGCCGGTAAATCAAAATGTAGCTTATAATATTAATTGGACCACAGACTATGGTCATATTTTGGATAATGGCGATGAATTTAACACAATAATTGATCAGGCCGGGATTTACCATGTCACATTACAAAATATAATGAATGGTTGTTCTTCCAAAGATAGTGTTGCGGTGACACGAGATTCATCCACCTATATATCAATTATTGGACCGGAGAAGCTGACCACTGAATTTTGCCAGCCGTTCTCCTTATCGATTTCAACCAATTCCACTGAATTTGATTCATTACGTTGGACTCCGGGTGCAGTGTTGTCTTGTGACGATTGTTTGACTCCGACATTTCTAGCCGACCAAGTCTATGAGTTCACAGTGGAAGTGACGGATACAAATGGTTGCGTGGCTCAACATGTGATTCAGACTGAATTGACTGAATTTTATAAAGTGTATTTTCCAAATGCATTTTCACCCAACAACGATGGTATTAATGATGTCTTTAAAATGTACTCTGCCCCATGTGAAATTGAGGTGATGGAATTTTCAGTTTACGATCGATGGGGGAATTTGGTCTTCGAGCGATTTAATTTTCTTTCTACGGACGAAGATGTTGGTTGGGAGGGGAAGGTAAAAGATAATCAAGTGGAGACCGGAATTTATGTTTATTTTGCCATAATTAAAACATCGAACGAAGAGTTGGTCCAGTTAAATGGAAATGTACATTTAATAAAATAATTAGTTGAAGCTCTCATGGATTACTTTTTGTGACATTTGATCTATTCGTTTCGAGTGTATCCGAAAATTTATAAGTGTACGTTTACTCTTTTATAGCCGCAAAATGAATATTGAAGAACTAAGAGACTATTGTCTTTCAAAAAAGGCAGCTGAGGAATCACTGCCATTTGGCCCCGACACATTGATTTTTAAAGTTATGGGTAAGATGTTTGCCGGGATTGGATTAGAGTGGGAGGATGCAGCTATCAACCTAAAATGTGACCCTGAAAGAGCCGAGCAATTGCGAGATCGATATCCGGACATAATCCCGGGCTATCATATGAACAAAAAGCATTGGAATACCGTGTACACTGAACGAGAGCTTGAAGATGATCTAATTCTTGATTTAATTCAGCACTCCTACGATTTAGTTGTTGCTAAATTACCTAAAGCTGCAAGACAAATATTGGAAGATGCATGATGTTGATGTCATTGTGGTGGGGCAAGGCCTGGCAGGAAGTCTATTAGTGCGTAGACTGTTGCAAGCGAATAAATCTGTTGTTGTCTTCGACAAAAACGAACCTTCGACTTCAAGTAAAATTGCAGCAGGATTAGTCAATCCAATAACAGGCCGTCGGTTTGTATTGAGTTGGCAATTCAATTTATTGAATACCGAAGCAAGGAAGTTTTATTCTGCATGGGAAGATGAAATGCAGCACAAGCTCATTTATGAAATGCCAATAATCCGGGCTATGCAAGATCATCGATTTATCGATGATGTAGAAGCTAAGACCTCAGATGAATATTATCAAGACTTCATCGAAGCAACTACCCTAAGTGACGATTCTTACATCAAACTCTCTCCGATCTTGTATAAAATAAATAAGGCTTACCGAGTGGATATTCAAAAAATAATAGAATATACAAGAGATGAGTTACTAAAAAAAGGTCTCCTGATTGACGAAGCGATGGAATACGAACAAATTAGTTTAGTGGAGAAGGGGGTACGTTATAAAAATATTCGTGCGAAGTATATGATCTTTTGTGAGGGTGCAGGAGGACAAAAAAATCCATGGTTTAACTATTTACCTTTTCAACCTACGAAGGGAGAATTGTTTGAGTTAAAACAACCAGGGCTATTGCCATTTGCCTATAAAAAGGATTTGATATTGCTACCGAAGGGTGATGATATTCTTTGGTGCGGGTCGCTTAATTACTGGGAATTTATTGACAGTGAACCAAACCAGGACGGAGAACGAATTCTATTACAGAAATTGAGGAGTACATATAAGCCGGATCCATTTATTCACAGGCATCTTGCGGCAATCCGTCCCACGGTGCGGGATCGAAGACCGTTAATTGGACGTCATTTATCGTTTCCTCAACTACTTATCTTCAACGGCCTGGGAACAAAAGGAACCATACTGGCCCCATACTTCAGCAAGCAATTAGTTGATCATGTCTATGAACATACAGCTTTGATGAAGGAAGCTGATATCAAAAGATTTGCTTAGGGACAAGATACAAGGTTGAACTACCATTGAGGCAGTTAACCAAATGTTAAAAAAAGTGTGTTTTTGTGTAGAATCTTTCCTACTATCGTCTTATGAATGACAAGATTTTGCATGACTACAGATTGGTGGCGTATACGCTCCCAATGCGTCTGCAGGACATCATTGATTCCAAAATTGACAGAAGCTATGAAATATTTCACCTCATTATTCATCATACTACCTTTTATGGCACTTTTAAACTGGCATAGTTCTCCGGTTGATCCTGAGTTCGACCGATTATGGTCAACGGTTGAAAACCTGCAAAAGAAGGGCCTACCTAATGCCGCGTCGGAGGTTGTTGATGATATTATCACACTCGCCGAAGCAAAAGATGTCAGAACACACTGGATTAAAGGAATCCAGTTTAAAGCCAATTTTATAGCGGAGTTGGAAGAACAAGGAGACATCAAATCCATGGATTACCTAGAGAAGATGGTCGCTGAAGTACCGAATGAAGTTCAATCTCTGGTGCATATTACTCTGGCAGAAAAGTATCAGTTCTATGTAAGAAATCAATTTTATAGACTCAATAATAGAACCAATATTAGTGGAGGACCGAATGACGATAAGTCAGCATGGTCGGCCGGTGATTTTGAGTCTGCAGCTACTGATAATTTTCTAAAGGCATTGGCTAATAAAAGCCGCCTATTAAAAATTGAAACAAAAGACTACGAGACGATTATTAACATAGGAGAAAATTCAATTCATCTTACGCCCACGCTCTACGATTTTATCGCACACCAAGCTTTGAAATATTTAACTACACCGGAAAAATATAGCATTGAAGGAATTCAGGATAAACCTGTGGATTGGAATGTTCATTTGAGACCTTATAAAGATTTTATTAATTATGATCATTTCAACAATGAAGGTAACTCAATTGATCATTTGGCCCTTCAAATCTATACTGATTTACTGTCAAATCAAAACGAAAGAAAGGATAAAAATGCACTGATTTATACAGAATTAAGTCGCTTGGATTTTATTCGGACAAAACTAAATACCACGGAGTCAAATTCGATTTATGAAGAGATTTTAAATGGATTATTAGAGGATTTTAGTAACCAGAGTGAGTCGCCTCTCATCAATCAACTCCTTGCCAATCTAGAACTAGCCAAAGCAAACGATATACAAGAGAAATCTGAAGCTGGAAAATTGAGAATCCGAGCCCATGAATTACTGTCTGCGGGCATCGCACGACATCCAAAAAGCTATGGTGCTCAACAATGTAAGCAAAGTTTGAATTCACTTGAATCTCCACAATTGCATATTGTCATGGAGAAAGCTGTTCCGATCAATCAAACAATGCTGATGCATGTAGATCATAAGGAATTGAATGAAATTAGAGTACGGATTGGTAAAATGTCCAGGGAGGAATTTATTAGATTTAAATCGGATCATAAGTATCGTAAAAATATAGAATCGGTTTTCAGAGATACGGAATTACAACTTGATAGATCCATTGACCTGGTAGACAATAAAAATTACACTTCATACTCTTCGGAATTTATGCTGGAGGGATTGCCGTCAGGCATTTATCTGGTATTTGTTCAAAATGAAGAAATGAATATCAAGTCATATCAAATTATTCATAGTACGGATATGGCTTTTGTGCATGCTTCTGACGGGCAAACCGGAACTGACATTTTTGTCTTCAATCGAATTTCAGGAAAGCCAATGCAGAATGTCGAAGTTAAATTATTTGCGCGTGAATACGGTCGTTCCAGAGGGAAGTTGGTGCACGTTGCAACAGGTATAACGAATAGGAATGGCAAATACAATCCGGGAGACTTAAGCAATCGATCAGTCATTGTAGAATTGTCCAAAAACGAAGACCGCTATATTCCTTACGAGAATATTTATTTGGGACGTTCATATCGCGAGCCGCAAGTTACGACCGAAGCGACAATACTTACTGATCGAGCGATTTACAGACCCGGCCAGGATATCCATTATAAGATTATTGTTTATCAAAAAGATAGACAACGAATTCCATCATTGCTAGAAAATAAAGAAGTTATAATAGAATTGGTAAATCCAAACGGGAAAGTAGAAGCCAGTATACCATTAACGACAAATGAATTTGGTTCAGCAAGTGGAATAATGAAAGCACCTGAACATGGTATTAAAGGCCATTTTACCTTGCGATTAAATGGAATCGCAAATCGTGGCATTCGTATCGAGGAGTATAAACGACCGAAATTTAAAGTCTCACTTGAAATCCCCGAAGGTGAAATGAAGGGTGGGCAACTGATTGAGATACCGGGTTTGGCTGAATCGTTTGCCGGTGTTGCACTTGAAAATGCTACTGTTAAATACAAGGTAGTCCGCGTAAAACAATATCGATATTTCTGGTGGTATGAACATGGCCCTCAAAGTCGGGATCAAGGAGATAAACTTATCGCAATTGGTCATGTCAATTCTGATACCGAAGGTAATTTTACAGTTCCCTTTACACCCATACTCGAAAAGGAAGACAATACGTTTTGGCGACCAATTTATATTTATAAGGTTACTGGTGACGTAACAGATGAAAATGGAGAAACACGAACAGGTTCAATTGATATTCGAGTTGGAAGTGAGCCATATTACATACGGACTAATTTAGAAAAGACGGTAGACACGGAAGTGTTTAAATCGTTTCTACTCTTTAGTGAAAATGCAATGGGCGAGCCCGCACAATCATCCGTTCAAATAGATATATCGGCCATTCGTCAACCTGAGAAGCCAAAAGTCAATAGACTTTGGGCCTTGACTGATTATTCGATTAAGGATAAAAAGAAATTCGAAGAGGCATTTCCTCAATACAATTATGATAAGCCGACAGATTATAGTCAATGGGAAGAATATGAAACAGTTAGTTCGAATACAGTCGAATTAAACGGCGAATATAAAATTGAATTAAATGACAAGTTATTACCTGGTGTTTATAAAGTAGTTGTTCGTGATAAAAATGGAGATGAAAAGTATACGACCTTTTTTACTTCTTATTCATTTACAACAGCTTCAATTATTACTAAGGATGCTTTTGTTGTTCAAATGGATAAGAAATCTTACCAACCCGGAGAAGTGGCTAATGTGTTAATCCATAGTCCATTCAATAATTCTAATACCCTGGTGATTGTTGAAAAAAATCGATCAATCATATCAGAGGAATGGTACGCTTTGGACGAGAATAGAATAATAAAAATACCTATTCGCGAAGAGGATAGGGGAGGATTCATTATTCGTTTATTACATGTGACGCACAATCGTATGGTAAATCAACAACTACACGTCAAAGTACCCTGGACTAATAAGAAACTAAATATATCATGGGAAACATTTCGGGATAAGTTGTTACCCGGACAAAATGAAACCTGGAGACTAACAATTAGTGGTCCTGATAAAGAATCTGTAATGGCAGAAGCGGTGGCAGGAATGTACGATGCGAGTCTGGACGAATTTGTAGCTCATAAATGGGGTATGGATCTATTTCCTACTTACTATTCAAATGGTCGGCTGTCTTTAGGAGGGTTTGGTGTAATACATGGAAATACGATGTATAATCCCGGAAAGCGCGATCGAGAAGTTATCAGGAGATTGTTCCCGAGTTGGAAATATGTCGGTGGTGGGTTTTATGCAAAGAGGATGTATAGAAATATGGCGGAACGATCCATGATGAAAAATCAAGGGCTGGAGTTAGACGGCGTTATGGTAGAAGAAGATCAGGCTATGCCAATGGCAGTAGATAACACCGAGGCTCCGCCATCCATTCAAGGCGGCGGCCAGACTCTACCGACTACCAAGGATTTTTCACCGCGTCGGAACCTGGATGAGACCGTATTTTTTAAGCCACATCTGATCACCGATAAAGAAGGAAACGTAGTGATCGAATTTACCATGAATGAAGCATTGACGTCGTGGAAGTTGCAACTATTGGCACACACACAAGACTTGAAATCAGTGGTTGATGAAAAGACTGTTGTTACACAAAAAGATTTGATGGTATTTCCTCAAATTCCTCGTTTTGCGCGAGAAGGTGACAAAGTCATTGTAAGTGCTAAATTGAATAAACTCGTTGATAAAGAACTTAGCGGATTTGCCTGGATAGAGGTCAATGATGCATTAAATGGGACAGAATTGACAGATCAACTCGTTGACGACAGAAAACAGCGATTTGCTCTTTTAGATGAAAATCAGACCGGCTTGAATTGGACTTTGGATATTCCTTCCGGATTTATTCGTCCAATAGAAATTATCATCAAGGCCAGATCCGGCAAGCATACAGATGGTGAAGCTATGACTATTCCGATTTTGACAAATCAGATTTTGGTTACGGAAACATTGCCGATTTCTGTTAGGGCGAATAAGCGTAGAAACTACACGTTTGAGGCGCTTAAAAATGCGAAAAATACGGTGCGACCGCATAAACTTACCCTGGAGTTCATGGAAAATCCGGTCTGGTTTGCTGTACAGTCCATGCCATACTTGACTGACTATCCACATAAATGTACAGAGCAGATTGCGCATAAACTTTATGCCAATGCGATTGCCACCCATATTATTGGGCAGTATCCAAAAATCCAGGAAATATTCAAGGATTGGGAGAGTAAAGAAGAATTGATTTCAAATTTGAATAAAAATCCGGAATTAAAATCAGCGTTAATTGAAGAGACACCCTGGCTGAGGGATGCAGAGTCAGAAGAGCAGCAGATGAAAAATATAGCTCTTTTATTTGATTATGAGCGCATGGCAGGAGAGCTGAATAATAACCTGGATATTTTATTATCGAGGCAAATGCCTTCAGGTGCATTTAATTGGTTTGAAGGTGGAAGAGAAGACGTCTATATCACACAGTTGGTTATCGAAATATTTGGTCATTTAAAAAGTTTGCAAATTGAAATACCAAGGTCCGGAGAATGGCAAGAAATGGTTCGACGCGCCATGCAGTTTTCTTTGGAGCAAATGAAAATTCGATATGATCGAATTCCTGATAAAGATCGAATAGCGAATTATTTGGATGCGACGAGCTTGCATTGTATATATGTCGTGTCCTTTTTCAGAGAGCTGGAAGTGAATATAAATTTTGAAGCCTGGAATTTTTATTTTAATAATGCCAAAGTAAAATGGCCAAAACGATCGCTATACGAACAGGCACTTTTGGCTTCTGGATTTTACAGGTTTAATGAAAAGAAAATAACGGGCGACATTGTTGCATCATTTAAAGATCGAGCCCTTAGGAGTGAAGAATTGGGCATGTACTGGAAATACAATACAGGCTATTACTGGTATAACCAACCGATAGAGACCCATGCCCAAATCATGGAAGCGATCGCCCTTGTAGATGAGGATGTGACAGATATGAACGAAATGCGCATCTGGTTACTGAAGCATAAGCAAACAAATCGATGGAGATCTACAGTTTCTACTGCTAAGGCCATTTATGCCTTGTTGCTTCGAGGAGAAGATTGGTTGGGAAATACAAAACCTCTGCATGTCCAGCTTGGAGAGGAAATAGTTTCCTGCACAGACGGAAAAGGTTCCGTGAACCGACAAATGGGCACAGGATATTTTAAAAAGTCCTGGGATGCGGAAGCTATAACACCAGATATGTCAGATTTATTGGTGAAAAATGAAAATAATATTATTTCTTGGGGTGCTGTATATTGGCAATACTTCCAGGCCATTGATCAGGTAGAAAAACACACAGACAACCCACTTAAAATTAAACGTGGGGTTTTCAAGAAAGCAAGTACAAAATCCGGAGATTTATTAGTACCGGTTTCAGAAACGGAATTAAAAGTTGGTGACAAGGTTACAATTCGACTTGAATTTTCCGTCGACCGGATGATGGAATACATTCATTTGAAGGATTTACGGGCGGCGGGATTCGAACCGGTAGATGTGCTTAGCGGCTATCGATGGGTGGGAGGAGCGCACTTTTATCAATCAACCACGGATTTGGGAACGCATTACTTCATCGATCGTATCAGGGCGGGTACCTATGTTCTCGAATATGAGGCTTTCGCGTCAAACGGCGGCGATTTTTCAGGTGGCATGTCAACGGTACAGTGCATGTATGCGCCTGAATTCGCTTCTCATTCTGAAGGTAGTCGGATCGCGATTAGTCGTTGATTTTTGAATAACACAATGTATTGTCAGCGCCATTTTATTGACTCGTCCAAAAGGGGAGTAGAACATAAAAAGTAGAATTTTTGTGTCGAGATTGTATGACATTCGTCGAATTATTTTTGCCAAATTGTGGTTATCTACACATATTGCAGGAAATCTGAAAATATTATGGAAGAAGAAAAATTAAATAAGGAAAGGAATCGATTGGCAAATACAGTGGTCAAGAATCATATGATCTGGTCTATGGGGGCAGGCTTTATCCCGATTCCGGTTGCCGACTTCCTCGCTATCGGGGCCATACAATTGGACATGGTGCGACAACTATGCAAGGTCTATGGTTTAAGTTTTAAGGAATCTGAAGGTAAAGCCTTAGTAAGTGCCTTAACCTCAAGCGGATTGGCGAAAGTTGGTGCGCGTGCTGTAATCAAATTGATACCTGGGTTTGGACAGATTATTGGCGGTGTAACCTTGGCTATATTCTCCGGAGCCTCTACTTATGCACTTGGAGAGGTATTCAAACGGCACTTTGAAACAGGAGGTACAATCTTGGACTTTGATGTAGATGGACTTCGTAAAATCTATGATGAAAAATTCGAAAAAGGCAAAGAACTGGCTCGAAAGATCAAAACCGAACAAGACGCCGTTCCATCCGAAGATATTAAAATCGTTGATGATCCGGATGTTGATGTGGACGGAAAAGACATCGTCACGCAACTTTCCCAATTAGCCGATTTAAATGCGAACGGAGCCTTGACAGATGAGGAATATGAGCTGGCCAAAAAGAAAATCCTAGAAGATTAATGAGATTTTTGCCAAATTTGAGCTTTCAATTAAAATAATTTGGTGGTATAATGAAGAATCTCGTTTTTGGCCTTGACATTGGAGGTACGGGAATTAAGGGGGGCATTGTCGACGTAAAAAAAGGTCGAATGTATTCGGAGCGGATCAAAGTTCGAACGCCCCAGCCTTCGAATCCGGAAGATGTTGCAGCAGCCGGTTATGAAGTGATTAGTCGCTCAGGATGGAAAGGACCCGTGGGTGTTGGATTTCCGGCAATTATCAAAGACAATGTGTGTCATACGGCCACAAACATCGACAAATCCTGGATTGGTGTTGATGTCGGTGAAATTTTAAGTGACCGATTCAGAATGCCAACTCAGGTTATCAATGATGCTGACGCTGCTGCCATTTGCGAAGGCAAATTTGGAGTAGCAAAAAATGTAAAAGGTCTGGTGATGATCATCACCGTTGGAACTGGAATCGGCTGTGGCTTACTTTACAATGGACAATTGATTCCTAATTGTGAATTGGGTGTAACCTATATGAAGAACGGCAAGATGGTCGAAAAGTATAGTTCAAATGCTGCTCGGAAGTCCAATAGCCTCGATTGGCAGTCTTATGGCAAGAGACTGAATACAGCTTTAGAACATTTCGATCGACTATTGTCACCTAATCTTATTGTTTTAGGCGGTGGGATCAGCAAGAATTTTAATCTCTATAAAAAGGAACTAAATACTCGAATCAGAGTCAAACCGGCAAAATTTCAAAATGAAGCCGGAGCCATTGGTGCTGCTTTCTCTTTCACATATTGAGTACTCAAATTGTTGAGTGTATTTGTAACAAAAATGCTGTACAACAACGAAGTTGTACAGCATCTAATTGGACGGAATAGTTCGCTCGCATATTCTCACCTTGCCAATTTGGTTGTCCCATAAAGAATGCGAAAACATCTTTTCGCGATGCCAACGAACTATACCAAATGTAAGTTTTGTGAGTCGCATTTGACAGTCATTTATACTTGATTCAAAGCGGATTATATGACTTGTAAGCCCCTGTATACTTGATTTTCTGATTTCTCGTTGATTCTTTAGACCTTTAATACGAGATATCTTCACCGATATACAAACGGAATAGATCGACATAAGAATGGCAGATTGGCGTACACAAGGAATCAAATCCATAGCATGGATAGCCGAAAGTAAAAATAGAATTTGGCTACACCTCGCCTTTTGGATTTTCCTTTATATTGACGAGTTGTTAGCTGTTTTCGATTTTACTCAACTTCCAGGAGTTAATGCCTACACACTTATTTTTTTCCTGTTCATAGACATGTGTACGGTCTATTTTAATTTGTATGTTCTGGTACCGGCTTACCTACTCACCAACCGTCTTTTCTTTTTTGTGGCATTTTCGGTTATTAGTATTATCATCAATATCGAATTACTTTTTCTGCTTCGATTTGAGTTGGCCTGTGTCGATTGTCATTTTTTTCAAAATGAATCCGTTGTAAACCAACTCATTGCTGACTTTGCATCTACATCTTTTGTAGTTGGAGCTGCTATAGGTGCCAATATCATGCGTCGTTTTGTTCGCAGTCAGATTAAAGTTAGGAAATTGGAGACGGATCAATTGGCCTCAGAATTGAATTTTTTGAAAACTCAAATCAATCCACATTTACTCTTCAATTCATTGAATAATATCTATGTTCAAACGCGGAAGAGACCTGATGAAGCCGCGGAATCTGTACTTCTATTATCGGATCTCATGCGTTATCAACTATATGATTGTGCTAAAGAAAATGTAAACCTATCGGATGAAATAGAGTATCTTAAGAACTATCTTAAACTGGATAAGCTTCGAAAAAATAATACG
Organism: Saprospiraceae bacterium; assembly: GCA_965249735.1. GTDB lineage: Bacteria > Bacteroidota > Bacteroidia > Chitinophagales > Saprospiraceae > JANQSS01. Next base: position 363,971 of record CBDFMS010000026.1, on the reverse strand, counting down.
GAAGTGGCCTTTCATGTAGATGGAAGTCCTGAGCATATAAAAATCGCACCATTCTTGTTTATTCCCTTTGTTGAAAATGCTGTTACACATGGGATAAGTTCAAATGATCCATCTTTTATTGATATTAATTTTGATGTTGATGGACGAAACCTTGATTTTGTTATAAAAAACAGCAAACCTATTCTACCAAATAAGAAATTAAATGGAGGAATAGGACTTGCAAATGTCAAAAGGAGACTCGAGCTATTATATCCCGATTTACATGAACTTAAAATAGAAAATAAAAAAGATCAATTTGGCGTTTCACTTAAAATTAATTTATAAATACTATTAACCTTTCACTCAAAACTAGATTCAAATGAAGTGTATTATTATCGACGACGAACCCTTGGCAAGGGAAGGCATGGAACTGAATGTTCAGGAAATGGATTTTCTTCAACTCAAAGGACAGTTTGGAGATGCCATCAGCGCTTACAACTATCTTATGGAAAATGAAGTTGATCTCATGTTCCTGGATATTCAAATGCCCGGAGAAATGACCGGACTGGATTTGATAAAATCACTGAGTGACCCACCGCTTGTTATTTTGACAACGGCATATCCAGAATTTGCTGTCGAAGGATTTGAATTGAATGTAGTGGATTATCTCGTTAAACCCATTCGCCTACAGCGATTTATTCAGGCAGTCAATAAAGCCAGGAAAAAGTATCTCGCGCTACAGACTGATGTTAGTACAGAAGACGATGGTGATTACATCTATATCAAGGCCGATCGGAAATTTGTCAGATTGAAATTGGATGACATTCAATATATCAAAGGAATGAAGGACTATGTCATGGTCTATACTAAAACTGACCGCTATATGACCGCTATGAATATCAAAACGATCTTTAACCAATTGGAACACCCTTCATTTGTTCGTATCAGTAAATCTTACATCATTAACGCCGACTATATAAAAGAAGTCAATCATAATGGTGTCATGATAGGGGATGAAGAAATTCCACTAGGCAAAACCTACAAAGAGGAGTTTATTGAGCGATTCATCAAAGGGCGGTTGATCCAGCGAAAGACAACTACAAAAACCACGTAGAATCCGTTTAGCTATGGATATCGTTCCAGAATAATACAACTCACATCCTCATGTTGAGCCCGCAAATTGTGGGAGATATGACACCGTTCAAGGTGCCATGTTGTGGGTGTTGAAGTCATTCCTATTATCCGGTAATTGAAGTGTGTTGAAGTCTTCTTTTCACTATGTTATTTTCTTATTTTTGGAGCTATTTTAGACCAAATTCAAAGCAATTATGAAATATATTCAATCTTTTCTTCTCGTATGCCTGATTTTTTGCAGCCTGTCATTGCGTGCCGGTGAAGGTATGTGGCTACCTCATCTGCTTGCAGCCCTCAATGGCGATGATATGAAAGCCATGGGTATGAAGATCAGTGTGGAGGACATTTACAATGTGAATAAAGGAAGCATGAAGGATGCGATAGTCCATTTTGGAGGCTTTTGCACAGGTGAAATTATTAGCGATCAGGGGCTTGTTTTGACAAATCACCATTGTGGATATTCAGCCATTCAATCACATTCATCGGTTGACAATAATCTTATGCGAGACGGCTTTTGGGCCAATGACAAATCACAGGAATTATCGAACCCGGGGCTATATGTGAGATTCATCGTTCGTATCGAGGATGTGACGGAGAAAGCGCTGAAAGGATTGAAAAGGAAAATGAGCCCTGAAGAACGACAATCACTCATCGATAAAAATCTGAATGGTATCCGTGAGAACTATCCAACCATGCCTTTTGAGGAAGTTATGATCCGGCCTTTTTTTAAAGGAAATCAGTATATCCTATTCATCACTAAAGTCTACAACGATGTACGATTGGTCGGCGCGCCTCCTGAAGCGATTGGAAAATATGGCCACGACACTGACAATTGGGTATGGCCCCGGCATACAGGTGACTTTTCAATGTTCCGCATTTACATGGCACCAAATGGAGATCCAGCCGATTATAACGAGAACAATATTCCAATGAAACCGAAATACGCTTTGCCAATTTCTGTTGATGGTGTAGAGGAAGGTGACTTCACTTTAGTCTTTGGGTTTCCAGGGAGAACTCAAGAATATCTTCCAGGGAAAGCGATGGATATTACGGCTAATCAAATAAATCTGGCCCGGATCGGAATCAGAGAATCAGCCATGAAGGTCATGGATGCTGCTATGAAAGCTGATGAAGCAACCAATATTAAATATGCGTCTAAATATGCATCTCTCACAAATTATTGGAAAAAATGGATAGGTGAAAGTAACGGACTGAAAAGCAGTAATGCTCTTGCCAAAAAACAAGAGTATGAACATGATCTAAATGAACGAATTTCCAGAAAGAGAAAATTGCGAAAGAAATATGGAGACGTACTACCTAATCTAAATGAGGTATATGATAAGATGGCACCATTCCTGGTAGCACAAACCGTACAGAGCGAAATTTTTAATCGAAATATCGAATCGATTAAACTTGGAAATATTGCTCAGCGACTATTGAATATTTATGAAAATAATGGAGAAGAAGCTTTTCAGAATGCAGCACCCAGGTATAAAGCATATTTGGAGAAACAATATAAAAACTTTGAGGAAGATGTTGACATTGCGGTTTTCAGTCAGCTTATGAAAGACTATATCAAATATATGCCATCGAAATTTTTGTCATTGGAATCAAAGAAAAGAATAAAGGAATTTAGTGCTAAAGTCAATAAGAAATATCGTTCGTCATCACCGTCTTTAAATCCGGATTTGATGTTGGATATCCTTAGTGATGGCAATAAATTGAAACAAGCTTTGTCTAAAGATCCTGTAAGAAAGTTCGTTGACGAAATAGAAGCAAATTATCAGGAAAAGGTAGCCGATAAAATGGCTACCCTTGAAAGTAAAAGATCAAATTTGATGCGCAGATATATGGATGCGCAGATGAAAGCGCTTCCTAATAAGAAATTCTATCCGGATGCAAATGGAACCTTGCGTGTAACCTACGGCAAAGTCAAAGGATATGAGCCTCGTGACGGCGTGACATACCATCATGTAACGTATATGGAAGGGGTGATGGAGAAGTACAAACCCGGAGATTGGGAATTTGATCTACCTCAAAAATTGATTGATTTGTACGAATCGAAGGATTATGGTAATTACGCCTCAAATGGCAAATTGGCCATATGTTTTATCGGTACCAATCATACCACGGGTGGAAATTCCGGAAGTCCTGCCATTGATGCACATGGAAATCTTATTGGGTTGAATTTTGACAGGACATGGGAGAGCACCATGAGTGATATGAATTACGATGCCACGATTTGCCGAAATATTATGGTCGACATCCGATATATTCTATTTATTATTGATAAATACGCCGGGGCGCAGAACTTGATTCAAGAACTCAATTTAGTTCACCCTAAAGGTTGATGGATAATAAAAACTATTCAGTACTGAAAAGCCGGCTTCGATTATCGGAGCCGGCTTTTGTGAGTTTAATGGAGTTTGGGTTGGACCAGGCAAAGGGTTATAAAACCGTTGTGAGCGGTTTTAATGTTCGTATACAAGAAGCTCGAATCCTGATAAATCAGATCACGACTCAATCTATTGATCAAAGTTTTAATGTTCTGGTAGAGATCGAAAAGCCCCGTGGATGGTTACCATTACGTATGAATATGGATCTCAATTTTAATTGGAGCTGGAGCATTACGGATCAGCAAGGGTATCCTGCCATTGAAATTCATCGCATCGACATTTCTTCAAATAAAAATGATCATGTCGAATTTCTGAAACTAAATATTGGGGTCCCTAATTTAATCAAGGATAAAATATTTAATGAAATTATTCGGAAAAAACACCAAATTGAAGAAATAATTAATCGAATCATTCGAAATACTTGTGACGAGAAATTATCGAAGCCGCAAGTCATTGTATTGGATAAATCGGCAGCACCATTTCGACCAAAATTTAAAATTGAAAAAATTAAATGGAATCTCAAGTTGCAGCCTCAATACATAGTTGTTGACTTCAGTATGACAGCACAGTTTACCTTGTATAAGTTAGATCAGCCTCGTGCTTTGATTTTAATGCAACGAATCAAACTTTCTGATCAGGATAGAAAATCTATTTTGAGAGTCAGGATGCCACTTGAGACGATAACCGCAATGATGGAGACATTGTCGATTCCTTTAGGAAACTTTGGTCATTCGAATATAGCCAAGGCAAATCTACGAGTTGTTTCTGCAGATCAGGCTATGTTGGAACTGAAGCTTAGTGATGACGTAAAAGGACATGTGTCGGTGGAGATTATATTAAATACTTCATCAAAATACAAATTCGATATTGGACATTTGAGATTAGAACTTGATAATAAGATGCTCGACATGGGAGCTTCGCTATTTGAGACAAAAATTGATAAATTAATCCAGGAGAATATCAATAGAAGCGTTGGTGACAAGTTGAACGAATTGGAAAATGGTATTAACAATTATTTAATTAGCAATCGAGAGTCCATAATAGTGAATGAGAAAAAGTTTTCTGTCGATGATTTAAACTTTAAATATGAATGGAGTTCAGATGGTTTGCATATCACCGTATGGAATGATTTTTTAGCCGAAATGAAAATTCGAAATATTTCCGATAAATTATTGAACTTGTTCTAAATTTATGATATGGGATTTTACTTGTCCGGAGGTCATATCGAGACATTAAACGCTGCTGCTGAAGTCTTAAAGGCCGGTGGGAATGCCTTCGACGCCGCCATATCTGCTTATGTAGCATCTTTTATAACAGAACCTGCCATGTCATCAGCAGGAGGTGGAGGATTCGCTATCTGTTCACAGAAAGGTCGAATACCAGTTGCTTTGGATTTTTTTAGTACGACACCTTTAACCAAACCTGATCTCAAATTGATCAACATAGAACCTGTTCAGGTTCATTTCGGTGATGAAATAGAAACCTATTATGCTGGTCTGGGGGCTATGGCCGTACCGGGTGCGATTCGTGGTATATTTTTAATGCATCGACAATTTGGGAGTATGCCAATAAAGGAGTTGTTCCAATATGGTATTCACCTGGCAAAGGATGGGATTAAGGTCAATGATTTTCAACATTTGGATTTAAATCTATTAAAAAAAATATTTGAAAGAAGTACCGTTGGAAAATCGATTTATTTTGATGATCATAATTGTATTAAATCAGTGGGGTCGACGATAAAGGTTCCACAAATGGTTGATTTTTTAGAGACGCTTGGAATTGAGGGAGAGGATTTATTTTATCGCGGAGAAGTGGGACAACAATTAGTTCGGGACTGTAAAGAATATGGAGGTGTAATTGATCAGGAAAGCCTGGAGTCATTTAAAGCTGAAATTGTCAGACCGTTGGCTGGGCGATATGGTGATCAAATTATTCATACGATGTCACATCCTTCTTTGGGCGGCCCATTGCTCATGTACACACTAAAACAGATGGCAAAGGAGCATTGGGATGTTGACTTTAGATCAATTGAATATTACCATCGGCTCGCCGATATTTTGGTGCTGGCGAATCAAATGCAAAACAATCCTCAGGAATTATTTGAGTCATTGGGTTTAGAACTTACACCTGGTGATAATCGCAGGGGAAGTACATCACACTTTAACGTTGTGGACAAAGATGACAATGCCGTAAGTCTAACCATGACCATAGGGGAAGGGTGTGGATATTTTATACCGGGGACCGGGATCCATATGAATAATATGTTAGGTGAACCTGGATTGCTCCCTTCTGGCATCAATAGTTGGACGCCGGCCACACGCATGCGCAGTTTGATGGCTCCGGTAATCGTCACAGATCAATTCTTTAATCCGACTTTATTGTTGGGAACGGGTGGAGCAGTGCGTATTCCTTATATGTTGGCACAGGTGATGCATCATATCTTTGTTTCGGATTGTCATCTACGGGAAGCTATCGAATGGCCCAGACTTCATTTTGATGGTGAACTGTTACACATCGAAGCCTCTGATCATATTGATAAAATATCCCACATACCACTGCATCATTGGTCAGATCGATCTCTATTCTTTGGAGGCGTTCACGCTATCTGGAGAGGGGCTTATGGGCGGGCTTTTGAGGCTATAGGCGATCGAAGGCGTGATGGAATAGAGTTGGTTGAAGAATAGTAGACCCTAGACGTTGCTACTGAACCTTGGTTCGGATGAATTTTTTTTTGAGTGCCTTGAACAAACTTGATGTACCCTACCATATAGATATGTAAATTTGACGCCTTGATAGATATTTTTTGAAATGAATCGAATGAAACTACATAATCACTTCTTTATTATCCTAACTGTTTTTGGCCTGTCATTCGGATTAAGTTCATGTGAGAACGATGTTGATCTGTTTGGCGACATTGAAGAAAGCCCTGTTGTCTATGGGCTCTTGTCTTCTTCTGATACGGCACAATATATTCGACTTGAACGGAGCTTTGCCGACCCATTGGTTGGTGCAGTGACGCTGGCCAAGGATGAAAATTCGGTCTATTTTATGGATGCCTCGGTTGATCTAATTAACGCAGCGACATCCGAGCGATTCAGTCTTGCCAGTGTAAATGCTGTTGATGAAGGCTATGTACGCCAGGAAGGAGATTTTCTGACAGATCCGAACTATCTGTACAAAATTGCCTCTGATCAAATCGATCTGTCACCGGAAGTCATCTATAATTTAGAGGTAAAAAAAGGAGAAAATATCATTGCGACCTCTTCGACTCAAGTTCTGGATAATTCGAAATTTCGAAGTCCTGCAATCAGTCAGGGTGTGGCACGTATTGCATTTGAGAATAAAAAATTTACAACAATTCGATGGTCACGTGTTGATAATGCGAGTAGCTATGCGATAAGTTTTGATTTTGTGATTCGGGAAAATGACATCATGAGCGGAGACAAGGAAACCATTGAACTAAGATGGGATGCAACAAGTCTCTTGAATGACAAAGGAGGAACGAATACATCTCAGGATGTTGATCTGGCAGGCCAATCTTTCTTTGATTTTTTAGATGCGCAATTTGATCCGGAAGCAAATATCACCCGACAACTGCTGAAATTGGATATTCGCGTTACTACATTTGGAGCTGAGATTGGACAATATCTGGATGTGATCAATGCCAATTCCGGGATTACAAGTGCACAAGAAGTGCCATCGTTTACGAATATAGAAGGTGGATATGGGCTCTTTTCTTCTACCAATAAAGTGGTGTTAGAGGATCTAAGTCTAACTCCGAAGACCCTGGATTCGCTATACAACGGAAGCACGACGGCAGATTTGCAATTCACGCCATAAGAATGCTACTCATTTTCACAGAATTCTAGCCTTTCGACATACGAAGGGAGGTATTTTTTCAAAAGTTAAGACATTATGTCATGTGTGATGATGTCAAGCAGACAACATGCATCGCACAAGGCTGTAAATTCGTCAGAAATGCTTCGTGGCATATTGATTGATCTATTCCAATTGAATTATAAAATCTAGAAATACAATAAAATTATGGGCAAAATTATAGGAATTGATCTGGGTACAACAAACTCGTGCGTTGCTGTCATGGAAGGTAACGAACCAGTTGTAATCCCAAATGACGAAGGTAAAAGGACGACGCCATCGGTTGTGGCATTCATTGACAATGGAGAGAGAAAAATCGGTGATCCTGCAAAACGGCAGGCGATTACCAATCCGGTAAATACAATTGCTTCGATAAAGCGGTTTATTGGAAGTAGGTATGCTGAAGTAAAAAAAGAGGCTGAATCTATGCCTTATAAAGTGGTTTCAGGACCAAACGACACAATTAAAGTGAAGATTTCTGATCGTGAATACACGACTCAAGAGATATCTGCCATGATCCTCCAGAAAATGAAAAAAGTGGCGGAAGACTTTCTGGGAAGTGAAGTCACTGACGCAGTGGTTACTGTGCCGGCATACTTCAATGATTCACAACGTCATGCAACGAAAGAAGCAGGTGAAATAGCAGGCCTTAAGGTTAAGCGTATCATTAATGAGCCGACAGCCGCCGCTTTAGCCTATGGCTTGGATAAAAAGAATCTCGATACAACAATTGCCGTTTTTGACTTAGGCGGTGGAACTTTCGATATTTCGATTCTTGATTTAGGGGATGGCGTATTTGAAGTTAAATCAACCAATGGTGATACACACCTTGGAGGTGATGATTTCGATCGTGCGATCATGGATTTTCTGGCCGAAACATTTAAGTCCCAAGAAGGCATGGACCTCAGAAAGGATCCAATGGCCTTGCAACGTCTGAAAGATGCGGCTGAGAAGGCAAAAATTGAATTGAGTTCATCTACTGAAACTGAAATTAACCTCCCATATGTGACTGCTGTAGATGGTGTTCCAAAACACCTGGTTGTCAAATTGTCTCGGGCTAAATTCGAGCAATTGGCTGACGATTTGGTTTCCAGAACAATGAAACCTTGTGAAGATGCATTGAAAGATGCTGGTTTGGCTAAATCAGAGATTGATGAGATCATTTTAGTTGGAGGTTCCACACGGATCCCAAGAATTCAAGAGGCTGTGGAGCAATTTTTTGGCAAGAAGCCAAATAAAAGCGTGAACCCTGATGAAGTTGTTGCTATAGGAGCTGCTATCCAAGGTGGCGTACTGAGTGGAGATGTACAGGATGTTCTTTTGTTGGATGTAACACCATTGTCCATGGGTATTGAGACTATGGGAGGTGTCTACGATGTTGTCATCGATGCGAATTCTACAATCCCAACTAAAAAAGCAAAAGTCTATTCAACAGCTGCGGACAATCAACCAAGTGTTGAGATTCATATTCTGCAAGGTGAGCGACCGATGGCTCAAGATAATCGAACCGTAGGCAGATTTATTCTAAGTGATATACCACCAGCACCACGAGGATTGCCACAAATCGAGGTAGCATTTGATATGGATGCGAATGGAATATTGAATGTATCTGCCAAAGACAAGGGAACGGGTAAAGAACAATCGATTCGTATCGAATCTTCTACCGGCTTGTCAAAAGAAGAAATCAGTCGCATGAAAGCTGAAGCTGAAGCGAATGCCGATACCGATAAAAAAGCAAGAGAGCAAGCAGATAAAATTAATGCTGCAGACTCATTGATCTTCCAAACGGAAAAACAACTGGCTGACTACGGTGAAAAGATTCCGGACGATAAGAAGTCTGCAATCGAAGCTTCGTTAAATGAACTGAAAGAAGCACATAAAGCTGGTAATTTGGAGAATATTGATACCGCAATGAATGCACTAAATACTGCATGGCAAGCTGCAAGTCAGGACATTTATCAGGCACAACAAGAAGCAGGCGCCAATGGTGCAGAAGAGGGTAGTGCCGCCGATGCCGGAGCAGATTCCACCGGTTCTGATACAACAGAGGATGTTACGGATGTAGAATATGAAGAAGTAGAGGATAAATAATCTACCTTTAAGAAATAGGTACTAAGGCCCGGTGTTCGTTCATCGGGCCTTTTTTATTGGAATGCAACAATCCGACAATCTATTCTCACAAATATCGCATTATACACAGCACAAAATTTTTATTGCAATGCTCCATAATCGCATATGTCCAGAAAGAAATTTTCATTTTATTGGAATAATAGAATCATTTTCAATCCAATTGTGAAATTCTTTTTCTAGCTTTGACTAAGTAATGTCTACACATGAACCTTGGAAAATTGCATTGATGTAGATTATATTCAAATTTAATTTATAAGTCCATGTTTTGGATTATGTGAATTGAATAAAAAAATTGACTTTCTTAAGTACTATTTAATAACCCCAATAACCCCATTACCATGCAACTAAAAATTCCCTAATTTTTGAGGAAAATATTTTTTTCTCTTGTCAGAAAGGTTTCCCTGACCTTTCCTGACCCTACTTATTATTGTCTAAGCTAAACCCTTTTATCATGAAATTGACTAAATTGGCATACCATCGTATGCCCTGGACTTTCGTCCTAATTGTTTTTATATTTTACAATGTTTGTAGCCAGCCAACAATCAACTGCCCCATGGACACAATTGTGCCTAATGATTTTGGTTTGTGCGGGGCCATTGTAAATTACTCGCCTGCGACCTACACAATAAATGGTGCGTTGGCCCCACAATCAATTTCTGGCTATACAAATGCCGGAGAATTTGAAGGAAGTACTTATTTTATTTCGATTAACCCGGCAAATGCTGTAGCAGCCAAAATGTCGGCAGCATCAGTCGGTGGCCATCTTGCTGTTATTCAAAGTGCTGCAGAAAATATATTCATTGCAAACGCTTTAAATGCAGCACAAGCTTGGATTGGTTTTGATGATTCTGATGTAGAAGGAAAGTTTGTTTGGCATACCGGCCAGTTGATAACCTATGATAATTGGGCTCCCGGTGAACCTGATAATGATCCTCCAGGTGAGGATTTTACCGAAATTAATGGTTCTGGATTCGAATTATGGAGTGATCTCGATGGATCACAAAGTCTGATCTTTGTCGTGGAATTTGATGGTATTGCGACCTTGGTTTCAGGTGGTGGGAGCGGATGTTTCTTTGATGTCGGAACACAGATTTTGACATATCAGGCAACCGACTTTTCTGGAGCAATTGTATCCTGTTCTTTTGAAATAACGGTTCAGGATACAGAACCACCAGAGTGCATTACTCAAAATGTCGTTGTTAATCTTGATAACAACGGAAATGCAAGTATCACACCTGCAATGGTAGATAATGGTTCGACCGACAATTGTGGTATTGCTTCAATGTCCTTAGATAGAATGGACTTTGGTTGCATTGATGCCTATGATTATTTTGTAAATGGTAGCTCACAAATTGTAAGCCTGACCGTAAATGACATTCACGGAAATTCCAATTCCTGCAATGCGAATGTTGTCGTGTTATATTCAGGATATGACTCGGATTGTGATGGAGTGGGCGATGAATGTGACGAATGCCCTGGAGCAGATGATAGCAAGGATGCCAATAATGATTTATTGGCAGATTGTGCAAATTATCCAGGCCCTATCGATCTGGATCCATCGTGGTATTGTTCAAATAATCCAAATAGACCCAAAATATTTATTTGTCATACACCACCCGGTAATAATTCAAATTCAAATACCATATGTGTTTCGGCCAATGGCGTTCCTGCGCATATTGCACATGGAGATTATGTTGGCCCCTGTACGACTTGCCCCGATGGCGTTCGATTGGCTAAAAACAATTCAAATAACCTTGAACAAACCGAATGGAATGTGTATCCCAATCCTGCAAGCAATTATATATATATTAATTATGTAGGCAATAAGGAAATCGAAGCGCAAATACAAATTATTAATTTGATCGGTGTAACCGTATGGAATCAAAATAACATCAATTTGGATAATTTAGAATCTTTTGCTTTGAATGTCGAAAATATTTTGAACCCTGGCATATATTTGATTCTCATGGGAGACGGACATAATACTACAACTCGAAAACTGATTATTGGCAAATAAATACTGTCAGAAATCCTATAAATAAACACTTAAAAGAGGATAAGCCACTATGTGGCGGTCCTCTTTTTTGTATAGAGATTTTTATTTCGCGAATGGGTCGCCGATCAATTGACTTGCGAACGCAAATTATTTTAGTGGCGATAATATTTATTCAATGAATTGAACTGTACGTAAATCTATTTCGAAGATATTGTGCGATTGATTGGTCTTCTTATTATAATTACTAAAGAAGAGTAACAGTATGAAATTTAAGAAATAAATACGGTATTTTGAAGCCGACAATAATTTATATTCGTTTACAAGTAATGCCAGATTGCGATTTTGGTGTAATGAATAAAATTAGGAGGACGAAAAGTATGCCGATGACGTGATCATTCAATTTTGTGTTATGTCCCGCAATGCTGCAGATCCATGTAATGATGGAGGTGCCTGGGCAACCAGAAGATGTCAGCGATGCGAATCATGAATGCTGTGAAGTGAATTGTCGCTATGACATTGATGGTCATGATGCTAGTGTTGATCTGCATGATGTAGATCCATTCAATCCGAATTCTCACAATGTCATCCCTATACGTTTGGTCCAATAGTATTAGTAGGACATAATTCAATATGCATTTTTATAGGTTCTGATGTATGTAGGATAGGATAAATCCGCTTAAGACAAAGAAGAAGCTTGCTTCTATATCGCCTTTCATTAAAATCGAATTATAAACCAAATTTTATCACTCGTACATTTTTTATAAGTTTATTGTACTCTAAGTTTTAGGTGGCAAAATAATTCGGAATGTTATTAGTGGGTTGATTATAGCCTCTTTGTGCGAATTGAGAGTGTTGCTGGTTTATATCAAATTTTATATCTTAAAGCAAAATTGACTCGGTAGAGTTTAAAATTACAATAAATTATTACAATCCACCTGGTATTTTGTTAATTTCGTCTGTCTATTTTATATTTTTCGGAGATAGTATTGAACCAACATTTCATGGATTATTTAAATATTAATAAAGAACACTGGAACCAAAAAGTGGATGTTCATGTCAAATCGCGCTTTTATGACCAGGAAGGATTTTTAGCTGGAAAAAACACGAATGATAAGATCATTATGGATCTAATAGGAGATGTTTCAGGAAAGAAAATCTTACATCTTCAATGTCATTTTGGATAGGATACACTTTCTTTCGCTCGATTGGGTGCTGATGTATGTGGGGTGGATTTTTCTGAAAAGGCCATTCATGTAGCGCGCCAGACAGCGGATGAGTTGGGTCTCAACGCCAGGTTTGTATGTTGTAATGTGTTTGATCTTAAACAGCACTTGGATGACACGTTTGATATTGTGTTTGCTTCTTATGGTGTTATTGGCTGGCATCCTGATTTAAAACCCTGGGCAGAATTAGTTGCTCATTTTGTTAGACCTGGCGGGATGCATCTAATTGCTGAATTTCATCCGGTTGTTTGGATATGGAGTGACGATTTTTCGCATGTCCAATATTCCTATTTTAATAATGAGGAGATTTCTGAAATTGAGTCCGGAACGTATGCAGAAACTTCAGCGGATATTAAATCACGTTTTGTGTCATGGAATCATTCTATTGAAGAGTCTTTGAATGGACTCATCAATGCCGGCTTAACCATCAAATCTTTTAAAGAATATGATACGTCACCCTACGATTGTTTTGAGAACGTAATCAAAACTTCAGGCGGCTATCAAATAAAAGGAATGCAAGGAAAATTACCTATGGTCTTTTCTATCGTTGCAGAAAAACCGGAATGATCATTCTAGTTGAAAATATTATTCGTTCTGATTATTATCTTCAAATGCGGGATCATCCTCAGGCACTTCATATTTTTTCTGTTTCTTACCAAAAACGGAGACATTGACGTAGCGCTTTGGATTCAGACGAAAGTCTTGCAAAAATAAATCCAAATTATAGGACATTCGATTTAGGTTGTCGTAGAGTTCTTTATCAGTCACTAATTTCCCTAGACTTCCATTTCCTGATTTAATATCAGAACTGATGTGTTTAAAATTAACCAAAGTCTGATCCAATTCTTTCAATGTGGTGTTCAGCGACACAAGGGCGTCATCAGCCGATGTCATTGTCTTTTGGAAACCATTCACGGCACCTTTTAAATCTGATTCATTCAATTGACCGGTAACTCCCGCGGCATTCGATAAAATGGCGTCGATAGCCTCGTTATTTTTTTCGAGATTGGCTACCACGGCATTCATATTATTTGATAGACTACTTAAATTTTTATTGGTACTGTAAATGAGGTTATTTAAATTTTTTGAAGTTTGAATTAAGCCGGCTGAGAGTTCATCGATGTTGTTAAGGATGCTCGTAATTCGACCGTCATTATTTGGATCTACCAGTCTTTGATTAATCGTGTCGAAAGCGCTTCCAATTGAGGATCCCACACCTTTAAAGACGTCATCCAAGGTATCTTCACCCAACATGGATTTCATCAATCCGACCACTTCACCTTTTAAATAGTCCCCACTTTTTGCGCAGTCAGGTCCCGAACAAGGTCCCGGCATCTTTAATTCAATCGCCTTTTGTCCCATTATCCCTGTACTAATGAGACTGGCGACGGTATTTGAAGGAACATTGAATCGTTTTTCCACATCCATTTCTACGATAACCGTCTTTAAATCTGCTGGATCAAGTTGTGTTCGGCTGACAGTACCTATCTGTACTCCGGATGCCAGAACCGGGGCACTCACCGGCAATTGATCAATATTCTCATATTTCGCGTAGAAGGTATATGAATTGGTCAGAAGGTTACGTCCTTTTAAGAAAGCATAGCCCCATACCGCTCCTAAAATGGCCACCAGAGCCAGAATTCCAATTTTAACTTCTCGTCTCATTAATCTCGTAATCTTTCGTTCAGTGGCGCAAATATAGCCGCATTATCGTTAAAGTCTTGTTAATCCGTTTGTACCTTCCTTGCGCTGACTACAATCCACCAGTTTATGTTGGTATTGGAGTTTCGAAAGAGAAGTCGCAGCGGTTAGTTTAAAATTGCGTCCTTGTAGTTTGAACATATTAACTAATTTTCGCACCTGAATGTTGTTTTTAAGAATCTTTGGTATATGTCTTTTTTTGGGAATAACCTGTACGATCTTTGCACAGGAACCCGATAGCACGGTATTGCCCACCATCATTGATTCTTTGGCCATTGGTGCAGATTCAATCCCATTACCTCTGAAATATAAACTTTCAAGCGAGGGCATTGACCAGGAGGTTCGATATGGGAGCCGCGACTCGCTCATCATGGACAATACAACCCGTTTGGTGCACCTGTATGGTGATGCCTATATCAATTATGGTACACTCGAATTGAAGGCGGACTATATCATGCTGGACCTGAATACAAATATTGCCCTGGCTGAAGGACTGCCGGATAGTGTAGGCAATCTAGCAGGTACGCCTGTATTTAAAGATGGTACCCAGGAAATTGAGGCGATTCGGATGCGATACAATTTTAAAACACGCAAAGGTCTGGTGTATGATGTCACAACAGTCGAGAACGACATCAACATCCTTGGAACCGTAACCAAATTTTATGGCCAGGGTGGAGAAGACAATCGTGAACATCATACGATTTACAGCTCAGATGCCATTTTCACCACGTGTGATCATGATGTACCGCATTTTGGAATCAGAAGCAAAAAACAAAAAATTGTTCCTAACAAGGTGGCCGTAGTCGGCCCTTCTAACCTCGAAATTGGTGGTGTTCCTACTCCGCTATACCTACCCTTTGGATTTTTTCCACTAAAACAAGGAAAGCGTGGGGGACTAATGTTTCCAAATAATTATGAATATTCAAATCGATGGGGTTTTGGATTGGAAGATGTTGGTTATTTTATCCCTATCAGTGACTATTTTGATTTGACTGTCCTAACGGATTTTTATTTTAGAGGTAGTTATGGCGTGAAGGGAGAATTGCGTTATAAGAAGCGTTATAAATATACAGGCAACCTTAATATTGGCTTCTCGTCTTATAAAATGGAGGCTGTCGCTACGACTGAAACAGGCAGTGAATTGGTCGACACTCGGGACAAGTCCTTCTTTATCCGTCTTAGACATAATCAAGATCCCAAGTCGCATCCATATCGCAATATTGGAGGATCAATTAATATTGAGACAAATCAATATGATAATCTGAATTATAATGATGCCCGAAATGTGTTAAATAATACGTTGAGTTCGAATTTTTCACTAACACAACAATTTCCTGGAACACCTTTTACAGCAACATTAGGGTTGAGTCATCGGCAAAATACATCAACGAGACAAATGCAGATGTCGTTGCCCAGATTGGATTTACGCATGAGACAATTGAATCCATTTAAACGGAAGAAACGCACCGGCAAAGAGAAATGGTACGAAAAAGTATCACTGAGTTATAATTCATCTTTGCGTTATGATTTGTCGGGGGTAGATTCTTCATTTTTTGAATCACAAACATTTCAGGATGGAAAATTTGGTGTACAACATAATTTATCGTCCAACGTGAATTTTAATGTATTGAAGTTTTTCCAATTATCTCCGTTTGTCAATTTCAAGGAAACGTGGTACACGAAAGAAACGGATCGGTTTTTTGAAGAGGATCTGTCGATTGATGTGGATACCATTTTCAATCCGGATGATCCCACTGATTTTATTATTAATCGGGACACAATTTCATATGGAGAAAATATAGTCAATCGAAATTCCAATTTTAATGCCATCCATCAATATGACGCTGGTATTTCACTATTCACTAAGTTCTACGGTACGATGCGGTTTAAGAAAGGTTGGTTGCGGGGATTACGTCATACCGCTAAACCTAGTATATCCCTAAGTTACTCTCCTGATTACACGCGAGAGGAATTGGGCTACTTTGATGAATATACTACAACAAGAAATGATGGATCAATAGACACGTTATCGTACTCTCGCTTCGAACAAGAAATCTACGGAGGTGCACCAAGTGGCGGTGAACGCTTTTCATTAAATTACTCAGTGACCAATTTATTTGAAGCGAAATTGTTTTCAAAAAAGGACTCTACATTAAAAAAAGCAAAAATTCTCGATAATTTGAATTTTGGTGGTAACTATAATTTTGCAGCTGATTCGTTAAACTGGAGCCCTGTTTCATTTTCAGGAAATTTGAGATTATTCAAAGGATTGGCTACATTAAAAGTTTCTGGTGCTTTTGATCCATATGCCTTGAATGAGGACGGCAGGAGATACAATACATTTGAAAAAGATGTTTCTGGTAATATTCTCAGGTTTGACAATGCCAGATTTAGTTTGAATACAGGGATGACAATCAAACAATTCAGATCATTATTTTCTGCGAAAAAGAATGAAGGTTCCAAAAAAGACAAAGCAAAAAATAAATTTACTTTATTGGGATTATTTGACAAATTAAGATTTACGTATCAGTTTACGATGACCAGCAGGAAACGTTCGGATAATACAATATTTTTTGAACCTTCTGTACATAGTCTTGCTATTCGTGGTGAAATTCCTTTGAGCCCCAAATGGCAATTAACTGTCGGAAATTTGGATTATAACTTCAAACAAAAACGGACATCATATCCCGATCTCTCACTGTCCAGGGACTTGCATTGCTGGACAATGGGGATTGGTTGGCAGCCTGAACGTAGCACGTATAATTTTTATATCCGAGTCAAACCAGGGTCACTTGATTTTATCCAATTACCATATCAGCGAAATCGCGCGGACGGTTTTGACAATTAAGTAAAAACGGGTATAGAATTGTTTTTATTCATGCGCTGTATATTTACCCACATGATTCAAGTTTTCATTACAGGCGGAACTTTTGATAAAGAGTATAATTTCATCACCGGGCAATTATATTTTAAGGATACCCATCTTCATGATATGTTTGAGCGTGGCAGGTGTGCACTTGATGTCGATATAAAAACACTGATGATGACCGACAGTATCGAAATGACCGATTCAGATCGTGATATTATCATTCACAATTGTAAACGAAGTAAATCAAAGGATATCATCATTACCCATGGAACCGATCGCATGGTGGATACTGCCCGAGCCCTGGCCGAAGAAAATATCGAGGATAAAACGATTGTGCTTACAGGCGCGATGATTCCATATGCTTTTGGTACCTCAAGTGATGGATTCTTTAATCTCGGTAGTGCATTGGCTTTTTCTCAGTCGTTGGAACCGGGCGTTTATATTGTAATGAATGGCAGATATTTTGAGTGGGACAATGTCCAAAAGAATTATAAAACAGGCTTTTTTGAGGAAATTGTCTAAGTGTAACCACTTTCTTGAGCGTATCGACCTTTGACATATTGATTCGCTGATTGATTTTCAATAGATTACATAGACTTCATCATGAACGTCGAATCGCACAATCAGTCGATCAAATGATATATTTGTTTAATATTTAATTTTATCTTTGCCAGTAACCTAGGCCTGAAGCATCTAAAATTTGATTATGAAACAATACATATTTGTTACAGTACTTGTTGCCTTGTTCGCGGTATCATCCATAGAGGCGCAAAATAAATTTGAGTCAGGATTGATTGTTAAGAAACTTTTCGTTGATTATCAATCACTGAATGGTGGTGATGCATTTGATTTCCAGGATTGGAATGGCGGGTTTGAACTGGGATACACAGGCTATTTCAATGATAAATGGAGTATGGCCATTCCAGTGAGGTTGGCCCAAATCGACCTACCTGAATCTGTTTATAAGAGCTTGTTCATCGGTGTAGAGGGACAGCTTCAGCATCATATTTTAGGAAGAAGCCGGAAAATTAACCCGTACATCAGCGCTGGAGTAGGGTTTGTAAGCGAAAGCGGTGGTAGTTCCCATGGGGTTGTTCCATTTGCTCTCGGCGCGCAAATAGCCGTTGGACCAAAAACAGATCTTAATGGAGAATTTGGCTACCGTATTGGATTGGAAGACGATCGGGATAATCTTAGCATAGGCCTCGGTTTTGTCCATCGCTTAGGAAAAGTAGTGGTGGAAGAAGAAAAAATGCCTGAGAAAATGATGAAGGATGCTGATGGGGATGGAATAGCGGACGAAGTTGATCTATGTCCACAAGTACCAGGATTAGAGGCCTTTTTCGGTTGTCCTGATACGGATGAAGATGGTATTCAAGATGACAGGGATGATTGTCCGGAGCAACCCGGACTTCGAGCGCTGAATGGATGTCCTGATACGGATGAAGATGGAGTTTCTGACAAAGAAGATGAATGTCCCAATTTGGCCGGGACTATTGCCAATAAAGGATGCCCTGAAAGGAAACCTGACAGAGATGGAGATGGAATTGCGGATGCAGACGATGAGTGCCCGGATGAACGCGGAACACTGGCTAACAAGGGATGCCCAGAAGTAAAAGCACCAAGTGATCGTGACGGTGATGGTATTGCTGATGAGGACGATCGCTGTCCTGATAGTTTTGGCCCTGCTTATCTGGATGGTTGTCCGGATACCGATGGGGACGGTGTTGCCGATTACGAGGATGAATGCATAACCACCGCAGGACCACGGATTACAAAGGGCTGTCCTGATACAGATGGAGATGGTGTTTCTGATAAAGATGACAGATGTATTACCACCCCAGGCCCCATTTCTAACCTCGGTTGTCCCGAAATAAAAAAGGAAGACCGTCAGACATTGGAATTTGCTGTTCAGGCTGTGGAATTTGATTTTGCTAAAGCCACATTGAGGTCAGAGTCCTTCTCGATACTAAATAAAGTAGGAGATATCATGAAGCGATATCCGGAGTATCATTTGCGTATTAGTGGCCATACTGATAATGTAGGTGATGCGAACAGGAATTTGGATCTATCTGAACGTCGTGCCAGATCATGTTATGAGTATCTGAGTACACGAGGTGTGCCGGTATCCCGTATGTCATATTCAGGAATGGGTGAAGCCAGGCCAATCGACACGAATGACACCGATACAGGTAGGGCACGTAACAGACGTGTAGAGTTCGATGTGTATGTCAGATAGAATCTGATGTCATAGATTCTGGATATGGTGCCGCTAACATTGGTTGATAACCTATGCGACGCGGTTCTAAGCATCAGAAACAACATGCGTCTCAATATCCTTCATTTCACATTCGTCGTTAATCAGATACGATGATTCATGTTCTGCAGATAAGGGTGCTGAATTGCGTCATTTCATTGGATAATTTCAACACAAAAACTACCTTTACCGGGCTTAACGGAACCTTTTAATAATTTAACGAATTCTTTAGAATAGAGCTAAGAGTCAATCGTCTTAGACATGTACATAATTTAAAAATAAAAATCTACTACAGATGAAATTCAAGATTTTAATCCTTCTAACCTTCTTTTTCGGCAGCTTTTCACTACAGGCTCAGGAAGTGAAGGTCTTACTCAAAACAGCTGGGAAAGCACTATCCGCATACAATCTGGACCAGAATGGAAATGTTGAAAAATTAGCTGAGGCTAAAAAGGCAATTGACAAAGCTTTTGCAAGTGCTGATCTCAGCACAGACTTTAAAGCCAATATGACAAAAGCAAAAATCAATACAGAATTGATTGCAAATGACTATAAAATGGTCTTATTGAAGCCTGAAACTGTTCCTTCCAGTGTAGAGGCCGGCAGTGAGGCATTGGACGCTCTGGAAGCGGCTCTTGGCCTGGCTGAAAAGAAATATGAAAAGAAAGAAGCACTTGCTGTCCTTGGTGAGCTGGCTCCTTACTTAAGTGTTATCGGAAACCAATTTATCGGCATTCAAGAACTTGCGAATGCGTATGAGCCGCTTGCTGCTGTCATGATAGCAAATGACTTACTAAAAGAAAATGGCGAAAAATCGGTTTTTGAGTCTGATGCCGATCTGGAAAATCACAAGTATGTGACAGCCGTTTGTGCTTTGCGAGATGAAAAAACGGAAACGGGTGAAAAAATCCTGACGGAGCTTTATGATGCCGGGTCAAAAGAACCTGCTGTATATAGCACATTGTATTCACTTGTCGTGGAAAAAGATGAGGCGGCTGCTATGGAAATCCTAAAGAAAGGCCAGGAATTGGATCCGGGAAATACAGAATTGCTGTTTGCAGAAATCAACTATTACATCAAGAAAGAACAATTTGATGTACTGGAAGAAAAGCTAAAAAAATGGGCGATCGAAAAAGATCCAAATAACCCATCAGTCTATTCAGCATTGGGAAATGTTTATATGAATTTGAGTGATGCGGCAGCGAAAGAAGGCAATGAGGAAATCAGAAAAAAATACTTCGACAGTGCACTTTCATATTATGGGCAAACACTGGAGTTGGATGAAAGCTCTTTTGATGCCCATTATAGTATCGGCTCTTTATATTTCAATCAGGCGGCAGCAAAAACTAAAGAAATGCAGGAGTGTAGGTCTTTCGAAAGAAAGATCAGCAAAGATATACTGAGCTGGAAGCTGAAACAAAGGGATTGTTCAAGACAGCCTTGCCAAATTTCATCAATGCAGAAAAATTGAATCCAAGTGATATAAATACGCTTATTGCGCTGAAAGAAATTTTTGCACGCCAGGATGATTTTGAAAAATCAAATGAGTTCAAATCCAGACTTGAAAAAGTACAAGAAGGTGAAACAATTAGCGATAGCTACTTTAAATAATAAGAGGTAGAATATGTACGGAAGGCCATTTGTCTCAGGATGAATGGCCTTTTTTTATTAACCGTCAATTCAATGTGAAGTCAATACCTCAAGTGAACTTTTGCATACCAATCTCTTTTACCGCCGCTCATCAACTTTTTTTCAAGGATTCGTTTCTTCAATCTTAAGAGTCAATTGGGTAAGATTATGTACCGCATCCAAGTCGATTTCACATCCGGCCACCGCATTATTCTTAGTGAAAAGTACCGCGAATTGATCACCGGAAGACAGGTTGGTAATTATCAACAAATTAAACTAAGACATATATAAAGAAAATAGATATTTTTGCCTCCTATGCGATTAAAGAAGATTGAAATAAGGGGGTTCAAGAGTTTTGCAAAGCCTACAACGATACACTTCAGTGAAAATGTCACAGGTGTGGTAGGTCCAAATGGGTCCGGCAAGTCGAATGTGGTTGATGCCATTCGCTGGGTACTCGGTGAGCAACGCAGCAAAGATCTACGACTTGAGAAGATGAGTGATGTTCTTTTTAATGGGACAAAGAAGCGGAAAAAAACAGGACTAGCTCAGGTCACGATTACATTTGATAATGATAAAGGACTGCTACCACTCGAATACAATGAAATTTCGATTGCGCGATACCTCTATCGCAGTGGTCAAAGTGAGTATCGTCTGAACAATGTTACTTGTCGTCTAAAGGATATAAGAAATCTACTCGCTAATACGGGCATTGGCTCAAATAACTATGCCATCATTGAGCTTGGCATGGTTGACGACATACTCTCAGATAAAAATAATGCCCGACGGCGGATGTTTGAACAAGCATCCGGTATTTATGGATTCAAGCAACGAAAGCATGAGACGACGTTGAAACTCAAGGCCACAAACGATGATCTTGAACGCGTACAGGATCTTTTGCACGAGATCGAGGCCAATATGAAGCAGCTTGAGAAACAAGCCAGGAGGGCAAGGAAATATTTGAGGTTAAAAGATAATTATCGAGAATCATCAATACTCCTTTCAGCTCACAACTTGTCTTCGTTTAAAGAAAGATATGCGCATCTAAAAGACCAGATTCAAGCGAATCAAGCGAATCAGACTGAAATATATGCGAAAATCAATAGCCAAACCGCTGATATCGAACGGCGAAAAATGGAGATTCAAAAAGCAGAAAATTCACTGACCGAGATTCAAAAAATGGTACGTTCTGTGGAAAATGAATTGGCTGATGTTCAAAGTCAAATTAGTTTGCTTTCCAGTGAAATAAGATACACCGAACAAGATCTGAATAAGGAAAAGTCCCTGGCCAAGTCGAATAAAGAGCGCATTGAAGACTTCAGAACTAAAATATTGAGCATTGATCAATCCATTCAAGTTGGCCAACAGGATCTTGAATCAAAAGAAAAGGATGTAAAACATGCAGCCGAGGCAAGGGCAGAATTATCCTCTAAAATGAAAAATGTAGAGGAAGTTAAAAATGAATTACTTCAAAAGCAACATGATCTAAATTCAAAAATTACCTCACTGGAACGGACACTGGCAGTCGAAATGAATCGACAGCAGTCAACCATGCAGGTCATTGAGCATA
Organism: Saprospiraceae bacterium; assembly: GCA_965249735.1. Taxonomy (GTDB): domain Bacteria; phylum Bacteroidota; class Bacteroidia; order Chitinophagales; family Saprospiraceae; genus JANQSS01. Next base: position 341,211 of record CBDFMS010000026.1, on the reverse strand, counting down.
CAAAGGAAGAACTAGCCCTTAAAATTTCACGATTGGATGAGCTACAAAATACCAGTAAACTCCATAAAACGGATTATGAAGAAATTGCGGATGAGGTCGGAAAATTGGAATTTCAATTTAAGGCTGACCAAAGTTCGTTCAATGCTCTAAGTGAAAAAATCGAGCAAACAACCGAACATTCAATTGACTTGAATCGAACTTTGGACGCCCGTCAAAATGAATTTGATCTATTGAAAAATATGATTGAAAATTTGGAAGGATATCCGGATTCGATTAAGTTTTTAGCCAAAGAGCATTCATGGAAAAGAAAGTCGGCCCTTCTTTCGGAAATAATAATATGTCAGGAAGAATATAAAAATGCAATCGAAGCTGTACTCGAGCCTTATCTAAATTATTACGTCGTCAAGGGTCGTTCTGAGGCTGTGGAAGCGATTACATTATTAAAAGACGCACAAAAGGGTAGGGCTGCATTTTTTGATGCTGAAGGCTTTAACTCATCAAAGAAATCCAAATGGGAGAATCATGGATTTATCCCGGCGATGTCTGTGGTTGATCCCACAGACGAGTATCGCGGATTAATCGAATCACTTTTGAGTCATGTCTACATTCACGATGGAATAAGTCCTTTCGACAGCAGTACGACGGCCCCAGCCCACATCACGTTGGTTGCACATGATGGACATCGCATCCAATCTGCAAATATGTTGTCTGGTGGATCACCGGGTTTGTTTGATGGAATGAAAATAGGTCGAAAGAAAAATTTGGAAAAAATTTCAAATGAAATAACAGCATTACAGAACAAAATCGAACAAGTCAGCTCTAAAAAAAATGAGCTACAATCTCAATTGGAAAATATTGACTTGTTCAAAATTCAGAGAGATTTGGACGAACGACGAAGCGTCCAGGCCGGCTTAGAAAGCGAGCAAAAAAATATAAATCTACGTGTAGTCGAACTGCAACAAAATATTCTTGATGATGAAAAACGGATTGTTTCATTAAAAGAGCAAAAGAAACAGTCACAAATAGAAGAGAAGTGTGCCTCAGGAAATATCGTGTCACTCAAATCCGAATATGACAATTTAATTTCTGAACTTTCTGGTGAGTCGTCCGTGATCGAGCGATTGACAACTGAGCTCAATTTGATCAATGATCTTTATTCACATAAGAATATTGCATTTGCTCAAGCTGAAGGCCAGTTGAATAATTTGGCTACCGAACGCGATATGATTGAAGGTAGAATTGAGGAATTGACTCAGGAAATTGAAACAATCAAAGAGAAGGACTCTTCATTGTCCAAAAAATTGATCGAAGACAAACAGAAATTCGAGGGACTGAATGATCACCTCAAAAATAAGTTTCGGCATAAAGATGATACGCACGAGAAATTATCATCATCTGAACAGACATATTTTTCAGCAAAAAACGAATTATTGGAAGCTGAAAAGCTTTTGACCGAGACAAATCGAAAGAACAGTGATATTCAATTTTTAATTACATCGCTCAAAGATGAGTACAATGAAATAAAAATAAAATTGAATGATGTTTCTCAGCGAGTCAAGGTTGAATTTAATATCAGTACAACCGAATTGCTGGAAATTGACATTCCTGAGGATATTCAGAGTGAGGAGTTGACTGAGAAAGTAGAGAAGATGCGAATGAAATTATATGGATTTGGAGAAGTGAATCCACTGGCTGTTGAAGCATTTGAGGAAATGCGCGAACGGTACGAGGGGATTGCCAGCCAGAAAAAAGACATTGAAGACGCACAGCAAAGTTTACTCGATACAATTAAAGAATTGGAGAAGCAGGCGACAATCCAATTCATGGAAGCATTTGAAGAAATTAAAGAGCATTTTAAAAATATTTTTAGATCATTATTCAGCGCGGAGGACACATGTGATTTGATATTGTTGACACCAGAGAATCCATTGGAATCACCAATTGAGGTGACAGCTAAACCAAAAGGTAAACGGCCTCTATCACTTAGCCAATTATCAGGAGGTGAGAAAACCTTGACAGCAACCGCCTTGCTGTTCGCATTGTATTTATTAAAACCAGCGCCATTTTGCATCTTCGATGAAGTGGATGCACCACTGGATGATTCGAATATTCAAAAGTTCAATAACATCATCAAGACGTTTTCTGGTGATAGTCAGTTTGTAATTATTACACACAACAAGTTGACCATGGCAGCTGTCGATGTTATTTATGGCGTCTATATGGATGAACCCGGTGTATCTGGTGTCACTCCTGTGGATTTTCGGGAGTTAAAGCACGAGATGCTTCCGCTTGAACTTTCAGAAAATTAAAAATGAATTCCTTTCAGAATTTATAGGTGAGTCGTCCTAAAATAGGTTGACAGTTTTTGGATAAGATTAAATTGAACCAGTGGGGCTTTCCTCACTGGTTTTTTCATGAACGAAATTAGGTGTTTTCATACCTAAACTCAAATGCGGTCTTTTATCATTGTATGTGTTAATGGATTCATTGATGAGTTTGTCTAACTCTTTACCAGTGTTACATCTGTGTATAAGAAATTCTTGTTTAAGAATTCCATTGATTCTTTCGGCCAGAGCATTTTGGTAACAATCATATCCTTCTGTCATTGATGGAGTTACTGACCTGGATCTTAATTCGTTTTGATAGATCGAAGAACAATACTGTAGCCCTCTGTCCGAATGATGGACTAATGGATTGTTAGTTATGCGTTGTTTTAGAGCCATTTTCAGAGCTTGAACCACATTTTCAGCACTCATATCATCACTAAACTTGTAGCCCATTATCTTCCTACTGTATGCATCTGTCACCAGGGAAAGATAATGCGTCCTTTCTCTGCTTTTGATGTAGGTTATATCACTTACAAATACTTGTTCTGTTCTCTCTACATCTTCTTCCTTCATTAGATTTGGATACTTTCTTAACCAGTGTTTGGAGTCAGTTGTTTTTGTGTAATTCTTTTTACGCTTTATTAGCATATTCTCTGAACGTAAATAGGCAAACAAAGCATCTCTGCCCATCTTGATATCCAATCGTTCCATTTGAGGCTTAAGCAAATAGTATAACTTTCGCGTGCCAATCCTAGGCATTTCCATCCTTATGGATTGTACCATTGACTTAATCTGTAAATTCTTTTCCAACCGTTTAACTGATCTACTGTAGGCTTGATATATGGCCTGTCTACTTATCCCAAACAATCGACAACATCTTGATAAACTTACTTGTTTCTCTTCTCGGATAATTTGGATTGTTTGGGTAAATACTTTTTTCTAAGTGACGTACCATATTGCTGATCAGAGATGTCTATCATCTTATTTAGTATCGCATTTTTCAATCGCTCATCTGATAGCTCCTTCTCCAAACGTTTGATCTTTTGTGCAGGCGTTTCTTTCCGCTTTGGACTTGACATATAATGAATACTTGGTTTTGTCCAATCCAAGGTACCATGTTTCCGTAACCACATCAAAACAGTGCTGCGGCCTTGTATCCCATATGCCTTTTGTGCTTGCTTGTATGTCATTTCGCCTTCTTCCACTTGCGAAATAACTGCCAGTTTAAAGCCTAAATTGTAATCTCTCTGTGTTCGCCTTTTCTTCGGCTCTTTTGATCCTTTCATTAATAAGTCGTTTTTATGTCAACTTATTTTAGGACGGGACAATGAAAATAAAAAAGCCGCTACTGAATCCAGTAGCGGCTTTTTTATTATTACTTCTTAAAAGCGAATTATGCTCTTGTTTTTTTATTCGGCTTGGATGATTTGCTCATTGTTCCTGTTGAACCTGAACCTCTCTTTTTCTTTTTTCCTTTCGTTTGTGCAGCCTTTTTAACTGCGCCATAAGCATTAACAACACCACCTGAAACACTTAAATCAGAAAATGCCGTTTTTTCATCGGCAGTACCTGGAACTTTTACCATATCATTAATGGGTGTTGTCGTCGTCATCAAAATGTCTTTTACCTGAGTGGCAGACAATTCAGGAAAATAAGATCTTACAAGCGCTGCAACGCCGGCAACTACAGGTGAAGCCATACTCGTTCCCTGAAAGCTTGCATATTCGTTGTTCGGAATCGTGCTGTAAATTTGCATACCCGGTGCGAACAAGTCAACTTGTTCTTTACCATAGTTTGAAAAAGGGGCTGCAGAATTTTCTCCTTGATCGTAATTCAATGCACCTACCTCGATCCAATTTTTAGCATTCTTTGGAGAAAAGAGACCTCTTTTATCATACTGGTCATTTGGAAAATTATCGGTGATATCGTTGCTTTTGCCATCGTTTCCAGCGGCATGAACCAATAACACGTCATTCTTTTTAGCATATTTGACGGCCGCGTCAACTACGCTTTTATTCCAACTGAATCCTTTACCAAAACTCATATTTATAACTGATGCTCCATTATCTACAGCATACCGTATGGCATTCGCCACATCTTTGTCACGCTCATCACCATCAGGTACGGCTCTTACCGTCATGATTCGAACGTTGTCTGCAACGCCGTCCATACCGATTCCATTTCCTCTTTCAGCTCCGATGATACCTGCTACATGTGTACCATGCGAAGCATCAGGACCTTCAAAATCATTATTTCCGTAGTAACGTTCGACCTGGTTGCCATAGTTGTCACCAACGATATGTCGAGGATCAAAATCTGCATTGTAGTAGTGATCGTACTGACCTCCAAAATACTTGATTGCTCCCTTGTATCTGTCCTTGACAGACTGACGCACAGATTTCAGAGTTGACTCAGGATCATTTGTTAAAAAATAAGTTATCATTTCTTGCCCTGACTTAAGTGCTTCATTTGCACCCGGCTTCAGTGCCTCGACGTTTTTCAGGGTAAGTTCTTTCTTACCTAAAGCAGCTTTCACTGCGTCAATTCCTGACATATCTTTTTGTCTGCGTGATTTGAATTCACGGAGTCTTGTTTTTGCCTGGTCGCGATTCGTATCGTATTTTTCTTTGAGCGAAACATACCTGGCGTATTCTTTCTTTTGTTTTTTCGATAAGCCTGCATCCGAATCCATGCTGCCATAAATCATGTGATATTTTCTATATAATCGCGTGATTTCAAGGTTGTCGGCGTCAATGTTTCCCGAAGGCCCTCCGATGAAGTTCCAACCATGAACATCATCTACATAACCATTTTTGTCGTCATCAAGACCGTTATTTGGAATTTCATCTTCATTTACCCACATGACATCATCTAGATCTTCATGTTCCCAATCTACTCCTGAATCGATTACTGCAACGATTACAGTTTTGGATTTACGTTCTTTTAAGAACTCTTCATATAGTCTTTTTGTGCTGACTCCTTTAAAGCCGTCAGTGGTGTTATCAAGGTGGAACCAGTCTTTTGGTGGTTCACTCACACCCTGAGCTGTTAACGATATTGCTGTCCAAGTGAACAAGAATGTCATTAAAAGGATGAAATTAGTTTTGGCTTGCATGTAATTAAATTTTACAGTTTGAGAATAATGAGCGTCAAAGATAGAAAACGCCTTTCTTGAATATAATGTTATAATAAGTATAAGGTCTATTAGTCGACAAACAGATGGATTTATTTGACGGCCGATAAAATCATCCCAACTCCTGGCCGAAATTTGAATGTCTTGAATGACAAGTTCTTACTTTTACTCACAGGGATTGACGATATAAATGGATCAAAATCAAGAAATACAGCAAATTTTAAAGAAGCATTGGGGATATGACGAATTTCGCCCCGGGCAATCGGAGTCCATTGAAGCTGCTTTGACGGGTAGGGATGTCTTCGTCCTTTTCCCGACAGGTGGAGGTAAATCCGTTTGTTTTCAGATCTCAGCACTAGCAAAAGACGGTATATGCGTTGTCATCTCACCACTTATCGCTCTGATGCAAGATCAGGTTCAGCAGCTGCGTGATAGGGGAGTGAAAGCCGATTATCTCCATTCAGGAATGTCATTCATAGAAATTGATCGGCTTCTCGATAATGCCATCTATGGAGGAACAAAGTTGCTTTATGTCGCGCCGGAGAGATTAAAGCATCCTCTTACCCTGGAGCGGCTGAGACAGATGGATATTAATCTGATTGCGATAGATGAAGCACATTGTATTAGTCAATGGGGACATGATTTTCGTCCTGCATATCGTGAAATATATGCATTGCGGGAAGAATTTCCTGATGTTCCGGTTATGGCCCTTACTGCCACCGCTACAAAACGTGTGAAAGAGGATATCGGGGAGCAACTTCAATTGCGCAATCCTTTTATTTATACCAAGTCGTTCGTGCGAGACAATTTGCATTTTGTTGTGCGGGGAGAACAGGATAAAATAAATCAACTTGTACATATATTAAATCGAGTTGAAGGCAGTGCAATTGTATATGTCCGGTCCAGAAAAAAGACGACTGACTTAGCTCAAATCCTTAATGAACGTGGTATTCGGGCTGCCGGGTACCATGCTGGTGTATCGCACAAGGACAGACAAAACATAATGGAGAGTTGGATGAGCAACAAGATCCGGGTTGTCTGTGCCACAAATGCCTTTGGTATGGGCGTTGATAAAGCGGATGTGCGTATTGTCGTGCATGTCGATATTCCACCAAGCCTGGAGGAATATTACCAGGAGGCTGGACGAGCGGGACGTGATGGGCAAAAAGCATATTGTTTGATCCTGTACAATGAAGCGGATGTTTTATTGATGGAATCAAAATTCAAGTTGGCTTTTCCGGAACTCGATGAAATCAAACGAGTCTATGCCTGTTTGGGTCAATTTTTTCACCTGGCCACAGGAAGTGGTGAGGGCGAAAGCTTTGATTTCGATTTTCAATCCTTTGTGGAAACCTATCACCTGGGATATCAGGCCGTAGCTCATATTCTCAGGATTCTTGAACAGTCAGGTTGGATATCGGTGACTGACAGTTTTTATCAGCCCTCAAAAGTTATGATGGTTGCTGACAAAATGCTCATGTATGATTATCAGTTGAAGCACAAGAGTGCGGCTACATTTATCAAAACGCTCTTAAGAACATATGAAGGCTTGTATAGTCAATATACCAGGATCAGTGAGTCTTTTTTATCGAATGCGCTAAAAAGCAATGAGTCAATAATAACCCAGCTCTTGGAACAATTGCATGCCGATGGCATTCTTGATTTTGAAGCCGCCAGTGATTCAGCTAAAATTTCTTTTTTATTGCCACGCAGTACCGCTGATAATTTTAATATCGATAAAAAGTTATTTGATTTTCGAAAAAAAATGATGAAGGCACGTGTGGATGCTGTCATGAATTTTGTCAACACAACTTCATGCCGTATGCAAAATCTCCTGGAATATTTTGGGGAAGATAATGTTCCTCGTTGTGGCAAATGTGATCGATGCATTGAAAAAAAGGATAAACCTGATGAATCAACCTACATAAAATTTAAAACCATCGTTCTAAAGAATCTGGAAAATAACTCTACTATAAAAGAAATGGTTTCATTGTTTCCATCAAATCGTATTGATCAAGTACATTATGTTCTTCGACGAATGGAAGAAGAATCATGGATTCAAGTTCAGGATGATCACATATCTCTTCATGAATCAAAGCAAACGAAGTCGTGAATAGAATTCGAAAAGTTGATTTCTTCGTATCAAATGATCTGACGTATGATCAACGTATGCAACGGATTTGCACAGCCTTGGCCGAACAGGGACATCGCGTTACATTAGTTGGAAGGAAACGTAAATCATCGATTGAAGTTGATATCGAAAACGTATCAACACGGAGGTTTCATTGCCTGTTCAATAAGGGGCCATTGTTCTATCTTGAACTGAATGTGAGAATTTTCTGGTACATACTTTGGAATACTATGGATATAGCCGTGTCAATTGATTTGGACACGATTTCTGGCGTGCTAATCGCCTCCAGAATAAAACGAATTCCTGTTATATTCGATGCCCATGAATGGTTTGTTGAAGTGCCGGAATTAATAGGTAGACCACGGGTCAAAAAGGCGTGGAAAATAATTGAAAACTATTGTGTTCCACGAACGACCAAGCGATATACTGTGAATGAATCTTTAGCAGAAATATTTACAGAACAATTTAATTTGAAATTCCACACTATTCGAAATGTTCCATTAAAAATGAAATTCCCTGAATTGGAGCATGATGCCAACAAACGAATCATTATTTATCAGGGAGCTTTAAATAAAGGACGAGGAATTGAACAAACACTGGAGGCTATGAAATCCCTGGACAAATATGAATTGTGGTTAGTCGGTGAAGGTGATTTAAGCAGTGAACTTAGAGCGCTGACTGGAAAATGGAACTTAAAAGACCGGGTTCGTTTCTATGGATACAAGACACCTGAGCAATTAAAAACAATCACGCCTCTGGCTGCAGTCGGTTTAAACCTTTTGGAAGGTGAAAGTAAAAATTACTACTATTCTTTAGCGAATAAATTCTTTGATTATATGCAGGCAGGAGTTCCTTCACTTAATATGCGATTTCCAGAATATGAGCATATATTGAATGATTATAAATGTGGTCGCATGATTGAATCTTGTTCAGTTGCTTTGATTGTGAATGAAGTGAAGCAAATGTGTGAAAATGAAAGCCAATTTGCTAGCTTGAAAAAAGAAGCTAAACGTGCGTCTGAAGTGTTCACTTGGGAAAATGAAAAGCAGAAGCTAGTCCGATTATTTGAGGAGATTTAAGTTCAATATATACCTCAATCCGTCAGTCAGATATATTGCTTGTTAGCCGTAGCAATAACTTGTTTTTAAAATTGAATAATGAGGATTAATCCTTAAAATCTTCATCCGTTTCAGATTCCATTTCTCCTGCGAGGTCCAATACAAAAGTATATTGCAAAGCCCATTCTTTTAATCTGGCAAATCGACCCGAAGCACCTCCATGACCGGCCTCCAAATTGGTATGAAAAAGGAGTGGATTATTATTCGTTTTCTTATCCCTTAATTTTGCTACATACTTTGCCGGTTCCCAATATTGTACCTGTGAGTCGTGGAGACCCGTTGTAACCAAAATGGGAGGATAATCTTTGTTTTCTATATTGTCATAGGGGGAATAGGACTTGATATAATGATAGTATTTCTCTTCATTTGGATTGCCCCATTCATCGTACTCTCCAGTGGTCAATGGAATGGATTCATCTAACATAGTCGTCACAACATCCACAAAAGGCACGGCTGAAACAATACCTGCCCAAAGGTCAGGCCTCATATTAGTGATGGCACCCATGAGAAGACCACCGGCACTACCACCATTGGCAAACACACGTTTCGGATCAACATATTTTTCAGCAATTAGAAATTCAGCACAGTCAATAAAATCCGTAAACGTATTTTTTTTGTTTAATAATTTTCCGTCTTCATACCAATCGCGTCCAAGTTCCTGACCACCTCTTATGTGAGCAATACCAAGAACAAAACCACGATCGATCAAACTCAGTCGGACAGAGCTAAAATTCGGATCATAACTACTTCCATAAGATCCGTATCCCACAAGATAAAGCGGATGTGAACCGTCCTTTTTCAACCCTTTTTTATAAACAAGAGAAATAGGCACCTTTTTATCATCTCTGGCAGGCGCCTGGACCTGAATGGATTCATAATCATTCGGATCAAATTTTCCAAGGACTTCTTGTCTTTTTAACAAGGTGAGGGACCTTGACTTTGTATCATAATCGTAGATTGTTCGGGGAGTTGTTAATGAAGAGTAGCCGATGCGTACGATAGGTGTATTAAAATCATAATTATCAACCGTGTAAGCAGAATATACTGATTCGGGAAATGATACGAAATGATCTTCACCACCATGTGTGAGCACTCTGACTTTAGAGATTCCTTTATGTCTTTCAGTGAGTACCAAAAAATCATTAAAGACATCGAAATCTTCGACAAATACTTCTGGTCTGTGCGCAACCACCGGCTTCCAATTTTCTTTGGCTGTTGCGTTGACTGGGGTGGCCATAATTTGAAAATTCTTAGCATTTAGATTGGTTCGAACATAAAATTGATCTTTGAAATGCTCGATTTCATATTCCAGATCTCGTATACGCGGTTGGAATACCTTAAAAGAACCCATCGGATTGTCGGCGTCGAGAATTTGATATTCGGTAGAGAGTGTAGAGTAGGACCCAATGATTATATATTTGTTAGAGTTTGTTCGATAAATAAAGGTGTTATAGGTTTCATCATCTTCGTGAAATACCAGAACATCTTCTTTAACATCAGTTCCTAATGTATGTCGAAACACTTTATAAGGTCGAAGTGCATCATCCTTTACGGTATAAAACAATGTTTTGTTGTCGTTGGCCCAGGTAGCATTTGCACTCGTATTTGGAATAATGTCTTTTAAATTTTCACCGATTCTTAGATTCTTAATATGCAGGGTATAGATTCGGCGACTAAGTGTGTCTTCGCCATAGATCAAAAGCGAATTATCAGGGCTCACCCGTAAACCTACCAATGAATGAAATTTGTAACCATCCGCTAACACATTTTGATCAAGTAGCACTTCTTCATTCCCGGTTGGTTCCTTTCCTCGTTTGTATATGGGATATTCCTGGCCGGCTTCATACGTTGAAGTGTAATAGAACCCATTTCGTTTGTATGGGACCGATGTGTCATCTTTTTTTATTCTGGCTACCATTTCTTCATAAAGCGACTTCTGATATTTCTTGGTATGTGATAGGACATTGTCGATATAGGCATTTTCGTCCTTTAAATAATCGATTACTTCTTGGTTTTCCCTTTGATTTAACCAATAATAGTCATCGACGCGTTCATCATCATGAATAACCAGTGATTTTGGTTTCTTTTCGGTTTTTGGTATGTTTTCATTTAGTTTATTATACATCTGGCTTTTATTCATAGTTGGTTCTTTGTGATCTGATTGACAACCTAGCATTATTAAGGTCAGTGTCAGTATAAAAATGATATTATCCTTCATGCCTATTAACTTATATTTTTTTTATTGAATGGAAAAAGAAAGATGATAAAAAACACGGCGGCAAAGGCAAATTCATGAAGTTCCCATTTTTTTTCTGATGGAATGATTAGAGCCACACTTGTAGCGATGAGAAAAATGATCATGTGACGCCATTGTGGGACCGGTATTCCGAATAGATCGCTGGTTTTTTGTATCCATGATACTCGTCTATATAAAATCGGGTATAATGCGAAGTACAGGATGAGAATAACAGTCAATAATTGACTGAAAATTAATTTATTTACATCGAAATCACCAATCCGTATGTTGTGGAGTGTGGTTTCGTCTTGTCGGTTGATTTCTTTTAAGGAGTCAGGCGTTTCGAACCCGAATAAACGTTGTCCCCAGCTAATCTCTTCACCTGCTCCAAAAATAAAAAGTAGGGCCAGCAATAATGTGCCCACTGACCATAGGAGTTTATGTGACTGTCTATATTTAATGAATTTGCTGAGATTGTAAAGCCCAATTGCCAAAAGAAAGAGGGCTGTTCCATATTCAATCACGCCATCCTCGACCACATATTCTAATTCGAATCGCTGTTGACCAAGAACGAACGCATAATAAATACCGAGTATAAGGCTGACACCAATGAAAATGGTGACACCATATTCTATTTTATTGGCTTTGAATATATTCACCGAAAAACATTAGTTATACTTAAATATATGTAGTTCTTCCTCACTATCCGACACGATATAAATTCTTTTCTTTTCGAAATCGATACCAAGTCCTTCCATTTGAATAATATCCATGAGGTAGACATCCAGGATTTTATTCTCTCTGTCAACGTGCAGTAATTTTTGATCTTCATCACTTAAAAGCCAGATGTCCTTATTTTTTGGATTAATACAAACGGCACTCAAGTCATTTAACGGGGTTACATCCAATCGTTTGACTTCTTTTCCTTCCGGTGTCATTTCAATAATCAGACGTGGGTTTTTCTCATTTACCACTATGAAATTTCCAGTTTCCCAGTCGACATCCAGACCTTCGGCTCCGGATTTATTGGATGATTTAATGGGTAAATCCAATTCACATGTTTTATCGCCAGATAAGTCATAACAGGTGATTCTATTTTTGGTTTCGTCTAAAACATAGAGTAGGTTACCTTCAGCATTAATACCGACGCCTTCATAGTCACGGGCTTTAATATCGACTTTGGCGATTGTGTTTCCCATCAAATCAACCTTATAAATTTGACCCTTGCGATCACTTACAATCCAGAGATGAGCTCCATCGGGGTCTAGTGCCAGACCTGAAGGTTCGGGCATGCTAAGATTGTATTGACCGACTTTGGTCAAGTTCTCTGAGTGGGAATTCAAACAGGTGGTTGCTGAACATAGAATCAATACACAAACAATGCTGATCCCATTATGAAATATTCGTTGAATAAGGTCTGACATGAAAAGCATTAATATTAGCCGGTGATGAAGGTAGTTCAAAAGCTTGAATTATGGGCTAATATTTGATAAGCTAAACGTCTGGACGGCACAAATCACCGGGAATAATATAATTTTTGCTGCATGCTTATAATGAAAGTCGGAGGATGTTATCTTTGGTGTTCTTAATCAAAAAATACGATTGTCTATGTCTGTTCTCGTGAGTAAGGATTCTAAGATCATTGTTCAAGGATTTACCGGTAAGGAAGGAACTTTTCATGCCGGTCAAATGATCGAATATGGAACCAATGTTGTAGGGGGAGTGACACCGGGAAAAGGTGGACAAACCCATCTTGGAAAACCTGTTTTCAATACAGTTAGTGAATCTGTTCAAAAAGTAGGCGCAGACACAAGTATCATTTTTGTGCCACCGCGTTTTGCTGCCGATGCGATTATGGAAGCGGCAGATGCCGGTATTAAGGTGGTGATTTGCATTACTGAAGGAATTCCGGTTCAGGATATGGTTAAGGTAGATGCTTTTCTTAAAGATTATGACTGCCGATTGGTAGGTCCAAACTGCCCTGGCGTTATCACGCCCGATGAAGCTAAAGTTGGCATCATGCCTGGTTTCATACATAGGAAAGGAAATGTTGGGATAGTATCTCGATCCGGTACATTGACATATGAGGCCGTCGATCAGGTGACCAAGGCTGGTCTTGGACAAACAACTTGTATAGGAATCGGTGGAGATCCAATCGTAGGAACAACAACACGTGATGCAGTCGAATTATTCATGAATGACCCGGAAACTGAGGGCATAATAATGATCGGTGAAATTGGCGGCAACATGGAGGCTGATGCAGCACATTGGATAAAAGCACATGGCACCAAACCGGTTGTAGGTTTTATCGCCGGCCAAACTGCGCCTAAAGGGAGAACCATGGGCCATGCCGGAGCTATAGTTGGTGGAGCGGAAGATACTGCAGAAGCTAAAATGGCCATCCTGCGGGAATGTGGCATTCATGTCGTTGAGAGTCCGGCTCACATAGGAGCAAAGATGAAAGAAGTGCTGGAGGCTTAATCCAACTACTCTACGAATTTATAACCCACACCTCTGATCGATAAGAAATGACGAGGATTTCGACTGTCAATTTCAAAATATTTTCGGAATGACATGATGAAATTGTCTATCGTTCGGGTAGACGGATAGACTTCGTATCCCCATACGGTATGAAGTATTTGCTTGCGACTCACTACTTCATTTTTGTGATCAATCAGCATCTTTAGCAGTCTGGCTTCAATTTTGGTCAAATGCACCTTCCCTTGAATGCCGGTAGCCTCATAGGTATTAAAATTAATTTCATTCTCACCAAAAGTGAACGAATGGGCCAGATTGGATTCGGCTGGTGCAGAACGACGTAGCAATATTCCTACACGCAACAGCAATTCTTCAAGTACAAATGGTTTGGAAAGGTAATCGTCACCTCCAATTTTAAGACCAGTTATTCGATCTTTTGCTGAGTCTTTTGCTGTTAGGAAAAGTATAGGGGTTTTCTGATCATGAAGGCGAATACGTTGACATACTTCGAGTCCATCCATTTCGGGCAACATGATGTCTAGAATAACGAGCTGAAAAGATTGACTTTCAAAAAATGAAATGGCTTCTTTACCTGTACCCGCGATCGTGACATCATACCCTTCAGCTTCCAGGTTAATTTTAAGAAGTGTCTGAAAACTCAATTCATCTTCTACAAGTAATATTCTCATGGACTTTGTATTTCATGATCAATAGGCCAGGTAATATGAATGATAGTACCTCGGGGTTGGTTATCTTTTAACGTAATTTTTCCACCGTTTCGGGTGACTAACTCTTTAACCAGATATAATCCTAATCCGGTTCCTTTACTCTTTCGGGTTCCTTCCTCTCCGACACGATAGAAACGCTTAAAAACTTTGGATTTTTCTTCTTCTTGAATTCCAATACCCTGATCAGCGACTGTCAATTCAATTTCAAAATTCCTTCGACTAATGCGTACTCGAATTTCTTCCTCATCCGGTGAGTATTTTATTGCATTCTCCATGAGATTTTTTAGAACGATCTCGAAAGCTTGCTTATCCATCATTTCTTGCATTGGAAGAGGATGAACATCCAGCTTGATATTAGCGCCGGGGTATTGGATTTGCAAAGATAAAATAAGTTGTTCCGCATTTTGCTTCAAATCAAAAGCCTGGAAATCAGGAAGATACGCTGTTTCCAGACGAGTCGCCAATAACACATTTTTTACAAGCTCATGAAGCCTGTTCGTTTCTTTTAAGCCCTGCTTTATGATTTCTTTTGATTGATCGTCAGGATTCTTTAAACGCAATAAGGACTCAAAATGCCAGCTTTGCAGATGCTATAGGTGATTTAAGCTCATGTGAAATAGACAAAAGGAAGTTTTGTTTCACTTTCTCAGCGCGAACCAGATTTTTATATCCATTGTTGATAACCCACAAGCCCAATTAGAAGTCCCAGGCCTATAAAAATAGATTCGGACAAGACCATAATTGATTTCCGCTTTCGCAGTTCCAATAATGAATCGTAATCCAAGGCCCGTATTTCCTCAAGATGAGGAAGATCGGTTTGGATTTGATGTTCTCTGACAACTTCGTACGTATCGTATAAAGCATCATGCGCGCTGTAAAGAAGCACAGCCCACCAACCAATGGCCACGATGATATAAACCATTACGATATAGGACGCAAGACGTATAGATTTCGGAGAAAACATTATTTAACCATGTGCTTGGCTGATACGAAAGAAATATGATTCTATTTGCCTATAACAGGATAACAAAGATTCAATAAAAATTCAATATTAACTTCAATTCAGAACCTGAGATCATCGAAACCTCATGGCCAGAATAAAAATGAATAATGTTTCAAATCATAAAAGTGGTTCAGAAAATATTTTGACTCCATTAGCAAACCATATTCAAGGAGTAAAGCGTTTCAATGAAGATGATGACCATCGAAGCTGGAGAAATCAAAAGGAAATCACCTGAGGCCCATCATTTCTATTAAAAACGGTACAGTTGGCCTGATGTTTGCGGTAAGATTGGACATTGTAAGACAATAGTGAATTGTGGATATACCAGGTATTCGACATAGAATTATTAAGCATTTACCCGCTTATTTGCTCAAGTACGGCAAAGTAGATCTTGCCGGATTAGGACGATTTCGGCTGGACGCACACACATCAACAATTGACTACACCACCTCTCAGGTCTATCCACCTTATTATGATGTCATCTTTGAAGATGCAAAGTACACCCATGCCAACGAATACATAGCTTATTTGTCAAAGCGTTTGGGACTCGACGATTCATTGATCGCTGAAGTCATGGTCAATTATACCACTTCGTTGCGTCAGCATCTCACACAAGAGGAATCGGTTGCCTTGGAAGGCCTGGGAAGAATTCAACCGCTGTCAGATAACCAACTCGTCTTTGAAAGTGATAGTGCATATTGGGGCCGATCGGCCGTTTCGGACTTAGCCATTTCTTTTGAACCAGTTCCACGACTGAAGGAAATGGCCGAGAAGCAGCCTTTGTCCACCATAGAAAGTGATTTAATTGTTGACGATAAAATGAAGGGTGAAGAAGACTTCACTGAACTCAGGGAAGATCTATTGGAATCGGATTGGGACGAGAACGTTGTTGATGTCGAAATGACTCCAATAGAGGAAGATATCGCATTGGATGAGGAGATTGACAGGGATCCCGAAGTTGAGCCCCACGCCAAACCGATAGTAGCTGCTGTTCCACCCACTCAGGAGTTTCAGGCTGATAATACATTTCAATCAACTCCTTTCATAGAAGAAGGGCTTGACATTCATGAGAAGGATTCCCGGCGACACCGATTGATTCTCCCGCTGATGATCTTACTATTATTAGTGGCTGTACCATTGTTTTGGTATCTCATTCGAGACCACAACAATCAGAATGCTGCAACAGAGAATGGCATAACAACTGAGGTTCCTCAGGAACGGCTTAACCGCAGTCCCGATAAAATTGGTGAAAAGATTTCAGGGATTCCTGAGACATCAGAAAATGAAGAAACTAATCCTTCTATTGAGGAGGAAGTTGAGCTTGAAAAGGACATAGACGAGGATCAGATCGCAGATACTGATTCGGAAATTTCTGAAACGGACGAAAAACAGACAGAAATAATAAATGATAAAGTGCTGAATAACAGCGATAAAGTCAATTCAAATTCAAGTATTACATCAGGTTCATGTGTGATTGTTGTAGGTGCCTTTGGACAAGGTCCAAATATGCGCAAGATGATGTCCAAGCTGGAGTCCAAAGGCTTTCAGGTCTATGTTGACAGCACGCGTGCCTTGTCACGTGTCGGTGTCTACAGCGCATGTGAGCAGGCTAAGTTGCAACAAAATTTGGCAATTATCCAATCTGATATTGAGCCCGCCTCATGGGTATTAAATCGGTAATAAGCCAACTATATGATCATCGAGATATCATGCCTTCCTCAAGAATTGGATGATTTGGTTATCATCGATAAAAAAATTCGACGAGCTGCCCGAGTTCAATTTACTTCCTATAAACTTATTCGAAGATGGATTGATGCACGTGGGAAAAACCCAAAGTATGGCTTAAGGTACAGGTTGTATGATAATGGTAATGGTAAGGAGGATGATGCAGGCCCGACATATCAACATGTTGAGAATAAGAGGAGTATACACATAATCGGTGCAGGACCAGCAGGGTATTTTGCAGCCTTGGAATGTTTGGTTCTGGGATTGAAGCCAATTGTGTGGGAACAAGGAAAAGATGTTCAATCGCGGCGAAAAGACTTACGCGCTATACAACAGGAAAGCGTAGTAAACCCACGGTCCAACTATTGTTTTGGTGAAGGAGGCGCAGGTACATATTCAGATGGGAAGTTATATACGCGTGCAAAGAAGAGAGGGGATGTTAGGGGAATACTACAGGTCTTAGTTGCACATGGGGCGAAAGAAGATATTTTAATCGATGCACATCCGCATATTGGTTCAAATAAGCTACCTAAGGTTATCTCCAATATTAGGCAAACCATTGAAAATCATGGTGGTGAAATTCACTTCAACAGGCAAATTACAGACATCGTTGTAGAAGATGACGTGGTACAGGCCATTACAATTAATGCGGAGAGGAAGGTAAACGTAGACCATGTTATCCTGGCCACCGGACATTCAGCACGTGGAATTTACCAAATGTTTGTAGACAAAGGGTGGACAATCGAAGCCAAGCCTTTTGCCCTAGGTGTCAGGATAGAACACCCGCAGGCAGTGATCGACAAAATTCAATATGGCCAAACCAATCGTCATGTCAATTTACCTGCCGCAGATTACCGTCTGGCATGTGAAGTCGATCAAAGAGGCGTTTTTTCATTTTGCATGTGCCCTGGAGGATTAATTGTGCCTGCTGCTACGGCCCCGGGAGAAATCGTTGTAAATGGCATGTCACTAAGTCGGAGGGATAGTCCTTTTGCCAATTCAGGCTTTGTTGTGGCCATACACCCGGAAGATTTATGCACTGATCCATCTGCCAACCCACTTGTCTGCCTTGATTTTCAAAAGAAATTGGAACGACTCATGTTTAATCAGGGAGATGGCTCTCAAACAGCTCCGGCTCAGCGGCTCAAGGATTTTCTGTCGGGAAGAGAAAGTAAGAGCTTACCCAAATCATCATATATCCCGGGGCTTTTTCCTTGCCGCTTAGATGAGTTGCTGCCACCCTTTATCGTGGAGCGAATGAAAACTGGGTTGCACACATTTAATCGCAAAATGAAAAACTATATACACGAGGAGGCCGTGGCAGTTGGTGTTGAAAGTCGAACGAGTGCGCCAGTAAAGATTCCACGGAATTCGGGGTCTCTGGAACATGTTTTGATTCATGGTCTTTACCCTTGCGGTGAAGGCGCGGGTTATGCAGGCGGAATTATGAGTGCCGCATTGGATGGTCAACGTGTAGTTCGAGCCATTTACGCTCAAACGGTATCAGAAATTGAATAACCTAAAATTCTTATATCTTCGCCGACCCTTAGCCAATTTTATATGAAAGATATCGTCGATTTTGTCGCACGTTTATGCCTCGCCACCATTTTTCTTTATGAAGCCTATGATTCTGTGGCCTTTGGTAAACTAACCAAGGAAAAGATGACGGAATACGGCATTACCTGGCAGCAGGACACTTTATTTTTATTAGCGGTCTGCGTTTTGATCGTTGGCGCCATTTTTTTAGTCATTGGATATCGGGCAAAATTTGCCGCCATCTTACTCCTCCTTTACTGGGTGCCTTTGACCTTCATTGTTCATTCGTTCTGGAATGATGACGATTCGATTCGCCGAATCCAATCCATATTCTTTATGCGCAACATTGCCATCGTTGGCGGTTTGTTAATGGTTTATGTTCATGGAAGTGGAAAATACAGTATCAAACGGTTATTGGATAGCCGCCGAATAAAAGCATAAAAGTCATTGCCAATTAGAGTAAAATTTGCTCAGCTGCTCTGTTTTTATCCCTTCATGTTGACCTCAAATGCATTGGTCGAGCAGCAGTATGAATGCAACTAATGTTTTTGTGTTTTAGGCTAATTAAGGAATTCCAAGCACCTTGTGCGTTTGGATGCTCAGTTTCCACTTTGGATGATCTTTAATAAATGATTTGCATGCTTCAGTATTTTTATCTGTCAATGGTCCAAACATTGGCTGCAAATAAAAATGATTAAAATTATAATGTTCAAAATGAATTGGATTAATTCCTTCTTGAGGAAAAACTATTTTTAATTCATTTCCGGCTTGTAACACGATTTCGGTTTGTGCTTTTGGGCTCATGCATATCCAATCAATCCCCGAAGGTGACTCAAGCGTACCATTGGTTTCGATGGCAATGATTATTTCTCTGGATTTGCACGCATTGACTAATTCATCATCGAGTTGTAAAAGTGGTTCACCACCGGTAAATACCGCGAATGGCGAATTTTTTTCATCCCACAGATCTATGATGATTTCTCCAATTTGATCCGCAGAATATTTACCTCCTAAATGCCCGTTCGTTCCTATGAAATCAGTATCGCAAAAGCTGCAAATTGCTTTATCTCTGTCTTTTTCTCGACCACTCCATAAATTGCAACCGGTAAACCGTACAAATACCGCTCGTCTTCCGGTATGGAATCCTTCACCTTGCCAGGTGAGATGAATTTCTTTTATTTTGTATGCTATAGCGATGGGATAGAGATAAAGAGTGTAAAATTGGATTAGCTACATTAAGAGATGACTGCAGTCGCTTCAATTTCAACTAAATATTTAAGATCGATTAATCCGGAAATCTCAATCAACGATGTAGCCGGGCGATGATCTTCAAAAAATTCTGAGTGTGCCCGAGCAATTTCTTGCCAGCGATCAATGTGCAAACAATAGACGCGCGTGCGGATTATGTCGGATTTCTGACCACCTTCTTCGAGCAGAAATTTTTCAATTGTATGCAAAATCGATAATGTTTGATTGTATTCATCTCCCATTACGGCGTCCTGTGATACGGTTCCTGAAAATTCGATTACATTACCATATCGAACTGCTCTAGAGTACCCAAAGACTGATTCCCATGGAGCTCCTGACGAGATATATTTTAATTTAGGCATATTGATTAATTGGATTTGTTCTTCAAGTTAAACCACATTGCAAATTCTAGCAAGTTACTAAAGTAATAATCTGCCTGAATATTGGAATTAACGGCCTGATCTATGTGTTCGTTTACCACACGTACAGTCCGCATATTCAGCTGATTGCCAAATGTGATATCTGAATCCATGTCTCCCACCATCCAGGAGTTATCGAATTTGATATGTGGAAAATCTCGTTGCGCTTGCAATGCCATGCCTGAATTCGGTTTGCGGCATGGAGCAGCCTTAGAGACTCTGTCAGGGCAATAATACACCCGATTCACATGACCTCCATATTTTTTGATCTCAGCTAACATATGTTCATGAATGGTGTCCAGATCAGATCTTCGCAAATAGCCATATCCAACACCGGCTTGATTTGTCACAACGACGATAGGAGAAAAATGGTTCTTAAATATTGAAAAAGCCTGAAAAGAACCTTCGATGAATTCAAAGTCGGAAACGGAATGAACATATTTATCCTTTCGAAACATGTTTATGACACCATCACGATCCAAAAATAGGGTAGGTTTCAAAATATGATTCAAAATATTTATTGTTAATCAAGTCGTTGATAACATTAACAAAACCTACACAAGGATATTGTTCAGACAATGATTATCATGACAGACATATTGACTTGGATATCAATTAAAATATGCGCGGTTCTGTTTATTGTATCAATACAACCTTGGTAGCTTCTCCATTTATCATGATAAAATGAAATCCGGGCACCCAATCACTGGTATTTACATAGATGCGCCCACCATATGTCTGATAACTTGTTATGGGTTGACCGAGTGCATTGTATACTGAGATCTCGACGAGTTCCGGGCCATGCCATTCGATGGTGAGTTCGTCAGTGGCGGGGTTCGGATATACGTTCAAATGATAATCTGTAACGGGCCCCATCGTTGATGTGAGACTATCACAGAAATTGAGATTTGGATTCAGTTCAAGATATCCTTGAGAACTTAGATCACGACCATCGAATACGGGATTATCCACGGGTATGCGTTTCATTCGAAACGTTGGATTGCTATTGATTGTTAAGTTGGTGCCCTGGGCTACTGGGTTTCCAGACTGCAAAGGTGTTTTATATTCCCAAACAATGTCATTATCAGGAGTTAATTCAAAACTGTATCCAAACCGTCCAACACAAATCAGGGTGTTGCCGTTAGGCAGAGGTTGAATGCTTGATAATCCTGTGGAATACATCATTGTTGGAATAGGATGCGTGTATGTTTCGTCAAACTCTTCCGGAAGCCATCTTCCGTTATCCATCTGAAACATGTGGCCGTAGTCCACAAATACCGGAGCAAATATATTGGCTGTTGAAAAATCTACACCGGCGCGATTGTTGAATACAGCTACCTTTCCAAAATCAGGGTGAGAGAAAGGTAAATAATCATCGACCCATTGCGCATCGTGTTGAAAAAATAATTGTTGATCGCTGGTGTCACCGGCTTGATAAGTTGCCGGGTTGCCCCATCGATATAGCAAGTCGCCACCAACCTGGCCTAATCCGCCGGAATGGGAGGCTGCTTCTTGAGTTGTTGTTGTATGATCAACTATCCATACTTCATCCAGTCCGGGAACGCTGATCATGATCATGTCGAGAAAAGGATTATAATCAAGTGAATTGCAATGCATCCAATCAGCTTGTTGACGTGTAACTGTGTAATTAACATCTATGAGCTCAGGATGATCACCAACCACGCCGTAGTTCGCTTTTGTAGAGTCAAAATCCTGGATCAAATGATCCCATGCATGCCATTCCCAAACGACTTGATCAGTCTCAGGATCCATCTCTAAAATATAATCTGGCCACAATTCACCATCGCTGAGTCTGGACGTATCACGTCCGGCAGCAAGGCTTTCTTCCAGGGTTTTTAATTCCCACACGATCATAAGGATGGTTCCTTCATTCGTAACAGCTATGTCATGATGAACTCGACGTAAACTATCATTTAAAGAGAAGCTCCATTTTAAATTATTATCCCAGTCACGGACCTCTATCATATCACCACCACCTCCTGCTTGTATGCGATTACCGGAATTATCAAAATGGCGTTTCGTTTTTACAAGATCACCATTGTCAAGGAGGTATGCCGTATTTCCTGGGCGATATTGAGCTGAATCTGACCATGTATGAACGATCTGACCACAATTGTTGATCAGGTAGACATTGGGTTGATTGTGTGCGTAGAACAAATTATACCCATCATAAGAAGTCATGGGGTCATAACTAAGAAGTCCGACTGTATTTTGAGCATGGAGGGACAAAAAAATAAAGGATGCTAAAATAACGGCGTAGAGGTGTTTCATAAGTCAATTGATATGTTGTGACTAAAAAGAACGAAAGATAGGCGTATGACTTCATTTGTTCAAAATTAAAACGTCTGAAATGAAAACTATGTGAGGTAACTGAAATGAAAATCCTTTGTGTTCAAAGAATCAGATTAGAGCGGGCTACTGAGTAGCTTTACTTCAATTGGACAATAGAATTTGGATATATGATACAAAACCAACAACCGATCTTTAAGATCAAGCTCTACAGTCAGATGGTCTTTTCAATATGATAGTCATTGCGTTTGGGGGCATTGCGCGAGATCAACTCAGCAAGGAAGCCGGTGAGAAATAATTGAGAACCCACAATTAAGAGTAAAATACCAAAGTAAAATAGAGGCCGATCAGCTATACCGTATTGTGTATAGATTATTTTCATTACGGTCAGATAAATCAAAATGGCAAATCCCAGGAGAAAAAAAAGTGTACCTAATGAACCAAAAAGATGCATAGGTCGTTTGGCAAATTTGCCTACGAATGTGATGGATAATAAATCGAGAAAGCCGTTGATAAATCGTTCGAGTCCAAATTTAGTAACCCCGTATTTCCGTGCTTGATGCTGCACGACTTTTTCACCAATATTTGAGAATCCTGACCATTTTGCAATGGCCGGAATGTATCGATGCATTTCACCGTAAATTTCAATCGATCTCACCAAGTCTCCTTTATAAGATTTTAACCCACAATTGAAATCATTCAGTTTAATACCGGTTATACTCTGCGTGACGCGATTAAATAATTTTGATGGAATGGTCTTGCTAAGGGGGTCATGCCTGTCTTTTTTCCATCCTGAAATCAAATCATAATGCTCCTCTTTTATTAATCTATATAATTCAGGAATTTCTTCAGGACTATCCTGCAAGTCTGCATCCATCGTAATAACGACGTCACCATTTGTTTGACCAAAACCCACATGCAAGGCTGCCGATTTTCCATAATTCCTGCGGAACTTTATACCTCGTACAAAATCGAATTCGGCTGCCAGTGATTCTATAATTTGCCATGAAGAATCGGTACTTCCGTCATCAACCAGTATAGCTTCAGTTGTTAAATTGTGCTCCTGAATAACCTTATGAATCCATTTGACCAATTCTGGCAATGATTCTTCTTCGTTGAAAAGAGGTATTACAATAGATAAATCCACACTCAAAGTTAAGATTGTTTTTTACTATAGGCGATGGCTGACGCGACAACGAAGCCACCAATCGCGGCCTGAAAGTATGAAAGAATGTAATGAGATAGCTGAAAACTCATGTCTTTTTGTTCCATTTTCATTTTGCTAAATCCAGATGCCATTTTGGATATCTGAAGCTCATAAATTGATGGGTCAACATAGGTAATCATGATGTAATAGAACAGATAATATATTGCATTGGCGAGAAGGAAGCAGACAAATAGTGGTCTGACAATTTCTCTGAAATTCAGTGGTTGCTCCTTAACGGTTTCAAGGGCCAACATGTACATGGCACCAATATAGACAGCCAACGTAATCCAGTAGAGTCCTTGAGAAAGAAATAGTTCAATACTGATAAAATAGGCTATCAGATAGAATAAGACAATCAGAAATCCGGCCAGAAGCCCATATTTAATTGACATAGATTATACCCTCGGCTCATCACGTTTTAGCATGGCGGCAACTATAATGGAAGCGATTGCACCGATCACCGCAGCTGTACCAAAACCTTGCATAAAAAGAGTCAGAGGATTGGATAAGCGATTCTCGGCATCTTTCATTGCTTTTTCAATCTCTTCCTCCGGAGCACCGAATTTTTCCATCAATTCTCGCGCTGCGTCCATTGCTTCTTGTGCACTGGAAGGATCGATAAAATTGATATATACAAGAGAAAAGATAGAGGTGACGACACCGGCGACTAGTGCAGCGACCCATCCCGTCAGAAACCCACGACCCAGTGTAATATTTCCACCGAGATCCACATCGCGATGTTCTTTTATCGCGCGATAAGCTGCAACGGCATAAAGTACCATACTAAGGAGACCAACTATCATCGAGATGAAAATATTGGAGGACAAGCCGGCTAATTGGTGGACCAGGCTGATGACAATTAAGATAACTCCAATGATGAGTCCGTTTTTTACGGCGGTATTTAGAAATGGCGTCTCGCTTTGAGAAAATTGATCTGTCATGATAAAGTATTTTATTTTAGCTTGTTAAATATAAATGATTTTTTGATACTGTCCCGATTACTCGACCTTTGAAGCGTTGGTGTTGATATGGGGAATTACTGGATAAAGACATGGAATTATTGGCTTCATAGACTGTTTCTCCTGACAGAGAGAAAATCGTAAAATCAGCCTTCACGCCTTCTTCAATAGGTTGAGATATGATGCCAAGTAGCTTTCGTGGATTTTTTGACAACCATGTGTGGACTTCTAAAGGTGTAATGTCTTCTAGTGCAGAAACCAGGGCTAGAAATGTAGTTTCTAATCCTATTGCCCCAAAGGGACTTTCTCCAAATTCTTTTTCTTTTTGCTCGGAACTGACAGGTCGATGATTTGATACCACCGTGTCTATAATACCTGCTCGCAATCCACTGCGCAACGCTGACCTGTCTGCATCACTTCTCAGCGGAGGAAGTATCTTGAAATTTTCATCAAAATTGAGGACGTCATCTTCTGTATTTAACAGATGCATTGCTGATACAGAAGCTGAAACGGTCAGTCCCTGATCTTTACGAAATTTGATTTGTTCAAGCGCATCGCGATGGCTTAAAAGGTGAACGAACACAGGACTTCCTGTATAGCTCACGAGAGATAATTCCGCTGAAAGTGTCACCACTTCTTCAAACCCCGGGATACCCGGGATACCCATTTGTGCACTCACTTTCGATTCATTAACCAATCCTTTTTTCATCTTGCGTTTTGCTCCCGGAATAGTAAGCACTGTGCCTTTACACTGTAGCGAATATTCGAGGGCCTTGGTCAACATGGAATTATCATATTTTCTATGAAATCCATCGGTGAAAACAGCAGGAGAGACAGTAGCCAAATCAAGCATCTCGGCTAACTCCAAACCTTCAAGGGACTTCGTAACCGCTCCTATTGGAATAACTTCAACACCATGAACAGCCCGCGCTTTTGTATCAGAGATAATGTGACGGTTATCAAATGGTCTTGTGTCATTTGAGAATAGACCAATATGTGTATATCCTCCAACATTGGCTGCCCTGCACAACGTGTCGAGCGTCTCATGTACTTCATCTCCTGGTTCTCCACAATGCGAGCCTATATCACACCATCCTGGACATAGGTAGGCATCTTCAGCTTTGACAACCCTCACTTCCGGTTTCTCATTTAAATTTTTTCCGATTTGACTTACTATGCCGTCTTCGATCAATATATCCTGTGTCAACTGATGATGTGTCGATTCCGGATCGACAATCGTGACATGTTTAATGAGAATAGAGGCATGGGATGCTGACATTTTCATTTAATTGTATTGATTGTATCAAGTCTTAAAGTACCGTAAAAGTAGTTGTTCGATCAATAGAAATAGCAACGCCAGAATGAGACACCATTTCCAGTAGGTCGTATTCGTACTTTTGTTGACCAGGGCACTGGCTATATCTATGTCTTGCTGATTGTTCAATAAAACCATGTGATCCGGTGCCAGTTTATTTAATTCTGTATTGGATAATGTGGATAGATCCGATTCTGACCGGTCGAAATTAAAGGCTACTTTGGCCATTAACGAATCTTGCGTGGTCAATCGAAAAAATCCTGATTGAGTAATTTGATCACCGGCATATAGATTGATATTTCGAAGACGCTGATACCGTGCTGGTATTATTTCTGTAACCCCGGATAATTTATAAATTGGGTCAGAGACATTTGAAATAGAAGAGACTGTAATCGGAATAGAAGACCCAATTGTGTAATATGGAGAAATTCCGTTTTTCGTTGAAATACTCATTCGGTGCAACATAGGAACAAAAAAAGATCCACTTGAAAGGATGTTGGACGAAGCCTCATCGGTAGGTGACGTACACACGTACATATTACCACGTTCTCTTTGATATCCAATTAAATAAGGGTCCCGATTACGTAGATCCAATAATCGCTCTCTATTTGAAACGACATTATTTACTATGGAATAATATTGTCTCACTTGTGGTGTTTTTAAATTTTTTCCGGTTCGCCTATAGACATTTTTAAAAACATAGGACGCCGTATTTATTCCATAGACTGAAATGTTGTCTTGATTTAACTTATTTAAAGTATTTACTTCCAATTTGCGCAGGAACGTATTGTATGATTCTAGTTCGCCCGATGCATGAGGAAAGAATAAGACATTTCCGCCGGAGCGTGTGTAGTTATTTATTTCAGTTGACAATCCTGATGAAATTGAAACCAGCCCATCAAGAATGATTAAATCATATTTTTTAAAATCTGAATAAATGATATTTTGAACAGGCCTACGCTCAAATACGGTCCGTTTATTCCCTTGGGTTGCTGCTCTGAAAAAAGATTCGTGGTCATTGTCATTAATTAAGAGGACATGAACGCGATCTGAAACGGAAAGGGTTAGTACCAATTCATCATCAAACCGGATGGACTCATCTTCGACGCGAAGCCGAAGTTCTTTCCATCCTGAAGTTGAAAAAGTCAAGGGAATTGTATCAATGATGGATTGACCACTTGGTAGATCAAAAGAGCCTGCAGGTCTGGACTGTCCGTCACTTGTCAAGGAGAGTCGGACATTTTTGGCGACATTGGTACCAAAATTGGAAAGTTGAACATAGAGTTTAGTCGCTTGACCCGGAAGAATGACAGGGTCATCTAGCCAGGCACTATCTATCGAAAGATTTGAGACTAATACAGGATTGAGTCGAACGAGTTGAATGGATTCATTTTTAGCGAAATCCGGTAATGACGCAAATAAGTTCTCTTGTCCGTCAGTGAACACATAAGAGTTCATAGGTTGATCATCTAACCGTTCTTGCATTTGACGCTGCCTCCCTACGATTTGACTTAATGTTTTTACGGAACCGGAAAGGGCCGTTCTTCGTATTTTATTAATCGCTTTTTCTTTGTCTATCCACTGTTGATCTTCACTGGCAAAGCTGTGGTCAAATACATGAAACATATAATGGTCGGGATATTGATTGAGGCTTTTAATAGCTATGGCCTTGGCTTCTTCCAATAGGCTTTGCTGTTTTCCGCCTGCTTCCATCGAAAATGAATTATCCAGGAAAAAGCTAATATGGCTGGCTTCATTGACATTTTCTTGATCTGCAGAACGGAAAGGTTGAGCAAATGCCAAAATCAACAAGGACATTGCCAGCAACCGGCTAGCCAAGACAAGCAAATGCTTCAACCTGCTGGCATTTTTTTGTACTTCTTTCGCCTCGTGCAGAAATCTAGTATCTGAAAAATAGACCTTCTTGTATCTCCGAAAATAGAAAAGATGTATGATAATGGGGATTATCAGAGCGCATAAGAACCATAATATACCAGGATTCGAAAATTGCATAGCGGCAAAAGTACATAACGCCTACCAAGCCTCCTATGGTTTATCCAAATTCAAATTTTGTGATTAAAAATTGTGCTAACGTAATAGAACTAATTCTCCGGAATAGGTGATGGGTATACCCGTATTGGAAATTAGGTTGACGTGCATGACATATACCCCTTCTGGTGCAGACTTACCATTTGACAAGGTGCCATCCCAATAAAACAATTCGCTTGACAAGGTGCCATCTGCATTATTTGTTTGAGCGAAAACCTGGCTTCCCCAACGATCAAAGATCACAACAGATCGAATGCTCGATACAAACTCATTGGTGAAAATTTCTAAATGATCATTGATAGCGTCATCATTTGGTGAAAAAGCGGAAGGAACAAAAACGTGTAAAGGAATGATTGGATCCAGATGAATTGAAGTTGATTGACTACAACCATAGATATCTTCAATATGAATCTCGACCGTGCTCTCTCTTTCTATATTGTGGCTCTGTTGAAGGCAATCCGCACACGATAGCATCGGATCAGCAACCCACGTGATGGACGCAATTTCGTCATCCGGACGATTCACTGAAGCCAGAAGATTGAATGGAATTCCTGCAGTAATTTCATTCGGGGCCAATAAAGTCACCTTGAGAGAGTCGTACCCGAGATACTCGAGATCCACAGGTTGATGACATCCGTTAGCCAGTAAAATTTCAATTTGTGTAAGTCCTTCGACCTGGACGACAGCATCTGAAATAAATCGTTCGGTGCCAACGAGAATAGAATCGACATGGACTGTCTGATTCGGATCGATGTAAAAATTTCCGACATCAAATTGGCAGGCCGTAAATTCAAAGTAATAGTCGACTTCATTCACTGTAGAACCAATAGCTACAGAGTCAAATGCATAACAGCCGGATTGTTGATCAAATACTTCAAGTATATAAAGTCCGGGCTCATCAATTGAGACAGCAGTGGACGTCGATGAAAAATTTGGATTATTCAATGAACGCCACAGATACGATAGTTGAGGAGTGCCGACATTGATTTCTGCTTGCAATACTGCTTGTCCCTCACAATCCAGAATTTTATCTTCACCTGCGTTCGCAATTGGCAAGGATCTTTGTACAACATCCACGTAAATATCTGTCATGCAACCATCTTCATTCACGACTTCTGCATGATAACGACCTACGCTTGTGATGTAAATAGTCAGACCCAGAGCACTAATTATTTCTATGTTTCCATCATCTGTTTCCCATTGAATGGACGCAAAAGATCCATCCACAGCTATGTCAATGATCCCGGTTGTCAAATCACAACTTAAGGTATCGACCCGGATTAGTTCTATGATGGGGGCATCCTGGGGAGGTAGGACAACAATCGTGTCTCTGCTCAGACACCCATTGTCATTTTCCACAGATAAAATATAGGAATCCGCTGCACAGATGATGGGATGTAATTCATCTATCCCCTGTTTTAAAGGATTACCACCGATTGACAGCCAATTTATCAGTTCCAGACCTGATCTGTTTTCTATCGTTCCGGATAAGCTCAATTCTTCAATATCACATCTCAATATATCATCAGCGCCGGCAGAAATCACAGATGTAGTGAAGTCAGATGAAACAGTCAAAGAGCTTTCACTCGAACAACCACTTGTATTCGCAGTGCTGGTTAAAAGGTAATCGCCGGGAGATCGTACAAGGATGTTTAAACTGTCGGTTGGAGAAACTACATCTCCATTTAGCGTTGACCAGGCATGTGAAAATGAGCTTGATCCTGAATTAAAATCCGGTGTTATCCACAATAT
Organism: Saprospiraceae bacterium; assembly: GCA_965249735.1. Classification (GTDB taxonomy): domain Bacteria; phylum Bacteroidota; class Bacteroidia; order Chitinophagales; family Saprospiraceae; genus JANQSS01. The sequence goes on along the minus strand of CBDFMS010000026.1, from coordinate 311,537 downwards.
ACTATCACGACAAGTCAGTTCGTAGGAATCGAACTGAACGCTTCCAGAAAATGTATCGACATCCACAAAATGGACGTCAAGATCTTCGCATCCAGTAGGTGAATAGGAATAGAGCGTATGCCAGCCGCCTTGTGAAGTTTGAAAAACTGTATCACCTGTAATATTAGAAAAGCTCCCATCAGGATACCCAATTTGAAAAGTATATTGACTAGCGTTGTTTTCTGAAATCCGAATTGTGGAAGTGGGATCTTTACAGGTTATAGTATCACTAAAGGCCCCAACAATGTTTGGTTGATCATCTTTGAATACCACGGTGACAGAGGCGGTATCACCGCATGTTGTACCTGTTCGGTTTACCACGAGTTGGTAGGTTCCTGGTTGATCCACTGTAGGATTGTATCCATTTGCACCGCTAACAACATTTCCATCCTCCGTTGTCCAGATATAAGAAAACTCTTTGCCTCGTGTCGAATTTTCGGCATGAATAACGATTGAATTCATTGCGCAGTCCAACGTGTCGGGTAATTCGATAATGGCTTCGGGTTGACCTGTTTGAAAACTCCCTGCTTTCAAAAATACTGCGGAGTCCCAATTTCCATCAACAACATCGGCGATTCCAATTTTTAAATGATATTGTTGAAGTGGTGTTACGTCACGTTCGGCCCTTAATATGATGGTATATCCATCGTATTCTAAAGACTCTATGGACGCCCCATCTCGTTCAAGCAAGCTCGTAATACCATCTCTAGGTACGTCTAACCGACAATTTTGATAATGTTCAGGTAGTGCGAGTGGCTGGTTCAATGGTGTATTATCGATGAAATAATCATAATTGATATTGTGGTTGATATTCAAAACTGTGATGTTATCAGAACCATTCGGGCTAACAGCAATATTTTCTGCATTATTCGTGTAAGGTCCTGAAATATCAGGGCCACTCAGAAAAAATCCAAACACGTCATTGTAAGGAGATGTTGGACCTGCGAAATCACAATATTCTTCCGATGCGAAAACAAATTCAAATTCAAGACGATCATCAAGTGGAATAAAATCAAACTCCAGAATCGCATCATCGCGCAAGTCGTTCACGCTGACATTCGCCACGCGACGCAAATCTTCATCTCCTACATGCGAACCATCGAAATAATCTGTAGAGGTACCTGTTCGTTCATTGGGCCCAATTGCATCATGAACACGACCGGTGGATAGTAATATCCCTCTTTCGACCTGAACAGCATCTTCTCCTGACGAAAAATAACCAATCTGACCTGCGTTGCCTGTGAATTGAATATTGGAAATATCAGCACATCTTGATTGAATTAAAATATCTCGAACAAGATTCTCAATGTTGTAAGTGGCCGTATCGATGAGAATGTTTTGCTGTCCGAACAATGCATGAGGCCCGGTTAAACAGAAAAATATGACAGGTGTTAGCCACTTCATTCCCTAGGTAGAATAGTTATGTTTGTTCGTATAATGGACAGATTTTGTCCTGATACAAATGTACAAAACAAAGTCAATTGACCTTAAATATAATTCATATTCAGTTTTTAACATATTAATAGCGTTGAATATATGTAATTGACTTGACTGATATACCAATACGGCATGCGCGAATCGAAGTTGCCGGATGACAATTTGCATGGCGTTTTCCGTCCAAATCGGTGAAGCCGCATATAGCCATTCGTAGAGGATTCAAAGATATTAATGACATACTTCAAAGAGCCATCGAAAGCAGTATTGGCTGTCTGGATACGACGATATTTTAGTGATGTTATCTTAATAAAAAATAGAAATACGCCTGATCGAAGGGTAATGATGACCTTATTGAGTTTATCAAACATCGTCTAACAGTCATTTGATGGATGATGAAAATCAGTTAATTCGAGTTGGAGAAGAATCTATAAATTACATTGAAATTGAACAATTGCATTATGATATAGAGCACTTAGTTGAAGAAGACAATCAGTCATTCATCAATTGTAATGGAAGTGCGGCCGGATGAAAAAATTACAAAACGGAACCAATTGCGACAATGAACATAGAAGATCTCATCAAGAATGGCTTTTCAGGCGAAGTGCGTGATAATCCTTCTTATCGAATGATGTATGCAACCGACGCTTCTATTTATCGTGAATGGCCGGAAGCCGTCGTTTATCCAACGTGTGTTGAAGACATCCAATTGTTAGTTGCATTTGCGACCCAGCATAGGAGCTCGATTATACCGCGTGGCGGGGGGACCTCCTTGGCCGGACAATGCGTTGGCTCCGGTGTTGTCATGGATGTGACAAAACACATGAATCGTGTCCTCGAAATTAATAATGAAAAGGGATATGTAATTGTTGAACCGGGAGTTGTCCGTGATGAGCTCAACCGGCAATTAATCGACACGGACTGGATTTTTGGGCCGAATACTTCGACTTCGAATAGAGCCACTCTGGGTGGTATGGTCGGTAATAATTCCAGCGGCACAACATCCATCGCTTATGGTGTGACAAGGGATAAAATAATGGAACTCGAGGTCATCCTGGCAGATGGCAGTTTGGTTTTGTTGAAACCCACAACATTGGAGGACTGGAGCAAAGAATATTCTTCCGTAATTGGAACTAACATCAGGGATTTTCTGGATGAATTTTACAAGGATGAGAATATTAAACAGGAAATAAATTCAAAATATCCGGATCCGTCAATTCATCGTCGAAATACTGGCTATGCACTTGACCTTTTAAATCTGGAAGATGAAGTTTTCGATTTAAATAAACTCATTTGCGGATCAGAAGGTACGCTTTGCATCATATCTAAAATAAAATTGAAGCTTGACAAAAAACCGCCCCAGCATGGCGTAGTATTAGTTTCTCATTTTACATCCATCGATTCAGCGCTTCGTCAGGTACCACCCATTTTAGACAATGACGGAATATATGCTTTGGAATTAATGGATAACACCATTCTTAATTGTGCCAGACAGAGTGCGGCTCAAAAGGATAATTTATTTTTTATTGAAGGTGATCCGGCAGCGCTTCTTATGATAGAAATTAGAAGTTCCAATGAAGAGGAATTACATCAGAGGATTGACAGAATAAAAGAATTGGGACGACAAAATGAAGGCCTGGTGACAGAACGAATAGTTGAGGCTGCTGACATTCATCGTGTCTGGTCTTTACGCGCTGCCGGTCTTGGGGTTCTGTCAAATATCCCGGGAGATGATATGGCGCTTGCTTGTATCGAGGACACGGCCGTCCATCCTGACCGGTTGGCAGATTACATATCGACCTTTGCCTCTATGATGAAATCTCACAATCAAAAGGCAGTCTATTACGCGCATGCTGGAGCAGGAGAATTGCATTTGCGTCCGGTCTTGAATTTAAAAACACAACAAGGTAGATCTGACTTTCGATCGATTTGCCAGTCATCGGCAGAACTAGTCAAAAAGTATAATGGATCGTTAAGTGGTGAACATGGAGACGGACGTGTTCGATCACCTTTTATTAAGTCATTTTATGGTGAGCATATTTATAATTATTTTATTAGGCTAAAAAGATCATTTGATCCCAATAATATTTTTAATCCGGGCAAAATCGTCGACCCTGAAGAAATTCTGAAAAATATTCGATTTAAAGAAACGGATGAAAATATGGCGTTTTCCGGATACTATAATTTTAATCCGGATGAATCTATTTATCATCATGCCGAGCGATGCAATGGATCAGGAGATTGTCGAAAATCGCATAAACTCAGCCCGGGGATGTGTCCTACATATCAGGCTAGCGAAAATGAAATACATACAACAAGGGCCAGAGCCAATTTAATTCGAGAAGCACTGAGCAATGCCGGACACAATAAATACCCCCTGGCAGAAGAGCAATTACATGAGTCTTTGTCCAGTTGTCTTTCTTGTAAAGCATGCAAAACTGAATGCCCTTCTGGTGTGGATATCGCTTTGATGAAAGGAGAGTACCTATCTCAACGACGACGTGCAGGAAGTCAATCATTAAGAGACTACATCCTTGCTCACCCCGTCCTGATGTATCAAATGTGTAAATTCTTGCCATTTGCGACAGCATACATAAATTCAAGTGGCTTCAAATGGTTGTTTAATCGCTTAGGTTTTGCTCCCGAACGAAGATTTCCGATACCGGTGAAACGTTCGTTGACAAATCTTTTAAAAAAGGATTATTTGAATAATAGCACGGATAATAATTCTAAAAAAATTATTCTTGCAGTCGATGAATTTGTAAATTATTTTGATATCGCGTCGGGTTTAGCCACATATGAGATCTTGTCGCTATTTGGATATGAAGTCACTTTACTCGCATACAATAGTGGGCGAGCCTTAATTTCTAAAGGTTATTTAAAGAAAGCAAAAAAAATTGCTTTTCAAAATATTGAAAAATTTGAGAAAGCCCTGAAGCAAGCTGATGTAATTGTAGGAATTGAACCATCGGCCATATTAAGTTTTCGCGATGAATACAGTCGTTTCAAATCGAATAATGATAATAATGCACTACAATCTATAATTCCAAGCATTTTTTTATTCGAGGAATTTTTATTAAAAGAATTGGAAGACGGGCATATTAATTTGGCCAATTACCATTTCAGAGAAAATGTACATGTTTTGCAACACGTGCATTGCCATCAACGGGCATTATCCGATTCAACAGCGTTGAGTAGATTGTTTAATGCGATTCCCGGGTGGATTTGTGAGCAAATAAACACAGGTTGCTGTGGGATGGCCGGTGGATATGGTTATGAAAAGGAGCATTACGATTTAAGCCAGGCTGTAGGAAATCTGGGTTTGTTTCCGGCTATCGAGGAACGACCTGATCACTATGTAGTAGCATCGGGCATGAGCTGTCGTCATCAGATTCGGGATGGGGTACAACGAAAAGCACGTCACCCGGCGGAATTGATGTTAAAATTAATGGCAAATGGGCGAAGTGACTCAGTTTAAAAACTCAAATAAGTGATCTGTTTAAACCGCTGAAGATGTTTTATTAACTGCGTCGGATCGGAACACCAGACCCCAGACAAAGAAAAGAACACCAGTGAATACCAAATCTCCAATCATCGTTCCTTTTAAAAATGGAAGTCCGGCAACGTAAGCTTCCAGGATGCCGGTTAAGCTTCTTGAATATGGGATAATTCCTTCTGCCCATGCACCCAAATTGCTGACCAGAAAGAAGGTAACAGATGCCAGAACAGAGGCCAGCACGACATTGGCAATTTTGACTTTTTTAAGGATTACTTTGCCCAAAAGAACGATGATCAACATCGCAGCGGCACTAAATAAAAAGGCATTAGAAGCAAAAACAAATCCTTCATAATACTGGGCGTAAACAAGATTGTTTAGAATGAGGTCACTAATCCAAAACGTGGCCACCGGGAAGAGCCAGGCCTTCCAACTTTCTTTTATGTATGCTGAACCGAGGAGAGCCATTCCCGCCAATGGTGCAAAGTTCAACGGATGAGGTATAAGTCTGAATGCTGCCGATGCAATAAGGATAATCGACATTAAGGTCCAGTGTTTCTTTTTCATTTCAATTTTCATAGCCACAAATTTAAGAAATTAACGGTTATGGAGATTCAATGAACTACGGCATTGCAGCCAACCGCCTGATAAAATAGATCGTTCGTCAATGAGTCGCAGACGTCCGTCGGTAAAAGGAGGTGAGCGCTGTATTAGAGCGATCCAAAATCTTATCTTCGCCGCAAATCCTCACCCATGTTTTTTCAGGTTTCACAAGCAGGTCATCATAAGTTCCTCCAATATCTGGTGTCATTTGTCATGATCTTTCTAGCCATTATGTTGGGCAACATTCCCCTCATGCTGGCTTTAATCATGAAAAATGGAAAGACAATAACTGACATCAACGAACTTTTCCAAAGTGGTTTAGACAACAATCTTTTGCTTGTTCTCATGATCATTCCGTTTGTATTCGGTTTATTCGCCACAATATTTTGTGTAAAACGACTGCATGGGAGACGTGTGATTACCGTTGTAACTGCACGACCCAAGCTTGATTCTAGACGTATTGGTCTTGCTTTTGCACTGTGGTTTGCCTTGAATCTGATTTTTGAATTTGTTAGCTATTTGATGTCACCCGGGGATTATACTTTTCATTCACCGGGATGGTCATTTGTGATATTGGTTCTCGTTTCAGTTGTTTTTCTATCCATGCAGATAGCCTTTGAAGAAATAATTTTTAGAGGGTACTTGTTACAGGGGTTGGCTCATCTATTCAATAATCGGTGGATGCCACTTATTCTAACCTCGACGGCTTTTGGATTAATGCATTTTCAGAACCCGGAAGTTGCCGAATATGGTATATCCAAGATGATGGTATACTATATTGGTGTTGGATTGGTGTTGGGAATTATTACCATCATGGATGATGGATTGGAACTAGCTCTGGGAATTCACGCTGCCACCAACATTTATTCTGCAACCATCGTTTCATACGAGGGCGGTGCATTGCAAACGGATGCTCTTTTTTATTCGCAAGGAGAAATTGTAGACAGCTCAATCATGGTATTTCTTATCATTTCAGTGCTATTTATGTTGTTGCTCTCTCGCATTTATAAATGGAATGACTGGTCGCGATTGTGGAAGCCGATTATATGGGAAGAGCCGGAGCCTGAAATTGTATTAAATGATAAAACTTAAATAAATGAACTTGAAATTTTTATCGCTAAGTCTGATTGGAATATTTGCTTTTTTCTCAAGCGTCGGCCAACGCACGTATTGGCAGCAACACGTCAGTTATGATATGACGGTTGACATGAACGTTGAAGACCATTCATTTGACGGAATGCAACGGATTACATACACAAATAATAGTCCGGACGCGATTCGACGCGTATTTTATCACTTGTATTTTAACGCATTTCAACCGGGCAGCATGATGGATGTTCGAACGCAATCCTTACCGGATGGTGATCCTCGGATAGGTGATCGCATGTCTTCGCTACTTCCGGAAGAACAAGGGCACCTCCATGTCACGTGGTTGAAACAAGATGGTGAGAAGGTGCGGTTCCAGGAAGAGGGAACCATTCTTGAGGTCGCATTGAATAAAGTCCTACGACCAGGAGAATCTACCGTTCTGGAAATGAAATTTTACGGTCAAGTACCGGTACAAATTCGCCGAAGTGGTCGTGATAATGCTGAAGGAATTGAATATTCGATGAGTCAGTGGTATCCAAAATTATGTGAATATGATTATCGGGGGTGGCATCCGAATCCATACATTGGAAGAGAGTTTTATGGTGTATGGGGCGATTTCGATGTAAAAATAAATATTGATAAAAATTACATCGTTGCTGCTACCGGCGTTTTACAAAATGCTGATAAAATTGGCTATGGTTATTCAGATAGGACCAAGCCAAAATCCAAAAAGGGTAAGATTCATTGGCACTTTAAAGCAGAGAATGTACATGACTTTCTATGGGCAGCTGATACGGACTACAAGCATGTAGTGTACAAAGGAGAGCATAGCCCCGAGATGCATTTTTTTTATCAGGAAAATGAACAAACCGAGAGCTGGGCGCAATTACCAGAAATCATGGATGATGCCTTTGACTTTATTAATAAACACTATGGCGTATATCCATATCCTGTTTATTCATTTATTCAGGGAGGTGATGGCGGAATGGAATATCCGATGGCCACCTTGATCACAGGACATCGTAATTTGGGCAGCCTGGTAGGAGTCTCCGTACATGAGCTGCTTCATTCATGGTATCAAATGATCCTGGGAACGGACGAAGCGAGGTTTGCCTGGATGGATGAAGGATTTGGTTCCTATGCTTCGACCGAAACCATGAACTATGTAAAAGAACTACATGGGTTTGGAAGGGTATCAGAGAATATTGAATTGCATTCCGGGACAATTCAGGGATTTGCAAATTTCACAAAATCAGGATTAGAAGAACCGCTTTCTATACATTCCGATCATTATAATAGTAACGCCGGATATGGTGTGGCCGCGTATGTGAAAGGAAGCGTTTATCTAGCCCAATTGCGCTATTTAATCGGAGAAGATAAATTTGATAAATTAATGTTGAAATACTTCGACAAATGGAAGTTTAAACACCCGGAACCAAACGATTTTTTAAGAATCGCAGAGAAAATATCTGGATTGGAATTGGATTGGTTCAATCAATATTTTATTAATACGACTCATACCATTGACTACGCTGTCGATTCCAGCTGGGATGGATCAGGAAATGTCGTTTTACAGCGAATCGGCATTTTTCCAATGCCTGTAGATTTGCGGATTGATTATACTGATGGCTCATATTCCTATCATACAATTCCATTGCGTATGATGAGAGGAGCCAAACATTCAGAAAAGAACATCCGCTACAAGATTGAATCTGATTGGCCCTGGACCCATCAAGAATATGAACTTGCAATTGACAACGGAAAAGTAGTCAGTCGAATTGAAATTGATCCGAGTCAAAGATTGGTTGATGTAGACCGGACAAATAATATTTGGGGGGCACAATAGATTTCTTACTGAGTGTGGATTTTTTCCGGCTTGTCTTTAAAGTCCGACGCTTCTGTTTTTAATTATTATTAATCGTGTGATCTGCGCTATCTTAGTGTGTATGATGATCGATTGCCGTACAACTATGAAATCTATTTTACTGTTGGTGTCTGTATTTGCGTCAATAGAAATTATGAGTCAAACGACGACGAGTTTTTTAGCATTGAAAGATAATTCCATTTATTCTGAGGATACAACTTTGAGCAATGGGTCTGGTGAATACATTTTTGCAGGAGCTACAGCATCAAGTGATATCAGGCGTGCGTTCATTCAGTTTGATATTTCATCCATACCGGATAACGCGATTATAACCGTCGTCAACCTGACATTTTTTTGTTCCAATGCCAATAGTAACAATAACGTCTATATCCACAGGTTAAATGACAATTGGGGTGAAGGAGGCTCTGATGCGCCCGGGGCAGAGGGTCAAGGAGCGCCGGCCCAAGGTAGTGACGTCACTTGGTCATATCAATTTTTTGACACCGTAGCATGGACGCTTCAAGGTGGTGATTTTGTCGGTGTTTCATCCGGAGCAACTGTAGCTAGTGTTGGAACAAATTTCTCTTTTGTGGATGCTGGGTTACTGGCTGATGTGCAGTCCTGGGTTGATGGCACAAATCCAAATTTTGGATGGATTCTCCTTGGAGATGAGGAAGTAGATCAATCTGCAAGTCGGTTCAACTCACGCGAAAATACGTTCTCACCCCCGCTTTTGCAGGTGACCTATACTACTCCGTCACCTTGTGTTATGAACGATACAATTTCAGGCGTCATTCCGTCCGACATCTATAGTGTGAGTAATAATTTGTACTCGGATGGACAAGTATTGCCTGATTCCGTTGTCGTGTTTGAAGCTGGAAATAGCGTCGAATTATGGTCCGATTTTGAAGTTTCAATTCAGGGAGAATTTGAAATAATAATTCAGCCGTGCAACTGAAATAGGGTAGAGGTATTTATAAATATGGACCCACCGGTCAAATTTTTAATTAAAATCAGATTTATTTAAATTATAAATATTCCAATACTTTTAGTTGGGTTAATTGTTCTTCGCAATTCTTTGCATGCGGAATAGTTTTAGAATTTGTAATAATATCATATGCTTGAGATACAGGCATATCTTCGTGACCCATTTCTCTCAGGTAGTGTAAAAATTTAATTATTCGGAAAGCGTCAAACCAATTGAAGAACCGTTTTGTAAATGATTCTACAGATGTGGTATTGGATATTATTTCTTCTATTCGACCGACTATTGTCTCGGAATGAAACCCCTTGAATAAATCCAGCGCCAATTTTTTATTGGTATAAAATTTTGGAGCAGAAGAACAGATCGTCTTGATAATTTCAAAAGATGCTGGGTTATATGTTAGTTGTTCCTCTCCTTTCATCACTTTTCCGACAGCGGCACCTGTTCCAAATGGTACTCGATGAGAAATTCGTGAAGAAGGGTAGACAGTGGCATTTGTAAGTTCTTCTAATTGGCCGATTTTTGAGAATTTATGAATAAAGTAAAAGTCTTCACCTGCTTGGCGATTATTCATTCCCCCCTGTGCTGCATATGCCCAGGCTTGAACCGCCATACATGAACCAACGGCATGGAATGCCTGCGGATGTCCTGCTTGTGAAAGCGAATACTTCAACAACCGGAGATGCAACTCATATGAAATAATGGCCTCCCTTAAAGATACCTCCACGGGAAGACGATGTTCAAATGATAGATGTACAGCTTGTTTTGCGTCTTTTTTTGAGAAATAACTTATAAGCGCATCAAAGTAGTTTGTACTCACTTCACAATCTCCGTCAAGGCATACGATGATACCATCATCAGCATGATGAGAGGCAAGTCTGTGTGCCGCTTCGTCCATTCCTGATTTACGCCCATAACCAACACCTGAGATTTTAGATGGAATATCTATTAATAAAACGGGATGAACGATTAGGTTTCCAGAGTAATCTGATAATGACTTAAATTGCTCCTCATGAAAAGCTTTAATATTGGAAGGTGCCTTATCACTGGAATTGAGTACGATGATCACTTCTACCAGGGAAGCTGGTTTGGAACAGGCTTCAAGCGATTTCAGCGTTCTCCCAAGTTCAGTTTCGTGGTATGCAGGTATGACGACAATGAGCTGTGTCAAAGGATTGATGGAGGATGAGATGTGTAGGCTTCCCCCGCCTTGCTTTTCCAGATATCTGATTATTTTCTTCTTGGCCTGCGCTGTTCTTAACATAGATCTACGAATGTATTGAGGATTTTTGATTCTTTTACCGGGAATATTAAGTTGGAAATCTTATTCCATTTGTCTTATTAATCGTTCGAAATGGGCGATGAATATTTATTTTATAGTCATATTTTTGGTTCGATTAAGCTATGTTAATAGGTACAGAGTATATTGACAATTAGATTTTTAATTGTTATATTTGGACAAATCGAACACCTAAGTCACTGCAAATTCACCTCTCGCAGACCTGGTTTGGATATGTGATATCCTATAATATTAACCTCAAATATTTTATATTATGAAAGGTCAAACTTATTTTCTTGCAACGATTTTGAGTCTTTTAATCGCATCGCAAGCATATTCACAATGCACTACTTTCCTGAATGGACCATTTCCTCTACCGGAGTACGATTTTTATAATTGTGGTAACGGAAATTGCGATATGCCTGAACCTGTAGGGGCCAATTGGCAGCCTGGTGACGGCTGGGAATTGTTGTCTCCCAACATGTTACCGGGAACGGACTACTTTGTTGATTTTGGGGTTGACCCTGCTACCATTCCATTTGCCGGCAATCTTGAAGTGACCGTGTATGATGCCTTTACCCTTGATGTGGTTGCTTTTGCCTCTCCCGGATTGAACTTGTTCTTTCAATTGCCTGACAACGGAGTCTACATTTTGACGATTTCGGAAATCGGTAATTGTGGGATTCCTTCTACACTTGGACCTTTTATGGGATTTGAGGTTGATGCGCTGTGTCCACTCGCTTGCCCTATGGACCGACTAACAGCCGTTAACATTTTGCTTTCTGACCCTGATCTGGTATTTGATCCAACTAATGATCTCATGATGTGCCCATTTGTTGATTATGGTGCAGGTCCTGGGTTTGAAGGCCTGCTCCCGCCAGGAACTGAATATGGTGCGGCGCTCAATGAATGGGTCGAGATACCACTTACTCCAAAATTTATGGATTTTCCAAGTTATTTATTTTACCTGGACCCACAACCTGGACAAATGTTTGAACATGATGTTGAGTATTATATTGTCGACGCCCTTCATCCGGCCCCAAGTATCTTAAATGGTGGAATTCAGGTTTGTCCTACAAACTGGTGGCCTTATATTATTCCGGCAGGGACAACCACGCTACTTGAACTTTTTGGTTCGGCAGATGACTACTACACAGATGATCCGGTTGGGCCTTCGAACCCCGAAGGACTGGCAGGAGGCGATGCATTACCGGCTAATTTCAATCAAATGTATATGAATTGTCCTCCATTGGTGGACAAGCCCGGGAATAAATGCGCCCTGGTTTTTTCCGGCTTTGCGGCCAACCGGGCAAAAAATTCAGTCAAAAAGAATACCGAGCGGATCAACATGACGGATTGTTATGACAAGGACAACATAACGTCAATAAATAATGCAACCGAAGCTCAAATTTGTACCGCCCTCGACAATATACTGGCTATGGATCCGGCATGCTCAGAGATTTGCATTTACGTCATCGCTCATGGGATCGAGCGTGCAGATGGTTCTACTGTTGGAGGCTTTGGGGTAAATGGTGGAATGATTACACCGAATGAGTGGCAGGCCAAAATGGATAGCATCGCTAAGAAAGGGATTGTGACACACATCACGTTTGAGACGTGTCGCTCAACCGCCATTGGAAATCCGTTTAATTGGAAACTGCCCAATGGAAGTACGGTGACATTTGCATCGGCATCCGATAAAAATGCATGGGCGTACACATACAAATCACCTGCGTGTGATACGATCAATGAAGGAATTTTTACACATGCTATAGCGGCATGTCGAACCGACGTGGACAATGCTGATTTGGATAAAGATGGTTCGGTGAGTTATAAGGAAGGGGTGAAATGGGTGATAAAGTCCAAACCCTGTTACTCAAAAATAACGAATCCGCCAAGTGGTCGATATCCGGCCGGACCTCCACCGGATTCAGCAGGCTATGATCCTGGACCTAGCTTTGTTTGTATCGGAGCCACGGCAGCTTCAATTTCTAAGCGGTACAAGATGCCCGCAGGATTCAATCCCGAAAAGGTTTGTATCGTCTTGAGTGGAAAACGAACAACAGGAACCGCTTTAGTCTACACATCAAATGGAAATACATTCGTGCCACACACAACAACCAAGACCTATAATGCGGCCCGGGATGAAACAGAGATTTGCTATATACCAAGCACGCCGTTTACTGCTTGTGTACGCTATTGGTTCCATTATTATGACAATTCGGGGAATGGTATTCGCGTGAAATCAGCCATCGCGAAAGAATGCCCACCATTTACAGATCCTGATGTTAATCGCGGTGCACCCCCACTATTAGCAGAATATTTACCTACAACTGAAACGGAAACAGTAATTACGCTGGACGGATCACAATTACAGGTTACGATTTTTAATCGCGGCGTCATTGGAGGAGGTATTGGGCAACCTGTTGTGATTGATGTGGGATATCGTATTTCTGACGACAGTATTCCATTTGCAGAGTTGAATCTGGGTCATGCTTCCTATACCAGTCTGACTCCACACGTAGTTGATACATCTGTGGCATTGGATACCAATGATTCCTATCAATTCTACCTCGATATGCCTCAGGATATTTTACCGGGACAATATTTAATGGTGGAGACAAATCATACCTGGTCATACAATGCGACCGAAACCAGATCGATTAGTCAATTCGATGCGACCGGTACCTTTAATTGTGTTGGCGATACGACATATACAGCACTTAGTATTATTCCGGAGTTAACAAATAGTGGAGGTAATATCACACTTGATAGTGTCTTGATTGCAAATGATACCACTGCATTTAATGCTGGTACCGGAATAGACCTAATAAATGGCACCGAAATTCCGATAGGCAAGGACGTAATTTTTTACATTTTAGGGTGTCTTCCAAATTAGAAATACGACTTTTTTTATAGATTGTTGTAAGAGAGGGTGGTCATACATTGGCCACCCTCTCGCATACTTCTTCATTTGTTTTGTGGGTCGTCTGGGTACTCAACATTTTACATGCCACAACCCACCAAGACAAGATTGAGTATTAGGAAAAATATACCGATATTTCCCCTGCATTCCACATGGAAAATCGAAATTTGATTATAGAAACCCAGTATTTCCCTTCTATTTCCTGGATGGTGTGCGGCTCCCTGGATGGCAGATTGAATATAGACAGTTCTGAAAATTATAATAAAAGAAGTCTGAGAAATAAAACCTTGCTCTCACGTGAGAAGGAACCGATTATTTTGACAGTCCCGTTGGTGAGAGGAAAACATGGCGGTCAAAATATAACTGAAGTCAAAATTTCGTACGACGCAGAATGGACTTCTGATCATGTCAATGCTATAAAATTTGTTTACGGTAAAAGTCCTTATTTTATTCACTATTCTGATAGTATAATTAATTTAATAAAGTCAGGAGAGAAACGACTATTTTTATTCAATAATCAGATCATTGAATTGATTATTGATTTATTTGATTTGGATATTACTATTGAATATCAGAAAGAATTCCATAAAAGCTCTTTCAACAATTTTACGATTCTTCGCGATCAATGTCGATACACCGGGGACTTTTCGGACGTAGAAAAGTTGATTCAATATGAACTTGAATGTTTGGCAAACCAAACGCATTTGCCTTTTATTCCTTCACCCAGGAGTAGTGTTTTGGATTTACTTTTTTACCTGGGACCTGAGACGAGATTGTACTTAAATCACGCCGCAAATGCCTTGAACAAGGTAGGGGTGATCAAGTGGGGCAAGAATTAAAAGACTGCCATTATCGCGCCGTGATTGCCTGTCAACTTGCTACCTTTAGGATATGAAACAAGACATCATTAGCACAGCATATCAGCTCTTGAAAACGAAGAGTGATGTTGTGATAGGAGAGGTTCATCAGTTGACTATTAGCACAGGCAACGAGGATATGATCGCCTTGATGACCGATCTGCGCAACCGATTGACTGATCCCTTTATGTTTGTTATCGTCGGTGAGGTGAAAGCCGGAAAAAGCAGTTTTATCAATGCTCTACTGGATACAGGTCAGGATATTTGTGCGGTTGCGCCTTCTCCCATGACGGATACGATTCAGCAGATTACCTATGGAGATCAAGTGGCAGTTGAATCGATATCGCCTTATCTGAAGCGCGTGTTTCAACCAGTAGAAATATTAAAGGAAATTGCCATCGTTGATACACCGGGAACAAATACCATCATCGAGCATCATCAGGAAATAACCGAAAGTTTCATTCCGGCAGCCGATTTAATTGTTTTTGTATTTGAAGCAAAAAACCCGTATCGGCAGTCCGCCTGGAATTTTTTTAATTTGATCCATGACGACTGGAAAAAGAAAATTATTTTCGTTTTACAGCAAAAAGATTTGATGAGTGCTGATGATCTCAAAATCAATGAAGATGGTGTTGATGCATATGCCAAAGAACATAAAATCGAAAATCCAATAATTTTTTCCGTTTCGGCTAAGCTTGAGCAGGAAGGAAATAATGAAGACAGTGGTTATATAGATTTGCGTGAATACATTAAAAAGAATATAACGGGAGGCCAGGCCCCTTTACTGAAGCTTGAAAGTACATTGGTGACCAGTGAGAATTTTTTAGAGCGAATTAGTGGGGCTATTGATGTGCGGGAGAAGCAGTTGGAGGTTGATCGTAAGTTTCGAGAGGAAATAGAGGTCACATTGCAAGAACAGGCTGACCGATCGCATCGACAGGTCAACATGCTCATTGAAAATTTGGTAAATAGTTACGATCAAATCTGGACGCAACAACGAAGTGAATTAGCTTCGGGCTTGTCATTTTTTTCCCTTATTAAACGATCAGTCCGTTCAATTTTTAATAAAAAAGAAAGTTTAAAAGGGTGGCTGCAAAACCTTGCTGTAAATATTGAAAAGAACATGCAAGAACGCTTGTTTTATAAATTATCGGGTGACGTTGACGATTTGGCGGATTCGATTCAAAACATGGTCAAGTTTATTGATCTCAAAATCCAGAATACCAAAACATATTTTAGCAATGACATGGAGCTCTTTCGAGCTATTGCTGATAAACGGGGTAATATTTTAAAAGATTTACGAGACACGTTTGGAAAGTACATCGAAGATCAAGATAGCTTTAAAAATGAAAATTTATTCCCGGCAGCCAGGGACGTTTCACCTAGCTTGGCAACGGGATCAGGACTTGCCATCATCGGGATTGTATTAACAGCGGTCACGAATGGAGCCGTAATGGATTTTACGGGTGGAATAATGACAACAATTGGTCTTCTATTTGCGGGTATAACTACCGGAATTAATAAACGAAGAGTATTAAAGGAATTTGATCGTGAAATGCAACATGGTCAGGAGCGATTAGAAAAGGACTTAGGCAATAAACTGAATTTATACATTAATGGAATACAAACAAATATCCAAGATCATTTTACTCGGTTTGATACGTACTTGACACAGGAAGAAAATCAAATAAATGAAGCTCGTGATAAAATCACTTCAATTACGACAGAAATAAATACATTGTCATCGGAGATTAAAACGGCGTTGAATTAGATTCACTCATATTTAGAATAAGATTAATCCTGGTCTTTTGCACCATAGGCTAGATCTCCTGCATCTCCCAATCCGGGAACAATGTAGGATTTGGCAGTTAGCTCTTCATCAATGGCACCTGTCCAGATTTCACATGAAGGATAAATTCGACCTAGCCGATTTATGCCTTGACTTGATGATATGGCCGATACGATGTGAATTTGGGCCGGTTGCCCATTGTCAATGAGGACCTCCAGAGCCTTCTCAATGCTGCTACCGGTGGCGATCATGGCATCAGAAAGAATCACTGTCTTTCCATCGACTTTAGGAAATGTGGCGTATTCCATGGCTATTTCAAATGTTCCGTCCTTGTGGTGACGGCGATATGAAGCGATAAACGCATTTTCAGCATCACCAAAATAACTCAATAAGCCTTGATGTACGGGCAGTCCTGCCCGGAGTACAGTAGCCAGAATGATTTGGTTTGCAACGCGCTTTGCAATGGCAGATCCCATCGGAGTTTCAACTTCTTCAGTATTGTAGTCTAGTGTTTTACTCAACTCATATCCAAGAATTTGGCCGATGCGATGAAGATTCCGCCGAAATCGCTCACTATCCTGTTGAACTTGTATATCTCGAAGTTGCCGAATATAATCCAGTCCGATTGAATGTTGTTGGCTCAGATTAAAAATCATATCTCGAATATAGGCAATAGTCCGCTGATTACTTGCTTCCATTCAATCTGCATATTGCCATTTCATTTATAAACTTTAAAAAGTGGAAATTGGTGGTATTGAGATAAGAATCATCGACTGCGAATTCATCAAATGCATCTTCGGATGATCACATTATATTTGCACGCTTAAACATTCAAATCATGGCAGATAACAAAGTTATTTTTTCAATGGAGGCCGTCTCCAAGACTTATCCACCTAAAAAAAAGGTACTCAACAATATTTGGTTATCCTTTTTTTATGGAGCAAAAATTGGGGTTCTGGGATTGAATGGGTCTGGAAAATCAAGCTTGTTGAAAATAATTGCCGGCTTGGATACCAATTTTGAGGGCCATGTCCATTTTGATAAGGAGTATAAAATTGGATATCTGGCTCAGGAACCGGAATTAGACGAATCCAAGACAGTAAAACAAGTGGTGCAGGAAGGGGTACAGCATATTGTCGATGTCGTACAGGAATATGAAGCTGTCTGCACTAAACTCGGAGAGGAATTGGACGATGATGCCATGGGAAAGGCAATTGAAAGACAAGGTGAGTTACTCGACCAAATGGATCACCTCGAAGCCTGGGAACTGGACAATAAACTTGAGCAAGCCATGGACTCACTACGCTTGCCACCTGAAGATCAAAAGGTCAATGTTTTATCCGGTGGTGAACGGAGACGTGTAGCACTATGCAGGTTGCTATTAAGTAAACCGGACATTTTACTTTTAGATGAGCCGACAAATCACCTGGATGCTGAAAGCGTTCATTGGCTCGAGCAATTTTTGAAGAACTTCCCGGGAACGGTCATTGCAGTTACACACGATCGTTATTTTCTGGATAATGTCGCTGGTTGGATACTCGAATTGGATCGTGGTGAAGGTATACCGTGGGAAGGCAATTACAGCAGTTGGTTGGATCAAAAATCTAAGCGCCTAGACCAGGAACAAAAAACAGAATCTAAGCGCGCCAAAGCCCTGAAACGTGAATTAGAATGGGCGGGAATGTCGCAAAAGGCAAGACAATCCAAAGGGAAGGCCAGACTGAACGCTTATGAGAAATTGTCCGGTGAGGTGACAAAAGAAAAAGAAGCAAAATTTGAATTGTTCATTCCGCCGGGACCTCGATTGGGTGATAAAGTGATAGAAGTAAATGGAATTACAAAGTCATTCGATCAACGCGTCCTAATGGAAAATCTGACTTTTTCGATTCCAAAGAACGCCATCGTGGGCATCATTGGGGCCAATGGTGTTGGTAAGTCGACTTTGTTTCGAATGATCATGGGAGAAGAAAAACCTGATAGCGGTACAGTCGAGATCGGGGACTCTGTTAGACTGAGTTACGTCGACCAATCACATAAAGACTTATTGCCAGAAAAATCGGTTTACGAGATAATTGGTGGAGGCCACGAATTCATCGAGGTGATGGGCAAGGAAGTTAATGTGCGGGCATACATTAGTAAGTTCAATTTTGGAGGTGGTGACCAACAAAAGAAATTGGCGGTTCTTTCAGGTGGCGAACGCAATCGGGTTCATCTTGCGATTACCCTGAAATCAGGCGGGAATGTACTCCTGCTGGATGAGCCGACAAATGATATTGATGTCAACACCTTGCGCGCATTAGAAGAAGCCATTGAAAATTTTGCCGGATGCGTCTTGATGATCTCGCACGATCGCTGGTTTATCGATCGTCTGGCAACGCACATCCTGGCCTTCGAGGATGAAGCCGATGTTCGCTTTTTTGAAGGAAACTTCAGTGCCTACGAAGAGAATAAAAAACAAAGACTAGGTGATATTACGCCTAAACGCCCACGATTTAAGAGCTTGATTAGCTAAAGAGCCACTAAAACGGCAGGTGAAGTTTTAATGCTTAGTTGCGAGCTTTACAAAGTCATCATAAGAGCGCACATAATCCGATTCATCAAATTTGGTGCTTGTGATGACCAACTGGACAGCCGTATGACTGTATTGCATGGTATGCCAGCACAATGGCGGCATATAGACACCTTGAGTGGGTTTGTCCAATATAAACGTCTCTATTTTTCCGGGAGTCGTTTCAGTATTCAGAACAATTCTTCCAGTGGCAGCTATTAGCACCATTTCCGTGCGCAAATGCGCATGTCGTCCTCGGATGATGCTTTCCGGTGTATAATAGGTCCAGAAAATACGCTTAATATCAAAAGGAATGCGGTCCTCAGTTTCACCAATGCTAATAAAACCAATTTCAGGACGACCGATTTGTGGGAATTCTATGATATGTGGTTCTTTCATTTTATCAGATCATTTAAGAAGCTAAGGTAAATCATGCATTTTTAAGTGGCTAACCGTACTTTTACCAGACAATCAAAATCGGATGAAAAATAATTTAGAATATCTGCGGTCTCTGGAGGAATTAGCTAGATTGGGGGGTGGACAAGAACGCATTGATAAACAGCATGCCAAAAATAAGTTGACAGCACGCGAGCGTGTACATCTTCTGTTTGACGATAACACCTTTGAAGAAATTGGCATGTTGGTTAAACATCGCTCGTCTGATTTTGGTATGGAACATCAACAAATACCCGGAGACGGCGTAGTCACAGGCTATGGCAAAATAAACGGACGACTTGCTTATGTGTTTTCACAGGATTTCACGGTATTTGGAGGCTCATTGTCTGAGACGCACGCAGAGAAAATTTGTAAGGTCATGGATTTGGCTGTTCAAAATGGTGCACCTATGATTGGACTCAACGACTCAGGAGGCGCGCGAATTCAAGAAGGTGTCAATTCTTTGGGCGGCTATGCAGACATATTTTATAGGAATGTGCAATCCAGTGGCGTTGTTCCACAAATTAGTGCCATCATGGGACCTTGTGCCGGAGGAGCGGTGTACTCACCGGCACTCACCGACATTACCATGATGGTTAACCATTCCTCATATATGTTTGTCACAGGCCCAAATGTGGTTAAAACAGTGACCAATGAGGAAGTTAGCGCAGAAGATCTGGGTGGTGCTCATACGCATGCAACGAAGAGCGGAATTGCTCATTTAACAGCTGAGCATGACTTGCACTGTATTCAACTCATTCGTCAGATATTACAGTATTTACCACAAAATTACCTCGAAAAACCGCCCGTGCGTGATATTCAGCTGGACGATGAAATTCGGCCAAAGCTCAATGACATTGTACCAGAAAGCGCAAATCAGCCATATGATATGAAAGCTGTTATCGAAGAGTTGGTCGATGCCGATTCCTTTTTAGAATTGCAGCCGGAATTTGCTGATAACATCATAACAGGCTTTTCATTTATAGGTGGGCAATCAATTGGTATTGTCGCGAATCAACCCTATAGCCTGGCTGGCGTGCTCGATGTGAAGTCTTCACGCAAAGCAGCGCGTTTTGTTCGCTTGTGCGATGCCTTCAATGTGCCATTGTTGGTGTTGGTAGATGTACCGGGATTTCTTCCGGGTACCGATCAGGAATGGAATGGAATTATCGTGCACGGTGCCAAACTTCTGTATGCACTGAGTGAAGCAACAGTGCCTAGAATCACGGTTATCACCAGAAAGGCCTATGGTGGCGCTTATGACGTCATGAATAGTAAACATATTGGTGCTGATATGAATTATGCATGGCCTTCGGCAGAGATTGCCGTGATGGGCGCCAAAGGTGCAAGTGAGATCATATTCAAACGAGAAATTCAAAATTCTACTGATCCATTGGCCACGGCCCGGGAGAAAGAAAAGGAATACGCTGAAAAGTTTGCTCACCCGTATCGGGCGGCCAGCAGAGGCTTCATTGATGAAGTCATCGAGCCTGGTTTAACGAGACGCAAATTAATCACAGCTTTTGGTATGCTAAAAAATAAAAACGTCACCTATCCCGGGAAGAAACACGGTAACATTCCATTATGATAATCTTAAGAAACTAGTATGTAACTTGTGTTGGTCCCGGTCGTCTTTTAAGTGTCTATCTAATGATAAAACGATCAAAATATTAAACTAATAAACCTTGCCATGAAACGTATCTGTACCGTCTTAATCGTCATCTTTGTAGCCTATTCGGGATTTTCCCAATACGTTAAAATGGATGACAAACCAATGTCAAAAGGAGTCTACCCGGGCTTTAGCGTCAATATTCAAGGATTGGATTCAAAAGTAGTTGCAAAAGAGTGGCAACAATTTATGAAGGATTACTCCGGAAAATCAAAACGCGATCGGAAGTCAAAAGAACTAGTAACAACAGGTGCTGCCATAGGTGGTATTGGTGGAGATGTCACTGTCTACGGTTCTGCTGCTGAAATAGGAACTACCGTTCAGTACACAGCATGGTTCGAGTCTGATGCGATTTTTGTGGCTGAAGATGAAACCACACAATCCGATATTGTTGTTGGTATTATGGAGCGTTTTATCGTTCATATGAAGCGCGTGAGAATAGAATCAGAACTGGAGTTTGAAGAAAAGTCGCTGAAAATGTTTCAAAAAGAATTAAACCAGGAAGAAAAAAACGAAAAGAAAAATCATAGCGATATCGCAAAATTTCAAAAGAAAATTGAAGAAGCAGAAGTAAATATTTCTGAGTCAAGAGTTTTTCAAGAGCAAAAAACGCTTGAAATAGAAAGACAACAGGAAATCGTCGAGGGTGTAAAGGTTCGTTTGAGCAATGTTGGACTTGAGGATGAGGTGAAAGAAAAAGTAAAAGAAATGGATGCCGTTGACGACATTAACAAAAAGGGCAAGAAGAAAACTAAAAAAACTAAAGACGAAATATAAAAGTAATCTCGATCGAAGAGCTGTTCAACAAGCAGTCAATGGTGCTCCTTCAGTAATGTTGGGGCACTTATTGTTTCGATCAAATCTTATCTTTACTTCCAATGAAAGCCCTGGTACTTAAAGAACTAAATCACTATCCAGTTTTTGATTCAAATTACCCTGACCCGGTACCAGAAGAAGGAGAACTTCTGGTAAAGTTGTCCTATGCCGCACTAAATAGGCGGGATTATTGGATTACACGTGGAAAATATCCTAATATTCAATTACCGGTTATTCTTGGCTCAGATGGAATGGGTCATGTAGGAGACCGAAGAGTGACTATCTATCCGGCCATTCATTGGGGCAGAAATCGGCGTTTTCAATCAGACCGGTATCAACCACTTGGAATGCCCAAGGATGGAACCCTGGCGGAGTATATTACACTTGATGAAAGCTACCTCTACGATGCGCCTGCGCATTTAACTGATGCTGAAGCAGCATGCATTGGAATGGCAGGATTGACTGCGTACAGGGCCTTGTTCACCCGTGGTGAATTAAAAGAAGGGGATCGGGTCCTGATAAATGGAGTTGGTGGTGGAGTAGCCTTGATGGCTTGTCAATTGGCACTTGCTGCCCAAGCCGAGGTGTATGTGACTTCAGGCTCCGAAGAAAAGATAAATCGAGCAGTCAAGCTTGGAGCCGTAGCTGGATTCAACTATAAGGATGAGAACTGGCATAAACAACCAATGTCAAAAAATTTATTTTTTGATATTATTATTGACAGCGCTGGAGGCCCTGGATTTGGCAATTTAATTAAAATTTCAGCACCCGGAGGACGGCTTGTAACCTATGGTGGGACGCGTGGTGCTCTAGAAAATTTAAATACGCAAATTATTTTTTGGAGGCAATTGTCAATCCTCGGCACAACCATCGGCTCTCCTTCAGAGTTTAAAGATCTACTCCATTTTGTTAATCGTCATCAAATAATTCCAATTATAAACAAACTATATTATTGGGATTCTGTCGACGAGGCATTTGATGCGATGCGCGATTCCACACAATTTGGCAAACTGGTTTTTTCACTTGAGTAAGCTTGTTTCAAGCGGGCTCTAATTCAGTTTAATATTGGTTCGATAACGAAATATTAATGTTTTAAGTAGATCGCTAACAAATGAAAATAGGACTCATATCGGATTCACATGGCTACATGAAGTCAGATGTACTAGACTATTTAATCGATTGTCAGGAAATATGGCATGCCGGTGATATTGGGGATTTGTCAGTCATTAACAAATTGTCTGAATTAAAAAAAACGATGCGTGTTGTTTTTGGAAACATCGATACAAAGGCGGCGAAAATGGAATTTGAGGAAGACTTATTGTTTGAGCTGGAAGGATTAAAAATATTTATAACACATATTGGCGGATATCCGCCGAGATATGTTCGCCGTATTCGAGATATATTAGAAAAAGAAAAACCCAATCTTTATGTTTGCGGACACTCTCACATTTTGAAGATCATGCCAGACAGGCAACTTGATTTGTTGCATATGAATCCGGGTGCTATTGGATATCATGGCATCCATCAAATCCGGACTATGATAACCTTTCATATTTTAGATGAAAAAATTAAAGACGTTCGCGTAATCGAGTTGGGACGACGTGGACACAAATAGTACTATGCGCATACATTTAATATCGATAGGGGGGGCTGTCATGCATAACTTGGCCCTGGAATTACAAGCAGTTGGTCATAAAATTACCGGATCGGATGATGAAATCTACAATCCATCTTATGATCGTTTGGATAAGGCCGGCTTATTACCTCAGCAAATGGGTTGGGATGCAAGTCGGATCACACAAGACATTGATCTCATATTACTCGGTATGCACGCCCGGCCGGATAATCCTGAGTTGCAGCGTGCGCAGAAGCTCAAACTGGAGATTCAGTCTTTTCCCGAGTTCATCGGTCAACACGCAAAAGGCAAAATTCAAATTGTAGTTGCAGGCAGTCATGGAAAAACCACGACGACATCTATGATTATGCACGCCTTAAAAGAAAATGAAGTTGAATTTGATTACCTGGTCGGAGCGCAATTAGAAGGTTTTGAGCGTATGGTTCGTCTTTCAGATGCAGAAATCATTGTGATTGAAGGGGATGAGTATTTGAGTTCGCCAATTGACCGACAACCCAAATTTTTGCATTATGATCCCGATTATTTGATATTGACCGGTGTACAATGGGACCACATGAACGTTTTTCCCACAATGGATTCTTATGTGGCCTCATTCATGACTTTGTTAGATCAATTAAAATCTGAGTGTCATGTATTTTATGATGAAACAGATGATAATTTGAGTCAGATAATAGAGGAAAAATCATGGCCGTTTTTCAAAGAAGGGTACAAGGAAATTCCTTATCAAATAAAAAATGGAAAATTTAATATCAGGGGTCAAGAGAGGGCATTAGGAATCATGGGTAGCCATAATATGAAAAATATTTCTGCAGCGGTTTATGTACTTTCTAAATTGAATTTAGAACATGAGGTTATTTACGATGCAATGGCATCATTTGCCGGTGCCGCCAAAAGACAAGATATTGTACTGGATACCGATGACTTGGTGATCTATCGGGATTTTGCACATGCGCCCTCAAAGGTTCGAGCCACATTGAAAGGTATTCGTGAATTGTATCCTGACCGTTATGTTATCGCAGCCTGCGAACTACATACATTCAGTAGTCTGAATAAAGCTTTTTTACCTCAATATAGTGGTGCGATGACATCTGCTGATTCCGCTGTCGTATTTTATAGTCCTCATACCTTAGAAATAAAAAAAATGCCTGCATTGGATTTCGATTATATAAAGAAATGTTTTGAACGAGCAGACCTCAATATTTTTACCGAATCTGAAGATCTGCATGAATTTTTAATAGCAGAAAAACAACGTGTGCCTTGCGTGTTTTTATTAATGAGCAGTGGCACGTTTGGAGGACTCAACCTTGATCGGTTGATATCGTGATTTGGATAGCCAGATGCCATGGTATGATTAGTGTAAAATAAATCAACCAATAGTTTATTTAATGATCAAGAATATTATTTGAATTAAAACAATGCGATCACGCGTTGTTCACTTTGATTTTCATAAGTAAATCGAACGATATACATTCCAGCAGGAAAAGAGCGCATAGAAATATGGACGAGATCAGTGTTGGCAACTGTAAATTTCTTGATCAATGCCCCTTTCATATTGAATATTTCTGTTTGGATGGATTGTTGCTGGGTAGGAAATCGAAGCACCCATTCACGTAAATCCACTCTATTCCAAAATGTGATTCGTTCTTCAGTGTTATCCTGAAGTCCACAGTTAATTGCACCAGAAGATGCGAGTAAAGAAGCGCGATATCCATTGAGGACAGTCATCATACGATTGACTTGCCCTGACGTGAAATATTGAAGACAAGCATCATCGGCATAACCCATAAAATTTTTGGTCATATCAGGACTTCCACAAGAAATTGACTCGGCTTCTGAAGGACAATCATAATAGATCTCAGACTGATCAGGTGTGTCATCTACTCCGTCACCATTGATACAATTACCTTGCCCCTGACCCCACGGATGGAGCAGACCAAAGTAGTGCCCAATCTCATGGATCAAAGTTCGTCCAAGATCGTAAGGGGTCTTTTGATATGCCAATCCGGCGTAACCGAAAAAATTTGTGTTGATCACGACACCATCACGATATGGATCATTTAGTGGCAGGGGCACACTTGATCTTCCCAATAGTTGATTATCCATTTCTGCTACCCAGATATTGATGTAGTCAGATGTCGGCCAGGGATCTTGACCTCCAAATTCGGTATGATGAACAGCATAAACACCACTTGGATCAAAATGAAATCCAATATCAGGAATAGTAGTCTGGGTCCGGGTAATGCCATTCGTTGGATTGCCTCCGGGGTCTTGGCAGGCAAGTCGAAATCGAATATTTGAACCAGAAATTTTATCGCGATGTGCCGGTATGATATCATCTGAAAGCTCAAATGCGCCCTCGAAACCTTCATTCAGAGCTTCTACCTGTGAGATGATTTGAAAATCAGAAATATTGTAGTGTTCGTTGGAATAAATGATATGAACGACAACAGGTAAAAGGATTTCATTTCTTGTGTGGGCGGCCGATCCTTCATTTAATTCAATAAAATCCTGATAGGTTGTCGGATTGCTTTCTAATGTATGTTCCAGGATGTCATTAATCCCACAGGTACGCGTCGTTTGCCCGAACATCAGGTATGGTATGGAAAAAATAATTGCAAGGGCAACGGTAACTCTCATCATCACAATAAACGAAAATATATGGATGTATGTCCGGTCATCTACTCATTCAGTAATCTGAATAGCTCGTCCAGGCGGGGAGACAATATTATTTCGGTTCTTCTATTCTTTGATTTATTGACTTCGTTGTCATTTGGCGCAATGGGCGCATAATAAGCGCGCCCGGCAGCAGTAATCCGTTTAGGGTCGACGCCATATTTGGACATCAGATTGATGACAGCCGTCGCACGTGTGACCGATAAATCCCAATTTCTTTCAGCTGTACCATCCGTATCTGTGTGTCCTTCCACGGTGATATCAATATCCTCATTTTGGGACAGCACCATGGACACTTTTTGGATGGCCTGTACACCTTTCGCATCGATGTTATTGCTTCCTTTAGCGAAAAGTAAATTTTGACTCATGGATACATAAACTTTCCCGTCTTTTTGCGTCACCGAAAGATCGGAGTCAGAAAATCCCATCAGGGCATTGGATAGTTTGGATTTGAGATTTGTCAATACACCTTTTTGTGAATCGAGCTGCGCGTTGAGATTGGCTATTCGTGTTTCACGATCTTCCAGCGAGGTCCTGAGCATGTCCAATTCCTTTCGTTTTCCGGAAAGTTCTTTTTCCAACTCTGCCAATTTTTTTTCTTTTTTATTCAATTGGACTTCTTTGGCGGCCAATTCTTCACTTAAGGCCTGCTTTTCAACAGCGGATGAAGAGAGTATTGTACTATTTCGATCCAGAAGTTCGTCATATTGTTCACTCAAGTCTGCATTCACTTGCTGGAGATTCTTATAACGCGCAGCCAGCGATTCTTTTTCTTGCTTCAGTGTGTTGTGAGCGGTTTCCAGGTCATTTTTTCGCTTTTGTAATTCTTCACAATCTCGTTCCACGCGTTTCAAACGATTGACTTCATGTTGCATTTTGGTTTTGTCTGCTTCCAGTTCCAGGTATTTTTTTTGAGAAACACAGGAGGAAAGGATCAGGAACGTTGAGATAGCCAGGAGATAAAGATTTTTCATGATGGTCCAGAATTAGATTAGACTAGCAAAGATATTCAGAACGACACATATGTCGATATTATTTAATGTGACATTTACTTTAATGGTAAATTTGGCGAAGTTTTAACTAGCTGATTTCACCTCCGCAACTGGATCCTGCTCCTGCAGTGCAGCCGAAACAGTGTTGATCAACGACGATGTTCCGCTTTTGCAATGTTTCTGCATCAAATTCGCTGATGTGTGTCGAGTTACTATCCACGTGTAAATCCAGCATTTGATTAAAGTCGCAATCGTATAGAAAACCCTTCCAATCGACTGATATCATGGATCTGCACATCAATCCATCCAAGGTCATCGGATTAAAAGACTGATGCAAGGAGTGCATATAATCTTCGTAGTTTTCACTCACAATCAGATATTCCAAAAATCGACTGATCGGAATGTTTGTGATGCAGTAGAGTGAATTGAACTCTACACCATACCTCCGTTTAAGTTGGGATTTAAATTCCCGCTCCAAAGAGGCTTGATCTGCAGGTAAAAATGCGCCCGTTGGATTATACACCAAATCGAGAATAAGATCTGACCCTTCTCTTCCATAACCGACTTCATTCAGTTTTTTGAGCGCCTTGATTGAATCATCAAATACGCCATCGCCGCGTTGGCTGTCCGTGCGTGATTTACTGAAGTACGGTAGTGATGAAATGACATGAACCTCATTTGATGCAAAGAACTCCGGTAGGTCATGGTATTTTGGATTGGCTTCAATAATGGTCAAGTTACACCGGTCAATGACCTGAGCACCTAAAGCCCTGGCTGATTCAACTAAAAAGCGAAAATCAGGAACCATTTCAGGCGCTCCTCCGGTGATATCGACGATGGGTATGTTGTGTTCGGCAACGACGTCAAGACACATTTGCATGACTTCACGAGTCATGATTTCTTTCCTGTCGGGACCTGCGTCTACATGACAATGGCCGCAAGATTGATTGCAGAGTCGACCAACATTTATTTGAATTGTTTCGAGCCTAGCGGGTCGTAATGGGAGGTGATCATGAACCATGAGCTGCGAGGAGAAGGATGGAATAGCCGATCCGTTACCCTTGTTGTTAAGCACTTCGAGTTGAAAGTGCGTATCCGCTAATTCGTTGTGTCTGGAATGCAGACTCTTTGATCGTTGCTTAATTGCCATTATCTAAATTATTACATGCTGATTTTTTTCACCTGGTTCATCATCTGAACCCCATATACCAGTGATGACCCGGATCGGATGGCAGCTGCGACGTGAACCGCTTCCATCATTTGTTCTTCATCTGAGCCTTCTTGCAAGCATCCGGTAGTATAGGCATCAATGCAATAAGGACATTGCACGGTATGGGCCACGGCCAATGCAATCAAAGATTTTTCACGTTTTGTGAGTGCTCCTTCGGTGAATACTTCATTGTAGTAATCAAAAAATTTCTTGCCCAATGCTTCTTGAAAATCGGTGATTTCTCCAAATTGCTTGAGGTCCTTTCGATTAAAATAAAATTGATCCTTCATATTTGCGTTTAAACTTTTTTGACGTAGATAGGTTTCTTTGCGGATATGAACAGCCAATGCAAACGTGTTTGTTTAGTTGTCAAAATCAATCCGCTTTCTAACATTATATAATAGAGGATGTTCATTGTTGGTAAAGATTACGAATATTTAGTAACTCGCATTAGGATTTGATTACGGCAAACAAAATCGATAGTTTTCAACTTTCTGGAGAGGAATATTCTATTGTCTTCAGTCAAAGTATTGATGCCTTTAAAGGCACATGGCCTGATAGACTTCAATGCCCAAATCTCATGATATCCTATGATTATCTGTTGACCATTGAAAAAGCTCCGCCTAAGAGCATTCGGTTCTTATACGGCCTTTTGTCCGGATCGGACGGAGAACCGCTGGCCTATTACTACTTTCAATACAAGCGCTTCAATGCGCATGAAAGCATCAACTATAATCACGCTCAGAATTTGACACAGAAAACGGCAAATGCGCTCAAACGTACTGTCGCAGTTTGCCTGGACGCCAAAGGCATGGTATTCGGAAATTTACTCGTGACTGGTAATCATGGCGTACTGTTCGTTGATGAAGGGCTAAGTGTTGATCAACATTGGGCAATAAATGGAGAAGTACTGAAACATGCACTTGCATATTCGAAGAAAAACAAACTCCGTGTCGGATTTATATTGGGAAAGGACTATGAATCCGAGGCTAGAAATCAGGATCAGTTGAGCTGGAATTCTGTTAAAGTTCAACCGAATATGATCATGGAAATTGATCCTTCCTGGGATTCTATGACGACCTATCTGGATTCCATGAAATCAAAATATCGGAAGCGAATAAATTCGGCAAGAAGAAAAGTAAAAGATTTTCGATTCATCGATGTGGATGTCGATATGATTGAAGCAAATATTGACTGGGTATATAAACTGTACCTGGAAATCGTGGAGCGAGCTCCATTTAACATGTTTATTTTACAAAAACAGTATTTCATCGATATCAAAAAAAATCTAAAAGAAGCTTGTGATTTTACTTTTATTTATGATGGAGACAAATTAGTTGCGTTTGAAATTAACTTGTCCAATCATGATATTTATGAAGCACATTTTCTGGGATATGATCATAGCTATTTAAAATCGCATGACTTGTATTTAAATTTACTATTAAATACGGTGCGGCATGCGCTAGCATTAAAGAAAAAAACTATAATCTTTTCACGAACTGCTATGCAGATAAAGAGTAGTATTGGGGCTGTTCCCGAGGAGTTGTATTTATACCTGGTTGTACAAAATAAAATTCTAAATAGGCTGGTCAGAACAGCGTTTAAACGACTGGATCCTCCGGTGGTATTTAATCAGCGCCATCCTTTTAAAGATTGACAATACTGCTACAATTAACCTTTTATGTGGCGGTTGAAATCGATCCAATCCTTCAAAGCGATTTCGTATGCTTGATTGTCGACTTCTTGTATGAGCTGAACTTGATAATTATTATTCTCGTAGGGTGAGGTTCGAAGTGAATATAAGGCAATAATGCCGACCAATAAGACAGCGCTTGCAGCTACACTAAATATTGCATAAAAGGAATAGCGATTTCGCTTGGATAAATTGCTGTCAATTTTAGTCCAAACTTCTTCAGATGGTTTTATCTTGATTTCTTTCGATTTAGATCGAAATACATGATCGATATTATTTCCTGTTTCCATGGTATTTAATTAAGAGACATTTGTTTTTTTATTCATCAAAGCAATCAAATGTTGTAGCCTTTTTCTAGCCATAATCAATTGTGACTTTGATGTATTAACACTTATATTTAAGTGGTTTGCAATTTCTTTGTGTTTATATCCTTCGATGACGTACATATTGAATACTGTACGATAACCGGGCGGTAGCATTTCGATCAATGATAAAATATCGTTCGCAGATAAATCACCCAAAATGGTGGGAGGTGCTACCGGCTCAGTCTGATCATCCAATTCGGATAAAGGCATCTTTTTTTTCTTACGTAGAATCATGAGACATTCATTTGACATAATTCTGCGCATCCAGTATTCAAATTTTTCGTCGTCCAGAAGTTTGTCGAGTTGAGTGAATACTTTCACGAATCCTTTCATAAGTGCATCTTCAGCTTCTTCAAGATTATTGAGATACCGTCGGCATACACCCAACATCTGATCTTTGTATTTTTCGTACAACAGCTGTTGAGATCTGCGGTCACCCAGGCGGCAATTCTTGAGTAAAGTAGGTGTATCCACTTTGATGAATTTTATTCGCATGAATATACATTTTATAAGACGCGTTCGATTAGTTAGATGCTATGTTAATCGCGTCTGGTGTATGTCTTCGAAGAATTTGCCCCCGCAAAAGAGATGTTTGTGATTTGGTGAGCTGTGAGTAGCAAAAAAACTTCAGGTGGTATTTCCTGACGGGGATGAGGGAGACTATCTTTGCCCATTCAAATTTTCAGTCATATGACGAAGCAAGAACAACCTACACATTACAGCGCATCCAGCTTAGAGGAGAAGTGGTATAAACACTGGGAGGATTCAGGATATTTTTATTCAGAACCTGATGAACGACCGGCCTATTCAATCGTCATTCCTCCGCCAAATGTCACAGGAGTGCTTCATATGGGTCATATGCTAAACAATACGATTCAGGATGTTCTCATTCGACATGCGCGCATGACGGGTTTCAATGCATGTTGGGTACCCGGTACAGATCACGCTTCGATTGCCACAGAAGCCAAGGTTGTTCGATGGCTTCGTGAAGAAAAAAATCTGACAAAAGGAGAATTGGGACGGGATGAATTCATGAAATACGCCTGGCAATGGAAAGAAAAATATGGCGGCATCATCTTAGACCAATTGAGAAAATTGGGCGCTTCATGTGATTGGCGTCGAACGGCTTTTACGATGGATGAAACGCGATCAAAAGCTGTATTAAAAGCATTTGTTGATCTGTATAATCGAGGAAAACTCTATCGAGATTGGCGCATGGTCAATTGGGATCCACAAGCCAAGACAGTCTTGTCAAATGAAGAAGTGATCTACAATGAGGAGAATGGGGGCTTACATTATGTCAAATACCTGTTGGAAGATGGAAGTGATCATGTGGTTATTGCAACCACGCGACCAGAGACCATATTGGCGGATACAGCTGTGGCGGTTCACCCGGATGATGAACGATTTCAACATTTGATCGGAAAAAACGTCATCGTGCCGATTATCAATAGGATTGTTCCAATTATCGCCGACGAATATGTCGATCCGGAGTTTGGAACCGGAGCACTAAAAATAACACCAGCCCATGATCCTAACGATTATGACATTGGTCAACGCCATAATCTGGAGGTGATTGATTCATTAACCGATGATGGTAAACTCAATGAGAAAGCCGGCCACTTTATCGGTGA
The DNA here is from genome assembly GCA_965249735.1 of Saprospiraceae bacterium. Lineage (GTDB taxonomy): Bacteria > Bacteroidota > Bacteroidia > Chitinophagales > Saprospiraceae > JANQSS01. The sequence continues at coordinate 279,505 of CBDFMS010000026.1, read as the reverse complement.
AGATCGATTTGAAGCCCGGATTTCAATGAAAAAGGCATTACAGCAGGAAAATCTTCTTGTCAAAGTGGAAGACTACCGACACAAGGTTGGACGATCAGAACGGACCAATGCCATCATTGAGCCTAAACTCTCCCTGCAATGGTATGTCAAAATGCAAGAACTCGTTACTCCGGCGTTGGAAGCAGTACAATCTGGTGATATTACGTTTGTTCCAAAAAATCAGGAGAACTTATATCGACACTGGATGGAAAACATCAGAGACTGGTGCATCTCAAGACAACTTTGGTGGGGTCATCGAATTCCGGCCTATTACTATCGGAACGAAACCTTTGTTGCTGAGCATCCTGAAGAGGCTGTTCAATTGGCGCAATCGCATTTTAACGATGATTCGATCACAGTCTCAGATTTGAAACAAGATGAAGATGTCTTAGATACATGGTTTTCTTCATGGTTGTGGCCGTACTCGGTGTTTATGAAAGAAGATGGCGATAATTCGCACGTTGAATATTATTATCCCACATCAGTTTTAGTAACAGGGTGGGATATTATTTTCCTTTGGGTGGCTCGCATGATCATGGCAGGTTTTGAATGGAAGCAGGAGCGACCCTTTCTTGATGTATATTTCACCGGTATGGTCCGGGATAAACAAAGAAGGAAGATGAGTAAATCTTTAGGTAATTCTCCGGATGCTTTAAAATTGATTGAAAAGTTTGGGGCAGATGGAGTTCGGTTTGGCATGTTGTCATGTTCACCGGCCGGAGGAGATTTATTATTTGATGAAAAATTATGCGACCAGGGATCTAAATTCTGCAATAAAATGTGGAATGCATTACGCCTGATAAATAATTTTGAACCATCGTCGACGCCATCCTTGTCAAGTGAAAAGCTGGCTATACACTGGATTAAAAATCGAATTCATTCCGACATATCAGATATAGAGTCCCAGTTTAAAAACTATAGATTATCTGAAACTTTAATAAAACTTTATTCACTGATTTGGAGTGATTTCTGTAGTTGGTACCTGGAGATGATCAAACCCGCCGAAGGTAAGCTGGTGAGTCGTGAAACCCTTGATGAGACAACTAATATATTTGAAGACTTAATGACACTTCTCCATCCGTTCATGCCATTTGTCACTGAAGAGATCTGGCACAGATTAAAAACGAGAAAAGCCGGTGATGACTGCATGGTATCAGCATATCCGGCGTCACAAAATGTGGATCAAGCTTTAATTAAAGATGTCGACCATTTGAAAAATACAGTCTCTTCAATCCGGGACCTGAGAAATAAAAATGCAATTAAGGAACGTGAACCACTCGAATTAATTCTCGAAGATGGAACAAGATCCCGCGCACTTTTGGAGAAAAAAGGATTTGAGGAACTACTGACGAAAATGGCTCACTTAACAGGTACATCATTCACCACCGAAAATCCGAAAAATTCGCTTGCTTTTATTGTTGATACCGAGAAATTTTTTCTTGTAACCGGCGATCTCGTAAATCCAGAAGAGGAAAAAGAAAGACTGACCAAGGAGTTGGAATATATTAAAGGCTTTATCAAGCAGGTTGAAAAGAAACTATCGAATGAACGTTTCGTTCAAAATGCACCCGAAATGGTGGTTGAAAAGGAACGTAAAAAAATGAAGGATGGGCAAGAACGTCTTCGAATTATTGAAGACAGCCTAAAAAGCTTAGGATAAGTTGTACGTATAAAAACGACTTAATGCCGTTAAACATAATTATTTACATAAATCCAGTAGTTGTTGAAGCCGCATCATTGCTTCCATTGGAGTCAGCGAATTAATATCGGTTTGTTCCAGGAGCGATTTTATTTCTGCTAGCTTAGGATCATTGACTTCAAAAAAGCTCAATTGCATGGGTTGCAATTTAGGAACAGAACTTAAACCTGATGCAGCATTTTCATCATCGATCAGACCGGAATTAATTCGTTGAGATTCCAAGAGCTCCAAAATAGTTTCTGAACGTTCTATCACCTCATTGGGCATACCGGCAAGTTGAGCCACATAAATTCCAAAACTATGCTCCACACTTCCGGGTAATAATTTTCGCAAGAATAAAACCTTTTGACCTACTTTTTTTGTACTCACATGGAAGTTCTTGATTCGATCGTATTTATTTGCGAGTTCATTTAATTCATGGTAGTGTGTTGCAAACAAGGCAAAGGGTTTGGTCTGATGTTGATCATGTAAATACTCGACAATGCTCCATGCAATAGATATGCCGTCAAACGTGCTCGTACCCCGTCCGATTTCATCAAGGAGCAAGAGCGATTTTGAAGATAAATTATTTAAAATGTTTGCCGTTTCATTCATTTCGACCATGAATGTGGATTCCCCGGAAGATATGTTATCAGACGCACCGACACGCGTGAAAATACGATCTAGGACCATCAAGTCTGCTGAAACTGCCGGAACAAAAGAACCTATCTGGGCCATCAATGATATCAAGGCAGTCTGCCTTAAAACAGCAGATTTACCGGACATATTTGGTCCGGTAATAACAATGATCTGTTGGTCTTCTTTATTGAGTGTCACGTCATTGGGGATGTATGCCTCACCGGGTGGCATCATGGCTTCGATTACAGGGTGACGTCCTTTTTCAATTTGAATAAGTCCATTCTCATTGAACATGGGCCTGACATAGTGATGGGTCACAGCGAGTTCGGCGAGTGAAGCAATAACATCTACATGTCCGAGGGTATTTGCATTAACTTGAAGCGTTGAAATAAATTGCTGGGCATTGGCCAAAAATTCGTCAAATAATTGTTGTTCCAATTCGAGGATTTTTCCTTCAGCATTAAGAATTTTATCTTCTAGTTGTTTTAATTCTTCAGTTATGTAGCGTTCAGAATTAGTCAATGTTTGTTTACGAATCCAGTCGTCAGGAATAAGGTCAAGATGCTTGTACTTGTTGGTGACTTCTAAATAATATCCAAAGACGTTATTGTATCCGATTTTTAGTTTTGAAATTCCTGTACGCTCGGATTCCCTTTTTTGTAAATCCAATAGTATTTCCTTCGCTCCTGACATCAGCGTGCGCCACTCGTCCAGTTCTTCAGAAAATCCCTGCGCTATAGTTTCTGATTTTCCGATCTGAACAGGTAATTCTTCTTTGAATCGAGCGAGGATATCCTGATGCAGTTCATCACACGTATTGAGGTTCTGGGTAATTAACTGGAGCTTTTCATTGTCACTGGATTGAAGGAGTTGCTTGATTTTGCCAATTAACTCGAGGCTTGCAGCCAGTTGTGTGACATGACGTGGGATAAATTTAGCAGCGGCCAATTTTGCAGTCAGTCGTGCCAGGTCGCCAATCTTATGTATTTCTTCCCGTAGATCTGAACGCAATTGGCTCAATTCAACCATTGCTGACACCTGATCATGACGAGCTTCAATATCCGACGCATGAATGAGGGGAAACAGGATCCATTGATGAAGCAGTCTGCTACCCATGGGACATAAAGTACAATCCATGACTTCGAAGAGTGATTGTCCATTGGGTTGTATGGATTGGACAAGTTCAAGATTTCTAATGGTGAATGGATCAAGCCACAAAAAATCTGTATCGGCTATTCTCCGAATTTGGTTAATGTGGGCTAAATGCTTGTTCTCCGTATTTTCGAGATAATGTAAAATGACACCACAGCTAATGATCGATAAGGCTTGCTGGTCGATACCAAATCCTTTGAGTGATTGAACATTCAGTTGTCGGATGATTTTTTCACGACAAAAATCTTCATCAAAAATCCACTCTTCAACGCCATAGGCATAAGTGTCAGGATGGACGAGTTGAACGGGTAGGGGACTCCCTTTGGCATAGAGTAACTCCGCAGGGCGATAGTTGCCAATCAAGTTCAACGTATCACTTGTTCTGCCCTGGAATGTCAGAAATTGGCCGGTTGAAAAATCTAAAAAGGCTGTACCACTGAGACCATTTTCCAGGTTATTAACCACGGCGCAGAGGTAATTTGGACGTTTACTGTTGAGTAAATTATCATTGGTATTGATACCCGGGGTGACGACCTCTGTTACGCCCCGTTTGACGATTTTCTTCTCTTTGGAAGGTTTTTCCAATTGTTCACACACTGCAACGCGATATCCCGCTTTGACGAGTCGTGGAAGATATAGGTCCATAGCGTGGTGGGGGAATCCTGCCAACGCGATGTCACTTCCTCCATTATTGCGTTTAGTCAACACAATACCGAGGATCTCGGATACCAGTTTTGCATCATCACCAAACGTTTCATAAAAATCACCCACGCGATACAAGAGGATTGCATCCGGGTATTTGGATTTCATTTCGAAATATTGACGCATCAGAGGCGTCATTTTACTTTGTTTGGTCTTGTTGGCCACAACTGGATCTATGAAGGAACAAATTTATAATTTAATATATGTTCTTAGCTATATGGTAGCTCTTTTTAATCAATACGAGTTTGTCCAAAACTATGCTTCGGATTACTTGGAAATTGCGAGTTAAGGGTTAATTTTGCAGTCCTTAAGAGACAGGCTATATGGACGTAATATTTGATAAACTTACAGAAGAGGAACATCATAAACTTATCGATGCAACACCGTTGATCACCTTGCTCATTGGATATGCCGATGGCGATATTGATGTGGAAGAAGCAGCATGGGCTGAGCGTGTAACTAAATTCAGATCGTATACATATGATGCTGATTTGAAGCACTACTATCAGGAAGTCAATCGGGTGTTTCATACCCGATTGGACCAGTTATTACGTGATTTACCGAGAGAACAAGAGGATCGACAAAAATATCTTACAACCAAGCTGACTGAGATCAATCCGATTCTTGAAAAACTTGGCGGTGAAGAAGCCTACTTACTCTACCATGATTTTCTCAGCTTTGCAAAGCATGTGGCCAAATCTTCCGGAGGGGTGCTATATATGGCAAACATTAGTCCTGCCGAAAAGGAATTACTGGGATTGGATATGCTGACGCCGATCAATACGTATCCGGGTATTTAACGCCCGTTGCCATCCTATTCAGACGTTAACTTATCTGGAAACATTTTCAATAAATAAGCTTTCTCCACACTTTTTGCAATGTTGGGCGTCATCTTCATGATGTTCATGACCGCAATTACGACAGCTGTGTGTATTCTTGCTTTTAGTTGATATGGCTATTTCGGCTCCTACAATTCCAGTAGGAACGGCAATCAAAGCGTACCCCAACAACATGATAATCGCGGCCAGGAATTTCCCGATAGATGTATTCGGTGTTATATCGCCATACCCAACCGTGGTCAATGTGACTATGGCCCAGTAGATACTCGTGGGAATGTCTGAGAATTTTTCATTAGTAGCGCCTTCGATCATATACATCATGGATCCCAGGATGGTCACCAAGGTGAGTACAAAGGCCAGAAATATTGAAATTTTATACAAACTCCGCCTGAGCGCCCACAGAATATGTATACCTTCTCTGGTGAACTTGACCAGCTTAAGAATCCGGAAAACCCGTAATAGTCTCAGGGCACGGATGACTAAAAGATACTGACTTCCGACGATGAAAATACTGATGTAGGTTGGTAGAATAGACAGCAGGTCAATGATACCAAAGAAACTCTTGGCGTAACGTATCGGCTGTTTTACTACCCAAAGCCGGAGCACGTACTCAATGGTGAATACAATGGTAAATATCCATTCTAATGTGTAGAGGAGGTCAAAATTGCGCTCATGAAACTCGGTGATGCTCTCAACCATCACCGTTGCCACACTGGCTAGAATGAACCAGAGCAGGGCTATGTCAAAAATCTTTCCTGCGCGTGTATCCGCTTCAAAAATGATTTCATGTAACTTTTCCTTCATCATCACAAGTCGGTTTCCATACCGTTCATGTAGGAAATCCATAGGATACTATCAAATATAATGCCTGACTTCGAAATATTAGATTTGAATGCGTACTTGAACCGTAGCCAAAACCTCGGAAAGGTAGTGGGCTTATAGTCTATCTGCTAAGACGCCAAAAGAATTAATTAAACCTTAAAAAGCACTTGAGGTCAGATTGGCAATAATTTGACACAATGTCAATTCGTTATTCTTTTAATGTGATCATCTTGAATCAAAAACGTAACTTGATGACTCACCCAATCAAAATATTAAACTATGAAAGCTATTGTTCTGCATCAGGTGATCTACAGAAGACTTGTGAGTCTGAGCTTTATTGTATTGGCCTTGCTCATTATCTCATGCTCACGCAATCCCGTGACCGGTAAAAAACAGCTCAATCTCATGAGTGAGCAACAGGAAATTGCCCTCGGTCAACAATCTGATCCGGGTATCGTAGCGACTTTTGGAAGATACGATGACAGCACGCTTCAAAAATTTATCGAGGTGAAAGGCCAGGCAATGGCTCGAATTAGTCACAGGAGTAATTTGAAATATGAATTCAAAATTCTTGATAGCCATGTCGTTAATGCATTTGCTGTTCCCGGTGGTTACGTCTACTTCACCAGAGGAATAATGGCTCATTTTAACAATGAAGCCGAATTTGCAGGAGTCCTTGGCCATGAAATTGGTCACATCACGGCGAAACACTCTTCACGACAATACACGACCCAGGTACTAGGACAAATCTTGTTGATTGGAGGTATGGTAGTGTCACCTGCATTTAGGGAGTTTGGAGATGTTGCCTCTCAAAGTATGGGTATGTTGTTTATGAAATTCGGTCGCGATCACGAAAGTGAATCAGATGGTTTGGGAGTGGATTATAGCACACAGATAGGGTATGACGCCCATGAAATGGGTGACTTCTTTAATACCCTGCACCGGTTGTCCACCGAGGATGGACGGGAACCTATTCCGACTTTTATGTCGACACACCCGGATCCGCTTGACAGATACAATAAAGTACACCAGATGGCTGATGAAGCCCAGGCTAAAGATTCAGGTACATCTTATGAAATCGGACGAAACAGCTATTTGCGTAAGATTGATGGTCTGATTTATGGTGAAGATCCACGACAAGGCTATGAAGAAAACGGATTCTTTTATCATCCAGAGCTAAAATTCCAATATAAGTTGCCCGCAGGTTGGCAGATGATGAATACGCCCTCCCAGGTGCAAATGGGTGAGCCTGAGGGTAAAGCCGCAATGTTTCTTTCCTTGGGCAACGGCGCCAATCTGCAAGAGGCTCTAAATAATGAACTACAGGAAAATAATCTGACACTTATAGAACAAGCCAATAAAAATGTCAATGGCTTGGCCGCATTGGCTGCAATTTCTGAACAAGTTGGCCAGGATCAGCAGGGCCAGCAAATTAAAATTAAAGTCATGTCCTATTTCATTAAATACGGCGAATTGATCTATAAGTTTAATGGCATGACTTATGATGAATTATTTAATCAATTTTCTCCCGTTTTTGAAGGCTCAATGAAATCGTTCCGGAGATTAACAGATGCTACGAAATTGAATAGAAAACCGGAGAGAATAAAAATAGAAAACGTTCCTTCTGCAATGACTTTGAGGCAAGCTATGCTAAGATTTAATATGCCAACTGACCGTATAAAAGAATTAGCGATTTTAAATGGCATGGAAGTTAATGAGGCACTGGGAAAAGGCACGCTAGTCAAGACTGTAGTTAATTAAGTATTATGGTGCAGTGACAATGCATTAAATTAAATATCTAAAGAGTAACGTGTTATTTAATCAGACAGATGGTCTTCTTTAATTCATTCGTTTCTAATTCCTATTTCTGCTCCAGTAATTGCACGGTTGTTGCCGGAAGTTTGTCAATATCCAATAGCATCAGACCATCCACACAATATGAAAAGGAGGGATCGAGATTGAATCCAATAAAGCAGGCATTTTGGTTAATGTACTTGCGTATCAACACTGGCAAGCGGTAATTTTCTGGTTCGATTTCAGCAATAAACTCATCCAGGTGAATAAGCTCACCGTTAAATACTTTAATGATCGTTTCGAGTTTATCTCTGGAAGAGGAGCTGTAGTATTCCTGACGGGGAGTAAAATATCCTGCGATTTCTTTGTCGTAATGGTGTCGCTTCAAATAACTAATAATTAATGACCGGCTGACATCACTATATGCACGGCTGATGCTGACCATTCCAAGGATATATTTATATTGTTTCCTTAGTTGAATAAACTTTAGAATTCCATTCCAAAGAAGAAATAGAGGAAGCTTCTTTTTTTGATAGGATTGAATAACAAAAGAACGGCCCAGTTCAATGCTCTTCGACAACACCTCCTCGATCTGTGGATTAATTCGGTATAATTGGTGTGTGTACAAACCTGAAATTCCATAAGTAGCGATGAGCTCGTCGCAGGCACCAATTCGATAACCGCCTACAAGACATTTGGCCTCCATATCGACTAGAAACAACTGATAGTAAGTCTGATCAAATTCATCCAGATCTAATGTTTTACCCGTTCCTTCTCCAATTTCTTCAAATGTCAATGCGCGTAATCGTCCGATTTCGTTTGGAATGGCAGCTAGTTCGTTGAATTTGGTGAGATATAAATTAAATTTCCCTCGCTTCAAAAGGCAGCAACCTAAATCATCAAGCATGTCCAGTTCTTTCGAGATATGAAGCCAGGAATACTTACCATCGAATTTATTTATGTCAATTATTGGTTTCCGTTGATCAAACGAACGTTTGGCAAGTTCAAAAAACTTGAGTTTACTTTTTACATAAGTTTTCAATTCCTTTCCATTAGCGAATCCGGCTAATCGGTTAGGAGACATCAATTTTCCAAAACGAACATCAGGATTAATATCTAGCGGAAGAATTTGCTTCTCTTTAAAATTAGTTCGGTCCACATGAAGGGTGAGTACCGGTAAGTTGCACTGAAGTATTTCATCGAAGAAATGATCGATAGCTGATTCCGGAAGCGTGTTCTGGAACACCGGGATCAAACCCCAGGCAGACTTCGATTGAATGTTCGTGACATCAAAATTTGATTGAACTATAAAATGACGCAAACCTCCATTCGCGGATTCAATTTTTTGGAGTAAATGACGTGATGAAAAATTAAAACCAAAGGATAGATTGCTAATCACCCAAAATGGCCCTGATTCGTGTGAATGGAGTATTGGATGTATATCTTGAATCATACTTTGTCATTTACGACTCCTTGAATTTAGAATTTTCTTTTGAAGAGGATTACAATACAACATCTCAAAGACCGCGTTCCATAGCATGGAGACCAAATATCTTGAATTTCTTCTAGCCAAGATACTCCGTATATTTGGCATATTTCAATTAGAAATTCACCTACGATGCAGCAAATTAAAAAAGGTGTGATCCTGCTTTTATTGGCCTTATTGATTTTACCCGAAAGAAATCTACATTCTCAAACTCAAATGATCGAGCAGAGCGAATTGAACCAAATGACCGCCAAAATGCGCGTTGACCCGCCAAACTGGTTCGTCGGAATGGAAGAAGAACAACTTCATTTGCTTGTTCACGCGAAGAATGTTTCAGACTATTCATGTGCATTACAAGGTTCAAAGGGCATCGTGTTAGATACCATGACCAGGTTGCCGAATCCTGATTATGCGATTCTTGAATTAATTATTGATTCGAAAGCACCGCCACAAGAATTTATAATAAGCTTAACCCAAGAGGACGATGAATTGGCATTTACATATGAATTGCTTCAAAAAAAGGCGAAGCCGAAAAAAATTGATGGGGGAGATGTTCTCTATCTCATCATGCCTGATCGATTTGCCAATGGTGATCCTTCTATCGATAATGTTGAGGGCATGTCAGAAAGCTTAAACAGGGCCGCTCCAGGAGGCAAGCATGGCGGCGATATCCAGGGCGTGATTGACCATCTTGATTATTTAAAGTATTTAGGTGTAACAACGGTTTGGCTCAATCCTGTGTATGAAAATAACATGAAAAAATATTCATACCATGGTTATTCCATTACCGATCACTATCAGGTTGATCCGCGTTTAGGGTCCTTGGATACATACGCCAGATTTTGTGAACTATCTCATGAAAGAGGAATGAAAGTCGTGAAGGATATGATCTTCAATCACATTGGATTGTACCATCATTGGATGGATAATATGCCGGACCCGGATTGGTTAAATCAATGGGACGAATTCACAAGAACCAATTACAGTGGTTCGACTGTTACGGATCCTTATGCCTCGGATATTGATCAGATACGTATGACCAAAGGTTGGTTTGATGTGACCATGCCGGATCTGAATCAAAAGAATCCGGCATTGATGAAATACTTGACACAACATTCGATTTGGTGGATTGAAATGACCGGAATTGATGGGATTCGCATGGACACGTATCCATATCCTGACAAACATGCGATGGCCAAGTGGGTAGATGATGTATTGAAGGAATATCCGGGATTCTATATAGTAGGAGAGACCTGGCTATATACACCGGTTCAATTGGCTTTTTGGACAAAAAGTAATTTGGAAAGTAATTATTCATCAAATCTGCCTTCGGTATCAGATTTTGGTGTTACCTGGGCTATTGACAGAGCTTTTCGCGAAGAAAAAGGCATTTGGGAATTGTATCAAATTTTGACAAATGATTTCATTTACGATTCACCAAATAATTTTAAAATATTCGTTGATAATCATGATATGGATAGGTCACTCGCCGTATATGAAAACGATGTTGATAAATTTTTAATGGCCTACACTTTTCTCCTGACAACGCGCGGTATACCGCAGTTCTTTTATGGAACTGAAATTGGTATGACAGGTAAAAAACCGGATGGCCTTATTCGTGAAGATATGCCGGGCGGGTGGAACGGAGATGTCAAAAATGTTTTTACCCAAGATGGATTGAGTGATCAGGAGTCAAAAATATTTAATTATTTACGACGCCTGATGACCTGGCGACGATCTAAATCTGTATTTGCGCATGACAATCTTGTACATTTCATGCCTGTCGATGAAGTATATGTTTATGGTCGGCAGCATGCTAAGGAGGCCATTGTCGTAATTCTGAATAACAGTGACAAGGAAAGAAAAATTAATATGGAGCACTACGGTGAATTATTTAAAGGCTTTCGCTTTGGATTTGAAATACTTACCAATAGAAATATAGTCGATTTCGATAAACTGGTGGTTCCGGCAAAAACTTCGTTTGTAATTGATCTAAAGAAATAATAATTATTATTTAACATTTTTTTTAATCTAAACAGTATAACTTAATGGCGATCAAATGGCTCATGTTTGATGCAGACAATACATTGCTTGATTTCAAAAAGGCTTGCAAAGTAGCACTCTGGAAAACGTTTGAAGACCATGGGTATGCATGCTCAGATGAAATCGAAGCACTTTATTCTAAGATAAATGCGAATATCTGGCATGAATTCGAACTAGGAAAAATTAATTCAACTCAACTTAGAATTCAACGTTTTGCATTATTGTTTGAATCCCTCGAAATTCAGCCATCAGGCGCTTTTGAGTTTAATGCGAAATATTTACAAAATCTAGTTATAAGCAGTGAAATTTATCCTGGTGTAGAAGAACTACTTCAGGAATTAAAACTCGATTTTCATTTAAGCTTGATCACTAATGGCCTCAAAGAGGTTCAACGTCCACGATTGACCAGACTGGGCATGACCAAATATTTTGACAGTATCGTTGTGTCTGATGAAATTGGTGTGGCAAAACCGGCAGCCGAATTTTTTGAGCACGTATACGCATCAATGCCGGGTAATATTCCGAAGAATGAAGTGCTCGTTATCGGTGATAATATTAAAGCAGATATTGGAGGTGGAGCATCTTTTGGCTTCAATACATGCTGGATTAGCCATGGGAAGTCTAACGGCAGTGAAATAAGGCCGGATTATGAAATTGAGCACATTGATGATTTTCACAATGTCGTGACCTCAATAAATGGTAATTAAAGTCCATCTCATATCGACAAGAAACAGTTATTTTTAATACAAATCAATGATAGCTCATTGAATGATGATTCAGATTATACCGTTCAAACAAGAACTAGCACCACTTTTTAAATCATTTAATGAAATTTGGTTGACTGAGTTATTTGATGTCGACGAACAGGATAGGGCCATCCTATCTGATCCTCAACATTGGATTATCGATAAGGGAGGTCATATCTTATTTATCCGGTTAAATGATGAAGTCGTAGGGTGCTGTGCATTAATAAATCATGGCGATGGAAAATATGAACTTGCAAAAATGGCCATGTTGCCGGAATACAGGGGTAGGGGTTTGGGACAGAAATTAGGAAGCGCAGTGGTTGATTTAGCTAAGTCACTGGGTGCCCGTTCATTATTTCTCGTATCGAGTACGCAATTGTCACCTGCACTTAGTTTGTATAGAAAGCTTGGCTTCATCGATCAGGATGGAGGAAATTTGAAAAACAAACTAAAATGTAATGTGCGCATGGAGTATCCAATCACTTGATTTGTTCAGGTGTTCGAAATTGATGCGTCAGTCCCAGGTTTATACTATAACCTGCACCTGAAGATTTACCCGCCAGAAACTTTCCGGCGGACAATTCGATTTCCCAATCTTTAGAAGGGAATATTTTCACTCCGCCACCGCTCTGAAAATAAAACGAGGTTGGACTTGATACCGTGGGTGTGTAGTCAAGATAACCAAACAATCCAATACCGGAATGCACGAAATAAGAAAGAAAAACTTCCATTGGAATGAAAAAATCGCTTTCTGGCATTGCATCGCGGCCTAATCTTGCAACAAGACTAAGCTCACCATATCCATAGAGTCCTTCAGCAAGTTTTGCATTGTAGTTGATTTGACTCCACAGTTGAAATCCGGAATTATCGAGAGATGGAATATTGGAATTGAAAGTTGATGACTGACCATCAACTGGGATGAGAAGTAAGAACTTAAGGGCCAAATTGTCGTTTTCAGCATTGGGTTTCCAATATAGCTTTGGTCCGATATGTGAAAATGATGTTTGAGCATTTTGTCCATTTGATTCATAGTTCAAAACCTTGAATGGGCTTTCATCAGTAGGACTTTTGCGAGAGGCGCGAACATAGGCATCGATACCCCACCATGTACGTTTTGTTGGATTGTGAAAATTCAGTTCGATGATGTTGGTGATAAACGATTGTCGCACGATATCATCAAAACGGGTGGCGCTTGCATCAAAATTGGATGTTTGCGAGTATAGGTTGTTATAGAGTTTGACTTCTGTGTAAGGGGCCGAGGATTGAGCCAGACCGCACAGTATGACTGAGATTTGAATGATAACACTGAATACTAACTTCATGCCTTCTGATCGAATTATTGACATACAATGGCTGACAGGAACATTAGTTCACCGACACTTGGCCAAATAGTCTGAAAAACGTACCTTTGCCGCCCGAAATTATTAATAACCAAAGGTTTGATTTACTATGTTAAATTACGAAATTACGTTCATCGTTGATCCAGTGCTGTCCAGCGATGAAATAAAAGCGACAGCTCAAACCTACTTGGATATGTTGAAAGAAGCTGAATGCCAAATCGTCCACAACGGAGAATTAGGCTTGAAGCAACTTGCATATCCAATCAACAGACGTACATCAGGTGTGTATTTCTGTATTGAGTTTCAGTCGCAAAATGGCACAATTATTCCACGAGCTGAGTTAGCGCTCACCCGTGACGAACGAATCATGCGATTCCTTACGGTCCGCCTCGACAGATACGGGGTGAAGTACAATCAGGATAAGCGTGATGGTAAGATTGGCACCAAAAAACGTGAGGAAAAAGCAGAACCGGCTAAGGAAAAAGCCAAATCTTCCCGCAAAGAACCTGCCAAATCTTCCCGTAAGGTAGTGCCAGTGGCAGCCGCTGCTGCTGCTCCAGCCGCTGCAGTAGTATCTGATTCAAAATCTGAAGAGGAATAGACTGAGATTTAATAATTCCATTAAAAAGAAAGAAAATGGCATCAAGAGACGATATAAAATTCCTAAGCAATCCTAAGCTAGGACAAAATCAAAAAAAATACTGCCGGTTTAGAAGGTTCGGCATCCGACACATTGATTACAAGGATCCTGATTTTTTGTTACAATTTGTGAATGATCAAGGTAAGATCTTACCGAGACGTATTACTGGAAATTCCCTGAAATATCAGCGAAAAATGGCATCAGCGATCAAAAGAGCGCGTCATTTGGCAATTTTGCCTTACGTAACAGATCAATTGAAGTAATCTTAATCTTTAAAAATTATTCATCATGGAAGTAATACTCCTGGCAGAAGTAGAAAAATTGGGTGATCGACACGATGTCGTAAAGGTCAAGAACGGATTTGGACGAAATTTTCTTATTCCTAAGAAATTGGCCGTGATCGCCAATAAACCAAATCGAAAGAAACTCGAAGAAATCAAAGTAAAAGAAGCTGCTGAACTGGCTAAGCGATTTGACGAATTTAAAGACATGGCTGATAAACTTAAAGACATGGTCATTAAAATCGGTGCAAAAGCAGGTGCAGAGGACAAAATCTTTGGCTCTGTGACCAATATTCAATTGGCACAGGCAATCAAAGAACAAGCAGGCTTTGATATCGAACGAAAGAAAATAACTATCATGGAAGAAGTAAAAACGCTAGGATCATATGTAGCCGAAGCCCATCTTCATCCGGAAGTTGAAACGAAAATTAATTTTGAAGTAGTTCAGGATTAATCTAGGAGAAAAAAAATTAAAAGAGTGCAGAATTTACTGCACTCTTTTTTTTTGTCATTTATTTAAGGTTGATCGCATAATTGAATCTAATCATGTCATCAACAATACTTACTGATCGTCATACCAGATGAACTAAAATAATTTCAATTGCTCGCCTAGCCGAGCCGGTGGAACTATATCTGGTTGTTCAGCTTTTTCAGTTTGCTCTTTTTGCTCTTTATGTTCAATTTGCTCGATCGTAGAGTCTGACTTTTGTGGAGCGGATTTCGGTTCAGTAATTGTTTTATTCATAAACGGATACACAGGCTGATGATCATATTTAATAGGCATAAGTTCTATTCCCGCACCCTCATTGTTCAGCCATTTATCGGCCTTTTCGTAACCAGGGATGGCAGAGGCAACTAATTCCCAATAACTGTCGCTATGATTATGTTCAATAAGGTGAGCGAGTTCATGAACGATTACATAATCGAAAATCCATTGAGGGCAAAACAGCAATTTGCTGGATAAGATTATTTCACCATCAGATGAACAAGAGCCCCATTTCGAATGGATATATTTTAATTTTACCGCAGTATAGGGTTCCCGAAAAAAACGTTCATTTAATTCGTGGACGCGCTGTTTGACATATTGCAGATATTTCTGACAAATAATTTTGTGACAAAGCGATTGAATCGTTTTGTTTCGCTTAGCAATATCCATCCCTGAGGCCAGGGTGACATAAATATCATGATTATTTAATGTGGCACTTGAATTCTTACGGTCTTCTTCATCGAGGTGGAGAATGTAGATGTCATTCAATACTCTTATGCGATCGCCATTCAGAAAATGGACCATTTTGAAGCGCTCTAAAAGGGTGGGCGCTTTTTCAAATCTGCGATGAAGCCATTTGCCCGCCCAGTTTATTTGGTCTGAAAATTCTGCCTGGCTGAGGTTGCGCGAAAGTCGAAGATGGATCGATTCACTCCCGATTGATATGCGTGTATTACGCCGGTTTTCAAAATAAATAGAAACGGGAATTTTCAAATTCTCGTATTTGATATATGCCTCTTCGTCAGGAGTCCTTTTTGCCATTATGATTTACGTTCAAATTCTTTCATTACGCCAACAAGGTGCTCAATACTTGCCAGGGACATGGCATTGTATATACTGGCTCTGAATCCGCCCACAGATCGATGACCTTTCAATCCAACAATATTTTCAGCAGCACATGCCGATAGGAAGTCGGCAGACCTGGAATCATCATCGCAAACAAAAGTGACATTCATCAACGACCGGTCTGCTTTTGCTGCCGTCCCGGAAAACAGACTGCTCTCATCAATCGCGTCGTATAATATTTTTGCCTTTTCATGATTTCGAACTTCCATCGCATCGACCCCACCTTGTTTTTTTACCCATTCCATTGTTTTTAAGGACACATAAATTGGAAAAACGGGAGGCGTATTGAAAGCAGATTTCTTTGTGAAATGTGTTTTATAGTTCAACATTGTCGGCATGGTTCGGCTGACTTTGTCCAATAGATCTTCTCGCACAATGACAAGGGTCGTACCCGCCGGTCCCATATTCTTTTGTGCCCCGGCATAAATACATCCAAATTTATCGATAGGCATAGGCCTTGAAAATATATCAGAAGACGAGTCACATACAAGAGGCATAGACGTGTCAGGCCAAAAATGATATTGCGTGCCGAAAATTGTATTGTTACTGGTCATGTGTAAATAAACACCATCATCCGGAATGGCATTAGGTCGCTGGATATAATTATAGTTCGCATCCGCAGAGCTGGCCAGGACCTCGATTTGACCAAATAGTTTTGCCTCCTTAATTGCCTTTTTTGACCAGGCTCCTGTATCGAGATAGTACGCCTTGGAGTCGTTGTCCAGAAAATTCATGGCGGTCATGAAAAATTGAGTCGATGCACCACCGGTTAAAAACATGACTTGGTAGCCGTCAGGTAAACCAAGTAGCTCTTTGACGATATTTATAGCCTGGTCCATGACTTCTTCAAACTGGGCTCCCCGATGAGAAACTTCCAAAAGAGACAGTCCTGTGCCGGCAAAATTAGTAATGGCGGCTGCAGCCTGATCAAAAACTTCTTCAGGTAATATCGAAGGACCTGCGCTAAAATTGTGTGGTTTCATATCTTGTTAGATCTTTTGGGTTAGAGGATCTATCATCCTAATGTCGTATTATGGCCGAAAAGTAGTAAAAAGGCCTGATCTTTAGGCAGTGGTATATTAAAAATTTAAAACATTTTATTCTACATATAACGATGAGTCATGAAAGTTTTTGGAATTGGATTGGAAAAAACAGGAACTTCAACCTTAGGCAAGGCACTTGAGATTTTAGGCTTCGATAAACATAAAGGATTTGATCTGGACCTCCTCAAAAGACTAAAGTCCGGAGACGTGGAATCGTTAATGGATATTGCGGAAAACTATAATAGTTTTGAAAACTATCCCTGGTCTTTCGTTTATGAACAAGCATTTCATCGATTTCCTGATTCGAAGTTTATTCTCACCGTGCGAACAACACCATTTAGATGGTTCAATAGCATGAGTCATCATGCCAGGCGGAAAGGACCTAAAGAAGAGCGTCAGTTGGTTTATGGCCATTCTATGCCCAATCTATTTGAAGAAGAAGATATCGCCTTTTATAAAAACCACTTAAAGCAAATTAGAGATTTTTTCAGTGAACACGATTCTTCAAGACTACTTGAGGTCTGTTGGGCGCACGAAGACGGGTGGGAAGAGTTATGTACATTCTTGGATAAACCAATTCCTGAACTTGAATTTCCGCACTTGAATCGATAACCGGATGTATAGAAGAGGGATTCAATGTTCCCTCAATCCTTTTGATAGGTATCAGTTTCGAAGAAAGACTTTATTTCTTAATTAAACGGCCACGATATTTATCATACGTCCAGGTACGACGATGATTTTTTTAATCGATTTACCTTCTATCCATTTTTGAACACCTTCGAGTTCGACTGCTGCCTTTTCAAGATCTTCTTTTGAGCTATCAGAAGCGAATGTGGCCATTGTCCTTTTGCGACCATTGATAGATATTGGATATTCAATTTCATCTTCAGCCAAATACGATTCGATGAATGTTGGAAATCTTGTTTCGGTCACGCTAGTCTCATTTCCCAATAATTGCCATAACTCTTCAGTTACGTGAGGAGCAAAAGGCGTAAGCACAATCACAAGGGAAGAGAGTATGGTTCTGTTATTACAACTGATTTTTTTCAGCTCATTTGTGGTGATCATAAATTGACTAACGCACGTATTAAACGCAAATCGGGCAAGATCATCTTCTACTTTCTTCAATGTTTGATGGAGTATTTTCAATTCCTCCTTTGTGGGTTCTTCATCGGAAAGATTCAATTTACCGTCGACAAAGAACAATCCCCAAAACCGATTTAGAAATTTCGAGACCCCATCAATACCCTGTGTATCCCACGGCTTGGATTGCTCGAGTGGCCCCAGGAACATCTCGTACATGCGAAAGACATCTGCGCCGTATCGTTCGACAACTTCATCAGGATTGATCACATTGTATTTCGACTTCGACATTTTCTCGACGGCCGTGCCACAAATGTAATCTCCGTCATTATTGGTGATGAACATGGCATCTTTTAAATCAGGATTTGACAAGATAAAGGCTTCCATATCCAACTTGTCATCCTTCACGAGGTGGATGTCCACATGCAGACTTGTAACATGCAAATCATCTTTTACCACATCTTTTGAGATAAAAAGTGGACATGGTTTTGTGTCCAGGTTGATTGGATCAGCCGGTTCACCTGCGATGGCCCGTTCAATTTTATCGATGATAAGATCAAAATTATTCCAATAGGTACCCACCTCTTCCATTGGGACACCTAATATTTTCCATCCTTCTTCTTCGAATCGCGCATAGGTCTGGTTCATCAAGTGAACGAGCTTTGCTGCCGGTTTGACTTCAATAGCCACTTTTTCATCAGGCAGGGCAAAATCCACATATAATCCCGCAATCGGATAATTTCGTTGAACGTTTTGTTTGTAACCGGAAAGTTTTTGGGAGAAGAAATATTCTGCCATTTGTTCATTGGCGCGATAGATGAAACTCGATCGACCTTGAATCATGCCCTGATTGACCAATTTTTTAAATGGTTCTGCAGTTGGAACTTTACCGAGATCGTATAACAACTTGTGCCAAAACCTTGAATAAAGTAAATGTCCAACGGCATGCTCTGTTCCACCGATGTAGAGGTCAACGTCCTTCCAGTAGTTCAAAGCCTCTTCACCGGCAAAAGCATCAGTATTGTGCGGATCCATATAGCGGAGGAAATACCAGGAAGAGCCGGCAAACCCGGGCATGGTATCTGTTTCACGTTGATGACCATTTTTTAAATGGCTCCAATGCTCTAAACGAGCAAGGGGAGATTTGGCTCCTGTGGCAGGCTTGAAGTCATTCAATTCAGGCAATTCCAAAGGCAGTTCAGAAATTGGATTCGGATGACTTACACCTTCTTCATCATAGGTCACCGGAAACGGTTCTCCCCAATATCGTTGCCGACTATAGTTAGCATCACGAAGTTTATATTGAATTTGTCTTGAACCTAAATTATTTTCATCTAAGTAATTGATAATCTTGTCAATAGCTTCAGTTACTTCAAGGTCATTAATAAGATCAGAATTGATCATTGTTCCTGATTTATCCTCAATCTGTGATTCCGGAAAACCCGATCTGTCGATGACTTCAATAATGTCGAGGTCGAAGTGTTCGGCAAAAGCGCGGTCTCTCAGATCTTCACTCGGCACAGCCATAATGGCACCGCAACCATAATCCATAAGGACATATTCAGAAATCCATATCGGAATACGTGTCTTTGAAACCGGATTGATCGTATAGGCACCAGTGAAAGCACCGCTGACATTCTTCGAATCACTTTGTCTTTCCCGCTCAGAACGATTGACGGCATACTCCTTATATTTTTTGATTTCATCGCGTTGCGCTTCGATTGTAATCAAATCAATCATGGGGTGCTCAGGAGCCATAACCATGAACGTGGCCCCGTAGATTGTATCCGGTCGCGTCGTGAATATTTCGAGGGATTCCATGTGATGTTCAACTTCAAAAAAGACATTGGCCCCAACGGATTTCCCAATCCAGTTTCTTTGCATGGCTTTGAGAGCAGAAGACCAATCCAATGTTTCCATATCTTGTAGAAGCCGCTCTGCATAGGCTGTAATCCTCAATGACCATTGCAGCATCGGCTTGCGCTCGACAAGAAAGCCACCACGTTCAGATCGTCCATCCTTGACTTCATCATTAGCCAATACGGTGCCTAATTCTTCACACCAGTTGACATACGTAACCTTGCGATATGCGAGACGATAGTTCATCAAAATGTCATCTTGCTCCTTCGCCGTCATTCCGATCCATTCTTCGGCTGTAAAGTCAGTTTCATTGGTGTGATAGGCGTTCACACCGCGACTCCCTTCTTGTTCAAATGTTCCAACAAGACTCTCTATACTTTTGGCAACCTCATCTGAATGATTGTAATAGTGCTCGAATAATTGCAGAAAAATCCACTGAGTCCACTTGTAGTAGCTTGGATCACTTGTTCTTACTTCGCGGTCCCAATCATAACAAAATCCGATATTTTCCAATTGATCCTTGTACCGCTGAATATTATCTGCAGTCGATTTTGCGGGATGGATTCCATGATTTATGGCATATTGCTCAGCAGGAAGGCCAAAGGCATCGAATCCCATGGGATGCAGTACATTGAACCCTTTGAGCCGTTTGTAACGTGAAATGATATCACTTGCAATATACCCTAGGGGATGCCCAACATGGAGACCTGAACCAGAAGGATAAGGAAACATGTCCAGTACATAATACTTGGGACGGCTATCGTTATTTGACACCCGATAGATATCATCATCTTTCCAATATTGCTGCCATTTCTTTTCTATGTCGCGGGGTCGATATTTCATCGTGTGGTTGCTTACTTTTATAAGGCGCGAAATTACGAAAATCGCGCTTGCATCATACTATTCCAAAGATCTTGATCGAGTCCTGATAGTCCTTTGTCTGAATGATTATTTCCGGCTACCTTGAAATACCTAAATTTGTTGCTTGAATAACCATAAACTCAGATTATCATGATAAAGACAATTCTTAAAATAGGACTCTTACTCATCGTCGGAATCTTGGTCTACAATTATTTTTTTGGTAGCGTAGAAGAAAAAGCTACTTCCGAAAAGGTGTTCAGTGAAATTAAGGATGTCGGTGTAGCGGTAAAGGATTTTGTGAAAGATGAGCATCAACGCATCAAAGATGGTAAGTACAAGAAGGTTCTATCCAAAATTGAAGATACACTGACAGGAATCGAAGCCAAAGTAAAAAATATGGACAAGGAGACTGTCAAGGAATACAAAGACCTCAGGAAAGAAAGTAAACGTCTGGAAGGAGAATTGGAAGAGCTGGAGGGCGATGAAAATCAAGAAATGTCCAGCGAAGAACGTGACTCACTCGAAAGCAAGCTCAAAGACCTGCTTCAAAAGACCAACGACTTTCTAAAAGAACACATGAATGATTCTCAAGAAAAGGATAGCTAGGTCCTAGCAAAGAATTCTCATTAATTGAAGGTTCATGATCCCGCACAAATTACGGGTGCGTATATCTTGTCGATCAATATGTTGCCTGTAGAAGACTGGATTCCCTTCGGATGAAAGGACTCGATGATGATGTATTCCATTTCATCCTTTGTTGTAAAATTGATCGGGTAATTTTTCCATTCTGTATGCATGAGTGAAGGGACGTCTAGAATAAGTTGTCCTTTGTCACATTTAGTCTTTCCAAGCCAGACCCGCAGTCGGCCGGAACTGTTATATCCGGCGTATGTATCGGCATGGGCACAGACCATGGACATCCGATAACAAGCTTTTAAGATGAGGGCTTCTGAGAATCGCTGGCCTATAGATTCCCAACTACCATTTGGACGCGTGATTAATCCAATAAAAGATGACCCGTCGTATGGATCCTTATCAACTCCCCATGGCCCGGGAAATATATCGGGAGTCGTACCTTCCTGGCATGCGTGCCAGCCATCAGGCATGGTAGCATCAATCGGCTCACCTTCCATAGAAGAATTATTAAGGCGTTGTGCATGCATGTCGGTAATAAAAAAGCAAAAGATGAAGGACATCAACAATAATTTCATATCGAGCTAATTTATTAAGAAACGAAAATATCCTGATGCCCTGTATGGATCAAGGTTACTTTATATTTCTCCACAATTTAAGATTGCCTATGCGTTAGGATCAATCCAGTTCCAAGACTGATTGAGTGGGCAAAGCGTTGCATTTAAATGTAAAAAACTTAGCTTTGTACCTTCCTGTAAATGAGTGTATAAAATGAGTAAAGCAAAGAAGACGGAAAAGCGGGTAGTAAAAACGGTCAAAACGCAAAAGAGCAGCGGGAATAAATCCACGCAGTCCAGTTCAAAACGAGCGACAAGAACGACTTCATCATCGTCGGATATTCCCATGATATTTAATAAGCAAAATTATATCCTCATGGGCGTGGGCGTATTACTTATTGTCCTTGGATTTATCTTGATGAGTGGTGGTGGAAGTGATTCTCCTGATGTATTCAACGCAGAGCGTATCTATAGTTTTCGTAGGATTACACTGGCACCATTTATTATAATTGTAGGACTTTTAGTAGAGGTCTACGCCATTTTCAAAAAATAGTTGTAACGGATGAGTTCATGGCTGGAAGCCGTCATTCTCGGACTGGTTCAGGGACTGACTGAATTCTTACCAATTAGTAGCAGCGGTCACCTGGAGATCGTAAAACACCTGTTGGGCGATGAATCGCTCGGAGAACAGAGTCTATTGATGACGGTTACATTGCATGCAGCTACAGCGCTTGCAACCTTGGTTGTTTATCGCAAAGACGTTGTATCTATCGCCAATGGTGCATTCCGGGAAAACAAAGAAGACCGATCCTATATTTGGAAAATTGCCTTGTCGATGATACCGGCGGCCATCATTGGATTAGTATTTGAACATGAGATCGAGCTTTTATTTGATAGAAATATGAAACTCATATCAATTATGCTGGCTATAACCGGCATCTTATTGCTTGTGAGTGAATATATTGGAAAAGGCAATAAGGAAATCGGCAAAAAGGATGCACTTCTTATCGGCCTGGCTCAGGCCGTATCCATCATTCCTGGATTAAGTAGATCGGGTGCGACCATAAGCTGCGCTTTGATGCTCGGAAATGACAAGACAAAAAGTGCCAGATTTTCTTTTTTAATGGTGATTCCTTTAATTTTTGGGAAAATGATTAAAGAAATAATCGATGGCGATTTTGCTTCTGAAGCAGTTCAACTGATACCTTTGTGTATTGGATTTGCTGCAGCTTTTTTTACAGGCTGGATTGCATGTAAATGGATTATAGCCATCGTTAAGGCTTCAAAATTGCGCTATTTTTCTGCCTATTGTTTCATCATCGCCGTGTTCCTATGGTTCATATGAAGAACGACATATCATACCTTATTTCCGGAAAGGCAACAGGTCATGTGGATTGGAATGCAGGTATATTTATTCCAATCGACAAGCCATTCGATTGGACATCATTCGATGTTGTCAATAAAGTCCGTTATCAGTTGAAACGGATCACCGGAAGAAAAAAAATAAAGGTTGGTCATGCAGGAACGCTTGATCCACGGGCCACAGGACTTCTTATCTTAGCTTGTGGTAGAGCGACAAAATCAATTGAAACCATCGTCAGTGATGAAAAAGTGTATTCTGGCGTCATTGAATTAGGTGCCACGACGCCTACATTTGATGCCGAAATGGAAGTTGATGCACGCTATCCGATAGAACACATTTCTGATGATCTCATACAATCTGCGATCAATCATTTTACAGGTCAAATAGAACAAACACCTCCTATATATTCCGCATTGAAGAAAAACGGAAAGCGACTATACCAATATGCACGAAAAGGCCAAGAAGTGGAGATTGCTTCCCGAACTGTTCAGATAGGGGAATTAAAATTGAAACGCCAAAAAGATGATCAACTGGTCTTTGAGTGTCGGTGCTCTAAAGGCACGTACATCAGAAGCTTAGCCAACGATATTGGGAAATTTCTCAACAGTGGTGCTTATTTACTTGAATTAAAAAGAACATACATCGGTAACTATTCGTTAAATGATGCCTGGAATCTCAATGAACTAATCGAAGAATTGACTCAACAAAACGCAAGGCCGCATGTCGATTAAGGTAGAACAACTAAGCAAAGTATATGGTGATCAGTACGCACTTGATCAGGTGAACTTTGAGGTTCAAAAAGGCCAGATATGTGGGTTTTTGGGTCCTAATGGAGCCGGTAAGACGACGACAATGAAAATTCTGAGTTGTTTTACAACACCATCTTCCGGCAGCGCATATGTGGCTGGATTTGATGTAGAGAAAGAACCTTTTGCCGTGCGTAAGGCCCTTGGTTATTTGCCTGAGCACAATCCGCTTTATCGCAACATGTATGTAAAAGAATACTTGCACTTTGTGGCACGGCTTTTTCATCTAAAAAATCGAGCAGGCAGGGTTAAAGAAATGATCGAACAGACCGGTTTGAGTCGTGAGCAACATAAACCTATTAGCGCTTTGTCTAAGGGGTATCGACAACGTGTTGGTTTGGCACAAGCATTGATTCACGATCCGGAAGTTTTGATATTGGATGAACCAACATCAGGACTTGATCCAAATCAGTTGGCGGAGATTCGACACCTGATCCTACACATGGGAAAAGATAAAACAGTCTTGTTTTCATCTCACATCATGCAGGAGGTAGAGGCCATTTGTGATCGCATTATCATCATCAATGAAGGTAAATTGGTGGCCGATGCGTCAAAAGAAGAATTGAAACACAAATTACAAGGGAGACAACGTGTTGATGTGATGTTTGAAAAAGCACCATCTAAAGCACAATTAGAAAAAATTAACGGCGTGATTCGTGCCGAGCTAATAGACAACCAGCAGGTCTCCATTTGGTCAGACCATGAAGTGGATGTACGAAAACATTTATTTTTATTTGCCTCCTCAAATAATCATATCATTTTAGAAATGAAAAAAGCAGACGTGTCAGTTGAATCCATTTTCCAACAATTGACAGCAAATTAAAAAGGTATGTGGGGATTGTACCGAAAAGAGATCAACTCCTTTTTTAGTAGCCTTATTGGCTATATTACAATTGGTGTGTTTTTATTAATGCTTGGTTTAATTATGTGGGTTTTTCCAAACTTCAGTGTTTTGAATTATCCCGTAGCAACGTTGCAACCCCTGTTTACGATGGCACCATTTGTTTTCATGTTTCTCTTGCCGGCTCTTACAATGAGTTCGTTGGCGGAAGAACGCCAGTCCGGCACGTTGGAATTGTTAGTGACCAAGCCGCTTTCAGATTTTCAGATAGTTTTTGGCAAATATTTGGCTGTTATCACCCTGGTTGCTTTTGCCCTTTTACCAACAGTATTGTATTTCTGGACGATAATGAAGTTGGGCTCGCCGGTTGGAAATCTTGATGTTGGACAAGTGGCAGGTTCTTATATCGGATTGTTTTTATTAGGCAGCATATTTGCCGCTATTGGAATATTTGGGTCTTCTTTGAGTAGTAATCAAATCGTCGGTTTTATCACAGCCTTTTTTCTTTGTTTTATCATGTATTGGGGATTTTCTTTTTTAAGTGAGTTCCCGTTGTTTATCGGTGGCATAGATTTAATTATTGAAAAACTCGGCGTGGAATACCACTATGCTTCAATCAGCAGAGGTCTCTTGGATACACGTGATATAGTATATTTTATATCGGTCATTTTATTCTTCATTATTATGACATTGTTTTCAATGGCATCAAGAAACTGGAAATAATATAATGAAGTTTAGACACAACATAGTATTAAACTTATTATTGGTCCTTGGAATATTGGTTGCAATTAATGCAGTTAGCAGTTATTTTCATGCCACCTTTGACCTGACTGAGGATCGCCGATTCACACTGACAGATCCTTCAAAGGAATTGCTCAACGACCTGGAAACACCCATTTATGCGCAAGTATTATTAGAAGGCAAGTTACCGATCGAGTTTCAGCGTCTTCAAACGGCCGCATTAGAGATGCTAGATCAATACCAAAAGCGGAGCAATGGTCAGATTCAATATGAACTCGTTGACCCTTCAGATGGAAGTGTGCAACAAATAAATAAAATGCGCCAGGAATTGGCGGATGAAGGCATATTTCCGGTCACCATTCGGATCATGGAATCAGATGAGATGACCGAAAAATTGGTTTATCCATACATTTTATTTCGAGCAGGTACGCGTGTCCATGTCGTGAATGTACTTGAAAGCGAAGCTGTGGCCGTAAGCCCTGAAGTCCAATTAAATAATTCTGTCAGTTTATTGGAATATAAATACTCAAATGCTATTCAGAAATTATTGACATACAACAAATCCAATATTGCTTTTTTAGCCGGCCATGGTGAGTTGGAAAAGATACAAACGTATGATCTGGAAAACACCCTGAGAAAATCCTATAATACGGGACGACTATATTTGGACAGCGTCTATAAAATTGATCATCGGCTTGACCTTGTTATCGTGCCAAACCCAAGATTTACATTTTCCGAGCGCGATAAATTTATTCTGGATCAATACCTTATGAAAGGGGGAAAGATTTTGTGGTTAATCGACAAGTTAAATGTGAACTTAGATAGTATCCGGACAAATGAGCGCTATGTCCCATTCGAGACCAATTTGAATCTGGACGACTTCTTCTTCAAACATGGTATACGCATCAATCCGGACCTCGTTCAGGATTTAGAATGTACGCGGATTCCTATGGCAGTGAATCAGAGTGGGAGTAGGAATCAGTATGATTTATTCAAGTGGTACTATCATCCCTTGGCCGTGCCGACCACGGGACATCCGATTACCAATAACCTGGATCGTGTCAATTTATTTTTTCCCAGTACACTTGACACACTTAAAACAAAGCATAAACTTCGAAAAACCGTTCTCCTCACATCGTCACAATACTCAAGATTTCAATTGACACCGGTGCAATTGGACATTAATATCGTTCGAATACCTCCGGTGCCTGAAAAATTTAATAAACCCCATTTGCCATTATCGGTATTGTTGGAGGGAGAATTCTCCTCACTTTTTGAAAATCGGGTGACAGCCGACATGATGAAGGACCTGGATAAATTGGGTGAATCTTTTTCTCCAAAAAGTGAAGAGAATAAAATGATCATTGTGGCTGATGGGGATTTGGCTTTTAATCGAATCAAGGCATCCCAGGAATATTGGCCCTTGGGTTATAATATTTATGAGCGGCGAGCTTTTGCGAATAAAGAATTTATTCTCAATAGCATTGAATATTTGATCGGAAATGGGGGAGTGCTTAATTCACGCACAAAAGAGGTGAAATTGAGACTGCTAAATACCGTCAAAGCGTCACAGGAAAAACTTAAATGGCAACTGATCAATGTTGCATTACCAATTGCTATATTATTGATCTTTGGTATCGTTTATAATTTTATTAGACGGCGGAGATTCGGTAAAAAATAAAACTACATGAAGCGAAATTCTATCATCCTGATCTGTGCGCTTTTAGTCTTGGTTGCCTGGTGGTTTATTACAAAAACCAATACACATTCAAAGACGGAAGTGCTAAAAGAAAAAATGAACTTTACGGTCGACGACATTAATGACGTGTATAAAATTTTTGTGGTCAAACGAAATGAAAAGCCCGCTTTACTGGTGCGCAATGGAAAAATTTGGTATTTGGATAACGAAATCAAGGCCAATCCCTATGTGATGCAAGGAATACTCGATGTACTTGCAAATGCACGTATTCAATACATACCCAGTGAAAAGGAGGTAGAACATACCATGCCATTAATGGCGGCCAAGGGTATTAAAATTGAAACGTATAATAAGAAAGACGAGCCTTTGCTTTCATATTACATTGGAAGCGTAACACAAAATGAAAAAGGTACACACTTCTACAAAGAAGGCGGGGAACAATCCTACGTCATGGAGATGCCATATGGCGAGGTCAATATTAGACAACGATTTAATATTCGGTATGATGATTGGAAGTCAAGATTGATCTTCGATGATAAGGTGGAGGAAATAGCATCTTTAAAAGTTGAGTATCCGAGAAGTCCAACCCACGGATTTATTATTCAAAATAGAAGTGGGGAGTTTGAACTTAAGCCTCGAGGCCTTGAACAAACACCAATCCAAAAACAACTTAAGGATGATGTATTTGAAAAGTACCTTGTGACATTTAAAGGAGTCAACTTTGTAGAATTCAATAATGAGGTCTTTGCCAAAGATTCCATCATGAACAATATTCCATTTATGGTTACAGAATTGATAAACCTTAAAGGGGATACTTTTAACTTGACTTTATGGCCAAAATCTGTCCAATTGGCTACACCGCGACAAGCACATAATATTGATAATCCTTTAAATGGGTACTATGCAATTGATCGAAACGGAGATTTTGGGACAGTGCAACAATTAGTGGTCAGGGGAACTATTGCCGGCTATTCTGACTTTTTTAAATAATTAGTATAAATACTATTTCATGTAGCTTTACCAGCCAAATGGGCCTTTATCAAAGAATACCATCGAAATTTAAAACGCTTGCATTGTTTTCCATTTTGGGAATCGTGCTAGTGCCAACCTATGGACTTCTTAGTGACAATTCCATTTCTCCGGAATGGGGATTTTTTGGACATAAGCGTATCAATCGATTGGCCGTGTTTACACTGCCGCAAGAAATGTTGGTTCTATATAAGCCGAGCATTGAATACATCACCGAGCATGCCGTTGATCCGGATAAGAGGCGTTATGCGACCAAACATGAAGCGGTAAGACATTACATCGACATTGATCAATGGGGGACGCATCCGTTTAAAGGTGTACCCAGAGAATTCGAAGGAGCTCTAATGACCTTTGCTGAGGTTCGCGGTATCACTTCTTCGGGCGATACGATCAAGGCAATATGGAAAGACTTACCAAATGGCCGGCGACTTGATACAAAACACAAAGGTCTGTCAAAAATGCGGTTTGTAGACTTTAAGGAGTTTTTTAGCCGGGAAATTATGCCTCAATATTATGACGGGCCGTATTTTTTGGCGGACGGTTTGAATCAATTTTTTGGGTCGAATACATTTTCTTCTGTAGTTGTTTATGATCGGTTTTCTGAACACGGAATATTGCCCTACAATTTAATTGATTACCAAAAGAAATTAACTCAGGCATTTGAATATCAGGATGTCAACCGCATATTGCGCCTATCCGCAGAAATTGGACATTATATTGGTGATGCGCATGTACCATTACACACGACAACAAATTATAATGGACAATTAACAGATCAATTAGGCATTCATGGATTTTGGGAAAGCCGCATACCGGAGTTGTTTGCTGATGAGTCTTTTGACTACTTCGTCGGCAAGGCACAATTGATAGAAAATCTCCCTGATTTTTTCTGGAGCATGGTCCTGGAAAGTCATTCATTAGTCGACAGTGTATTGAATATTGAAAAACGCTTGTCCCTATCTTTTCCTGCAGATCGACAATATTGTTTTGAGGACAGGAATTATATTAACATAAGTCAGCCTTGCCCTGAGTATGCAGCTGCTTATTCGGTAGCAATGGAAGGGATGGTTGAAAAACGATTTCGTGCCTCTATCCACGCCATTGGTAGTTCCTGGTATACGGCCTGGTATCAGGCCGGACAACCGGATCTCAGTTTAATAGAAGATAGATCGATGGTAACCGTTTCAGACAGTCTTGACCAACTAAAGGAAGGTGGCCGATATTATGGTAGGCAACATTGGGATTGATTCCATATTGATCTTTTAATCTCTTTCCTTTAATTTTTCTTCGTTTGTTTGCGCTGTCTATCTTTGGCCCATGGCAGAAAAATTATTTCAACCGGGGACAGCGCTCAAAGGCATGGCCATGGGTATGGCTGAAGTAGTCCCTGGAGTTTCAGGAGGAACAATTGCGTTTATTACCGGTATTTATGAACGACTTATAAATGCGATTAAATCCTTCGATCCGAAATTCATCAAATATTTATTCGGGTTTAAGTTTAAGTCAGCATTCAAACATGTCGATGGTCTTTTTCTCATCTCATTATTGTTGGGTATGGTGGTGGGAATCGTGGTGGCAATTTTCTCTGTTACCTATTTGCTGGAGAATTATCCTCCCGCTGTATGGGCATTTTTCTTTGGACTGATCGTGGCTTCGGCCATTTATGTTCTTCGCCAAATCAAGGAGTGGAATGTCATGATCGCAGTAATTTTAGTGATTTCTACCATCGTCGCTTTTTTTATCGTGAAATCAGTGCCAACGGAGGGTAGTACAAGTTACTCCTATATATTCATTTCCGGGATGATCGCAATATGTGCACTCATGCTTCCGGGAATTTCCGGCAGTTTTATTCTACTGCTCATGGGCATGTACAAGTTCGTAACGGGAACGTTAAAGGACACTATGGTTGATTTTTCACTGGATAAATTATCCATCATCATGATTTTCGGACTTGGATGTCTTACTGGATTGGCTGGGTTTTCACGTGTGCTCTCCTGGACGTTTAAAAATTATAAAACTCAGACCCTATCTGCCTTGAGCGGATTCATGATTGGATCCTTGTGGAAGATATGGCCGTGGCGATTACCTGTAAGTTGGATGGATGATGGAGGAAACATACTATACTCCATGTCGTCTGCTTTTCCTAAAGGGGCACATGACGTGAAAATTTTGGCAGAACAAAACGTAATGCCCGGTGCATATTCGGCAGGGCCGGATTTGTTGGTATGGGCAATCCTATCAGGTGTGGTTGGATTCCTGCTCGTCTTTTTAATTGACAGAATCAGCGAAGATCATTCCATGTGATGAAGAAACCTGGAATAGAGATAGCATTCTTCGAAAAATTACCATTTTAATATTTTCTTGAAGTGCCAGCCTTTATTCGTCTGAACTTCAACAATATAAACGCCCGAAATCCAGGAATGTGTCAGTAGGTTAGATGATGTAAAATCAGATCCGGAAAAGACAATTTGTCCGTTGAGGTTTCGCACTATCACATTGCGGATGTGTACTTCATTACTATTTGACAAAATGGTAAGGCTGGATTCGAACGGGACAGGAAAGATCCTGAGTACTGAAGGATCAGCGAGAATTTCCCTGCTGGCATTAGGACAAAATGAAATAACAGTATCCAAAGTGAAGGAGGATGTATCAAAAGGGCAGACTGTACTTATCGAAACCTCGTATTCAACACATTCATCCGACTCATCGATCACAATGAAGGTATCCAACGTGGCATTGATAGTCCATTCCTCATCTCCTAACTTTCGGAATCTATAATTATAGGCCAGGGCGGTATCGTTCATATTCCACATGACCATGAGATTACCCGTCGTATCGATAACGATAAGTGAATCGATTGGATCACACGTTTCATCGCGCTCTTGTGCCTGAACAACCATGGTAACAGCAAGCAAAGCAAATAAGAGACTGTATTTTCTCAGACTTTCAACCATTTCATTTCATCTATTATGATTGGCTAATATATGTAAATCATTCAGTGGTTGAGCACTTTTCATCCTGTTATTGGAAAACTTTAACCGATTTCAGTTTAATAATTGGTCATCTTATCAGTCAGCGTTTTATACATTAAAAAAATAATATATACAAAATTGACTCTATATTAACATATTTTATATTACAAAATTCTTTAATATGTAATTTTACTTTCTATCTTTGAAACTAATAACAAAGATTTATTACTATGAACAGGTTAAAGGTTGTAAGGAAATATTTCTGTTTATTCCTGGCTGTAGGTTGCCTGGGAGGACAGATGCTTGCGCAGCAAATGCCGTCGAAGGCGGATAAGCAATTTGAAATGGGTCTGTACAAAGAAGCTGCTGAAGGCTACAGACAAATGATTGATTCAGAGGCTAAAGATGACATTCGTTGTCATGAGCGATTAGCTGAATGTTATCTTAGTATTAATAAGCCCTTTGAGGCCGTAGCCACATATGAAGAGGCTGCGATGAAATTTGACATGTCGGCAGATTCGTATATGAATTGGGCCTCGGCACTCAAGAAAATTGGTCGAAATGAAGAAGCCAATGAAATCATTTCCTTCGCTTCGATCAAAGGAAATGTAAATTTTGAAGAGCTTGCTATCTCAGATATGATCCAATATGAGATCCGGCAGGCATCATTTAATTCGAAGGGAAATGAATTTGCACCTGCATTTTTAGGAGGTGACATCATTTGTGTCACTGATAATTACAACTCCTTACAGGTTACGGGTGTTTCAACACGAATTAATGAACTCCCGCATGTCCTTATGCGGATTGATCTGAACACAGGACAAAAAGCCAGACTACGAGGTAAATTGAAAGATTATATAAACGATGGACCCTCATCATACTCTGATGATGGAAGTATGGTTTGTTTTTCCAAAGGCCACTTTCCGGCTTCTCAATCTCCAAAAATTGGAAATAAACAAAGTGGATCTATTTATTTAGCAGAGACCGATGACCAGGGCGATTGGGATGTGATGGTTTCTCTGCCTTGTAATGAACTGGGTGTAGCAAACATCTATCCACATCTCCAGGATGACGGCCAAAGAGTTTATTTTGCTTCAAACAGAGAAGGGGGCTTCGGAGGCTTCGACATTTATTATACGGATCGCATCGGCGATGGATGGTCTTCGCCTAAAAATCTTGGATCAAACGTCAATACGGATGGAGATGAGATTAGTCCAAGTCTGGATGCTGAAATATTGTATTTCGCGTCTAATAAACACTCAGGATTTGGAGGTTTCGATCTTTTTTCAATTGATAAAATGACGATTTCATCACCGGTAAATATGGGGGAAGGAATCAATTCTTCCTGGGATGATTATGCCATGATCACCAATAATGAGGGTGAAACAGGGTATTTTACATCCAACCGTTCAGGTGGTGCCGGAGGAGAAGACATTTATACATTTAGACGTACCGTTAAAATGCCGGCTTCCCAACCAGTAGCCGCTTCATCTTCAACCGCATCCGCTAAACCAACCACCGCTGCATCTGCTAAATCAACCACCGCATCTGCTAAACTCATGTCGCTCGACCTACAATCTGCGACGTCTACAACCTCTACTGCATCTGCCAAACCAACCACAAATACTTCGTTTGAAGATATACCTACATTCAAACTGGCAACACCGGGACTTGCGCCCGAAGGAATTAAAACGGTCTATACGATTCAGGTAGCCGCCTTGAGTCAGGATAACAATTCCTACAGATCCATTGTGGCCAACTTAAAGGACATTGGATTTGTCTATAAAGTTGTTTTTCACAATGTGATCAAAATTCGTGTCGGTCAATATGACACAGAATTGGAGGCTCGAAAAATTCTTGAAAAGGTAAAGGCACGTGGATACAAAGATGCCTTTGTCGTAAAAGAGGAACTGATACGAGATGAGATAAAATCAACAACCAAGCATACAACTTCTCATCTCAGTCCAACTTCCAGCATCAGCCGGGAAGCACAATATGAGAAGCCGACTGAAACCACTACCACGTATAAGCCGGACATACCAAAAGAAGATTATGATAAGCTCGTGACAAATCTATCGAGATATCGAATCAAGTTGGGTAGCTATACTGATATCTCCACGTTTGAAGATGCTGAAGTCAAGCGGTACGGCTCGATTTTTAAAGAGGAGAGTGGGGAATGGACGAAAGTATACCTGGGCGATTATATGACGATTGAAGATGCCGAAGCCATCCGGGTTGAGGTTCAGAAAGCCGGATTTACGTCAGCCATCATTTACGGAATTCGTGGTGATGAATTGGTTAAGATGAGATAGAATAGTACGATTCATACGCTTTGAAGGCGTCAAGAACAACCTACCTGTAATAGAGGTATGACCCGGTGATCAAGTTTGGTGCCGGGTCATTTTCATTTAGAGCGGATTGGATTTTTGCAGCTTAGGATGTTTTATTCAATTTGCGAAAATGTGCCATCCGTTCTTCAAAGGTCTTCTGTTCCACAGGTACAACAGCTTTGCCGAACAGTTCAAGTATGTCTGGTGGGTGGGCACCGACCACATGATTTTTTGTATCCATAAATAGAAATCGCGTCCACAACAAGGTCTTGGCGATTTTATGTTCGACATCCCACATGCTGCATTCAATTTCGAGGATACGGGCATTGAAATTTCGAATGAATGACTGACAAATAACCGTTTCATTGAAAATGGCCGCCTTCAGGTATCCGATTTGGTTTTGCACGACGATCCACCCCAGTCCTGTTTTTTTGACATAATCGATGGGATTGAAATCAAAAGCAGATTCAACCTGATCTTCACGCGCATCAAGTAAATATTGGATGTACTTTGCGTTGTAGAGATGTCCCATTGGATCACAATCCGAGAACTTAATACGACGAGGAGACTGTAATATTTTTTTCATAGGTTGACGTTTAAGCTAAAGGATTCTTATTCGTTTGGGTGGACTTGTATATCTTGCTGTACTTTTCCAAAAATAACATTAGAGCGCGGATGAGATCAATTTTAACAGGCTTATTAATTTTATTAACGTACAGTTGGATATTCGGTCAGATTACAACCGTTCGTGGCGTCGTGTATGACAAGGATTCAGGAGATCCTGTACCTTTTGCCTATGTCGTTGGGCTAGGAACGCTAGTAGGAGGAACGACGGATATCAATGGATTCTATAGTCTGTCAAATCTGGAAGCAGGAGAATTGGAATTATCCGCATTCTCCATTGGATATGATACATCTACCATTGTTGTTTCAATCCAGGCCGGAAGAATCGTAAACCAAAATTTTGTTATTGCTGAATCCGGAATCCGACTGGAACAGGTTGACATTTCTGCCCGACGAAGTCAGGCTAGAACGGAAACGCGAGTCTCCGTCATACAAATCAGTCCGCAGCAAATCCAGGCCTTGCCATCTACAGGAGGCGATCCTGACATTGCACAGTATTTAACTGTATTGCCGGGAGTCATTTCATCGGGTGATCAGGGAGGTCAGCTATATATTCGAGGTGGGTCTCCGGTACAAAATAAAATCCTTTTGGATGGCATGACAATTTATAGACCATTTCACAGTATTGGATTGTACAGTGTCTTCGAAACCGAAACAATTAAGAATGTAGAGGTTCATTCCGGTGGATTTAATGCCGAATATGGTGGAAGAATTTCGGCCATCGTCGATATGAAAACCAAACAAGGAAACAAGAAACGTTTATCCGGGCTCGTTGGTGCCAGCCCATTTCAAGGCCGTGTGTTGCTCGAAGGTCCAATAAAAAAATTCAAAGAAGATGCTCCCGGAAGTGTCTCATTTCTGCTATCAGCTAAACACTCCTTTATTGATGAGACGAGCAAGTCTATTTATGATTATGCCACCCCTGATACAAATGGCTTACCATTCAAATACACCGACCTCTATGGTAAACTTTCTTTTGTATCTGATAACGGAAGTAGTTTCAATTTTTTTGGATTTAATTTTCAGGATGATGTATCCTATACAGATATAGCGGATGTAGGGTGGACTTCTACTGGAGGAGGATTGAATTTCAATTTGATTCCACCCAATTCTAATCTAATTTTTGGAGGAAATGTATCGTATTCCGCTTATGATATTGAATTAGTGGATTCGGAAAATTTGCCGCGCAATAATGAATTGACCGATTTAAATATTAAATTGAATTTTAATTATTTCGGATATCTCAATGAAGTGAATTATGGG
This sequence comes from Saprospiraceae bacterium, assembly GCA_965249735.1. Classification (GTDB taxonomy): domain Bacteria; phylum Bacteroidota; class Bacteroidia; order Chitinophagales; family Saprospiraceae; genus JANQSS01. The sequence continues at coordinate 243,987 of CBDFMS010000026.1, read as the reverse complement.
ATCGAAATTAATGCGCTGAGTACAGATTTTAGTTTTACGAATTTCCTTGGTTTAAATTTTGATCAAAAAGTCAATAATACGGATATCGCCGGATTTTTTAAATACAAACAAATACTGGGAGATGTTATCCTCGAACCGGGTCTGAGACTACAATATTATGCCAGTCAGAGCCAATTTTCTGTTGAACCAAGATTTAGCATGAAGTGGAATGTTTCAGAAAATGTTCGTTTCAAATTGGCTGGAGGAATGTATTCACAAAATCTCGTATCGACGGTAAGCGAACGCGACATTGTCAATCTATTTGTTGGCTATTTATCTTCACCGGAAGGTGTGTTACGACAGCCTAATTCTACTGAAGAAGCCGATCACAAACTACAGCGGTCTGTTCACGCAATTGCGGGTGTGGAAGTAGACCTTGGTACACGCGTCCAGGTGAACATCGAACCTTACTATAAACGATTCACGCAACTGATTGCATTAAACAGAAATAAACTTGAATCATTGGATCCAAACTACGTTACGGAGACAGGAGATGCAACAGGTCTGGATGTCAGCTTAAGTTATAAACATAAGAATATTGACATATGGTCTACGTATTCATTGGGATTTGTGAATCGCGATAATGGCATACAGGATTATCCGGCAAATTTTGACCGACGACATAATGTGAATTTATTGGGTACATATAGTTTTGGTAAAAATAATTCCTGGTCAGCATCAGTCCGGTGGAATTTGGGAACTGGATTTCCGTTCACACAAGTGCTCGGATTTTATGGATATTACTCTTTCTTCAATACAACCGATTTTGACTACATAGAAGATAATCCTGAAATTTCTCCTGTATTTGATGACGAATTTAACCAGGGCAGATTACCTGATTACCATCGATTAGATTTTTCTTTGAGAAAGGAGATAGAATTTTCAAAGTATACCAAATTAAAAATTACGGCAGCCGTAACGAACGCGTATGACAGAGAAAATATTTTCTACCTCGATGTACTGACATTAGATCGGGTTGATCAATTACCCATTATGCCGAGTTTAGGAATGGAACTCAACTTCTAGACTTTCTTAAAGCATTCTGCAATAAGGACAATTCAATACCAGGAACTTTGGAACTTCTAAACGCGAGTACTAAAAATTTTTAGGGCCCCTAAGAAATTGCATCGCAAATACTACGCTACATTGTCGTTTATCGTATCAAAGAAACATCTCCGGTAAACGTACTGATGTCGCCATCGGGAGTAATAATTTTAATGATATAGATATAGACATCTGATGGTGCAGTTTTGCCGTCTTGTCGTCCGTCCCACCCGGTGGCATTCGAATCGTTGTCATAAACTTTTTGACCCCAGCGATTGTAAATTTGAAAATCCGAAATCATCTGAGCCGGTAGTGGATTATGGCTTATTTTATTATCAAGTGGTTGAAATGTTCTATTAATCACAACCGTACCATTCGGAGCAAAGGCATTAGGAATGAAGACGATGGCTTCTAATCCTGTAAAGTTGATACATTCAGTTTGTTCGCAGCCGAAAGAATTGATAATTGTAGCACAAAAGTTATTATTTCCTTCTGTGACGATAAAAGTGGCGGTGCTTCCTGTTTGAGCTTGATTGCCATTTCCATCAGCCCAATTAATGAGGTCGCCCTGGACAATCGGGTCGGTTGTTGCCACAACGCTTACGGTGGTGCCCTGAGTGACCGCAAATGTATCCGGTGATGCCAATTCAAGTACGTCATCAGGAAAGACCCCAACGGTAAAATTGTCTTCAGAGGGACAACCATCAGGTGCAATGGCACTCACGAGGAAACTTGATCCATTTGCACCGACATTTTGAACAGTCGGATTGAATACATCATCCGGGTCGATATTTGCTGATCCCTGTGGTTGCCAATTATAGTCGGTATAAGAATCATCTGCCATAATTTGACCACTGCCACCAACACAAACGGTGAGTGGTTGTATAGGGATGCCTGGAACAATGACTATGAAATTCACTGAACCTGAAGCACTACAACACATTTCTTTGATACCCATGACAGATATGTTTACGGCTTCTGAAGGAGGAGCAGACGCCGAAACTGATACTGTTGTAGTTTGACAGTCATCGCACGATAATGTGACATGGTCACTGCTGCTCGACCACATCACTTCGGTGAGATCGGGCCAGTCTGAATTATCAATCGTCAACGTAAACTGATCGCCACGACAAATGCGAAGCGGCAAACCATTAATGTCAATGATGGTATCGACCACGTCGACAAAATGGGTATCTATTTCCATACAAGCATGATTCGTCGTTTCACGGGTATATAATTGTCCCGGACCATTACTTGTAGCTATGGCTATATTTAAGGTGGTGTCTGTACCCGCTATATCGGCACTAGGCGTCCATAAGTGCTCGATATCCGGATAGCAAGCCAAATCCGGTGCTTGTGTCACCAGGGTTACGATGTCACCCGGACAGTATTTGTTGCAAGGTTGTCGCGGATCCGGAATAACAGAAATATCAAATTTTGGTAACGAATCAACACGTACAAGTACAGTGTCGTATAGAATACAGCCATTCTCAAATTCAAGCGACGCGATGACCGTAGTCGAATAATCTGCATCAAATGAAGTGGTTGGTCCGGTCAGATCGCTCAACGTATCTCGTGAAGCCATCCAGGTAATATTTTCAGGATGCTCAGAAGAAGTGGCAGAGAGCATGACAAATGTCGATCCTTTGCACAATTCAAGTGTGTCAGGGGCATCAATGTCCAACTCCGCATCCAGAACAAGAAAACTGACTGAACCGGTGGACTGGCACATGCCGTCGAGGCTGGTTGCGATGACACCATACAAATACATGTCAATGTCATCGTCTGGTGTAAAAATTGGATTTGAGACCGAGTCGTCATCAAGATAGTCAGCAGGGAGCCAGTTGTAGATTGCCTCGGGACCCATAGGCGATCCAAGACGAAAAGGATGGCGACCACATATCGTATCGCCGACAGCATCCAGATAGGAAAGATCCGGTTTGCTTAATACGGTCAGGGTGACCTCTTCTGTCGTTTGGCAAGTTGGATCCAGGGTACTGATGACCTGAGCAAAAACGACAGATGAAGAAGCCATGTACGCAGCCGGATTTGTGATTGGCAGTGTCAATCCTGCATCCGAAAACCAAGCGACTAACATATTTGGGAGTATAACAACGATATCGGATTCGACACTTGTCAAGTCGAACGTTCCAATTCCTTCTCCAGCTATATCCTCACACATGGTAATACTGGCCGGTGTTGTATCGAATGTGTCGACTTTCATCATGAAGTCGGATGATGCCTCAACTGTCAGTGACAACAGCATATTCATGATGATAACAATACCTAATTTCTTCATTTGGTAATTTTTTCGCGAACGTGCAAGATAACTGATCATACCGTTAAATATGGTTTTTTGTAATATGAATTTGAATCTTCTTATGAGTTTTAACGAAATTTGGTCTCTATTTTGTTGAATTAACAGTTTGGATGTCGAAAAATAGAGGGATATTTTGGTTTCGGAATGATCTGCGACTTCATGACAATGAGGCCTTGCGAGAGGCATTAAGTGTCTGCCACGAGCTCTTGCTGGTCTATATTTTCGATGACCGGATATTCAAGAGTGCGACACCATTTGGATTTGCCAAAACAGGAAAAATCCGTAGTCAATTTATTATTGAGTCCGTGCAGGCCTTGCAGCATAAATTGGAGGAAGAGTGCGATAGTCAGCTTAATGTCTATACGGGTATCACCGAAGATATTATCTATGATCTGGCAAGAAAATATCGGACGAAGTGGGTTTTTTGCAACCGTGAGCGGACACGGGAAGAAGTCCTGATTCAAGATGCCATTGAGCAAAAACTTTGGTCTATTGGTCAGGAAATGCGCTATTCTCGTGGCAAAATGTTGTTGTACACAGCAGATCTTCCTTTTCCTGTGACACATACACCCGATCAATTTTCTACGTTCAAAAAAGAAATAGCTTTTATCCCCATTCGACAACCATTACCAAACCCTCATTCAATTCCTACAATTACTGAAGAGGGCCTTTCAAGTCGCATTCCCGGAATTACCGAATTCGGTTGGGAAGAGGGTTCAGATCTCCGTTTTCGGGGAGGTGAATCCTGTGCAACCCATCAATTGAAGTTGCTACGAGATAATATCCGGAATAATGAGACAGATAACATGTTGGAGCTTTCACCATGGATTTCACATGGCTGTCTCTCACCGAAATCCGTATTTCATGAAATGAATGCTGTAAAAAACAGGCAGAATCAGGAAACTGTAGAAGACTGCATCGTGAATTTACTTCGACGAGATCATTTTCGATTTATGGGTAAAAAATTTGGAAATAAGATTTTTTTACGAGCTGGAGTTCAAGACCGCCACGTCAATAAAGATCGGGATATGAATTCAATTCGATCCTGGTGTAAAGGACAAACGGGTGAACCTTTGATTGATGCGGCTATGCAAGCTTTGGTAAAGTCCGGGATGATTCCAAATCGATTGAGAATATTAGCGGCCATGTATTTAATATACAATTTGAAACAAGATTGGTTAGTCGGGGCAGAATTTTTTGAATCCCATTTGATCGATTATGACGCATGTAGTAATTATGGAAACTGGAGTCTTCTTGCCGGTGTTGGACCTGTCAAACGGGATGAGACGATATTCAATATTGAACACCAAACAAATGTATTCGACCCGGAACGAAAATTCATTAAGAAATGGCTGGGCGCTGACAGCCCTTCTGCCGAATTTTAAATCCATTAAACTTAACAATACCTATTCAGCATCCCGAAGAATTATTTTATTTCTCGGAAACTTTGTTTTAAGATAGGTTGATAATTTTTCTTTTTCTACCAGCCGTTTACTTTTAGGTGCTCTATCTTTCCAGTGGACATATATCATCGTATTTCTGGAAATGGAGTCATTTACTGATCCATATATGTGGCCGTATGATAAATGGTGAATGTGGTCGAGTAGCGCCGTAACGTCACGGTTCATAGTCACAATGGGAAGTGTGTCTTGCCTGATGGAGTCAAGTCGATTTTGAAGGAATTCGATACGTCGTTCTGTCTGTTTTTTTTCGGTATTAGAAAGTTCTAATTGATTGACAATTTTTTGGTAGCCGGAAATTTCTTTCTGAAGTTTTTCAAACAATTGTAAGTCGACCACTTCGTCTTGTAATGGAAATATTTTTGTGTTTTTTACTCCCGAGTTAGCCAGAAGTTTTTCATATTCTGCAATCTGCTTTTCGTTAATTTGTTTACCCAATAATTTAATTGCAAGTACTCTGCTTGAATCGGATTCGTAAAAACTATACCCCAGGCTTTGTGGATTTTTATCATCTCCAAAATGCGTTCCAATAAATTTACTTACAAGTTGTTCATGTTGCTTTTTATGATACACTTGATTTAGAATGAGCACGCTTGGAATGATCAGGACGATTGTTACGATGCCAATTAACCAGGAAGTCTTTCGCGATTCTTTTGCATTCGGGTAGGCCTTGAATGGAAATTTCATATAGCGAATCAGTAAGAATGTACTGACGGCTATAAAAAAGCTGTTAAGGAAGAACAGATAAAAGGCATTTAGAAATATATTCATTTCAGCGCGCGCCAATCCATAACCCGCAACACACAGTGGAGGCATCAATGCCGTGGCAATTGCCACACCCGGAATAGCATTCGATTGATCTTTTCTGGATGCAGAGATGATACCGGCGATACCTCCAAAAATGGCCACAAAGCCTGCAAGTAGGGTGGGTTCCGTCCGATCTATGATTTCTTTTGTCGCCGTTTCTTGCCCGAGGGGATTGATCCAAAAATAGATAAAACTTGTGACCAGGGCGATGCCTATGGATACGCAAAAGTGCTGAAGCGATATAATTAACGTGCTTTTGTCATTTGTACCGATGGCTAGGCCTATACCCAATATTGGTGACATCAATGGGGAGATAAGCATAGCCCCAATGATAATTGCCGGAGAATCCAGGTCAAGCCCCAATGACGCGATGCCGATGCTGCACATGAGAAGCCAGGAGTTCGCTCCTTTCATTCGTTTGTTGTGCTTGATCCACATGATGGTTCCTTCCCGATCTATACCATCCTGTAGATCCACAAGCTTTGTAAAAAAGGTGCGTAAAGACTTCAATAGATTATTGAAGTCTCCTTTTACATCCGCTGGTTGCTTCGAAGTATCTGCCATTAGTCTGATACAATTTTTCCGTCTTCCATTTTTATGGAACGATTGCATATCTCAGCGAGATGTTCGTTGTGCGTGACGATGACGAAGGTTTGGTTCAATTCCCGATTCAAACGAAGGAAAAGTTGATGAATCTCTTCTGAAGAGGTCGAATCCAGATTACCGGTAGGTTCGTCTGCAAAGACAATGTCGGGATCATTGATCAGGGCTCTTGCGATGGCTACACGCTGTTGTTCGCCACCGGATAAGGCTGTAGGTTTATGATCTGCCCGATCTTCCAGGCCGATTGCCTTTAAGAGCGTAGTAGCCTTTTGTTTTGCTATTTCAGTGTCGACGGATGCGATCAATGCCGGAATCATAATATTCTCGAGCGCAGTAAATTCTGGTAGGAGATGATGAAATTGAAAAATAAATCCGATGTGAGCGTTCCTGAAGTCTGATAACTCATTGCCTTTGAGACTAGTAACGTCTTTGTCCTTAAGTATTACCTGGCCGCTGTCGGCACTGTCAAGCGTTCCAATAATGTGAAGCAGTGTGGATTTACCTGCTCCCGATTTACCGACAATACAGACCAATTCACCCTGATTCACATGAAGACTGACATCTTTGAGCACCTGCAGATGCCCATATCGCTTATTGATTTTATGTATTTCTAACATTTTTTAAAAAAAAGTTATCGGTGGTACAAACTTATTTATATTAATCCACAGTCTATAGGTAGAAAAGGGGCAAATTAAAGAGAACTGGATGATTGGTTGTAGTCGATCATTTCGTTGTATTGATAGTATTCATTATTCTATATTTGTGGTCCTCAAAAAGCTCAATTCGAAGAAAGTATGAAAATTCTCCAACTCTGTAAGAAATTTCCGTATCCACCAAAAGATGGTGAATCCATTGCGGTTACCTATCTGAGCAAGGCGATGGCCGAGTTGGGATGTGAAATTACTCTATTGAGTCTCAATACACGGAAGCATTACATTGATTTAGAACAACTACCCGAATCCTTCAATCATTACAAAGAGGTACACACCGTCCGCATCGATAATGCGATCAATCGTTGGGATGCGTTTAAGAACCTCTTTTCGAGCAAATCCTATCATGTTTCACGATTTGAAAGTGATGCGTTCAAAGCGAAGTTGGTCGAAATATTGAAAGTAACGGAATTCGATATTATTCAGCTTGAAACACTCTATTTAGCGCCATATCTGGAGGTCATCAGGAAGTATTCAAAGGCTTTGGTTGTGATGCGTGCACACAATGTTGAACATGAAATTTGGGAACGGTTGCAGCGGAATGTTGAATTTCTGCCCAAAAAGTGGTACTTGAAATATTTGACGTCAAAATTGAAAAAATTTGAGATCGATACACTTGGCGATTATGATTTTCTTGTTCCCATTTCGGAAACGGACCTTCAAAAGTTTAGAAAACTAGGATATTCAAATGGGGCCCATGCCATCCCAATTGGTTTGGATCTTAAAAAATATGCACCAGCAGCCATCGAAATAACTAAACCATTGTCAATGGGCTTTATTGGTTCATTGGATTGGTTGCCAAATCTTGAAGGAATAAACTGGTTTGTCTCTCAAATTTGGCCGGCCTTAACCAAGACCTTCGATGACCTTGAATTGCATGTGGCGGGGCGCCACGCACCAAAAGAATTGCTTTCTGCTTCGAAAGGAAATCTTACCGTGCATGGAGAAGTCGCGGATGCAAAACATTTTTTAAACCAGCATCAGATCATGGTCGTGCCGCTTCTTTCCGGTAGTGGTATGCGGGCAAAGATTTTGGAAGCCATGGCCTTGGGTCGTATTGTAATTACAACATCGTTGGGTCTGGAAGGTATCCCGGCCGAAGCAAATAAAGAAGTATTTATCGCTGACGATGCAGAAGACTTCATTCGAGTCCTCACGGAGATTCACCAAAATCCAATGATTATAGGTGAGATGTCCAAGGCAGCACAAAAGTTCGTAACTGATAACTATTGTCATTCTCAGTTAGCCCGGGATCTTGCTATTGCCTTGCATAACTATCGCGAAGGTCACAAGGATGAAGAATCCCTAATCCGTGAATCCATTCAGGCGTGAAACTGGTCATCGTAACTTCCCGTTTTCCCTTTCCAATTGAAAAAGGGGACAAGCTTCGCATATATCATCAAATCAAGTATCTGGCCAGAGCGCATGAAATATTGCTCATAAGTATTGTCGATGAACTACCATCTCCCGAGAACTTAGCCCGGGTACAGAAATATTGTACACACATTCGTTGTTATTCCATTAACCGGGTCAAGCGGGTCATTTCTGCACTATTTGCCTGGATAAATGGTAAACCTGCACAGGTCGGATATTTTTATAATGCCGGTATCAAAAAGAAAGTCTATCAGGAAATTATAGAATTTCAGCCTGATCGCATTTATTGCCAATTGATTCGGGTAAGTGAATATGTGAAGACTTTACCCTATATAAAAGTATTGGACTATATGGATTGTTTTTCTTCAGGTATGGCAAGACAAGCCAGTGTTCAACCGCTTTTCAAGCATATGTTCTATAAACACGAAGCGCACTTGACAAAACCCTATGAACGCCATGTATACAGCTATTTCGATGAGACGACTATCATTTCTGAGCGGGACAAGAATGAATTGCCACTACTGAGTAAGAACCTGGTCAGTGTGGTCTCCAATGGAATTGACACCGATTTTTTTCTTCCTGCAGAAGGTGAACCTGACATGGATCTGGTATTCGTTGGAAATCTGGGCTATAAACCCAATGAGCAAGCCGTGCTCAAGCTTTTGGAATGGTGCCGCAATTCGAACTTCGATCGACAACTAAAGGTCCTGATCGCGGGAGCGAGACCGACCCCTAAAATATTGGCCATAAATGAGCCCGGTTGGGAAATAGCAGGTTGGGTCGATGATATTCGGGAGGCCTATTGGCGCGGGAAGATATTCGCGGCTCCGCTACTGACCGGAAGCGGACTTCAGAACAAACTTCTTGAAGCGATGTCTTGTGCTTTGCCTTGTATTTCTACGAATCTTGTGAATGCGTCTATCAATGCCACACCTGGACAAGATCTATTCATCGCTGATGAAGCTCAAGTATTTGCGAATCATGTCCAAATCCTCCTGGATGATAAAAACAAGCGATTTGAAATCGGAAAAAATGCCCGTAAATTTGTTTTGAACAATTATCAGTGGTCGGAGTTTAATTCAAAATTGGAACAAGTTATAATCCATGCAAAATCAAAAGCACAAATCTGAAGGTAGGGCCTCGGCCGACAACGAAATTCAATTGAATACCATCGAAGAGGCTGTGGAAGACATCCGCCATGGGAAATTGGTCATCGTAGTCGATGATGAAGACCGGGAAAATGAAGGAGACTTTATTTGTGCAGCTTCCTGCATTACACCGGAACTAATCAATTTCATGGCAACACATGGTCGCGGGCTAATCTGTACGCCCATAGAAGAGAAACGAGCCGTAGAACTGGGGCTTGAAATGATGGTCAGTCAGAATACGGCTTTGCATGAGACGGCTTTCACCGTTTCTGTTGATCTTGTTGGTCATGGATGCACGACCGGTATATCGGCCCATGACAGATCGCAAGGGATGTTGGCCCTGGTTGATGAGCATACTCGTCCTGAGGATTTAGCCAAGCCCGGTCACATATTTCCATTGATAGCCAAGGAAGGTGGCGTCCTTCGACGGACTGGACATACGGAGGCTGCTGTTGATTTAGCCAGGTTGGCCGGACATGCGCCTGCCGGCGTGTTGGTCGAAATATTAAACGCCGATGGAAGCATGGCGCGTTTGCCGTATTTATCGCAATTGGCCAATCGCCTCGGTCTAAAAATTATTTCAATTAAAGATCTTGTTGCATTTCGGTTGAGAAATGAAATGTTGGTTCAAAAAGTCTCGAATCATCCTTTGGTCGGAAAATTGTCTGATTTTGAACTCACTGTTTTCAGCGACAGTTCTACCGGCAAGCACCATCTGGCCATCACCCATGGTGAATGGACAGAAGACGATGCCGTACTCGTACGCGTCTACAGCGAATCAGATCAGGACCTGGTCATGGGTTTGTTAACGGGGACTTATGGGGAGCGATATGATCGCATCATTCAAGCCATTCGCAAAGAAGGAAAAGGCGTATTTCTTCTGATCCGAAAAGATGTAAGCGAAAATGACTTTTCTGAGCAGTTGGAAAAATTTCTTTTGAAAAAAATAGATCAGAAAGCATTAAAAGCGAGTGACGGCGTCCAACGGGATATTGGAGTTGGAGCTCAAATACTTCGCAAGCTCAACATCACTAAAATTCGTGTCATGACGAACAATCCTCGCCGCAATATCGGGCTAGAGGGCTATGGTATCCGAATGATCGATTTCGTGCCATTCTAGGAAACAATATCGATCATATTATATTTATCCAATCCCGCATTGGAATAATATCAATCGAATTGATATTATTTTTAAGAGGCACCTCGACTGAAGAATACCCACCGACGATCCAATTCAAATTCTACTTCAGAACTAAATTTGCAGATATAAATAGATTATTAGAAATTCGATTATTAAAATACATCGGGTTGTGGCGTAGTCCGTAAATAAGGTTTTATTTCCTTGTGGCCTTTTGGAAATAGTTCCGGTATTTCTTCATTTGAAACAGAAGGAACGATAACACAATCATCGCCTCTAAACCAATTTGCCGGTGTAGCCAGTTTATGATATGTGGTGAGTTGTAGCGAATCAATCACACGCAATAATTCATTAAAATTTCTGCCGGTGGAAGCAGGGTAGGTGATGATTAATTTCACTTTTTTATTAGGATCGATGATGAAAACGGAGCGCACAGTTTTTTGATCATCAGCATTTGGATGAATCATGTCATACAATTCAGATACTTTTCTATCCTCATCTGCAATAATCGGAAAGTTCACTTCAGTCAGCTGGGTTTCATTAATATCCTTTATCCAGCCTTTATGCGATTCGAGTCCATCAACACTTAATGCGATGACCTTGACGTTCCGTTCCTCAAAGTTTGTTTTGTACTTGGCAACAGTACCTAATTCTGTTGTGCAAACAGGTGTGTAATCGGCCGGATGAGAAAATAATATTCCCCAACTATCGCCTAGCCAATTGTGAAAATTAATTTCTCCTTCTGATGTCTGTGCAGTAAAATTTGGAGCCTCATCTCCCAGTCTGATCGTTGCCATGTTATTTGTTTTTTAGTTACCAACCAAAAATACACAATTTGACGGAATATCGAAATGCCGATTCTGCCTCATGTCAATCATTTATCTCACGGTTAGAGGTGAAATTTCATCCGACTCAAAAGTTGGAATTAAATCGAATAGCAGACGTTAGGACGTAACCACAACTATGGATGGATCCAATATTGATGATTGAGGATACGCTTTCTGAGCACCTGCATTACAGCATAGCCTCGATGTAGTGTCTATTTGATACAAATGCTTATCGACCTGCTTTCTTTACATATTTTTCCAACCACTCATCTTGCTCCCATAACATATGAAGGATGGACTCCCTTGCCTGATAACCATGGCTTTCTTTCGGTAGCATAACCAGACGTGCTGTAGCACCCAATCCTTTTAGGGCATTGAAGTAGCGTTCGCTCTGCATAGGGTAGGTGCCGGAGTTGTTATCGTTCTCACCGTGAATCAAAAGCAAGGCATGTTTCATTTTGTCGGCATGCATAAATGGTGACATGCTATAGTAGATCTCAGGAGCTTCCCAGTAGTTTCGCTCTTCGCTTTGAAATCCAAAAGGAGTCAATGTTCGGTTATATGCGCCACTGCGAGCAATACCGGCTTTGAATAAATCAGAATGAGCCAATAAATTAGCCGTCATGAAGGCGCCATATGAATGACCGCCAACACCAACGCGATTTCTATCGATATAGCCGAGTGAATCTACCGCATCGATGGCTGCTTTAGCATTGGATACCAGTTGTTCGACAAACTTATCGTTAGGTTCATTTTCGCCTTCTCCGACAATGGGGAATGCGGCATCATCAAGGACTGCATAACCGCGGGCGAGCCAAAATATTGGTGATCCGTACCATGGAAAAGTGAATTCATTTGGGGATGAGGTCACCTGACCGGCGCTGGATTTATCTTTAAATTCCTGAGGATAAGCCCACATCAACATAGGTAACTTATGCTTGTTATCATAATTATAGCCTTCAGGTAAATACAGGGTTGCAGAAAGATCCAAACCATCGTCTCGTTTGTACTTTATTATTTCTTTGTGTACATTTTGAATCGTTAGAAATGGATTTTTAAATGAAGTGACGGCTTTTGGTTTCCCTTGTTTATTAATATTTCGGATATAGTAATTGGGGTAATCCGAAGCGGACTCTATGCGCTCGAGAATCAGCCCTTTTTCAATATCAAGAATTTTTGATATTCGTTCGAGTTTATCTCCTTTTTCTGCGCGCCAAATACGATTTGTTTGTTGTGTTTTAATATTAAATCCATCAATAAAAGGCAATATTCCTTCTGGTGAAACACCTGCACCTTGTAGATATAATTTATCGCCACTAATAATCAAAGTTTCTTCGCCCAGAGAATTTTCTTTGGTGATAAAATTACCGGGATCATTGTATTGATCTTGAAAATTTCGTTCGAAAAAAGCAATTGGATCCTTTGAAGCGTCTGAAGGATTGAAAAGGTAATTACGGGCTGATCGTGTTGGCCACCAATATTCGTAGGCAATTGCCAGATTATCATTTCCCCATTCAATGCCTGCAAACCGGTCTTTCGTTTTTAGTAAAAATTGTTTTTTAGCATCGAAAGGCGCATCGAGTTGATAGACAGCATCACGATGGTCTACTTCTTTGTTTCCATCTCCATCATCCAATGCTTCAGACCAATAAAGCGTGGCCGTCTTGTCACCGCGCCAGCCAATATTTCGAATTCCCGGTCTGACAGACATAAAGCCTTTTGCCCGATCTTCTTCAAGTGGTGCTTCCAATATGGTTTTTACCAGGTTACCTTTTTTGTCATAAATGGAAGTTGTGAATGGAAACCGACCATAGGTTACAAGATAACTGAATGGTTTTTGTATCTCTGACATCATTAAATAATTTCCATCAGGAGAAAAAGAAATTCCTCGGTACATCGCCGCATCTTTCCATTTCGTCATGTTGCCTTCGAGATCGACGCGATAAAGAACTGATGTGGTTAATTGCTGAAAATTAAATTCGTCATTTTTATTTTTTAATAAATCCTGATAGGTTCTATTTTGGGCCACTGTACCGTCATTTGCTGAAATCGTTGGACACGTGGGGATGGCATTTTGAACATCGATCAAGGCTTCTCTACTTTCATCCAAGACACGCACTAATAAGGCGTCTCCTTCTTTAAACCAAATTTGCGGTCGACCCACATTGGCATTCAGGTTATCATCTGTTAGCTTTTTGGCGGTGGCGGTTTCTATATCGACAAGCCATAGTTCAACACCCTCTGCCGTGGTATGAGTCAGGGTTAATTTTGTTTGATCCGGAGACCAATTCAAATGTGTAATACGGGGATTTTCCGGAAGTCCGGTGACCGGTACTTCTTTTTGTTTTTTGAGGTTGTAGATAGAAATGTTGTTATAAAACGTCGTTCGGCTTCCTACATTAGTTTTTGGATTAATCCGAAGACCGCCCAACCGCATTTCTTTTTCCGACAAGGCCTTAATCGACTTGTATTGATTTCGATAAAGCATGAGGGCGTAAACACCTTTATCATCAACAACAGTAGACGGAGGAAGCGTGACATCGGCCAATTCCATGATGGATCGATGTGGAATTTGATAATCCAGATCTATTTGGGCCTCACAAGTAATGGTTGCTCCAATAAATAAAATGAGTAGGAAAATATTTTTCATGTAAGAAGAATTATGGTTTTGAAAATTAAAATTGAGGACAATAATATCCTTCATCCTCATAATTGCCGGTATATCGAATAGAGAATTCAAATGTATGTTGACCGGCGGAATATGTAAATATGTCATCGATTGATACGTCGTAACTCAGCCCGAATATCACGCTTTGAAATTCGATTCCCACCATAGCGACGAGATCTCTAAAGGCGTAGGTATCTATGTCATGTGTCATCCTGCCCCAAGTCCCAAAATGCAAGGCTATTTCCTTCACATCATTCATAACCGTACGAACACCGGAACCGAACAAGAGCTGTTGGTGTGTGCCTTGGGTGCTGAATACGATCCGTGGAGTAAAGGAGAGTGTATAATCACTTATCATGTGTGATGAAACATGGACTATCATTCTTCGCTTCAGGCCATTTTCATTGATAAGCGTCGTATTATTATTGTTTACATCCTGGTAAAAGGAAATATTTGGTTCAATTAAATGAAATGCTGCGGCTCCAACTTCTAACGATAAATTATCCTTGAGTTGGGTTGCATAATTTAATCCCAGGCTGAGATCAAAATTGGCAAAATTATTTGCCGGTAGATTTTCACGAGTTCCAAATGGAAAATCATCAACACCATTAAATTGATCCTGAAATGTAAAGTTTTCGTATGAAAAATTCTTTTGTGCGAGTCCAAATTGGATACCAACCGATAAATAATTAACCTTTCCTTCACCAAGTCGTTTATGATAAGCCCCATTAAACGTAATCGAATTGGTAGAGAAGTCATAGGGATTGACTTTATCACTTGAGATGAGCACACCTGCGCCTACATGATCTCCCGTTTTATTCCGTTTTCCAAAAGAGAGCCGGGAGTCACCGGAAATGAGAAAACTACGGAATGGGTCGCCGACCAGGCTGGACCACTGATCCCGATAAAGGGCTGAAATCCGAAAATTGCCATTGTAAGCCCCTGTAAGTGCCGGATTGAGCAACAAGGGTGCGGCGTATGTTTGCGATATATTAAGATCCTGAGTTTTTCCGGTTTCAGGAACCAACATCAGGAAACTTAGTAATCCAGCAAAAAAGACAATTCTTATATAGTTATACGGCATGAATGAGATCGTATTGAGTAATAATATGACGTTGACCGGCTTTATCCTTTACAATAACGGCTGAAATCTGCTTATTGAGATAGCGACTCAATTTTTTACATGAAGCTTCACCTGAAAGTTCAGGAAATGGTTCACCCATAATACTTCCAATCATGTGATCAGAATGCTTGAAAGGATTTTCAAGCACATACTCCAATAACTTGGTTTCGGATATAGATCCTTTTATATCGCCATTTTCAACCACCGGCATCTGTGAAATGTCTTCATTCCGCATTTTTTCAATCGCCAATTTGATCGTATCGTTTGTAGAGAGGGTAATGAAGCGCTTGTCGGTTTTTCTGCGAATCAGATCCTGCAGGGTCATCTGTGTCTCGAGGAATCCACGCTCACGCATCCATTCGTCATTGAATATTTTGCCGACATACCGACTTCCATGATCATGAAAGATGAGTACAACGACGTCATCGGGCTTCAACCTATCTTTTAACTGAATCAATCCGGCCATGGCCGATCCTGCTGAATAACCGAGTAAAAGTCCTTCTTCACGAGCCAGCAGACGGGTGTAGACTGCACCATCTTTGTCTGTCACCTTCTCAAAATGGTCAATTACCGAGAAGTCTACATTCTTTGGAATGATATCCTCACCAATACCTTCCGTGATGTAAGGATAAATTTCGCTTTCATCAATCTCCCCGGTCTCATGATATTTTTTAAGAGCTGATCCGAATGTATCGATTCCCCAAATCTGAATATCCGGATTTTGTTCTTTGAGGTATTTACCGACGCCTGATATTGTTCCTCCGGTACCTACACCAACGACCAGGTGGGTTATTTTTCCTTCTGTTTGATTCCAAATCTCAGGTCCGGTTGACTCATAATGTGCCTGCGTATTTGATGGGTTGTCGTATTGATTGCACCAATAAGAGTTAGGTGTTTGCTGGTTGATCCGATCAGCCACACTGTAGTAGGAGCGGGGATCATCCGCACTCACGTTGGTCGGACAAACGACGACTTCAGCGCCCAATGAGCGCAACATATCGATCTTTTCCTTGCTCTGTTTGTCATTGGTAGTAAAGATGCAATGATAGCCTTTTACAGCAGCTGCTATGGCCAGACCCATCCCGGTGTTACCGGACGTACATTCGATAAGGGTCCCACCTGGTTTGATTTTTCCAGCGAGCTCGGCATCTTCCAGCATTTTCAATGCCATCCGATCTTTTATCGAGTGTCCGGGATTGAATGTTTCGACCTTTGCCAGGACAGTACATGGGAGATCAATTGCCAGTTTGTTGATTTTAACGAGCGGTGTGTCACCGATCGTTTCGAGAATATTGTTTTTGTACATGAATTTTATTTGCCTTTTGTCAACTTAGTTTCAGCGCGCAAATATCTCACTTTTACATAGAATCTTTCATCAAGTGCCCCAAGATCTTTTGCAATTGATGGACTAACTACAATTAGTACGTCCTCAGGATAGCTTCCATCGGGAATATTGCCAATCACACGGGCACGAATGGAGGTGTCATACATTGGATTGGTAACCTCTATCCAGGAATTGCGTGCCGCAAATCGGTGCAGCACAAAATATCCGTTTAGACCCTGCACCTGTTTGTTCCAATATGCAACGCCATTATCAAAATTGATGGAATACAATTGGTCCTCTTCCGGGTTATGTGATACGATTTCGATATCCGGATCAAGGACATCTTCCAATATTTGAACCGGTGGCGTGGGTGGCGCTTCAGGTAGCGGTTCGATTGATACTGCCGGGTCTTGTACAGGTTTGAACGAATTATATGTGCTTAAATATCCAATGAGCAGACGCTGACCGGTCTTCAAGGTATTTCGCTCGAGATCATTGAGTTCTTTTATTGCGGTGAGATTTACATGGAAGTAGGACCGGCAAATCCTGAAAGCTGTCTCTTTACGTTTGACTTTGTAATACACCTTGATCATGTCTTCTTCCATCAAAGGCGGCTCATAAATCAAGGCCTCATTTACAAATGGAATGATCAGACGTTGTCCCGGTGTCAGGGCATGGCTTTCCAGCTTGTTGACTTTCATGATCTTCTTGACCTTGCAGCCATACGTTTTTGAAACGGCATACAAGGTCTCCTTCACCTGAACATGGTGTACATAATATGCTTTATCAGTGCCCCGCTTATAAAATACTTCTACTTCAGGAGCATTCGCGCCGCGAGCACCGATAGAAGAGAGCAATAGTATGGCGATAAAAGCAAGAAATTTCATATTACAAAAATATGTAATATATTATAAACGATATTATGGTTTGATATGATATGCTACAAACGCAGCAAATTTCGGTTGGGTATCTGAAAAAAGGAGTTTTTATACCAATCAAAGGTTCAAATCACTTCTTTTGAAGTTCAAAGGGAGCAGATCGGAGGCTTTTTGGAAGATTCTGTAGGATCGATTGGTTCCAACGAGGATGATAGGAAATGCCGAGCCGCTTCGTTCAGTTGTTTCACAAAGTACCTGCCGACACGCTCCACAAGGTGCAGTTGGGAGCTCTGATCGTCCACCCTGCGCATAGATGGCCATCATGGTCACAGCGATATCCGGATTTCCGGAATATGTTTTTTGAATGGCCACACGTTCGGCACAATTACACATAGGATAAGCGGCGTTCTCCTGATTGTTACCGGTAATGAGCGTCCCTTCATTTGTCAAAAGAGCGGCTCCTACTTTAAATTTAGAGTAGGGTGCATAGGCCTTTTCAGATACTTCGATAGCGGCGAAGATCAGCCGTTGGTGGGTGTCCGGAAGATCTGCCCAGTCATTGCCTTCAGAATAGGATATAATAAGTTGTTTTTCAGTCATTCTTTTGAGTTCAAATGATTACCCGCCTTCGCAAAATAAGGATAATTTTGGCGGACGAAATAAACGGAACCTATGAAGAAGATATTGTTATTTGGTGCAGGACGATCTGCCACACATTTGATCGACTACATATTGGAGAAGGGTGAGACCTACGGGTGGGCCATTACTGTAGTCGACACCAATGTTGAGCAAGCCCGTGAAAAGATTGGCACAAGTCCGATCGCGAAGGCGATCGGCGTGGATATATTCGATGAAACGAAACGCCGGGAGTTCATCACCGCTCATGAACTAGTCATTTCTCTTTTACCGGCCAGTCTTCATTTCATTGTGGCCGAAGACTGTTTTGACATTGGCCGGCATCTGTGTACTGCTTCTTATGTGACAGAAGAAATGGAAGAACTTGCGCGAAAAGCGCGGGACAAAGGATTGATTTTTATGGGCGAATTGGGTCTCGATCCGGGTCTGGACCACATGTCGGCCATGGAATGTATCGATGACCTCCGCATGGGTGGCGCCGAATTACTTTCATTTAAAAGCTTTACCGGTGGACTAGTGGCACCGGAATCGGACACAAATCCATGGCACTATAAAATTAGTTGGAACCCACGAAACGTGGTTCTGGCAGGTAAGGGAACAGCGACTTACTTGTTGAATGACCGGTTGAAATATCAGCCCTATCATCAATTATTTAAAGGCTATGAATTGGTTGATATACAAGGTTTGGGGTCTTATGAAATGTATGCCAACCGTGATTCGATCAGCTACCGTAGCATATATGGGATTGAAAACATCCCAACTATTTTACGGGGTACGCTACGTCATCAAGGGTACTGTGAGGCCTGGGATGCATTGATCCAATTGGGCATGACGGATGATTCAATTAAAATTGAACATTGCGATCAGCTCATGTACAAAGAATTTTTAAGCGCTTTTGTCCCGGGAGAATCAAAACCATTGCGCAAACGATTGGCAGAACATTTGGGATTAAGTGAAAATAGTGAAGTTTTAATGCGATTGGATTTTCTCGGTTTATTTTCGGATGAAAAAATAAAATTAGAACATGCCAGCCCGGCCCGTATTTTGGAAGAAATAATAAAAGATAAATGGAAACTGGAACCGACCGACCGGGACATGATCATTATGCAGCATGAATTCACATATAGAAAAGAAAGCTCCGAGCATCAGTTAATTTCTACCTTGGTGATGGAAGGTGAAGATGCAGTCCGTACAGCTATGAGTAAATTGGTTGGCCTACCGCTGGCAATTTTTGTACGCCTGGTCATGACAGGGGAAATAAAAGGTGTAAAAACTACACGTCCTGTTACAAGCGATATTTACCGGCCGATTATTTCAGAATTACAACAATATGGCGTGCATTTCAAACATTCCCCCTCAGGCGTAACTGCATGAGCCATAACATCAGATGAAAGTAAGTGACATATTGGGACGAATTCTAGCAAAGGATGAAACCTCAAGGGCATTACAAATAAGTGGACTCATTCGATTTTCACTCCTCGTCCTCCAGGGCATCATCCTTGTTAAATGTGGACTGGATCCTATGCTTATCGCTGTCGTTGAATCATTTTATTTTTTATATAATTTATCACGATTTTATTTTCTTTCCGGTGGAAAATATGCCGGTTTTGGTAAATTAAAAGAACAGGATTATTCTTTTTCAACAATTTTTTGGGGCTTTAATATTATAGGACTAGCCGCGGCCGTGGTGACCGTATTCATTATAGTTGCAGGGCAGACGGATTTTGAAACATTTCTTCAATTGAAATACGCCACTTATGTGTTGCCGATTTTAGTTTTTCTTTCATTGCCTGTCGATAGCTATGATTTATTTTATATCAGAAAAGATAAACCGCGCAGTATTGTTATATACACCTTGTTAAATAGTTTGATTCAATTAATCGGCTTGGTTTATCTCCTGACCCAGGACTTTCATATGGGTCATGTCGTATTATTTTTCACGGCCTTTTTCGCATTTCGGTATGTACATTTATTATATGTGTCTTCAGCCGGGTTAAACTTACAATGGAGTGGGGCCTGGACATTTGCGCTCTTTGCTGCTCCACTCATATTACATGCTTTGTTTAGTGGTCTGACCGATTACGTTGATGGCTGGTTAATCAAATCATTTTTTGATGACGCGGCATTTGCGGTGTATCGGTACGGCGCACGCGAACTTCCGCTAAACACCATATTAGTCAGTGCCGTGGTCAGTGGGTTGATTCTATATAAGTCGGACATAGGATCGACCATGAAGCAGGAAATAAAAAAACTACTTTGGCTGCTTACCCCCATACTGGCGTTATTGATTTTATTGTCTCCCTGGTTATTTCAATTCTTCTACAGTGCCGACTATAAAATGTCTGCCTTGTATTTTAATTTGTATGCCCTGTTGATTATAAGTCATATTTTATTTGTGCAGGTGTTTTTTTACCGCGCCGACGATCGATGGCTGCTTTCTATCATTTCCCTTGCGGAAGTGATTTGCAATGTCGGCCTGAGTCTTGTATTAATGAGATCATTGGGTATTCTTGGAATACCTATTGCCACACTGATCGTGGATTCGCTATTTCGAATAGGACTGATCGTTCTTGTGCGACAGCGTTATAGTCAAAGTCCCGGAAATTATTATCCGATCAAAGCACATGTCGTATCCTCAGGTATATTGTTGATTTGTTTTTGGATTTCATACGTCATGCATTTCTAGATGTCTTCCTCAATGACATATAAAGAGCTGTTTGTCTCGCGCCTAAATCATGTTTACGAGGAACGTGAATTAGAAAATATTTGGCGAATATTAAATGAAGACATTTTTCGCGGCGAGGGATATGATCGTTTTGACGAATTTATAAAACGGCTTATTTCATATCAGCCGGTCCAATACATTACAGGTGTGGAATATTTTTATGGGCACAAATTTCATGTAAATGAAGACGTACTCATCCCGCGACCCGAAACAGAAGAATTGGTGGATTGGATTGTCAAGGCACATGGTGATGATAAATTAAATGTTTTGGATCTCGGTACCGGCTGTGGCTGTATTGCCATATCACTTAAGCTTGCTAAACCCGAATGGCATGTTGTGGCAATGGATATCTCCGATGAAGCGCTTATAGTAGCCAAAATGAATGCCAAAGAATTGGGTGCCGAGATTTCCTGGATTCACGGGAGTATGAATACACCGGAGAATTATCCTGAGGCTACAGATATCATCGTTTGCAACCCCCCTTATGTCTTACCGACAGATATTGACATGATGACGCCGTCGGTACATCAACATGAACCACATATGGCCTTATTCGTTCAGGGCGAGGATGCCTTGTATTTTTATCGTGAGGTTATAAATAATGGGTTGGCGAGGTCTGATCATGCCCCTAAATTTTATTTTGAAATTCATCATGCATATTCGGAGTCATTGTCTGATCTGTGTCGAAGCCTCGGACTCGATAAAGTCGAAATAAGGTCAGATTTACAGGGCTTGCCGCGTATGATATGCGCCAGTGTCGCAACGTGAAACAAGCACGACAACACAGGCGATAATGAACACTTGAACATTAAGCTTGTTGTTTACTTTTTTAAATCAATCCAAATCGTATGTCATATTTAGAAACCACAATTGATGTTTATCGTGAAGCGGCAGAAAATCCTCAGGAAGGTCTTTGCTGCACCACCACACCGATTTGGGAATTACCCGGTTTGTCGATTCCATCTGAAATGTTGCGGATGAATTATGGTTGTGGAAGTACAGTTCACTCCCGGGATCTGAGTAAGGTGAATCGGGTATTGTATGTTGGAGTAGGCGGAGGAATGGAACTTTTGCAGTTCGCCTATTTTGCCCGTAAGAAAGGTGCCGTCATTGGTATCGACGTTGTAGATGAAATGTTGGAAGCTTCCCGGAAAAACTTTGATTTAGCAAAGGAAGAAAATGATTGGTTTGATCCGTCATTTGTTGATTTGCGAAAAGGTGATGCATTGAATTTACCTGTGGAAGATGAATCCATAGACGTGGCGGCTCAAAATTGCCTCTTTAATATTTTTAAGAAAGACGACCTCGAAATCGCATTAAAAGAAATGTACCGGGTATTAAAACCGCAAGGCAGACTGGTATTAAGTGATCCGGTCTGTGAGCAGGACATGCCACAACATTTACGTGAAGATGAGCGCTTACGTGCTTTGTGCCTCAGCGGATCTTTAACCCTGAACGACTATATAAAAATGATGACTGACGTCGGATTTGGGACGATTGAAATCCGGGCCAAACGACCGTACCGCATCCTGTCACCAGGAAGTTATGACGTAGATGAACCGATTTATATCGAAAGTGTGGAGGTATGTGCCATTAAAGACCCCATGCCCGAAGATGGTCCTTGTGTATTTACCGGCAAGACGGCTATTTATTATGGAAAGGAAGAATATTTTGATGACAATAAAGGACATGTCCTCTTACAAAATCAACCCATGGCTGTGTGTGATAAAACAGGCGCGGCATTAAAAGAATCAGGTCTGGAAGATTTATTTATTTCTGAATCCACTTATTTCTATGATGGTGGAGGTTGCTGCTGATTCGTTTTAAGAAGTTTTAGTTTTTTCGATACTGATATAGCATTTGAGCGATTGAGCAAGTGAGCTTTTGAGCAGATGAGCATTCGAGCCTGTGAGAACTTGAGAGCTTTAGAACTTGAGCATGTGAGAACTTTAGAACTTGAGATTTTGAGAGAATTAATACTATGAACTAATTTTTCTTAGCCTGGTACTCGTCACTACCAACTCGGTACTGCCAACTGCCAACTGTCCACTGCCTACTGCCCCTCATCATCATCTTCGGAATTGATCTCTTGCTGTCTTCTTTGTCTTTCTTCAGTTCGTGTCTTTGCGTAGTGGTGATATACGGTATGAATGAAATTCAATATAATTCCAAGTCCGATAAGAATATAAAAAATGGTAAATAATTTCCCTGCATCCGTTTGGGGTGAAAAATCACCATAGCCGATGGTGGTTAATGTAATAACGGAAAAATAAATACTGTCTATCCAGGTCCAGCCCTCTAAATAGTGAAATGCTATTGCTCCCCCTGCAATAATCAAAGATGTCAGGAAAATTAGGTTTTGATATTCCGGATCCTTTAGAAATGAGATTACTGTCTTAATAAATGTATTCATTTTAATTCATTCTATTATTTATTTAATTCTCCACCAACCGGGCCGTAAAATAATACCCAGGTCGCAAAATCCTCAGTAAAATTTTCGAATCGATGCACCTTACCAGCAGGTACAAATAATACGTCTCCTGCTACATATTTACATCGTTCATCTTCTAAAATAAAAGTACCCTGCCCACTGGCCACTATATATACTTCGTCTCGATCATGTGGTTGTTGTCCATCCACCAGGTGTGGCTTATAATATTCTACATCCAGGCTGCCATGCCGGAAAAGCATTAGAAATTGATTTTCGGATTTCGCCAGCTTTCGTTTTGCCTCCTCGAGTGGAATATGTTGTTTCATAGACGTCAAATAAGAGTCGATAGCTAATTTAGTCATATTCGGTCATTCAAAATAGCTTTACCGGCTGCAATATGCGGGTGGGCAGTGTAAAACGGAGTAAAACGAGACAAGAAACGATTGATAATTTGCGCCATAAGGGGATCTCACAATGGAGATAGCAATGCCAGGCGAACCCAGAAGTTGCGACCGCCAAAGCAGTTAGAATTTCTGCATCTGTTGGTTATCACGCCCTACAATCAGGGCTTCCGGATTCGCTATGAATTTCATCGGCATTCTGCTACCAGCATCGTATCTTAACGGTCTTTAAAAATTAAGTCTACTATGTCAGATTCGCCTAAGAAATACACGACCATACACTATTCCAACTACTTGCAATTAGACAAGGTCCTGGGTGCTCAATCCATGCGCAGTGAAGTTCTTGATGACAATCCGGCACATGATGAGATGCTCTTCATCGTCATCCACCAGGTGTATGAGTTATGGTTTAAGCAGATTATTCATGAAGTCTTGTCTGTCGTGAAGATGTTCCAGGCGGAGGACGTTGATGAACGCAATATCGGGACGGCCGTGGCCCGCCTCAAGCGTGTCATCGAAATCCAGGAAGTATTGATCAAGCAAATCCATGTGTTGGAGACCTTGACACCACTTGATTTCCTCGATTTCCGAAACTATTTGTTTCCGGCTTCCGGCTTTCAAAGCTTTCAATTTCGATTGGTAGAAACGATGCTGGGCTTACGTGAAGAAGATCGCATCACCTACAACAATAAGAAGTACGATTCGGAGTTCGATCAGGATCAACAGCAACAACTCGATAACATCATGAAACAAGGGACCTTGTTTGACGCCCTCGAAGATTGGTTGGAACGCACGCCGTTTCTAGATTTTGGCAATTTCGAGTTTTTGGAACATTATAAAAAGGCGGTTACCACCATGATTGAGGCGGAGCAGGAGGCGATTCGAAAATCTGAGTACCTGTCACCTCAGGAACAAGAGATGCGACTGCGTATGTTAGGTGGAACCGATACTTATTTTGAATCCATACTGGATCCGGCTGCCCATGAGCGCATGCGGCAAAAAGGCGAACTTAGACTATCGTACCGGGCTACACTGGCTGCATTATTAATCCGGGTATATCGCGACGAACCTATTTTGCAAATGCCTTATAATTTACTAAATAATGTTATCGAGATCGATGAATTATTTACAACCTGGCGGTATCGACACAGCCAGATGGTCTTGCGTATGTTGGGCCGGAAAATAGGGACGGGTGGGTCATCGGGATATGATTATTTACATGCGACGGCTGTCAAGCATCATATATTTTGGGATTTTCATAATATTTCAACTTTATTAATTCCACGATCAGAAATACCTGTATTGCCGGATGAATTAAAACGTGAATTAGGTTTTTATTTTACGTCGAAAAAATAATTACGCACCGATGAAAAAAATATTAAATTATATCGATGGCGAATTAATTGAGGCCCACCAGGGAGGCCACCTCGATGTTTACAATCCGGCTACAGGAAATATTTATGCCCTGGCTCCGGATTCTGATGAGCACGATGTGCAAAGCGCGGTGGAAGCAGCGTCTGCGGCATTTGAGGAGTGGGGGAGTTCTACTATTGAGATGCGCTATGAAAAAATAATGCGTATTGCCGGTTTAATTTCAAAGCGATTTGATGAATTCGCTGCTGCCGAATCTCTGGACAACGGTAAACCTGTCTGGTTGGCAAAAAAGGTCGACATTCCCCGCGCCAAAAGCAATTTTGAATTTTTTGCCACCGCCATAAAACACTTTTCATCCGATGCCCATGAAATGACGGGTCATGCCATTAATTATACCCTGCGTCAACCCTTAGGTGTGGTTGGCTGCATTTCGCCCTGGAACTTACCTCTGTATTTATTCACCTGGAAAATAGCTCCGGCTCTGGCAGCCGGAAATTGTGTTATAGCCAAACCTTCGGAAGTGACTCCCATGACGGCATATCTATTGAGTGAAATTTGCATTGAAGCCGGCTTGCCACCAGGTGTTTTGAATATTATCCACGGGCTTGGACACAAGGTCGGATCAGTCATGACGGCGCATCCGGAAATCAAAGCCTTATCGTTTACGGGTAGTACCAAAACCGGTGAGACGATTGCTAAAGTGGCGGCACCTATGTTCAAAAAGTTATCGCTGGAAATGGGCGGTAAAAATCCCAATATTATTTTCGATGATTGTGATTTTGATCATATGCTGAATACGACGGTTCGCTCTTCATTTGCCAATCAGGGGCAAATATGTTTGTGTGGGTCGCGGATATTTGTTCAGGCACCTCTGTACGATAAATTTAAATCGGTATTTGTCGAACGCATTAAAAATTTAAAAGTGGGTCCACCCGATGCTCCTGATACAAAAACAGGTGCCGTGGTGTCACAGCCCCATATGGAAAAAATACTGAGTTATATTGAATTAGCTAAAGAAGAAGGCGGGCATATTTTATGTGGGGGTGAGCGCGTGGTGTTGGACGAGCCTTATCAAGACGGATATTATATCGCACCGACCGTTATTGAAAATCTCGCCTATGATTGCCGGGTCAACCAGGAAGAAATATTTGGTCCGGTGGTTACCATCATGCCGTTTGAAACCGAATCCGAAGTCTTGAAGTATGCCAATAGCACAGAATATGGCTTGTCAGCTACCCTCTGGACAAATGACCTGACACGAGCACATCGCATGGCTAAAGATATCCATGCGGGTATCGTCTGGATCAATACCTGGTTGTTACGTGATTTAAGAACGCCATTTGGTGGTGTAAAAAATTCGGGTGTAGGACGTGAAGGCGGCTGGGAGGCCCTGCGCTTTTTCACCGAACCTAAAAATGTGTGTATCGCTTATTAAATGAGAAAAGAAAATTGTACATCTTGCTATTACCTTGACCCTAACCCTAAAGGGAATAAAGTAATGTTTGATCTTTCACCCTTTAGGGCCGGGGCAAAAAAGGAAAGAACGCATACATTAATTTCCTCAAGAGATTATTAAATTAATTGATATTGAATAATAAATCAACAATAGATTACTTTCGAATTAATGGGCATGGTCATGTGCTACCGGAGCCGGAAGAAATTCCCGCTTTCATGCGTGAGCAGGAATTATTTTGGATATCGGATGACAAGAAAATGATGCACCAAAAAAATTGGTCGCGTCCCATCGACAATGAAATATTTTTTGTCGAAAATCGATTGCCCTGGATGGACAAGCATGGCATCGATCATGAGGTGATCTTAAATTTATCTCAGCTCTATGGAAATGAATTAAGCGGTCAGACGCTGGCCGATGTCTTGCGTTTTCAAAATGATTACAATGCTTCCCTGCAGCAGCGGTATCCGGATAAATTCACGACCGGATTTGTCGTACAAGCCAATGACCGGGAATTAGCTTTGAAAGAAATCAGACGTTGCGTCGAAGAACTCGATATGCAACTGCTCTGCCTGCCGACACATTTTCGGCATCCTGACGGTCAGTGGCGTAGTATCGCGACGGAATGGACCCAACCTATCTTCGAGTTAGCGAATGACTATGGCCTGGCCATTGAAATTCATCCGTATGACGGGCCCAAGATGATCGACCTGGACGATAAGTTTTGGCGCTTCCACCTGGTCTGGATGTGTGCGCAGACGGCGGATGCTTATCACATGTACACCATGATGAATCTGCACAACCTCTATCCCAAGATCCGGACTTGTTTTGCCCATGGCAATCAATTTGGCCAGATTAATATTGGACGGCGACGGCAGGGATATAAAGGGCGGCCGGATCTCTTTGTCGATGCCCAGGACCCGGAAGAGGCACTGGGCAGTAACACAATATTTTTTGATACCGTCATGCACGATGTCTATGCGTTGGAATTGACCATCCGCCGACAGGGTGTTTCCTATTTAATTGCCGGGTTGGATGATCCGTATCCATTAGGCGAGGTCGACAATGTGGAAGACAGTTATCCCGGAAAGGTCATTGATGATGCGGTAGATTTAGGATTTATTACTGAGGAAGAACGAAAAGATATCTGGAATAAAAATGTGCTGAATTGGTTGGTCGGGGAGGATCAGGAAAAAATTAAAAAACGCTTGAACGTATATTAGGAAATATGGAATTCGAGAATACAAAGGCATTTGCGGAAATACTGGATGCAGAGGATGAATTGGCTTCCTATCGGCAACAGTTTCATATTCCAAAACAAAAGGATGGTACAGACATCTTGTATTTCTGTGGAAATTCACTGGGGCTTCAACCGCGAAAGACGGCTGAATATATCCAACAGGAGCTGGTGGACTGGGCTAACCTGGGTGTCGAGGGTCATTTTCACGCAAAACATCCCTGGATGCCTTACCATGAGTTTCTCACAACATCCCTGATGAAGCTGGTGGGAGCGGAAGCAAATGAAGTGGTGGCCATGAATACATTATCGGTTAACCTGCATCTCATGATGGTCAGTTTTTATCGTCCGACAACGGAGCGGTATAAAATATTAATTGAATCCGATGCTTTTCCTTCGGATAAATACGCTGTTGAATCGCAAATTAAATTCCATGGATTAAATCCGGAGGAAGCTCTGGTTCAATTATATCCGCGTGAAGGTGAAAAAACAATTCGCCAGGAGGATATTGAATCGTTATTGGAGCGTGAAGGAAAATCCATTGCCCTCATTATGCTTGGTGGCGTAAATTATTATACCGGGCAATTATTTAATATTAAAAAGATAACCGAGGCAGGTCATCGCCAGGGTTGTGTGGTTGGTTTTGATTTGGCGCATGCCGCCGGAAATGTACCGCTGTCCTTGCATGACGACGGACCTGATTTTGCGGCCTGGTGTTCGTACAAATATCTGAATTCCGGACCGGGATGTCTGGCTGCGTGTTTTATACACAACCGCCATGCCCATGACCAAGCTATCCCGCGCTTTGCAGGCTGGTGGGGGCATAATAAGACGACGCGTTTTAATATGCGCTATGATTTTGATCCCATCCCGGGAGCAGAAGGCTGGCAATTGAGCAATCCACCTATTTATTCGTTGGCTGCCATGCGGGCATCACTGGCTTTATTTGATGAAGTGGGTATGGTTCGATTGCGTAAAAAATCGGAAAAATTAACGGCTTATTTTGAATATTTAATTCATCAATTAAATGATGGCCGGATAGAAATTATTACACCGGCAGAACCTGAAAATCGGGGTTGTCAATTGTCTATCCGCGTAAAAAATGCGGATAAATCCCTGCACGATATATTAATGGAAGAAGGAATCATTACAGATTGGCGGGAGCCGGATGTCATTCGGACAGCCCCTGTACCTTTATATAATTCTTTTTCTGATGTCTTTGGATTTGTAGATAAATTATCAAAAATACTTGCGGGATGAAAGCAAATAATCAACATATCATCGTTGTAGGTGCCGGATTATGCGGTAGTCTATTGGCCCTTCGCCTGGCACAACGGGGATTTCGGATCAGCCTGTTTGAAAAACGGGGCGACATGCGAAAGGTTGAAGTAGAAGGCGGACGATCGATCAACCTGGCCCTGAGTGACCGTGGATTGCGAGCGCTGCGCATGGTAGGCCTGGAAGATCGCATGCGGAAGGAATGTATTCCAATGAAAGGGCGGATGATCCATGATGAGACCGGTGAGTTGCGGTTCTCACGATATAGTGGCCGTGGCCGTGACTATATCAATTCCGTCTCTCGCGAAGACCTCAACCGGATATTAATCGAAGAAGCGGACGTACATGATCATGTACAATTGTATTTTGATACAAAATGCACGGCCGTCGATTTTGAAACCAATACCGTCACTTTCACTAAAAGTGGCGAAGAAATAAAATATCAGGGTGATTTAATTATTGGGACTGATGGAGCGGGTTCGAAGGTGCGACGCGAAATGCTGGCACAAATAGATGATGAAACGAAACAAGATCAATCCATATTTCTAACCCATGGCTATAAAGAATTAACTATTCCACCGGCTGAAAATGGGCAATGGCGGATTAAAACCAAGGCCCTGCATATTTGGCCACGAGGGACGTTTATGTTGATTGCCTTGCCGAATTTAGATGGCAGTTTTACGGTGACTTTATTTTTACCGATTGAAGGAAAAAATGGCTTTGAGGATTTAGATTCGGATGAGAAGATCATGGAATTCTTTAATTATTATTTTCCTGATGCGGTCACCCACATGCCGGAATTGGTCAACGATTTTCATGACAATCCGGTGGGTAAATTAGGAACTTTGAAATGTTATCCCTGGCAATACGAAGGTAAGGCTACCATCATGGGGGATGCCGCCCATGCCGTCGTGCCCTTTTATGGTCAGGGCATGAATGCCTCTTTTGAAGATGTCATCGTCTTTGAGTCCTGCCTGGACTCCGGCGAAACCTGGAAGGATGTATTGGAATGCTACCAGGAAAAACGGAAAGAAGATGCCGATGCAATCGCCGATCTGGCCCTGGACAATTTTTATGAAATGCGGGATCATGTGGCCAATCAGGCTTTTATAAAAAAGCGGGCCATTGAGATGAAGCTGGAGCAGCACGATGAGTCCTATTATTCAAAATACTCCATGGTCACCTTTGATGAGCATATGCCGTATTCCGAAGCAATGCGACGCGGACGGCGGCAGGATAAAGTACTCATGGAAATATGCGCGTCCGGCGAAGCGGATGACATGACATTGGAAGAAATACGCGGTCATTTACAACGACATGCCTAAAAAACACGTCGGCATATTAGGATTCGGAGCGCTATCTGAAATATCGGCAACATCCGATATACAAACCTTAAGTTGCTTCCTCTTTGAAGGGGAAAGAGGGGTTGAAAATCATTCATTATATCCAACCAACGATATTATGTGTAATGCTATAAATACAACCGACAACCATGCCTAAAAAACACGTCGGCATATTAGGATTCGGAGCGCTTGGCCAATACCTGGCCGATAAAATTCTGCATGACGAAAAGGTTGCCGATAAATTCGAACTAGCTTTTATTCAAAACAGATCTGTAGATAAAATCCGGGAATCCAACTTAAAATTAAAACCCCACCAAATATTATCCGAAAATATTGATGTCGATTTCGTAGCATATTTACAAGCCGGCAATCCGGTCGACCTCGTCATCGAATGCAGCCACCCGGATGTGGTGCGCGAGCATGGTGGTTTAATGTTGACCCATGCCTCCTTAATGATTACATCGCTGACGGCATTGGCAGATGATAAATTGCGCCAAGCCTTAGAGCAAGTTTCTAAAAAATCGGGTCACCACATCATTATACCCACGGGTGCCGGTTGGGGCTTCGAGGATATTCGAAAGATGGCCGACCGGGATATGTTGGAGGGCTTGAGTATCTCCATGAAATTTAACGCTGATGCACTAAAGTTATGCGGGAAGGCGGCAGAGGCTTTGACCGACTACAAGGCTTCAGATGATGAATCAGACCGTCTCCTCTGTCGAGGCTCGGTACGAGAATTGGCGGCCCTGGCACCGAATAACGTCAACACCATGTGTGGATTGGCCCTGGCCGGCCATACCATTGGATTTGATGGAACACAAGGCATCCTGATTGCCTCCAAATCAAGTCATGCCCATGAAGTGGAAATCGACGTCCGTGGCCGTGATGGCTACCGTGTCAAAAGCCATCGCATCAATCCGGCACAGGCAGGTGCTGTGACCGGGAGTATGACCTTCGTTTCGTTTTTGGACAGCTTGATGGATTGGGGTTAAATGTTTGTGTGATAGGGTGTGAGTGTGAAGTGTGTAAATAACTATCATGGAATTATTTTGCTGATATATGCCTATATTAGATATATGCAGAACTATGGTGTCTGGATAGGGGATGTATCTTCCACTTGAGTAAATGTTCCGGATATACAAATGTTGTGCTCCATGAAAAAACAAAAATAGTATGAGCGGACAACAGCAATAGTAATTGAAATAAATATTCTTTTTTAAGTTCTGTCGATTCAAATTGAGGAGCATAGCCAGAAGGCAAGGAATATTAATTCATTCAACTAAAATTGAAATATCAATGAGTTAACAACACAATAATGAACTGCAACACAAGTAATACGACATGACAATATTTAAGGAATTTAATTTTGATTCAGCGCATTTTTTACCTAATGTTCCAGATGGATATAAGTGTAAAGGAATTCATGGACACACATACCGAATGACAATATATTTTGAAGGTGACTTGGATGAACAATTTGGATGGGTCATTGATTTTGCAGAGATAAAAAATGAAGTTAATCCGATTATTAAGAGTATTGACCACAAATTACTAAATGATATAGAAGGATTAGAAAACCCAACATGTGAAGTTATAGCGATTTGGATATGGAATAAAATTAAACAGAGAATTCCTCTGTTATGCAGAATTGAGTTGTTTGAAACTCTTACATCGGGTGTAGTTTATGAAGGAGTATAAATTACTAAAAGAAGATAAAAAACCAAAGTACAAGAATGTATATGCGACAATGCTCCCTTGTGGTTGCACTCCACATATACTAAACGTTCTCGGTCATAGTGAAAAAGCAATGGCTAGACAGTTGAACCTTTTAAGTTTATTAAAAAAGGGAGATGCAACGCAAGAGAACGGAAGTCCAAGTATAAGCGGAAATCAGTTAAGACGAAAAAGGGATCTTCTTAGAATTGAATATCCTCGATTTAGCAAACGAAATGTCAAAAAGTTTAGGATCGGGCTAGAATTTTGGTAGTATCGTAAATCGAGAAAAATATGCCTCTTGGACGAAATGACCATGAGCAAAACTCGCTTAAACATGTCCAAAGAGTAAAGTAAGTCGTGATGAACTTAGGAACGTATAATACTATAGGCCCTGACTGGAGTAATCTTAGCAAGATTAGGGTATTTACGATTCTCGGCATAGATAAAGATGAGAACGTGATATCATTTAGGGAAAATAGTGAACATATTGAAGAGACTATAAAGCAAATTCAGGCTCTTGTAGGGAATATTAATTGGATTATACATGAACACAAAGACAGTATATCGGTAATTCCTGATAATATTCTAACAGCAGCTGATGGAGTTTTTACAACCGAAGAAAATTCTGTTTGCGCGGTTGTTACTGCAGACTGTTTGCCAATTGTTTTCGCAAATAATAAACAAACTGAAATTGGAATTACTCATACTGGATGGAGAGGCCTCACTACGCCAATCCTAACTAATATGATAGATAAATTTAATGACGACCCTGGAGACATATCTGTTTGGATAGGCCCGGGAATTGGACAATCTAGCTATGAAGTTGGCAACGAAGTTCGGGAAACATTTCTAAGTATTGATAAAGAATATGACGATTCCTTTAAGAGGTCAAATGAAAACAAATATCTGATGGACCTTTGTAGTATTGCAAAAATTCAACTGATAAAGGCCGGAATCTCATCTTCAAAAATTAGCGGTGCAAAATGGGATACCTATTCGAACAAGCTCTTTCATTCCGCTCGACGAGATGGAGAAATTTCTGGACGAATGTTGACATTAGCATATATAGAAAGTTCGGCAATTAACAAGCAGTCTTGACGATCATAGACCATTGTCCAAGAGGGGTAACGCTTCATGGTTAACTTTCATTAGAACGAACCAAACCAATAAGAAAATTATGAATTTGAGACAAGAATTATTCGATCAAACTATATCATTAAAAACAATCCATTTAATTCAACTTAATCTACCACAACGAAGTTCATTTAAATCAGGAATTGGTGTTCGAAAGTCCCGTGAAGCTTTGATTGTCGTATGGGAGGATCGAAATGGGGTTAAAGGATATGGAGAATGTTCATGCAGGCCAGACCCTTATTATTCAGATGAGTTTACAGAAGGAGCAATCGCACTTGTCAAAATGTTTGTCGTCCCATTTCTGAAAAGGACTCAGACTTTTGGTGAGCTTTTTCGTTTGCTAAACAAAATTAGAGGTTGGAATTTCACCAAAGCCGCAGTGGAAACTGCCGCCTTACAAGTGATAGAAGAAAATACAGGCATATCTCCTTTTGCTATGATGGTAAACAAACCGCTAACTGAAGTACCAGTAGGTATTTCTTTAGGATTATACGCTGATATCGATGAAATGAAAAGGGTGGTCAAAGATGCATTGCAAACGGGCTATAGAAGATTGAAATTCAAAATATCCCCGGAAGTGAGAACCGACTTCTTTGATATCATTAATCCTTTATTGTTTGAAGCTGATACTTATGTTAGCTTTGATGCAAACGGAAGTTTTGAGGAAAAAGATCTGGAATCTTTAGATTACTTTGTCAATACCTATAATTCTATGATAGAACAACCGTTTGCTCCAAGTAGGTTTGATGTATTATTGAAAGGAAAGCAGAAATATCCGTCCCTATTTATCTGTTTTGATGAAGAAATTAAATCGATTGGTGATGTCATCAAACTACACCAATTAGGTGTATTGGATGAAGTGAATTTAAAGGTAGGGCGTGTAGGTGGTATTATGAATAGTTTGAAAATTATCCAATATTGTGAGAAATACAGTATTCCATGCTGGATCGGTGGAATGTTTGAATCCGGAATTGGTCGTTTGCTCAATTTAAGAACGGCTTCTTATTTGCCCGCCGCGAGAGCACATGATCTAAGTCCATCTGATCGATACTTTGTGGAAGATATTATTCAACCTGGAGTCCAAATGCAAAATGGAAGAGTAGACATTAGGAGCCTGGAGTATTGTAAGCTTGATACTGCTCTTGTTGAGAAATACACAATTGATAAGCATGTAGTGACCATTTAAAAAAAGAAGAAATGTTGGATTTCTATATAAAAAACGCCAAAATTTGCACCGGGTATAAAGAAACGGCGAGAATAGGAAATGTAGGTATCAAAGACAAGAAGATTATTTGCATTCATTATAAAGAGCAAGACGTCATAACGCCTGAGGCAAATGAAATAATAGATGCAGATGGACTGCTATTAACACCCGGTTTTATTGATCCACACGCTTCTACAGGATTTGGATATTTCTTTCCTAATGCTGCTGATCATAAACTGTATCAAGGCATTACTACCGAAATATTTGGTAATTGCGGTACGTCTCCAGCACCGATAGGTAAGCATTTGAACGAGACCATGCAGCGCTTGTCTGACGATATCGGATTTCTATTTGAGTGGAAAACAATGACTGAGTTCTTTAGTCAGATAGAAGGAAATTTGCAATTTAATGTTGCTACTTTAGTCGGCCATAGTACGCTGAGGGCTGGTAGTATGGATGACTGGCATCATCTTACACCTGAGCAAATGGAGGAAATGGAAAAAGAACTTTCTGATGCCATGGATCAAGGCGCATTGGGATTGTCGACTGGTTTGATTTATGCTCCCGGGTGCTTTGCAGGAATAGATGAAATAGTAGAATTGGGGAAAATTGTCGCTAAGAAAGGTGGCATATATGCTTCGCATATAAGAAACGAACGAGACAAAGTGGAGGAAGCAGTTGAAGAAGCTTTAACGATAGGAAGAAAAGCAAATATTCGGGTCTTGATAAGTCATGTTAAAGCTGCTGAAAAAGAAAATTGGGGTAAAATGCCTAAAGTGTTAAACCAAATAGAAGCGTTTAATGAAACCAGTAATTTACAGGCCGCTTGCGATGTTTATCCGTACACTGCTGTTTCTACCAAGCTACGTGCGTTCATTCCAAAGCATTTTTTACAAGATGGAATTGCAGCTGTTGCGGAAAAAATGAAAGATCCGAACGCTGTTCATGCAATTGCAAAATGGATTGACCAAAAAGATTATAATCTATCTCGAATGTTGGTCATTTCTGATGACCTAGAATTATTCTACAATAAAACTATAGCTGAAATTGCCAAAGAGCAATCTATTTCTGAAGCTGAAGTAATGGCTGCTATATTAAAAGTTAGTACTGAAGCCTGGGTGGTATACCATTGTATCGACCAAGCTGATATAGATGCCGCCGTATTGTGGCCTAATTCTATGATATGTACGGACTCCTGGAGTTATCCGATTAATGCGCCCAAAACTATTGGACAGCCGCACCCACGGTCTTATGGTGCGTTTACAGAATATCTGGAACGTTATGTCATCAATGAAAAGCTATTGGGCTGGGAAGAAGCTATTCATAAACTCACCTACTTGCCCGCAGAATTTTTCCAATTAAAAAATAGAGGGCTGATAGAAGAAGGGTACTTCGCTGACTTGGTACTACTTGACCCAGATAAGGTAAAAGCAAATGCTACATACCAAGCTCCTCGTCAGTTTTCTTCAGGGATTAAACATTTATGGGTAAATGGAAATCATCTCATACAATATGGTAAAATGCAAGATTCTACTCCGGGTGAGATATTGACTTTGAATTAATATGATGGTAGAAAAAATAGAAATACAAGAAGCTAATTCATTTGACTATCAACTCATAGCCGAGATATATAATGAGTTCATTGCATTAGGTACTTCTACAATGGACGAGACCCTTAAATCAGCGGACGATATTGCCGAATGGGTGAAAAAATTTCATGATCGTGAAGCCCTTTATGTCATTAAAGAGAATTTTACAACTATAGGATGGGGGATTATCAAACGATATAGTGATAGAGAAGGGTATCGTTTTACTTGTGAAACGGCGATATATCTTACTGCAACTAAACTAGGTAGGGGGTATGGTACGATGATGAAAGAACATCTGATCTCAATCTGTAAAAAGCTACAATACAAACATCTTGTTGCTAAAATTTTTGCAGATAATATTGGTAGCATAAGCTACAATGAAAAACTAGGTTATACTATTGTCGGCACCCAAAAGCAAATAGGTTATAAAAATAAAAAATGGCAAGATATTGTCATTATGCAGTACATCATTGAATAAAACAATAGAATAACGACTACACATTTATAAAGAAAAAAATATGTCAATAAATACTTTACCTGAAATATTGCCTACACCGCTAGAAGCACTTAAAACATCGATTGTTAATGCGCTTGAAAAGGGCGAAAGAATAACTTCCGGACTTATAAAAAGAATGGTGGAGAAGATTCAAGTAAAAGAAGAGGATTTAGAACCATACGCTGATTTTGACCACCCTTTAGAGGATGGCTACGGGCGAAAAATGATTTACAAAGGTGGTGAATTCGAGATTATGGCTATGTCTTGGAATCCAGGCCATTATTCTTCCATTCATAATCATGGTTACATGCAATGGGGAGTAGTGCAAGTTTTTGGGAATGCCCATCATTTTACTTATAAGAATAAAAACGGCGAACTAATATTTGTAAAGAAAGAAATCCTAACCAAAGGCACGATCACTCAGGTTGTCAATGCAACCATCCATCAAATGGGAAACCCGTCTACTCGCAACTACATGACTTTACATATTTATGGGGGTAGTGGAAAAGAGGGAAAAATCACTGCAGACGCAAAAAACTATGAATTAGAATTTGATCGGATCAACCATACTACTGGCGGCGCATTTTTCAATTTGCCTAAAGATCAGATCTATAACTTTGAACCTTGCCCTACGCCAACCAATGACGTGTTTATTAACTATTTCAAATTAATAATGGATTATTACGAACGGCAAGATAAATCACCGGAGATTGAATTCCTTAAAAGGGCATTAATAAAGAAGTTAAAAGAACGTACTAGTGTAACTTAATACCCATTATCGGGTGACTTTTGTGTCTTTTGTGTCTTTTGTGTTGAGTTTGATAGAGTGGAAGATGAGTGAGGTGGAAGGTTTCAGGTGTGTAAATAGCTATCATTGAAATGTATTGCTGATATCTAGCTATATTAGATATATACGGAACTATGGTGTTTGGATATGGGATGTATCTTCCACTTGAGATTAATGCTCCGGCTATATAAATGTTGTATGCAAGTAAAATAAAAATGAGATAAATTCACAAAATGACAAAAACAAATATTTTATTACTAAAATTTGGATCTCTTCAAACGGTGCTCATGGGATTGTATCATTTTTATATCCCATTCCAATTTAATTGGGGAAATTATCTTGAACAAAAAAGTGCAACAATTAATTGGTCTCTTTATTCATTAAATAATTATTTTAGTTTTAATCTTTTAATTTTGGCTTTGTTTCTTGGTTTTTATTTGGTTAAAAAGAAAGAACAAACAGAAGTAATTAAGGCTTTAACTTCATTAATTTTCTTGTTTTGGGTTTTTAGCTCAATATATCAATTGATTGAACCAATGCCTTTACCCGAACATTTGAAATGGATTGGATATATTTTGATTGGAGTAGCGTTAATTAACGGGTTAATATTTTTGATTCCTCTAATGTCGCTAATTAAAAAAGATTAATACCAGCATATAACAATGTGGATGCCACAGTCCCAGCTAGCGCTGAGGACTGATGCATCCACACGATTCGTTGCATACCACATAAAAAACCAAATGCAAAAAATAACATTCATCCTCACACTACTACTCACAGCCCTTGCTGTTCAAGCCCAGTCCAACCGGCCTGACCGGCAGGTAGATCTCGATTCGCTCTATGCTGTATGGGATGATAAAAAGCAAGCCGATGCCTCACGAGCTGAGGCATATAAGCATTTCATCGAGAAAGGCTTTCTCTATTCTAAGCCTGATACGGCATTTATTCTGGCTGATGCATTACTTGCATTTGGAAAGAAAAAGAACAATCTTAAAGCGCAATCTTATGGCTTCCGGATCAAAGGCAAGTCATATTTTCTTAGAGGCGATTATTCCAAAGCCTCGGACTATTACACGCAAAGCTTAGCGATCTCAGAACAATTGGGTGATCAACGAGGAATTGCGCTTGTGCTCAAAAATATTGGGATTATTTATAAAGAACAAGGCGATTATCCCAGAGCCCTGGACTATTACACACAAAGCTTAGCGATCTCGGAACAATTGGGTGATCAACAAGGAATTGCCGGTGCTCTCCAAAATATTGGGATTATTTACAAAGTTCAAGGTGATTATACCAAGGCCCTGGACTATTACACACAAAGCTTAGCGATCGCGAAACAATCGGGCTTTGATGGAATGGCCAGGTTGCTGGCCAATATTGGAAATGTGTACAATATTCAAAGTGATTATCCCAAAGCCCTGGACTATTACACGCAAAGCTTAGCAATCTCGGAACAATTGCGTGATCAACTAGCAATTACTATTGTGCTCCAAAATATTGGGACTTTTTACTATTATCAAGGTGATTATCCCAAAGCCCTGGACTATTACACCCAAAGCTTAGAGATCTCGGAACAATTGGGTAATCAAAAAGGAATTGCTAATATGCTCGGCAATATTGGGCTTATTTACTGGGAACAAGGCGATTATCCCAAAACCTTGGATTATTTCTCCCAATGCTTAGAGATCAATAAACAATTGGGTGATCAAAAAGGAATTGCCAGGGTGCTCGGCAATATTGGGCTGATTTACCAGGAACAAGGCGATTATCCCCAAACCCTGGACTATTTCACCCAAAGCTTAGAGATCTTTCAACAATTGCGTGATCAACGCGGAATTGCGGCAATGCTAGTCAATATTGGGGAAATTTACTCCGAACAAGGCGATGATCCCAAAGCCCTGAACTACTACGCCCAAAGCTTAGAAATCAATGAACAATTGGGTGATCAACGTGGAATCGCTGCGGTGCTCCTCAATATGGGGGAAATTCACTCCGAACAAAGCCATTATCGCAAAGCGCTGAACTATTGCCAAAAGAGCTATGAATTGGCCTTATCCGTTAATCTCTTAGAAGGGCAGAAAGAAGCCTGCCAATGCCTGTATGACACCTATAAAGCCATGGGTAATGGCAATAAAGCCCTGGTGTATATGGAGAAAATGCGCGTTGTAGAAGACAGCCTCCACTCGGAAGAAACCGCCAAAGAACTCCAACAAATGGAGTTCGCCAAACAAATGCTGCAAGACAGCCTGGCCCAAGTCGAAGCCGACCGATTGGTGCAAGAAGCCCACCAGGAAGAAGTCCGCAAGAAAAACCGAACCCGCAATATGCTGGCGGGTGGCGGGCTCATTCTATTTTTACTGGCAGGTGGGCTATATAGTCGTATGCGGTACATCAGAAAGTCAAAAGCCACCTTACAAGTAGAGAAAGACCGCTCAGAGAATCTACTCCTCAATATCCTTCCTGCCGAAATAGCCGAAGAACTCAAAGAAAAAGGCAAAGCAGCCGCCCGGGACTTTGAGATGGTCAGTATTCTATTTACCGACTTCCAGGGGTTTACAGCCGCTTCCGCAAAATTAAGCGCGCATGATTTGGTTTCAGAAATCAACTCCTGTTTCGAAGCCTTCGATGGCATCATGGGCAAGTACAATATTGAGAAGATAAAAACCATAGGTGATGCTTATATGGCCGCCGGTGGTCTCCCCATACCTTCCGATGATTCCATTAAAAAAACGGTATTGGCCGCTTTGGAAATGCAAGCATTTATTAGCAACCGAAAAGTAGAATTGGATGCCCTTGGCAAGCCGGCTTTTGAAATGCGGGTCGGCGTTCACACCGGTTCGGTTGTTGCCGGTATTGTTGGCGTAAAGAAATTCCAATACGATATTTGGGGCGATAGCGTCAACACGGCCAGTCGCATGGAAAGCAAGGGTGAAGTTGGTAAAGTAAATATTAGCGAAGCAACTTATGACTTTTTGAAGGACGACTCCGACTTTGTCTTTGAAAGCAGAGGAAAAGTTGAAGCAAAAGGAAAAGGGGAAATCGAAATGTATTTCGTAACCAATAAGTAACGAAAAACGACCAACGTGCAGTCTAATACCGTGCCTCACAATCGGTCGACATGTCATGTGCCACGACGTTCTCTCTCATGAATGAAACTTGTAAGTCCTACAAATATGTAGTAACTTTGTAATTACAATAACAAATGTAATGGTAACAAAGATTGTACGAATAGGAAACTCAAAAGGGCTAAGGTTGAGTAAGACCATACTGGAGAAGTATGAAATTAAGGATAAGGTTGAGCTTATTCTCAAATCAGACCACATCGTATTAAAACCAATTTCCAAACCACGTGAGGGATGGAAGGAACAATTCACAAGAATGCATGAATTAGGTGATGATGATCTATTAATTGATGATGTTTTTGAAGAAGAAGAGTTTGAGGAATGGAAATAATGCAATATCAAGTTGTGGTCGTGAACCTCGACCCAACGGTTGGAAAAGAAATCAAGAAAACAAGACCTTGTTTGGTGTTGTCTCCGGATGAGATGAATATGACACTCGGAACTATTGTAATTGCTCCGATGACTACCACGAAAAGGAATTATCCAACACGCACAAAAATAATATCAGGCGGTAAGGAAAGTCGAGTTGCATTAGATCAGATCAGAACAATAGACAAAAAACGAATTATAAAAATAGGTGAATTAATCAGCACAAAGGAACAAGTTGCAGTCAAGGCAATAATCAAAGAAACCTATGTAGATTGACATTGGGAACCGCCGGTGTGAATTAAAAACGAGAGAGAACAAAGGATTTCAGATTATACTGTCGATCCCTTTGGATTGTCAGTACGCTCGCTACACTTAATCCGTTGTAAATCATTCAATTCAACCACATAGAAATGAATAAATACAGGTCCGAATTTTTTAATAATAACTAAAACTATATAGCAATGGCAACAAGGTATATTAATAAAAAAACATCTCGACTTTACACGAAAAGTAATGCCAATTCAATAAAGCAGGTTCTAATTTTCGGTGAAGAAGTGAAGACTTCAGGCCAAATAATCAATGGACGTATTAAAGCGATGTATCGAAAAAAATATGAAGGATTTGTGAAAGCAGATCATTTAAGTACCAATGCTGAATTGGAAGCTTATTTTATAGACGTAGGCCAGGCAGATGCAGCTTTCCTCGTGACCCCGGGAAGAAAAAAAATTCTAATCGATGGCGGTGGTAATGACAAGGCCGAAGGTTTTTTGAGTTGGAAATACCAGCTTGCAGATCCGAACTCAGAAAATTTAGTGATTGATTTATTGGTTCTTAGTCATGCAGATGGGGATCACTTAAGGGGTCTCATACCAATACTTGAACATGATAAAATCGAAGTCAAACAGATTATTCACAATGGTATGGGTACTTTTTCCGGTATGGATGAAAAATCAGGTGATCTAACACCTGATGAGGAATATTTGACAACCTATCATTCTTCAACAGGTGACTTGAATGGGTTGACTTTAACAGGAACATTCAGGAAATGGATTGATTTAATTGAAGCCCAGAATATACCGTACCAGGCGGTAAACCATAACACTGGCAATTATAATATAGGGGATCCAGATATTCAAATTGAAATCTTAGGTCCTCTTACTGACGTAGATCAGAATAATCAGACACGACTTAAATGGTTTGGTAACCATTCACATACGATTAATGGTCATTCTGTATTTTTTCGATTAATCTATGATGATGTGAAAATTATGTTTTCCGGAGATATGAACATTGAAGGAGGTAAACATATTTTAGATAACCCTGCAATAAAGAACAAATTAGAATCACATGTTTTTAAAACCCCTCATCACGGAAGTCATGAGTTTCATGGTCCTTTTATAGAAGCAATAAGGCCTCAAATATCAGTCATATCCTCTGGAGATTCTCCTGACCATGGACACCCGAGGGCAAATTTTATTGGAGCGATTGGTTTAGCTTCCAGATCAAAGTCGCCACTTGTCTTTTCTACAGAAATAGCAGCAACGTTTGTTGATGCGCATGAAATAGATCTGAGTGGATTGATTTCAGCGTCCACTCTAAGAGATGATGATCTAAAAAAGGCAAGAATATTTAAGAAAAGATTGCATGGGATGATAAATGTTCGCACTGATGGACAGGATTTGTATGCCATGAGAAGAGTGAATGCCAGTTATTGGTGGGAATCTTACGGACCGATTGAAAGAGAAGATTATCCATCAATATTTTGAATAATTAATCTGTAAATTAAGGCGTTTCACAATAAATTGGAATAACTATCATATTCATTGACGGGTGTACATACTACCGTCGTCACTCATTCAAAATGAGAAACAAATGAAAAGAATAATTTTTTATTTATTTATAGCAATTCTTGCATTCGGTTGCAATAAAAAGGCAATACCCTATAATAATCCGGTTCCAAAACACGACAGTTTTATATTCTCGTCAAAGTTCGTGAATGAAGACCGGGTAATTACTGTTTGGACACCACCAATTTATGAAGAATCAAAAAGTAGTTTGCCTGTTCTATATATGCCTGATGGTGGTGTTAAAGAGGATTTTCCTCATATAGCTAATACATTGGCAAAATTGATAGCTAAAAACAAAATACCGCCATATAACCTGGTTGGAATAGAAAATACAGAAAGGGGCCGCGATTTGACGGGAGAGTCAAAAATAAAAGAACACGAAAAATATGAAATCCCGATGACCGACGGTGCGAAGAACTTTAGAGCCTTTATAACTGAGGAGTTGATTCCCGAAATAGACAAACGCTATAGGACAACAAATCAAAAAAGAATCATCGGTGAATCTTTGGCAGGGCTGTTTGTAATGGAAACGTTCCTTTTAAAGCCCGAATCGTTTGACTTTTACATTGCTATGGATCCATCTCTTTGGTGGAATGGTGGTCATTTGGTGAACAATTCAAACGAACTTTTAAATAACTTACCTAATAAACTGACAAAACTTTGGTTTGCAGGCTCAGGAGCAGAAGATATTCGAAAACATACAAATCAATTATCCGATATACTTGCTAATAACCAATTAGCTAATTTGAAATGGAAATATTCAGAGGAGTCCAAGGAAAAACACAATACAATTTTTAGGGCTACGAAAGATAAAGCAATGATT
This sequence comes from Saprospiraceae bacterium, assembly GCA_965249735.1. Taxonomy (GTDB): domain Bacteria; phylum Bacteroidota; class Bacteroidia; order Chitinophagales; family Saprospiraceae; genus JANQSS01. The sequence continues at coordinate 200,559 of CBDFMS010000026.1, read as the reverse complement.
TGGATAATGAATGAAAACGAGTGACAAATGAATGTAATCAAATTCACGTTGCTTCTTCTTGTGACCTTTTTATCGCGATTCGATATGAAGGCTATTACATACTATGTTTCGAATTCAGGTAGCGATTCAAATGCCGGATTAAGCTTAGTTGATGCCTTTTTGACAATTCAACATGCTGCTAATATTGTAATTGCCGGGGATACGGTCCTTGTGGAGAACGGAATATATGCGGGTTTCGATGTAAGAGATGTAGATGGCACGCCTGGAGATCCGATCGTTTTTAAAGGAACAGGAGATAGTGTGTTGATAAATCAAAGCGGTCCTATTCGAGATGATGGGGTTAATGTTGAAAACGCAGACTACATTATAATTGATGGCTTTATTTCAAACAAAATGGCCGGTAACGGAAACGGGATCCGCCTCGTTCTTTCCGATTACTGTATTGTCCGAAATTGCTTTTGCGACAGTAATGCAGAAAGAGGGATTTTTACAGGATTTACGGATGATATTATTATTGAAAATAATGTTTGTACCAACTCAATAGATGAACATGGTATCTATGTGTCCAATAGTTCGGATAGACCGATAATCAGATACAATGAGTGTTATGGGAACAATAATATCGGAATTCATATGAATGGGGATTCATCTGCCGGTGGTGATGGTATCATTAGTGATGCCCTGGTGTACGGCAACAGACTTCATGACAACAATGGCGCTGCAGGAATAAATATGGATGGAGTAGAAAATCCTATCGTTTATAATAACCTTATATATAATAATCATGCCTCACAAGGCATTGCACTTTTTCAAGGCGACGGTGCAATTGTAACGAGTGGTGCTAAGATTTACAATAATACAATTATTGTTCCGTCCGATGGAAGGTGGGGGATACTTGTGAAAAACGGGGCAAATATCAATACTGAAATTTATAATAATATCATCATCAATCAACATGACTGGAGGGGATGTATTGCTGTGGAAGATACTGCCCAATTGACCAGCGATTACAATATTTTGAATGATAAGATGAGTGATATGGGTGATGGTACTACGATCAGTCTGAGCGCGTGGCAGGCCTTAGGCTTTGATAGTAATTCTCTATTAGCCGACTCATTGAGTTTAATATTTATTGACCCCGGCTTAGATGACTACAAATTGGCTATGGGGTCTCAAGCCATTGACGCCGGTACCGGCCTTGTAGATTCAATTGTTTCGGTGGATATAGACGGGAATGCACGACCAAAGGGGGTGAGCTATGATATTGGCGTATATGAAAGTGCACCGATCACCAATTCAGCCAACGTTGAGCTGGAAGAGATGTGTATAAGTTTGGTACCCAACCCTGTTCAGAATGAATTTACGATATATGGAAATTCTGATGACTATGATATTTTAATCATTGATGCGAATGGGCAACCTTTCCAAAATTTATCTAGCGTTTCTTTGCCCCATACTGTTGATGTCAGTGCTCTGCCATGTGGGCTGTTCTTTTTAAAAGTCATAAATAATACCAACAATCAGCTGTGTGTTGAAACAATTATTAAAATCGACTGATATTCGTTTCTTAAGAATAGAAAGCTGTATATAGCAAAGGCGATAATGTCAAAAGCTTCCACTCTTAAGCTAGTGTATTTAGCAACCGTTATGTGCGATAAAACATGAAAATATGGGAATAGTTACTTTATCATTTTTTGTTACTGCTGTTTTGGTTTTTACCGGATTATATTTCTTGTTTAGAAAGTTTATGTCCTGGAAAAAACCTATGAGTAATATATATTATTGGATAACAGCAATTATAGCAACACCAGTCTTTTACGTTGGATTCTTGTTCATTTGGTTTTTTGCCTCATCTTCCTATGAAGCGCAAGAGTTTAACAAAGATAAATGGGCAGAAAACAGAGATCAAAGGTATGTATATGTTGACGATTTGATTGAAAGTGAAAAACTTATAGGATTAACCAGCAGTGAAGTTAAACGTATGCTTGGTGAGTCTGACTATGAAGATGACTCCACAATGAGTTTTTATATTGGTTATTCTCCAGAACACTTTCTAAACATGGATCCTGACTGGCTGGAAACGGATTTGATCGATGGAAAAGTTAGGAATACTTATATTCGTGAATAGAATTAAAACTGCCAACAACAAAATAAAGGCCATTGGCATAGGTCAGGATTAATTGAAGCAAACCGACCTTTGTAAGAAAGGAACGGATTCATCTGAATCGGATGAGAGGGTCTTTGACCATTTCCACTTACGCCGCCGTAGTGCGGTCTGTTTTATAGAAGAATAAGCAAATATTACATACATATAAAAAGAAAATAAATTTATACCAATAAATAATCTAAAACAGAATTCGTATGAAACTTACATCAGCAATATTAGTCGTTATATCTCTTCTTGTATTTAGTTGTAAAACAAGTTACAAAGTAGGACAATGTGACGAATTGTTTCTCGATTTTAAAACGGGTATGTTAAACGGTGTGCCGGCGGTAGCTACGATGGATCATGTGAAAACAACATTCCCTTGTTTTACTGGTGAGACTGAAGAAGGAAGTGAAAACAATTGTGGTGGCGGCATCTTTTTTTTAAAGCATGATTTTTATTTTTATACGCATAGTGATTTTATCGAAGTTCGAAAAGGCTTTACTGGCAAAATGTCGAAACCTGTTTTCAACTTGAGTAAAGAAAAGCTTATAAGCCTGGTAGGGACACCCGATGACATCTTGAAGCACGAGAATACTTTTTTTGATGAAGTGCTTTATGTTTATCAATATTCAAAAAAATGGGGGACCTTATCTTTTATAGAAAAAGAAGGAAAAATCGTTGAAATCAATTTGCATAAAGAAAAAGAGATTGCTTCTATAGATTATTGTTTTTAGGATTTAAAGAATGACCCGACCTTGACATCAGCGTACTGCAGTAAACATATGACAAAGGAATAAAGCCGGATTCTGACAAATAATTTTCATTCTATACAGAGTTTGTCGTCGAATAGTTTACAATTTGGAACATCCAAATGTTTCCATTCATGCAAACCAACATCCGGAAATATAGACCTCCTTTGAAAAGATAGGGTAGGTGATAGCGAACCGGGCAATATTGGCAGAGGCCTTTTAAGATACAAGTTGCGTTTGACTACTTGCTAGCTGATATATGCCTATATTGGATATTTACGGAGCGAGGGTGTTTGAATAAGCGATATATCTTCCACGCGAGGTCATTGTTCCGGACATACAAATATTGTAGGGCATTAATAAGAGAAAAAATGAAAGCCAAATTAATCACATTGCTGCTCGTTGTAAGCCTGTTGTTTTCTTGTAGTGGACAAGAAACAAAAAATGATTGCTATAAAATAAAACGACTAGAGAAAGCTGAAAATGCAAAAAGTATAAAAGTAGTTGAAGATATTTTTGACGTCAACGCTATTTTATACACTACTGAATTAATGCCCGTAAAAGGGAAAAGTGGAATTGTATCTATTTACGAATTTGTTTTTTCCAGAAATGATGTTAAAAATGTAGAGTACAAAGTAGATTCAATAAATAGAATTGGGAAACTTTATTATGAATACGGAAAACTAACAACAAGAAAAGTTGACCAAAACAGTATTTACCAACCTTTCAAAGCTGTATTTGAGAAACAAAATAATGACTTCAAAATTTTAGAGATTTCATTCGGAGAAGCAGAAGAACTAAAAAAAGAATTGCCAAAAATGCTTAAACCAACAGGAGTTTACAAAGTTGGGCAACAAACATTCTTTTACAATAAATCCCAATCAAGTAATGGAAGACTTTTATCATTTCAAATATGGTATCCTACAAATTCTGTTTCGAATGAAAAACAGCCTTTTAGAACTGAGCAAGTAATTTCTAGTGTTTCTGCTTTTTTGGGTTTCCCAACTTTTGTAACAAGTTATTTTTCTGAAATTGAAAGCAACACTATTTCGAATGCTCCAACCATTCCGAATAAATCATTTCCAGTTCTTATTTATAATCACGGATATGGTGGTTTTACCCAAGTTTATCAAACTGTTTTTGAAGAATTAGCTAGCCACGGATATATAGTTGTAAGTATCGGACACGAAAACGAATCCGCTTTGCTCATAAAAGAAAACGGAGACGTTATATCTAATTCTCCCGACAATGAGTTTTATTCCCAAAGAGCACCTGAATTAAACGGTACAGAAATTGGCAGATGGCAATCTATAATTCTAAATTCCAATGAGACTGAAGAGAATAAAAGGGCCTACAAAGAAATGCTTAAACTAACACCTCTTCATAACGAAAGTACAAGGCTTTGGGAGTCAGACACAAAATCTACTATTAAAAAATTAGAACATATAAATGACTCAGACGAAAACATCAGAGGTATTTTCGATTTGGACAGAATTGGAATTTTTGGTCATTCATTAGGTGGAGCAACTTCTGGACAGATGAGCTTTGGTAAAACATCTATCAAAGCAGGTATCAATTTGGATGGTTTCCAATTTGGAGATTTATATCAAAACAGACTTGAAGTACCTTTTATGTTTGTGTCAAGTAACCAAGAGGATGAAAGATTTTTAAGAGCACTTTCTTTTGTAGAAAATGCGAAAAGAGATTGTTATCAAGTGGCAATTAAAGGGTTTGCTCACGATAATTTCACAGATTTAAAATATATAATAGAAGGAGATAAAACAGCAATGGAATTACAAAGAACTTTAATTAAAAGATTCTTCGATAAATATTTAAAAGATAAAAAAATAGATATAAAGGAACTTGAAACGGAATATGAACAACTTTCCATTAGTTCCTCAAAATATTCAGGATAAGAAAGGATTGATAGAAAAATAAAATAATGCCCTACAACAATGTAGATATGTCAATGCTCGCATTCGCCTCGCACTGCATATCTACGAACTGTTAACGATAATTTGATTTTATGAGAAAAATAATAATCACAATTTTTGTCTGTCTTATGTTATTGGGCTGTAATTCGGTGGAAAAGGAAGAACACCCTCCAAACATAATTTATTTTCTTGCCGACGATCTTGGCTATGGAGAAGTTGGTGTTTTTGGGCAGACAAAAATTGAAACCCCAAACATTGATGCCCTAGCTAAAAGTGGTATGATGTTTACACAACATTATTCTGGAGCTCCGGTTTGTGCACCAGCTCGCTTTGTTTTTTTAACTGGAAAACATACTGGTCATGCCTTTATTAGAGGAAATGATGAATGGAACGAACGAGGAGATGTATGGAACTATGAAAAGGTGTTTTCTGACCCTACCCTTGAAGGACAAAGACCTATTCCAAAAAACACTGTAACCTTAGGGAGTCAATTAAAAAAAGCTGGATATAAAACAAGCATTCTGGGAAAATGGGGACTAGGAGCCCCAAAAACTGATGGAGTTCCTAATCTTCAAGGTTTTGACTTCTTTTACGGTTATAACTGTCAACGCCAAGCTCATAACTTATATCCTGCTCATCTTTGGGAAAATACAGAAAAAATATTGCTTAACAATGACCTTGTTGCTCCTAGCACAAAATTGGATTCTCTAGCTGACCCTAATAATAATCAAAGCTATGCTAAATTTAATCAGCAAGAATACGCACCAAAAAAAATACAAGAGAAGGCTTTATTGTTCATAAAAGAAAATAAAGACAATCCTTTCTTTATGTATTATGCTTCTCCTTTGCCGCACTTACCATTACAAGCTCCTAAGGAGTATGTAGATAAGTATCGAAATGTTTTTGGCGATGAAGAACCATATATTGGAGAACACGGTTATTTTCCAAACAGATATCCAAGAGCTACGTATGCAGCAATGATTAGTTACTTCGATGATCAATTAGGAGAAATTATTGCGTTGCTCAAAGAAAAAAGAATCTATGAAAATACAATTATCATATTTTCTAGTGACAATGGACCTACCTATTTAGGAGGAGTTGATTTTAATTACTTTGAAAGTTCCAAACCTTTCTCAAACGGTTATGGTCGAACAAAAGGATTTGTATACGAAGGAGGAATTCGTATTCCGTTGGTAATAAGTTGGCCAAATCACATTAAACCTGGTACATCGAGTAATCATATTTCAGCGTTTTATGACCTGATGCCGACTATTTGTGATATTGCTGGCGTAGCACCTCCTGAAGATATTGATGGAATTAGTTTTAAGCCAGTTTTATTTGATCAAGAACAAGAACAGCACGATTTTTTATATTGGGAATTTCCAAGTTATAATGGGCAGCAGGCGGTCAGAATTGGAAAATGGAAGGGTATTCGAAAAAATATATTCGATGGAAATTTAGAAATAGAATTATATAATCTTGAGACCGACCTGGAGGAACAAGTAGACGTTTCAAACAAATATCCTGAAATTGTAGCTAATATCAAAGCAATTATGAAACAAGAACACGAGCCTGCCTCCAATGACAAGTTCAAGTTTAAACAACTAGGGGACATATGAAAACTATCGTTGGCATCGTATATAATAAATAGGGGCTGATGGTTTAACGAATTGAAATTCCAATTTTTAGAAACATTCAAACCATCTGAATAGTTCAAACTAGAAAACTGATACTTATTATATTCTGGCAGTTCAAAAAGTGTTGAAGAGAATGAGAAGTTAGAGAATAACGTCTCAAGCAGTTATATGAAATTAAAGCCGTCAAGAAATGAAATAAATGAAAATAACATCTGTACTAATATCTCTATGCTTCTTTTGTACCACACTGTTAGGTCAGAGTGAAATGGCAATTGAAAATTGTCTGACAAATAATGAATATGAAAATCGATATGCGTCATATTCACCCAACGGTGAACGAATCGTATTTGAGTCAAATAGAAGCGGTCATTGGGAAATCTACCTTATGGATACAGATGGAATGCATGTTGAACGATTAACAAATAATAATCGAATAAACAGGAGACCAAGCTGGCATCCAAAAGGAAAAGCAATTCTATATGAATCAATCGAAGATGGAGTGACCCAGCTCAGGACGATTAAAATCAATGGCAAAAAGGAACGAATAATTAAATCTGCAAATGCTGGAGAAGATTTGGTATTTGCCATGTACGCCCCGAATGGGAAAGCCATTGCTGTAAGTTTAAAACAGTCCGAGACGACGAGTAATATCATCCTCCTCAATAAAAGAGGTAAGGTGATCAGAGAAATAACAAAGAGTGAATACAGGAATTATTATCCCAAATGGTCATCGGACGGAAACGAAATCGTGTATTTTTCAAGAAAAGAAACGGCAAATGAAGACGACGAAATTTATCGGATAAATGTGGAATCAGGTATGGAACAAAGACTGACGAATTGGCCTAAACATAATTTTTGCCCAGACTGGTCGTCGGACGATAGTCAAATCGTGTATGTCACTTCGATGGAAGAAGTAAGGCCGGAAATATACATCATGGATGCAGATGGTGGGAATAAAATGAGAATTACCACAAATAATGACGGCGACACCTTGCCCAATTGGCATCCGTCCAAATGGTCAAGAATAGTATCTTAATTACGGCATACCGAAATGGAAAATATCAAATATGTGAACTTAAATTGATGGATGATTAGATATTTCATAAGCACATTTATTGAGCCTGATTCATATTCCGGATATATGGCTATATTGGGATATATCCGGAACTATGGTGTTACCATAAGCGATATACCCTCCACTTCAGGTCAAAGTTCCGGGTATACAAACGTTATCATCCATGTTAGCGTTTAGCTTCAAAATTTTGACAGTGAAAAGAGTTCTAAAGAGGGAGAAAAAATATGAAATCTAAATTTCAGGGTGAATAATATTCTGAAAATGTGCCATTTCATGAAGGGGTAAGAGAAAGAAATCCCAATGAAATCTATTGCGATTAAATTTTCGTCCTTCGGCAATCGACTGGTGGAGTTTCTGTAATGCTTCATCATGATTACCAAGTACAGTGTATATATATGAAAGATAATATGAGTTGTATCCAAATGGTCTTTCATCAGATTTCATTTTTTCCAATATTTCAGGGATCATATTTTCAGCCATTTTGAGATTTCCCATTTGTGCATGACAGATGAGCATTTGAATGTGATTATACCAACGACTTTTATCTCGCTCCCAACGCTCTGTTGCTATCTGTAGGCCTTCTTTGTATTCACCCAAGAGAATCAGTAAATCAACGATTCGGGAGGTATTCTCGTTCTTATAATACGTTAATGATGTCCTTGCCAGAGATTTTGATAGCTGAACCAAGCCAAGTACCCGTGCGTCCTTGGCAACAAGGTATTGGAGGTGGGCAAAATCTGCCTCATTAAGTTCAATTCGGAGGGATTCAAATTCTTTATCGAAAGCATTTAGATCTTGATTTGCAAGATAAGACCTTAGGAAAAGTTGATTCCTAGCAACACTCTTCACTGGTTTTGGATACAACTTGATCACTTTGTAGGCTTCATCAAAAGTGCCCAGATCAATATGGGCTCTTAATTCTATATCCAATCTTTGGCGACAATAACCGCAATCATAATAGGAAATGGAATCCCGATTTATGGATTTTACGATCTCTTGAGCAGACTGAGGACTGTTAATAAACTCCATGGAGAATATAGCCATAGGAATATTATTGAATAAATCCTCTTTATCATATGCAAATTCGTTTTGGAAATATTTGTAAGCAAGGATATTGTTGCCTTTACTAAAGGCCCGGTCGTAAGCCCGCATATTTCTCTGTCTTGTGTTGAGTTTTTCCTCCGGAAAATTATCCTCGATGATCTCAAGCCAACTATTAGCAATGTCGTATGAATACAAATTTCTATAAAGGTCTAACTTCAAAAGATAGGGATCCAAAAAGTTAGAATCAGCTTGAATACTCTTGTTCAGTAATACCTCACAAATGCTGTCTTGCTCATTTCCATTCCACAGCCTCACAGCGCGTAAATAATATTCGAGAGCATCATAGTTTGGGAAATTCATGACATTGTATTCTCTGCCGGCCCAATAACCCTTTACAAAATTACTTAGCTGACCAATAGCACGACCTGGTTCATGGTATATTGATTTTTGATCTGCAAATACATGAATGTACTCACCGGTTTTAAGATTTTTCAATGTGGTCTTGAAAATGATTGAATCACCTTCTTTGTAATATTCCCCTTCTAAAACATTTATTGCCTTCGTGATTCTGGGGACTTGGCTGTTAGAGAAGAAGCGAGCTTCGGCTGCGGGCTGGTAGCGGTCCAGATAATTATATGAAATTAAATGCGTACCCTCGAGTTCGTTGAGTCCCCTTATGATAATATTTGCGGCTAACTTCCCAATCATAGAATCTTTAGGAATGCCAGAGAGGTTTTTGAATGGTAACACAGCAAGTTTTTCAGCATAAGCACTTTGAGGTATTTTTTGCTGACTTGATGAAGTAATAAAGTAATAAACCAGACCCAGGATAAAGACCAACATCACAAGTTGGATAAGATTGCTCAATATATTTCCAGTTGGGAGATTGTTGGTTTGTTTTTGTGCTTTGCCATGTATCTCTGCCTTGCTGGCAATAGAAACTTCAGGATGTGAAACATAAAATAGACCGATTGGTGTTGGAATGTTCTTCAAATATTCCTTTCCTATTTCTTTTAATTCGAATCCTTTTATTTTACCAATCGCTTTTTTAACGGCATCAGATACCAGAATGCCTCCCTTCGGGGAAAGTGACTGAATTCTCGAAGCAATATTAACTGCATCCCCATATGCTGAGTTTTCATCTCTGACTACTTCTCCTATGTGAATTCCAATACGAACAGGAACTTTATACTCTGACTGAAACTTCTTTTGCATTTCAATGGCGGAGAATATCGCGTCTTTGGCACTGTGATAAACACTGAGACTCCCATCGCCCCAAAAATTTATAATCTCTCCAGAAAATGCCTGAGCACAATTTTCAATAACAAGCTGATGTGACTGCGCCATATGTACGCCAAGCTCCTGATCACTATTGCTAATGTAGGTGTATCCTTCGATGTCTGTGAAAAGGATTGCGCCGAGTTCCTGTGTTGATTTTTTAGCCAAGAGTGAGGTTTTTTGTATATTGAGTACACTATAAGTTAATACACTCTCTGGAAAGATAGTGTATTAATAATTAAATTTTGTAAACTAAAATTTGAATTATGTCAACCAAATCAGAGTCCAAAAGTCGGTTTCAAAGCATTTTAGATGTCTTGGCCATTCTCGGAATTCTTGGTGTTTTCGGCTTTTTTATCTGGCATACTGCTGCCTATATGGACAGGATTTCAGAACCGCCAACACCTGGAGATTTAAGCGATTATCGAGATATTGCAGTTGCCGCTGTTCAGTTTGCTGTTATATTTGCTGTCGTAGGCATCATAAAAGGCATTAGGGGACCAGGACAAGAAAAAGATGATGACCCAGGCTAAGAGCCAGGGTGAAGAGATAATGAATAAGATGGATAATCAATCAGTGTTTTTATTGAAGTATGTATTCATAGAGAAGCGTTCCATTTCTTCATCAAAAATACTTAGATGTTTAAGTCAAAATTCTATGGAATAGTTTAATTTTAGAACTACGATGTTTAAAGGAAAGGTGTGGGCTTCCCTTTAATAGGACGTGTTAAAATTATAAAAATTCATTAATATTATCAGTAGTGTTAATTCGTGGTAAACAATTTAACGTAGCCGGTATAGAATGATCGCTGTTGTTGTTTTCCACAATTAATGCTGCCTGTTGCGTGTAGAGTGTTGGAGGTAAGTTGTTCAGCGCATCATGTGGCCTTAAATTGTTATAGTCCTCCAACCATTTCTCCGTTAAGATGCGCACTTGTCTGAGTTCTTCAAACCAATATGCATTTAAAACGGCGGTACGGTAGCTTTTATTAAATCGTTCGATAAATCCATTTTGACTTGGCTTTCCTGGTTGAATAAATAGAACGGCAATATTGTTATCAGCACACCAGTCTGTAAATTCAGCGGACGTAAATTCTGGGCCGTTGTCCACACGTATTCGCTTTGGCTTGCCTTTAAAGTATATTATTCGCTCCAGCACTCGAATAACTCTTGTGGCAGGCAAAGAAAAGTCTGCTTCAATAGCCAGTGCTTTGCGATTAAAATCATCCATGATATTTAATGTGCGGAACTTGCGCCCATTTTCTAATGCATCACTCATGAAATCCATTGACCATGTTTCATTCATTCGGCCTGGGACTACTAATGGGACTCTGTTTCGACTAGGTAACCGTTTTTTGCGTTTAACCTTTATGTTCAAATTCATTTGTTTATAAACACGATATACCCGCTTGTGATTCCATCTCATGCCTGCTAATCTGATCCTGTGAAAGAGCTTCCAAAATCCGTTTGTCGGATGCCGCTTGGATAACTCAGAGAGCATGCTAATAACCTGATCGTCTTGCGATTCTTTGAGTTTGTAGTAATAAACAGACTTGCTCAAATTAATGACACGACAAGCTTGTGTGATATTTACCTCGTACGTTTCCATGATTCCCTTTGCTATTTGCCGTTTAGCACGAGGCTTTAGAACTTTTTTTCAATCACATCTTTGAGAATACGATGATCTAAACTCAGCTCTGCATACATGCGTTTCAGTCGTTGATTCTCCAGCTCAAGCTCTTTTAATTTCTTCAACTGAGTAGTTTCCATGCCACCATACTTCTTGCGCCAGTTATAAAAGGTAGCTTCGCTGATACCATTTTCACGACACAAATCAGAAGTCTTGCGACCAGCTTCATGAGCCTTTAGAATCGATACAATCTGACTTTCTGTAAATCTTGATTTCTTCATGACAATTCAATTTAATACTTTAGTTTTGAATCGTCCAGTTTTTGGGGAAGCTTTCAGTGGAGGATGGTATCAAGACATGAATGTCTTACATTTGTTCAAAATCAGAAGATGAAATATATACTTGTATGGATGGTTTATGTGATGATGAGTACGGCTGCGATAGGCCAATTGGTCATCAATGAACTGGACTCTGATACTCCCGGTGTTGATGACATGGAATTTTTGGAGCTGTTGTCCGATACACCTAATTTCCCCCTGGATGGTTATGTAGTCGTTTTTTTTAATGGATCAGAAAGTGGCGGCAATTCGAGTTATTTTACCGTGGATTTAGATGGTTACGTGACCGATATCAACGGCCTGTTATTGATTGGAAGTAATTCGGTCAGCCCGGTGCCACAGTTTTTAATCCCTGAAAATACCATTCAAAATGGAGCGGATGCTGTAGCCATATATCAGGGTAGTGATGTTAACTTTCCAGATGAAACATTGGCCACTATAAATAATTTAATTGATGTGTTAATCTATGATACGTCGGATGGAGATGATGTGGATATGATCGATATATTTAGTGCACATCCTGATTTTACCAATATTCAACAGATTAACGAAGGGTCCAGTAACAATACCAATTCTATTCAGCGTAATAATGACGGTACATATTCTTCTACCGTACCTACACCGAGGCAGTTAAATGATGGGAGCGGCATAGAGCTCAATGGCATTCAGATGGCAATCGCACAAACCCAATATGGTGAGGGAGAAGCATTTGACATTGTGTTTACCACAGAGGAGAATGTATTGGAGAATTTAAATTTTGATATTCATTTAAATGACTTATCTTTTAATAATGCAGACTATTCTGGAACTACATCATTAACGATTTTGGCTGGACAAGATAGTGCAAGCACTACGATAATGTTAATTGATGACGTCATAGACGAAGGAGATGAAGTAGCGGTGGTCCGATTCGTGAATTTATCGCAACAATTTTTGCCTTTAAATAATAATATACAAATACGGGTAGTAGATAATGATTTTGTGGTGGCCCCATATGGTGTGCCGACGAATCCTACTTTCGATATAGTAACTGGTACAGAGCCGGCCGGATATTACAGCAACCTCGATGCCAAGGCCGATGTGGCGTTGAGACAAGCTATGCAAGACATTATTGCAGACCCGAGTGTGGTTAGAGCACAGACTTATACAGATATTATTGATATTTTAAACGAAGCGGACCAAAATCCAGCTAATAGCAATCAAGTGTGGCTGGTGTACAGCGAGGAGGGACGTGCCAAGCTGGATTTTCAAACGACATCAGATAACAATGGTAAGTGGAATCGCGAGCATACGTTTCCGAGATCTCGTGCAGGATATCAGAGTATAGAAGAGGACGAAATGGGCGATGGTATTAATGTTTTCTGGGTAACATCCGCAGATTCAGTTCGTCATGGCAACTCAGATGCCCATGCTTTACGGGCTGCAGATGGACAAGAAAATGGCGTGAGAAACAATCAACATTATGGAGAATACATCGGCCCTGTAGGGACACTCGGAAGCTTCAGAGGGGATGTCGCTCGCAGCGTGTTGTACATGGAGATCAGATATAATGGTTTGGAGATCGTGAATGGGTTTCCAGAGATGGAAGGTCAATTGGGTGATTTGGCGACGCTATTGGAATGGCATAGAAATGATCCCCCCGATGACTTCGAAATGAACCGCAACAATGTTATCTACAATTGGCAGCGAAATAGGAATCCATTTATCGATCAGCCCGATCTCGTAGAATATTTATGGGGAGATCAAGTTGGCGATGTCTGGAGTCAACCGGTGGCCACACACGAAGTGGATCATCTAAACGTGCATGTTTATCCGAATCCCACATCCGATCGGATCTATATAAAAGGACTTCAAAATCGTGCAATTGTAGATCTGTATTCTACCCAGGGGCAAAAACTCAATACGTATCCTGTGGTGGGCAATTCGGAAATTGATTTAAATCTTCCTAGTGGCATGTATATATTGACAATTAATACTGAAGGTAAATTAAAGACTCAGAAGCTTATCGTAAGTGAAGAATAATTAATAGTACTTCACCGAGTCACATGGATATGACTACATTATCGGCAAATTATGAAACAATAATAAGTGCTCCAGCCGATGAATCTACCTTTAGACCTTCATAACAAAATGACAATAGTTAATTTCAAGCCCTATCCCTCTGCCAAGCGCCAACAGATCCCAGATCATACCATGACTCGGAGACTTCAACGAACCAAGCAGGATACTCTGTAGCACCAAAATATACTTCAAAATTGCTCCGTTACAAATAGAGCAAAAGCGATCAATTGACAGACATAGGAATGGGTAGAAACTGCGTATAACTTTATGCCATGACATCATCACGACCCACTCGTTAAAAAGAGTATATTGGAGCAAATGTTTCTATATTCGGAAAGCGAAAATATTGTAACCCGGCAGCGGGTCACGAGGCTGCATGCCATTGACGTTAGCTGCCATGAAAAATATAACTAAGTAAATCATTATGAAATCTATTAGTTTATTATTTTTTCTGCTTGCGATTACTCTGGTATGGTCGCCAGTGTGGTCTTGCACTATTTTTTGTGCAAAAGATAGTATAGGACATGTTTGGGCTGGAAATAATGAAGATTATAATTATTTTACCTTCGACACCAAGATCAAAATCACTCCAAAAACCGATAGTACTTTGGGTTACATTTGTTTTACATATACACACAATGTGTTTCCGCAAGGAGGAGTAAATGAAGCGGGTTTATTCTACGATTTTAATGCTATAGGAGCATCAGCTATTAAGGACATTGACAAAAAGGAACCGTTTCCTGGAAAGTACGGCTATGAGATGATACTCCACATGTTAGCAAATTGCAAGACTGTAAATGAAGTAATGGAGTTGTTTGAAAAATACAAAATGCCCTGGATGAACAAAGCCCAAATGAATGTGGCAGATAAATTCGGAAACATGGGCATTATTGTAGCAGATAGTGCATGGATCACTACCAACAATTACCAGGTATCAACAAATTACAATCTATGTCATGCCAACAATGATAATATAAAGTGTTGGCGGTTCCCAATCGCAGAGTCAGTCTTAGAATCATCAGAACCAAGCTTTGAAACTTTTAAAAAGATATGTGACTCCACCAGCCAGCGGAAGATTTATACCACCATCTATTCGAATGTCCATAATCTCAGCACAGGTGAAATGAGATTTTATTATGGATGGGATTATAAAACCCCTTATGAAACAACAATGAATGAATTGATGAAGTTTGGAGACACCTTAATGCCAATCCGTGATTTATTTCCTAATCAGGCATTAGTAAAAGTCTATAATACATATTTAGATAAAGGTTTTAATACAGCCTGAAGCACGTTAAATGAAGTTAGTGATTCCCTTATGCGTAAAGACATACTCAAACTCTTTTTACTTGATATGTTGTATGGGTCAACTAAAGAAAGAACAAGTAACGAGTTAGTCCACCAGATAATTGATGCCTCAAACCACAAAGAGATATTATTAATACTAAGTAAGAAAGCCAATTTAAAAGCAAACAGGAAATATGCAAAACAGAAATTGAAAACCATTGGAAAAGGTGGTATTAGCAATATTTTTTTCATTTGGCTAATAGTGCTTGGGATAGCAATCAGCTTAATCACAATAAAGAAAAACAAGAATAAACGGCAGCTAGCAGTAGCTAAAAATCATAGCTGCCCCGCGGGACAGCTATGATTTTTAGCCCGACCGTTACTTGCCACCAATAGATTGAAAATAATCAATAGAGAAATTCGATACGCTTATTTTTTTTTAAAATTAAAATCTCATGAAAAATGTACTCTTTATATTGATAGCCTTAGTGATACCAATAATTGCAATTGGTCAAAATGTGGAAGTTCAGGGATCTCTAAAGATTGTTGATGGGACTCAAGGAATTAACAAAGTCCTTACTTCAGATGGTGATGGATTAGCCAGTTGGCAGCCCCCTTCCGCTCCGCCTATTAATCCAGAGGATTATCAAAGTGTAAATATATGCTGCAATAGCTGGATGACCAAAAATCTTGATGTTGACAAATAGAGAAATGGAGATTCGATACCCCATGTAACTGACTCGGCTATATGGGATGCTTTGACTACTGGTGCATATTGTTATTATGCCAATGACTCAGCTACTTATGCTGCGGTTTATGGAAAATTGTACAATTGGTATGCAGTTAACGACTCACGAGGATTAGCTCCAGAAGGATGGCACGTGTCGACTGATTTTGAGTGGACTACAACAGCAGATTGCCTTGGAGGCAGCGGTGGAGCTGGTGGTCTGATGAAAGAAATTGGTACTACGCATTGGTCATCCCCTAATAACGGTGCAACAAACTTAAGTGGATTTACAGCGCTTCCGGGTGGCGACCGTTACGAAGGTATATTCTACGACATTAACTACCACGGCTTTTGGTGGAGTGCTACCGAGAGTGATACTACAAATGCCAGGGCTCGCAATATCAACAATTCCAATTTCAGTTTAGACGTGTACATCGGCAGTAAACTGAGTGGTTTTTCAGTACGTTGTATCAGGGATTGACGAGCTCGACGTTTAAGTCGGGACAAGCAGGGCTCGTTTGACAATGTGGCTATTTAATAATACCGCGAAAGCGGGAGGTTTTATTTTTATAGATGAGTTTACTTCAAGAATATACCGATATCTAAGACGAGTTAGTATCTACTTATATCAATATTTGAATTTAGCAGCCACTCTAAAAGGAAAATAAATATACAATAGGTTAAAGTCTTAGAAAGGAGACCATAGCGTTAATGACAGTAATTTGTCATGCCAATGATCGAAAAGACGAACAGGAGGTGTTATAGGAAGCGCAGGAGGATATTCTCATCGCAAGAAAGTATGAATAAAAAGGAGGCGGTAAGTAACATTTGATACCAGATTATACCTCCCTTTGGTCGATACACTTGGTATGATCACCGTTATAGCCAATTAGAAAAAAAGTATCTTCATGAAACGGGTTTTATACTTGATGAAGCAATAATTGAAACTTTTGAACAACAAAGAATAATGCTAACGCATAGATTTCATCAACCTGATTCAATTGACTTGGAGACAACAACAATTACGGTTGGAAACACTGCGTCTTTTGACGAGCAGATCAATTTATTTTCAAATCCAGGAAAAGGCCAAGACACGATAGAGATCAAGTTTCACCAAAAAAATATTTTAATATGAACTTGGTTGATGCCTCAGGTGAAAGGCTACAATCTTCAACGCACTCAATGGTAACAGGGACGATTGAATTGAATGTCAGCAATTATGCCGAAGGCTTCTACTACATAAAAAATATTGATTCTAAAAAGCAATAAAGTCAAACTTTCAAAATTATTAAATTATAGATTATGAAAAAGCTATTTATCCAAATTCTATTTTTAGGTATTCCGCTATTCTTGACTGCTCAAATCCAATCGTTGCTTGAAGTACAAGCAGATAACGGTGATGATGCTGGTCTATATGTAAATGGACAATTGAGTTCTGTTGCAAGAATTGCCAATAAAACAAATAATGGATTGTTTTTACAGCTTAAGGATAATGGAGGATCAACTACACATATGCTCAGAAGTTATGGTGACAGTTATATAAATACCGGCAACTTTGGTGTTGGAACGACACAACCTCAATCGTTGTTTGAGGTACAGGCAGCAGCCGGTTCAGCAGGTACCTTAACTTTATCAAATAAAGAACTTACTGTGGTCAACGGTGATGTATTTGGACAGATTAACTTTAATACACCATTTGAGTCAGACGGTTCAGTTGCAAATCAAACAAGTGCTTCAATATGGGCAGAAGCGGATGCAACGTTTAATACAGCAACAAACAGGTCAGCTCTTATTTTTGCTACTGCCGATAGTGGAACAGTAACTGAAACTATGAAGTTGTCTCGTACAAATCTACAATTAACCCCGACAACTGGGATTAGTTTTGCAATTTATGGCATGGGGACTAATGCGCTTAATATTTTTAGCGGCGACTCCTACCATGATGCTGGTAGCGGAATAACCTTTTATGGTAACGCGTCATCAGATTTTGCTAGTGATATTAAATTACGCTCTATCGGTAATGATGGTCCTGGTGGTCCTTCTGGAGATAAGGTGGCATGGTATCACGCTAATACCAACAGGTGGGACTGGCGAGGCATACCGTTTTCAGCTGACATAACTGTAGAAGCAGATAACGGTGATGATACTGGTCTATATGTAAATGGACAATTGAGTTCAGTTGCAAAACTTGCTAATTCATTAAACAATGGAATGTTTTTTCAACTTAGGGATGAAGCGAATGTAACGACGCATCATCTTAGAAGTTATGGTGATAGTTTTATAAATAAAGGTAACTTAGGTATTGGGACGATTGATCCAAAATCCAAACTTCAAGTTTCAGATGGTGACATATATATTGAAGACATTAATAAAGGAGTCATCATGAAATCTCAGGATGGACAATGTTGGAGATATACACCAAATAATTCGGGGCAGTTAATTCCAACAGCAATTAGTTGTCCAAATTAAGTAAGAAAAATAGCTATAACGCTGCAGGCTGTTGACAAACTATTGGATATTTAATCAATATTACGTATTTTGAAGGATGTTAGGAAAGAAAAAATATGAACCTCAGCTCTTTGTTAACTTCTACCTGCCCGATGTAATTCCTGAAGATAATTTTTACAAAATATTAAAATCAAAATTGGATTTACGTTTCGTGTACAAGTTAACTAAAGATGCTTATTCTCACACCGGCAAACCAAGTATTGACCCAGTAGTGTTTTTCAAAATGCTCTTAGTAGGATATTTAGAAAATGTGTGCTCGGATCGTGCTTTGGAGCGACTATTTCAATTGAGATTGGACTTATTATATTTTATTGATCACGATGTCATGGAACGAGTTCCTGATCATAGTACGATTTGTAAAACTAGGAAGCGAATTTCTACTGGAGTATTCGACTCCGTTTTTAATCACATTTTGGGCCTTTGTATCGAGTCTGGTATGGTGTCAGGAAAAATACAGAGTATAGACTCGGCATATATTAATGCCAATGCCTCATTGGATCGAATGGTGGAAGTAAAAATGATCGACCGCAATCCTGAAGAATACCTGGATGAAGTAAAGTCACAAGATATTCCAACTCAAGAAGAAACAGAGCTGGCTAAAAAGAGACTCAAGAAAAGTCAAAAAACGCTAGAAGATTTTACAGAAATGCGCCGGAAAAAGTACACGGAACAGGATGGCGGAAAGAAAAAAAATCACAGAAGGTTTCTTTCGAACGCCACTCATTTATCCAACACCGATCCCGATGCGCGTATAGCCAAGAAATCCGGAAAGCCGCGGATGCTGTGTTATACTTCAATGATGAGTGTGGATACAGAATCGCATGTAATTACTCACATAGCTGCAGAACATGCATCAAAAAAAGACTCACGTTATTTACTTAACACAGTCGACACTATATGCACGCGACTAGAAGACCATGGGTTAGAAGTAGAGACTATATTAGCAGATACCGGCTTTTCATCTGGTGAAAATTATTACGTATTAAAAGAATGGGGCCTGGAAGCTTATATTCCGTTGCACGGAGGATATAAATCAGAGCGTGGTACTTTCAAATATGACAAAAGGTGGGATCGATATATATGTCAAAATGGAAAATACTTAAACTACAAACGGACGAGCAGTACTGGTGGTTATGAGAAAAAACATTATGAATCATCACGAAAAGATTGTAATTCTTGTGCATTTAGAGAGGGTTGTATTAATAGTCACGGTATTAAACGCATAGGACATACATTGTACAAAGAAGAATATGACGAGATGGCCAAGAAATTAAAATCGAACATTGGCAAACAATTATATCAGCAAAGAATGCACACGGTAGAACCTGTATTTGGAACACTACAACAATACTATGGACTGCGGTGGATCAATACACGAGGAAAAGACTGCGCGAATAAATTAATGTTGATGGCTTCGGCTGCTCTTAATTTAAGGAAATGGATTAAAAATGAGTTCGAAAAGATAAATAATGAATTGTTTTTAATGTTTTTCTCACTTAGAGCCCTGGTGATGCAAGGTGCCAGGAAAATAAAAATTATTAAATTTGAAACACTTGGTGAACCGTGGCGGGTGGTAGTATGAGTTCTAAGAGTTTGGAAACACGCTCGCTGGTTAGCACACCATGCATTGCTGTCGCGTCGGCACACTGGCGAGCCAAACTGTGCTATGCAATAATAAAATTGGCAGTTAACTTGTAATCAAAATAAAATGAGAAAAATATTATTAATCAGTTTCCTTCTGATGCTTTTTACTGGCTACAGCTTTGCTCAATGCGGTATTAGTGAAGTTGAGGTAAGAGTAGAAATTGCTACCGATAATTGGGGCTACGAAACTTCTTGGGCGATAACGGATATTGTAGGCTCTATCATCTTAGAAGGGGGGCAAGGAGGAGTTTATGAAAACAACACATCCTATTCCGATAGCATCTGCGTAACTGCTGATGGTTGCTTTTTTTTCGAGATCTACGATACTTTCGGAGATGGGATTATTGCACCAGACGGTTATGAGCTTTATGTAGATGAAATACTTGTTTCAAGTGGTGCCGATGACATTGAATCTTACGCAATTGAAACTGTCTATTGCCCGGACCCATGTGGTTTGACACTTGATGCCTTGAATGGCCTACAAGAACACATCAACGGAATAACAACGCTCACGGCTAGCGACCTGACTCTGATCCGAAACATCTTCTTTCAGTTCTCGGAATGTCTGGCAGAAAGTGAAGCTATGATATTGCTTGGTAAAAGCGTAGTTAAAGATTATGATGATGAGGTCGGTGCACTTTTCACAACTCCTAATACCGTAAACGGCTTTTCCAAAGACCCTGCTGGAGCTCCTGGCTTAGAAACGGAACAAGCAATGGTTGCACTGCAGCAAGCGGTTTTCGATTTTGTATTCACCCCTGAGGTTTACGAAGAGTATCCACAACATATTTATAACTGGAAGTACAACACCTGCTATACCTTTCCAGGGTACGTGGATCCACCAACAGATTCCACGGTAAGCAATTCTGTAATGATCCGTGCAAATTTTGCGGACCCAGATGGTATGAACCCTTACTACGATATTAATGGCGATGGCACCGATCATGCTCTTCGACCTACGGGTTTGTACTTATCTCCCGGCAGCGTATCTAGTGTGACCGTGCCACCTGGTCTGGTTGGTCAAGACTATTTTGTAAGGGTGGGAGCGCACGAATGGGATCTAGGTATCAGACCCATTTTTAAGCGATTGGACAGAATCTCGAAGAAATTCCCGATTGATTCTACCACTATTGAGGTTTTCAATCCATTTGGTGGTGCCATTTCGATTCTTGTTCCTTACGGGGCCAACGAAGGGATTGTAGAGGTAAGTGTCAACAATGGTGTTGAATGCCCTTTCTTTTCGCTGAAGTCATTCGGTGAAACAACGGACTTCAATGCTGAATTGAGCAAGCCCGGGCCATGGGCCGTATTCGAGACAGACAATGTGATGTACACTATTCCCAAACATTCCATTGTATCCGGTGAATATGACCTCAAGCAGACCTTGCTGGACTGGGATGCGGCTGCACAAGGTATCAATTCAATCATGGCCAGGCAGATTATTCCGGACAAATACAACATTTACATGATAGCCGATATCACGATCAGACATAACGTGTATTCAATCGGTTACCCGATGTCGAACACGCCGCTAACCTATACCAATGTACCTGGCCCGGCTTACTTTATTGACGGACCCGGGGGCGATGGCCCGGAGCCAGATGCCAATGATGAAACAAATTTTCATGAATACGGGCATTCATTGGCGATGTCAAAGTTTCCTGGCGAGACTGAGGCATTGGTCAATGTTCCGTACATAATGGCCATGAACCACGGCCTGGATCAGGACCTGGATATCGCTGTCAAAAACAGCTTTCCTCCGTATTCTTTTGAAATTGATGAGACGGCTACTCACAGAATGGTGTCTAATAGTTTTGGAACAGAGCGAGATATAACCAACTCAACAACAAACGAAGTTCGATACCAACACAGAGGATACGGCCACTACTTTGAAATAGTGAACATGCTAGGTTGGTGTCCGCTCAGAAACTTCTGGAGGCAGGAATTCATTGACTTTGAGAACGGAATAGACCACGGAATTAACAACCAGGATATTGACCTAAGGACGGTTAGAATGTCTGTTGCCGCGCAGGCAGACCTCCGCCCCTTGTTCCATGTTTTCGGAATCCTTCCACAAGATTCAATTGCTTTGCAGGACACATTGGCTCATATCGGCATTCAACCTTCTCTCGCGATCTACAATAGGTTACAAAACTATTTCGACCTGATACCCGAAAACAATGCGGCATTCGTTGATTACGCCCTATTCGTATATCCGAATTTGTACACGGATGGACCTACAGAAAACCCTGATTACGGGGTAGGCTGGCATTACCAGAAATCATTGACTTACGATGCGACAGAAGCACAGCAAAGGGCTTCCATCCTTCAATCCATCATAGATCTGTATTACCCAAATGGCGAGCCAACCAACAATGGCAATCATGACGTTTGCTGCTTGCTGGATAGTATGATCATAAACCTTGTAAATGATGAGATAAATGTGACAGGAGGTGTAGCTCCATTGGATATCACCATTGACACTACAGGGAGTACCCAAACCGTTAGCGTGATCGATTTCGATGGTTGTGAATCCACCGTTCAATACACCATCAGCAGTTTGGCTGAAGTAGAGGTAGAGGGGATAAGAATATACCCCAATCCCGCTTCGTCAGAAATCTTTATTGATTTGACAGGAAGTAGTAGCCAAATAAAGAATTTACAAATAGTTTCGATTAATGGTCAGGTAATAAGGCATTATCGAAAAGCTGATCGTGTAATCGATATATCTACAGTAAGTGAAGGTATGTATATACTGCAAATCGAATTGGTTGATGATGTACAAATTAATAAACGAGTTTTGGTTTTGAGGTAGAGATAGCAAAAAAAAATAGAACTGCATAGAACATTGTATATGCTATAATGCTCCCTAATCGGTAGCACTACGCATATACCAAATCGTTACCTGCCATCCAAAGACAAAATTTTCTGTATTTTTAAATATTTACTAATTCAAAGCTAAAACCATGAAAAACCTGATAAATATTTTTATGATACTGTTGTGTCCATTTGTAGTAATGAGTCAAAACCTTGAAGTGGATGGTGATGCAAAGATTAATGGAAGAGTAACGGATGTTGCAGACCCCGTAAATGCTCAAGATGCTGCTACTATGGCTTATGTAGATGCACTCGAAGCTAAAGTCGATTTATTAATCAATCTTCTGGTTAATGAAATAACTCTTAATGTTCAACAAAGACTTGGTTTAGGGGAAACTCCAAAACATATTTTTGACAGCGGAATAGCAATAGATTCTTTTTATGGTAAAACATATCAGGGTGGACTTATTTTTTACCTGGATACAACAACAGGTGTAGGTTATGTTGCTGCCCCTACAGATCAAGATACAGCAGCATTATGGGGATGTTATGAAACTTTCATTAATGGGGCTGATGGTAAAGTTATAGGTACGGGGAATCAGAATACAATTGATATTGTAGCCGATTGTACAACAGCTGGTATTGCAGCAGACATCTGCATCAATTTGGATCTGAATGGATATAGTGACTGGTTTTTACCATCAAAAGATGAATTATCTGAAATGTATTTAAAATTAAAAGTAAATGGTTTTGGTGATTTTGCGTCAGAATACTATTGGAGTTCGTCGGAGGGCGATGATCTCGCAGCGTGGAGATCGTGGTTCGTCAATGGCTCACCAAACTTCGGATCTAAGCTCGGCGGCTGGCGTGTTCGGGCTATTCGGGCTTTTTAATACTGACGATTAATGTCAGTACTTTGCTATTTATCAAATTAACTATTAAATACCGCGACCCCCCTTCACTAAAGTTACTGCTGGTGAAAAGCGGTCAATTTTATATTTGAAGATGAGCTTACATCAAGGAATACCTTTCTGCAAAGAGAATTATGACTTGTTGCTAGTGATCTTTGACTTTACCAAAAGTTTTAATAAGGATGACTGAACGATCTCCGAAGGAGTCGAAGCCGACAGGCTGAGGAGAAAAGGAACGCGAAAGCGATGGGTGATATACAGTGGGTGAGAGCCTTAAAAATTGGACGGAGAAGGACGGCAAGTATCACGATGTCATGATGCAAGTGTTCGTTCCTCACACCTGCATATCCACTAACTGTTGTATGTAATAAAAAATGAAAAAGGTGAATACAGAAATGAATACTGACAAAATCGAAATTGACGAAATAATGGCTGGCTTTTTTGATATGTTTACAAACTCAGATAATAGAATCCCAAATCTTGAAAGTATAAGAGAATTGTTCATTGAAGAAGGATCGATAATCAATAATACTGCTGGAGAATCTCAGATTTACAATTTAGAAAGCTTCATTAAACCAAGAAAAGCAATTTTAACAAATGGGACATTGACAAACTTTCGAGAAAAGGAAATTTCAAACAACACTGAAATTTATAGAAATATAGCTCAACGGACAAGTGTGTACGAAAAATCTGGTGAACTCAATTCAAATTATTTTGAGAAAAAAGGAATCAAGTTTATACAATTTATTAAATCCAGTGAGAAGTGGAGAATAACTTCAGTTACTTGGGATGACGAATGAAATGCTACAGCCAACATTGGCTATTCGTTCATTCCAGCAATCCTGACCAGCGGCAAATTCACTGCAAGCATATACACTGGCTAATTTGCCGGCACGTCAGGTATAGGCAACCGTTCTGCTCCATTAAAAAATTGACAATTACTGAAGAAAATTTTTCGAAATATGAATCACTCTATTAAGTTGAGGAAAATCGGAGATGAACATTGGAATAGTTAAATGATGAGGTGATTAATAATTTAGTATATTTATGTTAAACACATTTGAAATATGGAATATAAAATTTATGTAGGAACCCTGATTAAAATTAATAAAGGATTCTTGAAAGGAACGTTTAAAATAATGTATAGCGGTATGTCTAATGAGAATACATTTGTATTAGCGCCTTATGTCACTCAAGGATATCAGGGCTTTAGTCCAAATATTTATTATAATGCAAATTCTACAATAATTCAGGTTTTGGATATAGAGTTCGATGTAATTGAAGTAACGTCTGAATATATCATCTTAGGAGACTAACATTGCTCTGGAAGAGATTTGATTTTTAAATGATTATCCATCTTTTGAATTGAAAAATGTCTAAATGGTATAATAACAAATATCATTCTATTTGTCAACATGGCGCTGGCTTCTCTTCGGTCAGCCATCGCATCCTGTAAGACCGCCTTGGCCAGTTAAATCTCATTATCTTTACAATAATAGAAATGGAGTCCAGATACCATTAAAAAAACGGGGTGTTATCTGAAAAACCTTACGAGTAGGAAATCTAAATACAGATCGTATGAAAAAGGGAATGATTAAAGTAAGTGTTTTGTACCCCAATGGAGAAGGTAAATCATTTGACATGGATTATTATTGCAACAAGCATGTTCCGTTGGTTGGTGGATTATTGGGAGATTCAGTAAAGGGTGCGACTGTCGAGAAAGGTCTTGGAGGAGGAGCGCCTGACTCATCCGCAACATATGCGGCTATGGGAAATCTATATTTTAATTCGCTAGAAGAATTCGGGAGTTCTTTTGGCCCTAATGCCGATGAAATAATGGCAGATTTACCCAACTTCACAAATATTGAACCTATTATTCAAATTAGTGAGGTGATGATATAACCGGATTAGATATTCAGTCTATAACAAGGTATAGATGGCATTAAAACGCCTTTTATAGGAATTCAACCTCGTGAATCTTAGAAATTGAAACCGTAGTTTTGTGAGAATAGAAAATTGAAAAAGCTCATATTTATGGATACTTCTCAATATTTTTATCGAAATGTGATCTTGTCTATGGTGGATAATAAGGTTTCACTGATCGACATACATCATCCTGATAAAAAGGGACAAGCCCTTGATCCCTGGTTTGGGATCGTACTGCAGTATGCGAATGGACAGCGTACAATTGATGACCTTTATCAGGATTTATTGAGAAGGTACGATGGCACGCCTCCTGCCAATCTTGAAGCAACCCTTCATTCGGTTGTGGATCGTCTTGTCGATTTAAGATTTATTGTATTAACTGAGGAGGCAACAGATCTACCTTATTACTTATCGCTTCCCTATGAACAATTGGATGTTGAAAAAGCTAAAAAATTACTAAAAGAAGACAAGGTCAAATTGGATTAAAACAAAAAAAATGCTTGTAAATGAATTTAGCGCAACCTGCCGATTGTATGAAGGATTTCAGGTATGGGAAATTGAAAATCTAACTGCTTTTTTGAATGGAAATGGAGTTTTCGCAACTATTTTTCAAGATTATTATAATATCCTTGTAGAAGAAATTGAGGAAAAAAGAAGTGACATTGCAGAGAGTGATTTAGAAATAATGACCAAACTATTAGATCTCGTGAATGATAAATATTTTTTCGTTTTCACATTTCATGATAAAAATCATTTGGATTTAGTAGGAATGCAACGAATGAAAGTCATGAATTTCGGTATCGACATTGAAAATGTCAGAGATGACCGTGTTTATGCTATTATAATGGATAAGCGAAGTAGTTAAAGGGTTACGTCCGATCTCTTGATTTGAGGCAGAAGTGATAGAACATACTTCGAATTATGATCCTTCAGTTTGGCGTCACGGAACCTAGGCATTCGTGAACTCTTCAGATGATACAATTCCTTTGTTTGGGTTGGCTTTTGGAAATTATTCGTTGATTACCATTGATTGGAGATGGTTATTTAAATCTTAAAGGATTTCAAAGTGGATTTTACGATATAATACTTAAAATAATTCAGTATTCTGGTGCTACTAATTTCAAGGAGTTAAATGTAAGTTGAGCGAATATTGTGGTTATTCGGAGAGCAAAATATGGCACACCAAGCCCGTTTTGTCAAGAAATATCAAATACTATTTATAATTTTCTGGACAGCCGCCGGAAAAAGTACTTGCAATTAAAGTAATCCTGATCAGCCGGTTTTCACTTATCTTAAGCGAAAATTAAATCGAACAATTATGAAGAATCCAGTGAAACAGATCATCGCGCCTTTGATTTCGTTTGTCATTTTGATTGGGATGAGCAATATAGTAATGGGCCAAATCCTGGAATCCGATGGAGATGCCTATATAACAGGAAAACTCGGCGTGGGGCAAGACGTACCGGAACAGAAAGTAGATATCCGGGGTGATAGTCCGGATGACGGTGCGCTGTTGTTGTTGGGCAACTCCGATCTGAGTCACAAGCTTATGTTTTTTCCGGGTAGGATCAATGATCCATTGCCTTTTATTTTGTGGAGGGAAGGTGATCCGCTTCGATTTGTGACAGATGAGGGCGGATTTAATGAACGGTTTAGGATTGCGTCAGATGGAACGATTACGGTACAAAATAGAATTACAAATGCCGCGGATCTTGTCGATGCGCAGGATGCGGCAACCAAGAATTACGTGGATGAAATCGTGGAAATGATGCGCGAACAGGATTTGAATGCCGGTCTCTATGGTGTCGTTGACGACATTGATGGCAATTCGTATAAGACCATCAAGATTGGCGATCAGGTTTGGATGGCAGAAAACCTGAAGACGAGGAAATACAACGATGGTACAGCCATACCGCTAGTAACGGATAGTGTGGACTGGGTCCTCCGAACCGAACCGGGATACAGTTGGTACGATAATGATTCAGCAGCACATGCGACTTCATATGGTGCCTTGTATAACTTTTATGCAGTGGGCGATACCAATACGCGTAACGTTTGTCCCGAAGGATGGGATATTCCAACAGATACAGCATGGATGATGCTCGTTGATTATCTCGATGATAATGGATACGGATTTGAAGGCGGCGGCGACGACGTAGCAAAGTCTATGGCCCAAACATTTGGCTGGGAAAATGATGTAGTCGTTGGCTATGTCGGTAATGATCAGGGCACAAATAATGGGAGTAGGTTTTCAACAGCTCCCGGTGGTTTCCGATCTTCGGTTTCAGGTGAATATTCTAATAAGGTATCACAAGGATATTGGTGGACCTCTACACCATTTCCACCGACTCATTCCTGGTATCAATATATGTTTTCTTCAAGTAACATGCTTCAGAAATCTATTGCCACACGAAAAATAGGTTGTTCTGTCAGATGCATTCGGGACGATTGAGACGAGGCTGTAGGCAGTAGACAGTTGACAATACACAGTTAGCAGGACGTATTATCGATCAGGAAATGCGAGTTCTAAGTTCTCCCTCCTTCACTGAAGCTCCGGCGGGCAAGCATGCTCTCACGTTCTCAAGCTCTCAAGCTCTCACATTCTCACTTCTACTTAAGACGCTTGAATTTGATGCGACTAGACAAACGGTTCATCAATAGCCAGCATCACTGGTTTTCGCTCTTCTAGTAAAAATTCATCACCATTGGCCAGGACATGGACTATGAGATTGGCGATAGACATAGGTGTACCCGGTTCTAAATCATCTGCCGTGTTGTGCGTGAGGACACTCGGATCGAAGACAATGACCATGCCGGATCCGATGACCTGAAATTTATTTCCTTCTGAAAATATGACGCCTGTATCTTCTCCAAGACCTATGCCCAATTGACCCGGATAAAGAGCCGCAGCTTCTGCCAGTCTGCCAAAGCGACCACGGACGATAAAATGAGAATCAAAAATGACGTTTTCAATAAATCCCAGTCCTTGGCTCAGCTTTACGGCGTCCTTGAGTAGGGCATAAGCTGCACTTCCACCACTGATCATAGTTTCCGACATACCCACGGCGCCTGCACTGGTTCCGGCGATTACGATGTCCTCGTGCAGATAACGCTGATGGAGTATGTCCAAAAATTGCGTGTTGAGAAATATTTTACTCAATCGCCGTTGATCACCACCGGAGAACATAATGATATGAGCCTCTTTTATTCGTTCGATCGTCTCTTTTTTATCGGCTTTTTTTCTGCTCTTGATATTGAGGACACCAATGGAGTCACAACCTAGTTTTTCAAATGCATGCACATAGTTTTGAGCGACTTCTTTGGGAATGGATGAAGCTGTCGGGATAATTTCAATACGCGCTGATAGGCCACCTCCATGGGTCACAACATGACGCAGAATTCCGGATTCAATAAAGTCCAGCGAATAGCCTTCGTTCATGCCAAAACCCTTGTCTTCATTTCCGCCGATCGCAATTAACTTTCCAGATGGAATCATAGGTATTTGAATTTTGCGCCCAAAAATACTATGTTTAATACTTAGTTACCCTGCTTCTGCAAATTTCCCGGATAATCTGAAATAATTTGAATGGAAAGTCAATGACAGTGCGGAGCTAACTAATCCTCAAATCAAAAAACGACAGAATGGAAATCAGAGAAATCAGAGCGATGCGCGGACCTAACTACTGGTCAGTTCGACGCCACAAGCTTATCGTCATGCTTTTGGACCTCGAAGAAATGGAAGAGCGACCGACAAACAAAATCGATGGATTTCTCGATCGGCTTAAGGCGATGTTTCCGGATATGTATGAGCATCGGTGTTCTGTAGGAAGTCCCGGCGGGTTTTTTCAACGCGTGGAGGAAGGAACCTGGATGGGGCATGTCATCGAGCACATTGCATTAGAAATCCAAACCATGGCAGGAATGGATTGCGGTTTTGGACGAACGCGCGGAGCAGGAGAAGAGGGTGTATATCATGTCGTCTTTGACTATATGGAAGAGAAAGTAGGGCGATACGCTGCCAAATCGGCTGTTCGTATCTCAGAGGCATTAATTGCCGGTGATGATTATGATCTGGAACCGGATATTCAGTGTATGCGGGAAATTCGTGAGGACGAACGGTTAGGCCCAAGCACCGGATCAATCGTTCAGGAAGCACTGAATCGTGGCATTCCATATATACGTCTCAATCGCTACTCGCTTTGTCAACTCGGTTATGGTGCAAATCAAAAAAGAATTCAGGCGACAGTTACCAGTGACACCAGTAGTATCGGTGTTGAGCTGGCTTGCGATAAAGAGGATAGTAAGTACTTATTGGAGCAAGCTGAAGTGCCTGTCCCCAAAGGTGATGTCATACGGACGGAACGTGGACTTCGTGATGCCATTCGCTATGTCGGATATCCATTAGTTGTCAAACCAATCGGTGGAAATCATGGTCGAGGCATCACAACAGACATCGATAATGAAGAAGATGCCATCGTGGCCTTCCACAAGGCCAAAGAAGTATCCCGCAGTGTTATCGTTGAAAAATATATCACAGGAGACGATTATCGGTTGTTGGTGATCAATCATACGCTGGTGGCCGCCGCCAAACGTACACCTGCACATGTGGTCGGCGATGGGAATTCGACCATTCAGGAATTAATAGATAAGGTCAATGCAGATCCACGGCGCGGTTATGGTCATGAGCGTGTGCTTACGATGATAAAGGTGGATGCCATGACTGAAAATATATTGGACAAAAACGACCTCAAGCTGGATGACGTCCTGCCCGCTGATGAAATTCTATATCTCAAGGATACGGCGAACCTGAGCACAGGTGGAACGGCCACTGATGTATACGATCGTGTGCATCCATATAATATTTTTATGGCCGAGCGTATAGCAAAAATCATCGATCTTGATATTTGCGGCATCGATATCATGACCCATGATATCAGCACACCGCTTGAGGACACTGGAGGAGCTGTGTTGGAAGTCAATGCCGGTCCCGGATTCAGAATGCACCTGGCACCGACTGAAGGACTTGAGCGGAATGTCGCGGCTTACGTCATCGATATGATGTTCCCACCCGGCGTTTCAGCCCGTATACCGATTATCGCAGTGACCGGAACGAATGGTAAGACAACGACAACCAGGCTCATCGCTCACATAATGAAGATGGTCGGGTATAAGGTCGGCTATACCACATCCGATGGTGTCTACATCCAAAATCGATTACTTATGCACGGAGATTGCACAGGACCTGCTTCAGCTGAATTTGTACTGAAAGATCCAACGGTCAATATGGCTGTATTGGAATCTGCTCGCGGAGGCTTGCTTCGTGCCGGTCTGGGATTCCATAATTGCGATGTCGGCATTGTCACCAATGTCGCAGCCGATCACCTGGGATTAAAAGGAATTCATAGTATTGAACAGATGGCCCGCGTCAAAGGCGTCATACCGGAAACGGTGTTACCCCAGGGCTATGCGATATTAAATGCAGATGATGATTTTGTTTATGACATGATAAATAATGTTGATTGCAATGTTGCCTTGTTTTCAATGGATGAACATAATGATCGAATAAAACGGCATATGAATCGAGGTGGACTGTCGGCCATTTATGAAGATGGATATGTAACCATCTGCCGTGGAAAATGGAAATTACGCGTCGAGAAAGCAGTTAATATTCCGTTGACATTTGGCGGGAAAGCACATTTTATGATTCAAAATGTTTTACCGGCCGTATTAGCAGCTTATGTCCGGGATGTCAAAATAAATGATATTCGATCCGCCCTCACCACATTTATTCCTTCTCCAGGTCAAACACCGGGTCGAATGAACATGTTTAACTTCAAAAATTTCGATGTACTGGTTGATTACGCACATAATCCTGCCGGACTGCGGGCTCTGCAGAAATTCATTGAAAATGTAGATGCGACGTATAAAGTGGGAATCATAGCAGGAGTAGGTGACAGGCGTGATGAAGATACCCGGGAGATAGGCGGTATAGCTGCGGAAATGTTTGATGAAATAATTATTCGACAGGATAAAAATTTACGAGGAAAAACAGAACAGGAATTAATTGGACTCATGGAAAATGGAATTAAAGAAGCAAATCCAAAAGCCAAAATTGTAATTATTCCAAATGAATCTGAAGCTATTACACACGCAATCAAAAATGCTAAAAAAGGGTCGCTCATAACCATGTGCAGTGATGTTGTTCCCGACGCCCTGGATTTAGTTATGAAATTTAAAGAAGAGGAAGCCAACAAATTGTACGAATTCACGGCTGAGGATATTCCAAACCAGGAATCGTAGCCGGACAGCCGATGAGCGTGTGAGTCAGTGATTATTTGAGCCTGTTAGCAATACAGTAAAAAGTGAGAGCGTGAGAGCTTGAGAAGGTGAGATTTTACTTTTTTACTAACTCGGTACTACTAACTCGGTACTAAAAAGCATTCGAGCTAGTGAGCATTTGGGAGTCTCATCCTAAAAAAGTTAGTTTACTCGAATCTCATTTAAATTGTAATGATGAAATAGGAACTTTTTCCTTTTTTGGATTTATACAATTATTTTGAAAATTATTTGCAACTCTGGCCAAACAAGAATGCTTATGACCCTTGTCAGATCTTATGGCCTGTCATAGAATGTATCTATGTTGCTGATTTCATTTTCGAATAACTAGCACCATTATAATTTCACAACTGAGGTTAGTTTATTTTCACTATAAAAAAGACGAACTCAGATTAACGATTAATTTGATGAGTACCCATATTCAAATGCTCGTAGATTCCTGCATGCCGTCTTTCAAGTGTGTCTCACCTGTCTGCTCAAATGCTCGAATGCTCGAATGCTCATTTGCTAAATCAATTTAGTATTTTTGACCATAGAATATTACATTAAATAGTTGTTATGAAACACGTACTGATACTTGGGTTAGCTTTTATCATGACGATGACACAGGCGCAAATGACCTTCTCCGATATGTCAAATGAAGCCAATATAGACCATGGAAATCGAAATTCCGGTGTGGCAGTCGCTGATTATGATGGTGACGGATGGCAGGATGTCTACGTATCTGTTCGCGATGGAGCGAATCGATTGTACCGCAATCAGGGTGACGGGAGCTTCATGGATGTAGCGCCGGATTTGGGCCTCGATTATTCACAAGACACACGTACGAGTGGTTGGGGCGATATCAATAATGATGGATACCCAGATCTGTATTTAGGAAATAATTATGAGGCTGATTTATTATTTATTAACAACGGAGACGGTACGTTTAGCGATATGACAATGGCCTACGGAATTGACAATATCCAAAGACCTTACTCAATTCTCTTTTCCGATATTAATAATGATGGTTGGCTGGACCTGTACATTGCTAATTTTCAAGACCAAAATAAATGTTATCTGAATAATGGCTCAGGAGGGTTTTCTGATTTTACCATTCCATCGGGAGCATTAGATATTCAAAATAATATGGGCGCGGTTTTTTTCGATTATGATAAAGATGGTGACCAGGATTTGTATTTATGTCATGACGGACAAGCGAATATATTATATGAAAACGATGGCAACGGGTATTTTACAGATAAGAGTATTGCTTCGGGCCTGAACTTTGATGGCTTTGGCATGGGCGTGGATGTAGGAGATATTAATCGGGATGGACATCTGGACATTTACATTACCAATCTTTTTGAAAATGCACTTTTCCTGAATAATGGAAATAAGACGTTTACTAATATAGCCGCGTCAGCCGGAGTTGATGATTATGGAATGGGGTGGGGGACTAATTTTTTCGATTTTGATAATGATGGCTGGGTGGATATACATGTTGCGAATGACTCCTATTTTTCAGACTATAACAATATTGTCTATCGAAACAAAGGGGACAATACCTTCGAAAAAGTGTTACTAAGTAATCCGATTTCAAGCGATAAGGCTGCCTACGGTTCGGCTTGTTTTGACTTTGATCGAAATGGATTGCTTGATGTCTTTGTGGCAAATGCGGGCGTATCACAGGACGACCGCAATCAATTATTTCGAAACGATTCGGAACCGAAGCATTTTGTTGGATTTAAATTCAAAGGTGTGTCTAGCAATGCACAAGCAATTGGAACCAAAATTGAAATGGTCGATGAACAAGGTAAGCGGTATTATGACGAAGTGACCTCAGGTAGTGGTTATGCCAGCCAGAACCCGGGAATACATCATTTTGGATTGGCTTCAGCTGAGAATATTCATTCGTTGATCATTACCTGGCCCAGTGGACTCATACAGAGTCTCTCAAATCTACCAGCGGATCATTATTATGAAATTTCCGAAGGAGACGATCCGGTCATCCTTTATGAAAACAGTCGTATCAACAATAAAAAATCGGATTTTGACATCCGGCTATATCCAAATCCGGCGAGAGAGGAATTATTTATTGATGTGGACGAAAACGATGATGTATATAAATTAGGGTAACTATATACTTGGATGTACCAAATAATTGACGTATCTTTATGGTACAATAATAAAGACATGAACGAAATACACACTAAATTTACTTCTTTTGCTCAGATGCTTGAAATATTGTCTGATGAAAATACTTGTAGAGAGTTCCTAGAGCATATTAGATGGGGAAGTGAGCCTATTTGCGCTCATTGTGGAAGTAAAAACAAAGATCATTACAAGCTGAACCAGAAGGGTGAGTTTAAGGGTCTTAGAAAATGTAAGGATTGCAGGAAGAGATTTACAGTTAAGGTGGGCACGATGTTTCACGGCTCATCAATACCATTAAGAAAATGGTTTATTGCTATATACATATTTTCATCTCATAAAAAAGGAATTAGCTCATTGCAACTACATAGAGACTTAGGAGTAACACAAAAGACAGCTTGGTTTATGTTGAGCAGGATAAGAAACACATTCAAACCCACATCACAGGAAAAAATAAGTGGTGTTATACAGGCAGACGAGACATTCGTAGGTGGAAAGAACAAAAACCGTCATGTAGATAAGAAAGTAAAATACTCACAAGGACGTAGCGTAAAGGATAAAACGCCAGTATTTGGAATAGTTAATGATGGACAGGTTAACACAAAGGTTGTCTCGGACACAAAAGCCAAGACCTTGAAACCTATTATAGAGGAAATGGTAAAGATGGGTGCGATTGTAGTTACCGACGAATGGGCAGCATATAATGGGCTATCTAAAGATTATCAGCACGAAGTAGTGAAGCACAATAAAGGGGAGTATTCAAAAAATGGTTTTCATACAAATTCAATTGAGGGTTTTTGGAGTTTACTCAAAAGAGGCATTTTTGGAATATACCATTCAGCCAGTCCCAAGCACCTAAGTAAGTATTGTGATGAATTTTCATATCGTT
This sequence comes from Saprospiraceae bacterium, assembly GCA_965249735.1. Taxonomy (GTDB): domain Bacteria; phylum Bacteroidota; class Bacteroidia; order Chitinophagales; family Saprospiraceae; genus JANQSS01. Next base: position 165,487 of record CBDFMS010000026.1, on the reverse strand, counting down.
ATAATACAAGAAGAGTATCAGACGGAGAGAGTGCATATTCCGGAGTTACTGACCCCCTGAATCCGGGATATTGACCCCCTATGTTGAAAACGTGCTAAAAATCATTTGTTAAGATACATGTTTTGATTGTTTACGTAAGCTTTTTCCTTTTAGATCTATGCGGTGAGCCTTTGGAATAATTCTATCGAGGATAGCGTCTGCGATAGTGGGTTCATCAAAATATTCATGCCATTTTCCGACCGGAAGTTGAGAACATATAATGGTGGCGTTTCTTTCATATCGATCTTCAAGGATTTGTAGCAGGATGAGTTTAACTTGATGAGTGATAGGTTGGAGACCAAAATCATCAAGAATAATGAGTTTAGCTTTTTTGATTCTGTCCATCCATTTGATCAGTGTACCATCGGTTTTAGCGAGTGCAATTTGTTCAGTAAATCGGTTCATGTTGAAGTACAACGTTCGATAGCCTTTGACACAGGCGGTGTGACCAAATGCACAGGCGAGATAAGATTTTCCGCAACCTGTTGCCCCTGTGATGAGAACATTTTCTCCTCGATCGACATAAGCGCAATCTGCGAGTGTTACAATTTTTCCTTTAGATAAATTACGCGTAGTAGAACAGTCGATATCTTGGATAACGGCTGGATATCGCAGTTTACTAAGTCGTAAAAACATCTGCATACGTTTGTGCGAGCGATATTGTTTTTCAGCGTCAATTAATCGGGCCAGCATTTCGTGTGACTCGGGTTGTTGATTGACCGGAAGGCTTAACAGGCTTTCATAAGCGTCTGCCATGCCGGTTAATTTAATTTGCCTCATGGTTTCTAATGATGCATTTTTCATAAGAATAAATTTGTGTCATAAATATGACGGGTTAAAAAAATGATTATTGATAAGCTTCGGGGCCTCGAATATTTTCATGGACTGGTGTGTTAAATAGGTCAACGGATTCGATTTCGAGATCCAGGTTTTTTACAAGAATCCTTTTAATCATTTTATAAGATACTTTGTCTACCTTTTGACAACGCACACAAGCGTTTTCCAATCGCTCAGCAGAATATTTTTCACTTAACCGCAATACGCCTTGACAAGAGTTGAAGCTTTGTGGTGGATGGATAGCCGAGCGTATAATGAATTGAATCGCCCAGTTGGTAGCTGGACCTATTTTATCGGCTTGCCGGATAAAATGTGCTGCATTAAAGCCACGTGCTTTTTTCCATTCAAGATGACTTTTCGGCATGTGGTCCGGATTGGTTTGATGGCGATATGTGTTACGATGAAGCAATCGTGTGTGCGTGGCCACGCGCTGATTATCGATAAATACTTCAACTGTACTCGACGTATACACGATAATGGCTTGGCGTGCTACATATTGAAAGGGAACCGAATAATAGTTTTTTTCTTCTCCGATATAGACGTGATAATCTCGGCGTACCTTAGACTGCGTTGATTTTTTAATCTCAAATAAATCTGCTGGTAGCTCCTTCATTATAGGATGTTCAAACTTTTGGAATTCACTTAATCGACAACCTGGCTTTTGCTGATAGGGCCTATGATTATGATCTGTGAGTTGTTTCTTTATTCCCTCGTTTAATTCGGCTAAACTGTGGAATACTTCATTGCGAAGTGGGGCATAAATACGTGTATAAATTGTTGAGACTAAATTTTCTACACTGGCCTTGTCTTTTGGTTTTCTTACCCGGGTAGCTTCAATGTCAATTTGATAATAGGCCGCTAATTGAACACATAATTCATTAAAATCAGGCTCATATTTATCGGCACGAATAACAAACGATTTTAAATTGTCGCTTAAAATCACCTTGGGTAAGCAACCAAAAAATAGTAACGCCTGATTTAGTCCGTGTATAAAATCCGTCACTTTTTGACTCGGTAAGGCAATGACAAAACTATGTTGGGTATGGGGCATCGTCGCAATTAATATTTGACATTTATGCACTTCGCCGCTGGACGCATCAATCCAATTCATCGTCTTGCCTGCAAAGTCCACCTGCATCTTTTCGCCTGGCGTGTGATTCATTTTGATCGTAAGGTCGCGACGCCCTATCTCGCGATTTATGCGCTCACAAAATTGGCTGTAGCCAAAGCCATGTTCAAATTCTGATCGATACTCTTCCCACAGTAATTTCTTCGTTACCCCGACTCGACGAAGCTCTGTGATCCAGAAATCAACCCGCTTGTTGTATTCAAATTCACGCGTATTCGATCCGCTTGCATCTGACTTGTAGGCCAACTCAAAAAGTTCGTCTTCTGCCAACGTCAACGCCTCAGACAGGTCTTTAAAATGAGTTCGTACACGACGAACATAGTCTCGGACTGTGTTCTTTGAAATTTGTAATCTTCTTGCCGTACCCTTAATGGATTTGGTGTCCAGGTAGGTCTCTAAAATATATCTGACTTGATCCATGCGCTTTAATTTTCCCATGCCATAACTCTTTTCTTGAGCCACGAACATGAACATTAATTGCACGTTTCCATAGTCATCTTGAGGGGGTCAAACCTCCGGAATGTTCTTAACACCCTCCAAAATATAGGGGGTCAGTATACCGGAACGTTATTAACATTTTACCTCATTGCAGGGGGTCAAACCTCCGGAATGGTGGGGTCAGTACAAATCGGAATGGGGGGGTCAGTTTGACCGGATTATGCAGAGAGAGATTTGCAATGACGTTAGCCAATGCAAATGAAAGATTAACGTATAAAGAATTGGTCAATTAAAAGAAATGGCAAACGAGCGAAATACTGAAAACATCGTTAGAAATATTCTAACTAATAAAGGTTACTTTGACGATGAGACAATAATCATCGAAGAACAATCCTCTTCAAATAAAAGAATTAATAATTTATTAAGTAAGGCTTCTAAAAGTGGTAGGGGTCAAAAGGGCTACCCTGAGTTCATTATTTCGTTTGTAAATAAACCGAATGAAGTAATTGTAGTGGAGTGCAAAGCTTCAGTTGCAAAACATGAAAGCAACAACAAGGAAAAGTATTATGAGAATCCGCAGGAATTTGCAGTTGACGGTGCGCTTTGGTATGCTTCCCATTTGAAAGATGATTACAATGTTACGGCTATTGCATTAAGTGGTGAAAACGAGCGAGACAAGCGAATATCTTCTTTTCTGTGGCTTAAAGACAATTACACTTTTATTGAGGTACAGGAAAAGTTCTTCCCAACCCCTGATGAAGTAACTGAAATCATCGTAGAACAACAACGACCTTTTTCACAAGACGATTTAATCAAAAAGGCGAATGATTACAATGAGGTTTTACACGCTCACTCTATCCCTGAAATTGAGCGTTGTACACTAATGAGTGCAATTTTAGTAGCATTGCAGCACAAACCATTTTGTAGTAGTTATAATGAATATACTCACACTCATAATAAAGAATTGATTGCAGCATTGTTAAGTGCCTGTAAAAGTGTTTTGTCTGATAATGGATTGAGTAATGATAAAATAATAGTAATAGACAACGAATATTCAAAATTTAAAACAAATTCTATTTTCAATTCGACTTATATTTATAACAAGAAAATTAAGGAAGAAGAACCTAATATACTGTTGAGAGATTTTATATATCGCGTTCATAAAGAGATTTTACCGTATATTCAGAATAACGAATTTGATATTTTAGGCCAGTTCTATACTATTTTCATTAAGTACGCAGGAAGTGATAAAAAGACTGGATTAGTCTTAACCCCTAACCACATAACAGATTTATTTTGTGATATAGCGGCTTTAAATAAGAATGATGTGGTTTTTGATCCCTGCTGTGGCACGGCAGGATTTTTAGTATCTGCTATGAACTATATGCTAAAGGATGCTAGACACGACAGTACGAAAAGGAAGATAATTAAGACTGCACAACTTATAGGAGTAGAAACCAGACCTGATATGTTTGCCCATGCTTGCTCTAATATGATGATGCGTGGGGATGGGAAAAGCCATATAATATATGGAGACTGTTTCAAAGAGAATATAAAATCACAGGTAAAAGAAATTAGACCAACAAAAACATTTTTGAATCCACCTTACACTAAGGATAATAATTCCGAACAATTAGAATTTTTAGAAAATGCTTTAGATTGTCTGGAATCAGGAGGAATTGGGATAGCTATTTGTAAAATGGGAGTGGTAGTATCTAATAATAGTGCTGTGAATGAGGTAAAAGGAAGATTATTAAAAAACCACACTTTAGAAGGTGTTTTAACTATGCCTACGGAACTTTTCAATCCCGCAGCCAGCGTACCTACGGTTATCATTGTGTTTAAATCTAAACAACCTCATCCGAATGGCTATAAATCTTTTTTTGGCTATTTCAAAGACGATGGCTTTACAGTAAGTAAGAATAAACGCACTGATAATAAAAATAGCTGGGAATCTATTAAAAAAATATGGCTTAATGCTTATATGAACCGTGAGAGCATAGTTGGATTAAGTGTTATGCAAGAAGTAACTTCAAAAAGTGAATGGTGTGCAGAGGCGTATATGGAAACAGATTACTCTCAACTTAATGAAAATGACTTCATTACTACGCTAAAGGAATATGTTGCTTATAAAGTAAAGTATGATGGTTAAATTAAAAGACTTGTTTTATATTGAATATGGTAGTCAGGCTGATTTGAATAAATTAGAAAAAACCTCATTAGAAAATGGGATTAGATTTATTAGTCGATCTTCTGAAAACTTAGGCTTCCAATGTTGCGTAGAGCGTAATGATAATTTTAAATTGTTTAGTAAAGGAAGCATTACAGTTACCTTGGGAGGTTCTTATCTTTTGTCTGCTTTTATTCAACCTGGTGATTTTTACACGTCTCAAAATATTAAAGTGTTAACGCCAAAATTAGAAATGTGTGAGAAAGAAAAATACTTTTATTGTTATGCAATCAGTCAAAACAGATTTAGGTATACTACACACGGCAGAGAAGCCAATAAGACTCTTGACGATCTAATAGTCCCTTCGATTGAAGAAATACCAACATGGGTTTATAATACATCAAAATTACCTAATCCAAAAAAAGAACCATTTCATAAAAAGACAGTTAGCCTTTCTGACCGTGAATGGAGATGGTTTAAATATGATAGTTTATTTAAAATTGATAGAGGGAAAGGGGGGCGGAAAATGGATGTTGTAGGAAATGGTAAAACGCTATTTGTTACCTCAATAGACTCAAACAATGGTGTTGTTGGAACTATAAACAATATTCCAGTCCACAATGGGAATGTGTTGTCTGTAAACAGAAATGGAAGTGTTGGAGAGGCGTATTATCAGAAAGATCCATTTTGCTCGACAGAAGATGTTCATGTTTATACTTCAAAGTTCAATTTGAATGTTTATGTAGCCCTATTTTTAACTACTCTTATAAAGATGGAAAAATATAAATTCTCTTATGGAAGAAAGTGGGGTCTACAAAGAATGAGAGAATCAACAATCAACCTCCCAGTAACAAAAGAAGGAACTCCCGATTGGCAATTCATGGAATATTACATTAAATCATTACCATACAGTTCAAATTTGAATGAGATGAAAGAAAACAAAGGCTTAACAGACAAGCAGCTCGTAGAAAAGTACGAGGTAGGAGAAATAGACTTAGGAAAAACCTTAAAGAAAACCCTAAGTCAAAAGGGATAAAATTTGAAAATGAAGGACTTCAATTGGAACAAAATATTAACTGGTACATTGTACTATATAGTTACCTAAATTAGAACTAATAAATAATAAGGGTCAAACCGTACTGACGCAAAATGAAGGTCTGGAATCGTATCGATTAGATATCCGTCAATTGCGTCGTACGCCCGGATTGTACACGTTGAAATTGTATACAGACCAGGGCTATTATCAATCACGTGTCATTATCCAATAGTCGGATATCCACATACTTTATTACCAATAAACGGCGACTAATATGGTCGTTGTGATCAACAACACGATAGCCATATAACGGTAGTTTTTGTACCAGGGAACACCTTGAAGTTCCTGGGTTTCAGCCGTCAACAATGTACGATTCCAGGTATAATGTTTGACTTTTTCCGCCGGAGGAGGACTTGTTGCCAATGAAACGATTACATTGACAATAGAGCATGCTACAAACAAATAAAATGTGCGATGTAAAAAATGCATGTCATTTAACACGCCGCTCCAGTCAAAGAGAGTTGACAAAATAACTCCAACGGTAAAGATCAATCCAAATATTAAACTGGCTATTGAACCGTGACCATTGGACCGTTTCCAAAAGAGTCCCAGAATAAATGCTGAGGCTACAGGAGGGGCAATGTACGCGAGTACTTCTTGCAAATATTCCCAAAGTGAGCCGAATTTTTCAATTACGGGAGCCCATGCTGAAGCAAGCACCACAAGAATAAGCGTGACAATTTGCCCTGCTCGTACCAAATTTTTATCAGAAATGTTTTTACTCAAAGGTTTTATAAAATCCATAGTGACCAGGGTTGAAGCTGAATTAAACGTTGCCGAAATAGACGACATCATAGCCGCCAATAAACCGGCTAAAACTAATCCCAGTAAACCTTTGGGTAATAAATCAAATAATAGAACCGGGTAAGTGGCATTGGGGCATTGTGACAAATCGGAACAAATAGTTCCGTCAGCGAGCGTATAATTAATATTGGAAATATCCACGCCGCTGTACAACAGGATGGCAATCGTCCCGGGAAAAACCATGATAAAAATGACAGGTAATTTTAAAAAACCTGCAAATAGGGCACCTCTGCGTCCGTGCTGCAAGTCTTTTGCTCCCAGCACACGCTGTACCATGAATTGATTATTGGCCCAGAAATAAAACCCGAGAATAGGCGCACCGAATACCAGTCCTGTCCAGGGCATAAAGGTGTCTCCGCCACTTCCTAGAACAAAATTCCGAAAGCCGTCTCCTGTGGATCGGATCATGCTTAGCACATCTTCCGAGTCTTTGAGACGAATACCATTCTCATTGACAAACTCTCCTGCAGCTGCTTTTGAATCTAAAACTGAGAGCACAGCATCCCATCCTCCTGCTTTTTGAAGAGCAAAATAGGTGAGGATGATAGATCCACCCACCAATAATATGGCCTGCACGACTTCAGTTTGAATAACAGAATTCAAACCTCCCGGAATGGTATATAAGGCGGCAGCCAGTGCTAAAATGGATACAATAGTAAATGTCGATAAACTGGGAAAAATCAATTTCAATACAATAGTTCCGACGTATAAAGCAGCAGCCGTGTCTATGAGGACGTTTCCAACGACGGTGACGAAGGAAAAATAATACCTGGACCGACTATCATATCGTCGTTCCAAAAATTCAGGCATTGTGTAGACCTTGGATTTAAGATAAAAAGGAAGAAAGAAAATGGCAAAAAAGACAAGGACCACGGCGGCCAACCACTCATAATTGAAGACGTGGGTATCGGTCTGAAAAGCTGAACTTGCCAGACCAACCAGTGATGAGCTTGAAATGTTGGCGGCAAATAAGGCGATACCGACGATCGGCCAGGTCAAACTCCGACCCCCTAAAAAGTAGTCTTCCGAACTGCTCCGCTTGGCATGATACAGACCATATCCTATAATGAATACTGCATAAAGCAGCATGATGCTAATATCCAGCGTACTAAGTTTAAATCCATCCATATTGATTCTAAATTGTCATTTTTTTGGAAAAAATTAAGCAGGGTTTTAAAAACCTAGTAAATTAGCACGAGTATTTTCCTTGAATTATTGTTTTATCTTACTGATGCTTGGCGGTTTATTTAATCCTTGCTAAGCCGAAAGTCGCTAATGCAAACAATTACTTATTGTAATTTACACAACAATAAAGAAAATTCTTAACTTTAAGCAATTCCTTAATTATTGATTCAATTCTAATGCATATGAACAAATTTTTACAAAGGTCTTTTACCATCGCCCTTATGATATTCTGTTCGGTGGTAATGATAATGGCCCAGCGGACAATCACTGGCACGATCACTGATGCCGAGGATGGTGAGCCTCTTATCGGGGCTAATATCCTTGCAAAAGGCACTTCTGACGGAACGGTTACAGATTTTGATGGCAACTATGAATTCACGGTACCGGAAGGTGTAACTGAAATTGAATTTAGCTATGTCGGTTATGCGACGCAAGACCTTGTGTTGGGGGCATCGAATGTAATCGATGTTGCCTTAGAAACTGGTGTTGCATTAGACGAAGTAGTCGTCATAGGTTACGGTACAACAACAGTTCGTGACGCCACCGGAGCCGTGACCACACTGAGCTCTGAAGATTTTAATAAAGGAATCAATACCTCTCCGGAGCAATTGATTCAAGGTCGGACATCCGGTGTACAGGTAACGAGTTCGACTGGAGAACCTGGTGCATCATCAAGTATCCGGATACGTGGAGCAGGTTCCATTCGTGCAGGTAATGGACCACTAATCGTTTTGGATGGAGTTCCATTGGATGGACGTGATGTCAGTGCTGGCTCGGACATTGGAGCAGGAGCCCAATCTGCACGGAATCCATTGAATTTCATCAATCCAAATGATATTGAATCAGTCAATATTTTGAAAGATGCGTCAGCGGCAGCCATATATGGCGCACGTGGTGCCAATGGTGTAGTGATTATTACGACAAAGAAAGGCACACGTGGAAAGCCATCACTTTCATTCAACTCTTCCGTTGGATTTAATTCAATGCCCGGAGATCGGAAATTGGACTTGCTCTCAGCGGATGAATTTCGCGCGGCGACGACCAATCCAAATGCTGACCATGGAGCTAATGTAGATGCTTTCGATGAGATCACACGGAATGCTATTTCACAAGACTATGGCTTGTCCTATGGCGGGTCATCAGAAAGTGGTCGATATCGGTTTTCATTGAGCTATCAGGATCAGGAAGGAATCGTTGAAAACACCGGTCTCGAACGATACACAGGTACGATGAGCGTGGTGCAAAAGTTCTTTGATGATAAATTGACTATTGATGGAAAAGTAATTGTATCAGTAATTAATGATGAATCCACAGCTTTAAGTCGCAATGTTGGCGCAGAAGGTGATTTGTTCATTTCCACTTTGCGATGGAATCCTACACGACCATTATTCGAAGATGGCGAATATGTACAACCTAGTGATAATGAGCGTAATCCGGTTGCATTTTTGGACTTGTACAGTGATCACGGAAATACAATGCGAATATTTTCAAATATTTCGGCCTCCTATAAAATCACGGATAAACTGACATATAAATATAATGTCGGTCTGGATAGATCCAGTTCTCAGCGCGATGTAGCCCTTTCACGTCTCTTTAATGCAAATATTACAAATGGTGGGGTTGGAAATATTGAAAGAATCAATACATCAAATACGCTTCAGGAACATACATTGAGTTTGAAAACTGACTTGTCTTCAGAAGTGGGCATCGATGCTGTCGTTGGATATGGATTTCAAGTATTTAATCGAGATGGTAGTTCCGCTCGAGCCACAAATTTCTTAGTCGATGATCAGAACTTGTACACCAAAAACATGAATTTTGGTTCTTCGTTTAATTCTGCAGATAATAAATCGTTTACCGACCCAAAAGAGAAATTACAGTCATTTTTTGGTCGGGTAAATCTCGACCTGATGGATAAGTTCATCGTTACAGCAACGGTCAGAACGGATGGATCAAGTAAGTTTGGTGATGGAAACAAATATGGCGTATTTCCGTCTGCGGCCGTCGCCTGGAAAATTTCCAACGAAGACTTCATGGGCGAAGGATTTGATGACTTGAAATTGAGAGTCGGATACGGATTGACCGGTAACCAGGAATTTCCAGCAGGACAGACGATCGACCAGTTTAAACCAACGGACGATGGTACCGGTATTCGAAGAGAAGTAGTTGGTAATTCCGATTTGAAATGGGAAACCGCCTCTCAATTTAATGTTGGTGTTGATTTTGCCGTCGCCGATTATAAGTTGACGGGTTCTTTAGATTATTTCACCAAAAGCACAGAAGATCTATTATTCAGACTTCCGGTCGCTCAACCGGGTCCTGACGCATTTGTATGGAGAAATCTGGACGCTGTAAAAGTCAAAAACTCAGGTGTTGAATTGGGTCTTGAATACCTCATCAAGCAAACTGCCGATTTTAGTTGGGATGTTGGCTTGAATGTAAGTTTCTATACAAATGAATTAGAAAATGTAACTGAGACTTTCCCTGATGGAATTATTACCGGTGAGATCAATGGTCAAGGATTGTCTGGTCAGCGAGCCCAATTACTCTTCGATGGTGAACCATTGTACGCCTTCTACGTAGGTGAATTTCTTGGATTCAACAGTGAAGGAATCGCACAATACTCAGATCTGAATGGAGATGGTGCAAATACGGCTAGTGGAATTGTCCGGCCAGGATTGGGAGACCGCGCGTTTTTCGGGGATCCGAATCCGGATATTGTTGTTGGTCTCCGCACGGGACTTGAAATAGGTGATCTGGACATCAGTTTATACGGCTATGGTAATTTTGGACATCAGGTATTTAATAATACGGCTTTGGCACTGTTTAATCAGGCGGCCCTCCAGGGTGGAGCAAATGTCACGAAAGATGTATTGACTTCAGGACAGGCAATCGGAGATGCACCAATTCCTTCATCCAAGTTTATTGAAGATGCCGATTTTTTCAGGATAGCCAATTTAACTGTGGGGTATAATCTTGATATGGGCAGTGTAGAAGCAGTCGAAAGCTTAAGATTATTTGTTACTGCCAGTAATTTATATGTCTTTACAAATTACACTGGATTTGATCCGGAAGTAAATGTCGATAAATCAGTTGATGATGTACCTTCATTTGGTATTGACTATTCGACGTATCCGAGAGCAAGAGGTTTTGTTGTTGGACTGAATTTGAAATTTTAAAATAGCTAAATCCATAAATAATGAAATATATAAAATTCACTCTCATACTCTTTCTGATTGGCGGCCTGTTCGTGAGCTGCGAATTGGAAGATGAGGTTCAGGATGGTTTACCTCAATTTGACACCGGTGATATCGACCCACAAGTCTTATTGGATGGTGCATATGGCGGCCTTAGGGATCTGCAACCTCAAGATAATTTAATGGCATTGACTTTGCATACCTCCAATGAGCTGGCTGGCCCTACGCGCGGACGTGATTGGGATGATGCCGGTATTTGGCGCGTATTGCACACACATTCATGGACTACTGCACATAGTTATGTAAACGGTGTTTGGAAAACGTTGAACCGAAATAGTTTTGCGGCGCAAGATGTCTTGTGTGCCGGAGCATCCGGGCAGGTAGCCGCTGAGGCCCAATTTCTTCGAACATTGAATGATTTCATGGTTTTTGATCTGTGGGGTAATATACCGCGTCGTGCATGCGGTGAGACATTGCTCAATCCACCTTCTATTCTATTGCGAAGAGCAGAAATATTTAATGTCATTGTACCGGAGTTGGAAGCCATTTATGGACAATTGCCAGCATCTGGTCCTGCATCGCAGGCGACTCAAATGGCCGGAAGTGCTCTATTGGCTAAATTATATTTGAATCACGCAGTTTATGCAGCCACTGATGGTGATGGAGGAGCTCTACCTGGACCGTATACCTTTGAGGGATCTGATATGGATAAAGTCATTGAGCATTGTGACAATATTATTAATTCGAACAATTATTCTTTGACAGCTAACTTTTTCGATAATTTTCATCCTGACAATGGTCAAATTTCTGATGAGCTGATATTCGTCTCAGAAAATACGGTGGGCTCAGCTTCCGGAGAAGTTCGTTCGCGCTGGCACATGACTATGCATTACAATCAGAATCCTTCCGGATGGAATGGTTTTGTCGCGCTTTCAGACTTGTATAATTTATTCGAAGAAAATGACTCACGTGTAAGTGGCGATTACGATTACATTCGTGATGCCGGTTCTGGCATGAATGTAGGTTTTCAAGTAGGACAGCAATATGATGCCGATGGAAATCCTTTAGAGGATCGTGTTGGAAGTCCGTTAGCTTTCACACCAGAATTTAATTTAACGGAAACGGGTGCAAACCTGGAAGTCACCGGTATTCGCTGTGCCAAGTATGCACCTGATTTTGATGTTCAGGGTGCATCTGTGGATAATGACTTTGTTATCTTCCGATTTGCTGATGTGTGGTTAATGAAGGCTGAAGCCATATTTAGAAAAGGTGACAATGCCACAGCACTGGATATGATCAATACCTTGCGCACAGCCCGAGGAGCGAGTACGCTCGGTTCATTGTCTGAACAGGATATTCTGGATGAGCGATCCCGTGAGTTGTATTGGGAAGGATGGAAAAGGAACGATCAAATACGATTCAACGCCTTCTTAGGAACCTGGCAGGAAAAGTCAAATCCATCTGATCCAATGCGTTTGCTTTTCCCAATCCCTGCTGAGGCAATATCCACAAACGCAGACCTCATTCAAAATCCTGGTTATTGATCAACTGGAATTTTGTTTAAATAAGAATGAAGGGGCTCTTTTTTAAGAGCCCCTCTTTTGATTAAAAGAAGTTGACGTACTGAATTTATTTATGAAGAAATTATTCATTTGTTACCTGTTACTTGGTTGTCTTTTCAGCTGCGAGCAACAAATTGAAAAAGACCATGATCACCTCTTTAAAGTGATTGACAGCGATTATTCTGGGATTCAATTTCGAAATGACTTGAACAATACAGAAAAGTTCAACGTATTTGTTTATCGAAACTTTTATAATGGTGGCGGTGTCGGAATCATTGATATAAACAATGACGGTTTGAAGGACATTTATTTTACGGCTAACATGTCCTCAAATAAATTGTATTTAAATAAAGGGAATCTTCAATTTGAAGATATTACGGAATCCGCCAGTGTAGGATTGGAAAATAAATGGTCGACGGGAGTAAGTGTCGTCGATATAAATCAAGACGGCCTTTTGGATCTCTACGTGTCCAATGCAGGTTACCTGGCGGGACAGGATCAGAAAAATGTCCTGTTTATAAATCAAGGTGATAACACATTTAAGGAGCGCGCTCAGGCATATAACCTGGACGATGATGGGTATTCTACCCACGCGGCTTTTTTTGATTATGATAAGGATGGTGACCTGGATGTCTATCTCTTAAATAATAGTTTTATTCCGACCAATACACTCAACTATGCCAATAAACGCGATTTAAAATATTCGGAATGGCCGGTAAAAGATTTTTTAAAGGGTGGGGGTGATAAACTCATGCGCAACGATGATGGTGTATTTAAAGATGTAAGCGAGAGCGCAGGGATATATCAGAGCCTTATCGGATTTGGATTAGGTATTAGTGTTGCTGACCTAAATCAGGACAATTATGATGACCTGTATGTGTCAAACGATTTTTTTGAACGCGACTATTATTATGAAAATAACAAAGATGGGACGTTTACCGAAAAACTAGAAGATAGGTTTGGGCATGTATCACATTCCTCTATGGGTGCGGATATTCAGGATGTAAACAATGACGGGCTTGCTGATATTTTTGTTACTGATATGCTTCCGGATGATGAGCATAGACTGAAAACGTCCTCTGCATTTGATGACATTGACTTGCGGCGATTAAAAATCAATCGCGGATTTTACAATCAATTTATGCACAATACGCTCCAATTGAATGAAGGAGGACAGTTTAAACAAATCGCATTTTATGCAGGCGTGGCCCAGAGCGATTGGAGTTGGGGTGCGCTCATGTTTGATGCCAATAACGATGCGTTGGTTGACTTGTTTGTTTGCAATGGCGTTTATCACGATGTGATCAACCTGGATTTTATGGACTTTTTTGCTAATGACGCCCTGCAAAAAATGGCCATCACCGGTGATAAAATGGAGGTTCAAAAAATCATAGATGAAATGCCTTCACAGCCTCTGGTCAATAAGCTATACCTCAATTCCGGAGAACTTCAATTCAATGATGTCGCTTCATCGAATGGAATGACGCAAGAAACGTTTAGCAATGGAGCGGCCTATGCCGACTTGGATAATGACGGTGATTATGATTTAATCGTGAATAATGTCAATCAACAAGCACTGTTGTATGAAAACACAAGTGAGAACAATTATTTAAAACTCGCATTTTCCGATTTTTCTGCTTCGATTGGGACTAAAGTATGGCTTTATTCCAATGGTCAAGTTCAGTTTCGTCAGCAATTTCCAAATCGTGGATTTCAATCCAGTGTCGATCGAGCAATTATTTTTGGATTAAATGATCACACACAAATCGATAGTATTAAAGTCATGTGGCCGGACGGCTCCGTACAAAAACATGAAGATGTTCCTGTCAATACAACGCTTAATTTAAAACCTGAAGAAAATAATATCGTAGAAAAGACGCAATCATCTTTAGCGAAAAAAATATTCTTATCATCTGAGATGACGGATGTTACACATGAGGAGAATGATTTTGTTGACTTTTATTATGACCGGGGATTATACAGGCAGCTTTCATATGAAGGCCCGGCTTCTTGTCTTGGTGACTTAAACGGTGATGGAAATACCGATTTATTCATTGGAGGAGCAACCGGACAGCCGGCACAAATTGTATTCGATGTCGAAAGTAAAAAAAGTGTGCGTCGCGCTTTTGACCCCACGCAAGATGAATTTGAAGATGTTGCCGTGGCCGCAGGTGATATTGATGGGGATGGAGACTTGGATCTTGTTGTAGGCTCAGGCGGAAATAGCTGGCCGCCAAACCACAGAAATCTTCAGGACAGACTTTATTTGAATGACGGTTCAGGTAATTTTATGAGAAACATCGCATTCGAGGCATCTGCCAACATGAACACAAGCAAAGTGCTACTCCATGATTTTAATGATGACGGCACACTTGACATTTTATCGCTTTGCCGATCGGTCCCTCAGTATTTCGGGATGGATCCGCCGCATACATTTTATTTGAATGATGGGAATGGTAATTTTGGTGATGTCAGTCGTTCCTGGTTAGAAAATTGGAATAATTTGGGGATGGTCACCGATGCAATCATTGCAGATGTACATCCTACAGATGGAGACGAATTGATTGTTGTAGGCGAGTGGTTGGCACCTGTCATTTATAATATATCACAAAACCCGTTTACACGCATCTCTACGAATTTAGATTCATTGACAGGGTGGTATTTCAGTGTAGCATCAGCCGATTTAAATGGTGATGGTCAACTGGATTTGGTTTTTGGAAACACAGGAACAAATTGCTATTTAAATACGGATGATTACAGCGCAATAAAAATTTGGATCAATGATTTTGACGATAATGGTGCGCTTGATCGAATCGTCACCTATCGACATGATAATAAGGATAAACCCATGCTGCTGTTACGTGATTTGGCGGATCAGATTATTTCGATAAAGAAGAAGGGACTGAGACATGTGGAATACGCTGAAAAAGGAATGACTGATCTATTTCCTGAGGAGAAGATACAAAGTGCTAAAATTCGATCCGCCGAGGAAATGCGGTCGTATGTTGCACTTAATGAAGGTGGTAGTTTTAAGGTGAAATATCTCAATCCAGAGGCACAGCTCTCTAGCATCAAAGCGATTGCGGTGAGCGATATAAATGAAGATAAAATTCCGGATCTGTTACTTGGAGGGAATGATTTGCATTTGCTACCACAATTGGGCATGTTAGATGCTCATTTGGGAACACTGCTATTGGGTAAAGGAGATGGCGCCTATGCATATCTTCCGTCGAATGAATCGGGCATCGTTATTGATGGCGAATCAAAGCGGATTCATCAACTTGGTAAGAATAAATATTTATTTATACGGAATAATGATCATCCAGTTGTAATTAAAAAATAATTTGGCAATGTTGAGATGTTGTTTGATTTTATTTAGTTGTTGTATTTTATTTTCTTGCACGAAATCTAAGGTATCGTCCAGTCAAAATTCACTTCCCCCTCTTTTTAATCGTTTGGACGCATCCGAAACGAATTTGACATTTTCCAATGATCTGGAGGTGACCACTGATTTTAACATATTTAATTATATGTATTTTTACAATGGCGGAGGTTTGGCTGCAGCTGATCTGAATAATGACGGCTTAGTTGACTTGTTTTTTGGTGGTAATATAGTGGCCAATAAACTTTATCTGAATCAGGGTGAATTCAAGTTCAAAGATGTGTCCGAGGAATCCGGGATTTCTTATGATGGTCAGTCATGGGATACGGGTGTAACCGTAGTAGATATAAACCAGGATGGCTTCTTAGATATTTATATTTGTCAAGTGGGCGACTATAGAAAATTTCAGGGTAAAAACAGATTGTATATATGTCAGGGAATTGAAGACGGAATACCCAGGTACAAAGAAGATGCCGAAAAATTTGGCTTGGACTTCCAGGGATTTTCTACTCAGGCGGGATTTTTTGATTTTGATTTGGACAATGACCTCGATTGTTATCTTATGAATCATTCATTGCATCATAATGGCACATTTGGTGAACGCAAAGAATTTTTAGGAACATTCGATTCGCTGTCAGGTGACAGGTTTTATATTAATGACAATGGATTTTTCCGGGATGCTACAGCTCAAGTGGGAATCGAAAGCTCTGTCATAGGTTATGGGTTGGGGCTGGCATTCGGTGATGTCAATCAAGATGGCTATACAGATATTTATATTGGAAATGACTTTCATGAAAATGACTATTTGTACATCAATAAAAATGGTGAATTCTTTGAGGAAGTCGTAGAGGAACAGATGCGGCATACCAGCAGATTTAGTATGGGTGTGGATATTGCGGATATCAATAATGACAGGTATCCGGATATCTATTCATTGGATATGATTCCATTTGATCCGGTCATATTGAAAAAATCTATGGGTGAAGATCCTACGGATATTTATAATTTCAAGTTGACCTTTGGATATGGATATCAGTTTAGTAATAATGCACTTCAATTAAATAATGGTAATAATACATTCAGTGACATAGCTAAATATGCGGGTGTCGATGCGACCGACTGGTCCTGGAGTGCCCTCCTGTTTGATATGAACTTAGACGGCAAAAAAGATATATTCGTGAGCAATGGGATTCCCAAACGAATGAATGACATTGACTATATCAACTATATCGCCGGAAAAGATATTCAATTCAAAATTCATTTCGATCGATTGGAACCGAAAGATCTCGATGTAACTGATAAAATTCCGGAAATTAAAATCAAGAATAAGTTTTTTATTCAGGATTCTATGTTGGTATTTCAGGAGATGCCCATTCCTTCAGATGTCGTTGGTTATAGTAATGCGGCTATTTATGCTGATTTGGACAACGACGGCGATTATGATGTAGTCACAAACAACATTGATGAACAACCCTTCGTATATGAAAATTCGACGGATGCAACGTCATTTAAGGTGAGACTTACCGGGCCAAATGGGAATCGAAATGGCATCGGTGCAAAAATTATCGCGCACGGTTCGACGAAGCAATATGTCGAACAGTTTGTTACACGAGGATTTCAATCTTCGATGTTGAACGATGTTATTTTATCTCGGCGGAACGTAGAATCCGTCGAAGTCATATGGCCTGATGGGAAAAGTCAGGTACTTGATTATAGCCAGGAAGATGTAATTCTCGTCCGGTATGATGAGGTACAACGAAAACAGGAATATGCCGAACAACCTGCATCAATTTTTTGCGAGGATTATTCAGGCGAAATGAATGTGGATTTCAAACACGATGAGAACGACTTTATTGAGTTCAATCGTGAACCTCTTATACCGTTTGAGGTCTCGGTTGATGGTCCGGCATTGTGTGTAGGTGATATGAACAACGATGGTTTGGAGGATTTCTATATTGGCGGAGGGAAGCGGCAATCAGGTGGATTATATCAACAATTAGCAGATGGAACCTTTAAATCAATTCAACATGAATTATTTGAAGCCTATGCCACGTTTGAAGACGTGGATGCAGTCTTTGTCGATTTAGACGGTAACGGGTGGCAGGACCTCGTAATAGCAACCGGAGGAAATGAGTTTAATTTAAATAATAAACACTCCAGTCCACTCTTATTTTATAATAATGAAGGAGTTTTGACTTTCCATGAAAGAATTCCGGAAGATGTTAGATTGGTCGCATCTGTCGTGGTCGCGCATGATTTCGATATGGATGATGACATCGATTTATTTTTTGGGGCCAGGGCTCAACCATGGCGTTATGGGGAAATTCCGAGATCATTTCTATTACTAAATGATGGAACAGGTAATTTTACAGACGGTACTGAACAGCATTTTGGATCTGCACACTTGGGTCTCATAACTGATGCAGGCATAATCACTGATCCGGACGATGCACGAGTAGAATTAATAGTGGCCAAAGAATGGGGCACGGTCGATCGTTACCGATTCGACAAAAATGGGACCACGAAAGATGTGCTCCTGGACATCGAAGGATTTTGGCGATCGGTTATTATCGGAGATTACAACGGTGATGGTATATCTGATATCATCCTTGGAAACAGAGGATTAAATACACGTATGAAATCCTCTGATCGACAACCCATTCGATTTTATTTAAATGACTTTGATGAGAATGGCACAAAGGAACAAATAGTTACCTATTATGTAGGCGATAAGGAAGTACCTTTTGCATCCTATGAGGAGATTACGAAACAGTTGCCCAATCTTAAAAAGAAATATTTGTTGGCCACGGACTTTGCCAAGAGTACGGTCGAAGAAATATTTGGGCGTCAGAATTTGAAGGATGCCCACCTTCTCAAAGTTGCAGATCAAAGGCATTATGTACTCATAGGAAAGACCGATGGAAGCTACCAAAGACAACCGATGGAATACACAGCGCAATTTTCTTCATTACACTGTGGAGAAGACATTATCCAGGGTGATCAATCGATCCTATTTTTTGGATTTAATTTTTATCATAATAATGTCCAAATGGGTCGGAGCGACGCACTGGGGATAGCTTCTTTAATTCCGGGCCAATCACTGAATCATTATACGAAGCGTGCATGTACAGGAGAAGTTCGAAAAATAAAAGAAATTAATATTCAGGGTAACAGCTATTTAATCATTGGTAGAAATGACGATTCAGTTAGTATATTAAAGGTCGATTCGTATGATTTGTAATTGCAAACTTGAATATTTCATCTCCATTTTATTAGACTAGTTAAATGAGCGCTCGACATTTCATCGCGTTAGATCCAGGTACAACTAGTTCACGTGCTATACTTTTTAATCAATCAAGAGAAATATTCAAATTAGGCAAAAAGGATTCAGGGTATCCCGGGACCAAATTCAGCTTGTCATCGAGGAAGGAGATGGTCTTGTGCTTCGAAGACCTTTTGTATCGACGGACACGATGCAAAATATGAGATAGTAATGGAATTATGAAAATTATTCCAAAAATGAGTAAATTACTTCAAGTTCATTTGGGCATATCGGATAACTGAACGTTTGATCAAATTATTCAAATGAAAGTAATACGCTCAAATAGCCGGGAATAGGAATGAAAATATTGAATAAATCGAGTAGTATGAAGTCAGGACTTGTAATTATTGCGGTTATTTTATTGAATTTTTCAGCATTTTGTCAAAGTGACTGGGAGGTCATCGCTGAAAATATTGACGCGAACAACTATTATGGCGTCACCGTAGCCAACGGCATGGTTGGTCTCGTCTCTTCGCATCACCCGTTACAAGTCCAGGATGTCATTCTCAATGGCATATATGACTATTATCAGCGAGGTCGTGTTTCAAATATTTTGAAGTCATTTAATCATGTCGATATGTATCTCGATGTGGATGGTCATCGAATATCCGAATCCACTGTATCGAATTATAGACAGCGATTGAATATGAAAGCGGCTGAATTAATTACGGAATTTGATGTAGGTGATAAAATAACTGTAGAACATCGCATCATGTCATTGCGGCACTTACCTTATAGCGCCCTTATCGAAGTTCGGATCGAGGCCAGAAAGGCAGTTACGATAACTCCGATGTCTGTGATCACAGCTCCGGATCATTTGACCGATGTGAGGAATTATTTTTGGCATATTGATCGACCACATGCTCGAATACCTTTGTTGACTTCTGTTGCAAAAAGTCCTTCAGGGAAAGTAGAAATTGCAGCTTCCAATGCTTTTATTTTTCCGGAGCATCACGGGCATGAGCCAGAAGTTATTCACGAGGATTGGGATTTTAACCGACATTGGATGAAATTCTATAAAAAATTAAATGCCGGTGAAACATACACCTTCTATGTTGTTGCTTCGACATGCGCTTCAACCGATTATGCACAACCGCAAAATGAGGCCGAACGACTCACGATTTATGCGAATTTGGAAGGAGCTGATCAATTAATTGCGAGTCACCGAAAAGCGTGGTCGAAATTATGGGAGAGCGATATCATTTTGGATGGAAATAAAAATGTAAACAGGGACATCCGTTTTGCCCTTTACCATTTGTATTCATTCGCACGCGAGGGGACGGCACTCAGTCTTTCACCCATGGGATTGTCCGGATTGGGATACAATGGACACGTATTTTGGGATACAGAATTATGGATGTATCCACCTTTATTGGTGCTTCAACCGAATATTGCTAAATCCTTATTGGATTATCGTTATGAACGCCTGGAAGCGGCTAAACAAAATGCCTTTGCACATGGCTATAAAGGTGCCATGTTTCCCTGGGAGTCGGCTGCAGACGGAAGCGAAGATACGCCTGTGTGGGCTCTGACAGGCCCTTATGAACATCATATTACAGGATGTATTGGTTGGGCTGCCTGGAAATATTACGAGGTGACAAAGGATAAGGAATGGCTTAAAAATAAAGGGTGGCCCATTCTGAAAAATGCCGCAAATTTTTGGGCTAGCAGGGTAGAGCGCCAAGGCCCGGGTCAATACAATATCAATAATGTTATTGGGGCAAATGAATGGGAAGAAAATATTGACAATAATGCTTTTACTAATGGTGTAGTCATTTTGTGTCTTCGTTATGCATCAGATGCTGCAGAAGAGCTTGGGCTCTCAGCGGATCCGGATTGGATGCACGTAGCCGATAATATTCCAATTTTGGAATTTCCGGATGGAACGACTAAAGAAAATGAAACATATAATGGGCAGGAAATAAAACAAGCCGATGTCATTTTACTGTCTTATCCGCTTGGATTAATAACCGATGAAGAGCAGGTCAGAAAAAATATCGAATACTATAATCCGCGAACATCTCCGACCGGTCCTGCCATGGGAGCGGCTATTTCATCTATTTTGTACAATAAATTAGGGGATAGCGAAAAAGCAGAAGAAATATTTGAATACAGCTACAAGCGCAATGAAGTTCCTCCTTTCGGCGTGATATCTGAGACGGCCGGTGGGACGAATCCGTATTTTGCAACAGGAGCGGGCGGCATGCTGCAAGCTGTCCTTTTTGGATTTGGCGGATTAACCATTGATGAAGACGGTGTACAGCAGGTTGAATCGACCATTCCAAAATCATGGAAAAAACTAACCATGACGGGAGTTGGAAAGGATGAACAGACTTTTATTACTGAATAATTGAATTATAAATATTAAGCCATACATGAAACATTTTGGAATAAAAGCTGTCATTTTTATCAACTATTTCATCATTGCCATGCTGTTGAATAGCGTAGGTATATTAATTCAGAAATCTCTGAACATATACGGTGTTGATGAAATTCAGGCCAGCACGCTCGAATTATTTAAAGATCTTTCCATAGCTATCGCTTCCTTCTTTGTAGGATCCCTTCTTCCCAAATTAGGATTTAAACGTGGGTTTTTAATAGGCCTTGTTCTGGTGCTTTTTGGCTGTTTGATGATTTATTTTGGTAATTCATTCCTGCACGTACAATTATTATTTGCCTGTATCGGCATATCCTTTGCCATCATAAAAGTCGGAACCTATGCCCTCATTGGAAATATGAGCGATACACCTGATGAGCTCAACAAATTTCTGTCTATCACCGAAAGTGTTTTTATGGTTGGAATTGCCTGTGCTTATGTTTTGTTTCCACTGTTTTATAGTGATGACAACCCGGGTGCCTGGCTAAATATTTATCTGTTGATTTCTGTCTTAGTGGCGATTTCATTTTTCATTGTGTTGTTCACACCATTTGGTCATCTGGGTGATACCATTGCGACACCTTTACTGGAAGAATTTCGTGTCATGTTGTCCTTATTACGACGGCCGATGGTTCTCATATTTGCTATCAGTGCCTTTTTATATGTTATGATGGAGCAAGGCATCATGTCCTGGCTTCCGACATTCAACGAGCGTGTCCTTATGCTACCGGAGTCCTTGAGTGTTAATATGGCATTGATCCTGGCCCTCTCGATTGCATTAGGAAGATTTATTTCCGGATATATTGTTAGTTATATCTCGTGGTTAAAAATCTGTCTGACTTGTCTGGTGATTGCCGGCTTAGTGGTGGTATTTATTTTGCCCCAAACGACGAATTTATCATCCGACCCGATTGAACGCCTAGCCGATGTACCCATCATGGGTTTTGTTTTTCCCATGATCGGTCTTTTTTTAGCGCCCTTGTATCCATTGATGAATTCATCTGTGCTTGGGGCTACGGAGAAAATATTACACAGTCCGATGGCGGGATTACTCACCTTCTTTTCGGCATTAGGGGGGACCCTCGGTTCGCGTGTTGTTGGTTATTTATTTAAACATATCGGCGGTGAAAAGGCGTTTTTCTTTGCATTAATACCCATGACCATTTTAATTTTGACATTGGTATTATTATCTCGGCAGGTAAAAAAATCAAGACTAACTGAAGCATAACAATCAGGACACACTCAAATTATGTTGAAATGAAAAGTTGGAAAGAATCTGTCATCTATCAAATTTATCCCAGGTCGTATCAGGATTCCAATGGAGATGGCATCGGTGATTTGAAGGGCATCACCAATAGATTACCATACCTGTCAGAGCTTGGTGTGGACATGATTTGGATGTCACCAATTTTTGCTTCTCCGAATGCAGACAATGGATATGATACGGCTGACTATTATGCCATTATGGATGATTTTGGCAGCATGGATGATTTCGATGAACTTTTGGAAGCCGCTCATAGCTACGGCATTGGAATTTTGCTTGATGTGGTCTTAAATCACAGTTCAGATGAACATCCATGGTTCATTAAATCTAAGTCTAATCGTACCAATGACTATAGGGATTATTATGTTTGGAGAGATGGTGATAACAATGAGCCACCCAATAATTGGCCTTCCTTTTTTGAAGGGCCAGCTTGGACCTGGGATGAGACAACAAATCAATGTTATTTGCACTTGTTTCTAGATAAGCAACCTGATCTGAATTGGGAGCACAAACCAATGCGTTTTGAATTGTATAAAATGTTGAAATATTGGTTGGACAAGGGCGTGGATGGATTTCGATTAGATGTCATTCCTTTTATTTCAAAAGATCAAAATTTTCCGGATTCTTCATATGAAATATTCGGAGATACCATGTTGAACGTTTATGCTTCAGGTCCCAGGATGTCAGAGTTCCTGGGAGAAATGCATGACGAAGTTTGGTCCAAATACAATTGTTTTACATTGGGAGAAGGTGTTGGCATCCGACAAGAAAATGTAGTGCAATATGTGGATGAAAATGAGAAGGCCCTTGATGCCATTTATCATTTCGATCATTTTGAATTAGACAGTGGGCCAGGGGGTAAATTTGATGTCGTCAAAGTCGATATTAAAAGATTCAAAGACATATTCTTCGAATGGGATCAAACCCTAAATACAGTGGCCTGGCCTGTCAATTACCTCGGAAATCATGATTTAGGTCGGATGACGAGTCGATTTGGAAGTCGACAGTATCCGGAGAAATCGGCCATGGTCTTATTAAATGTACTGCTTACTCTTCGCGGTAGTCCCATTATTTATATGGGTGATGAACTCGGAATGGAAAACAAAGTTTTTCATGCCATTGAAGAATTTGATGATGTCATGACACGCAACGCATATGAAACATGGATGGCAGAAGGAGGCAATAACAACGAATTTATTAAGGCAGCCAATTTATCTTCACGTGATCATGCACGTACGCCGATGCCCTGGTCTACTGCAGATCATGGTGGTTTCACCGATGGACAACCATGGATTCCATTGAATCCGCAATATCAGCAGGTCAACGTGGATGATCAACGTCGACGTGTGGATAGTGTATTCCATTTCACTCGTAGGGCCATTACTATTCGGAGAAATGAAAAAGCACTGCTATCCGGATCAATGGAACGATTACCAGAAAATTCAGATACGATTTTTGCGTATCGGCGAATAGTTGATGATGCGGAAATTGTTGTCCTTCACAACATGAGCGATTTAATTCAAAATTATTTTGATATCGAATCAAAAGACTATCTGGTTTTATTGTCCAATTACAACGTTGAGCAACAATCGGATGCCATTCTTTTGAATCCCTGGCAGACAATCATATTAAAACGGAAATAATGAAATGGGTGTTTACGACATTCCGTGATGCCTTGATGAAATTGTCTTTTGCCCCTAACCCTGAAGGGAATAAGGGTAAATTCCACCATCACACTTTAGGGCTCTGGGAAATGTCGAGTATTATTGTATTCACGCAACATGATAAAAAACAACTATGAAATGGGGAATTGATTTAGGCGGTACAAAAATTGAATGCGTTGTATTGGACAACAATAATAATATGCTCTTTCGAGAACGGATTGCCACTGAACAGGAGGGTGGATATCGGCACATTTTATCGCGTATTGAACATTTATTGAATCGTTCTGAGACGACCGTAGGAAGCCCGGCTAAGCAATTAGGAATATGCACGCCGGGGAGCACGGATGAAGCGACAGGTCTCTTGCAAAATAGCAATACGGTATGTCTCAACGATCAGCCTTTTCACCAGGATTTGGAAGAACTCATTGGCAAACCTGTAAAAATGGAAAATGACGCTAATTGCTTTGCACTGGCCGAATATTCCATGGGTGCAGTTGCCGAAGTGGTGCCTGACGCGCAATGTGCTTTCGGTGTCATCATGGGCACTGGCGTTGGTGGAGGCGTTATCGTCAATGGACAACTACATCGCGGTCGCCAGGGAATTGCAGGGGAGTGGGGTCACAGCTTCCTGGATATCGGAGGTGGTGATTGTTATTGTGGGAATGTGGGATGTGTAGAAACGAATATTTCAGGAACAGGGATTAGTCGGTACTATGGAAATCTCACAGGTCAAAAAGTATCGACCCCTGAGATCGTGAATCGCTATCGGAACGGGGAAATGGACGCATCGAAGACCATGGAGCGATTTTTAGATCTTTTTGGGAAAGGGCTGGCCGCAGTCGTCAATGTACTCGATCCGGACGCCATTGTTCTGGGCGGTGGTGTGGGTCAAATCGAAGAATTATATACTGTTGGATTAAATCATCTCAAAAAATACATCTTTCATAAAAATCCTCATGTAACTTTGTTGAAACCAAAATTGAAAGACAGCGCCGGTGTATTTGGTGCAGCACTTCTCTGATATGAATAAAATTCATTCGATATTAACTTATTCCTGTGTAGCAATCATTGCATTGTGTATTGTTAATTGCTCATCTGAATCCTCGACATGGAAAGAAAAACCACTGAATGCCGAAGTACTTCACGCTTCCGTCAAGAATTTAACCGATGTCATTGTCCATGATATTTTTTCACCACCTGTCGCTAGTCGGATATATGCCTATCCATGCATTGCCGCATATGAGGTGTTGTGTCAAAATGATCCAAGTAAGAAATCACTCACAGGACAATTACATGGATTTGGTCAGGTAACCCAACCAAAATATCCAGAACAAACGAGTTATGAATTAGCGGCTATTGTAGCCTTCCATGAAGTTGGAAAAGAATTGATCTTTTCTGAACTGCGCATTGTCGAGCATTTGCAGCAAATACTGGATCAGCTAGAGAATGAATGGCCAAAGAAAGTCGTTGAAAACTCGCGTGAATTCGGACAAGAAATGGCACAAGTGGTCATTGATTGGGCAGACCACGACATGTATAAAGAATCTCGTTCTTACCCCAAGTTTTCGGTGTTAGACAAACCCGGCCGATGGCAACCGACACCTCCGGATTATATGGCTGGAATCGAACCACACTGGCGGGAGATGCGGACTTTCGTCATCGACTCAGCCAACCAATTTCGGCCGGAACCACCACCACCGTTCGATATGGCAAAATCCTCTGATTTTTATAAAGAATTACAAATCGTATACGATGCGGTCAAAGAGGCCACTGACGAACACATTGAAATAGCCAAGTTTTGGGATTGTAATCCGTATGTGTCGACACACAAAGGGCATTTCATGTTCGCGACGAAGAAAATTACTCCGGGAGGGCATTGGATGGGTATTGCGGCGACGGCTTCCAGAATGAAAAAGGAATCGATGGCCGATGCGGCGTCAACTTATGCTTTAACCAGTATCGCTTTATACGATGCCTTTATTAGTTGTTGGGATGAAAAATACCTCAGTAATTTAATCCGACCAGAAACCGTCATCAATCAACATCTTGACGAATCCTGGCAACCGATTTTGCAAACGCCACCATTTCCGGAACATACCAGCGGACATAGCGTAATCTCATCCGCGGCGGCCCATGCCTTGACGGATCGTTTTGGTGATGCATTTGGCTTTATCGACAGCGTCGAGGTCGAATATGGCCTGCCGGTACGATCTTTTACGTCTTTTAAAAATGCATCAGACGAAGCAGCAATCAGCCGTCTTTATGGCGGCATTCACTATATGCCGGCGATTACAGAAGGCGTGAAACAAGGAACCCAGGTAGGCGAGCATATTCTTGAGCATATTGATTTTAATACTGACTAATCATGTCCGATCGCAGTATCATTCATCCGGATTTTCATGAACTATTTGATGCCATTCAAATGCAGCATGTTTTTCCGGATTGCAAAACATGTTGTGATATTATTCCAAAAAATTCCCTTGAAGGAATAAATCGGACATTTCAAACTCAAAAAGAATCTCCCTCATTTAATTTATCCGATCTTATATCAACGCAATTTTCATTACCAAAAATCGACATTCCTGAAATAAAGAAATACGACAGTCCGGCCGATCATGTTCGGAATTTATGGCCTTTTTTGGAGCGAATGGATGGCCCTGTTGATTCCCAGACTACAAAAATTAAATTACCGTATCCCTATATTGTACCAGGCGGTCGATTCCAGGAAATGTATTATTGGGATACCTTTTTTACCATGCAAGGTTTCGATACACGTGATATAGATCGATGTGAAAATCTGATTCTGAATTTCCGCCATTATATCGAAACGCTAGGATTTATACCCAACGGCAACCGCCAATATTTCTTAAGCCGGAGTCAGCCTCCTTTTTTTGGATTAATGCTAGAGTTCGTCTGGTCATTAGCCAAACGGGAGCCATTGGATACGGAACTGGCAGCATTGGAAAAAGAGCTGGTATTCTGGAATAGACGTCAATCCACTGGTGATCAGGCCTCATTGCGTACGGTACATGTCAATGGCACGGTTCTGCATCGTTATTTTGATGAGTCACCGACCCCGCGACCGGAATCCTATCGTGAAGACGTCGAAATGGTTGAGAATTTATCAGTCGATGACAAAGAAAAATTATTCGAACATCTGCGAGCGGCCTGTGAATCCGGTTGGGATTTTAGTTCGCGTTGGTGTTATGACGAACAGGATCTAAAAACCATCAAATGCGCCGATATAATCCCAATCGATTTAAATTGTTTATTAAATCATGATGCCCGAATAATTAATAAATACAATCATGATAAAGGCGGTGAATTGAAACAGGAAGAGACATGGGAAGTTATTCGACAATTATGTTGGAATGATGATTTAGGTATTTATTGTGATTACAATTTTGCGAGGAATTGCAATACGGGAAGAGCTACAACAGCTGCAACCTTTCCTTTATTTCTGAAATTAGCCACTGAAGAAGAAGCTCGAAGTACGTCGGATTTTATTGAAAAACATTTGTTGCAAGACGGTGGAATAGTAACCACTCTTGTCGAATCCGGCCAGCAATGGGACTGGCCCAATGGATGGGCACCTCTGCAGTTTGTGGCCTTTGTAGGTCTGAAAAACTATGGATTTAATGACCTGGCCCATGAAATAGCCAGTCGTTTCTGTCATCTCATCGAAAAGACATATAATGAAACTGGTAAGATGATGGAAAAATACAATGTCGTCGATCTCAAGGTGTCGGCTGGTGGAGGAGAATATCCCAACCAGGACGGTTTTGGATGGACCAATGGCGTTTATGTGTACTTCAAGAAGAGCCTGGGCGGGGGATAGTTACTTGAATTCCTGTTTTTGAGAATGATCCGACAAGTCTGATCTAAGTACAATCCGGGTGCCATCATTTCCTGCCTGGTTTGAAATTCGAAACATTTCCCTTCATCTTCCAATCGCCATCAATTTTTTCATATAATTCGATCCAGGAACATGTGAACTCCAATGGACCGGTCGGATCCCCGTTTTCGTCAAATCGCACGCCCTTTGCAAAGACTTGAACGATCACCCAACCGAGTGAATGATCATCAGAAATCCTGACTATGGGTCGTATAAGATCATCATAGACAGTATAATCCCGTGAGGCCATTATTCTGTCGATCCCCCCATCAGGTTGATTCCCTTCTACGGTATATACTTCTCCTTCACTCACAATCAACATGGTGTCAGCTTGAGATTTTTTTATGCCTTCGGTACGTCCAAACAAATGATCATCCATTACAATTCGATGAAGCCGTATTAATTTTTGCTCTTCAGTCAAGTCGGAATAAGGCGCTCTGTATTCGTTTAATGAACCTTCATTAATTCTTATATTTTTGAAATTATAGCTGAATTGCCGTTCGCCATCATCAATTTCGATGAGAAATGGTAACTGCATGTCAGCGAGGCTTTTCCATTGTTTAAATCTGAAAATAATATTGGCTTCACCCTCTCGGATGATTTCCATTCCTAAAGGAAATCCAACTTCCTGATAATAAAAATTCCAAATGTTTATTTCGTTTTGGCTCGAGAGGATAAGACATTTCGTTCCATCAAAATCCGCATGTTCAGGACTCGTCATAGACGTATGAAATTTGTCAAAAAACAAGATTTGAGCATGCATTTGATGCCCCAAAACAATACCTTTAACGACTTCATCAGCTTCTGTCTGTGTGTCTCCCTCGAATGTCCAGGCGTCACGGCCTTCAACGCCCTGCGTCACTGTTCTGTCTTCATAGACCCGCTGAAAAATGGCGCGTTGCTTATCATGAAAGACCGTATTGACATCATACCTTAGGCCATCTGAAACATTGACTTCTGCTTCCGTACCAATTGTATGAATATTATTGATCGTCTCTCCCGGATCCATTGTTTTTAACCAATGGATAGAATTCACCTGGGCACATAGTGAAAAAGGAAATAGAACGACCAACAGAACAATGGTTTTCCGGCTGAAAGGAATCATATCAAATTGTTGAACTAAAATTGATAGAGTCTTCAATACGTTTAATGCAGATTCAAGTTTGCTCATGAAGTTTTACAACGTAGAATATCAGAAATAGTTATTTTTTCAAATCATTTTAGCTAAAATCTCTTTCATCATTTTGGCAGCTAAAAATGCGGTCATATTTTGGAAGTCCCTGTTTGGATTATATTCAACAATATCGGCTCCAACTACTTCACCTTTTAAGTTCTGAATTATTTCGATTACCTGTCTGCTGGATAGGCCGCCCGGTTCGTGATGCGATACACCGGGAGCGAAGGCGGGGTCAAATCCATCCATATCAAGCGATATATACAATGGATTTTCAAATGTTGGAATGTTCGATAGATCTAAATTCTTCATCTGATGAATTTCAACGCCAAATCGGTCGGCTTGTTCCGCTTGATGGGTATTCAACGTCCTTATTCCGACTTGTACCAATCTATGTGCTAATCCATTCTCCATGATTCTTGCAAATGGACAAGCGTGTGAGTATTTATCTCCTTTTAATTCATCATACAGGTCAGGATGGGCATCAATATGGAGAATGTCCAATTTGGGATATTTTTCCTGATAAGCTTTAATGATGGGGAAGGTTATCGAATGATCGCCTCCTAGCGAGAGTATCTTATTCCCTGATTCGAAGTTCTTTCTTGTTATGGTTTCGATTTCAAAATAGTCATCCATTTTAAAATCACCTTTATCATCAATTGATGCGAATTCTATGGATACACCATTTTCAGCAAATAAATTTATTGAAAAGGAATTGAGTGCTTCTCGGATGATTGGTGGAGCAAGTGCGGGCCCTTTCTGATAAGACGATTTATCATCATATTTTATCCCTTGAATAATTATATTTTTCATTGTATTTAATTAATTAAACAAACGTCATCTTTTTATCATACCTTTTTATAAAAGCGCGAAAAGTACAATACCACTGAATAGTACCAAATAGCTAATGATGAGGACTTGCCAAAACGAGTTGGCCTTCTTCATCTCCATAAAATTAAAAGCGACTCCAATAAATTTTAGAATCGCAAGGAGCATAATGATGAGCGTGATATAGCGAACTGATGTATGTGAAATGAGTCCGGCTATCACAGTTAATCCGATCAAAAATATCCAGGTGAAAAAATTTCGTTTCGTCATAATTAAAAAATCAAATAAATTATGGGAAATAACAATAACCAGATTAAATCACACATATGCCAGAAAGCGGCACCTGCCTCAATGTCCTCTAATTTCATCGTATTTGATTGCTTTGATATTCCAACTAATATAAAACCTAATATAACCAATCCAACCAGGACATGAATCGCATGAAACCCGGTAAGGAGCCAATAAAAGGTATAGAAATCATTTGTTCCCATGACCAGTCCGGCATCTATTTTGGAACTGTATTCTACAGCTTTTAATATCAAGAAACCAAAGCCAAACAGCATGGTGAAGAGCAGGTATATCCGTGCTTTTGAAGTATTCAATCGCTTTAATTCAGTGACCGTATTCGCCATAAAAAATCCACTCGTCAACAACAGTACTGTATTGACTGTGCCAATAGTCACATTTAATTGCAACCTGGAAGCATGAAACAGGGTAGGGTCCTCTCTTGAAAAGAAGACCATGACAATCAGCCCAACTCCAAACGTGATGAGTTCAAGCATGATGATCATCCAAAGTAAAATACCTCCCGGCGGATAGTATACATTCTTATAGTCAACTTCTTTTTGCAAGGTGGTGTTATGATTTGTGATTAATTATTAATGCTAATTAATTATATGCTAATATTCACAAATTAGTGGAGGGATTTGAAATTCTTTATTTACAGTTTTTCAAATCTTGCTTGAAAGAATCTCAAATACTTTGGTTCATATATCATTTTAAGTCCGCGAATATTGGATCTGTGTTTGTAAACTTCTTCTACAGATTCAGCAATGACATCCATGTGTGCTTGCGTATATACTCGTCGTGGAATTGTAAGCCTGACCAATTCGAGATTTGGATAGTTATGCCCACCTGTTTTCCGGTTCCTCCCTGCTGAGACAATCCCTCTCTCCATCGTTCTTACACCAGAATCTAGGTAAATTTCAGCGGCCAGGGTTTGAGCCGGAAACATATCCTGGGACAAGTGGGGCAGGAATTTTTTAGCATCCAGAAAAACTCCATGCGAACCGATCGGGTGTACTATCGGAATATTTGCATCAAGTATTTTTTGCCCTAAATATTGCACTTGCCTGACGCGTGCACGTATATGGTCGTCTTGAACCGATTCTGTGATTCCTATGGCCAGGGCTTCCATGTCTCTTCCCGCCATACCACCATAGGTATGGAGTCCCTCATAGACAACAACCAGGTTGCGTGCCTCTTCAAAGATGTCATCATCATTTATGGCCAGGAAACCTCCGATGTTAACCAGGGCATCTTTTTTAGAACTCATGGTGGCCGCATCCGTCAATTCACAAATTTCATGAATAATTTCTGAGACGGGTTTGTCTGAATAGCCTTCTTCATATTGTTGAATCATGTAGGCATTTTCAGCTACACGCGTCATGTCATGGACGATTATTATTTGATATTTATTAGTTAGCTCTCTGACTTCTTTTAAATTTTTTAGAGATATGGGTTGTCCCCCTGCCATATTAACCGTGGTAGATACGCACACGTATGGAATGTTATCAGCTCCCTTATCGAGGATAAGTTTTTCCAATTTATCAAGACTAATATTACCCTTAAACGGAAAATCACTTTCAGGATCATGTGCCTCATCGACGATGACGTCAACAAATGTCCCACCAGCTAATTCCTGGTGTAATCTTGTTGTGGTGAAATACATATTTCCCGGTACGAAATCACCTTCTTTTATTAATATTTTCGATAGGATGTGTTCAGCTCCCCGCCCCTGGTGCGTAGGTATGACATGTTTATAACCATAGTATTTTTGCACGGTTTTTTCCATGTTATAGAAATTTTCACTCCCGGCATACGCTTCATCACCCATCATCATACCGGCCCATTGTCGATCACTCATGGCAGATGTTCCACTGTCTGTTAAAAGGTCGATGTACACGTCTTTGGATTTGAGTAAAAAAGTATTGTAATCGGCATCCTTTATGAATTCCTCACGCTGATCTCTGGTGGTCATGAAAACGGGTTCTACCATTTTAATTTTATAGGGCTCTGCCCAGGATCTCTTTTTCATATTGTTCTATTTTGAGTGTTCAAATTATTCTTCTTTTTTGGCAATGCTTTCGATATCAAGTAATGGAATTTATCACTTATATCAATTTTTATACAAGCTAAACAACACGGTTTACAATTGTCCTAAATATTCTATAACGAGCTGACACATAGCTATGTATCTTGCGTTTTTTTTGGCTTGGCCATGCCTGATAGGCATAGAATTCCCATGCGCTGAATATAATGTGAAGCAAGATGGTTGGAGATGATTTAAAACAGGATTTGATGTCTTAAAAAGTGATTGTTATCATATTTTATAATCGGCTGAAAACGGACATCAGACAGCATTTGTCACGATAGAAATGACGTGTTATTCGAATTCAAGTGAGGAACCAGGCACGGTTGAATAGACGGCTAATCATTTTCGGGTAAAGCTTCAAATTCTTTTCTTTTTGACTCAAACCACTGATGTAAGCTTTCAGGAGATTGCATACGTTCCCGCATATCCTTCATTGCCTTTAGATGTGCTTCATCGCCTTTCTGGAACATTTCCATGCCATGATTTTTACTTTGCTTGGCCATTTCCTCAAAAGTCTCTGCATGAAATGCCAAGTCGCATGCACCACCTAGTTGATTACAGGTCATCGTTTTCATTATCGTCAGTATTATTAAGATAAATAATCATGAAGCCACCTCGAATATTTCATTCCAGGGCTGATTTTCAGATTCAATATACGACCTATTTGTCTATGATTTAATTTTATGGATCTTGCCATGTAATATTAGTGATGTGCACCTCCCACGTATGTTTTCGATCATCACAAGATTGTATCCTGATTTCCCGAAGAGTTTATCGGTCAGTTACTATGTTCGATCAGTTTAAAACTTTGGCCGCAAATTCGTCGTCTGTCACTTTTTTAATCTGTTCTGCAGCAAGCATCATTTCACAATGTTTATTGTTTAATTGAGGAGATGCATTGTCGATATTGTATTTCCAATACCGCCAGCGTGAAGTTGCCGTGGCTGCATATTCAATAAAAAACTTCAAGTAGTCCTTCTCGACAGGTTCTAATTTTCGAATATTTTCATAACCCTTAATCAATGCTTTTGCCTTTGTTAAATTGAATTCTGCACCATCCCGACAAAGTCCCAGAATACTCATGCCTATATCGAAGATGAGGTAGTAATGACAAACTTCTTCAAAGTCTATGATGGCTTTCAGCTTATCCCCCTCGAACAATACATTATCGTAGAACAGATCTCCATGGATCAACCCTGTTGGAAAGTCGTGTTGAATGCTTTCTTCAATTTTCGTCGACTGGCCTTTGAGCCACGATTCATATGCTAAATCCAGGCCTGCATCGGTAACGGATAAAAAAGTCTGAACGCCATATGCGTGGCCATTCGGTAAAAATTCAGGAACCGGGATCTCGTGTAATTTGGCCAGGTTCGATCCGATTTCTTCCAACATATATGGCTTCAAATCTTCAATAACCTTCCCCGATATCCATTGCTTTAAAATGATAGGTTTACCACAATATTCCGATAAAATTCGACCTGTATTGGTCTCGTAAATTGATGAAGTAAAAAATTGATGCTGACTCAACCATTGGAGCAGATGTGCCAGATCATGCGCCTCATGCATGCTCTTTTCTTCCAATACGGAGAGTACGTACTGATTATTTCTCGTGGTAATGCGATAACTCGAATTGGCATTGCCACCATCGATGGAGTTGAAATCTATGATGTCATCAATATCATATACGTCAATAATTGTCTCGAGATCAGTTCGTGTTATTGGAGTGTAATTGGCCATAATTGAGTAGCAGTTGCTGCCTGTATTATTTTAATTCACTTTTGTAGGGGTTGTTGTATTTTCTTATTAGCCATGCGATACGTTCAAATATCGATCTTATTGGAATAGTATCTCATCATGTAAGTTAATGAAAATCGACTCATCATTCATAATACGTACAAGAGAGGAAGTTCTGGTAGTAATGCAATAATTTTGTTAATTCGGTGATTGCATCATAAAAATGAAGACAAATTTTATATTGCAGTACGAAGTCAATTTATAGTATTACAAAACCTCTATTTTTAATAAATGAAACAACTAACATTTCTCACATGTATATTCGTATTCCACATGGGCTGTGTCCCAGAGGAAAATACTTCGCTAAACACTACTATTGATCATAGTCAGGAAAAGGAGGCTATAAAATCCACCCTTATAAAAATGTGGGATGCCATTGAAAAAGGAGACTTAGAGCGGTATGCCAGTTATGTTCATCCTGATTTTACACAATTTGGAGAAAATGATCCTGTGCTCAAAACGGGTAAGGAAGCGGAAGTAGAAGAAGTAGGGCAGTGGATAAAGAATTCAACAGACATTCACACTGAAATGGAAGAGCCGTTGGTAACAATACGAGGTGACGTTGCCTGGATACTGTATTATTGGCGTGACCACGGAGTCACCGATGGACAATCCTTTGCTTCAAGGGGAAAATCGACACGGATTTTTGTCAAGGAAGAAGGCAGCTGGTTATGCATCCATGGCCATTATACGTTATTACCTGAAGATGAATCATAAATCCTCCTGGTCATGGTGTCACTTAGGCTAAGTCTTATTCAAAATTTATTTCGATATAATCTCGTTCATGCGGTTTTCCGGGAGCTATGATAAATTTCGGATTATCTGATAGTTCATAAATAACACTCGCATAGGTATAGTCATTGCTTACAACATCCCGACTTTCATTATCCCTTGATCGCAAGACGTTTTTAATATCTTCAATCGTTATACTTTTTGTGTCCTTGGTAAATCGCTCCTCAAAGGAAGTAATCCGCTGGCACGCATATAATCCTTCTTCAACCGACTTATTGCTCTTTTTCAATCGCTCCAGATATGTACTGTTATAATCAGAATTGCTCATTGGATGATTGGTGTGATAGGTGAAGGAGGAATTTTCGAACGGTCGAAATTCCGACACTTTATTTGACGAACATTCCATACTGTGCACTCTATCCGGTCCACCAATGATATAATTTTGCCCTGAAGCATGATTGATTTCTTCTAAAAACTTCAATGCTTCGGCCTGCGTATTCATGCCAACGACGCCACGAACAATGAATGTAACCGGAAGTCCCGTTTTTTCATAAGCCAATTGCATCAGCGTATTACAATTGATCGAGACTGATTTATTATTCATACCTGTGATCCCTAAATGACCCGGAATGGTTAACAACATCATCTCTTTGTCAGTCTTTGAATCAATTATTTTCATTACAGTTTGAAACCCATGATAAAAAGGCGGGATGTCCATATTCTGAGCTGCTATACTCGGCTGTTCATCGCTCTTATCTACACCGAATGAACTGCAATTGTGTGCCATGACATCCTGCGTATTGAACCAATATTCATCCCCTAATTGATGCATGAAGATTGTTTCCATCGCTACACCGGAACCATCTGCAATCCCCTTTAATTCATCCATTAATTCAGGCATCCATTTTAGAACGGAAGATTTATAATCAGTCAGTTTTAAAAACTTGTAGATAAATTGATCCGGGTCTTGCTTCGTCACTTCTTTTATATCCTCTTTAAACAAACGAATGACTTCATGTATTTCCGACTTTAATAATGTTCCATGGGTCAAGCCTCGTTCATATGGCGTACCGCTTAATTCCATATATCGAAGTTGTTTGTCAGCAAGCAACTTGACGGTCTCACCGGATATTTGTTTTGAATCAGTACTCTGATTTTGTTCTATTTTATTCTTGCATGATGGAATAATCAGGCTGAGAATAAAGAGGATTAAAAAGCTATTTTTCATATTTATTGATCTAGTTAATATTGTAGTTGTACAAACAACATGTTAACGGCATTGCTCTATATTTTCCAACATGTTGTGATAATCTTGTTCCAATTGTAGTTCCAGTTGAAGTACTATTTTTAGCCATCTTATAATCTGCTTAATGTCTTTATTGTCTCCAAGCGAATTTGCTACTTTATCGAATCCATTTACGACTTTGGTTTGAAGGTTATACATACTTTCTAACTGATACAGACAATCGTAGCTGAATTCATTTGCAACATTTAGCGATTGGGCTGTCTTCCATGCAATTTCCGTCAACTCAACCAATTCCAAATAAAGATAGGTTTCTCCACGGTACTTAAACCTATTCTTGTCAAGCGCTATTGAATCGTTGACTCTAAAAAATCCCGGATATTCTGTTTGGAGGGTGTTGAATTGAGAGGGTGTTGAAATGATTTCATTTGAATTAGCTCCATAGTATTTTGAGTATTCACGAAATCCATCAATTGCATTTTGATTTACTTCCCTGGGTTCAGCCAGCCCTTCCAGGTTTGATTTGATCTCCTCCTTTACTCTTTTTATTACAATCTCTTTATCTTGATTTGATTGAATGGATGTATTCCAATTATTAAACCAAATGGCAAGGCTAATCCCGACGAAAATCAAGATTATTTCTCCAATGACATATTTGAGATTTAATTTTCCCAGTTTGTTTCGAAACCTTATCATCGTATTTCTTTTGTTATTCCAATTCCGGAAATCCTGATGTGAATGTAAGTCTAATCGACCTATCTGTCATACACAGTTCAGAACGCTGTGGTTAATCATATTTCATCGATAGAATATCCGGATGCTCTTTCTCAATTTTTATAATTAACTCCCCAAACAGCGTATTCGCCCAGGCAAACCAGGATCTGTTGAAATCATATGGGTTGTCTTTGTGAAACGCTTCGTGCATAAATCCCGTGTCCGCATGTGTTGCTCTAAGCGTTCTTAAGCACTGCTTAATTTCATTTTTGTCAACAGAAGTCATCGCTCGAAGCGTAATGCCCATAGGCCATATTTTTTCTTTTCCTGTATGTGGACTTGCCTGCCCTTCGGCAGATTTCCCTGTTAAGTAATATGGATTGGAATCACTCAATAGGAATGACCTGGTATTTTTGTAGATATCATCCCCAGGCTGATGGGCTCCCAAATACGCCAGGGACATAAGTGAAGGAACATTCGCATCGTCCATGAATACGTTGTTCCCAAATCCATCCACTTCATATGCATAAATATTCCCAAGATTCAAATGGTCATGGATGGCATGATTCCTGATCGCGTCATCAATTTCAAAAGCGAGGTCGCTGCACACCCGGGCAAAATCTCGATCTTTTAGAATGTCATTATAAATAGTTGATAATTGACGAAGGGAGAGGACGGCAAAAATATTCGATGGTATTAAATAAGGAAATAAGGTTGCATCGTCAGATGGTCTGAACATTGAACAAATCATCCCTGTTGGTTTAATCGGTCTTCCGGTTCCATCAAATACCGGTGCGTCGATCATGGCACTTCCTGTTCGAACAAATTGGTAGGGCGAGGTGCCATCTTTACGTTGTTCGGTTTTGAATGTGTGTACAATCAACCGCATGGCTTTGTCCCAGTTTTCATCAAAAACAGATGAGTCTTTGGATAACTCAAAATACTGATGAGACAGCCGCACCACATAACAGAGCGAATCAATTTCCCATTTCCGTTCATGCACGCCCGGAAACGGCTTTGGAATATCGTCAATCCATTTTGATTCCCTGGTCAGATCCTTATAAAACGCATTGGCATAAGGATCGGTGAGTACGCATTTTACTTGTCTGTTAACTAAGCCCAGGATTAGATTTTGGAGTTTCTTCTCTTTTTTTATTAGCGGCATATACGGCCAAACCTGGGCTGTTGAATCCCTTAGCCACATAGCATCTATATCACCGGTAATAACGAAGGTGTCCGGTTTGCCATTTATCACTTCATAGTCTACCGTGGTATCCAGCGTGTTCGGATAGCAGTTTTCGAACATCCAGGCGAGTTCTTTATCCGTAATGGATGATTTAACTCGTTTAATTGTTTTTTCGACTTCCTTACTAATAAATGTCCGTTCACCAATTGGCGGTCTTTTCGAAATGAATTTATTTTCCTGGTTGCTGTGTTTTATGGCTGCAAAGTTTATTGGATGCAATGCTAATCCGCCAAGGGCAAGACTGTTGTTTAAAATAAATTTCCTCCTTTTCATTTTTATTTATTTTACTAGTTCTCTTTTATGAAATTAGTCAAAATTCGAAGAAGTACACATCTATTTAAGCCAAGGGAGTGCTCACCCGGACTTTTCTTATTGAATGCATCCATTAATGTAGGATAAAGAAAGGAATTCAATATCGTTGAAACATAATGGGATGACTAACAATTTGTACTTATTAGAACGATAAAAAATCATGTAAGAAGTTGGAGGTTGCTCCTTCTTTAGGGGGCCGAGAGGTTTAATGACTTCACGACAGCAACGAGATGCTTTGCCAGGGCACAACATGATTGATTTGATGAGGGCAATTCTACATTAGATCCAATTTGTTTTGCTGCCCTTTTATTCTGCCCAGCCATGACCCATTTGCATTCGTAGTCCCTTCAATATTTCCATTGTTACTTATTTTTAGATGATAAGTGTCTGTCCCGATGATGGCATTGGGATCTCGTTTTTCATAGCCCTTCAAGACATACTCTCCCTTCGATTCATCGTATGTGCCTTTTACATATTCTATCGCTGTCATGTCAATCTTTTTCTCATAATATTTTTTGCTCAACATGTTGTTTTCATCGTAATGCACCAATTTCCAATTAAAATATCCTTCGACTTGATTTGCATCCTTGACTTCTAAGGTTAAATCGAAGTCAAATTGATAGGTCGTATTTATTTTTGTCCAGGTTCCAAAATATTGGTGGGTTTGACATAATGATATATTACCGACGAGTACAAATAGAAATAATACTGGGATTTTCATTCGTTCAAAATTTTAATCTAAACGAATCCATGTCGCAATTCAGTATGGGAAGACGATTTGTTGCTTAATTATTATACCAAAAACACGTCATCCTTTAATTGTGATCGGATGAGACCAAGTCTACCAGAGATTTGAATTTTGGATGATCGTGCAACGATTTGAAGACCTCATCCAAAAATATTACATCGGGATGCCCCAGACTCTGTTCAACCGCTTTTTTTAAATAGTCCAGTGCTTTATTTTGGTCTTTTGTCCGCATTAGAAGTTTGGCCATTTGATACTGGGCCCACCCACTTTCAGGATCGGCATCACCACACCTGGTTAAAGCGTAGAGGCCAGACTTCTGTGTCTACATGTGTTATCGGTAAGTTGATGGCGTATTGT
This sequence comes from Saprospiraceae bacterium, assembly GCA_965249735.1. Classification (GTDB taxonomy): domain Bacteria; phylum Bacteroidota; class Bacteroidia; order Chitinophagales; family Saprospiraceae; genus JANQSS01. The sequence continues at coordinate 125,604 of CBDFMS010000026.1, read as the reverse complement.
TATGTAGTGTCCGCCGGGCTTTTACCTGGCCAGGAGCATGCCCTGCAAAAGGAAAATGATGCCGAAAATATATAGTCGAATGATCATACGCCTTCTTATAACGGAAAGCTAATGAAAATTGCTTCGTTTATGCTGCGTTTATCACCCTATATGCGCGGGTCTGTTTACCTCAATTGCTATTTATACCTATCCGGAGCACGTAATTATGCACTGTCTTTTTCAAATGAAAATATGCATTCATCGAAATATTGGCCATTCTTGAAAACGCCATTTTTAATGACAGCTTCACGTTTAAAACCTGGATTTCTCCAGTACCCAGTAAGAGGTTTTATTGAAGCCAAGTGACTTTGCGAAAATTCTTGTTATATTAAAATTTTCAAAACCGTAATCAATCATTAATCGTATTGTTCACTAATTTTGTTTCAAAATTTTCTTTACACATACTGAGCTGTTTGTATTATTTTTAATATAAACAAAGTATAATCCAACCGGCAAAGTGCTTATATCAATATTGTAGGACGGACCTGAAGCGTTCAAGGTTTGATAGATGTTGCCATTTATATCCAGTATCTGAATCAGATAATTACCTAAAAGTCCTTGGATTTCAAAAATACTTTCTGTCGGGTTTGGTAATAACCAAATAGCTTGTTCATCAAGCTGTACATCTGCCGATGTCGAACTTGTTCCCGGATCATCTCGCACACATCTAACATAATTGAACACATAACGCACATCATCCTGCGGACCGAAGAATTGAGGATAGTCGGCAGGATCACCTGTCTTAGGATCACTACGTTGAGAGCCTGCTCCATGAACATCCATTAAGTTCCCATTCATTTGTCCTTGTGCTTCTCCAAAAGCGATATATACTGCACTGGAATAAGGGTTTACACCGTCAAGATGAGATGTTCCAGTCCAGTAATAACCATACTGCCCGGGATTTCCGTCAGGGTCATTAAAGGTCGTTGCATTGAAGAGTGAATCGATGGCAGCAGAGTTCATGATATCGGGACATCGCGTATAATCGACGATGCTTTGTAGCTCCTTTGCATTTGGTAATCGCCAGTCGCTTTTTCCTGCTAAGGTCAAATTCTCTGCATATGATAAGGCATTTTCCCAATCGCGCGTCATTCCGTCGTCTGCTTGTTGCCACATTAAACTAGTGGTACTATCAGTAATTGTTCCATCGCCATTATCAATAAAATTATTAATACCGTACGAAGTATTTCCTCTTACCATTCGAAAATAGGCCTTATTCAAAACAATTCCTGCCGGTGGATTATATTTTGGATAACCTTTTATTCTTCCATCTATAAAATTTACGCCAAACACAGTTGAATCTCCTGCCATGGTCATACAAGTATATTGAGTACTTGACCATGTTTGGGCGTCTATCTCACGTTCGCCACTACTAGTATCTCCTAGTGGTTGAATAAAATACGCAGTATCAATAAATAAAATTACTGCATGTTCTCCCATGACTCTTCCAGTGAATTGAATCAGGGAATATAATTCTTTGATCGTAGGTACTCTCCAATCTGCGTGTCCACCCAAAGTCAGTGTGTCTGCTTTGATCAAGGCATCGTAGTATGTTATTTTAACGCCCATATCTTGCTGCCAGATGAGTCCCGTAGCATGATCTGTTGTAGTTCCATCTCCATTATCGGTGTATGAAGCCTGATTCCCGCTATAATTTGCATCTTGGCCATAAAATGCTTCTCCGGATAAAGGTGCAGAAATAATCGAATTCGTGTCATAATATTCACTGACATCCGTATCTACGATGGGGTAGGATTGGCTAAATCCGATTCTTGCAAAACATATGAGTGCCGTTAATAAGAAGAAACTACTGAAGTTTTTCATTTTAGGATTTTTGATTTTCACTTTAGACGTAGAAAAAATCAATTGGTTTGATGCTATTAAAGTTCTTTTAATTAAATATAGTGATTCCTTTCAGAAATATGCAGCGTCTCCTTGTATTACGTTGTCAACATAGACATGTAGAAAGTAGGAGTCGCTTCACTTAAATATACAACAGATACCCATGTACAGCAGCACATCACGAGGGAACTTTACAAGACCGGCCGATGGAGGATGTCGAGTATACGGGACATATAAAACTGCGCTGCCAAAAAGTGGATTAATACATTCGGTAAATGGTGTTGAATAGCATGTCGTAGATATGCTATTAAGTACTATTTTTCAAGCGCTCCCACAGTTCCTTTACAATATTAAAGTTTTTGTCATATCAATCTTTTTCGCATAATATTTTTTGCTCAACATGTTGTTTTCATTGTAACGCACCAATTTCCAATTGAAATATCCTTCGACTTGATTTGCATCCTTGACTTCTAAGGTTAAATCGAAGTCAAATTGATAGGTCGTATTTATTTTTGTCGAGGTTCCAAAATATTGGTGGGTTTGACATAATGATATATTACCGACGAGTACAAATAGAAATAATACTGGGATTTTCATTCGTTCGAAATTTTAATCTAAACGAATCCATGGTGCAATTCAGTATGGGAAAACGAATTGTTGCGTAATTTATATACGAAAAACATATCATCCTTTAATTGTGATCGGATGAGACCAAGTCTACCAGAGATTTGAATTTTGGATGATCGTGCAAGGATTTGAAATCTGTATTCAATCGATTTTGATCGATATATCCCGGATTAATATCTATCGCGCGCTTCAGGTAAGTCAAGGCTTTTTTCTCATTTTTTGTTTGTAGCAGTAGTTTGGCTAACTGGTATTGGGCCCAGGCACTTTCAGAATCAGCATCGGCCCACACTTGATTGAATGGTATGGCCGTCTCTACATTGTACTGTGCAAAGTTTTGACTGCCCATAATGAAGGTCAGGAGACAGGAACGATAGACGCGCATGTACATGTCATTTATCAGTGGATCTGATTTATTTCCGGATCTTTTTAATGATTGCAACTCACTTGTCCACCAATCGACACCCTTCATGGCATCAGTTGTCGACCCCGGCAAACCGACTTGGGTCACCTGCAGGAGATGGGCATCAAATTCGGCTTGCAGGGCCGTTTCTTTCTTTTTAATTTTTTCGACTTGCTTGAGTTGTTTTGCATGTGTCTTCAAAGAAATAATTGAATCCATGAATTCATTCGCTTCGAATATGTCGATTTGGTTCGAATAATCTTCTTTAAGTTTTGACAGGATGTTCACAGCCTCGACGGCATATTGCTGTTTGTAAAATTGTCGTGCTCGATAAAGGGTAGTCAGATATGCCTCACGGATTTCTGATTGTGTTTTTATGCCGTGCATAGATGCTTTCATGTCGAGATAGAGCATGGCTTCCATTAGGATGTCTTCCGGCGGCCATCGATGTGGACCACGAAAAATTAATAAGGTATTTGTGATTCCGACTTCATCTAAATGATCTCGGTGGGCATGATGCTCGTGGAAATTCATATCCTGCGTTCCGACACACCCCACATAATCGAATGTGTATTGGGATAGGGGTTTGGGCATTTCGATATCGATGGGCATGCCGGCACCGCAACCGATTACGCCATCGATTTGCGTATCGTACAGTGCCAATAAAATGGCGGCTCTGGATCCGCCTGAAAACCCAGTCGTATAGATACGATTTGTGTCTATGCTGTATTCTGCATACGCCTCCTTAAAGAGGGCATCAGCCGCTTCCAAAATTGGATCCCAGGGACCATTGCGTGAGTTATGTGAGACCATGACAATGTATCCTAGCGTTTCCGCGGCCGATTGAAAGGCCTTAGCCGCCTGGACAGCCCGGGCTGCTGGATCGAATACGAATAGTATGGGCCATTCCTCGCTTTCAGAATAATTTGTTGGTAGATAGACAGCGTACTGTTGTGCCGTGTCCCCATGGCAGACGACATTGACATCAATCTGACCGGGAGTCTGACCTGATAAAAGCACGGTCTGAAGTATACAGAACAAGACCAAAATGGATATTCTCTTAATCATACACCTATTACTAACGTAAATCCATGAGGATTTGCTCAAGCAATATTGCCTAAAAATCTTACGCTGACATTTATGTCACAATCATGCCAGAAATCATTGTTAGGTTTCGATAGAACTTTATCGCACCATGAGATCGAATACATGTTGTTGCTTGCTTCGCATAAATCCAATGCCCTCATAAAAGGGTTGGCTTTCGATTCGCCTGGTATTACTTCTCACTCTTACCATTTCACATTCCAGGGATTGAGCCCATTCTATAATTGTTTTGACCAGCAATTTTCCTATTCCCTGTTGTCTATATTCTTTTTGCACAATCAATCCACCAATTTCGACAAAGGAATCTGACTCTACGCGATGGGTATGAAATCCATGAATCCAACCAATAATATGATTAACATCTCTTGCTACAAAGACACAAGTATCATCCTTTTCTAAAATTACCTCCAGACGGTTTTGAATCGATTGATTGCTTGACGAATAGCCCAATTGATTTGAAAGTTTGGATATAGATTCGTAATCCTCAATGGCCGCATGCCTTATTGATATATCCATAATATCAGTTAAAATCTTTCTTTCCGTTATGCTTGCTTAAGCAAATATTCAATATTGTTACCGGTTAAATATTGCACATTTTGTGTGATCTTTTCGATCGGCCAATTCCACCATGCTAATTCGAGTAATGACTCGATCGCCTCTGCAGAAAACCTTTTCCGAATTTCCTTTGCCGGATTTCCGCCAACAATGGAATATGGTTCTACGTCTTTCGTCACCACCGACTTTGTGGCAATGATTGCACCGTCTCCGATCTTTACTCCGGGCATGACGGTCACGCCATAGCCTAGCCAGACATCATTTCCAATAATGGTGTCACCCTTGATTGGATACTGCTTGCCTTTCATTGCATCTGCCCAGTCTTTACCAAATATGGCAAAAGGGTAGGAGGTAATTGATTCACTTAGATGATTAGCACCATTCATGACAAAAGTGACATCTGATGCAATCATGCAAAATTTGCCAATGATTAATTTATCACCGACAAAGTCAAATAAGTATTTTACGTTTTTTTCAAAATTTCTTACATCGTCAAAATCATCATAGTAGGTATAATCCCCAATAATGATATTTGGATTTTCAACAATGTTTTTCAGAAAACAAAGTCTGTCATAATTGTCGAGTGGAAATTTGTCATTCTTATCCGGTATATTCATCCATTGTTTGTTTTATGTCATTATCATTCTGCTATGTGATACCTGCTTCAAGTTATGAGTTCTTCAGGTCGCTTATATACGTCAATATATCGATCATATTTTTCTCTTTCTTCTTGTAACAAATCTTCGTACCAGGCTGCCTTCTTAAAATTATGGTACATCATATGGTTTTTAAGGTGCAGGTAGATACTGCATTGCTTATTTGAGAAAACACTAAAATGCGTTGTATATGTCCCTTTTCGCCATTTCGCGCACCAGTCAATAAGTCGTTTTTCAAATCTGTTCATATCCCCTGATAAATAGTCGAGTTCAAGATTGCCAATCGGCAATACCGCTGCTGAAGGTTGATGTTCTATATCGGGTGGCAGTTTTTTGTCACCGTTTAACAAATCAATTTTTATTTGATAGTATGGGTTGCTTTTTAGATAATTCGGATTAATTTGATCCACTTTTTCATATGTTTCGAGGGCTTTTTCCCGATCATTTAAAAAAGAATAAAAGGAGGCCAAATTGACCAGTAGAATAAGCTCATTAGGGTTGATGTCTAAAGCCGTTTTAATTTGGATAATGGCCTGTTCAAAATCACCAATGACACCCAGCAAATAGGCTTTCCAGGAATACGCCCACATATGCAAAGGATCAATGTTAAGGGCGTCATCTACGAATTTCAAGGCATCATATATTAACCCTTTTCTAAAATAAACATCCATTAATGCAAGTAGCATGTCAGAATTGTTTGGATTGATTCTGTACGCCTTCAAATAACTTGTATAAACATCCTCTAAATTGGCCTGTGTATTTAATAATACATTGCCTCGAACTTCATTGACATATGCAGATAAAGGATCAAGGTTAAAGGCTAGTTCGCTTTCCTTAATTCGTAGTTGATTGTATTTTTCGTACGTTGGATTGTCCTTGTCGCCAATGACGTATAACACATGTGTGTCGTACAGGCTTGCTAGTCCGGCGTGGGCTAAAGCGTAGCTTGAGTCCAACTCGATGGCAGCGAGAAATAGCTCTTCGGACTTTAAAAAATCTTTATGAGCCAGCGTAGGTCTATATCTATTTGTAAAAATATGCTTTGCTCGAAGGAATAATTCATAAGCCTCGGTGTTTTGAATTTCTTCACCCTTAAGTTGATCTAATTGTTCCGGAGCAAGTTTTTCAAGAAGTGCTTTTCCGATATTTTCGGCAACGGCATCCTGAATTTTAAATATATCGGTAAAGTCGTTGTCATACTTATTGGACCACAGATGAAATCCATCCGAGACTTTTATCAATTGCGCAGTAATTCGAATTTTATTCCCGTGTTTTCTGACACTTCCTTCTAAAATATGATTTACATTGAGAACTTTCCCAATTTCCAAAATGGTAACCTCTTTATCTTTAAATGAAAATGAAGAAGTTCTGCCGGCTACCTTGAGGGATGTCAGTTTTGAGAGGGTAGTCAGGATCTCTTCGGCTATACCATCAGCAAAATATGCCTGGTCTTTTTCAGGGCTCATATCTTTAAAAGGCAGGACTGCGATTGAAGCCTGATCCATATCGATTGAAGCATCACTCGAGACCTGTTCCTCTTCGTCTTGATTTCGGTCACCCAGCATATTTGAAACCCTCGCAGGTAATTGTTTAATCCATTTAGCAAAACCCTTTTTTAATGTTTTGTCTTGCAATTTTCCCGTTATTTCGGATCTCTTTGGAATGGGAAAGCCTTTATTCGTCAAGGCAAATACCTCAATAGGCGTGTCTACATTTTTAAAATGAAACTCCCCTAATGAAACGTATTTAATTTGTGGGTGACTTTTAATATCGGCAATCAATCTCTCGCTAAATAACACTGAACCGGGAATGCCGAGTGACTCAATTCTGGATGCTAAATTGACGCCATCTCCATAGATGGCCTTACCTTTGACGACAACATCTCCAATATGAATTCCAATGCGTACAGGTACCACCTCATTTTTTGTGCTACCCGAATTATTATTCAATTCTTCCTGTATATCCTTTGCGCATTGCAAGGCCGAGATTCCACTTGAAAAAAGAATAAGACAACCATCACCATAGTATTGAAATATTTCTCCGGTATGCTGTGATACCTTTTCTTCGATTATTGCACGAAATCGTTCTACTTTGCGTATTCCTTCTTCTTCATTACGCTGCATAAGGGCTGTATAACCGACAATATCGGCAAACAGTATAGCTGCAAGTTTTCTTGGCTGACTTTTCACTCGTGCGTGTAATGGTTTGATTATACCAGAGAAAGATAATCATTATATTGTCGTAAGGACATGCTTGAACAGGAAGCTGAAATTGTATATCAAGAAAAAAGAGAGTTGTCTTTATCGCCAGATACCTGCGATATCGCCTTGCCATGAATTTATGTTTGGGCATTTCATTGATGAGACATCTGACAATCACAGTTTCATGTCACTGGGTTTACCTTCAAGGCTTCATACCTATTCCATGATAAAATTGCCTCACATAGGGTTGGTTTAAATACCTTTCCTGAAGGTTATCAGAATAAATTTGAATTAAGGTGGGGTCTCTATCGACCCTGGCCTCGTTAAAATAGAATTCTGCTTGTTCCGTATTGCCTAAGTAATAATAGAGTATCGAAATAAAAGTTGGCTGAACCCATTTGGTTGTTTTTACTTGTAACAGAATATCAACATATTCCTGGCAGCGTTTCAAATCGTTATTCAATATCGCAAATAGAATTTTGTTATAAGAATTGAGGTTGGGTGATTGAGAAATATCAATTCTGGTTTTAAATATGTCCCTGGCCTTGTCTTTTTCGTCGAGTAGAAAATAAACAATGCCTATTAATTCCATCAACAGCGAAACGCCGGAATATATTTCTTGAAGCTTCAACAAACATTGAAGGCTTTTGTCATATTGTTTTACGCGCATATAAATGTCTCCCAGACTTAATGAAATATTAAAGCTCAATGGATCCAATTCATATGCCTTTTCTGCACATTGGACGGCCTCTTCCCACTGGCCTATCATAGCATGCATGTAAGCTTTGATCCGGTACGTGTCAGCCAATCGAGGATCCAGGATAATGGCTTTCTCGAAGCCTTCCATGGCAGCATGAATATCTTGATGAAAATAGAATTGAATCCATGAGAGTAAAGAAGCAGATTCTGCATTGGCCGGATCTATTTCCAATGCCTTCAGGATAGCTTTTTCAGCTTTTGGAAATGTTGTCCGGGGGTGTGCATTGGCTAACATGATGCTATAGATGAGTCCATATGCTTTGCTGTTATATGCAGCTGAAAAATTTGGGTCTAACTCGATCGCTTTGTCAATATTTGACAGTGCGGCGGTAATATTCAATCGCTGTTCGAGGTGGTTTCTACCTTGTAGATACAATTGATAGGCCTGGATATTTTCCGTTTTTCGCTGAATAACGGATTGCCCTTTTTCCGTTCCTAAAAAAAGCAATTCCATTTTCTGAACGACGTGATTCGCAATTTCATCCTGAATTGTAAACACATCTTCAACAGATTTATCATACCGCTCTGCCCACATCTGAAATCCATCTTCTACATTCATGAGCTCGGCATTTACCCGCAGCTTGTCACCCATTTTACGAACGCTACCGCTCAAAACCATTTTTACTTTTAATTGCTGCGCAATCTGATCAATGGGCAGTTGGCTGTTTTTAAAATAAAACGAAGATGCCCGACCGGCAACCCTCAAGTTCTCAATTTTAGAAAGACCATACATTATTTCCTCTGCCACACCTTCAGCAAAATAGTCTTGTTCACGATCAGAGCTGCGATTTTCAAAAGCCAAAACGGCAATTGACTTTTCTTCGTTTTGAAGTTTGAACTTTCCCGTTATTTCACCTTTTTTTGGAACTGGAAAACCTTCGCATGCATACGCAAAGACTTCAATCGGGCGGTTGACATTTTTGAATTCATATTCTCCAAGTGAAGAAACAACGATATCAGGTTGGTTCGATATTTCGTTTTTTACCTTCTCAGAGAAAAGGATGGCACCCGGAATACTCATCGATTCTATTCTGGCAGCTATATTGACCGAGTTGCCAAAGATATTTCCCCCTTCATAGATAATATCACCCTGGTGAATACCCATGCGAACAGGAACCGAAGGATCTTCTTGTAAAGAAGTTTGCAGCCGGGCCGCACAGTTCAATGCATCTAAAGGGCTATTAAAAGTGAGCAGACAACCATCACCATAAAATTGGATTACTTGTCCATTAAACATCGGAACGATATGCGTAACGTCTTTCCTAAAGTGATTTAATTTCAGGAGAGCACGTTGTTCGTTTTCTTGTATTAAAGAAGTGTACCCGGCAATGTCCGCAAATATGATAGCTGCAAGTCTACGATTACTCATTAGATCAGACTTGCATGTGCTTAATAAAAACAACGGATAGCATCATTATTGATGTTGTGATATGATTTCTGCCAACAGAAAACAAGATTCCTCTCAAAAGAAAGCAATCCTATTTAGCGTCACAGCACCAATATACAAAACCAATAAAAAAACAATGAGAATGAATGACATCCCACGTCATTAAAATCAGAAAGTAGTTTGTGTGTCGATTAAGGGATCGGGCATTAACATCCGGAAGCGACGGCCATCTCATGCTTTGGCAATGCGTATTTTTGATTCACCGGCATGAAGATGATACGATCTCCTGGTGAACATTTCTTTAATATATCTTCTAGTTTCACCTCTGACACGTTTTCTTTTGTATAAACCCAGATGGTATTCGTTAGCTCATTTTTAATCGCTACTTGGAAACTAATGTTGTTGATGGGGATACCACCTCCGCATGAAGCAGTTACAGAAGCTATCGTGATCGTTCCTGTCATGCCCTGCGCCAGGCGTGGTTGACCTTCAACGAAATAGTTCTTGTCACAAATCTTACCATCAATGAGAATGGCCGCTCCTGCGCGATATGGTGTCGCCCGGGTGAAGTCAATAAAATCAGTTGATTGGCTGGTTGAAATCAATGCGATAAACAGGAATAAACTGGTTGCGGAAATCGTGGTGAATCGTTGCATATGTGATAATTTTTCGGAGGATGAATAAAAAATTAAATGTCATTACAAATATGATATGCTCTTGATTCGTTTTCATTAAATGCCTGTAAAACAATGTAAACGAAATGTAAAAGGTCGTTCTATTCGTGTAAATAGAAGTAAATTGGTGCTGTGAAATATCTACTTCCAGTCTTAATATGCCTCGGTCTGATTTGGGGATTTGGCATCGATACGCTTCAGGATTCATCTGCTGAAGAGGATGAACAGTTTTCAGATCGTGTCAATTTAGCACTACGACATGTGGGTCATCAATTACTCAATTTGAAGGGCGATTCACATTCACCAATTCCTCCTGTAGAGATCACATCACCGTCAAGCTTCAAACTCAAATTAGAACAATCGTTTAATTATGACAGCTTGCCACAGCTACTGGATCAGGCATTTGTTACTTACGATATAGTGCCGGACTATCATGTGCTGGTACAACGCTGTATTGACGATGTCGTTATTCTGGGGTATAATTTTGAGACTTATTCAACAGGCGAAACGGCATGTAAAGGACGTGAACAACTGTCCGAGTGCAGCAACATTATAGTCACATTTTCAGAACCTACCCAATCTTCTCCTACCAATAGCATTATGTTGCTGGGCTTTCTCATATTAGCAGGGATTGGCGTCATCGGTTATTTTTTATTGAGAACAAAAAACATAGAGCAAAAAGAACTCGAGAACAATGCATCGGGTGGGGTGGTACCTTCAGCGCGTCAAGATTCACTTTATACCGTTGGTAAATTTACATTTGATGCTCAAAACCAACTTTTAGTTTTAGGTGAGGTCAAGCAAAATCTGACTTTTCGAGAAAACAAACTCTTGCACCATTTAGTACAACATATCAATGAGATTCAAACGCGCGACAAACTGATCAATGAAATATGGGCCGATGAAGGTGTCCTCGTCGGACGAAGTCTGGATGTGTTTATCTCCCGTCTGCGTAAACTGCTAAAAGCGGACGAAAACGTCTCGATTAAAAGTATCCATGGCGTGGGTTATCGACTTGAACTGGCAGGATAAGAACATCGTTCTGGTCGAACGTCCTGTGACTTAGTTTGGCAACCTTCAATTTTTATTCATGCTCCATCTCTTCTATCATCTTCTTGATTAATGAGATCTGTCCCAGATGATAATAACTGTGCTCAATCACGCCTTCAATACTTCTTCTATAACTTCCGTATTCCTCTTTTACAAAATAGTCTTCCAGTTTTTCTTCGGACATCAATTCAACATGATCCGCGAACTTTTCGGCATTCGACCACATGTCATCCAACAGCCGGTTCCAATCTTCCACTGAACTGATTTTCGGAGCGTCAAAACTATATTTATCGCGTATTTCAAGTAACCCTCCTTCAAAAACATTCAATATCCCTTTTAAATAATAATTGATATGAAAGGTCAGCAATGCTATCGTATTTAACGATCCAATTTTTTTCGTGGCTTGTTTCCAGGTGACTGTTAATAATTGATCCTTATAATTTGTATTAGCTATCCATTTGCCATTTAAGAGTACTTCTTTGAATCGATTTGCAAGTCGATTTGAATTTTCCATTTGATTTTAAAATTTGAGCCGCTCTCCGCGATCAACTTCAGTAGATGAAAATGGAGAACTGATAAAAAATAGTACTACATACTCAATGATTGCTGTTTTGCCCACACCAAAATGGAGGTTCACTTAGCCGTGAAGCTTAATCCACTCTATGGACTCATCCTCTGATAATTTAATTACCAATGTTTTAGTTTTTAATGGCCAGGATCCTATTCGTTTCTGACTAATTTGATAATATAGATGACCATCATTGTATCGATCAGGCGCTCCAAGTAATTCTATAACTCCATCCTTTTTTAAGGCCCTGACAGCTTCATTGTACAGGATGTCATCGACCATTTGATCTCTGTAAGGATAATCCTTATCATCTTTTGACCTCCATTTTACTTTGTCAAATTTGAATTCAGTCTTTGTTTCAATGATCACCTCATCAGGTTGTTCTTCACTTGCTTTGTTACAAGCAAAACAACATAGAAACAGTAACAGAATGAAGCTTTTTATATACATGATGTGATAAATTTAAAGGAAATTAATCTTCCTACATCCTACAAGTTCTCATTTTTTATCTAATTCCGGGTCATGATAAGTTACTGGATCTAATCGCTCATCTCATTCGGATGACTACCTGGCAAACGATCTGAATATGTAAAGTGGGGTGGTGAAAGATTTTCCGGGAATCGCATCAAACTAACCAACCACTTTCGAGTTATACAATTTGTAGATATCGTCTCGAGATATTGACATGTGCATGGCCGGAGAACTTTTTAAAATGAGCATAATTCTTTACATTGCGAGGAAATCAGAAATAGGCTTGAGATCCGGGTAGAATTTGCCCGTAATTGAAGTCAACGTGATGCTATAAAACAGATTAATTAATAAAAATAACCTAAACAATAATGGAAAAGAACAAACATTCTAGTACATCCGGAAACAATATGAACGGAGAAAGCCAGTGTCCGTTTACTGGTGGCGCACTGAAAAAGAGCGCAGGAAGTGGAACGTCAAATCGTGACTGGTGGCCCAACCAGTTGAATTTGAACATTCTTCGACAACACTCTAGGTTGTCAAACCCAATGGCCGGCGCATTTAATTACGCTGAGGAATTCAAGAATCTCAACCTCGATGCTGTAAAAAAGGACATCTTCGATTTGATGACTACATCGCAAGACTGGTGGCCGGCTGACTACGGTCATTATGGACCTTTATTTATTCGGATGGCCTGGCATAGTGCGGGCACTTACCGAATATCTGATGGCAGAGGGGGTGCAAGCACCGGAACGCAACGCTTTACACCACTCAATAGCTGGCCGGATAATGGCAACCTTGACAAAGCACGCTTGCTTCTATGGCCGGTCAAAAGGAAATATGGGAAAAAACTCTCTTGGGCCGATTTGTTGATTCTGGCTGGTAACTGCGCCCTGGAATCCATGGGCTTTGAAACCTTTGGCTTTGCCGGTGGACGTGAGGATGTTTGGGAACCGGAAGAAGACGTCTATTGGGGTGCTGAGACTGAGTGGCTTGGGGACAAGAGATACACCGGTGACCGCGACCTCGAAAATCCACTTGGTGCTGTTCAGATGGGACTTATCTACGTGAATCCTGAAGGGCCGAATGGAAAGCCTGACCCGCTTGCATCCGCTTATGACATCCGTGAAACCTTTGGCCGCATGGCCATGAATGACGAAGAGACTGTTGCACTTGTTGCCGGCGGACATACATTTGGAAAGGCGCATGGAGCCGCCGATCCGGATAATCATGTGGGAAGGGAACCGGCCGGAGCAGCAATTGAAGAACAAGGCTTGGGCTGGAAAAACACTTTTGGAAGCGGTAAAGGAGATGACACCATAACGAGTGGTATAGAAGGCGCATGGACACCTCATCCAACGCGCTGGGATCACGAGTATTTTGACGTGCTCTTTGGTTACGACTGGGAATTAACAAAGAGTCCTGCCGGCGCACATCAATGGACGCCCAGTGCTGCATCCGGGGCTATGGAGGCACCGGCAGCGCATGATCCATCGAAGACGCAGGCATTAATGATGACGACCGCAGATATGGCACTAAAATTGGATCCGGTCTTTGAACCGATTTCGAGGCGATTTCATGCAAATCCGGAGGAATTTGCCGACGCTTTCGCTCGTGCATGGTTCAAAATGACGCATCGCGACATGGGTCCCATAGCTCGCTATCTCGGTCCTGAAGTACCACAAGAAGAATTAATCTGGCAAGATCCGATCCCAGCGGTTAAACACGCCTTGATTGATGCTCAAGATATAGCAGCATTGAAAGCCAGTATTTTGGCCTCAGGATTATCTGTGTCGCAGCTTGTATCGACAGCCTGGGCGTCTGCATCTACTTTCCGTGGTTCTGATAAACGTGGCGGAGCAAATGGTGCTCGAATTCGATTAGCACCACAGAAAGATTGGGAAGTCAACAATCCGGCTCAGATATCAGGTATTCTGGATAAACTGGCTGGCATCCAGTCAGAATTCAACAATGCTCAGACCGATGGTAAAATGGTATCATTGGCAGACTTGATCGTACTCGGTGGAAGTGCCGGGATAGAGCAAGCAGCAAAGAATGGTGGCTATAATGTAACAGTACCTTTCACTCCCGGTCGTGCAGATGCCACAAAGGAACAAACCGATGTGGAATCGTTTGCTGTCCTCAAGCCGGCAGCAGATGGGTTCAGAAACTATGCGAACTCAAGACATAAACCATCAGCAGAGGAAATGTTGGTCGATCAGGCGCAGTTAATGTCGCTCACGGCCCCTGAGATGACAGTACTCATCGGAGGTATGCGTGTTCTTAATACGAACTTCGATCAGTCTCACCATGGAGTCTTCACGGAACAGGCTGAAACGCTTACTAATGATTTCTTTGTCAATATACTTGATATCAGTACAACCTGGAAAGCCACTTCAGATGCACAAGACCTCTTTGAAGGACGTGATCGCAATACAGGCGAAGTCAAGTGGACAGGTAGCCGTGTCGACCTTATTTTCGGGTCAAACTCCGAACTACGTGCTCTGGCCGAAGTCTACGCATGTGATGATGCCAAAGACCAATTCATTGAGGATTTTGTGGCGGCATGGGCTAAAGTAATGAACCTGGATCGTTTTGATCTGACTTAAATAAATTAAGATATTACGCAATGGTGATTAAATAGAAAAAGGTGGCATCAAGTGAGGCCACCTTTTTTGTTAGTGTTTATATATTTAAAATTGAATACTATTTATTGATTCTCAATCAAACGTCTCAATTTATCGAGCATTTTAATAATCCTTGAATATTCATGAATCGGAGCAATACGGAATTGATCAGGAAAGATTAATATGGCTTCTCCACTACTTTCAATGTGATCAATATTCATGTTTTCGAAAAACTGTCTTATTTCATCAGTTTAAAACGCATCCATACTAGTTTTATCATCAACTTGCACCACAAAATTATCCGAAAAATTATTGTACAGTTCAAATTCGATATCTTTTTGAGGGGCAATATGGATTATTTTACCAAAAAAGTTTTCTTTTCAATCGTAAATTTTGGAATTTTATGAGGTAGGCGGATAAGCGCCATCGTCGCTTTATATTCCTCATAGGCCATGTATGCTCCTTCCTCGAAAAAAACATCGGCAATTTCCCATTTATAATCTTCGTTCCGTGTCCAAATACAGTTTCGTTTGAATTCAATAGGTCGGGATTGAAAAAAGTAGAAATCCTGAAAATATTCTACCCATTCCTCTGATTCGCTGATGTAGCTGTAGCCATATTCTTCCCCACTTCTTTTATTCCTCTTTCACGGCTGGATAATTGATGTGTTGAAGAAGTAAGAATTTTTAATCCCAGTTTATGTAAGGTAGATGATGTGTGATTTTCCAGTCCGAATATTTGAACGGTACCATCTGCATTATGTTGAGCACGCTGAAAATCATCAAATTTTTCCATGATGGAGTAGTCAACAAGTCGCGCTTCAGATAGGTCAATATTGACATTGCTTCCTAATGGAATTTGATTTAGAAGGTTATCCATTTTTATTGCACCCAAAAAGTTAGCAATGCCTTTAATTTTCAAATCATAATTTCCTTCACTTCTAATGAACAGATTTGAACCTGAATTAAATATCATGGTAAAAAACTGCCGTATGGAGACTTTTGCCAAAAGCATATGGGTCGTCATTGCCAGGAATAATCCGCCGAATATGCCGACTAATAAATCGGTGTAAAGTGTAATCACTAATGTCCCGGCAAAAAATACTAATTGCTCGATACCTTGATCAAATATATGTTTAAACACCTTCGGCGAGGCAAGTTTGTAACCCGTGAATACAAGTAGAGCCGCCAGGGCAGCCAATGGGACCTTGGTGATCAATGGGGTCAGAATGAAGACAAATGCCAGTAGAAGAATACCGTGGTACAAATTTGACCATTTGGTCTTAGCATGATTGTGCACATTCACGGTACTCCGTACAATAACCGTGATTATCGGTAAACCACCAATGGCACCCGATGCCATCGTACTCATACCGATTCCGATGAGATCTTTATTCAGATCAGTTTTTCGCTTATACGGATCCAGTTTGTCTACCGCTTTGCTACTCGCCAAAGATTCGACACTGGCAATCATGGTAATTGAAATGACTGACATCCAGAATTTCCACGTACCAATTTTCGAAAAATCGGGGTGGGCTATAGCATCCAGAATATTTCTTGGGATGTCGACCAATAGATGCGGACCTACATGAAATTCTTTACCAAAAAGTTCAAGCTGTCGGTCATCAAAGAAATTGAACATATAAACGAAGGGGATAGAAATAACCAGTACCCACATAGGTGCAGGTATGATGTGAAACAATTTATAGCTGATCTTGGATTGATAGGCCAATAACAAAACACCGGCAAGTGAAATCGTAACCACAAAAGGATTGATATTGGGGATTTGTTTGACAGCGTCAACTAAAAGATCTATGGTTCCTGTGGCCGTAGTGGATACGCCCATGGCAACATGGATTTGCTTCGCAAAGATGATAACCCCAATGGCAGCCAGGATGCCATGCACGATGCTGGAATGAAAGACCTCGGCAAGCTTGCCCAGTTTGAACAAGCCTAATAAGACCTGAACGGCCCCGGAAACGACAATGGCGGCAAGTACATAGTTTAAAGCCTGAGGGTCGCCGCTCCACAATCCCAATGAACTCAATATGACTGCGATCAAGCCGGCAGCCGGCCCATTGATGGCCACATGACTCCCGCGAAAGAATGTGGTTACAATCCCACCTATGATAGCAGATGTAACACCCGTCATGGGTGGAACATTGGAAGCATAGGCAATCCCAAGAGCCAATGGTAAGGCCACAAGTGACACACTGATAGCGGCGACTACATCACTTTGCCAATTTTATATTAATCCTTTAAAACCCGTCTTAGGCGTAGCCTCCATCTATTCAGTTTAATGATGTCGTGATTGAAAATTTGTCTCAGGGTGAGCTGCAAGAAATAAAAATTCATTTACATTTCCAAATGGAAATCAAATGAGCCAACATTACAGCCAATGCAACAAATGTTGTAAGCCAACTAAATGGGAAGTAAACCTATTATCATTATTTAATGGGACTAGCCTTGTTTTTCCAATACAAGCAGCTCATTGAATTTCTGGACTACGGTGTCTAAATGTTGTTTGACCATTGTATATTCAGCGGGGCTATATTGTTGCTTTTTAAAATGGTAATTCCCTTTAATTAAAATTACATCATCAACAAACGTATAGTCAATATTTATCTCGGCAAGTTCATCGTCAACATGGAATGATTGCGATAATACTGTCGGTTCATATTGACTTGGTACAGAAATTGAAATTTGAAATAATTGGTTGCTGCTGTAAATAAAATCTACGGGATAGGTTCTTTCCTTTTGTGTCAGACCATTTTCTGTTATAGCAAGATTCAAAAAGGGATTCAGAACAAGATTTGATTCTTGTTTTTCTGCTTTTAGCTTGCCTTCGAGAGCGATCGAAAAACGTTTTGTCCCGCCATAGCCGGCAGTTCTAATTTTGTCAACCGCTCCAATTTTCTTCGAGAAATGTGCTTTTAAGGCAGCCGTATCATTTTTGAATTCGCTTCTCAAGGAATAGGCGTCATATTCTGTACTTTGAATGGCAACTTTATAATCTGTATTCAATGTTTCCGGATCGATCTTCATTGAGATAATATGTCTTTCATGAGAGGGTTTGCTATACTCAAGCATGACCCATTCATCCTGTTCAGCGTCAGACACAAGTAGTCCACTTTCATTCAGGCATCGTATAGGAAGTCGATTGTATTGAAGTAATTGCTCGGCGCCATCGGACAAGAATGGTGAAGATGTTTTCACGAGTACGATCACATAATTGGTAAAATGTTCAAAAGGGTAGTTCGTCTTTATTTTTCCATGATCTCGTGTACTGAGAATGACCGGGACCGCTTCAACACCTGCTTCATTGAGCAAGGCAACGAGAAATAAATTTATATCCGCAGAATTTCCCAATTTATTTTTAAAAAATTCTTTGGCCGACTGTGATGCATATTTAGAATCAGATCCATTCCATGTAAATTTATTCTTCACATAATCTATGATCCTGATACTATTTTCTTGATCTGACTTCCTGCCAATCTTCAGTTTTTTATCCAGTATTTCCTTCGCATAACGGGAACAATTATTTAGATATTTACCGAATTTTTCATGCTTAAGTAAATCTTTATTCAATTTTGGCCAGGTCGATAAAAGTTGATCAGCTCCTCCGGTTGGACTTCGGTATTTTGTCAGTTGAAAATCCATCTTCATAATATAGTCATTGATTGAACTGATGTAGGACTCATCCTTGAACGCCGGAATTGCTTTCATCACATAGGTGTGCACATAGTCATGGAATTCAATGCCACTACCAACATTACGCCCAAAACTTTTAGCTACATTTCCCCATTTTCGTTTTTTTGTAGCAACCTCCGATGATTTATGATCAAATTTCGATAAACCCTGGGGAATATAAATGTATTCATAAAAGGGAATCAAACTAACTTCATATTCACTGTACATTGTAGGGATTTTATCCTGAAATGTCCAGTCCGGCAGGTTTTCGTGAAATGGTGTTTCCAAAACATATCTATATTCAACAATGGAGCCTTCCTTGATATTGGGAAATACGAATTTCTTCATTTTCCAATGGTCGTCAAATTGCTCTACATAGATTGTTGAAGGATCCAGCTCTTGGCGCGTCCACTTACCATTTTCATAATTATTTGTAATCGCCTCTACTGATGTAATAACCTCCATCGCGCCATAGCCATCTTCATAAAGGGGAATTGATATTTCAGCGTAATTAAATCCTTCTTTCTTGAAAATTTTGACCCTTTTGTGATGTGTGAAACGAATATCATAACCTTTTTCAGTTTCAATAAATTTCGACTCACCAAGATCAAACAACACAACGGCTTCAGCATCAGGATCAGCCGCGTAAGATGTTAGTTGGATTTCTTCCTGGGAAATTTTCCCAAATTCCTGTTCCGACTCCTGGGCGTGTGCTAACAAGCAGCCAGCCAGAAGGAGTACTAAAAGTGCATATTTCATATTATAAGAATTGAATCACTTATTCCCTGCTAAATTATAACAATTGAGACGACTAATTCGCAGTATATCTTGTAATGATGTGCCGAATCACCTAAACTACAATTTGTCCCACCCAAAACCATCACCGGTCCACCAGGAGTATGTGCTTGTACGAACAATACCAAAGTTCTTACTGTACACGGTTGTGTTCCCGGGCCCATCTACCTGCATAGGCGAGTTGTTGATGAAAATATTGAGTTTGTCATAGCGATTGTTCAGAAGTGAGTAGCGAGTCGTAAAAAGCTCAACATTGGATTCCGTGTACGGGTAGGAAGTTTTCCAACCCTGGATTTCCACTTCTTCGCCTTCAAAACAATTAAAAGAAAGATTGGGTCTAAACATCAAGTGGCTTTTGAACCAGGGCCGATCATAGTCCAGTAGTAGGGAGTCATTTCGAACCAGCCAGTAATTATGGAATATCGAATCTTTCTGATTCCAATAATAAATCACCGAATCTGTCATCATATTGGAGTAAGCTGTAATTCGTTCGGAAATCAAATATTTATCTCCAACCACGCTGACAACCTCCAACTCTAGTGTGTCGCCGCGATAATTGAATTGCGTGTTATCCGAGATCCAGTAATCTTCAGCTGTCAATGAAACATATTTAAATTGCTGTCCAACGGACAACTGGTTTAAGTCCATAGGAGTGATGACATGGACAGAAAACTCTTCTACGGGATCAATCATGTCATCATCTTGACAACCAACAATCATGAATAATGCGCTCAGCATATAGACTATTCTGGTGTTCATTATTTTCGAATTTAAACGTGCAACGACGGTATATCAAACGTACAGCACGTGTATGTTCAGTTTGATCAGGCGGATAATTATTAATTCAAAATTCGCCACCATCACGTGCAAATAAAACGAAATGACCGGGTGAAACGTTGGCTACTGATTGTTAATTGACAGGATTGGACACAGGTGTTGAACTGAATTGGAAAAGTAAGCGATAGTTGCTTTTAGGATCGACTATTTGACGACTTAGATTTATATTCAGGAGGGGAGCAACCAAACAATTCCTGAAAGGTCGAACTGAAATATGTTTGACTGTTAAAGCCAACACGATAGGCTATCTCTGTGACATTTCCGGCCTCTTGCTTCAGTAAATCACTGGCACGCATGATTAATCACCGGGTCTATTATAATTAAGAGTATGTTTAGTAAATAAGCATGCACAATCACTGGCATCCGGCATTGAAGCCGGTGGCATCAAATTCGGTGAGTACAGATCCCCTCTGTCCCTCATAATTAAGTTCAATAGCCAATTCATTTATTCCACTTCCATCTCGTTTTGGACTGCAATATTCAAATAAATAAAAACTATTCGCTTCGTCAAACACGAGCATAGAAGCTTCCAGAAACTTGGCTTCTAATTCGGTTTTATTTTCAGCAATAATGGCGGCCGTTTTTCCTATTTCTGCAAGGATATTTCTGTCGATTTCATTTCCCAGTCCAATGGTGAAATAAGATATATTAGGATTTGCATCGTTTACGGCTGTTATAGCCGCTTCACGTGTATGACGGGCGGCCTGGTCGGTACCATCGGTAAATAAGACTACAGAAGCCGTGGCAATTGTCTTATCAGAAATGAGGACGTTGACTATATCATTCGCAATGTCTGTAGCCTTAATCACAGCACCGTAGAGATCAGTAGATGGATCTGTGGTCATAGACTGATCAAGGGCAGTGATCATGTTGATGAGTTGTTGGCGGTCGGAAATGAAATTTGATAATGGATGGAGTAGGTCTTCTCCATCAAACCACCAAATGCCCATTTGATAAGCCGGATCATCGGTAGCCGGCATGATTTGTTCAATGAAACTAATAGCCGCTTCTTTCAGTTCTTGAAAGCTGCCTTCTACAACACTGCCACTTAAGTCAAGGACCAACATTGTATTTGATCCAAAAACTTGTGTGTTTGGTGAAACATGGGCGTTGGCTTCAAACGCTGATATCTCATTAAAACATTCATCATTTCGACCTTTCTCGTAAACTTTAAAATCATCAGAAGTCAGATTCGATACGGGTAAACCAGTTCTTGTATCAACTTTGAAAAACACAGAAACCTTACCCGGCAGGGTTACGAATTGCTCACTGATATTCAGATGATATGCTCCTGAACCGAATTCCTTACATCCCGTCCCGTCATCACTTCCACATGATGTAGTCAGGAATGTACAGGTCACGAAAAATATTATATATGTTAAATACTTCATATCTGTATGATTTTAATATTGAGGTAATTACGCGAATCTAATGAAAACTTAACAATAAAAACGACTATCACAAGTCCGAATTGTGCAAGACCATGTGATTATGATAGGAAAGGCTACTGTAATTATAGAACCTTGAACTAAGTAACCTGCATTTGATCTCGTTCATTGGCCATTGTTAGGGATTAATTGGTATATCAGGAAAAGACTGGCGAATTCGGAAAATTGGTATGATCGGATAATGCTTGGATTCTCTTTTTCAAACCACACAAAGATGAGTGGACTTTTCAGTGCTTCGGTTTGCTTTAGACGATAAGTGCTATGTATATTTTCAAACTGCCAGTATTCGTTTGTCTTGCCTTTAAATATCATATACAGGTTCACCGGTTGATTGATCCATGTTTGATAACAGAATTATTTTCGAAATGTTGCCGGGCATATTACCATTGGCTTTCTTGATCAATATCTAAAAAAAAAATGCCGACTCGATTGAGCCGGCACTTTTCTTCAATAAAATAATCAATTACTACTGGAAATTATATTCCCTGGTATTTACATTAAAAGTAATCGTGTAGGTTCCTGCTGTAACCGGAATATTATCCGGGCTATCCTGGACTCCTGTGCCCATTGGGAATGCGGCACTTCCCCAGTTAAATGTCCAGTCATCCTGTGCTCGGAATTTCGCATTCCCACCATTCAGTGTCATATTTAATGAGACTTCACCAGTCGTACCTGTTGGTGTCATATCCGTATCGTTGTCCCATCCGCCGGGGGTGGCATCACCAATGATACCGATAGTAGCGGGTGTAAAAGAATAAGCGGCGGTCTCAACGTTGAATCTAACCTCGTAGATGCCGGCGGTGACCGGAATATTATCCGGGCCATTATTTACACCTGTTCCCGTTGGAAAGTCTGTTCCGCCCCAGTTGATATCCCAACCATCATTCGCACGGAATTTTACTGTGCCATCAACTAATCCGATGATGATGCCATAATCTCCATTTCCGAGATCACGCATATCAAAATCAGGATCATCCCAACCATTTGGCGTAGCATCTCCAATCAGCGCTACTGACTGGATTTTCTGTGCTCTCACAAAGCTATATGTCAAATTATTTCGATCTAACGTAATTTCATAATATCCGGCTGTATCAATTGGAATATTATCTGAAGAATTGGGTACTGCATCTCCGGTTGGGAACGTATTCCCGCCCCAGTTAACATCCCATGAGTCATTTTCACGGAATTTCACTTCTCCAACAATTAAATCAATTCCTAAAAAATAGGTGCCGTCACCATTGTCTTCCATATCCGTATCACTATCCCAACCACCCGGTGTCGCACTTCCTATAATACCAACAGATGGAAAGAAATTAAATTCAACTTTATAGGCAAGTGTCTGGTCATTGAATTCCAAATTATAAAATGCCAATCGGTCCTTGCCTTCCAACGTACTACCAACACGAATAGCAGCACCAAATTCTTCTGCTATACCATCGTTGTCATTATCGCCCCATTCACGGGCCATTCCATCGGGTAATTCTGCAAAGCGAATTTGATCATCGGAATCAATCAGCACTTCCTCGATACGCCATGTATTGTCATCAACCAGATTAAATTCATGGTCACCTCCCTGGAAATTGTTGAAGGTTCCTTGTAAGTAAAGAGTCTCGACGTTGGATTCAAATGTCAAAGCAGAAGTCACTGAATAGACTTTGGTTGCATCGTTGAATCGAATCACCGAAAGACCACTGAATCCACATTCTGTATTCCCGTTTCCACCCGGATCCATGTTACTCTCCATTTGTCCATTACAATCACCATCTCCCCAATCTTCATCACACCAGTCTACACAGTTTTTAATTTTCCATGCGTCACCCAACACGTCCGCAGTAATTTCCCAGGTATTGTGATCCACGAGCGTCATTGGATCAGCTCCCCAGCCGTTAAATGCACCCGCGATAAACATCTCATCATGATTTGAATTGAACAGTTGTGTTGAAACAACCAGTAAACGAGATTCAGCAACCGATTGACCTTTGGTATCTGTTGCACTTATTTGCAAGGTATAATTACCGAGTGGTAGGGTAGAGGCACCAATAACAGAACCGGCCAAAACAAGACTATCCTCTTGACCGCTAAGCGCTGAAGCAACACTTCCTACTTCGGTTCCTGTAGAATCCAATAAAGTTAAAGAGCCAGAAGCAAGAGGAGAATTTACACCATCGACAAATACCGCGATGATGTCAAAATCAGTACCTGCTTTAACCAGGCCGGGAGGTGTTACACTGATTATTCCCGGAGGAAAATCTGTAAGGGCATCCAAATCCAGGTCGTCATCATTACACGACCAGGTAAATAAGATGGCCATAAAAAATAATAATAAATATTTAAAATTTTTCATTGTGATTAATATTTAAAAAATTAATAGCCCGGATTTTGTTGCAAATTCGGATTTCCCAAAATCTCTTCTGCAGGGATAGGCAATAAATTATATTTTGCATCGGTCGTTACACCTTCTTTTACTCCACCTTTCCATGGCCATACGCCATTTTCTGCAAATTGACCGTAGCGGATTAAATCGGTACGACGATGTCCTTCCCAATACAATTCCCGGGACCGTTCTTCAAGAATAAATCCTTCAGTCAGATTAGAAAGGGCAATATTGCCAAGCGCGTTTCCATAGGCTCGCTCGCGAAGTTCATTGACATATCCTAAAGCTGTGTTCAAATCACCACCGGATCCACCACGCAACACAGCTTCTGCATACATTAAATAAACATCAGCAAGACGGAACAAAGGAAAGTCCGTGTCAATGTGTGTCAAATCAGAACCAATCTGACCATCGGATGTCACGTTGACATATTTTGGAACAGCATAGCCATCATTGAAATTTGAGATGTCGTTGATTTCTTTTGATTGTCCGTTGGTGTAGAAAATTGCTCGAGAATCGATCTCACCGGTCACATCAGGGAATCGATCAACCAATGCACTGGTCGTTCGAAGACCTCCCCAGCCACCACCTATTCCGTACAAGGTAGCCGCTTCAATTTCACCTTCCGGATAAGGTTCTCCTGAATCGTCAAATAAGTCGTCTTGCATCATGCCACCTACCGGTGCATGAACCAAATATGTCATGCCGCCCCAGGTTTGTGTACTAAGACCGTCAAAACGGATCGGGAAAATTATCTCAGGTGAACTATGATTATCAGCCTTAAATAAATCGCGATAATTTGGATGGAGTGAATAAGTTCCTGAACTAATTATTTTATTACATGCTGCGACACAATCCGAATACCGATTCTGACCGACGTATGTTATCGCATTCAGATACAATTTCGCCTGCAATGTCCATAGCGCGGCTTTGTCTGCACGACCATAGGGAACAGAGCCAGGATCACCCATGCTTGATTCGATGGCTGTTAACTCGCTTTCGACGAAATCGAATATTTCCTGGGCAGTAGCTTGTGGTGGGGGAGATGCACCAAAAGCTGCTTCTTCCGTATAAAATGGGATATTGGCAAACAGGTCCAACCCATGCCAATAACTCAACGCACGCAAAAATCGCGCTTCAGCACGATATTGATTAATTAGATCAAAATCTGCCTCGGGTATTCCTCTTGATGTTAACAAGTCAGATGTACTTTCCCGCAAAAACTCATTGGTTATGGAAACCTGGAAGAATATCCGGAAATAAATGGCTCGTGCAAATTGATTTGATGAACCCCAGCTATGTTCGTGAAGATCCGGTAACCCATCATCTCCCCATCCAATCACGGCCTCGTCTGTTGTAATTTCCTGGAACTGCCAGTACTGACGAAAGTAATTTGAGAAACCTTCATCCAGACCTTTAATATCGGCATCACCGGCTGGACCATCCTGACCGGTCACGGCCAACCCGGCATAAAGCCGCGCCATAAATCCTGTATAATTATCTGTTTCCGTTAATAAGACTTCCGAGATGGTTTTGTCTTCCGGAAAAACATCGAGATCGGTACAGGATACGCCGACAGCGACAAGAATTAGATAAATAAATATTTTATATTTCATGATAGTAATTTTTTATTGTTAGAATCCTAAACTCAGACCAAAAATAAATGTTCGGGCTTTCGGATAAGCGTTTTGACTTGGTCTGTCAATTCCTATATCCACTTCAGGATCTTCACCGGAATAATCAGTGAGTGTAAGAAGGTTTTGCCCGGTTACATATATTCTTGCATTTCCACCTGTATTGAATAATTTATCGATGTTATATCCAATTGTGGCATTGTCTAGTTTAACAAAAGATCCATCCTCTAAATAAACATCTGAGAAATATTGAGGTCCCTTGAAATTATTTACGAGGGCACTTGTATGAATATTCTCAGCAGCATTTCCCGTTGTAGATATTTTATCATAATATCCACGATTTGAGGATTTGTTGTTATACACATAATTTCCAACGAGGCTTCTAAACGTAAGTCCAAGATCAAAATCGCCCACGGCCAATGATGTCGTTAATCCCATGATGAGATCAGGCTGTGCGTTATTGTTGACCACCAAATCTCTTTCATTGATGATTCCATCACCATCCTGGTCGACATACATGTCGGTAAGCGGTCTTGATTCACCATCAAAATCTGAAACCGGGTTGCCATTTGCATCCAACTTATGTTCATACAGGTAAAACGAATTGACACTTTGTCCAACCTGGTGAACCTGAACTTTAGATCCGACACCACCATCAATATCTCCAGTCAAAAGACCTACTTCGCTTACCTGCGGAATGGCGGTTATTTCATTTACATTATAAGCAATATTGAATCCAAGATCCCAACGAATATTTTCTTTGGCGATGGGGAATGTATTCAATGTCAATTCCACACCGGTATTTTCAACATCACCAATATTCGTTAATACGCGATCTGATAAATTCGTACCGGCCGGAACACTAACCTCAAAGAGTAAATCTGAGGTCTTCTTATTGTAGAATTCTATTGTACCATTTAATCGCCCATTCCAAAAACCAAAATCGATACCGGCATTAATCGATTGCGTTTCTTCCCACTTGAGTGCGGGATCATAAGCGTCGGGACGGAAAGTCGTGATTTCATTGTCTCCAAAGAAATAATTGGCGTCACTGGTACTTCCTGTATATAGAGGTAAATATTTATAGTCTCCAATTTCCTCATTTCCTACGATTCCCCATCCAAAGCGAACTTTAAGATTAGAGAATACATCGCTCAATCCTGCGGCAAAATCTTCTTCAAGAACTCGCCAGCCTACAGCAAATGAAGGAAATGTTCCCCATCTACTGTCCGGGCCAAATCGAGTCGAACCATCGCGTCTGACTGTCGCTGTGACCAGGTATTTGTTTTTATAGCTGTAATTAACTCGTCCGAAAACAGAAATTAATCGATTTTCCAAAGCTGTCAAATCACTCTGTACTTTTTCCGCCTGGGCTAGTCCAAAGATTTCAAAAATGTCATTTGGAAATCCTTCTCCAACACTATTTGCATAGCGCTCATCCGAACTTTGCCATGAATAACCAACCAAACCTGTGATATCATGAACATTATTTAGATTGGTACGATAATCGAGATATGATTCAAATAATGTACTTGTCTGGCTAAAATCTTCTACAAAAGACCGTCCATCCAATGATGTATAAGGAGCCCGGTCGAATGTTGTAGGTACGTATTTTTCACGATCACCAAGACCCAGGTCAGCTCCCAGGTTTACTTTTGCGGTCAACCCGGGAACAAATGCATCGAGTTTGTATTTCAACTCAATATTCCCAAATCCACGGTAGCGTGTCCCCACATCCAATTTCTGATTTGTTGCTGAAACAGGATTACGTGGTGTATTCGCTAAGCCGTATTCAAAGTATCCGCCAAAATTGGTGTTCGCAGCATCGAAAACCGGATGGGTAGGATCAAATGAATATGCATCACCGATTGCACCGGGATCAAACTCATCTCTTGTAAATGCACCCTTGACGCTGACGGCAATGTCCAAATTATCGTTGAGCGCCTTAGCATTCAAACTCAATCCTATTGTGTTTTTTTCAACAGCGGATCCTTCCAATATTCCTTCTATTTCCTGGTATCCGAAAGACATACGGTATCCTATTTTTTCCGCACCGCCGGTCAAACTCAATGAGTGATTCTGACCAAATCCATCCCGGACCAACTCTTCAAACCAATCTGTATTTGAATTCCCCATCAATCCAAGATATTGGGGTCTTTTGGCCGTCACGACACTCCTAAATTGATCAGCATTGAGTTTCTTTATATCCGACTCTGCGACAGTCGAAGTACTCAAATAACCGTCATATTGAATGCGCACACGATCTCCGGCTTCGCCTCTTTTAGTTGTGATCAATACAACACCATTAGCACCTCTCGAACCGTAAATGGCCGTTGCCGACGCATCTTTGAGTACCGTAAAGGTCTCGATGTCGTTTGGATTCAAAAAGTTCAATGGATTCCTTCCATCGCGTCCGTCAGGACTGTGATCTTTTCCTTCCATTGGAACACCATCGATTACGTAGAGCGGTTCGTTACTTGCTGTGATCGAAGTTCCTCCCCGAATACGGATTTTTGTTCTTGCACCCGGCTCACCATTATTACTGGTAATATTGACACCGGCAATTTTTCCGGAAATCAATTTGTCAGGTGAGATGATGGCTCCACGATTGAAATCACCTTCATCAACCGCCTTTAGCGATCCTGTGGCATCTCCTTTTCGAATTTCACCATAACCGATGACTACAACTTCATCGAGAAGTTCAGAATCTTCGCCTAATTCGAAATTTAGTTGTTCATCGCGTCCTTGTTGGACATTTACTATTTGTGTTTGGGTCGTGTATCCAACGTAGGATACGACGATTGTGTGAGTGCCGGGATCGAGGTCCAATGCATAGTTTCCGTCAAAGTCTGTGACGGTACCAATTGTTGTTCCTTCGATCACGACCGTAGCCGAGATCAGCGCTTCACCCTGATCGTCCGTCACTGTTCCGCGAAGTGTTTGTGCCTCAAGAGCAACGTAACTCATCGCAAAAAACAGGAGGAACATGTAAAGTCGTTTCATATTTACCTGGTTAATTGAATAATTATAATTGATGTTTTTAATGCTTCGTTTTGGAATCAATATTTTTCTTTTGATTCACCATGTACAATCTGGCCGGCCTATGATTGACATTTAATTGTCGTTCATCGGTCTCAATTAAATAATTGGAATTCAACATCTTTTTTCTGAAATTTCGCTTGTCGAATTTCTTGTCTAATACGGCTTCTGACAATTCTTGTAACTCTGATAAGGTGAATTTTTCGCGCAATAAATTGGCGTAAAGAGCATCTGAAAAAAAGTGGCGTCTCACATTTTTGAGACTCTCACTTAATATTTCTTTATGATCGAATGCCATTTTATCAATCGATTTGATATCGATCCATTCCGGATGAAGGCCTTTATGAATATCGATGTTGTATTCATCAATATTGATCAAGGAGAAAAAAGCCGTTGTGATAACGCGTCCAACCGGATGCCGATTTGGATTACCAAAGGACTTGATCTGTTCTAGGTGAACGTTTCGCAGGCCCGTTCTGTACTCAAGAATTCGCTCTGCTGCATTCTCTAATGTCTCATCAGGATGCACCAAATCCCCGACAAGGGAGTATAGTCCTTTATAAGCCTCCAGCTCTGAATGAATAGTCAGGATTTTGAGTGCCTGGTTATCATAGCCGAAGATGACACAGTCGACAGAAATTGCTGCCTTAAAAAGCTCTTTGATCTCTTCTTTATAAGAGTTGATGTTGCTTATTTGTAAGTCGGTAGGCAAGTGAATGAATGTTTAAATTCGATTAAATTTACGTAAAATTACGAAATTTAGTGTAACAAATACACTAAGTATATTTGTCCTTATGAAAGTGAAAAAAATTGCCGTACTGACTTCGGGTGGAGACGCCCCCGGAATGAATGCCGCCATTCGCGCAGTTGTGCGGGCTGCATCCTATTACAACCTGGGCGTCTACGGCGTATACAGTGGATATGAGGGCTTGATCACTGATCAGATCGAAGAGTTTAATGTGCGGTCTGTATCCCGCATTCTCGGCAGTGGAGGTACCATGTTGAAATCAAGTCGCTGTCCTGAATTCAGAACAAAGTCAGGGCGTAAGCGCGCTTTTGAAAATCTACAAAAACATGGGATAAATGGATTGGTCATTATTGGAGGTGACGGTACAATGACCGGCGCAGATCTATTATCAAGCGAACATGAGATCAAGGTGATAGGAATACCCGCTACAATTGACAATGATCTCGCAAATACCGATTTTACGATCGGATTTGATACAGCTACAAATGTAGCAACGCAATGCATTGATAAGATCAGGGATACTGCCAGTAGCCATGATCGCTTGTTTTTTGTCGAAGTCATGGGGCGTGATGCGGGATTCATTGCACTTCGAGCCGCTATTGCTTCAGGTGCTATCTGTGCCATGCTGCCGGAAAATAACATATCGGTGGAGGAATTGGTGGCCACACTTCGAAGAGGATATCAAAATGAAAAGAAATCGAGTATAGTGATTGTTGCCGAAGGAAATCAGAGTGGCGGAGCAGTAGAAATCGCTAAAAAAGTATCAGAGGCCTATAAAGACTACGAAACTAAGGTCACAGTTCTCGGTCACTTGCAACGAGGAGGCGATCCCACATGTTTTGATCGCCTTTTAGCCGGTGAGCTCGGGGTGGGTGCCGTTGAGGCATTATTGAATGGAGAATCCGGAAAAATGATCGGCCTTATAGGTAATAAATTGATCCTTACACCAATTCATGATTGTATCGCCGAAAAGCCGCGATTGAATCCTAATCATCTTAAACTTGCTAACATCTTATCGATCTAATCACAAGTGGCAGAACGCATTATCATAGACTGTGGGGCGACATCGGCAAAATTGGCCGTCATTGGTGATGAGGTCAAGTACTACAATCTTCAAGGCTTCAATCCACACCATCACAAATGGCAAAGATTTCAGGACAATCTAATCTCACTCTTCAATACAAATAACCTCACAGCGAAGGAGATTGTATATTATGGGACAGGGATCTCGACGGAGGAACAAACGAACAGGATGAAACAGACGCTTAGTCTGGCTGCAGGCTGTGATCAAGATAATATAAGCGTGTTTTCTGATTTACTGGCATGTGCGCATGCAGCCTATCCTGGACAGCCTGTCATTATTGGTATTCTTGGAACCGGGTCCAATATAGGATACTATGACGGAGCATCATTGTCACGGATCACGCCATCATTAGGTTATTTGCTTGGCGATGAAGGAAGTGGTGTCGATATTGGCCGGGCTTTACTCAAGGCGCATATTTACCATCAATTACCCAATATGGTTTCAGATTTTATGTCTGAACATTTTAATCTGGATATCCGACACATTCTGGATGAAGTCTATACAAACAACGCGCTTCGGCCTTTTCTTTCACAATTTGCACCGATCGCGCATAAATACTATGACCAACCGCTCGTGTGTGAATTAGTCAATACTTCATTGAGGAGTTTCATGACCAATAGATTGAAACCGGAAATTGAAGCGCATCCTGATGTGCATCTGGTTCATCTGTTTGGATCGGTTGCGAATGCTTTTCATCCGACGCTCAAGGCAGAAATCAAATCAGCGTTTGATATCGAGGTTAGAATTACAAAAAACCCACTTGATCTTCTTGTTGAGAAACATAACGTTTAATCGCTGACTAGCAAGTAGTTAAAAAAAGAAAAGCACTTGCCTTTACAGCAAGTGCTTTAATATATTCTTAGTCGTAAAGAAGCCTACGAAAGCGAAGTAACGAATTTCGTCAAATTCGATTTCATGTTAGCTGCTTTGTTACCGTGCCAGCTATTGCGTTTGGCAAGTCTGTCGATCATACTGATCACACCCGGTAAAAACTTCTGAGCCTCTTTTTGATCGGTCATATCACGCAGGTTCTTAATAGCCGTACGTGTAGACTTCTTGTAGTATCTGTTCTTAAGACGTTTTTTGGCGTCTTGTCGGATTCTTTTCTTTGCTGACTGATGCTGAGCCATTTGTATGTATATTTTAAAACAAGGCCGCAAATATAAGGATATTTCTTATACCTGCACATTTTAGTTGGGATAAGTTATAATGTCCTAAAAGTATCGGATTGAAGTACACAACGCTTAACATATGCCGTAGGCAACATGGTGGAATGTCGATCGCGTTTTACACCTGCGTGATGATGAAAATGACTCAAATTGGTGATTACAAGTGTATTTCAATTGAAATTATTAGGGTTTACCAATAGCCGAACACGAAGTATCTTTGTCCTTCACAATCGTGACGATATAAAACTAAGAAGATATAGGAATGAAAGATTATTCGCACATAACGAATGCACATCCAACATATATTGACAACCTATACCAACAATATCTGGCTGATCCCAACAATGTGGAAGAGGGTTGGCGCCTATTTTTTGATGGATTTGAATATGGTAGCGGGAGAAATGGTGAAACAGCCGCAATCGAACATGATATAAACTTTATCAAAGAAACAGCGGTACTATCAATTATCCATGGATTCAGGGGGAGAGGTCACTTGCTTTCGACCACCAATCCGATTCGGTCTCGTCTTGATCGCAAACCCTACCTGGATCTTCATGATTTCGATTTAGATGAATCCGATTTAGAGACAAGATTTGCAGTGGGTGAAGAATTGGGCCTAAAAAATGCAACACTTCGCGAAATTGTTGAGCGGCTTCAAAAAATATATTCTTCCAATATCGGCTTTGAATATACCTACATCGAAAATCGTGAGCATCGAAATTGGCTTCGGAATAAAATCGAAAGCCGCAGCCTTGAAAACGACTATGGATTGAGCCTGAGTCAGAAAAAACGGATTCTCGAAAAATTAAATGGATCTGTCATTTTCGAACGTTTTTTGCATACGAAATACATCGGACAAAAACGCTTTTCGTTGGAGGGTGGAGAGACTACAATTGCAGCGCTCGACGCCATCCTCAGTCAAGGGTCCGCCATGGGGGTTCAGGAATTTGTGATCGGCATGGCTCACCGTGGCCGATTAAATGTCCTGGCAAATATTATGGGCAAAACATATGAAAATATATTTTCTGAATTTGAGGGAACACAAATTCCTGACCTTTCTTTT
This sequence comes from Saprospiraceae bacterium, assembly GCA_965249735.1. Taxonomy (GTDB): domain Bacteria; phylum Bacteroidota; class Bacteroidia; order Chitinophagales; family Saprospiraceae; genus JANQSS01. The sequence goes on along the minus strand of CBDFMS010000026.1, from coordinate 92,767 downwards.
GGTGATGGTGACGTAAAATATCACTTGGGATTTTCATCTCAAATTGAAATGAATGGAAAAACAATTGACCTCAAGTTAGCGCCAAATCCATCTCACCTGGAATCAGTCAACCCGGTCGTCCAGGGTTTCTCTCGAGCCAAAGCTGATATATTATTTAATAGCGATTATGACAAAATTTGCCCTATCCTCATTCATGGTGATGCGGCACTTGCAGGGCAAGGCGTCGTTTATGAAACCGTACAAATGAGTAGATTGGACGGGTATAAAACCGGTGGTACAATTCATTTTGTCATCAACAATCAAATCGGTTTTACGACCGATTTTGAAGATGCGCGTTCCTCGACGTATAGTACGGGTGTGGCTTCGATGGTGCAAGCACCGGTGTTTCACATTAATGGAGATGATCCCGAAGCTGTCGTTTGGGCCACGTTGTTGGCTGTTGAGTTCCGTCAAAAATTTAATAGCGACGTTTTTATAGATATGGTATGTTATAGACGCCATGGTCATAATGAAGGCGATGAACCAAAATTTACACAACCCAAGATGTACGATCACATTGAAAATCATCCTGATCCAAGGGCGATTTATTCTCAACGACTCGTAGAACGCGGTGATGTAGAAGCTGCATTGGCCGAGGGTATGGAAAAGAAATTTTGGGATGATTTACAAGCGCGCCTGGATTTAATTAAACAAAAGACATTACCCTATACATATCAGCAGCCGGAATTAGCTTGGAGAAAATTAAAAAAGAAAACAAGTGCTGAAGATTTTTCGATCTCACCTGAAACGGGAATTCAAGAAAATTCTGTGAAGCGTTTACTCGATCACATTGGCAGTTTGCCGGAAGGATTTGAGCCACTCGGGAAAGTTAATCGGTTGCTAAAGGGCATGCATAAACAACTCGCCAATGATGAGGTAAATTGGGGGACGGCTGAATTAATGGCGTATGGGTCCATTTTGCTCGAAGGAAAAGATGTACGGCTATCAGGTCAGGATGTAGAGCGCGGTACCTTCTCCCATCGGCACGCTATATTCAGAGATAAAAATACGTATGAGGAATATAATCGATTGAATTATCTGTCCCCTAATCAGGGAAAATTTAGAATATTCAATTCGCTTTTATCCGAATTTGCGGTCCTGGGTTTTGAATATGGTTATACGTTGGCAAATCCGGATTCACTTGTGATTTGGGAAGCGCAATTTGGTGATTTTTATAATGGAGCACAGACCATAATCGATCAATATATCACGGCGGCAGAAAGCAAGTGGAGGCGGATGACAGGACTGGTCATGCTCTTGCCTCATGGCTATGAAGGGCAGGGGCCTGAACATTCAAGTGCGCGACTTGAACGATTTTTGCAACAATGTGCGGAATACAATATGGCTGTGGTAAATATGACTACTCCTGCCAATTTATTCCATGTGCTTCGACGGCAATTGAACCGACCATTTAGGAAGCCATTAATTGTCATGTCACCAAAATCCTTATTACGTCATCCAATGGCTGTTTCGTCCACAACAGATTTTGGTCCTGAAAACCGGTTCATGGAATTTATCCATGACGATATTTCAAAAGAGAAGAAATCGAAAGTCAAACGGTTATTGCTTTGTACAGGTAAGGTCTACTATGACTTGCATAAGTACAGACTCGACCATAAGATAGAAGATATCGCCATTATGCGTATAGAACAATTGTACCCCATGGATACAGATGTCCTCGACGTGATGATGGCCAATTATAAAAAAGCGGAAGTGTGCTGGGTTCAGGAAGAACCCGAAAACATGGGTGCATGGTATTACATTGCCTCGAAACTACCTTTTGTTGATTTGAAGGTCATTTCAAGGAAATCAAGTGCTTCACCTGCAACCGGTTTCAAAAAAGTACACGACCAAAATCAGACCAACCTTGTAGTACAGGCCATGACACTTTAATTTTTCCTTTATTGCAAATCAAAAAAAGCTAGAGTACCAGGTATTTAACCGGTCGCTGTATAGAAAAAAAGCTAAGAATGGCTAAGAAACCAAATAAAAAATATAGTAAATCTAAGTCGACTGGGAGAAAGCAATCTTCAGGGGCAAAAACAAAACCGGTTCAAAAGAAAAATTTACCTCCCCAGGTTTTTCCTCCTTTTTGGAGCCAACCGGCATTATTGGCTGCCATCGTGGTATTTGCCGTATTACTATATTTTATGACATTTAATTTTGGGTATATTCTTGATGACCTGGTATTTGTCAGTAAAAACAATTATGTAAATGAAGGTCTGGCCGGTATCAAAAAGATATTTACTGAAGAGGCCATGTCCGGTTATTTTGGAGAACAAAAAAATCTAATTACCGGTGCTCGATATCGACCCCTTTCGATGGTCACCTTCGCTGTGGAGAATCAATTTTTTGGCATAAATCCGGGATTAAGTCATGTGATTAATGCCTTCTTGTATGGCGCTACTGGTGCCTTGATTTATTATATCAGCCTGTTGTTTTGGCCCCAGGAATTAAAGCGACCCTGGTACTTTAGAATTGGATTCTGGGCAGCAATATTATTTGTGGTGCATCCAATCCATACCGAAGTCGTGGCAAACATTAAAGGCAGGGACGAAATCATGGCTCTGCTGCTTTCTCTCCTAACTTTGATTGTGGCTTTCAAGGCTAAAAAGGTTTTGGATTACGTCTGGGTAGGCATTCTGTTTTACCTGGCCTTGTTATCCAAAGAAAACTCCCTGACCTTTTTGGCCGTCATACCATTTTCCATTTACATGTTCAGGATAAATAAAATTGAACGGACTGAATGGGTTCGTTTATTCGTGGCCATGGGGGTTGGAAGTATTTTGTATTTATTTCAGCGCTACCTGGTCATTGGATATTTTTTAAGTAGCGGTGTTGAAATCACTGAATTGCTAAACAACCCATTCATCGATATGAATGGTTCAGAAAAATACGCGACAATCTTCTTCACGCTTGCGAAATATCTTCAGCTTTTGGTCTGGCCAAATCCCTTAAGCCATGACTATTATCCCTATGCGATTGCGACTCGAAATTGGACGGATATCATTAGTATTTTGTCCCTCATCGTCTATATTGCCGGATCGATTTATGCCGCACGTAAAATTTGGAAAAAAAATACGTTTGCCTATTTTATAGTAATTTATTTAGCGACACTTTCCATTGTCTCAAATATTCCATTCACAGTAGGGGCAACAATGAATGAGCGATTTCTGTACATGCCTTCCATAGCCTTTGTCTTTTTTGTTCCATACTTGTTTATTGAAGGCATTAATAAAAATAAAGATCTATGGCGAAAAATAGGAATAGGATTGATGGCGGCAATGGTCATCATATTCTCTTTCCTGACCTTGAAGCGAATTCCGGTCTGGAGTAATTCCATCGACTTAAACGCCTCAGCGGTGAAAGCATATCCCAATAGTGCCCGCTCCAATTTGTTTATGGGTACGGCACTGTTCAATGAAGCAGAAGCTGAGACCGATATCGAAGAAAAGAAAAAGAAGCTGCTGGAAAGCCGAACCTTTATTCATAAATCGTTGGATATTCATCCAATTTATGGCAATGGGCTCAAAATGAAAGCCGGTGTTGCTGCACGGATTTTTCAATTAGACAATGATCTACCACAATTATTTAAGGTATTTACTGAAGTCTTGCTTGTCAGGCCCGGTACCCGGTATGTACACGATTATATGGAGTATCTTAAAAATCGGCGCGATTTGTATCCTTCCTTAGTTAATTATTATTATGAACTTGGCTTTGTCGAGTTTGGCCAAAATAGGGGGGACCATCGGTGGGCGGTCAAATTTTTGGACTATGCTTATCAGATTGATCCTACGAATTCAAAAATTCTAAATGCCCTTGCCATTTCGTATGATAATTTAGGAGAAACAAATAAAGCCAGCCAGTTTCGGTCTCAAATTAAATAATATATAATGAGCGCCGGACTCTACGAAATTGCACTGAATTTATTGAAAGATATCGGTCCGATCACAGCACGGAATCTGGTAAGTTACTGTGGTGGGGTAGAGCCCATATTTCGGATGAGCAAGAACGAGTTGTTAAAAATACCGGGTATTGGTAAGCACCGTTCATCCTTGTCCGGACGTGATGATGCTTTACGAGATGCAGAGGTTGAACTTCACCAAATAGAAAAATATAAATTAGAAACGTACTTTTATCTCGACAAGGATTACTCATACCGGTTGAAATCACATCAAGACAGCCCACTCATCTTATATTCTATTGGTAAAACCGATTTTAATAAAGATCGGATGCTGGCCGTCGTCGGTACACGAAAACCCACTGAATATGGCAGAATGAAATGCCAACAAATCATCCGGGATATGCGGGATTCAGGCGTCACCATTGTGAGTGGTTTAGCTTATGGGATAGATGCCGAGAGTCACAGGGCAAGTTTATCTAATGGGCTCGCTACCATCGGTATCCTGGGGAATGGCCTTCCCGATATTTATCCAAAACAACATAGGGCCCTGGCTGATAAAATGCTCAAGTCAAACGGAGGATTAATCAGTCAATTTCCTTGTGATGCAAGCCCCGACAGGGAGCATTTTCCGATGCGGAATAAAACAGTTGCTTATATGACCGATGCGACGTTAGTCATTGAATCTCGTGCCACGGGTGGGTCTATGATTACGGCGAATTTTGCATTCCACAACCACCGGGAATTATTTGCATTACCCGGTCGGTCGATTGATGTATCTTCCGAAGGTTGCAATAAATTAATTAAAGCCAATATGGCGCAATTGGTGACGGATGGTGCCGATATATTAAAATCGATGAATTGGGATACCAAACGATCCGAAAAAGCCATTCAATCTTCTCTGTTTCTCGAGTTATCTGATGACGAACAATCGATTGTCAATATTATAAAAGAGTCTCCGGATATACACGTTGATTTGTTGTCTACTCAATCCGGGATATCCACAGCTTTATTGTCTTCGTTCTTGCTGCAATTAGAATTAAAAGGGCTTATAAAACAAAGCGTGGGCAAGCGGTATATATTGGCAGGAAAGTAAGTCTTATTTGAACGCTTAATTGCTACTCAAATAGTCGTCTTTAAATCCATCAAGCTCTCTTCGCTGCTTTTTAGTTGGACGGCCTTCACCTTTTTCACGAATTTCCGGTCTGGCCTTACCAACGAACCAGTTCTCGTATTTACGCAGTTCTTCTTCCGGAGTAATGTCATTATAACATGTCACGGCAATAGGCGCACCAACACGTTTTTGAATGACATCGAGCACTTTAAATTGCAGTTGAAAACCGTTCTTCTTAACCTGGATGTGGTCGTTGATTTTTACTTCCGAAGCCGGTTTAGCGCGTTTGTCGTTGATTCTTACTTTACCTGACTTACACGAATCACCGGAAATTGTCCGCGATTTGAAAATGCGTACTGCCCAAAGCCATTTGTCAATACGAGCTGCCATATTTCATCAATCGGTTTTTAAATCAGGATAGGTGAGATTCAAGTCTTTCAACGTTTTATAAACTTTGTCGGCTACCACATAGTTTCTGTACCATCGTTTGTCGGCAGGAACGATATTCCATGGGATTTTGCTATTTTCCAATACATATTCGTAGGCTTTTTGATAATCATCCCAATATTCGCGCTCATCCCAGTCGGCTTTATTGTATTTCCAAAATTTACGCCGTTCGACCATGCGTTCCTTCAATTTCTCCTTTTGCTTTTCTTTGGAAATATGAAGGTAGAATTTGAGCACGATGGTATTTGAATCAAATTGTAGTAATTCTTCAAATGCATTGATCGCATTCATTCGTTTATCTCGTTTTTCATCATTAATCCAATTGTGCACACGTTGAATTAATATGTCTTCGTAGTGTGATCGATTGAATACATGAATTTTGCCTTTAGGTGGTGTTACTTTATGGACGCGCCACAAAAAATCGTGAGCAAACTCCAGATCAGTAGGTTTCTTAAATGAAAATGCGTGGACGCCATTGGGGCTGCAATATTTAAATACCTCCCGGGTGGTGCCATCCTTTCCACTTGTATCCATGCCCTGCAGGACAACCAAAAGACTCTGTTTCCCATTGGCAAACAAGCGCTCTTGTAAATCAGCTACTTCCTTGGCAAGGCGTTTGGTTTCCTGACGGATTTCCTTTTCATCAATGTCGTTTGACGGTTCCGTATGTACATCTGAGAGTAAAAGATTAGTTGACATAAGTCCAATTATTTTTTAAGTAGACATTTTTGATCGTTTGACTAAAAATGAGCGCAAAATGGGATTAAATCCATCGGCTATATCTGAAAAATTATAGTCAATTTTAAATTGCAAACATTTCACCTGGATTGCCTCGATAAAATCTCCAACCAAATGTTGATATTTCTCCTTTACCTGATTGGGCTGTAATTTGAGACGTTTATTAGATTCCAGGTCAATAAATTCATACGGCCGGTTTTCAAATTCAAATTCCAGTTCACTTTTTTTGTCCAGAACATGAAAGAGTACCACCTCGTGCTTATTGAATTTCAAATGTTGCATAGCAGAAAACAATTCAGAAAGATTTTGATTCGAATCGTGTAAATCGCTGAAAATTATAACCATTGACCGCTTATGAATACGATCAGCAATTTCATGTAAAGCGCTTGCAGCTGAAGTAGACTTTTGTTTGGGGATTTCATTGATGAACTGATCCAAATAGGAGAGTAGAAGCTTATATTGAGTGGTACTGCTTTTTGGACGTACGTGTTGCAAAATTTGATCATTGAATAGACTCAGTCCAAAAGCATCCCGCTGTCTTCTCAACAAGTTCATTAACGCCGCTGCAGCCAAAGAAGAGAATTGAAACTTATTAATAGATGTCTGATCAGAAATTTCGTACTGCGGGTAAAACATGGAAGAGGACGTATCAATCACAATTTGACAGCGTAAATTCGTTTCTTCTTCGTATTTCTTCGTGTAAAGCTTATCTGTCCTTCCATACACTTTCCAGTCTATATTCTTAGTGGACTCACCCGGATTATAATGACGATGCTCAGCAAACTCAACTGAAAACCCGTGATAGGGGCTTTTGTGAAGCCCAATAATGAAGCCTTCGACGACCTGCCTTGCAAGTAGGTCGAGGTTCTCAACGGATTTCAGTTCGACTTTGTTAAAATAGCTCATATTATTGCTTTGTTGACATCTTTCCTTTTCCAATCTTCTTTGAAAGATAACGCTAGAAGTCAAGAGAATTATGTAGCTAAAGTAAGGATTCTTTTAGTTGACATATCTTGATTCTGGCATAGCCATCTACAAAAAAGTCCCGGTCTTAAATAGATCGGGACTTTAAGTTTTGCTCCTGCTATGTTACTGCAAGGATTCAATTTTTTGTTTCAGGAAATCTCTGCTGGCCGTTCCAACATGTTTGTCTACGACTTCTCCTCCTTTAATAAAAAGGATAGTAGGAATGGAGCGGACACCATATTTCAAGGATACCTCCTGGTTGTGATCAACATTGAGCTTACCTACCTTGACCGTTCCGTCATATTCAGTAGCCAAGTCTTCAATGATGGGTGTGATAGCCCGACAAGGGCCGCACCATTCTGCCCAAAAATCGATGACAGAAAGTCCCGCATTGTCGAGTACTTCGTCCTGAAAGTTGCTATCTGTGAATTCAAAAGCCATTATATAGTCTTTAAGTGATTAAATTTCGTTCATTTTCATAAACGCGACAAAGGTAAAAGAGTTTCACAGGATACAAATGATGCGGTTAATTTTTTCTTAAGATGATGGCAGAAATCAAAAAATGGGGGTTGATCAGTTGGCTTGGCATTGCCGCAGCCTGCACATTGCTTGTTCAAATCCTTTTTAGTTTCTCACCCCAATTGGCAGAGCAGATCTACGGAAACATCTATCCAATCTTACGAAACATACTGGACCACCTTCACCTGCCTTGGCCGGGGATCTTCATTGTCCTGACCCTTGTTGCTGCGGTGCTCATCATTCAGATCTTTATATTCGGAAAAAGACGGGTGCCCCTGAAGACCCGATTAATCCGATCTGGAAAATTCTTGTTAGGACTGGCATTTATTCTTGTGATCTGGTTTTACCTGTTTTGGGGATTTAATTATGGCAGGCCCGATATCCTGGAACGTATGGGTATCCAAAGAAGCCTGCCCGATACCAGTTGGTTGTTTAGCGAAACGGATCAAGTGATTCAATTGGTAAATGAAATCAGGGATCAACCTGAATTACATTATCTGAATGAACTTGAGTTTGATCATATACTCTCCACGGATTTTGATCTTACGCTAATCAACTCGGAACTTGAGCTTGTTCTTCCAAATTTTGGCTACGATTTACAAATTACACCAACCGTTTGTTTTTTGGAACCGGATGGATTCCTGTTACATTGGTCGACAACAGGCATTTATTGGCCCTTTACAGGGGAAAGTAATATCGATAAAGGCGTTCACTTGATTAAGAAACCGGTGACCATTACTCATGAATTGGCACATGCTCATGGTCTGACATCCGAAGGTGACTGCAATTTTGTGGCCTACCTGGCTTGCCGTGATAGTGATAATAAACTTCATCAATACAGCGCCCAGTTAAGTTACCTTGGATATCTCTTACGGGATGTACTGAAGACTGTTGGCAAAGAAGGCCTGACTACATTCTATGACAAAATGAGTGAAGAAGTAAAACTCGATCGTAAAAATATCTATGCCCATCACGACTTATACGAAGACTATTTTCCGAATATTCGAAACAAAGTATATGATTCGTTCCTAAAAAGCCAGGGGGTAAAAGGTGGTATTTCAAATTATAATTATTTTGTCAACTTAAAATATACCTGGGATCGATATTCTGACACAGAAATAGAAAAATAATTAAACTACATTAATCGTCTAAAGAAATTCAACGCGATGATTGGAAAGAAACTGCGCCAGATTTTTAAAGGCTAGTTCTAATTTCCAATCATCTTTATTTCGCGGTTCTACATAATTTGATATTGCCCGAATAGAACTAAAGGCAACGCCTTGCATAAGACAAGCATAAAACAATCCAACACCCTCCATATTTTCTATATCTTTTTGACAAGCCAGTCGTCGGTGAATCGTTTTTATTGAACCACTTGTAAAGGGAACGGTCAACCCAGTGACTGTTTTGATGTCGTCGTCCTTGGTCGGTGCCGGGTTTATCAGAACCTGTTGACTCCATGGCATTTGCTGGCCTGTAATAGATGGAACAATTTTATGAAAACGCACGAAGTCCTCTTGGTCAGTTTCTGCACCGGCATCAATGAGGCTTTCTTCTACAACTTCTACCACTTGCCCCAATTGGATATCACGCCTGTAAGCACCGGCAACCCCAAGATGAACAATTTTACCTACAGATTCACGATGTATAATCTCCAGGATATGATAGGCGGTCATCCAGGTCCCCAGGCCCGTAACATGAATATCCGGCTGAAAATCCTGATCTAAGAAAGATAGAATTCCATTCTTTTCTTCCTCTGTAGGGACACAAATGATGGTCTTATTTTTTTGGGGCATAGCGCAGATTTAATCCTGAACTCCATCCCAGGTCCGGCTGATAAAATCCGGTCGCCATGATTTGAACATCATCAAAGATTTCTAATCCGATACCAAATGTATAATGAGTTGGAGAAGTCAAGACACCGGCATTTATCTCGACTTTATCAACTGGATTATAAATCAAGGCAGCTTTAATACCAAAATCATGATCGGTTACTTTTCTGAGACCTCCTTTAATGACAATGTGATTCTCGGCCTGGACGGCGACATCAAGATTGATTACCGCCTGGTTTGAATACGTCAGTACATCTTCTTGCTGTAGGGGCAAAAACAAATGACTTGAAATTCTTACAACTTTTGATATGTCGGCTTGAAAACCAATTTGAGAATTAAATTGGATCTCATTTCCGTAATTTTCAATATTCAATTGATACACTTCTAAGGCAATGCCAAGCGCAAAATGTTCAAATAGTTGACGTCCGACAGCTAACCCGGCCGTCTGTTCTGAAAAAATATCGTCACCAAACCGACGCAGATAAAGACCTCCGCCGGTGTATTCCCCAAGAGAAAAAGCTGCCCCTAAATGCAATTCAAGTAGCCCTTCGCTAAAGTAGCGTTGAAGAGCTGATGCGGCGATCGATGTCCGATCTATCGTATGGAGTCCCGCCTGGTTACTAAACAGGCCATCGAGTCCCTGATCCGCATATGTGCTGTACGCTTGGCTCAAAACTCTGGCCGGTTGTATATTCTGCGACCATGACCAAACAGGGAGCGATAAAAAAAACAGTAACCACAAACATCCTTTCATACAAAAGCCAAGTTAAGCATCCCTATTGTTTATTTTAGCGTTTCACAATACCTTTAAGTTCTTGGCACGCTTTCAACGACATTCCATTCATCGGCGACGATCTAAACGAGGAAATTCTCTGCTTATCCTGGGCCTGCTGTTTATTGGCATGCTATTAATTTGGGTTTTTACAATGGATCTTGAATCCTCAAAGGCCTTTAAATGGATGACAAATGGTGATCAACAATTGGTATTCGATAAAATTGACATTCAAATTTATGATAAAGGCCTGTATGGCGTCCCTTCCGGAGATTCAATCCCTAGATGGATCGCGAGTGATATTTCCGCGCTCAGGCTCGATGACACGGTGATCTTTTCCCATGAGAATATGGGCAGATCGCATGCACTTACTATTGCTACCACACAATTGCCCCTGTGGAATGACTATATTCGTCATGCACGAAATTGGGAGCGTGATTGCGATACATTATATGTGATCTATGGCCAGGTACCTGATACTGAAGAAATATATACAATCAACCTGTGCATTGACGAAAATTCTCATGGCCAGGCCGTATTGATACCGAAGCAACAATCAGAACTTCCATTTTTTGAATTTACACGGTCGATTGATGAGGTAGAAAAATTGACTAATATTAATTTTTTTGGAGATTTGCTGGACCACGAAAGCGAGACCTATATTGAAAGGAATCACCAGAGACTGCGTTGGTTATACCCAAAGGATTTATATACTGAACGAATTGAAGAAAATAAAAGATTGAACGATGGCCATAACGAATGAACCATTCAAAGACCTGGTAAAAGCAGGTTATACCTTCAAAGGTCAATCCATCATGCTTGGTGGACCTGTGCTTGACGATGAAATGGAACCCGGATTGCAGGTTCGCATTCCATTAAAAACATTGAATCGCCATGGCTTGATTGCTGGTGCTACCGGGACGGGTAAGACGAAGACCTTGCAAATTATTGCCGAACAATTGTCCAGTGTGGGTGTACCGTCACTGGTTATGGATGTGAAAGGGGACCTTAGTGGTGTAGCCGCACCGGGTAATCCGCATCCAAAAATTGATGAACGGCATGACAAATTGGGATTTCCCTGGATACCGGAAGGCAGTCCGGTAGAATTTATGACTTTATCAAAAGAAAAGGGCGTACGACTGCGTGCAACAGTGACGGAATTTGGCCCGGTTTTGTTTTCGAAAATGTTGGGACTAAATGACATTCAAGAAGGAATTGTTACGGTCATGTTCAAATATTGCGATGACAAAAGACTGCCATTATTAGACTTAAAAGATTTTAGACGAACCCTGACCTATTTATCGCAGGAAGGAAAAAAAGAAATTGAGGCAGAGTATGGACGCATATCTTCCTCATCGGTTGGAGCCATTATACGGCGCGTGGTTGAATTAGAGCAGCAAGGTGCAGAAAGATTTTTTGGTGAACCTTCATTTGATGTCGATGATCTGTGTCGCACCACACATGACGGCCGTGGCATTATTTCGATATTGCGCCTGACAGATATTCAAAGCAAACCCAAGTTATTCTCGACCTTCATGTTGGAATTACTTGCCGAAATCTACAAGACATTTCCTGAAGTTGGCGATCCCGACAAACCAAAATTATGTCTGTTTATCGACGAAGCACATTTGATTTTTAATCAGGCTTCGGATGCATTAATGGATCAAATTGAAACTGTAATTAAATTAATCCGATCCAAGGGAGTAGGTATATTTTTTATCACACAAAATCCTATTGACATACCCAATGTCGTACTAAGCCAATTAGGTTTGAAAGTACAGCATGCCTTACGTGCATTTACAGCCAAAGATCGCAAGGCCATTAAACTGGCATCACAGAATTTTCCGCTTTCGGACTATTACAACATTGAAGATGTCATCACCCGTCTTGGGATTGGAGAAGCGCTGGTCACAGCCCTGAATGAAAAAGGAATTCCAACACCACTGATGCACACCATGCTCAGAGCACCAATTTCGCGAATGGACATCTTGACAAGGACCGAAATTAATTCTATTGTACAAAGTTCATTATTAAGCGACAAATACAACGAGGTAGTAGATCGTGAGAGCGCTTATGAAATATTAAATCGGAAAATTAAGCGTTTCAATGAAGCTGAACATCAGCGAGAACTGGAAAATGATCGCCGGTCAACACCGTCACGACGTAGAAAGAAATCAAATTTCGAACGCGTATATGAAAGTACAACCACACGCCAAATTGGCCGCACGATTGCACGAGAAATTACAAGAGGATTACTTGGAATTTTAGGAGTACGAAGAAGATGAAAATAATTTTGCGATTCGTTATTTCGACATTATTTATCATTCTTATAGGTCAATTTGGTAAGAGCTGTTCATGCATCGGTGTACCTTGTCACTTTTTTGCCTGTGATTTTGAGGACCGACATCTGGTTCATGTGAAAGTTATCGGCCAGACCATGTTGAAAGGGGAAAATTTCTATGCAAGACTCAATCGGGATCTTACCGTGTTGAAGGTTGTGCACACGTACTCTAACCAGGTAATTGCAGATACAATTAAACTCTATCAGGGTCGGGGGGCTACTTGTTTCAGAGGATTACCGGATTATACAATTGGGTCTGAATACATTCTGAAACTGACGCTATTAGATGATGTATTTTTAGGTGCCACTGATATCTCGTTACCAGATAATCTATATTGGATGAGCCTTTGTGATCGAACCCTGCTTGAAGTAATGGGAAAAAAAGTAAGAGGCCATATCAGCAAAAATAAAATTTGCAGTAAACGAGCCCGGAAGGTAGAGGCGCTCTTGGCAGCCACAGATTCGGAAGGTTTAATCGACTTTGACCAGCTCCCTAAAGGTAAATCCCGAAAACAAAAAATGTCATTGCGGAAATTTGGGAGAAAATGGAAGGGAATGGTCCAATCTAAGAAGTCGAAATAAAGAAAAATCTCCTACAACAATTGACGCGAAAACCAGTTACTCAGAGAATCAACTATTTGACCACACTAAATTCACATGATCTGATTTGCATTTCTTGACAATTCTTAAAAACTGGGCTCTGGTGCCATTGATTCTTTTGAATTTGCTTCATGCGATGCAAGCACAGGAGCAGTTCACAATCAGTGGCTTTGTGTATGATGAAGAAAATGGAGAAACCATTATCGGAGCCGCAGTCTATGATGCTGACGATCCGACCAATGGGGTGGTCACGAATCACTATGGATACTACGCGCTCACACTCAATGGAGAGGCCCACCGGCTGGAGGTCAGTTATATCGGTTATGACAACCTAAATTATTCTATTCAGCTCAGTGAAAATACAAAGCAGGATTTCTATTTGAATTCGGGTATAACAATTGAAACGATTGAAATTACGGCCAAAGAGGAAGATAAAAATGTATCGTCAACAGAAATGGGGACGGTCGATCTTCAGGTTGCCCAGATAAAAAAACTCCCCGCCCTTTTTGGAGAAGTCGACTTATTAAAGACGATTCAATTGCTGCCCGGCGTATTGTCTACGGGAGAAGGCAGTAGTGGTTTTAATGTCCGGGGTGGGGGTGTAGATCAAAACCTGATTCTACTCGATGAGGCTGTTGTGTATAATAGTGGTCACTTATTTGGATTTTTCTCAGTCTTTAATGCCGATGCGATTAAAAACAGTACGCTGATTAAAGGCGGAATGCCATCAAATTACGGTGGTCGAATAGCCTCTGTGCTGGACGTTCAGATGAAGGACGGAAATGATAAATATTACCAGGTAGATGGTGGAATAGGTCTGATTTCTTCACGACTAACAGTTCAAGGTCCAATCATCAGCGAACGGTCGTCATTCCTTATTTCAGGCCGGCGGACCTACTTATTTGATATTGCTCAACCTGCTATTTCTGAAACCGATTTCTCCGGAACAAATTATTTCTTCTATGATTTGAATGCCAAATTGAATTACAAATTGTCTAATCGCGACAGACTATATTTCAGTGGATATTTTGGTAGGGATGTATTAAAATTCAATATTTCAGACCGTGATTTTTTACTGGAAATGCCTTACGGAAATAGGACAGCCACCATGCGCTGGAATCATGTATTCTCGGATAAACTATTCGCCAATACATCTTTGATTTATAATGACTACGATTTCACCTTTAAAGGTAGTCAGGATGATTTTAGTTTTAAATTATTCTCCGGTATTCGGGATTGGAACTTGAAGGTCGACCTGGATTATTTTATGAATGCCAGCCATTCGTTTAAGGCGGGAATAAATTACACGTACCACAAACTAACACCAAACGTATTTGAAGGAGAAAGTGATGAAATTACGTTTGAAACAGTTTTAATTCCTAAATACGGCCATGAAGCAGCCATATACTTATCGGATGATATTATCGTATCAAACAAGTTAAAAATAACCGCTGGGTTACGTTATTCTACTTTTGTTCAGGTAGGGCCATATGATTCCAAACTAGAGGACACGAGTTATAAGAAAGGGGAGCAAGTGAAGACATATGGAGGGGCGGAGCCGCGGATTAGCGCACGCTATTCCTTAAATCCTTCTTCTTCGATTAAATTGGCATACAATCGAAATCTTCAATATTTGCATTTAGTCTCAAACAGTACAAGCAGCCTGCCGGCTGATGTCTGGGTTCCCAGCTCAGAATTGATCGAACCACAAAAAGGAGATCAATATTCTGTCGGCTTTTTCAAGAATTTTCTAAATAATGAATTGGAAGCGTCCGTCGAATTTTATTATCGGGATATGGCAAATCAGTTAGATTATCGTGAGTCCTATGTGGACAATGCTTCCCAGGATGTCGAATTGGATTTCGTTTTTGGTCGTGGTCATGCTTTTGGCGCTGAATTTTATCTAAACAAACCTGCCGGCCGATTTACCGGTTGGGTAGCTTATACTTATTCTAAATCAAGAAGATGGTTTGATGAAATTGAAAATGGTCGAAAATATGCGCCTGTGTATGACCGCACTCACGATTTTTCGATTGTCGGAAATTATAAATTGAGCCGTAAAATTGACATTGGTGGCACCTTCGTTTTTGGTTCCGGTCGTCCATTTACACCATTAGCTGGTGTTTATTTTATCGATCAACAACCCAGATTATATTATGGTCCGCGTAACAGCGAACGGTTGGAAGATTATCACCGCCTTGACCTGGCATTAAATTACACGCCGAAACCCGAGAGCCAAAAACGTTTTAAATCAACCTGGACATTAGCTATTTATAATATTTATAATCGAAAAAATACACTTTTTCTCGACACTGATTTTGAAATTAATAATGAACAAAATTATATCGATGCCTCGGCCTCGAAATTTGCGATTTTTCCAATTATTCCATCAATTACCTGGAATTTTAAATGGAATTCAAAAAAGCGAAATACACCTCAAATTATTGATTAATGACAAATTGCAAACTATATAGCCTGCTTATCTTATTCGTTCTATGTGGTTGTGAGACTGTGTATGAACCGGATACCTCTTCTTATCCGGTTGAATACGTAGTGGAAGGATTTGTGGAGTTGGCAAATCAGGATGTTCCAACTTTTGTTTTTCTTTCACGTACTTTGCCTTTTTATGATCGCATTGATGAAAATACAATTAACGATGCTTTCGTTCGTGATGCGCATGTCAGCGTAACAACAGACGGGGGGAATGTCGTTGAATTAACCGAAATATGTCTCGATGAATTGGATGAAGTCACAGCAGAACTTATTCGAGACGCCCTTGTGATAAATGGCGTTTTCTCAAACTTCTGCATTTACGTAGATTTAAATAATAGTATTGTAAAACGTCCCGGAAGCCGATATGACCTGGACATTATTGCAGGTTTGGATCACCTCACCGCTTCAACAACTATTCCTGATACGGTACCGGTTAATAGATTATTTCATGAAAAACCCGCCGGGAATATTGCAGATTCATTATATGACTTCGGCATCGAGATTACTGATCCGTTAAATGATGTCAACTATTACCGCGTACTTCTCGGAGTCAACAGTCTGCCTTTGTATTCCAACAATGGCAGCGTGTTTGATGACGTGTTTATTGATGGGGAGACATTTTCTTTTCCTCTCCCAAGACCTGTATATCCCGGTGAAGATGTCGAATTGGATAGCGTAGGGCTTTTTCGCGCAGGTGATACCGTCAACCTCAAGTGGATGACATTGGATTATGCCCATTATGAATTTTGGAGTTCACTCGAGTTTGATTCAAACAATGGCGGGCCGTTTGCATCTTATACACGTGCAAACAGCAACGTAGATGGTGCTCTTGGAATTTGGGGTGGATATGGTGCTTACTATTATCAATATATCATACCAAGGGAATAAGAACATACGACAATTGAATACCTTACATTAAAATTCCAGAAGCATATGTCAAATAATAATCAGATAATCCTTGATGTCACATTAGACGAAAATAAAATACCGGAGAAGATACTTTGGACGGCTACAACCGCGGAAGATGCGAAGGATACGCCGGCTTTCTTTTTATCACTTTTTGATCCGGAGCGCAAAGACACGTTGAAGATTGATCTATGGACAAAGGAAATGTCTATTGGTAATATGGAGCTATTTATGTTCAATACCTTGAAGTCGATGGGCCGTTCATATGCAAAAGCGGTTGGTCAGGAGGATGCGGTAAGTAAATTTGATGCATTCGCTGATGAATTGTTTATTAAAAAAGATGAATCAAAATAATTAACCATGAAGCCCAGGCGCTTTGATGCGTTTTAGCCATGCAAAGACGAAATTTCTTAAATCGGCTCCCATTTATCGCCTCAATTCCTGTGCTTCATTCCGCAGGTCTTTCCTCGGCTCTGGAGGATTACAATAATGTATTAGTTGAATTACAGGCGCACGATCCAAAGGATGAAGCGTACTGGCTGACGGTGCGCAAAGCGTTTAACATGTCCGAAAATGAAATAGATTTAAATAGTGCCGGACTTGGTGCTGCAAATTTGGAAGTGTTCAATGCGTTGACCGAAAGTCTTCAGAAGTTTAATAAACTCCCTTCCAGACAAATCAATGTACTCCGGAGAACGCTCGAGCATGTCAAATCAGAATTGGCCGGGATGGTCAATTGCCAGCCGGAAGAACTGGCGCTCTGTAGAAATGCCACTGAGGCCTTGGCAACGGCGATTTTTGGTTTGCCATTGAAGTCCGGAGATGAAGTTATAGTTGGAAAATACGACTACCCACACATTTACTATGCATGGAAACAACGCGAACAACGGGACGGTATAGTCCTTCATTATGTCGATCCCGGAAGTTGTCCTAAAAAACCAAAGGATATCATAAAGGCCTATTTAAAAGCGGTATCCAATAACACAAAAGCCATCCAATTAACTCAGCTAATCAATTACAATGGTTGTCGCGTGCCATGTGATAAAATAATTGCAGGCTTACCCGACAATGTGAGATATAAATTGGTCGACGTGGCCCAAAGTTTTGCGAACACGCAGAACGAACTTACTTCCATGAATGCCACCCATATTGGTACAAGCTTGCACAAGTGGTTAAGTGCTCCGGTCGGGACCGGTTTTCTATATGTCAAGAGTGAATTCATCCAGGAAACCTGGCCCTTATTTGCTTCCATTTCACATACAGAAAACATTATCTCCAAGTTTGAACACATGGGAACAATGAACCTGGCCTCTTTCGCATCAATTTCCCTGGCTGTTGAATTTCATAATGCCATCGGAGCGAAACGCAAGCAGAAACGCTTGATTGAATTAGGCGATTATTTTATTGAGAAATCAAAGGCAGTAAACGGATTAAAAATTGTCTCGCCCACACACAAAAAACTCAAATCGAATCTTGTCTTATTTCAAATTGCAAACATGGATCAGGTTGATGTTGCCCAGGCGTTATGGAAAGATTATAAAATCCATGTAACACAATCAAATTGGTTTGACGTGCGAGGTGTCAGAATATCACCAAACATATTTACACGTAAACAGGATTTGGATCAATTAATAAACGCCCTGGATGCGATCGCTGCAAATTCTAAATAATTCTAACTTATTTTTCAGGTACGTTTGCTTCTACATCAATATTCAACCAACGCTCAAGTGTTTCCTCTAACAAATTTAATTCTTCCTCTGTCATATTATTTATGCGAGCCGTGGAATGATTTTTTCCTTCCATGTTAAAAAGGAGAGCATCCAAATCCTGATCAGGATGAATTCCCGTCGCCGACCACGTATCATCAGCACCATTGATGTAGATGACGCGTTCCAATTCAGAGGTCATCCATTTTTGAGCTGTGCGGGTGAGGGTAGGATTGAAGGATGCAACCACTTTATCGGGCCAGAAGACAGCACTGGGTTCTTCTCCTGCAGCCGAAATATATTCACTGAAGTCATCGGTATTATACCCGTAATATCCCATCTCCGAACCCATTTGATAATAGAATGGACCGTACCGGTTAATACTCTGGTCACTAAAAAAGTCAACACCGCTCACACTAAGAAAATGATCCAGTAACTCCTCTGTGTCTGCTTCATCGTCCGGAATGCTTGTGCAATCACCACCATATTGCCAAAATGAGAAAGAATATTCTAGGACTGCTAGTTCAAAAGCAGCTTCAATACCAAGTCGATCGAAAGAATTCTGTTGCCCCTTCCCGTACCATTTGACCAAGGGTAAATATTCCTCCTTATTTTTCAATAATCTTCGTTGTATACTTTCAATCTTTTCTCGGCAATTTTCATCTCCCACGTTATCCAGAAAATCATAGATGCGTTTGTCTTTGTAATCTACATTTATCGGCGCAACATAAGGAACAGAAACATCGACGTCGTCCGGATAAAAATAACGGTAGAAAAGGGTTGTCATCCCACCTTTGCTAATTCCGGTAGACAGATAAGGTCCAGTGTAAATTTCACGAAATATTTGATTTATACGATGCAAGTCATGTGTAGCTTGAGTTAAATTCAAATAGCGATAATCTATTGAATCCGGCATAGATGCTCCATAGTACCGGTGCTCCACATCAATTTGATTGGCACCCATGTAATTTGCTAATTCGCTCAGTCGGTTTACCGGTCGATCGTATCCCCTTGTTATCAACACATTTGGGGCATCAAAATCGTGATGGTTCAGATAAACGCGCTGATAGAAATGTCCGGCATCCGGAGTACTGTGATCCAGTGGCTGACGAATCATGAGTCGATATGAAGATTCATACCCTGTTGGAGCCTTAATTTCTTTAAAGATTACGTCTTCTTGTAGAAAAAGCTTTTTCTCAATTTCCGATTGAGCACACAATGCAAAACTGCAAGCGAGAAAAAATAGTATGATGTAACTTTTCATATTCTAGCGATTGATTTTATGCCGCAAAATACAAATCTGTCTGCTCTTCGCACTGATGACTTAGTCATCAGATGAGTTACATTTTAACCATTTTTTGAATGTCTATACGACCGTCAATCATTTCGACCAGTACGAGGAAAATTCCTGAATCCAAGGATCGCAAATCGAGACTAACCGAGGTTGACTGAGTTAATTTATCTAGTATTTGACGTCCCTGGATATCATAAATTCTGACTTTGTGAATGTGTTCGTCCGCTCTGATATTGAGTGTCTCATTTATGGGATTCGGATAGAAAAATGTTTGAGGCTTGAGATCTCCGTGTGCAAACCTTGACGACCCCGGACTCGTTGGCTTGTCTGTGCACGTCATCAATTGAAGACAGCTGGATGCACAACCGAATTCATCTGTCACGGTCAATTCGATAAATACGGAATCTCCAAAGACGATGACATCGATTATTTCCTGGTTATGGTTTTCTGTAACGATTTCGCAATTCCCTTGAAGCACTGTCCATCGATATGACAATTGTCCGAATCCGCCAATGACATCACCGGCAAGAGTCTGAAGACTATTACATGGAACTTCACTTGGAGCTATGATCTGGCATAGGGGCTCCATAAATTGAGTTAGAATGCGTTCATGTTGTGTACTGTTTCCACATTGATCCGTCGCGATCCAGATTTGCAAATACGAGATCGATCCGGGCAATCCGGGTAAAACGACTTCTTCCTTTTCGATTATCACCTCACCACAATTATCCCAATATTCGAGATTAGGAAAACGCAGTGTATCAAAACAAGAAATAGTCACATCCGCGGGAGGATTGATAAACAGGGGAGCCTGGTCGTCGGTAATATTTACTGTAAACTGTGTATTGCCAATCCGTCCACAATCGGATATTAGATTTACTTGATAATCTCTGGATTCGACATAATCCGAATTCAAGCAATTTATATCCGGATTTAATTCCAAGTCCACTTCAAATTGAATTAAAGGGCAATCTGGTTCTACGTGAAAATCATTTAAATCTAAATTAAACGGACAAGGTTCAATAAAAATAAATGGGATTGTACCGATTGGATAAATCCGTTGATTCTTATAAAATAACTCGAAGTCAATTTCTAAATTTTCCGGTACGATCGTTACCGCATGACGTGCTTCATTTCCGCAATTGTCAGTAGCAGAATAAATTATAGTAATTAATGGGAGTCCACACACCTGCTCTCGCGTTTCTATTATGGAGACCGGAATAAGGCGCTGTTCACAATGATCCCATGCAAATGCAACAGGCGGATCGTCAGAGGCACAGATAGTCTGCGGTATATCATTAAACTCCGGAGGATTTGTATCGCTTAATTGAAGCCACATGGTATCGGCAATGCGCTCACCACACAAACCATGAATTTCATAGGCAACAAAAGACAATTGACCGCTACAGCTCGGAGCGATTAGCTCATCCACTTTTTCTAGGTGATCTATACACACATCAATATCAGGTACAGGAATCGCATCTCCACAACTCTGAGAAATAACCAGATCGGGAATCAAATTCCGGAGATCCGGTGTTTCTACTTTGATAAAAAGTTCAAAATCTGCTTCATTGCCACATGCGTCTGTAGCTGTCCACACACCCAGATACAGGCCAAGCTGATTTAAAGTACAATCCATAGAAGCCATGCGGGTTTCGGTATAGACAATGTCAACTTCACTGCAGTCATCAATGGCCCCAAGAAGATCTTGGGATAGAATGGTTGGCAACTGATTTTGACTGCACTCCAAATGTAGGGTGTCGCCCGATTGAAGGTGTGTATGAGGCGGTGATAGCAGGATTAGGGGCGGATTGACATCGCCTTCATAGATCGTCTGTTCACCAAATGTGACATTTCCGCAATTGTCATATATCTCCCATAAATAAATGAATTTCTGTGTATTAGCACAATCTGTTTGAATATTTACTTTAGATGCCATGATGTCATTGATACCACAATTATCAACAACAACAATTGATGCAGGATCAAAAGAGCCGTCGCAAGCTATAGGCGGGTACGAAAGAATTTTAGGCGGTTCCTCATCAATCACCGTCACAAAAACGCTACGATCTGCTGAACGACCACATGCATCACTAGCAGCCCACGCTAATTGAAATTTAGAAACATAGTCATACCCATTGCAATTACTCCCATCAATCTGCTCCAAGGTATAGGTTACAACTACATCCTCGCATGAAGAATAGGCCTTCACATCACCGGCCGTTATTTCGGCTACCCAGGCCGGCAAGGTCCCATTTGTGCATGGAACCTCAATGTTGATCCCCTCAGTCCATTCATTTGGTAATTCCATTTCGATTCCGGAATCATCACGAATAGTAATGAGCTGAATTGCTATGGCTTGATTTCCGCAATGATCAGTCCAGGCATACCTACGACTTAGAACAAAATCACTCGTACAAAGCCATACGAGTGTGTCCAATACTATATCCAGTTCTGCGCAATTGCATTCATCCTCTGCTGATGCAGAAGGCAAAGGAATCTCATCATCGCAGGTAATGGTCATATCGGTTGGAAAGCGCGTGATTATAGGTGCAGTTTCATCTATCAACTTCATGTACAATACGATTTCGGCCGAATTCCCACAATCGTCTGTCACCTGCCAAATGCATGTATAAAATTTGAGAAAACCGTCAAGGCGGCAATCAGAAGCTTGCTCGATCAGATCAATCAAGTCCAGCGATATCTCGTTGCACATATCGATAGCCAGTACGTCATCCAATGTCGGCATTGGTATTGACCAATCCGGATCTGCCGCCATGCAGTTTAACAGGATTGTATCTCCTGAGGTGTATCCCGCCAGGTTACTGGTAAAATCAATAGTGGGCTGTACACTGTCAATCGTAAGATAATGTTGCTCACAACTCACGATGACTTCATTCGAGTCAGGCAGCCCATTGCCATTGCTGTCATCCCAAATTTCATAACTGTATATAGTTTCTTTTGGATCGCCGGGGCAACCTGTATTCTCTTCGGATGTCGTTATTGTCATGAGCAGATGGCTGCATTCAATATCTCTGACGACAAGAAGGCCGGCATCAATCAACTCATCAACGCCTTCCAAGGGTGGTGGAACACCGGTTTCACAATCGTAGGAATCTGATTGAAGTTGGCAGGTCATCTCCAGGGAACAACACATCTCCAAGGCTTCCACGGTCTTCATACAATTCGTGCGACAAGTATCTCCAAGGCCATTAATCCAGGTAATGTCAACATTATAATCGCCACCTTGGTCTATCGTTATTTGATCACCAGTTACCGATCTGATTATTCCCGGTCCTGACCAAATTTGCGAGATGACATCAGGATTAACCACTCCATTCGGTAGAGCCAATAATTCCAATTGTAATACTTCCTGCTCATCTCCACAGATCGTATCAGGTCCAATAATTTCGCATGTGAGATAGGTAGGTAATAAAAATATTTCTTGCTCTATGACAAGTTGTGAAAACCACCATGAATTAATAGTATTCAGATTTCCATATCCAATCGTTGTGGCAGCCGTATAATTTGTCCAGCGATGACAAGGCATCGGACAACCATTTAATTGCGTTTTCGGTTCTCCGGAACCGGAAGGAACTGTTATTTGGACGTCGTCATAATATAGGAGTGAGGTCGATCCTGCCGGCCTGATATTTGTGATGGTAAATCCATTGGACATCAATTCGGCATCATAAATTGGAAAATGATAAATCCCCTGCGCAAAGGCGATGGTAACCGGAATGACGGTAGAAATATTTTCATCCATGGGCATGCCAAAACCATCGAGTCCATCCCAGTCCAGGCAGGTTTCCTGGTTTACGTCTGACGCCGTAAGCGTCTGTGAGATGAGGACGTCGGCACTTCCGGGTGTATATATATTGTCATTGCCATCAAAATCCAGCAGCAGATTAATTTGACCTTCTTTTGTGGCAATAATTTGGATACAGTAGTTTTCGGCATCACATCGGCTAATGCCTTCGAGTGCAATTTCCCCGGCGATCGCTGTCTGGCAAAGGTCTATCGGATCATTTAAGAAAATGGCATACTCAGGATTTGTAGCGTTTATGGATTCTACACTTTGCCTGTCGAGATTTATATTTCCGGTATTCTGAATTCCAAAACTATTAAATGCCACATTGAATGCAGCCGGGCGAAATCCGCTATTATTGAAATCGATTTTAGTAATAAATGCACTAACCGCATCATCCGGATCAGGAGCACAGACATGAAATGATCCATTAAATGGTCGTACCGGAAAACCAAAATCATTAATTGCAAAAAATGCCCAATTGTACGACCAGATTCTTCCCGGTTTTGGTATGTCCGGTGCGCCGATACAAGTCGAGACAGTAATGTCCCAATAGTCAATTAATAATTCACCGGCGTTTGATGTATTCTGAAATTCAATATAAAAATCACCAGCACCGGACCATCCGGCGGACATAAGATCACTTGATGAAATATCTAAGGCGTTGTACCCGTCATTTCCAAATAGAACATTTGGCCCCGTGTATGCTTGTGTCCAGGATGTAATGTTTTCATCTCCTGGTGTTACAGTTATCGGTCCAAAAACCACATTGCCATTCGGGTCTCTTACGCGATATTCATAACTGAGTAGAGTGGGCGTGGGCGAACTCTGATTTGCATGACCGACACTAAAACCAAGAAAAATACATTCCATAGTCGGGTCCGCGATATGAATATAAAGCCTGCTATTTGGATCATTGTTATTGTAGGTAGCAAATCGGTTGTATTCGGGATGGTTGATTAAAAGAGCCGCTATATCCGAAGTCGCTGTTCCATCGATGAGAATGGAGCTATTTGGTGCAACTTGCCTGGTTCCCTCAGCCTTGGATACAATCTGAAGAAGGAGAATTATAAAGAATAGACATATACCTCCGAAACTGGATTTGGTAATCATATTTTGCTGACTTCGATGAGCTCTATTAAAGATAAGGATTATCTGAGCGTGTCAGTTGGCTGCTCGAAGTATCGAAGAATTTTCGGAGAATGGTTTATGTACCGCACATTTTTAGGAACATCATTAATATTGACGGACACGGCCTGATTGCCCTGTTTTTGTAGTGATGACTTAATATCTTCAGGATGAATTTGATCCAGCATACTTAATGGAACAGACAGGGTCACGATGATACGATCAGGAAATAGCTTCCAGGATTTTCCATCTTCCATCATCTCGCCCAACTGAATGATCACTTCTTTTTCTACCAATTCATCCACTTCAATGATGGTTGAAATTTGATTGTGGGATAAGCTAATCTCAGCTTGTACTTCAGGCTTGACCAGTGCAACATCAAATGTCTGATTGGCTGATATATCCGCAATATCCATACTTTGTGTAGAGATGGAATGAATGTGTGAGAGGGCATCGTGCGGTCCCGTGATGCTAATTTCTTCAGGCACCATTTTTAGATCGTTGATTTGACCATAGCCGGTTGCAAATGAATATGTCACCGTAGAATTTACCGGTATCACTTTAGTCTTAATGCTATCCAATAAAAAAGTCAACCGACTTAAATCCGGGCGTATACTAACATCTTCGGAAATACCATAGATGGACCTGATATAAGATAGAATTTCACTAGAGGAAAAGTCTTTAATTAATTCAGCTCCTAAATAAGGCATGAAAATGGTGTCGGATTTAAAATCATTATCGATTTTAAATAGTTTACTTCCTTTACCGGATATCTCGACCGGATATAACTTAATTTTATCCTGGACCACTTGCCTGTTGTTGGCAGTCGTCAAACCAATTTTTAATGGAATTTTATGACGATATGACTTACTCAGTTTTAGCGGAATCCACATCATCAATGCAAAAACCGTACTGAGAAGAATAAGAACTCTGTCTTTGTTCATATCTTAAATTTCAACTTATACCTCTATTTCTTTTCCTCTTCAGGTTTCTGAAGAGCTGCGGACATTTCATTGGATACGGCCGATTTCAAAACTTTAATAAATGTCTTCGTATCGACCTGTAGGTGTACAATATTACCGTCGAGTTTATTGATCCGCCCAATGATCCCACTGGCTGTGACGACCTCATCACCTTTTTGCATACCCGACACAAATTTTTGTTGATCCTTGTTTTTCTTTGTTTGCGGACGGATCATAAAAAAATATATAACGACGAACATGAGCAGGATGGGCCACATGCCACTAATTGCTGAGGTTAAGTCTCCTTGAAGTACTATCATGATTTTTTAGTATTAATTATTTTGATTTTTATTGACTGTTCCTTTTATCCGAATAAGTGTTCTCCCGGGTAATGTGTTCGCATAGACAGTAATCGGTTTATCCTGGAAGCCAGGTCTGTTCTTTGTATTAAATTCTACGCTGATCTCGCCTTCTCCACCGATTTCTACCGGGGTTTTTGGCCATTTTGGAACCGTACAACCGCAGGTCGAACGGGCCTCACTGATGACCAACGGGCTTTTACCCGTATTGCGGAACGTAAACGTATGGGCTATTAACTCACCTTCCTCAGCTTCACCAAAGTCGAAAACCTTCTCATCAAATGTAATTTGGGCCGCTATACTCGAGTCTATCTCTGCGCCATACGTAACCGGATTCCGAACGAAATCGTCGTATCGAGACGTTTTAACCGTCTGCAACTCCTTTGCTTCCTCTTGGCAACTCCAGGCAAACAGAACACAGGAACTTATGGCTATGATAGCGAATCGATTCTTCATGGGGCGCAAATTTAGTGAATTGTTGTGTCAGATAAACGACTTACTCCAGAGTTATCATATCCCCGGCTTTAGATTCATGTTAGATACCTCTTCTTTAAGATTTTTATGATCTTGCGATATGAATATTTGGCTTGTTGGTCACATGGGGTCGGGTAAATCCACAGTAGGATCATTGTTAGCTACCGAGCTAGGTCTCGATTTTGTGGATACTGATGAGATGATCGAATCAATGCTGAACCTTCAGATCCGACATATCTTCTTAAAGCACGGCGAAAAATACTTTCGCAGTCTCGAGCGGCAACTTTGTTTGCAAATAGCGCAGTCGACCAATCAAGTCATTGCCACAGGAGGTGGCATTCCGGCTATTAGTTTTAGTTTGAGTGAAATGAAACGGTCAGGTACAGTATTTCATCTGGATACCAATACCGATATTTTATGGTCGCGTGTTGAGACAGCGAAAAGCTTGCGTCCGCTTGCACGATCAAAAGAGCAATTTATTGAATTGTACAAGTCCCGACAGCAGTTTTATCAGGACGCGGATTATAGCATTCAATCATCTGGTGATGCAAATGACGTCCGCGATGAAATTATGCGTCACCTGGACTCCTCCACATAATTAACTTAATCAATGTGGAAGACGCGACTCGAAGTAGGCCGTAAACGTATGTTCCACCTTATGGCACCCGCAATGACGATAAGAATGCTCAGGTAGCCATATCCAAGCAAGATGAACATTGGTCCGGGGCAAGCGCCAACCAGAGCCCCAACCTAAACCAAACACAGTACCAACCGATTAAATAACGAGCGATACTTTTATTTTTTGGATTCAACTTAATGGGTTCTCCGTGGATGATGATTTCATTTCCATTCGCTTCGTAAGTTGAACAATAATTATACCTAATATAACCGCAGAACCGATAATGCCAAACATATGAAAAGCTTGAAATCGAAACATTTCCTGTATGCGATACCACGAAATAACTTCAGCTTTGGCCAAGATGATTCCAAAAAATATGCCTGTCAATAAAAATTTTAAATATTTCACGTTTTAGTTTATTTTTTCATCAATAGATGCATGAGTAAATTAGATTACTCTGCTTATTTAAAATATTAAAGGAAGTAAAAAGAAAGTCATAATTAATCCTCCAATAAAAAATCCAATTACTGATATCAGGGAAGGAATTTGTAAGTTACTGAGACCTGTGATAGCATGTCCCGGATGTACATCCGCCTGCATAGCGGGCACCAAAGCCGACCATAAATCCGCCAAGAATAAGTACAAGAATTCCCTTTAAAGAAGTCAGTCCTGCTTTTCCAAAAATTTCATCAGGAAGATAGTCACTACCGGCAGACGAAAACCCGACGGCTGCTAAATCAGAGATGGTATCCGGATTCAGTGCTACAGATGTGTCCCCGGTCAGAAAAATTGGCCTGCAATAAATCCACCAATCACAGCACCTAATACGAAGACAAGATTCCACACTTCCTTTTTCCATTCAAATTTGAAAAAGTCGCATGACTTTCCCTGCTCCGGTTGCTGCACAAATTGTTCGCAAATTTGATGAAACACCAAAAGATTTACCGAAATACAGCATCAAAAATAATGTCAGTGCAATGCCCGGACCTGCAACGTACCAAGGCCAGGATTGTGAGAGAAATTCCATTATTGATTATTTAAATAGTTTAATTTTCGTAAAGGTCGTAAACCCATACCTATGCGGTGTAACTTAGGTTACGCACATATTAGTCCGCATCCATGAATCCATGAAACGTTATATGATTGCGTGATAATTGGATTTTTCCTTCGTTTTCCAGCTTTTTCAACAAGCGCGAAATGACAACACGCGAAGAATGTAAATCATGCGCTATCTCTGCATGGGTAATTGTGATATCAGGGCCTTTGGCGACAAACGCCCTGTTTTTTAAATAACGTAATAGCCGTCCCTCCATGTCACTAAACGCCAGGTCATCGATCGCTTCTATCATTTCATGCAATCTGTCGTGATAACTTTGGAATACAAAGGCCCGCCAGGAATCGAAACGTACAATCCAATCCATCATCTTGATGGCTGGTATCATCATCACGCGCGTCGGGCAGTCAGATATAGCCCTGATTTCGCTTTTCGATTTGTTCAGACAGCAATTCAATGTCATCGTACAGGTATCTCCGACTTCTAGGAAGTACAAAAGAATTTCTTCTTCATTTTTATTTTCACGCATGACTTTGATGGCTCCTTCAAGCAAGAGCGGCATATGGGTAATGTCATCGTGTTGATCCATGATCACCGCATCGCCATCAAAGACACGCAATGTCCCAACCATATCAATCTCCTTGATCAGGTCCTCTTCCAATACATATTGAAATTTGTCTATCAGTTCTTGCAAAGCCATGAAGTTCTTATTTGGATTAAATATAAGTTAGTTCATCTCCAATTCCAAAACGTGGATACTACATTACGAAATGTGAATGAATAACCTCATTTTTGTCTGTTCACGAAACAAAGAAGATCTATGTTAGGCTATTCAGAGGTAAAAATGGATTCATTCATGGTACATCATGTTGGTCGTTCAAACCAAAAAGAAGGACTTAAGTTGTCCAATGACTATTTACCAGAACTTGAGGATTCGCTATTAAGGGATTTGAAGCAATACTTTTTTTCCTCTTTCAAAGAACCTCTCTATTACTCGTTCAAAGCTGTGGATGAAGAATTGGATCGAAATATAATGTACACTTGGGCAAATGAGATTTTTTCAGACCGGACGGCTTTACGTTCAATCTCACAAGAAATGGCAAAATATTTGTATCAGAAATCAAATCATCCAAATATTAAAAGTGGCCATTTATTCGTGTCGTATTTTGAGGATTTAGTGGTTGAGGATGAAGTTCTTTCGGGATTGGTCATATGCAAAGCGGAAACTGAAGAATCATTCTTACAGGTAAAATATGAAACTGAACCTCCTACTATTCAAAATCGCCAGGGCATTGCAGTCAACCGGATCGACAAAGCATGTATTATTTTTGACATAGAGGCAGATCAGGGGTATAAATTATGTGTCATAGACAAATCCAATGTCGGTGGATCTCATTTTTGGATGGAAGATTTTTTACACGTTGAAGCTCGAAATGACGGCTACTATAATACGAAGAACTACATCCAGATGACCAAGTCATTTGTAAAGGATCGTATGCAACCGCTGTATGATTCAAACAAAATGGATGAAGCAGAAATCATGAATCGGTCCCGATCATTTTTCACGGCGACAGAAAATTTCGATGAAAGTCAATATGTGGATAATGTCTTTCAACGAAGGGAATTGACCGATGATTTTATGAGTTATCGACGTGACTATGAAGAGGAACGTGGCATTGAATTAAGGGATGGATTTGATATCTCACAGGAAGCTGTCAAAAAACAATCACGGTTTTTTAGATCAGTCATAAAACTGGATAAAAACTTCCATATCTATATCCATGGTGATCGGAATAAGATCGAACGTGGTGTTGATGCCGATGGTCGAAAATATTACAAGGTATTTTATGATAATGAAGCTTGATTAATTCAATCACGCTCAATTCACATCACTTTATTTTCCTTTATGAAGAAGGCTTAACAACCTTTGTTCGTTGAAATGGTATGCTCGTACGACAAGCGGATCAAATCCTTCAAAACATCCAGGTTTACGTCCTCAAGCCGTTTTATATAAAGACAAGATTTTCCGGTGGTATATTTTCCTAAATCTTTTAGCAGTTCTCCAAAGCGAGGAAATCCGGCCATAATATACAGGGTAAGCGATTGTTTTCGGGGGCTAAATCCGGTAGCCATCCAATCACCTTCCTGTCCACTCGCATAAACGTAATGATAGGTGCCGAAGCCGACGATACTCTTGCCCCACATTTTTGGTTCCTGGCCAGTCACTTCAGTCATAATGTCGAGCATGCGCAGGGCATCTTCCCGACGCTTTTTGTTATCTACGCTTTTGAGGAAGGCGCCCACATCACCATCATTTATTTTTGTTTTGAGTTCGTATTTAGCCATAAATCAAAACATTATATTGAATAATAAATATAATTTGTCTCACCACCAATAATCTTATTTAGAATTATTCAAAGGTGTAATAAATTCAACATTTAATAGTTTGATTATCTCTGCGAAATCAGCAAAATCTTTAATTTTTGGATTTATTTTAGCATAAAGTCTAGGGTTATCCTGAGCATAAGTTCTGCTTTTATCCCCAATTCGAATATGCATTCTATAATTATCTCCATCTGCGTATTCATGCTCATAATCCAATTCCTCGGCATCCTGGATAGAATGAATACCATGTTCTAGCAGCGCTTCAATAAGTTGCGGCCAACCGGATAAAGGGACTAAATTATCCCATTGCTCTCTTTTTTCTTTTTCCTGACCACCTCTGATCGGATATTGGTATGTTTTGTACATCCCGGACCATTTCTTTACATTTTTATCATAATTCAACTCTAGCGTGGTCTTCCAACCAGCCATCAAAGTATTTTTTTTGAGTACAATCGAAACGTATTCTGAATCGTCCATCTCATTGGAGTTATTATCGAATTTAGCCACATCAGGATGATTCATGAGTGAGACTGCTGCGGTTTCATGCTCCTTTTGAAGCTTCTTTGTGCCCGAGCAATTTGAAATAGACAATATTAAAATACTAAAAACAACTACTTGTACTGCTTGATGTAACATTTTCATGAATTATTAATGATTTAATCTAAAGAACTCTTAAAGGTTGTTCATAATTCCCAGTTTCTGTTCTTTTTTCCATTTCCCGCGGCTAAAGTCTGGAAATTTTATTGGAATACTTCCGAGTTCCACGGACATTTTTGAAAGCGGTACAACGACTGACCAATCGACGGCGTCATAGACCGACATGTCAAGTGACACACCTTTATTGAGACAATCGATCAGTCGATACATCTGCACGAAATCCATCCCACCATGTCCTCCATATCGCTCGATTTCCTCTTTGAGGTGATTCCAAATGGGGTGTTTGTATTTCTCGCGCATTTCTTGATATGCCGATTCATCCAACCATTGGTGCCCGGACTTATGTGAATTCATTGAAAGTCTGCTAGGGTAACCTTCATGATATGCCTGACTTCCTGCAAGCGCATTTATGCGGCTGTAAGGACGAGGAGTGGCCACATCATGTTGAACCAATATTGTCTTTCCGTGATGGGTTTTTATCAGGCTATTGCTTATATCACCATGCATGTACTCGGTGTGGTTATAGAATTCATTGTCAGCGTCTACTGTGGCGGCAAATTCTTTTAATCCAACCGCCTGACTACTCATTGATACCAAATGCTGAAATCGATCACCACGACCTATACCCATATATTGGGCAACCGGACCTAGACCATGCGTAGGATAGAGGTTTCCATCTTGTCGAATGTGATGGCGCAAGCGCCACTGTTTGTAGTAATAAGTCTTGCTGAACATCAGGCTACGCAAATCGTGGATATAAGCTGCCTCACCATACGTCAATGTCCCAAATACACCTGCTTGAACCATATTCAGCAACCACAATTCCTCATCACCATAGCACACATTTTCGAGCATCATACAATGGCGTTGCATGGCTTCGGCCGTATCCACTAGCGCCCAGCATCCTGCAAGCGTTAAGGCAGCCGGGACTTCCAAAGCAACATGTTTTTCCGCCTGCATACTTTGGAGTGCCATAGGGACATGATCATCCCACGGTGTGGAGATGATGACGAGGTCGATATCATCTTGCTGAACCATTATTTTCCAGGCTTCCGAACTTCCCCCATATTGTGCTCTGGTCACAGATTGATTCTTGATCAATCCAGCAGCCTGATTGATGGATTCGGTTCGGATATCACATAGGCCGGTGATGACGGCTTTTGGGTACAGGGCATCGACAAGTTCCACGTGATTTTGTCCCCGATTTCCCAGCCCGATGAATGCCACCTTTATCTGGTCGATCGGATCATGCGCCAAGTTCTGCACTGAATCAGCTTTTGACGGCCTGGATCGACTAATTTCTTCCATTTTTTTCAGAATATCTGTTTCTCCATAACTGTCACGAATAGGTAAGCCCAGAAACCCGGCAGTGATAGCAGACAACTTAATAAATCGACGACGGCTTTGTTTCGACATGTGTAGATATATTTATGGAATTAAATATAGCTGTTATCGCTGAAAGGAAATTGTCATCGAAAAGAGGGCGTGATAGCTTTGAATTGCTCAGGCTACGTAGAAGCAGATTCAACCTGCATTCTCGCTGATTTTAAATGGCATTTGAAATTGCACGATTATTAATTGAGCAGAAGAATTAATTGTGCTTCATCAATAATACCAAGAGAATAATATTGTAATGAGATCAATTCAGGTGAATTGGCGAATTGGCCTGCCTCTAAAAAGGATGTTAGAAACTAATTTTGATAGTGAGGTTTAAAACAAAAAGGAAATCTACAACATGCGATGATCGAGACCACCATACTCATGGTGCTTGATCAGGACACATTGTAGATTTCCTGAAGAGCTATATAATAGACTTCTTTATTTTAATTGCCGCTACAAGATCCTACACCTACAGGTACACCATCTCCAACAACAATTTCGCCGTTTCCATTTACATGAAAAACAATAGTTCCATTAAACCAAAAGTTTGAACCTCCTCCCTGAGAAACAAGGTGCTGGTTAAACGTCTCAGTCACTGACTCATTAGCGACTCCATTGTGATGAAAATTATCGGCCGTAATACAATTATATTCAGTGCCACTGCCTTGAGCAACACCTGTTAAATTCGCATTGATATGTCCGTGAAAGCTCATATCACCATTCGCTTTAATTACTCCATGAATGTTCAAATGATATTCGGTATCTTCAAAGTCCACTAAATCACCATTACAAGGATTAAAAGCGGTATGAGCCGGCCAAATTACAGTAGCCTGATCGTTAAATGGCGTTGATTGAGCCTAGATATTCAAAGCAAATAGCACGAAGGCGATCAGAGGAAGTGCTGTACGGATTACATTTTTCAAATTTTTCATAATTCAGATTGTTTAAAAAGATATTTGAGTTAATAATTAATTACATTTTTAGGTAGAGGTGCCAACTCAGCCAAATCAACTTAAAGTAGTTAGTTCTCAATGAACCATATAGGTTCAATACATTCAGTCCCATTCAGCCAAAACACTGAATTCTAACATTAAAATATGTTTATAACAGTAGGTGTTCCATAGGTGATGCAGAAATTAAGCACACGAGAAAACGGCTCATATTGTGCTATAGGGGGTGAAATCTGGCGAAAGATACAATAATATTTTAATCAGATCAATCTTTAATCAAAGTGCATCCAGAAACCTAAACAAATACAGCGTTGTCGGAAAACTCAAATGGAGTAGCCATGTTTTACGACCAGTCAATTATTAAGTTGATTTGTTGGGATATTCTTTAATTGCGTTTATGTCAATTTAAGACGAATGAGGGCAAACAACTATCTGTTCAATTCAGGTTGTAAAATTCGGTTTCACCTGTCAGATTCTTTATCTTCACGGGCGAATTTTTAAAGTTAAAATCGACCTATGCACCACAAAGTAACCATCGAGCCATTCCGGATAAAAGTAATCGAGCAAATCAAGCTTACGACAGAAGAAGAACGTCGCATTTATCTCAGCAAGGCACATTACAATCCTTTCTTACTGACATCTGATCAGGTTATCATCGATTTGCTGACCGATAGTGGAACGTCAGCAATGAGTGCGGAACAATGGGCCGGCATCATGCGCGGAGACGAAAGTTATGCCGGGGCCCGTAGTTGGCAACGCATGGAGGCTGAGATCCTGGACTTGACAGGCTATCCCTGTATTCTGCCGACCCACCAGGGACGAGCAGCCGAACACCTACTCTATAATCATCTGGGAGGTCCTGATAAGGTATTTATAAGTAATACCCATTTCGATACAACGCGCGCAAATATTGAATTTTCCAAAGCAAAAGCGATCGATTGCCCCATTGAAGAAGGCCTCCACCCCGAAAAGATCCATCCCTTTAAAGGCAATTTGGATACAGCCCAACTCCTCAAAAACATTGAAAAATACGGTGCAGAGAACATAGGAGCTGTCATCTTAACTGTCACAAACAACAGTGGCGGTGGTCAACCGGTGAGCATGGCGAATGCCAAAGAGGTGGCTGAAATTTGTAAAAGCCACAAGATTCGATTCATTCTTGATGCCTGTCGAATCGCCGAAAATGCCTATTTCATTCATCATCGGGAAGTCGAATATGGCAATAAAACGTATCGCCAGATCGCCCAGGAAATGTTTGCGTTGGCTGACGGATGTATCATGAGTGCTAAGAAAGATGCACTCGTCAATATGGGTGGATTTCTGGCACTGAATGACGTGGAACTCGCACTAAAATGTCGCACAGTTTTAATTATCACCGAAGGATACTCTACATATGGTGGTTTGTCCGGTCGTGACATGGAGGCTATTGCCATCGGATTGAGAGAGGTCTTTGATCCCGATTATCTCCATTACCGGATCAAAAGCACAACATATCTGGGTGATAAACTGTATGAACTAGGCGTACCGACAATACGTCCGATCGGGGGGCATGCTGTTTATGTGGACGCTAAAGCGTTTTATCCTCATATTCCCCAGCAGGAATACCCGGGCCAGGCTTTGGCTTGTGCTTTGTATTTAAAAAGCGGAATACGAAGTTGTGAAATTGGATCGGTGATGTTCGGAAAATACGATGAAGAAGGGAAACTAATCCCGGCGCCTATGGAACTTGTACGCCTCGCTATTCCACGACGAGTTTATACACAAAGTCACCTGGATTATGTCGTTGAAACTTTTGCAGAATTGTGGAAGGAACGTGATCAGGCAGCTGGTTATCGCATTACATATCAACCTCATTTTTTAAGACATTTTACTTCACATTTCGAACCGATAAAATAATTAATTAAACTCCTCCTCAATGCATTTAAAATTTCTGATTTCGGGTCTCCTCGGATGTTTACTCTTATGCTCAGCATGTAAACAAGAAATAATTCCCAAAAATTATGCAGGTACGACTAAGTCTGATTTTCAAAAAAGCAACCGGCTGGCGGCAGAATGGGAACCGGCATTGGGTGCAATCATCGCCTGGCCTTTAGATATTCCCCATAAACTCGTCATCGAATTGGCAAGAGATGGCCGTCTATATACGATGGTGCCGGATAAAACAGAAAAACAGGAAGCAATTAAGTGGTACAAAAAATGGGCGATTGACTTAAATAAGGTCGAATTTATCATTGCTCCCCAGGGATTTGATTCCTGGTGGACACGGGATTGGGGCCCATTTGCTGTCTTTACATCAGAAGGGGAAATGAAATTGGCAGATGGCCAATACGAATACAGTACACCAGTATCAGGCCTGGACTGCGATGAAAAACTGGAACACGTTTTCACCGAAAAAGACGAACAAGGAAATGAAAAGATATTGTTGACCACCCTGGATGATAAAGCTCCGGACAGCATCGGATCGCACATGAATTTGGATATGATCGAACTCCCTTTCCCATTTACCGGGGGTAATGTGTTTTCGGATGGACAAGGGATGGCCCTGTCAACATGTATTATTAAAAACGAAAATAAATTTATTGGTGGGTCGGACGAATCAATGATAAATCAAGCAAACGAATTACTGGGAATTCATACTTATAATTTTATTTCGAATTTTGAATATGATGGCATTCAACATATTGATTGTTTTTTGAAAATGCTGGATCAGGATCGGTTGTTCGTAGCCCGAACGCCTAAAAACCATCCGCTCCATGATATCTATGAAAAAATTGTTAAAAATGAATTATCTCAATTAAAAAATAGTTCAGGAAATCCATTTACCATTTTGCGACTTGACACCGATGTCTATCGAAAAGATGAATTAGCGGCATATACAAACTCACTTATTCTCAACAAGACAATTTACGTACCCCTATTTGGAATCGACCAGGATAAGATAGCCATTGAACAGTGGCAGGATGCCATGCCTGGTTACACGGTCAAAGGATTTGAGTATTGGGTGAATGAAGAACCTATTCTTCATCCGAGAGCAAAGAAACGACGTCACTCCGGCTTGGGGTGGAATGGGGGAGATGCCCTCCATTGTCGAACAAGAGCCATGTGGGACCCGCACATGTTGTACATATCAGCTAATCGGATACCCGAAATGATATCGGAAACAAAGGCTCACCATTTCGAAACGCGTATAATCGATTACAGTAAAAAAGGTCTGGTGGACGGGGAATCAGTTGTGCATTGGCGGGAGTCGGGTTCAGAGGACTGGCAAACAAGTCAATTAGATATGAATGGTGATAATTATTATTCAACAAAATTGCCACAGCTGGAGAACAACTCAATAATTGAATACTATTTCAGCGCGAAAAGTAAATCCGGTAAAATAGAAACTATGCCACGGACAGCACCTGCTGGATTATATCATTTCTCGTTTGAAAGAAGTAAATAAAAATTCCAAAGTAATCCTCGAAGATTATTTTAATTATTTATCGAGGACCGGGGATTTTTGCCTTAGGTAATTAGCCTAAAACATCATTGTATTTTGCAAATGGTTGTTTATATGATCGTGTTCCGGTAGCTGCTGCCAGTGCGTTGGCAATCGCACCTCCTGCAGGTGGAAGTGCCGGTTCACCGAGGCCAGTCGGATCATTGCTGTTTGCTACAAAATGGACTTCTATTTCGGGTACCTCCGGCATACGGATAAGACGATATTGATTAAAGTTGGTCGATTGAGTTTGTCCGGCGACAAAATTGAATTCCCCGTACATCGCATGACCTATGCCGTCAATGATGCCCCCTTCGACTTGATTGCGTGCACCCGTAGGATTGATTACTATACCACAATCAACCGCACAATGAATTTTCTTAATCGCCGGTCCATGATCTTCCATGACGACTTCGGCCACCTCGGCCACATAAGTATTATGTGAATAATAGGTTGAAAATCCCAGGAAAATACCATCATCAGCATTTCCCCAATTTGATTTATCAGCAACCAATTGTATGACCCCTAGAAATTTATCGATTTCATAATTATGTTCTTCTCCAACCGGATTATTTTTTGCTCGATCAAACAAATCCAGACGAAATTGTATGGCATCTTTGTCCAGTAAGTCAGCTAATTCATCAAGGAATGCCTGTTCAGCAAATGCCAAAAAATTAGCATAGGGTGCCCGCCACGCACCGGTAGTAATATTACTTTGAATATTATGAGAATCCACACGATAATTCGATATAGCTCCACACGGAAAATTACTATGCATCTGGCCGAACATATTTCCGTTAAAGCAGGCTTCGGTCAGATGATAGGCTGTAATTATATTATTTTTTATTCCGACTTTGAATCGATAGGCAGATGCGGGACGATATGATCCGGATAGCATATCGTCTTCTCTTGAAAAGACAACTTTGACCGGTTTTTTTGTCAAACTGGAAATCTCAGCAGCCTCCAATGCAAAATCACCATATAGGCGGCGACCAAAACCACCACCCATCCGCGTCATTTCGATTGTTATTTCTTCTATATCCCGATTTAGCAAGTCAGCAATCCTACGTTGCGTCCAAGAGGGCGTTTGAATCGGGCCGACCATCTCTACCTTTTCATCCGTAACATGCGCAAAGAAGTTCATGGGTTCCATACAGGTATGAGGCAGAAATGGGGCTTCATAGACCTTTTCAAAGATCTGGTCTGCCTCAGAAAAGGCTACGTCAACATCGCCATCTACACGCATTGGTGTATCGGCTTTCTTCTGCAAATAGTTGAGCAATGTTTCAGTATGATAATCAGAATCCTCAGCTTGATCTTTTTGATTCCACTCGGCTCTAAGGACTTTTTGGCCCTTCATTGCAGCCCAAGTGCTGGTAGCCAATACAGCAATTTTATCACCAAATTTTACAACATCCGTTACCCCCGTGATCTTTCTGGCTGTGCGATCGTCGAATCGCACAAGAGATTGGCCAAAGGCCGGTGGACGCAAGACTACGGCATATTCCATGCCCGGTCGATAATAGTCCATCCCAAATAATGGTTTCCCGGTGAGGATTCCTTCCATATCAACATTTCGTTGACTCCTACCGATGATTTTGAATTCCCGGGGATCTTTTAATTGAATTTCCTCAGGAACTTCTCTTTTACTGGCATCTGAGGCCAACTCACCGTATGTCAAAGTTCGCCCATCTGCGTGATGAACGATGCCATCAGATACGTTACAATCGGATATATCAGCTTCCCATATCTCAACAGCAGTGTCCAACAACATTTTTCTCACCGTGGCCCCGGCTTTACGTAAAGTCTCCCAGCCTTGTCTGATTGATTGGCTACCACCTGCAACCTGCCGCGTGTACCATTCAGTATTGAGACCGGCTTGTTCAACAACGACATCTCTCCATGCCACATCCAACTCTTCAGCGACAATCATAGGCATGGATGTTTTGATGTTTTGACCTATTTCAGGATTTGCCGACATGATGGTAATTAAGCCTGTATTTCCAATTTTTATAAAGGCATCAAAATCGATCCATTCGCTGGGAATAGCTTTCATGATTTCCTCCGGCATTTTATCCGGGAGACAACCTATCCAATTAAAACCAATTAGCATGCCACCACCTGCAGCGGCACTTACTTTTAAAAAAGCCCTCCTTCCGGTATTTATTTTATTGTAAGTCATGATAATTATCTGAATAATTAATTTTCATATTTTATGAAATTACATTTTTTTTGAGGCTGATTTAATGGCCTTTTTTATACGCAAGTATGTCCCACATCGGCAGATGTTCGCACTCATGGCACCTTCTATTTCTTTATCTGTTGGTGCTTTATTATTTTCAAGAAAGGCCGCTGCTGTCATGATTTGACCTGCTTGACAATAGCCGCATTGAGGAACATCATGTTCACGCCATGCCTCCTGTAACGGATGTTTGGCTTCAGGATCTAATCCTTCTATAGTTGTTATTTTTTGATCATAAACACCCGAAATCGGCAATGTACAAGATCGAACTGCCACGCCATTGAGATGTACATTGCAGGCATTGCAAAGGGCAATGCCACAACTATATTTTGTACCCGTAAGTTTAAGTTGGTCTCTTAATATCCAGAGTAGCGGGGTGTCAGAGTCAGCTTCAACCTCATGTGATTGGCCATTGACTGAAATAGTATAAAATGCCATGATTCAATTTTTATTGATCAACAATTTACGGTATTTCAATGATAAGAACAACCCGTCAATTCCGCTGGAATTTCGATCACGATCAGATGCGAACCTATCAGTCAGGATAGTTAAACTAATTCATGCAACTATTGAATTTCCATCTTCAGGGAGTTTCTGTCAATCTGTCCAAATCTGCGGCTGTATCAATATCAATTGAGCCTAAGACAAAACTTATTGTTTCAACAAGATCGGGATTCGACCGGATCAGCAACTTGGCGCCAGTATCACCTTTTAATGCCAATAAATTTGGGAAAATCGATTTATGAAAAAAGGCGGGGCAACCCAAAATATTATTGTACCCACTGGCGACAATGGACGCTGTGGTCTGTTTGTATTTATCTATCAGGGCACACAGTAGATCATGTGTTACAAAAGGTTGGTCACATGGCATGATAATAATGCCTTCCAAATTTGGTTTTAGATTTAGAAGAGCATTTAATCCGGAGACAATTGAAGTCGACATGCCATCCTTCCAATTTGTATTTACAACTTCAATTACGTTTAGACCAACCAATGTACTTTGAATTAATTTGGCATGTCCTCCAATCA
Source organism: Saprospiraceae bacterium (assembly GCA_965249735.1). Lineage (GTDB taxonomy): Bacteria > Bacteroidota > Bacteroidia > Chitinophagales > Saprospiraceae > JANQSS01. The sequence goes on along the minus strand of CBDFMS010000026.1, from coordinate 52,571 downwards.
CGACTACAATATCTACAATACCGGTTTTTTGGGCTGTCGTAATTGTATGACTCAACAGATTTTTACCCTTGAAGTCAACCAGTTGTTTTGGACTTCCAAGGCGTTTGGAACCGCCTGCGGCCAGAACCACAATACCATAATTAGATGATTCTTCAGATTTCATGTATTCAACTTTACCAGGCTATCAAAGTAGGATAGACATTATTCATCGTCGATGGTAATATGTACGGCAAAACCTGCCGTCGTATCACCTTGAAAAGTTATCGCACCGCCGTGTGCCCCGACAATTTGTTTGGCCTGGAAGAGCCCAAGACCAAGTCCAATGATATGCATGTGTTGTTTTGGTCGATAATACTTTTGACCTAAGTGAGCAAGTTCAGAATGATCAACTCCTTTGCCATTGTCAGAAATACTAATTTGCGTTTGATCATTTATTTTTTGAGCCGTTATTTCAATAAATAAATCCTCGTCTTCCTCATTATATTGAAATGAATTATCAAGAATATTGAGAATGGCTGTTTTTAAATAGAAAGGATCTGCATTCATATGCAAATCATCAGGATTCAAATCAATGGAAATATTTACCGGTCGATGTGCATATTTTATTTCCATATCACGCACACAGTGATCAAAAAATACACGCAAGGAAATAGGACGTTTATTTAGTGCCTCGATTAGTGGTGGTTTTTTCTTATTACTTATTTGGTTGCCTATTTCTTGCAAACGTGCAGTTTGTGAATGAATATAGGATCCCATTTCTTTCGCATCTTCAGTTTTTCCTTCAGACAGATAACGCAATAGGGATGCACCGGCAACTTTAATACTGGAAAGTGTAGATTGAAAAGTCCGGCTCTTCGTCTCCAAAAATTCGCGATGATTTCGACGTTGTCGTCGCAACACAAACAGCCGGTAAACCATTAGCGCGTTTGAGAAGAGCAGAAAGGTGAAGGAGACCCCAATCGCAATTAGAGGAGCAATCTGGTACTCGATCCCAACGATATAAGGAGACAAAAGCAATAATGATACGACTAAAACCACCCATGCCACAATGCTTAGAATCGTAAGTATAACAAGTTGTCTTTGACTCATCACACCACGAACTTAGTCATATTTTGAAGGTTGTGAAAGAGATTGCACCTCATTTTAGCAATTATTTGGAAAGCGTAATTTCATCAATACGACCTGCCTGAAATCCATCTACGATGAGAATCCAATCCTTTCGAAATGACTGGATATTAGGGCCAATACATCCATTTATGACCAACCTTATTCGCCAAATAGTCTGTACGCCAATGATAATTGTCAGTCTTTACATAGACCAAGACGACTCCGGATCAAAGCACTAATCTTCAAATTCCATCTATATGTCCATGCCCACCAAGCTATTGCTTAGCCGTACAAGGAACAATTTCAATTGTAAAATCTGCATTTAACTGTACTTCAAAATTTGGCTGCAATTCCACAAAGTTTCCTGCTTCAAATACAACTGTATCAGGAGCAGTTATTGTAGCGGTGGATGTAATTGAATTTGAGGCCTGGTAAATACCACTTGGTGCAGCAGGTAATATGAGATCTAAATCACAGGTACCGTTTATGTCCTCCACACATATTTCCAAATTCCAGGACTGTAATTCTCCGCCATCTAAATTGGCATGATCCTGTATCGTTAGCGTCCAATCTCCTGCTGCATCTTCGCTATTAAATCCGGACAAGGCTTGATCCGGGATATAGGTAGTTCCATCGTCGTATGGACATGCCACAGTTCCGGTCGTTGCATCATCATCGAAGCCAATATCAAAATTATCCAGGCTGCCACATTCTCTATTTAACAGCACAACAACTGTATTTGCGGGACTGGTCAGTGAAAATGACAGGTCTCCCAGATATGTGTGGAGTCCCGTAATGTTGATGACATTGACATCGTTAATGGTGCCTCCACTTGGAATATTAATCACAGAAGTATAAATTGCACCAGCTCCGGAAGATATCGGGACGACTGTTGAATTGATTACAGCAGTACAACTGTCGGATGGGCAATTTACGCCTTCATTCACCGTAATATGATCGCTGCTTACGAGTGTGTCACTACCGTTGACATTAGTCACAATCAGCGTTACATCATATGTTCCTTCTGCGCTGTACGTGACTGTGGGATTTTGGTTTGATGATGTTGATGGACTCCCACCTTCAAATATCCATGCCCATGCTGTGGCCGCCGGTGATGAAATCGATTCGTCTACAAAACTTATCATATTCGTATCGTCTAAACAGATCGTAGAGGCACTTTCACTGAAGGCTGCGGTCGGTGGGCCGGCCAGTGGAGGCAATGTATACCCGGTCGATGTAAAACCATTATGAATGCTGATAATTTGCTGGGATGTGTACCCCAAATTCAAGGCCGCTTGATAGACTGCATTGGCCGCATCATTTTGGCTGGAAGATCCGTTTGTCATACCTAGCCCTTCGTAAAATGCTTTGTCCATTTCTTGTCTTCCTATGTCATCATATATTCCCATTAGACAGGTCGACCAGATTTGACCGTCTGCATGGATACCTCCGGTCAAACCCCCCGGGTAGCTTGCGCCATAATTTGTAACACGACCAGGCCAGAACGGATTATGACCATCCCAATTGAATACCCAATGATAGGCCGGATCGGCAGGATCCCAGTTACCCAAACTGCGATTGTATGATTGTGCTATATAATCGCCGGAACCTTCACTTAACCCTTCAACCTGGGACAATCCACCGGATGTCACCCAATCGTGTAAACCGTGTCCTAGTTCATGATGAATGACATCAGAATCTTCTGAATCATCGACGCCACCTTCGCCAAAAGCGATAACACCACTACCTGAAGAATAATGTGAGTTGTCTGCTCCATTTAACCCATGCGGATCAAATCGGGCACCGCCACTATATTGATAGGGTGTGATATCACAGCCCAGGTCGACATTAATATAGCGCATCAGCAAATCGACCTGATAATAACAATTCACTGCTTCGAATCCTTGCTCCAGCCGATTGAATTCAAATACAGACGAAGTTTGTGAAAAAAGTCCTTCCGTTGGTGCTTCTGTATCAACAATGGAAGCCCATGGACCGTCAAGTGTATACGTTCCGCCGGTTAAGTCTATATCCAATAATGTCACATTGAATCGGGCTGCATCCAAGTCAACATTTGTCGCATCAGAATTATCAGAATAATTTCCACCATACGCGACCGTATTGGATGACAAGGGGTCGGGATCAAAGACATAGCCACTTCCATCGACAACGACACTCGCATTTTTAGATTCGGCCGTACACAAGTCTTCCGGTGGATCTGTGTGCGTACAACCTTCATCATGTGAACCACAGTAATAGAACATATCCTTTACTTTAAAAATCTCACCATTATGTGCATCCACAAACACATGCCATTCGCCCAACGGAGTCTCCGCCATTACTGTGACTTCATGTGCAAGGCGAGTCATTTTTGTATTGTGATACACCATCAATCGGGATGAGACAGGGTTGATCAGATCTTGCGGATCGATATACGAAGCGGCGATTGCCTCAGCTTGTTCCGCGTTTAAGGAAGGCGTTGGATTTTTCAATTGTACATGTCGTTCATAGGAATTCATTACCATTTGAACCTTATTATCCGGGGCGATACTCACTGTAACTTCTGATTTATTAACCGGGTAATCATCGTAGTATTGGCGGTATCTAACCACGGACCCAGCGTTCGTCTTACGAGTAGCATGATGTTGTAAATCGCTGAGATCTGAATTTCGTAATCCCAATGATTCGTAGTTATTGCTGAGATAGTATATCGCCATTGCTTCAGGCGTCGAAGAAGGAACCTCATAGTTGACCTGATACAGGGATATTGGATATCCTGATCTTGTATTTATTCGACCTTCCTTGGTATAGAATGACTCCACTTTTTCATCTTCGTCCAGGTGGATCTCAAGATGATGTTTTGGATTAGGTTTTTGTGCAACTATCGAATTGGAGAAGATTTGGAGTCCAATGAAAAGCATTAATACGAGGAAATTAAATGCAGAGATTCGTTTCATTATTGTGAATTTGACGATTGAATTAAGAAATTGGCAGGGGATAATTCCGGGTGGAAGTTATGAAATGTCCGCTAGATCACATAATTCAAAAACAGTAATGTCTTGGATCTGGCCAGGGAAAGTTTAGTCAGATGACATCATTTTGATTCCTGCAGGCTGTGCTATCGCAAGTCTCTGTGGACGACAAGCCGATTCGCAATGAATGCTAAAACAAGAATATATGCCAGTAAGATTCCCAGATCCGGATATGAGACAAAGGTTTGTGTTTCCCTCAATATGTACTTACTGTATGGGAACCTGATGATATTTCCTATAGCATTGATGGGAAACAGGTTGGCGATAGCAGGTAACTCATAGTGATACTGGATAATCGATGTGATGATAGGTTCGATTATGTATACATAAAAGATCAAAAGCGCTATTGTAATTCCCGATCGCCTGACCAGGAGTGCCACGACAAGACAGAATAATTGAAAGGTTACGAGATGCAAAAAATAGGCTCCTATAAATTCAATGTTCTTAATTACAAAAGTGAATTCTTTGACCGGAGACCATAAATATCCCATAATCAATCCGATGACCAATGCAAACATGCTCACGACAAAGGATATCGCAATGATAAATACAACTTTGGTCATCAAAAACTCGCGTCGGCTAAGTCCGTCAATTACATTTTGCTTTATCGTTCCATAGCTAAACTCATTACTCACTGAAATCACGATGATAAAGCCAAGAAAAATTGAAAAAGATTTGTAGACCCAGGTAAGGTTTTGCCATATATCCACGAAATCAAATACAGGCAATTCGTCTGCTTTAATACCGGAACTTAAAAATTCTTCTCCCAGGGATGTCATATAGTCGAGGAATATCTTTGCCCCAATTGGCACAGAAAGGAGGAAAATAAAAAACAGTATAAATAGAATCCAAAAATACTTAGAATTCTTCAGTTTGAAATATTCAATGGAGAGTAGTCTAAGCATGATCTGATAATATTTCCATGAATTGTTGCTCGAGGTTTTTCTTCACTACCTGAAGACGATCGGCATAAATACCGGCGTCGACTAAATATTTATTAAGATCTGCAGGCCGGGTTCCGGAAAGACATGTTAGTTCGATTTTGTCCTTGAGAATAATGTGAGATCGGTATGCGTCGAATCGTTGAAGTATGTCAGCTAGTGCATCTAAATCATCCGACGATATTTCTACAATGACATCACTACTAAAATTGGTATCTACTTTGCCCGTATGGATTAGTTTACCACGTTGTAACACCGCAAAATGAGAACATACCTTTTGCACTTCATCTAATAAATGACTAGCAAGGATGATGGTTTTTCCTGTCCTTGAGATTTCTATAATCAATTGCCGGATCTCGGCGATTCCTTTTGGGTCAAGGCCATTAGTTGGTTCATCTAAAATTAAAACCTCGGGGTGAGAAAGTAATGCAGATCCAATAGCCAATCGTTGTTTCATTCCCAGAGAATAGGTCCTGAAGGAGTCGTGCATTCGATCGGACAAACCTACTTGTTCCAAAACCTCATAAATTCGAGATTCATCAACTTCTTTGATTTTACAAGCAATTTGTAAATTTTTAAATGCCGAAAAAGTAGGGTAGAAGTTGGGTTTTTCAAGAATAGATCCTACACGCTTTCGATGTTCATTAGTTGATTTCTCATCAAACCATAAAAAGTCACCGCTGGTTGGGACTGTCACGCCCAATATCATTCCCAAAGTCGTGGTTTTTCCGCTGCCATTTGGGCCTAATAATCCAAAAACTGTTCCTTCCTCAATATCAAGATCCAAATGATCGACAGCGATTATTTTTCCATAAGACTTATGGAGGCTATTCGTGCTAAGTACTTTCATAAAAACAATAGAATGATTTACAATAGCAAGATTAACCTATTTCTTTCTGACAAGCGAATCCTTAGTCTATGAATTAGTCCCAATTATCTAAATTACCGACCTCAGGCATCATTTCTTTGAGTCGGTCCATGTTAAGACTGGAAAAAGCGCCCATATATTTTACATTTAATGAACCCACCATTTCAAATAATCCGGCGCGCCCTTCCATAAAAAATGTAGCTACCCAGGTTGATTTTTTGGCTTTGTTCGACAATTCATATACATGGCAACTATAGTCTGCATTATCAAAGGTGAGGACCTCTTCAAATCCTTCATTTCTTATTCCTTGATCCAATAGCTCGAATGATTTCTTGGCAAGCACGCCTGTAGAGTCTGTAGTAACTATACGTATATGATCGAGGTCTCGAATCAATTTATTGAATTCAGGGTTTTTATCCTGGTTGAGAATGCGCAATACGCTCTGATAAGCAAAGAATTTGTAACCCTCGGCATTTTCCTCAAACCTTTTTACCACCTCACTTTGCCCGAATGCCGTCACAAATGAAAAGGCGAAAAGGGCCATTAACAAAATAAATTTTCTCATTTGTCTATATTTTGAAAATGCTCAAATCCGTCGATATTCATTTTTCTACTCAGTGCCGCTATCTGCTTCAAATCAATCTCACCGACAAGGCTCAACATCATTACTTTTGATGTATCGAATCCCACCATTAATAGTTCCGATATTTTGCCTTCCGATTCTGTCATGAAAAATTTAAATTCAGCAGAGCCGTCCTTGACCGACATCAGTTCGTCCATATTTCCTTCTGGTTGGCGAACGACTTTGTCATATATTTCTCTTGACTCCGGAATCTCCATTCCGACAAGGGTTTTTAATCCTTTTAATTTAGATATGGTTTCAACCAATTCTTGTTCAGCGGGATCATCTAATTCGAAATTGACAAAAAGGCTAAACATCTTACTCGACACTGTAATTTGTGAAAAACGCTCATCGAGTTTGTATTCTTCAAAATAGCGATCGATAGCACTTGACTGGCCATAGAGCCCAACAGACATTCCTAGAAATACTGTTATTAATGTGGTTAATATAATTTTCATGTGGATATAATTTTCTGTTTTTCTTTCTTTATTTTTTATTACGACCTTTCAAGGTTTCATTTGCCTGGTGGAAAACGCCTAACATTTCTGCATGTTTCATTCCATTGTTCATATTCGTGGACATCATCATCAGCGCTTTTTTCACTTCACGATAGGCTTCTTCTGAATCTTGGTACGTATCAATGAATTCCGATTGATGAGCAACAGTCGCGGGTTGATTTGGTTGCCTTAAAACTATGGCCGCTACAAACAACAATATAATCGCTGCCGCCACGCGCATAATCATAAACCGTGTTTTGCTTCCTGCGGATGGTTTTTCTATTTTCTTTAAAATCGTTTTGTCAAACTGATCATCCAATTCCATGGATCGGGTAGAACCTGCGAAATTCAAATAATTTGCAAGTGATTCAAAACCTGATGGTACAGCCTCTTCGTTCAAAAAAGTCTCAAGCTGTCGTTCTTCTTCAGTTGAGCTTTCCCCTTTCCAAAATTTATCCGTCAGTATGTTGAGTTGTTTATTTTCCATGATATTGCCTTTTATGTCAATAGGCTTTAAGATGAATAGTTTTGTTCACCATAAATTGGTTCTAATTTCTTTTTTACTGCGGCTCTTGCACGATGCAATAATACTTTTACATGGTTGAGATCGATATCGAGAAGTTTAGAAATCTCCTTGTACGTATATCCTTCCATATCACGCAGTACAATGACTTCTTGTTGTTTATCAGGAAGGCCGGAGATCACCCCGCGAATGGCACTGTACGATTCGACCGTACTTATTTTTTGCAAAGGATTGGGTTCAGAGCTTTTCAGATGTTTTTGATCGGATATTTGCAAATAGTTTCTTCCTTTTTTGCGCAACCGATCCAATGATTTATTTCTTGTCATTGTGATACACCAAGCCTCCATGTTTCGTATGGTCTTGATGTCATCAATTTCTTCCCATGACTTAATCATGACGTCCTGAACCACATCCTTTGCATCGTCTTCATTCAATAAAAAGGAAAGGGCAAACCGAAACAATTTGTTTTTTAAGGGTAGTATGAACTCTTTGAATTGTTCTGTTGTCACCTTTCCAAATATAGGAGATATGTCATTTACGGCATTCATCATTTCGACAGAAGCGTCATTTTATTTCGACTGAACGACCACACGTTGTTTCACAGTCACGCCTTCATGTTTAATTTCTAACACATAATGGCCCGAAGGAACGCCCATGGTCGCAATTGTTTGCTCTTCGTTTTCGACTTTATATGATTTAATAGCCTGACCATCCATATTGATCAATGTAGCCGTTCCACCAACTAGATTTGCGGGAACTTCTATGTTCAATTCCTCGTCTGTCGCAGGATTTGGGTAAACTTTCACTTCAGTAGCTCCACTTTCTGTCAGTATAGCCATCTCAGCGAATCCGTCCATTTGAATTTTTGAAGCCATTTTGCTCAATTGACGGAGATTCATTTGTCCGGTCAATGAAAAGATAATAAGCTCTTTTTCATCACTCGTTCCCACCATAACAACTTCATTTACAATACCGCCCTGCTCATCAATAAAAAAAGTAAAGCTTCCTTTCTTATCTTCTACATTCATCAATTCTTCATAATCGTCTTCGACCTTTGTCAAGGCCTGGCTGTATTCCGCTTTTGCATTTGCTACCTCGCGTCCGGCAATCAGGTTGAATTCTGAAATTGTGGTGATAAACTCCTTTAACTCCTTCATTTCAGCATTGTCCTCATCCGTTTCAAGATAGTTTGCGAGTTCAAACATTTTTGAAGTCACATTTACTGAGGTATAGTTCTCTTGCTCTTTTAAATTTTTGAATTCTTTGTCTATAACATTCTGAGCAAACATGGTTGTTGAAAAGACCAGTGCCAGAATTACGCTTGTTATTGTTTTCATGTCGTTGTGAATTTAGTTTTTTGATTAAATGAGATACATGTATTTGTCGGGAAGACGAAGAAATGCTCCTTTTGTTACAGGATTGATCAGTTTTTGATACAGAAGGCCGGAAAAATCTTACAGAAAGACTCCAAAATTCGACGAACGTCCTCTGAACTTGCAGTAAAACATATCGTGAAATTGGGTATGAAGACAAAATGACAATAGTCTTAAGAAAGGCCAATTAATCAGAAACCTCTTAAAATTCAAGCGTTACCGGATTGCCTGTTTAGTGTGAGATTAAATCATTTTTGATGACTTGGTTTCAAGTATTAGCCATAGCAGTCTTTACTCATCACGACAACAGGCTCAACTTCCAAGTGGGTACGATTCCTGCCTCTATCTGCTCATCGAAACGCCATTTTATAGCGTTCTTTTGACCTATGAAAAAGTCGAAAAACTTATGCCTCTTCACGATAAGAATGCATGCTTCATACCTCGCTAAATTTTACGCTTTTACATTCAATCGGAATTCACTACTTTCGCACGCTTGAGATCAAGCGTACGCACGGACATGAACCAACAAGAGCCCATACAATGCAAGAAAGTTGCAGTCGTGGTTTTGGGATACAATAGCTGCGCTTATTTGAAGGCATTTCTGCCATCTATCGTAGCGACTGATTACGATGATTTTACTACAGTATACGTCGACAACGCTTCAGTAGACGATTCAGTTGAATTCGTCAACTCAAATTTTCCGGAGATCAAAATTTTTCGCATCTACGAAAATCATGGTTTCACTAACGGCTATGAAGAGTCGCTGCCTCACATAAGTGCAGAATATTATGTGCTGATCAATTCAGATGTTATGGTGGAACCGAATTGGTTGGCGCCAATGATGAAACACATGGAGGAAGATCCAACAGTCGGAGCATGTCAACCGAAGGTACATCATCAACCAACACCTGGGCTGTTTGATTATGGTGGAGCTTCAGGAGGCTATATGGACAAATTTGGGTACTGTTTTTGTCGTGGTCGACTATTCCATCACATCGAACAGGATGATGGACAATACGACGACACACGGGAAATTTTTTGGGCAACTGGAGCTTGCATGCTCATCCGATCTCAATTGTATCATGATTTAGGCGGACTTGATAATGACTTTTATGCCCACATGGAGGAGATTGATTTGTGTTGGCGTTTGAAAAATGCAGGCTACCGCCTATTGGTTGTGCCTGAAGGGGTCGTACATCATGTTGGAGGAAGTATCATTACGTATGGAAGTTTTACTAAAATCTTCCACAACTATCGGAATAACCTGATCATGTTGTACAAGAACCTGATTGGCGGCAATGTTTGGCGTGTGATTCCGATACGTCTGCTGCTAGATCAAATTGCGGCGATGAAAGCGCTGTTTAGTGGAAATTGGACCGAATGGCGTGCTATATTAGCCGCCGATTTTCAATTTCTTTTTCGCATCCGGAAGTGGACGAAAAATCGACGTCTTGCTCAACAACATGTACAACGTCCAAATTTGAAAGGAATCTATCGTCGAAGCATCGTGCTCGACGTATTTCTGAGAAAGAAAAAGAAGTTCAGTGAATTAAATTTAGAATATCTCGATTAATCTATAATTATGAAAGTTGTCATTTTTGCAGGGGGTAAGGGAACGCGCATATCAGAAGAGTCATATCTCAAGCCTAAACCGATGATTGAAATAGGTGGGCATCCTATTTTATGGCATATATTAAAAACTTATACGGCTCATGGAATAAATGAGTTCGTAATTTGCCTCGGATACAAAGGTCAAATGATAAAAGAATATTTTATCAATTATTTTATGTACAATTCTGATTTGACCATCGATCTTGAGGATAACAGTGTGGATATCCATTCTTCCAAATCCGAAAAATTTAAAGTCACCCTGGTGGATACAGGACTGGACACGCTAACTGCCGGTCGTCTAAAACGCGTCCAAAAGTATATAGGCAATGAAGATTTTATGCTGACCTATGGTGATGGAGTTGCTGACGTAGATGTCAAGGCGTTGATCGCTTATCATAAAGCACAAAACAAAATATGTACCATGACAGCGATTCAATCCGGTAGCAGATTTGGCATCATGGATCTTGATGAGCATGACCAGGTGAAGGATTTTATCGAAAAACCAAAAGATGAAGGAACCTGGATCAATGGTGGCTATTTCGTTTTGAAGCCTGAAGTGTTTAATTATTTGCATGACGACGCAGATGGAATGATGTGGGAAAATCAGCCGTTGGAAGATCTGGCTCGTGACGGAGAACTTGTGGCATACAAGCACTCAGGCTTTTGGAAGTGCATGGATACATTAAGAGATAAAAATGACCTTGAAAAACTTTGGAATACGGACCCAAAGTGGAAGGTATGGAAATAGAAAAAAACACAATAATTAATTAAACTAATAATTGAGTACGGTGTACTTAATACATAGAATCTAAACGACATGAAAGTATTTGTAACAGGACACAACGGATATATTGGAGCTCACCTTGTGGGCTTACTTCAGGACGCGGGACATACTGTCACCGGTTGCGATATTAACTTATTTGAAGGATGCGAATGGGATGCATATGCAAAACCTGAGTTGGAATTGATTAAAGATGTTCGGGACATTACAGAAGAGGATCTGAGAGGCCATGATTGCGTCATGCAATTGGCAGCCATCTCCAATGATCCGATGGGAAATGTAAATCCGGGTTTGACCTACAGCATCAATCGGGAAGCCTCGATCAACCTGGCCAAAATGGCAAAATCAGTAGGCGTCGGTCGATATCTTTTTGCCAGTAGTTGTTCAACGTATGGCAAGGGAGAGACCCTCGATTTGGATGAAAATGCGAAACTGAACCCAATCACGGCGTACGCACATTCTAAAATCGATACCGAAAAAGCGGTCTCAGAAATGGCTGATGAAAATTTCACACCGGCCTTTTTAAGAAATGCCACAGCCTATGGGTATTCACCAATGCTTCGAATTGACTTAGTGGCTAATAATCTCCTGGGATGTGCTTTTGCACGAGGAGATATCCGCATCATGAGTGATGGAACGCCCTGGAGACCGCTCGTGCATTGTAGAGATATAGCGAGAGCTTTTGTGGCCTTTCTTGAAGCACCAAAAGAACGCATTCACAACATGGCCATAAATATTGGAGCAAATGTGGAGAATTTTCAAGTAAAGGACGTGGCTGATATTGTTCAGGATTTAATCCCATCCGCTTCTATCGTTTACACGGGTGAAGTAGGGGCTGATCCAAGAAATTATCGGGTGAACTTTGATTTATTATATAAACAATTACCTGATTTTAAATTAAAATATTCGCTACGCTCAGGAATGGAAGAATTACACCAAAAATATATTGAACACAATTTTAATGAAGCAGATTTTAACGGAGATCAATTTGTTCGTTTGCGTACGCTTCAACATCGCATGCATTTGATTGAAAATAAATCCGAAGTATGAAATTTATTGAGACCAAACTAATAGGCGCTTTCATTATAGAATTAGAACCTTTTCATGATCATAGGGGATCATTCGCACGCACATTCTGTGCAAACGAATTCGCTGAACATGGTTTGAAAGAAAATTTGGTTCAAACCAATTTATCTATTTCTTATCCTAAGCATACCCTACGTGGCATGCACTATCAAATAGAAGGAGCGGAAGAGGCCAAACTTGTGCGTTGCATAAAAGGTCACATCCTGGACAGCATTATAGACCTTCGAAATGACTCTCCGACATATTGTGAACATGTATCCGTGGAACTCACCGGAGATAATAACAGGATGTTTTATGTTCCTGAAGGATTTGCACATGGGTTTGTCACATTGGAAGATAATTGCCATGTTATGTATCAGGTTAGTAATTTTTATGCACCTGGAAAAGAGAGAGGGATTCGGTGGAATGATCCTATGTTTAATATTCAATGGGGGGTTGAGCATCCGATACTTTCTGATAAGGACAGTATTCTGCCCGATTATCAGAAGTAGGTTCACTTCTATTTTTGACTATTAAATTAAATCTCTATTCTGGCGGTCTGAAATAGATTTGCCAATTTATAATTCAACATTGTAAAAATTAATTTAGTCATGAAAGTATTCATAATTGGGGGGTCAGGTTTAGTAGGTGGAAATTGTTTTAAGTATTTTCAAGAGCAAGGTGTGGATGTGATGGCAAGTCATCGGGCATTTCCTGCCGAGGGTACCGTGTTTTTTGACAGTTGTGATCTGGATCATGCCGACAATTTCGATATTGTTGCATATAACCCTGACGTCATCATTCATACAGGAGCCCTTACCCATGTCGACTATTGTGAAGAGAATGAAGCCGAAAGTTATGAGCGTACAGTCGCATCTGCTAAAAACGTGGTTGCAATCTGTCAGCAGGCCAAAGCAAAATTAGTTTATACTTCGACTGATTATGTATTCGACGGAAAAAATGGTCCATATACTGAAGATGCAGAACAAAACCCACTAAGCGTCTATGCACGGCATAAAGTCGAAGCTGAAGCTGCCATTAATCAAGGATTGTCAGAATCCATTATTTTTCGAATTACCAATGTGTATGGTGATGAAATTCGCGGGAAAAACTTTGTAGCACGGATTGTCAATGATATTAGCAATGGTCGTGAATGGACCATGAAATTGCCGTACGATCAATATGCTACACCTGTGAATGCCTACGATATAGGCCGGGTGGCATTTATTTTACTTCGCGATGGGAAATCAGGTGTGTATAATGTTGCCAGCACCGATTTTGTAAATCGCTGTCAACTCGCAAATCGTGTTTTGAGTCATTTTCCCAATCACAAGTGCACCGTTGTACCGGTGAGTACTAAAGAATTAAATCAGACGGCTGACAGACCATTAACCGGTGGTTTAATTACAGCGAAATTTTTATCTGAATATCCGGATTTTGAGTTTTCCAATGTCGATGATTATTTAACCGCTGTCAAGCAGCGTTGATCAATGGCAATCCAATTTAATCCTATCTTGGGAAAGCTATGGCTAACGATGTCAATATCACGATTGTAGGTGCCGGTGTAGTCGGCTTGGCTATCGCCTCACACTTGTCTTCAACCCATGAAAATATCTACGTTCTTGAACAACATAGACACTTTGGGCAAGAGACCAGTAGTCGAAATAGTGAAGTCATCCACTCTGGTATATACTATCCAAAGGATTCCATGAAAGCACGCTTTTGTGTGCGTGGAAAAGAAATGTTGTATGATCTCTGTCCTCGCGTAGGAATCCCATTTCGACAAAGCGGTAAATTAATCGTAGCCACTTCAGAAGAGGAAATACCTGAATTAGACAAATTAAATGAAAAGGCCAATAATAATGGTGTTTATGATCTGGAATTTTTGAATCAAGATGAAATCAAAGAATTAGAACCAAATATTTTTGGTCTTCGTGCTATATTTTCGCCTTCGACCGGAATTATCGATAGTCATGCATTAATGAAATATTTCGAAAATCAAGGAATTGAACATGGAGTTAACATGGCTTATCGGTCTACCGTAAAATCAATTTCACAAATCGAAGGTGGATATCGTATAGGAATACAGGATGAAGGCGGAAATGCATTTTCATTTACAACGACTATGTTAATAAACTGCGCCGGTCTTGAATCTTATAACATTTCCCAAATGGTTGGCATTGCTGATGAGGAATACAAAATTCATTTTTGCAAAGGTGAATATTTCACCGTTGATCCCCCCAAAAACAGGCTGGTCGGTCGACCTGTATACCCGGTACCTATGAAGAAACTAGTTGGATTGGGCGTTCATGCTACGGTTGATATGGGAGATGGCTTGAAATTGGGTCCAAATGCCATTTACCTCTCTGAAAATATTTATGATCATACGGTTGATGCCTCCCATAAAATGGACTTTCTTAATTCGGCTAAGAAATTTATGCCGTTTTTGGAATTGGAAGATCTTAGTGTTGATATGGCTGGTTTGCGTCCCAAAATCCAGGCTCCGGGACAATCCGTTAAAGATTTTATTATCCGTCATGAAAAGGATAGGGGCTTTCCGTTATTTATAAATTTAATCGGAATCGAATCGCCGGGTCTGACCTCAGCAATGGCGATCGCTGAGTATGTGGAAAAACTAATCAGCGATACGACCAATTAATGGCTTAGTCTATTTCAACTAACGTCGATTCTCCTTTTTGGCTTTCATCGTCCCATATCCAACTTTCCTGGATTCGGATTCGATTGTCTGATTGATGCGTCAGGGTAGAATGACAGGTTCCTGAGCGAAAGACTCCACCGGCATCCCAATGCCCATACCTGAGTTTTAAGGTATTGTCATCGGTGAAAAAACCACTTATCGTGCCGATTTTGATTTCCCCGCCCATGTAGGTCGCCCACACTAAATTGTCTTTTTGAAAGTAGGAAAATACTGTCTCATGGTCAACTTGCCCATGCCGGGAGTTAAATAAGGCAGTAAATTTACGTTCGTTTAAATCGAATTTAGACATGATCAAAAATACATATTTGTGTGGAAATTAAGAAAATAGTGGTCAGAATGAAGAATTCCGGTGCACTCATCCTACTGTTCGAATCAACTCAGAACACTGGAACCATTTCTACTTGGATCACCTCGAGTTTTTGGTTTTGTAGTAGATTGGTACTTTGACTCTCGTGTTACAAGTCGACCTCTCTACCGGCTAATAATTAACATAAATTTGGTAGTTCAATGTTTACAATAAAAATTGTTTATCATCAAGCCTTATTTTTATAAAAAAACAAAAATGAATACGAAGTCAAATGTAGTTGGATGGTTTGAGATTCCTGTCGAAGATATGGATCGAGCCAAATCATTTTATGGAAACGTCTTTAATCGTGGAGAATTCTTAGATTTATCCAATCCCGAAATTCAAATGTTCGCTTTTCCCTGGGCTCAGGGAGGACCAAATGCATCCGGTGCACTGGTTAAATCTAACGCTCACAAACCATCAACATCGGGCGTATTAATCTATTTCTCTTGTGAGGATTGTCAGAAAGAAGCGAGTCGGGTGGTAGAAAATGGGGGCGTGTTACTACGTGATAAATTTGGTATTGGAGAATTTGGCTTCGCTGCCATTATGCAAGACACTGAAGGCAATATGATCGGATTGCATTCACCGGCCTAAATAATAAAATAAAAGGATAGACATCAATAAAACATGAAGATGCAAGTCGATGCATCTCCATGTTGATATTGAAGAACACTTAATTAATTCCTATGTAAAGTCGTTTTTTACTTCGCACAATTAATAAACGTCCCAATACGGTAAAATGTGCTGTAACTGCCTAAATGACGATTACTTCTATTCGATTTATTCTATCATAAACTAGTCTATAATCAGTTAAATATCTTTGCTTGCAGCCTGTTAATAAAAAAGGCAAGAGCGCGCTCTTGCCGTTTACTAGTTGACATATCGTCCGAAAAGTAATTTATTGATTTTAATCGTTGCGTAGATAAAGGCCCAACCAAAGTCCGCATAAACCCCATTGCACGATGGCATCAATAAGATGAGGAATAGAATCGCTTTCAAACCATACTTGATTGATGTAATTAATCGAGAGATATCCGATCAACCCAACTGCAAGCGAGGATAACAGAGCTGTTTTCAGATCCAGTCGATCAATTTTCATTAAGAGCCAACACAAAAGAAAAACTGCCAGAACATCAGTAACGAATCCACGCACCAGGTTCATTCCAAAAGACATGTCCATGGCTTCATGGTAACTGACCATTGCCCATGGCTTACCCATGCGTTCATTCGTGTACGCTTCTCGATCCTCAGCTGTTGCATCTTTCGAAAGATTGGGTATAAAATAGGTTCCTTCTTCGAGATTGGCTTCGAGTACATCCAGAATTTTGTCCTGGTTGGGGGTGTAGGTCATACTGGCTCTGTGAATGTTTAACATGCTCCAGGAGAGAAATTGCCAGACGAAAAGAATGAGTCCTCCTACCAAAGCGCCAATGATTAGTTTATTCATGATGGAAAAATTAAATTGATGAGTAATGCTTCCAAATTTAACAAATTTTATTTGGCTTAAATAATACCTATCTCAAACAATACCAGAATATCGTAATTAATTCAATTTGATAACCTACGACAACATGTCATTTTAGTAATCAATAATGCGCCAATTTGGCACTTAACTAGTTGATCTTCATCCAATTCAATGACAATTTAGTTCCTGAATACGTCTGGAACGCATCTTGATTTAAATACAAACGAGCGTACTTTTTTGCGACGCTCGACATAAACAAATATCAGACTATGAACATCAACAAATTAACAATCAAATCGCAAGAAGCCTTGCAAAGTGCCCAGCAGTTGGCCATGGAAAATGGACAACAAGCTATCGAGACAGGTCATTTATTAATGGCCATATTGTCCGTTGATGAAACCGTTGCACCTTTCATAATAAAAAAACTATCTGCAAATATTGAAACGATTAAGCAGAGTGTCGAAGAGGTGGTTATTGGGTATCCCAAAGTGAGTGGTGGAGATTTGTACATGTCACGTGAATTAACTTCAGTTTTCCAAAAGGCGGAATCCTTACTCAAGAAATTCAAGGATGAGTTTGTCGCTATCGAGCATCTGCTCTTGAGTTTATTGGAAACTAAAAATGACATGTCGGTTATTCTGCAGGATGCAGGTATAACATCAAAGGGTGTTGAAACAGCCATTCGCGAATTGAGAAAAGGAAAAAAAGTAACAACTCAGAGTGCGGAAGATAGTTACAATGCACTGAACAAATACGCCACAAACTTAAATGAACGAGCTAGAAATGGTAAGTTGGATCCGGTCATCGGTCGCGATGAGGAGATAAGACGTGTACTACATATTCTGGCGCGTCGATCAAAAAACAATCCTATACTTATTGGACAGCCGGGCGTTGGTAAAACGGCCATCATCGAAGGTCTTGCGCATCGAATTGTCAATGGCGATGTCCCTGAGGATTTATTGGATAAGGAAGTGTATTCACTTGACATGGGGGCCTTAATCGCAGGAGCAAAATACCAGGGTGAATTTGAAGAGCGATTGAAATCGGTGGTTAATGAAGTTGCCAGCGCCGAGGGTCAAATATTTTTATTTATTGATGAAATTCACACGTTAATTGGTGCGGGAAAAGGTCAAGGAGCCATGGACGCAGCAAATATTCTGAAACCTGCCCTGGCACGTGGTGATCTTCGAGCCATAGGGGCAACAACTTTAGATGAATATCAAAAGTATTTTGAAAAAGATAAGGCACTCGAACGTAGATTTCAAATGGTCATGGTAAATGAACCTTCCGAAGAGGATGCCATTTCGATTTTGCGTGGTTTAAAAGAACGATATGAAACCCACCATAAAATAAATATTACTGATGGTGCTGTCGTATCCGCTGTGCAATTATCAACGCGTTATATATCGGATCGATTTTTACCGGATAAAGCAATTGACCTCATCGATGAAGCCGCTGCTCGTCTTCGGCTTGAAATGAATTCTATGCCCGAAGAATTGGATGAAATTGAACGAAAAATTCGGCAGTTGGAAATTGAACGAGAAGCCATGAAACGGGATAATGAAAAAGATAAAATCAAAGTAATAAATGAATCCCTGGCGAATTTAGAGGAAGATCGTGCTGGTCTTCGTGCAAAATGGGAGCATGAAAAAGGTGTTGTCTCCAATGTTCAACGGCTAAAAGAGCAAGTAGAACAATTGAAACACGAGGCAAGTCGGTTGGAACGTGCAGGAGACTTTAGCAAAGTGGCTGAAATCCGGTATGGAAGAATTCCCGAATTACAAAAATCACTTGAAGAAGGCACCTCCGAATTGCAAAAGATGCAAGAACAAGGAAATATGCTGGTAAAGGAAGAGGTGGATGTTGAGGACATAGCTCAAATTGTTAGCAAATGGACAGGGATTCCTGTGACGCGAATGCTACAGAGTGAACGTCAAAAGCTAATCCATTTAGAAGATGAATTGCATGAACGTGTGGTCGGCCAGGATGAGGCGGTTGAAGCGGTTTCTTATGCGATCAGACGAAGCAGAACCGGACTTTCAAATGAAAAACGACCAATTGGCTCTTTTCTGTTTCTCGGAACAACAGGTGTAGGAAAAACGGAATTAGCCAAAGCGCTTGCTGAATATCTGTTTAATGATGAAAATCTCATGACACGAATCGATATGAGTGAATATCAGGAACGACATGCCGTAAGCAGGCTCATCGGGGCGCCTCCCGGCTATATTGGCTATGACGAAGGAGGGCAACTAACAGAAGCCGTACGAAGAAAACCATTTAGCGTGGTCTTACTCGATGAAATAGAAAAAGCCCATCCCGATGTATTCAATATTTTGTTACAAGTATTGGAAGATGGACGATTGACCGATAATAAAGGTCGCATCGCTAATTTCAAGAATACTATCATCATCATGACTTCTAACATTGGTTCGGATATTATCCGGGAAAACTTTGAAGGCTTGACAGAAAGTAATAAAGATGACATCGTCGAAAAGACGCGCAACTTGGTATTCGAATTATTAAAAAAATCCGTTCGTCCCGAGTTTTTAAATCGGGTTGATGAAGTAGTCATGTTTAATCCGCTGTCAAAAAGTGATATCCGACAAATCGTTGAATTACAAATAAATCAACTCAAGAAGGTATTACTTAAGCAGGATATTGAATTGGATGTTACGCCTCAGATCCTGGATTATCTGGCAGAAGAGGGTTATCATCCGGAATTTGGTGCACGTCCTTTGAAACGTGTTATTCAGAAAAAAGTACTGAACAAATTGAGTGATGAAATCTTGCTCGATCGCTTGAAACCTAACTCCAAAATCCTCATGGATGCTTTTGATGGAAAAGTCGTCTTTCGACAATCCGAATTCGAACCATCACTGATGACTTAGTCATCAGATCACTAAGTCATCATGAAGAGCAGTTTCAATAAATTGGTAAACGCCGAAAGACCGGTTCTCATCGACTTTTTCGCCACTTGGTGCGGGCCTTGCAAAGCGCTGGCACGCGTGTTGAAAGAAGTAGCCGGAGAAGTGGCAGATGAAGTCCGAATCATCAAAATAGATGTGGATAAAAATCCTGCCCTTGCTCAGCGTTTTCAGATTCGTGGAGTGCCAACACTGGCATTGTTCAAGGATGGTGAGCTGATTTGGAGAAAATCAGGTATGATGTCAAAACAAGAATTGCTTACCACTTTACGAAACCAGGTATCAAATTAAGCATGATAAATTAAAACTGGGTAGGAGGCATAATAGCTTAACTCTTTGGTAATACTGTGATGAAATATTTGATCGATTAAATCATACTGTTTGGTCAACAATACGAGTGCATCTGAATCATTTTGTTTCATATACAAATCGATCCCCGTTGAAACCTTTTTTGCAGTAATTTGCTCAAAGTTAATTTTGAATTTGTCGAGTTTTTCTTCGAAACGATCTTTAAATAAAGTAAATTCTTCTGTGCTTATAATATCACGTTCAGTATTGATATGTAGCAGAGTCAATTCCGGTTCAAAGCCAAATGCGAATTCTAATAATTTATTAATTGCCAGAACATCCTTGTCGCGATAGTCTGTGGCATAAACTATTTTATTTAGTTGTTCAAATCGACAACCCTGTGGAACCATGAGGACAGGACATGAAATGCTTCTGACGACGTGATAGGTGTGTGATCCGAAATAGAATTGCCAAAAATCATCTGCTCCTTTTGTTCCCATGATAATGAGATCATAGTTCCCTTTTCGAATTTCCTGCTTCAAAGCATCATCAATATTCGAGATATAGCTTTTGACGATTTGCTTGCAAGAAATCGAAAACTCTTCTTCTACCAGCTTACAATATGATTTGAGCTTTGACTTCGCGGCCTTCATTCGCTGCTCAATTGCAGGCGCAAATCCTGCATTGATATTGGCTATATCTGAAAGTGTAGGGGCCTCCACAATTTGCAATAGCACCAAATCTGCTCCCATATATCGGGCCGTATGGGCAGCATACTCCAAAGCATTATTGGCTGCATTGGAAAAATCTAATGGACACAATATCCTTTTCATTTCTATAAAGCTTTGGTCAGCTCGACCAGAAGTAGCTGGTTAACAAGCAACACAGGTATTCGTATTCACTAAAGTTCAAGACTAGATTTTATCCAAACAATGACAAATAACAGACCTAAAAGGTGATACAGGTCAATCTTTTTCTATTCAATCAAGCGCATTTTTGATAATGATTTTGATGCATAAGATGATGAGTTAATCGCGCAATCTCCAAGATTGCGTAATTCAGGTTTAGTTAGGGTTGCGAAATTGTATGCATGATCTGGGTTTTGAGGAGGCCCTTTCATCATATATTTCGAACATGAGGCAGGAAACTTTTCCTGCCTTTTTTTATTATGCCAGAATACGCCATGAGCAAAAACGGTCAAGCGCTCGATTCAGACTAACTGGAGCATATGCTACCTTCGTATGAATTATGGGACTTGCACTAGTCGAGACACATTATTCTGTGGAAACACCATATTTAAACTGGCAAATACCATTATTTTGATGTATATTTATAACAAGTTCCAAGCGGATACTCTTTCCGCAGA
Source organism: Saprospiraceae bacterium (assembly GCA_965249735.1). Classification (GTDB taxonomy): domain Bacteria; phylum Bacteroidota; class Bacteroidia; order Chitinophagales; family Saprospiraceae; genus JANQSS01. The sequence continues at coordinate 31,040 of CBDFMS010000026.1, read as the reverse complement.
ACAAAGGTAACGTGAACCATTATGTGGTCAGCGTAAAGGTTCAGCTAGCCCAAAGGCGGTTTATACCGCCTTTTTTATTCCATTTCAATGTACTAAGGTTCATTTGGCATCAATTACATTGAATTTTTTAGATCGGTGATAAATCAATGAATTGTTTGTCCTACTACGACAACCGCAAAAAGAGGTCTGCCGAGAATGACGTACGTCATCTTAATCAATGACCATGCTCACGCAAATTCGTGATAAAATGCGCTTAATTACAAGCAATATAATAGAGCGAACACATGGTCACCATGGATAGAGCTGACTTCATAGCAGTCAATTTGCAGGATATCAATGGATTACTCTTTGAATCTGCTGCGGAAGGATTGTTAGTCATCGATCAAGATGGCACCATCCGTATGGTCAATCCACGCATATGTGAATTATTTGGCTATTCACGACATGAATTAATTGGTGAAAAGGTTGAATTGCTAATCCCGGACGCATTAAGAAGTGGACATACCCACCATCGGGAAAAATACTTTATGGCGCCAAAAAGACGGTCTATGGGTATTCAGCTGGATCTAAGCGCCAGAACAAAGGACGGATCTATCTTCCCCGTTGAAATTTCACTCAATCACTTTAATGTCCAGGGACAAATTTTGGCCATGGCTTTAATCACAGATGTTACCGAGAAGAAGAAAATCATCGATCAACTCAAAAAAGAAAAAGAAACGGCACGCATGTACCTGGAGATGGCCGGATCCATGTTTGTTCTAATCGATGCACAAGGAGAAATAAAACTCATTAATCAGCAGGGATGTGAAATTCTTGGATATGATGAAGCGGAAATACTTGCAAAGAATTGGCTTGATACATTTATTCCCGTTGAACAAAAAAGCAAGATTAAAAACATATTTAAAGAACTCCTTGACAAAAATAATGGGGCTGTATTATATCATGTAAGTCCGGTATTGACAAGTGATGGAATCGAACGCGTTATATCATGGAACAGCAACCTTGTCAAAGATGCAAATGGTCAAATTACCGGAATTCTGAGTTCCGGTCAAGATATCACCGACCGGGTAGTAGCTGAGAATAGACTTAAAAACTTAAATGCTGAACTTGAAGAAAGAGTAAGACTTAGAACCCTCGAGTTACAAAACAGCCAACAGCTATATAAATTGATTGCGCGGAATTTTCCCAATGGAGTGATTAGCGTGCTGGATACAAATTTGGACTACGTCTTTGTAGAAGGTATGGAAATGTACAAACGCGGTATCACCAGCGACATGCTTGTAGGAACCTCGTTTTTGGACCATGTGGATGAATCAACACGCGTAAACGTGCGTAACACCCTGAAATCGGCTTTGTCCGGCCAAAATTCGAGCTTTGAATTAAAATCAGGAAGCCAGACGCATATGATCAATGCTGTTGGACTATACAGTAAGGATGAAAAAATTGATCAAGTCCTTGTTGTTTCACAGAATATAACAAATCAAAAAAATGCTGAGGAAAACATCCAGCGTTCACTTGAAAAAGAAATTCGATTGAATGAATTAAAATCACGTTTTGTATCCATGGCATCACATGAGTTCAGAACCCCTCTCACTACCGTTATGAATTCCAATGCATTATTAGGTAAATACATTGGAACCAAAGGAAATGAGGACAAACAACATAAACATGTCAATCGAGTCGAAAAGTCAATAAGTCAACTCGCCAATATTCTCAATGAATTTCTGTCGCTTGATAAATTGGATGAAGGGAAAGTAATTTTCCATCGGAGAGAAATTCATTTGCCAACATTCATCCATGAGCTCATCGATGATTTGAGTGGCATCATAAAAAGTGGCCAACAAGTGGATTACAAGCATTCAGGTGAAGAGCATATTCAAGTCGACAGACAAATGCTCACACATATTTTCAACAACTTGCTCATGAATGCGATTAAGTTTTCATCTGAAAACTCAATTGTCTGTATTGAGACCCACATTGATGATAAATTATTGACCGCTAAAATACGTGATAATGGCATTGGAATTCCAAAAGATGAACAGCACCATCTCTTCGAGCGGTTTTTCAGGGCTAAAAATGTAATCAATATTCCCGGAACCGGTTTAGGATTAAATATTGTGAAGAAGTATTTGGATATGATTGGTGGCGAAATTCGCTTTGTGAGCAAATTAACTCAAGGTACCATGTTTAAAATAACAATTCCTGTTCACATGCCAAAATAGTGTGGGATTTATATGAATGATGCAATGAAAAAGATAGTTTTAATAGAAGATAATTTAGATGTTCTGGAGACGACCCAGGAAATATTACTACTGGCAGGATATGATGTGTCGATCGCAAGCAATGGTATTGATGGAGTAGAGCGTGTTAAAGCCGTGAATCCTGATCTCATTATATGTGATATCATGATGCCTGATCTCGATGGCTATGGTGTGCTTAGAATATTGAGCATGGCGTCTGAGACAGCCGACATTCCCTTTATTTTTCTAACAGCCAAATCGGACCGAAGCGATATGCGCAGAGGCATGAATATGGGCGCCGACGATTATATCACAAAACCGTTTGAAGAATCGGAGCTGCTGGAGTCTGTAGAAACGCGATTAAAGAAATATGATAGTCTAAAAAAAGATTTTAGGGCTGACGTAGCAGGTTTAAACGAGTTTTTAGAAGCAGCAAGAAGCAAAGAGGAATTAGAAGACCTTTCCCGCGATCGCAAAATTAAAGCCTATCGCAAGAAAGAAGTGATCTATCGTGAAGACGATTATGCCAATTACTTATTTTTTATTGCTAAAGGCAGAGTAAAGTGTGTTAAGTCAGACAACTTTGGCAAGCAATTGGTCAATGACGTATGTGGGCAAGGAGAGTTTCTTGGCTACATGTCCTTATTTGAAGATGGAGAATATAATGAGACAGCTGTCGCCATGGAGGCAACAGAAGTAGCCGTCATTCCAAAAAAAGACTTTCTCACTTTGATTCAACGACGTAGGGATGTGGCCACAAAATTCATCAAAATGCTGGCCGGCAGTGTTCGCGATCGGGAAAATCGCATGCTCCAGATTGCTTATACACCTGTACGGGAACGTGTCGCAGATGCTCTGCTTCGGTTGCGAGCTAAGGAGAACTCGAATGGGAAAGAGCCAGTACGAATCGTAATCGCCCGAGAAGATCTGGCAAGCATCGTAGGAACAGCTAAGGAGTCCCTCATCAGATCACTCTCTGATCTAAAAAGTGAGCATTTAGTCGATACAAAAGGCCAGGAAATAATCATACTGAAACCCAATGCACTGCGTAAAATCGTCTACAAAGGCTCATAACTTTCAGAGGTCCGCGGTTTCATTAGATTGATTTATATAGAAGGACATCAAGTTCAAATATTTCTCAATTTGATGTATATGTATTTTTATTTTTTTTTCGTCCTTCTCCTGTCGTGCCCGAAGCCCTCCAACTTTTGCGCGTACATTAGCCCGGTAGCATTTATAATAATTAAATAATTGCCATTCTGCTTTTGAACCAAGACAAGGAAAAAGTTCTAAATAACCTTTTATAAAATACTTACTTAAATCGAAGCGCTTGAACGACTCCAGGTCCATGCAAAAAAATGCAATTTCGTTGAGCACATCAATTTGACGGAATTCATCATTAAATTCTATACAGTCGAAAATAACCGGGCTTTTATAAAGGAATATATTTTTGGCATGTAAGTCTCCATGTACGTCGCGCTTAAAACCTTGAGCGACCCTTCTTTCGATTAATGATTGATTGCGTTCCAAAAAAGAATCACTAAAGTCAATTGCCTCTTCCATAAGCGCTACATAGGATTTATCCAAAAAGCTAATGATCAGGTCACGGATAATTTTAATATCATTAAAAGAGGCTTGCTGTCTCTTTTTAAAGAAAGGAAGTCGTATAATATCAGCGCAATGGTGAAAATCGGCGATTGTGTGAGCCAGGCGATCCATGTCGTCAAATGTTACACGTTTGTTCCGTAGGCAAACATCCATTTTTTTACCCGCCAGCATTTTTTTCATGTGCACTGCATATCCGATCTTTACCCCATGGCCGCGACCGATCATTAATGCTTGTTTATTCGACCATATTGGAACCACATCAAGATATATCTTTGAATACTTTTTATTTAATTCCAATTCTCTATCGCAATAGAATTTGCGCTTTGCGATCGTAGAGTAATCAAGAAAGGAATATTGCATCGGTTTTTTAATCTTGAAGGCATATTTTTTTGTGAGCAATACCCACGAAATATGCGTTTCTATGACCTTCGCGTCCAATAGAATTCCATTGAATGTACCCTGGTATGCAAGCTTGTCAATGAGCACTCTATTCATGTGTCATTCCTATATAATGCATTGCTTTCATCAACATCTCATTAATGTTTTCTTGAGTAGATTGCAACACAAGGTGATCGATGGTACATGTCTCGAATGCTTCTTTAATTTTAAGATAGACGGCATAATCGGCTTCACTATAGTGTCTTGAAGCGGCCAACCTTTCCTTAATTATTTCATCTGCAGCCTGAATTTCGATAATCTCAATTCGTTGGTCATATGATTCTGCGAGGTGAAGAAAAGGTAGCCGAATGTCTGCCAAATAGAATGTGGCATCCAGCACGACGGACGCGTTATTTTCAATAGACAGCTTGACTTGATCTTGCATCTCGTCATAAACGATAGACTTTTCTTCGTCCGAATAGGTGCGATCATTAAACATGAGCCGTCTGGTGATGTCGCTGCTAACATATCTGGCGCCCAGTAGTTCGGCTAATTTCATTGCGAAATAACTTTTTCCAGATCCTGGCAATCCAATTACAAGAACAATCATTTATTTTTTGGACTTAATGGAACCGAATCATTTTTAATGGCTTGATGCGAAAGATGATGTGCGATCTGAGGCCAGACAAGTTTAATAATTTCACCTTCAGTAAACTTGTCAAAGTTGCCCGTGAGGTGACCAATTAACTGCTTCTCATGCTTACTCACTTTTTGAAAGCAACTCAAATAGCGCGTCACACCCAATAGTACGAGTGGGCTGGGTCCGATATACTCGTCAATCAGAACATCAATTTTTCTGAAGAAGTGACGTAGGCGCGTTTGGGCTATTTTTGATTCTTCTTTGTTGTATAAGGAGTATTGCGCATCCCGGTGAACCTGAAATTCGTTTTCATATCGCGCAGGAAAATTGCGATCAGTTATTTCATCCAGATGGTTGCCTTTTCCTAAAAACAATCGTGTCCTATTTTTACTTAAAAGAAGTACACCATAGTCTTTCATTTTATTCAAGGTGTTGCGTAAATCCGAAACTTCAAAAGACTCACCAACAACTATTTTTTCTTCGACTTCCAGCGGAAAGTAAACTAACTGTTTGAATCCGGGAGATAAAAATAATCCGATACCACCTAGTGCAGAATTCAGATCGATATGTTCGATCATAGACATCATATGTAAACCCAATAAATGACTATGAGTTTTGTATTTTTTTCGCAGTATATTTTTAGCAAGTTTAGTACTCGCTTTAATCTTTAGACGGATTTCTTCATAGTCTGCAAAAGAAGCACATTTGGTTCCCACGATAACAGTCACACAAGGACCCTGTCGAAGCTTTGTCAATTCAGTTAATAATGATTTATTCATGCTTATACAAAATTTTCTGAGTCGCAAGATGGCTTGATTGCAGTGGTCCTAACGGGACATGCGTACAACCATTTTAAAGATACAATGGAATGACGTAATAAGTGTTGAAGGCTATCACGTTTAAGACTGATATAAGTCATTGAAAACGGAGTTAAATGTCATTGCAATTCGGTAGTAAACGACTGACATTTGATATAGCTAAAGAAAGAGATACACCATTAAAATGTTAATGGCTGTTGCCAATTATTAATCCTTAAAATTTCTACTATGTCACTAATTAAAACAAATAGCGGACTATGGAACAAAGGCCTGTTACCGCGTACGAGATTTTTCGATAATTTCTTTGATACGAGTTGGCCGGTTTTTGATTCAGAGACTGAAAATATGAATTGGATGCCTGCAGCCAATGTAAAAGAAACCGATCGCATGTTTGAGATTGAGTTATCAGTTCCTGGTTATACCAAAAAAGATATTCACATGGAAATGAATAACGATATGCTGCGTATTACCGGAGAAATGAAAGATGAGGTAAAAACGAAGAATGACGAGTACACCCGAAGAGAATTCAGTTATGGATCATTCACTCGAACATTTCATCTTCCAGAATTCGTAAAGGACGATAAGATAACTGCAAAATGTAAAGACGGAGTCCTTTTGGTAACCTTACCAAAAAAAGAAGCAGCCATCCTAAAAGAAAAGGTTAAAGAAATAGAAATTTCATGAGACCTATGTAAGTGACTTCGTTCGTAACAAGGATCCCGGTAGTAGCCGTACCACGCAATTGCCGGGGTCTTTTTGTTTCTTGAGGTCACGTTTGTCTACTGATTGATTACATTATATGTTTCAATCCGAAACACCCGTTGAAGAAGGAATCCGCTTTCAAGATTTATTCTTCCTTATGCATGCCTGAAGACAGCTTGTATGTGCCATCAGGTAGAGGAGTGATCTCAAAATAAAAGGCCGTAGGCGCTTTGTATTCACCAAAGTGTCGAATGCCTTGCATGTCGCACTGCATGTTATACAGACGTATCTTCCCTTCGCTTTGGGCAACAGTATAATAATCCTGGGCAAACCATTTCATTCGGTTAATGAGCCAGGGATCAAGGCCATCCAGCAAATGATCATTTGTCGGGAAAAATTCAAAATCTATTTTGTCGTTTTGAACATTGGAATATTTTCCAATGTATAAGCCTGAATCAACTTTAGCCACCCCATACCAATTAACACCGGCAAAACCTACCGGAACCGTGAGCAGTTTTTGATACGCGATTTTTTCTGTTGCCAAATTAGAATTGAATTGTTGTACGACGTGCTTTTTAACAGCTAATGTTCCTAATAAATAAACCGAGCTGAGTATTATTCCAATCGTAGTGGCGCGTATCCTGTTTTTAGATTTGCGATAATAGGTAAGACTGAAGAAAAGCCCAATCATCAACAGGAAAGTGTATACCGGGTCTACTATATTGATGCTATCAAAGCTGACTCGATAATCTGATAATGGTAAAAATAATTGGGTTCCATATGGTGTGAAGGCATCCAGGAGCATATGCGTGAATAAGGCCATCCATGAGAACATCCAAAGTCGCATAATTGGAGTATCGCTAGTCCATTTTATCCGGGATAATATGTAAGTAATAAGGAAAGCGCCAGCCAGACTAAATAAAATCGAATGTGAATAGCCCCGGTGAATACTGATCCGTTCCAGATCACTATAAAAGGGAAGTAAAATCACATCGAGATCAGGAATTGTTGCAACAATAGCTCCGATAACAGCACCCTTATATCCCAGCTTTCTTCCAAAGCATACCTCCCCGATAGCTGCTCCTAATGTTGCCTGCGTCAGGCTATCCACGTTGCGTCAAAATCTTTATGTGTTTGAATCTCCTTAATGATCGTGTCCATCATCATCGTGTCCATCATCATCGTGTCCATCATGGTCATGTTCTAAATGGGTGTCATGATCATGATCTTTCGCTTTCGTATTCTTGACATAATCCATTTTGCAGACAGGACATTTACCAGCTTCTGCACTACCGCTTCCTTTACAATGCATTGGGCATATATAAGCGGATGTATATTCTGTACCTGAACCATGCTTGTGATCATGGCACGATGTCAAAGTCATGCCAATGACAAAAAATAGAGAAATTGATGAAATGAGAAGGATATTTTTCATGTCGATAGTTTTTTAATACAGGTTGATTAATACGCTTCGAAGAGACGCGAGAAAAAACGAAGTTAGCATTTTTAAAATGTGCAACCATTCCATAGAAAAAGAGGAGCATACAGCTCCTCTTCATTCTTATTCGGGCTCATGAAAACCTCGAATGTAGAATAGTATCACACATCCAATCCTTTCATCATTTTATTCCAATACAAATAGGGGAGTATATATTTTTTCAGCATCCACAGTCGCCACGATTCTTTAGAAGAATCAAAAATCAACATTTGTTTTAATTTGGGATCGGGCGTAAACTTATTATCGTAATCAAATTCTGCAAGGACCATTTTGCCATATCCTGTCACCAATGGACAAGATGAATAGCCATTGTACATTTTATTCCCAATCCCCTGTGATTTTATCAATCTGAAAATATTTTCCACGACAATAGGAACTTGTTTTCTAATCGCTGCTCCGGTTTTGGCCGTAGGTAATCCCGCCGCATCTCCCAGTCCGAAGATGTTACCGTATTGTGTATGTTGCATGCTTCCTTTGTCCACTGAGAGCCATCCTCCTTCATTGACCAATGTCGAATTACGAATAAAGTCAGGTGCAGATTGGGGTGGGGCAAGATGCATCATTCCGAATTTGATCCCGACACGATCTCCATCTTGAATAACATCAATGTCCTTATGATTATACTCATGTTCATGATCTGCCATCTCATACCAGGCGATTTGTTCTTTTCCATCAACGGCAACCAGTTTATATCCAAAACGAAGGTTAATATCTTTCCGATCAATCACCTTCATGAGCGTATCAGCGATCACTTTTACACCAAAAATGATCGAACCAGGTGTGGCGAATACAACTTCAGCATTCTTTCGTTTGCCTGATTTGCGTAAATAATCATCTGCGAGATACATTATTTTTTGTGGTGCTCCTCCACATTTAATAGGTGTTGTTGGCTGGGTAAAAAGTGCCGTGCCTTTTTTAAATTTTTGCAACACTTCCCATGTGTGATTTGGATCTGTATAATTACTACAGACCATGCCTTTATCCAGGGCCTCCGGAAGTCCTTCAAGCAATTCAGGTGCAACCTTAATTCCAGGTGCGACAACGAGATAGTCATAACTAAACTCGTTGCCGACGGAAGTAACTACACTGTTCTGTTCAGGATTGAAGGTCTCGGCGAATTCTTTTATCCAGGTCACACCTTTGGGAATTAAGGACTTCATCGTCCTTTTAGTTTTTTCAAAGTCGTAAGTGTTCGCGGCCACTAGGGTCCATGCCGGCTGATAATAGTGATACTCGGCAGGCTCAATGATTGCGATGTCCAGTTTTGCGTCTCGTTTTCTCATCTGCGAGGCCACCATAATACCGGCGGTTCCTCCTCCTATGACAACAATGCTGTGGTGTTTTTTCATGATTTTTATTTGGATGTTTGTCAGAATTTAAAGGTAAACCTGATTTGACAAATAAGTGTAACGTATGTTACCCATACACCTCCACGCATTGTTCGACGTCTCGGTCACGCGAATAACATGAGTGAAGGCCCGATGGAAGATGGCCAGAAAGTCCAAGTCCCACTCAAAACTGATTGAGCAGGACTTTTTACGGGCTAAAAAAGGGGGATAATTATTTCTTAATTATTTTTCGTCAGGTAGAAGTAGAATTTCCGTTAGAATTACCTGCGTTCATTTTTCCGTTAGTCGGACGCGTTGCCTCAATATTTTTTTGTCCCGGCTTCCAATCCAGGGGTAACCCGACTCCGTGTTTATCAGATCTTTGAAGTCCTTCCAATACTCGAAATATTTCATTCATATTCCGTCCGACTTTCAACGGATAGTACATAATCAATCTTATCTTTCTGGACAGGTCTATAAAAAAAACCGCGCGAACGGCAGAGGTATCATTTTTGCTTGCCTGGACCATTCCATATCGCTTCGCAATTGTCATATCAACATCTGCAATAATAGGGAAATCAAAAAGATCACCGGTGTTTTCTTTCAGACTATCAACCCAATCGCTCTGACCTCGAGCATCGTGAGTGCTTAGTCCAATCAATCTCGTATTCATGGTCTCAAAGTCCTCTTTGCGTGAAGCAAAGCCACTCATTTCGTTCGTACTCGTGGGTGTAAAATCAGTGGGGTGGGAAAACAAAATGATCCATTTGTTCTTCGCATAATCAGAAAAATTCAAGTTTCCTTTCGTTGTAATTGCATCAAAATCAGGAGCGACCTCTCCAATTGAAGGAACCGGGTGGAGTAGGTGGTGTGTGTCCATTAATGCGATTATGATAATAAAACCGGTGAATGAATAGGGGCAATTTGGGTTCATTTCCCTTGACATGTGCCAAATTGCCCGTGCAATTAAACAAAAGTATTCTTCTAGATCGATTACACTTGTAACCTGTGTTACATAACTTTTTGACGGATTGTCACGGAGAAGTCACCCTCGATTTGTTAGAAATTAGTTTGCAGAGAGTACGCATGCGTCTCATCTTTGGTGCCTCTGCGGATATATTCAACCGCGTCGTTGACGGTCAGAAAAAAGGCTTCCTTCCCTAGTCTTGATGTCAGATCATTCTTGGCCAGGGTATCCCGAACGGGACCGGTAACTTCGACAAAATAGAGTTCCACAGCTTGAAGTTTAAGATCGTCCAAGACATCTTTGAGCATGTGAACCGCACTGGAATCAATTCTACTTATAGATCCTGCATGCAGGACGATATGTTTTATTTGCGGGTTATTGGCAAGGTTTCGATTGATAAAGTCTTTAAAAAAGCCCGTGTTGGCAAAATACAACTGGGCGTCAAATCGCATGATCAGGATATCATCAGCTGTGTCCAATTTCTCGAATCGATTCACATTCCTAAATTGATTGGAATCCGGTAGTCGGCCAAGTACTGCGATGTGGGGATATGAAACTTTGTAAATCACCATACCCATTGATAAGGCGACTCCGATGATAATGCCCTCTTCAATACCTAGTACAAGCGTTCCAATGGCCGTTACCATAAATAATATAAAATCGCGGCGATCCGTACGCCAAAGGTGTTTCGCCTCTTTAAAATCGATCAGACCATAGACGGCCACCATAATGATGGCAGCCAATATTGCATTTGGTAAATAATAAAAATACCCTGTCAAAAATACCAGAGTGATCATGATGAGTACGGCGCTGAAAATGGATGCCATTCCTGTTCGAGCACCAGACTGATCATTGACAGCCGTTCTGGAAAAACCACCGGTAACCGGAAATGCTTTAAAAAAGGAACCCAGGATATTGGCCATGCCCAGGCCAATCAACTCCTGATTGGGAACGACCTCGTAATTTTTATGTTTGGCTTGTATCGCCTTGGCCACCGCGATGGACTCCATAAAGCCGATAAATGCGATGGTCAAAGCTGTCGGCAACAAATGATGAATCGTCTCAATGGTGATTTCTGGCATTCCAAATGCCGGAAGTCCGCCAGGAATATCTTTGACAATTTTAACACCCTGATCATATAGGCCTAGAAAATAAGCTGCCAACATTCCAAAAATGACGGCGATCAAGGGTCCGGGTATTTTTTTATTAATTTTTTTAATTACAACAAGCATGGCAATGGACACAATACCAATTAATAAAGTGGGCACATTGACCATTTCAATTTGTTGAAATACATGAAGAATCGTTTCATGCACTTTTCCACGAGGAATATCAATGCCAAGTAAATGTTTCAATTGGCTAAATCCAATAATTATCGCGGCGGCGGAAGTGAAGCCGGCTATGACCGGATGAGATAAAAAGTTAACAATAAATCCGAGTCGAAAAAACCCCATTGCAAATTGAATAATTCCGACTATGAGGGCTAGAACAATAGCGAGCTGAATAAATTCGGCAGATCCAGGAGCGGCCAATGCACCAACGCCACTGGAAATCAACAATGCTACCATGGCTACGGGTCCTACTGCCAATTGTTTAGAGGTGCCAAACAAGGCATAGATAATCAACGGAATGGTAGAAGCATATAATCCATAAATCGGTGGTAATCCGGCCAGCATGGAATATGCCATACCCTGAGGGATTAACATGACACCTACCGTCAGACCAGCAGCCAGATCTCCACTGAGATATGATTTCTTATAAAGTCTGATCCATTCTAGAAATGGAATATATGCCTTAATCGATTTCATGAAGTAATTAGTTCTTGCCTGAGGAAGTCTTTTGAGACATCAGGTAAATGTAATTCCGCTTATTCTTGTTTTGCTCGATAAATTCTCTGGTAAATTCATCTAAATGCTGATAATCACCCAATCTATTTTTGAGCGATTCGAGACTCCACAATTGCAAATCAAGACCACAACATTTCGCCTTGTTATTCTTATTGAAAACACCGATCATTGATATTCCACCTGTGGTGAGCATTAAATCTAGCTGATTAAAGTAGTGATCCTTTTCTGCACATTTCGTAAAAAAGTGAAGCGTAGCCCGGTCTATATAGAGATCAATCGATCCATGTAATTCGTGCAGCTTCTGAGGATTTATCAAATCGTCGTGGAGATATGTAACATGAGGTGATTGAACACGTCGACTGACCCGATCGAGCGCTTCTTCGCTGATGTCATTGGCAATAATCCGTGTAAACCCTTCATCGACCAGGAAATCTACCAGGACGGCATCGCCTACACCAGCCAGGAATATGCGTGCATCTTTTGAAATCGACAAGGAATTGATCCAATGTCCTATTGCCGGAGACTGCTCTGCCCAGTTTTGAACTTCATTTACACGAAACGTTTCATTCCAATAAGCGGCCATCGTTTCAGCGTCTTCGGGATTTAGACAGCATGTTGTCTTTTCGTTCATTTTATTGTTTTTGGTATCAGAACTAATTGCTCAAACCAATCGGTTCCTTTGGTAGAACAAAGATGACCAGATCCGGTGGAGCATGGCGTAACATGTGTTACAGAGTCGTCCAAAACCTGATTTGGGGTTCTGACATTTATTAGCCCAGCACAAATTGGCAAAGATCCAGCAATAATTTCGTTTTATTATTGAAAGAATTAGGTATTCTTTTCAAAACTCAAATCGGCCACCGCCTTCAAACACTTAAAGTAATGCTTTAAGTGTTTGAGGCTAAACATTATACAGATATTTTGGCTACTTTTGTAAGGATGAAATCTTGATCTTACTCCATTATTAACTCATAATTAATTGTCTTAATCATGAATCAAAAAATTACACTGGTTTTACTCTCTTTGATATATTTTACTACGACATATGCGCAGACAGTCATATTTGAAGATGACTTTGAATCGTATACAGCCGGTGATCGGGTGGCTCAAGCCTCGGCCATGGGTTGGGATACCTGGTCAGGAACTGTCGGTGGCGCAGAGGATGGTCTCGTTTCTACAGGACAAGCCTCTTCAGGTGTTAACTCCATGTTCATATCCGGAACGAATGACGTACTGCTTAGACTTGACGATCAACCCATGACGGCCGGACGATACAAGGTCCAGTTTAAAATGTATGTAAATCCAAACCGATATGGTTACTTCAATTTATTGCACAGCTTCGATGGGGCGAACAGCTCATGGGCCACGCAATCCTATTTTAGACCTGATGGCGCATGCAATACAGATGCCGGAGCAGGCGACGTAGCCCAATTTACCCAAGAGACAGGAGAATGGTTTGATATGATCTTTGTCGTAGACCTGGAAGACGATTTCAGCACCTTCTACCAGGCAGACGGTGAATTGGTGTCATGGAAGTGGAGTACCGGAGCATTTGGAGCCGGAACAAGCCCAACGTTTGAAGCACTCAACTTTTTTGCCTGGAATACAGAAGGAACACCCGGGTTCTATATCGATGATATTAAGATAGAGTTGGTCGACAGACCTGGAAATGAGTTGTCTCTTGAGGCGGTCTTGAACGGAGATAACAACGTTGAGGTAAACTGGTCCGGATCAGATGGTGTCGAAACCTATATTCTTACGAATCGGGGTGATGTTCTTCTTAATACACTTGATACGTCAGCAATTGTCGAGAACCCATACCCGCAACTCTTTGACTTCAAAGTAGGCGCACATTTCAATTTGAATGGATATCGATTCTCTGATGGTGAAGAGCTCAATGTGGCGGGAGGTAAAGCCCGTGATTTTGTATTATTTGAAGTCGGCACAGGTACCTGGTGTGTCAATTGTCCGGCAGCAGCAAGGGGAGTAGATGATATGCATGACGACGACAATTATCAGGTCGGCGTGATCGAATACCACGAAGGTGGGACAGATAATTATATTATTCCTGCAGGGACAGATCGCGTAAATTATTATGGCATTAATGCCTTTCCAACTACCATGTGTGATGGAGAATTGTCTGTATTAGGTGGTAGCTTAAATGGAAATTTATTCCAGAATTTCGCGGCTAGTTATGATCAACGTCAATTTAGAAGATCGCTATATTCTATAGATATGACATTAATCGATCTGGGAAACAGAGAATACCGTGTAGAGATCGATGCGGAAGAGCTTTATGAATATTTTGATGGGCCGGTCAATCTGCGCGTTGCATTAACAGAAAGCCATATTCAGGAAACCTGGTTTAATTTGAATGAATTGAATTTCGTCTTACGTGATATGTACCCTGATGCACAAGGAACAGTGTTAAATTTTAATTCGACCACCGAAAATTATGAGTTTACGTTTACACTGGATCCAACATACGTGTTGGAAAACTGTGAACTTGTTGCCTTCTTGCAGCATGACGCGACACAAGAAATATTAAATGGTGATGTGCTCACTCTGGAAGATGCGATTTCGGCAACATTGAATCTGGAAGATATTGACGTCAGCTTATCACCAAATCCGGTACACGATCAAATCCTTATTGAAGGCGTAGAAAAGGGGTCTGCTTCAATTTACAGTCAGGATGGGAAATTAGTACATCTATTTGAGATCAATGCCCTCAGCCATTCGGAATCATTGGATAATATTCCTGCCGGATCATATGTTGTAAAAATTGAAACAGAAGAAGGGATTGCTTCAAAACAAATAATTAAGAAATAAAGGAGTGTAGATGAGTTTGTAAATATTAGTGGTAATTTCTAATACTCCAATTTAGAAAAAATTGAATTAAGAACGATGAGATCACTACAATCAATAATAGAAAATTGCAGGGAGTTATCCTTTGATCTGAACTTTTCCCGGGCCAAAGAATGGAAAGCCGAAAAGCAGGAGAGAATACTTGTAGGATATATGCCCATTTACTTTCCACGTGAGATTGTACATGCTGCCAACGGATTGGCAGTAGGTATAATGGGGGTAGGCGATAGAAAGCAAATTGTAAAAGGAGATGCTTATTATCAATCATATATATGTCATATTCCCAGGGGCATTATTGAGCTTGCTCTCGATAATCAGCTTGATGGTTTTGATGGGTTTGTTTTTCCTTCGATTTGTGATGTGATCAGAAACCTTTCAGGTATGTTCAAGATAATTAATAAAGGCACCTTTATTAAGTATCTTGATTATCCTCAGAATTTCCAATCCCATATCGGTGGGGCGTTCTATCAGAATGAAATGAAACATATCCTGGAAAAGATGGAACGAATTAATGGCGTGAAGGTTACTGTTGAAAAGCTAAATCATTCTATTAATTTGTACAATAAAAACCGGCAGATGCTGGAGTTTATTTATGATATACGCCAGAAATATCCTTGGCGCCTGAGCTTTGACGATCTATATCATATTATCCGGGCAGGACAGGTTATTCCTGTTGAAGAACACAATGAAATACTTGAATTCGTTTGCGATTACATCCAGAAAGATGTTAAAGAAGCACAAGACAGGATCAAAGTAGTCATTTCCGGCGCTTTTTGTGAACAGCCACCGGTTGGCTTGATCAGGTCCATTGAAACCGCAGGATGTTATGTGGTAGATGATGATTTAATGCTTGGTGCAAGATGGATACAAGGAGATGTGGATGCTACCAATGCAAATCCCCTTGAAGCCCTGGCTGAAGCATATATTAAAAAAAGTCCTTTTTCCTCCTCTGTTTATGACGTTGACAATCCAAAGGAAGAGCGGCTTGCTGAATTAGTCGAAAGACGCAATGCAGATGGGGTCATATTTGCCGCCCCGAGTTTTTGTGATCCCGCCTTACTCGACAGTCCCATTCTACAAAAAGGATGCGACGACAGGAACATACGTTATATAAGCATCCAGTACAGTGAAAATACCGGCCAGTACAAAGTGATTAAAGAACAGGTAGGGGCATTTTCCGATTCCATTAAACTATGGGAAGATGAACCAGTTGAAGTTTGATTAAACAATAAATAATTCATTTTTGAACACTATCTAATATGTCGAAAGAAGTCAAAAAGGAAAAAAGCATGATCATCCAGAAGGAGATGGTCGCTGGTCTGTTTAAGGATTTATCTATGGTAAAAGAAACAGGCAAAAAAGTAGTATACACCTTCATACCCGGCAATCTTTCGGAATTGATCCGGGCCTTCGATATGCTGCCTGTATATCCGGAAATTAATGCGCTACAATCCGGGATGCGAAAAAAATCAGGAGATTTTATCAAAGAGGCAGAACGACACGGACACTCTGAAGATGTCTGTACCTATGTAAAATGTGATGTAGGCATGATGATTAACGGGAATATTGGTCCGACGGGAGAAAAATTACCCGATCCCGACTTGCTTCTACTAAGTTATACAGGTTGCTTCACGTTTATGAAATGGTTCGAGACCCTGGAAAGACTGTATCCCGGTGTGCCGGTAGCATTGATCCACGCGCCCTACCAGGAAGACGGGAAGATTAATCCGGAGATGACCGAATATATGGTCCAGCAACTCAAAGAAGAAGTAATTCCAAAAATGGAGAAAGTCTCTGGGAAAAAACTAGATCTGAAAAAGCTACAGAAAATATTAAAATATTCCGCAGAAGCAGAGGATTTGATTGTTAAGATATTTAATTCTACCAAACACAGACCTTCCCCCATTGATGCCTATTTTGCCGGTGTATACTATATAGGACCAATCAATATCGGCTTCAGAGGTTCTCCTGAAGCTGTAGTGTACTACAAAGAATTGTACAAAGAAATTCAGGAACGAATCAAAAAAGGTCTGGGACCCATTACACCGGAAGGCGAGATGGAGGAAGAGAAGTTCAGACTTGTTGTTGAAGGACCTCCGAATTGGACAAATTTCAGAGAATTCTGGAAACTGTTCTATGATATGGGTGCTGTGATCGTGGCATCTTCTTATACTAAGGTGGGCGGTGTATATGACACAGGATTCAGACATGACTCGGAACGTCCTTTGGAAACACTCGCTGAATATTGCATGAATTGTTACACAAATCTCAATTTACCACAACGAGTAGAACTACTAGGTAAATGTATTACGGATTTCCATGCCGATGGCTATCTCACCAATTCTATAAAAAGTTGTAATTCGTTTTCGGCAGGTCAGTTGATGATGATGCGAGAGCTGGAAGAAAGTTTGGAGATACCGGTCGGCTTCATAGAATCTGATCTCGTTGATCCACGGTATTTTTCCTACTCCAACATAAAAAACAGGCTGGAGTCCTTTTTTCAAATGCTGGAACAAAGGAAATTTATCGAAGAAGAAGTGTAAGCTAATTGAAAATGAATCTAAAAAATGATGAACACATGAATAAATACTATCTGGGAATAGACCTGGGCTCTACCACCTCAAAAGCGGTAATCATCAATGAAAAAGATGAAATTATTGGAAGGGGGATTACCAACACCAGGGCCAACTATAAAGTGGCATCTGATATAGCAAAATTAGAAGCCGTTTATGATGCACGTTTCACTTTGTTGTCGCAAAAGTTGAATGAGGAGATGACAGCAAGACCGGAGTTTAAAAAATATATAGCGGATACCCGTTCGGTATTCCAATATCTTCAGTTCCAATATCGGGTTAACCGACTCACCGAACATCTACTGAAGGTTGCTGCGTCTATGGAAACAGATTCAAATGATCTGATTGTGGAGCATATCCAAAAAATCATGGATACGATCATACCGGCTATTAGAAAGGATTTTGTAGAAGGTGACCTTGGGTCAAGGAATCAGTTTTTCAGAGACATTGTCGGAGAACGCTATAACCGGGAAGTGGAAAAAGCAGATAAAGAGTTGTTTGAGCCTCTTATGTTGGTATTCGATAAGAGCATTACGCCTATAGAAAATGAGATGGTCGAGTATGACTTCGAGAAATTGGTCTACGAAGCTATAGAAATTCTTGAAGAAAAATATAGCGGATTAGAAGAAGAATCTGCCGTTGGAGAAAGTGTTGATTTTGATATCGAACTCAACCTGTTAAAAGGTAATTACAAGCAGGTGGAAAATTCATTAAAACGGCATATTGGAGCCATTGCTAAACAGGATATTCATATTGCCAATATGGTAGGGACAGGTTATGGTAGGGCTCTGCTTCCGTTCGCTGAAGATTGCATCAAATCGGAAATTCTATGCCATGCTTTCGGGGCACATGCTGTTTTCCCAAATACCAGAACTGTACTCGATATTGGAGGCCAGGACACTAAAGCTATACAGGTGGATAGCCGTGGCCTGGTGACCAGTTTTCATATGAATGACAGGTGTGCTGCAGGTTGTGGACGCTATCTCGGATACATTGCAGATCAATTCAATATTTCTCTGAATGAATTGGGGCCGGAAGCGTTGGAAGCAGATAGAGAAACAAACATATGTTCAACGTGTACGGTATTTGCCGGGGCTGAAGTGCGAGAATTGTTGAATGCAGGCGAAAAACGAAGTAATATTCTGGCCGGTCTGCACAGGGCAATTGTCATGAGAGCAATGTCTTTACTGGCAAGATCAGGAGGCGTACGAAATGAGTTTACATTTACCGGAGGCGTGGCGCGTAATCAGGCTGTATTGAAATACGTCACACAGATGGTATCAGAAAGTTATGGAGAGGATATTAAAATGAACATTCATACCGACTCTATATTCATGGGTGCTTTGGGAGGAGCCATGTTCGCCAGAAGAAATATCGATATCGATCTGCCGGCGAAAAAGAAGAAAGTGGTACAAAGAGCTTAATTTAATATAAACGATTTGCAATGAATAATGAAGTAATTTATACAATGGGTATCGATGTAGGAGGAAGCTACATCAAGGGCGTGATCATGAAGTATGGTAACAATCGGGTATTGGTAGATAAAAAATCCGAAAAGATTAGAAAGCGCAATCCTGCAGATGTCGCTGTAGACTTGATCAACTACTTATTAGAAAAGAATGACTTGTCCTATGATAAGGATATTGCTTACCTCGCTTCTACGGGTGAAGGAGAAATGGTGACCAAAAAAACTGGACATTTCTATAGCATGACTACACATGCCCGAGGTGGAAAATTTTTCTATCCTGAAGCAAGAACAGTGATAGACATGGGAGGCCTATACGTAAGAGCAATAAAAATTGACAATAGAGGAAAGGTTCTGGATTATAAAATGACCGGTCAATGTGCTTCCGGATCAGGGCAGTTCATTGAAAATATCTCGCGTTACCTGGGTTTGGCAGTTGAAGAGGTTGGCGATATTTCTTTGCAGTCTTCTTCTCCTGAAGTTCCTTCGGGAATATGTGCAGTATTGGCAGAAACGGACGTCATTAATTCTGTTTCCAGAGGTATTTCTACACCGGATATTATCAAGGGAATTCACTTGTCAATTGCCAATCGTGTTGTTCGGTTGATTGCCAAATTGAGAGCAGAATCACCCGTTATATTGGTTGGTGGAATGGGGATGAATATCGGGATGATCGAGGCGATCAGGGAATTGGCTGACAAAAACAGGAATAAATTTGAGATCCTTAGCCATCCTGATGCTATTTATTCCGGGGCTATCGGAGCTGCTCTTTGGGGTGGCTATAGATATTATAAATTAAAAGAAAAAGAATCTGAAATGATCATTCAATCTCAATAATAATAAAATATTAATTATGGAAAAGAATGTAAAAGAGTACTACGCGTTTAAAAATAGTGAAATTAAAATGCCTGAACATCTTGCAATTCGAAAAGGAACAACAGGCATCCTATTTAAAAATAAATTCATGGAAAAACTGACGCGTACTAGCATATTTACACCGATCATAATGCATCTATCGATCAGTTTGGTTGTGTTGTGGTACGGGATAACGCGCATTGAGATTCCGGTAGAAAATGCAATGTCATTTTAATCCTCAGTGGTTTTGTTTTTTGGACTTTTGCAGAGTATTTTGTGCACCGGTTCCTGTATCATACAGAATCCAACTCCAGGATTTTATTCAACATACAACACAATGCTCATGGCATACACCATCAATATCCGAGAGACCCAACCAGGCTGGCAATGCCCCCTGTCCCCGGACTCATTCTTTCCGGAGTATTTTTTCTCATTTTTTGGCTAACAATGAAGGCCTACGTCTTTGCTTTTTTTCCCGGATTTATGCTTGGGTATTTAGCCTATATTTCCATTCACTATGCTCAACATAGAATTAAGGTCCCAAAATACAAACCTTTCTATCTTCTTTGGAAACATCACGCGATCCATCATTACCAAAACCCGTATGTAGCTCACGGGGTATCTACACGATTATGGGATTTTGTCTTTGGTACAATGCCAAAAAAGATAAAAATTCAACACCAATGAATATGAATTCATTAAAATCAAATATAGAATTAGGAAATATCATCCCAAATATTGGGACATTGCTCCAGATCAACCGCAGCCGTTTTGGAGATGGAATTGTTTATCAGGAAATAAGTGTCGATAATAAATACCACGGTATAAGTTGGAAACATTTTTATGAACATATCGAAAACATTGCTTTCAACCTCCGGGAAACCGGGTTTTCTGAAGGAGATAAGATGGTACTTTTTTCCAGAAACAGGCTCGAAATGCTGGAATTGGAACTGGCAGTCATGGCTTCAGGAGGGGTGGCTATTCCCATTTTTTCCAACTTTAAACAAGAAACGGCAGAATTGCTGATTCAGACATTCTGATGCCAAGTACCTGGCAATAGCAGGTGAACAACAATTAAATAATATTAGTCCTGAATTAAATCTTCACCAAATCTTTGTATTTGATGATGTTCAAAATAGGTTTCAAAATCTCATTCCTTTTCAGAATTTGTTAAAGAAAAAACCAGAAAACGAATCGAATATCGAATTGGAGATTTCGCCCCTGACTACCATCTGCCTGAATATGTATACCTCCGGTACAATGGGGACTCCGAAATGTGTTCAACTTACCCATAAAAATATCCTTTCCCAGCAAGCTGCACTGGACATAGTTTGGAATCTGGATGAGAATGAACGCTTTTTATCCTACCTACCCTGGCACCACAGTTTTGGTGGAATATTTGAACTCTTTACTGCTTTGTACAACGGAGCTACCCTCTCACTGGAAAGTAGCTATGGAAAAGATCCGTTGAATCCATCATGGAAAACTGGAAAAAAATTCGCCCAACGGTGTTTTTCAGTGTACCTCAAAGTATATCAGTCATTGGTTGAACTCACCAAAGGAAATAAAGAGGCAGAAGACATGTTTTTCAACTCCGGATTGAAGTTTATATTTACTGCTGCTGCAGCTCTACCGGAAAAAATTTCGAATGAATTCGAAAAAAGAGGAATACCGGTAATAGAAGGATGGGGCTTGACGGAAACTTCCCCTTGTTGTACATTGACCAATCCTAAGCATAAAAAGGATATCAGGAGTCGTTGGGAAACCCATTCCCGGTGTCAGCATTCGTATTGCCGAAGACGATGAGATTTTAGTAAAAGGCCCGAATGTAATGGTCGCTTATTATAAAAATGAAGATGCCAATAAAGACGTTTTTACTGAAGACGGATGGTACCGGACCGGTGATGTAGGTACACTCACCGACAGTGGACTCAAACTGATTTCCAGAAAGGATCGCATATTCAAATTATCAAATGGAGAAAAGGTAGTTCCAACCGATCTGGAGAAATTGATAGAGCTGAAATGTCATTACGTTTCATATGCTATTGTCAGTGGAAGTGGAAAAAAACATCCTGTAGCTTTGATCTTTCCCAATAAAAAAATGCTGAAAAATCCGGACTATGAAGTCTACTCCTCAGGATGGTTGTTTTTGTCCCAAGGAATATCAATGAATTAGGGCGCTGCCTTACCGGGTGTTTACATGATGCCAACTGTGCTATTGGTCAGAAATTTTCCAAAGTAAAGTCCGCTGCAATTATCATTGATGGCGAATTATCGCTGGATGACAGTACACTTACACCTTCCATGAAGATGGCGCCGAAGAATGTAGTGGAAAAATATAGAAAGTCATTTGCTCAACTTATATGGGGACAAGGTACCTGTTGAAGAAGAAGTATATGTAATAGAATTAGATAATAAAAATAATATACGGTAGGCCGAAATTTTGTATCAGATTAAAACAACAAAGCTGCTCAGACAGGTGATGAAAGATCACTTTTTGAGTTTTGGTAAAGCCAAAAAAACGGCCTGGTGCACCAGTGTCGGTCCTGCTGAATTGTTGAGATCTTTTGGATTTGAGGTCTATTTTCCTGAAAATCACGGGGCTTTGATGGGGGCAACCAGAACGGTAATAGATTATATTCCAACGGCTGTTAAATATGGATATTCCGGACATGTATGTTCATATACCACAAGTGATATTGGCGCCTTTTTGAAAAACGATACACCGTTAAAAAAACACTATGGTCTGGATGGAATTCCCAAACCTGATCTAATTGTTTACAACACAAATCAATGTCGGGAAGTAGAGGATTGGTTCACTTTTTTTTCTGATCAATTTCAGTGTCCTATTATAGGAATTCACCCTCCAAGATACCTGGATGATGTAGGAAAAGATGAGGTTGA
Source organism: Saprospiraceae bacterium (assembly GCA_965249735.1). Taxonomy (GTDB): domain Bacteria; phylum Bacteroidota; class Bacteroidia; order Chitinophagales; family Saprospiraceae; genus JANQSS01. Next base: position 8,352 of record CBDFMS010000026.1, on the reverse strand, counting down.
TTTGGTTATAAAACAATTTAAACGACTGATTCCAATTTGTGAAAAAGTATCAGGCGAAAAATTTGATATTGATAAATTTAAAAATACGATAAAACTAAGTAGAGAAGCAACTTTACTCTGGCAGAAAGTATTACAAACGGCAAGGACAACACCAGCCCCACTCAGTTTTTTTGACGGAACCATTCATATGGGTCCAATTGTAGTAATGCGTGGAACACAGATTGCAAAAGATTATTATCAGACCTTATTGCAAGAACTGGAAAATAATGTACAATCCGGAATAGGATATTTGGAGCAGGAAGATTGTCGCATTTTTTGGGATGGAATGCCAATATGGGGGAAATTGAGAACACTCTCGGAATTATTTATTCAGAACAACACAGCTGTTGTCGCTTCTACCTACTGTAATAGTTGGATATTTGATGATTTTGATGAAGAACATCCTTTTGAGTCATCTGCACTGGCTTACACAAAAATATTTATTAATAGAAGCGAAAAAGCCAAAATTGAATACCTTAAGAATTGGTTCGAAATGTATAGAATTGATGGTATTTTATTTCATGATTCGAAAACCTGCTTCAACAACTCTAACGCCAAATTTGGATTACCCCAACGGTTGCAAGAAGAAACTGGTTTGCCCGCGTTGGTAATCGAAGGGGACCTTTGTGATTTACGTTTTTTCTCCGAAGGACAAAGCATTACCAAAATAGAAACATTTATCGAGCAAATCAATAGCGCTAAAATGCTTATATGAACACCAAAGAAAATACGGAAAGAAAAAAGATCGGGATCATTGGAATGGGACCTGTTGGAATGATCTTAGCCGTTAAGATGAAAGAGGCCGGATGGGAAGTGTCTATATGCGTGAGAAACAAGATTAAATTAAACAAAATAAAAGTATCCGGAATTAGATTGGAAGGAGTATTTAATTCTTCCACACATTTTGACAATTTATATGGATCTGTTGAAGAAATGACAGATCAAAGGTTTGATTTCCTTGTTTTTGCCTTAAAATCATACCAAATTGCAGATGCAGCAAACCAGGCCAAAAAATTAAATTCCAAAAAACTTACCGTTGTTTCTGCACAAAATGGTATTGATGTAGAAGACTTGTTAGTTCCTGTTTTCGGCGTTCCCAAGATCTTAAGAATGATCATTAATTATGCGGGAAATATTAGCGCACCAAATGTTGTAAACGTTACGTTTTTCAATCCACCGAATTACATCGGCTCTATTGATGATAGTAAGCAGGAAGAAGCGACGGAATTGGCAGATGCATTAACCGGCGTAGAAATGCCCACCATTGGTGTTGACTCTTTTGAAGTGGTGAAGAGGAGTTGGGAAAAAACGATACTCAATTCATCACTTAGTGCCTTATGTGGCGTTGGTAGACTAACTATGTCCGAGGCAATGGCTGATGTGGAAACATTGGAATTAATTGAACAAATTATCAGCGAAGCGGTATTGGTTGCAGAAGCTGAAAAAATTCGTTTTCCTGATGACTTCATCCGTCGATGCATTCGTTATTTAAAAAAAGGAGGAAATCATTTTCCTTCTTTAGCAGGAGATTTGATTAATAATCGCCAAACAGAAATTGACTATTTCAATGGAAAAATTGTTGAATACGGGAAAAAGCACTACCTGAGAACGTCATTGAATCTGGCCTTTACTAATATGGTGAAGGCTATGACTAATAAAAACATCATTTCCAGAATACCCGGACCAGCCGGTGCAGCTACTAAACAAATTGTTGAAAAGGGGTTGGTGCGAGATGAAAATGAAACAACAATCTACGACGGGAAAACTTGTTTCATGGGAGTCGATCTGGGGTCTGCCTACATCAAATTTTGCATTATAGATAGCAAACAAAATGTTGTATTCCGATACCTGTTGGAAACACTAAATAAGAATAGAATAGCTCATAAACAAGTGATGCAGGCGATACAGTCTGATTTCAATATTCAATACAGTTGTGCAACCGGTTATGGCAGGAAACACTTCAATGAATCTAACATCATTAAAACTGAAATAAGTTGTGCTGCAGCCGGAGTCTCAAAATATTTTCCCGGCGAGAAAAATATAATTGATATAGGTGGAGAAGATATTAAGGTAATCCGCTGCGATGAATTCAATAATGTATCCACTTTTAATATGAATGATAAGTGTGCAGCTGGGACAGGTTCGTTTCTGGCTGAAATCTCTGAAAGAGCCGAGATAGAAATTGGAGAAATGAGTCAATTGGCGGAGAAATCAGATTATGACAAAGAATTGAATAGTTTTTGCGCAGTCTTTGCCAAGACCGAGATTATGAAATGGATTTTTGACGGAATACCCATTGAAGACATTTCCCGGGGAATATATCTTTCAGTTGCCAACAAAGTAGCCAAGATGAAGTTGAATCCTGATGTCCCCACAATTATGATTGGAGGGGTTATTGATCATCATGCTTATCTGAAGACATTATTAAGTGAAAAATTCAATATAGATATTCACATCATTGATTATCCTCAACATCTGGTTTCATTGGGTGCCGCCATATTGGCACAACGACAATGGACGAAAATGAACGAACAACCAACCAAAAATAGAGTACCCCTAAAATTAAACTCATGAATGGATTTCACGACAGAGAAAAAGGAATTGGAATAACATATGATGACATCTATTTAGTTAACGGAGCAAGAACTCCTTTTGGAGGTTTTTGTAAAACTTTGGGAAAAGTTTCTCCCATCGATTTGGGAATATTTGCATCAAAGGCGGCAATTCAAAAATCCGGGTTAAATCCCGGTGAGATTGATCAGGCCATAATAGCTAATATTGGCCAATCTTGCGGCGATGCTTACTTTTTACCTCGTCACATTGCCCTATTTGCTGGTCTTCCGGAATCGGTACCTGCATTGATGGTACAACGTATATGCGCATCAGGGTTTGAAACCATTATTGCGGGTGCAGAACAAATTGTTTTGGGTAAAGCGGATTCAACACTCTGTTGCGGAACCGAGAATATGTCTCTTGCACCAACAGTAAGTTTCGGAAATAGAATGGGATATCCTCTTGGTCGCGTTGTATTCAAGGATATGCTGTGGGAAGCGTTGGATGATACGGCTGCCGGATGCCCCATGGGGGGAACAGCAGAAAACCTGGCTATGAAATACAACATTAGCCGGGAAGAGGTTGATAAATATGCGAAAATGTCGCAGGATCGCGCCATTAGTGCCGGCCAAAGAGGTTTTTTTAATGATGAAATAACACCGATTAACTCGACAGTTTTTGAACGGGAAGGTCTCCAATCAAGAAAAGTACGCCTGGGCAGAAATGTTAAAGATTTTATTATCGATGAAAATATACGCCCTTCGGAATTAGATGCCCTTGCAAAATTACCTCCGGCCTTTAAAAAGGATGGTATCCAAACAGGCGGCAATTCCAGTGGTATTGTTGATGGAAGTGCAGCTGTTGTCGTAGCAAATAAAGAATTGATTGGTGAGAAAGATCTAAGTACTCTTTCCAGGGTAGCCGCCTCCGCGTCAAGTGGAGTAGACCCAAAATATATGGGTATAGGCCCTGTTCCGGCTATCAGGATATTATTGGAGATGACTGGTCTGTCATTAGAGGATATTGGTCTTTTTGAGATCAACGAAGCCTTTGGAGCACAGGTTATGGCTTGTGAGATGGAGCTTGGAATAAAAAGAGATATACTTAATGTGAACGGTGGTGCAATTGCTTTCGGACATCCGCTTGCAGCAACCGGAACACGTCTGTCCTTGACACTTTCGCGGGAAATGCAAATAAGAGGAGTGAAATATGGGATTGCTTCTGCTTGTATCGGGGGTGGACAAGGGACTGCGATATTATTTGAAAATACGAATTTGTGAGCCCGACAACATCCGGAATTCACTTTTTAAATCCGGAGGAATGATCTAAAAAGATCTGTATTACGGGACTTGGATATTTATTAATATAGCTCGTCCTGTTAGCAGGATAGAACGAATTGAACACTAAGAAGAATTTCAAGTTTGGTTCTGACTAATATGGAAGTGTCATAAAAATTGGGATGTCACAGATTCTTCTATAAAATTGAAAACACTATAAATTATTTAATAAAAGTAATATGGCTTATCAATTCAAAAATTTAATCATCAAGAAACTATCTGTTATTGGTGCAGGACAAATTGGTCCAGATATTTGTTTGCATTTTGCAAAAGTCTTTTGGAAAAATAATCTTGAGTTCATTATTGTCGATATTTCTGAAGATGCATTGGCAAAAGCAAAAAATAAAATCGAAAAGAAAATTAATAGAGGCGAGGAATCAGGCGCATTTAGAACGGAGATGGCCGAAGCGATGCGAAACAGCATTATGTATACTTCAGACTATGAATTAATTAGGGGGTCAAATATTGTTTTAGAAGCAGCAACAGAAGACGGAAATATTAAAGACCTCATTTTTAAGCAGGTAGAAGCGTTAACGGATGATTCCTGTTTGTTCTTGTCAAACTCTTCCCATATGCAACCGGAGGTGATTTTCAGGAATATAGCCAATAAAAAAAGATGTTTGGTCACCCATTATTTCTTTCCGGCCGAAAGAAACCCGGTCGTTGAGATTGTTCCCGGTAAAGATACCGACCCGCAAATTGTTGAAGATCTGTTAGGATTTTATGAGGCTATAGGTAAAGTTCCAATCGAGGTCAAAAGCTCCTATGGTTATGCAATAGACCCCATTTTTGAAGGAATATGTGAGCTGGCTATACTATGTCTTGAAAAGGGATACGGTACAATAAAGGAAATTGATAGAATGGCGCAAAAAACATTGCATCAGGGAGTTGGACCTTTTACAGCCTTAAATCTTACCGGAGGAAACCCAATCACCAATCACGGATTGGAGGAGATGCGTAACACGCACATTCAATGGTTTAGATCACCAAAAACATTGCAGGATGCCACGGAAAACTCCGAAAAATGGGATACTGCCAAAAGAGGTGAACAAGTCGTGGTGAACTCCGAAAAAGCAGAGCTGCTCAGGAAGCAATTTCTTGGCGGCTATTTTGCACTTTGCTCATATATCATTGATTTGGGAATTACCAATGTAAATGATTTGGATATGGCAACAGAAATTTCCCTGGTTATTGCTGCTCCATTTACACTAATGAACAAAACGGGTATTGATGAAGCACATTCGTTAGTAAAAGATTGGTGTAAAGAACACACTGAATTTCCTTTCCCTAAATCATTAGATAAGGCAAAAAATGATGGAGGGTGGAATGTTTCAAGGATTGTTTCAAAGAAAAGAGATAATATTGCTGTTCTCACAATTAGAAGACCCAAAGTTTTAAATGCATTAAATCTCAATGTATTAACCGACTTAGAAACTGAAATTGTTAAAGCAGAAAAGGATTCTGATATTGATGCTATTGTAATAACAGGCTTTGGAATCAAAGCATTTGTTTCCGGAGCTGATATAAATATGCTTGCAGCATTAAAAACTCCGGAAGACGGATACAACCGCTCCCACAGTTTTCAACAAATAATCAGAACGATCGAAAAATGTAAAAAACCAACTGTTTGTGCACTAAATGGTTTCGCATTTGGTGGAGGCAACGAATTAGCTATACTTTAGCATAAAGACGACTTAAGCATAAAGACGACTTTAGCATAAAGATGACTTTAGCATAGAGACGACTTTAGCATAGAGACGACTTTAGCATAAAGACGACTTTAGCATAAAGACGACTTTAGCATAAAGACGACTTAAGCATAAAGACGACTTTAGCATAAAGATGACTTTAGCATAAAGACGACTTAATCATAAAGACGACTTTAGCATAAAGATGACTTTAGCATAAAGACGACTTTAGCATAAAGACGACTTAAGCATAAAGACGACTTTAGCATAAAGGTGACTTTAGCATAAAGACGACTTAAGCATAAAGACGACTTTAGCATAAAGATGACTTTAGCATAAAGATGACTTTAGCATAAAGACGACTTAAGCATAAAGACGACTTTAGCATAAAGACGACTTTAGCATAAAGACGACTTTAGCATAAAGACGACTTAAGCATAAAGACGACTTTAGCATAAAGACGACTTAAGCATAAAGACGACTTTAGCATAAAGATGACTTTAGCATAAAGACGACTTAAGCATAAAGACGACTTTAGCATAAAGAAGACTTAAGCATAAAGACGACTTTAGCATAGAGACGACATAAGCATAAAGACGACTTTAGCATAGAGACGACTTTAGCACAGAGACGACTTTAGCATAGAGACGACATTAGCAGAGACGACTTTAGCATAAAGACGCCATAAGCATAAAGACGACGTAAGGATAAAGACGACGTAATGATAAAGACGACTTTAGCATAAAAACGACTTTAGCATAAAGACGACTTTAGCATAGAGACGACTTTAGCACAGAGACGACATTAGCATAGAGACGACATTAGCAGAGACGACTTTAGCATAAAGACGACTTAAGCATAAAGACGACGTAAGGATAAAGACGACGTAAGGATAAAGACGACTTTAGCATAAAGACGACTTTAGCATAAAGACGACTTTAGCATAAAGACGACTTTAGCATAAAGACGACTTAAGCATAAAGACGACTTTAGCGTAAAGATGACTTTAGCATAAAGACGACTTTAGCATAAAGACGACTTTAGCATAAACACGACTTAAGCATAAAGACGACTTTAGCATAGAATCGACTTTAGCATAGAGACGACTTTAGCATAGAGACGACTTTAGCATAAAGATGACTTTAGCATAAAGACGACTTAAGCATAAAGACGACTTAAGCATAAAGACGACTTAAGCATAAAGACGACTTAAGCATAAAGACGACTTAAGCATAAAGACGACTTAAGCATAAAGACGACTTAAGCATAAAGACGACTTTAGCATAAAGACGACTTAAGCATAAAGACGACTTTAGCATAGAGACGCCATAAGCATAAAGACGACGTAAGGATAAAGACGACGTAATGATAAAGACGACTTTAGCATAAAAACGACTTTAGCATAAAGACGACTTTAGCATAGAGACGACTTTAGCACAGAGACGACTTTAGCATAGAGACGACATTAGCAGAGACGACTTTAGCATAAAGACGACTTAAGCATAAAGACGACGTAAGGATAAAGACGACGTAAGGATAAAGACGACTTTAGCATAAAGACGACTTTAGCATAAAGACGACTTTAGCATAAAGACGACTTTAGCATAAAGACGACTTAAGCATAAAGACGACTTTAGCGTAAAGATGACTTTAGCATAAAGACGACTTTAGCATAAAGACGACTTTAGCATAAACACGACTTAAGCATAAAGACGACTTTAGCATAGAATCGACTTTAGCATAGAGACGACTTTAGCATAGAGACGACTTTAGCATAAAGATGACTTTAGCATAAAGACGACTTAAGCATAAAGACGACTTAAGCATAAAGACGACTTAAGCATAAAGACGACTTAAGCATAAAGACGACTTAAGCATAAAGACGACTTAAGCATAAAGACGACTTAAGCATAAAGACGACTTTAGCATAAAGACGACTTAAGCATAAAGACGACTTTAGCATAGAGACGACTTTAGCACAGAGACGACTTTAGCATAGAGACGACATTAGCAGTGACGACGTTAGCATAGAGACGACATTAGCATAAAGGTGACTTTAGCATAAAGACGACTTAAGCATAAAGACGACTTTAGCATAAAGATGACTTTAGCATAGAGACGACTTTAGCATAGAGACGACTTTAGCATAGAGACGACTTTAGCATAAAGACGACTTTAGCATAAAGACGACTTAAGCATAAAGACGACTTTAGCATAAAGATGACTTTAGCATAAAGACGACTTAAGCATAAAGACGACTTTAGCATAAAGATGACTTTAGCATAAAGACGACTTTAGCATAAAGACGACTTAATGCATAAAGACGACTTTAGCATAAAGGTGACTTTAGCATAAAGACGACTTAAGCATAAAGACGACTTTAGCATAAAGATGACTTTAGCATAAAGATGACTTTAGCATAAAGACGACTTAAGCATAAAGACGACTTTAGCATAAAGACGACTTTAGCATAAAGACGACTTTAGCATAAAGACGACTTAAGCATAAAGACGACTTTAGCATAAAGACGACTTAAGCATAAAGACGACTTTAGCATGAAGATGACTTTAGCATAAAGACGACTTAAGCATAAAGACGACTTTAGCATAAAGAAGACTTAAGCATAAAGACGACTTTAGCATAGAGACGACATAAGCATAAAGACGACTTTAGCATAGAGATCGACTTTAGCACAGAGACGACTTTAGCATAGAGACGACTTTAGCATAAAGATG
>CBDFMS010000025.1:0-867070 GCA_965249735.1 Saprospiraceae bacterium | reverse complement strand
GCGATTAACCTATCGTAAAAAATTTCCTAAAAAAGGAAGGTCAATTGTTGGCGAATTCACGTTTTCAAATGCACCAACAGAGCAAGATGCAGAACTTAGATCGCTGAATACATTTTATGACGATTTTAATGTGAATGTTGATAGTATATTCCAGGATCAATTAGAGGACAAAGAGGAACAGGAACTGGGGTTTTCTTCGACATGGACAGAGCCTCTCGGTGGTCGAAAGTATTTGGGACTTACCTATTCATATAACATCAATAATAATGATACCAAAAAAGATGTATACGATTTGGATACGGAGCTTGATCCCACCTACAACACCCTGCTGAGTAATGCTTATGACCAACGTATTCAGACTCAAAGAGCAGAAGCTTCATTTCGCTGGATCTTTGAAAAATCAAATTTGAATGTTCGTCTCGGTGTACAACAATCAAATCTCGACGGTGAGATCACAAGCAGTGGCGTGAATATAAGCGAAGATTATACGCACTTGCTTCCAAGTTTGCAATGGAATTACGATTTCAGTCGGACCAAAGGTGTGAGTGTCAATTATAAGACAAATATCAACCAACCCTCATTATATCAACTGCAACCTATTGTTGATAATTCTGATCCATTGAACATCTACGTTGGAAATCCAAATCTCGACCCGGAATACCGCCATAATGTACGCTTGCGGTTTCGCAATTTCAGTCAATTCGCGAATACAAGTTTATTCGCTCATATCAACCTCACTTTAACGGAAAATAAAATAACTAACGCGACTTCCATCAACGAACAATTTGTGAAAATTGTAAGACCCGTTAATATCGATCAGAATTTTAGAGGCTCAGGATGGATTTCATATAGTGCACCTTTACGATTCATTGATTCAAGAATTAACTTGAGTACGAATATGACGTATAATGATGGCGTTACGTTTATCAATAATGAAGAAAATGATACTGAAAATTTGTCAAATTCTTTTTCTTTAAGTCTTGAAAATAAAAAGAAAGAAATCCTTGATTGGAGCCTTGGAATGGATTATTCGAGATCCAATACGACGTATTCGACATCTTCGAGAGATGATCAACGCTATTACAATCAAACCTATTGGGTAGATGCCACAGCTACATTTGGGACCTGGTCCCTTCAATCCGGTATGGACGTCAATATTTATAATGGAAATCTTACGGATGATAGTCAGACCATTCCTATTTGGACGGCCTCTTTATCCAAATTTATATTCAATCAAAAAGGCCGAACTTAAAGTAACAGCATTTGACATCTTAGATGAAAATGAAGGCTACCAACAGAATATTGACCTCAACTATATCGAAGAAATTCGTAGCAATTCTATCGGTCAGTATTTCATGTTGCATTTCATCTATCAAATTGGATCATTCAAGCAAAATGCGTTTCAAAGGACGGGACCCGGGTCTCATAGGAGGCGATAAAAGGAAACATCGCAGCAATAGTTGTCAGAAGTCTAGGGATTCTCTCCTTTTAAATCTTCACGAATAGGGTGAAATACATCCAGAATCTCACAATCGGTAATGGAAAGACCACTGTGTGACACATTGGGCGGAATCACTAAGACGCTTCCTTTGTTCAACATAACAGACTCGCCATCAAGTATAATCTCCAATGTTCCTGAAAGGACATTTACTACCTGTTCATGCACGTGCTGGTGCTCCGGCAATGCGTGTCCCGCTTCAATACGCCAATACGCCATAGTCATACTGGCAGCATGAACAAATTTGCCGTGAAAGCCGGGCAGGATTTCTTTTTCTTTGATTTGCGATAAATTAATTGAAGATTTCAAAATATTTGTTTTAATCTATTTCTAAAATTATTTAGCATGTAACTTGTTTATTTTGCACATTCTCGCTTTCTACAACTTAGTACCAAATATAGACAGTATTGGGCTGAATCAATGTAGACGGGAATAAATTCGCGATGCCGGCCAATGAGGCGCATAACTGAAACAAAGGTATTTCAATTTTTTGTGCATTTCAGAAATAATATTCCTTTATCTTTTTTTACAATCTTATAACACTTCTAAAATGAGACATAAGTGGCGCATCACTTTCAACAATGTGGTCAAAAATAAATATGCTTCTAAATCATCACTTCAAATCTAGAAACTTTGATAGGAATTTGTTTGGTGTACCGGTAACCTTACTTTTCTTTGAAAAAACGGATGGAAAACAACCCAGATTTAGCGTTTCAAAATCAGCACCCAACCTTACCTCAAATTCAAGATCTAATAAAATGTGATCTCCTGCATTGAAAATTGTAGTGTTCGCTGAATCAATAACTCCTGAAGACGAAACAACAATTCCTGCTTCAAAAAGACCACTACCGATTAGTCCGTTTACTATAAGACTATCGGGACAATCCAATCCGTCACATCCATTTCCTAGTCCATATTCAAACATAAGGGTAGGCATAACATGTTTTCTTCTTCGAATATGTTGTGTGTTGTCAAGCCAATTCTGCAATTGAATTGAATCACCATACCCGGGCCAGGTAGCCCATAATTGATTCATTTCATTATCGATTTGGTTTACTTCAGCCGGATTTAGAAATCCTAAAAAGTTCCACATATGCCCCTGGCCCTCAAGGTATAAATTCCATGCATTGTTGGCATATTGGGGCCCATAGCCTTCAAGCAGATTTTGGGGTAATAATTCCACTGGGTTGGTTTCTAACCATATGGCCTCCGTACACATGATTTTTGGCATAAAAGTACAGGTCGATAAATTTGGTTTAAGGCCACAAAACCAACTCACTTCATCTGAAAGTAAAAGTGTTTCTTGTACTGAGTCTACTCCGACAACACTTCTTGTTGCCCCAATTCTCGATAAGAACGACATCTAAATCAGGTGTTGCCCCGGGAAATGAATCGCAGTTGCAGATCTTGGTCAGACCCAGATCGCTTGAAATTAGAATATCATCGTCATTAAGGGGTTCAGGAACATAATCATTCCCATTGTGCCATGTGCGTCGATAGATGTCGCTTAGTACCAGGTCTTCGGAACTGGCAGGGACTGAGAATATTTGCGAATTCCCTCCGGTCGTACGAGTCGAGTTTAGCAATATTTCCGTACCGTCATGACTAAACACTGCTCCTCCTGACATTTTGATCGGATTGGACCCGATATCCGGACCATGAGTTATGCGTTTCAAAGAATGAGGCACCAGCGTGTGCGTCGCCGAATCAAAACCAGCCGTGTATACCTCCCACACCTTACCGTCGCCATCGATAGAAGCGGTAAAAACCAGTAAATCTCCGTCGTGATTGAACGAAGGATGACCGACATACACACTGTCACCGAGAACCCAAATTGTGGGATCGCCAAAAGTATCCCAGGCCGTTTGAACAACAATTGGGATGGTGATTGCAGGGAACTCCAGATCGATTAAGTTCATTCCTTCAAAATATCGAGTTACATGTGTGATAATGGGTTGACTGCATTCAGATGCATTTACTACAGTTGTCGTTACGGGTCGATCTTTTGACGTGAAAATGATTAGCGAATCGGTGGGATGCCAATGTGGATGCCGATCGGGATAGCCTTGATTGAACGTTAATCGAACGGCTGTACTATCAATATCACTTACGTCTGCCACATAAATCTCAAATTCCAATCCATCCCGATTGGAACTAAAACACACTCGAGTCGAATCAAAATGAGCTACCACAGGATGATTGTCAATTGCGGGATTCGTAGTCAACCGTGTTTCGATCCCGGTGCCCAAATCGAAGGAATAAATATCCCGAATTAGACCACATGCCTCCATCTCCAACATAATAAATTGTTTGTGCGGTCATACTGAAATTTAATCCCAGAGTTAAAATAAAAGTTGTAATTAAATATAAAATTTTCATACTGATCTATTTAGGGTTATGGTAAAAATGAATTATTGTAAACCTTTACTTTCTATTTGAAAAAATAAATATCTGAGACCAAACTCGACACTATATAAAATCAATCTGCAATTAAATGCAGAAAATGAATATGCCGAATCAGTTATTAACGGCCAAACGAGTTGCGTGGCACCAGAGGTCACAGGCGCTATATAAATAAATATTGTACCCGTAAGACACGTTGACAAACCTCGGGTAAAATTCGAATTGATAGGCTAACTCAAATTCAACTAGAGGCTAATTATATCAAGCCTCTGTGAACTTATTTGTGTTGTTTCAAATATAAGTTTTTATTGGGAAAAGCGCAAGTCAAATTATAGAATGGGTGATAAACCTCAGGATGGTCATAAAATGGACGACACCATTTAGGATCTCGGCACTTACCTAAATACCATCAAGAACATTGATCAGAGCGAGACTGAGACAGGAATCAAAGCAGTCCGGTGTTAGCTGAAAAAACTGCATTAATGTATTCCTCGGCCGAGAAGTCTGTTGTTTGTGACATTGTGGTAATGTTCAACATAGCATTTTGTCTGCCGAAATTACTATTTTTTCTGATGCGATTTTATATTGTTGAAAGTCCCGAGATTACGCTGTCTGATTCCTTTTCATGCTATGTTTTAAGTATAAATTCGTCTCGATCATTATTAAAAGGTAATTTGGATCGAAACGACAGAAGCTCGTTTTTACTCAATGTCGCATAAATAATCTTTTCGCTGTCACTTGCCTCAGCCAGATAATTTCCTTCCATATCAATAATGGCTGAATGGCCATTATATTGATTGTTGTTCCGGTCGCTTCCAAGTCTGTTGACTCCGACGACATAACTTTGATTTTCAATAGCCCTGGCCATCAGCAATGAAGACCATGCCTTGATCCTTGGGGTCGGCCAATTGGCCACGTAAATAGCACAATCATAACTGGAAACATTTCGACTCCAAACCGGAAATCGAAGGTCATAACAGATATTGAGGCATATTTTCCAGGAATTATATTCAACTATTTTTATTTCATTTCCTGAAGAATACGCACCATCTTCACCCGCCAGCGAAAATAAATGTCGTTTGTCGTAGTACTCAAGATGACCAACCGGCGTGATCCATAAAAGGCGATTATAATAATTCCCATTTTCTTCAATAATGACACTCCCGGCAATGACAGCATTAGCTTTTTCTGCAATTATCCGCATCCAATCAACGGTATTACCCGTCATTGATTCGGCGATCGGCGCAGGTTCCATCGAAAACCCGGTAGTGAACATTTCGGGTAATACAATAACATCAACACTTTGGTCAATCGACTTAATTATTCCGGCCAGGTGTTTCCTGTTTCTTTCGGGGTCTTCCCAGGTAAGTGTTGTTTGGACGCAAGCGACCTTTAATACATCCATGTCTTATTGATTTATTACAATGTAGATAATTTTCTGGCTGCCTCTTGAATTGTCCGATTTGATTTGGCAAAGCAAAGCCGTATAAAATGATCATCATGGCCATCATGATAAAATGCCGATATCGGAATAGCCGCGACACCATGTTCTTTGGTCAAGCGTACACAAAAGTCCATATCACCTTCATCGCTAATTGCATCATAATTTAATAATTGAAAATAAGTACCGGCTGCAGGTGAAAGTGAAAATCTGGAATCTGTCAATTCTGATAACATGACATCACGTTTATCTTGAAAAAAATTGTTTAATGATAAATATTCATTCGGATTTTCTAAAAATTTAGCAAGCGCATGTTGGACAGGTGTGTTGCATGAAAAAACTAAAAACTGGTGCACTTTTCTAAATTCTTTCATCAAATCCTCAGGCCCCACGCAATACCCCATTTTCCATCCGGTATTGTGGAATACTTTTCCAAACGAAAAGCAAGCCAGTGTTCTCTTTTTTAACTCCGGATACTTAGCTACACTTTCGTGGCTTTTTCCATCGAAGACTAAATGCTCATAAACCTCGTCGCTAATCACCATTAAGTCATGTCGTTCTGCAAGTTCCTGTAATCGTTCCAAATCTTCTCGTCCCCACACAGAACCTGAAGGGTTATGTGGCGTATTGAATAAAAAGATGCTTGTCTTATCCGTAATTTTAGATGTGATCTCATCCCAATCAACAGTGAATTCAGGTGCGCGTAATTTCACAAAAACAGGTACACCACCATTCAAGGTAATGGCCGGCACATAGGAATCATAAGCGGGCTCGATGACAATAACTTCATCTCCTCGGCGCACTAAGGCAGTGAGGGCTGTATAAAGAGCCTGCGTGGCACCTGCAGTGATAGTAATTTCACTGCCTACGTCATACCTGGCGTTATACAGTGATTGAATTTTATCAGCCAATCTTTCTCTAAGCTGAAGAACTCCAGGCATAGGGGCATATTGATTATGTCCGGCAATCATTGCTTCATCTACCAATCGCATCAATGTTGTAGACGGAGAAAAGTCAGGAAACCCTTGTGCTAAATTGATTGCCCCGGCTTCATTTGACAATGCTGACATGACGGCGAAAATGCTCGTCCCTGTATTTGGAAGTTTGGATTCTTTGTGCACTCGATTAATTTCTGTTAGCCAGACAAAGTACGAATATCCACCCACCGATCAGCTACCGGTATAGAACATTTTTGGAAATCATGGAGCCGAACCTATCCCCGTGTAGCGAGACCGCGTGGCAGTCCCAATTCGACATATTCCATTGGAACCGGAGCAATTGGAATCGTATCGACCACCTCATCAACAAATGGACGAATACCAAAAGGACCGACAGCATCATCTGGAACAGGTTCGACAGAAATGAAAACGCGCCCTTCTCGTAGATCAGCCGGAAAAATATCTTTTCCCATTAAGAAATCTTCTCCCGGAGCAGGATATCCGGGTGCGAGACCGGCACCGTATTGGTCAGTTTGATCTGCAACAGCAGGATCAGAGAATTTACCCATCGAAACAATTGAATCGCTCACCACCACCCAGGATTCGTAAATCCATTGAGACGGAAGTGCAGGAAGGTCTAAGGTAGACACGGTATTCATCGTGTCGTAATACCAAAGTCCTGAAAACTCATTCTGACTATCCAAATCTGTGGGAGTTGCCAGAACATAAGAGGCGGAAGAAGTTGTAAAATCTTCACCCAGGGCTTCAGAATGATGGACAGTTAGTTGGGCTCCTTTATTGATAAAATCTCCAGACAGAACGCGCGCAGATGACGGAGCTGAGCCAATTTCACCTTCACGTTCAAGCGTGATCAGGACGCCTTGTGCAGCAGCCAGGCGCTCTTTGTTGATCGAATAGAGGGAATTTGTGATATTTCCGTCAGAATTAAAGGTGAACTCGCCCAGTGCGGCGTAGGTTTCATTTTCATGCAACCACACGCCATAGACGTACCCACCCCCCGGTACGGTCAAACCATTGAATTGAAGTACCATAGTAGTCGAACCAACAGCTCCCTGATCATCATCACAAGAAGTTATTATTGTAAAAATAAATGCAAGGCAACCAAGTAGAAATATCCAATTTTTCATCCTTCTTCTTAACGTAAAATGCGGGGCAAATGTACATACTTGGCACCAGATATTGGGGAAACTTGTAAAGAACAACAGGTTAAGGTCGTACGGAAGCAATTTGATGGACTTCCGCCCGATTCAATCCAAGATGTAAACGTACCCGGAAATCTTCAGGATTTCGATTTTATTTTAAAGGCCCGACGGAAGAATCGTTTCTCGAATTCCCAAAAAAACGTGAATTGACCAAAGAAAAATCCATAGATAAGCAAGAACATATTATAGACCGGAAGAATGAGCACATAGTATAAGACATAAAAACCCCAGACAGGATCTTCTCCATTGAATATTGCGCGTAGAATGGGTTTTTTAATTAAAACGACAGTCGTTCCTGTCAGTGCAAAAACGATCAGAATAATAATTACCTGCCGGGGAGTTACACCCCATCGCAATTGCAATTTTCTTATCCAAACAGGAACGGCCATCCAATTAATTTGTACGCTTTATTAAATTATACCTACTCAATCCAATCGGCCACAAATACGTTGGTTGCTCGGTTTCCTCCATTAAACCGATTCGAAGAAAAAACCAATTTACTTCCATCAGGTGAAAACATGGGAAATGCATCAAAGGTCTCGTCGTGTGTAATTTGCTCAAGTCCTGTTCCATCAACATTTATCATGAACAAATTAAATGGAAATCCACGCTCACTGTTGTGATTTGATGAAAAGATGACTTTTTCTCCTGATGGATGAAAAAATGGCGCCCAATTCGCCTGACCCAGATTTGTAATTTGCTTCAGATCACTACCATCGACGTTGCATACAAATAATTCCATTTCTGTAGGCTGTACCAATCCTTGTTCGATTAAGCGCTTGTATCGGTCAATTTCATCCGTGGTTTGAGGCCGGGAAGCTCTGAAGATCAACTTTTTTCCATCAGGACTGAAGAATGCACCGCCATCATATCCAAGGTCAGACGTAATTTGCTTTACATCACTTCCATCCAATTTCATCGTATAAAGCTCCAGGTCACCGCTTCGCATGCTCGTAAAAACGATCAGATCCCCATTTGGACTAATCGTCGGTTCAGCATCATATCCGGGCGTATTTGTCAGACGTCTTTTGGTATTTCCTTTTAAATCGGCTACGTAGATATCAAACTCCGGATAAATAGGCCAGACGTATTCTCCACCTGGACTGCGATGTGGACTTTCAGGGCAAGCCTCGTGTGCTGCATGTGTAGAAGCATAGATTATCTCGTTGTCACCAGGCATAAAATAGGAACACGTCGTTCGACCTTTACCCGTGCTTATCATGGGTAGTTTTCCTTTTGGTGTCAACGGTTTGGTCAGATCATACAAGAAAATCTGATCACATGGCACACCCCATGCCTCATTGGTCACCTGAAGAACCAATTTTGAATTATCGAAGCTCCAATAAGCTTCTGCATTATCTCCTCCAAAGGTCATTTGCCTCAGATTTTTAAGATGTACCTCCTGCTGATACTTCAAGGTATCCGGGCCTGTAAATGGAAGTAAGCCAGATGTCCTGTTAGGTTGGTTTTGAACCTTGCATCCTGCGGACATCAGAGCAATGAAAACGAGGTAGGCTATCAGTTTATTCATCATAAGTCGTTTATTTGTAGTTCGGGAGGTGAATGACAGTTTTTTGTTTATCTCTTTTTTAGTGCTAACACAGCGCAAAGAAAATGAATACCAATTATAAACCAATCAAAACCAAATGATGTTTTCGAGAATCCTGACTATTGGCAGTATCTTATTACTTGCTGCCTGTCACAATCCAAAATACGTAATTAACCAAAGTCAAGCTGTAGATTACCTATATGAAGACGTGGCCTTCCTGGCAGCTGACGAACAAGAAGGTCGCGCTACTGGAACAGTTGGAGAACGTGCCAGTGCTGAATATATCGCCCGAAGAATGTTCAAAATGGGACTAAAACCTGCCGGGGAGAACGGTACTTTTTTACAATCATTTGACTTTAGTGGCAATCCACATGTTCCAATGAGTGAAGGCTCCACCGGAACAGGATATAACGTTTTGGGGCTGATCGACAATCCGGGAGACAAAATGATTGTCATTGGGGCACATTACGATCATCTGGGACATGGTGGCTTTGGTTCTCTGCATGTCGGTGATGCCGCTATACACAATGGAGCAGATGATAATGCAAGCGGCGTGGCCGTTATGCTGGAGCTGGCGCTGGAGTTGTATTCAGGATATGTGAATAGTGACATTTTGTTTATCGCCTTTTCAGGGGAAGAATATGGATTGCTTGGATCTAATCATTTCACCAAATCCGTACTCGGCAAAGACCGTCAGTACAAATTTATGGTCAATATGGATATGGTGGGTCGACTAGATGAATCTCGAGGTCTGGCCGTCAATGGTGTGGGTACCAGTCCGATATGGAATCTGGTGGTCGATGAAGCCAACACGGACAATCTCAAGGTTATTAAATCGGAATCTGGCACAGGACCTTCAGATCATTCTTCTTTTTACTATGCCGAAACACCGGTTTTACATTTTTTCACAGGTCAGCACATGGACTATCACAAACCAAGCGACGATATAGAAAAAGTAAACTTTGATGGGATGAAAAAAATTGGCGGTTTTATTTCGCGGATCGTCCAAAAAGCGGACGAATTTCAAAATATGAATTTCACCAAAACCAAAGAAGAAGAACAAACGAATATGTCCTTTAAAGTCACTATGGGTGTGATGCCTGACTATTTATTCGACGGTAATGGCTTAAGAATTGATGGAATTTTGGAGGATCGCCCAGCTCAGCGGGCCGGTCTTTTGAAAGGAGATGTGGTCATTAAATTAGGTGAGACTGATGTTGCTGATATCAATTCATATATGAAAGCCCTCAACATGCATGAGCCGGGTCAAACTGTAAAGGTGAAAGTTTTGCGTGAAGGCAAAGAACATATTGTTGACCTGACATTTTAAATTATCAATGGCACAGTGCAAGGCACTACATGTGCTAGGCACTTATAGATGCAAGGCACCTATAGGGCACAAACGAATTAAAAGTTCCACAACTTCCTATTTTAACAAAAATCGCTTCAAATCAGAGACTATGCGCCCGTGTTCCTGACGGCAAATAATCCAAACTATAAATAGATGCTTAACGGATTTTCAATTCGATTCCCATCGAATTAACTCGTGGAAACAACCACCAACATAGACATTTTTAACATTGACTCGCAGTTCCATATCATTTTTTTCAATATAGAAATAATCATTGTCGTTGATAAATAATTGGGTAACCCTCACCAAATTATTGTCCTTCAACTCTATTTCAGAGTCCAATGAACGAATGACCATTCGACCCTTGTTTTGATCTGATGAAAAAGTGAGTTCTAACTCTCCATCCGTCTTTTGAATCGATGACATCGGACAAGTATTTGCAGGATTTATGGTAGTAGTATCAGTAGGTAATTCTTGCTCACAAGATAACAATCCTTCAAAATCGAATGGCCATGGTGGCACTTCACAACCAATGTAGATTGCTCCTTGAATTGTTTCCGTGTCATTTTCCACATGTGTCATCAAATCCCTATTGTGATGGCATGATATGGTGACAAGACTGATTAGAAAAAATAATATACTAAAGCGCCTCATTTATCAAATTTTGTAAATGACCAATTAAATAATAAACGCTCAACTCTCGCGATATGTGAGTATATCCGCAGTTTTAATATAAAATTGACATTACGCCTAGAATTGTAGGACTCACATTGACAAGCTCTCTTAATTAGAGCATTCATATGATTCAACCTAACACTTAAATTTACTGCAACGTTGATTATCGATAATGATAACCCTCACATGTGCTTTTCGATACCTCAAAATTTAAGTCGGCTGAAAATGGACCAGGAGTCTCATTCACTACTTATTCACAAACAACGCTTTTTTACTTACGACGCCCCAAGCTCCACTCCATGTGACAATGTAGATACCATCAGACAAGTTGGAAATAATCGCAGCATCACGAACCTCCAAAGACTTTTGGACCTGTTTTCCGGCAATATCGTACAGTTCTAATACTCCGGGTTGTGACACCTGAATTTCCCATTGCCCGGGGGAGGATAAGATTTTGAGTCCATTCAGTTGATCCGGATCTTGAATTCCAGTAATACAAGATGGAATCGGGATACTTACCTGGGTACAACAATTCGGGTTGTCGTTATCGCATACTTGCAAAAGATCCACTTGTACACCATCGGTAGGGAAATCTTCAACTTGCAAAGGCAATTCACTGTAACCATAAAATCCAAAAAAATCGCCATTTGCAAATAAATCAAATCCCAGACCTCCGGTACCGGTATATTCAAAATCAATCGTCACGTTGTAGGTGCTATCAGATGTACATTCAATTAAACTTGTGCTCAAATTTGATAATTCACACTCCTCATCACAATCGACTTCATTAACAAAGGTATAATTGACACAATTCGGATCCAAAAGGTCCCGGATAATTAAATCAACAAAATCTCCGGGATTAAATTCAAATGATATGATGACTGGAACATCGTCATAGGAAAACTGTCCATAATTATGTCCGTTACCGACAATTTCAAATCCTGCGTCGCTGCCGTGCGCTATATTAAAATCAACCTCCACAAAAACCAAATTTCCATCACATTCCAGGACTTCGACTGATACATCTGAGATATCACATGATTCACAATCATCCACCATAAATTCAATTACCGCACAACAGTCCATAAATTCCGCATCACAAACACGCAGTAATTCATAATCCAAACCCCGCGTTGGAAATTCAGGGATAGTAATTGGCAAGTCCGCGTAGGCAAAAGTGCCGACATATTGATTCCCGGAAAATGCATTAAAGCTGTCGGATGTATTGGCATGATTAAAATTAAAGGTTAATTCAAATGTCGAATCGGTAACAATATCGCCAACTGCCACCTCGAGGCCGGACAAATCGCAATTTGAGTTGCCGCAGTCAATTGTCACACCAGTATCCTCACCGCAATCAGGAAATGTCAAATCTATGACACCAATTTCATTGACCAAGGTATTCACAGATAAAGGTCCAATGACGATAGGCAAATCAGCATAACTAAAATGACCATAATTATGCCCGTTTCCAACCACTTTAAACGAATCCCCTACATGATTATACTCGAAATCTATTTCTAAATAAAATACGCCATTACCACAATCAACTTCCTCCACCAACAGATCATAAATATCGCATGCGCCATCGCAATTTGGTGAGAGCCATTCTGCGCCGGCACAGCAGTCTGGATTATCATTTTCACAAACCATCAAAAAATCTACATTCCCAATTCCCAAAGGAAAATTATTTATGGTAAGCGGCAAACTGCTGAATTCATAAAATCCAAAAAAATCGCCATTTGCCCAAAGATCAAAGAAGTTGTTTGTGGTTCCCGAATATTCAAAATCCAGTATTATACTATATGTAGAGTCAGATGTACATTCACCAATTTCAACGTTCAAATCGAAAATATCGCAGATTACATTCGAATCACAAGTAACCTGACCCAAATCAATAAAGTCCTGGCAATTCATATGCACATTGTCAATCACTACAAATTCATAGTTGGTTGACCCGGTAGACAAAGGACCTAAAACAACAGGGACGTCGTTATAGCTAAAATTCCCATATTCCATTCCATTTCCATTTATATGAAATGAATCACCCACATTCATATAATCAAAATTGATCTGTGCATAGAAGACTCCGTTTTCACATTCCAGGATTCCGACGGTGACATTATCGATGGAACATTCTTCATTGTTGCAATTCGGTGTTGTCCAGGTTGCATCTTCGCAACAATTCGGATTATCGTTGTCGCAAACAAACAGCCCATTAACAGGACCATCACCAAGTGGGAAATTATTGATGGTTAAAGGGAGACTGTTGTAAGAATAAAATTCAAAATAGTCGCCATTAGCCCATAAATCAAATCCTAATCCTCCGGTGCCTGCATGATTGAAATTTAATACTATTCGATAAGTCGAATCTGATGTACACTCATCAAAATCAACGACAAGATCCCAAATTTCACACGTTTGCATCGAATCACAATCCACAATTCCTACACCAATAAAATCACTGCAATTCATACTCAAATTATCGATTACAACAAATTCATAATTTGTTTGATCGGCAACCAATGGCCCAAGCACCACAGGAATATCATCATAGCTGAAATTCCCATATTCCACGCCATTCCCATCGATATGAAATGAATCTCCAACATTGGCATAATCAAAATTAATTTGAGCATAAAATATTCCATTGTCGCAATCCAATATTTCTACGCTCACGTTGTCGATTTCACAATCTCCTCCATTATTGCAATTTGGCGTAGGCCAACCTGCATCTTCACAACAATTAGCATTGTCATTATCGCATACCAGCAGACCATTCGTCATGCCATCAGCGAGTGGGAAATTATTGATTGTTAAAGGGAGACTATTGTAAGAATAAAAATCAAAATAGTCGCCATTGGCCCATAAATCGAATCCTAATCCCCCGGTGCCTGCATGATTAAAATTTAATATTATTCGATAAGTCGAATCTGATGTACACTCATCAAAATCAACGACTAGATCCCAAATTTCACAAGCTTGCATCGAATCGCAGTCCACAATTCCTACATCAATAAAATCACTGCAATTTGGATCATCCGAATCAATTACTACAAATTCATAGGGCGTTGAATTTTCATCCAGAGGTCCTAAATCCAGAGGTAATGAGCTATAAGAAAAAGTTCCATAATTGTTACCATTTCCGGCAACTGTGAACGAATCACTTGTATTATCATATTCAAAACTTAGTTGGATATAAAATTGTCCGTTAGCACAATCGAATATTGATCCGGTCAAATCATTTATAATGCAATTTTGGCTATTTCCAATATTAAATATGGAGATAAATAATAAAAAACCGAGACTAAACCTTAAGTAATTTTTAAGAATGAAAATCCCGGAAAGAGGTTTTGTAAAACTTGTCATAATACGGTTTGAATAATCATGTACTTCTAAGACACTGTGGAAAAGTCTATCGCTGCTTCAAGCATTGACATCCGCCATTTCTTTCTTAAATTTATGAAAAAAATATGGTCGACAAACTTGGCAATTATGTTTTAGGAAGCTGGACAAATGGCGAAGGTGAAGGAAAACTCCTTACCAATGCGATCAACGGGCAGCCCATTGCCCATGCTACGACATCCGGACTTGATTTTGGTGATATACTCGAGTATGGTCGAAAGACCGGAGGCCCGGCACTACGTGCAATGACATTCCGGGAACGTGGCCTCATGTTAAAAAAATTGGCCCTTCACTTATTCAGCATCAAAGACAAGTACTATCCCGTCAGTTATCTGACAGGAGCTACCAAAAAAGATAGTTGGATCGATATTGAAGGCGGGATTGGTAATCTGTTTGCGAATGCAAGTTTGAGAAAAAAGTTTCCTGATACACCCTTTCATGTTGACGGAGAACTGGCTCCACTATCAAAATCAGGTCAATTTGCCGGTCATCACATTATGGTTCCAAAGGAGGGAATAGCCATTCACATCAACGCCTTTAATTTTCCGATTTGGGGTATGTTGGAAAAGGTGGCAGTTAACTTGTTGGCAGGTGTTCCTGCGCTTGTAAAACCCGCGACTCTAACTTCTTTTCTTACCGAAGCCATGGTCCGCGATATTATTCAAACTGGTATCCTGCCTGAAGGAGCCCTTCAATTAATTTGCGGATCGGCACGTGGTGTTCTAGACCATGTTGGTTCACAAGATGTGGTGACATTCACAGGTAGTGCCAGCACTGGACGTATGTTGAAAAGCCAGCCAAAGATCACTGAAGAAAGCGTACCCTTTAATATGGAGGCTGATTCACTGAATTGCACAGTACTTGGCGAGGATGTTCATCCTGATTCGGAAGAATTCGGTCTGTTCATTAAAGAAATTCGAAATGAAATAACCACAAAATGTGGACAAAAGTGTACAGCTATTCGTCGGGTTTTTGTCCCCGAAAATTTGGTTGAAGATGTGCACCTCGCGCTTTCCGCTCAATTGAAAAAAACTGTCATAGGCGATCCGGCAGAACAAGGTGTCCGTATGGGATCACTTGCTGGTATGGAACAAGTGGATGAAGTACGAGCAAACATTGAACAATTGCTGAAATCCAATACACTCGTTTATGGAAGCCTTGATGAAGTTAAGGCCGTCGGTGAGAATACAGATAAAGGAGCATTCTTTTCACCCATTCTGATGGTCAATGAACGGCCTTTTGAAAATCTCTCTTCGCATGAAATAGAAGCCTTCGGACCCGCTTGCACGATCATGCCTTACAATGGTTTAGATGAAGCCATAGAACTAAGTAAGCTAGGCAAAGGATCGCTTTGCTGTTCGATTGCCACCTTCAATGATGATGAAGCACGTAGATTCGTTTTAGGCGCGGCAAGTCATCATGGTCGCATCCTTGTCCTCAACCGTGAAAGCGCTCCGGAGAGCACGGGTCATGGATCTCCAATGCCGCTACTCGTTCATGGCGGGCCCGGCCGGGCAGGAGGAGGAGAAGAAATGGGCGGTATGCGCGGAATCAATCATTATCTTCAACGATGTGCCATTCAGGGAACGCCAACAACACTTACAGCGATTACGAATCAATACCAATACGGTGCCAGATTCAAGGATCCCGGAAATCATCCATTTCAAAAATATTTTGAAGAATTAACCGTCGGTGAGACCATCATTACGCATGGCAGGACTATAACAGAAGCAGATATTGTCAACTTCGCGAATGTCAGTTGGGATCATTTTTACGCCCACACTGATGTCACAACGCTCGAGGGTACAACTTTCGAACAACGCGTTGCTCACGGATACTTTATTTTATCTGCAGCGGCAGGATTATTCGTTGATGCCAAAAAAGGACCGGTGTTATTAAATTACGGAATTGAAGAATGCCGTTTTACCAAGCCTGTTTATGCCGGTATGACCATCGCTGTCCGACTTACGGTAAAAGAAAAAATGGATCAGGAGACACGAGACGATGAAGACATACCGAAAGGAATTGTGAAGTTCTTAGTGGATGTCTTTGATGAAACGGACGAGACTGTCGCTATTGCCACAATTTTGACTATGGTTAAAAAAGCTGGCAGTTAAATTGGATTGATTACTCTATTTTGATAATTATTGTCCAATAAAGAATCATTCTCAATTTGGATAACAAAAGAATATATGGATATCATTTCCTTATCGCTATCACAGGATCTAATCGAGCAGCAAAATAAGCTGGAATAATTCCAGAAACAACACCGATCACAGAGGAAATGATAAGACCATATATGACATTTTCAAACGACAGGACGAAGGCAAAATTCTCAGTTTTAAATGACAACAATTCCATTACTCCGTATACGATAGCAAGGCCAAAGAATCCTCCAACGATACAAAGTATTACAGATTCAATTAAAAACTCGAGCAAAATAATATTGGACTTTGCACCCAATGCTTTTTTTATCCCGATTTGATTTGTTCTTTCCTTCACAGAAACAAACATAATATTGGCAACTGAAAATGCACCAACCAGCAACGCAAAACCACCAATGACAATTCCAATGGCGTTTAATAATCCAAAAAACTGATCCAGAATTCCGGAGAGTAATGAAAGTTCATTTATGCTGAAATTATCCTTTTCAATTGGGCGAAGTTTTCTTATAGAACGTAAAGCTACAACCACTTCATCCCGAACTCGATCAAGATTTTCTCCTTCTTTCGCCTTTACATTTAATGAGGTTCCATACAGTCGATCTGATGTGAGATTTGCAAGTTTCTTACCCATGGGATATGCCACAATTACGCACCAGTCAAACCGAATCGGATTGAACATATCTTCACCGGCTTTTTCAATCACACCTACAACCTGGACTTTGCGCCCCATCAATTTAATTGTTCGCCCAATTGGGTCAATTTTGCCAAATAGATTTTCCGCAACCTTGTAACCTAAAACAACCTTGTCGCTCCCACTTTCATATTCAAAGTCAGAAAAATATCGTCCGGCGTCAAATTGAATATTAAACAGACCGGCATAATCTTTTGTCGCAGCAATGACAATGGCCCCGTTAACGGCGCTTGACTTAAACTTCACCGTTCGCGCCCCAATGAAAACAGAATATGAAATCTGGTCAGCCAGACTTACCCTTTTTGCCAGTGCCTTGTAGTCTTTATAACTCGGATTGGGCCGCCGCATGTATTTCCAATAATTGCGATTTGGATCTTCGGTCCAGGGCATCTTCGATATGTATAGAACATCATCACCAAGCTTTTGGAAACTAGATCGAATATCCCGCTCCAGACTATCTACGGCGGAGAAAACACTGATAATGCAAAAGATGCCGATAGTGACTCCCAACAACGAAAGGAGCGTTCGCAACCGATTAGCCCTTAGTTGCTGAAAGGCCTGACTTGTGCTGTCGAGCAGGACGCGTAGTAGGATTTTCATCTGATGACAAAGTAAGCAGTTCTATCTAATCCTGACTCATTCTATCGATGAACAACCAAATTTTATCTTCAAAGAATGAAAATGAAGTTCAAATTTGTTGCCATATTTAGAATTATCTCGTTGATTCTGTTGTTGCTATATGTCTCTGAGTCGCGGCGGTTGATTCCATCCAACACTCATTTTTTATCTAACCCTTTAATGGCGCTGGGAATTTGTTATTTTTGAGCGCTCTAAACACAGCTCATATGCGAACGAAACTATCACAATTTAACTTTGAACTACCTGAAAACCTTATAGCTCAGTACCCTGCTAAGTCCCGGGATGAAGCTAAGATGATGGTTGTTCACCGTGAAACGGGCGAAATAGAACACCGCGTGTTCAAGGATTTGACAGATTATTATAACGACCAGGATGTTTTGATCTTCAACAACACAAAGGTCTTTCCGGCTCGTCTTTTTGGGGAAAAAGAAAAGACCAATGCCCGAATCGAAGTTTTCCTACTCCGCGAACTCAATAGTCAATCATTTCTTTGGGATGTGCTCGTCGATCCTGCCAGGAAAATTCGCGTAGGCAATAAATTGTATTTCAAGGACAAAAAAGGTGAAATAGCCTTGGTCGCTGAGGTGGTTGATAATACAACAAGTCGTGGGCGTACAATCCGTTTCTTTTATGATGGTACCTATGAAGAATTTCGGGAAAAACTCTTCAGTTTAGGTCAAACACCTCTGCCAAAATATATAAATCGAGAAGTCGAAAAGATAGATCTCGAACGATATCAAACAATATTTGCGAAGGAAATGGGTGCTGTAGCCGCTCCTACCGCTGGCTTGCACTTTAGCCAAAGTCTGATGAAACGTCTGGAAATCAAAGGGATAAATTTTGCAGAGCTAACCTTGCATGTCGGACTCGGCACATTCCGCAATATCGAAGTCGAAGATCTATCAAAACATAAAATGGAAGCTGAGTATGTTCGTATCGAATCTGAAGCTGTAGCCATCGTCAATGCAGCCAAAAAGGCTGGTCATAGAGTTTGTTCTGTTGGAACAACAACGATGCGCTCCATTGAATCGGCCGTGTCAGCAACAAACCTCCTCAAGGAATTGGAGGGATGGACAAACAAATTCATCTACCCTCCTTTTGAGTTCACTATTGCAGATAGCATGGTAACCAATTTCCATTTACCCAAATCCAGCCTGTTTATTATGGTATCTGCGTTTGGTGGAAAGGAATTGATACAAGAAGCCTACAAACAGGCAATTAAGAAAAAATATAGATTTTATAGTTACGGGGATGCCATGCTGATCATATAAGATTGATGAATCTTAAATTTTCTACCCGTTTCTGAAACTTTTTATGGCCTCGTTTCAATTGGTAATACAGCAATTGCTACTGAAGAAAATTGACCAAGAACATTATACGATTTAAGAATTTTGTTGAACTAGTTGATAGTCAATTAGTTCAATCAGAATTGAGATGAAGTATGGTTCCGAAAATGTCAAAAAATTCAGAATTGAGCAATCGCATTATTGAATAGTGAATATATCCTTGAGTTTGCTACATTTGCGGCATTTTAAGCGGTAATTCATTCATCTAAATTGTTATTTAAAGATGTATTGGACATTAGAATTAGCACATCATCTGGAAGACGCCCCGTGGCCGGCTACGCGTGACGAATTAATCGACTACGCAATCCGTTCGGGTGCCCCGTTAGAAGTGCTTGAAAATCTTCAGGAAATGGAAGATGAGGGTGAAATTTATGAAAACATCGAGGATATCTGGCCCGACTATCCACGGAAAGATGATTTTCTCTTTAATGAAGACGAGTATTAATCAAATATTTTGATTCAATAAAAGTCTTACGTGGAAGCACTGCGTGAGACTTTTTATTTTGTGGTCTGATGAAACGAAACTTTTACCAAATAGCTATCGACGGATATTCATCTTGTGGAAAAAGTACATTGGCTAAAGATCTAGCCCAGGCTACACATTTTCTTCATATCGATTCAGGAGCAATGTATCGGGCTGTTAGTCTTTATATACTCAATCATGAAATTCCTGTTACAGATCACGAGCGAATATCCAAGATCGTAAATGCATTGACCATAGATTTTATTGAATTAGCAGGCTCTCGACTTACGCGATTAAATGGCGTACTTGTGGAAGATGACATTCGTGCGCAACGCGTATCCGATATTGTGAGTCAAGTCTCAATTATAGGTGCCGTTAGAACGCGCCTTGTGGCTCTTCAAAGACGTCTCAGTGAAAAACATGATGTCATTATGGATGGTCGTGATATTGGAACTGTTGTATTTCCTAAGGCAGATATAAAACTATTTCTTACCGCTAATGTCGATATACGTGTGAAACGACGATGGTTGGAATTACAATCAAAAAATACGCTCATTTCTAAAGATGAAGTAAAGAAAAACTTAATTCTACGCGACCATATTGATTCCACCAGAGCTATTGCTCCACTTAAAAAAGCTGTCGATGCCATAGAAATTGACAACTCATCTATGGATCGACAAGCCCAATTAGACTTGGCCCTCTCAATCATAAAAGAAAAAATAAAATTAACCTCCCTTTAATAACGCTCATAGAGATTCTACCTCACTCAATGAGTCATTTCTCAGACATTAATCAGTAACGTGAATCGCCCCAATAATTATTGAAAAACCGTAATTTCTCCCGTTATCACGGCCGACTTTCCGGTCACATAATCTACCTGAACGACATAAGTATACACACCCGAATCCGCCATCGTTCCTGCTATCATCCCGTCCCAGGCACACGGTGTGTTTAATTCCAAACCAACTGGAATATTCTGTCGCCAAAACACCTTTTTGCCCCATCGGTCATAAATCCCAAAACTATTTATTGCAGTCACCATGATCGGGTCAGCATAAATATTTATATATCGGTTCTCATTTCTTTGACTATTTAAATGAATCGCCGATGGAATAAAAATTCTCTTCTCAAATTTTACCAGTATTTCAATTTCATCAGTTTGCGGACAATCATTGGCATCAGTAACCGTCAGATTTATTGTCCATTGACCCAAGCCCGGATAAAATTGTTGGATGAAGGTATGTTGG
The DNA here is from genome assembly GCA_965249735.1 of Saprospiraceae bacterium. GTDB lineage: Bacteria > Bacteroidota > Bacteroidia > Chitinophagales > Saprospiraceae > JANQSS01. The sequence continues at coordinate 846,036 of CBDFMS010000025.1, read as the reverse complement.
TTTACAGAGTCTAAGGCGGGCAGCCACTCAATGTTTCCAACCAAAGAATCTGGTAAATTGGTTATTGTCGACAACATAACTTCCTCACCTAATGGTAATATTTGATTTTCACCCAAATCGATGAAAAAATCGGCCGGTGCCGTCAAAATAATTTCTTCCGAAAACGTACAACCGGTTTCGTCCTTTACAACCAATGAATATATGCCAGGAGCAAGGTTTGTTCTCATACTATCGCGTCCAAACACCAGTCCACCATCATATGAAAACGCATAAGGTCTCCGACCCCCTGTGATATGCGAAACAACTATCTGACCATCGAAACCACCATCACAGGATGGTAATTTTTTAATCGTTTCGATGTCTTGAATGTAGTTTTCGTCATAGATCACTTCCACTGTTGCTCTCGATTCACAACCGTTTAAGTGATTGGTTACCTCCAATTCATACTGGCCGGGTGCGCTGACAAGGATATCGCGGTCAATATTACTTCCTAGTATATGGCCGGTATCCATGAGCTCTTTCCACACATAGGTGTATTCAAATCCAACGGATGAACCTTCCCCTGAAATACTCACCTGATTGGTTAGGCAATCAATGTCGCCCAATGCATGCGCCTCAGCAACAGGTGCCTCACGATCTTCATGCACTACAGTTGTCCCTGTTATTTCACAGCCAATGGAAGTATCACGCACGGTCAAGGCGTATGTGCCAGGGATATCTACGACGAGCTCCAAATCGTCTTCACTTCCAGAGACTCCGGGCCCTGTCCATTCATACAAAATATGAGGGCCTTCCGTTGATCCCATTCCGGATATCGTGGTTTCCATTTGCTGACAGGTTAGCGCTTCCGGCGTGGTCAATACAACCTCAGGAATATCAGATGACTGCAAGATGCGTATGGATTGCGTTTGCACGCAACCAGCCAAAGAGTGGCTAACTGTCACCGTATAATAACCGGGTACACTTATTTGCTGTTGGTGTCTGAACCGATCGCCCAAAGGAATTACTCCACCCTCTTCAGCTGACCATTCAACCTGGTATCCGCTCGTATCCTGTGTAGATGAAAGGGTCAATGTTATTTCAGGATGATGACAAGAAATTTCTGCACTGCTGGTAGAAATCACAATTTCATCCATTTCTTCAAACCAGGTAACCGTTAAAAATTCGCTAATTATCAAGCAAGGATCCGAAAGATCAACGACAGACGGTGTGCTTTGATTTCCGATAATTAAAGCGATATAATAGGTCTGACCAAAATTCAATGCATTATGTTCAAAATAAAACTTCCCGGTTGTATTTGCCAGTAGAATATTGTTCAGCGGACTTAAATCGTCCCTTACTAAAATATAATTACGAATATCATTTCCATCTATGATTTGACCGGAGGGATCATAGTTAGCCGAGGCCTCAATAGTATCTGATTCGCATAAAAACAACACATCCGGTTGAAGAAATCCTAAACTCGACAAACACGAGCAAGTATATGTACCGGCCAATGTATCTGAGCCACACGCAGAGGAGTCAGATACAACAAATAAAAATGATTGTCCGGAAGGAATAAGATCTGAGGTAAAGACATTTCCAATTAAAATCCCTTGATTACCTACAATTTCATATGAATCAGGATCACCATTTTGAATTACAAATGAAATAAAGTAATTCACATTATCGAGTGCACATATTGTATCAATGCTACTTCTGACTATTTCGGGTGACTCACAAACAGCTTCTGGTAGATCATCACAAATTTTGATATGAGATTCTGATCCGGCACTTGCCGTCCATACAAATAAGAATACTGACCAAATAGTCAAGAAGACAGTTTTGTATTTGAACTTAAAAAAATCCATTTCTGCCAACATATTGAGAATCAAATAACCCTATGCCTTTGAACTTTGATATTAATCTCGTTCACTCAATTTGAAAAAGGCATGATCAAATATCGAACCATAATCATTAAATCAAGCCTAAATTGCAAAAAGGTTGCTCAATTATTATACTTTATTAAGCAACCTTTTTACGAAGTGGAAAATTAACTATTTAATTAATGTTACTTCTCCATTAATTACTTTTGATTCACCGGTAACAAATTGAAATTGCACAACATAGGAATAGACGCCAGGATCTGCTTCTTGACCATCTATATCCCCATCCCAGGCATAGAGTGAGTTTAGTGTTAAACTCACAGGAATATTACTACGCTGAAACACGCGTGCACCCCATCGATCATAGATAGAAAAATCAGAAATCGAGGCAACTGAACCCGGATCGGCATAAACATTCAAAAATCTATTATCAGTAGCAATACTATTTGGATGAATAGCCGTTGGAACATAAATACGTTCCTCAAAGCGAACGAATATATTGACTATATCCTGTTCAAGACAGCCATTACTATTGGTCACTGCCACCACGATGCTATACGAGCCTGCGGCAGGCGTAAATTGCTGGATCAGGTTGTTTTGATTTGTAGTATCAAAAAGAGGTGACCATTGCACACTTCCTCTGAGTGAATCCGGCAAGTTCGTTTGCCCGATGATTACAACTTCGTCACCCAGAGCTACCATTTGATCATCACCTAATTCAACAAAGAAATCAACAGGTTGGGTCAGTGTAACAGATTGTGCAAACTCACATCCATTCATGTCTCGCACCACTAAATCATACGTACCAGGAGCCAATTGACCCAGGTTGCCGTTCGCAGAAAAGTTTTGCCCACCATCAAATGAGTAAGTAAACGGTTGAATTCCCCCTATTACATTGCTAATCCCAATGCTCCCGTCATTTTCTCCGGCACAACCGGGATTAACCAAAGTTGTCTCAAATCCTGATATTATGTTTCCTTCCTGAACGACAACGACCGTTGCCGTAGAAGAACAACCATTAGCAAGATTCAATACAGTAATTTCGTAGGTACCCGGTTCATTGGCGATCATATCACGTTGATCTGCTCCACTAAGAATATTACCGGGTCCGATAGGAGTCCAACTATAAACGGCATTTGGCCCTTCAAATGAGCCTAAGCCGGATACGGTCACACGGTCTGAATCGCAATCAATCTGTTCGCTCACAGAAGCCACAGCCACTGGAGCAACTACGTCTTCAGTCACCATAATATCATCAGTTATTTCACATCCATTCGACATATCACGTACGGTGAGCGTATAGACTCCGGTCATATTGACCATGACTGTAATATTCGTATTACTTCCGACGATACCCGGTCCATTCCAATCATATGTAATATCCATGCCGGTCGAAGAGCCTGCCCCTGAAATCTCTACTTCAAGACGCGAACAGGTCAATTCTTCTGGAGTTTGGATCATCACAATGGGTACATCAGCAGATTGTACAATATCGACAGAGCGCATTTCGTCACAACCAGCCAGCGGATGGCTAATTGTTAAAATATAGGTTCCTGCAGCATTAACCCTGGCTGAAGGCAAAGTTTCATCTCCCGGTTCTATTATTCCGTTGGAGGTAGTCCAAAGAATATCATACCCGGTTATATCTTCACTTGTTAAGATGGAAAGTGTAACCTGTGGGTCCTGACACGTAATTTCCAATCCGGAAGGATCGATATCAAACTGATCAATTCGATTATACCAGGTGATCGTCGCAGTTCCACTAACAGACAAGCACGGGTCACTCAAATCGATAGTCGTCGGGGATGTTCGATCTCCTACAATCACGGCTACATAGTATGTCACACCTAAATCCAATACCAGATCATCAAAATTGAAAACACCGGATGTATTGGCACTCAAAATATCGCTGGTTGGATCCGACTGACTGCTTGACAAAATGTAATTTCTAATGTCATTTCCATCGGTCATTTCTGAGCCTGTAGCATAGAGTCCTGAAGCGTCAAATGATTCATCTTCGCATAAATGTGTATCGCCGGAAGTCATAGCACCTGCTGTTGTAATGCAAGCACAGGTGTGTGAGTTAACCGTTGCATCCCTGCTGCAATCATTTATGTCAAATACCTCAAATGTATAGGCAGTTCCGGATGGCAAATAGCCTGATGTAAAAACAGTTCCTACAATTGTTCCGGTAACCGGTCCTGTGACGAAATAAGGTGGCATACCGCCTACGAATTCGAACGTGACAGTGAAGCTGTCGTTCGTCGCATTGCATTCATGAAGAATATCTATTTGATTGATTACCGGTGCATTCAGCAGAGTCACCACAACCTGATCGTTATCACTACATCCACCATTACTTGCAGAGAAGTCAAAGGTGTATTGTCTTGGTGCCGACATCATCGCGTTTCCAGTGACGCTATCAACACGACTAATACTCGAACCCGCTGATAAGGCCGTCCAGTTTCCAAATCCGGTTGAACTCGTTCCGATGAGGTTGATGTCATTATCACAAGTTGAAAAATCCTGGCCTGCATCCACTATAACCATACAATCAAACCTCAAGCGCTGTCCCGGAGAAACACTTAAACATGGGTCCAGAACATCAATATCGAATCCGGTCCAGTCACCCGCGACCGCAGAAACGTAGTATACACTGTCGCAGACAAATGGTCCGTCAGAAAATGCAAATTGAGGCGAAGAACTGCTTGCAATTACATCCCCGAGAACAGTGTCCGGATTTGTGTGCACAATGAATCTCATAGAATCATTTGCGTCGAGAACGAGGTTGGTATTATTATATACAAATGATAATGTGGCATCCTGGCAATCATTGACAAATGCAGTACCCATACTACCGGATTCAGTAATACAGGCACAATCTCCGATTGCTACCGGCACCATTAATTGGCAACCATTATCATCAGTAAAAAAGAACGTATCCGGTGTGTTCAATGGTAGACCTAAAATTGTAAATTGACTACCGTTGATGCTGCCCCGGCCATTATCCTCTGTATAGGGCTCTGTTCCATTTTGCAAATTAATCGTCAAATCAATTGCGGTCTGCGTTCCGTTGCAAGGTGCCGATATGCTTGACACTTCAGGATTACAGAAAAATTCCACAACAATTGTTACTGAATCAGTACATCCACTATTATTCTCAGCCCATTGAAATTCATAAGCTCCACAAGCTGAAACACGTACACGTGAATTAGGTGAGTTAATACTGGAGAAAATGGCAGTCCCCGGCCCTGAAACAAATGACCAGGTACCTATGCCGGCACTTGGAATAGCCATTAGGTTAATACTATCTAAACATGTTGTTAAGTTAGTCCCGGCAGATGAATTGGGAATCTCATGCCAAATAACCGGTTGTCCCGGAGCGACTCTGGTACAACCTTCAGTAAGATCAACTTCTCCACCACCTAAATCATCTCCAACAACAAGGGAGATATAATAAGTTACATCGTAACTGGTCACGCCTGACATGAAACAGAATTCCCCAGTTGAATTTCTCGATAATACAGATGAAATCGAAGCGCCCGGTTGATCATGAAGTATATATTCCGTTGTATCATTGGCGTCCAAAGTTGCATCAACCAAGACTAACGCCTGATGACATGAATCACCACAAGATTCGAGAAGTGTGTCTGACATAGTTGCAGCTTCCGTGACGCAACTGCATTCATGAATATTAAAATTAAATTCTTGTTGACAACCGGCAGCATCCTCTATAACCACTGTAAATCCCTGGTTACTTGGGATTGGATCCGATTCAAACATATTTCCGGTCATCGCACCATTACCTGAAGCAACGGAATAAGGCGGTATCCCACCCACTATGTTAAATTCAATTGTATAATTGGTATTGGTGTTGTCACATATATACGATTCAGCACCATCCAATAGCATACTATCGACGAAGGTGATAATAACTTGATCAAAACAATTGTCCGTATTCAGTGCCCAACCAAATGTCCAGGCACCGGTTTGATCTACAGTAACCAAGGCATTTGGGTCCCCAGTATTTGAAAATGTAGCCATCGCTACTGCACTAGGTGAATCAACTACAAACCATGTCCCTCCCGGTGATCCGGCAGCCAGTTGGTAGTCCATATCGCATGAAAAATCATCGTCACCGGCAATTGGCAAGTCAATGACGTCCACAGTCAGACAAGTTTCCTCGGCACTTCCGCATAGATTTGTTGGGGTAATACAAACTAAACCTGTACCCGCATTATTAAACAATAACGTATACATGGTAAAATCCTGATTCAACACACTTACACCATTATGTGTATGCGACCATGTTGGATTGGGGCTATCTGTATCCGTGGTTGTGAAGAGATATGTAGCAATTTGACCAACACAAACTTCTAAAGGACCATCGATCGTCCCATTGTCAGGTAACAGGTCGTTTAAATCAAGTTCTACGCTGAATGGACCATAGACACAAGGTGTTGAAGGTAGCCCATTGATTGTCATGGTGATCGTTAATTCGAATATCTCGATGTCCTGGGTAAAGTCCGCCAGTGTCAGTCCGAGGCATTCCATACCATTACTGACTACCATCCCATCAGATACTCGGATCCATTCATAGATAATCGACAATCCCGGCGATCCAATTGACGGTAAGTAGTCCGTAGACGATGGACATAAATTGATATCGCCCATCACACATGTTACATCGTTCGGATCAAAATTCAAATCAGCATAAAGGAAGTCGACCGTCAGGCTGTAAAACGTGTCACATCCATTGGAGGCACCGCCTGCCTCAGCAATTAGCAAGTCTGAAATGGCCATGTTTATTACATTTCCTAAGATTGTAATAGGTGGTTCACCACAGATGACTTCATCAATTTGATTCGGACTCTCGTCATTTTCATTTTGGACGAATACCTCTACTGTAGCTATGTAGCCACAGTCGTAAAAATTATCGTCAGTCGCCATCTCAACTAAATCAATGGTTAAGTCAGCTGTCAGGTTTTCATAAGGCCCTACTGTCATACCGGCCCAGGTGGTAGATTCACCCTCACAAAGAAAGATAGGTGGAAAATGAACCGTATCAAGTGGTGCAAGCACCACCATTTCACAATATATCAAGTCAGAGGTATCACAATCACTTCTCCCCTGAACACAAAATTCATAAGTTGAACCCGGGCTATTTGGAAAATCATATTCCAAAAAGGGATCAAAGGTCAATTCAATATCTCCATTTGGTAAGGTCCATATATAGGAAGATGCTCCAAACAATTCCGGAGAGGTTACCGGGTATGCCACAGCTCCGGCGCACACTGTATCCAGGTCTCCACCAACTGGTGGCTCAAATCCGGATGGAGGAAAAATAATATCTGTTGGGTCCTCTACGGTTGGAGCCTGACCACCGGCATCCACCGTGATAAAAATATCACATATGTCTCCATTACATCCGTCAAAGACTAAATAGTAGGTAGAACCAATATTAGTCGGAATGTTAGCATAGATCTGTAACCCATCTACACAGGCGCATTGTGGAAGTCCTGATGACACAACAGGATCGAGAGGAAGAGTTGATGGATCACATTCTGGATCTGGTCCAATATCACCCGTTGCTTCATATAGCGCAAATTGAACGCCTTGATTATTTTGACAATTCGTTATGACAAGTCGCAGTCCAACGACGTCAGAACCAGCAATAAATCCAAACCAGTTGGGATTATTCAAAATATACTGTGCCGGATTACAGCCAGGAAAGTTTCCATTCGTTGGCGTACAATTATTATCCATTAAAGTCAGGCAATATTCATTCAGTGGGTCCAATCCTTCACACAGCGGAATTACCTCATTTGCTGTTTGAACCGGAGGTGGATCATTGTTACACGGCATACGTGACTGTGTCATGGCATTAAATGGCAGAATGAGGAAGAGCAACAGTAAAATTCTATACATAGGTTGAATTTCAGGCTTTCTGATGGAGGACACCAGTAAGGTTCATTTTAAAATACAGTTAACTATCGATCACAAGATACTCTGTTCTTGATATTTCGCTGCTCAAAAATTTAAGTTTTGACAGATTACTATAGACCCGACAAATGTATTGAATTTATCGAATCAGTAAAAATTCACCTTTACGTGTGATCACTTGTCCATCAATTAGCTCTATCATTATCGTATAGATGAAAACACCAGGGGACAAAAGTTCTCCGTCTTTACGACCATTCCAGAATAAAATAGGATCGTCGGGATTCAAGCCTAGTCTATGATGTAAGCGTTCTCCCCATCTGGAATAAATGGAAAATTCATGAACGGTCACGACATTGTTTCCAAAATATGGACCGATCTCATCGTTGATACCATCGCGATTCGGAGAAAAAGCATCGGGTATATAAAGACGTGGAACACTAATGACATGGACCAAAATGGAGTCCGAAACGATGCAATCATCCTCATCCTGTATTGTGAGTGCATAATAACCCGATATGGTGGGTTGAAAATAGAGCGAATCGCACCCATCGCAAATCAATTCTCCGTCGATCGTCCAAATCTTTGTTTCGATCGATCCCTCGATAAGATTATGAAATGGCTCTATATGCAGCGGGCTTCCTAATTGAATGACCGTGTCACGTTCAATATCCACAAATCGTATGATCACATCGTCGATAACGATCGTATCACTTTCGTAGCACCCAAGCATATCTTTTACAGTAACGACGTGCATTCCGGGATCAAGCGGTTGAAAAAGAGGATCAAATCCAGGACCGATACCGTCCAGGAAATAAGAGATTGTTCCGATACCTCCACGAACATCGATGACCTCAACCGAACCTTCGTATCCATTGTTACAATTCGGTTGAACGATGAGTGAGGCTCCAATTTCCAGACTATCCGCCGACTCCTCAATCGTAATGACGTCGTCACCAAAACAGCCATTCCTTGTATTCATGACGTGTAATCCATAATCGCCCGGGGCACCAATAACAACCATCTCAGTATTGTCCCCGGATAAGATCTGTCCGTTACTCGTCATCCAATTATATACAAGCGGTTGAGACGTATCTAAATTGTTGGCAATTAATTCGATTTCACGATTATCACAGATTATTTCGCCTATGGATACTATGGCAGGATTTGGAGCAAGAGAGTCGATTAATACAGAAAAAGTAGAATCCCATTGACATCCTCGGTTATTCTCTATTACAACACGAATCGATCCACCGAAACCAGATGTAAAAGAATTCGAGTTTCCGATGAGATTTGGTCCCTCATACCAGGAAAAAAGAGCATCAGGCTCTGTGGTCGAAATATTGTGAGTCGCCATTGGATGAAAACACGAAATGGAATCGACCGACAATTCGGCATCGTCGATTTCATCGAATGTATTCAATATAAATGTATCAATGCCAACACAACCATTTTCTGCAAACGCAAACAGCGTGTATTCCCCTGTTCGATCAGCAATAAAATCCTGTCCCATTGCAGAAAATCCTCCAGGGCCCAGCCATAAAAACTGGTCGACTTCATCAACGGTTACAGCAGAAATGGCAGCAGTTGTATCCTCACACGAAAATAATTCAGCGTCTACCATGACCGTTGGACTGAGCGTGTCACCTACGATTAAAATAGAATCCCGAGCGGAACAGCCGTTAGAATTTATCGTCACTTCAATCACATAATAACCACCAATGTTTACGAAAGGCATAGAGTCTGTGGAATTGAAACCCATCGGTCCTGACCACGCATAAGAAATATCACTTGAAGAAGATACAAAAGACAAGGAAACCTTAGGCTCACTACATTTCAATGTATCACCAAATAGCTCAAGCACCGGAGCAACTGTATCGAGTACAACAGTAAATGAATCCAAATCAAAACATTGACTTGGCAAGGAGGATTGCAAATAATATGTACCGGGTTCAACAACGAATACTTCATCTACATCAACGGCAATAAAATTTGGGCCCCACCAATTTAAGGAGGCCGCATTCGCATAAACAGCAGAATTTAATCGGGCCCTATTATTCATGCAATTTATTTCTTCGTCACCAGTAATTTCATTTTCTATCTGAGCCGTATCAATAATAACTTCTATCTCGCTTGAATCAACACATCCACTTCTAGTATTTAAAACCACTGCCTTATATATTCCTGGTGTCGTGGTCATTATTGTTGGTTGATTACTTGTGGACATCGTGGGCAAAGTCCAGGTCACTTGATCATCTTGATTCAAATTTGACAAAACGGTGGCCTCATCACGTACGCAATTGATTGTATCGGCCTGGAGTGAAAGGAGAGGCAACGCCGTATCGGGATAAACATGATACAATATGGTATCGCGGCATGAATTAGGAGCTTCGATGGTCAGTATGTAATAACCAGAAAGCAGTGAAATCAAAAACGTATCGGTGTGCGAACTCAAATCCGGCAAGGTCCATAAATAGGTAAGGCCATTAGAGGTTGATTGCGCTGATAAAGAAACTGTATCGATCAAGCAATTCACTGTGTCAGTGCCATTAATTGTTGCCATAGGAATCGTAAAATCCTCTGTCACGAAAATTGAAGCTTCAGACTCACATCCGTTTAAGGCGGTGGCCCTAATTGAATAAAGTCCGGGCATAGATGTGGAAGTAGTATCCGCGGATGTATCGTGTACATCACTGCCCATCCAAACCAAATCCATAATTTCCAGGCCGCTCAAATAGTACAGGGGCACTGTATCTCGGTGACATCCTAAGATGTCAGTGAATAATTCCAGTACAGCACGAGCCGTATCTACAGGTGGAACATATTCCACCATAGTACGACACCCATTACTCCCGGTCAAGATTAAATTGTAGGTATTGAGTTCAGGTAAGGTGACACTTCGATCGTTCGACATAAAACCCGGCCCATTCCACTCTACCATTGCCGCGCTGGATGTCAAAACGACATCAGAGGTGGATTCAATACAGGTCACTGAAGAGGCATCAATTGAATATCCCGGTAGTCCAAAGTCAGATAAAACTTCAACAGAAAAGAATGATCTACAAGCATTATCGTCTGTCACTGTAACATAGTGCCATCCCAACTCTGTCGTCCATGGAGACTCCATATTACTCTGAAATGAATTTGGACCCACCCAATCGTACTGATATGTATCTTCATCAGCCATCACCTGAAAGCGAACTGAATCACTGTTGCAATCGATGACACCGACAGCTATCGATACGCTTGGTTTTAAGGTATCTGTGATAACTTCATAAGAACCGATTATTCGACAACCATTTTTAGTTCTTAGCTCTAACTCATAGGTCCCGCTTTCACGCACGATCACAGAGTCATCTTCAGAATAGAAATCACCGGGGCCCTGCCACGAATATTCTGAGCTATTGCCCAAAATATCCAAAAACAATATCACGCTGTCTGTTTCACAATCGAGTGTATCACCAATAATATTGAGCATTTCCGCAGCTCGCACCCAAGGAGTTTGCCATACTGTATCATAAGTGCATCCATTTACCGTTTCAACAGTAACCGTGTAATTCCCTGGCAGTCCCACGTAAACGTCATGCTCAGTGGAATTAAATCCTTGTCGTCCATCGATTAAAAAAGACGTTTCCATCAGATTTGATGTCACGGATATGTGTATCGAATCAGTAAAACAAAAAAATGTATCTGAAAGAATTTGAAAAAGCGGAGTTGGACCTGAATGAATCACTTCCACCGGAAGTTCGGCCGTACAGCCATTTTCTGAAGTGACGTACAATGTGAATACACCAATTTTATCAGAATATATTTCTGCCGACATGAAAGAATCTCCATCCGGGTCGACCCACATATAAGTCCAGTTTGGATCAGGAATTCCGGGCGTCAACAATACACTATCGTTCAAACAAGGTTTAGGAATGTCAGAAATGATTATCGAAGGTGAAATAGTATCATATGGTAAAACTACTATCAAACTATCTCGACACCCTTGTTCGGATACGGCGATTAAGGTGTATTCTTCGCCCCAATATATGACGTGATTCCTCGCTGTATCTTCTACTCCTAACGCGTTGCGCCAAATTATTGTGGCATTCGGCAATGTGCTCAAAGAACGCACGATAGAAGAATCTACATTACAATCTATGGTTGTTCCGAGGTAGCTAATTTGAGGCTCCTCAAAGTCATTTATTAAAGAAATACTCGTAGTATCCTGGCAGGATCCATTAACGCCAAAATTCCGAGTTGTAACCAGATTATAGACGCCACTTTCTGAGACGTCAATGATGGTATCATTAGGGTTGCTCAAGATAGTACCGGGATTGGCATACCAAAAAAAATCCACGTCAGTCCCAAATGTCAGGTCGGTTCCTTGAAGCCTGGCTATTTCTTGTCCACATCCAAAAGAAACCAATTCTGTTATCAGTGGTTCAGGATCAAGAACAGTAAGATTCAGATTATGCTCCCTCAGACATCCATTCGCACCAATATTAATAACCTGATAATCACCAGTCTGAGTAAATATCTGTCCGCGCCAAAGTAGTTCTTCTCCTTGGCAAATGACTCTTGACTCAAAGAAAGGAGGTAGTTCCGGTTTTACACGCAAGACAGCGCAGTCATTGGTTTTGAAGTCAAAACAAATATGATTGGATAACAACCAGCTCTGAAATTCATCAACATCGAGATTTGGAGGAAATGCCATGACCAATGCAGTATCACTTGCTAAAACTGAAAGTCCACAGACCGTGTAGATACCTGTATCCAATCCGTTGTTGTCAAATTCTGTGTTGACGTCGATGATCAATCCGTTATATGAAATTACGTAGACATAGGTGTATTCAGAGCCGGGCTCGCCATCCGGAAATACGGGTTCAATATTGAATTCAACAGGAGTTTCGTTCACGCATTGATCAACTGTGTCAATTGGTAACAGCCCACCATCAGCCATACATTCACTGCAATTTTGTCCACTAGAATCACAAAAAATTAATTCAACCCGCTCTATTCTGCCTATATCTAACTGCTGCGAATCTTCAATTATAAGCGTCCAAAGTCCTACGGCTGAGCCGGTGAAATCTTCAAGACAACCACTATATGGGTAATATGACCCGGAGTAATTGGCCAGCACAGCCCAAAATTGATCATTGTCCCATTGATCCGTAAATCCCGGATCCGGCATGGCAGATTGAATGCAAGGAACAAAAGTCACATCCCAAACCGTCAAATCAGTTGAAGAAGTGGTGGATGTTGGTCCTGTCAATTGTATTATTTGACCAGACGGGGAACTGAGACTAATCAATAAATCGCCAATCAGATCATGGCGAAATCTAATTCTCACTCCACAAAGGCCCTGCCCCGGATCGCCAAGATCTGGTTGAACTAAACCACTGACATTAATTGCTATTGAAGTTTCTCCATTATCAGGAATAGGGAAATTACCCTGGATAATGCACTGACCATCCAATTTTGAACTCATGACGAATGCCAAATAGACGACAAGTGATATGTGAATAATTATCTTCACTTACAGCGAGTGATATGGTGTTCGTGATTGAACAGCTAAAAATCAACTTTAATTCTGATGAAAAGTAAGAGATTTCTAGAACTCTGGAATACAATTCGACAAAAGAAAAAGCAGAATTGAAAAACAATTCATTTTTCAATTCTGCTTTCTTATTAAATGTACTAATCCACTAAAATGACCTCTCCTCGAATAAGCTCTTGACTACCGTCAACAAAAGTTACAAATGCAAAATAGATATATACACCTGGAGGCATCCGTTCTCCTTCATAAGTACCGTCCCAACCTTCAGAATCGTCATTGATCGTAAGATTCGTCCGCTCGTACAATTTCTCTCCCCACCTAGAAAATATCTGTAATTCATCAACGCTTAAAGCGATTTCATCATCTCCAAATAAGAAAAAGCGATCGTTGACATTATCTTTTTTATGAGGGCTAAAAGCATTTGGAGCAAATACCTTGAAGTCTCTTCTGACATATACGATTATTTGATCTGTTGCTTCGCAACCATTTTCATCCACTATCGTGACACTCACTGGAAATTCTGTAAGACCTGTCACGATAATTATGCTATCAATGGCAGTATTAAAATGATTATTAGATGTCCAATTGTAACTATCTATTTGAACATCTCCCGGTGAATGAACCGCTGCAAGCGTGGTAGAATCCCGATAGTCAATAATATTGTCACCTACAATCTGAACAGCCAAAACCTCAGGCTGTTGAATCGTTGCAGGAAGCGACGTTTCGCAACCATTTACGTCGCGTACGGTAAATACATATTCGCCGGCAGGCAAATTACAGATTTGAGAATTCCCGATGAAGTTTACCTGATCAATTGAAACTCCATATGGACCCTCACCGCCGGTAATATTTACGAGTTCAATACATCCTGTATTTGCCCCGTTGCAGTTTGGATTGTCTATGTCAATTTCCATATTGGTTAAGTCGGCAATCGTTGATGTGACAATCACTTCATCCGTATTCATACATCCGCTAGCTGTATTTTCTACCGTGACGACATATGTCCCTGCCTGGGTAGCTGTCAATACATTCTGAGAGCCGCCTATAGGATTCCCATTCAATGTCCAGCTTATATTTATGCCTGCGCCTGAGGCCGTTTCCGCCGAGCCAATTTCGGTTTGAGTATCAACACAATCTATTTCGACATCCGGACCGGCATCAACTACAGGTATATTCACATCTTCAGTCACAACAACCACATCAGACTGAATGCAATTTGTCAATGTATTCGTAACCTCCAAAACATAAGTTCCGGCCTGATCCACGCGCACGGTGATATCGGTACCGCCGGAAACTATATTTCCGTCAGTCGTGGTCCAGGAATAACTATAATCACCAGTTGGAGCGCTTCCTGTAATATCAAGAAATGCAGCACGACAAGTAAGTTCCTGTGTTGGGCCTGCATCCACTGTTGGAAGCTCATTTACAGTCAAGTCAATCGCAATGATATCTGATTTACATGGACCATCTATGACTTGTGCATAGATTGTCTTTGTTCCACTTTCATAGTTATTTTCATTTGCTATGATCACACTGCCGTTCATGTCTTCATACCAAACGACATCTCCATTTCCAAGTGTATTGATATCTGATTCTACGGCATTTAAATCGAAGATCAACATACCATCTCCATCATCACAATCTTCAAGCGACACCACATCAGTAGGTAGTTTATCGGTTAACGTCAGTGTGATAGGAATGGGTTCAGAATTGCATCGTCCATCAGATGTTACTGCATAAATGGTTCCTCCGGATGAGATATAGGCCAAATTCGATGTAATCAGAGTGGTCAAATTGACATCCTCATACCACATGACCATTTGTCCGCCTTGTGTTATGATGCTCGCCTCTAAAGACATTAAATCGAACGTACCTGTCCCGGCTCCTTCATCACATGTTTCTAATGAAGCTATGTTTCCAAGAACAGTCGTGACTGAAAGAAGAACTTCTACCGGTTCCGAATCACAATTCCCATTTGTAAGGACTGCCCACACACTTGATCCACTGGAAACATAATTTGATATGTCTATGATGGGTTGAGTCAACCCTGCATCTGCAAACCAAAGTACGGTGTGCCCTTGTCCGTTGTCAATTGCTGCCTCGAGTGTTGTCAGATCAAAAGTGGCATCTCCTACCCCTTCATCACACAAGTCATCACTTGTGGCTTGCGCTACAATCGGTGGAATAAGGGATAACGTTACCTCCACGGGTAAAGACCGACATGGTCCGTCAATTGTAATTGCATAAATGGTCACAGCACCACTAGCGTAAGCATCAGTGAGTGTAACTTGATTAGTCAATCCGAGGTCTGTATAAAATTCTACAATAAATGTATTTCCACCGTTGATGGTACTAACCAAAAGATCGAGATTAAAGACACCCATTCCAAATCCATCATCGCAAGCTTGCGAACTGGCTTCAAAAGCTGGTAAATTATTGTCTGTATCCAGATGAAAAACTGTCGGTTCAGAAACGCAACCATTGGCGTCTGTCACGACGGCGTAAATATCTCTTGGAGTGGTGTTGAAGGCTGTAGGATTGCTAATGAGCATTGTTGCAAGAGCATCTTCATACCAGACAACAATTGCACCTACACCCGCAATTAACGATTCAAAATCTTGCAGATTAAATGTACCGGCACCTCCACCTTCGTCGCATTCGACAGCTGTTTCTTCTGGAGGAAATACGGTTATTTCTACATCCAGATCAATGGCTACGACCGGTGACCGACAAATGCCATCGCGGACAACTGCATAAATGGTTACATCCCCACTGACAAAATTCAATGGATCCGACACCGGCATGGTAACGCCATTATCAAGGAAATATTCGACATCAAGACCGTCAGGAGAAATCAAAATATCTGCAACGGTCAGATCAAAAGCAAACGTGCCATTACCCTGATCGCATCCTGGAATCGTAATTGGGATTCCTTCGAGATCATTCGTCACTGCTAATGTCACATCGATCGCTTCACTGACACATTCTCCGTTTCTCACAATGGCATATACGTCTTTGTTTCCTGAATCATAATTTTGAGGATCCGAAATGGACATAGTCGTTGCCGCGTCCTCATACCATTCCACATCCCATCCCGTTCCACCATTTACCACGGCATCCTGAGCGGTTAAATCAAAGGTTCCTATTCCATTACCAGGATCACATGTTTTTAGTGAGTCCAAATCGGTAATTAGTAAAAATTCAAGGTTTAAGGTAATCGGAATTGGATCAGAAATGCATCGATTTGCATCTTCGACAATGGCGTATACCACCACTTCTGATGATTCAAAATCCGCAGGATCAACAATTGCATTCATAGCCTGATCATCGGTAAACCAATATATGGTACTGCCAACACCGCCGATTATGTCATTGCTTGCAGTCAGGTCAAATCTACCCGTATTATCTCCTCTATTACATTCATCAATTGTAATTGAAGTACCGCTGGCGTCTGTTGTCAACGATAACGTCACTTCGACCACATTTGCGATACATTGACCGTCCGTGACGGTTGCAAAAACGGATCCTGGAGCTGACTCGTACGAATCCGGTGCTGAAATTATATTTAAAGGTGGCGTACTATTTGAGTACCAAATCACATTCAATACCTGGCCTCCGGTTATCGTATTGTTTTCTGAAGTCAGATCAAAGATTCCGGTTCCATCTATTGTTAGACAACTTGACATCGTTGCACCGAATGCTTCGAGCAATGTGTCAGTGTTGATGTCTATGATAGCAAGATCAGAAAAACACCCACCTGCTCCACTTACTTCCCCATAGACTTGTCCTTCAGCGGCCTCGTAATTACCTGGGTTGGTTATGACGATTGTTCCATTAGCATCCTCGTAAAATGATACCGGCAATGAAGTTCCATCATTGATGGCATCAATTAAAAGGGTAAGATCAAATGTACCTAAACCACTTGCTTCTAAACAGACAGTCTGGAATGTGTCATTTGATATGATTTCAGGTAAAAATTCGAGCATCACTTCAACCGGCTGAGATGGACAATCTGCTATGTTAAATACGACGGCATAGATAGTATCCGGGCCGCTCATATAATCATCCAGATCAAGCACACTGATCTGATTTACCAGAGCTGAATCCTCGAAAAAGTCAACGTCGAATCCTGTGCCACCATTGATCGTATTTTCAGCTGAGGTCAGATCAAAAATTCCGACTCCTGTTGAGCTATGACAAACCTCAAGGGTCGCTGGAAATGCTTCAGGGGCAGGTTGCACATCTAAAGTCAGTGTGAATGTGTCACTACATCCATTATTATCCAAAGCAATCAATATATAATCACCCGGAACATCAGTGAAAAATCCTGATATGTATGGATCCCCTGTGAAAGAATCCGGAACAATCCAAATACGTGTAATATCCGGTGAACTACCTACAGTAATATCTTCAAATAATTGAGTTTGGGAGCCTTCGCATATTGCTCCTTCGGGGAAGGCTATTATGCCGGATTCGGGATTTTCATTGACTATCATATCATGTTCGCCAAGACCCGGACATCCATTTGCATCAGTAACCGTTGAAATATAAGTTCCATCCTGATCTCCATCGATCTGGCTTCCGGCATTTTGTAGTATTGATCCATCTGGAAGTTGCCAATCATATGTTGAATAAGGTGGATTTCCTCCCAGAGGTGTAGCAGTCAACAAAGCGTCAAGCTCAGAGGCACAAATTTGATCAGGTGCATCAATTTCTACTTCAAAAATTCCAAAAATATTTAATTCAACTTCACCCACACCAACACATCCGACATCATCACTCACTGTAACGCTGAATGTGGCATCAGCATTTACTTGTACTTGAGGATTTGATGAATTTGAACCATTTGACCAGGAATAAGTATACGGGGGTTTTCCTCCGTTAACTTGAATATATGTTCCCAGGTTAAAGACCTGCAAAGCACATCCTTGTACCGGCTGATTAATAGGTTGTACATCTATATCAGGATAAACAGTAACCGTCACATCTGCCAATCCCGGGCAAGATGTTTTTTTACCTGTAATGCTATAAATTACATCCGCTTCATCACTTCCATTGTTAATCAATGTCTGAGAAATCACAGGACCATTACCGTCAGACTCTCCAACAATTTGAGGAGGGGCATCGACTGTCCAATCATAAATGAGTGGATCCTGAGGTGAAGTAATAGTGATGACAAAAGTCTGTCCGCTGCATATCTCTTGATTTTCTGCTTGTATATCAGGAACTGCTGAGCAATCAATAAAACCATTCAAAGGAGCAGGAACCACACCCAGGCAAGTAGAGTTATTCCAACTTCCTGTCTCACCATCAGGAAAAGCGACTACGTTAACAGAGGCTTCATTATAAGTAGGTAAATCTTCACAATTCGGATGCATTCGTGCTACAAGCGTAAAACATACCTGCCAGGGTCCGTCAGTAGAATTTCCACATCCTGATCCATCACCATAGGCGTCGTCAGGGTTATCATCCGGTGGATTGCCATCAGGTGATACGGCATACCAACCTCCGGGTAGTAATACACCAGGGGCAAGCGGCGTACCACTGCATGTTGGATCATGAACTGGCGCACAGAGACCTAATCCATGTGCACCCGTAATCACGTGTATATTTGGATTATTCACATTGTAATCTACGTCACCGTCTTCCCACCAACTCCAAACTCCATTGTGCAATGTATTTGGTTGATCGACTATGAGTGGTTCCCCTGTGTTCGGATCAAATGAAGACTCGTCCCACCCATCTCCAAATGTTGGAATGATGGCTTGTAACCATTGACAGCCAGATCCAGCAGTGGAGGCATCATATGAGACGACATCAAAACAGAATTCTACTTCCTCACCGGGACAATATGGTCCTCCGACCGGAGAATCATCGATAGACGATCCGACTTCTTCTAAATTGAATGAATTGTTGCATGGATTTATCGGGAAAAACGTATTGACACAGAGATTAAATTCTCCCATGTTTGCGTCTAAACTTGTAACCGCAATCCAATAAGATGAACTGGCGTTGACACTTATATCAGTTAGTTGCAATACACTTCCTGAAGCCGCATTACATGTAATTAAGGTCGGATTTGCACAATCTCCTTCGAATACGGCGATACCCGGGAAAGTCAAAGTTGTTCCCGTAAAATCGATGTTCATAAAAAGAGCAAGCGGTCCTGTATTGACTTGAAACCATACCGTACTCATGTTGAGATCGAAGCCGCAAGTCCCGAAAATTGAATAGTCAAATATCGGAGATGCGTTGTCAATACAATAACCATTAAGACATTCCCAAGGTGACGAATTGACTAAACCTCCCGGAATAATTGGAAAGAATGAGGGTACTCCAACACCGCAGTCATCACTATTGACATTTTGTACACATAAATCTTCTCCACTCTGGTTAGCACATAAATCGAATTCCCCTTCAAATTCCTGAAGCGTTGCAACTACAACGAAATATGTCACATCAGGATTAAGGCCGAAAAATTCATAGGTCGTATTGGCAGGCCCACAGTAAAAATCAATAAATGTAAATCCACCTAGACAGCCGGTCTCAAATGTTCCGACTGACATGAAGACGTCACCATTTATGGGGTCTGTTCCACTTGGAACTACAGTCAGATCCAATATGTGGTTTTCAGGATCAAGGTCGACAGTGTACCAAAGTTGTGATGACCAAGCTCCGGGACAGAGAGGTTCAAAGTTAATATTCGCAGAAGCCAGAATATTAGATTGCAACGGTTCACAAATACCTAAAGTGAGGTTTATTGGCGAACAAGGATCATTGTTTTGTTGGGGGTCACCGTTGGTAATACAAAGATCAAAGGTAGGCGTAAGGCTAGTCCCTGCCCCATCTGTGAAAGCTACAGAGAAGTAATATACATCGCCGAGGTTGAGACCAGTAAGGTTATTAATGATACCGGTTTCGGTACAGAAAATATTCACGAGGGTATTGCAAGGGTCGAGCGGATCAACAGCAAATAAGTTAATCATGGCAACCTCTGTTCCAGCCGGTGTCATGACATCCAGATCTAAGAATGAACCCTCAGCCGTAAAATAAAACCACATATTTGGTGGTGTAAGACTCGGGCCACAGTCACTTCCTGCGGCATCATAAGTATAGTCGACCGAATTGAAATTAGAACAGAATTTTACGACATCGAGCAACTGTGTCGCATTCGTACAGTCGTCATTCAATGGCTGAGCCTTAAGAACAACGGCGAATACTAATATGGATAAAATTAGGTAAAGTCTTTTCATAAATTTAATTTTCGGGAGCGGGGCCCGTTCTTTTGGATCGATAAATGTACGGCGATTCCGTGATTCTCACAGATTGCTGCTCCGACCAAAGGTCGATAATACCAAGATCATATAATGAGGCATAAACGCTGCCTTTAATGTTCAAAAACAGAAATCCGTTATACGTCGTATTCTATTCTCATTTTATGACCACCATTTTGGTAATAAAAATTCCATCAGGAGTGGTGGCACGAATAAGATAAAAGCCATTTTGCAAACCCATCAATGATCTAGTCTCTGAGCTAATATGCTCCAGGGAGACAACTTCTTTTCCACTGCTATTAAAGATGGAAAGATCATATCTCCCGACTGTCTTATCAAATACGACTGTAAAGAATCCGTCATTTGGATTTGGGACTATTTTCATGCCCTCCCGGAAGAGAGGCAATTCGTTTGTAGCTGAAACCGATACATTTTGTGTGATGGTATCAGACCCGCAACTGTTGCTTGCTATAAGCATCACTTCGAACTCGCCCTCTTGAGACAAGATGTAATCCTCCTCATCTGAAACAAAGTTTTCATCAACGAACCACAAATAATTTGTGGCGTGAAGCGAAGTGTTTGAAAGTTGATTGAGCTGAACAATGAAGTCAGCTTCAGGCTCATTTTCTATGCTAATCGACTCGATCCAATTATAAGTAAAACTAGCCCCATTCTGACTTGCAACAAGTGCGACATCAAATTGCCCTGATTGATTGTATGTGATCAAAGGCATCGCCAAACTTGAATTTGATGGATCACCTCCCTCAAAAGTCCACTCAAATGTTGGGGAATTCCCAACACCCATTGCCGAAAATTGGACACTATTCCCAATGCAATGTGCCGACATCAGCCCGTCAATCATTACTAATGGATCAGTTCTTATTATCTCCTGCACAAGTGTATCCGAACCACATCCATTACTGACAATACAAGATATTTCCCAATGACCTGCATCATCATAAATGTGGCTTGGGTTTTCATCCGTAGAGGATGAACCGTCGCCAAAGAGCCACAAGATATCATCATATACCCCTCCGGTATACGTCAAGTTCGCTGTTAGAAATCCATCAGACTCCGCATCAAAATCAGGAACCGGCGGTCCTTGCACAATCACATAATCAATCAACAATGTTGTATCAGAGCCAAGTACATTCGATACGATGCACGAAACATCATATGAACCCGGGGAATCATAAACTATAACAGGATTATTCAATGTAGACGTCGCAGGATCACCACCCTCAAACATCCAATGAACCAAGTCTGTCGGACCTGCATCAGTGGCCTCAAATTCAACCGTAAGCGGCGCACATCCTTCCGTGATATTTGCTGAAAAAACCGATGAGGGAAAATTGCCTGCTTCAATTGTTTGAGATACCGTATCCATTCCACAATTACCGGAAACAATAAGCACAACTTCGTATTGATTATCAGAAGAATACGTGTGGCTCGGATTTTCTTCCATGGATACATTTCCGTCGCCAAAAAACCAATCAAAATTTGATGCGCCGACACTTTGATTCAAAAAATCTACAGAAAGATCATCCACCGTGTATGAAAAATCAGCCTGAGGATCTTCATTGATTGTGATGACATCTACATCTACTAGTGTGTCTGTACCGTTTGCATTTATGGCGATTAGGACAACGTCGAAAACCCCTGCCATCTCATAAGTGACTAAAGGATCCAACTCATTGGAAAATTCCGGATCTCCACCTTCAAAAATCCATTGAACGTCACTTGTATTCACACTTGAGGTACTGACAAATTGAACTTCCAAAGGCGCACATCCTGTTAGCGGGGTGCTTTCATAAGCCGCTGTTGGTGGTGTCCCTATGTTAACCGTAGACATGTGTGTATTTGTTCCACAATCATTAAAGGCCTGCAGTGTAACATCATATGGACCATCTGCCATGTACACATGTACTGGATTTTCATCTGCTGACATTTGGCCATCACCAAAATTCCATAGATAATCCGTCGCATCTATCGACAAATTCTGGAAAATGACGGTGGCACCAACGGCCGAGAAATTAAAGGCTGCAATGGGATCATCAATAACATGGATATATCCATTTTTCACTTCGACATCCGAGCCGCTTTCATTTGTTACGGTAAGGGTCACGGTATGTTGTCCTGTGTTTGTAAATATGACTTCAGGGTTTCGTAATGAAGAGGTTGCCGGTGAGCCATTTTCGAAGGTCCAGTTCCATGCGAAGGGTGAATTTTGAGACTGGTCCTGAAACTGAACGACTAAAGGAGCGCAGCCCGTCACAGGCTGACCAGAGAATTCAGCAACAGGGGGGGGTAAATCAAAGCAGTTAGTTTTAACGTAGACTCGATCGACATATGTGTTATTCCCGCTGTTTGTATAATTTTCAATTCGGACAATGACATCCCGACTTCCAAGGTAATTTGAGATGTCAACATCAATACAGTCCGCACCAAAACTCCCTGAACCGCACCATTCATCAAAATTTTGAGGATCAAACTGACCATTAAATGCAGGTCGTGTTGCAAAATTCCCGGATCCGTTCTCAGCATTGGCATAGAAACGCTGAAAGCTCTGCCCGGCATCGCCAGAGACATATAGAATTAGTGAATCACGCAATCCTGAGGTCAATGCAGCATGCGCGTATTCCACATGTAAGGTTGCAGATTGAAATCCTGCCAAACTAAATATTGGAGAGATCATGGCGTCGCGTCTCGCCAAATTGGGGTAATTGAAGTTATCAATAAACGCAGCTGTCGTTCCACCTGGAGCCGCTGTTGGATCCATAAGCTCCCAGGTCACACCATTATCTGAATTGTCAATCGACCAGTCTTCAAAACCATCGTCAAAATCCTGATAAAGAAGAAAGGATGTTCCTCCATCACCTACAACTATTTCATTCGTAAATGTCTGACTGTTGGAGCCTGCTGTATTTGCAACCTCCAATATGACAGGAAAGGTACCCTGTATGTCATATGTGACCGTAGGATTTTGGTCATTTGAATTTGACGGATTGCCACCAGGAAAGGTCCATGACCAATTGCTGGGATCTCCAAGACTTCGATCAAAGAACTTAATTGTTGTCCCCGGACATATATTGTTTGCCAGAGGTTCCATATCGGGCGTTGGTGCACTCCCAACAGGACAATTGGAAAAGCAGCCTCCCTGGCTTGCTCTCAACGCAATGAAATCTGAAATGTCGTTGATTGAATTTGGATGCCAGTCTGAAGTTATGGATACGAATTCCGACATTATGAAATCATCCACAGTGACATGTAAGGCATCGAAATTGTGTCCAATTTCGTGCGAGGCCGTTACACGTAATAGACCTGCATTGGAAGTGAAATCCTGAAAACAATGATACCTGTTGTTATTACATAGCCCACCCACCCAGGCGATACCAACTGTTTGACCATCGAAATCCCTGTTTGTCCATAACTCTGCCAAATCGTAACTCGTCTGGAAATTGCCACCCTGGCCCCAACCACTAAAACTCATGAGCAAATCAAAGGCATCCGTGGAAGTGGTCCATGGATCGCATGAACTGCATGTCGAAAGCCATTGCGTAACAATGACAAACTCAATGTCATCTTCAAAACTGCCGCTATAATCACCATTGACATTGTTGATCACGGCTATATTGTGATTTTCAACGTTCGTTGAAGAGGAATTATACTTGACATACATGGAATAGTCCGAAGCAACAGCTAATTCCACCTGATAACATTGCCCCAATCGTTGTCCGGATCGTTGATGTGTTGTTTCTCGCTGTCGCAGATTTTCTGCTTTACGAGTTGCTTCTATCGCACCACACATTCGATCGAGATCTTCATCGATGTCGGATTGCTTGTACACAACAATATCATTTGTCTGACCTTTTTCTTTAATGTAGTACCAGGCAGGTTCAATCCAAAAGGTTTCGTCACTGTATTCAATAAATCCATAAGTGAATTGCTCAGATATCGTAAGACGGACTTTCCCGCCGTCGGCAGAGTATCCTTTCAATGTTGTCACATCTCCTGACCTGAGTCCTTGACCTGATTCATTTTGGACAAAGTAATCCTCACTTAACATATTATATGCTTCTAAATCCAGTTGGACCATGCCGGCAGGACCTAAATCAAATGGCAAAGAGCCGCTTCGTTCAGTCAAAATGCTGTTTCGAAAGTTGGTATTATCGAAGTTGATTGTGACAAATTTATCGACCCCGGGTATTACAGTTATTTGATCTTTAGTAACATGATCATGATCATGCGACTCATGTTGAGCCAACCCCATGAAACATAAAGACCATAAAGAGAGTATTAATATGACGCGCATAAGCTAAGCGGAATATGATTATAATTTTCGAACAAAAATACAAGTGAAAAGCACCAATCATTCAATGTCTTCACCATATTTTATACCTTGTCTACGTTTACATCTAGTAGTGAGGCATAATGATATGTCTTGCAATCATCGCCAAAAATAAATAAAGAATGCTTAAGAAGACCATCTTGTTCATTGTTATGCTTTTTTTCATTGCAGCGAGTGTTGATGCGCAACGCAATTCAACCCGATCACAGGAAGAGGAAAAATGGACCGACCGCATCGTTTTCGGAGGTGGGGTTGGAGTCTCCTTTTTTAATGGCTGGAATATCAATCTCAGTCCAAATGTAGGATACAAGATCACGGATCAATTTTGGGCCGGCATCGGTCTCGATTACTATTATGGTTCGTACAAATACAGTTCAGATTTTAAGGATAATTTCTCCGTTGTGGGTCCAAAAGTTTTTGCTCTCTATTACATCACCCGTGAACTCAATATCGGTACAGAGTTTGCATATTATGATTACACTTATACGCAGATCTCCAATGGTATAAAGACGAAAACAAATGACGAACAAAATTCATGGCTGATCGGAGGGGGATATACACAACGCATGGGTGGCCGAGCCGGAGTTCGACTTGAGTTGTTTTATGATGTATTATACGACGAGACCAATTCTTTTAATTTCAGAAATAGCGCATTCGTTCCGAGAATCAACATCGTTTATGGGTTTTAATTACATTGCAAATAAAGCTTCTTAAACTAATCGATGCTGTTTATCACATTGTGATTGAATTTCATTTTAAAATTCAGTTATTAAGCTGACATTATAATGTCTCAGAGCCTGAGGATAGAAACCCTGTGCATATCGGATGTCTCCATTTAAAATATACTTATACGACCAGCCATTGCTTTCGTAAGCCGTAGCGAATAAATTATTGACTTCAACTTTTATTTTCACAAGTTTTCCAACCAGATTTCTCAGATTTGCCTCTATTCCAACATCAAACGTTTGATAGTCACTTAATTTATTGTGTTCATCTCCACTGAGGTCGAGGCATTGTTCTCCAACATGTTTGGTGTTTAAATAAAATAAGGATGACAGGTTATCCGATTTTATAAATTGATAACGTAAGCCAAGAAAGGCAGATGTATGGGGAGAAAAAGGTAACGGTGTGTTTTTCAATGTAATTATATCTTGACCAACATAATTAAATTCTTCATCATAGCTGTCGACATGTTGTTCCAATAATGAAAGTCGGTTGCGACTCAGATTAAAATTACCATTCATCATCAAATTATTACCTATTCTACAAGACCAGTCAAATTCCAAGCCTAACCTATAGCTATTGTCAACATTAATGCGTGTAGCTGCTCCAACATCATTTATTTCTCCTGTTAAAGTCAATTGATCCTTGTACTTCATATAATAGATATTTGGTCTTATGACCAGCGCTTTAGTTAGTTGCCAATTGGCTCCTAATTCTGTATCCCATAACCATTCTGCTCGTGGACGTGAAATAGGACTGGATTCTATATAATCACTGCGATTAGGTTCTTTTTGAGCGATTCCGGATTGAAGAACAATTGACACCTTGTCACTGGCATAATAAGTCAAGCCAATTTTAGGATTAAAAAAATGTAGTACGTCTTGTTGATCTGTAGCTTGCCCATCCCGATCCGGTCCGATGAAATTATATTTTATGGAGCGATATTGAAGATCTATAAATGTTAATAGCTCCGGCGTTATTGTATTGCTGTATTTCGCATATATACTCGCATCATATTTATTGGCTTTATTATCATAATATTTATCTTCAGGGCCAATACCTTGGGCATACTCAGCCCAAATAACTTCACCAAAATGTCTCCCCTTATAATGGTTCCATCCTCCACCGATTATAAGGTCTGATTTATTATTAATTTGATAACTCATACTTCCTACGAATCCATAAAAATGGTTGTCCAACCACCTTCTGCGCACCAGATCGGTCATCGTAATTGTATCTGACGTGTGGATTATTGGTGCAAACCCATAATCCGTTCGATATTGATTGGCTTTGTACTCTTCATAAAATCCATTACCTGGCGTATAATGTGCCGATATTCCGAAGTTTATTTTATCTGTTAACTCGGTGTTTACGTGAAGTTGATGATGGACCTGTTTATAATCATCCACTTGATCTGGATACGGTCCACTTTGGCGCTCCATCCCGGCAGGATTAAATGTTCGGTTTGACTCTAATAAGTCCGCGTCGATGCCATACCAAGCCTGATAGGTTCGTTCTGCACCATATAATAAATCATATCGTATAGATGATTTTCCGATTATATACAGCGGGGACAGGGCCAGGCTTTTTAAGTCAGATGTCGCGCGGTCGATATATCCGTCAGAAGTGATTTGAGAAAGACGACCATTTAAATATAGTCCTTTACCTATTTTACCTGTATTAAATTCGAGGCTTGCCTTTTTTGTATTAAAGGAACCGACAACTCCACCAATTTTTATTCCCGCTTCTTCCAAAAATGTATGCGTATTGACATTTATCGATGCACCAAAGGAAGCTGCCCCGTGACTGGAAGTTCCGGCACCGCGTTGTATTTGGATATTTTGGGCACTGGCCGCAAGATCTGGCAAGTCAACAAAAAATACATTTTGAGACTCTGCATCATTTAATGGAACCCCATTGATCGTAACATTTATACGGGTCTGATCACTTCCACGAATGCGCATACTTGTGTATCCGGTTCCGGCACCCGCGTCGGATGTAACTATAACAGAGGGAGTGAATTGCAATATATAGGGGAGGTCAGCTACGGTTAATTGATTTATTATAGATTTTTTTGTGAGCATTTGCTGTGTTGGGGAATTAGCCTGGCCAAATCGAATGGATTTAATTACGACTTCTTCTATCGGTAAGACCGTATTTGGTTGTAATACAATATCAGATATGTTCTTATCGACTGTTACGTCCTTTGTTATTTGCCACCATTCACTGTCAAATACCAATGTATATACTCCTTGCTTTACTTCTTCAAATAAAAACTCGCCATTGTTTTTTGACATTGTTTTTATTCCGGCTGGTATTAATTGAATTGTTTGTCCTGTTATGGGTTGATTATTTTCATCAACTATTCTTCCGGAAATTTGATATTGTGCATTAGCCGCTACAAATATTAGTAAGCAACAAACAGTTAATATTAATTTCATGTACATCATCGTTTGTTTTACGCGCATGCGCGTCGTTATAAAATGTATAAAAATGATGTATCATCATTTTCCCTTCCTGGCATTACCCGGGCAGGTTCCTGCGGTGTGAACACGCAAAGGGTATTATCTCAGCCCATCACCCTGATGAGGCACCCCTGTGGAATTGTGCAAAGTTATGAAAAACAAGTGTTTCTTCTGCTCGCGCGCGCACACGCGCGCGAGTCATCAGATCACTAAGTGATCTGATGACTCGCGTGCTTTCTTTTTCTTCTTTTTGCTAATTTTATTGTCATGCTAATTATTTTAGCATATATTTGTCGAATGAGTTATTTAAACAGCAATATCAGGTATCTCCGCAAGTTCAAAGGCTATACGCAAGCTACACTAGCGGAGAAGATTGGCATCAAACGATCTTTGGTTGGTGCCTATGAAGAAGGGCGAGCTGAACCAAAAATCACGACAATACAAAAACTGTCAGCTCTTTTTCAAACATCGATTGATGCCTTAATCGACATCGATCTGCACCGCGGCATAGACAAAATTGCCGATTTGACCGGCAGAGCATTACGCGTTCTGCCTATTGTCGTGACTCCGGACAAGCAGGAACGCATTAGTGTCGTGCCTGTAAAAGCTGAGGCCGGCTACGCGGCGAGTTATGGTGACCCGGAATATGTTGGGGCACTGCCACAGTTTTCGCTCCCCCTGGATGAATTATATCCAGATCAAACCAGCCGACTTTTTCAAATATCCGGCGACAGCATGCTTCCCATAAACTCCGGGAGTTATATCATCGCTTCTTATATAGAAGACTGGTACAGCGTCAAAAACGGGCAATGCTATATCATAGTGACGCGCGATCAAGGCGTCGTATACAAACGTTTATTAAATCAACTCGATCGCGACACCCTTGTACTAAAATCCGACAATCCGGTTTACAAACCCTACGAGTTAAAACCTCAGGACATCGCCGAGATATGGCAAGCTCAGGGTTATATCAGCTTTGATATTCCAAAAAAAGGAGGCTCAGGTAAATTAAAAGAATTGAAGAATATGATGGAAGGGTTAAGCGAACAATTGGCGGAGGTTAGCGGACAATTAGGAAAAGACTGAGTTGATTTAAACATTTAATAAATTCTATAAATCAACAACTCATTAAAAAAGCAATCGTACATATTGACCTCGACACCTTTTTTGTTTCCTGCGAGCGTCTTGATGACAGTCGTCTCATTGGCAAACCGGTGATGATCGGCGGTACGAGTGACCGGGGAGTAGTGGCTTCCTGCAGTTATGAAGCGCGAAAATTTGGTGTGCATTCGGCCATGCCCATGAAACTAGCACGTCAACTCTGTCCCGAAGCTATTATCATCAAGGGCAATAGCAGTACGTACACAAAGTATTCCCATCTCGTCACCGATATTGTCCAGGAAAAATCTCCATTGTTTGAAAAAAGTTCGATCGACGAGTTTTATATTGACATGACAGGTATGGATCAATACTTTGGCTGTATGCAATATGCTACCGAATTACGACATACCATTATTAAGGAAACAGGACTACCTATTTCATTTGGTTTATCGGTAAATAAAACCGTATCGAAAGTTGCTACAGGAGAAGCTAAACCCAATAATCAATTAAAAATAGATTACGGTTTAGAAAAACCCTTTTTGGCTCCGCTTTCTGTTCGTAAAATACCAATGGTCGGTCAAAAAACATTTCAATCGCTCTGTCGTCTGGGTGTTAAAAAAATTAAAACCATACAGGAGATGCCGGTTGAACTCATGGAAAAAGCATTTGGGCAAAATGGCGCAACGATATGGAATAAGGCCAACGGTATCGACAATTCTCCTGTAAAACCGCACCATGAGCGTAAATCAATTTCTACTGAGCGTACATTCGACCAAGACACCATTGACGTTGAAAAATTACGTACTCTAATTTCAGCCATGGCAGAGAACCTGGCCTTTCAATTGAGAAGAGGACAAAAACTAACTTGTAATGTAAGTGTGAAAATTCGGTATTCCGATTTTCAAACCAAAAGTATACAACACAAAATACCTTACACGTCAGCTGACCATAAACTCATCCCTATGTGTGGTGCGTTATTCGAAAAATTATACAATCGGCGATTACTTGTACGATTAATCGGAGTTCGTTTTGGCGGACTGGTACACGGAAATTATCAAATCGATTTATTTGATGATACTGAAAAAATGATTTCACTATATCAAGCAATGGATCATATCCGTGATCGGTATGGTGACCGTAAAGTATTTCGTTTATCGACCATGGGCGCTCGTACAATTAGTCGGTGGAATCCCTTTACAGGCGAACCTCCACCCCTGTTGGCCAACCGAAGAAGGTAGGCATTTAAAATAAAAAAGTTAATTTAAATTTATAAATCAATCTAAATGTGTGGAAGATATGTAACTGTAAAATCAATTCAGGAAATTGAAAAGCGCTACAATGTAACAGCAAATAATCTCTTGCATTATGCAGGCAACATCAATGTTTCTGTTGGACAGTATGCCCCTGTGATTACCAATAAAGATCCAAAACAATTACAATTATTTCAGTTTGGACTTACGCCGCATTGGGCGAAGAAAAAAATGTATTTCTTCAACGCGCGCAGTGAAGGAGACTTTAACAAAAGCAACGACCCGACTTATGCCGGAGCAAAAGGTATCCTGCAAAAACCATCATTTCGGAAACCAATACGGTCACAACGCTGTCTCGTCATAGCAGATGCCTTCATCGAAGGGTCTAAGGAAAAACGACTAAATGAGCCCTATCTAATTTACCCCCGAGACCCAAAAAGTCAATTTAGTCTAGCCGGCATCTGGGACGAATGGGCAGACCCTGCCACAGGCGAAATTCATTCTTCTTTTTCAATAATCACGACAACAGCCAATGACCTTCTGCAGCGTGTCGGTCACCATCGCTCACCTGTCATTCTCGAAGGCGATGAAGAAGCACTCTGGATCGATAGCGCAACAGATATATCAGACGTCACCATGCTACTGCGGCCATTCAATGCCAAACACTTCAATGCATATCCTATTTCGTCTGATATCAGGTCACCAAAAGCGACAGATAGTACTTTGCTGGCACCTCTAGGCCCAACGGTTTATCCAGAGTTTACCTATGTCATTTACGAAGATTTAAAACTTTTTGGCATGGGAGAAAGCCCGGCAAGAACACGACGAGCAAAAGAAGACAAAAAATAAAATAAACAATAAACTCCACCTCATGAAAAATGTATTTAATCAAACCGACGTAGAAGACATCATAACCCGAATTAATCAACTCGGTCCGGACTCTATGCCTTTATGGGGAAAAATGAGCATCGGACAAATGCTGGCGCACTGCAATGTTACATACGAAATGATGTACGACAATATTCATCCAAAACCAGGCTTTTTTAAACGGCTTTTACTCAAGTCATTTATCAAGCAGGGTGTTGTCGGAAGTAAGCCCTACAAACGAAATATTCCAACAGCTCCACAATTCAAGATGAAGGAAACAAAAGATTTTGCTACAGAAAAAAAACGCCTTGTAGATTATGTTTTCAAAACGCTTCAATTGGGCGCATCGCATTTTGACCAGAAGCCATCACATTCCTTTGGTAAATTAACTAAAGAAGAATGGAATAATATGTTGTACAAACACCTGGACCACCATCTCAGCCAGTTTGGGGTTTAAGGGATAAAAAAATACAAACTTTTGAACGTGGGTAACACGCTTTGATCAACTCACTTGTTTTGATCAACTCACATCGTACTGCCCACTACCAACTTAAAATCATGTATCTCAATTGCCATAGTCATTTTAGTCTTCGGTACGGCACATTGTCGGAAGAAGCATTATTAGAAATGGCAAACGAACATGGAATAGAAAGCATTGCACTAACCGACATTAATAATACATCAGCTTGTCTTAATTTTATTCGGCTGGCCCCAAAATACAATATACGACCGGTCGTTGGTGTTGATTTTCGAAATGGAGTCCAACAACAATATGTAGCACTGGCCAAAAACAACGAAGGTTTTCACGAAATCAATTCTTTCTTATCCCGGCATTTGCATGAAAAAAAAGAAATCCCGGCGCGACCACCCCATTTTCACCATGTAATTATTATTTATCCATTTCATAAAAAAATCAGTGCCGCCAAACTTGAACCCAACGAATATATCGGCCTACACCTATCTGACATCCGGTATCTCCCCTACTCCCGTTTATTGGATTGTCGCGACAAACTCGTACTTCTGCAACCCATCACTTTTAAATCTAAACGCGATTTTAACCTTCATCGAATACTACGTGCAATAGACAATAATACCATCCTGAGTAAATTACCGAAAAGTGAGCAAGGCCAGCCTGATGACCGCATGCGTGCGCCACATGAACTCACAGTCGCCTGCCAGCCCTACTGCTTCTTGCTTGAGAATTCCACAGCACTACTCGACCACTGTCATATTTATTTTAATTTCTCTGACAACAGGCCGTCACAAAACCTTTTCAGTTATACCGGAAATCCAAAAGACGACTATGATCTCATTCATCAACTATGCTGGGAGGGCGTTCACTATCGATATGGCGAAGCCGTCAGTGATGAGATCATAGACCGTATTCACAAGGAGCTAAAATTAATTTGCAACCTCAATTTTCTATCTTATTTTTTAATTAATTGGGATATCGTTAACTACGCCCGACAACAGGGTTATTTTTATGTAGGTCGGGGAAGTGGTGCAAATAGTATAGTCGCATACTTATTAGGCATCACCGACGTAGATCCTATTGACCTCGATTTATATTTTGAACGGTTTATCAATTTATTTCGTAAAAATCCACCCGACTTTGACATTGATTTTTCCTGGCGTGATCGCGAAGATGTGACACGTTATATTTTTGAACGATTTCCACACGTGTCCTTGCTCGCTACATACAACACGTTTCAATACCGGGGCGCACTACGCGAGACCGGAAAAGTATTTGGACTACCAAAAGCCGAACTTGATTTCATGATCAGTGATGCCTTTAATCCCCAAAAAGCCGATCGACTAAAATTAATGGTATTAAAATATGCAGGATACTTGCAAGGCAGGCCCAACCACCTGAGCATTCACGCAGGCGGCATCTTAATTAGTGAAAAACCAATCACCTATTTCAGTGCCACCAATATACCTCCAAAAGGATTTCCTACTATTCAATTTGACATGGTCATTGCAGAAGACGTTGGGCTTTATAAGTTTGACATATTGGGACAACGCGGCTTAGCAAAAATAAAAGAAACATTAGATATCATAAAATACAACAGACCCAATATTGGCCATATCGACATCCATGATATAGCAAAATTTAAAATTGATCCCGATATAGCATCCATGGTGCGAGAGGCTAAATGCCTCGGTTGTTTCTATGTCGAGTCACCCGCCATGCGCATGCTGTTGAAAAAATTACAGGTAGACAATTATCTCGGGTTAGTTGCCGCTAGTTCTATCATCAGGCCGGGAGTAGCCAAGTCGGGAATGATGCGTGAATATATTCTTCGCCACAAAAATCCAGATCGTATTGAAGAGCGGGCCCACCCCATACTATACAGCATTATGCCGGAAACTTATGGTGTTATGGTATATCAGGAAGATGTAATAAAGGTTGCTCATTATTTTGCAGGCTTAACCCTGGGCGAAGCGGATGTCCTACGTCGCGGCATGAGT
Source organism: Saprospiraceae bacterium (assembly GCA_965249735.1). Classification (GTDB taxonomy): domain Bacteria; phylum Bacteroidota; class Bacteroidia; order Chitinophagales; family Saprospiraceae; genus JANQSS01. The sequence goes on along the minus strand of CBDFMS010000025.1, from coordinate 812,186 downwards.
GGCAAATATCGCTCCCGGACCGAATTTGACAAGGTGCAAAATAAATTTATTGACAATTGCGCTCAAAAAGGCCATCCACTCGAAGTTATTAAAGAAATTTGGCGACAAATTGAAAGTTTTGCAGGTTATGCTTTTTCTAAAGGACACTCCGCTTCCTATGCCGTAGAGAGCTACCAAAGTTTATATTTAAAAACACATTTTCCATTGGAATATATGGTCTCTGTCATGAATAATGGTGGAGGGTTTTATCGTGTTGAAGTATACATACACGAAGCGCGTATGCTCGGCGCCACGATTGAAGCCCCATGTGTCAACCACAGTTTTGCTCAAAATATTATTATTGACAAAACGATTTACCTGGGATTCGGGCTACTCAAAGAATTGGAAAGCAACACGATTGAGAAGTTATTACAGACTCGTACACAGGATGGTATTTTTGAGGACTTATATGATCTCATCAGTCGCACCGGCATTTCATTGGAACAAGTAACAATACTTATTCGCATTGGCGCTCTTCGTTTTACAGAAAAGTCAAAACATGACCTCTTGTGGCATGCCCATTTTCTATTAGCTAAGAAGGAACAAAAAATCAAACAACCGGAATTATTTCGTGTACGACCAAAAAAGTTTACACTTCCCCAATTTCATTATTCAGCTTTGGAAGATGCCTATGATGAAATGGAATTATTGGGCTTTACCCTAGGTAATCCTTTTGACTTGTTGCCCGTCAATAACAAAGCCATCATTCCCGCAGCACAAATAAAACAACATCTTGGAAAAACCATCGACATGCGGGGGTATTTAATTACCGTAAAAACTACAAGTACATCGAATAGGAAACGCATGTACTTCGGCACCTTTATCGACAGCGATGGATTATTTATCGACACCGTGCATTTTCCACCAATTGCCGCACGCTACCCTATTCGGGGTCGCGGCATCTACCACATTCGAGGAAAAGTGGTAGAAGAATTTAGTTTTTATAGCATTGAAGTTTTTGGACTCTGGAAAGAAAAATATCAATCCGATCCGCGATATAGCGATGAAGGCGAAATTACCGTCTAATTAATTGGCACTTTTCCAATCGCCACCAATAAAAATAAAATAAAATTCAACCTCGTCTTCAGCAATAAAGTCTTCCCATTCTTTTGTCAGACTCCCCCAATCCGGGCTCGACATAGAATTGTGATGATCTTCCAACTCCCTCCATCTAAAAATAGAAAGCGTACCTCCCTTATTCAAATCACGCTTGACATCCATGGATATGAAGCCTTTTTGCCGTGAAAAAACCATCATAGAACGATCAGTCAAATCTTCCATTTTTTCGATCATGGAAGGTGGAAACTGTGTACGCGTTATTACAGTGATCATATTTAAAAAATTATTCCAACAATTCTTCAGGATCAGGATCCGTATCGACAAGGACATCAAATCTCCGGATTACTTCTTCTACATGCACTGCATTTAAAAAAGCACTCTCCAAGCCTGTAAGTTTCTTCCGTAGCTCACCGATTTTGCGATCAATTTTATCCGGATCGCCAAAGTCCTTACTATGGTTAAGTACATTTTCTAAAGCTTCCTGATATTCTTCAAAAGCCACAATATATTCCTGGCTAATCGTTTCAATTTCATCCAAAATAAACCGGGCTTCATTAACAACAAAATCAGGGTAATCCAATTCTTTTGATGCCAAGGCATTCTGATAGTTAATCTTATTCCCTTCCAGATTGGCCATCAATACTGCTTTAACTTTTTTCCGGACAGTTGCCTGATCATACCGATTAAGGATAATTTCAGCTAACGTTTGGCCTTTAAGTTTATCAGTCTGAATCACTTGATCATCCAACGCTCCAATACGCTGATATGTAAAATTTCGAAGCATCAACGATACAGCAATTGTTCGTTCGCTCAATAGCTCAACTTTGATCTTAAACTCATTTGAGGCTATAGCCAGACCTTCATAATGAGCCACATAGACGCCAAGTTCATCTCTGAAATTAGACAAATCCCTAGCTGAGAGATCCTTGTCAGCAATCACTGTATTCGTCACCATTTGCGATATCGAAGTGAGTGAACTGACAATTGGAATAGACGATGTTAATGTTTGAGTCAACGGCATTTCCAGGATATTATTAATTATTTGAAAGAACTTGCCTCGGCTGCTTCCTCCCGCTTTCTTTCTGCCCTGGAATATCTGCTCTTCAACCATATCATCCACCACTTTCACCAGAGAAAACCCTAAGTCCTTATTTGACGGGTTATTCAAGTCAGATACATTGTTTAAATAGTCCGTGAGTGAGTTGGACAAAATCAATGCATTCAGACTGATATTAGCTGAACGCACAAAATCGGATGTGTTTACTACCTTTTGAACTCTCGACTGCAATTGAGATTGCAGCATGCTTTCTTGAATGTCCCTCACCTGTTGAAGGTCCACACGAATATCAGACAACGATTCATTCATGTTTTGTGCAAACAAGCCAAATGAACACATAAACAAACAGATTAGGGCGCCTAATTGGACAGACTTTTTCATCACTTTCAGTTTTATTTTATTATTGACAATCATTACCATACTATAGGGACTATGTGTTAACCACAATCCAAAAATCGACTATTCGGGGAATGAAATTCAGCTTAAATATACGCCTTTCGGGCAAGGAAGGCTTTGTTCACATTAAACCCACTCTAATTGAGCTTAATTGTACTAAGTTCGTAAAATATTTCAAAAGATGTAGAGATTTAAGAGTACTATAACTTTGTTGACCTGTTTGAGCAACTCATTGGAAGAAGGTGTAATGCCGGTAGGACGATCATGAAATTCAATACGCAAGCTATGCTGTCTAAGTTAAAACACATCATTGAGCACAGTGAATCAGGTTGGGGAAGGGTCTTCGACATATTCATACAAGTTCTGATTGTCATTTCTATCATTACTTTTTCACTTGAAACACTTCCGAATCTATCTTTAGAGAACCGGGATATATTACAGCGACTTGAGCTGTTAATCGTCTCTATTTTCACAGCAGAGTACCTTCTTAGAATCCTTGTAGCCGACAAAAAGGTCAAATTTATCACCAGTTTTTACGGCATCATCGATTTGCTGGCCATCCTACCATTTTACCTGTCAGTTGGACTCGATCTGCGTGTCCTTCGGGTATTCCGGCTTCTGAGACTTTTCCGTGCCTTCAAACTTTTGCGCTATATGAACGCCTGGAATCGATTTTCCCGGGCTCTACAAATCGCAAGGGAGGAAATCATTCTGTTTTTTACACTTGCACTTCTAATGTTGTTCTTATCTGCAGTTGGCATCTACTATTTTGAACATCCAGCTCAACCGGATAATTTCAAATCCATTTTTGATTGCCTTTGGTGGGCATTAGCCACACTTACCACGGTAGGTTACGGTGACTTAGTGCCCATTACCGGCGGAGGAAGGTTCTTCACCTTTTTGATTCTCATGATCGGCTTGGGTGTGGTTGCGGTACCGACCGGAATGCTGGCTTCTGCTCTTTCAAAAGCACGGGATGAAGAAGGATAGTTAGTTCAATCGTTCAACTTATTTCAACCGCGAGTAAAGTCAATTTCAAAAATCTTTCATCTTCAAATAACTACAATAAAAAACCGGGCGTTTGAATCAAACGCCCGATTTCTCACGTAGGTTTTTTTGGCTTAATCTGCCAACAAGAGCATTTTCTTGGTAGCAAAATTATTTTTAGACTCTAACTGGTAATAAAGAATTGGGCGAATATTTAGCGGTAACATATTCCGTGTAATTTCGAATTCATTAAATCCTTTATTGCCGTTGGCCTTGAGTTCTTTTAATATTTTTCCACTATCATCAAAGAGTCTCAGATAGACCAAACCGTCATCCGGCAAAATATACCCTATTCGTGTTTCGCTGGTAAATGGATTCGGAGTATTTTGAAATAATGTAAACACGTTGTCAACGACCTCATTATCATTATTAATAAAGTTTAGTCCCACGTCGGTTCTGCCAAATTTTTCACTAAATGCCATAGCCTCCGTTACGGCTGACCCAATATTAATAACCTCACTCAATTTTCCAGATTCCTTAGCCACAAAACTTATGGAATACACCACTTCATTATTAAGCGTCGTTGGGATTGTATGGTACCAGATGGTTGTCAAGATTCCTCTATCTGAATATTGATCTCCTACGAATACATCCGGTATACTAACATCGAATGAATTTACATTTTTATATTCTAGAATATCTTGATCAAATCCAAGTGTAAATTGGTATGCTGTAATTTCATTAAAGTTTTCACTTCTGACATTTACGGTAACAATATCACCCTGTTCAAATGACTGATCCCTTGTCACGAGCTGCAATCCGTGAATCATATCCCGTTCTTCTGCTGGAATTAAATTATTCGGATTTGCATCGCCATCGAGATCTCCTATTTTTACGCCGATAAAATCATTGTCAACATGGTTTTCATATAAATCATATTGAGCAATTCTTTGGTGCGCATATACATTTTGAGGCAACACAAATGGCATTATTCCCGGGAAGTCATATGAGGCGTCGATCATTCTCCACGATTTATGGTCGACAAAATTATCGAGAATTCCCAGCAAGGATTTTCTAAGATCAAATACATCCCGAATATCAATTAATCGATCTGCATTGATATCCGCCGCGACTAATAAATACGGACTTGTCAATTCCTCAAGCTCCACTAAATGTCTTTGTAATAAGCTTAAATCCTGAGCAGTAACTCCATTTAAATGATGATCAGATTTGTCAGTCATAATTGACCAATCAAAGCCGGGATCAACACGGAAATTAAATCGTCCATCATCCTGAACCATTTGTTCAAGGAGTGTTTGATTTAGCACGCCACCTTCCAATGTCACTTTTGTCTCATCGATAATCTCGCCAAATTCAGTAGTAATTACGCCTCCAATTTCTATCAAATCATCATTGTCTTCACAAACTTCGGTGACATCTTCAAATGTTATTTGTGTTATGCAATGATCCCAGTTTCCGGCATCATCGACAACATAAAAATCAACTGAAATAGTAGAATTATTTTCAACGGCGTCACAATAGAATATGGCGGACGCAGGTAAATTATTTAATATTTCCGCACCACTCGAATTTACATCCGGCTGCTTCCAGTCTCGTTGTTGATCAGGATAACCTATTGAGTCCATAAATGAATAAAATATTCTATAATCAAGACTCATATCACAATTATCAACACTAGAATCGTCCAGGTCTGATGCCCAGATAATTAACTCGCCATTGTCTGCAAGAACAACATCGTCCAGACGAATAACACACGTTGCAAGTGGCGCACTGCAATCCTTTATTTCAATTGTAAATTCTTCAATAGATTGATTGGCACATATGTCACCAACTGTCCATTGCACTCTGTGCTTGCCAACAGGCAGCTGTTGAGTCGATTCATTCGTCATCCCTTTTAAATCAAATCCACCAGGCAATGCACCAATCCCATCTCCATCAATATCAATTTGCCAACGAATTGATAAATGATCCACTGGTGTACAATCGATGATATTTGCTTGAATTTTCACGTCACTATGGCAGGTCGAAGTTGAAGAAACACATGTAAAATCCATTGGCAAGATGATTGGAGCAATGGTATCAGTAACTTTTATTACCTGTGTGTATTCCCAGAATACGGGTAAGCCGGTACTCACATCCATTTGACACCAGTCCATGATACGCCAATGTCGAAGTATTTTAAAACAAGCGTCAGGCACTGCCGAAATTATTTCATCTTTAAACGTATCCGCCATCTGACTGCATGATTTATTTTCATAAAGCGGTCTTCCTGTATTCTCAGGATCCAGATCCAGGTTATCACAGCCGGTTAATGTAATATTACATGGCCATTCTACATCATCTGTAATTGAATAGCTGCCACCTGTATCTCCACATGGACTGTCTGTATCCGTAACATTGAATCCATCACAAGATTGAATCGTAATTCGTTGCATACATTCTGCGGTTGTTCCATCCAGATCTGTAGCAGTAAATGTCCTTAGTATATAGCCCGTGCCGCATTGCAGATTCATTTTCACCGATTCGTTAATGTCTACATGACAATTATCTGTGACGACTCCATCCTGACCCATCGAGATAGGACCTGCATAGATTTGATTCATACAGTTTTCTTGAAAGCCCGGATCATCTATAACAATAGGGTCTCTGGTTTCACCATTCATTGGATTTGCCACTTTCCCAAATACGGAAAGGTCTAGAAGATTCAGATTGTACTGACAACTTATGGTTATATCCGGAGGACCAATGATACTCGGAGCAGTTTTATCGTTGACCTCAACTGAGACCCAACAACTATTGGTATTTCCATCCATATCAACAACCCGAAACTCAACCATGATTGGACTTTCCTGTACATCTGTACAGCAAAACTCTACCTCACTGGCAAAGTCTGTATTCCAACATCCATTAGGTACAGTCCGCCGAACTTGATACGAACTGATTTGACAATTGTCATAACTGCCATCATCTAAAACGAAAGCCTGAATTCTTGCAGTTCCATCAGCGCCTAAAGTAACATCGGTATGTTGATCACAAATGACTGTAGGAATGATGATATCTTCTACGATCAGCACCGAATGGCAAGAATCAAGATTATAACATTCGTCATATGCCCGATACGTGATAACATGCTTACCAATTGGCAAATTCTCGATTCTAAAAAGTTCTGGCCCGATTTGAATAACCTGACCGGCAGAAGTCTTAACATCCCAATATTCTATGGCCGAACACGCATCATCTAGTCCGGGTGCAACCACATTCCATGTGGCTGTACACTCATCCCCGTTCATACTGATTCTGAATGTATCCACACAATAAATGAGAGGGGGTATGCTGTCGTGAATGACTATTTTCTGCTCATAGGATTTATATGACCCGGTGCATTCATCAACTGCAAACCAATTTCTGTGGATTTTTCTAGAACCACCACAAGCCGGATATTGATCATCCTCGTACGATACCCAGACCCGACAAGCACTTTGATCGATATCATCACCAATCTCACACGGTTGTGGGATCCCATCGCCTTCTCCATCATCATTCGTTCCTGGTAGACCATCACAGCCCACATCCCAATCACCACTGCATTCCAGAGCTGGCAAATCTATACCATCACGATTCATTACCATAGGTAAACTGTCTAAATTGGCAGCACGCACTAAAATGCTGTCTATACAAGTCGCGACATTTCCATATCCGTCAACAGCACTCCAATGCCTGTATATTCCTTTGATAAAATGTGGGCTTACGTCACAACTGAAGAATTTCAATTGATCGAAATAACTTAATTCCACAGGTCCGCAATTATCAATACTATCCACGATAAATGTAAATTCATCAATGGTCTGGATTAATACAGCATCTCCAGGCAGTCCGATACTTATAGGATCTGTTGGTGCCATGCATGAGACTGTATCATTTTGACAAACTAACTGTGGTCCTAACTTATCTTCGATGAGGGCGTATCCCCAACAAACATTGTTAAAGCAATCGTTGCCTATTACGAATGTGATTGTTTGCCCTATATGTTCACTAGTAAGTAAATTTCCGGGGATAGGATCGCCATTTTCGTCAAATAATTCAACGAAATATGACTCAATACCTATGTGTGGTGAAACAAGTCCAATTTGCACATCAAACAAATATTCGCAATTTTGATCCAAGCTTATGTTCAGCGACGAATGGCAAACAATTACAATATCCTCCTGAATTAGAATTGTCTGTTGACAGCTACCCGTATTCCCGCAGCAGTCAGATATCGAATAGGTTCTAACTAAAGCGATACCAGAATCCAAGACAATAGAATCAGAATAAGAAAAACTCGTGGTATCCAAACAACAAGATTCTTCAATTACACCTCCTGATATGATGAAATCTTCAAAGGATAATGGTTCAAAAATTGAACTATCACAAAAGAATGTCAAATCTACCGGGCAAATGACTATTGGAGAAATCGTATCCTGAACTGTAATATTTTGATCACACGAATCAACATAGTTACATTGATCAAATGCCTTCCATCGTCTAGTGAAAGAGTAGGACCCAGGGCAAGACGAACTCTGATTAAAATTTATATCCTCGTAAGAAATTGAAATAAGACTGTCCGGACCATCCGGATCACTTGCAGTAGCAATTCCAAGGATCGCGGTCGTCGTGTCCACTGGACAGTCAATCACGCGATGAGCGGGGCAATCAATTACAGGAGGCAATGTGTCGGTTATTCCAACCTCGACTTGACAAATGGAAGAACAAAAGTTATCATCAGTCACTGTAACATAATACAGTCCAGTAGTCAGCGAGAACGCCGTATCGCTTGTTTGGCCATCACTCCAAAGAAATGTATACGGTGAAGTTCCACCGAAAACTTCTACTATGGCTATTCCGAGACGATCATTAAGACACGTTTCGTTATTCAACACGTAACAATTCGTTCGCAGCGTATCAGGTTGTGTCACCTCAATATCGCAGCTTGTTGAACAACCCATGGCATCAGTAATAGTAATACTGTATAAACCCGCTGCTAATCCGGTAAATGAACCATTTGTGTTTGTCGTCGTGCCATCGTCATATACATATGGACTCGTACCACCTCCTGCAGTGGCTGTCACCGTCCCGTCGTCTGACTCATTACAGCTTTCATTCGTTGCCACGTTGCTGCAGGTCAAAGAATCCGGCTGAGTCAGTTCAGCTTCACATGTCGTTGAGCACCCGTTGGCATCAGTGATTGTAATCATATATGTGCTTGCAGCAAGCCCCATGAATTGTCCGTTATTATTTGTGACTCCACCTCCAATGTCATATACGTATGGATCTGTGCCGCCCAAGGCTGATACCACAATTGATCCATCATTTGCCTGGTTACAAGATTCATTTATAGATTCGTTGACCTCACAGGTCAATGCATCCGGTTCAGTGATAATGACATCAGTGCAGGTCGTTGTACAACCGTTGGCATCTGTTATTGTGATGCTATACGTTCCCGCAGACAAACCCGAAAACACTCCGTCGGTATTCGTCACTGTACCGTCATCATAGACATATGGGCTTGTACCACCTCCGGCAACGACACTGATTGCACCGACATTGAATTCTTTACATGTCACATTTGTGGTATTGCCTATTGAACAAGTTAATGGATTCGGTTGTGTGACAATCACGTCTTCACAAACCGTTGTACAGCCATTTACATCCGTTATCGTGATGGTATATGTACCAGCGGCTAATTCAATAAATAAACCATTGGTATTCGTTGTGGCTCCGTCATCGTATACATATGGACTGGTGCCTCCACTCGCACTTACACTGATTGAACCATCATCAAATTCGTTGCATGACTCATTTGCACTACTGATTAAAGTACAAGTTAACGTACCGGGTTGTGTGATGATCACATCTTCACAGACTGTTGTGCACCCATTTGTATCGGTTACTGTGATGTTATAATTACCTGCAGCTAAACCTGCAAATATCCCATTGGTATTTGCAGTCATACCATTATCATAGCTATATGGACTCGTTCCTCCACTCGCACTTACACTAATGGTGCCATCATCAAATTCATTGCAGGTCTCATTCGAACTACCAATGATGGCACAAGTCAAAGAATTAGGTTGTGAAATGACAACATCAGCACATGTGGTTGTACAGCCATTTGCATCGGTTATCGTGATGCTATAAATACCTGCTGAAAGTCCTGTAAATTGCCCATCTGTATTGGTGATTCCACCTCCTATATCATATACATAAGGGTTAGTTCCACCATTCGCACTAGCGTCAATTGAGCCGTCGTCTATTACTTGGGCAGGATTGGAAGTACTTTCATTACAACTAACATTGCTATTTCCATTCACTGTACATGTCAGTGGATCTGGTTGTGTTAAAATAATGTTTAAACATGTCGTTGTACAACCGTTGGCGTCTGTTATTGTGATGCTATATGTTCCTGCTGCTAATCCTGTGAAGACCCCATCCGTATTCGTTGTCGTACCATCATCGTACACATAGGGACTCGTACCGCCTCCTGCAACAACATTGATCATCCCATCATCAAATTCATTACATGTCTCATTTGAACTACTTTCTAATGTACACGTCAATATATCGGGTTGGGTAATAATAATATCTGAACAAGTTGTCGTACAACCATTGGCATCTGTTATTGTAATGCTATATGTTCCTGCTGTTAATCCTGTGAAAGCACCGTCAGTATTTGTTGTGTTTCCATCGTCGTATATATAGGGACTTGTGCCCCCTCCTGCAACAACTGTGATCGTTCCATCATCAAATTGATTACAAGTCTCATTCGAGCTATTGCCAATAGTACAAGTCAATGGATCAGGCTGGGTAATCGTCGTTGTGCAAGTCGTTGTGCAACCATTGGCATCCGTTACAGTAATGCTGTACGTGTTTGCGGCCAGGTTGCTAAATTGACCATCTGTATTTGTTATTCCTCCACCAATGTCATAGACATAGGGATTAACACCACCGCCACCTGAGACACTTATCGCACCGTCATCAAACTCATTACACGTCTCATCGTTACTGCCAGATATGGTACAAGTTAACGGATCAGGTTGGCTAATTGTCGCCTCACAACTAGTCGTGCAACCATTGAAATCAGTCACATTTACAGTATACTCTCCGGCAGCTAAGTCAGATACAATTTCAGTTCCACCATCTGTCGAACTGGAACCAATGGCGACTATCGTCATCGTACTGTCAAATATGAAATATGTATAAGGTGTTGTGCCTCCGGATATTGTTAGAGCGAACAGACCATCGTCGTTTTCGTTACACGTTTCATTTGTACTGATAGTGCTACATGTCAAAGGCCCCGGTTGTGTAACCTCGACACTACATGTGGTGGTACATCCATTTCCATCTGTTATCGTAACACTGTAATTATTCGCAGCCAATCCATCGAACTGCCCATCCGTATTTGACTCACTTCCGATATCATAGTTATAAGGGCCGGTTCCGCCAATTGCCGTTGCCGTTATTGTGCCATCGTCAAATTCATAACATGTCTCATTCGTCTTTGTGATGCTGCAAGTCAATAACCCGGGTTGTGTCACCAGAACACTACAATTGGTGGTACATCCATTGGCATCCGTTATTGTAACCGCGTATGCTCCCGCTGCCAAACCGCTAAATTGACCATTCGTATTTGATTCACTTCCCAGGTCGTAGACATATGGGCTGGTTCCGCCAGAAGCGATAGCTATGACACTACCATCATCAGATTCGTTACATGACTCGGGTGTAGAGGTTATACTACAAGTCAATTCATCAGGTTGCGTTATTTCTGCACTACAAGTAGTCGTACAGCCATTCGCATCCGTTATTGTCACGATGTAAATCGCTGCGGCTAAACCACTAAATTGACCATCAGTATTTGACACCCCACCTCCAATATCGTATACATATGAACTCGTCCCACCATTAGCACTCACACTAATTGTTCCGTCGTCAAATTCATTACATGTTTCATTTGTACTGCCATTAATCGTGCATGTCAGCACGTTTGGTTGCGTAATTAAAATGTCTGCACAGGTTGTTGTGCACCCATTCGCATCGGTAATTGTGATGCTATAAGTATTGGCGAGCAATCCATTGAATTGACCGTTTGTATTGGTTACACCGCCTCCCAGGTCATAAACATATGGACTGGTTCCACCGTTTGCGCTGACATTTATTGATCCATTGTCAAATTCGTTACACGTCTCATTAGAACTACTTACGAAAGAACATGTAAGAGCGGGTGGCGATTGGATAATACCCATACAGGAAGTCAAATTCATGTTGAAATCAGTGACGTTGATGGTATACATCCCTGTGTCCAGATTCATTATTATTACGGAATCTTCACTCATCGATAAGTTACCCATATCCACAGGATTGTTCATGTTGTCCAGGACGACATACGAGTATGGCTCCACACCATCGAAAATTTTCAGTTTAAGTGCCCCGTCAGAAGAATAAATACAAGTTGCATCCTCGACGATGTCAATGGAGCATGTAAGTAGGTCGGGTTCCTGAATGGTAACAAAGCACGTTGTAGTGCAATTATTCGTATCAGTCACTTCAATCATATAGTTTCCTCCGGAGAGTCCACCTACGTTGACCATATTCCCTGAAATATGTCCAGATGCCACCGAATTCATCATTATATCAAGTACATCATAGTCAAATCCGGGAGTCCCACCATTAACAGTCAAATCGAATGAACCATCCATGTTCCCTGAACCTGTGACATTCATTACGTTGGAGGTCATACATGATAACACATCTGGTTGCGTAATAAGAACATCCGAACATATTGTCACACATCCGTTCGCATCAGATACTGTAATGCTATAGGTGCCAGCCGAAAGATTTGTGAATGATCCATCTGTATTTGTTGTTGCACCAATATCATATAAATACGGATTCGTTCCTCCACTTGCATTAACCGTGATTGTTCCATCATTTAATTCATTACATGTCTCATTTGAGCTACTACTAAATGCACATGTCAATGGATCTGGCTGTGTGATGATAACATCTGCACATGTCGTTGTGCAGCCGTTGGCATCCGTTATTGTAATACTATAAGTGCCTGCCGATAATCCATTGAATATTCCGTCGGAATTCGTCGTCGTCCCATCGTCATAGACGTATGGACTCGTGCCGCCGCCGGCACTTACACTAATAGTACCATTATCAAATTCATTACAAGTCTCATTTCCACTTGATAGAATATTGCATGTTAATGCATCTGGCTGACTGATCAACACATCTCCACATGTCGTCGTACAGCCGTTTGCATCCGTTATCTTGATACTGTATGTACCAGCTGTTAAGCCTGCAAAGACTCCATCTGTATTTGTCGTTGTACCGTCATCGTACACATATGGACTTGTGCCCCCTCCGACAACAACTGTAATCGTTCCGTCGTCGAACTCATTACAAGTCTCATTTGAACTGCTTCCAAATGTACAGGTCAATGGATCCGGCTGTGTGATAATGACATCAGCACAGGTTGTGGTACAGCCATTCGCATCAGTTATCGTGATACTGTACGTACCAGCTGCTAATCCAGTAAAGGAGCCGTCGGTATTGGTCGTCGTACCGTCATCATACACATATGGACTCGTACCGCCTCCGGCACTTACACTAATCGTGCCATTATCAAATTCATTACAGGTCTCATTTCCACTTGATAGTACAGCACATGTTAACGCATCTGGCTGGCTGATCAACACATCTGCACATGTCGTTGTACAGCCGTTTGCATCTGTTATCGTAATACTATAAGTACCTGCTGCTAATCCAGTGAAGATTCCGTCTGTATTCGTTGTCGTTCCATCATCATACACATATGGACTCGTGCCACCTTCGGCACTTACACTAATTGTGCCATTATCAAATTCATTGCAGGTCTCATTTCCACTTGATAGCAGAGTACATGTTAATGCATCTGGCTCAGAAATGAGAATATCCATACACACTCTGGCACAGCCGATGGCGTCAGTAATCGTAATACTGTATGTGTTTGCCCCTAAGTTGCTGAATTGTCCATCCACATTGGTAACTCCTCCACCTATATCATAGATGTAAGGACTTGTACCTCCGGTTGCGGAAGCGTTTATAGTTCCATCATTCAATTCATTGCAGGTCTCATTCGTACTAGACGCATTGCATGTTAACTGACTCGGTTCAGTTATATCGATATTGCAAATTGCAGTACAAAGACTGTCATCAGTCACTGTGACTTGGTACATTCCTGCCATAAGATTGACAGCAATACTATCCGTCTGGCCGTCACTCCATAAATATGTATAAGGAGGTACACCACCAATAATATGAATTGACGCCTGGCCATTTGAATCACCAAAACAATTTAGAGAATCAACAATTTCGCAATCAATTGCAAAGAATTCTGATCCAACAGAAATTTGAATTGTTGCCGCTGTATCTACACATAGAAAGGAGTCTATTACGCGCAATGCAACAGTATATTCTCCTCCCGTATCATAAACCACACACACAAAAGAGCCTGTCGTATCAACGTCGAAATTTATTCCATCGTAGTCGAGATCCCATTCATATGACAGAACATCGCCATCGGGATCTGAGGATTGGGTTGCATCCAAACAAACAGGAACACCCACATAAACGCAAGGTGCAATCGGTCCTAAAACTGCTGTCGGCGGATTATTAACCTCTATTGCGAGATCAATCACCTGACTAAAGCAATCATTAGAATTGGGACTCCAGCCACTTTGACTGATAATTTCTGAAAGCTGAACGATACCGCAACCGTTGTCTTCACATGCATCAAACAATGACGCCAAAGGAAATTGTAACTCAACAAAAGTATTTAATGAACCTGTGCAACCATCCCGTGTACCTTTAGCAATTAAACCTCCCGGCACTGGGGCATTATATGACATTGACAAGGTGTCCCATTCCAATAAACCAATAATTTGTTGTTGCGGGCTTCCATTATTCCTGACCCGAAACTCAAACCTGAATTCGGCACCTCCATGAGCTGTGTCACTATTTGTACTGTCACAATCCACATTAAAATAAACAAAGAAATATGCCGCACCTTCATTTCCTCGCTCTACTGCCATATAGAAGTTATTCAAATCGACAGCTCCCCATAATTGAAGAACATCACAAGAACCAGAGCCCGCACCAGTTGTTGTTGCTGTTGTAGAAACAGCCCATTCGTCAAGGATCATCGGATCCGTACAATTACCCGGTGCATCTGGTGGCGCAGGACAGTAGTTCCCATCCAAACATATACTTTGGTTAAATTGAGAAAAGATAAAACCTGGCCAACTCAAAAGGCAGAGCAGAATAGCAATTCTTGTCAGGCGTGGATTGAGTTCTTTTTCTTGAAAATTTTTGAATATAGCAGTACTTGTTGAACAACCTTTGATCATCATCGCAATTTTTCGATTATAGAATAATTTGGAATTGCCATGACAACGGCTAGTAAAGGCCGAAGTAGAATAAATAACTCAAAAACGCTCAGAACCAATCAGTCCATTAATTGAGCTGCTTGTCATCATTTATTAAAGAAGCAGATCCCGGTTGTAGGTTAATCCGGAATCAGGTTGGTGTCGTAAAGTTATATATAATTTTTTTACATGTATAGTAGGCTGAATATATTAACTTATCGTCATATATAATTATGTATTTTATTGATAAATAGAGATTTACTTCAATGAATATTGAGAACGAACAACACCTTTTAGATTTGCAAGAAGGAATAATAACAGAAGGTTAGGCTTCCATTTGGTTGATTTTTGATGAAATGGTTCTATTATTGAACAAAAGATAAACACGGTTGATTTTCAAAATTTCATATTAGAAAGTCAACCCTATCCGCATCTAATAAAATCGAAGTATCACCCGAATTGATGTGGTGAAAAAACATATCTGTGGTGTCAAAAAGATCTTTTGCTCCTTCAAGAGTTGTAGTGACAATTATAAGGTGTGCGTCTTCTCCCCATACTTCAGGGTCCCGGGTATCATTATAAAATTTATCGCCTGGGTTTGACCAACCATTGAAACGATTTCAATATCTCTGAAATTTTCATTCCGACTCATTTGAAGTTACGTTGACAGTAAATGTCCAAGTTAATAGCAAGTCATTGAATGTCATTAGTAGAGTAAAAAGTCAAGTAGAGTTCCGCTTTGCATAAACTAAAAAGCCCCGGTGATCATTCGCATCACCGGGGCCAGACTCATTTCAATTAGTCTATTTTTACAAATCTAAAGACTGCTGCAGAGTCCTCTTCTTTCAATAGCACTGTATACACACCAGGTGGTAATGCTCTGGTGGAAATTTCATAAGGATGACGTCCTTTGCTCAGGTCTATAGTAGACAATTCTACAGTTCTTCCTGCCATGTCATACAGAGCCAAACCAACGGCTTCAACATCCTCTTCACTTTCAATCTCAATTGTCACTTCATCAGTTACTGGATCTGGATAATGCCTGATGTATTTGAAAGCCGGATTATATCCATCCAGCACACCGCCAATACGAACAGGTCCATCACCAGTAGTACAACTGATAAATATCTCGCAAGTTGTTTCACAACCATTTACATCCGTGACAGTCACAATCAAGGTCACATCTCCAAAGCCAATAAAGAAATCAACTGATGGTCCATATGGATCTCCCTTAATGAAACAATCCGGTCCTATAATTGTCCATTCGTAAGTATATGGCCCGGTACCTCCTGTTACGATCACTGTGGTCGTATAATCTGTATCACAAGTGATATCATCAGGAATTGGAATTTCACAAGCCAAATCACTTTCGAGAATTCTGGTTATTGTCTGTGTATGCACTGAACTATTGCCACATCCATCGATACCGGTGTAATGACGATGCCAAATTTCATATCCATCAGTTTGCTCAATCAAGTCTTCAGTCACTTCGACATGCGAATGACTGCAGAAATCAACTGCAATAACTTCTACCGCCTCTGGTAGTGGACCACAATAAATTGTGATATCCTCTGGCGTACGGAACAACTGAGGTGGAGTCTGATCCACATACTGTACATATACTTCGAAGATCGTTTCGTTACCACAAAGATCGGTTCCGATCCAGGTCAAATGATCCTCCCTCAACAATCCGTCTTCACAGATTGGATAGTTCGTGCTTTCAGATTCGAATTCAATCTCTACGTCAGGTGTACAAGCATCGAAAAAGGTCATGTCTTCTTCTTCAATACTGATATCATCTGTACATTCAATTGTGACAATATCTCCGGAAGAAACGCCTTGTAATATATCTGCTAATGCGATAGGTGTTGGTGGTTTGATGTCATCAAAGACACTGACTCGACTCACAGAAGTGACATTGCCACAATCATCTTGAGCGGTCCAGGTTCTTGTGATTACATATCCATCATCACATGGCATCGTGTCGATCTGATATTCGATTAACGGAGTGGTACCACCGCAAGAATCAAATACAGTTACATTCACATCTACGATTTCGTTACAAGTATCTTCAGGCAATCCGCTGAACACAGGTCCTGTCAAATCGCGAATTTGTATCAATTGTTGATACTCACTAATATTTCCACAGTCATCCTCTAGATAAATAGTTCGAAGGATATCCACTTCTCCAGTACATTGACCCATTGTTACAACACTGTCTACTGACACTGAAACTGAACCGCAATTGTCAGACGCATTTATAACAGGATAATTATCCGTGCAATCCATCAATATTGCAGGTACAAATCCTACCATAGTCGGTGCTTGTGAATCGATGACTTTAACATATAGAGATATAGACTGTTCGTTTCCACAAACGTCTGTCATCATCCATGTCAATCGATACATCTCGATATAGCCCTCGTCAGTACAAGAACCAGTTCCCATAAATTCGACGTTCAAATCAATCGTCGTTGCGAAACATTCAGAATTCACTTCTACATCGTCCGCATCAAATGGGATGATCACATTTCCATCATCATCATGTGCACATTCAATTTGAACAGCATCGCCATCATTAAGTCCGATGAGATCGTCATTCACGAAAACTAATTCTACTTGCGGTACATCACCATAAACGGCTCTAACAGTAGCAAATGTTTGATTACCACAAGCATCTGTTATCGTGACGTTGTAATCAATAAGGTCTACATCAGCACATTCCGGATCAGCCACAATTTCCTCATCAATATCGATAACATAATTCGGACAATTTTCGTAAACCACGATGTCACTGTATGTCAACGGTCGATTACATAATCCTTCCGGAATTGAAAGAATTTGAGGTGCAACAGTATCTGTTAAGTTCACATAGATTGTGAAATTAGAGCTATTACCACAATCGTCTGAGGCAGTCCAAACGACTTCCCAACGCTCATAGTAACCTAAGTCAAGACATGTACCTTCTTCTATGAGGGTATGTGAGAAATCATAAGTAATGTCTCCACCGCAACCATCTGTCGCCGTGATATCATCTGCTCCCAACTCATAGAACCAATCCGGTAAATCAAAGTATTCACAGACCACATCAACCGTACTACTGTCCTCGAGACCTACCAAACTTGGTTCAAGCATAGTAATTACCGGACTTGTATTGTCTATCACATGTATTAATTGGAATGCTACTGCAGTGTTACCACAACAATCGGTAGCCGTGTATACAATATACATGTCATATTGACCTTCACATTCTTCGTTTAATATGACAACACCTGAAGTTAAACTGGCGCATTCACAACCATCAGTAGCATAGACTAATGGCAAGCTGTCGAGTTGATCACAAGTAACGGTGATATCATCCACAATACCTTCAATAACAGGTGGAACAGTATCAACAATTCTGAAGTAAAGATCAAAGTCGGACATATTACCGCATTCGTCTTCGGCTGTCCAGCGTAGGTGGTATTCTCGGAAGAATCCATCAGCTGCACAATTGCCGATATGTTGCAATGAATCAAAGAATTCATATGTAACATTCTGATCACAGTTGTCAGTGATTATAACATCACCTGGATCAATACCCGGTAATGTCCAGTCATCGTCATTTGATTGACATTGAACATAGATCGTATCACCATCCACGTAGTTCCCCAATGGATTATTGAATGTGATGACTGGAGCCATAGTGTCCTGGACCGTAATAACCTGTACACAAGTATCAGCATTACCACAATCATCAGTTCCTATCCACGTTCGTTCAATGATCAGTTCTTGTGGACAATCACCAGGTGATACTTCATCCACATGTACTATTGTCACTGTTGGATCACAATCATCAGTTGCTGTTGCAAAACCGGTACCTGTTGGCTCATAATCATCTTCACAATTCACCAGCATGTCTGGTGGACAAACTATCATCGGTGGAGTAACATCCTCTACCGTGATACTCTGATCACAACTGGCTGTGTTACCACAAGCATCAGTCGCGGTCCATCTTCTTACAAAACTGTATGCTCCATCACAAGCTCCCATGACAAACAATGTGTCAACATACGTAATTGTGACTGGTACATCCAACGTAGGATTAGTTGCAGTTCCTGTTGACGCCACCGATGTATCTCCTGGACAATCCAACAATGCTGCAGGAGGACATGTAATCATCGGCAAGTTTGGTTGATCTATCGTCACCATACATGTCGATTCACATAGATTCGCATCCTGAACAAAAATCGTATAGGTTCCTGCCAACAGTCCTGTGAACATACCGTCAGTTTGATAACTCACTCCATCCAAGCTATACATATACGGGCTTGTGCCACCAATACCCATAGCAGAGATCGTACCATCCGCCTCTCCATGACATGTGGCATCTGTAGATGTCGCAGAACACATCAGTGAATCAGGTTGTGTAATTAATACATCATCGCAGGTTGTTGTACAGCCATTCGCATCCGTTATCGTGATACTGTAGCTTCCAGCTGCTAATCCAGTGAAGGATCCATCTGTATTCATCGTCGCACCATTATCATAGACATATGGACTTGTTCCACCGCCTGCAACGACGGTAATCGTTCCGTCATCATATTCATTACACGTCTCATTTGTACTTCCAGCTATCGTGCATGTTAATGCATCAGGTTGTGTGATCAAGACATCTGAACAAGTCGTCGTACAACCGTTCGCATCTGTTATCGTGATGCTGTAGCAGCCGGCCGCCAGACCGGTAAACTGCCCATCGTCGTTGGTAATACCACCTCCAATGTCATATACATACGGGCTCGTTCCGCCACCAGCACTTACACTGATTGTGCCATCGTCAAATTCATTACATGTCTCATTCGTACTTCCATCTATTGTGCACGTCAATGCATCAGGTTGTGTGATCAAGACGTCTGAACATGTCGTCGTACAACCATTCGCACTGTTATCGTGATGCTGTAGCTGCCGGCTGCCAGACCCGTAAACTGTCCATCGTCATTGGTAATACCACCTCCAATGTCATATACATACGGGCTCGTTCCGCCACCTGCACTTACACTGATTGTGCCATCGTCAAATTCATTACATATCTCATTCGTACTTCCATCTATTGTGCACGTCAATGCATCAGGTTGTGTGATCAAGACGTCTGAACATGTCGTCGTACAACCGTTCGCATCTGTTATCGTGATGCTGTAGCTGCCGGCTGCCAGACCCGTAAACTGTCCATCGTCGTTGGTAATACCACCTCCAATGTCATATACATACGGGCTCGTTCCGCCACCAGCACTTACACTGATTGTGCCATCGTCAAATTCATTACATGTCTCATTCGTACTTCCATCTATTGTGCACGTCAATGCATCAGGTTGTGTGATCAAGACGTCTGAACATGTCGTCGTACAACCATTGGCATCTGTTATCGTGATGCTGTAGCTGCCGGCTGCCAGACCCGTAAACTGTCCATCGTCGTTGGTAATACCACCTCCAATGTCATATACATACGGGCTCGTTCCGCCACCAGCACTTACATTGATTGTGCCATCGTCAAATTCATTACATGTCTCATTCGTACTTCCATCTATTGTGCACGTCAATGCATCAGGTTGTGTGATCAAGACGTCTGAACATGTCGTCGTACAACCATTCGCATCCGTTATCGTGATGCTGTAGCTTCCGGCTGCCAGACCCGTAAACTGTCCATCGTCGTTGGTAATACCACCTCCAATGTCATATACATACGGGCTCGTTCCGCCACCTGCACTTACACTGATTGTGCCATCTGCGTAACCATTACAGCTAACATCTTCACTTCCTGTTATCGTACATGTCAACGCCTGTGGTTCACCGATCAACACATCATCACATGTCGTCGTACAGCCATTCGCATCCGTTATCGTGATGCTGTAGCTGCCTGCCGCCAAGCCAATGAATGATCCATCGGTATTCGTTGTATTGCCATCGTCATACACATATGGTCCCGTTCCACCATTCGGTATTCGCCGGCAAGTACACTGATTGAACCATCTGCGTAACCATTACAGCTAACATCTTCACTTCCTGTTATCGTACATGTCAATGCTTGTGGTTCTCCGATCAACACATCATCACAGGTCGTCGTACAACCATTCGCATCCGTTATCGTGATGCTGTAGCTTCCGGCCGCCAAGCCAATGAATGATCCGTCTGTATTCGTTGTACTGCCATCGTCATAGACATATGGTCCCGTTCCGCCACCTGCACTTACACTGATCGTGCCATCTGCATAACCATTACAGCTTGCATCTGAACTTGAATTGATCGTGCATGTCAATGCTTGTGGTTCACCAATTAACACATCATCACAGGTCGTCGTACAGCCATTCGCATCCGTTATCGTGATGCTGTATGTACCGGCCGCCAAGCCTGTAAATGATCCGTCCGTATTTGTCGTATTGCCATCGTCATACACATATGGTCCCGTTCCGCCACCTGCACTTACACTGATCGTGCCATCTGCATAACCATTACAGCTTGCATCTGAACTTGAATTGATCGTACATGTCAATGCTTGTGGTTCCCCAATTAACACATCATCACAGGTCGTCGTACAGCCATTCGCATCCGTTATTGTGATGCTGTAGCTTCCGGCCGCTAAGCCTGTAAATGATCCGTCTGTATTCGTCGTACTTCCATCGTCATACACATATGGTCCCGTTCCGCCACCTGCACTTACACTGATCGTGCCATCTGCATAACCATTACAGCTTGCATCTGAACTTGAATTGATCGTACATGTCAATGCTTGTGGTTCCCCAATTAACACATCATCACAGGTCGTCGTACAGCCATTCGCATCCGTTATTGTGATGCTGTAGCTTCCGGCCGCTAAGCCTGTAAATGATCCGTCTGTATTCGTTGTACTGCCATCGTCATAGACATATGGTCCCGTTCCGCCACCTGCACTTACACTGATCGTGCCATCTGCATAACCATTACAGCTTGCATCTGAACTTGAATTGATCGTACATGTCAATGCTTGTGGTTCCCCAATTAACACATCATCACAGGTCGTCGTACAGCCATTCGCATCCGTTATTGTGATGCTGTAGCTTCCGGCCGCTAAGCCTGTAAATGATCCGTCTGTATTCGTCGTACTTCCATCGTCATACACATATGGTCCCGTTCCGCCACCTGCACTTACACTGATCGTGCCATCTGCATAACCATTACAGCTTGCATCTGAACTTGAATTGATCGTACATGTCAATGCTTGTGGTTCCCCAATTAACACATCATCACAGGTCGTCGTACAGCCATTCGCATCCGTTATCGTGATGCTGTAGCTTCCGGCCGCTAAGCCTGTAAATGATCCGTCTGTATTCGTTGTACTGCCATCGTCATACACATATGGTCCCGTTCCGCCACCTGCACTTACACTGATCGCGCCATCTGCATAACCATTACAGCTTGCATCTGAACTTGAATTGATCGTGCATGTCAATGATTGTGGTTCACCAATCAACACATCATCACAGGTCGTCGTACAGCCATTCGCATCCGTTATTGTGATGCTGTAGCTTCCGGCCGCTAAGCCTGTAAATGATCCGTCTGTATTCGTCGTACTTCCATCGTCATACACATATGGTCCCGTTCCGCCACCTGCACTTACACTGATCGTGCCATCTGCATAACCATTACAGCTTGCATCTGAACTTGAATTGATCGTACATGTCAATGCTTGTGGTTCCCCAATCAACACATCATCACAGGTCGTCGTACAGCCATTCGCATCCGTTATTGTGATGCTGTAGCTTCCGGCCGCTAATCCTATAAATGATCCGTCTGTATTCGTCGTACTTCCATCGTCATACACATATGGTCCCGTTCCGCCACCTGCACTTACACTGATCGTGCCATCTGCATAACCATTACAGCTTGCATCTGAACTTGAATTGATCGTGCATGTCAATGCTTGTGGTTCACCAATTAACACATCATCACAGGTCGTCGTACAGCCATTCGCATCCGTTATTGTGATGCTGTAGCTTCCGGCCGCTAATCCTATAAATGATCCGTCTGTATTTGTCGTACTTCCATCGTCATACACATATGGTCCCGTTCCGCCACCTGCACTTACACTGATCGTGCCATCTGCATAACCATTACAGCTTGCATCTGAACTTGAATTGATCGTACATGTCAATGCTTGTGGTTCACCGATTAACACATCATCACACGTCGTCGTACAGCCATTCGCATCCGTAATTGTGATGCTGTATGTACCGGCCGCCAAGCCTGTAAATGATCCGTCCGTATTTGTTGTATTGCCATCGTCATAGACATATGGGCTCGTGCCACCACCTGCACTTACACTGATCGTGCCATCTGCATAACCATTACAGCTTGCATCTGAACTTGAATTGATCGTGCATGTCAATGCTTGTGGTTCACCAATTAACACATCATCACAGGTCGTCGTACAGCCATTCGCATCCGTTATTGTGATGCTGTAGCTTCCGGCCGCTAATCCTATAAATGATCCGTCCGTATTTGTTGTATTGCCATCGTCATAGACATATGGTCCCGTTCCGCCACCTGCACTTACACTGATCGTGCCATCTGCATAACCATTACAGCTTGCATCTGAACTTGAATTGATCGTGCATGTCAATGCTTGTGGTTCACCAATTAACACATCATCACAGGTCGTCGTACAGCCATTCGCATCCGTTATCGTGATGCTGTATGTACCGGCCGCCAAGCCTGTAAATGATCCGTCCGTATTTGTCGTATTGCCATCGTCATACACATATGGTCCCGTTCCGCCACCTGCACTTACACTGATCGTGCCATCTGCATAACCATTACAGCTTGCATCTGAACTTGAATTGATCGTACATGTCAATGCTTGTGGTTCGCCGATCAACACATCATCACATGTCGTCGTACAGCCATTCGCATCCGTTATCGTGATGCTGTATGTACCGGCCGCCAAGCCTGTAAATGATCCGTCCGTATTTGTCGTATTGCCATCGTCATACACATATGGTCCCGTTCCGCCACCTGCACTTACACTGATCGTGCCATCTGCATAACCATTACAGCTTGCATCTGAACTTGAATTGATCGTACATGTCAATGCTTGTGGTTCCCCAATTAACACATCATCACAGGTCGTCGTACAGCCATTCGCATCCGTTATTGTGATGCTGTAGCTTCCGGCCGCTAAGCCTGTAAATGATCCGTCTGTATTCGTCGTACTTCCATCGTCATACACATATGGTCCCGTTCCGCCACCTGCACTTACACTGATCGTGCCATCTGCATAACCATTACAGCTTGCATCTGAACTTGAATTGATCGTACATGTCAATGCTTGTGGTTCCCCAATTAACACATCATCACAGGTCGTCGTACAGCCATTCGCATCCGTTATTGTGATGCTGTAGCTTCCGGCCGCTAAGCCTGTAAATGATCCGTCTGTATTCGTCGTACTTCCATCGTCATACACATATGGTCCCGTTCCGCCACCTGCACTTACACTGATCGTGCCATCTGCATAACCATTACAGCTTGCATCTGAACTTGAATTGATCGTACATGTCAATGATTGTGGTTCCCCAATTAACACATCATCACAGGTCGTCGTACAGCCATTCGCATCCGTTATCGTGATGCTGTAGCTTCCGGCCGCTAAGCCTGTAAATGATCCGTCTGTATTCGTCGTACTTCCATCGTCATACACATATGGTCCCGTTCCGCCACCTGCACTTACACTGATCGTGCCATCTGCATAACCATTACAGCTTGCATCTGAACTTGAATTGATCGTACATGTCAATGCTTGTGGTTCCCCAATTAACACATCATCACAGGTCGTCGTACAGCCATTCGCATCCGTTATTGTGATGCTGTAGCTTCCGGCCGCTAAGCCTGTAAATGATCCGTCTGTATTCGTCGTACTTCCATCGTCATACACATATGGTCCCGTTCCGCCACCTGCACTTACACTGATCGCGCCATCTGCATAACCATTACAGCTTGCATCTGAACTTGAATTGATCGTGCATGTCAATGATTGTGGTTCACCAATCAACACATCATCACAGGTCGTCGTACAGCCATTCGCATCCGTTATTGTGATGCTGTAGCTTCCGGCCGCTAAGCCTGTAAATGATCCGTCTGTATTCGTCGTACTTCCATCGTCATACACATATGGTCCCGTTCCGCCACCTGCACTTACACTGATCGTGCCATCTGCATAACCATTACAGCTTGCATCTGAACTTGAATTGATCGTACATGTCAATGATTGTGGTTCACCAATCAACACATCATCACAGGTCGTCGTACAGCCATTCGCATCCGTTATTGTGATGCTGTAGCTTCCGGCCGCTAAGCCTGTAAATGATCCGTCTGTATTTGTCGTACTTCCATCGTCATACACATATGGTCCCGTTCCGCCACCTGCACTTACACTGATCGTGCCATCTGCATAACCATTACAGCTTGCATCTGAACTTGAATTGATCGTACATGTCAATGCTTGTGGTTCACCGATTAACACATCATCACAGGTCGTCGTACAGCCATTCGCATCCGTTATTGTGATACTGTAGCTTCCGGCCGCTAAGCCTGTAAATGATCCGTCTGTATTCGTCGTACTTCCATCGTCATACACATATGGTCCCGTTCCGCCACCTGCACTTACACTGATCGTGCCATCTGCATAACCATTACAGCTTGCATCTGAACTTGAATTGATCGTACATGTCAATGATTGTGGTTCCCCAATCAACACATCATCACAGGTCGTCGTACAGCCATTCGCATCCGTTATCGTGATGCTGTAGCTTCCAGCCGCCAAGCCTGTAAATGATCCGTCTGTATTCGTCGTACTTCCATCGTCATACACATATGGTCCAGTTCCGCCACCTGCACTTACACTGATCGTGCCATCTGCATAACCATTACAGCTTGCATCTGAACTTGAATTGATCGTGCATGTCAATGCTTGTGGTTCACCAATTAACACATCATCACAGGTCGTCGTACAGCCATTCGCATCCGTTATTGTGATGCTGTAGCTTCCGGCCGCTAATCCTATAAATGATCCGTCTGTATTCGTCGTACTTCCATCGTCATACACATATGGTCCCGTTCCGCCACCTGCACTTACACTGATCGTGCCATCTGCATAACCATTACAGCTTGCATCTGAACTTGAATTGATCGTGCATGTCAATGCTTGTGGTTCACCAATTAACACATCATCACAGGTCGTCGTACAGCCATTCGCATCCGTTATTGTGATGCTGTAGCTTCCGGCCGCTAATCCTATAAATGATCCGTCTGTATTTGTCGTACTTCCATCGTCATACACATATGGTCCCGTTCCGCCACCTGCACTTACACTGATCGTGCCATCTGCATAACCATTACAGCTTGCATCTGAACTTGAATTGATCGTACATGTCAATGCTTGTGGTTCACCGATTAACACATCATCACAGGTCGTCGTACAGCCATTCGCATCCGTTATTGTGATACTGTAGCTTCCGGCCGCTAAGCCTGTAAATGATCCGTCTGTATTCGTCGTACTTCCATCGTCATACACATATGGTCCCGTTCCGCCACCTGCACTTACACTGATCGTGCCATCTGCATAACCATTACAGCTTGCATCTGAACTTGAATTGATCGTACATGTCAATGCTTGTGGTTCCCCAATTAACACATCATCACAGGTCGTCGTACAGCCATTCGCATCCGTTATTGTGATGCTGTAGCTTCCGGCCGCTAAGCCTGTAAATGATCCGTCTGTATTCGTCGTACTTCCATCGTCATACACATATGGTCCCGTTCCGCCACCTGCACTTACACTGATCGTGCCATCTGCATAACCATTACAGCTTGCATCTGAACTTGAATTGATCGTACATGTCAATGCTTGTGGTTCCCCAATTAACACATCATCACAGGTCGTCGTACAGCCATTCGCATCCGTTATTGTGATGCTGTAGCTTCCGGCCGCTAAGCCTGTAAATGATCCGTCTGTATTCGTCGTACTTCCATCGTCATACACATATGGTCCCGTTCCGCCACCTGCACTTACACTGATCGTGCCATCTGCATAACCATTACAGCTTGCATCTGAACTTGAATTGATCGTACATGTCAATGCTTGTGGTTCCCCAATTAACACATCATCACAGGTCGTCGTACAGCCATTCGCATCCGTTATTGTGATGCTGTAGCTTCCGGCCGCTAAGCCTGTAAATGATCCGTCTGTATTCGTCGTACTTCCATCGTCATACACATATGGTCCCGTTCCGCCACCTGCACTTACACTGATCGTGCCATCTGCATAACCATTACAGCTAGCATCTGAACTTGAATTGATCGTACATGTCAATGCTTGTGGTTCACCGATTAACACATCATCACAGGTCGTCGTACAGCCATTCGCATCCGTTATTGTGATACTGTAGCTTCCGGCCGCTAAGCCTGTAAATGATCCGTCTGTATTCGTCGTACTTCCATCGTCATACACATATGGTCCCGTTCCGCCACCTGCACTTACACTGATCGTGCCATCTGCATAACCATTACAGCTTGCATCTGAACTTGAATTGATCGTACATGTCAATGCTTGTGGTTCCCCAATTAACACATCATCACAGGTCGTCGTACAGCCATTCGCATCCGTTATCGTGATGCTGTAGCTTCCGGCCGCTAATCCTGTAAATGATCCGTCCGTATTTGTCGTACTTCCATCGTCATAGACATATGGGCTCGTGCCACCACCTGCACTTACACTGATCGTGCCATCTGCATAGCCATGACAGCTTACATCTTCACTTCCTGTTATCGTACATGTCAATGCTTGTGGTTCACCGATCAACACATCATCACATGTTGTCGTACAACCATTCGCATCCGTAATCGTGATGCTGTAGCTGCCTGCCGCCAAGCCAATGAATGATCCGTCCGTATTTGTTGTACTGCCATCGTCATAGACATATGGTCCAGTTCCGCCGCCAGCACTTACACTGATTGAGCCATCTGCATAGCCATTACAGCTTACATCTTCACTTCCAGTTATCGTGCATGTCAATGCTTGTGGTTCGCCAATTAACACATCATCACACGTCGTCGTACAGCCATTCGCATCCGTAATTGTGATGCTGTATGTACCGGCCGCCAAGCCTGTAAATGATCCGTCCGTATTTGTTGTATTGCCATCGTCATAGACATATGGGCTCGTGCCACCACCTGCACTTACACTGATCGAGCCATCTGCATAGCCATTACAGCTTACATCTTCACTTCCAGTTATCGTACATGTCAATGCTTGTGGTTCGCCGATCAACACATCATCACATGTCGTCGTACAGCCATTCGCATCCGTTATCGTGATGCTGTATGTACCGGCCGCCAAGCCTGTAAATGATCCGTCCGTATTTGTCGTATTGCCATCGTCATAGACATATGGGCTCGTGCCACCACCTGCACTTACACTGATCGTGCCATCTGCATAGCCATTACAGCTTACATCCTCACTTCCTGTTATCGTGCATGTCAATGCTTGTGGTTCACCGATTAATACATCATCGCACCTCGTCGTACAGCCATTCGCATCCGTTATCGTGATGCTGTAGCTGCCTGCCGCCAAGCCTGTAAATGATCCGTCCGTATTTGTTGTATTGCCATCGTCATAGACATATGGGCTCGTGCCACCACCTGCACTTACACTGATCGTGCCATCTGCATAGCCATTACAGCTTACATCTTCACTTCCTGTTATCGTACATGTCAATGCTTGTGGTTCACCGATCAACACATCATCACATGTCGTCGTACAGCCATTCGCATCCGTTATCGTGATGCTGTATGTACCGGCCGCCAAGCCTGTAAATGATCCGTCCGTATTTGTCGTATTGCCATCGTCATAGACATATGGGCTCGTGCCACCACCTGCACTTACACTGATCGTGCCATCTGCATAGCCATTACAGCTTACATCTTCACTTCCTGTTATCGTACATGTCAATGCTTGTGGTTCACCGATCAACACATCATCACATGTTGTCGTACAACCATTCGCATCCGTAATCGTGATGCTGTAGCTGCCAGCCGCCAAGCCAATGAATGATCCGTCCGTATTTGTTGTATTGCCATCGTCATAGACATATGGGCTCGTGCCACCACCTGCACTTACACTGATCGTGCCATCTGCATAGCCATTACAGCTTACATCTTCACTTCCAGTTATCGTACATGTCAATGCTTGTGGTTCGCCAATCAACACATCATCACATGTCGTCGTACAGCCATTCGCATCCGTTATCGTGATGCTGTATGTACCGGCCGCTAAGCCTGTAAATGATCCGTCTGTATTCGTCGTACTTCCATCGTCATACACATATGGTCCCGTTCCGCCACCTGCACTTACACTGATCGTGCCATCTGCATAACCATTACAGCTTGCATCTGAACTTGAATTGATCGTACATGTCAATGCTTGTGGTTCACCAATCAACACATCATCGCAGGTCGTCGTACAGCCATTCGCATCCGTTATTGTGATACTGTAGCTTCCGGCCGCTAAGCCTGTAAATGATCCGTCTGTATTCGTCGTACTTCCATCGTCATACACATATGGTCCCGTTCCGCCACCTGCACTTACACTGATCGTGCCATCTGCATAACCATTACAGCTTGCATCGTCACTTCCAGTTATCGTACAGGTCACTGCATCAGGCTCACCTATGATCACATCATCGCAGGTCGTCGTACAGCCATTCGCATCCGTTATCGTGATGCTGTAGGTACCGGCCGCCAGGCCTGTAAATGATCCGTCTGTATTCGTCGTACTTCCATCGTCATACACATATGGTCCCGTGCCTCCGCCCGCAAGTACACTGATCGTGCCATCTGCATAACCATTACAGCTTGCATCGTCACTTCCAGTTATCGTACAAGTCACTGCATCAGGTTCACCTATGATCACATCATCGCAGGTCGTCGTACAGCCATTCGCATCTGTTATCGTGATGCTGTATGTACCGGCCGCCAGGCCTGTAAATGATCCGTCGGTATTCGTCGTACTTCCATCGTCATACACATATGGTCCCGTGCCTCCGCCGGCAAGTACACTGATCGTGCCATCTGCATAACCATTACAGCTTGCATCGGAACTTGAATTGATCGTGCATGTCAATGATTGTGGTTCCCCAATTAACACATCATCGCAGGTCGTCGTACAGCCATTCGCATCCGTTATCGTGATGTTGTATGTACCGGCCGCCAGGCCTGTAAATGATCCGTCTGTATTCGTCGTACTTCCATCGTCATACACATATGGTCCCGTGCCTCCGCCCGCAAGTACACTGATCGTGCCATCTGCATAACCATTACAGCTTGCATCGTCACTTCCAGTTATCGTACAGGTCACTGCATCAGGCTCGCCTATGACACATCATCGCAGGTCGTCGTACAGCCATTCGCATCCGTTATCGTGATGCTGTATGTACCGGCTGTAAATGATCCGTCGGTATTCGTCGTACTTCCATCATCGCACATATGGTCCCGTGCCTCCGCCCGCAAGTACACTGATCGTGCCATCTGCATAACCATTACAGCTTGCATCTGAACTTGAATTGATCGTACATGTCAATGCTTGTGGTTCCCCAATTAACACATCATCGCAGGTCGTCGTACAGCCATTCGCATCCGTTATTGTGATGCTGTAGCTTCCGGCCGCTAAGCCTGTAAATGATCCGTCTGTATTCGTCGTACTTCCATCGTCATACACATATGGTCCCGTGCCGCCACCCGCACTTACACTGATCGCGCCATCTGCATAACCATTACAGCTTGCATCGTCACTTCCAGTTATCGTACAGGTCACTGCATCAGGCTCCACCATGATCACATCATCGCAGGTCGTCGTACAGCCATTCGCATCCGTTATCGTGATGCTGTATGTACCGGCCGCCAGGCCTGTAAATGATCCGTCGGTATTCGTCGTACTTCCATCGTCATACACATATGGTCCCGTGCCTCCGCCGGCAAGTACACTGATCGTGCCATCTGCATAACCATTACAGCTTGCATCGTCACTTCCAGTTATCGTACATCATCAGGCATATGATCACATCATCGCAGGTCGTCGTACAGCCATTCGCATCCGTTATCGTGATGCTGTATGTACCGGCCGCCAGGCCTGTAAATGATCCGTCTGTATTCGTCGTACTGCCATCGTCATACACATATGGTCCCGTGCCACCGCCCGCAAGTACACTGATCGTACCATCCTAACCATTACAGCTTGCATCTGAACTTGAATTGATCGTACATGTCACTGCTTGTGGTTCGCCACAACACATCATCGCAGGTCGTCGTACAGCCATTCGCATCCGTTATCGTGATGCTGTAACTGCCAGCCGCTAATCCTGTAAATGATCCGTCGGTATTCGTCGTATTGCCATCGTCATACACATATGGTCCCGTGCCACCGCCGGCAAGTACACTGATCGTGCCATCTGTATAGCCATTACAGCTTACATCGTCACTTCCAGTTATCGTACATGTCACTGCTTGTGGTTCACCGATTAACACATCATCGCACGTCGTCGTACAGCCATTCGCATCCGTTATCGTAATGCTGTATGTGCCAGCCGCTAATCCTGTAAATGATCCGTCTGTATTCGTCGTATTGCCATCGTCATACACATATGGTCCCGTGCCACCGCCGGCAAGTACACTGATCGTGCCATCTGTATAGCCATTACAGCTTACATCTTCCTTCCAGTTATCGTACATGTCACTGCTTGTGGTTCGCCAATCAACACATCATCGCACGTCGTCGTACAGCCATTCGCATCTCGTAATGCTGTAACTGCCAGCCGCCAAGCCTGTAAATGATCCGTCTGTATTCGTCGTATTGCCATCGTCATACACATATGGTCCCGTTCCACCGCCGGCAAGTACACTGATCGTGCATCTGTATAGCCATTACAGCTTACATCTTCACTTCCAGTTATCGTACATGTCAACGCCTGTGGTTCGCCAATCAACACATCATCGCACGTCGTCGTACAGCCATTCGCATCCGTTATCGTAATGCTGTAACTGCCTGCCGCCAAGCCTGTAAATGATCCGTCGGTATTCGTCGTATTGCCATCGTCATACACATATGGTCCCGTGCCACCGCCGGCAAGTACACTGATCGTGCCATCTGTATAGCCATTACAGCTTACATCTTCACTTCCAGTTATCGTACATGTCACTGCTTGTGGTTCGCCAATTAACACATCATCACATGTCGTCGTACACATCCGTAATCGTGATGCTGTAACTGCCCGCCGCTAATCCTGTAAATGATCCGTCGGTATTCGTTGTATTGCCATCGTCATACACATATGGTCCCGTTCCACCGCCGGCAAGTACACTGATCGTGCCATCTGTATAGCCATTACAGCTTACATCTTCACTTCCAGTTATCGTACATGTCAATGCTTGTGGTTCACCGATTAACACATCATCGCACGTCGTCGTACAGCCATTCGCATCCGTTATCGTAATGCTGTAACTGCCAGCCGCTAATCCTGTAAATGATCCGTCTGTATTCGTCGTATTGCCATCGTCATACACATATGGTCCCGTGCCACCGCCGGCAAATACACTGATCGTGCCATCTGTATAGCCATTACAGCTTACATCTTCACTTCCAGTTATCGTACATGTCACTGCTTGTGGTTCGCCAATCAACACATCATCGCACGTCGTCGTACAGCCATTCGCATCCGTTATCGTGATGCTGTAACTGCCAGCAATCCTGTAAATGATCCGTCGGTATTCGTCGTATTGCCATCGACACATATGGTCCCGTGCCACCGCCGGCAAGTACACTGATCGTGCCATCTGTATAGCCATTACAGCTTACATCTTCACTTCCAGTTATCGTACATGTCACTGCTTGTGGTTCGCCAATCAACACACCATCGCACGTCGTCGTACAGCCATTCGCATCCGTTATCGTGATGCTGTATGTACCGGCCGCCAAGCCTGTAAATGATCCGTCGGTATTCGTCATTGCCATCGTCACACATATGGTCCACCGCCGGCAAGTACACTGATCGTGCCATCTGTATAGCCATTACAGCTTACATCTTCACTTCCAGTTATCGTACATGTCACTGCTTGTGGTTCGCCAATCAACACATCATCGCATGTCGTCGTACAGCCATTCGCATCCGTTATCGTAATGCTGTAACTGCCCGCCGCTAATCCTGTAAATGATCCGTCGGTATTCGTTGTATTGCCATCGTCATACACATATGGTCCCGTGCCACCGCCGGCAAATACACTGATCGTGCCATCTGTATAGCCATTACAGCTTACATCTTCACTTCCAGTTATCGTACATGTCACTGCTTGTGGTTCGCCAATCAACACATCATCGCACGTCGTCGTACAGCCATTCGCATCCGTTATCGTGATGCTGTAACTGCCAGCCGCTAATCCTGTAAATGATCCGTCGGTATTCGTCGTATTGCCATCGTCATACACATATGGTCCCGTGCCACCGCCGGCAAGTACACTGATCGTGCCATCTGTATAGCCATTACAGCTTACATCTTCACTTCCAGTTATCGTACATGTCACTGCTTGTGGTTCACCGATTAACACATCATCGCACGTCGTCGTACAGCCATTCGCATCCGTAATCGTGATGCTGTAACTGCCGGCCGCTAATCCAGTGAAGGAGCCGTCCGTATTTGTCGTACTTCCATCGTCATACACATATGGACTCGTACCGCCAACGGCACTTACATTAATCGTTCCATTACTGAGATCATTACAAGATCCTCCCGAACTTCCAATTACTGTACATGTCAATGCATCAGGCTGGGTAATCAACACATCATCACATGTCGTCGTACAACCATTCGCATCCGTAATCGTAATGCTGTAACTGCCGGCCGCTAATCCAGTGAAGGAGCCGTCCGTATTTGTCGTACTTCCATCGTCATACACATATGGACCCGTACCGCCAACGGCACTCACATTAATCGTTCCATCGTCAAATTCATTACATGTCTCATTCGTACTTCCGTCTATTGTACATGATAATGCATCAGGCTGAGTAATCAACACATCATCACATGTCGTCGTACAGCCATTTGCATCTGTAATCGTGATGCTGTAACTGCCGGCCGCTAATCCAGTGAAGGAGCCGTCCGTATTTGTCGTACTTCCATCGTCATACACATATGGACTCGTACCACCAACTGCACTTACATTAATCGTTCCATCGTCAAATTCATTACATGTCTCATTCGTACTTCCGTCTATTGTACATGTTAATGCATCAGGTTGGGTAATCAACACATCATCACATGTCGTCGTACAGCCATTCGCATCCGTTATCGTGATGCTGTAACTGCCGGCCGCTAATCCAGTGAAGGAGCCGTCTGTATTCGTCGTATTGCCATCGTCATACACATATGGTCCCGTGCCACCGCCGGCAAGTACACTGATCGTGCCATCTGTATAGCCATTACAGCTTACATCTTCACTTCCAGTTATCGTACATGTCACTGCTTGTGGTTCGCCAATCAACACATCATCGCACGTCGTCGTACAGCCATTCGCATCCGTAATCGTGATGCTGTAACTGCCTGCCGCCAAGCCTGTAAATGATCCGTCGGTATTCGTTGTATTGCCATCGTCATACACATATGGTCCCGTTCCACCGCCGGCAAGTACACTGATCGTGCCATCTGTATAGCCATTACAGCTTACATCTTCACTTCCAGTTATCGTACATGTCAACGCCTGTGGTTCGCCAATCAACACATCATCGCACGTCGTCGTACAGCCATTCGCATCCGTTATCGTAATGCTGTAACTGCCTGCCGCCAAGCCTGTAAATGATCCGTCGGTATTCGTTGTATTGCCATCGTCATACACATATGGTCCCGTTCCACCGCCAGCAAGTACACTGATCGTGCCATCTGTATAGCCATTACAGCTTACATCTTCACTTCCAGTTATCGTACATGTCACTGCTTGTGGTTCGCCGATTAACACATCATCACATGTCGTCGTACAGCCATTCGCATCCGTTATCGTGATGCTGTAACTGCCAGCCGCTAATCCTGTAAATGATCCGTCGGTATTCGTTGTATTGCCATCGTCATACACATATGGTCCCGTTCCACCGCCGGCAAGTACACTGATCGTGCCATCTGTATAGCCATTACAGCTTACATCTTCACTTCCAGTTATCGTACATGTCAATGCTTGTGGTTCGCCGATTAACACATCATCGCACGTCGTCGTACAGCCATTCGCATCCGTTATCGTAATGCTGTAACTGCCAGCCGCTAATCCTGTAAATGATCCGTCTGTATTCGTCGTATTGCCATCGTCATACACATATGGTCCCGTGCCACCGCCGGCAAATACACTGATCGTGCCATCTGTATAGCCATTACAGCTTACATCTTCACTTCCAGTTATCGTACATGTCACTGCTTGTGGTTCGCCAATCAACACATCATCGCACGTCGTCGTACAGCCATTCGCATCCGTTATCGTGATGCTGTAACTGCCAGCCGCTAATCCTGTAAATGATCCGTCGGTATTCGTCGTATTGCCATCGTCATACACATATGGTCCCGTGCCACCGCCGGCAAATACACTGATCGTGCCATCTGTATAGCCATTACAGCTTACATCTTCACTTCCAGTTATCGTACATGTCACTGCTTGTGGTTCGCCAATCAACACATCATCGCACGTCGTCGTACAGCCATTCGCATCCGTTATCGTGATGCTGTAACTGCCAGCCGCTAATCCTGTAAATGATCCGTCGGTATTCGTCGTATTGCCATCGTCATACACATATGGTCCCGTGCCACCGCCGGCAAGTACACTGATCGTGCCATCTGTATAGCCATTACAGCTTACATCTTCACTTCCAGTTATCGTACATGTCACTGCTTGTGGTTCACCGATTAACACATCATCGCACGTCGTCGTACAGCCATTCGCATCCGTTATCGTAATGCTGTAACTGCCAGCCGCCAAGCCTGTAAATGATCCGTCTGTATTCGTCGTATTGCCATCGTCATACACATATGGTCCCGTTCCACCGCCGGCAAGTACACTGATCGTGCCATCTGTATAGCCATTACAGCTTACATCTTCACTTCCAGTTATCGTACATGTCAACGCCTGTGGTTCACCAATCAACACATCATCGCACGTCGTCGTACAGCCATTCGCATCCGTTATCGTAATGCTGTAACTGCCAGCCGCCAAGCCTGTAAATGATCCGTCGGTATTCGTCGTATTGCCATCGTCATACACATATGGTCCCGTGCCACCGCCGGCAAGTACACTGATCGTGCCATCTGTATAGCCATTACAGCTTACATCTTCACTTCCAGTTATCGTACATGTCACTGCTTGTGGTTCGCCAATCAACACATCATCACATGTCGTCGTACAGCCATTCGCATCCGTTATCGTAATGCTGTAACTGCCTGCCGCTAATCCTGTAAATGATCCGTCTGTATTCGTCGTATTGCCATCGTCATACACATATGGTCCCGTTCCACCGCCGGCAAGTACACTGATCGTGCCATCTGTATAGCCATTACAGCTTACATCTTCACTTCCAGTTATCGTACATGTCAATGCTTGTGGTTCACCGATTAACACATCATCGCACGTCGTCGTACAGCCATTCGCATCCGTTATCGTAATGCTGTAACTGCCTGCCGCTAATCCTGTAAATGATCCGTCTGTATTCGTCGTATTGCCATCGTCATACACATATGGTCCCGTTCCACCGCCGGCAAATACACTGATCGTGCCATCTGTATAGCCATTACAGCTTACATCTTCACTTCCAGTTATCGTACATGTCAATGCTTGTGGTTCGCCAATCAACACATCATCGCACGTCGTCGTACAGCCATTCGCATCCGTTATCGTGATGCTGTAACTGCCAGCCGCTAATCCTGTAAATGATCCGTCTGTATTCGTCGTATTGCCATCGTCATACACATATGGTCCCGTGCCACCGCCGGCAAGTACACTGATCGTGCCATCTGTATAGCCATTACAGCTTACATCTTCACTTCCAGTTATCGTACATGTCACTGCTTGTGGTTCACCGATTAACACATCATCGCACGTCGTCGTACAGCCATTCGCATCCGTTATCGTAATGCTGTATGTGCCAGCCGCTAATCCTGTAAATGATCCGTCTGTATTCGTCGTATTGCCATCGTCATACACATATGGTCCCGTGCCACCGCCGGCAAGTACACTGATCGTGCCATCTGTATAGCCATTACAGCTTACATCTTCACTTCCAGTTATCGTACATGTCACTGCTTGTGGTTCGCCAATCAACACATCATCGCACGTCGTCGTACAGCCATTCGCATCCGTTATCGTAATGCTGTAACTGCCAGCCGCCAAGCCTGTAAATGATCCGTCTGTATTCGTCGTATTGCCATCGTCATACACATATGGTCCCGTTCCACCGCCG
Organism: Saprospiraceae bacterium; assembly: GCA_965249735.1. Lineage (GTDB taxonomy): Bacteria > Bacteroidota > Bacteroidia > Chitinophagales > Saprospiraceae > JANQSS01. The sequence goes on along the minus strand of CBDFMS010000025.1, from coordinate 774,640 downwards.
GCAAGTACACTGATCGTGCCATCTGTATAGCCATTACAGCTTACATCTTCACTTCCAGTTATCGTACATGTCACTGCTTGTGGTTCACCGATTAACACATCATCGCACGTCGTCGTACAGCCATTCGCATCCGTTATCGTAATGCTGTAACTGCCAGCCGCTAATCCTGTAAATGATCCGTCGGTATTCGTCGTATTGCCATCGTCATAGACATATGGTCCCGTGCCACCGCCGGCAAGTACACTGATCGTGCCATCTGTATAGCCATTACAGCTTACATCTTCACTTCCAGTTATCGTACATGTCACTGCTTGTGGTTCGCCAATCAACACATCATCGCACGTCGTCGTACAGCCATTCGCATCCGTTATCGTGATGCTGTAACTGCCAGCCGCTAATCCTGTAAATGATCCGTCGGTATTCGTTGTACTTCCATTGTCATACACATATGGACTTGTTCCACCAACGGCACTCACATTAATCGTTCCATCGTCAAATTCATTACATGTCTCATTCGTACTTCCGTCTATTGTACATGTCAATGCATCAGGCTGAGTAATCAACACATCATCACATGTCGTCGTACAGCCATTCGCATCCGTAATCGTGATGCTGTAACTGCCGGCCGCTAATCCAGTGAAGGAGCCGTCCGTATTTGTCGTACTTCCATCGTCATACACATATGGACTCGTACCGCCAACGGCACTTACACTAATCGTTCCATCGTCAAATTCATTACATGTCTCATTCGTACTTCCGTCTATTGTACATGTCAATGCATCAGGTTGGGTAATCAACACATCATCACATGTCGTCGTACAGCCATTCGCATCCGTAATCGTGATGCTGTAACTGCCCGCCGCTAATCCAGTGAAGGAGCCGTCCGTATTTGTCGTCGTCCCGTCATCATACACATATGGGGGTGATCCGCCAACTGCACTTACATTAATCGTTCCATCGTCAAATTCATTACATGTCTCATTCGTACTTCCGTCTATTGTACATGTTAATGCATCAGGTTGGGTAATCAACACATCATCACATGTCGTCGTACAGCCATTTGCATCCGTAATCGTGATGCTGTAACTGCCGGCCGCTAATCCAGTGAAGGAGCCGTCCGTATTTGTCGTCGTCCCGTCATCATACACATATGGGGGTGATCCGCCAACTGCACTTACATTAATCGTTCCATCGTCAAATTCATTACATGTCTCATTCGTACTTCCGTCTATTGTACATGTCAATGGTGTAGGTTCGTCGACTTCAATATCAGGACATGTTGTTGTACAACCGTTCGCATCCGTGATCGTGATGCTGTACGTTCCTGCTGTTAAGCCGGTAAACGCACCATCCGTATTTGTCGTACTTCCATCGTCATAGACATATGGACTTGTTCCACCAACGGCACTCACATTAATCGTTCCATTACTGAGATCATTACAAGATCCTCCCGAACTTCCAATTACTGTACATGTCAATGCATCAGGCTGGGTAATCAACACATCATCACATGTCGTCGTACAACCATTCGCATCCGTAATCGTAATGCTGTAACTGCCGGCCGCTAATCCTGTAAATGATCCGTCCGTATTTGTCGTACTTCCATCGTCATACACATATGGACCCGTACCGCCAACGGCACTCACATTAATCGTTCCATCGTCAAATTCATTACATGTCTCATTCGTACTTCCGTCTATTGTACATGTCAATGCATCAGGTTGGGTAATCAACACATCATCACATGTCGTCGTACAGCCATTCGCATCCGTAATCGTGATGCTGTAACTGCCCGCCGCTAATCCAGTGAAGGAGCCGTCCGTATTTGTCGTACTTCCATCATCATACACATATGGACTCGTACCGCCAACGGCACTTACACTAATCGTTCCATCGTCAAATTCATTACATGTCTCATTCGTACTTCCGTCTATTGTACATGTTAATGCATCAGGTTGGGTAATCAACACATCATCACATGTCGTCGTACAGCCATTTGCATCCGTAATCGTGATGCTGTAACTGCCGGCCGCTAATCCAGTGAAGGAGCCGTCTGTATTCGTCGTACTTCCATCGTCATACACATATGGACTCGTACCACCAACGGCACTTACATTAATCGTTCCATCATCAAATTCATTACATGTCTCATTCGTACTTCCGTCTATTGTACATGTCAATGCATCAGGTTGCGTAATCAACACATCATCACATGTCGTCGTACAACCATTCGCATCCGTAATCGTAATGCTGTAACTGCCGGCCGCTAATCCGGTGAAGGAGCCATCCGTATTTGTCGTACTTCCATCATCATACACATATGGGCTTGTTCCACCTACTGCACTTACATTAATCGTTCCATCGTCAAATTCATTACATGTCTCATTCGTACTTCCGTCTATTGTACATGTCAATGCATCAGGTTGCGTAATCAACACATCATCACATGTCGTCGTACAGCCATTTGCATCCGTAATCGTGATGCTGTAACTGCCCGCCGCTAATCCAGTGAAGGAGCCGTCCGTATTTGTCGTACTTCCATCATCATAGACATATGGACTCGTTCCGCCAACTGCACTTACATTAATCGTTCCATCGTCAAATTCATTACATGTCTCATTCGTACTTCCGTCTATTGTACATGTCAATGCATCAGGTTGCGTAATCAACACATCATCACATGTCGTCGTACAGCCATTCGCATCCGTAATTGTAATGCTGTAACTGCCGGCCGCTAATCCAGTGAAGGAGCCGTCCGTATTTGTCGTACTTCCATCGTCATACACATATGGACTCGTACCGCCAACGGCACTTACACTAATCGTTCCATCGTCAAATTCATTACATGTCTCATTCGTACTTCCGTCTATTGTACATGTTAATGCATCAGGCTGGGTAATCAACACATCATCACATGTCGTCGTACAGCCATTCGCATCCGTAATCGTGATGCTGTAACTGCCTGCCGCTAATCCAGTGAAGGAGCCGTCCGTATTTGTCGTACTTCCATCGTCATACACATATGGACTCGTACCGCCAACTGCACTTACACTAATCGTTCCATCGTCAAATTCATTACATGTCTCATTCGTACTTCCGTCTATTGTACATGTCAATGCATCAGGTTGCGTAATCAACACATCATCACATGTCGTCGTACAACCATTCGCATCCGTAATCGTGATGCTGTAACTGCCTGCCGCTAATCCAGTGAAGGAGCCGTCCGTATTTGTCGTACTTCCATCGTCATACACATATGGACTTGTTCCACCAACTGCACTCACATTAATCGTTCCATCGTCAAATTCATTACATGTCTCATTCGTACTTCCGTCTATTGTACATGTTAATGCATCAGGTTGCGTAATCAACACATCATCACATGTCGTCGTACAGCCATTCGCATCCGTAATTGTAATGCTGTAACTGCCGGCCGCTAATCCAGTGAAGGAGCCGTCCGTATTTGTCGTCGTCCCGTCATCATACACATATGGGGGTGATCCGCCACCTGCACTTACATTAATCGTTCCATCGTCAAATTCATTACATGTCTCATTCGTACTTCCGTCTATTGTACATGTCAATGGTGTAGGTTCGTCGACTTCAATATCAGGACAGGTAGTTGTACAGCCGTTCGCATCCGTGATCGTGATGCTGTACGTTCCTGCTGTTAAGCCGGCAAACGCACCATCCGTATTTGTCGTACTTCCATCATCATACACATATGGACTCGTACCGCCAACTGCAATTACATTAATCGTTCCATTACTGAGATCATTACAAGATCCTCCCGAACTTCCAATCACTGTACATGTTAATGCATCAGGCTGGGTAATCAACACATCATCACATGTCGTCGTACAGCCATTCGCATCTGTAATCGTAATGCTGTAACTGCCTGCCGCTAATCCAGTGAAGGAGCCGTCCGTATTTGTCGTACTTCCATCGTCATACACATATGGACTCGTACCGCCAACGGCACTTACATTAATCGTTCCATCGTCAAATTCATTACATGTCTCATTCGTACTTCCGTCTATTGTACATGTTAATGCACCAGGCTGGGTAATCAACACATCATCACATGTCGTCGTACAGCCATTCGCATCTGTAATCGTGATGCTGTAACTGCCGGCCGCTAATCCGGTGAAGGAGCCGTCCGTATTTGTCGTACTTCCATCGTCATACACATATGGACTCGTACCGCCAACGGCACTTACACTAATCGTTCCATCGTCAAATTCATTACATGTCTCATTCGTACTTCCGTCTATTGTACATGTCAATGCATCAGGCTGGGTAATCAGCACATCATCACATGTCGTCGTACAGCCATTCGCATCCGTAATCGTAATGCTGTAACTGCCGGCCGCTAATCCAGTGAAGGAGCCGTCCGTATTTGTCGTACTTCCATCGTCATACACATATGGACTCGTACCGCCAACGGCACTTACATTAATCGTTCCATCATCAAATTCATTACATGTCTCATTCGTACTTCCGTCTATTGTACATGTCAATGCATCAGGTTGCGTAATCAGCACATCATCACATGTCGTCGTACAGCCATTCGCATCCGTAATCGTGATGCTGTAACTGCCGGCCGCTAATCCGGTGAAGGAGCCATCCGTATTTGTCGTACTTCCATCGTCATACACATATGGACTTGTTCCACCAACTGCACTCACATTAATCGTTCCATCGTCAAATTCATTACATGTCTCATTCGTACTTCCGTCTATTGTACATGTCAATGCATCAGGTTGCGTAATCAACACATCATCACATGTCGTCGTACAGCCATTTGCATCCGTAATCGTGATGCTGTAACTGCCGGCCGCTAATCCAGTGAAGGAGCCATCCGTATTTGTCGTACTTCCATCGTCATACACATATGGACTCGTACCGCCAACGGCACTCACACTAATCGTTCCATCGTCAAATTCATTACATGTCTCATTCGTACTTCCGTCTATTGTACATGTCAATGCATCAGGTTGCGTAATCAACACATCATCACATGTCGTCGTACAACCATTCGCATCCGTAATCGTAATGCTGTAACTGCCGGCCGCTAATCCAGTGAAGGAGCCATCCGTATTTGTCGTACTTCCATCGTCATACACATATGGACTCGTACCGCCAACTGCACTTACATTAATCGTTCCATCGTCAAATTCATTACATGTCTCATTCGTACTTCCGTCTATTGTACATGTCAATGCATCAGGCTGGGTAATCAACACATCATCACATGTCGTCGTACAGCCATTCGCATCCGTAATCGTGATGCTGTAACTGCCGGCCGCTAATCCAGTGAAGGAGCCGTCTGTATTCGTCGTACTTCCGTCGTCATACACATATGGACTCGTACCGCCAACTGCACTCACATTAATCGTTCCATCGTCAAATTCATTACATGTCTCATTCGTACTTCCGTCTATTGTACATGTCAATGCATCAGGTTGGGTAATCAACACATCATCACATGTCGTCGTACAGCCATTCGCATCCGTAATTGTAATGCTGTAACTGCCGGCCGCTAATCCAGTGAAGGAGCCGTCCGTATTCGTCGTGCTTCCATCGTCATACACATATGGACTCGTACCGCCAACTGCACCTACATTAATCGTTCCATCGTCAAATTCATTACATGTCTCATTCGTACTTCCGTCTATTGTACATGTCAATGCATCAGGTTGGGTAATCAACACATCATCACATGTCGTCGTACAGCCATTCGCATCCGTAATCGTGATGCTGTAACTGCCGGCCGCTAATCCAGTGAAGGAGCCGTCCGTATTTGTCGTACTTCCATCGTCATAGACATATGGACTCGTACCGCCAACTGCACTTACATTAATCGTTCCATCGTCAAATTCATTACATGTCTCATTCGTACTTCCGTCTATTGTACATGTCAATGCATCAGGCTGGGTAATCAACACATCATCACATGTCGTCGTACAACCATTCGCATCCGTAATTGTGATGCTGTAACTGCCCGCCGCTAATCCAGTGAAGGAGCCGTCCGTATTTGTCGTACTTCCATCATCATACACATATGGACTCGTACCGCCAACTGCACTTACATTAATCGTTCCATCGTCAAATTCATTACATGTCTCATTCGTACTTCCGTCTATTGTACATGTCAATGCATCAGGCTGCGTAATCAACACATCATCACATGTCGTCGTACAGCCATTCGCATCCGTAATTGTAATGCTGTAACTGCCTGCCGCTAATCCAGTGAAGGAGCCGTCCGTATTTGTCGTACTTCCATCGTCATACACATATGGACTCGTACCGCCAACTGCACTTACACTAATCGTTCCATCGTCAAATTCATTACATGTCTCATTCGTACTTCCGTCTATTGTACATGTCAATGCATCAGGCTGGGTAATCAATACATCTGAACAAGTCGTCGTACAGCCATTCGCATCCGTAATTGTAATGCTGTAACTGCCGGCCGCTAATCCGGTGAAGGAGCCGTCTGTATTCGTCGTACTTCCATCATCATACACATATGGACTCGTACCGCCAACTGCACTTACATTAATCGTTCCATCGTCAAATTCATTACATGTCTCATTCGTACTTCCGTCTATTGTACATGCCAATGCATCAGGTTGCGTAATCAACACATCATCACATGTCGTCGTACAGCCATTCGCATCCGTAATCGTGATGCTGTAACTGCCCGCCGCTAATCCGGTGAAGGAGCCGTCCGTATTTGTCGTACTTCCGTCGTCATACACATATGGACTCGTACCGCCAACTGCACTCACATTAATCGTTCCATCGTCAAATTCATTACATGTCTCATTCGTACTTCCGTCTATTGTACATGTCAATGCATCAGGCTGGGTAATCAACACATCATCACATGTTGTCGTACAGCCATTCGCATCCGTAATTGTGATGCTGTAACTGCCGGCCGCTAATCCAGTGAAGGAGCCGTCCGTATTTGTCGTACTTCCATCATCATACACATATGGACTCGTACCGCCAACTGCACTTACATTAATCGTTCCATCGTCAAATTCATTACATGTCTCATTCGTACTTCCGTCTATTGTACATGTCAATGCATCAGGCTGGGTAATCAACACATCATCACATGTCGTCGTACAGCCATTCGCATCCGTAATTGTGATGCTGTAACTGCCCGCCGCTAATCCAGTGAAGGAGCCGTCCGTATTTGTCGTACTTCCATCATCATACACATATGGACTCGTACCGCCAACTGCACTCACATTAATCGTTCCATCGTCAAATTCATTACATGTCTCATTCGTACTTCCGTCTATTGTACATGTCAATGCATCAGGCTGGGTAATCAACACATCATCACATGTCGTCGTACAGCCATTCGCATCCGTAATCGTGATGCTGTAACTGCCCGCCGCTAATCCAGTGAAGGAGCCGTCCGTATTTGTCGTACTTCCATCATCATACACATATGGACTCGTACCGCCAACTGCACTCACATTAATCGTTCCATCGTCAAATTCATTACATGTCTCATTCGTACTTCCGTCTATTGTACATGTCAATGCATCAGGCTGGGTAATCAACACATCATCACATGTCGTCGTACAGCCATTCGCATCCGTAATTGTAATACTGTAACTACCTGCCGCCAGGCCTGTAAATGATCCGTCTGTATTTGTTGTCGTTCCATCATCATACACATATGGACTCGTACCGCCAACTGCACTTACACTAATCGTTCCATCGTCAAATTCATTACATGTCTCATTCGTACTTCCGTCTATTGTACATGTCAATGCATCAGGTTGCATAATCAACACATCATCACATGTCGTCGTACAGCCATTCGCATCCGTAATTGTGATGCTGTAACTGCCCGCCGCTAATCCAGTGAAGGAGCCGTCCGTATTTGTCGTACTTCCATCGTCATACACATATGGACTCGTACCGCCAACTGCACTCACACTAATCGTTCCATCGTCAAATTCATTACATGTCTCATTCGTACTTCCGTCTATTGTACATGTCAATGCATCAGGCTGCGTAATCAACACATCATCACATGTCGTCGTACAGCCATTCGCATCCGTAATTGTAATGCTGTAACTGCCGGCCGCTAATCCAGTGAAGGAGCCGTCTGTATTCGTCGTACTTCCATCGTCATACACATATGGACTCGTACCGCCAACTGCACTTACATTAATCGTTCCATCGTCAAATTCATTACATGTCTCATTCGTACTTCCGTCTATTGTACATGTCAATGCATCAGGTTGCGTAATCAACACATCATCACATGTCGTCGTACAGCCATTCGCATCCGTAATCGTGATGCTGTAACTGCCTGCCGCTAATCCGGTGAAGGAGCCGTCCGTATTTGTCGTACTTCCATCATCATACACATATGGACTCGTACCGCCAACTGCACTCACATTAATCGTTCCATCGTCAAATTCATTACATGTCTCATTCGTACTTCCGTCTATTGTACATGTCAATGCATCAGGTTGCGTAATCAACACATCATCACATGTCGTTGTACAGCCATTCGCATCCGTAATCGTGATGCTGTAACTGCCTGCCGCTAATCCGGTGAAGGAGCCGTCCGTATTTGTCGTACTTCCATCATCATACACATATGGACTCGTACCGCCAACTGCACTTACACTAATCGTTCCATCGTCAAATTCATTACATGTCTCATTCGTACTTCCGTCTATTGTACATGTTAATGCATCAGGTTGCGTAATCAACACATCATCACATGTCGTCGTACAGCCATTCGCATCCGTAATCGTGATGCTGTAACTGCCGGCCGCTAATCCAGTGAATGATCCGTCTGTATTTGTCGTACTTCCATCGTCATACACATATGGACTCGTACCGCCAACTGCACTTACACTAATCGTTCCATCGTCAAATTCATTACATGTCTCATTCGTACTTCCGTCTATTGTACATGTCAATGCATCAGGTTGCGTAATCAACACATCATCACATGTCGTCGTACAGCCATTCGCATCCGTAATTGTGATGCTGTAACTGCCGGCCGCTAATCCAGTGAAGGAGCCGTCCGTATTTGTCGTACTTCCATCGTCATAGACATATGGACTCGTACCGCCAACTGCACTTACACTAATCGTTCCATCGTCAAATTCATTACATGTCTCATTCGTACTTCCGTCTATTGTACATGTCAATGCATCAGGCTGGGTAATCAACACATCATCACATGTCGTCGTACAGCCATTCGCATCCGTAATTGTGATGCTGTAACTGCCCGCCGCTAATCCAGTGAAGGAGCCGTCCGTATTTGTCGTACTTCCATCGTCATACACATATGGACTCGTACCGCCAACTGCACTCACATTAATCGTTCCATCGTCAAATTCATTACATGTCTCATTCGTACTTCCGTCTATTGTACATGTCAATGCATCAGGCTGGGTAATCAACACATCATCACATGTCGTCGTACAGCCATTCGCATCCGTAATTGTAATACTGTAACTACCTGCCGCCAGGCCTGTAAATGATCCGTCTGTATTTGTTGTCGTTCCATCATCATACACATATGGACTCGTACCGCCAACTGCACTTACACTAATCGTTCCATCGTCAAATTCATTACATGTCTCATTCGTACTTCCGTCTATTGTACATGTCAATGCATCAGGTTGCATAATCAACACATCATCACATGTCGTCGTACAGCCATTCGCATCCGTAATTGTGATGCTGTAACTGCCCGCCGCTAATCCAGTGAAGGAGCCGTCCGTATTTGTCGTACTTCCATCATCATAGACATATGGACTCGTTCCGCCAACTGCACTTACATTAATCGTTCCATCGTCAAATTCATTACATGTCTCATTCGTACTTCCGTCTATTGTACATGTCAATGCATCAGGTTGCGTAATCAACACATCATCACATGTCGTCGTACAGCCATTCGCATCCGTAATTGTAATGCTGTAACTGCCGGCCGCTAATCCAGTGAAGGAGCCGTCCGTATTTGTCGTACTTCCATCGTCATACACATATGGACTCGTACCGCCAACTGCACTTACATTAATCGTTCCATCGTCAAATTCATTACATGTCTCATTCGTACTTCCGTCTATTGTACATGTCAATGCATCAGGCTGGGTAATCAATACATCTGAACAAGTCGTCGTACAGCCATTCGCATCCGTAATTGTAATGCTGTAACTGCCCGCCGCTAATCCAGTGAAGGAGCCGTCTGTATTCGTCGTACTTCCATCATCATACACATATGGACTCGTACCGCCAACTGCACTTACATTAATCGTTCCATCGTCAAATTCATTACATGTCTCATTCGTACTTCCGTCTATTGTACATGTTAATGCATCAGGTTGCGTAATCAACACATCATCACATGTCGTTGTACAGCCATTCGCATCCGTAATTGTGATGCTGTAACTGCCCGCCGCTAATCCGGTGAAGGAGCCGTCCGTATTTGTCGTACTTCCATCATCATACACATATGGACTCGTACCGCCAACTGCACTTACATTAATCGTTCCATCGTCAAATTCATTACATGTCTCATTCGTACTTCCGTCTATTGTACATGTCAATGCATCAGGCTGGGTAATCAACACATCATCACATGTCGTCGTACAGCCATTCGCATCCGTAATTGTAATGCTGTAACTGCCCGCCGCTAATCCAGTGAAGGAGCCGTCCGTATTTGTCGTACTTCCATCGTCATACACATATGGACTCGTACCGCCAACTGCACTTACACTAATCGTTCCATCGTCAAATTCATTACATGTCTCATTCGTACTTCCGTCTATTGTACATGTCAATGCATCAGGTTGCGTAATCAACACATCATCACATGTCGTCGTACAGCCATTCGCATCCGTAATTGTGATGCTGTAACTGCCGGCCGCTAATCCAGTGAAGGAGCCGTCCGTATTTGTCGTACTTCCATCATCATACACATATGGACTCGTACCGCCAACTGCACTTACATTAATCGTTCCATCGTCAAATTCATTACATGTCTCATTCGTACTTCCGTCTATTGTACATGTCAATGCATCAGGCTGGGTAATCAACACATCTGAACAAGTCGTCGTACAGCCATTCGCATCCGTAATTGTGATGCTGTAACTGCCTGCCGCTAATCCAGTGAAGGAGCCGTCCGTATTTGTCGTCGCCCCGTCATCGTACACATATGGACTCGTACCGCCAACTGCACTTACACTAATCGTTCCATCGTCAAATTCATTACATGTCTCATTCGTACTTCCGTCTATTGTACATGTTAATGCATCAGGTTGCGTAATCAACACATCTGAACAAGTCGTCGTACAGCCATTCGCATCCGTAATCGTGATGCTGTAACTGCCTGCCGCTAATCCAGTGAAGGAGCCGTCCGTATTTGTCGTCGCCCCGTCATCGTACACATATGGACTCGTACCGCCAACTGCACTTACACTAAAGGAGCCATCTGCAAATCCATTACAGCTTACATCTGTTCCCGGCGTAATCGTACATGTCAATGCCGCAGGCTCTGTAATGATCACATCATCACACGTCGTCGTACAGCCGTTCGCATCTGTTATCGTAACACTATAGGTTCCTCCATCTAAGCCTGTGAATGAACCATCTGTATTTGTCGTACTTCCATCATCATACACATATGGACTTGTTCCACCAACTGCACTTACACTAAAGGAGCCATCTGCAAATCCATTACAGCTTACTTCTGTTCCCGGCGTAATTGTACACGTTAATGCATCTGGTTCTCCAATGATCACATCATCACATGTCGTCGTACAGCCGTTCGCATCCGTTATCGTGATGCTGTAGGTGCCTGCCGCTAATCCAGTGAAGGAGCCATCCGTATTTGTCGTACTTCCATCATCATACACATATGGGCTGGTGGCGCCACTGGCGCTAACACTAAAGGAGCCATCTGCAAATCCATTACAGCTTACATCTGTTCCTGGAGTAATTGTACATATCCAAGGATCCGGTTGTGTAATGACAATGGCTGGACAAGTTGTGGGAAGAACTGGAACAGTCACGATTACTATTGTCGTGTCACAACTACCTCCATCGTCACAGAAAACAATACAAAAAGCATCGGTCGTTCCAGGTGTACTTGGAGCCATATAGTCTATGCAACCATCTGTTGAATTTGGATTACTTAAAGTACCACCATTATTTGGATCACCACAACTGGCTATACTATTTAAGTTTCCCGGCAGCTCTGTTGTATCCACACACACAGTAAATGTGCTATCCGCAGGAACCACTATTGAGATTGTGTCCGGTGTTAGGATACATGAAACTGTATTACTACTTAAAACCAATGTCGCTTCAGTTAAGAAGACATCGAGGGTGGTCATTGGGTCACCAGCTATACTTGCAGACATAGCACTACCACCAGGAAGACCTGGTGATGCACCTGTTAATACTGCTTGTAGTTCAGCTAAATTGTTATAACTAATGCAAAAATTATGAATAATATTATCACCTGATACAAAGTCAGTTGGATTGCCTCCAACATCATTGGCGCCTACTCTTATATTCCCAGCATTCCCAACTAAGTCAGTCGTATTAAATGCAATACAACTAGTTTCTGAAATAATAGGCAATGTTGCCCCGATAGCTTGTCCTCCAGTGGTAGACAGCCAGATGTCATAATTAGCAACTTGATAACCTATGATGCCAGATGATGGAACTCCTATTAGATTGAAGCATATTTGATTGCTGCTACAATCTGTAGAATCCCCACAGCTACCAGATCCTGTAGCCTCAACAATGCTCAATGTCATTGTATCTTGCTGTCCCCGTGCTAATGGCACAATAATTATCGAGATAAAGGCAAAAATTAGTAGTTTTTTAATCATGATATTTCGCATTTCAAAATCATCTTGTCTTAATTCATTTTCGATTTTCGAACCCTCAATTTTCCATTAGGTAATTGATGATTTCATCACCTCAGTTATTAGATCACTTGGGCGATGAGCGCATTTTTTATTATGGAAATTGTTCTATTTTTCAAATCGATATAGTTTTCATTCTATGTATGTCCACTAAAAGTGCGACAAACATTTACGCCAAGTTTATTGACATCCATTGGCGTCAGTAATTGTAATATTATAAGTGCCAGCTTCCAGACCGCTGAAGCTTCCATCAGTATTTGTGACACCACCTCCTATGTCATACACATATGGGGCTGTTCCACCAACTGCGCTAACATCTATCGTACCATCATCAAATTCTCTACAAGTCTCATTAGCGGTGCCATCAATTATGCATGAAAGCGCTCCAGGCTCCAAAATAATCACGTCACCACAGGTTGCAGTACATCCGTTCGCATCCGTTATAGTAATATTGTACGTGTTTGCCGACAGTCCAGAAAACTGGCCATCTGCATTCGTGACACCTCCACCAATATTATATACATATGGTCCAATGCCACCACCGGCGCTCGCACTGATAGAACCATCATCTAATCCATTGCAACTAATATCTGAACTTGAATTGATTGTACAGGTCACCGCTGTAGGTTCTTCGATTAATATATTGGGACATGTTGTCGTACAGCTGTTGGCATCTATTATGGTGATACTGTAAGTGCCCGCTGCTAATCCTGTGAAGGAACCATTTATATTTGTCGTCGTTCCATCATCATACACATAGGGGCCTGTACCTCCACCGGCACTAACGCTGATTGAGCCATCTGCAAATCCATTACAGCTCACATCTGAACTCGAATTGATCATGCATGTCACAGCAGAAGGCTCAGTGATAATCACATCATCACAGGTTGTCGTACAACCGTTCGCATCTGTTATAGTGATGCTGTAAGTACCTGTTGCCAGGCCTGTGAAGGAGCCGTCGGTATTCGTTGAAGTACCATTGTCATAGTCATAAGGGGCTGAACCACCAGCTGCAACAACACTAATTGTACCGTCATCTAGTCCGTTGCAGGTAACATTTGTAAAATCACTCAGTGTACATGAAACAGGGTCTGGTTCATTTATTATCACAACGGTACAGGTTGTTGGTGCAAGAGGTACCATCACATTCACAACAGTAGTGTCACAACTACCTCCATCGTCACAAAAAACGATACAAAAAGCATCAGTTGTTCCAGGTGTATTTGGAGCTGTGTAATCTATACAACCATCAACTGAATTTGGATTACTCAATGAGCCTCCATTCGAAGGATCACCACAACTGGCTATACTATTTAAGTTTCCTGGTAATTCTGTTGTATCCACACACACAGTAAATGTGCTATCTGCAGGAACCACTATTGAGATTGTATCTGGTGTTAGAATACATGAAATGGTATTACTACTTAAAACCAATGTCGCTTCAGTCAAAAAGACATCGAGGGTGGTCATTGGGTCACCAGCTATACTAGCGGACATAGCACTGCCACCAGGAAGTCCTGGTGATGCACCTGTTAATACTGCTTGTAGTTCAGCTAAATTGTTATAGCTAATGCAAAAATTATGAATAATATTATCACCTGATACAAAGTCAATTGGATTGCCTCCAACATCATTGGCTCCTACTCTTATATTCCCAGCATTTCCAACTAAATCAGTTGTATTAAATGCAATACAACTAGTTTCTGAAATAATAGGTAATGTTGCCCCAATAGCTTGTCCTCCAGTGGTAGACAGCCAGATGTCATAATTAGCAACTTGATAACCTATGATTCCAGATGATGGGACTCCTATTAGATTGAAGCATATTTGATTACTGCTACAATCTGTAGAATCCCCACAGCTACCAGATCCTGTAGCCTCAACAATGCTCAATGTCATTGTATCTTGCTGTCCCCATCCTAAAGGAACAATGAGGATAGAGATAAAAGCAAAAATTAGTAGTTTTTTAATCATGATATTTTACATTTCAAAATCATCCAATCTTAATTTTGCGTGTCATCAAAGAATTAAGTTGTAGATCATTTATTTTCCATATTTATTATTGACAATGACAATTAATTATCCTTGTCAAAATAATTTAATTACATATGGAATTATTTTATTATTTATCTTCTCTCTTTTCAATATTAATTTCCAAATTATGTGACTTTTTACTGACCATTTATATTAATTACAGCCATTTGCATCAGTAATTGTAATACTATATGAGCCCGCTGGAAGGTCACTAAATTGTCCATCTGTATTAGTAATTCCACCTCCAATATCATAGACATACGGTGCGGTTCCGCCGCTTGCATTTACGTCAATCGTTCCATTATCCAAAGCACTACACGTCTCATCTGTAGCTCCATTTACCGTACATGACAAGGCGGCTGGTTCTGTAATTAATACAGAAGCACAATTTATCATACAGCCATTTCCATCCGTTACTGTAATGTTGTAGGTATTAGACATAAGACCACTAAACTGTCCGTCATTGTTTGTTACCCCACCCCCGATATCGAATACATATGGACTAGATCCACCGCTAGCACTCATATCAATACTACCGTCTGCGAATCCATTACACGTCACATTTACGAATCCATTGAGACTGCATACTATTGCTGCAGGTTCTCCTATAATAACGTCATCACAAGTCGTGGTACAACCATTGACGTCCGTAATCGTCACACTGTACGTATTCGCTGCCAGTCCACTGAATTGTCCGTCATTGTTTGTCACCCCGCCTCCAATATCATACGTATAAGGAATGGTTCCACCTGTTGCACTCACATCAATTGTGCCATCATCCAAGATGTTACAAGTTTCATCGGTACTCCCATTGATGTCGCAAGACAAAGGGTCAGGAGATGTTATAAAGACTATTGCGCAGGCTGTCGCCGGCGGTAAGGGAACTGTCACAATAACAATGGTGGTGTCACAAAATCCGCCATCATCACAAACAATCAAGCAAAAGTCGTCTGTAGTCCCTGGCGCATTAGGAGCCGTATAATCTATGCAACCGTTGACAGGATCTGCATTGCTAAGAGATCCACTATTAGGTCCTCCACAACTTGAAATACTGGTCAAGTTACCAGGTAATTCTGTTGTATCAACACACACTGTTGTTGTGCTATCAGCAGGTACAATAATTGGTATCGTATCAGGAGGAAGAATACATGAAACAGTGCTACTGCTTAATGTGAGCACGGCCTCAGTTAAAAACACATCTATCGTCGTCATTGGATCACCCGCGATGCTAGCTGACATAGCGCTCCCTCCCGGAAGTCCTGGAGAAGCACCAGTCAATACGGCTTGTAATTCCGCCAAATCATTGTAGCTAATACAAAAATTATGAATGATATTATCACCGGAGACAAAATCTATTGGATCGCCTCCAACATCATTTGCTCCAACTCGAATATTTCCAGGATTCCCAATTAGGTCAGTCGTGTTAAAGGCAATACAGCTGGTTTCTGAAATAATGGGAAGTGTCTCTGGAATGGCGGATCCACCAGTCGTAGATAACCAAATGTCATAATTAGCAACTTGATAGCCGAGTATTCCGGAGGATGGGACGCCTATTAAATTAAAGCATATCTGATTATTGTCACAGTCTGTAGTATCTCCACAACCATTTCCCGGTCCTGTCACCTCAACTATGCTTAGGGTCATCGTATCCTGCTGACTCCACCCGAAATGCACGAAAATTAATGAGACAACAGAAATAAATAGTAATTTTTTAATCATGACATTTTACATTTCACAATGATTTATTTTTTAAGAACAATCAGCAACTATCAATGAATATCAATCCTGGAATTTTATTTTCACTATCTCATATTCTCAATTACTGATCATCCTTTCTAGTCCAAAATTTTTGTTTGATTTAAAATAATGTTTCATTTAAACCAAGATCACAGATTTAATTGCATCCATTTGCATCTGTAATCGTAATACTATACATACTTGCGGATAATCCACTAAATTGTCCATCCGTATTCGTCACACCTCCTCCTATATCATATATATATGGGCTTGTTCCTCCACTTGCACTGACGTCAATCGTGCCGTCACCAATCTCAAAACATGATTCATTTGTACTTCCATTTACTGTACAAGAAAGTGGATCAGGTTGCGATACAAATACGTCGCCACATGTGGTCAAACAACCAATGGCATCAGTGATCGTAATGCTGTACGTATTCGAAGTCAAGCCAGTAAATTGTCCGTCGTTATTTGTCAATCCACCTCCTGCGTCGTAGATGTACGGCCCTGTACCTCCACTGCCACTGATGCTGATTGTTCCATCATTCGTGTCATTACACGTTTCATTCGTGCTTCCATTTATTGTACAAACGACAGGAGTAGGTCCGAAAATGGTAACCATGCAAGTGTCGAGACAGAGATTCGTATCATTGACGAATACGGTATACGTGTCTGTATCAAGACCTACTACAGCAGTCAGACTTCCGTCAACATCTATTCCTGAAGCGATTGTATCACCTACTGTATTAGTGACATAATAATTATAGCCTGGAAATCCTCCGGTAATAGTCAAGTCAAATGAACCATTCAAATCTCCTGAGCAAATAACATCTTGGGTGTTTGATACAGCACAAGTAACTTTATTACTGGAATCAAAAATTTCAAATGTCAAAGAACTAGCATCATTTGTAGTATCCGAACAATTGAAAATATCAGTCACCCTCAGTGCAACCGTATAAGTGTCGGGTGCCAATACTAAGCAAATGACCTCTCCAACAGTATCCGTATTAAAGATCATCCCATCATAATCTAAATCCCATTCATAAGTCAATGTGTCACCATTGATGTCAATGGAAGGGCCGCCATCCAGGCACACCGCCGCGTCTGAATATGTACAAGGCGGTAATGGAGCAATAATAGCAATAGGTGGATCATTAATCGGAATATCAAGTTTCAGTCCAACACCTTCGCAAAAGTTGGAATTCGAGCTTCCACCCGCATTTGACACTATGGTTGTTATTTCGATATTTCCACAACCATCCGGAGTACAAGGGTCAAACGTACTGATCAATGGGATTTCAATCTCGACGAACTCACCATCACTACCAGCACATCCTCCAATGGCGCCAGTCAGGATTCCAGACCCAGAACCAAACGAAGGGTCAACGATCATGTCTTGCGTAGTAGTATCCCAAATAAACCAGGTAACCGTGTTGGCTCCCGCCGTATTAAATTCAATCATGTAGTCTGCTCCTCCAGTTGCTATACACGTGTCGCCCGGGCCTACTGGTGGACAGACATCACCAAAGTTTCCCGGTGCGAATAGCTGGCCAGTCAAGCTATCACAATCCGTGTTTACATAGGTACGAAATGACGATTGTCCACTGTTACCATGGTGTATGGCAAAATATATGTTATAATCACCTGCGGAATCCAGAGCAAGCTTCCCCCACACCTGATTGACATGGCACGTAGATAAACCTTGAGACAGAATGACTGTTTCAGCATCCCCATATTCATCATCAATCCCAGGAAAACATCCGTTTCCGGTACCCGAAGCATCTACCGAAGGATTAGGACAATAGTTCCCGTCCAGGCAAAACTGCCCAAATGCCACCAAATTAAAAAAGACAACAAAAAACAAAATCGCATTCAATCGCGCAAAAAGACAGAGTAAACGTTGTTTCATGATATTTTGCATTTCACAATGATTTATACTTAATCAATAACCAGAGAAGCTTGCTCAATTTCAATCCCTTCCATATCTATTCCTCGCATTGAAATTTAACTTCAAATTCAAAAAGTGCTAGACAATTCTGATTACAAATATTTATTAAAATTATTTTCCTTTTGGCTTATTTCAATTAGGGGCTCATAAACACCAGATACTGCAAATCAAATCTGTTGTCGCTCTTACGTATGTGCCTACTGGAAGTTGACAATTCAGTTTATATATCATCTCGTCTCATGATACATACTAATGTAGACTACGAACCTCTTTAGTTGTCACATCTACACTTAAAGACTACTTCCTGTTTTAACACCATTCATAACTCTTCATTTTTTGCAAAGATCTACTCATTGCATTCATCTGTATTGTTAATCAACTGACACCGACAATTCTGACTCTATCAATCTCAATCAGTTGGCTCTCACTTTTATACAGCATCAAATGGCATAGTTGGTATCACGAATTCCAACTATGCCATAAGGTCAGCACTTAATTTATTTGGGCAATATAAATGCTGTCTCATATTCATGGGCTAGTACAGCATCGTCCACGAATTAATCTCTCGCTCAAACACTGCAATGTCATCTTATCATGCCATGCTCTTTCTAAACTCAAAAAAAATTCGAGCGGCAATTTAAGGATTTATTATTTCATTCACGTGATATTTCTAATTTCATAAAAATTTGTGTTAGTGAGGGATCAGAGTCTGATTGTTAAAGTTCTGATCATAAATCGTTCTATCCTGCGAATCTACATCGCCATCTAAATTATGGTCACCAGTAAAGTATTCAAAGATAATATTGAAGTCCGCATCAAAATTGGTTCTGTCGCCTGAATCAATGTCATTTTCGTCTCCATAAGGATCGGTATCTCCGTTTCCAGCATACATCACGTATTCTCCGCCTACAAACTTTTGTCCCACACCAAATGGACCACCAAACACAGTTCCTATCCAGGAATCCGACTGTGTAAAGTCATGAACCAACTTGTTTTGATTTGGCACTAGAGCCTGAGACATTACATCAAGGTGATTTCTATGCTCGATCAAAATGTAGTATTTCTCCCCATTATCTAACTCAAGACATGGACATTCCCCTGGGAATTCCGCCACGCCATCATTATGCAATAGGGCTGCACATTTCCAGATTTCACTTGTAGCAGCTGAATCCGCTTCCCGGACAGATACTAATATCCAGTCAGTCACAGTAGAAGGATATAATATCGATCCCGGGTTCGTAGCCGGATCACCATAATTAGATCCTTCGGTTCCAGCATGATTCCATGGTGGAATATTGTAAGGATGGCCAATTGGTGTATGATTCATGTCGTTATTAAAGCCATCATTCGGATTAAGCGTATGATCCTGCCCCGGTAGCATGTGTTGATAATTGAGATCAGTTGTCATCAAGCCTGTTCCACTATTAAATGGACCTTCCAATAGGACTTTCACTTGAATTGAGTCACAAGTCATAGTAATCACCACTGTTGCCGTATCACATAAAGCCACAGGTTGAGTACTATCGCAAACCACATAAGTGAAGCTATCAACACCTGTGTAATCGGTATCCGGTGTGTAATCTACTGTTCCATCAGGATTTATAACCACAGTTCCATTTGTCGGTCCGCCGCCAGGTATTGTATCCACACTGGTAGGATCCAATGGATTCGTACCTGGTGTATCGTTACCTAATGGTGTCGTTGTCACAGGAGAATTCGTTGGTGTTGTTGTGACATCGTCTACCGCTACTGGTGGATTTGCTGTCACATTTATCACGACCGTAGCCGTATCACATAACGGTACTGGTTGCGTGCTATCACATACTACATACATGAAGCTGTCTACTCCTGCAAAGTTCGGATCCGGTGTGTAATCAATCGTTCCATCAGGATTCACATCAACGGTCCCATTTGTTGGGCCTTCTCCCGGTATTGTATCAACACTCGATGGATCCAATGGATTCGTACCAGGAATATCATTATCTGACGGATCTGTTGTCACAGGTGTATTTGACGGTGTCGTCGTTACATCGTCAACAGCCATTGGTGGATCCGCCGTAACATTAATAACTACTGTTGCCGTATCACACAATGGCACAGGTTTGGTGCTATCACATACTACATACATGAAGCTATCCACACCTGAGAAGTTCGGATCTGGTGTATAATCAATCGTTCCATCCGGATTCACATCGACCGTTCCATTTGTTGGGCCTTCACCCGGCATTGTATCTACACTGCCCGGATCCAATGGATTCGTGCCCGGATTGTCATTATCCAACGGTTCTGTTGTCACAGGTGTATTCGACGGTGTCGTCGTTACATCATCAACTGCCATCGGTGGATCCGCTGTAACATTAATAACTACCGTCGCCATATCACATAAAGGATCTGGCTGTGTACTATCACATATTACATACATGAAGCTGTCTGCTCCTGAGAAGTTCGGATCAGGTGTGTAGTCAATCGTTCCATCCGGATTCACATCAACCGTTCCGTTGGTTGGGCCTTCACCCGGTATTGTATCTACACTGGACGGATCCAATGGATTCGTACCCGGACTGTCATTATCTGATGGATCCGTTGTCACCGGCGTATTTGATGGTGTCGTCGTGACATCATCAACTGCTACCGGTGGATCGGCCGTAACAGTGATCACTACCGTTGCCGTATCACATAATGGCTCCGGCTCTGTACTATCACATACAACATACATGAAACTGTCTATTCCTGAGAAATTCGGATCAGGTGTGTATTCAATCGTTCCATCATCTTCATCTATGTAGACTACCCCATTTGTAGGACCACTTCCAGATATGGTATCCACACTAGTCGGATCTAATGGATTCGTTCCAGGAATATCATTGTTTGACGGATCTGTCGTCACCGGGGTATTCGATGGAGTCGTCGTTACATCATCTACTGCTACCGGTGGATCGGCCGTTACCGTGATTACCACTGTTGCCGTATCACATAAGGCCACAGGCTGTGTACTATCACATATTACGTACATGAAACTGTCTACTCCTGAGAAGTTCGGATCCGGTGTGTAATCAATCGTTCCATCAGGATTCACATCAACAGTTCCGTTTGTTGGGCCTTCACCTGGTATCGTATCGACACTAGACGGATCCAATGGATTCGTACCCGGATTGTCATTATCAGATGGATCCGTTGTCACTGGTGTATTTGACGGTGTCGTCGTGACATCATCAACTGCTACCGGTGGATCGGCCGTTACCGTGATTACCACTGTTGCCGTATCACATAGTGGTATAGGCTGTGTACTATCGCATATTACGTACATAAAGCTGTCTACTCCTGAGAAGTTCGGATCCGGTGTGTAATCAATCGTTCCATCAGGATTCACATCAACAGTTCCGTTTGTTGGGCCTTCGCCCGGTATTGTATCAACACTAGACGGATCCAATGGATTCGTACCCGGATTGTCATTATCTGATGGATCCGTTGTCACCGGTGTATTTGACGGTGTCGTCGTGACGTCATCAACTGCTACCGGTGGATCGGCCGTTACTGTGATTACCACTGTTGCCGTATCACATAGTGGTACAGGCTGTGTACTATCGCATATTACGTACATAAAGCTGTCTACTCCTGAGAAGTTCGGATCCGGTGTGTAATCAACCGTTCCATCAGGATTCACATCAACAGTTCCGTTTGTTGGGCCTTCACCCGGTATCGTATCAACACTAGAAGGATCCAATGGATTCGTACCTGGATTGTCATTATCTGATGGATCCGTTGTCACCGGTGTATTTGACGGTGTCGTTGTCACATCATCTACTGCTACCGGTGGATCGGCCGTTACTGTGATTACCACTGTTGCCGTATCACATAGTGGTACAGGCTGTGTACTATCACATATTACGTACATAAAGCTGTCTACTCCTGAGAAGTTCGGATCCGGTGTGTAATCAATCGTTCCATCAGGATTCACATCAACAGTTCCGTTTGTTGGACCTTCACCAGGTATTGTATCGACACTAGACGGATCCAATGGATTCGTACCCGGATTGTCATTATCTGATGGATCCGTTGTCACCGGTGTATTTGACGGTGTCGTGGTGACATCATCAACTGCTACCGGTGGATCGGCCGTTACCGTGATTACCACTGTTGCCGTATCACATAAGGCCACAGGCTGTGTACTATCACATATTACGTACATGAAGCTGTCTACTCCTGAGAAGTTCGGATCCGGTGTGTAATCAATCGTTCCATCAGGATTCACATCAACAGTTCCGTTTGTTGGGCCTTCACCTGGTATCGTATCGACACTAGACGGATCCAATGGATTCGTACCCGGATTGTCATTATCAGATGGATCCGTTGTCACCGGTGTATTTGACGGTGTCGTCGTGACATCATCAACTGCTACCGGTGGATCGGCCGTTACCGTGAT
The DNA here is from genome assembly GCA_965249735.1 of Saprospiraceae bacterium. Taxonomy (GTDB): domain Bacteria; phylum Bacteroidota; class Bacteroidia; order Chitinophagales; family Saprospiraceae; genus JANQSS01. Next base: position 751,566 of record CBDFMS010000025.1, on the reverse strand, counting down.
TACCACTGTTGCCGTATCACATAGTGGTACAGGCTGTGTACTATCGCATATTACGTACATAAAGCTGTCTACTCCTGAGAAGTTCGGATCCGGTGTGTAATCAATCGTTCCATCAGGATTCACATCAACAGTTCCGTTTGTTGGGCCTTCGCCTGGTATTGTATCAACACTAGACGGATCCAATGGATTCGTACCCTGATTGTCATTGTCTGATGGATCCGTTGTCACCGGTGTATTCGACGGTGTCGTCGTGACATCATCTACTGCTATCGGTGGATCGGCCGTTACCGTGATTACCACTGTTGCCGTGTCACATAGGGCCACAGGCTGTGTACTATCACATACTACGTACATGAAGCTGTCTACTCCTGCAAAGTTCGGATCAGGCGTATAATCTACCGTTCCGTTTGTATTCACCACTACTGTTCCATTTACTGGTCCCTCGCCTGGTATCGTATCGACACTGGCTGGATCTAATGGTGTCGAGCCAGGAATATCATTGGTCAGTGGCGTCGTCGTCACCGGCGTATTCGATGGTGTCGTTGTCACATCATCTACTGCTACCGGTGGGCCTGCCGTGATCGTAATCACTACCGTCGCCGTATCGCACAAGGCTACCGGCTGGGTACTGTCACATATTACATACATGAAGCTGTCTACTCCCGAGAAGTTGTTATCAGGTGTATAGTCGATCGTGCCATTCGCATTTACAACTACACTTCCGTTCAACGGGCCTTCACCTGTTATGATTTCTACACTGCCCGGATCCAATGGATTCGTGCCCTGATTGTCATTATCTAATGGTAATGTCAACACCGGTACATTCAATGGTGTCGTCGTTACGTCATCTACCGCTATCGGTGGATCAGCCGTTACCGTGATTACCACTGTTGCCGTATCACATAAGGCCACAGGCTGCGTGCTGTCACATACTACGTACATGAAGCTGTCTACTCCTGCAAAGTTCGGATCAGGCGTATAATCTACCGTTCCGTTTGGATTCACCACTACTGTTCCATTTACTGGTCCCTCGCCCGGTATCGTATCGACACTGGCTGGATCTAATGGTGTTGAGCCTGGAATATCATTTGTCAGTGGCGTCGTCGTCACCGGTGTATTCGATGGTGTCGTTGTCACATCATCTACTGCTACCGGTGGGCCTGCCGTGATTGTAATCACTACCGTCGCCGTATCGCACAAGGCTACAGGCTGGGTACTGTCACATATCACATACATGAAGCTGTCTACTCCCGAGAAGTTGTTATCAGGTGTATAGTCAATCGTGCCGTTGGCATTTACAACTACACTTCCGTTCAACGGGCCTTCACCTGTTATGATTTCTACACTGCCCGGATCCAATGGATTTGTGCCCTGATTGTCATTATCCAATGGTAATGTCAACACCGGTACATTCAATGGTGTCGTCGTTACGTCATCTACCGCTATCGGTGGATCGGCCGTTACCGTGATTACCACTGTTGCCGTATCACATAAGGCCACAGGCTGTGTGCTGTCACATACCACGTACATGAAGCTGTCTACTCCCGCAAAGTTTGGATCAGGCGTATAATCTACCGTTCCGTTTGGATTCACCACTACTGTTCCATTTACAGGTCCCTCGCCCGGTATCGTATCGACACTGGCTGGATCTAATGGTGTAGAGCCTGGAATATCATTTGTCAGTGGCGTCGTAACAACCGGCGTATTCGATGGCGTCGTTGTCACATCATCTACTGCTGTCGGTGGGCCTGCCGTGATCGTAATCACTACCGTCGCCGTATCGCACAAGGCTACAGGCTGGGTACTGTCACATATTACATACATGAAGCTGTCTACTCCCGAAAAGTTGTTATCAGGTGTATAGTCAATCGTGCCGTTGGCATTCACAACCACACTTCCGTTCAACGGTTCTTCACCTGTTATGATTTCTACACTGCCCGGATCCAATGGATTCGTGCCCTGATTGTCATTATCTAATGGTAATGTCAACACCGGTACATTCAATGGTGTCGTCGTTACGTCATCTACTGCTATTGGTGGATCAGCCGTTACCGTGATTACAACTGTTGCCGTATCACATAAGGCCACAGGCTGCGTACTATCACATACTACGTACATGAAGCTATCCACACCTGCAAAGTTCGGATCAGGCGTATAATCTACCGTTCCGTTTGGATTCACCACTACTGTTCCATTTACAGGTCCTTCGCCCGGTATCGTATCGACACTGGCTGGATCTAATGGTGTAGAGCCAGGAATATCATTTGTCAGTGGCGTCGTTGTCACCGGTGTATTCGATGGTGTCGTTGTCACATCATCTACTGCTGTCGGTGGGCCTGCCGTGATCGTAATCACTACCGTCGCCGTATCGCACAAGGCTACAGGCTGGGTACTGTCACATATCACATACATGAAGCTGTCTACGCCGGAGAAGTTGTTATCAGGTGTATAGTCGATCGTGCCATTCGCATTTACAACTACACTTCCGTTCAACGGGCCTTCTCCTGTTATGATTTCTACACTGCCCGGATCCAATGGATTCGTGCCCTGATTGTCATTATCTAATGGTAATGTCAACACCGGTACATTCAATGGTGTCGTCGTGACATCATCTACCGCTATCGGTGGATCGGCCGTTACCGTGATCACGACTGTTGCCGTATCACATAAGGCCACAGGCTGCGTGCTATCACATACTACGTACATGAAGCTGTCTACTCCTGCAAAGTTCGGATCAGGCGTATAATCTACCGTTCCGTTTGTATTCACCACTACTGTTCCATTTGTTGGTCCTTCGCCCGGTATCGTATCGACACTGGCTGGATCTAATGGTGTTGAGCCTGGAATATCATTGGTCAGTGGCGTGGTCGTCACTGGTGTATTCGATGGTGTCGTTGTCACATCATCTACTGCTACCGGTGGGCCTGCCGTGATCGTAATCACTACCGTCGCCGTATCGCACAAGGCTACCGGCTGGGTACTGTCACATATTACATACATGAAGCTGTCTACTCCCGAGAAGTTGTTATCAGGTGTATAGTCGATCGTGCCATTCGCATTTACAACTACACTTCCGTTCAACGGGCCTTCACCTGTTATGATTTCTACACTGCCCGGATCCAATGGATTCGTGCCCTGATTGTCATTATCTAATGGTAATGTCAACACCGGTACATTCAATGGTGTCGTCGTTACGTCATCTACCGCTATCGGTGGATCAGCCGTTACCGTGATTACCACTGTTGCCGTATCACATAAGGCCACAGGCTGCGTGCTGTCACATACTACGTACATGAAGCTGTCTACTCCTGCAAAGTTCGGATCAGGCGTATAATCTACCGTTCCGTTTGGATTCACCACTACTGTTCCATTTACTGGTCCCTCGCCCGGTATCGTATCGACACTGGCTGGATCTAATGGTGTTGAGCCTGGAATATCATTTGTCAGTGGCGTCGTCGTCACCGGTGTATTCGATGGTGTCGTTGTCACATCATCTACTGCTACCGGTGGGCCTGCCGTGATTGTAATCACTACCGTCGCCGTATCGCACAAGGCTACAGGCTGGGTACTGTCACATATCACATACATGAAGCTGTCTACTCCCGAGAAGTTGTTATCAGGTGTATAGTCAATCGTGCCGTTGGCATTCACAACCACACTTCCGTTCAACGGGCCTTCACCTGTTATGATTTCTACACTGCCCGGATCCAATGGATTCGTGCCCTGATTGTCATTATCTAATGGTAATGTCAACACCGGTACATTCAATGGTGTCGTCGTTACGTCATCTACCGCTATCGGTGGATCAGCCGTTACCGTGATTACCACTGTTGCCGTATCGCATAAGGCCACAGGCTGCGTACTATCACATACTACGTACATGAAGCTATCCACGCCTGCAAAGTTCGGATCAGGCGTATAATCTACTGTTCCATTTGGATTCACCACTACTGTTCCATTTACTGGTCCTTCGCCCGGTATCGTATCGACACTGGCTGGATCTAATGGTGTAGAGCCAGGAATATCATTGGTCAGTGGCGTCGTCGTCACCGGTGTATTCGATGGCGTCGTTGTCACATCATCTACTGCTACCGGTGGGCCTGCCGTGATTGTAATCACTACCGTCGCCGTATCGCACAAGGCTACAGGCTGGGTACTGTCACATATCACATACATGAAGCTGTCTACTCCCGAGAAGTTGTTATCAGGTGTATAGTCGATCGTGCCATTCGCATTTACAACTACACTTCCGTTCAACGGGCCTTCACCTGTTATGATTTCTACACTGCCCGGATCCAATGGATTCGTGCCCTGATTGTCATTATCCAATGGTAATGTCAACACCGGTACATTCAATGGTGTCGTCGTTACGTCATCTACCGCTATCGGTGGATCGGCCGTTAACGTGATTACCACTGTTGCCGTATCACATAAGGCCACAGGCTGTGTGCTGTCACATACCACGTACATGAAGCTGTCTACTCCCGCAAAGTTTGGATCAGGCGTATAATCTACCGTTCCGTTTGGATTTACCACTACTGTTCCATTTACTGGTCCCTCGCCCGGTATCGTATCGACACTGGCTGGATCTAATGGTGTAGAGCCAGGAATATCATTTGTCAGTGGCGTCGTCGTCACCGGTGTATTCGATGGTGTCGTTGTCACATCATCTACTGCTGTCGGTGGGCCTGCCGTGATCGTAATCACTACCGTCGCCGTATCGCATAATGCTACTGGTTGCGTGCTGTCACATATCACATACATGAAGCTGTCTACTCCCGAGAAGTTGTTATCAGGCGTATAGTCGATCGTGCCATTCGCATTTACAACTACACTTCCGTTCAATGGGCCTTCACCTGTTATGATTTCTACACTGCCCGGATCCAATGGATTCGTGCCTTGATTGTCATTATCTAATGGTAATGTCAACACCGGAACATTCAATGGTGTCGTCGTTACGTCATCTACCGCTATCGGTGGATCGGCCGTAACCGTGATTACAACTGTTGCCGTGTCACATAAAGCTACTGGCTGTGTGCTGTCACAGACTACATACATGAAGCTGTCTACCCCTGCAAAGTTCGGATCAGGTATATAATCTACCGTTCCATCTCCATTCACCACTACGGTTCCATTTGTTGGTCCCTCGCCTGGTATCGTATCTACGCTGGCAGGATTTAATGGTGTAGAACCAGGTGTATCATTGGTCAGTGGTGTCGTCGTCACCGGTGTATTCGACGGTGTCGTTGTCACATCATCTACTGCTACCGGTCCAACTGCCGTGATCGTAATCACGACTGTCGCCGTATCACAAAGTGCTGTTGGCTGTGTGCTGTCACATATCACATACATGAAGCTGTCTACGCCTGAGAAGAAATTATCCGGTGTATAGTCAACCGTGCCGTTTGCATTCACTACTACACTTCCGTTAACCGGGCCTTCGCCTGTTATGATTTCTACACTGCCCGGATCCAATGGATTCGTGCCCTGACTATCATTATCTAATGGCGTCGTCACTACCAGGGTATTTAATGGCGTCGTCGTTACGTCATCCACTGCTATAGGTGGATCGGCTGTTACTGTGATCACCACGGTAGCCGTATCACACAAGGCCACAGGCTGTGTACTATCACAGACTACATACATGAAGCTGTCTACGCCTGCAAAGTTCGGATCAGGTATATAATCTACCGTTCCATCTCCATTCACCACCACGGTTCCATTTGTTGGTCCCTCGCCTGGTATCGTATCTACGCTGGCAGGATCTAATGGTGTAGAACCAGGTGTATCATTGGTCAGTGGTGTCGTCGTCACCGGTGTATTCGACGGTGTCGTTGTCACATCATCTACTGCTACCGGTCCAACTGCCGTGATCGTAATCACGACTGTCGCCGTATCACAAAGTGCTGTTGGCTGTGTGCTGTCACATATCACATACATGAAGCTGTCTACGCCTGAGAAGAAATTATCCGGTGTATAGTCGACCGTGCCGTTTGCATTTACAACCACACTTCCGTTCAATGGTCCTTCGCCTGTTATGATTTCTACACTGCCCGGATCCAATGGATTCGTGCCCTGACTATCATTATCTAATGGCGTCGTCACTACCAGGGTATTTAATGGCGTCGTCGTTACGTCATCTACCGCTATAGGTGGATCGGCCGTAACCGTGATTACAACTGTTGCCGTATCACACAAGGCCACAGGCTGTGTACTATCACAGACTACATACATGAAGCTGTCTACGCCTGCAAAGTTCGGATCAGGTATATAATCTACCGTTCCATCTCCATTCACCACCACGGTTCCATTTGTTGGTCCCTCGCCTGGTATCGTATCTACGCTGGCAGGATCTAATGGTGTAGAACCAGGTGTATCATTGGTCAGTGGTGTCGTCGTCACCGGTGTATTCGACGGTGTCGTTGTCACATCATCTACTGCTACCGGTCCAACTGCCGTGATCGTAATCACGACTGTCGCCGTATCACAAAGTGCTGTTGGCTGTGTGCTGTCACATATCACATACATGAAGCTGTCTACGCCTGAGAAGAAATTATCCGGTGTATAGTCGACCGTGCCGTTTGCATTTACAACTACACTTCCGTTCAATGGTCCTTCGCCTGTTATGATTTCTACACTGCCCGGATCCAATGGATTCGTGCCCTGACTATCATTATCTAATGGCGTCGTCACTACCAGGGTATTTAATGGCGTCGTCGTTACGTCATCCACTGCTATAGGTGGATCGGCTGTTACTGTGATCACCACGGTAGCCGTATCACACAAGGCCACAGGCTGTGTACTATCACAGACTACATACATGAAGCTGTCTACGCCTGCAAAGTTCGGATCAGGTATATAATCTACCGTTCCATCTCCATTCACCACCACGGTTCCATTTGTTGGTCCCTCGCCTGGTATCGTATCTACGCTGGCAGGATCTAATGGTGTAGAACCAGGTGTATCATTGGTCAGTGGTGTCGTCGTCACCGGTGTATTCGACGGTGTCGTTGTCACATCATCTACTGCTACCGGTCCAACTGCCGTGATCGTAATCACGACTGTCGCCGTATCACAAAGTGCTGTTGGCTGTGTGCTGTCACATATCACATACATGAAGCTGTCTACGCCTGAGAAGAAATTATCCGGTGTATAGTCGACCGTGCCGTTTGCATTTACAACCACACTTCCGTTCAATGGTCCTTCGCCTGTTATGATTTCTACACTGCCCGGATCCAATGGATTCGTGCCCTGACTATCATTATCTAATGGCGTCGTCACTACCAGGGTATTTAATGGCGTCGTCGTTACGTCATCTACCGCTATAGGTGGATCGGCCGTAACCGTGATTACAACTGTTGCCGTATCACACAAGGCCACAGGCTGTGTACTATCACAGACTACATACATGAAGCTGTCTACGCCTGCAAAGTTCGGATCAGGTATATAATCTACCGTTCCATCTCCATTCACCACCACGGTTCCATTTGTTGGTCCCTCGCCTGGTATCGTATCTACGCTGGCAGGATCTAATGGTGTAGAACCAGGTGTATCATTGGTTAGTGGTGTCGTCGTCACCGGTGTATTCGACGGTGTCGTTGTCACATCATCTACTGCTACCGGTCCAACTGCCGTGATTGTAATCACTACGGTTGCAGTATCACATAATGCCACAGGCTGTGTACTGTCACATATTACATACATGAAGCTGTCTACTCCTGAGAAATTATTATCAGGTGTATAGTCAATCGTGCCATTCGCATTTACAACTACACCTCCGTTCAACGGTCCTTCACCTGCTATAATTTCTACACTGCCCGGATCCAATGGATTCGTGCCCTGACTGTCATTATCTAATGGTAATGTCAACACCGGTACATTCAATGGTGTCGTCGTTACGTCATCTACCGCTATCGGTGGATCAGCTGTAACCGTGATTACGACTGTTGCCGTGTCACATAAAGCCACAGGCTGGGTACTGTCACATACCACGTACATGAAGCTGTCTACGCCTGCAAAGTTCGGATCAGGTATATAATCTACCGTACCATCTCCGTTCACCACCACGGTTCCATTTGTTGGTCCCTCGCCAGGTATCGTATCTACACTGGCAGGATCTAATGGTGTAGAACCAGGTGTATCATTGGTTAGTGGCGTGGTTGTCACCGGTGTATTCGACGGTGTCGTTGTCACATCATCTACTGCTACCGGTCCTACTGCCGTGATCGTAATTACGACGGTCGCCGTATCACAAAGTGCTGTTGGCTGTGTGCTGTCACATATTACATACATGAAGCTGTCTACGCCTGAGAAGAAATTATCCGGTGTATAGTCGACCGTGCCGTTTGCATTCACTACTACACTTCCGTTAACCGGGCCTTCGCCTGTTATGATTTCTACACTGCCCGGATCCAATGGATTCGTGCCCTGACTGTCATTATCTAATGGTAATGTCAACACCGGTACATTCAATGGTGTCGTCGTTACGTCATCCACAGCTATTGGTGGGTCTGCCGTTACAGTGATCACTACCGTGGCCGTATCGCATAAGGCCACAGGCAACGTGCTGTCACATACAACATACATGAAGCTGTCTACGCCCGCAAAGTTCGGATCAGGTATATAATCGACTGTGCCGTTCGGATTCACCACTACCGTTCCATTCACCGGTCCTTCGCCAGGTATCGTATCGACACTGGCTGGATCCAATGGTGTGGAGCCCGGTATATCATTTGTCAGTGGCGTGGTCGTTACCGGTGTATTCGATGGTGTCGTTGTCACATCATCTACCGCTACCGGTCCAACTGCCGTGATTGTAATCACCACCGTCGCCGTATCACATAAGGCCACAGGCTGTGTACTGTCACATACAACATACATGAAGCTGTCTACGCCCGAGAAGTTATTATCCGACGTGTACGTAGTCGTTCCATTTGCATTCACAACCACACTTCCATTATCCGGACCTTCCCCTGTATGATACCTACACTGCCCGGATCCAATGGATTCGTGCCTGGTATATCATTATCCAATTCATCTATTATAACCGCCACATTTAATGGTGTCGTCGTTACGTCATCCACAGCTATTGGTGGGTCTGCCGTTACAGTGATCACTACCGTCGCCGTATCACATAAGGCCACTGGCTGCGTGCTGTCACATATTACATACATGAAGCTGTCTACGCCAGAGAAGTTGTTATCAGGGGTATAGTCGATCGTGCCATTGGCCATTTACAACCACACTTCCGTTCAATGGTCCTTCGCCAGGTATTGTGTCAACGCTGCCCGGATCCAATGGTGCGGAGCCCGGTATATCATTTGTCAGTGGCGTGGTCGTTACCGGTGTATTCGATGGTGTCGTCGTCACATCATCGATTGCCATTGGCGGATTTGTGGTTACCGTAATATAGACTGTAGCGGTGTCGCAAAATGGAACCGGCAAGGTGCTATCGCAAACTGAATACATAAAGCTATCAACACCAGCAAAATAAGTGTCTGGAGTATAAGTCACAGTTCCATCACCATTGAGAACAACAGTTCCATTCGAAGGACCTGATCCAGGAATTGTATCCACACTTGCAGGGGCTAGATTTCCATCCGAGTCAACGTCATTGTTGACAACATTAATACCTACCGGCGTATTGAGAGGTGTTGTGGTTGTATCATTCACTGCGATCAGTTCACAGGCTGAATAATCCGTGCTATCGGTGACAGCGGAAGTGGTCCCCTGACCACTTGCTCCAGCGACTGTTGGGATTCCGTTCGTGTCGACTCCTCCGGTCAAGGTATCATTCATCAAGTCCAGGAAGGTGAAACTACCAGCTCCTTCGATGGCATCCGGACATCCATCATTGTCTGAATCCGTATCCAAGTAATCCAAGGTGCCATCACTATCCGTATCAATAGAACAAAAACTTGGTTGGATAAACCTAAGTGAAGCTGTATTCGGCATTGCAGTTATTACAATTTGGATTCTAGACACTTTGTTTGGAAAGTATAAGACAAGTGTACCGACAGGATCGGAAGCAGGATCATTTCCATCAACATTGACAAAACTTGTCGTGTAGAAACGGTTACCACTCTGGACAATATTGGTTCCCATATGAAACAACTCCTGTAGTTGTTAAATCATAAATACTATCATTCTCATCATAGATGTTGTATATCAAATCTTCCCCTTGATCATAATCGGTCATTTTAAATCGTAATTGCTCAACAGGGCTCGAAAACGTGGTATTGAATTCCCCTACCCACGGCGCAGAAGTACCTTCCTCCAATCTAATTGAAGGTCCATTAGCACCTGCAGTATAACCATAGGCTTGTCCATTGCCTGATGTTGTCGAAATATTATACGTTACATTTGTTCCCACCAGAGCATAATTATCTCCATCAGTAACAAGACAACAGCCTGCTCCACTCACACCAACGGTCCCGGTAATGTCGGATGTATTACCGCAACCCTCTTCTGTATCAACAATGCCATCATTGTCATTATCCAGATCACAAATATCTGTCAAACCATCGCTGTCTGAATCTGCATTACCCGATGCGGCGTCGCATGGATCGGCGATTGTGATCAATACAGTAGCTGTATCGCAAAGTGCTAACAGGTTGTGTGCTATCGCAAATTATGTACATAAAACTGTCTAAACCATTAAAATCTAAATCCGGCATATAATTTAGGTAACTATATACAACTTGGGACAAAATATAAGCAAAATAACTGTAATTTAATTAGGTATTTAATGGGACTATTCGTATCTTTATAATATGAAATTTAAATCATTACCACAAATATTGAACCACTTCAAGGACAAAGAAACTTGTGTTAAATTCTTAGAGGAGCAGCGATGGGGTGGAAAACCTATTTGTCCTAAATGTGGATGTAAGAAGGTTTATAGTATAGAAGGAGGAAAACGATACAAGTGTGCAGATAAAGAATGCTACAAGAAATTTTCTGTAACGGTCGGAACGGTATTTGAAAATTCAAAAGTTCCGTTAAATATATGGTTTGCTGCTATATACCTTGCAACGGCACACAAGAAAGGTATTAGTTCATTGCAGCTTCACAGAGACTTGGGAGTAACTCAAAAGACAGCTTGGTTCATGTTGCATAGAATCAGGGAGATGTTACGTCAGAAAGCACCTACACTATTATCAGGAGAGGTACAGGCTGATGAAACATTTGTCGGTGGGAAAAATAAGAACAGACATGTAGATAAGAAGATCAAGGAATCGCAAGGGCGAAGTGTAAAAGACAAAACACCAGTATTCGGATTACTTAGCGATGGCAAGGTAAAAACAACGGTAGTACCTGACACCAAAGCGACAACACTAAAGCCAATCATTGAAGATATGGTAGAGAAAGGCTCAATAGTAGTTACGGATGAATGGGGTGCTTATAATGGACTTAAAAAGGACTATCAGCACGAAGTTGTGAAACATAACGAGAAACAATTTATGACCAATGGGTTTCATACGAATAGTATGGAAGGATTTTGGAGTTTACTCAAAAGAGGCATTTTTGGAATATACCATTCAGCCAGTCCTAAACACCTAAGTCGATACACAGATGAATTTTCATACCGTTATAATACACGTAAAATTGAAGATTCAGAACGATTTGTATTGTCACTTGCAAGCGTGGAAGGAAGATTAACTTACAAACAACTAATTTCAGAGTAATGGCAAGACGTACAACAGAGGTTCATGCTTATGTTTTTATCAAACAACACCTTGATGATATTGGTTGGAATGTAAAGAACCCATATCGCAATAAAGATGGTCAAGTATTTACACAAGGCGAATGTTTAGAAGAACCACGTTTACAAGAAATGCTTGGTCAAACAAAGCCTGAAAATGTAGTTAAGATTTCTGAAACAGATTACTATGTTATTGAGGCAAAAGCAAATCGAAGTCAAATTGAGCAAGCACTTGATGAAGCAGAGAATGACTATGGAAAAATAATTAACAAAAGCAAACATATTAAGGCAAGAATAATTTCGGGATTAGCAGGAAACGACAATGAGGGTTATTTAATAAAAAGTAAGTTTCTTAAAAACGGTACTTACAAGTTTATTCAATCTAATGGTAAAGCCCTCACAAGTTTAGTCTCTCCTGAAATTGCTAAAAGGTTAATTGACAGCAATAGTAATATAATCGAAGATTTGCCAATTGATGAAAAATTTTTTTTAGAAACAGCCGAGAAAATTAACGTCATACTTCATAATGGTGCTGTTCCTGCTACGGAAAGGGGTAAGATCATGTCCGCTTTGATATTGAGTTTAGTTGATGATACACAACCAAATTTGAATGCGTCACCAACTGTCTTGATTTCTGAAATAAATGCTCGTGTAAATTCAGTATTACAAAAAGAGGGAAAACCTGAGTTTTATGAATACATAAAAATTGCATTACCAACTACAACAGAAAACCATATAAAATTCAAAGGTGCATTGGTTAAGACTATACAGGAGTTGAACAACCTCAATATAAGGTCAGCAATGAACTCAGGAACAGATGTTTTAGGCAGCTTCTATGAAGTGTTTTTACAATATGGGAATTGGGCAAAAGAAATTGGTATTGTATTAACACCTCGTCATGTTACTGCATTTGCAGCTGAAGTGATAGATGTAACAGCAAGAGATTTTGTATTTGATCCGACATGTGGGACAGCAGGTTTTTTAGTTTCAGCTTTTGATTATGTTAAGAAAAACTCTACAAAAAAGGCGATAGATAATTTTAAAGAAAATAACATATTTGGAGTTGAGCAAGAAACTTCTGTTGTAGCGTTAGCATTGGTAAATATGATATTTAGAGGTGATGGGAAAAACAATATAAAAGAGGCTAATTGCTTTCATCATAATATATCATTAGTTAGAAATGGGAGGATTAACACAGGTAAGTATGTGGCGGTGAACAAATCGCATATTCCAGTAATCAGCAAGGTGCTAATGAATCCACCATTTGCCTTAAAGACTAAGGACGACAAAGAATACAAATTTGTTAATCATGCGTTAAAACAAATGCAAGATAAAGGACTGTTACTATCAGTGCTGCCTACAGCAGAAATGCTTCAAAAAGGACAGTACAAACAATGGAGAAACGATCTATTAGAATCCAATACTTTATTGACTGTAATCACCTTACCATCAGATGTGTTCTATGGAGCAAATGCAGGAACAAATACTTTAATGATAATTGTAAAAAAAGGCATTCCGCACAAGAAGAATCAAAAAGTTTTGTGGCTTAGAGCTATTAAGGATGGTTTTGTAAAACGTAAGGGTAAAAGATTAATGCCAAAAGCACCACTTACCGAGCGTGATATTTTGTCTGAATACAAATCAACGGTAAAGAGGTTTGTAAAAAATCAGAATATTAGAGTTAAAAATGTTCCAGAAGAATGTAAGGTATGTAAGATAGATTTTTATGAGAATAAAGGATTGGAATTAGTTCCTGAATATTATTTGGATGAAAAAACGCCATCAGCAGAAGAAACAAATCAAGGCGTAGAATCTTTAATAAGAAAAACAGCAGGACATTTAATATGCCATGTGAAACAAGATGCTGTTATTAACAGGAAACAAAAGAAGCAACGAAAATCACATGACATAAACACGTTCAAATTAGTTGACATTTGTGATGTAAAACGAAAGTACGCTCCATATATTAACGAAATATTAAGCGACTCTCAAACCACTCCCTATGTTACCACAACGGAAATGAACAATGGTATAGCTTTAAGGTGTGATACAGAGACTAATTTTGAAAGAGACACCGTAACTGTTTCATTAGATGGGACTTGTGGGACAACTTTTTATCAATTCGAGGATTATTTAGCAGGAGAAAAAACAGCGGTTTTAACTTTAAACCCTGAAATGAAAGTTCCGAAGGAGTGTAAAGCTCCATTGTTATTTTATATAGCTTATATAATTAGACGGAAAGCATGGAGATACCATTTTGGAAGGAAATTATCAGAAACAAGATTAAGAAGGTTTGAAATACCGCTACCGATAAACAAATCAGGAAGTATAGACTATCTGTATATCAAGCAGTTAGTTCAAAATTGCTATGGATGGAGTATTATAGAAGGAAACTTATAACTATGAAGGAGGGAAAAAAGAAGAAAGAAAAGCCAAGCAAAAAGCGATCAGCAAACTATGAAAAGTCTTTAAAGATAAAAGGAGGCTTCATGGGAGCGATAAAAGCATTGGTGAAAGAACAGAAAAACAAGTAAAAAATGGGACTTGCTTGTTCTTTAGAAGAAATGTTGAAAATTTGTCCCAAGTTGTATATAGTTACCATAATTTATTGTTCCATCTACATTTATCACTACGGTTCCGTTAGCGGGTCCTTCGTCCGGGATGGTATCCACCGTGGTAGGATTTAAAGGACTCGAGCCAGGTATATCATTGGTCAATGGTGTTGTCACAACAAGTTTGTTCGCTGGTGTCATCGTCACATCATCCACTGCCACCGGTGGAGTGGGTACAATTGTAATAAATACTGTGGCCGTATCACACAGTGCTACAGGCTGCGTGCTATCACACACCGCGTACATGAAGCTGTCAGCGCCTGCGAAGTTTGGATCAGGTGTATAATCAATCGTTCCATTAGGATTCACCACAACGGATCCGTTCGCTGGTTCTTCCCCTGTTATTATACCTACACTGCCCGGATCCAATGGATTTGTGCCAGGGACGTCATTGGCCAATGGTACTGTGGTGACTGGCGTGTTAGTTGGCGTAGTCGTGATATCATCCAAGGCAATCGGTTGATCTGCAAGTATGGTAATTACCACAGTCGCTGTATCACACAAAGGTGTGGGTGTGAGACTATCGCAAATGACGTACATAAAGCTATCCACTCCTGCAAAATTAGGATCAGGCGTATAGTCTATTGTCCCATCAGTATTGACAACTACTGTTCCATTCAGAGGTCCTTCGCCCGATATTGTATCTATGCTGGCGGGATCCAATGGAAATGTTCCGGGTGTATCATTGGTTAATGGAGTAGTATTCACAGGTGTATTTGATGGTGTCGTTGTCACATCATCTACTGCTGTCGGTGGAGTGAGCACAATCGTAATAAATACTGTTGCCGTATCACATAGAGCCACGGGTTGCGTGCTGTCACACATCACATACATGAAGCTGTCTGCACCTGAGAAGTTTGGATTAGGTGTGTAGTCTATTGTACCATCAGGATTCACGACCACTGTTCCGTTGACCGGTCCTTCGCCCGGTATCGTATCGACACTGGACGGATCCAATGGATTCGTACCCGGCACATCGTTATCCAGGGGTGTGGTTGTCACCAGTGTATTCACTGGTGTAGTCGTTATATCATCTAAAGCAATCGGTTGTTCTGCAATAATGGTGATTACCACTGTTGCGGTGTCACACAAAGGCGTTGGTGTGAGACTGTCACAAATGACGTACTTAAAGCTATCTATCCCTGCAAAATTAGGATCAGGCGTATAGTCTATAGTCCCATCATTATTCACGACTACTGTTCCATTGAACGGGCCTTCACCTGCAATTGTATCAATGCTGGCTGGATCCAATGGAAATGTTCCAGCCGTATCATTGACTAATGGTTGAGTCTCGACTGGTGTGTTTGATGGAGTCGTTGTGACGTCGTCAACTGCTATTGGTCCGACAGTAAATGCAAAACCAAAATTATTTGAACAATCGGCTTGATCAGTTGCATCAAAGACTGCAGTTTCTACACTATCCGTGGTCATGAAGGTTCCCGACGGAAGGTCGTTTTGGTCGATTTCCATTACGTAAGCTGCATCGCTACTTAATTCATCTCCAATAATTGATAACCGGCTTCTATTATATGTTCCATTATCAGCTCCTGTAAAGACATCGCAGATTGAAACAGTCCAATTTCCTGCAGAATTTTCTCCATTGAAAGCACTCAAGGCATTGCTTGGTGCTGCTGTCCGGTCATAATATGGAGGAGCAGTATTGTCATTGTTTCCGTCATTAATTGAACCGCCTGAGGCATCATCTAAATCAAGATCATAATCATCGTTGCTATCGGATCCAGAACTAGCCATTACTACAACACTTGTGCCAATTGGTGATTGAAGAGTAACTTGGATATCACCGCGCCATGCATGGTCAGCATTAAATCCAAAGTCAACGTCAGTTATTATTAAACTGTCCGTAATAGTGATTGTGCGGGTTATAGGAGTTGAACAAGGGGTGCCGGCATTTATAGCAATTCCACCGGATACGTCTTCGACAGATACGGTATCACTCGAAGGAGGCAGAGTCACAGAGAATGAAAAATCTCCATTTACATCAGTCGAAACGGTATCTAGCAGTGTATCTCCTCCGTCCACCATTCCATCCTGATTGACATCCTCGTACAGCCTCACCAATACGCCACTCTGGCCTGATTCACCTGCACTATATATTGTGTCTGTATTCGTATCGTTAAAAACGGTTCCGTAAATTTCATTGTTTCCGGGTGTTTCAACTACGCAATCGACGGTAATAAATATAAAAGCCGAGTCACATAATGGAAAACAATTATCATCGCATATTTTATATTCTATAGTATCATTCCCTGTGAAGCCCGGATCAGGGGTGTAGAGAATGGACTGACCTGTAAATGAGGCGGAGCCATCATCAGGTTGCAGCAGAATGGTGACGGTCAGCGAATCATTGTCCGCGTCACTATCGTTACTCAGTTCATTAATCGTTACAGGTACGTTTATGTTTGTCGTAACAATATCATTGACTGCCACGGGTGCGCTATTTGAGGTGACCGTAACCCGAATCCAGGCGGTATCACACAGGAAGGAGTCGCATATCTGATATTGAATACTATCGACCCCACTAAACGGTACCGCGGACACATATTTAACGGTACTGTCACCAATGACGGTAAATGTACCCGATGTCGTACCTGTTAACAAGGAAACAGTCAAGGAATCAAAATTTGGATCAGCATCGTTATCCAGGACAGCTATAATAACCGAATCACAGCCATTGATTGTCACATTGTCATCCACTGCGATTGGCGCATCTGTCAAAGCCTCCTGAATACAAAGTGCTATGCTATCATTCCAATTACCTGTGGTATCAGTAAAGGCATTGAAACAATTAAAATTTTCCGGGTCAGTCTGCAAGCCTGCACCACTCCCACTGATAATATGCCCCACAAAACAAATCTGACCACTATCAATTGTATTGTAATACGAAGTCGCGTGGCCCCCGACATCTGTATAGACAGGATTGTCAACACCTACGGTAAATCCATTTGGAATAGATGGCCACTCGACTGTATAAAAGTCACCTGCCCCGCCTGGCCCTAAAGGATATCCCATGTTAAAATCCGCTGCATAACCCCAAACAAATAACCTGTGGGTTTCACCGGTATATTCTCTAATGATTGAAATGTGAGGCATTTCTTCCGAGTTATCCGAAGTAGCCAAAAAAATCACATTGTCCAAATCGACACCGTGACTATCCTGGACAGCGAACCAATCGGTTACAAATGTATCGCTATCATTAATGATCTTACCATATTCGCCGTTATATCCTATACCATATACTTTTCCATCACTACCGAGTCCTAATACTCCGGAATCTTCCGCTCCGGTATTGTTCCCTTCATTCCGCATAAAGGTTCCGAGTTGGCTTAATGTCACGCCGGTCGGCAGGTTGGATTGGTCGACTAGTGAGGCATAGGTTCTATCGACAGGTGCCGCACCGTTACCTAAGGCGATACCATCACCCCAGGCCCATATAGATTTATCCGCTCTTTGCACATATACGACTTCTCTACTACCTGTCAATTGAATCACACTATCCAAGGGTACGCTGGCAGAAGTTTCTACCTGATGCCAGACGTTGGCTGTATTACTTGCATTTCCGGAAACATCAGCAACATCAAGACCTATCACATACACTTCTCCATCATTTGTAATCAAAAAGAGTACATCACTATTTGCTTTTATATCGAACACATCAGCGGGGCCCACACCAGAGGGTAAGGCCATGCTTCTAAAAGAATCTCCCCCGACTGCAGGAGCTCCCACAACCTCAGCGTTCTCTCCCCATACATAAAAACTATCGGTTGTCAGAAGGAAAGCCTGAGCTCCCGTGTTACCAGAAGTTGCAAACATAACAACATCGCCAGAGTAGTTATAGCCACTGGTGTCCGTAATCGTTCTCATGGTCTGTTGATCAACATTACCACTAGGCTGCATGTCTTCACCCCAAACCACAAAGGCATCAAATGTTTTTGCAATGTGACTGTGATAGGTCGTGATGATCAAATCATCGTCAGGATGATAGACATTGTCGAGTTCCGGACAAAATTGGAGTGTATGGTTGTATGCCTCAAATTGACTTATGTTTTCTTTTGCACTACCTACTTCGAGATCCCAGTCACCGTTTGACCCTGTCAAGTCTTCGGAGGCCGCGATAGAAACATTCAAGATATTTTCAAGATAAGCTACCGCTTGTTTTCCTTTTTCACCTTTTGCGAATTCACAACCGTAGATGTTTAATGAAGAGAATCGAGGACCTCTTTTGTCATTCAGTTGATCGCTGAGAAATACGGCAATTTGCTTTGCATCTAACCACTGACCGTCAATCAAGAGTTCTCCTGCTCTACCATGTGAAAAAAGATGGTAGGTTGAATTACTTTGGATCTCGTTCAATCCTGAAAGGATAATGTCCTTGTCAGGAAGATCGGCATCAATGTAGCTTGATGAAGCAAACAGAGGGGGCTTCATTTCATCGCATGATGCGATTTCTGCACCCTGTACTTTTAACCCGATACCGAGAATTAGAATTATCGGTAAGAAATGGGAAAGACTTAACAGAGAATGTCCGAGGGTCGAGAGGCTTTTGTTAATCATCTTGTTGGGTTTTGCTTGCATGTGAGGCGGTTTTATAAAATACATTAAACCCAACTCAAACAGCTATGCTGCCCCAGTGGGTTACCGAATCAAAAATCGCCTTTAGTTAGAATGTCTACGTTTAATTTATATTCAATTCAATTTGTCTGATCTAATTTCATTTTGCTCGCCCGGTATAGCCACGATGGACACGACCGTACGATGCCTTCAAATGCCTTAAACGTCAGTAACTTTAAAGCTACTGATCTTGCATTTGATGTAATTCCTATTTCCTGATGAGATCCAAAGAAACCCTTCTAACGTCTTGCATGATAGCGCGGATTTGGGGCGTGTGAAGACACTGCAAGATAGTGGTGTACTTCCACAGATTGATAATGATTGCCGCCTGATTGTCAAGGTGTTTTGGGGTTTAGCTTTAAATCATACTATTCAAATATAAGAAAGAAAAGCCGAGATTTTCATAGTAACTGAATATGTGGGCTTCCCTTTAATAGGACGTGTTAAAATTATAAAAATTCATTAATATTATCAGTAGTGTTAATTCGTGGTAAACAATTTAACGTAGCCGGTATAGAATGATCGCTGTTGTTGTTTTCCACAATTAATGCTGCCTGTTGCGTGTAGAGTGTTGGAGGTAAGTTGTTCAGCGCATCATGTGGCCTTAAATTGTTATAGTCCTCCAACCATTTCTCCGTTAAGATGCGCACTTGTCTGAGTTCTTCAAACCAATATGCATTTAAAACGGCGGTACGGTAGCTTTTATTAAATCGTTCGATAAATCCATTTTGACTTGGCTTTCCTGGTTGAATAAATAGAACGGCAATATTGTTATCAGCACACCAGTCTGTAAATTCAGCGGACGTAAATTCTGGGCCGTTGTCCACACGTATTCGCTTTGGCTTGCCTTTAAAGTATATTATTCGCTCCAGCACTCGAATAACTCTTGTGGCAGGCAAAGAAAAGTCTGCTTCAATAGCCAGTGCTTTGCGATTAAAATCATCCATGATATTTAATGTGCGGAACTTGCGCCCATTTTCTAATGCATCACTCATGAAATCCATTGACCATGTTTCATTCATTCGGCCTGGGACTACTAATGGGACTCTGTTTCGACTAGGTAACCGTTTTTTGCGTTTAACCTTTATGTTCAAATTCATTTGTTTATAAACACGATATACCCGCTTGTGATTCCATCTCATGCCTGCTAATCTGATCCTGTGAAAGAGCTTCCAAAATCCGTTTGTCGGATGCCGCTTGGATAACTCAGAGAGCATGCTAATAACCTGATCGTCTTGCGATTCTTTGAGTTTGTAGTAATAAACAGACTTGCTCAAATTAATGACACGACAAGCTTGTGTGATATTTACCTCGTACGTTTCCATGATTCCCTTTGCTATTTGCCGTTTAGCACGAGGCTTTAGAACTTTTTTTCAATCACATCTTTGAGAATACGATGATCTAAACTCAGCTCTGCATACATGCGTTTCAGTCGTTGATTCTCCAGCTCAAGCTCTTTTAATTTCTTCAACTGAGTAGTTTCCATGCCACCATACTTCTTGCGCCAGTTATAAAAGGTAGCTTCGCTGATACCATTTTCACGACACAAATCAGAAGTCTTGCGACCAGCTTCATGAGCCTTTAGAATCGATACAATCTGACTTTCTGTAAATCTTGATTTCTTCATGACAATTCAATTTAATACTTTAGTTTTGAATCGTCCAGTTTTTGGGGAAGCTTTCACTTGTCTAATTTTAAAATTCTTCGAGTATTCCATGCTTCACAACAGTACTGAATTCTCTTAAGTAGCAAAATTCAATTTGGTCAAATGATCTTGTTTAGGAAATTCAAAAAAATGGATTAAATTGTTAAACAATATTTGAAAGCGAGGTGGCACTTCTCTTCTTATGAACAAGGTGGAATATGTTGGGTGATATCCATGTATGGCCTCGCCTTCTGATGATGTACTCGGCAAATTCGGCAGATGAAATTCGTCATTGCCAGAAACTGCTCGTCATCGCACAATGCCACCACCTTCAAATTTCGGAGTACAAAAAAAAAGATCAAGTCATTAATTCTCAACGAAGCGATCATTAAGGAGGGACTAAAAGGTACAGGTCACGAACACCGGATATAGTAAAAAACTTATTTCCTATTCCTCTAGTGTGAATGCCGCTGAAATGTACTCCCGATTCAATCGTGCAATATTATCGAGCGATATTTCTTTTGGACATTCTATCTCGCATGCACCCGTATTCGTGCAACTTCCAAATCCTTCTTTGTCCATTTGTCGGACCATGTTCAAGGCACGTTGCTTCGCTTCAGGTTGTCCCTGAGGTAAAAGTGCAAACTGTGAAACTTTGGCTGAGACGAAGAGCATGGCTGAACCATTTTTACATGAAGCAACACATGCACCGCAGCCGATACAGGCGGCTGCGTCAAATGCCTTGTCTGCATCATTTTTATTTATAGGGATATTATTGGCATCCTGCGTATTGCCGGAAGTATTGACGGAAATAAACCCTCCGGCCGCCATAATTCGATCGAAGGATGTCCGGTCAACTATCAAATCCTTGATTACAGGAAATGGTTTGGCCCGCCAGGGTTCAATCCAGATGGTATCTCCATCATTGAATTTTCTCATGTGGAGTTGACAGGTTGTAATGGCCTGATCAGGGCCGTGGGCGTCACCATTGATATAAAGCGAACATGTCCCACAGATTCCTTCCCGGCAGTCATGATCAAAAACCACAGGTTCTTGTTTTTGATTGATCAATTGCTCATTTAGCATATCCAGCATTTCGAGGAAGGAACTATTCGGCGAGACGTCGTTCAATTTGCATGTTTCAAATGCGCCTTTCGACCGTTGATCTTTTTGGCGCCATATTTTTAATGTAAGATTCATTTATTGTGAATTGGGTGAATTAGTGAATTAGTGAATTAGTGAATTGGTGAATTAGTGAATTGGGTGAATTAGTGAATTAGTGAATTGGGTGAATTGGGTGAATTGGGTGGTATTCATGATTTATTCTTTAGCTCCTTAATATATTTTATATATCCATTTATTAATTTCAAACAATGACTAATCAAATTGATAAATAATTCATGATCATTCTTATCAATATAGTCTTCTTCTAATGCCACACTCAGATGGTCTTTCAATTCATATAACGATCCTCTCGCCACTCTACAAAACTGGATATTCTCCTGGAAATGAAACCTTCCATGACCTTCTGCTATGTTCGCTGAAATAGATCGGCTGCATCTTATTAGCTGATCCGTCAATCGATATTTTTCTTCTTTCGGTAATTTTTGCTTGACTAATACCGAAATTTCGCGCCTCAGCTCGGTACATTTTTGATATAAAACCAAATCATTTAAGTTTTGCCTTGGCATATTATAATTCTTACTAAACCGAAGTGACCTAATTCACTAAATTAACCATTCCTACTTATAGCTTCTAGTTTTTAATTCTACGAATTCGAAATTTAAATCTTCTTTAATCAATTTTTCTTTACTAATGTCTTCCCCTTGATATTCCCAATTTGACACATAGGTATAATTTCGGTCATCCCGTTTGGCCTCTCCATCGTCAGTTCGGTATTCCCGTCTAAAATGTCCCCCACATGACTCTTTGCGGTCGAGCGCATCAATTGCCATGAGTTGTCCTAATTCCATAAAATCGGCCACACGGCCCGCTTTTTCAAGTTCAGGATTCATTCCATTTGCTGAGCCGGGCACGAAAACGTCCTTCCAGAATTCTTCTTTTAATTTCTCAATATCTTCAATGGCCTCTTTGAGGTGGGTTTCATTTCGTTCCATACCCACCTTGTTCCACATAATTAAGCCGAGTTGTTTATGAAAGTAATCCACACTTTTCGATCCCCCGTTATTCACTAGTTTATTCAGGCGCTCATTTACTTTGTTTTCTATGGCTTCGAATTCGGGTAGGTCTGTTGAAATGGGACCTGTTCGAATATCATCGGCCAAATAATCAGCAATTGTATATGGTAATACGAAATAGCCATCTGCTAAACCCTGCATCAAAGCGGAAGCTCCCAGACGATTTGCGCCATGGTCTGAAAAATTGGCTTCCCCGATCACGAAACAGCCGGGTATTGTAGACATTAAATTATAATCGACCCATACTCCGCCCATGGTATAATGGACGGCGGGATAAATCTTCATCGGTGTTTTATAAGGATTATCGTCTGTAATTTTTTCATACATCTGAAATAAGTTCCCATATTTATCTTCGATCCATTTTTCTCCTAATTCACGAATAGTCGCTTCCGATGGATTATTAATTCCCTGCTCGTATGCACTTTCCTTTCCTTTCTTCATTATTTCTGTGGAAAAGTCGAGAAATACCCCTTCATTGGTATCATTATTTTCGACTCCGAATCCTGCGTCACATCGTTCCTTTGCAGCCCTTGCTGCCACATCGCGTGGCACCAGATTTCCAAAAGCCGGATATCTTCTTTCGAGGTAATAGTCTCTATCTTCTTCGGCGATATCGATGGCTTTTTTTTGTCCTTCACGAATTGCGGCGGCATCCTCAATTTTTTTCGGAACCCATATTCGACCGGAATTTCGGAGTGACTCCGACATGAGTGTCAGCTTTGATTGCTGGCTGCCGTGCACGGGAATACAGGTTGGATGAATTTGGACAAAACAGGGGTTAGCGAATACTGCGCCTTGTTTATGAATTTTCCATGACGCCGTCACATTGGACCCCATGGCGTTGGTAGAGAGGAAATAGACGTTGCCATAACCACCTGAAGCAATTACGACGGCGTGTGCTGCATGTCTTTCTATTTCACCGGTGATGAGGTTTCTTGCGATGATACCCCTGGCTTTGCCATCAACAATGACCAGGTCCAGCATTTCATGCCGATTGTACATTTTAATCTTACCCTTGCCTATTTGTCTCGACATGGCCGAGTAGCAGCCGAGTAATAATTGTTGGCCTGTTTGACCTTTTGCATAGAATGTTCGCGATACCTGAACTCCACCAAATGATCGATTGTCCAGCAATCCGCCATACTCCCGTCCAAAAGGGACTCCCTGTGCAACGCACTGATCAATAATATTGGCTGAAACTTCAGCCAGACGATACGTATTCGATTCTCTTGACCGATAATCGCCCCCTTTGATGGTATCGTAGAATAGTCGATAAATCGAATCATTGTCGCCCTGATAATTTTTTGCTGCGTTAATCCCACCCTGAGCAGCGATCGAGTGTGCCCGACGTGGTGAATCCTGATAGCAGAAGGCCTTAACATTGTATCCTTGTTCTGCCAATGTAGCCGCAGCAGATCCACCTGCCAGTCCTGTTCCAACGACGATGACATCGATACGATCCCGATTGTTGGGAGCCACCAGTCGAATGGAAGCCTGGTGATTCTTCCATCTATATTCTAATGGACCTTGTGGAGCTTTTGATTGTAATGACATAAGCAAAATTTGCCGTTTAAAAATTCAATTTATTACAGACTTTGGACATACATGACGATGGCTATGAACGAGAAGCCCAGAGACATGAGGATAAAAAATATGGTTCCCAGACCTTTAATAACTGGTGTATACTTACTGTGTGCTGCACCGAGTGATTGAAAGGACGATTTGAAACCATGACTTAGATGAAGGCCGAGCAATATAAAGGCCACCACATAAAGGATTGTAAAGATTGGATTGCCAAATTTACCTGCAACCAATTCATAGTTACTTGCTACTTCTGAAAATTTCATCGGAACGAAAAAATTTCTTATGTGAAGTATTAAAAACAACAGGATCAAAACACCGGTATAGATCATCGAACGCGAGTTTAGCGGGGTGTGGACGCTGGATTTGTTTTTGGCATACCTTATCGGACCGCGTGCCCTGTTATTTTGACGGGTCAACACGATGCCATATATGATATGAATGATGAAGCCGGCTGCCAACACATATTGCATGACCTGGATGAGGATATTTGTCTCCATAAAATGGGACGCCTCGTTGAATAGTTCTTCACCCACCAATAAGGTCGAATTAACGACCAGGTGTACGATGAGAAAGACGATGAGAAACAATCCTGACAAGCTCATCACTACCTTCTTGCCTATGGAAGATCTAATAAAATTTGATAACCAATTCATATATAAACGTCAATTGAGTATGTAGTAAAACAAAGCTACAATACGGATGTTTTAAGAAGTCGCCGGTATTCTTATTTAGAATTATTCTAGTGAAGGGAATGCAGAACCTGGAGCTGTATTATTTCTATCTTAAGAATCGACTATTGACGAGGTTGTGTATAACAAAATGCACAAAATCAAAATCCATATGTTAACAAAGTGGATATCACTCCCATGTCTGCAGCAGACAGACCTTTAAGATGCGATTGAGCGTTAACAATGAATCTCGTTGGTATTTTAAAGTTATTTGTCTTCTTGCGTCTTCCAACCTCCTAATGGAGGAGAGGCCTCCCTCTTCTTCCATGGCTTTTAATGAACTAAATTGATTTGCCATATTAACTAACTGAATATGACTTCCTTGCCGGAAGTACACAGAACTTTAGGATGCGGTTGAGCGTTAACAATGAATCTCGTTGGTATTTTAAAGTTATTTGTCTTCTCGCGTCTTCCAACCTCCTAATGGAGGAGAGGCCTCCCTCTTCTTCCATGGCTTTTAATGAACTAAAAAGTGGGATTTGTTATACTCACTCGACGGGGCGGCCTTTAAAATTGACTTAGCTTTGCACTTTAAGACTATCCATATGACGTTGACCCAATTCATAAAACTCTTTCCGAATCTAGAGCCACCCCTGACCTTAACCGAAGAATCCATTTTTGAATTTTCAAAACGGAATAAATTAATTAATGAAGAAATGGCGCGTAGTTTTTTCAATACCATTGAAGAAGATTTTGCCACAGATGACGACCGGGAATATGTGCCGTGTTTTCGTTTATCAATATCTGAAGAATATCATTCCCTGGTCTATTGGCGCGCTAAAGCCCTCAATTATGAATATTATTTAATCAATCTAAATAAAAAAGGAGAATTGTTGGATCGCAGACTTATTGGTGGTTTAATAGCCACAAAAGATTCTATTCTCCGAATGGCCACATCTATAGACATCAACAACGTCATATATATTGTAGCCAGTCTTTCTGACCAAGACGGTCACATCGACGAACTCGAGACCCAAACTTATAGTCTGGAAACTCTTCCGGACGGGTCTATTATATCATCATAAAATTATTGAATGAAAAAGAATAAAAATATAACAAGCGAATATAAAAAGAAAGTAAAAAAATTATTTATCCAGGGACCAAACAAGGTCCTTACAATAAAAGCGATATCAAAACGCATAAAATATAAAGGTCCTTCTGCGATGGTTTATCGCATCGTCAAGCAACTTGAACGTGACAAGTTTCTGGTCGAAGTAAGCCGTGGTAAATACGGCAGAGCGACATCTCGCCGATCAAAACACCGCTCGACGGCGTCCGCTTCGGGAAGTATGATAGGTCGAATGGATAAAACGCGCAGTGGTGCGGGTTATGTCATTGTCGATGGCATGGAACACGATGTTTATGTTCCGGCCAAACATTTAAAAGGCGCCATGCGCAATGACATCGTAGAAGTAGAAATTACAAGAATAAAACGCAATGGCAAACCTGAGGGTTATGTTCGAAAAATAATTGAGCGCTCCATTCAGGATGTTATTGCCAAGTTGTATAATATTACAAATAGAGGTTATGCCTATCCCATACAAGAAATAGGAATTAAAGAAATAGATATTCCTACATCGGATTTGAATGGCGCTGTAGAAGGAGATACAGTCTTGCTGGAAATAAAATACTGGCCTGAAAAACCAAATCAATCACCCATCGCCGCAGTCACCGAAGTACTGACCAATTACGAAAATCATGAATTATCGGAATTATCAATTCTTACTAAATATGGATTTAATTATATATTTCCATCTTCAATTTCCGATGAACTAAAACAGATTGAACAGCAAGGAATAAACTGGAACCCGGAAAAACGTGAAGACTATCGCGATGTACTCACGTATACGATCGATCCTGCTGACGCAAAAGATTTTGATGATGCCCTCTCTTATGACGAATTTGGCAATGGCGACGTGGAGGTCGGTATTCATATTGCAGATGTCACCCACTACCTGGAGAAAAACACACTCCTTGATAAAGAAGCACGACGGCGTTCAACATCTGTATACCTGGTCGGAAAGGTATGCCCTATGCTCCCGGAGACTCTGTCAAACGATTTATGTTCGCTCGTCGAACAGAAGGATCGCCTGACTTTTGCTGTGACGTTCCGAGTAACTCCGGAAAATAAAATCACAGATTACTGGATTGGCAAAACCATCATACGCTCAGACAAACGATTTGCATATGAAGAAGCCCAGGAAATATTAGATGGGAAAAGAAGCAAATTTAAAAAGTCACTAACACGGATTAAGGAATTTGCAGATTCCCAACGTCAGGCACGTAATAATGACGGTGCCATTAATTTTGATAGTCAGGAAATTCGATTTCTATTAGATGAAAAAAAATATCCAACAGATATTTATATCAAGGAGCGAAAATCCACTCATTTGATGGTTGAAGATCTAATGCTGTTAGCGAATAAAACGATTGCTCATTTCATCGATAAAAAAAGTCATGGTCGTACGCCACTACCCTATCGTGTACACGATGAACCGGATATGGACAAAATAGCTGATCTCGCCGCAATGGCAAAAATGCTGGGTTTTGAGTTTAATTATTCAAATATGAATGCCGTGCGCGCATCATTTAACAGACTGCACGAATCGGCCAGAAAAAATGAGACCTTTCATATCCTGGAGCAACTAGGTATCCGATCCATGGCCAAGGCCATCTATACCACTGATAATATTGGGCATTTCGGATTAGCATTTTCACACTATGCTCATTTCACCAGTCCGATCAGACGATATGCCGATGTACTTGTTCACCGCATCGTTTATGCATTTTTACAAAAAGAGGAGCTGCATTACGATAAATCCAAATTGGAAGCCATGTGTTCGCATATATCGAGACGAGAGCGATTGGCCATGGAGGCAGAGCGTGAATCGATTAAATTGAAACAGGCCGAATTTATGAAGCAATTTGAAGGTCAATCATTCAATGGTAAAATCAGTGGATTAATTGACCGCGGTATGTTTGTCAACCTTGAAAAAGGAATCGGTGAAGGTCTCGTTCC
Source organism: Saprospiraceae bacterium (assembly GCA_965249735.1). GTDB lineage: Bacteria > Bacteroidota > Bacteroidia > Chitinophagales > Saprospiraceae > JANQSS01. Next base: position 723,447 of record CBDFMS010000025.1, on the reverse strand, counting down.
TTTTCAATTATTTGACGAAGCATTTGAGTTACACCGGAGCGGATTTTCGGCTATCGGGCAGGCAACAGGTACGATTTATGCAATGGGTGATAATGTGCGAGTCCGTATTGTAGAAGTGGATGTGGAGGGGCGACGTATTGAGATGGAAATGGTTGAGGAAGTGAGCAGGTGAGCAGGTGAGCAGGTGAGCAGGTGAGCGTTCGAGCGAGTGAGCGAGTGAGCGGGTGAGCAGGTGAGCGTTCGAGCGAGTGAGCGAGTGAGCGGGTGAGCAGGTGAGCAAGTGAGCAGGTGAGCAAGGGAGAGGAGTGAGAGCTTGAGAACTTGCGATTGTGAGAGGGTTGGGATTGGGTTGTTTTTTATTGGATGAATCGGATTCTTTTCAAACTTCTATCTTCGCCTGGGCGAACGAGATTGATTTCAAATATTAGGCTGTCTTCTGTACAGCATCTGACCATAACTAAAATTACATGCCTCCATATTTTACGAATGACGCTGTCACACTTGGATTATTGCTAATCATCCTGGCGAGTATTTTTTATACCGCTTCATTGGATGATCCCAGATGGAAGAAATTTTATACGTATGTCCCCTCGCTGTTGCTTTGCTATTTTATACCTGCGCTCTTTCACTGGCCACTTGGTTTGATAGCACCGCATTGGTATGATAGTGGAATTGGAGATGCGCTCACTCAAGCGGGGCTTCAACTGCCAGCGGATTTTTCATCGTATTCGTATGAGGGTATTCAGAAGTTCATACAGGATAGTGGTCGTGAATTGAAGGCATTCAAGGCTTTCGAGCAGCATTCGCAGTTGTACTTCATGGCTTCGCGATACTTGCTACCCGCGTCTTTGATTTTGCTTTGTTTGAGTATCGATTTGAAAGGAATAATCAGGTTAGGGCCTAAGTCATTGATTATGTTTTTTGCTGCGACTTTGGGAATTATAATTGGAGGCCCGATTGCCCTGATGATTGCGCTGAATTATTTCCCAAATGCGTTTGCAGCATCTCCTGAGGAAGTCTGGCGCGGCTTGTCTACGGTAGCTGGAAGCTGGATCGGTGGAGGAGCAAACCAAACCGCCATGAAAGAGATCTATGAGGTAGGTGACAATCTATTTGCTTCTATGATCGTCGTCGATGTTATCGTGGCTAATATCTGGATGGGATTTTTGCTTTATGGCGCCGGAGTGTCAGACAAACTGGACAAATGGTTGAAAGCTGATTCAAGTGCGATTGAAGATTTGAAATTGCGTATTCAAGACTTCCGTGGAAAAATTGAACGCATACCAACTACCACTGACGTCTTCATGCTTTTGGCTATCGGGTTTGGAGGTGTTGCGATGGCACATTGGGGTGCTGACGTAATTGCTCCATGGATGCGTGGCTTCAAAGAAACCTTATCAAGTATGAATCTCCATAGTCTCATGTCGGGATTCTTTTGGCTCATTGTTATCGCAACTACGATTGGAGTCGGACTTTCATTTACAAGGTACCGTCAGCTCGAAGGTGTCGGGGCATCACGAATGGGATCTGTGTTTATCTATATTCTCGTAGCTACCATAGGCATGAAAATGAACCTGGCAGAAATCGGACCAAATCTTGGACTCTTTATCATCGGACTAATCTGGATGTCCGTTCACGTGATTATTTTATTGATAACAGCTAAAATCATCAAGGCGCCTTTCTTTTTTGTGGCTGTGGGATCACAAGCCAATGTTGGTGGTGCAGCGTCGGCTCCCATTGTGGCGTCGGCCTTCAGTCCTGCGCTTGCACCGGTGGGTGTTTTAATGGCCGTTGTCGGGTACGCACTAGGAACTTATGGGGCCATCGTCTGTGCTATGTTAATGCAAGGGGTAGCAGGTGGATAAGTGAGAGAAAAAAGTAAAGCAACAAAATCAAAAATATCTAGTACTCAACATAGGCACTACTATTCCATTGCGTTCTTACCTTTATGCTATGCTCAGGCAACTACAAGTAAAAAACTATGCCATAATCGACCAGGTGACCATCACTTTTGGCGTAGGCTTGAATATCATCACAGGAGAAACCGGTGCCGGAAAGTCGATCCTCCTCGGTGCATTGGGTTTGGTACTTGGCGACCGGGCCGATCTTTCAGCACTCTACAATCAGAAAAAAAAATGCATCATAGAAGCTGAATTCGACACGGGCACACTAAACCTGAAACCATTTTTCGAAGAACATGAATTGGATTACGAGTCCAACCTCATCATACGCAGAGAATTGCTACCTAGCATGCGTTCACGGGCATTTATTAATGATACCCCAGTGAATTTAAAAACATTGCAAATTCTATCGCAACAATTAATAAATGTTCATCGGCAATTTGCGACATTGGACATATTCAATCACAATTTTCAGACGACCATACTGGACACATTAGCAAATCAACGTGACACTGTAAATAATTACAAGTTGTCATTTGCAGAATACAAAAAGAATATTCAAGCATGTCGTTTTATTGAAGAGCGCCTGGCAACTGCCTCCAGGGATAATGATCTTATAAAATTTCAAATAAATGAAATTGAAGAAATCTCACCTGATATTGATCAAGATCAAGGTATTCAGCAATCTATGACGAAAGCAGAACATGCTGAAGAAATCAGGACGGAATTGTCTGAATTAGATAACATATTGTCAAGTGGAGAGCATAACCTTTCCGAGATAGCTTCTTCTGCTATGTATAAAAGCAGCCACTTAGCGAAATTTAGTGATTCATTTCAAGCTCTGCACGATCGCATAGCATCAATCAAAGTCGAGTTAGATGATATAACCGATGAACTGGACAAGCTCGCCAGCGAGCAATATATTGATCCGGAAGAATTGGCCATATTAAAGAACCGATATGATCAATTACAGCGACTTTATTTTAAACACCGGGTGAACGACTCGAATGAACTACTGAATTTATTGGGTGAAATGAAAAATAAAATTCAATCCAGTTCATTGGACGAAGCTCAGCTTGAAGAAATTCAGGATAAAATAAAATCTCAAAAAAAATCTTTAGAATTACTCGCCAAAGGAATAAGCAAAAAAAGAAAAGGTATTGTCAAGGAATTAAAACAAAAGGTAGAATCGGCATTGAACCAGTTGGCCATGTCGCACGCGACTTTTTCTGTTGAAATAAAAGCCTCGACCGAATTACATGACATGGGAAAAGATCTTGTCTCGTTTTTGTTTAGTGCAAATCCCGGCTCCGCAGAGCAGGCATTGCAGCAAGTGGCCTCCGGAGGAGAATTGTCGAGATTATCCCTGGCATTGAAATCAATCATTGCCCATGAAATGGCTTTGCCAACTATGGTTTTTGATGAAATTGACAGTGGCGTTTCAGGTGATACGGCACTTCGGATGGGTCGCATGCTTCGCGGCCTCGGTAAAGCACATCAAACGATTGTCATCACGCATTCTCCGCAAGTTGCTGCCCAGGGTTCCTCTCATTTTTATGTGCATAAGGAGATTACAAACGGGTCCACCTATACATCCATAAAAGAACTAAACGAGCCTGAACGAAAAGAAAAAATAGCTATCATGTTGAGCAGCGATCCACCGACGACTGCAGCTAAAAAGAACGCTTTAGAATTACTAGCAATAAATTAAAAGAAATATAAATTATGTCATACCAATTATTAAAAGGCAAAAAAGGTATCGTGTTTGGAGCCCTTGACGAACAGTCCATCGCATGGAAAATTGCTGAGCGATGTGTTGAAGAAGGTGCAGAAATCACTTTAACCAATGCGCCAGTAGCGCTTCGGTTTGGTAAAATTCAGGAACTAGCTGAAAAACTGAATACCGTTGTCATTCCAGCTGATGCCACTTCGACGGAAGACCTCGAATCCCTTGTCGATCAATCGATGGAACATTTAGGCGGTAAGGTAGACTTTGTACTACATGCTGTCGGAATGTCGTTAAATGTTCGCAAAGGCCGTGCGTATACGGATATAAATTATGATTGGATGCAAAAGACATTTGACATTTCTGCGATTTCATTTCATAAGCTCATGCAGACATTGTATAAAAAAGATGCAATTAATGACTGGGGATCCATTATTGCCTTGACTTATATTGCGGCTCAACGTGTATTTCCGGATTACAATGAAATGGCTGAATCGAAGGCGCTACTTGAATCTTTCACCCGGAGTTTCGGCTATCACTTTGGAAAAGAAAAGAAGGTTCGCGTGAATTCAATCAGTCAGTCACCGACATGGACGACGGCGGGTAGTGGTGTAAAAGGATTTAAGACATTTTTTGATTATGCTGATACAATGTCTCCATTGGGTAATGCGACGGCAGATGATTGCGCTGATTACTGCGCCATATTATTTTCTGATTTATCCCGAAAAGTCACTATGCAAAACCTATTCCATGACGGAGGTTTTTCAATGATGGGAATAAATACGAAGTTTTTTGAAGAGAACGAATAAGAACAATAATTTCGATTATTTCTATTACAGGATATGTTTATGTCTGGTATTGTTGTCGGTATACCAACTATGCAACGCACAATTCACACGTGATACGATTGCATCCTTTGATTCTATTACGGTCGAAAATGACAGTGATATCGATTCATCGTTTTTCATTGTCCTGAACAGGCAGGGAGAATCAATTAATCTTCAACGAGAAGAGACCGATAGTATCTGGAATTACTGGAGTCATCTGCCTGCATTTCAAGGTGAGAATTTCTATTACACGTTAGGGAATACAGGTTCACCAGCTATGTCAGCTTATTGGAGCCCACTACGCAAAGTAGGATTCGACCCCGCCGTACATCATCTTGATCTATACCGTCTCGAGTCAAATGATATGCAATATTATAGTACCGACCGTGCGTATACCATGTTGCACTACAATCAGACACCACAACAAACTAAAAGTGCTACGAATATTAAATTTGGAAGGGCTTTTAACACCCAATCCGGGATTTCTATTCAATACGATCGCATTAATGATGTCGGTGAATATAATCATCAAAAAACTCGCGAAACCAGTGTAGGTTTTGGCATGTATCATTTGCCCTCCCCCGGTAAAAAGATATTTTTTTCGTATACATCAAATAATTTTAAGCTAGAAGAAAATGGTGGTATTACATCAGAAATGTTTTTTGATGATCCGACATATGACGAGCGCTCATTGATTCCAACAGAAATTAATAGTTCCCTTGCTGAACTCAAAGAACGAGAAGCCCGACTCACCGCAACATGGAATTTAGGGTCAATAAGCAGCAACAGCACCCGAGGGATTTCATTGCACTATGATGGCCGCTATAATTCCTTTATATATAAATATGCTGACCCTGACAGTTCCTCGAGAATTTACCGACAATACAGTGTTCATGAAGACGGTCAGCGGGCCTATGTGCGCAACAAGAAATTTTCTAATCTAGTCGGTGTATCCGCTGATTATGGTGCAAGCGCAAAGTCCACATTTAATGGCAGACTAGCCGCCTATCTTGAATATCAATTCCATCGTTACACTCAAGAATTTCAGACTGAAGACATTTCAAATCTTTTACTGCATGGGAAATTTAATCAGCAATTGAGTGAAAAAATTCAAATAGATGCCGGCGTATCGCTGGATCTGGGTGATCAAGCCGGCGATTATCTACTCAATGGTACGATACAATTTAATCCTACGAAGCACATTATTATAAGAGGTCATTTAATTAGCCAATTATCGACACCGACCGGTATAATGACTAAATTTCGAAGTCTGGAAAGTGAAATTTATAATCACGATTTTTCACCGGCCAAGTACAATACCATTGGAGGAAAAATCGAATATGGCTTATTGGGTCTTTCAGCTGAAATAAACAACACGATCGTTACAGATCACGTTTATTTCAGTTCTAATTTGGAGCCTGAACAAATCTCATCGTCCTTCAACATTCTTCAGATTAAATTTGGATTTAAAAAACAGATTGGTCTGCTGCACACGGAGCACTCCATTTATCTTCAAAATAGTAGCGAGGCCCGCGTTCCGTTACCCACCTATTTTTCCAAGCATTATGTAGGGGGAAGGTGGAAGGTATTTAAAAAAAGGCTACAACTGGATACAGGTCTGGATGGAGTGATTCTTCCTGATTTTGACGGTTACGGTTATTTTCCTCTCACGGGTCAGTTTTATCCATTACAATCGACGATTCAATATGGCTATACGGTCAATGGTATAATTGGATTGCGTGTAGACCAATTTAATGTGTATTTCAAAATTGAAAATATGCAAACCATGTGGAATGATGACCCTCGCTATTTAGTAGAAAAGTATCCGCTTTATGATGCGCGGTTGCGAATAGGATTTCGATGGTTACTTCGAGGATAGTCTAAAAAAACAACTTATCGAATAAGCGAAAATTCTCCGGTATATTCTTTTATTGTGCCATCATTAAATACGCCCTTCAATTGATAGATATAGACATCTGAAGGTGCAAGTTGGTCATTTCTCATCCCATCCCAACCAATGTTAAGATCATTTGGAATAAAATTATAGGCCTCAAACATTTTATTTCCCCAACGATTAAATATTTGAAAACTTTCTATTTCCTGCAATTTTTCAGGTCCATAGATTACTAATCTGTCATTGGTGCCATCACCATTGGGTGAGAATCCGGTAGGTATAAAAATATTATAAAACTTTCGAACGTAAACCTGAACACTTTGCTCAGCAATACATCCATCAGGGGAAATAAGCATGAGTGACAGGACATAGTCTTCTTCCGGATATAAAATTGGGTCGAGTGACGTTACTATTACCTGAACCGAGTCATTGATAAACCAGAAAAAGGTATCTATTAAACCCGACATCGTCGGAATAACATGTATTGGATTTCCTTCATCTACTGTAATGAAGGGCGGCAAGTCGAGTGTGACATTTTCCAGGTTGCGAAGCAAAACACTGGTATCAAATCGACATAGATTTTCATCCTCAATCATAATATCATAGATCCCAGCTTCTAACTGACCTGTCGTCAACGGGATTTCTCCAAACACATTTTCATCTATGCTTATTTGAAATGGCGCTGTACCCCCAATAATAGATTGAAGTTGTATGTAACCCTGGTTTTCAGTACCGCAGGGAGAATGATGAATTGCTAATGCAACGTCAGAGATAGGTTCTTGTAGTGCTATTACACGAGTGTGCGCCACACTGGAACAGCCATTATATTCATCGGTTACTTCTACCATTAATTGCCCTTCCTCGGCGGCCATAATTTGTTCCAGATCAGGACTGCCAATAATGGGTGTATTCCCCGACCAGTGGAATAAATGACCATCAGAATTAGGATTAATAATATCCACTCGTATATCTACTATATCATTTACACAATCAACGAAATGCGAATCGGCTAACTCCAACAGAGGGGCTGTGATATCCTGTAAAATCTCAAGTTCCACCGTATCCCGACATTGAGAATTAGCGTTGGTAATAACGAATCCGTAGTTGCCCGGCGCCGATAATTCAATTTCAAAAGGGGAAATTTGCGTAAATATTTGCGTTGCGAACCAATCAACATTGTCTTCGGCTAACAAACGTGAGGTATCAACCATTAATACGATTGATTGAAGCGCACATGTCAACTCAATGTTTGTCGCAATCATGGCGGCATTGGGGAATGTAAAATTTTCCCGGATTGTAATTTCGGCTGTATCACGACAGCCACTGGATTTGTTTTCAACAAATAACGTATACGTCCCTGCCTGGTCAATTTGAGGGGTCAATGTACCGGGATTCGAAACAAAATGTCCATTCTCCGTTTGCCAATCAAAGATATAATCAGGTCCAGAACTGGAAGCCTGGCCATCAAGAACGAGTATGGGTTGTGCACAATTTAAGAGCGTATCCGCCGATATGAAGGCCTCTGCCATTTCGTGATTTACATGAATCACAACTTCTTGCTCAAACCGACAACCGGCGAGCGGATTGTACACGACGAATAGATATCTACCTGCTTCTGCTACCACAGGCTGCAGTGTCGTTGCACCGGATAATATTTGACCACTAAGCACTTGCCACTCATATTGATATCCAATTGGAATAATTGATGACCCGGCATCAATTACAATTTCTTCAATGACACAGTTCAACGTATCATTGGACGTTTCAATATTCAATTCAGCATCGTCATAAAAGGTAAATGCTACGGGTGCCGACGGCATAAAACATTTATGTCCTAATATTATATTTCCATTGCCATCAACAACACTCGTTACGGGGATGATATAAAATGTTTCTCCATAATTCATGTAGGCCGGATTAAATTGAATTATCGGATTAGAAATTATATCGAGTATTCCGGTAGTATCCGGTAGATCATTATCTTTTATGAGGAACATTTGCGCATCACCTAATGATATCACCGGGTCAACTGTAAATGGTAATATAATAATTGAATCCGCACAGAGATGCAAATCTGTCAGAGGTAATATACCCGTTTCACTCTCGCATTCACAATCTCTTTCAATTAGAATTTCGACGGTCGAGCAGGAATTGATATCTGCCAAATAAATAAAATCAGCGTATCCACTTGGTAGATTTGCACTTATAAAGGTATTCCCCAGCCATTGACCTGCAACACCAGTAATTATGTATGGAGGTGTGCCATCGATCACCTCAAACTCAAAAGAAAAAGAATCTTTAGACGGTGCACATGAATAGACCAAATTTTGAAAATCAGGAGAAGGTAAGAAAATAATGTCGCCGGCTCCATTAATTATTCCATCGCAATGCGCATTGCTGAATTCAGTAATTTCTAACATGCCATCTTGGCTAATACCGGAAATCAGAATGTCCAAATAGTTATCTGCCGTCGTAATCGGTCCGAAAAGCGTATTTCCGATTGCATAAGAAATGGTGTAAGGACCACTACCCATAAAATTAATTCTAACGATAGTATCAGCTGGTGACTCGCAAAGGAATAATGAATCAAATAACTCCACAACAGGAGTTTCAAGCCAGGAAATTTCAACTGACCCTGTTAATACACTGCAAAATGCTGACGTATCAACTTGTCCATTTAATCCGGGGCCGACCCACATCGAAATAAAATAAGGCGTTCCAATATTCATGACATCGTCATCAAAGATGAATATCCCACTTGAATTCGATTGAATAATATTACCGATTTCCGGTGCCTGACGGTCGTGAAGTATAAATTGAAAAATATCACCTGTTACTGATTGTGTGTCGAGTAAGGATGAAACGAAAATCGGATCGTCCTCGCAACGGATAGGATTTTGAATTTGAATCGAACCGGCCTCCGTACGGCAACCACAATCTATCATGATTTGAAGAAAAACAGTATCGCATGCTCTGCCATCAGTCACAACAATCTGGTAAGAATCAGTGGACAACGGATCGCTGGTGAAATCATGTTGACCATTTTGAAAACCCCCACTAATCCCATGAACGATATAAGTAGCCGGGTCTCCACCGTCAACTGTAAATGATATCACGCTTTGCAAGGGATCACATGCACCTATAGAAATATTATTTATTTCCAGTGGTTCTTGTACGACAACAGCCGGCGTCGTATCGGCCACATAACTCCAGCACTCATAATTATATTGAAAAGAGTCCAACACTAACACATCGCCATCGACGACCGGAATGGATAAAAACCCATTATTCTGCGCGTCAAGAAAAGAGTAGGCAGCACCGGAAATAATATTTCTTATGTGCAAATAAAAATCTCCGTTTTGCGAAGCTCGCAGGTAAACTCCTGTTTCCTGGCCACAGCCGGTGGCAATTTCCAAAGCAGCCTGGGGTAATCGAATGACTTCAAACTCGACATTTTCGCTCGTCACATAAGGACAATGTACCGGAGCACCAGGTTGGAATTCGACAATATGAAATTCCGATGATTCATAAATCGGGATATAGTAGAAAAACGAGGATTGATTACCGTGAATAATAAAATTATTTCCGTGTTCATCTTCAATTTCCAATGTAAAAGGAAGTGGCGTATTTATTGTCGTAATGACTATTTCGCCGGAATCTCCAGCACATAAATCCCCATTTCCAAATATTTCAATATAGGGACTGTATTCAAAAACTACATCTATAGGCACCGGATCGCTTTTACAGCCAAAAAAGCTTGTTGCTACCGCATAATAAGTCCGGGTCGTACTGACCAGTGCTCCAATTTCATTGATACCATTCAGTGCGTTATATTCACTTCTATAAAAAGACAAGAACACCTCAGAGAAATCCCCAACGGTAAAGTCAAACGGTGTGGATAATAAATTATAGGTTGCATTTCCGTTTACGGAACAAATTGTATCGGGTGAGCTGGCCGTAAAAACCGGACTCAGATGAAATTCAATGTCAAAGGATACCGTATCATGACACCCATTGGTGGTATTAAATCTAGCCCAATACTGACCCCCTTCTTCGATCGAATAAGGCATTGGAATCCGGTTATCGTCAACAGCAGCATCTGCCGCAGTGCTATAGTAAGATAATGAATCAAATGGCCAGCCGGAATAACCGTTTAATTCTGTAACCTCGATGTCAGATGAAAAATTAAATAGTTCTCCTTCACAGAGCACCGAGGTTTGAACATCAATATCCAGATATTCTGTCTCGATGTGGGCCGTGTCTGCAGGCAAAACTGTTTTCGAGCAATTTCCAATACTCAAGGCGAGAAATATGGTATAATTTCCGTGGCTATCGAGTTGTGTTACTTCATTTTCATCATTAAGCAAATCCTCCAGGGATAAATAAAAGTGCTTTCTAAGCCCATCCGGAACAGGAACAAGTTGATTAATAAACAATAAATGAAAATAATCATCTAAAGTGAGTGGAAAACTATGCGTGCAACGTCGAATTATTTGCGGGTCTAAATCAATACCAATATCAGTATTGATGATCACTTTGCAGCTTTTGCGAAAAATACATCTATCATTTACACCTGCTACACAAACCATAGGACTTCCACCGCCTGAATAATTTGTCCAATCAATTTCAATTCTGCCATCGCCTAAATCCGTAAATTCCGACAAATCGGGAATGGACCAATAATAGGTCAGGCCCGGATCATAATTATCTATTTCATAAATAAATGTTCCCTGACCAAAACAAATCGAATCCTGGCCGAGGATTATGGGTTCCGGTAGCGTATCACAAGCGGGTGGATTGAGTGGACATTCTCCATGAATCAGATTGAGTTTAAAGTCGCATATATCTCCTCTGATACCGTCGATGATAATGTAGTAGGTCTCCCCAATGACAGTGGTAATAGTAAATGAAAGCGGTATAACGCCCATGGTTGCTCCACATGCAATTGGTGTATCAAAAAAGGTACACGCATTAACTTGAAATATTTCCATTTCAAGACCGGCGCTGTTCACACAATATGTGGGAATTACGGCTACCCTGGTAATTCTCTCGACGGCTACAAAGGTGTACCAATAGTTATTCTCGTAGTCGCTACAGAATTGGCCAGTTCCGTCATCGGCAGTTGCCGGTCCATTGAATAAAGTCAGACAATTGCCAATTCCGATATCTTGGGCCTGGCTACACCTGTCTTGTGCTGACAGTGGGATATGGAAGATACATGCAATGATGAAGGTGCACAATATTGCCTTTGTGCTGAAAAAAACCCGTTCTATGGTCGAGATGTCCGACCGTTCTGACATTCAAGTTGTTTTTTGTGGTTATTCCCATTCCTTCTTCACCAGGCACCTTCTACTTTTCGAATGTACGATCTTTCAAATGAACTCCTTTTCCTCGCCACAGTATTATGATGTGGTCGATCTAAGGAAACGCTGCTTAAAACACTTAATGGGTTTAACTGCAAACGCCCCTTCAACCGGCACTTCGAGCGCTCAATTTAAAGATCATCCTAATCCACTATTTTTTGCTTTCTAAAGCTTCATCCCTCAGCCTTTGTAAAAAAGGAGAGGCGAATATAAATTGCTGTAAAAAGTCATTATCACTTTCCATGACTTGATCTTTATTCCCGACCCAAACAAGCTCACCCTTATGCAAGAGTGTGATTTTCTCGCCTATTTCCATGACCGAGTTCATGTCATGGGTGTTGATAATTGTTGTGATGCGGAATTCGTCGGTTATACTGCTGATCAACCTGTCGATGAGTATTGAGGTTTTTGGATCGAGTCCTGAATTGGGTTCATCACAAAACAAGTATTTCGGATTTAAGACGATGGCTCTGGCAATCCCGACACGTTTTTGCATACCTCCACTAATTTCCGAAGGGTAATGGTTATTCGTTCCTGATAAATCGACGCGATCCAAACACGAATTGACGCGATTGCTTTTTTCTGCCGCCGTCATGGTTGTAAACATATCTAGTGGAAATCGGATGTTTTCTTCGACAGTCATCGAATCAAATAATGCTGAACCCTGGAAAAGCATGCCTACTTCCATTCGTATTGCTCGCACCTTTTTCTTGCTAAGGGAGTAAAAGTCAATATCGTCATACCATACTTTACCTGCAGTTGGTGTAAACAATCCAACAAGGAGTTTCAACAAGACCGTTTTACCGGCCCCACTTCTGCCGATAATCAAATTGGTTTTACCCGGTTCGAATTCAATCGAAATATTATTGAGAACTTCAGTTTCTCCGAATGATTTATATAGTCCGTCCGCTCTTATCATGAGGTCAATACAACGGCTATTAAATAATCTGCAATGAGGATAAGTACATCACCATACACGACTGCGTTGGTACTGGCTTTTCCCAATTCTATGCTACCTGTTTTGACATAATATCCCTGATAGCAAGCCACCGTGGTCAAAATAAAGGCGAATACTAAGGACTTGACAAGCATCATGGTGACATTATATGGGTCGAAGATGTATCGAAGGCCTTTTATAAATTCTGCCGAAGAAAAAAGACCGGTGGGAACGCTGGCCGCAAAGGCGCCTCCTATGCTTACAAATGCGGCGATGCACACCAACATAGGAATCACGATGAGGGCAGCGACCAATCGCGGCATAATCAAATACCCGGGGGTATTCACACCCATGATCTCCATGGCATCAATATGTTCTTTTTGGCGCATACCGCCAATCTCAGAGGCGATATTCGAACCGACCTTTCCAGCCAGAACGAGACATGTGAACGTTGGTGCCAATTCGATAATCGTCATATCCCGTACGATATATCCTATGTAGTACCGCGGAATGAGCTGACCTCCCAATTGATAGGAAAATTGAACGGCGGTAACGGCACCGATAAAGACAGCAATCAAACACACAATGATGAGTGACCCGATGCCAATGTCATCCATCTGACGAAGAGTTTCCTTCCAGTAGATTCTTGCATTATCCGGACGCGTAATGCCCTGCTTGAGCAGCAACAGATATCGACCAAAATGTTTAAAAAATCCGAGTAACATACTTTGCTGAGATAAGCGACGAAATTATGTTTTTTTTATTGGATCGTTGTGGGTTGAGGCATTCTCATAAACTCAGGATACGCTACCGAATGATCAGTCAATTCGGGTCAGTTTAAGCATATTGGTTCGTCCACGCGAGTTAATCGGCATACTTCCGGTGTTGACTACCACATCACCAATGCGTACCAATCCTTTGTTCTTAAGTATGTTATTCACATCCCGTATGGTCTCATCCGTGGTGGTGAATTTTCCATAATAGAAGCAACGAACCCCCCATACGAGATTGAGGGTACTCAAAATGTCCTGACTCTCTGAAAAGATATAGATTTTGCTCTTAGGTCTGCAACTTGATATCTTGAAGGCCGTGTAGCCGGAAGCTGTCATCCCAATGATGGCCTCAGCATTGATATCTTCACTCACTGCGGCTGAATTGAAGCAAAGTACATCGGAATAAAAGGTAGCTGACTTGGGTGAAGTTGAATGATGCAAATTCCTAACCTCATAATGATCTTCTGCCTCCGCAATGATTTTATTCATGGCTTTAACGACGAGTGCAGGATGACGTCCAACAGAAGTCTCGGCACTTAACATCACGGCATCGGTCCCGTCCAGTACGGCATTGGCCACATCGGTCACCTCTGCCCGACTGGGACTAGGTTGCGTAATCATACTTTCCATCATCTGTGTGGCAACGATTACCGGACGCGCCCGGTTGATACACTTTTTGATGATTTCCTTTTGAATCGGTGGCAGTTTTTCCATCGGTACCTCAATACCCAAATCGCCACGGGCGATCATGATGGCATTAGAAATTTTGATGATTTCGTCAATATGTTCCAGTGCTTCCGGTTTTTCAATTTTCGCTATTGTCTTTGCACTGTGCCCTGCCGCTTCAATTCTATCTTGTAAGTCAATGATATCCTGTGGTTTACGTACAAATGAAAGGGCAATCCAATTGACCGGTTGAGTCAAGATGAAATTGAGATCACGGATATCTTTTTCAGTGAGCGAAGGAAGCGTCACCTTTGTTTGGGGCAGATTCACACCTTTATTGGAGTTTAACTGGCCTCCAAACTTGGTTTTTAGCTTGACAACAGATTCACCGTCCGTTTCGAGGACTTTGAGGTGGATCTTTCCATCATCAATCAAAACGACCTCTCCGGGGGATACATCTCTGGCAAATTGATCATAGTTCATGTAGGCAGAATTCTTGTCGCCGACATGATCCTCAGATGTGAACGTTATAATATCCCCTTCCTCCAGAATGGTACCTTCTTCAATTTCTCCAATGCGGAGCTTTGGGCCTTGTAAATCCGCAAGAATTCCTACGTGAATGCGGTACTTTTCATTGATATATTTGATCTTTTCGATCACATCGCGATGCTCCTCATGTGTTCCATGCGAAAAATTTATCCGAAAGACATCAACGCCTTCTTTGACCAAAGTCAGCAAATTTTCGTAGGTATCGGATGCAGGTCCAACTGTGGCTACTATCTTAGTGTACTGATTATCAACTCTATTCATAACTCGCGTGTCAATTAGCGGGCAAAGATAGAGTCATTTTTGTGAATTAGTGTATTTGGTACATTAACCTTTCCATAACACTTCAATGGAACAAAAGAAGGAAAGATATCATTGAGAGTGTGGTGAAGGATTCTACATTGAATTATTTTCACTTAAATTTGCGAACCAAAACAAAAATTATTCAACATGTCTAACATTGCAGAAAAAGTAAAACAAATCATTGTCGAGAAATTAGGAGTCGATGAGTCAGAGGTAACAACTGAAGCGAGCTTCACTAATGACCTTGGCGCTGATTCACTTGACACTGTGGAATTGATCATGGAATTCGAGAAAGAATTTGACATATCAATACCAGACGAGCAAGCAGAAAACATCCAGACGGTAGGCCAGGCAGTCTCTTATCTGGAAGAGCAATTGCAGTCTTAGTCTTTTAATTAAGGAGAGAAAATGGTCCCAAAACCTTTTCTCTCCTTTCGTTATCTTGAGATCACCCTTCTAAACTATTTCCTGAGTAATTTGTACATTGGGCTAGCTTCTTAGCCTAAAAAATTATTCCATGCAAAGAGTCGTAATAACGGGCATTGGTGTATTAAGCGCCATTGGAAACAACCGGAATGAGTTCAAACAAGCGCTACAAGATGGCGTTAGTGGTGCTAATCCCATTACCAAATTTGATGCCAGTAAGTTCAAAACACAATTTGCCTGTGAACTAAAGAACATCAACATCACCGATCACATCGATCGAAAAATGGCGCGTCGGATGGATGAGTTCACACAATACGCCATGGTCGTCGCAAAAGAGGCGGTCGAACATTCAGGAATCGACTTTGAGAAAGAAAACAGCAATCGGTGTGGTGTGATTTGGGGCTCAGGTATTGGTGGTCTTCGATCCTTAGAGAAGGAAATTGAAGATTTTGAAGGCAGCGAATCCGGTATTCCGCGGTATAATCCTTTCATGATCCCAAAGATGATTGCGGATATAGCCCCAGGATATATTTCAATCGAATATGGTCTCCGGGGCATCAATTACACCACGGTATCTGCTTGCGCATCTTCATCACACGCCATCATCAATGCAACCGACTACATTCGTTTGGGGCGGGCTGATGTCATCGTCACCGGTGGTTCAGAAGCTGCTATCGTAAAAGCCGGGATTGGTGGTTTTGGTGCCATGAAAGCCCTATCGACAAGGAATGATAGTCCAACAACGGCTTCACGACCATTTGACCTTGACAGAGAAGGATTTGTCCTGGGAGAAGGTGCCGCAGCGCTTATCCTCGAGTCTTATGAACATGCCAAAGCGAGGGGTGCTAATATTCTTGGTGAAATAATTGGTGTTGGCATGTCAGCTGATGCCTATCACATAACAGCACCACATCCAGAAGGATTAGGTGCGAATCACGTCATGGATATAACCTTGAAAGATGCCCGTACAGATAAATCTGAAGTTGAATACATCAATGTTCACGGGACATCCACACCGCTCGGAGATATCGCGGAAATAAATGCCATCCAGAAACTCTTTGGCAATCTGGCTTACAAACTCAATATTAGTTCTACCAAATCGATGACCGGGCATCTCTTAGGCGCTGCAGGTGCGCTTGAATGCGTCGCGGGGCTATTAGGAATGCAACATGATTTTATTCCTCCGACTATTAATCATTTTACAGATGACCCCGCATTTGACAGTAAATTAAATCTGACATTTAACACCGCCCAGCAACGAAAATTTAGTACTTTTATGAGCAACACATTTGGATTTGGAGGACACAATACTTCTATGCTAATTAGAAAAATTTAGAATTTGGGGTTTTTCAAACGATTGCACAATAGTTTGTTTTCTAAGGAAAAGGATTTAAATGCGCATGTCTTCTCCATGATCGGCTTTCGACCTGAAAATATAGCCATCTACAAGACCGCATTCCATCACAAGAGCATACTCAACGAATCATCAGAAGACTTACAGAGCAACGAGCGACTGGAGTATTTGGGGGATGCCATTCTAAATTCAATTGTTGCTGAATATCTATTTAAAAAATATCCGCAAAGCGACGAAGGATTTCTCACCAAAATGCGGAGTAAAATAGTTAAGCGAAGAACATTAAATGAAATTGCTGACAAGATGGAGCTGGCCATTTTGCTCAAAGAGTATAATAACACCAAGATAAGTCACTCCATGCTTGGCAATGCATTTGAGGCATTGATTGGAGCCATCTATCTTGATAAAGGCTATCGAAAAACCAAGGTATTTGTCATTCAGCGGGTTTTACAAAGACATCTCGACCTGGCATCACTTGAAAAATTAGATGATAATTACAAGTCCCGTTTGTTGGAGTGGTGCCAAAAAACTGGTCATAATATAGATTATCGCGTCAAGGAAAAGTTTAAACAACGCAATCGAGACAAATTTCGGGTTCAAGTGTTGATCGATGGCGAATCAGTAGCTACCGGTGAAGGTTTCAATAAAAAAGGAGCAGAGCAAAGGGCTTCTGAACAAGCCATCAAGGTTATGAATATCTCCAGTTGACTGGTCAAGCCTTAGGTTCCTACATTGCCTGTTACCCTCTAATACTCCTTAATTCCCGCTTCATGCCTAATCCGTACATTTGCGCCTCATCATAGAAATCTATGGATTCACTCACACAATTGACATTAGGTGCTGCAGTCGGGGAAGCCGTTGCCGGCAAAAAACTGGGCAATAAGGCCATGCTTTGGGGTGCCCTTGCCGGAACCATTCCGGACCTGGATGTGATAACCAACTTTTGGATGGATGACATAGAAGCAATGGCCTTTCACAGAGGAATTTCACATTCAATTTTATTCTCCCTGGTGGTTCCAATTATTTTAGCTGCGTTTACGAGCTGGTTGTATCGTAAGAATCCCCATGAAAATAAAGTCTACAAAAAATTCTGGCAAAAAATCTGGATCATTATTGGTGTACTGATCATTGCATTAAGTGGTTATGTTCTATTTTCTTCATTCAATATTTTTACCGCTCAGGTATTCATCATGTTTGGTGGATTGGGGGGATATTGGATTTGGCGCTCCTTTAATCAACCCAATGATGATTTTGAAGAAATATCATTTCGTCACTGGTATTTATTTTTTTTCTTAGGTTTTGCTACCCACATTATGATTGATGCTTTTACCACTTATGGGACGCAAATATTTCAACCTTTCCATAATCATCGTTTTACGACCTCATCAATATCGGTAGTTGACCCGCTTTATACTGTTCCATTTTTAATTTGTTTGATCTTATCGTCATTCTTTAAGCGCAAAGACAAGAGACGGACCAGATGGAACAATGCAGGATTGATTATCAGTTCGTTATACATGTTACTCACTTTTGCCAATAAAGCAAATATCAATACGCTGTTCGCTGATCGAATGGAAGCATTACACGTAACACCTATTCAAAAAATGACTAATCCGACAATATTTAATAATATTTTATGGCATGGTATTGCTGAAATCGACACCGCTTATATTGAGAGTTACTATTCTCTATTTGATAAAAAAGAGCCATTTAGTGAGATTCGGATTATTCCAAAAAATAGAACCATTGTAGAGAAAATCGGGTGTATGGACTCGGACAACATCAAAACCCTACGATGGTTTTCTGATGATTATTACAATTTCGAAACTCGTCAAGGTACGTCGTATTACAATGATTTGAGATTTGGCTCCGTATGGATGGATGACCTGGATAAACCGGACCAACAAGTTTTTTATTTTAGACTAGACGAAAATTGTGACGCCCATGAAATTCGAGAAACTGACAATATGGGCGAAATATTCAAAACACTTTTTCTGCGACTAAAAGGAGAATAAGCCGAGGGAAATTCATCTGATAATTTAGGCCAATTAATGGTGAAATCATCGAACGACCAGGCAAACAATATCATAAAACGGGCACAATGGAATAGACAAACTATCGTTATCTTACCAATACATCAATCGCAATGAAGCAATTATTTACACTTTGTATTTTATTTTTATTTTTTCCGGGCATTCAGACGTCATTAATGGCGCAATCTGAAAATGGCTATTTCCAGGTGGAGTTAGAAGAATTTTCTCCTCCAATGAGAGATTTGATTAAATCCTTTGAAGGTTTTCCGGCCACGCCATTTCTCGCGAATGACATGACCGGAGAAGAGCAATATCTTGGTGATTTTAAAGGAAAGCCTTGTGTTTTGTTCTTCTGGAATACTAAAAATGCAGAATCTGTTTCATTACTATATCAACTTAATCAGTTAAAAAAGAAACTCGGAAAAAAAGTAGGAATTATTGCCATGGCGGATGATAGTCGAGAAGAAGTCGGCTCATTCATAGGTTCAGATAAAATGAACGTAATTATCATTCCAAACACCAGGATGTTGAGCGAAGCAGTATATGGTGTTGAACTGGGATATCCACGCGTATTTATTATTGATGACAGCGGTATTATTCGAAGTGTGATTCCTGAACAATACTTCAATACGCATCATGAACATATCAATCTGATAGAAGGCGCTATCAAATCATATATTTAATACACGTCAGGAAATCTTCAAGACTTTGTGTGTAAGATCTTCCGGCAATTCTCCGAGTGCCAGATAAGCACCTCCCCCACCAGCACCACATAATTTTATGCTGTATTTATCGGATGTAAGGCTATCTTTCCACAGTGACCTGATACCCTTGGTAATCATTGGTTTGTACAGGTCCCATTCGATTTCACTTATGCGTCTAAAAGCCGATTCAACATCCGAAACCTGGTCACTTAGCCAAGCGGAGACAAAATCATGAACTGCCGGAATTTGTTCTTCATGAACGCGCTTATGGAATTTTGGTTTTTCCAAAGAGTCCATAAAAAACCGGATGAGCGGTGCCGTTTGGCGTTCAGTTGAAGTCAGTATTAAGTGAAGTGAAATGGATTGAGGTATGCGCAGATCACCTAATTTACTAACTCCATTCAAAACCGAATAGCTTTTACCAGTCAAGGAAACCACAGGATCTACACCCGAACTTTCGCCGTGAAAATATGCTTCCATGTGGGATAGAATGCCACGTACATCTTCCAGGTTTTCTTCGGGTGATTTGTTGTCATAAACATATCTGTCATAAAATGCTGCTGTAATGGCGCCTGAACTACCCAATCCTCCTCCCTGGGGGATGTTCGATACAAATCGAATATCCCGTTCATAATCCAAATGCATTCGATTTATATCCAATCGGATGTTTTCATCTTTTAAAGACGAGAGATGTTCAATCCATTTATCCAGGTCAAAGGGATAATCGGACCGAATGCCGGCCCTCCAACCACCTGAATAATAAGAATACGGGACTGCTAATGTATCAGAACCCAGGAGTATGGTATACTCGCCGGAAAGTAGAATTTTAGATGGATAACTGGTCTTCAATCTTGATATTATTTGAGCAGAAAGTTAGGCATTAATAGAGAATCTAAATTGCCTTTTCGGAATTTTTTCTCGGCCATGGATCATAACCACTACCACCCCAGGGATGACATCTAAAAATTCGTTTAATTGCAAGCCAACTACCTTTAAAAACACCCCATTCATTGAGTGCGCCGATAGCGTAATGTGAACAAGTCGGTTGAAAACGGCAACTCTGCCCAAGCAGAGGGCTGAGGGCCTTTTGATAAAATCTTATCAACAATATGAAAGTGCGTTTGAGTATGTTCATTCCATTCTCGCAATGTTATCACCTTTGCGGCACAAAAAGTAAGCCTCATCGCCATCGGAAGATATGACGTTCAGAATATTTTGTTGATCCACATATAAATCCTGCAAAACACTATAGGTCACGGACAAACCTAAGTCTTCCTCGATTGCGTCAGTCTCCAAATAACACCAGAATGCCATGAGGTCATCAGATTGCTCTTTTCCCAGCCATGTAAATGCAACAGGTTGACCCCCATTCATAATTTTCAGATGATCAACCAGGTACGCGTGAATAAAGCTATCTGCTGTGTGAATTTCCTTTTTAGTTGCAAGAAACAAGTCCGGACTTCCGCGTTGCTCTATGATCTCTTGCAAATCGTCAATATAAACGTGCAAAGTAATTTCCAACTGTTTGTTTTGGGCATTCACTTCCATCTGACACTTGCTGAGATGAATTGGATGAAACATCATCATGATAAACAGGTATGCGAGAGAGAAATTCATGTACAAAATATACTAAAATAAAAAACGTCGTTCTACGGTGTAAAACGACGTTTTTATCAATTTTGTTTCTGGATTGATTTAGTATCTGTAATATTCCGGCTTATATGGACCATCAACAGGTACTTTAATGTAATCGGCCTGATCCTGAGATAGCTCTTCGAGTACCACACCAATTTTGGCAAGATGCAGTCGCGCTACTTTTTCATCAAGATGTTTTGGCAAGACATAGACCTTGTTTTCATAATTCTCATGATTATTCCACAATTCCATTTGAGCTAATGTCTGGTTTGTGAATGAGTTTGACATGACGAAAGATGGATGGCCTGTTGCACAACCAAGATTCACGAGTCGACCTTCAGCAAGAACGACAAGGTCATTTCCGTCTACGTTGTACAAATCAACCTGCGGTTTGATTTCATCTTTTGTATCACCATATGTTCCATTCAACCATGCCATGTCAATTTCATTATCGAAGTGACCAATGTTACAAACAATGGTTTTGTCGTTCATGGCTCTGAAGTGTTTTTCAGCGATAATATCTTTATTACCGGTAGCTGTGACGACAATGTTTGCCTCTTTAACGGCATCCATCATTTTTTTCACTTCAAATCCATCCATGGCAGCTTGAAGTGCACATATTGGATCAATTTCTGTTACAATCACACGGCAACCAGCACCTCTCAATGAAGCAGCTGAACCTTTCCCTACATCACCATATCCGGCTACAACAGCTACTTTTCCTGCCATCATGATATCCGTGGCACGACGAATTGCATCGACACATGATTCTTTACATCCGTATTTATTATCAAATTTGGACTTTGTCACAGAATCATTGACATTGATAGCGGGCATTGGTAATGTCCCTTTTTCTTCACGCTCATACAAACGGTGAACACCAGTGGTAGTTTCTTCGCTTATTCCTCGAATATTAGCGGCCAATTCAGGGTATTTATCCAATACCAAATTGGTCAAGTCACCACCATCATCTAAAATCATGTTCAATGGCTTCCCGCCTTCGAATGCAAACAATGTTTGTTCAATGCACCAGTCATATTCTTCTTCTGTTTCTCCTTTCCATGCAAATACAGGAATTCCTGCAGCAGCAATCGCTGAGGCGGCATGGTCTTGTGTTGAAAAAATGTTACAAGAAGACCAGGAAACTTCTGCTCCTAATTCTTTGAGTGTCTCGATTAATACTGCGGTTTGAATCGTCATGTGCAGACATCCGGCGATACGCGTGCCTTTCAATGGTTGAGATTCTCCATAATCTTTCCTCAATGCCATCAGTCCTGGCATTTCAGCTTCAGCAAGCTTCATTTCTTTTCGGCCCCAGGCTGCCAGATTTATGTCTTTTACCTTGTACATTGGTTTAGTTTCTACAGTTTGCATTGCAATAAAATTTTATTTTTTTTCTAAAGTGGTGCAAAGGTACAATTTTCCTTAATTACAGTGGTGCTAAAGCATATCCCAATGTTGCAGAGTCATTGTCCTCAGCTCATTAGACAAATGAAAAGAGCAAGAGTTCAAATCGTAAATGCGATATGATCGAATTGAACTAGTTGGTTGGTTGTCCGTAGTTAATCTGGTTGAAATGCCTGGTAGTACTCAGACAACGTTTAACCCTGACATGGTAGATGTTGTCAAATTCAGATTCCTGTATGACAATCCCTTGAGGAGCATTCATCAATTCGTCAATGATATTGGGAACTGTGGTGCTATGGTTGACCACAAGAATGCTGCGATTGTCTCCATGTGTTTTTAACTGAGTAATCAAATTCGCACTTTGAGAAGGAACATCATAGACCACGTGGGTGAGACCGGTCAACGTCGCCGTCGGTTCTGCCGTTTGTTGCGTTCTCAGGTATTGGGACACATAGATATTGTCAATTCCTTTATCCGCCAGGTAGTCCCTTAAATCATCTGCCCGTGTCTCTCCGGCACCGGATAGGGGTGTATTACTAGTGCTGTTCGCTTTTTCGGCATGTCGAACAATATAATAATGCGTTGTACAGGAAGAAAGTCCAACAATAAAAATGACAATAACTAGAATAGTGGTGTGAAGTCTAAACATTGGTTAGCGATTTACTTGAGGTTATATTATAGTGTGTTCACATTGTCTAAGGTAAACATTCTTCGCATCATTTGTTTTTATAGTGATCTAATACGACCTATCCTGCATTCTATTTATCATCGAAAGGCGAAGATTTTCGTTCCAAACTCAGATTGAATAAGGCAAAGTCGTATTTAACCGGATCTTCCCGATCAAATTCCCGAAGCTTATTTGTCAATATGAGGGCTGTTTTCCACGTTGCTTTTTCTACATTCAGTAACCCTATTTTTTTGGCACTACGCAATACATGAACATCCAACGGTATAATTAATTCTGATGGAGAAATATTTTTCCAAATTCCAAAATCGACGCCACAATTATCTTGCCTAACCATCCACCTCAAGAACATATTTAGCCGTTTACATGCAGAATTCTTACCGGGATTCGAGACATGTTTATAACTTCTATTGGCCGTTGAAGGTAATGTTCGAAACTGTTTATTTAATTTATTCAAGCCATGAAATACGACGTCCTTTTGGCTCCCCAGGAAGAAATCCTCCAGGCTGTCATGTCCATTATAATGATGCTGCAAAAAATACAACAAACTTATGGCGTCTTCACCATTAAATGTTCTATGCTTGAACGATTGAAAAGCGCGTAAATCTGTGGGCTCGAATGAGGTAATGAATTGGTATGGAGCCCAATCCATACGATGTAAAAAGTCGTTGGATTTATTTATGATTGTTTTTCTTGTGCCCCATGCAAATGTAGCAGCAATAAGGGCGGCAATTTCTATATCCTGTTTGCGAGAAAATTGATGTGGGATCGATATCGGATCATGTTCAATAAAGTCAGGCGTGTTGTAATTGACAACTAGTTGATCTAGCTCTTGAACGGTCAAAAAAAGAATTTAAATAATAATTACTGGTCAAATATTCAATAGGAATCAGAAGCACATTAGGACATATCTAATGTTTGTTTGATTTCAATAATTTCATACGCCTCAATCATATCCCCGACTTTGATATCGTTATAATTTTTAACTGTAATACCACATTCAATGCCATTCTTCACTTCTTTGACATCATCTTTAAATCGTTTGAGACTTGATATTTCTCCTTTTGCACCTTCTTTGGTTGGATAAATAACAATACCATCGCGTACAACGCGTACGTGTGAATTTCGAGCAATTTTTCCTTCAATCACCAAGCAACCTGCGATTGTGCCCACCTTAGATATTTTATATGTTTCACGAATTTCGACAAGGCCTGTAATCTTCTCTTCCTTGGTCGGTTCGAGCATGCCCTCGATAGCCATTTTAATCTCTTCAATAGCCTCGTAAATGATGGAATACGTTTTTATCTGAACGCCTTCTTTCTCAGCCACCTTTCTTGCTCCAAGGGAAGGTCGAACCTGGAATCCAATGATGATGGCATCTGACGCGCTGGCCAGGAGTACATCAGATTCGATGATCTGACCAACTGCTTTATGGATCACGTTGACACCGACTGTCTCCTGTGACAATTTAATCAGAGAATCAGACAGCGCCTCTACAGAACCATCAACATCCCCTTTGACAATGAGGTTAAGTTCCTTAAATGTTCCAAGTGCAAGACGTCTGCCAATTTCATCCAATGAAATTCGTTTTGACGCTCTTGTATTCTGTTCTCTTAATATTTGTGATCGTTTTGTGGCAATGCCTCTTGCTTCTTGCTCACTATCCATCACTTTGAAGTTTTCTCCTGCCTGAGGTGCTCCAGAAAGTCCCAGGAGTAAAACAGGTGAAGATGGTCCAGCTATCTTTATCTTTTTGCCTCGTTCATTGAACATGGCCTTGACTTTACCACTATGTTCACCTGCCAGCACGGGATCGCCAATGTGTAGTGTTCCATTTGCAACCAATAGTTTAGTCACATAACCTCTTCCTTTGTCCAACGAGGCTTCCAAAACAGCTCCTGTAGCCTTCTTTTCGGGGTTTGACTTCAAGTCCAGTAATTCAGCTTCTAATAGAATTTTTTCGAGCAACAAGTCTATATTTTCACCGGATTTTGCGGAGATATCCTGAGATTGGTATTTTCCTCCCCAATCTTCAACCATGAGGTTCATACTGGCCAGTTCTTGCTTAATGCGTTCAGGGTCTGCGCCGTCTTTGTCTATTTTATTGATTGCAAACACAATGGGTACTCCAGCTGCCTGGGCATGTGAGATGGCCTCCTTGGTTTGTGGCATTATCCGATCATCTGCAGCCACTATAATCACGGCGATATCTGTGATTTTAGCTCCACGTGCTCGCATGGCTGTAAAGGCCTCGTGTCCCGGTGTATCTAAAAATGTAATTCGTTTTTGATCTTTTCCAACATGGACTTCATAAGCTCCTATGTGTTGAGTAATACCACCGGCTTCACCCCCTGCAACATTCGCCTCTCTGATATAATCCAATAAGGAAGTTTTCCCGTGATCGACATGTCCCATAACGGTAACAATTGGTGATCGTGGTGTATCATCGTCCAGACCATCATCTTCATCTTCAACAATTTGGACCTGCTCTTCGGCCGAAATAAATTCGATCTCATGATTAAATTCTTCAGCAACAACTTCAATGATCTCAGCATCTAATCGCTGATTGATCGAGACGATAACGCCCAAATTCATACATGTCATGATCACTTCAGTAGGCGATACATTCATCAAATTCGCAAAATCCGAAACAGAAATAAATTCTGTTACACGCAGTTTGGAATCAGCTTTTTCAAGCTCGTCTTGTTCCTGTTTTTCACGAATGACTTCCCGTTTATCACGACGCATTTTTTGGCGCTTGCTTTTTCCTCCTCCACTCAGTCGTGCCATTGTTGCCTTGATTTGGTCCTCGATCTCCTTTTGGGAAATTTCCTTGGTTTCGGCTCTCT
The DNA here is from genome assembly GCA_965249735.1 of Saprospiraceae bacterium. Classification (GTDB taxonomy): domain Bacteria; phylum Bacteroidota; class Bacteroidia; order Chitinophagales; family Saprospiraceae; genus JANQSS01. The sequence continues at coordinate 697,418 of CBDFMS010000025.1, read as the reverse complement.
TCTTCCTTTGATTACGCCGATCTCGCTCTATATCTCGAGCAGTAATTTTCTTTCTTGTGCGCTTCCTTTTTCGTTTCGCAGCATCTTCAGCACTCTCTTTTGCTTTTGGCTGCTCTTTTTTCTTAGGTTTTGGTTTTTCGATTTTAGACTTGTCAATTTTGCCTAAAATTTTCAATCCTTTTAGCTGCGGGGTATTCGCCCGAATTAATTCTTCTTTTTGAGCAGTATCACTTGCACTCTCACCTGTTGGTTCTTCACTAACAACTTCTTTCTCTTGCTCTACTGGTTCAACTTCCTCTTTTTCAACTTTAGGTGGGTCCAGATCAATTTTGCCAACGACTTTAATTTTTGGCTTGTCTTCATCTTTAATGCTTGCTTCAACCACTTCCTCTTTTGGCTTCTCTTCTTTTTCTTTGGGAGGCTCTTCGGTTGCTACTTTGGGGTCTGGTTTAGCAGTTGCCGGTACACTAGTAGTAAACAATTCTTTTTGTGGTTCAACTTTAGGAGGTCTGTTACCAAGAATAAGTTGATCTGCTTGTTCTTTAACCACCATTGAATTCTGAAACTCTTTGAGTAATTCAGCATACATTTCGTCAGTAACCAATGAAGTCGGTCGATTGGCAATCTCAAAGCCTTTGTCGGTCAAGAAGTCCACAATCGTAGATGTACCTACGTTCAGTTCTTTTGCTATTTTAATTAGCCTTTTCGTCATTAAATCTCAGCTATACTGTTTTCTTGTTCAGTTACACAAAAATAGGAAGTGCAGGTACGACGACCAACTATTCCTCAAATTCAGAAGCCAGAATCTTCAATACCTCGACTATGGTTTCTTCTTCTAAGTCGGTTCTTCTGATTAAATCTTCTTTCGACAATTCCAAAACTGATCTTGCCGTATCACAACCGGTTGATTTTAAAGAAGCAATTATCCAATTTTCGATCTCATCGGCAAATTCATCTAAATCAACATCCTCGATTTCAAAATCATCTGTATCCCGGTACACGTCGATTTCATATTCAGTCAGCAAGCTGGCCAATTTTATGTTTGAACCACCTTTACCTATAGCCAACGACACTTGATCCGGTTTGAAGAACACCGATGCCCGCATGGTCTCATCATCTAATTCGATGCTCGATACTTTTGCAGGTGTTAGTGATCTTTGAATAAACAGACTTCTATTATTTGTGTAATTAATTATATCAATGTTTTCGTTTCTCAACTCACGAACAATTCCATGAATTCGGGAACCTTTCATCCCAACACATGCGCCTACAGGATCAATACGATCGTCATATGATTCCACTGCGACCTTGGCACGATCTCCCGGGAAACGAACAATTTTCTTTATGGTAATTAGCCCATCTTCTATTTCCGGAACTTCTTGTTCCATCAATTTGGCTAAAAACTGCTCATCTGTTCGAGACATGATCACTACAGGATTATTATTTCGCATTTCTACTTTTTTAATAATTCCTCGTACCATGTCACCTTTTTTGAAAAAATCTCCACGTATCATTTCATGGCGTGGCAGGATCAATTCATTTCCAGTATTATCGTCTAAAACCAATAATTCTCGTTTTAATACCTGGTGAACCTCACCAAGTACTATTTCTCCAATTCGATCAGAATATTTTTTAAATACTTCGTCTTTTTCCAGTTCCATTATCCTGGAAATCAATGTTTGTCTCGCAGCCATAATAGCACGCCGGCCAAAATCTTCCAGCTGCAGTTGTTCATAGCATTCTTCTCCGACTTCGTACGAATCGTCTATCGCCTGAGCCTCACTTTCAGATATTTGTCTCGATTCATCGAGCACTTCTCCATCTTCAACAATCTCTCGTACACGCCACAATTCAAGATCTCCTTTGGTCGTATTTACAATAACATCAAAATTCTCATCCGACCCATATTTCTTTTTAATTAAAGTACGAAAAACATCTTCCAGAACGCGAACCATTGTCGGTCTGTCAATATTCTTTCCATCTTTAAAATCAGCAAATGTTTCGACTAGATTTAACATGACATATGATAGTATTATTTATTAAAAGATAATTTTACAACGGCTTCTTTAATCTTAGTTAAGTCCGTTTCGACTCTTTCTTGAGTTTTATTTTTTGACTTTTTCTTTTTCGATATAATCGTTTCAAAAATCAGGCACTCTCCCTGGACATCAACTAATTTTAATTCACTTAATTTGTCGTCCAGCCATCGCACTTTAAATGTCCTGCCAGTATGCTGAGGAAATTGCCTCATATTGTCTAAAGGTCGTTTTACACCCGGTGAAGAAACTTCAAGCGTATATGAATCTCCCACTCCTGGATCTTCATCCAGGAAGGATTCCAGGTACCTACTGATCTGTTGGCAATCTGAAAAACGAACACCTTGATCTCCATCAATGTAAATTCGAATAAATTCGGATTTCTCATTACTTGTGACATCTACCAAAAAGAGCGAAGCAAACTCTTCTTCTTCAAACTTTTTTGACAAAAGATCCAACACTTTGAGTTTGACTGACTTCTTCAACATAACTACGAACTACCTATACAAAAAAAGGGAACTCGGACAGTTCCCTCTTCTCTTTTTCTTATATCTACCGCAAAGGTAGTCTTTTTTGGCTTAAACGCAAATCAACTGATTTCACCTTTGAATCTCAAAACCAATTGCCTCGATAAAAGCCCGTTCAGTAGTCTATATCTAATAATCCATCAGCTCAAGAATCTACTAATTGACTTTTACAAATCGGAATATCGCTGCTGATCCTTGTTCTTCAATCAGAACAGAATACACACCAGCTGGGAGATTCCGAGTAGATACTTCATATGGATGAAGTCCTTCGCTCAAGTCTATTGTAGAAGATTCAATTCGTTTACCTGACATATCAAACAATACGATAGAAGCAGCCTCGATATTCTCTCGACTTTCTATTTCAATTGTTACTTCAGTTGTTACAGGATCCGGATAGTGTCCTATGTATTTAAATGACTCCTGAGAACCTTCCAAACTTCCATTTCTATTATGGTTTTCAATCCTCTTATCACATAATACAGAGGCTTGTCGAGTAATCATACACCCCTCTTCATCCGTAATATTAACGACTAAAGTCACATCACCGAAACCAATCTTGAATTTCACAGATGGCTTATTTGGAGAAGTAAGAATGTAACTGTTTGGACCTAAAATTGACCATTCATAACTCAACGTACCCGTTCCACCCTCCACTTCGATAGAGGCGAAATTTTCGTCAGATGTGCAAATGATTAGGTCTCCAATAGAGATTTCTCCTTGCAAGTCACTTTCCGTGATGATGGTAATTGTTTGTGTATGGCTTGCGCTATTTCCACACAAATCAAATCCTGTAAAAATTCTATGCCAAACTTCGTACCCTTCTGTTTCCTCCACCAGATCATCTTCGACCTCAACATAAGTTTTGCTGCATCCATCAACGGCGAAAATCTCAGCCGGAGCAGGTAATCTTCCACAATGCAAAGTTTCATCCTCTGGCAAACGGAACAGCTGAGGCGGTGTATGATCGTCAAAGACGCTAACACGGCTTTCAGAAGTCACGTTTCCGCAGTCATCATGTGCAGTCCATGTTCTGGTAATCACTATACCGTCATCGCAAGCCACAGTATCAATTTGATATTGGACGTTCGTAAAATTATCTCGACAAAAGTCAAATGCCGTAACCTCAGCCTCTGTGAATTTATTACACTCATCGTCTGGCAATCCACTTAACTCAGGTGGCTGTACATTTCTTATGCAAGAAATTGTATTGCTATTCATTTCTAAAATAGCTTCGGTCAAATACACATTAATTGTGGTACTTGGATCTCCGTCTATACTTGCAGCCATCGAACTTCCGCCGGGTAGGCCTGTTGAAGCTGCTGTAATGGCTAGCTGCAATTCTGCCAAATTGTTATAGCTGATACAAAAATTGTGAAGTACATTCTCACCAGCCACAAAATCAATTGGGTCTCCTCCGGCATCTGTAACCCCAACTCTCATATTTCCAATATTACCTTCTAAATCGTTCGTATTAAATGCTATACGACTAGTTTCAGAAGTAATCGGAATAGTGGCATTAATAGGTAATCCTCCTGTCGTAGACAACCAAATGTCATAATTCGCCACCTGATACCCTACCAAATTAGCAGAAGGTACTCCAATTAAATTGAAACATATCTGATTATTGTCACAGTCTGTTGCAAGTCCAGCGCCATTTCCCGGCTCTGTGGCCTCAACCAAACTCAATGTCATTGATCTATCTTGCCCGAATGTCCATGACCCGAAAGTCAAACAGAACACTGACAGGACCAAGATTTTTTTGATTATGTTGTTTTGCATAAGATGATGGGTTTTGTCTTAATGAGGAATTAAGGTTTGGTTATTAAAGTTCTGATCATAAATTGTTCGATCTTGAGAGTCTACATCTCCATCCAAATTATGATCTCCGGTAAAGTATTCAAATATAATATTAAAATCTGAATCAAAATTCGTTCTGTCACCGGAATCAATATCGTTTTCGTCGCCGTATGGGTCAGTATCACCGTTTCCAGCGTACATCACATACTTACTTCCTTTCAGTTTTTGACCAACTCCAAATGGTCCTCCAAATACAGTTCCTATCCAGGAATCTGAACCTGTAAAGTCATGGATCAATTTGTTATCACTCGGAATAATTGACTGAGACATTACGTCAAGGTGATTTCTTTGCTCAACCAGGATGTAATATTTCTCTTCAGTATCTAATTCAAGACATGGACATTCCGGTGGGAATTCGGCCACTCCATCATTATGCAATAGAGCTGCACATTTCCATATCTCACTCGTGGCAGCTGAATCTGCTTCCCGTACCGATACTAATATCCAATCAGTCACAGTCGATGGACATAATATTGATCCCGGATTCGTAACCGGATCACCGTAATTAGAACCCTCTGTTCCGGCATGATTCCATGGCGGAATATTGTAAGGATGTCCAATTGGAGTATGATTCAAGTCGTTATTAAAGCCATCATTCGGGTTCAGCGTATGATCCTGTCCAGGCAACATATGCTGATAGTTCAGATGAGTTGTCATTAATCCAGTTCCAGGATTAAATGGACCTTCCAACAGAACTTTCACCTCAAGTGTACCACAACTATCACCTATTACGGTAATCACCACTGTGGCTGTATCACATAATGCCGTCGGTTGTGTACTATCACATACGACATACATGAAGCTATCAACTCCATTAAAGCCCGGACCAGGAGTGTAGTCAATCGTTCCATCTGGATCTACTACCACTGTCCCGTACGTTGGTCCTTCTCCCGGTATTGTATCCACGCTTGAAGGATCCAATGGATTTGTACCTGGTGTATCATTATCTAATGGATCTATTGTCACCAACGAATCTGAAGGCGTCGTCGTCACATCATCTACTGCCATTGGCGGATCTGCCGTAATGGTGATCACAACTGTTGCCGTATCACATAATGCCACTGGTTGTGTACTGTCACATACTACGTACATGAAACTATCTACGCCTGCGAAGTTCGGATCCGGTGTATAGTCAATCGTTCCATCTGGATCAACAACCACTGTCCCATTCGTTGGTCCTTCTCCTGGTATGGTATCCACGCTTGAAGGATCCAATGGATTTGTACCTGGTGTATCGTTGTCCAAAGGCATAGTCGTCACCGGTGTATTCGATGGTGTCGTTGTCACGTCATCTACCGCTACCGGTGGGTCTGCAGTAATGGTGATCACCACAGTGGCCGTATCACATAAAGCTACAGGCTGTGTACTGTCACACACGACATACATGAAGCTGTCAATTCCTGCAAAATTCGGATCCGGTGTATAGTCAATCGTTCCATCTGGATTCACTACTACCGTTCCATTTACAGGCCCTTCACCAGGTATGGTATCAACACTGGTTGGATCTAATGGATTTGTGCCCGGAATATCATTATTTAATGGATCCGTGGTTACTGGCGTATTCGATGGAGTAGTCGTCACATCATCGATTGCCTTCGGTGGTCCAGCTGTGATTGTGATCACTACCGTTGCCGTGTCACATAAGGCCACAGGCTGCGTGCTGTCACATACCACATACATAAAACTATCTACCCCTGCGAAATTCGGATCCGGTGTATAGTCAATCGTTCCATCCGGATTCACCACTACTGTTCCATTTTCAGGCCCTTCACCGGGTATGGTATCAACACTTGATGGATCCAGTGACATAGAACCTGGGATGTCATTATCCAATGGCGTAGTCGTTACCGGGGTATTGGATGGTGTCGTCGTAACATCATCTACCGCTACCGGTGGATCTGCCGTAATGGTAATCACCACAGTTGCCGTATCACATAAAGCCACAGGCTGTGTACTGTCACATACAACATACATAAAGCTGTCAATTCCTGCAAAATTCGGATCTGGTGTATAGTCGATCGTTCCATCTGGATTCACAACTACTGTTCCATTAATTGGTCCTTCACCAGGTATTGTATCAACACTCGTTGGATCCAATGGTGTAGATCCAGGAATATCATTATCCAATGGATCTGTCGTCACCGGCGTATTTGAATCTGTCGTTTCTTCATCGTCCACTGCTGTAGGTGGTCCGGCTGTAATTGTAATCACTACCGTCGCCGTATCACACAAGGCCACAGGCTGCGTGCTATCACATATCACATACATGAAGCTATCAATTCCTGAGAAGTTGTTATCCGGCGTATAGTCGATCGTTCCATCAGGATTCACAACCACACTTCCGTTAATTGGTCCTTCTCCTGTTATAATCTCTACACTGCCCGGATCCAATGGATTCGTGCCTGGTAGATCATTGTCTAATGGTTCTGTTGTAACCGGCACATTCAATGGTGTCGTCGTTACATCATCAACCGCTACCGGTGGATCAGCTGTCACCGTAATCACTACCGTTGCCGTGTCACACAAGGCCACTGGCTGCGTACTGTCACATACTACGTACATGAAGCTGTCAACGCCTGAGAAATTCGGATCCGGTGTATAGTCGATCGTTCCGTCAGGATTCACCACTACCGTTCCATCCGTTGGTCCTTCACCAGGTATCGTATCAACACTGGCAGGATCTAATGGTGTAGATCCAGGAATATCATTATCCAATGGATCTGTCGTCACCGGCGTATTCGAATCTGTCGTTTCTTCATCGTCCACTGCTGTAGGTGGTCCGGCTGTAATTGTAATCACTACCGTCGCTGTATCACACAAGGCCACAGGCTGCGTGCTGTCACATATCACATACATGAAGCTGTCTACGCCTGAGAAGAAATTATCCGGTGTGTAGTCGATCGTGCCGTCCGGATTCACTACCACACTTCCATTAACCGGGCCTTCGCCCGTGATAATCTCTACACTGCCCGGATCCAATGGATTCGTGCCTGGTAGATCATTGTCTAATGGTTCTGTTGTAACCGGCACATTCAATGGTGTAGTCGTTACATCATCAACCGCTACCGGTGGATCAGCTGTCACCGTAATCACTACCGTTGCCGTGTCACACAAGGCCACTGGCTGCGTACTGTCACATACTACGTACATGAAGCTGTCAACGCCTGAGAAATTCGGATCCGGTGTATAGTCGATCGTTCCGTCAGGATTCACCACTACCGTTCCATCCGTTGGTCCTTCACCAGGTATCGTATCAACACTGGCAGGATCTAATGGTGTAGATCCAGGAATATCATTATCCAATGGATCTGTCGTCACCGGCGTATTCGAATCTGTCGTTTCTTCATCGTCCACTGCTGTAGGTGGTCCGGCTGTAATTGTAATCACTACCGTCGCTGTATCACACAAGGCCACAGGCTGCGTGCTATCACATATCACATACATGAAGCTATCAATTCCTGAGAAGTTGTTATCCGGCGTATAGTCGACCGTTCCATCAGGATTCACAACCACACTTCCATTTACTGGACCTTCTCCTGTTATAATTTCTACGCTGCCCGGATCCAATGGATTCGTGCCTGGTAGATCATTGTCTAATGGTGTCGTCAACACCGGTACATTCAATGGTGTCGTCGTAACATCATCTACCGCTACCGGTGGATCAGCCGTTACCGTAATCACTACAGTTGCCGTGTCACACAAGGCCACTGGCTGCGTACTGTCACATACTACGTACATGAAGCTGTCAACGCCTGAGAAGTGATCGTCCGGCGTATAGTCTATTGTTCCATCTGGATTCACAACCACTGTTCCATTGATTGGTCCCTCGCCAGGTATCGTATCCACGCTGGCCGGATCTAATGGTGTAGATCCAGGTATATCATTGTCTAATGGAGTCGTGGTTACAGGCGTATTCGAATCTGTCGTCGTCACATCATCTATGGCCGTCGGGCCAACTGCTGTAATCGTAATCACTACCGTCGCCGTATCGCATAAGGCCACTGGCTGCGTGCTGTCACATATCACATACATGAAGCTGTCTACGCCTGAGAAGTTGTTATCCGGGGTGTAGTCGATCGTTCCATCTGGATTCACAACCACACTTCCGTTTACAGGTCCTTCTCCTGTTATAATCTCTACACTGCCCGGATCCAATGGATTCGTACCAGGTATATCATTGTCTAATGGTTCTGTTGTAACCGGCACGTTCAATGGTGTCGTTGTTACATCATCAACCGCTACCGGTGGATCTGCTGTAATCGTAATCACTACAGTAGCCGTATCACATAATGCAGTCGGTTGTGTGCTGTCACATACAACATACATGAAGCTGTCTACGCCTGCAAAATTCGGATCCGGTGTATAATCTATTGTTCCATCAGGATTCACCACTACCGTTCCGTTTGTTGGTCCTTCGCCAGGTATCGTATCGACACTAGCCGGATCTAACGGTGTAGAACCCGGGATATCATTGTCCAGTGGTTCTGTTGTTACCGGGGTATTTGACGGTGTCGTCGTGACATCATCTATTGCAACCGGACCAACTGCTGTAATCGTAATCACGACTGTCGCTGTATCGCACAAGGCCACAGGCTGTGTACTATCACATACAACGTACATGAAGCTGTCTACGCCTGAGAAGTTGTTATCCGGTGTATAGTCGATCGTTCCATCTGGATTCACAACCACACTTCCGTTTACAGGTCCTTCTCCTGTTATAATCTCTACACTGCCCGGATCCAATGGATTCGTACCAGGTAGATCATTGTCTAATGGTTCTGTTGTAACCGGCACGTTCAATGGTGTCGTTGTTACATCATCTACCGCTACCGGTGGATCTGCTGTAATCGTAATCACTACAGTAGCCGTATCACATAATGCAGTCGGTTGTGTGCTGTCACATACAACATACATGAAGCTGTCTACGCCTGCAAAATTCGGATCCGGTGTATAATCTACCGTTCCGTCCGGATTCACAACCACTGTTCCATTCGTAGGTCCTTCGCCAGGTATTGTATCAACACTGGCAGGATCTAACGGTGTAGATCCAGGGATATCATTATCCAATGGCTCTGTTGTCACCGGTGTATTCGACGGTGTCGTCGTGACATCATCAATTGCTGTAGGTGGTCCGGCTGTAATTGTAATCACTACCGTCGCTGTATCACACAAGGCCACTGGCTGCGTGCTATCACATACAACGTACATGAAGCTGTCTACGCCTGAGAAGTTGTTATCCGGTGTATAGTCGATCGTTCCATCTGGATTCACAACCACACTTCCGTTTACAGGTCCTTCTCCTGTTATAATTTCTACACTGCCCGGATCCAATGGATTCGTACCAGGTATATCATTGTCTAATGGTTCTGTCGTCACCGGTACGTTCAATGGTGTCGTTGTTACATCATCTACCGCTACCGGTGGATCTGCTGTAATCGTAATCACTACAGTAGCCGTATCACATAATGCAGTCGGTTGTGTGCTGTCACATACAACATACATGAAGCTGTCTACGCCTGCAAAATTCGGATCCGGTGTATAATCTATTGTTCCATCTGGATTCACCACTACCGTTCCGTTTGTTGGTCCTTCGCCAGGTATCGTATCGACACTAGCCGGATCTAACGGTGTAGAACCCGGGATATCATTGTCCAGTGGTTCTGTTGTTACCGGTGTATTTGACGGTGTCGTCGTGACATCATCAATTGCTATCGGTCCAACTGCTGTAATCGTAATCACGACTGTCGCTGTATCGCACAATGCCACAGGCTGTGTACTATCACATATCACATACATGAAGCTGTCAATTCCTGAGAAGTTGTTATCCGGTGTATAGTCGATCGTTCCATCTGGATTCACAACCACACTTCCGTTTACAGGTCCTTCTCCTGTTATAATTTCTACACTGCCCGGATCCAATGGATTCGTACCAGGTAGATCATTGTCTAATGGTTCTGTTGTAACCGGCACGTTCAATGGTGTCGTTGTTACATCATCAACAGCTACCGGTGGATCTGCCGTAATCGTAATCACGACTGTTGCCGTATCACATAATGCAGTCGGTTGTGTGCTGTCACATACAACATACATGAAGCTGTCTACGCCTGCAAAATTCGGATCCGGTGTATAATCTATTGTTCCATCAGGATTCACCACTACCGTTCCGTTTGTTGGTCCTTCGCCAGGTATGGTATCTACGCTGGCAGGATCTAATGGTGTAGAACCAGGGATATCATTATCCAATGGTTCTGTTGTCACCGGTGTATTTGACGGTGTCGTCGTTACATCATCGACCGCTGTCGGTCCAACTGCCGTAATCGTAATCACTACCGTTGCCGTATCACACAAGGCTACCGGCTGTGTGCTGTCACATATCACATACATGAAGCTGTCTACGCCTGAGAAATTGTTATCCGGGGTATAATCGATCGTTCCATCAGGATTCACAACCACACTTCCGTTTACAGGTCCTTCTCCTGTTATGATTTCTACACTGCCCGGATCCAATGGATTCGTGCCAGGTATATCATTGTCTAATGGTGTCGTCAACACCGGTACATTCAATGGTGTTGTCGTGACATCATCTACTGCTACCGGTGGATCAGCTGTAACTGTTATTACTACAGTCGCCGTATCACATAAGGCCACTGGCTGTGTGCTATCACATACAACGTACATGAAGCTATCTACGCCTGAGAAATTCGGATCCGGTGTATAGTCTATTGTTCCGTCTGGATTCACAACCACTGTTCCGTTGATTGGTCCCTCGCCAGGTATCGTATCAACGCTGGCCGGATCTAATGGTGTAGAACCAGGTATATCATTGTCTAATGGAGTCGTGGTTACAGGCGTATTCGAATCTGTCGTCGTCACATCATCGATGGCTGTCGGTCCAACTGCCGTAATCGTAATCACTACCGTTGCCGTATCACACAAGGCTACCGGCTGCGTGCTGTCACATATCACATACATGAAGCTGTCTACTCCTGAGAAGTTGTTATCCGGTGTATAATCGATCGTTCCATCCGGATTCACAACCACACTTCCGTTTACAGGTCCTTCTCCTGTTATAATCTCTACACTGCCCGGATCCAATGGATTCGTGCCTGGTATATCATTGTCTAATGGTGTCGTCAACACCGGTACATTCAATGGTGTTGTCGTGACATCATCTACCGCTACCGGTGGATCAGCTGTAACCGTAATCACTACCGTTGCCGTGTCACACAAGGCCACTGGCTGTGTGCTGTCACATACCACGTACATGAAGCTATCTACGCCTGAGAAGTGATCGTCCGGCGTATAGTCTATTGTTCCGTCTGGATTCACAACCACTGTTCCGTTGATTGGTCCCTCGCCAGGTATCGTATCAACGCTGGCCAGATCTAATGGTGTAGAACCAGGTATATCATTGTCTAATGGTGTCGTGGTTACAGGCGTATTCGAATCTGTCGTCGTTACATCATCGATCGCTGTCGGGCCAACTGCCGTAATCGTAATCACTACCGTTGCCGTATCACACAAGGCTACCGGCTGCGTGCTGTCACATATCACATACATGAAGCTGTCTACTCCTGAGAAGTTGTTATCCGGTGTATAATCGATCGTTCCATCCGGATTCACAACCACACTTCCGTTTACAGGTCCTTCTCCTGTTATAATCTCTACACTGCCCGGATCCAATGGATTCGTGCCTGGGATATCATTGTCTAATGGTAATGTCAACACCGGTACATTCAATGGTGTCGTCGTTACATCATCTATCGCTACCGGCGGATCAGCTGTTACCGTGATCACTACAGTTGCCGTGTCACACAAGGCGACTGGCTGCGTACTGTCACATACTACGTACATGAAACTATCTACGCCTGAGAAGTTCGGATCTGGTGTATAGTCGATCGTTCCGTCTGGATTCACTACTACCGTTCCATCCGTTGGTCCTTCGCCAGGTATCGTATCAACACTAGCTGGATCCAATGGTGTAGAACCCGGTAGATCATTATCCAAAGGTTCTGTTGTCACTGGTAGGTTCAATGATGTCGTCGTTACATCATCTACTGCCACTGGTGGATCTGCCGTAACATTTATTACCACTGTAGCCGTATCACATAATGGATCAGGTTGTGTGCTATCACATACTACGTACATGAAGCTGTCTACTCCTGAGAAATTCGGATCTGGTGTATAGTCGATCGTTCCATCTGGATTCACAACTACCGTCCCATTCGTTGGGCCTTCACCTGGTATCGTATCTACACTGGATGGATCCAATGGATTTGTACCCGGTAAATCATTATCCAGTGGATCTGTCGTCACTGGTGTGTCTGAATCTGTCGTCGTTACATCATCTACCGCTACCGGTGGATCTGCCGTAACAGTGATTACCACTGTAGCCGTATCACATAATGGATCAGGCTGTGTGCTATCACATACAACGTACATGAAGCTGTCTACTCCTGAGAAGTTCGGATCCGGTGTATAGTCGATCGTTCCGTCAGGATTCACAACCACCGTTCCATTTGTTGGGCCTTCGCCAGGTATCGTATCTACACTGGACGGATCCAATGGATTCGTTCCAGGATTATCATTATCCAATGGATCTGTCGTCACTGGTGTATTTGAATCTGTGACCGTCACATCATCAACTGCCATTGGCGGATCTGCTGTTACTGTAATTACGACTGTAGCCGTATCACATAATGGATCAGGCTGTGTGCTATCACATACAACGTACATGAAGCTGTCTACGCCTGAGAAGTTCGGATCCGGTGTATAGTCGATCGTGCCATCAGGATTCACAACCACTGTTCCGTTTGTTGGGCCTTCACCCGGTATCGTATCTACACTGGACGGATCCAATGGATTCGTTCCAGGATTATCATTATCTAATGGATCTGTCGTCACTGGTGTATTTGAATCTGTGGTCGTCACATCATCAACTGCCATTGGCGGATCTGCCGTTACTGTAACCACGACTGTAGCCGTATCACATAATGGATCAGGTTGTGTGCTATCACATACAACGTACATGAAGCTGTCTACTCCTGAGAAGTTCGGATCTGGTGTATAGTCGATCGTTCCGTCAGGATTCACAACCACCGTTCCATTTGTTGGGCCTTCGCCAGGTATCGTATCAACACTAGCTGGATCCAATGGATTCGTTCCAGGATTGTCATTATCCAATGGATCTGTTGTCACTGGTGTATTTGAGTCTGTGGTTGTCACATCATCAACTGCCATTGGCGGATCTGCCGTTACTGTAATTACGACTGTAGCCGTATCACATAATGATGGGTCAGGCTGTGTGCTATCACATACAACGTACATGAAGCTGTCTACGCCTGAGAAGTTCGGATCTGGTGTATAGTCGATCGTTCCGTCAGGATTCACAACCACTGTTCCGTTTGTTGGGCCTTCACCCGGTATCGTATCTACACTGGACGGATCCAATGGATTCGTTCCAGGATTATCATTATCTAATGGATCTGTCGTCACTGGTGTATTTGAATCTGTGACCGTCACATCATCAACTGCCATTGGCGGATCTGCCGTTACAGTAACCACGACTGTAGCCGTATCACATAATGGATCAGGTTGTGTGCTATCACATACAACGTACATGAAGCTGTCTACGCCTGAGAAGTTCGGATCTGGTGTATAGTCGATCGTTCCGTCAGGATTCACAACCACCGTTCCATTTGTTGGGCCTTCGCCAGGTATCGTATCTACACTGGATGGATCCAATGGATTCGTTCCAGGATTGTCATTATCCAATGGATCTGTTGTCACTGGTGTATTTGAGTCTGTGGTTGTCACATCATCAACTGCCATTGGCGGATCTGCCGTTACTGTAATTACGACTGTAGCCGTATCACATAATGATGGGTCAGGCTGTGTGCTATCACATACAACGTACATGAAGCTGTCTACGCCTGAGAAGTTCGGATCTGGTGTATAGTCGATCGTTCCGTCAGGATTCACAACCACTGTTCCGTTTGTTGGGCCTTCACCCGGTATCGTATCTACACTGGACGGATCCAATGGATTCGTTCCAGGATTATCATTATCTAATGGATCTGTCGTCACTGGTGTATTTGAATCTGTGGTCGTCACATCATCAACTGCCATTGGCGGATCTGCCGTTACTGTAACCACGACTGTAGCCGTATCACATAATGGATCAGGTTGTGTGCTATCACATACAACGTACATGAAGCTGTCTACGCCTGAGAAGTTCGGATCTGGTGTATAGTCGATCGTTCCGTCAGGATTCACAACCACTGTTCCATTTGTTGGGCCTTCGCCAGGTATCGTATCAACACTAGATGGATCCAATGGATTCGTTCCAGGATTGTCATTATCCAATGGATCTGTTGTCACTGGTGTATTTGAGTCTGTGGTTGTCACATCATCAACTGCCATTGGCGGATCTGCTGTTACTGTAATTACGACTGTAGCCGTATCACATAATGGGTCAGGCTGTGTGCTATCACATACAACGTACATGAAGCTGTCTACGCCTGAGAAGTTCGGATCTGGTGTATAGTCGATCGTTCCATCTGGATTCACAACTACCGTCCCATTCGTTGGGCCTTCACCTGGTATCGTATCTACACTGGATGGATCCAATGGATTTGTACCCGGATTGTCATTATCTAATGGATCTGTCGTCACTGGTGTGTCTGAATCTGTCGTCGTTACATCATCTACCGCTATCGGTGGATCTGCCGTAACAGTGATTACCACTGTAGCCGTATCACATAATGGATCAGGCTGTGTGCTATCACATACAACGTACATGAAGCTGTCTACGCCTGAGAAGTTCGGATCTGGTGTATAGCCGATCGTGCCGTCAGGATTCACAACCACTGTTCCGTTTGTTGGGCCTTCACCCGGTATCGTATCTACACTGGATGGGTCCAATGGATTCGTTCCAGGATTATCATTATCTAATGGATCTGTCGTCACTGGTGTATTTGAATCTGTGGTCGTCACATCATCAACTGCCATTGGCGGATCTGCCGTTACTGTAACCACGACTGTAGCCGTATCACATAATGGATCAGGTTGTGTGCTATCACATACAACGTACATGAAGCTGTCTACGCCTGAGAAGTTCGGATCTGGTGTATAGTCGATCGTTCCGTCAGGATTCACAACCACCGTTCCATTTGTTGGGCCTTCGCCAGGTATCGTATCAACACTAGATGGATCCAATGGATTCGTTCCAGGATTGTCATTATCCAATGGATCTGTTGTCACTGGTGTATTTGAGTCTGTGGTTGTCACATCATCAACTGCCATTGGCGGATCTGCTGTTACTGTAATTACGACTGTAGCCGTATCACATAATGGGTCAGGCTGTGTGCTATCACATACAACGTACATGAAGCTGTCTACGCCTGAGAAGTTCGGATCTGGTGTATAGTCGATCGTTCCATCTGGATTCACAACTACCGTCCCATTCGTTGGGCCTTCACCTGGTATCGTATCTACACTGGATGGATCCAATGGATTTGTACCCGGATTGTCATTATCTAATGGATCTGTCGTCACTGGTGTGTCTGAATCTGTCGTCGTTACATCATCTACCGCTATCGGTGGATCTGCCGTAACAGTGATTACCACTGTAGCCGTATCACATAATGGATCAGGCTGTGTGCTATCACATACAACGTACATGAAGCTGTCTACGCCTGAGAAGTTCGGATCTGGTGTATAGTCGATCGTGCCGTCAGGATTCACAACCACTGTTCCGTTTGTTGGGCCTTCACCCGGTATCGTATCTACACTGGATGGGTCCAATGGATTCGTTCCAGGATTATCATTATCTAATGGATCTGTCGTCACTGGTGTATTTGAATCTGTGACCGTCACATCATCAACTGCCATTGGCGGATCTGCCGTTACTGTAACCACGACTGTAGCCGTATCACATAATGGATCAGGTTGTGTGCTATCACATACAACGTACATGAAGCTGTCTACGCCTGAGAAGTTCGGATCTGGTGTATAGTCGATCGTTCCGTCAGGATTCACAACCACCGTTCCATTTGTTGGGCCTTCGCCAGGTATCGTATCTACACTGGATGGATCCAATGGATTCGTTCCAGGATTGTCATTATCCAATGGATCTGTTGTCACTGGTGTATTTGAATCTGTGACCGTCACATCATCAACTGCCATTGGCGGATCTGCTGTTACTGTAATTACGACTGTAGCCGTATCACATAATGGGTCAGGCTGTGTGCTATCACATACAACGTACATGAAGCTGTCTACGCCTGAGAAGTTCGGATCTGGTGTATAGTCGATCGTTCCATCTGGATTCACAACTACCGTCCCATTCGTTGGGCCTTCACCTGGTATCGTATCTACACTGGATGGATCCAATGGATTTGTACCCGGATTGTCATTATCTAATGGATCTGTCGTCACTGGTGTGTCTGAATCTGTCGTCGTTACATCATCTACCGCTATCGGTGGATCTGCCGTAACAGTGATTACCACTGTAGCCGTATCACATAATGGAACAGGCTGTGTGCTATCACATACAACGTACATGAAGCTGTCTACGCCTGAGAAATTCGGATCCGGTGAATAGTCGATCGTTCCATCTGGATTCACAACCACTGTTCCGTTTGTTGGGCCTTCGTTAGGTATCGTATCAACACTAGCTGGATCCAATGGATTCGTTCCAGGATTGTCATTATCCAATGGATCTGTTGTCACTGGTGTATTTGAATCTGTGACCGTCACATCATCAACTGCCATTGGCGGAATTGGATCAATCAATGTTGTAGTAGGATCATCTGTCGGATCGTTCGAATCGTTCGGATTCCTGTCCAATGGATTGTCTGTTTCTGTTTCGCTCGGATTAGTTACATCAGTACCGTCTGGGTTTGTACCCGCATCAGAAGTATCCGTTACATCATCGTTATTAGGATCGCCATCTACATCTACATCAATTGGATCGCCATTTCCATCTACTGGTGTTCCTGCAGTTGTGGCTACATTCTCTACACCGCCAGCATCTACATCTGCCTGAAGAATCACATAACTGCCTGTAAAAGTACTGTTGTCTGTTGCTCCTATGGCCAAGTGTATTGGCCCACCTGAAACTGTTAACAATGGATCACTTACAGTTACTTCATTCAAGTCAACGTTACCTGTATTACTAACTTCAAAACTGTAGCTGATTGTATCTCCTGCATCTACTATACCGTTTCCATTGACGTCTGCTATACTTTCCACACTCTTGAACAATTCTATACTTGGATTACTACACTCGTTTACCGTGACCTCTGTAGCAAAAGACTGCTCATCACAAGGTACAACAGCCGTATTGGTGGTATAAGTAAAAGTGTATGAACCTGGTGTTACATCTGTAAAATCTACAGCAGACAAATTAGCCAAACTGACAGCCGCACTATCAGTATTTGCCCATGTACCTGCAGAACCTGCCGTAACCAAGGCATTGAAATCCAACAAATGACTTGGTGTACTAATCGCAGCATTACAAACAGTTGCTGTTGGGATAACTGTGGCATCTGGTGCTAGTTGTTCACTCACTACGACATCTGCATTTACCGCTGGACATTCGCCAGTCGCTGCGTGTGTATAGGTATAGGTGCCTGCTCCTGCTAATACTGGTGTCCATACTCCTCCCGTATCAGGTGTGCCGCCTAAGGAAATAAATAACTCTCCGGCTGTTACCGTTTCGCCTTCACATATGGTTAATGTACCGTTGCTTCCCGCATCCAAGCTATCTTGCTCTGTTACTACTACATCTGCATTTACCGCTGGACATTCGCCAGTCGCTGCGTGTGTATAGGTATAAGTGCCTGCGCCTGCTAATACTGGAGTCCATGCTCCACCTGCATCTGGTGTGCCGCCTAAAGAAGTGAATAATTCTCCTGCCGTTACCGTCTCACCTGCACATATGGTTAAGGTGCCATTGCTGCCTGGGTCAAGAGCGGGTTGTTCTGTCACTACTACATCTGCACTTACCGCTGGACATTCGCCAACTGCTGCATGCGTATAGGTATAAGTGCCTGCGCCTGCTAATACTGGAGTCCATGCTCCACCTGCATCTGGTGTGCCACCTAAAGAAGTGAATAATTCTCCTGCCGTTACCGTCTCGCCTGCACATATGGTTAAGGTGCCATTGCTGCCTGGGTCAAGAGCGGGTTGTTCTGTCACTACTACATCTGCACTTACCGCTGGACATTCGCCAACTGCTGCATGCGTATAGGTATAAGTGCCTGCGCCTGCTAATACTGGAGTCCATGCTCCACCTGCATCTGGTGTGCCACCTAAAGAAGTGAATAATTCTCCTGCCGTTACCGTCTCACCTGCACATATGGTTAAGGTGCCATTGCTGCCTGGGTCAAGAGCGGTTTGTTCTGTTACTACGACATCTGCACTTACGGCTGGACATTCGCCAACTGCTGCATGCGTATAGGTATAAGTGCCTGCGCCTGCTAATACTGGAGTCCATGCTCCACCTGCATCTGGTGTGCCACCTAAAGAAGTGAATAATTCTCCTGCCGTTACCGTCTCACCTGCACATATGGTTAAGGTGCCATTGGTGCCTGGGTCAAGAGCGGTTTGTTCTGTTACTACGACATCTGCACTTACGGCTGGACATTCGCCAACTGCTGCATGCGTATAGGTATAAGTGCCTGCGCCTGCTAATACTGGAGTCCATGCTCCACCTGCATCTGGTGTGCCACCTAAAGAAGTGAATAATTCTCCTGCCGTTACCGTCTCACCTGCACATATGGTTAAGGTGCCATTGCTGCCTGGGTCAAGAGCGGTTTGTTCTGTGACTACAACATCTGCACTTACCGCTGGACATTCGCCAACTGCTGCATGCGTATAGGTATAAGTGCCTGCGCCTGCTAATACTGGAGTCCATGCTCCACCTGCATCTGGTGTGCCACCTAAAGAAGTGAATAATTCTCCTGCCGTTACCGTCTCCCCTGCACATATGGTTAAGGTGCCATTGCTGCCTGGGTCAAGAGCGGTTTGTTCTGTGACTACAACATCTGCACTTACCGCTGGACATTCGCCAACGGCTGCATGCGTATAGGTATAAGTGCCTGCACCTGATAATACTGGAGTCCATGCTCCTCCCGCATCTGGTGTACCTCCTAAAGAAGTAAATAATTCCCCTGCGGTTACCGTCTCCCCTGCACAGATGGTTAAGGTTCCGTTGGTTCCTGGGTCAAGAGCGGTTTGTTCTGTGACTACGACATCTGCACTTACGGCTGGACATTCGCCAACTGCTGCATGCGTATAGGTATAAGTGCCTGCACCTGATAATACTGGAGTCCATACTCCACCTGCATCTGGTGTGCCGCCTAAAGAAGTGAATAATTCTGCTGCGGTTACCGTCTCCCCTGCACATATGGTTAAGGTTCCGTTGATTCCTGCATCTAATGCTGGTTGTGCTGTTACTACGACATCTGCACTTACGGCTGGACATTCGCCAGTCGCTGCATGCGTATAGGTATAAGTGCCTGCACCTGATAATACCGGAGTCCATGCTCCTCCTACATCTGGTGTACCTCCTAAAGAAGTAAATAATTCTCCTGCGGTTACCGTCTCACCTTCACAGATGGTTAAGGTTCCGTTGGTTCCTGCATCTAATGCTGGTTGTGCTGTTACTACGACATCTGCACTTACAGCTGGACATTCGCCAACGGCTGCATGCGTATAGGTATAAGTGCCTGCACCTGATAATACTGGAGTCCATACTCCTAATGCATCTGGTGTGCCGCCTAAAGAAGTGAATAATTCTGCTGCGGTTACCGTCTCGCCTTCACAGATGGTTAAGGTGCCATTGCTGCCTGGGTCAAGAGCGGTTTGTTCTGTTACTACTACATCGGATGAATCATTTTCGGTACATGGTGCTGTGGCAGTGACTACATAAGTATAGGTTCCTGCACCTGCTAATACTGGTATCCATACTCCTCCTGCATCTGGTGCGCCACCTAAAGAAGTAAATAATTCTGCTGCGGTTACTGTTTCGCCTTCACAAATGGTCAAGCTATCGTTCGTTCCTGCATTTGGTAAGGCTTGAACGCTTACAGTCGTTGTACATTCTATCGTACAACCATTAGGCTGGGTAATGGTAACTGTAAAGACTTCTCCGTCAGAAACTCCTGAAGCCGTTGGATTTTGGTCTGTTGTATCTGAGAAAATAGCACTGCTATCAGAACTCCATGAATAAGTAGCTTGAGCTGATATATCTCCTATGCCAGCTTCCGATAATGAAGAATTTAATTGTACTGTATCGCCTACACATATTGGGCCATCATTAGTGGCTGTACAAGTATATTCATTAATTATTAGAGATGTACCTACCCCTTGTGCAACTGCAATTGTATCTGGTGCCACAATTGGCACACCATAAGTAGCACTACTAGTGACAGTATCTACTGTTGTACCCAGATTATCCTGAATTGGTCCTGCAAATCCATTAAATGTGGGCTCTCCTGTTGTATTTCCTCCATGAATTGCTGATGTTACTAAATCGACAGATGTAAAAATACTGTCGCCTTCTATTGCATCTGGACAGCCATCTCCATCACTGTCTAAATCACAGTGATCTGGGAAACCATCCAAATCTGTATCTAATTCACAAGGCAATGAAAACGGAACATCACCATAATCGCCAAAGCCGGTCCCAGAATTATCAAACTCTTTTTTCCAAATATAATCAATTACAGAAACACCTTCATAAACTGCAAAAACTGTAGCTCTAGGATCGGCATTGGTAGCTACCGTTCCTACAAACTGAGTGTAAATGCCATTTATAGACTCTGTTAAGAATGTTGAAGGATGGAGATGCGTCTCGACTAATTCTTCAGTAATAAATTGCACCCTAGAATTATTGTCCAAATCTCGGACTGCTAGGCCGTAATCTACAACGGCAGGAATGGTTGTACCTGCTTCAAAGAATTCTAGCCTCAAGCCAATATCTTCACCAATATTTTGTGTACCCAAAAAATTTACTCCTAGATGATCTGTGGCAAAGTTTATTGTGCCAACTCCTCCTACAGGAAGCGAAGTTACGGTAACTCGCATATCAATTGGTGCTCCTAAATAAAAACCAGAGTTTTCGTATAACGCAGTCATACCTACCCCCGAGCCAATAATTATGGGTGCTGTTATAGTTTCAGCTACTGACCCCAATTCTCCAACGCCTGGATATATCAATGTAACCAAACTATCTGGAGTCGCCTCGCAAAACTCATCTACATCCAATATCCCATCATTATCATCATCAAGGTCTGATATATCGGGTATGCCATCACCGTCTTTGTCTTCAGGATCGTCAAAGGTCACCCCTACGTTGGTAGAGAAGGCACCTCCGTCACCGGAGTTGCATACCTTGGCCGCATCGCCCAGCGTAAAAGCTGTGTCATCAAATACAAAAGTCAGGTCAGCCACATCGTTTAAGCTTATGTGGTCGGTGGCATTGCCAGTAAAGGTGAGAGTGACTCTGGTATCGTTATCGGAGAGGGTCATCACCGGAGTCAATCCAGCAGGGACATTATTGATGGTGACCTCTGTACCCACATCAAGGATGTTATCATTGTCCGTATCCTGAAAGGTGCTGCCGTCACCAAGATAGATCACCAAGGGATCGGAGTTGTCGATGGAGCCATCGTTTGCTACGTTTTCTACATAATCGCCTGGGTCGATGCTATATTCGTTCACGTCATCACCGTCTATACCGATAATGAACATTTTCGTTCCGTCTGCGCTGAAAGAGATACCGGTCGGTGAGGTCTCCTGTTCCGTCACGAAAAAATTCCCTACAAAGGAAGCGGTGGACACGTCCCAAGCCGTGCTCAGTGCGTATTTGTTTATAGCATTGCTATTAAAACCTATCACGAACATCTGCATGCCGTCTGCACTAAAGGTCGCTTCTGTTGGAGTACCATCTTGTGCTGCTACTGAAAAGACATCTACAAAACTGGCCGTGGACACGTCCCAAGCCGTGGAGAGCGTGTATTCGTTCACGTCATCTCCGGTATTACCTATAACGAACATCTTGATGCCATCCGTACTAAATTCAAGACCAAGCGGGTTGATCTCCTGGCCTGCCACTGAAAAGGCATCGACAAAAGTGGCGGTGGACACATCCCAGGCGGTAGAGAGCGTGTATTCATTCACGTCATCGCCAGTAGCTCCCATCACGAACATCTTGGTACCATCTGTACTGAAGGCAAGACCAAACGGGCTGGTCTCCTGGCCTGCCACCGAAAAGGCATCTACAAAACTGGCCGTGGACACATCCCAGGCCGTGGTAAGCGTGTATTCATTCACGTCATCGCCCTGATTGCCCAGTACGAACATCTTGATACCATCTGCACTGAATACCACATCACGTGGACCATTTTCCTGGCCTGCCACTGAAAAGGCATCTATAAACGCTGCCCTGTTTATATCAAAGGCTGTGGGGCCTACGTAGGTAAGGCAGGGTGGGTCTCTAAAGTCCACCCCTACATTGGAAGAGAAGGCGCCTCCGTCACCGGAGTTGCATACATCGGCCGCATCGGCCATCGTAAAGGCCGTGTCGTCAAATACAAAGGTCAAATCGGCTACATCGTCTGCGTTGATGTGGTCGGTGGCATTGCCGGTAAACGTGAGGGTAACCTTGGTATCGTTATCGGAGAGGGTCATTACTGGCATCAATCCGGGAGGGACATTGTTGATGGTGACCTCTGTACCCACATCAAGGATGTTATCATTGTCCGTATCCTGAAAGGTGTCGTCATTAAGATAGATCACCAAGGGATTGGAGTTGTCGATGGAGCCATCGTTGATTGCACTTTCTGGATAATCTCCCGGGTCGATGCTATATTCGTTCACGTCATCACCAGCCTGACCGGAAATGAACATCTTCGTTCCGTGTGCATTGAAGGCGATACCGGACGGGCTGGTATCCTCGGTAGCCACAGAAAAACTCCCTACAAAGGAAGCGGTGGACACATCCCATGCCGTGGTCAGCGTGTATTCGTTCACGTCATCGTCAACATCACCTGTCACGAACATCTGCATGCCGTCTGCACTGAAGGCCACTTCTGACGGAACATTATCTTGTGCTACTACCGAAAAGACATTGGCAAAGGTGGCGGTGGACACGTCCCAAGCGGTAGCAAGTGTGTATTCGTTCACTTCACCACCACCGCCATTGCCTGAAACGAACATCTTGATGCCATCTGTACTAAAGGTAAGTCCTCTTGTAATGGTCTCCTGTGCAGCCACCGAAAAGGCATCTACAAAACTGGCGGTGGACACGTCCCAAGCGGTAGCAAGCGTGTATTCGTTCACTTTATCGGCATTTCCTGCAACGAACATCTTGGTACCATCTGTACTGAAGGCAAGACCAAACGGGCTGGTCTCCTGAGTAGCCACCGAAAAGGCATCTACAAAACTGGCCGTGGACACATCCCAGGCCGTGGTGAGCGTGTATTCATTCACATCGTTGCCCGTATTGCCCAGTACGAACATCTTGGTACCATCCGCACTGAAGACCACATCACGTGGAGCAGTTTCCTGACCTGCCACTGAAAAGGCATCTATAAACACGGCATTGTTTACATCAAAGGCGGTGGGGCCTACGTAGGCAAGGCAGGGCGGGGTGCTTTCGGTAGCAATGGTAAACTCTTCTCCGTTGTCAAAATCAATGCCAGTAATGCGCCATACACCACCGCCCTGATCGGTCATGGCAATGGGTGTCTCGTTAGAGAGGTCTCCATCATTGTTGGCATCATAAATAAAGTAGTAGCTGGTGCCATTCAAAAGACCCGGTAGTACAAAATCAGCATCGGTCACATCAACGTCTAATTGTACGGTGCCTACATCGCCTGTTTCCTGCACGGTCCACTGACGGGAAAGAACGTTATAACCGACAGGCGCTCCGGCTTCGGTCCAGATAGCACCTGCATCGTTGTTGCCGAACAAAAGGAACTCCTTGTTGACCATGTCTACAAAGCTGTTGGCAGCGTTACTGCCTTCGCCTTCTGCCAATATCGTTACGATGGCATCCTCGTTAATAGACTTGGATTGCACCTGACCAAGGCTACTACTGTCATCTCTACCGATACCGGCTACATCGTTATGGTAGGTGGCGTTAGTAGCGTAATCCCAGATTACGGTGGCATCGGAAGCGAAGTAATCTCGTTCATCTTGCCCGCCAGTACCACCATTGTCTGCACTGTTTTTGGTAATGCCGTATTTAACCCCTAGGTAACTTTGTACCTTCTCTTGTTCTAATGCAGAAGGTACGCCTAAATAAACGATGATCTCGGCTATTTCTCCATCGAAACTTCTGGTTGTGCCCACACCATCGCTATAGCCTCCACCAACGTAGAAGTGGGAATTATTTCCGGTAGCGTTATCATTGTTGTTGTTGGAGACAATAACGGCTCCATCTCGTTGAATGACCTTACGGGTGCCGTTCGCAGTAGTGGTTCCGGTAGACGTACCATAGGTCCACATATTATAGTCTCCATAATTACTTCCCCAGAGCACCTGAATTCTTCCTCCCCCACCATAAGCACCAAAATCAAAATAGGTCTCTTCGTTACTCCAGGGTGTTAAAACATCAAAACTTTCATTTGCCCCGGAAACATTCTCAAAGATGACAGTTTGTTCCTGATCCAAATCTGTTTTGGATACGGTATATACCCAGGCATCATTGTGGGTAGCTGTGCCTAAAATTCCGTTGATAATTTGTAAATACTCACTCCCCGCACTCACAAAATCCAATGCGGGATTAAAGTTGATGCTGTTATTCGAAAGTTCGGGTCCTTGAGTGGCGGTGGCATCGTAGCTATTACCACTTTGATCTGCCCAAGCTGTTACAGCCGTGGTACCCGTTACACCCGCATCGGCTTTGAGCCAGAGGTTAAGGTTGGTTGATACACCACCGGGGACGGTTTGAGCGGCAACAACATTGGAACAAGATATTAATAATAATAAAACGAAAATTTTAATATTATTTTTTATAAGCAAGTAATAAATTGGCATAATTTTTCTTTATTTCTTATGAATTAACAAACATTCAAACATAAATCACCTGTTAGATAGACAACTTTAACTTGTAATATGATTAATAAATTTGGGTTAAATTATTAAAATAATTAGGACTTGTAAATATATATATATGAATTAAATTTCGACCGCATAAACAAGACAATACTATCGCTTTGTTCCCAGACCCCACCCATTGTATTTAAAACTTCCTGAACAATTCTTATCACATCATCAGGATCATGGGAAGTGCCAATTGTCAAAGGAGACGGTGTCCAAATGTTCGAAGATGTTGTTATCCACGAAGAAATATAATTTATCATATTCTCGAAGGCGGCCGCTTTATTTACATCCTCGCTTCGAATATTGAGCGTGACAGCAGACGAATTGGAGGGATTTCCAAGTTCTGCATCATTTGCAACATATGATGGGATAGCGTCCGATATTGTAGTTCCATTAGGAACTGAGACGTTAGTGAATGGCATTCCAACTACTTGAGTTCCAATTGCAATACCATTGTCCAGCACGAATTTTAATATTGAGCTATGCAGATAAACGTCACCAGGATAAGTTCCCCCCTGTCCTATTTCATTGCCGTCGTCATTTTCAGTTGAAACACTTCTGGTTATTACGGTCTGACCATATGCTCCATCCGTACTAATCATAATCAACGACATGACTAGAGCCGGGAGTAATAGATTCATTTTCGAAACCTTTTGGTTCAAGGTGGTCAGAATTAAATTTTTAATTAGTAACGTGAGGTCTAATCTAGATCGTTCAACGTCATCCAAAATTAGAGTCAATGAATTCATCTTCAATGTTTTGCTTATTAAGATCATTTAAAAAATTCTTGAGTTATTCTACTTCAATGGAAAGAACCTCTCAAGACATCTGATTGTCGTTCACTAATCGAACATGAACGACAAACAGATGTCTTAATTTTGAGTCGAGCGATAAGACACTCAGGACATAAATTTTCCATATCAAAAAACAACCTATTATATTCCATACCAATCTTCATATTACAAAGGATCAATTGCCGTTGAATAATCATATGAATACAACACTGACTCCGCCCATGACTAAATGGGGTCAATTGCAGTAAATAGGGTTAATGCTTGTTAGCCAATGCTTTATAGGGTTAAGCAACATTAGCACGCCAAAGGTACAAAAGTCTTACCAAATCAACATGAATGTCAATACTGATTTGGATTTCAAAGTTTCATTTTATTATAAATATGTCAATTAATTAAGAGAGTACAATGCCTTTTACGTAGAGTGAGACGGCACGACCCTAAAAGGTCACAATTCAGCGTCAGAGGGTGTTTTCAGACATTCTGGTTTTAGGCTATGTGATGTGGTGGTGTGAGTGTTGTTGGCATTGAAATTGGAGAGAAAAGAGTCACTTTTTCCGCCACCTATAAAAACATCTACAGTTTCTATAACTATCAGTCCAAGAATACGATACGCCTTGTTACGGATTTACACATGGACCAATTAAGGCATCAAATTCGGCGCCCAGCACCACTTCAAAATTTGGGTCCAGGCATATTATGTTTCCAGCTCTAAATAGCACAGTCTCCGGTAAATCAATAAAGGCATCTGAGGATATCGAAATATTGGCTTGAAAGACATCACTTGGCAGTATTCCGGAAATGGACAGGCAATCGGGACATCCTCCAACCATTATTTGAATTGTATCTGAATCGCTCGCAGGCGTACAAGATCCCGTTATTGTCCAACTGAATACATTAATTCCAGCCCCAAGTCCTGTAAGTGAGGTAGTTGCGCTATTTGGATCGGTGATTACACCAGAACCATTAATGAGTGTCCATTCTCCGGAGTTTTCGCCCGGATCATTTCCACTAACAGTCGTTGAATCGATCGAAATTTCCTGATCAAGGCCGGCATCAGCCGGGAGGGTCACACAGGTGGTCACCATGACTATAAATGCGTTACAAATATCCGTGTCATCACAAGCGAGAACACAGAAAGCATCAGACACATCCGGTAATCCGGGAGCCGTATAATCAATACATGCAGTGACGGAGTTGGGATTACTCAATGTTCCACCACTTATTGGCTCCCCACAACTTGATAAATCGGACAAGTTACCCGGCAAACCGGTTGTATCCACACAGACTGTGGACGTGCTATTTACGGGTACAATAATTGACAATGTATCAGTTGGTGGGATACACGTAACGGTATTTTCATTTAGGATTAAAACTGCCTCCGTTAAAAATATATCCAGCGTAGTTCCCGGATTTCCACTCAGATTTGCTGCCATCGCACTTCCACCCGGAAGTCCGGGCGAGGCACCGGTATTAATGGCCTGTAATTCCAATAAATTATTATAGCTGATACAAAAGTTATGGATAACATTTTGTCCTGCAATAAAATCCCCCGGATCACCTCCAACATCATTAGCTCCGACACGTATATTTCCGGCATTTCCAATCAGGTCAGTGGTATTAAATGCTATACAACTCGTTTCAGAAATAATCGGTAAAGTTGCCGATACGGCTACCCCCCCTGTCGTAGACAACCAAATATCATAATTCGCCACTTGATAACCGACGATTCCCGAAGACGGAACGCCGACCAAATTGAAACAAATTTGATTATTTGCACAATCTGTAGTATCTCCACAGATACCCCCAGGTCCAGGTACTTCTACTATACTCAATGTCATGGTATCTTGTTGGCTTACTCCACATATAATAAAGGTGAAAAAGCTTAACAACAGCATCGATAATTTCTTTTTCCAGGGCATATAAACTTGACTATATTTATTATTTAACAAATCAATATGCTTTATGTCGGACTGCTTGATCTTTTTTTCACTTTCCAATAAAATCAAAGCCCCCCGTCAATTATAAGTAGTCTTTCTCTTGTTATCAATTAAATCATTGAATCAAATCTTACTCATTGATTTGTGCGTAAGATCTGTTAGTTGTTTTTTAAAAATTCATCGCACCGTCAAATCAATTTATTAATACAAATCTGAAAAAATCTTTCCCTTATTTTACTATTAATTGAGGTTTTAATTAATCCTGAAGCACATTCGTCCTTACGAAATCATTGAAGCTTCTATATTTATAATAACATGATCACTTATCACTTTTCTGCATAATTACTCCCTTACTTTTCTGTTTTTCAGATTCACCGTCTTCATTGTCTGAAGATCGTGCGACATCACTTTCATTTAATGAAGACCCACAAGGTCCAATTATAGCATCGAATTCAGCACCTAAGATAACTTCAAAATTTGGATCCAGGATTATTTCATTGCCTGCTCGATAGGTAACGGTTTTTGGTGTTTCGATGGTTGCATCTGAGAATATGGAAACATCTGCTTGAAAGGTGTCACTTGGAGGAGTGCCGTGAATATTGAGAATTTGTGGACAGCTGACTATTATTTCAATTGTATCAGAATCAACAGCAGGCGTGCAATTACCTGTAATTGTCCACCTAAATATATTTGCGCCATATCCCAAATCAGTGATAGTCGTTGCAGAGTCACCTGGATTGATGATATTGCCTAAACCACTAATAAGAGTCCACATCCCCACTCCATCTCCAGGATCATTTGCAGTCATGATTGCCGTGTCTACGAATACCATTTGATCAGGCCCTGCATCAGCCGAAGGAGGTAAGCACCAGGTAGCGATTACAATGGTTGTATCGCAAAAACCCAGATCGTCACAGACGACTACGCAGAAAGTATCTATTGATCCGGAAGTCCCACCAGCCGTATAGTCAATGCATCCTGATATCGAATTTGGATTTGAAAGGGCACCTCCATTAGTTGGATCTTGACAAGAAATAAGGACGTTCAAATTGCCAGGCAACTCTGATGTATCCAGGCAAACTTCAACTAAACTGTCAACTGGCACATAAATGAATAGAGAATCTTGTGTAGGTGTAACGAAAATGATCACGGTAGCTGAATCACACAATGCAGATGGCTGGGTACTATCACAAACCACATATTCAAAACTATCCAGACCCACAAAGTTTGGATTCGGATTATAGTCGATGGTTCCATCTCCATTTATCACAACCACTCCGTTTGTTGGGCTTGCACCAGGTATCGTATCCAAACTTACAGGATCTAATGGATGACTGCCTGGGATATCATTAATTAATGGCGATGTGGTTATTGACGAGTTTGATGTCGTAATGAATGCATCATCCACTGCTAATGGTGGTCCGGCAGTAACAGTAACTAAAATGACCGCAGTATCGCATAATGAAACGGGCTGAGTACTATCACAGACGGCATAAATAATACTATCCAAACCAGCAAAGTTGAGCAATGGAATATAGTCTATTGTTCCATTCGAATTAATTATAACAGAACCATTTGTTGGGCCTCCACCTTGAATTGTGTCAACGCTTGAAGGATCTAACGGATTACTACCCGGTACATCGTTATTCAATGGTGTTGTAATGACAGATGTATTGGAAGGTATTATGATTGTATCATTCACTGCCAATGGCGGTATAATTAAAGGAGCACAAATACTATCCATCCTTGAAAGCACATCTCCATTCACTTCTGCATAATTCAATAAACCTGTTCCATGTTCACCAAGTGCCAACTCGCAATCAGTATCGGCATCAGTGGCAATATCCGGATCTACATTGAATATTACCAGAATGCTAAAGCTATCACTTAGGCCTACATCGACGGTTTCATTATCGGTAATCATGAAATTTGTCATACCATCGAAACCCAGATTTGGAGTACCGGATTCCCCGTCACCTGTACGATAGCTCGCTTCGACTGATATTGGGGTTATCCCTAGGCCAAACCTCAATGTATCGCTCAGATCATATGTTGCGATGGCATCTCCAGTGTTGACAATAGCAATTAAATATTCAATCTTGAATTCGTACAAATTCCCGGTCGGTTTAGTTGGACTAATTATTTCTTTATTTATCGATACGCCCGGCATTGGACTTGATGTACAAACACTGTCTGTCATGGTTTCAACTCCTCCACTTATTTGAGCATAATTCAATAATCCGGTCCCATCCTCATCACCTGTTAACGTGCAGTCAACACTAGAATCGGACACGTGCTCAGGGTCCACAATAAATATCACGGTCAAGCCAAAACTATCAGATCTCCCTGAAGAAACCATTTCACTTTCAGTTACTAAATAATCCGACAAACCATTAAAACCTGGATTAGGTGTACCGGATTCACCATCTCCAGTCAAATAATCTATCGTTGTTGATATTGGATCAATTCCAATTCCATACATTAAAGTGTCGCTCAAATCAAATGTTGAAGTAGTAAGACCATTATTCTTTATTTCCAGCAAATAGGTGATTGAAAATTCATTGGGATTTCCAGTTGAGGTAACCCCGGACATGATAGTCTTTTCAATCGATACATCGGTAACGGTAATTGATGAGCAGACGCTATCCTGAGCAAATGGCACTCCACCACTCAAGGCAGCATAGTTAAGAAGTCCAGTACCTGTCTCACCAACATCGAGACTACAATCTACCGATTCACTGGTTGCCTCATTGGGATCAACAGTCAATAAGACAGTCAAGATCCACGACTCGGAGAAGCCTGATTGTAATCCTTCACCGGAAACAATTAAAAAGTCTGTCTCACCATCAAAAGATGGATTTAATACTCCGCTTTGAACGTTCTCTCCAGTCATTCCATATTCTACCGTATCATATTCAACATTGATGCCCAATCCAAATAATAATGTATCTGATAAGTTATATGCCGTATCAATTGTACCAATATTAGATACGACTAGATTATAAACTATTAGATACTCATTAGAATTTCCTGTAGGTAAAGGGCCGGACATTATACTTTTATTCAGAGAATAATTCACAACTCTTAAGTCAACAACACAAGTGGTCACACATCCATTAGCATCCGTGATAGAAACGGTATATATATCACCATCTAAGCCTGAAACAGTCACAGTTCCGCCATCCGTAAAACTTGCACCAACTGCAATAACTTGATTTAAACTATTCATGACGGAGTAAACATAAGGCGTGGTCCCTCCACTGATGGTCAGATCAAATGAGCCATCATCTGAATCTATGTCTGTTTCAGGAACAATATTAGAAATGGTACAAATGAGAATTTCAGGTTGTGTTATAAAAATATCGCTGCAAGCCACAGTACAACCATTCGCATCTGTTATCGTGATGTTATATGTACCAGCTGATAAGCCCGTAAAGGAGCCATCCGTATTTGTCGTCGTTCCGTCGTCATAGATATATGGACTAGTACCACCGCCTGCTGATACTATTATCGTGCCGTCGTCAAACTCATTACATGTCTCATTTGTGCTATTGCCAAGTATACAAGTCAATAGATCCGGTTGTGTGATGATCACATCTGTGCACGTGGTCGTACAGCCGTTCGCATCCGTAATTGTGATGCTATAGGTTCCTGCTTCTAATCCAGTAAACGAACCAACCGTATTGGTCATTGTACCATTATCATAGACATATGGACTTGTTCCACCACCTGCAACTACCGTTATCGTGCCGTCGTCAAACTCATTACATGTCTCATTTGAACTGCTGCCAAATGTACATGTCAATGGATCCGGCTGTGTGATCATAATATCTGCGCATGTTGTCGTACATCCGTTGGCATCTGTAATCGTGAGGCTATATGTACCCGCAGCTAATCCTGTGAAGGATCCATCAGTATTCGTCGTTGTACCATCATCGTATACATATGGACTTGTTCCACCTCCTGCAACGACTGTTATCGTGCCGTCGTCAAACTCATTACACGTCTCATTTGAACTGCTGCCAAATGTACAGGTCAACGGATCCGACTGCGTGATATTCACATCCGCACAAGTTGTCGTACAGCCGTTTGCATCCGTAATCGTGATACTGTATGTACCCGCTGCTAATCCGGTGAAGGATCCATCAGTATTTGTCGTCGTTCCATCATCGTATACATATGGACTTGTTCCACCACCTGCAACGACCGTTATCGTGCCGTCGTCAAACTCATTACATGTCTCATTTGTACTACTGCCAAATGTGCATGTCAATGGATCTAGCTGTGTGATAATCACATCTGCACAAGTTGTCGTACATCCATTCGCATCCGTAATTGTGATACTGTATGTACCCGCTGCTAATCCTGTGAAGGAGCCATCGGTATTCGTCGTCGTTCCATCATCGTAGACATATGGACTCGTGCCGCCACCTGCTACTACAGTTATTGTTCCATCGTCAAATTCATTACATGTCTCATTTGAACTGCTGCCAAATGTACATGTCAATGGATCCGGCTGTGTGATAATCACATTTGCACAGGTTGTTGTACATCCGTTCGCATCTGTTATCGTGATACTGTATGTACCCGCTGCTAAGCCCGTGAAGGATCCATCGGTATTCGTCGTTGTACCATCATCGTATACATATGGACTCGTGCCGCCACTTGCAACTACTGTTATCGTGCCGTCGTCAAACTCATTACATGTCTCATTTGAACTGCTGCCAAATGTGCAGGTCAATGGATCTGGCTGGGTGATAATCACATCTGCACAGGTTGTTGTACATCCGTTTGCATCCGTTATCGTGATGCTGTAGGTACTCGCCGCCAAGCCTGTGAAGGATCCATCAGTATTCGTCGTCGTTCCGTCATCGTATACATATGGACTTGTTCCACCGCCTGCAACTACAGTTATAGTGCCATCGTCAAACTCATTACATGTCTCATTCGAACTACTGCCAAATGTGCAGGTCAATGGATCCGGCTGCGTGATAATCACATCAGCACAGGTCGTCGTACATCCGTTTGCATCCGTTATCGTGATACTGTATGTACCCGCTGCTAATCCGGTAAAGGATCCATCAGTATTTGTCGTCGTTCCGTCATCGTATACATATGGACTTGTTCCACCACCTGCAACGACCGTTATCGTGCCGTCGTCAAACTCATTACATGTCTCATTTGTACTACTGCCAAATGTGCATGTCAATGGATCTGGCTGTGTGATAATTACATCTGCACAAGTTGTCGTACATCCATTCGCATCCGTAATTGTGATACTGTATGTACCCGCAGCTAATCCGGTGAAGGATCCATCAGTATTTGTCGTCGTTCCATCATCGTATACATATGGACTTGTTCCACCACCTGCAACTACTGTTATCGTGCCGTCGTCAAACTCATTACACGTCTCATTTGAACTGCTGCCAAATGTACAGGTCAACGGATCCGACTGCGTGATATTCACATCCGCACAAGTTGTCGTACAGCCGTTTGCATCCGTAATCGTGATACTGTATGTACCCGCTGCTAATCCGGTGAAGGATCCATCAGTATTTGTCGTCGTTCCATCATCGTATACATATGGACTTGTTCCACCACCTGCAACGACCGTTATCGTGCCGTCGTCAAACTCATTACATGTCTCATTTGTACTACTGCCAAATGTGCATGTCAATGGATCTGGCTGTGTGATAATCACATCTGCACAAGTTGTCGTACATCCATTCGCATCCGTAATTGTGATACTGTATGTACCCGCTGCTAATCCTGTGAAGGAGCCATCGGTATTCGTCGTCGTTCCATCATCGTAGACATATGGACTCGTGCCGCCACCTGCTACTACAGTTATTGTTCCATCGTCAAATTCATTACATGTCTCATTTGAACTGCTGCCAAATGTACATGTCAATGGATCCGGCTGTGTGATAATCACATTTGCACAGGTTGTTGTACATCCGTTCGCATCTGTTATCGTGATACTGTATGTACCCGCTGCTAAGCCCGTGAAGGAGCCATCGGTATTCGTCGTTGTACCATCATCGTATACATATGGACTCGTGCCGCCACTTGCAACTACTGTTATCGTGCCGTCGTCAAACTCATTACATGTCTCATTTGTACTACTGCCAAATGTGCATGTCAATGGATCTGGCTGTGTGATAATCACATCTGCACAAGTTGTCGTACATCCATTCGCATCCGTAATTGTGATACTGTATGTACCCGCTGCTAATCCTGTGAAGGAGCCATCGGTATTCGTCGTCGTTCCATCATCGTAGACATATGGACTCGTGCCGCCACCTGCTACTACCGTTATCGTGCCGTCGTCAAATTCATTACATGTCTCATTTGAACTACTGCCAAATATACATGTCAATGGATCCGGCTGTGTGATGATCACATCAGCACAGGTTGTTGTACAGCCGTTTGCATCCGTTATCGTGATACTATATGTACCCACTGCTAATCCTGTAAAGGAGCCATCTGTATTTGTCGTCGTTCCATCATCGTAGACATATGGACTCGTGCCGCCACCTGCTACTACAGTTATTGTTCCATCGTCAAACTCATTACATGTCTCATTTGAACTGCTGCCAAATGTACATGTCAATGGATCCGGCTGTGTGATCATCACATCTGCACAGGTTGTTGTACATCCATTCGCATCCGTAATTGTGATACTGTATGTACCCGCTGCTAAGCCTGTGAAGAATCCATCAGTATTCGTCGTCGTTCCATCATCGTATACATATGGACTCGTTCCACCACTTGCAACGACTGTTATCGTTCCGTCATCAAACTCATTACATGTCTCATTTGTACTACTGCCAAATGTGCATGTCAATGGATCTGGCTGTGTGATAATCACATCTGCACAGGTTGTTGTACATCCGTTTGCATCCGTTATCGTGATGCTGTAGGTACTCGCCGCCAAGCCTGTGAAGGATCCATCAGTATTCGTCGTCGTTCCGTCATCGTATACATATGGACTTGTTCCACCGCCTGCAGCTACAGTTATAGTGCCATCGTCAAACTCATTACATGTCTCATTCGAACTACTGCCAAATGTGCAGGTTAATGGATCCGGCTGCGTGATAATCACATCAGCACAGGTCGTCGTACAGCCGTTTGCATCCGTTATCGTGATACTGTATGTACCCGCAGCTAATCCGGTGAAGGATCCATCAGTATTTGTCGTCGTTCCGTCATCGTATACATATGGACTTGTTCCACCACCTGCAACGACCGTTATCGTGCCGTCGTCAAACTCATTACATGTCTCATTTGTACTACTGCCAAATGTGCATGTCAATGGATCTGGCTGTGTGATAATCACATCTGCACAAGTTGTCGTACATCCATTCGCATCCGTAATTGTGATACTGTATGTACCCGCTGCTAATCCTGTGAAGGATCCATCGGTATTCGTCGTCGTTCCATCATCGTAGACATATGGACTCGTGCCGCCACCTGCTACTACCGTTATCGTGCCGTCGTCAAATTCATTACATGTCTCATTTGAACTGCTGCCAAATGTGCATGTCAATGGATTTGGCTGTGTGATCATCACATCTGCACAAGTTGTCGTACATCCATTCGCATCCGTAATTGTGATACTGTATGTACCCGCTGCTAATCCTGTGAAGGATCCATCGGTATTCGTCGTCGTTCCATCATCGTAGACATATGGACTCGTGCCGCCACCTGCTACTACAGTTATTGTTCCATCGTCAAACTCATTACATGTCTCATTTGAACTACTTCCAAATGTACATGTCAATGGATCCGGCTGTGTGATCATCACATCAGCACAGGTTGTTGTACATCCATTCGCATCCGTAATTGTGATACTGTATGTACCCGCTGCTAATCCTGTGAAGGATCCATCGGTATTCGTCGTCGTTCCATCATTGTATACATATGGACTCGTTCCACCGCCTGCAACGACCGTTATCGTTCCGTCATCAAACTCATTACATGCCTCATTTGAACTCATGATCATGCATGTCAATGGATCTGGCTGCGTGATCATAATATCTGCGCATGTTGTCGTACATCCGTTGGCATCTGTAATCGTGAGGCTATATGTACCCGCTGCCAATCCGGTGAAGTAGCCATCGGTATTCGTCGTTGTACCGTCATAGTATACATATGGACTCGTTCCACCACCTGCAACGACTGTAATAGTTCCATCGTCAAACTCATTACATGTCTCATTTGTACTACTGCCAAATGTACATGCTAATGGATCCGGCTGTGTGATCATCACATCTGCACAGGTTGTCGTACATCCATTCGCATCCGTAATTGTGATACTGTATGTACCCGCTGCTAATCCTGTGAAGGAGCCATCGGTATTCGTCGTCGTTCCATCATCGTAGACATATGGACTCGTGCCGCCACCTGCTACTACAGTTATTGTTCCATCGTCAAATTCATTACATGTCTCATTTGTACTGCTGCCAAATGTACATGTCAATGGATCCGGCTGTGTGATAATCACATTTGCACAGGTTGTTGTACATCCGTTCGCATCTGTTATCGTGATACTGTATGTACCCGCTGCTAAGCCCGTGAAGGAGCCATCGGTATTCGTCGTCGTTCCATCATCGTAGACATATGGACTCGTTCCACCACCGGCAACTACCGTTATCGTGCCGTCGTCAAACTCATTACATGTCTCATTTGTGCTCACGATACTACATGTCAATGGTGCCGGTTGCGTGATTACTGTCATACATGAAGTCACACAATTATTCCCTCCCAACAATATGTCTCTAACATAGGTGGTATATGTACCGGCACTTAACCCGATGAACACACTATCACTTTGGAAATTAATGCTGTCCAGACTATACTCGTATTGTCCACTTCCTTCTGACGCCTGCACCGTCAAGGTGCCGTCTATACCTCCAGCACACGAAACCGGTGTGCTCGTCACTACGCATTCCACTATACATTCCAGAGGTACCGGGGCACAGGCTGTGTCCGATGCCACCAGTATATCGCCACCTATCGTTGCCGTATTGAATAGTCCTGATGCCGTTCCCGGAACTGTGATTTCACAATCAATCTCGTCCCCTACTAGCATGCTTACATCAACTGTAAATACAACTGTTATGATGAAATTATCGACTTGTCCGCTATCTACTGTTTCGCCTGCTATGATTAGAAAATCAGTCTGTCCATTAAAGCCAGGATTAATACTGGATGTGAGTCCTTCGCCTGAGTCATAACCCGCAGTCGAACTGACGATCGTAACCCCGGTTGGATATTCCAGAGTATCTGTCAAATCATAATACACCACGGCATTTCCAGTATTTGCTACTGTCACTATATAGGTCATCACATATTCATGTGGATTGCCCGTCGGTGTTGGTAGTGAATCCACCGATTTTGTGATCGAGGCTGCAGGCATGGGTATGGGCGCACAAACACTATCCGTCACAGATGCTACTCCACCACTTATTTGTGCATAGTTCAGCAAGCCTGTTCCTGTTTCAAGGCCCGTCAAATTACAATCGGCACTACTATCCGAGACCGTGTTAAGATCTACTGTGAATATGACAGTTATATTCCATGTCTCTGTAAAACCGGACTGAAGTCCTTCGTCACTTACAATGAGAAAATCCGTCACGCCATCAAATAATCCATTTATCGTTCCGTCCTGGATGTTCTCTCCTGTCATTCCATATTCAACAGTGTCAAAATCTATCGTCGCTCCTATTCCGAATAATAATGTATCCGACAAATCATATGTCGTATCTATGGTTCCTATGTTCGAAACAAGAATTTCATATACCACCTCGAATTGATTCGGAACGCCGGTCGGTGTCGGACCTATCAATATACTCTTATCGATTGCATAATTTACAACGCGTAAATCTACACTACAGGATGTCATACAGCCATTCGCATCTGTCACGTTAACCGTATATATGTCCCCATCCAGCATAGATACAGTTTCTGTTCCTCCATCAGTGGCACTTGACCCAATCGCGACTATCGCCATAGCGCTATTTAATACCACATATACATAAGGAGTTGTGCCACCTGATATGGTCAAATCAAATGATCCATCATTTGCAGTTATACTTGATTCAGGTATTATGTTCGATATCGTACAGATAAGTACTTCCGGTTGCGTCACTTCTGCACTACACGTCGTCGTACAACCATTCGCATCCGTAATCGTAATACTATAAGTCCCTGCAGCCAGATCAATAAAGTCTCCATCACTATTTGTCACACCACCACCGTCATCGTATACATACGGACTTGTGCCACCTGATGCACTTAAGCTTATTGTGCCATCATCAGATTCATTACATGTTTCATTTGTGACATCATCGATAATGCAAACCAAAGGATCCGGTTGCGTCAATTCTGCACTGCACGTCGTCGTACAGCCATTCGCATCCGTGATGGTGATGTTGTAGGTACCGGCTGCTAAGCCTGTAAAGACGCCATCTGTATTCGTCGTAGTACCATTATTGTAGACATACGGACTCGTGCCACCACTCGCTGTGGCCGTTATCGTACCATCATCGAATTCATTACATGTCTCATTCGTGCTTGTGATACTACATGTCAATGGATCCGGTTGTGTCACTTCTGCGCTGCACGTCGTCGTACAACCATTCGCATCTGTGATGGTGATGTTGTAGGTACCGGCCGCTAAACCTGTAAAGACACCATCTGTATTCGTCGTCGTCCCGTCATCGTACACATATGGACTCGTGCCACCACTCGCTGTGGCTGTTACCATTCCGTCATCAAATTCATTACATGTCTCATTCGTGCTTGTGATACTACATGTCAAGGGGTCAGGTTGCGTCACTTCTGTACTGCACGTCGTCGTACAACCATTTGCATCCGTGATTGTGATATTGTACGTGCCCGCTGCTAAGCCTGTAAAGATGCCATCTGTATTCGTTGTCGTACCATCATCGTAGACATATGAACTCGTGCCTCCAATAGCCGTGGCTGTTACCGTGCCGTCATCAAACTCATTACATGTCTCATTCATAATCGTAATAGTGCATGTCAATGGGTCTGGTTGCGTCACTTCTGCATTGCATGTGGTCGTACAACCATTCGCATCTGTGATTGTGATATTATAGGTGCCGGCTGCTAAGCCTGTAAAGACGCCATCTGTATTCGTTGTCGTACCATCATCGTAGACATATGGACTCGTGCCTCCAATAGCCGTGGCTGTTACCGTGCCGTCATCAAACTCATTACATGTCTCATTCGTACTCGTAATACTGCATGTCAACGGGTCTGGTTGTGTCACTACTGCACTGCAGGTTGTCGTACAGCCATTTGCATCTGTAATTGTAACATTATAGGTGCCGGCTGCTAAGCTTGTAAAGACGCCATCTGTATTCGTTGTCGTACCATCATCGTAGACATATGGACTCGTGCCTCCAATAGCCGTGGCTGTTACCGTGCCGTCATCAAACTCATTACATGTCTCATTCGTACTCGTGATACTGCATGTCAATGGGTCTGGTTGCATGACTACTGCACCGCACGTCGTCGTACACCCATTCGCATCTGTAATTGTAACATTGTAGGTGCCGGCTGCTAAACCTGTGAAGACGCCATCCGTATTCGTCGTTGTACCATCATCGTAGACATAAGGACTTGTACCGCCACTGGCCGTGGCCGTTACCGTACCATCATCAAATTCATTACATATCTCACTCGCACTCGTAATACTACAAGTCAATGGGTCTGGCTGCGTCACTACCGCACTGCACGTCGTCGTACAGCCATTCGCATCTGTAATTGTAACATTGTAGGTGCCGGCTGCTAAGCCTGTAAAGATGCCATCCGTATTTGTCGTCGTACCATCATCGTAGACATATGGACTCGTGCCACCACTTGCCGTTATTGTTACCGTGCCATCATCAAACTCATTACATGTCTCATTCGTACTCGTAATACTGCATGTCAATGGCGCCGGTTGTGTCACTACCGCACTGCACGTTGTCGTACAGCCATTTGCGTCTGTAATTGTAACATTATAGGTGCCGGCTGCTAAGCCTGTAAAGATGCCATCTGTATTCGTTGTGGCTCCATCATCGTAGACATATGGACTCGTGCCACCACTAGCCGTGACTGTTACCGTGCCGTTATCAAACTCATTACATGTCTCATTCGTACTCGTGATACCACATGTCAACGGATCAGGTTGTGTAATAATCACGTCTGAACACGTCGTCGTACATCCAACCGCGTCTGTAATTGTAATGCTATACGTACCTGCGGCCAGTCCTGTAAAATGCCCATCCGTATTCGTATTACCACCACCGATATCGTAAATATAGGGGCTTGTTCCTCCGTTTGCGCTCACATTTATTGTTCCGTCATTAAATTCATTACACGTTTCATTGGTGCTTCCGTTTATCACACACGTCAAAGGTTCAGGTGTCACAATAATGATATCCGCGCAAGTTGTTGTACAACCATTGGCATCTGTGATTGTGATACTAAAGGTGTCCAAGGCGAGACCCGAGAACTGTCCATCCGTGTTCGTAATACCGCCTCCTATGTCATACACATATGGACTTGTACCACCCGAGGCTATAACCTCTATTGTCCCATTATTTACTTCACCACAAAGTCCAGCCGTAACCTGAATTAAAGTACACACGAGTGGATCCGGTTGATCAATATCAACGATGCAATACGTCGTACATCCATTTGCATCGGTCACTGTGATTGAATACGTGCCGGCAGCAAGTCCATTGAATTGACCATCCGTATTTGTTACCCCATCTCCAATGTCATAAACATATGGAGCGGGACCACCATCTCCACTAACAATTATAAATCCGTTGTCAAATTCATTGCATGTTTCATTTAATATGCTATCAATTGTGCAAGTTAAAGGGACCGGTTCTGAAATAATCACAGTGCATTGCGTGGTGCATCCATTGGCATCCGTGACTGTGACGGTATACGAACCTGCTCCTAATCCAACTGCTGTAGGAGTCGTTTGTGCTGCTGTGTCACTCCATAAGTATGTCGGATTTCCAGCTCCATCACTTATCACTATGACGGTAGCAGTGCCATCAGCACCGCCATTACATGATACATCTGTTGCTGAACATGATATCGTCAATGCGTTAGCTGAATCTACGGTAGTTGAACAAGAAGTCGTACAACCATTCGCATCGGTCACTGTAACCGTGTAGGTTCCAGGTCCCAAGCCAATTGCAGTTGGAGTCGTCTGACCTGCAGTATCATTCCATAGATATGTAAGACCGCCTGCACCATTGCCTATAATGGTAACGGAAGCCGTTCCGGTACCGGTAATATTTTGGCATAGAACATCGGTTGCACTGCAGGAAATGATCAATGGATTCGCATCTGCTATCACCGTGCTACAAATTGTACTGCAGCCATTCGCATCGGTCACTGTAACTGAGTACACATTCGGACTGAGATTACTGACCGTTGCTGTGGTATCTCCTGAACTCCATAGATAATTATAAGGCGGAGTTCCCCCGGAAGCATTTACCTGAACGGTTCCATTTGTATCGCCGACGCAGTTCACTGTATCTCCAAAACAATTAATAATCAAGTTATCAGGTTCGGTTATCACAGCAGAACATGTATCCATACATCCCATGCTATCGGTGACGATCACTGTGTATACTCCACTGGGAAGACCGGAGACGAGTGCTGTGGTATCTCCGGTACTCCAAACATAGGAATATGGTTCAGTTCCACCCGAAGCTATAACATTTACCACTCCATTAGAATCGCCAAAACAACTCAGGGTGTCTCCCGTGCACGACACCGACAATATAGAATCAGGAACATAAATATTAATTATTTGAACACATTGTTCAAAAGGAAAGGTGTCTATAGTTACTAAAGTATCAACGATAAGCGTATCAATAAAGCTCAACGTATAGATTCGGGTGATGGTCACAAGATTGTCGTTGTCCAGGTCAACGCAGGTGATCTCTCCGGTATCGATATGTGTTAGTAGCAAATCGGGGTAACAACTGGATACGTCAAAAACACTTTCGGGAACTGTCTCCGCGGCAGGTATACCGCATGCCGCCGGATCACAATACATGAGACTTGTATCAGAAAGCAAGCATGTGATGACGGAATCACAGGGAGGAGGTTCTATGCAAAGGCCACATACACTCACAGCTGCACTAGAATTAACGCATAAATAAAACAGCAATGAGTCTACATTAAGTGGAAAAACGAAGGACACTTGCGTCTGAGATCCACGACAGGATAATTGTGAACATTGGGTATTACCAGATTGATCAACATAAGAAACATAAGAAGCATCCAATTCCCCGTTACATCCTCCGGAACCAACTTCCAAATTGAATTGCTGAACAACTGAATTGTTTGATCGATAAAAAATAAACTCGTGACAGTTGAGTGAATTATTATTTGCGTTAGGACCACAGCTTCCAGAATTTAGACCACAACCGGAATTATTATCAGTCTCTCCTTCGATATCAATCGCACCAACACCACAAAGTGGTACAAATCCTGTGCTATCCAAATTAATCGGGGTCGAGTAATAATCAGGACAGTTTGGAGGAAGGTCGTCACAGCCGATTTGCCCGTGTGACAGTGATGTAATGAACATACTTATGAAAAGTATCAAAATCGCTGACTCAATGGATTTATACTTATTCGACACTTTCAATTTCAACAAGGGCCAGGATATTAGTATCTGCATACCAATGCCAGCATACGATATTGACTGCCAGCTCGCATTTATCAAATTTATTAATTTGACTAATATTATATAAGTCCGTTTTTTCAACATTTCCCTCATTAAACCATCTGATATTTAATCAATTGATTATTTGCAAGACCTTTGACAATTTTGTCAATTGTTGGACCAATCATTTTATTATAATTGGCATACTTTATTTTTACAATTTCATTTAAATGATAAAAAGAAATCAACTCCAAATCGCAGGTGATCGCAATCAACGAAAGCTGTGATGTAATTATGCTTGTCCAATCAATTGATAGAATTCTAATTAGATAGTTATTCTTACATCCTATTTTGTTATGACCACAATTAGTTTTTATCGCCTGATCAATAAAATAATCAGTGGACGTTGTAATCCGATTTGATTGGAATATATTAATATTGGAATTAAGCACCTTGTTCGATTCACTTATCGATTTACTATTGAAAGTATCATAAGTTGAAGCCAGAGACATCGGCAGAACCGTGGCGAACAGAAATAGAAAACTTGAAAAAACAGCAACAAATTGCTTTCTTCCAGATATGTAGTGAGTCATATACAACATTCAACGTCCTTTTTGGGTCAAAAAGAATAGAGACGACTTAGGCAAAATCAGTCACCATTCAACGATGGATCAGATTTAATCAAGCCGGCTTAAATTTTCTATTGGCTCAGCAAAGGGGTAAATGCGTTAGATTAGAAGAACTTATCCGCTTCAAGGGATAATCAACCAATCTACATATCAAAAATATACATTTTAAAACTAATATCGTGTTAAATGTCACTTTTCAAAGTGATTGTTCTTTACTTTCGCTCAATATCTGATCATTGTGCTAAAATTTCCATGACAAAAGAGCTACTCAACCGTGCACTAAACCTGGATCATCTCACAAGCGATGAAGGACTTGCGCTGTGGAAGCATGCATCAACATCCGAATTGATGCTTGTTGGTCACCAACTGAGAAATCGAGCGGTAAGAGGGGATAAGGTCACCTGGATAATTGACAGAAATTCCAACACAACGAATGTTTGCGTTGCCAACTGTAAATTTTGCAATTTTTTTCGCAGACCGGGGCATGATGAAGCCTACATCACAAGTCTCGAAGAATATGATCAAAAAATCACGGAGACATTCAGATATGGTGGAGATCAGTTGTTACTGCAGGGCGGGCATCACCCGGAATTGGGTTTGCAGTATTATTGTGACTTGTTCTCCGAATTAAAACGCAGACATCCCAAATTAAAGCTTCATGCTTTAGGTCCCCCGGAAATAGCGCACATTGCCAAGCTCGAAAAAGCTACACATCACGAAGTTTTGAAAGCTTTAAAAGCGTCCGGGCTTGATTCATTGCCCGGGGCTGGTGCTGAAATATTGTCTGACCGTGTAAGAAGACTTATCTCAAAGGGGAAATGTGGAAGTGAGGAGTGGCTTAAGATCATGCGTGTGGCACATACATTGAATATCACCACGTCAGCTACAATGATGTTCGGACATGTTGAGACGGATCGAGAACGAATGGAACATCTTGTGAAGATTAGAACTATTCAATCCCAAAAGCCGGAAAATGCGAAGGGATTTTTGGCATTTATTCCGTGGCCCTTCATGGATGAAGGAACCTTACTAAGAAAACTGAAACGAGCCCGGAATACCTGCACCGGAGATGAATATATCCGAATGATCGCGTTGAGTCGGATTATGCTCCCAAATATCATCAACATTCAGGCCTCATGGCTGACTGTCGGCAAGGCCATTGGCCAATTGTGCCTCCATGCCGGTGCGAACGATTTTGGTAGCATAATGATCGAAGAAAATGTAGTTTCAGCTGCAGGAGCTCCATTTCGATTTACTTCTATCGGCATACAGGCAGCCATTCGAGAAGCTGGGTTTATTCCTCAATTACGTAATCAAGAATATGAAGATCGCGTATTACCCGCAGAAATCGAACAACAGATCCTCAAAGGAGAAGGAATG
The DNA here is from genome assembly GCA_965249735.1 of Saprospiraceae bacterium. GTDB lineage: Bacteria > Bacteroidota > Bacteroidia > Chitinophagales > Saprospiraceae > JANQSS01. The sequence continues at coordinate 652,425 of CBDFMS010000025.1, read as the reverse complement.
ATCATTGATTAATAACGATGCTTTCTGTTTCACAATTGGTCCTATTCACCATGACGTATTGAATCTTGGTTTCGATGAATCACTTAGAAATCATGCAGATTTAATTATATTGGTTCATCAACTCCATTTTTATGAAAAGGGCATTGTTCATTTGCGGTATTGCAACTTTAGTTTTAGTTCTCATTACTACGATTGACTTTCAGCAAAACACTCATCTTTCCAAAAGTAAAAAATTGGTAAAGGAAGATCGCATTGATCTTGCAGTGGCACTTGAAGTCGAACTTACCATGGATCTGGAATTGGGCTACGTACCAAAAGACAGGCTTCATCAGGCTAATCTGAAAACGGCAGCAATAAAAGACGATATTAAACGGAGTAATGTACCGGAAATTGAATGGAAAGAACACGGTCCAAGCAATGTTGGTGGTCGGACCCGTACCTTAATTTTTGACAAAGCTGACTCCACAGGATCGACGGTCCTGGCAGGCAGTGCCTCAGGAGGCATTTGGAGAGGGTATCAAATATTCACGGCTAAACCAATCTGGCAAAATTTGACACCATATTTTTCAAATCTATCAATCGGCTCTTTAGTTCAACATCCCGATACACCAAATATTATTTATGCCGGCACAGGTGAAGGTTGGTTTAATGGAGATGCTGTTCGGGGAATTGGCATTATAAAGTCATCGGATGGCGGGAATAGCTGGAACAGATTACCATCTACCGCAAATTCCAATTTTCGGTATGTCCAAAAATTAGTTATTGACACGAATGGAGATTTAATCGCTTGTACACGTAATAATGGTGTCATGCGATCTGAAAATGGTGGTGTCAATTGGACTAAAATTTTAGGCAGCGGTATAGGAGGCTTCTCAGATCGAGCTGCCGACTTTGAAATCAGCTCCGATGGATCTTTCTACGCAACGCTGGGAATATATTCTTCAGATGGATTATATAAATCTGAGAACAATGGACTTACATGGGAATTTATTCATGGAAATGGAATGCCAACCGAGAACTTTCGTCGCATTGAAGTCGGCGTAGCTCCTTCAAATTCAGATGTCGTCTATGCAGTTTTGGAAGCATTTGACGGATCTTGTCTTGGCATCTATAGATCACTGGATGCCGGAAGTAATTGGACAAGTCTTGAAATTCCAACATCAGAGTCCGGCCTGATATTTGGGAGAAATCAATTGTGGTACGATTTGGCTGTGACTGTAGATCCTCAAAATGAAAATCACGTCATTATTGGCGGTGTCAATTTATTTCGATCGACTAACGGAGGAGATACCTGGGATCAGCTTAGCAATTGGTTTAATACGTATGAACATCCATTTGTCCATGCAGATCAACACTCTATCCTGATTGATCCAAATAATCCATCTCGTGCCTTGTTCTCAAATGACGGAGGTGTTTTCATGACCACCACCCTTCAAATCGGCGATCCTCAGTTTAATCACGTGGTGAAAGACTATAATGTCACCCAATTTTATAGTTGTACAGTTCATCCTTCAATTCGAGGTCTGATTGCCGGCGGAAGTCAGGACAACGGGAGTCAGGTAATTATGAATGAAAATACAACTGATGGTTTCAAAATCTCAGGTGGTGACGGAGCTTATGTTCATTTTGCAGGTGATGAAGGTGAATATCTGATTTCAAGTTTTACCAACAATAATTATAATATTTATCAGGACTTCGATTTCATTGGTAATATTTCTTTTGATGGAGGAAGTTTTATTAATCCGACTACTGTAATAGGAAATTATTTTTATGGCAATGCCGGCGATGGACAATATTTTCGAGTAGATATTACCGGCTACTTAGAAGAAGACCTAGTTTATGTTTACGAATTTGATGACAATACAATACGGCACATCTCCGTAAGTCCCAACATAGAAAAAAGATTGTATTTTGGATTTTCTGATGGCCGTGTTCTTTATGTCGATAATGTGGATGATGACTATCTCAAAAATGGAGTTGAAATATTCAACACAGAAGGAAATATATCATGTGTTGCTGTCGAACCTGGAGACGAGAGCCACATTCTTGTTACTATTTCAAATTATGGTGAAGTAAGTGTGTGGGAAACGAGAAATGGTGGAGGCAATTGGCAGGTGGCTGAAAATAATTTGCCGGACATGCCTGTTCGTTGGGCTGTTTTCGCTCCCGGAAAACATCATGAAGTTTTATTGGCTACAGAGACAGGAATTTGGCGAACTGATTCTATAAGAGGAGCATGGACACATTGGATTCCGGAATCTGGTTTTCCAAATGCCCGGACTGACATGATTAAAATTCAAGAACAAACAGGAACAATTGTTGTCGGAACACACGGACGAGGATTTTTTACTACTGATCACTATGAGGAATTTGTCGGCATTAAACAGAAAGCACACAATGATCTTGACCTACGAATAAGTCCGAACCCAACAACAAATTATTTAAATGTGCAAACTACTGAACCTATAATTGGAAAATATTCAATATATTCTATTCGAGGAAATCTTGTACTAAATGGTGATTTTGACAATAATCCCATTTATTTAGAAAATTTGCCGGCGGGTACATATGTAATTTATATCAGCAATGGTAAGTACAACTATTCCAAACAATTTATAAAATTTTAGACCAGTTATTTATTTTTGGTCTGCTTTATTAGCCATCACATATGACAATTGAACAATACGTACAGCAGGTTCATGATGCCAAGTCATTTATTTCTCAGCGCCTGGACTGCGATCCAAAAATTGCAATTGTGCTGGGCACGGGTTTATCCGGTTTCGAAAGTGATTTAACACAAAAAATAGAAATAGCATATAAGGACATTCCACATTTTCCACTTTCTACTGCACCTTCACACCAAGGCAAATTAGTCATAGGTAATTTGAAGGGAAAAGCAGTAATATGTTTGTGTGGTAGGTTCCATTATTATGAAGGATATGACATGTGGACTGTTACATTTCCAATTCGAGTTTTAGGCGAACTGGGAATAAAGCACCTACTATTGACAAATGCATCAGGCGGAACAAATGAAACATTCGATGCAGGTGACTTGGTCTTCATTAAGGATCATATCAATTTATTTCCTGATAGCCCACTTCGGGGGCAAAATCACACTCAATGGGGACCTCGATTTCCTGATATGAGCAAAGCTTACGCTGGCGAATATCTTGCCATTGGAAAACGTGCTTGTCATAAGCTGGATATTCAATTCAAGACCGGTGTTTATGTAGGATTTCCCGGTCCAAGTCTGGAAACCCCAGCCGAATATGAATTTATTTACAAAGCCGGTGGAGATATGGTGGGCATGTCGACGGTTCCAGAAGTTCTTGTCGCCAGACATATGAACATAGGAGTTGCAGGCATCTCAATCGTCACGAATGCCTGCTATCCGCCTTCACGAGTAAAGGAAACGACAGTAGAAGAAGTGATTGAAATGGCGCATCGAAAAAGCAATGTCTTCAAAAAACTCGTATCGGAAATTATCTTAGGTATAGAATAATTTGGCTCTACTTCAAGCCAAATCGACATCAATTAATTGTATGAGCAGTCTTTTCACTCGAAAATTGTTTTGATTCTTTAATGGTCAATGGTTTGTTTGTATTGTTATTCGTAATTTTCCCGGTTTATGTCAAAAATTACAAATCGTTCTATAAAAATCGAGGGTGCGCGCGAACATAATCTAAAAGATGTTCACGTTGAGATTCCGAAAGATAAACTCACCGTCATCACCGGAGTGAGCGGCAGTGGTAAATCATCATTAGCCTTCGATACACTTTACGCTGAAGGTCAGAGAAGATATCTCGATACCTTTTCGGCATATGCCAGGCAGATGATCGGAAATTTAGAAAAACCGGATGTTGACCGTATCGCAGGATTGAGCCCTGTCATCTCCATAGAACAAAAGACTTCAGGTTGGAATCCCCGCTCGACTGTCGGGACCGTAACTGAGTTATATGATTACATGAGACTGTTGTATGCCCGCATTGGTGAAGCATTCTCATACAAGACGGGCAATAAAATGGTCCGGTATTCAGAAGAGCAAATTCTCGACTTTTTACTGGATAATTATATGAATAAGAAGATTGTCATTCTGGGACCGGTGGTTCGGGGGCGCAAGGGTCATTATCGTGAACTTTTTGAACACTATCGCAAGATGGGTTACACGAAAGTGCGCATAGATGGAGAATTAAGCGAGTTAAGACCCGGCATGAAACTCGATCGATATAAAATGCATGACATCGAAGTGGTAGTTGACCGCTTGAGTATCCATCATTCTAAGAAACTGCGTCTTAGTCAAGCGGTATCGACAGCTTTGGAACTCGGAAAAGGGCTTCTCTTCATTGAGTTTATTGAAGATAAAGAATTGGCCACATTTAGTAAGCAATTGATGGATCCAGAGTCCGGATTATCATATGAAATACCTTCTCCGAATACATTTTCATTTAATTCGCCTTACGGCTATTGTTCGACATGTAAAGGCCTAGGAAATTTATTTGAAGCCGACCTATCTAAAATTATCCCGAACGATCAACTGAGTATTGCAAAAGGTGGGTTTGCACCATTAGGTGAAGAGCGCGATAATTGGAATTTCAGGCAATTGCGGGCGTTATCAAAAAAATTCAAATTTACATTTGCCTCGCCAATAAAGGACTTGCCTGAGGACGCGTTAGAAATTATTTTGTTCGGTGGCCAGGCAAAAGGATCAAAAGTATCTCTTGATAACGCGGAAGATTGGGACTATACATACACAATTAATAAAGATGGCCTAAAAGGTATGTTGGAAGGCTGGTATAAAAATTCATCTTCGGAGCGTATTCGTAATTGGTCTGAGCAATTTATGAGCTTGAGTATATGTCCTACATGTGAAGGATCCAGGCTCAAAAAGGAAGCATTGCATTTTAAATTAAATGATAAGAATATTGCTGAACTTGCTCAATTAAATTTATCCAGCCTGGCTATTTGGTTCAATGAACTACCAAAATATTTAACAAATAAACAAAAACAAATAGGTTCTGAGCTCATTCGTGAAATTCAAAATCGCACCAATTTTTTATTGGATGTTGGGCTCAATTATCTAACGCTTAACAGGCCAGCTCGCACGCTAAGCGGTGGGGAAAGTCAACGGACGCGTCTGGCAACCCAAATCGGGTCGAAACTCACAGGCATCACTTATATCCTTGATGAACCAAGCATCGGGCTGCACGCTCGAGATAATAATCGTCTTATCGGAGCATTAAAAGGCCTTACCTCTATTGGAAATACAGTTGTGGTAGTGGAACATGATAAAGAGATCATGATTGCCTCAGATTATCTCATCGACATTGGTCCAGGGGCAGGAAAAAATGGTGGATTTATTACCGCTGCAGGTGCATTGAGTTCACTCAAAAAAATCGAATCAGAAACTGTTCTATTTTTACAAAACAAACGTCAAATAAGCATTCCTAAAAAACGCCGAAAAGGAAATGGTAATTTCATTAATTTGACAGGCGCAAGCGGACACAATTTAAAGTCCATAAATTTAAAAATTCCACTAGGCACATTTATTTGTGTGACTGGGGTCAGTGGCAGTGGAAAATCGACACTCATTCACTCAACACTTTATCCAATTCTGCGAAATCATTTATATAAGACAATAAAGAATCCACTCGCTTATAAAAAGATTTCCGGACTAGAGCACATAGACAAAATCATAGAAATAGACCAAAAACCCATTGGTCGTACACCTCGAAGTAATCCAGCCACATATACGGGTGTTTTTACTGAAATCCGCCAATTATATGCCAAAACACCTGAATCAAAAATTCGTGGTTACAAACCCGGACGATTTTCATTCAACGTAAAAGGCGGAAGGTGTGAGACATGCGGAGGTGCCGGTAAGCGTGTTATAGAAATGAACTTCTTACCCGACGTACTCGTCAACTGTGAAAGTTGTATGGGCCGACGATACAACCGGGAGACACTTGAAATATTGTTTAAAGGGAAAACCATCAGTGACGTACTTGAGATGCCCGTGGATGAGGCAGCCGGTTTTTTCGAAGCCATTCCGAAAATCTATAAAAAGCTTAAAACTCTAAAAGACGTAGGATTAGGATATATTACACTAGGACAGCAAGCTACGACTCTATCCGGTGGCGAGGCTCAACGTGTGAAATTAGCCGAAGAATTGTCAAAACGTGATACAGGAAAGACCTTCTACATCCTGGATGAACCTACCACAGGATTGCATTTTAGCGACATTGAGTTTTTGCTAAAAGTTTTAAATCTGCTGGTAGACAAGGGTAATACAGTATTAGTTATTGAACATAATATGGATATTATCAAATGTGCTGATCACGTTATCGATTTAGGCCCTGAAGGTGGTGCCGAAGGCGGAAAAATAGTTGCTCAAGGTAGTCCTGAAAAGATCTCAAGATCAACAACAAGTTATACCGCGCAATATCTAAAAAAGGAACTCAACCAAAAGTTAGTTGGTCTTCCTAGCAACTGAGTGGCATTATTCTATCTTTGGCCCTCATGCCTAAACAATTAAAACCAATACATTCATGGGCCTTACTTTTCGGCTTAAGTATTATCTGGGGTAGCTCATTCATACTTATTAAAAAAAGTCTGGAAGTCTATTCTCCGATGCAAGTTGGTGCTTTAAGAATTACCATAAGCGCACTGTGCTTTGTTCCTGTGCTCCTGGCTCGCTGGTCAAAAATCCAATGGGATAAGTGGAAGTATTATTTAATCGTTTCACTCACTGGAAGTGGAATTCCAGCTTTTTTATACCCTACTGCCCAAACTCAAATCGAAAGTGCAGTAGCCGGCATATTAAATGCGCTTACTCCATTATTCACGTTAATATTGGGCGTTGTAGTATTCCGAAAGGAATTTCGTAAGAATTATTTAGTTGGTATTCTGGTTGGCTTCGTAGGGGTCTTATTTTTATCGTTAAAAGACTTGCAGATTAATGGGCTTTCGGGAGTTGTATTTTATCTCTTAATCATTTTAGCTACACTTTGTTATGCCACCAGCGTCAACACAGTCGACAGCTTTCTAAAAAAAGTAGATTCGATCACCTTAAGCGCCAGTACATTTGTTCTACTAGGACCTTTCGGATTGGCGTATCTGGCCTCCTCAGACGTAGTAGAACGTTTCAGCCAGCATGACCCGGGTCATTTAGCATTTATTTATGTATTTATTTTGGCTTTTTTCGGCACTTTTTTATCGACGATGGTTTTCTTCTATGTTGTGCATAAAACGAATGCCATATTTGGCTCTCTCGTTGCTTATTTAATACCAATTGTCGCTCTGTTTTGGGGATACTATTTTGGTGAGGTTATCGGCTTAATTGAACTGGTAGGGATGATTTGTATTCTTGTAGGGATATATGTCTCCAAGAACTACTAAAATTCGTTCATTCAAAATAACAGCGTTCGACCCTTTTCACGAATTCCAATTGGGTGATTGCCTTAAAGATTTCAAGATAATTTTGGTTTGTATGACCTATGCATAAATATTCATGTTCTGAACATTTTATTCGACCAGGGCTTGTAGAGATTTCCATTTGATTGTCTATTTCCAATATCCGACGCCTGGCTTTTTCAGTACCAGGTATACAAAATTCATATGCCAATGATATTTTTCCTTCAGAAGGTCCGATTAGACCATTATTGTCCAGGATTGAATAATCGAATTTAATTTTATTCATATTGGAGGTTTTAGTTACACAAGCACCTACGAATAATACTACTAAAAATAATAAATGTCGCTTCATTCGAGAATTTCCTTGTCGTAGATGTATGGACTATTTATTACAATTTAATCATAATAAAAAGAGCGGTATTGAATCATATCAATACCGCTCTTAAACATTAGGCTTCTGTGAACTTTACTCTACGACAACCATTTTCTTAGTCGCCATATATTCACTTGTTTCTATTTGATAGTAGAGAACACCTGCGGCTCCAATCTGAGAACGAAGCAGTTCAAAATGATTGATGCCTTTGGCGCCGTCCGCCACAGCCGAACTAATTCGACTACCATTCATGTCATAAATAGTCAATGTTACCTGTGCAGCTTCAGGCAAGATATAACCAATCGTAGTTACATCTGCAAATGGGTTAGGTGTATTTTGGAACAATGCAAATGCATCGCCTACAACTTCTCCACTTTCTGTGTTAAACTGAAGATCAACATCTGTTTTACCAGTCTCATTGCTAAATGCAATAGCTTCTGTGATCGTTGAACCAACATTGATCACACTGCTCAAGTTACCGGCTCCATTCGCTCTGAATGTCAACGTGAACAATACTTCGTCATTGTTTACAGACTGTGCAGTAGCCGCGTACCATACGGTAGTCACGATTCCTCTGTCTGCATACTGTGTTCCGAAGTTTCCTTCTGTTACATTCAATGCGCCTGCAGTAGATCCAACAAACTCAAGTACACTTTGGTCAAATCCAAATGTGAATTGGTAAGCTGATACTTCATTGAAGTTCTCTGCAGTAAAGTTAACTGTAACCACATCTCCTTCAGCAAATGTTGCATCAAGTGTAGAGAATGTCAACGCTTTGTTGCCTCCTCTTTCTTCACCTTCTACAAAACTGTTTGGAGTAGCATCTCCATCAACATCACCAACTTTCACACCGATGAAGTCTGTGTTGAGCATGTTTTGAGCTACAGCCTGGTAACTAATCATTTCCTGATCGTATACATCTGATGGTAACGAGTTATTCGTAATACCTGGGAATGTATAGTCAGCATCTATAGTTCTCCATGATTTGTTGTCTGGCAACTCATCATAGATTCCTAATAACAATTTTCTAAGATCCAATACGTCTCTGATATCAAGATCCGTGTCAGCATTGGCATCAGCGGCTACTAATTTGTAGTTGCTGTTCAAGTAGTCGATACCGGCAATGTGACGTTGTATCAAACTCAAATCCTGAGCTGTTACACCGTTGAGGTATGCATCATCTTTCTCACCAGTTACGTTCCAGTCGTAACCTTCAGATACGATGTAAGCAAATTCTCCATTGTCATCAACCATTTGGTTGCGCAATACTTGATTCAAGTGACCTCCTGTCAATTCTGTCATGACATTATCAACAGTTTCACCTTCTTCATTTGTGTATCCACCCGCAATGTGCAGTGGCGTACCATCCGGACATACATCATCGTTGTCGTCGATAGTGATGTTTGTTGTACAGTAATCCCAGTTTCCAGCATCATCTACAACGTAGATACGTACTGTGAATGTGCGAGATTGTCCGTTTCCAAGTGCTTCACAATAGAAGATTGCACCTGTAGGTAAGTAGAACAATACATCATTTCCACTTGAACTTGCAGTCGGCAATTGCCAATCAATTGACTGATCAGGATAACTTGTTGAATCCATGTAATCGTACCAAATTCTGAAATCAAGATCATTGTCGCAGTTATCGAAGCTACTTGCATCGAAATCTACTGCCCATACTGTGATCTGACCACTTGATGGCATAACTACACTGCTCAATCCGTTGATACATACCGGACTTGGTTTTTTACAATCTTCTACATCGAATGTGTATTCAGTAGTCGATCTATTACCACAAAGATCCTCGATCACCCACAAGATTCTGTGTGTGCCATATGGATATACACCACTTGGATCTGAAGTCGTTCCTTCGAAATCAAAACCTCCTGGTAGTGGGCCGAGTCCATCATTTCCTACATCAACTCTCCACCAGTATACTAACATATCTGCCGGTGTACAATCTTCAACTTCAGGAGCTAGATTTACATTTCCTCCACAATCCGTTGCGTTTTCATCACATCCAGGATCTGCAGGAGTTACAATCGGTCCTTCTTCATCTATTACTTTGATTACTTGTGTATAATCCCATCTCAATGGTAGGCCAGTGTTTGGATCTTCCTGACACCAGTCAATGATACTCCAGTGACGTAAGATCTTGAAGCATGCATCATCCACAATTGTGAATACTTCATCAACAAATGTGTCTGCTATTAAGCTACACTTGTCATCTTCATAATCTGGTCGTCCTGTGTAATCAGGATTTGTCTGTGCACCACTACATCCGTCTAAGGTCACATCACATGGCCATTCAACGTCATCTGTAGTTGTGTAGACGCCACCTCGATCTCTACATCGGCTATCTGTATCTGCTATGTAGAATGGATCACAGTCTACGATTGTAATACGCTGGATACAACTTGCAGTTCTTCCACCGTCATCTGTTGCTGTGAATATGCGTGTAATTACACCTTTTCCACATGTCAGATTTACATTCGCAATATCTGTTACTGTAACATTACAATTGTCTACAGCATATCCATCTTGTCCTACATGCTGTGTTCCTTGATAGACCCAACCAAGACAATCTTCCTGATAGTTAATATCATCAATGTAAATGTCTCCTCTTACTTCTCCGTTTTGTGGTACTACCACGCGACCGAAGTTGTCATGAAGGTTGTTCAAGTCAAATTTGTAATCACAACTTACTGTAATATCCGGAGGACATACAATCACTGGATTCAATTTATCTTCAACAAGGACATTCACCCAGCATCTGTTCACATTGTCTGCGTAATCAGTTACGATCAACTCAACCTCTATTGGACTGTTTGCGATATCATCACAACAGAATTCAACGTATGGTCCAGCGAACGTATTCCAACAAGAGTTGAATGATGTTCTACGAACTTCAATCTTCTTGACTCCACAGTTGTCATAACTTCCATCATCGAACGTTTCAGCATAAATTTTAGCTCGTCCGTCTGTTCCTAAGCTTACTTGTGTATTCAAGTCACAAATAGCAATAGGATCAATTTCATCAACTACACATACTTCAGTTGTGCAGTAAGCTTCATTTCCACATCCGTCATAGACGGTGTAAGTCACTTCAGTACATCCTTCAGGTAATCCTGTGATAGTATAAGCACCACCAAGGTAGATTACTGTTCCGGCTGCTGAAGTCACACTCCAACTTGCAATTCCTGAACATATGTCAGATGCATCCGGAGGAGGCACTTGCCATGTTCCACCACATGAATAAGGATCAGTACCTATATCATATCGATCAGGACAGCTAATCACTGGAGGATCTGTATCAAGAATCAGAATCACTTGAGTATGATTTGTGAATTCACCCGTACACTTATCTAAGATGTACCAGTTACGGAAGATTTTCTTAGAATACCCACAAATTGGGAATTCAGTATCTGTATAGTTAGTCCAGATATCACAAAGTGCACTAACATCATCACCGATCTCACATGGTTGAGGAATATTGTCACCCTCACCGTAGTCATTTGTGTTAGGTACACCGTCACATCCATTATCCCATGAGCCATGACACTCGAGTGCCGGAGCTTCAATGTTATCACGGTCAGCTGGCAATGCTATTGAACCCAATGTAGCTACTCTTTGTCGTATTGTATCGGTACATGTAGACGTGTTACCTGAGCCATCTGTTACTGTCCAATGACGTAATACCATCGTTGTGAAGCCTGAACCAAGCGTACAATCAATATCAATTACTTCATCATCGTAAACCAGATCTACAGGTCCACAGGCATCAAATCCTGTTACCACATAGGCGTTATCTCCGTTAGGTACAGCAATCGCTGTATCAGGAATCGGTAAAGGAATACCAGAAACAACACTTGCATTGATCGTTAGATTCAAGAAGTTCAATGTTCCGTCATCGCCACCAACCTGATCACTTACCGTTACAATCCATGTACCATTAGCTTCTTCTCCATTAAAGGCGGCCATTGGATTTTCCGGTTGATACGTACCCGTTGCATAAGGAGTAGAACCATCACACATACCATCAAGGTCTGCATAGGTCAAAGTAGCCTGATCATCCATTGTAATGTCGATGTCATCGTCAATACAACCAAATACGCCAGGTCCTATATTATCAATCACACGAACTGATGTACCTGCAGGAGAAGTAATCACTACTCGTACATCACCAATCCAAGTATGAGAAATATCATAAGAAATGTTCACATCAGATACTGATGAGAATGTTCCTTGTAATGAAACAGGGACTTCGATATCAACCGGTGCACCAGCTGTAAGTGCTGATCCCGGTGTAAAGTCACTTGACAATTCAAAAGATCCTGCAGAAACTAATCCCGGACTAATGTCATCATCACAATCAACTTCATATGTTCCACATTCCAAATCTGGAATTAATTTATCCTCGATCACCACATATCCCCAGCATATTCCATCTGAATCCGGATCTTTTATAATGACGACCAGTGTGTCGCCAACATACTCACCTGTAACTGGATTTGGCACCATATTGCCACCATGATCATCCATAATCATTACGATATAGTCATCATAGCAACCATAAGGTCCACCCTCCAATATCATATCTGCAGTGATCAGGACTTCACAATCTCCATCTGGAGAAATATTAACTAAATCATTACATGCAAAATCCGTAATCGGATCTGGAAATTCAGTTACCGTAACGTTCCATGTGCACGTAGCAGAGAGTCCATTCACGTCTTCGAAGTAATATTCGAATGTTGTTGTTCCAATTGGAATTGGATCACCCGACGGCACACCTTGTACCAGTGCATCTCCAAAATCAAGATAGCAGAAGGTTGGTGCAAGGAAGGCGTAGTTATTTGCAAATGCAGCCAGTGCACCTGTTCCTGGTCGTTGAGGCATTGTTGTAATACCACAAGGAGCAGATGACAACCATGAAGGTTCTGTCGTCGTGCTCTGTGTTTGAGCCATCGTAAATGATGAATTCGTTACAACTTCTACCAGAATCGTTTCGTATAATGTCGCGTCATAGTCAGATACAGGAACATTTACGCTATCGGTAATGATACCCGAAACAGCCATCGAGCCACTTGCAACTTCAGTTGCAAAAGCGAGGTCGAGGACGTCACCTACAGGTCCACCAGTGTAATCGTGCACGCGTACATCGACTGTCTGGTTACCAGAGTTTCTGAACCATACGGTTACAAATTCAAATGTCGTACCAGGATCGCCTGTCAGTCCTAAGTCAGCTACGTCATAGACTCTCCAATAATTTGTCGGAGGAGCTGAACATGACAATGACAGGGCTGGATCGATATCCAGGTTATCCCACTGATATGCAGTTTGACAAATCGTATCAGCAACCAGGCCGGCACAACTCTTAACGTCAACTGTATAGTGATAATAATACTCACACAATCCAGGGTTTAATGTGACAGTAAAGTCGTCAGGACATTCTAGGAATGGTCCTGGATCAACGACTGTGATATCAGTAGAACAAGATACCGGATTACCGTTGGCATCAAATGTAGTCCAGGTCACTGTTGTGGTTCCCAGTGGGAATTCCACATTAATCAAGTCAGTGCCGCCATTGTAATCATTAGTAGCAATAGGAGCAGCTGAAGCGCCGAGAACTTCGATGTTATCGAAAGCAGCACCCCATCCCCATGCATTGCCATCATCAAGGCATACACGAACCTGGAAGTCATTATTGCTATATGCAGCAAGATTTATGGATTCAGACCCAGCTGAACTGACACTAGCACCACTCCATACATTGACCCAGCTAGTACCGTCATATACTTCCGCAAATGGGAAACCGGCACCTAAGTCTCTGTACTGCCAATCAAAGTTAAAAGCAATTCCTCCCATTGACATATCGAGCACTGGTGATTCCCAACAGAATTCACCGATAGAACCAATTGGATTGGCCTCATCATCATCAATTGTCAATTGAGTATCGTCAAACAACGGTTGAGCTACCGGTGGATTTTGACAATATCCATTCATTCCTAGTCGTGAAAATAGTGCTCCACTTCCACCACCGCATCCACCTGGTGTCAGGTTTGTAGCAGCTGAATTAGTCCATACCGTCCAAGAATCATAGTCTTCATTTGACGCAGACAATAATGCAATACCACCCGAACAATCACCCATTGGCGTCGGTGCGGTCACATTTACGATACCTACACATAAATCGGCATCTACAGTAATTGTCATATCAGGAGGACAAACTAATATACATGGGTCCGGACTAAAGAATATCAGAATTTGTTCACAACTATCAGCATTACCACAACAATCCATGATAATGTATAATCGTGTTATTATCGTTGAATCACCTGACATCACCGTATTGTCCGTATGCGTCAACGAAGCAGTGTCAACACAACATTCATCAGTAACAGAACCATTTTGTCCTATGAAGTCAGATAGCGTTAATGCCGGATCCAACTCTGACAAGTCCATGGTGACAATATTCGGTGGACAGTTGATTACCGGAGGAGTAATGTCCTGAACCGTAATCGTCTGATCACAACTGGCAGTATTTCCGCAAGCATCCGTGGCTGTCCATCTTCTTACAAAACTATATGCTCCATCACAATCACCCATGACAAACAATGTGTCATTATACGTAATCGTAACTGGTACATCAGGCGTTGGATTAGTAGCAGTTCCAGTTGAGGCTACCGAAGTATCTCCAGGGCAATCTAACAAGACTGCTTGTGGACATGAAATCATTGGTAAGTCCGGTTCTGAAATCACAACATCAGGACAAGTTGTTGAGCAACCATTCGCATCTGTGATCGTGATGCTATAAGTATTAGCGGCTAATCCGGTAAACTGACCATCGCTATTCGTTACACCACCTCCAATGTCATATACGTATGGACTTGTTCCGCCTCCAGCTCCGGCATCAATCGTACCATCAGCCTCTCCGTTACATGTTGCATCTGTGCTGCCATTGATTGTACATGTCAGTGCATCCGGTTGTGTTATCAGCACATCTGAACAAGTCGTCGTACATCCATTGGCATCTGTGATTGTAATGCTGTACGTACCTGCTGCCAAGCCCGTAAAGGCCCCATCCGTATTCGTCGTATTTCCATCGTCATACACATATGGGCTTGTTCCACCACCAGCGCTTACATTGATTGAACCATCGGCATCTCCGTTACATGTTACATTCGTACTACTACTGAATGTGCATGTTAATGCATCTGGTTGCGTAATTGTCACGTCTGCACAGGTCGTCGTACATCCGTTTGCATCTGTAATTGTAATACTATAAGTTCCAGCTGCAAGACCTGTAAATGATCCATCCGTATTTGTCGTGTTACCATCATCGTATACATATGGACTCGTTCCGCCTCCAGCACTCACACTGATGGTTCCATCATCAAATTCATTACATGTCTCATTTGTACTTGAATTGATTGTACATGTCAATGCATCTGGCTGTGTAATGGTCACATCAGAACATGTCGTCGTACAACCATTCGCATCCGTTATCGTGATGCTGTATGTACCTGCAGCTAAACCTGTAAATGATCCATCGGTATTTGTCGTGCTGCCATCATCGTAAACATATGGACTCGTTCCGCCTCCAGCACTCACACTGATCGTTCCATCATCAAATTCATTACATGTCTCATTCGTACTTGAATTGATTGTACATGTCAGCGCGTCAGGTTGCGTGATGGTCACATCAGAACATGTGGTGGTACATCCATTGGCATCGGTTATTGTGATGCTATATGTACCCGCCGCTAAACCTGTAAATGATCCATCCGTATTTGTCGTGTTGCCATCATCGTAAACATATGGGCTCGTTCCACCTCCAGCACTCACACTGATCGTTCCATCATCAAATTCATTACACGTCTCATTCGTACTTGAATTAATCGTACATGTTAAGGCATCAGGTTGCGTAATTAATATATCTACACATGTCGTCGTACAGCCATTGGCATCTGTTATTGTGATGCTGTAGGTGCCTGCTGCCAAGCCGACGAATAAGCCGTTTGTATTTGTGGTACTTCCATTGTCATATACATACGGGCTCGTTCCACCATCAGCTGTAACCTGAATTGACCCATCATCATATTCATTGCATGTTTCTCCTGCATTTTCATTCACCGTACAAGTCAATGGATCAGGTTGTGTAATTAATATATCTCCACACGTCGTCGTACAGCCATTGGCATCCGTTATTGTGATGCCATAGGTGCCTGCTGCCAAGCCAGTAAACCAACCATCTGTATTTGTAGTAGTTCCATTGTCATATTCATATGGGCTTGTACCACCGCCAGCGGTAACCAGAATTGTCCCATCATCAAATTCATTACATGTCTCTCCTCCGTTTTCATTCAGCGTACAAGTCAATGGATCAGGTTGTGTAATTAATATATCTGCACACGTCGTCGTACAGCCATTGGCATCCGTTATTGTGATGCTGTAAGTGCCTGCAGCCAAACCGACGAATAAGCCATTTGTATTTGTGGTACTTCCATTGTCATATACATACGGGCTCGTTCCACCATCAGCCGTAACCTGAATTGACCCATCATCATATTCATTGCATGTCTCTCCTGCATTCTCATTCAGCGTACAAGTTAATGGATCAGGCTGTGTAATTGTAACATCCGCACAAGTCGTTGTACATCCATTGGCATCCGTTATGGTTATGCTGTAAGTGCCCGCTGATAGACCTGTAAACTGTCCATCTGTATTCGTCACACCTCCACCTATATCATAAACGTATGGACTTGTTCCGCCATTTGCACTAGCGTCTATTGAACCGTTGGTTATTGGAAAATCCGGATCTATCGGTCCGTCATAACAGTCTAAATTACTATTGGCATTAATTGTACATGTCAGTGGTTCCGGTTGTGTAATGGTAACATCCGAACACGTCGTTGTACAACCATTTGCATCCGTAATCGTAATGCTATAGGTGCCTGCTGCAAGACCTGTAAATGATCCATCTGTATTCGTTGTCGTACCATCGTCATATACATATGGGCTCGTACCACCTCCTGCACTTACGCTAATTGTTCCATCATCGAATTCATTACATGTCTCATTCGTACTTGAATTAATCGTACATGTTAATGGATCCGGTTGCGTAATGGTCACATCCGCGCATGTCGTTGTACATCCATTTGCATCTGTTATCGTAATGCTATACGTACCTGCTGCAAGACCTGTAAATGATCCATCTGTATTCGTTGTCGTACCATCGTCATAAACATATGGGCTCGTTCCACCTCCAGCACTCACGCTGAGTGTTCCATCATCAAATTCATTACATGTCTCATTCGTACTTGAATTGATCGTACATGTCAATGGGTCCGGTTGCGTAACCGTCACATCTGCACAAGTTGTTGTACAGCCGTTTGCATCCGTAATTGTAATGCTATATGTTCCAGCTGCAAGACCTGTAAATGATCCATCTGTATTCGTGGTCGTACCATCGTCATACACATATGGACTCGTTCCACCTCCAGCACTCACACTGATCGTAGCATCGTCGAATTCATTACATGTCTCATTCGTACTTGAATTAACTGTACATGTCAGAGGATCCGGTTGTGTGATGGTCACATCTGCACATGTTGTCGTACAACCATTCGCATCGGTTATCGTAATACTATAGGTACCTGCTGCAAGGGCAGTAAATGATCCATCTGTATTCGTTGTCGTACCATCGTCATACACATATGGGCTCGTTCCGCCGCCTGCACTCACACTGATGGTTCCATCATCAAATTCATTACATGTCTCATTTGTACTCGAATTTATCGTACATGTCAATGGATCAGGTTGTGTAACCGTCACATCTGCACATGTTGTCGTACAGCCGTTTGCATCGGTAATTGTAATGCTATAGGTACCTGCCGCCAGACCTGTAAATGATCCATCTGTATTCGTTGTCGTACCATCGTCATACACATATGGACTTGTTCCGCCGCCAGCACTCACACTAATCGTTCCATCATCGAATTCATTACATGTCTCATTCGTACTTGAATTGATTGTACATGTCAATGGATCCGGTTGTGTAACCGTCACATCTGCACATGTTGTCGTACAGCCGTTTGCATCGGTAATTGTAATGCTATATGTACCAGCTGCGAGACCTGTAAATGATCCATCTGTATTCGTGGTATTACCATCGTCATACACATATGGGCTCGTTCCGCCTCCAGCACTAACACTGATTGTAGCGTCGTCGAATTCATTACACGTCTCATTCGTACTTGAATTAACCGTACATGTCAGTGGATCCGGTTGCGTAATGGTTACATCTGAACATGTTGTTGTACAACCATTTGCATCGGTGATCGTAATACTATATGTACCAGCTGCCAGGGCAGTAAATGATCCATCTGTATTCGTGGTCGTACCATCGTCATACACATATGGACTTGTTCCGCCTCCAGCACTAACACTAATCGTTCCATCATCGAATTCATTACATGTCTCATTCGTACTTGAATTAATTGTACATGTTAATGGATCAGGTTGTGTAATGGTCACATCTGCACATGTTGTCGTACAGCCATTTGCATCGGTTATCGTAATACTATATGTACCAGCTGCCAGGGCAGTAAATGATCCATCTGTATTCGTGGTCGTACCATCGTCATACACATATGGACTCGTTCCACCTCCTGCACTCACACTGATGGTTCCGTCATCGAATTCATTACATGTCTCATTGGTACTTGAATTAATCGTACATGTCAAGGCATCCGGTTGCGTAACTGTTACATCCGCACATGTTGTCGTACAGCCATTCGCATCGGTAATTGTAATGCTATACGTACCTGCTGCAAGACCTGTAAATGATCCATCTGTATTCGTCGTATTTCCATCGTCATATACATATGGACTCGTTCCACCTCCTGCACTCACACTGATCGTCGCATCATCGAATTCATTACATGTTTCATTCGTACTTGAATTAACCGTACATGTCAGTGGATCCGGTTGCGTGATGGTTACGTCTGCACATGTTGTGGTACAGCCATTCGCATCGGTTATTGTGATACTATATGTACCTGCTGCAAGACCTGTAAATGATCCATCTGTATTCATTGAATTACCATCGTCATACACATATGGGCTCGTTCCGCCTGCGGCCACAACGGTAATCGTACCGTTGTCAAATTCATTACACGTCTCATTCATGCTACTTGAAAATGTGCATGTTAACGCTGGAGGTGAACCAATCATGCCCATACAAGTTGTCTGATTCTGGTTCATATCAGTGACATTAATTGTATAAGTACCGGTATCGAGATTCATGATCGTTGTTGAATCGCCACTCATTAACAGGTTGCCCATGGCAACAGGGTTGTTCATATTGTCGAGAACCACATAAGAATAAGGTGGTACTCCGTCAAACACTTTTAATTTAAGTGCTCCATCCGATCCATAAATACACGAGGCATCCTGGACCAAATCAATAGAGCAAGTCAGAAGATCCGGTTCCATAATCGTCACGAAACACATGGACATACAGTTATTCGTATCTGTAACAGCTATCATATAGCTTCCTCCAGAAAGTCCATTTATGTTAACCATAGATCCGGAAATGTGTCCCGATGCTACAGAAACATTCATCATGTCAGTAATATCATAATCATATCCTGGTGTGCCACCGAAAATGGTCAGATCAAATGAACCATCCATATTGCCAGCTCCTGTAACATGCATGATATTAGAAGCCATACAAGATAGTACCATAGGTTGTGTGATGGTCACATCTGCACAAGTTGTTGTACAGCCATTCGCATCGGTTATCGTGATACTATATGTACCTGCTGCCAAACCTGTAAATGAACCGTCGGTATTGGTCATCATACCATAGTCATATACATATGGGCTCGTTCCGCCGCCTGCACTCACGCTGATGGTTCCATCGTTGGATTCATTACATGTCTCATTTGTACTTGAATTGATTGTACATGTCAATGGATCCGGTTGTGTCACTGTTACATCTGAACAAGTCGTTGTACAGCCACTTGCGTCGGTAATTGTGATACTATACGTACCTGCTGCAAGTCCGGTAAATGACCCATCGGTGTTCGTTGTGTTACCATCGTCATATACATATGGGCTCGTTCCACCGCCTGCACTCACACTGATCGTGGCGTCATCGAATTCATTACATGTCTCGTTTGTACTTGAATTGATTGTACATGTCAATGGGTCCGGTTGCGTTACTGTTACATCTGAACAAGTCGTTGTACAGCCATTTGCATCTGTAATGGTAATGCTGTATGTACCTGCTGCCAGACCTGTAAATGACCCGTCGGTATTTGTCGTGTTACCATCGTCATATACATATGGGCTTGTTCCACCGCCTGCACTCACACTGATCGTGGCGTCATCGAATTCATTACATGTCTCGTTTGTACTTGAATTAATTGTACATGTCAATGGATCCGGTTGTGTCACTGTCACATCTGAACAAGTCGTTGTACAGCCGTTTGCATCGGTGATTGTGATGCTATATGTACCTGCTGCCAAGCCTGTAAATGACCCATCGGTATTTGTCGTGTTACCATCGTCATATACATATGGACTAGTACCGCCTCCAGCACTCACACTGATCGTGGCATCATCGAATTCATTACATGTCTCGTTTGTACTTGAATTGATTGTGCATGTCAAGGCATCAGGTTGTGTCACTGTCACATCTGAGCAAGTCGTTGTACAGCCATTTGCATCCGTTATGGTAATGCTATATGTACCAGCTGCCAAACCTGTAAATGATCCGTCCGTATTTGTCGTGTTACCATCATCATATACATATGGGCTCGTTCCGCCGCCTGCACTTACACTAATCGTTCCATCATCGAATTCATTACATGTCTCGTTTGTACTTGAATTGATTGTACATGTCAAGGCATCCGGTTGTGTCACTGTTACATCAGAACAAGTCGTTGTACAGCCGTTTGCATCGGTTATTGTGATGCTATATGTACCTGCCGCCAAGCCTGTAAATGATCCGTCGGTATTCGTTGTGCTACCATTGTCATATACATATGGACTCGTTCCGCCACCAGCACTCACGCTGATCGTGGCGTCATCAAATTCATTACAAGTCTCGTTTGTACTTGAATTGATTGTACATGTCAATGGGTCCGGTTGTGTCACTGTCACATCTGCACAAGTCGTTGTACAGCCATTTGCATCCGTAATGGTAATGCTGTATGTACCTGCTGCCAGTCCAGTAAATGATCCATCGGTATTTGTCGTGTTACCATCGTCATATACATATGGACTCGTTCCGCCACCAGCACTCACACTGATCGTTGCATCATCGAATTCATTGCATGTTTCATTTGTGCTCGAATTTATGGTGCATGTCAAGGCATCAGGTTGTGTCACTGTTACATCTGAGCAAGTCGTCGTACAACCGTTTGCATCGGTGATTGAGATGCTATAAGTACCTGCTGCAAGACCTGTAAATGATCCATCCGTATTTGTGGTATTACCATCGTCATATACATAAGGACTCGTTCCGCCACCAGCGCTCACGCTGATCGTGGCGTCATCGAATTCATTACATGTCTCGTTTGTACTTGAATTGATGGTGCATGTCAAGGCGTCCGGTTGTGTCACTGTCACATCTGCACAAGTCGTTGTACAGCCGTTTGCATCTGTTATTGTGATACTATATGTACCAGCTGCCAAACCTGTAAATGATCCATCCGTATTCGTGGTGCTACCATTGTCATAGACATATGGACTCGTTCCGCCACCTGCACTCACGCTGATCGTGGCGTCATCAAATTCATTACAAGTCTCGTTTGTACTTGAATTGATTGCACATGTCAAGGCATCCGGTTGTGTTACTGTTACATCTGAACAAGTCGTCGTACAGCCGTTTGCATCGGTGATCGTAATGCTATATGTTCCTGCTGCCAAACCTGTAAATGATCCATCCGTATTCGTTGTGTTCCCATCGTCATATACATATGGGCTCGTTCCACCTCCTGCACTCACACTAATGGATGCATCATCGAATTCATTACATGTCTCGTTTGTACTTGAATTGATTGCACATGTCAAGGCATCCGGTTGTGTTACTGTTACATCTGAACAAGTCGTCGTACAGCCGTTTGCATCGGTGATCGTAATGCTATATGTTCCTGCTGCCAAACCTGTAAATGATCCATCCGTATTCGTTGTGTTCCCATCGTCATATACATATGGGCTCGTTCCACCTCCTGCACTCACACTAATGGATGCATCATCGGTATCATTACATGTCTCGTTTGTGCTTGAATTGATTGTGCATGTTAAGGCATCCGGTTGTGTCACTGTTACATCTGAGCAAGTCGTTGTACAGCCGTTTGCATCGGTGATCGTAATACTATATGTACCTGCTGCCAAACCTGTAAATGATCCGTCCGTATTCGTTGAGCTACCATTGTCATAGACATATGGACTTGTTCCGCCGCCTGCACTCACACTGATCGTTGCATCATCGAATTCATTGCATGTCTCGTTGGTACTTGAATTAATTGTACATGTCAAGGCGTCAGGTTGCGTGATGATTACATCCGCACAAAACGTTGTACAACCGTTTGCATCTGTTATGGTAACACTGTATGTGCTCGCTGCTAATCCAGAAAATTGACCATCTGTATTTGTGGTCATACCATTGTCATAGACATATGGTGAGACTCCACCACTGGCACTTACATCAATTGTTCCATCGTCAGATTCATTACATGTTTCGTTTGTGCTACTATTAATTGTACACACGAG
This sequence comes from Saprospiraceae bacterium, assembly GCA_965249735.1. GTDB lineage: Bacteria > Bacteroidota > Bacteroidia > Chitinophagales > Saprospiraceae > JANQSS01. The sequence goes on along the minus strand of CBDFMS010000025.1, from coordinate 629,855 downwards.
AGGGACTGGTCCTGGTATCATCACCATACAAGTATCCTGGCAACCATTTGTATCACTTGCAAGAACAATGTAGTTATCTGCACCAAGGCCTGAAATGGTCTCGAGCATTCCACTCACATCAATTCCGGTAGACACGGTGTCATCCATTGAATTGACTACAACATAATTGTAGCCGGGAAATCCACCAGTAATAGTCAGGTCAAAAGATCCATTGGCATCGCCAATGCAGGCCACACCCTGAATATTTGAAACAGCACATGTGATTTTATCATCCGGGTCGAGGACGGTAAACGCCACGCCGCCGTTTGTATCTACAGTATCAGCACACCCAAAGGCGTCTGTTACTCTTAGTGCAGCCACATAACTTCCCGCAGCATATTGAATACAGACCATCGCACCAGTGGTGTCGACGTCAAAGGTTATTCCATCAAAGTCCAGATCCCACTCATAGGTGAGCGTATCCATATCGGGGTCCGTCGAATTACTTCCGTTCAAACAAACTAAGCCATCAGAATACAAACAAGGAGGAATAGGATCGACCACAGCTGTAGGTGGTTCATTGACCCCAATTGCCAGACTGACTGAAGGACCTTCGCAATAATTTGAACCCGGGGATCCTCCAGCATTTGATAAGATTGATGTTATCTCGATTGTACCACAAAAATTAGGATCACAAGGGTCGATAAACCCAAGAAAAGGAACTTCGATTTCTACGAATTCACCATCTCCTTCATTACATCCTCCAACGGCTCCGGTTGCTATCGCACTACCGGCACCCACAAAAGGAGGAGCAGGAACCATGGTCATGGACACTGTATCCCAAATAAAAAAGTCAGGTGGAGCAGGATTTTGACTTGTTGTGAATAGAACCATAAATTCAGCTCCGCCAACGGGGACTGTTCCTGTATCTACGCCAAAACGTTCAGGAGCTAATATTTGTCCCGAGGTTGAATCACAATCATAATTGACGTATACACGAAATGTCGATTGTCCATTGTTTCCGTGATGCATTCCAAAATAAACGTGCTCTACACCGGCTGTATCAAAACCAAAGGCACCCCACACCTGGGTAACCTGGCATGTTGCCGAAGCATTTGGGTCGACTACTGTAGTAACAGCGTTAGCCCATTCATCATCAACATTGGGGAAACACCCATTTCCTGTACCCATGGGGTCGGTCAAAGGATTAGGACAATACGTTCCATCCAGACAATACTGACTGAAAGCCATTGTGCTGAATAGCATGGATAGAAAGAATAATACATTGAGTCGTACAAAAAGACGTGGTAAACATCGTTTCATGTTTGTGGGATTTGGTCGTTTAAAAATGTTAAATCTTCGAATTATATAAATTTTCGTCCTAATTCAAAGATTGACGCGCGTTCGATTTCTAACAACAAAATGCCTTCCAGATCATCACCTGAACGACTAAGTTGTTAGAAATATAGTTTTTCTCTAAGTGTTACAAATTGGTTATTAATTCGTTAGATTCATCTTTATGAATCTTTCATTTAATTACATATTACAATATCATACATTTGATATTCAACGATTTACGTTGCGTTACCAAAGATAGATTTATCTCGTAATAAAACAATTATCATGCCAAGATTTTGAATCAAATCTCGGCATTAACTCAATTCGCTGGTACAAATATAAAACATTCATATTATACAAACTATCATATGTAAAAAGTTGATTAAAAGAGCGCATGGTTTGTTTGAGAAGGTTGAGTTGGAAATTCCAATTTAGATTGATTCTAAACGATTATAAGGCTGACGTCCGGTCATTTGATATCGCTCTTTTTTTGTGCTTTTCAGAGGGGACGACATACCACAATGATGGTATGGATTCATGTGTTTTGATGGCAACGAATAATTACGATTTTGAACGAACAATTCTACTCCCGGTATGGTCAAGAAATCAATCCCAAAATGGAGGAGGGAATTGAATCATGCAGATTTGGCTCGCTGCACTCGGGATGACCATAAACTTGCTGAATGGGAAGGACACCTGACCAGATTGGCAACTGTTGATCGGCTTTGTCGTCTACGGGAGGTCCTGTTCTTATCTTGGCGGAGGCCTCGTCAATGGGAAGTTTCAGCACCATTGTACCTTTCAGTTCTTTTTTATTGGGAATTCTGGCCTCATCCCACCGTCCAGGCAGAACATGGTCCGTGAATGATTTAAGACCAAGCATTTTTTCTTCATCAGATTCCACTAAACTGGCCCGACCAAATACTACCACGGATGCATAATTCATGGAATGATGAAACGCCGATTTGGCCAATACCAATCCTGTCACTTTCGTCACTGTCACACATACTTCAAGCCCGTGTGAGAGATTTTTCATCATTCTACTAGCTGTCGATCCGTGCAGATAAATAAAGTTATCCTTTCGGCCATACGCCGTTGGAATGACAACAGGGTATCCATCATGAACAAACCCCACATGACAAATAAATGACTCATCAAGAATATCATGGATCGTTTGCTTGTCATACTGTCCGCGTTTTGGTACGCGCTTCACTTTCGTTTTTTTTGTCATTGCTTTAGTTCGTTGCTTCATCAATCGAAGGTCCATTTTGGTTATTATTCTCCGTTATTTTTAATTGCGAAGATGCATTTGTAATGCAGTGTAAATGTGCAAGGTTCAGCCATGGGCGTCTCGGCTATTTTTTCAATAAATTCGAGCCAACCAATTTCTTCATCCGACAAGCCGAGTTTGCGCAAACCCTCAACTCCTCCCTGAGTCTCAGCCAATCCAATGAAATAGCTTGCATCTGCAACCACAATTTTATGAAATCCAACTGTCTTCACCATACTAAAGTGACCTGAGCGACCTACATTATCCTGATGCTTGTTTTTGTCCCAAAAATGCATGAGCACATCCGGACTCGTATCTGTTAGTTGTTTGACCCGTTTAAAGAGTTGTATATATGCGGTTTCCCAAGCCAGGCAGACCGAAGGAGGCCACATACAATCATAGATGACCAACACACCGTTGGGTTTCAACAGTCGATTAATTTCATCCAAGGTCGGTCCTGGATTCATCCAATGAAATGATTGTGAACATGTGATCATATCTGCACATTGACTTTCCAATGGTACGTCATGCGCATAAGCCTCTACAAACCTTATCCATGAATCATCGTTTTTGAATTTTCTTTTCGCTGCCGAAATCATGTCTCTTCCAGGGTCAACGGCCGTCAATATTTTGATCTTGTTTTTCCAAACCATCGCACTCAATCCACTTCCGCAACCAAGATCAATGACATGATCAACCTGACCACCGGCATATTGCCTGGCAAGATCGATCAGCGCCATAGGAGGACTGGGTCTGTAGAGGTCGTATAGATTCACATAATCCTCCCCTGAAAACCGACCGGCGTTTTTCGTAAGATCAATTTTCATAAAATGTTCCTCTTCACCGATTGCTTCTCTTCATGATTATTTAATAAATCCTCTGCAAGAAATAGTTCACCGATAGAATACAACCTGGCATTGCCTGCTATCTCAACTCGATCATTTAGCAGAGTACAGTAGACTGTTCCTCCCCTGTGCGATATTTGCCTGGCGGTCATTGTTTCCTTTTTTAATCGTTCCGACCAGAACGGAATTAATACCGTATGTGCGGATCCTGTAACAGGATCTTCATCAATTCCAATTTTAGGGCAGAAAAATCGTGAAACAAAATCGTAGTCATTGCCCGGTGCAGTGAATATGACCCCTTCTAAATCAAGATTGGAGATAACTGACATATTTGGATTCAAATCATGAAGTTCTTCTTCCGAATTGAGTATTGCCAAATATTTTGATTTACCGCGGTACAACTCAAGTATGGCATTGCCTACACCAAAATTTATTTGCTGTGTATCCGCAATCCGAACGGGAATGTCAGATGGAAAATTCATAACATAGTGCTGGTCCCTTTTTGTTACATAAAGACTCCCTGATTTCACAGTTTTAAAATGAATTATATCCCCTTCAAAAGATGTATGATTGAATAATACAAATGCAGCTGCCAGGGTGGCGTGTCCGCACAAATCGACCTCTACAGTTGGTGTAAACCATCGGATCAAAAAATGATCTTGTTGCTTAACCACGAATGCCGTTTCTGCCAAATTATGCTCAGCAGCAATTGCCTTTAAAAGATCATCGTCTGCATATTTTTCTAATAAACAGACCGCAGCCGGATTTCCTTCAAAAAGCCGGTCTGCAAATGCGTCAACATGGTATTTTGTTATTTTCATTTAATTATTTATTAAAATAAAGTTTCATTCCTATGTGAGAGGGTTCATACCCAAGTGACTGATAAAATTGTTGAGCTCTCATTCGTCTTTTGTCTGTAGTTAATTGAATTCTGCTAACCTCCCATTCTTTTGCCTTTTCTTCAATCCATTCAAACATTTTTCGACCTATACCCTGGCCGTGATATTTTTTATCCACCCGAACGAATTCAACTTGAAGTCGCCTATCCAAAAATGGCAGATAATGAAGTAAGGTTAAGTGGCTCGTCGCGATAATATTTTTATCCTCGTTTTCGACAACTAATAAATATTGATTTACATCACGGTTAATTATATGAAAATAATCGAAATAATAGTCTATGTTTTTAGGTGGGCGTACACTGTCCTCCTGGCGCAATTGATCTTTCCAAACCAACTCCACGACATCCAATATATCATCGACACCAGCTTTTCTAAAAATTAGGTTTTCTTTCATTATTGTTGTGAATTTGTTTTATGGCATCAAAAATCTCTTTATCATTCAAATAGTCATGGAATAAATATTGAATCCCTGTGCTGTCTAATTTGCCAGAAAAATTACAATCAATACCGATCATTGGGATATCCATATCACGGCATGTTTGAACATCCCAAACGCCATCACCAAAATAAACGATCGTCTTAAAGAATTGTTGATATTCGAACTGTGCCCGGGCAATGGCAATATTCATAATCGACCTTCTCGATTCTGCATCATTCGAGGTTGCCAGTGTAAATGGAGTATAAGGAATATTTGAAACGGTCAGTTTAAATTCAGCTGTTTTTCTGAAACCGCCTGTAGCAATGGCCATTGGAATCTGCATTTGCCGAATACTTTCTATAAAATCATTGACACCCGCTATAGCTTCAATTCCATTCGGATTCTTCTTGTATTCACTTTTAATTTTTTGATAAAAGAGTTTTCGGATTTTTTGTGTTTGCCCTTTCGAAAGACTTCGGCCAGTGTGCTGTTTATATATAGATTCACTTAATCCGGAATCTGTGACATTTGGATATTTATTCCATTCGATATTTTCAAGATCAATATTAAACAGCTCCCAAATTGTCTCCTTAAAGCAGGTGTCATCCATTTTTGTTGTGTCCGTAATCGTTCCGTCAATATCGAACAACAATAATACAGTCTTCATGTCCACATTTATTATGTTTTGATTTCTAATAAATTTATAAATGTTCATTAATATCCAAGATATTGACGTTTCGAAAACCTCTGTTTTTCATATCCGATCATTGATGAAGATAAACAGAAAATTATGCTTCTAATTCATTCTATCCATTGCTATTGTTTGAAAAGTCATCAAAATCCTCATCTTGACTTTGTGCCCTAAAAAACGTATATTTGGAATAGCCAAATTAGGCTCTTGCTGAACTTCATGAATGTTTGGCAAGGGCAGGGAAGTTCGTTGATTTAAGGCAGGATGAGGGATACCAAATTCTCATCTCGCGGGGATTATTTCGAAAACTAATAATATAACATCATGAAATCGATCATTTCAATCTTATTCGTATTGCTATCATTAGGTATTCTCTCAGCACAACAAGGAAGTGGTGACTTTGAAAACGAAGTAAAAATAGGTCCGAAAACCAGTGCAGATACCACAAAAGCAGGTATGATGCAATTTAGTGCCGGAGACTTCAAAGGTTACGATGGGTCTGTGTGGAAAAGTTTCACAGATCAGGGTGTTAACTATGGGCATGTGGTGACTGTGGCAGTTTCAGGGGGTGATTTTACGACCATTCAGGCTGCGATCAATTCCTGCGGTGCAACAAGTCCACTCAACCCATGTCTCGTACGGGTTATGCCCGGAACATACACTGAACCCAGTATTGTCACAAAGCAATATCTGCTTCTGCAAGGTTCAGGAAAATATTCGACAACCATAAATGGGCCGATTACGGCTACGGATAATACGATAATCGAAGGATTCAATATTCCAGATGGAATTTCATGTTTCGGCGTGTCGCCTAAGATATCATCTAATCTCATTTCCAATTCTCTGGGAGATGGAATTCTTGTCGATGGCACCATCACTTCAGCCAGACCATGGATTGAAAACAATGATATACGACTAAGTCTGGGCTATGGTATCCGGTGTACTGGTGGATTTACGTTCAATGAAGCTGCTAATCCATGGATTATACACAACAAAATAGACAGCAATTTGAATGGTGGAATTATCTGCACGGACAATGCGTGGCCGACCATTAGCAACAATCAACTTATTGAAAACTATTGGTCAGCAATTCTATTGATCGGAAATGCATTTCCAACGGAGCCTACCATAAGTGATAATGTTATTGCCCATACAATCGACGGTGCCGGAATTCCCGGTACTGGTATAGTTCTGCAAAATTTAGCTGAACCGCGGATCATTGCTAATGACATTTACGGAAATAAAATAGGAATTGATGCTAATGCTAGTTCGCAACCTTCAATTTTATCAAATGAAATCAACTATAACGACAGCATAGGAATTCGTTGTGCGTCAGCAGGAGCAAGTAAGCGGGTTATGATCCAGGGAAATCATATACATAGTAATGGAAATTTTGGCATCATGGTGCTGAACCCCGGAGATCCGGTTATTTCTCACAATGAGATTAATTATCACAACGTCGGCATTGACGCCATGATGGTGTCTCCCTTTATATTCCAAAATACTGTTGTGCTTAACACAATAGACATCCAATACTTTGCTGCCGGCCCATTTCCTGTAATAAATTTGAACGTGTATGATGTCATTTTTCCAGGAGGTCTTGCAGCGGGAATCAACAATGCAACGAGTGGAGGAGCAGCAATTGGGCCTTAATTTATACTTCAGGAGGAGACGTGCGCGTTTGGCAAATCTGATTCTATTGGTAATCTCGCAATTATTTGAAGGCATTCAGCCCTGTCACATCCATACCTGTAATCAATAAATGGATGTCGTGGGTGCCTTCATATGTTATCACCGTTTCGAGGTTCATGAGATGACGCATTATCGGATATTCATTCGTAATGCCCATACCGCCGTGTATTTGTCTTGCTTCCCGGGCAATCGTTAGTGCCATATCTACATTGTTGCGCTTGGCCATTGAAATTTGAGCTGGAGTAGCTCTACCCTCATTCGCCAGCATACCAAGTCTCCAGGTTAACAATTGTGCCTTCGTAATCTCTGTTATCATCTCAGCCAATTTCTTTTGAGTTAATTGAAACTGACCTATAGGCTTATCAAATTGAATACGTTCCTGTGAGTATCTCAAAGCTGAATCATAGCAGTCCAACGCGGCGCCGATGGCTCCCCAGGCAATTCCATATCTGGCTTTTGACAAGCAACTCAATGGACCTTTCAATCCTTTTACTTCAGGGAAAACATTTTCTTTTGGTACCCGGACATTGTCGAAGACCAATTCTCCGGTAATCGAAGCCCGGAGACTCCATTTGCCATGAATTTCAGGTGCCGAATATCCTTCCATGTCCTTTTCGACTACCATACCACGAATAAGTCCTTCTTCGTCCTTGGCCCACACCACCGCAATATCGGCAACGGGTGAGTTTGTAATCCACATTTTGGCTCCATTCAATATATAGGCATCTCCGTCATCTTTAATGTTTGAGAGCATACCGTTTGGATTTGATCCGTGGTCCGGTTCTGTCAATCCAAAGCAGCCAATGTATTCGCCACTTGCCAACTTAGGCAAATATTTCCTGCGTTGCTCTTCGCTTCCAAATCGGTAAATCGGATACATCACTAAACTACCCTGAACTGATGCCATGCTCCTCACGCCTGAATCTCCACGCTCCAATTCCTGCATAATCACTCCATAAGCCACTTCATCAAGCCCCCCGCCTCCATATTCTTCCGGTAATGATGGGCCAAAGGCACCGATATCTGCCAGGCCCTTAAATAGGTGCTCGGGGCATTCAGCACGTTCTGAATATTCTTCAATGATGGGTGACACTTCTTTTTTTACCCAATCTCGAATGGCATCACGCGCAAGAAGGTGATCTTCGGATAAGAGCTCATCCATTTGGAAATAATCATGGTGTTGATATCTATCTGTGGTATTTGACATAGCAGTATATTTTAAAGCGCAAATGTAGGGATTCGATGCAAGGTTTTTGCAGTCCCAGGTTCCTTATCTTGGCGACATGAAATTTGAGGATTATGGTCTTGCAGACGAGATCGTTAAACGGCTTAATATACTCGGTCTCAAAAGACCTACCGACATCCAGTACAAGTGCATTCCACATATTTTGCGCGAAGAAGATGTATTAGCTGTGGCTCAAACAGGTACGGGTAAAACCGCTGCCTTCGCCATCCCAATATTGGATATGTTACATGAGCGAAAAAAGACAAGTCGGCGCCCGGACGGAGTCAAGTGTATCGTATTGGTGCCTACTCATGAACTTGCGCAACAGATTTCCGGTGTTTTCAATGATATAGGAAAACACACCAGGGTAAAAACACTGGGCATATATGGAGGAGTCGATCAGCAACCACAAATAACAGCATTAGCAAAGCGTGTAGACATTGTTGTGGCCACACCAGGTCGGATGTTCGACCTCATCAGCCAAGGCCATTTTCAAGTACATCGCGTAGAGATCTTAATTCTGGATGAGGCGGATCACATGCTTGACCTGGGGTTCATAGACGATATACATGATTTGCGAAATAAATTGCCCAAACGCAGACAAACCCTCTTTTTCTCCGCTACGATTAACAACACGATTAAAAAGCTAGCCTATACAATTATTGGTCAAAAAGCAATTCGCATTCAGGTATCACCTAAAAATCCTGTGGCTAAAAATGTAGAGCATGCAGTCGCATTTATTGAAATGGATGATAAACGTTTTTTTCTTGAGCGTTTTATAAATGAAAATTCGGAAAATAAAATACTCGTTTTCGTGCGAACTAAAGTGAGAGCGGAACGTGTATCTAAAGCTATGAACCGCGTTGGAATTTCTACTCTAACGATTCATGGAGATAAAAATCAGGACGAACGGACAGCCGTAATGGAATCTTTTAAATCCGGAACTGAAAAAGTGCTAATCGCCACCGACGTCAGTGCCAGGGGTATTGATATTCCCAATGTCGAGTTTGTAATTAATTACGATTTACCGGAACAAGCTGAGAATTATGTGCATCGAGTAGGTCGCACCGGACGCGGCAAGAATAAAGGTCGTGCGTTTAGTTTTTGTAGTCAGGAAGAAAAAAATCTATTAGCTGAAATCGAAGAATATGTTGGCAGTGACATTGCCATTGCAGATATAACAAAAGGTGATTATGAAACAACGGTCTTGCTTTCTCAAGATGATTTACAAGACTGGCGATCTCTTATCGAGCAGGAAGATGAATTCAGTTCGAAGAAGAAAAAAAAGTAGGATTGATCGATTAATCCAATCTCTGGCGGGCAAGATTCGAAGTCGACTTTGAATGCTTTGTCAATTCTCAATCCAATTCCGCGGCTATTCATGAAACGCTGTGAAGCAAATTAATTTGTGTCGCTGCTCATCAAAGACACTGCTTATATTTGATAATGCCCGAACGGACATTTCATATGGTCAGAATCATAGCCGTCTGGCTTATTTGTGCGACTGCCGATGGGTGGGCAACGCTTTTCACGTGTCCAGGTGGTGGGCCTCCGTATCATTATAAACAAGACACTAGTCCCTCTTGTCAATTTTAGTACTTTTGCCCAGTAAAACAAAGCGTCATGGGGATTATAATTTTAGAAGACATACATCTGTACGGAAAGCATGGTTGTTACGATGAAGAAGCCATGTTGGGAGGACATTATGAGTTGGACGTTTATATCAAAACAGATATTAGAGATGCCGCAGCAAGTGATGAATTAAGTGATACGATTGATTACGAACAGGCTTACAATTATTGTGTTGACATATTTTCTACAAGACATAATCTATTAGAGAGCCTGGCATATAAAATGGGCACGGGACTTTTGAAAAAATTTGATTCAGCCACCGCCATACGAGTTAAAATTTCAAAGTTACATCCACCACTTCCAGGAAAAGTTGGAAAATCAACGGTAGACTACCGAACAGCCGATTATTAATTAATTTTCTTAGTTACATTACCCAATGCTCGATAAGCTCGAAGCCATATCAGAACGATTTCATTATTTGGAAGAACAACTTTCCGACCCGGATGTCATCAGTGATATGAATAAATTTAAAAAGTATCACAAAGAATACAAGGATCTTTCGGCTATCGTAGAAATAAAAAAGCGATACGAAGAAATTCTCGGAAATATTGCAACGGCCAAAGAGATGATTCAATCCGATGACCCGGAAATGAAAGAAATGGCACAAGAAGAATTAAGTGCGCTACAACCGGATCAATTGACGATAGAAGATGAAATAAAAATATTACTTATTCCTAAAGATCCGGAAGATAGTAAAGATGTTATTTTCGAAATTCGCTCAGGCACCGGTGGAGATGAAGCCAGTATTTTTGCAGGTGATTTATTTCGCATGTATACGAAATATTTTGAATCACAAAAATGGAAACAGAATATTATTTATCTCAATGAAGGAACAGCCGGAGGTTATAATAAAATTGTCGTTGAGGTAAAAGGCGAGAATGTATTTGGGAAATTGAAGTTTGAATCCGGTGCTCATCGTGTTCAACGCGTACCAAAAACAGAGAGTCAGGGAAGAGTTCATACTTCAGCAGCCACGGTTGCCGTCATGCCAAAATTTAAACTTCAGGACATCGATATAAGAAAGGATGAATTGAAAGTCGATACCTTTCGGTCGAGTGGTGCCGGAGGACAACATGTCAACAAAACCGAATCCGGTGTGCGTTTCACTCACCTACCTACCGGTATTGTTGCAGAAAGTACAGACGGGCGATCACAAATTCAAAACAGGGAAATAGCCATACAGCGACTTTATGCCAAAATTAAGGAGGCACAACGAGAAGAACATTACAACAAAGTAACGGCACACCGAAGATCTCTTGTAGGAAGTGGTGATCGCTCAGATAAAATTCGCACGTATAATTATCCTCAAAATCGCGTTACCGATCATCGCATTGGACTGACATTATACAGTTTAGATAAAATTGTTGACGGCGATATAGAAGAAATCTTACAGGCCTTACAAGTTGCTGAAAATGCCGAAAAAATGGCAGCAGAATAGATCTTTCGGTTGACGGCCCTTCATTAGAAATAAAAAGAATCAGGTCAACGCTGGTCCTGGAAATACAACCTCCATTTTCGAGATTAATAAAAAAGTATTATGAGCATCAAAGAAGTTTTATCCGTAACACTCATTCTCTTTTCTGTCATTGATATTGTTGGCAATATCCCCATCGTGATCAGTATGAAAGAACAAGGGAAAGTTATTCAGCCGGGCAAAGCTACAATAGCAGCCGGATTGTTGATGATTGCATTTCTGTTAGGCGGTGAATCTATTTTACATTTATTTGGCGTTGATGTATCGTCATTTGCGATTGCCGGATCAATCGTATTATTTATTATTGGAATTGAAATGATACTCGGCATTCATCTTTTTAAGGAGAATCCGGAATCTTCTTCTTCATCTATTGTGCCTGTGGCCTTTCCATTAATTGCAGGCGCCGGTACCTTGACGACCATTCTTTCTCTGAAAACGGAATATGATACATGGAGTATTTTTGCCGGCATTATACTCAATCTCGTATTTGTATTCATGGTCCTCCGTTCATCAAGCTGGATTCAAAAGAAAATAGGAAAAGCTGGAGAAGATATCCTTCGAAAAATCTTCGGTATCATCTTGTTGGCAATTGCCATTAAACTATTCAAATCAAATCTGGGCTTGTAAATTTAATTTGTAAACCATACGCAATGTTACCAGTGGCAATATTAAAAAGGGTTTGTTGCCCAGATAGTAACTTCTGGAATGAATCCCTTGTCATCCATTTCCAAAGTAGATACGATGGTGTGAGCAATTTGACGAGAATCCAATTTGTTCCCCTCTTCTGCACGCTCGATTCTATCCGGATTAGCAAAAGCTGTTGTCACCTCACTCGGATTGATCAATGAAACCCGAATATTGTGTTTTCTTAATTCTCCCTGCCAACATTGTGTCATGCCTCGGAGTGCAAATTTGGAAGCAGAATAGACTAATCCACCCGGATAACCCTTGAGTGCTGCGGTTGATGCAATATTGACGATATTCCCATATTTCTGACTAACAAATGTCTTCACCAACTCTTTCGTTAGTAGCGCTAAACTGAAAACATTAGTCATGAAAATGTTTTGAAAGTCCTCTAATTCGACATCTTCTAAAAAACGTCGGTAACCTGTTCCTGCATTATTAATAACAGCATCCAGGCCGCCGAGCAAAGCGAGGCATTTTTGCGCATTGGACTCAATTGCATTTACATCCTGCATATCAAATTCACAAGGAATAGCGCCGATTTCGGCGGCCGCCACTTCCAGCCGTTTCATATTTCTTCCTGTAATGACCACTTTGGCGCCTTTTTCAACCAGCTGCCTGGCAGTTTCTTTTCCTATTCCAAGACTTCCGCCTGTGACTAATATTTTAGCTTGATCAATCTTCATATGATAGTTTTTATTTTAGAATTTAATTATTTACAGTTTATCATGCACCCCTTGCATTCGATCTTTATAAGTTTAATGCAGCCAGATCAATCCAATAGATATCACCCATCCCATTACCCGGGCCAGCCAGGAAGCCTGAGAAGTTGTCAAACGACTTAATACCGTTATCGGGCACAACTGTCCGTTGACTCGTAAAATAAAATGCCTGGCTTTGAAAATGAACAAATGGACAATAATCCAATTTGTCAGAATTAATTTCATCACCAAGATGGCGTGCTTTCGTCCAATTTCCCGAGTCATCTTTCTGGCTCAAATAGAGGTCTCCTCCGCCCATGTCATCTGATCGCCCATACGAGGAAAATAGAATAAGCGATTCATCAGGTGATACGAATGCATTGAATTCATACGTTTGTGAATTTACATTAGAATCAAGTGATACAGGTATTTGGTATTCTCCATTAATAAATTCACTTCGAAATATATCTTCTTTTCCAATTCCGTTTATTCGCGTGGCTGTAAAATATACATTTCCATTTGCACTCACGGCAGGATAAAATTCATCAGCCGATGAATTAATAATTTCCGGAAGTGCAACAGGACTACCCCAACCATTATTCGTCTTTCTCGCCACCCATATATTATAATCATTGCGAGAAGTATCATTCATAGACCGATTGGATGCAAAAAACAATCGCTTCCCGTCCGGACTAAAAAACGGCTCGATATCATTGTCAATTCCTGAAAAGGATAGAATTTCGGGAGTCGTCCAACGATTCATTTGTTTAACTAAATGAACTAAGGCCCGTTGCGTATGGTTATGATTTCCTAACGTAAAAACAATCTCATCGCCTTCCGGTGTAATGGCCATGTCTCGTTCATTAAATTGACGTGAAATGATTCCATCACCAAAAATCTCAAGACTTCCCGGTGGTTCATTAATATTTGGGATTTCATTTGTCTGAACCGGCTCATTGCACGAGAAAAGGAACAGAAATAATATGAGCATGGAGCTTCGCATAAGTTTTTGCATTTCCAATTTAAGCGTTAGGCGTGACTGTCAAAATAATCTTAATACAACATGTTTTCGTTATGAAATCCATCCTCAAATATGCGAAACATCAAATAGAAAGCTCAAATGTATGTATCCCAAACAACGCTTGATTCTACTGTATTTCCGGTTAACCTTGGGTTTAATGCAATTGATCGCCTATCTTTTCTTATTTTGGATGCTCTCAAAATTTGGGGTTTAGTAATATGAGTGATTCAAAGGCATCTGCCAATAAATTTGGCACGTTTCTCGGTGTTTATACTCCGAGTATCCTTACCATTCTTGGATTAATCATGTATTTGAGATTTGGCTGGGTTGTGGGCAACGTGGGTTTGGCCATGACAATCGTCACGGTCGTCCTTGCAAGTTCTATCACCTTCATTACAGGATTGAGTGCTTCAGCAATTGCTTCAAATATCAAGGTAGGGGTCGGAGGAGAATATTTTCTAATCTCCCGCAGTTTGGGACTGGAACCCGGGGGAGCTATTGGTATTCCGCTCTATTTATGTCGAACTCTCAGCGTTACATTTTATTGTTTTGGATTAGCCGAAGCACTTCTTATCCTCTGGCCAGCCGACTGGGGTGAGCTACCGTCGTATGGAATACAGTTATTCGCAGCAGGATTAATTGTATTGGTGACACTCCTTTCGGGTAAAAGCGCTTCCCTGGCTTTAAAAGCTCAAATACCAATAATGGTATTAGTGGGTTTGTCCATTTTGGCTTTAGTCGCCGGAGTTTTAAGCCATGACCTCAATGCACCAATCTGGAAACCAAGCTATGCCACTGCTCCTGAAGGCTATTGGTACGTCTTCGCCGTATTTTTTCCGGCCGTCACAGGATTTACGGCGGGTATCGGCATGAGCGGTGATTTGAAGAATCCTCGCACATCTATTCCGGTGGGTACAATGGGTGCCGTGGTTTCCGGTGTAATCATTTATTTGATTATTCCTTTGTTGCTCTCTGTTACGGCCTTGCTGACAATTGAGGATCTAACGAATCCCGATGCAGGTCTACAGACCTGGACTCGCGTAGCCCTTTTTGGTGGAATATTAATCTATCCTGCTGTTTGGGGCGCCATACTATCCTCCGCCTTTGGAAGTATTTTAGGTGGTCCACGTGTACTTCAGGCCCTCTCTATGGACGGCCTGGCTCCTAAATTTTTGTCAAAATTGTCAAAAACCGGTCAGCCGACTATAGCTACCTGGGTCAGTGGCGCTATTGCTCTGGCAGCTGTCGCGCTAGGTGAATTAAACACCGTGGCACAGTTTGTTTCAGTCCTTTTCCTGACTCTATATGTCGCTATAAATTTGAGTGCAGCTATCGAAACATTGGTCGACGAACCTTCCTATCGCCCTCAGATTAAGGTACCATGGTATGTTTCAATGTTAGGCGCCGTCGGTGCCATTGGTGTCATGTACTTAATTAGTCCAATCGCCTGTCTTGTTGCTCTAGGGTTGGAGGTTTTACTTCTGAGCTGGTTACGCTCACGTGCATTGGAACAACGCTGGGGTGATGTCATGGCCGGATTCTGGATGAATCTATCACGTTATTCACTATTACAACTTGATAAACGAAAAATCCATCCGAGAAACTGGCGACCACTGATGATATTATTTGTCAAGGACATTGATAAACGCATCGAACTTGTGAGGCTGGCAGCGGCACTGGGTCAAAATCAAGGTATTTTGACAATTGCCCAACTGGTATTTAAGTCTCAAGGTGTCATTTCCGGGACCATTCGTAGAAATATGGAAATGGACATGAGCATTGAGTTAAAAAAACACGGCCTTGAAGCATTTTGTGAAGTTCACACAGTAGAAGAATTACACAATGGAATAAAATATATCTCAAAAGGTCATGGTATCGCGGATATGCGAACCAATACCGTCGTCTTTGGCTGGTCGGAAGGAAAAGATGGTCAATTGCAACAATTAAAAATCATCCGGGAAATTGGTATCAATGGAAAAAATATAATCCTGGTTCGATTTAGAACAATTTTGCCCATCAAAGCCAAATCAATCGATCTGTGGTGGGGAGGCCAGGAAAACAATGGCAATTTAATGCTGCTTCTAGCTTATTTATTAAAATTAAACGATGAATGGAAGGACGCTCAAATTACTATACGCTCTATGGTAAGTTCTGAAGAAGACAAACGGATTATGGAACGTGGAATAATCAAACTCCTACCGGCCGCTCGCATTCAAGCCAGCGTTCGTATAGAAGTGAGCAATGAATCTTTTATCAGTGTCCTACATGAAAAGAGTGGTGATGCAGACATTGTATTTTTAGGCTTATCAAAAATTATTGAGGGTAATGAAGGAAAGCTGGCCTCCACGATTGATAAATACTCAAGATCATTGAACGTCACTGTTCTCGTGCAGAATAATGAATCGGTTTCTGCTGTACCTAACTTATTGCATTTGGATGATTAATAATAACTCAATATTCCATTAATATGAGTATTCAATTAGTTGATTTCGTCATACAATAAAATGATCAAACACCTTCTACGCCTCCTTCTAAATTATAGATGTTTTCTTGATATCCCTGCTGTCTCAACCATTGAATGGCTTCTCTACTCCGACGACCTGTACGGCAAACAACCACTACAGGTCCATTCATTTGAATTTTTTTCCAATCCGTATGAAATTTTGACATTGGAATATTCAACCCTTCAAAAGGATGGTTTACCAGTTCATTTTTTTCTCTGACATCGATAACCATGGTTTCAGGGTGGTTTGAAATCAGCGTGTTCATTTCGGTACTAGAAATCGATTTTATTTCTTCATCATTCAAACCACAAAAATCGGCATAATCAATGAGGCTTTTTTGAGAAGGATTGTCCCCTGTCAATGGATTATCTGCAGACTGTGAAACTTTAATTTTCATCATCGATGTGGATCTAGCATCGAAAATTAATAATTCACCGGAGAGCACTTCGTCCCACTTCAGAATTATTTTTATGACTTCATTTGCCTGAAGACTGCCAATAATTCCGGGTAATATTCCAAGTACCCCGGCCTCTGCACAATTTGGCACCTGATCCGGTGCCGGTGGTTGTGGAAATAAGTCTCGGTAATTTGGACCAATATCATCGCCATTTGATGCATAATTGAACACACTCACCTGACCCTCAAATTGGTGGATGGCTCCATAAACCATTGGTTTACCTGAGAGGATACAAGCATCGTTGACGAGGTAACGAGTGGGAAAATTATCCGAACCATCTATGACTACATCATACTCTGCGAAAATATCCATGGCATTTGTAGAAGTGAGGCGCGCAGAATAAGTACAGATCTCTATTTGAGGATTTTGCTTTGACAACCATTTTTTAGCTGCTGCTACTTTCTCGACACCCACATCTTCAGTAGTATAGAGCACCTGACGATGAAGATTGGACAGACTAACCTTGTCATCGTCAATTATACCGATTTTGCCTACACCGGCGGCTGCAAGGTAGATCAGTACGGGACAACCGAGTCCACCGGCCCCAACCATCAAAACAGAAGCTTCTTTGAGCTTCTTTTGTCCATCCACTCCCAAATCAGGTAAGATCACTTGCCGACTGTACCGATTATATTCCGCACTTGATAACATGTCCCTAAAATATTACTTTTATGTTTATCGTATGAATGACAAATTTTCACATCTAAGTCCCAAAGGTGATCCTACCATGGTCGATGTATCGAAGAAAGGGATGACCACGCGTACGGCAACTGCTCGCGCCATACTTGTTGTAGCTGATGAAATTATAGACGCCTTTCAACAAAATGACATCCACACCAAAAAAGGACCGGTCTTTCAAACAGCAATATTAGCCGGCATCATGGGAGCAAAAAAAACCAGCGATTTAATTCCATTGTGTCATCCGTTGTCACTTGATAATTGTCAAGTAAACATCGACATAAAGAATCGCGAAATCATCATTGATTGCTCTGCGAAAATCACATCAAAAACCGGTGTAGAAATGGAAGCGCTGACCGGCGCTTCTATAGCGGCACTGACCATCTATGACATGTGCAAAGGGTTTTCTCATGACATCATCATTAAAGAAATTAAATTGCTTAAAAAAACAGGAGGAAAACGAGATTTTGAAAGGCCATAGAAAACACGCAAAATTAATGAAACCGAAGGGAGGACAATTCCATCGTTTAGAAATAGGTTTTATTGGAGCACCTTGTTCGACCATCCAAAAATTTTGTTCTGAAATTGGTGAAGGACTCAAGTCGAACTATACACTCGGTTATGTGGACGCAGCACACCACGATACGGCTGGTGACAAATCCAATTTCTACGCAACGTATACAGATAAAATATCCCATCATCAAATAGATCTTCAAAACACTCCCAGCTACTTTCTAAGGGATTCATTCAACAATCATGACGCGGTCATGGTCAACGGAAATCATTTTGCAACAGATTGTCAAGTCATTTTTATTCACGAATCGAAGGCTGATTCACTCAAACGAAAACTTGATCGGATAAACAATGTTTCTTTAATTATTCTCGATGATGGAGAAACAGAAGTTTTCTCATTTTTAAAAGACCATCTCCAGCGGTTCGATTCTATCCCCATTATTCAGATTTCCGAAATGGCAAAGGCCCAGTCATTCATCTCGAAACTCATTGACGAAAGTGTTTCAGAATTGACCGGACTGATATTAAGTGGAGGTAAAAGTCAAAGAATGGGCGGAGACAAAGGAGAACTTCTTTATCATGGGATAGCGCAACGGGAATATGCAGCAAATATGATAGCTGCACATTGCAAACAAACATATATTTCAGTTCGAAATGGCCAGGTGGTCACGACGGCTTACGACCTGATGGAAGACACGATATCTGGCTTGGGTCCTTATGGTGCCTTGTTATCGGCATTTCAAAATGATCCGAATACCGCCATACTTTGCCTTCCTTGCGACGCTCCTTTGATCGATGAACGGATAATTCGAACTTTAGTCAAGAACCGAAATCCTCATAAATTAGCAACCTGCTTTCACAATCCAAAGACAAATTTTCCGGAACCCCTGATCACGATTTGGGAACCTCGCGCATATCCGGTTTTATTGCGCTTTTTATCCATGGGCTATTCTTGTCCTAGAAAAGTATTAATTAATTCTGATATAGAAGAAATACATTTGGAATATCCTGACAAATTATTTAATGCAAACACCAGGGAAGAGCAAGAAATTGCAATCAAGAAAATCGCAGAAAACTTATAAGTCGCTTGTTTTTTTACCGATGAATTATACAGTAATCCATTAAATTAATTCGAAACACTGATTTATTTATAGACAAATACCGGATACGATTCGCCTTTTTTAAAGATAGTCGAGTCCGTCGGCAGTTTAATAAATGCATCTCCTTTCAATAAATTAGCCAGATCACCTGAACCATGTCCTTTTTGAGGTTGTGCAACCATTTGTCCGTTTTCGCCAAATGAAATTTTGACTTCTAAAAAGTAAGTCAACGGTTTTGGAAATGATACATCGTTCAGTAAGATGGCTGACGGACGTCGAGTAGGTTCAAGACCCAGGCTTCTATCCAGCCAATCCAGTAGATACACATGTGTACACATAAAGGAAGAGACAGGATTCCCGGGCATGGCAAAAACGGTGCAACCGGCAGGATGGGTACCAAACCAAAATGGCTTACCAGGTCTTTGCCTGACACGGTGAAAATGTTTTTTAACGGCTAGTTTTTCCAGGGCCAGGGGAATAAAATCAAATTTTCCCATGGATACACCTCCGCTCAAGACGATTAGATCATAAGTTTGAACCATTTGAGTCAGCCTATTAATAATTTCATCGTAGTCGTCAAGCAAATGAGCGGTGTCAACTTCTACTCCGGCCTTGGCCAGTGTTGCAGCGATGCGGTAGACGTTACTTTTTCTGATTTGATGTTCCAATGGGGTTTCATCAATGTCGACTAACTCATCTCCTGTCGATATGACAATTGTTTTTGGTAGCTGCGAAACGATTATCTGATGTTTTCCAATAGAAGCCCCAACACCAATTTCTCCCGGAGATAATTTTGTGCCGGAAGAAACAAGTGCGTCACCCTGCTTTCGGTCTTCTCCTTTGTAGTGGATATTCTGCCCTTTCCTGTAACTTTCATTTATTCGAGCAACACCATCTTCTATTGTGACATCCTCATATCGAATAATTGTATCCGTATTTTCAGGCAGGATTGATCCGGTCATGACTTCAAGACATGCTGTCTCATTTTTCAATGTCATTTTTGGATCACCTGCAGCAGCCAGGCCTTCAATTTTTGGTAATTGATTCCCATCTATAGCTGCATCAAAATCAATTGCAATTCCGTCCATTGTCACACGATCATAAGGCGGCATATCGCGATCGGCGTACCAATCTTCCCGTAAGACGCGGCCTATTGCTTTCTTTAATGGGATGGGTTCCACCCCAAACTCTCCGGGGTGTGATAAAACAACTCGATAAGCATCTTCAAAAGAAATCATCCGCCTATGGTTGCCATTGATTCTGTAATAGGGTTTGCCTGCCGGCGCGTCTCAGCTTCATGTCCATCTTTCGCGCGATAAGACAGTGCATCTCGCAGGCTTGAAATCAGCTCTGTGTCTGTAGCTCCTGCTCGCATCATGTCTTTCATGTTAAATACACCATTATCATAAAGACATGTCCTTAATGTGCCTTGTGGTGTGATGCGTATGCGATTACATGACCCACAAAATGTTCTTGAAAAAGAGGCAATAATTCCAAAGGATCCTGTAAATCCTTTTATTCTATAATTAACCGATGTTGAATTTGCCTCATCAACTAATTTTTCAATGTCAGGATAACGTGTTTGAATATAATTCAGAATGTCAATATGCGACCAGAAATTATCATTGACCTGTTCACCAACACCATTGAATGGCATTTCCTCTAAAAATCTTACTGAAATCGGATTATCTCGTGCTAATTCCAACAAGGGAATAATATCGTCAATATTTTTATTTGACATGACGACCATATTGATTTTTACCTCAAATTTTTTAGCCAGGAGCTGACGCATATTTTCCAACACAATATCAAGCTCATCTCGCCGTGTAATTTTATAAAATCGGTCCTTGTCGAGGCTGTCTAAACTCAGGTTTACAGATCGGATTCCAAGATCATAGAGCATATCAATCTTATTTGTCAACAATGTTCCATTCGTTGTGATATGTATGTGTTCTATTCCCGGGATATCAGATAATTCGCCTAAAAAGTCAATCAAATTTTTGCGCACAAAAGGCTCTCCACCTGTAATCCTGATTTTCTTGACACCGTGCGCGGCAAAAATGCCGGCCAGACGTATCATCTCTTCATAGGTGAGCAAATTTTCACGTGTTGTAAATTTGATTCCACACTCCGGCATACAATACTGACATCGCAAATTGCAACGATCCGTGACGGCTAGTCGCATGTAATTGATCAGTCTCCCATGTTGGTCGTAGAGCATGGGATAAAGGTAATAATTAGAGGGTAGTAAACTCGACCAACGAAGTATCACCTGAATGAAATAATATCCAGAAGCACTATTTGGGATAATATCTACTTTTGTTTTGTGTCAATCGAACTGATCATCCTTTTCTTTATTGTAGCTTTTGTCTATTCCTCTGTGGGATTTGGCGGAGGCAGTAGTTACCTGGCCATTCTCACGCTTTTCGGAATTGATTTCCTAACGTTGCGGGCGGTGGCCTTGCTTTGCAATATTACCGTCGTATCAGGCAGTGTAATCATTTTTTGGCGGCAAGGACTCATCAAATGGAATAAAACCTGGCCCATTGTTATCGCATCTGTGCCAGCGGCTTTTTTAGGCGGATATCTGGAAATCTCTGAGCGCATGTTCTTCATCTTGTTGGCGGCCACTTTGCTGATCGCTTCTGTCATTATGTTTTATCAAAGGCCCGAGTCAGATTCACAAAGTCCACAAGCAGGGAATTTGGTCACCAACACATCAATTGGGGGTACGATTGGATTCCTGGCAGGACTAGTCGGAATAGGCGGAGGTATTTTTCTGTCGCCTTTACTTCATATCATAAAATGGGATCGTGCGATTGCGATTGCTTCAACAGCCAGTGTATTCATCTTGTTAAACTCTATCTCGGGATTACTCGGACAGGCCCACAATTTGACATTTTCGACGATTAATTTACCCTTTGTTCTCTCCCTGGTTGCAGCCGTCTTTCTTGGAGGTCAGCTAGGCGTTCGGGTAGGAATATTTAAATTTGATGCTATGAAGTTGAAACGTGTGACCGCTGTGCTCGTCTTTATCGTTGCGATACGCATCCTGTATAAATATTTAACTCATTGATCCTATTATGGAGATTAATATAACAGCATACGGCATTGCCAAAGATTTTTTAAAAAGCAGAACCCAGGGGTTCTCTTTGAAAGATGGAAATACGGTTGGTGATTTAAAAGAAGCTTTAATCAGCCAATATCCTGCTTTTCAGTCCCTGTCCTCTCTTGCATTTGCTGTTCAGGAGGAATATCGGGCGGATGAGTTTGTTCTCCACCCAGGCGATCATGTGGTCATTATTCCACCTGTGTCCGGCGGGTAATATGGATTGGACAAGGCTCAAAATTGGACTTGTAGTTAATTAGAAGGCACAAACAAATTGTTGACTAGAGCTTTTAAAAAATAGCATATCAATGGGGTCTATAAACATAGATGTTAGAATTCTCGATTCACCTATTTCTATTGAGGCCGTGGAATCATTTATTACTTCACCGGACTGTGGTGGTTTAGCCTTGTTTGTTGGGAAAGTGAGAAATCAGACAACAGGCAAAAAAGTTGTCCAATTGGAATTTGAAGCCTATGAAGTGATGGCACTACGGGAAATGAAAAAAATCGCGGAATACATCCTGGGACATTGGCCTGCTGTGAAAGTGGCTATTCATCATCGTGTTGGTTCATTGGATATACGGGAGACTGCTGTTGCCATAGGCGTCTCCTGTCCACATCGCGACGAGGCCTTTGCCGCCTGTTCTTATGCTATAGATACACTAAAGCAAACTGTACCAATCTGGAAAAAGGAAAAATTCGAAGATGGCGATGTTTGGGTAGCAGCCCACCCTTAAGGAAGCCAGCAGATCCTCTTGAAATATACATTTCATTTCATTTCAGTCACTCCCGGATTTCAAATCCGGTAAAGTAGATTGACCTTTAGCACTAGTGCAAGATTTGGTGTAACAAAGTACAAATTCAGATTCTCAGTTTTCGATGATTACTGCCCTTCGCGTTGATTGACAAAGGTCACCATTCCTACTGACTGACATCATAAAAATCGTGTTGCTGAAAGATGAATTTTATGACACAATTATGACAAAACTGTCAAAAACATCAAATTGATCTTTATACACCTTAAAAATATTAATATCATGAGAATTAAATTATCTATTCTATCCCTTCTTTGTCTGCTGTTAGCTTTTGGCATGACTTCTTGTGAAGGAGATGAAGGCCCTGCAGGTATCGCAGGCGATACGGGACCGATTGGACCAACCGGACCGGAAGGACCGGAAGGCAATGGATTTCAAGACTGTGTAGCCTGTCACCAAACACAGGCCATCGCTGCTAAAATGCTCCAGTATGATAACTCTGTACACGCCACCGGAGGACATTACAGTTACAACTGGACCAGTTGTGCAGTCTGTCACACAAGTCAGGGATTCCTTGAACGAGTTGAAACAGGTAGCCCAATGACAGCTGCTCCTGTTGAAGATCCTCTTCCACAAAACTGCTATACCTGTCATGAAATTCACCGCACCTTTACTGCCGATGACTGGGTCTTGACACAAACAGGTCCAGTGACACTTTGGGAAGGTGGAGAAACGGTTGATTTAGGCCAATCGAATCTATGTATCAGCTGCCACCAGCCACGCGTTGTATCTCCACCATTGCCTGACCCGGCTACAGGAGGATCGATCAATATTACGAATAAGCGCTATGGCCCTCACCACGGACCACAAGGCGTCATGCTTTCCGGACTGGTTGGATATGAAGTTGCCGGATCAGAATCATACTCAAATTCTGTGCATACATTCTTGTTGGCCAACAATACAGCAAATGGTTGTATTTCTTGCCACATGGCCACAGCACAAGGTTCATCTGCAGGTGGTCACACATTTAGAGTCACAAGTGAAGGAGGTAGTTTGAACGACGCAGGTTGTTCGACGACTTCCTGTCACCCGGCAGGTACAGCTGGAGATCTTATGGACGATCGACAAATGCAAATTGACACCTTGCTAAATGATCTTCGAACGGTATTAGTTGATAAAGGATTGCTTGATGCAAATACCGACTATGCCATCGTTCCACAAGACTTTGATGCACATGAGGCAGGCGCACTTTATAATTTCAAATACGTCTTAGAGGACAAAAGCCGAGGCGTTCACAATTTTAAATACGCCAAAGCGCTGTTGATCAACTCCAAAGAGGCCATCGAATAAAAAGTGGATTTGGAATTGATTTTGAAGTGATTAATTAAACGTTTAGAAAAAGAGAACTGAATAATTCAAAGGATCAGGGAAATTGAGCAAAAGAATTTCCCTATCCTGTTCTCTAACAAATTAAAGCAATTATGAAAAGGAACGGTTGTAAGTCGTGCTTGTCTATATTAAACCAGGTTCAACAGTTATTACTAATTACCTTTATGTTAATGCCTATGTTTCTCATGGCACAGGCAGACGAAGGCCTGGAAAAAGACACACGTCCTGTCCGCAATCTATTCGAAAGTACGTTGATGATAGATAATCAAACGGCCATCGTACCATATAAAGGAACCTTTCAATTTGACCTACAACATCGATTTGGAACCCTGGATAATGGATACGATGATTTTTATGGAATTTTTGCTCCTTCAAATATTCGAATTGGATTAAATTATGTTCCTATTAAAAAATTGTTAGTAGGTTTTGGTTTTACCAAGGATAATAGATTGATTGATTTTCATGGAAAATATGCCATACTGCAACAAGGAAGACGCGGAGGTTCCCCACTGAGCGTGGCATATTTAGTGAATATGTCAATTGATACCCGGAATGATGATAAAGCCGGTTTTGAAGAAACCTCTGATAAATTTGCATATTTCCATCAAATCATGATAGCGCGAAAATTCACTGACGCACTTTCATTACAAGCGTCGGCGAATCTTAGCTATTTCAATTATGTAAAGCCTTCTGTGGATGAAGACAATGAATTCCTGGGAAAAAGAGAAAATAAAGTGTTTTCTGCTTCCGTTCTGGGTCGATATAAAATTTCATCAACACTGGGCTTGATAGCAAATTTTGATATTCCGATATCTGACAATGACTTTGAAGATATTCAACCCAATATCAGTTTTGGAGTAGAAATCGTTTCGAGCTCTCATGCATTCCAAATATTCCTGGGCAACTATAAAGCTATCGTCCCGCAGTATAATCATTTTAATAATTTAAATAGTTTTGGAGACAACGAGATTCTCATTGGGTTCAATATGACCCGTTTGTGGAATTTTTAAACACCGCGAAGTCGAACATAAACAACCTATCTTTATTAAACGATCGCAAGCTTTTGGCTCTTAAAGAAGAGTCAAAAGCTATTTTTTTTTCTCGGTATCCACATTCAATAATTGCCTTACGATGCATTACGCCCCTCCAAAAATCTCAAAATTTTACCATTCATAAATGAGCGTTTTTTGAAATTGCAAGGCCTCTTGTGAATTAATCTGGAAGATCGTATAGAAGAATTCATCTCGACAAATTGATGTATTTTGAGCTGATTGAAGCCTTATGATCAATTTATCATTTAAGAATCCATACCTGGTATTGGTGTTTTCCATTCTGGTTATCGTCATGGCAGCGGTACTCATACCGCGCATGCCGGTAGATATCTTACCACAATTCAAAAAATCTGCGATGCAGATTCTGACATTGTATCCGGGCATGCCGGTGGAAGTAGTTGAGAAGGACATTACCAGCCGCATGGAGCGTTGGACAGGTCAGTCACCCGGAATCGAGAAACAGCTTTCAAAAAGTATTATGGGTGTAAGTGTCGTCACCAATTTTTATGGAGAAGACATCGATCCGGCCGAAGCAATGGCCAATACATCTTCGTACGCCATGAGCGACATGTACTATCAACCTCCGGGTACATTACCTCCAATGGTTCAGCCATTTGACCCCACGGCTTCTAAACCGCTGATGTTACTCACGGTAAGCAGCGATGAAAAAACCGGTAAAGAATTATACGATGTAGCCTATTACAGTTTAAGGCAAATGTTAAGCGGTGTCAAGGGCATTGTCGCTCCCGCGGCCTATGGAGGAGCACTACGTCGTATCTACATATTCGTGGACCCTGCAAAACTTGAGGCGCTCAATATTTCCCAAACAGAAGTCAATCAGGCAATCCAAAAAAACACAACGATGATCCCTTCCGGTATTGCCAAAATTGGCAATATGAATTATGGAATCGATGCCAAAGGCATGATCGTCGATGTTGAAGACTTTAATGATATCGTGATCACATACAAAAATGGAGTGCCAATATTTATCAAAGACGTTGGTCGTGCCGCAGATGCCAGCGCCATTCAAACGAATATTGCTCGTGTCGATGGTAAAGAACAAGTATACCTCCCCATTTTTAAAAGACCCGGTGCCAATACGATTGCCTCGGTCAATGAAGTGCGAAAGGCGATTCCTGTTCTCCAGGACAGGCTACCGGAAGATGTCAAACTCAATATTATTTTCGATCAATCTTCTTATGTCAGAAATTCGATAAAAGGACTTTCTTATGCCGGATTGGGTGGCCTTATTCTTGTTATTTTAATTCTCTTTTTATTCCTGGGAAATATACGCTCAGCCTTAATTGTGTCAATCGCTTTACCTCTTTCCGTCTTATTTGCTTTTATTGTTTTGTACTTCACAAATCAGGCAATAAATAGTATTACACTGGGAGGAATGGCACTTGTACTCGGATTACTTGTGGACAACGCTATTGTTGTTACTGAAAATATTGACAAACATCTTTCCCAGGGCAAATCCTCTGTCAAAGCAGCCTTAGACGCAGCCCTTGAAGTCGCACATCCTGTGTTGGCTTCAACCCTCGTCATTATTGCCGTCTTTATTCCTGTCATGTTTCTGACCGGAATAGCTAAATTTTTATTTTCCCCGCTCTCGATTACAGTAGCAGGGGCTATGATCGGGTCCTATATTTTCTCACTGACACTTATTCCTTTAGCATCTTCATATTTTTATAGAGATGAAAAACGAAAAAATAAATCATTAACCAGATTCCAACGATTTATAGAAAATAGTAAGCTCCGTTACACTGACTTATTAAATATGGCCTTACAACATAGGTGGGCGGTGTTATTTTGTACTGCTGTATTATTCGTTATTTCTTTATTCATATTAAATCGCCAGGGATACGAATTATTTCCACAATCGGATGTGGGCCAAATGGAAATCCAGGTAAGATTTGAATCGGGAACAACCCTAGAAACTGCCAACGACGAAATTATCAAAATGGAAGAAGTAATCCGGGCAGAATTGAATTCGGATCTTGAACAAGTCATATCTAATATTGGTGTGTTCTATGATTTACCGGCGGCGTATACTCCTAATTCCGGAACACAGGATGCCTTTATTGGAATTCAATTAAAAGAAAATCATGCCAATAGTGTGTTCGATTATAGTAATCGGTTACGGGAAGTACTACAGACAAATTTTCCGGGCGTCGAGCTCAGTTTCAACACAGGTGGTTTGATTACCGCAGCATTGAATGAGGGAAAACCCTCTCCAATTGATGTCCAGGTAAAAGGAAACAAACTCGAAGTATTGCATGAAATAGCTGTTCGGTTACGCGATACTATAGCAAGTATTCCTGCAACACGGGATATACGTATCCTTCAACGATTGGACCAACCTGCCAAAAATATAGATTTGGATCGCATCAAAGCGGCCGAATTGGGTGTAGAGCCGGTCGATGCCATAAAAAATATCGTCTCAGCTTTAAATTCTTCGACGACTTTTCAAAAAGCCTTTTGGATTGATGAACGCAATGGCAACCACTATTACGTAGGGGTCACCTATCCCGAGGAAATGATTGATGATCCAAACATCTTCGACAACGTGATGGTGGGAAGCGCCATCTCCGACAAAACAATTCCATTTCGCAATTTTTCGAAAATTAGTGAGAGCACAAACCCTGTTGAAATCAATCACCACAATTTATCACGCGTCTTTAATGTCTATGCAAATGTTGAAGGCCGGGATATCGGTCGGGTATCGACAGAAATATTAGATCGCATTGAGGGAATGGAATTTCCAAAAGGGTATTCTGTAACATTTGAGGGAGAAGTGGCCGTTATTAATAATTCGTTTGCAGATCTCGGATTGGGATTATTATTGGCGATCATTTTATCCTTTTTGATTCTCACACCTCTTTTCCGTTCATTCAGACAACCATTTATTATTTTATTTGCCTTCCCGTTGGGCCTGATTGGTGTAGGTCTATTACTATGGATAACAAATACTTATTTGAGTATTCAGGCCATTATGGGTATCATCATGATGGTGGGCATCTCCGTTTCTTATGGAAATATTCTGGTCGACCGCATCAATCAACTACTAAAAAGTGGACAAGGCAAATTCGCATCCATCGTCGGTGGATCGAGAGATCGTTTCAGACCGGTATTAATGACGGCTTCTACTACTATTTTTGGCTTATTGCCAACCGCCATAGGAATTTCCAGCGGTTCTGAGGCCAATATACCATTGGCGCTTGCGGTAATTGGAGGAACATTTATGGCTACCCTACTCACTCTGTTTATCATCCCCATATTGTATTCATTTTTTGGAAAAGAAAAAACCTGATTTATGCTATTACAGTCATTTTCCATAATAACCTCTGCAGCGAACCGTATTGCTTTGTTGATGTTTTTTGTTGTCGTCATATTTTCATGTAAACAAAATGAAAATAATTCTTCCAGCTCGGAAAGTGCAATGAAAACCAAGATTCAAAATGTAGGCGTGGTTCATCCGGAAGAACGAAACTTTACCTCTGACATTAGCATTATTGGAACTGCTTTACCAAATCAAATGGTACATGTTCATGCCATGGAAAGTGGATATATAAGTTCTATTAATAGAGATATAGGAGATTACGTAACAAAGGGATCGGTAATCGCGCAATTATCGAATCCGGAATTAAGTAGCCAATACATCGAAAGTCAAGCCAGGGCAAAAAGTCTGTCCGCTTCACTGAATAAATCCAAAGCGGAAAAAACTAAGTGGAATGCCATGCTTGCTTCGAAAAAGTCAATTTACGAACGACTCAATAATACATACAAGAATGCCCCAAATATCGTCTTGATATCGGATGTAGAAAATGCCAGGGCAGAATATGAATCCGCCCGTGCTAATCTCTCCGCTGCTGAAGCGGCAATCGCAGTGGCTACCGCAGAATATGACGCAGCCAAAGCTGTGGAAAGAGCTTTTGCAGGGCGTATCGGTATGCTACGTATAAGGGCGCCATTCACGGGCCTGATTACAAAGCGATATATGGATAATGGCGCTACGGTACAAAGTGGCCTCAACGAAAGCAATTCTGTCCCAATAGTAGATATGCAAGATATTTCTACTATTCGATTGACTCTGCAAGTTCCCGAAAGTGATGCAGCAACAATCAACATTGGAAATGAAGTCGTAATTGACTTCCCCGAATTACCCGGAGACAAAAAACAAGCGACCATATCAAGGACATCAAATACGCTTGATCCGGAATCTAAATCAATGCAAGTTGAGATCGATATTGAAAATCCTGACTTCTTAATTAAACCGGGGATGTATGCCAAAGTATCTTTAGAAGCCCAAAATAGAAACGGGATTTTATCATTGCCCGTCGAGGCTAAAAAATTAATTAATGACGTTGCTCACATATTGATTGTTCGCAATGATGTAGTGGAAGAGGTGGCCCTTCGTCAAGGACTGGTCGGAAGAAATTATTTTGAAATATTAAATAGTGATATCGATAAAAATACGCAAGTGATCATCCAGGGAAAAAACCTGGTGAAAGCCGGACAAGCGGTTGAGGCTTTATTAATAAAAGGAGAGAAATGAAAACACAAATTCAATTTCGGGCAACTCCAATATTCAACGTACTTATTAAGTGCTTTTGTACATTGATGTGTTTGTGTATTGCACTGCTAATCATTGCACAGGAAACTGTTCGACTGGATCTGGCAAAAACCCTCGAACTCGCCGGTGCCGACAATGCAACCATCAACATGCTCGCCATGCAGGAATCCCTGGCTGAAGCAAAATATGATGTGGAAAAACATTGGTGGATTCCTGATGTTTATGCCGGGTTGGACATGCATCAACTATGGGGAAATGTCATGAACTCCGATGGTCGCATTTTTCAGGATATTGATCGACAAAGCTTCTCCGGCGCACTCGGTATAGGTGCTGTCTTCGATTTTGGAGAAGGCATAAAAAATAAAAAACTGGAGCGCTTCAACTCGGAAGCGAAAGGCATCATATCAACTGTGGCCAGAAACGATTTTATTCTCGACGTAATTCGTCATTATTATAAAATGTCTGGTGCGGCCCTGGAAGCAAATTCGTACCAGACACTGGTTGATCAAAACGATACGATTATAAGTCAACTTGAAGTTCTGGTTCGGGAGGGATTACACTACAATACAGATTTATTATTAGCACAGAGCAATCGAGAAAATCACAGTCTTGCCTTTTCGGCAGCCATGCAAGAATTTAATACACTAAAATTCGAATTACTTGCTCTTTTGGATTTACGCGAAACATCTGAACTCATTGTTGATGATGTCAATTTGATGCCAATTGATTTGGTGACAGACGATATGGAAGCGAAGTCCATCCCTGAACTAGAATATTTAGAGAGTCGGTATGCGGCAAAGGAATTCGAATATAAATCAGAAAAAAATGAAGTGCTTATTCCAACTCTACGGCTCAATGCATATACTTCTCTTTTCGGGGGAGTTTTTGAACCCATTGATCCGACTCATGCAATTAATGGAGGAATAGGATGGGACATCCCATTAAGCCGACTGACCGGTGATGAATTAAACGTTTTGAAAATTGAGAAATCAATGCTCGAAGCCGAATTGCAATATCAATCGTATAAAGCAGATCGGGATATTATTCATAGAAAAGAAGAGTTGAAGATATATAAGGATCAAATTGCGTCTGCTGAAACCGCTGTCAATTATTCATTGCAAGCAGTGGACGAAAGTATTCAGCGTCAGAACCTGGGACTGGCACGTCCGTTTGAAATAGAATATGCACAAGATGCTTTCCTGCGCTCAAGGATAAATTATATCCGTGCTATAGTCAACTACAACATCAAGCAGTATGAGTTGTATGTCAAATTGGGAAATAACTTATAAACAAGGATTGTCCGATTGAGCAGGCTATTTTTGAACAATAAATTTGACTGAATACAAATCGATTCCATCGCATACCATTAATAAATATACTCCATTTTCCAGGTATGATATATCAATTCGTGTTGATTCATTATTCAAGGCCCTGATCAATTTTCCTGAACTTGTGGCTATATACATGTCACTGATAACCCGGTTTTCAGGATATGTGATTTCCAGATAATCAGATACCGGGTTGGGATGTATAATCACCTGATTCAATTCCTCAATTCGAGTATCGTAGATAGCTGAATATTGATTCTCAATAAATTGAATGCATTCCATCATTTCTTCCGGATAGGAAGCAAAAGCAACGGTATGACCCACTCCCGGAATTTCGTTCAGAAGTGAGATGCCATTATTTGACTGAATATCCTGATTCAATGCATGTGATACATTAATGAAATTCGGACTATCATTCAGCCCAATGCAAATACAAGCCGGAGGGAAGTCCGACACACTGTCGTAATTCGGTTGTTGCTCGCTGGCCGTACCTGCAGCAAATGGTATGACACCACGAATTGACGGTATAGCACCCGCATCCGTGTCCATGGAGACGATAACACTGTGTCTTCCACCATACGATAGTCCGGTCAAATAAATAAATTCCGAATCGATGTTATACATTGACATCGTCGTATCGACTGAATAATTAAATAGCTTTTTTACCAAACCCTCCTGGTTATTAAAGTGAGGTGCATTTTCCGGGCAAAGAATAATGGCTCCAATGCTATCGGATAAAAAACGTAGTTGGTTTCGAAATTGTCCGGCATTGGAATGCGGGCCTCCCCGAAAGCCGACCACCAATTTATAAGATTCATTCGCGTCGTAATCAGTAGGAACGAAATAGTATAGCGTCCGATTGACATTATAATCGGTTTGAGGGAAGGTCACATTTAACTGAAATGACCCTGTTGTCTGCGCACTGACCACTCCATAAAAAGAACAAATGAGAAGCACAGCTAGTAATACTCTTTTCATAATTATTTTTTAATATTCTTTTCATAGATTTTAATCCACTCCTCTACAGTCAATTTAGCAACTAAATCTCCGATCAAGTCAAAGGGAATGTCATCCATTTTTTTTAACCGGAGACAACTCTTTCCCATGTCCAATTTGCGCTTTGCATGCCTTGGGTATTCCTCAACAAACCAATGGTACAAATCAGGGTTAGTATACATACCAAAATGATAAACTGCAATAAAATTCTTTTGAGAGGCCAGACTTATAAAAGGTAAAGGACTTTTGGGATTGCAATGGTACCCGTCCGGATATCGCGATAAGGGAACTTCATAATGCAACATACCTGACATACGCTCTTTAAATCCATTTGGCAACCTGGATTTAATTACCCGTCTTAATTCAGTCATTGCATTTTTGCGATCCTCCGGTAGAGAAGCCAGATATTCAGCCGGGGTTGTGGCAGTAGAAGTCAAAGCCATTTTTATTTGATAAGACTCTAAGGTACAAAAACAGCCCTCTTCATATTTCGACTAAAACATTTTATCGTAGTTGTTATCTTTTTTGACTTTGGGTTCTGGTTCTTTCAAGATAAGCGTTTCAGATGGTTCTTCAGAAAGATCTTCAAATTCCATGTATTCCCCTTGTTGCTCCTTTTCAACCGCCGTCTGTATGGAATCTATTTTCTTCAATAAAATGGCTTTTACAAAAAGATATCCGCTTACAAACGGCAATCCGACGACAGTCAAGATTGCTCCCAAAATCCCCATGAGCCAATTCGATTTGAAAACCGACCAGAGCATAGCAACATAGCCTGTAATGACACGGTAATTCAGAATGGCTGTAATGATTAACAATACAGGGGCTATCAATGACAAGAAGGAATAGAGACCTTTTACCAACCAAAACAACACAAAGAAAAAAGCTATCAATCCTAATAGGCCTATAAGCCATTGACCAGGATTACGTGATAAACTGCGTTGCGTCTCTTTAAAAAGTATATTTTTCATAATTCGAACTCTACCAATACAATATGGTAAGTAACGAAAAAGTTGCCAAAAACAGGCTTTTGAGTCCATTCTTTCGACTACCAGCTTGGAGAATCGGATGAAGTCGGTCTTCGCGATCAAAAGGGAACAATTGCATCCTATTTCAATCATATTTGGTAGTTTAGCATCCTCCTGGACAATCAGTGATCAACCAATAAAAGCAATCTCAACTTTAAATCCTCAATTATGATTAAAATTATACGCCTCTCATGTTTACTCGCTGGATTATTCATCCAGCCCATATTCGCACAAAACACTTCATCAAATCTCTGGTCATCACAAGATCTGAATCATCGAGATCAACAGGAATTAAGACTTCCAGTAGGTGAATATGAACTTTATCAACTGGATATGTCAGCCTTAAAAACAGTCCTATCTGATTGTCTTCAGAGAAAGGCTATCAGCAGTAAGGCAGATTATGTAGAAGTAGACATACCCTTATTAGGAGAAGGGCTCAGTCGCTTTGGACTATTTGAAACACCTATCATGGAAGCCGGAATACAAGCTAAATACCCACAGATACGAACCTATACAGGTCAGGGTCTGGACGATCCGAGACAAATAATCAAATTGGACGTTGGCCCAAATGGATTTCATGCTATGGTGTTCTCCAACAAGAAGACCTATTTGATCGAACCTGCGTTCAAAAATGATCTTTCTCAATACATGGTCTTTGCCAAGAATGATGCTCTCCTGCAAAAAGAAAAAGAGCCTTTTAGCTGTATGGTGTCCGGTGAAGACGGATCACTGATCTCGTCCGATTCCGAATTTGCTTTCAGAGATCCTACAGGTGAGCAGCTTCGCACGTATCGATTAGCTCTGGCAACCACAGGAGAATACAGCATCTTTCATGGAGGCACCAAACCATTGGTCCTTGCAGCCATGGTCACGGTGATGAATCGTGTTAACGGAATTTATGAAAACGACTTAACCGTCACCATGGTGCTCATCAATAATACGGACACATTAATCTACTTTGATCCCGACATGGATCCTTATACAAACAATAGTGGTGGTACGATGCTCGGCGAAAACAATACGACCATCGATGCAATCATCGGAGATGACAATTATGACATCGGACATGTTTTCAGTACCGGAGGAGGTGGAATAGCGGGTTTGGGTGTGGTTTGTGCAGATAATAAAGCATCAGGTGTTACCGGTTTAGGCTCCCCGATTGGAGACGCTTTTTCGGTCGACTATGTAGCACATGAAATTGGTCATCAATTTTCCGGTAACCATACATTCAGCAGTTGTGGTGGTCAAGGTCCGAGACCTTATGAGCCCGGAAGTGGTGTGACCGTTATGGCATACGCAGGAATTTGTGATGATACAGACATAGCCGATCATTCTATTCCACAATTTCATGTAGCCAGCTATGATGAAATAATTAGTTTTTCCCAGTTGGGAAATGGAAATACATGCGCAGCCATAACGGAAACCGGAAATACCGCCCCCACGGTGGATGTTGGCGTTGGAGGATTTTATATCCCATTTCAAACGCCTTTCGAATTGACCGGAACGGCCACGGATCTTGAAGGTGATTCGTTGACATATTGTTGGGAACAGTTCGATATTGGACCAAACACGCATCCGGATATAGCAGAAGGTAGTGCACCTCTTTTCCGTTCATGGCTACCTGAAAATCATGGAACCAGAATATTTCCCATCATCACCGACCTGGTTGACAATACACATACGATAGGAGAACTATTACCCCAGTTTGGACGTGAATTAAATTTTAGGATGACAGTACGCGATAATGTAGCCGGAGGTGGTGGTGTTGATTACGATCATCTAACCTTCCAGGTGGCTGATGATTCCGGACCATTTGAAGTGATGTCCCCCGATGGATCGGAGAAATGGCAAGTTGGCTATTTAGAAGCTGTTTCCTGGTCAGTTGCTAAGACAGATCTTTCACCGGTAAATTGTAGTGAAGTTGACATCTGGTTATCCGATAACGGAGGATACACGTATCCACATCTTGTCGCTTCCAATGTGCCTAACAATGGGCATGCCGTTATTAAGGTGCCTGACATGACCGGCAATGCGATCCGGGTAAAGGTAAAGGCCTCGGATAACGTATTTTTTGATATCTCGAACCAAAACTTCAGTATTGATACGAGCGCTAGACCCGATTTCTCCTTTGCGGCATCTACATCAACACAAACAATATGTGGTGGTGATACGGCGACTTATGAGATATTATTGGATAGTGTTCTAGGATTTAATAATCCAGTCAATCTTTCAGTTCTAAACAATCCTAACGGTACA
Source organism: Saprospiraceae bacterium (assembly GCA_965249735.1). Taxonomy (GTDB): domain Bacteria; phylum Bacteroidota; class Bacteroidia; order Chitinophagales; family Saprospiraceae; genus JANQSS01. The sequence goes on along the minus strand of CBDFMS010000025.1, from coordinate 594,245 downwards.
GCTTTTAGTTTCAGTTCCAATGATATCGTACCTCCCGGCACAGTGTCATTTTCTATTTCAAACTCCGGCGGAGCTACACCGGGAGATTACAATGTCACGGTGCTAGTTACCAGCGACACGGTCACAAAAGAATTGCCTTTGACATTAAAAATCAGAAACGGCGCTCCAGGAGCAACATCTTTGTTGACTCCTTTTTCCGGTGCCCGTGGCGTGTCACGCAGTACAGCTCTTCGATGGAATAATCTTCCATTGGCTGATTCTTATACCATTGAAATTGCCTTAAATGCTGACTTCACCAACGTTGTTTATTCCGAATCAGGAATTGAAAGTCGATCCTTTGATCCCGAACCAAATCTCAATAACAACACCATTTATTTTTGGCGTGTCAGAGCGAGTGATGCATCGTGTGGAGATGGTCAATGGTCGGCCGTACGCACCTTTCAGACCACGCTATCTGAATGTTCTGAATTTAATAATGGAGCAGAGGCTGTTCAAATACCTAGTCCTGGTACTTTAGTTTCCGAATTGAATGTGACACAGGATTTCATTGTAGAAGATGTCAACGTCGTGGAACTGATTGGTGATCATCGAAGAGTTGGTCACTTGCTATTCACATTGATAGATCCGGCCGGAAACCGGGCGGTTTTAATCGACCGCATCTGTGGTAACGATAACGATTTTTTCATTGGACTTGACGATGAAGGTCTGGCTACCTCTATTCCTTGTCCACCGGTCAATGGCTTGTTTTACCAACCCGTTGATAATTTGTCCCGTTTCGATGGCAACCCCGCAGCCGGAACGTGGACCCTTGAAATTCAAGATAGTGTGAATCAAACCAGGGGCGAATTGCAAAGATGGACGCTGGAATTGTGTGGTCCGACACCAAATACAGAACAACCAAATCTCGTACTTGAACCAGGTAAGGTAAACATCGGTGACACCCTTATCATCGGGAGTGATCATTTGACTGCGGATTGCAGTGATTCTAGTGCTGATTTGAACTATACCATCATGGTACTTCCTACAAACGGGCAATTGTTTGTGAATGGAAATCCAATAGTTGTTGGATCTGAATTTTCTCAAAATGACATCGACAATAATTTGCTGACTTATGTAAATGACGGGGAAGACCTCGACCCTGATAATTTTGAGTTCATTATCACCTGTCCTAATGGTCCATATCTTGGAGGACTCGCATTCGGCATTACTGTCGAAATGATGTCAAATACCCGGGATTTGAATGATGTATCATTTTCTATCTACCCGAACCCCGCGAATCAGTCAATAGGAATAAAACTTACAGAAGAGTTTCACCCTTATGAAATGAAAGTAATAGATATGCTGGGTCGGACAAGCCTCCAACTATCTTTATTATCCAGTTATACACATGTGGATATTAATTCACTTTCGACCGGCGTTTATTTATGCCAGATATTGCTGAATGATGCGGTGGTCGGTGAACAGAAAATAATGATTATGAGATAATGATTTCAGCATAATAAAGTACGAATTAATAAAAAAGGTGAATAAAATAATTTATTCACCTTTTTTATGTGATTGATGAGTTCGGACTTTAGACAGCATTCCTTGAGAGTTTGATCTTAACGATCAGATAAATCACATAGAAGTAATGAAACCAAACCGCTGACAAGAGGATAATCAAGGTATAGACCATCCATAAGGGTGCGTCTGTATCACCCAATCCACGATGTTTTTCAACATTTAATGGAACAGGCCGACCCCAATTTACCACTCCCCTGGCTTCTACGATACCATAATAATCGCTCTCTTCAATTTTTGCTACAATAGTAAGCACGCCCACCGTATCTCCCGGCATATCAACCGGAAATTCGACAATTACTTTTCCGTCTCCATTTGTAGTTTCCTGTCCAATTTTCAATAAACTAAAGGTTCCTTTTATATAAAGCATAATTGCCTGATTCTGAATGGGAGTATTGACGCCTTCCAAGTCAACTTCCATCGCTTCGAGATCAATATATTTAATTAAATCTTCCTGGTAAAAGGATATCTTTAAATCAACCTCCTTTACTTTGATCTCTCTTTTGGCTTCTTTATTCGTAGTACTTCCTTCATATACAACCTCAAAAACCATAAGATCTGAGGAATCCCGGTAGACATGAGTGTAGCTTGCTAAATCAAAATATGCTTCACCAACCGTATTTGTTTTGGCTTTACCAAGGAATAACTTTGCTGTGTCTCCAATATTGTACAAATCAATCTCAGCATCTGCAAAACCCACATATCGATCCTCTTTAATCTTTAAGGTGGCTACAAGACTTTTAGTTTTAGTGTGACTTTTATAATATTCAACCTGGATTATGGTTTTTGTTCTTTTAGCACTTTGAGCATCCACATTACAAGTCGAGCTGATTGAGATCAACGCAATTAAAATAATATGAAAGTATCGACAGTTCATTCAATCAATTTTTTCAAACGTCTTTATTCATTTTTAGTTTTAATTCTTTCACTTTTCTCTTTAATATTTTTTTCTCAACATTTTTCCTAAGATCAGAATAATTTTTACCCTCCTTCACATCTACTACTGGAAGAATTGGGATAAATTTTGAAAACAAGTAAAACAAAAAGCAAAACATGGCGACACCGGCAAATGTCAATAGCCATTCTATATGAGTTGGCTGATAATGTATGTATTCAGGCCTCATGTCCTGTAAAGGCAACATGGGCGTTTCAAGTGTTGGAATAATGATAAGATATCTTTTTACCCAAAGCGCTAGTACCGCTACCACAGACACTGCAGTAATGCTATTAATAGTTCTGAATTTAGGTATAAGAATAACTATTATGGGCAGGAGTACACCAAGAATGGCTGCAAAGAAAAACCACCACCAATATTCCTCAGGATCAAAAAGTTTAAATAATACTTCCATTTCCCAGGTTTCAGAACCATACCAACTTGTCAAGTATTCGCTAAACGTGAAATAAGCATACAATGCCCCTAATATCATCAGTATAATGCCGAGATAGTTAAAATGAATTTTTGTGATGTAGGATTCAAGATGATAATACTTTCTAAAAACCCACATCGCAATAATGAGTACACCTGTTCCTGAAAAAACAGCAGCCACAACAAAATAAGGAGCAAATATAGTACTGTGCCATCCCGGCCGAAGCGTCATTCCAAAGATCCACGCTAAAACGGAGTGAACGAGCACGGCCAGCGGTATAATAATAGCTGACATTATATCCAAGCCACGATCTAAATAGCGACTTTGTTCTGTGTTTCCATTAAAATCAACAGCAAAAAATCTGTAAAATCTGGTCCTCCATTTTTGCTTGAACGGATAATCTCGCATGACCGCCAAATCACGAATGGCTGCCAAATAAAGAAATATGATACTGCCAATTAAATAGGTGCTGATTGCCAAAACATCCCAGATAATAGGGGATTGAATTCTGCCGTATAAGATCAAATGATGAAGTCTGTCCAAACGTCCCATACACAATAAGATATATGTCGGGCCAATAATTGTTGATATCACTGTAATAATTTCTGCGATGCGAATTATGGGCGTACGCCACTTAACTCGAAGCAGGTGAAGTATTCCGGAAATAAGTGCTCCTGCATAGCTTATCCCTATGAAGAAAATAAAATTGGCGATGTAAATTCCCCATACGACATTGTCTCTCATACCTGTAACCACATGTCCATCAATAATTTGAACAATTAATGCATAGACACCCCCTAATATGAAGAAGATCAGCACTGCAAGAAAAATCTTACCGGGCTTACTCACAGTTACCATCTGCGCGGCAAATAAATTTAATTTTCTTGTAGATTTTGAATCAAGTATCATATATAGATTAATGCTTTTTCACAATGGATTTTGCGTAAAATTTTTGTTGTTCCTCCGTGAGGTTTTTATATCCTTTCTCATAATCAAATAAACGATTCACAGGGGGTAAATAGTAGACATTTGGTTCAGTTCCCAATTCAGCCATAAAATGATATCCCGCGCGGTCGTGAATCAATTCACTAAATCGAAATGATTCTGAACCGTTAGAAACAATATCCTCATTCTTGTCACCGAAGAATATCACACCATTTGGGCATGCAGTAACGCAATCAGGAAGTTTACCCAACCTAGCCATGTCAGGGCAAAAATCACACTTGCCAACCGTTCCAACCTGGCTAGGGACGCTGGTCTCAGGAGAATAGTGCATATGTTCCATCTCAGGATTTTCGTCTACCTCTTTCCATTGAAAAACACGCGAAGAATAAGGACAAGCCGTCATACAAAATTTACATCCGATACATCGCTCATTGTCCACAAGTACAATTCCATCTGTTCGTTTATAGGTTGCTCCTACCGGGCAGACTTTGACACACGGCGGCTGATTACAATGGAAACATGGTTTGGGGAACCAATATGGTGCGGTGTCTTCACTATCCTGCATAAGGAAAACCTTTATCCACTCGTCTTTGGATGGAAGACCATGCATCTTTTGGCAGTCGGTAACACACTTTCTTGCATTTTTACACCTTGCAAGATCGATGACCATGACAAATTGTTTTCCGGGTATACCTAGGCGTGCTTCCATCGGAGCGGCCGGAGTCATTGCAGATTTATCTACTTGCACCAACTTGCCTTCCGGAGTTAAGAGCGAGACTTTTTCATCTTCTATAGTTGAATCACATGAGCCTAGTAGCGACCCACCCATGCCGATTGCACCAAGAGCTACCGGTACGCTCTTTAAAAAGAAATCCCTTCTCGACTGTTCTTTTTTTCCTTTTTTCATTTGAACTATGTTATTGCCACTAGTTATGTTTTATAAGTGGTCTTCTGTAAATAAACTTACAAGACTACCAGATCATGTCAATGACGATCATTTTGAAGAGTGCCGGAACATAGATATGATGTACGATTTAAAGCGAACATTTCAATTGAACTCGATTCTCATAAAAGAACCCAGATCAACTAAGAAAGCCATCCGATTCAACGTCATTACTTCGTCATTAAATGTATTCAATCAATATTTTCAATGTAGTGATTAGCATCATCATAACAGATGACTAAAATCATTTTCATGATATTATTTTGCCAAAAAGCATAAATATTTTAATATATTTTGTGCAAGAGGATATTCTGTATTTGGTAGGGTATATAAGATAAGACAAAGACACACCCTTTTTAAAACTAACTTACCTAGTCAGATAAATTCACACTGGACGATAATTCTGCAAATCAGGTATTACCTGCGGTGGTTTCCATATCTACGCGATCCTTTTCGCAAATATTACCGATTCCACCACATGTACAATGACCACATGACGAATTTAAATGATCAAAATGGTTATTCGTCTTCGTTTTTTTTCACGGAGTTGTACGACAACCCAACCTGCACATAGTGCCACAAGAAAATAATATGATATGAGTATATTTCATTTAGTATGCACTGAATAATCCGGCAAACCCCCGGGAGTACATCTCTTTTGGGTGTGTCAAATATCCCAATATCACTTTCCACTCCATAGACTGGTGAGTGTAAAGAGACGGATACAAATCCAACTGCTTCCGCGATCTTTTCTCCCGATTTACTTTATGCCCTTCACCACAAGTACCTAACTTGGTTATCCGATATGCTGCCCTAAAGGCAAGGTATATTCCTCCACGAAGGGCATGCGTTGAATCTTACAATGACTACTTAATTCCTTGTACTCCTTCGGGGGAATTCCGTGACTAAAAGTTAGCGTCTTATTTGGATATTTGACTTTCGTCGACATGTGGCGCTTTTTTTCGTGCCATTTTTGAAAGTGCCAATAATTTTTCCTTAAGCCGTTGTCGTACTATTTCAGTTTGTGCAGCTTGCTGTGTCTTGAATTGTTGTTCGTAGTTATTCTTTAATTCAGCAGCTTCTGTCTGATATTTTTTAGTTAATTCTGCTTCTATTTTACTTCTCAATTTTGTTGGAAATTCTGTCCGGAGTCCAGCCAATTCCCGTAGCGTATTCCAATTTGTTAATACAGCATCACACATTTGAATTATTTCTTCACTCACACCATAGTATTTTATACCGTGTTGATCAATTCGTATAATCACGGGCTCATGCTTTTCCCTTTCTTTTAATCCCATCTCCAAATATTCCGATACAGGCATATTGACATCAGCAGATTCGATGGCCGTAAAATGTTTTTTCAAATCGTTTTGTGTAAATGCCCAATCAGCCCAGCTGATTTTATAAGAAATAGATTTTTGTTCCGGTATACTTATTTCTTCCTCGACCCAATTCTCATGTATTTCTTTATTGCCATCGAGATTAATTACACCTAAAAGGAAATCATTCTTTTCTGTAGGATCATAACGGAACGCCGGGAAAGATCTGCTATTGAGAGCCAATGCAGCATGCGGAGTAAAATCGACATTACCCTGGTCGTGTATTTCTGAATGCGCAGCATGTAAATTAAAAATTGCAGGACATGATCGATCAATTCCATCCATTAAACCCGCAAATAAATGTTCCTGGTTTCCCAATCCTCCTTGAAAAACGAATGCATTCTTTAATGTGATCGCACTAATCAGCTTTGAATATATTTGTGCATAAGCAGCTATCGATGCACGAGCAGGAAACGTATTATGATCAAGCAAGATTACTTTATACGGGTACTCCTCTGCCAGTAGCTTGCTTAAGCCATTCCAATTCGAATCATCCATTTCTTCTCTTTCCGCTACGAGACAAACTGGTGGAACTAAATGCATCTCATGATCTGTCAAATCCTCCCAACCTAATTCCGCTATTTCATCATCATGCACTGTCGGGTCGTATTTGTTTTTTGATTCTAACTCGGCTCGACGCATGAGTTTAATGTGATCAAGAACGTAGCGTAATTGGCCATGAAACATGCCCGCCAATTGGTCCGGAACTGATCCATTGGCATGAATAATACAAGGACTTGTGAAATTATTAACAGGAAATTCCTGCGCCCATGCCAGCATGTCGGAACCCGAAAGTAAAAGGCCATAGCGCGAGCGGCCTACTCCATTAGGTCCTTCTGTTAAGAGCCATTTTAGGTCCTTTAGATTTTCGACAAGGGAAATTTTACGGACCAGGTCTTCAGAATCAACGAATTTTCCTTGCTCTTCATCAGCCATTTTACTAACAACATCCTGAATATGCATCTTTTTACTTTCGGCATGTTTCAATAATTTTGACAAACTGTCTAAATCCCGATCCGGTAGTGCACCCCTTAATTGTTTATATATATTATCTGTAAGCACATTAATCAATTCCTCTATCCGCTTTAATTGAAGGAGAATTTTGGGTTGCATGACTGCCTCACAAGCCGTTGAAATAATGCGGAGCATTGTTTTATTCGAACCCTTTGTTTCTGAATGACCGGCTCCCGTCATACTCATATAATAGTTCCTACTCAGTTGAATAGCAGCCAGCGAAGAATAGTCCTGATCATTGTGAAGTCGAATAATCGTATTTCCTGAGGTATCCGGTAATTGCTCCCACAATTTGAATTGCGATACTATTCCAGATTGATGTTGTGGAGTGACAGCCTCCATTGTTAATGCATCCTCTTCGCACACTTCAGCACAAAGCGAACAGCCCGTGCAAGACATGGGGTCTACAACTAATGAAAACAATTCACCACTACCCGGCTCAATTAATGAAGGTCCGGTGTAAAAATGTTCGGTAATAGCAGGTCGAAACACAAGCAATTCACTTAAAACCCGATCGAATTCTTTTTGAATGACGACCAATTTTTCATCTTCCAATTTCAATTGTTTAACCAACCGACTGAACGCTTCCGGTAGCATATCCTTCAACGTGGTGTTACCGTTTTCATTGATTATCTTTTCTGTAAATTTTGCTAAATGCTTGAATAGCGGGGTCAGTTTAATTATTGGTTCTCCCTTCTGTGAAGCGATGGTTGCACCTGATTTCATCAATTCCTCTATGCCAATAGCTATGGGAGGTAAAGCTGAATGCGGGCACAGCACGAAGCAATCTCCACAACCGGTGCAGCTTGAGGCATCGAATACCGGAATCATTTCTCTTTTTGTGGATTGATTGAAAAAGCTTGCGCTGGATCCCGGAATAACCGGGAAAGCAGCAAAAGGATCGGCGACAACTTCCTGTTGTTCATCATGTTGATAAAAGAAAGCTGTGTCATCATGAAACCTGGCTAAACGTGAATAATGCGGCCCATGATCGCGGTGCATTATGATCGCCTTAGGTATCTCATCCTCAATAATTGCTGATGTAGATTTTGGCTTTATATTGGATTGAATGGAGGCCTGAGCAATATTCGGATACTGCCTTTCAATTTCCTGCAATAATATTTTATGTTTGGGATATGCACTTGATTTTTTAGTAAACGGTATCCCGACATATATATATCTCTTTTCGTTATTCGATTCCATATGTTCGACCGCCAACTCCAAAGAGGCCATGTCGACCTCCGTGGAATATTTCGCAGAATAGACCTTGGTATCCCACCCATGAATTGAATGAAGAATATGATTATAGAATGGAGAATAATCAGCCCCAACTGAAGTATTCTCCAGAATCATTATCGCTTTTTTTCTCGATAAAAGATCCGTGACCGCTTGATAAGGAAAAGGATTTAATTGGTTGATTTGAACCAGTTGAATCTTTCTTTTTGAATTATATAATTTATCATACAAATCACTTAGTTGTCCACCGGAGGTAACAAGTGCAAAATTTGATGGCTTACCCTTGGAAATGATCGTATTGAAGTCCGTTTTAAATACTTCTTTAAATTCAGTGAGTGCCTTTTCGATTAAAGTCTCAAGGTGGTCATAAAAATACTTTCGATTCGCAGCTTCTTCGTAGGCGATATCTTTCGCATCCTTTTTAGCACCTAGCATGACAGGCGTGTCAAAACTGAACAAATTTGGTACCCTCTTGCGTGTCCTGCCAAAGATCATTTCCTGTGCCGGAGTCGGACTATCAATCTGATCGTCAGGATCCCCTAAATATTCTATTATTTTGTCATCAGAAGGAAATTCCAAATCCTCATCAAACGCGTTGTAATCAGCAATTACCATCCCCGGTATCAATGCGAGCTCAGCTATTCTCCGTGCGACAAGCGTTATATAAATTTCCTCTTGTGGAGAGGTGGCTATTAGTTGAAAACAGCCGGTTTGTTGTATGGCATTAATGTTGTTGTAATTATTAATACTTGCATATTTCGATTCGCTGACTAATCGAGCAGACGTATTGATGACCAGTGGTAAATGCCGCCGGGAAGCCTCCAGCATCTGATTGTAATTACCTATTAATTCTTCACCTTTAATGCAGGCGGAACACCTGATACCGGATGATGTCAATCCAATGACGAAAGATAAGTCTGAAGATTCTCGAAATGATATTGTTCTGTGAAAGGCATTTAATTTTCTTTCTGTATCAATAACTGTAGAAGATTGGAAACCTTCTCCAATTCTGCATGCCAACTTTTTAATTATTTCTTGCATAACAGCGATTTTTATTGATAATACTCTTCTTTATTAAACACATTCTCCACAGGCACCACAATCCCTGCTTGGCAAAAATTCTTCGACGACATCAATTCGCCGATCTTCGTACACGTTGAATCGCTTAAATGCCATGAACAAGACTATTCCAAATAATAGCCCTAAGTCTGTTAGAATAATGAGGGGTATAATAAACGGGCTCATCATGTCTAATTAAATTTTTCTGCCCGCTGAACTAAATTTTCGAGATCGTCTTCATTTGGATTTAGAGGTGTCCCAGGATGAATAATTCCAACGGGACATAATTCCGCTGCTTCCACCAATTCTTTAAATGTTCCACCGTGTGCATCTGCAATAAATGCCATCTTATCGGAATTGTATTTAAACATCACATTGTTGAGCCCCGTACATTCATCGCATGTTGTGCAAAGCGGTGTATCGATATATGGATCCAATGACAATATTTCATCTTCAATTTTTTCAGGAACTTCATTTGTGTATTGCTCCGGCATCGAAGAAATCTTCGGTGCTTCAGTTATTGGTATTGGTGCAGAAACCCGGTTTGTCTCCAGATTAGAAATATCCAGATCCAATAATGCAGATGTCAAATTCTCCATTACGTTTCCCGCTTCCTCTTCTCTTATTTTCCGGATTTCAAGTTTATGAGATTTATTAATTTGTTCCAATTCAATATCATAGACCTCTTGCATTTCTCGTTTAGTCTGGTCGATTGCCCGGACTACATGATAATTATTTATCCCGCTGTTTTCTTGTAAAAATCGCCAAAAATCAAGGCGCTCTTGAGTCGCAATCACCATATGCCAGGAAACAACCACCTTGTGCATTTCATTATCCTCGTCCAGCATCCAGATAAAAGGCAGCTTAGTAATATTATTGGCAGCCACATTGCGCATATAAGTTGTGAGCGGAACAAGATCCTCTGTCCAATAAGATGAACTTACAGGATAATAATATCGGTGATAAGTTGAATTTAGAACGGCAAGATCGGCAAATGTAAACGGCATGTTTAGCAGGCTTTCATTTCCCTTTTCATCAACAAATTTAATTTCATGTACAGGCCAGGTCCGATTTACCTGGGGATTATTTTCGACCTGAAATCTGCTTCCCCAAGGCGTTCCTAATAAGCCTTTAAATGTGAAGCCCGGAAAATCACGACCTTCTATCGAAGCACTTGTCCACGCTAATGACTTTTCATTATCATCAATATTTAAAACACGAAAAAAAGCAGGAGCATACGCGGACAATCCGTACATAAACCCTTGGATCAGATTATCCGGAGTAATTGAAGTTGATTGACAAACATAAATATTCTTATGGGACAACATCAACCCGCCCAATTCAGCCTGCGCATGCAATCTCTTTTCAGTCATCTCTGACCCGCCCGCTTTATCTACACTAAATGCCTGTTGTTTTATAGCTACAATTTTAATTGGATAATTATCTGTCAACAGACGGGCAACGCGACTAAATTCTGATTCAAAGAATCGAGCATCATCTACCAGTAGAATAAAATAAGGGCACCCATTCAATTCCTCTTTGGATAAATTCTTCCAGTTAAAATGTCTGAAATACGCGTCATGAACTTCCGGCTGATACTTATCCTCCAATTCCAATTCTCCAATTTTTTTGGCTACAAAAAGTTTTGTATAACCGGCCATTTGAGCATCGAATAGTACCTGTAGCGAGTCACAAGATTCCCCTGTTTTAAGTATACTCACTTCGGCTTTCCCAAACATGTCACTCCAGTCGATGTTCTTATTCTTAAATACAAGTTCATCAATAAATAAAAATGCATGATGGTCTAGTAAATCAACAGCCTCATCCAAATCACTCAATACGCGTTTCATTCGTGCAACACGTTCTTCCCCCATCATTTCCGAACCCGAATCAGGAAGGATTGAAGATACTTCATCAAATTTCACAATGGAATCTATGAATGAATATGAATCTTCTAAATCACCTGCATCTTCATTTTTACCACTTTTATCTTGTTCTACTCTCAATAAATCATTGAGATTGTTTTTTATTTCGTGAATTTCTTGCTTTATCCCATTTCTCACGGGGACTTGATTCGCAAGCATGGCCGCTTCCAGGAGATAAAAGGGAGTATTAACGGAATAAGAAAGTAGATTTCCCGAACTTGGTAAACTTGATTTTAAGTGGTTTAAACCTCGCTCGAATTCCTTTTTGTCTTCACCGGAAACATTAAGCTGTTCTTCCAGCTCTTCCAGTATGCGATTCATTGAAGGTGCAAATAATTGCGAATTATTATCCTTCAAATGGTAGTTTGCTATATAGAGAATACGATCAATATTTGTTTTAATAATGGAGGCATTCTGATCTCCACCACCAATGGACGACTTTAGAGCTTCGTTAATCAAATCTTTTAACGGCAAACAAGCGGTTCCTTCTCCACTAAAATTCTCATCGGCTACCCAAAGCGGAAAATTGTCGGCTATTATATTTTCCGTTTGTTGTGGAGACATTCCAATTGGCCAAAGCGTCTCAGGCAAACTCGCATCCTTGCCGCCATCTCTGAAGAAAGACCTCATTTTTCTCCACTCATTCTTGGACTTGTCTTCTGAAGCTGTTTCAGAAAGCTTTATAAATGGCAGCTTATTTTTTGCTTCTAAGCCCACTGTATCTTGCATCGAATCTTGGGATCCGGCACCTAAAACGTCCTGAACAATTTCAGCATCTTCTTTAAAAAAGTGACTGAAGGTGTTTTTATTTTTTCTAGGCATGAGGCAAAGTAGCTATGTAAATTAATTTTTTCAAATCGAATTGATCTAAGATTATATTGCGTGTTTGTCAAATTCTGCATTCAATACCGCTTCTTTCTGTTCTACTGTCGTTCCAAGATTAGCAGCACCATATAAATCATATCGTGGAGCATTTTTATCCTGATAAAACAGGCCCATATATATTTTCTCAGCGTCCATCGCCAGCAACCTGGCACCGTTCAAATCACTCGGATCATGATTTAATTGATTTTTAAATGTTCCCGCTACTTCTTCACTAAGCACGATTCCATTCTCATGATTCAAGTAATACATAGCATCTTTATTTGTTGCCATTTCTTTACCCAATGACATTTGGAAAATAGGACATCGTTGAATAATATGAATAAAGGAAAATCCTTTGTGCTCATATCCTGCCTTTATTGTTTCGTACATATGTCCCGGATTCCAATCTGCTGTTTGTGCAACAAATGAAGCATTCGCCACACCAAGCGTGGTTTGTATAGGATTAATCGGTGGAATAGTGGATCCTTCAGGCGTGGTATTCGACACAGTACCAATTCGGGAGGTTGGTGAAATCTGTTTTTTGGTCAACCCATAGATTTCATTGTTCAATAATAATACCGTCAAGTCCATATTGTACCGAATCGCATGAATCCACGCTCCTGCACCGATCGAACAACAATCGCCATCCCCGGTTATTACGAATACATCCAGGTCCGGCCGTCTGAATTTTACGCCGCACGCTACCGGAAATGCCCGGCCATGTAAGCCATGAAATCCATAGGTATTCATATAATGCGGGAAGCGCGAAGAACAACCAATTCCGGAAACAAATACAGTTTTTGCCGGATCCAATTGTTTCTCTTTCAGCAATTTTTGCGTGTTATTTAAAACGGCATGGTCTCCACATCCCGGGCACCATCGTGCCACCCCTTTTGAATAATCTTCTTCCGAATAATGCTTAGAAGGAAGATCACACGCCAAATCTGATTTTAATCCATACATGTTCTGGTATTTTATTATTTATTGAACTGGAATGTTTAATTTATTTTTTATTGCCGCTACAATTCTATTTGGTGATAACGGTTGCCCTTCGACGTTTGAATAACAATCCACATCAACCAATGTCCTGGCCCTTAGTACCCATGCTAATTGAGAATATCGTCTACTTGATCCTGTGTATTGAGGGTTACTAATTTTGTCACTATAATTAATTTCAACCGTCATGACGTTTTCGAATTTTTCAAAGATATCTTTTAATCCCGGTTGGAATGGGCTCATAAAACGAAGGTGAATAGAGGAAACTTTTATTCCTTGTTGCCGTGCAATCGCCACAGCCTCATCTATTGCACCAAGCGTAGATCCCCAGCCGACAATAAGTAGTTCTCCTTGATCATCGCCATTGATGATCGGTGGATTTAATGTCTTTTGAAATGAAGCAAATTTCCTGCTCCGCATTTCGGATCCTTCCTGATTTTCATCGGGGTTATACGACACGCTACCATAACTGTCATGCGCCAGTCCCGTGACAGTATATTGTCCTCCGGGCTGTCCGGGAACAGATCGCTTGCTCAGACCGGTGCGTTCATCCCATTGAAAAGGTTTGACATCTGCTTTCCACGGACTTTGATCGATTGGAGGTGCAAACCAGTCCTTTTTAATTTTAGGTCGAGGAAATGGTTGCTGGCCAGTGGCCAAATTTGCATCCGTCAGCAAGTAAACGGGAGTTCTGAATGACTCAGCTAATTTGCGTGCTAATATGACAAAGTGGAAACATTCTTCAATTGTGGCTGCCGCAATTACAATTTTTGGCACGGCCCCCGGTTGGCCATAAAGTACAGCAAGCAAATCCCCCTGTTCCACTTTAGTAGGAAGTCCGGTCGAAGGTCCTCCACGTTGTACATCGATGACCACCAATGGAATTTCCGCCATGGTGGCAAGACCTAAAAACTCTGTTTTTAATGCCATTCCGGGACCGGAAGTAATGGTAACAGCTGTCTTACCAGCGTATGAACATCCAATAGCAAATCCAATGGCTGCTATTTCATCCTCGGCCTGGTGTACAACACCCCCTGCATTTCGTAAAATTTCTGACAATAAATGGGAAGCTGAAGTCGCTGGAGTGATCGGATACATAGAACATACTTCCATGCCGGAAGCCACAACACCAAGTGCAATTGCCTCATTCCCATTCATCACCAAGCTTTCCTCATCCGAAACCATTGCCGGTATTTTATATTTGAAATCCAGGTTTTGTTCCGCCCAATTGAATCCCGAATGAAGCAAGGCAATATTGGAGTTGATAACAGTTTCAGATTTTTTCTTAAAAATATTTTTTATCTGCTTTTCTGCTTTCTTAAGGTCCCGTGAATAGATGCTGCTTAACATGCCCAATACCCACATATTCTTTCCTTTCCTGGCATTACCCACGATCTTCAGACATTCAACCTCCATCGGAATTTCAATCACATTGTATCCCTGCTCTGCAAAATAAATCAAAGCTTCTGCATACTTGGCTCTGATATCTTCGGATTCATCTGTTGCCCATTTGTTTTCAAGTAGTAATGTGGTACCGACCCGATACCCCTTTTGATCTATTCGACCATAAGGTACCTGCTCATTCAAGGCAACGATCAAATCAGCCTCATTTCCCATGTTCGTTATCTTCTTCGAACCAACCCTTATACGGATTCCTGAAGCACCCGCTCTTCCCCTTGCCGGTGGTTGAATTTCAGCTGGAATAATTTCGACAGTCCAGACACCATTACCCATTTTAGCCGAAATAGCAGCAAAACTCTGACCACATTTTTGGGCTCCTTCACCGGAATCACTAACAATCTCAACGATATGTTCTTCTATGGTTACAGCTTTCGAAAGTGTCTCTGACACCACATTCTCTGATTGATTTGTATTACTCATATCTTATGATAAAATTTAACAGGCTCCTACAAACTATTTGCACATCGTACTGTGTAATGCAAATTCAGCAGGCACATCCCTGATTACAGCCAAAAATTCACATTCATACAGGCCTTGCTCAAGTAGAGAAAGCCACTAATACAATAATCCGACCTTAGCAAGTCATAAAATGTGAGGAAGGTCAGTGCTTAAGGTGATTATAGTCACTGCCTCCATCTGAGTTCTGTTGGCACTATTACAGAATTCAACCGTCGTCAATGTGAAAGATTAAGATCCTTTTAAAACGGATTAATTCGGCAAATAACACGTCTGAGCACAAACTTAGAGCAAAGGGAAGATCAACGCCTGGCCTATTATTCATTCTATTAGATGTCAGGTATATCACCAAATTTGAATGCATATTCGCAAATTCAGCACTAGTTCTTCATAAGGAATTAATCCACATCAGAACGGACGGAAATCCATAATAACATAGCATAACCACAATGAACGCTAGCCACTTTTCAATTTTTCAAATCGCCACTCACACAATTGTTTAAATCTGTCCAATACATTTGATGTTACGCGGTCATGAATAGACTCCCATATTCTATTAATGAAATTCAACCTTGGCCAATTTTTCTTGCCATAGAAATTAAATCCTACAATTAAAAACATCTGAGAAAGTTCCTCTTCATTTTCTCTTGGTATAGAAGAACGGACATACATCGAAAAAATTCCGATAGGGTAACCCCCACTGCTACTAAACAATAAATAACGCGCATTATCAGGATCCGACGGATCGGGTATTTTTTTAAATGAAATGGAATTTAACATAAACAATGGGATAAAGCTTCGTCCTATTACACTATTTTTTATCCAGTTCGGAAATTTCGTCCATCCAAATAAATAAATAAAAAGATTTTCCAATTTATTATTCTTGCTGACCACTTTAGCTATGTAGTTTGGCCAACATGTAGAATCACCGTTCCATTTTAATAATTCTTCAAAAATGTATTTAGCCGGTGCATTAACGCCAATTTTGTGTACGTTCAATATTTTAAATGACGATACTTCAACGCTCAAACGCTGAAGTATGCGGTAAGTATAGTTTTCTCTTTCAGGAATTGAATTAAATTTTATCAACGTAGGAACTTCTGGTTTGTGTAACAGGAAATATCGAATATCAGAAATAATTCCAGTGCTTCTTTTTGGCGGTGATAATATTAACGATAGATTTTCCTTGCCCTTTTGCTGGATTTTTAATGCTTGCCTCGCTTTAAAGATCATTTCCTGAGAATCTCTGGTAGACGCTCTTTCGAGGGCTTCCTTATAAGAGATTGTTTGAAATGGTATCAATAATTTAATATTTCCATGATGACAAGTGACATTATTAATACAGCTTTCCATCAATACTCTGACCAATTCAAGCCGTATTGGGGTCAGGGCTGCAGTAATCCCGGCATACAAGTTCATATTGGAAAATCCGGTTTTAATAAACAACCGCCGCTTTTTCAATACTTCTGCCTGTATTTTGAGCATCATGAGATAAGAGAGGATATCAGGCCCACCAATGTCATACGTATTGCCCGTGGTTCCCTCTTGCTCGAGGCTTCCTACCAAATATTTTACTACGTCACGGATAGCGATGGGTTGACACATTGAAGCCGCCCACTTGGGCAATAAAAAAAGTGGACAATTCCGGACAAGATGATTTATCATTTTATAGGATGCACTTCCCGATCCTATGATGACTGCTGCGCGAAGAAATGTTACGGGCGTTTTTCCTTTTTTTAAATCCGCAGCGACCTGAAGTCTGCTTTTGAGGTGATCGGATAACGTCACCCATGGATCCCCTAAACTACCCAGGTAAATGATTCGTTTCAATTTATTGTGTTCTGCTGCTCTTCGAAAATTTTCCGCCCCCAGGCTATCTATTTCGATGAATTGCTCATTCATGTGTAAAGAGTGGACCAAATAATATGCAACATGAATTCCTTTGAATGCTTTTTCCAACAAGGAATAATTGAGTACATCTCCAACCACAATTTCAACTGATGGCCATCGCTCTTTGAATTCAGGCAAGTGCGTACGGACTAATGCTCTAACACTATATCCTCTGGCTACCAGTTCCGGAATAAGTTCTCCACCAATAAATCCCGTGGCTCCGGTAATTAATATTTTGTTCTCAACGACTGGATGGGTAGGTAAATCATAGCAATATCGATCAAGATTTGGTTTCATAGTTGTAGCTACCAATATAAATTCGGTCAATTCAGCTGCACTTATAAATACGAATCGATATTTATGGATCGAATAACCCTATAAAAACCAATCTAAAAGCACTTCATTTCATTTACAATTAATATTGCCAAATATTTCAGAAGCAGTCATGAAAGGTGCGCTGAGCCATTCTACAAGTTAGCTCTTTTTTAACTCATTTTCAATTGGACTAAACGACCTGAGAAATATGTTTCAGACAATCTTATAGATGAAAGAAATTGTAAAATTCAATAAATCCTTGTTTGAAGGCTCTATACACCGGTTTCCTCCTGGATCAGTTGCTTTTCGTAGAGTTCGCGATAATGACCCCCTTCGATTTGAAGTAGATCATCCGGATTCCCCTGCTCTACGATTTTACCGCCGGCCATCACAATTACCTGATCCGCATGACGTATGGTAGATAATCTGTGCGCAATAATAAATGATGAGCGTTTTTCTGTGAGTCGCAAAATGGCAGCCTGGATAACGGCTTCTGTCTCTGAATCAATAGAGGAAGTCGCTTCGTCCAATATTAGAATATCCGGATTAAATACCAGCGCGCGTACAAATGAAATCAGTTGACGTTGGCCCATAGACAAATTGGATCCTCTCTCTGTAACTATATAATTATAGCCATCTGGTAAATCAATAAAAAACCGATGCGCCCCGATCATCCTCGATGCGGCTAAAACTTGTTCTTTTGAAATATCGGGATGTTTCAATGTGATGTTATCCATCAATGGTCCGGTAAATAAAAAAACATCCTGCAGGACCATAGCCAATCGACTTCTTAATGCAGATAATTCATAGGATCGTATATCGACATTATCAATAAGAATACTCCCACCCTCGATTTCATAAAATCGATTCAATAAATTAATTATTGTTGTCTTCCCTGATCCAGTACTACCAACAATGGCCATGGTCTGTCCGGAGCGTAAATGAAAATTGACTTTTCGTAGAATTGGATGCCCCGGTGTATATGAAAAATCGACATCTTTAAATACGACATCACCAGTAATTTTTTCCGGATTAAAACTACCGGAGTTTTGAATGAGATCGAAATTATCGACGACAGCAAAAACACGTTCTCCGGCTACCATACCCATTTGCAGAGTATTGAAGCGGTCTGCAATCATTCGTACAGGGCGATAGAGCATATTGATGTAAATAGGAAATACAACCAAAACACCCGGGCTGATGTGCAAATCCATCACACCTTTGGCTCCGTACCATACCATCAATCCAATCGAAACGGCCGATATAAGTTCGACAAATGGAAAAAACAAAGCGTAATAAAAAACAGTACGAAGATTTGCTCGTGTATAATCTTCATTAATACTTTTGAATTTTGATATTTCTTGTTCCTCTGCATTAAATATCTGCACAACTTTCATTCCACTTATGCGCTCCTGGAGAAAGGAGTTCATATCCGAAATTTTCGTACGAACAATGTGAAAAGCCGCCTTTACCTTTTCTTTAAAAACATAACTTCCCCAAATCATGAACGGCAATGCAATAAGACATACCAGGGTCAACTTCCATGATGTCAACAACATAACCGTGAGTACTGCAAAAATCCCTAACAAATCCGCTAAAATGGTAATTAGACCTTGCGAGAACACACTATTAATGGTTTCAATATCATTTATTGTTCGGGTCGTAGATAATCCGATTGGAGTCTTATCAAAAAATGATGGCTGTAATCCCAGAATGTGGCGAAATACCCGCACACGTAAATCTTTCACGACCGACTGACCCAGTAAATTTGAATTATAAATGAAGACATAGCGTAAGGAGGCTTCAACTAGGAGTACACCAGCAAGTATTAAAGCCATCATTTGCAAACCTTGCAGGTCATCCAACAAAATATAGTCATCAACCATTCGATTGATTAAAACCGGACGCACAATACTAACCGGCGCCAACACAACAGCAAGTAAAAAAGTACCGACAAAAAGCATTTTATACGGCGTAGCCAGTCGTATAATGCGCTTTAAAATCTGCCAGTCTAAGTTTTTCTTCTTGCTCATATAAGTTCGCCTTCGTCAGCAAAACTAAAATAACCTGACCTCGTAACGATAAGATGATCAATAAGTTTTAAATCAAGGTATCGACATGCCTCTAAAAGTTTTGATGTAATGGCCCGATCTGCCTTGCTGGCTTGTAAATTTCCAGAAGGGTGATTATGGCATAAAATTACCCCTGAAGCCAGTTTTTCTATGGCCTTCTTCAGAATGATACGGACATCAACCACAGTACCCGAAACACCTCCGGAACTTAATCGTTCTTTGGCAATCAGTTGATTACGCCGATTCAAATACAACGCCCAACATTCTTCATGTTTTTGTATACCTAAATCACGAGAGACAACTTCAAAGGCCAATTTGCTGGAATTAATTATTGGTTGCTTTTCCACTTCTGTCATCTGGCTTCGACGTCCCAATTCCAATGCGGCCTTAATAGCCACAGCTTTTGCCTCGCCGATACCATTGAATTGCATTAAATCACGGATATCCGATTCTTCCAGGCGCATGAGACTATTGTCGTGGATAGCCAGCATATCCCGGGCTAAAGCGACTGCACTTTTATCCCGCGCACCTGATCTTAGAATAATCGCTAATAATTCCGCATCTGACAAATAAGGACTTCCAAGTGATAATAATTTTTCCCTGGGTTTATCATCGTCTGCCCAATTTGGAATACTCCTTTTTCGATGTGGTTTTTGTTTGGCCAACTTAATTAAGAATTAAAAAGCACATTTACACATGATCAAGTGCTTGAATCAAATCCTGAATGAGGTCATCAATATGTTCAATACCAACTGACAATCGGACAAGTCCATCCTTGAGTCCTGCCTTCATTCGTTCTTCACGTGGAATTGATCCGTGTGTCATTGAGCTGGGATGTGTCATGAGTGATTCTACACCTCCCAATGATTCAGCTAATAGAAAAATATTCGTATTTTTTAATAGTGTATGAACGTCATCCATCGAATCCGAAGCCAGTTCAAATGACACAATGGCTCCAAATCGACGCATTTCGCGTGCAGCAATATCATGCCCCGGATGATCAGGCAATCCAGGATAAAAGACCTTTCCAACTTTCGGATGAGATTGTAAAAATCTAACAATTTCTTCGGCGTTATCACAAGCGCGATCCATACGAATATGTAAAGTCTTTATTCCACGTAAAATCAAAAAACAATCCATAGGCCCCGGAACAGCACCGGATGCATTGGCTATGAATCTAATTTTATCCAGATCTTCTTCATGTTTACAAACCACGCATCCATGGATCACATCGGAATGACCCCCGAGGTATTTCGTTGCAGAGTGCATAATAATATCGGCACCATGGGCCAATGGCTGTTGTAAAAAGGGAGAAGCAAATGTATTGTCAACACATACTTTTACACCTTTACTGTGCGCAATTTCACAGATGCGCGCAATATCCAAAATTTGCAACAACGGGTTACTCGGTGTTTCAATCCATATGAGCTTTGTTTTTTCTGTTATTGCATCGATCAAAACCTCAGGATTAACGAGATTTATAAAATGGGAATCAATACCAAAATCGCTATAAATAGCACGCAATTGTCGATAGCTTCCTCCATATAAATCTGAAGAGGCAATAATTTCATCACCCGATCTGAATAATTTAATAATGGCGTCCATAGCGGCCAACCCACTTGCAAAGCATACAGCTCCAAGACCATTTTCAAGAGCTGCGAGATTATTTTGCAAAACGTCGCGTGTCAAATTATTCCCCCTCGCATATTCATACCCTTTATGATCACCGGGGCCCGCCTGGACATATGTGGATGTCTGATAAATGGGAGTCATGACGGCTCCGGTTAGTTCATCCGGGTGTACTCCGGCATGTATTGTTTTAGTTTCAAATTTCATTTTTGTCTATTTATTAAATTCCGGGTTATTCAACTGTGATGTTATAACCCAATGGTCGATTTCAATCCTTGGATGTAGATTTAGTTTTATTTTTTTCGATGAAGGACACGTGTGACTGCCTCAACAATATTATTACTGGACAATCCATATTTTTCTAATAATTGGGCAGGTTTTCCACTTTCGCCAAATGAGTCCTGGACAGCCACCATTTCCATGGGTACTGGTTGATGGGTCATTAAAAATTCTGCCACAGCTGAACCCATTCCACCATATTTATTGTGCTCTTCTGCTGAGACAATACATCCTGTTTTATGAACTGATTCTAATATGGCTTTTTGATCCAGCGGTTTAATCGTATGTATATTCAGAAGGTCAACTGAAACTCCTTTTTTGTCGAGTTCTTTGGCTGCCTCCACAGCAAGCCAAACCAAGTGTCCGGTGGCTACGATAGTCACATCAGAACCATCGGCAATTTTCCAGGCTTTTCCGATTTCAAATTTTTCATCTTCAGGATAAAATACTGGCCAACCCGGTCTGCCGAAACGCAGATAAACCGGTCCTTCAATGTCTGCAATAGCTTTGGTCGCTTCCCTGGTTTGATTGTAGTCGCATGGGTTTATGACGGTCATTCCCGGCAACATACGCATAAGACCGATGTCTTCTAAAATTTGGTGTGTAGCACCATCTTCGCCCAGCGTTAATCCCGCATGACTCGCGCAAATTTTTACATTTTTTGATGAATAGGCAATGGATTGTCTTATTTGATCATAGACCCGACCCGTCGAAAAATTCGCAAACGTTCCTGTATAGGGTACTTTTCCGGAAATTGCCAGCCCGGCAGCAATGCCCATCATATTCGCTTCCGCTATTCCTACCTGAAAAAATCGATCCGGGAATTCCTCGATGAATTTATCCATTTTCAAGGAGCCAACCAGATCCGCGCAAAGCGCCACCACATCGGGGTTTGAACGACCAACTTCAAGCAATCCTGCTCCGAAACCATCTCGCGTCGCTTTCTTTTCTTTGTATGTAATATCTTGTATTGATTGCATAGTATTAATAGTCTCCCAGTGTTTCAGTTAATTGTTCCAATGCCCTGGCCGCTTGTTCATCATTTGGTGCCTTGCCATGCCATGCGTGCGTGCCTTCCATGAAGTCTACTCCTTTCCCCATGTCTGTCTTCATTAGAATGGCGATCGGCTTGCCATTTCCTGTTCTGGATTTGGCTAAAACCAATTTGTCGAGTAAGTCATTCATGTCATTGCCGTTCATTTCGAGAACATCCCAACCAAATGCCTCAAATTTGGCGCGTAAATCCCCGAGGGCCATGACTTTGTTGTTGGGTCCATCAATCTGTTGACCATTCCAATCGACTGTTAAAATCAAATTATCAAGCTTATAGTGTGGTGCCGACATGAGGGCTTCCCATATCTGTCCTTCCTGCAGTTCTCCATCACCGGTCAAGACATAGACCAGATGATCATCTTGTTTCATCCGCTTGCCAAGTGCCATGCCTATAGCAACGGAGACACCTTGACCTAAGGATCCCGATGCTACGCGAATACCTGGTAAATGCTCATGCGTTGCGGGATGGCCCTGTAGGCGGGTATTAATTTCCCGAAAGGTGGCCAATTCGCTTACCGGAAAATACCCTCTTCTCGCGAGGGTTGAATACCAGAGAGGAGATATGTGGCCATTTGACAATAAAAAGACATCCTCATTGTGACCATCCATATTGAATGAAGGATCATGTCTTAACAAATGAAAATACATGATTGTAAAAAAATCGGCACATCCTAGTGATGCTCCGGGGTGACCGGAGCTTGCACGATGCACCATGCGAATGATATCGCGTCTGATTTGTGTAGCTATTTCTTCAAGCTTTTGAATAGAGGGATTTGATTGCATGCACAAAAATAAAAAAGGCAACCTAAGAAACTCAGATTGCCTTCTTTTTTTTTGCTCGTTGAGCAGCTCTAGTTTACAGCATCAGAAAGATTCTTGCCAGCTTTGAATTTGGCAACTGTTCTTGCTTTGATTTTGATCGTTTCTCCAGTTTGTGGATTTCGACCAGTTCTCGCAGCTCTTTTTGAAACTGAAAAAGTTCCGAAACCAGGAAGTGTAACTTTATCACCTCTCATGAGTGTACCAGTTACAGCATCTAAAGTCGCGTCTAATGCACGTGCAGAATCAGCTTTTGTCATTCCTGATTGAGATGCAATGCTGTCGATTAATTCGCCTTTGTTCATTTTATTAGTGTTTAAGTTTAAATGAATTTTACACTGCAAAAATAGGCTCATCTAGTCAAATTAGCAAGTATTTGACCGGCTAAAATGCCCGAAACATAAGCCATATGAAGATTTCTGCTATATATAAGTGGGCAAAGTGTCTAAGGCTCAATAAGATACAATTTTTGTGTTGTATCTTCGTTTTTTACTAAAAACAGGAAAAATCAATGTATAAATACTGGATTATGTTGCTTTTAGCGGGGCTTTTCGCCCTTTCCAGCCCTGCATGTAGCAGGAAAGTAGGGTGTCCGGCCAATAATGACACCACCCCAAAATTTGATGGAAGCAAGTCCAAATCCTCAAAAACCAAATCAGGATTAACGGGAAAATCCAGGCCTTACAAAAAACACTGATTGACAGATTCCATCGCAGCAACATTCTTCTGCTCAGAGCCGCTCATCACAATTCGATTGGTTTTCAATTTGACGCTGATTTGATGCTTCGATTAAACCTCAAAATCGACTCCCAATGACGGCCGATATGCTGAAGGCTCCAAATCAAGCTTAGCATACACATTCCCGGAAATACCAATAACCACCAGGATTGACCTGATATGCGTGCCGAATTGATCAGCGTACCCCAACTTACGTGATCTACCGGTAATCCAAGACCGAGAAAGGACAAGGTCGCTTCCAACAATACTGCCGCAGCAATACTAAAAGCAAATGTCACAAACAATGGTCGGACGATAAAGGGAAGAAATTCATATCTCCAAATCCACAAATCACTACGACCTGCAAGCATGGCACTTTGGACCGACGGTTTGTTTCTCAATCGGATTACTTCAGCGCGACTATGTCGCGCAAATGTTGCCCAGAGTAGGTATGCAATTAATAGCACCAAAGACCAAATATTCGCCTGACCAATAATCTGAAGGGCAAAGAGGACGATGAATAAAGGTGGTAGTGATTTGACCATATCGACGACCCTCATACCAACGGCATCCACATCAACAGGAGAAGCTTTACCAATTGATGCCGTCAAACGAAGAATCAATCTGCTTACAAATACATATGCCACAAGGATCAACAAAAGAAGGAATATCGCCACAATGGAGGAGACCATTCCGGATTGGTTCAAGTTGAATAAAAAGTAACCCACGTATATGAATAATGCGCAGGTGAAGAAGAGACCAATTCGTTGGCCTATTGTCATTGAAAATTTATCAGAACCGTAGTACCCCATACACAAACCATAAAGGAGACCTACCATAAACGCCACAAGCACGGCCAGAAAACTTATCCATACGGCTGTTCTCGATCCATGGATAAGAGCAGACATAACATCCCGACCGATTTCATCTGTCCCCAATAAGTGGGGTGCCTGATCAAATTCTTTACTTTTTGTACCCGGACTCGCATGAATTGAACTCACGTCAATGGTTTCCGGTGAAAAAGGAATGATTGTATATTTCTTGATACAGTTTTTGTCCTGACATATTTTTTGCCAGTTTGTAGAATTAACTACCGGCCAATATGTTCGCTGCCCATCATTGACATAAATTGGATCAACATTGGAAATTAAAGGGGCAAGAAAACTTACAAGGACAAAGAAAAAGATAATACCATATGCCAGGAATATCCAGATTTTCTTTTGCTCACGACGTTCTATTTTTCCTGATATATTCATGATGATGCGCGCATGACTGGATTCATATAATAATATGCAAGATCAGTCAGCAATTGGCCAACGATGCTAAAAACAACTCCGACAATTAATATTCCAGTGACAATGCTCCAGTCAAACGCATACAATGCCTGCCATAATAATCGACCCATCCCGGGAATATTAAATATTATTTCTATGACAACTGAACCTGAAATCAGACTTGGTATACTATTGCCGATCATGGTAAGAATAGAATAAAATGCAACAGGTCGGTTGTGCTTTTTTATCACATAGCCCGGTTGTAACCCCCTGCTGTGCGCCGCTAAGATAAATTTTTCTTCCCCTGTCTCTTTTAGGGCCCGAAACATCTGTATTGTAATCACAGCCAACAAACCGAGTGCGATACTTATTATTGGCAATAACAAATAACTCCAATTGACAGGACGTAAAAAAGTAAGCAAAGAAGGTATTTCTCCAGACCGCAATTCCGGTGTCCCTGTCAGCAATGACCCCGGAATCCAACCTCCGATTGACAAGACCATCGTTGCGAGCCAAAAAAGTGGTAGAGCAAAAAGGACATACAAAACAACTCGAATCATACGCTCAGAAATCTTGCCGGAATGCGCAAACAAATACATCCCTAAGGGTATACTAATCAATAATATGATCAATAAAGCGATAATATTTATAAAGAGTGTAATTCCGGCTGCGGGCCATATTTTTTCATAAATCTGTTTCCCATCTACACTGGATTTTTTATGGCCACTCAGGAAGAAATCTATAAAGAAATGATGAAATCGATTCACTTTGCCATGCCAGGCCAACACCGGTAGAGCATGGGTAATTGTCCGACTATTTTGTGCCGATTGAATGTCCGTTGCCAATGCTACCAGATGTTCATTGTCGATTTCTTGCAATTGCAAATTTAAAACCCAATTCCATAAATCCGAAAATTGTCCGCTTCGATAAAATGTCAGGAATGATGTTTTCCATTTATCATCAACATTCAAAAAATTGTAGCTCTCGAAAATGGACTCGACTTGTTCTACGATCTGTCCGGTCCGCCATGAATCCAGCGTTAATGTTCCAATTTCGTTAATCAGCTCCCTTTTCTTTGGACTAATTTCTGAATAAAAATCAGGTGACCAGCCCCGGTGCGTCAGCGTGAAATAAAAAGGGGGTAGATCCCAGCCTTTTTCACTTGCCATATCGGCAAGAAGATTGCCCTCATCATCGATGATGCCCTGGCTCTGTCGTTCTGTGATTGTCGCTTGAAAAAACTGATCTTGAGTCGTTTTTTGATCCAAAAAGAACAAGAGCAGCATGACAAAAAATAGTACAGGAATAAACCAAAGCAACCGATTGAGAATATATTTGACCACCATCAAACTTACTAATTTCACTTCAGTGAACCTATACTCGCCTTATTTGAGATAAGACAAATTCTCAAAATATCCCGGCCTTCGAGGTGATTCGTCCACGTGCCAATCGTTACTCACAAGCACGCGTTCCGTGGGCATCAGTAAAAACAATACCGGAACTTGTTCATGAATTTTTGCATGAAATTCATGATATAAATCAATACGATCGTCCATATCTTCTTCTGTGTCTAATGCATCCAATATTCGATCGACGTCATCGTCCATGAAGCCCATCAAATTACCTCCTCCTCTGGTATAACCCGACGAATGCCATGTCGGTTTCAGGTAGGATTCCAGGAATGACTGCCTTGCCGCCGTCGCAACCATTTCGAAATCCCCGGAGCGCATGTCGTTCATTGAATTTGGATTAAACTTTTGCGTTTTAATTTCAATATCTATTCCTGCCTTTTTTGCATTATCCTGCAAAAGCAATGCTATTTTTCTTCCCAACTCGCTTCCGGTAATACAAATTCGCATGGTCAATTCTTTTTGGGCCTGA
Source organism: Saprospiraceae bacterium (assembly GCA_965249735.1). GTDB lineage: Bacteria > Bacteroidota > Bacteroidia > Chitinophagales > Saprospiraceae > JANQSS01. The sequence goes on along the minus strand of CBDFMS010000025.1, from coordinate 567,111 downwards.
TCAATCTCGCGATCTAAAATTCCATTGTCATTGCTGTCCGCCCATCCTGCAGCTTCCAATAATTCAGCTGCTTTATCCACATCAAAGGAATAAGGTGCAATCGATTTGTCGTAATACTTACTATCCGGTGATAATGGTGAAGTAAGTGGCATTCCATATCCGTTCATCACCACCTCTATCATTTTATTCTGATCAATCAAGTGAGCGAGCGCCTGGCGAATACGCACGTCAGATAAAAATGGTGATTGATTATTTAGAAGGATGTAATAATACTGCGGAATTTTTGGAGTTAAAAATTGATATTTTTCAGGACCGGTTTCTTGCAAAACCCTGAATTTTTCGGGATTGAGTCCGGCAATAACATGAATATTATCGTTAGCGATTGCTGTAACGGCCAATTGTTCATCCGGAATTATTTTATACGTAATCGCCTCCGGAATTGCCTTAAATAAATTGCTCGATTCATATTTACTACCCCACCATCCGGATTTTCTTTTTAATTTTAGTTCATAGCCTGCATTCCAATTATCTAATTCATATGGTCCGGATCCGGCCACAATATTTCGACTAAATTTTTCATCTGTAAATTGCATAGCAAATTTCTTCAGATTTTCATTTTGAGCTTCATTTGTACCATTGTTTACAAAAAGTTCAAAGGGAATATCCGTCATATAACCGACTGAATCATAAATATGACGTGGTAGTATATGAAAATTTGTCAGCATTTTGTCAGCATTGAAAACAGCGGTATCAAGATAAAATGTGAGAAATTTTAAATCATTTTCATCATGATCTTCCCCTTTGATAAATGACAATGCGGATCTAAATCGGGCAACGCCGACTTCGGGATTAAGTATTGTTTTCAATGTAAATAGTATGTCATGATAGGTAATGGGTTCACCATCAGACCAGGTAGCATCTGCCTTCAATTGAATATCCAGCCGATCAACAACACCATAATCTTCCCTGTTTTGAACAACCGGTTCGGAGATTTTCTCCAATAAGATGGGATCAAATTCCAGTGTTAAAGGATCGACTTCGGCCAGGGGCTGAAAAATGAAATTCTCGATTTGTGAAGCCGTCGAGCCTCGCGATAAAATGGGATTCAATCGATCAGGTTCTGTGCTCAATCGGACGATAAGATGGTTGTCGTTGACAGTTGAATCAGTCCTGCAACCAGCCAGTACCAATACGGCGATCAGAACATAGATAGTTCTTCTAAATGGGGTCATAAGATTAGCGCTTGTTACCTAAATCTAAGGAAAATTCGACAGTAGTCGCCTTGATTATGTTTTCATTTATCATCGATGCGAACTGATCGATCACTTCTGCGTTGAATACATCGAATGAAGTCAAATCAAATTAGGATACTAATTGCAGGTGGAACCGGCCTGGTAGGCTCTAGGCTACAAAATCAAATCACCCGTGAGGAAGGTAAAGTAACCATCATGACCCGCAATAAAAAGTTGGTTGAACAAGATGATCATATCTACTGGGACCCTGAAAAAGGCATAGTAGAAGATGCCGATTTCAGCGATGTCCAGGCCATCATCAACCTGGCAGGAGCCGGCGTTATGAGCCATGCATGGACAGACGAATACAAAAAGTTGATTCTGAAGAGTAGAACAGATGCAACACGGTGTATCGGCGAACTCATAGCTAAAATGGAACAGGCCCCTGTGCTTATCTCCTCTTCAGCTATTGGATATTATGGTTATGCATCTGAAAACGTAGTCTTTCATGAAAATGATCGGCCACACGAAGGAGACTATTTGCAAACAGTCACAATTGCGTGGGAAAAGTCAGCTGCTTTGGCAGCCAAGAAGGCTGCCCGTCACGTCATTTTACGAATAGGCATCGTACTGGCATCTGAAGGAGGTGCTCTAGCTGAAATGCGCAAAGGATGTAACGCGGGATTCGGCAGCTATTTCAATCCGGGAAATCAGATCTACTCCTGGATCCATATCGATGACCTTTGTCGCATGATCAGGCGAATGATGGTTGATGAACAATACAGTGGTGTGTATAATGCGGTCTCACCGGATCCGGTTACGGCCCGTGATTTGACTGCAAAAATCTGCACGATTGCACATGGACATCATCGTGTGCTTCCTGTACCCATCTGGACAGCCAGGATGATTTTGGGCGCCAGACACACACTTCTCACAGGCAGTTGCCGGGTCTCATCTCAAAAAATAGAAAAAGCAGGATTTAGTTTCAATTATCCGATCCTAGATCAAGCGCTCTCCGAGCTATTGTAAACATATCAGATCGGGATCAAATTAGTGATCAAAGACTTCAATGACATGCTCTTTTAAGACCAGGTCTGTGAATTTTCCTTTGAATCGTGTGGCTTTGACAATATGATTGTCAATCCAGTGATAATGTCCTCCGCGGGGCTTGTTGAGCAGCAAGGCGTGATATTTGAATCCGTGACGTTTCAACCAGGTTTCTGTTACCTCCCGATGCTTATCTGTTCTGGATGAAAAGAAGGTGATAATATGTCCTTCGTTATACCATTTGTTGCAGATTTCAAGTGCATCATCGTAGGGCTCACAGTTGGCCATACGCTCAGGTTCTTCATTGGGAATGTCATCCGTAATCGTACCATCAATGTCGATCAGATAATTCTTCATCTCCTCAACCAGAGATGGGCTTAATCGGTTGCCACTATCATCAAAAATTTCTTCAAATATCGCCTTAGCCATACATCAAATCAGTTTCGTCATCAAATAGAGCGCGCAAAGATAAATAGATATTTGGCATATCCATTTTCTTAACATGTAGACGCGTCGTACCTAAAGAGTCACAACAAAGAACGTACCAACTCCCTTTCAGGTTGTGTAATATCATATTTTTGGATGCTTCTACTCAGTCGCGTTATCTATCTTTGCGCCTCAATTTTATAACCCATGTACGGAAGAACATACATCTCAAGATTACTGGCAACGCAACCCCTCGGAGAATCTGTAACGGTTAAAGGGTGGGTACGATCGTTTCGCAATAATCAATTCATTGCCCTTAATGATGGCTCATGCCATGAAACGCTGCAGATTGTCCTTGAAATGGGCAAGTTTGATGAAGAGCAATTGAAAGATATCGCTCCGGGAGCGGCAGTTGGCGCCACAGGTCTACTGGTCGAGTCTCAAGGACGTGGACAGTCTATTGAGATACACGCGGATACGATAAAAGTATACGGTCCCAGTCCAGCTGAAACCTACCCGCTTCAGCCCAAACGCCACAGTCTCGAGTTTCTTCGTGAAATTGCTCATCTTAGATTTCGAACCAATACATTTGGCGCAGTATTCCGCATTCGTCATTTGGCGGCCTATGCCGTTCACTCATTTTTTCATGAAAATGGGTTCTACTACATGCATACACCCATCATTACGGGTAGCGATGCAGAAGGTGCCGGTGAAATGTTTCGTGTATCGACGCTGGATCCGGTCAAGGCCCCAACACTTGAAGATGGAAGCGCTGACTATTCGAAAGACTTCTTTGGAAGTGAAACCAATCTGACCGTTTCGGGACAATTGGAAGCAGAACTGGGCGCCCTGAGTATGGGAAATGTCTACACCTTTGGGCCTACATTTCGCGCCGAAAATTCAAATACATCGAGACACCTGGCAGAATTTTGGATGATCGAACCTGAAATGGCCTTTGCCGATCTAAATGACAACATGAAATTGGCCGAAGAATTATTGAAGTACGTCATTGAATTTATTATCAATAATGCCCCTTCCGAATTAGCATTTCTGGATCAACGACTAGTTGACGAAGAAAAACAAAAACCACAACATGAGCGATCGCCCATGCCATTGCGTGAAAAATTAAAATTCTGTTTACAAAACGAATTTCAGCAATTATCATACACTGAAGCACTTGACATATTAAGAAATTCCAAACCCAATAAAAAGAAAAAGTTCCAATATATAATTGATGAATGGGGCGCTGATTTACAATCTGAACATGAGCGCTACCTAGTGGAAAAGCATTTTAAAAAACCTGTCATCTTATTTGATTACCCGAAAAATATCAAGGCATTTTATATGCGTGTGAATGATGATGATAAGACGGTAGCAGCTATGGACGTCCTCTTTCCCGGGGTTGGAGAAATTGTAGGTGGTGCCCAGCGTGAAGAGCGCATGCAAATTTTACAAGACCGCATGAAAGAAATGGATATTCCCGAAGAAGAATTAGATTGGTATCTTGATATCAGAAGATATGGATCCTGCCCACATTCCGGGTTTGGCCTGGGTTTTGAGCGCTTGATCCAGTTTTTAACAGGCATGGGAAATATTCGGGATGCGATTCCATTTCCCAGATTTCCGGGACATGTGCGATTCTAAATTTATTTGAATGAATACCTTTTAAGGATGACAGAAGAATTGACCTTTGTTTTAAATTCTGTGCTGAACTTGATCTTCTTATTCGATTACAATGAATTGAAAAGGTCAGCTATTTAAATACCACGAGTTTTTTCTGAAAAGACAAATTAATCCAGTGAAGAATAATAAGCTATTTATTTTTACAGTCTTATTTATATCGAGCTTACTTCTCGGATGTAGGGACACACAATCACAAGATATTTTAGATGCGGATGTAGCCGATCAAATTGTCGAGCCTCAACAATATGTCATCTATTCAGCAACCAAACCAATCGTTATTGATGGAAAAGCCAATGAACAAGATTGGAATCAGGCTCCCTTCACATCGTATTTTATAGATATTGAGGGAAGGAAAAAGCCCAAATTCGACACGCGGGTGAAAATGTTATGGGATGACGAGCATTTATTTGTTTATGCCGAATTGACTGAGCCACACATCTCGGCTAATCTAACGAAGCACGACACCGTCATTTTTTACGACAACGATTTTGAAGTATTTATCGATCCGACTGATGACACCTATCGCTATGTAGAAATTGAAATCAATGCTCTTAATACGACCTGGGAGCTTTATTTGGACAGGCCTTATCGGTCAGGAGGGAAAGCCCTCAATGCGTTTGAACTGGAAGGTTTTAAAAGCGCCATCGGTTTACTCGGCACTTTAAATAACCCCAACGATATAGACAGTATGTGGACTGTAGAAATGGCCATCCCCATCAATGTCATCATGGAAGTTGCAAAAAAAGGACAACGAGAAATCCTGGATGGTGACATTTGGCGGATGAATTTTTCAAGAGTTCATTGGGATCAGCAATTCGAAAATGGTCAATATCGTAGATTACGTGATGCGGATGGAAATCTATTGAAAGAATACAATTGGGTTTGGAGTAATCAAAAAGTAATCAACATGCACCAGCCTGAAAAATGGGGGTATGTACAATTTTCTAAAAATTCAACAGACAAACCTGTAGATTTTATTTCTCCCTCTGACAATTTAGATAAACAAGTTGCATACGCGTTATTTCGAAATACCAGACGAAAAGATTGGAAATACTTACGATCCAAATTACCGGGTTTTACGGCAACAATCGAATCGAAAGAGATAATGGGCTATACTTATCACGCCCAATATGTTAAAACACATGGTGGATTTGAAATCATTACGAAAAATACGACCACCGGAATTTCTTATGTAATCAATGATATAGGTTACCTTACCAAACTAAAATGAAATACCTCGTTATTTTATCCATTGTGTGTGTTACATTGAGTTGTGGCTCTGTAACTCAACAAACCGAAAAATCCTTTACGTTGGCTTCATGGGTTTCAGGGGCCGGAGAATTTGACGAGGATAATTGGAATAAAAAACTCGATTATTATGCCTCCATCGGTATTAGCGAAATCTTAGTGAGTGCCCCGGCTGAAAAATTAAAAAGAATAATACCGCTTGCCCATCAGCAAGAACTCAAAGTACATGCATGGATGTGGACATTAAATCGTCCAAATGATACGACAGCAAATAAGCACCCGGAATGGTATGCGGTAAATCGCAATGGTCAGCATTCGCTTGAATACCGGGCATATGTAGATTATTATCAATGGCTGAGTCCATTCCACCCGGATGCGCGTGCCTATATTAAAAGTAACGTTGCTCAACTCTGTGAAGTGGATGGTTTAGCTTCTATCCACCTCGATTACGTTCGATATGTTGATGTCATTTTAGGGGCAGATCTTCAACCAAAATACAACATCGTTCAGGATCGTGAATTACCGGAATATGATTATGGATATCACCCGATCGGACGACAAGGATTTAAGGACATTTTCGGCTATGATCCGCTCGATCTCGATCACCCTGAACTCAGCACCGAGTGGAAACAATATCGATTAAATGCCGTGTCTACATTAGTCAATGAAATTGTGGAACTCGCACATGAAAAAAATAAAAAAATAACGGCCGCCGTATTTCCGTTTCCGGAAATGTCACGCCGAATGGTAAGCCAGGCATGGAATGACTGGCATCTCGATGCCGCATATCCTATGCTCTATCATAATTTTTATCGGGAGTCGATTAATTGGATTGGATTTTCGACAGCGCAGGGTGTTCGTGATGTTTCCTTCCCGATTCATCCCGGGTTATTTGTGTCTGCTTTGAGAGGTTCTGGTGACCTCCAGAGAGCATTTGACCAGGCACTTGATAATGGAGCTTCAGGAATTGCTTTATTTACTGCAGACGGACTTACAGAAGAGCAGCAGGCCGCCGTGCGAGATTTTATGATGAAAGAATGAGCTTCATTCACCGTATAGTCACACACGATAATATCTCCTCATTTGATTTATTCTTCCACATCTCATGAAAATAATAACATGGAATTGTAATGGGGCTTTCCGCAAGAAACTCGAGGCGCTGGCAGAATATCAAACCGATATTATGGTCATTCAGGAATGCGAAGATCCCGGTCGATCAAAGGATGCCGGGTATAAAAGTTGGGCGACAAACTATATTTGGAAAGGAGATAATCAGTATAAAGGGTTAGGGGTATTTGCCGGGAAGAATATTCAACTTCAAGAACTGGATTGGGATTCTTCCGGGCTCGAATATTTTATTTCATGTCGGATTAATGGCGACTTTAATCTCATAGCAACCTGGTGCCATGGAGCCAATAAATCAAAGTACAAATACATCGGACAAATGTGGCAATATGTCCAACGGCATAAATCAAAATTTCAAACGGCCGTAATTCTTGGAGACTTCAACAGCAATGCATTTTGGGATAAAGCCGGTCGTAATTGGAATCACTCGGATGTTGTCCAAGAATTGAAGGAAGTTGGTATCCACAGTGTTTATCACAACTACTTTGATGAAGAACAAGGAAAAGAAAACAAACCCACATTCTATCTGGTCAAAAACCTAAACAAACCCTACCACCTTGACTATATTTTTGCGAGTAGGGAATTGACTGATAACTATGTCAACCTATCTGTCGGCAATCCTGATCAGTGGCTTTCACTTAGTGATCACATGCCAATTTTTTGTGAATTACGGTGGGAATAAAGCTTAGACTTTAATCACTATATTTTTTCGATACATAGCCCAGGCAATCAACCAGACAATACCCGTTATAAAAAATGCAAAAACAAGACTACCGGGGTAATCGCCAAATATCGGTTGAAATACATGCTCAAATAACCAGGCATAACCGGTAGTTTCTTCGGTTTTAAAAACAAATAAAAGCAGTCTGACAATAACTCCTGAGATAATATAACTGATGAGCGGGTTTAGACCAAAGACCTGAAATGGAAACCCCCATTTCTTCTTGTGATGCATATCGATGAGTCGCACCAGTCCATAAAATACCAGCGATAATATACCGGTAGTATAAAGCACATATGATCCTGTCCAAAGCGGTTTATTAATAGGAAGCACCTCGTTCCATAAGAGCCCTAAACCTATACCGGCCGCTCCGATGATCACCAAAAACGTAATCGTATCGTTATCTACATGCTTCGATGTGACCTGATAGCCGATTAAATATCCCAGTAAAACCTGGGCTGCACCGGTCAGCGTACCTAAAATGCCTTCCGGGTCAAATGCCTGTCCAAAACCATGGTACACATGTGCATCACCTAATAATGCAAGATCAATTTTACCGGCTATATTTCCTTCGAGAGAATATGGATCATAGCCACCAAAAAAATACAAAATCGCCCAATGCAGGAGCATTAATAAGAGCGCACTTATCCCAATAAACTTCCATTTTTTGGAAATTAATAAAAATAAAGAAGCCAGGAAAAAACTTAAGGCTATGCGTTGCAGCACGCCGAAAAAACGAAGTTCAGCTAAATTTTTATGGAAAAAAGGAAACCAATTTAAAAAGATGCCAAGAATAAAAATAATAGCGCTCCGCCGGGCTATTTTCAAAAATAGTTTTTTTCTTCCCTTCCCATCGAATTTTCGAAAAGAAATGGACATGGATAGTCCGATGACAAATAAAAAGCCGGGAAATACAAGATCTGTCAGCGTGCATCCATGCCAATCTGCATGTCGCATTTGTGCATAAACATAATTCCAGGAGCCCGGCGTGTTGACCAAAATCATTAAAAAGATAATGAGGCCCCGCAGGACGTCAATGGAAAGAATACGTTTTTGCATAAAATCTTATTGAGCTCCTTTGATTATTTTTTCAACAACTTCAGGATTCAATAAGGTAGATACATCTCCTAAACTTGAGGTATCGCCGGCCGCCACTTTGCGTAATATGCGACGCATGATCTTTCCGGAACGCGTTTTTGGTAAGCCGGGGACAATTTGAATTTTATCCGGCTTGGCAATTGGCCCAATTTCTTTGCTCACAACTGCACGAATCTCATCGGCCGTAGAACTTCCATTTGTTGATTCACCTGTTATAACATAAGCATAAATTCCCTGACCTTTAATTTCGTGTGGAAATCCCACTACGGCTGATTCGATGACGTTTGGGTGCTGGTTAATGGCATTTTCCACCTCTGCAGTACCCATACGATGACCGGAGACATTGATTACATCATCTACCCGTCCGATGACTCGAATACGTCCGTCTTCGTCGCGACGTGCGCCATCTCCTGTAAAGTACATATCGTCAAACGTGGAATAATAAACTTGTTTACATCGTTCATGATCGCCATAGGTCGTGCGAATCATAGATGGCCATGGAAATTTGATGCAAAGCAATCCTTCTACATTATTTCCTTCAATTTCTTTTCCTTCAGGCGTCATCAGCACCAGCTGAACTCCGGGTAATGGATACGAAGCATATGCTGGTTTGGTATCCGTAATTCCCGGTAATGGTGAGATCATAATCCCTCCGGTTTCTGTTTGCCACCACGTATCCACTATAGGCGCATTGCCGTGGCCGATCTTTTCGTTATACCAATGCCAGGCTTCTTCATTGATCGGTTCTCCCACGGATCCAAGAACACGAAGATTTGATAAATCATATTTTTCCGGCCATTCATCTCCTTTGGCCATGAGTGCACGTATAGCGGTTGGGGCTGTATAGAACTGATTGACTTTATGTTCTTCACATATCTGCCAAAAACGACCCGGATCCGGATACGTCGGCACACCTTCAAACATCATCGTTGTTGCACCGGCAAGCAGTGGCCCATAAACTATGTAGGAGTGTCCTGTGATCCAGCCTATATCCGCCGTACACCAGTAGACATCACCTTTTTTATATTGAAAGACATTCTCGAAGCTAAAGGCGGTGAATACCATATATCCTCCACACGTATGAACAACACCCTTTGGTTTTCCTGTTGAACCGGAGGTATAAAGAATGAACAAGATGTCCTCAGCATCCATTGTTGCAGGCTCACAAGTTGTTGGTTGGTGATCGACATGATCGTGCCACCAGCTATCCACATCATCACTCCAATTCAATTCTCCACCTGTATTTTTATGAACGATAACATGTTCTACTGAATTACATCCCATATCCATGGCGTGGTCAACAACAGCCTTCACCGGAATATTTTTTACGCCGCGATGATTGTAGTCAGAGCAAATGATAACTTTTGCACTGGCATCATTGACACGATCTGAAAGCGCCTGGGCTGAAAAACCGGCAAATACAACAGAATGAATTGCTCCAATCCGTGCACAAGCCAGCAAGCCTATTGCCAATTCAGGAACCATAGGCATATAAAATACAACGCGATCGCCTTTTCCTACACCCAGGGATTTGAGTGCATTGGCGCATTTACATACTTCAGCTAATAATTCTTTGTACGTATAAGATTTTGAAGACGCATTTGGATCATTGGGTTCCCATAAAATGGCTGTCTGATCTCCTCGTTCAGCGATGTGGCGATCCAGACAGTTTTCGGTGATATTCAATTTCCCTCCCGTGAACCAGGAGAAGTTGGCCTCCTTAAAGTCATAAGAAAGAACACGATCGTATTTCTCTTTCCACAAAAACGAGTCAGCTTGTTCCGCCCAGAATTTTTCGGGGTCGTCCACACTGGCCTGATAGGTCTTTTTGTAGTCTTCAAGGGATGAAATTTGGTATGTCATAATTATGTTTTTTATACAAGTTATAAGTTAAGGACTTATATTGAATACATGAAATAATTCGCCATCGATTCGTCCTGTAACACCCTGAATTCTAAGAAATTTCATTTTTTCCTTACACTTCGTGTATATTGAACACTAAATAGGTTGCCTGAGTTGATTCAAACCGCTGAAAAAGTGAAAAAACATCATCTTTTCCAAAGCCGTCCGAGTCCAATTCCGGAAAATACTGCCAATCCAATGCAAAGGATTGCCCAACCTAATCTGCCATATAATACATAGCCGATACCAAATAGTGTGCAATAGATCATCACGCTGCCAAGAAAAAGCATAAGCAACTCAACGGTGAATCGTTGATCTTGGTCTACATTCGGCATCTGGCCTTCCTCACGGAGCTCCTGCACCACAGGAAGCCATCCTCCCTGATGCGGATGAATCATAGAATAGAATTTCTTCAACACACCGCGATCTGTCGGTCTTGTGACTAAGGTGGCACTAATCCATGCTATTGTAGTTATTCCAACACCGATTACCATTTTTTGATAGTCTTCCAGTCCACCACTGTAAATTAGTTCGAAGTAAATGGCGATTAAGAACGATACAATCATCGCCACAATCTCGCTATAGGCATTTATTCGCCACCAAAACCAACGCAATAGAAACAATAGACCTGTTCCCGCTCCGATTTGTAACAGGATGTTAAATGCCTGCATTGCATTTGTGAGAAAAAGGGCAAATATGGCTGAGATCACCATGAGTACTACGGTCGCAATTCGACCAATATTAACCTGTGATTTTTGTGTCGCTTCCCTGTCGATAAATCGCACATAAAAATCATTTACGATGTAGGAGGCTCCCCAATTGAGGTGCGTACTAATGGTCGACATCAGGGCTGCAATCAAGGCGGCAATGACTAGTCCTAATAATCCGGATGGAAGAAGGGTCAACATCGCCGGAAACGCGAGGTCATTCGCGACAATGCTATCATCAATGCCGGGGAAGCTGGCTTTTATATTTGCCAAATCAGGAAACACAACAAGCGATGCCAGAGCAATTAATATCCACGGCCATGGCCTCAGAGAATAATGCGCGATATTGAAAAACAATGTAGCTTTAACAGCGTCGCGTTCGTCCTTTGCAGACAACATACGCTGCGCTATATATCCACCACCACCCGGTTCTGCGCCAGGATACCATACTGACCACCATTGAACAGCAAGTGGTATAAAAAACAAAGGAATAGCCACATTTAGATCAGAAAAATCCGGAAATAATTCAATCTTACCAACAACATTTGGGTGTGAGATTAATTTTTGAACACCACCGATCTGGGGTAAGTCGACAATATAAATAGCCCCTGCTATCATACCAATCATACTTAAGATAAACTGAAAGAAATCTGTAAGAATAACTCCACGCAAACCACCAAGTGATGAATATATTACCGTAACAAGCGAGACCAATAAAACTGTTTGGATGGGTGAAATGCCGAGCATGATACCGGCTATTTTAATACCGGCCAGTAATACAGATGCCATAATCATGACATTAAAAAAGACCCCTAAATAAATTGATCTAAATCCGCGCAAAAATGTTGCTGCCGGACCACTGTACCGCAACTCATAAAATTCCAAATCCGTGGTAATACCCGACCGTCTCCATAATTTCGCATAGATAAAAACCGTGGCCATTCCAGTCAAAAGAAATGCCCACCAAACCCAATTACCTGCGACACCATTTTTTCGGATAATATCAGTTACTAAATTGGGTGTATCCGCACTGAATGTCGTGGCCACCATCGAAACACCGAGTAACCACCAGGGCATATCACGTCCTGATAGAAAAAAGTCTTTCGCACTGCGTCCCGCTTTTTTTGATGCCCATACCCCGATAAACAACGTAAAAGCAAAAAAAGCGACGATGATAATCCAATCAAATGATGTTAAATTCATGGGTTAAGTATTATTTTAAATTTCTATTCTTAGCAATAAACGACCAGGCGATAAATTGACTCGAATTATTATCGAATGCCTTGAGGTGATTAAACGTATTTTTATTGAATTACTATTTCGTCAACAAAAAGCCAGGCGGGATTACCACCACCTTGTTTGTCAGACGGAATTTCTCCATAATTTTCGGCAATTAGTTTTATATATCTTCCTGAGAATTCCTTTGCATCCAATTCAACCGTAGCAATTTTTGATTCTGTTGTTGGACTTTCATGGCTAACAAGGGTCTCATAATCAATGCCATCCAGAGAGGCCATTAATGTTATTTTTGCCGGCAGATAAATCCATTGTCCTTCACCCTTAAAAAATCGCATGGATACAGAGCGTAAGATTTGTTTTTCCTGAAGATCAATCACGGCTTCAAAATCATCTCCATTGAATCCCAACCATTCCGAACCGCCATAGCGATCATTATCTCCCACAACACCGTTAACTACACTCTGAGGCCCATTACCACTATATTTCAAGGCGGGATCCTTGGTTATAATAATTGAGGCCTTGTTTCCTTTATGAGGGGTGAAAACCAAATCTTTTGTCCTACCCTTTTCGCCGTTTAATTCATGATAAAATGAATAAACGCCGGGTCGGCCACAGACCACTTCTGCTGATTCTTGCAGCTGAAAACTATCAATACCCGGTGTACTCACATACTTAATTGCTTCATCAAGTTTGGAATCTGAAGTCAGAAATACCCCTTTACCGGGTTTCACTTCAATAGCAACACTGGCATCAAGGAGGTGATTCGCCATATTGACATTTTGTCCTTTCCAATATGTCGTATGCTGATACAAACTTTGATTAAATCGGTCGATGTCTTTTTCATCACTTCTTTTCCACAGGACTTCTGATAATGTTGCCATTCGTGTGAGACCCATGTATTCAACCAGATCGAAAGTAGGAAGATATTCTGTCCAAATATTGCCCTGGCCTCCAATAATAAATTGATGTTTATTATTCGGTAGATCCTCCGGAATGACATTCCAACTATACACTTTCTCATATGGCAGATAACCCCCGATAGCCAGTGGTTCGTCCGGATGTTCGGATTGATAATAATCAAAGTAACAATGTGACGTAGGTGTCATCACGACCTCATGATTGGCATTTGCAGCTTCGATTCCGCCTTGTTCACCGCGCCATGACATGACGGTGGCGTTCGGCGCCAGACCTCCTTCTAATATCTCATCCCAGCCGATTATCATTTTATCTTGTCCGTTGAGAAACTTCTCAATTCGTCCGATAAAATAACTTTGCAGCCCATGTTCATCTTCTAATTTATATTCTTTAATTAGTTTCTGACAAAAGGCACTATTTTCCCATGCCGTTTTTGGACATTCATCACCACCAATATGAATATATGGAGAAGGAAAAATTTCAATAATTTCAGTCAATACTTCTTGCAAAAATTGAATGGTACTTTCTGTAGGACAATACACATCGGAAAAGACACCCCATTTCGTGGCAACTTTATATTCCTTTTTTTCACAACCTAATTCAGGATATGCTGTCAGCGCCGCAAGGCTATGTCCCGGCAATTCAATCTCAGGAATGACCTCTATCCCACGTGCGTCTGCGTAAGCTACCACTTCTGCAGCTTCCTCCTGGGTATAATATCCGCCGTATTTCTTTCCATCGAATTGATGCGGTTGATTATTGTAATGCCCGACAAGTGTTTCGTCTCGAAAACCCCCTATTTCATGCAATTTAGGGTACTTCTTTATTTCTATTCGCCACCCCTGATCGTCGGTAAGATGCCAATGAAATGTGTTGTATTTATAATAGGCCAGATAATCGATATATTTTTTAATATCATGTAACGGATAAAAATGGCGACTCACATCCAGGTGCATTCCTCGATAAGAAAAACGAGGCTCATCTTCAATTTTTACTATTGGGAAAGATCTATTATTTAATCGATATAATTGAAGTAACGTTACAAAGGCATTTCGTAATCCTTCATTGTCCTGAACCGAAATTTCTATTTTTTGATCCTGAATTTCAAGCGAATAACTGCCTTTTGGTTTATCAGATAGTTTTGTGATCGAGGTGTTCGCTTCTTTTTCGGCTTCAATGATTACTTTGAAATCAAGTGTTGACAACCATGGATTCAATCCTGAATAAAATGAATCCGCCGCATTAAGCTGAACTGATTCTATGGATGAAAATCCAGTTGTAGCCACAACTGATGATGGATATGGAATGACATCAAAATTTGTCGTTTCAATTTGCTCAGTCGAACATCCAAATACGACGAAGAGTAATAAAAAGAAAAATGGTTTGCAATTATTCATTTGTCTTGGTTTTTCGTTTTCCGGTATGATCATAATCATTTTCGCGCAAATAAGTAATCATGGCTTCCGGGCGCATGTTGATGATCCAGGCGCGTCTTTGTCTGTTCGATTCATTACCCAAAGCACCATGTAATGTATATCCGTGATGGACGATGGCACTCCCGGCTGATATGACTCCTCTGGTGATTTCATCGGTCGCCGATACTTGTGTTTGCAATGCTCCTCCCTCATATTCAAATGTATGTGCCCGAAGTGGTGATGTATGGGATTGTGCGATGTATTGCATACACCCGTTTTCTTCGTCGGCATCATCTAAAGCAATCCAAAACGAGCACGAACGTGTATCGGACATATCTGGCCAGTATGCCGCATCCTGATGCCATGGTGTTGGCGCTTTAGTGAATGGCCTTTTATTTATAATCATGTCAAAATCAACCGCTGCATCTTCTCCAATAATTTTTTTACCGACCTCCATGATCAACCGATAGACGGAAGATTCAAGTAGTGCCGGATGGATAAGCGAAGGACGCATAATCTGCGTAATACGCTCCTTTTCGAAATCCGAGCTTTTTCCACTTAAATCAGATCGCAGTCCTTCTGTATTATATTTTCCTGACAAAAACGCCTCGCACATTTCACGCAATTCCGCTAATTGCTGAGTCGATAGCAATGCTTCCATAATTAAAAACCCATTATCATTCCATTTCTGCAGATCTATAAATTTATTCATGGTTATTAACTTTCCACAACGCTATTCATTAAGTCGATAGCTAACCAATTCACTTCCAATTGGACAAGCTATCAGATGCATTTGGTCATTGATATTTAAAACAGCACTGCCGCGCTGTTCTCCGATTATTCGAATACCGGATTTATCCGAATCCAGGACGGAAAACATATTATCTCCGTCGTTCTGCAAAATAGTTCCAACCGATCCGGATAAGTGACCAATTTTTACCAAATTTCTTTTTTTATTTCCTCCTACATACAAATCGGTTTTCCCGTCCGCATTCACATCCAAAGTACGCATTGTATAGATTGGAGCAAATTGTAGTTGCGATGGCATGCCCTGCGGGATCAACTGCCCATTTTCATTTGTAAAAAGTAAATGAGCCAATGTATCAATTGTCAACAATGACGGTTCTTTAAATCCAGATATTTCGATTAATTCCTGAAATGTCACGTCGGCATAATCTGCAAATGACAAAAAATCTTTTTTCAGCAGGGGGATCTGGGCCAATAAATCCTCACGTGATGGAAACGGATAGTGATCATCGATGACATAATATCCCATGATTGGATCTATACTACCATTTTTATCAACATCATCATACCAGAGTTTCAAGGCATTTTCTTTGCTCGCTGTGAGTTGAGAATTTTCACCAATATTACCGGCTATTAAATCCAAATCTCCATCTCCGTCCGTATCTACAGGAAGTAGATCATTCCAAAAACCTGAATAATTCGTAGGTAAAATTCCTTCCGTCAGTTCCTTCCATTTCGAAAATATATTAAATACCCTGATTTTATTCCAGGGTCCGGCGGTTATGATTTCAGGTCCGTTTTCGTCATGTAGATCATTTACATAACAATCCGATACCGACCCGATATCATGATATCGAATTACCCTTGACCCGTTTTCGCCAACTTCAATAATCGCTGACGAAGATGCTACCGGGTAATTGTTGTACCAAGGACTGCCACCTGCAAATAAATCAGTTTGGCCATCATCATTAAAGTCTCCTGCACAAACGGAAGCTGGATTACATCCCGCCAATGCAATTTTATTATCGACAAAGGTTCTTTCTCCCGTTTGATACAATATGTGAATGGCTGCCAGTGAGTCGGTGCTTTTATATCGATATGATCCATCAGCCAATACCACATCAAGCTTTCCGTCTCCGTTTATATCATCAATACATATATCGGTTACATTTAGATAATCCGGACTTAATACTTGATTTGTAAAACCACCATTCTTTTTCTGGAAAAACACATAGGTCAGATTTTCCGCTGAACCACCAACAACCAAATCATCAAGCCCGTCTCCATCAATATCCGCCTGGTTCATTTTTGGTGAAACATCCGTCTGATACCAGGGCATGAGCGGTTGAACAGTGAGATCACGAAAGGTCGTTTCTTTGTGCAGATAATCGATTCCGAGATCTACAAATTCAAAAACAGACGTATTGTCCGCCACGTATTGTTCAGCAGATTGGCGAGACGAGGATTTTTCTATGTTAAGTTCCTGGCAACAAGTTAGACCTGTGACGACTTGTCGAGATTCATCCGGCCAAATGACAGCTATTGAATCGTACGATGATAACTCACCTGTACCAAAATGAAGTTTTTGTGTTGAGGTAGATTGAAACCCTCTGGATGGTTGTAATTCTTTTTGGACGACCTGATCGTCAAAGTACAAAATGACTTTTGCCCCGATGGCATTTCGATTGGGGGCATCACCGGATAATTTAATTGTCAGCCAATTATTGTCATTTTGATTCGCATAATTTTCATATAAAAAAGAATATTCCCCAGAATTATTGACGACAAGATCCAGATCTCCATCGTTGTCTAAATCTGAATATGCCGCCCCTTGACTTACTGATTTAATATTCAAATTCCAATGGGGTGACATGTTTTCAAATTTATCCCCGGATTGATTATAGAAATAATTTGGTTGATTGATAGGTGGCATGGATTGCAGATATTGCTCGAAGTCATCATGTCCCTTGCCTGCATTAATTTGTAATACCTGGTTAGCTGTATACTGCAAGAAATCCATGTCTGTATGGTCCCTCAAATAGCCATTGGATACAAACAGGTCGGTCAATCCGTCATTTTGAAAATCCATGAATAATGCACTCCAACTCCAGTCGGTGTTTGCAATTCCATAATACTGCCCTGTTTCAATCAAGCGATCCAATCCATTATTTAAGTGCAAGGTGTTTCGACTAAACTGATGGCCGAAACCATTGTCAACCAATCGTTCAACTTTGTCATAGTTATCTGCCCCGGCATGCATTTTTTGGTCGTGGTTTGACTCCGGTAACATGTCCAGAACCACCAGATCTTGAAAGCCATTATTATCTATATCAGCGAAGTCGGTTCCCATTGAAAACATGGACATATTGTCCAGCCAATCAGACCGTTTGTCAATATATTGATTGTTTTTTTGATTAATATACAGATAGTCGTGTTCATTAAAATCATTGGCTACAAAAATATCCGGATAATTGTCATTGTTGATGTCAAAGACACTTACACCAAGACTGAAACTTAATACATTTCCGGTTATTCCGGCTTCTTCAGTAATATCGATAAACTTATTATTGTCGTTTCGATATAGTTTATTTGTATTTTCGGCGTCTTTTTTATTTTGCAATTGGAATATCTCCAAATTTCCTTTGGAGTATTCAGGAGTCGAATGATTAAGCAAGAACAAATCCAGATCACCATCTTTATCTGAATCAAAAAAGACACTATGTGTGGCGTGAGCAGCATCATCCAGACCATATGTCTGTGCTGATTCCGTAAATGTATTGTCCTTGTTATTTATAAAAAGTAAATTTTTGCGAAGATCCGGAAAAGGATATCCTGCTCTACAGACATAAATGTCCATCCAGCCGTCCTGATTTATATCCACGGCATTTGCACCCGTACACCACCCTTCTTGTTCTGCTACTTTGCTTTGAATTGTTATATCCTCAAATTTCAGATTTCCTTTATTTAAAAAGAGGCGATTTTTGACCATATTTCCGGTAAAAAATACATCCTCCAGGCCGTCATTGTTATAGTCGGCAATGGCAATACCACCCCCGTTATAAAAATATTGATATTTGAAAATATTGAAGTCCTCGGTTTCGCGAACCATATTTCGAAAGTCTAGACCTGTTTGGCTATGGTCTAATAATTTAAAGCCCTCTGAAGGCTGAGGATCCTGGCACGCAAATAGAACTAAAAAAAGGCTTAATACAATCAGCCGAAGAAATAAACAATGATATGATTGATGTATAGTCAATAGAAAAAAAAAAGAGCCAGTAATTTAATTCCTTGAAGGTATATAAAAAACTGACTCTTCTAATAGTACATATGAAACAAAATAATTAATCTACATCCCACCAAAGTGACGTTCCTCCGACATCCGGCCCACCAAGACAATCAATGCCTTGCTGCACCCCTCCCGGATTCTGCGTGTACTCTGATCCTATATATTTTATTCGCTTGATTTGTTCATCCGTATCAACTTCACCTCCACTATTGTTTATAACAACTGGAAATAAAACCGGATAACCTGTTCTTCGATACTCAGACCAGGCTTCCTGACCATCAGGAAACATACAGATCCATTTCTGCGTAATAATTCGTTCTAAATTCGTTTCGAAGTCTGCTCCACCATCCCATGCAATTGTAATTGTTGACAGTATAGGTGATCCTGCATCAACACTATTCACTGAATTATTTGCATCAACATATGGTATCGGCATGGAAGTATTGTCTGCCATGTAAGCATCGGCACCACCAAGTCCATACTGATCAAATGAGATTTGAATACCGGCTTCATAAAAGTCTTTGGCATTACCACCCATGCTCCATCCGCGTAAAGCACCTTCTGCTAATAAGAATTGTGTTTCAGCGGCAACCATCAATTGGATATCTCCCAACGACTGCAGAGCAGAGTAACCTACATAAGTTCCTTTATCAGCAATTTCAATTCCCAGACGTATTCCCTTGTATTCTCCGGCAACTTCTGTCTGTGTTGCAGGCTGGAAATATTCCGGCAACCTCGGATCATTATATCCAACAAGAATAGATTCCATAGGTGCACCCATGCGAATATCATTCCATGCATTGTTAATTGTATTCATTGGATGGTCTACTGAATTCTTCACAGTGAAATTTCCATCGTTTGAAGAAATCAAACCATGTGGATTACTTACAGCTTTTTCAGCTTCCATTTTTGCACGGGCAGGATCAACTTTTGAGATACGTATAGCCAATCGAAGTCTTAAACTATTCGCAAATTGAATCCATTTGGTGATATCGCCACCGTATACTTCATCAAAGTTTGTAAACGGACTTGCTTTTCCTGTTTGAAGAAATGCATCCAATCCTTCAACACCGGAATCAAGATCCTGGAAAAAAGCATCATATACGACATCCTGACAATCGTATTGAATTGATCCATCCTCCCCTACAGTACCAAATGTTGTATAGATGACCGGACCAAACATATCGGTCACACGATGCATGGCTTCCACTTTTAAAATGTCTAACCAGGCCAGAAACTCATTAAATTCCGTTCCGGCATTTTGCTCTACCAATAAAGCTGGAGCTAATACGTCCTGATAAGAAGGATTCCATGCCCATGTGTTCCATCCGTCTACCAGATTATAATTCATATTATTTGAATTACCGGCAAAAGGCGTAGGTGGCATCATATATCCGGAGTAAACATCACCGATTAAGTTTTGCTGTAATTGCGTTACCCAAGCTGGTGTATGGACATAAATATTTCGAATAATATTCACAAATGGTTCTCCCACCAATCGGTAATCCGAAGCCAGGTCGTCATTTGTCAGGGCGAATGGGTCTTGATTGTATTCTTCAAAACCTTCACTACACCCTACATTGCCTAAGGCCAATGCCAGACCAAAGGCAGCGCATAAGATGATATATTTTAAATTTTTCATTTAATTAATTTTTGATTGTTAGAAATCCAATGTCAGGTTTACACCATAACTCCGGGTCGATGGTAAACTAAATATGTCAATACCCTGCAATCCAACACCGGTTGAAGCAGTAACATCAGGATCGAAAGGTGCATCATTTGTAAAGAAGAATAAATTTCTTCCGATCAAACTTATTTTTGCACTGACTCCTGCTATTTTATTCGGCAATCGATATCCAATTGCAACTTCACGCAATCTGATATTCGTGGCATCGTAGACATAATTTTCCGAAATTCCTTGTCGACCTCCAACAGCGCCATAATACAGATCCGCTGGTAATGTACTAACCGCTCCTCCATTTGCATCTACTGCATTTACTTGTACGCTGCCTGCATCACGCGCTGCAGCCGTTGTTTCAGAAACTCCGTGTTCATCCAAGAGAGCCTCGGTTACAGATAGTACTTCACCACCGAATCTTCCATCAATTAAAAAACTAACCGATAGGTCTTTATATTGAATATCATTGGCCCAACCCAACATAAAATCTGGATTTGGGTTTCCAACGAATCCTAAACCATCTTTTTGCGGCTTCATGTCTTCATCGAGCATAATTCGTCCCTGGTCATCGCGAGCAAATCGCTCTCCCCAGATATCACCGAATGAACCGCCTTTTTGTACGACCATTCCATAACTATTTACAGCTTCGTTGGTAATAAAAAAGGCTGCCGGACCATCAGGATTGTCATCAAATTCCACCGATAATTCAATAATTTCATTTGAATTTGCTGTCATATTCACGCTCGTATTCCAATTAAAATCATTGCTTTTTATTACATCGAAATCCACTCTTGCTTCGATACCTGAATTTTGCACATCACCCGCATTAATCAAATACCTTGTAAAACCTGAACCGGCAGGAGCAGTAATACTGATAAATTGATTTTTAGTATTTGTTTTATAATAGGTGAGGTCTATTCCTAATCGATTGTTCACGGCGCGAATATCCAATCCAATTTCAAATGAAGATGATTCTTCAGGAACCAATTCAGTCCCCGGGAGCGGAGCTTCAGTCGAGAATTTTAATTGTCCATTTTCAATTGTTCCACGCTGTTCTTTTGGGTTAGCCAGGTAAGCCGGTACATCATTTCCAACCTGCGCATAGGAAGCGCGAAGTTTTGCAAAATCAAGGAATGCAAGGTCAACCATTTCCGTAAGGATAGCGGTTACACCAACAGATGGGTAAAAATAGGAATCGTTGGGTAATGCGGAGGACCAGTCATTTCGAGCGGTCACATCAAGGTATAACATGCTTCTATATCCTAACTGAGCACTGGCAAACACTGCATTCTTCTTGACCCGGGTTAAAAGTTCTTTGAGATTCGAGGCAATAGGGTCCTTCATATATTGGAGCCCGAATTTGTTTGCAAAGGAAAGATCGCCATTCTTTGAATCCGCGATCACTGAATAGTGTTTTGTATTCGTATGACTGGCTCCCACATTGATATCCAATGCCACTTCATCACTTAAATTATCAGCAAACGTGAAGATGACATCACCATATATTTGGGATCCTTCTGTATCATTATAAATGTATCGGCCGTTATTATCTGACAGTGTACCTTGAGTAGTTGCATAGATATTATGTACATATTGATCATATGAATGATCAATATTTCCACGTGCCTGAACGCTTAGTTGATCTGTCAATTTATAACTTAATCCAACTGATGCGAGATAACGATCCCGGTCACTATCATTTTGATTGCGATTTAATATCCACCAGGGATTTTGTTGAATATCCCGATCAGCTACCCAATTTTGAACATTGAAATTTCGTGCTTCCGAATAAACTTCAAAATTTGTTTTGTATGTATTAAAATCCAAACCACGGGGAAATAAATACAATCCTGTCAGGGGATTAAAATACAATCCTCCACCCGGTCTGTTTTTCACACCCTGGCTGATGTAACTTAAAGATCCATTCACATTCAGTCGATCATCCAGGAAATTCATTGTTTGTCTGAAGGTAACATTATGTCTTTTCAATTCATTGGTTGGCATGACCCCTTCAGCATATGTATTTGCATATGAGAAATAACTTGTCGCACGATCTGTACCACCACTTATACTCAATGAATTAATAAAGGTGCTTCCGGTCTCAAAGAAATCAGATACATGATCTGCCGCATTGACGCCGCCGCCCCAGCTAAATTCTGCTCCGTCTGATGTTTGACCATACCGATATTGTAATTCCGGTTCAACAGCTACTTCTTCAGCTGTATAACTTGAAGAGAAAGAAATTTTTGGTTTACCGGATTTACCTTTTTTAGTTGTGATCAGGATGACGCCATTCGCTGCTTGACTACCATAAAGGGCTGCAGCAGAAGCTCCTTTTAACACGGACATAGACTCAATGTCATCCGGATTAATATTAGAGATACCATCACCATTATCGACGGTTCCACCAAAGACGTTTATTTGTTCTCCACTAGGATTATTATCTAAGGGTACCCGATTGATCATTGGAATTCCGTCAATCACGTAAAGTGGTTCATTATTCGTGGTAGATTTATTTCCACGGAGAATAACCCGTGTTGAACCACCTACACCCGCGCTACTTTTATTGATAAATACACCTGGTGCTTTTCCGGCGAGTGAGTTGATTACATTGGCATCTTTCACTCGACTGAGTTCATCGCCTGACACTTCATCCACCGCATAACTCAATCCTTTTTTCTCACGTGAAATACCAAGTGCTGTAACTACCACTTCATCAATGGCAATCCCTTGGGATAGTGTAATTGACATCGGGGCTCCTGAAACCGCTGCCATGCTGCGTGTCTCATAGCCGATATAGCTAACTTCCAGTTGTGTACTGGTACCAGAAAGTGTGAGACTAAAATTTCCGTCAAAATCAGTGACTGTCCCATTGGTTGTACCGAACTCGATAACCGTTGCACCAATCAGAGGTTCATTGTTTTCATCCGAAACAGTCCCGGAAACAGTTTGCCCGTAGGCAGTTGCTCCTGTGAGCACAAAAAAGCACAAAAGGGTCAACATGCGGTTGACCCATCCGGGCTTTAATGCTAATTCATTTTGTAAACGTCGTTTCATTAGTTTGATATATTAAAATTGAATAATTAGAATTTCCATCGTTTAAAAGCTTCCATAGCTTCATATTCTGCAAAACCGAGATTTCGATAAATTTGAGCTGTTTGTTTATTTCTATCTTCAGACCGTTGCCAAAACTCGCGTTGATCTTCGCCAGGAAACGGAGGTTGATCTTTTTGCGATTGATGCGCATAAATGGCTCTTCGTTTTTTAATTAATTCTTCCGGAGAAAGGGGGACTGTCATTTCAATTTCATCAATGGCAAATTCATGCCATGCCCCTCGGTACAACCACAACCAACAATTTTTTACCCAGCTTTCTTTATTTAGTCGTTTAAAAGCATCTATAATCGCATCCAGGCAAACCCTGTGCGTCCCGTGCGGATCAGCCAAATCGCCTGCAGCAAATACCTGATGCGGTTTAAACTCCTCAAGTAAATCCATGATGATTTCGATATCTGCATCTGAAAGTAAATTTTTCTTTACTTGCCCGGTCTCATAAAATGGCATATCAAGGTGGTGAATTTGATAGTCCTTAAGGCCACACATTCGAGCACCTAACCGCGCCTCCCCTCTACGGACTAGGCCTTTAATTTTCCTGACCTGAGCTGAATTTTTATTTTTGCTTGCGCTTTTTAATAATTTCTTTGCGAGTAAGACATCCTTGAATTGGCTATCCGCTTCATTCGCCTCGAGATAAGCTTCAAAAAACTCAAGATATCGCAGCGCGTCATGATCATGAACGGCAATATTTCCGGATGTTTGATAGGCAACATGCACTTCATGGCCTTGCTCAACTAATCTAATGAATGTGCCCCCCATCGATATCACATCATCATCGGGATGAGGTGAAAAAATTAAAACACGTTTTTTTGCAGGTGTGGATCGTTCGGGTCTGAACGTATCGTCCGTATTTGGCTTTCCTCCCGGCCATCCGGTAATCGTGTGCTGTAGATGATTGAATATTTCAATATTTATTTGATAAGCGCTATTTCTATTTAATATCAGTTCATTTAATCCATGTTCGCTATAATCTTCATCAGTCAATTTTAAAATCGGCTTACCGGACTCCAGGGACAACCACGTCACTGCCTTACAAGTCAAATGATCATCCCATGAACAGGAACCAACTTTCCATGGTGTTTCAACCCTGGTCAATTTGGTAGCCGCTTCTTTATCAAGATAAAACCGCACGCGCGGATGATTTTGGAGATATGTCGCTGGAACCGCCGAATTGGGTTTTGATTCTACCGCTGTTTTGACGATCCCGGCTTTGTGTTGGCCCCAAGCCATCAAATAAATCTCCTTCGCCTTTATGATCGAGCTCACGCCCATGGTGACAGCCCGATAAGGCACACTCTCAATTCCATCGAAGTCCTTTTGTGCATCGCGTCGGGTGATATTATCCAATCGCACCAATCTTGTGATCGAATTCTCCTCACTCCCGGGCTCATTAAATCCGATATGTCCGGTACGTCCAATACCTAATAACTGAATATCCAAACCACCATACATCTCAATCTTCTTTTCATAAGAATGACAAAATTCTTCCAGCTTCTCAAGCGAAATGACACCGGTTGGAATATTGATTTGGTCTTCGGGAATATCGATATGGTCAAAGAAATACTCATTCATAAAATGATGGTAACTCTCTGGATGTTCGGGCAATATCGGGTAGTATTCGTCGAGATTAAATGTGACCATATTGTGAAAACTCAGTCCTTCTTCTCGATGCATGCGTATCAATTCTGCATAAACCCTTAGGGGCGAAGAACCGGTTGCCAAACCAATAATGAGCTTTTCATTTCGCTGTTGCTTTGCACGCAATGCCAGCGCAATGCTGTTGGCTATATGGATACTACCTTCTCGCGCACTCTCGAATATTTCCACCGGGATCTTCTCAAACGACTTGATCTGATAGACCAGATTTTCAGGATATTTTGTTATCCTACCAGTCATATTTGTCACTTTCTTCATATACTTGCTTTTGGATTGCCGCGTGTGCGTACACATCAAATGTATAATTTTTTTATGTGCTCGCGCACACTTTTTTTAAAAATTTTTATGAAAATCACGATAAAAGACATAGCCAAATTAGCCGGAGTTTCCCGTGGGACGGTAGATAGAGCGTTAAATGACCGAGGAAAGATCGATCCGGAAAAGAAGCGAAAAATTCTTGAAATCGCTGAGCAAAATGGTTATGTCAAGAACATCTTTGCAAGCAACCTTGCCCACAATACGGCTATTCCGGTTGTCATTGTCTTGCCAAATCCCAAATCGGATCCATTTTGGCAAGCACCTCGACTGGGAATCAAAAAGACGATCAACTTAGCCAAAAGCTATGGGATCACAATAAAGTCTTATGACTTTGATTTATTCGACAAGCAATCGTTTTGTTCCAGCCTGGATCGGGCCATCAACGACAAGCCAAAAGCGATATTAACCGCACCTGTTTACTATAAAGAATTCAGACGCTACCTTCAAATCGCACAACAAAACAGCATTCCTTTTGTCTGCATAAACTCTGAAATCAAAGACCCTGATATTCTGTGCTACATAGGACAAAACTCCTATCAATGTGGACAGCTGGCAGGAAAACTATTTGATTTAACAATCGGATCAAAAAAGAAAATTGCAGTCATAACTTTAGGCCATGATTTGAAAAATGCGATTCACATTGAAGAAAAAATAAAAGGACTCCACGATTTCAATCAAGAAAATAATTGCCAAAGTCAAATTCTTAATTTCCAAATTAAAGAATTTGACGATGTGGATAATTTGACCCGTTTTGCACATCAAATATTATCAGAGCATTCAGATATTGAAGGTATGTTCTTTACAAATTCACGAGCCTACAGATTAATTAATGACGTGCCAGAATTTAAAAAATTCGTCAACCAAATTACAGTAATAGGATTTGATCTGATCTCTCAAAATATTGAATTGCTCAAATCTAATTCGATAGATTTTTTATTGAATCAAGATCCAGCCAGGCAAGGGTACTTGGGCATGATCAATATTCTGAACTACTTTGTCTACAACAAACATATTGAAACCAAACAGTATTTACCGGTAGACGTTGTGGTCAAAGAAAATTATGAAAACTATCTGACTGAATTAAATAATGAGCTAGAGATGGCGCTTTGACAAAGTGTAAGCCAAATTATTTTAATTCTATATCATATTTATTATAAACGGTCCTAATTAATTCTTCCGTCTTCTTCAAATGCTTGTGATACGCTTCTGAGTTTGAATCGAAAGGTCTATGTTTCAAATTATTTTTTACCTTTTTTATTAATTGGATCAATTCGGCAGGTACATTTGAAAAATATGCATGAAAGAACTTAGAAAATATATGGTCAACTGACTGGCTGGACGGATGAATCATATCTTCAGCATAAAACCGATAATCCCGTAACTCATCAAGTTGAATTTCATATGAAGGAAAATAAGTGACTTGTTTCGAGGACTCAGCGATTTGTCTACAGCTATCCAGCAATCGTGCTTTGGACCAACTATTTTCGACAAGACCATCCCGAATATGACGTACTGGACTGACGGTAACCAGGATGACACACGTCTTATTCACCGTATGTATGTCGTCAATCATACTTTTTATTGCTTGCTGAATTTCCAGTGGCGTCAGCATACGTCTTGAAAATTCGCTGGCAGGTAACTTATGGCAATTGGCTACAACACCACCATCTGATTTTTCCCAAACAAAAGATGAGCCAAATGTCAAGATCACTAAAGCTGACTCACGCAATTGAGCACGTCCTTCCTCAATTATTGTGTTCACGTGATTCACAAATTCGGATCTATGAGTCTTACTTACCCGGCTATGCACATCAAAATGTCTCCATAGACCTTGATGTTCAAAACAACCATCACCCTCCCATTCCAGTCGGCCGGTTAACCATCCAATGGACCTGGCAAGTGAGACCGGATTGTAAAGAACACCAAAGGGGTTGACTTCAATATCAAAATAAAGATCATCCAGGCGTTGCCCAATTTCATCAGCAAAGCAGGATCCCAGTGCCATCATCTTGCTTTTATGTGTAAATTGATCTTCTGATCTGTTCACTGAAATTTCTGTACTCCACATGATCTGCAAGATACTTCACGCCGAATTGTCTGCCGGAAGTCCCAATGGTCTTTTTATATCAATTAGTCGAAAAATTCAATTGATGAAGCCTCGAGAATGCAACCTTTGAATAAAATAGCTGTCTTTTGAGGTGATGTTCAGATGATGATTGGAGCAATTCAGCTACCGGATGGAAAGTATAACCTATGAAACCCCACAAGTGACGACAACATTGCATAAACATCGGGATCTGATTGAGTTGTGTAAAAAAGGAAACAGACCTGCTCAATTCAAACTCTATGAGCTTTACGTCGATGCGATGTACAACACGAGCTTACGCATGGTCAAGCATCCTGATGATGCTGAAGATATCACCCAGGAAGCATTTGTTAAGGCCTTCACCAACCTCAATAGCTTCAAATACAGAAGCACATTTGGCAGTTGGTTAAAACGAATAGTAATCAATCAGAGCGTCAATTTTTTAAATAAAAAAAGGATGCCAATTTGTGATTTCCGCGATTCAACAACGGAATCGCCAATGGATCTTCCGACCAAACCGGACTTGTCCATTGAACTGGTTAAAAAAGGCATTGAGTTACTTTCCGATGGTTACAGACAGATTCTGAGTCTCTACTTATTTGAGGGATATGACCATCAAGAAATCAGTGCGATAGCCGGTATTTCTGTTTCAACATCAAAATCACAATACCATCGTGCCAAGAAGAAATTATTGGAAATAATAAAAGAGGAATCATGGATGAATTAGAAAACTTCGTTCAGAAAAATCGTTCTGCATTTAATATGCACAAGCTGGACAAACTAAAGATGTGGTCTGTCATAGAATCACAACTACCCGTACAAAAATTTCGCAGCAGTCCGTTCATATCAAGACGATACATTGGCATTGCGGCCGGTATTGCCCTGATTTGTTCCTTTGCATTTATAGTATTTAGTATTTCACAAAATCCTTCCGGGTTAGCAAATAAAGAACGTAAGGAACTCAACGACATTAATTCCTATTACTCCAAATTAATCAACTATAAATTAGATCAGGTAAAGATCAATCCGCATCTCTCTGAAAGCGATAAAGCAGAATTCATAAACTATTTTATTAGTCTGGAAAAAGAATCCGATGAGTTGGAAAACGAGTTATCACTCGATATTGACAATCAACTCATACTAGCCGCAATTATTGAAAATTATAGAACACGATTAGAATTATTGGAAAATTTATTATTACGATTAAATCGGTCAAAACAACGTGAACATGAGAAAAGTATTTCAATCTAAACTATTATATACCTTTTTACTGGTTGCATACACATCTTTCCTTGCAGCTCAGAGCACAAGTACAAAAGTTGTATTACGATCATTTCCGATGACGAGCGATGGGAAAGTGCTGGTTGACAGTAAATACGGAGACATTGAATTTTCTACCTGGGATCGCGATTCGGTCCGCGTTGAAATCACAATAATTGTAGATGATGAAGAAGAAGATTTACTCGAAAGAATCAATCCTTCATTTGAATTTATTGAAGATTATCTTGAAGTTTCATCGCATATTGAAGCCAAAAAACAAGGCTACTTCCATCGTATGTTTCGGGCAATCAATCCTCTCGAATTTGATAAGACTGAAGTCGACATCCATTATCATGTTAAGCTACCGGTTCGAACTCAAATAAATGCGAATAATAAATACGGTGATGTCATCGTCAATGAGTGCCCGGGAGCATTTAATGCACATGTTGAACATGGTGATATCAGGATTAGCGGAGATATCGGGTACTCGGATGTTTATCTCCGCTTTGGGCATTTACGCTCCCGCACCCTGAAAAGAGGTGAAATAGATGTAAAAAATGGGCGAGTTGACATTACAAACGCACAACATCTGGAATTAAAATCCGATGGTACGGAAATTGAGATTGATTCTATTCAAACCATGCGTATTAGCTCAGAGAAAGATCACATTGTTATCTCATCAATAAGTTCCTGTACAGGTGATCTTAAATTCTCTGATATTCGAATTGAACAATTGACAAATTTTATAGATCTCAAGTTGCATCAAACCGATTTGAAAATAAACAATATTAGTCCGGGAACATCAACCCTTAACCTGGATCAAAATTCATCTGATATTGAACTACAAATGAATAAATCGGGAATTGAAATTACTGCATCTTTGGAAGGAGGATTATTGCGCGTGCCAAAATCGGTAGAAAACTTGGACGTGACCTACATAGATAAAAAAGATGATATCCGAAATGTGACTGCTAAATATGGCCATCCACCATACAGTCAGTTGAATATTGAAGGAAAAAAAGGATATATACTCATAAAAGAATAATTTTTAAATAAATAGTATACAATGAAACGATTTTTAATTTTTTGCTTCGCTGTAATTTTTGTCGGATCAATTCAAGCTCAACAAGATTCATCGCGGTATATTGATATCGACGAGGGCTATAACCCGAATGAAATGGAAACATTTCGAAATGACAAACAGCATCATGGAGGTGTTTTTGCATTTGACGTGCATTATGGTCAAATCGAAAAAGAAAATGCCATATTCTCGCAATTCAAAGCGGCCTATATTATGAACCGAAGTTTAGAGGTCGGTCTGGCGGGTGTAGGATTCTATAGTGATTTGCAAGACGGAGATTTTTTTGATGGGGATGCATCGTTGATTGGAGGCTATGGTGGATTGCATATTGCTCCTGTAATCATGCCTTTGAAACGTGTGCACCTGGCATTTCCTATTTTATTGGGTGCCGGAGCTGTTGGCTATGATGATGAATTATGGGGATCACCCGGTGATTTGCGTTGGGATGATGATTGGGATGAAATCTTCGTCGCCCAGTTTGGTGCCAATGTGGTGTTCAACATCACAAGAAATTTCCAACTTGAGCTTGGCGCACGCTATTTGAAAACCACTGACATCGAACTCGATCGGATCAACGACCTTGATCTAGATGGATGGACTGGTGGATTTGGGTTCCGCTTCGGTTGGTTCTAACATGGCGTTCAACTGAAATTTCGCAAGCTCAAGGACAATCTTTGAAGTGCTATTCGATTATTAGACGCTTGAAGGACTCGTCAAATCAAGACCTCACGAGGGATACAAGCATTTGCTTTTAGCAAATAAAATATAAAAAGACCTTATTGTCTTTTTATATTTTATTTTGTATCTTTAGGGCAACAAAATTTGACGATATGAAACAGTTACTTCACTTATTATTATTAACCGTATTTGCGCTGTTTGCAGTTAGCTGTGCTGAGTCTGGAGACAAGGGCGGAAATGCCACCACAGCAAACGCAGATAAGCCAGCTAAAGGTCAGTCGACTGTAGTCGATGATGTTTCCGCGAAAAACATTTTAAACATCGCTATCGGGTCCAAGGACCATACAACATTGGTGGCAGCGGTTCAGGCTGCTGATCTTGAAGATGTACTTGCCAACGCAGGACCATTGACAGTCTTTGCACCTAACAATGCGGCATTTGCAGCTTTACCGGAAGGCACGGTTGAAAATTTACTTAAGCCAGAAAACAAAGCCACACTCGCCAATATCATCACTTTTCATGCAGCCCCAGGAAGTTATACCGGAGCGAATATTAAAGGTGTCATGGGTATAGGCCAGGCAACTGGTGACAAAGTAAAAGTGGAAGTTAATGATGATGGTGAGACTTTCGTGAATGGAGCCAAAGTTTTGGGGACAGTTAAAGCTTCGAATGGCTATGTTCATGTGATAGATAAAGTATTGTTACCACCTGAATCGGAGTAATCAAGAATAACGGGCTCTCGACAATCGGTAGTGTTGACTTTTATCGAATAATTACTGGCGTAAACAAACTAAAATTCTAGCAGGCCTTGTATCTGCATGTAGGCTGATGTCTTTCACTAGCATTGATCGTGAGCGACAATACCCCACAGCCAATTTGAGCATGCGGATACAAGGCTTTGTTATTGGATGACTTGTGTTTTCATAAAATCCCAATTTTGTCGTTCTTTACACGCTTAGATGGGAATTTGGAATCGCATATTTCAGCGCATAGACCCGGCCGACATCCCGGCTCCGGGTCACTTCGGACGTTTTTCCGACGCATACAAGAAGACTGAACAATATTCCAGATGGGATTCAGCCATGCAAGCTTTCGATGACCAGAATTATCGGGATACCCTTCATCACTTTTTACTCTATCTCTTAAATGATGAAGAAGACAATATCATCGTCGATGATAAATCCCGAAACATGGACTTTAGCATTATTCAGGGTTCAAAAAAAATCACAGGTCAATTTCTAGATGACAGGCTATTTGCCATTTCTCATCTTGTCTCCGGTTCATCCTATTCAACCGGACTCCTAAGACGCTTGCTGGAAAAGAATTATGAACTAAATTATTGTCGTTATGCTTTAAACAAAGAAGGGCAGATCACGATAATATTTGAAAGTTTTATCAAGGATGCCAATCCCTATAAACTGTTCTTTGGCTTAAAAGAACTCGCCATCCATGCTGATAAAATGGATGACCTAATTCTCATTGAATTTGAAGAACTAAAAGCTCAAGACGCAGGTCATACCAGACCAGTTTCCGAAGAGCTTGCGACGATCAAATCAGATTTCTATTTTTCAAAGTTGGGAATTCTTGATAATGAATTGAAAAATGGATATTTAAAAAGATCAAGAGATCCAAATTCGATTATTTATTCAATTTTATCAACATTTTATAAAATTGATTTTTTATTGGCTCCTCATGGAAAATCTACAGAACTTATTGAAGGTGCACATAAATCCTATTTCTCAGAAGGTACGCGATCGGTTGAATTAAAGGTACAAGCACTGATGAATGCAGTCGACAAGGTAATGGACATTCCCACCGAAGACTTACACAAGGAATGGTACGATGTGATCTATACATTTGGGATAAATCCACCAATCGATTTGTATCAAGCGCAGTCCTCAATACAAACTGAAATAAAAAAAGTCGATTGGTATATTGAAAATAATGAATTTGATGAAGCTAAGGCTGTAACGGGATTTATTATTGGATATATCCTATTTGACTATTCCGTCGATCATCTCTTGAAATCTCTGTTGACAATGTATTATCGCGTCATAGATGCGGACTATTTTACGCGGTTGGGCTATAAGTCAGAATTCATTTCAAAGAAAGGCGGCCTGAATAAAAATAAAATAAGCGCAGAATTCAAGCGGATAATTGATGTGTATGAAGATGAATTTCATAACGTTGTTATTCCCCTTAACAGATTGAATTATACGACTACATATCATTTTGGCCAATCGTTACTTCATTTGATCCTGAACAGTAAATTTATTCCAATCGAGGAAAGCAGATGAAAAACCTGTCATCAAATAAAGAACTCATTAAGGAATGTATTGTGGAAATTGCCACTCCTTTTAGTACAGGGACAGGGTTTTATATAAAGTCCTTTGATGTCATTGTAACCAATGAACATGTTATTCGTGACAACAAGTCTGTGATCATCAAAGGGCCTTCATTTGAAAAACAAATGGCTGAAGTTCTTCTCATTGATGAATATGCAGACATTGCGTTTCTCTCTGCTCCAATCACCCATAATATGCCTGATATCAAACTGAGATTGGTTGATCCATTGAAGCAAGGTGATCAAGTGACGGCAATGGGGCATCCGTACGGTCTCAAATTTTCGTTAACCGAGGGCGTGGTTTCCAGTGTGGAACAAAAAGATCGTGATCTGGAATTGATCATGCATGATGCGGCTCTTAATCCCGGTAATTCAGGCGGCCCGCTAGTGGATGCCAACGGACTTGTAGTTGGAATCAATTCTTTTGTTCTCCGGGACGGTGAAAACCTGGGCTTTGCACTTCCTATCGAAAAATTGCATGCAGTTTTCAGTGGATTTGATACAGGTACTACCGGGACAGTCGTACGGTGTCAAGGTTGCCGAAAATTTGTATCCGACCAGCAAAATGACCTCAAATACTGCGATTATTGCGGTGCGGAAGTACTTTTTCCATCTCAAATACAACCTTATTCTCCAGTTGGAGTAGCTAAAATTATAGAGGACATTATTAGTGATCTCGGATATGATGCACGATTAACCAGAGAGGGCCGCAATCATTGGAACATACAACGAGGCAGCGCTTTGGTGAGACTCTCGTATCATATGGCCACTGGGTTGATTGATGGGGATGCATATTTGTGCAGATTGCCTGAGGACAACGTAGATGCGATTTACACCTTCCTTTTGCAAGAAAATCTTGATTCAAAAGGACTTGTTTTGAGCGTCTACAAGCAGTTTGTCCTGCTATCTTTATTAATCTATGACCGGCATCTTGATGAAGAGACCGGAAAGATTATGTTGGAAAGACTCTTTGAACGTTCAGATGAGTATGATGATATTCTAATAGAGCGTTTTGGGGCCTCATGGATAGACCAGTTATAGCATTTAACAAAAATATTTGGTGAATGCCATTGGAATGTTATTATTTTAGCGTTTTCTTACGCGGTCAAGAAATATAAAATTATGCGGAACGTATACTTAGTTACCTTATTTGCTTTTGTCATTGGAAGTGGAAACCTGTTCGCTCAGGACATCCATTTTTCACAGTTTTACCAAGCTCCTCTGCACCTGAATCCCGCTATGACGGGAGTCATGGAATGTACACAAAGGCTTACGGCTAACTACCGCAACCAATGGGCATCGGTGATCAAAAATGAATTTCAAACCTTCAGCGCGTCTTATGACATGAAGATTCCAACTGCCCAATACGATTATTTCGGCGTGGGTTTATCG
This sequence comes from Saprospiraceae bacterium, assembly GCA_965249735.1. GTDB lineage: Bacteria > Bacteroidota > Bacteroidia > Chitinophagales > Saprospiraceae > JANQSS01. The sequence goes on along the minus strand of CBDFMS010000025.1, from coordinate 532,711 downwards.
CTCTGGGGCGACCAGGCCGGTTCAGGCAGGTTCTCAACTTACCAGGCTCGGTTATCCGGATCATATAGTAAGTATATGGGCGGGAATCGCAATGAGTCTCATTATCTTGTTGTAGGAGCAGATGCCGCTATATCGCAACGATCGCTTAATTTTTCCAAATTGCTATGGGGAACCCAGCATGATGGCCAGGGTGGTGTAGATCCCGGTCTCCCAAGTCTGGAAACACTCGATGAAGACAATTTTATCTATGCTGATATGAGTGTTGGGCTATTGTGGTTTTCAAGATTGGATGACAATCTTAACTTTTACCTCGGTGGTGCGGCTGGTCACATCAATCGGCCAAAGCAATCCTTCTTCAATGACAACGACGTCAAATTGTATTCAAAATATACAATCCACGGTGGTGCTGAACTCGGTTTGAATGACAATGTCTCATTCCTTCCAGGTTTCGTCTTCTTATTCCAGGGGCCTTCATTCCAGCTAAACGCAGGAACATCAGCTAGATTTTACCTCAATGGAAGCAGTAATAGTTCTGAATCTTTCCAGTTTGGTGCATGGGCACGTCTCGTAAACCATTATGAATGGGGCTTGAATCAGGAAATTCCTCCTGTGGCAACTGAAGGAAATGCGCTGGGTTTAGACGCTATCATACTATCTGCCAGATTCGATTATGATAACTACGGAATCGGATTTAGCTATGACATCAATGTCTCAGATTTGAAGACAGCGAGTAATTCCAAAGGCTCATTCGAATTTTCACTGATCTATAATATTTGTGGAAACGAAAGTCGTCGCGTCTATTGTCCTAAGTTTTAGTAAAAACAGTCCTGGATGACGCAACAGAAAAAGAAATCCAGGGTCAGAAGTTACATGAATTACTCAGGGATGGCTTTTGAGTTAGTAGCTCTGCTATTGGTTGCCGTCTTTCTGGGTAAAAAGCTGGATAAGTGGTTGGAGCTGGATAAACCTTATCTTACGCTAGCGCTTCTTATTCTTTTTCTCATAGGCTATCTTGCGCGAATCTATTATTCTGTGACAAATGAAAAGTAGTAAAATCGTCGGTTGGCATATTGTTGCTTTCATCCTGTTTATTGCCCTGTATCTTCTGGCTATCCTCATATGGCCTGATCTCGATATGCATCGAACGTTTTCTATTTATACAGCAGGCGCATTCTTTGTTCTATCCCTTTTAATCACCATGTTATCCTCCAGATTCTCGAACCATCATAATCCTTATTATTTCAGTTGGGTAACCTTGATGTCCGTCCTGGTAAAATTAGTCGTAGGTATTGGACTTGTATTTTACTATACAAAAACACAAAGTCTCGATAATCGGTTGTATGTCATTTCCTTTATTTTAGCCTACGTCGTCTTTATGGCATGTGAAATCATACTGCTTCAACACATTATTAAACTATCAAAGCGATCATGGAGCAACTAATTGAAGCCATAATAAATAAGCATCATACAGTAGATGTTTCAAAAGAATCCAATTTGGATATGATTCAAATCGATCCAAATTCATATCACGTATTGTATGAAAACAAATCCCATCATGTCGTTGTAAAAAACATTGATCACCGTACCAAGACTATCCTCCTGGAAATCGATGAGCGGCCTTATGAAATATGTTATAAAGACAGCGTCGACGTCATGATTGATAAAATGGGATTAAAAGATATCGTTGGAAAAGGAACCGAAGATTGCCTTGCACCCATGCCCGGTCTGGTATTATCCGTCGAGGCGACAGAAGGAAGTACTGTTGAAGTCGGACAGGCCCTTTTAATCCTGGAGGCCATGAAAATGGAAAATGTGATCAAAGCCTCACATGACGGCACCATTGATAAGATATTTATTCAGGAAGGTGATAAAGTGGAAAAAAACCAGGTGCTGATTTCATTTGTCGAGTCCACGACGAATTAACAACTCAAGTCAATTCCTGATTGACTTCAACCAATTGGCCTTCGACCATAGCAATTACAACATCCGATTTTTTCGGTTTGATGCAAACTGATCCGGTGAATCTGCCAAATGCAGGCATTAAGATTGAGTTTTTTCGAAAAAAGAATGCGGGCAATCTTACACTTTGTCGTCCTTTGCCATATAGTTTGACTGCCGGATGGACATGACCACTTACATTGATCAAGGCTTGATTCTCCGTCGGTATGTGTGTGAAATGAAAACACCCTTTAATTAGTTCATCCACCAATACTAATCTTGACCGACCATAATGCCACTCCGGCAATATGTCATGGTTACCCCGAACCAATACAAATAGATTCTTTTTGTATTCGTGCGTGAACTGTGCGAGTCGCTCCCATGCCGAATTATAATCGCTATGAAATAAATCTCCAAGTAAAATAACCCGTAGAGGATTATACTGTGTAATTAATTTTCGTATCGTATTAATATCCGCAACATCCATTTGACCGGGTATGGCCATTCCCTTTTTTCGAAAATGCATGCGCTTACCCAAGTGTAAATCACTTATGATCAGCCACCTTTTCCGTTTCCAATAAAGCGCTCCTTTGCCGTCAGCTATCAGTCGTTCGCCATAGGCTTCGATCAACATATTCGATATTGTGGTTGATTGCACGAGCCAAGGTTAAGTGATTCGATTGATTCTACAAAAATTTTAATCCATCATTTTCATCATTGCATGTTTATTCGTGTGCAATACAACAATTATTAACATCCCGGAAGGTTTCTATTCACCATTCTTCTGCCGAGCAGATTCACTATCTTGTCGAATAGATTGCTCATTCACATTATTATTCTATAAATTAATTTTCAATCAACACGCACGATACATGAGACAACCTTCATTTGACAAGAACAGATATTATTACTTCGGTAACAATAAGAAATAGAATAAGAAAATGCTCAAATTTATTCTACGCATATTTTATCTCCTGTTTTTGCTTCTCCTTCCTTTCATATTGTTGATTCGTGTGGCAGTCGGGATGCATGAACAATATGCCTGGAACGGGTGGTTGGCATTGCTTGTCAGTGGGTCAGTAACAAGTCTGATCGTGCTGATTTATTTTTCCTTCTTATACAGTAAAATAACAGGCAAGGTCGGAGATTGGATGGCATTTAAAAGACGTGCTTATGCTGCGGGTTTTCTTGTCTTCGCATTTGCAGCCTATGGACTGTTTTATATCTCCGGAGAAAACATGAAACATAGGGAAATCCGGTCAGAATATCGGGAGCTCCACCCTATTTTACGCATGAGTGTTTCAACCCCTTATATTAGTTGATCGCGATCTGTTAATTACGGACGGTAGTCGGCAACCGGAAGATTATAAACGCATGGGCTTGAAAACGAACAACCATTCTCTGCATTATAAACAATCGGATGGCTTTAGTCATGCCCTCGATATTCGCACGAAAGGCAGACCCGAATGGCTCAATAAAACCGTACAGATATATTTTCGACTCATGGGATTTAATACACTCCGTCATGTGGGTACGGCCGATCATTTACATGTTTCCTTGATGAGTCATGACAGACGAGGATCGATTTAAATTATTTCAATTTGGAAAGTAAACTATCTATTCGAGAACTTACGCTCACCGATCTTCCAAAAATTTTGGATTATTGGTTCACCGCAAGTGATGCGCATCTGGAAGGCATGGGTGTGGACTTAAATAAAATGCCGGATCGCAAGGATTTTACTGCAGGCTTAACCAATCAAATTAATTTACCAATTAATGAAAAAAATGCCTTCTGTGTCATTTGGGAGATAGATGGCAAAGCCATCGGTCATTGCAATACAAATCCGACCATATTTGGTGATCAGGCAAATTTTCATTTACATATCTGGTATCCTGAAAATCGGCGACAAGGACACGGACTTTCATTATTACGTATGTCAATAGCTGCATTTTTTTACCGACTTCAACTGAAGAAATTAGTCTGTGAACCATATGCCTTAAATCCGGCTCCAAATCGTGCAATGGAGAAATTAGGATTTACATTTATCAGAGAGTATACTACGATTCCCGGGTCAATCAATAAGGAGCAGGTAGTGAAACGGTGGGAGATGGTGAGGGAGGAGTATGAGCAGGTACGAGCGAAATGGCAGAAGCAGGTATAATTTAATATCCATGACCAATCAACTTTTAAGTAGACTGTCCATTTTTTCTCTAAACACCTCGAAACGCGGATTCTTGTATTGATCTAGTTATACAACTGAGACTTCATTACCGCCAATCTTCCAAATCTTTTCCCCAAATTTGCACCGCAATGAGTTACAAAGCACGCGTACCGGAACAGCTTTTTGAGCCAGACGGCCATTATCTTGGTCGCCCTGCAGACTTTGATGATCGCATTGTACATCGACGTGTACGCCTCGTCGAGCAAGTTCCCGGATTCACCGGTAAAGACCTGGAACTATTGGAAGTAGGTTGTGGCGGAGGTGCCACCATGTTTATGCTCGCCGACAAAATGAAAAGCTGTCAGGGTATCGACATTACTGATGAACAACAGGAAGTTTTTGAAGCCTACAAAGAAAAACATCAGAAAAACAACTGCTCTTTTAGGATCGAGGATATCGTTCATGCGAACGTGGAAAAACAATATGATCGAATTATCAGCTTCGAAGTCATTGAGCATCTTTCTGATGAAAACGGTGTCCGGTATTTTCATGAGTCGCTAAAAGATGACGGCATTTTAATCGTCTCGGTTCCAAATAAATGGTGGGTTTTTGAAACTCATGGTGCCAAGCTCCCACTCCTTCCATGGAACCGCGTTCCATTTTTCTCATGGCTACCCCGCCCCATTCATGAACGGTTGGCGCATGCCCGTATTTATACAAAAAGTAGAATTCGGAAATTGCTCGAAAAACACGGATTTGAAATTATCAACATGGCATATATAACTGCTCCTATGGACGTATTACCGGATGGTAAATTCAAAAATTGGATAATTAATTCTATTTTTAATACTGATACAACGTCCATACCCTTTAAATCTCCTTCTATATTTGTTGTTGCTCGGAAAGGTAAGCAGTAGGCAGTAAGCAGTGGACAGTGGGCAGTGGGCAGTATGCAGTATGCAGTAGGCCGTGGGCCCTCCTTCGTTGACACCTACGCTAAAGCTCCTGCGACCAAGAAAGCTTCGGCGGGTAAGCAGTGGGCAGTGGACAGTGAATAGTCTCAAAAGTCCACAAATTCTTTTCGTTTCACTATGACATAATAATTATTTCCCAAATTCAGGATGCCCTGCTCGTAGCAGAAATTATAGGATTTCCCTGATTGAGTCTGATAAATGTTAGTGAAATAAGAGAATTTAAATCCAGAATCACGCAATTTATTATAATGCACCTTGGTCTTGCCATTTGCATAAAAACGCTCAAGAATAATACGGTTATTTCTCAAGGTCTTATTGACATTGCGCATTAAATTATTTTTGTCCCTGTTGCGCTTATTATTGTGATTATTTCGACAATCATCGCCGCAGAATTTTTTATCCGACCTACCGCGGAGTTCTTCTCCACATGTCAGACACGTTCGCTCAGCTTGCATAGTAAGGTATTTGAAAACGTTCGTACACAAATAAGTGTCACCAGATTGCGAAACATACCCAAGTCAGATCAAAAAATTTTCATTTCTGTTTAGATGACAGATGATGAGATCGGCCCGGCCTTGGTGCTCAGAGGGCCATTCAAGGTCCTGAATGTTGCACAACAGCAAGCTGGAAAGATATTACCTGAATGGCTCAAAAGACCTTGGGCAATTCCTATTTTTGCCCCTCAATAATGATTGATACTGTACTGCACCCAGATTATCAAACACAAGAATCTGATTATCTGCTCATTACACTAACATTGAATAAAGGATGAACGGAATTAGACTCAACCAACAAAGTCAATTTGGTAGACTCAAATTCGCTGCCCTCTCATTCGTTGATAGAAAACAAAGGTAAATAGAATTCTTATGAGGCCAAAGACGTTAGTATAGGAGATTTGTGCCTCAAAAGCACGATAGAAACAAAAACAAGACCATTGACGATTATTACTATATTCAAATATAAAATACTCAGTATCAGCTTACTAATTGCTGTTACGATGACCACTCAAGCCCAAAAACTGCCTGATGTACGCGTTGAACAATCTGCTGTGAATGAGGAGAACCTATTCATTGAGGCGAATCGTGAGCGACTCATGGGAAACTATGATGACGCCGAATCTAAACTCAACCAACTTCTCAAAGAATACGGAAACAAGGCGGTATTCCACTATGAAATGGGACGCGTCTATCAGGAAATCGGTGAAATGCAAAAGGCATTGGAAGAAATCAAGACCGCCATCGAACTGGAATCGGACAATGAATGGTATTGGCAATATCAGGCAAACCTGGCAGAGGAAATGGAACTGGAAGAAGACGTCATCGCCGCCTATTCTGCACTTTCGCAGCTCTTTCCCAAAAAACATTACTACCTCGAAAATATAGCCTTCCATCAATTGCGCAACAATGATCCATTAGGTGCATTGAAGACCCTAACCGCTCTGGAAAAAAAAGCAGGAAGGAATTTTGAAACAACCCGTCAAAAGCATTTGATCTTTGATGAAATGGGCGACATCAAAGCAGCTACATCGGAATTAGAAGCCTACATACAAAATTACCCACAGGACCAACGAATGATATTGATCGCCGCAAGTTATTCTTATAATAACGGAGACAATAAAAAAGCGATTGGATATTATGAAAAATTACTAGAATTGGATCCAGACAATTCCCAGGCAAAAAGCGCCTTGCTAAAACTAAATTCCAATAACGTAGAACATGGTCATGAACTAACATCATTCATCAACAATTCAGAAAATAGTTTAGATGATAAAATATTATTGCTCATCCCGGCGCTATCTGATTTTCAAACAGGGACATCAACAATTCCAATCGAACAGATAGAAACCTACGCTAATACCATCATTGAGCAACATGGTGAAAGCGATAAAACATTGGCTCTATTGGGTGATATATATTCGCTTCAAAATAAATTAACTGAATCAGTAACCCAATACATGAAGTCCATCAAATTCAATGATGGGAATTATATGGTTTGGGAGCAACTGCTCTATGTCTTGACCGACATGGACGATCAAAAGCGACTGAAAACTTATGCGGAAGAGGCCATGGACATCTATCCTAATAAATCCTTGCCGTATGCCTTCTATGCCTACAGCGTTGCGCTTGAAAATGATTTTGACACAGCAAACTCACTTATCAAACGAGCACGAATCATCAGTGGGAAAAATGCCCGACTAGCCATTGAGATTGATAGATTAGCTCTTCGAATTGAAAAACTAAAAGGGCAATAATTGTTTTTAAATAATCGAAAGGACACAGATAATTATATGAGAATAGGTATTGTATTTCTTTTTATTGGGATGTTGACCATTTCTTGTTCAACAAAGAAAAAGGTAGCTGACAGTAAAGTAGCTGAGGACGCTCTTTCCTATAAATATTTATTGTCTGATCTCGACAAACAATATCCTGATTATTCATCTATGGCCAGTGATATACGACTCCATGCTCACATCGATGGGTCTTCGTACCGGGTCAATGGACTCATTCGTCATGTACGCGATAAAGGTGTATTTATTTTAGTTCGAAAATTAGGATTTGAAATCGGACGCGTACTCATTACGAAGGATTCATTTTTTGTACTGAATCGTTGGGAAAAAGAATATATCAAGGAACCAATTTCTGTCTTAGAACAGGAATACGAAGTAAAGGGTGACTTCAACCTTGTCGAAGAGCTACTTACTGGAATTCCCCAAGTGTCATCCTACAAGAAAAATCACAAAACAACAATTGAAGGTGGTACTCATCGGGTTGAGGTGCCTTCGGTCTACAATGACATCGAACTGATCATGTGGATTGAAGAAGGCAGCAATCATATACGGCAGGCCTACTATGAAGATATCAGCGATCGTGGCATTTTGATGACATATCAGTCCGCCAGGAAAAATAAAGTTGTCATCGAGCGTGAATTGCGGACGGAAAATATAGAAGACAACGAGATCCACATCAAGCTTGCTTACAAAAATCCTAAATTCAATTCGACGTCCTTACCTACCTTTACAATACCTTCGCACTATTCTAGAAGACTAATGTAATTTATGCAGGAAAATCATAATTGGAATCTGGGTGACAAAGGAGCCCAGGGTGTCATCAAAAAATCCGAAAATGCCATTCTCGTTGGCATCCAAACCCCGCAAATCAATACCACTGATGTGCAGGAATACCTCAGTGAACTAGAGTTTTTAGCCCTTACAGCGGGGGCAAAATCAGTTAAACAGTTCACTCAAAAACTTCAACACCCTGATCGAAGGTTCTTTGTTGGTAGTGGTAAACTAAAAGAAATCGGCGTCTATATTGAGGAGCACGACATCGATATGGTCATATTTGACGATGACCTGAGCCCCATGCAACAGCAGAATATCGAAAAGGAACTCAAACGAAAAATCATCGATCGTTCTTCCCTCATCCTCGATATTTTTGCTTCGCGGGCACAAACTGCACAAGCTAAAGCGCAAGTGGAGTTGGCTCAATTGCAATACCTTCTTCCACGGTTGCGTGGTTTATGGACGCACCTCGAACGTCAGCGCGGTGGTATTGGGATGCGTGGACCCGGGGAAAAAGAAATTGAAACTGACCGTCGGATCATCCGTCAAAAAATCTCAGTACTCAAGGAGAAACTCGAGAAAATTGATAAACAAAATACAACCAGGCGCAAACAACGCGGAGAGCTCATTCGCATTTCATTGGTCGGATATACGAATGTGGGTAAATCCACGATCATGAATGCCTTAAGCAAATCCGACGTATTTGCCGAAAATAAATTGTTTGCAACGCTGGATACAACGGTTCGAAAGGTGGTCCTTGATGCCACGCCATTTTTATTGTCCGATACCGTAGGATTTATCCGTAAACTACCTCACCACTTGATCGAAAGTTTTAAATCGACATTAGACGAAGCACGTGAGAGTGATTTACTATTACATGTGGTTGACATCTCACACGAACATTATGAGGATCAAATCAATACGGTACAAGAGACGTTAGCTGATCTCGGTGCAGCCGAGAAACTAACGATCATGGTATTCAATAAAATGGACGTATACCGTAATAAATATTTTGATGAATACCTCGATGCACAAATAAAACGTGAATTGGAAACTGAATTGGTGGATAAACTAAAATCCAGGTTTGGCTCGGATTCCATTTTTATTTCTGCAAAAAACAAGGAGAACTTCAGTGATTTTAGATTTGCTCTAAAACAACATGTCGCGCGACTCTATGAAGAACGCTATCCTTATCGGACGAAGAGGTATTATTAAAGCATAGTACGACGTATTAAGCATTTTATTGAGGGTAATTAGTTCGTGTTTTTCTGAAAACAGGACTAAACATTGAAATAAAAATCAAATCGAAAAAAATAATTCATCATGCTACAATCGATTGAAAATAAATATGCGCAGCTCTTGCTCGATTATTGCCTGTCAATAAAAAAAGGAGAAACACTTTACATTAAAACCACGACGGCTGCCGAGTCGTTATTGATCGAAATATATCGCGAAGCAATGATTCGAGGGGTTATTGTAGAATATGATTTGACTATTGCCGGTAAGCAAGCCATCTGGATGAAGCATGCAAATGCAGAACAATTAAATCATATTTCCACATCCTATGAAAATGCATTGCGCAATTTTGATGCCTATCTGGTCATCATGGCTCCTACCAACTTACGCGATAATCACGGTCTCAATACACAAAAACTAAAAATGCGCAAAGAAGCCGTCCGTGAATTATTAAATATTTATAATACGCGTATTGCCACTGAAGATATGAAGCGCTCCCTGTGCTTATACCCGACGCAAGCATCAGCACAATATGCCGGAATGACCATAGATGACTATCGGGAATTTGTGTATCGCGCATGTAAATTGGATCAAAACGATCCTATCATGGCCTGGAGAAATGTACGCACTGAACAACAGCGCTATGTCGACCGACTGAATGCCAGTGAAACTGTACAATACAAAGGCAGCAACATCGACCTTACCTTTTCTGTCAAAGGCCGCACCTGGATCAATTCCGATGGCCGGACCAATATGCCTTCAGGTGAAGTTTTCACGGGTCCTGTCGAGGATTCTGTCAATGGAAAAGTATATTACTCCTACCCTTCTATCTATATGGGTGAAGAAGTAGAAGGCGTGACCCTCTGGGTCAAAGATGGTCATATCGAAAAATGGGACGCCGAAAAAGGAAAAGGCTTTCTTGACAAGATCTTTCAAATGAAAGGAACAAGACGCTTTGGAGAAGCAGCTATTGGAACAAATTACCATATCAATCGCATGACGAAAAATATTCTCTTTGATGAAAAAATAGGGGGTACGGTTCACCTTGCCATTGGACAATCATATAAACATACCGGTGGTCAAAATGAATCCGTCATACATTGGGATATGATTACCGACATGACCAAGGACGGGGAAATATTTGCAGATGGGGAATTGATTTATGAAAAAGGGAAGTTTGTGATCTAGTTGCTAGAGCATGAGAAGATGAGAACTTGAGAGTAAATTGCTTAAATTGTTATAAAATATTTACAATGAAAAATAAATACGCACTCATTGTTTTCCTCGGGTTTGGCCTCAGTTTTACGCTTCCGGCTCAAGTCGATTGGGAAGCCGTTGAAGTCAAAACAGAACAGATAACTGAAAATTTATTCATGCTTCAGGGGCGTGGTGGTAATATCATGGTCTCGGTTGGCCCTGATGGTGTATTGGTCATCGACAGTCAATATGAACAGATGTCTGAAAAAATAATGGCGGCTATTCGCAAATTATCCGACGGACCTATTAAATATCTGATCAATACCCACTGGCATGGTGACCATGTAGGAGGAAATGAAAAAATGGCGGCTCACGGTGCTGTGATTGTCGCACACGACAACGTATTGGCGCGCATGAGTGCCAAACAACTTATGAAAGCATTTAGTCGCGAGATACCTCCCAGTGCCGAGTCTGCACGCCCTCAAATCACCTTCTCGGACGACATGACGCTAAATTTCAACGGCGAGCGGGCATTAATTTTTCATTTTGATAACGCACACACCGATGGCGATGCAGCTGTTTATTTCCCTGTACAAAATGTTATCCACCTGGGTGATATGTATTTTCAGAAACGATATCCCTTTATTGACGTGAGCAGTGGTGGCTCCTTGGACGGTGTCATTAATGCCCTGAATCATATTTTATTTATAGTCAATTTTAAAACTATAATTGTTCCCGGCCATGGCGGGCTGTCCAATCGCGATGAATTAGTAGAATATCGAAATGTTTTACAAATGATTCGCACGAATATTCATGATGCCATTGCCGCCGGCAAAACACAGGAAGAAATTCAATCAATGAACATCGGAGGCAGCTATGATGAGGCCTGGGGAAGCCAGTGGATAAAAGTTAAAGACCTCGTCGATGTCGTTTTCAACAATATGGAGAAAAATAATAACTAGCAGTTGCTATTCATATCGGACTGCAAAATTATTAGTTGGAGAACCGAGCCAGAATGCGACTTACATTTTTCCGTAGCCAAAGAGAGAGATTATTTAGTCGCACACCTGTGGTATCTTCATAAAAATAATGCGCTGGATCAATACCAAAGTCCGCATTATTAAAATGGATTGTACGAGGGTATTTCTTTTTGGTCCTATTCGCAAAATTATTTGAATGAATAAGTTCTACCCACAATCGCTCTTCGTCATATGCCTGGTAATTGTCCGCCTCGGACCATTCCTTATGAAAATGCGAATAAACAGTATGAAAATGCACAGCAGGCTCAACCAAACTGATGAAATGATTATACGGGCGGTCGTATGTACGAATCGTATGACTGTCAGTATCAACACTTATCTGAAAACCCTTTGTCAAGTCGATGACGGTATTGGCCACCGGCTCGTATAGCAGCTGTATTTGTTCTATAAATCGATGGTGGACCATGTCGTCATTGTCCAGCCTGGTTGTGATGACAAACTGGTCATCGACGCTTATTTTGTCTTTCATAAACAACCTGAAATGTTTCGCGAAATAAAAACCATCATCGATAAAATCAAAATGAAAATTCTCCTTCTCAGCAAGAAGTGATGTCATTCTTTGCTTGTATGCTTCCGGTGTATTTTGATCCAATAATAAATACCAGGTGAAATTTTGATTTGATTGATTGAGCATTGAGGGCAGACAATAATTCTCAAACATTTGGAAACGGTGGTCCAGCCATTGTGGTGTGCGCACATCAACACCCCGTTTAGAGGTTTTCCAACGGTCTATTTGTAGATTGAATCGCGTCAGGACGAAATGCTGCATGTATTTAAACCATTAATGGAATCCAATGTGATTATTGACACCTTACTACACTCTGCTAATATAATCAGGATTGGTTAATACTCAATTGGTCCCACGACTGCATAGTCTTTTCTGCCTCTAAGATTACAGAACAATGAATTAAATAATTCCCCATTGCTTTTGGCTCCAATTAAAAATGTTCCGAAGACCAAAATCCTGGTCTTCGGAACATTCAGCTCCTCATGAATTTCTCTGATTCGAGCTCTATACCCTTCAGATCGATTAATTGTCGATCAAGGAGTTGAGTATATACAATTCACTACCAATTCCAACAGACAAAACAATTCCGGGTAGTGGCGCCGCATTGTCAATCAAGGAATTATATAAATACAAGTCAGCAGAAACCCCAGAGGAGTAAATTGCCGTCCCTTCTGATGTTGCCTTGTTATCTCTAAATCGGACTGCATCCAGTGTCAAGCCTCCATAATTCAACAATCCACCGCCATATTTATCCGCAGCAAGAGGCCCATTGGCATTTCCATCCTGAATAATCAATCCATTGAGTGCAGAGAAAGAGACCGTGTCATTTGCCCTGATCACATGATAGGAATTGTCCGTATCATCACCAAAACCACCTATGTCGCCACTGATAATAGAAGTATCCGATGACAAATCACGTTCAGCAAATAAGGTCTCATCTCCATGAAATCCACCAAAAATCACGACATTATTTCGCAATAAAACAGAACTACTTCTTCCGGAAGACGTATCCGGAAAATAGGTGCCTGCCGCCACCCATATGGTGTCAATATATGGGTTACACGTCGTGGCATTAATCGCCTCTTGAATGGTAGCCAGTGCATTTTGCCAGGAACTTCCTTCTTGTGTACCTGTACCACCCTCTACCACAAACAATCTATCGCCCGCAATCCCAAAACCATCTCCATGATATTCAAAGGCTCCCATGTCTGGCAAAGTAGCCTGGTATGGCCGATCATTGCTGATTATATCAAGTGAATCCTGATCCAGATTTACTACCTGACCCATATTGATTCCCGGCGAGCAAGCTTGCAATCGAAGATCATTCCCCATTTCATCAATGAATAATGGAACTTGATCAATTACTGTATCGCCGATTGCACCCCCTTGTATGATACAATGGAATATGCTATCGATCGAACCAATATCGCTGGTAATCGGAGTGCCCACACCCCACAGGATAGAATTCCCTAAAATCATATCGCTGTATTGGTTATGGATATGTTGACCAGAGGAAGCCGCAGATGTATTTGCGATCGAATTATGAATAATTAATGGGATGCATTGTCCGGATATGCCGTCATTAAATAAGGCACCTCCTCGATTTGCATAGGAATTTGTAATTACGTTCCCTAAAATTAACGGGTTTGATTGGCCTCCATTGCGTCCGTTGCTAAAAATGGATCCGGCATCATTCATGGCCACATTATCATAAAATTTATTATTTACTATGACGGAATTCGAAATACCATTAAACCCACTATTATATATCGCGCCTCCCCATGTAGCACTATTTGTTCCAAAATAGCAATGAAGAATTAATGGACTGCTATTTCCCAGGTTGCCATCATTCGATATTGCCCCTCCAATATTATTTGTATGATTATTAACAAATGAACAACCAAGAATACTTGGATTGGCCACTCCACCGAAGGTGCCATTATTGTATAATGCTCCGCCACCATTGTCCGCATAATTATCAATGAATTCTACATTGATCAATTGTGGATTTGAACTTCCACCACCTTCTCCGTCATTGTAGGCACCACCGCCATAGCTTTTTTCTCCCGGACCATCAGCATTACCGTCCAGTAGGGTGAAGCCGTCAATCAGCGTGGTGGAATCAACATGGTCAAAGACAATGATATGGTAGCTATTATTGGACACAAGATCATCCTGACCTAAATCCCCGGAGAGAATACTGCGGTTGGCCAAAATAGACGTATTTCGTTCAGAAAAATTGATCTCGTTCCCTGCAAATCCACCAAATACACTGACTCCGGAGGGAATATTATAGCTAGCATTTCGATTCATGGCTGCATCCGGATAATAGGTCCCTCCTGCCACCCAAACCTCTGTATGCTCTTCCGTCGCTGCTTCCAACAACGCATCTTGTAAATCCGTATACGCATGCAACCAACTTACTCCATTATTGAGACCAGTGGCCGAGGAATCGACGTAGATATAATTCGTAATGATCACACAGGGGCCGATCGCCAAATACGCATTATAGAAAGCAAAATCGCAACTCGGTACAGCTGAAAATCGTGCCGTTACATGATGGGAGTTTCCGTCGGCTGGCCGATTTAATAAAACGATCGTTTGTGGATTGGAGACCAAAGCAAAAATACTGTCATTGACAATTAAATTTCCACTTGCCGGCATGGTATCAAAATAAAAGGTTAATTCCTGATTGTAAGTATTGTCTGCCGTATCACATGCCGACTGCATTCCGGCCACAACGGATGTAATAATATAATCCGATTGCCGAATCCCACCGTTGACGCCTACTGCATTTGGACTGCCTTCATTTAACAGATGATCTACAAGATTGACATAGGCAAATTCCCCGGCCGTCAAATCACCGGTGGTAATAAATTTCAAATAAATCACGACCTGATCCCCTACTTCGGACATGGTGCCTGCCGCCACGATCCGAATATCACCGTTCGGTAATATGGTGGATAATACCAACCAGTCTTCGGCCATCGTATTTAATTTTTCATAGGCCATATAGATTAATTCAGGTTCGCGAAACGAAATGGTCAATTCAAAAGAATTCACCGATATTCCATCTGATAGTTCACTGAGATAAACAGGTAGCATCACCGTGTCACCTACTTGCGCACATCGTGAATCCACGATCAGATTACCATCATTTACTTCGATGATTCCTGAATCATCAAAATTGGCTGCAGCGTCTTCAACCCTGACAAAACAAGTGCCGGACTCCAGGGCGGTGAACAATCCTGTACTATCGATGGTGCCACGTGACGGTGGGAAAACCTGGTATACATATGGTGGAATGCCATTGCTCGTCGTAAACTGAATGGTCTCCCCTACATATAAAGATTGATTAGAAGATGGTGAAATGCTCAATACCGGAAAACCTGTATAATTTACACTTCCGGAATTTGTACGAGCGACCAGATCCTGATTAAATAATGCACTCGTAAAACTCAAGCTGGTCGAACTACTATTGGTTTGATATTTAATGACAAACCGTAAATAAATTAGTGTTGAATTTCCCACCAGTGTGTCAACTGAAGCAAAGGCCACATCGACTGAATTAATAGTCGATGAATAAGTTACGGACGCGCCTTCCAATAAGGTAGTTGATTTTTCAATATCAATAAACTCTAATATCGAGCTTGAATAGGATAATTCAAACTGTCCGGAGACGACACCTAAGCCTGAGAGTTCAGAAACACGTATAGGAACTAAGATGGTGTCTAAACTATTTCCGGAGGTATCAGAAACTTCGATATCAAAGGCTCTGATTTCAATATCACTCGTCCAATCGGTCAGTCCGGTGGAGTCTTCTCCTCGTACCTGTAGGATGCCATGACTAAGACCTGTCAGCAGACCGTTTGTATCGATAGATGCCAGTGTGGTATCGGACACCTCATAGGTATATGGTGCTGTTCCTCCACTTACATTAAATTGAAGTTGCTCACCTAACAACAACAATCCTGTATTGGGAGATACGGTGATGGTCAGTGGGGCCGCAAGGGACACAGAGCCATTATCCGTAATAACTGCCGGGCTACCCTCATTCATTTGGTTGGTTCCGACAAAAGAGATCGCACCGCTCGATAGTCCTACCACCTTGATATAAAATAGTACCCCATTCCCTATCAAAGGCATTATTCCGGCAGCTGAAACTTCAACGTACCAACTTGAACTTATTGCATAAATATTCGATGCAACAGCCCCAAGATCTCCAGCCAGCGTATTCGTTGTGATTACTTCAATTGGAATTAAATCATAATTATACATTTGCAACTCCGCTTCAAATGAGAGTACATTCATACCTGTGACATCATCGTCCAGTCTTACCGGAATAATCAGGGTATCACCCTGTGTTCCGTTTGTATCCGGCACCGACCAGTTGACTTGCGCATGGATCGGCATGCAAAAGAGCATTGCCGTCAGAATAATTATATATTGAATTAATTTTTTCATTTTCTTGGATTTAATGATCAGAAAATCGATTCTAAAAAAAATTAATAGTCAATATATTTTACTAACTGTTGATGTGTGCCTTTGTTTGTCTTTAATGCCAATATATACATGCCGGAATTCATGCTCCTGAATTCATCCAGAAGCAATGTATTGTTTCCTTCCTTTAATTGGTGCAAATCGGTATAGATTTCATTTCCACGTACATCGTACAGGCTCACTTCCACTTCATCATATGTGGTTGATTCCAATTGGATTACCAGTGCGTCTTTGAAAGGGTTGGGATAGACCTGGGCATGCAGCTCATTATTTTGTAGAGCCACGTTTTCATTTGATGAAAATGTCCGAATTGCAATTTGTCCGTCGATTGCAATACTTGAAAGTTGTTTTTCATTCGCTTTAAAATCTTCAACCCGGATATATTCCACACCATCCGGTGCCTTCGATTTTATTTTCATTTTTAATGTGGCCAAAATTCCATCGTTCTGGAAGTAATTTAATCCCGCCGACATAATTCGAATAATTCCGGCCTCATCCGTGTTTATTACATTTTGCATATCGGCTGCATACCCATCGAGTTCAACATCCAATAAGTCGATTAAATCCGCATTGTAGTGCAATATGATTTCTGAGGCCAGCAAATTAGAAACATTATTTAATTGTAATGGAATATCAATTTCATCCCCCGGATTAACCTGGTGCATGCCGAGGTTCAAGACTATGTCAGATACCTCTCCCCCATTAAATCGATTTGTTGATTCTACAGGAAACGAATTAATAATTCCAACTAAGTACTGTAGAATCAGCGAAGCATCATATGCTGTCATGCCGGCTGCTCCGGACACATCACCGATCAGCAACTGCTGCGGGGTCAATGTATCAAGCAAGGCCAGGTGCCGCAAGATCAACGAAGCATCAAATGCCTGTATCAGTCCATTGAGGGAAACATCTCCTGCCAATGGCAATATCACATCACATGACCATGGATCAAAATCAACATAATCCGTGACCACATCTCCAAGACCACCCGGATTTGACGTGTGTTCAGGACCTGTACAATCACCCCAATAACAATTTTCAGCTTTTATGGTGAATGAATTGCCTGAATTAAATACACCGTACTGGGTATTATCTGCGATATAGCAGGTGTCAAGTATTGGGTTGGATGAACCCGATGCATAAAGGCCGTAATAATTCTGTTCCAACCGGGCTTTCGTTATGGTCGGGCTGGCATTCGTACAATCAATCCCCCGATTAGCACCACGGATAACCAGGTTATTTAAATTGCATAAGGCGTCGATGGATTCATTTCTAAAATCCAATCCATCCCATTCATAAATCAATGGGGAAGACGGTCCATCAGCATTGGTATCTCCTCCGTAAAAATCATCATTAATTGTTGTAAATACAACTGATTCACCGGGATTCGGACCTCCGTTAACTTGCAGTCCGCGTTGTATGACCAATTGTTCACTGCTGGAGGATGTATATCCAAATTTGCAGATAACTCCGGTATCAATCGTGAGTACGGCCCCTGTCCCGATAGTATAAGTAAATCCCAGGAATACATATGGAATGGCGTTCTGCCCGGCAAACGTTCTTTTTTTCAGTGTATAGTCTTGTGTCAATGTTTCCGAAACAACACCCAAACCTTTCCATGTTGTCCCACTCACGACATTATTATAGGCCGTATCCAGGAAATTCAATAATGAACCATATAATGGTGTACGGGATAAATCATGAAATAGATTATCATGGACGATTGGTGAGGAAACTCCCTGAAGTTGGATTCCATAGGTCCCATGTTCCATCACAGTATTAGATACAGTTGGCGATGCAGATTCACAAAGAACACCTATGACTGTATAGCGAATAAGGGCATGATCTACCCGGCTGCTGTCATCACTCACTTCATCAAACCGGATCATGTTGTACAGGCCTGAAGCTGGTGGTGTTGTACCGGAACCATTTTGTTCCGAATCGGCCGGATTTCCATGATCATCATCGTACAAATGCGTAAAGACCACCGGATTGCCCATTTGTCCCATCACTTGCAATTCGCCGTCTACATTTATCCTATTATTCCCTGTATTAAGACTCTTAAATACAAGTCCTTCAGGCATGGTGATGGTAGTTCCACTTCCAATTGTGATATAAGTAATATAATATGTAATCGAATCATAGCCGGCAAAGGAACGGAAAGGCACAGTACCTGATTGGCTTAACGTTTCTTGCAGCACATCCAGGGTCATACGCCCCAAATTAAAAGCTGTGTTTCCGGAAAAAGTCGGATTGGAGAACATAGCCAGGTGAATTGGAGCCCCAGAAATATTAGAAAACTCATTGTCTTGAATGGAAGGATTTGCACTACCATAGATACCGATTCCAGTGTATGAGGAAAAATTGAATTTACAGTTTTGAATATTAACCGAGGCATCCTTAATTTTGACCAATCCTCCTCCTTCAGTTCCATTATAGCCATTGAACGCAGTCGGACCGTTATCTCCATATCTAAATTCACAATACTGCAATGAGTTAAGGCTGTCATTCGACATTGGCCAAAACATAATGCCATCCCAATTTCCCGAAGCCGGCACTGTTGAATTCCCATTATTATTGGAATCCCCTCCGGCGGCGTCATCATGTATCGAAGTAAAAATGACTGGATTACCATTCAGTCCCTCAGCTGTCAAACTTCCAATTACACTAATAACAGACGCGCTACTAGAGAATTTCCAAACGACATCAGGGGATATGGTTAAATTAACAATTGCATTTATTGTTAACACTGAATTTCTCTGACGATAAGCAATATTTGTAAAACCGGCTACGTTTCGAGTTACCACCGTAGCATCGCTTGCCAGGCTATTATCGAGAATTCCAATCGTATTAAAATTATTTGAACTAAATGTAATATTCGAAAGCTGAGGATTGGCAGACAATGACATTACCAATGGATCAGAGTTTGAGTTTTCAATTGTCACCTGGTTTATTGCGGCACTTGAATTTCCCGTGAAACCTACGCCACTTCCACAATTTGATATGGTTGAATTCAAAAGATTAATATCAGCGCTATGGCAGTGAACGCCCGCCCCGGAATAATAAGGAGCTATGCTGTTATTAGCATATTTTATATGTACATATTTCAATGAATCGAATGCATCATCCGAAACATCATCATAATAAATACCAGCCCAATCATAATAATTAGGTGTTGTTGAATTCCCATCTCCATTGGTATCCATCGGGTTACCTTCATTATCATCCTTGGTTGACGTAATTACTATTTCATCAGCACCTGTTCCAATAGCTTTAAGACCTCCTTCTACTCTAATTCCATAACTGGCCGCTTTTATCACCACCCCCGGCTCCACGTCGATGTACGCCCCGTTTCGGATAACAAGACTTCCTCCAATTAACACATAGGTAATGTTCGTATAACCCGCCAAATCTACTTGAGAAATAGTACCATTAGCAAATATCTCTGTCCCAATCAGTCCCATGGCTTCTAACCCGGCATTGACAAACGTATTCCCGGTGGCCACGGGATCCGAGTCAGCCGTGACAGCGATTGGTGCACTAGTCGCATTATTAATAGTATTGTTCGTTAAAATCGGAGCGGCATCCTTATAACAAGATATTCCATGTGCGGCAATATTAAATTCACAATTGGAAATCGTTGGATTTGATTTGATTACTGCTATGTTCGATCTTAGTGTATAGTAAAAGTAGGGCGAGTATCCAACAGTCTGATAAATGCTATAGGTACCACCATAATTAATAATACAATTATCCATCAAGGAAGAAGGACTGCTATCTTCTCCAAAAACGATTCCATACCAATTATTTGCGGCAGGAACGGTCGTATTTCCATTTTTATTGGTATCATTTGGATTGCCATGATTGTCGTCGTGTATCGACGTGAATACAATGGGTTCACTTGGTGTGCCATCTGCACTCAGTGTGCCTTTGACAAGTAAATGAATCCCGGCACTAACCGGTTTTATCACAACACCGGGGTTAATTGTTAAAACGACCCCTGAGTCGATGGTGACTGTTCCGAGTAAAACATAGGTCACATTCGGTGAACCGGTCACATCCCGTTGTGGTAGTGTTGAGCTCGATGTCATGGTTCCTCCTAGAAGTCCAATCGCATCATAATTATTATCAGAAAATGAAAACGAATTATCCAAAAAAGTCGGATTGGCATCAAAGGACATGGCAATTGATGTCTGGCTGCTGCTTCCGATCACGCAGCTATCAATTGTGGCATTCGACGCGCCATTTAATCGGATACCATAATAATTATTTGAAAGGTCACAATTATTGATCGTCGGACTCGCATCATTACATGTCACTCCACCGTTACCGCTATAACTGCCGTATTTTATCTCACAATAGCGTAGCTTGCATTGTGCGTCCAGGCTGGAATTTTGAAAATAAATGCCATCCCAATCTCCTAGAACTGGCGAGGTAGCCGATGCATCACCATTAGTATCGCCGCCTTCATTGTCATCCTTGTAGGAGGTGAATACGATTTCATTTCCAAGTTCCCCATCAGCAATCAACGTCCCTTCAACATAGATTCCCGTATGATAATTCATTTTAAAAATATTAGGGGCATTGATGGTCAAACTTCCACCGGATTGAATAGTCAAGTCTGAAACGAATTCATATGGATAGGCCAGACTAGGTAAGGCATAGTTCTGAATTGAGCTAACAGTACTGACCGTATGGCGGACTGTTTGGTGCGTATTATTTAACAGGAGCAGATTGGACTCGGTGAAATCAGAAGGCGTAATATAACTTATAGGCCAGGTACATTCTGAAATCGTACAATCCTGTAGATCAACATACCCACCATAAAGGTATATCCCGGTACTCGCATATTCGATAATGCAGTTATCCATAATGACCGTGTCATATGCACTGATAAATCCCCAAAACCCAATCGTCGGAGACATACTGTTAGCCGTAAAGGTGGCATACCTCGCATCAAGAGTTCCATTCACCGTCATGGACCGAGAAGAATTAAACCGAACTTCGACACTAGAGTCAACCGTAAGTGTGACATTCGGATTGATGCTAATGTTGCCCGTAACAATCCAGGGACTACCCGCTGTATCCAGGGTCATATTACTCGATATGGTGCCGGAAATATTGGTTCCATAGAGCCATGCAGAGGAGCATAATAATATTGCAAGAATCCTAAACTTGATTTTCATGGTAAAATAGTTTTAGAGTTGGTTGAAGTAGTTTATTAAATCAGATTTTTTTCTTCGGGATATGGGTATTCGGACATCGGTGTTTCTGAGTGAGAGTCCTTCTCTACAGTGGATTGTTCGGATAAAATTTGCATTGACAACATAGCCATTATGAACACGAATAAACTGTTTGTGCAATCGCAGAACATTGACAAAGTGCTTCAGTGTTTTTGAGGCTGTTATTTTTCCATCGACGAAATGAAGTGTTGTATAATTGCCTTCTGCTTTGATGTAGATGAGTTCTGTAATAGTGATAAGATGAAGAGCTTCGTGGTTCTTAATAATCAGGTGATCCTTGGGTTCTGCAGGTATATTACGGTTGATTTTCAGTCGGACAATTTTTGCCTTTTGTGTATCATTCCGTGATGTATTTCTGATGGGAATATTCATAAGACCACTTGCAATTTTAAATTAATATTTCACACATCGACTGTTGATGTAAAAATAAGCAAGCGCCTGTAGGCCTATGTATAACTTTCGTTATACTTCTCCTTCATTCCGAACATACAAATCCCTACCACGACATAACATGACGCGTTAATTTATTTTCACAAATAATTAAACAAAAAACACAGGAAGGGCTTAGGGTGTACCAAATCTAATCAATTATTAGCAGAAATGCAAATAATAATTTGGATTCTTGGCGACTATCCAAATCGTCGAAAGCGATAAGTAAAAACCATACCTTTCTTTTTAAACAAGACTAGTGGCTTATTTTATGGCATTAGACTATAATTAAGTATTAATTTCAGCCCAAATAGGACATCAATCACAGTATTATAAATGGTTATATCTATTATTGAAAACGGGACCATTTTCAAATTATTTCAAAGGTAGACTGATCCTATTGGTTTTAAGATCATATTGAGGAGGTGTCCGATTGAGTTTTCTTTTCGATTTCTATTTCCGATCAATGAAAATATTAATAGCCTCTGTACGATTGTTCACGTGTAATTTCTTGTAGATCTTGTGGATATGTTGCTTGACCGTACCTACGGTTATTCCCAATTGTTCGGCGATTTCTTTGTAAAGCAGACCATCTTTTAATAAATCCAGTAATTCCACTTCCCGGGAAGTTAACGGCAGATCATTTTTCCTGGGTTGAATGCGTTGGTCCTTAAAAATAGATATTAATCGGCGGGCAATGGAAGGGCTCATGGGCGCTCCACCTGTATGCAATTCTCTTATTGATTCCACGATTTTAGCTATACCGGCACTCTTCAGAATATAACCGTTCGCACCGGCCTGCAACGAATTAAATATTTTTTCATCATCCTCATACACGGTAAACATGCAAAATTGCATGCCCGGACAATATTGACTTAAATATCTGATTGCATCAATACCTGATGCCCGGGGTAAACCAATATCGACAATTAGAATATCCACGTCTCCGGCCTTAGGTAAGAAATTCATCGCATCCTCTGCGTTGTAATATACATGGGCGCAGTGCATATCTTTCTCTTCATTGAGCTGCTCTTTCAATATGGCAGCTACTTCTTTTAAATCCTCCAATATGGCCACATTCATTTCACTCGAATTTATGTTGAAATTAACGGATATGACAAAGTCGTTTTCATGCCTTCTTTTGTTTGCTCATAGATAATTTGACCTCCAATTGCGTCCATGCGATTTTTCATATTATATAAGCCATGCCCGGTTTCCTCATGGTCCGCAGGATTAAACCCGACACTGCCCAATTCCAGGTATTGAATTTGTAATTCTTGCTGATTTGCAGAAATATCAATATTCATTTCCTCTACGCCGGCATACTTGATAAAGTTATGTAAGATTTCTTTGGTTACCAGAAATAAATTTCGTCGTTTCTCTCCGCTTATTTCCAGTTCGTTCGTGATGCCCTGAGATGAAAATGACAATATCTTTTTATGTTCTTCCAAATATTCCGATGCATATCGTCGGATATATCCAACCAAATCTGAAGCCGTGTCATTGCGGCTATTCATCGCCCAGATAATTTCGGACATATTGATCACAAGTTTTTTAGCGTGGTCGGCGATTCGCTTTATATTATTCTTCTCCGACCCATCACCGGTGGACTTCATCACATGTTCACTCAAGTATTTTATAGTCGTGAGACCAGACCCCAGGTCATCATGCATTTCAGATGCAATGCGATTGCGTTCATATTCTACTGCCTCCTGTTTCTCAATGATGAGGGCTTGTTGTTTCAATACGAGGTCACGGTATTCAAGTTTACGCCGATAGTACGATCTGACCCCCCAGTAGCCCGTCCAAATAATTAAAAGTCCGACAAGCGTAAGAAACCACCAAGTCGCCCAAAACGGCGGATGCACGATTATACTGACTTTCCTTGCTGTATCCGACCACACCTCATCCGAATTACTCGCCAACATATGAAACGTGTATTCACCATATGGTAAATTGGCATATCGGGCCAATCCATCATTCTCATCAATTTCTACCCAATCCTTATCATATCCTTCCATAAAATACTTGAGATTGACATGTTGGGTACCAGTGTAATCAATCCCCACAAATTGAAATGTGATTGTATTGTTCTTATGGTATAGATCAAAATGATTCACATAATTCGCCACGCCAAATTCACGGGAATCTGTATCATTGATTTTATAATTATAAAAATCCACTTGAGCCTGCTTGTCGGAGAGCTTTACTTCTAATGGCTCGAATACGTTAATACCATTGATACCACCGAACATAAACTGTCCCTTCGAGTTTTTCAAATAAGACATTCTATTGTATTCCGTGGCCTGCAATCCGTCGCGTATCTTGAACTGATGAGCTAATTCAGTACGTGGATCATACCGGTATAAGCCATTATTTGTCGACATCCAGTAAAACCCGTTGTCATCTATTAAAAGGCCATAAATTTGTTGGGTCAGTCGATTCCTTTTGTCGATAATATGTTCGGTAGTAAAATCCTTTTTATCTATCCTAAATAAGCCATTTCTGTTTGTAATAAGTACATGATCATCAACATCAGTTAATGACAGAAGGCCGCCATCGACTTCCAATTCAGCCAATAATGTGGATAAATCATAATCAAAGATAAAAATCGATAAATCGTTTCCACTTACATATAATCGATTTTCGGCATCAAAAAAGAAATATTTTAATTGATTTCGTGTTCTTCCTTCAGGAAGCCGCGCAACTGAATCAATAATTAATTCTGAATCTATTTTCTGAATATGCGCGATATGATCCTTGGACATTGAAAAATATGCCTGTTGATTATGAACTTTTGATTGTACAATTCCGCTATAAGGGGTCTTTATGGAGTCGATTGTATTTTCAATAGGATCAAATAGTTTAATAGAAGAGTAATCTTCAAATAATATTTTACCTCCATACCAGTCGGCATGCACGCGTTCATCCATGAGTTCAGAATTATTCCACTCTTCCACTACATCACCCACACGATTTAATTTAAATAATTCACGTGTAAAACTGAAAATGTAAAAATGCAAATCGGAATCCTCTAATATCTTTGTGACTCTTACCGATTGTCCATTGCTGACTTGTACAGGCCAATGCTCAAATCTGGCTTTGGCCAGATTGAATAGATATACTCCTTTACCATTAATTCCTATCCATAAAATAGAGTCCTGATCAATTGTGGGCACCTGCAAGCCAGTCAAACGCTCACCGGTATTATCTTCAAATAAATTCAATTCTTTCGTCTGGTCATGCTTTTGTTGATCCACAATCATCATTCCCAAATGAGCTGTCACCAGAATCTTAGTGTGAAAAGGTTGAACATCAATTATGCGCCCATGATCGAATTCCCATTTGTTTATCAAGTTTCTGGAATCTACATCATACTCCTCGAGATGTCCTTCTCTTGTCCCTACAAAAAGTCTGTCTCCTATGAATCTAAAACGGCTACCATTTATTATCAGCGTTTTCTTTGATCTTGAATTCGATCCAAAAATATACCAGGTAGCCATATCTGTATCGCCAACCACCACATGAGTTTTATCTTGCCATCTCGTGACAGCGAACGTTGAATAATGACCAAATGGTACATCAAAATTCCTGACGACCCGATTTAAATTGGAATTGTATATGACGAGTCGATTTTCTGCCTTCAATACGAATGACACAGAATCCCATTCGAAAACAAGCTCATAATCTGAATCCAATGTCATTCCATTTTCATCCTGAATCTGGTACACATCAAAATCATCTTTGTGTCTATCATACATATGTATTCCCTGGTGAGTAGTAAACCAAACATTTCCTTGAGGGTCTTCAAAAAATCTCCCCATAATCCTGTTGTCCAATAAATTGTGTGTAGTCTTTTTGTACACTTTGGTTCTTTTTCCATTGAACACATTCAATCCATCGAGACTGTATATAAATATTTGGTTGCCCGAAGAGGCTCTGTGTATATGGCGCGGGCTAAACTGGGATAAATCATCGATTTTACCAATCATGATTTGTCCGTTTAATACAAATGGCACCCATGCCAGCAAGAACATGCTGACAGTAAGACGGATAATACCAAATCCAGAATTCATAATCATACTTAGATATCAGTTTTAATTATCCAACAATTTGCATTTCATGCACTCTTAATAAAACACCCCAATATCTCTCTTGACCTCGATCTGTGCGTTAGTAATATAAAGAAATTCTCTTTCTTCCACACTATGGCTCCGTATTCCTTAAACTTCAACTGCTGTCTGATTAAATACTCCTTTACAAAATATTTCATCTGTATACAGTAAATTATTAATTACTTTAATTGAATCCTTCACAAAAATCGTACGTGATTTGAAATTAGTCGAAGGATTATATTTCTTCAAAAGAATACTCATCCTTGAGTTCATTCATAACATCCTGGTGCAATAGCTCACGTTCAACTTTCGACAATCTATTCAAATCATCGGTCTGCTGAGTCATTGCCGGTTTAAACGATAGAAAGTTTCTTATTCTTCGAAAGACCTGATCAATCAGGAGATTTATTCCCACCAGGGCCAGTGATGATCGTCGCGTAACAAACATACACTTAGCAGATAACCGATCACACCTTAAGGCGATTTCAAAAAATAGGGTTGAACGCCGAAACCACTTATCCGTCGAACAGTCCATGGACAATAGTCCCAAATATTCCTTGTCCTGTGATTTCATCAGCAGATATACAGATCGGATCAACAATGGCAGCATCATAATCCGTTGCACGATATGTGCGTTGTGCCACATATAAAAAATACACATAGCCTTATCAGAATGAAAAAGCCGACGATAAAGTTGCTTCAACATTTTATTTATCCGAGATGTATTCGACCTCAGATCTTCATGCTCCTTAGCAACCACAAAACCACCAACACATCTTGAACCCCAGTACACGTCATATATTTCATTATTAACCAACAACTCGATATCAACAGCTACAGTTGAAAACCCTTCGTACGATGCAATAAATGCATTTATTTCCGAGCTAGATTTTGATCTTTTTAATTTAATTAAATTGAATTTCATTTTAAATAGATTTTAAATTTATTCAATAAAATGAGATGGCTATAGATTGGTTTCTTTGTCTTTACTTCATTGGATAAATCAATGAAATCAAGTCTGATGACGAAATCGTTGTGAAAACAACCTATCTTATCTCATCAAATACATAATTAAAATTAAGATAGATATAGGTCTGTCGCTATGTAACCTTTGTTATACGGGAGTAGTTAGGGGAAATGGGGCATTATGCTGTAGAAACAGGCTCTCACGTGGTGCCGGTTTCGCTGTCACCTGCGTTTAAGCTCCAGCGACCAAGAAAGCTTTGACGGGCAAGCGGTTGTTCAAAAACGTGAGATCTTGAGAATTTGAGAGCGTGAGAGCGTGAGATCTTGAGAACGAGAGAGCATTTGAGCATTTGAGAAAATTCGGCTGAAAACCAGAGGGATGGAATGGTACATGTATCTCGGCAATAAATACTGGTCTGTGCTCACCAATATTGTCACAGGACTTCCAACTCGGCCCTCCTACGCTAAAGCTTCGGCGGGCAAGTACTCGGTACTATATGAAGAGAGATTGTAATTTTCAGCGTCAACTGCTTACTGCAAACTGCCTACTGACCACTGACCACTACTTAATCACAGTCATCTTCATGCGAATGTCCTTCACCGGACGATTCATGCGGTCGACACGTTCTTTGGCGATTTTGTCGATCACATCCAATCCTTCCACAACCTGGCCAAAAACGGTGTATTCATCATCCAGAAATGCCGCCCCGGCGCCGGAATCAAGATAGGCTTGACGATCTTCAGCTGTATATTGTTTGGTTCGATTTCGGGCTAACGTGGCTTCGAGATTATTTTCATCAATGGCTGTACCATGCACGACATAAAATTGTGAGCCTGATGATTCTTTACCCGGATTGGTTGCATCACTTAGCCTTGCTGCAGAAAGTGCTCCCTTGATGTGAAGGCCACCTGTAAACTCGGCAGGTAAGGTATAACCCGGACCACCCACACCTAATTGTTTTCCGGAAGGGGCACCCTTCGAATCAGGGTCACCACCCTGAATCATAAATCCGCCCATGACGCGATGAAATAATAATCCATCGTAATAACCTTCACCGGCTAATTTTAGAAAATTTTCCCGATGTCGTGGTGTGTCCTCGCGTAATTCTACGATCATGTCACCAAATTCTGTTTCAATTTTTACTTTAGGATCACCTGAACAAGAGGTCAGAAAAATACCAATTAAACAAAAACACAATCCATATATACTGTTGCGATTCATAACACCTTTATTTTATTTTTATTAGAAAAATATAATTATATAAAAATTAAATTGTTTTGAAAATTTGATTACTCACCACAATTCGAATTATTCGGATTCATCATCGCGGTTTATTTGATCATCCAAATATTCGACAACTTTTATTTTTAAAAAACGCTCCTGTTCATCCAGATCCGCAAAAGGTAGTTTTTTAGTCAATTCAAAATGTGGCCAGCCCTCATCATCCAGACCCACAAAAGTATAAAATCCATCACGAGAGAGCAAAGCACACGTTGCCACATGTATCAGATCCTGTTTTTCCTCCTTGGTGAATCCTTCATTCCACTCTCCATATTCCTGTAATCCAATAAGGAAAAGAACCGTCTTCATATCAGGTGGATCACTGCGGCCAAACTTTTCCATAAGCCAGCTTCGTACGCGTAACCAATGAAAATCTAATTCCCATTCTTCCATGGGCGAAAGGTATGGAAAGCGGTTGACAGTGGACAGTAGGCTGTGGGCAGTGGACAGTGGACAGAGGACAGTGGGCCCTCCTTCGCTGTCACTTACGCTAAAGCTCTGGCGACCAAGAAAGTTTCGACGGGCAAGCAGTAGGTGGTCTGCTTACTTGACTAACTCGTAAGTATAGTGGACTTTCTCAACGACCTGGTAGCCGGTTTCCGGTTCGACATTGGTGAGTAGAATATCGAGGGTAATCTTTTCTGATTTGTCTTTTTCAGTACTGTCAAAGATGACATCGATCTTACCGGATTCTCCCGGTTTGATGGGAAGGGTTGGATAATCAACTTCTGTACATTCACAGACCGAGATGAATTCGATGCTCACGACTTCTTGACTTACATTAGTAAAGTGAAATGCCGTCTCTTTTGTATCTCCTTTTTTGACTTCTCCGAGTTCAATATTCGTCTCTTCAAACTTGAGAAGTGACTTGAATTCTTCGGGCACCTCTTTGGTTTCATTCTGAGCAAAGGCCGCCAGGGCAAACAGGAAACAAAAACTTATCGTAGTTAGGACTTTCATCTATTCAATTGTTATACACACAAAAATACAATGCTGCTTTGTTAATAAGAGTTAAGAGCAGGGCGTAATTCGTTAAAGTTACTTTACAAAATGATCGATTATCCATTGCAGATTGTCTTTTTCCGACTACGAGACCTCGACCGACTTATGTCGATACCAGACATAGAAACAGCCGATGATTCCGGTGAAAAACAATAAAGTGGATATAATCTCAGCTTGTGAGGCCTGAAGACCAAACAGATGAATCTTGTCATTGACCCTTATTTTTTCGATCCAAAAACGTTCGAAGCCATTCAGGATACAATAGATGAAAAAGATCATCCCGGGAATCGCCAGTCTTTTTCTCAATGACCACAAGATGCTGAAAATGGCCAGGCTTGCCACTGTTTCATAGATGGGCGTTGGAAAAACGGCTTTGGCCAGCTTTCCACAATAGTGAGGGCGTTCGCCTGATGCCGTCACATACCCACTGCAATCCGGAATATCGACAATGTGATTGCCACTGGCCGGATTAATGTATTCTACTACGGTATTAGGGTAGTCAAATGCCCACAACCAATCGGGAAAAAACCACCATGATGGCATGGCCATTGTATTAACGATTCCCCAATCACCGTCACCGGCCAGCTGACAACCCAATCGGCCCACAGCATACCCGATAATCAGTGCCGGTGCCACCGCATCCATGATATGAATTGGCTTGAAGTCCAATCGCTTCACATATATATAAACGGCTATAAAGGCCACGATCAATCCGCCATAAATGGCCAGACCGGAACCTGACAACAATTGATCGATGGGGTGTTCCAGGAAAGCAAGAAATGCTTCTTTACTCTCCAACACCACAAATAATTTTGCACCGATGATCCCAAACAATGCAGCCATCATCGTAATATCCGGTACACGATCCGCAGGCCGGATAATTTTAGTAACAACAGGAGAATTTTTTACAATGCTTCGTCGCTTATAGACCATCCAGGCGATCACTAAGGCTGTAATCACCAGCCCCGGCAAAAGGTCCCCTTTGGTAGAGAGAAGGACGCCAGCCGGATCCGCTTTCAATTCATCAAAATGGCGAACGATATAGGGTAGTTTAAACGCCAGCAGAAAAACAAAAATGGCATTACTCAATATATCACTGATGCGTATCTGATCTGCCTTCACCTGAACGCTGACCGGCGACAAAAGTCCCTGAGACTCCTTTCGTTTCATTTCCAATCGCAATACATACGCACTGGCCAAAAATGCCAGGACCAGAAGAAATCCAAAGGTCTTGATGATGGAAAAAACATTGTCTGCCGGCGTTCCAAATACGTCCGCCAGTAAATAGGATAAATCAGGATACATAAATACGGGATACGATTAAATCCTTGCGCACTACACACAAGTTATGAGGTTGCCCAAGGTAAGGATTAAACTGACTTGGCTTATCCTAGAGTCCGTGAAACCACTCCTGGAAGTATTCACCGATAATTGGTATGACTTTTTCTTCTCCTGATGCGGCTCCTACTAAACTCAAAATCCATAAAATCATGACGATTACCCATCCGATTAGATTGATAACAGGGATAAATGAGATAACAATTCCGAGTAAAAAGATTCCCAGAACCTGCCGTATGTAGAATGAAGCGAATTCATCTTTTTCCTGGCTATTTAATACGAGAGCGATGATCCATCCGATCAGTGTGATGTGGGCTACGATTGCTTTGGTTTTACCATCCATGATTTTTACGTTGGTTTAATTAGTTAATGACTCAATGCGTTTACGATCTTGAGTTTGCCTGACATGCGTCCATTTGCTACAATTTCTTCTAACTCGACCGGATAGATCTTATTGGAACAAGAGCCGGAATCAGGACAAACTACCTTAATATAATTATCTGTAAAGCCTGTCAGTTCCACATTACCGGAATTCTCGACTAAACCACCCTCAAATAAGACGGGACGACATGAATTCACATGTCTGCTATAAAAGTAGTGTCTTTTTTTGTCGGAAAGTAATCGCAGCGTTTGGTTTCTGGATTTTCGAATTTCCATTGGAACCCGTCCATCCAACTCAGTCGCATACGTATCGCTTCGTTCACTATAGGTAAACACATGGAGGTATGACACATCCAGGTCATGAATAAACTGGTAGGTATCTTCAAAATGCGCTTCTTGCTCTCCATGAAACCCAACAATCACGTCCACACCAATACAGGCATGTGGCATATGTGATTTTATGGTTTCTACACGCTGCCGGTATAACTCCCGTCGATAGCGGCGTCGCATTCGTTTGAGCATTTCATTGCTTCCCGATTGAAGCGGCATGTGGAAGTGCGGCATAAAGCGCTTTGAACCGGCTACAAATTTGATGATGTCATCGCTGCACAAGTTGGGTTCAATCGATGAAATACGAATTCGGGCAACATCGACTTCATCCAATGCCTGAATCAGTTCAAGAAAGTCGGTCTTACGCTCGCCCGTTGCGGGGTCCAGGCCAAAGTCACCAATATTTACGCCTGTCAATACGATTTCCTGAATTCCCTGACTTATGAGTTCCTGTGCCTGGGTGACGACCTGGGCAATAGAAGCACTGCGGCTTCCCCCACGTGCACGTGGAATGGTACAAAAACTACATTTATAGTCACATCCGTCCTGAACCTTTAAAAAGGCCCTCGTTCGGTCGCCAACAGAATATGAGGCGTGGAAGTCCAGGTGTTGATCGATCGGCTCCCTTCGAACATAATGAGCAGGAACGCCGACTTGCATTTGTTCGATATGCTGAAGCAGATTAAATTTCTCAGCTGCACCCAAGACGAGGTCCACACCATCTATATCGGCTATTTCCTGAGGTTTCAGTTGCGCATAACATCCGGTGACAATGACCCTGGCATCGGGATTCAGTCGTTTGTATCTGCGCACGGCTTGCCTGCATTTTTTATCAGCAAACTCTGTCACTGAGCAGGTATTCAGGACATAAAGATCTGCATGAATATCCGGTCCGGCAACATTCCACCCTGCATCTTCCAGTTGTCTGGACAAGGTTGAAGACTCAGCATAGTTGAGTTTACATCCGAGTGTCTGAATAGAAAAGGTACCGGGAGTAGCCATAGCACAAATATAAAAAGAGTAGGTTGAAGACAGGATTGGCCAGACATATTCCAGTCCGGATCAATCTCCTGAACACGGACGAAATATGGGACATGCTTTATCTCAGATAATTATCCCGAAAGAATGACT
This sequence comes from Saprospiraceae bacterium, assembly GCA_965249735.1. Lineage (GTDB taxonomy): Bacteria > Bacteroidota > Bacteroidia > Chitinophagales > Saprospiraceae > JANQSS01. Next base: position 499,878 of record CBDFMS010000025.1, on the reverse strand, counting down.
TATAACTTTCCAGTCCACCGGCTTTAATCATCTCCCGATAATTAAATTGACTAATGGCAAAGATTTCACAATCGACATCTTTCGGTAAGAATTCCGTCATTCTACCACTGACTTCCTTATGGTATTTCATCGCATCTTCCTTACCATCGAATTTTCGGATCAGTATGGCAGAATCTTTGGTGTCCCTGTTAATAATAAAACTTCTGATACTGAATTTATCCAATTTATGAAATAGATTATTGTAGTCGTTGATTGAAATTTTTGCCGCATCAACCGGAACTACATCTTCATTGTATAGCGCAATGATAATATAGTGCAGTTTATCAAATTCAGCTTTATAAGACGTGACGATCAATTCCTCATCCCAGTTGCGATCAAATGCCAATTCATCCCCACTTAAAAATCGAATAATTTCTCTGGCGCGAATTTGCTCTGTCGTATTTGGATATTGTGCTACAACGGTTCGCAGGGATTCAACATATTGCTCTTTTCCTTGCAATTTACCGACTGACATGGCCTGTAACAGAGCAAATTTAGACGCATACGAGTTTTCGGTTCCAAATTTATTTTTGGCAATATCAAATGCATCGTAAGTCCGTTTATAATCTCCGTTCAAAAATGCCGTATAGGTGGCATCGTACATTACCTCAACACTATTTTTATCGTTGAGTAATTCATCGATGTAAGTGGGATCATTGGCAATCAAGGCATATTTAGTATCAGGAAATTTATCTTGTAATAAAGAAGCATATTGTTGTGCTGTATTCATATCTTTTTGATCACGGGCATTGAGATATAAAAAATAATACGCCTCCGCCAATCTCGCATCCTCTGGAAAGTCCGTTACAAAACGCTGGAATGCCTCACTTGACAAATCGAGTCGCTCTAATTTATTGCGATATTCCATCCCAAGATTGTAAAGAGCCTCGGCAATTTTTTCTTTAGCAGAAGATTGTTGTTCGTCCGATCGCGGCAGATCACTAAATATGTCATCTACTTCATTGCTCGTCGGTTCTTTTGGAATTGTAATTTCTACATCATTATAATCTACAATTGATGAAACCTCCCCGGCTTCATTTCGTCTCCAGTCATCAACCATTGGTCTACTTCCCCACAATTTTGCAAATTCTCTTTCTCCTTTTTTCAAGTCTTTATCATTGTATGCAAAAAACTTGGATTCTAGATTATTGCTTGAGGCTATTTGTGTAGGAGAAGCCAGGTTTGAGGGAATGGTTTTACCGGTTGCTGCATTCAATTTATCCTTGGCTGCTTCTAACTTATCACTGCGTTCCTGCATGACAAGTTTAGCCCGGTCTTTTAATTCTTCATCACTCAGTCCGCTCAACATGATCAGGCTATCCTGGAGATTTAACGTTTTAAGATAAGCTGCAATTCCTTTTAAGTTTATTGTACTGTTTTCTAATTTACGATATCTACTATCCGTTTTAGGCATGGAACTCAGGGCTAAGGTGTAATTGTCGTATGCCAGATCAAATTTGTCCTTTTCATAATAAATATCTCCGAGGGCATAGTGGATTTCAGTCTTCTGTGCAGGGTTTGTAGAAGTATTTTCCAGGGCTAGTATTAAATATTCCTCTGCTTGCCTATCATTATCAGCTTCCAAATAAACCTTGGCGATCTGAAAATATATTTGATCTTTAAATTCTGCATTTTTATCGTCTTTGAGCAATTTTTCTAATTCACCGGCGATTTTTGATTCACTTCCTGAACCGGATGACATGCTTGCGAGTTTACTGCTCATACGTGCATTAAATTCCATTTCATAATCGCGACTCCAGGAAGCAGCTTGATCAAAATACGCCACCGCTTCACGAGGGGAATTTAATATCATTTTTAACTGTCCGATGATATAGGAATATCTGGCCTTGAGTGACTTTTGTGAAGTTGTTTCTATTGCGTGTTCGAGTGCAGGAATAGCCTCGGCATAATTTTCAGTGTAGATATAGAAATCAGCCATGGATGGATATAAGTCTTCCATCAATTTTTTATCCGATCCCTCAGCTTTGGACATCTGTCGAAAAAGCCGATCCGCCTGGGTAATAAAGTCACGTTCTGCATATGTCTTGGCCAACCACAAAACGCCATATGGACGTGCAGGATTATGAGCCATTGCCCCATCTTTTGTCTTTTCCTCTTTTTCCTTCTTTTTTTTGTTCGATTTTTTTTCGTCCTCGTCCTCCTCCTCAATGTCTTTTTTCTTTCTGTCTTTGGGATCGTCCTTTATTTTTTCCGTTTTATCGGATTTAACCGTAGTTTCTTTTTCATCTTCTACTTTAGTCTCTGATTTATCTTTATTGGTATCGTTGGTTTTGGTAGAAGGAGTAGGTTTTACATACTTTTTCTTTTTACCTTTTTTTCTGTTTTTCCTTCGTTCTTTATTTGCTTTATCCCGCGCTTTTTTTCGCGCTTTATTTGCTTTATCTCGTTCTCTTTGTTGAGCTTTTCTACTTTTTGCCCGCTCCTTTTTACTTGATTTAATTTCTTTTGTTTTTTCTTTGCGGTCTAGTGCTTGTTCTTTTTTCCGTGCCTCTATCTCTTTGTTTTTTTCCTTAATTTGTTTCTGCCGTTCTGCCTGTGATTTTGCTTTTGATGGTTTTTTCCTGGATTTAGCTTTACTTTTTCCGGTTTCATCAAAATTATTGACCATATACTCCAACGTCTTTTGAGCGGATTCATAGTCTTGTTTCAAATATTGAGCCTGCCCAATAAGCAAATAGCAATCATCAGTCCATTTACTTGGTCTGTGTAGTGAGATGACGACAGAAGCTTTTTTGATGGCTTCGTCGAGATTGGCTGCGACTGATTTTGGATCCTCGACTGCCGTGTATTCGAATACTGGTAGGATCTGATTGAAATTGTCTTTGTACTCTTGAGACAAAGTAAATTCTGTTTCTTTCATGATCTCGGTGGCATTGAAATAGCCATTATAATGCGCCGTCATATTCTGATAGAGCATGCCGAGACCTGAAATATCTTCTTTTTTCTTGGTCGTCTTACATCCTGAAAGGAATAGAACCAAGACAAGAGCTATACCAAAGACAGGCCTCAGGCGGATTGAAGGTGTGTTACAGAGTGAATTCATTAGGACAAATAATCGCTTGAAAAACATATGACAGATTAACTTCTCAAAGCACAAAAATATTTTAATTCCTTCAATAATTAAGGGCATACTCTTGCCGGCTACCTGATCAATCTTCTAAACACCTTAGAACCTTCGTCAAGCCTACATCTCAGCATGGGAAAAGACTTGAAATAATTTAAACGCATGAGGTAAATGAGCCCATATCGAAGGTTTGAATGGATTTGGAGCCTTAGACTTTCAGCCTTTCTACCAAAAAATCGTCTCTCCAGGTCACTTTTTTTAATTTTGCAGATAAACGATGTCTGTTGAAAAACCCACATATGCTTATGTTACAAGATAGATTGAACAGAATCGATCAAGTTTTGGAAAATATCTGATCGATTTAAGGGTTACATCAGCCTATCATAAATTAAACCAGATTGAGTAAATCGACTAAAAACCCACTTCGATTCGGATTTCACCGACCTACACTGGAAGAACGACATGTATCGTTCCGGCTCACTGGGATGAATTTTTATTTGTTCCTAAGCAGCGCCCTGCTCATTATCGTGTTAGGAGCCTGGCTACTCGTCAAGCATACGCCATTTACGACATGGATTGGAGCAGAAAATCGACTCCAAAGTAAAGAAGCTCAAGCTATTCAGACCCGCTTGACTAAACTTCAGGAACGCATTTCTGCTCAAAGCACCTATATCACAATTCTCAAAGACAAACTGGAAGGCAAGGAAGTTGAAGTTCCTGAAATGACGGTTGATTCGACGGATGATAAGGTCGAAGAGGGTCTGAATGTCGCCCGCATACCATTAGATGACAGCTTGAGGCAACGCGTGCAACGCAGCAATATAAACCTGCCGGTGCGAACTCCTTTTATCCTGAATGTCACTGAGGAAGGTAACCTGGAAGATGAATTTCTTATTCCTCCGATTCGGGGTACAGTCCGTAAGTCTTTTGCTGCAGCAGATGGTCACTTTGGTGTGGATATCATTGCTCCGGCAAACTCAGCAGTCAAGGCTATTTTGGGCGGTCTTGTAATTGAGAGCGATTGGACGCTTGAAGGTGGAAATACCATCATCATTCAACACCAGTACAATTTGGTCAGTGTATATAAACACAATTCTGCCTTGCTCAAGAAAAAAGGAGAACAAGTCAAAACCGGCGAGGCCATAGCCATCATTGGCGACACGGGTCTGCATTCTGATGGACCTCATGTGCATTTTGAACTATGGTACAACGAAGAGGCCATCGATCCTGAGGCATATATCGCCCTTGAGAATCAGTGATACAAATCAAGCTTTAGTCTGGATCAGGCAAAACCGGATAAAAATTCGGCAGACTCCTGATGCATGGCGAAGGCTGTCAAACTGGTTTCGATTCGTTTAGCTTCCTGGGCATCTATATTGGCCGTTGCTATTGTTTCATAAACCTGCTGTAGCAGCGTCCTCGGATTGACATCCGGAAGTGCCAAGTGAAATGCAAGCGGTATACAGGCCTCCAAATAGGCTATCCAATTTACTTTAGTCGTGATCGGTGTATTGATGCCTAGATTATTGAATGTATTGGTAACAGCCTGCGAGGTTTCCGGACCCCAGATTCCATCTTCAACAAGATTTGCATCGAAGAGAACATTGAGCGAGGTTTGTGCAAAATAGGTGTAGGATTGCCAACTCGTATTAAAATCGGGATTGGTACCATCATCAAAATGAAAATGGTCCTCATGTCGACGATCATATGGATATTGCAGTACAGTCCCAAAATGCTTCCGTAAGATGGCCTCTATGCCGAGATAAAAAGCCTTGTCTGCCGGATAGTTTTTCGTAATAAATGACCGGTCCGACCAAAATATCGAATCAAGGTCGAACGCTCTACCCAGTTGATGCTTGGAGTTGGGTTTGTCCACATAAACCCCTGCTGTGACAATCACTTCAGGTGGGCCTAACGGGCATAAATCTATAAGGTCCTGAACAAATTGTTCGAGCTTTTCGAAAAAAGTTTGTTTGCAGAAAAAGATCATCTGAACGCCTTTGCTTCCGTATGGGGCAATTGGCTCGCGGGCATAGTGAATGGGTATTCCGGCTAGTGAAGAGAACGATTTTTCTGTTGCTGACATGAGATTGAGGTTTAGTCTTTGGTGCTGAAAAAACTCAGCCAATAAAAGGCACGAGATCAAGTATTTCAAAAGTAAATCAATTTTTTGACAAGTATCGTTTGGTGAGAATAATTGATTCATTATCTTACCGCACCAAGACGCATTGAGACTGATCAATATCAGCATTCCTGTTGATTCGTGTCATTTATCAGGGTGAGCGTCGATTGGTAGCTTTGAAATGAAAATCCAACTAAATAATAATTAAGAATGGAAAAGAAATTTGTACCGCGTGGAGCGATAGCATTTTTTATTGCTCTGATCATTTTAGGTGCTATCATATGGTATAGTATTTATTTTCTCATGCTAGAAAGATTATAGTCATGAACAAACTAGAACTAAGAGTCATCATAACAGCCATTTTGACTATGGCTGTTTTTTTGTTTTCTGTACTTCGGGGTGTATCGAAATATTCTGCTGATGTTCCGGAGTGTATTCCGTACGATCAGTCATACCTCGAACCTGCCATCAAACAACTGGATGACAGCACCTATCAAGTTTTTATGCTGGCGCAAATGTGGAGTTTCGAGCCAAACGAAATCTACGTTCCTGTTGGATCAGAAGTTGATTTTTATCTGACCAGTAAAGACGTCGTTCATGGATTTCATATTTCAGATAAATCATTAAATATGATGGCGGTCCCGGGTGGTGTGAATAAACAAACCGTAAAATTCAAAAAGCCGGGTGTTTATAAAATGGTATGCCACGAGTATTGTGGATCAGGCCACCAGCATATGGAAGGAGAAATAATTGTTAACTACACACAAAACTAAATCAGTGGGACCATTAAAAGTTGAAAAGGGAATTAAACGGGTCATCCTCATCTTGCTTTCTGTGCCATTGGTGCTGTTGACTCTGGGAATATATCATGGTCTGATGCAAACATTGTATCGATCCGGAATGATTTCACAACGTGCTTTTGCTGCGCTTGACTATTATCAGGGCTTAACCTTACACGGAGTGATCAATGCCATCGTGTTGACAACATTTTTTGCTGTAGCATTTGGCCATGCCTGTATGTGGTATTATCTAAAAGTTAAAGGTCGCATGTGGGTTGCCTGGTTATCACTAGGCCTCATGATCGTAGGCACGCTGCTGGCAGCCTGGGCCATGTTAAGTGGAAATGCGTCAGTATTATTCACGTTCTATCCTCCATTAAAAGCACATCCGCTTTTCTATGTTGGAACGGCTTTGCTTGTTGTCGGTTCATGGGTGGCATTTTTTGACTGGATTGCCATGTATCTAAAATGGAAAAAAGAAAATAAAACCGTTAAAACACCACTTGCAGTCATTGGCACATTGACTAATTTCACCATCTGGCTGGTCTGTACATTGCCTGCTGCGTATCTATTGCTTGGTCTTTTGTTGCCTTGGTCGATGGGATTGGTAGAGACGATTAATGTTCCATTAAGTCGGACGCTTTTTTGGTTCTTTGGACATGCCCTGGTCTATTTCTGGCTCTTGCCGGCATACATCATGTTTTATACGATGTTGCCCAAATTGGCCGGAGGTAAATTATATTCTGACAATGCCGGTCGACTGGTTTTCTTTCTATTCCTGATATTCTCTATTCCGGTAGGGGTCCATCACCAATTTGGAGAACCTAGTTTGACACGTGGTGTCAAGTTATTTCAGTCGATTTTAACCTATGGTGTTGCTATCCCTAGTTTTATTACAGCATTTACTATTGCTGCCTCTTTGGAATATGCATCGTGGAGGAAGAATCCTGAAAAAAGTGGCTTGTTTACCTGGATGTTCCGACTGCCATTTTTCGATAAAGAACGATGCCTGTTCGCCTATTTAATTTCAGGTCTGATCATATTTATTTTCGGTGGACTTACAGGGTTGGTGAATGCCTCTTACTCACTTAACAGTATGGTGCATAACACAGCCTGGATCCCGGGACACTTCCACATGACGGTGGCCGGACCTGTCTTTCTGGCCATCATTGGAATGAGCTTGTACATGATTGAAAAACTTTCAGGTAAATCGATTCGCATGAAGCGGTTTGCTACACTTGTTCCGCATTTGTATACAATCGGACTATTTACTTTTTCTTCCGGTCTTATGATTGGTGGTCTCCTTGGCGAACCCCGACGAACAAACATGGGTATCAGTTATCTGGATCCTGAAAGCCCGCTCTTCCGACCTGATTGGGTCTTAACCACAGGACTTGGTGTATTGGGTGGCATAATCATGTTTGCTGCTGCAGGCATCTATTTTGTTGTACTTATCGACTTATTTTTAGCACCCAAACACAATCAAAGTGTACTTGAATTTCCTGCGAATGAAGTCCTGCATGATGAAAAACGAATACCACTATTGGACAGTTTCAAACCATGGGTTGCTCTGATGATCGTGGTTATATTAATAGCATATATACCTGCATTTAAAAATGTAAGTGATTTGACCGGGCCGGGAGCCAAGCCATATGATCCAAATAATCCTGAGCCACTCGAGTTATTTGAAAAGAAAGAATAATGAAGCATATAAAGCCATATTTATTCGCAATAATTGTCATTGTTCTGGCCTTTTCGGCACACTGGTCCCTGAACTATTTTGAAAACCAATTTCAGGATTTGCCTTACTTCGGCGAACAAAACGAGGGTGTATATCCGGTACTACCTGAATTTAGTTTTATGGATCAAAATAATAATGTATTTGATCGCACTGACATTAAGAATAAAGTGGTTGTGGCGAATTATTTTTTTACAAGTTGTCCAACGATCTGTCCAAAGATGAATCGTAACATGCAAAAAATTCAAGAACTCTATATCGATAAAGATCAATTAGAGTTATTGAGTTTTACTGTCGATCCAAAACGCGATACGCCGGATCGATTAAAGTCCTATGCTGATTTATATCATGCGGATTCAGAGCACTGGCATTTTCTTACCGGTGACAAAAAAGAATTGTATCGATTGGCACGAAAAGGATTTATGCTCTCGGCCAGCGATGGCTCCGGAGAAGATGATGATTTTATACACTCAGAGAATATTGTATTACTTGATACCGAGGGATATATTCGCGGATTCTACGTTGGAACAGATCCGGCTTCTGTGAATAATCTTGTTAAGGATATTTCTAAATTATTGAAAACTACCAAAGCATGAAATTTTGGATAATTGGCGCATTATTATTCATGGCTTTCGCATTGCAAGCTGAGACCGATCTACCTGGAAAAAAATTATTCAGGGAAAAATGCAAAGCCTGTCATAATATAGATAAAAAATTAGTCGGACCAGCGCTAAAAGGCCTCAGTGAACGACGAGATAGTAGCTGGATTTATAATTTCATCCTCGGTTCAACTGCTATGGTGAATAGTGGAGATTCAACTGCCGTAGCGCTCTTTAATCAATTTAATAAAATACCCATGCCCGATCAAATTCTTTCTATGGAAGAAATCGGAGATATATTGACTTATATAAAAGATGAAAGCACGCCAAAAGCGATCACTACGCCATTTGACAGGCCCGAGGTATCGTATGCCTTTAATTTCAAACCTATTCGGTTTTCAGAATTCATATTTTGGCTTCCTTTTACTCTTTTTGTCTTAATATTGATTGGTGCTATGTACTATCAATCATTTCTCTATGATGTACAAAAAGGACGTATTGTAAAAGAAAATACCGATTAAATCATCGGCTATTTGTCATCGGCTTTTAGTCATCTAATTCGTGAAGTGGATCTAATCTTCGTTTTTGACGGTTGCTTTTTGTTTGTCGGATGGGAGCCATGGGCCTCTGATTTGCCCCGAGTTGTCTCAACATTTCATCAAGACTTGTAGCGATTGTCCAGACATGTCGTTCATCGCCTTCGTACAATGCAGTCGGAACGATTTGGACATCTTCTTCTACAATTCGGTTGATATCTCTTATTTCTACCAACTGAATTTCATGTTCACTCAGGCCCATAAGTGTGACGATACGATTTTTAAGTCGTTCATATTTTACACTTGGTGGTCCTAGTAACTTAATTTTATTCATGCGCAATCTGTTATCATTGGCGAGAATGCATTCCCAAAAATGAACTGAAATATCTGCGTCGAGAATGACTGTTATCAAATATTGGCTTGACATACATCAGGTTTTGTTATTTTGAGCACATGCAAGAGTCTTTAATTGACATATCCTCCAAGCTACAAGCCATTATTGATACGGCCATAGACGGCATCATCGTAATCGATTCACATGGAATAATAGAGGATATCAACCGGGCCGCTCTAACATTGTTCGGATATGCTAAGGATGAAATTGTAGGAAGTAATGTGAGCATTCTCATGCCTTCTCCTCATCAAGAACGTCATGATGAGTATATCAAAGAATATCAGCGAAGTCGAATTCCGCGCATTATTGGGATCGGAAGAGAGGTGGAAGGACGCAAAAAAGATGGGAGCATGTTCCCCTTTCGCCTGGCCGTCAGCGAAGTCAAATTAAAAAGTGGAACCGTGTTTACTGGCATCGTCCATGATCTGACCAAGGTCAAAGCTGCCGAAGAGGCGAGACGGAAATTGACTGACGAATTGGAGCAACATGTCATCGATCGAACGAATCAACTGGAGCAGGTTATCAATCGTCTATTGAGTACAAATCATCAACTGGAAAAAGAAGTTAGAGATAGAATAAAAGCAGAAGAACAACTGCTGGAAAAAGAACAGTTGCTTAAAATTTCGCTCCAAAAAGAAAAAGAGCTGAATGAATTGAAGAGTCGTTTTATGTCAATGGCATCCCATGAATTCAGAACACCACTGAGCACAATTTTATCTTCTGTCTCCTTGATTTCAAGGTATCAACTCACGGAACAGACCGACAAGCGGACGAAACATGTTAACCGTATAAAATCTTCCATTAATAATCTGACAGGTATTTTGAATGATTTCTTGTCGTTGGGCAAACTCGAGGAAGGAAAAGTTGATCTTACCCTCGAACAGCTCGATCTAAACAAACTCTGTGAAGACATCAAAGATGACCTGGAAGGCATGCTCAGACCAGGGCAGGAAATTCAGATCGAAGTATCCGGGAAGGTTTTTCAGTTGTACAGCGATGGTCGCATTATCAAAAATGTATTTTTCAACCTCCTTTCCAACGCCATTAAATATTCATTAGAAGGAGAATCTGTGACTTGCCATTTTCACTATCACAGCAATGAAGTGAAGATCGAAATCATCGATAGAGGCATTGGAATTCCAGAAAGTGAACAAAGACATTTATTCGATCGATTTTTTCGCGCATCGAATGTTGATGCTATACAAGGAACAGGTTTGGGGTTGAATATTGTTCAAAAGTATCTTGAATTAATTCAGGGTTCTATATCCTTTGTCAGCGAATTAAATAAAGGCAGTACTTTTACCCTCATAATTCCAAATTACAAAAGCAGTTGAAGTCTATACTCGTCATAGAAGATAATACAGATGTTCGCGAAAATATCTGCGAGATCTTAGAGCTTTCCGGCTATAAGATACTCAGTGCCGAAAACGGAACAGTCGGAGTTGAGAAAGCCATCAATGGTAAACCCGATCTAATCGTTTGCGATGTCATGATGCCTCGGTTGGATGGCTATGGTGTCCTTAAGATATTGCGTGCTAATAAGCTGACCAGCCATATCCCGTTCATATTTCTTACTGCCCGGGTCAACAAGGCAGATTTTCGAAAAGGCATGGGTCTGGGTGCAGATGATTATATCACAAAACCATTTGATGATACCGAACTGCTGGAAGCCATAGAAATACGACTGGACCGACAGGATAAGAATGAAAGAACGTATACCGATCCTGCTAAGATGTGGTACCAGGAGTCTGTTGTCCATGATTGGATAAATACTTATATGGAAACTTCTCAGCCGCGAACCTTTTCCGTCAAGGAGGTTATCTATGCGGAAGGAAGTGGATCGAAATATTTGTACTATGTAGCCTCGGGGCTTATAAAAGAAGTAGGAACTTCTGATGATGGCAAGTCGCTTATCACAGCTTTATATGGCGAGGATACCTATTTTGGTATGACTGAATTGCTGCAACATGGAGATCGTGAGACCACCATTGCTGCTGTTTCAAATTGCACCCTCTACCTCATACCAAAGGAGACGTTTTTACAATTATTAGGCTCGAATCGCATCTTATCTAAATACTTTCTCATAACAGCCAACAGACAAATCCTTACGTGTAGGCGCTATATGTTGAATCAAGCCTATAGCTCAGTTCGAAAAAAAGTCGCAGAAGCGTTGCTCGAATTTGATGCCTATAGTCGTGAGCATGATTTTATTCAACCAAGTCGAAACGATTTGTCGATGTTGGCAGGAGTAGCCAAGGAAACACTGATCAGAACACTGACAGCATTCAAATCAGAAAAACTGATCGAGACCAAGAATAAGAAACTGATTCTTCTGGATTACGACGCATTAAAAAACCTCCCTCAATAATAGATTTAGGCAGCTTCTTTACTCAGGTCAAATTGCTTGTTTGATGAGCTATGAGATTTTGAAAAGCCCTTCTCTGATTTTTTGAATGAAACTCCGAGCATACAGAGAAGTAATATTGGAAGACACAATATCGATAAGAAGTATAAGCCCGTCACAACGGACACGATGGCAACGATCATCATCAGTAAAAATCTCCAAAGTATAGTTTCAAACGAAGCAGTATAAAAAGTCATGATAGTGGATGTTTGATATCAAATAAAGGATAAAACTAAATCCATGCCTTAGTACTGAAAATGACACCGGTCAGTCTCGTGATTGATTTTGGTTAGTCTTTGTGATTGTTACCAGCACCTCGTGTATCCTCAAGATGACCGCATGCGATTGCATAATCATGTGCTTTAACCCTATTTTCCCTACCTTAGTTGGCCGAAATTTGCAAGCTTATGATATTCTTAGATTTTGAAAAACCGCTGGAAAAGTACTACGATCAGTTAGAAAAACTGAAACAAGTAGATGAAGAAGGCATCATGGATATGTCTGCAGCTGTAAAGGAGATGGAAAAGAAGATCAGAGCAGAACGTAAACGCATCTATGAAAACTTGACAGGCTGGCAACGCGTTCAGCTTTCACGTCACCCTGACCGACCATATACGCTCTACTATATTGAAAATATGTGCAAAAAATTCGTAGAGTTACATGGTGATCGATACTTCCAGGATGATAAAGCTATCATTGGCGGTTTGGGACTCATCGATGATCAATCGGTGGTAATCATCGGGCATCAAAAAGGCGTAAATACCAAATTGAGAAAATTTCGAAATTTTGGAATGGCCAATCCCGAAGGATATCGCAAGGCACTTCGTTTGATGAAAATGGCGGAAAAATTCAATTTGCCCATCATCACCTTGATCGATACACCTGGTGCCTTTCCCGGAATCGAAGCTGAAGAACGCGGGCAGGCTGAGTCGATCGCACGGAATTTACTGGAAATGGCCCAACTATCAGTACCCATCATCTGCTATGTCATTGGTGAAGGTGCTTCGGGTGGGGCAATTGGTCTTGGACTGGGAAATCGCGTTTTTATGTTAAAAAATACGTGGTATTCCGTGATCAGTCCGGAATCATGCTCTTCCATCCTCTGGCGGACATGGGACTTTAAAGAAGAAGCGGCTGAAGCCCTAAAACTCACTCCGGATCATATGCTGGAATTTGGCATCATCGATGGAATACTGGATGAACCACTGGGAGGAGCGCATTCAAACCCGGAGCAAATGGTAAAAATTCTTAAAAAGCATATTAAAAAACAAATAAAAGAACTCAAAGAAATGCCTACCGAAGAGTTGATTCGGTCCCGCATAGACAAATATGCCTCCATCGGTGAATACGATGTAGCCGAGTCATAATTTTTATCTTTGAAATCTACATTGAATGTAGTTTGATTTCCTTTGTTTCGTATAATGCTGTGTGATCACAGTACAAATGCATTAACGGCCAGTTATTTTTGTTATATATTTATTCAATCGTTAATAAAATAGCGATTGGCACCCACCCTGGCGTTATTAATTGGCTTTGCTAGAAGCCTTCTTTTGATACCTTAGGAGTATCTGATTGTTTATAAATTCTTCGTGATATGCATACGAATCATCCGACATATTTTATACTGACATGCTTTCTGTTATTTGCTGTAAACAGCTATTCTCAACAAACAGAAACTATTGGTGCAGGAAATTCTTCCAGTGTGACCATTTCCACAAGCCATAATGAAGTTGCTCAACCGGGAGAAAATACCTTGAGTGGTATAGGGTATTTACCAAATTTAAATGCCGCCTCCAGATTTCTTGGTCAGACAACATTGGGTGCAGACTACGAATTAATAACTCAAGTGAGCAATCAGGGATTTCAAAACTGGCTTGACGATCAAATGTCCATGCCCGTTACATTTAGTATACAAGATTACCTGGATACGCTGCGGGTAGCCGCGTATGACTCTATTGCCAATATAGGTGGTGATTCCAGTCATTTTTACTATAGTACACAGACATGGATGTACGCCTGGTGGAAATATGTGATGGACTCCCCCGACTTGTTACGTGCACGCGTGGCTTATGCCCTCAGTCAAATATTCGTCATCTCTGAAGAACCGGACCTTGATTCCTATCCGATTACCTTATGCAATTACTACGATATGCTAATTGAAAATTCCTTTGGGAATTTCAGAAATTTATTAGGTGATGTCAGCCGGCACCCTGCCATGGGTGTATATCTCACACATCTAAAAAATCCAAAATCCGATACAACCCAAAATCGCTTTCCGGATGAGAACTACGCCCGGGAAATTATGCAATTATTTACAATAGGGTTATATGAATTAAATTCAGACGGGACTCATATTCTTGATACAGGCAATAATCAGATCCCGACGTATACAAATGATGACATTGCGGAATTTGCTAAAATTTTCACAGGGTATTCATTTGGAGATAATACCACTTTCAATGAATATTCCAACCGAGAGAGCAGTTATACCCAGCCTATGGCCATGTTCGAAGATTATCACGAGCCTGGTGAAAAACATTTATTAAATGGATACATTGTTCCAAATCACAATCCCGTAAATGGTGAAGCAGATGTCGACTCTGCGCTCAATCATCTTTTTAATCATCAAAATGTTGGTCCATTTATTGCCCGATTGTTGATTCAGCGATTGGTGAAGTCTAATCCTTCTCCAGAATATATTTCCCGGGTAGCCGCTGCATTTGCTGATGATGGCAATGGTATTCGCGGTGATATGAAGTCCGTCATTCGCGCTATTGTACTCGACCCTGAGGCACGAGATTGTGCATTGGTAAATGAGGTTCATGAAGGAATGTTACGAGAGCCCATCATTCGCTATACCAATATTTCCAGGGCATTCAACGCCATGTCTGTAGATCATACGTTTAGAAATGCCACCTATGATTTCCGCGAAAAAACCGAACAGCGCCCGTTATCTGCACCTTCTGTTTTTAATTTTTATAAACCCGATTATCAACCCCTAGGTCCTATCGGGGATGCCGGATTGGTCGCTCCTGAATTTCAAATCACGAATGCTCAATCCATTCTAGGCTACGGTAGTCATTTACATAATTGGAGCTTTCGCGAAAATAATTTAATTGAATATTGGAGCATATTTAACAACGAGACTTCTTCCACGGATAAATACCCTATGCTTGATCTTTCTGATGAATTTTTATTAGGTGATCAGCATGACTACGCTGGCCTCCTTGATCGATTAAATATTATTCTGGCTCATGGAAATTTATCTCAGGAAAGCCAGGATATAATTATTCAAACCATTGAGCAAATTCCTGACTACGAAACAGAACTTCGTGCGCGTATGGCCATATTTCTAACCATGATTTCACCTGATTACTTAATTATGCGCTAATCCAGAATAAAATGAAAAGAAGAAAATTCATCGGACAAGCCGGCTGTGCTGCCATAGGTTCAACAACATTGTTCTCGACTTTGGCAAATCTGCTGATGACCAATGCCCTTGCAGCAGATCGGTTTCAATTTTCAGGCGATTATAAAGCGTTAGTTTGTATTCTACTTTCAGGGGGTAATGACAGCTTTAATATGTTGGTTCCTCGTAGCACATCGGCATACGATGAATATGCCCTGACAAGATCCAATTTAGCCCTCAGCCAGGGATCATTGTTGCCAATTAATCCATTAACAGCCGGTAGTGCTGATTATGGACTTCATCCGCAACTTTCCGGAATTCAATCTTTATTTGAATCAGAAGACCTCGCCTTCCTGGCCAATATAGGAACGCTTATCGAACCGATTGCCAACGAAACTGAATATGACTCCGGACTTAAGGACCGGCCGCTTGGTCTTTATTCTCATTCTGATCAGGTATTGCAATGGCAGACCAGCGTGCCTCAAAGTCGTGAAGCAATTGGTTGGGGTGGAAAAGTGGCCGATATCATGCAAAGTCTCAACAGCTATCAGGGAATTTCTATGAATATTTCGCTGGCAGGACGAAATGTTTTTCAAAGCGGAAATACGGTTTTGGAATATGCCATTAAAAATTCAGGAAATGGAGCTGAAGGAATTAAACCTATTCAATATTATGATAATGAAGGATTTTTAAATCTGATACGCAATTCGGCCATTACTGATTTAATGTCCCAAATGTATAGTAATGTCTTTCAACAGACATTCGCCAATCAGACTGCAGACGCGATTGAAGCTCAACAAATATTTAGTGCCGCAATTGCCAATGTACCTGATTTTTCAACTCCCTTTTCAAGCCATTTTTTATCGCGCAATATGGAAATGATTGCAAAAGTAATTGCGGCACGAAATCAATTGGGCATGTGTAGACAGACGTTTTTTGTGGATCTGGGCGGTTGGGATAACCATGATGAAGTACTCAATAGTCAAGATTATTTATTTGGTGTTGTCAACGATGCCATGTCAGAATTTTATGCCGTCTTGCAAGAATTGGGTATGGAAAATGACGTAACCACGTTCACAGCCTCAGAGTTTGGTCGTACCCTAACATCCAATGGTAATGGATCAGACCATGCCTGGGGTGGACAACAAATGATCATGGGCGGGGCCGTTAACGGAAAAGAAATCTACGGCACCTATCCATCTCTAAGTCTAAATGGCAACGACTTAAACATATCCCCGCGAGGTGTTCTCATTCCACAAATGTCAACCGATGAATTTTTTGCTGAATTAGCACTTTGGTTTGGACTGAGCTCAACTGACCTGCCATTGATATTACCGAACATAGGAAATTTTTATTCACCGGGTTCCCCGGATTATCCAATCGGATTTTTACAACCCTAAATTAATCCAAAGGCAATTCAACAATTATGAAATCAATATTCTATATATTATTTGTTTTATCCGGTTTGATTCTTTTAAATGTGACAGCAATAAACGCTCAGCAAGATACTTCTTGTGTGGGCAATCAAGGCAATGTGGTGTGGTCAATATATTCTAACATTTCCGGGAATGATTTGTCGGATATGTATGAAGATTTTTCGTATCCGCTTAGCCCGACATATCAATTAAATCTGAATGCGATTGAAATAACAAGTAATTTCAATAACGACTATGGTACGATCGTAAAAGGGTTTATTAAAATACCCGTATCAGGCAACTATATATTTAATGTAACCGGAAATAATAATGCGCGCTTCTTTCTCGGCGAAAGTACGGATCCAAATGCGATTGCAACTGTTGCAACTACCATTGGGTCGACAGGCCAGACCAATCATTATGAGGATCCGGAACAGACTTCAGACACGCTGAGTTTAACCGGAGGCAATTATCATTACTTTGAATTGCATCACAAAGAAGGTGGATATAGCGACCATGCAACGGTCTATTGGAAAACCCCGATATATGCAGATACACTCTGGCGAGTGGTCAATGCAACGTATTTGTTCGAGTACATGTGTGATACGTCCTGTCCCGTCGCAGGAACTCCATGTGACGATGGCGATCAATCGACAATAAATGACATGGAAGACGGTAATTGCAATTGCATTGGTGAGTACGATAGTCCAAATAGTTGCATCGGTCCGCGAGGCGATGCGCAGGTGATGTTTTATGATTCCATTTCAGGAAGTGACATCAATAACTTGTACAACGCTGCAAAATTTCCACTTGATCCTGATACAGCCATTGAGGTCAATCAGTTAAAGATGCCCTATGCCTTTGATGATAATTACGGCACTTTTCTTCGTGGATATTTACGTACCCCGGTTTCCGGGACCTATCATTTTAATATTACCGGAGATGATGATACTCGTCTTTATATAAGTTCTGATGAAACAGTCGGAGGTCTGCATCTGGTTGCGGAAATTGACGGCTGGACGGGAACTACGAATCACTATAAATATCCGACACAAACATCCGCCGACATTCTTTTTGATAAAAATGATTTTTACTATTTCGAGCTTCATCATAAGGAAGGCGGAGGCGGGGATCACTCGACAATTTTCTGGAAAACACCTTTTCGCCCGGATACCAATTGGATAGTGGTCCAAGGTATGTATGTCTATGGGTATGATTGCGAATTAGCATGCATTCCTGAAGGAACGGCCTGTAATGATCACGATCCCACAACCGAAAACGACCAATATGATGCCTCCTGCGATTGCATCGGCACTCCTTGCGGCGGACCCTGTGACCAACTTGATAGTTATATCACAACAGCCACGTGCGCACCCCAGGAAGAATACTCAAATAATGCCATGGACTCCTGGCTATCATGCCAAAAAACAGAAAATCCTAATACCGTTCACGACAGCAGTCATTGGATCATGTATGACTTCGGCGAACCCTTAAAAATAAAACGAACACGCTATTGGAATTATAATGTTGAAAATGAAACCGGAAAAGGAGCCAAAACCGTGATCATTGATTATTCTGATGATCAGGCCACCTGGACTAATTTGGGAACTTACCAGTGGCCGGAAGCAAGCGGATTAAATGGCTTTACAGGCGACAGCATTCCGGATTTAAATGATGTGATCACACGCTATTTATTATTCACGATTACGGAATCCTGGTCTGATACTGCTTGTGCAGGATTTAGTGAAATACTATTTGATATCCGCCGCTGTTTAGATGGTGGAACATTGTGCGATGACGGAGATCCAAATACGATCAATGATATCTATGACAATTTTTGCAATTGCATCGGTATTCCACTCGACCTCGAAAATTCTTGTGATACACCTATTTTGTATCTCACCCAACCAACTGTCACGACCGGAGATTATAATGCGGAAGACAAGGTTGTTTCTACCAGTCAGATCAGCGCTGGGAATATCGTCACGTTTGCAGGAGGAAATTCAGTAGAATTAAATGCGGGTTTTGAGGTTTTGGCAGGAGCACTCTTCTATGCCTTTGTAGAACCGTGTCTTGACCCGATAACATTACCGCCTCTGAGGCCAATCACACCGCAGATACAGCTGCCCGACAAGAGCGAGACGGCCAACAAAAAGGAATATTTGGATATCAGTCAAGCATCAGATCAGGTTGTTGACATACATTTTCAATTGAATCGAAGGAGTCCTGTGTCCCTCCAAATTAGAGATAATGAAGGAAATCTTGTCTTGACATTTATCGCAAACCGTCTTCTGCAAGCCGGGGAATATTCTAAACGACTGCCACTGAAAAATTTAGATCCCGACATTTATTATGTTCTATTACAAACAAAAAACAACCTTCATCGCCAGCGCATTGTCGTCACAGAATGAAAATAATCATAGGTCGAACTGATTGTATTTAATAGAA
The DNA here is from genome assembly GCA_965249735.1 of Saprospiraceae bacterium. Classification (GTDB taxonomy): domain Bacteria; phylum Bacteroidota; class Bacteroidia; order Chitinophagales; family Saprospiraceae; genus JANQSS01. The sequence goes on along the minus strand of CBDFMS010000025.1, from coordinate 480,910 downwards.
TGAGGCGTTGTAACACGTCCTTTATCCTCATATTGAACACACGGTTGTCACATAGGTGATGATGGCATCGACGATAAATTCTGTGGGAATTATGCGACCGCTAAACCAATAAGGAAGCTAAGACCAACCCTTTAATAAGAATCCATTCTGCTCCGATCTCACTCAATCCATGAATGGAGGAATCACAACAATCGAGTACAACAGCAACAATCTCATCCGGCAGAGCATCTAGTTTTGGATGTTCCGAGTCAAATGGAAAATTGTTGTCCTCGTTTTCATTCCAATATTCCTCTTCCAAATCTTCGATTGCTTGTGGCACGATTTGATCTTTTACGGATTTAATCTTCCATAGAATGGCATGTAGGAAAATGAGCTGATTCTTTTCAGGTATAGTCAAAAAATCGTTGTCATCTGCAAATAGATAATCATGAATCACGGGCTGGATGCGCTGTGTTTCAGGTAGACAGAGGTCTGCAGTCCAGATTCCATTTTCCATATCTAGAAGAATCTGATCAATTTTTTGTTCAAGCTGTTCACTCATGTTTTCGATTGAAGGTTCAAAGATAGAATTCCGCTAAAGTTCGGGCCATTCATATTACAAATAAAAATATATGAAAATTTTTGAACACCGTCATCTACTGATCGAATGTGCAAATTCACCCTTAAAAAAAGGTGGTCGATGGCAACATATTAAAAAAATACACATAAATTAAAATTTTAATATGAGACTTCCTGTTTATTCAATCAGGATTGAGAATGCCCGCCGGGATACATCTAAAAATAACACATATGTAAGCATTCTTCAAATTATGGGAAAATGTCGTTCGATTAATTCAATATTTCACATTTCATCCACAACAATTTAACGTGAATTCACATTTTATTCACATGATGCTTTTTCTTCATAACTTTGAAAGATCGGGCTGTAAGCTACATTTGTAGACCGATTATATTATTAGTCGTCATAATGCTTAAAAAATCGTAATACGTATTGTTAAATGTCTGACCTCAACCAACCAGCAAAATCTATAACCGGCAACAAAATCAAGCCATTACGTCCGGAATCTGACTATTCGTCCTTAAATTTTGGACGCGTCATGCCGCAGGCGGTCAAAATGGAAGAGGCTGTGTTGGGGGCCGTCATGATCGATAAAGATGCCATGTCTATTGTTATTGGCGTCATCAATCCGAGTAGTTTTTATATGCCGGGACACAAATTGATTTTCGAATCCATGTACAGCTTGTTTGAGCGATCTATTCCGATTGATCTGCTCACAGTTAAAGAAGACTTAAAGAAGAAAGGGGAATTGGATCAGGTCGGCGGCGCTGCATATTTGGCAGAACTGACCAATAAAGTTGGGTCAGCAGCCAACCTGGAGTACCATGCGCGTTTTGTCGCGGAAAAGCATATTCAACGTGAACTCATACGCATTGGCACGTCTACGGTAAAAGATGCATTCGAAGATTCAAAGGATGTATTCGATATGCTTGACGAAGCCGAACGGAATCTGTTTGAAATCACGCAGCAAAACATGAATCGTGGGTTTGAGTCTGTTCGTTCACTCGCTTTGAAGGCACGGATGCTCATTGAAGATCTCTCAAAAAAAGAAGAGGGTATTACTGGAGTCCCAACCGGCTTTAATGACTTAGATGCAATCACATCAGGATGGCAAAATTCAGACCTCATCATTGTCGCAGCGCGGCCATCCATGGGTAAGACTGCATTGACGCTTTGTTTTGCCCGCAACGCGGCAGTAGACTTTAATATCCCGGTAGCCATTTTCTCTTTGGAAATGTCGAGCGTCCAGCTGACGCAGCGATTGATTTCGATGGAGTCCCGAATTCCCGGACAAGATCTGAGAAATGGAAGAATAAAAGATAATGAGTGGAAATCACTACACGATTCAATCGATCGCGTGGCTGAAGCTCCAATATTCATCGATGATACACCGGCGATTAATATTTTTGAATTGCGCGCGAAATGCCGGCGACTGAAAATGCAACACGATATAAAGGTGGTCATTATCGATTACCTGCAACTTATGAGTGGTGGCCCGGATAGTAAAAATCGTGGCAACAGAGAGCAAGAGATTAGCGGTATTTCACGTGCACTAAAAGGGCTTGCCAAAGAATTAAATATCCCGGTCATCGCCTTGTCTCAGTTGAGTCGAGCCGTTGAAACTCGAGGTGGAAATAAACGTCCAATGTTGTCGGATTTGAGGGAATCGGGTGCGATAGAACAAGATGCTGATATCGTCACATTTATTTATAGACCTGAGTATTATGAGCTTAATAGTGGTGAGGCCAGCGATGAAAATGCTGCCGAAATCATCATTTCAAAACACAGGAACGGTGCCTTGGGAACAGTTAATCTCAACTGGATTAAAGAATATGCTGTCTTCGAAAACAAAGACAATTATGACTTCAACAGACAAGTAAAAGGTGACTATACATTCCCGGAAGACAGTATCTTCATCACACGCGAGTCACGTATGAATTCGGACGATGAAGAAATTCCGTTCTAGAAAACGCACTAATTGTCGATTGATTCTATGGACAACGTCATCAAACCATCCGCAACAACAACGCTGAAGCTCCTCCGCCCCCATTACAGATCGTGGCACAACCGATTTCTTTTCCTTCACTTTTTAGGGCTGAGGTCAATGTGGTGATAATTCGCGCTCCTGATGCACCCAGTGGGTGTCCCAGTGAGACAGCACCACCAAGGACGTTGACTTTGTTTTCATCAACGCGTAATACCTGGTTGTAGGCCAATGGCACGACAGCAAAGGCTTCGTTGACCTCGAACAAATCGACGTCTGCTATTGCCAAGTTGCCCCGATCCAATGCTTTTGGTGTAGCTAACGCGGGTGCAGTTGTGAACATTTTGGGATCCTGAGCCGCATCTGCAAAAGAAATGATTTCAGCCAGTGGAGACAGCCCGAGCTCTTTGACTTTTCGCTCACTACAAATAATAAGCGCTGAGGCACCATCATTAATTGTTGAAGCATTGGCCGCGGTCACCGTTCCATCCTTATTGAAGACTGGTCTCAACGTTGGAATTTTCTCAAATTTTACCTTGCGAAATTCTTCGTCTTCTTTCATGACAACAGCATCTCCACGTCGTTGGGGTATTTCGATCGGAATAATTTCATCATTAAATTTTCCAGCTGAGGTGGACGCTGCTGAAAGTTCATATGAGCGGATAGCGAATGCATCCTGTTGCTCCCGAGAAATTCCATATTTTTCAGCGGTGATGTCGGCAGAATCGCCCATGGCCTTTTGATCATAGACATTACGGAGTCCATCCTTTTCCAGGCCATCAACTAATTCGCCACTACCATACTTATAGCCAAATCGTGCCTTGGGCAAATAAAAGGGAATGTTTGACATGCTTTCCATTCCTCCTGCCACAGCGATATCCAGGTGACCAAGCATGATGGCTTGCGCAGCAAACATGACAGATTTCATTCCGGAGGCACAGACTTTATTTACTCCTGTGCACGGGACATCGTGCCCAATCCCGGCTGCAAGAGCAGCTTGTCTGGCCGGAGCCTGGCCCAGATTTGCTGAAACGACATTGCCCATAAAGACTTCTTCAACTGCTTCAGCAGCCACACCACTTTTGGCTAATGCGCCTTTAATAGCATGTGCACCCAGGTCGGTTGCAGAAAACCCGGTTAATTGGCCACCAAAACTTCCAATAGGTGTGCGCACGGCAGAAACAATATATACTTTTTGCATGATCTTTTTTATTTAGGCTGTGAAGATACATCACAACGACCTGTCAGGGAAGTCGATGTTCATTGCGCAATTTATAAATTCAACTGATTGATCGTTTTACAGATCAAACAAAAAGGGGCGATTACAAAATGTGTATCGCCCCTTTTTGTTTCAATCTTTTATAATTTAATTATCTGAAAGATAGAGGGCCACCCCTTCATGATCTGGTACCATGGCCTGATCTCCGCTATTCCAGTTTGCCGGGCAAACTTCTCCATTTTCTTCAAAATATTGCAAGGCATCTACCATGCGTAATACTTCGTCGATATTTCTTCCTAATGGCAGATTATTAACGACTTGATGTTGGACCACACCTTCTTTGTCAATTAAGAATAAACCACGATAAGCAATCAATTCTCCACTTGCAGTTAATTGATCATCTTCATTTACTTCCCAGTCTCCCGCAAGCACATCATAGTTAAACGAAATGGTCTTATTTGTATCTGCAACTATGGGGTAATTAACGCCTTTTATTCCACCTTGATTTTTTGGAAGTTGCAACCATCCCCAGTGGCTCATTTCCGTGTCTGTTGAGACAGCAATGACTTGAACATTTCGGGATTCAAATTCCTGTAGCTTCGCCTGAAATGCATGAAGCTCGGTAGGGCATACAAACGTAAAATCTTTAGGATAAAAGAATAGGACGACGTATTTTTTTCCAATGAATTGTTGAAGACTAAAATCTTCAATGACCTCTACACCATTGACTACAGTCGGTGCAGTAAAATTGGGGGCTTTTTTTCCGACAAGAACGCTCATAATTTAATTCGATTTATGTTTTGAATAGTATTAATTTTTCAACAGAAATATTATCCTTTTTATTGATAATCAATAGAAAATTTTAATCTTTAAGAACCTCCTAAAATTAAAAAAGAGGCCCAATGAATTACCTTCATTTACCTCCTTAAAAAAGGAAAAACACCGTTGTAAATAACAACGGTGTTTTTCTAATAAAGTTTCAAGAGATAACCATTATATAGCCAAAAAAAATGCCTGATTTAAAAATCAGGCATTTCGTTTTTTGGGTACCTTCGAATGGTAAAATGTTCGAAGTATCTTACCTCTTGGTTGTGGAGGATATCGGAGTCGAACCGATGACCTCCTGCGTGCAAGGCAGGCGCTCTAGCCAGCTGAGCTAATCCCCCAATAACAGGTGTGCGTGTGGGTTTGTGTTTGAGTGTGGGAATTTCTCAATTATTGAGAAATTCTATCACGTTTATACTCTTACTTAACCCTGATCCCACACACGCACTCACACTCACACTCATTTTAGTAGTCCCGGGCAGACTTGAACTGCCGACCTCTACATTATCAGTGTAGCGCTCTAACCAGCTGAGCTACGGGACTTCAAGCTTATCCACTCGAAAAGCATGAGTGCAATCATCTTTTGTAAACCAAACTTTCTAGACATTTTTAGAAAGCAGCTTTTCAAAAAGCAGGGCGAAGATATGTAGTTCTGTGATTCCACACAACCTATCCGGGTGTTTTCGCGTCTTATGTGTATTATCTTTACACAAAGTATAACCTAAGATGAACTTTTTAAGCCTGTTTCGCCCGCCACAACATAGTAGTTACAAGTACATCCCGCGATACTATGACCCTGACAAAGAGGCTTTTGAAGAGCGCATGAAATCGATAAAAATGCAGCAAGGAAACAGTCCTGAGGCCATGAAATCTCGGATTGCTTCCGGTTTAAAACAACGAAGAGGCGACCGTTCACTCAGAAAAAAGTCAATCATTCGATCGAATATGATCGTTTTAGGCACTGTTGTTATACTTGGAATGCTGGCTGTGCTGTTTATCAATTATTACCTTCCTCGTATCTTAGAGTCCTTAGGATAAAGAAACAAGAATGCCGGATATTATCAGGTTATTGCCTGACCACATAGCAAACCAGATCGCAGCAGGAGAGGTCATACAACGACCGGCTTCCGTAGTTAAAGAATTGCTGGAAAACGCCCTCGATGCAGGAGCTTCAAAAATCAAAGTGATTATTAAAGACTCCGGGAAATCACTAATACAAGTGATTGACAATGGATTAGGAATGACGCCTACCGATGCCCGCATGAGTCTTGAACGTCATGCTACTTCAAAAATCGAAAAGGCAGAAGATCTTTTTGCCATTCAAACAAAAGGTTTTCGCGGTGAAGCACTAGCTTCCATCGCCTCTGTAGCACAGGTAGAATTAAAAACCCGGCAGGAACCGGATGAATTGGGAACACGCCTGTTGATCACAGCCTCCAAGGTTGACGTCCAGGAACCTGTAGCAGCAATGGTTGGAACCGATATCGCGGTAAAAAAACTCTTTTTCAATATTCCGGCTCGCAGAAAATTTCTAAAATCCGATACGGCAGAATTTCGAAATATATTTATTGAGTTCAATCGGATAGCCTTGGCTCATCCACAGATTCAATTTGAACTCCATCATAATGAAAAACTTATCCTGCAACTCCCCTTTGAAACGGACCTCAAGCGCGTCATAGGGGTATTAGGAAAATCCTATCAGGACAAGTTGATTTTAATCGAGGAGGAAACGGAGATCGTTCAAATTAAAGGATTTGTAGGAACTGCTGAATCTGCCCGGAGTAGACGGGACGATCAATTCCTTTTTATTAATGATCGCTTTTTTAAGAGTGCATATTTCAATCATGCCATTGTATCTGCGTACTCCAATCTAATTCAAGATGGAAAATACCCTTCATATGTGATGCACCTCAAAGTAGATCCTGCGCATATCGATGTGAATGTGCATCCAACCAAACAGGAGGTGAAATTTGAAGATGATCGTGCAATCTACAATTATTTAAAGGTGGCGGTTCGACACAGTTTAGCCAGGCATCATATGATTCCAATAATGGATTTTGAACCCACGCCTGCCATTTTGCGAACCGACCCATTAGTCCAACCGACATCTTCAAAAGGCAGTTTTTCTCCTCCAATCGATCCGACACATCGGCCGGTAGGATGGGAATCGGTATTTGAAGGGCTCGAGAAAAAAGGTCAGGAAACTGATCAATCCGGGCGTACACCTACTTTTTCGGACGATGACATGGGTATTTCGAGTGTCCCCGCCTCAAGTAGGACATTTCATGGCTATATCGTTCGGTCAACAGCTAATGGCCTCATGCTGATCGATCAACGCGCTGCGCATATTCGGATCCTGTATGAAGATTTTCTTCGTCGCATGAATCTAGAGAAACCGCCTACGCAAGGATTGATATTTCCTAAAACCATTGAACTATCTCCTGTCGAGGCACCAATTATGGATGCCATCATTGATGATCTCAATCGACTGGGATTTGATATTGCTCCATTTGGTCAACAGACCTATGTGCTTCATGGAGTACCGGCCTTTCATCAATTAATCGAATTGAATGAAACGACAGTTAGAACCATCTTAAGTGAATTAGCCTCTGAAACATATAGTGGCACCGAAATAGCGGAAAAACTGGCAGAATCCTCAGCACGCAGCTCAGCCATCTCATTCGATAAAAACTTGTCTGACGAAGAAATCAAACATCTGGTCGAACAGTTATTTAGTTGTGCGCTTCCTGATCGAACCCCATCCGGCCAAATGTGTTATGTTATTCTACCTCGGGAAGAAATAGACAAAAAATTTAAAAAACGGTAATGCAAGGATTGACAAACGTTGTTAAGAATCTCCTTATTCTGAATGTGCTGATGTACATCCTGTTTCAAGCTATACAGATCATAAACCCGTTGGCGCTATGCCTATATTATCCAACTTCTGAATATTTCCAGCCTTATCAATTGATCTCACACATGTTTATGCATGCCAATATCTCGCATCTTGCCATGAATATGATTGGTTTGTATTTTTTTGGACCACCACTTGAACATTTATGGGGAGGTAAACGATTTTTATTTTTCTACTTGTTTGCCGGATTTGGAGCCTTCCTCTTGCATCTCCTTGTTCGTTATATAGAATTAAATCATGGAGGACTACCACCCGGTGCGATCAATCAACCCATGCTCGGTGCTTCAGGGGCAGTATTCGGTATCTTAATGGGCTTTGGTATGAAATTTCCAAATCAACGGGTCATGTTATTGTTTCCGCCTATACCAATGAAGGCCTGGGTCTTCGTTTTACTATATGCAGGTCTTGAATTATTTTTGGGATTTGGAAGATTCCAAACTGGAGTGGCGCATTTTGCCCATATTGGAGGTGCCTTATTTGGTTTGCTATTGATTATATATTGGAATAAATTTGGAACGCGTTATCGTCGGTAGAATACTGAGATATGAGTAGCATCATTGATGACATAAGAAGAGAGTTTGAAAGTGGTAATAATATTACACGCCTAATATTGGTCAACGTGGCTATTTGGGTGGTGATCTCATTGCTGCATGTATTTGCTAATTTTCCCGGTAGCGATGGTGGAGGAACCTGGTTTGATTCGATTTGGCGATATATTACCCTTTCTGATGACTGGATTTTTAATTTGACGCATCCCTGGGTCTTTCTCACACACATGTTTTTGCACGTTGGATTTTGGCACATTGTGTGGAATATGCTGTTTTTGTATTGGTTCGGACGACGTGTTGGCGATTTAATTGGAGACAAACATATTCTGCCTATCTACTTTTATGGAGGATTTGCCGGAGCACTTGCATTACTTTTAACTTCCAGCGTCCTTGGATATATACCGGAAGGATCGATAGTATTCGCACATGGAGCATCAGCTGCTGTCATGGCTTTTGTCGTAGCTGCAGGCGTTCTATCCCCTGAATCATATATGCACCTTATTTTAATCGGGCCCGTGAAATTGAAATATATCGTATTTGCAATTGTGTTGCTCGATATATTATCTCTTGGAAGCAATGTGAATACCGGAGGACATTTTGGTCACTTAGGTGGTGCCCTCATGGGTTGGTTTTATATATATGCCTTACGCAATGGTATGAATCTTGCACCGGACTTATCGTCTGACCCCAGAAAAGGCCAAGCCAAAATTCGTGTCCTCTCAGATCATTCAGCATCTTCCAAAAAACGGAATACTCCGTCCAAATCTTTCAAACGATATTTCAATGTAAAAGAGGACCAATCTGAAGCACTCATTCGCAACATTGACGATGAAATTGATCGTATTCTTGATAAAATCAGGGAACACGGTATTGAGAGTCTGACTGATGACGAACAAGCCACCCTTGATCAGGCCAGCAAAGACTCATGAAAGCCTTTGTGAAATTTATTCTAATCATCTATGCTATTTTAAGTACAGGTGCTTACATCCTCTCCTGTTTTGCTCCTTTGATCAATCCGTGTCACAGCAGTATTGTCTATTTTTCCGGTCTTGCTTTTCCTTTCATACTTATCAATTTCACTGTCATTTCGCTTTATCTGGGGATTTTTAAAAAGAAGTTTTTATTCCTGTTTTTCTTAATTCCGGGCATTCTTTTTGGATTGAATTATTTAGCATTAAACCAGTCAGAAGGGCTATCTGGTGAGGATTTGGTTATTTATACATTTAATGCGCATTCCGGAAAATTACTTGAAGAAAATGAGACGGAATTTCAAAAATGGAAATCCTATGCACAAGAGGAAAGTAATCAGGCAGATATAATATGTCTGCAGGAATTTCATAAAGGTGCATCTATCATTTTTCCAGGTACTGAAAATTTTCACGTATTCTCCAAAGAGAAGTCACATTTAAAAATTGCTTCTCGCTATCGCATTATTTCCGGTGGCGAACTCAAAGATACGTCCGGACTGCGATTTGCCATCTATGGAGATTTGCTAATAAAGGAAGATACGGTGCGTGTGTACAATTTTCATCTCTATTCAAATAATATAACGGCCTGGCTTAAAACCGCTGAAGAAACCGAATCGCACAATCCGAAACAATATATTTCCGGAGGTGATCAAATTAAAAAGCGAGTTTTTGATGCAGCCAATCGAAGAGCTACGCAAGCAAAAAAACTAAAATGGCACATCAATGCAAGTCCATTCCATGTCATAGCCTGTGGAGACATGAATGAAACTCCACAAACATTTTCATACCGCCAAATAAAAGGACGTTTAATTGATACGTTTAAAAAAGGAAATATTGGTGTTCACCCTACTTATCGTAAAAATCCATCCTGGGTGCGAATTGATTATATCCTGGCAGAGAAAAATTTTAGTGTTAATAGTTTCGAAGTACTTCCGTTTGCTATTTCGGATCACTACGTTGTCAAAGCTAAACTTAAATAATAACACCTTCGACGAGTCGTTCAATCGGACTATTTATGGATTTTAATTATGGCGTGATTGTCGCAAAATTATCATAAATGCGGTTCATGATGCGTAGAAAATCTTCGTATTCTTTCTCCGTTATATTATTCCACCCCTGGCGCCTCAAATTAAAAACAATAGGGCTTAATTTTTCAACTACTGCAACGCCTTTGGTCGTTAGAAATATCTTATACCGTCTTCTATCATTATCGAATCGCTGGCGTTCAATTAAATCTTTACTGCATAATAAATCAATTATCCTGGAGACTGTCGCCGTATTCTTAAACGTGACATTAGCCAGATTCGTTTGAGACAGCCCTGACTGTTTGTACAATTTGTCTAAAATCTCCCATTGCTCAGTAGTAATATCTACACCGGCCGCCTTAAATGACTGTATATAATTCCATCGAATTTGTTTCATTGTCCGATCAATATACGGCCCGACAGGATGGGATGTATAATCCGTCATTGGAGATGGAGATTCTGATTCTTTGGTATGACTCAATGTATCCATAGTAATTCAATTAGAAAATTTATTGACAGAAATATTATTCATCAAAGCTTGCAGTCCTTTTATATATGCCCTGTTAGCAGCCGTCGTGCCAATCGTCACGCGAATGCATTGCTTAGCTCCAAAACTGGTTATAGGTCTAACCATGATGCCGTGGATTAACATATGCTCTTCAAACTCGGCTTCAGCAATTGGTGGCTGGATCATAATAAAATTTCCTTGCGATTTCCAGTAGGTAATACCAAGTTTATCCAACTCCTTGTATAGATATTCTTTTTCGGATAAAATGAGATTTCTCGTTTTCGCAATAAAATCATCATCACTAAGAGCGGCAATCATCGCTTCAATAGCCAAGGTGTTCATCAAAAAAGGTTTCCAGAGTTGTCTGATGTATTTTATTACGTTTTCAGGGCCATAAGCATAACCCATACGCATACCGGCCAACCCGTGTGATTTGGAAAAACTATTAACCGCAATGACTTGTTTTCCATCAACGATATAAGGCAATGCAGATGTATAATCCTCAGCGTCCACAAAATGTCGGTATACTTCATCAAAAACAAGTATAACATGTTCCGGCAAATTATTGACCAGGTAGTCCATTTCATTTCGTGGGACATATCCACCAGTCGGATTATTTGGACTCGTGACAAACACAAGTCGTGTTCGTTCATTGATTGCAGCTAATATCCCATCTACATCGAGGGAATATTTATCCCCGATTAGTGGAACGTCTACAACTGTCGCACCGTGGTTACCACTAAACATAAAATAGGGTTGAAAACAAGGACTTGAAGCTATGCACTCTAAACCCTCACTGAGAAATGCACGGACAATCAGATCGATCATTTCCGATCCACTAGGCGTGGCCATAAAATGGCCTTCACTTAATTTATGATCAAAATGATCTGCCAATGCATGACGTAGTCGTGCGTCCGTTCTGTCAGGATATTCATATAAATAATTCAAGTGATCCTGAATCGCAGCAATAGCTTTCGGAGAACTGCCTAAAGCATTTTCATTTGAAGAAAGTTTATAAATATTTTCTGCAGGAGAAATTATTTCATTTTTTGATTTACCTCCAACATAGGCAGGAGTACCTTTGAGATAGGGCTTGTAAATATTTATTTTATTATCAGCAATCATGAAATTAGTTTATTATTTTGGTGGTATAATTTTTCCTTTTACTTCGCCAAATCCTACACGTATACCATCTTTGTAAGCATGGCCGCGTAAGGATATCGTGTCACCATCTTTCAAAAAGCTTCTTTCCCGGCCATCAACGAGTTTCAAGGGTTGCTTTCCTCCCCAGGACATTTCGAGCAACGATCCATACGATGACTTATCCTTTCCGCTAATTGTTCCTGAGGCCATCATATCACCTGCTTTTACATTACATCCGTTCACGGTATGATGAGCCAGTTGTTGCGACATGTTCCAGTACATATATTTAAAATTGCTTCTGGAAATAACTGTTTCAGAACTATTTTCCGGTGTGAGTCCAACTTCCAATGCGATATCATAATTTTTTTGTCCGGTATATTCCAAATACGGTAACACCGGTGGATCCTGAACAGGTCCGGCTACACGAAACGGCTCCAGTGCTTCTAATGTTACGATCCAGGGTGAAACAGAGGAGGCAAAATTCTTTCCGAGAAATGGACCGAGTGGTACATATTCCCACTTCTGTATGTCCCGGGCTGACCAATCATTAAATAGAACCATTCCGAAAATGGAATCGTCAGCCTCAGCAGTTGTTATCCGTTCACCCTGTTCTGAATTTCGACCAACAATAAAAGCCATTTCCAACTCGATATCCAATCGCTGTGATGGTCCAAAAACAGGTTGGGTTTCACCGAGCGGGAGACGTTGTCCCTGTGGTCGATGAATCGGCGTATTAGAAATATAAATGGAAGAAGCCCGTCCATGGTAACCAACGGGAATATGTTTCCAATTTGGTAACAGCGCGTTTTCAGGGTCACGAAACATCTTACCCACATTGGTCGCGTGCTCCATACTCGAATAAAAATCTGTATAGTCTCCTACTTGTACCGGCATTCGCATCACAACTTCATCTTGATTGATCAGAATACCTTCTGAAACATCTCGAAGCTCATCATTTCCATCGGTTAATAATTCCTGCAGACGCCTACGAAAAGCAGACCAGGTAGGTTTTCCCAAAGAAATGAAATCATTCAAGTATAATCGATCAAATATTCCAAAAGGAAGATTTAATCCATCGAGCAGACCTGATTTGTGAAGATTATGCAAGTCAACAATTAATGTTCCTATGGCCACACCCAAACCAGTTGTGACATCTCCCCGTACAAAAGCACCAAATGGAAGGTTGTGGATTGTAAAATCTGAATTTTCCGGGATAGACACCCAGGATTTTATATTACTCATGTTGTTGTTTTTTGTTGTCGAAGTCGAGTTACTAAAATCCTTCAGATATAATTTATCGAGGAATATTAGTCACTTGATCTTTTGATTAAAGTGTCCCGCGCAATTCTTGTTCTTTTTCGAGCGCAACAAATAAAGCTTTGAAATTTCCTTTACCAAATGACTGAGCTCCTTTCCGCTGGATGATTTCAAAAAACATAGTTGGTCGAGCCTGTACGGTTCGTGTGAATATTTGTAACAAGTATCCTTCCTCATCCCGATCAACCAATATGCCCAAGTCGCGCAATGGTTCAATATCTTCTTCAATTTCTCCTACTCGATCTGTCAGCTCATCATAATAAGAAGATGGTATTTTCAAAAATTCAACTCCCCTATTTCTGAGTTCAGTTACCGTTTCTATAATATTCTCTGTGGCAACGGCTATATGTTGTACACCTTCATCTTCATAAAAATCCAAATATTCATCCACCTGTGATTTTTTCAATCCAGGTGCTGGTTCATTTATTGGAAATTTTATTCGACCGTTCCCTGTACTCATCACCTTACTCATCAAAGCCGTAAATTCTGTTGAGATATCGTTGTCATCAAATGATAAAATTTGCGCGAACCCAAGAACTTCCTGATAAAATTTCACCCAGTGATTCATCCGGCCTAATTTTACATTTCCAACCATATGGTCTACATATTTAAGACCGATCGAAGGGGGATTGTATCTTGTTTCCCATTTTTTATAACCCGGTAAAAAGATTCCATTATACTTGTCACGTTCAACAAAGATGTGAACGACTTCACCATAGGTGTGAATTCCGGAGCGTACGATATAGCCATTTTCATCCTCTTCTTTAGTAGGCTCCATGTGCGACGTTGCACCGCGTTTAATTGCTTCATTGTATGCATAGGTCGCATCATCTACCCACAGTGCCGTCACTTTTACGCCATCACCGTGTTTATCAATGTGTTTTCCAATCTCCGTTCCGCTGTGTAATGGAGATGTCAAGACTAATCTAATTTTATCTTGTTCGACTACATATGATTCGATGTCATGGCGTCCGGTTTCTAAACCAGCAAAGGCCAACGATTTAAATCCAAAAGCTGATTTATAATAATGTGCTGCTTGTTTTGCATTGCTAACATATAATTCCAGATAATCGGTGCCATTAATCGGCATAAAGTCTTTTGCGTCTTTGTATAATTTTGGTAAAGCCTCTGTTATTGTAGACATAATTTATTGAGTTTTTATTGTGATTAAATGATATTCAGATTAATATTTTATTAAATTATTCAAGCCAGGATTGATAATATGTTCCATCATCAATTTTCATGGCATCTTCAGTGATCATTAATGGTTTAAATGTATCGATCATGACCGCTAGTTCTTCAGTTGATTTTTGACCAATACTGCGTTCATATGCGCCCGGATGAGGACCATGAGGAATGCCTGCAGGATGTAAGGAAATATAACCCTGGTCAACGTTATTTCTACTCATAAAATCACCTTCAACATAATAAAGCATTTCATCCGAATCTATATTGGAATGATTATACGGTGCTGGAATTGCTTTTGGGTGATAATCGTAGAGCCGCGGACAAAAAGAACATATGACAAATGTGGATGTTTCAAAGGTCTGATGCACCGGTGGTGGTTGATGCACACGCCCTGTAATCGGTTCAAAATTGTGAATTGAAAAACCATAAGGGAAATTGTAACCATCCCACCCGACAACATCAAATGGATGTGAAGAATAAACGAGTTGATGCAGACAGTCTTGTTTTTTGACCTTCATCAAAAATTCTCCTTTTTCATCATGCGTTTCCAGATCTTGTGGCAATTTATAATCACGTTCACAGAACGGAGAATGTTCTAATAATTGTCCAAACCAATTGCGATATCGCTTGGGCGTATAAATAGGATCAAAAGATTCTGCATACAATATCCTGTTGTCCTCTGTATCGAATTCGATTTGATAGATCATTCCGCGAGGAATAATTAAATAATCTCCGTATTCAAATTGAATGTTTCCGACAAATGTGCGAAGGGTACCACTCCCTTTATGAATAAAAAGCATCTCATCTGCATCCGCATTTTTATAAAAATATTCAGTCAAGGATTTTCTTGGAGCAGCACATCCAATATGCACGTCGCTATTTACCAGCAATGCAACACGACTATCGAGGTAGTCATCAGTCGGGGCAACGTCAAATCCCATCAACATGCGGGAAGTCAAATTTTTCTGTACCGCAATCCGGGGTGAGACATCCATAGGTTCCAATATCTGCCGGATCATTGTCGGACGATGCAAATGATAAAGCAATGAGGACATTCCATCAAAGCCAATCGTTCCAAAAAGTTGCTCATAATGCAATCCCCCACCCTCTTTCTCAAAGACTACGTGTCGTTTCGAAGGTATGTTTCCCAATCTATGATATACTGGCATGTTTGGTCATTTAGTTAAAAATATAAGGTAACAACTCGGTATCAGACACCTCCAAGATTAAAATAGTTGCATTACCAATAGTTGCTATAGCAAATATACTGTGAAAGCCAGAATTTCGCTACTAAAATCCAATGAAATATTCATTTTTTTTGATTTCATTCAATCATTCGTTTACGCGCACACGCATTGAATGAAAAGAGGAATCTTCAAAACTTACGACACTGGAAAAAATGGTAGTCGCGTCCTTCAACTTTTCCCTATTTTCACGCCCATGATTTCGCATAATTTACATGTACAAAACAGTCTTAGTAGGCAGAAGGAAAAGTTCGTTCCATTACAGGAAGGGTTCGTTGGAATGTATGTTTGTGGGCCCACGGTTTACGACGATGTACACCTTGGGAACTGCCGCACGTTTGTGAGCTTTGATATCATCTATCGATATCTGTTGTATTTGGGTTATCGCGTACGATATGTGCGCAATATCACCGACGTAGGTCACTTGTTGGATGATGGAGAAGACCGTATGGCAAAAGGAGCGCGGCTGGCAGACCTTGAACCCATGGAGGTTGCACATAAATACGCTGAACGATTTCATGAAATGATGCGCATCTTCAATTCACTCAGCCCGACTATTGAACCAAGGGCATCAGGCCATATTCCCGAACAGATCAAGATGGTTCAGGATATAATAGATAATGGATTGGGTTATGAAGTCGACGGCTCAGTCTATTTTGATACGGTCAAATTTGCACATGAACAAAAGGTATACGGCCAGTTGTCAGGACGCAAAATAGAAGATTTACAGGCCGCTTCACGGGATGATTTGAAGAATCAGGATGAAAAAAGGCATGCTTCGGATTTTGCCATTTGGATGAAGGCCAAACCAGAACACATCATGCGATGGTCATCTCCCTGGTCCGATGGATTTCCGGGTTGGCACCTTGAATGTTCGGCCATGAGCACTAAATACCTGGGGCAACATTTCGATATACACGGAGGAGGAAACGATTTGAAATTTCCACACCATGAAAATGAAGTTGCACAAAATATGGGTGCATGTGGTTGTGCTCCTGTGAAATACTGGTTGCATACCAATATGCTCTTGATGAACGGGAAAAAGATGTCCAAAAGTGATGGAAACACAATCTCCCCCGAGGAATTGTTTTCAGGTGATAGCCCACACGTATCGCAAGGATATACTCCTGAGGTCGTTCGATTTTTCATGCTCCAGACACATTACGGAGGCACCATGGATATCACAGATTCAGCCTTAAAGGCTTCAGAGAAAGGATATCAACGTCTCATGGAGGGCTTAAAACGTCTGCAATCAGTACAATCTGATCTTGAATCAGGTGAACTTGATGAAGTATGGACTGAAATGATCCACCGCGCCATACACGAGATGGATGACGACTTTAACGCGCCTAAAGCACTTGCCGGATTATTTGAATTGGTTACTGCAATTAATTCTCATGTTAATGCTCCACAAAAGACTATTGGCAAGATGGCTCTGGAAAAGGTAAAATCAGACGTTTCCGCCCTTGTTTATGATATTTTCGGCTTAAAAGAGTCAGGTAGTGATTCGAATCAAAACATCAACCATCTTATGGACTTGGTTCTGAAATTGAGGCAACAGGCACGGGCAGAAAAAAATTGGGCGATGTCTGATACCATCAGGGATCGACTAAACGAAATGAACATCGTTGTCAAAGATGGAAAGGACGGTACGGAATGGAGTTTGAAATAAGAGTTTTATTTCGAAGTGATCAAATTGACAACATTTATATAAGCACAGCGTTTTCAAAAAACTAAAACTAAAGTTAAACTATGGCTATACCTACATTTAATTCAGACAAAGAAGCTGTCGATGCACTTGCCCGGGCCTATCATGACATGAAAAATGAAATTGGGAAGGTGATCGTCGGGCAAGACCACGTCGTTCAATCTGTATTAATTGCATTATTTAGTAATGGGCATAGTTTACTGGTCGGCGTACCAGGTTTAGCTAAGACCTTATTGGTAAGTACGATCGCAGAGGTTCTGGATCTCGAGTTCAAGCGAATTCAATTTACTCCTGATTTGATGCCTTCGGACATTACCGGATCAGAAATTCTCGACGACCAACGACAATTTAGATTTGCAAAAGGACCAGTATTTGCCAATATCGTTCTAGCTGATGAGATCAACCGGACACCTCCTAAAACTCAGGCTGCGCTGTTGGAAGCTATGCAAGAGCGCGTTGTAACGGTCAGCGGTGAAAATTATGCCCTGCCAAATCCATTTTTTGTCTTAGCTACTCAAAACCCAATAGAACAAGAAGGCACCTACCCATTACCGGAAGCACAACTCGACCGTTTCATGTTCAACATCAGCCTCGATTATCCTTCGTATGAAGAAGAATTGGACATTGTACGTTCTACAACAGCCGTACAATCGATCGATTTACAGCATGTACTAGGTGGCGAAGAAATAATTTTCTTTCAAAATCTGGTCCGAAAAATTCCAATTGCAGATAATGTACTGGAATACGCTGTAAAGCTTTCTGCCAGCACTCGCCCTGCCAAAGAGATGGCTAGTGATCATGTGAAAAACTATATCGCATGGGGAGCAGGTCCACGTGCTTCCCAATATCTTGTTTTAGGTGCCAAATGCCATGCAGCCATAACAGGCAAGTATTCTCCTGACATTGAAGATGTGCAAGCAGTGGCTAAGAACGTCTTACGTCATCGCATTATTCGCAATTTCAAAGCTGAGGCTGAGGGTGTGACTGAAGAGCACATCATTGAAAATTTAATGTAGAAGCCGATTACTTCGAAAGCCGATAAGATCTTCCGAAAAGAATCCAATATTTTCAACTATCAGAAACACCCCTCAGGTCTATGTTTGCATCTACAAGGTATATTATACTTATGATCCGAAGATTTGTAGAGATTACGCTTGTATTGTCCGTATTGTTAGTTCTGAGTTGTCAGGGCAGCATTGGCGAGCGTTTGGCAGGTAAACAATTTGCATTCGGAAAAGCAGGTAAAATTGCCGTCCTTGCGGATACACATATCTGGGATCAACATCCGGGTGATACGATGCAGTATTATTATGGTTCAGCCTTCCCAATTCTACCTCAACCGGAACCTCTATTCGATTTACAACATCATACGTTTGAGGATCTCATACAAAATCCCATTCGGAAGCAATTGAGGTCTTATGTGATATTGGCAAATATGTCCGATACCGAATCTCCAGTTACCAAAACAGTGGAAGAGGACCTTGGAAATATGTCGATCACTTCTGGATATGCGGAAAAAGACTATCAATTTCGGGCGGGCATGAATAAATGGGCTGAAAATCAACTTGTGCTCTACATCATTGGAAAAAATGAGTCTGGATTAATTGATGGAATTAAAGCAAGTTTGCCCACTTTTTCAAAGCGACTATATGATTTTGACAAAATCCAATATGAGGCCAATTTATTTTTATCCGGACACAGCGTTACGATTGAAAATAAACTTAATGATGAGTATGGTATCGAGATGAACATACCTGATCGATTCCAAATTGGAATTGACAAAAAACCTTTTTTATGGTTGCAGGATATTACACCGAAAATAACCAGCGGCATCATTTTTTATCATCTTCCCTATAAGGATAGAACAATATTTTCAGAAGAACATATGATCGCCCTGCGTGATTCACTGACCAAGGCGAATATTTCTTCAACCACGCCTAAATCCTATATGGAAATAAATAATGTGGATCTGCCCACATTTTATTATTCTCGGGACATCAATGGGAATTACACAAACGAATTACGCGGCATTTGGGACATGAAAAACGAATTTATGGGAGGTGCATTTGCTACTTTTCTCATTCACAACTCGATCCGAAACGAAGTTCTTTTCGTAGACGTATTTGTCTATGGCCCAGGCCATACAAAGAGAGAGGCTATGAAGCAGCTCATCTACCTGGTCGAAGACATCAGCTTAATAAAAGGATAACATCTGTCAATGCCGATAAATAATTAAGTCGGTCACCTCCGAGATAAAGTCATTCGAATTTGACTGGCAGGTTGAAGTGTGATCAACGGTCTTATTCCGGGGAACGGAATTTTATCGGTCGGCAAGATATACTGACTTAATAGCTGATAAAGCGTCACGACTAATTCCAAATATGCAAAATGATTTCCAATACACAGTCGTGGTCCTGCACCAAAAGGAAGGTATGCTTTATGCTTTTCATTTGACATAAATCGATCCGGATTAAATGTAGTGGGGTCCTTCCAATACAAAGAACTCCGGTGCAATCCGTAAATAAAACACATGATGATCGTGTCTGCGGGGAGTCGGTTTCCTTGAACTTCGTCATCCATTATTCCAATCCGGTCTATGACCCAGGCAGGTGGATAGAGTCGCATACTTTCCTTTATGACCGACATGAGATATGACTGTGGCTTGAAATACTCCATATAATTTGTTCCAACAGAATCAATTTCCGATAATAACCTGGTATAAACCTCGGGGTGCTGATTCAATAAAAATAATGTCCAGGTTAAACTATGCGCTGTGGTCTCGTGACCTGCCACCATCAGAATTAATAGTTCGTCCGTTAATTGCTCCAAATGCATGGGTTCCCCTGTATCTTCATACCTTGTATCTAACAAAAACTGCAGGATATCTTCTTTTTTAGTCCCACTTTGTTTTCTGTTTTTTGCGAGTGTCAAAATTAATTTGCGGCATTTATCAGCCAATTCATGATGGCGGCGTATCATTCCAAACAGGTGGTAATACCATCGTTTCAATGGTTGTCGCACCTGTAGTATCAGCATTTTTTGAACACGCTCAACATTATCTCGGATTTCCACAATTTCTTCATGACTTACTTCATCACTAAATATCGCCCTGGCAACTATGTGGAATGTCAACATCGCAGAGAGGTGTGAGATATTGGTTTCCCGATTTTGATTGACTTCATGTTCTATTACATGACGCACCTCCTCTTCAATAATGGAGGTCAGGCTGTTAATGTTTTTACGGCTAAAAGCAGGTTGTATCAGTCTGCGTTGTCGCAACCAACTTTCTCCATTATTGGTTAATAATCCTTTGCCAACATAAGCCGCAAGGTCTCTTGATTGTAAAGGAGATTTATGATAATTTTTACTGTTCTTTTGTAGAATATGCTGAATGATATCCAATTCTTTGGTAATCATCCCCTTCGTTTTTCCACCTAAGTGAAAAAAATATGTAGGGCCCAATTTTTCCATTGTTTCTTCTACGACCGGAATTGGGTTTTTAACCAGACGGGAAGCATTTTTTAGTGAAATAAGTCGAGAGACTGTCGGAAAAGATGACTTATTCATAGGACCTGTTCACAATACATAATTAAATTGTCAGTAAATGCGGGGAATTCGATAGCATTTAAGCCACATCCTCGCGCATTTTAAATATCAGGATCACAGCCTGTGTAAAAGTCGAATTATAAAGACTCGACATCACAGGTTCCATTTCAATCAAATCATACCCCATTTCATCGTATTCCTCCAATTTAGACTGAATTTGCATGCGCAATTCATGTAAGTCAATTTGATATCGTTTCGAACTGAAAGAGGACTTTGACTTCATTTCGGCATCAACGACTACTGTTCTATATTTAATCATAAGTTAATGTTCTCAGCTCTTGAAAATCAAATGTATGGTTTCCGGACAATTCATGCGCATAAAATAAGCGTCCCACTTCTGCAAGAAATGGGATACCCACTTCATCGTATTGGTAAGTATCGTCATTGTATATGGCGTTGTCATTTACATGAATGGTCGCTGCCAAAATAAATTCAATGTTTCGTTCCAAGTCTACAATATATGCGGCATCAGTCAAATAACCGTAAGCAGCACCCACCTTATTGAAAATCCGGAGACGCTTGGGCATTAGATCTTTCTGATCTCCGACCATTAAGAATTTAACCGAACTGTCATATACCTCTTCATCATAATCCGGGAATTTAGATTCCCGCGGTCGTTCAGACATAAAACTGAGTAGATCACGTCTTTGTTCAGCAGTCAGGTGAAACTGTTTTTCTTCCGACATAGTCTCAGGAATTACTATTGCCGCAACCATGTCATGTAAAGATGGCAAAGACAAGAAATTCTTTTCGCAAAAATTAAATGGTTCATTAATCAATCTTCCGGAAGATATATATCCGGCGCCTTTTAGACAATTTGAAACCATCACATCATCATATTCGATAAAATTATACGTAGATGGTGAAAGAAGAAGAATATTGTTTTCATTATAAAATAGATAAGGATTTGACATCCTGTTATCCTTCATCGAATACGCTCCGGCACCAACGCGATGTGTTATTTTTGCATGCCGATATCCCTTAGCTCTCATCCTTGAATTAATATCTTCCTGGCCACAAAAGGCGTACAATAAATTATACGCTTCATTGTCACTCACCAGAAATACTTTTTTAATTAAATGTCGAAGAGTCAGCACTCCATCTTCAGCTGTCGTATCGCTTAGCACTTTGTATTGTGGTGGTGATGCTGCTCCAAAAGCTATAGGTGTTCGATCCGACAATTGATCTATATTCAATTCATTCAGTTTTTCCAGGGCAAAACAAGCAACGGGCATTTTCACCGTGCTGGCCGGATAGAAATATCGTTCTTCGTCTATTTGAAATTTATACGTTTTTAAACGAGGTACACCCTGTTCATTTCGACTAATTTGTGAATACATTATTTGCACTTCGTAGTTGGCCGGTGCTGCCAATACCTCCTGTACAAGTGGGCCGCCTTTTTTTAAAATTTCAGCTATGAGGCTATCTTGCCCATACGATATATTGACGGCCAAAAACATTAAATATATTATATAATGTATTCTGGTTGACGTCATAATTCATTTGATTTTATAGATTATCTTTTAACCGGGCCCCGCTCCCTGTATCATCGCTCAATATCACATTTCCCGTCTCCAAATATGTCCCTTGTGCCGGATCATTTGCGATTAAATGAGATCCATCAATATCGGCTATATCCACCAGTGACAATAGCTGGGCAGCATGCGAAATACCGATTGAAGATTCTGTCATGCATCCAATCATCACAAGCAATTCATTTGCCCGGGCAGCCTTTATTATTTCCATCGTTCTATCCCACCCCCCACATTTCATTAATTTTACATTAATACCATCAAAATATTCAGCGCAGACCCTGACATCATCGACTGATCGACATGCTTCATCTGCAATAATAGGTCGGTTAACCAGTTTTTTTAACTCCAGATTCAAGGCTGAATGTTCAATTTCAAATGGTTGTTCGATCAATTCCAAATTATTTAACTGAAGGTCATTGACATGCTGATGTATCCATTCTAAGGACCATCCTGTATTCGCATCAATTCGAAAGCGCTTATTCGGATGAGATCGAATGATGTCAAATTTAATTTCATCTTCTTCAGTTCCCATTTTTATTTTATACACCGGCCAATCGTACTGATTGATTTGATCTGTCAACTCGTTATAATTATTTCCGGTAATTGTTATTGAGCTTATGGGAAGTGAATTCGCCATTGGTAGATTATAATACCGGGCGAGCGTCTGATTGTTTTTTCTGGATTGGAGATCTACCCAGGCGCATTGAATGGCATTTCGGACGGGAGGTAAAAATTCGAGAACAGCCAACGCCTCTTCAAACGGCACACCCTTGTTTAGTTCTTTTTCAAATCGAATAAATTCAGATTCAATTTTTTCTTCTGACCAGCCATAGTAGGTGATTGCTGTAGCTTCCCCCAGTCCACTGTGGTTACCTTCCGTTAATTGAAAAATATACGACCATCGAAAATCAAATGCACCATAAGACAGAACAAATGGTTGGTTTAATTCTAATTTGTATTTCTTCCAGGCCACCTTCATATCACAGCTTCCTCCTCGTAAGTAAGCGAGATACGATCGGCATCAATTGAAACTTCCAGTAATGTCGGCATAGCCAAATTCTGCTCCACATGACCAAAAGGAATGCCGTAACACACCGGCATACCCAATGGCTGCAAACGGTCTTCTAAAACTTCACGCAATGTCCAGGATTTATCGTCCTCATCTTTTTCGCAATCAGCAAATACACCTAAAATAATTGCTCGTGCTTTTGACAAATCACTTGCCTGGATTAATTGCGTCAACATCCGGTCAACGCGATATGGTTTTTCACCCAGGTCCTCAATAAAAACTACTTTATTTTTAAACGAGTCCAAATAAGGTGTTCCTGCCAGAGCGCTTAAAAGAGAAAGATTACCTCCGGTCAATTGTCCCTTTGCCTGTCCTCCACGAATAGTATAATGATCATTGTCATCCATTGGTCGAATCGTTCTACCTGTTAGATTTCCCGTAATCACGGCCTTCATATTGTCCATGACCTCATTGGTAAATTCATCACCTGCAATTTGCCCGTGAATTGTCATAAGACCTTGCGTGGCAGCAAGTTGGTGCAATATTGTCACATCGCTATAACCAATAATTAATTTTGGATGTTTGATTAATAATTTTTTATTTAGTTGTGGAACGATGCGCGACATCCCATATCCTCCCCGAATACACCAGATACCGGCTACTTCATCATCCATTAACATGTTGTGAATATCCCAAATCCGATCGGCATCATCACCTGCCAAAAATCCATTTTCGGCTTCCGCATATTTTCCAACCTTGACCTGAAACCCCATCGCATTCAATTGTTTCAGTGACATTTCCATTTGACCCGGTTTTATGGCGCTAGCTGGTGCAATTAACCCAACTGTGCTTCCTGGTTTTAAGGCCTTTGCCTTGATGCGCTTAACTTTCTTCCTTCGCTTATGCTGTGGTGCGGAAGCCAATAGTGGGGTCATCGCTCCGACTACCAGTGACCGGGTAAATTTTCTTCTTTCCATTAATTCAGGCTGTTTTGTTAATTCTTCAGGGTTTTATTTTATTCTTGTTTTTTTCTTCTATCAACGCTGTCCAAATTGACAGGTTTCCATCCTCATATCGTGTCCAAATCGGTCGAATTTTTCCTCCGACCGCTGAAATATTATTATAATCTCCAAAAAAGACAAAAGGGGGTGGTGTTTCAAAAGGACTATCAGATATAATGCGCTCTTGCCAGCTAGCGCCGCCATCATATGACCACGCCAGAGAAACTTCATTTTGCCGGTCACGGTAATTTTTCCGATCATAATAAACGACATAAACAAATCCGGTAGAATTGTCAATGGCCATCCAAGGAAAAAACTGATGTGTCTCATTAACATCATTATGAATTAATGTCGGCGGCGTCCAGGTTTCACCGTCATCATCAGAATAAATCAGATATATGTTTGTATTTAGTTTTCCTTCACGTTGATCTGCCCAGAGTACATAGACACGGCCATCGTAAATTCCACTACTATTATCAACTAATGTGACCGGCATTCCATTTACGCGTTTCAGCCCCTCAATTGGCAATGACCATCCACCCGGTTGATTAGCTATTAACTTTTCCTTTTTCAACCAGGATTTTCCAAAATCATCACTATGGTTAAAATAAATTCTTTCATTTACTGACCAGGCTACAAAGACTTTTCCATTTCGACCCGCGGCAGGCACTGCACCCTCAACCGTTTCATCATCGTCTAAGCAATCTCCCGTGATGGAGGATAGAGAAATTGGACGTGTCCATGTTTCACCTTTATCGCTGGAAGAGGCAAATAAAATACGTGTCTCACAATCCGGATCCGGCGAATTGTATTTGTCAAATTCTGTCCATGCCATATAGATCGCGTTTGAATGAGGATCGGCAACAGCCCATTCTTTGTCCTGATCTTTTGGTGGGTTGGCTCCAATGGCCGCTCCATCATTCCAGGTTAGTCCACCATCATCTGAACGTTGGACCACGATGCTTTCTAAAAGCCGTGAACTGGCCCAACTCTTGCCTTCAGGATCAGCTAAATGACAATAATAAAAGGAACCATCCTTATCCGCAAAAATGACAGGATCGCCAAATACGCCATGGCTCGAATTCAATTTTATTGTTTTCCAGGATTTACCTCCATCATGTGAATAATGCACATTATTTAGGACAGAACCTGCAATTACCTGGTTATTGTCTGCCGGATTAATCGCGATAGAAGGTTCACAAGGAGGATAACCTTGCTGTCTATTATAGATTAAAATATTTTTATCAACGGCCTTGCACGAAATGAAGAACAATGGCAACAAAAGCCACATAAATATTTTATTCATTACATTATTTATTAGGTCGAATAATATACTCATTCACAACAAGGTGCTTTGGCAAATGCAGAATATGTGAAATTACATTCGCTATTTCATCAGCTTGGATAACAATCCCTTCAAAGCTTTTATCATATTTTTCTTTGAAGACTTTATCAGTCGTATGCGTAGAAAATTCCGTCTGAACTGCTCCCGGAGATATATTCGTAATCTTAACACGGTCACGATATTCTTTTCGAAAACCCAGTGTTATTGTGTTAACAGCATGTTTCGATGCACAATAAACTACTGCATTGGGGAAAACATCATGCGCCGCTACGGAAGCCATATTAATAATATGACCCTGGGTATCTTCCAGTGGCTTCAAAAATGTATGGATACAATTTAGCACTCCTTTGACATTGGTGTCGATCATGTTATGCCAGTCATCGATAAGGCCATGTTCCAAAGGCCCCAGATGACCCACGCCGGCATTGTTAATTAAAACGTCAATCCGTCCGAATCTGTCCTTCGCCATGATCGCTAAGCGTTCAACATCTACTAAGTTCGTGACGTCTCCTGCTATTGCTAAAATCCTATCGCCCCATTTTTCTGCCAACTCTGCCATGCGGTCTTTTCTCCTGGCCATTGCCACGACATGAAAGCCGTCCGCTATAAGGCGATTAACTGTTGCTTTCCCAATGCCACTACTGGCTCCTGTAATAATAGCTGTTCGTTTTTCCATAATTTTGCTTTGGTATAAATGTAGATATTTTCAACATGCTTTTCTCGAATTTTCAGTTTTATCGGCTGCCCGAATTGGACATAGAATTGAGTCAGCCCTACCGTGAATCCGACCTTATTTTTTCTATTATCGGCACTTGTCTTCAGGATGTAAGATTCAATTTTTAAGGAGTCTTAAAACTAAGTATGATATAAATTTTACATAAGAGCAGATCGTCGTACCTTTGTTTCTTAGACAAGCGTCCATGAGCGATCAAATCAAGCATGAGTGCGGTCTGGCTTTCGTCAGATTACTCAAACCGTTGGAATACTATAGGGAAAAGTATGGTACTCCACTGTACGGCCTTAACAAACTCCAGTTACTTCTTCAAAAACAACGAAATCGAGGTCAAGACGGTGCAGGGGTGGCTACCATTAAATTGGATATGCCTCCCGGACATCGCTATATCTCTCGACGCCGAAGTAACAGCACGAATTATTTGCGCGATGTGTTTGAAGGTGTTTTCTCACATTTCAATGACATCCCCAGTGAAAAATTTGAGGACTCAGAATGGTTAAAACACAATGTGCCGTATACAGGTGAGGTCTTGCTTGGTCATTTACGCTATGGCACTCATGGAGACAATTCCATTGAAACGGTACATCCGTTTCTCAGACAAAACAATTGGATAAATCGCAATCTGGTACTCGCAGGAAACTTCAACTTGACAAACGTCGACGAACTTTTTAACGAACTCGTTGATCTTGGGCAATCACCTAAGGAGCGATCTGATACGGTTACTGTACTCGAAAAATTGGGTCATTTTTTAGATGATGAGGTAGAACGTTTGTATCAATGGTTTAAACCGGATGGTCACTCCAACCAGGAGATAAACCAACTCATATTTAAACATCTGGACATCCAGCGTTTATTAAAAAGAGCTTGCAAACATTTTGATGGAGGATATTCTATTTGTGGTATGATTGGACATGGTGATGCATTTATCATGCGTGATCCTTCGGGAATTCGTCCATTGCACTATTATTATGATGACGAAGTTGTCGTCGCGGCTTCAGAACGGCCGCCGATACAGACAGCCTTCAACCTTAAGTATCATATGATTCATGAATTGCGTCGGGGCCATGCCTTGATCATCAAGAAAGATGGTCGTATTACCGAGTCACCTTTCATCGATGAATCACCCCGTCGTTCCTGCTCATTTGAACGTATTTATTTTTCCCGGGGTACTGACCGGGATATTTACCTGGAGCGTAAAAAACTCGGTGAGTTATTGAGCGAGTCCGTCTTGAAACTTATAGAATTTGATTTAGCGCATACTGTCTTTTCTTTTGTGCCAAATACTGCAGAAACATCATTCATGGGCTTGATTGAAGGGATCAATAAGCACATGGACGAAATCAAAATCAAACGTCTGCAATCAGATGAAGTCCTTGAAGGAGAAGACCTTCAAAATATGATTAAAATGCATCCACGCGTTGAAAAACTTGTGGTCAAGGATGCCAAATTGCGCACATTCATTGCTGACGAAGTGGTTCGTGGAGACATGGTATCGCACGTGTATGATGTCACCTATGGAATTGTCAATGATCATGTTGACACCCTGGTTTTAGTAGACGATTCTATTGTTAGGGGAACAACTTTGCGGGATAGTATCATCAGCATTTGTTTACGACTTAATCCAAGGAAGATTGTCATCGTTTCGTCAGCACCACAAATTCGTTATCCGGATTGTTATGGCATCGACATGTCGCGCATGGGCGATTTTATTGCCTTTCAGGCTTTGACCGAATTGTTACACGAGAATGGAAAAAGTTATTTAATCCAGGACATTTATAAGAAATGCAAGGATGAGTTGCTCAGGGAAGACAACAATTATACAAATCACGTAAAAGAGCTCTATAGTGAATTTTCGCAAAAGGAAATTTCGCTTAAAATAGCTCAACTAATTACGCCTGCAGATTCAAATATAGAAGTTCAGGTGATTTATCAAACCATTGATGGACTTCACGCGGCTTGTCCAAACAATAACGGCGACTGGTATTTTACCGGCAACTATCCTACACCTGGCGGGAACAAAGTAGTTTTACGAGCATTTATCAATTATGTCGAGAAAAAGAATGTGCGGGCATATTAGAAATATCTGCGTAGATGCAGAACCATTTATTGATTCAGCCTTTTAAATAATTTCCAAGTTTGACCTATGTCATTTAGCGATTCCTGTATAACGATATTTAATCAGACTATTGTAGAATATCACGTTCACGATGATGTTGATCACAGCATGAATAATCCGTTGACGGAAAAAATAGATTCGCTGCTCTATCATAAATGTTGGATAGATACGGTGCAATGGCATTTGGAGGATATCATTCGTGATCCTAACATTAACCCTGATGAGGCTTTGAAAATCAAAAGGCGAATAGATGGAAGCAATCAGGACCGGACCGATATGGTTGAGCAGTTAGATGATTATTTTCTTGCTGTGTATGTGCCTGATGAAGTTTCCTCCGATGCCCGGTTGAACACTGAAAGCCCTGCATGGGCACTTGACAGGCTCTCTATTTTATGCCTGAAAATATATCACATGCGAGAAGAGGTTAATCGTACGGGTATCACCTCGGAACATCGCCTGGCTTGTGAGCAAAAACTTTCAGTATTGACCGACCAGCTCACAGATCTGAGTTCGGCTATCGACCAACTATTGGATAACATCAAGTCAGGTAAGGTCTATATGAAACTGTATCGGCAGATGAAAATGTACAACGACCCCAACCTCAATCCGGTTTTATATAAATCTCAAAAGTAATCAGCAACGTGCAACGCATACTAGTCATTAGATTGTCTGCTATGGGTGACGTTGCGATGACAGTTCCGGTATTGACTCACTTGCTGGATAAGTATTCCAATGTACATCTGGATATCCTCACGCGCCAGCAATTTCGTCCAATATTTCCATCACATGACCGAATAGGTTTTATTCACCCGCAGCTTGATCAGGAACATAAAGGATTGATCGGTCTATACAAGTTATTTCGCTCACTACGAATCAACCAATATGATGCTGTGGCTGATCTACATGACGTCTTGCGCTCCCAGATCCTACGCACGTTGTTTTCGTTTGTTGGTGTGCGCGTTGAAAAAATAAATAAAGGCCGTTTTGACAAAAATAAATTAACCAAAAAAAATAATAAAAAATTAATTCCACTCAAGTCTACACATCAGCGCTATGCTGAAGTATTCGAATCGCTGGGTTTTCCTCTTGACCTCCATAATTATAATTTATCCAACACATCGTCTTCTTCGAACCAAATCGGAATAGCTCCTTTTGCTGCACATCGTGAAAAAATGTGGCCACTGGAAAAAACTGAAAAATTAATTGATCGAATATTGGATGGATCTAATTGTGATATATTGCTTTTTGGAGGTGGTAATGAGGAGACAGAAATACTCAATCGCATTGCCCAAAGATCATCGCGCATCATCTCCACTGCATCAAAATCTCTAATTGAACAAATCGATATGATGTCTTCAATAAAGATATTAGTCAGCATGGATTCTGCGAATATGCACCTGGCTAGCAACCTGGGAATCCCTGTTGTATCCATCTGGGGGGCCACTCATCCTTTTGCCGGATTTTTGGGTTTTGGGCAATCCCCTGAGAATTGCATCCAACGAGATGATCTCGCTTGTCGCCCTTGCTCCGTATTTGGCAATAAAACATGCTGGCGTGGTGATTGGGCTTGTATGGATATCGATGTCGAAGATGTGCTTTCTAAATTGTCAGGCTATTTGAGATAGGCGCTTGAAGTCGTTAGAATGGCAAATTTCAATCTTTATAATCGGTTATTCTCTTCACTACTCATTCATAAAAATCCAGCATGGCATCCAATATCGACTGAATAGTATCAATTGGTATATCTTCTTCTGGATTAACTAAAAAGGTTTTGATTTGTTTTCTTCCACCACTAACCAACTCGGGATGTTCAATTTCGCAACCCTTTACAATTCCAATGTACGGCCATTTCTTTTTTTTATTAATCCAGAGATAGCAGCACATTTTTTTTCGAAATTCAAAGCAAGGCGTTTTATATTTCCAGGTTTCTTCAATATCCTCGTGGTGGTCAATAATTATTTTTCGAAGTGCCAACAAACAACTCCTGACAGGTTCTCCTTTTTGAAAATAATAGTCATCAATATCCTTGAGGCGCATATTAAAATATTATCGTTACTTGAAAATTGGCACTATCAAGTTCATGCTGCGGAACAACACCTTCCTCTAATCTTCTGTAATATAAATAAAAAAGGCCCTCACTCAATATTCAGGAGGGCCTTTTTAATCAAGATGAGAAATGTATTTATTTAATAGCAGAAAGTTCATTGGTCAGAACGGCTCCACCCATTTCGGGTACAATGGCCGAACTTTTCACCAATACTTTGCTTTTCGCATCAATCCAAAACGTTTGGTTTCCAGCACTTCCATCCGCATTTTTAATATCTATCTTGTGACATGTAAATGTCCCGGCTGGTACTACCACTTCTTCTGTTCCGATGACAGCCAGACTCAAGTGTTTCACCTTCGTACTTTGCAAATCGAACGTTCGAACTGCTGCAGTGAAACCGGGTACTAAATCCAATGAACCCAGATAAACACCCATACCACTACCGTCAGCACATACAGGAGCATCCAATTTAGATTCAACAGGCGTTTCACTCCCATTCATAGAAATTGAACCTTTTACTTCGGAATCCGAATAGTCAAATGTTCCGCTTGCCGGGCCCTGACTAAATTCCATGCGTTTAGGTAATAACGATCCTTTATGCAAAATCTGTTTTGACGTGATATTACCCATTGGAGTTGAGGATTCCTCATGTATTTCCCAAGCATTCTCGCTTTCTTTAATTGTTCGCGTCATCGTCATTGGCATTTTTTGTCCTGCCATTTCAATTGTCACGGCGACTTCATATTCACCAGGTTGAACAAAGCCATTTGATTTCGGTAGGTCTAATGTCAAATCATCACTTGTCAATTCTTTTGGCAATTCAACTGTGTTGATATCAACCGTTATTTCTTTCAAGCGTTCCTCTACTTCTTCAGTCATATCTTTTTGATATCTACCTCCGATGTGATTTGCAAAAAATTTCTCGGTGGCAGCGATAAAGGCCATTTGATTAACTGGTCTGCGAAAACCGTGTCCTTCATCCGGAGCTACAATATATTCCACAGGAAGAGCTAATTCACGCATGGCAACAACGATCTGGTCTGATTCAGCTTGTTTGACACGTGGGTCATTTGCTCCTTGAACAACCAGAAGAGGGGTTTTAATTTTATCGGCATGATTCAGCGGTGATCTTTCATAAAACCATTTTGCTCCTTCTTCTGTATTTGGGTCTGCCATACGGGCATACATCGTTTTGCGGAATGATTCCCAGTAGGCCGGAATAGACTCGAGTAGCGTGACCAAATTTGAAGGGCCCACAATAGAAACTGCTGCGGCATATTCATCAGGCGTAAAGGTCACACCGGCTAAAGTCGCATAGCCACCGTATGATCCACCCATGATCGCTACCTTATCCGGGTCAGCGATTCCTTGTTCGATTAAATATCGGGAACCCGCCGTAACATCGTCCTGCATCTTCCGTCCCCACTCACCATCACCGGCATTTAAGAATGCTTTACCAAATCCGGTTGAACCACGAAAATTCATGGAAAGTACGGCATAGCCTCGATTGGCTAAAAATTGTGCATATGGATTGTATCCCCAGAAATCACGTGCCCAGGGACCACCATGTACGAGTAAAATAGCAGGAAGATTTTCAGCTTTCACTCCTTTAGGTATGGTCAAATAAGCCGGAATGTCGAGTCCATCAAACGATTTATATGTAACCGGAGTCATTGGACTCATCGATTCAATTGGAAGATCGGGCCGAGGTCTATATTGGAAGGTGGTCTTCTTCGTTTTTCGATCAAATAGATAAGAAGTTCCAGGATCGACATCACTGCTCACGGAAACGAGGAATTTCATTTCATCTGTCGTGCGAGAGCCTAATCCAATATCAGCATCGTCGAATCGCTCCTTGAGTAAATTATAATCAGCTTCGTATTCCTTGTCTTTAAAGTAGATGCGTTGTTTGGCACCGACGTATACTGTGGCTAAAATTTCATGTGTCAGATTTGACCTGATCATGCCACCAAAATCTACCTCTGCCTCCGGATCAGTTTCTACCAACTCTGTCTCGCCAGTTTCAGGATCAATGAGCATAAGTTGGCTCAAGTCAAGTTCTCCTTTATTTGTTACCAGATATGCACGCTTGTTGTCTTTATGAAATCCACCGATGTATGCTGTTTCGATCACAGAACATGTATAGAATGTTTTAAATCCATCATCCGTGATATTCATGATCTCGGTAGATCCATCTTCTGTAGTTTTTGAAGCGAGGCGAAGCACATCATCGTTGTCAAAATCCCATCCGGCAATTTTGTCTTTATTTTCATAAATCAGTTTACGCACACCGGTGGCAATATTGACTTCATAGAGGTCGTGGTATGAGGCATCCCGATCATTCAAGCCCACATAAATGACATCCGGTCTTGAGCGGGGAACCCGATTGATAACGGCTCGTACACCGTCGAGGTCAGTCAGATTTCGAGTAGCCGGCACTCCGGTAGCTTCATTTGGTTTGTCGCTTGGGTTGACTGCGTAGACATGAAAGTTTTCATCTCCTTTTTTGTCCTGTACATACAGAATGTATTCTCCATTACGACTCCAAAAGTAACCGCCAATTGGCCGTGTGGTATCACAGGTGATTGGCTTGGCCGATTCAAAAGGCTCATCAAGTCCCTTGACCCAGATATTCCTGGTGCCTTTATAGGGTTTTAAAAAGCTGAGGAATTGTCCATCAGGTGAAAGTTGCCCTCCTGCTATTTCAGGATCATCAAAGAATATTTCTCTGTCTATAAGGTCCGTTTTTTGGGCCATAAGCGTTGTCCCTACCGAGCTCAGAAGCATAGTCAGCATACATGTCAAGATTAATTTCATTTCAAGATTGATTAAGTGAATAGATTGTGGCACAAATGTAATCTTACTCCGCTATACTGACTCAAATAATCTACTAACTCAATCTTTTTATCGGTCGAATTTGTCATTGAGGCGTATCCCTTACAGTTGGAATGGTCTTATCTTGCTTCATCATTGTATAACCACAGTATATGAGCACCGAAGATTTTGGAAAAGAGCTGCAATTGCTCAACCCGGAACAGCGACGAGCAGTTGATGAAATCTATGGTCCTGTGATGGTCATAGCCGGACCAGGGACAGGTAAAACGCAGATCCTTGCGATGCGCATTGGTAATATCCTCGTGAAAACGGACGCCCATCCACAAAACATACTATGTTTAACATATACTGAAGCCGGAACGGTTGCTATGCGAAAGCGTCTGTCGCGATTGATCGGTGCAGAAGCTTATAATATCCATATCCACACTTTTCATGGATTTTGCAATCAAATCATACTGGATTATTCGGAGCTATTCAGTGCGCATCATGATCTACGTCCGGTAGATGATCTCGAACGCCTTAATTTTTATATGGAATTAATTGATTCCTGGCCAAATGAGCATCCACTGAAGAAATTTAAAGGAGATATCTATTCTTCTATGAAAGGGCTCAAAGAATTATTTAAAATAATTAAATCTGAAGGGTGGACATCAGATTTTATTATCTCGAGGATTGATCAATATATTTCTGAACTGCCTGGTCGCGAAGGATTCTACTATAAACGTGCCAATAAAAAAATTGGAAGGCAAGCAGGTGATCCACATACTGT
Organism: Saprospiraceae bacterium; assembly: GCA_965249735.1. Taxonomy (GTDB): domain Bacteria; phylum Bacteroidota; class Bacteroidia; order Chitinophagales; family Saprospiraceae; genus JANQSS01. The sequence goes on along the minus strand of CBDFMS010000025.1, from coordinate 446,764 downwards.
TAACATTGCCAAACGTGTTAAACAACTGGACCGTCTTAAAGCAGCAGCTCATGCTTTTGACGAATTCTCAGAGCGTATGAATAAAGGCGGTCGCTATGATTATGAAGATATGATTCTATGGGTCTTAAATGAACTGAGACGAAACGAAGACCTACTTTACGACCTCAAGGAACAGTATCAATTTATTCTTGTTGATGAATACCAGGATACGAACGGGGCGCAAAACGATATTCTATTTTTACTGTGTGGTCAGGCCGAAGACCAACCCAATGTCTTCGTCGTTGGAGATGACGATCAGGCGATTTATAGGTTTCAAGGAGCAAACCTGAGTAATATCTTGAATTTTGAAGAGCGACTTGGTGCGAATTTATTTAAAGTGGTCTTGAAAAATAATTACCGCTCTTCTGATGCCATACTCCAGGCAGCTGATGTATTAATCGACCATAATAATGAACGTCTGAATAAGGTTGACCCCGCCATCGACAAAAAATTATACGCTGCCGGACCCAATAAAACGTACCAAAGCGGAACCTTGATTGGTAAATTTGAGTCGGAAACCGAAGAATTACTTGCAGTTCAGTACTATGTTGAGCAGTTGTTACAAGATGGTGTAGACCCTGCTGAAATTGCAATCTTTTTTCGCAAAAGAGCTCATGTCGCACCACTGATAAAATATTTTATCACAGAACGCATTCCCTACCAGGTAAAAAAAATAGACAATGTTCTCACCCTTCCTTTTATTTTAAAATTGCTCTCTATACTTCGATACATTCAAAGTGAAAAAGAACAGCCCCTGTCGAATGATTTTTCTTTATTTGAAATCTTGCACTTTGACTGGTTTGATATTCCGTCCATTGACATCGCTCATCTTGCCCTGAATTTGCGTTCACGAACAAACAAAAATTGGCGTGTCCTGCTTGCTGATTCGGAGCAATGGCAAGAGATTCCCCTATCTAAAAAAGCGAATTTGGAAAGCTTTGTTCGACAAATGGAGCAATGGATTAAAATAGGTGTTAATGGAACAATCCAGGAGTTGTTTGAAAATATGATTTATTCTCCGGCGATATTCAATTACATTCAAGAAAGTGGCGAGATATTTCATTATTTAAAATCAGCCAATACCTTTTTCAATTTTATAAAGGACCAAATGGATAAACAAAATCTATTGACCCTGGGAGACTTTCTTGAAAAGGTGGATCGCATGACTCAGTATGAAATTGACTTGCCTGAAATTAAAATTGAAAAAGCCGGATATGGTATCCAGTTGATGACGGCGCATGGCTCGAAAGGATTGGAATTTGAACATGTGGTGGTCATTGGATGTAATAGTAAAAAGTGGGAAGAAGCTAAACCTCCTCCTCCATCTTTTACCTATCCGGATACACTGATACGATCCAACACGGAAAATAAGGTCGAAGATGAACGACGTTTATTTTATGTCTGTCTGACGCGAGCCAAGAAAGAAGCTCTTTTGACATACAGCAACAACCTATTAAGCGGTAAGACGGCCGCCCCATCGAGATTCATCGTCGAACTCGAAGAAGGCGGGTTCACACAAAAATGGAATTATTCTCCCACTACCCAGGAAAAAGAAAAATTCCTGATGAGTCAATATGCACCACTTCCCGCACCTGACAATTCTCTACCCCCTCAAGTCGACGATTTACTCGAAAATTTACGACTGAATATTTCCGGTGTCAATAAATACCTGGCTTGCCCACTGTCCTATTATTATGAAAATATTTTAAAAGCACCCATGGGAAGAAGTGCATCGATGGGATTTGGAAACGCCGTGCATTTTGCACTCGACCAAATTTTCAAAAACGACGAAAATCAAGTTGGCAGTTTTCCATCACTCGACAAATTGTTGTATTACTTCGGCATGGGCATGAATAAATATCACTCCCATTTTACATCGAAAGAGTTTAAGTTATATAAAATAAATGGTGAGATCAAACTCAAAGCCTACTACACATATCACATTGATGCATGGAAACAACTTTCACATTCACGATACGAATACCACGCAAAAAACATACATATCGAAGGTATTCCTGTATCAGGAATTTTTGATCGACTAGATGAAATTGACCATAGCATATCCGTGGTTGATTATAAAACAGGCAAGGCATCTCCTTATGGTGTAGATAAATTAAAACCACCTGTTTCAGATATATCAGAACTCCAACAACAATACGCTACAGAACAAGATCCTGAAAAACGAAATAAAATTCGATTAAAAATGCAGGGAGGAGATTACTGGCGCCAATTAGTATTTTATAAATTGCTTTTAGCAGCGGATGGTAAAATTACCAAGCCGTTTCAATCTGCATACATGTCATTTGTGGAATCAGATGAAGAGACAAAATATTATCATAGAGCGCTGCACATCACGCCCGATCATGAAGCCATCGTTCGGGATCAGCTTCTGACTACCTTCGAAAACATCCAAAATAAAAAATTCGGTCCCGGATGTGGAAGATCCTATTGCAAATGGTGTAGTATGCAGTCCGATAAGTCGATATCGATTAAATAATATACATTATTCGTTTTCGAACTCGGCTTCGTCTTCAGCGACTTCGGCGTCATAATCCCGATTATCGATTTCGATGAGTATTGCCTGGGCACGCTCTACATCCTCTGGTCGGACGAAAATATCATACCGCCCCAGGAATATTAGTGCCGAATCTTTGTGATTGATAAATGCCGTATCGATATTAGCTGTGTGCAAGGCTGCATTGATGACATTAGCTCTGATCAAATCACCAACTTCTATTATTTTGGTCCACTCTTTCATTGTTTAATTTTTTTGCTCTTGTGTTATCCTATGTGAATTCAAAAGTTACTGCTCTTTTAGCTTGTCCGCAAACTTTTTGTGGACTTTTTCAAGCTTTGGATTAATAATGATACGACAATACCCGTATTCCGTGTTTGAGGCATAAAAATTCTGATGATAATTTTCCGCTATGTAGAATACACTGGCTAATGTTATTTCTGTGACAATCTCATTATCCCATAATTTTGTTGCCTCCTCAGCCTTCGATTTCTCCGCTATAACACGTTGTCCCTCACTATGATAGTAAATTGCAGATCGATATTGCGAGCCAATATCATTGCCTTGCCGATTCATCGTGGTTGGATCATGCGTTGTCCAAAAAACTTCAAGTAGATCTGAATATGAAATCAGGGCAGGGTTGAAGGCTATTTGAGCAACTTCAGCATGACCTGTAGTCTCGTTACAAACTTCTTTATAGGAAGGATTTTTAACATGACCTCCCATGTATCCACTTGTTACAGATACAATTCCTTTCAACTGCTGAAATACGGCTTCTACACACCAAAAGCAGCCTGCTCCTAAGGTGGTTGTCTCCATTACATCCTCCGGCATCTTCAAATTTCCATTTTATTCTATAATAACTAAAAGTGGATTGAATCAGTACGGCATAGCATTTTGTAAAAAGAAAAAATACATATCTAATGAAAAGGAATCACACTCGAAGTTTGGTCTACAGAGAACCAATCCTTACTACTGAATCCATAAAAAATGAAATCATCGAAATAGTTCGTCAAGATATTCGCGTCGCGTTTCAATAGAGTAGTCCGTACTACAGGATCCGGTGCCACTTGCCATAATCGAAACACAGGTGCCATCCGAATGTTGCGTTTCAAGATGCTCACGGTTTAAATAACAATGACCCAATTCATGAAACATCACATATTCCCGCTGAAATTCATCGACACGATTCCAAAATGCTCTGCTAATTTCAATATCATTTACATCATCAGAATCTCGAGCGCAAGTTCCGGCTACAAAACGATCGTTAATATTGGTCACTCTGGCTGATATTAATACCAGATTATAATCTACAGTAACGCCACGTGCTTTTCCTTCTTCAGCGAATTGATCAAAATATTCCTGTAGTTCTGCATCGATAATAATATCATCCGATTCATCAGTACATGCACTGAGAATCAACATTAGAAAAAGTACTATGAAAATTATCGATCTCATCACCCTAAATTATATTTAATTAAACGATTCATAATCTATTTAAGTGTAATTTGAAATCGAATATTGGCTGTTCGGTCCAACAATTCAATCTGCTCAGCGAAAAAAGTAGTCCTCGACTGTTGCTGGAATTCGTCAAGTCGTGCATATCGTATCGACGTTGTATTCTGATGATCAGACAGGTTGAATATCGAAAACCCTAGTTTTGCATTGTGTTTTCCAATCGTAAAATTATAGATTGCCCCAATATCCGTCCGAAAATAATTATCTAGTGGTTGATAACCTATTCGGTCATTATTAGGTATGGCAATTTGCGGATTATATCGCACAGTTCCTGAAGCAAACACCGGGTTCAATTGCAAGTCAAATTTGCCAATACTGATCGTGTTATACCATTTTATTTCATGCCTTCGATCTTCCGGCGAAGGTATCCAATTACCATTTTGAAATTCATCAAATGATACTTCTCCTTTCGAGAGCGTATAAGACATGACTGTTTGATATGATTTTATATCTTTTTTAAGCATAAGATCAAATCCATATCGCCTTCCTTCACCTATAAATAACTCCGGGTCCAAACTGGTCAATGTGGAAGAAGGACTCAAGCCATTCCCTTCGATGAGTTCCTGCATGACACCCTGCTCGTGGCGGCTATAGATTTCCAGATCTATTGAAAGAACGGAATTAATCCAATTCAATCCAACCATACCGAGGGTCGAAGATAATTTTGGAATGTCAGCCTGGTAGGCTAATGCCCAAATTTCTTTATTTGTATTATTTCCATTCAAAATCGTGATTGTCCGCAAATATTGATTGTAATACCCAAGTGAAGACTTAAGTATCAACCCCTCTTCGATCTCGAATTGACCTTGAATTCGTGGTGAATAAAACATTTTATTTTCAAGCGAATTAAATGAAGCTCTAATTCCAGCGATGAGATTTAAACGTGATGTCGATTTTAATTCGAACGATGAAAAAAGTGAATGGATTGTGGCTTCCTGATCTCGTGCAGCTCTCACTTCCCGACCGCGTTCAATAGATGACGAAACGTCGAGTCGTTGCATTTGATACCCCCAATTGAATACATTCTTTCCGGTCAGTGTGTGCTGTGTATTAAAAGACATCGAGAAGTCTTCAATTTCATCGTTCATTAAAAAAAATATTCGATCCAACTCATCTTCTGTTCGATCTGGTATTCGCATAAGTGATGTTCGTGTCCCATCCTCACGTTTAAACGAACTATTGTAAACTTTAAATGATGTAACATGATTTTGATTCCAAAACATTTCTATTGCTGCCCCAATTCCTCTATTTCTCCAGGATTGAGCACTTTCAAATTGGTAATTGACGGCTCTTTCATCATTTCTCGATTCAATCGTGTATGCATTAGATAAAAGCACATCATCAGATGCATAGAAATAGGTACCCGAAATCTGACATCTTGTAGCCGCTTGAAGTGTCGCCGATGCAATTAAATCATTGAAGGTCATCTTTGGTTGTATCGAAGTCTGGAATACTTCAGATTCATCATTAACTTCAAATTGATTGAGGGATGAGTGGTTAGAAAACAATTCAGAGAATGCACCTTGAGAAACGTTTGCATTGGTGGTACGGCCAGATATCATTATACCCAAGGATTTGGTAATCGGAGTGGATGCATATATGTCTGAAGTCAGGATATTTACATCCGCACTTATTTGCGCTTTTTCTTCCAATGGATTGTTCAGGTTCATCTTTAATATTCCACTCGTAACGTCACCTTGGTCTACAGGCAAATAATTTTTATAAAGGGCCAAATCTTTTATTGGTTCGTCATTGACGATAGAAAAAATATTGTAATAGTGACCCGTTTTATACAAGGGAATATTATCCAATAACACCAAACTCTGGTCACCATCGCTGCCTCTTATTTTTAATTCAGATGAAAAATCATTTGTTGCAGACACGCCGGCAATGATTTGGACTCCACGCATGACATCACCTCCAGTTGGTCCCGGTAATTTTCCTGCCTGACTCCCGGATATTCGTATCGATTGTTTATCTCCTTGTTGAACTATGATTGGTAAGGGTGCTATGACATTTGCAATTTCCATTTCTAAGCTCTCAGATTGCAGAGAAATTTCGTAAATCTCATCTTCAAAAATTATCGATTGCCGTAGTGATTCATACCCCAGGTATTGAACAATAACCTGAATCGCTTCATCTTTATCCCCTGCATGTAGAGAAAAATAACCTTCTTCATCCGAAATATTCACAGCACTGTCAGGTAAAGTAATGACATGGGCAAATGCAAGAGGTTGGCCATTGACTCCATCCAAAACCCTGCCTCTTACTTTGCGACTTGAAGGAGTGGTTCGTCTTCTCATCATGATATTTGATTCGTCAATCATGACAAATTCGAAATCCCTTTGATGCGTTTCGATCAGACAGTCTACAATATTTTCGGCTTGCAGGCAAGAATAATCTGACATCACATTTTGCACGCCTTGTGGGTCATAGGCAATGAAGAGCTGCTTTTCATTTCTGAGAAAAGTCAACAAATCTTGTAAGCTGATTGTCTCCGCTGAATAGGAAGAAGATTGAGCCAGAGCAAAAAAAGGTGTTATGAAAATAACACCAATTAATATAATAGAAATTAATAACCGTCTCCGGTGTGTAGTCATATCACTGTCGTGACACGATAATATTGCTATCACCGTGCTCGTATTGAATACGCAACGGCCAGCAGATTGACATTAATGCACTGTCCAGATGCGTGTTAATAAAATACCCGGAATACATTTGCTCACCAAGTCCTGCCGGTTGGCAGATAATTTTAGCATTAAACTGTCTTTCAACTTCGTCCAAAATCTTCCTGAGACGAACGGATTCATAATAAAATGTTCCTTTTCCCCAACAACCAATCTTATCGAGGCTCTTCTTGATCTTGTTCATTTTAGTTTCGGACATATAAACTTCTTGACCAGGTGATAGAATAGTGGAGTGGTTTGAATGATCTATGACCTGGACTTTCCCTGTCTCGCAGGCAACGATCAACTCACCATTGCGCTGAAAAACATCGAAGGACGTACCAAGGACAGTAATCTCGCCTCTCTCCGTTTTGACTACGAAGGACTTTCCCTTCACTACATTAAAAAACGCCTGTCCATCAAGATTGAGTATACGATTTGATTTATTAAATGAAGATTTTTTATATGACAGCTTCGAGGCGGCATTCAAAACTACTTTCGATCCATCCGGAAGATCTATTTGTTGAATCTCCTGATTAGCTGTGCGCCAGGTCTGTCGGTCATTTTGAAAAAGAAATGATCCTACCAGTAATACGCCAATGAACACTGCTGCTACCTTTAAAATTTTAGTCCATAAGATTTTCTTTTGCCGACGGATTGGCTCAATTTGGATCATTAATCTCGTGCGAACGTCTTCCATGTCACTTTCATCCACTTCTCTGTCAACTCCGGCAAATGTTGAAATGGCAATTCTCGCTTCCTGCAACGCATCCGCCTGATCGGGATGTTCGCTTTCATAACGTGACCAGAACATCTGTTCGCTTTCGGATGCCCGTTCCAGGACCACATTGATATAGCCCTGATCTTCGATCAGCTCTTCGATGCTCAATATCCTATGTCGATCTGCCTCCATTATTGCGCTAAAGTCATTTCATCTATAGATATAAAGCGAGAAATATGATGTTTGTACTCATAAACCAAAAAAAAGTGAAAAAAACGAGAAGGCTCATTTTCGACCGCAACGATTTTATCGCTCTTGTCATAAGATTTCGTGCCGACTGATAATTCATATCCATGATATGTCCAATTTCATCATAGTCCATCCCTTGATAATATTTTAAGTAGATGATCTCCTTCTGTTTCGTGGACAAGTTTTTGACATTCTCTTTGATGAACGTTGTGTTTGTATTGCGTTCAGGTTCTCCTGCTGGCAAAGTAAAATTAGTTGGTTGGTCAGGAAGATCAATGGAATAAGAATCAGATTTTATTTTGAATAGCTTTCTGCGATAGGTGGCATAGAGGTAGTTACCCGGTGAATCCGTCTGACCAAGTGATGACCTACTCTCCCAAATCGCCATGAAGGTTTCTTGCAGCGCATCTTTGGCTGTATCAACATCGGATCGATTCAATCCGAATTGAATTAATTGCTTTGAATAGCGATTAAACAACTCATGAAGCCCGCGAACATCTCCTCTTCGTAAAAGAGTCCATGCCTGGACGTCTGAATGATTTGAACGAATGCCTTTTTGTATCTTCATCGAAGTATTAGACTAACTTTTTTTCAAAAGGTTTTGGTATACAATGAGTACAAAACCAAATATTTCTGCTTTTAAGGGGTATAATCAACAAATATTTAAATTCATGAAGACCTTAAATCGCTTTGTCCACCTCAGTCTGTTTTTTTTCTTATCCATTTCAACGATCAGTTTGATATCCTGTGATCAGGATACGGATTCATTCGAAAATGAAAGTATTGAATCAATTGAAGAGTTACGAACCCTTCCGATGGGTCGGGGTGACATTCAAGCCAGCCACCATTTTGATCGGGGTCTTGGCGGAAAATGTGCCACACTTGTATATCCGGTAACCCTAATTTTCCCCGATCAGAACACTGCTTTAGTAAACACCGATGAAGAATTACACGCCAGCCTGCGTGATTGGTATGAAAACAATACTTCTGACCAGCGGCCTACCTTTGAATTTCCGGTGACATTCCTGGTAGATGATCTTAATATTGACGTTAACAATGAAGATGAGCTCGTTGCATTGTTTGAAGATTGTCGACCTGATCGACCTCGTGATGACCGCAACCGACACCGGGTATCCTGGATAAAACTATTGCAGGGCGACTGTTTCGGAATAGACTTTCCAGTCACTATCAATTTCCCGGATGGCACCAGCACTTCAGTGAATACTGCCGAAGAACTTGTCGCCGCCATGCGCGATTGGCGTGATACCGTCACCGATAGCCTGGGCCGACCAACACTCGAATTTCCGATTACGGTTTTTGTTCGTGACCGATCCTTTGTGGTGAACTCAAATGAAGAACTGCGTCGAGCTGCCAGATTATGTGTACAAAATGATCATCCCGGACCCATTAGACAGGCCATATTTTTCGCGGATTGTATGGAGGTAGAATACCCAATTACCGTTTTATTCCCGGATGGTACAAGCCAAACAGTAAATGATGAACTTGAACTTAAAACAGCACTCCGGGATTGGCATGAAAATGGACAGACTGATTTTGGCAGACCAACGCTTGAATTTCCAATTAATATTACCATAGGCGATCGAGCAATTACATTGAATTCAATGGAAGATTTGAAAAGAGCAGCCCGATTGTGCAGGGATCACAACGATGGACCAAGGCCTTGTTTCAAAATTAATTACCCAATTTCAATGGAATCTCCTGATGGCAGCATTGTCTCTGTGGAGAATAATCGTGAAAGACGCATGGTGATTAAACAATGGCGAATAGATCATCCTGATAGTGCACAAAACCCAACAATACAATTTCCGATTACAATTACCTTACCTGACCGAACTGAACAAACAATAAACTCGGCAGAAGAACTTGAAGCACTGCGCGAAGATTGTAATTAATCGTAAAATAACATTTAATAAAGAAGTCCTTGCGCGTTGCAAGGACTTTTTTATTATACATTATTCTATCTACAGATCAATATCAATTTACACCACACTGCCCATAGCCAAAGTTGCAAGACTTAATTTAGTATTCGTTTGATTTAAAATAACCTGACCACAATAATCCAGGGTTGCACCACTTGTCAATACATCATCTACCAAAAGAATATGTCGCCCTTCGATTTCATTTAAGTTTTTAATCGCAAACCCATTTTGCAAATTCCGCATCCTTTTAATACGTGTCTTTTTCGTTTGACTCAATGTCATTCGTTGACGAACAACTGCATTTTCAAAAACGGGAATTTCCATGATTTCACCAATTCCTTTTGCGATATAATCAGCTTGATTATATCCTCGTTTACGTTTCTTTTTTTTGTGAAGTGGGACACCAATGACTGCATCACAAGATTTGTAAATTGGGTGATCCTTTAGTTTACTACCCAACGACTTTCCCAGGTGATAACCGACATCAGGTACGTTTTCATATTTCATGGCATGAATTGCCTCCTGAATGATACCGCCTTTTGTAAAGTAAAAAAGTGATGTTCCGGCCTGGATGTGCAATCGTCCTGTAAAATGCTTTTCAAATTCATTATGATTCTGTGATTCCATATGTGTGTATGGAAGCGATGTGGCACATGTGATACAAAAGATAGAAGGGCGGCGGATGATTTCATCTTTGCATCCAACACAGATGGAAGGATATACAAGATCGAACAAGGAAGAAAGAACCGAACGATTCATAAAATTAGCAATGGTACATAGATAAGTGTTTTGAATTCCGAAAACATACCCAACTGTTCAATGTTTTTTATTTATTGATTTGATCGTTAAACAAAAAAAGCCGGTATCAAATGATACCGGCCCCATCAAAACAAAACGAAAAACCATTGCTACATCTTTTGGATTATATTCTCACGTGTTTATCCTTCTTTTAAACGAACTGCTATTTCTTTTCGCTTTCCGGCTCGCAATATTTCTACGTCGATTACATCACCAACTTTTTGGCCACCGATGAATTCCTGGATTTCAGGAACGCTACTTACTTTTTTACCATTTACAGCAGTAATTACATCCATTGGGAGTACACCCCCTAATTCTGCAGCTCCTCCGGGATTAACATAATTTACAAGAACTCCTTGTCGAACATCAAACCCATGTTCTAATGCAGATTCATTATCGATTTCCTGGATGCCGACACCCAGCATGGCTCTTTTATAATTACCATATTCAATGATATCGTTGGCAATTTTTTTCATTAAATTGACTGGAATCGCGAATGAATAACCGGAAAACGTCCCTGTTTGCGATGCGATGGCCGTATTTATCCCAACTAATTGCCCTTCCAGGTTAACCAATGCTCCTCCGCTATTTCCGGGATTAACCGCTGCATCTGTTTGAATAAATGACTCTATATTTTCAGAAGAACGTAAAATATCAATATCTCTTCCTTTTGCACTGACAATTCCAGCTGTGACGGTAGAGGTTAAGTATTCAAAAGGATTGCCGATGGCCAAAACCCAATCACCGATATTGACCTCGTCGCTATTTGCATATTTCAATGTTGGGAGGTCTTCCGCTTCAATTTTCAGGACAGCCAAATCGGTACGTTTATCAACACCGATTTTTTCGGCTCTAAATGATCTTTTGTCATCCAAAATTATTTCGATGTCATCTCCATTTTCTATCACATGATTATTCGTAACGATATACCCGTCACTGGAAATAATGACTCCTGACCCTGCCCCAAATCGGGGACCGAGCATATCTTGATCTTCAAAAAAGAACCGAAACGGATTGTCATTTCTTGAAGTCTGTGTTTGTGTTTGTGTTGTTCTAATTTTAACCACGGCCGGAGTGGCGTGCTTTGCCGCTGAATTAAATGAAGTTGGAAATCCTGCCATCGGAGAAGCGTCGTATGAAGATGAAGCCTTCACTTTTACCGCCTGGAATGCTTCATCATGACCTTGTCTTAATCTTTCGTTTCCATCAGATTTCATGCTATTCACTCCAAGGACCATCAAGGCTCCAAATGCTCCGGCAAGCGCGTATCCAATAAATTGCCTTAGTTTCATGGTAATCTAAATTTTGTTTTAATGTGAAATTTATAACGACTCCTATTCGATCTAGTTAATGGTGCAATCATCGTTTAACGAAACGTTAACAAAACCAATAGACGGCGATGCGGCAAAAGAATACCCGACTTTCTACGAGATCGCAACGTGTTATGTAATGGCAAACGATTATCACAAAATGTCTGTTCCGGAACATGTTTCATCTACACAATCATCTATTAAGCCATAGTCAGGTGGAATGAGCGAGGCCTTCTTATCTTCGCACCCTGATAAATAATCGGTAGAACAAATGAATTCGACTCAAATAAGATCCACATTTCTGGAATACTTTAAAAAGAAGACACACGACGTCGTGTCTTCGGCACCCATGGTCAATAAAGACGATCCCACGTTGATGTTCACCAATGCCGGAATGAACCAATTCAAAGACTTCTTTCTTGGCAACCAAACGCCAAAGAATCCTCGTATCACCGATACCCAAAAGTGTCTGCGTGTCTCAGGTAAACACAATGATCTTGAGGAAGTTGGTCGCGACAGTTATCATCATACCATGTTTGAAATGCTGGGTAACTGGTCTTTTGGTGATTACTTTAAGGATGAGGCCATCAACTGGGCCTGGGATTTACTCACGAATGTTTTTGGTCTTTCAAAAGACAATTTCTACGTGACCGTTTTCGGTGGTGATGAAAGCGACGGACTGGATCCTGATCATGAAGCCGAACAACTTTGGAGGAAAATACTTCCTGCAGATCGTGTGTTGCGGTTCGATAAAAAAGATAACTTTTGGGAAATGGGTGAAACCGGCCCTTGCGGACCATGTTCGGAGATCCATATTGATCTGCGATCTGAGGAAGAGAAACTGAAAGTAAAAGGTGCCGATCTAGTCAACATGGACGACCCACTCGTGGTAGAGATTTGGAATCTCGTTTTTATTCAATTTAATCGGAAGGAAGGTGGCGTACTGGAAAATCTTCCAGCCAAACATGTGGATACGGGAATGGGATTTGAGCGCCTCACAATGGCCTTACAGGGTAAAACCTCAAACTACGACACCGATGTCTTTTCACCTTATATCCAAAAAATAGAAAAAGACTCGGGTATCACTTACACCGGCAAATACGCATCCGATGCATATTCGGATATCGCCATGCGCGTTATTGCAGATCATCTAAGAGCGACAAGTTTTGCTATTGCTGATGGTGCGCTTCCTTCAAATACCGGAGCGGGTTATGTTATTCGACGTATACTCCGACGTGCAATTCGATATAATTATTCTTATTTAAATATCCAGGAGCCATACATCTACACACTGGTTCCCCTGGCAGCTGATTATTACGCTGATATTTTTCCTGAATTAAAAGCGCAGCAAGATTTTATTATGCAAATTATTCAGGAAGAAGAAAAAACCTTCCTGCGGACGTTAGAGAAAGGATTGCGACGACTCGAACGAACTGAAGTCGTTGATAATACCCTTCAAGGAGACTATATTTTTGAATTGTATGACACTTATGGTTTCCCTTTTGATCTTACCCGGTTAATCGCTTCAGAGAAAGGATGGCAGGTTGATGAGGAAGGCTTTCAAGCGGCACTACAAGAACAAAAGGATCGATCACGAAAAGATGCCAGAAAACAGGTAGGTGACTGGACAGAAATTCGCAATGAAAATTCTTCATTTCTCGGGTATGATCAGAGTGAAGTTGCCGAGACGTACGTTGTGAAATACAGAACGGCCAAGCAAAAAGATGATGTCGTCTATCATGTCGTTTTAAATCAAACACCATTCTACCCGGAAGGAGGGGGACAGATTGGTGATATTGGAAAATTAATTTCCGAAAATGAAGAAATTCAAGTCCTGGATACATACCGGGAGAATGAATTAATTATTCATCGGGTAGATAATATACCGAATGATCCGGAGGCTGTATATCGAGCCGTCATAAATGATGAACGACGAAAACATATAGAACGAAATCATTCGGCCACGCATTTAATGCATGCTGCTTTGCGTCAGGTTTTGGGTAATCATGTTCAACAAAAAGGATCTTTAGTGGCACCAGATTATCTACGTTTTGATTTTTCTCATTTCAGTAAAGTAACAAACGAAGAACTGCATGAAATAGAACAAATCGTAAATCAAAAAATTCGTAAAAATATTCCATTGGAAGAAGCTCGAAATATTCCAATCGAAGAGGCTAAAACGGCAGGAGCGATGATGCTGTTTGGAGAAAAATATGGTGACAGCGTCCGTATGATAACATTTGACCCACAATATTCACGTGAGTTATGTGGTGGATGTCATGTATCTGCTACCGGCACCATTGGGTACTTAAAAATTACATCTGAGTCGGCTGTTGCTGCGGGCATTCGACGAATCGAAGCGGTGACCGGTGCAGGTGCAGAAATATTTATTAATAAACAAGAGGCACTGCTCAAGGAGATCGGTCAACATATAAAGCAACAGGATCTGGTTAAAGGCATCCGCGCCGTTCTATCAGAAAACAAGGACCTAAGTCGTGAATTGGATAACTTAAAGGCAAAATTATCCTCGCAAACAAAAGACTCCATTCGCGACGAGGTCAGTGATCATGGTGCATATCGATCGTTGTTTTCAATTGTAGATAACGTCGATAGTAAAGTGCTAAAAGACATGATATTTCAGCTTGAAAAAGATCTTACGCCTTGCATCATCGGGATTGGAACTGTGAACCAGGATAAGCCAACGATCATGATAGCCATTACAAAATCCTTGGCAGATGAAAAATCATGGCACGCCGGCAATATGGTGCGCGAAGCAGCCGGATATATTAAAGGTGGTGGTGGCGGTCAACCATTTTTCGCTTCAGCCGGAGGCAGTGATCCGGCCGGATTGGCGGATGCAATTAACTCACTAAAAGAAAAAATATAATTCTCTTATGAAAGCGATTATGTTGATTTTTCTTGGCGGATTATTTGTGATCAATGTTTTTTTTAGGATTCGCCTGATGAAATTATTCAAAGAAATAAAAAAGCATCAGTTGCGAATTGAACTTAGGCAATTATTAAATAAAAATAAATTTTCCGACCTCGTTGAGGTCACATACCCGGATCATGCGGAATTATTAAATAATTATCGCCAATCGATGATTACGGGATTAGCCCTGATCATTCTCGTGGTCCTCGCTATGTTTACTTATTTAATTTTAAAACCTGCATGATTAAAGAAAAATTAAAAATTGGTGTAGCCGGTGTCGGGCATTTAGGCAATATTCATTTAAAATGTCTTGGCCTTTCAGATTGCTATGAAACAATTGGGTTTTATGACGTCAACGCTGAAAGAGCAACGGAGATGAGTGCACTTCACGGCATTCCATTTTTCGACCAGCTTGATGAATTGCTCAAACAAGTGGATGTGCTTGACATAGTCACACCTACAAAATATCATTTCGAGGTTGCAGCTCAGGCCATTAAAGCAGGAAAGCATGTATTTATTGAAAAGCCGGTCACGACAACAGTCGACGAAGCATTAAGTTTAAAAGAGCTTCAAGATGAATATGGTGTAAAAGTTCAAATCGGCCATGTCGAGCGATTTAATCCTGCCATTTTATCACTCAAGGGGACGGACATTCATCCGGGCTTCATCGAAGCTCATCGTCTTGCACAATTTAACCCACGAGGTACTGACGTCTCCGTGGTACTTGACTTGATGATTCACGACCTTGATCTCATATTAAAATTAGTCGGAAGTAAAGTGGTCGACATTCAATCAAAACGTCTGTCGGTGGTCAGTACGACAGATGATATTTGCAATGCCAGATTAACATTTGAAAATGGATGTGTGGTCAACCTGACTGCAAGTCGAATCTCTTTAAAAACCATGAGAAAGATGAGAGTCTTTCAGGAAGATGCTTATATATCCATTGATCTGCTTGAAAAGCAAACACAGATCATCAGTCTTTCAGAACCTGACGAAGGCGACGATCCGGAAGAATTATTGGCAACACGTAAGGGGCCACGTAAGATTGATATGTATTTACCTGAGATAAAACCTGTAAACGCCATTCTGATGGAGCTCGAAACATTTTATTCCTGCATAACCGGGGATACGACAGCCTATGTTTCCCTCGAAGATGGTATTCAGGCGCTTGAATTAGCTTATAAAATTATGGACAATGAGGTCTAACCTGCTGTGCATACTGATTTTGACGATTCTAATTTTTTCTTCTTGCGCAGAGGAAGCCGATATCCCGGTATTTGTCACAGTTCATCCACCAAACTTCTCGATTAACAGTAATCAAGGAAGCGCCTTTCAAGACATTTCCAAATATTTTATGTTTCACCGAACTAGTTTATTAGGCGGTTTTTCTTACGACAATGAAATACCCGTTTTGGCCTCAGGTAATGAAGCCTTACTGATATTTCCCGGAATAAGAAAAAATGGATTAGTCGAACAGCCAGCCATCTATCAAATGATGTCCTCTGATACAATACAACGAAATTTCTCACCGGGGGATCTGATCGAGTTTACTCCAACATTTCGATATCTCAATAATGTCAATTTTAGAATATTGGAAAATTTTGAAAATGGAACGGGTTTTTCCGAAGACGCTGATGGCAATGTTAATACTGAATTTCGATTGGAGAGTGGAATCGGATATAATAGTTCGACAGGCGGTGTCATGGAAGTCACAATAGACGACCCACTATTAGAAATTGCGTGGCAACCTTCTATGTCCAACTTCCCTATTACCGGTGATGTTATTGTGGAGCTAACCCATAAAAACAACATTGAACTTGGAGTTGGAATTTTAGCCAAGTCCGCCCTAATTGGGACCGAGAAAATCTATAAGGTGATACTCTTTCCCAGTGTCGACTGGAATAAAGTCTATGTCGACATAGGACCTGAAATTAGAACTTCAGGTGCTGATGAAATTCAACTATTGCTGGGTGCCATCCATAGTAACAGTGACACGCTGGCAATCGGGCGTGCAATTATTGACGATATAAAATTGTTGTACCTGGAATAGGATAAACCTATATGGCTTATGACCGGAGACAAGCGTATCGATAGCATATTGTACATTCTTGGGGACTATCTCGCAGCCATCCTGGCCTGGGCTATATTTTATTTTTTAAGAAAAACAATGGTGGTTCCAGATTATCAATGGAATCACCTTGTCCATGAAGACAATTTTTTATTAGGCATCATTCTTATTCCATTGGCATGGATGTTGTTTTATGTTTTTTTTGGCGCATATGGAGACATTTATCGTTTTTCACGATTGAAAGTCCTCACCAATACACTTTTTATTACAATAGTCGGGTCGGTCATTATATTTTTTACTCTTCTACTGGATGACACCTTCGGTGATAACTGGACATTTTATTCATCCATATTTACATTGTTTTTGCTTCAATTTATTTTTACCGCCGGTTTTCGCATGATTCAATTGAGTCTGGCAAGTGCCAAATTAAAAAACCGAAAAGTATCATATGCTACTTTATTGATAGGAAGCCGGCAGTCAGCTGAAAATATTTTTACCGAGCTAACAACTCAAGTAAAGAGTCAGGGACAACGATTTGCTGGATACATTGTGACCAATGGTCATCACAGCGAATTATTATCTGAGAATATCCGCCAATTAGGCAAGGTTAAAGATATTCATACGGTGGTGGAACGTCAACATATCGAAGAAGTCATCATTGCCATCGAGCCACATGAACAACATTTATTGGAACCTATACTCAACGGTTTATTTCAACATGATAATATCTTGATTAAAATAATTCCTGGTATTCAGGATATCATGCTTGGAAAAGTAAAAATGAACTATGTCTATGGTGCTCTTTTAATTGAAATTGATAAGCGCCTTATGCCCAAGTGGCAGCAAACGACAAAACGTTTAATGGATATTGTCGGAAGTTTGTTTGCTTTGATATGTTTATCACCTCTACTTCTTTACACGGCTCTACGTGTACGATTCTCATCTCCTGGTCCTTCTATTTTTGCTCAACAACGAGTAGGTAAAAGTGGTCGACCATTCATTATGTATAAATTCAGGTCGATGTATTTGGACTCCGAAAAGGACGGACCCCAACTTTCTTCTGATGCCGATGACCGGAGCACACCTTGGGGGGCCATAATGCGGAAATGGCGATTGGATGAATTACCTCAATTTTGGAATGTTCTAAAAGGAGAAATGTCTTTGGTCGGACCACGTCCGGAACGTAAATTTTTCATAGATAAGATATTGAGACAAGCACCTCACCATCGTCACCTACTTAAAGTAAAACCAGGTATAACTTCCTGGGGACAGGTCAAATATGGCTACGCCTCAACGGTGGATGAAATGCTACAGCGTCTAAATTATGATATTCTATATATTGAAAATATGTCTTTAGCCCTCGATATAAAAATTTTGTTTTATACGCTGTTTGTCGTTTTTCAAGGTCGCGGAAAATGATGGATTATTGATTCTTACAGTTCGTAGTTCGGTTTCAACACATGCTTATCTTCATCATCTTCATAAAATTTATTGATAATATCGACAACTTCCTTTGGATCGTCTGTAATCGGGATTAAGGCGAGGTCCTTTTCTGAAATATTGTTATACTGTTTCAACATCACATTAATAATCCATTCTTTTAATCCGCCCCAAAATTCAGAACCCACTAGTACGATTGGTACTTTCGAAATTTTATTAGTCTGAATTAAAGTAAGGACTTCAAACATTTCATCAAGTGTACCAAATCCACCCGGTAATACAATAAATCCCTGAGCAAATTTTACAAACATTACTTTTCGCACGAAGAAGTATCTGTACTGCAGGTTTTTATCGTCATCAATAAACGGGTTTCCGTTTTGTTCAAAAGGTAATTCGATATTCAAACCCACTGAGGCGCCGCCATTCAGTTTTGCCCCTTTATTCCCGGCTTCCATGATCCCAGGTCCCCCACCAGTAATAACGCCAAATCCTTCTTCTGTAAGCTGTCGTGCGATTTCAACAGCCAGCTCATAATACTTTGTGCCGGGTTGAGTTCGTGCACTACCAAAAATGGAAACGCAAGGTCCAACAGCATTTAACGTTTCAAATCCTTCAACAAATTCAGCCAGAACTTTGAACATCGTCCAGGAATTTTCTCCTTTTATCTGTTCCCATTTTTTTATCTGTTTCGTCATAATATTTTTCTATTCTAATTATATCCCAATTCCAAATCGGTGACACATAGGTGTCTCATGAGACTCTGTTTTTTATATCTAATTCAATATGGAATACCTACTTTTCTATAGATAAAATGTAATAGCCAGGCCGGGCCAATCATAAGATATTGCAAATCTTCAAAAAATGAGGGTTTGGCCCCTTCAATTTTATGCCCTATAAATTGACCTATCCAGGCACCCACAAAGATAGCAACAGATACCCAGAGTAATCCTGCACTTCCAAGATTTGTCAGTAAGAACGCATTTCCCATTTTCAATGCGATCCAAATTAAGAAGAAGCCGATCGTCATCGAAATGGATAACCGGATGTAAAAAATAAAGATGAGTATTCCAGCTAGAACAACCCAATCAAAGGGCATAAATCCAGGCACTGGAGCCGCTGTTAAGAATCCGAACAAACTAAAGACAATTGCCGGCACACAGATCCAGTGTATGAATTTATTCGTTTTATTCTGATGACTCACACCGTACGCATCCAGCCACTGCTGCATTGACCTCATAGCTGACTAAGGTACATCTTTTTAAATAGATTCCTGTTGGCCGCTGGAGGTGCTATATCCTCAAATCTACCTATCTTAATCGCTTCATATGAGGGATGATTCAGACACGGACGAGTTACAGGCTTCACGCAAACAAGATCACATCGAGTTAGCATTCCGATCCCGTATTGAGGCCGGGGATATTGACGAAAGATTCTATTATGAGCCTATCATCACCGCACATCCGACAACCCAAGATTTGAAAACGGATTTTCTGGGCAAGCCATTCAAGTTTCCTGTTTGGGTTTCAAGTATGACTGGTGGCACGGAACGGGCAAAAAGCATTAATGAAAAACTTGCTCGCTTATGTGCTGACTTTGAATTGGGAATGGGCCTAGGATCTTGCCGCGCCTTGTTACATTCAAATGATCGGTTTCCAGATTTCAATCTGAGGCCCATTCTTGGAAATGACCGACCGTTTTACGCCAACTTAGGTATAGCTCAAATCGAGGAAATTATATCGAACAAAGCAACTGATAAAATAAAAAGGCTGATTGAAAATCTGAAAGCCGATGGTCTCATCATTCATATTAATCCATTACAGGAATGGGCTCAGCCTGAGGGTGATTCTATTAATAGAACACCTTTGGAAACAATTACAGAATTATGCAATCACCTGGATTGTTCGATTATAGTAAAGGAAGTAGGCCAGGGAATGGGACCGAAGAGTCTTAAACAATTAATGAAATTGCCGCTTGATGCAATAGAATTCGGAGCAGCGGGTGGAACGAATTTTACCCGACTCGAACTCAACAGGTCTGAACGTTCTACTCAATACAAAGATTCAATATCACACATCGGACATACTGCTGATGAAATGATCGAATTTGTAAATAATAATCTTAACGATTCGGACGTCCGATGCAAAGAATTTATTATTTCAGGTGGTGTAACAAATTATTTACAGGGATATTATTTAATGGAGAAATGTGCAGGAAATTCAATATACGGTCAGGCCTCTGCATTCTTAAAACCTGCATTGACAGGATATGATGATTTAGCTGAGTACTTTCAATCGCAAATGGATGGTCTTATGATGGCCAATGCCTATTTACATGTTCGAAAGAAATAAAATATAAATCGATTCACAGCAGAACGAAACATTCAATTGGACGATAATAAAACTATAACAGGCTTTTCGAAATTATCTAAACTTGGAAAGATAAGATGGGTTGTTGAAAAATTTTTCAAGGACCCCGATACAGTCATGAAGGAACTTAAAAGCTATTGGCTAGAGAATGAAGACCAACAGCGGCTCTTCGATGGATTTAGCGAAAACACGATTAGCAATTTTCCATTGCCTTATGGTATCGCTCCTAATTTTGTGATCAATGGTAAAACCTACGCCGTTCCAATGGTCATAGAAGAAAGTTCTGTGGTCGCTGCGGCAGCCAGTGCCGCCAAATTTTGGATGCAACGCGGAGGATTTCATGTTGAAGTCAAAAACATGATTAAAACCGGCCAGGTGCATTTTTACTGGGATGGGTTATCAGAAGAACTGCACAAGCATTTTCACGAATTGAAAAAAAAATTAATTGAGGATACGAAGGATCTTACAAAAAATATGGAGGAACGTGGTGGTGGAATAATTTCAATCGAACTAAAATCACCCGACCCGCATACTAAAGACTATTATCAACTCAATGTAAAATTTGATACCTGTGATTCCATGGGAGCAAATTTCATTAATTCTGTGCTGGAGCAATTTGCGATCACACTGGATGGTTGGCTACTTACGTATCCTCCATTTGTTGAGCATAATTATGATTGTGAAATCATCATGAGCATCTTGTCTAATTATGCTCCGGAGTGCCTGGCCGTGGCCAAAGTTTCATGTCCGATTGCTGATCTGGGTGTGTTTTCAAAAGGAATGAATTCAGAAATGTTTGCCGACCGTTTTTGTCGAGCAGTCAAAATTGCTCGTATTGATCCGTACCGGGCAACAACACATAATAAGGGAATATTTAATGGAATTGATGCTGTTGTTTTGGCAACCGGAAATGATTTTCGAGCGATAGAAGCATGTGGACATACGCATGCTGCCCGCGATGGTGTCTATCGCGGTTTGTCAGATTGTAGTCTTGAAAATGGAATTTTTTCATTTTGGCTAGAAATTCCTTTACCTGTTGGAACGGTAGGTGGGCTAACAATTTTACATCCGATAGCCAGACGGTCCTTGGAGTTATTGGGCAATCCCAGTGCGGCTGAATTAATGGGAATCATTGCTTCCACAGGATTGGCCCAGAATTTTGCGGCGGTTAAATCGCTCATTACCACAGGCATACAATATGGTCACATGAAATTGCATCTTCGAAATATATTACATTCGATGGACGCGAGTCAGGAAGAAAGTCAGGCCGCTCAGATGTTTTTCGAGAATCAAATCGTATCTTTTGCGGCGGTGCGAGATTTTTTATCTGCAAAGCGAAAAAATCTGAATAAAATCTCATAATATTGTAGCTTCTTAATTTGGGTGCTATCGAAACATTTTACGCTAAAGGAAAATTGCTATTGACAGGTGAATACCTGGTGCTTGACGGAGCTCATGCGCTGGCCTGCCCTACCCTGACTGGTCAGAAAATGACAGTCGTGAAAGGACGTGGATCAGAAATTAAATGGAAAAGCTTCGACCCGAATGGTGAAGAATGGTTTTCAGCAGTTATTTCACTTTTTGACTTTTCCTGTGAGAAAACATCCAATCCTTCCGTCGGAAACCGGCTCACCCAAATTCTAACAGAATCTGTTCGTCTTAATTCTGACTTCCTAAGTAAATGGAACGGTCTTAAAATTGAAACGACTTGTGAATTTCCCCTCGACTGGGGATTAGGATCAAGTTCTACTCTGGTATATTGTATGGCGCAATGGGCTGATGTCGATCCATTTGAATTATACAACCGAACATTTGGAGGATCGGGATATGACATCGCTTGTGCTAATGCAGGTGGACCTATTTTTTATCATTTGACAGATAATATGCCGGTAATCGGGAAGGCTGCGATTCCAAAAGAAATTCGCGACAAATTATATTTTATTTATACCGGTCAAAAACAAGATACACTTAAGGGTGTAGAATATTATCGCTCACGTTCATCGCGAGTTGAGACACGGTTGATCGATGACGTCAGTTCGATTAGTGAAGAGATGACTCATGTGCATGATATCGGTCAAACAGATGAACTGATCAATAATCATGAATCAATTTTGAGTGAAATTCTTGATCTACCAAAGATCAAGACCGAACGGTTCCCGGACTATTGGGGTGCGATTAAATCACTTGGAACCTGGGGCGGAGACTTTGTCCTGGCCACGAGCAAGCGAAGTCCGGAAGAAACAACGGCCTACTTTAATCAAAAAGGCCATCCTGTTGTTATGACCTGGGATGAGATGATGGCTGGTTAAGTAAAATTCATTCAGATTCCGGATTCCATTTCAATTTTTACTATAATTTCCATACATGAGAGCAAAGTGGTACCAGGGTATTGTTACCGATATACAGCACATTTCAAATAGTAAAATGACTTTCTCAATGAAGGTTGATGATGAGGAGGTCTTTCAGTTTGAAGGAGGGCAATTCATTACCATGGACTTGCCACTTGGCGATAAACGATTACAACGTTGGCGGTCTTACTCAATAGCAAATATTCCCAATGATGAAAATATTTTAGATTTTGGAATCGGACATTTCGAAAACGGGTTGGCCAGTACATACTTTTTCGAACAGTTGTCAATAGGTGACTCGATAAAATTTAAAGGACCCGAAGGAGCATTCATCCTACCTGAAAATCTCGAGCAACAAATAGTCATGATTGCCACGGGGACAGGGGTCGTTCCTTTTGTCAGTATGATCAGGCAATTAATACAAAATAAGATCCCGTTTGAAGGCATCCACCTCATCTATGGTACGAGATATATTCAGGATATTTTATACCGTAATGAATTAGAAGAATATGCGAATACATATGATAATATTCAGCTTGATTTAGTATTGAGTAGAGAACAAGAATGGTCGGGACATCAGGGATATGTGCACAATGTATATCAAAACGCATATCCGATTAAAAATGAAGACATTCAATTTTTAATATGCGGGTGGTCTTCCATGATCGATGAAGCTATGGTCAATCTTTTTTCTAAAGTCGCCAGTC
Organism: Saprospiraceae bacterium; assembly: GCA_965249735.1. Classification (GTDB taxonomy): domain Bacteria; phylum Bacteroidota; class Bacteroidia; order Chitinophagales; family Saprospiraceae; genus JANQSS01. The sequence continues at coordinate 423,144 of CBDFMS010000025.1, read as the reverse complement.
CTCCAAAACAAATTAAATACGAGCTTTACGGTTAATCCAATTAATAAATCAGATGATGCCATATAAGGCGCCCTCAAGAATTCAAAATAATTTATAAATGTTCATACATGTAATTGCAAGTCCGCGTACAATTTCAACAAGTCTTATGTATGCCTTTCACAGTCGTTCAGACACGGTCTCTGTTGATGAACCTTTTTATGCTCACTATCTGAAGCTAACAGGGAAAGAACATCCTGGAAGGCAAGCTGTACTTGATGAAATGCCCGCGGATCCCTATATCGTGCTTGAGAATCTCAATGAAAAAGCAAAAAGTACAGACCATCTATTCATCAAGAACATGGGACATCACATGCTCGATCTGCCACTGCAAAAGTTTGTTCCATTTACGAACGTATTTTTAATTCGGGATCCCGGTCGCATCATCATGTCAATTTCAAAAATTATTGATAATCTTCAACTATTGGATATAGGGATGGGCGCACAATGGAATTACTATCAGAAACTAAAACAACTGGGAAGTAAAAATATAGTCATTGATTCTATAGAACTATTAAAATCTCCTACCACAGTCCTCCAAAATTTATGTGAAGCAATCGGTATTTCTTTTCAACCCTCGATGTTATCCTGGCCTGTGGGGCCAAAAGATATTGATGGAAGCTGGGCCAAATATTGGTACTCAAGCACTCATAAATCCAATGGTTTTAGTCCATACACCGAAAGCGAATATCACATTCCGGAACAATACAAGGAGCTCTATGAAACATCAATATCGTATTATGATAAACTCTTCGCAAAATCAATTCATTTGAAGAATTAAAAATATTTCAAGAACTTCTTCCATAAAATCCTACAGCAATATGAACTCGGTAGGATTATGTCGACTTAAAACACCAATTAAATAATTTAGATATTCATCCTATGTTACAAGAATTTGACCCTCGAAATAAAGACATTAAAGTATATGTGAATGGAATTTTACATCATCGAGACAGTGGTGCAATATCTGTTTTTGACAGTGTAGTACAAGGTGGTGATGCTGTTTGGGAAGGTCTGCGGCTTTACCGAGAAGGCATTATATGCTTGAGCGACCATCTTAATCGACTTGAGGAGAGTGCTCATGCCCTGGCATTCACAAATGTTCCTTCTGCAGACTTCATACGAGAAGCATTGAAAAACACGCTTGACGAAAATAGTATGACCGAAGGTGTGCATATCAGACTGACTTTGACCCGTGGTGTAAAAATCACTTCCGGAATGGATCCCAGATTGAATCAATCAGGAACGACACTGATTATTGTTCCTGAATATAAAGTCCCTGTTTATGACAATCAAGTCGGCATCAGCATTATAACAGCCTCACAGCGCCGAAATAGTCCACAATTTCTGGATTCGAAAATCCACCATAACAATTTGTTGAATAATATTCTTGCCAAAATTCAATCAAATGTTGCAGGTGTTGACGCCGCGCTGATGCTTGATGAAGGAGGATTTGCATCCGAACTAAATGGAACCAATATATACATGATAAAAAATGGCCAACTGTATACCCCATTTGCAACCAATTGTTTGCCCGGCATCACGCGCAAGTTAATTATGACCCTTTGCACCAACAACAATATAGTCTTGCAAGAAAAGAATATATCACTCACAGAGCTATACAACGCCGACCAGGTATTTTGTTCAGGAACAATGGGGGAATTGACCCCAATTTCAGATATTGATGGACGGAAAATTACTAATAAAAGCAACTCATCTTTATTTTTAGAAATAAATAATTTATTCAGGCAATCGCTGCACACGATGTGCGAAAAACTTTAAGAATTGCGTCACTCCCAAAATTCCTCTTTCCAGAAGGAGATAGACTAATCTCCAGTTCTTGTCGATTTAGGATTCAGCCCGGAATCATTATTTTATTTCATCTATCCAACGATCTACTTCCTTAATCAATTCGGTTAAGGGTATAGATCCATTACGTAAGATAACTTCGTGAAAATCCTTTATTGAAAATTTATCTTCAAGTGTTTTTTCAGCTTTTACCCTTAAATTTTTAATAGTTATTTCTCCTATTTTGTAACTCAATGCTTGTCCTGGCCACCCAATATACCGGTCAATTTCTGTGGTGATTTCATGCATTGATAAGGCCGTATTTTCAGTCATATAATCCAATGCTTCTTGACGTGTCCAATTTTTATAGTGCAATCCTACATCCACTACTAATCGACAGGCCCGCCACATTTCATATGTGTATCGACCAAATAGATTATAGGGGGTTTCATACATGCCCATTTCTTCGCCTAAATATTCGCCATAAAGCGCCCATCCCTCTCCATAAGCAGATATGTAGTAAGAATTTCTGAAGTCAGGGATGTCCTCCAACTCAGCCGCTATCATTAATTGCAGGTGATGGCCCGGTACCGCCTCATGAAGCGTGAGTGCGGGCAACGTATATAGCGTACGACTTTCCAACTTGTACGTATTGACCCAATATATTCCCGCCTCATCGAGATTGGCATTCCCATTTACATATCTTCCGGCCGTGTAGGTTGGCGCTATCTCATCCGGTACCGCCTCAACAGTAAATGGCAAAGAATACAAATTCGAAAAAAACCTTGGCAACTGGCCTTCCGCTTTTTTTGATAGCCAGGCCGCATAATTTAATAACTCTTGTGCAGATTGAGGATAAAATTGGCTGTCAGTGCGTAAATAATGTAAAAACTCTGCATAACTCCCTTGAAATTTAATCTGTTCAATTATCCCATTCATTAGATCACGGATTCGCGAAACTTCATTTAGGCCTAACCTATATACCGAATCAGGGGACATATTTAATGTCGAATAGTAGTTGACCCGATCTTCGTATAATTTTCTCCCATTGGCTACATGACTAATTCCTACTTCGGATTTTGCACTTGGATAATACGTCGACTCTATAAAGACCAAAAGCTCCTTGTACGCCTTGATTATATGATTTGTAAAAATGTCGTCTGCAAGGTCAAATAATTCCTCTTTTTGGTCGGCAGGAATAGAACTGGGGAGTTGATGAAATGGGGCGGCCAATGGATTTTCCGTGAATGCCGATGAAGTGTATTGTTTGAGCATGGTGATCATGTTATTCACGATAACCTTTGGAGCCACAATACCTTCACTGATTCCCCGCTCCATGAGTGATTGATTTGCATTGAGATATTTAGCATAGTCAGGAAGCCAGGCCAAATACGCCTTATAGTCCTCGTAGGAATTAAAGGGCAATTTCGATAAGGCAAATAAGATATCGGTATAGAAACCCCCTTCTGCATTAAATGGAATCAACACCCGTCCAAATTCTATACCGCTTATTTCATTTCTCAACTTTAATCGCATGACCGATTTACTAATTTGATCTTGTCGGTCCAGGCTTGCGTCAGCATGCTTATCCAATTGAATCAAGAAATTGTTCAATATCTCTTCTTTTTCCTTGATTTGCTCCCAAGTATTGATTCGCAATGAATCAGGATGTTCATCATTGAACACCTGATAGAAGGGATTCCAGTCGTTCTCGAAAGATTCAATTTCACTAAAAATTTCATTCAAATCTGAAATACCATTACCATTGGTCCGATCTCCACATTGCCATAGAAAAAAACAGATGATCAATATTTGTATTCGATACATAGGCACTTAATTCAAATAGATAAAATATAGTGATTCATTTACAAATTTCACTTCATTCAACCGATTAAAAATTACAATTCTAGGAAAAGATTGATCAACATGTCCATATCAGCGTTCATCAAAACATCCAAGGTTTGCTGTATTCTGTTTTTCGTGCTATCTTGTTACTACAAAACAAATTACAGAATGATATCCATAAAATCACATAAAACGTTGAGGCATCTAACGATTGTACTCTTTGCTATTGCATTACTTTCTGCATGTACACATAAGACAACCAAGGTACTTAATACGGATGATGGTAAAATTGAAATAGTCATTGTTCAAATGAATGATGTCTATGAAATTAGTGGAGTCAATGGTGGAACGCAAGGAAATCTTGCTCGCGTTTCGGCTTATTATAACAAATTAAAAGAAAAACATCCTCATGCGATGCTCATGTTGGCGGGTGATTTTTTAAATCCTTCACTTATTAATACAATGAAATTTGAAGGAGAACGCATTCGAGGGCGACAGATGGTTGAGACTTTAAATGCCATGGATCTCGATTTAGTCGCTTTTGGAAATCACGAATTCGATTTAAATATGGACGATTTACAAAAGCGTTTGGACGAATCAAATTTCGACTGGATTGCAACAAATATTGGTCAAACCTGCGGTAATATTGTATACCCATTTTATAAAAACGCAAACGGCAGTAAGCAGTTTTTCCAAAGAACGCACAAGCGCAGTTTTACTGATGCCGACGGCACGACAGCTACTCTTGGTATTTTTTCAGCTACAATTAATTCCAATCCAAAGGACTTTGTTCAATATTTTGATGAAGATAGCTGTGCACATGTCGCCATCAACGAATTAAAAAAAGATACCGATATATTGATTGGTCTGACACATCTGGCCATTGATCAGGATATGGCATTAGCCCGGGAAGAAGGAACCATCGATTTAATCATGGGAGGACATGAACACGATCACATGCTGCATCAGGTTGGTGATGTCCGTATCACAAAAGCCGACGCCAATGCGAAGACAGTTTATTTTCATCTTTTGCGCTATGATAAAAATCGAGACCACTTGGACATTGAATCTACCTTAATAGACATTAATGATCAAATTGAAAAAGACCCGAAGGTTGACGTCGTAATCTCCAAATGGAATAAAATATTAGAAGAAAATATTGGCACGGTGGTTTCAGAGCCATACAAAGTTGTATATGATGCCAAAGAAGCATTAGATGCCAGAGAGAGCACGATTCGTCACAGACAGAGTAATCTGGGGACACTGATCACCTCGGCAATGTTAGCGGCATCTCAAAAAGGGGCTATAGCTGCCATTGTAAACAGCGGTTCAATTCGACTAGATGACCAACTGCAAGGAGAAATTACCGGAATTGACATTTTTCGTATTTTACCTTTTGGGGGTTCAATTTTAGACGTTGAATTAAAAGGTAATTTACTCAAAGAAGTCCTTGATTATGGCAAGAAAAGTGCTGGTGGTGGTGCGTTCTTGCAGGTCACCCAACTAAGTTATAGTGATAATACATGGAAGATTGTAGGGGCTCCTATTGAAGATGACAAGGTTTACAATATTGCCATTAGTGATTTTTTAATGAAGGGCTATGATATTCATTTTCTAACAGCTGATAATCCAGATGTCGTCTCGGTTGACAAACCTAAAAATGCCGATGATCCACGCTATGATATCCGTGTTGCAATAATTGATTATTTAACGAAATAGCATCTACCAAAATCATCATCACACCCTCCAGGCTAATTCCTTTAATAAATTAAGAAAATCTTCGCCATCTATATTTCTTGCACCAAGAGTGCTTAAATGGTCATTTTCGATTTGACAGTCTATCAGTTTTAATTTATTCAATGAATGATAATGTTTTATAAAACTAATCAATCCGAATTTGGATGCATTGTTTTTTAAACTAAACATGGACTCTCCAAAAAACACCTTACCCAACCACACCCCATAAAACCCTCCGACAAGCTCATCTTTATACCACACTTCTATCGAATGGGCTAATCCTTGTTCGTGTAATGACGTAAATGCTTCTACGACCTCATCGCCTATCCAGGTTCCTTCTTCAACTCTTTTATCTACTTTTTGGCAATGACGCATTACCTCTTCAAATCGCTCATTAATTGTCCATCGATAGATTTCATTATTAAAGTATGTGCGCATGCTTTTAGCTACTCGAATTTCATCCGGATAAATCACAGATCTGGGATTTGGAAAGAACCATTGAACCGGCTCACCGGGATTGAACCATGGAAATATCCCGAAATGATAGGCAAGCTTTAATCGCTCTGGAGTCAGTTCACCGCCTACGGCCAACATTCCATTGTCCTCTGCTAATAGTGGGTGAGGAAAAACAACCAAATTTTCCGGTAGGAGATAAACGGGCATTGACCTATTCGACCAAATGCTCGATGACGGCAGAAAGACCGCGTTCCACCAATGCATTTTTCAATGGCGTCAGCTCATCGAGAGGCGCTTGCTTAACGGCAGCTTTCCCTTTGTAATGAATGAGGATTGAAAGTTGTTCCGCTTGCTGACTTGAGTGTTTCAGTACGTCAACAAAACACTCAATCACCCATTGAAACGTATTGAAGTCATCGTTATATACAACAATCTGACTGACAGTATCCAGTGCAGCATCCATGACGATGTCTTCCTGAAAGAGCTCATCCGTTTGTGAAAAATGACCAATCATAGAAAATGTTTCTTGGTACAAAGATAAGACTCTTGCTATAAATGAATAAAACCAACACCATACAAATTCAACAATTCGTTTTAAAGACGGTTTTCTTCATGATTTGTTAATTACCAAACTTGGATCATCTTTGCTGTCCAATGACACCAAAACGTAAATCATTTATTGAATTGCACGTCGCTGTGTTCCTTTTTGGTTTCACAGCCATTTTGGGAGAGGTTATTCAGTTGCACCCTTTAGTTCTTACCTGGTGGCGTGTTATTCTAGCATCGATTTTCTTTTTCTTCATTCCTTCATTGATAGGTCGCATACGTGCTATTTCGACACGGTTGATTCGGATTTATTTTGGAATTGGAATGTTGGTCGCCCTGCATTGGCTTACCTTCTATGCCGCTATAAAAGCGTCGAACGCATCGATTACTTTAGTATGCCTTGCGACAACTACTTTTTTTACGGCGTTAATTGAACCTGCTGTTATGAAACAAAAGGTCAGCAGCCTACAATTAGGTCTTGGACTCGCAATACTACCCGGTATGATTTTAATTGTAGACTCAACCGGCAACCAGTATATATGGGGAATCGTTTTAGGTATCTCATCAGCAGTTCTGGCCGCATCTTTTGGTGCTTTAAACAAACGCTGGATGGGGGATCAGGATCCTATATCGATTACATTGATAGAAATGGTAGCAGCCACAGCACTATTGACTGTATGTCTGCCATTTATATTCACCTCAAGCTCTGAAATCCAATTCTTACCCTCAAAACTGGACTGGGTTTATCTTATTATTCTGGCGATTATTTGTACGAATATTGCCTACTTGCTGGCATTACGTGCGCTGCGTCACCTGACCGCCTACACGACCGCCTTGACGATTAATTTGGAACCCTTATACGGTATCATTCTAGCTGCAATACTTTTGGGACAACACAACGATTTAAATGCCCGGTTTTATTTTGGTGCAGCGATTATTCTATTAGCGGTAATTGGTTACCCTATATTGTCCAAAAAATTAAAGAAACGTGAAAGTGCGCCATAAGGACATCTGCGTTCGAGTAAGTGATTTAATGGCCTGTACTATAAATTATAATAATTATTCCTTATGAATTTTATATCAGCTGATCTTGAAAAATATTGTATTCGACAAAGCAATCATGTCCCGGATTATTTAAACGAACTCGAACGCACGACACATATTCGAACAATTGCACCACAAATGCTTTCGGGAAAATTAATGGGTCGGTTTTTGAGTTTTATATCGCACATGCTTCGACCTACCTGTATTGTTGAGGTTGGCACATTTACGGGCTATAGCTCCTTGTGTCTGGCAGAAGGACTTGCTGAAACAGGAAAGCTACATACGTTTGAAATAAACGATGAATTAGAACCTATAATCAATGAATATTTTAATCAATCACCCTACCGGGGTCAAATCAAACTATATTTAGGCGCAGCGGAAGACCTCCTTCCAGATTTGGATCTGGAACCCGACCTCGCTTTTTTGGATGCCGGTAAAATAGAATACGATCTTCATTATGAAATTCTATTGAATAAAATGAAACCGGGAGGCATCATACTTGTAGACAACGTATTGTGGAGTGGCAAGGTCCTTTCTAAAGCAGTGGATGTCGACACGCGCGCACTACAGTTGTTTAATGAAAAAGTTGCGGCAGATACCAGATGTGCTCAGGTTATGCTTCCTATTCGTGACGGATTGACTATGTTGCGTGTTCTCTAGTAGTCTTTGATCATGTGTGTACTTATAAAATAATAAGTCAGCACACATATAATTCTACAAGTCGAAATCTTTATTGATATTAAAAAATTAATGTCCGGAATTTATATACATATCCCTTTTTGCAAACAAGCCTGTCATTATTGCAACTTTCATTTTTCAACTTCTCTATCCTACAAACCAAGAATGATGCAGGCTATCAATCGAGAAATTGAATTAAAAGCCGGTTCACTATCTGACCAAGTCTCTTCTATATATTTTGGTGGTGGCACACCATCACTACTATCGGATGAGGAAGTTAATTCAATTTATGAAAAACTTAGCCAGTATTTTGACCTCTCTTCAGACCTGGAAATAACGTTAGAAGTAAATCCGGACGATGTAGACAAGAGCTTTGTACAGATGATTAGGAATTCGCCGATAAACCGGTTGAGTCTTGGAATTCAATCTTTTTTTGAAAAAGACTTAAGCTATATGAATCGTGCTCACAATTCCACTGAAGCAATCCGGGCCTTGGAAATGTGTCTTGAAACCGGAATCAATAACATCACGGCTGACTTGATTTATGGCCTGCCAACTCTCACCCATTCAAATTGGGTAGAAAATATTTCCAGACTTTGTTCATATGATATACCCCACCTTAGTTGCTACCAATTAACCGTGGAGGCAAAGACTCCGCTAGCGGCCCTGATTTCTAAAGGTGAATCACTGGCGCCTTCAGATGAATATGCGGTTGAACAATTTTATTTACTCTTAGATCAAATGGATGCAAATGGATACGAGGCCTACGAAATATCGAACTATGCAAAACCGGGATACCGGTCCCGACACAATTCATCCTACTGGCAAGGAGAGGCTTACCTGGGTCTCGGACCGTCAGCACATTCATTTATTGGGAATAAAAGGAGTTGGAATACCGTGGTAAATAAGCGTTACATGGAGCGCATTGAAGAAGGAGAAATACCTGAAGTGGTTGAAGTATTATCAGCACGTGACAAATACAACGAACATATATTGACACGCCTGCGAACGATTGAGGGCATATTTAGAAAGGAGATTTTTGCTAGCTTTCCTGAATTTGGTGCTCATTTTGATCAATCGCTTAAATCACCGTTAGAAAAAGAAATGGTTATAGACGAGAACGGACAAATCACATTGACGCGTTTAGGTAAAATTTGGGCGGATGGTGTGACGAGTGATCTGATGGCTTAGGTCAGCTTATCGCCCCATATGGACCAGCAACACCGAAATGTCAGCCGGGGACACACCACTAATTCTGCTGGCTTGACCAATCGTCATAGGCATCAATGCAGACAGTTTTTCGCGTGCCTCAGAGGAAAGTGCATTAATTTCAGAATACTTAATTCCTGAATGTATCTTAAGCGATTCCAGGCGATTCATTTTATTGACCATTTCCTGTTCTTTTCCAATATATCCGGCATACTTGATGTTGACCTCAGCCTGGATCAGATTCTCTTTGTGAAAATTCATTAAGTCACTTTCTACCTCAGGAATAAATTGACATATCTCTTTTAACGCAATGTGAGGACGAGACAGAATACGACTAAGTTTTATTTTTTGTTTTAATTCCGAACTTCCTTTTTCTCTCAAATAGGGATTAATTTTTTCGGGCTCAATACCTTTTTGGTGAATGTACTTTTCGATTAACTCAATTTCAGCTGTTTTATCTTTCAATACTTCCATCCGTTTGCCTACGCCATCCAAACCTAATTTATCCGCCATAGGCGTCAATCGACTATCAGCGTTGTCTTGTCGCAGAAGAATTCGGAATTCTGCTCGAGAAGTAAACATGCGATATGGCTCTTTTGTCCCTTTATTTACCAGGTCGTCTATCAGTACCCCGATATATGCCTCTGAGCGTTTTAAAATAAAAGGTTCTTCTTCGCGAATTGCTAAATGTGCATTAATACCCGCCATTAAACCCTGACTGGCGGCCTCCTCATAACCCGTCGTTCCATTAATCTGTCCGGCGAAAAATAAATTGCGAATCAAGCGTGTCTCAAGATTTGGTTTTAGTTGTGTCGGCTGAAAAAAATCATATTCAATCGCATATCCGGGTCGAAACATTTTTACATTTTTGAACCCCGGAATTTTCTTCATCGCACTATATTGAATTTCCTCCGACAATGAAGACGAAAACCCATTTACATAAACTTCAACTGTATCCCATCCTTCCGGTTCTACAAATAATTGATGGCGGTCCCGCTCGGCAAATCGGTCGATTTTATCCTCGATTGACGGGCAATATCGTGGTCCCATCCCACGAATCCGGCCATTAAACATCGGCGATTGATCGAATCCTGTTTTCAATATTTCGTGCACTTTCGGATTCGTATATGTAATATGACAAGGTCTTTGTTTCGTCAATTTTGGGGTATCTGAATAGGAAAATTTGCCAGCCTCCTTATCGCCTGCTTGTTCCTCCATTTCATCCCAATCAAGGCTGCGTCCGTCCACTCGTGGTGGAGTGCCGGTTTTCATTCTTCCTGATTCAAATCCCAATTCTACTAGTTGCTCCGTGATGCCTGTTGCTGCGCGTTCACCTGCACGTCCACCTCCAAATTGCTTCTCTCCGATGTGTATCAACCCGTTTAGGAAGGTGCCATTCGTGAGGACAACGGCTTTGGATTTTATTTGTAGACCAAGGCCTGTGCGGACACCTTTTACTTCACCCCCCTCGACGATCAGACCTGTGACCATTTCCTGCCAAAAGTCAATTTTTTGATTTTTCTCCAATATTTCGCGCCACTTAGCGGCAAATAACATCCTGTCGGATTGTGCCCGCGGGCTCCACATAGCAGGGCCTTTGGAGCGATTCAACATGCGAAACTGAATCATGGTATGATCGGTCACAATACCCGAATAGCCACAAAGTGCATCAATCTCACGCACGATCTGACCTTTGGCCACACCTCCCATTGCAGGATTACATGACATTTGGGCAATGGTCTGCATGTTCATGGTCACTAACAACACACGACTTCCTATGTTAGCTGCAGCTACTGCGGCTTCACATCCTGCATGCCCTGCACCTACTACTATGACATCATATTCCTGAAACATCGCTCAAAGATAAACAGAGTACATTGTACTATAGCATTGACGGCATAGTCTGACATTTAGCTCTTATATGAATAAAAATTTTGATTTGTATACCTATGCCAACAATTGTTACGTTATATACCCAATGATGAAAATTCATCAGTATTGATTTGTCGGTGGTTTCATCGGCATCTTGTCATAGGGTAATTGTTCAAGTAGCGTCATCCGTCCCCCGGAAGACGCTACTTTTTTTTACCAAATCCTGAACTGTGCTTTATTGCATAAGTCTGCGTATTTTTGGTAGAAGCTAAATCAATTCCTCATGAAGATTAATTTTACTCTCATCCTTATCTTTTCTATCATTACCTTTTCCTTCTCGCAAACCAATATAAAGATCGTGCACCAGGAAGTCGCTGATATATTAGCCGGCAATTTTAATCCGGCTGACTATAGTTCTCAAAATCCGATATCTAATTCATATCGCATCGATTCAATATTATCGAAACAAATAAATCCCGACTCATTGTTTTCATATCTTTTGTCTCTAAGTACCTTCGAAAATCGAAATACGGGATCAGACACGATCAGCGATGTGTTTGGAATTGGTGCCGCACAACGATGGTCGTTTTCACAATTTGAAAAATATAGTGCCGTCAATGAAGGAAGATTAATTCCCTCTTATCTGCAATTTGATCAATCGTCATGTGGAATGGATCGGCATAAAAATGTGATCGCCGTTTTACCCGGCTCAGGATTACATTTTGATGAAGTCGTAATTGTGGAAGCTCATCTTGACAGTCGATGTGAAGATGGTTGTGATATTACCTGCAAAGCCGAAGGAATGGAAGACAATGGCAGCGGATGTGCCCTGGTGCTGGAGTTAGCGCGGGTCCTCAGCCAATTCACATTTGATCGCACCATTGTATTTATGCTCACAACAGGAGAGGAACAAGGGCTTTTGGGAGCCAATGCATTTTCTCAGTATGCCAAGGATACCGGCATGAAGATAAAGGCAGTATTAAATAACGATGTGATTGGTGGTGTAATCTGTGGTGAAACAGCCTCACCACCCGGGTGTCCCGGATTAAATGATATCGACAGTATAAATGTCAGAATTTTTTCTTCAGGCACGATTAATTCGAGGAATAAGCAACTTGCTCGTTATGTCAAATTACAATATCAAGAAATGACGCGACCTCATATGTCGGTAAAACCCGTGATCAACATTATGACGCCAGAAGACAGAACCGGTCGTGGAGGAGATCATATACCATTTCGTGAAGATGGATATGCTGCTATCCGATTCACTTCAGCCAATGAACATGGCCATGCCAATCCGGGAGCACCGGATTATCATGACAGGCAACATTCACAACGCGACATTTTAGGTGTGGACACAAATGATGACGATATCCTGGATAGTTTTTTCGTTGACTTCAATTACTTATCTCGTAATGCCATGATCAATGGAACGGGACTTACTTCTCTTGCCGTTGCTCCTAACCCACCTTTTAATTTGGTAATTGATGATATTTTAGATGGATTTGTTATTCAGTTTGAAGACAACTTTGATTATGGAAACTACAGGGTAGCCATCCGTGAATTTGATTCGAATGATTGGGATACATTAATTACGATTCATACTACCAATGATACAATTTATGGTTTACCGGCAGATGTCTTCTATGCCGTTTCAGTAACAAGTGTAGATTCGAATGGAATCGAAAGTTTAATGTCAAATGAAAAATGGGGTTCTTTCGAATCCGGACTTTTCGATGTTCACGAGGATAAATTACCGATCCAGTTGATTCAAAACCGTCCGAACCCCTTTGATGAAGCAACAATTATAGGGATACACGTGAGCCAGCCAATATCTTACAAGGAGGCTCATCTATCATTTACAGATTCAAACGGCAGACAAATCACGAACATTCCACTTAATTTAACCTCCGGATTGAATGAAGTCGTTTATGACTACAATTATCATCATTACCAACCGGGAACATATTATTATAGTCTTGTTATTGATGGAGAAATAATAGATACTAAGGCGATGGTATACGCCTATTAATATTTTTTGACTTCAAATAGTATCGGCTCATGTTAAAATTAGGAGCTCAATTAAAGAATGTGAAAGAATAGAGAAATTAAAAAATACAAAATACATTTCATGCATCATGCTGCGTACCCAATCTCATTCTGTCAACATAGGTAAATGCCGCAATAAGCTCTTCTTTTGATTTAGAAGATTAGTATTAGGATCGAGAAGTGGTCGTGCAGGCCTACCGTTCCATGAAACATTTGTTGTAGCTGTTATTGAGAAGTTTTCCATCCCGGATTCCAATATTTTCTCTTCAAGAAAATCTGCCATTTGTATCATCATATCAGGGCGCAATTTCAACTTCCGATATTGCTCCAGAATTATATAATTTTCTAGGCGTAAATGATGAGTCTGCCCTGATTTATCGTGTGCAAAGAAGTATACTTCATCTGCCTGCTTATCATTTAATTTCATTCGCCATGAAAACATATGTCCTTCATAAGTCCAGTCAGCATTGCCTTCAATAAAAAAATGACGCAATGGGAATAGAAGTTGAAAACTGACATATAACGCTATTCCGGCGATCCAAAGCAATGGATATTTTGGATTGGTTGAAGTTGTGTATTTTATTCGTTTTACCTTTTTCGAATTGATCTTCAACCATAAATTTCGCGGCCACGCCGGATCAAAAAACAAGACCATGCCCGCCAACATAATGTATGGAAACGTACCTATATGAAACAAATTAGCGTTCATGACAGCAAAAAACAAACCTGCCAGGAAAGCCATCCTTCTGGTCTTTTTCCACAGTAGCAACGGTACAATAAAAAGGTCCAGTAATAGTCCGGTCCAAACGAAAATCATTACCATCCAGTCATTGGTCACAAAGTGACCAATGACTGGAAAATCTTTTTTTACGCTCAGCCACATTCTTATTGGTTCTCCGTCCAGCCAATCTGTAGCAAATAATTTAGCAATTCCTCCATAAAAATAGACGACTCCAAATTGAAAGATCAGGATCCAAAGAAATATAGCAGGAATTCTTGACTTCTTTTTTACAACCTTGAACAAGCTGTCTAATGACCAGTATTTGCCCATAGGCAAAAACATAAACAAAAAACTAAGCAAAAGAATAAAATAAAAATGATTTTGATAGAAACTTTGATCCATATAAAAAAGCCAGGCAAACCCTAGAAAAAAAGTTATTGAGAACAGTCGATAAAGAAAACCAATCGCTATGCAAAATGCAGATATGACTAATAGAATAAGAAGTAGTGTAAGAACATTATCCGGAGGCGGTTTAATCCAATCAAACAAATAATATGCAAAATGAATTTCCGGTATTGTATAAAAACGGTCCCAACCGTTTTTGATGAATTGCATGATCTCCCAAACCATCACTATTCCAAAAAGGAATCGAAATAGAGCCAGGCTGGCTATATCGACATGTGATTTGAATATATTTGATTTAGGTACTATCATTTATCCATAGTTGACAACAGAGAATTGCCACCTGGACATGCTGAAACGACTCAGAATCATTACAAGCTTTTAGTTCGGCCACCATCTACAGGCATGTTTATACCGGTCACGAAGGAAGCTGCAGGGCTGGCCAAAAAAGCAACCACTTGAGCAACTTCTGCAGGATCAGCAAATCTACCCATGGGGACAAAGGACTTCATAAGTTGTTCTACCTCTTCCCTGGATTTATTCAGTTTTTTCATTTTTATACCAATAATAGAATCCAAACGGCCTGTAGCCGTGAATCCCGGGAGTACATTATTGACTGTGATTCCAAACTTGCCCAATTCTGAAGCCAGGGTTTTAGACCAATTACCCATAGCACCCCGAATTGTATTACTCACGCCTAATCCCGCAATAGGCTCTTTAACTGATGTGGAAATGATGTTAATGATTCTGCCATAAGCGGCCGACTTCATTCCTGGAATGACATGTTTTGCAATGATCTGGCTTGCAATAATGTGCATAACAAAACCTCGCTTCAGCTCATCCGGGCTCGCTTCTGAAAGTAATCCACTAGGTGGACCACCGGTGTTATTGATTAAAATATGATACGCATGATCTTTTACCAATCCGCCTATGATGGCTTCCAGTGCCTCCGTTTCCATCAAATCGGCAACGATGAAACTATGATGTTGGCTTCCCGATATCGGCAGATCGCTGACTACGGCTTCCATTTCTTCTTTTGATCTGGACAGCAAGTGTACATTTGCTCCTAATTCCGCCAGCTCATACGCTGTAGCCCGTCCGATTCCCTTACTTCCGCCACAAACCAGGGCGTTTTTATGAAAGAGTGATAGATTCTTCATATTCGATTTCAGATTAATGCCTAAATTTAATCATATAGTAATGAAATCAATTTAGTCAATCAATAGGAAATCATGAGTTTAAGAAAACCTTTCAGTCTGAACCAGTGGGTAGATGATCATCGCCATCTTTTAAAACCGCCAGTAGGGAACAAACAGGTCTATCTCGAGAACGAAGACTTTATTGTTATGATCGTCGGCGGACCAAATGGGCGAAAAGATTATCACTTTGAAGATGGAGAAGAACTTTTTTATCAACTTGAAGGTGATATTACGCTTAAGATTATTCGCGATAATGGTGAGCGCGAGGACATTCAAATTCGTGAAGGTGAGATGTTTTTACTCCCTCCACGAATTCCACATTCACCACAGCGTCCTGCCAATACAATTGGCCTCGTTCTTGAACGATACCGTAAGGAAGGCGAACTCGATAAGCTCATGTGGTTTTGTGAAAATTGTAATCATAAATTGCATGAAGACACATTTGAGATGAGTGATATTGTCAACCAGCTTCCACCTGTCATGAATGCATTTATGGATTCTGAGGAAAAACGAACGTGCAATGAATGTGGAACCGTAATGGAAAAGGCATAATAGTTAGTTCAACACTGATATTTGTTTCTATATATAATAATTGAATCCACTAAAACCTTCTATGGGTAGTATATATTTTGCCTCTGATTTTCATCTTGGCATAGACACTTCTAAAACCAGTAGACAACGGGAAATCTTGCTATGCCAATGGTTGGATTCAATCCGCGGGAATGCCGAAAAAATATACCTGGTTGGAGACATGTTTGATTTCTGGTTTGAATATAAACATGCCGTACCCAAAGGCTTTGTTCGATTCCTGGGCAAACTCGTTGAGTTGCGGGATGATGGAATTGAAATCGAGGTATTTACCGGAAATCATGACATGTGGCTCTTCGATTATTTTCCAACAGAATTGAATATTCCGGTACACCGTCAACAAATCCAATTTACGATCAACGAACATAAATTCTTTATCGGGCACGGTGATGGAAAGGGACCCGGTGACAATGGATATAAAAGAATTAAAAAAATATTTGCAAGCAAACTTTGTCAATGGTTATTTGCACGGTTACATCCAAATTTTGGGATTGGTATGGCCAATTATTTATCTCGCCGCAGTAGACGCCTAACCTCAGTCGAAGAATTTCTGGGAGACGATAAAGAATGGCTGGTTCAATACGCCAACAGGAAGTTGAAAGATTTTCCCGATACAGATTTTTTTATTTTCGGACATCGTCATTTACCGTTGGATATTACATTAAATAACAAAAAAAGCCGTTATATTAATCTTGGGGACTGGATGCATCATTTTACCTATGCAGAATACAATGGGGTGGATGTTCAACTTAAACGATTCGAATTGAATAAATAATTATACATTTTTTAGAAAATCTCCATGGATTTATTATGTCAGGGTGTTTTGATGGGACTTGCTTTAGCCTTGATGGTAGGACCAATACTATTCGCTTTAGTACAGACCAGTCTGGATCGTGGAATCGGCAGTGGCCTGCTCGTGGGAGCCGGAATCTGGATTAGTGATATCATTTTTATCGCCTTAATCTTTACCGGATTTGCCTATATAGAGAACGTTATTCGGCTTCCTGATTTTGAATTCTATGGCGGTGTCATTGGCGGTGTCATTTTATTGGCTATAGGCATAGGCATGGTGTTAAGCAATCAAGTGGATAGACAAATGGTCCCGCGTTCACGAAAAGAAAAAACAAAGGATGGTCTGAACCTATGGTTCAAAGGTTTCCTTATCAATACAGTCAATCCTTTCACTGTCTTTTTTTGGATGGGTGTGGTGAGTTCCGGGTTAGGATATGAGGAATTCACCTTCGAAGCGGTTGGTAGTTTTTTTATTGGACTAATGGTTACGATCATCATCACAGATGCTTTGAAAGTTATATTAGCAGGGAAGATTCGACAAAAACTGAATGAAAAAACCATTTTAAGAATGAGAAAAATCTCAGGCTTGGCTCTTATTGCCTTCGGTGTGGGCTTAATGATTCGTGTGAACTTGTAATACTTACGCTTCAGCACGCACCCTCAATCGTTTTAATCCATATTTTTTATATTTATCGCCCTTTTGAATTTTGTAAAGCAATAAAATATCTCGTTTCAACTATGAAAAATTATTTGTTTTTGTTAGGATTTTTTGTCCTTGTTTTCAGTTGCACATCTGATCCCCAAGTAAAGAACGGTACTTCAACAGATCAAAGTAAAACAACCGGTGATTTTGTCTGGCAAACTGAACAAGTTGCTGATTTGGGCATTCTTCGGTACAAAATCCATGGGTTTGATCAGCTCTCGCTCAGTCAAAAAAAATTGGTCTATTGTTTAACCCAGGCAGGTCTCGCCGGGCGCGATATGATGTATGACCAGAACTACAGACATAATTTACCCATCCGTAAGGCTATAGAAAAAATAATACGGGAATATAAAGGTGATCGAGAATCAGATGATTGGTCAGGTCTGGTATCGTATGCCAAACGATTGTGGTTTTCCAATGGCATTCATCATCATTATAGCAATGATAAATTCGATCCGGAATTTAGTCGCGAATTTTTTGAAAGCACTTTGAAAGAAACTGGAACTTCATTATCAGACGAAATCATTGAAGTGATTTTTAATCCGGCAATTGATAATAAAAAAGTAAGTCAGGATTCTAAAAAAGACCTAATTAAAAATTCTGCAATTAATTTCTACGGCCCCAATGTCACGCAGAAGGATGTCGAAAATTACTATGCCCGTCAAATTGATACTACGGCTACTAATCCTATTTCTTATGGCTTAAATAGTCGACTCATTAAAAATATGAGCGGCGAGTTGGTAGAAGAAGTTTATTCAACTGGTGGCAAATATGGCTCTGCCTTACAACAAGTTGTACGATGGCTGACTGAAGCCATAAAAAATGCTGAAAACGAAAATCAAGGTAAAGCCCTTCAATATTTGATTGAATATTATCAAACCGGCGATTTAAAGGTCTGGGATAAATATAATATTGCATGGGTCAAGGCAACAGAAGGCGACATTGATTATATCAATGGATTTGTCGAAGTATACAATGACCCACTCGGCTATCGTGGTTCGTATGAAACAATCGTGCAAATAAAGGATTTCGAAGCATCGAGCAGGATGAAAAAAGTGTCTGAGCAAGCGCAGTGGTTTGAAGATAACAGCGCTATTTTCGATGCCCATAAAAAGAAAAACGTAAAAGGAATTACATATAATGTAGTCACCGTTGCTGGAGAGAGCGGAGATGCGAGTCCTTCAACGCCAATTGGCGTAAACCTTCCTAATGCAAATTGGATTAGAAAAGATCATGGTTCAAAATCGGTTAGCCTCGGTAATATTATAGAAGCTTACAATCAAGCCTCAGGACCGGGTCTCTTAAACGAGTTTTCACATGATGACGAAGAAATCGATAGGGCTACGAAATATGGAAAGCTCGCCGGTAAAATTCATACGGCACTGCATGAAGTTATCGGCCACGCATCGGGACAATTGGAAGCTGGAGTTGGTACGCCCAAAGAAACACTAAAAAATTATGCCTCACCCTTGGAAGAAGCGCGGGCTGACCTTGTCTCCTTGTACTTTATCACAAATCCAAAAATGGTGGAAATGGGATTGATGGAAAATCTCGAAGTTGGAAAAGCCGCATATGATCAGTATCTGAAAAATGGCTATATGCTACAGCTACGACGGATTGAACCGGGTAACAAAGTTGAACAGGCCCACATGAGAAATCGCCAAACGGTCTCGAGCTGGGTAATTGAAAAAGGTCTGGGTGACGGTTCAGTTGAATTGATTACACGAGACAAAAAAACCTATATTGATATAAAAGACTACGATAAATTGCGTCAGCATTTTGGAGCACTATTACGTGAAGTTCAGCGAATCAAGTCTCAAGGAGACTATGACGCTGTTGAAAAATTATTTGAAGATTATGGTGTTCAGGTCAATCAGGAGATTCACACAGAAGTATTGGCACGATCAGAAAAGCTAAATATTCCTCCATATTGGGGATTTATTAATCCCGAATTAGAACCAGTGAAAAATGATGATGGAGAAATTACTGATATTAAAGTGAAATACCCTTCCGACTTTACCGAACAAATGCTCCGATATTCCGAAACATATGGTTTTCTATAAATGCAGATTCAAGCTATTTACTAAAAAGGTGTCTTTTACGACACCTTTTTTATTTCTGATTTAAATCCGGGAATCATGAAATTCGGACAAGGCTTTTCCCATTCTTTTTTTCCAAAGTGAAGGAATAAAAGCCATCAAGATACATGCCGGATAACCGAATGGTAATTGAGGACTACCCTCGATTGACTTCAACGTTTGATATTTTTTAGCAGCATGCAAATGATGGTCAGGGTGTCGAACTAATTCATAAAGAATAATACGGCCAAGCAGGTGATTTGAATTCCATGAATGTTCCGGTCCTTGAGTTTCATAGCGGCCATTTTGTAATTTTTGGCGCCGCAACCCGTAATGCTCAACATAGTTAACGGATTCTAGTAACAGAAATCCGATTATCCCGGCAACTACGACCAGACTAAGAGCCTTCAAACCAAACATGAAAAACACGATAGACAAGTAAATAATTTCAATCGCTATAATCAGAATCACCTTGTTGATTCCTCTTTGTTCCGATCGGGCCAATCGCATCTTTTCTACTTTCCAGGCCGTCTTAATATTGCCCGTAACCGATACCCACCAAAATCTGTAAAGTGACATTCCCTCCGGTGCCGAAGCGGGATCATCGTCAGTTGCAACATATTTATGATGCCAGAGATTATGTTCAATTCCAAAGTGCATATACAAGTTGGGAAGCCAAAATAAGTTGGCAAACAGCTGGTTTAGCCATCCTTGTCGATGGCCTAATTCATGCCCCAGATTCATGCCAAACGTACCTAAAATGATACCCATTGAAAAGGTCAAACCCATCAACTCCATCGGTTCGTACAGTCCGCCTTCAATACCGGCACCAAACCGAATCAGCAAATAATACAAAAAGGGTAGATGCATGTAAACAAGCAGATCATACAGAAACTCTATGGTTCCGGGCATCGTTGTGGCAGATTTGTCGCCTGCCGGAAAGATCATTTCAAGGCAAGGAATCAGGCCAAAAGCCAATAGAGGTGTGAGGAAAGCCCATGGCCCGGCCCAGCTCAAACCCAGTAGGCAACTTAATGGTAAGATATAGGCCAGAAGGTACTTCATGGTTAGTATATTTGCCCTGATATTATTCAAATTTACGAACTGGAGAATTTACCTATGTCTCAATCTTTTCACACACTTCGAATTGCCGAAAAATTTAGGGAGACACCCGACGCTGTTAGTTTGGTATTCGATTTACCGCAAGAGCTAAAAAAAGAATTTGTTTTTCGGGCAGGGCAATATATCACGTTAAAAAAAGCAATATCGAATGAAGAAGTCAGACGCTCATATTCAATCTGTGCTTCACCAAAAGAAAATATTCTTAAGATCAATGTCAAAAAAGTAAAAGGCGGTCGAATGTCCACCTGGATCGTTGATTCTGCAGAGGTGGGTGATACCCTGGAAATTAGTATCCCGGAAGGAAATTTTGTGATGGATTTTGATTCGTCAAAACGTCGAAATCACTATTTTATTACAGCTGGTTCTGGTATCACGCCAGTCATGAGCTTGCTCAAAGATGGGCTCGAACATGAACCGATGAGCAGCTTCGTACTGCTGTATGGAAATAAAACAGAAGAGCATATCATTTTTAAAAATGAATTGCATGCTTTAAGAGATCAATTTGGTGAACAATTCAAATTATTTTTTACGCTAAGTCAATACAGGAAATTCAGTGGAAAATTACTCGGCTTACTCGGTAAAAAATATGAAGAATGGAAAGGTTGGATTGGTCGAATTGATGGGGGTAAAGTCCAGGCTGTATTGGAAGAGTCCCCTCTCCACAAAATAGAAAACCATTTTTATCTATGTGGCCCGGGGGAAATGATTACATCCGCCAAGGCATATCTAAAAGCACAATCAATTCCTGGTCTCAAAATACACAAAGAGTATTTTACAAACCCTGACCAACCCGACACACAATCACAAGGGTCACAAGCGACTAAACTATCCTATAAGAATCTTCATGGAGAAAATGGCGAAATCGATGTTCCGGCAAATAAAACATTACTTGATGCATTAATGGATGCCGGAGTGGATCCACCCTATTCCTGCATGAATGGCGTTTGTTCTTCTTGCGTTGCAAAATTAGATAAGGGTAAAGTTAAAATGGACACCTGTCTGGCACTTGAAGATGACGAAATAGAGGCTGGATATATACTTACCTGTCAATCACATGCATTGACTGATGAAATTGAACTACATTACGAAGGTTAATTATTATTGGTCCTCAATTGATGAGACGCGCAATGATAATCAGTCGAAATAAATAATTCTACTCTAATTCTTCCGCTTTAGCTTCCGTCTCCAATGTAGCATTGGCGTCAGATGTTGCTGCTTCGGAATCAGTTTCTACCTTTGTCTCTGCATCAGTCGGATCCAGGTGTTTTTTTGGTTCCTGAAATGGTCTTGGACCAATCAACCGTTCGACATCGGATTTTAAAATGACTTCTTTTTCTAATAATGTTTGTGCCAGAATATTTAATTCTTTCCGATGGGTAGACAATAATTCCTGGGCACGCAGATATTGCGAGTCAATTAATTTTCGAACTTCTTCATCGATTAAACGGGCAGTGTCTTCTGAATAAGGTTTTTGAAAACTATCTTGAGACATGCCATGAAATGATACATTACCTACTTTTTCATTCATCCCAAAAATAGATATCATGCCATAGCTCATTTTTGTAACCTGATCCAAGTCAGATTGCGCACCGGTCGATATTTTGTCGAAGACAATTTTTTCCGCCGCACGTCCACCAAGGGTCATACACATTCTATCCAAAAATTGTTCGGTGCGTGTAATATATTCTTCCTTAGGTAAATACTGAGCATAGCCCAATGTTCCAATTCCTCGGGGAACAATTGTCACTTTGACTAAAGGAGAAGCATGAGGCAAAAACCATCCACAAATAGCATGACCGGCTTCGTGGTATGCAATTATTTCTTTTTCCTGAGGAGAAATAAGTTTGTTTTTCTTTTCAAGGCCACCGATAACGCGATCCAGCGCATAATTAAAATCATCCATCCCGACAGCGGTCTTGTTAAATCGAGCCGCCACTAAAGCGGCTTCATTGCATACGTTAGCAATATCAGCTCCGGCAAATCCAGGAGTCATTTCAGCAAGTGTTTGGGCTTTTACTGAATCATCTATCTTGATGGTCTTCAAATGCACTTTAAAAATGGCTTCGCGACCAGCCAAATCCGGCCGGTCAATACCAATTTGACGATCAAATCGACCCGGCCGTAAAAGCGCCTGATCCAGTATATCCGGTCGATTCGTTGCAGCCATTAAGATCACACCTTTGTCCGTTGAAAATCCATCCATTTCAACCAAAAGTTGATTCAACGTATTTTCCCTTTCATCGTTTCCTCCTTGAATTGCACCACGGCCGCGAGCACGACCAATAGCGTCAATTTCATCAATAAAAACAATACAAGGTGCTTTTTCGCGTGCCTGTTTGAATAGATCACGAACGCGAGAGGCTCCTACTCCTACAAACATTTCAACAAAATCTGATCCCGATATTGAAAAGAATGGCACGGCTGCTTCCCCTGCTACTGCTTTCGCTAATAGTGTTTTTCCGGTACCCGGAGGTCCGACTAAAAGAACACCCTTGGGTATCTTCCCGCCTAAGCTGGTATATTTTTTAGGATTTTTAAGGAAATCAACGACTTCCATTACTTCCTCCTTCGCCTCATCCAGCCCGGCAACATCCTCAAACGTTACATTGACTTTTCCAGTGTTGTCAAATAAGGTGGCTTTCGACTTCCCAATATTAAAGATCTGGGCTCCTGCTCCACCTGCGCCACCACCCATTCGACGTAGAAAGAACATCCAGAGTGCAAAAAGTAAAATAAATGGAATCGTCCAACTCAAAAGTTGAGGCAACCAGTTTTGCTTTTCAGTATAAATAGGATCTATCCTCTTTTTCGAACCTACCTTATCGTTCAACGCCGTCAAATCTTTAGCAAAGTTCTCGGGTGGACCGATATTGAAGCGATAATGCGGGTTATTTGCTACAAAGCCACCTTGATTCGCATCAGAGTATGCTTGCTTTTTGAGTGCTTCCTTATTTAAATAAACATATGCTTCGCGATTGTTGATGATTTCCAATTTATCAACATCGCCACGATTGACCATTTCAGTGAAGCGGCCAAATGTGATGGCTTCATTCTTGAAACCACCGGCACTAAAGACATTCAAGGCAATGAGGAATAAGGCAATCATGCCATATATCCAATATGAATTGAAATTGAATTTCTTCGGTTTATTATTGTCTTCGTTATGTTCGTTATTGTTCTCCATTTAGTCTATGTCTATACCGCGGGTGTGTTTATAACGCCTATAAGGCCTTAACCGTTTTATTTTTTATCTATAAAATATCATATTCTGTCGTGATTCCGTCAGACCATAAATCTTCGAGATCATAAAAAGCTCGAGCTTCAGGGTAAAAAATGTGAACGACAACATCAAAATAATCCAATAGTAGCCATCGCGCATATGTCTTTCCTTCACTATGTGCCGGCATCAGGCCAAGGTCTCTTTTTGCACGTATGTAAATCCGGTCACCAATTCCCTTTACTTGTGTCGTCGATTCACCTTCACAAATCACAAAATAGTCAACAGGGGCATCGTCTACTTCTCGAAGATCTATCTTTAGGATACGCTTACCTTTGACATCCTGAATACTATCTATGATGGTTTCTAATAGTGCTTCAGTGGGAGCTTGTAGTGGAGTTGAGCGCTCTGTTGATACTGTCAAATTTTGTCTATTTATTGATCAAATTACAAATTTAGCATATAATCGTGGTTCCAGTGTTCTTACATTATGACGAATTGTCCTCGACTCATGACCATGCAATAAGGATAATATCAAAAACAAAGCCACAAGAAGCTACTGTCATTGTGGCAGCGAACCAAACTGCCGGTAAGGGCCGATACGATCGCCATTGGATCAGCCAACCGAATACCAATGTCTTGCTTTCCTGTATTTTGTATCCAATTCATCTTCAACCTCAACAATCGTTTTATCTAAACATTGCTTCGACGCTTGCATCTGTACAATTATTAGAACACTATTCAATTGATGAAGTTGCCATCAAGTGGCCTAATGACGTCCTTGTGAACGACAAAAAAATTGCAGGCACCCTGATTCATAACCAGTTCTCCGGTAAAAGCATTTCCTCTTCAGTTCTTAGTATTGGTTTGAATGTCAATCAACGTTCCTGGTCTGATGAGCCAAGAGCGACTTCAATCGTGAATTGTATAGGCCGAAAACTAGACAAACAGGTCGTCCTCGAACGATTGATATCTAATCTACTTTCGATCTACGAAAGATCTAAAACGGATACAGGACTGAACGAAATGCGAAGACTATGGTTGCATCATCTAAAGGGGCAAGGGCAAATGTCAAGGTTCGAACTATCAGACGGTAGCAGGATTTCAGCCAAAATTTCTGACATACTAGAAAATGGGATGTTGGAGATTGATAGAGCTGGCCGCTCATATCATTATCACATGGATAGCATCAGATTTATAGATGTCGAAGAATGAAGATGAGCGACAGCAAACTTGTCATGATGCCATTGATGATTTTCGGTTTTTATAACTTTCTTTTTTAACTCAACTTTCTACGTCTTAATGAATACCATTAGTTATGAATAAAATATTTCGAGCCGGACTTCTATCTATTGGGGACGAAATCCTGATTGGGCAAGTCGTCAATACGAATGCCGCCTGGCTAAGTGAGCAACTTACCAGCTCTGGCTTAAGCATTTCTAATCACCTCAGTGTAGCTGATGAAAAATCCGACATCATGGATGGGTTATCTGCTCTGATCGCAAATAGCGACATCGTAGTCGTAACCGGAGGCTTGGGACCAACCAAAGATGACCTGACAAAAACAGCACTCGCCAGTTATTTCGATGATGAGCTCATCTTTCATCAAGAAACATTCGATCGGCTTAAACAACTCATGCACCGTTTTGGTCGTACGATAAAAGACAATCAACGTCATCAATGTCTGCTTCCGGCTAAAGCGACCATACTCAACAATGACCTGGGGACAG
Source organism: Saprospiraceae bacterium (assembly GCA_965249735.1). Classification (GTDB taxonomy): domain Bacteria; phylum Bacteroidota; class Bacteroidia; order Chitinophagales; family Saprospiraceae; genus JANQSS01. Next base: position 397,332 of record CBDFMS010000025.1, on the reverse strand, counting down.
CTCCCGGGATGCATTTTATCAAAGAAAATATTCATTATTTCTTTATGCCGGGTGTGCCTTTTGAAATGAAGCACTTATTCCAAGACCGAATCAAATCCATTCTTGAATATCATGGAATGACATCCAATCATGTTCTGACTCAAACCATCCTGACTGCCGGTATTGGAGAGGCAACATTGGAAGACCAAATAGCTGATATCGTGGAGAGCTTTCCCAGAGGTTTGGGCATCTCCTATTTGCCTGGTAAGGCCCAGGTCCGTCTGCGACTAACCGGACGTTCGATTACACATGAAACAATGAATAATTTTCGATTTCAAATCGAAGAACGTCTGGCACCCGGCGTCTTTGGACATGAAAAAGAAACACTGGAATCTGTTATTGGTCAGTTTTTATTGAGGAAAGGGTGGACGATAGGCTTTGCTGAAAGTTGCACCGGCGGAGCGGTATCAGCAAAAATTACAACCATTGCAGGCGCTTCAAGCTATTTCCTTGGAAGTGTCATCTCATATTCCAACGAGGTAAAACATAAAATTCTTGGAGTTTCACTTGACACGCTTGAACATCACGGCGCAGTGAGCAAAGCATGTGTTCGAGAAATGGTAGCCGGTGCATTGAAAACGTTGGATGTGGATGTAGCCGTGGCCATATCCGGTATTGCCGGACCGGATGGTGGTAGCGAAGATAAACCGGTGGGCACGGTATTCATCGGAGTGGGTGATGCTAACATCATTAAAGTCAAACGATTAAATGCTACAAAATCACGAGTTATTAATATTGAATACTTTACCAGCTACGCGCTAAACTTATTGAGATTGTTTTTACTGGATAAACCCGGATAATTGGGCGTAGATTCTCGAAAATTCAATTGAATTTTGGCAATGAAAATAATATCAATACAATAGTCGATTTTGGGTAAATGAATGAATGGCTCTAGATCAGACCCCTGATATCTCTGAAATTTGACAACTTCAGAATATCACTATTTTTTGAAATGAGAGAAATATATGTCGTCGAAATGCGTATTTAGTACAATACCATATCTGTAAATAATAAAAAAATGAAGAGGATTCAGTTGATACTATTGCTACTACTTGGTACTAGTTTTTGTGCATGTTGCCAGATTAAAGTCATGCAATATTTTGATTCGGGTGATTATAGCGTAGGATTTAAGCATGAAATACTGACTGACTATGGACGATCTTATGGAACTGAAGACAGACCTATACAAATTTTCATCTGGTATCCGTCAAATCAAAAGGCCAAACCCCCAATAAACTATGTTGATTATTTTCTCTTTAACAATCTAAATAAACAACTATGGAAAACGGGGCCTAATCGTAATAAAAAACAATTAGATTCTTTGATTCGATTCGAAATAGCCCGCGTCCACAATCATGAAACAAACCCCTTAGATTTTTCAAAATACAGAAAATTAGAAATGGGAGCTGAAGAAGATCTGCCTATGTCCCAAGACTCCTTCCCTCTTGTTCTATTGGCTCCTGGTGGTAATACATCCGGTTATATTCATGCTGTGTTGTGCGAGTACCTAGCCAGTCATGGCTATATCGTGGCAAGTATATCCTCGCGGGGCAATGCGGATGGACTTCGGTGGCCATTCGATCAAACTGGTCTGAATTTACAAATTGACGACATGGCTTTCGTCATAAATTACTTAAACACATCTATGACTCAGCTGAATATTGAAAAAACATGTTTGATGGCCTGGAGTGTCGGTGGTGTATCACAAGCAATCTATGCCATGAAAAATTCTAATATTGATATGTTGATAAGCCTGGATTCCGGACTAGGACGCTCCTATGGTATCGATATGCTCAAAGCCTCCCCTTATTTTAATTACAGAAAAATTCAAATTCCTTACTTGCATTTAACAGGAAATCAACCCGAAATTTACCAAGTTGAACGAAGTTCGGTATTTATTGATTCGATTCCATCTGAAGATAAATATTCGCTCATAGTTGATGCTTTTGCTCATCAACATTTTACGTCTCACATGGGAATTATTCCTGCTCTTTCTTCTCAACAAAAAGACATTGGTGTCATCGAGGCTTACGTACACATGGGACATTTAGTTCGAATTTTTCTAGAGACCTACCTACTGAAAAATGAGGATTCGGAAGAGAAATGGATGGAATTAATTAAAAATTAAATAATTATTCAGATCATTTTATTTTCAGATCTTGAAAATAAAATCAAACAACCTGAAATTCTTTTATACAAACTATTTTTTCTCTTCCTGGTGTGCTCTAATGACTTACACAGATGTGCCCAACATCCGGTACTAAAGGATTTTCTAAGACTCGTTCATTTATTGTTACCGGAAGTGCTGACCCATTAGAATCAATCAAGATTTGCATGTTGTCTCTTTTGGATACCATAATCCATGCTTTAGACGGACTTAAAATGTGAATCGCGGCAATTTACTCTTCACATACGCTTATGGAGTGCTTCCAATGACCATAATTGACCTATTGACCAAGACAACAACTAACCTCTAAAACTAGCACTTTCCTCATCGAATCTTCGTAATTTTGTAGTTCTGTAGACGTTTAAATTGACATATTATGGCACAAGTAGAGTTGATCATGCCCAAAATGGGAGAAAGTATCATGGAAGCCACTATTCTCAGCTGGCTCAAAAACGTAGGTGATACAGTAGAACTTGACGAAAACATCCTGGAAATAGCAACTGACAAGGTAGACTCAGAAATTCCGTCGCCTGTCAAAGGTGTTGTTAGCGAGATCTTGTTCCAGGTAGACGACGTAGTCGAAGTGGGTACCGTGATCGCACGCATTGCTACCGAAGGGGAGGACGTAAAGGCCAGTCCTGCAGTAGCGGAAGTTTCATCAACAAATGGCTCTACACCTACACCGCAACCTGCCGCTCCGGTTTCATCTAAACCTCAGGCCAAACCTGTATCTGTTCCGGCTGTATCAGTTGAACAACAAGCGCGACCAAGCAATGCCACACGATTTTATAGTCCATTGGTACGCAATATTGCCCAGGCCGAAGGAATGACCATAGAGGAACTCGATTCCATCTTAGGAACAGGGTTGAACGAGCGGGTAACTAAAAATGACATCATGGCTTATGTAGCTAATCGTTCGGTCACCCCGGCAGCTGCACCGCAAACACAAGTGCCACCTGTTACTGTACCTACCGAACCTGTTACACCTGTCGTTCCTGTCACATCTAGCCCTCAGCCAGCACCACAAACCAAAACCACAACATCTGCTGTGACGGCCGGACAAGGAGAAGAAATTATTGAAATGAGCCGGATGCGTAAGTTGATCGCCAATCATATGGTGCATTCAAAACATACTTCGCCTCATGTGACCTCATATGTTGAAGCAGATGTGACCAACATTGTCAACTGGAGGAATCAACATAAACAAGCATTTCAGGACAAATACGGTGAGAAAATCACCTTCACACCAATATTCATGGAGGCTATAGTGAAGGCATTGCGTGATTTTCCAATGGTCAACATATCCGTAGATGGAGATAAAATAATCAAGAAAAACTATATCAATATTGGTATGGCCACGGCATTACCGAGCGGAGACCTCATCGTTCCGGTAATTCGGAATGCCGATCAACTAAATCTGCTTGGACTTACACGCAACGTGAATGACCTGGCTGGTCGTGCCCGTGCAAATCAATTAAAGCCTGACGAAATTAGCGGTGGAACCTTCACTCTAACCAATGTTGGAACATTTGGGAATGTCATGGGTACCCCTATCATTAATCAACCACAGGTAGCAATTATGGCCGTTGGCGCCATTCGCAAAAAACCTGCAGTTATCGAAACCGAATTCGGCGACGTAATTGCAGTGAGGCAACAGATGTTTCTCTCCATGTCTTATGACCATCGGGTCGTAGATGGATTCCTGGGAGGATCATTCCTCAGGCGAGTCGCTGATTATCTCGAGCAATTTGATGTGAATCAAGAGGTATAATGTCATTTACTTTAAAAAGAATGTTTTCGACTTTTTCGAGAGGGAAGGCAGGCTTTTTATTTGTTATTAATTTCTTATTTGTTTTTGCCCTGATTTATCCGAAACCCGTCTCAGCTCAAGCTTCCATTAATAAAATTAAAAACACTGCAGATAAATACTTTAATTCAGGCGACTACAAACAAGCCTTGAATTATTACGTACGTTACAATCAGTACAAAGGTGGTATACCTAAAATAATAAAGCGGCTTGCAATCTGTCAACTTAATAATAATCAGACCGACAAAGCACATAACAATCTCGCCAACCTGATCGATAACAACCCATCCCTGTTTGATGCAGAAGTTTATTATTATTTCGCCGAAACATTGTTGCATCAACATGAATTTAAGCGTGCAGCACAAGCCTATAAACAATACTTACAAAAAAGCAGATTTGCAAAACACCGATCAGTAGTTATCCATAAACTTAAGAATTGCGAGGCCGGTATCACTTTAAAACAAGAAGTGAACCTCGATTTAATAGAAAATTTAGGTCCACTTGTTAATTCAATTGAAGATGACATCGCACCAATTGTTAATCAACTAAAAGATGAGGTAACAGTTTATTATGCCTCAAATTTTGATCGAAACAAGGCCAACCCACTGAATGCTAAAAAATCATTTGATATTTATTCTACTGAATTAAATGCAGATAGTTGGACTGATCCGGCTTTATTTCCAGAAGTTTATTCTACTTCAAGCGATGAGCGACCAGTTGCTTTTTTTAATTCACCGAAAATCATCTATTTCCAACGAGGAAATTCGGATCGAACCAAGATTTTAATCGATACACTTTCGAGCAACGACACAATTGACCATCCTGGTGAATTTTCAACACCTGACGCCCCAATATTCCCTGAACTTGGCGATCGAACCATACATCATTATGGTGATTCGGTACTTCTTTTTTCGAGTCAACGACCTAGTGGTTTTGGTGGGTACGACATTTACTATACGATTAAATATAAAACCGGTTGGCGCGCACCTGTGAATTTAGGTGAGCAAATTAATTCGGCATACGACGAAAAAGATCCTTTCTTAACGAATGATGGTGCCTTCTTGTATTTTTCTTCGAACCGATCGGAAAGTATTGGCGGGTTTGACATTTTTATCTCATCCTATAATGTATCGACTCAAGAATGGGATCAAGCGCTAAATGTTGGGTTGCCTGTGAATTCGGCCGGTAACGAACGAAGTATTCAATTAGCGAATGCCACCACACTTTTACTAAGTTCTGATCGCAAAACAGGTTATGGCGGTTATGATTTGTATATGCTCCAATCCAAAACATCCCTTCTCGGGATGGGAGTGGACCGAAGTCTAAAAACACCAGGCTTTCTGGCTCTCGACCCGGTAATTCCTCCGTATCAAAACCAAGTCACCGCAGAAAATGAAGATAATTCTCCACCAACTTCCGTGCCTGAACCCCTTTCTACTATTCCAGAAAAGGTAATTAATATCGCTTCTATTTATTACAGTGCAGATGATGTCGTTTTAAATCCTCAATCCCTGAAAGAGTTAGATAAGATTGCAAGACTGTTGAATGAAAATATCAAACTGAAACTTAGATTATTAAGTCATTCAGCCGGATACGACGGGCCTTTATATCTTGATTTGTATTTCTCTGTTCGTCGTGCAGAACAGGTCGTTAACTACCTCATTGAAAAAGGTGTACCAAAAAATAAAATGACCATCCTGAGTGTTGGCAAACAATTTCCTTATGCCAAAAAAATAATAAATGGAGATATTGCCGGATATTCCATAAAACTCAATCGACGTATTGACATATTAATACTAGGAGGAGAACAATACAATTTAGCATTCAATTATTCGGACGCAGGGTTGAATCGTCAATCAATTGATGAACGTCATAATCAATTTAAAACTCTTTTATCGGGAGTCAATTTCAAAATACACCTCCTAGAGTCTTCCCAAATCTATGAAGGTGAAATACTTGGACAAATTGACTTCCCTACTATTGAAAAAATGGCACATAAAAAGCCCTACTTATATTCGGTTCATTGGCTCGAAAAGTATGCTGAAGCTCAACAATCACTTGCACTGATCAAAGCAAAAGGCTTTTCCAATGCCCGCATCATACCATATTTTCAAGGAGAGCGTCTTGATGAGCAAGGCATCAGAACTTTGGCCGGCAGCTATCCTGAGCTGAAAAAATATCGGGATAATCAACGCTAATGTGCTCCTTGTTTTATGCTTAATCGCATCAAAATTAAATTACTGAGAAAATTCTGAAAACTGTTTAATCGGAATTCTTTGATTAGTCCCAGAAAATTAACTTCAGGTTAAACAAAAAAAGGTCGGTATTCAATAGTAGAATACCGACCTTTTTATTTTAGTATGAATAGTTTGAGACTATTCCTCTTCAGCGGCAGCTTTTGCTGCGGCAGCCTTTACTGCTCCATCGGCTAACTGTGCTTTCAATTGAGTGAAAGCATCCAATTCGCCTAAGGTAGTTCGCTCAATCTTTGATTGTTGTTTCGAGATCGCAACATTTACTTTTTTGCGTTCTTGATTTTTTTCCTTGCGTACTGACTCGTCAGCCTCTTTTCGAATATCCTCTAGATATCGTGTGTGAGAAACAAGAATTCTTTTATCATCTCGATTAAACTCAAGTACTTTTACTGTTAAGGTATCATCAACATTAGCCATGTTTCCTGATTCCAGTTTTACATGGCGAATTGGTGCATATGCTTCCAATCCATATGGTAGTTGAACGATTGCTCCCCGATCGTCTTTTCTGACCACCGTTGCTTCATGATAAGATCCTACGGGGAAAACATTTTGGAACGTATCCCAAGGATTCTCTTCAATTTGTTTATGGCCCAAAGTCAACTTGCGATGTTCCTTGTCAATTTCCAAAATGACAATTTGCAAATCATCGTTCACTTTTGTGAATTCTGACGGATGTGAATATCGTTTTGTCCAACTCAGATCTGAAATGTGTACCATTCCTCCAATGCCTTCTTCGAGCTCAACAAAAACTCCATAAGGCGTCAGATTCTTGACCTCACCGGAGTGGCGACTATTAATTGGATATTTCGTATCGATTTCTGACCATGGATCTTTACTGAGTTTTTTGATACTCAAGGACATCTTTCTTTCTTCTCTGTCCACGGTTACCACCATCGCTTCAAACTCTTGTCCGAGGTTGAAAAATTCGCGGGCATTCACAGGCTGATTGCTCCAGCTCACTTCAGAAACGTGAATTAATCCTTCTACACCCGGTTCGATCTCAAGGAAGGCACCGTAATCCTCTATATTCACAATCTTGCCTTTTACGATGGTCTCCTCTTTGATAGTTTCAGTCAGCGTATCCCATGGATGTGGTTGAAGTTGCTTCAAACCAAGCGAGATCCGTCGTTTATCTTCATTGAAATCAAGAACGACAACGTTTAGATTTTGGTTAAGCTCGAGTACTTCCGATGGGTGATTAATTCTACCCCATGAAATGTCTGTGATATAAAGCAGACCGTCTACTCCTCCTAAATCCATGAAGGCTCCAAAATCAGTGATATTCTTGACAACACCTTCCAGTACTTGTCCTTGCTCTAATCCGGCAATAATGGTTTCACGTTGTTCTGCCAGATCTGATTCGATCAAGGCTTTATGGGATACAACGGCGTTTTTAATCATTTCATTGATTTTAACCACCTTGAATTCCATTGTCTTGCCGACATACTGATCGTAATCAATAATTGGTTTGATATCAATTTGAGATCCGGGCAGGAAGGTCTCCAATCCACTGCAATCTGCAATCAAACCACCTTTGGTCTTACTCACCACTGTCCCTTTGATGATGGTTCCATTTTCATATGAATCCACGATATTCTCCCAGGCTTGGAGTAATTTGGCTTTGCGTCTGGATAATTTCAGTTGTCCTCTATCATCCTCTTTTTCTTCAATGTATACTTCTACTTTATCCCCTACTTTGAGATCAGGTTGATCCCGAAATTCTGAAAGAGATAAAAGTCCATCAGATTTATAATTTAAATCGATGATCACATCGCTGCCTATAATGGCTCTGATGTTTCCCTCGACGATTTCATTTTCGTCAAGAGAAGTCAATGTCTGCTCGTATTGCTCTCGGTATTGAGCAATTTCAGCCTCGGTATAATTTGTAATATTTCGATTTCCCAGTGTCCAATCAAAATCGTCGTGTGCGACTTGAACTTCTGGTTCTGGTTCCGGTGCTTGTTCAGCTTCAGGAGTTTCTTCTGTTGTCTCTTGAGTAGCGTCCTCAGTTGTCTCTTTTGAGGTCTCTTCTACTTGATCCACAATTTCCTCCTCCGGAGTTGGATTAGTTTCGTCTGACATTTGCGTCTGATTTGTATGCACTTCCATTGAAGTACAGAGGTTTAAAAATTAAAATGGAGCGCAAAGTTACAATATTTGATCAATTGTAACACCATTCTGCCTACTAATTGCGTGGCAGAATGCACTGAGACGGGTCAATCGAAATCTTCCAGTTGAAAGAGTTCATTGACTGAAATGCCAAAGATCTCTGACAGTCGCAAAGCCAGGACGGTGGACGGGATATACTTACCCAATTCAATGGCATTGATGGTTTGACGGCTCACCTTGGCCAGTTCGGCCAATTTAGCCTGGGTCAGGTTATTTTTAGCTCGTTCGACTTTGATGCAATTCTTCATGAGGCGATCGATTTTCTCAACTTACGTAAAACCCAGTTAAACCTGATAATGAAGAGGATCAATATGGTGTACATGTTGAAGACCATAACCCAAAAAAAGGAAATGTCATAGACCAGAAGAAACCCGATGATCAGGATACCATAGTTCCAATAGGTAGCCCAGACAAGTGACTCCAATCGTATTTTGGTGATCAGTTCGTCTTCCTCCTTTTCTTTTGAAAATGCAACGGCCAGGGAACTTAATATCATGACTATTCCAAGTATTTCATTTAATAAGTTATTTTCAATAAAGCCCACAAACTTATCCTCACCGAAAATTTCATCGATGAAAAATGCAAGAACATTCACATCTAATACCTCAGGAGTCCAGTCATAAAAAATTGCTCCTAAGCCCATAATGGCAGTAGGAATCATAATAATCAATCCGATTCTTTTGAAGTGTTCGGGAAGCAAGTATTTCGATTTCATATTCAAAGATTTAGTGTCAAATGTACAATATAACCGACATTATGTCAAGTTTATTTTACATTTTGACAATATCTTTTGACTTTAATCGATTATGGCCTCGTCTGACAATCTTCGGTACAGGGATTCAATTCCATAAAGAGGTCTCCCTGAGGAGATACAAAAAGTTCTATTCAGGTAAATAGATGAAGATGCCCAATGAAATATTGGCCCTATAGCAATGGAATATCGGCAGACCGCAACAGATCTCTACTCCCAACTCTTGTGCACCAGAGCCACCAACTGTTTCTCACGTGTATCAGCTTCTTCGGCCAAAGTATTGCTTTCTTCCACATACTTCGACGTGAATTCACCGTCTTCAATATCCTGACAATTGGTCACAACATTCATGTGCGCTCCATGAATGGCTGCTCGAGCACATAAGGCTGCGACGCCGGCGTCTGAAATGGAATTCGGATTTCCTTCTTTAATCATAGCCTCTGCCACGTCAAATACGCGAAAGGCCGTCTGCATCACTTGAAATGGAACTTCGACGGCCCCTTTAGTCGCATTGACCATAGCCGTTAGCCGTTGTTTCTTTTCGCTTTCTGATCCTTTTGGCATGCGTACGGCAGCAATGATGGCATTAAAGGCCGCTGTATCCTCATCGACCAACTCTTGAAGGCGATTTTGAAGGTGCTGCCCTTTCTCTGCCCAATCTGAAAAATAACGCCATCGATCATCCCATCCCCGTTTGTGAGCAGATAGATTCGCTACCATAGCAGTGAGGGCCGCAGCAAGTGCTCCTACGTAGGCAGCGATTGAACCACCACCTGGGGCAACGCTTTCAGATGCAGTTTCATTTGCGAATTCTGCAAGAGACATCTGTATGAGTGGCCGCTCATTTTCACCCTGCATGCGGTATTCGATGATCTTTTTCTTGTAATCAAATTCACTTAATTCATTCAGGCTAAGCGATTTGATCGCTATCCGAATAAGTTCCTCATCCGGCAAGCCGGTTGAGCGATCTTGTGCATGTAAAAAGTATCGACCGGCGTCCAGCATGACTTGCTTCGGTACCAGACCAACAAGTTCTGATCCGGTCACTCGAAGACCTCGTTCATTGGCACTTTTGCGACAGGCCTCAAAAGCCTCGTGAAGTGTCGTGTCATGAATGTTGGTCAGATTCATAGAAATTTGAGCAAGTCCATACTCTTCGATATACCAACCAATGGCTTTGACCGATTTGCAACTTCCGGGTACGCGAACAGGGTCACCATTTTCATTTCGGACAACAGGACCGGTTACCGGATTTCCCGTACGCTTTATCCGGCCTTTTTCACGTATATCAAAGGCAACCGAATTGGCTCTTCTCACGGAAGTCGTGTTGAGATTGACATTATAGGCGATTAAGAAATCACGCGCACCAATGGCACTTGCACCGCTTGAAGGATTGAATGTTGCCGGTCCAAAATCAGGCTTCCATTCTGAGTCAGTCACCTTTTTCGGTAATCCTTCGTACTCGCCGGCCCGGACAACTGCCAAATTTGTTCTTTCTGACTTTGTAGCTGCATTTTCATAATAGTAGCCTGTGACGCCCAACTCATCTCCTACCCGCTTCCCAAGTTTATGCGCCCATTCAACCACTTCATCCATACTGATATTAGCAATTGGTATGAGAGGGCATACATCCGTTGCGCCCATGCGGGGATGCTCTCCGGAATGCCGCGACATATCAATAAGTTCTGAAGCGCGTTTGATTGCCTGGAATGCACCCTCGATAACCGAGGCAGGTTCACCAACAAAAGTCATTACAGTCCGATTGGTAGCTTTCCCTGGATCGACATCCAGTAACTTGACCCCCTCTACAGAACGGATGGCATCTGCAATGGATTTCAATATGTTCATATCGCGCCCTTCACTAAAGTTAGGCACACATTCTATAATCTGTTTCGTGTTCATATGCTTTCAAATTGTTGTCAAAAGTAACAGCTTAGCCTGAATTCTTCAACGGATTTTATCTACCTATGCAAAAGTCGTTCTTTCAGATTCTACAAAACATATCTACCTTGCGTACGTTTTTACATAAATCACAAAAAATATGAAAATCATACTGTTTGCATTCGGTCTGTTCGCCTTTTCATTTCTTGGTCAAGCTCAGGATTCGCATATCGCATTCGAATCGGGCAATTGGGAGGCCGCGCTTAAAAAGGCGAAAGAAGAAAACAAAATAATCTTTGTTGATGCCTACACAAGCTGGTGTGGCCCTTGCAAAATGATGGCAAAGAATGTTTTTACAGACGCGAATGTGAGTTCCTTTTACAATGATCAATTCGTGAACATGAAAATTGATATGGAAAAAGGTGAAGGAATCTTATTCGCGAAAGCCTATGGTGTGCGGGCGTATCCTACCTTTTTATTTATTGATTCAAAAGGCTCCATAGCACACAAAGGATTAGGTTATATGCAACCGGCAAATTTCATTGAATTCGGCCGTTTGGCAACCGATGAAGAAAATCGATTAGGTGCGTTGGAAGCGAAATATAAAAAAGGAGATCGGTCACCTGAACTATTAAAAAAATACTCGGTGGCATTGAAAAAGGCCTATGATAAAACTTCAGCGGACATCGCCGAAGAGTATCTGGCTGGTCAATCCGATTGGACATCAGAAGAAAACGCTACGTACATTGTTGACATGGCTTCTGACGACCCAAAATCAAATACCTACAAATATCTCGCAGAACACCGCAGTGAATTGAGCACGTTTGCTGATGCAAATAAAATAGATCAAAAATTGAAAGCTGGTGTATCCCGGGAGATCCATGCGAAGAACATGAACCTGGAAGAGCAGGAAAATCACTTCAATAAATTATTTGATGAAAAAGGTGGAGAATATTTCGCCGAATATAATATGAGAAAATATTCACGCATGTCTAATGACGATATGAAAGCCAACTATTTTGAGGCAGCCGAACATTACATCAATACATATAGTGTTACCAATTGGAGTCTTCTTAATCAGGTTGCCTGGAAATTTTATGAAAATACAGATGACAAAAAACTCTTGAAAATTGCCAGTAAATGGGCGATCACTTCAATTGAGGGTGAAAGCCATTACATGAATAATGATACTGCCGCGGCTTTGTTTTACAAGTTAGAGGACAAAAAGAAGGCCATGCATTATGCTGAAGAAGCAATTCGGCTTGCAAAAGAAAATGGGGAAGATTATAAAACAACAGCAGAACTTCTAAGTAAAATTGAATCGCTTTAACGCAGATAAGAATATGGCTAAGTGGGCTCTGATCATTCAGTCCTCCTATTTGTTTAGCCTTTATGCACTGAGCTTAATTATTGGAATCCTAATTCCTGTTATTACACCTGCTCAAACCGTTTTGATTTCCGAGGATATTAATGTGCGGTCTGACGAATTGTACCAAATCGTTGGAGCCGCAGATGATTACATCTACTTCTTTCATGAAAATTCTAATAAAATTGAGATTTTAGTTTACGACAAAGACCTACGTTATATAAGGACCAATGTAATTGAATTTGAAAAGAGACGAATATTCCCATTTGGAATCAACCTTCTTAATAATGATTTGAATTTTATTTACTTTTTTAAGGATAAAGGAAGTCTCATTATGTCAACCCGACGATACAATAGCCAATTGGAGTTGATGACGAAGGATACAATTTTTGTGCAAGAACGGGCTGAATTTACTCCGAGATATTATATGGCAGAGAGTGAAGATGGTAGTAAAGTCATGATTTATTCCTTTGTGAAAAACAGCATTATCCAGGCACATTGTTACGATCTCAGTACCTATACGCTTTTGTGGAGCAAAGAGATTCAAACTGAGGGGAAGTTAAGGGAAGATCTGGCCAATACCATTATATCCGATTCAGGTGTAGGATATTTTATATCGGATAGAAGTCCACTGGGACATCGCAAGCAACGGCTAAATCTGGAGATTATTCGATACTCACAAGGAATGCAAGATGCCCTGAGTTTTGATATCGAAATAAATGAGTTAAAAAGCGATGAAATAAAATACAGTTATGATAATACAAATGGATTCATCGTTGTTTCTGGTTTGTATGAGGAAAAATCCAATAATCATTTAAATGGGCTATTTATGCTGCGGATCAACACATTAAATCCTGAAAAACGTGTGTACAATAAATATCCCTTTGACAAGAAACTTGAAGATGAAATCATCGCTGAATTGAAGGACAAACAAGAAGGAATATCAAACTTAAAACCAGTAGACATAATCTTAAGGGAAGACGGCGGCGTATTGTTCCTCAGTGAAATTCAAAAGAAGCATCAGCGATATGGTGGTATAGGCACAGAAAGTGCACGTAATCCCGGAAGTCGAAACTGGACTGATTATTATCATGAAGATATTGTTCTTCACGCGCTCTATCCGAACGGCCAACAACACTGGAATTTGGTTTTACATAAAAAGCAATATTCACAAGACGACGACGCTTCTTATTCTTCATTTTTTGTATTTAAAAATCGTTCGGTGATTCGTTTATTTTTTAATGATGAAATAAGCAATAACAATACGGTTAGTGAATATATCATCACAGGAAATGGCTCATCACAGCGAAAAAGTGTGATGAGTACGGAATATCAAAAATTAAGATTACGATTTTCAGAGGCGGTCCAACTCGATGGCCGTTCATTTGTGGTTCCAAGTGATAATGGAAATAAAATAAATCTGGTAAAAATAGCTTATAATTAATATCACTGTTATCTTGTTCGCCAGGCCAGTAAATTCATTATAGATCCACTGAATAATTGAACCCTATCTTAGATACTACCAGTCCATGACATCATTTTTGAATTACTGGCAACAATTGAAGGCATGTTGTAAAACGAATCAACAAAAGGGGTTTGTCTTTTGCATATTGATTTTCTCAATTCTATTTGTTGGTTGCAATGACAATCACCTGACATCAAATAATAACAACAAGCATTCATCCACTGGCCATCTCAAAATCGACGGAAAAGAACTATTCTCCCAACATTGTAAACTCTGTCATGGCATAGATGGAACCTTGCAGCTTAATGGCGCAAAAGATTTGAATTTATCCATATTATCTTTGGAAGAACGCATCGTCAATATTTCAAACGGAAAGAATGCTATGACACCTTTTAAACAACTACTTTCGAAAAACGAGATAGAAGAAGTGGCCAAGTACACACTCACATTTTCATCAAAAGAATGAAAACACTGCAAATTATCGGTCTGATGTCCGGATCTTCTCTTGATGGAGTGGATTTGGCTTGCGTAACCTTTCATTTCAATGACCAGGGCGTCATTAGTTCATGGGCGCTGGATGCTGCAGATACAATCACCTACGATGCTGTCATGATTGATCGCCTTCGACAGGCCCCGGATTTGTCAGGATTCGACCTGTGGATACTAGATGCTGATCTAGGTCATCTTTATGGCCACATGATTTCAAATTTTATAGTTGATCACAAACTCAATTGCAACTTCATCTCGAGTCATGGCCATACAGTGTTTCATTATCCCGGTAACCGCATGACGTGCCAAATAGGAGACGGTGATGCAATATCTGCGCATACGGGTTTACCTGTTATTACCGATGTTCGTTCATCTGACATTGCACGGAATGGGCAGGGAGCTCCCTTGGCACCTTTAGCAGATAAATTGCTTTTTTCTGAATTTAAACTTTTTTTAAACCTGGGCGGTATTGCTAATTTAAGTTGGACATCTCCAGGACATGAATTGGCCTATGATATCTGTGCTTGTAATCAACTTTTTAATTTTTATGCAAAAAAACATAATCTCGATTATGATGATGGTGGAAGACTTGCATCTTCAGGGACAATTCAGCCTGAAATTCCCGTCTTTTTAAATCAATGGAGCTACTATAATCAACCATATCCAAAATCGCTCGACAATACGGAAGTGGTAGAATTAATTAAAAAACTGGATCAGACCTTTGATTATTCCACGGAGGATTTTATGCGTAGCAGTGTTGAGCACGTGAGCGAAAAAATCGCTGAAGCATTTCTTCAACTCGATGTGGAAGAATTTCAGGAAATATTTGTTAGCGGTGGGGGTGCATACAATTCTTTTTTAATTGCTGAAATTCAATCTAAACTCGACCACCGGTTCAATTTACATATTCCTTTCAGGGAGATCATTGATTTTAAAGAAGCCATTCTTCTAGCATTAACAGGACTGTGCCGCTGGCTCGGTCTCCCAACATTTGATCATCGACTTTCCGGGGCAAGCACAGACACTTCAGGAGGGGCGATACATAGTGGCTCATTAACTGATCGCAATGAAAACTGATTCCTCTATATTGGTAACCGGAGGTACAGGATTTCTTGGATCTTATATCCTTCGATTTCTTTTAAAAAAAGGATATAGGAACATCAAGGCAATGAAACGCAAATCAAGTCGTATCGGCTTGGTAAAAGACATTTATCATCAAATAACCTGGTTCGAGGCTGATTTATTTGATTATGAAATAATAAAGAAAGAACTGGAAGAAGTTGACGTGATCATCCATAGTGCAGCAATTATTTCATTTATTAAAAAAGATGTAAATGAAATGTTCAAGGTGAATATTCAAGGAACGGCAAACTTACTCAATGCCGCACTCGAAAGCAAAGTGGATCAATTTTTACAAATAAGTTCGATAGCCGCACTCGGACGATCCAGCGATTATCCGATCGTCACTGAGTCGACTGAGTTTCAAAATTCGAAGTTAGATACTGCATATGGTCAATCTAAATATCTTGCTGAAAAAGAAGTCTGGCGCGCCGGTAACGAAGGTTTAAGCGTAACAATTATTAATCCTGCAATGATCATGGGTGCTGGATATTGGGATACCGGAACCTCGAAATTAGTCGATACGATTTACAAGAGATTAAATTTTTACCCTGTGGGTCGAACAGGATTTGTCGATGTACGTGATGTCGCAAGAATGTCTATTGAGATGCTCGAACGGAAAATGATGGACACCAACATGATCTGCTCCGGAGAATCCATGAAAATTCAAGACATGCTGGATCTTATTTGTCGTGGCCTTGAAATTCCGGAGCCGACTATAAAATTGACCCCATTTCTTCGCGGGTTAGCATGGCGAATGGAGTGGCTGCGTGCTAAGCTTACCGGCAGCAAACAACTGATTACACGTGAGACCATTTCAACATCTGCCTCACAGTTTACTTTCGACAATACAAAATCCAAAACTGAAATGGGATTTGAATACACACCGCTCTCAAAAACCATGGAGCAAACATGTGCATTGTACTTAGAGGGTCGAAAAATAGGTCTTCATTATGCAATAATGCCTATGGAATAGAGCCGAAAATTTTATTATAAATCTTTCTTTTGTCAGTCAAATTGAAGAGGTAACTGAGTTTCACCAAGTAACACATCGTTGCAAATTCTCATATAAAATTAGATTTTTTGGATAGCTGAGATGTCCTTATATTTTGTTCCTTTTTGACAGAAAAATAAATTTAAACATGAGTTATAATCCAAAATCAATCAGAAACGTGGTGCTCCTCGGGCATCACGGCAGTGGAAAGACCACCTTTATCGAAGCCATGCTTTATGAAGGCGGCGAAATTAAGAGAAGAGGGACAGTCGGTGATCAGAATACTATAGCTGACTTTACTAATATTGAGAAAGAACGAGGAAATTCTCTCTTTTCCACCTTGATGCACCTGAAATGGAAAGACTCAAAGTTAAATTTGATTGACACGCCAGGTTCAGACGATTTCGTCGGTGAAGTCATTGCATCTTTAAAAGTAGCGGACACGGCATTGATGATGCTCAATGCGGCAAATGGTGTTGAGGTTGGAACAGAAATTCTATGGGAATACATCGAAAATTTTAACGTACCGGCAATTTTTGTAGTCAACCAAATGGACCATGAAAAAGCCGATTATGAAAATACACTGGAACAAGCCAAACTCAGATTTGGACATAAAGTCTTGCCATTTCAATTTCCATTGAATCAGGGACCAGATTTCAACACCATAGTTGATGCTTTACGCATGACGATGTATGTCTTCAAAGAAGGTGGAAGTAAACCTGACAAAGTACCCATTCCGGAAAGTGAAATGGAACGCGCGCAACTCATGCATAATGCCATTGTAGAAGCAGCTGCTGAAGAGGATGAAGAATTGATGGAATTGTTTTTCGAAAATGGAACGCTGACTGAAGAAGAACTTTCAAAAGGGCTGACAATGGCTTTAGCTCAAGGCGATATTTACCCTCTTTTCTGTGCTTCCGGTGAAGCCAACATGGGCAGTGGTCGAGTCATGGGCTTTTTAAATGACATTGCGCCATCACCTCAGGATAGAGAACCGATGGAATTAGAAAATGGTGAAACTGTTTCTGTTGATGACGGTAAAACCACCTTATTCATTTATAAAACAATGTCTGAACCACAGGTTGGAAATGTCAGCTATTTTAAAGTGTGTTCAGGAAAATTGAAATCCGGAGATGAATTAACTAATTCGCAAACAGGGACAAGCGAGCGTTTTAATCAAATATTTGTTTCCAACGGGAAAAATCGGGAACAGGTGGACGAATTGGTTGGTGGAGATCTAGGTGTTACTGTTAAATTAAAAGACTCGCACACAAACAATACACTTGCTCCAAAGGGAACGGACCGAAAAATAAAACAGATTGATTTTCCAAATCCAAAGGTACGTGTGGCGGTGAGACCACCAAGCAAAGGAGATTTTGAAAAACTGGCGCGGGTACTGCATACGATTCATGAGGAAGATCCAACCATCATTGTTGAACATTCCAGGGAATTGAAACAGACCCTTATCCATGCCCAAGGTCAATTGCACCTGGACTTATTACAATACCGGATAGAAAAAATATATGGTCTGCATCTGGAATTTGACAATCCGAGAATTCCATTTCGTGAGACCATCACAAAGCGTGCAGATTCTTCGTATCGACATAAAAAACAATCTGGTGGAGCCGGCCAATTTGCAGAAGTGCATCTACGCATAGAACCTTACTCAGAAAACATGGCAGACCCTGATGGGTTGAATGTCCGGAGTACGGATATCATCGACTTGGAAAGTGGTGGAAAACTTGCATTCTATTGGTGCATTGTAGGCGGTTCGATAGACAGTAAATATCAAAATGCGATCAAAAAAGGGCTGTCACAAAAGATGGCGGAAGGACCATTAACCGGATCTCCCTGTCGCGATATTCGCGTGAGCATCTTCGATGGGAAAATGCATGCTGTAGATTCAAATGATATGGCCTTCATGATAGCTGCTGCTACAGGCTTCAAGAATGCTTTTCAACAAGCCGGTCCACAATTGATGGAGCCCATTTATGAATTGGAGGTGCTCTGTGCAGAGGATGTTATGGGGGATGTCATGAGCGACCTGCAAAGCCGTCGTGCCCTCATCATGGGTATTGATGCGGATGGGCATTATCAAAAAATAACCGCTCGGGTACCACTTGCAGAGATGAATAAATATTCATCCACATTGCGCTCTATCACTCAAGGCAAAGCAAAATTCAAAATGGAATTTATTGAATATGCCTCCGTGATGCCGGATCTGCAAAAACAATTGGTCGACGCCTATAAAGCAGAGGTGGAGAGTTAAGCAGAATTACGGTTTTGACACATGCTTGAATGGACTTCTGCGTAAATTTTGAATTACGATTTCGATTCATGTTACGTTTTAGATCCTGTGCGTTTAATTTTGCTATTGCGCTCTAATAATGTCATGACTATTTCCCATAGATCTTCATATGGAATGATCTCAACTTCGAGTGGTTGTTCAGACAACTCCAAAGGCACAGATCGCAAGCGCTGCCATATTTTATCAACATACCGCTCTGTCCGAACCGGATGAAAATTAGCTCGACTCATCTGAATAATCATTTTAATAAAACAATTGGACCGGAACCCTTTTTGTTTTTTAAGATGTCGATACGAGTATTGCTTTAGTGCGTCCACACGCTCAATTATACTATCGTATTTCTTTTTGTCAATGAAATAAACAATTTGCAATACGAGAATGGCAATATTAATACCCGCCTTGTCCTGGGAATGTACCGGAAGTTCATTCATGAGTTTAAAAATTCGAAACTTCTTCGAGTTTTCCCCCGTTTCCATCATATTGGATAGCACCTTTGCATATCCCTGAACCAACTTATAAAATTCAATAATATTTTCGGATACACCTTTTGCAAACTGCAACGCATTGGGCATATTTTTTACTGCTTGTGTATATTTTTTATTGTGTATTAATAAAATCGTATCATAACATTTCAGCATGTACCAATTACCGGAATATTTTGGAATCTGGTCAAAATAGTCATCGAATACCTCCCTGAGCACATTGTATTTTTTTAATTTCAATGAAGCAGTATACTTGCGGCGGAAAAAATTCAATTTCAGTCGGGTGGAATCAAATGGCATATTCTCAAAATAATCCATGGCAGATTCACTCAATCTAAATAATTCATGATAGTCATTATTCAATTCACTTAACAGTGCGAGAATATAGAATGAAAATACGGTCAACTTGATCGATTCCTTGTTTTCGATATGCATCAGCAAGGAAGGAATAAACCCGTCTTCGATTTCGAAATTAGGATTGTTGGATTTGGTCGTTGAATAGATTTGCCAGTACGTTAATTGCAATTGACTCTCCTGGCGACTTAATTCCTCATATATCCTATATTCCTCATATGTCTTTCTGAAGTTGTACTGATCTTGCTTGACTGTTCCGTAGATATTCAATTGAATTTTGAGCAGTTCAACTATATTTTCTGTTAGTCCGGATTTTTTTGAGAATTTCAATCCCTCTCGAATCAGGTGTTGCGCGTTTAATCTACATGGCGTTGCACTAATCATTTTTGCGAGTGCGGTATATTCAATGCTCTTGTTTCGATATAAATCAAAATCTTTCAAGGATCTGGCTTGTGTGGGCACGAAAAAAGTCTGGATGAGGTCAAAATACAGTCGCTGCTTGACTTTTTCATATGCAGCTAAGGATTCAGCTGTCCCATAGACAGCAAGCAAGATCTGGTCATCGTCAGGATCACTCCCGGAATTAATCAAATCGAGCATCTCCCGTTGTCTCAAACTAAATTTGGATGTTAGTTTTGCAAACTGCTGATTCGAGTGCTCGTTCTGAATATATGAACATAGCTCTTTTAATAAACCGAGCATAAGATTTTATAAAACATTGATTAACAAACTTTTTTACCGCTTACAGCTCAATATAATACAATTTTTCGATGTCTTGATAATCATATTTTAGTATTAAAACATAAAATAATACGTCTTAACTTTGTCGTGCTGAGGTTTATGAATCACATAGGTTCATTCAACTAATAGTTTAGTAGATATCTGATACATAAAGATGTATAGGATATTTATTTCCCTTATTGTACGATTGTTGATGTCTTGAAATACATCAATGTGTTTTTGTTATGGGTTTTGACTTGCTTTATATTTGATGAAGATTTAAACAACCAAAAACCCCAAAACATGTTAGTATATTCGATTTTAATGGGCTGGATCTTCGGAGAAGATGTCAGTGGATTATAAAAAATAACCCCGCTAGAGCAAAACCCTTAAAAATCTAGCAAACCTTTTTTTACCGCTCCAAAATTACCAATTGGTGCTTGTTGAGCAGCCTTTCCCCGCGAAAGGCTGTTTTTTTTGTCTTCTTCTTGTCACACTTCGCATATATGTACTAAAGTACAAATGGAATTTAAGTGCCTCAGTCACAAGCTTTACCGAGCTCGATCTTTAAGTTTTATCCTCCTACCTGATGCCGTTATTTTCTTCCTTGCGTATGACTCAAATTCGACGAGTAAACAAACGACAATCAGGTAGCTACATCATTCGAATAAGAGACCGAATCAGATTTTCAAATTCTCATGCAACTATATTGATCTGGTTCGTCTATTATTGCGCTCGAGTAACTCCATAACCATTTCCCAAAGGTCTTCATAGGGCACAATTTCTACTTCAAGTGGCTGCTCTGACAATTCCAATGGGACCGATCTCAACTTTTTTAACAACTCACTAGTATATCGCTTTGTGCGTATTGGGTTGAAATCTGCCTTTGTCATCTCGATGATCATTTTTATAAAACAATTAGATCTGAAAGAATCGTCTTTTCGCAAATACCGATAGGCATATTGTTTCAATGCATCGACTCGATCAATGATCTGTGTATACTTTCTTTTTTCGACCAGGAACAAAATATGCAACACCAGGATACTAATATTTACCCCTCTTTTATCAGCCTGGTATGCAGGCACATTATTGAGAAAACGAAATATTCTGAACTTTGGAAAAGCTGCGAGATCGATTTGTTTGACTTGATTTACAAACACCATATAAGCGTGGCAAATATTTAAATATTCTACAAGTTCAGCGGAAAACTTAGTTTTTCGCTTTCCTCTGTTTACTCGACTGACAATGTCAATTGCATCATTGTAATTTTTTAGATGGACATTCATTAATAATGTGTAAATATTAACTATATAATATTCCAATGAATCCTTTTGGATAAGACCGTTCAATTCGCGTAGAGTATCCTTAATTTCTTCATATCGTTTTAATTTCAGTTCGGCCAACAACCTCAGGTTCAGCATATTTTGATACATCCTAATGTTTTTGGGATGTTTTTTGCGCACATAAAACGCAACCCGATCTGCCCAAATTCTGAGTCCTTCATAATCTTTAACCAAATCGCAATACAAGCATATCGAATTATACGAAAAATATACAGTTTTGAATGATTGATCCGGGGAATCCACAATGGACTGTAACTTGTCGATTGCAAATAATGTATACAATTCGTCTTTTGTTGACTTTGCTAACGATTGTTGTTTATTAAAAAAATTATAAAATGAGATTTGAACATGATCTTCCTCGTCCTTTATCCTTTTATATTTTTCATACTTTATTAGATAATGACTAAATTTCTTTTGATCTCTTAAAAAAGAACCGTAATAATTTAATAATACTTTTAAAATATCAGCCGCGATATCATAGAGTTCATAGCGCTCACAGCTTTGCAACGTTCGTTTACACAAATATTCGAGATTTGCAAAAAGTTGTTTTGTACTCAACAACCTGATTATGGCCAAATTTCGAACGCATCGATCACGCACCATGTCAAAAGCCATATCAGCATCAATATTGACATTCGTTGAAAAAAGTACCAGGTCTAATAGATTTTGATATAATCGCACCTTCAGCTTTACATAAGCGTTGGTCGATTCTTTTGCATATAGTAAGTAACATGGCGCAGCGTCGTCAACCTCTTTATTAGAGGACAGATAGTCATACAATACCTTGCGATTAGGACCTAATCGAGAAATTGTCTTTTTTAGGATGTTAGGATCAACAGTGATTTTTACGTAATCCACCAATTCTTTTAATTCATATATCATTGAATTACAACTACTAATGAAATATAATAGACAAAAATACTCTATTTTTCATTGTCAGCAAAATCAGTGATTTGTAAAGGGAAGCTAGAAATAGTATTTTATATTTACATTGATTTAAATACAATATGAATGCATATTGATCTTCTAGATCTTTGTAATCTAGTTGGTTATCATCTATTATCACTGAATAGAGGTGTATCTGCTTTGTCAGTATTCTTAAGTTTTTGTTGATTATCTGCATGGAATCAGTAATATCTTTATTGCTCATTGCTTAACAAAATAAAAACTTAAGATCATGGACGCAATAACGATAGTCATCAACTGGGTTATAGGGATGGGAATGGAAGGACTTTAGAACAAAAAGTAATACCCTAAAGAAATACTAAACCCTTTTTTACCGCCCCAAATCAACCAATTATGCTTGTTGAGCAGCCTTCCACCCTGAAGGCTGCCTTTTTTTTGCCTAAACGTAATTTTGTATTCTACTTTCAAATTAATATAATCGTTTGAATATCAATTATTTAAACGACTATTTACTTCCAATATTTGAATACGCAGCATTTCTTTAGCAAAGTAGTTCTCTTCATATTTATCATTCTACCTTCAAATAATTCAGGATTACTCAACATTTGGTTCAATCATTACGATGAGCTCTTTAAAACGACGGATTTGGATTACTTTAGATGAATGAAAGCTGATTTCTATAGATACATTCGTGGCTTAGCGGGAAGTATTTCAAAATCAAGAACGTCAGAAGATCATTCGAAGGTCATTTCCTTACCTGAAAGTGCAGGTGTTCCGCCTTTTATTCGTGGCCCTTATACCACGATGTATACAGTGAGACCATGGACCATACGGCAATATGCCGGTTTTTCAACAGCCGAAAAAAGTAACGCATTTTATAGGAGAAATCTAGCTGCTGGTCAGAAAGGGCTTTCTGTAGCATTTGACTTAGCAACACACCGTGGCTACAATTCGGATCATCCCCGTGTGAAAGGTGACGTCGGAATGGCTGGTGTCGCCATCGACTCGGTCGAAGACATGAAGATTCTATTTGATGGTATTCCGCTCGATACGATGTCCGTATCAATGACCATGAACGGGGCCGTCATCCCAATCATGGCCTTCTTCATTGTTGCGGCCGAAGAACAGGGCGTTCAAAGTCATCAACTCAAAGGGACCATCCAAAATGACATACTTAAGGAGTTCATGGTCCGAAATACATTTATCTACCCTCCTACACCATCCATGCGTATCATATCTGATATATTCAAATTTACGGTAGCTCATATGCCTAAATTTAATTCCATCAGCGTGTCAGGATATCATATGCAGGAAGCCGGAGCACCACCTGCTTTGGAATTGGCCTATACCCTGGCAGATGGACTTGAATATGTTCGTTGTGGTCTTGAGGCCGGACTCTCGATTGATGAATTTGCACCACGGATTTCATTCTTTTGGGGTATAGGCATGGATTTCATCTCGGAAGTAGCTAAAATGCGAGCTGCACGATATCTATGGTCTGAACTTATAAGCCAATTCCATCCAAAGAACCCAAAATCAATGTCATTGCGCACGCATTGTCAAACTTCCGGATGGAGTTTGACTGAACAAGATCCTCTAAATAATATCACACGAACAACAATTGAGGCATTAGCGGCCGTCTATGGAGGCACACAGTCTTTGCACACAAATTCATTTGACGAGGCGATTGCTCTTCCCACTGACAGGTCTGCAGCAATTGCACGCGAAACACAAAAATATCTCCAGCATCATAGTGGAATCACTGATGTCATCGATCCTTTTGGCGGAAGTTCTGTCATTGAAGCCCGAACCAAATCCATCTTGACACAAGCCCGCAAGTATATGGATGAAATTGAGGATGTAGGCGGAATGACAAAAGCTATTGAAAAAGGGATTCCCAAAATGCGAATTGAAGAAGGGGCAATTACAAAACAAGCAATGATCGACAGTGGTGAAAATCCTATTCTTGGGGTTAATGCAATGCGCACTTCCGCATCATATTCAGTTGAAACATTAGAAGTCGATAATTCAAGTGTACTTGCCCAACAAATTCAGCGACTTCGCGAAATACGGAAAGCACGTAACGCAAATTCTGTGCAAGCAGTCTTAGATGATTTAAGACGAATTGCATCTAGCGGAGACGGTAATTTATTATCAGCTGCGGTTAAAGCAGCACGACATCGTGCCACATTGGGCGAAATATCAGATGCTATGGAAGATGTCTTTGGACGATATCAGCCCGAATCCGTAGCGGTTTCAGGCGTATATTTAGATCTTATGAAAAATGAAGAGGCATTTTTACATGTTTTGGAAAAATCAGAACAATTTGCATTGTTACACGGGAGACGCCCTCGCATTCTCGTGGCCAAACTCGGTCAAGATGGTCATGATCGTGGAGCAAAGGTAATAGCCACTTCATTTGCCGACCTCGGTTTCGATGTTGATATCGGTCCACTTTTTCAAACTCCGGTCGAGGCCGCCCGTCAAGCAATGGAAAATGACGTACATATTCTCGGAATATCTTCATTGGCTGCCGGACATAAAACATTAGTTCCTGAAGTAATCTCGGAATTGCATAAACTGGATTGCAAACACGTACTAGTGGTCGTTGGAGGAGTTATTCCGACTAAAGATTACGAATTTTTATTCGAGTTCGGTGTTGCCGGTATCTTCGGACCTGGAACAATAATAACTGATGCAGCCGGCCAATTGCTGGATTTATTATTGGATGTCAATTAATATCCGAAACGATTATAGGTCTCCCAGTTGAGGTCTTAGAATGATCTCTTCAAGAACAGATGAACGGTCCAGTTGGATCGCCATCAATACGGCTTTTGCAATATCACTCGCCGGCATCAATCGCTCAGGCCGCAACTCTACACCAGCCCAAGAGTCCGACCAGGTACCACCCGGCGAGATCGTAGTAACTCGAACGCCTTTGTCCTTTAATTCTTCACGGAGGACCATGCTCATCCCTCGCATAGCAAATTTACTTATGCAATACGAACCACCATTTGGGTACGGTTGGATGCCGGCTATTGAACACATATTAATTATATCGCCTTCACCACGTTGAATCATATCTGAAGCAAATTCTCGGACAAACGTGTATGCCGAAATTAAATTGGTAGACAATTGTTTTTCCAATATTCCTTCTTGCTCATTTAAAATTGTTCCCGGAAGAAAAATACCGGCATTATTGACCAACACATCGATGGTCTCAAATACATGCTTGACATCATTTGCAAATGCAACTATATCCTCTTTTTGACTAACATCAGCCTTTCCACCAAAAAATTGCTGTTGCGGATACTTATGTACTAATTCCGCTGTCAATTCTTTTATATCGGTAGATGTGCGCGCACAAAATGCCACATTGTAACCCTCTTCAGCTAATAATTCTACAATAGCCCGACCGATTCCTTTTGTGGCTCCTGTTATGACAACATTCTTTTTCTTCATAATTCAAGTTTTAAAAAATCCGGTTCTTCCAGTTTATTAGTTTCTAGTCATGTGGTGATACATGAATGTTGTTGATAAATCAGGCTACTTATTGACTAATAATATTCGCCGGAATCAATTCAATCAGGCTCGTATTTGTTTAATCTACCGAAATCCCTTTACAAAATCTATGGAGACAATCGATTTATTGTCCATGCTCCATCATGAAGTTCATAAAGGAATCGATCGTGGAGTCTGTCATCATTACCTTGCCAAAATTCAAAGCTGGTTGGAATGAGTTCATATCCTCCCCAATTAGGTGGCAATGGAATTGTCTCTTGTCCTGCAAACTTCTCTTCAAATGCAGCAAGTTTTTTTTGCAAGACATCGCGGTTCTCTATTATCTCAGATTGAATGGACACCCAGGCACCAACCTGGCTTCCTCTTGGACGGCTATGAAAATATTCTTCTGATTCACTGACAGGAAGCTTCACGATCCGTCCCTGAATACAAATCTGTCGGGCTAGTTGTAGCCAACAAAAAGTTAAGGCCCCGAACGGATTAGAATTGATTTCACGTGCTTTCCGACTATCATAGTTGGTATAAAATGAAATGCCTTTTCGTTCTGTGACCCCTTTTAGGAGCACAACTCGAGCAGATGGGATGCCGGCCTGACTAACTGTTGATAATGTCATCGCATTTGGTTCAGGCACCTGTTGTTCATTGGCATGCCGAAACCAGTCGAAAAATTGATCAAATGCATCCGAATGCAAATGATCCCGACGCAACGCGGGGTGAGAATAATCTTCTCTTAACGCTTGAATATCTGAATTTTTCATAAGGCAATATTTTGTTCAATTTGACTAGTATCATACTTACGCCCTACAGTTGCACGCATGATGACATAGGCAAGCCAATACATACACGGCACAACAATTAAGGTAAGGAAAGTAGCGAAAATCAATCCATAAATCACTGTCCACGCCATTGGGCCCCAAAAGGCTACATTATCACCTCCTATGAATATTTGAGGATCCCAATCCGTAATTAAAGTTGTAAAATTAAAATTAAACCCTATTGCTAGTGGCACCAATCCCAGCACGGTGGTAATTGCTGTCAAAAGAACAGGTCTCAACCTCGTTGCACCACCTTGTATGATGCCCTCCTTGATGTCCGTTTTGGACAATTCAAACATGCTCTGTAAGTTTTGGTTCTCTACCTTTCTTTTGATCAATAAATTGATATAATCTATCAAGACAATGGCATTATTCACAACAACTCCTGCCAGAGATATTATTCCCACCCCTGTCATAATAATTACAAGATTATCCCCGGAGGCAATATAGCCCAGCAAGACCCCAATCGTACTGAAAAGGACAGAGAGAATAATAATAAATGGTGTTATTATGGAATTAAACTGTGCAACAATAATTAAAAAGATTGCGAACACTGCCAATAGGAAAGCCACAACAAGAAAATCCATATCCTCAGCCTGTTGTTGTTGTTCTCCGGTAAACTCATATGAATATCCTTGAGGCATGTCAAAGTCCTTCATTGAATTATCCAATGCCGCCACAATTTCATTCGCATTATATCCCCCTATGACATTGGAAAATACCGTAATCATCCGGTCGAGATTTTTACGTTTAATTGCATTGTAAGTGGAGGTGTAGCTTACATCCGCTACCGCCGAAATAGGTACTTGTATGATTTTTCCGGAACTTTGTGAACGAAATGTAATTTTTTGAATTAGCACATTATTTACGTTATATCGATACTTATCATCCAGCCTCAAGAAAACGTCGTACTCGTCTTCACCCGTTTTAAATTTTGAAATTTCCTTACCATAAATTGATGTTCTTATCGCATTTGCAATCTGATATGTGGAGACACCAAATCGACGAGCAGCTTCGCGATTGACATGAACCAAGAGCTCTGGTTTACCCAGTTTTACGTCCATTAACAATTCTTCAATACCGGGAATATTTTGTGATTGAAGATAGGTTTTAACATTTTCGGCCAATAGGGTAAGTTCAATAATGTCTTCCCCTCTCAATTCCATATTAATGGCTTTGCCAGTCGGAGGGCCATCGGCATTTTTATCAACACTAATTTGAACACCCGCATAGCCTTTTACCGCCTGTCGCATGTCATTCATGATGTCATACGTATTTACATCATCGCGATCTTGTGAAGGAACAAAAGACGCTGTGATTCTGGCCTTATGCGGGGAAGCTCCCGGTTCAGGTGGTTGATTCGGGTCACTTGTATTTTCACCAATTTGAGTTAGAACGGCTTCAACAACACCTCCGTATTTTTCAACGGCCTTGTTAATCTTGGCATCTAACTGGGCCGTTAATTCATACGTAGCCTCAATATCCGTTCCAAGGGGCATTTCAACAAATACATTGACATACAACGGGTCCGCACTTGGAAAATAATCGACTTTCGGTGCAGCAAATGCAAAGAGGACAAAAGATAAAATCATGAGAACGACTGTACCGAAAAATACACCCAATGGAATGCGCAGGGCAACCGTTATAAATCGATCGTAGATTCGTTCAAGCCAGGGTAAAACATGACTTTGAAACCATATTGATCCCGGTCTGAATAAAAAATGCTGGACTAAATAAATGGCAGCACTAAGACCGAATAAATTACGTATCCAATCAACCTTTGCAAAGTGTCCAATTAAAGCCAGACTGACAAGAATGGCCGTGATAATGAAGACTTGCTTCAATTGTTTTTTGATCAGATTAATCGAAGTATTAGATTCTTGCACAAGCATATATCGACTTGTCAATACAGGATTAATTACGAGTGCCACAAATAAGGAGGATGCCAATACCAGAATCAAGGTTAAGGGCATATATTTCATAAAAGAACCCATGATTCCAGGCCAAAATGCCAAGGGGATAAATGCCGCCAACGTTGTCGCAGTTGATGCGATGATCGGCATAGCAACTTCACTGGCACCATATATAGCCGCATCTTTACCGCTATATCCATTTTGTCGATATCGGTAAATATTCTCAACCACAACAATGGCATTATCAACCAAAAGACCCAGCGCAAGGATTAATGAAAACAGTACGACAATATTCATTGTTACTCCGGTCAGGCTAAGCAGCATAATACCCGTGAGCATTGACAAGGGAATAGCAATCCCAACAAACAAAGAGTTGCGAAGGCCCAAAAAGAACAGCAACACAAACACCACGAGTATAACACCGGAAATAATACTATTCTCAAGGTTTTTTACTTCCGTTCTTGTATTAATGGATTGGTCATTAAATATTTGAACCGTTATATTTTCCGGTAGTACGTTAGCTTTTGCATCATCCAGAATTTTATAAATTTTTTCGGATGCTACAAGGAGATTTTCTCCTTTCTTTTTAATCACATCAAGAGATACCACAGGAAACCCATCTGATCGAGCTATTGAAGTCTTTTCTTTATATCCGAACGTTACGGTCGCGATATCCCGTAAATAAACGGGGTCGAGATCTTCAGACTTCACAATGACGTTTTTCATGTCTTCGGGATCTTCATACTCTCCGATAATTCTTACGGCTCTTCGGAAATTATCACCTACGATTTCTCCGGCAGACATAGTCAGGTTTTCTCCCGCTATCGCATTCTCAATATCCGTAAAACTAACTTGACGCGCCTCCATTTTTAGCAAGTCAACATCTATTTTCACTTCATGCTCAAGCGCGCCTTTGATATCAATATCACTGACCTCTTTTAAATCCTCAAGCTCGTCTTCGAGATACTCGGCGTAATTTCGAAGCTCGTCATTGCCAAAATCTCCAGAAAGATTAATCGACATGATCGGAAACTCTGACATATTGATGTCCTCAATCAATGGTTCATCCGTTAAATCATTGGGCAAATCCGGTTGAGCTTTATCTACCGCATCTTTTACCTTGCGCACCGCTTCGTCAATATCCACGTCAGATTCAAATTCTGCAATGATCACAGAATAATCTGGTAATGATGTAGATGTAACATTTTTTATTCCATCAACCTGATATATTTCTTTTTCGAGCGGGCGGGTTACGAGACTTTCAATATCGTTTGCTGAATTTCCAAAATAAACGGTGTTGACATAGACTTGTGGAAAACTAATCTCAGGATATTGTTCCTTGGGCATCAATTTGTACGCGTAATACCCAAATGCAAAAATCATGAATGTCAAGAGCAAAACGGAAATTCCGTTTCGCACCGAAACTGAAGAGAGTTTAAATTCTCTATGATTGGATTTTAAAGGATCTTTGTGTTGTGTCATAAGATTAGTTCACTTCAGTATTCTTATTATCGATGTCCTCAATGGATTCCACAATTAAATGTTCACCACTCGATACAAGTCGGGAGCCTTTGTCAATTATAATTTCATTTTCAGTGAGGCCTTCTAGAACAACAATTTTATCTTCATAGCTTTCGCCTACTTCAATATATTTTTTAGTCACGACTTTATTTTCATCTTCACTTTCAATGGTATAGACAAAGTACTTTCCGGATACTTCTTGTTGAAGTAACGTTGTAGGAATTGTTATCACATCAGTCGATTCAAAATCTTTTACGAGCATGGTTGCGAGAAGATTAGGTTTGATTTTTCCGGTGGAATTATAAATTTCAACTTCAACGGGAATGGTCCTGTTTGAGGGATTGACTTGAGTACCGATACGTTTTATTCGATGTTTTTCCTCATAATTAATTGCAGGTATTGTCACCGAAACATAGTCTCCACGACTAACAGCCGGCAGCAAGTTTTCCGGAATATCAACACTAATATTCAATTTCCTGGTATTAAGTAAGGTAGCAATTGGTTCTCCAGGACCGGCAACCTCACCGAGCTCTTTATTTAACATCGCTACTTCGCCAGAGATTGGTGAATACACATTGGATTTTGTTTTTTGATAATTTAAAGTCTCGATGCTCTTTTCGATTTGCTCAACATTA
Source organism: Saprospiraceae bacterium (assembly GCA_965249735.1). GTDB lineage: Bacteria > Bacteroidota > Bacteroidia > Chitinophagales > Saprospiraceae > JANQSS01. The sequence goes on along the minus strand of CBDFMS010000025.1, from coordinate 366,311 downwards.
TTTTTTGCCTGGAGGTATTGAATTTCAGTACCAATGTTTTGATTCCATAACCGCTCTTGGCGCTCGTAAATTTGCTTGGCCATTTCCAGCGATTTTTGAATTTCAGCCAATTGCTTGTCCAGTGATTCAAGGTCAATTTTCGCAATCAACCTACCCTTCTTCGCGTAGTCGCCTTCCTTTACAGTAAGATTAACAATGCGACCTCCTGTTTCGCTGCTGACATAAACCGTCTCATCTGCCTTCACGGATCCTTGCAATTCAATAAATCGTTCAAAATTTCCTTTAGACAATGATAGCCCGGTAACCAATTTTTTAGGCTTCTCGAATAAACCCGGATCAATTTCGGACATCTTTGATTCTATCTCCGATAATTGATTTTTTAGATTGGATAGTTCAGTCTTTGTTGTGCGCTGCAATACTTTTAGCTCTTCAATATCATCCGGCAATCCTTCTTGTTCCGGTTGGCAAGATATTGCAAGAGTAAACGTCAATAAAATAATTAGATAATTTTTCATTAATTCCTTGTTTATAATTTTCCTAGTGCCCGCTCCAGTTCGATGCGTGCTAATAAATAATTAAATAGCGCATCGATATAATTTCGTTGAGCTGTAAACATATCTATTTCGGCCTGTTTCACCTCCAGGCTTGAGCCGACACCTTCTCTAAATTTGATCAATGTTGTGTTATGAATTTTCTCCGAAAGGTCCTGGCTGGCCTGTCGTTGTTTTAAACTTCGCTTGGCATTGTCCACATCAATGTGACTCGTTGTAATTTCCAAATCGATTAGACGCTCGAGGTCATCCCGCTGTAGAAGCAATTCATCTCGGTCCAATTTAGCACGTTCAAGTTTTGATTTTTTATCTTTTGCGTCATAGATCGGCACGGCCAGATTAAGTCCGGCCACACCTGTTGGAAACCACGTGTTACCACTACCAAAAAGGTCATTGGTCTGTAATGATTGATTGTAGCTTACCGATGCCGTCAGACTGGGTAAGTATTGTGCTTTGATAGACCGAATATTGATCTCACGCAGGCCAATCCCTTGATCCAATAGTCCGACTTCAACCCGATCGCCATAGGACCAATCCGTAATATTTAAACTTTCATCAACCGGATTAAGGGCTTCTAACCTCTGAATATCATCTGTCAAAATAATGTCTTCATTTAGTGGATAACCCATTTGAAATTTTAATACAAATTGTGTGGATTCAATGATTTTGACCAAATTGTCGCGCTCGGCTTCCAGGTTTTGCACGGTGAGTGTCAGCCTGTCAACATCCAGTTGTTCTGCAAATCCATTCTCATAAATGGCGCGGGTTTCATCCCTGGTCTCACCTATGCTAACAATATTGTCTTCAACAATTCTAAGGGACTCATTTAATACAAGAACATTGAGATATGCTTTTGTCACAGTAACTCTAATATCCCTTTCAGTTTGCCCAATTTGACTTTGAACCAATTCTTTATAAGCACGTTGAGCTTTTAATCCAACGAGAAATCCACCATCGAATAACAGTGCGTTAGCTGACAAGCCTGCTGTAAGGTTATTTTTTGTTCCAAATTGAAGTTCATTGGATTCACCTTCCATAACAAATTCATCAGGTAAAATGGTGGTAGGTATTTCAAAAAAATACTGATATGAGATGTTTCCATTGACTTGAGGTAACCCACTCGCCCAATATTCTTTCACCTGCCATTCGGCATCTGATTGATCCAGCAAGTTTCTCTTAATATCATTGTGATATTCAAGCGCATAGCTGATGGCTTCCTCCAGCGAAAAGGCCTGACTCCAAAGGGATGTGGCAGACCCAAGTAACATAATAAATAGAAATGATTTTCGGAATTTCACGATTTCAATTTTTTATTCAATAATTTTTCGCTGTAAAGTTTCTTTACTCCTTTATCAGTCAGAATTCCATGTAAATGATATAGCAGGTGATGTCTCACAACTTCTTCCTGATCAAATTCTCCTGGAGGAAATATTTCCTCATTTATTATAGCGTTTGACTTTCCGACATAAAGACGTGCGATAATTTCAATATTTAAATCTGCTCTATAATATCCCTGCTGAATCCCGGTATTGAGATTATGTACAATAATGTTGTGAATATATTTACTATGACTGCGATCCCAGACTTCGTAGATCTTTCTATAATACTTCTGCAAATCATAAATTACACCCGGCTTGATTTTTCGAATCAACCGGATGATATAATTCCCGATATTAACCATCGCCTCCAATGCATCCGTGGTTTCGGAAACAATTAAATCCATGTCCATACATTGTTTTGCCTCGTGTGCCAACACAGCACATTCGACCAGATCACTCTTGGTTTCTATTTGTCCGTACAAAGTCTTTTTAGAAATGCCTAATTTTCTGCACACATCGTCCATTGAAACACTGCGTATGCCGTATTGCATAAACAGTTCTTTTGAAACTTGAATGATTTCTTCTTTCCTGGTCATAATCGAAACAAAGAAACGAAGGAAACTTTGAATTGTTTTAAAGTTTCCTTAGTTTTTAAGATTATTCGACCAAGCTTCCGAAGGCAACGATCTAGCAACCATATTCACTGCGGAAAAGAAAGGACTCTATTCCATCGAAACCATCAAAAGCGCCAGGATGTTCGTATTCTAAAGGGGCAGAATCAGTAATTGCCTGCGCTTAAAGTTCGGATTTCTCCCAACTCGTGTGGATACGTTCTGCTATATCCTTCATCTCTTCCGATGAGATGTTGATCGGATCCTTCTCAAAACTCATATCCCGCATGGAGTCAATTGGAATCAAATGGACATGTGCATGCGGAACTTCAAGTCCCATCACGGTTATTCCTATTCGATTGCATGGAATTTCTTGCTTAATGGCATGAGCGACCCGTTGACAAAACGGCATTAAACGCTGAAGAAGATCACCCGGAAGATCAAAAAAGACGTCAACCTCCATTTTCGGCACGACTAATGTATGCCCCTTAGCCATTGGACGAATATCCAGAAAGGCAAAAAAGTCTTCATCCTCTGCAATTTTATAGGAGGGTATTTCACCAGCTATTATGCGTGAGAATATTGTTGGCATTACAATGATATTTCGATTATTTCAAATGCAATCACGCCTCCGGGAGTCTGGATTTCAGCTTTTTCTCCGGCAGCCTTACCCAACAATCCTAGACCAATCGGAGAATCGACGGAGATCTTTTTTTGTTTTATATCGGCTTCTGCCTCTGAGACTAATTGGTAGGTCACTTCTTTAGAAGATTTTAAATTCTTCAGGCGAACCTTACTCAATACAACTACTTTTGAAGAATCGAGTTGACTTTCGTCTATGAATCTTGCATTGGCCAAGACCTTTTCCAACTCATTGATTTTCAGTTCAAGCATTCCTTGTGCATCTTTAGCTGCATCATATTCTGCATTCTCACTTAAGTCTCCTTTGTCCCGCGCTTCTGCAATGGCTTGGGCCAGTTCACGTCGACCAACGGATTTCATTTCTTCAAGCTCAGCTGCTATCCGTTCATATCCTTCTTTCGTGAGATAATTAAATCTAGCCATATCTAACTTTCCTTAAATCTTTTAATATGTGATGAGGTCTGAAATTGTCAGTTTTGATCTTCAAGCCTCGTTGATCACTCATTCAAATTAATTGCAAGAGCGCTTCTATCACTAAAGAAAGAAACGCTCCAAGAAGTTTCATAAAGGTACAAAATTATGATATCTGCACTTGAATTGTGCCTATGAGGCGAACATTCTTGTTGACTCTATAACGCAATGGTTACACCAAAATTATGTGTACCATCGAACACATCTGTTGCCCGATATGCATAGTTGATGTAGAGTTTTGAGTCAGTACTCTTTTTACTCATTGGGAGTGCAAAAGTAGCACCGGCACTCAGACCTGAATAGACATTATTGATATCCACGCCTTCCTCTGTTCCAAGATCCGTTTTATATCCCGCTCTCAACATAAATCGTTCTTTGAAAGCATATTCTAGTCCACCGCCAATTTGATCTCGGGAGAAACTATTCGCTGTAAAACTTGCCAATACCGTGATTCTATGCTGTGCGCCAGCGTAAAAGTCATTGGACAACCCAATGTTGAGCAAAGATGGCAGCTCAAACGACGCTGCTTCTTGCTTGAGTACAAGTTCGCCAGCCGGATCAGGGCCATCCGGATCGATCTTGAATGAAAGCCCCTGGCCGCTGAATTTGATTTTTGTACCAACATTGCGGAGCGAAATCCCAAATTTGAAATTATCGCGAGTACCTGTGACGTATTGGACACCGGCATCAATACCAAATCCTTGTCCAGTTATCGCACTATTCGATTCGGATACAACGCGAAGCACAAAGCCAACAGATATGCGATTCTCAAAAATATACGAATAGCCAATGCCCAAGTTGAAAAAAGTCGGCTCATAAGTCGCACCGGTTCCATCAGGTTGATCTGTAGTTGTCACCCGAATATCTCCAAAATCGATAGCCATTAAGCTAATTCCTAACGCTCCATTTTTGTTCTTGCCAACTTTTTGAGCCAGTCCAAACGCATTTAATTTTGTCTTTGTGGCGGATAGATAGTCCGTATGACCGATTGATATCTCTGTCTTGTTGATTCGCGACAATCCTGCTACATTGATTCGCATGGCTTCCACGCCCTGAACCATTGAAGCTGTTAGGGCACTCAGTCCAGCAGACCGGGCCCATGGATTCATCAATAATTCATATGCTCCGGCTTCACCCTGTCGGTCAGGGTTTCCAGCTTCGACCTGCATTGTTGAACACATCAAAGCAAAAACAAAAACTATGGTTAAGTAATTTTTCAACATAAGCTCATTTTTATTAGCTAAAGGAGGAACACAAATTGCAGTCCCTCCTTTCCATTTTTATTAATTAATTGCCGATGGATCAAATTTACGATTCACACCAAACCATTTGATCACTCGTTCTCCTAAACCAGGTGCTTCGATGTGAATAAAATACACTCCACTAGCAACTGGAATCCCATTATCATTTTTTAAATCCCATTCAATATCTGTACCAAAAAGTGTCTCTGGTATTGGTGCATTTTGAATAGGTTTTCTGCCACCTTGAGCAAATCGCTCATACTTGCGAATAAACTTACCATCTAGTGAATAAATACTCACATCACATTGCTGTGGTAAATTTGTAATTTTCACAATATTGTCAGTGGCAGAATTTTCATAAACTGAATAAGCATAATATGGATTCGGGACTACATTAATCAGATCCAGTGCCGATTCGACTTCCTCGACATTTAACGGTGTTGATTGTTTCCCGTCAATTTTTATTCGATATTGATTAAATCCATTATTTGATCCAGTATAAACTTCTTGTTTGAATTTATTTTTTACCCGCAGGCTAATTGTAAAGTCATTTGGAATTAAACCGTCTTTATACGAGAGTAGGGATTGTTCACGAGCCATGATTGGAAATCCTGACCAGGAAATGAATTTAAATATATTTCGTTTTACAACCCTTCTGAAAATCGCGGGACGGTCAGCCACATTTAGTAAAGAGTCATGCAAGGTTTCGCAGCCGTCATAATCAAGGTTTGTAACAAATATATAATGTAGTCCTCCTGCAAGTAAATTATCAAATCCAGGAACATTTTCATTTGGATTCCACATACGATCATTTCCAGTCATTAAACTATCAGGAAATCCCGGAAGGTTGCGCGGAGCGAAAAATGTGTTCTCGCCAAAGAAAATATTAACCCGTTTTCCACTCTCAACATCGACTGCATATCCCGGAAAATATGCGTATCCTACTGTCCCATCATCAGCTTCTTCAGGTAAAAAGTCATCGGTACTCGATGCGTCTTTCGTAACAGAAGGTCGTCTAAGTAAGTCCATACTTTCTCCATCATCTTCAATTTGGTCTTCGTAGACATAATTTGCTGATTGAAGTACCATGCATTTACTCCAAAGATCTTTATTGGATGTAAAGACAATGTCAACATTGTTCAGATTGCTTAGCCCATCTACGTCTTTTCGTATTTGTGAAGCAAATGAATGGAACCAGGAAGGTGAGTATAAAATACCCTGAGTCTGATTTAAATTAGGAACTTCACTAGTGTCATAGTCACAAAGCAAGTATGGGTAAAACCCAGTTTGAAAATTGCGACTATACACCTGTTCGGGATCCAGTAAAAAATCCCGCGCCTCGAATGTATTATTCTTAATAAAATCTGCGGCAGGGGTAATGCCTTCGGGAATATAGTTATACCATTGAGGACCCAAAGGATCTGCATATTCCAGGGCAGCACCTAAAAAGCCATTTGATAAGTCATTGAATGGATTAGTTCCAGGTTCATCTCCCTGTGCAAAATAAACCGAGAAACCAAATTTATTGATTAAAGCTTCATTCAATATATTAAGTGTAGTCTCCGATTCATAGATTTCTCCTGAATTAACATCCTCTACTTTGTATCGTGTGATCACCATATTTGGATCACCTTCAATATTATCAAAAGTCAATAAATACTCCCCGTCTTTAACATTTACAGGATCGTATATTTTTGCATTTAAAGGACTTCCACCAGGCAACCAAGTCAATTCATCAACTTGTCCATTTTCAACAATCTTCTGACGGGTTTCGTCGGAAATCATAAGTGTATTATCGACAACACCATCACCATCCAATCTGGTCACTTCCAGACCTTCGCCATAAAGGGTATTTAGATTCAAGTGATTCGTTTTTCGCGGTACAACGATATACTCGGTAACATTTCTGTCTCCAACGATATAGGCTGTTCTTTGACCTACGGTTGGTTGATTGACATCAAAGTCTTGAAAATTATTGTGTGCGTATGCGATAACTGCATAGTAGTACTTTTTAAAATTAATTAACCTTGTATCCTCACCACTTGCGAATGCATCCAATTTAACACTGAAACTGTGCGTAATTCCATTATTTGTTCCTTCAACCATTTTTTCTGGTGACCAGATTGGTTCTTCACTAAATGGATCATCTTCAGAATCCCAATTATAAATCGTGGTGATATTATTAACAAGGTCAAATTTCAATATCTCTCTAGCAGATGAAATGTCATTAAAACTTGCTTGTGTTGCTTTTATATCGCTATTTTTTAATTGAAAGATTCTGTAACCTTCAAAATTATACGATGAATCGGAAATATTGAGTCCCTTGAGTTTTGGATCTACTTCTTCATAGGCCAGTCCTGCATTATTTGATCCAGGGCGGTTATACAAAGTGAATATTATCTCCTGATCCAATTCGATTGGGCACATTGTTGGTGCTTCTGGTCCATCAAGTTTTTCGAAACAAGCATCAAATAATCCCTGAGCCGTTTGATCGGCTTTTAGTAATGGATCAATACTTGGACATGGATATTCAGCTTCAGGCAACCAAACAACGCCAATGATCAACTCATTTATGGCGCCTGGATCAAGACGAAATGGACCCGTTGCCTGGATCGTTCTTCGGTCATCAAAAGGAAGATCAGCCTCACACATGGACCAACCGCTACTCTCATTTGGAGGATCAGTAAAAGCATATCGAATTGGAATTATTCCATCTTGATAACCGGAACCTGTATAGGTATATGGCGTACCATCTTTCCAATAGCCATTCAGTAGTCGGTAATATTCGATAGGCACCGTTGGATCCGTAGTCGCAGCTGGAGGATTACTGACACCTCTATTGTAATAGGTAAATGAGGTCATCCCTAAATCCACACGTCTGAATGAGCCGTCAGACTGTCTACGCGGTTCACTCAATGGCCCTCTGAAATAATCTATACCAAGAATTGGTATGTCGGTACAATATGTTGGTATAATTTGATTTTCGACAATACAATCGCATCCTGAATTTCCATCTTCAGCATCATCGTTGTAGACATACATCAAACTTGCTGCTGTATCACAACCGATAAAATCATCTTCTGAGCAACCCAAATCAGGATCTACCCACATTGCAAAGAAAGTTGAATCAATAGGTTCAGCTGCCCGATTTATTAACTTATACCGGTAAAACGTCATGTTATTAATCTCATCTTGCGTTTTATACCCGAATCCCTGAACTTGCACTTCCATACGAATTGGTGTGCCTTCTGTTACTTCGTGTCTGTTTCCTGCATCATTATAAATCCAGAAATACATGTCATCAGGAAATTGTGGATCGGGACAACCGCGTATATCGATGATCGGGTAGTCGCCTTTTGTCGGGTCATATAACCCATCTAAATCGGCATCCCAAAAATTTCCAAGGCCCTGCTCGGCATCAGGTAATTCAAAGTCATAGAACTCATTAAAATATGGATTCCCAATTGCAGGCCATTTTTTAACATCTTCCGGAACCAGATCTTCCGGATATTCTTGTTCCAATGACTCAAATAATAGAACATTGTCAAGGTGAGCACGAATCGAATCACCTTTTACTCTAAAAAATCGATCCCATTCTCTACATAACTGTTGATCGGTAGCTCCATCTTCATCACGTAATGGTCCGGGATAAAAATCCACACCGTTGACTGTTCTATAATCCTGACATGCAATTTTTAATGAAGGCACGTCACCAGGAAGTACACCACCCAGCCAAACAGCGGCTGCAAAGATTGATGAGACTTCATCCAATCCCGATTGTGGGTCACGCTTCGGAACGATATAACGTCCGTCACTAAAATCCCAGAATAAGTCTCCGCCTACTTGTAATCGTGCACGCACATTGTTTACTTCCAAATCCACCTCCGACCGTGATTCTTGACAATCGAATCGATACTCAGCTTTCTGTTTTTTCTTTTTTTCTACATTGGGACCAACGTGTGCATAACTCTGCAACGAAAATCCCAGGATAAACAAGAAAAGAAAATATATATGTCTTGATAGTCTCATGACTTGATTTTTAAAATTCAACTTAGAAATTAAAATATGCTCCCAAATAAATCCTTCGAGGAAGTGTATAAAATCCCGGTGCCAAGGCCCGAGCCTCATAGAGATCTAATAAGGAGACAACCGTGCCTCGTCCATTAGCTTCACCATTAGCAGTACCTTCAATTAAATCCCGGCCTCTTGGGTGAGCCAGGAATCCTGAGCTTTCAGCATCACCCGTGAACGTATATACGCCTCTGACATTTTTTGTGTTCATTAAGTTTTGAACTCTTAGATACACATTAAATGAAAGCGGTCTCTTGGACTCTTCCCCTGCAAACAGAGTGAAATCCTTATCGACTTTTAAATCCACAGTAGATATCCAGGGTAAGCGTGATTCATTGAGCCCTCCTGAAAATCCCGTACCTCCAAATGCAGTTGGAAGATCGGCTTTTGTATAGGGTTGACCGGATACGGCAGTAACTTGCAAGTTTGCTCCGGCATTAGAAAAGATATCAGCTCCAAAAACTTGTGGACCATTATATTTTTTCCCTTGCCCATATCGATAGTCCACTGTCAAATTGAATCTGTGTCGTTCATCAAAATCCAAAGCTGACAATGTTCTAATATTTTGTCCTGTACTGGAAAGTGTTCGCTGCGATTGTGGATTAGATCCCGTACCATCTGCAAATTGTAATGTATAGTTCGCCAATGCTAAAACGTTGCCCGTTCTTCGTAAATCGTAGGTAAATGAAAATCCTTTAATTGTGGCAAAATCAATATTGTCGAAGGTTGTGTACGATCCAATCGGGGAAGCCACTTGTTGCAATGTTCTGGCTTGAACCCGATTACGCTCTTCTTTATAATAGGCTTGAATTCGAAGGGCAGAAGAGTTGGAAATCTTCTGATTAAATCCGATCTCATACGAAGTAGTTTGCACGGGTTTTAGGTTTGGATTGGAATTAATGTCATTTGAAGCTGCATTTTCTTCAAAATAATAATAGTCCAATGCCGTATTTAATACGCCGGACGTAGGTCGTTGATATAAAATATCATAATTAGCAAAGAAATTCGAAGCTTCAGAAATAGGAAAGGAGAAAGACAAGCGTGGAGCAAAATTAATTTCCGGGTCATAATCTTCAAACGATCCATCGAGATTATTCACATAATTTTTGTTTTGAATATTTCGCTCATCAGAATCTCTAATTTTGTAGTAAGGCTGTACCGATCCACCGCTTCCAAATATGAGCGTTCCATCATTTACTGGAGCGCCTGATGCACTGTACCATTGTTCTCCATTTCTAAATCCAATCGCTCTGTCACTATCCGCATTCTGGACATAGACTTTATAATCATTCTGAACCACTTCTGGCAAGGTCTGCCCTGTTGTTTGGGCAAATTCATCAGCTGTCATGATTTCATAAAGTGAATATGGATCTTTTAACACTTTCGTGTTTGCATCGTATCGTTCCATACGTACCCCAAGTCGGAAAATGATATCCTTGAATGAAAATTTATCCTGTATGAAGGCTGACAAATAATTTGGTTGAAACGACGCCACAACAAAATCCTGTTTTTCATTTCCATCCCGATCAGCGAAAAAGTCATCGAATGTAACATCACTTCCTAATCGATTCCCCAAATAATCATACCCATAATAGTACAAGAGATTTTCTGTTAATTCTTCCGGCTCGAACCACTCCAACCGCATATCGCCGGGTGCAATGGCATCAATATTGACATATTCATTGTAACCAATACTGAGTGCATCCCTCAAATTTTTGTGGAGATTGTTTTGCACACCCCCTGCGACCACTGGGGCAAAAACAGGGAGCTGATTACCAAATGGATCAAGTGGATCAGGTATGGAATCGACAATAGTTAAACTATCAACTCCAGATCCAAATAACGGTTGGTTGACCCGAACCCTTGCTTCAGAATAAAGTTGTTGAGGATTTATTCGCCATGATCTACTTTCTCGCTGCTCGTATAAAAAGCCAATCTGAATTGAGTGCCTTCCTTTTTCTGAACCTCCTGGAATAAAATCAAAATTCGTACGAACATCGACCGTATACCGATCGCTCTCATCTTTTGATATTCGATTATACACAGCACCGGGTGTTGTATGATATCCCCAGGCCGACCTAAAAAGCTCATTTCGTTCTCCATTGTATGCATTGAAACTGGTCACCGCCCCCGGTATATTTCCGTCCTCAACTCCTTTATTGAGAGCTAACCAAGCCGGATTGATTCCGGCTGAATTTGGTGTATATCCAACCGTCACGCGATTGTATCCAATATGCTCGAAGCCTCCGGTTTCAATATTGAATCCAAGACTAGGATTAAACTGCACATCAAAATCACCGACATATCCATATTCAAACATCCGTTGTCCATGGATGAGGTCTTCAACATCGCCTTCATTGTGTTGATAACCACCTGTAATGGTATAAGACACATTGCGAATGGCCGAAATCGTGCGCGCACCTGTATCATCAGCTACCTGCCTGCCACCAAGCCGATGCTTCAATCTGAAGTTTCCACGATAGGTTATATCATTATCATATGGATTGCGGGTCCAGTTGTAAGCATTCCACGCACTAGATGGTGAGAATCGATTCTTACTATCGATATAATTTCCTGAAATGCTAATATCCACGTTCCCGGCAATGCGGAAGTCTAGTTTAGCAGTCAGATTGATATCCTCATCTTCCTGATTTGGTCTGGTCTCCAAGAGTTGAAGACTCCCTCCATTTCGCTCGAGCAAATCGTATTCTGACAGCACGATATCAAGATCATTTATTGGATCTGCTTCATGTCGACTTATAAATTCTTCTGTGGATCTATAAACTCCGGTAGCTGTAGGTCCATCATCTTCTCTATATGTGTATTGACCTGAAAGTCGAAAACCGATCACAGAATGATTCTCAGAATTTTTGAGAATAGGTCCACTGATATTCGCAGAAACGAGGTTATAACCAAATTCGTCCAGGAATTCAGAAGTTTCCACTTCAAGTCCCCCGGATACCCTGTTAGAAGGCCCTTTTGATGTTAAAGAAATGACAGCCCCGGTAACATCTCCATAAGAAGCCGGAATACCACCAATAAGCGTTGTCAGTTGCTCAATTTCGGATTGAGGAATCAAACTACCACTGACTCGTATTCCATCCAGGTAATAGTCGGTACCGGATGACCTGGAACCACGCGCATTAATAGCTCCACCATCTGTTGAAGATAATCCAGCTGTTAAAGACGCTAATGCGTTAATATTTTTCGTAGGTAAGTTTTCAATATCATCTGATGTAAGGGCACCTCCGGAAGACGTATTATCAATGTCAATCAGCGGTTTTTTATACTCGACGATCTCGATCACGTCTAAATCTATTCCTTGACCCAATTGAAAGTCAACGCGTGTTACACGCCCGTTTGTGAGCGTTACATTGGTTGTTCGTTTTGCCGAGTAGCCAACATAGCTGGCTTCGACGTCATAGGTTCCACCATCTAGATTTGAGATGCTGTAGTTCCCATCAAAATCTGTTTGGCCCCCTGTAATCAGGACTCCATTTTTGTATAGAGCAACATCTCCGAATAAAATGGGTTCTCCTGTTTCGATGTCAATCACTTTTCCCTCGATCGAAGTCTGAGCAAAACTGCTCCCTCCGACGATCATAATTAGGAAAAAGAAGGTTAAGTACCTGTTAATCATACGCTTGTACCTTTTATTATGAAAACCTGATAAATGTTATCACAATGTTATGAAAAAAGGGCTAGAACCAAAAGCCTCAAGTTCCTCTTATTACAATAATGTTGTGCTACTCCCCCAAATCTTACAAATTTTATACTAGGCCTGTCGATTCTACAACATATATGATCTTTTTAAGTAATATCTCAGCTATTTTTTGCTTTGATTCTACCGTCCAACCTGCCACATGTGGTGTTAAAACAACCTGCTCAAATGTCGCAAGTGACTTCATAATAATTTGATCATTTGAAGTATATAGAGTTGGTTTTTCATTTTCAAAAACGTCAAGGCAAGCACCTCCCAAGTGGCCTGACTTTAAATTAAACACGAGATCCTGCAATCGCGTGATAGTACCGCGTGAAGTATTGATCAGAATGCTTCCAGGTTTCATCTGTCTCATAAATGAATCATTGACTGACCATTTTGTTTCTTCCGTCAATGGCAGATGTATACTGACGACGTCACTTTGATCTAGTAGTTGATTTAAGCTCACTTCCTTCTGAAAACGATGTATTGCCGGTATCTGCTTCTTGTATTTATCATATATCAACACGGTCACATCAAATCCACGAAGTTTTTTAACAAACGCAGAGCCCGTATGACCACAACCGATAACTCCAATTGTTAAACCGTCTAACTCGGATCCGCGCATCTGTTCCCGATTCCAGGAATTGAGGCTTCTCACCATTTTATCTCCCAGGCAAATTTTATTGAGAAGTGCGAGTAACATAGCCAATGCATGCTCGCCTACAGCATTTGAATTTCCTTCGGGTGAATTTAGAATATGAACTTTACTTCGTGCGGCTGCTTCCAGGTCAATAACATCCAACCCTGACCCCAAACGCCCAATCCAATGCAAAGAATGAGCTGCGGTCAGAAATTCTCGATTGACAATAATTTTACTGTTGATGACAAGTCCGGAATAGGCTCCAATTCGATCACAAACCTGCTCATAGGTCATATTTGGGAAATAATCCACCTGTCCTATTTGTCCCAGTCCATTGATTAAAATCGGGTGAACATCATCGGTGATGAGTATTCTCTTTTGACTTTTCATGAAAAAAGAAATATTTTATTCCACAATCCCTGCACAAAATCATCTTCTTAGAGCGAGCAAGATATATCTTTGCCCGCCAAAAGTTTCCACAGCCACATGCCAAAAAATTCCTCTATTCATTCTGTACTCATTATAGGTAGCGGACCCATCATTATAGGTCAGGCCTGCGAATTTGATTATTCCGGAAGTCAGGCTTCACGATCATTGCGTGAAGAAGGAATCGAAGTCTCTTTGATCAATTCGAATCCAGCCACCATTATGACAGATCCGTTGATTGCTGATCATATCTATCTATTACCGCTCACGACGGAAAGTTTACGGCAAATACTGGAAGAACGACATATTGATGCAGTCCTTCCAACGATGGGTGGTCAAACGGCATTGAATCTGACAATCGAAGCAGGTAAATTAGGATTGTGGGAAGAGTTTAATGTCCAATTGATCGGAGTAGATCTTGAAGCGATTGAACTTACTGAAAACCGCGAGCGGTTTCGACAACACATGATCGAAATCGGAATGCAGGTCGCTCCATCTTACATTGCAAATTCTTTTCTGGAAGGTAAAGAAGCGGCTCAGAGACTTGGATATCCGCTGGTCATACGGCCGAGTTATACTCTCGGGGGCTCAGGTGGTGGATTTGTACATGACGCTTCAGAATTTGACGAAGCCCTTAAACGCGGATTGAATGCCAGCCCTACCCATGAAGTTCTTGTCGAAGAAGCCGTATTAGGTTGGAAAGAATTTGAATTGGAACTACTTCGCGATGCCGCTGACAACGTGATTATCATCTGTACAGTTGAAAACCTTGATCCAATGGGAATACATACGGGAGATAGCATCACAGTAGCCCCTGCTATGACACTCTCGGATACGGCTTACCAGGCCATGCGAAATGGTGCCATTAAAATGATGCGTTCACTTGGGAATTTTGCCGGAGGTTGCAATGTACAATTTGCACTAAATCCTGAAAATGAAGAACTCATCGCAATCGAGATCAATCCAAGAGTATCCAGGTCTTCTGCTTTGGCCAGCAAGGCCACCGGGTATCCTATCGCTAAAATAGCAGCCAAGCTGGCTATTGGATATTCTCTGGATGAATTGAGTAATCAGATCACGAAAACAACGTCAGCATTTTTTGAACCTACTTTGGATTACGTGATCGTCAAAATGCCCCGGTGGAATTTTGGTAAATTTCATGGGTCTGATCACACACTCGGACTGCAGATGAAATCGGTCGGAGAGGTTATGGCTATCGGAAGAAATTTCAAGGAAGCTTTGCAAAAAGCCTGTCAATCTCTGGAAAACAACCGGATGGGTCTTGGTGCAGATAAAAAGGAATGGATTCGTACTCAAGATATTCTAGAACGCCTTTCAAAGGTTAGTGATGATCGAATTTTTAGAGTCAAAGATGCCTTTCGATTAGGAGTTCCGGAAAACTCAATTCACAAGTTGACCCTCATAGACCGTTGGTTTTTGCGTCAGATAAAAGAACTTGTCGATCTTGAAGACCGACTAAATCGTTACAATGTTGCTGAAGACATTGACTACGACCTCATGATGGAATTGAAAAAATCCGGCTATTCGGATGCTCAAATAGCATGGTTATTACGCATAAAAGAGGTTGAAGTCTTTAACCACCGTATTGATTTGGGTATTCGGAGAGTATTTAAGATGGTTGATACGTGTGCAGCAGAATTTGCCGCCAAGACTCCTTACTATTATTCGACATTTGACAGTGAAAATGAAAGCCTGCCATCAGATCGTAAAAAAATTATTGTACTCGGGTCCGGACCAAATAGAATTGGCCAAGGAATCGAGTTTGACTACTGTTGCGTCCATGGTGTCAACGCAATCCGTGAAGCTGGATATGAGGCCATTATGATTAACTGCAATCCTGAAACCGTCAGTACTGACTTTGATATTGCAGATAAATTATATTTCGAACCTGTGTTTTGGGAACATATAGAAGAAATTATTTCGCTCGAAAAACCTGACGGTGTTGTCGTTCAACTTGGAGGACAAACAGCTTTAAAATTGGCAGAACAATTTCAAAAACGTGGAATTCCGATATTGGGTACATCATACTCATCTATGGACCTGGCTGAAGACCGTGGTCGTTTTTCTGACTTGCTCAAGGAGCTGAATATTCCTTACCCGGAGTACGGAGTAGCTCATAGCGCTGAAGAGGCCTTAGAAGTATCGAGAAGGGTTAATTATCCTCTCTTGGTGAGACCCAGTTATGTCTTAGGTGGACAACGTATGAAAATCGTAATTAATGATGAAGAACTTGAACATCAGGTCTTATCTATTTTCAAGCACCTGCCGGACAACAAGGTCCTTATTGACCAATTTTTGGAGCGTGCTCATGAAGCTGAAATTGACGCCATATGCGATGGAGATGAGGTACACATCATGGGTATAATGGAACATATCGAACCTGCAGGCATTCACTCCGGAGATAGTAGTGCTGTATTGCCTTCTTACAGCCTCTCTGAAAGTGCCGTAGCGACCATGGTTAAATACGCCAAACGGCTTGCCCAAGCATTGGAAATAAAAGGTTTAATTAATATTCAATTTGCTATTTCCCCGGCTCGTGCGGGTAATGAAGAGCGCGTCTATGTGATTGAAGCAAATCCACGTGCTTCGCGCACCACGCCATTTATAGCGAAAGCCTATCAAGTGCCCTATCTTAACATAGCTACGAAGGTGATGATTGGAGCGAATAAGCTCAGCGACTTTGAAATCGAGAAAAAAATGAATGGATATGCGATTAAAGTTCCAGTTTTTTCTTTCGACAAATTTCCAAATGTCGATAAACGATTGGGGCCCGAAATGAAATCCACTGGTGAGGCCATTTATTTTATTGATGACCTACAGGATCCGTATTTTCGAGAATTGGATCGAAACAGAAGTCGTTACTTATATAATTAAGAATCTGATATTGGATAATACACTTACAGACAGATGCATTTTTGGCAACCAGTCATTTTATTTTAGAAGAAATTTGAAGTACCACAGTGTCATCAGATAATCAAAAGATAAAAACGGGTCTTTTTTTTGGTTCCTTTAATCCTGTTCATATTGGCCATATGATCATTGCCAACTTTATGGTTGAGCATACCGATTTGAAAGAAGTATGGTTAGTTGTTTCACCGCATAATCCGCATAAAGAAAGACGCACCTTAGCACCTGATTATGATCGCTTGCATTTGGTCAATCTTGCTGCTCATGAAAATTATAAAATACGCGCTTCGAATATTGAATTTTCGTTGCCTAAACCATCATATACCGTAAATACTTTGGCCCATTTGCGCGAAAAATATCCTCAGCGAGAATTTGCGTTGATCATGGGAGGTGATAATCTCTTATCGTTACCTAAATGGAAAAATTTTGAGGTCATATTGAATAACCACGATATATATGTTTACAACAGACCCGGATACGAAAAAGGAGAGTTAGCCGATCGCCCAAATATCCACTACGTAGAAGCTCCGTTACT
The DNA here is from genome assembly GCA_965249735.1 of Saprospiraceae bacterium. Taxonomy (GTDB): domain Bacteria; phylum Bacteroidota; class Bacteroidia; order Chitinophagales; family Saprospiraceae; genus JANQSS01. The sequence goes on along the minus strand of CBDFMS010000025.1, from coordinate 349,173 downwards.
AGACATCTCTGCATCTTTTGTACGTCAATTGTTACGAGAGAAGAAATCTGTGCAATACATGGTACCTGATGCCGTATTTGAGTACCTCCATGGATCATCGATGTATAGAGATAAGAATACAACTTAAAAAGTAGCGTTAATAAAATCTATGAAGCATACTTTGAACTGCGTGAAATCACTGATACTACTGTTGGTATCGACTGTAGCAATGTCTCAGCAAGACATTGCTATTGGGGAATGGCGCGCCTATATACCCTTTCATGAAAGCTATAATGTAGCACAATCATCAAATTATGTCTACTCTGCTGCCGAGCGCGGTATATTAAAAATCGACAAAACTGATTTGTCTTTGGAAAAAATCACAAAAGTTGAAGGCTTGAGTGATACAGAACCCAGGATGCTGGTCTTCGAACCCCAGACCAATACCTTGATTATTGCATATGAGAACGGGAATATTGATCTAATGACTGCAGATGGAATTGTCAATATGCCCAACATATTGAACAACTCAAATATTGTCGAACAAAAGAGTCCGAATCGGGCACGTATAGATGATAATGGCAAGGTATATCTGGCTTATGATTTTGGGCTGGTACAAATAAATCCCGAGTCTTTTACTTTCGGATTTAGTCTCCGGACAAATTTTGAAATTAATGATTTTATAAAATTCGAAAATCGATTTTATTTTTCATCAGCAGATGGTATTTATTGGGCCGATGCAAATCCCAATTTAAATCATGCTGACCTTTCCATATGGACGCGATTTGAAACCGGATGGCCAATAGAATATTCTTCTGTTAGTTTAGCATCGCTGGGCGATCAATTATTTTGTGATGTCGATGGGGATCTCATGAAAATAATTAATGGATCACTCGTGTTGGTCAAATCCGCAGAACCGGATTATGTAATTCGTACAATTTCTTCATTACAAAATCAGCTTGCTGTTTCGTTTAAATACAATACGCAACCATTTCGAATAGACGAATTGTTTTTCATCGATGAAAATGGGCAAGTAACTGCTTCTTATACCGGAGCCTCCTGTTCCATCGTGGTTTATGACATAATACAAGATGAAGCCGGCCGGGTATTTTATTCAAATGCCACTAATCTCAAATATCTTGAGGAAATTGGTAGCGGATGCACAGAAATAAATACCACAGGACCACCAAATTCGGATGCATTTGAGGTTGCTTTTCGCGAACAAGAAGTTCTTGTGGCTTCAGGTGAATTAAGTGACAATGGTGTGGCTACATTTAATCGAAATGGGCTATTTACATATAAGGATCAAGAATGGAATCAGTTTAACCACAAAGATGGATTTTACGGAGATACGGTAATGGATTACACGGACATTGCAGTGGGCCCTCAAAATCAATTAGCCATTGGAACATTTTTCGAGGGGATTGTCCAAATTTCGTCGGATTGGTCAGAAGTCAACTTATTAAATGACGGTAATACATGCCTTGAAAAACAGGAGCTAGTCAATGTTATAAGTATTGCAGATGTGACCTATGACCAACGCGGAAATCTTTGGATTTCTAACTATCGCGCGGCCACCCCGCTCAAGATGATTGATCTCGAAGGAATTTGTTATTCGTTTCCCCTTAGTCGAAGTTTTGGTACTAAAGACCTTACCGAAATAGCCATTGATGAGCGCGGGTATAAATGGATATCAACTTTTGATCAGTCAAATGGTGTCATTGTTTTTGACGAAGGCGATTTAGAAAATTCCTCAGATGATCGATTTAGGATCCTGAATGCTGCAAATTCAGAAATAACGGACAACTTGGCCTGGGATATAAAAACAGATTTAGATGGGGATATTTGGTTGGGCACAGAACGCGGAGTTGTAGTATTTGAATGTGCTGCCGCTATTTTTGATAACGGCTGTAGTGGAAGACGTCCAATTGTTGAAGTTGATGGGGTCGCTGCCCTTCTACTCGAGAATGAACGTGTTCGAGCAGTTGCCATTGATGGTGCAAATCGAAAGTGGTTCGGAACGACGAATGGCATATTCGTTCAATCACCAAATGGTGAAGATGAAATACTGCGCTTCGACGAACGTAATAGTCCTTTAATTTCTAATTTCATACGGGATATAAGTATCAACCAGTTAACAGGAGAAGTATTTATCTCTACTGACAAAGGCCTGATGGCCTACCGGACAGATGCTACATCCGGTGACGAAAGTTTTCATCAGGTCGAATCACAAGTCTTTGCATTTCCAAATCCCGTTCGTCCAAATTATGATGGACCGATAGCAATCAAAGGTTTACCCAGAGATGCCAGGGTAAAGATTACTGATATTCAAGGGAAACTTGTTTTTGAAGCTGAAGCGAACGGTGGAGAAGCCATATGGAACGGAAGAGATTACAATGGAGAAAAAGCAACTTCAGGTGTTTATCTAGTTTTTAGCACTTCCCAATCGGCTTTTGAACAACCCGACGCCCTGGTGACAAAAATATTAATAGTTAATTAATCAACTATTTTAGTCCGTTCTGCACCCAACAGGGAACACTATTATTAATCCAAATTGTGTTATTCCGGGAATAAAAAATTTAATGTCGCATTAAACGACAACGCTTTGAACAGATCGAATAATCTGTTCATAATATTTTTCGTACTCACAAGCTATTTTATCCAAATTAAAAAATTCTGCCCGCTCAAATGCCGCATGTGAAAATTGTTTGTGAAGCGTATCATCAGAAAGCAATTTTAAACTATACATGGCCAGCGCTTCTACATCCCCTACTGCTGCCGTATACCCTGTTGAGCCATGAATATTTACTTCGGTAAGTCCTCCGGCATTTGATGAAATGACAGGCACACCACAAGCCATGGCTTCTAAGGCAGATAGTCCGAAACTCTCTGTTTCTGAAGGAAGGATAAATAAATCTGAAACCGCTAATATTTCTTCAATTGCATCTTGTTTTCCCAGGAAGACAACCATATGATTTAATTCAAGTTGGTTTACCAATTTTTCAATAGCCAGACGTTCCGGTCCGTCACCTACGAGAATCAGTTTAGACGGTAATTTTGTTGATACTATTTTAAAAGCGCGAACGACATCATCGATTCGTTTGACTTTTCGAAAATTCGAGACATGTGTCATGAGGCGCTCTCCATTTGGGGCGATTGCTTTTTTGAAATGATTTTTATCGATTTTCTTAAATCGTTCAATATCAACGAAATTATATATTACCTCTATCGGGCAATGAATTTTAAATGTTGATTCTGTTAGTTCTTTTAAAAATGACGAGACGACTGTTACCCCATCAGAGGCGTTGATACTAAATTCAACGACTGGTGCAAACGACGGATCAGATCCGACCAATGTGATATCGGTTCCGTGTAATGTTGTGATGAATGGAATGTTTTTTCCTTTTGTTGCCAGGATTTGTCTACACAGGTAGGCCACCGACGCATGGGGAATAGCATAATGTACATGCAAAATATCAAGATTTTCATTCATAGCTACATGCACCATCTGGCTTGCCAATGCACTTTCATAGGGTGCATGTTCAAAAAGTGGATAATCATAGGCATTGACCTCATGAAAATAGATGTTCTCATGAAAAGTCGGTAGGCGTGCGGGCCGACCATACGTGATGAAATGAACGACATGTCCTCTTCCGGCCAATCCAAGTCCCAGCTCAGTTGCCAATACTCCACTGCCACCATAGGTGGGATAACAAACGATTCCTATATTCATTTTTGTAAAATTATAATCCCTGCTCCAACAATTAATGTGTAGAAGTGTTTTAACCACAAAATAAGAAGTCTTTTTTTTTGGCTCAGTACAGTATATCGGATCTTGAAAAATTAACCGGTGTGAAAGCACACACGCTTCGCATTTGGGAAAAGCGATACGGTATATGTCACCCACAACGGGATGCTAACAATGTAAGGCATTATCAAGAATCTGATCTCCAACATCTAATAAAGGTGAGTCATCTCAACAATGCAGGACATAAGATATCCTCAATAGCCTGTCTAGGTCGTGAACGACTTGACGACCTGTATAAGGAGTCATTTGTCTTAGGTAACAGTGGATGTTGCATCCTTGATAAGCTGACACTGGCTATAGAAAAAACACAAGAAAGTAAGCTTTATGTGCTCCTAAAAGAGCGATTGGACAAACTGGGTATTGAAGAATTTACTGCTAAAATTTGGGAACCGGTTCAGGAGCGTCTGGCATTTCTAATTTTATCAGGAGGACTACACCGCATTCATTTAAAGCTTTTTGATCAAATCGTAGAACGACTTATTGAGACAGAAAACACTGAATTGATGCTCTCAAACGATATGTGTAAGGGTTCTGCTTTACTGATCAATACCTGTGGAAACTCCACGTCAATGTTTCATCAGATGGTGAAGCGACTCCTAATAGAAAACAAAATGGATGTCGTCAGTTTGAATTTATGCCAGAGTGACTGGGCCAGCCTTGAGTCAATACTATTGAATCGCAAGTTTCACCAGGTATATATCCATTATCAATCCAAAGAATTTTCAAGTCCACCACCCTACCAAAAGATAGACAACTGGATCTCAGATCATATGAAAGTCATCATATATGGCTCTTCAATCGATAGTCATCCAATACCTTCGAGATGGAACTATTTTGAAATGAATGAATTGATGAATTACATTTCATCCATGACGATATCTGATGTACCTATCGAACTGAAACAACATTCTTAACAATATCTGTTACTTTTGCGCCAAATTAATCGCTCAAACAAAACAAATTAAAATGAAAAGACCATTATTTTATCTCTTAGCACTTGTTTTGACACTTTCTGTCATTTCATGTAAAAAAGACAAAGGCGAGTCTGCCGAAACTACAGAAGCCGGAAAGGTGAAAAAAGTTGAAGCTGCCGTCATGTACAAAATCAATCCCGATGCCTCAAAAGTCATGTGGGAAGGTTACAAGCCAACCGGTACACACAATGGCATAGTCAATGTCAGTGAGGGAGCTGTTGAATTTGCAAACGGGAAATTAGCAGCAGGAAAATTCACACTTGACATGAATAGTATCACGTCATTGGATCAAACGGGTGACTACAAAGCATCATTAGAAAGTCATCTAAAAGGTCTAGAAGATGAAAAGGCCGACGATTTTTTCAATGTAACGAAATACCCAACAAGTTCATTTATCATCACCAAGGTAGTTGACCTGGCCGGTGATCCTGATGCGAACATGATGGTATACGGAAATTTAACAATTAAGGATCAAACTCATCAGGTTGGTTTTAAAGCCAAAGTTGATGTAGCAGGTGACGCCGTGACTGTTACTACTCCGAAATTTAATATTGATCGCACTAAGTGGAATGTTAAGTATGGTTCTAAGACCATATTCGACAATCTTGGTGACAAATTTATTAATGATGAAATCGGATTGAATATCTCATTATCCGGTAATAAATAGTGCTTCGAAAACGAAAAAAAGCCCGATCAATTAATTGACCGGGCTTTTTTTGTTTAGGTGTCCCGTCCTAAAATAAGTTGACATAAAAACGACTTATTAATGAAAGGATCAAAAGAGCCGAAGAAAAGGCGAACACAGAGAGATTACAATTTAGGCTTTAAACTGGCAGTTATTTCGCAAGTGGAAGAAGGCGAAATGACATACAAGCAAGCACAAAAGGCATATGGGATACAAGGCCGCAGCACTGTTTTGATGTGGTTACGGAAACATGGTACCTTGGATTGGACAAAACCAAGTATTCATTATATGTCAAGTCCAAAGCGGAAAGAAACGCCTGCACAAAAGATCAAACGTTTGGAGAAGGAGCTATCAGATGAGCGATTGAAAAATGCGATACTAAATAAGATGATAGACATCTCTGATCAGCAATATGGTACGTCACTTAGAAAAAAGTATTTACCCAAACAATCCAAATTATCCGAGAAGAGAAACAAGTAAGTTTATCAAGATGTTGTCGATTGTTTGGGATAAGTAGACAGGCCATATATCAAGCCTACAGTAGATCAGTTAAACGGTTGGAAAAGAATTTACAGATTAAGTCAATGGTACAATCCATAAGGATGGAAATGCCTAGGATTGGCACGCGAAAGTTATACTATTTGCTTAAGCCTCAAATGGAACGATTGGATATCAAGATGGGCAGAGATGCTTTGTTTGCCTATTTACGTTCAGAGAATATGCTAATAAAGCGTAAAAAGAATTACACAAAAACAACGGACTCCAAACACTGGTTAAGAAAGTATCCAAATCTAATGAAGGAAGAAGATGTAGAGAGAACAGAACAAGTATTTGTAAGTGATATAACCTACATCAAAAGCAGAGAAAGGACGCATTATCTTTCCCTGGTGACAGATGCATACAGTAGGAAGATAATGGGCTACAAGCTTAGTGATGATATGAGTGCTGAAAATGTGGTTCAAGCTCTGAAAATGGCTCTAAAACAACGCATAACTAACAATCCATTAGTCCATCATTCGGACAGAGGGCTACAGTATTGTTCTTCGATCTATCAAAACGAATTAAGATCCAGGTCAGTAACTCCATCAATGACAGAAGGATATGATTGTTACCAAAATGCTCTGGCCGAAAGAATCAATGGAATTCTTAAACAAGAATTTCTTATACACAGATGTAACACTGGTAAAGAGTTAGACAAACTCATCAATGAATCCATTAACACATACAATGATAAAAGACCGCATTTGAGTTTAGGTATGAAAACACCTAATTTCGTTCATGAAAAAACCAGTGAGGAAAGCCCCACTGGTTCAATTTAATCTTATCCAAAAACTGTCAACCTATTTTAGGACGACTCATATCATTGAATAGGTTATCACTTATCCAGCCACGAAGTAGCCAATGAGAGACATGATCTCATCATCTTCATTAAATCGTGGGTAGAGGGCATAGAACGAAGAAAGACATGTTGAGTCTTCTTCAATGGCTTCCGTCAAAAGCGCTACACCATCTTGTCTTTGGTTTCGATAAAAGGCAATTGCCGCTTTTACATATATCATTTCAGGTCCATAGGTATGGGCATCAGCTTCTTGTAATACATCGTCAGCCGCATCAACAGCTTCTATATCCAAGAGAAACACGATATGATCAAACCAGTATTTCATTTCTTCAGGACCGGTTTCTGTTGCCTTATTGAAGTAATAGTTTGCCAGGGTGTAATCACCTATCAGGTGATATGACTTCGCAATGTCCGCATAATATTCTTCCCTTCGGTCTTCCAATTTGATGGCTTCAGCAAAACATGAAATAGCTTCTACAAAGAGGCCGGTCTTGAAATAGCTTTGACCAAGATAATAATGAGCCTCATCATCGTATGGATCGATTTTCGTCGCTTGAACAAGGTAGCGTTCTGCTTCCAGAGGAGCATCAAGCTCGAGGTAACACCGTCCGATGCTAACAAGCAATTCCATATCAGCACCAAATTCCTTCAATGCATCAAGGTAAATTCCTAAGGCCTGACGAAAGCGCCCTACTTGAAAACACATTTCAGCGCAATCCTTATATCCAATTTCAAATTTGGATTCTATCAAGAAGGAATACTCCAAAGACATGATGGACTCATTGTACTCTCCCAAACAAGCATATGCATGTCCAAGATTATACCAGGCCTGATGATTGTAAGGATTTCGGTCTAAGACGTACTTATGTAGTAATACGCTCTCTTTATAGTTTTTGCATAACTCAACGGCTATCCAAATCTTTTCAAGCGCTTTCATTTCATTTGAATCAATGATCAGTGCCTTTTTCAAAGCATTAAACATGGCTTCAAAGTCCTTTTCTTTCTCGTGAATGAGGGATTTGCAAATTAATAAATCGATTCGTTCTTCACCTTTCGTAATGCTGAGTAGAGCTTTTATTTCTGATTTGGCTTTGATCAGATTTCCTAGCTCAATGTGTGCGTGTATACGCAGAAGCTTGAGCTCGATTTCGTTTGGGTTGACTACCAGTCCTTCTTCTATTGTCTCAAGTACACCGTCATACTCCTCCATTAATGCCATAATACGTGCTTTGCTTATAAAGAAGTCCGAATTATAGTTGTATTGAGCCAGCCCTACTTGCGCAACTTCCAGCGCTTTTGCGTATTCGTATTCTTCTTCATAGAAGTCGATGATCTGCAAGAGTTCTTTATCATCGAAGTAGGCTATGAGGCTATCATCTTGCGCCTCAAATGCCGATACTAGGCGATTCAAAACACAGTTATCTTGTAAACGTTGCTGCATAGGATATTTTGATATGGGATTTTTTATTTCGTTTTCATTCTGTCGTACGCGAATGCTCTCTTTCGGAAAGCTCAGCTAATTTGGGAATCTTTATCCACTAATCATAATGGTATTTTTGGTATTAGCAATAATTGTAATTCCTTCTTAATTCTCTCATTATCAACATTTTACACATCCGCGCTTAACATAGCCAAAAGATTGTCACTTTTAACCCCCACTACACGAAGATTTAACACATTGAAAACGCTCTTAATACATGTCAAAAAAAGATGAAAAAAAATGAAAAAAAATGTTTTAGGCACCCCTGGGACTTCCTAATTTAGGCAATTTTTCGATACTCACGAAAATAATACTGGAAAGAATGAACAAGGCTGCGACAGTTTTTGTCAAGGTCATCGATTCGATTCCAAGAGAAATACTCACGGTTGCAGCTACTAAGGGTTGTAGATATAAATAGATACTCACTACGGTAGGTTTGACTCGACTCAATGCAAACCCATTTAAGCGATAAGCTACATAAGTCGTCACAAATACTACATATGCAATGCCGATGATTAGTGATTTATCAAAATGTTCGAGCTGTACATTCAATGCCGGTTTTATTGACACCGGAAACACAAATATCAAGCCGTAAAAGAACACCCATTTTAGCACCTGTACAGGAGGATGTTTTGACATAAGTGGTTTGACCAAAACAAGATAAAATGCATAGGATAGTGCATTAACAAAAATCATAATATTTCCAAGAAATGCATTCTCAAAAACTTCAATATTATTTTTCTGATAGATAATCAATGCGGCACCGGTTAATCCTAATCCAATTCCAAAAACCTTGTGTAATTGAAAACGACTTCCAAAAAAAAGCAAAGAGAGAATATAAACCAGCACAGGTGTGGTCACCATGATCAATGATGCCTGTATAGGACCAGAAAGTTTAAGTCCATTAAAAAAAAACAGTTGATTTATGGCCACACCTGTTAAACCACAAACAACTAACCGAAAATGCTCTTTTTTAGAAAAGACGCTATGCTGGCGATGTATTAGTAAGAATAAAATAAACGTAACTAGGACGCGCAACAGGATAAAGGCATTCGGATGAACAAAACCGTTCACCATGACACCCCGTGCCACAATATAATTTACTCCATAAATCACAGAAACAGCGAGCAACGCTAAATGTGCGTATGACTGTCCGGATTTAATCATTCATAAAGTTCATGTAGAAAAAGAGCAAATTGAAATGTTTCCCAGATATTCCATTGCGCTATCTGAGAATATACCGATTGCCTATTTCACTTCAAACGTAATTTTTACATTGACCCGGAAGTCAACTATTTCGTCGTCTTTCACCACTGCTGATTGCTCATTTACATAAACGGAACGAATACCTTTTACTGATTCAGAAGCTTTCTTTACGGCTTTTCTAGTCGCATCTTCCCAGCTCTTATCAGAATTCGCCAAAATTTCAAGAACTTTTAATACTGCCATAACTATACTTTTTTTGATTTAAGAATATTTGTTACTTTTTAATTGACTCGATTTTATCGGTTACTTCTGAGAGTGTTCTTTTTATTTTAGTATTTGTTGGCGAAAGTCTGGCTGCTTCCTCCAAATGGATTTTTGCCTGATCCAAATTTTCCATTAATATATTTGTTTCACCAAGATAATAATGCGCCATAATGAAGTCTGGTTCCAGTGACGTAGCACGCTCAAATAACCTGTGCGCCTGCTCCAATGAATCCATCTCTAATAATATCAACCCATTATTGAAATATCCCCTTGTAAAATTAGGATGTTCTGCTAATAAATCATTGTATTTTAGAAGTGCCATCGTATAATCATTCGACATCCAATAGAAGTTGGCAAGGGACATTTTAGCTTCAGGGTTATCGGGGTCCACACGAATGGCATTTTCAAAATATTTTCGAGCCAAAGGATTGCCCGCCTCTTCAAATATTTGGCCAAGTAACAAATGACCATCAGAAAGGTCCGGGTCACTTTGGATAGCTTGTTGAAGATATTCTACAGCTTTGATTGGCTCATCTTCATAATGATAGATTAGACCTTTTAAAAACAAAGCCTCAGCATGAACACGATCTTGTTTTAGAATGGTATTTAAATTAAAATGCGCCGCAGTGTACCGCTCTATGATGGTTTGAAATTTCGCCAATTTCAACAATGTCGGAATCCGGTTTGGATCGAGTTTCAAGAAATCTTCAAGGGTTTCTATGGCTAATCTCGATCTATTGTCATCCAAATAGGCATCTGCCATCAAATGCCAACAATCTGCTTCAGTTGAATCCAATTCTACACAACGAATAAGATCTCCAATCGCCTCGCTGTACCTCCCCTGTTTGTACTGAAACTTGCCTCGTTCATAAAAGACCCCGGACTGATCCGGGTATAGTTCAATCTGCTGACTAAGAATTCCTATCGAATCACCTTTCTTGACAATCTTCTGGTCTTCTTTATCGATGTCGGCTGCCGGCCCGGCACATCCGACCATAAATGCGTAAAGAAATACAACAATTACAATTGTGAAGGCATTATATTTCCGGAGTAAGTTTGTCATTTCATCACAAATGTATCTTTTATCAAACGACTGAACACATATCTGCTATGCATCTTTTTTCTGGTGGTCACATCAAGCAGTTGCATCAGTCAATTTGATAATTTGGAGCTGCGATTACCTGATTTACGTTTGGATCAAGTTACCCTCGATTCCCTCTCTGGAGATCTGATTAGCATCACATCGATCAACCAACATATCATGCCTGGTGGGGACACGGTGGGCACCCTAGGAGGTGATGACCTACTGGTGACACGACAGAACGAGGATTTTACCGTTATCGATTACCTGGAACTCGGAAGTGCTTTTAACGATGTAGCAGCGCTCTTGCTATACGATGGTGTTCAGGCGACAATTGGAGGATCATTCTGGGATACAGTATTTATTGATGATCTTGTCTTGAATACGCACATGGCTGGTCGGGGCATTTTTCTCGCAGCACTTAATGCAAATTTTCAGCGGATCTCAGGCACATCACTTTCGGCTGATCATCTAATCCGGCTGGGAGATGGAGTATTGTTGAAAAATGGAAATTTATTGACCATCGGATGGGTTCGTGGTGATTTGTATATCAAAGATGAATTAGTCAAATCGAATCACCAAGGCTTGTTTTTAATCGAATGGCAAAAGGATTTCACTGTAGTCCAATTAAAATTTTGGACCGCAACTGGACGTATGGACCGCGCCTCGCTTTTTTCAAATGGAAACCAGACAATTGCTATTGTTTCATTTCAGGATTCTCTTTTGTTTGATGAACACACACTGGTCACACGGAGTTCACAATATTCGAACACCGCTATGATTAAACTTGATGATGGTTTAAATTCAACGGCACATTTATTTTTCCATAGTACATTTTATAATAACTACATCTTGGATAAACAATCCGAAACAGAAAATATTTCAGTCATTATGAATTTTCGAGGTAATCTAAATACGGAAGATATCATGTTGAATGGATTGCCTCAAAGTGATCAATCGGTCCACTTCATTATTGACAACCAACTCAACATATTAGCATTTGATTACTACAATTCTTCGACAGGTGGAACTATTCTTTTACCGACAAGTACCTCAAAAAATCTGTTCGTTGGTTCCGGAAAATTTTCCAATTGGCTTGAATCACCTCCTTCATCACCCTGGGTTTGCCGGGATGTTGGCGGTCTAAATCCATTATTTTTAGAATTTGTAGGGGACGATGTTATTTTTGACAAAACCCTTGAGCGACAAGATCAATTAATTGTCACCGGTATTTATAAAGGATTGCTACAAGTTGGAGAATTATCTGAATTTAATAATACCAATTTATATCAACCCTTCGCACTTTCCTTTAATTCTATTACTGAAACGTCCAATCCAAATGACGTGATAGTCGTTCTGCCAAATCCAGTAAATGATCAATTCGAAATTAAACCCATAATTCATGGAGCTGAGTTTTATATTTGGAATACGGCCGGAAAATTAATTTTATCGGGACCCATAACTGAAAAAATAAACGTCACGTCAATCATACCGGGATTCTATATATTAGAAATAAGGGCCGGCGATAAGAAGTTGACACAGTCATTTATTCGATCACCCCAATCAAATTAATTTACCTATAAAAAAAGCCCGAAAAATTTTCGGGCTTCTGAAACGACAAGTACAAATATGTTGGTTTGAACTTATTTTTTAAAGAAATTCCCAAGAACATTTCCTCCCATGCGCATCAAGTCATCCATCACACTTCCATCGCCGTCCTGATCGAGAAACTTCTCTACAATACTCATTTCCTGACGGTTCTGAGAGGAGGATTTAACTGTATTGGATAAAAGGGAAGCTAATCCTCCGGCATCCAATGATTGCTCTCTTTTTTGTTTTCCCAGTGCTCCCATAACCATCGGCGCCAATGTTGCCATCAATGACATAGTTGAATTTTTATCAAGTCCTGACATCTGTGATATCAAAGATGAAGCATTGTCTTGTTTTCCACCCAGGATATGTTTCAATATTCCTGCGCCATTAGCTGCTTTACTATTGGTGGGCTGAGAACTTCCTGTTACCATCCCCATGACATCATCCAGAATGCTGCCATCATGATCTCGGTCCAAGGCTCCGGCCAATGCACTTCTTCCCTCGGGTGAGGCGGCATTTTTGGCAAGTGCACCCATGAGCGTAGACATGATTCCACTTGCTGCAGAAGCTGTCTGGGCTTTATCCTGCCCACCAATTTGTTTGGTAAGTGTGTCTAGTAAATCATCTGACATTTGGTTTTGAAGGAGGTCTAAAACATTCATATTTTTTATTTTTATAAGTTTAATAATTCGTGCATAATCAAGACTCGAATTGAGTAAAAAGTAACACCCCTAATATACGAGTTCCTAATTCCACATGTGCAACATTTGTAGATTCTGCTGCGTTATTTACTTCCTGGCCCATCAAGACTGTTCTTACGGTATTTGCCAACTTGTTAAAATATTTTGATATGTTAACATTTTAATAGGTATTAATTGTTGTTAAACAACACTTTAGGCATGATTTTTGCTACTTTCTGGTAAACAACTTTTAAAAGAAGTTTATATGTTGAGGTTAACCACTTGCTTGATGACAGCCTTCGTCCTGTCTCTGACCCTTTCAATATTTGCGAATCCCGCGAATGATGAATCCACAATTGAGTCATATATTGAACAGTATAAGGACATTGCCGTGGAAGAAATGATGCGAGCAGATATTCCAGCATCCATCAAGTTAGCTCAGGCCATTCTGGAGTCCAATGCCGGTCGAAGTCATTTGGCCGTACACGGAAACAACCATTTTGGAATCAAATGCGGCAAGTATTGGGACGGTGCCACAATCATGCGCGAGGACGACGATTATGTTAAAAATAAGCTCGTCAAGTCATGTTTTCGTTCATACCCAAGTGCCGAGTTTTCATTTCGAGCGCATACAGACTTCCTTACTGATCCAAAAAAGGCGTATCGATATGGCCTTTTATTTGAGTTGTCCGAAACCGATTATGTAGGCTGGGCCAGGGGATTGAAAAAAGCCGGGTATGCCACAAATCCAAAATACGCAAATCAATTGATCACCATTATAGAGCGCTATCAACTCCATCTTTATGACAACCCTCCCGTGGTCGCAGTGCATGAGGAAATTATAGCTGAAGATGTAGCAGCCTATGAAGATCGTATTTCAAAAAATGTAGAGACCGTTCCGGCCCAACCCGGTCTACCTGAGCATGAGCCAACGAGTCAACGGGAAGGTAAATCCAAGGACTTTTTTGCCGGAACCTCTTCTTCATACCAAACACATGAAATCAACTCCGTGAAATATATCATCACGGAATACGGAGATAATCTTGAGTCAATCGCCCTCGAGATGGGGTCCAGCGTGAAGGACTTACAATGTTTCAATGAATTTGGATATGATGCGCATCAAGCATTGACGCCAAAAACCATCATCTACATCGAACCAAAGAAAAACAGTTACCGCGGAAAGCGTGCCACCTACAGAATCAACAAGGGGGAATCTCTTTTTGATGTTTCTCAAAAGTTTGGTATGAAGTTGAACAAACTGCTCAAACGCAACAAATGGGATAAGTCTTATCAGCCTAATGGTGGCCAACTGGTCTATTTAAGAGGCAAGAGAAAGTAACAAGAAGCAACCGCTGGTAATTTAAAATCCGGGTCTCTGCAACTGTAAATCCTCCAGGTTCAGTTTCTCACAAAAAATCAATAACCCATAGTACTAGTTTTGAAAACGAATGGGGAGTGTATAACGCACGGCTGCCGGTTTTCCATCCAGCGTTCCCGGCTCCCATGGACCTGAGATCTCCATTAAATCGACGATGGCATGATATGCCGCGGCATCGCACTCAGGAGTCACCGATTTTACCAATTCTAAATTTGACATTGTCCCATCTGCCTCGATGACAAAACTATGAAGTACAGTACCATTAACCTTGTCATCGATTGCTTTAGCGGGGTATTTTATCGTTTTTTGTAGGGTCTCGATCAACTTTTTTTGGCCACAAGCCTTTCTGGCCTCATAGTCCTCATCTGTACACCCCGGATAAATGGGATACGTATCCGGAACCTGCGGTTCAGCTTCCACTACATCATTATTTTCATCTGATTTAGTCGCCTTATTTAACTCTGCCGATTCTTGATTACCGGATTCCTCATTTGAATTGGCATTTTGAGTACAAGACAAACTGACTATGAGCATCGTGATCAACAAAAACGAAATACATTGAATCTTCATGTTTTGATAATTTAGAATGCAAAGTTCACGAATTCAAAAATAATCTCAAGAATAATTTCAACATTTTAAATCATCTATGACACTTTGAATTTTATTGGCAGGACATATTGGACTTTTACTGCCTGGCCCTTTTGTTTCCCCGGAATCCAGGCTTGTTCCATTTGATTCATTAGATTGACCACACGCAAGGCCTCTTCATCACACCCATCTCCGACACTTCGCAGAATTTTGGCATTATCGATTGATCCATCCACGTCTATTACAAATTTGACAATTACCGTTCCTTCTGTTCCTTTTTTTCTGGCGTTTTGTGGATAAGAAATATTGGTCATTAGAAACTCCAGCATTTTGTTTTGGGCACATGTCGCTCTGGCCTCATCGGAATCATCTAAGTGTTCGCAACCCGGAAATCTGGGCATTTGCTCTACCTCTTTGTAAACGGAAGCTTTCTCAGCATTTAATTTTACTGCATCATTTTCCTTCATATTGGCGTCTAATTTGAAGCGAACGGGCAAATTGTATTGAACATTGACTGCTTTATCCTTCAGTTTACCCGGCGTCCATTGTCCGGCCATTTCATTCATCAGGTTCACGACGCGCAGCGCCTCCTCACCACAACCATGGTTTACATCTCTGACTATGCGGGCATTTTCAATCATTCCGACTTTGGACACGATGAACTGAATGACAACTGTTCCGTCAACTCCGTTTTTTTTAGCTCCTTCAGGATATTGAATATGGTTTGATAGAAATTCAATTAATTTTTTATGTGCGCAAGCTTGTCTTTCTTCCGTACTTAGTTCCTTCATTTCACATCCGGGAAACCGTGGAAATTCATCCGCCACTTTTACTATTTCTCCCTCAGTAGGAGGAGGAGGTGGTGGTGGTGGCGGAACAGACTCGTTCAAGATTGGAGGGGGTGATGGTGGTGCCTCAGGTGGAATTGTATCATTATCACTTGCAGCAAAATTACCCATGTGATCAGCGCCAATTATTGGATTAGACCGAATTTCTTCTTGTACATTTTGAACGACTTCTGAATTATTCAATTCCAGATTATCAAAAGAATTCATTGCCATGGACAAAATAATTATTATTGGCAGTATGGCGACATATAATAATTTTGTTGATTTCGTAGATTTATTTTTCTTCATTTGACTTAAACGTTTAAGAATGTTATGACAATTAAATGCATGCGCCATCGATAAGCCTAATGATTGAAAGGCAGAAAATCGAAGCGCTCGTTGATATGTTTTATAATCGTATTCGGATAGAATCTTTTTATCGGCAAAATGCTCATGAACTTCTTTTAGATACGCATCAAACAAATAGATGAGGGGGTTGACCCATAGTACAGCTCTCGCTATCCGGCTACACAATATATCCACCGAATGTCCTTGTTCGATGTGTGATAATTCATGCGCAGTAACAACCTCTAAATATTCTTGCGGATAGTTTTCCGGGATAAATATTTTATTTAAAAATGAAAACGGCTGAATGGATTCTCGATGATAGACTATATCAACGGCTCCATTTTTCGATTGACGGACAGGCCTGATCGAATAGATTCGATAAATACCCCGCACAACATTAACTATTAATCCCAATGAAATCGTGATATAACAAATTTGTAGTATTGTCGTCCAATGTATCGCGCTATGTGTCTCAATATTTGAATAGCCATCGACGACCACCACAAATTGATCCACTTGCCCTTGAAATGTATAAATAAATTCCGGTGCATGTGAATGAAAATTGGGCAGCAGTGGAATGAAAAAACCCAAAAAGAGTGACGCAAGTAAATAGATTCGCGATAAATGATAATGTGTTGTCTTCCTCAAACAAAGGTGATAGAAAAGCAGCAAAACAGACCAACATATTGTCGACTGAATTAAAAAAGTGATCGTTGTAGACATCATTCTTCTTCTTTTAAAAGTTCCTGTAGATCTCTCAGCCCAATCTCCTTTTCATCAACCAAAAAAGAAACGAGGTTTTCGATTGAGCCATCAAAGTAATTACTCACCAATGATCGAAGCGTGTTCTTTTTATATTGTTCCCTCTTTACCAATGGTCGGTACACGTGTGTACGACCATAAGCAATATGATCAACGAAGGCCTTCTTCTCTAGGATGCGTACAATGGATGAAATGGTGGAATGTGGTGGCTTGGGATCTTCCAGTCGCTCAATCAGTTGAGAAACTGTGCACGATTTTAGTTCCCAAAGGTGTTGCATAACTTCTTCTTCGACGCGCGTGAGTTTTTTCATACAGCAAATATAACGCGTTTATGCGGCATATAACGTATAAATACGTTTTATAACGTAAAATGCTTGTCGAATTTTCGAGAGATGTATGCAAAACCCTTATAGGTCAGTCATTACAGGGCCATTAGTCGATGTAAATAATTTTTCTAAGAAATCGCAAACCCAACGTAAGTTCATACGTGATATTACGAATCTGTTTTTCAGGGATGATTCTATTTGGATTGGTGACAGATTGCTGGGCTGGTATAATGATCTGCTCGGAAATATCCGGGTGAACGTGAAACTCAAACAGCCCACCCACAAGCTCTGAGAACATAAATTCAGTTCCCACTCCTGCAGAAACACCATAGACAAATTTATTGACACGATCTTCCAGATTCCTATAGACGGTAGGCAGTTCGACCATGATATTATATTCTCCACGAATCGCAAAATCAAAGAACCACTTTGAATCCATCCCCAAATCAAATTTTTGTTTTCCTCCCAGGTAAAGTGCCAGGTTACCGAATTTTGATTTTTCCGTTCTGGAAGGAATTTCTTGACCAATGTTGTTAACATGTCTGGGAATTCTCAATGCACTACCCCGCATATGGTAGCCCAACTGAGCAAATAAGGCGTTTTTGTTCTCTTCAGTCAGGCTTTCGATATAGAAAGCGCCGTGATAGGCGAAAAGTACGTCTCGTTCATATCCACCCAAATTTTGATTTCCCAGCGATATTCCACCTTTCGGTCCAAACGCAAATCCCTGAGCGGATACGAATGAAACTTGTAGCATAAGAAAAAGGAAAATGGTAATATATTTATACATCCTGTGAAATTAAAAAATTCATCAGAATGAAAGAACACCTCCTAGTAGTCGCTTCAAAGTTTGGTACGCCTGTATACGCCTATCATGCAGATACCATTCGAGCCAAATACAAAAAGTTCACAGAAGCCTTTAGCGTTGATCAGTTACGAATTTTTTATGCCTGCAAGGCACTTGGGAATCCCCACATCCTGGCGATCATGAAATCATTGGGATGCGGCATCGATGCTGTTTCGATCAATGAGATTAAATTGGCCTTGCACGTTGGATTCGAAGCGAAAGATATATTATTCACGCCCAATATGATTTCTCCGGAAGAATTAGAATTGGCTATTGAATGGGGCGTACAAATCAATATTGGAAGCATTCGATTGTTAGAATATGTCGGTCAAAATCATCCAACGCTACCCATAGGCATCCGCATCAATCCACATATAATGGCCGGTGGCCATAAAAAAATATCGACCGGGCATATTGATTCAAAATTTGGTATTTCAATACATCAACTTCCATTAATTAAAAGGCTGGTAGAAACATTGAAAATGCAAGTGGTGGGACTTCACATGCACAACGGATCTGATATCGTCGATAGTCGGGTCTTTATGACAGCTTCCGATATTTTATTTCAGGCAGCTCTCCATTTTAAAGAAAATCTTAAATATCTCGACTTCGGAAGCGGTTTTAAAATCAAATATTACGAACAAGATATTGAAACCAATATCGAATCCCTTGGTGCATTAATGTCTCTACGCTTTCAGGAATATTGCAAGGAAATTGGAAAAGATATAAAGTTATATTTTGAACCAGGAAAGTATTTAGTTAGTGAATCCGGATATTTTTTGTGTACGTGCAATCAAGTAAAACAAACGACGAGTACTGTTTTTATCGGTGTTAATTCAGGGTTTTCCCATCTATTACGACCTATGTTTTACGACGCGCATCATGACATAGTCAACCTGTCTTCGACTTCGTCTGATAAACGGGTATACACCGTTGTTGGGCAAATTTGCGAGACGGACACCTTTGGAGTCAACCGACTATTACCAGAAACAAAAGCCGGAGATATATTGTGTATAAAAAATGCAGGAGCCTACGGTTATGAAATGTCTTCCAACTACAATGCCCATGGCCGGCCTGCAGAAGTATTGATCGATGGAACAGAAATGAAAATAATTCGGCGTGCTGAGCGATTTGAGGATTTACTCAGACTCGTTAGCTAGAAAACAATTCCCTTAAGGAGGATAATTTAAATTAGGCTGAAATCTCGGGTTGAGAATCAGCTTAATAAATTACAGGATAAAATCGAACATATTAAATTGTGCAGTTATAGTTTTACAAACTGCTTTTGATTTGTAGCAGCACCTGAAGTAAGATGCATGGTAAAGTTTCCTGGCTGCAATGTGGCAAGATCAACATGAACAATATTCATGCCTTCTTCCAAAAACACTTTTGATAGTTGAACAAATCGACCAAGATTATCAACGATTCGAATATCCATATCTATTTCGGCCACTGAATAAACGCCGACTTTCATCAGATCAACAGCGGGATTTGGATAAACGACAGCATCAAGCATAATGGGCTCAAGTGTAAAGTTGGTATGCTCGCAATCTTTTTCTGTCAGGAATACATTATCCTGCATGAACCGAAGCGGTGAATTTCGTTTAATAACATCACCAAGCGTGGTTTGCTTTATTTCAGATTTTTCTTCTTCAGAAAGTAACTGGTCATTCTCATAGTAGAATCGATCTCCGTCTCTTAAAACAGTGAATTGGTATTTCAATATTTCAACTATGGTACGACCAAACATAATCCCATCGTCCATATGCTCTTCACATAACATGGCCACCCAGGCATCAACTTCTTCAACTGAAGTGTACAACTCTTTCAGACGTTCGATAACCACAGGATCCGGACATATTTCATCAATCGAATTATATGGAGGCAGACCAAACGATCTGCGAATAGAATTGAATCCTGGTAAGCCCATTTCACGTCCCCGTTGAATGTTGATGGCTGCCAAATCCATGCCTACACCACTTCCATGAGGGCCAAACAAAAAATTTCGGACATCGTCAACCATTTTCCCATCGATCTCTTGCATATCCTGTGCAGCCATTCCTCTTAATAGTGGGTCAATACCACCATCTTGCAACACCATCGTAGGACTGAAAAAGGCCGTGAGTAATGTGAGGTCACCATTTGGATGCGTCTCGCAATTACTCATCATTCGCTTAATATTACTATTAAGCATCGTGTGGCCCAGGCGAAATGCAGCCGCTGAGAATACTTTTATTATGGATGGGTTGACGTCGGGAGAGTATCCACCATATGCCGGCAATTGAATTCCCATTTCAGGAAGCCACTCTTCAAATGTCACAGCTTGAATAACCGCGTTTGTCCGCAGCCGGGCTTCGAGGTAAAGCGTTTCATCCGACCATCCCGGATTTTCTTCTTTCAAGACACTAGCCCACCGATTGTGCTCTCGTGCAAATACGGTGTGCATGCTGGCCAATAGTACATTTTCATTGGCACGTACATCACCAGCGACAAACCACTTCGTCGCTGTGGGATTCACCATGTCCATCTCCGGAGCGAAGAAGTCTCTTCCACTATTGAATTCTCCGTCTATTGTGTTGAATGGGAGTAAATCTCCTTCAGACATGCGCAATTTACCTTCGGTAAAGCTGCGTAAGTAAGCTGCTCGTTCAGAATCAGATCCATATACATTACTTGCATCTATAAAAGATGAAATGCTATTCACATATTCTCTCGGATTTTCGATTGATGTCCCGGTCCCTGCTCGTTCAGCTGCCCGACTCATTGGAATGATGGATTGTCCGGTACATTCCGGATCAAAATATTCATCACAAGTGGGAACTGGAATAATGAGTGGTTCGGCAGCGTCTCCTTTTATGAGTGTTATGTCATGGTCAATGAACTGACCAAAAACCCAAACGTAATCGCTATGCTTCCCGTGCTCTTCAATGCTTTCGCGCTGATCGAATATCTGATTGCTGATTTCACGTGGATTGGTTCGGTCTGAAGCAGCGGGGCTGCTGATACCATCTTCAAAGTCGATATCTGTCAATCGATAGACGTCACCGTTTGCCGAACCCCAAATTGGATTTGATTGATTGTTGTTCACCCCGGATAAGGAGCGGTACTCTTGTGCGTTTATAGAAGGCATGACAGCCCCCAATATCATCAACACTAACACGAAATGTATAACATTCTGCATATGCACTTTCATGGGATAATTAAATAAACAGCGCCATTAAGACGACAAAGTTTACTACCGGGTAACAAAAATAAGACAAAAAGCCTGCCGAAACCCGTATTTGATGGTGGGATAAAACAATTTTTCAAGAAACATATTAGATTTTCTATATATGTATCCTGACTAACAAAGACAAATATATTAAATATTTATATAATATGATGATACCTTTATGGACTTTTTTTCATTTTTAACAATTTGGATTCGACTGACCTCCAAACCAGTAAAACGGCATCGTTTAAGGTACTGTGCCACAAGAATGTCAGGCACCTAAGAGTTGCGCCATAGCTTTAGTGAAAATCAATATAGCTCCACAATAAGATCAAATACGTCAGCCATGGCCTTTTTCACCCCACTCGAACCGTAGTTAAAGTTGTTGTGCATGAAACTGAAGGTGTAGGTATGGCCTTTTTTAGTTTGGATGATTCCAGAAAGATTGTGGCAGTATTTTAAGGTGCCGGTTTTGGCAAAAACGCGCGGTGGATCATACCCATACCAATGCTCTATAGAGCCTTCTTCTCCGCCCGCCGGAAGAATTTCACGAATATGCTCGAAACCATGCTCAGCAATCAGTGTATTGACCAAATCAAGCATGGTCGCAGGTGTGACCAAATTATAACGACTCAATCCGGAACCATCAAACCAATTCCACGAAGAACTCCATCGCTTCGTTTCATTATCATGTAGGTGTGATATGATATCGCCCGTATGCATGTATCCTAGTTTCATCATACTGCATTGGAGTAACAATTGTTCCGCGATAAGATTGTCACTTTCTTCAACATAAAACTGACAAAGCTCTTTTGTAGGCATGGAATAGATAAAGTCTACTTCATTCAGCTCAAAAGGGACAGAAACTACATTCAGGTGCAATCCCAAATAATTGAAGTAGTCGAATAATAAATCCCGATCAGTAATAATCGGCATAAAGAGGGTATCTGCACCATCTTCAGGCAAGACATATACCTGTGATGCTTCATCGCGGTAGGCAATATTAAATTCGGTATATCCGGACCAGACATCCATCCAGTCAGGTGAATGAATTACTTCATCTCCAGAAGGAATTATTTGCACTGCATTGGCATGAATCGGAAACACAGATTTTTCACTTTGATAATAATACATATAATCATCCCAGGACCAGCCAGCACCGAACCGAAAATCCCGAAAATGGTCGATTGACATATGAACTGTATCGCCTTGATTAAAATGGGTCGTAAAATAATTTGCAATTCGAGGGTTTTCCGGCAACAAGGGGTGTAGGTAGGAGGGATCGCCCATTGGAATGAATACCATCTTGTCATCCCGTTCTGTAACAGCCATCCATGGTATAGAATCGCCTAGCACTTCGAGTGCAGCATATAAAGTCAATAATTTTGTATTGGAAGCCGGGGTGAAATATTTATCGCTATTCTGATTAAATACAACTTTTTTTAGGTCAGTATTGTACAGAATAAAACCAGTTAAATGATCTTGAAGCGTTTTTGAGTGTTTAAAATATCCCTCAATATTTCGATAGTTTTTTTTGTTAACACCTTCACCAATGGAGTGTACAGCACATGATGAAATCATAACACTAAACATCACTACGAGATAGAATATATTTTTCATGAATACATTTCTTTAACAACAAACGGAATTAAACCTTACGAGTCATTGAGGCTTAATTAAAAACAAAATCCAACTAACCCGGCACGATTTAATTGACTAATGCTAAGAATCGACTAAGTGGGCTTGTCGAAATTTGCCTTTGCTTTTTCGAATTCGACAGGAAACCACTTTATATTCCGGACACAAAGCTTCTGAACAATATTCATCTGATGTAATATTATTCAACATAATTTCCGGAAAATGAAATGTGGAGCTCAATATGCCCGGTTTAACTTCATCGGTAAGTTTCGCTTTAATATCAATTTTCCCGCGCGGTGATTCCACACATACCATATCACCGTCTACAATATTATGCGATGTTGCATCTTCCGGGTGGATTAACAAGAGATCTTCAGTTAATATTTCTACATTTCCCGTGCGCCTTGTCATCGTTCCGGCATTGTAATGTTCTAGTTCCCGGTTAGTGGTGATGATATACGGGTAATCTTTCTTATGTGTTTCGACTTCATGTGATTCCCGGAATTCCTGGAATGTAAATTTGCCTTTACCACGTTTAAATTCTGTTTGATGCAAGATTTGTGTGTCTTCTCCCCCTTTCGCTACAGGCCATTGTTTACCGTTGTCTCCCAATTCCTCCCACACTACACCGGCAAAAAACGGAACGATTTGCGAGATCTCCTCTAACATGCCATCAGGTGTATATTCCTGTTGTGGATACCCCATGCGATTCATAACATCTACCATAATTTGTCCGTCTGATTTTGTGCCGGACAAGGGTTCAACCACCTTTTGAACGCGTTGGATTCGTCGTTCTCCATTTGTGAATGTTCCACTTTTTTCAAAAAATGAAGCTCCGGGCAAGATAACCGTTGCGTGTTGCGACGTTTCCGTCATGAATATTTCCTGAACAATTAATAAATCCAGGTTGTCAAGCGCCTTCATCACTTTTTGTGTATTCGGGTCCGTTTGAACGACATCCTCGCCGATGATCCAAAGCGCTTTTAAGTCACCGGATAAGGCGGCATTGAACATTTCTGGAATTTTATATCCAACATGCGTGGGAACTGTCGATCCATAGAAGGTATTATACCGTTCATTTATTTCCGGATTCGTCACATCCAAATAACCTGCTCCCTGATGCGGTTGAGCACCCATATCCGCTGCACCTTGTACATTATTTTGTCCACGTAGTGGGTTCATCCCTGCACCCGGTTTACCGACATTGCCTGTCAACAACGCCAGATCAGCAATTAATTGCACAGCAAATGTGCCTTGCGTATGTTCTGTCACACCAAGTCCATGAAATTCCATGGCTGCATTGGCCGTCGCATAGGCTATACTTGCCTCTCGAACCAATTCCCTGGAAACGCCAGTAATTTGTTCCAATTCATCAATATCCAGTTTTAATATTTCTGCTTTAAATTCATCAAAACCCTCGCATCGCCGTTCGACAAAATCCTGATCAGCTAAATCTTCATTAATAATAAAATACAACATCATATTTAATAAAGCCACATTGGTGCCAGGCCGTAATTGCAAATGATATGTCGCGTAACGGGCTAATTCAATTTTTCTCGGATCTATCACAATTCCTGTGACGCCTTTCATTAATTTCTGCTTTATTTTTGCCCCTGTGACCGGATGAGCGTCGGTCGGGTTTGCACCGATCACAATAATACAATCAGTCAATTCCAGGTCCTTGATCGAATTCGTAGCCGCACCAGTGCCAAATGCTCGTTGCATCCCCAGAGCTGTCGGAGAATGACATACGCGTGCACAACAGTCAATATTATTTGTGCCAATAACAGCTCGCATAAATTTTTGCATTAAATAATTTTCCTCATTGGGGGTACGCGCTGATGAAATTCCTGCAACTGCATCCGCGCCATGTTCGTTACGAATGTGAGTCAATTTCTCTACAATAAAATCATAGGCTTCATCCCAGGATGCTTTGACGAAACTCCCATTGCGTTTGATCATTGGAGAACGCAGTCGATCCGGATGGTTGTAAAATTGAAAAGCATAACGCCCTTTGAGACAGGTATGACCGCCATTCGCTTCGGCTTCATATGGAGCACGGATCGATACGATGTCATCATTTATTGTCGACACCTCCAGGTTACATCCAACCCCGCAATAGGTGCAGATCGTTCGTGTGGTTTTTTCGGCAACGATAGCCTTGGATTGGAAAACATCAGAAATCGCCGATGTAGGACAGGCTTGCGCACAAGCTCCACAACTGACACAATCCGATTCCATAAATGACTCATTTGCTCCTTTGATAATAAAACTATCAAATCCTCTTCCAGCCATATTCAATACAAATTCTCCCTGTACTTCATCACATGCCCGGACGCAACGATAACAATTAATACATTTTGATAATTCGGATGTCATGTAAGGATGTGACAAATCTTTTTCCCGATCAAGATGATTTGCTCCTTCAGGATATCGCACTTCTCTTATTCCTACACGAGCCGCGACGTCTTGCAATTCACAATTTCCGTTAACCTCACAGGTGAGACAATCGAGCGGATGATCGGTGAGTACTAATTCAATAATATTTTTCCGTAATTTTTTAACATTAGAAGAATTCGGATAAATGTATTGTCCGGCTGAAACCGGTGCATGACAAGAAGCCAAAGCCTTGGTTCTTCCACCTTCTTCCAACGCCACATCCACACTGCATACGCGACAAGACCCAAAGGGTTCCAGATTGGGGGCATCACATAAGGTAGGCACTGTATCCTGCCCGGTATGCCGACGGATAAATGACAAGATGGTCTCACCCTTCTCAAATTGATACGGCTGATCATTAATATATGCAGTTGTACTCATGTCAATATTATTTGCTTTTATCCTTTATTCAAAATAAGGTTTTAATTCATCTTTGAAATACGCGATAGCATTTCTGGCAGGTAATGGAATTCCACCTCCATGCGCACATAGTGAACCTTGTTCCAGCGTATTCAATAAATCATCAAATAAGGTCTCAGATATTTTATAGTCGGTGAATTGAGCTTTCTTTAATAACTCATGGGCTCTGGTTGTTCCAAGTCTGCATGGAAAACATTTACCGCAACTTTCATACGCAGCAAAATCGAAGATGTGTTCCAGGTATTTAACCATTGGAAAATCTTCAGGAATTGAAACCACGGAAGCGTGTCCTAATAAAAAACCTGCCTGTGCAAATGATTCAAAGTCGACAGTCAATTCGCCTATTTTTGAGGCCGGAACCAACCCTCCTAAGGGTCCGCCGATATGCAACGCTTTGACTGCAGATTTAAACCCTTTGCCCATTTCAAATACGACTTCCGACAAGGACGTCCCCATTTCCACCTCATATATTCCCGGTCGATTAAAATAACTATCCAGGCATATTAATTTAGAGCCTGACGATTTACTTGTGCCGGATTTTTGATAGTTCGCACCACCTGCACTTATGATATAATATAGTGCTGCCAGCGTCTCCACATTATTAACAACCGTGGGTTTATTAAATAATCCTTGCTGTGTGGGGTATGGCGGGCGAACGCGAACCTCAGGACGTTGTCCTTCTATAGAATTTATTAATGCCGTTTCTTCTCCACAAATGTAAGCCCCTTGTGCTTTAATAATTTTAATATCAAAGTTGAATTCCTGTTCATTCACACCGAGAATATCGCGTGCTCGTAACTGGTCGATAGCTTCTTGTACAATTTCAATACTCTCTGGATATTCCGCCCGGATATAAACAATGCCCCAGGAGGCCCCTGTTACATAACCTGCCATCATCATCCCAAAAAGAACGGCGTATGGTTTTTGTTCAAGTAGATACCGATCCGAATAGGCTCCGGGATCTCCCTCGTCAGCATTGCAAATAATAAATTTAATTTCACTCTCGGCAGTTCGACAGGAGTCTAATTTAAATCCCATAGGAAATCCGGCGCCACCTCTTCCACGAATATTCGACGATTTAATTTCATTAAGAATATCAGCCGACTCCCTTTGCAAACTTGTTCTTATTAATTCGGCGCATGCTTCAGCATTATTATTTAATCCGATAAGGAGGTCTGCATTTCCGCCGACATGGTAGGTGTCCTCATTGGAACCTTCACCTGATATGATCGAGTTGATTTCACTACCGGATTTGGCAGAATAATTTTTACCATTAAAATGAAAAGCGCTGTTTTCATGACAGCGTCCGAGGCAGGTCATGTGCCCTATTTCATCCGAACTAAAATGGGATTCAAGTGTATCAATCACATCTTCTTGAGTTCCCGCACAAAGGCATGCTGATCCATTGCAGACATACACCTTTTTCCCTTTATTTTCCGGCTTCATAAAATCATAAAAGGAAGTTGTCCCATATGTACTGGATGTTCCGATCAAAAACTCCTCTGCGAGTTTATGCAGATCATTTTCCTCCGGACTTCCATTTTCAGCCGCAGCCTTCCCCATTTTTTCAAATAGGTTGTCAACAATCCCACCTCTTCCGGATAACTCACTTAGATTTTTGGACATAGTATTATCATTTAGTCTTCAGACCTTCAAATCAAGGTAATATATTGTAAATTAAGGTATGTCCGGCTGACATGACCGGCTGATACATTCTAAAGTTATAATTATTTTATAAAATGACAGAATTCATCAAGCCAACTCCATCCATCGGGTTCAAGGAAATTTGCCATAAGGCAATCAGAAAAATTACTTCTTTTGGATTCCCGTCCATTCAGAAAAATCCTGGCTTCCGGAGACCGTCATTGTCGGTGTTCCATTAAGTTCTGTCACTTTCCCATAGCAACAAATCGTCTTGTCATAGAAATAGGTTTTAGGGTCAAAAGGAAAATGAATTAAATCCTTTTTTCTGATCATGATTGAAAACACTTGATTAGGGAATGTCTTATCGAGATTCATCCAAAGGTTTCCTGTTCGGCTGTATCGGGAACTAACCACTGTACCACACACTGATATCTTCTTTTTAGAACCAACGTGATTTTTGGCCATTAGGCTATTGACATGTTTAGCGGGCAGATTCTCAGGGTTCAGAGGAACAACATTTCCTTCAATAAACTCGGGAATCCAAAATGACGGATCCGTACTGGCTTCTATTTTCTCTTCCAATGCATCGTCAAGTCCGAAAAATAAATTCAGTTGCAGCATCGCTTCAATCTCATCTATGGACTTGACATAAGACTCTATGGGTTTTTCAATCAATGTATTTGGCATTAGAATTGCAAAACCTCGTTCATTCTTTACATCGATTGCCACTTTAATGAATTCTTCCGGAATGGACACTTGGTTGATACTACGTTCAATTTTTGGTAAACCCGGATGTAATACGGGGGCTGTAAAGACAATTAATTGTGTACTCGGATCTTCATAGACATAACTTCGGAGCCAGGATTCCACCCGGGCCCATCCTTCCCGGTTAAAAGATGCCCGTTGAGGTGACATGTTCGAATAATAGTACGACTCCTGTAAAGCCTTTTCACTCCAGCGAAAGTCAGCGCTGGAAGCTAAATGACCTCTGTCAAATCCAAAGTCATCATATATATATGAGCTATCGTCCCGCAGTTCTTTTAAAAAGTAATCCGCTTCCTCCGCGGTGCCGGTTACAACTTTAGGGTCTTCCAAAAATATATTTGAACGAAAGACTGTACCCTGAATAATGTCAGGTGTAATGATATGCATAACCCATTTTGGTTGTTCATGGCTCTCTTCATATTCGAGAATCATTGCAGTGTGTTCGACAAAGTTGTCCGAAGGTAGGCCGACAGCCTTCAGATCCCGGATGATTCGCCGCAACTTCAATTCCTCTAACTCAACCTCTATCATTTCTAATGTATCCTGCATGGAGAAGTACTGCCAAAGTTTGTACCGAATTGAATCATCAAGATCCTGGGCTGGCAACATGGTAGCAAACAATAGAAATAACAGAAACAAGACTCTTTTCATAGAGGTAAGATAGGCACACAAACGCGAGTACAACGACTAGTGGCCAACATGTTAAAAACTATTCGAAAAACCGCTCTGCCTAATTTTGCCTACATCATATATGTATGTATATTTGCAGCCCTTAAACAAAATCGCGGAGTGGAGCAGTTGGTAGCTCGTCGGGCTCATAACCCGAAGGTCGCAGGTTCAAGTCCTGCCTCCGCTATGATACCTAATATAATTATTGAGACAACTCTTACGCCAAATCCACTCCATCCAACCCATTGATGTTTTCCATCCTTAGATGTCTTTATAGGATTAAAAGCATTTAGGATTTGAATCATTAATACAAATGCTACAAATTTAGTATACCAGCGTTGATCAAAATACACATTATAAAAGTTCCAGTGAATCACATCTGCCTTGACAAACAACAAAGGAATAAAGATTAAAAACAATATTGAAAACATGAGTTCAATTCGGGAAGGCCATTTGGATTCCATAAAACTCTGAGTTTCCTCATAGACATAGGTTAGATTTATATTCTTCATTGAAGAGCAATCTAAAACCAGTATATTTCCAAGAATTGCAGTCTTTATTCGGACTTCACCTTGTAACTTATATCTTTTAGCGTCCTTTAACATAATTTTACTTAATGTCTGACACTCGTTATGCATTAACTCATAATCAACGATTATGCCAGAATATAAATGTGACTTACCTCCAGTGTCAATAAGAACATCAGCCTTAGTAAATAAATGCTTTTTACCCTTTTTACTCAGGTACTTCATTTTTCTCATACCAGTATGCTGCCCATTAAATAGGTAAAACCAATAATTTTTGAACCGAAAATATTTAGTAAGTGTATCAATTCTAGTAATCCTTACTAATCTTCCAGAAATCAAACCCAAAATAATACTAGTAATGTATAAGAAAGCTGCAAACGGACCAGATTTGTCCAAAAGAAGATCCCTTATCGGTGTTTCTTCGGATGCATATTCCGGAGTTACTGACCCCCTGAATCCGGGATATTGACCCCCTATGTTGAAAACGTGCTAAAAATCATTTGTTAAGATACATGTTTTGATTGTTTACGTAAGCTTTTTCCTTTTAGATCTATGCGGTGAGCCTTTGGAATAATTCTATCGAGGATAGCGTCTGCGATAGTGGGTTCATCAAAATATTCATGCCATTTTCCGACCGGAAGTTGAGAACATATAATGGTGGCGTTTCTTTCATATCGATCTTCAAGGATTTGTAGCAGGATGAGTTTAACTTGATGAGTGATAGGTTGGAGACCAAAATCATCAAGAATAATGAGTTTAGCTTTTTTGATTCTGTCCATCCATTTGATCAGTGTACCATCGGTTTTAGCGAGTGCAATTTGTTCAGTAAATCGGTTCATGTTGAAGTACAACGTTCGATAGCCTTTGACACAGGCGGTGTGACCAAATGCACAGGCGAGATAAGATTTTCCGCAACCTGTTGCCCCTGTGATGAGAACATTTTCTCCTCGATCGACATAAGCGCAATCTGCGAGTGTTACAATTTTTCCTTTAGATAAATTACGCGTAGTAGAACAGTCGATATCTTGGATAACGGCTGGATATCGCAGTTTACTAAGTCGTAAAAACATCTGCATACGTTTGTGCGAGCGATATTGTTTTTCAGCGTCAATTAATCGGGCCAGCATTTCGTGTGACTCGGGTTGTTGATTGACCGGAAGGCTTAACAGGCTTTCATAAGCGTCTGCCATGCCGGTTAATTTAATTTGCCTCATGGTTTCTAATGATGCATTTTTCATAAGAATAAATTTGTGTCATAAATATGACGGGTTAAAAAAATGATTATTGATAAGCTTCGGGGCCTCGAATATTTTCATGGACTGGTGTGTTAAATAGGTCAACGGATTCGATTTCGAGATCCAGGTTTTTTACAAGAATCCTTTTAATCATTTTATAAGATACTTTGTCTACCTTTTGACAACGCACACAAGCGTTTTCCAATCGCTCAGCAGAATATTTTTCACTTAACCGCAATACGCCTTGACAAGAGTTGAAGCTTTGTGGTGGATGGATAGCCGAGCGTATAATGAATTGAATCGCCCAGTTGGTAGCTGGACCTATTTTATCGGCTTGCCGGATAAAATGTGCTGCATTAAAGCCACGTGCTTTTTTCCATTCAAGATGACTTTTCGGCATGTGGTCCGGATTGGTTTGATGGCGATATGTGTTACGATGAAGCAATCGTGTGTGCGTGGCCACGCGCTGATTATCGATAAATACTTCAACTGTACTCGACGTATACACGATAATGGCTTGGCGTGCTACATATTGAAAGGGAACCGAATAATAGTTTTTTTCTTCTCCGATATAGACGTGATAATCTCGGCGTACCTTAGACTGCGTTGATTTTTTAATCTCAAATAAATCTGCTGGTAGCTCCTTCATTATAGGATGTTCAAACTTTTGGAATTCACTTAATCGACAACCTGGCTTTTGCTGATAGGGCCTATGATTATGATCTGTGAGTTGTTTCTTTATTCCCTCGTTTAATTCGGCTAAACTGTGGAATACTTCATTGCGAAGTGGGGCATAAATACGTGTATAAATTGTTGAGACTAAATTTTCTACACTGGCCTTGTCTTTTGGTTTTCTTACCCGGGTAGCTTCAATGTCAATTTGATAATAGGCCGCTAATTGAACACATAATTCATTAAAATCAGGCTCATATTTATCGGCACGAATAACAAACGATTTTAAATTGTCGCTTAAAATCACCTTGGGTAAGCAACCAAAAAATAGTAACGCCTGATTTAGTCCGTGTATAAAATCCGTCACTTTTTGACTCGGTAAGGCAATGACAAAACTATGTTGGGTATGGGGCATCGTCGCAATTAATATTTGACATTTATGCACTTCGCCGCTGGACGCATCAATCCAATTCATCGTCTTGCCTGCAAAGTCCACCTGCATCTTTTCGCCTGGCGTGTGATTCATTTTGATCGTAAGGTCGCGACGCCCTATCTCGCGATTTATGCGCTCACAAAATTGGCTGTAGCCAAAGCCATGTTCAAATTCTGATCGATACTCTTCCCACAGTAATTTCTTCGTTACCCCGACTCGACGAAGCTCTGTGATCCAGAAATCAACCCGCTTGTTGTATTCAAATTCACGCGTATTCGATCCGCTTGCATCTGACTTGTAGGCCAACTCAAAAAGTTCGTCTTCTGCCAACGTCAACGCCTCAGACAGGTCTTTAAAATGAGTTCGTACACGACGAACATAGTCTCGGACTGTGTTCTTTGAAATTTGTAATCTTCTTGCCGTACCCTTAATGGATTTGGTGTCCAGGTAGGTCTCTAAAATATATCTGACTTGATCCATGCGCTTTAATTTTCCCATGCCATAACTCTTTTCTTGAGCCACGAACATGAACATTAATTGCACGTTTCCATAGTCATCTTGAGGGGGTCAAACCTCCGGAATGTTCTTAACACCCTCCAAAATATAGGGGGTCAGTATACCGGAACGTTATTAACATTTTACCTCATTGCAGGGGGTCAAACCTCCGGAATGGTGGGGTCAGTACAAATCGGAATGGGGGGGTCAGTTTGACCGGATTATGCACTTCGGACTTCGAGAATACAAAATTCGGGTCATTTATTTGCTTAAATTTATCTATTATAGCTCCAAAGTCTATTTCAGTTATAAACAAATCATAACCCCATAAGATTAATAACAGGTTTATCAATCCAGGGACACATGATATAGCCAATAAATTGAATAGAGAATGATTTGCGCTAAATTGTTTGGAGAACTCACCGTAATAATATAGACGTCTGAATATTAAACCCGGCAATACTACTAGAGTCAAAATTACTAAAAAGCCAAGTGTAATATCCATTACTCTAAATCGACAAGAACTTCGTTGAATTGATTGTTCTCATCAAGTTTTTCGATAGCCTTCTCGACTTTCTCCATTTTCGCCTGATTTTCAAGAATCAATCGTCCTGATGTAGATACAATTTTACTGCTGTCAGCTTGAAAAAGTGCTTTAAAAGTTGATAATACAGAGGTTTCAATGATTGTATTAACCCAAAATTGTATATTGTTTATAGATGACTTTTCCATTTGTCAAGATAAATATAACATAAAATACTCCATAATGTTTCCTAATGGTAGATTTTTCGATAAAAAGAATAACTCGCAAAGTGAATCAGGGCTAATCAAAATATTTCTTACTTTAAAATATTAGACTTACAGTTATGAAGATAGCTCTCTTTGCGACGACCTAAATTTACCTACTGTGTCTTTTAAAGGTAAATTATAGGTCGGTTTAATTAAAAGACCATCTTCAAATAATAACTTCAATGTAATTACTTCATCACTATCCTCGTGCTTCCTCCCCTCTTTAATTAGAACCTCTTCAAGGTCTTTCGATGTCTCTTTTTCTTTCCCTTTTGGCATGATTTAATATTTAGTTTTTATAGTATCTAATCTCGTATTAATAAAAAAGTCTAGTCCATAAGCCTGAATGTAATCGCAAACCAAATCATTATAATTCCTGATTATTTCCTGTATCGGAGAATTTGAATAGTCCTCGATTTCCAGTCCAAGAATATTTTTAACTTTATTAATATCAATGGAGCGGGCATGAGAGTGCCAAATCTTATTGTCACTTAGCTTTTTTGCCACCATATCCGCTCTTTTAATTTTCATGTCCTTTGTTACTTTTTGTTTTTTAGCGTTCATTTTCCAATCTTTAAATCTATAGCGCACCAACCAATCTTTAAGTAACTCAGTTGTTAAATCCCTAGCTTGCTCGTAGCTTCTTAATTCTGCTAAATCCGTATTTTGAATTAATACATATTCAGCTCGCGTCAAATTTCCTTTACTTGATTTTTCAATTAATTCCTCAATCTTATCCAGATAACCCAAAGCTGGCACCCATCTTTTGCCGTTAAAAACTTGTGGATCAATTGGACCTAGCGATGAAGAATAGTCCATAAATATTTTGTCTCCAGACATACAAAGTATTGTTCCAGCAGACATTGCATAATCTGGCACCACAAAATATACTTCTTTGTATGCATGGCGCGTCACAATTACCATCTCCTCGACTGTCTCGGCACTTCCTCCAGGCGTATTCAACAATACTACTAACCTATCTTTCTTTATTTTGCTTTTAGTTAAAATCTCAACGCTATCTCTGAAATCTTTTCCATGAGTAGGATGAATAGGTCCATAATAAAAAAGAGCATCGCCATCAAACTCCTTTTCGACCCGGTCGAGTCGATGTTTGATATCTCCTGATATCGTATGATCTAAAATTTGACTCATGATCTACATCTATGACGACAAACAAATTAAATCACATGTGTTGCTGAAGGAAAATCGTCCTGACTTGTTCCTGTTCCGATTTCGAGAATAGATTACACAGCAATTAAGAGTTGCCATGGCTACTCTCCTTAACATCAATCATAAGATTATAATTCGTCTATTGGTTTCGTCCTATTATTTCAATAGTGTCGACTTAACAGTTGTATTGGTCGATCTAGTTCCCTAAGTTAAACGTTTTATACAAAAAAGTGAAATATTTAACACTAGCGCAACGTATCTCATTGGTTTTCAATACATAATCGCCAAAGCAATTAGGGCTCATATCTCTCCGAAAACCCAGTTCGCGATACTTCCTTTCCTCTGAAAGTGTCACTAACAGTTCGATTCCATTGACAGAGGTACTGATTTCAACGCTCTTCCTCTTTAGTCGATACTCGGTCAATTCTTTGGTCGCAAACATAAGCCTATCCTACGCCATCTTTAAAATGTACGGGGTCGATTCGGGGGTAGATTTCATCACCTGAGAATCATAGACGTACCTATCAATCTGTATCTGACGGGGTCACAAACATACATTGATAATCAGCTTATTATAAATTTAGTTGCCGTTTCAGTCGCCGTTTCACCACGATAATCGACTATAATGCGACCTGATTCTACTTTCCTATTCGAGAATAGTGTTCTTCTTTTTCTGCTCGATCAATGTCGTTTAACCGGTTGCAAATTCCGACGAAAGTGAAATCGCAGCCGCTGTTCAATGTAATTTGATAGTGACGGCAGATCATGGCTTCTGATTAAATTTTAACAAAAGAAAGTCCTGTTTGCGCCGTTCCGGAAAGCAATACTATGAAATAAATACCCGGGATCAAATTCTGAACATTCACCTCTATCACCTCTGTGCTCTTTGGCCAAATATCAGTCATGAAACATTGCCCGTGGGAGTTGTAGACAGAAAAAGAAATATCCTCGTGCAGTGTCTTCTGAGTAGAAAGTCTAAATTGATCCAAAACGGGGTTCGGGCTAATTTTGACAGACGGTCCATCTGGCAAGATGGCTATTTCAATGCTGGAAGATATGTCCTGCACAGAATCACAAGTTGCTGTCAGACAGCCCATCGAATCAGTGACCACTAACCAGGCATCTCGGTCACGGTGTCCTGCCCATTCATTGTCAATAAATCCACCAAGTGCCAACCTACCATCAGACAATTCTTCAACGGTATTGAACACGCAGTATTTAGTATCGTAAAAGCCATCATCTATCGAAGTGGCAATGGTTTGTTCCCAAATCATTTCACCAGTTTCAACGTCAAATTTGGCTACATATCCACCAACTACGTTAAATGGTGCAAAAATATCAACATGATGTTTTTGACCACATGCTAAAATATTTCCGTCTCTTGCAACAGTAATATCTAAAATAGAAATGTCCAGCGATGTAGACGCTGGTTCAATATAATTGAATTTCCAGATACTATCACCTAAAGCAGAAATCCTATGAATAGCATGTTCACGCGCATCTTCATCGGATTGATTAACAAACACAATAGAATTATCATCAAGCAATTCGAAGTCAAAATAAAACAACAATCCATCATTTCTAGAACGAGGTAAACGGAAATCCCAGATCATTTCTTTGTCCTTATTGAACTTCATAAATCCATATTGATTTTGAGTAAATAGATTGACATAATAGTTTACAAGTAAATTTCCATCACTGTCTACAGCTGATTTCGACACCACATTAATGCGCTCATCTAAATCATCCAAAACAAGAACAGTATCAAGCCGAAAGGTGGAGTCAAACCAACAAATCATAGCGTATGGTTCTCCATTTAGCCAATATTGTCCAGTAACAATATAGTTATTAAAATATTGATTCAGGTTTACTGGATTTAATTGAGAAGAGTTTAAGATAAAAGGTATTGCATAAGAATTTATCTGATCATCTACTATCGAAAAATCTTCCACAAAGAAGGTGTCCTCAGTTCCACCATTTTCATTAGCTCCAATTAAAATTATCCTATTATCTGCTTTCATTTTCAAAGATTCTTTCCCGGAAGCTCGCCAGGGAAAGAATTTGACATCGTAAGTTTTCGATCCTAAATTAAAATTAACAACCGAACAATATCGATGTGTAGTATCGACATGCCTAACCAGAAGATATAAGGAATCTCCTTTCACTAGAATTTCATCAATATTGTCAGTAAAATGTCCTGACAGATCCATTTCCTTGAAAAAAGTTTCTTGGCCAAAACATGACCACTGCAGTCCTGTAATGATTGATAAGGTTAATAATGTTCTTATGAAAAAAACTGCAGTGGTCATGGATATTAGAATTTAATAAACTTAAGTGCCAAGTTTAGTGTTTGTTCGGGTTCTGTTATTTGCCAATGGACAACGTAGATCCCGGATGTCCACTCCTCTACCAAGATATCTAAACTTTCTGTATTGGGGGTAACCGCTACAGATCTTATCAACCTGCCATGGATATCAAATATTTGTATTTCTCCTTCTGATCGGGCATTTTGTAGTTTAATGTATAATTGATCTTTTACTGGACTTGGATAAACTTCAATCTTTGGTTCTAACCGTGGCAACAGACCTTTCTTCAGAGGATTTTCGTTTGGAAATTCGATTTCCAACATACGAATCTCATCAGTAAGAACGTACCATAGCCCACGGGCAAAGGCACTTAATGGCATGCCTTTATCCGCAATTGAATCCAATAGGTTAAGGTCTTCTGTGCTTACCACATAATTGTCACCATCAACTAAACGATTGATATTAATTTTTTGGATCGCAACAAAATCGGATTCTTCCGATGTTTCCACAATGCTGCTATCTAAATATGAAGAGGCTTCGCTGTAGTCTAATATCTCCATTAGATATCCAAACACGAGACAACGTGTTAGAAAATCGGATTCGGTCTCGAAATAATTAAGAAGATCCGTCTTTCGATCCTCAACAGCATAAAGAGCCAACAAAGCTCCTTTTAACTTTCTGAGACATGCATCAGGGCCTTCAAATGAAGAAATAGCTTCCAGAATAAGAGCCTCAGATTCCGGTATTTCACAACTTGATGACCCTTCTCCAAACTGGGGAATCCCGCAAACAAGTACGTCGTTTAATACAGCGTCATCTGCAATATCCCATAATGCGTTCGATATAACTGGATGTCTGCAGCTACTTGTTTCTTCATCCCTAAGAATATGGTAGGTAAAAGGATCAATGAAAGACTGAAAGGTGCGGATACGACGATTTGCTGGCGTCTCAAAACAATTCCCAGCCGAAGCTCCTCCGGCCATGCCTTGATTTGGTGCGATGCTTCCCCGCTCGTGTGCAAATCTTCCTGTAATCAGAAAACTGGCATAACTATTTTCATCGTAACAGTTATTTGAAAATGTAAATCCAGCATTGTCATTAATGGAATACGTTCCAATAGCTGAGTTTTCGACCAGGTTATCACGAAATTCATTTCCCTGGTCTCCATTTGCTAAGAATATTGAATTGTAAGTATGATGGTCAAATTCATTATCAATAACAGAATAAAATGATATTCCATCCTGATAGATTCCAAATGTTGCTCCGCTCATAAGATTATTTTCAAAAGATGTTTTCTCAGCACTCATATCAGCCACTGAATGAACATTATAATCTCCCCCGGAAAATATGTTGGCACCGGTAGTCGTGAAGCTACCGATATTGGAGCCAAGTACGTGAGGATGCGTGTTCACAAGATAAATACCTCTATTGATGCCCGAATTTTCAACTCCGGTAATGTTTGTGCGATCTAAAACATTGATTTGAGCATCAATGGATACAATAGCAGATTTTTCAAAATCGGTAAACTTACAAAATTCGATGGTCAGGCCATTACTACTCCAGTTTGTTATTCCACTTTGAAATTTGTCAAATTCGCATCCAATGAATTGGCTTCTCTCAGGATGTGTAGCTGTGCCATATTTCATAAAAGCAGCAGCTCTGGTCCCATGTCTAAAATACGCGTTATCTGCATACACCAAACCACCCCAGTAATCATTTATATCAGGCCAGAAATAATGCGTGTTGTGCATTCTTATTGCTATTTCCGCATATTCCACAACCGCACCATGTTTAAGTATTAAAATACCACATTGGTCGGGATTTAAGGACGTGTATGGGTCTGTTGGCTGCTCCACGAATGTTTTACCAATATCATTTGGATCAGTATCAGGATTTACAGAGTTACCTTCTACAAAGATCCCTTTCCACTCTTGGGCGCAATCCATCCGTGTCAAGGTCCCCCCATCCACTATTAATCGAGCCCCGCGTTGAACAATAATTCTACCGGCATTGCCAAACATTACAGTTCCGACAATATTAACTTCTGTTCCGGTTGCTATTGTCATAGCTCCAGTGATCATTCTATCTCCAATAACCATATCTGTATCGATAAATTCATCAGTGCCTTGGTAGTTTTGGGCCATCAACACAGCGTTGTACGCATCAATTATGCCATTATCTATCTGACCATACCAAGGATCACCAGGATCATCAGCGTTGAGTGGTAGACCTTGATGCGATTCTTTTATGATGGTCTCAATATCCATAGGAGTTAGACAATCGTTCTCAGATTTCATCAAGGCAATGACTCCTGCAACTGAAGGTGCAGCGAATGAATTGAGACCCCAACCAGCTCCACAATCATTTAGTGCTTGAAGCCTATGAACCCAGACGGCTGGCGAATAGATATCAATTCGATTATCGAAACCCAGGTTTGTGTCATACACCCTGTAGTTGCGCTGTGAGTTTACCATACCCACGTTTATTACTCCTGGTACGTCAGCATATCGCGAGTGCCCATCTCCATAGCCACATAACGTAAGGGTGACTCCTCCTACCATAGTCATCTCCTCAACTTGGGCCTTCGTAAGAGTTGTACTTAACCAACTCAGATTAATTATTTTGTAACCATCTAAATAAGCTTGCCAGGCTCCCGGAGCAGGAATACCAAATCTACAGCCAGATCCGCCAACACAATAACCAGCAACAGTTGTTTTATTTCCACTGCCCGCCAAGCATGTGCCATTGTCTACATTTGCTGCCACAGCTCCTGCTGTCATGTAACCGTGGTTGCAGATATGATATTGAGGCTTGCAATTGCCATTTATAGCAACAATTTTACCTTCAAGATCTTCATGAGAATTGTCAAAGAAAATGTCTATCACCGCTACTGTTATATTTTGATCACCTTGAGTGATCTTCCAGGCACAAGGAAGATTCATCATTTCAGTGTGGTACGAAACCAAGGCATTTGGATCATCATATTCATAAGGATCTTCACAAGTTCCAATAGCACTTTGAGTTGTGATGGGTGGATCTGTGAGTTCAAGATAGGTCTGCTCAGTAAGAATGAGTGGATTTTCAATTGAAGGGATAGTGGATAAAACACTAAGAAGTTCGTCGTAATTATCCGGGTTTGGCAATATCATACGAAATGAATTTTGCACTCTGGGGGTGACTGCCCCTGGGAAAGCAACCTCGAAAACAGTGACGTCAAATTCGTCCAAAATGGCATCAAATGGAGCGTAACCTGATCTGTTATTGCCATTTGGTTGATAATTTGAATCAAAAGACTCAAATACCAGTCCAATTTGTTCCAGTGGTTCTGAATAAGAATCGTATGAAATAAAAAGGGACAACAGAACGAATAGTAAATACTTTATAGGTGTTCTCATAGTTAAAATTTAGGTGAATTATTCAATAACATTGCGTTTATATCATAAGCATCTTGTTGCAAAAATGGCTTTCAGTTTAATGAAAAT
Source organism: Saprospiraceae bacterium (assembly GCA_965249735.1). GTDB lineage: Bacteria > Bacteroidota > Bacteroidia > Chitinophagales > Saprospiraceae > JANQSS01. The sequence continues at coordinate 309,113 of CBDFMS010000025.1, read as the reverse complement.
GTACTTTTGTAAAATTAAACCAAATTGGTAAGAAAGTCAAACCTATATTATTTTACAGGAGTATTTTAAGTGTTAAAGTCTGGGGTTTAATAAATAATAGAATTGAATAAATTAATTTTTATTTAGCCAACAAAGAGTCGTAAATATCGTTTTTCGTCCAAATGTCAATATTAAAAGCTTGAATTGCGCATAAATTACATAGTAAATTCCGATAATAGAAGTTGTTTCACAAAAAAAATTCTAGTAACCTGAGTTCGATTATGAACCTGGTGGATGCATCACACGCTCGCCTCTGGCAATACGGACAACGTACTTGTATCTTTTTGGCGTTCAAATGTTTTACCTGATGAAAATCCACCAAATATAACTAATTGATATTTAGGTTTTTAGTTTCAAATGTTAGTGCCGTCAAGTGAACTATTATGAACTCAATCAATGTGGTTTTGACTTCAGGTTTTCTCAGGTTTTGAATGTTAAGTTTTGGTAAGTTTTTGATGTCGGGTTTTATCGGGTTCTCAGTGTTCCGATTTCCTGAAAATTGCCGTCTTCATCTTTTACATAGAGAGCCTGCACGTTTCCGGCCTGATCTTTTGTCGAGTGGAATAGATCGCGTATGTCAACGTCCAGTATTTCTGCTATCTGAGAAAGTAACTCAAATCGAGGCTGTCTTTTACCGTTTGAAATTAAGCTGATGGCGTTCTCGGTAACATTCAGCCGACTGGCCAATTCTTTGCCCGTGACACCCTTCATCTTAGATAATTCTTTAATGCGTAAATAGCTCATAACACAAATTTTGGTGACTCAAAGATAGATAATTAAACTAAAACGGTTATTATATTACAAATAATTATCGAATTTGTTGCATGTTATTGTTTTTTCTGTTATATTTGTAGTGTAATTATTAAACAGATTAGATAATCATGACAAACACAATCCAATCAATCGCGGATCAAATCAACAACTTCGACTACTTCTACGAAATGAGTGACGACAACAGCAAGTATGAAAACGGAACTCAAAGCGAGAAAGAAATCAAATCCGCTTTGTCTAAACTGACAACGGACCAAATCAAAGAGGTACGGACTCAGGTCACAGTTAATGAAGAATGGGTGAACCGATATTTCGCTCAGTTCTTTCAGGGGTCACCTGAGACGACACCGGAACAAGTCGAAGGGCAAAGAGCACAAGACAACGAAGAAATGCCCTCAGAGGCAAAAAAACAGTCATTTAGAGCGATCATCTTTCAAAATGCCTGGGCTATGCTCCGCAAAGGTTTGTTTTCCTGTTTCAGTTCTGCATTGAAAGCTGCATGGTCCAAGTTCAAGTTGGTCCGGTCATTGCGTAATGGAATCGCCTATTTTTCATTTAGAAAAGCATCAGGTGAGCTTCGTGAAGCGATCGGCACGCTAGCAGGAAATAACTACCACTATGAACGCAAAGGAGCTTACAGCGCAAATAAGCCGGAATTGGTCAAATTTTGGGATGTACAGAAACGAGCATTCAGATCATGCCGGGTTGACCGGTTGGTAGAAGTTTCACAATAATCTTATCAAAATCAATTTACTCACTTCAAAAAATAATACAATGAAATCCGTTTATGTAGATAAATTCGGTTACACGTCTCAAAAACTTTTGAACGTTAATGCACGTCTTGGTGGTTTGATTCTGAAAATGCCAGAACTCGAAAGCGTTATTAATCCGATGATCCATGAAAATAAGGCTCTCATTTCTCAGTTTAAAAAACTGAACTCAACGGTCGATGAAATGATGGATGAAGAGCAACAAATCGAGATCGATTTAATGATTGAGAAATTCGAAGCCCGAATATCCACAACTGAAAAAATATTCAGTCAGGTATTCTAGCTTACAAACGATAACCCACCAAATACAAAAACACACACTATGAATCATCTTGGGCAAATCAAAGCACTGTACAGCATTGGATATGAGAACTGTTTTACCGGGCCATATTACGATGCGGCTGCTATGGCTCGAAAAATCTTCTCCATAATGTGCGAGATTGTAATAACACAGGAAAATTATCACGGTCGGTACGAAGACGAATTCTTAATTAATACTTTCGGAATTATCACAAATGAGTCTATGGCAAAACATTCCATTACAGATTTAATTCCCATAGACTCCGTGGATTTGATTTGCGACTGGATGTATCAATTTTACATATCTCCCAACAATGAAAAACCTTTTATCGACCTCAAAGATGAAGCTCGTGAAGAATTAAAACTAATCTGTCAGTTCTTTCAATCAAAGGTCGGTGATATACGAGCTATAGGTGAAGCAAATGCCATGAAATTAAACTGATTGACATCTTTATTTTTGTGAGTTGTCACGTTCAATTTGTTCTCGTTCCCTTCGTCGAAAACCTTCTTCTCCGCCGAGCGATGAGCCTTCAAATGTTCCATCCTTCACTCCTTGTTTTATTTCGGGAATAATTTCTTCCATGGATTCTTTTATGGCTTCTTTCATAGCAGGGATAATATCTTCTTTCACTATGTCCTTTAAAGACAATGCTATATCCTCAGAGATTTTCTCCGTCCTCCTGTATTCTTTTTGCACCTGTTGGTACGCGATGTTGTAAATGGGTGCAGGTATTTCACCATCAAATGCAGATCTTCGAAATCCGGGGTCGGGAACAGGAACGCGAGGTAAGGGTTTGAGGTCATTTAAGTTGCGGAGAATTGGTTTTACTCCCGGCCGCATCACGGCTTTTTTACTCATAATAAACTCGCCTCCTTCTACCTCAACTAATTTTCCACCCTGGGTGTGGGAAGGACCATCAACCTCACCTCCCATTTCGAATTTTTGAGCAACAATTCCGGCAATCTGAAATGCCGTAGCCGCTGCAGTTGCCGCTACAGCCGGAAGAGCCCAAGGGATTCCACCTCCTGAGATAATGGCCTTTATAATGGCTAATGCAGCTCCCGTAACCGCCTCTTTTAGAGCTAGTTGTTGCTTTTTCTTGGCGGCCTTTAGTTCAACTTCTTCCTTCTTTTTGGCTAATTCTTCGGCTAATCGTTCTTGCTCCTTACTGTCTCCTTCAGCCGCTTTGATTTTTTTGCTGTACTCGTCATCAAGAGCTTTTAGTTTTATCTCACGACTGCGTTCTGCTCTTTCGTTCTCAATTCTGAATACAAGTTCGGAGGCTTTGTTTGCATATTCAAATGCCTGGTCCAGTATTTCTTTGAGCTTTTCTTTCTTATCATTTGCCCTTTGCTCGTCCTGTGCATTCTGCTCATCATGCAACGCACTTACAGCATCGAGGTGTTCTTTATCAGCCTGCAGTTCTTCTTCGTTGGATTTGAACTTGATATCCAGCTTTGCTTTTGCAAGATTGGCGGCATTCTGAAGCTCAAGTAATATTTTGGCATTCTCAAACTCTTCTAATATTTTCAGATCCTTTTTGGATAGCTTTTCCTTTTGTAGAATTTCATCTATTCCAAACTTCTCCCGGAGTGCTTTAATTTGCCCGAGTAATTTAGTCTCTTTTGTGATCGGGTCTTTATCCTCATGAAAGCCGGCCTCCGGACCTATAATTTCTGTTAGGAATGATCCGGCTCCTCCGAACTCCTGATTAACTGCATCGCCAAGTGCTGTTTTGATAGGGCCTTCAGTTACAGCTAGATTCTTATTGATTCGTTCGATCTGAGCCTCCAGGGCTCTTAACTCAGCCTCTTTAGCTTTTAATCTATCAAGTGCAGCTTCAAGCTTCGTGTAGTCTGAAGTTTTAGAGATTTCTACGTTTATTTCCTGGATTTCCTTCTTTATTCCAGCCAGTGATTTGGGGTCAAGTTCAAGGTTGTCTTTCGTTTTCCCTGTTGCAATTGCCAGTTCCTTTTCAACTTTTGCAAGTTCTTTTTTTAGTTCTGTGTATTTCTTGGTCCCGATCTCTGACTCTTCAAATTCCTTTCTCAGTCCAGATACTTTCTTTCTCAGATTCGAGATAGTTTTAGCCGCGTCTTCACTGCCTATATCCAGATCCTCAAGAGCTTCATTTAACTGGACCAGTTGGTCTGCATTTAATTCAGTTAAACTCGTCCCAAACAGTTTGTTATAAAGTTCAACTTTGCGTTCTAATTCTTCGTTGTCTGCTCGCTCAGCTTCCGTTTTTATTCCTAGTTGATCTTTGACTACTTCAATATTATTGGCTTGTTCCTCTAGTTGCTCGTTTAGACTCGCGATATTGTTTTTGAAATTTTCGAGATTACCCAGGGTGCTCTTTATATTGCTAGGTGTCCCGTAATGTCTATCGTAGACTCCAAGGTCCTGCCCTTCAAGTTCTTTTAGTACATCAGCGGCACTTTTTTCTATGTCGTCGAGAGTAACTTTGGCATTAAGCCCAAACTTTGCGACAGCCTCATTTAGTTGGTTAAATAGTTTCCCCTTGATCTCTCCGGCAGTACCTCCAGCTCTGTTTACTTTCGATTGAAGATTCTGACCTTTCTCAACTTCACGCTGCAATACTATTCGATTGAGGTAAGCATCGTTTACCTTTTGTAATTCAGTTCTTAATTGTTCACTTGTAGCTGTTTCTAGGTCGAGGTGTTCAAGGAATTCAGGATACTGAGAATTGAGCGTTTCAATAATTTTTGCCCGCCTATCTTCGGACGTATTTGCGCTGTCTAACTCGCTTACTAATAAATTCAAAGCAACTTGCTCTTCGACTAGTGTAGTGCTTAGTTCTTTTTTGGAAAATACTGTCCGTGAAATGGCTTCTACTAACGAGCCCAGTGAGGTTATAGATGGCTTAACTGCCTGATTAATGAAATCTCCGAATAATACCTTGGCATTGGAGACGGTTGCATTATATCGCTGTTGTGCTTTGTCTGCTTCCTTAATTACATCACCTGCTTCAGCTAATTGACGTTTCGCAATATTGGCCACGGCCTCAATGAAAACCGGAGTCTTTTTTAGCTCGGCATTTAATTCCTCAAGCGAGATCCCTAGATTGTCTATACGGAGTTTTGACTTCTTCGACAGACCTTCGATTAAACTACTTCGCAATTGCTCAAATGACTTTCCTGTCTGGGTCGCACGAACAGCAACAAATTCCAACAGCTCCGGTAATTGTTCAAGAGCTAGTCCGAAGTTGTCAAACTCGACAATCGATTTTTGAATATCTAAGTCTGATAATAATCCTTGAGTTTGGGCCCGTGCCTGCTCGAGTATGGCTGCACTATTCTCAATCCTACCAAATGCAAACTCTACCCCTTTGGCCTCATTAGCGAGTGCAATAGATTCCTGAGCAATGTTCCGGATTACACCGGCTAGCATACTCACACCACCAACGATTCCAAATGCAGCCAAGACGTTCTTACCAAACTTTTTGAAGGCTCCGGAGTAGTTTCCCACATTCCTTTGGAACTGGCCGACTGTAGCATCTACTGTCTTGAGCTTAGCATCGAGTTGATTGATGTTTTTCAACAAAGCCTTTCCTTCCTTGGTATTCTGCTTGTTTTGAACTGCCAGGTCTTTGTATGACTTACGCATAAGGTTCAACTTGGCCGAAAGTCCAGAGTAAGTATTCTGCTCCGCTATTTTTATTTGAAGGTTCTTTCGGTTTTCCTCGCGTTGTTTTTTCTGCTCTAGTGTTAAGTTTGCATGCTTTTGCTTATGCTTTTCGATCTCCTGGGTTGACGCTTTTTCCGTTCGCGTCATTTCTTCCAGTACGATTTTGGCTCGGGATACTTCTTTGGAAAGTGAGACGTAACCATCCTTTTGGGCTTTACCTGCTCTTGTTTGTTTTTCCTGAGTGGACTTTAAGGATGTAATTGCATTCTCAACTGCAAAATCCGGTCAAACTGACCACCCCATTCCGTTCTAAAGTGACCATCTTCTCCGGAGCAAACTGACCACCCGCACCGGAGCAAATTGACCAGTCTAAAAAGAAGTCTATTTCAGTATCATTTTCTTTATGAAAAAAGAAGATGGCAAACAAGAGAATAGGCATGAAACAGATAAGACAGATATATCGACTTTACGCTCAAGGAGTGAGTAAAGTACAAATTAGCCAGAGGTTACTTATTTCGCGTAACACGGTTAAAAAATACATCGAACTATTCAAAAACAAGAGGCTCACGTATAAAGACCTAGAGCAACTTAGTGACAGTGATTTGGGTAATTATCTTTCCAGCAAAGATCCAGAAGTGCCAGAGAAATTGGCTCAACTTCGCGTTTTGTTTCCCTACTTTGAAAAGGAGTTAAAAAAGGTAGGCGTAACCAAAAATCTGTTATGGAGGGAGTACAAGGAAAAATATCCAGATGGCTATCAGAGCTCACAGTTTTGCAAGTACTACAATGACTGGAAGCGATCATCAGCAGTTGTAATGCATTTTGAGCACAAGGCTGGAGACAAATTATTTATTGATTTTACAGGAAAGAAGCTAGCTATAACGGACAGAGAAACAGGAGAAGTCCGGGAATGTGAGGTGTTTGTGGCCGTCCTTGGAAGTAGTCAATACACCTATGTAGAGGTATGCAGGAGTCAAAAGAAAGAAGATTTTATACGGTGTATTGAAAATGCTCTTCATTACATGGGCGGTGTGCCACAGGCCTTAGTGACAGACAATTTAAAGTCAGCGGTTACAAAAAGTAGTAAATATGAACCGACATTGAATGAGACATTTTTGGATTTTGCTGAACATTACCAAACCAGTGTCCTACCTACAAGAGCATATAAACCAAGGGATAAAGCATTGGTAGAAAATTGCGTCAGGATTACCTATTCAAGAATATTTGCTCCTTTACGCCACCATGTGCTCTTTAGCCTTGATCAGGCTAATATTGCTGTGCTAGAAAAACTCGATGTACACAATAGGACCAACTTCCAGGGAAGGAAGTATTCGCGTTTTGATTTGTTCAAAGAAGTGGAACAAAAAGAGCTTTTCACCTTGCCTGATCGCAAATATGAAATGAAGTATTATGCCTATGGAACCGTTTACAAGAACAGCCATATCTACTTAAATAAAGACAAGCACTATTACAGTGTTCCCTTTGAATATATTGGTAAACGAGTCAAGATCATTTACAGTGATTCCGAAGTAACCATATTCTATAAACATGAACCAATAGCGGCTCACACACGTAATTATCAAGCTTTTAGATATTCCACCATAAAGGACCACATGCCGAGTACTCATCAATTCGTTGCTGATTGGAACCCGGATAAATTTATTAATTGGGCTAAAGGAATAGGCCCGGAGTGTAGAACATATATTATCAAAATATTAGAAAAACAACAGCACCCTGAGCAGAACTATAAGTCTTGCCTGGGAATTCTGTCTTTTGCGAAAAAAGTCGGAAAACAACGACTAAACAATGCTTGTAAGAGGGGCCTGGAATATGAAGTGTTTAACTATAAAATCATTCAAAGCATATTAGAAAAGGGCCTGGACAAGCTTGATGAAGACCCCCATCAGGATAGAACCATTCCACTGCATGATAATATAAGAGGAAAAAATTACTATCATTAAAATACAAACCATGAATACTACAAATGAGGAAAGAATGGGTCAATTGCGTTTATTTGGAATGCTTAGAGCTTTCGAATCAACCAAAGAATCATCCAGCATCAGATATACTCCTGATGAATTATTAGCTTATCTACTTCAAGCCGAGTGGGATGACAAACATAATCGAAAGATCAACCGTCTGATTAAAATAGCCCGATTCAGGTATATGGCTTCTACTGAAGAAATCATCTTTTCCACAGAGAGAAACCTGGATAAAAATCAGATTACTCGTTTTATTACATGTGATTTTATTAAAAGTAAAGAGAGTATCTTATTGACGGGAAGCACCGGTGTCGGTAAATCTTATATCGCTTCTTCCCTGGGACATCAAGCCTGTAATTTGGGGTATAAAGTCTTATACTTCAATATAAATAAGCTATTCGCTAAACTCAAAATGCTCAAGGCTGATGGATCTTTTCTTAAAGAAATGACTCGAATAGAAAGACAGGATTTGCTAATATTGGATGACTTTGGATTAAAGCCATTGGATCAAATTAATCGCCACGCCTTGATGGAAATAATTGAAGACAGACACGGAAAACGATCCACAATAATTGCTTCACAACTCCCCGTAAAACAGTGGCATGAAATAATAGGAGAAAACACTATTGCAGATGCAATTTTAGATAGAATCGTTCACACTTCTCATCGAATAGATCTCAAAGGAGATTCGATGAGGAAAAAGAAGACAAAATTATTAGTTAAAAACACTTAAATTGACAGAAAGATCAGACAACTTTTTTGACTTGACTTTGGGTGGTCACTTTCCACCGGAATACCCTGGTCAGTTTCGTCGGAATATGCAATCAGGCGAGGATAATATCGAACCTATCACCTGGCTTTCTGAGTCGATTGTATTTTTCAATAGCTGATCGCTTGCGGCACTTCCACCGGTATTTCTTCTGTCCATCTTGAGTTATTTATCCATGTTTGTAGGTGAGGCCACTCCGGGGTAAATTTATTTTCGGACCGCAACTTGTTTTTCTGTTTTATTTGGGCTTCTATGGCTGGAATTAATTCCTGCATGAGTTGATTGTAATTCGGATGTTTTTTTTTAAAATTATCAAACTCTACATCCAACCCTCTTTTTGAGCCCGGGTAAATTATTCTGAATTGATCAAAATTTTCCCGCATTCTCTTTAGTTCTTGTCCTTCTTTATATTCTTGTCCTTCTTTAGTTGTTGCCCTTATCCTGCCCTTATCCTGCCCTTGTCCTGCCCTTGTCCTGTCTTTTGCCTGCCACCGATCAAAGTCTAATACAGTAACCATAAGGCCCATAGCCTGCCCTTTAGCTGCCGCGTTTTGAGACTTTTCTAATTTTTTCAATGCCGTTCTTATTTGCTTGATTGACAGCCCTAATTCTCTTGAGAGTTTCGGGTATGACGTTAATCTTTGGCCCCTCTTTATCGTAACTCCGTGCCACTTCTTATCTTCAAAATTTACGGTTAACAATAAGTGAATCCATAAACGAAGAACATTTGGTCGTCATACCATTCCCATGACGTTAAGTCCCTATGCAACTTGACCCAGCTCATTCTGTGATGGTTATCGTGGCCTGGTAGCGTCCGTCAGTTAGCTTGGTCAATTTGCCTTCACGAATTAACAATTGGAAGGCGAAGGCCATGTCGATGCTGTGCAGGCCACTCAGTCTGTACGCCTGCTGGTAGGTCATAGGTATATCGTAAATTGACTCTAGTAGCTCCACCATGTGGGTGCGGCGCCTAGTCTGGTTGGTGCTGGTGGTACTCATACTGGCTGCTTTTGATTGACGATAGACTGGACCTCACTTAATCGGAAACGTACAGCCTTGCCTACGTTAACGCGCGTAAGGGTCCCACGCCGTCTTAGGTTGTCTATCGTGGACATCGAGCAGCCCAGAATCCGGGCCACTTGTGACTTGGTTATGAGGCGATCCTCCACATCATCCATGTCGTCGCGGGTGCTGTTGGGCTTGGACCGTGCGGGAGGGGAAGTCATGCTTAATAGTATGCTCTCTATATTGCTTAGCCTGGAGTCTAGAAGTTCAAATGGGGTTATTCATGTTTGTCGCATTTAATTGCAACAAATCTAAGGTCAGAGCATGCGCTGTTGCCGCATGGTTACCACTTGTAAGCCGTAATTAAATTGCGAGAGTCTCATGTGGCAGAGGTTCTGAGATAAAAATAATTACCACTTACTACCACTTGCATCTTAGGTTATACTTTTTATAAAACTCATTTTTAAATCTTTCTATGTGGTTTTCTATGTAGGATAATGACTCCTCTGTACCTATTTGTTTAAGTATTCGTCTGATATTTGAAAGAGATTTCCCTTTTTTTGTATTAGTAGTCCGATGTTCTGAAAGAGTTGTGTAATATTCGAGTCTTGCTCCAGCGTATTGAAGAATTTTATTGGACTTGCCTTTAGTGTATTTAAGGGTCTCTTGATAATTGTCCCGTGTAATGGGATGTCCAGCGAGATAAAAAGCAACGGCCACTTCTCTGGCTGAGAAATTCTTGTCATTTGGTGGTGAACTGAGCTTTTTAACTCCATTCTTTGTTAATTCCTCAAATAACGGCTCAAACTTTTGATGATGTTCAATAATAATTTGCCATGCTCTAAAAATCGCCCCTGATAATTTTCCTTCAATATGGAGATGAGAACAGAATAGAACGAATGGGCTAATAACAGAGTTTCTTGAAATTTCGGGAAACCACATTCTGCCTGGAGGATCTTGAAAATTTCGCGTGTTATTTTGAACAAAACAAAATACATCATTGGCATTTAGATTACGACGGATATACCATTTCTCTAAATTTACATACCCCCACGTATAACTCTTATGAAACATATCTAAGGCTGTTTGAAGTTCTTCTTCTGTAAGGGCTTCTTTGAATTCATTTTCCGACCTACTAAATTCATTCCAATGACTTGGATGAATCCAAATTGCGTTAGTTCCTCCAATATGGTGGCTGTATGGCTTTCCGCCTTTGGGTTCCATGGAGTTATAGTAATGAGCTAGTTGAGGACATTTCTTAAAAGAATATAAACTTCTATTAATTGTCGCAGAATGAGGTAATATCCCATGATTCATGTCAGTAGAATACTCCACACCTTCAAAAAAGTATTTCATTCGTTTCGATTTTGACTTTTCATAATGTCGGCCACTTGTTTGACCATTTCGTGAGCTGCTTTCTTTTTGTCTACATTGATGTATCGCATGAGCATTTGATCAGAACTATGTCCTGTGATCTGACGTAAGTAAGCCGATGGAATACCCAAGGAATAGTAATGCGTGGCCCAGGATCGGCGAGCAGTGTGAGATGTGCAAAGCGTATAGAGAGGGACCGTTTTCTCTTTTATCCTGCCACCTTCTGAATATTTTATAACTGTAGGAGTATTCAATTTTGCCTCCTCGCATAGATCCTTTATGTATTCATTCATGCGTTGGGAACTGATCGGGTCGGGTGACCTGTGACCGCGCTTGACAAGTATCTGTTTCAGTTCAGATGTAATTGGGATGTATACCTCAGTTTTAGTCTTAGAAGTGAACATGTGTATCATTTCGACTCCATTGTCAGATATTATGTGCTCAGGCTTCAATCGAGTGAAATCACTAATTCTCAGCCCGGTATAGCATCCTATCAAGAAAAGGTCTCGCACCCTGTCGAGCTTTGGTTTGTCACTTAAATCGAGATCATGGATTTTTTTGATGTCATCAAATGACAACACTACTTTTTTAATTCTTTCCGGTCTGACTGAGAATTGTCGATCTTGAAAAGTTGTGTTTGCATGCAAATTCTCCCTAAACGATTCCGACATAAACTGCTTCAAGACTTTAACTATCTTACTCGCATTATTAACGCTGTGATTCCTTGGTGAACTGTAGAGCCAATTAACAAAATGGTCCCGGAACTTCCAGTCTATATCATCGAAGTCAAGGACTCCGGCAAGCTGTTCATCGGCATAGTTAATCAAGTGGTTCTTAACTGTGACAAATTTTTTCCAGGTATTTCTATTGGCTGCAATCTCGTTTTGCTTTCGCTCAATGAAAGCCTCTATGAAGGACAATAGGGTAGGCTTTGCTTCCTCGACTATTTCAACCCTGCCAAGCCGAAGATCTATCTCGAACTTGAAGTCTTTTACAGAAATATTACCAGGTCCCGAATCGAGATAGATCGATTGAATTGTGTCACCAAGCTTTTGAATCGCTTTTTTGAAGTGGTTGTATTGTGGATGTGTGGTTCTGGGAAGTTGCTTTTTAGCATCCCAATGTTTGGGCTCGATTTTCAATCTTGTGGAATAGACTAGCTTGACAGTCTTATTTTCAAATGGATACCGAAAAACTGCACTGATGAGTGTGGGCTTATTTCTATCCTTGATTGACTTGAGATTGAACCGGACATCTGGAATACCGGTTAATTTTGGCATTGTTGTACCTTTAGGTTAGTAAATTGATTGCAACTCAAATTTACGACAAACGACAACCAATTCAAAACTGGTTGTCGTTTTATCTTAATAGACGGTGATAGTGCTTAATAGTCAGAATGTACTATCTTAGCCATCTCATTGATAATCAGAGTTGCTATGATATCACCAAGTATTACTGAATCACACATGGATGGTCCTGGCGGGGCTACGAAGTAGACCGCCGGGAGGAGAAGTTTATCCGCTGGAGGCGGAAGTCCTGGCGGGGCTATTATTGGTATTGATAATAGGTTCTCACTTAATTAACATCCCTAAAAGTCGGGAGTATGAACCACTCACCGAAAAGCTATATGATATCCATTCAGAGGCTCTTAAGATGCCATACTCACCGGAAAAGACGGCAAAGTACATCTACGCCAATTGGGAAAGTGCAATAAGAGAGTTCAAACCGAAAGCCCACCTGATTACTGTATAGCTTCCGGCTCCCTGCTTAAAAGTCTTCAGCTTGTAGCAGAATGTATATACATGGACTGGTTAAGCGCGATTAATAACTATGATAAAGATTTGAACAAGGTTTGTTAGTGAGCTTCCTTCTTTAGACGTTTAGTTCTATCTGTTCTAAAAGTGCATATCATGCAAATACATGACAGATATCAATCCACAGATTGACTTTGATCTAGGCTAAAATGGTAAAATTGATTGAATCTTTCTATTGCTGTAAAGTACAAGGTTTGTTTGTTCAAACCGGCACGTTAAGCCAAAGAATGAATAGCCACTTTATTGTTGTGAGTCTAAATTAAAGAAGCTGGTATAAATGACTTACTTACGGCCCTGCAAATAAAAACCTAAAAAAACAAAACCTAAAAAAATTTCTGTATGTTTTATTAATCTTAACGTTTCCACTATTGGTAATTAGCCAATCACTTGAAGTAGAGGGCTCGTTGAAGGTAACAGTGATGGATACCATGAATACGGAGAATCATCTAGTGGTCAAACGGCCAGATGGTACACTAGCAACACGAATGGTAGCCTCATTGCCGTCATCGCCAAACACAACACGGACATTGCAAAGTGATCTTTTATTGACTTCTGCCTTATGTAACTGTCCAAGTTTACCGCTGGCAATGATCCAATCTTTACTAGATAATGGATATTCAAATCAAAATTTATTAGATTTTCAAATACCGATTGAAGACCTATTAGCTGCGGGTGTTTCAATTCAGGATTTAATAACTGCAGGTGTTTCAATTCAGGATTTAATAACTGCGGGTGTTTCAATTCAGGAGTTATTAGCTGCAGGTCAGACACCTATAGTTTTGTTCAATGCTGGTGTAGTATTAGATTCATTATATGGTAAAACATTTGAAGGTGGACTAATTTTTTACTTAGATACATCAACAGGTGAAGGATTTGTTGCAGCCCCAGCAGATCAGAGTACAGGAGCTGAATGGGGATGTTTTGGAACGGATATTCCTGGGGCCGATGGAATAGTTATAGGAACAGGTAGTCAGAATACAACAGATATTGTAAATGGATGTCCAACATCTGGCATAGCAGCAAGAATCTGTGATGAATTGATTTTAAATGGTAAAACCGACTGGTTTTTACCTTCAAAAGACGAATTGGATTTAATGTGGGAGAATTTGGCAGATTCGGATGGGAATGGTACGAATAATGGAACGTCAGATCCAGGTAATCTTGGCGGGTTTGCGGCTCACTTCTACTGGAGTTCTACGGAGGGCGACAGTTTCAATGCGTGGTACCAGTACTTCTTCAATGGCTTTCAGTACATTGCCCATAAGGTCAACAACAATCGTGTTCGAGCTGCCCGGGCTTTTTAACAATTTATCTATTTAACCGCGTAGCTGCGAATTTTTCGAATAAATGAAAGCAGAGTAATAATCACGACCGTAATGATATTTCTATGGCGTTGTATAATAATTCTATGTAAAAACACTTGTGTTATAAGTCTGCGAATACACCATAATCCCTTTCATCCCTTTTAGATTTCACGGATGATGCCGGAATCTTTTTCAATAGCTTAGTAAGTGTTATTATATTTTTAACTGCTTGGTGTCGTAACCTGGTTAATGGGTTGAGTTTTGGTTGTCCCATGTGTCCTTTGACGATAATACCCTCTACTCTAATTTGTTTAGTGATATTCGTTTGAGGAGGTTGGGTACGAATCAATCAGTTGATCTACGCCCTTCTCCCAACCACAAAAATCACGGAAACAGGAATATTATCAACCGACTTTGACTCAGTCAATCTATGGAGATGGTAGCCGCTATCAATAAATAACTGCACCCAATCCTCCATCGTTCGGGCAAACCACTTATGCGGCAAGGTGAAATTTCCATCCAGGCCGCACCAGGCGTCATCAATCCAGCGACTCGTATACGACTGACCTTGTTCAAGAAGGAATAGTGGATGGACAGTCTGAATGATGATGTTGCCCTGGTCTACAAGAACAGAAAGCAAGCTTTGCAACAGCAATTTGGTGTCCTCTTCCCCGTATAGACTATAATTGAAAACAATGGTGTCAAAAGGGGCTTCGGGTATCGTGGAACCATCTATGATATCCTCGTAGGACATATGAACGTAGGTTTGATTTGACAGCGTCCTGGCATGTTGAACAAGGGTGTCAGTGCCGTCCAATCCAACCACATCAAATCCGATTTTGCCGAGGGTACGGGTCAACCACCCATCGCCACAACCCAAATCCAGAATTTTTGGTCCGGCATAATTCGATACAGTATTAATAATGGCATCATTGGTAATCCTACGGGAGGGAATACCTGAGCGATCCAATAAATTAATCCATTCATGGGCGTTTTGATTCCAGGATTGTAACACATTATTTTTCATACCCGATTTCATTTAATTCACATCCAAATTTTTAAATGCAGAAGTGATGCCTGTGGAATTAATTAAGGCAATCGATACGTTGCTGCTCTTTTTATGTAGTTGTATTTCACACCGATTATTTTGAATTTCTATAATCTCTTCTTGCCGGGTTTTATTTTTTAGAAAACCTCCGGGTTGTTGATATCGTATAATTAATTTTTTGGCACCGGAGTCGATTCCCTGAATAGTCAATCGTTTTTCATGACGATCAGCATGCATAGTAAATTCAATATTTGGCATTGAGTTAAACCATTTACTTTGTTGGGACGTGATAGCTTTTTGTTGAAAGGCATGTTTTTTTAGCACATGTTCAAGCTTGGGATTTGCCGGGATAGATTTTGCACTGAAGACGATAAATCCGTCGACCACATTTGTCTTTCGACTATAATCAATCTGGATTGGAAGGTGCATTAAATCGTTCCAGGTCGTATCGTGGTTATTTTGCACTTTATAGGCACCAAGCCCGATATAGAGGGGTAAGTCCGGACATTCTCGCGTCCACCAGTCCACCAGGGTACGATGACCGGCTGGTGGATATTCCATGCTCCAATACAACTGCGGCGCGATATAGTCCAACCAGCCGTGGCGAATCCAGGCACGGCTATCAGCATAGAGGTCATCATAGATTGTCTGACCGGCCCGTGTATCAGAACCTGTGACATCCTGTGCTTTATTTCGCCAGACACCAAAGGGACTTATTCCAAATTGCACATGGCTTTTTTTATTATCGATGAGTGCATGACATGATTGTACAAATACATTTATATTATCACGTCGCCAGTCGTCAATAGATAACGATGCATCTGTTCTGAAGGAATATTCCAGGGAGTCAGCAAATAATTCACCCACAATTTTATAGGGATAGAAATAATCATCAAAATGAATTCCATCAACATCGTATTCCAGGACTTCGTCAATGACTTGTAATAAATGTTCCCGGACAGCGGGCAAAGCGGGATTTAGATAATATTTTGGGCCGTATTTCACGATACATTCGGGATGTTGATAAAACACATGATTGGAAGCCAGACTAAGGGTATCCAGTGACGTGGTAGCTCGATATGGATTGAGCCAGGCATGAAATTCCATACCACGCCGATGTGATTGCTCAATCAACCAGGGTACAATATCCTGTTGCAATGGTTGGCCTTCCACCCCTGCCAGAAAACGTGACCAGGGGGCATATTGACTGGGGTACAAAGCGTCACCGGCGGTTCGCAGTTGAACAAAGACAGCATTGAAATTTAGTTCTTCATAAAAATCTAAAATATCGATATATGATTTTTTCAATTCCTCGTACGACATATTTGAGTGAGCCGGCCAATCAATATTTTTTACGCTGGCAATCCAGACACCGCGCATTTCGACATCTTTTTGTGGTATTGTTGTTGGAAGAATTAATTTCTGTGAATGACAGGATAAAAGAATTCCTGTAAAAATAGTAAGGACGATATAATTAATAATGCGCATTGCTCGATCCTATGATTGGAATGACGGTAAAAAAAATCCCTCCTTGCAAGTTAATTGCAAAGAGGGAAAAAAATCTAATGATTCAATCAATACAAATTAATTCGGGTCAGCAGGGGTATTCGGGTTATTATCTCGTTCACTATTTGGATATGGATAAAATGTTCTATTTCTTTCAGAAGCCGGTCGTGCAAATCTGCGATTATCTTCAAGTCGCAATCCGGACATCATCATTTCCATCGCTCGATTGGCATATATGGCATCAAGGATACTAGCTTGATCCATGGCCCCTGCATAGGCCGGCAAATTAGCACCAATACCAAAGGCATCATCAGCCGGCATTTTCGTCAATATGCGATCCAATTCAGCTACGGCATTCGTCAGGTCGTTTTGGCGCGCATAGGCTTCAGCTTTTATCAAAATCATTTCACCGGGGAGATAGACCGGGATAGCATCTTCATTGTCATCAAAAAACGCGGCAGCCCGGAAATCGAAATTATCAGGCATGATATCCTGAAAATAAAATGGAAGCCTGGCATCGTTTAGATCAGGCTCAAGACCTGAAGGCAAGCCTAATGTCAGGTCTACGGGTTGATACACGTTATTTGTCAGAATGGATACAAAAGCTACCGGATTGGTGTTGACCGCATCATAAACAAATGCAGATGTGGAAGACAGATCAACACTACCTGCGGCACTCAATGCCTCGGCATGATTACCCAACATGTTGTGATAACGGGCCTTCAGAGCTAATGCTGTATTTTTTGCATCGATGCCAAATTGCTGATAACTTGGATTCGCATCGATTGCCGAAATGGCGACATTGAGATCATCAATGGCCGTATTGAGCGCATCTTGTCTCGAGCTGAATTGTGCATTTTCTTCAGAAATCAAGGGTACCTGATCGAAGTAAGTGGCTAGTGTCCCATTTGCCAGACCGGCAAAAATTGAAGCATAGGCGCGAATTCCGCCTTGCAAGCCGGGATCTGTGACGATATCCAAATTATTTAATACGGTTTGCGCCTCTTTTCTTGTAATGAGCGCTTGCTCCCAAATATTGGACACAATGGCATTACTTCCATCCACGTCATTTCCTCCAAGAGAAAGACCATTCTCAGACTGATTTCCCGGGTTAATTAATCTGTATTCAAAGGTGCTAAATCCCGTTGCAATTGTTGTATAAATAGGACTTTGACGGCCCACGGACCAGCGACGATGTAATCCGAGTGTCAGAAGTTCTAAACCATCCGGACTCGTGATGACGTCACCTTCAGTAGATGCACCGGGATTAGTAAAATCCGTTTCGCAACTTACCAATGCCATTCCGGCAAAAAATAAGACGATATAAAATATATTATTAATTTTCATTTTTATTATTTTTTCCATTTAGAAATCAGCTCTTATGGTCATCGTATACGTCCTTGGAATCGGTACGGTTCCAAAATTAACGGCGCGCATGACATTACTTTGTCCACCTGCATTTGTTTCAGGATCATAGCTAAAGAAATCATCGAATGAGTGCAGATTTCTGGCACCCAATGCAATGGTTACATTATTTAAAACATCAGCAATATTTCCGATGGCATATTCCAGGGTGACCTCTCTAATTTTCGTAAAAGAGCCATCTTCCATTCTCCATTCGTGGATAGGATAAATTGACCATACCCAACCACGTGGTAAATCGCCTGTTAATTCCTGTTCTGCGAACTCTCCGATTCCAACACCCTGTCGGGTACGTTTATCAGCATCAAAAACATCGACACCTTGTACAGATTCCAGTACGGCGGTGAGTCTCCAATTTTTATAACCAACTGACGTGTTAAATCCGATGACATAATCAGGATTTGGATCACCGACCACCTGTCTGAGGTTAGTTCCGGTGGGTTGTCCATCACCATCACGCATTGGTGTATTGGTTGTTTCATCACCCTTTTCAGTTTGCATCAGACCACCTGAAGTCAATAAAAGATTTCCATTATCGTCTCTGGCTGAATATGTTCCGAAAAATACACCCATGGGCTCGCCGTCAACGAGGAAAATAGGTGCACCCGTTACATTAGGTATGCCGACCTGGCCCTGGCCCAGATTCGTGACCTTATTGCTGTTGGTGCTAAAGTTTACGCCAACATCCCAGGTTACATCTTTATTTTTTACAATAGCCGCATTTAATAATATTTCTAATCCGGTATTCTCCAGGCTTCCGACATTGGTCGTAATATTGGTACCTCCCTGGGAAGCTGCTAAGGCACGATTTACCAGTAAGTCATCAATCTCCTGCTTGTACCAGGTTATACCCAATCCTAATCGACTATTGAAAAATGCCATATCAGCACCAATTTCCAATTCTGTCATGATCTCAGGTTTTACATCATTATTGGCCAATGTATTTGACTGATTAAATACAGATTGTCCTGCCAGATTATTTGCCAGGTATGTATCAAATCGATCGTATGGGCCTATAGCTGTTAGATTTCCGGCCATTCCCCATGATACGCGAAGTTTCATGGCATTGATCGTATTTCCGATAGAATTTTGCCAAAAATCTTCGTCAGACAAAACGTAACTGGCGCTTAATTTTGGATAAAAATTGCTTCGGTTATCCGGTCCAAATGAACTGGATCCATCCACACGCCCGGCTGCAGTAATAAATAATTTATCACTGATACCAAATGTTTGTTGTAGATAAAAGCCCCAAATTCTGGTGCGTGAAACATTTGCAGATGGATTTAGAATAACACTGGCTCCATTCACCGTTTTTACAAAAGGTGCCAGTGCCCGTCCTTGAGCGACTGAATATTCACTTTTTATAAATTGGTGGCTGTATCCTCCTGATGTTGTTGAAGCAAGGGTACTGGATAAATCCCGAGAATAACTCAGGTTTATATCCGTGTTAATCAGGAAGGCATTGTTATTTGCCGTAGAGGCGTAACCATCATTAAAATAAGATGGATTAACCGGTTCATAAGGATAGGGTGGTATGAATATATCTCCATTTTGACTCGTGGCATCGACTCCGGTAATAAAATCGATGAGCATTCCTTCAAATGGGAAGTATTTAATATTAATATCTGCAATAGCGCGATTGACCTCTTGTGTAATATCAAAATCTTCAATCACGGATAAAGGATTGACACGTGTGGGTTCAACGGATTGTAAATTGCCCGCCTCATCACGTTGTGTGATATCAGTGGTATTATTGGTAATATTAATTGAATTGATCGGTGACCAAAAAACATTTCCATCCGGCTTTTCATTTGAAAATGAATTGTTATAATTTAACCCAACTGAATACGTAATTTTTTCATTTACTGTTTGATTATATCGTAGTCGAGCGCCGTAGCGACGGAAATCTGTATTTTTTACGATACCCTCGTTATCCAGATAGGAAAGTGACGCATAATATGAAGACGATTCATTACCACCGGATACGGAAAGATTTTGATCAATTCCAAACCCGGTTTGAAATATTTCATCCTGATAATCATAACGTTCGACATCCACAGTCGCAGTACTAAAATTACGTCCAACAGTCAGGGCTCCGGTTACAGGATCTGTACCGGCAATAGGGTATAATCGCTGTTCAGCGCTTCCGAATTGTTTGCCCAATGTATTGATGTATACAGTTTTTCGGATCTCGTTCACATTGAATCCACTGGAATAAGAAAATCGCGGTTTACCCGCCTTTCCTCTTTTTGTGGTAATGAGCATAACACCATTGGATGCCCGGCTACCATATTGAGCGGCAGCAGCACTTCCATTTAATATGACGATATCTTGTATGTCGTTGGGGTTGATATCTGCAAGTCGATTGGTCCCTGCTTGAGCAGACGCACCTGCAGAATTAATATTGGTAACATTTGTTGTAGAATTATTTACAACCACACCGTCTATGACGACCAGCGGTTCAGAACTTCCTAAAAATGTACTGGCTCCGCGTAGTCGAACGCTGAATCCACCAGCCGGATCTCCGGAATTCTGCACAATTTGTGCACCTGCGATTTTTCCTTGCAAGGCACCGGTAACACTTTGCGGATTAGCGTCCTGCAAATCGTTTGCATTTAATGTGGTTAAGGCATTCCCGAGTTGCTTTCTTTTAGCCTGGACGGTAGAACCGACCACAACAACTTCATCAAGTTTTAATAAATCTTCTACCAGTACAACATCAACCGTGTAGTTTCTACGTTCAGGATCGACCTCGATCGAATTGCTCGAAGTTTGATATCCCAGGTAGGATACCTCCAAATTGTTTTCTCCCGTCGGCAGATTGACTACCATTTGATATGCTCCTGAAACGTCGGAGACAGTACCCAATTTAAAATCGGGAAGAGTAATGTAGGCACCAATAATGGGTTCGTTGGATTCATCCAGTACCGTACCCGAGATCTCCACGGAGACCTTCTGTGCCACTGCAGTCATGATAAAGCCTGTCAAAATCATACATGCCAACAAGACTTTACGAGTAAATTTTTGTTTCATATTAATTGATTTGAGGTCCGAAATAATTAAATATATATTGAAAACGTCAGAAAGACCATTCTTGCACCCTGTCTCGACTCAATTTTCATCTTAGCATAAAAACGTTTAGCCGAAGGCAGAACAAGTATGCTTCATGACAAACATAATCATAATATTGAAGAATTTGCAATATATTTGCTAAATAATGGCAATATCTGCCAGTTTTAAAACGGTTACTGGCTGGATATGCGATATACTTCGATCTTATGAGCCAAAAAAAGCGAAGTGATGTGATTTTGAAGGAAGTGCGGCTGCACAATAAAGTGCTGCTGCCCGACTTGGCCACCGCACTGCAGGTGTCGGTCGATACCATTCGTCGTGATGTTAAAAAACTACACGATGAGGGAAAAATAAAGAAAATACATGGCGGTGCGGTTTCCATTGGATATATGGATGGCGGGATGTCAAATGGTAATATTTATGCCAGGAACTTAAAAATTCAGATTGCTGACAAGGCACAACAATTGATTCCGGATGAAAGTGTGATACTAATTAGTGGAGGAACGACCAATGTCGAACTAGCTCGAATTTTACATCCCAAATTACGTGCGACTGTATTCACTCCTAGTCTTCCTGTGGCTGTTCAGTTATCAGATCATGACAGCGTTGACGTTTTCATCATCGGAGGGAAGGTTTCTAAATATTCCAGTGTCGTCACCGGAGGAAGTGCGCTGAGTATCCTGAGTGAGATCAAAGCAGATATATGTTT
Organism: Saprospiraceae bacterium; assembly: GCA_965249735.1. GTDB lineage: Bacteria > Bacteroidota > Bacteroidia > Chitinophagales > Saprospiraceae > JANQSS01. Next base: position 287,579 of record CBDFMS010000025.1, on the reverse strand, counting down.
TATGGGCACGGGCTATATCGATGTGCTTGAAGGCCTCACAACAATGGACTGGGAGATTGCTCAAATGAAAAAGGCCATGATCAAGTCATCCAAAAAAGTCATAGCACTTTCCATATCTGAAAAGTTGAACTCATCTCAACGGTATAAAATTTGTGATACAAATGACATTGACACATTGATTACCGAATTACCACCAAATAGTCCGGCACTGGAGATTTATAGAAAATGTATACGCCGGGTTTTATAGAATCATTCATTTTCTTCCTGTCTCAATCCGCCTATCTTTGATCCATGTCATTTGTTCTGGAACACACCGACAAAAACAGCTCGGCACGGGCAGGTACATTGAGTACGGATCATGGGGTCATCCAAACACCGATCTTCATGCCTGTAGGCACCCTCGGGACCGTCAAGAAGATTCAGCAATATGAACTCTTCAATGAGATCAATGCGGATATTATCCTGGGCAACACCTATCATTTGTACTTGCGTCCCGGAATTGATCTGTTGGAAGAAGCCGGCGGACTACATCAGTTTATTAACTGGACACGTCCTATATTGACAGACAGTGGCGGATACCAGGTGTATTCCCTGGGCGATCGAAGAAAAATAACGGAAGATGGCGTAACGTTCTCCTCACACATTGATGGGAGCAAACATGTATTTACGCCTGAATCAGTCATGGACGTCCAGCGATCAATTGGAGCGGATATCATCATGGCTTTTGATGAATGTACGCCTTATCCTTGTGAGCATGACTATGCGAAGGCAAGTATGCATATGACACACCGTTGGTTGAATCGATGTGTAGCGCAATACGCCGGACGAGCGAGTTTCCATGGACACGCGCAAATTTTGGCTCCAATCGTTCAGGGCAGTGTCTATCCCGATTTGCGCAGACAGTCATCGGAATATATTAGCGGAATCAAAAGCGAAGTCTACGCCATAGGAGGCTTGTCTGTAGGAGAACCGCATGAAGATATGTATGCCATGACTGAGTTGTGTACAGCCATACTACCAAATTCAAAGGCTCGTTATCTCATGGGAGTAGGAACACCGGCCAATTTGTTGGAGTGTATAGCGCGAGGAATTGATATGTTTGATTGTGTCCTTCCAACCAGGAATGCACGGCATGGATTAATCTATACAGATTTGGGGATTATCAACATTAAAAACAGCAAATGGAAATCTGATTTTTCCCCGTTAGATCCGAGTGGAACAAACATGGTTGATGCCTATTATTCCAAAGCCTATGTTCGCCATTTATTTTCAGTTGGTGAATCGTTGGGACAACAGATAACGAGTTTGCACAACATCGGCTTTTATTTGCACCTCATGAGACAAGCGAGAATGCATATTTTAAATGACACATTTGCCGAATGGAAAATAGAAACTGTAAAAAGAATTTCAAAAAGATTGTAAGTGCCTTAGCTTAATTCAGTCCATGCTTAAGACCATAGATCGATATATTATTAAAAAATTTCTGGGAGCATTCTTTTTTACAAGTTTGCTGTTTAGCCTGATATCGACCGTGGTCGACTTTTCTGACAAAGTCGATAAATTTGTCAAAGCTGAAATGACGATTAAGCAAATATGGTTTGAATATTATTTGAATTTCATTCCATTTATCAATGGTGTTCTTTGGCCATTATTTTCACTTATTGCCGTGATATTTATTACCTCCCGACTGGCGAGTAACGCTGAAGTCATCTCCATATTAAATGCTGGTGTTAGTTATTCAAGGTTTTTAAGACCATTTATTATCTCTGCATTATTTATAGCCATTTTACATTTCCTGGGAAATCATTTTCTCATTCCACATAGCAATCAAATTCGCTATGAAATAGATACCGAATTCCTTCATAAAAACAAGGAGCAGGGTAAATTTCGGGATGTTCACATTTTTATCTCGCCCGATAGTAAACTCTATGTCAGGGGTTATTCAAAACGCGATACAAGTGCCACTATGGCGCGCCTGGAAAAATTTGAAAATGGAAGATTGGTGGGCTATATGAATGCCAAAAAAATGAAATTAATTGAACCTCCCAAGACCTGGCGTCTGGAGAATGTCTTGATTCGAAAAATTGACTCGTTAGGAAATGAAGAATTGATTCTGTCCAAAGAAGCAATCGATACAACAATGAATCTATTTGCTACTGATTTTACCTATCGCGTTCATGATAAAGATGGTATGATCACGCCGGATTTAATGTCGGCCATCGCTAAAGAAAAATTAAAAGGGGCGGGCAATAGTTCCACCCTGGAGTTTGAGTTGAATCGTCGTTCGTCTGAACCATTTACCATATTGATCCTAACGATAATCGGTGTGACGATTGCTTCCAGAAAAGTACGGGGTGGGATTGGACTTCACCTGGCCATTGGCGTCTTCCTGGGAGCGCTCTACATTTTTATTAGCAAATTTTCATTCACGATCACGGCCAATGATTATGTAGACCCGTTGCTTGGGGTTTGGATTCCAAATATTATGTTTTCCCTGGTTGCCGCTTTTTTGATGGTCAACGCTCAAAAATAACTGATGACTTAGTCATCAGATGACTAAGTAAAAAAAAGAATATAAATTCATGTGTTTTAATACGAAACTGTGGCCTCAATCTACTCTGCTTTGCTTGGCAATGGTTTTGTTGTTTATGGGCTGTCAGCAACAGGACCAATCTGCTCCATCTGCACTAGGAGACAAGAAACCTGATGCGGCGTTGTTTACGTCACTTCCCGCGGCGAGTACAGGTGTCGATTTTCGCAATATCATTCCTGAAAACAGTGCCATGAATAGCGTGGTTTATCAATACATCTACAACGGAGCCGGTGTGGCAATTGGGGATATAGATAATGATGGGTATCAGGATATATACTTCGTTGCCAACTTACATGAAAACAAGCTCTTTCTGAATACCGGTGCGGAACAACAGAATGACGGGAATCTGAAGTTTCAGGACATAACAAATCAAGCTGGAGTAAGAGGGACTACAGGCTGGTCTACAGGGGTCACCATGGCCGATGTTAATGCCGACGGCTGGTTGGATATCTATGTTTGTAAATCCGGCAACAGGACAGCAGAATATCGTGAAAATTTACTTTTTATCAATAATCAGGATCGAACATTTACGGAAGCAGCCGCAGATTATGGATTAAATTTTTCCGGCTATAGCACACAGGCTGCATTTTTCGATTTTGATCGTGATGGCGATCTTGATATGTATTTAATGAATCATAATATCGAACGAATAAATACACGTCAGCCCGAAACACTCAGGACTCAATCGAATGATCTCGTTGGAGATAAACTTTATAAAAATGAAAATGGAAAGTTTGTAGATGTATCCAAAGAAGCCGGCATTTTCAATAACCCAATTGGATTTGGGTTAGGGCTTTCTGTGAGCGACCTTAACAGGGACGGTTGGCCTGACATCTATGTTGGAAATGATTTTTTTGAGCAAGACTATATGTACATAAATAATGGAGACGGAACATTTTCTGAATCGCTCAAAGAGCGCACAAAGCATATTTCGTATTTTTCAATGGGTACCGATATTGCTGATATGAATAATGATGGTTGGCCTGATATCATTACACTGGACATGGCGGCAGAAAATAATTATCGGACTAAAACCAGCATGAGTGGAATGAATCCGGCGAATTTCAACAATTTCGTTAAACATGGATTTCACTACCAATACATGTATAACACCTTACAGCTCAATCAGGGTGGTGAACATTTCAGTGAAATAGCGCAGTTGTCCAATATCGCTCGTACAGATTGGAGTTGGGCGCCCTTAATGGCAGATTTCGATAATGACGGATGGAAGGATCTCTTTATAACCAACGGCCTTAAACGGGATGATCGAAATAATGACTTTTCCATCTACAGAACACGTCGTATTCGAAAGGCAAGGCAAACGAATGAAAATATGGAAACCGTCATTCAGGAAATAATTAGTAAAGGACCAAAACGAAAATCTAAAAACTATTTTTATTCGAATAATAAAGATTTGACATTTTCAAATAAAATGGATGATTGGCTCAAAAGTGAACCTTCATTATCAAATGGAGCGGCCTATGGAGACCTGGATAATGATGGAGACTTAGATCTGGTAGTCAATAACATCGACGAGGATGCATATATTTTAATAAATAATTCAGAGAATAATTATCTCCAAATTCAATTTCATGGCTCTGAGTCTAATAAATTTGGTATTGGCGTTGAAGTTCAAATCATATCGGGCCGGAATATACAAATATTTGAAAATTATCCAACAAGGGGATATCAATCGGCGGTATGGCCCATATTACACGTTGGTTTGGAGGGATTAACGCAAGTCGATGAGGTGCATGTAAAATGGCCGGACGGAAAGGAGCAAGTCTTAACCGGCGTTCCATCAAATCAACGCATCACGATAAACTATGATGATGCTATTCAAGAAGAACAAGACAAGGTAGAATCTGAAATTTCAGCTCTTTTTCTTGAGAAGGCCAATGCATTGAAGCACGTTCACCCACATGAAGAAAATGCCTATAATGATTATAAAAAAGAGAGCTTGCTGCCACATAAATTATCACAATTGGGTCCGGCACTTGCTATAGGGGATATTAATTCGGATGGGCTCGATGATTTTTATCTGGGAGGAGCAAAGGGATATTCCGGAGAGCTGTATACGCAGCAGGATGATGGTTCCTTTATTCCGAGTGGTCTCGACATTTGGAGAGCAGACAGGGATTACGAAGATATCGGTGCGGCTTTTATGGATGCCGATGGAGATGGTGATGCGGATTTATATGTGGTCAGCGGGGGAAATGAATGGCAGGAAAATGACGCTCATTTACAAGATCGTTTGTACGTGAATATCGGGCAAAATGAATTTCAAAAAGCTAATAAATCGCTACCCGAAATCAGATCGAGTGGAAGTTGTGTCAAGCCACATGATTTTGATCACGACGGTGATATAGATTTATTTGTTGGTGGTCGACTTGTTCCCGGTAATTATCTTTCTCCGGCTCGGAGTTATATACTGGAAAATAAAGCAGGGATATATTATGACATCACAAAAGAGATAGCACCGGATTTATTCAAACCGGGAATGGTAACCGACGCTATTTGGACTGACTTTAATCATGATAATTCAATCGATCTCATCGTAGTCGGTGAATGGATGGGAATTAATTATTATCAAAATAATAACGGTCAATTCACAAAGATTAATCCACCCTTTACTAATCGTGAAGGTGAAATGACAGGATGGTGGTCCGCAATCGGGCAAGGTGATCTTGATGATGATGGTGACACAGATTATATTGTTGGAAATCTAGGATTAAATTATAAATACCAGGCATCGGAAAATGCTCCATTTGAAGTTTATTGTAACGATTTTGACGACAATGGAAGTCAGGATATCGTCCTGGGTTATTATGACGACGGAAATTTGTACCCCCTGAGAGGCCGTGAATGTTCTTCAAATCAAATGCCGTTCATAAAAAAGAAATTTCCTACATACCACGATTTTGGTTCAGCAAAACTTACGGATGTATATGGAGCCGACAAATTGGATAATTCGAATCATCTTGCTGCCAGGACATTTGAGTCAGTTATCCTGCAAAATAATGGCAATGGCCTATTCGAAGTGCTTCCGTTGCCGAATGAAGCGCAAATTTCATCAATAAATGGAATTATTATAAGTGACTGGGACCAGGACGGATTGAATGATTTTGTTGTCGCCGGAAATATGCACCAATCGGAGGTTGAAACACCCAGAAATGATGCAGGTGTGGGCTTATTTTTTAAAGGAATCGGGCCTATGGAATTTGATGTAGTGCCCCCGTATCAATCGAATTTATATTTAGATGGGGATGTGAAGGCCATGAACTTAATTCACCTGGGGAATAATGGTGATGTTGGAATATTAGTTGGCAATAATAATGAAGCCGTCCAATTAATGGAAGTAAAAGCACCATTAAATAACTAGGCAAGCTATTTTAATTGCTGATCATCGACAATAGACCACAAACATGAATTGTCTACACTTCTGCGAAATTCAAATAATAAAATTAGGACAGTAGTTCTTTGACGATACTGGCGACAATTTTATTATCCGCCCGCCCGGCGATATTTTTACTGGCCATACCCATTACTTTGCCCATATCTTTCATAGAGGCTGCGCCCGTCGTGGTAATAATTTCCTGAATGAGCGACTTCAATTCATCTTCACTCATGGCTTCAGGTAAATATTTCGAGATGACTTCGATCTCTTCTCTTTCGGTTTGGGCGAGATCATCACGATTCTGTCCTTCGTAAATGGTAAGAGAATCCTGACGTTGTTTTACCAGTTTTTGTAATAATTTAATTTCCTTTTCTTCGGTAATCTCATCACCACTTCCATCAGTAGCCAATAATAATAAGGCGGCTTTAATCGCACGGATGCTACGCAAGGAAACCTGGTCCCTGGCTTTCATTGCGATTTTTAAATCTTGATTTATTTTGTCTTTTAAACTCATGTGTTTGGATTAATCTTTCATTTTAACACACCGGTTGATTCAGAGGTTCCGGCTAAGCCAGTTGCTCACGAATTTTATTCAATGCAGAACCGGCACGTACCCAATCAATTTGGGCCTTGTTATACGTATGATTTACTTCGAATCGGTCTTCGCTACCATCGCTATGTCTGAGAACAACTTGTAATGGTTTGCCACGTTCCATTGTGTCTAATCCAGGAATATCGATTTCATCATCTTGTCGCACCAAATCATAATCAGAAGGAATGGCAAAGGTCAGTGCCAGCATGCCTTGTTTTTTGAGGTTTGTTTCATGAATCCGGGCAAATGATTTGACGATCACAGCATAGACACCAAGGAATCGCGGTTCCATAGCGGCATGTTCACGTGATGAACCCTCACCGAGGTTTTCTTCACCAAAGACTACAGTACCAATTCCGACGTGCTGATAGGTTCGAGCTGATTCAGGAACGGCCATGTATTCACCTGTCACCATATTCAATACCTGATTGGCTTGTTCATTGAATGCATTGATCGCACCGATGTAGCAGTTGTTTGAGATATTTTCCAAATGACCGCGGTATTTCAACCAGGGACCGGCCATCGAGATGTGATCCGTTGTGCATTTGCCTTTGGCTTTGATTAAGACCCGCATGGACGATAGATCTTCCGTACCGATGGGCACGAATGGTGTGAGCAGCTGCAAGCGATCAGAACTGGCATTAACGACAACTTCAAGTTCAGAACCATCTTCTGCCGGCGCGATGAAACCTACGTCCTCTACATCGAAGCCTTTCGGTGGCAATTCGATACCTGTTGGTGGATCTAAGCGCACCTCTTCGCCTGCCTCATTGGTCAGCGTATCAGTCAGTGGATTGAATTTCATATCGCCTGATATGGCCATGGCGGTAACAATTTCCGGTGAAGCGACAAAAGCATGTGTCGAGACATTACCATCATTCCGTTTGGCAAAGTTTCTATTGAATGATGTGATAATTGAATTTTTGCGTGTTGGATCATCCATATGTCGAACCCATTGCCCGATACATGGTCCACAGGCATTAGCTAAAACCACTCCACCAATGTCTTCAAATTTTTCAAGTAGTCCATCTCGTTGGACGGTATATCGAATCAGTTCGGAACCGGGTGTTACGGTAAATTCTGATTTCACTTTCAATCCCTTGTCACTGGCTTGCTGCGCTAAAGAAGCCGCCCGTGAGATATCTTCATAAGATGAGTTTGTACATGAACCGATTAAACCAACTTCGAGTACAGGTGGAAAATCATGCTCTTCGACTGCTTTGGCAAATTCAGAAATAGGCCATGCCCGATCTGGCGTAAAAGGCCCGTTGATATGAGGTTCAAGGGTAGACAGGTCGATTTCGATAACCTCATCAAAGTATGTTATTGGATCGGCATAACATTCAGCATCTCCGGTTAGGTAGGCTTTTACGCCATCGGCCAGTTCTGCTACTTCGGCCCGCTCTGTTGCCCGCAAATAACGGCTCATAGATTTATCATAGCCGAAGATTGATGTGGTAGCGCCGATTTCAGCACCCATATTACAAATTGTGCCTTTGCCTGTACATGACAGCGCCTCAGCGCCTGGTCCAAAATATTCGACAATGGCTCCTGTTCCTCCTTTTACAGTAAGAATGCCAGCCACTTTAAGAATAACATCCTTTGAAGATGTCCATCCACTGAGTTCTCCCGTAAGTTTCACGCCGATGAGTTTTGGAAACTTCAATTCCCAGGGCATACCGGCCATCACATCGACGGCGTCTGCACCACCAACTCCGATAGCAACCATCCCTAATCCACCACCATTCGGTGTGTGAGAATCTGTACCGATCATCATCCCACCGGGGAATGCATAATTTTCAAGTACGATTTGATGGATAATCCCGGCTCCGGGTTTCCAAAATCCAACACCATATTTATCACAAACGGAAGCCAAGAAATCATAAACTTCTGAGTTGATATCCATGGCGATCTTGAGATCACTTTCGGCTCCCGTTTTGGCCTGTATGAGGTGATCACAATGCACTGTTGAAGGCACCGCCACTTCACTTTTACCTGCCATCATAAACTGCAGTAAGGCCATTTGAGCCGTGGCGTCCTGCATAGCTACACGATCCGGCGCGAACATGACGTAGTCTTTCCCTCTACCGTATTCCTGTAGCGGGGACTCTTCATGCAAGTGCGTATAGAGTATTTTTTCGGTAAGTGTCAGTGGACGCCCTATCCTGGCTTTTACTTCATCTACCCGCTCGATCAGGTTGTTATAATGTCTTCGGATCAAATCAATATCAAATGGCATATCAAATTGTGGTTTGCTAGAAAATAAGGACGACAAAGATAGAAAACACGAAGGAGAGAAAAGTTCAAGAATACTGAGGTGATTATTATGCTCTCGGCCGCTGTCAGACGGTTATAAACAGGATAAACCCATTATTATTCACAAGGATTTTAGAGCGTTTATAAAACTGAATGTATGTGTGTTAAAGCTTATTAAAGGGATGGAAAGCGCATTCAAATTTTTTAACGAAGACCAGTTAACAAATGGATCACTGAGATGATTCGCCCTCCATTTGGGACACTTTTCATTCTTAGTTTCTATGTTATCTGCAATAGCAACTTCCCAACTATAGCCACTGCTGTTAACGACGACGATGAATCCAAGATACAAGAAACAACTATACACTAAGGTTAACTCTTAAATGTACTGAGCGAACCAGTTCGATTGGCATGCTACGCTCATGGCAAAAACGAATACGCTCAACACGAAATTCAACATCAAGGAGCATTCTCGGTTGATTCATAGCTGACTTGATGTTAACTTTATAGTCATGTTGACGTATCATCTTTCACATATTCGCAATTCGTTTTGCCTCTTGATTGTCCTCTCATTCATTTTTGGTCCAATGCCGGCATATGGACAAGGATCAAATGCAGACCGAGACAAATTAGACGCTTATTTCAAGGACTTCAATAACACACTGTACGGATTGATCCAGGTCTCAAAGAAAGGGAAGCCCGCTGCCGACGATAAACCGGCACCGACTTCTGCGATGTATCGGTTGCTCAATATAAACTGTGCGGTATATGAAGAAATTGATCCATTTATTCCCTTCGAAAGAGCAGATTTGGAAATTGATATGACCTACCGAATGATTGATGAACTGGGAAACTATGTAGCGCTACAAAACAGGGATCTATCGTTCTGGGTAAATCGGGATTGTGTTCGGCAAGTATTAAAAAATACACAGACAACAAGGCAATCCGGGGGTACAGGCTCAGACCGGCAGTGGTCGACACTTACAAAGAAAATATATGAAAGGCATTTGGCGGATTATACATCGTATAAACGATATATAAAGAAACTGTCCAAACGATCGGATTATTCTCAATATCAAACTGAAATCAAAAAAATCACAATAAAGCATCAATTGATCGAAAAGGTATATGAAAAGATTAATATTAGTCCCGGGCAACAAATTGATTTAGCCTTCATGCAAAAAGTGAAAATTAACGGCCAGCTATTGTTCGGTAATTCCACCTTCAATACAGAATTTACAGATTTAAGTACGGGTGATAATAGTAGTGAAAATATTGACGTCCAACTGAACGCCTCATACGCGATAAACTCGGAGTCCAGAGCGCACCTTAAGGTCAAAAATCGAACGGAAACCTTGCTTACGCCTTACAATAACTGGAATTTGGGAGCAGGCTACGACTTGAATTATGCCGGCCATGCCTTGTCAGTCGGAGGCAACTTCGAATTATATCAGGATGATAATCTGCAGGTCAATGATTATGATAAAATATCATTTAATGCCACAGTCAGAAAAACAGAACCTTCTTCATTTAATTATACATTCAACTATCAATTCCTTGATCAGTCATTTGACCAGGTCCAACAAAATTCATATTCCAGGCACCAGGTTAGATTTCGATCTGATGTCAAAGCAAGTTCTAGTTTTTCACTGCAGCCAGGGCTGATTTATAATTTGGGAAATAGTGATAATGCATTCTTCGAATATAGTTTTATCAATCCTACCTTGACATTGTTGTTTAATCAGGCGGATGGCACAGGTCAATTAAATATGAACTATGAACACACATCGTTCTCAAATTTGGATGTAAGAAATAACGATCGTTTTCATCTCGAATGGGCTACAAATCAACACCTGCAAAATCTCTCATCCAGAAATAACCAGTTTGGAGTTATTTACAGAAAATTTTCTGAAGCGGATCAGTCCGATTATCTCGATGTTTATTCAAAACTCAACTTCAGAAATGATGATTATACCAAACGATTTATGGTGAGATACCGACATTTTCCGAATATTTCCAAAAATGACAGGTTGGATATTCGGCAAGGGCTGGATCAGGGTGGTGATTTTTATCTTGGGTATGATATGAATGTTCGCTTGCATTACCCAACCGATGATAATTTCTTTAGTCGCCTCGACGGCTATTTTAAACTGGGAGCTGATATTAATGGTGTCAGAGTAGGTCCCTTCCTGAGATGGCATCTTGCTGTTGACTTTAAAAATACGGATTTGGGAATTTTAAATAAGGACCAGAATAGTTATCAATACGGGTTGGAATCTTCAGGGTATTTCAAGATTGCTAAAAAAGGCAGACTGCGGTATCGTGCTTCTTATGATTTGAATACAGTTTTTTCGAGAGCCATAGATCCCACGGACCCGAGTATGGCCCTGGATGCCGAAACACGTCATCCGAGTAATTTACAAATAGATTTAGATGTGGGTGTTCAGGTGATGCAATACCTCGAAATATTTGGCGTAGTCAATTATTTTAGTCACGATACAGATTTCGAAGAGGATATCAATACAAATTTTATAATGAATAATACTGGAAATCGATTTAAATTAGGTGTCCGGATTAATTACAACTAGGATAAAATGAAAAAATCAATCTTACTTAGCTTGTTCGCATTTGTTTTTCATGGCTTTTTTGCGGATGTATTGGCACAACCTGTTAAGACTCCGGAAGACTTCATGCGTATATATCAAGCAGAAATCAAAAAAATAAAATTACCTTCCGATGGTAAGGATCTGGGATTAAAAGCGGCGAAAGGTATAGGCATAGCTGATGACCTCAAGGAGTTTATACAGGTCATTCCCGGATCAAATCGATATGAACCGGTTATTCAATACATTAAACTTCAAACTCAGATTAATCGTGGACCATTAACAGCTACCTATACAAAAGTTGTATCTGAATACGGGCGGCACAAAGCTGCTGATCAATTGAACATCATAGGTAATATACTGACCAACCTGGGCCGAGCCGCTTCTGTGTATACAATTCTTGAAGCCGTCGATCGCCATAATGCGGGTGATATACATGCTAATAGTGAGGCCATGGAAGCAACCTATGCCCTGGTGAGTGCAGAATTACTTAGACAGTTTGGGCTTTCGCATCTCACCCTTGTGGCAAAACCTATTGACTTCGCATTGAGAACATTCATGAGCGTTGCATTGCGATCGAACGAAAGAATCGTATTTGATGCCTATACCGATTTTTTGGACAATAAATACTCCAAAGATAGTTGGTGGCAATTGTATAAAACCAAAAATCATACATTATTTAATCATCGGCTTGTTAATGAATTTTGGGGAGATTCTGATAGGTATGTGGCCGAATATATGCAACGTAATGGAATACGAAGAAATAGTGGAGCTATCATCGATCGAACCGGTCGGCTTGCCAATACGAATACAAAAAATAAGTTTGCCGGGAATTATTATGCGAACAATGTCAACAATTATGTAGTATTAAAAAGTCGAGAAGCGTTAATCCGTGATAAAATGATGATGGAGGGTATCATGATTGGAGAATTGGTAAAAGCCAGACAGCAAAAAGAACGTTCAGCAGAGTTAAAAGCGGCGCTTGAACGTTTCGAAAAAGAAATGAATGAAAAAAAGGAGTTTGAGCCTGGTGATGTAGATTTTATTAAAATTATTCCACGGGATGTCATACTGCAAAAAGGAGAGACCGTCGAAATCTTGGTGAGAGCCTATTTAAAAAATGGAGAATCAACATTCATTACTGATAGATGCGAATTACCAACGATTGATTTTGACCGCCCCGGCGAAAAGCAAGTCGTTGTTTCCTGGGAGGGGCATGAGGATGAAACAACCTGGAGTGTGGAAGTAGAACCAGAACTCGAAATCGTTCCGGAAGAGTATAGATTTGACATCAATGACTCAGAAAAAGACGTAAACTTTGTCGTCAATTTTTCTAATAAATATGAAATTGTTAGTGATGTTACTTCTGAAGCTTTTGATGTTATGTTGGTTCACCCAAATGAGGAAGAATATGAGAATGCAAAAGAGTATCCTATCTATGCACGATACGAACATGATGGAACCAGATATATTGATGAAGCTATAGTTGTGGTTTCAGGATGCGAAGATCCCGACAAAAAACTTGATGAGTCATCGGGCGAATGTAAATGCGATACGGAAAGAGGATTTTTTGAAAATGAAGATGAAGAATGTTCTAAGTATGTCGGTATTTATTTAAATCCAAAAACAATTAAAGGAGCCGTAGGAGAGGCGTATTCCATCGAAGTGGTTGGTTTTGATGATGCAGGTAATGAAAAAGTAATTCACAAATTAAAAGTAGTTGTTGAGTCGGAGGGCCGAAATGTATATAACATGAGTTACGGTGGCTATTATGAAAAATATACTGTTATCGGTCTTGAGTGTTCGACGGATCGGATGGAACCGGATGAGCGGGGGAATTGCAAATGCAAACCAGAATTTATTCCGGTTGATGACAATTGTCTTACGCTTGATGAAATTGAGCAGCAGGCAAGAGCGGACGGTGCAGGAGAGGATGTTGATTGCGAAGCGCTTGTAAGAGGTGTCCACAAATTACATAATGATAATGCACCGTCGGTCACATCAAAAGTAGCCGTATTTATTGATCATGCTGAATTGGCGCTTAAATTATTAAATGATCGCTCATCTGATCCGTGCAACAATGCGGCCTTTGCTAACTCCATGGATATTACAAAAAAAGAAAATGAAAATCTTGAAGCTTTAGGACAAAAGCTGCGGGGCGGCATGGCCACACTTTGGGGCAATGGCGGATACCAGTGTGGGGAAATGATCGATGCGGAATCCGAATTAATCGACCCCATTCTAGAAGAAATGATTGACGTCCAGGATATCCAAGGTCTCCTGGAAGCAAAATGGCTTGAGTATAATTGTAAACAAGAGGACATTGATGACTTGACTCCCGATCTCACACATGATCCTAATCGCAATCCATCCGGGAATGTGAGCGGTGCTTCAGGAAGTGACTTTCCAAGTGGTGGACCGGGTGGTGGATCGGATGTTATTGGAGAAGAAAACACGGTTTTTGTTGACTGTCTTGCTGGAAAAGGCTATACAACCACCTCACTTGAAAGTAGGTACATGGAATTAGCAACGGATTTCCAAATCGCCGCAAGTGCCTATGGCAATAATCCGGATAATCCAACATTATGTTATGAATACAAACGCGTTTTAACTGAATATCGTGATTTGAACCAGTTATTAGTCGACTGTTGGATCGCAGCTGATATTCAGAATTATCCAAATGGACAACAGGCATTGGATTCTTCCAGACAAGCGATCGCACAATGGAATTCGATAATAAATTCTTTGCCTTGTTAGTAGCGGATACCTGGCCTTCCAGTTGGTGATGAGCGACTCCCTGCCTGCCGATAGACAGGGAATTTCCGATCCTCCCAATTGCGTCGAGATGCTCCATAGCAATTGAGCTAATTATTAATCGTCATAAAAAAACCAGGCAATTTTGCCTGGTTTCTTGTTAATGGCGATGTTAACGCCTAGTTTCTTGGCGTACGTCCTATCTGCTTTTCTATCGATTGACCGTAATAATGCGAATGCAAATATTTGCCTTTTTCTTCCTGTGTTTTATCTAACACATGAGGGGTACGATGGCCTTCCGCGTATGGGTCATGTCGGATACCTGTTATTTGCCAGCTTACTTTAACATTGGGCACACTGGTTTGAATAACAAACTTATTGTCAGTGACTTCCTCCTTTATTATCGCCTGTGCGAAAGTACCAATAACGGTTAATTGGTATCTGAAATCCCGGTTTAAAGCTTCAAAATAATCTTCCAGAATTACCGTAGCCAATCCATTTTCGTCGGTGGTGATGTTGCCATTGTACACATTCATCATATCTGGTGACTCGATGGCAGTATGCATAAGAAACTTGTTTTCCGGATCGACCGGATGGTCAATTTTAAATGCAACTGCGCCTTTAAACAAAGTACCCGTTATAATTAAGTCTCCAACTGTAGCTGCTGGATTCATCATCAACATGATAGGGGTTCCTGTGAAATCATCAACATGAATCATTTCTGGAATCATTGCTCCTGCTATCCAAAGATGAGCTGGCGGTCCCGGAGCTGGAGCAGGCGGATTGATAGCCATTATTCCAGCACCTGGTCCAAACGCGTCACTAGCCCACATTATAGGTAGGCCGGCGGGACCAGAAACCTGTAATGTGTTTGGAAATCCCCCTACACTTGCAATATTGACCTGACTTAAGGGATCTGGGAAAGGCATCCCTATTTGACTTGAGCTCAGTTCCATTACCGGGAAACCGCCGGCTTCCAAATGGATGATATCCCCATCAGGGAATTTTTCAACTTCCACTTTAGTATCGCAATCGGCATCTTGTATTAGAGGCGTGACAAAAGAAGTAGGATTTGATATTTCGATATACCAATTGTGCAATGTTCCAGTATCCAGATTCGTATCATCAACAATCATCAAAATCCAATCACCTTCAATCTGCGATCCATAAATGGTCGAAAACGGTGATTCTGGTATCCAGTCACCGGTAAAAGGCGCTGATCCACCAGTGACGAGATTCACCGCATCCGTGGTAAAACAGCTGTTCGTATAATTGTCTCCAAAACTACCATTATCTGAAGTCAGATCCATTGTGTCACCACTAGGAGCAATCAATGATATATCCAAATCTGCGTCATATGTATGTGTGATATCGATACAAACGCGAACATTCGTGTTGCTATCCACTTTACCTGGTTGCGAAATATTAATTGTATCGCTGACTCCTGGATTAGGACTGTCCGGTATGGCCAGAGTATCCAAAAGCATGGTGTCATTCGTTATGACGGCTGTTTTTGCCAGCTCTATCCAGGTTGATCCCTGGTGATACCAGAAAGATCCTGTACTGGTGTCATACACGAGTAATCCATCAGTAGGATCTGAAATGGCATTTCTCTGTGCTGTAGTCATGCGCGGTGCCAGAAATCCGAGAGAATCTGACTGGACATGTAACATGGCACTCTGTGGGCTTCCCTTTAATAGGACGTGTTAAAATTATAAAAATTCATTAATATTATCAGTAGTGTTAATTCGTGGTAAACAATTTAACGTAGCCGGTATAGAATGATCGCTGTTGTTGTTTTCCACAATTAATGCTGCCTGTTGCGTGTAGAGTGTTGGAGGTAAGTTGTTCAGCGCATCATGTGGCCTTAAATTGTTATAGTCCTCCAACCATTTCTCCGTTAAGATGCGCACTTGTCTGAGTTCTTCAAACCAATATGCATTTAAAACGGCGGTACGGTAGCTTTTATTAAATCGTTCGATAAATCCATTTTGACTTGGCTTTCCTGGTTGAATAAATAGAACGGCAATATTGTTATCAGCACACCAGTCTGTAAATTCAGCGGACGTAAATTCTGGGCCGTTGTCCACACGTATTCGCTTTGGCTTGCCTTTAAAGTATATTATTCGCTCCAGCACTCGAATAACTCTTGTGGCAGGCAAAGAAAAGTCTGCTTCAATAGCCAGTGCTTTGCGATTAAAATCATCCATGATATTTAATGTGCGGAACTTGCGCCCATTTTCTAATGCATCACTCATGAAATCCATTGACCATGTTTCATTCATTCGGCCTGGGACTACTAATGGGACTCTGTTTCGACTAGGTAACCGTTTTTTGCGTTTAACCTTTATGTTCAAATTCATTTGTTTATAAACACGATATACCCGCTTGTGATTCCATCTCATGCCTGCTAATCTGATCCTGTGAAAGAGCTTCCAAAATCCGTTTGTCGGATGCCGCTTGGATAACTCAGAGAGCATGCTAATAACCTGATCGTCTTGCGATTCTTTGAGTTTGTAGTAATAAACAGACTTGCTCAAATTAATGACACGACAAGCTTGTGTGATATTTACCTCGTACGTTTCCATGATTCCCTTTGCTATTTGCCGTTTAGCACGAGGCTTTAGAACTTTTTTTCAATCACATCTTTGAGAATACGATGATCTAAACTCAGCTCTGCATACATGCGTTTCAGTCGTTGATTCTCCAGCTCAAGCTCTTTTAATTTCTTCAACTGAGTAGTTTCCATGCCACCATACTTCTTGCGCCAGTTATAAAAGGTAGCTTCGCTGATACCATTTTCACGACACAAATCAGAAGTCTTGCGACCAGCTTCATGAGCCTTTAGAATCGATACAATCTGACTTTCTGTAAATCTTGATTTCTTCATGACAATTCAATTTAATACTTTAGTTTTGAATCGTCCAGTTTTTGGGGAAGCTTTCAACTCGAATTCGGATCGGAGCCGTCTTCGTTGATACTTGTTTGTTGTTGAATGTTGGTTGGATTTTGTGCGAATAACCCGATCGAAAGGGTACACACAAAGACCAGGCTTGTGAGCAGTCTAAGTTTCATTTTTATTGGTTTTAGTGTTGTTCGGAAGATGCCGATTGGGTATAAGTTACGGAAAAAAGGTTTACATGTCAAGGCTAAGACTTGATCTAATCAACCAAAAGTTCCCCATCGACCAAGAGCTCTGCACCGAGTTCTACATCTAGTTCCGCAACCTGTATACTTTGTATCGAAGTGATAAGCGGATAATGGGGGGCTAACTTGATATAAACTGCATCATTTACACTCGGCACATTGAGTTTATCCCAATTGGTTGGGTTCGTCCAATCTGAGCTGACTATACCTGTCCAGATGAATCCCGGATCGACATAATTAATCAAGGTACCATATACTGGGTAGTCACCATTATCACCATTAAAATGGCTCAAAACAGAATATATTCCCCCAGTTAAGTCATATTCAAAAACTACCCCCATTCCAAGGTTACCTCCATGACGGGTCATACCATATAATATTCCATCGATCTCTAAAAGAGAACCTAATGGATTTCTTCCTGAGTCATTTTCAAAGGAATGCAATTTGTCATAATCTTCTAGATCTGGATCAAACCTATAAATCTGACCATATCCGTGATCGCCACCAGAATTTGTCATTCCATAGAGAAAGCCACCAATTTCTATCAATGAACCTGAGGGATTATAACCCCGTGAGGAAATATCTCTAAAATTATAATACTTACTATATATACCCGTCGTGATATCATATTCAAAGAGCACACCCTTATTGTAAGTTCCACCCCACTCCGTCAATCCATATAGAGAGCTACCAACCTTTAATAAAGATCCAGTAGGTTTCCTGCCGGATACATCATTGAAATCGTGTAACTTCATATATATCGCACTGTCGATATCATAACTGAACATCACGCCTTCATCGTCACTGCCACCATAACGTGTCATACCATACAACTTGCCACTAGATTTCATAAGTGATCCGTATGGGCTACTTCCGTCAACTCCATTAAAATCATGTAATTTGGTGTATACACTACTACCAATATCATAACTGAATATCACACCATTCGAATATGCTCCACGATCACGTGTCATGCCATAAAGCTTACCTCCGGACTCTATTAATGAACCGGAAGGTTTTGCCCCATCCAAGTTGAAGCCAAAATCATGTAAGACTTCATAAGTATTGTTACTATTCTCAAAACTAAAGAGGACTCCATGATTATAATAGCCTCCAACATTAGTCATACCGTAAAGCTTACCGCCAAATCCCAAGAGTGATCCGTAAGGATTTGCTCCTTGACCGGTATAAAAAAAATCATGCAGTTTGGTATGTGTATTACTGTTAATATCATAGCTAAAAATTATGCCATTTTGATCAACACCCCCAGTGTTCGTCACGGCGTATAGTTTTCCCACAGATTTCACAAATGTTCCTGAAGGTTCACTTCCATCTGCCCCAATAAAATCATGTAATTTGATATATGTAGTATTACTAATATCGTAGCTAAAAATCACACCCTTATGACTACTACCGCCAATACTAGTCATACCATAGAGTATTCCATTATCTACAAAAAGTGATCCGTATGGTTTACCTCCATTCCAATAATCAAGGTCGTGTAATTTATTATAAATAGAATCAATAATATCATAGCTAAAAATCACACCATGTCCATTCCAGCCACCTTCTGAAGTCATGCCATACAACTTACCACTAAACTCCATAAGCGATCCATAAGGGAATTTGCCATTAGTTGCTACAGAAGGAAAGTCATAAAGTTTACTATAAATATTATTTATGATATCATATCTGAATATCACACCATTTCCACCAGACCCACCCTCAGAAGTCATACCATATAACTTACCACCAAGCTCCATAAGCGATCCATAAGGTATACTGCCAGCATTATCATAGAAATCATGCAATTTGTTATAGGTTCCTCCACTAATATCATATCTAAATATTACACCTTTTCCATCAGTTCCACCTTCAGAAGTCATACCATATAACTTACCACCAAACTCCACAAGCGATCCATAAGGATATTTTCCTTCAGTCTGATTAAATTCATGTAATATGGAATACACATTACTGTCAATATCATAGCTAAAAATTACTCCCCAAGCCACTCCACCGGATGTTGTCATTCCGTAAAGTTTACCGCTGTATTCTATTAATGAGCCAAAAGGAACTATTCCATTTGCATGACCGCTGAAATTATAGAGTTTTTGGTATTTTGAAGATGCTGGATTGTAAGAGTAAATTATACCAGTATTATCAGCACCACCTCCAGAAGTCATACCATAAAACAAACCATTGTAATGGAGTAGTGTTGTATAGTTTGGGGTTCTTCCGTCTGTAAATAATTCATGTACCATCTCATGATCACTTCCATCAGAATTAATTTTGAATATACCTCCGATACCATCTCCACCTTCACTTGTCATACCCCAAAGCTCAGTAGATTGAGCTTGAATACCAATGCCAATAAATAGTAGTATGATAATATGAATGCACGCTCGTATCATATATTTAATATGCAGATGAAGCTAATTCCATTAAAGCATAAAAGACTAAAATCCAACTAGATACTATAAAGATAATAATAAATTCAAGATTGATATTCTTAGTGAAGTTCGCAAATCGAATCCCTAAAATTAACACAGCTCGTTAACAATGACTTAAGAACTTTTGGAACCTTCTCTATCAGTAAAATCCACACAATAGTCCACATCCCTCTGACCAATCTGATTGCTGATCTACTCTATCAAGCTGACCTTCAAGAATCAAAATCTCATCTATCCGGTTAGAAAACCCGGCGAGTGGATAACGGGAACCAAGGGAGTCGAAAACATCAGTAAGAATCAATTGCACTCTGTTTTGATAATTAATATCCGCATAGATTAACCACCATGGCGTGCAGCTCGGTTGGTACTCATTTCAGAGCTCGGAATGTTGGTCTAAAGATAAATAAAATAGGAGTGTGTGTGATCATGGATTGTGCGAGAAATTTTGTCAAGTACATTATATCTCCCATTCAAAAGGAACTATTGGGACGATAGTCAACTCACATCGTCATTTGAGTTCTTATTTATTAAAAAGGAAGAGCTCTAACAAAAAAAGTCATGCTTCCTGAACTCCCGTACTGCTTCATCAGGAGCAACATTAATATATCTAAGAAAACTTTTTTCAGACGTATGTCCGGTTACTTTCATAATATGTAGGCTAGGTATGCCTAACTCATAGGCTATTTTAGCGAAGGTCGCACGTGAATAATGTATTGACAGTTTTTGTGCCCGATCAACTCTCATACCTATTTCCGATGCAAGCAATTTGATATGTCGATTAACAACTTGTTCCGCGAACTCCGGGAAAGAATTATTATATTCAGATAAGATTATTCGAGCTTGGCTATTCAATGGTACTTCTACTATAGCCCCGGTTTTGATTGTTTTGATTTTAATATATACTCCATGAATGTCACTATAAATCTTGTCCGGCGAAATTTGTTTTAAATCTGAAACACGCAAACCAGTGAAACAACCAAGAATAAAAATGTCGCGACTCAACTTTAGCTTCTTGTTGTGACTTAGATTCAACTCTAAGAACAAATTCACTTCGTTCATACTTAATGGAATTTTTTTATTGACTTCTTTTGGAACTGAGAACCATCGTGCCTTGAAGACGGTGTTCGAATGGATTTTTTCATCAAAAGCCAGCCTCATTAAACTTTTTAAATCCTTTAGATGCCGCCCTACGTAATTTGTTGAATATCCCTTGTCTTCATGCCATTTAATGAAAGCTGAGTAGTCGCCCTTGTTAAATCTTTGCCATTTCAAACGTATTCCTATATCAGATTCATACCGTTGAATAGTATTAAAAAGGTTTTTGAAACATACGATTGACGCTTTTTTGTAGTTCATCCCATTTGACTTTTTTCGAAAACCAGCATCTGCTTCAAGGATGAACTGACCGATAAATCCAGTCACTGAATCATTAAAGATTAGTGTATGGTTATTTGGCTGCAGAAATCTTTTCATATGTTCTTTTAGGTGATCGCGATCCGGTAAAAAACCGTTAGTAGATATCTGAAGGAAGTATTTCGATACTTCGTTTGAAATTTCATCAAGACGAATTTGCAAGCTCATTAGCTTCAGCCTCAGCCCGGGGTGAACTTTTTCATATTTTTCAATCTTCAATAAGCTTTTGGTCGTTCGTTTTTGAACTTGATTCCACAGTAGAGGAATTATCTTTTCTCTAGTTGAGATTTTCACCCGGATTCCATTAAACGTAACATAAAGGAATATGGTGGCTGCTTCTTTAGACTTTGGGTCTCTTAGATTGAATGAATGTGAATACATGTATCATCATTTGCAAGTTTACAATTCAAGGTTAAATGATGATTGTAGTTTGGGGACGTCAGCGCGAACGTAAAATGCCCTTTTACTTACCCCTCCCCCCACGTTCATAATTCGTTAACGCGGATAAATCTAATCACGAGACGCACGTAACGCCCTTAAACACTGGGTGGAGGGGATATCGTACATCCCAAATAAAAAAAGCCCGGCAAACCTGCTGAGCTTTGA
The DNA here is from genome assembly GCA_965249735.1 of Saprospiraceae bacterium. GTDB lineage: Bacteria > Bacteroidota > Bacteroidia > Chitinophagales > Saprospiraceae > JANQSS01. The sequence goes on along the minus strand of CBDFMS010000025.1, from coordinate 265,765 downwards.
AGTGGGCGATGAGAGACTCGAACTCCCGACCCCCTGGGTGTAAACCAGGTGCTCTGAACCAACTGAGCTAATCGCCCGATTAAAACGGGATGCAAATATAAACTATATCACGAATTAAAAAACAATCATTTGACAAGATCAGCATCGAGGGACCAGGTTGTACCAAAACCCTGGAAGATCAATCAAAGTCACAGCCAACTATTACCTTAGCCGCCCGTTTGTAGCATATGGCGAAAGGCCCTGAGGTCGAAAGCTGATTATGGAGAATCTGGAAGAGCTCATACAACACTATGCACAATCGGAACTCATCCAATCGATTCGATTGGAAAAAGAGGGTCCGAAACGGATACTCCTGTCCGAAACTAACGGTTCTATCGCATCTTTTTACATGGCCGCCGCCGCTCACGCAGGCCAGAAACACATGCTCATCGTAGCACCCGATAAGGAATCTGCCGCGTATATCTACAATGATCTGTTTAACCTTATTCCTAAAGAACATGTCTATTTATTGCCTGATTCCTTTAAGCGACCGGGCAACTATGAGCGATTTGAGTCGTCCAATGCATTAACCAGAACGGAGATCCTTAACCAGATTAGCATGGCCAATCGACCCTATGTGCTGGTGAGCTACCCTGAAGCTTTGATGGAGAAAGCCGTTAGTAGCACGATGTTGGCCAGACATCGTATAAAAATCAAGAAAAAGGAGGAATTGGACGTCGACACCATAATCGAGGTTTTGCTCGAATATGGATTTCAGCGTACCGATTTTGTGTTTGAGCCGGGTCAATTTTCGATCCGCGGCGGTATTATTGACATTTTCTCCTTTGGAAGCGAGTGGCCCTATCGTATTGAGCTGTTTGATGACGAAGTCGAGAGTATTCGATTGTTTCATCCAACAGATCAACGTTCAATCCGATCCATCGAACAACTGGGAATCGTTCCTGATGTCAATAAAAACTTTCAGACATCTGATAAAACCGGAATATTATCTTCCTTACGCGAGGATACATTGGTCGTATTTACCGATTTATCATTTACAATTGACAGATGGAATAAATCATATGAGGCTATGCTCCAGGCTTCCCGGGCATTAAAGTTGGATGCGGAGGAAAAAGAATCCGTAAGAGCCATTTTGGATCAACATGCCATTGATACCTCCGTCGATTTTCTACAGACATTGGAGAAATTCTCTTTATTATTTTTAAAAGACCCACAACTCGGAACAACGTGGACAGAAAAATTAAAATCGAATGTAAAACCACAACCCGATTTTAATAAAAGTTTTGACTTGCTCATCACAGATATTGATGCGTTGCATAAAAAAGGATTTCAAATATTTTTATTTGCTGAAAGTGCAAAACAGATCGAACGCTTTTATTCTATTTTTGAGGATCTGGAAGCACCCGTGAAATTTATTCCAATAAATAAATCTTTGGCTGCAGGATTTATTGATGAGACCCTCAAAGTGGCCTGCTATACCGACCACCAAATTATTAAACGATTTCATCGGTATCGACTCAGACACGGGTTTTCTAAAACTGAGTCAATCAATATGCGGATGTTGCGAGAGCTTCATCCGGGAGACTTTGTGACTCACATTGATCATGGTGTTGGGCGATATTCCGGATTGGAAAAAATTGATATTGCCGGCCACACACAGGAATCTGTTCGACTCATTTATCTCAATAATGATGTACTCTATGTGAGCATCAATTCCTTACATAAAATCGCTAAATATTCAGGAAAAGAAGGGACCAAACCAAAACTCAGTAAGTTAGGAAGTGATGCCTGGGAAAAGTCAAAAAACAGAACGAAGAAAAAGGTAAAAGACATTGCTGCCGAATTGATTAAATTATATGCCCGACGTAAAGCTTCTGAGGGTTTTGCTTTTCCTCCGGATGGTTATTTACAAAATGAATTGGAAGCTTCTTTTATTTATGAAGATACACCGGATCAGGTAACGGCCACACAGGATGTAAAAGATGATATGGTAAAAGCCATTCCGATGGACCGGCTTATTTGCGGTGACGTGGGTTTTGGCAAAACAGAAATTGCCATTCGTGCCGCGTTCAAAGCTGTGGTCGGTGGAAAACAAGTGGCCGTTTTAGTGCCAACAACCATCCTGGCACTTCAACATTTTCGGACATTTTCTGAACGACTAAATCCCTTTGGTACCGATGTCGACTATATTAACCGATTTCGCTCAACCAAACAACGTAAAGAAGTCATCGCCAAATTGAAAGAAGGCAAAATTGACATTGTTATTGGAACCCACGGATTATTGAATAAAGCGATAGAATTTAAGGATCTTGGTTTACTCATCATTGATGAAGAACAAAAATTTGGGGTAAGTGCCAAGGAAAAGCTTCGAAATATTAAAGTCAATGTAGACACACTGACGCTGACGGCCACACCTATTCCGCGGACGTTACAATTTTCTTTGATGTCGGCCAGGGACATGTCCATATTGCGAACAGCCCCACCCAATCGACGGCCTATTCACACCGAAGTGCGATTGTTCAATGAGGAATTAGTACGTGATGCAATTGACTTTGAAGTGAATCGGGGAGGTCAGGTGTTTTTTGTTCACAATCGCGTAAAATCGCTTCTTGATGTGGGTGCCATGTTGAAAAAAATATGCCCTGATGTCTCACTTGCCATGGCACACGGACAAATGGAACCGAACAAATTGGAACGAACCTTATTGGGATTTATTGATGGCGAATTTGATGTATTATTAAGTACGAACATTATTGAAACTGGATTGGATATCCCAAATGTGAATACCATCATTATTAATAATGCAAATCAATTTGGTATGAGTGATCTGCATCAATTACGTGGGCGCGTAGGCCGGTCAAATCGAAAAGCATATTGTTATTTGTTTGCACCACCAATGAGTGCGTTAACCGCTGACGCCAGAAAAAGGTTACGTACATTAGAAGAGTATTCTGATTTGGGGAGCGGATTTCATATCGCAATGCGCGATATGGATATTCGTGGGGCAGGTAATTTACTAGGTGGGGAACAAAGCGGTTTTATTAGTGATATTGGATATGAGACATATCAAAAAATATTAAATGAAGCGATTGTAGAATTAAAAGAAACGGAATTTAAAAAACTATTTGAGCAGGAATTGGAAGAGAAATCGTTGTATGTCCAGGATGTTATTGTTGACACGGATGTAGAAATGTACATTCCCGGAGATTATATTAAGAATGTACAGGAGCGATTAAATCTCTATACGGAAATCGATCAATTGGAAGACGAAGAGGCAGTTGAGACATTTAAGGAGATGCTCAAAGATCGTTTTGGAAAAATTCCGGATTCTACAGCTCAGTTGTTTGTCGCACTGCAAATCAGATGGATGAGCAAAAAGTTAGGGTTTAGTCGAGTAATTTATAAAAATGACACAGTACGTCTTTTCTTTGTAGAAAATCCGCAGTCTTCATATTATGAGAGCCAAATATTTCAACATATCATGCAATTTATAGGAGGTGAAGGAAGTTCATTGGGTTTGAGAATTAGGGAGAACAGAAACCGACTATTCCTGATCAAAGAGGATGTCGATGAACTGATTGATGTTGTCAATATGTTGAGTGCTATAACAGATAATTCGTCTATTAATCAAAGTGATCATGTTGGAGCAGAATAATTTTAATAATGAGGCTTTGATCCCGGATTGGTTGCCGGATGCGTCGACCGTGACCTATCATAAGCTTTCGCCATCCTATAAAATATATTCACTGGTCAATGCGACGTTGAGTTTTGGCTTTTTTTTCGTGATCGCATTGGTTGCCCTGCTTTTTGCAGGTGAGCTAAATAGTTTTAACCGTGTGGTGAGCTTTATTGGAGTGATGATCCTCCTGTATATTATCCGAATGTTTATTAAATATTATGGGTATGGGAAAAAGGGGTATGCATTCAGGCGACATGATGCCTTGTATAAATCTGGTATTTGGTGGAAGCGATTGGTGTTTATTCCAAAAAACAGAATTCAACATGTGGAAATAAAAAAAACACCTTTGGAAGATCTTTTTGGAATTTGCCGCCTGATGATATTTACAGCAGGTGGCTCCGGCAGTGATCTTGTAATTCCGGGTCTGCTACCTGAGGTGGCCGAGCGACTGAAAGAAAACCTTATGGAAAAAATTGCTCATGATCAGGAAGAGTAATATTGATCTTACTACACCGGCCCACCAACCGATCAAATCTATATTTGTCATTTTTTGGAACAGCTTCGGCGGACTGATTCGTTCGTTTTGGCCGGTCCTCCTTTATTTTTTCATAAGCCGCAATAAAGGCAATAATTGGTTATTAATTATAGGGAGTACCGGGTTAGCGCTGATCTCCTTTTTCTTTGGAACCTTGCGTTACTACCACTTTCTGTATCATGTTGAGAATAAAAATCTAATTATTGCGAGTGGGTTGTTCACGAAAGTCACGAAAAATATTCCGTTCGAACGTATTCAAAGTATTCGTTTAGAGCAAAAGTTTATTCACCGTGTGATGAATTTATATTCTGTACGTGTTGATACGGCAGGATCTTCTAAAGAAGAAATAGAGATACCGGCACTCGATCACGAGACAGCGAGCAAACTGAAAAAACTGATCGGCACCTATGATCGGAGTCACCAGAAGCGTGCAACAGCTTCTGAACCGGCAGAGACTCTGGAAACGGAAGAATTGGTGTTTCAGCTGAATCTTGTCGACATTTTGAAACTTGGTCTTACCGCAAATCATATTCGAAATTTCTTTATCATTCTTGGTGTATTGATGGGTATTTCTACTCAACTGGGTGAATTCGATTCTAAATATCGCATTGATCGATGGATTGAATATGCTATGGACAATCACGGTAAATTCAAATTTGAATGGGACTACTTGCTGTTGATACCTGTGGGAATTTTTATTTCGATTCTCGTGAGTATTGGATTTTCATTATTTGCGAATTACAATTTGCGTGTGCGAAAAACACGAACAGGTTATCGTGTTAATCAAGGCTTGATAAATCGGAATGAACATTTTGCGCCATATAAGAAAATACAAATTTTCCGGTGGGTTATTTCACCATTACGAAAATTATTGGGCTTGTATAATGTCAGTATTAAGCAAGCGTCGAGCAGTGAAATTTCTGTAAAAAAATCAATTCGCATTCCGGGTGCACGAATTGATGATGTCAATATATTTCTGGAGCGTGTTTTTGACGGTAGCAATCGAGAGAAATACATACATTTAGATATTGATCAGGCATTGTTGTATCGGTATTTTCTTTATTTCGTAATGATACCGATTGGGGTTTTTATTGGATTAAGTTATTTTTTTGACAACAGAATGTGGATCGTTGTCGCCACTTTGTGGGCCATCCTGGTTAGTCTGGGCCTGGTCAGATATTATGAGTCATGGAAAATAACATTGGCCGGGAGTTTTCTTCAATTGCGGCGTGGTATTATTTCTATGCGACATGATCGAATCTTCATACACAAGCTGCAGGGTGTTCGACTGCATCAGACACCCTACCAGGTGAGAAAGGACCTGGCCAATCTTGAACTACAAACGGCGGCGGGTGATCTGTCTATACCCTATCTGCCTTTGAAGGATGCCATCCAATTGGCAAATTATCTCTTGTATAAAGTCGAAAGCAGTAATAAGGCCTGGATGTAATCTTGACCGGAGATCTTTTTTCTTGGTCCCCGGCAATGTGGGTACTGGTCTCCAACGGGGTCTCACGCCACATCTTACATGTCATATATATGAGCTTCGTTGCTATACGTTAAAAAAATCTTAAAAATTTGTACATACGAAGACCTTCGTATATATTTGTCTACGAAAGTTGTCGTACTTGGCGATTGTACATCATTAAACTAGTACCGTTGAGCAACAGACGAACGAAAAACAGAGAGTGCTGACCGACGAAGGAGCGTCAGTAGTCGAAAAAAATTGAGAGTATATGCTCTCGAAACTAAATTGCGAAGCAAATGGAGAATATTAAGCCTACCGAATCCGAATTAGAAATTCTGCAAGTCCTTTGGCAACAAGGACCCAGATCAGTTCGGCAAGTCAACGACGAATTGAATGAACATCGTGAAGTGGGGTATACGACGACATTAAAAACCATGCAAATCATGGCCGAAAAAGGTCTTACCGAACGTGACACATCAAAACGTACACACATATATAGCGCAACGAAGCCGCAATCAACGACACAGAATTACCTGTTGGGGGAGTTTTTACAATCCGCGTATAGGGGTTCTGCTAAGAAACTGGTTTTGCAAGCATTGGGTAACCATCGTACAACCAAAGAAGAGCTACGTGAAATTAAATCACTCATTGAAAAACTTGAAAAAGAAGGATAATGAATTACTTTACTGATTTACTTTCTACATCCTTTTTGTCGGCAGCAGGCTGGACAGTCATTCATTCGCTTTGGATGGGTGTGCTGGTACTTACTGTTGCAATCATATTGCAGCAACTATTAGTAAAAAATAATCCTGCACTCAAGTATTGGATTGCTTTTGGATCACAATTGCTTTTAGCTGTTTTGGCGGTATTTACTTTTCTTTTTTATTTTTTGAAAAGTGGTCAACCTTCAATTGGCGAAGCTTTTTTTAGTGGTAGTACGGCTCTAGGCGGAAATGGTGCATCAATGTTGTCAGCTAATATTAAAGCACTTTTGACGCAACATACACCAACGATCGCATTAATCTGGCTTGTGGGCGTCATATTCTTGTCTATGAAAATGGCAGTAGGGTATCGATATATCCATCAACTTCGCAAGAACAGCTGGATCCTGGAAGATGAGCGCATTCAAAGCTTAAGACAAACGATTACACGCCATTTCAATATTGATATTCCGGTTGAAATAAGAACCACGCGAACCTATATAACGCCATTGTTAACGGGATTGTACCGACCCTTTGTCATATTGCCACTGGCTGTCATCAACTCACTGGAGATGGAAGAGGTTGAGTTTATTTTGGCACACGAATTAGCACATCTTAAGCGATATGATCACTGGGCCATATTTATTCAACAAACAATAGAGACCTTATTATATTTCAATCCGGCGATCTGGGCCTTAAGTAGACAAATCAACAATTACCGGGAAGAAGCCTGCGATGATATGGTCATCAATATGGTAGGAAAAGAAATTAATTACGCTAAATCTCTGGTTAAATTACAAGAACTTAATACCGCCCAATCCCACAGCAAACTAGCGCTTTCAGCACTTGGGCGCAATAATGAATTATTAAATCGAATAAAAAGAATTATGAATATGGAAAATAATAATCGATACAGCCTGGGTAGGATGGCCCTCATCTTACTCGTACCTTTTGCATTAGCACTCCTCTCTTTTTACGCCAAACACGAGGCAAAAAAAGAAGTCGTGGAACTTGAAAAACTCGAGACTTTGGTTGCTCATGTCGAGTACACCGAATCGAATATCGCAGTCGATACTGTTCCACTGCCAAAAGGAAAGACAAAAATCATCGAGAAAATTGTCAAGAAAGAAAATGGTAGGGAGATTGAAGCAGAATTTGAAGGCGATCAGTTACAATATCTCAAAATCGATGGAGAGCAAGTTGATCCCGAAGAATCTGAAGAGTATCGGGTCGTATTAAAGGAACTAAAAGAGGAGCTTGACCATAGTGGAAGAGGACAACATCATAACAGGGCCTTTCTGTTTCGCGGTAACGATGGAAATGTGGAAAAATATGATTTCAAATTTGAGTTCGATGAAAATAGCGAAGAATTGAATGAGTTATTCGAGGGACTCGGCGAAGGTCTTGAAGGACTGGATGAGGGACTGCATGAAATGTTTGAAGGAATGGAAGGGTTTGGCGAAGGCATGGAAGAGCTTTTTGACAATTTTGAAATACTGGAATCGGAAGATGGATCGATATTCAAAATTGATGGTAATAAAATATTCGAATGGCACAGCGACAGTGAAGATGGAAAATTTCAATTTGAATTTAATGGAGATAATCTCGAAATTCAAGATTACTTAGAGGACATTGAAATTAACAAAGAAGAGTTGATGGAGCAAATGGAAGAACTTAAATTGCAGATGCCTGAAATCATAGAAGATGAGCACCGCATTATTATAAAACGACTTGGTGATGAAGATGTCATTATTGACATTGACAAGTTGCATGAAAGCAGTGAATACTATGAAAAAAAGGCTGAAAAATGGGGTAAGGAATATGAAAAGAAAATGGAGAAATACCACGAGAGTCAGGAAAAATACCATGAGCATGCAAAAAGACAACGGGATGCTATGCGTGATAATCGCAATGACTTTCGTCGTGATTATGAGCATGCACGAGACAGCGAAATGAATAAACGCCGATTCGAAGAATATGCTCCATTCCATTCTAATTCAAATCGTCATACGTTGCAAGGGCGAATAGAAAAAGAGTTAAGGCGAGATGGATTTATGTCAGACAGTAAAGACTACACGTTTAAGCTAAAGGAAAACAAATTGAAAATAAACGGAAAGAAACAGCCTCAGGATGTATATGAGAAATACAAAGACATATACGAGCGATACACCGGCTCAAAATTAGAAAAAGGCTCGACATTTTCATCAGATAATACGAATATATAAAACAACGATATAGAATCTCCAATCCTGTCCATCAGCACAGAATTTATAAATGGGATTGGAGATTCACAATTAATAAATAACCTCTACGATTACATAATGTAGTTTTAATTAATCATTAAAAATTAATCCTCATGCGAAAACACATTTACTTATCCATTTTTTTGGGCCTATTATTTAATACCATGTTTTTTGCCCAGACAGAAGTTGAAGTTGAAACCGAAGTTACAACTAATGGCCAAACAGAAATCACTATAGAACGTACTGTCATTGACGAAGACGGTAATGAAACTAAATACGTCATTACGAAAATCGGTGATGAGGCTGAAAACGTGATGTCAAATGAAATGATTATCGAGCACATCGGTCATGATTTCAAAATAGACATTCATGAAGACGGTCCGAATATTGAAAAGCGCGTAATTATTATTGAAGATATAGATGGACCTGAGCATCGCTTTATGAGAGGATTGGCTCCCATGCATGAAAAACACAATAATCCGAAGGTGCGCATGGGCGTTGAACTGACGAATGAAAAGGATGGAGTCAAAATAAATTACGTTTCAGGAAATTCTGCGGCGCAGGAAGGTGGCCTTAATCCAGGTGATATAATTACCCACCTCGATAATCAACCCATAAAAACACATGAAGAATTGGCATCTTTCTTAATGTCAAAAGAAGTAGGTGATGAATTGTTGGTGACGTATTTGCGAGAAGAATCCGAAGAATCAACCACCTTAACATTAAAAGAAAACATCAGTAAAAATCATTTCAGATCAAAAACATCTTGTGATCATTTAGAAAAACCTTGTCTCGGTGTATTGTACAATTCCTGGAATGACGCAATTACATTCACTGAAATTTATAAGGAATCAGGTGCGGAAGTTTCTGGATTACAAGCTGGAGATAAATTGCTGAAGGTAAATGATCAGGCGTATAAGTTCTCACGTGGGTTTGATCGTGTGATTAAGGAACAAAAACCGGGATCGATGATTACCATAGAATATGAGCGCGATGGTGAAGTGCTTACGACGGAAGCTGAAGTTGGTGTGTGGGATGAGTGTGGCGTGTGTCAGCTACTTTCTGAACAACGTGATGAAAATGATAATGTAGCTGCACTGCAACCTCTTTCAGAATTGGCCTTGAGCTCGTTTGAGATGTATCCCATACCTGCCCAGGATGAAGTGACGGTTTCTTTTGTAGCAGAACGAGCGCCGGTTGAAGTCATGTTATATGATGTCAATGGAAAAGTAATCGACAAAGAAATAATATCCGATTTTTCTGGCAGCTTCACGAAGACATATGACGTGTCAAATGTGGCACCGGGAATGGCACTCATAACAATAAGTCAAAATGGGCAATCAACTACAAAACAAGCGTTGATACAGTAAATGAAAGTTAAATCACTGCCCGACTAAATTTTATCATACGTATTTCAAGAGAGAGGGGAATTTCGAAGGAAATTCCCCTTTTTTAATTCACGTTAAATTATAAGTCGAATTTAATTCCCTGTGCCAATGGCACCTCGCGACCATAATTAATTGTATTTGTTTGTCGTCTCATGTAGGCTTTCCAGGTATCCGACCCCGATTCACGGCCACCACCTGTTTCTTTTTCACCTCCGAATGCCCCACCGATTTCAGCGCCACTTGTTCCAATATTGACGTTGGCAATACCGCAATCCGATCCGGCCGCAGATAAAAACTCTTCTGCTTCGAGTAAATCAGAAGTCATGATAGCCGACGACAGTCCTTGTGGTACCCCATTTTGCATTGCAATGGCTTCCTCCAGCGTGGAATATTTCATGAGATATAAGATCGGTGCAAAGGTCTCATGTTGTACGATGGCCATGTCGTTAGTGACTTCGGCAATGCAGGGTTTGACGTAGCATCCACTTTCGTATCCTTCTCCTTCCAGCACACCTCCTTCTACGAGTAATTTACCACCTTGCGTACCTATTTTTTCGATTGAATCAAGATACATACCCACAGCGTCCTGATCAATCAGTGGACCTACATGATTATGTTCATCAAGCGGATTACCGATGCGAATATGACCATAGGCATTTGTTAGTTTAGCTTTCACCTCTTCAAACATAGACTCGTGTATAATTAATCTTCGAGTCGACGTACAGCGCTGACCACATGTTCCCACAGCACCAAAGACTGCTCCGGTGAGGACGACATTGAGATCTGCTGAAGGTGTAACGATAATAGCGTTGTTTCCTCCTAACTCCAATAATGATCGGCCTAGTCGGGCCGCCACGACAGCCCCTACTTGTTTGCCCATGCGCGTACTTCCGGTAGCGGAAATAAGTGGAATGCGATGATCATTCGTCATATATTCACCCACTTCCCGTTCACCATTGATCAAACAAACAAGGCCTTCAGGGAGGTTATTTTCTTCCAGGATCTTATGAAACAAATTTTGGCAAGCGATGCCACAAAGGGGAGCTTTTTCACTCGGTTTCCAAATGCAAACATCACCACAGACAAGTGCAATCATTGAATTCCAGGACCAAACGGCCACGGGAAAATTAAATGCCGAAATAATGCCGACAATGCCGATTGGGTGCCATTGCTCATACATTCGGTGATCAGGGCGTTCTGAGTGCATGGTCAAACCATATAGTTGTCTGGACAATCCAACTGCAAAGTCACAAATGTCGATCATCTCCTGCACCTCACCCCAGCCTTCTTGTAGACTTTTCCCCATTTCATATGAGACAAGTCGCCCAAGTGCATCCTTGTTTTCGCGCAAAGCGTTTCCATATTGTCTTACAATCTCACCTCGTTGCGGAGCGGGTATGGTACGCCAATGATTGTATGCCGTCTGGGCCTGGCCGATTGCCTGGTCATATTGATCACGCGTTGTGACACTAACAGCACCGATCAACCGACCATCCACCGGACTATACGATTCAATCCATTTATCTGATGCAAATGATTCGCGACCTGTCCAGGTACCGGAATTTTTTTCTGAAATATTCAACGTAGAAAGAAATGTCAAATCCATAGTTATTTTTTTAGGAGTGCAAAAATAGACAATGGACACATGAAATAAGAGCAAATTCCTATATTACCGGGAAGAGATTGGCGTTTAGATGTATGTGATCCATATCTAATGGATTCTATACGTCAAACAGGTGAATCTGTCCATGATGAATATTAAACGAATTAGTCTGTACAGGCTGCTTATAATATCGGTTTTCCTTTCGACGACAGCACAATCTATCTTCGCCCAGGACTTGATCCCTAATGGTGGTTTCGAAGAGTTTATTTATAAACCGATGAAATGGAATACCTCCGGGACAGACTTTACAGAAACATTGAAGTATTGGTCATCACCAACCCAGGCCTCCCCGGATGCTTATGGTCCCGGGATTGAGGTTCCTTCATTCTGGCGTAAACATGGATTTGGTTTTATTACACCGGTTCAGGGAAAATCTTTTGTTGGAAATACCTTGTATGGATGTGTTGAAGGCAAACCCCATTGCCGCGAATATGTCCAGGTCCGTATGGCAGAACCGCTGGTTCCCGGACAACAATACGAATTAAGTTTTTGGACAAGTCCGCTACCTAAAGGATTGCGAATAAATAATATTGGCATTGCTTTTTCTTATGATTCGCTGCAAATAAAACTGGACACCAAATTGGATCTCACGCCTGTGGGAAATATCAAAAAAGTCGTGATGACTAAACCGGGAAGATGGGTTCAGGCAAAACTATTGTTCCAGGCAAAGGCCCGTGAAGAATTTTTGGTTATTGGAAATTTCTATACAGACAATCAAACGAAAATTAAGAAGGACCCTATGTACACGAAATTGAAATATGCATATTATTATTTTGATGACATCCGACTAAAAAAAATACCACCAATAATTGAATATGTGGATACGTCCAATGTCTTTTTAGATCGTTCATTTGATATTGACGAGCGTGTCATATTGGAAAATGTTTATTTTGATTTCGATCAAGCTACACTATTGCCTAAATCATATCTCACATTGGCGCATCTTCTCGAGTTGTTAAACCAGTACCCTGACATGAAAATCGAATTGGTTGGCCACACCGATTCGGATGGTTCCAGACCTTATAACAACCGGTTGTCAAAAAGGAGGGCACGTACCGTCTTTAATTATTTAATCGAAAAGAAAATAGGCAGAGATCGTCTGGAATTTAGAGGAGAAGGAGAGTCCTCTCCCATTGCAACAAATGAGACAGATAAGGGTCGAAGTTTAAACCGTCGTGTAGAATTCCGAATCGTTGATCAGTAAGGGTAAATGTCTTAATTTTGCACCTCGCTTTTATGAACAAGTGGCTTGAAATAAGCTTAGTTGATTAAAAATTGAAAGCGATGATTCACAACAAACGAGAACACATATTTAGCCTATGAAAAAGGTGCTCAAATTTGGAGGGAGCAGCGTTGCCGGGACCGACCAAATGAGACGGGTGGTCGATATAGTCGCAAATCAACCCAAACCCTGTGTGGTGGTTGTATCTGCCCTGGGCGGAGTCACTGATATGCTCAAATCGTTGGCCAGAGCCGCCATGGCCGGACATCATGAGGAATTGCTTGGTCAACTTTTGGACCGTCATATTGCATTGATTGACGAACTCCTGTCAGGTGAAAGTCGAACCAAAGCTACAGACTATACGAAAGCGCGGGTGGATGAGCTTGATGTCATATGTCAGGGAATTCACATGTTGCAAGAGCTTTCTCAACGATCGGAGGCCAGACTCATGAGTTTCGGAGAATTAATTTCATCTTATATCATAACGGAGGCCATCCAAAGTAAGGTGGGGAATGCGATCCGCCTGGATGCAAGAGAACTCATACAGACCGATGATCAACTCATGCGGGCGGAAGTGAATATGAAGGTGACTGTCGAAAAAATTAAAGCGGCTTGTGTGAATGTTACGGGAGTGGCAATCATCCCCGGCTTCATATCATCTACTGAAAGCGGGGTCACTTCTACATTGGGTCGGGGTGGGTCAGATTATACCGCAGCGATTTTTGCGCATGCGTTAAACGTGGAAGTGTTGGAAATTTGGAGCGATGTCAGCGGTATGTTGACAGCAAATCCGAAGATTGTCAACCAGGCACAGAGTATCACGAAGATGTCGTATAATGAGGCATTTGAACTCTCACACTTTGGAGCAAAAGTGTTGTATCCTCCAGCCATTCAACCCGCATATGAAAGCGACATCCCGGTCCTGCTTAAAAACACCTTCGATCCGGCTGATCCGGGCACACTTATTGACCAACATGTCGAATCAAAAGAACATATCGTAACCGGGATATCCAGTATTGATGAAGTGGCTATGGTCAATTTGACCGGGATAGGCATGGTGGGCGTATCCGGATATTCAAGTCGGGTTTTTAAAGCACTACATGAGGCTGATGTTAACGTTGTCATGATCGCACAATCATGCTCCGAACGAGGAATTTGTGTTGCTGTAGATCACGATGACCTACATCAAACACATGAGGCCTTAAATATGACATTCCAATCCGAGATTGCCTCAGGCCGCATAGATCCGATAAAGTTGGAAGAAAAACTCTCTATCGTGGCTCTGGTTGGTGATGGGATGAAGTATCGAAGTGGTGTCAGTGGACGAATATTTTCTGTGCTGGGACACTATGGTATCAATATTCGGGCGATCGCACAAGGTTCTTCCGAGAGTAATATTTCAATAATTATTGATTCAGCGGACGAATATCGTGCGATTCGCGTATTACATGAATCCTTTTTTGAGCATAAACCAACACCAATTCATCTATTTATTGCAGGTGTCGGAACAGTGGGTAGTTCATTCATTGAACTGATTATGAAACATAATGCTGATATATTAAAAAATCATAATTATAAAATAAATATTTGTGGTGTAGCCAATAGTCGAAAAATGATTCATAATAATGATGGATTATCGCCCGATACGGTTTTGGCTGAATTAAATGCTTCAGAACATGCATCGAATTTGAATGAACTCGTTGCCCACATGATATCCTTGAAAGTTCCCAATAAAGTATTTGTTGACAACACAGCGACACCGGATACGGCACCGCTGTATAAGCATTGTATGGAAAGCGGAATTCATGTTGTCACATGTAATAAAATTGTCGCCAGCGATGATTTGCAAAACTATCGACACCTGAAACAAATCTCGAACACAGGACATGCACATTTTCATTATGAAACCAATGTTGGAGCGGCTTTGCCGGTGATTCATACCATTTCTGATATGGTCCGAACAGGAGATCATATTGATCGGATTGAGGCGGTTTTATCCGGTAGCTTAAATTATGTATACGATGCTTATGATGGTTCTGAATCGTTTGAAACAGTCGTTCGCGAAGCCCAGGCTCAAGGATATACCGAGCCAAATCCAATGATGGATTTGAGTGGTGCTGATGTCATTCGAAAAATTGTCATTCTTGCACGTGAAGCCGGATATGCTGTAAGTATCGATGATGTCATATGTAAGCCGGATATGCCACAATCCTGTTTGGCAGCCGAGTCCACGGAACAAGTGTTTGAGGCATTGGCAAGTCAAGAAGACTATTTCCGAAACAGAGTCGAAAAAGCCCGAAGTTCCGGAAACAAATTAAAATATATTGCAGAGTTGCGAAATAATAAATTAACTGTCGGTCTTCAGGAAATTAATTCAGATCATATATTTTATTCATTAAAAGGAACGGATAATATGATTGCAATTTATTCGACACGATATGCAGATAATCCATTGGTAATTCAGGGAGCAGGTGCAGGACCGGAAAATACAGCTTCCGGAGTTCTTTCTGATGTTCTTCGAATAGAATACGACAGATGAAAAGGAATACAATAGCACGCGCCCCGGCAACGGTAGCAAATTTAAATTGTGGTTTTGATACCTTGGCTTTGGCCATTGACGGATTGTATGACGAAGTCGAGTTAACCCCAAATGATTTGGGTGAATGGGTCATCACTGCTATTGAGAATGGTGGCAATATTCCATATGAGCCCGCAAAAAATGTGTGTACAGCCGCCATGGAGGCTATGCGGAACGATCTCAAGGATGATCGGGGATATAATGTACGGATCACAAAAGGTTATCAGGCGGGAAGCGGTCTTGGATCCAGTGCAGCGAGTGCAGTAGCAGCATTGTGGGCATACAATGCACAGTTGGATTTTCCTTTGACCCGGCAGCAAATCATCCCTTATGCCATGATGAGCGAGAAATTAGTAAGTGGATCCGCCATCGCAGACAATGTTGCGGCGGCAGCACTTGGAGGGATTGTTCTTATTCGGTCTGACGTGGATCACGATTTTATACCGCTGCCGGTGCCTGATCTGTTCGTTGGTTGCTTGTTACCCAATATCCAAATTATTACAAAACAGGCTCGGGAGATTCTTCCGAAAACCGTTCCACTTTCAGATTGTATAAAGCAAGGTTCAAATTTGGCAGGATTTATTTCCTCCTTATATACCTCAGATAAGGAATTGCTCAAGAGATCAATGCATGATCATCTCATCGAAAAATATAGAGCAGCTTTGATTCCACATTATTTTGACGCAAAGCATATTGCAATGCAATCTGGAGCACTGTGTTTTGGAATAGCAGGTTCGGGTCCGGCAATTTTCTATTTTGCCGAAAATGAAGACACCGGTAAATTAATTGGCGATAAAATAAAACAAATGTGGGCGTCAAACGACATGCGTGCAGATATGTTTGTGGGTAAAATAAATTCGGCGGGTGTAGATTGTATTTAAATCTCGACAACCTGGTAGTGTGTATAAAATTAAAAAAGAAGATAAGTTGATGACAATGATGCATCGACTCGGATACAATTAAATTATGCAATATTATAATTCTCGAAATAGAGATCATGCTGTAGATTTCAGACAGGCATTGTGGGAAGGACTAGCACCTGAGGGAGGATTATACTGTCCACAGTATATCCCCAAATGGTCGAACTGGGAATTGAACGAAATCCTGACAATGAATCGCCATGATTTGGCAACGGAGATTCTCTATCAATTTGTAAAACCAGTGCTGACAAAAGAGGAATTGTTTCGAATCCTGGAGTCTACTATTAGTTTTGACATACCTGTTCATCAGGTCACTTCAAATACGAGTATCCTCGAATTATTTCATGGCCCAACAGAGGCATTTAAAGATGTTGGTGCGCGTTTTATGGCCCGCTCTTTGTCCCATTTTCTGGGAGATGAAAAACTGACTATCCTTGTAGCTACTTCAGGGGATACAGGTAGTGCCGTAGCTCACGGATTTTGGAACGTCGAGGGGATCGACGTCATTGTGTTGTTTCCAAAAGGACGGGTGAGCCCGTATCAGGAATCTCAAATGACCACCTTAGGTAATAATATTACTGCTGTAGAAGTCGAGGGTACATTTGACGATTGCCAGGATTTAGTCAAGCGCGCTTTTCAAGATGAGAGCATACGTAAAGAAAAGACATTGAGCAGCGCCAATTCAATTAATATTGGACGTCTTTTACCTCAGATGCTATACTATTATTTTTTGGCGCAACAAATTGATACAGCCAATCGTGACCAATACAGCATCTGTGTACCAAGTGGTAATTTCGGAAATATTACTTCAGGTTTATATGCACATCTGTCAGGGCTTGATTTTGGACAATTTATTGCGGCAACGAATAGTAATACGACATTTCCGGAATATTTAAAGAGCGGTACATTTTCACCAAGAGCTTCTGTTGCTACCTTATCAAATGCCATGGACGTTGGCAAACCCAGTAATTTTGAGCGTATGTTCGAATTATTTGGAGGTAGCCATCATGCCATGCAGTTAGCGATTAAGAGTATTGGTGTGACTGATGAAGAGACTATAGAAACCATCCGAAATGTATTTCATGATTACAACTATCTACTTGATCCACATGCCGCAGTAGGATGGAAAGCAATCGAGAAATTGAATGGTAATGACGGGTATAAACATGTCGTTTTAGGTACGGCGCACCCAAGAAAATTTGAGTATGCCGTGCATCAGGCTTTACCGAACGTGACATTAGAATTTCCCATAAATGAGAGAGAAAAGAAAAAAATAGGCCTGGCAAATGATTATGGGGACTTTAAGAATCTTGTACTCAGTCACACATAATATTTAGTGATACGAGTATGAAAATATTAATATTGAAACATTAACAGAATAAAATGAAAATAGCAGTTGTTGGCGCTACCGGATTAGTTGGACAAGTGATGCTACAGGTTTTAGAAGAGCGCAATTTTCCAGTGGACAATTTGATTCCGGTTGCATCCGCCAGAAGCGTGGGCACCAAGGTGACATTCAACGGAAACAAAATCCCTGTTGTATCGGTGGATACGGCAATGGAAATGCGCCCGCAAATCGCAATCTTTTCGGCTGGCGGCGGTTTGTCAAAAGAAATTGCTCCAAAATTCGCGGAGAAAGGAATTACGGTGATTGATAATTCATCGGCATGGCGAATGGATTCAACGAAAAAATTAATTGTCCCCGAAATCAACGCAGGAGAATTGACGGCGGAGGATAAGATTATCGCGAATCCCAATTGCTCAACTATTCAACTTGTCGTCGCTCTGCATGATTTGCATCGGGCCTACACCATTGATCGCTTAATTGTCAGTACGTATCAATCAGTTACCGGAACTGGTGTGAAGGCTGTTCAACAAATGAATGAGGAGCGCATTGGTGAAGCCACGAATCCTGTATATCCTTATCCTATTGATAAGAATTGTTTGCCACATGGTGGTGATTTTGTGGAAAATGGATATACCACCGAAGAAATTAAACTAGTGAATGAAACACGGAAAATATACGGGGATCAGGGATTAAAAATCACCGGAACCGTTGTGCGTGTTCCTGTGGTTGGTGGTCATTCTGAATCCGTAAATGTCAGTTTCAAATCCGACTTTGAATTAAGTGAAGCGATAGAAGTAATAAAAAACACAGCAGGTGTTACATTGCAGGATGATCCCGCTAGAAACATTTATCCAATGCCGCTTTACTCTGAGGGAAAGGACGATGTGTTTGTGGGACGTATCCGTAGAGATGAATCGCATCCAAGAGCACTTAACCTTTGGGTTGTATCCGATAATTTACGTAAAGGTGCGGCGACTAATGCGGTTCAAATAGCTGAATATTTAGTTGACAACAATTTATTATCAAACTAATAAGCTCAAGTTAATTTGACGTTAATTGCGACAGGATTGAGAAGCATAAACCGATATTTAGGGGTTTATATAATATAGAACATCTCAAAAAATTGAAATTATGAAAAAGCTATTATGTCTTACTCTGTTTGTGTTTTTTGGTCTGATAGGAATCGAGGCACAAACCATCTACAAGATCATTACTTCTGTTGAATCAATCGTACCGGCAGGAATCGGACGATCCAGAATTATTGATAACAAGACCAAGTCAGAAGTTGAAGATTTCACAACGGAACGTACTGATGGCAAACATTCTGATCAGGGAAAAATAAAACGAAAGGACGCCAAGGTGGATCAATTTGAAGAGACCAAATTGCTTAACTTCTATGCCTTAACCGGTATTAATTTTCAAAACATAGCATCGAATGATGCCCTGATCAGCGACAAAATTAATGACCTGGCAGCAGAAGGTTGGGAACTCGCATTTATAACCAGCGGTGTTGAAGGTGATAGTGGCGAGTCGGATGGCCACGGTATATTCATTACGCGCTACGTTTTTAAAAAAGAAACGAAAAAGGAATAACCGATTGTTTCATTTATTCTCATTAGGTGACCTTATTGAAAAAGTATAAATATCCCTTTGAGGCCGGCTGCGATGAAGCCGGCCGGGGCTGTTTAGCGGGTCCTGTTGTTGCTGCGGCGGTAATTTTAAATCCCCGAAAAATTCATCCCGAAATCCAGGATTCTAAGAAACTAAGTGCCGCGAAACGCGCGGAATTATTTCAATGGATCCAAGAAAATTCAAAGGCCTGTGGTATTGGAGTTGTCCAGCCGGACGTCATTGATAAAATAAATATTCTACAGGCTTCTTTTCATGCCATGCACCTCGCCCTAAATCAATTGGGCATCCGACCGCGCCATATATTAGTCGATGGAAATCGCTTCAACCCATATCCCGAAATTGATCATACCTGTATTGTTAAGGGTGACGGAAAGTTCTATTCCATTGCTGCAGCTTCAATTCTGGCTAAACATCACCGGGATACACTCATGAAAAAACTCCATGAGAAATATCCGGGATATGGTTGGAACACGAATAAAGGATACCCGACGATACAACATCGTGAAGCCATATTGCGAATGGATGTCACGCCACATCACCGATTGAGTTTTCGGTTGAAGGGTAGCCAATAATAAACCTCAATGATGGATCGCTATTAAATACGTTCCAGGCCTATTCGGACTTGTACTTCGCCCGGCAAGTCCACGGATTCGCCATTGGAATAGCTCTCGGTTAAACGTATGTTATCAGCCAATACTTCTTGTTTAATGTAATCAGAAAACTGATCGGTGGCTGACCGGATAGCCTCATGATCCTCGATCTCAACTTGAATACGATCGGTGATGTCGAATCCGGAGTTCTTGCGAATATTCTGAATACGATTGACCAACTCACGCGCCATACCTTCAGCTACTAAATCATCACTCAATTGTGTATCGAGGGCAACAATAAGTGATCCATCTCCGGCGACTTCCCAACCGGGTATGTCATCAGTCGAAATGTCGAAGTCTTCTACACTGAGATCGTAGCTGCGATCTTCAATTTGTAATGAATATGTGCCCGTGGATTCCAGATTTGTAATATCCTCATTACTCATTGCTGAAATAATTCCCTGAGCCGCTTTCATGTCTCTTCCAAGTCGTCGTCCCAGTGTTTTAAAATTAGGTCGCGCTTTCTTCTTGAACATACCTGTGGTGTCTTGTAGAATTTCCAATTCCTTGACATTCACCTCAGATAAAATTAAGGACTCGACCGCTTTGACTTGTGTTTCAAAAGAATCATCGAGGACAGGTAATATTATTTTTTTCAATGGTTGTCGCACGCGTAACTTATGTTTTTTACGCAAGGATAAAACTAGGGATGAAATGCGTTGCGCATATTGCATACGCTCTTCTAAATCAGTATCGATGAAATTGGCATTTACTTCAGGAAATGATGTTAAGTGCACGGATTCATGCGATTCCAAATTAGTACCACCATTCAAACTCTGATACAACCAATCCGAGAAAAATGGAGATATCGGAGATACTAATTTGGATAAGGTAGTCAGACATTCATACAAGGTCTGATAAGCGGCAATTTTATCAGCGGTGTAATCCCCTTTCCAAAAGCGACGTCGACAGAGTCGGACATACCAATTACTTAAATAATCTTCAGTAAACTGTTGAATTTTTCGACCGGCAGAAGTTGGTTCATAATTTGAATAATCTGCATCGACCTGGTGGATCAAAGAATGTAATTGCGATATAATCCATCGATCAATTTCCGGGCGTTGGTCAAGTGGTAAGGCATCTTCTTTAAAACTAAAGCCATCGATATTGGCATAGAGCGAAAAGAAAGAATAGGTATTATAAAGAGTTCCGAAAAACTTACGTCTTACTTCTTCTATTCCCGCTTCGTCAAATTTTAAATTATCCCAGGGATTCGCATTGGTCATCATGTACCATCGCGTGGAATCAACCCCGTATTTCTCCAATATTTGGAATGGATCGACGCCATTACCCTTGGATTTAGACATTTTCTGTCCGTTTTTATCCAGTACGAGTCCGTTGGATACCACATTTTTAAAGGCCACACTATCCTGAGTCAATGTAGCAATAGCGTGCAATGAATAAAACCAACCCCGGGTTTGATCGACTCCTTCTGCAATAAAATCTGCCGGAAAATTCCGTGCAAATTGATCCTTGTTTTCAAATGGATAATGCCATTGTGCATACGGCATGGATCCGGAATCAAACCACACGTCGATGAGATCATTTTCACGCCTCATTTCTTTACCTGTAGGTGATACCAAAACCAACTTATCAATATATGGTTTATGTAAATCACCCGGTACATCTTGTTGTAAATCGAATGCCTGGTTCGCTTTATTTATTTCATTTTTCAATTCTTCTACAGAACCTATACATTGTTCTTCTTCTTTATCTTCAGTTCGCCAGATGGGTAATGGAATTCCCCAAAAACGTGATCGCGATAAATTCCAATCCTGTAAATTTTCCAGCCATAATTGAAACCGTTTTGTTCCGGTATGAGCGGGCTTCCAATTAATCGTTTTATTTAATTCTGCCATTCGATCGCGGGCCTTCGAAGCCCGGACAAACCAACTATCCAGGGGATAATATAAAATGGGTTTATCTGTACGCCAGCAATGGGGATAACTATGTTCGTACTTTTCAACCTTAAAGGCTTTATTTTCTTTTTTAAGTTTAACTGCAATCTGTAGATCAGTAGATTCAAAATCCGCTTGACCGCGTATGTTGTCATCATAGAATTCTGCGCGAACATATTGGCCCGCAAAATCTGTGATTTCATCTACAAATTTCCCTTGCTTGTCAACAACCGGCAGCCATTCTTTACCACGTTGCACCAATATAGAAGGCACATTATTTTCCTGGCAGACACGATAATCATCCGCTCCAAAAACTGATGCGGTGTGAACCAATCCTGAACCGTCTTCTGTTGATACAAAGTCACCCGGTATGACACGAAATGCATCTCCTTCCACCGGTTGTACATAAGGAAGTAATTGTTCGTAATGAATATCAATTAAATCGCTTCCCTTGAATTCCTTAATTAATTTATATGGAATTAATTTTCCAGCAGGATCAAAATCCTCTATTGCAAGATCAGTTGCCTTTTCATTAAAATATTTTGGAATTAAATCTTTAGCAAGCACAACGGTGACAGGAAGTTTTGTGTAAGCATTAAATGTCTCGACAAGTGCATAGTCGATTTTCTTTCCAATTGCGATAGCACAGTTTCCCGGAAGGGTCCAGGGTGTTGTCGTCCAGGCCAATAAGTAGACATCGTTATTGTGCCCATCGAATAACCAATTGGATACATCGTCATTAACGACTTTGAATTGCGCCGTCATGGACAAATCTTTGACGTCTCGATAGCAGCCTGGGAGATTTAATTCGTGCGTACTTAATCCGGTGCCAGCCGCCGGGGAATATGGTTGTATCGTATACCCTTTGTATAAATAGTCCTTTTTATACAGGGTTTGTAAAATATACCATACCGATTCGATGTAATCATTGTCGAATGTAACATAAGGATTTTCGAGGTCCACCCAATAGCCCATTTTTCGGGTTATCGAATCCCATTGATCCTTGAATCGCATAACGGTTTCGCGACACTTGAGATTGTAATCTTCTACAGTAATGGAGGTCCCGATATCTTCTTTGGTGATGCCCAGTTCTTTTTCGACATTAATTTCAATCGGTAAACCATGGGTATCCCAGCCACCTTTTCGTTCAACTCGCTTTCCTTTCAGTGTTTGAAAGCGGCAGAACAGGTCTTTTACTGTTCTGGCCATGACGTGATGAATTCCCGGCAGCCCATTGGCCGATGGTGGTCCTTCATAGAAGACAAAGGTGTTGTCATCAGGACGCTGTGTTACACTCTTGGCAAAAATGTCGTTATCTTCCCAATAGCTGAGTATTTCCTTGTCCAGGTTAGGCAGATTCAATTTATCTAATGTTCTGTATGTCATCTTACTCCTCCGATTAAATAGCCGGCAAAGTTAAGGGACTGAGAGGAATTCAACAGAGGTTTATAACACGATCATGATTCGCGATGAATGTCTTGCACTTATAGATGCAAGGCACCTAAATCACAGATATTAAGTTAACGGCTAAAGTTGAATGATAAAACGAAAGCACAAATACGGGTCACCGGTCGTCTTCCCAGAGGAGAATCTCATCTGATTTTGTACTGTGAAAGTCTAGACAGATTGTGTCCACCGGACCGGCAATTCCGCCATCAGGCCCGCATATGTAATTACAGGCGTGATCATAAACCTCACTGGGAATATCACAACAATGGGCGGTCAAATAATAAACCAATTGCCCATTATATTGATAGCTGAATATTTTAGCCGGAGGAGACCAAACTGCTTCGCTTTTAATTTCGTCAATCTTCAAACTCAGGCATTCAGGGATATTTAATTGATCCTCGGAGTCATCATCATGCGTACACGATATAGACAAGAGAGAAAATAATAAGAGAAATAATAGTGCGTATTTCATAGGATAAATATGTTTTAGTATCAATTCAATATTCCTTAACTCAAGATTTAGTCCAAAAGCTTCCACCCTCTGAATGTTATGCCTGGAAATCCTGAATCCAATGTATAGCTTAGATTTATTTGGCCATCGTTATAGCACAAAAATGCTTCCAAATCAATGATCAAGGGAACACAGGAAACAACAGTTTGATCCTGTAAGAAAATGTCATGCATTTCAAAAGAAGGAAGATGACCGATAAAATCTCCGCCAAATACTTGCCCGTCAATCATTTGCCGACAACCTTCCTGTATTAATTCAACATCGTGGTTCGGAGAGGTGAAAATTGTATCATTTCCATAGAAGAAAAATAGAGTTGACTGGCTACGTTCAGGCAAAAGAATAAATCCATCCTCAATGATTACCGGATAAGAAACAGTGTCAGGATTTAGCTCATAGAGTGGCGATCCTTTGGTAAAAGTCTCTTCAAATGTCAAATCACCATCTTCCCCAGTAATGTGGACATTGAGGGTATCCCGGGTATATTCATAGAGGTCGGCAAACCCGCAAATTCCATCAAGCCGGACATATGTAGCGTGTTGTCCTTTCTGAAGGCTCATGAGATTTATAGGACCCGGCGGTTCGGGTTGTGGTGTCGGCGTTGCGTTATCATCGTCCTGACAACTTGAGACGATAAGGAGAAGAAATGTGAAAAACTGTATGAATGAAACCTTCATGAGTGAAATGTTATTTCTATAAGTACGATTTTGAAGCCTATTTTGTGAGTTTCGATTAAATATTTTAACTTTTCGACGGACGTCACCTGAGATTCAAACTAAAAGCTCAAAATCATCGTTATTTCGTTGTTATGTGGCTAAAGCTGTCATTTTTGATCATCGGATTATGCCTGACTTTCATGATGGAGGGACAGATGGATATGGATACAATTCATCTGAGAAATGGGTCATTCGAAGACATTCCAGGTCACTCACAGGGCGTGAGGGGTTGGATCGATTGTGGATTCCCGGGTGAAACTGCTCCTGATGTGCAACCCTTTAAATCAAACCAGGTAGCCGCCTGGGGTCAATTGATTCCTGCTGAAGATGGCGAGACTTACTTAGGTATGGTGGTGCGCGACAACGATACGTATGAGCGCGTTTGTCAACGGTTAAATCAACCACTCCAAAATGGAAATTGTTACAGCTTTAGTATCTACCTGACTTCTTCAGACCATTATATAAGCCAATCACACAAAACAAGACAGCTGGCAAACTATATCAAACCGGCGGTTCTCCGCATTTGGGGTGGAAATGAATACTGTGATCGGAGTGAATTATTAGCTGAATCCGAGACGATTGATAACAAAGAATGGATAAAGTTCGATTTCGAATTTCATCCCCAGGGGAGTTATGCCTATATAATGTTGGAAGCATTTTATAAAACACCCACGCTGATCGTTTACAATGGGAATGTCCTGTTGGATCAATCATCGCCCATTATTCAAATCCCCTGTCCGGGAGATGAACCACTTTTGGCCATGGTTGATGAAGAAGAGCAGATGCCTGAAGTGCGGCCTAAACAGTCAACCAATCCTCAAAAAGTAGTTATACAAAAAGCTGAACCCGAAGTAACAGAAGATCCTGTGGAGACTAGCTCCGTGCCTCAACGACCCCAGGATCGCGTCTTAAAGACCCTCGATCGAAGAAAACTCAAAAAAGGCCAAACGATACGCATTGAGAATCTTTATTTCGAAGCGGATACAGCTGCCATTGATACCACATCTTATCAAGTTCTTGAAGAGATTGCCTACTTTTTATCACAGAACAGAGACATCATTGTCGAAATCGGAGGTCATACGAATGGCATGCCTTCAGAGGAATATTGCAACTCACTTTCGACAGCCCGGCAAAGTCGGTAGCAGACTACCTTCAAACCAGAGGAATAGCCGAAAATCAGGTCAAATTCAAAGGTTATGGTAAACACAAGCCCCTGGCTTCAAACAATACAAAATGGGGTCGTCAGCGCAATCAGCGTGTTGAAATTCGGATTTTGAGTTTCGAAGGGTAATACGACATATATTCCTATACCTATTGGTGTCTTTTGTGTAACTTTAGGTAAACGCAGATTGGGTGATCAAGAACATTCTATTTGATTTGGGTCATGTCGTGATCGACATTGATTTTGAACGCTCCATACAAGCCTTTAAAAACCTTGGGCAAAAGGAATTCCATCTTTCATTGGATCCCACTCTACCTGTATTTGAAGAATTTGAAGTCGGTCGAATAACTTCAGAGGAGTTTATTCAGTACTGGAGGAGTCAAATCTCCGGGGCATCAAGTAAGGATATTATAGAAGCATGGAATGCCATTCTTATCGGTATAGCGCCGGAGATACTATTACTATTGTATAAATTAAGAAAACGATATGATTTATTTGTTTATTCCAACACGAATGAGCTGCACATTGAATGGGTAAAGAACTATCTAAAAATGGAATATGCTATGGATGATTGGGAGCCTTCGTTATTCAAAAAGGCATATTACTCACACAATTTGGGAATTCGAAAACCCAATAAAAAAGGGTTTCAGGCAATCCTGAAAAATGAAAATATTAAACCTGAAGAAACCTTATTCATTGATGACCATCTACTAAATATTCAAGCGGCATTGGCTCTTGGTATTCAGTGTGTGCATAAATCAAAGGACACACCTTTAGCTGATGTACTTCAAAAAAATCACATCAATTAAACACACATTATGAGACTTGTCACTTTAGTGCTAACAACAATTATTTTGACGTTTTATTTTTCTTCATTTGGTCAAAAGAAAATCAAATTTGGAAAAATATTGGATGAGCATTTAAACCTGGAACAATGTTCTTTTGATCCTGAAGCTGGAGCTGTTGTTTTGTACGATGGCGGCTCACTTTGGTTTGATGTTTCTGCAAGTGGTCAGTTTCAACTTAATATGGAACGACATATTCGGCTGAAAATATTGAATCAATCAGAATTTGGCCAGGCTGACATTGAGATTCCGTATTATACTGGAGATGATAACCGGGCGAGCATTTCAGGAGTCAAGGCTCATACAATTATTCCCGGAACAGGAAAAGATATAGAAGTTGTAAAAGTGGAAAAATCAAATATTTTTAAACAAAAAGACAATGACTATTATTCTTCAATAAAATTTTCTTTTCCCAAGGTCGATGAAGGCGTTATTTTGGAGTACAAATACAAATTAGTCACCCCGTACTTGAGCGCACTAAAAACCTGGGTCTTTCAACGAAACATTCCGGTATTAAATGCTACATACGAAGCTCGAATTCCTGACTTTTATGATTGTACAGTAAATGTTGTAGGTCATAGTACTGAATCCATTACACACAAGAGGACGTCATTAAACGAGGAGTTATTTCTATATAATGTTCACCTTTTTAAAGGTGAAAATATTCCTTCTTTGAGAAAAGAAAAGTATGCTACATCTATCCATAACTACACAACGAAAGCAAGATTTGTTGTGCGAAGTCTTCAAATTACAGGAAGACCAATAGAAATGATTGCAGGGGACTATTCGGAATTCAATAAGACTTTACTGGAAGGAGATCGATTCAAAGCACTTTCCCAACGACAGAAATTTTTGGAGGGGGCGTTACTTAAAATCACACGATCCAATGATAAGCTCCAGGATTTAAGAAATATTTCCACTTATATAAAATCCAATACACTTAATGACGACTATGAATACTTTTATCCAAATCAATCTGCAAAAGCAACACTTAGTGGTCAACCGTCAAATTCAAGTGCCATCAATATGCTACAAACGTTGATAATGATCAGCGCTGGGTACCAGGCTGAGGCTCTGATATTGGGTACGCGTGACTATATTCGACCACATCCTTTTGATCCTGATTTTAGTGATTTTAATCATTTGGTCACATTAGTCACCTTGGAAAATGGAAAATCTTACATTTTTGATGCGGCTAGCCAATTAGCTGATGGGAAACCTGAAGCGAGGGTATTTAATGGACTAGGTTGGGTTGTTTCTGAAGGAAATGGACGGAAAATTAATTTATCGGATATGGCTCAGGCTAAATTTATGGTTAATACGATCTGTAATATCAAACCGGGAAGTCCAACTAGGAGTGAAATTACGATCCGGAGTAATTATCTTGGAATTCATCGAATTTCCGAAGAAGATAACTATGAAGCCGAAAAATTTAAATTATGGCTACTGGAAAGTAAAGACCGAAACATATCTGATTATCATAATGATAACACCTCAGGTGTATCCAATATATCGTTCAATTGCGACATGGATGACGTTAAGGAGAGTGAAATTATATATTTCACTCCGGACTATTTTGGAATGCTGGACTACGATATTTTCAGGGGAGAAGATCGGAAGACGCCAATAGACTTTCCATACAAAATTAATCTGACGAATATTGTTACAATGAGTATTCCAGTGGGATATCGACTAGAATCCATGCCTGAATCAAAAAAGTACGCTCTGGATGATGACGGAATGAAATTTTCATTTATTGTTAAATCTGATCCACAAAAGGTAAATATAAATTTACGATTTAAGGTTAATCGAAATATTTATTTACCGGAGAAATATCAGGATATTCGAGTCTTTATCAATGAAGTAGAATCAACATTAAATGAGAAGATTGTCTTCAAAAAGGATGAATAATTTATTTGCCTTTGCGTGGCCGTTTCTACTTATCTGGTACTTTTTACCGTTCATGTCTATTGGAGGTGCAGCTGGTGTTCATAATCAAGTTGATCCTGTTCATGTGATCATAAGAAAATATGATACTGAAATAGTGTTGGTTAGCCCGGTTCGTGCTATTCGCAAAGAATATCGAGATGTGGAAGTTCTGTCAGAAGAGGGATTTGACCAAATTTCTTATACTGTTTTTGGATATGACAACTTCACACGAATCAAGTCACTGGTACTGACCATAAAGGATTCAGAAGAGAAAATTATCAAGAGAGTCAAGAAAAAGGATTTTATAGATCAAGCAGCGGTAGGTAATTCGACAATATACTCAGACAGTAGGGTATTGTATTACCATATCAATGAAATTAAACCACCTTACTCATTTACTGTAGAAGCTGAGGTTGAAATCAATCAATTAATGGCGATTCCAACCTGGAGACCAATAAATGGTGAAAATGTAAATCTTAAATCGGGATCTCTAAGCATTAAATGTTTCAAGGATATGGATATTCAATATCGGTCGAATTTAATTGGAGATCCATCAGTCAATTCGATTCAAGATCAAAAACATTATAAATGGTCCTTAAGAAATGTTGCATCGGTACAGAACCTATCTGTATATGATAGCGAGTTGACCTCAGTGCTTCCAGAAGTTAGATGGGTGCCTTTGCATTTTGAGTTTGGAGGAATTAAAGGGGGATTTGCTACCTGGCAGGACTTTGGTTCCTGGTTATATGCATTATCTGAAGATACTCGAAGCCTACCAGCTGCGGCTAAAGAAGAATTACACGAGTTTATTAGCCAAGACATGACTCAATCAGAAAAGATCAAAGCAGTGTATGGCTATTTGCAAGAGCGTGTTCGATATGTTAGTGTGCAGCTAGGAATAGGGGGCTGGAAGCCTTATTCAGCGACATCTGTCCACGAGAATCAGTATGGCGATTGTAAAGCATTATCTAATTATACCCAAGCCCTTCTGTCTGAGATAGGAATTACTTCTTATTATACCGTGATATTTTCTGGAAGATATGATAACGACTATGTAAAAAAGGATTTTCCATCGAATTCATTTAATCATGTCGTACTCCTTGTCCCAGTCGAAAATGACACTATTCTACTTGAATGTACGTCTCAAAGTAGCCCGTGTGGATTCAAAGGAAGCGGGACTGATAATCGATTTGCTCTAGCTGTTGGAAAAAATAAAAGCCGCTTATTTCGTACAGATCAATTCGACGCAATTGAGAATGTACAGGTTGATTCTGTTTTTATTTCAATTGATCAAGGTGGCAAGATGAAATTGCAAAGTCATACTGAATTGTATGGGTCAAAAGCCGAAATCTTTACCCTAATAAAATGGCCCGAGACTGAGCAACGAAAGTGGATATCCGATCATGTTGTGTTTGCTCAGTTCAATATCGACTCACACAGTCTTGAAGTGGAGGAGATTGGTGATTGGGATTATAAAGTGATTTTAACAACAGCGTTAATTTCAAAAAATTTTTCAACAATAAGTGGAAGAAGAATTTTTTTTACTCCTGCAGTGTATCATGAATTTGGGGAAATAGGACTGCCTGACTCCGTGCAATTTTCGTTCAATTTATCCAACTCCTATCAGTTCAACACATATGTTGAATTCGATCTACCTGAGAATTATACTATTGAATCAACTTTAGAAGATCGGGAGATAGTTCGAAAGTTTGGACGATATAAAATAACCTTTAATTATATTGAAGAAACAAATAAGCTTGGCGTTTTCCGTCATTTTGAGATCAACAAGGGTGTGTATCCAAGAGATTTGTACAAAGAGTATAAATTATTTAGAAAAGAAATATGGAGTATAGAGCAAGATGAAATTGTCCTTGTCCGATGAAAGAAAGGTTTCGACTGCGTCGAAATCGAATTGACAAGAAGTCAATTCGAAGTGACTGAACCGAAACCAAAGTTTCGGAGCGTTTGCGCAGAGGTCACTGGTTTATCAATTCGAAGAGAGAGCTGATAAATATCAAAGAATTTGTTTTGGAAGTGGGTGATACTGGATTCGAACCAGTGACCTCTGCCCTGTCAAGGCAGCGCTCTAAACCAACTGAGCTAATCACCCGAAAAAAACGTGTATGCTTGAGTCTGGGCGTGCGCAAATATAGGTAGAAATGTGAATGAAGGTCCATTTTGAAAAGGATAAAAGACGTGGATTCGACAGAAGATAATTTTACCCGTTCGCCACCAAACTTCTCAGATGTGGCCTTTGCGGCAATTGACAGAATTGCTGAATAAAATATATGTTGGAGAATGAGTCAAATACAATCATAACAATTAGAATACCTGCAAACTCTATTTTTATATTTGGTCTTGTTTAATCTTTAGCAATTATTATTCCATATTTCTTAAACAATGCTTATCTTAGTAGTGAATTTGAGATCAAAATCACCAGTTGATTATAAAGACTTAGGGTGTTCTCATAGTGTGTTCGACCTCGCTATCAGTATGTTAGCGGGGTTTTTTGTTTGGTCACCGAATGCTTGAGAAGCGGTACATCAAACGACTTCAAACCTAAAGGGAGTTAAGGGCTTCGAGAATTATATCACAACTTTCCTTTATTTCACTGTCACTGATAATTAATGGGGGTGCTATACGAATAGCAGATAAGTTGTGAAGAAAGCCATCGGTTAGCAAGCCCAATTCCAGACATTTATCAATCAGTGGAAAAACCAGGCCCTCATCGTTGAGATTCACGGCAAGCATCAAGCCTATACCTGAGATGTGACTTATGGATGGATGTGCTAAAAGTCTCCGAAACAATTGGCCCTTTTCTTCAGCGTTCTCCCATAATCGACCCTCAGTCAACAAATCAAATGCAGCCAGCCCGGCAGCACAGCAAACAGGATGACCTCCAAAGGTTGTAATGTGTCCTAGGACAGGATCCTGGGTCAAGAGGGACATCCGTTCACGTGAACTAATAAATGCGCCTAGTGGAAGGCCCCCTCCAAGAGATTTGGCAAGACAGAGGATATCGGGTACTATTTCCATGTGTTGGAAGCCCCACAATCTTCCACTGCGGCCTAATCCAGCTTGAATTTCATCCAGAATCAGTAGGACTCCTTGCTCTGTGCACCTATTCCGCACCGCCTGTAGATAAGACTTATCCGGAACACGATAGCCCACTGCACCCTGAATTGTTTCTAACACGACGCAAGCCGTTTCACCGTTGATCAGGAATAATTCATCCAAATTACCCGGCTCAATAAACCGAACACCCGGGACAAATGGTCGATAAGCCTGCGTGTAATAAGGATTGTCCATTAATGAAAGGGCCGCATGCGTATTCCCATGATAACCACCACGAAGTGCGACTATTCGATGCCGTCCTGTCACCCTTTTAGCAAGTTTCATGGCCCCTTCGATGGCTTCAGAACCGGAATTGACAAAATAGACCTGCTCCAATCCATCCGGTAAGCTGTCAACAAGCCGTTTGGCAAATTGAACTTGCGGACTTTGGATGTGCTCGCCATAGACCATACTATGTATGTACAAATCAGTTTGATTTTTGATAGCCTCTCGGATCTTCAATTGCCCATGTCCCAGATTACTCACACTGATTCCGGAAATAACATCAATATATCGGCGGCCGTCTTGACTTGTGATGTATACCCCTTCACTACTTGACGGCTGGAAGCACAAAGGTGCTACACTAGTCTGTGCGACATATTTTAGAAAGTCAGATTTCAATTCATTCATACAGATGAGTTATTTATAACATGTATATCATACTGATAACATGTCAATTAGGCAATTAAAATCTTATTCACCATTTTTGCGTTTAGAAAAGGTCCGATCGTGTTATCAAAAACGGGCCGGGCATCACAAAATTCTTTATAAAAATGGTACAAAAACTGTTAGTCTTGGTGTTTTTCTTGCCTTTTGTTCTTCCATTGCAAGGGCAGGGCATTGATTTTCATCACGGATCGTGGGATGAAGCCCTACAGGAGGCCCAGAAAGCGCAAAAATTAATTTTTGTAGATGGTTATGCTACTTGGTGTGGGCCTTGTAAGATGCTCGCAAAGAAAATTTTTCCTCAAAAATCAGTGGGTGATTATTTCAATAAGAACTTCATCAATGTCAAAATGGATATGGAGAAAGGGGAAGGCCGCAAATTTCGAAGGAAATACCCCATGTCAGCTTATCCAACATTGTTCTTTATTTCTCCTGATGGAAAACTGGTTCAGTCGACGAAAGGAGCCCCCCGCACCGCTGAAGCACTCATCGCTATCGGAGCCAAGGCAAGTGGAAAATTTGATTTGTCACAAGACTATATGGAAAAATATGAGGCAGGTGATCGAAGTTATGAGACGATGTACAATTTGGTGAAAACATTAAATAAATCAGGAAAATCCAGCTTAAAATATGCGAATGAATATCTACGCACGCAGGATGATATGAGTTCAAAAGAAAATCTGATGTTTTTGTTTGAAGCCTTAACACAAATGGATTCTCGCGTATTTGATGAATTTGCCAAACACACAAAGGATTTTAAAAACTATTATGCCGCTGACTTTATTCATACACGGGTCGAAAAGGCAGCAAATAAAACCGTATCAAATGCGATCGAATTTGATTCACCCGACCTGTTAAAGGAAGCACAAGATAAATACCAACAGCTTTATCCGAAACGATCTCAAAATTACAAGATGTCCTCCAATTTGACTTACGCTACATCGACTAAAGATTCAGAATTATTTCTTTCAAGTATGAAAAGTGGCGATTTTGATGTTGCAAAACAAAAAGAGATCATTAATAGCGCTTTAAATAAATTTCATGAAGATGAAAAGGTGATTAAAGCTGCTGAAAAAATGGCTAAATCTGTAGCGACGAAAGAAGATAGTGCTGCGGGTTATTATTTGTTGGCTATGACACAAGTGAAACTTGAAAAAGTCAATCAGGCTATAAAGAGTCTGGATAAATGCATTGAAAAAACAAATCCCGAAACAAGAGAATACCAGATATACCTGGAACATTTACAAAAGCTGAAGTCTAAATAAGTATGGTGAGTAGAATCGTAGGCGTCCTGTTATTTCTTTGTCAAATAGCCGGGGCACAGGGTATATATTTTCAAGCAGAGAATTGGGAAGAGGCAGTTGCCCAGGCAAAAGTTGAAAACAAACTTATTTTTCTTGATGCCTATACTACCTGGTGTGCGCCTTGTAAGGTGATGGATGAATATGTCTTCACCCATGAGTTAGGGGGAGATTTGCATAACACCAATTTTATTAATTTAAAGATGGATATGGAAAAGGGTATAGGCCCTTTATTCCTTTCTCGATATGATATCAAATCTTATCCGGCATTTCTTTATCTAACCTGGGATGGAACGCTTGTCCACAAGTCTATCGGCTATCAAAATATCGAAAAACTGGTGCAGGAGGGAAATAAAGCCCTGGAGCTCTATCGTCTTGAACGGGCCTTGAATGACAGATATAATGATGGAGACAGAATTCCGGATTTTCTTTATCATTTAACATATTATAGATTAAATAAAAACGACGAAAAATATCGAAATTTAATTCCAATGTATCTCGATACACAAACAGATTGGACAAAGGCTAATAATCTGAAGTATATTTTTGACTTTGTTGACGATTTTGATTCGGAGATGTTCAAACATATGTCTCAAAATAAAGTGGCTTATGGTGAAATAGTTGGAGCTGATGCCTTTAATAAAAAATTTAAAGAATTCATTGCTGCTGCCATGAATAATAATGGGCAACCGCTGTCTCTGGAACGTCGGGAAGAGATTTATCATGTGGCCTACCCGGGTGTAGCAGATCTGATGATTACGGAGTATAAGCTGGATTATTTTATGGACGCGAATGACGAGAAAAAATATACCGAGACGGCCTATTATTATTACAAGTCGTATGCGCAAGATGATGAGGAAGGCATCATCCGAGATCTTCCACTATTTGAAAAGCACCTGACCACCTCGGAAGTTGTGACGTTTGTGAGAACATGGTATGAGCGCATCGCGAATGAATCAAATACGGCGGCGTCCTGGTTGAAAATTGCACAATATCATTTGAATGATAAAGAATTTGATCAGGCCAGCGAACTAGGAAAAAAGGCAAAGAAAATAGCCAAGAAGGCCAAGGAGGATCAAACACCTTATAAGGATTTCCTCAAGCAAGTGAAACGTGCCAAGAAAAGCATGGCATAGTATGTATTCAATGTTACAGACTCAAAGTTCATCTGAATGACTCCGTTATATAAGAAATTAGGAATCAAGTCAGATCAAAGCATACTTGTAATTAATTATGCAGATGATTATCTCCAACTTTTTGAGTCTTTTCCCGAAAATATAACGATACTTAAAAACAGGCCTCCGGAAAAACTAGCATTCGCTCATCTTTTTATAAATAGCAAAGACGAATTATCGAAGTTTTATTATGATGCGAAGGAATGTTTGAAAAAGGATGGAATGCTTTGGATAAGTTGGCCGAAAGGTGGTAAATCAAAAGATATTAATCGAGATATAATTCGCGTTTATGGCCTGGCGAATGGACTGGTCGATGTTAAGGTGGCTTCGGTTAATGCGTATTGGAGTGCACTTAAGTTTGTGTATCGCCTGACTGACCGGTAGGGCATAGTACAGATGATGCAACAAGGTCTGCTTTTCTATGCTGAACCTATCTCTTTCTCAAGCGTATCGCTAACCTCAACTAGCCAATAAATCAAAAATGGTACGGCCATAAAGAAATAGGATATGTCTATGTGATGGTCAAAAATCGCCTCATGAACTCCTATGGTGATGATGTATCGTACGGCATAACCAAGAACGACCAGAAAAAGGAATATGGCCGCCATGGGAATAATTTGTTCTTTTCGCTTGACCATAAATCCAAGAGCCAGGGCCAGTAAAAAATATATACCATAAAACCAGGTGGGTACGAAGTGGCTTGTCATAAAAGCCACCGGATTATATTCCATTATTGATGTCGGGAACAAAACGTAAAGGTGTACGAATGGCAGCGCTAATCCTGCAAGTGATAAAATACCGGCTGATATTGTTTTAGACCAGGAAAATTGTTTGCGCATCAGGAATATACCGGCAATTAAAAATACAAGCCCAAAGATGGGACGTGTACATACAAGTAAACCTACCAGGAAGGCCGATAATCCAAGCTTCACCTTGTCTTTACGGTACCAATAACGTTGAAATAAGAGGATGGCTAATAGTACAAGAACGGAGTTTGCAAAAATCGTACTTCGTGTGATGATTTCATATGGAAGACAAAGACAAGCCAGAGCCAAAACAAATGCCATCAGTGTTTTGGTGTGATCCTTAAATTTGAAATGGACAATGAATTGAAAAACGACAAGACTTACTATTGGAATCCAACCAATTTCCCCTATTACATAAAATGGGAAACCCAGAATAAAATAGAATGGATATGATCCATAGTAGTTCCCCATATGAGATGTTGAGGAATATGGATTTTCACCTGCCAGATAAGCATCCCAATAATGGGTTATGACGCTCCAACGGTCTACTTGTAGGTCGTGGACATTGACATAAGAGAACAATATAAAACTTCCGGCTATCAGAATGATATTGGAAACAATCAAGATCCAGAGTGAAAATGATTTTGTACCAATATTTCCCGATAAGCGTATCGTATAAATATAGAGGATGACGAGAAATGGAATAAATAATAACGCAGTGATTGTTGAAACACGACTGCCGTATTTATAGAAAAATAAACCACTGATCAATGCCAATAGAATAAAATGGATGGATCTGTTTAATAGAGGCTTGGAGTCGACCACTAGTAGACTTTTTTAATTTTGGTTTCATCTACCCATTGCCCCCATCGCTTATTATAGGTGTGGACTTCTTCTGATTTGTTGCCATCCATACCAACCACAGAATTGCCTTCGTTTACCCATTCAAAAATGCTGCCGTACAAATTGTACACATTGGTGAATCCTGCTTTCTTCATTTTTTCAGAAATTTTTTCACTTCGATACCCTATAGAACAATAAAAGACAAGCATTGTGTCTTTGGGTAATGCTTCATATTGAGTCAGATTAAAGTCTTTGTATCCACCATAATGGGCTCCTGGAATATGACTAACCTGATATTCTTCCTTACTACGTGTATCAACCAGGTATATACTTTCATGTCTTTCCGATAATTCGTTGACAGAAATTAGGGGAACGGAAAAACTCAGTGTTTGCTCAAGTTTATTTTTAAATTCCGGATTGCGTAATTCAATCTCCTTGTATTGACTATGGCCCTTTTTGCAAAATGGCAATTGGAAAAGGCATAACAAACATACTGATGCAGAGAAAATTCGTTTTATTAGAGACATATAGAATTACTAATTCGAAATATAAACTGAACGCATTGATTTAAGAAAATTGCACGGGACCGTCACCAATCTCATCGTAAATAACGCGTTCAGTCATTGGTTCCAATTCGTTTATAATAAAATCTTTTACACGTTTGCTATCGCTTTGTGGATAGAGCAGATGAATATTTGGTCCCGCATCTAAAGTAAAGAAACAAGGTATCCCTTCTTCTTCTCTAAAGGCGCGAAGTGTCCGGATGATCTCGATCGTATTTTGCGTGATTAAAAAATATCCGGGTGAAGAAGAGATCATTAGTGCATGTAGTGATAAAGCTTCACTTTCTAAGATCTTTCCAAAATGTTCGATGTCTCCTTTTTGTAACGCTGATTTGATATCTGACAGATGTTGCTGCGCTTGTCTATAGCGATCATCCCGATAAGGATGAAATTCCATGAGATGATGACCACGGCTGCTCGAAACCGGTTTTTTTTCTGCAGATACGATAAGAATGGTATTTTGAAATCCCGAAAAAACAGGATGAAGAAGATCAGCGCAGCCCACCGCAAATAGATCTGAAGAACCGGCCAACAAGTCGGTTTTCCCCCACCACGCGGATTGATTATAAATTGACCTTGAAGCAGATCCACTGCCTAATCTTGCGAGATATGATGCTTTCCGACGAAATTCTTCGTCATTATCCAGGTTGCTGTATAATGTATCCTCCATGGTTGTGAGGCACAAGGCCAACGCACTTAAACCTGAAGCTGAGGAGGCGATTCCTGCTGAATGTGGAAATGAATTCGAAGATTGAATCTCGAGTTGATATTGGGTTAAAAAAGGACAGAGATCAACAACGGATTCAAGATATTTTTTTATTCTGGTTTCGAAATGTGGGGCAGGACTTTGATCAAGTGTAAAAGACAAATCGATAGTGGCCGAAGGCCCTGATTTCTTAGTGAATTGAATAAATGTATCCGAAAAGCAGCGGGATAACGTAAGGCTAATCGATGGATTCATCGGTAGTTGATCACCGTGTTTGCCCCAATATTTGACCAGGGCAATATTTGATGGACTTTGCCATCGAATTTTTGCTTGCGGTATATCGTGCATGCCCTGGGCTCTCGTCGCATGCACATATTTTTCTCTTAGTGAGGACATGATCTAACGAAGATAATGATTAGTCAAATGTTTTAGCGTGAATTACTCCGGTGTTAAATAACCAATGCTATTCGGTGGTTGGTAACTGGTACGACACGTCCAGATCGTCTAAGATCATGTCCAATATGGGGTCCTGACCGCGTGCATATTGCTGTTTCAAGTCATAATTGAAAAATTTTCCAACCGTTTGCCAATATCTTGCAGCTAATCCACTTTTCAGGCCTTTTATCAGGTTGTACATCGAATCTTTGCGTTCTTTTTCAATCATCTTGGTGAGTATGTAACCCTGGGTCTTTGTCAATCGCCTTAGGGGTTCTTCAAACTCACTTTTCAGCTCTTTTTGCAGTCGTTTGACGTGTTTCTTTCTTTGGCGCTTTTTCATGTTCCGTGTGACATAGTCTGTTTCAGCAAAAATCTTGATGGCTTTCACGGCATAAGGGTATACTTTCACGGCATAGCGTTTGTACTTGTTATATTTTGCCTCCTCTTGCTTATCCTTGAATGATCGAGGAACTGAAAAAGTGATTTCATCAAGTTCGAGCAATATCAATGTGTCACCGTCCTGTATAAGTACGGGTGCCCATTCGCCGTTGATGCGAATGTATTCGGTATTTGGAGCTTCTTGACAATATGCGATTGTCGAAAAGACGATAAATAGTCCTATGGCGAAGAATCTCTCCATCATTGATGAATGTGTGGTAACAACTCTATTTTGACGCAAATTTGCACACTTAAACAGTTACAATTATGTTAATGGAGAAAAAATTGCCTGAGAACTCAAATTTAGCTGCGATTGATGTAAACCGTGGATCGCCGGCACTTCGACCCGTAAAATTCGAACACAAGGGTTTGAATCGCATGTGATTAGCCAATGGCTTCGAAACAATCGGCATGTAGATCAATCGATATTCCTTTTTCGCATTTCCTCATGAAAGTGCACCACAATGGTTTTGGCCGGTATGGCAAACTGTTATCATCCGATTATCTTTATGTAAAGACACAACAACCTGAATAATAATATCTTCGCGGCTTTATAATTTGATCGAATGAAATCTTTCTGGCAATTTTTTTCCTTACTGAGTCATCCGCTGTTAGTGGTGACGTATGGATTGATTTTGATGATATTAGCAAACTCATTTTTGTTTGGTGCAGCTTCTTTGAAAGGACACTTACCGTTTTTATGGATTGTGTTGTTTTCTACATTCATTATTCCGGCCTTAGCGGTAATCATGATGAAAGGGCTAAAAATGGTAAGCTCATTTAAGATGGAAGATCGACGAGAGCGGGTAGGTCCTATATTTGCAGCCTGTGTTTTGTACTCTGCATTTTATTTTAATGTCAATCGATCGAATGTGATGCCTGAGCCATTTGGCATATTCATTTTAGGTGTCTTAATAAGTTTATTTTGCTGTTTGTTTATCAATTCATTTTATAAAGTCAGTCTACACGCAGCAGGTTTAGCCGCCCTGGTTATGGGTATGTTTGTTTTTTATTTTACGGGCAATGCTGATGTGATTTCGTTTTCTTTTGGGAATAACGTGATTACATTTCATTTCATCCTTATACCAATCTTATTGTTGATCTATACGGGATTAATTAGCTCCGGCAGACTCAGTCTCAAAGCACATACATTAAATGAAATAATGGCAGGATGGATGGTTGGTGTAGTGGGTCAGGTTATTGCCCCGCTAATTTAATCATGTACTGAAGTCGTAAGAATCGACTATTCATTATCGGATATCCATTTTAATTCTGATGTTTCCATTTTTCGCTTCAGCTGATCTTCAGAAACTTCACCATTGACAAACTTTATCATATCATCATCACCGAGGAGGAGCTGAGCAGCCGAATATTCCGAGTCAAATTCATACTTTCCGGTCAACCAAAAAATTAAATCCGGTATAATTTCTCGAACCAACCGCATAATAAAAAGAGTGCCAAAAATTGAATGGAAGGACGCCTGATCTCGAATAAACAATTGCCAGCCAAGACAAAGTTTTGCCTGCTGTTTATGGTGAGTAGGAATAAATGAAGTCGTACGAAGGAGTGCCTGCCCTTCGAATTTTTGATTGAACATATGTGCAATAGTCTCGATTTGGTCGCTATGTAACTCAGAATGCCCGAAGAGCTCAAAAGGCGTAGTTGTGCCTCTACCTTCACTAAATGTCGTCGCTTCCCACAAGCACTGCCCGGGGTAAACATCCAATGAAGTCATTGTTGGAAGATTTGGCGACGGAGGTATAAAATGTTGAACCGATGTTTGACATGGCACCTTTGTGAAATTCAGAGAATATTTCTTGTATCTGAGATACCAATCACATAATCCACCGGTACTGAGTCCATGTCGGTGTATCAAGCCTGCATGACCCAGGAATGAGGTATAATTTGGCTGAATGATCGTTCCTTCTACCTTGTTTCCAATTGGATTTGGTCTGTCAACCAACAAAACGGGTATTTGAGGAGCGTGTTTGTTGACAGCATCAAGTATCAGGAACATATGTGTGGTGTATGTAAAATAGCGCACACCGACATCTTGAATGTCTATGAGTATGGCATCTACCCCTTCAAAAAGTGTTGGAGATGGACTTGTTATGCGTTCGTTTTTATTGTATAGAGAAATACATGGAACGCCTTTATAAGTCAAGTCAGAAATATTTTCCTGGTCTTGATATTCAGAAAAAAGACCATGTTCCGGAATTAATATTTTTTGTAATTTATTATCCTTAATTAACAAGTCAAAAAGATAAGTATGTCGATTAAAATCGTATGAGGATTGATTGCAAAACAACAATATTTGCTGAGATGCCGCATACAATGGATGGGTTAATAAAACATCAAAGTTCATCTTGTCCTCTTTGTGCTCATCTATGATTAGATATTTAAACTTGATTTGAAATATACATAGATCTAGACTATTTTAATAAGGCCATGCCTAAACGTATTTCATGATATGGAAAATTTTGTGGTAATTTATTCCGAACTTCTTTTAAATCTTCGGACTTTCCGGAGGCTTCCCATGCATTTTTAATTAATTCAAGTTTCTCCTTTGATAAGAATGCAGAGATGTCTACATCTTCATTTCGTTCGTAGAGAATAGCAAGATGTGAATAGATTGTGCCCAGGCTTAACCCTCTTTTTTCGATGATATCCTGGATAGACATCCCTTGCTGATACAATTTAAAGGTTTCGTAATAGGTTTGTCCTTTGACCTTTTTTAAGTGTTTTTGATTGTCCAAATAATCACGCACGACGGCGAGAATTTCATCTCCATATTTTTCAATTTTGACTTTGCCAAATCCATGTACACTGTGCAAGTCGCTTTTAAGCGATGGTGTGACGGAAGCTAATTCCTGAAGACTGCTGTCATGGAGTATAGTATAAGCAGGTGTGCCGAGGCGCCTGGCTTTATCCAATCTCCAGGCCTTTAACTGATCCATCAATTCCTGTTGAAAATCTTCTGTTTTTGTTGTCTTCTTTAAACGCACACGTTCTTTCTTTTCCTGTAGCTCAAACTGCACGAGTTCTACAGGATTTGCCCCATGTAGGACTTCGTGTGAAAGAGGTGTGGTTTTTAGTGAAAAATGATCAACGTAATCGACACGAATTATACCTTGATTAATACATTGCGAGAGATAAGATTTCCATTCCAAAAAAGTCAGATCCTTGCCGACACCATAAGTTTTAATTAAATGTAGTCGCTGATTAAAAATTTCATTACGCTGGGATCCCCGAAGTAGATCTATAAGAAGAGTCATACCGAGTTTTTCGCCAGATCTTACAATGGCTGATAATGCCTTTTGGGCGATTATTGTACCGTCGATTTTTGTAGGGGGGTGTAAGCAATTATCACAGTGACCGCAACTTTGTTGTCTGTATTCGTCAAAATAATTTAAAATCACATTCGTCCGACAATCTCCAGTTCCGGCAAACTCCCACATACGACTCAGTTTGGCCGACTGGATTTTTTTAAATGAATCATCAGCTTCACTTTCGTCAATAAAGCGCTGTAATTTCATCAAATCACCCCAGCTATAAAACAATAATGAAGCAGCTGGTAGGTCATCTCGACCGGCACGTCCAATTTCCTGATAATATCTTTCGACATTTTTCGGCATATTGTATTGGATGATCCATCGAATATTGGATTTGTCTATTCCCATGCCGAAGGCGATTGTCGCGCAAACAATTTTTATTTCATCATTCTGAAATTTCTCTTGCACAGTTGTCCGGGATTCGGCATTCATACCGGCATGATAAAAATCGGCTTTGTAGCCTTTCATTAGAAGACGTGACGTTACGCTTTCTGTCCCTTTTCTACTGAGGCAATAGATGATACCGGCTTCATCCCGGTGGTCATCTAAAAATTCTAATATTTGATCAATTCTCCGGGTACCTTGACGCGCTTCAATAAAAATATTTGCTCGCTCGAAACTTCCAACATGATGATCCGGATTGTCGAGCCGAAGTTGTTTTATTATATCGTCTTGCGTAGCTTTATCTGCTGTGGCCGTCAGGGCCATAAAAGTGGTGTTAGGGAAAGTCTTACGCAGGGCCGCCAGGCGCGTGTATTCTGGCCTAAAATCATTACCCCATATTGAAACACAATGCGCTTCGTCAATGGCGATATGGGTTACGGGTAAATTCGAAATGAAATTCAAAAATTGAGCTGACATCACCTTTTCAGGACTGACGTAAAGCAATTTGATTTGATTGCGTGATAGTTTGTCAAACAGGGCTCGTTTATTTGATTCTGAAATGTTGCTGTGAATGGCTTCAGCCGAAACACCTGCCTGTTGTAATGCCAAAACCTGATCGTTCATTAATGCGATCAAAGGTGATATAACAAGTGTAATACCTTCTGAACAGAGCGCAGGTATTTGGTAGCATAGCGACTTCCCACCACCGGTAGGTAAAATAACCAGTGTGTCATTACCGGCAAGGATCGAATTGATTACCACCTCTTGCATCGGCTTAAATGTCTGATAGCCAAATACCGTCTTCAGGCATGTACCGGGTGAATCATATACGGGCATGTTCGTTGCCGAAGTTGGATGATGCGTCATAGCAGAGGTATTATAATATCCATGATGCCGATTCTAAGCGTCATGAATGACACTAAAAGTACCGGTTTTCTTAAAGTAGTGTTTTGAAACTTACTTTTATACCCATCTAACAAGAAAAAATGTTACAAAAAGAAAAAATAGAACGATCGCGAACGACCATTTCAAAAGCCGTTTTCCCCAATACCACGAATCATTACGACACACTGTATGGAGGAGAAGCGCTGAAGGTAATGGATGAAGTGGCGTTTATCTGTGCCACCCGATTTACGAAGAAGCGCATGGTGACGGTATC
This sequence comes from Saprospiraceae bacterium, assembly GCA_965249735.1. GTDB lineage: Bacteria > Bacteroidota > Bacteroidia > Chitinophagales > Saprospiraceae > JANQSS01. The sequence continues at coordinate 222,366 of CBDFMS010000025.1, read as the reverse complement.
TTCGGACCGAGTGGATTTCAATCATCCGATTCCGGCGGGAACCATCGCCGATTTTACAGCCAACGTGATGGAGGTAGGTACTACGTCATTAAAGGTAAAAGTGGAGATCTTCCTCGAAGAGATGTATTCAGATAAGCGATACAAAGCTATAGATGGGGTTTTTACCTTTGTTGCCATTGACAGTGACCGTAAACCTGTGCCGGTTGAATAAGATGATCGTAAAAAATCCCGTTGCCTATAAATGTGCTTCGCCTCGCATCTTTAGGTGCAAGGCACCTAAAGATGCGAGGCACTTAATGCGCGCACGCGTAAATAAGGTGTTCATGCCGAGAATAGCCGGCTTTCTGTTCCTTCAGATTTCTTCGACTCATACCAGTCATGCGGAATAGTTTTTTGATCAATATCATCCTGCTGGTCTTCATCAATGTCCTGATCAAACCCGCTTATATTTTTGCTGTGGAGATACCGGTACAAAATCATGTCGGTAACGATATCTACGGTATGTACTTCACCTTTCTCAACCTGGCTTATATATTCCAATTGCTAAGTGATATGGGCTTACAGAATCTGACTTACAGTGAATTGCCTAAGGACCGATCTGTTTTTCGCCAGTTGTTATCAAATGTCATTTCATTACGGGTGATACTTGCCTTTGTCTTTTTGGCTTTCATGGCCATAGCAGGCTATTTCCTTGGATACTGGGAACTGGACAGTCGATTATTTCTGCTGGTCATCATGAATGTACTTTTGATTAGTACGTTACAGTATGTTCGAGCAAATCTTTCCGGTCTTGGGTTTTATTTCCGTGATAGCATGTTGTCTATAGTAGACAAATTGTTGATGCTTATCGTATTACTCATTCTGTTGCATGGACCTGCCCGCGCTGAATTCACTATTTATACATTTGTCTTGGTCCAGACTTTTTCATTCCTGGCTGCAATCGGTGTAGGAATGATCATGTTACAGCAAAAGGTCAAGTGGATTAGGCCACAGATTAGTCAATTACGGCCGCTTTTACGAAGAGCTTTCCCATATGGCGTCCTCATTGCCCTCATGTTCCTCTATACCAGACTTGATGCCATCATGATAGAAAAGATGCTAAGCAATGGATTGGAAGAAGCCGGCTTATATGCTAGTGCATATCGCTTGTATGATGCCGTAGCCATGATATCTTTTCTTTTTGCCACACTACTTCTGCCCATGTTTTCTGAACTCGAGCAAAATATTAGTGCACGTGAAAGTTTATACTATGGTAGTCTGAATATGATTGTGGGTATGTCCTTAGTCGTTGCATTTCCGCTCGTACTGTACCGTGTTGAGATTATGAACCTGCTCTATGACTCAACAACTACTGGCTCCATAGCCTCCCTTGCCATATTGATGTTGGCTTTCATATTTAAAAGTAGTCTGTTTGTAACAAGTACATTGCTGACTTCATCCAAAAAATTCACGTCGCTTATGGTCTTATTTGGTACTAGCATAGCACTCAATTTTGGTGCAAATCTGATCATGATTCCCCGGATTGGTATTGAAGGAGCTTCCTGGGCAACTTGTGTATCTCAATTCTATATTGCGATTGGTTGCCTGTTTTTGTGCCATCACAAAGACTTGATTCGTATACAATGGATGATCTATGGTCGAATAATGGCCTTTGGAGGCATGATTACAGCTGTTTTTTTGTTTTTCTTCTATCGACCGAATTCAATATCCGGGTGGTGGATGCTTTTTGCTCTAACAGGCGTTCTGGGTTTGTTGTATGTGGTAGTCAATAGACATCAGATTGCCCAACTTTCCGGCCGGATTACACGTCGTTAGTCTCAAAATGGACTTACACCATTATTTCTAATTTTGCGATCTCAATTATAACTCAAAGAATGACGACATCAACTCTAAAAGATATCATAAATCTATTGCTGTCTAAGAAAGCAGGTATAATCAAATTTTGCGCTCTGATATTTGTTGGTGCAGTGATTATAAGTCTGTTGCTTCCAAATAAATATAAAGCAACGACTACTTTTTATGCAGCCAGTGATGATTTGAGCCGACCTGAGGTCATGTTCGGGACTACTACGGATCGCACTTACTATTATGGCGGCAATAATGAACGTGACCGATTAATCGCAATGAGTAAATCAAACCTCTTGCTGGACAAATTATTGGATAAGCACGACCTGTTTACACATTATAATATCAAAAATGAGTCGAGCCTTAGTCGTCAAAAACTTGCCAAGAAATTTCATAAGAACTTTGAAGTGATAAAAAATGACCTCGATGCGTTAGAATTGTCCTTTATAGACAATAATCCGGAAATGAGTGCTGCCATATCGAATGATGCTGCTTTGTTTTTAAATGAACTGGTATCTGGCATTATCAAATCAAGTCAGGATAATTTTATTAAATCACTCGAACAGAGAATAGATGATGCAAGGAATACTATAAATATTACGAATGACAGCATCAACTCGCTTCAGAGATTATATCAATTATACGATTCAGAAAATCAAATAGCTCAAATATCTGAATTGGTGACCCAGAGTAAAAATAGGCTTGAATCGGAGCAGGCGCGGTATGATTGGCATAAGGCAAATAGAGGTGCGCGAAGAGATACTTTAAATAATATGCGTGCTCGAATTACTGGGCTTAAAAATCAAATAAAAGCAATAGAGGATCCGGATTCAACAAATGCCAAAGGCCTGGGCATTCAGGAATTGAATCAAGTCAAACCGATTTTGCAGACACTGGAAGGCCGTTATTATACACTAAGGGGGGAAATGGCCCGGGACGAAGTGCATTTAAATATGTTATTGGTTGCAAAAAATGCATCTACACCTGCACTGCACATGGTTGAACCGGCGGAAGTACCGTCGAGAAAGTTTAAACCACGTCGAACCATTTTGGTGTTGGGTTCAGTTCTTGCCGCTTTCATTTTCTCAATTCTCGGATTAATCTTAGCCGAGGGATATAAACAAACGATGACAGAGTAATGAATTCTGTATTGGAGGTTCGGGAAACTAAATTATTGCCGCAAGGAATCATGCCTAAGTTGTATGTTGTCCTGGTGGCTATATCATGTTGGGCTTTTATCGCCACGCAATCCATATTGAGTTTTATTCCGATAGTTTTGTTTTTGTTGGGAAGTGTACTCCTCAGTGATATTCGAAGAATTCACTTGCTTCTTTTCTTATGTATACCGTTATCGACTGAAGTATATTTACCAATGGGTTTGGGGACAGATCTTCCTACAGAACAATTCATGTGGTTGTTGACCCTGATTGGTGGGCTGATATTTATTTTTAATTGGAATAAAATACCTGCAGTTTATGTATATCATCCAATAACCATTTTGGTGCTTTCAATGCTTGGTTGGGTGCTCATTACAACCGTCACTTCTCAGAATATACTTCAATCGTTTAAATATTTTTTAGCCCGTTCCTGGTATGTGATCGCACTTTTTTTTATGACCCTTTATTTTATTAAAACCGCCAGAGATGTAAATCGACTATTCACCTATTTCTTTGCCGGATTGTTGTTTTCTGTATTTGTAATTCTTATCCGACATGGATTAGAAAGCTTTACCTATGATTCGATCAATTTTGTTTTATGGCCATTTTATCGGAATCATGTCAACTATGCTTGCTTGCTGGCTATTAGTTTACCATATTTCTATTGGATGGCCACAACCAGAAAATTTCAGAATCGACGGATACTATTGCTAAGTATATTTTTTGTGTTGCTTATCGCTTTATATTTCACTTATACGCGTGCCGCGATTATAGCTTCCGTTCTTTGTCCGATATTCTACGTTATTGTCAGAATGAAATTGGTCATTCACGCAAGCTTAGTTGCAATGGTCGTTGCGATCTTGTTGAGTGTATCGATGGTTCGAAAATATGGTTACCTGGCATATGCCCCAAATTACGAGACCACCATTCAACATCAGAATTTTGATGATGTTTTATCGGCCACTTACAGATTAGAAGATTTGTCTACGATGGAGCGGTTTTACAGATGGATTGCCGGATATCGAATGATGAAAGAACGGCCTTTATTGGGTTATGGTCCGGCAAACTTTTATGCATTTTACCGCCCTTTTGCAGTAACGTCTTTTACGACTTATGTGAGTGACAATGAAGATCGATCGGGTATCCATAATTATTATTTAATGTTGCTGGTGGAGCAAGGCTTTCCCGGATTGATTATTTTTATTGGATTAGTCCTTGCAGCATTTGCTTTTGGCCAAAAGATATATCACCGATTAAAGGATAAAATAGAAAAGCGATTAATATTAGCAGCGCTTGGATCCATGACTATTACGCTCATCATTTCGCTTATGAATGACATGTTGGAAACAGATAAGGTAGGCACGCTCTTTCTCTTTTCTCTGGCGCTGCTCGTTCGTGGCACAGTATTATTGAATCGTCAGAAATCAAAAACTGCCTGAACCGGCTGTCCTGAAAATTTTCGTTCCAGATCGAGTAATAGTTGCTTCCGCCAAAGTTCTCCGCCATATCCGATAAGGGAGCCATCAGCCCCAATTACTCGGTGACATGGTACAACGATGGCTATGCGGTTTTCACCATTGGCTCGGCCAACAGCCCTGACTTTTTTTTGATCACCCGCCATCACGGCTAATTGACCATAGGAAATAGTCTTACCATATGGTATCTGTGTTAACAAATTCCAGATTGTGGATTGGAAATCTCCGCCTGTCAGATCAAGGGGAATCGAAAAGGATTTTAATTCTCCATCGAAATAGGCTTGCAATTGTTCCTCAATCATTTCAAAAAGAGGATGTTCCTTGACTTCAATTGGTCCGTCAAAATATTTGTTGATTCGCTGTTTCTGGAAATCTAATCGGTCAGGAATCTGAAATTCCAGAAGACACATTTTATCCCCATGAACACCGACTAGCATATCGCCGACGGGAGTACTTATGGTTTTTATATGTATCACGACTCCAAATTAATAAGCCATCTAATGCTAGCAGCTACCCGATCTTCGTCAAGGTCTATAATTTGTATTCCACCCTGAGTCGATTCCATGGCAAATTCATGTTGATAAGGATTAATTTGAAATAATGTTGATGGCGCAATATGAATATGCATATTGCCCGTTCGTAAATAACGCGCTGTATGGTAATGGCCACAATAAATATGAATCGGATGATCACGGCATTCCATTAAATCAATAAATCGCTCTTGCTCGATGAAGGCATGGCGATTATCCATATGTGGTACGCCTGCATACACAGGCGGATGGTGCATGACGATGTGCAAGGTTTCTGAAAGGTTGTCAATCTCTTTTTCAAACCAGTCCCATTGCACATTGGTTAACCGCCCTCTGGCTGTATCTAAGAATACAATGAAATGGCCACCCAGGCGTTTTGAATAATACAGTTCCCTATTGTTCAGGTGAGTCGGATGAAATGTTTTAGCCAGCGTGATGCTATCGTCATGGTTTCCTGCTATCACATAGTATGGTATTTGTAAGGCGTCCAATTTGGATTTAACCCATGGATATATTTCCGGATCCGGATCATCCAGGCAAAGGTCCCCGGTCAGCCATATGGTGTCAGGTGATAATTTGACAATCTCCTCTAATACGTCAAGAAAACGTTGCCGACCATTCACATCAAAAGTTGTAGCTCCTTCTCCTCCAAGGTGAACATCTGTTAACTGAACGACTCTAAACAACATATTAAAAAAAATTATAATGTATATTTGTATGTCTAAAGCTACGAAGTTCGTGAAGAAAAATATTGCTTTACTTACAGGCGGATACGGAGCCGAGCGTTCTGTTAGTCTGAAAAGTGCCAGTCATGTTGAAGAAAACCTCAATGAGGAGATCTATCAGACCTATGTGATACTTGTTGATCGTGACCGGTGGTATCATCGTGAAAGTAATCAATCGATTGATCGCAATGATTTTTCATTGACATTAAACGGAATCAAAATTCAATTTGATTTTGCATTAATCATCATTCACGGGGACCCGGCAGAAAACGGACACGTCCAGGGCTATTTTGAGAGCTTGAATATTCCTATATCAACTTGCGATACCTTTGTTTCTTCCCTCACATTTAATAAGTACATGTGTAATTATGTGTTGAAGGACTTTGGTGTATTATCAGCGAAATCTAAATTAATTCGTCAGGATGAAGATTTTGACAAAAAACGGATTCTCGAATTAGGCTTGCCTTTATTTGTAAAGCCAAATAATAATGGATCAAGTTATGGAATTTCCAAAGTAAAAAAGAAGAAGGAACTTGCAGCTGCCATCCAGTTTGGATTTGAATACGACGACGAATTAATTATTGAAGAATTCTTGAAAGGACGAGAATTCACTTGTGGTGCGATTAAATTAAAAGGACAAATTCACACGTTTCCAGTGACCGAAATAGTTTCGTACAACGAATATTTTGATTTTGAAGCGAAATATGAAAATGCCAGTGATGAAATTACTCCTGCTGATTTATCGGATAAATTGACGCATGCCTGTCAAACCATCACAAGTCGCATTTATAAGGCGCTAAATTGCCGGGGTATGGTCCGCGTGGATTATATTCTCAAAGACCGCTTATTTTATGTCATTGAGGTAAATACAATTCCCGGGATGACACTGCAAAGCCTTTACCCTCAGCAGGTGCGTGCTTATGGATGGACGATGGAACAAATGCTGACTTCTTTGATAGAGGAGTGCCATAGTACCGGAGTGTCATAGTTCTATAGTAGAGTCAACTTATTCGTCGAATTAATCCTTTGATGATAAGTATAAGTTCATCACATCGATCAAGAATTTGATGAGATCCCTTCGCATTCAAATATTGAATTCGTTCGGCGAGATAAGCCATTGATTTTACCTCTGAGCATGATCCTTTGGCATAAAAAAGAAATCGCCTGAAGTCGGGATTCGTGTGCCGGTTAAATCCTTCTGCAATATTGTTGGAAATAGAAAGGGCTGCATGTTGGAATTGATTTCTGAAAGTATAATCATTCATCTGAATACCATGGCGATAAATCAACTCACATAAGTCCATAGCTTTCTGCCAGGCAATTAAATCCTCAAATTTTGTAATTTTCATGGGTAAGTCTTAAGTCAGACAATACAATTAAGTGTCACCAATACTTAAAATATACCCACCTCCTTTCAACTTTTTTGAAATTCCCGAAAGATTGGAATAAATTTTATATCCACAACTTCAGACATTTTACTCCAGCACTAAGGCACTCCGGTACTACGGCACTCCGGCACTTCCAACACTCATTCACTTTTATTATATACGGTTCGACTTGGAAAGGCAAATTCCAGTCCATTTTTGTTCGCCAGTTCCATGATAGAATAAATTAGTTCTTCTTTGATAGCAAGTTCATCTGCATAGCCCGGAACATCCAGGTATGCTCTAAACATGACATTAATTGAGGATTCGGCCATTTCCTTGACGTGCACATAATATACATCATTATCAAGTCGGGGATGGTCAAGAATCAGTTGTTTCAAGTCTGATACAAATCCTTTTAATTGTTCCGGTTGTGCATCATAAGTGATATTTATTACGGTATTGAACAAACGCATACTCCGGACACCGAGGTTCTGAATATTCATATTTGCCAATGTTCCATTCGGCACGGCAATAATTGAGGTGTCAATGGATTTTATCCGTGTTGTCCTGAATCCCACTTCGTCAACCTGGCCTTCGAACCCACTTCCGACAATGTAGTCTCCAATTTGAAAGGGTTTATCCGCAAAAATCATGATTGACCCGATAAAATTCTTCACTGCATCCTGGGCCGCTAGCGCAATGGCCAGACCTCCGATCGAGACTCCGGCGATAAGAGCAGTTACATTTACATCGAGCAGGCTTAATATTTGTAAAATGGCAGCAGCTAAAATGACCAGATGGACAATCTTTTTGACCAAAGGAAGCAGCTGGTCGTCCATTTTACTTTCTGTGCGACCCACTACCATTTGCAGATGGTATACAAAGAAATTGGTCAATCGAATCAAAACGAGCGCCACACACAAGATTTGTAGGATACTAATGGCTGTTGTGATGACCACACTGGTTTTAATAGGAAGTAATAGCATCGGAACAACATACCTTAAGGCCTGTAAAAGGAGTAAAAGCCCCAAGCCTGAAGCCAGTTTGTCAATATGTTTGATTTGTTCATCTCCATTGCCTGATAGCCACCTCCTGAGAATACGCCGGACGAAAGGCTGAAGTAATCGCCTCGCCAACCAGTAGAATACACCGGCCAAAAGCATTATGATTAATATCCCGGAATATTGCCAGATTGCCATGCCGAGAAAAGTCTTATGGCCAAAAGCGGGAAACAAATTCATGAGAAATGTCGATCCGAGAGGAAATAATTTTCGATGCATCTCAGGAATGAGCTTGATTGTCTGAGGAGAGTAGTACCAGTTGTCCCCATTCCGCGTTAAATAGATTTGTGGTTTTTGGGTTGGAAATAGAGTGTATTCTGACTTGCCTTTCGTTGAATCCACAAAATCCATTTGTTTTGGTAGCCTCTCCAAGTTGACGAACAAGCCTTCGCCATCCAATATTTGTTTGAGTTGTATACTTCTTAGTATTCTTTCAGAACTATCTGCCACTGCACCGGGATCGATGGCTTCAGCCGCATACCCCGGAAAATAGCTGTCAGGCTGGAGAAAGTATAAATGCGTAAATATGGTGTTGTACGGGCTCGAAGTCGAAGGCTCAAATTCCTGAGCTCCGGCATCCATAGTGATACAAGTGATAAAGAGTGCTCCAAGAATGAAGACTCGTTTAGCAAAGCAATGAAAAGGAAGAAATCGCGTTTTGAAATTCATTTGGTCAAGTTGTGGTTCAGATGTAACTCAAAATAAAAAGATCGTACAAAATTAACAGTTAGAGCTAGGAAGAAGTGCAGATTTTCTCTTCTTTGTAATCAATATGGACTGGAATTCCTCCATAAATGGATTTAAAAATTTTATGCTGCTCGAAAAGGGCTTATCCCAGCATACGATTGATGGTTATTTAGCGGATGTAGACAAGCTATACCAGTTTGTCAGTCTTCAAGGTATAGAACAGAATCCGGAGGCAATTGATAAAGCGAAACTGACAGATTTTCTTAAATACCTGTTCGATTTGGGTCTCAGTGCCAGATCTCAGGCACGCATTATTTCGGGAATGAAAGCCTTTTATTCGTATTTGATGATGGAAGGTCTGATTCAACAGAATCCGGCCAAGTTGTTAGGCAATCCTTCACTTTCAAGGAAAATACCTGAAGTTTTGTCTATGCAGGAGATGAGTGACTTTCTTGCTGCCATCGATTTGAGTCATCCTCAAGGAACACGTAATCGTGCAATGTTTGAGGTGCTGTATGCATGTGGATTGCGGGTAACCGAATTAGTAGAGCTAAAACTTTCCAATCTCTATTTTGATATAGGGATTATCAAAGTACTTGGTAAAAACAATAAAGAACGCCTGGTACCCATTGGTGAAGCCGCGATTCAACACACCCGGAGGTATCTGAATACGGAGCGACTTCCGCATGCTCAGCCGGTAAAAGGAAATGAGGACATTGTCTTTTTGAATCGACGCGGACGACATTTGACGCGCAATATGATATTTATGCTCACGCGCCAATTTGCTGCCCTGGCAGGGATTACCAAATCGATTAGTCCACATACATTTCGACATACATTTGCCACGCATCTCGTTGAGGGTGGTGCTGACCTGCGTGCGGTACAGGATATGTTAGGCCATGTTTCGATCACAACGACCGAAATTTATACTCACCTGGATGCACGGTATCTTCGCGAGACGATAGATATGTATCACCCGCGAGGTAAAATCAATCTGCTGAAAAATAAAATGAACTCATAGGGTTGGATAAATTGAGAATATATTATGTCATACTCGTTGCCGGCATTTTATCATGGCAATGTGCCAACCGTATTGGACTCGAAGGAGGTGTGCGTGATAAACAGCCGCCAATGCTCGATACCGAATCTTCAGACCCAAATTATAAGAGAAATTTCAATGGAGATGAGTTTCAATTGTCTTTTGATGAATTTGTCAAAATAGATAAAGCGAATGAACAAATTATTGTCTCGCCGCCGTTGCAGTTTCCATTGAGTCCTGTCGTTCGAGGCAAAAAAATTATATTCCGATTTAATCCGGATGAGGAGCTTCGAGAGAATACCACATACACCGTCCAATTTGGTGACGCGATTCAGGACATTACTGAAAGTAATCCGGTAAATAATTTGCGCTATATATTTTCTACCGGAAATGTTATTGATTCTATGCAAATCAGGGTGCAGGTTTTGGACCTGGAAAATGATAATCCAATGGAAGATGTTTGGGTTATGTTATATGAGACATTAAGTGATACAGTAATCAGAAAAGGCAGGCCGGTATATTTTTCAAAAAGTGATAGCAGTGGATATGCGCTTGTCGAAAATTGCCGTCCGGGAGGTTACCGGATTTTTGCATTAAAAGATGAAAATCGGAATTACCAATTTGATTTAACAGAAGAAAAAATAGGCCATATCGATCGGATGGTCCCGGCCTCACTGGATGAGGAAGAACTGTACCGGATTTATCTTTATTCAGAAGTAGATCCTCCCTATCGTCTTGATGCCATGAAAATTGACAGTCAGATTTATTCGTTTACCATTGGCGGAGAAATTGAATATCTCGAATGGAAAACCATGGATGGAACATCGGTCGAATCTTATTTGGAAAAAGATACATTATTTATAAAATCAAATGGAATTATTGATACGATACTCTTGTATTCTGATTACAATGAGCCCGACACAATTTCACTCTTATCCATGTCATCCGTAGGTTCAGAAAATAGGAGATTCAATAATTTAAAAAAATTGAACATTCAAGCTAAAAGAAACGGAAATCGAATATCGGCGAGTATTTCCTGGAATAATCCGGTGACTCAAGTGAATCCGGATTTAATTTATACTATAGACCGGGATAGTAATCTGGTGCGTCCACCGGAATTGATCGTTGACTCGTTTAGCGTTGGTGCAAATACGACAAGTTTGTCATGGAAAAATAATGGCATGCGTGACACGGTAATTTTGTTTTCGAATGCGGTTACATCGTGGCTGGCTTCTAATGATACGATAGTTGAGAAACTCAGGCCAATCGAGGAACAAAGTCTCAGTAATCTATTGGTCGAGGTGACTAATCTGGACACATTACAGAGCTATATATTGTTTCTGAAGTCAACGAAAGGAGAAATCGTGGAATCGACAGTCATATCGAACAGGGCAAACTATGATTGGACAGCCGGGGGATTGTTTCCTTCGAAATACACGCTAGAACTCGTCACGGATATCAACGGCAACGGCCGGGCAGACAATGGATGGTTTGATAAAAGACAATTACCCGAGCCGATAAGTTCCTTGGAAATTGATAATTTGCGCTCAGATTGGGATGTACAGGTGGCTATAAAACCTCGACAATAAAATGATCTTACGCACGGATAAATTGGTAAAATATTATGGCAGACGTCAAGTAGTGAAGGACGTCTCGCTGGAGGTTCTACAAGGTGAGATTGTCGGATTACTCGGGCCAAATGGAGCCGGTAAAACCACAACGTTTTATATGGTCGTAGGGTTTATCAAACCAACTTCCGGTCGTGTGTTTTTGGATGATAATGAAATCACCACATTCCCGATGTATCGACGAGCTCAGAAAGGAGTGGGATACTTACCGCAAGAACCTTCTGTATTTCGTAAGTTAAGTGTAGAAGATAATATTCGAGCCGTTCTGGAAATGACCAGGTTGACGAAGGGCGAACAGAAGCACAAATTGGATTCGCTGTTGGATGAATTTGGACTGATTAAAGTCAAAAAGAGTAAAGGAGATACATTGTCCGGGGGAGAACGTCGCCGAACAGAAATTGCCCGGGCACTGGCAACTGATCCAAAATTTATTTTACTGGACGAGCCCTTTGCCGGCATCGACCCTATTGCTGTCGAGGATATTCAGCAAATTGTAGCGCGTTTAAAATTAAAGAACATTGGAATCCTGATCACGGACCACAATGTTCAGGAAACATTATCAATTACTGATCGGGCATACTTAATGTTTGAAGGTGGTATTTTAAAATCCGGTACGGCTGAGGAACTAGCGGCCGATGAATTGGTGCGCAAGGTCTATCTCGGGAAAAACTTTGAATTGAAACGTAAAATAATCGACGTCGATTGAGATATCTCATTTTAATTATTGTTGTTCTGTTCATCTCATGCACAGAAGATCCACAAAAGTCAATAACATTTGGTGAAAGAAAACATGTTGACTCCTTTCTGGTCAAGCACCAGGAAGAATTGAGAGTCTATTATGACTCCGTCTGTTTATTGAAAAATGATTCGATGGTCCAATATTATTTTGATAGTTTATTGCGAGAAGAAATAGAATCCATAAGAAAACTGGAGCAATGAACACAAGATGGATCATAGTCATTTTAGTTTGCGTTGTCACGATGATGGGGTTTCAGTATGTAGACACCTCGAATATCTTTACTCGACCTAAACTCCGAGAATACTATTTCGAAAAGATGAATAAATTTCTAAAATCACAGGCTGCGAATTGTCAGCGTAATGCCGCAGAAATTGCGCGTGAACAGGTGGACTCAGTTTTAACCGGTCAGAAGGTGCTGGTAGATGTTGATTCTTTTCTTCTCCTCCCAAGACCGCAAAAACCTGAGAAACCCAAATTTGATTTTGAGATAGACACTCTTCCTGTCGATCCAATATTCGACAAACAAGAATAGATATCGATGTAAAATTCAAAAACCGATCAATAGTTGAAGACTGATCGGTTTTTGAGTTGTGTTTGCGGCGATTTTTAGCTCACAAAGTCCAGGCTACGTTTGACAAACGCATTCATATCACTCCCTTTGAGCATACCTTGATTGAGGCGTGCAATGTCAAATAGATATTGAATAAATTCAGATTTCTTTTCTTCACTGCGCATCTTTATTAATTTAGTTGCGATCAATGGATGATTGGTGTTGACAACTACATTGTACATGTCCATATCCATACCCATTTCGCCCATGCCCTGTAGTTTTTGCATTTCACTGAAGCGCCGCATAAATTCGGGTCTGGTAATTTGTACCGGCATGGCATCAGGACTTAATGCTTTGAACTGGAGTTTTTCTTTTAATTTCTCCAATTGGGTCTCAAAAAGTGATTTTACTTTTTCCTGTTCTTTTTCACTTAATACGGATTCCTTATCCTCGTCTTTTTGAACCAGATTATCCGTTGTTTCAGAATCCACACGAACGAAAGTCACTTTATCCTCTTTGGTTTCCAGATGCTGCATAAAATGATTGTCGATGACCATATCAGCGATTAATACATCATATCCGGCATCTTCTGCAGCATGGACATAGGAACTTTGAGCCTCCTTGTCTTGCGCATAGATAAAAATAGTGCGATCGTGTTTGTCTGTTTGGTTGGCCTTTATTTTGTCGCGATATTCCTGAATCGTGTAATACTCATTCTCCACGTTTTTCAACAAAGAAATTGGTCTGACGCGTTCATCAAATTTTTCATCGGACAACATTCCGTACTTCACGAATACCGATATTTCATCCCATTTCTCCTCAAATTCTTTTCGGTCTTCTTTATTTATTGATTTTAATTTTTCCGCTACTTTTTTCGTGATATGGCTGGTAATCTTTTTAACATTTTGATCACTTTGCAAATAACTTCGTGACACATTCAATGGGATATCCGGACTGTCAATCACTCCATGCAATAGAGTTAAAAATTCCGGCACAATGGCACTCACATCATCAGTCACATACACTTGATTGCAATACAACTGGATTTTATTTTTCTGCATTTCCAATTGATTGCTCAATTTTGGAAAATAGAGAATTCCGGTCAGGTTAAACGGAAAATCGATGTTCATGTGTATCCAAAATAATGGAGGTTGTGAGAATGGATACAGTTCATTATAAAAATTACGGTAGTCATCATCGGTCAACTCACTGGGTTTCTTTTTCCAGATTGGGTCTGAGTCGTTAATAATATTGGCAACCTCAGTTTTTATTTCTTTGCGCTCTTCGCCTTCACCTTCATACTCCACCTCTTCCTTCATGCCAAACTGAATAGCTACAGGTAGAAAACGGCAGTATTTTTTCAGAAGCTCTTCAATACGATTATCTTCAAGATATTCTGTTGCATCGTCCGATATGTGCAAGATGATGTCCGTACCGCGATGCCCTCTGGATGTTTCTTCTAATGTGTAATTAGGTTCTCCTTCACAGCTCCATCGAACGGCTGTATTACTTTCTTCCTGATACGATCGGGATACAACTTCTACCTTATCGGAAACCATAAAGGAAGAATAGAAACCCAGACCAAAGTTGCCGATTATGCCATCTGCGTCTTTGTATTTATCCATAAATTCCTGGGCACTGGAGAATGCCAGCTGATTCAGGTATTTGAGCAATTCTTCCTCGGTCATACCGATACCACTGTCAGAAATGGTCAGTGTCTTCTTGTCCTTATCAATTGTTATGTGAATCGTCGTATCGCCCATATCGCCTTTGAATTCTCCTTTAGCGGCCAGGGTCTTAAGTTTTGTAGTCGCATCAATGGCATTGGACACAAGCTCTCGCAAGAAAATTTCCTGATCAGAGTAGAGGAATTTCTTAATAATGGGAAAGATGTTTTCAGTTTGTACAGATATATTTCCGGTCTTCATGTATTGAATTTTTCTTCAAGTTGCTCAAATCCAATGCCGCTATAGACTTTATGACATTTTGGCTGAACTACATGATTTTTTTTCATGATAGCTGCCATGTATGGCAAGGTTTTCGCTGAAGAAAGGATGGTTTTATCCGTTTTTTTTAGATGACCGGTCTTTAAGAGGGAAGACTGGTCGTCTTCTTTCCTTTTGTTTGTAAATGAATGCGTGATAAAACGCAAATCATGAACTCAAAGCCGCTATACACGCTTCTCTTATGGCCCATAGGTTTGACAAGCTGAGATCCAGGTTCTTTTGCTTCAACCAAGTCAGGAGATAAGAGCGGTGCCATGCCTCTTTTTGGCTGATATCGTCAACAGAAATTGAGCGTGCATCGAGGACGTCATTGATCCAGAGGGCGGGATGGCTTTGCGCTGTTGTCACATCCAGAAATTCATTGCCTATTTGAAGCGCACAATGTGCCTCGGGGATGGCATGTAGGTTCGCTCGTTGAAGGACGGCGCCTACACCCGGTGTATTGACGCCATTCATCGCATAGATTATCATGACTAATTTGATATAGTCATGTCCATTTTCGTCAGCAAGATATTTTAGTAAAGCATGCTTACTACTGCAAGTACCTCTGCCTTCTTGAAGTACAGAGCTGAGATCGTTTCGGTTTGAAGTTCGTCCGTAGGCCAGGTGTTTGACATAATTCAGGGCTTCCTGCAAGCTGCTTATTTCTAGCGATTGAAAGAATTTTGATATTGGTGCGGTCGACTTGATGTCAAAATTAAACTCCATCATTGACAAAAATGCAAAATATAGAAGTAGTAGTCTTACATGACAATCTCCCCGGGATATTATTCCAGGAATCGGAAATCATTTGCCTCATAGATCAGCTATTATCGCACGTATTGTTTCATCAATTGCTGATAATAATTGGCTTGCTGCTGATCACCCTGTTGCGTATAAATCTGCACCAGAAGTTGGTAGGTTTGAGCATGTCCTGGATTTACCCGGAGTACCGATTTTAATTTATCGAGTGCCATTCGTGTGTCACCACTGCGTGAAAGAATGAGCCCCTGATAATAGATTGCATTCGCGTCTCGCTTGTTCAATTCTTCCAGTTTAATAAAATTGTTCATGGCTTCAGCGGCTTTGCCTAAATTGAGTCGTGTCAATCCCAAATATGTAAGGCCTACTTGACTTTCAGGGTTCAGTTTAATGGCGCTGAGAAAGGCCGGCTCTGCCTGGGCAAATTGTCGAAGATTAAAGTAAGCCTGGCCAAGTCCATTAAATGCATTCTCATTCTTTGGATTAGAAGCTACTTCTTGGGAGAATAAAGTTATGGCCTCTTCGAGTTTATTTTCTTTCAAAGCCTTAAAGCCATTGGTTGCAGGCCGGTTTTCAGGATTTTTATAAACAATAGAAAATGGTGAATTACCCTTACCAATAACTTTAATTACGTTGTTATCTAAATAGTCTCCTGCACGGAGGTGGCCTCCATCAATAAACTGATTAATAAATATGGCGTAATCCCAGTTGCGTTCATAACGTTCGCGAAATCGAGCATATCTCACTTTCACATGATCATATTGAGAGGTGTATTGTTGAAGTACAAAATTAGAATTACTGGCAATTATTATTTCCTCATCTCCTTCAAATATACCCTCCTTTTCCATCCAATCGACGGCGCGTTTAATAGATACGCCCCAATAGTCCATTTCATAATAACCTAAGGCTCCTTTCACTCCTCCGACCAATTCGTTGAAGTATACATAGCAGGTCCTAAAATTGAGAGCTATGTGAGATGCCGGAAGTAAACTGAGAATAGAGAAAGCACCAATTACCAACCAAGATGCTTTTTTATTTGATCGCTCAATTTTTTGAATCAGATATTCCCAACCGATCGCGGCCAAAACTGCTAATGGTGGTACAAGGAATAATATATGGCGCATCCCGGTATACATGTTTGACTGCTTGCTGAGGATGTAAAGAATCGGAAACAGAAAAACGAAAGATACCATGCCGAGATAAAACCGATTGTATTTTTTAAATGATCCTCGCGAGAATATTAAAAAGATAATTAACCCAATCAAAAGCAGAAGGGGCATAGCTACAAATAACCATGTAGAAATATAGTTGGCCGGAGGGATATCACTTGACCATTGCATGTTGCCTTTAAAGAGCATACGTAATACCGTACTGTAGTTGGAGAATTCTCGAATTGAATTCAATACATTAGCTATTGGCTTGACCAATCCGTATGGCCAGAAGGCTAATGCCAGGGCATAGCCGCATAAGGCTGTTGAAGCTCCCGGTATTAGATATTTTAGAAAAAGTCCTTTATTATTTATGGACTTATCTGAAAATGCAATCCACATATGAATAAGTGCAAATAATCCAAAATATGCAAAGACAAGAAGACCACCTGAGCGGGTAGCGAATGCTAATGCCAATCCCGCCATTAATCCAATTATGGTTTTCTTAGAAACCTTTGGAATCTCACCAAAAAACCGGACCATGAAATATAATGACATGATGTATCCAGACGCAAAAGGTATGTCTCGGGGATTAATCCCGGTATGACCGAGGAATCGAGGGCTAAAGAATAAAATGAGCAATGCTATAATCCCTGCTCGCCACCCACCAATTTGACGGCCAAGTAAACCCGTAAATAAAAGCGAAATTAATCCGATGAGCCCAAGAATAATATGGCGAACGATTGCAAATCCGGGATCAGTGTTTTCAAAGCCTAAGACTTTATTGGATATTCCAGTCACCGAGTCGACAAATCCTCCATACAAGTGCATTTTACCAACTTTGATTTTTAGTGCGCGCGTGTCTTCGCCAAAAGAAGAATAAAAACTTTGCAATGCTTCAGTGTAGGGATAATGAAACTTCTCGTCTTCATTGACACCGCTTTGAGTTGCCATCATCAGAACGACTATTGCGATTACAGTAAAGACGATCCAAAAAATCTTCCGGTATAGAACATCACGATCATCTACAGGTGCAGTCTGAAAGATGGACCACTTAGGCTGCTTTTTTACTGCTCGCGAAGCTTTGTTTGTCGAAGATGCTGTCTTCTTATTGAGTTTTGTCGTTTTCTTTTTAGCCATAGGTATGTACGCTAGTCAGCCTTGTTCGCAATATAAAACAAGTCATAGCAGGCGTCGCTCGCCTTGTCAACATAATAATCATCCATTTCTATATCGGAAACCAGCGATTGATTTTCTTTCAATAATTTGGATCGGTTCATTTTATTCAACATATCATATGGAATTTGCAATAGTTGCCTGGGCAAGCGATATTGTAGATTAAAAATATCAAATCTGGTAATTTTCCTTACCGATTCTTTATTCTTTGTGTAATAGTCTATGATTTTTTGATTGCCGAATACGCCACGAGAATCGACAGATTCAAAATATTGAAGAAGCAGATCTTTTAATTCCGCTACGGTGTACTCCCGAATGTGCCAGGGATTTCGTGTAAGCGACATTTTTTTATTGGGTGTTGTAAGGATAAACTGTCCTCCTGGTTTTAATACCCGATGGATCTCCTCAACATATAATTTATCTTTTACGATATGTTCAATGACCTGAAATGAAATGGCATAATCAAAACTATTGGACTCCAATTCAGTCAATGGGGGGAAAGTAGTTTGAATAAATTCGACGTTGTCATGAGCCAAAGCTTCATCGTCAGGACGAAATTTGTCCAGGGTAACAAAGTGATCAGCTTGAGGCGCTATTTGCGAAACACCGTATCCTTGTCCGGTCCCTAATTCCAATACATTTCCTGATACGAGATGCGAGGCTTCCACATAAGCCAGTAATGATCGTTGAAAAACGAAATTATTCGCTAAATCTTTGTGAAATAATCGCTCTGCTGTTTTTTTAATCATGGCCTCTAACAATATTCGATCAATAAAATTTTACTTTGAATCGCAAAGGGATAATGGTGCCGTTAAAATTAAATGGTTAATTCCATTTCCATTTCTATCGTTTAATAAGAAATGGCATCATTCCCGAATAATTCTATTATTTAACATTGACTTCAATGGCATCAGGTCGATTTCCAAGTTCCCATATCAAATGAAAAATATGTCGACCAATCGATGACATTTTATCAAATTGAATTTTATCTATGGTGTCCGACGGACGATGATAATCGTTGTGTGTGCCATTGAAAAAGAAAATGGCAGGAATACCTTTGACAGCAAAATTATAATGATCTGACCTATAGTAATATCTATTGGGGTCATCTTCTTCGTTGTAGGTATAGTCCAATTCCAGATTTTCGTATTTGCTATTTACATCTTCATTGATGTCGTGTAACGTAGTACTTAATCGGTCAGCACCGATCACATAGATGTATCGCGGATTGTCATGTTTTTTATCCACCCGACCGACCATGTCGATATTTACATTTGCCATTGTTTGTTCCAATGGGATAATTGGGTGATCCGTATAGAATTTTGACCCCAGCAATCCCTTTTCTTCACCGGAAAGAAGGAGAAATATGATCGAACGATCTGGCCCTTGGTCAAAGGCGGCAGCCGTGCTGAATGCCTCTGCCAATTCGAGCACTGTAGACGTACCGGAGCCATTATCATCAGCACCGTTGAAGATGTCATCACCGCGTTTGCCCAAATGATCAAAATGTGCAGTAACAATAATATGTTCTTTCTTTTTTTCCGGATGTTTACCGAGAAGCAGCCCGATCACATTTGACGTGTGCGTACGTCGGTCACGTTTGATCATATGACCTCTGATTTTTGCCTTTATTTTAACCCCTTTAGGAGATTTCCCCCGATTTATTTTGGTTCTAACCTTTTTTACTTTTCTTATTTTTTTACCAATCATCTTTTTAGCCATTTCCGGGTTAATAATGACATGATGAAAATTTTCGTCAATCTTATTTTCATTATCCTCGGGGGGTCGCAATGTCACTGATGGTCCGATTAAAAACCTGCGATTTCGAGCTATTTGTTGTTTAAATTGCTCTGAAATAATAAAGACTGTTTCCGCACCCATTTTTTTAGCCAATTCTATTTTTTTAAATGGATTATTGGTCCAGTCACTGTCTTCTGTTGTTCCTGTAAGGAGGGAAATTCCATTTTCATCTCGTGGCTCTCCACCGTACATCACGACCGTCTTGCCTCTGATATCAGTTTTTCTATAATTATTGATTTCATCATCTTGGATACCATAACCGACGAAAATAAAATCGTCCGTGATGATTTCGTTCGTACCAGAATTTCCATCATGCAAAGCAAAAAAGTCCCAAAGATGTCGATATTCCGAACCGTTAATTGTGAAATCTATTTTTTCCCATCGTTCAGAAACCATATCGATTGGATGAAAATAAGTTCCACGCGATCCGATTGGAACTAACCCATAGGACATGAACATTTTAGACAAATAATTAGCAGCTTTCTCGTTTCCTGACTTTCCGGTTTCGCGACCTTCAAATTCATCTGAAGAAATAATTGTTAAGTGCTTTCTCAAATCTTCCGGGGTGATCGTTTTTGCAGCTTCTAAGCGCCATTCTGTGGGGCTCATGCCTGATAACTTATTGACCTTAGTCATAGTCATTTGGGCTGATAGTGAACCGATACAAAAGAATAAAAACCCGGATAAGATAAAATAGGACTTCATAAATAATGATTGATTAGCAAGAAGAAATTTTGTCTACGCGCCGTGCATGTCGTCCACCTTCAAATTCGGTCCGTAAAAATTCATCTGTATAACGAACAGCTTGACTCTGAGATAAAAAGCGAGCAGGTAGAGCAATGATGTTAGCATTGTTGTGTGTTCGAGCAAATTGAGTGATTTCCTTTGTCCAGCAGATAGCGCATCGGACCGATTGGTGTTTATTTGCGGCCATGGCAACGCCATTAGCTGTGCCACAAATCAGTATTCCATAATCCGCTTGTTCAGTATTTACATCTTCAGCTACGGCATGGGCAAAATCCGGATAGTCAACTGAATCAGGTGAATGAGTGCCGTGATCGATAAGTTCAAATTCAGATCGAGATAATAAATGAGCTTTTACAATTTCTTTGTATTCATATCCGGCATGATCGCAACCGATGGAAATTTTCATAGACATTAGTTTCTTGAAGGTACTTGACTATATGGTGATAATTTATCCGTGATTTCTTTCTGAAATTCCGGGTCATCAATATTTTTGACGACTGCAAGAATTTGTGCGATGCCCCGAAGCCATTGTGTTCTTTCAGAGGCATAACCTGTCCCCGATTGCAGATCTGATGGATTTAATGATTGAAAAAATTCCATATACTGCTTACCTTCTTCAGCCAGAATACTTATGTGTTCTTTCGCGGCTTCTGAGTCACCATTTATCAATACTTGAATAAAAGGAATAGTAGTAATGTCATATGGAAAATTCATATGTGGAAATACTTCAAAATACTTTTTAGCTACGTCGACAGCTCGTTTTTTATCTCCTTTCTGTAATAATGTCGAAGCCGTCCGAGTCATACTCAACCGAAGCGCTTGTTGAGTCGCGCGATAGGAATCATCAATAAACAAACTTTTCTTATCAAAATTGCCCCATTCATATTGATTCATAATGGCATCGTATGATTTGTCTACATCGATTCGACCATATCCAAAAATACCTAATGATGGATCACTCTTCGACTTAAATGGAACCACACGCAATGCCATCCCTTCTAACTGTAAATATTCCTGAAACCCATTAATATAACTGGGCATAATTGTTGTATTAAAATAGACAGGTCGTTTGTATACATTCGATACAATAATATCCATAATGGCTACTTCACCTTTTGTCAAAAACGTCTTTTTGCCATAATCAAATGGAATTTTATCTGATACCGGAGCAGGGTCATTTGCTGAGATCCATCCTGAGTTAATAGCTCGATTACGATCAATAGGAATGAATAGTTTATTTGAAGGCAAATAACTTTCTAATTCGCGAGAACTGGATGGCAAAGGATGACGGTCATTGCAAAACTGTAACGCACGTTCGGCCGACATAGGCTTCATCTTGCCGGACTGATTATAAAAATATACCTGGTTGCGTTTGGACCCGCGATAAGAGGATTCAGCTATTGTAAAATTAACAGCAGGTGATTCATTTAGGGTAGCGCGTTGATGATTGATATACCAGTCTACCCCGATTAAACTTAGATTAATTATTCTTACGTCGGTACGCACATTTTCAACCTCCTGAACATACCAAAGTGGGTAAGTGTCGTTGTCTCCAAATGTAAATAATATGGCATTTGGTTCGAGCGCCCTTATAAAATTGGCAGCATAATCGCGGGATGCACTAATTTCTTTTCTACCCAGATCGTCAAAATTTTGAAAACCCATGAGGACTGGTGCACTTAGAGCCAAAACTCCGGCAATAAGCGCTGGAGTCAAACCGGAAAGATTAATTTTATCTCGCAATAATCGGTAAACGAATAGTACGCCCATACCTATCCATATGGCAAACGTGATAATCGAGCCCACGAAAATATAATCCCGTTCGCGTGGTTCATTTGGAGGTGAATTGGCAAACACTGTGATACCTAATCCTGTGATAACAAATAGCATGACAATGGTTAAAAAATCACCCCTTTTGTTTTTATAATGAAATATCATTCCCAGGATGCCAAACAGTAGGGGTAATAAATAAAATTTATTATGCGCTTTATTTGCACGCATGGAGTCGGGCATTTTGTCCATGTTGTGTAATCTGGCTTCATCCAAAAATTTAATTCCACTCAGCCAATTTCCGTCTCGAATATTTGTCGGTGAATATCCTTGCTGACCATTTTGTCTTCCGGCAAAATTCCACATGAAATAACGCACATACATCCATCCGACTTGATATCGGAGAAAAAAGGAGATGTTTTCCACCATAGTCGGAGGATTGCTCATGCCCCACAATTTTTGATAGAGTCTCCTGCGATTGGCATCGCTATGGCTTACACGAGGAAAAAACAATTTATCAGAGGCCTTGTATTTCGGTGTAATTTTTATATCCGTCACTTCATATTTATCACCTACCAGGCCATAACGATCTTCAATGTCATAACCGGTAGGAGCTGCATTAAAGTGAGGGCCGTACATGATTGGTCGCTCTCCATACTGTTCACGATTTAAGTATGGAAGCAATCGCATCGCATCCGTAGGTTCGTTCATGTTGATCGGAGGATTCGCGTTCGATCGGATCAATACAATACCGATAACCGAAAATCCAATAATCACGAGGGCTAAACTAACAAAAGCTTGCTGCCAATAGCCGTTCTTTATTTTATGTGCATAGCGTAATCCAAAATAGATCAAAGCACCAATAATCAACAAAGTCGGGACAAGTCCACTATGAATTGGAAGACCTATGCCATTCACTGTGATTAATTCCATAGTTTGCCAGAGTCCGGGGATACCGGCTATAATGAGTTTATTGATCACACCTATTAGCAATAAGCCGGCTAATACTGATATTCCTGCTCCTTTGATCGTTGGATTCTTGAATTTTTTGAAATAATAAAAGAGTACGAGGGCAGGGAAAGTCAATAGTGAAAGCAGGTGAACGCCGATCGACATTGCGGCAGAAAACAGGGCGAAGACGATCCATCGATCGTGTGTGATATCATTGGGTAAATGATACCATTCAACGACCGCCCATAAAGTCATGGCAGTAAAAAAGGTTGACATCGCGTAAACTTCACCCTCCACTGCAGAAAACCAAACTGATGTTGCAAATGCTGCGGCCAATCCTGCAACAAGACCCGCGAACATCAAGGCAATGCGTTCTCCATTTGAGGTCGGGTTCTGACGTCCTACTAAGGCAATTTTACCGAGCATAAACGTGGACAAACCGATGAAAACAGCTGTCATAGCACTGCATAGCCCTGACATCAAATTGACAGCAAAGGCCACGTTTGATGGATTGTCAGAGAACGTTTCAGCGATGAAGGTGAACATGCGTCCGACTATAATAAATAGGGGGGCTCCGGGGGGGTGAACCACTTGGAGCTTATGTGCAGCGAGTACAAATTCTCCACAATCCCATAAACTGCCTGTGCGTTCAACTGACAGAAAATAGACCACCGAAGTGATTAGGAATAAAATCAGACCCGTAAGTCTCTTAGCATTCTTCTCTGTTAACATATTTCCCTTAACTTTATTCATGATTTGCTATCGCGCAAAAGTAGTTATTTTTTAACGAGCACAGAACGCTCTATTGTGCAGACATTAAGCATTAACAGGCCTTACGCACCTAATTTGATTTATCTATGTTCAAGTTCATTCTTACCGCTGTGATCATTTATTTTCTAGTCAGATCGATTACGAATAAACCGTGGAAGAACAATCAAATTCATATACATCAAACAAAATCACCTGATAAGAACCGGCAAAATGAGCCGTTTGAAAATGAGCAGGAAGATTACGTTGATTATGAAGAGATTGACTAATTAGACTATGGGTGCTAAAAAAGAAGTAACTATTACCTTTCAGATGAAGGCCCAGATGATCATGAATTATCTGTATCCAGGAAAGTATTTGGGTATCCACAAAGAAAAAAAGATGATCGAAAATTGATGAAATACGTTGCTATCTAAAGCATCATAACCCCCTCAGTCGAATCAACCGCATGTCTATGATAAATGAAGAAAATCAAGAAGCCAGAACTGAAATATCCAGCCTTGGAGAATTTGGGCTCATTGAACGATTAACAGCACAACACCAGACCATTCATCCTGAAACCATAAAGGGCGTCGGAGACGACGCGGCTGTAATTGAATGTGGTGATCAGGTGAACGTGATAACAACGGATCTGCTCCTGGAAGGGATTCACTTTGATTTGATGTATCATCCATTGAAGCACCTGGGGTACAAGGCAGTTGTTGTAAATATTTCAGACATCTGTGCTATGAATGCAGTACCAAAACAAATTACCATGTCTGTTGGCATATCGAATCGATTTTCCGTAGAAGCTATGGAAGATTTTTATGCCGGGATCTATGCTGCTTGCAAACAGTTTGATGTTGATTTGATCGGAGGAGATACGACCTCTTCCAATCAAGGTCTTGTGATTACGGTCACGGCCATTGGCCGGGCCGTAAAAGAAGACATCGTTTACCGTTCTGGCGCTTCTCCCGGCGATTTAGTATGCATCACCGGTGATTTGGGTGGCGCCTATCTTGGACTGCAGCTACTCGAACGGGAAAAACAACTTTATCTCGACAACACCGATATTCAACCGGATTTAGAAGAACAGACCTATGTCGTCGGGCGACAACTCAAACCGGAAGCGCGTACCGATGTCATTGAATTATTCAAGCGAGCAAAATTTAAGCCCACTGCGATGATTGACCTCTCAGATGGGTTGGCTTCTGACATTCTACATGTTTGTAAGTCGAGTAAATGCGGTGTGATTATTGAGGAAGCCATGGTGCCACTGCGAGATGAAACTCAGCTCTTGGCATTAAAATTTCAACTTGATCCAATTACAACAGCTTTGAGTGGAGGTGAAGACTATGAATTGCTCTTCACAGCCAGTCCTGATGATCTCGACTTGATTAAAACATTGCCTGGCATTTACATCATTGGTGAAATGAAATCGCAAGATTTCGGTAACAAACTCCTTTCCTCCGGAGGCCGTATGCATGATCTCAAGGCCCAGGGCTGGGTTCACTTCTAGTAGCAATAGCAAAGAGCGGAGCGGATAGACCCGGTACTTGAATTTAGAAAAGTGTATCTTTAGATTAGCCCAAATAATCCAGTTATGAACTATTGTTTCATAAAACCCGACGGGGGTAAAATTCAAGTTGTCCTTTCGATAGAAAATGGTTTACTCGCAGGAGCCTTATTCAGACACATGGAATTTCCCGGTGGTTCCGTAGTCATACGCGATGAATATCAGGTCAAAACAGGTGCATCCGGCAAGGTATCATTTGAGATTCTCGACTCTCCGGGAGAAATGGAAAAAGAGGCCCTTTCCTGGTTGATCCAAGCTTGTTCGCCTATAGAAGGAGTAGATAAAGGAGATATGAAAGTGGAGTTTTTTCAAGACAACCAAAAATGCGAAACAAAAAATCCTATTTTTTATCGGCTACATTCGGTCCCGACTTGCAAGAGCGGCATCGATCCTATAAAGAGAAACGGGTTGATCTCATTCCGCTACATCAATCCTATGGATATAGAAAATATGTTGACATGGGAATCCGACTTGCAATTGTTATAACCGTTATTTCGGTCTGTCATATTATCCCTGTGACAAATGCCCAGGGTCAAAGTGGATCTGATTCTTCCGCATTGAATTTTAAATTGGACTATAACGTTCCTGAGAGTCCGGGATTTTCTATTCTAGATGCCAATCCGACAACCGTCATGCGGGCATCCGCCGCCCAGGAAGTAATAGTCAATATGGCTAATACACTATTATCGGGAAATAATTTGGAACCGGGAATCGCATTGGATTTTAATCCATACTTTGTTTTTGGAGGCCGACTCAAAAATATTAATGAGTATAAAAATAAATATGGAAAGCGATTACTAGGAAATATACAATTATCTATGGCCACCAACTCGTTGGATGCTTTTCCCGATGACCTTTTCGTTTCTTCCGGTGTTCGCATCACATTGTTTGATAGCAAGGATCCATTATTTGACAACCAATTAATTAATGATATTGGTGATGCACTTATTCCGGTCGTATTCGATGATGAAAAAATTCAAAGTGATTGTGAATCATATTTTGCGATGGGTCAGGTAAATTCGGTAGCGTCTTGTGTTTCGGATATTAAAACACAACAAAACGAAACGGCCAGAGCTTCATCCAGTTACAAGGACAGAGTTAAGAAGGCCTATGCTGATTCAAAAAAGCGATTGAAATCGCAATCGGGAGGTGCTGTTTCAGTAGGTTATGCTATAGCCGGCAGGATGCGAAATTCCTCATTTGAAGCCGATAGTATTTCGACCTACCGGCATCAGGCCTGGTTGTCTGCCCAATATGATTTTGGAGAAGGGATGACGTTATCATCGATTTTCATGTATCGGTACAATGCCTTAAATATGACTGCGGACAGAGATGAATTTGTAACTGGGTTAGCCTTACGTCATATGGGTCGCCAAACCAATTTATTAGGTGAACTAACCTGGTCATCATTGGGTGGTGGTCTCGATTTTAGAGCTAATCTTGAAGTCAGGATTATTCCAAAAGTAATTCTCTATCTGAGCGCGGGAAATGAATCTGATACACTAAATAAGTTGTCTGATAAATTTGTCATTCGCCCGGGATTTAAATGGAATTTATCAGAGTTAGGTATCTAATATTAATATTTATTGAATTAACTCTTTGGCTTGATTGATCCATGAGCGTTGTTGATCACCCCCAGTACCGGAGTAGGCGGCAAATTTGCATTTTTCGAGTAAATCAATCAGATTCGCAATTATTGAGTTATCAAAACCGGCAGCCGACAAGTGGGTTGACAAAGAAGCTACTGACCAGGCGGATTCTTCTATATTCAATTCTTGTCTAAAGTAATCACCGATAATTTCCTCGATACGGTGAGCAATTTCAGGATTTTCTTGAAGTGCTAATTCATCCAACTCTGCCAGTGCCAGTTCCCGTCTGGTTTTTGGTGGCGTATTCTGTGCTTTTTGATTACGACGAAATTGTAAGAATGATAGAATTAGTGCAGTACATAACAACCCCAGCCAGGTGTATTGCCAACCCGATTTGTATATCATGAATCCCCCTTGTCTCGAAGAAAGCGCTTCTACAAGTTCATACGAAATCGCAGTGTCAATGGTTTCGGATCGATTTAATCCACTACCCCTGGAAACGTTGAAGATAAAGGGATCGGAATGAAGTGTGACAAAGTCGCTACTATCCGGATCAAAATAATTGAATTCTGGTTGAACTACATATCTTCCGGGTTCAGACGCCGTAAATAAATATTCTATTACCGCGAAGTGGTCTCTTTTTTTCTGATTTTGGTCTTTGTTTCTGGATATAATTTTAGGGTCATAGGATTCCAATTTATTTGGAGCGTCTATTGTTGGTATGGTCAAGCGATTGGCATCGCCATTTCCTTTAATGCGCATGCGTATTGTCAAGGCATCATCTGTCGTCAGTCGAAGCCGTGGACTGGAGGATTCCATTGCGTAAGACCCGACTAAACCGGAAAATTTTTTCGGTTTATCGACAGGCAAGGGAAGTACAGTCAATTGGTGAGCATTTGAATTAATATATTTCGTTTCGTAATTATCGAAGAAAAATCCGCGTTTCTTCGGTTTGGGAATCATCAATAATAATTGAGCCGGGTCAATTGAGTAGACTCCCGGTCTTTTTGGAAATATGGCAAAACGTTTGAGTAATTTTGTAGAATATATTTCTCCGGATATCTCAACCTGTTCAACCGATTCATTTATGAGGTAAAGTCCCATCCAATGAAAATTTGTTAAGTCCGGTAACTGCTTAAAATCTACCTTTTCAATATTTTTTTTGGTAAATATTCTATAATCCAATAATATTTGTTGTCCTGCATAGGCTGTATCCCGGTTAATTTCAGCCACTAGAAAATATTCCTGGCCTGAAGGGGGTCCACTACCTAATAAATCATCTTGTTTAAGTGGTGCCAGGACGGTGATGTGCAAGGGATTGGATCTTAAGCGCTTTCCTTTGACCACAATACTCGCAGCGGGGATAATAAAGTCACCCTCTTTCAATGCCTGTACAGTGTAACTATAGCCCTCATAGCTGTTCACTTTGCCGTTTACGATGGAGGTCTGATATGTGCGTGAAGGTCCAGCTGCAACTTTAAAATCAGAGAATGAAGGTGGTGTGAACTTGCTGCCACGGGCATCAGACAACTGATATTCAATTTTAAAAAAGGTCCCTCTATATACTTTTTCATCATCTACATGCGCATAAAAGGTAGGTTGCGCCAATCCACTGAAAGTTAAGTATAAGAAGAGGAATAAAAGCGGGTATAATTTAATTGCCTTTATCAAATTTCTGTAACTTTCTTGCCTTTAGTAGATTTATTCTTCTTGGGAACAATGGGTTCTGACTTGTTGGGATCCCAAGCTTCATTTTCGGTTACATGAAAAGTGGAAGATGGTGAATAAAATACTTCGTCTTCTACTTCAACCGAAGCTTCCGGAATTTTATAATCGCCTGGCTCGATAGGTTGGAATACGTATGAATACGTGAATGTCTGATCCATTTTGCCCTGGACAATACTAATTTGGGAAGAGTAATTCGGACCACCTACGAGGCGCAAGTTTTTGAATTCAGGTTCTTGAAAATCACCACGTGTCCCTTTTAAAACATAGGTCACCGTTACGAGTTCGCCAACACCTAGTGTGTCTTTGTCAATTTCAAGTGAAAATGAAATGCTTTGAGCCGCTAGTTGACTTGCAATAAAAACACATACAAATACAAATAATGACTTGAACATAATTTTGTTGATTTTAATTATTGAATTTACCAATTTTTTTCTCCTTGTTTTTTAGTAGAATTTTGCTTTTTTATTTTCTTTTGAACATAACTGTCGGTATTCTCGATGATTTGAAGAAGTTGTTCTGCTTCTTCTCGGTTCATTTCTGAATCTTCAGGTTTAGGTTTATTTTCTTCTTTTTGCTCATTCTGCTCTTCCTGTTGGGTTTGTTCCTCGTTTTGTTCCGGTTGATCGCCTTCATCAGGAGGAGGATTACTGTCTTGATTATTCTGTTGCTGATCTTTGTTTTCCTGGTCTTTATTTTCTTCGTCGTTTTGCTGCTGTTGCTGTTCCTGCTCTTGTTTCTTTTGCATAGCCAGCATAAAATTTCGCTTGGCATCTTCATCGTTTGGGTTGAGCAATAATGAACGCTTGTAAGACTTCAGACTTTCTGCCAGGTCTCCTTGTTGAAGTAAGCTGTTGCCTTTATTATATAACGCTTTTGCGCGAAAGACCGTATCGTTAGAAAGATTCACTGCTTGTTGAAATTCTTTGGAGGCTTCTTCAAACCGTTCTTGTTTGAAGAGCGTGTTCCCCAGATTGAATTTCGCTTGAGCGGATGGTTCTTTCACTACCGCATTGCGGTACATTTCTTCGGCGACAACATAGTTTTCTTTATCGTATTCATCGTCTGCGATGCGTAAATCACTATGGGCTGACTGTCCCTGCATCAATGTTGTTAGAAGCATAAATGATAAGAGAACAATACCTACTAATTTCGTTTTCATCTGAGTTACTTAAGTCTACTAAATTACAATCTAGATTTGAGTACGTTTTATTGTGTTGAACATTCCCCAAAAAAACGGAATCGACATCATAATAATTCCCGGAAGAAGCAACCATTGAAAATAACTTTCCCGTGCCGTGAAGAGTGATTTTTCATAGTTTCTTCTTTCAAGCCGCTCTACCTTTTCTTTAATCTCGCGGTACATCGTGTTTCCGATGTTGTGATCAAAGTACATTCCGCCACCTTTCTCCGATATGATCTGTAAGTCTGCCGCGTTGAGTTTGGATCGTACAGGTTGGCCTGACTTGTCTCGAAGATAGTCCTCTTGACCACCATGTTTTACCGGTATAAACGCACCTTCACTTGTGCCAATGCCAACGGTGAAGACAGCTGTTCCACTATTAGAAGCTTCAATGGCCTTTTCTGCTGCTTCTCCTTCATGGTCTTCACCATCTGTGATGATAACCACCATACGTTTATTGTTGGACAGATCTTCTTCATTTCGCTTTGCTGCCATTGCGATCGCATCACCTATAGCGGTTCCCTGAATTCCGGCCTGACTGGGAGAAGCATTACGCAAAAAAACAACAGCGGATTTATAGTCTGTGGTGAGCGGCATTTGCATATAGGCCTCACCGGCAAAAAATATGAGTCCAATACGCTCTGATTTCAACTCTTCAATTAGTCGTTCTCCAATTTTCTTTGCACGCTCCAAACGCGAAGGACTTAAGTCTTCAGCGAGCATCGATTGTGAAATATCAATGGCGAGGTAAACGTCAGCACTCTGTCGTTCTACTTTTTCTTTTCTATACCCATACTGCGGATTGGTCATGGCAAGGATCAGGAACGGCAATCCGATTGAATAGAAAAGGATTTTTCGCTTCAACGATTTTCGATTATTGTCTCGTTTAATTTGAGATAGTGAAAAGTATCGATTTAATTTTTCAGCGTATGAATAATACAAATAAAATATGACCAAAACCAACGGTAGGGCTAGCAACAAATAAAAATATATGGGTTCCTCTATTCGAAGCATAATATTAATCTGGCCACAGGCGTAACACCTGATACTTAAATAATAAAAAGATTGAAAATAAAATAAGAGAAATAGAAAGTGTATGTCGAAAATATTCTTTCTCCCTTCTGATCACGGTTATTTCCATTTCGGTTTTTTCTAACTCATCGATTTTTTCATAGATACGGAGGAGTTCATCGGCGTTTATTGCTCTGTAATATTCACCCCCGGTTGTTTCCGCAATATGTTGCAATAGTTTGTCGTCTATTTCGACGCGTGTTCGTGCGTATTGATATTGCCCGTTACGTGTGCGGCCTACCGGTGACAAAGCCATTCCCATTGAGCCCACTCCTATGGTATAGACTTTAATATCATATTCTATTGCAATTTCTGTTGCTGTCTTGGGATCGATATATCCGGCGTTGTTGACTCCATCCGTGAGGAGTATAATAACTTTACTTTCGGCTTCACTGTCTTTGATCCGATTGACTGCTGTAGCGAGGCCCATGCCGATTGCCGTGCCATCACTCAAATATCCCGAAGTTAATTCTGAAAGTAGCTTTTGAATAATTTTATGATCAGAGGTGAGTGGAGACTGTGTATAAGCTTCACCCGCAAATGAAACAAGGCCTATACGGTCGTACGGACGTTTTTCAATAAAGTCGATTGCAACGCTTTTACTAACACTGAGTCTGTCTGGGCTAAAATCTTTGGATAGCATGCTACTGGATAGGTCCATCGCCAGAAAAATGTCAATGCCTTCCGCATTGATTCGTTCTTCTACCAGGACAACTTGTGGTCGTGCCAGGGCTAATATTGCAAAACTAAATCCAAGTGAAACAATAAAGGGTAAAAGGCTGGCTGCAATCATCCGCCAACTTGTCAAATTTATTTCACGATTAATTATAGATATTGGAAGAGCCGATTGAAGACCTGGTCTTCTCTTTTTGTAGAAATACCAATAAACCGGAAAAACCAAAAACAGTAATAGCCACCATGGATTTGCAAAACTCATATGTCTCAACCAATCGATCATTCTTCTTCATCTTTTGATTGGGACGTAATGGGGGGTTGAATTTGCTTATTTATACGGATAATTTGATTTTTGGTTAATTCTAATGACATGGAGACTTCTTCCTTGTCCGGAATAACTTTCGCAAATTTTATCAAATCGATTTTTAGCAAATTATCAAGGATGGATGCTTTCAGCGTGTTATCAAACTTAGAGCGATCAAGACCATATCCTATTTCTCGTGTGGTAGATTCCAGTGCAGGAAAATTGAATTGATTTTCCAAAAATGATCTTAGGATTATGGATAGTTGAGCATAATGTTCTTTTATTCGACCTTGTTCAATATAATGCTGATCCTGTAGCGCATGGAATGCATTCATAGCCAGTTCAAATGGTGTTTTAGGAACTTCCTCAACAAATGAGGTATGCCGTAGACGTTTTTTTCTTCTGAAATAGAAATATGCAAATATTAGTGCAACACCAACCAATACTGCAACTGCCGGTAAGGCATCAATTAATTTCCAGGGCTCACGTATAATTGGCTTATTTGCTGCCATTTGAAGACTATCGGTCGAAACAGGAAGAACAACCACAGGTATGGTAGAGGTGTACAATGTATCCTGCTTGCCGGCATTGTCTATTATGACAGGAATAGAAGGTATGTAATAGGCACCTGTATCAAAAAATGCAATGAGAAAGTCAAGTCTATAATTATATTCAGTTCCCTGTTGTTCTTTATATAATGATGATTGCGTAATAAATTCAATGGCTTCAACTGATTCAAGACTATTTTTAAGAAATTTAATATCAGTCGGCTCAGAAGATAAGTTGCCCTCAATGATTAATCGCGTCTGGTCCCCGATAAGAAATGTACTGGAATCTACACGGCTGCGAACCTCTTGTGCCAAACAAGAATAGGAGCAACAGAATGCCATATAGACACCAAT
Source organism: Saprospiraceae bacterium (assembly GCA_965249735.1). Lineage (GTDB taxonomy): Bacteria > Bacteroidota > Bacteroidia > Chitinophagales > Saprospiraceae > JANQSS01. The sequence continues at coordinate 189,452 of CBDFMS010000025.1, read as the reverse complement.
GATGAACCAGCTTCCTTTCATTTTCTGGCTGCTCTTTTCTTAAAAAATTGGTGCAGTGTGGTGGTGTAGGGTTCACCTGTTGCGAGCAAAAGCATGTCACTACCTGCTTTATTCAATTTATTCTTGGTAAATCGAATATGCTTTTCAAAGGATTGGTGCCATCGCTCTTTCAATCCTGAAGCCTGCGTATCTAAAAATAATGACCATCCTCCTTCAGCATCCCGTCCACGAATGAGGCCTCTCGATGGTAGGTTTTCTTCCATTTTATCATAAACACAAAGGCCAATCAAATCATGGCGCTTTGCAGTTATTTGCAGCGGTGTCGTATAATCCTGGCTAATAAAATCTGTCAATAAAAAACATATGCAGCGCTTTTTCTGTACATTATTGACATATCGCAATGCTAATCCAATGTCCGTTTTGGAATTTTGAGCTTCCTGGTTTAGCAATTCCCGAATAATCCTAAGAATATGTGACCGTCCTTTTTTTGGTGGGATAAATAATTCAATTTTATTTGAAAATAATATCAATCCAACTTTGTCATTATTACTGGATGCAGAAAATGCGATGACGGCACAAAGCTCAGTTATCCATTGATTCTTTTTAATGCCATCGGAGCCAAAAAATACGGATCCGCTTACATCGGCCATCAACATCACTGTTAACTCTCGCTCTTCTTCAAACTGCTTAATATAGGGTTCGTCTGTTCTGGCAGTTACATTCCAGTCGATATTTCGAATGTCATCACCGTATTGATATGCCCGAACTTCTGAAAAAGACATACCGCGACCTTTGAATGCACTATGATAATCACCTGAGAACAAGTGCTTGCTCAACCCTTTCGTTTTGATCTCAAGTCGCCTGACTTTGGCTAGTAATTCAGTGGTATTCATTTTTTGATTTCGTTGAGTTTTCTTTTTAAACGCAGCTCCGTTTTTGACCATGGCAGATGCACATTATCTCTTGTATTTATTGGATTAAATGCATCTTTATAAATAATACCATAATAATCAAAACTCAATCCTAAATATCCTTTGTCGAGTGTTTCTTCTATTTGAGAGAGATCGCCTGACCGCACTAATCGCGAGAAGGAAATAAAGTCATTATTATTCCTATCATAAATAAAGGTGAATCCATCAACTGATTCTGCCGGGCCAACTAATTCAAATGATCCGCTAACCCAATCTTCAGTCCAATAATCAATATCACAAATAACATAATAGCGATTTGGAAAACGCGATTTGGAATTTAAAAGCTTTTCATTTTTAAGATTATGTTTCCATCTAATGAGCGCTGCATGAAGACTGTCCTGAAAGGACTGTTCAAAATTTGGCACCAGGGCTTCGAGTGTGAAGTCTTTTTCAACGGAGGTGAACGGGATCATCTCGATCGCTTCAATACCTTGTTGTGGATGGGCTAAGTCAATCGGTCCGGTGGCAGCATAATATGTAGAATGATCAAAACTCGTGTTGCTGGAATAAGGTAAGACGGCCTGTTTTTCGGTACTGATAAACTTGCCAAGAGTGACCGTAGGACTCAATGGAATATTAAATATAATCTGATCGTCCGGATCATTCCAATTGACCTCAAAACGGTGGGCAATTAAATTCAATTCGATTTTTTGTTGCCCCGGATAATATAGTACCGGCAACGCAAAATGATTCACCTCGTCATACCATTGACCTGAATAAAAGCCCTTTTTCTTAATTAGGAATAGGGTAGTCAGAGGATTTAAATATTCGTCAACTTCCTGGCATCTTAGCGTATCCCCTCGTGTTATAGCAAGGATATCGTGGGGCTCGCTGTCTCCCTGATATACTATAGAACCCTCAAGGAAATTGGGCTCAACGTTTTCTAGTTCGAGCGTAAATTCATACAGCCCATCGATCAAGCCGGAGCCTGATGTTTGGCCGATGGCAGACAATGTGGCCAAAAGAGAACAAAGTAGAAAAGTGATGTACTTCATTTATTTATGGAATTTCCACATTTGCCAGGAGGGTCTCGATAATATCATCTGAGGTCATACTTTCGGCCTCCGCCTCATAAGTAATGCCGATTCGATGTCGCAGGACATCCTTGGCTATAGAACGCACATCTTCCGGTGTGACAAAAGCCCGTTGATTAAGGAAGGCCATACATTTAGAAGCTCTTGCAAGGTTGATGCTGGCACGTGGTGAACCTCCATAGTCGATGAGCGGTTTTAGCTCAGTGATGCCGGCATCCTCTGGATATCGGGTGGCAAAAACCAAGTCAAGAATGTATTGCTCGATTTTGTCATCCATATAGATCTTATTGGTAAACTTTCGGGCGCGCTCAATTAATTCAATTGTCATTGATGATGAGATTGGTTCCGAGGTGACACCATTCAAATTCATGCGGATTATTTGACGTTCTTCGTCTTTGTTGGGATAGCCGACGTTCACCTTAAGCATGAATCTATCCATTTGAGCTTCTGGTAGGGGGTAGGTCCCTTCCTGATCAATTGGATTTTGTGTGGCCATCACTAAAAATGGTGTTGGCAGTGCAAAAGACGTTTTCCCAATGGTCACCTGACGTTCTTGCATGGCCTCCAGCAGCGCAGCCTGAACCTTGGCGGGTGCTCTGTTGATTTCATCCGCTAACACGAAATTGGCAAAGATCGGCCCCTTTTTCACCTCAAAATTTCGATCACCCGGGTTAAATATCATGGTACCCACGATATCGGCCGGAAGCAAATCCGGTGTAAATTGAATGCGCTTGAATGAGGCATTGAAAATCTGGGAAAGGGTATTGATAGCCAGAGTTTTAGCCAGCCCTGGAAGCCCTTCAAGAAGAATGTGTCCATCACCCAGCAAACCAACCAATAGTCGATCCAACATATGATGTTGTCCAACAATTCGTGAAGATGCCTGTTCCTTTACTGATTGAACAAACTCACTTTCAATTTTTACTTGCTGTTGTAGTAGCTCTATATCCGTATGATTCATATCTGCGTTATTATTGCATTGCAAATGTTATAAATGATCGTTAAAAAATTCACGCTTAAGCAAATTTTATGAAAATATTTGATGCTATTTCGATAGACGATGCTAAAACGCAGACGGGTCGCCTAACCTTATTGATCATTTCAATTTTTTTTTCGATAAATCACGTGACGTTTGGGCAACAGTGGATTTCATCTAAAGCGAGTAAGACGGAGACATACCATCACCTTTCTCGACTTCAAACAGGTACACTCATCGTAGTACTGAAATCTGACAAAAAGAAACTGGATGAGTTGCAAAATCTGGCATCCAGCCAAACGGCATCATCTTCTCAAAAACGGAAGGCGGAAAAGCAATACAAGAAAGCCAAAAAGCAACGAGAGAGTTTTCACCTTGATCTGACTCAGGCATTTAAGGATGCCTATACATTTTCGGATTATCGATTCATCCATGATCATGACTTGTCAGCGTTTTTAAATGGAGACAAGCATCTATTTGTTGATCACGAGCTCAGGTATAATGTCACGATGGACCAAACGGATTCAACTGCTTTGTATTTTGCCCGAGAGGGGTATACCAGTGATACAGAGAGTTCCAGGGTTCTGGCTTATGTGGTTCATGATGCTGAAGGACATGCACTGGCCTCTCCTTTTCCAAGCGTAAAACTCACTGATGTTGGTCCGGCATTACTCTTTAGAAGTTTGTTTGAGGGCACAGAGTATCGAAAAGGGAGTGTGATTGCGGAACGATTCGATTATTTGTTAAGACACCGAATGGCCGTTTTAAAAGAACAGATAGAAAAGGCTAAATAGAAGTTTAGCTTTTGTTTAAGTTTTTTTAAAAAAATCAAATAAAAGTTGTAATTTTGCGCCAGGTAAAATAGGGTTTTGCTTAACTAAGCCGCGGGGTTGATCTTCGTGGCTTATGTTTTTATACAACCTCATGTTAATCTATAAAGCCTTTCAAGGCTTGTTCTCCCAATATGTACTTCTTTTTTTCTTCAGGTTTAGGCAGGATGCAAGTCTCCGAGTGACCAAACCATTGGTAGCGATTGCGGGCGACAAAATCATAAACACCATCTCTGAGGAATCGAGGAATGATATACCATATTCGGTAGATTAGTGGAAAAGAACTCAACTCAATCATTGCGTCTAATACCGCTGACGATTTGTACCGAACATTCCCATTTTTTATCAGGACCACACTATCTACGTCTGCACGTATGGGTATGACGGGGTCTACCAGTTTATTGTAGTCTTGTAAAGAAGCTACACGCAACATATCTTTTTTATCCCATTTCAGGAGTTTCCGAATCAGTCGATTGCATAGCAAGCAATGTCCATCGTAAAGGAGTAAGAGATGTTTCATGAAAACAATAGAGATTTCAATTCGCTAATGTAATTCAATCCAATACAGTCAATGTTGTACTTACCAATATTCAGGCCTTCAAGATTAATCGCAGGGAGATAGATGCGCTTCAATCCCATACGTTCTGCCTCCAGAATTCGGTTTTCCACACGCTGAACGGGACGAACTTCTCCGGAGAGTCCGACTTCTCCGGCAAAAACATGTGATTTGAAGATAGCGCGATCTTCAAATGCACTGATGAAAGCGGCCATAACAGAAAGATCTGTGGCGGGATCGTTGGTGCGAATACCTCCGGCTATGTTGAGAAAGACATCATGCTGCCCAAAAACTAAGCCGCATCGTCTTTCCAGGACGGCCAGCAGCATTTGCATTCGGCGCAGATCAAAACCATTTGGCGACCGTTGCGGATTACCATATACAGCTGAACTGACTAATGCCTGAACTTCGATCAACAGACTTTTTTGACCTTCTGTCACCGCTGCAATTGCATTTCCCGGTAAATTCTCCTGATGCTGGCCTAAAAGAAGTTGAGATGGATTTGATACCTCCTGAAGTCCATTGGCTTTCATTTCAAAAATTCCAATTTCTTCTGTAGAACCAAATCGATTTTTTTGTCCCCTCAATAAGCGGAAATGATAATGTCGATCTCCTTCAAAGAGCATGACAACATCGACAATATGCTCCAAAAGCTTAGGACCTCCAAGATTGCCGTCTTTGGTAATATGTCCTATCAGAAGGATAGGAATTTCAGTGGTTTTGGCATATCGCATGAGAATATTGGCACATTCCCTAACCTGTACAAGACTTCCCGGGCTCCGATCCAACGTTTCCGTATAGGTCGTTTGAATAGAATCCACAATGATCAAACCCGGATTCAGTTTCTCTGCATGTTGCAAAAGAACTTCGAGACTGCTGGAAGAAAAAAGGTATAGGTCTTCATTTGAAATTCCCAGCCGGAGTGCCCGATCTTTTATTTGTTGAACGCTCTCTTCTCCGGAGACGTATAAGACGGAAGTGGAAAGTTCGCCGGCGATTTGCAGCACGAGCGTGGATTTACCGATTCCGGGCTGACCGCCCAACAATAATACAGAACCCGGCACAATACCACCCCCAAGTACGCGATTGACATCATCGCTAAACGTTGGAATTCGAACCAATCCCATACCGGATATTTCACTGATACGTTGGGGAGTGGCAGGGGAAGTCACGCTGGATTTTGTTAAACTTTTATTAAGGTGTCCGGAAGAAATGACGTCTTCAATCATGGTATTCCACTCACCACATGTGTGACATTGTCCACTCCATGCTGGTTCTGTAACCCCACAACTTGTACAGACGAAGACGGATTTTATTTTTTTTTGCATTAAAAAAAATTCTGAATGTGTGACCTAGTCCAAAAAGAACGTCTGAATAGTGAAATTGATTAACGAATCAGTTTTAAAATGTAGGCCAGATATGGCCGAGATGCTCTTTAACGAGCACATAGATTGTTTTCAATTGGTTTTTTGGGGTTATGCGGGGGATGTTGACATAGGTCAGCTCCCTCGTTTTTTTTTGCCCAAAAGGAGTCGTGCACTCGCATTAGTTGAAACCTCAAGCAACTTACTCCACACTACTTCGTTCTTCAATAAACAGTTTTTTCTCTTGGCCCAGATAAGCTGGCTCTATGCCTCTCCAACTTCGAAGCGATATAAAATTGGTCTTTATCATGGAGACAGAACACGCCATGTCTTACTCTATATCAACAACAAGATAACGATTATCGATTTTGCAGTAAAGCAGGATAAAACGTACAGCTTTTTTATTGAAGAAGAATTATGCGAGCTATCATTGCAAAAACAAGAGAAGTTTTGGTCATACGACTTCACCATCAATACGGAAGTTCAGACCCCGGCGAATCGACAAAGAAGAAAAAGAGAGCTTCGCTACCTGATCTATGCGATTGCATTCTTAATTTTGTTCATTATTATCGTTGTTTTGACCAACATCTTCATTTTCTAAAAATCTACATCATTGGATAAACTAACTCTATATATTGAAAGTCTGATTTTCGCATCTCCGGAACCGATCACCCTCAGGGAGATAAAGGACGCGCTTCTGCGGTTTAGTGGTGATGCCTACACAGAGGACCTTTTGGCAGTATACATGGAACAAATTAAAAAGAGGTATCAAGAAGACCATGATCAATTCATGGAGCTTGTGCCCTTATCCGGTGGCCATCAATTTATGACCAAGGTGGAGTACAGTGGATTGATTCAGGCGCATTTGAAAAATGTAAATAGGAAGAGACTTTCCAGATCAGCTATGGAAACACTTGCTGTAATCGCATACAAACAACCTGTGACCAAACCTGACATCGAACGCATCCGAGGTGTCGGTTGTGACTATCAGATCCAAAAACTATTGGAGAAAGAATATGTTTCGATCACGGGAAGAGCAGATACACCCGGTAAGCCTATTTTATATGGTACATCCGAGAAATTCATGGATCATTTTGGTCTCGGAACGATAGCTGAACTTCCTACATTAAAAGAATTGGTTACGGCCGACAGTGAAATAGGAGATACAGAACCCATTGAACATATCGCAGATCATTTAGAAGAAAAATTAGATCATGGAAGCACCACTGGTGAATCGGATAGCGAAGAGTAAATTAATTACTATCGACCCGGGTAAATATTATCCAACGGACGTTTATTTATTTGATTTAAAAGACTTTCTTTTTCAGGGACTCATCTTGCGTGAAAAAGATTTTCGCGATGCTTTGGATTCTTTTAATTGGAATCAAATTCAAGATAAATTGGTCCACGTTTATTGTAGTACAGATGCCATTATTCCATTGTGGGCGTATATGTTGATTGCATCTAAAGCTGAAGGCTACGCTTCGTCAGTATCTTGTGGAAATAAAGCAGATTTTATTTCAACACATATTGTAGAAGAAGTGAGAAAGGATTATCCGGAAACAACAATAGAAAAAGGGAAATTTGTCATTAAAGGGTGTTCGGATGTTGATCTTTCACCAGACGTATATAGCGCATTAACTTCATACCTGGTTGAACATGGTGCTAGAAGTATCATGTTTGGAGAACCTTGTTCAACTGTACCCATTTATAAAAAAAGAAAAATATAATATTATGCGGATCACGTGGTTCAATCTCGTTCTGACAGCTTTATGTATGTCGGTGTTATTTTTGTCGTTTTCTGAATCCCAATCAAATAAAATGCCTGAGGCTACAGTGGTGAAGGAAAATGATATGCGCGATTTACCCCAGATCGTGCGGTCGGTTGAAATTAACGGTGAATACAATTTCGCAGGGGAACGCCTTCCAAGCGAAAGCGCTGATGTGCGTGAACGATTGGAGCGAGAATTATTGGTCAACTCCTATCGCCATTCAGCGACGATTCAATATTTAAAATTAATGCCGCGATATTTTCCTTTTATTGAAAATATCCTGCATCAGGAAGGCGTACCTGATGACTTCAAATATCTGGCTGTTGCCGAAAGCGGATTGCGAATGGTTGTTTCTCCTGCAGGAGCAAAAGGCCTATGGCAATTTTTAAAGGGGACGGCGCTAGAGCAAAAACTGGAAGTCAGCAATGATGTAGATGAGCGGTACCATGTAGAAAAATCAACCAGGGCTGCATGTCGATATTTAAAAGCACTAAAAAAACAATTCGGCTCCTGGACGTTGGCAGCCGCAGCATACAACATGGGACAAACTGCTCTGTCAAGAGACATGAAAGCACAAAAGGAAAATAATTATTACGATTTGAATCTTAGTCGGGAAACTATGCGATATATTTTTCGCATCGTAGCGCTAAAAGAGATACACCAGAATAGTCAACAGTATGGTTACTACCTGGAGTCGTCAGACTATTATCGTCCTCTCGATCATGTAAATCTGATTGAAATTGACGGTCCTGTTGAAAGTCTGGCAGACCTGGCACATAAATACGGGTCTTCATATCGTGAATTGAAAATCTACAATCCCTGGTTGCGAAATCATAAATTATCCAACGCCTATAAAAAGAAATACTACGTGCAACTGCCAAAGAAGTAGGGCAGTTCTTTTATCTGTAAAATGTACATTTTGAGTCTGAATTAATTCAGATGTGAAACACGACAAATAGTCGTACGCGACACCGTATTTCAACCCTTATTTTAATCCAAGTTGTTTGTAACTTCTCAGGCCACATTCGAGAAATTCGGCATATTCCTTCTTGTCGGGTGTGTACGAAACCGGATTATTTAAAAGCTGACCATCAGGTGTCATTAAGACGTAATAGGGTTGAGAATTAATATTGAAATATTCAGTTTGAAAATATGCCCAACGATTACCGGTGTAGCGCAGTTTTTGCACACCTCCGGAACGTCTTGGTAAGGTCACTTTTTCATTTTCAGGCAGCTCAATTTTTTCATCCACATATAACGAGATCAATACAAAATCATCTTTTAAGTACTTATAAACTTCAGGTTCAGGCCAGACATGTTCTTCCATCTTCCTACAATTCACACAAGCATGGCCGGTGAAATCCAGCAAAACAGGTTTGTTTACCGCCCTTGCATGCGCCAGCCCTTCGCTTAAATCTTTATAACATTCAAGGCCCTGAGGACATTTGCATTTGTTAAACCAACTGTAACAAACTGGAGGGGCCAATCCGCTAAGCATGGATAAAGGTTGATAACTACCGGTTCGGTCACTCAAGCGAAATCCACTCGCCAGATAAACTGCGAACGCGATACTTAAAACGCCCAATGAAATTCGACTGAAAGACAATTTTTTAATTGGAGAATCATGAGGAAATTTTAATTTCCCAAATAAATATAGACCCATGCCAACAGCTACCAGTATCCAAATAACTAAAAATGGTTCGATTTTCAACAAGCCCCATTGTTTTACCATGTCAGCATTTGATAAAAACTTAAATGCCAGGGCTAATTCTATAAATCCCAGGATGACTTTTACAGAATTCAACCATCCACCCGATTTGGGAAGTTTATTCATCATACTTGGGAATGCCGCAAATAAACCAAAGGGCAAACCAAGTGCCAAGCCAAAGCCGGAAAATCCACTAGACAATTCCCAAGCACCTCCATCGCTTGATAAAGATCCGGCCAATAAGGAGCCAAGAATTGGACCCGTACAGGAAAATGAAACCAAAGCAAGCGTTAAAGCCATGAAAAAGATCCCTAAAATTCCACCTACACCTTCGGCGGCGCTGATCTTATTTGTGACACTCGCGGGTAATGTGAGATCAAAGTATCCAAAAAATGAAAAAGCGAAAAACAAGAAAATTAGAAAGAAAAATATATTTAAAAAGACATTAGTCGAAATGTCATTGAGAATATTTGGATTGACTGAATCCAATAAATGAAAAGGCACAGAAATTAAAACATAAACCAATAAAATTGAAAATCCATAAAAGACTGCATTGAACAGACCTTTCCCTTTTTTCTCAGAACTTTTGGTAAAGAAACTAACTGTAAGCGGTATCATGGGAAAAACACATGGTGTGAGTAAAGCAATGAGTCCACCTAAAAAACCAAGTACAAATATTTTCCATAGTGATTTACTGGCTACCACTTTCTCCACGCAGGTACCTACGGGATCTTGTAGGGAAGAGTAAGCCAAACCAAACATCTGTTCGAGTTCACCTTCATCACTATTAATCGCGACTCCGTTATTGGCAAGCAATTCAGCACCAATGCTGATGGTGGAGTTACGGGCATTGGCTTCAAAATCTACGAATTGGGGAGTAAGACATTTGCTATGCGTACAGGCCATGTACTCCAGAAATCCTTTGATTTCTTTTGAATCATCTTTTATATTCAATAATTGACTCAGTTCAGCATGCTTCTTCAACTTAGTGAGTTGCATGTCAAAAAACTTGTCATGTTCACTAATGACTTTGCCTGCGCTTTCTTTAATACCGCCTATGAGCGTATAAGCGTCACTTGAGTCAAGCGTAATATTGGTCCGGATTGGTCCATCATCACTTTCGAGCGTATTACTGTATATATGCCAACCATCTTCTATATCCGCCTTCAATTCAATCAAGGCATTTCCATTCTCCATCCGGGTGATGAATGCCTTCCATATTACAGGCTCTTCGATTCCATCATCTTCATCCGTCTCAATTTGGGTCGTCGAATTTGCCGCAATCTTAAGTTTAGATTCTTTTGATGATTGAATGCTAGTGACTACTTCCTTTGATTTGTCTGGAGACTTTGTGGCTATTTTGACACCGGTTTTGTTTTTATCCGCGGCTTTTGTTTCTATGGGAGCACTTTGCTCTTTTTTCGGAGGTGTCGATGAAGCGAAGGATATTTCATTTTTACAAAGGGAAGCGCTACTATATCCAATCGACTTGCCATCATAACTTTCTTTGAGATTAATGACATAATCAATTTGTGCCGGAGGGAGGCATTTTTCATTATCACAAGTCATGAATTCCAGGTAGCCGGTCAAGGGCTTATCGGGCTCTGTTGTTTGGATAGATTGTTTGAAAAGTGCCTTTTTTTGATATTTTACCAGTTGCATATCAAACAACTTGTCAAAGACCTCCTTTCTGTTTAGCTCACACTCATGGTTTTTACCTTCTGTCTGAAAATGATCAGCCTCTTCAAAGTTGAAACTCGTTGGGATTGGGCCGTCTTCGCCTTCCAGATATTGAGAATAAATGAACCAGCCATCCTCGATATTGGCCTGAAAGATGACGTCATAAGTATTTTCACCAGTCTTTACAGACTTGTACTCCCATTCAACAGGATTATAAATTTGGCCAAACAGAGCTGTAGACCATAGAAGTAGTGCGGTTAGGACAGAAAATTTCGATTTCATATTCGACTCGGGTTTGGAGGCAGTAGTCAAAGGTAACGGCCTGAATGCATATGAGTTGCCACTTTAATATATGATTAACGCTTTGGTGGTCTATCGAATTATAATGACCATCTCATGATCTTACCTGAAGAAGAGTCTAAGAGATGGCTTCCATTTTTTCAATCATGGATAAAAACATTTTGAGGCCATCGGTATTTCCGAGCGACTTTTCTGAGGCACGTTCTGGATGAGGCATCATTCCAAATACGTTTCTCGTGTGATTACAAATTCCTGCAATGTGATTGGTCGATCCGTTCACATTGGCTTCGTCTGTCAATTTTCCTTCTTTGTCACAATACCGGAAAAGTACCTGGTCATTTTCTTCCAATGCCCGAATTGTATCTGCATCGGCGATGTATCGACCGTCGGCATGAGCCACCGGTATGCGCAATACCTGTTCAACGGAATATTGATTTGTGACTAATGAATTAGTCGTCTCAACGCGCAGGTAGATATCCTTTCCAATGAACTTTTGCTTTGCATTTCGCAAAAGAACACCCGGTAGGAGTTGCGCTTCGCACAAGATTTGAAACCCATTGCAAATACCCCACACCAAACCACCTCTATGGGCATGCTCAATAACCGCTTCCATAATGGGCGCAAGTCGGGCAATGGCTCCGGCACGAACATAATCTCCGTAAGAGAATCCACCGGGTAAAACAATACAATCTTCTGATGTAAAATCTTCAAGCACTGTCTCACGATGCCAAATTTCTTGCACGACGTTGTGTGTTACATCACGCAGGACATGAATCATGTCATGGTCGCAATTTGAACCGGGAAAAGTGACGACTCCGAATTTCATCCAGTAATTTTTGTGGTGAACCGCAAAAATAAGGAAAAGTCTACAGTCTTTAGTCAGGTAATGGTATTGATCCAAGCAACAGCAAAACCACTGATTCAACCAATAAATGGCATTACAATACAAAGAATGATCAGTATGATTAGGATGAGTTCTCCGTTGTTTTCTCTTTTAAATCGGAGCACACCCTCGGACGTATAAAGTGCCAAAGCAGGGACTAACAGCATCAGGTTGTGTGGAGATTTTACACCACTAATGAGGTTGACAAGGATGACAAAGAGCATAGACCAGGTTAATACATTGATCTTCCGAATACTTTGGATGCTTTTTTTTGAAATGGTGTTATTATATGTCAGTAAAACGATGAGGATGTATATGGTCATGATGATCAATGTAATCCAGCTCTGAATGTCTCCCGGGAGTGAAATATTATGAAATCCGAACTGGTTCCAATAGACTGAGGATATGGAATCGAATGAAATGTTGTTTAGAAGCAAGTATATCCCGATCAAATAAAAGGGCACGAATGTACCGTTGAGTAAGTTGAAAACGGCCCGATGCTTTATTGTGGTTGTCGTGTTGATTGCAATCAACACGAGGACGAGTAGAATAATATTTGGAATAAATAATAAGATCAATATTCCGAGATATATACCAACATTGAATATTTTATTCTCCACACCGGTTCTCGCATTGATGTAAAGGATGTTGGACAATAATAAAATGAAGAACAACAGGCTGATCGCCACTGAGGTAAGAGCTCCATATAATGGAAAAGCCGACAAAATCAGCAAATAAAACAAGCCCGGAAGCAATGTAATCGTATTGGACAGTCGATTGATGATCACCATACGGTTGATAAGAACTGCTCCTGCAAACAAAATCATCCCAAGAAGGAGCCAATGAAAGACCGGGTAAGCGGTGCGAGAACTCAATAACCATGGGTCGATGAGCTCATTATATATCGGAATATCAACTGGTATGTCAAAAAGTAGATTAACATTTAGGATTAAAGCGACAGGAAAGAGTAAGAGACTTCTGAGAAATTGATTTTTTCTGAATAATTTTAGCACCGCTTTGAGACCATTTGATGGAATTCAAAAGTAGAACAATTTGAAAAACCTGAAGTCTTTCATGACATATTAATCTATTCTGACGCCCATTGGTTATAGGAACCTAAGATTATGACAAAATTAAGCCGGCTACAACTTCCCATAAAAACTGAATTAGAACGTTTTGAGTCCTATTTCAGAGATACGATGAAAAGTAGGGTAGCCTTGCTTGACAGAATCACCTACTACATTGTAAAACGAAAAGGGAAACAACTCAGACCAATGTTTGTCCTTTATTGTGCCCGCTTATGTGGTGGAATCAGACAGGAAACCTATATCGCAGCTTCCATGGTAGAGCTATTGCATACGGCCACACTCGTGCATGACGATGTAGTGGACGATGCCATGACCCGTAGGAGCTTTTTTTCAATTAACGCCTTATGGAAAAACAAAGCAGCTGTTCTAGTGGGTGACTACCTATTATCTAAAGGCCTCCTGATCGCATTGGAAAATAAGGAATACAGATTGCTTGATGTCTTGTCCAAGGCCGTTCGGGATATGAGTGAAGGTGAGCTGCTGCAGATGGAAAAATCACGCTCCCTTGATATCGATGAACAAACATATTTTGATATCATTCGAAAAAAGACGGCCTCTTTGATTTCCGCTTCCTGTGAAGCCGGAGCAGTTTCCGCAACGGAAGACGAAGAGATCATTGCCGAAATAGCGGCGTTTGGAGAAAAAATTGGGATGGCCTTTCAAATGAAGGATGATCTGTTTGATTATGGAGAAAATCACGTCGGCAAGCCAGTTGGTAATGATTTAAAAGAAAAGAAGATGACATTACCACTTATCCATGTACTGGACCAAATGGAGAAGAGTCAGCGAGCCAAGATTTTGAAGTCGATCAGAAAACACCACGATAACAATAAAAAAATGAAAGAAATCATCCAACTCGTGCGGGACGGAAATGGGATGAATTATACCCGTGAAATGATGATTAAATACAAAAATGAGGCAATCGAGCACCTCCAGCGCTTTGCGTCAAATGATATATATGATGAGGTCGTGGAACTGGTTGATTTTGTCATAGAAAGGAAGAAGTAAGTCCCTTTTTAATGACTACCGGAATTGAAACTTAGCTTATTCGTTCGATTTTGGCTCCCAAAGCTCTAAGCCTGCCATCAATATTCTGATATCCCCTGTCAACTTGATTAATGTTGTGAATAATACTACTGCCTTGCGCTGACAGTGCCGCGATCAACAAGGCTACACCAGCCCGAATATCCGGAGAACTCATTTCGATACCACGTAAGGGCTGCTGGCGAGCAAGTCCGATGACGGTTGCCCGATGTGGGTCGCAAAGTATGATCTGAGCACCCATGTCGATTAACTTATCTACAAAGAACAAGCGACTTTCAAACATCTTTTGGTGGATCAAAACACTTCCTCTAGCCTGCGTGGCCACGACTAAAGCAATACTCATGAGATCAGGGGTAAATCCTGGCCAGGGACTGTCATAGATGGTGAGTATAGAGCCATCCATGAAGGTTGTAATTTCATATGTGTCCATGGCTGGGATTCGAATGAAATCATCTCCAAGCTCCATTTTTATACCAAGAGATTGAAATATGCCGGGGATGACGCCCAACTTGGTATAATCCACTCCTTTGATCGTGATTTCAGACTGAGTCATTGCTGCGAGACCGATGAAGCTGCCAACTTCTATCATATCGGGCATCACAGTGATCTCTGCTCCATTCAACGAGCTTACGCCGTTGATTGTTAATAAATTAGAACCAATACCTGAAATATCAGCGCCCATTCGTTTGAGTAGGAGGCACAACTGCTGCAAATATGGTTCACATGCTGCATTGTAGATTTTTGTAACTCCATGAGCCTTGACGGCGGCCATCACAATGTTAGCTGTCCCGGTAACACTTATTTCATCCATGAGGATATATGTGCCCTTGAGTGACCTGGCATCCAGGTAGTAGCTCTTCGTATCCTGGCTGAATTTGACTTCAGCTCCAAGTTTTATAAAGGCATTAAAATGGGTGTCCAGGCGTCGCCGTCCAATTTTATCGCCACCCGGATTAGGAATGTAAGCACGACCAAATCTATGCATCAGAGGAGCCAATAACATAACCGACCCACGAATTTTTCGAGCTTCTGCCTGATACTCTTCTGAAGCGGTATAGTCAAAATTGACATGTTCCGCCTCAAAAGTAAAAACACCGGGTTGCGGCTGTTGTACATCAACACCCAAACCAGCTACCAGTTTAATCAACTTTCTAACATCTACGATATCCGGCACATTTCTGATCGTGACCTTTTCATTCGTCAAAAGCGTGGCACAAATAAGTTGAAGGACTTCATTCTTGGCCCCTTGAGGTGTAATCTCACCAGAGAGATGATGTCCTCCTTCAATTATAAAATAGTCATTTACCGCCATGTGTTAATGTTTCTAAGTCTTAAAGTTACAAATGAAATATTTGTTTTATGTGTTTTGTATATGTACTTCTAAATGTCTCTCGAATTGACACGATTGAACTTAATGCTGAAGAACCATCCTGAACAAAATGTCAGATAAAAAAAGAGACCAAGACCAGTAGAGAGGAATAATTATAAAACACCTGTTCGAGGTGATATATTATATTTCGACGATGATTTTTGGTGGAGCGAATCAAATGATTAGATTACACGGGTAACAGAGTGGTAATGACTGGAACTTAAACAGGGTGAAGGCATGAAGATTGATCACACCTTTTTCTTGCCTAGCAAGTATTATAATGATCTGATTGATGCGAATTGAGCGAACTCGCAACATGGAATCCAACGAATTTAAAATAAATTAAATCGCTATTTACTATTTAGCTAAGGAGTAGAATTAAAAAGTTATTCCTTTTTGTAATTAGGGGTATTGTAATCGACGTTTATCTTTTCTTCCTTCTCCTGTTTCCGCCTGAGTTGTTTTTATTACTCCCGTTTTTTCGTCTTCCTTTTCTTCCGCCGCTGCTTTTCGAAGGAATGGTAACATTAGCCGCGACAATATTGAGATTTTCAGGAAGCGCTCCACGGCCATCTATAATTGATTTCAAATCATTGATTATTACTTCGTCGCCAATATGTAGATCGCGATTCCAGACCTTGTAGGCAGTTTTCATATATGAAGCAATATTGGAGAAGAATCCCCAACGTTTTTCGGGATCTTCCTGAGCCAGCGCTTCATCAATTAATTCCTGAATATATTTTCCGTAGTGACGAAATCTTTTCGTGTTTTTTGGGTAAGAAAGTTTTTCTGGCTTTAAATTTTTATTTTCGAATTTAGGCAATTCTATACCCTCTGGTACGACATCAATTTTATACTCCGATATAATAAATAAATGTCGCCATAATTTTAATTCGATATCGGGTGTGGGTCTGCCCTGATGACTCACTTGAGCCATCAACTTAATAATTTGATAGGCCGCTGCTTCACGCTCTTTTGGATCTTCAATCGAGACTGCATGATTAATTAAATTTTGAATATGTCTACCATATTCCGGGATTGTCAAATGTTCTTGTTCGGAATTGTAGCGTAAAGAACGAGTTGTAGTGTTTTGCATATGAATTTTTATTCTACCGTTACCGATTTCGCAAGGTTACGTGGTTGATCCACATGACATCCTCGCAAGACAGCGACGTGATATGATAATAGTTGTAATGGTATTACAGATAATAAAGGTGTAAAAGGTTCTGCCGTACGCGGAATTTCAATACTGTAGTCTGCGATCGATCGAATTGCTTTTTCACCTTGTTGTACAATAGCGATTACGCGCCCTTTGCGCGCTTTCACTTCTTGAACATTGCTCACAATTTTTTCGTAGGCACTTTCATTTGTTGCTATGACAACAACGGGCATGTTTTCATCGATCAAAGCGATGGGACCGTGTTTCATCTCAGCAGCTGGGTACCCTTCCGCATGAATATAGGATATTTCTTTCATTTTAAGGGCACCCTCCAGTGCTACCGGAAAATTATATCCTCTTCCCAGGTATAGTGCATTGGTAGAATCCTTAATTTCATTAGCGATGTATTTGATGGCGTCCTCTTGCTCCAACACGATATCGATATTTCGAGGAATGTCATTGAGTTCAGTCATCAAGCGGTGCAGTTCACGGCGAGGAAGTGTCCCTCTTTTCTCAGCCAATGTTAATGCCAGCAAGGCTAGCAAGGTAACTTGACCAGTAAATGCTTTGGTCGATGCCACACCAATTTCCGGCCCCGCATGAATGTATGATCCGGCGTCAGTAAAACGTGCGATAGAAGACCCTACGACATTCACAACGCCGTACGTTAATGCCCCTTTTTCACGCGCATATTTTAAGGCAGCCATGGTGTCTGCGGTTTCACCGGATTGTGAAATCGCCAGTACAATATCTGTATCATGAACCACCGGATTTCTATAGCGAAACTCAGAGGCGTATTCGACTTCTACTGATAATTGGGCCAAGTCTTCAATGAGATACTCTCCTATCAAACCTGAATGCCAGGAGGTGCCACAGCCGGCTATAATTAATCGATTTGCATGGATAAAGCGTTCAACGTATTCACCCATGCCTCCCAATCCAACCCATCCTTCCAACGGATTCAACCGGCCTCGCATACAATCCTTTACTGTCTGAGCTTGCTGGTGAACTTCTTTCAACATGAAATGTGGGTATCCACCTTTCTCCAACTCTTCCAACTTGGTGTCGAGTTCACGAATCTCAGGTTTTTGTGGAATGTTCTGAATATTTTTAATACTAAAAGCTCCGTCCCTGTTAATGACGGCTAACTCCTGGTCCTTGAGATAAACAACTTTGTTTGTATAACCCACAATAGGTGATGCATCTGAGGCGATAAAAAGTTCATCGTCCCCAATGCCTAAGACGAGTGGGCTTGATTTTCTTGCGGCTACGATTTTATTTGGATGGTCTCGATCGATGACAACAATCGCATAAGCCCCGACCACCTTATTCATTGCCATGCGGACGGCATCTTCAAGCGTGATATTGTCTCGCGTTTGATATTCCTCGATTAAATGGATCATGACTTCTGTATCCGTCTCGGTTTTGAAGCTGTGTCCTAATTTGCTCAAGGCTTCTTTTAGTGACCCATAATTTTCAATAATCCCATTGTGAACTAAGGCCAGGCGTTCATTTCCGGAACAATGAGGATGGGCATTTATATCATCAGGCTTCCCATGTGTTGCCCATCTCGTATGTCCAATACCAATGGTCCCTGCCAGATTTCGATCACCTATGTGCTCCACTAAATCCTTAACCTTCCCTTTTTTCTTAAAGACTTGCAGTCCACCATCTAATATGGCAATACCTGCGCTGTCATATCCACGATATTCAAGCCTTCGCAGGCCTTCAATTAGAATCGAATAGGCTTCACGATTTCCAAGATATGCAACGATTCCGCACATGATAATTTCAGTTAATTGTCGGTATAACTAATTCTTAAACGAATTGTTTCAGAGAGGTTTGTACGACCAAAAATAACACTTCTCGCACTGGATTCTGCTTTATTTTCCGGACCAAATGAAGTTCGTCTATTTTGATCCGATGAGACACCTACACTTTGTAGACGCATATCTTCACCAAATATTGTCTGATCTATCATCTCTTGGATCTGAATAGGTATATTATATGAATAACCAAGAACAGAGTCCAGTGAATCAAGGCGTCCCATTGGTGTAAACCGGAAGATGACTGATTCAAGAAATTCCGGAATGAACTCCCGATTTCCGGATAGTCCTTCTCTGGTCAGGAAGATCGTCTCAAGTTCGGGAAAATCATCAAAATCTAAAGCTGAAGAATTAAATGGAATAAACAATTCAGCCTTATTGATCAGGATTGATCCGAGATCCGCCAACCCATCAATGATGACTTCAACATTAACCCCTCCATTGCCTTGAATGAATAATATGCTATCTGTCGGGTTATTCAAGAAATGCTCAACTTGTGAACCCGTATAATCAAAATCATAATGTTGAACTACCGGAGACCTAAAATATCCAAATGAACTTGAAAGATTGTAAATAACGCTTGAAGTATCCGTCGCGGAATCCCGATAATAAATTCGAATTCCCGAGAGCACACTTTGATCATTAGACCGATAGGGGTTGAAACCCACGAATTGTTGAGATGATGCGATCGGTTTGATATGAATACCGAAGAAATTTTGAAGAAAAGCACTGTCTGAATTTAAGATGAGCGAGTCCAATGCAAATATTTCTGTTCCTATGCTTTCGGACAAAGGAATGCGCACATTTGCTCCAGGTTCGATCTCATCTTCGTCCGGCATTTCATAATTTGGTTGGAACAGAAAATCTGAAACAAGTGATTCTCCTGATCCGAAATTGTGATTTGAAAGATAGCTTTGTAAACCATCGATAGACTCCGTTAACCGATCAATCCCAAGCGTGAGAAATCCATTCTTCCCATAGGTGGCCGCTGAATCGAGATAAAGCACCAGATATACACTATCTATTATGCGGTCAGGTTTATTTACAAGTAGTCTGGTCAAAGGGTGAAACTGCATGTAAAAACTCGCTTCGCTCCGTCCAAACACATCGTCTTCAATAATTCCACATTGTACTTGATTTTGTTCAGAAGCACCACCTCCGGTATAAGCGGTAAATGGTGTGCCTTCATTTTGTCTAAAGGAAACGTCTAACTCATCGACCTGAATAGGAATTACATCATTATCCAAAATACCTGCACCAACAGTTGTCGGGTCGTTGCATGAAAACAAGATTGTTATCAATAATGCGACCAGAGCTATGTTGAAAACAAGTAGGTGTACTTTTTTCATCGGACCATGCTTAACATGTATTCTAGTAAAACAGCTGATGCTATTCTTCAAGGAGTTGTTTGTAAAAGTCAATATACGCAGGTAGCCTTTCTTCTTCCTGTTGATAGGTGAGTAGAGGTTTTCCATCTGCGAGATCACTCAGATTTTCAACGTCTTCACTACCCTGAACGATGGCATCAGCATGAATGATGCCTCCATTGTCAAGAGTTATTCCTTTCCCGTTCGAGAAATTTTTCAAATCATCTGCGTCTAAATTATTGATCTGTGCTTTTTGAAGGAACTGATCTCCCAGGGTGTCACCCATTGAATTATTATACACAGAATAGATGATTTTCGAATTTTTGAAGAGCGGTTCATTGGAATATGCTTGCTTCAGGTATAAAGGGATAAGACTTGTCAGCCAGCCATGACAATGGACGATGTCAGGAGGCCAACCAAATTTTTTAACGGTTTCAACCACACCTTTACAGAAAAAGATCATCCTGTCTGCATTATCCTTGAATGGCTTACCTTTTCCATCGTTGAAAACAAATTTGCGCTTGAAGAACTCTTCATTATCGAGAAAATACACTTGCATCCGCGCACCAGGTAAGGAGGCTACTTTAATGATCAATGGGAAATCCTCGTCATCGACGATAATGTTCATTCCTGAAAGTCGTACAACTTCGTGCAACCTGTGACGTCTTTCATTGATGGTACCATATCGAGGCATCAGAATTCTAATCTCCATGCCCTTATCTTGAGCATATTGTGGAAGTTGTCGGACGATATCAGAAATTTCGCTGAGTGTCGTGTATGGCTTCATCTCCTGTGTTACAAATAAGACCCGCGTCTTCGCCATATTTCAATTCACTTTTGGTTATTCAAAAAGGACGGCAAAGATACTAAATCTCAGCCGTTTGTGAAAGCAAATGCCCGCGATTGTGTCGCGAAATTGAGATTGCTGCCTTACTCGTCAAAGATATCCTCTAAAACACCCGTCTTATACATGACGATGAAGCACCGTGCAAGGGCATTCAGATCCGCTTCGGCATTCGATATTTTGCCATAGGATTTACCAAATATGCGTTGATGTAATTCCGGAAGGCTTGGCCATTTGTATTTGCCACGTTTACCCGGAATACCACAAAAGTAAGTTGCCTCCTGCATCAAACAGTAGGTGTCAGCAGAAGACAAACGCTCGATTATATCGGCCCGATCTGCCTCTGCTGTCACGACACCTTGATTAAAGGTCAGATTATGAGCAAATACCATGTCCGCTTCAGGCACAATGTTCATGAAGGACGCGACACTCGCTTTGACTTCTACTCCTTGTTCCTTCAATTCCTTTGTGCTGACTTTATGTCGTTCTTCAATTTGAGGCGTCAGTGTAAATCCCGAAGGTTTGATCAAATCATTATGACTATCGAGAATCTGTCCTTTTTCATTCATTAGCTGCCATGAAAGGTGAATCATTCTCGGCCAATTGAAGCTATCTCGAAAAGAAGCACTATAACTTTTTGGCTGGCCATTGGCTGATATATCGAAAAGCAGAAATTTCATTTATTCAGGGTATTTTACTTTAAGCATTAGAAATCTAGAACTTATACATTATCTAAAAAACATATATAAGATACGTTTAGTGACAAAAGTCTGATATAATACCTTACCTTTGCACGATTGTTCAAAATCGAAACAAGATAGTTGGTAAATGGAGATTACTGTCGGTGAGATCGCAAAAATGTTAAATGCCGAAGTGGAGGGGGATCCATCCATTTTTATATCCGGTCCGGCCAAGATAGAAGAAGGACAACCCGGCATGCTTACTTTTTTGGCAAATCCCAAATATGAACACTACGTTTACAAAACAATGGCTAGCGCCGTCTTAGTGGATAAAAATTTCAATCCGACACAACCTGTAGAGGCCGTGTTGATCCGAGTTGAGAATGTCTATGCTTCTGTTGGTCAATTGCTAAAGTGGTATGAATCACAAAGCGAAAATGGCAAAGGGACAATTCCTTCCTCATCGAACAATATTCATCCCACGGCCAGAATAGCTCCGGATGTCCACATTGGACCACTTTGTATAGTAGGCGCAAATACAGTTATTGGCGCCGGCTCTGAACTTATCGGACAGGTGTATATCGCACATGACGTTCAAATCGGTGAACGATGTAAATTTTATCCTGGTGTTCGGGTTCAATATGGGACTGAAATTGGTGATGATTGCGCCTTCTATGACAACGTTGTCATCGCAAGTGATGGTTTTGGTTACAGCAAAAGTGAACAGGGGTATGAAAAGATTCCACAAGTTGGAACAGTGCGCATTGGGAATAAAGTCGAAATTGGCGCCGGGTCAGTTGTTGATCGCGCCGTAATGGGAGAAACCATCATTGAAGATGGTGTGATCATTGATAACCTGGTACATGTTGCCCATAATGTAGTTATTGGAGAGTCAACAGCTATTGCGGCGCAAACAGGGATAGCAGGAAGTACCAAAATTGGTAAAAATTGTATTCTTGGAGGTCAGGTAGGTATTGCCGGACATTTATCCATTGCAGATGGCACAATGATACAAGCAAAGAGTGGTCTGTCAAAAACCATTAAAAAAGAGAATTCTAAATTATTTGGTTATCCTGCCATTGAATATTTGTCCTATTTAAAATCCTATGCGTATTTTAAAAAATTACCCCAAACGGATAGTCTAATTAAAGAATTAATGAACCGGATTGAGGAATTAGAAAAAATCGTGCAGAATAATAAAGCATAACTCGGCTATCACTTTTCATAACACACTTGATTAAATTAATAACGGGCTATTCAAAGAGAAATCTCAAATTGGATCGAAAGCGCAATTCATGAAACAAAAAACACTTCAAGATTCCATTAAAGTATCCGGAGTTGGTTTACACACCGGCAAGGATGTTAATTTGCATATAAAACCCGCTGGAATAAATACCGGCTATAAATTTGTGCGGGTCGATGTTGAAGAAACACCGATTATTCCTGCTGATGTTAATAAAGTTGTATCGACAAATCGAGGAACCAAAATAAAACATGGCGACGTTTCCGTAAGCACAATCGAACATGTACTTTCTGCCCTGAGAGGCCTTGGTGTTGACAATGCCATGTTAGAGATTGATGGTCCTGAGATGCCAATCATGGATGGAAGTGCCAGATATTTTTCGGAGGCCATACAGAAAGCCGGTGTGATTGAACAAGAAGCCGATCGTGAATATTTAATTATTGACGAACCGGTTGAATTTAAGGATGAGGAAACGGGTTCTGAATACCTGGCTCTACCCGCGGATCATTTCGAAATTACTGTGATGATCGATTTCAACTCACAAGTTTTAGGCCAGCAATATGCACATTTGTATAACCTTGATGATTATGCCGAAAATATAGCTCCTTGTCGCACCTTTGTTTTTTTACACGAACTGGAAATGCTAATTAATCAAAATCTGATTAAAGGTGGCGATTTGGATAATGCAATAGTGATTGTGGATCGTGTTATGGAAGCTGATGAACTTAAAAAATTAGCCGAAAAACTCGACAAGCCAAATATTGAAATAGTCGAAGAAGGCGTCCTCAATACCACGGATTTACGATTTAAAAATGAACCTGCCAGACATAAACTACTCGATGTTGTTGGTGATTTGGCCTTGGTTGGCAGACCTATAAAAGGGAGAATTGTGGCCACCAAACCAGGGCATACATCTAATGTACGCTTTGGTACCATTTTGAAGAAAAAACTACGGGAACAACAACGGTTAAAAGGAAAGCCAAAATACGATCCGGATTTGCCTGCATTGAAGGATACAACTGAGATCATGGCTATGTTGCCTCATCGGTTTCCATTCCTGTTGGTGGACAAGGTTATTGAGTTATCTGAATCCCATGTTGTAGGGGTGAAAAACGTTACCCTCAATGAATTTTTCTTTCAAGGTCATTTTCCGGGTAATCCGGTTTTTCCCGGTGTACTTCAAATCGAGGCACTGGCCCAAACGGGAGGAATTTTAGCATTAAGCACTGTGCCGGATCCTGAAAATTGGGACACTTATTTTATTAAAATCGAACGAGCCAAATTTAAATACAAGGTTATTCCTGGTGATACGTTGATATTGAAAATGGAATTAATGTCACCTATACGCAGAGGTATTTGCCATATGTACGGAACAACTTATGTAGGTAATCGCATCGCTTCAGAAGGGGAATTAATTGCTCAAATCG
The DNA here is from genome assembly GCA_965249735.1 of Saprospiraceae bacterium. Lineage (GTDB taxonomy): Bacteria > Bacteroidota > Bacteroidia > Chitinophagales > Saprospiraceae > JANQSS01. The sequence continues at coordinate 165,331 of CBDFMS010000025.1, read as the reverse complement.
TACGCCGTAATGTTCCGGAATAATGATTGTTCTTTATGGTCAGTCATTTTTCTATAGAATTACAAGGCATATCCAAGCGATATGACCTCCAATGGGTGTTTCGAGATTTATCATTTAAGTTTGACCTGGGGCACACGTATGCAATAAGAGGGTATAACGGATCAGGTAAATCTACTCTGATTCGTATTCTAAGTTCGATGGAGTCTCCTTCCTCAGGTCTACGTAAATATTCAATAAATAATAATCCTCTTCAGGAAGCGGAGGTTTTTTCACACCTTTCTTTTACGGCACCTTATATGCGTGTGCCTGAATATTTGACTGTGCTTGAATTGATTCAATTTCATGGAAAATTTAAACACTTGAATAAATCGCCTGTGGAACTTTTGTCAGAGTTAAACTTAAAAAGCAGTAAAAATAAACAATTTGAAAAATTGTCTTCCGGACAAAAGCAAAAAGTAAAACTGGCTTTGGCTATATGCAATTCTGATCCGCTTCTAATTCTCGATGAACCCGGGACCAATTTGGATAAAACAAACTACGAGTGGTTTGGCACAAAAATTAATCAGGTTAGAAAGTCAAAATTGATTTGTATTGCTACGAATGAAAATCGCGATTTGGACCTGTGCGACAGAGAATTACTATTATCAGAAATGAACGGCGATTAGATGGACTTTTTCAATTCTTCAAGATTACCCTTGAGCTGATTCAATTTTTGAAGAATTTTTTGTTGTCTCCTGATTGTTTTTCGCTTGTCCTTGATTTCTCGCTTCGCCCCATCTAGTGTATAACCTTTCTCTTTGACCAGATGATAGATGGTGTTGAGTTGATCTATATTTTGCTTGGTAAATCGTCTGTCACCCTTACTATTCTTCTGTGGTTTTAGATATGTAAATTCGGATTCCCAATAGCGAACCAGGCTGGGAGAAACATCAAACATCTCAGCTACCTCCCCAATGGAGTAATAAAGTTTTGTAAGATTGGATACATCAACCATGAGCATTTTATCCTGTGGTTCTTGCCAATATAATGACTTCAAATTGAATGGAAGTTCAAAATTATATAAGATGTTGAAATTTGCTGCTGAATGATGATTGAATGACGACAATCATAACACCATCGATTGAGTACAATTAATCAAACGAATGATTGTGAACAGATGCCGCCTCGACCAGGGTCTGATACTCTTCAGGAGTGAGTCCATCCATACAATATCCAATTGGATTTATCGCTTTTTTGTTTAACCGGACTTCATAGTGTACGTGTGGAGCAGTCGCTGTACCCGTTCGTCCCAATGTACCAATTTGCTCACCACGTTCTATTTCCTGACCTTCTTTGACTGTGATTTTATCCATGTGAGCATACAAGGTCTCATAACCAAAACCATGATCGATCAATATACTTCTGCCATACCCGGTTCTTTGTCTTTTTATCTTTGCGATTTTTCCACCACCTGTAGCAACAACGGTTGTTCCTCTTCGTGATGGAAAATCCAAACCGAGATGCATTTTATTCACTTTATAGACCGGATGTTTACGCATACCAAATCCCGATAGCATTTGAACATGCCGATCTGACTTTGATGTCTGAATAGGCCTTATTGAAGGAATGTTCGCATAACGTTTCTCTTGTTCAAGTGCAGATTTTTCTACATCCTCGAGATATTTTGACTGAAGGACAAGTTTTCGTTCCATCTCGTCAATGGCATTATTTAAGGCGATCAGACTGACTTCATCAGATATTTTATCGCCTTCTATGTCATGACCCCCAATACCTCCATTCCAAATGTGATCATCCACGGGCTGCGTGCCAAGAAGCAATTCATAAACTTCGGCGTCTCTTTCTTTTATATTGTCCAGTACGGCAGTCATATTGTCAACCTCTTGATTGAGATCGGCATATTGGACTTTCAAGTCATCTAATCGTTTTGTCAACGCCATTTCATTAGGTGAAGGCAAGTAGATGCTGAAAACAAAATACAATACAAAGGCACTAACCAATACAGAGGCGCCATAGGCAATTGCCTTTACTGTCGTCTTTTTGGGATTAGCTTTAATTTCCATAAATGTGTCTGTTACTGGATTATACGTGTATCGCCTTTTGATCATATAATTTCTTACTTAAACGTGTAACTTCTTTGATGACTCAATTATAACAGGGTAACAAGTATGTCCTCGAATAATTGCGGATGCAAATATACACATTAACAGTTACATAGGCAGTTATAGTATGCCTTTCGGATAATTTAGTATCTGCAAATAAAAATCAATTTGGACAACGCGCTTGAGGCCTTACAAATCAGCTTCAAGTTCCCCGGCTCTGAGATAGAATAAATGCTCTGGGTCCGCTAGAATCTTATCCAATTCAAGAAGGCTTTGTTCCTTTTCGCCACTACGAAGCAACACTAAAAGATGAAACCAATCCAGTTTGTCTCGTGATATAGGTGAGAGCGAATCTGAGTTCAATAGATCTTCTGATCGGTTGAGTGCGCTAGCCCAGTCTTTTTCTTTCACGTGTGAATCCAAAAGTAGAAGCTGGGCCTCTTCATAGCGTTTATCGACCTTGTCAACGCCTTCGAATCCCGAGATGGCTTTAGCAAAATCACCTGCTGCATAGTGCGTCAGGGCATTCGAAAAATTGATGCTGACTTCTTCATTTCCCGCTTCTCGGGTGATATTTGGGATTGGCTCTGAATAGTAGGTGGCAAAAAGGTTCGCCGGTTTCATGAGTGAATTGTACAAGATGGTGATGACGATGGCAAAGGCAAAAATGGATGCTGCCAGGCTCAACCACCTTTTCGAAATTTGAATGCGTGGAGCATCTTTGGGTCTGGCTTTCGTTTGACCCATTTCAGATTCCCATACGTTGAAGTTCTTTCGTAAATCCTCTTCGTGGGCATGGGTCAACGCATCTTTGATCAGCGTATAAGTTTGAAACCGTTCATTTAACAGCTCATCCCGACGAAGGGCTTCTTCGAATGAATGCACTTGTGCTTCGTCCAGGTGGCCTTCCAGGTATTCGATGATATGCTGATCGTCAAATTTCATCAGGTCGTGGCATGAGTTGATTCTTTATATAAGAGGCCAATGCTTTATCATTCTGCACCTTTACACGCATTCGATTGAGGCATCGGTATTTTTCTTTTCTGGCATGAACGTTATCGGTCAAACCAATCTCCCTGGCAATATCTTCCATTGAATAGCTTTGTGTAAACATGAGCAACAACTTTTTACAGCGCTCTCCAATCAGACTCAAGATTTGATTCATGATGCCTTTTCGCTCCTGTCGTTCATAGTATGCAGATACATCTCGTTCCAAGAGTAGGTCATCTGTAATTTCATTTCCGGACTGCCTTTGGTTCTTCCGGTACTTATTATACCAATTCAGCTTTACTATGCTAAAGATGTAGTTGTCGATCGAAGCCAATTGCATAAATTCTCCTGCCGAGACCTTTCGTTCAAAAATGATAATGGCATCTTGATACAGATCTTCCGCATCATGTTGACTGCATCCTTTCGATTTTAAGTACCGAATGACACTCAACCGTTTTCCTTCATTTTTAAATATTTGTTCCAGTGCTCGCATACGTACTTCACCACCAGTTCGAATGGCTTTGATTAGATCGTTGTCCGATGTCTTTAATCTATTCACTTATAAGTGTTTGAATCTTACCAAACATACCCAACTAATCTGTTAAATAATTGATCTAGATCAATTTTATTATCCGGTCTACGCGAATATCGGCCATAATGGCGCATTGCTAACACCAAATACGCCATTATGGCAGCTAACTGTTGCGTGGGGCTGTAGTATTGGCCGAAATTTCTAATTGGAACTGATGTTGATTATTGAAGAGTAAACAAACACTAAAAAATGACAACGAAACAGTTTTTATTTACACCGCAGCATCGGGCCAACCGGAATACACGCAACCGGCATCAATTTTTTCATCACATTCCCCGTGTAAATGTTTTGAAGGATGGTGACAATTATCAAATTGAAATAGCCATCCCGGGGCTGAATAAAAAAGACATTAGCCTGCGAATCGAAAACGGCAACTTGCTTATCAACCATGTTGTAGAAGAAAAAAACCCAAGAACTTATTTGAAAAAAGGCTTCGAACTAGCAGGCTTCGATCGCTCTTTTAAACTACCTAAAGAGGTCGACACGAATTTGATTCAGGCGGAATTTACAGCAGGGATATTGTCGATTAAACTTCCAATTAAGGAAGCAGCAAAACCAAAAACAATTTCAATTAACTAAGTAAAAATAAATTAAGCATGTATAAATTTAATATTAATTCAAATCCATCAGAAATGAAACCTATGGCATCAATTTTTGATGAATTGATCAATGAAGGATTATCTACTGTATTAGGAGCAGGATTGGCATCGACTACGCCACAGGTCAATATTATTGATGAGGAGGGAGCATTTGTCCTTGAACTAGCCGCTCCAGGTCTAAACAAGTCGGATTTCCACCTTCACCTGGAGGACCTTTCCCTCACAATATCATTTGATTTTGATGCGGATGATGTAAATGAAAAGAAAAATTTTATCAGAAGAGAATTTCAGTTTTCTTCATTTAAGAAATCATTCCAACTTCCTGAAATAGTAGATCAGTCCAATATAAGGGCTGAGTATGAAAACGGCGTCTTGGTTGTTACCCTACCCAAGATTGTGAAAACAGACAACGATTTATCGCGTACAATTGAGATTAAGTAAGGGTTTTTGATTATTGAAAGGGAAGTCGCATACGAGGCTTCCCTTTTTTTATTTGACAAACGCCCATGTCACTGATTGACCGGCTTCAATTCCAAAGGCTGCAGTAAATCCACCATTTACCTCTAGCACGTACTTAACAGGTTTTGAACAACTGATCTGCCCTTCGGAAGAAGGAGATGCTGATTGTGCTATTTGTTCAACGATTTGTTGTTTATTAATGAATATCAAATCAAGTGTGATATAGGTGTTTTTCATCCAAAAACTTTGAGCTTCTTCTTTGTCGAATATAAACAGCATGCCACCGTCGTTTTTTAACGATGTCCTGTACATCATGCCTTTTGCCCTTTCGGCTTTCGTTTCTGCCAATTCGATATCAATCATTGTCAGGGTATCTTTATCCTTGATAAAATATAAATCTCCTTCATCGATAAATTGAGGCGACTGCTTAATAGGTTGCGCAGGAGGAGGAGAAGAGGTCACGCTTAGGGTGTCGTCCTGATCCTTTTCAAATATATTGAACAGGACAATTGCGGCAATTATGAGCAGTAATATGATAATAAAGACATTCCTTCGTTTCATGGCGAGCCAATTAAATGAAAATCCTGTACCCCAACTGTTTGAGGATTGATCGGAGTATATCCCATCTGAATAATAATGTCTTTTTTGGTTCGGTTAACGGACCATTATACTGCGTTCCTCGTTTGAGAAAGTGTCTGCTAAACGTAGAAGATGTCAATCCCCACTTCATTAAAAATTGGCGTGCACCGGGGTTTTTAACAATTCGATTTGTCGAGATCGCTTCAAAATGGTAAACCCGACTAGCGGCGATTCCTCTGAATTCACGAATACCGGATTTCCATAATTTCATTGAAAAATCCGGATCGGAGTACATACCGGGACTGAATTCAACACTGTATCCACCAACCATATCCCACACTTCTTTGTGTACCACATTTGGAGGCCAGGTCGCCCCATTCCAATCTTCAAATGGACGATCATTCCATTCAGATAAAAAGCGCTTTTCATCAAAGTCTTCAATTGTCCGACCAAAATTGCATTGCGACATAATGCTTTTATCGTGAAATGAGCCCTGTTGCAATGTTGTTGCCGAATAGAAAAACCGATTTGATGGCCATCGCTGAATCGCCTCCCACAAATGGTAATCCCAATCCGGACACGTGTACATATCATCATTGAGATACAGGATGTAATCTGTCTTCACAAGTGTGCGTGCATAATTTAATGCGTGACACACACCCACATTTTCTTGACTATGACAAACATCTGCTTCTATATGTTGATCTAGCCACTCCTGGGTGCCGTCTGTACCTTCATTTACGTGAATGATAAGTTGATGTTGAAACCGTGAATGCGTTTGAATGCTTCGAAGGCAAAGTTTCAAATATTCTAAATTGTTCCAGGTTGGAATAATTATTGAAAATATCGGATTTTTATTTGGATCGGACCGCTGAAATAGAGTCTTGATCATGAGCCTTGATTTATAATCTGGTTTTCGGATTTGTATGATGTATCCCACAAAGCCAACGTGATCAATGTTAAAAATGCGACTTTTCCCAGTTGCAGTTCAATGCTGGCATCGCCCATAAAACTCCCAAACGTAGCGCCGTAAATCATTAGTAGTTTTGGATCATTCCATTGATTTGGATAAGCAAGGGGATAGAATAAAAAGATAAAATATAATATCCCACCAACAAGGCCAAAGGCCGTTAAGGCAAATATGATTTGATTGATCGGAAGTGCTTGTAGTTCCGGTGGTATTTCCGGATTATAATATTTATACAACGTTTGCATTTCTTTTTCAATATCACCGATGCCCACTCCAATCATAGGATTTGATTCCACCAGATCCAAACCATGTTTTATAGAAATAAGCCGGAGATTGTCTGAATATAAATAACTGCCTGTATCATTGAAGAACATGTCGATGTCATGCTGGGTGTATTGCCATTTATTTTTAAGGGAGGGAATAAAACGAATAGCGAGTAACAGAATTAGAATCAAACTCATTCCAATTCCGATCATGTACCTGGGTCTTAGGTAGTGCCTGCCTGAAATTAGTGCAAATACAAACAGTCCGGCATAGAATGCCAGCAAGCCCGAACGGACAGCCAGTACATGTAAAAAGATGAATAGAAAAATCAACATAAAAGGCAGCAACTTTTTCATCCAGGCCATAAGTCTGCTTCGATCTAGGTATAAAACCAGACCAAGTAATAAAGCCAGACTCATAAAATAGCTGTACCGTATATGAAGAATAGGAGTCGGAATTGTTTTACCGGTTTTATAAATCTCTGAATATTCTTCAAAGTGCATGCCATAATTTATGGCCACCAAAAGACAACTTAGACAGGTGATAGAAATAAAAGCAAAAATGAGGTGAGTAATAAACCGTTTTGAAAAGGGCTGCAGCAATGAAATACCAACAGGAATTAAAATGAAATAATTATTTGTCTTGAGTCGCAACAAAGCCATCATTTTGTCATCACTCAAAAAAAAGGAAATCAGATAAACGCAAAAGACCAAAAGAAAAGGAATCGTGTGTCGATTCCATATCGCTTGCCGAATATCTGATCGTTTTGTCAATGCCATCAGACCCAGTCCAAATATCGTCACATTGAATAGCGATACAAGTGCGCGTGAATAGTAGAGTCCGATAAATCCTGCGACGAATACCAGGAAGAGTACGACCGGTTGGGTCAGGAAATCTCGTATACTGCTTAATATGCTTTTCGTCGACATGGTGAGAGCAAATATAAGTGTGCTAGTTTGAGAAAAATGTTACCAGAACATATCAATAAGTCACAACGGGCATGGCAGTCAAGGACGTTGGGTGCTTGAAGTCATCTTTATAAAAGAGAAAGCATGAAATATAGAAAATCAAGTTGAAAATAGACCACGAAATTGTCCAGTATTGAAAAAGCCTGACAAACAATTGATTGTCAGGCTCTCCTAGTAGCGGAGGCAGGACTATCTAGCTGCTATTTCGTAATAAACCTTAATAATGTAATTACTCTGACTATCAACAAGATGCCTAAATTAGTGCATTCTGGCTATTATACTAAATCACCCTCTATCAAAATAAAACGACAACCAGTTTTGAATTGGTTGTCGTTTGTCGTAAATTTGAGTTGCAATCAATTTACTAATTCAAAGGTAATACAATGCCAAAAATTACCGGCATACCAGACGTCCGGTTCAATCTCAAGTCAATCAAGGATAAGAATAAGTCGACACTGATCAGTGCCGTATTTCGATACCCATATCAAGGAAACACTGAGCGACTCGTCTATTCGTCCAGGCTAAAAGTAGAACCCAAACATTGGGACGCAAAGAAGCAGCTACCGAGACCCACATACAAAGACTATGGATTTTACAAAGACACGCTCAATAGAATAGCTGAATCAATCCGAGACATTTATTTGCAAAATGATACCGGCAAGATTTCTATACAAGCATTCAAAGAACAGTTGGATATCGACCTGCGTCGTGTTATAATCGAAGAACAGGTTGAGGCAACATCCACTCTAACAAGCTACATTGAGACTTTCATCGAAAAAAGGAAAACGGCTGTCAATGCTAACCGTCATACCTGGAAGAAATTTGTCACTGTACAAAATCACTTAATTCAATTTGCGAAAGATACTCACCGCGACGGATTGAATTTTGAAGATATAGATTGGCCATTCAGAAAGGATTTCGAGAATTGGCTCTACAAGAAACCCCGACAGCACAGCACGAATAACGCAAGTAAGATCATCCAAGTCCTCAAGCAGTTCATGGTTGAGTCTAAAAGAGAAAACAAACACGACAATGGAATATGTGAAGATCCTACTTTTCGCATCAAACGAGTTGGGATCAAAAAACCAATTTTGACTTTTGATGAAATCAAATTAATTCATGATTTGGACTTATCGGATGATCCCAAACTTGACCGAGTACGCGATTTATTTCTTATCGGATGTTATACCGGGTTGAGAATTAGTGATTTCACGCGCATCCGACCTGAACACATAATCGAAGAGAAGGGTATAGAATTAATTCATTTGTTTACTGTAAAAGGCAAAACAGAGGTATTTGTGCCGGTCACACCAGAACTAAAGGAAATACTCAATAAGCACGAAAACCGATCTCCTGAGCCAATTAGCAGTCAACGGATGAATGAATACATCAAAGATGTGTGCGAACTGGCCGAATTAGACAGACCGATAGTAGTAAAGTATTCTAAGGCTGGTCGTGAAAAAGAAGATACTGTGCCGCTTTATTCAAAAATAACAGCTCATACTGCTCGTCGTTCGTATGCAACGCACCATTATGATATGGGAATTTCATCGGCATACATTCGACAGGTTACCGGACATTCCAGTGAAAAAATGCTATCTGTCTATGTTAATTCCGATAAAAAGAAAAACGCACTGGAAATGGCCAAGCAGGTGGCTAATATTATGAGAAAAAACTCATCTGATGGACATTAATAATATTTCTGACATACGAGAACTACTTAAGTCTCCTCTCATATACAATCAAAGTCCTCATGTAATCTGGCATTACTACCTATTATCTAATTCAACAGATGAACTAAAAAAACTAAAGAGCAGCACTAAATTGCAGACATTAACGATGCCCTTTTCTCATTGGTTCAGAGGGATATACGTTTTTGAGCATTATCATCAAGAATATGAAGGGCTATGTGAAAAGTACAAGAATCAACGTGCATGGAAAATCGACAACTCCAATATGCACAATAAAGAAGAACGGGAAAATTATAGAGACTTACTTGTTCAAGTTATAGATGAATTCGAAGCATACGAATTCGACTTGACAAAGCTCCATCTGGAAAAAGAAAATATATTGACACTTTACAAAGTTGAGCAAGAATTCATCGAGTCATTCATTGAAGGTTATTCCGATTTAGAGGTAGAAGTACACCGCTCATTCACAGAAAATACAGCCCGCCTGAAGTTATTCGATTTCTGCGCGAATTTTCAAGAAAATACGAAACATCATTTTCCCCCTGGACGACTTTGTTTCTATTATAAGTCTGAGCTCAACGAAATGATTGATCCAATGGCAACAAGAGCTCTTTGGCAAATTGAAGGTCGTGCATCTGGGATGCTTTATAAAGCGTGGGAGCTTATACTTAAAAATCACTATGATTTTGAACCTATGTTTAGGAAGGTGCACCTAGAAGATGATCGATTTGTCAAATATTTACCATCCTACTTACTAGCATCGAAATCATCCAGTAGCGTCATTTCGCCATCGAATAGGTTCAGTTATAAAGATCCCTCAGTTTTTGGTGATAAGGAATTAAAAGAACTATTGAAAGCACTTAAGCCTACACTGAAATTCCAATGTCATGAATTGTGCATCATTTCCGACGAATTATTAGATGCTGGATTTATAAAGAACAACCGGGGAAAACACGATCCAAGTCTTCTTGAATTAAGAAGTTTTGTCATGAAGCACACAGAGAGTAGGTTTAAAGCGGACAATATTAAAAAGAATCACTTTATAAGATACACAGAAAAAAATCAAAATTTCATGGAACTGGTTGTTAACATGCTAGAAGGAATGAAGAAGAAGATTAAAATTTGACAATCATTTTGCCCTGATTGCCCTAATATCTTGCCCCTCGATAGCAATTTCAAAAAATATTTAAGGAATTGACGGTGCCTCAAGCATCAATGATGATAGAATAAACAGCGATTCTATCGACTACATTCTCATGTGCCCTAATTACCCTAACCTTAGCTCGCGACATCAAATGAATAATATTTGAAAATGAAAAATCAAATGTCGAACTCAATTGTCGTACTACCAGCCAAGGAAATAATGGAGCGGTTAGATTTTCTCACCCAAGCGGTAATAGCTATTGTAAAGAGCAAAGATTCCGGATTAAAGTCGCATACAGAAGAAAAGCTCTTGTCCAAAAGAGAAACAGCAGAGATGCTTGGCTGTAGTCTTTCGACCGTTGACAATCTTCGTAGGAGGGGTGAATTAAAAAAAGTCAACGTTGGACGTTCAGTCCGGTTTAATCTTGCTGATATCAAAAATTACATTCATAATAATGGATAAGACGACATGGCGTCCTAGAAGACATGAAATGAAGGTTCCGGCTAGATGGTTAGAAATGCTATTGACAGAACGAGATTTTAATGAGGGTCAACTCTTATTCTATCTAAAGGCTATCTACGGTTATAAGGTCGAAAAGAGAAATTTACCTACTAAGAAGATAGCTTCTGCATTAAATCGAAGTAGACGAACTATTGAGCGAACACTTAAGCAACTCGTCGCTCGAAATTGGGTTGGCTTAGATCAGAAAACAAGCATATACTATCCAAGAGGTTGGGACGTCTTATGTTCAAAGGAAAAAATCAATTCAAGACAGGCGTACTGGTTTGATCTAAAAGACATACAAATATTTAAATCGTTCGTCATCGCAGCGTGCGTATCAAATCTTATAGAATCGCAAAAATGGGAAGCCAAAAAACGAAGGAATGCCACAAAGGCAGGCAAACAACAATCCGTCGTCCATGGCTTCCCTATTGCGGTTAGAGCTTTCAGTGCAATATATAAAATCTCAATAGCCACAGCTTCACGAGATCTAAATCAGGCCGTTGGTGATGGATTCTTAATAAGGAAGCGGTGCTATATAGCCCAAAAGGAACTTCACGGCAAAATTACTGATAATGTGGCGTTGAGAGAATGTCGTAAAGCTTTGAACAAGCACTACTTCAAAACAAAATCAGGCAAAATTATTGAGGTCAAACCTAGCGAATTCAAATCCACACTATTTCGTAGAAGAAGAAATAAAAGAAGAAGTGCGCGAATGCGCTAATTGATATTCTTCCAAATAAATATTAAATAAATATCTAAGACATTTTGTAAATTGATTTAAGCTCTTCTAAGGAGATATTTATTCTTTCCCAACATCATCATTAAGACTGCAATGAAAGCTGCAAGAAAGCGCTTCAAAATGCTAAATTTACTCTTTTTAGCATACTGCTGTTTGTCCCGTCAATTAATTATCTAATGAAGAGGAACCTTACCATTCAGTTAACTCTTTACATTATCCTCTAGTGAATATTATTCTCGTTGGTATAGTGTTCGTTTACTTACGACAATAATGAAACAATCTCAACGGCAGACCTGACATTACAAGAAGGATAGCAGAGGTATGACATTACATAGCAAATTACACATATTAGACAATGACTGTACTATATACTAAACACAGTCTGCACTAGTTATGCCATAGGTACAGTACTAATATATTGTGTAAGGGTGTCTGGGGATAGATGACAGCACTTCCAAAGAAAGAATAATCGATGTTGGGCAACAATGAACCGTATTGCCACAAGAAGCTCAATAAATACTATCAAAACTTTACTCATGCAAAATGTACAACCTTAAATAAGAAGGATTAACGTTTATTATCGAATTTAAAGGACACACAATTCACACCGAAGTTAATTTAAAGAGATTTAGGGGATGATAACCACCACACCCTACGCCTAGAGCACTTCACTCATAATATTAGCACAGCGGCTCTTAAAACGTGTATAAGTGTATATGCATACAACGATTAATTGAACTAAATTCATTACTCATTGCAAAGGTCATTGACAAATCTGATGAATTACTTGATTCATGATTAACCTATGGTAGAAAAAAGGTAAAATAATAACCTCGAAGACATGAAGGGGATCTTTGCAATAAGCAGATAAGAACAGTTGAAAATGGATGGACCCATAAATTATTTGAATACGAAACTAATACCGCATAAAATCATCAACAAGCCTCCAGAAGGTAATAGGAGATTGAATAGTATATGATAGACACCAGATGGAGAGGCAGGGAAGAATGACGCGCTCTGAGGGTTACAGACCGGGGTTGAAACAATATTAAAACAGTGAAGAGTAGATTATCTCCACCTGATAGATATGGATTACGTGAGCAATGCCAAAAGGTGAAGATGGTAAGATAGATTCCAATCGGGCATTTAAAGCAGTTGACTTTGATCAAGCATGGTTAGACCATATTCAGAATAATTGATTTAATGATCCGCGCTATGATGATAAAAAGGATAATAGTTTAAATAAATATTGCAAATAATTTTAATCGCCTCTAAGCCATTTAAATTAATTAGGCCGCACACATACCCATCGATTCACAAGAACCTCTTCTACGTCCTTTAAAACGACCAATAAGCGACTCTGTCAAAGATTAATGCCAATAGTAATTGAGGAATTTGATTAATCTGATTTAATTATTATAAAAATAGTTAACGCGTAGAGTGCAAATTCCGGGCATATTGAAAATGCATTATTAGGCAATGGTTACACTTCCCGACTTTATACAGAATATGATTGAGTCAATTGCCAGATTGCAGAGGATCTCATCGGTTTCATAACAGACACTCAGTCGAGAGAATATCAAAAGCTTCAAGTTCAGTTTGACGATGGCACAGACAAACAAATTTCAAAAGTAATTAATGACCAGATCGCGAAACGTGGAATTATTGAAGTGCTTCGTAAGGGTGTGAATACCAGGGGATGCTCTTTCGATATCGTATACTTCAAGCCTAAAAGTGGATTGAATCCGGATCATGCTGACCTGTATAACAAGAACAGGTTTGTTTGCGTAAGGCAGTTGCACTACTCCACTAAAAATGAGAATTCAATCGACATGAGAGCCGCAAATATAAGTTCACCGAATGGGTAAGATAAACGCTGACCCAATCTATTGGTCAGAACGAGGTTGTCATTCTATATGGTTGGGTACATGTGGAATTCGATAGCATAGAAAATCAGCATGTTGTTGTCAGAATACGTCTATAAATTGTAATTCTGGAAAAAAACATTTAAATTGAAATATTATTCGCGACTAAATCGACCAAATGGTCCCCGCCCCTCGACAGTCTCGACTTTTACTCATTTGTCTCCTACTTCTTCCGAGAATAAGTACTCTTTTTGCTCAAGTGAACCTGGATTGGGAAGCTCGTTTTGGTGGAACCTGCGATGAATATGCTTATAGCATCGTTGAAACCTGGAATGCTGAATACATTGTAGCTGGTCATTCTTCTTCAGACAGCTCAGCTGAAAAGTCATCAAATTCGAAAGGACTCTTTGATTTCTGGGCAGTTCAGTTTGATATCGATACTGGTATAGTTTGGGATGTCAGCTTCGGTGGAGATGACCAGGAAGTCTTGAATGCTTTGTTACTGCTGCCTGATTCTTCCATCCTCATGGTAGGTTCCTCCCTTTCGGGACAGACGGGGGACAAGAGTCAGCCTTCCCATGGGGATTGGGATTACTGGCTGGTGAAAGCAGACAGTAGTGGTAGTAAGATATGGGACCGTCGCTTTGGTGGTACAGATGCAGATATGGCATTCACAGCAGTTGTCACCCACGACTCATGCATCCTCGTCGGAGGTATCTCAAAATCCGGAATGAACGGGGATAAATCTCAATCGTCCTGGGGTGGATTCGATACATGGCTTGTAAAAATTGATCTGGATGGCAACAAGGTTTGGGACAAACGGTTTGGCGGATCGCGAGATGATATTCTGCCCCGGATCACGGTGACCTCTGACAACTGTTTCATACTTGCAGCCTGGTCTCAATCTCCGATGGATGGCGATCTATCACAGGACTCAATAGGAAATGGGGACTTCTGGATCATTAAACTAGACCAGGACGGAAATAAAGTGTGGGATGTCCGCATGGGTGGCACAGAAAAAGATGTTACTACCGCTTGCCGGGAAACACCAGACTCCCTGCTACTTATCGGTGGTTGGACCGAATCAGACACATTCAATAATCTTGGCAATCGGGATGCCTGGCTTACCAAAATAAGGACAAATGGATCCATCGTATGGCAGCGGACATTCGGAGGCTCGGATGAAGATGCAATCTCTGATGTCAATATTCTTTCAAACGGCAACTATGCTCTTTCGGGCTATACGCGATCAAGTATGGACGGGCATATCATGGATGCAACGAGGGGCCAAGTTGATTACTGGATCATGATTGTCGATTCAACTGGCAGCATTATCACAGAATACAATATCGGCGGAAATAGCGCTGACGTCCTCACCTCAACTCTCAATGGCCAAAATGGGCTAATCCACGCGGGATACACTAAATCCTCACCTTCCGGGGAAGTTAGTGGGTCCAAACGCGGTGGAATTGATTACTGGATATTCGAGAGCCCTTCATGCCTGGTTGATAGCATGCTCTATGTTGACTCTACAGCTACGGGCGCAGATGACGGATCGTCATGGACGAATGCATATACGTCTTTTGCAGATGCGCTTCATGAGGCACTTTACTGTGATAACATTTTCGAAATATGGGTTGCCAAAGGCACCTACTATCCCGGTGATGCAGCCAGGGATTCATCATTTGAAATCTCAAGCAACCTATCAGTATATGGTGGCTTCAACGGTACAGAAACTGAAATCGCGCAGCGTGATGTTGCCGGAAATAAAACCATCCTAAGCGGTGATATCGGCATGACCTCTGATTCCACAGACAACAGTTTTCATGTTGTTAAGATACCTCATGACGCCCAAAATGTGATCCTCGATGGATTTTCCATTTCACTGGGTACTGCAAATGGAATCACTATTCCACAACAAAGCGGTGCCGGAGTACTTTGTCTTGGCTCGGCCAAGATTGCCAACTGTATATTTGATGAGTGCACATCTGCAGGTATTGGGAATACCCTCGTTATTATAGGCCCTGATGCTCATCTGACACTCGAGGATTGCTCCCTATATGGGGTTCAATTGAATACTGCCCTTGTCAGAATCGCCACAGGAGCAACTCTCATTTTTAATAACTCCATAGAAATCCACGAATAACATGAAACACCTGATTATATCTTTTATCCTGTGCTTTATTTACGTGGATGGATCTTCTCAGATACTTCCGAGCACACCCACTCCTGAAAAAGACACCGTCAGTCATGTTTCCAATCGGGTATGCCCAAATAAAGACTCACTCAACATGTCTCCGCGCTGGATGCCCTGGACACTTGTTGACTGGGTTCAGGAACTGGATACTGCCACTCAGTCACCGGTGAATATCGATTCTTACATTGAGGAAGCACGTATGTGTGAAGACAGCAGGAATGTCCAGCATTTCATCGGCATATCGCCGGATGGATCTGTCTGGACTTATAGTTCGGCATATAAAACTCGTGGTGCTAATGGCCTTTCTGAACGTATACCTTTGTGGACAGCCGCTAGCCCGCCAATGACACCGATCGAAGATGGGGTAGATATCTGCGTGGATAGTGACGACAATGTGCATTATACCTGGATAGTAGAAGAATCACAAGGTGCCCGCAGTGTATACTATGCAAAAAAACTCGGTTCAGGTGCTATTACGACCCCGATCAATGTTGTCGGGCCAGTTATTGACAGTACACTTTGCGATACAATATTCGTGATTACTAAAAAGAAACTGTACGGGCATCTCGATATCACAGCAACTGATAGTGGTACAGTGATCATTGGTGCCTCATTACATGTGCAGAATTTTGTTATAGATCCTTATATTTGTATTGGGTTTCCAGCTTTGGATACATCAGGGATAAGACTCATTGAAGTAGATAGTGGGATACCAAGTGAAACCGTCGTCTTTGAAGAAACAGGGTTTGGTATTAGCCAGAAAAATACCAAACCCAAACTAGCCATGAGTTCAGGGGTAAAACTTGTTGCATGGGAACGTGACAACAACATTAAGGCGGCACTCGACACGTCAGGATGGGTTCCATTTGACCTGGGAGCAACTTCAGACGACCGGGATCCCGATCTGTCAGTTGACCCCACTAATGGCAATTTTCATTACATCTATTTAGAAATTACAGACCCAAATACAACTCCGCCAGAGGCAAACATCCGAACTGGCCATTTCGCAAATGGTATATTCAGTCCACTTGAGACTGTCTCGACAAGACCAGGATCAAGCCCTCAAATTGCAATAGACAGAACAGGCTTCCCACATGTGGCTTGGATCGACTCATCCGGGGTCATGGTCTATGCCGAAAAGATTGACACCAATTGGTATCTGCAGCTCCCGGCCATAATCCCCAATGAGACGCTATTTGGTGACGATTGGACCCTATCCGATTTTTGTGTAACAAAGTTTGACCAGGTCCATGTACTAGGGCAGTCAAATAGTGGGAATCTGGTGGCCTACGCACACACAACTTATCATCACATCACCGGGAACGGAACAGCAATTACTGTTGGTCCAAACGCAAGTGTCAATCCATCTAATGGAAATCTGAATTGTGTCTTCGGAATTTTTGGCTCGGCCGGAGCAGGGTACAGCACGTCCATTTATTTATCACATAACTCCCGGGACAATAGGCCTCCCATCATGTCCCCGGGGTGGACACATAATTATCATTCTTACCTGACGGTCACAAAAACCGCATTTGAAGACCAGGCATTTGCAGGTCCGGGCACCCCGGATGACATTATAGTCTTGCATGACGGAGATGCAAATAGTGTATTGTATCGCTATACTAGCGAATTCAATGCCTTTATCGCTGATACCGAATTCGGGGAGTATTCAATGATCGAACGTGACAGTGCGAATTTCAATACCCCTTACACGCTTACTACCAAACACGGGATCTTGTACAGGTTCAGATTGGACGGCAAAATGAAGGAAGTGGAGGACCGCAACGGTAACAAACTCATTCTAGACTACACAGCCGGCCTGTTAGATTCTATAGAAGATTCGATGGGACGGATCACTAACCTACAGTATGATACCCTTTGTAAGCTGATTGGGCTCACAGACCCGGCTGGAAAACAATATACATTACTCTATAATGATCAAGGTCAACTCGAAGAAATCGAGTATACAAGTGCTCCGCCTCCAGATCTCGTAGCCTGGAAGATACATTACTACGATACCTTTGAACTAATCCCATTTCCTGGTGCTTCGGACGCGTACGCCAAACCGTGCCTCATAGAGCGGGTTTATACCCCAAGGGGAAGAAACAACAACTATTATGACGAGTACTACTATCTGCCAGATGGGAGCTGGCATATCAGCCGATGCCCACCCGCCCAATATATGGAAGAGGATGGGGCGATTGTCCAAAACAGGGCTGTGACCTCAGGTTATTATCTCAATGACTCAGTTCAAGGCGACCAGACATTTATCTGTCGCAGTCCGCGCCTGTACGACAGTGCAATGCTCCTCGAACGCAGGCGAAATCTATGCAAGGCGGTGACAGATGAAGAAGGGTATTCAGATACAATGGCCTTCGACGTGTACAGCAACCTCGTCTCTCTGAAAGATGCACGTGGATTTGAGTATTCATTTAGCTTCTATCCCCCGGACTCCAATAATCATGTGGCAGACAACATGTACATGATTACCCTTCCGGAAGGTAAAGACACCATGACCGCCACCTCATATGTAGCCTTGACATGTACATATACTGAAGACGGCTATAACAACCTCGAATCTTTTGAAGATTGTAAGGGCACAAAAACGCAGAATGTTTACGATCCTATCAACGGCAATCTACTCGAAGTACTCCTGGACACCATCACGCTTGCCTGTGGTGATATCGAGATGCTAAACCAAGTATTCGAATATAACTCAATGGGCGAACCAACGCTGTTTGTCAACGAAAGTAATGACACAACGGTGTGGCTCAACTTTGATACAAACACCGGACTGGCGCTCGAAGTCAGTTGGCCAGAGACTGCTGAAAATGAAGTAATAGCACTGGATGAAATGGGCAACTGCATCAGTGTTACTGAGCCAGGTGGTGGGACAACCATATACAGTCTAGACGGATTGTATCGATTAGATACGGTGTTCATGCCTGTCACTTCAATCGGGCAACAGGAAATATATTTAGTCTATGATGAAGATTCTGACTTAGAAAAGATCTATGACAACGTGTTTGGGGTACTCTGTCCAGACATTTCATTCACATATGACGACATCAAAAGAGAGGTCATGGTCACCGACGCTGTCGACAATACGAGTAAAACCTGGTACGACCTCAACGACAATGTAGTCCAGGTTCAGGACTTCAGGGGAAACAAATCGAGGGCATTTTATTACGCGGACGATGTGATTCGGGAAAGTGCTGTCAGTGGCACGGGGTTGGGAAGCCCTATCGTGCATCGACGTCATTTCACCTTTGATTGTAATAACAATTTGATCCTGGAGACATTAAAGGCCAATCTGGCTGAAGATGACCAGATCACCTCCTATCAATTCGATGCTCAAAACAGACTTTACCAGGTCATTCATCCTGAAGATGATATTATTGAATTGGCCAGCTATGATTGTGCCAGTGTATTGACAGAGGAGATCATTGGGAACGATCTGGGTGGAGGGACATACACGGTAGTCAACCAGACCAATTACATGCCAGACGAGTATTATCGCATCAAATCAGCAACGGCCAAAGTGGGGTTGCCAGGCACAGCTGAGCTCACCGTCATGTTCAATTGTTTTGAAGGTGGTGATTCAATCGTAACCAAAGACCCAATGGAACGTCAATGGAGTGAAATCATGGATGGACGAGGTAATTACGTGAGAAATAGAAAGCATGACAATGGACTCATCGGAGAATCGTTCCCAAATGACCGTGATCTGCCCATTCAAGCTAGTTACCTGGATCCAGTAACAAATGTCGGGCAGCAGATTGCCGGTTATATCACATGGAATGACCGAAACCAAGTCGATTCTGTCACAGATGTTTGCGGTAATACGGCCACGTACGAATATGACAATCGACGCCGTCTGATAAAATCGACAGATCCTGCGGGGTATTGTGACTCCATCGTATACAATAAACTAGATCAACCCATTGAAACCATTTCTGCTATTGGTACCCCTGATGAGAGCAGAACTTATATCTCATATGATGCACATGACAACGTCACGATGATTTGCAAGTACAATCCAGCGAGTACTGAGTACGATGCCTGCCACCAAAAGATATATGATGATGCGGGCAGACTAATCAAAATGTGCTTCCCCGGAGTACCAGGACTCATCGGCGATAATCTTTGTATGACATGGGAGTACGACGCATTGGGCAACATGGTCAAATTTACAGATCGCAACGGCAAGATCATCACCTACGGATATGACAAGCTCAACCGTCCTCGCACAGAGACACACTTCAATCCAAATGATTCCACACACAATGTGTACCTGGAATATGACTTTGATGCAGCTGGCAATCTGACCCGGGAAGCTGAATACCTGGGACAAGACAATACCGGTACTGAGACCTTCGAGGCATTCTACACCTACGACTGTATCAACAGGATGAGTGATTCCAAATGGTACTTGTATGGTGATACCCTCCCATACCAGTGGCTCAATTTCGAATATGACAGTTCGTCTAATCTTGTCAAATTCTGCGACCTGGACACAATCTGCTATGGGTTTAAATACGATGAGAATAATTGGAATGTTGGTATTTCCGGACCAGAGGGCATGAACGCCACAATTGGATACGACAATGGAGGGCGTAAAACGGACATTTGGCTCGGAGTAACAACTGCTGGTGATTCTACAGATGCTATTTCACACTGTGCCATCAAATATGACAAACTCGAGCGCCCTCAGGAAATACTTACCTCAACAAATCTATCAGGCTCTTCTGCACGGCCAGTCGTTTCGGTCGATACGACTATGCATTTAAGATTCAATTATGATCCCAGATGGAATCGCAATAAAATCTTCTATGATCACCTTAGGGCATTAGCAGAATTCACCTATGATGGTCAAAACAGGCTGTCCAGCGAAACCTGGCAGATGTCGGACACCAGTTGCACGGAATTGTCATTGGATATTCCGGTAGGCATGGAAGCAAGTATGGAGGATATCTTTCCGGCAGTTACAGCAGAAGGGATAGCGGATGCCTGCAAACAATACATCGGCACGTACCTATTCGATCCGGTAAACAACAGAACCCGGAAAGTGATCAATGGTGCAGTAACAGATTACCAATATGATACTCAAAATCGTCTCATTTCTGCTCAGGCTCCTGATACACTACCTGCCTATTACAGCTACGATGCGAGCGGCAATGTGCTCTCGATCACGCAGGGCATGTTTAAGGAGTATTTTGGGTATGACTATCTCTACCGCACCTCAACGTATCAAAAGGAGATCAGCGACAACCTGGTCTCAGATTTTAAATATGTCTTCAGTCCTGATGGCCAGCGCCTTGCCAAACAGGATCTTCTGTCAGGTAAGTCGGAGTGGTTCCGCTATTTCGGAGAGGATGTGTATGCAGACCACTCTCAGGACAGCAGTGCGATCGGGTTGACTCTTGAGGGACTGTATCTTAACGGTCTCAACATCGATTCAAAACTCGCACATTTTGTTGCTGACTCCAGTGCAAGTTATTGGTATTTGACCGACGCCCTGGGTACGGCACATCTGATCCACGACTCCTTGGGCAATATTGTCAATCGACATCTCACTGATGCCTGGGGAGTAACGATGCCAACTGATTTCACGGAACAACTCTATAAGATCATGGACCGGCACCGGGGCCTCGCACTGCGAGAGATAGATGATGAAAGTGAACTGCAGTATACGCGGGCGAGGTTGTATGATCCGGAGTTGGGGCGGTTTTTGGCACAGGATAGGATTTTGGGGAATATGATTGATGAGCATTATCAATATGCGGGTGGGAATCCTGTGATGGGAAGGGATCCGTTGGGGTTGTTTACAATGAGCGACAAGGAATTGGCAGCTCAGAAAAAGATGTACAGAGGAATGAGGGTTGAGAGACTTAAGTATTACGAGCAAGCATTCCTAAGTATTCAGAAAAAACGACCGCATACGGTGGACCCACGTAACCTTAAACTTATCCGGGCTGAGTTGAAGCGGAAGCTCCGGATAAGGGATGGACTCCCTTACTTATTGTCTCAGAGAGATATAAGGGCAAAAAGGTTAATGAATTTTACTCTGGAGAAGGAAAAAATATATACTTTATTTAGTCGTCCTTATTCAGAACCTTGTTATAATCGGAGAATGTTGAGGAAACTATGGGCAAAATCTGGTGGGTATAAGTACGTAGTATGGGATAATGCAGCAGTTACTGAATGGTATTTACAACTTGGATGGCGGTTTGCAGCTCCCAACGATCCTGATTCAGGAACTTTTAGTTTTTCTGCAAGATCCCCAGCTGAATTCTTAGATAAAATTATTAAACACCAAGCGAAACATGGAAACCCTGGCATTAGGAATATTACAACTTGGGGTCATGGTTTACATGGAAAAGTTTACTTTGGAGATGAGTATATCGATGAAAAGTCGTTTACAGGTCCATTAAACAAAAAATGGAAAAAAATTAGGTTGCTTTTGAATCATGATGCTTTAGTTTACCATGTAAATTGCTTTGTAGCTAACCACCGAGTAGGGAAAAGATACATGACTACATTAAGGAATTTCCTCCATGTGAGTGTATCAGCCCACTGTGGGTGGACAGGACCGTTGAATCGACCTCATAGAGTATTTCTTGGTATAGGAGGTAGCGCTGACTGGCCAGACACTAAAGGAAGTAATACATATATGAAATGGCTTGTTTGGGTAGCTGATTCTGATTAGATCATTTAATATTCCAGCATGAAAATATCAATCCTTTTTACTCTCGCAATTTGCTTAACGTTCCCAACTCAAGCTCAAATAAAAAATATCGGAAGTACTATTATTGTTAAATCTGGAGCATCCGTAACTTCTGATATAGATTTGGAAAATGATGCAGGAACTATTGTCGTTGATTCTACAGCCTTGCTTATAGTGAACTCGAACTTAATAAATATTAATGCAGGCGATATAATAAACAAAGGGACTATAGAAGTAACTGGAGAATTTACAAACGAGCTTGGATCAACCCTATCTACCTTTATTAATTCTACTACGATAATACTTGGAGATGAAGCTAATAATCCGATCATTCCGGGACACAACCAAAAAGCCTTAAAAGTGGATGGCAAAAAATCACAATAAAAAGCCTCTATCAAGCACTCGTACTATGAAATCGTACAAGAAGCTGTCCATTTATCTCAACAAATACTTTCCATACTTTAACATCAAGGGTGGAATTGCAAAAAACGGTGAAAGTGACCCACCTGTTCCGATTTGTACTGACCCCTCCATTCCGACGTAGTGAACCCTTTGTCTGAGGCAGAATGTTAATAACATTCCAGAGTATTGACCCTTACGATAGATTAACCTTACTCGATTGGTTGTGGCTCTTCCGTGATTGGAAGTAGTCATTCACAATCGACGCCGTAAGTTGGATTCAATAAAAGGCCATGAAGAGCGTGTATTGACCATAGCAGACGCCTTGAGTAAAAAGTATATCAATACCTCATGTATTACCCCAAAGACGCTCATAGATGCGCTGAGAGATCCAGATTTCTTCAAAGGATTAGGTCAAACGAAAGATGGAAGAAGTACGACTTCAGCTTTAAGAAGTTTGGTTTGTCTGTGCGTTGCCTCAAGGATTAATTCTTCAGGAATGGTGCCTTTAATCGAGTAGAGTAAAATAAAGGTTTAGTAAAATATTGCAATTAATTTTAAGCGATTCTAAGCTATTTAAAATAATTAATCTACACACTATTGGTAGATCCACAAAAACCTCTTCTGGAGCCATTAAAACGGCTAACAAGCAATTTAATCAGAGATTAATTCCCCTAGAAATTGATAGATATGATTAATCCGATATAACTATTATAAAAATAGTTAAAGAGTTATAGATCAACATGACGAAGTCGTTTAATCATCACCTAGTTCGTTCTCTGCCTAATATCCATAATATATTATCAATAGATGCAATGGGCGAACAAGAGATCGATGTAATTTGGATTTGACAATCGGTCAAATTAAATGGATTGTCGGTAAGGGGAAATCGCAAATAGGTCATTTTTGAATTGCACGGATTGGATGGTATTAAATAAGGTTCGGGACCGTTTAGAATTTTATGTCAACTGAAAAATTATTCAAAAGCGCTATTGATCGTTTTATGTTGAAACTCAGGTGATATCCTTGTAAGGACAAAGATGAAAGAAGAAACAGAAATGCATCTAGGTGTCTTGCTACCGTCAATCAAGGAGAATAAAGCACTTGAAATATACCGCAAGCGAGCGATCGGAATAACCGAGATACCACAACGATGTCAACTGCCAGGGCAGCCAACAGACTCCACTTAATGTGTTACATGATAAATTCACGTCCTTATATCCCAACCCCACACTAAGTTGCATCCTCCGCCAATTTCATTCAGTTGAAGCCCCTATATTTGGTTGATTGATGTCCAATTGGATAAATGAGGCTCTATCAGCTAGCCTGGCACATAATTAGAACAACATGAATCAACAAGACATAAGAGACTTAGAGAAGGAGCTGTGGGATGCAGCTGACGAGCTTAGAGGCAACTCCAAGCTCACTGCAGCAGAATACAAAGACCCACTCTTGGGGTTAGTATTGCTGCGCTTTGCTCAGAACCGATATGAAGATGCCAAAGTGCAAGTGGATAGCAACTTGACGATCAACCACGTACAGGAAAGAAACGAGCAGCTACTAAAGATGATTACGCCGCAGCAGGAGCGATTAAGCTTCCAGAAAAGGCTAAGTATGATTATCTGGCTGCCTTACCTGAAAGTGATGACATCGCAGAGGCTATTAATAACGCTATGAAGCTCATAGAAGCGGAATACGCTGACTTAGCAGGTATATTGCCAAAAAGCTATCAGGAGTTTGATCAGAAGCTGTTACGTAATCTAGTGCGTGTATTCAATGCGGATGCTGTTCGGAATGCCAAGGGCGATGTCTTTGGTCGCATCTATGAGTTCTTCTTGATGAAATTCTCCATGCAAGGCGCAGGTGCACAGGAGGGAGGCGAGTTCTTCACTCCGCCTTCTCTGGTGAACTTGATTGTCAATTTTATCCAACCCAATCATGGCATCATCCATGACCCAGCCTGTGGGTCTGGTGGTATGTTCGTCCAAACAGCCCACTTTATTGAAGATCATGTGCGAAAAACCGGAAAGAAGCAAAGTGTGAATGAAGCGATCACCGTCTATGGCACTGAGCTAAAAAGTAATAATACCAGACTAGCAAAAATGAATCTCGCTATCCATGGTATCGAAGGAAAAATCATCGAAAGCAATAGCTTCTATACCAATCCTCATGATCTGACAGGGAAGTGTGATTTTGTCATGGCTAATCCTCCATTTAATGTCGATAAAATAGACGCTAAAAATAAATTCCTTGCTGAAGATGATCGCCTACCATTTGGTCCACCACTCACAGGAAAAGGCACGGTGAGCAATGGCAATTATTTATGGATGCAATATTTTTATTCATATTTAAATGAAACTGGTCGTGCTGGATTTGTCATGGCCTCTTCAGCGACAGATGCAGGTAATGCTGAAAAAAGAATCAGACAACAACTCATCGAAAGTGGCGCTGTAGAATGTGTCGTCGCCATCGCCAATAATTTCTTTTATACCCGCAGCCTACCCTGCCATGTTTGGTTTTTCAATAAAGGGAAGACAGAAGAAAACAAGGATAAAATATTAATGATCGATGCCAGGAATACCTTTCGAAAAGTGACGTCAACCATCAATGATTTTGATGAAAATCAACTGGAAGGCCTAACTGCTATCATGGATTTATTTAGAGGAGAAAGCCCCTACGTAAGCGAGGACAACACTTGGTTTGACGAACACTTCCCTGACAACGTCTATCAAGATCTAGAAGGGCTTTGTAAGATTGTCGATCTGGAAGAAATCATCGAGCAGGACTACAGCCTTACCCCGGGTCGATATGTCGGAGTCAAGATAGATATCGATATGGATTTTGATTATAAAGGACGGATGGCGGAGATACACAGTGAATTGTCTCAATTAAATGAGGAAGCGAATATGTTGATGGGGCAAATTCAATCGATAACATTATGAGAAAAGGATGGAGTTCTTTTAAACTCGGAGAAGTTGTAGATTTAAAACAAGGATTCGCACTAAACAAAAAAAGCCATCATTATCTCGCTGAAGATAATAAAGGGCTGCCTCTATTGAAAATATCGGACTTAATAAATGATACTGAAACGTTATTTGTAAATCATAGTATTCCTCAGCAATTTATTGTGACTCCATCAGAAATAATTTATAGCAGGACAGGACAAGTTGGTCTCGCATTTATGGGCAAGACAGGTGTTATCTACAATAACTGCTTCAAAGTTATCCCACGCGAAAAAGTCCACTCCGTATTTTTGTTTCAATGGTTAAAAAATCCTTTTGTTAGAAAGACTATTAGCTCCCTTGCAACGGGCTCAGCTCAGCCAGACTTGAATCATGGAGCTTTTAAAAGCGTAAAAATCAACCTCCCTCCTCTCCCAACCCAACGCAAAATAGCCACCATCCTATCCGCCTATGATGATTTGATAGAAAACAATCTCAAGCGCATCAAGCTGCTGGAAGAAAAAGCGCAGCTTACTTATGAGGAGTGGTTTGTTCGGATGAAATTTCCGGGCCATGAGTCTGCTAGGTTTGATGAGGAGACTGGATTGCCGGAGGGGTGGGAGAAGAAAAGAGTAAGAGATACGACAATAGTTGTTGGTGATGGCAACTATAGTTCAAAATATCCTAGGTCTAAAGACTTTATATCTGAGGGAGTTCCTTTTTTCTCTACCAGAGAAATGAATAATGGTAGATTATCTATTGAAGGGGTGAAAAGAATTTCACCTGCGCAGCATAATACTCTTTTAAAAGGACATTTAGTTGACGGTGATATAATTTTGTCAACAAGAGGCAGCATAGGTAAAGTTGCCTTTGTTGACAAGGCTTTCGAAGGGAGTAATATTAATGCCCAACTAGTACTATTCAGATGTGATAATTTATCAATCTACAATAGCTTTTTGTACTATCAGTTATCTAATACAAATTCGTATAAAATGCTAATAAACGTAGGCACTGGTACTGCTCAACCACAACTACCAATTAAAACATTACATCTTTTTGAAATTTTGCAGCCAAATCCTGTTATACAACAAGAGTTTCATAAGGCGGTTTATGCGCAAATGAAAATCGCAGCGGCATTATCTAACCAAAACCAACTCCTCAAGGAAGCTCGGGACATATTATTGCCTCGGTTGATGATGGGGATGATTGATGTCGATGAATTATCGGGACAAGTTGTGGATGAACTGGCCCGTTAAAAGATAACATTAAAAGAACCCAATAAATATGAAGCTATGAACTACTCAGATTTTCAAGAAGGGATATATACATGGCTAACGTCAATGCACAACAGGCAACCTGATTTCACTTTCTCTGTTCGCCAAAAAGCGAGTAAGGGATCGGAACTTAATTATTTTATTGGCACGGAGAAATCAAAATACTTTGCTACCACGCTTTGGACCATTCCAGTAGCATTTCCTGGGTCTTCCAGTGATATGATAAACTTGCGATTTTCTTGGGGGAAAGACCGAATTGGATTTGACATCTCATTTTATCAAACCAGAAATCCTCATGATGATCAAAATCAGGCTGCATTAGACTTAATCAGCTCTATTAAAGAGTCAGTGAGATCAGTCTTGCCAATTGATTACGAGACTGATTCTACAAAGGTGATGCAAAGCTATTCTACGTTGTATAGAGAATTTGACAACGACAAAATCTCAGAGCTAATTGATGCTTCATGGGAAGATGTTCAAAAAATAGTACCCATAGTCGAATCAGGTATCTTGGAAATTAAGAAGAAGTTCCCGGAATTTAAAGCTCATCGCATCACAGAGGATGAATTCAATACCATGCAGGATAAGTTGGAGCGACGGTTAAAGAAATATAGTACAGACGAAAAAGTTGGGAAGAAGCTATTAGATATGGATGAGGGCATTCAGAGTCCTTTAGATATCTCAGAAGAACAGCGAACCACGCCGCTCAATCAAATATTTTACGGACCACCAGGAACTGGAAAAACCTATAGAACAGTGAGTGAGGCCGTACGCATTTGCAATCCAACATTTAATTTGAATCAAGACCGTAAATCGATCAAAGCAGAATATCAACGATTGACCGAACTAGGACAGATTGCTTTTACCACATTTCATCAAAGTACAAGCTATGAAGATTTTGTAGAGGGCATCAAACCACAAGTCACGGAAGATGGAATCAGCTATGATGTCGAACCTGGTATTTTTAAACAAATTTGTCAACAGGCAAAACGTATCGAAGTCAAAACGGAGGCATCAGTAGATTGGGATAAGTGCAGTTATTTTAAAATGTCCTTAGGCGGGAAAAATCGATCGGAGACTCATCAATGGTGTCTGGAAAACGATGTGATTGCTTTGGGCTATGGTGGACAGAATGATTTAACGTCATATAAAAAACTTGTAAACAAATGGAAGATTTTCCGCAATCGCTTTACTGAAGAAAATGCTGCCCTTGTTGAGAAGTCACGCTACCAAATTCAGGCGGCACACACCTTTCTGCGAATGAAAAAAGGCGATGTTGTCGTAGTGTCTCTAGGAAATAAGATTATTGACGCCATCGGTGTGATCACGAGCGATTATTATTACGACGATGATGCACAGATTCGATATACCCATTTCAGAAAAGTGACGTGGTTGGCACAAAATCTTCAAACACCGCCTTCTCGCTTCTTGGCGAAGAGTATTTCTCAGCAAACGATCTATGAATTCCATACTGCTGACATAAAAAAAGAAGCGCTAAAAGAACTAAACGTCGTCAATAGACCTGCGATAACTAAGAATTACGTGCTCATTATCGACGAAATTAATCGCGCCAATGTCTCTCAGGTATTTGGCGAATTGATCACATTACTTGAAGAAGATAAGCGCATCGGAGGAGCCGAGGAAATTCGCTTGATTCTGCCCTATTCAAAGGATAGCGAAACCTTATTCGGCGTGCCGGATAATGTCTACTTGCTTTGCACCATGAATACAGCCGATAAAAGTGTGGAGGCCCTGGATGCTGCCCTTCGACGACGATTTAGTTTTGTAGAGATTGCTCCAGATCCTAATTTGATCAGTCAGAAAGGTGTTTTAAACGAATTAGAAGGTGGCATAGAATATGGCGAAGATGAAGAGATACGATTAGACTACTTACTGGAGCTGATCAATACGCGCGTAGAAATTCTATTGGATAAAGATCATTTGATTGGGCATAGCTATTTCATGCAAGTGGATTCACTAACAGGCCTCAAAAAGATGTTCACTCAAAAAATCATTCCACTCCTTCAGGAGTATTTTTATGGTGACCAAGGCAAACTCTCACTTGTGCTAGGCGAAGGCTTTTGCTCACCAAAGAACACATCAATCAATATGGATTTGTTTGCTACAAGTTCATATGACGGTATTCATTTAGTGGATTCCAAGACCATCTACGAAATAAAAAATTGCATGAATATGTCGGATGATCAATTTATCGCGGCACTCGATTTACTTTTTAATAAGACAAAAGAAGAATAGCCGTTGCAAATCAAAACACCGAATAGAATATCTGTTTTTGAGCACGATTCTTTAATCGTTAACAATCGGTATAATGGTGTGGAGTTCACGCATGATAACTTAAAAGCCTTTCAACATTTTTTTACTTCTTCAAAAGGACAATTCTATAGCTTAATTCATCGAGGCGTAAAATTTAACTCTCATGTGGGCGTGTTGCAATTAGGAAATTTGGCTGTAGAAATATTGCCCAAAGCTGAAAAGCAGGATTCTATTATCGAGTGGCGCAGTCGATTGATTGATATGTTATATGTCGTAGGTGAGTTGCGCGGCAGCTCGCCATCATCAAGTGCCTTGCGATTGAAAACTAATTTTCTGCTCGATACTTATATTGAGTTGTTTGTTACTGAACTGGAGTATTTGGTCCATAAAGGCCTAATCAAACAGTATGGACAAAAAGAAGGAAATATTCTAAGTCTCAGAGGTCGAATCCAAATACCGAAACAAATTCAGTATAACTCCGTTCATGCACATCGTTTTTATACTACTCATGTGGTCTATAATCAAAATCACCTGATCATACAACTGCTCAAAATGGCACTTGATTTGGTTCAGCATATGCATGTGAGTCAAGCATTGAAAAATCGGATACGGCATCTTCGTTTATTTTTTCCTGAAGTTGACAAGGTTATAGTTTCTAGTCAGTTGTTTGAGCGAGTCGTGTTAAGTAGGAAATCTAACGACTATGTTTCCGCCCTCAATTTTGCCAGGATGATTTTATTGAATTATCATCCAGACGTTGTACAAGGAATTGACCACACACTTGCCCTCATGTTCGATATGAACGCCTTGTGGGAGCAGTTCATACTTTGTACGTTGGCTAAGTATAAACCAATGAATAGTGTGGTTAAGGGACAAAAAAGCAAACTCTTTTGGAAATCTGAGCAAAGCAAAAGTGAAAGTGAAATGCGAGCAGATATATTAATCGAAAGTTTGGAAGGCAAGAAAGCTGTGATTGACACCAAATGGAAAAATGCAGATGGACAGCCCAGTGCTCAAGATCTCCGGCAAATGTTTGCCTACCATATATATTATGAGGCACAACATGTAGCCCTAGTCTATCCAGGTGATTCAAAACAAATAGTTGGCTATTTTGAACCGACACCGATGACGGGTTCAAGTACGATGGAATGTCGGTTGATACAAATCAGCCCTGCATCCTCAATTCAAGACTGGCAGAAACAATTGAGCAATGAAATATTTAATACCTGGCTAACCCTATAGATATGAGCTACGAATATTCAGAAGACGGACTTATAGAACAAGCCACCCAAGACGTGCTGGAAGAATTAGGTTGGGATGTAGTAACAGCGTGGAAAAAAGAGACTTGGGGTGCAGATGGTCTATTAGGCCGCGAGAACAAGTCAGAAGTCATTCTGAGTCGATACTTGCTACAGGCATTGGAAAAACTTAATCCCGGATTATCTACGAGCACCTACGAACAAGCATT
The DNA here is from genome assembly GCA_965249735.1 of Saprospiraceae bacterium. Classification (GTDB taxonomy): domain Bacteria; phylum Bacteroidota; class Bacteroidia; order Chitinophagales; family Saprospiraceae; genus JANQSS01. Next base: position 134,587 of record CBDFMS010000025.1, on the reverse strand, counting down.
AGAACAAGTCAATCAAAAAGCAGCCGACAAGTCATTAGGACAGATCAATAAAGTAAAATATGAGCTGCTGAAAAATGGTGTACCAGTTAGCTATACAAATGAAAAAGGAGCATTAGTCAAAAAGAAGCTTAAAGTATTCGATTATAAAAACTATGAAGCGAATCATTTTTTAGCCGTTCGTCAATTGGAAGTACTTGGGGATTTATACAATCGCAGACCAGATGTTGTGGGCTTTGTTAATGGTATTCCACTTGTGTTTTTTGAGCTTAAGGCGCATCATACAGACTTGCGAAATGCCTACACAGATAATCTCCGGGACTATAAAGACACGATTCCTCATCTATTTCACAATAACGGATTCATCATCTTAAGTAATGGCACAGATGCTAAAGTTGGCACTATCACAAGCCCTTATAAGTTCTTTCTTGATTGGAAACGGATTGAAGAAGACGAGGAAGGTGAGGTAAGCCTTGATACCATGTTGAGAGGAACATGCGCTCCACATCGACTGATGGACATCTTCGAAAACTTTCTACTGTTTGATACTTCAAGTGGTGAAGCAGTCAAACTCATGGCTAAAAATCATCAATACATCGGAGTAAATAAAGTCATCGAGAATGTAAAAGACATTGAGGACCTCAAAGGGAAATTAGGAGTCTATTGGCATACCCAAGGCAGTGGAAAATCGTATTCTATGGTTTTCTTATGCGAAAAGATACATCGTAAACTAGGCGGAGCTTACACGTTTTTAATTGCAGTAGATCGAACGGAATTAGAGAATCAATTGTATGATACATTCTCCGGTGTCGGTGTAGTAAATAATAAAAATATCGTCGCAGGTAAAAAATCAGGATTGACTGGCAGAGAGCATTTGCGCGAATTGCTGGCTGAAAACCATCGTTATGTTTTTACCCTCATCCATAAGTTCTCTATCAATCCAGAAAAAGAATCAGAGTATCCGCTCATCACAGATCGGAAAAATATCATTGTACTATCGGATGAAGCACACAGAACGCAAGGAGGGACTTATGCTCGGAATATGCGATTTCATGGCTTGCCGAATGCCTCCTATTTAGGCTTCACCGGCACGCCAATAATAAAAGATGAAGAAGAACTCACAAAAAACATCTTTGGTGAGTACGTGTCAGTATATGACTTCAAACGAGCAATTGAAGATGAGGCTACACTTCCATTACGCTACATCAACAAAGGAGAAAAGCTAGCTATCGAAAATCCGAAATTGGATGAGCGTATGGCGGAGATATTAGAGGATGAAAATCTCGATGAAGATCAACGAAAGAAACTAGCCTATCTTTTTAAAAAGAATTACCCGATACTCACAGCAGAGCCACGATTAGATGCCATTGCCAAAGATTTGGTTTGGCATTTCAATGAACGCGGTTATCAAGGAAAAGCAATGTATGTGGCCCTAGACAAGCCCACAGCCGTGCGTATGCATAAATTGATCATGAAGTATTGGCCATTGTATTTGGAAGAATTAAAAGGGCGAATTAAAAATGCTGAAGATCAGCAAGAAGCGCAGGAGCTACAACGTAAATACGACAAGGTTGCAGAAACTGAAGTTTGCGTCGTGGTTAGTAGTGAGCAAAATGAAGTGGATAAATTCAGAAAGATGAACTTGGATATCGAAGTACATCGTAAAAAAATAGTTGAACGGAATTTAGAAAAGGAATTCAAAGATGCTGAGAATCCATTCCGATTGGCCATCGTTTGTGCCATGTGGATTACAGGCTTTGACGCACAATGTGTCTCGACTGTATATCTGGATAAACCTATCAAGGGACACACACTCATGCAGACCATTGCTCGTGCAAATCGCGTCTATGATGATGAAAAAGAAAATGGATTGATTGTAGATTATGGAAATGTCTATGAGCAATTGGAAAAAGCATATTCTGTTTATGGAGAAGGCACAAAAGGAGGAGGCACAGGAAAGAATGCAGGAAAACCAGTCGAACAATTAATTGAATTAGAAGGTGAGCTTAAAAAAGCGATCAAAGAGACAATTGATTATTTAAAATCACTCGATTTTAACATCTCAGACCTCATCAACGCCAAGCCCATGCAAAAAATCGGAAAGCTCAAAGATGCAGCCGATTGTATTTGTTTGAATGAAACAACCCGTACGTCGTTTGAGATCATGGCGAGAAACGTTTTTAGAAAGTATAAGGCGTTATACCCAGAAGAACAGATAAAGCCTTACATCAAGAAATTCAATGCCTTAGAGGCTATTTACAATCAATTGAATCAAAATGTAAAATCAGCTGACGTGACTGAACTCATGATGGAACTTCAGGCTGTTGTAAGTGATAGCGTCAAACTAAAAGACCAAGGGGTTGAGGACAAAGAAGGTGTATACGTTGACCTCAGCACGCTTGATTTTGACAAACTCAAAGCGGCTTTTACTAAAACAAAAAGAAAGAATACCCTCACCTATAGTTTACAGCAAGCGATTGATAAAAAGTTGGAACAAATGCTGAAGGAAAATCCATTACGCTTGGAGTTCTACGATCGATACAAGGAGATAATAGCTGAATACAATCAGGGGAAATCACTAGAAAATACGGTGAAGGCATTCGAAAACTTGAGTAATTTCATCGAGGACTTAACCATTGAAGAACAACGAGCCGTCAGAGAAAACCTGTCTGATCAAGAGGCCCTAGCTATTTTTGATCTCTTGAGAGAGGGCAAGATATTGGAAGGCAACGAACTGAAGCAGGTCAAAAAAGTCGCCATAGAAACACTCGATAAGCTAAAAGCAGAAAAGCTAAAGGTTGAACGGTGGAGAGAGAGCCGTCAGGTCACTGCCCAAGTTAAGGGTCTGATATATGACAACTTGCTGTGGTTGCCGGAGAGAACGTACAGTGACGAGGATGTCAGTCTTAAGACAGTGAGTGTGTATCAACATATCTTTTCGAATTATTATGGTGGTGGTCGGAGTGTTTATCAGATGAGTGCTTGATGGTCTTAAGTGTAAATTGACCACATTGTTCCATTTCTTGCATATTCCGACGAAACTGACCAGGGTATTCCGGTGGAAAGTGACCACCCAAAGTCAAGTCAAAAAAGTTGTCTGATCTTTCTGTCAATTTAAGTGTTTTTAACTAATAATTTTGTCTTCTTTTTCCTCATCGAATCTCCTTTGAGATCTATTCGATGAGAAGTGTGAACGATTCTATCTAAAATTGCATCTGCAATAGTGTTTTCTCCTATTATTTCATGCCACTGTTTTACGGGGAGTTGTGAAGCAATTATTGTGGATCGTTTTCCGTGTCTGTCTTCAATTATTTCCATCAAGGCGTGGCGATTAATTTGATCCAATGGCTTTAATCCAAAGTCATCCAATATTAGCAAATCCTGTCTTTCTATTCGAGTCATTTCTTTAAGAAAAGATCCATCAGCCTTGAGCATTTTGAGTTTAGCGAATAGCTTATTTATATTGAAGTATAAGACTTTATACCCCAAATTACAGGCTTGATGTCCCAGGGAAGAAGCGATATAAGATTTACCGACACCGGTGCTTCCCGTCAATAAGATACTCTCTTTACTTTTAATAAAATCACATGTAATAAAACGAGTAATCTGATTTTTATCCAGGTTTCTCTCTGTGGAAAAGATGATTTCTTCAGTAGAAGCCATATACCTGAATCGGGCTATTTTAATCAGACGGTTGATCTTTCGATTATGTTTGTCATCCCACTCGGCTTGAAGTAGATAAGCTAATAATTCATCAGGAGTATATCTGATGCTGGATGATTCTTTGGTTGATTCGAAAGCTCTAAGCATTCCAAATAAACGCAATTGACCCATTCTTTCCTCATTTGTAGTATTCATGGTTTGTATTTTAATGATAGTAATTTTTTCCTCTTATATTATCATGCAGTGGAATGGTTCTATCCTGATGGGGGTCTTCATCAAGCTTGTCCAGGCCCTTTTCTAATATGCTTTGAATGATTTTATAGTTAAACACTTCATATTCCAGGCCCCTCTTACAAGCATTGTTTAGTCGTTGTTTTCCGACTTTTTTCGCAAAAGACAGAATTCCCAGGCAAGACTTATAGTTCTGCTCAGGGTGCTGTTGTTTTTCTAATATTTTGATAATATATGTTCTACACTCCGGGCCTATTCCTTTAGCCCAATTAATAAATTTATCCGGGTTCCAATCAGCAACGAATTGATGAGTACTCGGCATGTGGTCCTTTATGGTGGAATATCTAAAAGCTTGATAATTACGTGTGTGAGCCGCTATTGGTTCATGTTTATAGAATATGGTTACTTCGGAATCACTGTAAATGATCTTGACTCGTTTACCAATATATTCAAAGGGAACACTGTAATAGTGCTTGTCTTTATTTAAGTAGATATGGCTGTTCTTGTAAACGGTTCCATAGGCATAATACTTCATTTCATATTTGCGATCAGGCAAGGTGAAAAGCTCTTTTTGTTCCACTTCTTTGTATCCGTCCGAGCAACTACCCCAATGTTTTTTCGAACCTGAGGTTGCAAGGCAATAGGTCAGATAGCTTATTGACGGGGTAGTCTGGGAGCTTATCCAATACGGCGAACAAATATTTGTATGGATTGAGATCATTCAATTTACAGCTTCCGACGAGTGAGTAGATCATGGCGGCATTCTTGGCACCTTGATGACTTCCTGCGAATAAATAATTTTTGCGCCCTAAGGCCAATGGGCGAATCATGTTTTCGATTTTATTATTATCGATATGCAAACCACCATGTCCGAGGTACTTGGTTAATCGATTCCATCGTACCAAGGAATAATGTATTGCTTTTCCGATGGGGCTTTTGGGCAAGACTTCTTTTTGAGCTTGCTTTAAATATTGATGTAAATTATCTAATGTAGGTCGAGCTAGTTGTTGCCTTGCTTGTTTGGTTTTTTCCCAATCATATTGTTGTTCTTTTATCTGCCGCTCGATTTGATAGACAACTTGGAGTTGTGCCAATACATGACTCGCTCGTTGTTTATCGCTATCGAGTGCTTGTTCGAAATATCGCCGTGCGTGTGCCATGCACCCGATCAGTTTAACACCTGGTTTTTTACCATAATTTTCATAAACGGCATAGCCGTCTGTCTGTAAATATCCTTGGAATTTTTCGAGGATATGTTTTGGCCCATCTCGACCTCGTCCTTTTTGATAATCAAACAAAACTAAATTTTGGTCGCCCGTTAAATATACCCACTGATATCCTCGGTGTGATTTACCTTTTTTTGTTTTATCCAATACCTGGATGGGTGACTCATCCGCCTGTAAATAATCGTATTGTTTTATTTCTTTTACCAGTTCGTTATATAAGGGCTCTAATAAACCACACACGTTGCTTACCCAGTCGCTCATTGTTGAGCTGGCCAATACGACTCCTTCTCGTTTGTATTGTTGTGCTTGACGATATAAAGGAAGATGATCGGCGTATTTTTTTACGAGCATATCGGCGAGCAGTGACTCGTGTGCGATACTTTTTGGAATAGCTCGTGATGGTAATTCGCCAATCAGTACGCCATCACCTTTTGGTGCTTCATATTTATAGCGTATGTATTGTAAAACGAATGTTGTTCCAGGTTGACGGCATAGAACTTCGGTGATTTCCTCGCCGATGCGTTTTAATCCCGATACATCGCAATCCGGCTCAATAATATGTTGTACACGTGGAAGGTGTTCGGGTAGTGGATTGCGACCTGGGTGCTTTTTCTTTTTTCGTTTATAGGTAATTGTTTCCTGTTTCGGATCTGTAGAAGCAACAGATGGTTGCTCTTGTTCAAAAGGAAGCGATAATTGATTATCCGGTGAAGTGAATTTCTCAGATTTATTGCCAAATACCATCCGTTCGAGTTTCGCAAGACGGTTTTTTAAAATGATATTCTCATTTTCTAACTCTTTATTTTTGGCTAATAAATCCTTTTTTGTCACCCCACAAAGTTGGCAACATATATGTATTTAGAATAAAAAAGAGTCGCTTATTTACTCACATTTTGTCATTAATTCTACGACATAATTCGTGTTTTTTATCAGTACTGATGTTCGAAGTGAATAACTATGCTCTTTGTTGTGGAAAACGATATCTTTTTCTGCGTTTTATTGAATCGAGCTTTACTCCCTCCAATATCATCACTAATTCCTCCCATTTGAGTTGATTGTTATTTAATCTGGGAAGTTCAAACGTTCCAGCCTCCAGTGATTTATAATAAACCACAAAGCCACAGCGATCCCATACCAGTAGCTTCATCTTATCCCTGTTTCGATTGATAAAAATATATACACTCCCATCTGTTGGTTCGCGTTTAAAATATTCGCGCACCAGGTTGCCTGCATAATCCGGTCAAACTGACCCCCCCATTCCGATTTGTACTGACCCCACCATTCCGGAGGTTTGACCCCCTGCAATGAGGTAAAATGTTAATAACGTTCCGGTATACTGACCCCCTATATTTTGGAGGGTGTTAAGAACATTCCGGAGGTTTGACCCCCTCAAGATGACTATGGAAACGTGCAATTAATGTTCATGTTCGTGGCTCAAGAAAAGAGTTATGGCATGGGAAAATTAAAGCGCATGGATCAAGTCAGATATATTTTAGAGACCTACCTGGACACCAAATCCATTAAGGGTACGGCAAGAAGATTACAAATTTCAAAGAACACAGTCCGAGACTATGTTCGTCGTGTACGAACTCATTTTAAAGACCTGTCTGAGGCGTTGACGTTGGCAGAAGACGAACTTTTTGAGTTGGCCTACAAGTCAGATGCAAGCGGATCGAATACGCGTGAATTTGAATACAACAAGCGGGTTGATTTCTGGATCACAGAGCTTCGTCGAGTCGGGGTAACGAAGAAATTACTGTGGGAAGAGTATCGATCAGAATTTGAACATGGCTTTGGCTACAGCCAATTTTGTGAGCGCATAAATCGCGAGATAGGGCGTCGCGACCTTACGATCAAAATGAATCACACGCCAGGCGAAAAGATGCAGGTGGACTTTGCAGGCAAGACGATGAATTGGATTGATGCGTCCAGCGGCGAAGTGCATAAATGTCAAATATTAATTGCGACGATGCCCCATACCCAACATAGTTTTGTCATTGCCTTACCGAGTCAAAAAGTGACGGATTTTATACACGGACTAAATCAGGCGTTACTATTTTTTGGTTGCTTACCCAAGGTGATTTTAAGCGACAATTTAAAATCGTTTGTTATTCGTGCCGATAAATATGAGCCTGATTTTAATGAATTATGTGTTCAATTAGCGGCCTATTATCAAATTGACATTGAAGCTACCCGGGTAAGAAAACCAAAAGACAAGGCCAGTGTAGAAAATTTAGTCTCAACAATTTATACACGTATTTATGCCCCACTTCGCAATGAAGTATTCCACAGTTTAGCCGAATTAAACGAGGGAATAAAGAAACAACTCACAGATCATAATCATAGGCCCTATCAGCAAAAGCCAGGTTGTCGATTAAGTGAATTCCAAAAGTTTGAACATCCTATAATGAAGGAGCTACCAGCAGATTTATTTGAGATTAAAAAATCAACGCAGTCTAAGGTACGCCGAGATTATCACGTCTATATCGGAGAAGAAAAAAACTATTATTCGGTTCCCTTTCAATATGTAGCACGCCAAGCCATTATCGTGTATACGTCGAGTACAGTTGAAGTATTTATCGATAATCAGCGCGTGGCCACGCACACACGATTGCTTCATCGTAACACATATCGCCATCAAACCAATCCGGACCACATGCCGAAAAGTCATCTTGAATGGAAAAAAGCACGTGGCTTTAATGCAGCACATTTTATCCGGCAAGCCGATAAAATAGGTCCAGCTACCAACTGGGCGATTCAATTCATTATACGCTCGGCTATCCATCCACCACAAAGCTTCAACTCTTGTCAAGGCGTATTGCGGTTAAGTGAAAAATATTCTGCTGAGCGATTGGAAAACGCTTGTGTGCGTTGTCAAAAGGTAGACAAAGTATCTTATAAAATGATTAAAAGGATTCTTGTAAAAAACCTGGATCTCGAAATCGAATCCGTTGACCTATTTAACACACCAGTCCATGAAAATATTCGAGGCCCCGAAGCTTATCAATAATCATTTTTTTAACCCGTCATATTTATGACACAAATTTATTCTTATGAAAAATGCATCATTAGAAACCATGAGGCAAATTAAATTAACCGGCATGGCAGACGCTTATGAAAGCCTGTTAAGCCTTCCGGTCAATCAACAACCCGAGTCACACGAAATGCTGGCCCGATTAATTGACGCTGAAAAACAATATCGCTCGCACAAACGTATGCAGATGTTTTTACGACTTAGTAAACTGCGATATCCAGCCGTTATCCAAGATATCGACTGTTCTACTACGCGTAATTTATCTAAAGGAAAAATTGTAACACTCGCAGATTGCGCTTATGTCGATCGAGGAGAAAATGTTCTCATCACAGGGGCAACAGGTTGCGGAAAATCTTATCTCGCCTGTGCATTTGGTCACACCGCCTGTGTCAAAGGCTATCGAACGTTGTACTTCAACATGAACCGATTTACTGAACAAATTGCACTCGCTAAAACCGATGGTACACTGATCAAATGGATGGACAGAATCAAAAAAGCTAAACTCATTATTCTTGATGATTTTGGTCTCCAACCTATCACTCATCAAGTTAAACTCATCCTGCTACAAATCCTTGAAGATCGATATGAAAGAAACGCCACCATTATATGTTCTCAACTTCCGGTCGGAAAATGGCATGAATATTTTGATGAACCCACTATCGCAGACGCTATCCTCGATAGAATTATTCCAAAGGCTCACCGCATAGATCTAAAAGGAAAAAGCTTACGTAAACAATCAAAACATGTATCTTAACAAATGATTTTTAGCACGTTTTCAACATAGGGGGTCAATATCCCGGATTCAGGGGGTCAGTAACTCCGGAATATGCAGTTGCCCAACCCATAATGGCCCTTACGCATATCCGTTGGATCTGAATACAAATAATAATCCAGTGACGAAGAAAAACTAATCACCGACTTAAACTAGACTGGAAGTTCGATTAATGTGCCGTCTGGATATGATATGCGCATATGACGCACCGCCTCACCCTTCGTTTTGGGTGCTTCGACTTCAAGCTCAACGAATTTGCCAGCTACGACGGTCTTCTTTGTTGGTTGTTTCGATTTCCGGTATTTCGTAAGCCAATAGGTGAACGTATGCGGCACAAGATCCATCTCTACACAAAATTGCTTTTGTGTCATCTCGCTATCCTCATATAACTCCATCAACGGAAACATCGTTGACGCATCTAATCGCCCTTGTTTTGTTTTCTTTGTCATCGTTTCTAATTTTGGCAAAGGTTAAACGATAAGATCAACTAGACAAGATGGCGTTGGTCGGACGGATACACTCCTTGAGCGTAAAGTCGATATATCTGTCTTATCTGTTTCATGCCTATTCTCTTGTTTGCCATCTTCTTTTTTCATAAAGAAAATGATACTGAAATAGACTTCTTTTTAGACTGGTCACTTTGCTCCGGTGCGGGTGGTCAGTTTGCTCCGGAGAAGATGGTCACTTTAGAACGGAATGGGGTGGTCAGTTTGACCGGATTTTGCACTTAACTGCTTCTCTATGAATGATGATGTTTTGGAAACGTTGACTGATCCGAGCTTCATCTGCTGCAATATTTGTCAATCTTGGACTTGAATAAATATCTTCCTGCATGGAGATCGCCAAGATAATGTCTTCATCTTGGCACACCTGAGCCACGACACGCAAGAATTGGAAGTCTCTTTTGATTTTGTATTCTTCCTTGGCTTGCAAGAAGTCTGAAACTTCATCCACAACTACCAATAAGCCCTTGGCTGGGTCTTTTTGTTTAAGTAATTGGATAATGTCAGAAAGGTGTTCTTTGATGTCAAGGGTTACACCATCTTCATACTTTGGAATATCAAATCCATATTCCCTTTTGATTTGCTTTTCAATCTCTCTAAAGAAGAAGTATGCAAGGTCAACATTTACAGGCTGTAGCTCAAACTGGACCGTGAAGAAGCTACGGGCAATGGTTTCAGCTTCTTTCCGTACATCCTTGTTCTTAATGAGTGAGCGAAGCGATGGATTGTTAATTATGCTCACCAAGAAAGCAATCAAGTGGGACTTACCACTACCGTAGTTACCGATGATTTTAACCGCTTTATGATTGGGCTTTTTGATGTTATCAATGAAATCCTTGATCTGCGTCGCAAGTCCTTCCGAAATAATGTAACTGGAGACTAACTCTTTTTGTAAGTCATCATGCTTCAGGTCGGTATCAATGTCAACTACATCTTTAATTTCGGTGTAGTTGAACAGCTTGCCAATTGCTCCTTCGGGTAGCTTATCTTGAGATTTATAAACGCCTTCTGGTTCCGCTACAATGCTTTTGTAGTTGTCTTCAATATCATCAATCTTGGTAATTAGAATGTCGTTAATGTCTTTGTCGAAATACTCATCGCTACCGACTTTACCATAGGATATTCTGTTACTAATGATTTTCTCATTTTCTAAAAACAAGACACTACTCTTATTGCGGGAGTTGTATTTAAATGCACCTACGGGTGAAATTTTAGTGAAAGCGTCATGATAAAGTATGCTTGCATTAAGTAGAATTAGTTTGTCAGGTTTGTTAGAAAACCATTCTTTGATATGCTGCCCTACATCATGGCTTGGCTCTTCTTTTGATTCAAGTTCTGTGAATATTGGAGCCATTTCTTCACCTACGTCCACTTTGGTGTAGCCTATAGACTCAAGGTAATTAATTATTTTCTCACGTTTGCTGGAGTTATCACCAACAACAGCCCACAGTTTGAATCGTAGACTGTTAGCGAGGGATAAGTATGTGTCAATGTGTTTTGATTCCTTCATCATCTATTTAATATCCGTTTGTTCGACTAATAATTCCTTGGCTTCAATATTAAAAATGCAAATTCCAGTCATATTGATCCATCTGTTTTGATTTAAACTAACCCACCTGAAATGGGTGTCAATTCAGACAACTTTTTTGGCAACTGAAGATTACACAATTTGATTCTATTTAGTTCTTTTTATCTCAACGATTCACCTCTTAATTCGATACAATGCGCCTTATGAATAAGACGATCATAACTGCATCTGCCATGGTTTTTTCACTGATTAAATCATGCCATCTATCTACTGGAACCTGAGAAGTAATGATCATTGATCCCATAATATATCTGTCCTCGATCAGTTCTAACAAGATAAGGCTTTTTGTGGAATCGATAGGTTAAAGACCAAAGTCGTCGAGTATGATTGCATTCTGTCTTTGCAATTTACTCATTATGCGAATGTATGATCCATTTGCTTTACACAATTTTAAGAATGACAACAATCTTGCTGTTGCAAAATACATGACACTATGTTCATTACAGCAAAGTTGCTGTCTCCGAGGCCACTGGCAATGTAACTTTTTTCCACACCTGTACTTCCAAAAATATATAGATTCTCACTCTTATTTTTGAATATTTCTTCGACGAATTGTATAGTAAGTGAGCTTTTTTTGCTTTCATATTTAGTCTAAATAATTATCGTTTAGTTTTTACTTTTTGCAAAGATCTTTTTTATTTTACCATCCTCAAATTCGACTTGAACTCTACTGAAGGTCGAATCTATTTTTCCTGAATTTGTCTCCCATTTATACATAGTGGTATACACATATGAATTAAGCCCTGTTTTTGCTCTATAGAATCGATTGTATTTTGATAAGATTTCGTGCCTTTCCAAAGATACTCATACTTTTTTTTCAAGGAGATCTTATCAGCCTCAACGGTATCAAAGTGTTTGATAGTGGAGTCCGCGTAATATTCTAAAATGTCGTTAATTCTTCTATTATCCACGCTGGCAACGAAGTGCTTAATAAGCGACTTCATGTCTTCTTTTGTGGCAACAGTGTCAGTAGCTCCCTTTGGTGGGGGATCGATTACATTTTTTGGATCAAATATTTGGCTGCAAATGAACCAAATAATGACACCAATTGCTAGAAGCCCAGCGATGAAAATAATAGATTGTTTTAAACGATTGCTATCCATATTTACTAATATTTGATTAAAGCAGTCCTTAAATTAACGCAAAATTAGTATTGCCACAAAAGCTTTCTTAATAGGAAAAGTATAATAAGAAGTGAAAGTGCCGATAAAAAAATGATTGCATAATTAGCCTTTTTAACAATTCTTCTGGGTAATTCTACGCTAGTAGGTTTTATAGTCCCATCGACGTTAATGGTCAGCGGATATTCCAATCCCAGGCTGTCAATTGCTGTTATTGCAAATGCCTGTGGCCCGATATTCGTGGGCATAATCTGAAATGTATTTCCAGAAATTTTCTTATAGCTTATCCCTGAATTTCCTTTGAAACTGTGTGTATGCACTGAGGATGGTAACGAATAAGTTGACCAATGATTTTGTTGAATTTTCCTTTGTGGGATTTGTAGCTTGGTAACTAGTTGCTTTCTAAGCCATTTTTTAATTTCAGAAAGGGCCGCTTTGCCGCTGCTTTTAATCGTGCCGTTTCGTGAGGTGAAAATGCTATGACTACAAGTTCCTCTTTGGATTTTTGATATGTCCACAAATTCATGAGCTGTTAGCCTTAAGTTTTTTTGAAAGTATAAAGGACCGAAGACCTTAGGTCTTTTAATCTTAAGTAGTTGGTCATAAAACCATTTGGTTATACTATTACTATTGCTGCTACCGCTATATTTATTCAGAGGTATTCCAGAATACGCAGGCACTACGGAATCTAATGGGCAGTATATATGGAGAGTTGGTAAGTCTGAATCTAATATACTGGGACTGGGAGTCGCCCCTACAATGTTTATGACACCGGCTACACTATTACTCAATGATATGTGTGATCCCGTACAATCATAGCAGCCATAGTTAGCGTCTAGGTCTACTGTAGCTCCGGAAAGAACATCTCCTTGATCGAAGTGTCCGGAATGTAGCGCCAAAATCCCCCCTGCTGAAATGCCGGCTACAAAGATCTTATTTGGATCAACTTTGAATTTGCGGGAATTAGCCTTGAAATATTTTATTGCCGCATTGCCATCTTGCATTGCCATATATCCAGCTTCTACCATGCTAAACGTATTAATAGCTCTGAGTCGGTATTCTATGCTTGCCGTGGCATAACCATGTTTGGCCAACTCTTCGCACAAGAATTTAATACTCTTACTCTCCCTTCCACCGATCAAAAATCCACCACCGTGGGCAAATATTATGAGAGGCCTTTTAGGTGCAGTGCTTCCAATAGGTTGATAAAGTGTGTATGACAAATCTTCGTCATTTATTTTGGATAATAGCTTTACATATTCAATGCTGTCTAACTCGATGCTAAAATCCTGAAGATCGAGTCGATCCTGTATGGCTTGGATGGTCGGCCCAACCCACTTCACCATTGGAGTGGAGCAATAAACCCCGTCTGTTTTGCTAAAAGTATAGATTGGGTCATTGGAAATTTGTGATGTAGCGCACTCCAGGCACGCAACCACGATAAAGACAGACAACAAGATATAAATGCTCTGCATTAGATTTAATTATTTGGACAATTCAAGTTCAAATGCCACTCAGTGGTCTCAACGCTTCCTTTTATTTCGATATTAATAAAATCACAACCACCGCAGACCTGATCAGGTATGAAATCAAAATCTCCTGTTCCAGATTTCCACCAAGTGTCGAATAGTATTCTTCCACTCTTATACGGTCCTTCACGCAAAATAAGCCTATCTTTTTGAACAAGAAAGTCCCAGCTCAGGATATATTCCTTGTCCTTATAATCAATTTTGTAAATTTTCGTCAACCCTTCTATACCGCCAGATAAACGTGTATCACAGGGTTGTGGTTTATTAAGATATAAAGTTCTATTTAATATGTCTTCTGAAAGAAAGGTGATCGATTTATTAATAATCGTGTCAGGAAAATATCCAGATTTGTCTGCGCTGATTTGATTAAGCACGCCGCAAATTGGTACTGCCTTTAAGCTTATACTTCCGTTCTTGTCGGACTTCATCTGACCTCGCTGTACAACTATATCCCTGAAACTGAGAGTATAGTTGACATTAGCGTTTTCTACTGGTTCCAGGTTCGTTACACTTCGCACAATGAAATCCAAATCTTGAGTTGTAGGTTTGACTTTAACCTTTATTGTATCATTCCACTTGTAGAATTTGATGTAGACAGTGGTGTCCATGAGGCAATTGTCGAATGTAGTAATCCGAATCCTTGCTTTTCTAGAATTGTAGAATAAGCGATCGTAAAGTGTATAAGCCAGCGTGTCGAATGCCGCATTTCCTTTTAGACTCGTATTGCCCACGCGGCTAACGGATGCGTTAGAGAAAAAAGTAGAAGCCTCAAAATCAAACAAATTTTCATAAGAGTAATCAAATGAAACATGTGCTTCGCTCACTGGTTTACCAGTAAAATCGTGGACCTGCACGACAAAAGATTTATTGAGTGTAAGTAGTAATAAAAGGAGCAAAGGAATCAACAACAGTAGCAACCACCAATAATTTCTTTTCAATTTTATATGATATTCACTCTTGTTGGGCTCTATACGCAGCCTGGACACGTATTGCTTTATTATTTTCTCATCTCGGTTTACTTCAATTAGGGCTTTCGCTTTCTTGTTTTGTTGGAGTTTGTTAGATGGAATCGTATAATATCCGCCATCGTGGTACGTGGTTTCCAGATCACTTGATTGCTTAATTTTTAAAGTTGCATTTGACAAACTACTACCGTCAAAATCGTATAAGTAAAACTTGGTGGACTTTGGATCTGGCGGTGGTAATATGATTCTGGTATTAACAATATATTCGGCATGATTATCAGTTTTCTGCAATCTATAGTCGATAACTTCCCCAAGACCCTCCTTGTCGGATATTCTTACATGTGTGCCAGCCAACAGACCTCCAATCTCAATACGTCCCTTCGAACTTTTTTGATCATGAAGCACACCTTGGTTCTCAATTCGTAATGTAAAATCATCAAGTAGATGTCCTTTGTCATCTTTGACGGTTATTAATAAATCTGTGAGATAGTCCAAGGTGACGGTATATAATTCTTGACCAGATTTCGTGGTGACTTCACCAACACTAGTTATTTTGCCACCTGAGTCACGATATACCTCGAGCTGGGCTCCAATTGGAAGGTGTCCCTGATCAACTATACCCGTCTTATCTGTCTCATGTTCTTTTAAGTATCCTCGATACCGAATCTTTATGTTTTCATTTATTAAACAACTACCATCGGAATACAAAAACTGCAATTTAGTTGGAAACTTAGGTCTTGGCTTACCTACAATTTTTTCGAATGACATCAGTCCTTTTGAAGGATCCATGGGTAAATGCGCCCAATCTGCAAGAGCAACGCGTTGTATGCCATCTATAACGAGTAGCATGGCGCTATCAATGCTGGGTATGCTGCAAATTTTACGAGATAGGCCTTTAATTTCGGGAATTGAATTTTCTTTATGATTAAGAAATTCATACAATTCCTGAAGTTTGTCACCAACCAAGCTTTTTTCATTTTCACCTAGTTGACTATATCTTAGTATCTTTTCAATTTGCGCATATTCATCTAATAGTCCCCATTGTGTCTTTTTACCTTTTTCTCTTGGGAACAAAAAAATCGAAGCAAGTTCATTTGGCAAAATCTCCTCAAGCTTGTCATGCACTGCTTCCTGCCGTCTAGGAGACAACGTGTATCTTAAATTTTCATTTATACTTTCAGCTACAACTAACATGATGGATTCTTTTTATGAATCAAAATTTAAATGAACGCTCAATACTAAAATTATAATTTCTTTATTCAGCATTCTCCAAGAGCCATATTCAATCATTACATTTAGGAAATGGCAAGGTATTCACACCATCATCCATATGATTTAAGTTTTCTATAAAGTTTTTGTAGAGCCAAGGATAAGATTCCTTCCATGATTCCACCTCAGATTTGTATTTAATGTTATAGAGTTTTAGTGCGAATTGTACATCATTTTTTTGAATCAATTGTTGAATGATGATATAGGCTTTACGCGTATGGAGACAATATTCACTCACCCTAAGTTTTAGGTTTTTTTT
Organism: Saprospiraceae bacterium; assembly: GCA_965249735.1. Taxonomy (GTDB): domain Bacteria; phylum Bacteroidota; class Bacteroidia; order Chitinophagales; family Saprospiraceae; genus JANQSS01. The sequence continues at coordinate 118,430 of CBDFMS010000025.1, read as the reverse complement.
ACTCTCAGGGCATGAGGCCATGAATCTTTGGACTTTTAGCTTATCGTACGGTTCCCTTTCTAGATACTCAAGTATTTCATTCGGAGTGTCAGGGTTTGTGGATGTAACAGGAATGGAAACAATTTGGAAAAGACGTAGCTCCGATTGGTTTATTTGCAATTTGCTCAGTTTTGAATCTGCGTCAGAATTCTTAGCCAATAATTTCTTTTGTTTTAAAATAGTACCATCAAATTGTTTCTGTAATGAAAGGACTGTATCGCTTAACCTGACTATTTGATAATTGTTCTGAGTCAAATTGGATAACTCCACTTCAAGAATTTTTATGGAATCGATAACAGAGCGTTGTTTTGCCTCAACTCCTATCAATTCCGATAATAACATGTTTTGTGATGACGTTTCATTGACTAAAACATTCACTTCGTCAAGTGAACTTTTTCTTTTCTTCCATTGCCTAAGTAAATCCTTTCTTTCCTCTTTAAAAGAGTGCTCAGAATCTTTTAAAGTAATGCTTATTGAATGTATTTCCTTCGACAAATTTGATTTTTCAATAATCAAAGAATCGAAATGCTCTTTATTGATTTGAGCACCACTATTATGGCTGATTGATCCGAAAATGAGAAGAAATATAATAATGTACGTCAACTTAGTCATTCTTACAAGGCTGATAATTAAGGGGATTTCCTTGAAAAGGTCTAAGAGTCCCGGTGTTAGAAATAAAAATATCGTACAAAAATTTGTATTTATGTCTGATGGATTTAATATACTTCATGTCTGGATTGCCGCCGACTTCTTGTAGCTCAAGCATGTCATGACACTTAAAATTTGCTTTACAATATCTTCTCAATAATGTCAATTTTGATTGGATGATATTCAGTATGTTTTCCGAAAACATCATTTTCGAATCAGATTGGAATTCTTCCAATTTAGAAATCATTCGCTCAACCTCTACTTTAATGTATTTTGAATTTAATAATTGATTGGTTCTTGATAACAGCTTCGCCAAATTTAAATAAGCGTTGAAGGCAAGTTCTTTCTCCATACGTTCATCTCTATAAATCCCTCTGTTTAGGATACCGGAAACCAAAAAGTGATTCTCTTCCAAAGTGCCATCGTAATTGTCATTGGTTATTTGTTGCGTAGCTTTGTTCAAAAAGCCAGCAAAATGAACTGAGTCATGATTTGAGACAGAATCAATAATTGCGTTTATTTCATTTATTTGATTCTGTTTTCCTGTCAGATCCAAAGCCAATTTGGCAATTTCATTACTCTGTGAATTGATTTTATTTTTCAACTTTTCCATTTCATCGTGAAGCGAGTCAATGAGATTTTCTTGTTGGACCGAGGACAATTCATTTTTTTTAAATATGGAGGATAGCGAATCCAAACGTGTTCGTTGATCTTTAAAATGAACAGCCTGACTTTGCTTCTCTTTGATTCGGACTTTCAAAGAATCTATTTCCTTTTGGGATTCTTCTTTTCCCGATATGGCTTTGTCTTGCATCGATATGACGCTCCTCAGCGAGTCTAATTGACTTTGAAAATTTGCTTTTGAATCAGACAATTCTACGTTACGTGTGCCTTTGACCCTTTGCAAACTATCAACCGTAACAAGAATTCGGCTGTAGTCGTTTTGTGATATAATGGGCGTAATTTGGCTTGTGCTATCAGACTTTTCCTGACATAGACATATTGTAGTTGGAAGACATTCTAAAAACACAACAAACAATGGTATTACTAAAAGTCTCATTATTGTCTGAATTGCTTTTCGTAATTAATTTTGGTCTGACGGCAACGATCATAATATTCTTTTGAGATCGATTTCAGTGGGTAGCAGTCCAATTCACCTATGACCCACTCCGCTTGTTCAAGACTAGGATCAACGGTGTTCGCCCTACGAATATAACTGTTGAAAGCGTGCTCTTTTTCCTCTTTGCATTTTTGGACATATAATTCAGTTTTAACCGATGAGCAGTTAAATCGAATAACACCCAAAGGATCGTGCTCTGGTTTCAATTTTGAAATATAATTATAATCTCGTTTCCATTGATTAAGGATGTTCTTTGCAAGAGGTGTTTGTTGCATGACATGTGCATTTTGATTTAAAAATGCCCTTGCTTCAATTTTTTCTGCCCGGGCCATATATTTATCGTATTGGACATTGCTGAAGAATTCATTATTAGCAATTTTGGAGGTTTTATCTGCTATTTTATGCCCAAGGACTGACAGATACAATGTATATGCCATTGTGTCTAAGCCTTTGGTAATGCTCTCCATGTCACTTCTGTTCTCTAATTTTTTAAGAACTACTTTTGAAGTATCCCTCAATGATTCATAGTATCTATAGTTGTAATCATCGTACCGACAATGTCGTTGAATTTCTTGGCTTAGCTTGGAGGCATACTCTCCCAGCAATTTATTCACCCAAGCTGATTTGTGGATACTTGTCGTATCATGAATAATAGCATGTGAAAAGCTGTAAAAATAGAATGAAGCTTGTTCAACTCCGCTACCAGAGTCGAAACCATACTCAACATTGTTCTTATACCAATCGATCATTTCCGTGATGGGTAGGTCAGTAGGGTCAGGGTCAATGTCATCGTCCTCGGTACCTCCGTTGTAAAAAGTATATCCCACGTATGCCACAACAAGAAAGCCTATTATCCCTCCAAATACAATCAATTTTTTCCTTAAATCATCCATTTTTTAAATTATTTACAGATATTCATTCATCATGGTTGTGTTCTCCTAAAAAATCAGTATAGGCGGCCTTTTGAATAAACATGTAACTGTCTACGATATATTCAATTTGTTTTATATAAAGCATTGAGGTAACTATGAGTTTCTCGAACCTTTCACCTGTTTGGAAGGTTGCTTTTCGCATTTTAGATCGAAAATGTTTTGCTACTCCTACGAGAAAGTCCTTTAAACGTCGTTTAGAATTCAGTGTTATGTAAGAAGCTAGTTTGTCTACTTCGATCTTTCTTCTGTTGGAAATCAACCATGGAGATTTTAGTGATAAAGACTCCAATGTTGGCAAAGATTTGTTTATAATATTGTGGATAGTATCAAAACCGGAGAAAGGTATCTCCTTTTCCGGTTTTTGGATTAGTCCCTTTACGTCCTCCTTTTCACAATGATCTTGATATTCGATAAAAGCATTTGCTATAGTCGTTGATTCTGGGCTTGTGTGAGAATTCGCAAAGTCTTGCGTCACGTCTTCATATAGTCCACTAACGATGGTATTTTTACTTGATACAAAATCTTTTCTTGCTGAATATTTGGCGTATTGGTATGTAAAGTAAAGTGACATTGTTATTGTAATTAATATTATTTTATACCTACGTCTTTTTTGCGTTATTTATTATTGGCTTGGAGTATTGTATTGCTTATTGTTGCTCTAGAAAGTTATTATCCCATTTTTCAATGCCTAATCTTGCTAATTTATCTCTCAACAAATTCAGCTCGTTCTTTTGTTTATTGTTAAGAGTATTACTATAATTAACAATGCACTTATCCAGTTCGTCAATTTTAGATTGAACATCTTTGATTGAAACTGTATTCTTTAAGCTTTCATTCGAATCGATTAGGTAATGCCCGCTCCAGTGGGCTCTGGCTACTATATTATAATTATTGATTTTCATTAGATTTGAAGCCAACCATTCATTATTAGGACACGCTTCCTCGAGTTCCGCCATGGGATTTTCTATTTTATGCTTTACATCATCGAAAGATGTTAATTCAATTTCCTCTTTCAATTGAGTGATGAGTGATTGTACATTCTTCGATTCGCATTGATCTCCGGAAGGTTCAGCTGGATTCTTAGTTTCATCCTTCGTTATTGATTCCGTTGGCAGCGCCGATTCGATTTTCTTACTTGATTCATACAATTTTTGTAGGTATTGCTTTTGTTCATCATTGAAATCATTACTGTCTTTAAGTTTTTCTAATTGCTTGATTTCCTCTTCATTAAGTCGCTTATCACCTTCGGTTTTAGTGACCAAATCACAAGCCATTTGATAGTTTTCTATTTGACTACTACGATTTTTATCATGTAACCATTCTTCGTCTTTTTCTTTAACTTTTTTGATACTAGAATTAAATTCCTCCAAATTAGTCGTAAAACGGTGGTTTTCTAGTTGTTTTTCGATATATTTTTTTTGTTCTTGTAGATCCTTAGGGTCTATAGGTTTAGTTCCTTCCTCATCCTCGGTGTTTCCTACAGGATTAGTTGTTGATTTAGTTGTTTCATCATTTTGAAAAATATCAATCCATCCCTGCCTGTAACCAACAAATATTAAGGATGTGAGTCCAATAAATAAAATGCCAGATCTAATCAAGCGACTTTTGAATAAACTAGCAATACCAAAATTATTTCTGAGAGAAACGGGGTTGACTTTTTGAGCAAACAATTTTTGTATGTTGATGTGCTTTTGTATGCCCTCCTGAATGCCTTTGTGATTTTTTTTGACAGTTAAAAGAATTTCATCAATATCATTTGGTGTATAATCCGATGGAAATTGGACGTGTATTGAGCCATTGTTAATTCTTACTTTCTTCTCTCTTCTTAGCTTCGGATGGGTAACGCCGATTTGTATGTCATTAATTTCTTCAGGGTGAGCGAAATTGATTACGTATGAGTTTTGAAGCTTATTTAACCGGACAGTATTGTTAGATGAAATTTTCTCCTGTGATTTACTTTTTTCAAAGCCCTCTTTTTGATACGTGATTGAAATATTATCTTTAGAAGGTCGCTTGGAGCCATCTTTGAAATTTACTCTACTTTCTACTTCACCTTTTTCATTTGACGTGACACGTTTAAATTCGGAATTGTCAAGATAGATAATACAATGGACTCCTTCGAGTGGTTTATTGTTATTATCCTGAAATTTAATTTTTAAGGGATAAATTTCTTTTGAGTCTGACATTCGTAATTGTAAAGGCTGGTTTGACTTGGTAAGGCCAAGAAGGTCTGCTACCTTCCTCGTCCCATCCTTAATTGTGCCGTATGTTTCTGACTTAGCGGAAATTATTATGGTATCCGATTGGTCGTAGTCCGAAAGATCGATTTTATTGTTATTCAATGTCGATCCTGAAACACGAAGATCAATTTTCTCATCAATGATTTTTTTTCCTTTTGCGTCTTGTATTTCGATGTTCAGAATGGGAATTAGTTCGAGGTCAAGTTCGAGTTTTTTAGCATTTCGTTCCTTAGTCGTTATATATTCTCTATCATCTTCATAACTAACATGCCGGGTTAGAGGACTGATCTTGACTTTTTTTGATGAGACTTGAATCATTCTTGCCGGTTCGCCAATATTCAGATGAATTTTAATATTTGAAAAATTGGTTTCTTCAAGTACTTGGTCGTCAAGTTTAACCTCAATATCATGCCGCGTAAGCTGTTGTTGGTTAGGTATTCTGATATCACAAATTAGAAATGGTTTTTCTTCTAGCTCTATAGTTAATGTATTATATTTTATGTCTTTTAAATAGGTTGTATCTTCAGTGATGTCGTAGCCGCTATTATTCGATGTTGCTAAATATTTTATTGGAGAAAGATCATCCATTACGACAATGCTTGCAGTCGTTTGATCATTTAAGACCCTAATTTCTTGATGGTTGTGCTCAATATCGAGAATTACTTTGCCATCAAGTCTCGCACCGGTTCTTTTGTCTTTAAGAAGTATGTTGATTTGCTTCGTGGCTCTGGATTTCTTGATTTCTCGTACCATCCGGTTGACACCCTCCTCTGTTCCTGATAATGAGTCCGTTTTGTTAGGTGTAAGATAAATTATTTCTGATCCGCCATATAAATATTGATGTTCTGCAACATAGGCAAACTGTTGAGAATTTTCAATAATGAATGCAGTTGTGTTTTTATAGATGTTGGAATTTCTTGCACCGTTAGTTTGAATATTATAGTGATCAGTGAGCGCCATGAAATCGTGCATATTGACTTCAATATCAGGATTAATGATATTTTGTGAACGATCGTTTTTTATGATATAATTTTGTTCAAATAGTCGTGAAATACTTAATAATAACTCGAGGATAGGGTCACCTTCAATACGAACTGAATGATTGAGCAAAACTGAAATAGCATAAAAACCAATTCTTCCATGTCCATCGTAAACAGATTGGTATATTGTATAAGCTGTTGCAAGAGGAAGACTATGAATATCAAAATAATCAAGTTTACTATTATTGAACTCAAATGGAACTAGCCATTTCTTACATATACTGGATGCACAGGCCTTATGTAATGCTTGATCATCAGAGGGTATGTCGTTCGTTACGATATTGGAAAGTCCCAATATTCTATATCGACCTTTCGTTCCCCAAATTGCAAGACCTATAGATTTTGTTGTTTTACATTTGATCATACTCGCGACATCTGACTTGCGTTGTTAATTCGGCCTTATGGGTCCATAGTGAAGAATCCATTCATAAACATCGCTTATACCTTTATCTGAGTAAGTATAACGTTTTCTTTTGTCATCAACATCACCGATGCTAAAGCTAAATATATCATAGGGAATACCAAATTCATTCTTAAATGATTTCAGCAATTCTTCAAATTTCTTGTATTTAGTGTTTATAAGATTATTAAATCCGTCATCGGATTGGTCCTCGGCAAGGTCCCATTTTGTAATTATCAAGCCGATTGAAACTACTTTATCCAATAAGCCCTGCGCTTTAATGAAATCAAGAATGTAATTATGTAATTCAGATGCTTTTAGCTTCATTATAGCGCCATCTATTTTAACGGATACATATTCTTCTATTAATGATACAATAAGTAGTATAATTTTTGGATTTTGACTGACTTTAAAACAATGCCTAAGGTTTTCAGGAAAGTCTTCCATCTTCTTGCCGAATGCATCGGAAAAGGTTTCTCCGGCCATTTCAATGAAATTAAATGGGCATTCAACAGTCTTTGTCTTCCTGCGACCTAACATATTTTTCGTGGTTATCGACTCCGATAAAACTGCTGTAGTATGCAATATGAATTCAGGAGGAGTATTATTTACAAACAATCCCTGCTGGACAGTAGAAACAAGTAAGCTTGAATAGGCATATCCTTTATTGTTATTTGCGTCCTTGTTTAATGTGCCTATTTCATTCTCTCCGTAGTAATAAAGAGATGCTAGAAACATAGTTTTGCCAGATCCGGGTGACCCGACTAGTAATACATCAGTATTTCCATGTGTTAAGTTTGGCTCAGTTGGCCACAAAGACTTTGGTATTATTACTTGAGGTGCTTCTTTTCCTAAAATCTCATCAATCTCCGCCTCAGATCGTCCCCTTGTCCGAAGATGTTGACGTACAATATTTTCTGATAGTATTCCTCTTTTTACAAACTCGAACAGCTCATTCTCGGATAGGCTATTATTTTGCAATTTGGATTTCACAAACTCGCTTATAGCCATGTTGTACCGTTCTTCAGAGTATTTCGTTTGGAGCTCTTCATATGAGAGTTGATTACTATTTAACCTACTTATAAAATCTTGGAAGTGTGACTCTTTTTCTCGATCTTTTACGTCATGACCTGTCAACTTTTTGAAGCCAACATCATCAATTCTACCTTTATCATATAGCATATATCCAAAATCAAGTAATGTGGCTCCTGATGAATCTAAATACGCAATTAGGTTTTTCTTGTTTTTAAGTTGCAAATATGTTAATGCAGTTTTATAGTTTTCTAGATTCATTTGTTCAATTGTTTTTTCTTCTTTTTAAAATGACAACAGCGCCTGCAGCAATAAAATATGGTATGAGCATCAATATCGAAGTCACAATAAATAAGCCCAATAGCCACCCCCAATTTGCTTTCTTTAATGTAGACGAAAGTGAATTATCAAAGACTAAAGACTCTGTACCTTTATGTTTAATTTTGATTTCTTTAACAATCTGACATTGTGGTACGGCGGTATCATTGTACGCTGAAATGCTCGCCTGAATTCGCCGGAGGTATTCGGTGTAATTTATTTTATTAAAATGTTCATCCAATTGTGTCAAATTCATTACTGCAAATGGATTCCACAAGTTTCCTACATCCTTATCAATATTTTCAGAGTCAACTATAAGTGAATTCAGCCCTTGTTCAATGATTGAAATTGGACATCTTTGTGCCCCGGAATCTTCAAAGGCCAGTTTGGTTTCTTGTACTGCTTGGTCAAATTGTTTCACAGCAGAATTTATATTCGCTGCTTTTTTTTGAATACCATCGATCACACTCGTTTCTTCGTTGTAAAAAGTGTGCAAATAGTGGTACGAAAGAATAGTAGCACCCAGGGACATTGCGAAAAATAGCCCAAAAACCAATCTTTCTTTGGTCTTTTCACCTGTAACTTTATACTCCTCGAGCTTATGCGTTACAAAAAACAGGGCTACCAATAACAATCCGGAACCAAATAAGCTTAATATTGTATTCGACGTTAGAATAGTGGCGCCAAAAAAAGCGGTTATAAATAATGCCAAGTAACCAATATAACTGAATGCTAACCATTCTGGAGAGGCCTTTTTCCCTTTTTGCTTAAGTCCTTGAAATCCTTTTTTTCTTCTCATTCTTATAATTTTCTCATTTAATTCTGATTAGTGTGAAGTCAACAATTTCACCACTTTTATTTGTTCGTTTAGCGACACATAATGCATTTCCTCGTTTGTCTGGTTGACAAGAGAATGAATACTTGGAATAGCTTCGATCATCCTCACATATTGCGTTTTGTAATTGGTTGAAGACAAGCAAATTATTGTCAATAGTCCAATTAATATTCGCTTCACAAATAGTACCATCTTGTTCGACCAGTGTAATACGCCCTGAGTTTCCCAATTCAAAATCAAAATAGAGCTCAATATTCTCCTCTGTTCTGTCATTCACCAACGGTGAACTGCTTTTCCATCTACCTTGAATTAATTGAGGGTTGGCAGAGCCGATTGAGGGTATATGCATCGTATCAACTTTGATTGGCGTTAGGCATTCTCGTCTTAATCTATTAATTTCTTGGGTGAGGCTATCAATACGCGATTGAATGTCATTACAATCAGCCTTCGGTGTATTTCCATTCTTTGCCGCCAATAGGGCATCATTGATTTGAATGATATTTCCGATATGTTGTCCGTTGGGAGAATAGGCACTTATGCCTGTATTCTTTAACAGTGCCTTAATTTCTGAGGGAGTAAAATCTGGATGATTCGATTTGATCAGAGCTGTTGCACCGGCAACGATAGGCGCGGCCATACTCGTTCCGTTTAGAAAATCAAATGTTTTGTTTGGTATAGCGTTGAATATGTTTTCACCCGGGGCACTCACGTCTGACATATACCCCCAATTGCTAAATGCCGCTTTAATTCCACCTTGTGCAGTAGCAGAAACCTTTATCGGATAGTCACTTCTATCCATTGGATCTATGCCTATTAGAATATTTTGATTTCCACCGGCTAATACTACTGCAACATTCTGCCCTGCCGCAATACTGAAAAGTTGATTCCAAAATGCCTCTTCTTCCTTGAATTGATTGCGAATAATGGCCATCTGATGTTCCTCAGGGTAATATTGAAGGTTTGGGTTGACATGGAGGCCAAGAGACATATTGATCACGTGGGCGCCGTTGTTTATTGCATATAAAAAACCATCAATCACATACGAGGTTGCCATCGTCCCATTATAGTCTGCCACCTTAATGGGCATAATTTTACAGTGAGGAGCAATACCAGACACACCTAATCCATTATCAGATTCACCTGAAGCAATCGATGCTACATGTGTACCATGAATCGAATATTCAGGGTGAAGTTGAATGTCAGAAGATCGGGAGATCACATCCCAGGGTTTAAATACTTTTGACTTTAACTCAGGGTGTTCAACATCAAATCCTGAATCTAGAATTGCAATGACTATATCAGGATTGCCTTTTGTAATTTTCCAGGCGTCTTGTGCTTGAACCTCATTAAAATACCATGATTTTTGAATATCAGATAAACCCGGGTCCGGAGATGTGCTGTTTGACTTAAAGATGCTTTCATGCCATATAAGAAGGTCGTATCCTGACATCTTAGATTCAAGTGAATTCTTAACCGCTTCTAATTCGCTTTCTGGAACTTGAATTTGAAGGCGCGCTGTCTTTTCATCTTGGTATATAATTTCTATACTTTCTGTCGGATATTGTTTTTTTAGTTCTTTGGCAAACGATTCCAGATCTCTATTATCACCATGCAAAGCAATGTTAAGTCTATCAGAGACAATATATCTTACCGAGTCTTTACTTATGATGATTTTATCAGCTTCAATCGGGATTAAAAGCTGACCTGTGGACTTGGGTGTTTCTTGTTGCTTTTCCGCTTTATTCCATAAATACCAGAAGAACGGTAAAAGTAATAACAATAATAGCCACCAAAATCTATTTGGATTCTTTGAAGGAGGGGATTCACGTTGTTCTTTAAGCTGAGTTTGACTTATGATGTTCTCAGTCGAAGAAGATTCTTTTCCGTCTTTCTCAGATGCAATTACCCTGTTTTCATCTTTATGATCAAGAGAGGAATTGTATTTGTCATCCAAGGCTGATGTTGGAGAAGCATCCTCCTCTAGTTGACCAGGATAAACGTCATCGTTTTTAACAGTCGATGAGCTATCCAAGTCTAAGGCGCTGCTTTCTCTTTCGAGGACATAGGACGACGATCCAGTTGGCCCTGATTGCTTTTCAAAACCCCAGAAGGAGATAATGACGGTGGAGTTGCTATAGAAGACAAATTCCAAGGACGGAAAAACTATGGCTTTCAAAATAAGCTGTCCCCATTTTACATTTTCCTCCTTTTCTGATAGCAACAATTTTTGACCTAGTTTTTGAATTTGGTCCAACCTTTGGTTTAGAAGGTCAAGAGCCATTTGTTTTTCACTGTCACCAAGAGTTGCAATGGATGTCATGGCCCCAGTCGCATGCTTAGATAACCATGTCGCCATGCTTTTCCCTTCGTAAGATGATTCAGACAGTTGTGGCTGAGAGAGAATATCTGCCACCTCCACGCCTAATTGAGATGCTATGACTTTATAAATAGCGACAAATTTATCAGGCACCCGTTGCCCATACCATAGGACTGGCAGTAGGTCTTCGATTTTTCTCTGATAAATTATTTTGGACATGTCTACTGAATATTCACGGATTTAAGAGATAAGTTACTTGCATTTTTTAAAATATCATCAAGACGATTATTGCTCTCAACGTCATAATGAATAACACCAACCTTGCCCATATAAGCCAGCTTAATGTGGTCTTGCCACTTGAACAAATTATGAAGAATTGGTGTCTTAACAATTACGTCGTCATCAGCCTCATTTATGCGTTTCTCATAATCCGCCATGAATTCATAGACTTCATCCAGCTCTTGTTTACTTATCTTTCCTACGGCATCATTATTAATGGAAAAATCATGTATTGATATGTTGTGCTTTCGCGCTGTTTCAATCAAATCTTGTCGATCTTCATGGTTCGTATATTCCCAGCCAACAGATTTGACGAAATTATTTATAGTTCCCGCCAATATATCGGCTATCATAGGCACAGCTTCCTCATTTTGAACTGCGGTATCTACATAATTTTCGATACTCTTTGCAAGTACTTCTTCCATATTCAATCGACTAAAATTAATTCTTAGAATATCGGAAACTTTCTTCCCCAATTTATCGTCGATTCGATATGTTGAGTCAACATTATAATTGTCTCTTCTCAAAATATTATCAATCCAATAGTCTTTAATTCTGCTGGCAATGAATACCGATCTTTTTTGCATTTTCTCAATATTTTTAGAAAACAAGAGATCTAGATTCAATTTTAAATCATTTTTCAAGTAATTTTCTAATTCACTCACCAAAGTATATCCATGTTGTTCTTTCAATTTGTCCAAGGCCTCATTCTGTGGCATCCCTTCGATTTTATGTGCCTTCCTGAAAGTAAAATATTTTTTTAAATTTTTTGACTTTGAGATATCATCACTTTTTGTCATTATATATATATGATCATAAATATCCAATTCATTGATCATGAACAATTCTATTAACTTTCCAAACTGATGTTGGTTTTCATCCATTAAAAGGCTTGTTCTGCTCACAATATCTTCAGATTCACGTTTAGCGGACAAGATTTTACGACCGATATCATCATCATTCCAAAGAATATTTAATTCAGAAAAGGCCTTATTAAAAGCGGAGTTAATAATGGATATGTATCGATTTGTTTTAGGTGCATTCGAAGTGATTTTAGAAAGATTCTTGATAATAAGTTCGGCTCCGTCTTTATTAAAAGTAGAAGAGTTCTCCCACATTTCAAGAGGAGAATTAAAATACTGGTTAACCAAATCCAATTTCAAAAACTCTTCTTTAAATGAATTGTAGTATTCTTTATTGGATTCTAGAACTTGTTGCTCAAAGCCATTTTCATCTTGTGAAAAAACATCTTCACTATAATTGAAATCCCTTAATAAATAGAAATTACGAAATGATTCTTTATCTCTTGAGTTAAGTCCACTCCAATTGGTTTGCCATTCTTTGTCAGAAAGAATGTCCTCATAAAATCTGGTTTTGAAAGACATTTTAAGGCTTCCCAGTGGGTTAGGATTGCTCTTTGCTTGATCAAATTTTAGCTTTTCATTCCAAAATGTAAGAATAATAAACAATGGAGGTACATCGAATTGAGCCAGTAAATCTTTTCTTTCGCTCATGTCACGACCAATATAATTTTTGATCCATTTGTCTATAATCTCAGGTATTAGTCCTGAGCCATCCTTCTGTGCGGAGATGTCAGTAGTTACTGCCAGATTGTTTATATCATAATTATCGGAATACGAATTAAAAAGATAATTTACCTTACCTCTGAGCAGAACGTATGCAACGTCTCTCTGCTTAACTGATTCTTTAATTGACCTGGGTGCAGCCTCGCGGACACCAGGAAAGTCGATGATGTCAATATCCTCAAGAAACTTACGTTCAGAGTCTTCCGGTTTTGGCGGTGACACTCTAAATGTCAACTCTTTGCTAATGGCACAGAGCATGCCAGGAGATATGCTCTGAACTTCTCCATCTGCCAAAGAAACCGTAAAGGAGACATTGTCAGAATATAGTTGATCATTTAATGTGGTGACATCTAAAATATTGTACCCGGGGCGATAGCCATCCGAGAACGTTTCCTCGTAATCTTGAGGCAAGTACTTGAAAACAACATCAAAATCTGAATAAACCGTTTTGGTAAACTTTAATTTATTTAAGTTTCTCATCAATGAAAAGAATAAATCTGATAGATCTTTCTGATTTAACCAAAGAATACCCAATAATGAAACTAAGTTGTCTATTTGAATTCTATGAAGATTCTGAGCGAGTTGATCCCAGTAACCAGTTGTTTCAAGTAAAATTAGAAATTCCCTTATTTTCTCTGAATGGTAATTCTCTAAATATTCCTTGATCAGATAAATATCATCTTCTGATAAGATTGATTTCTCAGCCAAATTCGTATCAGAACTTGCTTTCATTTCAACTTTCGACAACAACTCTTGTACTTCAGGTTCAGTTGGAAATGTAGCCTCAGCCAGACTAAATACTTTATAGAATCCTTCACAAAGGCAAAGAACAATATCGCGAATTGACAATAATTCTATCTTTATTGGCAAGTTTTCAATTTCTGCCTCTTTAAGTGTGAACCGTGTGACAATAGCTGTTGATTCGTTGCCATCACCATCCGGATTAATACACTTAATAAAATCAATTGAATTATTCCTTCCTGCATCAAGTACTTCGCATTTTTTACTCTCATTCTGAAGAAGGTTCTTTACCAAATGAGACTTTGCACTTTGACTAGCACCGAAAAATGCAATAGCGGGTTTTTTCATTATTCCACCTGCAACTTTTCTAATATTCCTTCGATACTTCTTTAATGTTTTGGCGGTCTGTTTAGGGTCCTCAACGTCCGGACTATTCAATGTCCATTCGATAGCTCGATCAAGAAAGTTTTCTATTTTACCGACGCCGTCTCGAATTTTCAAGAGCTCTTCCTTAGGTATTTGTTGATTGTATCCCATTCTAGTAATTATTTGTTAATTTTTAAGTCTTAAAATCGGAAATACTCCACTATCCAGCCAATACCCATTTTCGTCTTCCAATGTCATGAGTATTAGTTTCACACTGGATTTGTCGACAGGTCGTCCTAGGTTGTTTTCTATAGAATCTATGGAAAGCCTCTCTTTTGAGACTTCAATATCCCGGCTTATTTCTATTGTAAATGGACCTTGGTTTCTAATTCTTGCCAATTCTTTAAATGCGCCTTCATTTAAGTCAGCTTCGCTTAAAGTTGGTTGTGACCCCTTTATTTTATTTCGAATATATTCGAGGTTGAAATCTAGTTTATATATTGGCCGAGCGAGATAGCTATCATGTGGTAACTGTTTAAACCCCAACAAAAGAGGTAATGTTCTCTTTTCTATGAGGTGTGAGTCTTTGACTTTGTTCAAGAAGACTTGACTCAGTCTACTATTGCCTTTATCAAATTCTCCAATGTAATCCGCAGTTGACCTGAGTTTCTCTCTTAACAATTTGGTGTTGAGCTCAAACCCTTGTATTTGCTTATCTAGTCCGGCTAAGGCATAGATCATGCCACCTACAGCAACGGTAGTTTTAGGGTCAACAATGTGGCCTTTTTTATCGGTGTACGGGTACCATGTACCAATTCTGAAATTGGATAGAGAAATAATTCTATCCGGAGACAAGGGCATTTCTCTTACAAAAAGGTTTCTGAATTCTAGTAGCGAAACTGGTTTGCCAGCCAATAAGAGAATATCGACTTTATGAGCGAAACTCAAACCTGCTAATTGTTGGATTATGTCTTTGAATTTGTAACGAATGATATGATTAACTTCATCTGCCGTTGTTTCCCATATTATTGACTTGAAATTAAATCCATTCCCAAAATGATTATTGATGTAATTAATTAATTTATCATTGGGGGGGTTTTCTTGAAAAATTTGATCATAGTTATACGACATAGCACTTGCTTTCTCCTTTGCTACGTGCTCGAGTATCTTTTGAGCAATAGGTATAAGCACTTGTGTGACAAAATTCTTCCTGTAAACGATGTGGGAAGCTCCCTGATAATTTGCCTGCTGTCCAAAGAAATGTAATATTTTATCAGTAACGTCTTTACAGCCATTCTCTATTGCTGAATTCCGTATTATTCCACCTTTTGTGTTAAATGCGCCTCCTTGTTGTTTTCCGTGGCCATCAATCAAAATCTGGTGAACCACTTCTTTCAACAGATCATCACCAGCGAGTGAAAAAGTTTCCCAATAGAGCGGATTCGGAGTCAAAACTGCAGATTGCGACTTTTCACTATAGGAATAGTTGCATATCATGAAATCTGTAGTTCCTCCACCAATATCCACACTTGCTATTGTAAGAGATTTCTTAGAAGTGACTTCGGTGCTTTCAGCTTTTCCGTATATGTCGAAAAATTGTCTAAAATTGCTGCTGTATTTGTTAGCGACTTGACCATAGATATACACTATTTGACTAGCACTTGCTTCGTCAAAAATCCAATCCTTGCCTTTATTTGATGAGTTCTCAAGTTGAGGTGTAGGAACAGAAATATCCTTTGGATCTGGAACGATCTCGATTTTTGAAAATGGTCCATCATTAATGTGACTCAATTCTTCAACCAGGGAATCATCAATGTCATCTAAAGAAATGTTTATACCCTCGAAATCAAGATCACCCATTTGTCCGATATCTTGATCTTGTACTTTCTTATGGTAACTCGCCAGAGCTTTGAGTGCGAATTTGGCACATTCTCTTAGCTTAATCTGTTCTTGCTGTGTCATCCCGGTGGGACATGTTATCACGATTCTTCTTAGCTTTCTGACGCTTCCTATGAACGCCTCATTTTCCATTCTGAAGTTGTGAGAATTAATTTGACATAAAATGTGATTAATTATTTCTATAAAAACAAATGTCATCAAAGAACTACGTGACCACTTTGGTTCAACACCCAGGTCGTTCTCTGTCAAACTACCATCTGTGGTAAAATGCTCTGTCAAATTAGCTAAATATACATGTTGTTTTTTGGAATTATTTCTTTATCATCTGAGGGCTTTATTTCTATAAATTCCCAAGGTTTCTTCCTCATGCTTTCATCCCATAAATATCTTTTTGGGGAAGACAGTGTATTCGCTGGTTCATCGGTTATATATCGTTCGACATCGTATGAATTTAATAGAATATTAGCTTCTTCACCAACTCGGAGAACGCTCGGCCAGGTGAATATATCGGAAATTTAGGGACCTCAACATCTCCAAACGATGCTTCTGCAAAGGCCAGTCTCATTGAAAAAGGATCGTCATATTTCATGTTTGGGTTCGACAAGTTCCTTAAAACGAGTTTCTTAACGGATGTAAATCTTGTTGTAGTCTTTACTAGGCATTTTCAAAAAGTAAGCCACAAGTCCTTGCATTTCCAACATCGAGCACGGCATCCACAGGAATTGAAGTTCTTTTGTCGTGTGGGTAAACTGTGATGGTGGGTAAATCATCTAACTGACTTAAGAACTCTATAAGGTACAAATAGTTGGCCAAATAAGTTAAAGAAGTAGGGCTGTTGGGTAGCTCACCATCATGTATAGTGGATAATAAATACTCATCTACCCAACCTCCATTTCTTGTCACCTGAAACAAAGGCAATATTCAGGTCTGTGTCTGCACATAACTTGAAGATATTATTCATTTCGGTTGTGTCTTCGGTAGTTAACAACGGATTGAATTTGATCGTCGATGAATCCAAGTCACCAGCGAAAGCATCTTGTGGTGGCTCTAAATCATGTACCTGTGTGTCAAAGGCTAAGACTATCTCAAACGAAAGCTTTATTCCATCATCTTCATTTGTTTCAATCTTTAAATTACATATTTTCGCTCGTGACCAGGCGACAGGACAAGTATTGAAGAATCCATTTCTCGGATTATACTTAAAATACGGAATAGGTAACCAAATTTCCTGGTATTGCTCGACGCATTTTGACATCTTATTGACAATAATTAGTTCCTCTTGAGGTATAGAAGGTATTGTGTTCATGTTTGCATCAATCACCTCTCCATTTTTGTCAAAATCTAGCAATTGCCTTGGCACTACCGTTCCATCTGAAAGCTGATGTGCCCGGTCTAGTATTAACTGATCAGTTTGACCCCCAAATTCATTTCTATGTTGCCAAAAATACTGTGCAGGAATTATTCTATCACGTGGATTAATAATTGCGTGTAGAGAATAAAATTGAAGTCCTGAAGTCTGCAATCAATGTACTCATATTAAACTCAATTTTTAAAACAGCTCGGTTAATAGTCAAATAGGCTTATTGATCTTCAAAAGCGGATTTCGACATGGTAATTAAAATTCCTAAATGATCCGAATACGAATCCCTCATCCATTCGACATTTTCACAATCTCCACCTTTCCGCGACAAAATCAATTACACCAGCCTCGTTGATTGTGAAGGCATGCAATTTATAGAAGACATTGTCCTCTGCTCTGCTCAGGGTATTGACCAAATTCACATTTTTTTTTCAAAGTAGTCTTTTGTCCTTCCAATGTGGTTAAAAATCCTTCTGAACGTATCTTTTCAATGCGACATCTTTTCTTCCCAAATTAAAAATCACCAACCCATAGAACATTTTGACAGTCCTTTTCAATGATCCAATTAGAAATATTCTGTATTTCAATTCGCTCGGGAAAATTTGATTTATGCGAGCAAGCGTGATAGTTAACAATACAGAATTCCGATTCTTCGAACTTGAAATTTGCCATGTAAGGTTCCCTTTCCACAACAGTTGACAGTGCATCTACAAGCTGAGGTCTGGAAACGATGTCTACGACATGCGGCTTCCATAAAAAGGCGTAACGCTCGCTAATGTGACTGGAACTACTATTCGTCGGATGACTTATTCTATAGTCCCATTTTGATCCCATCCGATTGAGTTGATCAGCAAGACGTGCTACAGCCTTGTGCACCTCCATGATGCTTGGCCACCACCTCTTGAATTGCAACAATGTCGGCATCTCTGATAACCTCAGCAATCATCATTATCTCCTCATCATCTCTTGACTGTCCGAAGTCTTTGAGATTCCATGAAATTATAGAAATCGACTGACCAAAAATGCAAACAGGTAACAACCAAATGAAAGCAACTATGTAGCATTTGATCAACGGCTGTATCATGCTAAGTTGATATTGATTCATGGCAAGTCTGGGCAGATAGGAATACTTAGATCTCATTATAACCCTCCTTTTTCTCAAATCGATGAAACAATCAATGATTTGGGCCAAATCATGTCAACATTATTCCACAAAATCACGATCAACGGAAATCTTAACTATAGGGTGTGATCAATACCGCTGAAGCCGCCCAAACTATTAGAAACGACTGATCATTCAATAGATGCGCTTGATATGCCAAGATGCCAACGCCTATCATACTTAAGAACTTTACAACTTGGAAATAGTCATAAGGCACATCAAGCAGACAAACCAACAAAAGTATGGCTAAGGCAATTTTATGATCAGGTTATTGATATTTAATATGTTTTATTTGATTCCAATAGTTGGCCATAGCATTACGTAAAACATCGAAAATTTACTCTAAAAATAGAAAAAAAACACCCCTCCAAGACATTTTGAGCATCCATATCGGATTCTAATTGTCAAGTTATTTTGGGAACAGGACATTAAAGATGATGTTCGTCACACTCAACTATGACGTTCGTTTTCATTTTGTCATATGGGTCGGAATATACTGCTAGCCATAATCTTCAGCCCATTCGAGCCCTTTGCTTTCCTTGAGCAATTCTAATGCAAGCTTCATAGATCTTTGGAAAAAGTAATGATTCCAAATAAGGGAGAGCAGTCAACAATCATATGTTTTGCACCTAAGAACTTTACCAATCCGGATTTTCTCCAGCCATCTAAAAACTCAATTTTGGCGGAGAAACTTGAATGGGTGCGATATTTTTCAATCCAGTTCTCGATTTTGTCTTCATCTTGCCCACAACCAATATAGTCCGCCATGGCTTGAGAAGCAACCTCATGATCTTCTTTTAACCTTGTAAAACAAGTTAACAGAGCATATGTATGTTCAAATGTCTTAAAGGCTCTGACACGAGCTGTTGCTCTTTCCATCAACGAAGGATATAAATCCTGATATTGCTCCAACCATTGAATAAGATCATCAACATCCACCAGACCTTGATTAAGATTATCTAATGTTACCAGAGCCCGCTCAATTTTTTGCTTCTTGATCAAGAAGTCCACACTTTCTAAAAATCCCGGTTCATCATCTCGATCAAATTGAAGAAAGATTCTATTTCGGTCTTCAAGATTGTGAGAACAACACATATCGCTGCAAGAGACCAAGTCCTCCAAATGGTCCTCACCGGTTAAATAAAATAAAAAATTGATATAAGTCCCATCTTTGGCTAGAAAACTATAGCCTTGCTGACCCTTATAGCAATCTTTGCATTCACCCGGTTGTACACTATCGAAACAAGAAACACCTCTCTCTCTTAAACCCTGGAATTCAATTTCTAGCTTATCTGAAAGCTTCCCCAAAAACTGGACGATTCAAAACTAAAGTATTAAATTGAATTGTCATGAAGAAATCAAGATTTACAGAAAGTCAGATTGTATCGATTCTAAAGGCTCATGAAGCTGGTCGCAAGACTTCTGATTTGTGTCGTGAAAATGGTATCAGCGAAGCTACCTTTTATAACTGGCGCAAGAAGTATGGTGGCATGGAAACTACTCAGTTGAAGAAATTAAAAGAGCTTGAGCTGGAGAATCAACGACTGAAACGCATGTATGCAGAGCTGAGTTTAGATCATCGTATTCTCAAAGATGTGATTGAAAAAAAGTTCTAAAGCCTCGTGCTAAACGGCAAATAGCAAAGGGAATCATGGAAACGTACGAGGTAAATATCACACAAGCTTGTCGTGTCATTAATTTGAGCAAGTCTGTTTATTACTACAAACTCAAAGAATCGCAAGACGATCAGGTTATTAGCATGCTCTCTGAGTTATCCAAGCGGCATCCGACAAACGGATTTTGGAAGCTCTTTCACAGGATCAGATTAGCAGGCATGAGATGGAATCACAAGCGGGTATATCGTGTTTATAAACAAATGAATTTGAACATAAAGGTTAAACGCAAAAAACGGTTACCTAGTCGAAACAGAGTCCCATTAGTAGTCCCAGGCCGAATGAATGAAACATGGTCAATGGATTTCATGAGTGATGCATTAGAAAATGGGCGCAAGTTCCGCACATTAAATATCATGGATGATTTTAATCGCAAAGCACTGGCTATTGAAGCAGACTTTTCTTTGCCTGCCACAAGAGTTATTCGAGTGCTGGAGCGAATAATATACTTTAAAGGCAAGCCAAAGCGAATACGTGTGGACAACGGCCCAGAATTTACGTCCGCTGAATTTACAGACTGGTGTGCTGATAACAATATTGCCGTTCTATTTATTCAACCAGGAAAGCCAAGTCAAAATGGATTTATCGAACGATTTAATAAAAGCTACCGTACTGCAAAATCCGGTCAAACTGACCACCCCATTCCGTTCTAAAGTGACCATCTTCTCCGGAGCAAACTGACCACCCGCACCGGAGCAAAGTGACCAGTCTAAAAAGAAGTCTATTTCAGTATCATTTTCTTTATGAAAAAAGAAGATGGCAAACAAGAGAATAGGCATGAAACAGATAAGACAGATATATCGACTTTACGCTCAAGGAGTGAGTAAAGTACAAATTAGCCAGAGGTTACTTATTTCGCGTAACACGGTTAAAAAATACATCGAACTATTCAAAAAACAAGAGGCTCACGTATAAAGACCTAGAGCAAACTTAGTGACAGTGATTTGGGTAATTATCTTTCCAGCAAAGATCCAGAAGTGCCAGAGAAATTGGCTCAACTTCGCGTTTTGTTTCCCTACTTTGAAAAGGAGTTAAAAAAGGTAGGCGTAACCAAAAATCTGTTATGGAGGGAGTACAAGGAAAAATATCCAGATGGCTATCAGAGCTCACAGTTTTGCAAGTACTACAATGACTGGAAGCGATCATCAGCAGTTGTAATGCATTTTGAGCACAAGGCTGGAGACAAATTATTTATTGATTTTACAGGAAAGAAGCTAGCTATAACGGACAGAGAAACAGGAGAAGTCCGGGAATGTGAGGTGTTTGTGGCCGTCCTTGGAAGTAGTCAATACACCTATGTAGAGGTATGCAGGAGTCAAAAGAAAGAAGATTTTATACGGTGTATTGAAAATGCTCTTCATTACATGGGCGGTGTGCCACAGGCCTTAGTGACAGACAATTTAAAGTCAGCGGTTACAAAAAGTAGTAAATATGAACCGACATTGAATGAGACATTTTTGGATTTTGCTGAACATTACCAAACCAGTGTCCTACCTACAAGAGCATATAAACCAAGGGATAAAGCATTGGTAGAAAATTGCGTCAGGATTACCTATTCAAGAATATTTGCTCCTTTACGCCACCATGTGCTCTTTAGCCTTGATCAGGCTAATATTGCTGTGCTAGAAAAACTCGATGTACACAATAGGACCAACTTCCAGGGAAGGAAGTATTCGCGTTTTGATTTGTTCAAAGAAGTGGAACAAAAAGAGCTTTTCACCTTGCCTGATCGCAAATATGAAATGAAGTATTATGCCTATGGAACCGTTTACAAGAACAGCCATATCTACTTAAATAAAGACAAGCACTATTACAGTGTTCCCTTTGAATATATTGGTAAACGAGTCAAGATCATTTACAGTGATTCCGAAGTAACCATATTCTATAAACATGAACCAATAGCGGCTCACACACGTAATTATCAAGCTTTTAGATATTCCACCATAAAGGACCACATGCCGAGTACTCATCAATTCGTTGCTGATTGGAACCCGGATAAATTTATTAATTGGGCTAAAGGAATAGGCCCGGAGTGTAGAACATATATTATCAAAATATTAGAAAAACAACAGCACCCTGAGCAGAACTATAAGTCTTGCCTGGGAATTCTGTCTTTTGCGAAAAAAGTCGGAAAACAACGACTAAACAATGCTTGTAAGAGGGGCCTGGAATATGAAGTGTTTAACTATAAAATCATTCAAAGCATATTAGAAAAGGGCCTGGACAAGCTTGATGAAGACCCCCATCAGGATAGAACCATTCCACTGCATGATAATATAAGAGGAAAAAATTACTATCATTAAAATACAAACCATGAATACTACAAATGAGGAAAGAATGGGTCAATTGCGTTTATTTGGAATGCTTAGAGCTTTCGAATCAACCAAAGAATCATCCAGCATCAGATATACTCCTGATGAATTATTAGCTTATCTACTTCAAGCCGAGTGGGATGACAAACATAATCGAAAGATCAACCGTCTGATTAAAATAGCCCGATTCAGGTATATGGCTTCTACTGAAGAAATCATCTTTTCCACAGAGAGAAACCTGGATAAAAATCAGATTACTCGTTTTATTACATGTGATTTTATTAAAAGTAAAGAGAGTATCTTATTGACGGGAAGCACCGGTGTCGGTAAATCTTATATCGCTTCTTCCCTGGGACATCAAGCCTGTAATTTGGGGTATAAAGTCTTATACTTCAATATAAATAAGCTATTCGCTAAACTCAAAATGCTCAAGGCTGATGGATCTTTTCTTAAAGAAATGACTCGAATAGAAAGACAGGATTTGCTAATATTGGATGACTTTGGATTAAAGCCATTGGATCAAATTAATCGCCACGCCTTGATGGAAATAATTGAAGACAGACACGGAAAACGATCCACAATAATTGCTTCACAACTCCCCGTAAAACAGTGGCATGAAATAATAGGAGAAAACACTATTGCAGATGCAATTTTAGATAGAATCGTTCACACTTCTCATCGAATAGATCTCAAAGGAGATTCGATGAGGAAAAAGAAGACAAAATTATTAGTTAAAAACACTTAAATTGACAGAAAGATCAGACAACTTTTTTGACTTGACTTTGGGTGGTCACTTTCCACCGGAATACCCTGGTCAGTTTCGTCGGAATATGCAATCGGGATTGGTTGCTTGGGGTGACCATTTGTGATCCAGCATGCGGAAGTGGTGCATTTCTCAACCAAGCATTAGAATCCCTCATTGAAGAACACAGATATCTTGATGAATTAGAATCAAAATTGTTAGGAGGCGGGATAGTATTTACAGAGGTACAGAATTCAATATTAGAAAATAATCTATATGGTGTTGATGTAAATGAAGAAGGAGTAGAAATTGCGAAACTATCTTTATGGTTAAGAACCGCCCGAATTGGCAGAAAGCTTACTACATTAAATGACAATATTAAATGTGGGAATTCAATTATAGATGATCCGTTAATTGCTGGTAGGAAAGCTTTCAGTTGGAAAGAAGAATTCCCTGAAGTTTTTGCAAATGGAGGGTTTGATATTATGATCGGCAATCCTCCATATATTCCATTAGAAATGCTTGATGAAGATTCAAAGAGTTTTTTCAGAAGGGCATATCCTCAGTTAGAAAGAAAATATGACACCTCTGCAGTTTTCATAATTCATGGGCTCTTCCTTCTTAAACAAAGTGGGTATTTAGGCTACATAACTCCAATTACATGGCAAACTGGAGAAAATTATCGACTGTTCAGACAGTATATTTTTGAAAATCACTCTGTAAATAAACTAATAAATTTACCTTTTAATGTATTCTCTGACGCATACGTTGACACAGGAATTTTACTTTTTGACAACAGATCTAGGAACCGTTATGAAATACATAGATATAACAAGAAAACTAGTATATCCGCTCTCGATAACATACCATTTAAAGAAGTAGAAACAGATCTTGTTGATTCAGAGTCTTTTAAAATAATTCTTGATCCAATATCATCTAGGATACTAGATAGATGCAAGACCGATGATTTTGTGCCGTTAGGAGAAATTACTATTTCAACTCAAGGATTATCACCTAGCAGGTTTAAAAAAAGTGATACTCCAAGCGAAGAGTTTCAATTCCCATATTTAGAAAAAGGGCAGGTCTATTCTTACTACATGTTGAAAGAGGAAATTTCTTATACAGACATGAGTGATAAAGTGTCATTACAAAGGTTTTATCAAGCAGAAGAGAAAGTCCTCATTAGGAGGCTTGTAAACAGGCAGGATAGGCTAACAGTAAGTTTTACTGATGAAACACTTGTTTTCAAAAAAGATGTAAATCCTTTCATTCCAGTAAATCCAGAGGAGTATACTGCAAAATATTTGCTATCTATTCTTGCAAGCAAATTAATCTCATATCTGTACATCAATTCTTCATCCATTGCTACGAAGGATGATTTTCGTCAAACTACTTTAGCAGAAATTAGATCTCTGCCAATTCCTAAACATGGGAATCAAAATCGTTTGGGCCAACTCGCTGAGAATTTATTAAAATTAGTCAATCAATTTAATAAAACTAGAGATAAGTTTCTACGAAGACTTACTGACAATCTTTCACTTCCTAGAACAACTAAGAAGCTCTTTTCTTTCTATAAATTAAATTTTGGTGAATTTTTATTCGAATTGAATAAGTTGAAACGACCAATACCTCTTCATAAACAAGATGAATGGGAAGAATATTTTACTGCATCAAGTGAGGTGGTTTCTGAATTAATAGGTCAGATGGATGCAGTAGAGAAGGAGATTGACACAATTGTTTATCAGTTATATGGAATAACAGAAGATGAAATTGAGATTGTTGAAAATACATATCAATAAGTAAATGAAAACAATCCAGAAAATAAAACTTCAAAACTTCAAGAGATTTCTATCTATTCTCCTCAAGCTGACCCCCTGAATCCGGAGTATTGACCCCTATGCGGAAAACATGCTAAACTTCATTGGTTGAATCTGATGTATACACTGATTCATCTATGACATCCGTTTCAGAGGCGTGGACATACAAGGATGTAGAGTTTTTATCCCATCGTCCAATTTTGCCGTGAGATTTCTTACTCATTCTTTTCTATACTGCTTCCGGTCTAATTCTAGATACGAGGTATCATTCAAGAAGGTATTTACATAATGGAATTTGGATTCCATGTGAATGAAATCTTGTTCTCGTTCAATAATAGAATAAGATGAGCGATAGAATGGGCCAGAAAGAGTACTGTCACCGAGAGTCGCTGCCCGAATCAATATTAATGTTTCTGGAAAAGGCTCTAAATACCATTCGAAAGTATCAAACCTATTAAAAACTGGATCTTCTACTATTCCGTATCCATCTGCATTCAGTCTTATATCAAAATAGAAATCATAATTAGAAGTTAATGTGTCTGCGTTAAATTGCTTTCGATTTTGTTCAACTTCCCATAAACCTACATGATTTTGCTTCATATTGGTATAGGTCTCATCGAAACTCAATTCATCATCCGAACAACCAATGAAACAAAGGAATACTAACAAACAAAAATATCTGGTGATCATATCAATAATCTAAATTTTCGTGAATGACTTTATATATTGAGGCTCCATTACTATCTGCTATTTTGACAATATACAGTCCCGGACTAATAGAACTTCCTTGAATATCAAACACACTTTCATGTTCTCCTTTTGGTAGATGATACTTCTGATTGGAAATTCTTTCACCACGCATGTCAAATAATTCAACAATAAAATTCTCCTCAATTCTCTTTATTTCTGAAGAAATATAGATTCTTTTATTAAAGGGGTTGGGGTGTATAGAATATGCACTTGATGATGTAGTATCAGGTTTGGCAAATCTTGTAATACAACCGATACAATCAGATTGTCCGATTACTTCTTCGTCGCAACTGAATTCATAAATACAACCACTGTTTGGCCAACATGTTTCAACAAAACTGTAAGTAACCGGCCCAATAATGGGATGCTGTAAATTTGGGTTTGGTACAAATACAAAGGTTTCGCCATCTGGGAATAAACATCCCTGTTGCCAAACGCAATTGTAATCCACAGGAAAATAGGGTGGCTCTGTTCCAGCTATCAACTCAATACCTATTTGTGAATGAACACTTCCAGGAATTCGAACTTCCACTCCTGTTTGACAAACAAGAATTTTTTCGCAGTGTGACCAATTAATATATTGATAAGCATAGCCAACATTGCCGGTTAAACTTTGAATTACTTCACCAGTTAGTTCACACGTTGCAATTCTGTAATTGCAATTAATGTAATCAAAATGGGGGCTGCTCACTTCATAATAGTCATCGCAGTTACCACAAGAAATAATTTTTTGACAAGGATCTGTTGTGATTGTGATATCTTCAACAATCATTTCTACCTCCAGTTCCATGACATGTTCGCATCCATTTGGATCATTAATAAGAAAAGTGTAAAACCCATGTTCAAGATCATTGAAAGTTATGTTGCCATTTTCAGGAGATGTTTGTTCAACTTGAGCATTCATGGATATAGTCCAACCTTTCCCTTGATAAGGTTGTAAATCACTAAAACTAACTACACCTTCTTCTTCACAATGACATGTTTTATCTATTTCAATTTCGAGATCGACATTAGGATTAAATGCCTCTGTAGAACAATCAACCAATGTTATACACCCTTCACCTGTTAGTCCCACTAAATCGGTTTCGCATTCATAGTCAAATATAGTATAGCAATATTCTCCGGGGAGTAGACCATTAATTGTTGTAGTATAAGCGACAAATTCACCTGGCCCCGTCCATTGTATTGGAAGGGAGGTAGGAATTGTAATTGAACCATTTGCTATCTGAGGTCCAGAAGCTGAGGTAAATTCAATTTCATATGGTGGAAGAATTAATTCTATATCAGGAGTACAATCTAAAAATGATGGCGGTAGATTTGGATGGTTGTTCGCAAAACAACAGCACATATCAAAAGTTCTTGTGGCGTAACAACCATTGGATGTAAACACTTCTATAGTATAAGGACCATAGAAGGCCTCCAGAACGTCCTCTTCAGTTGAAGTTTGTCCTTCTAAGAACGACCATAAAACACTATAATCAGAGACACCTTGGATATGTATATCTATTGAACCAGGGTTAAGCAAAGGGCCATTTTCTTGGCACTCCGAAGCAATGATGTCATCTAATACAATATCTATTACATCGACATCTTGTTCAACGGTGAATATAGCACTTAAGTCGAATAGACCGTATACCGTAAGCTCAACTTCATAAGTTCCAGGAGCAAGATTGTCTCTGTTTAGAACTCCGGTTACCCCATCACCCCAACTAATATCACTTATAACTTGAGACGGAATTGAAGCACACAAACTATTTTGGATGGTAACTTGAATGCTACCATCGTGTGAAGAACATTGAGCATTTTGAACATCACCTATTACCATATAATCTTCAAAAGGGGGCATTGCTGGTATTTCATCAATATTATAAAATGACGATGTCACACTACCTCCGTTTAATCCATACATCAATACTGACTTGTATCCTGGAATTGCGACATTAATTGTCGGTAAATTGATATTTGGCTGGCTGAACCAGTAATATTGTTGAACTTCAAATCCGGGTATGGATGGGTATACAGTTAAATCCCCATACTCCATTAAACAAAGGTCCGTCCCACTGTATTCTAAATCGACGGTTCCAGCTAGCTCGGATACTATAAAACAAGCTGTGGCTTCTCCACAAAGCGCATCGGTCACGGTCACACAGTATTCACCTGCATCAATCAAGCTCAAATCCTCCGTGGTTTCACCGTTTGACCAACTATAGATGTAAGGTGCAATTCCTTCTATAATAATTAGATCTACACCCCCTTTACTGCCAAATATTCCTGACCCGGAAAAGACATGATCAATTTCAGCGGTTAAGGCTTCTCCACTCATTTGGAAGCTTAAGAATGATACAAGTAATAATGTAAGTATTCTTTCCATTTGTAGTGTGATATCTGTTTTAGTTTCATCAGCAACAACTGTGCCAATAATCGTTGTTTGGCATAGTTGTTGCTCTTCATAGTAGAAAAAAGGAGACATGAGGAATTCTAAGACCACCTTTCATTTTCAAATCTATAATAACTTCCTTTTAATATTTGTATTACTCCTTTCTATTACGAAGATACAAGGGCAAGAAAGACGTGGGAATAATGAGTTTGCTTATGTAGATTGTGGGTGTAGTGGAGTAATTAACTTGAGAATCTTTAATGGTTTAAAACCCCCATATGGTGGGCAAGAAATATCTCAGGATAATGAAACTTCTATAGGTGCTGTTACTGTTGCTAATAAGAATGATACTGATGGAGATGGTAAAATAGATAATGAAGATAATGAAGTGATTTCATCCATTGCAGGTCGAGATGAAGTAGATCTTATGAAACTAAAAATTGAAAAGTTAGGAGAATTCCCTTCTTCTTGTTCATCAGTTAGTTTAATATCTGAGGGACCATTAAGATATTGGGAGACTTCTAAAAAGGTAGTAAATTTGGATGATTATGTAGCTGCAATACCAATTAATTCTTTGCCACAGACAGTTTGGGTTGAGGCAACAGACCATAGTTCATCAATTAAGGATATGTCGATAAAGGCAATTGTGACTGACGATGGTACTAGTGAGGATGTAGAATTTGAAGAAGTGAAGATTACTGCTGTATGGGTTAATAAAAGTCATGCTTACAATCAAAGAGTTGTTGATCCCACTCCAGAAAATATGGGAATAGATAATGGTACTCTAATTGAGATAATAACGGTGAACGATATTGCCTACGATAACTCCCTCTATGGATATGGAACTTTTGATGATTTTGAAGGTGTGGAACTGGACCGTAAAATGGGCGGAAGAGTCGTATTCGAGTTCACGTTACTCCCATCTGGCATTGAAGAAAAATTGACAGATTTTGGAATTATCTACGATATAACCAGAAGAAAAGAACGAATAAACTGGAAATATAGGTATGCGCAACTTTCGGAGCTTGATGCTTTAATTTTTCCTCCAAAAAATGAGGAACCAAATGACGACGATGAGTCCCAAGTTAGTGGAGATTGGTTAGATGAAGATACTGACCCCCAGACAAATCCTAATACTAACGCAGGAAAAATATTCTCTTATGACCATCCAAATCACAGTAGAATTGCATTTCCTTTAGCCTTTTTTGATAGAAAGACGAATTTTGAAGAGTTTGCCAGAGTGTCTTTTAATCAAGATTGTTCTGGTAATATCACCGCAGGTAGTCGATGTTCTGAAAAATATGAGTGGATAATACGATATGCCTCTGAAGCAGTTAATTCTTTGAATGCGCTAGACCATCCATATGATGAGATTTATTCTATAACTACTGAGTATGTTACTACTACTGGAGGACTTAGGGTGTCTAAGCCATTTAGACCATACGCTGAGTCAGGAGGGAATGGGCAAGGAAACGGTCTAATTAAAATCATACCAGAACCGGATGCTAAGACAAACTCTTACTCACTTCATCTTGATGAAGATAATATTTGGACTTTAAGAAAAAGAGAGATTGTTGGTTGGACTATACTTGATATAAGTACTGGCTTCGACCCTGACTCAGGGTCATGGACCATAAATTCCGAGGGTGTCATGGATATAGATATATTTCAGGGAGATATTCCATTTGTCATTGGTTCAGAATTGCTTTACTTTTATTTTTATGACAGCCCTATCATATTACCAATGTTTGAAGCAAATTAAGCAGCAATAAATGAAGAATCGAATAAATTATTTTCTACTTTCTATGTGCATGATTTTTAGTTTTTCTCTAGATCTACACGGACAGGAGATTGACACCTTGAGCACTCCTGTCGACTTCAATGAATTAGCAGCCATGTCCGTTAGACATCACAATGAATCCCTGACAAAGAATGACTCGATCTCACTAAACACTTTTGGCAATAGAATCGAGAATTATAAGAATGGAGAAGAATATTTAGCTGTACACCAGGAAATTATTGATTTAATAAAAGTAGAACGTTCTACTCCGTTTAGTCTTGAATTAGCTAAATTATTGATTGACGACGACAAAACAGTAATGAACTTTTTATTTGAACATTTGGATATCGAAAAGCGTAATCCACAATTGATCGATGCTAATGTCGATCAACTGAATATTCTTTTCGAGGCATTTGGAAGTTCTTATGAGAGAAGAGCTATATTCCTTAAACACTTGATATTTGGTGACATTTTTGAGAACTGTGACCTTGAGAGTTTGTATAAATTGTCGCATGTATGGAAGTCCGATGACAAAATGAGTTTATTGGAAAGGACATCGTACCTATTTTCAGATGATGAATTATTCATCGCAGCTCTTGATCATGTTGTAGAAGACAGCCTTCGCTCAGAATGTGCTCGTACTAATGCATCTAAACTTAAATCCCTAGTTGCCAATCTCCAAAAAAATCGATAAGTTACTTGAAGAGTTCGAACTTGTTAGCCAACAAGTTATTAATAAATAGGCTGATATCTATAAAAAGTACAACTGAGAGTTGGTAATTTACACAGATGACTCCAAGAAACTCATGCAGAAATCCTGCTCTTGAATGTTATAGGCTTTCTGACTATATTGAAACGGACCTTCTTCATCCTTCTTCTCAAATCATGAATAAACGGATATGGATTCTGGCAATAATTCTATACTTCTGCGTGGAATACGAAATAGTAACCTACTGAGTTTATTATAACTAATTATCCCCATGGCAAGACCAATCAAACTAACCCAAGAACGAATCACTATGGCTGATGAGGTTTTGATGTGAGATATTCAGAAGTATGAGGTAGAGGACTGAGAAGGTAATATAGTCCAGAAGGAAAGAAGGATACACGAATTCAGAGCAATATTTTTCACCGATGAGGAGCTTGTACAAATTGTGAATGATAAATTAGAAGAAATCGGAGAAAAAGACATCACTTTTGAATACAGAACGTTTCAAAATTACAAAGCAGCTTATTTTAAAGAAGAATCCACAAATGGTAAAATACCAAGAATAAGCAAGGGACAAAGGACTCTTTTCGAAATGTTTTTTCGTGTTATAAAAAAGAATCTTGTCAGACAGAAGCAGGCATTGTTTCAATGATTGGTTGACACAAGCCTTTGGCAAAAATATGCCTGGATTTTAGAAAGGAAGTTTGACGCATGGAACCTCAAGAAAATTACAGACAATACATTTAGAGATCCTGATGGAAAATCTCCTTTTGAGAAAATTGTTGTTGAGGTTGTTGCATATTCCGACGAAACTGACCAGGGTATTCCGGTGGAAAGTGACCACCCAAAGTCAAGTCAAAAAAGTTGTCTGATCTTTCTGTCAATTTAAGTGTTTTTAACTAATAATTTTGTCTTCTTTTTCCTCATCGAATCTCCTTTGAGATCTATTCGATGAGAAGTGTGAACGATTCTATCTAAAATTGCATCTGCAATAGTGTTTTCTCCTATTATTTCATGCCACTGTTTTACGGGGAGTTGTGAAGCAATTATTGTGGATCGTTTTCCGTGTCTGTCTTCAATTATTTCCATCAAGGCGTGGCGATTAATTTGATCCAATGGCTTTAATCCAAAGTCATCCAATATTAGCAAATCCTGTCTTTCTATTCGAGTCATTTCTTTAAGAAAAGATCCATCAGCCTTGAGCATTTTGAGTTTAGCGAATAGCTTATTTATATTGAAGTATAAGACTTTATACCCCAAATTACAGGCTTGATGTCCCAGGGAAGAAGCGATATAAGATTTACCGACACCGGTGCTTCCCGTCAATAAGATACTCTCTTTACTTTTAATAAAATCACATGTAATAAAACGAGTAATCTGATTTTTATCCAGGTTTCTCTCTGTGGAAAAGATGATTTCTTCAGTAGAAGCCATATACCTGAATCGGGCTATTTTAATCAGACGGTTGATCTTTCGATTATGTTTGTCATCCCACTCGGCTTGAAGTAGATAAGCTAATAATTCATCAGGAGTATATCTGATGCTGGATGATTCTTTGGTTGATTCGAAAGCTCTAAGCATTCCAAATAAACGCAATTGACCCATTCTTTCCTCATTTGTAGTATTCATGGTTTGTATTTTAATGATAGTAATTTTTTCCTCTTATATTATCATGCAGTGGAATGGTTCTATCCTGATGGGGGTCTTCATCAAGCTTGTCCAGGCCCTTTTCTAATATGCTTTGAATGATTTTATAGTTAAACACTTCATATTCCAGGCCCCTCTTACAAGCATTGTTTAGTCGTTGTTTTCCGACTTTTTTCGCAAAAGACAGAATTCCCAGGCAAGACTTATAGTTCTGCTCAGGGTGCTGTTGTTTTTCTAATATTTTGATAATATATGTTCTACACTCCGGGCCTATTCCTTTAGCCCAATTAATAAATTTATCCGGGTTCCAATCAGCAACGAATTGATGAGTACTCGGCATGTGGTCCTTTATGGTGGAATATCTAAAAGCTTGATAATTACGTGTGTGAGCCGCTATTGGTTCATGTTTATAGAATATGGTTACTTCGGAATCACTGTAAATGATCTTGACTCGTTTACCAATATATTCAAAGGGAACACTGTAATAGTGCTTGTCTTTATTTAAGTAGATATGGCTGTTCTTGTAAACGGTTCCATAGGCATAATACTTCATTTCATATTTGCGATCAGGCAAGGTGAAAAGCTCTTTTTGTTCCACTTCTTTGAACAAATCAAAACGCGAATACTTCCTTCCCTGGAAGTTGGTCCTATTGTGTACATCGAGTTTTTCTAGCACAGCAATATTAGCCTGATCAAGGCTAAAGAGCACATGGTGGCGTAAAGGAGCAAATATTCTTGAATAGGTAATCCTGACGCAATTTTCTACCAATGCTTTATCCCTTGGTTTATATGCTCTTGTAGGTAGGACACTGGTTTGGTAATGTTCAGCAAAATCCAAAAATGTCTCATTCAATGTCGGTTCATATTTACTACTTTTTGTAACCGCTGACTTTAAATTGTCTGTCACTAAGGCCTGTGGCACACCGCCCATGTAATGAAGAGCATTTTCAATACACCGTATAAAATCTTCTTTCTTTTGACTCCTGCATACCTCTACATAGGTGTATTGACTACTTCCAAGGACGGCCACAAACACCTCACATTCCCGGACTTCTCCTGTTTCTCTGTCCGTTATAGCTAGCTTCTTTCCTGTAAAATCAATAAATAATTTGTCTCCAGCCTTGTGCTCAAAATGCATTACAACTGCTGATGATCGCTTCCAGTCATTGTAGTACTTGCAAAACTGTGAGCTCTGATAGCCATCTGGATATTTTTCCTTGTACTCCCTCCATAACAGATTTTTGGTTACGCCTACCTTTTTTAACTCCTTTTCAAAGTAGGGAAACAAAACGCGAAGTTGAGCCAATTTCTCTGGCACTTCTGGATCTTTGCTGGAAAGATAATTACCCAAATCACTGTCACTAAGTTGCTCTAGGTCTTTATACGTGAGCCTCTTGTTTTTGAATAGTTCGATGTATTTTTTAACCGTGTTACGCGAAATAAGTAACCTCTGGCTAATTTGTACTTTACTCACTCCTTGAGCGTAAAGTCGATATATCTGTCTTATCTGTTTCATGCCTATTCTCTTGTTTGCCATCTTCTTTTTTCATAAAGAAAATGATACTGAAATAGACTTCTTTTTAGACTGGTCAATTTGCTCCGGTGCGGGTGGTCAGTTTGCTCCGGAGAAGATGGTCACTTTAGAACGGAATGGGGTGGTCAGTTTGACCGGATTTTGCAGTGTACATTGAATCCTGTCGTCAGGATTACGCGATCGGCAGCTTTGAAGTAGAGCTCTTGCCCGATACCTGCGCCAGCAGTTCTTGAGGAAGTGATGAAGTCACTAGCCTGATAATAACTATAACCAGGGGCTGCGGCATTACTTAAGTTCCATGAAGCTTGACAAGAGGTATAGGTCGAGGAAGTCCAAAGTCCACGGCCATGGGTGCCCGCCCTTACTAGATTAGCAACTTCATTGATTTCAAGGTCAAAGACAGGCACAACGGGTAGCCAGTTGCTGAACGGAACCCAATCTCCTAAAACGTCATCCCTGTAGAAGACACCGATATCAGTGCCGATGTAGAGGGCGTCATTCGGACTACCATTATTGTCTTCATATGCAATGCAATTGACAGGGACATTGGGCAATGTTCCGCTAACATTCGTCCAGGATGTACCTGAGTTGGTTGACCTGTATACTTTTTGACCGTCGGTATACCCTCCATAGGTGACAAATACATCATTAGAATTGTCTGGGTTGACAGCTATAAATGTAATTGTCGAGCCGGGAAGTCCATTACTACTCACTGTCGTCCAGCCTACTCCGGCATTAGTACTCATCTGGAGGGTGGACCCATTGGCTGCATAGAGTTTGCTGGTATTGCTCGTTCCCATGGCGAATGCTCCCCGCCCATCGGAGCCACGATTGGTCCAGGTTGAACCGGAATTGGTGGAATAATAGACATCATTATATCCGGCGTAGACGATGGCGCCATTAGTTGGATGAACCACCATCGGTGTTACCCAGGCACCTGTAGCTCCTGCTGGTGTAATTGAAGACCAATTGACGCCCTGATTGGTAGAATGCGCCATGCCCCCATTTTGAGTCATGGAATACATGTTGTTCGAATTATTGGGGTCTATTCCGCAGTCCATACCATCCGCACCTCGCATATGGAAGAAATTGGAACCATTGCCCGAGGTATAGCGATTACTACCATTGTCTTGTGTTCCTCCTATGATAATACCAGATGTCGATTTCCGACCGGCAATCCGATAAAACTGCATCATAGTCATACCACCGGGGTCACCATTAGATATATCGGTATAGGTCGCACCTCGATCTGTACTGCGATAAACACCTCCATCACTTCCTACGTATAGCACATTATCCAGCGGATTGTAATCCATGGCATGAATATCCGCATGCGTGTATTCGAAAGCTGAAGGATTCCAGTGCGTTATACAACTCCAGGTTCCATTATCTCCAAAATTTGTGGACTCCCATATATTGATTCCACCTGTCAGGATATCGGATACATCTGTAGGATCGACTGCCATGGCCAGGTCATACGAGGACTGGCTTCCTGATCCACTACCCGTGGTGCCACCGTCCAGTATATTTGGCGTTGTGGTTTTTAGATCAAAATTAACTCCACTATCGAATGAGCGCCAAAATCCTTTGAAACTGCCTGCTCCAGGTGATCCTCCGGGTCCTGCCAACACGTATACATAATTGACATTGCCAGGTGTAACACCTATTGCAACCCTGTTTGCTCCTGATAAAGTGATCCCGGCTGTGATATTTGTCCAGGTTACACCTGAGTCAGTTGATCGATAAAAGTTATTGTTGGTTGAGGCGTAGACGACAGTCGGATCGCCCGGTTTGAACTCGATATCCCGGAAGCTGTCTGTGTCCACTTCTGTCCAACTCACGCCTCCATTGGTAGTCCTGAATAACCCTGTATTTGTCACCGCAAATAAGATATTGGAATTCGTCGGATGTCCGATGAGCTTATATCCTCTAACATTATCGGTGATGGAAAATGTCAATCCTGTAGCTGACCATGTTGCGCCTCCGTTGATAGACTTCAACACACCAATACAATCAGTGTCACCTCCATCACCATCACCCGTCAGGATATACAAGGTATTTGTCGAGACGACTACAATTCCTGAAATTCCGATTTGCGGCAGTCCGTCTGTGAGCGGCGTCCAACTACCTCCAGTATTTGTTGTGCGCCACAATCCTCCTGCAGGTGTTCCGGCATAAATCGTTGCTGCAAGGGTCGGATGAAATCCAAAACAATTGACACGGCCCAGACCGATATTACTAAGACTTCCGGCTGTGTATTCGTCCGGCCCTATTTCTGTCCAGCTGCCGTTTGTGATAGCACTTCTGCTTGGATTGGATAGTGGTGCATAATTGTGATACGCTTTCCAATTAAGCTTAGAGGGACTTACCAGTTTTCCTGAAGGATGTAGTCGTCGCTCCATTTTATACTCCCAGCGCTTCCACTGCTTGTAGCCGGTGCCTCTACCCGTACCGATTACCGCAAAGTGGGCATCCGCAGCTGTCTGGATTTCTTCAAGTGTTCTGCCCCATGGATTTTCCATCATTTCCATAAAATCCTGACTTTGCACGCTTGGGCTATAGAGAAAGAGGCACAGTATAAAGAGACCCGAAAGAATCGGTCTCAGTCGGTTATTGGCCTTTTTGTTATATTTCATAATTTGGAATTTAACGTTAAAACAAGTGAAACAAAAGTTGGTCTAAAAACCTAAGCTCTTTTCTTGTTCTTCTTCTTTTTGAACTTGACGGAAGATTCCAACTTCTGAATGCGTTCATTTTGCCTTTGTATGATTAATGTCAACTCTGATAGCAAAATGAACTTCTAGGGTTAAGGCCTTGTGTTCTTGCCTTATGAATCCATCACCAATATACAAAAAATCAAAATGAGAATATCGGGATTCAATTTTTTGTCGGCGAAACCTGATCTTTCGATGCCGTAATAAAGATAGCGAGGTGGGAGAAGTCCGGATATTCAGAAAACCCTGTCAAGAAACCCAAGACATGCTAAGGCTAACCATGCGCTAATACAAACTTAGCTCAGCCACTGAAACAGCAGATGTGATAAAAGAGATAATATGTGGGTCGTGGAAGCTTAAGAAGCCTCCTCTTCCTGTAAGATGAGTTCATCGACCAATACACGACCACAGTGCTCACAGGCAATAATGCGTTTGTGCATGCCGATCTCGATTTGCTTTTGTGATGGAATGCGATTGAAACATCCACCACAGGCATTTCGTTCAACTGTGGCTACGGCAATCCGATTGCGGTAGGCCGCTCTCACTTTGTCATAAACGACCAGCATTCGCTCGTCGATTTTCTTTCTGGCAGCTTTAGAGGCTTTGTCGAGTTTCTTCTCCTGTTTGTTGGTGTTGGCGATGATCTTTTTTAATTCTTCTCGCTTGATCTCCAGATCACTTTTACGTGAGTCGATCGTATCGGCAGCCGCCTTCATCGTCTCTTTCTTTGCGTCAACTTTGATTTGGGCCTCACCAATTCGTTTTTGGCTCAATTCGATCTCTAGCTTTTGAAGCTCAATTTCTTTTGTCAGGGCTTCGAACTCACGATTGTTTTTTACCTCGTCCAATTGCTTCGTGTACCGTTCGATCAATTGTTCAGATTCATTGATCTTCGCTTTATATCCCGAAATGACTTCCTCTATTTCTTTCAACTGACCACCTAGTTTCTCCATGCGCTTATCAAGCCCGGCAATTTCATCTTCGAGGTCACTGACCTCTACAGGAAGTTCACCTTTCAGGACTTCGATTTCATCTTTCTCAGAATCAATCAGTTGAAGTTTATACAAGAATTTTAAACGTTCTTCTACGCTCAGTTCAGATTTGACTGCCATATAATTAGCTATTTTGTTAGACGAAATAATAGACCGGATTCGTCCGCGTTTTCGCGCAACGGGCCGCAAAGTTACTAAATTTCCCATTGATTAAGTCAACCAAGGCATCAATTGTAAATTGCTCTGATTCAAAATGCCCGACATCGGCTATAACGAGCTGTCCCTCTGCATCAAAGAACTGGTGATACTTGTAATCCGAGGTCACAAATATGTCCGCTCCGGCCTTCAAAGCAGCCGGGAGCAAAAAGCTTCCTGATCCACCACAGATTGCCACCTTTTGAATAGATCGTCCCCGCAAAGCGGTATGGCGAATAACCTGTAAATGCAATTTTTGTTTTACATGTGCCAGGAATTCATTTTCTGTCATCGGTAACGCATTATGTCCAATCATACCAGCCCCGGTGCCGGTTCCGGCCGATGATTTCAATTCTTGATGCCAATATGTGGTTTGGTATTGCCGACAAACGGCAGCAATAGTTTTTTCAATGAACCGCGGTCCGCTTACAATGACTTCCTTTTCGACTTCGATTTGCGTATTGAATGATATGATCTCTGCTGACAATTCTGAATTCAAGGCATTGACCACATCCTCTTTGAGCAGATTCGAAACGCGTATTCCGAAATTGACGACATCCCGGCTGGGACGCAAGATGGAAACATTGGTCAGCTCCAACTGCTCAGCCAGCTTCTGATTCACGCCATTATTCAGGACATTGTCGAGGTTGGTATGTATGCCATATAGGGCAATGTCATGCTTGATAGCCTTGATGACAGTCCGCTCGACATAGTTCGCTCCGGTAAGTGATATTAATCCGCTAAATACAATCGGATGATGGCTTACAATGAGATTTACCCCGGTTTCGATCGCTTCATCTACCACGGAT
Source organism: Saprospiraceae bacterium (assembly GCA_965249735.1). Taxonomy (GTDB): domain Bacteria; phylum Bacteroidota; class Bacteroidia; order Chitinophagales; family Saprospiraceae; genus JANQSS01. The sequence continues at coordinate 80,065 of CBDFMS010000025.1, read as the reverse complement.
TCAATCGCATCCAAACTCACAATAATTCCTTTGACTTCAGCGGTACGATCACCACAAATCAGTCCGGAATTGTCGTATGATTCCTGTAATTGGGGAGGAGCGATCCGTTCCAAAAATGATATGACTTCAGCTATGGTCGGCATTTCTCGAAGCTATAATTTTATTAATAATGTCGGAAGTAGAATATCCTTTTAAAAATGGTAAAATACGGACTTCTCCACCATACGATTGTACAAATGGAGCGCCAACCACCCCTTCGATGTCATAATCCCCTCCTTTGACCAACAGATCGGGTTTGACCATTTGAATGAGTTTGATTGGTGTATCTTCAGAAAACACCATAACCAGATCGACTGATGATAAGGCTAAGAGCATGGATTTTCGAAATAATTCGTCATGAACCGGCCGGCCTTTTCCCTTGATTGAACGAACAGAGTCATCTGAATTAAGGCCAACGATTAATTTATCACCAAGATTTGCAGCCTTATTCAAATATTGCACATGGCCGGGATGCAATAAATCAAAACATCCATTTGTAAAAACCAGTTTCATTCCATTTTTGCGCCATGTTTCGATTGAAATCTGATCACTCATCATTCCCCTTTTTATTAATTATTGGTAATATGATCAAAGCAACAATTCCCAGCGTGGCATTACATCCAAATTGCAATGCAAAAAATAAAATATTTGCAAAGGAAAAACCATCAGCCGGTGCAATACCATATAATTTTAAGGCTTCTACCAAAAAGAAATGATAGGTGCCCATTCCTCCGGGTGAAGGAATAACAAATCCGAGCGCACCAAAAACGAATACAGTCAGACCAGCTTCCAAGCTCAAATGTGCTGTAGGCTCAAAGACTTTAAACCCAAAATAGGTCATTAAAAAAAACATCACCCAGATCATAAGAGAATGATAAACGAACCAACCCACTCGTTTAATTTTAGCAATGGTTTTAATCCCTTCCCAAAATCCCAAAATGATCTGTTTAATTTTTACTATAAATTTATTATCCGATGTAGATCTGACGATATACCGAAGAAATAAAACGCCTGCAAAAACCAATACAACAAGAAAACCGATTTGTTTAAACAGTCCTGCCCCGGTAATATTTAATCCCTGACCTTCTAAAAACCCAAGGATATTATTCCATTGAAAGAAGGTAACCACACCACAGAGAATGATAAATATGATCAGATCCGCCAATCGATCTAGAATGACGGTACCCATCACACGTTCAGCGGGTAAGTCTTCGTATTTTGCGATGACACCGGCGCGAACAAATTCCCCGATCCTGGGAAAGCCCATATTCGCAAAATAAGATAGCATAATGGACAAGAACATGTTGATGAACGAAGGTTTCTTGCCAAGGGGTTCAATCAACATTCTCCAGCGTATGGCTCTACTGACATTGCTCAACAGAAAGCAAATGTAAATGGGTAACATCCACCACCAGTCTATCGATTGAAAATCGCTAAATACTTTTTGAATTAAATCACAATCAGCTAAGGGAATGCCATCTTGAGCACATTGCTCCAGGTAGTTTTTTTGATTGACCCGATAGACAATGTAAAGCAGCGTAACACCGATGCTCAAAAACAGCAGGGACTGAATTATCTTTTTAATGTTTATTTTCAAGCGATGTGTTTTTACGTGTGATCCGTGGGGCCATCGAAGAGCCAGATGTTCTGATTATAGAGCGCAAAAGTAGGTAATTGTCCTAAGCTGTCAACGGCCTTTTTAAGCTGGTTGTTGCCGCGGACTATAGTATTATATTGTCAATGAGGCGCACATTGCCTGCCCATGCGGCCGCCAGCACAATCAAGTCCTTGCTTTTGTCCGGTGAAACCACTGACTCAAGGGTCCGCATATCACATATTTCGATGTATTCGGGTTTTAGACCTGCTTCTATCAACTGACGATTGGCCCTTTCTTTCATTTCAGTGACTGTGATCTTGTTTTTATTCTTGACCAGTTGCAATAATGTCTGACGGATTTGAATAGCCTTTTGTCTGAATTCCGGGGTTAACAGTGCATTGCGACTACTCATAGCTAGTCCGTCTCGCTCCCGAATGATAGGACAGACAATGAGTTGAACATCCAGGCCTAGTTCTTTTATCATCTGGCTTACTATGGCTTGTTGTTGATAATCTTTTTGCCCCATATAGAGTCTTTGCGGCTTTACGATTTGCAACAAGCGATGTACAACTTCCATCATTCCATCAAAATGACCGGGTCTGAATTCTCCTTCGAACCGTCTTTCCAGTCCATGCAGATCTACATCGACCTGCGTTTTCAATCCAGGAGGATAAACTTCCAAAACGGATGGCAAAAAGGTCACTTCACACCCTGCTTCGATGAGCATGGCCATGTCTACATCATGATTTCTTGGATACTTCATTAAATCCTCTGAATCATTGAATTGTGAAGGATTGACAAATAGTGAGCAAACGGTAATGTCGTTTTCAACCTTAGATTGCCTAACTAATGACAAATGTCCCTCATGAAGTGCTCCCATGGTTGGAATAAAACCAATCGTGCGTCCCAATTTGTGTTGTGCAACCAGCCAGGATGAAAGCGTCTCGGTGCGTGTAAATATCTTCATTGGCGTGTTCCTTTGAATGGATAAAATTACGGTTAAATATAACTTGTCAATCGCGTTTCCGGAAGCATTTTTCTATCTGTCGTCAAAGCTTAGTCTAGCTTTTTGAGAATGCGTACCACCTCGCAATGGATACAATCTTCTATATGTTCAAATTCAAATTGTTCTTTTAATATTTTTCGTGCACTATCCTGACAGATCAGCGCCAATTCTCCCTCTGGCAAATCAGGTGTATAGAAAGATTTCATATCCTTTCCTTCTGCATTCAGGGCTTTTATATAAAAAATGGCATGTGCATTATATCCGGCAAAAGAAATATTCAATTGATCATAGTGATCGAGCTGGCGAAGACATTCACCAATTTTGTGTTGCCACCAGTTATGGCGCTCTCCCTCCAATGGGTTATATGCAAAATCAATGATTCGGGCATAGGGTATACTGAATATTAAAATTGATAATACAATCGGTAACACGACCTTAAGGTTTGTTTTATTAGAATCTATTTTCCCAATTACTCGTCTAATTAATTCAGCGACACCAATACCGACAATGACGGAAAACATTGGATATAGTGGTGCGGTATACCAATCCAATTTTGTTTTTGCCATGGAAATAAAAAAGAAGTAAGTCAGGGCTACAATAGTAAAATAGCCTGTGATACGTCTTATTACTTGATTCCCGGATAGAAGGCCCAAAACGATGCCAACAGGCAAAATGTAGACCCAAGGGACAAATTGTCTGTATATTATATTTTCCAGGTGATAAAATAAAGGTTGCATGTGTGAACCTTTTTCCCGCATAAAGCGACCTCCTAATTCCTGTATCCACACTTCTTCCATGTATCCGGGATTGAATTGCTCTCTTGCAACATAGTATGAAAGAATCGCGAGCAGACTTAAAACACCGGCGATCCAAAAGCTTTTTTGCCGCAAGACCCACAATAACTTTTTATCCACCAATAAAAACAATGCGATCCCCGGAAACATCACAAATCCCTGTACCCCTTTTGTCAGACCCATGCAAGCGGTTGCGACCGCAGCCCATACCAGGTATTTTAATTTTTTATGTTCTACCCATAAAAACGCAAAGACCATAATGCAAATCATAAAAAGAATAAGGAGGGCATCGTAATCTCCGGTCCTTGTTACGTGATGCGAGACATATCCCGATGTTGTCATCAAGGTCAGTCCGCTAAAAATCCCGATATCAGATCGTGCCAATTTTCTGCTAAAAAATAAAAATAATAGCATCATTGTCCCAAAGCCAGCAAGGGCAGATGGAAGGCGGATAGCAAGTTCATTTGCACCAAATAGTTTCATCGAGATGGCCTGGAGCCAGATCAACATGGCAGGTTTGGTATTCCACATATCAGGTACCCCTTCATAGGTCGTAACCAAAATACGACCTGATTGCATCATTTCAAATGAATTGACTGACAGTCGTGATTCATCCCACATACGGATGGTCCACCGTTCCAGATGAAGGAATAGAGGAAAGTATGCCAGGATGGCGAGTACAATCAAAAGGAGAAGGCGATATTTTGTTTCCTTTGTCATTTTGAAATTAAAGCGTTCAAATTGCTGACAACGAATCTAACTGCTTCATTCGAATAATTAGACCTCATGCATATCAATTTCTAATTCGAATGGACGAAATATTACCTTTGCGGCATGAAATTTCGGTATGCCATGCGCCTATTTGTCTATTCTATCCTCTGGATGATTTTATTGTCTTGCCAGGATGATGACCTACTGGCAGTTGAGGGTCCAAATACGAAATCATACATTTTTCTCGGCCATACCTACGACTGGCAACGCGCTGATCGCGTCGATCCACGTATTGAAAAGCTCGATTTGTCAATCTATGACAACATTTGGCTTGGTGGAGACATTTGTGCCAGTACAACAAAGAATATTGAAACCTTCGATTATCTCGAAAGTCTTTTTCATATCTCAGCTTCGACTACATATTGGGCGATTGGAAATCACGACATCAGAGCAGGCAATCCCGAACGAATTACGCAAGCAACCGGAAGAGACTTGTATTATACACATCATGCTGATGGGATCACTTATCTCGTTTTAAACAGTATTCTGAACGACACCTTATTCAATGGAGATTGTGATTACATCGAGGGGCAATTCAATATGATTCAACATACGCTGGATACGTTAAATGAATCCACGCATCTTGTGTTTCTCATGCACTATGTCCTTTGGCTCAATTGCGAAGAAGATATGGATGTCGGTCAGGCTGCCAACGCAGACGCCTCCTGGCTTGGATTGAGTTGCGTGCCATTTAATCAATTTAGCAGAGCCATTTATCCCCGGTTAATCGATATTCAAAATGCCGGCACACAAGTTGTCGTCATTTCCGGTGATGGCGGTCAGTATGGCAAAAAGTATGAATACACGACATCGGAAGGAATTGAATTTTATATCAGCGGGATTAATAATAGTATTGATATGACCAATGACTTCCTTGTGGATAAATTTAATACCAATCCTGATTCCGTTTTAATATTCACGCACGACCTACAAAATAAATCGCTCCAGGGTAGCTTTTACAAATTGAATGATTTATAAATTTAATAAGAAAATATCACGCTATATATGCTAAAATTTGAAGAATACTTAGCCGATTTTACAAACACCGTCAGTATCACTGATTTCATCATAAATTTAATTGTTGCGGCCATACTTGGCCTGGCTCTCAAAGCCTACTACATCCGGTTCGGCACATCAATATCGAATCGGCAAAAATTTGCCGCAGTATTTATTCCATTGATTCTCACAACATTACTGGTTATTACCGTTGTAAAAGCATCCATTGCCCTGTCACTAGGACTGGTCGGAGCTTTGTCTATTGTTCGTTTTCGCGCCGCTATTAAAGAACCTGAAGAACTGACCTATCTCTTCATGGCCATCGGTATAGGATTAGTTACAGGTGCCAACAAACCTTTACTGGCTGTTTTAGCCATGGCATTGATTTTTCCGCTTTTGTATCTCAATCAAATATTCAAGCAAAAAGGAAGGCGTCTACATAATAAAATGTTCATAAATATAGAATCGAATTCCCTGGATTTGGAAAATGTTAATGCTGTTCTTCAGGCTTCGTTACCTTATATAGAATTAAAGCGATATGATACAAATCAAGAAGGTAATTTCTTCTCATTTATTGTGAAAGCAGATACCCCGAGTGATATTTCAAATGTGCGAAATAAACTTCTTGATTTAGACGGTAAAGCTCAAATTTCCATCATTGACCAACCGGACCTTATTTTATGATAATCAAAGGTGATTCCGATAAGCGCACTTTTTCGGCCTGGTTTGTACCTGCTTTTTTACTTTTGGCCCTGGCCATTACACTTGTTACGTCCGGCGTAATTGGAACCTCAGATAAAACCGGTTCTGATGTGGGCGTAATTTATTGTGATGCTGAAATTGTTGAAGTCGAATATTTTATCAGCAATGGGAGTCAATTTGAAAATGGTCAAACACAAAATTCGCACAAGGCTCACACCGGCCAAAACGCATCATTGACTAACGCTGATAATCCCATAGGAATGAAATTCAATATTCCGTATCCTGAAGCCGGGGATGCGTACCGCATTCGGGTTTGGCGTTATGCTCAGGACGGAAGCCCCGGATATATTGCAGTTCGAAGTTCTGACGGTGTTCTTCTAAACGAAAGCTCCAATCAACATATTCAATACGACAAAAACTGGTGGTTTCAATTGGAAATGACATTCGCAATACCTGAGGATACAACATTACAGGCGGTCGAAGTATTTGTTGAAAACCGTGGTGATCAAAATATATATTTTGATGATTTTGAAATTGAAAAATTACAGGCTTCAAAGTCAAAAGCGTCATCGACTTTTTTTAATAAAATAATTCAATTATTAATTGAACCACAGGCCCAGGAACAATTGAATAGACTTCGTGAGAATGCTCAACTCGCCGGCGTATTTATCCGGGATGAAAACAGTTGGGTAAAAGCCGCAATTCGTAAGCGTGAAATCAATCAAAAAATATCAGTTCGATATAAAGGCGATTGGTTGGATCATATATTAGGCGGTCAACCATCGTATCGCATCGAATGCAAGTCGGATGAAACCTGGTATGGACTTCAAAGTTTTTCAATACAACATCCTAAGACCAGGGGCTATCTGCGGGAGTGGGTTTATCATGATCTGCTCAGGCAGGTAGATGTATTAAGTCCCCGATACGATTTTATCCATGTCAAAGTAAATAATGATCCTTCAAAAGTCTACGCCATTGAAGAGCATTTTACCAAGTACCTGGTTGAAAACCAAAAGCGACGTGAAGGACCAATTATTAAACTTTCTGAAGATCATTATTGGGAGGGCATGGCACGCCATTTTAAAGCGAATAAAGGCCTGGCTCCTCCATCCAATAAAGAACGCGCGCTGTGGACAAGCAACATTGAAGCGTTCAAAGCTAAACGCACGTATAAGGACACAACCTTGCGAAAACAATTTCAAATTGCACAAAATTTGGTGTATCAATATAAATATGAATTGGCTCCGGTCGATGAAATTTTTGATCTTGACAAGTTGGCCAAATTCATGGCCGTTTCCGAATTATGCCTAGCCAACCATTCTTTGACCTGGCACAATCAACGATTCTACTATAATCCCGTCATCGGATTACTAGAACCTGTCGGTTTTGACTGTTCTGTCCTGGGTGATGAAGTCGGTGCCTTTACTAAAAATCTTTATGCACAACAAGTCTATTTAAATCCCCCCTATTCGACTGAGCCTATCAATCGGATATTTTATGATAAAAAATTCCTTGAACTATTCTTTTTCTATTTAGATGAATATTCTCAATCTGAATTTATTCAGTCTTATCTCGCTACGCGAAAAAGGGAAATTGACAAGCGCGTTTCTGTATTACAAAAGTCAAAAAAAGATTACAAATACAATAAAGTAGAACTAGTTGATCGCGCCCGAAAAATTCAAATTGAATTACAACCATTTGCCGGTGCGCTACGCGTTTTTTCACATAAGTCAAAAGATGATAGCGTGATGCTCGAGTTTCACAACAACCACAACTTACCATTAGAAGTTTCGCTGACAAATGACAAAAATGCTTCAGGGTTCCTGGTCGTTCCGCAGCGTCGTGACGTGGTTCCTACCTATATTCAGATGACTGTACCTAACTATGTGAGATACGTTTATTCACGCTTGCCGGGCGATGTTGCTTGGCACAAAACTGAGTTCTCTCCCTGGTCTTCTCCTAAAAATGAAAGTCCACGGGGGAAGATGTTAGGGACATCATCACTCAATGATACAGCACTCTTGTTCGTTTCGAATCAAGACGTCACAATAAAAAGTGGAACACATCGCATCGATCATCCAATCATCATTCCAAAAGGATTTAAGCTCCGCATATTGCCCGGCACAGAATTGCATTTTGTGAATGAGGGAAAACTGATTTCTCAATCACCGGTTTTGGCATTGGGAACAGAAGACCTGCCCATCATCATTTCGAGTGATGGCTCAGCTGGGAGTGTGGCCATATTGCAATCAGCTGATGAATCTTATCTTAATCATGTAATATTTGATCAACAGAATACGATGTCGTATGAGGGTTGGACTTTGACTGGTGCAGTCACATTTTTTGAAAGCGATGTAATCATTGATCGCTGCAAATTCATTAATAATGTTTGTGAGGATGCATTGAATATAATCAGGTCGAATTTTACAATATCAAACGTCGAATTTGTCAACATTCACAGTGATGCTTTTGACGCCGATTTTTGTACCGGTTCACTTTCATTTGCTTCTTTTTTAAATACCGGAAATGATGCCATAGATTTCTCGACCAGCATTGTTGATATCGACAACTGCACTATGAATAAAATAGGAGACAAGGCTATCAGTGCAGGTGAACAAGCAACCATCAAAGCGCATAAAATAGCAGTGGAAGACGCTAACATCGCCTTTGCATCAAAAGACCGATCGATGCTGGACTTGTCCGACGTCTCCATAAAGAATTGCCGCAAGGGCTTCACGGCATATCAGAAAAAACCGGAATTCGGACCTGCAACAATCAAAGTAAAACAGTTTACAGAAGAAGGGACCAGCAATTTATTCTTAATTGAAGAAAACTCAGTTTTAGTACAATAATATATGCTTTCAGAATTTCGATATGAAATGAAATACGAAATCGAGCATAAATTTGCTCATGCTATTTCGGCAATTATCAAATTACATCCAAGCGGTTTTAAAAAGGCCTTTCCTGACCGCTGGATAAATAATATTTATTTTGATACTCCTGAATTTGTTACATGTCAGGAAAATCTTGACGGCATTTCCAATCGCAAAAAATTCAGGGTTCGGTGGTATGGCGATGCCCAGAAAATTGTTAATCCAAAACTCGAAATAAAAATCAAGGATAACAATCTTGGGCAAAAACTGACTTTAGCTATAGGAACTGAAGACATCAAGGGAATTTATTCCTTTATCAAACACCAATCGTTCACACCTGATGCTCTTATACCAGTCATTAAGAATCGATATGTACGATCTTATTTTATCAATGCACAGGGAAATTTTCGCCTGACAGTGGATCGTCATATCTCCAACGGACGCGTTGATTTCTTAGATCGACCGCTATCAGCCCACATGCTCAATATGTCCAAGGTCATTGTAGAAATCAAATTTAACACTGAGCACCTACCTCAACACAAAGAAATAACACGATACCTTCCTTTTCGACAAACCAAGCACTCTAAGTACCTCACCGCTGTGCTGGCTACGCTTGCATATGCTTGATTCCGTGGATGCCTAAAGAGGGATGAAACCACGGCAGTGCACATCCATATCATGAGCTGAAACGCCTGTAGATTGCGTATCATTGCAAATTCAAATTAAGTGTAAAATTGAGTAGTAAATCGTCTGACACATTGGATATTGTCATCCCATGCTACAATCCGCAGGAGGATTGGGTGGACACGTTTATTTCACAATTTAAGGCCTTGGAAGCAGAACTTCGAGATATCAATATCCGCTGCCTTCTGGTCAATGACGGGTCAACCAAAAATATGGCTACCCAGGATATCATCCGGTTGAAAAATAATATACCATCGCTCCGTTATATTTCTTATGACGAAAACCGGGGTAAAGGTTATGCCGTTCGAATCGGCATGCAATCCGTCGAAAGTGAGATATCAGCATTCACCGACGTGGATTTTCCTTATGACCCACAATGTCTCCACGAAATGTACAAGCTGGTCAATTTGGGCCAGGCGGATATAGTCGTTGGTCACCGTGCATCAAACTATTATGATAAAATTCCGGTCCTACGAAAATGGTTGTCTAAGGGGTTACAACGTATCGTCCGGTTTCTCTTGCACATCCCGGTATCCGATACACAAGGTGGAATTAAGGCCTTCAATCGCAATGGGATCGAAACGTTATTACAGACGACGCTTGATCGTTATTTGTTTGACATCGAATTGTTGAAGATTGGACAACAACAGAATTTGACGATTCAGAGTATACCACTAACCATGCGCCCGGGTTTTACATCAAAGAACATGTCACCCGCCATTATTCTGCATGAAATGAAAAATTTTGTAAAACTCATTATTAAATAAGATAGTGACATGAAACAAAATAGAACCGGAGTAATAATTGTTATAGCGGCTACCATAGTCATCCTTTATTTAAAATTTCAGGATCTGATTGGATACTTAAACAATTATATGTTTAATGTACAGGGTGATTCATTCCAGAGCTATTTCAATTTTTCATATTACCTGCGGTATGGATCCGACATCCGTTTGGATGCAATAAATTACCCGTATGGCGAGCATCTGCATTTTATCAACTCGCATCCATTGTACATTTACATCATTGACTTATTGGGTCTTGGAAATGTGGCTGCCCTGGAAGGTGTGGGCATCATCAATGGGATGATCCTTCTTTCTATTGTTATTTCTGCGCCATTTATTTATTTAATTCTCAGGGAATTTAAATTACCTCAATGGTATGCTATAATAGTAGCGCTGATCATTCAGTTCAATTACCCACATTTCGATCGGGTAAATGGTCATTTCGAATTTGCATTGGCTTACGTTCTTCCAATCTATTGGTATCTCCTTATTCAATTTAGGAAAGATAATAAGAGGCTTTTATGGGCCGGTATATTGGTTTTCTATACCGTGTTAATCTTATTGATCAGTGCTTATATGGCCGTATTTTGTGCCTCCTTTTGCCTGGCTCTGGCTATCGTCGAAGCATTCAATAACCGTTCGAATAGGGCACTTTTCATTAAAAAATCCGTATCGCTATTGGCGGTGAGTTTGATACCGTTAGCATTATTCTTGATTTTTATTCAATTGACCGATAATGTTTCAGATCGGCCGACAAATCCATGGGGCTTTTATTCATTTAATGCCAACCCATTGAGCATTTTTCTGCCCGACACCTCCATTATAAAATCGATCTTACCGGCACGTATGTACGACTACGCCTGGGAAGGTCGTGCCTATGTAGGCTTGCCCGCCACTTTTCTTGCGCTCATCATGACGCTGTATTTCTTTTACCAATTGATTAAAACCAGAAAATTCGATCTCAGCCCATTTTTAACAAACAAGCAACTCAATGTGTATTTAGCGGCTGCAATCATTGTACTCCTATATTCTATGTGTTGGCCTTTTAAATGGGGACTGCAATTTATATCGGACAACCTTCCGCTCTTAAAACAATTCAGGGCATTAGGTCGATTTGCATGGGTTTTTTATTATGTATTCTCTGTATTTACCGCCTATCACATTTATCAATTTTATAGAGAGTTGAGAGATCGGCGTGATTTCAAATTTGGTGCTTTTATCCTCATGCTATTTGTTTTGTTTCAATGGTCTTTTGATGCGGGCATCAATTTACGGAAATCAAATTCAAAGAAAATAAAACCAAATACGCAACTCTATCGTTCCGATGCTGAATTCCTCAAACCGTTTGAGCAAACAAACTATACGATCGATGATTTCCAAGCTATCTTAAACCTTCCTTTTACTCAGACCAATGGGGACAAGATGCTATTTCATCGCGCTGCCCATACGATTTATACATCGATGGCGATCTCCTATCATACCGGTTTGCCGCTCATCCAAAATGTTACGCCCCGACAATCATTTACGCATAGTCTATCCAGTATTCAGTTACTGGGACAACCGTGTATCTACAAATCGAGGCTAGATGATATGAATGATAAACACATTCTCCTTGTGGTATCTAATATCAAATTGAGACCGATCGAGAAGGCCTTTATAAAAGGCAAAGAATTAATCTATCAAAATAAAGAAATTAGCTACTATGTGCTTCCAATCAGCTCGTTGACCGAATCATATGAATCGTGCCAATTGGCTTATGAAACGTTTAAAACGCAATATGATGGAGCCGGCATCTCGGCCTCCGGAGACATGAAGAATACCATCTATGTTGATTTCGAGGATGTCAATGACAAAAGCAAAGTCTCTTTTACTGGTAATAAAGCATTTTATAGTAGAGCAGGCGAACACAATGTGTGGACCAGTCCGCTGACTATTGATCTGACAAAAAATCCTTATGAAATTTCATATTGGGTTTATGTTGACAGCCGGATTTCAGGGATGCCAAACACATTTATTGATGAAATAGATGAAAATGATGAAATAATAAAGAGTCACTTCATCAATCTCAGAGAATTGCACGATGTACACGGACTTTGGGTAAGAGGATCACGTCGTTTCAATCTAAAAAATAATGTGCGATATAGATTACGGGTTGATGGAGAATATATAAGTGTTGACGATATTCTTATGCGTCCAATAAACGACACGGTTATTATATCAAAAGAAAATGTGGATCTTTTCAATAACTTCCCATTTTATCCTAAAAATTAAATACGGTATATGATTATATGAGGACATCGTTTGACATATGTATTGTAATTCCGACTTACAATGAAGGCAGTGGCTTATTAAAAGATCAATACTCGACCTTCCTCAAGAATAACCCCAATTACCTGCTCTGCTTTGTAAATGACGGATCAACGGACAACACACAAAATGAACTTGAAGTAATTCAAAGTCAATTTAATCAAAACACGTTTGTCCTTAGACTTGATATTAATTCGGGTAAAGCCGAAGCCGTACGTGCCGGAATGTTGCATTGCCATGAATCATTTGAATATCCCGTCATTGCCTTCCTCGATGCCGATTTGGCCGTATCCCTGGATGAATGTGTTTCCATCACTAAGCATGTCACGGTTGACATTGACTTTTGTTTTGCTTCCAGAATAATGAAACTTGGCTCGACCATCGATCGAAAATGGTCACGATTTCTTATTGGCCGAATTCTCGCTACCATCATTGCACAAATACTGCCGCTGAAAATATATGACACGCAATGTGGATGTAAGGTATTTACCAAAGCCTTGTCGAAAAATTTGTTTTCCGATCCGTTTATTTCCAAATGGTTATTTGATATTGAATTGTTTTTTAGATATATCAATTTGTATGGTGAACAAAAAGGGAATACAAACATCAAGGAAATTCCCTTGCGTCGCTGGATAGACCGTGGCGATTCAAAAGTCAAGCCCACCTACTTCTTCAAGTTATGGTCAGATCTGTTAAAAATTAGAAAAACTTACAAAGCAGGATAGTCTATGGATTTGAAAGAACTCGAAAGTGGTGTTGATCCTAAAACACATTGGTATTATCAATCTAAAAAGATTCCACTTTTTCTTTTTTATAATAAGATCTTCGAACGTAAAAAAAAACCTTTAACCCTTATCGATTTCGGAGCCGGGTCAGGCTTTTTTGCTCTGGAATTACTAGCAGAGTATCCAAATAAAATAAAGGAGGTGTTGCTTGTTGACATCGGTTACTCCGCGGCTGAACTTGAAGAAACTCCGCAAGAAAAGGTGAAAAAACTACACTTCATCCCGCATGGCATTGAAGACTCGATTGTCATCATGATGGATGTGCTTGAACATATTGAAGACGACTATGCCATTCTTGATGATATAATTAGTCGATTGGGTAAAAATGCCTATTATTTTATTACCGTACCCGCTTTCATGAGTATGTGGTCAGGGCATGATGTCTACCTTGAACATTTCAGGCGCTATACGCTTTCTTCTTTGAGAAAACTTGCAACTGCCAAAGATTTTAAAATCCATAATGATTACTACATCTATGGATCATTATTTCCATTTGCATGGTTATTTCGGCGCATAAAGCGAATAGGTAAAAATCAAGATGAGCTTGAAACACCCACATCATCAGACATGTCATCACCACCATCTCTAATCAACAGCATTTTAAAACTGTTTAATTCTTTTGAAATGAATTTTAGAAAGCTCAATAAGTTATTTGGAATAACTGTTGTTTCGGAAGGAAAAATTAAATAACAAGCTGAGTTAGCTCAGTTATTCGTTAAATGTCTCAATTTTAAGATCATCAAAGACCACTAAGTTTCCAATAGCGCCATGATTCATTTGTACCCCAATGCGATCAAAAGATTCCTTTGGACATTTAACATCGAAAAATATCGGCGTTGCCTTTGCTTCCTTTAAGTGTCGATGAAGTCTGATCATCCGCTCCTTGACCAATTTATCATCTATATAAAAGCGAACTTTTAATTGCGCCATATTATCTTTCGACCAGACCCTATTTTCACTAAAAAACCAAGCAGAAATGCGTAGCCAATCAGCTCTGCCATTGGTCAATGCAACCGAATATTCAGGACTCGCAGGATCGATCCTTGACATACAAAAACTATTTGCACCCTGAATGGGAGGATAATGGCAACGCGGCACTTGCTCGCCTTCAAAATTATTAACATAGATCGCCGTCCTTTTTTGAGGAATGCCTGAAAAATATTCATCTGTATCTAGAAGTTTTTCGTGATCAGGATTTTTTTCAAAATGACCAACTCCTTTCCACAAATATGCTCTGGTCATTTGGCCCACTTTAATCATGCCTCCTTTATGTACACCATGGGTCAGCCACATGGTGTAGTAAATAAAAATAATAAAGCTGATTCCTAAAATAAATTGCGTCCATCGCCACTTGATCATATGCCCGACAAATGCGGCAAACGGAAAAGCCAGTATTGGATAATATTGGATTAACGCTCTTTGACCAAGGCTGCCACCATACCACCAGGTCTGCCACGAAAACGTGATATACATGGCTATAATCGACATGGTTAAACAAACGACAAATAAAGATTTGTATCTCCGATATAAATAATAAAATCCAATCAATGAAAAAATCATAATTGGAGAATAAACTAACCAGCCGGCCCTCATGCTAATCAGGCAATCTTCAATATGTGGGCTTAACCAATCAAATCCCTCACTTCCATAGCTGTATACGAGCCATTCGCCACTCACGTATTTCCAGTAGATGAGTTGTAAGGATGCTACAGCAACTGCCAGGACCGCCATAATCACGTAATAGATAAAATATTTTCTTATTTGGTCTATCCTTTCTTTAATGCCAACAGCCAGTGGCATGGTCAATCCCCATCCTATAGGTATCAGAACGGCGATCATTTCTGTGGGTCGCGTCAATGTCATCAAACCAATCGTCAGCCCAATGACTACTGATAAAAAAATATTCGGTCGCTCATAAAACCGGATGGTGCAATAAATCAGAATGGTATAAAGCGCAAACAGATTATTATGTGTCATCGCTCCGGTAATCGATGCATATTCAAAATAGTTTGAAGCCAGGCCTATTCCCAAAATAGTAATGGCAGCTATGACGTCGTCAAAGTATTTCAACAAGATCAACCGAAAAAACCAAAGTCCTAATAGTGCAAAAAACAATATTTCAAATTCTATGGCCAATTGATATGGCGTCGAAAATCCATCTGCAGGAAATTCTGAATTCAATGTATAAATATGGGCTCCAATAAAAAATGGGCTAAACATGACAGCCTGACCCATGGCGTATTTCATGACACGATTTCCATTTGGCAAGGGGTTGACCTGGTCGGGATAGGGAGCAAAACGGTACGTTTCAAGCATCTTTTCCAGATAGCCTACCTTCTTTAGATCTTTGTATATGAAGGCGGCTGGCAAGTATTGATAGTACCCCGCTACATCCCAGCTGATAACTTTCTCCTGTTGCCCGCTCCATTTGGGATAATAGACTAGTGTCGCATAGCACATCGATATGAACACCACGAACACAGCAAGAAGTGAAATCTTATTCTTGGTCAACATGTAGTACAAGGCATTTGGTATCACCCGAATAAATTATATTTGAAGATACAATACAAGGCTCGAAATCCATCTTTCCAATTGATCTTCTTGCCTTCAGCATAGGTGCGACCGGAATAGGAAATACCGACTTCAAATATTCGAAGATCCGGGATCTTTGAAAGCTTTGCCGTCACCTCCGGTTCAAATCCAAATCGCTTTTCCTTTAAAGACAGACTTTTTATTATATCTGCTTTAAACAATTTATAGCACGTTTCCATATCCGTCAAATAAATATTCGAAAACATATTTGACATACGTGTTAGAATTTTATTTCCAACAGAGTGCCAGTAATTTAATACCCGGTGTGGTTCTCCTCCCATAAAACGAGAGCCATAAACCACGTCGGCTTTCCCATTTAATATAGGAGACAATAATTTTACATATTCTCTCGGATCATATTCGAGATCAGCATCCTGAATGATAATTAAATCACCCTTTGCATTCGCGATTCCTGTATGCAATGCCGCACCTTTTCCCTGATTGAGCTCATGTGAATAGAAACTCATTTGGGTGTCGGCGTGTTCAGACATATATTTTTCAATCACGCTGACACTGTTGTCAGACGAACAGTCATTTACCAACACCAACTCTTTTTGAATATCTGTTGGCACCGGTGCATCGATTACTTGATCCAACAACTCAGTGATTGTTCGTTCTTCATTGTATACCGGGATGATGATCGAGAGTATGGGCATGGTCAATTTTTAAGATGGCCCAAATGTATGGATTATGTCGGAAGCTGCGGCGATGTAGGTAATGCGCTTTTTCAATGCTATGCACTTGCCTGCTCATGTGCTCAAAAGCTCATATGCTCTAACGCTGATTCGTTCACATGCTCTTCTCCTGACCGCTGATCTTCCAAACACGGTAATAGATTCTGTAGGAAAGGGCAGCACAGAGGATTAATATGCCCAGAGCGGTCAACATCAATGGTTCGGAAATCTCCTGGATGATAAAAAAGTCGTAGAGTCCGTGCAGTACCCAGGCAAGCATAAGACCTTGCAGATAAGGCATCAATTGCTTGCGTCGAGGAAATTCCATAGCTGAAAAATAGGCCAACAAAATAGCGAAACAAGCATGGGCCGGCACAGCTGTCAATGAACGGAATAGAGCAATTTCCCACCCTTTAGAATAGCTGTATAGAATGTTTTCAACTCCTGCAAAACCCATGGCTATGAGTAATGATATGGCAAGTAAGTCAATCGACTCATCGACAGGGACCACAAAATTTGAAAGCCAAAGCATAAACGCTTTGAATACTTCTTCGATGAGAGCAACCGTCATGAGGGCCACGATCAATACTTGCCACCAACTCGTAAAATCGACATCAAATGTGGTGTCCGCCCACCCTTCGAGGTAATATGCCGGAATGGCCGCAACCACACCCAACATGGCCGCCAGGACGGCCTTTCCGGCCGGTAAGCGCGACCGTTTGGATAAATAACGGTGACCTAGAAACGCAATGATAATAGCCGGCAAAAGACCTGCTGAAAATATAGCCAGGGATTCCATAGAGTAAAGATAACATTGAGTAAGAAAGCTAATAACAGACCCGGCTACACCCTGTATCCAAAATCATTTTCATTCCATCAAAATACTTGCCTGATCAGGGCGTTCACTCTTACAACCAGGACATATTGGTATACAAACAATGCAAACTATGCTTACCCTACAATCCAATTCACTAATTTAGCTACGCAGAATATGGATGACGATATAGATATAATAAATCCGCATTCCTACGAGGAGCTGGAAAACGAGCTGAACCTTAAACAACTTCAACTCAAAAGTCTGCTGGCAATCACCCAGGCTATCAATGACAATGTGTCTTCTGATGGCCTTTTTAATATGTACAAGACCTTTATCAACTGGGACATGCGTGTTGATCGTATGGTCTTCTTTGTTCGCGAGGGTAAAAAATGGCATTGCCCGGCCAGTATCAATGTCGACTATGATATCGCCAGTTATGGATTGATTGAAAGGCTGGTCCAATACAACCGCCTACAAACCATACGCAGTGATGAAGAAGATCCCATTCTCGCAGAATTTGATATTATCATTCCGGTCCTGCACAAGGAAACACCGCTCTCTTATACTCTGATCGGAGGCTTTCAGGAAGATGGTGATATATTTAATAAGGTTCAGTTTATTCAAACAATTACCAATATTATTACTGTTGCGATTGAAAACAAACGACTGTTCAATGAGCAATTAAAACAAGAACGCCTCAATCGGACGATGCAACTTGCAACAGAAGTGCAAAAAATGTTTATTCCGGATAAACTACCAAAAGAAAAAAAATACCAGTTAGATAGCATTTATAAACCTCACTTTAATATCGGAGGCGATTATTTTGATTATTTTAAATTAACGGACACAGAATTTATTTTTTGCATTGCTGATGTTTCCGGCAAAGGCGTTGGTGCCGCCATGCTCATGGCTAATTTTCAGGCCATCCTTCATAGCATGGTGAATAAATATGACAAACTCGTCGAACTCGTAGGCGAATTAAATAGTGCTGTTTACACGATAACAAATAGTGATAAATTCATCACTTTTTTTATTGCCAAAGTAAATACCAAAACCCGTCAAATCGAATATGTCAATGCCGGCCATTGTCCGGTACTTTACACTCATGAGGAAGGACAGGAATTTTGGTATTCTGGTTGTACAGTATTGGGCGCCGTCCCTATATTAAATGGGATCGAATGCGGAAGCGCAAACTACCTGCCCGGATCTATCGTCATGGCATATACAGACGGTCTGACAGAATTAGAAAATAATGACGGCGAATTTTTTGACGAAGATCATCTCTGGGCTTTCGGATTTACCTTTCATGAATTGACGGCCGAAAAATTCAATAAAACCCTTCTTAGTCGCCTCGACAGTTTCAGAGGAGAAAACGCGTACAAAGATGATATTGCCGTGCTAACATGCAAGCTTGCGTGAAGTGTAGTACCGAGTACCGAGTTAGTAGTACCGAGTTAGTGGTACTGAGTTTGTTTGGAGGGAATCAAATATTTTCTAATTATTATCATAGTTGATGGGTAAGTTCTTCAAGTTGATGACACTTATAAGAAACTGAATTCTTATACTTATGAAAATAAATAGGTTTGAAGAACTTATTGCCTGGCAGAAAGCCCAGGACCTGGCTGTAGTTATATATCAGCTGACCGATTCAATGAACGACTATGGTTTCAAGTCCCAATACCAAAGAGCCGTTGTTTCCATATCCAATAATATTGCCGAAGGCTTTGATCGTAAATCAAAAAAAACAATTTCACCAGTTTTTATTCTACGCTTCAGGTTCATGCAGCGAAGTTGCATCAATGACTTATCTGGGCAAACGTATAAAAGTTATTCAGGCGGAAGATGCTAACCAAGTTTTATCGTTGAGTTTAGAAATTTCTAAAATAATTGGAGGCCTTCTAAAATGCACTAAATAAAAATAATGCAGAATTACGATTTAGATATTCTTTTAGAACTAGCCGCATAATTTACTGCGTAACTTTGAAGATATAGGCGATGGAGGTGTTAATAATCCAATTGTCTCGCAACTCGGTACTAGCAACTCGGTACTACGCAAAAAAGCACGCCGAATTTCTCCGACGCGCCGATCAACAGTCCCTCTCACTGTGTGCCTCATACGTTTACAAGGCAATTTTTTTAGCAGCCGACATAGGTTTTAAATTCTATACTCACGGAATTACCCGCATGCTGTTTAATTATAATATCTTCCCTATATCGATCTGATATTTCATATATTTCTCCTCCCTCATTCACTTTAAAAATGAGTCCTTCACCGTATAATGATTTTAGGTCACTCACAATTAGTAATGCCTTCACCAATAAATAGGCATCCATGATGCGAATATTGGGGAATTCTAATTTTACGGATTCGTATTCCCAATAAGAATCGTGTTGCATGCGAATATTATCCTCGAAATTGAATCGATATTTGACATGAAAACGTTCATCCATTTCACTACTTCGTGCTATAGTATCTGTGGACAATAAATTAAAATTTAAGTTTGCGTATTGTTCCAGAACAGCAATTAAGTACTCTGTATGTGGAAGAACTTCCGGAATTGGTAATGACGATACAAATCCATCAAATACATACCCGTCCAATCCGTTCATATCGACATGAATCCATTTTCCGGTCGTATAACCAACAGAAAACAATTCGCTTCCCGGGACTTCGCCCAATTGCGTGAGGACTTCACCATAATCCAGTACGGTAATGACCCGCGATTGAAATGAAGGTTCAAGGCGGAGTTTTAAACCATCGATGGCATGGACAATCAGAGACTCTCCTGTGTGCCGTTCATATCCAAATGTGTCGGTGGTGGCTTTTGTGGTGTCTATGGGATTGGCGAGGATACTTCCGCAAGAAAGTAATAATGCCATTAGTTGCATGATGATAGCTTTCATAATTTCTTCTTTTTTGGTGAATGATTATGCAAGCAAGGTAAACCGGCTTCCAGGTCGCCGAGGTGGTAAATGAGAATGCGTAGGAGATGGGTGAGAATGTGAGAATATGAGAGCGTGAGAGCGTGAGAGCGTGAGATGGCATTTTTTCAATCTGCCACGAAAACCTGCAGTTTACTTCTCTCTGCCATGTAATTGAAATACGTCCGTATTGCAAAAAAGAAATCAGACATGACAACCAAATAATGAGTATATTCGAATCGCAGAATTATGTATCTCTTTTCTCTGAAACCACTTTAATAAAGTAGAAGAATACAAGGGGGTAGATCGTTCCATTTTGTTACCTAAAAAAATCAAAAAATGATGAAAAATCTAAATCTAATCCTAGCGGGAATCCTGTGCATTGGACTTGCATTCATAGGATGTCAGCAAGAAGAATTTGACCAATGGTCTGATACACCAGCAAATACACGCGCCAATGAGGAACCGGTCATCACATTTGATCCCGATCCTGCAATTGCCAACCAAACTGTCACTGTAAATCTGGAATTTGGAACGTGCGGATCAGGACAACTGCAGGAAGAAGTACCTGTAGGCTCCGGAACTTGGATACAGGTTGTTGGTATGACAGCTGC
This sequence comes from Saprospiraceae bacterium, assembly GCA_965249735.1. Classification (GTDB taxonomy): domain Bacteria; phylum Bacteroidota; class Bacteroidia; order Chitinophagales; family Saprospiraceae; genus JANQSS01. The sequence goes on along the minus strand of CBDFMS010000025.1, from coordinate 59,107 downwards.
GAGCGCTGCCGTTCCGGATATCACCTATGACTTTGTTCCCACCTTAATTGGCGATTGTGCTTATAAATTTCGAGCAGTTGTCTCAGGTGGACCGCAGTGTACCGCATACACAGGTGCACAACCTGGCGTTTGCCTGGAAGTCATCAGCCCCTGTGACATTCAACCGGGAGATTACACGACATATAGTCAGGGCTTTTACCTGGCATCTCCGGTAGGTCAGGCATTTCTCATTGCCAATTGGAACAATTTAGGACCTGTCGAAATCGGTTGCCTTGCAGGCACTGTGACAACCTACAACACACCAGAAGACATATATAACCTCGATCCGGGTGGAGGACATGACGATGTCTTCAGAAATCAATTGATCACCTTGATTCTAAATTCAAGGATCAATGTTGATTTTGATTGTCTAATCGTTGTAGATGGACCGTTCAGTGGTATGACGGTGAGTGATGTTATTGCATTGGCCAATGATGTTTATGGTGGGTGTGTGGTAGAACCTGTCGGCCTCCTTGATCTTATGGATGATATCAATCTTAACTTCCATGAAGGCACGGTGAATAACGATGTGCTGACATGTTGTGACTAAGGTCAGCGGATCAGCGGATCAGCAGATGAGCGAGTGAGCAGATGAGCGAGTGAGCTACTGAGCAGGTGAGAATGTGAGAACTTGAGAGCGTGAGAGCGTGAGAGCGTGAGATAGTAAGAAAGTAGGACGGCGTGCACGTCACTGTCTACTGTCCACTACCTACTATCTACTGCTTGACTCGGTACTACTAACTCGGTACTATTCTTTCGGCACTAAGTAATGCGGAACAGTTTTTAAATCCCAGTCAATAACCAGACCGGCAGCCAGTTGTTGGGCGATCTCTTTTCCATAGAGGTGTTCACATAAATAGAGCGCGGCCTCAAAGGACTTGGCTCCTCCAGCTGATGTAATAAATTTTCCATCATGAACGAAAAGAACACTATCGACAACATTGAGTTGAGGAAACATCTTCTTATAGTCATCGATATCTGATGGGAAAGTGGTGGAAGAATGGCCATCCAGGATGCCGCTTTTTGCGAGGACAAATGCACCATCACAATGAGAGGTAATGAACTCAGCTCCCTGGGCCGTCTTACGGACAAATTCCAACATCGCAACATTTTCGAGATCCGTGTCCAAATGATGTTCGGCACTTGGAACCTCCAGAATGTCAATCTCGGGCAAGTCGTCTGTCAGATAATTGTAATCGGGTAACAGTTTCAGTCCCTCAAATGAGGTAACAGCCCCGCTTGTCGAAGCCACAGTGAACACATGCATAGGTCTGATTCCTTTCCGAAAAACAGTGTGATGAAAAATGTCATACGGAGCCGTCAATTCAGTGTTGTAGACGCCATCCATGATCAAAAAAGCCACTTGATAAGGTTGGTGATCTGCAGAAGGGGTTACGACCTGATAAGTCTCTGATGCAGCATTGTCACCCTTTCTGTCAGATTTGCACGACACTAATTATATGAGGCAAAAGATAATACCAATGATGATTCCTCTTATCACCTCACAAAAATAGAAATATACTATCTTTGGCCAGCTTTCTAAGCAAGCGATGTTTATATGCGCTGGCTTAGGCTGCTCAACAAGCGGCGTTAGAGGTTTGACGTCAAAAAACGCAAGTGCTCCACACCTGCAATTAAAGGTCGGTTGGCCGAGTGGTTAGGCAGGGCTCTGCAAAAGCTCGTACAGCGGTTCAAATCCGCTACCGACCTCCACAAAGAGGTCAGGTGTGGGCACTTGTTTTTCATTTTCAATAAGTTATGCATTAAGATATTTTCGATTTTGTGCCTTGTGGCACAGATCGTGGTACAGATCGTGCTTGAAAACGATCATATTGATACAACTTTGTTTGACGGGTTTTGTCGGTATCAGATCAAGTTTACAATCCACGTTTAATGACAACCCCCTTTTTTCAGATTCCTTTCATGCCAATTCTGTCTTTTGTAATTTTAGTTGGGTTAGTGACTCCTTCGGATAAAGCAATAGTGCACCGAGATTGATGAAAACCATGACAAAAAACGGTAAATTGGAGAATACAAGTATGTTAGTGGTCATTCACCAGATTCGACCGACCAAAATTGAGATAGAAATTAACAATTTTTCCTCGGCAAATGAATTTCCTTTGCTAACGATTTGGACTAATTATGTTAAATATGCAATATATAAACACTTGAAATTCAACGAAAAATTGAGCCGTTAGCCAGAATCATGTTTTCAAACTAACTGGTTAAGCTGAGTGAAAGTACAATACGATAGGTTTAATCATATTACAAACATACTAATGTGTAGATATTGGGATACGCAGAAAACGTATAAACAAATAAATATAATATTATGGACAGAGAACTTTTAAAAGGTCGGCTCGAAGGTGGGCTATGGGGTTGGTCAAATGAAATGACTAATGTAGTGTTTAAGGAAAATCATAAAGAAAGTAGCCTCCCTTACGCAGAATATCATCCAAAAAGAATGGAGGGTCATACATTTATTCTACTATTTAAGCATGATGACAAAAACAATAAAGTCTTCATTGAATATCGAACACCTAATATTAATATAGGTTTGGATAAATATAATCTTAAGCCGTATAATCGGGAAGTGCAGGATGATTTATTTAGAGTTGATAATGAATTTATTAAGGAATTGTTGAATGACTTTGTTGCTTATTCTGATGCTTGGATACGAGGTATCAAATACATAACGCTGAATGATAGAAATTATATAAATGGACTGGCCAACTATCAAGCAAAGATTTTAGAAAAGGCACTCGAATCGACTGATTTGAGCAAGAATGACTCTTTGGAATTAAAACAAGATACCAGAGTGAAATTAATAGAGAACATTGAAAGTTTCTTAAAAATTAGTTATATAGATATTGATAATGGTGCTTTAAGGTTTGTTTACACAAGCGATGTGGATTCAGCCAGAAAATTAATAAGACGAATCGTAGATAGAGCATTTGAATCTATTGAAATATAAATTAACGACCACTAACATTAGGCATAACATCATCTCATCGTGCCGCAGGCGCAACAAGCGATGAGACGCTACATGCATTGACGCTGGGCACAATATAAAAAGGAAAACCATGGACAAAAAACGATTAGAAAACTACAAGGCACTAGAAGAAAATAGGAAGTCAAAACTTCTCGTCTACGTGACCAGTGACAGACCAAATCTAGGAACTCAAATTGCTTCTGACATTCTAAGTCCCTTTACTGAACATCTTGATCGAATAGGCGATGTTGATAAAATCACCTTGTACTTGTATACAAGGGGTGGTAATACATTAGCCGCTTGGACATTAGTCAATTTGATCCGTAACTTTTGCAAAGACTTTGAAGTTATAGTTCCGTTTAATTGCCATAGTGCCGGAACCCTAATTTCATTAGGTGCAAATAGAATAGTAATGACCAAACAGGCTACACTTGGGCCAATTGACCCAAGTGTAAATGGTCCACTAAATCCATCTGTACCAGGCACAAATAGCCCGAATGCCAAGGTTCCTGTGAGTGTTGAATTTGTTGATGCTTATCTACAATTAGCCAAAACAGAATTAAAAATAACTGATCAAGAATCGCTTGCGAAAATTCTAATCGATCTCTCAAAACATATACATCCTTTAACACTTGGGCAGGTATACAAATCAAAATCTCAAATTCAGATGTTAGCTGAAAAACTCTTGGAACACCAAGATATTTCAAAAGAAAACAAGAAGAGTATTATCAAGTTCTTATGCTCAGAAAGTGGATCACATGATTATACGATTCACAGAAAAGAAGCTAGAATTTTGGGGTTAGAAATAGAAAAACCCGATATGGACTTATACTGTCTAATTAAAGAGATTTATGACGATATTGAAACTGAATTAGAGCTGCGTTCTCCGTTTGATCCTAATGTTCAATTGGGTAATCAAAATCAGGCGCAATATCAACTTAGACGTGCCATAATTGAGAGTCCGGAATATGGAACTGACGTTTTCTTGAGTGAAGGTACAATCAACAAACAAATGGTTCAGCAAGGAAACCAGCAGCAGAAACTAATTCAGGACAATAGAACGTTTGAAGGGTGGAGACGAGAAGATTTACCAAAAATAGATTAAATTTGACCCATGAGCAACTCATCACAGACAGGATTTACAATGACCTCAGCTAAGTTCGATACAACAGGATTAGAGAATCCTTTTTATGAGACATCTTCTAAAGGAGACTCTTTAATCGAACAAATGAAAAATAATGTTCTGCTAGTAGAAGTAATCGAGGTTGAAGAAAAAAAAGAAAATACTGTGCCCAACATAGTATAAAAAACATAGGGGGGGCAACTGTTACAAAAAGTTTTAACTTTATTGGGGCATTGAGAGCGGTGGACAGAATTGCGGCCTTGAATGACCTACTTTTTTTATACTGAGCCGTCGTTCTTCTTAGTTTTTAAGAGAGTTTAAACTCTTATTCCTTCTTTCTCCTGAAGTGATAGTGATGAACGCCTGTTCCTGAGCCGAATGATTCGTAATAAGAATCAAGGTATTCCCAACCTTTCGACTCGATATAATTCCAGGCCGCAATTGCTGAATCGAATGTTCGAGGCTTACCGTCTTCACCACGAATAACCGAGCCGAGCTTGGCAATTCCTTTTGAAGATTGTCCGTAATTGATAAAAATATTGACCTTGCCGGACATAAATTTCTGTGCCACTGACATACGAAGCACATTAACGTGCGCTTGCTCATTGACGTTTACGCCGTCAACGATCAGTTGAGCGAACGTAGTACAAAAAGAAAGAAGGGAAAATACAAGTAGAAGTTTTAATTTTTTCATGGCAAAAGTAATTTTTTGTAAAAGTACAAAGTTGGGGTTTTCAACTTTCAATGTCACACCTTTTAATCTTTCTTTCTTCCTCGTCTCTTAGTGGATTCAATATTGTAATGGGCATAAGTGGTTGACTTTGATTCATTTTAACAGCTTGGGTCGGTTTACCGTCCGTTCGATCCATGATGACCTGGAAGGCCTTAATGTCGCCTTTTAAGGCCTTTTCTTTAAGTACCATTATCATAGCGCGGCGGTCATCATCTGTAATGACCTCATCAAATAAATACTTGTAGGATTTTGGGCGGCCTTTAGGGTTTCCACTTTGGCCTTTTTTGAATTGTGTGTTTCTTCCGGTTCCTGGGTCTTGATCCTGTCCGAACATTTGACAAAGTTAGTAGATACCTGTTATACGCCTGTTATCTGCAAAAAGTTTGTAACATATCGCAGAATAAAATTGAACTGTTCATACCAATTTTACGCCGTTATTGACATTTTCAATTGTCCTGCAGCTCTCATTCGACGCGGTTGCTGTTTAGGATTGTGAAACTCATTACGGATGTTATGCCCGCTCCGATCCGCTGTTGAGGCGCAACTATTTTACCACTCCTTAGATTCAGACACTTGATGATATGTGAAGTCACATTCTACGAAGGAGGTCGGTTTTCTTAGTCTGAAACTCATCATCAGTCAAAATTCCTTGATCTCTGAGATCTGCTAATTTTTTGATTTGATCAGCAACATCCACAGTAGTGGTAGCTGAATCCGGCGTTGTTCCAATCTGACCAGTGACATAAGTATAGAATTGATCGTATTGGCCTGCATTGATATATTTCATCTTCACACTATTTCCTGATGCGTGAAATGATAATCCTTTACCCATTAGTCCTTTTGATGTCTGCATTGATGATATTGATGAAAAAGGGAATGACTCGAAGTCATGGCCAAACATCTTTTTTGCAAAAAATACAATTCGACGATCCGTTGCAACAAGGATGCCATTTCTGATGCTATCCGATCCCAAAATGTCGGTTTCATATGCACCTGCAACAGAATACTTAATGGTTTCATCAGTTTCAAGGTGATCAAGGACTAAACGAAGATTCTTTTTGTAGCCTGCCATAATTCTATGTTTTAAATTACTACTATTCTATTTCAATCGAATTGCTAATTTTTTGATTTGAGTGCGACAATGTTCTTTAATCTCATTGGCCCCAAAAAACTACTCTTATTCCAAAATTTATCTTTTTCATACTATGGTAACCTATAAAGGTTTCGATATTTCTGCCTACAAGGTATCCGACATTTAGTCCTCCACCTACCTTTGTTTCGGAATCTGTTATCAGAGAATAACCACCGTCACTAAATCTACTGTCTTCATAGCTGGTAAAACTTTTTTTTCTTCCTATACTTAATTCTGTATGAAGCGTCCATTTATCAGCAATGATTCTGCTGTAGCCTAGGTCAATTGACCAAAAAAAATCTCCATCTTCGATTTTGGTTAAGCCATAGTTAGATTCTCGCTCTTCAACGACTTCATTCTTTTGTCCATTAAATTGATGAGATAAGCCGAGATGAAACCTACTATCATTCTTGCCGTAAAACAAATCACCACCAAACGCTTTACCAGATGAATAGGATATTGAAACACCATAGACCTGTGCATGACAACTGACAGCCAGTGCCATCAATGTTAAAAAAAACAAATATTTCATATCATGTCAATTTTGAATGTTACTCCAGTCGGGCCATTCCAATCAAATGTACATTATTCCATCGAATGAATGTACGCCATTGGATTGCAGTTCAGACCTCCCTCTAAAGTATCCGTCCGACCAACGCCATCTTGTCTAGTTGATCTTATCGTTTAACCTTTGCCAAAATTAGAAACGATGACAAAGAAAACAAAACAAGGGCGATTAGATGCGTCAACGATGTTTCCGTTGATGGAGTTATATGAGGATAGCGAGATGACACAAAAGCAATTTTGTGTAGAGATGGATCTTGTGCCGCATACGTTCACCTATTGGCTTACGAAATACCGGAAATCGAAACAACCAACAAAGAAGACCGTCGTAGCTGGCAAATTCGTTGAGCTTGAAGTCGAAGCACCCAAAACGAAGGGTGAGGCGGTGCGTCATATGCGCATATCATATCCAGACGGCACATTAATCGAACTTCCAGTCTAGTTTAAGTCGGTGATTAGTTTTTCTTCGTCACTGGATTATTATTTGTATTCAGATCCAACGGATATGCGTAAGGGCCATTATGGGTTGGGCAACCTGGTGCGCGAATATTTTAAACGCGAACCAACAGATGGGAGTGTATATATTTTTATCAATCGAAACAGGGATAAGATGAAGCTACTGGTATGGGATCGCTGTGGCTTTGTGGTTTATTATAAATCACTGGAGGCTGGAACGTTTGAACTTCCCAGATTAAATAACAATCAACTCAAATGGGAGGAATTAGTGATGATATTGGAGGGAGTAAAGCTCGATTCAATAAAACGCAGAAAAAGATATCGTTTTCCACAACAAAGAGCATAGTTATTCACTTCGAACATCAGTACTGATAAAAAACACGAATTATGTCGTAGAATTAATGACAAAATGTGAGTAAATAAGCGACTCTTTTTTATTCTAAATACATATATGTTGCCAACTTTGTGGGGTGACAAAAAAGGATTTATTAGCCAAAAATAAAGAGTTAGAAAATGAGAATATCATTTTAAAAACCCGTCTTGCGAAACTCGAACGGATGGTATTTGGCAATAAATCTGAGAAATTCACTTCACCGGATAATCAATTATCGCTTCCTTTTGAACAAGAGCAACCATCTGTTGCTTCTACAGATCCGAAACAGGAAACAATTACCTATAAACGAAAAAAGAAAAAGCACCCAGGTCGCAATCCACTACCCGAACACCTTCCACGTGTACAACATATTATTGAGCCGGATTGCGATGTATCGGGATTAAAACGCATCGGCGAGGAAATCACCGAAGTTCTATGCCGTCAACCTGGAACAACATTCGTTTTACAATACATACGCTATAAATATGAAGCACCAAAAGGTGATGGCGTACTGATTGGCGAATTACCATCACGAGCTATTCCAAAAAGTATCGCACACGAGTCACTGCTCGCCGATATGCTCGTAAAAAAATACGCCGATCATCTTCCTTTATATCGTCAAGCACAACAATACAAACGAGAAGGAGTCGTATTGGCCAGCTCAACAATGAGCGACTGGGTAAGCAACGTGTGTGGTTTATTAGAGCCCTTATATAACGAACTGGTAAAAGAAATAAAACAATACGATTATTTACAGGCGGATGAGTCACCCATCCAGGTATTGGATAAAACAAAAAAAGGTAAATCACACCGAGGATATCAGTGGGTATATTTAACGGGCGACCAAAATTTAGTTTTGTTTGATTATCAAAAAGGACGAGGTCGAGATGGGCCAAAACATATCCTCGAAAAATTCCAAGGATATTTACAGACAGACGGCTATGCCGTTTATGAAAATTATGGTAAAAAACCAGGTGTTAAACTGATCGGGTGCATGGCACACGCACGGCGATATTTCGAACAAGCACTCGATAGCGATAAACAACGAGCGAGTCATGTATTGGCACAACTCCAAGTTGTCTATCAAATCGAGCGGCAGATAAAAGAACAACAATATGATTGGGAAAAAACCAAACAAGCAAGGCAACAACTAGCTCGACCTACATTAGATAATTTACATCAATATTTAAAGCAAGCTCAAAAAGAAGTCTTGCCCAAAAGCCCCATCGGAAAAGCAATACATTATTCCTTGGTACGATGGAATCGATTAACCAAGTACCTCGGACATGGTGGTTTGCATATCGATAATAATAAAATCGAAAACATGATTCGCCCATTGGCCTTAGGGCGCAAAAATTATTTATTCGCAGGAAGTCATCAAGGTGCCAAGAATGCCGCCATGATCTACTCACTCGTCGGAAGCTGTAAATTGAATGATCTCAATCCATACAAATATTTGTTCGCCGTATTGGATAAGCTCCCAGACTACCCCGTCAATAAGCTATCTGACCTATTGCCTTGCAACCTCAGGTTCGAAAAAACATTGGGGTAGTTGCTCGGACGGATACCCTCTAAAATAGGATCAGTTGTCCAGCTGCACGCATTCGGCGCGGTCGCTGTTTGGGGTTGTGGAACTGGTTACGGATGTTGTGAGCGATCCGATTATACTTGATGTCCTTTGACAAATTATAAGATTTTAAAGGCAAATACTGTTTGACCAAATTTTCAAACGTCTCTATATCTAATTTTTCAACCGTTCGAGCACTCACAAATTTTGACTTTTTGTTTTGATGACTTATATCAATTCCAGTTACTACACATTTGCGCGTTTTTGTTCTTTCTCTTTTTTCGGGTTCTTGGTTCTGATTGTCACGATAGCACATATATATAGTATGACATCGTGACATTTGATCGTATAATTGATCGAATGTGCGCGGTGTGACATCGTGACATATTAACTTGTGAAATGTGGTATCAATTAATGATAGAATTTCACTTTTTATACGAGATGTGGGCAGTCCATCAAAGTTCTTTTTGAATTTCCGGCGGTCCTTTTTATCCGTCAAGTTCTCCCAGTATTTCGGGTTGTATTCCTTTAGAGTTTCGTCTGGTTCATCGACAATTATCATATCATTAACGCTATCGGTTAACTTTTTTTTGAATAACTGCCAGTTGTCCAAGTACAGAAAGTCGCTCAGAAAGTTAACATGAGGATGTTTGCGCGACTTAATTACTTTGTGCTCAATCCTGAATATATTTTCTTTTTGATACTGATGTTTGCCTTTGTCGTAGAATTTTAGCACGAAATTGTCAAATTTGTAAGACTTAATTCTACCATTAAGGCCGTATGACGTAACGAAAGGGTAAAAGTTATTTCGGTGACAAATGAAATTTGATTTTATCGTTTGCGCTGGATCAAATGAAGAGTGTAAATTAAATGCGTACTCATAGCCTCTTAATTTAAGTCGTTCGGCTGGTACGCTAAGGAGGCCGCAAATAAGTATGATAGCCTCACAAACTTGTATATTATCGAATTGTGTATGATTGTTTGCGTCATCGGTAAAGGCAAGATTGCGGAATTTTTGAAGTGATCCTGATAACTCGAACCAATTACCATAGTCACGTAATTTCAGGCCTAATAGATTGTAAATTTCGTATTCATACGTTCGGCCTTGTCGAACTTTTTTATCATGGCTGTTTTGGCTAATGAGATATTTTTTACTCACTGGTTCATTTGCCGATATATTGAAGTAATCAATCAATTCTGTATCTTTGGATTGCGTCTAATGTGACGTAATCGTTAACCTCTCACGGGTCGCTGTGGGGGGTTTTTTCTTTTTAAAAATTCAAGTACAATTTTTTTGCGCTGTCTAATTGTTCGCGGTAAGTAATTCAACCAAACGAATACAGTGATAGTGTCACCGTCCTTTCTGAACGCGTACAAACTTCGACCAAAGTCACTCACATACAGATTCTTTTTAATTGGCATGAGTCCGGCAAAAAATGACCGTTTATCATCCTTGAATGATTCGACCATGTATGGTGACCTTTTACGGATGTCCGGTCTTTTGGTGTGATCCACAATGAAATAAGGTAGGTGACTCAATTCATTGCCTTGCTGGTTGTATGTGTTGGGTCGAGCCGCCTTATGATTCAGGATGTAACGCGCCGTTATCGGTGTGCGTAATCGTTTCATCTTAACGCTGTTTGGCCGTGACCATTTGTATCATTGCCGCGTCAACTTCGCGCCGTTTGTACCTGATACTATTACCTAACATATAGCGCGTCAATATTCCTTTTTTGGTGTATGTCCTAATCGTGAAAGGTGTTACACCGATGTGTTCGGCTGTTTGGTTTACGGTCATGTACTCGTTCGGGGCTTTAGCCTTTTTGAGTTGGTCGAGCCGTTCGTGAAGAGCTGAAATTTGATCTCTTAGGTCGCTGGTTGCAACCTCAATAGATTGATTTAATTCGTCTGGTGTGATTGCGTGAATGACTGTCATGATCAGTTTAATGTTAGATTCATGACAAATATTTGTCAATCACAAGTGGGGATAAAAGTGGGGATTCCCCAAAATATAGGAATTACTGTCAAATAGTATTAATCTTCGTTCACTCTAATTTCTAAACCGGCCTTTTCTAATATGTCATTTACAATTCGTGCTGATTTACTATTGACAATTTCATTACGTCTCTCGCGTTCGTACTTCAAGTGACTGTAGGCCCTGCTAATGGTTGAGCGGTTACCACCTAAAAGACCATGTAAAAGGGTTACAATGTTTTTTTTATGATTGTATCCATTGAGCGCAGGGTCTGTTTCGAGATGGTCAAATATTTTTAGAGTTTCCAGTAATAGAATCTTATGAGAAACTGACTTCAATTCTTTAGAGTCGATTACTTTTTCACTTTCAATTTTACCAAGTTGTTCAGTTAATAAATCGTTCTCGTGTTCAACTAAGGATTCCAACTCTTCTTTAGCTATTTTAAGTAGATACAATTCATAATTAACTTTTTCGGGTCTATCTGGCAAAGGATAAAAATTTTCTAATTCAATTATCCAGTCTTTAATTCCGTCTAATCTCGCATATACTGATTCTCCTTTCCAATTTCTTTCTTTTTCAAAATAAACCGATTCGAAAATATCGTTTAGTTCCTTATCGGTTAGATTCCAGGTTTTCTTTTTCTGTTCGTCCATGTTCGTAATCGTTTAATAAGTATCTAAAATAGCATTTGCGGTCCTTTTTAGGCCGTTAACGCTGAGTTTATTGTTCCAATGAACCATGGCGAACTCAAAAAAGATCATTTAACCACACTTAACGAAGGCCTGAAAAACTCATGTGATGCCAAACGGCGTGCGGTTTCTTTTTTCGTTTCACGTATGTATTTTAGAAAGGCCGATTCTGTTTTATGCGATGTAAACTGCATAATTGCCAGTGATGGAATGCCAGCAAGATACATAAGGGTCGCCCCGGTTCGACGTGCCGTATGGCTGGTTACAAGTTTGCATTTAGGTACATTTTTAATCTTTGTAAGGCCTCCTATGATCCGTATTACTTCGATCATTTCGGTTATTTTGGCCGATTCGCAAATGTCCTTTATTGACTCATTGAAGTGGTGAGCGTACACGATGCCACGATCAAAAAAATCCGGGTTTGTTAGTATGGGTAAGATGTTCGGGTGTATTGGTACATAGACTGGTTCGCTCGTTTTTTGTGTAATTATCTCAATTTGTTTACTTCCGTCTCGCTCTTTAATATGATCCGCTGTTAGTCTCGAATAATCACTAAAACGTAACGCTGTATAACATCCGACAAGGAACATATCTCTATGCAGCGCGGCGCGTTCTGATAATTTTAAGGCCTGGAGGCTGTTTAGTTCCTTTTGTGTCAAATAAATCGCTGGTACATCTTCTTTGAAAGTAGCAAAGTCTTTATTATCGGCTATTTTATTCGAGTGTTGGCCTTCCTTGTACGCCTGCCTCAATATTACTTTTAGCTCCTTTACAAGTTTGCCGATGTAGTTGATCTTTAATTTTCTCTTCTCGTGCCAACTGACAAACTTGTGATAAAATTTCATGTCAATGTCATCAAATCGAATTTTGCCGTTTTTTTTCTCGTACTCGTTGAAGGCATTTAATGACTGATGTTTGACTTTGATTGTCGAAGGTCTGAACTTTAGCCGCTGGTTGTTTTTCAGATATGTAATTTCCCCGCTCTTTAGTTTTGGAATGTAGGTATTCTCCATGTATTCAGTTAGAAACGGTGTTTTCTCCTCGTTTGACTGCTCAACCTTATAAAGACCATTCAGATAACTTTGGAGGCCTTTAGATGTGATGTTTTCGCCTTTGACCTCACACGTTCTGATATAGTTATTCACATCAATTTTATATTGACTGAGTTTAGCATTGATATTCTCATGCGCACCTTTTAAACTTAGATCATTCTCATATTCAGATCTGTTACCTTTTGTCTTTTGTGTATCCTGATGCCAGTATTTCGGCAAAATTGATACCTCAGTGTAAAATCGTGTTCTCTGATTCCGGTGGTTGATGTCCAAGTAGATAACAGTAGATACTTGGTTTTGCGGTCGAGCAAGTCGAAAGGTCGTTTTCATGTTCGTAATCGTTTACTCAAAAATACACAATTTTCATCTTGTGGTACAGATTGTGGTACAGTATTTTCTACTATTCCTTTCTTTTACTTTCTAACTCACCATTTCCAAAAGTTAGGTTTTATAAGTCATACAGCAATAATAGCACGAAATAGAGCGAAATATTGTGCGCCTATTAATACGATATTTTACGTCCGCTACCGACCTCCACAAAGAAGTCAGGTGTGGACACTTGTTTTTCATTTTCCTTTCCAATATTATACTTAAATTGTAACCACCGAATCTAACACTGTTTCTGTTTGATATCGATGCAACTTGTACCTATGGCATAACACCATTTTAATTTCATTATTACAACGATGAAGTAGTATCAGGATATGCTTGATAATTATTGCTAATCACAAACTCATAAAAATGAAAGGATTAATTTTCTCCATTACAATAGTATTTCTACATATTCAGTGTATTGCAATTTCACAAACACAAATCCTGTTAACGGAATTTGCCACAGGGCTGGATAAACCATTAGATATTGTCCATGCAGGTGGAACTGATATTTATGTTGCCGAACGCCCGGGCCGAATTCAAAAGGTCGATGAAAATGGAGTAATCGCGAGTATTCCTTATTTGGATATTACAGATCGCGTCATTTCAAATACCGGAGAACGCGGTTTACTCGGTCTTGCATTTCACCCCAATTTTCCGGATTCAAATTATATTTATTGTAATTATACGGGGACCGGTGTTTCAACATATATTTCGAGATTTGAAGTAAACTCCATGGATTCTGCATCGGCCAGTTCAGAAGAAATCCTGCTCTCATTTGCGCAACCATTTACTAATCACAATGGCGGTGACCTGCAATTTGGCCCTAACGGATATCTGTATATTGGATCAGGTGATGGGGGCAGTTCAGGAGATCCGCTAAACAATGGACAAGACCTATCAACCTATCTGGGCAAGATTTTACGCATTGATGTAGATGCCGGCCTTCCCTATGGCATTCCACCTAACAACCCATTTGTCGACTCCACGGGAGCACTTGATGAAATATGGGCGTACGGCCTACGCAATCCATGGCGCTTTGATTTTGACGAAATCTCGGATGCTCTTTTTGTGGGTGATGTTGGCCAGAATGCCTGGGAGGAAATCAGCAAACTTGACGCGACCGGAGTTGTCGATCCAAATTATGGCTGGCGATGCTATGAAGGAACTCATCCATTTAGTTCGGATACATCTTGCGAATCGATCAATGATATTCCACCTATTTATGAATATCCACATTTACCCGGTCCCGGATGCCATGGTTCAATTACCGGTGGTCTTGTCTATCGAGGTACAGATATGCCGTCTTTGCATGGCCATTATTTTTATGCAGATTATTGTACCGGATTTATTGCTGTGCTCGATCTGAATAATTTTGAAGCTGATACGCTTTATCCCTCTTCTTCTTTTAGTTTTTCTACGTTTGGGGAAGACTTCCAAAAACGACTATTTATAGCAGAACTTAATTCCGGAATTATTTATCGAATTAGCACACCGCCCACAGATTTTATTTTTACAATCATTCTTGATGGTAGTCAGGCGTCAACGCCTTCTACTGCGACAGGTTATGGAATTGCAACATTTGATTCCACCAGCCAGGTAATAAATGTTTCAGGGGTATTTGATGAATTAATTGGTAATGTCACCGCAGCACATGTTCATATGGCGCCGGCCGGATCAAACGGTGGCATTGTTTTTCCATTGACGATTACGGATTACGGAACGGATTCGATCGGATTTTACGGATCCGCTACACTTAGTGGCTCGCAGACGGCTGCTTTATTGAGTGATGGTTTATATGCCAATATTCACTCAACGTCTTATACCGGTGGTGAAATTCGCGGGCAGATTATCGGCGTGACATGCCCACTGGGCTATGCGGCTTATGCGCCCTTATTACCGGAGGGCGAATACAAGGTTGACGATGCGACGATTCGCGGATTGCTCACCAGTGATCGGGATGTCATTATGAAATTTCAGGAATCTGCTGTACTCATAGAAGGATTCGAATTGTCGCTGGGATCAACGCTTGAAATTCTACAAGAGATTTGTGGACCTTGAAATGGATTAAATATTTGGTTTGAATTTGCTCCGACAGTTTAGTTAATCCAATTCGTCAAAATCATATTTCTTAGATATGCAATACCTTGGTTGATGTATAATTGGCGGGTTTGGCATCTGTGGCGACCATCGCCCTGGAAGGTACAAACTGCCCCGGTGTTATTTGTCGCTTCCAATCAAATGATCTCCCATTCAAAGAGTGACGAAATTCGAATGGAGTACATCCTCTGTATTTTTTGAACAACCTGTTAAAATTCGCCATATTATTAAAGCCTGATTGATAAGATATTTGTTTGATATTTTGATCTGTATCAAGCAATAATTTACACGCATTACCTAACCGGACATCAATCAAAAATTGCTGGAAAGATTTATTCGTATATCTTTTAAAAAAATGACTGAAATTGGAAATACTCATATTGACAAGACCCGCAACATCGCCAATTTTTATGTGATGGTTTTGGAAATTTTTAAGAATATATCGATTGGCTATCTGGATCCGTTTACCCATCGAAGGATTAGACTGACGATTAAATCCTTCACTCGCTAAAAAATTTATTTCTTTGGAGCAAGAAAGAAACTGTAATAAATCAAGAAAATTAACAATACTCTGAAAACCTTTATCAATAGTGAGTTCTTTCACCATTTCTTTCGCCGTCTCAAACGTACTTCCATAAAATTGAATCCCCCTGGAAACATCGTTTAAAAGTCTCCTGATATTAATAAACTGATTTTTTTGAAAAAACATTGAATTAAAAGATTCCATGCGGAATTGTACGGTTATCACGCGTGACGCTCTATTCCCATCTGACCGGGTCCCATCCCCATCCCATTTATGAAAAAGATAGGGGCCGAGTAGCACCAGGTCATGATCTGTGTACGATTCGGTCGAATTACCAACAATACGCTCACCGGAACAATCTAACACCAGATTCAATTCGAATTCGGGATGATTGTGAATAGGATAATCAAAGCCATTATTGTACGAATCCAGAATGACAAATACGTCCTGTTTCAATAATGGCGTGATTTCGTGGTATATTTGCATGATCAAATCTGAATATTCTAATTTACAACTTTTTATTCAAAATTGTATCATACTTTCATGGAATAGTATCAAAAAGTCGTCATAGTTAGAATTAGATTTACAAAACAGGTTCTCCCACTTGTTCATTTTGTAAAATCTAATACGTTGAAAAATCTAACAATTAGACCTCAAAAAACCGTAAAGCCACTACTGCGGTTGCTTTCACTCTTTCTATTTATTTTTTGCTTCACCTCACTAACTGCCCAGGACGTCATTAACGTATCCGGAACAGTTATTTCGTCGGCCGATAACTTACCCATGATTGGTGTCAATGTGTTAGAATCGGGCACTGCCAAAGGTACGGTAACTGATTTGGATGGATTATTCACGCTGGCAGTACCGGCGAATGCTGAGCTTATTTTTTCCTATGTTGGTTTTCTAGATCAACAAGTAAATGTTGCCGGACGAACCATCCTCAATATCGTTTTGGACGAAGAGTCCAAATTTTTGGATGAAATCGTCGTGACGGGTTATACGACGGAAATCAAATCTGATGTAGCTACAGCCATTTCATCGATTAAATCCTCAGAAATAGAAAAGCTGGTGGTGTTGGGCATCGATCAGGCGCTTCAAGGACAGGCACCCGGTATCATGGTCACGCAAGTGACGGGGGCTCCGGGAGATGACATCGCCGTGCGTATTCGAGGTGTTGGTACCATTGGCAATAACAATCCACTTTATGTGATCGACGGTGTGCCAACCACGGGCAACATCAACATGTTTTCGACAAATGACATCGAATCTATCCAGGTCCTGAAAGACGGGGCCTCAGCTTCGATCTACGGTGCAAGAGCCGCCAATGGAGTTGTCCTCATCACGACTAAAAAGGGGAAAGCAGGAAAATCGTTGTTTACTTTCGACGCTTCATACGGCGTCCAGGAAGCAAACAATTTACCCAGACTATTGAATGCCAGGGAATATATGACAATCCGCAACGAAGCGATAGCTAACGCCAATGAATTGCGGATTCCGATCCGGCAAATTCCGGAGTATGACCTGGACAGATTAGATACATTACCGGACACGGACTGGATGGGAGAATTGTTCAATTCAGCCCCTATCCAGCGCTATGCCCTCAGTGCGACGGGAGGTGGCGAGAGCGGTAGGTTTTTTATCCTCGGTGAATATTTGGATCAGGATGGTGTCTTCCGTGGCCAGGGATTTAAAAAATACTTATTGCGCTTCAATGGAGAAACCGGAAATAAAAGGATTAAAATAGGTAATAATGTTTCTTTTTCCGTTACAGATCGTAATGTAATTAACTCCTCTGGTGATGGTTTCGGACCAGGAAACGAACTAAGTGGCATCCGATACACCATGATTGCCGCACCAGTTGTACCAATCCGCTATGCCGATGGTTCGTATATAAATGTAACATCGGAACTGGGAGACCCTACATTATTTGGTGATGGAAATGCCAATCCACTCGCATTTGTCGACGCAACCGATTGGACAATAAAACGACATCGCATGTTTGGAAATGTCTATGTCGAATTAGCCTTGTGGGAAGACGTGAATTTACGTACAACTCTAGGTGCCGATTTTTTATTTGAAAACGGAAAATTATTTAAAGAGCGTTTGTCACAATCAATTTATGATCCAACATCATTAAATGAGAGTCGGGTTTTTGATCAGAATTTAATATGGAATAATACGCTGGATTTTCGTCGTAGTTTCAAAAAGTTAAACGTATCTGCCTTATTGGGCATGGAAGCCATTCAGAATAAAACAAATTATTTATCAGCTTCTTCCAATAATTTTTCAATTACTGATCCACTCTTTCGTTATATAAATAATAGTGTCGCCGCAGAAATCGGCGATCTGGGTGCTGCTGGTATTGAGACCGAGTGGGCTTTGTTATCATATTTCGCACAAGGCGGTATTAGTTTCGACCGACGCTATGTATTCAATGCCTCTATCCGTCGTGACGGATCTTCTCGATTTGGTGATAATAATCGTTGGGGCAATTTCCCATCCGTATCAGCCGCCTGGAATGTGTCCAATGAGCCCTTCTTCGAAAATTCAGCCTTTATTTCTACCTTAAAATTAAGAGCTAGTTGGGGACGTCTTGGAAATCAGGAAATCGGCATTTATCCATTTAGTTCCCTGGTAGAAACGGGACAGCGGGTATATGATTTTGGTGATCAAATTGTCACCGGGGCCCGGCTAGTGGAAACAGGAAATAGCAATATAAGATGGGAAACTACAACACAAATCGATTATGGTTTGGAATTGGGTCTACTCAATGATCGGCTTTCTCTGGTTGTCGATTACTACAAAAAAAACACAGAGGATGTATTGGTTCGTATACCGATACCACAAGCAGGTGGTTCTCAAAATCCGCCATTTGTCAATGCCGGCGAAGTCGAAAACGAGGGATTGGAAGTTGGTCTAATATTTAAAGGTCGTGTCGGTAAATTCACTTATAACATAGGTGCTAATATTGCCACTGTCCACAATGAAGTTGTTTCACTGGCTGACACCGAGCCGATCCTGGGAGGCTTCGGGTTATCAGATGGGGCCATTACAAGAACAGAAGTGGGTTATCCGATTGGTTCATTTTATGTATGGAAAATGGAGGGCCTTTTTCAAACGCAAGAAGAAGTCGATGCCAGTCCTTTTCAGACAATCGACACCAGACCGGGAGATGTCAGATTTGCCGATCTCAATGGCGATAATATCATTGATGATAAAGACCGCGATCATCTGGGCAATCCATTCCCGGATTTTATGTACGGATTAAATATTAATCTGACCTACAACAATTTCGATCTTTCTGTATTGACCCAGGGTATTCAAGGTAATGACGTTTATTTTTTATACGGAGGTTTCGCCACAGAAGTTCAGTCTCGGGGATTTAATTCATACGCTCAAATATTGGATCGATGGACTCCGGAACATACAAATACGAATATTCCCAAAGTAAGCCTTGACGACCGTAATGGAAATCGTAGAATATCTACACGATGGTTGGAGGATGGATCTTATTTGAGAATACGCAACATCACACTCGGGTATAATTTTAAAGATCTGATAAAGACCGATGCAATTGGAAGTATGCGACTCTATATGTCCATACAAAATGCATTCACATTTGCTTCTTACTCCGGCCTTGACCCGGAAATTCAGGCAAATACCAATGATACACAGGGCGTCAACATCGCGTCAGACCTTGCTGTCGGAATAGATTGGGGAACCGTTCCCGCCCCCCGGACCTTTGTGGCGGGTATCCGGATGGACTTTTGAAAAATAGAAATTTAAGGATAAAGCCAATTATGCTTTTCCTTTTAAAATAATAAATATGAAATCAAAATTATTAATTGTCACCATAGGCCTCATGGCAATTATGTCATGTTCTGATATATTGGACAAGGACCCCTTAGGAATATTAGATACAGGCTCCTTTTTACAAACAGCAGATGACGCTGTACAAGCCGTCAATGCTGCTTACGGTCCCTTACTTTTTAATAATGGCAACAATAACTTTTACTGGGCATTTGCTCAGGTCACTTCAGATGAGGCCATAGCTGGCGGAGACGGCTCACGTTCAGGAGTTGTAGAGTTGGATTTATTTACATTTAATCCCCGAACGCAAGAATTTAATGAATTTTGGAAAACGAATTATGATGGTATTTCACAATGCAATACCGTCATCGATGAAGTGCCATCTATTGAAATGGATCTGGAATTGCAAAATCGTATCATCGGTGAGGCGCATTTTCTACGAGCACATTATTATTTTTTATTAACTCAGGTTTTTGGGGACGTCCCTTTGCTGACCGGAGTCACTCCACCGGACGAATTAAAGGTGCCGAGAACAGCTAAAGCAGAGATTTATATGCAGATCATAGCAGATTGTGATCAAGCAGCAGTCTGGCTTCCGGAAACATATCCGGTCAGTCAAACAGGTCGGGCCACCAAAGGAGCCGCATACGCCTTAGCCGCCAAAACATCAATTTATGGAAAAAACTGGTCGCAGGCATTGACTTACATTTCACGCGTAAAGGATTTAGGAATTTATGCACTCGTGGCAGATTATCAAGACAATTTTACTAAAGGTTTGCAAAACAATAGTGAATCTGTTTGGGAAATTCAGCATGCCAATCTGGAATTAGGAGTAGGTAATTTTTTAAATCAATGGTGGCGATCTAAAAAAGACGACGGTTATGGGTTTTGTGAAGCAACAGCGGAATTTGTCGCTGCTTTTGAAGAAGGTGATCCGCGCAGAAAAATTTCCGTTGCCATGAATAATGAAGATTATTTTGGAAGACCTTTTAAAACTTCCTTTTCCTCTACCGGATTTGGTGTTAAAAAATACTTACAACCAACTACCGAAGTTTCCCAGATTTCTGACGGTGATATCAATTACACAGTTATCCGATATGCAGAAGTACTGCTGTGGGAAGCTGAGGCACTGACAGAGATGGATCAGATTACGCAAGCCCAGGGTCCACTGGAAGAAGTAAGAGCACGAGCACGAGCACAGGCAGATGATCCTCTGACGGCATTACCCCAAATTACAACGACTGATAAGATTGAAATGACGGCAGCCGTTCGACATGAACGCCAGGTTGAACTTGGTTTCGAAATGCATCGATTTTTTGATCTGGTTCGATGGGGAATAGCCGCTGACGTCTTACCAGATTTTCAACCAGGTAAACACGAAGTATTTCCACTTCCACAAACAGAAATTGATTTGAATCCTGCCCTGACACAAAATGCAGGTTATTAATATTAATTAAATGAAAACTTAATAATACCTAAAACGGAGCGTGGTAAAATATTTATATAACATTATTTTTATATTATTTGCAACAACATGTTGCGTCTATGCCCAGGTGGATCAGATCGATGTCAATCGAATTGAATTAATGCCCAACGAACCCACCCCATTTAATGTGCGCAACTGGTCAGAAGTGGCACTTCAATACGACTCATTTGTTTATAATATTCAACAAATCGGACAATATCTACCTTTAATAAACCTACAGCCTTCCGGGCAAAACTATCCACAAAACCCGGCCTATGGTCTCCATACATATGTAGGCACCAGCAATCCACAGGGAAAAGAGGCCATCAATATTTTACCCTCTCTCGTCGGGGCTACCCTCGTCGGCATAGACAAAAGCAACCAATTCAATCAGAATTATGTGTTGATGAGCCAGGATTTTTTCAGTCTAAATGGTGAATTAATTTATTTAAATAATCCGGGTTCACATAGCGGAAATGACTGGTGGTACGACATGATGCCTAATATTTATTTCTATCAATTGTATGATTTATATCCTGGACTGGGTGGTGATGAGGAATTTCAATTTACCAGTGTTGCTGATCAATTTTTGGGAGCCGTCAAAGCCATGGGTGGAAGTGATATACCCTGGCAACAAGCTTTCATGAATTACAGAGCCTGGAACTTTGCTCAAATGAAACCCAATGCCAATGGCGTAAAAGAGCCTGAAGCAGCCGGAGCCTACGCCTGGATATTATATCACGCCTGGAAACAGACAGGAAATCCGGCCTATCTCAAAGGTGCAGAATGGAGTATGGAGTTTTTAAGCAATTGGACATCAAACCCTTCATATGAAGTACAACTGGCCTATGGCATATCCGTCGCAGCCAAAATGAATGCAGAAATCCAAACGGATTACGATGTAGAAAAAATGATGAATTGGACTTTTGACAGGGGCCCACTCAGGGGTTGGGGGTCCATTGTTGGAAAATGGAATGGATTCGATGTTGACGGTCTGATTGGTGAAGCAAATGATGGTGGCAATGATTATGCCTTTCAAATGAATGGTCTACAGCAAGCTGCATGCCTGGCGTCTATGGTGCGATATGACAAACGATTCGCGCGTGCAGTAGGGAAATGGCTGTTGAATTTGGCCAATGCAAATCGTCTTTTTTATCCGGGTTTTCTTCCTGACTTTTTACAAGACGCATCTGATTGGTCTTCTGATTATGACCCGAATCGTGTGGTGGGCTACGAAGCGCTCAGAGAAACATGGCAGGGAATGTCGCCTTTTTCTACCGGCGACGCTGTTGGCGGTGGTTGGGCTGCGACTAACCTGGCCTTGTATGGCACATCTTCTATCGGCTATTTAGGCGGATTATTAGAAAATACAAATGACGATAAAATTCTAAAAATTGATTTATTAAAGACCGATTTTTTCGGGGATGAAGCTTATCCCACCTACCTGCTATTTAATCCATACAGTGAATCAAAAATTATAGAATTAAATGTAGGTGATGATGTTGTTGATCTTTACGAGGCGCTTTCCGAATCATTTATTTTGCAACAAGTCAATGGCGCTGTTCAAGTCACTATTCCTGCTGATGAGGCTATGCTATTGACACTAGCCCCCGCAAATGGTACCCTTTCCTACCACAAGAATATAATGTCGATAAATGATGTACGCGTAGATTTTATGCAGACCACAAGCCTATTTAATTATGGTCCCCGAATTCAAGCATTAGCAAGTGAAAAAGTGGAAATTCAATTGGGTGATTCCACGTCCGTGTTTGCCACAGCATTAGATAAAGATTCTGAAAATCTTACCTATTCCTGGAGTACGACCGGTGGCATTATTACTAATTCAGGAGCTACAATTATTTGGCATGCGCCTGCAGTAATTGACACCTATGATATTTTGGTCATTGTATATGATGAATTAAATAACCAGGATACAGCCAAAATTTCCGTCCGAGCCGTTGCCGAAATAAATCATGCTCCACAAATTATAGATCTGGTCAAAAGCAGTTCATATGCGAGTCCGGGTAATTCGATTCAGGTGGATGTGGTCGCTATGGACATGGACACGGATAGTCTCACCTACGAATGGACAGCCACAGAAGGTACATTTATTGGCGAGGGCGAATCCATTTCGTACGTCGCACCCTCCATTGAAGGCGTTTATCAGATTACGATTAAAGTCAGTGATCAAGCTGGATTATTTGCAGAACGCTCAACTACACTATTGGTAAGAGACTTTGAACCAACTACTGGTAATCTAATTGCACATTATCCTTTTTCTATGAACGGACAAGATATCAGCGGAAATGACCTACATGGACAGGTAAGCGGCGCACAGTATACAGCCGATTATTTCGGTATATCAGAGAGCGCACTGCTGTCGGATGGAATAAATGATAAGGTGACAGTAGAAAATAATTCCTTACTCAATTTTCAAAATGCAATTACAGTAAGTTGTTGGTTTAATGCCAAACTGCTTCCTGATCATGAAATATTTCTTTTGTCACATGGTAGCTGGCAAAATCGATGGAAAATATCCATTACACCAGAACGAAAAATTCGGTGGACAATAAATTCTATTAACGGAATTAGAGACGTCGACTCGGAGATCATAGTTCAGGAGGATAGTTTTTACCACATTACTGCCGCCTATGACGGTGCATGGATGACATTTTATCTGAATGGTAAATTACAAAGTTATCGACCATTAACCGGTCTTATTAAATCCACAACATTTCCATTACTCATGGCTCAAATGTTGCCGGATATTACAGATTACAATTATCGCGGAATTCTCGACGAGGTGAAAATTTTTGATTATGCTTTCACACCTACCTCTGTCTCGACTCACTATGAAGAAAGCCTTACTGCAATCAGGGAGTTTAATCAACAAGTTCCTGGACTGACGCTCATCCCAAATCCGGCATCTGAATTCTTGTCTATTCAAATTCCAGGGAATTTAATTGCTCACGGAAAATTATCAGTTTTTAATCTCCAGGGACAATTAATCAACGAGCAACCAATTGAACCCATGCAAGAAATCATTCTTTCGATTGACGACTGGCAAGCTGGAATGTACATTATTATTTTAGAAACTGACCATTCTAGCAGAATGGCCCGGTTTATAAAACTATAAATGAAATGAATTACAACTATTCTTTTTACTCACTTCAAATAAATTCTACTATGAAACTATTAGTACGACAATTTCAATATTTACTCTGCTGCATTTTTCTGGTCACGGCCGGACTAAATGCACAGACACCTGTTGTCAGTTATTCGTTTGCAGGAAATGCAAATGATGTATCTGCAACTAAAAATCATGCGGCAGTTCATGGCGCATTTCTGGCACAAGACCGATTCGGTCAGGCAAATAACGCTTTTAATTTTGATGGAGAACAAGGCTATCTCGAAGCCCCTAACACAGCCGCTCTCAATTCTGATTTTGTCTCAGTATCTTTTTGGCTCATGGTAAATGAATTACCGGTGAGCGGAGAGGGCTACCCCATTTCATTCGGAGGTTGGCAGGAACGTTACAAAGTTTCTCTTCCGTCACACGGAAAACTGATTTGGACAACAAATAGCTCTTCCGGTATCTCAGACATGGACGCCGGGGATGGAAATGAATTAGCCCCGGGCGAATGGAAACATATTGTATGTGTCCACGACGGGACCAATGACATCATTTATTTGGACGGTGTCGAGGTTGCTTCAAAGGCTGTTTCAGGAACATTGAACAGCACTGACAAAAATCTCGGTATCGGATACGATGTGCTCGGTAATGGCAATTTCTTCAATGGCAGATTGGACGAAGTACAGATATATGACATGGCCTTGTCCGCCGGAGAAATAGCCACCCTGTATACCAATCAAAGCACTCCGCCTATTTTTTCACCTGGTCTGGTTGCTGACTTTTCATTTTCCAATAATACGATCGATGAATCGCCTTATGGTAATCATGGAAGCGGCACTGACCTACATGCTGCAACTGACCGATTTGGATTTGGCAATAGTGCCTATTCCTTTAATGGCATGTCTTCCAAAATCGATGCCAGTAACTCTTCAGTACTTAACTCTGATTATTCAACAGTGAGCTTTTGGATAAAAATAAATGCACTTCCTACCGGCCCTTCCTTCATTTTATCTCATGGTGGTTGGCCTGAGCGTATGAAAATTGACTTGCCTGGTCATGGAAAACCACTTTTCACGACTCATTCCGGCGGAGCCTGTTGCAGTGACCTGGACTCCGGGACGCCACTTACCCTTGGCAAGTGGACGCATGTAGTGATGACACATGATGGTACCGATGACATCATCTACTTCGATGGAGTTCAAGTCAATTCAAAATCAGCTCCCGGCACACTCGATCCAACCGAACAACAATTGGGCATAGGATATGACCCATCGGGAGACAATGCGTTCTTCGATGGAAGTTTAGACGAAATTCAAATTTACAATTACGCCTTGGCACCAGCTGAAGTAATGGCCTTGCACAACGCGCAGTCCATATTCCCGGGAATACCCAGCAATCTGGTTGCCGAATACAATTTTGTAGGAGGTGACGTAGATGATTCATCAATTTTTGGTAACCACGGAGTACGAAGCGGGTCTCTTCCGGCAACGGACCGATTTGGTTATGCAGCAAATGCTCAGGCGTTTTTGGGAAACGAAAGTATTACAGCTGCTAATTCTACAGCGCTGAACTCCGACTACGTGACCGTCAGCTTTTGGATTAACATAGATGCATTTCCTACCGGCCCTTCTTTCATCATGTCATATGGGGGATGGCCCGAGCGTATGAAGATTGACTTACCCGGTCATGGGAAACCACTGTTCACGACACATTCTGACGGAGCCTGCTGCAGTGATCTGGATTCCGGAACACCACTTACTCCCGGTGTTTGGACACATGTGGCGATGACCCATGACGGTACGAATGATATCATCTATATGGATGGTGTCGAAGTCAACTCAAAATCCGCCCCCGGCACACTCGACAAAACCGGTGAAGTATTGGGCATTGGCTATGACCCATCAGGAAACAACGCCTTTTTTGAAGGTAGATTAGACGATATTCAGATTTACAATGAAGCTCTTTCTGCAGTAGAAGTTGCGGCACTGTACGCAGAACAGTCCACGCCTCCTGTCATTACGGGAGAATTAGTAGCAGACTATCGCTTTGGTGGAAATACCGAAGATGCTACAGACTATCACAATGATGCATGGGCAAGTGGAGCCCAATTAACGAATGACCGATTTGATCAGGCCAACATGGCTTATACCTTTAATGGCGTCAGTGACAAAATTGACGCGGACAACTCACCACAATTAATTTCACCACATACCACACTCAGCTTTTGGATTCAGGTAGACGAGTTCCCGGTAGGAGGTGATGCCTACATCCTAACGTTGGGAGATTGGTCAGAGCGATTGAAAGTAGGTTTACCCGGTCACGGAAAACCTTTGTTCACAACCCACTCCGGTGGTGCCTGCTGCAGCGATTTAGATTCAGGAACACCACTCAGCCTTGGTGTGTGGACACATGTGGTGATGACACATGATGGTATAAATGATATCATTTATATGAATGGCGATTCGGTCAACGGAAGACCGGCCCCTGGTGATTTGGATCCAACATTAAGATCATTGGGCATCGGATATAACTCTGTCGGAAACGGTAACTTTTTCAACGGAAGTCTGGATGAAGTTCAGATATATAATATGGCCCTAACGGCACAACAAGTTGCAGATCTTTATGCGGCACAATCTCAACCCCCGGTTGTCACTGATACAGAGGCACCGACTGCTCCGCTTGAGCTCAAAGCAGATGTGGAGTTTAATAATATAGCGCTGAATTGGTTGCCTTCCTCCGACAATATAGGTGTAGCAGGCTACAACGTATTTCAGGATGGCGCCAAAATGTTGACTACATCAGGTACAACAGCAGATTTTCTCGGTCTTACACCTTTGACAGAATTTGAATTCAGTGTGTCGGCTGTCGATGAAGCCGGCAACGAGTCATTGCCTACTTTCTTGAAAGCTACTTCCGGATTGGATCAGGCACCGGATACAACAGCACCTACAAAACCTGGAAATATTGCAGCTTCCATGGGGGCTCATTCCGCACTGATCTCATGGGATGCTTCCATTGACGATGTCCTGGTAGCCGGATATGTGGTATTGCTCGACGGTTTATTTAGTGATAGTTTGCCGGGAGATGCTACGTCGGTTTTTATTAGCGGACTCGATGCGGAAACGGCTTATACCTTTGAGGTGTATGCCTATGACCTGGCAGGCAATGTATCTGAAATTGCGGAAATTACGGAGTCGACGGAAAAAGAAATTGACACGGGTGAACCCGGTCTCGTGGCCTGGTATCCTTTCGATGGAAATGCCAATGATGCAACACCATACGAAAACCATGGTGTCATAGGAGGAAATCCTGTATTCGAGGCTGTTACGCATCCAAATGGTACCGGAAATATGGCTATCGTTTTCGACGGAGACAGAGACTCAGTGCTGGCACCCAACGCCGTACAACTTATTTCAGACTATACAACCGTCGGATTCTGGATCCGGGTGGATGCAGTTACGACTGACCCGGAGGCTTACGTCATTGACTTTGGTAATTGGGATGAACGTTGGAAAATTTCTTTACCCCAACACTTGAAAATAGTCTGGACAACAAACATCACACCCGGTACTTTTGCGCATGACATGGATAGTGGAGATGGCAATGAGATGGTTCTTGGCTTCTGGTGGTATGTGACTATGGTCCATGACGGCATCGATAATATTATTTACGTTGATGGCTTGGAGGTAGCAAATATTGATGCGGAGGATTTACTCAACAGTACGGGCCGTCCACTGGGAATGGGCAATAATCCTGACAATGGTGGCCAGTACTTTACCGGTGCCCTGGACGAAGTGAAAATCTATAATGTGGGTTTGACACCGGAGGAAGTAGCTTTATTATATGCTGATGGAAGTATCGTCGGTATAGACGACGGTCTCAATGGTGAATTGGGAAGTGTGGTTCAATCCATCTATCCAAATCCTGTGACTGAGAAGCTTATTATTGATCACAACATCAATCATTCGCAACCCCTGTTATTACGAGTTTTCGATACCAAAGGAAGACAAATTGACGCCGTCCGGTTTGATAAAAATGAAGTGCCGGAGCATCAATTTTCCGTAGACGTTGAGCAATATGCCAGTGGAAATTATTTACTCAATTTTGTATTGGGTGGTAAAAACCTGGGATCCATTAAATTCAACAAACAATAATGATTAAAACGAGTTGCCCAAACATGAAATGGGCAACTCGTTTCTTTTCTGAATAAATAATTAACCTTCAATTTTTTATAAAATAGATGAAGCCTAATTTCTCATGGCAAATAGATTTATTCAAAATCCAATAATTACTACCGACGACATCTCACCCAGTCATACCAATTTTATTGTGGAATGCGTGATGAACCCGAGTGCCTTTGTCTTTGAAAACAAGATTTGGTTATTAGTGCGCGTAGCTGAACGTCCAGAGCAGAAAACTGAAACGATCAGGATACCAATAATGAACGAAATAGGCGGGTATAACATACTGGATTTCGACAAATCCGATCCCGATCTCGATTATTCAGATCCTCGCAAAATACATTACCAAAAAAAAACAATCTTAACGACCATTTCACACTTACGCCTGGTCTGTAGTGAAGACGGTATTCATTTTTATGAGCCCACGGATCACTTTCAAACTATTCTTTTTGGAGAAGGCGCTCTCGAGACTTATGGCATAGAAGATTGTAGAGTTTCTCTAATTAATGGAACCTATAATTTAACATATACGCAAGTATCCCAAAATGGCGTCGGTGTCGGTCTCATGCGAACCAAAGACTGGGTCAATTTTGAGAAAAAGGGTATGATATTTCCACCACATAATAAAGACTGTGCCTTATTTGAAGAGAAGATTAATGGAAAGTATTATTGTCTCCACAGACCATCCGGTGTTGACGTAGGTGGGAATTTTATGTGGACAGCGACTTCTGATAATTTAACCCATTGGGGTGAATACGTTTGTGTTTTACACACGCGACCAGGTATGTGGGATTCTGAGCGTGTTGGCGCAGGAGCTTCTCCTATTAAAACAGAAAAAGGTTGGTTGGCAATATATCACGGTGCCGACCATGACAACAGATATTGTCTCGGTGCCGTCTTATTTGACCTTGAAGATCCATCAAAAGTAATCTCCCGCTGCGACAAACCTATTTTTGAACCGGAAGCCACCTACGAAAAGAATGGCTTTTTTAGTAATGTCGTTTTTACAAATGGACATATTGTCGATGGTGATAAAGTTACAGTATATTATGGCGCTTCGGATGAGGTGATTTGTGGCGTGGAGCTTTCTATTGAAAATATTTTATCGGGATTAGCTTTAGAATCGTAATTTATAGAGCGTTTTCAAGTTCTGCGAAGCCAAATGTCATTTGATCATCAAATATGTGCATTTATGTCAGACGTCAAGTCTATATTTATAACCATATAATCTTTCGATTCTATTGTCGCAGAAAATAAAATACTACTTGAGGCCTTTATATATGACAAAGAACGGCTGCTTCGTTCTACTGTTGCTCTTTATTTTTTCATGTAGTCGTTCAGTACAAGAAAAAAACGGTTTATTGTTTTGGTCTTCCAACAACAACCCGGAAATAACCTTTGCAACCAGGTATACGGAGAAATGGAATGCCGATCACCCCAATCAAATCGTTCGACACCAACCTGTACCCGAGGGACAATCCAGTGAAGAAGTCATCCTCGCGGCTGTCGTCGGTAAAACGACTCCCGACATCTATGCAAATATGTGGCAGGGAAGCGTAGAAATGTTTGCAAAAGCAGGTGTACTCATCCCACTGGATACCCTGGATGGGTTTACAGAATTTATCATAGAAAGATGTGGTCAGGAAACCGTTGATGAAATCACCTCATCCGACGGTCATATTTATCAAGTGCCCTGGAAGGTAAATCCCATCATGACCATTTACAATAAAACGCTCAGCAAATTGACAGGAATATCAAAATTTCCATCAACATATTCAGAGTACTTCAAAGCAGGAGAACTTGTAAAAGACGATCTAAACAAAGACGGCTATGTAGATCAATGGCTTGGATATACAGAAGTTAAAGTAATCTGGTACCAACGTTTTTTTAATTTTTATCCACTTTATCTAGCCGCTTCGAAAGGTGGATCACTCGTGAAAGACAATAAAGCAGCTTTTAATAATAAACATGCAGTAGCTGTTTTCGAATTTTTACAAAAACTGTATATCAACGAATATTTTTCCCGAGAGCGCTTGTCCGCCTCCGAAGATCGCTTTATTTCTGAAAAAATTATAACAAAATGGACCGGCCCCTGGGAAATTTCACATGTGAATAAATTTAAGAAAGAAGGTTTTGAATATGATTTTGGCCCGATGCAAGTTCCGGACGACCACGAGGGTCCAGTATATACCTATGCTGATCCTAAAAACATCGTCATATTTAATACGTGTACAAATCCACAAGTTGCCTGGAAATTTATAAAAACACTTATCGATCCTGAAGGAGATAGGGCATTTCTTGAACTCTCAGGTCAATTACCAAGAAGACGGCACCTGGAGAAGGATTCACTATTTCTGGATTATTTTTCCAAAAACCCAAAAGCATTGACATTCGCCAAGCAAGCAAATCATGTAAAAGGAATCGATAATTGCGAGGTTATAGTAGAAGTATTCGATATCATATCGCAGGAATATGAAGCATGTGTCATATACAATAAAAAGACACCCGAAAAAGCCATCGATGATGCCGCCAGAGCCGTCAATGTTTTACTAGGAAATAGCAGAAATGAGAAAATTAGCGATAATAGGAACCGGTAAGTTTTCAATGTTTGCGTGCGCTGAAATATTGAAAAACAATGAGATATCTCTTGTGGGTATCCTGGACTCAAATATGGACCATGCAACGGAATTTCAATCTGTTTTTGAAGGTGAAATATTTAACGATATTACCCAAATTACTACCAATCAAGATATTGACCTGGTATACATAGCCACTCCTCCCTGGCTTCATTACACCTATGCAAAGGCATGTCTATTAGCTTCAAAACATGTTATTTGTGAAAAACCTGCTGCGTTAAATTTGGATGAGGTAGAAGAACTTATTCAGATTGCGAACGAGCAGGACAAACTCTATGTGGTCAATCTCATGCAACGATATAATCCGATATTTTGTTTTGTCAAACACATCATCGAACACAATATACTGGGGCATTTTTTACATGGATTTTTTGAAAATTATGCATCAGATGAATATTTAAATCAGGATCATTGGTTCTGGGATGAAGACCGAAGTGGAGGAATATTTATAGAACATGCCGTTCATTTTTTTGATCTGTTCGAGGGATGGTTTGGTGAAGGCAAACTCTTGTCATCTTTGGAAATGAAAAGAACTAACTCGCCCATTGAAAAGAAAGCGGCTGACAGAGTCCAGGCAACCGTTCAATATGGCGAAGGCTTGGTTAACTTTTATCATGGATTTGATCAACCAACGAAACTGGACAGGCAGGAAATTCGACTTGTTTTTGAAAAAGGAAATATCAATCTCTATGAATGGGTTCCAAACAAAATGAAAATTGAGGGCCTGGTAACAAAAGAAGAGCTGGAGACATTAAAATCCATCACACAGTTTACAGCCATTAATATGCTCGAAAACTATAGTGGTGAAAAAAGAATAACAAGGGGACGATTCAAACAAATCGTTGCTGACTACAAAGTAGACCTAATCCATCAGGGAGATTCAAAGACGGCCATTTACAAACGACTTATTTCTGATATGATAGATGACCAACTGCAATGGATAGAAAACCGAAAACACAATAGATTAATTACCGGACAGAATGCCTATAATTCAACAAAGATGGCAATAGAAGCTCATCGTAATGCTCAAATAATAGAAACGTAAAGTAATCAAATGGTGGCTTGACATCGGCGAAAACGTGTTGACGTGCACCTACAAAAGAAAGATGAAAAAGAAAAAGTGGCTACCATATCTCTTCGTTGCACCATACCTGGTACACTTTATTGTTTTTGTGGCATTTCCTGTGTTCTTCTCTTTGTTTTTAACAGTGCATAAGTGGAATATTATATCGCCGGTAGAATATGTCGGAGCGGCCAACTATACCAGAATGTTTCATGATCGTTTGTTTTGGCAAGCCATCTTGAATACGCTGAAATTTTTACTCATTCATATACCATTACAATTAATTATCGCCCTTGCCCTTGCAGAATTCCTAAATCAACATATTCGATTTAAAGGTTTTTTTCGGGCAGCCTTTTTTCTTCCCGTTATTGTCTCCGGAGTTGTAGTCACCATACTTTGGCAGCAATTATACGGTTTTGACTCCGGGCTTATCAACCGCGTACTCAGCATGATAGGCCTGGGCAGAGTGGGTTGGCTTATCAATCCCGATATGGCCATGACTTCAATAGCTGTCATGGCTACCTGGAAAAATGTAGGGCTTTATATCATATTATTCCTGGTAGGTCTGCAGACAGTTCCTCGTGCGTATTATGAAGCAGCGGAAATAGAAGGGGCCTCACACTGGCAAAAATTCCGTCACATTACATTGCCACTCATTAATCCGACCATATTTATGGTGGTCATTCTTTCCACCATCGGCGGATTTTCATTATTCATAGAACCCTATGTTATGACAGGTGGCGGACCACTAAACAGTACACTTTCTTCTGTCCTATATATTTACAAGCAGGCGTTCCAATATTATCATATGGGATATTCCGCCACCCTCGGATTCTTCTTCGCATTTCTTATATTATTTGTGGTGATGATTCAAAAACGATATATCGAAACAAAGGAATAATATGCGGAAGACAATCATATATATTTTATTATTTGTCGCCGCTGTGACATTTCTCTATCCGTTTTATTGGATGATCGTGGCATCGCTTTCCCCTGAGACAGAAATCAGCGGCCTTATATTTCTACCGTCGGAATTTTCATTTGATAGCTACATACAAATGTTTTCCAAAATTCCGATTGGCCGGGCATTGTTCAATAGCATTTTAGTCGCAGCGCTTACTACAGGTGGCGTAATTGTTTTTAGTTCTATGGTTGGATATGCCTTAGCCAAGATGGAATTTAAAGGAAGGAATGCCATATTCTATGTTATTATTTTCACGATGACACTGCCATTTCAGATAACGCTGATACCAAATTATATTACCATGGTTAAACTCAACCTGGTTGATTCATATGCAGCGCTCGTTCTTCCGTTTCTATTGAATGCTTTTGCCATCTTACTTTTTCGTCAGGCCTTCATGAGTATTCCATCAGCACTCATTGATGCCGCACGGGTGGATGGTTGTTCGGATTTTCGAATATTATTCCAGATTTTATTTCCAAATATTATCCCTACCATCGTCATTGTGGGCATATTGACCTTCATGAATTCATGGAATGAAGTGTTATGGCCATTAATTGTCATCCGCGACGAATCATTGATGACCATGCCACAACTGGTCACATTATTCTCCGTAGGAGGTAGAGCCGAAAGTCAACTTGGTGTGAAACTGGCATCGGCAGTATTATTGGCGCTACCTATAATGCTGGCCTATTCATTTTTTCAAAAATATTTTATTCAAAGCATGGCCAGTTCCGGCCTAAAAGATTGATATCGTATGTCCCGAAAAATACATTATACAACAAAAAGGATTTTATGTCAGTAAAGCGCTCCAACGTACGCATACATGCGAATTCAAAAAAAGTAATCCTCCTGTATTTAAATCTCGGGGCACAGGAAATCGCTGCGCGCCCGGGAAAATTGGTCAGACGTATTCTTGCACTCGACGAAGATGAGGTAAAACAATTGCGCCAAAATTTAATATCTGAGTTTAAACACAGGCATCCACAATTTGATCATTTTTTAGAATCACACTACAATCGCATTCAATGTCTGATTCCTCAGGACTGTCAATTAAGTACTGAAAGAAAAGAACTAATCGGCGCCTTTTTTACCAAAGAATATTCAATTCGATCTGCTGCTTTATTCAATCCTTCCATGGTCCGTCATCCGGATCAAACCGGCATCGCCATAGGAGATAAAAGATTTATTATCAGCTTACGCGCTGTTGGTGAGGGACATATTTCATCAATTGAATTCCAAAGTGGCGTGGTTGCGGCGGATGGAACTATTACTTTAGACAAAGACCCCGGTTATGCATCACGTTTGATGCTGATCGAAAGCAAGGTATTTGACTCAAAAAAAATAAAAAAAAGGACCTCAGTGCTGGACACTTTTGATCATGCCATTCTGCATGAACTCGGTGAGTCATTTTCCAAAGTCCAATACAGACAGATAGCGGAATCTCTTCGCTCAAATTATGACCAAAAGTCACAAAATACCTTAGCAGATATTGTTGATTCGAATTACGATATCACTGCACATGCGGATACTCCTTTGTCCGAACGAGTGATCTTTCCAATGGCCAAACAAGAGTCCAATGGAATGGAAGATGTTCGATTCGTCGAATTTATAGAAAATGGGAAGTCAACTTATATAGGCACATACACAGCATATGACGGGCACCGTATTTCACCACAACTCATCATTACGAAAGATTTTATTCGATTCAAAATTCGTACCATGTATGGCGAAGGTGTAAATGGCAAAGGTTTCGCATTATTTCCCGAAAAAATTAATGGTCAATTTGTGATGATAGGAAGACAAGGCGGCGAAGATCTTACGATCATGTATTCCGATGATTTATTTATTTGGACAAATTATAAAAAGATTTACTCCCCTTCTTTACCCTGGGAACTCACGCAGGTAGGAAACTGTGGTTCACCCATTAAAACAAATGAAGGATGGCTTGTCATCACACATGCTGTAGGTCCGATGCGTAAATATGCAATCGGCGCCATTTTACTGGATCTTTTAAATCTGACACACGTAATAAAAAAATTGCATCACCCATTTTTAAGTCCAAATGAAGAAGAACGCGAGGGCTATGTACCCAATGTCGTTTATTCCTGTGGATCGATGAAGCACAATAATCTACTGGTAGTCCCCTATGCCATGTCTGACTCAGCTACCACTTTTGCTACTTTAGATATTCATGAATTGCTAAATGAAATGACTAGCGACGAAGAACAGAATTAATATATGAAATTAAACCCCTTTATAGTATCGTCTTTCATTTTTTTTGCGTTCATCCTGATGTCGTGTAGCAATCCTAAAGCCATTGAAATCGAGCCGGATTCTCAGGAGAAATACCCGATTAATCTGGCTCACTTTAATCATCTATACAAAGAAATAAATCTAAACGGAGATACCTTGGGAATTGTCCATATTTATAGTGAATACCCAACTTACGAATATACTATTGAGCCGGCAGAAGGATTCACTTGTGTTGATGATGTAGCGCGTGCGGCCGTCATGTTATCTGAATATTATACAAATGTGGAGGCCAGAAAAGACGTTTTACATCAAATAAAAATGCTTGTAAATTTCATTTTATTCATGCAAAATGAAAATGGATATTTCAACAATTTTATGTGGAATGATTATTCGATCAATACGACTTACAAAACTACCGTAGCTGAATTAAACTGGTGGTCAATGCGCGCTTTATGGGCGTTAGAAACTGCATTGCCCCTTCTTGAATCCAATTCAACATTATCAACAAAAATTAAATCCAGTAGTGCTGAAGTAGTCGCCAACTTCAAAAGAGACTTGGGCAGTCTGGACCAACATATCGATACGATTAATACAATGGCTCTACCTTCCTGGTTACCCCGCCAGTATGCAGCCGACCAAGCAGCCATCTTAATTCTGGGTTTACTACCCTACCACAGTCGAACAGCAGATACGGAGGTGCAACTACTTGTCGACCGCATGGCTGAAGGCATCATACTCATGCAACCTGGTGATCCTGTGCACTTTCCTCATGGTGCCTTTCTAAGTTGGCAAAACCTCTGGCACGCATGGGGCAACAGCCAAGCATACGCCCTCCTCAAGGCCGGCCAACAATTCAATAATGAAGATTATATAACGAGCGCATTGAAGGAAGTAGACAATTTTTATCCGTACATGCTGAAAAACGGATTTGCAGAGGCTTTTTGGGTTGAATATGTCGATGACGAACTTTCCGAAATAAAAAGAAATGAATATCCACGCATCGCTTACGGCATCCGTCCTATGGTGTGGGCGGCCGAGGAAGCTTATCAACTAACAAAACGTACTGCATATTGGGATTTATCCAAAGAATTGGCATGGTGGTTTCATGGAAATAATGTAGCCCATATGAATATGTACAATGATACCACAGGACGTTGTTTCGACGGAATACTTTCCAATGAGACAATCAATAAAAATTCCGGATCCGAATCTACTTTGGAATGTCTAATGACCTTAATCAAATTGAACTAACTCGTTATGAACATAATAAATAAACATGGCTGAAGTCAGACTAGTAAATATCAGTAAAATATATAAAGAAGGAACCCGGGCAGTCAACAATGTTACATGCACCATTCACGACAAGGAATTTGTTGTATTGGTGGGGCCTTCGGGTTGTGGGAAAACAACAACGCTCAGAATGATTGCCGGGTTGGAAGAAATTACAGAAGGCGAATTATCAATTGGCAACATTAAGGTCAATGAACTTCCACCAAATCAACGGCAAATAGCTATGGTTTTTCAAAACTATGCCTTGTATCCCCATATGACGGCCTATCAAAACATGGCCTTTGGATTAAAAATAAAAAAAGTATCTAAAGAAAAGATTCATAAACAGGTCATGCGGGCTGCGGAAATATTAAATATTGAAGATATTCTTCAAAAAAAACCGGGGAAAATGTCGGGTGGTCAACGCCAACGCATTGCCATTGGCCGGGCTATTGTTCGCGAGCCGGATGTATTTCTTTTTGACGAACCCCTCAGCAATCTGGATGCCAAGCTCAGAGGAAAAATGCGCATTGAGTTGGCCAAACTACACAAAAAACTTGATGCCACCATTGTTTATGTGACACACGACCAGGTTGAAGCAATGACACTCGGAGACCAGATCATTGTCATGAATGATGGACAAATCATGCAAATGGCATCTCCCATGGATCTCTATTTGCGCCCGATTAATAAGTTCGTCGCAGAATTCATAGGTACACCGCAGATGAATATGATTAATGGAATCCTCATGGAAGAAAATGATAAATTGATTTTTAAAACCCACGATTTTAGCTTCGATTTGTCCACCTTGAAACATAATGACTTGAGTGATTATATTGGAAAATCGATACACTTGGGCATTCGATCAGAGGATATCTATTCGAAAAATAGTAATCTAAAAAACACAGCCATCATGCACGCGCATGTCATTTCCGTTGAACTTTTAGGAAATGAAAAATTGATTTATTCTGAGTATGATGGTCGCGACTTAATTGCAAAATTCAGATCAGAAGTGGACGTGAAAGTCAATTCAAATGTTGATCTTTATTTGGATTTGAATAAGGCTCATTTTTTTGATGACGCGTCAGGATTGCGAATTAACTAATTATATATTCATTCACTCTCGCTGAAATAATAATTAGACTAAATGACTACCGATAGAACATTAAATTGGGGTATCTTGGGTCCGGGTCATATTGCGCAGCCATGGCCGATGCCCTCAAAACATCAACCGAAAATTGACTCGAGGGATTCACATGGTTCAATTGCAAACTACACCTGAGTAGTACAGAATATTTACTATTTAAAAAATAAAGCCTGCTTCATTTAGAGCAGGCTTTATTATTTACATAATATGTTGACCATTAAAATTTCACTGGTGTGAAAAGGTAGTCTCCATGAACTCCGGTAAAATATTTACCCAAAGCTTTTCCTTCTTCTTCTGTAAGTGCTTCTTTGTTGAGTTCTGCACCCCGATCAAACATCTTCTTCAAGTCACATAATGAATTGAGTATAAATGCTTCGATAAATTCTCTTCTATCGGATCCCCAGGCATGTTGACCTGGGTAATACTCAACCGCATATTCATTTTTATGTACAACATTTTCCAGGGCCTTTTTACGCAGAGTGTTAAACTCTTCAAAAGTACCATCTTCCGGAAAGGCACGTTGACTCTTACGCACATATAATATGGCATCCTCTCCTAATTCTTGATCTGAAAATTTTGCCCCTTCCATTGTTGCGTAGATTTCATCGGCATGGAAGTCAGCGTAATAGGCGTTTTGCTTTTTCAAAAATGCTTTTCTGGCATCAGCGTCCGGCCAGGCTTCTTTTTCCAGCTCGCCACTACGATCGCCTGCCTTGTCAATGTCTTCCCAGGAATTATAGGTTGTTACACTAATGAGCTCTCTGTTGTCAGCTGTCAAATAGTGCATATAGAATGCATTACTTCGAATGTGTTCATTTTTTGATGTCACCTTATCCATATATTCCTTTTCGACAGCCTTCCATTCGTCCATATCAAAATCATCATTGTCCATATTCCAGTGCAAGGTCGTAACAGTGACATATTCGGGTCGTTGGTCAGCTTGCGTGAAAGCCGTTGCGGTAAAGAACAACAGCATCGTGATTGCCATAAATAATTGTCTGCTTGTTTTCATGATATATTAGTTAGATGTTAAAAATGCATTAAATCTAATGAAATTAGACTAAAAAGTCAATTACGAATTACCTTCTGCCTTATATTAAAATAAAATAGTATGCGTTCTGTGCTGAATAATTGTTCTATATTAAAAAGGGTGTAGAGATCATTCGTTATTTTTGAAGATCTATATAAAACTACATGAGAATACAATAAACCTATAAGATAGGTTGATAATCGCAATAATGAATAATAGAAGAAAATTAAATTGGGGCATTCTTGGCGCCGGCATCATTGCACGGACCATGGCGGCTGCACTTCATCAAACGACAGATAATCACCTCTATGCTGTTGCTTCTAAAACGCCTGAAAGAGCAAGAAGATTCGCGCAGGAGAATAATATTGAGCGCGCATATGATTATGAAGCCCTGGTAAATGATCCTGAAATTGACATTATTTATGTAGCTACGACCCATAATTTTCATTTCGAGAATGCCAAATTGGCTTTGAAACATGGCAAACATGTTTTGATCGAGAAACCCTTTACGGTCAATGCCCGGGAAGCAAAGGAATTGGTGCGCCTCGCGCGAGCGAACAACCTATTTCTTATGGAGGCCATCTGGACTCGGTTTTTGCCTGACATGAAATTATTAAAAAAGAAAATTGAAAATCATGACATTGGCAAAATCGCACAAATAAATATTTCTTGTGGAAAATTTGTTCCTCCGCAATATGAACAAAGACTCAATGATCCGGCTCTGGCCGGGGGCGTTACCCTGGATATGGGAATTTACGCCATTTCATTTGTTTGTTATATACTGGGTGAAATTCCTGAGAAGACAAAATCTGTTGCAAATATTAATCATTCCGGAGTGGACGAATTAGCCAACTACCTATTTCAATTTCCATCCGGTTGCCTGGCAAACATCAGCATGAGTCATAGTTTATACATGAAAAACGAAGCCTGTATTTATGGGTCAAAAGGCTATATTCATTTCCCGGGTTTTCCGGTTGGAAAACAGTTTACTGTTCATCATCACCATGGGACAAATGATATTCAGGACTCTACGGATTTTCATGAACAAAGATTCGAGCATGGATTTCTATATCAGGTAGAAGAAGCAGCACACTGTATCCACGCCGGCGAATTTGAAAGTAAGATCATCCCGCTCGATGAGACTATTGCTATTATGGAAATCATGGATAAGATGCGAATGGATTGGGGACTTGTTTATCCGTTTGAATAATGACCTGAAAAATCAATTTCAAACGCAATTTCAACTTCAGTGACTTTTTGTATTTTGGTGTATTATAAATATTTAAGAAGGTGGTTTAAAAACCTTGATATGCTTTATAATTTTGATGAGTGTGCGAGAAATTCTAATTTAAAGATTGCCGTAATTGGGAAAATTTTATTATTTTTTTTATTAATGACTTCCTGCTCAGAAGATAAAAATCTTGAAACCAATCGATTTCCTTATATTCTCGATGCAGAAAATGCACATGTTGATTCAGAAGATCCTGCTAAACGCAGGGCTATAGATGGTAGGTATATAGAACTACAGGATAGTGAAAATGACTTTACAGCCTATAATATATATATAGATAATCCGCAAAATACACAAGTCTATCCCTGGATTGATCATGAAGTTGTGCAATTTGATTCCGATAATCAACATTCGATAGGATTTGCTTTTCGAGCAACAGATGTAGAGGACAATGTTCGTGAAAGAGCTGAAGTGGCAGTTAGGACGCACAAAAACGAAAACGCTTTAAGGTTTAATGAAACACGTTATTTTGCATTTGACCTATTTATTGATGAGAAGACAGAGACCCCCAGATATTGGACGATAATTCATCAATTAGAGCAGATGTCTCGTCCTGGTAGTCATCCACCATTTAGAATAGTGTTCAATACTGCAATTAAAAAGACGGGGCCCTTAGAGCTTAGCTTTCATGCACGCGATAATCAATATTGGGATAAAAAACATGGCTATTATGAAGTTTATAAATCGAAGGTGGTTAGAGGAAAGTGGTATCATGTTATATGTAAATATCGACCGCAATTTCCTTCAGACATGGAGCCATCCGACGTCAAATCTGGCATGATTGATGTGTGGATGTCCGATAAGCCTATTCGGATCGATGCGATGGAGACTCCTAACGGGCAATACAAAGGGTATTGGGGGTATACGCCTTTTCCAACTTTAAAATATGATAAGATTGATGTGCGCTTTGGCTTATATCGTCGTATGCAAAATCGGTTTATAAAAATATACTTTGATAATGTGATTTATTCAGATAACCCACATGATGTATTCGACTAGAATAACGCATCTTATCTTTTTCTCTTGTATCACTATTTTATTGCAGAAAACACATACTCTGACGGGTATATAGGCAAATATGGCCGCTAAAAGTGAAACTCTGTAGTCCAAACCTTAGCCTTAAGATAATTTTGTCACGATAAAAAAGAGAAGCAAAAATGAATCTCCTTTAACTATTTGTTTGCCCCCTCCTCCGTGACACTTCGGCGAGTAGGTATGGACTTCTCGGGTCCACGGTCCGAATGTTTAACGCTAAGAAATTATCATTGGAAAGAAAACAGATATAATAATGGAAACACACCCACACCTAGACTAATTTACTCTTGCCCTGCTTCGCTGTTCCATACGCTATGTGCATTTCTTTTAATCAATTCAAGTTTGAGAACTTACAAATTTCTATTTCAAATGATTTGACACGTTTTTAAGAACGGAGGAACATTTAATCAAGAGCAGGATAGGTGCGTAAATTCCTATATACGCATTTTAATAGCATTGCTAACAAGGTAAAGAAGAAGGGCATTGCTGATACTCATGCTTTCACTAGCTATAACTTCGGGTCAAATCGACTTGAAAGGGTGCTATTCAAGTAGAACAGATGTGAATTATTGAGAAATTGGATTTTTCGACCAGATCAAAAGAACTGCCTGATTCAGATCCCTTCAAATTCAGCTAGAACTTGAGAGGAAAGAATCTAAAGGATTTAGCAAGTTTTACGTATGATAATTTATCAATCGATGGTAGACTTAAGTATAATCAAAAGTAAGCAAGCGATAAGCAAAACCTTGAAATTCAAGATCAATTTTACCGCCAAAACAATAGGCCTAGAATCATTCATGTTTATTGCTGTCCGTCATACTTTTGATTCTATCTTTCTTGATATTCAGTAATATCTTGACTGCCCATGTTACGTTCCATTGAAAATTATATTAAAGAGCCACCTTCCAGCAAGTTTAACAAGGGCCTAAAAGAAGTTTTTGTCAATTCCGGTAGCTAAAACTCATTCTTCGGATTATTATAGAACTGTATTTAATTTGCAATTTGTCGTCATGCTTCAAATAATATTAAAGGACTATTCCTAGATAATTTTGATTTAATCATTTATTTGGTTATTTTCGCTTATAATCATTTTATATTTTTCAGTTATAAACTTATTCGTTATGACATCTCGCATTTTCACTATTGTAATTCTATTTAATTTTATAATTAGCGCTGTTCTAATGGGGCAAATAAGACCAGGTTTCGACAAGATTAAACATTTGCACGTAAAAAAGAATGAAATTTATAAGATCGGTACTGAGGCTTCATTATATAAACTTAAAATCAAACGACTTGTGATGGAGGAAGGAAGTCAATTAATTGTAAGTGAATCTACTGATTCTCTGGTTCTAGTCGTTAAAAAGTCTAAAATAGGAAAAGATGTTATCCTAAAAATGCGTGGAAAGAAAGGGCCAGATGGTCTAGATCACCCCATATATACAGGACGAGCTAGAGATTGCAATACAGGTGAACCAGGGAGTCCCGGAAGAAAAGGTGGTCATGGAACAGATGCTAAAAACCTTCATTTATCTATTTGCTTTCAGGAATTAGAAAACCTTCAAATTTATGCGTATGGAGGAAATGGAGGCGCAGGAGGTGCAGGTCAGAACGGGCAATCCGGAGGAAACAACAGATGTGGAGCACATCGATGTAAAGCAGGAGGTGGTGGAAAAGGTGGAAAAGCAGGTAAGGGTGGAAACGCAGGTGATGGTGGTAATATATTCTTGGAATATAGAGCAGGGAAAAAGGTAGATTCAGATTCAAAAATCATAGTGAAAAATAAAGCAGGAACTAGAGGAATTAGGGGAAATCGTGGTCCTGGAGGTCATGCAGGTCATAGACATAGAGGAGTCAACTGTGGCAATGGAGCAGGTCCAGGACCAGTGGGTGATCAGCACAGACACGGGAAAAAAGGGGTTCATGGGACTTTGAACATCAAGCAAAAAGGAAAAAAAGAAGTAATTGTAATCACACGATAAGTTCCCATTCATATCATCTCTTCATTTAGCCAAACACCGTAGCATCATTGATATGTCCGAAACACAAAGCCATACATATATTTGTTTTTCAGACAATTAGGGCAACAGAACACATAAAAATGAGAGAACACAAACGCGCAAGTGTTTGATTTTTGGAAATGATATAAGTCATCAGTCTAAAAGATCAAAATTTGTGCGTGCCCGTACCGTTGAGAAAATGGACGAGGAGACATTTGAAAATTTTGCGAAACGGTATCTCCCTTCATAATCTCAAAATATGTCAAAAGAAAGTCAATCATATTATATCGCTCACAACATCCGTAACCAGTTCCACAATCCACGACAGCAATCTCGCCGATTACGAGCAACTGGACAATTGGTCCTACTTTAGTAGAGGAAGGTTTGCACTGTAGCTCAATAGAGCACAATTTTTAGATAGATATAATGTACATTTGATAGGGACCAAAGAGCAAGGTATCCTCCTCAAACGATTGAAACCCGGATCCACAGAGGACAATCTATTGGCAGTTTGAGATCATAGAGATTATGAGTCATTTGGGATCCCAAAGAATGAGATTGCAGACATGGTCAGTGTGATTGGTGTAGTACGATTGGAATAATTGTATAAATTGATTGACATGAGACAGTGGGTTTTGTTGACATTTTTGGTTTTGGCTTTCAATGCCCAGGGACAGACATACATTGATAATTGGATATTAGAACACAAAAATTTCAAATTTATTCACATCTATGATACAGCCGTCTCAATTGACCAATACTTTTCTTTTTTGTCCGGACTCCAAGACATTGAGGATCTCAATAGAACTGAGGATGAGATTCACTTTTTTTGGAATGACCATCGAATTGACATGCATGCTCAAGGATTGAAGTGGGGCAATACTGCCATCATCAATCAATATCCTGTTGAGGCAAAAGGCATAGTCCAATTTAAAGATGGTAGATATAGGATTGTATTGAGAAATATCAAATCAGATTATACAGCCGCTGATCTTGGCCATAACCCATGGGACAGTATGTTCACAAAAAAACACGGCAAAGAAATGGCTACAGGAAAAGCCAAACTCAAAATATTGGATGTCTTTGCAATTGACTTCATATCTTATTTTACATACCATCATGTCTCTGAGGCAGAGGATTGGTAAAATTGTTGCGTTGCAAGGGCGGATCAGATCGTGCATTACATTCGCTATAAGTAATACATTCCGAAACAGTCCGACAAGTATGAGAGCAGCCGGGCAAATGGTTCTGACAATATGGGAAGGGCCTACTTCAATCCTCACAACCTTTGCAATAACAACACGCCCCTAACTCAATTTTTATTTTGTCAAAAATACCACTAAAAAAGTCCAAGATCTGCCAAAAGCCGTATTAGGTACTAATTATTCATAATGCCCGAAATCCTTTACATAATCCAAACAAAGGTCCAAGAAAGGGTAATGCATTTGATCAAAGAAAAATTGGGTTCGGTGTACTTCGGTTGTATCAGGCTATAGACTAAAAATATATTACTCTTCAAGATTTGGAACATTGAATAAATTTAGCAGATTTGAATTTCTAATGACTATAGTTCTTACCATCACAAGTATGCCAGTTATGCAAAGATGTCTGCGCTTGCTGGATGGCACATAATATTCGGAATAAAGCTATTGCAAGAGACCCGCATAGTAACTAACTATTATTTTTCAATGGTAATTGATTACTTTATTCATGTACTTAAGAATCGCATCGTTCTTGTATATTATAAAAAAATGACATACATAGATTGCTCTCTTTAGTTGAAGAGTATATGTTTCTACATTCTGATAGATACTAACATGGTATCCGTCCGAGCAACTACCCCAATGTTTTTTCGAACCTGAGGTTGCAAGGCAATAGGTCAGATAGCTTATTGACGGGGTAGTCTGGGAGCTTATCCAATACGGCGAACAAATATTTGTATGGATTGAGATCATTC
Source organism: Saprospiraceae bacterium (assembly GCA_965249735.1). Classification (GTDB taxonomy): domain Bacteria; phylum Bacteroidota; class Bacteroidia; order Chitinophagales; family Saprospiraceae; genus JANQSS01. The sequence continues at coordinate 14,186 of CBDFMS010000025.1, read as the reverse complement.
AATTTACAGCTTCCGACGAGTGAGTAGATCATGGCGGCATTCTTGGCACCTTGATGACTTCCTGCGAATAAATAATTTTTGCGCCCTAAGGCCAATGGGCGAATCATGTTTTCGATTTTATTATTATCGATATGCAAACCACCATGTCCGAGGTACTTGGTTAATCGATTCCATCGTACCAAGGAATAATGTATTGCTTTTCCGATGGGGCTTTTGGGCAAGACTTCTTTTTGAGCTTGCTTTAAATATTGATGTAAATTATCTAATGTAGGTCGAGCTAGTTGTTGCCTTGCTTGTTTGGTTTTTTCCCAATCATATTGTTGTTCTTTTATCTGCCGCTCGATTTGATAGACAACTTGGAGTTGTGCCAATACATGACTCGCTCGTTGTTTATCGCTATCGAGTGCTTGTTCGAAATATCGCCGTGCGTGTGCCATGCACCCGATCAGTTTAACACCTGGTTTTTTACCATAATTTTCATAAACGGCATAGCCGTCTGTCTGTAAATATCCTTGGAATTTTTCGAGGATATGTTTTGGCCCATCTCGACCTCGTCCTTTTTGATAATCAAACAAAACTAAATTTTGGTCGCCCGTTAAATATACCCACTGATATCCTCGGTGTGATTTACCTTTTTTTGTTTTATCCAATACCTGGATGGGTGACTCATCCGCCTGTAAATAATCGTATTGTTTTATTTCTTTTACCAGTTCGTTATATAAGGGCTCTAATAAACCACACACGTTGCTTACCCAGTCGCTCATTGTTGAGCTGGCCAATACGACTCCTTCTCGTTTGTATTGTTGTGCTTGACGATATAAAGGAAGATGATCGGCGTATTTTTTTACGAGCATATCGGCGAGCAGTGACTCGTGTGCGATACTTTTTGGAATAGCTCGTGATGGTAATTCGCCAATCAGTACGCCATCACCTTTTGGTGCTTCATATTTATAGCGTATGTATTGTAAAACGAATGTTGTTCCAGGTTGACGGCATAGAACTTCGGTGATTTCCTCGCCGATGCGTTTTAATCCCGATACATCGCAATCCGGCTCAATAATATGTTGTACACGTGGAAGGTGTTCGGGTAGTGGATTGCGACCTGGGTGCTTTTTCTTTTTTCGTTTATAGGTAATTGTTTCCTGTTTCGGATCTGTAGAAGCAACAGATGGTTGCTCTTGTTCAAAAGGAAGCGATAATTGATTATCCGGTGAAGTGAATTTCTCAGATTTATTGCCAAATACCATCCGTTCGAGTTTCGCAAGACGGTTTTTTAAAATGATATTCTCATTTTCTAACTCTTTATTTTTGGCTAATAAATCCTTTTTTGTCACCCCACAAAGTTGGCAACATATATGTATTTAGAATAAAAAAGAGTCGCTTATTTACTCACATTTTGTCATTAATTCTACGACATAATTCGTGTTTTTTATCAGTACTGATGTTCGAAGTGAATAACTATGCTCTTTGTTGTGGAAAACGATATCTTTTTCTGCGTTTTATTGAATCGAGCTTTACTCCCTCCAATATCATCACTAATTCCTCCCATTTGAGTTGATTGTTATTTAATCTGGGAAGTTCAAACGTTCCAGCCTCCAGTGATTTATAATAAACCACAAAGCCACAGCGATCCCATACCAGTAGCTTCATCTTATCCCTGTTTCGATTGATAAAAATATATACACTCCCATCTGTTGGTTCGCGTTTAAAATATTCGCGCACCAGGTTGCCCAACCCATAATGGCCCTTACGCATATCCGTTGGATCTGAATACAAATAATAATCCAGTGACGAAGAAAAACTAATCACCGACTTAAACTAGACTGGAAGTTCGATTAATGTGCCGTCTGGATATGATATGCGCATATGACGCACCGCCTCACCCTTCGTTTTGGGTGCTTCGACTTCAAGCTCAACGAATTTGCCAGCTACGACGGTCTTCTTTGTTGGTTGTTTCGATTTCCGGTATTTCGTAAGCCAATAGGTGAACGTATGCGGCACAAGATCCATCTCTACACAAAATTGCTTTTGTGTCATCTCGCTATCCTCATATAACTCCATCAACGGAAACATCGTTGACGCATCTAATCGCCCTTGTTTTGTTTTCTTTGTCATCGTTTCTAATTTTGGCAAAGGTTAAACGATAAGATCAACTAGACAAGATGGCGTTGGTCGGACGGATACCTAACATGTGTTCAATTGTACCTGAATTGAAAACGCAATAGCAAAATCATTGAACATATTGTATAATTTACTTATGATGACCCAAGTGGGTTTTTACAGTATTTCGGAATACCGACCATTCCATTTTCGATCAAATTCACTGATTACTCCATTTTTCATATCATCGATCCAAACATTATTTAAAATTATTACAAAGGATTCACTTCCTATTCCGACTCGTTGTAGTCCATACCCAAGAATCATTAAGCTCTCATCATCAATTATATATCTATCATGTAAACCTGTAGTTGTATACTGCCTAAATTCGAAATTTCCATATTCGTTCTTAAATAAATTTAGTGTACCTGATAAAGAGCTTAAACTCACTCTTGGTCCTACTAAAATTTGTACTTCACACGAAGAAGGAATGTGTTTCATCAAATCAAGCGACTGTTCGTTTAAGTATGTTTCACAAATTCTCACGTGACCTTTCAAGGATTGTAATATTTCTTCAATCTCCTTTCGATCAGAGTAAGGTTTGTCACCCTTCAAATGAATTACTGCCATGGAATTTTGACTATCAGTTGGGGGTTCATGAATGAATCCTTGACCGCCACATTCGGTACATGGTTTCTTTGAAAACGCATTAGTCTTGAGTGCACCTGATGATTGACAATATCTACAAGGCAACCTTTCATCGGCCGGTGGAGCTTCTATTTGACCTTTTCCAATACATACCGGGCACTTCGCAAAACTAAACGACGAAACTTTTACCCGAGCGGTTCCTCCACAATACGCACAATCAATTTTTTCCATAATCTGAATTTGTTTTATGATCCAGCCAACTCATTTATATTCTCAACTTTATTGAGCAACTGGTGTAATTATTGCTTGTTTGTCGCAGATGATGATTTTTTCTTATTGGTTCGTCTTATATTTTGCAGATAGTTAGTGTAGGGTTTGAATTCCTTTTTATCGATTACCTCAGCATGCGAAAGACTCTTGATTCTGCTTGGAGCGTCTATATAGTTGTTAAAAACGTCTATTCCCGTGATATTCTGATAACTTGAATATCTCGTTTTCCTATAGCTTATTTTAAACCCGCTATCTCGAATTATGTCCAAAATCGATTCTAAACAGTCCTTAAAACATGCTTGTGATGAAAAGGTCAGATCGTCAACGTATCTTGTATATTCAATTGAATTATTATTACAAAATTCAATTAATCTATAGTCCGTTTCCAAGAATACAAGATTGGCTATATGAGTACTTGTAGGTGTTCCTTGGGGCAACTGGTATTTCCAAGTTGTCAGTTTTGTGAGCCAATGACAATAATGGTTTGAAAACCCCAAACTAAGAAAAGTCGAATAGACTCTGTCATATGCTATACTTGGAAAAAATGACTGCAAATCTGACGTGAATTGATATTTGTTTCCTTGATGGGGTTTTGCATTTGATATATTACTCCTCTTTTTAACACCACCATGAACTTGTTTTGGAAGTGCAATATGAACTAAGATATTATCTTTGATACGTTTTTGAATTAATTTGAGTTCGTCAAACGACGGTCTAATTACGCGCTTTTTTTCTGTGCCGTCTTTGTACTTCTTAAATCCTCCGTTTACTTTGTCAGCCTTTTTTTCGGACCATTCAGCGTAATAACTGTCAATATTATCACAGATGTATTTTACTGTTTCAGGGTTACTTTTTATGACAGAGCATAACAGTTTAAGTTGGGATTTACTATACCGAGAAGAATTCATTAACCAAAGATTTTACGGAAGGGCTAATAATATCAAACGCATGTCTCTTGTTAGGAGTGACATCATCTTCCGTCAGTGAGAGGAAAAACAAGATAGGTAAAGGCAAATCTAAATTATTGCTTATTTCCTTTAGGGTGGATAAGTTCGGTTCCTTCAAGTTGCCTTCAATTTGTGATAAATAAGTTTGCGTAATACCACAACTTTTGGCAAACTGCGTTTGAGTTAGGCCTTTGGCTTTTCTTGTATTTTTTATTACTATTCCTAAATCCATTTTCAATTTTTTAGAAAAATTTTAGGAGTGCTCGGACTTCACTTTATTCTTTGTATGAATGTGATTCAAATCACGAAAATAACTTAGTGAGCAACTCAACCACTCTAACGACTTGGTCCAGAATTTGCTCATTAGTTTTTCCTTTTTTTCGTCTCAGATCCTTTAGAATATTTAATGAATCATTTATGACAATTAAGTCATCTTCCGAAAGAGAACACTGGTTCTCAACGACAGTTTGAAGGTTATCGATCAAACTGTCAATGTTTTGAGTTTGTTTTAATCTACTCATCTCTTAGAAATTAAAAAGTCAAGAGGCAATATTGCCTGTGCCGTTTCAATATTGCCATCTATTGGATGTATACTAAAAGTCTAATTTCCAAATGCGTAAACAATGTTCTCGCTACACTCCGTAAAACTCCTGTGTCAATGATATGATCAATGTCACATATAATCTGGTATCTAATCCGTTTCTCCTGCATCCATCGATGAGAATCAATCACCAGGACGTCTGAGAGGGGATTAGCATGACCAAAAGACCCTGTTGGGTTGCCTCTACAAGGCTGTCAGTTAAACTTCATTTAGAAATTTCGACCTCAAAACAATGTCAAAGAACTAATTACATAACAAATATACGTAATATTTCTGACAGTTAATAGATACAGCATAATTATTTTGAAGAATGTATTGAATACTGGCGAATTACGATTCATTCGTCAGCATTGATTATAAGCAAAACGCCACATCAAGTGGATTAGGGGTATAATGGCCAATGGGAAAAGGGATGCAAATCCTTGGTGTCTCAAACCTCAACATCGCCAGCACTTTTGCGGCACGGGTGATATAATACATGGGTGTTCAAAAGAAACAGGACAAGAGATATGGAATGGCGATATTTATGGTCTTTGGAATTTGATGAAAATAGATCTATGACTTTAATAACACGTGTTCGTTGTAAAGATTTCGTACTGATTGCTGGTGATAATCAACTAAATGATAAAAAATTCAATCAGCTATTTGACGATTCTGGCAAACCAAGAGAATATCAAAAAGTGTCTTTTTCCGCTAATAATATTTTTGGTGTTTCCGGTGTAGTGCATAGATCAAAACCTCCAATTGATCTTACGACGACGGTCCAAGAAGCGCTCGTAAAAAACCAATCCATAGAGCAATTGGCCGACAATGTCATCAAGGCAATCTCCACCGCAAGTAGGCCGCGTAATGCTGTAATTTTATGTAGTTCTCGAACAAAGGATTATACTCTATTTGTTAACGAAAACGATTTTAGTATCTATGAGGGAGATCGAGAAATTCGAGAAATGCATCTCGCTTACATTATAATGTGGACTACTTTTTATAAGGATAATGATTTAAATTATCGTGAAATGGTCAATTCCTACAGTGCTCAGAGATATCATCAGTTTGTGGATTTCAATTTAAGCTTACCACAAAACGAACAAATTGACTATGGATCGTTGGGATATCGCCTTGACCTTTTCTATTCTCTTTTACATCATGCGAATTTCACGCTTTTCGGACACGATGTTATGAGTGGTAGAAGTTCTGATCAAATTATTGACATTCTCAATCTTCTATATCATATTATTGATTCTCGGAAAGGGTATGGCGACAAACTGAGTCAGTATGATACCATTAAGTCCGTAGGTAGATGCACGCATATTGCAATATTGGACGAAGGGGGTCCTCAATTATTGATATATTAAAAATCACATGAAAGCAGTATATCATTCCCAATATCTAAAGAATGCACTACAATAGCCTTCCAACTGGCACCTCTTAGAACTCTGAATTTATCTAAAACACATAAATAATTAAAACAAAAAGTATAGGTACCCACACAATACCTTTTTAAAGACTGGCCATGGACATACTTGTTAAGTCCAAGAAATTTAAGCCAGGATGCGAGGTATAAATTATTGGAAATGCCAGCCTCAACATCGCAGCGTCCCCGTCACACACACGCTATTAAAACCGGAGTAAGGCGATAAAATATACAAGGAAATCAATTTTCCTGTACCCAAAGGATAAAAAAGGATTGATAACGCAATGGTTATCAATCCAACATGAAAATTATTGTGGTCCCTCAAGGACTCGAATCGCCGCAATATCATCTTTCCATAAATTGCTCTTACTTTCTATAAATGCGCTCTAAAAGCCTATTCATGGTATTTACAGAGTATTCAAAATTAGAAAGCAAATATGTACAAACGAAACAAATAGCGTACCCCACAGCGTACCCCAGTGAGAAAAGTCGTATATTTGATGAAACGATTACAACATGGACGCGACCTTCAGATTAAAGAGACCACGTGCTATAAAGAAAACATCAATCTACCTTGATCTTTGGCACGAAGGAATGAGAACCAGGTTTTACACCGGTGAATCAATTCATCCTGATTTGTGGTCTCAAGAAAGACAGCGTGCAAAGCCAACGCGCCACTTCAGGATATTGCATCAAAAGAATGACCCGAATATCAAGAGTACCCTTATTAATCTTAATAACCAGTTAGACACCATTCGGGCAACTGTAAATGATTTCATGAGAAATTGTCGAGACAACAGACAATTAGTAACAGCAATCGGAGCAAAGAAGTATTTGCAGTTGATGATTCGTGCCAAAATCGACTTGAATGAACACGGTGAATTTTTCACAGATTACTTCCAAAACGTGTATCTCCCGTCACTTGAATCGGGTGACACAACTTATTCAACTGGCCACTATGAGAAAGTGGTAAAGGCATCTACTATAAAAAGTAAGAAATCAATACTCAGAGCCTTCCAAGAATACGAAAAATCAAACCCACGGATACGTCTAAGTTCATTTGACAAGAACGGATTCAAAGATTTCGTAAAATGGAATAATAAAAAGAAAAGATCCCTCAATTATATTGGCAAACAGATCAAAGAAATGAAGGTCGTTTTCAGTCACTCATACCAGGCTGGGCTGCATAGCAATAAAGAATTCAAAACAAACTGGAAGGTTTTCAAAGAAGATCCACCAAAAGTATATCTAACTAAAGATGAACTTAAAAAAATTGCTGAAATCGAATTGAACAATACACTGTCTCGGTATCGTGATTTATTTTTGGCTGGTTGTCATACTGCTATGCGGTGGAGTGATTATTCAACCATTTCGAGTGATGATATAAAGAAGATAGGAAGCAAAAAATATATTGACAAAATAACTTTGAAAACAGGTGAAAGGGTGATCATTCCTATCAGCCCGCAATTAGATGAAATTCTCTCGCTACCCAATTATTTTGATCGAAAACCGCTCCAGCAACAAAAATTGAATGATGCGATTAAAGTAATTTGCAAGAAAGCTGGTATAAACGAAATGATTCCTATTTCACGCATAGTTGGTGGAATGACAATAATAACATCACGACCTAAATGGGAACTGATAACAACACACAGTGCTCGAAGAACCGGGGCAACTCTTTTGTACTTAGAAAAGATTCCGGTTATCGACATCATGAAAATCACAGGACATCGTACTCAAGAATCCTTCTTGAAATACATCTGCGTGACCAAAGATGAAACGGCCCGGCGTTTAGCTGAACATAGTCATTTTGCTAAAAAATTAACTGTCGCTAAATAAACCAGAGCATATCTTAGATCGGAAACGATAAGATAATATTCTACAGTTATGACCCGTATTTTGAGTCTTCCTCCGCTGCAATACCCAAAGATTCAGACGACAATGGATACACCTCCGGACTGGTTGGAACCTCATTGATGAAGGTATCTACAAAGTCCAGCAATTTCGTTAACACACGTTCTCCAATCGATTTTCGCTGTAAAACACTTGGCTCAGATGTATAATCCGGTCCAACTGACCCCCCCATTCCGATTTGTACTGACCCTACCAATCCGGAGGTTTGACCCCCTGTTTTGAGGCAAAATGTTAATAACATTCCGGAGGTTTGACCCCCTGGATTTTGGGAGGATTTACAGAGAATCCGGAGGTTTGACCCCCCTGGATTGATTTTGGAAGACGTGCGATTAATGATCATGTTGTTGGCTCAATAAATGAGCTTCAAGGCATGGGAAAATTAAAGCGCATGGATCAAGTGAAGTATATTTTAGTGACCTATCTGGACACCAAGTCTATAAAGGGTACGGCAAGAAGATTACAAATATCTAAGAACACGGTACGTGATTATGTTCGTCGTGTAAGGACTCATTTTAAAGATCTCACAGAGGCCTTGGAGTTGTCCGAAGAGGAACTCTTCAAGTTGGCCTATAAGTCCCAAACAGGTGGGTCGAACGAGCGAGAATTGGAATACAATAAGCGAGTCGATTATTGGATCACAGAGCTTCGTCGTGTGGGTGTGACCAAGAAATTACTGTGGGAAGAGTATCGATCAGAATTTGAACATGGCTTTGGCTACAGCCATTTTTGTGAGCGCATAAATCGCGAGATAGGGCGTCGCGACCTTACGATCAAAATGAATCACACGCCAGGCGAAAAGATGCAGGTGGACTTTGCAGGCAAGACGATGAATTGGATTGATGCGTCCAGCGGCGAAGTGCATAAATGTCAAATATTAATTGCGACGATGCCCCATACCCAACATAGTTTTGTCATTGCCTTACCGAGTCAAAAAGTGACGGATTTTATACACGGACTAAATCAGGCGTTACTATTTTTTGGTTGCTTACCCAAGGTGATTTTAAGCGACAATTTAAAATCGTTTGTTATTCGTGCCGATAAATATGAGCCTGATTTTAATGAATTATGTGTTCAATTAGCGGCCTATTATCAAATTGACATTGAAGCTACCCGGGTAAGAAAACCAAAAGACAAGGCCAGTGTAGAAAATTTAGTCTCAACAATTTATACACGTATTTATGCCCCACTTCGCAATGAAGTATTCCACAGTTTAGCCGAATTAAATGAGGGAATAAAAAAACAACTCAAAGATCATAATCATAGGCCCTATCAGCAAAAGCCAGGTTGTCGATTAAGTGAATTCCAAAAGTTTGAATATCCTATAATGAAGGAGCTGCCAGCAGATTTATTTGAGATTAAAAAATCAACGCAGTCTAAGGTACGCCGAGATTATCACGTCTATATCGGAGAAGAAAAAAACTATTATTCGGTTCCCTTTCAATATGTAGCACGCCAAGCCACTATCGTGTATACGTCGAGTACAGTTGAAGTATTTATCGATAATCAGCGCGTGGCCACACACACAAGATTGCTTCATCGTAACACATATCGCCATCAAACCAATCCGGACCACATGCCGAAAAGTCATCTTGAATGGAAAAAAGCACGTGGCTTTAATGCAGCACATTTTATCCGGCAAGCCGATAAAATAGGTCCAGCTACCAACTGGGCGATTCAATTCATTATACGCTCGGCTATCCATCCACCACAAAGCTTCAACTCTTGTCAAGGCGTATTGCGGTTAAGTGATAAATATTCTGCTGAGCGATTGGAAAACGCTTGTGTGCGTTGTCAAAAGGTAGACAAAGTATCTTATAAAATGATTAAAAGGATTCTTGTAAAAAACCTGGATCTCGAAATCGAATCCGTTGACCTATTTAACACACCAGTCCATGAAAATATTCGAGGCCCCGAAGCTTATCAATAATCATTTTTTTAACCCGTCATATTTATGACACAAATTTATTCTTATGAAAAATGCATCATTAGAAACCATGAGGCAAATTAAATTAACCGGCATGGCAGACGCTTATGAAAGCCTGTTAAGCCTTCCGGTCAATCAACAACCCGAGTCACACGAAATGCTGGCCCGATTAATTGACGCTGAAAAACAATATCGCTCGCACAAACGTATGCAGATGTTTTTACGACTTAGTAAACTGCGATATTCAGCCGTTATCCAAGATATCGACTGTTCTACTAAACGTAATTTATCTAAAGAAAAAATTGTAACACTCGCAGATTGTGCTTATGTCGATCGTGGAGAAAATGTTCTCATCACAGGGGCAACAGGTTGCGGAAAATCTTATCTCGCCTGTGCATTTGGTCACACCGCCTGTGTCAAAGGCTATCGAACATTGTACTTCAACATGAACCGATTTACTGAACAAATTGCACTCGCTAAAACCGATGGTACACTGATCAAATGGATGGACAGAATCAAAAAAGCAAAACTCATTATTCTTGATGATTTTGGTCTCCAACCTATCACTCATCAAGTTAAGCTCATCCTGCTACAAATCCTTGAAGATCGATATGAAAGAAACGCCACCATTATATGTTCTCAACTTCCGGTCGGAAAATGGCATGAATATTTTGATGAACCCACTATCGCAGACGCTATCCTCGATAGAATTATTCCAAAGGCTCACCGCATAGATCTAAAAGGAAAAAGTTTACGTAAACAATCAAAACATGTATCTTAACAAATGATTTTTAACACGTTTTCAACATAAGGGGTCAATATCCCGGATTCAGGGGGTCAGTAACTCCGGAATATGCAGCTCAGATTCTAAACTGCCAATGATATTATCCCTAAGTGGTCGCTTACCGGAAAATAGATAGTTTTTAATAACAACATCAAACTTGGTTGGGGCCAATCCCTCTTCCTTACATTGTGTTGCAAATGCATTTTGTTTTTCAGTGCCCCAATAGCTGTCAAAATGATCTGGAATGGATCCGCTATCATCATTCTTCGGAAGATTGTCGAGAATGAATTTTTCTATGGATTCTTTTTTACTTCTGAGATGAACCTGGACGGTCGAAGGACGTAACCAGTTGAAGAACAATCTCATGTTTAATAGCCTCCAAAGAGGCCTGTTCTCGTTTGTTTGACTCAACAATACCTGTATAGATGATGTTATCTTTCATAATAGGGATTGGAGGTATTTCTTCTGGTCTTACGATATAAATGGAGTTTTTTAGGTGATAAATGTAGAAAGCCACGACAAAAACCTTAAGACACTTGATCTGTATTCCAACTATCTCGTCAAATAAAAAATTCTATATTTACGTTAGATAGCTACCCTTACACGAAAGAATCATGACATCAACTACTAAAGACCGTCAGCGCAGATTTTCTGTCACGTACTCTCTAAAAAATGATTCAGGCCTGTCAGCTTTGAAGAGCACGTATACCAAGAATAACCAGAAGCATGTCTTCGATCTGATGATTGATTACTTGATAGCTCTCAGAAATCAAGGAATGATTGATGATGATCAATTTAAAGCCATTATTGTTGAAGTTACTTCGAACTACATATCGGGTCAGGTTGAAAAATTGGTTGAATCAAAGCTAGAAAGGAAGCTCATAGAAAGTGTATTTAAGGACTAAGTATCAATTTTAGATGTCAAGCAAAGAAATTGAGAATTTCAACGAAGAAACCTCTAAAGAAGAGGAAATAGAGTCTGCTGAACTTTTGGAAGATCTTGATCTTCCTGAAGAAGCTAAAAAAGTCGTTCAATTTGGAATGCAAATGCAGCGCTTTAGTGGTCAACTACCAAATCCCATCCATGAAAAGATCACAGCTGAACACATCAATCAAATCCTCGAACTGAGTAAGTCTGAAGACGAACATCAATTTCAATACGCCAAGTCAGGGCGTTTAATGAATTTCATAGTAATCCTTGTTGTAGCCGGTCTATTTATTTTTCTGGTCGTTTATCTTTCAAAAGACAATCCTGACCTGCTGGAGGACATTATAAAAGTAGCGGTTGGGTTAATTGGGGGTTTTGGCGCTGGATATGGCTATAAGTCAGCCAGGTCTTAATAACACAATTATTATTTCGCGTACATACAAACTTTTATTCATTCCATAAATGTATGCCATCCTTCTCGTTTCTGATAAAGACATGGATTTAAGGTCTTCCACATGAAACTATAATTTTATACATTGTATCTCATAGTTAGTAAATATGATTATGTGGACCATAAGATAAAATATAGATTACAAACTAAATACAAGTGATAATTATAGTATGTTGAATATTTGAAGAAATCTGTTAATTGTTTTTATTGTGACTGAAAAGGAATTCAAGGAAAGTGTTAATGCAATTGCAAGAAATCACATTACAAAGCATACCATTCTCCTATGGATACATGATACTAAGTACGATTGGCAGAGTAAGAGGAATGTCACATTACTTAAACCTTATGGAACCGGTGTTATTGTGAAGATCAGTGATGAGCATTTTCTTTTCACTGCGAAACACGTAGCGGAGCGAATTAATGATGGTTTACAATTATTTTTTAGATCAAGTGCAGGTCAATTTCTAACTGTCAAGGGATATGGAAGATTGATTGGTTCACCAAACGATGAGTCAATTGATATTGCTTACATCAAATTGGATAAACACACCGTAAATTCTATTAATGAAATAGGTGACAAGCATTTCTTGATTGAGAGGCAACACATTCTACCTGGTCTTGAAATCAGGAAAGATGAGCCCTTATTATTATGTGGATTTCTTGGGGCAACGTCAGTAGTAAAAGCTAATAATCCTATCATACCGAAAGGGTCTTTTCAACTGGCTACTCATGCCCAAAAGAAAATCTACAATCATTACGGCTATAAGGAGAATATCCATGTTGTTACTAATATTCATGGCAGGGCTACCGACATACTTACAGGAGAAAAGACAAAGAAATTAGATCTTGAAGGTATGAGTGGTGGTGGAGTTTGGAAGATTTCAGCAAATAAATTTTTGAGTAGAGAGCGAATTGATTATCATCTTGCTGGAATAATATTTAGATATGAGAAAGACAAGTACCATGTTGTTGTGGCTAATCGCATTGATATTCTAATGCTCTCAATTACGGAAAATGAATATCAATGACCTGAACAAATATCAAATACACAAACTGTAGGCTCTCCTTCTGTGTGATATATGGATTTCAATCTTGAAAGGACATAAGTTATTAATTTGATAAGGATACTGAATAATTCCGCCGGTCGGGACTGTGAAGAATTTTGTGTCAACTTGATAATTTAGGCAGGATGACGGCTGATAATTTTGAGTTGCAACGAAGTTGATATCATTGTAAGGGCAAAACATTACAATGATGAAAGAAGAAACAGAAAAGCATTTAGACGCATTACTTTCTCAAGTCAAGGACAAGAAGGAACTTGACAAACTTCGTGATATGATATTTAAGCGTGGAGTTGAATCATTGCTCAAGGCTGAAATGACTGCTCATTTGGGTCATGAGCCGTATGAAAAGACAGCTCAGACGAAGCAGAATCGACGCAATGGTTTTTCGAAAAAGACACTCAAAACAGAAGATGGGAAGGTGAAGATCGATGTTCCTCGAGACCGAAATGCGAGTTTTGACCCCGTGACGGTGAAGAAGCATAAGACAATGAGTGAAGAGATAGAGGGCGTCATGATGTCATTATATGCTAAAGGAATGAGCACCAGTGATATCGTTGATTTTATTGAACATACTTATGGTGTAAAGTATTCTCGATCACAGGTTTCCGTAATTACGAATTGCTTGCTGGAAGATATAGCTGATTGGCAATCAAGACCATTAGATGATCAATATGCGATACTCTGGATTGATGCAATACATTATAAAATTCGTCAAGATGGGCAAGTAAAAAGCAAAGCTTGTTTAGTTGTATTGGGCGTCAATACAGATGGACAGCAAGACATTTTGGGTCTGCATATTTATGAAAATGAATCGGCAAGTGTCTGGATGGAAATGCTCAATGACCTTAAAATGCGGGGTGTTCAAGACGTTTTCTTTGTGTGCTCAGACAATCTCAAAGGGCTCGTTGAAGCCATACAAGCTGTTTTTCCAACGAGTATAAATCAAGTCTGTGTTGTGCATCAGATCAGAAATTCACTCAAATATGTCTCGTTCAAAGACCGTAAAAAAGTTATAAAAGACATTAAGAAAATTTATAAGGCCGACAATGAAAAAATGGCACTTCAAGGCTTTAATGAATTTAAACAAACCTGGGAAAAACAATATAGCCTGTGCGTTCAAAGCTGGGAAAGAAACTGGGAAAAT
>CBDFMS010000024.1:0-612587 GCA_965249735.1 Saprospiraceae bacterium | reverse complement strand
CACAATGACATCCGTACTTCAGTAATCAAAGAGTTGTCTGCTACATTATTCAGAATCAACCCTATCGCCGTCTTATTCTGTGAACCAATAAATTCTGTATTGAATATATCCACATGTGAATCACGAATAAGTAATTCGGAATTATTTTCATGTATCACTATAATATTATTCAATCTTGTATCATTAGATATCTCAACAGTGGTATTTGATCCAATTTCCAACATACGCGATGTTGCCGTTCCGATTCGTTCTAGAACGAAAGTTGAACTTTGACCCAAATCAACCATTGGATTTCCTTCAAACCGCACATAACCAGGGCCTTCAATTCCAATATCCAATCCGTCTTTCGAAATTAAATTGCCTCTTATCAAAACTTTTGAATCGGGCCCTAAAGTCTTAATTTTACCTCCTACCATGTTCAATGTGGCTGTCGACTCGATTACTATGCTTGCTTTGTCTTCTAATATTATTTCAGAGCCTTCCTCCAGAATAAGCGTTGACAATTCAGTTGCTAATAATATTGCCCCCGATTTTATTAATATTTTGCTTTCATCCTTGACAGTAAATTTAGTTGGATTTATAAATAAACCAGTCTCAGGGCGAGGTGTGTGACGATTTACAGTCCCTGACATATCTAATTTTACTTCTGTATCATCATGAATAATTAAATCTGGACTTTCGTCATTGATGATATTTGGCAGCTCAATAATTCCACACCATCTTTTATCAGTAGTGATGTCAATTTCATTAATTTTTATATTCAAAATCGCGTATCCATTCGCAGTAAACTCCAAGACTTCCACATATAATCCATTCAGAATGATCGGTCCTTGTTCCTTTGAAACTTTACTATACTTAGGGTAATTTACTAAAGACGGGTTGTAGTCCATCCCGATTTTGTCACCTGGTTGAAATGCCATTTTGAGTTCATCAAGATCATCAGCGGGTTCAACCCCAAAACCGCCATAGGTTACGTACTCATTATTGTCAGATGCAATTTCTCTAAGGACTCCAAAGGCCTCAACATCTGAAGGGTCATTCGGATTATTATTTATATGAATGATTCCGTTTCCATTTTTATCACTAGGAATACCAATTCCTGGATTGACTCCATCCAATGGATTGGAGATTCCCCTGTTGTATAAATATAACGGGTTTCCCCAGTTACTAGTGAGGGGAGATATGGTCCAGTCCGCTTCAAGATCGAAATTCCCTCCTGCATGTAAAAACTTAATGCCATTTGCTCCATCAACAAAAATAGAACCTCCATTTCTGTCCGTGGCAATATCTTCTATATAAATATAGAGTCCAAACTCGTTATTTTCGAGATTGTCATAGTAAGGGGATGGGCCCAAATTTATATCGTACCACTGATGTTGATCCAGAGGATGATCACCTGAGTGATATTCTATCCAGGCTGATTGGCTAGTACCCGGTATGGGAATTTTAATCGCCTCATGCATTGTCAT
Source organism: Saprospiraceae bacterium (assembly GCA_965249735.1). Taxonomy (GTDB): domain Bacteria; phylum Bacteroidota; class Bacteroidia; order Chitinophagales; family Saprospiraceae; genus JANQSS01. Next base: position 611,118 of record CBDFMS010000024.1, on the reverse strand, counting down.
AAAATCACCCACAAGATATGTATCATCGGATTGAACGACCTCTGGATCGAGGTATCCATTTATCCATCTTTCAAAAGCAGTATACGACTTGGTAAACATGTTGATGTAACTCGTCGCGCCCCATGCAGACTGCGTCCTATGAATTCGATTACCAATTACACCATTGACGTTTATGTGGGAAGCTCCAAATATCCCGTGCCCGAGTTCATGAACAAAAATACTTCTCAATCCTTGATAATTCCCATTGCTTATCATGGTGATTCCGGCAGCTCCATAATTGGTGGTGAACTCTCCGACGTCCCTGCTATAGCAACAAACACCACCACTTGAGCCTCCCCAATTGCGCATAGTTACACCAAATGGTTGGTCTTGATCGGCCCAACCTCTAGAGTAGCGATAAACGAAAGTGACCAAATCAATTTCATTATCTGGATTTGAATCACTATTGTCATAGGTGTATCCAGGCCAATTATTGCGACTATCAAATTGTGAATAGTCGAAATCCGGGTTGAGTTCCTGCAATCTTTCTCCAACAATGTCATTTACAGAATTCCAGCTGTGAATACCAGTATAATTGTTAGGGTCAATCTCAATTACTATAGGTACTTTGTTTTCATCTGAAAAGATTTCTCCGATTAATTTAAAGTCTCGATTAGGTTTGGACATGGTGTTGTAGATACTGGATGGAGATCTCCTTTTCTCATCCGATAAACTGTTCAAATCGTCAAAATCGGTTTCGCTCCTGAATAAAAAATGTTCCATTTCATAATCCAAAGATGAGGGCTCGACGATAAACGATGGCAATGATTGTCCAGGGCCAGTTTCATTTTCTTCATATGGCCATTGATCCATAATGTTGTTATGAGTATTTTTAAATACTACGAACGCAACTAACGTTCGTATTGTCTTATCTGGAGTGAATATGCTTCCATTAAATGTTTTGGCATTAGGGTTTGTTGACCTTGCCATTAATTCCTCGTCGACATCGCATACATGATCATCAACTTGAGCTTTTGTGTAAAAGGAAACTAGCATCAAAATAAAAAGTAAATGCTTCATAATGGTGTACTTAGTTAGTGAACAATAATAATGTTAAAGTATTTCTTGATATTGTTTGTGTCATAAGATATCAGATAATAAAGACCTTGCTGGATTGATGATAAGTCAACTATGAGACTGAGAGTCCGATCGGTTTCTAAACTTAAAACAGATTGGCCCTTTTCAGAAACTAACATCAATTGGTAGGAAGAAAATTCTGGAAATCGGATATTTAAGTAGTCGTCTACTGGATTCGGGAATAGTAAAATACCTGAATTTGTTTGATTGATTTGTTGCTCATCTGATGTGGACAGGATAAGTGAATCTTTGCGAACCTTAACTAGCCAAGTTCTTTTTCCCAATTTTTGATCATAATCACCTTGATCATCGCCAAGTATGACATAACCATCATCAAGTTCTATCATACTACGAATATTTTTAATTGGCCATTCCCATTTCGTGCATATTTGTTCGCGATGCCCCATGGAGTCATACTTCATGAGTATTACCCTTGTGAAAAACAGAATACCAGGGTTCAGCAATTCAGCCAATAAACAACCCCCATCAGAAGTTGGAAAATGCAAATTTCCGAATTGATTTCGGCCTTCTCTGATACTGTCAACCGAGACTTGCCAATGAATAGATAGATTGTTGTCGAGTTTTGACAAACCTCCAGAATGAACAAAGATTTCGTCTAATCCTGAAACAACAGTGCTTGCAAAATGGAGAATGTCGATTTCGTGAGCAGATTCACTAACGGGATTAAATTCAGATGACAAGATCTGATAAGACGAACTATCAATTCCAGAAGGGGTGGTAACAAGGAGGAAGCGTCCATCACTCAATGTGTGCAGGGAACGAGGGGTCTCCATAGGTGGTGCAAAAAGTCTTAGGTCTATTGAGTCAATTCGGTTGCCCTGAAAGTCTAATTCGAAAACCAAATCACTGAATGATGGTTTACGTACGTAAATCTTCCCATTCATTGTTAATAATACTTTTAAATAACCATTATTGTCACCAAATTCTGTCCTTAAAGCCTTCACATTGCCATTTTTATCAAAACGAATAAAGAATGGACATGTGTTTGCCGAAATTACACTATCGTTAGCTCGAAAGGTGTCGACATAGCTACCCACACCTACAATATCACCATTCTGTAATTCAATAATATCGTTGACAGAGCCATAGTCAATTGAGCTGGTATCAAATTTTATGGTTTTCTCCAAGAGAATATTTGATAGATTGTTAAATCTCCAATATCTAATTTGACCTGTACTCAAAGGTCCTGTGCTACCAGGGTTAGTCCACGAAGTTGGAATATTTTCATTCCCAACAACAACGATATCACCATTAGAGGATTTGAAGGCTTGAGAACCACTCATTGTATCAAGTTCCTGTATCCATGTTTGAGAAAATACAGCGGTAACCTGAAAAAACAACAAAGCAAAGTAAGTCAAACGAATCTTGATATCAAGAGCACTACATATCAATACTCGTCTTATAAGTAGAAAAAAAGTGCGTGAATTAATTTGCTCAGGAGATGTATCCAACATACAATTAACAATTCTTTCCGGTTAAAATAATGCTATTATCTGACAATTCGTCATTAGAATTGTTAAAGTCCAAATTCATTAGATAGCCCTAAGTATTTAAACTCAATCAAGAAGAAAATCTTCCCCTCTGGCAATTGCCTAATGGAGAGCGGATAGGTATCTATTAGTTGAATGGTCAAACCTATTCATATTCTCTCATTTTCAGATAATTAAATGTTAAGGGCTGTTTACATTCAATTAGCACTCAATTGACAAGCCAATCAAGCCAAAATCTGTTATCTTTGTAGTGATAGTTTTTTGACATATTGTTCATGAAGTTTTGTGTACACTATGTGTACACCACAAAAAAAGGGTTCCAACTAATCTTGTTGAAACCCTTATTAATACTCAGCGGTCCGGACGAGACTCGAACTCGCGACCCCCTGCGTGACAGGCAGGTATTCTAACCAACTGAACTACCGGACCAAAAATATTTTCATGTCTAAAAAGACACTTTTTTCCATTTTATTTCTCGCAGGTTAGAATACCTGCACATTACCCACAAGCCATTGTTTGTGGTTCCTTCGTTATCGAGTGATCCATATCACTCGATTCGTCACCTTGTGCCGACCACTCAGTCATCTAACCAACTGAACTACCGGACCAAAAATATTTTCATGTCTAAAAAGACACTTTTTTCCATTTTATTTCTCGCAGGTTAGAATACCTGCACATTACCCACAAGCCATTGTTTGTGGTTCCTTCGTTATCGAGTGATCCATATCACTCGATTCGTCACCTTGTGCCGACCACTCAGTCATCTAACCAACTGAACTACCGGACCAAAAATATTTTCATGTCTAAAAAGACACTTTTTTCCATTTTATTTCTCGCAGGTTAGAATACCTGCGCATTACCCACAAGCCATTGTTTGTGGTTCCTTCGTTATCGAGTGATCTATATCGCTCGATTCGTCACCTTGTGCCGACCACTCAGTCATCTAACCAACTGAGCTACCGGACCAAATAACAAATATAAACTTCTTCGTACAGAAGCCGGACAAATGTATAATCAATCAATGGATTTTACAAGTATCACCAAAAAGTTTTTTGATATTCTCAGATCGGGGCGGCGGAAATTGAACACACGACCAGAAAAAAGAGTGTGAGTGTGAGTGTGGGTGCGGGTTTGTGCGTGAGAGCGGTGGACGTAGTTGTACAATTAGACTGCCGTCTTTATCATCGCGGAGCCACTGAGCGGACTCGAACCGCTGACCCATGCATTACGAATGCATTGCTCTACCAACTGAGCTACAGTGGCTTGATTCACAATACGTGATCAAATCCGACACAAAATAGCACATGAATTCGAATTTTCATCTACGCACAAAATGAATTTCTTCAAAGGGCCACATTGTTTTCTACACCAAATTCAGGAAGTTTTTAAAGAATCCATTCAACCTGACTACAGATCGGTATTTTTCGCAAGAAACAGCTATATTACTAAGGAATCACACATAGCAGAATTGACCTTCAAACCAGCCAAACAATAATGAATCAAGAAGAAAATAAACTTCACGGGCGTTCCAGGTCCTTTTCGAGGTTCCAGGATTATCTGGGTGAAATGGTATACGGTGGCATCGATGGATGCGTGACCACCTTTGCCGTCGTAGCCGGAGCAGTCGGGGCGGGGTTGAGCAGTTCAGTCATCATCATTTTGGGTTTTGCCAATTTGCTGGCCGATGGATTTGCCATGTCAGTCGGCGCTTATCTTTCAACTAAAACAGAAAAAGACAACTACGAAAAACACAAACAAATAGAATATTGGGAAGTCGATAATATGCCGGAGATCGAACGTCAGGAAGTACGGGAAATTTACGAGCAAAAAGGGTTTGAAGGTGAGTTGCTTGAACAAGTAGTGGAAGTAATTACCGCCGATAAAGATCGATGGGTCGATGCCATGATGAAGGAAGAACTGGAAATGGCTGTCGAAAAGAGAACACCTTTAAAAATTGGATTCGCCACCTATATTTCATTCATAGTCGTAGGTATCATCCCCCTATCGATATATGTGATCGACCTGATTTGGGACAATGTTGAGCATCTATTTCTCTGGTCCTGTCTCCTCACAGCAATAGGATTTATCTCAATTGGCCTGCTAAAATCTCATGTCACCAACATCAATCGAATAAAAGGAGTCCTGGAGACTGTCATCCTCGGGGCAATAGCTGCCATCGTCGCATATTATGTGGGCGATTTACTGGCCAAAATAATCAGTGGCTAAGTACCAAAATGATGTTGCAAAAATTAGCTAATACGGTACGATCTCACTACAAATCCCTGTACACTGAGGATCCGGAATATTTGATTGCTGCGCCAGGACGCATCAATCTAATTGGGGAACATACCGACTATAATGACGGCTTTGTCTTTCCTGCCGCTGTTGACCGTCATATGGTATTTGCATTGGGGAAAAATCAATCTAATGCCTGCCGGATAAAAGCGATAGATCTCGAACAGGAAGTTCTTATTAGTTTAAACCATCTGACTAAACACAAGTATTCATGGGCAAATTATTTTGTAGGCATTCTGCGTGAATTAAACAAATTGGGAAATTCCGTTTCAGGATTTAATTGTTTGTTTTCCAGTAATATTCCGATGGGCGGCGGAATGAGTTCGTCCTCAGCATTGGAATGTGGATTTATTAAAGGTCTTTCTGAGTTATTTAATTTTGATTTAGGAAATCTCGAGATGATTGAAATTTCAAAAGCTTCGAATCATGGCTTCTTAGGTCTTCAAGGTGGAATCATGGACCAATTTGCCTGTATTTATGGTAAATCCGAACATGCCATATTATTGGATTGCAGGGATTTATCATATTCGTATCATCCGGTCGAATTACCACAACATCAATGGGTACTCATTAATTCCGGCGTCGAGCATGACTTGATCACGACGGCTTATAATGATCGGGTGGCCTCCTGCCAGGCGGTTGTATCACAGCTGGCGAAATCAAATAGTGAAATAAAAAGTCTCCGTGATGTCACAGCGGATTTGTTGGCCCGTCACAAAAATGATTTATCTTCAGAAAACTATAAACGCGCACACTTCGTAATTAATGAAAATGCACGCGTACACAAGTTCGCAAATGCGCTGAAAGAAAATAGAATAGAACAGCTCGGCAATCTGTTATACGCCAGTCATGAAGGGTTGCAAAATGAATATGAAGTAAGCTGTCCCGAACTGGATGTATTGATTCATATCACCCGTTCTATTCCCGAAGTCGTCGGCGCACGCATGATGGGGGGAGGATTTGGAGGATGTACAATAAATCTTATTAAAAAAATAAACTCAACGGAAATTGTTGAACGTATCATGAATCAATACGAAGAACAAACAGGAATACATCCAGAATCATTTATAGTCAATCTTGAAGATGGGCTACACATTTTATAACTTTATCACGGTCGGCCTTATTGAGTAAAATCAGATTTTGTCATATTTCGTGTCTTAAGACTCTGATGATGCAGGCATTTCTGATTGAAAATTATACACATGAAAAATAATTACAAAATTGTCTGGTTGATTTGTTTCTTTTTAATAATCAATCTCAACCTCCAGGCACAAAGCGATTCATATGCTCAGGTCAGCATCCACCTGACTGCTGACGTTGATCTTGCTTTATTACAGGAGATGAACCTGGAAATTGATCATGTGCATCCGGGTAAGAATAATACCGTATCCATTTTTGTCACACACGAAGAATTTACGGTATTAAATAATGAAGGCATTCGGTATGACATCATCATACCCGATTACAGAGAATATTATAATAGGTTGAGATTGAAAGATCTCGATGAAATAGAAAATCAAAGTGAGAGCAGATCACCGGCCAGCCACTTCGATTATGGAAGTATGGGTGGGTTTTATACGTTATCAGAAATCGAAGGCAAATTGGACGAGATGCATACGGACTTTCCAAATTTGACGACAGAAAAATTCAGCATTGGAACGTCAATTGAAGGTCGCACGATATGGGCGATGAAAATATCCGACAATGCCGGTGTCGATGAAAATGAGCCTGTTGTCTATTACGATGCGCTGCATCATGCCAGAGAACCCTTGTCGATGGCCGTCAGTATTAACTTCATGTTTTGGTTGCTTGAAAACTATGCTGGAAATCCGCAAGCCCGATACGTCGTGGACAACCGAGAACTATTCTTCGTGCCATGTGTCAATCCGGATGGATATGAATATAACCGGCAGACCGATCCCAATGGTGGTGGGCTATGGCGAAAGAATCGACGAGACAATGGTGATGGGTGTTTTGGTGTAGATTTAAATCGAAACTACAGTTTTGAATTTGGCCATGACGGTTCATGTGCAAGTAGTAATACTTGTTCCAACACATATAAAGGCCCCAACTATTTTTCTGAACCTGAAACAATCGCCACAAGTAATTTTATCGATTCAATAAATCCGCGCACTGCATTTTCCATCCATTCAACAGCAGGTAGTTATTTAATGCCGTATGGATACAATACCTCTCCTCCGCAATTCGATATTTATTCTGAATGGGCATCAGAATTTTTAAGTATAAATGATTATCCATATGGGGTAACCTATCAAATGTTGGGTTATACTTCCTGTGGTACCACGCGAGATTATCTTCATTCTGAAGGAATTTATGGCTGGACACCGGAAATTGACGGCAGTGGTTTTTGGCCCTTGCAAAGTGAGATTTTTGATCTGGTAGATGAAAATGTTTATCCGCTGTTTTATCAAGCCTGGATTGCCGGCGATTTTACTGATTTCCAAAGCCATGAAATTTTTGGCGATGCCCTGGTTGACAGTTCATTTCAAATGCAGGTGGAAGTGAAAAATATCGGTGTGGGAGACACCTCAACCAATGTAGAAGTTATTCTTGTATCAGTGGATTCAAACATAACGATAACGGGTGATGGAACGATTGGCTCCCTTGCTCCCAGAACGCGCGCTTTAACCTCAAATTTCACTGTAGAAATCGGTTCCGAATATACCGGAGGGTCTGTAGAAATTATTTGTCTTGTTTATCAAGACAGTGTTGAAACTGATCACGAACGTATTCTTGTTCCAATCGGCACGACTTCTGTATTATTTTCGGATAATGCTGAAGCCGGGGACAGCAATTGGTTAGCTACCGGGAATGGTATTTCATGGGGATTAATTTTGGACGACTCCTACGATGGAATATATTCCTTTGGTGATTCCGATGATGGAAATTCACAAAATAATACACTGAATTATTTTACGCTTGCCAGTCCATTAAATCTGGACAGTACATTATCCCCAAAACTTGAATTCTATTCCAAGTGGTCTTTGGACGCTGGAGATTTTATCGAACTTCAAGCCTCTATTGATGGTGGAAGTTTCTGGACTTCAATTAAATCTTTTACCGCCTGTGAGCCTTGGCATCAGGAATTAATCAATCTTGATAATTTTAAATACTCCAATTTTAAAATAAGATTTCTAATGGACACAGATGGATCTATACCCGGTGATGGTTTTTATTTTGATAAACTCACGATCAAAGACTATGATTGCATGGACTGTCCCATTTGTATCTCTTCGATATCTGAATTTCCATATTTCGAGAGTTTTGAATCCGGATTTGGTGATTGGACTCAAGGATCTGATGACGATTTGGATTGGACAAGAGATGCGAATGGTACGCCTTCTGACAACACGGGACCGGATACAGCCGCTGACGGCTCATATTATTTATATCTGGAAGCGTCAACCCCCAACTATCCGGATAAGACTGCAAGTCTCGTTTCTCCTTGTTTCAACTTTACCGAAATAGGACAGGCTATTCTCTATTTTCAATACCATATGTATGGTACGGCTGACAGTATGAAACTAATGGTTCAGACCAGTATAGATGCTGGTTCAACCTGGTCATCTGCAATTTGGAGCCGTACAGGTAATCAAGGAAATCAATGGCTGAGTGATACCCTCGACCTCTCTGATCTGAATGGTGAATATGTAATGGTCCGATTTTATGGACAAACAGGGGAAACCTGGCAAGGTGACATAGCCATTGATGCCATTTCAATGAATGCCTGTCCACAAACTTTGTTCGTTGATGACAATCCTATAGCAGATGGAATATATATGGCCAGCGATACAGTACTCTCCGACAAAACTATTCTCACCGGTGGACAAGTAACCTTTCGGGCAGGTGAATCAGTCTATCTGAATCCAAATTTCGAAGTGGACACAGGCGCAATATTTGAAGTGGAAATAAAAGATTGTTTTGATTAAATATTGGGAGAGCTATAGTTTTTTAATAAAGGTGATATTCTCCAATTAATGCGAAATGTCCAAAACCGGAATGTTTTAGATCCTCCAGGGCGGATTTTTTCTGTTTTCTCCTGCGTGAAATAAAATTAAGCGGTTGCCATCGGGGTCTTGAAGACGTGCTTCCCGCCATAACCAGGGTTGATCCACCGGCATAGTCGAAAAAGAAAATCCTTTTTCTACAAGTGATGCCACATTGCTATCCACATCATCCACTTCAAAATAAATTGTAATGCCATAGCCGGAAAATTCTTCGTCGCGGTGATGAATGGAAAATGTAGCATCTCCCACCGGACATTCAAATCGAGCGTAATGAGGCTGTGCATCCACAATTAATTTTAATCCCAGCTCTTTATAGAATGCTACGGATTTGAGCAGATCCCTGGAAGGAATAGTCACCTGGTTTAAATTCATGCGAATTGAAAGTTGTGGTTAATTAAAGTTCGCCAATATCCTCCCACCACAACTCGGGATGTTCCCGAATAAATGATTGCATCATATCAATACATTCCGGCAATTGAAGGTTTATCACTTCGACACCGCGGCTTTCCATAAAGTCCTGCGAGCCTTTAAATGTTTTATTTTCTCCAACTATGACTTTAGGGATGTTAAATTGAACGATGGTTCCTCCACACATATAACAAGGCATTAAGGTTGAATAAATGACACAGTCTTTATATGATCCTATTCTACCTGCATTATTCAAACAATCCATCTCACCGTGTAGTATTGGATTTTTTTCCTGGATTCGCTTATTATGTCCGACAGCGATTATTTCATCATGCCTTACCAGGACAGAACCAATAGGTATGCCACCCTCATCACGGCTTTTTTTGGCTTGGTTTATTGCCTCTTGCATAAATGCATCCATATGTTAAATGTTGGTTTTTATTTTCAATATGACACTTATTCAATTGCAACCTCAACTGCAACCTCAACTGCAATAGTATATGCATTGCAATCAGTTTCTTCGATTTAGCATTTAACATAGTCGTCATTGACCCAATATACTATTTCATTCTGAGTAATTAAATATAATGATTCTACCGCTATAATATTTGAGATTGATTTTGAGGTTGCTGTTGAGATTGTAGTTGAAGTTGAAGTTGTCATTACTTTCTTCGTTTAATAATCATACTAGATCCAATGGCAATTAATTCCTCACACTCATCAAGTAAAGAAGATCTGGTTACTGTATCGCCTAAATCAATATATTCTAACACTTTGAGACAACCACGTGACTCTTTTAATTCCTTTACGACAATACTCATCTTATGTAATAAATCTTTGTCTGTTATTGTCGCTTGAGCTTCTCCGTAGTTTAATACGGGACTTCCTGATGATCTGATTAACTGATTTTTATAATAAACCGCTGAGTAGGTATCCGGTAACCGTTCGGAGAACAAACATGATTCTCCTGCAAATCGTACAAGACGTTCTTCATAATCGAATATTTTATCAAATTTCATGCTAAGTAATTAGATATCATGATTCTCCCGAAATAATATTTGAGATTGAGGTTGCAATATTCTACTTCTTTCTGTGCTTTAATGCATCCTTCACAGTTGGGACATAATGATGTTTTCCTCCTGCCAAATCATCATTAAAGGTTGTTGGGATTGCTCCTGCATCCATGCGTTCCTGCCAACTTTCAAATGATGTTCCATCATCGCGCTGTTCCATCGTAATACATTCTTCCACAGGACACACCAATGCGCATAAATTACATCCTACACAATTTTCTTCAATTATTTCCGGCGTCCTGTTTCCATTCGACCGATCCAATTTAATTGCCTGGTGTGCTCCATCATCACAGGCGATGTAACAGAGTTCACAGCCAATACATTTTTTTGGATCGATTGAAGCGACAATTTTATGTTTTAAATTTAGATGTTTCCATTCTGTCACCTGCGGGAGTGCTTTACCAACAAAATCATAAATTGTTGTATAATTTTTTTCACTCATAAATTGACGTAATCCGGCTTCCATTTCCCGGACAATTCCAAATCCGTAATGCATGACGGCTGTGCAAACCTGTACCGATGAGGCGCCGAGTAAAATAAATTCAACGACATCTCGCCAGGTCTCGATACCTCCGATTCCGGATATTGGGGTACTCTTAATGTCCTGATGCCTGGCCAATTCCTTTACCATTTCCAATGCTATGGGTTTGACGGCCGGTCCGCAATAACCTCCATTAGTCCCTTTCCCGTCGACGACAGGGTATGGCGCATAACTATCGAGGTCAATTCCTACAATACTTTTTATTGTATTAATTAAAGAAATTGCATCTGTCCCTCCACGGACTGCAGCCAGCCCCGGGTCAACAATATGAGAAATATTTGGTGTGAGTTTTGTGATCACAGGAATTTGGGCAACTTCTTTCGCCCATGCCACAATGGTCTGTAGTACGTCAGGCTCCTGGCCTACAGCGGATCCCATACCGCGCTCACACATACCATGTGGGCATCCAAAATTTAATTCAATACCATCTGCTCCGGCATTTTCGACATCCTTTATAATCTGATGCCACTCCTCTCGTGTCTCTACCATGAGTGACGCGATCACAGCGTGATGTGGAAAATATTTCTTGACTTCTTCTATTTCTTTTAAATTATCCGCTAAAGGACGGTCGGTAATTAATTCTATATTATTGAAGCCCGCCATCCGCGTATCGCGGTAATTAATCGAACCGTATCGACTGGATACATTTACCACCGGTACGCCTAATGTTTTCCAAACCGCACCACCCCACCCTGCGTCAAAAGCTTTCATGACCTGGTAACCCGAATTCGTTGGTGGTGCCGAAGCCAACCAAAATGGATTCGGAGATTTTATTCCTGCAAAATCGATGGATAGATCTATCATGGTTTGGTCTTTCAGGTTAATATCCGTTTAATGCGTTATGGTAAAATTTCAATATTTAAATTATCCGATGAGTGCACGACTAATCCCCTGTGCGGCCATTTTTCCTTCATAAGCCGCATTGACAACTTCGGCTCCACCGTTAACGGCATCGCCCCCTGCAAAATATTTCGGATTTGTTGTTTGATAATTTTCGAGGTTCACGATGATCCGATTTTTATTATCAAGCTTTAGGCCCTCAATATGATTTAAAAAATGACCTTGTTTACCTTGACCGGTCGCTTTAATAACCATATCGCAAGGCAATACAAATTCACTACCGGGAATATTTTCCAGTCGTCCATTTTCAATTCGCGTCCGAATAAATTTTACGCCGGCAGCTGCAGTTTCACCAATTATCTCCAGCGGTTGGGCATGAAATTCAGATTTCACACCAGATCCTAAAGCCAGTTTATATTCGAAATCATATGCAGCCATTTGTGCTTTACCACGTCTGTAGATCAACATGACCGAAGAGGCTCCGAGGCGTGCTGACTCAGAGGCAGCATCCATTGCTGTATTCCCTCCACCAATGACTATCACGCGGTCAGGCACCTCCACATGGTAATGTTTCATGCGGAGCTCTTCGATAAATTCAACGGCTCCCACTACACCCTCAAGATTTTCTCCCGGTAAATGGAGAGAGGCAGTAGCGCCCAATCCCACTCCTAAAAATATCGCATCATATTCCGCTTGCAATTTTTCTAATTCAGCTTTATTGGAAATGACCTGATTGTACCGGATTGAAAATTGTAATTGATCCTGGAGATAATTAACCTCATCCAATACTTCTTTATTTGTAATCTTATAGGGTGCTATTCCATAAACTGTCAAGCCGGATGGTTTTTCTTTGGCTTCAAAAATGTCGACCTCAAATCCCAACATCCGTAATTCACATGCACAAGCCAGACCTGCGGGACCGGATCCGATAATAGCGACTCGTTTACCGTTGGATTTTCCAGGTGCAAATAGTTTTTCATTTTTTTGAATCGCCACATTCGTTGCATAATTCTGAAGGCGCCCAATTTGAATTGGTGGGACATTTTGGTGATTATGCACGCAGGCACCTTCACAGAGCACACCTGTCGGACATATTTTGCCACACGCATTCCCAATCCAATTTGAATCAAAGATGGTCTGTGCCGCTCCAATCGTATTCTTTGTATGAATTTGTTTAATAAATAAGGGTATATCAATACCGGTAGGGCAAGCCGTAATACAAGGGGCATCATAACAATAGAGACAGCGCGCACTTTCATAATACGCCTCTGAATCACTCATGACCGGTTTTTTCTGGGCAAAATTTTGGTCAAATTCAATTTCGCTTGTTGGCCTTTTATATTCTGCCATAGAAATATGATTTATAATTCCACCAATTTGTTGTAGGTCTCAGGTCGTCGATCTCTAAAAAATTGCCATGTCGACCGCACTTCTTCGATCATATCCAGGTCAAATTCCGCAATTAACAATTCATCATTATCTTCTGACGCCTGATCAATAATTTGACCCCGTGGATTAACAAAATATGAGCTGCCATAGAACCGACCAAGGTTCCAGGGTTTTTCTTCACCCACCCGATTAATACATCCCATAAAATATCCATTCGCGGCTGCATGAGCGGGTTGTTCCAGTTCCCATAAATATTGAGATAACCCGGCCACGGTAGCTGATGGATTATATACGATCTCCGCTCCATTCAATCCAAGAATTCTGGCTCCATCCGGAAAATGGCGATCATAACAAATATAAACTCCCACTTTGGCATATTTCGTTTGAAAGACCGGATATCCAAGATTACCGGGTTTAAAAAAGAACTTTTCCCAAAACCCAGTTGTATGTGGAATATGATTTTTTCGGTATTTGCCCAGGTAGGTTCCATCGGCATCGATGACAGCTGCCGTATTGTACAACACACCCGGTTGTTCTTTTTCATAAAGTGGCACGATGATGACCATATCATATTTCTTGGCATAACCCTGCATTAACTCCACTGTAGGCCCGGGTACTGCCTCAGCCGAGGCATACCATTTGCGATCCTGGCCGGGACAAAAATATGGTGTATTAAAGATCTCTTGCAGGCACAATATCTGAACACCGCTCTTACCTGCTTGATCGATATAAGGCAAATGTTTTTCGACCATGGCCTGTTTTATTTCCTCAATCGTTCCCTCTCCCTCTGTTATTGGAAGACTCATTTGAATAAGTCCGGATTTTATCATTCGTGGCATAATAATTTATATTTGGTATATCTTTTCTACGTTTTCAATTAATAAAAATAATTTTCTGTCTTATATAACAAGTGATGTTTTTCCTCTCCGGATAAATTTACCGTAACCTTTTTCAACTTTACATTCCCCCTCATCAATCGCAATTTTACCACGTAAAATAACAGTTTCTGTTTTACCCTTTAATTGCCACCCTTCATAGGCTGAATAATCGACGTTCATATGATGCGTTTTTGCTGAAATAGAATGTTCTTTTTCAGGGTCGAAAATCACCAGATCAGCATCAGATCCAATGGAAATAGTTCCCTTACGTGGATACATTCCAAATATTTTAGCTGCATTGGTTGATGTCACTTCGACATACTTATGTAATGAAATCTTTCCACTCCGAACGCCTTCGGTAAACATTAATTCCATTCGATGTTCTATAGCAGGGTGACCATTTGGAATTTTTGAAAAATCATCTTTACCCATTTTTTTCTGATCCCAGGTAAAAGGGCAATGATCTGTACCAACGACCTGGATCAGGCCTTGATTAATTCCAGCCCAAAGTGATGACTGATCTTTCTTTTCTCGTAAAGGTGGACTCATCACCCATTTAGCTCCATCAAAATCCTTTTCATATAAGGATGCGTCGAGAACCAAATACTGTGAACAGGTTTCCACAAAGACTTTTTGATTTCGGAAGGTAGCCCGGCGAACAGCATTTAATGCACCTTCACAGGTCATGTGAACGATGTATCCCGGACATCCCGTATAGTGCAGCATATCGGTAAATCGACCTGACGCTTCTGCTTCTGTTACCTCCGGTTGAGACTTATAATGATAAAGCGGTGATAATTTACCTTCACTTCGGTGCTTTGCTATGAGCGAATCGATCATATCGCCATTGGTCGCATGCACAGTGACGAGACCTCCATTTTCTTTGACGACCTTCATCAATTGCACCATCTGGCCATCATCAATCATCAATGCCCCTTTGTAGGCCATAAATGTTTTAAACGAGGTAATGCCTTCTTCCTCAATGAGCTGCACAACTTCTTTAGCCACCTCCGGATTGAAATCTGTCACAGCCATATGATAGGAATAATCCCCCACTGCTTTACCTTCTGACTTTTCCTGCCACGTTTGTAAAGCATTGTGAAGACTATCGCCCTGTGTTTGCAGAATAAAGTCAATCACCATGGTAGTGCCTCCATGAAGAGCAGCTTTTGTACCCGTGTAATAATCATCGCTACTATACGTGCCCATAAAAGGCATATCCAAATGCACATGCGGGTCAATACCACCCGGAAAAATCAATTTATTCGTAGCGTCAATCACATGATCTGCCCCGTAAGTAAGATTCTTTCCAATCGCGGTGATTTTATCATCTTCAATATAAACATCGGCTTGAAAATCAGATTCGGATGTAACGACACGACCATTTTTAATGAGTATAGACATTACTTGTTATTTTTCATCATAAGGTAATACAAAATAAAAGAAACCAGGAAGCCGCTGAACCAGGAAAGCTTATACAGGGCCTCCAGACTCGGAACATAATATCCGATGATGGCCACGACTACACCGGCTAGCAACGAAATCATACCTGCCGGATTAAATCCTTTAACGAAAGAATAGGCACCGTGCTCCTTGTACAATTCATCTAATTGAACTGATTTCCTACGAACCAGGTAATAATCAGATACCATAATACCCAGTACCGGCCCCAATAATCCGCTAATGAATATTAATATAGAACTTATTTCATCCATCAATAGCCATGGACAGATAATTATTCCAATAATTCCTGTGATGATACCTCCGGTTCGAAAACTAATGCCCTTTGGATAAATATTCGAAAAAGCATTAGATGGAGCGATAACATTCGCAGCTATATTTGTACTCAATGTCGCGATTATCATAAATATTTGTGAGATAATGACCACAACAGGATTTTCGAATTTGGATAAAAGCGATACAGGATCCCATGGCGCATCTGAGCCGGCCAAAATGTCATCGAAGTTGATCACCGCCGCGCAAGTCACAAATATCCCAACGAATGAATACAATATCATCGTTCCCGGTAATCCGATAAACTGACCCATGACCTGATCTCTTTGTGTGGCGGCATAGCGCGTGATATCAGCAATACTCAAGGACATCGTTGCCCAAAAACCTACCATAATGGTGAGCCATAAAATGTAACTCCAGAGTTTTCCTTTGAGTCCTTTATGTTCTGACGCCACAGCGGCCGGTGTTATTTCACTCGAGTGTACAAATTTTCCATCAATTAACTTTCTTAGTTGGATTGTTACTTCAGATTTTACTTCTGCTTCGACATTGATTTCAGTGTTTGTCAAAGCTTTCCATTCACCTTCATTTCCAGCGATTGAAATGCGATACTCATCAGCTTTTATTTTTCCAAATTTATCGCGGATTGGGTTTAAAGAAATTCCGTCCTCACTATTCCAACTTGCCGCAGTTTGCTCTAATTGTTTACTTTGATCAAGTACGATTTTAAATCCTCCGGCTGCATTCGCACCCCAACCAATTAATATAACGCCCATTAAAATTAATATCGGGGCAGAGTATTGTTCGAGGAATTTAATACTCTCCGTTCCTTTCCAGATAAAATACATATTCAAAACCCAGAAAATTGCAAAGCCGATGAATTTGCCAAAAGATAATCCCATGGCGGTTTCAGTTCCCATGATGGCATGAAAAATGGCATAAATAGCCAAGCCACCAATCCAGGTTTGAATGCCAAACCAACCACATGCAACAATGGCTCGCACAAGTGCAGGAATATGTATTCCCAAGGTTCCGAATGAAGAGCGCCCGATAACCGGAAAAGGAATGCCATATTTAACACCAGCATGACCGTTTAATACCATAGGGATGGTAATAATGAGGTTGGCCAGACCAATGATGAGCAATGATTCCAACCATGACATCCCGCTTCCAATCATGTAAGACGCTAATAAATATGTCGGAATACAGACGGCCATACCCACCCAGATTGCCGCCAGATGCCAGCGTGACCAGGTTCGGTTTTCTTCCAATACCGGAGCCAGATCTTCACTATACAATGGAGAGTCAGTATGATCTTCCTGCAAGGAAACTATTTCCTTATTCATTTCCGGTATAATATTCATCGGCAAGGCTGATGGCTTGTGATAGAATTTCTACGCCTTCGTCGATTTCTTCTTCTGTAATATTTAATGGAGGTGCAATAAATATAAAATTCCACTTCACAAAAGTGAACATGCCTAATTCCCTAATTTTTGATGCAATTTTTCGAGTAGGTTCTGCGTCTGCTGCTTTTGCATTCCATGGAACCAACGCCTCCTTTGTTTTTCTATTTTTTACCAATTCAATACAGCCTAATAATCCGGTATTGCGAAAGTCCCCGATGGACGGATGCTTTTCGATTAATTCATCGATTCGCTTGTTCATATAAAGGCCACTTTGAGCTGCCTTTTCGACGAGACCTTCATCTTGAATGACACGTACATTTTCAATGGCGGCTGCACAGGACACCGGATGTGCAGAATAAGTGAGACCAATAGTCAATGCTTTGTCGTCAAAATGTTTTGCTATTGTATCGGTCACCACTGTTCCTCCAAGTGGCAGATAGCCGGAAGTCAACCCTTTGGCAATAGCCATAATATCGGGTGTAACACCATGGTGGTCGATTCCAAACCATTTTCCGGTGCGACCAAAGCCACTCATTACTTCATCATCAATCAACAGTATTCCATATTTGTCCGCGATACTTCTGACACCTTGCCAATATTCAGGTGGATATTTAATGCAGCCCGAAGAGCCTGATTCGCCTTCGAGGAGAATTGCCGCGACGCTATCAGGGTTCTCAAATTGAATGACGCGCTCCAAGTGTGCCAATGCCATTTGTCCGCAGTCTTCTATCGTTTGCGATTGCCAGGGACAGCGATAAAAATATGGATTTTCGACATGCACATATCCGGGTGCTGATTGTCCATCTACGGCATGTTTTCTAGGATCACCTCCGGCAGAAATTGCACCATATGTAGCGCCGTGATAAGAGCGATATTGGCCAATAATTTTATTGCGACCAGAATAAATTCGAGCAATTTTTATAGCATTTTCGACCGCTTCTGCTCCACCTAACGTAAAAAATGTCTTCGTTAGATTACCCGGTGTGACCTCCGCTATTATTTTTCCAAGCTCTCCTCTGACTTCTGTTGTGGCACCGGGAAAAATATAACTCAACTCCTTCATTTGTCGTGTGACCGCCTCGGTTATACGCTGATTTCCATGTCCGATATTAACGTTCATCAGCTGAGAAGAAAAATCAATATATTTTTTATTGTCACGATCCCAGAGATAAACACCCTTTCCGTGACTGATATTCAGCGGATTAAGGCCTCCTTGCTTAGACCACGAAAAAAGCGTGTGGTCAAAATTATTTTGTAATATTCGATTATTGTTATCCACAGAGTTTGTTTTTTATCGATTATTTATTCACATGGTAAATAAGCCGAAAACAAGTGTTTTAAATTTATTCTTACAAATAATTATATCAGGTGAAAAATTCTATCTGGTTGATAGTCAATCAATCTCACTCACACTCATTTTAACTCATCCAGTTTGTTTTATCTTCCGGATTCCACTTGGTGGTCGTCTTTTTATTCTGAGTCCAAAATTCAATAGAACTTCGACCAGTAATGTCTCCAACACCGAACTTTGACTCATTCCATCCGCCGAATGAAAACGGTTCACGGGGTACAGGAACACCTATATTGACACCTATCATTCCGGCGCTTGCTTTTTCCATGACGCGTTTTGCAAGACCCCCGCTTTGTGTGAAAACTGCTGCTGCATTCCCATAATTGGAAGCGTTCTCAATTTTTATCGCTTCATCCAGGTCTTTAGCGCGGATAATTGAAATAACAGGTCCAAATATTTCCTCTGTCGCCACACTCATATCCGGTTTTACATGATCTATAATTGTAGGTCCGACATAATAACCATCTTCTTTCCCTGAGACAGAGGCCCCACGTCCATCTACTAAAATGGTCGCTCCCTGTTCCTCTGCTTCAGTTATATATCTTTCGATGCGCTCTTTTGCTTCTTTGCTAATGACAGAACCAAGATTTTTACCTGGTACAAATGTCTTCGCTTCCTCAACCATCCGATCAATTATATGCTGCACCCGATCAACACCAACCATGACAGATGCAGCCATACAGCGTTGACCAGCACAACCGGCCATAGAAGCAACCACGTTACTCGCTGTCATTTCGAGATTCGCATCGGGAAGTACCAGCAAATGATTTTTTGCTCCACCGAGCGCAACGCAACGTTGTAGATTAGAGGTCGACCGTTTGTAGACGATCTTGGCCACCCGGGTTGAGCCCACAAATGACGTCGCCTTGATATCCGCATGATCACAGATCGCTTCTACAATTTCTTTTCCACCATTGACAACATTAAAAACACCATCTGGGATACCTGCTTCTTTCAGCAATTCAGCCATTCTCATAGCACTGAGTGGAACGAGTTCTGAAGGTTTTAAAATAACACAGTTGCCCAGCACAAGAGCATTTGGCACAGTCCAATGCGGTACCATATTGGGGAAATTGAACGGTGCTATACAAGCGACAACGCCAATGGGTCGTCTCTCAATTCGACATTCGACGCCACGGCTTACTTCCTGTACTTCATTTGTAACAATTTGTGGCATGGATACCGCAAATTCACACAATTCCATACTCTTCATCACCTCCGCCCGTGACTCATCCAGCGTCTTTCCATTTTCCAGGTGTACCAGATTGGTGAGTTCCTCCATGTGCTCTTCAAGCAGCGCCCGGTATTTAAAAAAATACTGAACACGCTCTTTCAATGTTAGCGCAGCCCATGCGGGGAAGGCGTTTTTTGCGGCCTGAACGGCAGCGTCCAGATCCCTCATTCCACTCATTGGAACGTGTGAAATCACCGACCCGGTCAACGGACTGACGACATCCAAGCTTGATTGCCCATTTTTTTCAAATTGACCATTGATGAAATTTTTTACTTCCGGTTGTTGAATTGTAGTATTCATAGGAGTTGTCTTCTAATTTTCAACTATTAATATATTTTGATTTCACTATGTGAGCGAACTGCGCATAACTTGCACATAGTCAGCAACTAGTAAATTTAATCAATTGTATGGAATAAATCAATACAGGCGTTGAATAACGCGCTATCAGCAGAAATTAAGTGCATAAAATATTTTTCTATCATAGGCGAGATGGCAAAAAAATCAAGCTTCTACATGGAAATCAATCAACTCAATGATACATGAATTTCTTACTTTCGAATTGCAAATTGAACATCGTAAAAGTCGACTATCAAAATCAAGTTATCTAAATATATTGGCAATGCTTAAAAAAATTAACCCTACGCATACATCTTCCTGGAAAGCACTTAAAGATCATTTTTATCAACTATCTGACAGACACCTTGTAGAATTGATACAGGAAAAAAATCGATTTGAAAACTTTCATGTTAAGTTCGAGGATTTATTATTTGATTATTCAAAAAACCGAATAAATAAAAAGACAATTGAATTGCTCCTTGATTTGTGTGAAGAAGTAAATCTCAAAGACGGGATTCAACAATTGTTTTCAGGGAATGCCATCAACGAAACAGAGAACAGAGCTGTCATGCACATGGCATTGAGAGCCCCTATCGATAAACCAAAAATTATTGATGGAACGAATGTCATGCCTCAGGTACATGAAACATTAAATCAAATGAGGCAATTCGTAAATAAAATTCATTCAGGTGAAAAACGTGGATATTCCGGTCAAAAATTTGAACATGTGGTAAATATTGGCATTGGTGGATCTGATCTCGGGCCTGTCATGGTCACCGAAGCTTTGAAGCCATATTGGATTGAAAACATGCATGTACATTTTGTTTCAAATGTAGACGGGTCTCACATACACCAAGTATTAAAAGAACTAGATCCAGCAACTACACTGATCATTATTTCTTCCAAAACATTTACTACACAGGAAACAATGGCAAATGCTGCGGCGGCCAAATTGTGGTTTTTGAAACAGGGAAATGAAGACGATATTCAATACAATTTTGCGGCTGTCTCGACTAATTCTGAAGCCGTTCAGTCATTTGGAATATCCCCGAATCATCAATTTGTTTTCTGGAATTGGGTAGGCGGTCGTTATTCTGTCTCCTCAGCTATCGGGTTGAGTATAGCCAGTATTATAGGCTATGATCAATTTCAACAATTTTTAGACGGTCTACATCAAATGGATGAACATTTCAAAAACACTCCATTTAATGAGAATATTCCAGTAATCATGGCAGTGTTGGGCATATGGTATAATAATTTCTTCAATTGCAGCTCTTATGCAGTTTTACCATATGACCAATATTTGCATCGATTTCCCGCATATTTACAACAACTCGACATGGAGAGCAATGGCAAATATGTTGACCGCAATGGCCATCCCGTGACATACCAAACAGGTCCAATCGTCTGGGGTGAAGCAGGGACGAACGGTCAACATGCCTTTTACCAATTGATACATCAGGGCACCAAATTAATTCCTTGTGATTTTATTGGGGTTGTTAATTCACAAAATCCGGTAGCAAACCAACATACACTACTCTTAGCTAATTTTCTAGCTCAAACTCAAGCTCTGATGCAAGGTAAAACCGAGGCACAAGTTCTGGACGAGATGAAAGAAGTCAACGAATCATTAGTTCCATTCAAAATATTTGAAGGAAACAGACCAACTAATTCCATTTTATTAAAAAAACTTACTCCGAAAACACTGGGTATGCTCATCTCCATGTACGAACATAAAGTATTTGTGCAAGGCTACATTTGGAACATATATAGTTTCGATCAATGGGGTGTTGAACTAGGCAAGCAATTAGCCAAAAATATTGTGAATTCCCTGGAAAATGGAGACCACGATTCGAATATGGACGAATCAACTAATCAACTTATACATCAGATTAACGAGTGGAAAGATTAAAAAAGAAGACCAGTAATTAGTTCTTAACACAGGTGATATAAGCCCGGCGACTGGGATGTTCTTTGTCTTCATATGGATATCGTTCAATGACTTCAAATACGTCCCATCCGCATTCTTTTAATATTTCCAGGATACGCTCGACAATGAAAAAATAGAAGGTCACATCAACAGGTATATTAAATAAATCATCAGTTCGTCTTTCTTCTTCTCCGATGTGGAAACAAAACAAAAAATTACCCCCAGATTTGGTTATGCGATAAACTTCTGAAAAGACCACCTGCAGTTCATCGTAGGTAAAATGAACGATAGCATAAAACGCCACAACACCAATGAATGCATCATCCGCATACTTGAGGTCCATCATGTCACCTACTTCATAAGCCACATCGATATCAGCATTTCTTCGTTTCGCTTCGACGATCATCCCTTTCGAAATATCGACTCCAATGATTGGACTAACTCCTTTATTATGCAGATATCTGGCAATATGACCACAACCGCAACCCAATTCGATTACCTGCCCTAAGCCATTCATTCGATTTGCAAAATCATTGAGCAATAATCGATCGAGTGGCTTACCATCCAATTCATTAAATAGTGCATCGGCATAATTTTTCGCCGACATATCATAACAATGTTCAACGGCTTTACGCTGTTTCATGACAATTAATATTTCTGCTTATCAGAAAGGTTTTCCCAATTTAAACTGGATGAGTAATGATTCTTCTTCTGAGAAACCGGCCGTCAAATTAATGGTTAAACGTTCTTTATAGGGGACCAGGTAAAATCCACCGCCATAACCGAAAGACCAATCTGAATCGGTCAGTTCTTCGTTATTAAGGTATGTTTTTCCAGCATCAAAAAAGAATTTGAGACCAAATTCAAATGGGATTACGGCCTTTTTAGTATTCACTAGTTCGATCCTTAGATCAGAGTTAGCAAACAAGTTTTTGTCACCTAGAAATCGGTTTTGACGAAATCCTCTGAGGTATGTATTTCGTCCCAGGTATTGATTTAGAAAGTACGGCACATCGCCTTCATTGATTAAACCTCCCAGGCGTAAACCCAACGTGAACGGATGGAACGTATTAAACATCTCAATATGGCCTCGCCCGCTCATAAATGAGCCTCTTTCAGATTGTAAATCCGTTCCTATTATAGATTCCACCAAGAATCGATATCCCATTCGGGGAAGGTCATTTCGATCGCGTAAATCAAAATCGACCAATAACTCAAGTTGTGTATTGAACCGCATTTCTAGTCCTCTTATGTCGGTTAAATCATCAGCAATTGTATTTTCCCTTCGCTGATCAGAATTATAATACCCCGCAAATTGTGCACTGAGTTCGGCGTTTTCCCAAAACTCATGCGATACCCCTATGGCCCCTCCGAATGTAGAATACCTTAAAGTATAATAATCCTCGGCAAGTAGATCTTCATCATATGGCTCGAAGGCAGCTTCACCGAAATAATAATTAAAGTTTTTGTTTTTTTCATATTCCACTCGTCCTACCAAATCCCATTCTCCAAATACATCGTTCCATCGAGGTTCATATTTAATTGACAGATTCCCATTCGTTGAAGCTCTGGCATTAATAAGGTGTTTAGAGCTAAACTCATCCTTTCCATATTTATAATTGGTGAAGGTTACCAGCCCTCCAACATCTAACCCGCGATCCGAATTATAAAATACATATATCAAAGGCAGGTATGTATTATAATGAAAAGCCTCCCGATCATAATCATAGGCTTCTCGAATTGCATGTCGTTCATAGCGCACTTCTGGTCCGGCGTTGACAATATCTTTATCGAATTCAGCGATGTAAAGTTTTGTTTTTCTGGAACCGGATTTTACATCTGACTCGTCAGTAATAGAATCCTTTCCCAGACCGGGTATCACGCGAACCAATATGGATTTTTCAGCATCACCATTTATCTCGAATTTATCCTTCCCTCCTAAGCCAAACAACCGAATTTCTTTTGTTTCATCCGGTAAAAACATTCTTCGATAATATTCTATATCGACATTATTTTTCTTCAGTTTGTGCATGGTAACTTCTACCCTACCATCACTTTTCCGATTGACTGTGAAGAGTTCGTGCTTATTGGACCCAACAATATCCACTTCTTTTGAAAGTAGATCGTAATATTTATTGGCATATTTTACCAGGTCTTTTGAGCGTTCTGTGAGTTTGTCAGATAATTCCTTTTGATCAATCTCACGGATTGGATCAGGAAATATTGATAAGGCTTCATTAATTTTTTCTTCTGAAGCAATTTTCATAAGCAAGTCTGCTCCATTAATCCAGTCATCACGATCCGCTTCACTGAGTAAAAAACGATCCATATGACGGTTTTGCCAGGTCAGACTCCGAATATCATTAATCTCCATATCGAAATTCTCTCCTGATGATTTGGCCCATTTGCGGTCCGCTAACCAAGGTAATATTCCGTCCCATTTTGAGAATGCATGATCGCGATCACGCGGAATAGGTCTATAATATGTGCCCTTTTTCTCATCATAACCTGCCCATTTCCAATTGTCTTCATGACGTCCCCAATCACCCAGAAAGATATCCAACATCCGGGCTCTTAAAAATTCTTCCCGATCGATGTAATTATCACGATCATTATACATCTTACGAAACATTTTTACCGACCGCTTGATTTCATCCGCTCCGGCAAACTTCAAGGGGGCATTGTTCGTAGGTCGTTCTTCTAACATACCCAGCATTCCTCCAAACTCTCTTCTCCAGGGTCCCAATTTGGGATCGTCCGGTAAGACATACAGCTTCGGATTGGCATGCAACACACCAAGTGATTTTAAAAAAGGAGGAACGGTCAATGCTCCATATGGATGCTGCGTCGTAGTCTGATCCTGGAAAATAATATCAATAACTGTATTCCGCAGATCGTAGGTTAAGCTCTTCGTCGGATCTTTATCCACAGACCGGAAAACGTATTCTTCCCCTGCCTCATTTCTAAATTTTAGTGACTTGGTTTGCCTTCCACCACCCAGTGAGTAAGGAATCAATCCACCGGCTACAGTGTCCATGTTCATCAGTGGAACTTGTATGGGTGTCGTCCAACTTGATCGATAATGTTGTCCAAGAAACAATTTTCTCATCGGTCCCGCCGCGTACTCGGAATTTGCTGTGACGTATGCCGAATTTGCATGTGCTAGTGTCATTTTGCTCAGAACCGGCAATTCATAGGCACAAGGAATAAACCGGTCATTGACGGGTATTCCTTCAACGGGATTTTCACATGGGGCCTGAAAAAGCAAAGTCTCTTTATCAAGCTGATATCCTTGTTTAGGCACATAATTCCAATAACGGGATTTGACTTCGCCGTCAGGAATATAAATTAATTCTGTAAAACCAATATGTTTGGATTTATAAGCGGTAAATCGAGAACTTTTTACCGGGGTAGTTTTACCCATCGCACCTGAATTAATTAAATAATTGTCGCCATGCAAAAGAAATTCAGTGTGGCGATCATGCCCGCTTGAATAAATGAGTGTACTTCGTGCCAGCACAATATCAAGCATTTCTTCTGCAAAATCCGTATATTCTTCATTGTCAATTTCCTTTGGGCCTCCGACATTTTGCTTATACGAAGTAAAAAACCCCGATATGATTGGAATAGGAAAAATCCAATCTTTCAAAGGATATCGTCCTCCATATGGTCCATTTGACAAAATTGGAAAATGCCCGCAAATAAGTATATTTTGATCAGAGTGGTCGTCTATCAGGTCTTCAAGCTCTTCATAAAATTCTTCCTCTTCCGCCACGCTACAATCACCACTTTCCCCCGTTGGCACGGAATAAGGATGATTAAACCATTGTGTGTTAATTCCGATAAATTGAACATGGTTGTCCAGTGTTATTATTTCCGGCCCGGGACATCCTTTACTGTTCATCCATAAAACATTGGGAATATTAAGATTCCGAATTATTTTTTCTATTCGCAATACGTTTTCCCACCCTTCAGCTTTACTATTGGCCCAATCCCTGTCACCCTGTAAAATGATCATTCGACAATCGGGGCGAGCCGCAATACACGATGTCAATCTTCTGAGATCCTGCAAATTTGGATCCTTCGAAAAATCACCATTGACTACAAGGGCAAACGGTGTTTCGATTTTATTTATATGGGACAGCAGTGCTTCAATAATATCGTTATCATCGTCTATGTCATCGATATTGCTGACCAGTAGAACTTTATAAATATCGGATACGGGTTGCGCAAAAAGACTCGAATTAAAACCCATAAAGAGTAAAAACGTAGAAAGGATATGAATCATTGAGAATTTATAGAAATCTCGTAGGTTCATTATTTGGTTCATTTTAGAGAGTTTGCCTTCCGAAGATAACTATTCGAACTAATATGGGTCTACATTAACACTTATGCGAACACTACGACTCCACTTCATGGCATGCAATTCCTCGACAACATTCTGAAAGACTCGATAGAGTTCCTTTCGCGATCTTTCAGTTTTAGATGTTTTAATAACACAATTCATAATGTACTTCGACCTGATTCGCTTCACCGGGTTAGTTACCGGCCCTAAAACTATCATAGTCGATTTGGATCTGAACAAATCTGAAAACGCATGGCTACATTTAAAAACAGTATCGAAATTTTTATGATAAAATTGAATGCGCACAAATCGTACATATGGAGGATAAGAAAACTGCTTTCGCTCGCCTAATATTCGCTTCATAAAATGTTGTTGCCCGTCCCATGTCAATGATTTAAAAACCTGATGCTCCGGCTGATATGTCTGGATGATGACTTTACTTTTATCATATGCCCGGCCTGCACGCCCTGAAACCTGACTGATAATTTGATGTGCGCGTTCTTCAGACCGAAAATCAGGATAATACATTAAAGCGTCTGCCAGAATAATACCTACGAGCCCCACATTTTCAAAATCCAGTCCTTTGGTGATCATCTGCGTCCCGATCAGAACATCAGTCTCCCCTGCTTCAAATTGTTGCAGAATTCTGCCCATTTTCGATTTGCCTGAAGCTGTATCAGCGTCCAACCGATCTATTTTTGCTTCAGGCATGATCAATTTCAGCGTTTCTTCAAGTTTTTCGGTACCACTACCTTTCAGAAGCAGTTTTGTATTTCCGCAAGATGTGCATGCTTTCAAGACCTGTGTCTTGTATCCGCAATAGTGACACCGCATCGCATCCGAAGATTTATGATATGTCAGAGATACATCACAATGAATGCATTGAGCAGTCCATCCACAAACTTCGCACTTCAATACAGGGGCATATCCTCGACGATTTCGGAAAATCAGGCTCTGCTTGCCTTCATCAAAATTTTCACGTATGGCCTTCAATAAAAATTTCGAAAATGACTCCACAATTTCATCAAACGGAATTTTATTAATAGGGTATATAATTATTTCCGGAGGGGTCAGTTCTTTTACGCGATGTGTCAATTTGACATAACCATATTTATTATTTAGAGCATTAAAATATGATTCACTTGATGGCGTCGCAGTTCCCATAATCACTTTAGCATTATGCAATTTTGCCAATACTACTGCCGCATCACGCCCATGATATCGAGGTGCCGGATCCTGTTGCTTATAGGAGTAATCATGACTTTCATCAATAATGATTAATCCCAGATTTTCAAACGGTAAAAATATCGACGACCGTGGTCCTACCAGGATTTGAATCTCGTTCTTGGCTCGCTTATAAACCTCGGCGCGTTGATTGGGATTCAAGCGGGAATGATATGTTGTGACAGCTTGTCCAAAAACGGATTTCAACCGGCCGATAAAATGTGTAGTTAGTGCAATTTCCGGTAATAGATAAAGAACCTGTTTTCCTGATGCCAGTACTTTCTTCATTAGCTCAACATAGACCCGTGTCTTACCACTTCCAGTGACACCATGCAACAAAACGACTTCGTGCTCTAAATAGGAGCTCTCTATTTCCTGCAATCCACGAACCTGTTCATTATTTAATTCCGGTAATATTGCTGATTTGTCATCTAATGAAAGATCACCAAGCCTGCTGACAACAGCCTCAACTTCATTAAAAATTTCTTTTTTAATTAGTGATTTAATTGTGCTATACCCGACATTTCCTTTTTTTTGTAGCTGCGCTTTTGTAACATATTCGTGATTTTTTTCAAGAGAGACAAAGGCAAGAATACAATCCACCTGCTTTTCATATTTCTCAACTTTTTCAATCGCATCGCTAATCTTATTTAAATAATTAGGGTTTAATTTTATTATTGAGATTAGTTTTGGTTTGTATTTCTTATTTAATTCTTCTTTTGTCCGAATTAAATTCTTGTACAGCATTTTATTTATTAGAGGAAATACAGTCTTTTTGTTGACAATCTGTTGAATTTGAGAAATAGTGAGTTCATCCTGAAATTCAAGTGCCTCTAAAATTAAAAATTCATCATCTGTGTGCAAGTCGACAGATGCCTGAGCATCTTCATTTCGGACTACAATAGTTTCACTGGCCAATTTTAAACCTGCAGGAAGGCCGGCAAGCATAACCTCGCCAATTGAACACATATAATAAGTAGATATCCAGGACCAAAGCGACAATTGTTTCTCACTCAATAAGGGTTGATCATCCAGCAAAGCCTGAATCTTTTTAACCTCATAATCAAGGGTCATTTCATCAGAAATCTCCTGAACAATGCCGGCATAGAGTTTCTTTTTCCCAAATTGGATTTCCACTCTACTTCCTTTCAGGACAAGTCCTTCCATATCAGGTGGTATCTCATAGGTAAAGGTTTTATCCAGAGCAAGAGGTAAGATGATGCTGGCATATTGGGGCATGATGCTAAGAAAATCAAAATATTTGTATCAGGCTGAGAAATACCCGTTGAATCCGAATGGGAAGTTGAATATGAGGGTAAATGTTTGTAGATATCTCTATCGCACAAGGTGAACTTCACCTTTAAAATAGCGCTGTATATTATTATCGACCCTAACCCATATTTGGTAAACAAACACATCCTCCTGTGCGTTTTTATCGAATACGGTGCCATCCCATCCTTCATATTGGTCCAGATCTACATTTTCACGTTTAAATACCCGAGAACCCCATCTATCATAAATCTTAACAGCTTCTATAAAAACTGGTTTATTTGAATACATGGTAAATACATCATTAATCTGGTCGTTATTCGGAGAGAATACATTCGGAATATAGATTGATGTTCCTTCAATATTTACTACTGCCGTAGCAATGCCTTCACAGCCATTGATATCGGTCACCGTTGCCATGTACAGCGTTGTAATATCAGGTGAAGCAAATACTGAAATACAAGTATCACAAGAAAGGGTAAATGGAGGAATCCAGACAATATCTGCCAGATTTAAATTAATGGATGAACTCAGTAAGGTTAATAAAACTGAATCTCCGAGTGCTATCGTGGAAATTGCCGGATCAATTTCAAGATCAAACGTACCTAAAATGTAGTTTGTTATAACCATAGAATCACAACCATCATCATTTACAAGAACCGTTGTATCTAAACCAACCTGTAATTGATCACATGTGATCAATTCAATGAGTGTTGGTGTCACCGGTACCAACTGAAGGCTAATTTGCTCTATGACAATTGAATCACAACCAAATTGATCTATGAAAGCCATAACAAATGTTCCAGTATCTGCAGGGTTACAGCTGAATGACATAAGATTTGTCGTGTCGGAGGCATTCGCATCAAACTGAACATCTCGGATTACAATAGAATCACAACCCACTTGGTTTATCAGTGTATCGCGGAAGATTCCAACTTCTGAAAGATTACACGTTGTTTCTACTAACATCGTAATATTCCCTTCCAGGAATTCCGTCGTAGTGATCACGAGGGAATCACAACCATCGGAGCCCGTTAACAATGTCTCCACAGTTCCGGTATCCGCAACAAAACAACTGAACTCAGTTAGCATAGTCGTATCTGCAGCATTCGCATCAAACTGAACATCTCGAATCACAATAGAATCACAGCCTATCTGGTTTGTCAGTGTGTCACGGAATATGCCTACCTCATTTGGATCACAGGTCAATTCCATCAACATCGTAACATCGCCATCCAACAATTCTGTTGTCGTGATGACAAGTGAATCACACCCATCAGAGCCCGTTAACAATGTCTCCACAGTCCCCGTATCCGCAACAAAACAACTGAACTCAGTTAGCATAGTCGTATCTGCAGCATTCGCATCAAACTGAACATCTCGAATCACAATAGAATCGCAGCCTATCTGGTTTGTCAGTGTGTCACGGAATATGCCTACCTCATTTGGATCACAGGTCAATTCCATCAACATCGTAACATCGCCATCCAACAATTCTGTTGTCGTGATGACAAGTGAATCACACCCATCAGAGCCCGTTAACAATGTCTCCACAGTCCCCGTATCCGCAACAAAACAACTGAACTCAGTTAGCATAGTCGTATCTGCTGCATTCGCATCAAATTGAACGTCTCGAATCACAATAGAATCGCAGCCTATCTGATTTGTCAGTGTGTCGCGGAATATGCCTACTTCATTTGGATCACAAGTCAATTCCATCAACATGGTCACATCGCCATCCAGTAATTCAGTTGTCGTGATGACAAGTGAATCACACCCATCAGAGCCCGTTAACAATGTCTCTACAGTCCCCGTATCCGCAACAAAACAACTGAACTCAGTTAGCATCGTCGTATCTGCAGCATTTGCATCAAACTGAACGTCTAGAATCACAATAGAATCGCAGCCTATCTGATTTGTCAGTGTATCACGGAATATGCCTACATCATTTGGATCACAGGTCAATTCCATCAACATGGTCACATCACCATCCAGTAATTCAGTTGTCGTGATGACAAGTGAATCACACCCATCAGAGCCCGTTAACAATACCGTTGAAACTCCTGTATCAGCCGGCAAGCAAGACATTTCTGTCAACAAGGTGGTGTCGGTGATACAAGGCGAACTACAGTCTATTTGATCAACATCCACCATGAACGATGTTGTACAGCCGGGGTCGTTGAGATCTACAATGATAATATTAACATCTCCATCACTGAGCAAGTGTGGACCAAAAGTGACCTGAACGTCATAAGGACCACTGGTCATATCTGCGTCGTTGGCTAGCCAGCTCGAAGCAGTATTCGTTCCACTGACCAGGACATCGAATGTGATAAAATCATCTGATGCATCTGTCGGTGTTCCATTGTCATCACATACCACATTGGATACCGCACTTGTAATACTGCACTCATCAGAACAAGTAGGTGGCACAATAACAGAAACTACCGTCATACAGCTCAGATCATTATTGTCCGTAATTGTAAAATTGAAATTGCCATCGGAAATCAAATAAGGTCCAAAACTAACAGGAACACCATATCCTCCGGTCGTCATATTTGGATCGTCAGCCGTCCATGCAGAGGCAGTATTACTGCCGTTTACGACAACATCAAAGGTGTAAAGATCATCACTCGGGTCAGAAGGAGTTCCATTGTCATCGCACACTATATTGGAAATCACATGAGCGATGCTACAGGTCCCTGAACATGGAGCCGGAGCCGAGACACTTACCATTGTCGTGCACGCTGAATCGTCATCATCGGTTATTGTAAAATTAATTCCACCACCGCCTATTGGATATGGTCCAAATACTGTAATGACATTGTACAATCCAGTTGTGTTGTTGCCATCATTGGCGGTCCAACCCGCCCCTTGATTGCTACCCGAGACGATTACCTCAAACGTATAGGTGTCATCGTTTGGATCTGCAGGTGTGCCATTATCATCGCACAAAATGTTTGAAACAACATAGGAAATACTACATTCATCCGAACAAGTAGATGGTGCGCTCACCATTACATTGGTACTGCAACCTGCATCCACATTATCTGTAATTGTGAAATTGACATCTCCACCACTTATTAAGAACGGACCAAACGTGATTGCAAGATCATAAGCACCGCTCGTCATATTTGCATCATTGGCTGTCCAGGAGGAAGCTGTATTACTTCCCGACACAACTACATCGAACGTATAGAAGTCATCTGATGCATCTGATGGCGTGCCATTGTCGTCGCACAAAATATTAGATACCACGTTCATAATACTACATTCATCCGAACAACTTGCCGGCGATGGAACCATTACTGAAGTAGTACATCCTAAATCTAAATCATCCGTGATGGTAAAGCTTACATTTCCTTCTGTGATGAGATATGGGCCAAATGTTACTGCAACACCATAAGATCCACCCATCATGTTAACATCATTTGCAGTCCATGTGGCTGCTGTATTATTTCCTGTCACTACAACATCAAATGTATATGTATCATCTATTGGATCAGACGGGGTGCCATTATCATCACAAATGACATTTGATACCATACTGGAAATACTGCAGGCATCAGAACAGTTTTCCGGTGCGCTAACTTGTATAGATGCTATGCAATTCGGATCGATGTTATCGGTAATATTAATCATCAAATCCCCGTCAATAATTAGGAATGGGCCAAATACAACCGACACATTGTAGGCCCCACTTGTGGCGGCATTATCGTCTGCAGTCCATGAAGAACCGGTATTATTTCCTGTAACTAAAACTTCAAACGTAAAAACGTCATCTGTTGAATCTGATGGTGTTCCATTATCATCACATAAAATATTCGAGACTACGGCGTCGATTTCACATTCGTCTGAACAGGGTGTCGGAGCTACAACAGTTACGAATGTTGTACAGTTTACATCTGAGTCGTCGGTAATTGTAAAACTTATATTTCCTCCGCTAATCGGATAGGGACCAAAAGAAACCGGCGTTCCATATGCTCCGCTGGTCATGGCTGCATCATTTGCTGTCCATGTCGCTGCTGTATTGCTTCCTATGACTGTCACATCAAATGTGTATGTGTC
This sequence comes from Saprospiraceae bacterium, assembly GCA_965249735.1. Classification (GTDB taxonomy): domain Bacteria; phylum Bacteroidota; class Bacteroidia; order Chitinophagales; family Saprospiraceae; genus JANQSS01. Next base: position 578,142 of record CBDFMS010000024.1, on the reverse strand, counting down.
ATCGCTTGGATCGGAAGGTGTTCCATTATCATCACATAAAATATTACTTATCGTATTTCCAATACTGCACGTCCCTGAACAAGGTGCTGGTGGAACTACCATCACACTTGTTGTACAGTTAGGATCATTATCATCCGTTATGATGAAATTAGCAGAACCTGCCGTAATCAAATAAGGTCCGAATGAAACCGCTACATCATAAAACCCGCTTGTAGTTGCCGCATCATTTGCTGTCCACGTATTTGCGGTGTTGCTTCCTGATACAACGACATCAAAAGTATAGGTGTCATCACTCGGATCGGAAGGCGTTCCATTATCATCACATAAAATATTACTAACGGTACTTGTTATGTTACATTCGTCTGAACAAGTAGTCGGAGCCGTAACCGTAACTATGGTTGTGCAATTCGGATCAGCATCATCAGTGATCGTAAAGCTAACGTTACCATCACTTATAGGATAAGGGCCAAATGAAACATTGACTCCATAGAATCCGCTTGTTGTAGCTGCATCGTTTGCTGTCCAGGAAGTAGATGTATTGCTTCCCGTAACAATAACGTCGAACGAATACGTATCATCACTTGGATCTGAAGGCGTGCCGTTATCATCACACAAAATATTGCTTACCATGTTGGAAATGGCACACGTACCGGAACACGGAGCAGGAGCAGCCACCATCACATCAGCCGTACACATTGGATCGGAGTCATCAGTGATCGTATAACTAACATTTCCTCCACTTATCGGATATGGTCCAAATAAAACACCAACACCATAGAAGCCACTGGTAGCGGCAGGATCGTTAGCAGTCCAGGTAGTCGCCGTATTGTTTCCGGTAACAGTTACCTCAAATGTATAGGTGTCATCAGTGGGATCTGATGGTGTTCCATTGTCATTACATAAGATATTGCTGATCGCTGTGGTAATAGCACATGAATCCGAACAAGAAGCCGGAGCAGCTACATTGATACTTGTCGTGCAACCTGAATCAACATCGTCTGTAATGGTGAAATTGATATCGCCACCACTTATTTGAAATGGTCCAAAAGAGGCAACCACACCATAGAAACCGCTTGTAGCCGCAGGATCATTTGCAGTCCAGGTAGTTGCTGTATTACTACCGGTCACGAGAACATCAAACGAATATGTATCATCACTCGGATCTGATGCAGTCCCATTATCATCACAAAGAATATTTGAGACTACCGCATCAATTTCACAGGAATTTGAACAAGTTCCCGGAGCAGTGACCATAACAAAGGTGGTGCATCCGGCATCCGCATCATCTGTGATGGTAAAACTTACACTACCACCACTGATCATAAAGGGTCCAAAGGAAACCGCAACGTCATAAAATCCACTGGTGGTAGCCGCATCGTCTGCAGTCCATGAAGTAGCCGTATTGCTACCTGTCACGACCACATCAAATGTATATGTATCATCACTCGGATCAGATGGTGTCCCATTATCATCACATTGAATATTACTAATTGTATTTCCGATGTTACATGTGCCTGAACAGGGAGCTGGTGCTGTTACCGACACACTCGTAGTACAAGTTGGATCGGAGTCGTCCGTAATTGTGAAATTCAAATCACCATCAGTAATTAAATATGGTCCAAACAGTACCGCCACCCCATATGATCCGTTTGTCGCTCCGGGATCGTTTGCTGTCCACGTTCCTCCTGTATTACTTCCTTCCACAAGCACGCTGAATGTATAGGTGTCATCCGTTGGATCAGAGGGTGTTCCGTTGTCGTCGCAAAGTATATTGCTGATTGTATTCATAATTTCACAGAAATCAGAACAAGGTGCAGGTGCTGTGGCAACTACATTGGTTGCACATGCAGGATCTGCTTCGTCAGTGATGGTAAAACTAATATCACCTCCACCTATTAGATAAGGCCCAAATGTAACAGACACACCATAGAATCCACTTGTATACGCTGGATCATTGGCAGACCAGGTCGTGGCTGTATTACTTCCCGTTACAATGACTTCAAATGTATAGGTATCGTCACTTGGGTCTGAAGGTGTTCCATTGTCATCGCATATAATATTGCTCACGGTATTAACGATGTCACAAAGGTCAGAACAAGTGCCCGGGGCAGTCACAGAGACATTGGTCGTACAAGCCGCATCAAGATCATCTGTGACCACAAAACTCACATCTCCGCCACTAATCGGAAATGGTCCAAATAAAACAGGGACGCCGTATGAGCCAGAGGTTGCCCCTGCGTCATTAGCAGTCCAGGTTGATGCTGTGTTACTTCCTGTTACAGTAACTTCAAAAGTATATGTGTCGTCACTTGGATCTGAAGGGGTTCCATTGTCATCACAGGTTATATTACCGACAGTACTCATGATGTCACATAGGCCAGAACATGGAGCAGGAGCAGGAACCGATACATTAGTTGCACATGCAGGATCCTGATCATCGGTAATTGTGAAACTAACATTGCCTCCACTTATTGGATATGGTCCAAAAGTCACCGCAACTCCATAGAATCCACTGGTAGATGCAGCATCACTGGCTGTCCACGTACTAGCTGTGTTACTTCCTGTAACCGTTACATCGAACGTGTATGTATCGTCGCTTGGATCCGAAGGCGTACCGTTGTCGTCACATAAAATATTGCTTACAATATGCTCAATATCACATAGGTCAGAACATGTCACTGGATCGGAAGCCATGACGCTTGTGGTACATCCCGGATCAGCGTCATCTGTTATAATAAAACTAATATTACCGCCGCTGATTGGATATGGGCCAAAACTAACAACGACGTCGTAGAACCCGCTTGTGGTACCCGCGTCATTCGCCGTCCAGGTTGTAGCCGTATTACTCCCGGTCACCACTACGTCAAACGTGTATGTATCATCACTCGGATCCGAAGGTGTCCCATTATCGTCACATACGACGTTACTAATAGAATGCATGATATCACACAGATCAGAACACGTAGCAGGGGCCGGAACTTCAACATCTGTGGTACACGATTGATTAAAATCGTCTGTAATCGTGAAGCTGACATTTCCGGAACTTATAGGATAAGGGCCAAACGTCACGGCGGTTCCATAAAACCCGCTCGTGGCAATTGGATCATCTGCTGTCCAGGTAGCAGACGTATTGTCTCCTGTTACGGTAACATCAAACGTGTACGTGTCATCGCTTGGATCTGAAGGTGTTCCATTGTCGTCACATATAACATTGCTTACCACATGACTAATGCTACAAGTCCCTGAACAAGGGGCAGGCGGCACTACTGTTACACTCGTTGTACAACTTCCATCGACGTCATCAAAGATTGTAAAAACGGCATTTCCTCCACTAATTAAATATGGACCGAACGATGCTATCACTCCATAAAATCCACTTGTTGAAGACGGATCATTGGCCGTCCAAGTTGTTCCATTATTAACTCCTGTGACCAGGATATCAAAGGTATATGTGTCATCGGTCGGATCTGACGGCGTAGCGTTATCATCACAAGCAATATTACTCACTACATGTGTGATGTCACATTGATCAGAGCAGGTAGCAGGTGCCACAACAGTTACATCGGTGGTACAAGCCAGATCTGTGTCATCAGTGATGACAAAACTGATATTTCCGCCGCTTATCGGATAGGGGCCGAAGGATACCGCCACGTTATAAAACCCATTTGTTGTTGCAGCATCATTGGCCGTCCAGGTTGCTGCTGTATTGCTACCAGTTACAGTTACTTCAAAGCTGTATGTGTCGTCATTTGGATCTGAAGGTGTTCCATTGTCGTCGCATAAAATATTGCTGATTGTATTGCTTATGTTGCAAGTCCCGGAACAGCTTCCCGGGGCCGTGACAAATACATCTGTTGAACAAGTGCCATCTACATCATCTGAAATGGTAAAACTAATATCTCCACTGCTGATCGCAAACGGTCCAAATGTTGCAAGAACACCATAAAATCCACTAGTCGTACCTGGATCATTGGCCGTCCAGGTTGTTGCAGCATTGACTCCTGTCACCAGCACATCGAATGTATAGGTATCGTCACTTGGATCAGATGGTGTTCCATTGTCATCACACAAAATATTACTGACAACGTGGGTAATATCGCACTGATCAGAACATGTGGCCGATGCGCTGACATTAACATCAGTAGTGCACGCAGCATCTGTATCGTCTGTGATTGTGTAACTGATATTTCCTCCGCTTATTGGAAATGGACCAAACAACACTGGTACGTCATAAAAACCACTCGTTGAACCTGGATCATTAGCCGTCCACGTTGTTGCCGTGTTGCTACCCGTTACGGTTACTTCAAACGTATAGGTGTCATCGCTCGGATCTGACGGTGTTCCATTATCATCACATACTATATTGCTCACTGTATTACTGATGCTGCAAGTTCCAGAACAAGGTGCGGGAGGTGTTATTGTCACATCCGTGATACAGGCAGCATCATCGTCGTCTATGATCATGAAGCTGATTGGTCCTCCACTAATTGGATAGGGGCCAAAGGTCGCTGCTATTCCGTAAAATCCAGTTGTTGTTCCGGGATCATTTGCCGTCCAGGTTGTTGCCGTATTGCTTCCTGTTACAGTTACTTCAAACGTATATGTATCATCACTTGGGTCTGATGGCGTACCATTATCATCACATGCAAGACCACTTATCGTATGTGTAATATCACATTGATCAGAGCAGGTTGATGGTGCTGCAGCTGTAACACTGGTCGTGCATGAAGCATCAGTATCATCGGTGATTGTGAAACTGATATTTCCTCCGCTTATTGGAAATGGACCAAAGGTCACTGCCACATCGTAAAATCCACTTGTAGTACCGGCATCGTTCGCAGTCCAGGTGGTCCCAGTATTGCTCCCGGTCACTGTCACATCAAAGGTATAAGTATCATCACTTGGATCGGACGGCGTACCATTATCATCACATACTATGTTACCCACTACGTTCATAATATCACACTGATCTGAGCAAGTTGAAGGTGCGCTGGCACTGACATTTGTCGTACAGCCTGGATCATTGTCATCCGTAATTACAAAACTTACATTTCCGCCACTGATTGGGAAGGGGCCAAAGGTCACTGCTACACCATAAGAACCTGTAGTTGATCCTGCATCATTAGCAGTCCAGGTTAACGCGGTATTGCTTCCTGTCACGATTACTTCGAAAGTATAGGTGTCGTCACTTGGATCAGATGGTGTTCCATTGTCATCACACACTATATTGCTGACGGTATTCATGATGTCACATAGATCAGAACAAGTTGAAGGTGCGCTAGCGCTAACATTTGTCGTACAACCAGGATCTGAATCGTCAGTGATGGTGAAGCTTACATTTCCGCCACTTATAGGAAAAGGACCAAAAATCGCTGTCACTCCATAGAAGCCACTTGTGGTAGCAGGATCATTGGCTGACCATGTTGTACCTGTGTTACTTCCGGTGACCAGCACTTCAAACGTATAGGTATCATCACTTGGATCCGAAGGTGTCCCATTGTCATCACAAACTATGTTGCTAACAACATTCATTATATCACAGGCATCTGAACACGTTGAAGGTGCAGATACCATTACGTCGGTCGTACAGCCCGAATCCGCGTCATCTGTAATAGTAAAACTAATAGCACCACCACTGATTGGATATGGACCGAAGGATACAGCTACACCGTAAGAACCACTTGTACTTCCGGCATCATTTGCCGTCCAGGTGGCTGCCGTATTACTTCCAGTGACTGTCACATCAAAGGTATACGTGTCATCACTCGGATCTGACGGTGTCCCATTATCATCGCATGAAATATTGCTAACGATATGTGTGATGTCACAAAGATCGGAACAGGTGGAAGGAGCATTGGCACTCACGCTCGTGGTGCATCCAGGGTCCGAATCATCAGTGATCGTAAGATTCACATTACCACCACTAATTGGATAAGGACCAAAGGTTACTGCCACCCCATAAAAGCCACTGGTTGAAGCGGCATCATTTGCCGTCCAGGTTGTTCCTGTATTGCTACCAGTCACAATGACTTCAAATGTATATGTATCGTCACTTGGGTCCGATGGCGTACCGTTGTCGTCGCACAAAATATTGCTAATCGTATTGTCTATATCACAAGCATCTGAGCAGGTCGCAGGAGCGGATACTGTCACATCGGTTGTGCAACCGGAATCCAAATCATCGGTGATTGTAAAACTGATATTTCCCCCACTGATCGGATAAGGGCCAAAGGTCACTGCCACTCCGTAAGTACCACTCGTGGCGGCCCCATCATTCGCCGTCCATCCAGCACCAGTATTAGTTCCTGTAACAGTTACTTCAAATGTGTAAGTATCATCACTAGGATCCGAAGGCGTACCATTATCATCACAAGCTATATTACTGACTACATGTGTGATGTCACATGCATCTGAACACGCCGCAGGAGCAGCTGCATTTACAGCTGTCGTACAACCCGGATTTGAATCATCTGTAATCGTAAAACTCGTATTACCTCCTCCTATTGGAAATGGTCCAAAGGATACGGCCACGCCATAAGCTCCGCTCGTCATGCCAGCGTCATTAGCTGTCCAGGATGATCCAGTATTACTACCTGTTACCGTTACATCAAATGTATAAATATCATCAGTTGAATCGGAGGGTGTACCATTGTCATCACACACTATATTGCTCACTATTGCAGTAATATCGCACAAGTCTGAGCATGTGGCCGGTACGGTCGCTGTTACACTTGTTGTACATCCCGGGTCAGCATCATCACTAATAACAAAACTTACATTCCCTCCACTAATGGGATAAGGGCCAAATAGCACTGCTACGTCATAAGATCCGCTCGTCATACCGGCGTCATTAGCTGTCCAGGTCGCCCCTGTGTTACTCCCGGTAACGATCACTTCAAATGTATAGGTATCATCAGATGGATCGGAAGGTGTGCCATTGTCATCGCATAAAATATTACTTATGGCATTACCTATACTACATGTTCCTGAACATGTGGCAGGAGGTCCAACGCTTACAGTCGTTGTGCAACCTAAATCAAGATCATCCGTGATGGTAAAACTTATATTCCCTCCGCTGATCGGATATGGGCCAAAGGTCACAGCTACACCATAAGCGCCACTAGTCGTCGACGCATCATTAGCCGTCCAGGTCGCTCCTGTATTGCTCCCGGTGACGATCACTTCAAATGTGAAGGTATCATCGGTCGAATCAGATGGTGTACCATTATCATCACATAGTATATTGCTCACTGCTGCCATGATATTACACAAATCGGAACATGTTGCGGGTGCTATTGCTGTTACACTTGTTGTACAAGTCGGATCCGTATCGTCGGTTATCGTGAAACTCACATTTCCACCACTGATCGGATAAGGGCCAAAAGTCACAGCTACGTCATAAGCGCCACTAGTCGTCGACGCATCATTCGCCGTCCAGGTAGTCGCCGTATTCAGTCCGGTCACTGTTACGTCAAACGTATACGTGTCATCCGTCGAATCAGATGGTGTTCCGTTATCATCACATAGTATATTGCTCACAACTGCCGTGATATCACAAAGATCTGAACAAGTCGCCGGAGCTGTTGCAGTCACACTCGCTGTACAAGCTGGATCCGTATCGTCTGTTATTGTAAAGCTCACATTTCCACCACTGATCGGATAGGGTCCAAAGGTCACAGCTACGCCATAAGCACCACTAGTCGTCGACGCGTCATTAGCCGTCCAGGTTGTAGCGGTATTTAATCCTGTTACTGTCACATCAAATGTATAGGTGTCGTCAGTAGAATCTGAAGGTGTTCCATTATCATCACACAAGATGTTGCTCACAGTCGCCATGATATCACACAAGTCTGAACATGTCGCCGGGGCTGATGCCATTACACTCGTTGTACAGCCAGGATCTGTATCATCCGTGATGGTAAAATTGATATTACCTCCACTGATCGGATAGGGACCAAACGTCACGATTGCTCCATATGCACCACTTGTCATCCCCACGTCACTTGCTGTCCACGTAGTTCCGGTATTCAATCCTGTTACAGTCACATCGAAAGTAAATGTATCATCCGTTGAATCCGAGGGCGTACCATTATCATCGCATACAATGTTACTCACTACTGCCATGATATCACATAGGTCAGAACAGGTGGCCGGCGCTGTTGCATTCACACTTGTTGTACAGCCAGGATCCGTATCATCCGTGATAGTGAGGCTGATATTTCCACCGCTGATTGGATAAGTGCCAAACGTTACGGCCACACCATATGAACCACTAGTCATCCCAGCATCATTTGCCGTCCACATCGTACCGGTATTCAATCCCGTGACTATCACATCAAACGTATACGTATCATCCGTTGAATCCGAGGGGGTTCCATTATCATCGCATACAATATTACTCACTGCCGCCATGATTTCGCATAGGTCCGAACACGTAGATGGGGCAGCAGCCATTACACTTGCTGTACACGCCGGATCGGTGTCATCCGTAATGGTAAAGCTGATATTTCCGCCACTGATCGGATAAGGGCCAAAGGTCATGGCTACACCATAGGAGCCACTTGTCATTCCTGCATCATTTGCAGTCCATGTAGCTCCAGTGTTCAGTCCTGTCACCGTCACATCAAACGTATAAGTGTCATCTGTCGAATCGGAGGGCGTACCATTATCATCACATAAAATATTGCTTACCAAAGCCATGATATCGCATAAATCCGAACAGGTCGAAGGTGCCGTTGCTGTTACACTCGCTGTACAGGCCGGATCCGTGTCGTCGGTGATTGTAAAACTAATATTGCCACCACTGATCGGATAAGGACCAAAAGTCACGGCTATTCCATAAGCACCAGATGTCATCGCCGCATCATTGGCTGTCCACATAGTCCCGGTGTTTAATCCCGTCACCGTCACATCGAAGGTATACGTATCATCCGTTGAATCGGAGGGTGTTCCATTGTCATCGCACAATATGTTAGTTACCGTCGCCATGATATCGCACAGGTCGGAACAAGTGGCGGGAGCTGTTGCTGTCACACTCGCTGTACAGGCTGGATCTGTATCATCTGTTATCGTGAAGCTCACATTTCCACCACTAATCGGATAAGGTCCAAAGGTTACGGCCACACCATAAGCGCCACTAGTCGTCGACGCATCATTCGCTATCCATGTCGAAGCGGTATTTAATCCTGTCACCGTCACATCAAACGTATAGGTATCGTCAGTAGAATCGGAAGGCGTACCATTATCATCACATAAAATGTTGCTCACGGTTGCCATGATATCACATAAGTCTGAACATGTTGCCGGGGCAGTCACCATCACAATAGCTGTACATGCTGCATCAAATTCGTCTGTTATTGTAAAACTTACGTTTCCTCCACTAATTGGATAAGGGCCAAAGGTTACAGCCACACCATATGTACCACTTGTATTAGCCGGGTCATTGGCAGTCCACGTCATCGCCGTATTCAATCCTGTTACAGTCACATCAAACGTAAAGGTGTCATCCGTTGAATCGGAGGGCGTGCCATTGTCATCACATAAAATATTACTGACTGTCGCCATGATGTCACACAAGTCTGAACATGTCGCTGGGACCGTCGCTGTTACACTGGCCGTACAGGCTGGATCAATATCGTCTGTAATCGTGAAACTTATATTTCCGCCACTAATTGGATAAGGGCCGAAGGTTACGGCCACTCCATATGAACCACTCGTATTCGCCGGGTCATTGGCAGTCCACATCGTTGCTGTATTCAAGCCCGTTACCGTCACATCGAAAGTATATGTATCATCCGTTGAATCAGAGGGTGTTCCGTTGTCATCGCATAATATGTTACTCACGGTAGCCATGATATCGCACAAATCGGAACATGTTCCGGGCGGAACAGCTGTTACATCTGTGGTACAAGCCGGATCAGTATCATCAGTAATGGTGAAGCTGATATTTCCACCACTGATCGGATAAGGCCCAAACGTCACTGCAACACCATATGCTCCACTTGTTGTAGACGCATCATTTGCCGTCCACATTGCTCCGGTATTTAAGCCAGTGGCTGTTACATCAAAAGTAAATGTGTCATCTGTCGAATCAGAGGGTGTGCCATTATCATCACAAAGAATGTTACTCACAGTTGCCATGATATCACACAGGTCCGAACAAGTTGCCGGAGCTGCGGCTGTCACACTCGCGGTACACGCAGGGTCGGTGTCATCAATGATTGTAAAGCTGATATTTCCGCCACTGATCGGATATGGACCAAAGGTCACCGGTACTCCATAGGCTCCACTTGTCATTGAAGCATCAGTGGCTGTCCAGGTTGTGGCGGTATTTAGTCCCGTTACCGTTACGTCGAATGTGTATGTATCATCTGTCGAATCAGATGGTGTCCCATTGTCATCGCACATAATATTGCTCACAGTAGCCATAATATCACACAAATCAGAACAAGTTGCCGGCGCTACAGCCGTTACACTTGCGGTACACGCCGGATCAGTGTCATCCGTGATGGTAAAGCTGATATTTCCACCGCTGATCGGATAAGGGCCGAATGTCACCGCCACACCATAAGAACCACTCGTCATGGAAGCATCATTCGCTGTCCATGTTGTGGCTGTATTCAGTCCGGTAACAGTCACATCAAATGTATAGGTATCATCTGTGGAATCAGATGGTGTCCCATTATCATCACACAATACGTTACTCACTGTTGCCATGATATCACACAAATCAGAACAAGTTGCCGGAGCTACAGCAGTCACTGTTGTTGTGCACGCTGGATCTATATCATCTATGATCGTAAAACTCACATCTCCTCCACTAATTGGATAAGGGCCAAAGGTCACTGCCACACCATAGCTACCATTGGTCATGGATGGATCATTCGCTGTCCATGTTGTGGCTGTATTTAGTCCAGTCACGGTCACATCAAATGTATAGATATCATCTGTCGAGTCAGAAGGTGTCCCATTATCATCACACAATATGTTACTTACCGTTGCCATGATATCACACAGATCAGAGCATGTGGCCGGTGCCACAGCTGTCACGCTTGCAGTACAAGCAGGGTCAGTATCATCCGTGATTGTGAAACTTATATTTCCGCCGCTAATCGGATATGGCCCAAATGTCACGGCTACACCATATGAACCACTCGTATTCGCCGGGTCATTCGCCGTCCACATCGTCGCCGTGTTCAATCCCGTTACCGTCACATCAAATGTATAGGTGTCATCCGTTGAATCAGAAGGTGTCCCATTATCATCACATAGAATATTACTGACTGTTGCCATGATATCGCACAAATCCGAACACGTGGACGGCGCAGTAACTGTTACACTGGCTGTACATGCAGGATCCAAATCATCTGTGATTGTGAAACTCACATTTCCACCACTGATTGGATAGGGGCCAAACGTAACTGCTACCCCATAGGCACCACTTGTGGTCGCCGCATCATTTGCAGTCCACATGGTGGCTGTATTCAGTCCGGTAACGGTCACATCAAATGTATAGGTGTCATCTGTTGAATCGGAGGGCGTGCCATTGTCATCGCACATTACATTGCTCACCGTCGCCATAATATCACATAGATCCGAACAAGTTGCTGGTGCTACTGCTGTCACACTTGCAGTACACGCTGGATCGATGTCATCCGTGATTGTGAAACTTATATTTCCGCCGCTTATCGGATATGGCCCAAATGTCACAGCCACACCATATGAACCACTCGTATTCGCCGGGTCATTTGCCGTCCACATCGACGCCGTATTCAATCCCGTTACCGTCACATCAAATGTATAGGTGTCGTCGGTCGAATCGGACGGCGTACCATTATCGTCACACAAAATGTTACTCACTGTGGCCATGATATCACACAAGTCTGAACAGGTCGCCGGAGCCGTTGCCGTGATACTGGCTGTGCATGCCGGATCTATATCGTCTGTGATTGTGAAACTTACATTTCCGCCGCTAATCGGATATGGCCCAAATGTAACAGCCACACCATATGAACCACTCGTATTCGCCGGGTCATTCGCTGTCCACATGGTGGCTGTATTCAGTCCGGTAACGGTCACATCAAATGTATAGGTGTCATCCGTCGAATCGGACGGCGTGCCATTATCATCGCACATTACATTGCTCACCGTCGCCATGATATCACATAAGTCTGAACAGGTCGCCGGGGCCGTCACCATCACAATAGCTGTACATGCCGCATCAAATTCGTCTGTTATTGTAAAACTTACGTTTCCTCCACTAATTGGATAAGGGCCAAAGGTCACTGCCACACCATAAGTACCACTTGTATTCGCCGGGTCATTTGCTGTCCACGTCGCCGCCGTATTCAACCCCGTTACCGTCACATCAAATGTATAGGTGTCATCTGTCGAATCCGACGGCGTGCCATTATCATCACACAATATATTGCTCACCGATGCCATGATATCACACAAGTCTGAACATGTTGCCGGGGCCGTCGCCGTGATACTGGCTGTGCACGCCGGATCTATATCGTCTGTGATTGTGAAACTTACATTTCCGCCGCTAATTGGATATGGCCCAAATGTAACGGCAACGCCATATGAACCACTCGTATTCGCAGGATCATTTGCCGTCCACATCATCGCCGTATTCAGGCCCGTTACAGTCACATCAAATGTATAGGTGTCATCTGTCGAATCCGACGGCGTGCCATTATCATCACACAATATATTGCTCACCGTTGCCATGATATCACATAAGTCTGAACATGTTGCCGGGGCCGTCACCATCACAATAGCTGTACATGCCGCATCAAATTCGTCTGTTATTGTAAAACTTACGTTTCCTCCACTAATTGGATAAGGGCCAAAGGTCACTGCCACACCATAAGTACCACTTGTATTCGCCGGGTCATTTGCTGTCCACGTCGCCGCCGTATTCAACCCCGTTACCGTCACATCAAATGTATAGGTGTCATCTGTCGAATCCGACGGCGTGCCATTATCATCACACAATATATTGCTCACCGATGCCATGATATCACACAAGTCTGAACATGTTGCCGGGGCCGTCGCCGTGATACTGGCTGTGCACGCCGGATCTATATCGTCTGTGATTGTGAAACTTACATTTCCGCCGCTAATTGGATATGGCCCAAATGTAACGGCAACGCCATATGAACCACTCGTATTCGCAGGATCATTTGCCGTCCACATCATCGCCGTATTCAGGCCCGTTACAGTCACATCAAATGTATAGGTGTCATCTGTCGAATCCGACGGCGTGCCATTATCATCACACAATATATTGCTCACCGTTGCCATGATATCACACAAATCGGAACATGTCGCCGGGGCCGTCGCTGTCACACTTGCTGTGCAGGCCGGATCTATATCGTCTGTGATTGTGAAACTTACATTTCCGCCGCTAATTGGATACGGACCAAATGTCACAGCCACACCATATGAACCACTCGTATTCGCCGGGTCATTCGCTGTCCACATCGTCGCTGTATTCAATCCCGTTACCGTCACATCAAATGTATAGGTGTCATCTGTCGAATCAGAAGGTGTGCCATTGTCGTCACATAAAATATTACTTACCGTTGCCATGATATCACACAAGTCTGAACATGTCGCCGGGGCCGTCGCTGTGACACTGGCCGTACACGCCGGATCAATATCGTCTGTGATTGTGAAGCTTACATTTCCGCCGCTAATTGGATACGGACCAAATGTCACCGGTACACCATACGGACCACTTGTCGTCGTCGCATCGTTCGCTGTCCACATTGACGCTGTATTCAATCCCGTTACTGTCACATCAAATGTATAGGTGTCATCTGTCGAATCGGAGGGCGTACCATTGTCGTCACATAAGATGTTGCTCACCGTCGCCATGATATCACACAAGTCTGAACAGGTCGCCGGAGCCATCGCTGTGATACTGGCCGTACAGGCTGGATCTATATTATCTGTAATTGTGAAACTTATATTTCCTCCACTAATCGGATACGGGCCAAATGTCACAGGTACCCCATACGACCCACTTGTCGTCGCCGCATCGTTCGCTGTCCACATCGACGCCGTATTCAATCCCGTTACTGTCACATCAAATGTATAGGTGTCATCCGTCGAATCGGAGGGCGTACCATTATCGTCACACAAGATGTTGCTCACCGTCGCCATGATATCACACAAGTCTGAACATGTCGCCGGGGCCGTAGCTGTGACACTGGCCGTACACGCCGGATCAATATCGTCTGTGATTGTGAAGCTTACATTACCGCCGCTAATTGGATACGGACCAAATGTCACCGGTACACCATACGGACCACTTGTCGTCGCCGCATCGTTCGCTGTCCACATTGACGCTGTATTCAATCCCGTTATTGTCACATCAAATGTATAGGTGTCATCTGTCGAATCGGAGGGCGTACCATTGTCGTCACATAAGATGTTGCTAACCGTCGCCATGATATCACACAAGTCGGAACAGGTCGCCGGAGCCGTCGCTGTGATACTGGCCGTACAGGCTGGATCTATATTATCTGTAATTGTGAAACTTATATTTCCTCCACTAATCGGATACGGGCCAAATGTCACAGGTACCCCATACGACCCACTTGTCGTCGCCGCATCGTTCGCTGTCCACATTGACGCCGTATTCAATCCCGTTACTGTCACATCAAATGTATAGGTGTCATCCGTCGAATCGGAGGGCGTACCATTATCGTCACACAAGATGTTGCTCACCGTCGCCATGATATCACACAAGTCTGAACATGTCGCCGGGGCCGTAGCTGTGACACTGGCCGTACACGCCGGATCAATATCGTCTGTGATTGTGAAGCTTACATTTCCGCCGCTAATTGGATACGGACCAAATGTCACCGGTACACCATACGGACCACTTGTCGTCGCTGCATCGTTCGCCGTCCACATCGATGCCGTATTCAATCCCGTCACCGTCACATCAAATGTATAGGTGTCATCTGTCGAATCGGAGGGCGTACCATTGTCGTCACATAAGATGTTGCTCACCGTCGCCATGATATCACACAAGTCTGAACAGGTCGCCGGGGCCGTCGCTGTGATACTGGCCGTACAGGCCGGATCTATATTATCTGTAATTGTGAAACTTACATTTCCACCGCTAATTGGATACGGACCAAATGTCACCGGTACATCATACGGCCCACTTGTCGTCGCCGCATCATTCGCCGTCCACATCGACGCCGTATTCAATCCCGTTACCGTCACATCAAATGTATAGGTGTCATCTGTCGAATCAGAAGGTGTGCCATTATCGTCACACAAAATATTACTTACCGTCGCCATGATATCACACAAGTCTGAACAGGTCGCCGGAGCCGTCACCGTCACACTGGCTGTACAGGCCGGATCTATATTATCTGTAATTGTGAAACTTACATTTCCGCCGCTAATTGGATACGGACCAAATGTTACCAGCACCCCATACGGACCACTTGTCGTCGCCGCATCGTTCGCCGTCCACATCGACGCCGTATTCAATCCCGTTACTGTCACATCAAATGTATAGGTGTCATCTGTCGAATCAGAAGGCGTGCCATTATCGTCACACAAGATGTTGCTAACCGTCGCCATGATATCACACAAGTCTGAACATGTCGCCGGGGCCGTCGCTGTGATACTGGCCGTACAGGCTGGATCTATATTATCTGTAATTGTGAAACTTACATTTCCGCCGCTAATTGGATACGGACCAAATGTCACCGGTACCCCATACGGCCCACTTGTCGTCGCCGCATCATTCGCCGTCCACATCGACGCCGTATTCAATCCCGTTACCGTCACATCAAATGTATAGGTGTCATCTGTCGAATCAGAAGGTGTGCCATTATCGTCACACAAAATATTACTTACCGTCGCCATGATATCACACAAGTCTGAACAGGTCGCCGGAGCCGTCACCGTCACACTGGCTGTACAGGCCGGATCTATATTATCTGTAATCGTGAAACTTACATTTCCGCCGCTAATTGGATACGGACCAAATGTTACCAGCACCCCATACGGACCACTTGTCGTCGCCGCATCGTTCGCCGTCCACATCGACGCCGTATTCAATCCCGTTACTGTCACATCAAATGTATAGGTGTCATCTGTCGAATCAGAAGGCGTGCCATTATCGTCACACAAGATGTTGCTCACTGTCGCCATGATATCACACAAGTCTGAACAGGTCGCCGGAGCCGTCGCTGTGATACTGGCCATACAGGCCGGATCTATATTATCTGTAATTGTGAAACTTACATTTCCGCCGCTAATTGGATACGGACCAAATGTCACCGGTACCCCATATGGCCCACTTGTCGTCGCCGCATCGTTCGCCGTCCACATTGCTGCTGTATTCAAGCCCGTGACCGTCACATCAAATGTATAGGTGTCATCCGTCGAATCGGAGGGTGTGCCATTGTCGTCACATAAGATGTTGCTCACCGTCGCCATGATATCACACAAGTCTGAACACGTCGCCGGGGCAATTACCAGAACTGTCGTCGTACATGCCGGATCAACATCATCCGTAATTGTAAAACTCACATTTCCTCCGCTTATCGGGTACGGGCCAAACGATACCGATACACCATAAGAACCACTCGTCGTACCAGGGTCATTCGCTGTCCATCCTGCACCTGTATTGAGACCGGTAACGATCACGTCAAACGTATATGTATCATCGCTCGGATCTGAAGGTGTCCCATTGTCATCGCATAAGACATTACTGACTGTATGCATGATATCACAGAGATCTGAACATGTGGGGGGTGCAATTACCAAAACCGTTGTCGTACATGCCGGATCAACATCATCTGTTATTGTAAAGCTGACATTTCCTCCGCTTATCGGGTATGGTCCAAACGAAACAGCCACTCCATAAGAGCCACTTGTCGCGGCTGGATCATTCGCTGTCCATCCTGCGCCCGTATTGAGACCGGTAACTATCACGTCAAACGTATACGTATCATCGCTTGGATCTGAGGGCGTACCATTATCATCACATAGAACATTGCTTACCGTATGCATGATATCGCAGAGGTCTGAACATGTAGCTGGAGGTGATACCATCACCATCGTAATACATGCCGGGTCCGCATCATCTGTTATTGTAAAACTAACTGCGCCTCCACTGATCGGATATGGCCCAAACGAAACCGTGGCGCCATAAGCACCAGTTGTCGATAAAGGATCGTTCGCTGACCATGTTAAAGCGGTGTTCAAACCTGTGACGACAACATCAAAGGTATACGTATCATCACTTGGATCTGAGGGCGTACCATTGTCGTCACACATAATGTTACTCACCACACTGTTGATCGCACATAAAGGCGAACAGGTCGCCGGTGCAGCTGCCATTACATTCGTCGTACACAGCCCATCTACATTATCTGTAATCGTGAAACTTACGCTTCCTCCACTGATAGGATATGGACCAAAGGTCACTGTTACCCCATAGCTGCCACTCGTCGATAGTGGATCATTCGCAGTCCACATAGATCCTATATTAAATCCTGTAACAACAACATCAAATGTGTACGTGTCGTCTGTCGAATCCGACGGCGTACCATTGTCGTCACACGTGATGTTACTCACCACACTGTTGATCGCACATAAAGGCGAACAGGTCGCCGGTGCAGCTGCCATTACATTCGTCGTACACAGCCCATCTACATTATCTGTAATCGTGAAACTAACACTGCCTCCACTGATCGGATATGGGCCAAAGGTCACGGTTACCCCATAGCCGCCACTCGTCGATAATGGATCATTCGCAGTCCACATGGACCCGATATTTAGTCCAGTGACTACAACATCAAATGTGTATGTGTCATCCGTCGAATCTGACGGCGTACCATTGTCGTCACACATAATGTTACTCACCACACTGTTGATCGCACACAATGGCGAACAGGTCGCCGGTGCAGCTGCCATTACATTCGTCGTACACAGCCCATCCACATTATCTGTAATCATGAAACTTACACTGCCTCCACTGATCGGATATGGACCAAAGGTCACCGCTACGCCATAGCTGCCACTCGTCGATAGTGGATCATTCGCAGTCCACATAGATCCTATATTAAATCCTGTAACAACAACATCAAATGTGTACGTGTCGTCTGTCGAATCCGACGGCGTACCATTGTCGTCACACATGATGTTACTCACCACACTGTTGATCGCACATAAAGGCGAACAGGTCGCCGGTGCAGCTGCCATAACATTCGTCGTACACAGCCCGTCCACATTATCCGTGATCGTGAAACTTACACTGCCTCCACTGATCGGATATGGACCAAACGTCACCGCTACTCCATAGCTGCCACTCGTGGATAATGGGTCATTCGCAGTCCACATGGATCCTATATTTAGTCCCGTGACTACAACATCAAATGTGTATGTGTCATCCGTCGAATCTGACGGCGTACCATTATCATCACACATAATGTTACTCACCACACTGTTAATCGCACATAAAGGAGAACAGGTCGCCGGTGCCGGTGCCATTACATTCGTTGTACACAGCCCATCTACATTATCTGTAATCGTGAAACTTACACTGCCTCCACTGATCGGATATGGACCAAAGGTCACTGCTACACCATAGCTACCACTCGTCGATAGTGGATCATTCGCAGTCCACATAGATCCTATATTAAATCCTGTAACAACAACATCAAATGTGTACGTGTCATCTGTCGAATCCGACGGTGTACCATTGTCGTCACACATGATGTTACTCACCACACTGTTGATCGCACATAATGGAGAACAGGTCGCCGGTGCAGCTGCCATAACACTCGTTGTACACATCCCGTCCACATTATCCGTGATCGTGAAACTTACACTACCTCCACTGATCGGATATGGACCAAAGGTCACTGCTACACCATAGGCGCCACTCGTCGATAATGGATCATTCGCAGTCCACATGGATCCAATATTTAGTCCAGTGACAACAACATCAAATGAGTACGTGTCATCCGTAGAATCCGACGGCGTACCATTGTCGTCACACATAATGTTACTCACCACACTGTTGATCGCACATAAAGGCGAACAGGTTGCCGGTGCAGCTGCCATAACATTCGTCGTACATAGCCCATCTACATTATCTGTAATCGTGAAACTTACACTGCCTCCACTGATGAGATATGGACCAAACGTCACTGCTACACCATAGCTACCACTCGTCGATAGTGGATCATTCGCAGTCCACATAGTTCCAATATTTAGTCCAGTGACAACAACATCAAATGTGTATGTGTCATCTGTCGAATCCGACGGTGTACCATTGTCGTCGCACATGATGTTACTCACCACACTGTTGATCGCACATAATGGTGAACATGTCGCCGGTGCCGGTGCCATTACATTCGTTGTACACAGCCCGTCCACATTATCCGTGATCGTGAAACTTACGTTGCCTCCACTGATCGGATATGGACCAAAGGTCACTGTTGCCCCATAGCTACCACTCGTCGATAATGGATCATTTGCAGTCCACATAGATCCTATATTAAGTCCCGTGACTACAACATCAAATGTGTACGTGTCATCCGTAGAATCCGACGGCGTACCATTGTCGTCACACATGATGTTACTCACCACACTGTTGATCGCACATAAAGGCGAACAGGTCGTCGGTGCAGCTGCCATAACATTCGTCGTACACAGCCCATCTACATTATCTGTAATCGTGAAACTTACACTGCCTCCACTGATGAGATATGGACCAAACGTCACTGCTACGCCATAGCTACCACTCGTCGATAGTGGATCATTCGCAGTCCACATAGATCCTATATTAAATCCTGTAACAACAACATCAAATGTGTACGTGTCATCTGTCGAATCCGACGGCGTACCATTGTCGTCACACATGATGTTACTCACCACACTGTTGATCGCACATAATGGTGAACATGTCGCCGGTGCCGGTGCCATTACATTCGTTGTACACAGCCCGTCCACATTATCCGTGATAGTGAAACTTACGTTGCCTCCACTGATCGGATATGGACCAAACGTCACTGTTGCCCCATAGCTACCACTCGTCGATAATGGATCATTTGCAGTCCACATAGATCCTATATTTAGTCCCGTGACTACAACATCGAATGTATACGTGTCATCTGTCGAATCCGACGGCGTACCATTGTCGTCACACATGATGTTACTCACCACACTGTTGATCGCACATAAAGGCGAACATGTCGCTGGTGCCGGTGCCATAACATTCGTCGTACACATCCCGTCCACATTATCCGTGATCGTGAAACTTACACTTCCTCCACTAATGGGGTAAGGTCCAAAAGACACAGGAACGTCGTAAGCACCGCTTGTAGTTGCAGCATCGTTCGCAGTCCAGCCAGCAGCTGTATTGAAACCAGATACGACCACGTCAAATGTGTATGTATCATCCGTCGAATCAGACGGCGTACCATTGTCGTCACATATGATGTTACTCACCACACTGTTGATCCCACACAGAGGTGAACAGGTCGGAGGAGGGACAACCGTAACTACCGTGAAGCACGAGTCCGCGGGAATAGATGCATCATCCGTGACCGTAAAACTTATATTCCCTCCACTGATCGGATAGGGGCCAAAAGTAGTTACGACATTATAATTCCCACTTGTAGAGGCAGGATCATCTGCTGTCCATGTTGCCCCGGTGTTGACACCAAATATCTCAAGGTCAAACGTAAATGTATCATCGGTTGGATCTGAAGGTGTGCCGTTATCATTACATAAAATGTTTGTTACTGTATCCGTTATATAGCAGTCCATACAAATCCCTGGATCGAAGACTGGTATATTCATTGTGCATTGGGGATATGTATCATCAATGATTGTAATCCAAACAAGTCCTGCACCGGCACTTCCAGGTCCGAGCTGATGAAGTTCCTGTACATTGTAGGTTCCTGTTGGGGGTGTAATTGTTCCAGAGAATGGAATAATCGTAAATCCGGGACCAAGACCAACTCCATTTACTGTCAAATTGAATTGAATGTAATCATCAGAAGGATCCAACGGCGTGTTATTGGTATTACATTCGACATTTTGTTCCAAAAACCCATCCATGTAGGCAAAAGGGATCATTGCCGTATCAGAACAAACGCCATCTGTGGTGATTACATAAATGGATGTAATGTCATTTGGAAAATCTACATTGGTCGGATCAGGTATAATGGTACCACCAGCAGCCGGATCTCCATTGTACCAAATTACTGTAGCTCCTGCGGTGGCCGAATCGTTATAGGTTGTAAGGTCGAAAATGCTCGCATTTGGGCATGCAATTATCAGTGAAAGATCCATCGTTGGTGCCGAAAGAATATTGAGCACCACCAAGGAAACAGCCCAACAACCCATAC
This sequence comes from Saprospiraceae bacterium, assembly GCA_965249735.1. Lineage (GTDB taxonomy): Bacteria > Bacteroidota > Bacteroidia > Chitinophagales > Saprospiraceae > JANQSS01. The sequence goes on along the minus strand of CBDFMS010000024.1, from coordinate 556,738 downwards.
CGTCATCCACCCGTGCATAGACTGTATCTGGACTGGCAGAGGTTGTATACATGGTTGGCAATGGGTTTACGATATTCATTGAATCTGCCTCCTCGAAGGTTGCATGATAGGTCACCGTGACACCTGGTGCGCCACCGGTCACTATGATATCCGCATCACTCAAATCGAACGTTTCCATGCCATCTCCGTTATTATCACATAGATCGAGTGTAGCATTCGTTGCCGTAGGTGCAGAAAGAACACTGAAGCTTTCAACGTCCTGGGCCGCGCAATTACCAATACCTGCATCGTAGGTAACCGTATAAGAACCTAAACCGGTTGCCGAAAGATCAATGATGCCTGTTGAGGGGTCAATGACCCCGGAAGGAGCAATAGAAAATATGCCTCCAGTGGTTGATGACGGTGTCACATTGACATCATAAAATCCGGTGGCACCGCACTGATCCAATATCGGCTCAAGTGTGACGTCTGCCAACTCCAGGACTTCAAGCGTCCACTCATAGGTGGCCGTGCGGGCTACCGCGCATCCTCCTATGTTTAAGCTTGAATTGCTACGTGTTATATCAAGTGTGACAGTGACAGATCCCACTGAGAGACCTTCGAGTACGGCGCTGGGATTATCTCCTGAAGCCAAGAAGTCTGCAACTGAATTGTCATCAACAGACCAAGCATAGCTACTGGCACTATGATCAGTGATTGAAAACATGGTATTATCTGAAACACAGACTGTATCTGGCGTAGGCTCCATAATATAGTCGATACAACCTGCATCTACGAATTCCTGATTCAATACGGGATGAAGGGAGGCCAGCCATTCGGCGTTGTCACATGTATTGGGTTGTCCCGGTGAAGCCGTTTGATTGTTTGACCAATTCGATACTGATGTGTAATCGTCAGAAGACGTATTGAGAAATGCATATGAGGTTCCAACACTTAAGAGTATGTTGTCCGGACCACCCCCCATTCCCGGATGTGGAGGAGCAACACAGGAACCTTGACTGGCTGTTCCATACGCAATTCCATGATGATAACTTCCATCCGGGTTTCGAGTCTGCCAGGCATCACGTGCTGCATTAACCGTCAACGTTGCAGATCCAGAAAAGGAAAACGGGTTCAGCGTTACCGGATTAAATCCGGACATGTCATATGAAGGATTGCCGGCATTCAAATTACAATCCCGATTTATACAAGGATCCGGACCACTCGAGACACTTGGAGAAACGATATTTTCCTCAAAATAACCTGATTGATCCACTGGCAATGTAATGATGCCATCAGAGGCATCCACATCAAGCGCTCCACCGGGTGGATAAATAACGATGATAGTTCCGTCCGGTATATCAGACCAAAAACTGTTGGTACTACTAAATCTTATGAAACCTTGTGATACTCCTATTCCTGCCAGCGCTTGCGGTGCATTTGGGCAGTTAACGAAATCACCATTGTTGTCATCAATAATAAATCCCTGAATATTCACCTCTTCACATCCTGAGCTGGATGATCCAACAACAACAAGTTCTAAGAAAACAGATCCAGTGGTATTTACTTCATTTATCACTACGCCCTGACCCTGGCTGGTGTACACAGCCCAGCTCATGATGAATAACAGCAATATTGTACCAGCCCGCGTGGTCATATGTTCGTTATTATTGAACCTGGTGTTCTTAAATTCTTTGAAAGGCAGTAATTACCAGAAAATCCCCTTTTTGGAAGCTTGTCTTTCAATTCTTATCACAAGTATACCTAAGCGTTGTTTCCTTCACTTATGTGCAAATTAAGACTTTTATACAGAAATCCATAGCTACTTAATGCATTGTTAACATTCATTTTTTACAACTCCGTTTGAAGTTGTTGGATATTCTACCTTTGCGAAAATTTTTTGTACATGAGTGAATTGAACGAACAGCAACAAATACGCAGGAGTGCACTGACCGAGATTCGAAATCTAGGGATTAATCCTTATCCGGCAGAAGAGGTGAAAATCAACACAACTTCTGCCGAAATCATGCAAGGTTTTGATCCGGAATTGAATAATTTTCAAGAGGTCTCAATTGCAGGTCGGATTATGATGAAACGCATCATGGGCAAGGCTTCCTTTGCAGAACTTCAAGATGGATCCGGAACGATCCAGTTGTATGTATCCAGAGATGAAATTGCACCGGACGAAGACAAGACTCTATACAACACGGTTTTTAAGAAATTACTTGATATTGGTGACATCATTCATGTCACGGGTAAGGCATTTCACACCAAGACGGGTCAGACCACAATTCGTGTTGACCACCTCAGTTTATTATCTAAATCTTTGCGCCCCTTACCCATCGTCAAAACGGATGCCGAAGGAAATGTTCACGATGCCGTAACAGATTCTGAATTCAGGTATCGTCAACGCTATGTCGACCTGGTGATCAATCCCGAAAGTCGAAATGTTTTTATTCAAAGAAGTCAGATGTATAACTCCATGCGATCCTATTTAAATACCAAAGGATATTTGGAAGTGGAGACGCCTGTCCTTCAACCAATTTATGGTGGAGCGGCAGCCCGGCCCTTCAAGACGCATCACAATACACTGGATATGACGTTGTATCTCCGCATAGCCAATGAACTTTATTTAAAAAGGCTGATCGTTGGTGGTTTTGATGGTGTCTACGAGTTTTCAAAGGACTTTAGAAATGAAGGCATGAGTCGATTTCATAATCCAGAGTTCACTCAAATAGAGCTCTATGTTGCCTATAAGGATTATGAATGGATGATGAATTTGGTGGAGGAAATGGTTGAGAAAGTCGCCCTGGATCTCCATGGAACCACAAAAGTTCAGGTTGACGATCAAATTATCGATTTTAAGCGTCCATGGAAAAGATATTCGATGTACGAGGCAATCCAACACTTTACAGGAGTCGATATTTCGACCATGAATGAAGAGGAACTGCGCAAAACAGCACAAGATCTTCACGTCCCACTGGACCCCAGCATGGGCAAAGGCAAAATTATTGATGAAATTTTTGGAGAAACCTGCGAAATCAATATTGTCCAACCCACTTTCATTACGGACTACCCCATTGAAATGTCTCCATTAGCTAAAAAACATCGGACAAAAGAAGGTCTTGTTGAACGATTTGAAGCAATCTGCAACAAAAAAGAAATATGCAATGCCTTCACTGAATTAAATGACCCACTCGATCAACGAGCGCGTTTTGAAGAGCAAATCGAATTGGGAAAACGAGGAGATGATGAAGCCATGGTCTTGGATGAAGATTTTCTAAGATCATTGGAATACGGCATGCCACCGACTGCAGGACTCGGAATTGGAATGGATCGTCTGGCTATGATAATGACCAATTCCAGTTCAATTCAAGATGTTTTGTTCTTTCCTCAAATGAAAAAAGAAGTCTAGGCTAAATTGCAAATCGCTTCTTGATTTTTTCAGATCGAAAATAAAATCTACTCCTGACTATTTTAATACCTGAACTTCGCCTTTGTAGGTGACAATTTTGTTGTCAACAAATTCAACCTGAATCACGTAGGCATAAATATCGGGAGTCAATACTTCGCCATCATGGGTGCCATCCCATCCCCCGGATCCTGCACCGCTTGCAGGTAAATTTCTTGCTTCGAAAACCCGACCACCCCAACGATTAAAAATTTGCATTGATGATATGCGTAGGACGCCAATCCCTGTGAATACCTCAAACATTTCATTGATCCCGTCATTATTTGGCGAAAACGCATTCGGAATATATACTTTACGTCTTGTATCCACAAATACGGTAAGTTCATCCTGCGCATAACAACCAGTCGAGTCAACAACCAATAAGTTAACCAAGACCTCTTGTACTGGCGTAATCCATGGTGACTGACAGGTGTTGCATGACAAGTCATTACCGGTGGAACTCCAATTAAAGGAGTCAATCGGAAACGTACCGCTTGTAGTAAGAATTTGCAATCGCGCGCTATCACCCAAAGAAACCGTCACATCAGGACCGAGATCGACTGAGAATTCCAATGGTTGTGTAATGACAACGCTGGTTTCGATGAAGCATCCTGAGGAATCAATTACCGTAATGACATATTGACCTCCAAATAAATTGACAATTTCACCAAGATCTTGTTGAAGTCCATTGTTTACTGTATACATATAAGGTCCTCCTGCGCCGCTATACGCCGTATCGACTGTGAATTCAGCAGTCTCTCCAAAGCACTGAATGGTAGACTGATCTCCCAACTCAAACTGAATAGCAGGTGGTTCTGAAATATTAAAATCGATGTTGGTGGTGCAACCACGTTCATCCTCTACTGTCATTGCATAACTGCCCGGTGACAAATTTTGGATTGAATTATTTTGATTGAGGTCCGGATCCCATGTATACGTGTAATCTCCTGTTCCACCAGAAACAGAAACCGTAGCTCGTCCATCGTCTCGTCCGGCGCAGGTGATCTGAAGAAGATCCCCCGGAGCAAAGAAGGCGGTTAATTCCGAGGGTTCTGTTAATCTGAACGTATCAATGCGTTCACAGCCCATTGCATCTTGTATCGTTGATACATAAATGCCTGCCGGAATTCCATTCCTATTTGGTGTCATCGGTCCATCATTCCAGCGAACGGAAAATGGTGGATTACTGCCGCTTGGACTCAACCGAATGAAACCATCTGTATCACCGAAACAGGTCGGTCCAGCTTGGTCAACCGATAAACTTATACTATCAGCAGCAGGAATATCAATTTCATGTACCTCAAAGCACAAATTGTCGGAAATGGTTACGGAATTCAATCCAGCACATAGTGCCATTGCCGTCGGAGTCATTTCGCCACCATTCCATTGGTAATTTATCATTCCGACGCCCCCAGTGGCAACGGCTGTTGCCGATCCGTTGCAAATTCCCGGACAAGTTGCTCCTGTAACCGCAGAAAAACTCACATCAAATATTTCAGGAGCCCGGACCTCAAGCGTGTCGATAACAAACGGCGGACAATTCGCACCATCAGCTGTTATGGTGACTGAGTATATTCCTACACCCACGCTCGGAAGTACCTGGTTGTCAGAGCCATTGATGTGATTCCACATATAATGCAGAGTCCCTCCGGGTCCAGTCGCAAATACTGTCACACTTCCATTTTGAGAGTTTGGACAGGTTGGTATTCCATATTGAACAGAATCCAAGGTGATATCTGTGGCAATGCCCAGGGTCACTGTATCAATGGACTCACAGCCTGCAGATGCCGTGACTGTGACTGTATATGTTCCAGAATTCAGTCCGACAATTCTATCACCGGAGTAGTTCATGCCATTTTCATCGGTCCAGTTTACATCAAAAGTTTGTCCTTGCGGTCGAATATAGAAGACCTCCAATTCTCCATCCATGCCTGCACCACATGATAGGCTAACAGAATCAAAACTTAGAATTTCAGGTCCTGCTTGTTGTGTTATTTCAAAAAATGTATCGACAAAACATCTTAAATCTCCAAGATCATAAACTGTCAACGTAAAGATGCCAGCTGATAATCCTTGTTGCGATGGGCTAAAATCAGTTATGCTGGGATGATCCCCCCAATCATAGATATAATCTACAGGAGAATTGGCTCTACCACCTGAAGCTCTAACCGTTAATTCCCCATCAGTCCCCGGATTACACGTTTCCTCTTCTAAAAAAGTAACATCTACAATAATAGGTGGTGGTTCATTGATGACAAAAAATGTATCCAGAATACAATCTAATCCTTCGTCAAAGTCTGTGATTGTAACGTCATATCGTCCTGCACCCAAACCTACATTTGAGGTGGATACATCAGAACCAGTAATAAATGAGGCATTAATATTCATACCATTTTGGCGCCAATCATAGATATATCCATCATCATTGGAAGCATTTAATGTAGAAACCTGAACCTCCAACGACCCCGTCATATCCCCATTGCAATCAGGCTCCAACAAATTGACATTATCCAATATGATTTCTTTATCGGCATTAACCGTAAATGTCCGTGTATTAAAACAACCATTAGAGTCAGATACAGTCAACAAATAGTCTCCCCGCATGATATTGGGTAATGCACTGGAAGAACCTCTTGTCGCAGGAAATCCCTGCCATTGAAATAAATATGTTGCATCAGAAAAAATCGTCCCCCCTTGAGCGGAGGCATCGATGCGACCATTTGCACTACTCAAGCATGTCGCATCCATGACCGAGCCGAGAATGGCTATTGGCTCCGTATTGACAGTCACAGAGGTGGTAACTGCACAACCGGCCATATCAGTGACTGTAACGCCGTATTGTCCGTTGTTGACATTTCGAATTGTATCCGTATTGAATTCAGAAGTAGACCAAAAAATTTCATAATCACCGGATGGTACAATGTTCAATCCAATACTGCCATCCGACGAATAGGAACAAGTTGGGTTTGTAACTCCTGCCAGTACATTATGAATATCACCGGAAGGCACTGTGAAAGACTGCATAATATTCGTCCCGTTATCATCGACGATTGTAAAATCATAATCACCAGCAGGTAAATTCGAAATAATTTGCATTCCATTTTGGTCGGTAATTGAACCGGTTCCACCACCATTGGGTCCGCTATAATTCACTGAGTAAGGAGCAACGCCACCACACATCGAAAGCTTAATCGAACCTGTATTTGATCCATCATCAGGGCACACATCTGCCAATGCAGAGAACACACCAGCGTTTATTGAAGCAAGTCCGTCGTTTACGAGATGTGTAAGATCATTGTTGTTAAAATCAGTTACAATAATGTTGCCATCAAAAGATATAGATGTTTGTTCGCCACATTCTCCAATTGCACGCAGACAGATTTCAAAAAACGTGGTTCCATCTGGTTCGGTTTGTCCTGTTAACAGGTTACTTGCCAGCCATAAGACACGTAGCCGCCCTTCATCGACTCTTGAATCTACGATTTGAGAAAAAGGATCAGCAGCAATCTGAAATCCCGAATTTGAAACATATTCAAAAATATTGGGGTTCCATGCTATATCAAATGAAGTCGTCCCCATATCAATAAATCCTTCCAGGGTCAATTCCACACATACTACATCTCCCACATTCGCTGTTACTCCCGATAAGTTAAAAGATACCGGATTGGTGCACAAAACATCCATTTCAAATTCCTGTACACAGCTTTTTTCATCTTCAACTGTCACACGATAGGTTCCTTCTTCAACAAAAGAAAAAACAACTTCGTCCTGATGCCCGTAATCGGATCCTTGCAACGTAGCAAATGTTCCAGGCATGTCCACATGTTCTATGGTTATACTATAAAATGAATTATCATCAAATTGAGGTAGTCCACCTTTTAGTTCAAAACTTCCCAGACAACCACCTGCACCGTCTGAAATGACCTTTCTATTGTTTGATGATATTGGAGTCAAATAAACGATGGAAAAAGCAGCGTTTATATTGACATGAACACATGGCCCAGATGGATTTCCTTCAAACACCGCCTGACCAGCGCTCACGGCATCGATAGTAATTGGTGCAAACCATAGTTCAATCGGGTCACCGTTATTAAAAAAGTCTGGAATACTTTGGCCGTTAATTTGATTCCCATTTTGAAAAAGCGCATCTCCGTTAATGTCATCCACATAAACATAGATGCCCATATTCGGAGGAGGATCCGTCAATAGACAAGGGTCGTTAAACACATCATCCAGAGAAGGTCTATCAATTGTTGGTGGGCAGGTGTACCATGCATAACCAATGCCGGGGGTAGTGTTTACATTAGGGTCACTATCCAGAACATCATCATCACCATTGTGAATGAAGTTAAGTCTGTCATTCAAACATAAAAATGATCGGGTTAAAGTAATGTCACTACTCTGTCCCGAAAATGTTCCAAGGCTTATTGATCCGGCATTTCGATCTGGACAAGCCCGGGAAAAAGTGGATTCATCGGCAGGATTCAAAATAATTTCTGATGGAATCTGACCAATTAAGGTGCAAGAAAATGCCAGAAATAATAATATGGGAATGTGTCTCAAAATGTCATGGATTTAATAAAAATGAACGACCGCAAAAATAGATACATTAATGTTATCTTTTATATGGCAAGTCGTTAATTATACAAACGAGGACATACCGTCAATATTTCGAAATGTTGAAAATCAATTCTTTTGAAATATTCTACCTCCGACCATCTCTCCGTTTTCCCATAGCGTGAATAAAAAAGATCCGGGAATAAGGTCTTGGGTGTCAATGCGAGTCGGTGAATTATCAAATCTAATTTTTTCATCCTTGATCAATTTTCCTGTCATATCGAATAGCTTGAATCTATCTCCTATAGCATCTTCTGAATGATGCTGTGATATGAGTAGATGGCTGCCTACAGGATTTGGATAGAGAGAGAGATCATGAGTCAATAGTCCTTCGTATAATCCGGAAATAAAGCCCACCATAATCGTATCGTGTATTTCACAGCCTAATGTATCAGACATCAGCAAATAATACTCACCTGAAAGGAGGCCTGTAATCATACTGTCTTGAGGAAAGGTACCAGGACTCCAATTGAAGGAATAGGGTCTTGCGCCTCCAAATGCTATGGCTGTAATACTCCCAAGTCCCAGGTGATTGGTATCATCCATCACCTGAAAGAAAAGTTCCAATTCTTGAGGCTCAACCAAGGTAGTTGCTGCAGAATCAGAGCAACCATTCTCATCATATACGATAACCCTGTACCCTCCTGACCGAAGATTCAGCAAGCTGTCTGAACCTGTAAAGCCGTTCCATTCAATGTGATCCAATTCTCCTGCACCTAAATCATAGAGAACATCCAAACGCCCGTTTGAATCACCAAAACATTGAATATTTTGAATGGCGAGATCCGATATAATAGGACCAGGAGGTCCTTCAGCCAAGAATTCAAAGGTGTCTCTACAGCCATTATTATCAATCACAATGCAATTATATGCTCCCGGAGGTAGGCCATTCAAAGAAGAAGTCGAATCACCGGTAGACCAGATATATTTATCAATTCCGAATGGACTACTGAATATTGTCAGGATAGATCCTGTAGGTATACTGTCACATCGCATGTCCCTGATAGAAGATCCAATTAATGTTGGTGGTGGAGTATTAAAGATTTCAACTTCATGCAAAACCTGGCAACCTTCCAGGTCAATTACAAGTGCGGTGTGTAGTCCTGCCGACAGATTGATACCCGTTATGGAGTCAATTCCATTATCCCACAACACAAGATAATTGTTGTCACCGTCTGGTGTTCCGCCGAAAACATTGAGTGTTGCTTGCCCATCATTATCTGGACTACAACTGGCCGGTATGATGCTTTCAGTCTGAACAACTAAAAAAGGAGGTTGATGAAATGTAATGGTCGTGTCCCAGGAACATCCTTGAATGAAGTCGTTCGTCACTGTGATAGAATAGCTTCCGGCCGGTAAATTACTGAGCAGGAGAGAAGAAGAATCAACGACTGCTGAGTCTGTACCCGTCCATTCGAAAAGATAAGGAAGCATTTCAGTCCCAGTCAAAGTCGATGGTCTTAAAAATATTGAAGCCGAACTGTCACCAAAGCAATTAACAGCATCCAAGACAAGTTCTTCAATGCCAAATGACAAACCGGATCCAATTTCAAAATCAACTATTTTAACACAACCGGTACTATCGGCAACCCTTAATTGATAGGTTCCAATTTCCAGGATACTATCCGTATAAAAATCAGAAAATGCGGTATCCATGTCGTAAATAATCTCATACCCCAGGCTGTCAAACGGCTGTCCCCCGGAGATACTAACTTCGAAGCTTCCATCCCCAGAATTTAGACATGTTTCATCTTGAATAAGGGTTGAAGCAACAATGCTATTTGCGCCTAAGAGGAAGGTGTCTTGTTGAATGCACCCAAGCGGATCTGTAATTGATAGAAAATAATCACCAACAAATAAATTTTCACGTTCTATAGAAAACAGATGACCGTCGCTCCATTTGAACTGAGGAGGAACAATTCCTCCTTGTAAACTATCAATGATAATTGCTCCTTCGGGTATGTTATCGCAGATCGGGTGGATTATTTCCGACGAGTAAACAAGGTCATTGGCTTTGCGCAAATTCAAGGAATCCTTTACGCGGATGCCATCTTCATCCACTATCGAAATTCGATATCTGCCTTCAATCAGGTCATTAATAACCATGGTCTGCCCGAACGTATCAAGTCCAAACCCACCACTAAAATTAGAATTGAATGTATGTTGCCAAATAGCAGAATAAGGAGGATTGCCTCCAAATACAGTAATAAAGAGACTCCCGGTTGTATCATTTATACCGGTTTTGCATGTAGAAGCAATTAATCTCAAGGAATCTCCGCCGACTATATCCACCCGGGCATTTCTACGAGTAAATGGAATGACTTCTTCATTCGAAATAAATTCTAGCGGTAGCGGAAAATCAGCAAGATTTACCGGGCATAATTCGCCTGGCATTCCATATGCGGTAAAACACAGATCAAACAAGACACTGCTGTCATGTAAGGAATGACTTTCAAACGGATCGAAAAAAGTCAATCGAATGATACCAAGATGTTTTTCTTGTAAGCCAAAAAATCCACTATTTAGTCCAATATCAGAATTTAGCCGGCCAATCGAATCAAAGTCAAGTAAATAGGGATCAAAATTGATACTCAATTGAAAAGCTTCGATCGAATCAAAATTGTTGACACGAACCGACAAGCACAACTGATCGTCCAAAATCACAGTAGAATCTTGTAGATAAATATGCAAGATTGAATCCTGTCCACTAACAGAACAAAGTGGAACACTCCAAAGGATAGTAAAAATGAAGATATAGCGAATCAATGAATGTGTTATTTTAAAATATACAATGTCCTTACTTCGAAGCAAATATACTGATGACTATATCATCTGCAGCTGCCATTCAAAATCACTTTTTCAATATTGTCACTTCCAAAAGCGTATGGCATGTATTCTAAGCTCTGCATTGGTTTGGTCATGACCAAATTGGCGACCTTGCCTCGACTGATGCTGCCATGTGTTTTTTCCATTTCGAGGGCACAAGCTCCGTTAATTGTGACGGCTACAATAGCTTCAATAGGTAGCAGTTTCATCTTAAGACATGCCAGCGAAAGGAGAAAAGGAATTTTACCTGATGGTGTGGAACCAGGATTGTAATCTGAAGCCAGGACTAATGGTAAACCGGCATCAATCATACGCCGTCCGGGAGCATAGGGCAAATTAAGGAAGAATGAAGTCGAAGGAAGTGCCACAGGAAATGTACCAGATTCCTGCAGACAATCGATTTCAGCCTGCTCAATGCGCTCTAAATGATCCACAGAAAGAGCTCCCATTTCGACACCTATCTGAACCCCTCCACTATTTGCCAATTCATTTGCATGAATTTTACCTTTTAAACCATGTTCCAGGCCCTTTGATAATATCTGCCTAGTCTCTTCTACTGTGAAGAATCCCTTATCACAAAAGACATCAATGTAGTCAGCAAGGTTGTCGCGGGCAATCACAGGCAACATGTCATTAATTAGTAAATCGATATACGCCTGTCGATTATTCTTGTAATCGGAGGGAATAGCATGTGCTCCGAGAAAGGTCGCCTTAATGGGTATTGGGCTATTCTCTTTTAATTTCTTGATGACATGCAGGATTTTTAATTCTGAATCATAAGACAACCCATATCCACTTTTAATCTCAATGGCCCCGGTCCCAAAGCTGATTACTTCCATTAATCTGTTCCAAGCCTGTTCGTACAATTCCTCTTCTGTAGCTTCTGCAAGCTTCTTGGCAGAATTAAGAATTCCACCTCCGTTTGCCGCGATTTCTTCATATGAAAGTCCTTTTATTCGGAATACGAACTCTTTTTCACGACTCTGGTGATAAACAAGATGGGTGTGTGAATCCACCCAGGCAGGCAGGACATAGCGACCTTTGGCATCAATCACATCGTCAAAGTGATATTCATCCGGACTATTGTTCATTGTTCCATAGTCAGCTATTTTCCCCTGGCGAATCTCAATAAACGCATTTTCCAGCCTTCCTACAGAAGCCATATCTGAACCATAAACAGGCTTGTCCAGGTGATCGCCACACACAATGATCTCTTTACAATTCTTAATTAACAAACTCATTATTTCTCTCTTTTATCGGCACGAAAATACGCATCATTCAGATGAAGACGCCTGATTAAAAATAAATTTGGCAGACAAGTCTTCCGAGGCAGCGAATGATGTTCTAAACGAGTCTTTATCTGGGGAATATTTGTAATTGGACGATGCAAAGGCATTGCGTTTATTGTCCTAAGGATGAATCTCTTGTCACTTTCATCTTTAGTTACATAGAAGGCCTACTGAGATTAGATAATTCACTAACTTTGTGGGCTTTTACCAAATGATATCCTGCGAATTTTTACGTGAACGATTTTAATAACCCAATATGAAGAAACTTCTACTAATTCTTTTTGCTTTTGGATTCTGTTCCTGGATAGCTCATGCACAGTCAGATAATTGTGCCTCTGCAACGATGCTAAACAACGCACAGACCAATTGTGCCCTTTCGAATCAGAACGTATCAGGGACAACTGTTGGGTCTACGCCCGAGACGGTGAATTTCGTAGGGTGTATCAATGCCACAGTTGAATCCGGGGTCTGGTATCGATTTCAAGCCCAAGGTCCGGATATCGAAATTCTGGATATGAGTGGACATGTGAATGCACCATATGTGGCTATCTTACCTGATAATTGTGCCTCTGCGGCATACATCATTTGTCAACAACTCGATATTCTGGATCAAACAGCCGAAGGTGATGACATCCTTACGACTGGAGACTTTTACCTCTTATGGATTGGCTATCAGGGGGGAACAAATACATATGATATTTGCATTTCGAATCCACCTGCTCCGGCAAATGATCTTTGCGCAAATGCAATTGATATAACCGGAAGTCTGGAATGTGTTACAGGATCCAGTAGCACTGTCACCGGAACTACGGCTTTTTCATCACCTGATGGTTGGGATTATCCCGGATGTCTAAATCCCGGAACGAATTCATGGGAAGGCGTATGGTATAGCTTTACAGCTCAAGGATATGATTTTGTAGTTGATGATATTGGCGGAAATGCTCCACATATCATCTTGCACGACGCCGGATGCGCCGGAGGAACATTTATCTATTGTGGTCAAACACCTGTAGATTTAACAACCGCTCCTGATGGAGATAATCTGTTGACTATAGGCCAACAATATCATATGTGGGTTGGATTTGATGGCGGACTGGAAGAGGATTTTGAATTGTGTATCGATAATCCTGTGCCTCCCGTCAATGATGAATGTGTGAATGCAATCAACATTCAGGCAAACATTCATTGTGTGATTGGTGGTGCTGATCCGGTCGAAGGCACCATATATGGCGCTTTCCCGGATGACCAGGTGGTAGCAGGTACATGCATACCTGCGGCGGCTAATGGCTGGGAAGGCATATGGTATACATTCACATCAGAAGGACATGACCTGATCATAGAAAGTTCGGGTACTGAGGATCCTTATATTATATTATATGATGGCTGTCCACTTGGTGGTAACCCGGTGTATTGCGGTCAGACACCTATTGATTTAGGTTCAACGAATGACGCCACCGGTAATCCAACAAATAATTTCCTGGCCCTCGATGAAGTCCCTATGCAACTGTGGATGTGGGTTGGTTTTGATGGCGGATTGGATGAAGATTTCTCGATTTGTGTTGAAAATCCTCCACCTCCTCCAAATGATATTTGTATCAATGCAATCGACATTACGAATTTCGTGGATTGTCCGGCGTCAACAGGTTCTGTGTTAGGGACTACGAATTATTCAACGCCGTACCAAACAGCTGCATTGAATCAATATGTCTGGCCTCCAAATGCCCCGGGCGTCACTCCTGATTGCTTCGACCCCTTCGTGGACGAAGCCGTGTGGTATACATTTACTGCTCCGGGTGTTGATTTTGAAATCAACGACAATATGGGTGGTAATCCAAGTTTTGCTATACTCACATATAATGAATGTATGAATGGTGCAGAACTGATTATTTGCGATGATATGCCATTTACCTTCTCAGCAGAAGATGATCCTGATGATCTATTTAATGTAGGACAGGTATATCTACTTATGGTAGCATTTCCCGGTGGTTGGATGGCTACTGACAGTTTTGATTTATGTGTCAATATTCCCGAGCCTCCTCCAAATGATTTATGTGAAAACGCCATTCCGATTGATGGCTTTCTCGATTGCCCTGAGATCTCTTCGAGTCTGGTTGGATGGACAACTAATGCCAGTCAGGACGGGACATATTGGTCAAATTTTGATCCTTTACTACTTCCATGTATGCTTGACACCACAGAAGATGATGGTGTTTGGTATCAATTCACAGCTATCGGAACGGATCTCGTTATCGAAGATAATGCCGGCAACAATCCGACGATATTACTAATGAATTTTAATAACTGTATCGATACGATATCATTTGTCATGTGTGAGACAGTGCCTTTTGGAGCTGACTTCGGTGAACCCGGAAACAACGCCTTAACCATTGGCAATAATTATCTCATGTACATTACATTTCAAGGTGGTGAAACGGAGTCTGATACATTTGATATTTGTATAGACAATGATGGAATGTGTAGCTCACCAACGCCTCCTTCATCCTATTGTCAGACTACCCCATTATGTGGATTAGCTGCTTTGGACGCTTATTGTATGAACATGGAGGTGAACAGCGCGGATGAAAATTGGCCGGGATGTAGTGTATTCTTGCACGACCCTAACTGGTTTTCTTTTGTTGCGGGTGCTGATAATTTGTCCATTCAAGTGCAAGTGAGTGATTGTCAAACAGGTACAGGTGTTCAAATTGAAATGTACGAAATCGACTGTACGACGGACCTTGGACCAAATGAGCCCTTCTGTCCGGCATCAGATTTAGGACCTCCACTTGCGAATTGCATTTATTCAGAGACTCCGCAACCTCCCGGTTCGGCTCCCATATTTACAGTGCCAACAGAGTTTGGTCATGTTTACGGAATTGTCTTTGATGGTTGGGCTGGTGACTTGTGTACGATCGAAATCAATGTTCTCCAGGGTGCAGATCCACCTTCTTTAGACGGTGTAACATTACCGGAACCTGAATGGGATCCGACAGCTTTCCCATTTGAAGGCGATACTATTTGTGCCGGAGCAGAAGATGTACGATTTGCTATTGATGAAGATGTTGTTGGCGCTTGTCGATATGACTGGACCGTAAATGGAGAACCAATTGTCGATGGAACGAATGATTTGGAGGAGTTCATCGATTTTCCTCTTCCCGGAATTTACGATGTGTGCTTTTTCGCTTCAAATTTTTGTGATTCTACAGATCCCGTTTGTGTCCAGGTTGTGGTAGCAGCATTAGATCCTTTTATCACTTATGATACAATTTGTGAAGGTGATCCTTACGTTTGGCTGGGACCATTTGGCGAACCGCTTCCATTTGATCCTCCATTTGATAGTGAAGAAGGCGGACAATATGCCTATCAAGCTTTGGCAACAAATCTTGCTGGTTGTGAGGTAGAAGCCTATCTATATTTAGAAATACTAGAAGAAAATGACGATAATCCAACGCCTATCGACACGGTCATATGTGTTGACGACGCTCCGTTTACCTTTTGGAGCAATGATCCTATCCCCATAAATGCCACCACCGGTGTGCTGGAGGATTTTGAACTTAATCGGCAACTTTCACATGGAGGAATGTGCGATAGCTTTTTCATTTTGGATCTCTATTCTCTGGATGCAATTATCATATATGACGTGGTAAGGCCTCCATTGGACCAATTGCACGTAAATTGTGTTGATAGTGTCATCACCGTTTGTCCTTTGATGGTCGGTGGAAATCCTTTCTTCGCTCCTGATCCAAATCTATATCCGGATGTAGAAATTCATTACACATGGGTGCGACTGCCTTTCCTTGATACCGTTGGAACTGACAGCATTTGTCTCGTCATAGATTTCGATGATTTTGAGACTAACGAACAATCATTTGAGGTTCATGTGACTATGACAAAAGGTGGTCATCCGGCCGGTGGATGTATATTCGGACCCTTTGATGTGGACCTTGTTCTTCTGGATTTCATTCCAGATGTGTCGATTATTGGACCTGACACGGTCTGTATTGGGCCGGAATTTGAATTTACGATTTTGCCTTTTGTCCCGGAAGACAACGATGTGTGGCCGGCTCCAATTGATTACTTCTGGGATCTTTCAAACTTCCCCGGCGCAACCCGTGAAGAAATAACAGAATTTACGAGCTCGTTTACCTTTTCTGAAGCTGTTACGGGTCTTATTTGTGTAACGGCGCTTCATCCATGTTCGAATAGTCCTGAACGGTGTAAAGAAGTTGTGGTGGTTTTACCTCCACCAGGTGATCCCGGTCTGGACGACGAAGAATGCACGAATACTTATATGTTAAATGCCGGAAACAGTATCGGTACATGGTTTCCCGCTGATGGCCCGATTGGTGCCAGCATCCCCATTTTTGGTGATGTGAATTCTCCATCTACTGATGTTACAATCATAGAGAAAGGAGAATACACTTTTGGTTGGATAACATTCGCATATGGTTGCAATGACACCAGCTATGTAGAGATCGATTTTATCGAGCCCATGTCGCTTGATGGCAGCATAGCCTATCAGTGTGACGAGGTCCATGAGACCTATATGGCTGTATTTGATTTTGCAGGTGGTATAGCCCCTTTTGTCGTTACGTCCAACAATGGAACCTTAAGCGGAATGACATTTACATCAGACCCGATTAATCAGGGCGATACTACTCTCGTGCTTATAACAGATGATCAGGGATGCGTGGGTTCATGGGTATTGACACAGGAATGTGCGTGCCTGACTGAACCAGCTGTCATGAATTTAAATCTGATTGAAAGCTGTGGAGAAACGTGTATCCAGGTGTCGGCATTTTCAGATGCTGTCCTCGATGCAAATGATACGTTTGTCTATGTCCTTCACTCGAGTAACACGGACGTGTTAGGCAGTGTCATAGAAGAAAACCATACAGGCGAATTTTGTTTGACCAATGGTGGAGCTATCCAATACGATGTCATTTATTATGTCTCCATATTAGCAGGTAATGCATTAGGCAGTACAGTGGATCTAGATCATAGATGTACACAACTAGCACCCGGCCAACCGGTTGTTTGGTATGAAATACCTGCTCCGAATGCCGGAGTCGATGATGCCACATGTGATGATTTCTATCAATTAAATGCACTGAATATCAACTATCCTGGATCCTGGGAGATCGTCACATCAACGACGAATGTGACATTTTCTGATCAAACTTCGCCAAACAGCGGATTGACAGCCCTTGGTTGTGGTGTTGTTAAATTGAGGTGGGTAGAAATCAATCAAATATGCCACGATACAAGCACCGTCACCATAGAGTTTTATTGTAATCCAATCAATACGACACCAGTGCCTTCCTGTAACATGGCCCAAACCGAGTTGACCTTTAATTTCCAACTCAACGGCGTAGGACCATTTGCAGAAACAAATGGTCGCGGCACGGTTATCGGAAATGAATACGAACTGACAGGTATTCTATTGCCAATGACAGCGGTTGATACTTTATTCTTTGTGGATGGAAACGGGTGTGAGTTAGTCGTTCCATTACAAATTGCAGATTGTAATTGTTTGCCATTATTGGTTCCTGACACCGTTTGCGGACTGAGCATTGTCCTTGAATCAGATGGTACGGGTAATGGAGGTTTTTGGGAAATCAGTCCTATTTCGACAGGCCCGGGCATTGCCACGATTAGTACACCGAACATGAGGATGACCAATGTTTCCGTAACAGAATATGGAACCTACTGCTTCCGTTGGACGGAAGTAGGAAATCTATGTACCTCATTTGGAGATGTCTGTATTCCTTTTGTGAAGCGACCTGAAATTGACATGAGCTCCATCGTCTTCACATGCAATGCCAATTATGACGGATACACCATATCATTCAACATTTTTGATGGCGATGTGGCTACGTATGTCATTTTTGATGAAAACGGTTTACCTCTTGGTCAAATCGTAGGTAATACGTTCACTTCGCGTGAATTTCCTTCGAATCAGCCCATTTCAATTCGGTTGTCGGATGGATTTATGTGTGATACCGTAGTATTGGATACTCTGCATGACTGTGGCTGTTTTACCGGTATCGGAAACCTTGATGACACACCATTGAATCTTTGTGTGGAAGATGTAACATCGGTAAACTATGATGCTACATTCGAGACGGCAGATGGAAATGATGTCTTGATTTTTATTCTTTATAGCGATATCAACGATCCGCTAAATTCTATCCTTGCAGAAAGTCCATCTGGTGTATTTGGCTTTATGGACCCTCCTATGACGCGCGGAACAACATATTACATCAGCGCCGTCCTTGGTACTGAGAGCTTTGGTGGGAATGTAGATTATACTGACCCTTGTATCAGTATCTCTCCCCCATTACCAGTTACCTGGTATGATCGGACTGTGCCAATCATTTCGAAATCTGAAGAAGAATTTACCTGTCTTATCCTACAGATGATGTTAGGCGTCTCATCCAGTGACGACATAAATGATTACGATGTGGTCTGGACAACTTCGAATGGATTAATACAGTCAGGTGATGAAAATTTAATCAATCCGCGTATTAACTCACCGGGAACATATACCGTGACACTGAGCCACCGTATTGCAGGATGTGCGTCGAGTGAAAGCATTACGATTGATCAATCTGACGACGTTCCGGAGGCAACTATCCAACAACCACAGCAGCTGACTTGTAATCGATTACAAGTTTCTGTTTCCGGAGTTGGATCTGATACCGGACCTACTATACGATATGTTTGGTCAGGACCTGGTATTGTTGGAACTGATACCACTCTGACCATTTTAGTTGATCAAATCGGTACATACACATTGACACTTATAGATGATGCGAATGGTTGTATGATTTCAGAAACGATTACAGTAAGTGAAGATGTCACAGATCCTGTAGCCAACGCCTCAGTAGCCGAATTACTTGATTGTAATACTACGCAGGTAAATGTAACCGGGCAAGGATCCGCGCAAGGAGGAAATATCAGTTATAGCTGGTCTGTTGTAGGTGCTAACGGGAATATTGTTGGTAGCGCAAACGGTCGGGATATTGTTGTAGATGCTCCCGGAGTTTATGAAATTGAGGTAACCAATAACACAAATGGTTGTATTTCTACTGCAACTGTTCAAGTGGATGAAGATGATAGTGTCATTAGTGGAGCAACTATTGAACTGAGACAACCAGGATGCGATGGTTTGGATGATGGTCAAATTAATATTACCAGTGTCAATGGAGGAACATCACCATTCATGTATTCATTTAATGGTGGGGTTGATTTTGGCACGCAACCTTCAATGACTGATTTGGGTCACGGTGTCTATGACATTGTCATAACAGATAATAATGGATGTATCCACAATGAAACTGTAATTCTAACTGAAGCAATTGATTTCTTTGTAGATCTTGGGGAAACTATATTAATTGAATTTGGCGACACTGCTTATGTAAACGGTATTACCGATTTATCAGATTCGCTGACTCAATCAATTACGTGGACGCCTTTATACGACACGGCAAATCAAGGTCAATTGTATCAACAATTTGTTCCGGATTTAGGACAATACAGTGTTAATTTGACTATTATTAATACAAATGGCTGTGTGGAACAAGATAACGTATTGGTTGTAGTAAAATTTGCAGAACGGATTTATATTCCAACCGCTATGTATCCTTCGTCCAGTAATCCACAAAATAACCGGATTTATATTTTTGCAAATCCAGAGTCGGTAGCTGCAATTTCTTCATTTGCTATTTACAACCGATGGGGCGAGCGTATGTTTGAGCGATCAGACATTCCTCCTTCGTTGACAATTGATCCCACTTTCGCCTGGGATGGTGTCTGGCAGGATGAATTAGCGCCTACTGGTGTATACGTTTATTATGCCGAGGTTGAGTTTATTACAGGTGTTAAAAAGATTATTAAAGGAGAATTTACGCTTCTGCGATAGATATATAATCTAATAAAAAAGCCGTTTTCAAATATTATTGAAAACGGCTTTTTTTGTCTTAATTTAAGCGACGTATTTTGTCAAAAGCAATTAATTAGCTTTTGGAATTTGTATTAACAAACTTTACCATACCATTAATTCCATAGGATGATAACGACTTCTGAAGTAGTTCTGCATCCTCAATTGAATTTAGACGACCAACATGAACTTTGTAAATAATTAAATCATCTTTCGGAGTCGTTGTTATTTCTACTCGTTCTGTAGTGTATCGACTTGCTTTTTCCAAAATAGATTTTGCATTATTATAAGATGAAAATGCGCCTATTTGTACACCATATTTGATAGTGGAAAGAAAAAGTTCATTAGTCGATTCTAATTGATTTTCCAATATTGGAGTATTGTCATGGATATCTGTTTTAGACTTCGACACATTTAAGGCTGAAGGCCGAAAATTGATCAGCGGATTTTCATTTTTAATCGCTAATTGGTCCGATTTGTCTTCCTCTAACATTTTGAGAAAAGCGTTGACATTCAAAGACCCTTCCCTACGATTTACAATTTCATGCTTTGGGTTAAAGACAATCATTGTTGGTAAAGCGTACACTTGAAAATATGCCTTCAATGCATATCCTTCGAAGGCGTCAATATCCAAGGACACGAAAATAAATTGATTTTCTCTTGCTTCTTTAAATCGCTCATCCTCAAACGTTGTTTCCTCCATCCACTTACATGGTGAACACCAGTCAGCCTTGAAATACAGTACGTATTTCATATCATTTTGCTCAGCTTGTTGCTTGGCTTTAAGGTAAGATAAACCGGGGTCATGTCCGTCTGCATACAAGTCAGTCATGCCAAGAATGGCAATATTAAATACGAGTATTAGGACAATAGACTTTCTCATTTGCGGTGCATTTGTCGGTTTACAACTGCTACGGCTACAATGAACATGACAAATTCCATACCATGATCATTCATTTTAAAGAGTCTAATTTATATATATAAAATAAATTATGTGTAATTATTTATAATTCAATAATATATGAAAATATTTTTTGATTGATATTTTTTTTATCAGTGGTCATGAATCAAAGAATTTGTACCTTTCGCTCCTCTTAAAATCTGACCTATGCAATATCCGGCAATAATTTCTGGAGTGGGCGGCTATCTCCCCGATGACATTCTGACGAACAAGGATTTAGAATCCATGGTCGACACCAATGACGAATGGATAAGAAGTCGAACTGGAATTGAGGAACGGCGAATTTTGAAAACCCCAGGATGGGCAACTTCTGATATGGGAGCTGAAGCTGTCAAAGATCTAATGAACAAAACCGGGCTGGTTGCAGACGAAGTGGATTTAATCATATGTGCTACTGTAACGGCAGATAGAGTATTTCCTGACACGGCTAATACCATTGCAGATAAAGTAGGTGCTAAAAACTCCTTTGGATTTGATATTAATGCGGCCTGCTCAGGATTTTTATATTCTTTGGTTACAGCGGCTCAATATATTCAATCAGGGATGTATCGAAAGGTTGTCGTCGTTGGTGCTGATATGATGAGTTCAATTATTGATTACCAAGACCGTGCAACGTGTATCATTTTTGGTGATGCAGCCGGAGCTGTGCTTATCGAACGAGGAGAAGAAGGATTAGGATTTCAGGATGCCATTCTACGTTCTGATGGTGCTGGTCGAAAGTTTTTACATATGGAAGCGGGAGGGTCCAAGAAACCTGCGAGCTTGGAGACTGTCCGGAATCGCGAACATTTTGTCACACAAGATGGAAGACCGGTTTTCAAATCTGCTGTGAAAGAAATGTCCAATGCAGTGACGACATTGATGACAAGACGAAATATGACGATCGAGAATATTGATTGGTTGGTCCCACATCAAGCCAACATGCGTATTCTTCAAACCGTCGCATCGATGATTGATATTCCAATGGACAAAGTCATGGTCAATATTCAGCGATACGGGAACACAACAGCAGCCACATTGCCTCTTTGTATTTGGGACTATGAAAAGAGGTTAAAAAAGGGCGATAGAATAGTGTTTACCGCTTTTGGTGGAGGGTTCACATGGGGAGCTTGTGACTTCATTTGGGCTTATGACTAACAAGGGCCTGCGGACTTGATTAAGCTTTCAAGTTTGTGTCCCTAGAAAGAGTATGATGATTTGAGGAACTTCTATCTGCAATAAGACATTATTTTTTTGAGTAAAATAGTCCGATAACTAAATGTGCTATATTTGCGGGCTTTCTTCACCATTATTTTATAAATTGCATAAGCATCATGGCAAACACGTCAGATATCAGAAACGGTCTTTGTATCGAATTTAACAATGACATCTTCACAGTAGTGGGGTTTCAGCATGTTAAGCCAGGTAAAGGCAATGCATTCGTCCGAACAAAACTTAAAAGCCTGACCAGCGGAAAGGTACTGGATAACACATTTTCGGCCGGCCATAAAATTTTTCCAGTCCGTATTGAGAGACAAAAATTTCAATACCTCTACAAAGATGATATGGGTTATCATTTTATGAATAATGAAACATATGAACAGATATCGATCCAGGAAGAGATGATCGAACGTCCGACGTTGTTAAAAGAAGGTTCTGATGTAGAAATATTGATACAAGCAGAAACGGGTGTTCCTCTGACACTTGAAATGCCGCAGCATATTGTTCTTCAGATCACCTATACCGAACCAGGTGTAAAAGGTGATACGGCAACAAATACGCTCAAGCCTGCAACTGTGGAAACTGGAGCTGAAATTCGGGTTCCTCTATTTATAAATGAAGGTGAAAAAATCAAAATCGACACGCGAACCGGACAATATCTGGAGCGTGCAAAATAATCCAATTGTCCGATCATTTAAAATTATCCAATACGCATGGATTACAAAGACATAACAAACCTTATCAAACTCATTGGAAAATCTAATCTTTCAGAATTCAAACTGAAGGAAGGGGATTTTGAAATCATTATCAAAACTGATAAATATCAAAAAGGGCGCAAGGAAATCCGTCACATTACTTCGCCAGATTTTGGGGTTTCAGCTCCTGTTTACAGGCCTGAAAATGATAGCAATTTAACAGCGGAATCGTCTGCTCCTGTTAAAGTTCCAAGTACACCGTCATCCAGTGGTGAGCAAACCGATGACCATCTACTTGAGATAAGATCTCCTATTGTCGGTACTTTTTACAGAGCTCCGGCGCCCGGAAAAGACCCTTATATTAAAATTGGTGACGTCATAGAGAGTGGTGCAGTTGTTTGCATCGTTGAAGCCATGAAACTATTCAACGAAATAGAATCAGAGATAAGTGGTAAAATCGTGAAATCAATGGTAGACGATGCTTCTCCGGTCGAATATGACCAAGTATTATTTTTAGTGGATCCGAATGCGTGATTACCGGCGTACATTGACTCTTTAAGGAGAAAACTATGTTTAAAAAAATACTCATTGCCAATCGCGGCGAAATCGCATTGCGCGTCATTAGAACTTGCAAAGAAATGGGAATTCGCACTGTAGCAGTCTACAGTACGGCGGACAGGGAAAGTTTGCATGTTCGATTTGCTGATGAAGCGGTTTGTATTGGACCACCTTCCTCCGCTGAATCCTATCTGTCTATTCCGCGTATCATGGCAGCAGTGGAAATTACCAACGCAGATGCAATTCATCCAGGCTACGGTTTTCTGGCTGAAAATGCTGATTTTGCTGAAGTTTGCGCAGAATACGGAATTAAGTTTATTGGACCGACACCTCACATGATCCGGCGGATGGGAGACAAAATCACAGCAAAGAAAACCATGATCAAAGCGGGTGTACCCGTTGTACCAGGATCTGAAGGTCTCATCTCCAATGTACCTGATGGCAAGAAAAAGGCTGAAAAAATCGGCTACCCAGTCATGATTAAAGCAACCGCTGGAGGTGGTGGTAAGGGTATGCGGATTGTTTGGGAAGAAGATGAGTTCGAGACGCAATTTACAATGGCCAAAAATGAGGCAAAAGCATCCTTTGGTAATGCCGGAGTCTATATGGAAAAATTTGTCGAGGACCCCCGCCACATCGAATTTCAAATTGTTGGTGATCAGGATGGGCGAGTTGTTCATCTTTCCGAACGCGACTGCTCAATTCAACGGAGACATCAGAAATTGGTGGAAGAATGCCCTTCCCCTTTTATGACTGAGGAACTTCGATTGAAAATGGGAGAAGCAGCTATAAAAGCCGGTGAGTTCATAAATTATGAAGGTGTTGGAACTGTCGAGTTTCTGGTCGATAAATACAGGAATTTCTATTTCATGGAAATGAATACACGTATTCAGGTTGAGCACACAGTCACCGAAGAAGTCATTGACCATGATCTTATCAAAGAACAAATAAAGGTAGCTGCAGGTATTCCTATCTCAGGTGTGAGCTATCATCCACTCATGCATGCGATCGAATGCCGAATTAATGCCGAGGACGTCTATAATGATTTTAGACCAAATCCTGGATTGATCACTTCTTTTCATGCCCCGAATGGTCATGGAGTACGCGTAGATACCCATGTATATGCGGGATATATGGTCTCGCCTCATTATGATAGTATGATTGCAAAACTTATCTGTAAGGCTCAAACTCGTGATGAGTGTATTACAAAAGTCGGGCGATCCTTGGACGAATTCGTTATAGAAGGAGTTCATACAACGGTTCCTTTTCACCAAAAACTGATGAAAAATGAAACCTTTAGAAGTGGTGATTTCAATACCGGATTCTTGCAATCCTTTTCGATGGATGACTGAATAGGCAAATCATGAAATCGATCAGTCGACTTCTTTCTCTTGTTATAAATTACAAGGGCCTCGTAACACTACATGTAATCAGCAATGTATTAACGGCTGTATTTACAGTACTTACACTTCCAATTGTAATTCCAATTTTTCAATTGTTTTTCGAAAGCAGTACATTATCGCAAAATGCTAGCCCATCAGAATTGACGCTGTCTACATTTGATGAATTCATGCACTATCATCTGATTACCTGGATCCAAAGTGCTCCCACGAAAAATGACGCATTAATTAAAATATGTTTATTGCTGATTACACTGTTTTTACTAAAAAACCTATTTCAATATCTCTCGTTATTTTTTATTGCACCAGTGCGAAATGGTGTTATTCGGGATTTGCGAGAAAATTTGTTTCATAAAATAAATTTTTTACCATTATCTTTTTTCACTGATGAACGAAAAGGCGATTTAATCGCCCGGATGAGTGCTGATGTGCAGGAGATCGAATGGTCCATTTTAAGTACGTTGGAAAAACTGGTTAGAGATCCGCTCATCGTTATTGGTGCTGTAGGATTTATGCTGATGATAAGTCCGCAGTTAACCTTGTTTGTCGTCATCATGCTTATAATAACCGGTGCCGTTATTGGCGGTATTGCCAGTCAACTCAAAAAGCAGTCGGGAGAAGTTCAGTCTTCACTAGGTAGAATTTTGTCAAATGTAGAAGAAACGTTAACCGGTTCTAAAGTCATTAAAGCATTTACTGCAGAGCGCGTTATGGAGCAGCGGTTCTCGGAAGAAAACAATAACTATAGACGGCTTCATACACGACTTCTTTGGCGAAAAGATATCGCTTCACCACTTTCTGAAGTGCTGGGTATAGCAGCCGTTTGTGTATTATTTGTTTATGGTGCCCATATGGTTTTTAACGGCCAAATAGAATCCGAGGTTTTTCTGGCTTATCTTTTGGCATTTTTCTATACGATCGCTCCCTCAAAATCTGTTGCATCAGCCTATTATAATGTTCAAAAAGGAATGGCTGCTTATGAACGAATCGATCATATTATCTCATATTCAAATCCATTAATAAAAAATCAGGGGGATAAAGTTTGTCAAAACCTCCAGGATGAAATAAGCCTTCAACATTTAAGTTTCAAATATCAAGAGGACAATCCAATTGTATTAGATGATATTTCGTTTTCAATTCCAAAAGGAAAAACTATTGCACTCGTTGGGTCGTCAGGATCCGGAAAATCTACGCTGGCAGATTTATTATTGCGTTTTTATGATCCGACAAATGGTAGGATCGAATTTGATGGCACACCGCTACAAGAATATTCTTTATCGACATTGCGAAATCAATTTGGTGTTGTTACACAAGAACCAATTCTATTTAATACATCAGTAGCAAATAATATTATATTCGGAAGCGGAATCGATGATATGGAGCAGATAGTCAAAGCTGCCAAACTTGCGCATGCACACGATTTTATTTCTGAAATGACGGAAGGTTATCAATCAAATGTCGGAGATGGAGGTCAAAAATTGAGTGGCGGACAGCGTCAGCGTATTGCGTTGGCCAGAGCAATTTTATCAAATCCATCTGTACTCATTCTGGACGAAGCCACCTCGGCTTTGGACTCCGAGTCTGAACTCGCTGTTCAAAAAGCTATGATTGAAGTTTTAAAAAATCGTACGGCTGTTGTCATCGCGCACCGGCTGTCTACAATTCAACATGCAGATCATATTATCGTACTCCGTGATGGCCGAATTGTAGAATCCGGGAGTCACAACGAATTGTTGGAAAAACAAGGAGAGTATAAAAAGTTTGTGGAATTACAACGTATGTAACCTTATTTTGGTCGCCTTCGGCTGTTCAATATCGACCAAATGATCATTAAATGTTCTTAAGTTGAACAAAATCGAATAATAATTGGACTAATGGGTTATAATTCGCGACCATTAAATGATGCTTGTCGGTCATAAGCATTAATTTTACATTTACCATTATGAGATTCATTGCGCTCTACATATTCTTTTTATTCGTACTGTTGGTCAACAGTGGCGCAATAGCTCAAAATGCACATGATGCGTATGTTCTTCCTGAACCCGGAGATTCGATTTTCAGCCTGGTCGATAATTTACCACATCAAATCGCAATAGGTAGCCCCGGACAGGATCGCGTGTGGGATTTTACAAGCTTGCAATCGCCTTTTGTGCGGAAATTGAAATATCGTTCAGACGGAGAACAAGGTCGAATAAAAATACACAAAGGTGGTGCCTCCTACGAATACGTTGATCGCGATGGCTCCCTGTTTCTGACATCGATATTAAATACAGACCCTTTGCAAATGGGTCAATCCATTGATTTTCGTTGTTCGCCGGACCTGCTTGAATACAAAAACCCAATAAGCTATCAGGATGCCACATCTGAATACTCCCGCTTTATAGGATATCTGCCCTGGCATCGCGTGCCAACTCAATTTCGACTTCCGGATGCTGATTTGTCCGATTCACTTCGCATTATTCTGGAAGTAAATCGAGATGATGCAGCAGACGCCTGGGGCATGCTTCTCATGCAAAATGAATCGTTTGATGTTGTCCGCGTACGTCGTATTGAGGAGCAGACATTGCGCATTCAGGCGCGTGATATAGAAGGAAATTGGGAAGACAAAACAGCACAATTTCAGGAACTATTGAATGGAATATTATGGAATAGTGTGTCTTATTCCTACTTGTTTTTAACGCAAGGGCTTGCCGGCCCGGTTGCAGAAGTATATACAGATGAAAATGACGAAGTTGAAAAAGTCATCTTCAGTGCTGATCCAAAAATGGCGCGGGAAATAAGTCCAAACCAACGACTTCGCGGAGTCTATGTATATCCCAATCCGACGTTCGGCGATGTCCGGTTCGAGTTTTTTAATTTACCCGAAGGAAAGTATGAACTCAGTGTATACAACATGCTGGGGAAAAAACTCTGGTCGGTAGAGGAGAACATCTTGAATGAACAGGTTATCCTTGCGGATCTCACTTTTTTACGCCGCGGAACTTATTTTTATTCATTGATCGATGAAAGTGGGAAACGCATTGTCACCAGAAGATTAATTATTATCAAGGCTTAATCAATCATTGCTTTTCTAAAATTCAAAGCAGATGAAGTATATGGCAATAAAATGCGTAATGCTCCCGCCCACAACAAAAAGGTGCCAGATCGTATGATGATAGGGTAATGATTCCCAACAATAAAAGATGATGCCCAACGAATAAAGCGCCCCACCCAGAATTAACAGACCGAGCGTTCCACGTGACATAAGTTGATAGAGGTCAGGAAATAAATAGATAGACATACAGCCCATACCGACATAGAGTACTAAACTCAATATCTCAAATTTTCCCATCCAGAATATTTTAAATATTGTACCTAAGAATACTAAAGTCCACATGACAGACAAAAAAATGTAGCCATCCGCATTATTGAAAAAGTGTAAAATAATGGGCATGTGACTACCTGCGATCATAAAAAAAATGCTGATGTGATCAAGACGCTGTAATCGATCCTTCCATTGACCAGGGCGCGTTGCATGATAGGCGGTTGAACTCGCATACACAAATGCGGCGCAAGCTACATAAATCGTTATGGCGACAATATCTACATCTGATGATGCTATCCATGATTTGCTAATTAAATAGACCCCCCCGATTAGCGAAAAGAGAAGACCAATACCATGGGTAAGGGTATTCCAGACCTCATCATGATAATATTTGGAGTGATGTGTCACCATTTTAATAAAACGATTTACCTTTCAATTTTGTCGATTCACCTAAACGTCTGGATTTTGAATATTCTTATTCCATCTCCTATAAAAAAAATAACTTTTTCCTTAGAGGATCAAGTTGATTTTCCGCTTTATATAAAAAGAGATGAATTGATCCACCCCTATATATCAGGTAACAAATGGAGAAAACTATCGATTCACATCGCCTCCATATTAAAATCGAATGCGCCAAAAATAGCCACATGTGGTGGTCCCTGGTCAAACCACTTACTTGCTGCAGCCAGTGCCGCTCACATTCATGGAATAAAAATTGTGGGTTTCGTTCGCGGAGATTATCATCTTAAATCAAATCCAATGCTCGATCAGGCATTGAATTATGGGATGGAACTTCGATTTATATCAAATTCTGATTTTACAATTTTACAAGCCAATCCACAGGCATTTCTTCTGAAAAGCAACATGAATGGGTGTCATTATATTCCATTTGGAGGGGATGATGAAATGGGACAAGAAGGCTGTCAAGCGATTGTCAGTGAGGTCCTGGATCAAAATTTGAGACCCGATATTTGGTTGATCCCAGCCGGTACGGGTTCTACTGCAACAGGCGTAATCTCCGCAATCAACTATCCCTGCCGGGTCTATGTATTTCCAGCCATCAATCGCGAATCGGAAATCGAGCACCTGAGGCAAAAATTAAATTTGATACATACTGTCGCAGAAGTCAGGATCTTACCGGCTCACAGATGCTCCTTTGGTCGAATTGATGAAGCTCTACTTTCGTTCTTGAGCGCCTTCTATGAAAGGACTGATATTTTACTGGACCCACTGTACAATGGCAAAATGTTTGAGGCTTTGCATTTGGGTGCATTAGGAGAATTAACCAAAAACAGTTGTGTTTTGGCCTACCACAGTGGAGGATTATTTGGATGGTCAGGAATCAAGGCCCGTTACTCAGGAAGATTTGATATGTCCTTTCTGCCTGATTTTATAAACACGGAGCCTGATCGCACAGGTCCATAAGCCAAAATCACTCATACCATAGCTATAGCAGGCCTTACCAGACCTAATCATAGACAAGAAATTTACGAAGGAGAGGTTTACTTAACCTGATCGACGACAGCCTTGAAGGCTTCCGGGTTGTTTACAGCTAAGTCAGCTAAAACCTTGCGATTCAGGTCAATTTTTTGTTGTTTCAAACCATGCATAAACCTGGAATACGATAAGCCTTCCTGACGAGCTGCAGCATTGATTCGCGCAATCCATAACCTACGGAATGCTCTCTTCTTATTGCGTCGATCACGATAAGCGTATGACAATGCTTTCTCAACTGCATTTTTAGCAACTGTATAAACATTCTTTCGCGCACCAAAATAACCTTTGGCGGCTTTTAAAATTTTCTTTCTTCTTCTTTTGGAAGCAACAGTGTTTACTGACCGTGGCATAGTTTTATGTGTTTTGGTGCATCTCAGGGGCCTGAAGCGGCACTTAACCTGATTCTGCGGTTAAAACAAAGTCTACCCTTTAGCGAGTAGTTTTTTCATTCGAGTTTCGTCGGCCTTGCTTACAAGCGTAGCACCGCGAAGGTTAAGCTTAGCTCTTTTAGATTTCTTTCTCATCAAGTGTGATGCGTTAGACTGAAAGCGCTTTATTTTACCCGAGCCTGTTATTTTGAAGCGCTTTTTGGCGCCTGAATGAGTTTTCATCTTAGGCATAATGCTGATATTTTGATCAAACGTGGGCGCAAATGTACTGTTTTTTTGAGAAGTTAGAAAGCACTGTTCACATAAATTTTAGCTCATAGGACGCACAGTGCATAATGATGAACAGCTCGGACAAGTGCAAAATCAACGATCTATCTTCATTTGATGATAAAGTGAGCTCATTCCATGCTGACCACGGGCTTCCAAACAGGGAATTGGTCAAGGCATGTCAGATTTTCTATGGCTGATTGACCCACCTTCACTCACGACTATCCCAAGGCATAGGAATGGTTATAGGATATCTCTCAACAGTCGAAGCGAGCATTCTGTACAAAATTTTATTTCCATGTTGTTTACCTATCACCGATATGAGACACTTTACTAGTATACTTAGCATAGGTAAGGAATTAAGTCGAAAGCGGATGAATAAAGATTCATCCGCTTTCTTTTTGCTCCAACCTGGGCTTTACAACGAATTTGACTCTCAAAATCGAGTAATTTACTATTCAGACATTTCAGAATGCATTTCGAAATGTCTCATTTAGGTTACATTTATAGCTATATAAGGTATCGAATAGGAACATTCGTCAACGACTTACAAATGGAATTACTACTCCCGGTCATTATCGTTCTTCTCTTTTCTGCTTTCTTTTCAGGATCTGAAATAGCATTTATCTCTGCGAGTAAAATCGAAGTGGAACTGAAGCGAAAGACCGGTGGACGTCGGGGACGTATCCTCGCTTCTTTTTTCAATCATCCTGATCGGTTCATTGGCATCATGCTCGTTGGAAACAATATCGCCTTGGTCATTTTCGCCATCTTGATGAATCGCATTTTGGAACCATTTTTGACACCACTCATTTCTTCTTCAGTAGCATTACTCCTAATAAACACGATAATCACCACCATGGTCGTTCTGCTGTTTGGAGAATTTATTCCAAAAACATTCTTCGGAATTTATTCAAATAAACTTCTCTATTTTTTCACTTACCCCTTGCTTTTCTTCAAATGGCTACTTGCCATTCCTTCGGGAATCATGACTCGTGTTTCAAATTTTTTCTTAAAATATATTTTGAAAGTACCGGATATAGAAGAACTAAAAGTTTTTACCCGGATGGATCTTGAAGATTTTGTGGACGGCCGTGCAAAGGTTAGTGAGGACGCAATGGAAACGGATATGTTTCGAAATGCTTTACATCTTCAATCCGTTAAAGTGCGCGAATGCATGATTCCCCGTACAGAAATTGTGCACATAGACATCAACTCTGAGATTGATGAATTTATTGAACTATTTAAGAAAACCAATTTGTCCCGGATCCTGGTCACCAATGGAGAAATAGATGACCTGCTGGGATATGTGCATCACCTTCAATTTTTAGACCCTCCCGAAG
This sequence comes from Saprospiraceae bacterium, assembly GCA_965249735.1. GTDB lineage: Bacteria > Bacteroidota > Bacteroidia > Chitinophagales > Saprospiraceae > JANQSS01. The sequence goes on along the minus strand of CBDFMS010000024.1, from coordinate 525,020 downwards.
CAGTCAAGGATATGCTTTATGATCTTCCTTTTGTACCGGAAGCTATGAATGTCCAGGCACTCATGATACGGTTTATGCGTGAGCGTGTAAATATTGCTTGTGTGGTAGACGAATTTGGTGGAGTCTCCGGTATTATTACCCTTGAAGATATTTTGGAAGAAATATTTGGAGAAATAGAAGACGAGCACGACAAAGAAGGTCACGTCGATTTAAAATTAAATGAAAATGAATATTTATTTAGTGGCAGAATCGAAATTGACTACATAAATGAAAAATACGAAGAAATAAATATTCCTGAAGGGGAATACACTACCCTTTCCGGATATTTAGTCATCACGACAGAAACGATTCCGGAAGAAGGCGCAGAAATCGAATTGGATGAATATCGATTCGTCATCGTTCAGGTAAGTGATAAGAAAATAGAAACCGTCCGATTGATTCACTCCGGAGATGATTCCTAAATTTAATTTTTGAAGAGCATCTAACTTCGAAAATTCTGTTTTCAATAATTAATCTAAGTTGAAAAATATTTATTCTGGGACGCGCACATTCAATTGACCAGACATTTTTTCGTAGGAATATGTATTAAAATTTTGGTCGGATTTAAATTTATAGCCATAGATACGCTCATCTTTATTGGCATACCGAAACGCCCCATTTGTATAGATCTCTTCATTTTGAGAATTCCAAAATAATTCTTCTGTGCGCAAAGTATCCCCTTCAATACTGACGAGGGCAACACTATCACGCACAACAATCAGTTTTTTATTTGGATAACTGACAGCTTCTTTGGCTGACAACCAGCTTGCTGCAAGTCCCTTTTCATCATGAAACTCAACAAAAACTCCGTCAGGAAATCGATCTTCCTGTTGATTTTTTGTCTCAAAATGACTTTCCATTAATGGGGCTGTAATGACCACACGAATTCTGGCAGAATCGCTATACGTAACACGGATATTTTTGTATCGATCGACATTGTCCACTTTTCGATCGATGGCTTCAATGTCCTTGATATCGTTTTCGCAAGCTGCTAGCATCCCAAATAAACCGGCCAGGAGGATGAAGAATATAAGTGATCGAAATTCCATAGAAACTATTTGACCAAACTTACATCACCATGAAAGGTGAGTTGTACACCATCTACAAACAAGACGTTAATGATATAAGCATAAATGCCGGGATTGAGCACTTCTCCATTTGATGTCCCATCCCAGCCCTGAGATGTTTCATTTGCTTGGATATTTTGTCGTTCAAAAACCTTACTACCCCACCTGTCGAATACTTGCATCACCAGGACGCGTTCAGTGGCTTTACTACCATAGACGACAAAATTATCATTAATCCCGTCGTTATTCGGACTAAATGCATTTGGTATAAACACAGGTCGGAGACCATCAGAAAAAATTGTTTTATCATCGGTATCCTGACAACCGCCTAAGTCTGTAACCACCACAGTATACGTCGTCGTTCCCGGAGGAAATGTGCTAAATTCAGCTATCCCCGGATCAATAAATGAAGTATCTGTTGCAGACCATTGATACGTGACAATTGCATCCGAAGGAATGACCGAAGCCCGGATGTCAACTTCACATCCAAGGCCGATTGTAATATCAGAACCAAGGTCAACTTGAAGTTCAGGAGGTTCGTTTAGGGTCGCATCAATGGAATCAATGCATCCTTTGCGATCACGTATAAAAATTTGCTGGTTGCCGGCATCTAATCCAGTAAAAATGTCGTTGAATTGCCAGTTGATTCCATCAAGAGAATATTCATAAAACGGACTTCCACCTATACCTGATACGGCAATTTCACCCTCAGGAATTCCGTGACAGCTTAAATCTGTAGTCGAATCAAGCAAAATATCATATCCAATTATATCCGCGCAACATGGAAGCACGTCAATATCAATAAATTCATTGTAGATGCAACCTCTGTCTGTCGTAATACTCAGGGTTATGGTCTTTGCCCCTATAGAGGAATAATTTACTGAATGCGGACCTGACCCAGTGGCTTGTGCAGGTGTGGCATCCGTTCCAAACCGCCATTCAACGTTCTCTACCGTACCCGTTGGAAAATTTATAAACTCATCGACGGTGAATTCTTTGTCACATTCGATTGAATCTAATGTCTGTCCATCCACAATTTCTATGCGAGCTTCAGGTCCAAGAAATGTTCCTGTTCCTCCAAAGTCCATATTGAAGCCCTGGCCTGATTGAGAAAAATTATTAATCAGCAACACATAGGCTCGACCAGAGACCATGTTCACTTCTTGTAAAAAATTATTATTTGATGGCTCAACGCAACCGGCCAATTCGATCAAATCCGGATCACCAATTCTCAGTCCGGTCGGACCTGTGCAACGGACCCAATCTCCAGGAGGTTGGCTAACATTCTCACCGGATGCCATACATCTGATGCTTTGTTTATTGTCACAGTCATCCAACCCACCGGGTAATTCGAACAGGATGAAGTCAATATCATCCTCAGGATTATTGGGCGTGAGCACAAAAGTCAATGTGCCCGGGTCATCACATACCCACTTATACCAGGAAGAAGCCAATTCATTCGGGAGGCAAAGACCCAGCGTTGCTATTTCATTTGCGACATTGCCGGTTCCCACCAGATTTTCAACGTTAAATGATGATTTGTCACAAAGCAATACAGCATCCATGCAATCAGATTCCGGAGGTGGAGTTAGATTGAAAGAAGTCAGACATAGTTGAAAACTGCCTTGGATGGCTGCCCTGGCTGATACGCGGATATAATAGCGTTGTCCAACCGTCAAGTCGGATTGCACCAATTCAATCGAATTGGAACCAAATCCGTCTGAAGCGCAATTCAGTTCTGTCAGAGATCCACAAACACCTGAATAGATGGCAAATTGAGGCCTGGTCATGCTGCCTCCAGGCATAAAAACTGTATTTCCAATAATCGTGATGGTAACCGCCGATCCACCTGCGCGAAAAGAAAACCAAACATCAGCTGTATTTGCATCATCCGGCCAACATCCCGGATCGGGTACAGAACTGGAAAAAGTCGCATTGAATGAATTGTATGCTGAGACATCAGAGCAATTACGACCCAATGGAGCAGAAAGCTCTATAGGTGTAAAACAATCATCATTCAGTGGCTGACCGTGAATAATTGTCAAAGCCATGAAGCCCACTGCAACAAGAAAGCATCGAAATACATTGTTTTTTCTCACAAGGATGCAAATTAGTACATTATAGTATAAACGTTTCCTACATCTAATTGATCGCTTTTATCTAACTTTCCGATGCTTGCATCTATTATCATCTGTCAAATAAAATTCTGCACCGTATTCTATGTTTAATCTGGCCAATCTACTTACGCTCCTGAACTTACTGAGTGGCTGTCTGGCTATACTTTCTTTATTTCAGGGGGCTGACAACAAGATATTGCTGTTTTTTGGTGCGGCCTTGCTATTTGATCTCGCTGATGGTCTGGTTGCCAGGAAATTTAATCTATCCAGTAGTCTGGGGGCCGAGTTGGACTCACTTGCTGATATGGTTTCTTTTGGCGTATTTCCGGGCCTTCTTTTATTTACTTTGATCCAGCACACAGACGGTGTTGCACAAGAAAGACTTTTCCCGGCTGTACTCGGATTGATCTATACGGCTGCAGCATGCCTTCGACTTGCAAAATTCAATACGGATACCCGGCAAACCACAGATTTTCTCGGTTTGAATACGCCGGCTGCGGCTATTGCTATTCTGGGTCTGTATTTAAATTCCGCATATGGACAGTGTGTAGAGATTTTGACAATATTTTCACAAAATATGATTTTGGTCCTCATACTCATCTTAGTACTCAGTGTGTTACTTCTCGTTGATTTACCAATGTTGAGTTTCAAACCGACCTTGAGTGATAGAAGACGTACGATTGATCAAATTATTTTAATTGCAGGTTTTGCTATTATCCTGGCAATGTGGTGGACATGTGCCCTTCCCTTCTTAATATTGTGGTATATTTTATTCTCATTGATCAAATTCATACTATTAAAAAACAGAAGATGACGTTCAAAGCTGAAATTGACATAATGCCATTAAAAGAATTACTGGATCCACAAGGGAAAGCCGCTGCACGAAACCTGCGTGATGTGCATATCGATGGTGTCGATGACATTCGTATTGGGAAGCACGTACACATGGTCGTCCAAGCCAACTCAAAAGAGGCTGCAAAGGAAAAAGTAGAAACAGCATGTACCAAGCTATTGGCCAATCCGATCATGGAGTCATTTTCCTATGAGCTTTTCGAAATCGAATGAGTGGCAAACTCATCGTCATTCCTACTCCAATAGGAAATCTTGATGATATCACCATCCGGGCTATCAACTCCCTCAAAAGTGTTGATTTGCTTTTGTGTGAGGATAGTCGAGTGACTGGTAAGTTGTTGAAGCATTTTGATATCCGCGTTCCGTTAAAGCCATATCACGCGCACAACGAACATAAATCTACAGCCTCTATCATCGAAATCATCAAGGCCGGGAACACGGTCGGACTCGTATCTGATGCCGGTAGTCCCGGTTTATCAGATCCCGGTTATTTACTCATTCGGGAAGTGCTAAAACATAATTTATTTCTTGAAATTCTTCCCGGGCCCAATGCCGCCATTACTTCACTTTTAGCGTCGGGTATTCCATCTGACAAATTTCATTTTGAAGGATTTTTACCTCATAAAAAAGGTAGGAAAAGTCGCTGGGAATATCTTTCATCATTATCGAACACATTTATTCTGTATGAATCTCCACATCGCATCAATAAATGCGTTTCTGAAATAATTGAAAACTGCGGGGCTGACAGACCGATAGCGATTTGTAGGGAAATGACAAAAATGTTTGAAGAGGTTATCCGAGGACGTGCGGATGAAATTCAAGCTGTATTAAATGCAAGGGATAACCTCAAAGGAGAAATCGTCGTGATTGTTGGAGGTGTTCAAAAGTAGGTCGTAAGTAATTTCCAACAGATTGCTATCATCAATAACAAGACTCTGATAATCTCAAATGTTTTTGCCCACTTTTTTCCTTCAAGTAAGCCACCAAAATTCACGACCGACAAAATCACAAAAGCCACAATAAGCAATTGATGAGGACGAACGAAAGAATTGATATTGAATAGGAAAAAGGACGTAATTCCTAATAATATGAGATATTGAAAAAGTACATAGTAATTCAACTGCGTCGAAACATTCGTTTCAAATTTATTATAAACCCCCGAAATTGGTTTGGGAGCACGGTACCCTCCTTGAGACTCTGGAAGCCATCCTGGTTTATTAAATAATAATTTGATTTTATCTTTAATTGCCATAGGGCGTTTCAAATCTTTTACTAGATCCACGTACCAATCAAAATTGGCCCAAAGGGGATTCCAACTTCCAAGTGGTTTTGTGACGCCGTAGACAACCTCCTCTTCTTCAGGTTGAAAAGTCCCAAACATCCGGTCAAATATAATCAGGGTCCCTCCGTGATTCTTGTCAATATATTGGGGGTTCTTGCCATGGTGTACACGATGATGTGAAGGTGTATTGAAAATGAATTCTAATGGACCAGGTAATTTATCTATCGTCTTTGTATGTATCCAAAACTGATACAATGTCTGAAATGCATTAACCGCAATAAATGCTATTGGATTGAATCCGATTAACGCCAGAGGTAAATAAAATATCATCGATATGAATCCTTGAAATGATGATTGTCGCAAAGCCACAGAAAAATTGTATTCTTCACTCTGATGGTGTACAATATGTGTTCCCCATAAAATACTGACCTCATGAGCATAGCGATGAAACCAATAATAAAAAAAATCAACACCAATGAATAAAAAAAAGTAGGTCACAAAATTATCGGACAAGTTGAGCAAACGACAATTTTCAAATAGATACACATATCCAACGATCAGTATTGTTTTAAAAAAAACTCCGGAAACCTGCATCAAGATGCCACAACTGATATTCGTCAAAGCATCATCCAACCGATATAAATCGGATTTTTTCAGATATGAAATAACAACCTCAATACCGATCAGGATGAAGAAAATCGGTATTGATAAAACAATGTAATCCATCTACTAAAAATACAGTATTTATTTAGATTTCATATAGCAATAATATTTAATATGTTCAACAACTGATTGACTGCCATGTTATTCGGAAAGAACCACTTCAACAAATAAAAAAAAACAAATAAAAACTGTCAAAAGGCAGCATGCGATGTACGCAATATGTTTACATTTGCATTTGAATTGCTGTCTATCATATAAAAAATGAGAGGCGAGCTTTTTAGCATTTAAGAAACGCGTCAATCGAAACTTCTCATGGATAATCCTGCTCGTTATTTGTTAACGGCTGCACTACCTTATGCGAATGGTCCTCTTCACGTTGGCCACTTGACTGGAGCCTATTTGCCTGCAGACATTTTTGCACGCTTTTTGCGGCTCAATGGTCATGATGTACTATTTGTTTGTGGTTCCGATGAGCATGGCGCAGCAATTACCATGCGTGCCCTGGCGGAAAAGACCAGTCCCAAAGAAATAATCGATAAATACCACGCCCTGTTTGAAGAGGCTTTTGATCGACTTGAGATTTCATTTGACATTTATCACAGAACGTCTGAGGATATTCATCATCAAACCAGTCAGTCTTTTTTCAAGGCATTGTATGAGAAGGGCGAGTTCATTGAAGAAGAATCAGAACAATACTATGATGCAAAAAACGAGCAATTTCTTGCTGACCGCTACATAACAGGTACTTGTCCAAATTGCGGGCATGAAGAAGCTTATGGAGACCAATGTGAAAATTGCGGAACAAGTCTTAGCCCGCGTGAGTTAATCAATCCGAAGTCAAAATTGACTGGTGAATCGCCTGAACTTCGCTCAACGCGCCATTGGTATCTACCGTTGGACAAACATGAAGCCTGGTTGCGCGAATGGATTGAAGATGGTCTTGTGGATGGTAAACTGCAGCATTATCCTTCAGAATGGAAAAATCATGTCATCGGCCAATGTAAATCGTGGTTGGACCATGGCTTATCTCCAAGAGCAATGACCAGGGACCTGGATTGGGGTGTTGACGTTCCACAGGATATTCAAGGGAGCCAAGGAAAGAAATTGTATGTGTGGCTGGATGCTCCAATCGGATACATTTCTGCATCTAAGCAATGGGCAAAAGAACAAGGTGATGAAGACCTTTGGAAAAAATATTGGCAGGCAGAGGATAGTTCTCTGGTTCATTTCATAGGAAAAGATAACATCGTTTTCCATTGTCTCATATTCCCTGCAATCCTAAAGGCACATGGCGGTTATAACTTACCTGTAAATGTCCCGGCCAATCAGTTTTTGAATTTAGAATCAAAGAAAATATCCACTTCACGCAATTGGGCCGTATGGGTAAATGAGTTTATCGATGATATGCCTGAGTACATTGATGTACTGCGCTACTACTTGATTAAAACGATGCCCGAACAGCGAGATAGTGAATTTACGTGGAAGGGTTTTCAAGAGGCCAATGACAATGAACTCGTCAATAATTTGGCAAACTTCATCAATCGGGTAGTTGTTCTTACACACAAATATTTTAATGGGAAAATTCCTCTACCTGATCAGGATCTCTCCATAATCGGTCCGGACTATACAGATGAATATTCCTTCCTGGAAGCTGAGAGCTTACGGCTATATGATATGACGTTTGCTGTATACGAATCCATGATGAAGTTTGACTTCAGAGCTGCCATGCAAGGTGTGATGGAAATTTCGTCGATGGGAAATCAATTTCTTCAAAACAATGCCCCTTGGAAGCTCATCAAAACAGATGAGCAAGCGACTGCGAATGTACTTTATCAAAGTATGCAAATAGTCTACACACTGGGGCACTTGCTTTCACCATTTTTGCCTGGTAAGGCGAAAGAATTGATGAATAAACTCAATGTTGAATTTGATGAAAAATCTGATGGCATTTTACAATTGATGAACAAACTGTCAGAAGGCGAAGCATTATTAACTGAAGGACACGAAATTCAGGATGCCTTTCATTTATTCTCCAGGATTCCGGATGAGACGATTCAGAAACAAGTCGATGCATTGCACAAGACTGACGCCACACTGGTTCAAGCCAATGGTCAGATACAATTAAAATCCGCTATTGATTTCGGTACCTTTCAAAAACTTGACCTACGAACGGGCTCAATTATTGCTGCTGAAAAAATGAATAAAGCGGATAAACTTTTGAAACTCACCGTGGATCTTGGTTTTGAAACCCGGACTGTAGTCTCGGGAATTGCCGAACATTTTTCTCCAGATGACATTATTGGTCAACGCGTCACGCTCGTAGCCAATCTCGAACCAAAAAAACTGCGAGGTGTCGAATCAAAAGGAATGATCCTTATGGCAGAGGATGAACATGGAAAACTCATGTTTGTGAGTCCACCAAATGGTGCAGAAAATGGTCTGGAGGTAAGATAATAACCTGCCTAATTAACAGAACCACAAATTTTATCGTTCTAATTGTTCGTACTGGCGTGACGGCCTCGAATAGCATATATTCAGAATGCTGTAAATTGCGTAGCTCGAACAAATTCATAGAAATTCTTGGCACCTGAAACCAGCAACCTGACCAGCAACGTTAAACCAAAAAAAATGAAACGCATTTATTGGTTTGTCGCTGCCATAATTTCCCTGCTTATTTCCATTTGGTCAGGGATGGACATGCTCCATTTGTATCAACAAGATGAACTTTGGGGTTACCGCCCTCTGACCCTTCTTTTTTGGTCCTATTTTACGCTGTCATTTTTTTGGAATGGGCTTCGAAACATTGAGGGGCAATCACTAAAGATATATTTATTAGCAACAATCACCGGAGTTTTGCTCGGTCTCTCATTTCCTCCCTTACCATTTTTGATCCTGATCATTTTTGGTTGGGCATTACTAATTTACATAAGTCATGATATTTCGAACCGCGGAACGGGATACCAATTTCGGGTATTCTTTCACGTCTTCATTATATGGAATATCATTGCCACCTACTGGATTAGCAATACGGCTTTCGCTGCAGGAATAGTCGCCATGTTCGTTAATACCCTTTTGATGACCGTACCATTATTATTGTATGGGCTTACCAGAAAAGTGCTATCACCCCGATTTCATTTTTTTATTCTTGCAGCATGTTGGATAAGTTTTGAATATTTTCATTTCAGGTGGGAAGCGCATTGGCCCTGGTTGGCATTAGGACATTATTTCATGGACCAGCCCTGGATGGTACAATGGTATGAATGGACCGGTATACTTGGTGGCACATTTTGGATCATAGCCTCATCATGGTTGGTTTATAAAATTTTATTCACAAACCGTTCGGGAAGCAAAAAAATCGAGATAATTTCATTTTTAGTCATTCTGATTATTCCAATACTTGTTTCGGTCATACTCAGATCTCAAAAGGTGACAACCACGGACACCATACGCGTGGCAATCGTACAACCAAACTATGAACCACACTATGTCAAACGTCAGATTCCTATTCCTGAAGAAATAGCTCATTTTCTTGAGTTATCTGATCAGGTGATTACTAATGAAACAGACTATCTAATTTTTCCTGAAACAAGTTTTTCAATAAATTTAAATAATTGGAACCGCTCTCATACAGTCAGGATGCTCAACGCCTATCTTGAAGACCATCCTAATCTAACACTCATTAGTGGCTTGGAGACAAACAAAATTCTACAATTAAATGAAATCCATGACGAGTATACAAGGACTTACATTCGCGATCGAGATACAATTTATTGGGAAAATCATAATACAGCTGTACGTATGGCAGCGACAAAAGAATGGCAACTTTATTATAAATCCAAGCTAGTTCCGGGGGCCGAGTTTTTTCCTTTTAAGAAGAGTTTGTTTTTTTTAAAACCGTTAATGGATAAACTTGGAGGCTCAGGGAGTGGATTGCGCAAACAAGAAAAACGTTCGGCGTTCGAAGGCGTAGATGGTCATCGCGTCGCTCCGTTGATTTGTTATGAATCAGTTTTTGGAGAATTTGTCAGCGAATATTTTGATGAAGGGGCTGAGTGGATAGCGGTGATGACAAATGACGGTTGGTGGGATAATACAGCAGGACATCGACAACATTTAGGACTCTCAGTTATTCGGGCAATAGAACAACGAAAGTGGATCGCACGAGCCGCCAACAGCGGAATCAGCTGCTTTATTGATCCGTATGGCCAAGTATTACAAGCAACGCAATACAATGAAGAAGCTGCAATATTTGGTGACATTGAAATCACTTCGAAGAGGACCATTTATTCGCGCTTAGGAGACTTTATTGGGCGAATATGTCTGATGTTGATTGCCGGTGCAATATTATATGCACTCATGTCGAAATTCTACACCCGCAAAAATTCGATTTAATTATAGCATTGTACATCAATTCTAGAAATAGGTGAAGAGATTGTGCATTAATATTTAACTTGAAACGAGTTCTTCAAAATTGATTATCTCATTTTTGGTCGTCTTCGTTTACCCCCCGGCTGAAAAGCACCTTGTTTACGTTGTGCTACTCCACCCATCTTCATCATGCCACGTTGTTTCAATGCTTTTTCAAATTGACCCATTTGTTCTTTCAATTGTGGCTCTGTGACCTTGTATTGCTTGGCATTTTTAAAATGTAATTGAGCGGCTGTCCAATTATTTTTATTCGCCTGTATAGATGCCAGCTGAAACTGAATCATCGCTTTTTCCGTTTCCGACGACATACCGGCCTTTTCAGCTTTAAGAAAATATTGCTCGGCTGTATCATGATTATTTCGGTTCATCGCGATAGTCCCTTTAACCATGAAGAAATATGCACGATTAGTTGAGTAGAGCAGTTTAGGGCTTAACGTCAAACCAAGGCGTTTTTCAGCACCGTCAAAATCCATCAACTGCATCTTTTCAGCCGCCGACTGCACCGTTCCTAATAATATATACCCAACCAACAAGACGACTCCGGCTAATACAAACCAGATACCATACCAAAAACCCTGCGATATCCATAAGGCGATTCCACCAAGAATACCAACAACAATTAATGCAAGTCGTAAATATATATTTATTGAAAATGACATGATTTAATTTTATAAGTTAAAAAATAGGATAGGAAGAATAACTGATGAAATAATTTTTAGCTCAATTTTAATTTTTCTTCGCAATTATCCTTACAGTGCCCATAGAGATTCAAGGCATGATGCTGTACTTCGAAATCAAAAATCTCACCAACCATATCTTTAATTTGTTGAACTCGTGGATCACAAAATTCCATTACTTTTCCACAATTCACACAAATAAGATGATCATGTTGCTTGTATCCAAATGACTTTTCGTACAACGCTAAATTTTTTCCAAATTGATGTTTTTTTACCAAGTCACACGAGTGAAGTAATTCCAGCGTGTTGTACACTGTAGCCCGACTTACACGATAATTTCGTGCTTTCATATGTACAAATAAAGCCTCCGCATCAAAATGATCATTGCGACTATAAATCTCTTCAAGAATAGCATATCGCTCTGAAGTTTTCCTACAGCCGTTCACCTCCAAGTGTTTGGTGAATTTCTCTTTAGCTTCAATTATTATTTTTTTGGTCGCGTTCATTCAATTCTTGTGACTTGAGATATCCCTTCAAGTTCCTTTAATTTTGTAATAACAAATTGAAGTTGATCGGTGTTCAATACTAAGAGTGATATTTTACCTTCGAAGTACCCTTCTTTTCCTTCAATACTAAAGCTTCTGATATTAATTCCAAGTTTAGAAGAAAGTAAGCCGGTAAGTCGTTCGATCACACCGGGTCCATCATCTACTCCGGTAATAAGCAAAGAAACAACAAACGAAGAACTTTCATGTGCGGACCATTCGGCTTTCACCATTCGATAGCCATAGTGCGCCATAAGGTGTGTGGCATTAGGGCAATTTACCCGATGAATTTTGATACCGCTTCCCGCAGTGACATACCCAAATATTTTGTCACCATGGACCGCTTTACAACAATTAGCCAGAGAATAGTTGTACTGTGTTCCCGGTTCATCATTAATATATACGAGTGGTTTGTCGCTTTTTGCTTTGGCCTTAGCCGCCCGTTTTGATGCAGGCTTTTCGACCTCTGCTTTTTTAGGCTTCTCTTTAGCTGTCAAGACGTGATTGACAATGTCGAATTGTTTTAGCGTTGTAAGGTCAATTTCTTCGGAAGCAATGGCAAAGAATAAGTCCGGACGGCTTTTAAATCCATAATATTTTACCAGGAAATCCACCGACAATTCATAGTCGACTTTTAAATGTTTTAGTTTTCGTGCAAGTGCTTCCTGACCATAAATTCCCTTCTTTCGTTTTTCCTCTTTAATTGAAGATCGGATTTTTGATCTCGCTTTTCCTGTAATGACAATCTTTAGCCAATCGCTTTTTGGTTTTTGATTCGAAGACGTGATGACAGATACACGATCCCCATTTTGTAATTTGTAACCGAGCGGAACTAATTTATTATTGACCTTTACGGCCGTACAATAATATCCTACATCGGTATGAATGGAAAAAGCAAAATCTAATGCAGTGGCACCTTTAGGTAACACACGCATATCACCTTTTGGCGTATATACGTAGACCTCCTCGCTAAATAAGTTCGTTTTAAAATCAGATAGGAATTCAGTTGCATCCGAATTGTCAGAATCCAATATTGAACGAATATTGTCAAGCCAATGATCGTATATATGAGGTTGAGATCCTGCTCCTTTATATTTCCAATGAGCTGCAAATCCTCGTTCAGCAATTTCGTCCATTCGTTCGGATCGAATTTGTACTTCGACAAAATTTCCTCTCGGTCCGATTACTGTTGTATGTAATGACTCATAACCATTTGACTTTGGTGTGGTGATCCAATCTTTTAATCGCTCCGGAATTGGTTTATATACATCTGTTACCACACTGTACACTTGCCAACAATCTTTTTTTTCTTGTGCAATCGGAGAATCGATAATGACACGAATAGCAAATAAATCATAAATTTCCTCAAAAGGAACATTCTTCATTTTTATTTTATTCCATATGGAATGCACCGATTTCAACCTACCCAATATTCGATAAGGTATATTGAGGTTTTCAATTTCCGCTTTTATAGGTTTTATAAATTCAGCGATATAACGTGTCCTTTGTTTTTTAGACTCACTAATTTTTTCTTCCAGCTCGCGGTATTTTTCCGGCTCGTTGATTTTCATACAAAGATCCTGAAATTCGGTCTTAATATTATACAACCCGAGTCTATGTGCGAGTGGTGCATAGATGTACAAGGTCTCAGCGGCAATTTTCAACTGTTTTGGTCTTGGCATGGAACCAATCGTTCTCAAATTATGTAATCTGTCCGCCATTTTGATCAAGACAACCCGTACGTCTTCGACGAGTGTACTGAGTACCTTTTTAAAGTTTTCGGCTTGAGGACTATCTTTGGTATATGTTCCATCCAATTTCGTCAGACCATCTACGATGTCACCAATTTTGGACCCGAACATATCAACAATCTCCTCCTGCGTGACATAGGTGTCTTCTACAACATCATGCAGGATGGCGCATATGATCGCTGTGGGACCGAGTCCTATTTCGACTGCACAAATGCGTGATACTTCGATAGGATGCAGCACATAAGGCTCTCCGGATTTTCGTCGTTGCTGTGAATGTGCAGCTACGGCAAGGTCAAATGCCTTTCGGATATTCTTTTTGTCCTCATCCAATACCTCCACCTTTATCGATCTCATCAGGCGTTTGTAGGCCGTCTTGATAGAGGTCATTTCCTCGATAGATATAGCTATTGTCGTGCTCACTTTCGTGTGTGTTTTAACGGATCAAGGTACGGATTGTCTTAATTCTAAGATATTATATAGTCATATTTGTTTGCCGATCTTATTACAAATCAATATCAAATTGACTTTGCAAGATCCATAATCCGTGTATATTTGCCACGCTTTTTAAACAACTGATCAGATTATCCACTCAATCCACAGGTCAGTTGGTATTAGCGGGTATGGCGAAATTGGTAGACGTGCTAGACTTAGGATCTAGTGCCGCAAGGCGTGGGGGTTCGAGTCCCTCTACCCGCACCACTTTATAAGAAGTGTTACAAATTCACTCATACACTCCGTCGTGCATAAGATGCAGCGGATCCAAAAGGAATACAATAAACAGTCATTTTTCCGGTATAGTCGGTGTATTCTAGGCAACCATGGGACAAAGCAACTAATATGAAAGTAGATATTCAGGAAAAAGGAGTTAATGAACGTCAGATTGAGCTTACGGTAGAATCCTCTGATTTCGCACCAAAACTTAATGAACGGCTAAAAAAGCTTCGGAATCAAACAAACATCAAGGGATTTCGCCACGGCAAAACACCGATGAGTTTTATAAAGCGACAGTATGGCAAACAGATTGCGGCGGAAGTGATCAGCGATGCTACAACCAAACTTTTGTCTCAAATCATTGATGAGAATGCGTTCGATCTAATTAATGAGCCGCTGATGACTGATTCGCATGTACCCGCACTTGAAGATGGTGGCTTGGACGAAGACTGCACCTTCACCTATATCCTCGGGTTAATGCCACAGCTTGAACTAAACGGAATAAGCACGGAAGATAGCTACATATACTATGAGTTGGAAGTGGAGGACAGCAAGATAGATGAACGCCTGGACGCCATGCGTCTTCAAATGGGAGATCATACGCATCCCGAAAATATTGAAGATAAAGATGTGGTTGAAATTGAAGCGCATGAATTAGAAGGCGATTCAATAAAAGAAAATGGTAGTCAATCTACGTTCCGTTTCGCTGTGGACCTGGTTGCAGACGAAAAACTAAAAAAGGAGTTGCTCGGCCTCAAAAAGGATGATGAATTTGTCTTCGATATTTATAACCTTGAGCTTGACCGTGATGAAACATACGTTAAAAAGTATTTTCTGAAATTGGAAGACGATGCTGACGCCACCTCCATCAACAATATGTTTGAGGGAAAAATCGCATCCATACATCGACAGGAAAAGGCAGAATTAAACGAGGCCTTTTTTGAAAAGGCTTTTCCCGAACACATAAAATCTGAAAGCGCGGCACGTGAGGAAATAGGTAAGCAATATATTAAAGGATATTCACCCGTTGGAGACAATCTTTTCATCAAAGAAATCGTCGATAAACTAGAGAATAAAAACGAATTTGAACTACCTGAAAACTACGTACACCAATTATTACATTCTTCAGGTAAAGCACATCATGACGACGAGGCACTGGATGACTTCAAAAAAAGTATCCGACGTCAAATTCTAATTTCAATGATAATTAAAAAATTAGGCATTGAAATTAGTCAGGATGACATGAGGAAAAAAGTGATGGAAGAATTTACCGCCAATTTTGGTGGCATGACCTTACCTCCTGAAACCATTGATCGCATTGTAGAAAATGCAATGAAAGATGAAAAATATGTGCGCGAACTTTCAGATAAGGTTCTAAATGACAAACTTATATCAACAGTCAAGACGGAGGTCTCCCTGGATATCGTGAAGAAACCCGAAGAAGAACTGATGAAACTATACGATGAAACTTTCCCACGTAAATCAGAGGAAGAAGAATAACATAAACAATTGATCGTCTCGTTTATTATAGTATCGACAATTAAACTAAGAAGAGAATACAATGATTAAGCACAATGAATTTAAGAAGTATGCTGTCAAGCACATGGGCATGAACAGTGCACATCTGGAGCACTATATGACTAAATCAGGCGTTAGTGTCCCCAATATCCATGGTTTCACTCCAGCAGTTATCGAGGAGCGACAAATGAATGTACAGGCGATAGATGTCTTTAGCCGGCTCATGATGGATCGGATTATCTTCATGGGTGTTCCCGTTACAGACTATGTAGCAAATGTCATTCAGGCACAAATGCTCTTTCTCGAGTCAACGGACCCAAAATTGGACATTCAAATGTTTATCAATAGTCCGGGTGGATCCGTTACTGCCGGACTCGGAATCTATGATACCATGCAATATGTTGCCCCTGAAATTGGTACGATCTGTACTGGATTAGCGGCATCAATGGGAGCAGTACTATTGGCATCTGGCACGAAAGGAAAACGAACGGCACTTCAACATAGCCGCGTTATGATTCACCAGCCATTAGGCGGCATGCAGGGACAATTGACTGAGATGGAAATTACGTACAACCTGATGAAGAGCATGCAGAAAAACTTGTACGACATCCTCAGCAATCATACCGGACAAACGTATAAAACAATAGAAAAAGACTCGGATCGCGACAACTGGATGACATCAAGCGAAGCCAAAGAATACGGCTTGGTTGATGAAGTCCTGGACCGACAAAATCCACGCGTTAAGACCACTGTTTAATAAGAAATAAATTTCCAGTTATGGGTGCCAAAGAAGCCATTCGATGTTCATTCTGCGGCCGCGATAAGAGCGAGGCGCTTATTCTTATTGCGGGTATTGATGGGCACATCTGTGAATTGTGTGCACAACAAGCACATGACATTGTACAAGATGAAATTGTCAATAATCAAGGGGATCCTGAGGCGCTACCAATTGATTTGGAGAAAGTCCCAAAACCCAAGGAGATTAAAAAACATCTTGATCAATACATCATTGGACAAGATGAGGCAAAGCGATTTTTATCCGTTGCTGTCTACAATCATTATAAACGACTGAGAGCGAATAAATCGCTTAAAGATTCCCTCATAGAAAAGTCCAATATTCTTTTTGTTGGTCGCACCGGAACCGGAAAAACTCTATTGGCTAAAACGATTGCGAGATTACTGAAAGTACCCTTTGCCATTGTTGATGCAACCATATTTACCGAAGCCGGCTATGTGGGCGAGGACGTAGAAAGTATGTTGAGTAGATTATTACAAGCTTGTGATTATAATGTAGAGTTTGCGGAACAAGGCATTGTCTACATCGATGAGCTTGATAAAATCGCCAGAAAAAGCGATAATCCTTCTATTACCCGTGATGTCTCAGGTGAAGGTGTTCAACAAGCGCTCTTAAAAATGTTGGAAGGCGCAGATGTAAATGTACCACCGCAGGGTGGAAGAAAACATCCTGAACAAAAGATGGTCAAAGTCAACACCGAAAATATTTTATTTATTTGCGGTGGAGCATTTGATGGTATAGAAAAAATAATTGCCAAACGATTAAATACTTCGGTCATTGGATATTCTTCCAAAGAAAAGACACGGGTTGAAGGACATGAATTGTTGGAATTTGTGAGTCACATGGATTTAAAAAGATTTGGATTAATTCCAGAATTACTGGGTCGACTCCCCGTACTTACACATCTTCATCCTTTAGATAAAGAAATATTAACGCGGATTTTGACAGAGCCTAAAAATGCCCTAGTCAAGCAGTATGCTTCATTATTTGAATTGGAAAATGTCAAGTTGACATTTTCGGATGAGGCTATGGAATTTATTGCTGAAAAAGCAATTGAATTCAAACTCGGTGCACGGGGTTTAAGGTCTATATTAGAGGCAGTACTCACAAATGACATGTTCAATCTGCCTTCTGAAACAAATCGTAAGGCATTGCACGTTGATTTAAAATATGTCCAGGAACAGTTGTCAAAATCGACGCTACAACGTCTCAAAGCTGCATAGATAATGTCTCGTTTTTTTGCCGAGTTGGCCTATAAGGGCACACATTTTGCTGGCTGGCAGCGTCAGTTAAATGCACCCACTATTCAAGAAGAAATTGAGAATAAACTCTCGACTGTTTTCAACCAGAAAATAGCCGTAGTGGGCTGTGGTCGCACTGATGCAGGCGTGCATGCATCGCAATATTTTTTACATTTTGATGTCGACGCGGCTGTACCTACCGATCTGACTCATCGATTAAATCGCATGTTAAGCCCTGATATAGTCATCCGCCGAATATTTTCGGTCGCCGATAATTTACATGCAAGATTTAATGCCGTCTCAAGATCATATGGATATTATTTAACTAAAAATAAATCACCGTTTGATTATGAATTAAAAACCCGGCTTCCTCAATTTGATAAAATTGATAGAAGCTTGTTGGTAGATTGTGCCAATTTAATTTCAACCTACGATGAATTTTTTCCGTTTTGTAAAACTAACTCTGATGCTGAAACGATGAAATGCAAGATCCTGGAAAGTCATTGGGAGTTTCACAATGCTGAATATGTCTACAAAATAAAAGCTAATCGTTTTCTTCGCGGCATGGTTCGCCTTATTGTTGGCATGTCCGTCAGGGTTGCCATGGGTGATATAGAATTAAATACTGTTAAAATTGCCCTTGATCAACAGACCGCTTTAAACAAAAGCTGGTCAGCTCCTGCAGAAGGATTGTTTCTGGAAGAGATAAACTATCCATAAAAGTCCCAGCTCGCCTAAACCGATATTTCGCTTGAATTGTCATTTGTTTTCCGTACAAGGTATACACGCTGTCATGCCCCTTCCCCTTTGAGACTAATTTCATTCCAGTCACGATAAGAAGTCCTTACAAAGTACGATTCGACTCATTCAATATCTATAATTATTGATTCGTAATTTATGCAATCTTTGCAGTCCTTTATTCATTTATCGTGATTAAGCTATTGAACTATATCATCGCCATTGTTCGACTCGTACTGGCCATGCTCACCATGGCACTTTATTACTTGTGGTTCAAGATGACTAAGCCGTTCAAAAAAGACAAATTGTCCTGGGGATTGGAAGTCCAACGGTACTACACGTATATGGCCATGATGGTCTTTAGCACCAAACACAGCGTTGAAGGACAACTCTACGATGGTCCGGCATTGTATGTTTCAAATCACAGATCCTTGCTAGATCCGGTCATTATTCGCCATCACATTAACGCGCTGGGCGTTGCCAAGGCTGAAGTTGAAGCATATCCTATATTGGGTGGTGCCGTGCGCGAATCAGGTGTCATATTTGTTAAAAGAGAAGATCGAAATTCGCGGGCTCAAGCTAAAGATGCCATCGTTGATCACCTCTTGAAGGGCTATTCAATCTTGCTATTTCCTGAAGGGACTGTTTCGGGTGAACTTCTGACTCTACCATTCAAACGGGGAAGTTTTGAAAAGGCAGTGGAAGCAGGCGTCCCTGTGATACCGATTACACTGATTTACAATGATCCTAAGTATCACTGGTTCGATATTTCGATGATGGAATATTATTTCAATTCATTTGGCATTAAAACGCCAAATGTCCATATGGTTATAGGACAACCTATATTGGCAACAACAGCTAATGAGTCGCTGACTCAGGCGCAATCACAGATTAATGCACAGCTTCAAAAACATGCAAACTAAAAATCGACGCTTTCGGTGTTGATTGAAAGTCCTTCATTTTTGCCCAATAGTAAACTTGCTTTCCGATCAAATCCAGCTGCCATCCAGTATGTATATTTGTATAGTTCTAAGTCAATAGTGCCCTATGGATAAAATGATATATCGATTTTCTGCTCAACTGCGTGAAGCAATCGAAATCGGAAAATCTATTTCGATCTCGAAAAACGAACATGCCATACACAACGTATACGTCGCTGGTATGGGCGGCTCTGGTATTGGTGGCAATTTTGTAGCCGAATTTGTGCGAGATGAATGCCCTGTACCTTATCTCGTCGGCAAGGGATATGATGTCCCACAATACATTAACGAAAATACACTTGCCTTGATCTCTTCTTACAGTGGAAATACGGAAGAGACATTTAATTCACTTCGCGAAATAGAAAAAAAGGGAGCACGTATTGTTTGCATTGCTTCCGGAGGTGAAATTATCGAACATGCGAAACAAAAAGGACACGACTATGTCCTTGTGCCTGATAACTGGTCCTCACCAAGGGCTTGTCTCGGATTTAGTATTGTTCAGCAATTGTACATTCTATTTAATTTGAATTTAATTTCAAATAAATTTGAATCAGAAATAGTAGAAGCTTGTAATTTCATAGATTCCCGATCAGGTGACATTCACGTTGATGCTCAAAAAATCGCAGCCATAATCCATGGTAAAACCACTGTAATTTATTCGGTAGATCGGATGGAACCAACAGCAATCCGACTACGGCAACAAATCAATGAAAATGCCAAGGCCCTTTGCTGGCATCATGTCATTCCAGAAATGAATCACAACGAACTTGTAGGTTGGCGAGATAACAGGCCAGACCTTGCCGTAATTGTATTTCGAAATCATGACGATTTAAAACGTAATCAGGCTCGTATTGAAATCAATAAAAATATTATTAGCAAATTGAGTGCATCCTGGATTGAAGTCTATTCCCAGGGATCATCAAGAATTGAACAAACATTTTATCTCGTCCATCTTGCTGATTGGATCTCCTGGTATCTGGCAAAACTCCGTGGTGTGGATGCAATCGAAGTTGATGTACTTAATCACTTAAAAAGTGAACTCGCTAAAATGTCCAATTAATTAATTGAAATTTAATAATAAAAGAATATGTTGGAAGGAAAAGTTGCATTAGTCACCGGAGGATCAAGAGGTATTGGAGAAGGGATCGTCCGTAAATTAATTTCATCAGGAGCTTCAGTTGTTTTCACTTATCGCAGTTCCTCAGACAGAGCCGACGCTCTGGTCAATGATTTAGATGCAGGAGATCGGTTGGTTGCGATTCAATCAGATGCAGCCGACTATGAACAGTCTGAACAACTAATCAAACAGACCCTCGATCAGTTTGGTCAAATTGATATACTCGTCAATAATGCAGGTATCACAAAAGACGGTTTAATGCTTCGTATGTCGGAAGAGCAGTGGGACAGCGTGATTCGTATAAATTTAAAATCCGTGTTCAATCTTACTAAACATGTTTTGCGTCCAATGATGAAAAACCGAGGTGGTTCAATTATAAATTTGACTTCCGTGGTAGGTGTATTTGGGAATGCCGGACAAGCCAATTACGCTGCCAGTAAAGCAGGGATAATAGGTTTTTCAAAATCGATTGCTAAAGAGGTGGGATCCCGGAACATTCGATGTAATGCTATTGCTCCTGGATTTATTGAAACTGAAATGACTGATAACCTGGACGATAAAACACGAGATACCTATCTGGCAAATGTTCCCTTAAAACGATTTGGAAAAGTAAATGAAGTTGCTGACATGGTTGCATTTTTAGGATCTGACGCATCAACCTATATTACAGGCCAAGTGCTAAGTGTCTGTGGTGGATTAAACACTTGATGGCCAACCTAAACTACAAACAATCATGTCCTCCTTTATAATTGAGCGACATGCAACGTTTCATTCAACATATTGAGCAACGCCTTCTTTGGCTCTATCCTCTTTTGGCCCTGGTCCTTTACTGGCCCACACGACATGCCGGATTTGTACACGACTTCACAGGTTGGTATGAACGCTATCAGGAATATGGATTTAGTGGTATCAGTCATTGCTTCGGCTATCATCGTCTTCAGCACGTCATGCACACTCTGCATTTCCTGATCTATAAATTATTCGATACTTCTCCGTTGCCGTGGTATATAATTTACTCCGTGCTTTTTGGATTCGTAACCTTTGGTGTCTATTGGTTAGGAAAATTACTCTTGCAATTTATTGGACTTGAAAAGGATTCGTTTCCGCTCATCGCATCTTTTTTATTTCTAATTCATCCATTTCATACAACGACTGTCGTCTGGAAAGTTTGTTTTCATTATTTATTAGCTACGCTCTTCGTCATTCTCGTTGTTGGATATATGCTTAAGTGGATCACTGATCCTGAACGAAAAAAAATCGTTCTAATTTATATCCTTTATTTACTCTCATTATTTACACATGAATTGACTGTAGCCATCCCTTTGATTAGCATAATCATATTGCTATTCCTTCTTGTGAGAAGACACCCGATGGTTAAAAAGGTACTGTTCTGGCTGGTAATCCCGCAATTCATTATCCTTCCGCTATATTTTAGTTCGACTTCAATCCTGCTTTCAGATACGGGTAAGGCGCCCCTCATGTCTGAGCATCAGATTAATCCACAGAAACAGTTAAGTGCCGTCCTGCGTTATGCCGCTAAACACAGTTTACTAACACGTTATTGGAGCCATCCAGCCAAAGAAAAATTATATTTCAGTTTAGAAAAACCTATCGTACTTGTATCAGCTCTATTGATTGGTTTAATATTGGTGGCGCTATTCTTCTTTTATTACAGAAAACTACCCGGCTTAATTCAGCTATTTGGCTTATGTATACTTTGTTTTATGGCTGCAATAGGTCCGTTTACCAGCGCTTATGAATCGTATTTGCTCTATTCGACAAATGACATGTATGGATTTTCTGCCTCCGTTTTTTTATTATTGGGACTAGTAGCTTTTATCCGTTGGTTGCCAAGACGTATAAGTCGTGTGATACTAATTGTGTACGCAACAATTTCATTTATCTTTTTAATTCAAACCAATTATTATTGGCATGAGTCCGGCCATGTCATGAACAGTTTGTTAGAAGATTTTCGCTGGCACGATAAAGAACATGTTTACGTCCTTATAAGCCCTGACAACTTCAAGGGAATTCTTATGATGAAATCGCACGAAAAATCCATGTTGGACGATCATCTATTAGTAAAAAATAAACATCCTCCACAATGCGAGATTGAAGATATTATTCAATTTAATATGAAAAGTCGTCATGATGGTGTGCAGGTTATTGTACATTCTCAAGATTCTCTTTCAGTCAAATTTAATCAATGGGGAACCTGGCATTGGCGCAATGGAATTGGTGCTTCCTCTTATGAAAATGATAAATTCAATGTTCAGTTAGCCATTCCCTATTATCATTTAAAAAGAAAAATCAAAGAACAAAATTCTGTTTTTATTTATCAAATCGGTGATAAGTGGGAAGAAGTCACTTCGTGGTCTTCTCAATAAATAAACTGCTCTGACACTCGAGAACAAGGACAATTCCATTATTCAAATGTCCGCAGATTTCTGATTCTTACAATGCCTATTCGCGGGTCTTCCTTGTAACTCTGTTTGAAATTCTCTATATTGCATAAAGGTATCCCCCGCTTTACCCGGTTCTGAATACTCAGGACTTCCTATAGAACTCCTGTTTACCGTATTTTTAACTTAAACCATTAACAATTTATCATGAGAAAATTATTAGCATTACTTGTCTTGATGATACCCTTTATGTTTGGGATTGCTCAAGAAGAAAATGAAGACTCTTATCATCAATATTTGATGATCTATATCAAGCCAGATCTTCAAAACCTGGATAAGCTGCGGGCGAATATGAAATATCATAACGAGACCTACCACAGCGAAGGACCTTACACAGCGCGTGTATTTTCAATCATGAATGGTCCACACGCCGGATGGTGGATGTGGCAGATGGGTCCTTGCACGTATGCAGATCTTGATAATCGGGAACAAAGCGAAGCGCATGACAAACACTGGGAGAATGAAGTATTGAAATATGTCGATGAATATAAGAATTTTGAATTCTGGCGACGAAAAGACAACTTATCCAATTTAGCTCCTACTGAACCACCATACGCCACTACACGGCTTCGATTTTTGGAAGTAGCAAAAGGTGAAGGGTATCGACTTGACCCCATGCTGATCAAGATAAAAGAAACATTGGCAAGCATGCCCGGAGACAACTATTGGGGTGTATATGACAACCAATTTCGACAAGGGTACAAACAAGGGCGACATTTAGCAACCGTTACACATTTTAAGAAAATGGCTGACATGGATAACAATAACGAGTTTGTCATGCACTATGAAAAATTGCACGGTCCTAATTCATTTCAAGCCTTGAGAAATGATATGAACGATGTGCTCAGCGACTCATACGACGAGTACATTAATATTATGCCAGAACTAAGCGTTTTAAATAACGACTAAGGAAAAGTAATTAAATGAAGGTCGAAACAACTATTATTTAATTGTTTCGATCTTCATTTTTATGTCTTCGGTAGGACGATCACCGGCACCTTTCTTGACCGTGGCTATTTTATCGATCACCTCCATACCGGATACTACACGTCCAAAGACGGTGTATTGACCATCCAGAAAAGGGGTGCCACCAAGTTTTAAATAGGCTTCTTTTTGATCTTTAGAATATGAAATCCCATTTCGCCTTTCCATCATAGCGATGTCCTGATCTGTAAGTGGTTTTCCATGCACGATATAAAATTGAGAACCTGACGATTTACGATCTGGATTTACCTGATCGCCCTGTCTTGCAGATGCCAATGCTCCTCTTACATGAACGTAGTCCGGATTGATTTCTGCAGGAATTTGATACCCGGGACCACCGGCACCTAATGGTTGTGCAGCCGCGGCATCCTTAGACTGTGGGTCGCCACCTTGTATCATGAAGCCATCAATTACTCGATGGAATAGTAGTCCATCATAAAAACCTTCCTCTGCCAACTTGAAAAAGTTATCCCGGTGTTTTGGTGTGTCATCGTATAATTCAATTAACATATTTCCATGAGAAGTTTGTACTTCGACCATACAATTCTTTGGTGGTTTTATCATCATCCTTGTTTTAAAACTAATTTCTTTTCCTTTATCATTACGAGCGATTAAAGCAACTTCATAATTACCAGAATGTTTATACCGATGTTGAGGAGACATCTCTGTGCTGGTACTGCCATCTCCAAAATCCCAACTGTACGATGTCGCGTTTTTCGATTGATTTTGAAATTGTATTTCTGCAGGAGCAATTTCATCCGCTCTGTCATAAACAAAATTAGCGACAGGTCTGCTACAAGAAAAAAGCCCCGTAATTAAAAATAATAACAAAAATATCTTACTGAGTATATTCATTTGAAAATATATTATTCAATAATTTGAAATGGCGGACATCCAACTTTTCACAAATTAAACATCAACTTTTGCATACTTGGCATGTGTTTCTATAAAATGGCGACGAGGTGGAACTTCGTCTCCCATCAACATAGAAAATACACGATCGGCTTCAAGCGCATCTTCAATTGTGATTTGTCGAAGTATACGTGTATCCGGATCCATTGTTGTGTCCCATAACTGTTCAGAATTCATTTCTCCTAAACCTTTATATCGTTGGATTTTTACTGTAGTTGTTTCGGCCCCTCCTGCAATCCGCTCAACGGCTTCTTTGCGTTCTTCCTCATTCCAGCAATATTGCATTTGGCTTCCCTTTTTTACCAGATACAATGGTGGTGCAGCAATATAAACATGTCCATTTTCGATTAACGGACGCATATACCGGAAGAAGAAAGTCAAAATTAATGTTGTAATGTGGCTACCATCAACATCGGCATCACACATGACGACAATTTTATGGTAGCGCAATTTTTCAGTATTTAAAACGCGCTCTCCTTCTTCATTCTCTGTAATACTGACGCCCAGGGCGGTAAACATATTTTTTATCTCTTCGTTTTCATAGATTTTATGTTCTAGCGCTTTTTCAACATTTAATATTTTTCCACGCAACGGAAGGATGGCCTGAAAATTCCGGTCTCTACCCTGCTTGGCTGTACCCCCGGCCGAATCTCCCTCCACGAGAAAGATTTCTGAAACATTCGGATCTCGTGAGGAACAATCAGATAATTTTCCCGGTAAGCCGCTTCCACTTAGCGGACTTTTTCGCTGAACCATTTCCCTGGCTTTTCTTGCGGCATGACGTGCCGTAGCTGCAAGAATTACCTTGTCAATAATTTTCTTTGCTTGCTTAGGATTCTCTTCCAACCAATGTCGCAGTGCGTTACCAACGGCGCGTGAAACAATTCCAGTAACTTCTGAATTTCCTAATTCACCTTTTGTTTGTCCTTTGAATTGCGGCTCTGGAACCTTTACAGATACCACTGCCGTCAGACCTTCCCGAAAGTCCTCTCCGGTAATTTTGAATTTCAATTTTTTAAATAATCCATTATCATCTCCATATGAAGTGAATAATCGATTGATCGCTCTTCGAAAACCACTGACATGCGTTCCTCCTTCCCGTGTATTAATATTATTTACAAATGAATAAATATTTTCAGAATATGAGGTATTATATTGCATCGCTACTTCTACTTCCACGTTTTCATCAGCAGTGGTCACATAGATAGGGTAATCGATCAACGACTGCTTGCTTTCATCGAGATAATTAACGAATTCCCTTAATCCTCCTTCGGAATAAAATTCATCTTTCCTGTATTCACCATCTTCTTTTTCGCGTTCGTCCAGTATACTGAGATGTAAACCTTTGTTCAAAAACGACATTTCCTTCAATCGATTAGCCAATGTTTCAAATCGATACACCGATGTCTCAAAAATGGACGTATCAGGTACAAATGTGATTTGCGTTCCCGTTTTATCTGTGTCGCCAATGATCTCCACAGGCGAAAGTGGTTTTCCGGTCGAATACGTTTGCTGGTATATTTTACCGCTTCGAAATACTTTAGCGACCAGGTGTTCTGATAGTGCATTTACACATGAAACACCGACTCCATGCAATCCACCTGACACCTTGTATGTATCCTTATCAAATTTACCGCCTGCATGCAATACGGTCATAACGACCTCTAGTGCTGATTTTTGAAGTTTTTCATGCATATCGGTCGGAATACCCCGACCATTGTCCATTACAGTGATCGAATTATCCGGATGGATGATAAGATCGATATTGTTGCAAAATCCCGCCAGATGCTCATCAATTGAGTTATCCACCACTTCCCATACTAAATGATGTAGCCCCTTTGTGTCGGTACTGCCAATGTACATCGCTGGTCTCTTTCGGACAGCTTCTAGCCCTTCT
Source organism: Saprospiraceae bacterium (assembly GCA_965249735.1). Classification (GTDB taxonomy): domain Bacteria; phylum Bacteroidota; class Bacteroidia; order Chitinophagales; family Saprospiraceae; genus JANQSS01. The sequence goes on along the minus strand of CBDFMS010000024.1, from coordinate 498,243 downwards.
AATGCCTGTATATTACTGGCATCATAATTGTGTTTGTTTGCCATATATGTGTTGGTAATTAAAATCTGAAATACGGTTGTCAAAGATACAACTTTAACCACCTATTACCTAACTTTGAAGGACCTGATTTTATTGCTTTTTGGAAGGAATTAATTCATGTATATTGTTGTTGAAAATCAACGATTTGCATGAGAATTTGAAGATGAAAACGAAGCTACAATACGAGGTCGAGAATGAGGCTGCCTGGTCCGCTATTATACCGGATCTTTGGCAGGTTGCAAAAGGTCGAAAAATTTGGCTTTTAATAGGTGATCTAGGCACCGGAAAGACCACCCTGGTTCGTTGCTTGAATGCCTACCTGGGTGGCTTGGATGAGGTGACCAGCCCCACTTTTTCATTGATCAATGAATATACTTGCGAAAGCAAAGCAGGACGGTCTCGGATCTACCATCTTGACCTCTATCGTCTCGAGTCAATCGAAGAAGTAATCGACATTGGATTAGAGGAAATACTTGAAGGAGAGGACTTGATTCTAATTGAGTGGCCAGAACTTGCTATACCCCTCATTTCCTCCGATTATTTCGAGATCGAGATCCAACATATCAACAGCCACAGAAAAATCTTAGTTTTGTAAAGCAAGCCCATGAGTTCAGAACATAGAAAATATGGAGTATTAGCTTACTTCGCCCGTGAAGGATTGGCCACTCAGGCGGAACGTCTCGAGGTCGAGCGATCAAAGAACAAACTACGAATCGGCATTCCAAAGGAATCCACCTTGCAAGAAAATCGTGTAGCCCTCGTACCATCTTCGGTGGCTACATTGGTGGCCAACGGTCATGAAATATACCTTGAGTCTGGCGCCGGTAAAAAATCAAACTATTCGGACAATGACTACAGTGAAGCAGGAGCACAAATTATTCACAATAAAGAAGAAGTCTATAAATCCGAAGTAATTATCAAAGTTGCTCCACCTACAATTGAAGAGGCCCGGCTTTTACAAGCGGATAATTTACTTATATCGCCATTACAAATTTCCATCATTAACAAAGAATACATTCAAACGCTACTCAACAAAAGAGTCGTCTCGATGGCCATGGAATATTTAATGGATGGCGACGGATCCTTTCCACTCGTTCGAATTATGAGCGAAATGGCAGGTATCAGTGCAGTACTGGCTGCTGCAGAACTCTTATCTAAGTCTTCAGGTGGATCAGGTATATTATTGGGTGGAATTTCAGGCGTCCCACCGGCAAAAGTAATCATATTAGGAGCCGGTGTTGTAGGAGAATTCGCGACACGCACTGCATTGGGACTAGGCGCGTCGGTTTGTATTTTTGATAATAATATTTATAAGCTCATGCGGATTCAACAACGTGTGGGTCAACAGTTATTTACCTCTTCTTTAAATCCGGTATATCTCGAACGAGAAATCTTGAATGCAGATGTGGTAATCGGCGCTGTACATTCTGAAACAGGCCGATCTCCGGTTATCGTGAGTGAGGATATGGTCGCTAAAATGCGAGACGGTTCTGTAGTTGTAGACGTGAGTATCGATCAAGGTGGCTGCATTGAAACGTCACAAGTGACTACGCACGAACATCCAACTTTTGTTAAACATGGCGTTATTCACTATTGTGTGCCAAATATTGCCAGCCGTGTTGCGCGAACAGCTTCCGTTGCAGTCAGTAATATTTTAACACCAATATTACTTGATGCCGGATCGACACATGGGATCGAACAATTATTATATAGCAATCCAGGTCTCATGCATGGCGTATATACGTTTAAAGGGCGATTGACAAATGAGTATTTAGCAAAACGCTATAACCACAAATTCACTGATTTAAATTTATTACTGGCGTCAAATATGTAGGCCTTAGAAATTTGTCTAATCTGTCAGTATTATTAATGGCGAATTTTATTATTGTCTCCAGATAATAATATTATATCTTGTTGCAGTTAATCAAGATTTATTTACTCGCTCTAATTTAAAATCAAGACATCGATAACACTTTTGACCGTACTCCTTGGCATATAGGTTTATTTTCAAGTATTCGTTTTGAACATCACTTTATTTTTCGATCCACTACCATTCGTATGGCACCAATTGTTGACCGATTTCAAAATCCGGAAAGCAGCGGCAAATCAACAATTGGAGCAGCGTTCTTGACTATCTTTGACTCTCTACTATACCAACTACAAAATCTGACTTAAACTATCCACGACTATGAGAATGATTGTTGTTTTTTGTTTTGCTTTTCTATTACAGATCGGAACGACTAAAGCCCAGGATTCAATATTTGCAATTGCGGGACCAGATTATTATGAATTTTGTAGTCCCTGGTGTCAGCAATTCACTATCAATCTTGACAGTCTATATTTCTGGGAAGAAATTGTGATGTTCATAGACCCTACTCCAGGAACTTCAATCACACAGAGCATCGATAATGTTTTTGAAGTTTGCATTGATATTCCCGGATACTATACATTAATTGCCCAGGGGTTCGGCTTCGGTCCGAATCAAAACACCGTTTTCGCCTCAGATACTGTTTATATTTTAATTTTTGAAGATGACCCGGTGACGGGTGAAATATATACAACGACCTGTGTCGATTCATCGGATCGGGGTGATTGTCTAAAAGTCTGTGAATTTACGGAAGCGACATATCATGTCACTAGTTCCGGCATCAATGGAAGCTGGTACGTTCAGGGCGCTGTATCCTATCAGGACAATGGAGGATCAGTAGACGTTACCTGGGGTGCAGCCGGAATGGGCTACATTGAATTTCTACCTTTTTCAATGTGCAATAATTTTCCGATTACTGCTTGTGTTGATATTCTCCCAACCCCTGAGGCTGATTTTACGAGTTTGCCTCTGGCGGAAAATGGGATTATCCAATTATGTAAAGGTCAGCCACTTTATCTCGAAAATTTATCATTAAATGCCGCCCGATATGAATGGACTTTCGGAGACGGCACAAATTCAGAATTAGCAGATCCGGAACATATTTACTTGACACCCGGAATATATACGCTGACATTAAAAGCATTTAATTTATGTGATTGTGATGCAACAAAAAGTATCCAGGTTGAAGTCCTTCCTGCTCCTGCCCCAGAATTAAGTTGTGTCGCTACTGTGTGTCCTGATGATAAGATCAGGTATGTTGCCAGCACGGATGGATGTCAAACATTTTACTGGACAGTATCCTCGAATGGAACCGTTTTGTCAGGTGGAGGTATTTCAGACGATTTTATCGAAGTGGAATGGGGGCCTGGTCCTGATGGTATCATTGAATTACTTGTCGAAAATTGCAATCAGGCCTATTGTAGTAAGCCTGCCATTTTTAGGATTCCAATCGTTAGTACAGATGGGCCAATTTCCGGTGATGCTCATGTTTGTTCAGGTGAGGTCGTCACCTATAAAGCACCCTATTTCCCCGGCGTTTCTTATCAATGGTCAACTTCTTCCTTAGGAACTATCGTTTCAGGTCAGAACACGAATGCTGTTTCGGTGAGATGGGCTATGGTCTCATCTCCACAGCTCAATGAATCTGTCAATGTATCTTATGGTCATTGTTACCTCGGATGCGATGGGTCAGATCAATTTGATGTGCGTATTGTACCAAATGTTTCAATTACCGGAGATAATCAATTTTGTGAAAAACAAGATGCAATATTTTCCAGTGGAGCAGGGTTTGGTGTTCAGACACCTATAATTTCGTCCTGGGCATTATACAATTCTTCAGGTGATGAATTGTGGACATCCGGTCCTGATGATGAAATTGTCATCAATCTGAATTTTGCGCCGGGTGACTTTACTATTATTGCCACTCCTTCAAATCCCAATGATGTCTGTCAAAATCAAATCGAAAAAGATTTTATTATTACTGCTCTTCCTGAACTTCCTCTCGGCATTTTAGGAGATTCATTTATTTGTCCAGGCATTGAATATGCCTTCGAAATACAAAATGCGAATAATTATAATACAATTTGGGCAATTATTGATGGCGCAATTACTCACACCTATGAAGGTCAAATTATTACCCATGTTTTCGGCAATACCCCGCCCTATATTGTACAGGCGGCTCATGGAGATTTAATTTACCCAGCTTGCCAATCGGACTTCATTTCAAAGACAATTTTACCTGCAGGTGATGCTGAGATAATAGGACTTGACGAGAATTGCATGGAAGAGTATACTGTATATAAAGTTTATGATCTTCCCGGAAACATATTGGAATGGCGTGTTGACCCACCTGACATGGCTGAAATATCTAATAAAAATAGCAAGCAAGCAAGTTTTTATTGGGTGAAAAATGGCAACGCACAGATCATATTAAATGCATGTGGTCAGGATATAATAAAAAATGTACTGATCCATAGTCTGCCACAACCAGCCGTGAATTATCCTGCAGGGCTCTGTAAAAATGACGTGGCTCATGTTTCTACCACCTTCGATTATGAATCGCAAATTTGGCGTGATTCATCTGGGTCAATTATATCAACCGATTCAACAACAACATTATATCCCGGCTATTATAGCGTCGAAGTAACTGATATTAATGGATGTATTGGGAAAACCACGTTTGAAATAGAATTTTATCCAACACCCACAGCACGTATTAGCACGCTGGGCAATACGGGACATTGTATGAGTGTCGACCCGATAGAATTGGTCGCAAATACCGATGGTATCGATTATTCTTTTCAATGGCTTCACGAAGGCACAGCCGTAGGGTCAAATTCTCCACGCCTAATGGCTTCCGATTTTGGGTATTATCAAGTTGAAATAACAAATAAATATGGCTGTTCCGTATTATCAAATGTGATTACATTATTTGATTGGTGTGGTGGCAGCTCGGGTACATGTAACGGACAAACCTGTAATAATTATCCTTGTGTTATTTACGGAACATTAGGATTCAATCATTCAGATATCGATTGTAATACCAAACGTTATATGGAAGATACACCTGTGCCTGTGATTTCCGGCAGTGTTCGGTGGGACATTGAACAAAGTAATGGAAGTTATAAGCGAATTTTAGGTGATGACGTACAGCATACTTACACCGACGCAGGCTATTATACAGTCGTTCTAACGGCCAAAATAGATGGTTTTCCATATGCTGATACATCTTGTTATCACCTGGTGGCATTTAAAGATACGGTTGAGTTGGCATCTCGATTTGAATACCATGGTGCCTGTGCTCAAAGTGCAATTTCATTCGAAGATTTATCCACATTCCTACCTGATTATGGTATTTCAAATTGGTCCTGGGATTTTGGTGATGGCAACTTTTCATCTGCACAGCACCCAACAAATATTTATTCTTCAGCAGGGACATACACCGTCACGTTGGTGACTACTTCAACATCCGGTTGCACATCGACCATTCAAAATGAGGTTGAAGTTTTTGCACCCCCTGTGCTAAACATGATATCACAAATAGAAGCATGCGAGGATAATCCAGTAGAATTTCATATTAATTCGCCACAGAACTTATTCAATATTTCATGGGATTTTGATGATCCGGGAAGTCTTAATAATGCCGGTACGGTTGAAAGTGTCTTTCACGCCTTTGAAGATCCTGGAATGTATTTTCCAAATGTAACCGCCGATAATATATTTTCTTGTTCAGCAACGACTTCAATGCCAATTAATATCGTACCAAATACGCTTACAGGTGATATTTCCTCCAGCAACGGAACAGTAATTTGTGAAGGGGAATCGACTAATTTATTAGCTCCATCCGGAGGTGTGGAATGGGAATGGAACACTACAGAAATTACATCATCCATCACTACAGGGGAGGCGGGTCACTACAACGTTCTCGTAACCGACGATCACGGATGTCAATTTTCGCCGAATCCAATATTTATTCAGGTAAATCCAAAACCCGTTGCTACCATTAACGGAAGAGAAGTATTCGGCCCCAATGATGCCGGACATTGGATAGACACCGTAGAAACATGTGAAGGCGTAGATTTGGAATTACAGGCATTTGCCAATACTGATGTCGGTTACCTCTGGAACACTTCAGAAATAACGCAAAAAATATCTTTTACAGGTGAAGCTGGTAACCTCCTTTCAGCAGGTCAACATACATTTACGGTGGTTGTAACAGATCGATTGACCAATTGCAGTTCGGAGCCGGCAGAAATCATCATCATTGTCCATGATAATCCACAGGACTTCACCCTTGCAATTCAATCCGGAACTGCCTGTTCCGAATCGACAAATATTTTGGAAGTATTAAATCCAGAATCCGGAGTTCATTATGTCTGGTCTGATGGACAAGAAGGAGAGCAAATAGAAGCAACAGAATCCGGATTTTATTCGGTGATAGCGACGAACGCTTTTGGCTGTACGACAGAATCTTTAAATACCCTAATAATTAATCAATCTCCAAGAGTAGACTTATTTCCTTCAGGATGCTTTATTCGATGTAACCCGGACACGATATGTATTCCAACATTAGATGATGTGAGCTATTATGAAATATTGCTGAATAATACTGTTGTAGAATCCGGTAACATTCCACCTACAGAATTCATTGCTTCCCAAAGCGGATCTTATACTATTTATTTACAGGGCAATAATGGTTGTGATGCCGTATCCGAACCCTTAAATCTCGAATTATATCCTGGATTCGGACATATTGATCTTGTCGTATTTGTCGATGTTAATGACAATGGCATCATTGACGGTGCGGATACAACGATAAGCGATATAGGTGTCATACTCCTGGAAAATACTGTCGAATACAATACATTGATAACAAACTCTGACGGGTCTGTTTATTTTCTAAATGTACCTCAAGCTATTTATACAGCCACTATTGATACGACAAGCCTTCCGTCAGACTTGGTAGTTATTATCTCTGACCTCATGATAGAGGTTGTCGGTTGCGATTTGGATTTTGCAGACAGTCTACTTCTTGGACCATTATGTGAACCTGAAAGAAATGACTACCAAATCGACTTGTGTATCGGTGATTCAGTATTCATTGAAGGCAATTATTATTCCCAGCCGCAAGTATTGGAATTCACAATACCCGGCGGTCCCTGTGACAGTATTCGAGCCTATACAATTACCGAAGTAGAAGAAATGGAGGTGGCATCCTACTTTATCGATGCTTGTGAGGGCCAGAATAACGGCCAAATTGAACTTGTTGCTTCTTCTCCAAATGGAATTGTCGATGTTCAATGGAATCATTCAACTTCAACTGCATTAGTGCTCAACGATCTTGGAACGGGTACTTACCAATACACATTGACCGACGGAAAATGTACACTTAACGGAGATGTGCTTCTTGGGGAATATATTTTCCCTGCATTCGAAATTGAGTCAACTGATCCGCTTTGTCCGGGGAGTCAGGATGGAGAAATTGTCGTTTCCCTTGCTTCGCCTGAATTAACCTGGAGTCTGGATAGTGTATTATTTACAACAGGATCATTCAATCAACTACCTGCAGGTGACCATATTATTTACTTTACAAATGGGCATTGCGTTGAATCAGAAATTATTACACTGGAAGAAAAATTAATCAATCCATTTGAAATCGCCTCGGAGATTAATGTCACAGTAAATTCAACAATTCAAATTACACATAACTATATTGATAGTATCGTACATGATTTTCTCTGGAGTCCAGCCGACTATTTAGATTGTTTTGATTGTCCTTCGCCATTATTTGGAGGAAGTAGTGAGGATGTTTTACTGGCAGTTTTAGTGACAGATCCCGATGGTTGTGATCAACAAGGATACATACTTGTTCGAGCAGATCAAAGCCAACATATCTTCATCCCTACTGCTTTTAGCCCAAATGATGATGCTATAAATGATTATTTCAAACCTTTCGTGCGTGAGGGCATTGTGTTCACAGACCAGTTGCAAATATTTGATCGATGGGGAAATCTCATTTATGAAGAAGAAATATTACCAAATGAAACAGATATTATCGGGTGGGATGGAAAATCCAAAGGCAAATTAAATGTTCCTGGATTATTTATTTACAACGCGACTTTTTCATATACAAATGGGGAGACGAAACAGGTAGCAGGAGAAGTTCATTTGATTCGATAGAACTATAATCTTGTTTTTCAGAAGCTGGTTAATGGTATCGGAATCTCCGATACCATTTTTTTTATCGCCCTTCAATTTGAGATGTCATTTAATTATGATTTCCAAGTTCCATTAAATGCGATTAGATTTATTCGAGATAGTTGAGAAAAGGAATATTGAGACCAGGTAGTTGTATCTGAAATACAACATGTGGTTAACTAAAATGTGATTCATATCTGATTAACCCTTGCTCAGATTTCAACCAGCGAGATTGTTGGAAATAAATAATTAACCAATTGCGAAATAATCCTAGATCTTGTTGGTTGAATTTAGTGAACCAGTGTTCCGACTGGTTCGCCTTTAACTAACCTCGATAGATTGCCCGGAGAATTGACATCGAAGACGATGATAGGCAAGCTATTTTCTTGACACAAGGTGAAAGCTGTCATGTCCATCACTTTCAATCCCATGCTGATCACTCGTGTAAAAGAAATCTGATCATATCGCTCGGCATCCGGATGTTTTTCGGGATCCGCTGAATAGATTCCATCGACACGCGTGCCTTTTAAGATTACATCGGCACTGATCTCATTGGCTCGTAATGCTGCTGCCGAGTCTGTCGTGAAATAAGGACTGCCGGTGCCTGCGCTAAATATTACAACTCTGCCTTTCTCCAGGTGGCGAATGGCACGCCGACGTATATAAGGCTCCGCTATTTCTTTCATTTCGATTGCTGAGATCAACCGTGTAAAAACCCCTTTCGATTCCAACGCGCTTTGTAATGCCATCCCATTGATAACCGTTGCCATCATACCCATGTAATCTCCCTGAACGCGCTCGATACCTGAATCATTGGCTTGTAATCCACGGAAAATATTTCCTCCTCCGATAACCACAGCGACTTCAACGTTCAACTCAATCAACGTCTTGATTTCTTTGGCATAATGTTGTAATCGCTCGGGATGGATACCGAACGTCTTATCACCCATCAAGGACTCTCCGCTTAATTTCAATAAAACACGATTGTATTTCAATTCCGCCATGGTCAATTCGTGGTTAAGGTTTATGAACAAATATAATGGCAAAAAAAAAGCGAATGAAAAATCATTCGCTTTTTTTTATTTATTAACTAACCTAATTCGACATGACGAAATTGCGTCACGGTCAAATCTGGATTTACACTTTGCAAATAATCTCCAACAGATTTTTTGCTGTCTTTTACATACGATTGAGATAACAAGGTGCTTTCTCTGAAAAATTTGTTCAATTTGCCCATGGCAATTTTTTCGAGCAATGCCTCTGGTTTTCCCTCTTGTCTTGCTTGTTCTTTTCCGATTTCTATTTCTCTTTCGACAACAGTAGGATCGACTTCATCTTTATTTACAGCAACCGGCCTCATGGCTGCTACCTGCATTGCCACATTTTTGCCTGCTGCTACGGTTTCAGAATTTTCGATATTCAAACCGACCAGGACACCGGCTCTATAACCCATGTGTATGTATGGTACGACGGCTTCTGCCTCGAGACGTTGAAAATCAGCCAATTCGACTTTTTCTCCAATTACACCAATTTGCTCAACAATTTTATCCTGAAGTGAAATTCCTCCGAAATCCTGGCTTAGCAATGCATCCTTGCTTTCAGGAAATGAATTCAATGCTGCATCGGCTATGGACTGAGCAAGATCAATAAAGTCTTGATTCTTGGCTACAAAATCTGTCTCACAACTTAACTTGATAATAACGCCTTTATCACTGCCGGCATTCACATGAGCGATTACGACACCTTCTTTAGCGTGTCTGTCAGCGCGCTTAGCCGATAGTTTTTGACCTTTTTTACGTAATATATCGATAGCTTGTTCAAAATCGCCACCTGACTCAACAAGTGCTTTTTTACAATCCATCATGCCTGCACCCGTGGTGTCACGCAATTTTTTAACATCTGCCGCTGAAATTTTGGCTTCCATTGACTCTCCTTTAATAAATTATTGAATGAATATTAATTAAACAGCTGACTGTTCTTCTTTTTTGTCTTTTGCATTTTTCCGCTCCTCAAGTCCTTCCTTAATGCAACCTGTGATATAACTTGTTATGATATCGATGGATTTAGATGCATCATCGTTAGCCGGAATTGGAAAATCCACAACATTTGGGTCCGAATTTGTATCAACCATACCAAATGTAGTAAGGCCAAGTTTTTGAGCTTCTGCTACCGCTAAGTGCTCATGAAAAACATCGACGATAAACATCGCTGAAGGCAGGCGGTTCAGATTTGCGACACCTCCCAACACATTATCCAATTTGTTCCGTTCGCGAGTCAGTGTCAATCGCTCTTTTTTGGTTACACTGGTCAAAGATCCATCAGCCAACATCTTATCAATGTTCTGCATTTTTTTTACTGAACGACGAATCGTAGAGAAGTTGGTCATCATACCACCAAGCCATCGCTCAGTGACATAAGGCATATTTACAGATCGTGCGGCATGTGAAACAATTTCCTTGGCTTGTTTTTTTGTCGCAACGAACATAATCTTACGACCGGATTTTGCTATTTGCTTAAGCGCAGAGCCTGCTCTTTCGAGCTCAGTCCCGGTCTTATTGAGGTCAATCACATGAATTCCCTGACGCTCCATAAAAATAAATGGGCGCATTTGTGGATTCCATTTTCTTTTTAAGTGTCCAAAATGAACACCTGCAGTTAATAGATCGTTATATGACGGTTTTTGCATTGTATATTAATTTATCGATTCTATCAAATTATCTTTTACTGAACTGGAAGCTCTTACGTGCCTTAGGCTTACCGTATTTTTTACGTTCAACCACACGTGAGTCCCTTGTCATCAATTTATGTGACTTGAGTACCGGCTTGTTATCTTCATTTAATTTGACCAGTGCGCGAGCGATACCAAGTTGTACAGCTTCTGCCTGACCTTTGAATCCACCGCCATCAACATTTATACTAAAATCATAGGAAGCTCCATCTTCAATCAATGAAATGGGTTGTTTCACTTTGTTTTGAATATGTAGAGTGGTAAAGTACTCTTCCATTTTACGGCCGTTCACTGTGATTTCGCCTTTTCCTTTTTTAAGGTAAACACGCGCTACAGCCGCCTTTCTCCTGCCTATTGCATTAATTATTTCCATGTCAGATTTTAATTTCTTTTGGTTGTTGTGCTACGTGCGGATGATCCGTACCGGCATAAACAAATAGTTTTTTAAACATTTTGCGGCCAAGTTTATTCTTGGGTAACATCCCTTTCACTGCATTCTCGACAGGCTTGATGGGATTTTTGTCAAGTAATTTATCCGCTGTTATACGTTTTTGTCCGCCGGGGTAACCAGAATATCTGATATATTCCTTTTGTTCTTTTTTATTACCCGTAAATTTTACTTTTTCTGCGTTAACAACAATGACGTAGTCGCCACAATCTTCATGTGGTGTATAAATCGGCTTAGTCTTGCCTTTCAATATACTGGCTACTGTGGATCCCAATCGACCGAGTGCAATATCTTCGGCATCAATGATATGCCAGTCTCGCACGATATCAGCTGGTTTCGCAGACTTTGTTTTGTAACTTAATGTATTCACAATCAATGAATTTTATACTTTAATGATGCCCCTTTTCTAAAGGGAGTGCAAATGTAGGATTATATCTTTGACCAACAAAGAAAATGCTAAGAAAAAAGTGTTAACGTTTTTCGTAACGCATTGAAAAACAGGTAATATTTCGCACAGAAATTTGCACCACCCTTAATTCATGCGCTTTCGTAGTCTACTTTCAAGCATCCTCAAACTCCCAAAAAGATCATCCAGCGAGTCAATCACATAATATTTGCTTTGTAGCTCTGATTTGGTAAAGGGTTCCGCCATTATTTCTTTCAGGTCAAAAGGTCTGATATCAGTTGCGTCTGAATAGATTGAATTGGTTTCGCCAAAGGAAGACAAGGTCCCCGCCCCATAAATCTTATGTCCTTCAATTGATGAAACGAGTCCGAATTCAATCGAATACCAATACACACGCTCCATAGCATCCAGGAGTTCCGGTTGATGCCTGCTATCGTAGCCTATACGACCGATTTCTTGCATGAAGTCGGCATATCGTTCATACATTAATAGAGGTACATGGCCAAAAATGTCATGGAACATATCAGGTTCTTCCAGATAGTCGAGTTGTGCCATTGTACGCAACCATGTTGAGCTGCAAAATCGACGTCTGCTTAGAAGTTCAAAAAATTCAACGACAGGAATGATGCCAGGTACAACTTCAATAGACCAACCGGTGGCAGCCATTAATGCCGCATCCAGATCTTCGAATCGAGGTATCATTGTAGCGTGCATAGCCGGCTCCAATGCCTTCAAACACCTTAAGTATGCGGGACTGGCTTTATCCGCCAGGTTCTGCACCTGGCGTGAATAGAGAATATTCCAAACTTGCATTTGCTCCTCCGTATAATCGTTATAATGTTGTTTCATGGCTTCAATTCAATATCAATGAAAAAGCCCAATTCAATAGAGAATCGGGCTTTATTTGTTTCATATGAAATGATACAATTCTGTGCTACGATTCTCTGATCGGGGAATAATAATAGCAATAGAAGGTATTGTACAGTTTCATCATAATCAAAGGTAAAAAATTTTAAACGCTATCTACACCCTAATCGCATTTAACCGGGATACCCTTCTTTTAGTTTAAGATCTAATGAATTGTGTAGAATTCACTACTTTTCCTCGCACAAACAGTCATTTTTGCAAAGAATGAATTTAAGATAGATGAAAAAGAAGGCAAACACAAATAAAAAGGGCTCCAAACAAACTTCAAAGAAGCAATCTGGTTCAAAGACAGGAAGAAAGGTAAAATCGACTTCACGAAAAGGATCGAGTTTATTTAAGGCTGATAGTAAAAAGACATTTTGGCTATTTCTTTCCTTACTTTTCATTCTCACCATGGCAGCTATGGGACCTGTCATCCAGAATGAATTCATTAATTTTGATGATGCCAAATTGATTTATGAAAATACGATTGTCACACAATCTCCTCCTGCCTCTTTACAAGATATATTTTCCAAATTACTTTTTACCCCATACTATAAGCCTCTTGTGTTTTTAACATGGATTTATGAATACCAAATTTCAGGTCCTAACCCACATATTTTCCATATAAATAATCTGATTCTACACCTTCTAAATACATTTCTTGTATTTTTTATCTTTATCAGGTTGCTAAAATCTTTAAATTTTGAAAAGACCTACATTACTGAAATAAGCTTTTTTATTGCTGCATTATTTGCTGTGCATCCCTTACATGTAGAGTCCGTTGCATGGGCCGTTGAACGAAAGGATGTACTGTACGGATTTTTCTTTTTAGGATCCATATTTGCCTATGTTCAAAGTTGGGAATCAAAGAAAAGGCTACCGCTTATTCTGCTCAGTAGTTTTCTTTTCTTGTGTTCCCTTTTATCAAAGTCTCCGGCAATTGTCTTACCAGTAATTCTTGTCTCGCTTGAATGGCTTCGAACCAAAAAATTAGAATTAGCAACATTTAAACATATTATACCGCACGTTATTCTCATATTATTTTCCTTTTATTTTTATGGATTATTTGGAAATTTTAGTTTATATGCTTCAGGATTGGTATCAACATCGGAAGGAGCCAATCTCACAACAGGCTCAGGTGGATCTGGGTCTATACTTCGAAAAATGAATTTGGTAAACAGTCGTCTTTGGCTCTTCTTTGTTCATCTTTTCTTTCCAGCAAAATTATCGCTTATATATCCTCGAGCTCAAATTGTACAAGGATTGGGTTCACTGATCTATTTGTTTCCCCTTCTTTCTCTAGGCGTATTTATTGCCCTTTATAAATTCAGAAATAAATGGCCCATTATAATTACGGGTTTTATCTTCTTTCTTGTTACGATGTTACCCGTTCTGGCCATGTCAGGTTCAGGGACTAATTATCTTTCAGACCGATATACCTATATTTCGTCAATCGGCATATTCCTGGCTGCTGTATGTTATCTATATCGCATTTATCCAAATTTTCAGATTGCCCAAAAGATTCGCCCGCGATACATCCTAATATTTGCAATTCTGGTATTTACTTACTTATCACATTCACGTAGCAAGCTGTGGAATAATAGTGGTAGCCTTTGGAGCGATACAATAGAGAAATTTCCAGGTATGATTTGGGATGCTTACAATGGCAGAGGTTTATATAATAAAAATACAGGAAATTTTGAATCTGCTTTGGCTGACTTTAATACTGCAACGAATATAAAATTTGACCATCGTGTTTTAATCAATCGTGCCGCCGTATTCAGTGAACTTGGAAATGATGCCGCCGCATTAAAAGATTTGAACGAAGCCATGAAGACCGATCAGCATCAACGTATTAGTGTAACCGCACGTGGAAACCTTTATTTTAAACAGCGTAAATACCAATTAGCTCTTGCTGATTACAATAAGGTAATCGAAATGAGTCCGGAATACACATCAGCACATGTCAATCGGGCGGTAATATTTGCGGAGTTCGGGCAGCATGATAAAGCGCTTGCAGGATTTGCAGAAGCACAGCGGATTGACCCTTATTTCGCTGAGACCTATAATAATCGATCCCTTTACTATCAAAAACGCGCACAATATGACAAATCCACCGAGGACTGTAACACACTTCTGAAAATTAGTCCCGGATTTCATGCTGCCTACAACACACGGGGTATTAATTATTACGTTCAGAAAAAATATGACCTTGCAGTTTCCGATTTCTCTAATGCCATTGCGCTAGACCCTCAAAATGGTTCCTACTATTTTAATCGTGCAAAAACTTATGATATTTTAAAAAAATATTCATTAGCCTTACGAGATCTTAAATCAGCTCAAAGTTATCAGTATCCTATTGATCCAACATACATGCACGATATAGGAAAACGTGCAAGATGATTTCGACAATGAATAATAGACCATAATTGTTTACGTATTTAATCAATAAACTATTGTACCGATGACTATTGAAGAATTTATTCGATCAATTCCAAAAGCCGAACTTCATCTTCATATTGAAGGAAGTTTTGAGCCTGAACTCATGTTTGAAATAGCCCAACGCAATAATATTTCAATCCCCTTTTCCTCCATAGATGAATTAAAAGGTGCATATAATTTCAACAACCTTCAAGATTTTTTGGATATATATCATCAAGGCGCACAAGTCTTAATTGAAGAACAAGATTTCTACGATTTGACAATGGCCTATCTCACAAAAGTTGCTTCTGAGCATGTGCGGCATGCTGAAATTATGATAGACACACAAACACATACGGACAGAGGTATACCTATTCAATATGTGATTAATGGAATCAGACGTGCCTGTGTGGATGCAGAAAAGAAATTCGGATTGACAAGTTTATTGATATTGAGCTTTTTACGACATCTTTCGGAAGAAGCCGCTTTTGAAACCTTGTCAAGCGTCCTTCCATATAAGGATTGGATAACTGCCGTCGGACTAGCCTCATCAGAATTAGGGCATCCTCCTTCAAAGTTTCGTCGTGTATTTGCAAAAGCTGTGGAAGAGGGTTTTATTCCTATTGCACATGCGGGTGAAGAAGGTCCTCCGGAATATATTTGGGAAGCACTTAACGATTTGAATATTGTTCGAATAGATCATGGTAACCGATGTCTTGAAGATGAAGATCTGGTTGCGCAAATAATCAAACGAGATATGGCGCTTACTGTCTGTCCACTTTCGAATACAGCATTGTGTGTAGTCGATGACATGAAAGATCATCCCCTTAAGAAGATGTTGAATCTAGGATTGAAGGTTACAGTGAATTCGGACGATCCCGCTTACTTTGGAGGTTATATGATCGATAATTTTGAAGCTGTCCAAAAGGCTCTGGATTTGGACAAAAAAGAAATATATCAATTAGTCAGAAATGGATTTCAATATGCATTGCTTCCGGAAAAGCAAAAAGAAATCTATCTGAATGAAGTTGACGCCTTTTATCAAGCACACGGTTAGTTTATTATAAAACTCATAAATAAACCTGCTATATCTCATTAATTCACAGCTTATCAATCTTTTAAAAACTGTTCACCCCATTCTCTCATGTACTATTTAAAGCATAAAATCGGCCGGACACTCATCGAATTCACAAATAGCTTTTATGGTACAGAAACTGTCCTTGTTAACGGCCAGGTCGTGTCAGAAAAATCTTCTATTCTTGGAGCCGTACATCACTTTAAGGTAATGGAAGATGGTCAAAACATTCACTACTCGTTACGCACAAAAGTTGGCGGTGTAACATTGGTGATGATAGATTTGATCCGGGCAGGCGAATATATCCTGCAAAATGAACCAGTCATCAACGGTACACTACAAAAAAAATATTCGTCGGCTACACTGAAAAAAGGAGTAAAAAAATTGCGTTCATACGAACTTGATAAAGCCCTTGAAATATTTACAAATGGATTAAATGCAGATCCACATCAACCACAATTGCATTTTTTTATAGCCTGTGTTCATTCCTTACTCGAACAAAAAGATGAATGCTTTCATCACCTTTCGAAAGCCCTCGAAAATGGATTAGTAAATAGAAGTCGAATATTGACAGAAGATGCACTAGCGTACATTCGCGTACAGGAAGAATTTGGCACATTTCGAAAGGCGAATCAACTTAATGAGAAAAATAGTTGAATTTAAACTACTATTTAATATGCTTGAATTTTTTCCAACCTTCTTTTATGAATAAACTAAGGTCCTCTACATTATCAAATTCGCTAAACAACTGCTCCAGGCGTGATTTTGTTGCTTCTGGTGGAAAAACATATTCACTCACTTCCTTCGCCGTAATTTTTTGACCGCATAATATAATCAGACGTTCGACGACATTTCGTAATTCACGAATATTTCCAGTCCAATTATGTGCTTTTAATGCTTTTATGGCAGCTGGTTCAAAAACCCTCATTGGTGAACCATACTCCAAACATATGTGCTCGTTAAAATGCTGAACCAATAGCGGGATATCATCCGTTCGCTCATTAAGTTCTGGTACATTGACAATAATTACAGCTAACCGATGATAGAGATCTTCGCGAAAATTGCCTCGCTTGATCTCTTTTTTCAAGTCTTTATTTGTCGCTGCAACAACGCGGACATTCACTTGGATAGCTTTTTCTCCTCCAACCCTGGTAATAAAATTTTCCTGTAGAGCACGCAAGACTTTTGCTTGTGCAGATAAACTCATATCTCCGATTTCATCGAGAAATAATGTTCCGCCATTCGCCTGTTCGAACTTGCCTATGCGCTGTTTAACAGCCGAGGTGAAAGACCCTTTTTCGTGACCAAAAAGTTCTGACTCGATAAGTTCTGCCGGGATAGCCGCACAATTAACTTCTACGATAGGGTGGTCATTTCGTAGACTTTTCTGATGTATCCATCGTGCGACCAGCTCTTTACCTGTCCCGTTTGATCCTGTGATTAAAACCCGGGCCTCAGTAGGAGCCACGCGCTCAATCGTCTCTTTGATGGTATTTACTTGATCAGATTCACCAATTATTTCTTGTACAGGTGAGGTTTTAGCCTTACGCTTCAGTTTTTTTGTCTCTGAAATAAGATTGTGCTTGTCAAGGGCATTTTTCAGCGTTATCAATAAGCGATTCAAATCCGGAGGCTTGGAAACAAAATCAAAAGCTCCCATTTTCACTGCCTCGACCGCAGTGTCAATATTGGCATGACCTGAGATCATGATGATGGGTGTCTCCGGTGACATCTGTTGAAGACGATCCAAAGTTTCCATCCCATCGAGATTTGGCATCTTGATATCGAGTATGACAATGTCAAACTTTTGACGTTTGAATTTGGCCAAGCACTCCATTCCATCTCCGGCTTCATCTACTTCGTACTTCTCGAATTCAAGAATTTCACGGAGCGTCTTTCTAATGCTCCTCTCATCATCTACGATCAGGATCTTCGTCATTTTCTTATTTCACCTTGATTATCAAATGCAATTATATTACATTTTTTTGTAATATGAAAATTATAGCTCAGTTATTAATCATCTGTTTTTGGAATAGATGTCCATGAAGAACGGTCAAAATCCGGCTCTAAGACGCATCATTCAAGATTTCCTCGCTGTGGTTCAACAGGTAAGAATATGCAAACCAAGCCATCGAAGAAGCACCATAATACAATGCTTCTTCATCCACATTGAAATAGGGAGAGTGGACTGGAGCCGTGATTCCTTTATCAGGGTTTCCCACACCTAAGCGAAAAAATACACCGGGAATTTGTTGCGTATATCTGGCAAAATCTTCTGCACTCATTCGAAAAGGGAGCTCTTTGACAGATTCATGACCGAGGAGATTTTCCGCGTACTCTCGCGTTTTTTGGGTCAATTTAATATCGTTGTTCAAGCATGGATATCCATGGATGATCTGTACATCGACATCGCAATCTGATGCACTGGCAACATGAACCGCTAGCGATTCAAGACGTTGAAGCGCCTCAGTTCGCCATGACTCATCCAACGTGCGCAAGGTGCCTTTCACCACCACTTCTTCCGGAATGATATTGTAAGCGCCACCTCGTGTTTCTATATGTCCAAATGATATGACTGTAGGAACAGCAGGATTAGCTTTTCTACTAACAATCTGTTGTGCTTGCATGATGAAGGTCGCTGCCACAACGACAGGATCGATAAATTCCCGCGGAACAGCGGCATGCCCGCCTTTACCTTTGAAAGTCAAGGTCAATTCATCAGCAGAGGCCATGAACATGCCCGGCTTGAATCCCAATCTTCCCACCTGTAACGGGGGATGAACATGTAAACCGTATATGGCAGATGGAACAGGGTCCTCTGTCAACACACCGGCGGCTATGATATCCTGAGCTCCTCCAGGTAATTTCTCTTCTGCCGGCTGAAAAATGAGTTTTACAGAACCTGGTAATTCGTCATGAACCGCTTGCAATGCCATAGCCGCTCCAATAAGGCATGTCGTATGTACATCATGTCCACATGCATGCATGACGCCATCGTGTATTGAAGTGTATGAAGCATCGGTTTTTTCAAACATAGGCAAAGCATCTATGTCCGCTCGCAATGCCACACAATTGCTGTAGTCCGTTCCAATAACGCCAACGATCCCGGTAACGGCCACCCCTGCTGTATGGGAAACATCATATTCCGATAACTTCCCGGAGATATATTTCATAGTTTCATATTCCTGAAATGACAATTCCGGATGCTGATGAATATGGCGTCGTATTGAAATTAATTCCGGCAATCGATCTCGAATAAGTGCCTTTAGTTTTTCTTTCATTCGTGTGTGTCAAATTGAATTTACAAATTACAAAATATCTATCCCACACATGTATTCATTGGGCCCTATATCATCCTCAAAGTAGTCAACTATATTTCTTAAAAAAGTCTACCTTTCCCACCATAAACAAGACGAATACATGGCCAAAAAAAAATATTATGTCGTCTGGGATGGTGTAGAACCAGGCATATATAGGAGTTGGACAGCATGTCAACAACAAATAAAAGGCTATCCTAATGCAAAATATAAATCATATAAAACCAGGTTAGAGGCAGAGGCAGCCTATGAAAATGGTTCCATAAATGAAATTAAACGAAAGAAAGCCTCGATCAGCCAATCAAAATCAATTGACAGGTCCGGAATAATTAGTGAGTCATGGAGTGTAGACGCAGCATGTAGTGGCAATCCAGGAATGATGGAATATCAAGGCGTACATACGACTGACGGAAGTCAGATCTTTTATCAAAAGTTTCCCCTCGGAACGAATAATATAGGTGAGTTTTTGGCCATCGTACACGCACTTGCATTATTAAAAAAATTAAAGAATGATACGATGCCTATCTATACGGATAGCCGCAATGCGTTGCTCTGGATCAACAAGAAAAAAGCTAAAACAACCTTAGTAAAAAACACGAAAACTAAACTTCTATACGCCACTATTAAACGTGCTGAAGAATGGCTTCAAAACAACGAATACAATAATTCACTTTTAAAATGGGAAACTAAAAAATTGGGTGAAATTCCAGCTGATTTTGGTCGGAAGTAGCACCAATTCCATAATTCATCCAATCATATTATTCGAATTAAATTATGCAAATCGTATTGGGTAATCAGCTGTAATTTTACCCTTTTTAATATTATCTAGTTTCTTTTTAATTAAATTTCGTTTAACTCGTTTTAGCAATTCGGTGAATAATATTCCCTCAATATGATCGTATTCGTGCTGCACGACCCGCGCATCAATTCCATCTAATTCGACTTCCTTTTTACTAAAATCAGCATCCTCATACCGTATAATTAACTTTGAAGATCTTATGACGTTTCCACGAACATTTGGGATGCTCAAACAACCTTCTTCATATGAGAAATCGTCTCCAAACTCCTGAGTCATTTCAGGATTTATCATGACGGTCTTTAGTCCTTTGCCTGCCTCAGTATCTTCCATTAATTGTTGGCTATCAACAATAAACAATCGTATTGGTAATCCAATCTGAGGAGCTGCCAATCCCACTCCTAGCGCATTGTACATGGTTTCCCACATATTAGCTATCAATTCTTGAAGTCCCGGATAGTCCGCTGTTACGGGGATACATTTCTTTTTCAATACGGCTTGGCCGTATGCATATATTGGTAGTATCATTTTAATCTAAATATGATTCAAATATCGTTGTAAAATAAGAACAGCACTGAGCACATCGAGTTTAGACTTATTCTTTCTGTTCTTTTTTTTATTTGTCACGCGCAAAATATTTTCAGCTTCAACCGATGTATACGACTCGTCCTGAAAATCAACATCTACATCGCTGTGAAGTTTAGAAAAAGCCAGCACGAATTTATCAATATCAATTGCTAGCTCCATTCTTTTTCCATCAGGATGAGTCGGCATGCCAAATACAATTTTATCCACTTGTTCATGGAGTAAATAATCACTCAGAAAATCCATTAATTCTTCTTGAGCAACCGTCGTCAGCGGATGTACTGCTATTTTCAGTGTGTCCGTAACAGACAATCCGCAGCGTTTTTTTCCATAGTCAATTCCAATGATTCTAGACATGCATATTGAATAATCAATTATTTTCCTAAAAGTTCCGCGTTACACATAATATCAGCATCTACTTTAGCGGACAAAGTTGATCATTCCCTATGAGAATCACAAGGAATATGGATCTCAGACTTTTTATTACAAAAAAAATCCCCCCTCTGCACATCAGCAGAGAGGGGTCCCATCCCAAAAACAGTAAACGTAATCTTCGGCTCATTGACTGAACTTTCGCTACCACAGGACGATGGGTGCCCGTGATCGAAATGTTCTAGTCGAGCAATATCATTTTCTTAGTCGCTGTGTACTTACCTGTGTCTAATCGGTAATACATGATTCCACTCGTGTTGAGTTGCGACTTGTCAATCTTAATTTCATGTGCACCTGCTTCAAAATCATCAGCAATGCGATAGATTTCTCTACCTGAAATGTCGGTAATCGTCAGGGCTACAAAACTTTGTTCTGGTAATTTAAATCCAATAATCGTCTGATTATCAAATGGATTTGGTCGGTTTTGGAAGAGTTCGAAAGCCTCTCCTTCAACTACTGCAATTTCCTGATCAAAGCTCAATCGCACGTCCATAGCACCTTGAGCATCAAAGCCTATGGCATCTGTAATCTGCGAATTCACCTCAAACATATCACTGAGTAATCCATCACGTGTAGCCAGGATCTCGATAATGACAGTTGTCGCATCATTAAAATCCATTTCTTCTGTAGTAGCCCACACTTGACTAATTAGCCCTCTTGAGGCATAATTGGTATTGAATGCGGCATCAACCATACCTTCTGCCCGAATGTTTTGAATGACTGCACTGCCAGGATCGAGTGAATAGGTAAGTTGAATAGCATGTAAGCTTGCATCTCCTGATACTCTAACAGGGATTTCATATCGATTTCCTTCTTGTAGGAAAATATCCATTGTCACCAGGTCAATGTGTCGACTTCTTCTGGTATCACCCTCATCCAGGTTAACCTCTGCATCTTCATCGACATCTCCAATTTTTATTCCGATGAAGTCAACTGTCATATCCTGATCAAATACCGGTATGTCGTACACCTCGCCACATGGCTGTGTCAACGGATTCCCCGGACCAAATGAACATGTTGCATCAAGGAACATCCATGAATCATGATTCGGTAATTCATCATAGATTCCAAGTAGTAGTTTTCGTAAGTCAAGTACGTCACGTATATCCACTTCGTCATCATTATTCGCATCAGCTGCAAAGTGCTTGTAAGCAGAATTCAATTCATCTACACTCGCAATGTGTCTCTGAATAAGTGATAAGTCATGTGCCGTTACACCATTCAGATAGTGATCATCCCGATCTGGATCGAGCTGATAACTTCCACCATAAGGCATATTCAGGAAGGCATATTGTCCTGCCAGGTTCGTCATCTCAAATTCATCACTACCTGTAAGCTGAATGAGTGTTTCATACATTTCTTCACCCATTTCGGTAACAACTTTACCGCTGATATTTCCACTTAATGAATCACTTCCTGATCCTGGAGGACAAACTTGATTGTTATCCTGGATGTCCACGAAAGCAATACAACGGGCTTGTATACCATTTGGTGAGGTAACCCACAATTCCACATATCGTTTACCTAGACTATCACAAGTGAACAAAATTGACTTGTGTGATGTGTCTGATGAAAAAGATAATACAAGGTCTTCAGCGTCATAGCACGTATGGTAACTTCCAGCATCGAAATCCGATGCCCAAAGCTCTAATTCAGCCCAATCAAAAGTCCCATCGCCATTGCGGTCCATCGGCATCAGTTCTGCTGCTAGTCCGTTGTAGCAGTATGGTGAAGGTGGTTTGCAATTAATTACGCGAATCATGGATTCACATGTAGATTCATTTCCACAACCATCTCGTACTGCCCAAAGTATGCGGTGAGTTCCTATTGGATATGTACCGCTGGCTTCATTTTGCTCATTGTCAAAATCAGCATATGGATTTCCTTGATTTGTTACATCAAAACTTCCATTGTTATCAAAATCGATAGCGTATGAAAATCTTAAAAGGCTAAAATCTGTACAGTCATCAGAAGCCGATATACTGACATCAACATGCGTACTGACGCAATCAGGATCTTGAGAACAGACGGATACGTCATCACATCCAGTTATATCCGGGCCACCAGTATTGATGACCTTGATAATCTGAGTGTCATCCCATATTCCTTCGCCGGTCAAATCATTGTAGTTACACCAGTCGATGACCTTCCATGTTCTTAATATTTTGAAACAGGCTGGATTATCCGGATCATTGAAATTGAAGACCCAGTCCACCGGATCAGAAATGCCAACCAACTCACAATCAGCATAGTCAAATGTAGGTACTCCTGTATTTGATGGATCTACATCACCACCGCAACCTCCTGTAACGGTTATGTCATCCGGCCAATCAATTGTTTGATAATTGAACGGCGTGAAATCTTCGACATAAATATATTGGTAACAACTTCTTTGCATTCCACTTGAATTCGTAACCGTAAATATTCTTCGGATGTATCCTGTACCACATTGATTCAAGTATGTCGTGAATGTATCAGCAATAGTCACACCACAAGAGCCAACTGCATAGCCGTCTTTTCCCCAGTTAACCGGTCCGTTGTATGGAGGATTGTCGGGGTCATCAATGATGATATCATCTCGGGGATCCAATAATGGATGATTGAGTTGATTGAAGCTATCGAGCGCTACAACCTTTCCAAATGAAGCATCAAGATCTCCGAGATTGTATGGGAAGGTGCAGCTTATCGTAATATCTGGAGGACATACGATAATAGGAGCAATTTTATCCTGTATGATGGCCTCAACCATGCAATCATTGTAATTATTTGCTTTGTCCCAAACGCGGAATACAACCATGACTGGATCAGGTCCGATGTCACAACAGCTAAATTCAATAAAGTCATGGAATGCCGTGTTATACCCACAAGCAGGGAACATACGGGCAACTTCAAATCGATCAATACCACACTCATCCCAACTACCATCATCAAAAACATGTGCCGGAGCACGTGCTTTTCCATTATTGGTTAGTGAAACGACGGTATGCTGATCGCAAATAGCAATCGGCGGTGTGTCATCCACGACATCAACCCAAATCGAACATGTGTCCGTATTCCAACATTCGTCGAATACCGTATAAAGCGCACGATAATGACCTACAGGAAGACTGACTAGTCCTCCGTTTGAAGGTAGATATGCATACAATGCTCCAGTATTGTCGTATATGTTTACATCATACCCTTCAATTGCGGAGCAGTTATCTGTTGCATCGGCATCAGGCAAGTATACCTGTGCATCGCAGTCACCAGGTGTCGTTGTGACTGTCAAATCACCAGGACAAACAATGACCGGATTGGTGGTATCAACTATTTCGATTAATTGCGGGACTGACAATTCGAGTTCATATGTACAATACCACTCTCGTACAGTCCACAATCGCATTATTTTATGTTTGCAATCGACGGTTCCAAAATCGGTATCCTGAAATAAGACAGTCAAATTACAATCAGGATATACGCCGGGATACAGTGGATATCCATCATATGTTGGATAACCTGTTAGTTCCCAATCAAGAACACCATTGCTGTCGAGGTCGTAGTTGATGTCACAAGACAGAGCCGTGTTGTTAATCTCTAAGTGATGGTCAGGAAACGCTATGAGGGACGTATCAATTCGTTCGATATAGACAGTCTGATCGCATTGAGCTGTCATACCCGAACCATCGGTTGCTTGCCAAGTTATAACTTGATAACTTATAAAGTCCTCACTGTTACAACCATAGTTAACGGGCGGTGTCATCCCAATTATTTCCAAAGAAATTTCATTAGGATTAAAGCAGTTGTCAGAAACAATTGGTGGAGGATAATTAGGTAATTCAAAACAGCTGAATGTATCATTGCTGCAGTCAATAGAAGGTCCTAATTTATCCTCAACTGTGAGAAAAGACCAGCATGAATTACCACTGATCGTATCTGTTATTACTGCAACAATAGTTCCTAACTCCGTACGATGCAGTACGGGTGAAGTGGGAACCGGAGTTCCATCGGTGTATTCCAGCTGAATAGTGAAATCACCATTGACACAGCCAGAAGAGTCCAAAACGCTGCCAATTAATACCGTGGCTTCGCAATTTTGGTCTAGAGAAATATTAAGGTGCTTGCATACGGGCGCACACGTTTGAGCCCAGGTATTCTGTTGTACACAGAATATAGAAAGTAAGAATACAATTATTGGGACAGATGATCCCAGAATTCTTTTCATTCCTTCTTTTGAAAAAGATGTTAGTCTCGAATTCGTCATGAGATCTGAATTTTAACTCGTGATGTAATAAATTAATAATCAGTGAATTAGAGGCAATACGCCACTATTCGGGACACGGGAAACCGTATCAGTGTAGATCTCTGAATGCTATTACGAGTTGGTAGTCGTAAGAGATAGAATGTTATTCTTAATGCGCCTTAATGAATGATTCTTCCTCTTTCGGAATGAATTACACGTAGGACAAAAAAGAAAACACCTATTGGTTGGTAGGAAAATTTTGCTGCCATTTGCAATGGCATTCTATTTGGAAGGTTGTGGTTGGTGTCACCGATTAGTGGTTAATTAACCAGTTGACAGGAGCAAATATATTACAATTCATTTATATGTGTAGTATTATTGCTCGTGGTATTTTTTAAATTACAAAAATTTATAGTATATATATTCTTCTTAATCAGTATTTTATAGATAAATAAATTTAAAGATTTGTTTGATTTCCTCAATGAAAAACCCCGAAGTTCCATTCAAACTTCGGGGTAACCATTCAAGATTTATCAATCCCTACTACTTTATGTCAACTTTTGCTCGTTGACTAATCTTTAATGATCATCTTTTTAACAGCCTGGTTATTGCCCGTACTCAGTTGATAATACATCAAGCCAGTCTTTCCATTAAGATTATGTTCGTCGATCTCAACGCCATTCAATCCGCTCGCCCCTTGTCCTTTTATAGAATGGATCCGGGCACCATGGGTATCGAATATGATGAGTTCAAAGGCCGACTTTTCAGGAAGGACAAATTGGATTAACGTAGAATTATCAAATGGGTTAGGAACATTTTGCATCAGTGCGAAGCTCGCGTCACCGTTTTCAGACTGAATCTCATCAGCTATAAACCGGAGCTCAGCTCCCATTTTGTTGCCTGCAACATCGAACATTTCATTATGAAAGGTCGAGTTAATGCTCCATGAAGAACTTCCTAATTCGCCTTCTTTACGGACTTTAATCCAACATAGTGGCTTACTGTAATCCTGAACCTCTTCTTCCGCAACCCAAACAAAGCGAACACTGTTAGCTCCATCATGGTTGAAATTGATCTCACTGCTTTCAAGTTGGAGATCTGAGTTTGGAATCACTGCCTCTAGTACATGTCGTGAATCGAGTTCGATTTCGACCTGACCACCTTGCAGTGACCCAGGAGCGTCCACAAACACCGGTATGAGCGCATAACGCTCTTGATTCATTTCCGGAAGACCCAATATGATTTGTGCTTTTAGGCCCTTACGTTCATCTGCACCTATGAGTCCTGTTTCCGCTGAGTAGTCTAAATCTCCCGTCTTCACACCAATAAAATCAGCATCCATCATATCCATCTGATTGTGATATACCATCACGTGATCGGGTACATTGTAGTAGAAGGGATTTGTGGCGCCGTCCAAATCATAGTGGGCGTCATAAAAGGTCCAGCTTGATACAGGTAGGTCTCCCTGAATACCCAGCAATAACTTCCTCAATTCTAATACATCCCTTATATCTATGATCTGATCTCCGGTAACATCAGCCGCGTAATACAGATAAGGGTCTGTTAATTCCTCTATGCCAGCAATATGTCTGAATAAAATGGACAGATCGTACGCTGTGAGGCCATTCAGATAGGGGTCACTTTTTTCCGCATCCACTCGGTGAATCACATTCGATGGTACATTTTCAAATATGAAATCTCCTTCAATGTCTGACATATCCAGTTCCATGTGGTTATTCATCATCATAGACAACTGTACATCGGTGACAGGATCAAATAACGACGTAGCCACATTTCCACCTATTGTTATGCTAGATGAAGAGTCACAAAACCCAAATATGTCGCTAATGCCAATTTCAGATATGCAACTATCGACATTTCCAGACGCATCGATGGCATACACCCAAACAAAAAATATCATGCCAACAGAGTCGCAATCATAGGTTCGGATCGTATCAGCAAGGTCGTTCAGATCATAGGTTAACATGATTTCCGGACAATTGTCTGTAACGCTGGTGATTACCGTATCAACATTGATGTTCACATCTCCATCATCCTGTATGGTATACTCATTTTTTAGACAGACAAGTTCAGGTGGAGTCGTATCTGCAACAAAAACCGATAGATCAAAAGAATCTACATTTCCGCAAATATCCGTAGCGAAAAAAGTAAATGTTGTAGTTCCGCCGGGATACGTACCACTTGCATCTGCGCCTCCATCCAAAGCGAATGGAGAATTGTTCGTTATAATGACATCGTTACAATTATCATTTGCTGTGACTAAGTCAAAGGTTATCATAGCCATACAAAGTGAGTCAGCGAAGAATGGCCCGGCAGCAGTTATCGAGTCGATAACAGGTGCAATGGTATCAAATATTCCAACAAGTTGGCTGAAGGTCCATTGACCGGCACCGGTATTCGCATTAAAATTGCAACTGTCCGTCACAATATAATCGACGACAAATGTCATACATCCATAAGTTGCCGGTATTATGGCAGTTACGGTAGAATCAATCCCTATTGGGTTACATGTAGTTAAGTTTGAATTAACTGTGGGCAGAGGCAATGGTAACTCCGTAATGTCAAGACACGCATAGCTCGTCACTGTATCAACCGGCCAGGTGAAGTCCAGTGAATCCAACATGGAGTTGCCTTGTACCATGATGGTTTGTGTACAAGTGGCCGTGTTACCTTCAGCATCTTCGACAACAAATATCCTGTCGATGGTACCCACACCACAATCATTGATAGTGAATACAGAATCCATCACAATCAATGTGGCCCCCGGGCAATTATCATCGAATGTCGGAGTCCCGAATTGACTCAAAGGAATAGGATTCTGGTCGCAATCAATTGAATCAGTCGCCGGGCACATGATTTCAGGAGAAATTGTGTCCAACACCGTAATTGTCATTTGGCACATGGTGTCATTTCCAACGCCATCTTCCGCTGTATAAGTGATCGTCGTGATGCCTTTCGGATAAATACCACTGGCATCCAGGAGATCATCACCATTTCCATCATTGGTCACGGTCACATCTCCACCACAAACATCTGACACATCGGGTTCCGGAACATTGACGAATATCTGACACGAATCCTGCGTCAGGTAGACCGTAATGTCATCAGGGCAGGTCAATGAAGGGGCATTTGCGTCCAGGACTATAATCATCTGATCACAATCATCTGTATTTCCACATTCATCCGTTGCCGTCCAGGTCCTTACGATAATAAATAACACATTACCCGAACCCGGTAAAATGACATCGGAATAGGTTAACGTTATTCCCAGATTATTACAACCATCAGTGGCCGTTGGTATACCCGTCATTGATGGCATGGTATCCGCATCACAATTTACAGTGACATCACCCGGACACGTGATCACAGGTGCAGTAGTATCCTGAACAATAATGTTTTGCGTACATGTATCACTATTACCACATGGATCCGTCGCAATCCATGTTCTTACGACACTGAAGTTGTTGGGACAGGACCCCTGTGTCACGACGTCTGAATAAGTAATAGTTGCATTTGTGCATAAATCCGTAGCTGTTGCCATGCCGGCACCTGCAGGAGTAGTATCTGCTGGACAATCCAACGTTACATTTACAGGGCACGATATAACTGGATCAGTTTCATCTTGTACAGTTATGATTTGGACACAAGTCGCTGTGTTAGAACAAGCATCGGTCGCTGTCCAGGTTCGATTAATGGTGAATGTGCCTGAACATCCGCCAGGTATGACCATATCGCTGTAAGTTATTACAGGAGGATTATTGCACTCGTCCGTGGCTGTAGCACTTCCTGTACTGGCAACAGATGTATCTGCAGGACATTCAAGGGTCATGTTACCAGGACAAGAAATCAATGGTGGTGTATTATCCTCCACAACAATGACCTGGACGCATGTCGCTATATTTCCGCATGCATCTTCTGCTTTCCAAGTTCGATTTAAGGTAAATGTATTTGGACATCCACCTGGTGTAACCGTATCCGCATAGGTTATAAGCGGAGGATTATTACATTCATCGGTCGCACTTGCTATTCCGGTTTGTGCCACGGAAGTATCTGCCGGACAATCCAGAGTTAAATTCCCCGGACACGAAATGATTGGATTAGTATTGTCAATCACACTGATGGTTTGGACACAACTGGCACTGTTTCCACAGGCGTCAAGTGCAGTCCATGTCCGACTGACCGTGAAGGTGTTTGGACACATTCCAGGTGTTACTACATCATTGTAAGTTATCGCAGGTGGATTATTGCACTCATCAGTAGCTGTGGCGCTTCCTGTCATTGCAATGGAAGTATCAGCCGGACAATTCAGTGTAACATTTCCAGGACATGAAATGATCGGATTTGTATTATCAATCACCAGTAATGTCTGTATACAAGATGAAGAGTTTCCACATGCATCAGTCGCTACCCAGGTTCGCTCAACAGTAAATGTATTTGGGCAACCGCCCAGGATCACTAAATCACTGTAGGTAATAACAGCAGGACTATTGCATTCTTCGGTTGCAGTGGCACTTCCAGTAGTGGCGACAGATGTGTCCGCCGGACAATTCAATGTCATATTTCCCGGACATGAAATGACCGGATCAGTATCATCAACCACATTAATTATTTGTTCACAAGTGGATGTATTATTACATGAATCTGTTGCTGACCATGTTCTGATAATGGTGAATGTATTTGGACAGTTCCCCGGCACGATCGAGTCTGAATAAGCAATTGCAGCCGGAGCATTACAATCTTCTGTTGCTGTTGCTATCCCTGTATTAGCGGGAGAAGTGTCAGCAGGACAATTTAGTGTTTCATTCCCGGGACACATGATGACAGGGTCCGTATCATCTTGTACCGTAATAATTTGAACACAAGATGCTGTATTAGAACAGGCATCTGTTGCCGTCCAGGTTCGATTAACAGTGAACGTGTTTGGACATCCACCGGGTATCACTACGTCGTTGTAAGTTATTACAGGAGGATTATTGCACTCGTCCGTGGCTGTGGCACTTCCTGTCATAGCGACAGAGGTATCTGCAGGACATTCCAGGGTCATGTTGGCAGGACAAGAAATCAATGGTTGTGTATTATCCTCGACAATAATGACCTGTACGCACGTCGCCATATTTCCGCATGCGTCTTCTGCTTTCCAGGTTCGATTTAAGGTAAATGTATTTGGACATCCACCTGGTGTAACGGTATCCGCATAGGTTATAAGTGGAGGATTATTACATTCATCAGTCGCACTTGCCATTCCGGTTTGTGCTACGGATGTATCTGCCGGACAATCCAGTGTTAAATTCCCTGGGCATACAATGATAGGATTGGTGTTATCAATGACAGTAATTACCTGGACGCAAATCGATACATTGTTACAAGCATCTGTTGCTGTCCATGTCCGATTAACTGTGAAGGTATTTGGACACATTCCAGGTGTCACAGCATCACTATAGGATATCGCCGGTGGATTATTACACTCATCTGTAGCAGTAGCGACCCCAGTCATAGCAGTAGTTGTGTCCGCCGGACAGTTCAATGTCATATTGCCCGGACATGAAATGATCGGATTTGTATTATCGATCACATTCAGTATTTGGGTACAGCTTGATGAATTCCCACAGACATCTGAAGCTACCCACTCTCGCATGACCGTAAACGTATTTGGACAAGGCCCCGCTATAACCGAATCGCTGTATGTAATGATTGGCGGTGCATTGCATTCCTCAGTGGCTGTTGCTACTCCTGTTACTCCGACTGATGTATCCGCCGGACAATTCAATGTCATATTACCAGGACATGAAATGATCGGGTCGGTGTCATCCTGAACGATGATCGATTGCTGGCAAGATGCAGAATTATTGCAGGCGTCAGTGGCCGTCCAGGTCCGAATAATAGAAAACGTATTCGGACAACCTCCAGGAGTTACAACGTCAGAATAAGTGATCGTTGCCGGATCATTGCATTCTTCTGTTGCAGTGGCCATGCCTGTAACGACAGGTGATGTATCTGCAGGACAGTTCAATGTGATACTTCCCGGGCAACTAATGACCGGTGGCGTATTATCGATCACAATGATATTTTGTTCACAGCTGGCTGAGTTCATATGGGCATCGACGGCGACCCACGTTCTGACTACTGTGTAGGTATTCGGACATGCTCCCGGAGTAACCGCATCACTATAAGTAATTGTTGGTGGTGGAGTACAATTGTCGGTAGCAGTGGCCATTCCAGTCATTCCTACTGAGGTGTCCGCCGGACAATCCAATATTACAGCACCGGGACACATAATGACCGGTGGTGTTTGATCTAATACCGTAATCACCGTCAGATCATTTGCCGAAAGATTGCAGGCATTTGTAGCGGTAAAGGTAATGGGGTAGATACCCGGAGGTAAAATCGTATCGATGTCTCCTCCCTGACTATTGAAATTGTTGGTCACCGTGATGTCAGTCGAACAATCACCTACCACGACAGGTGGCAAGTCTACCTGAACATCACAATTTGCCCCTACATAGTAAGTTCCATTTGGTGGTGCGGTGATTTCCGGTGGCGAAGCATTTTTAATTTCGATTACCTGAATACTATCAAACATCGCTAAACTATCACAAGCATTGAATACTTCCCATATTCGATAAATGACAAGACATGCACTATCAGGGTTCGGGATAGAATCATTATGAACCACCGTTATATTCCCACAAAAGTTATCGAGAATCACAGGTTCACCAAGCGCAGTGGTCGAGGTATCCGGGTTACAAGCCGTTATCAAAGTATCCTGTGGGAACATCAAACTATCATTTGTAAAATCGTAAGGATTTACCACGGTGATTGTTTGTGTACATTGAACGACCATGCCTTGCGGGCTCAGTGCCAGGTATGTTCGTTCAATCGTACCTCTTCCGCAATCATCAATAAGGGGCACGATTGTGGAATCCAGTAAAAATGGACATCCTGCAGTAACGGTCACGGTGCCGAAATCAGTACTGTCGACATCATTACAATTTACAGTCATATCCGGAGGACATTGCAAGACTGGCCCAAACGGATCCAGGACGGTGATATTAAACATGCAGATACCTATATTTCCATATGAATCTGTCACTTTGATCGCAAGCATGATAACCTGATCTGCATCATTACAACAGAATTTAATCGAATCACCGAAGATTTGATCCGCCGGATCGCCGCAATCCGTGTCAACACGCCGGATCATGGTGTCGACAATTTCGCAATTGTCACTGTACCAATTTCCTACAAAATAGTTGTAAGAAATCGTAATCATTCCATTGGAGTCTAAGGTTACTGTCGTTGAATCACAAAATAATATTGGCGGTTCGTTGTCAACAACCGTCACGTAGTACTTACATGAATCAACATTCCAACATGGGTCTCTTACCAAAACTTTTATTTCATGTGTCCCTGTATCCAACCCTGTTATAGGATTCGAGGTGAAGGCACCATTTACCTTATAATAAAATACAAGCGTTGAATCATTGGCACATTCATCGGTCGCTATAATATCTGGTATCGTATAATCGGCCTGACAATTCGCTGTGGCATTGATGGTGTCATTATCAGGGCAGTAGATCGTCGGTGGGATTGTATCTACAATATGGATTTTCTGCGTGTGCATTTTCATCATGCCCGTACACCAATCCATTGCCGTAAATTTTCGCTCCACCAAAGATGAATTACCACAATGTGGAAGAACATTATCCTCTGCAATGTACACTAGCATGCATAGACTTTCCAGAGGTTGGCCGTCAATTGTAGGTTCACCAGTGACGTCCTCACTAATGTCGGTAACCGGACAACTTAACGTGATATCCGGCGGGAAATCTAATTCATCCAGCGTACCTTTTTTGAACAAGATCACTTGTGTACAAGAGCTGCTGTTACCGGATTCGTCCGTTACCGTCCATACGCGTACAATTTTGAACACATATATAAATGGACTAACCATGCAATTTAATGTCATCGTCGACTGACTAAATGATAAATCAAGGCTATCTGAAGGTGTACAATTATCATATAGGAATGATGGTTGTACTGAATCAGGTAGATCGAATGGATCAATGATGCACGGTAATATCATCGTATCACATTCAATTACGGGTTTTAACTTATCTTCTACAGTGACTTGAGACCAACAGGAATTGCCTGTCGTTGTGTCTGTCACCATAACATCTATCGTCATCCCGACCTGTTCACATGTGACTGTGTCTATGAACATAGGTGGATCGACAATTTCAACAATGAAATTGTCATAATTGGGAAATATTTCCGCTAATAACATTTGCGGCAATATAACGGCAAATCCAAGTTCATTAACGGATACCTGGATACCGCTGTGACAATACATTGGCGCATTGTCATAACTCTCTTTTTTTAAGTGTTCGTTCGATTCACCTGATTCGGAAAAACCGACCAGGGGGATCAACATTGCAAGAAAGAGTAGGGTTGTTTGAATACTTCTTCTCATGGTAAATAATTTGAATGATCGAATACTATAGAGTATTCTGAATGGTTTTATATGTGTAATTTTTGTTATTTGTTTTTAGTTATAATTTAATATTTTATATATAAAATATTATTATAATATGTTATTGTAAAAAATAACCAGAACCATTATTTAGATTCTGGCTATTCGATTCTATTAATTAATAACGACCTTCTCAAGTTGCACTTGACCTTCAGTTGTTTCCACATGTATCAAATACAAACCAGGAGCCAAGTCACTTGAATTGATATCCACCTCGTGCAGATTCATACGATCTTGAGTCAGGCGAACCTGTCCTTGACCATCGTAAAGCGTCACTTTGCGAATAGACTTATCATGACATACAATATGTATTGGTGCCTCAGATTTGGCTGGATTTGGATATACCGTAATCATAGCAGCTTGTGCTAGTGAAGCGGGAATTTCATCCTCTGACTGCTGACCTAACTTAACTGTATAAATCACATCACCCGAAGAGTACAATTCAGGCATCAATAGCTCTTCAAGTAGTTCAATTGTATGCTGTTGTTGCTCTTGCTTCAAAGAAAGAGAAAACAAGATATCGCCCACACCGATTGAAGCATCTTCTTCAATACGTATAAAACTGACCAGGCTCATCTTATTCAGCATCCGAACGTCTGAATTCGTTATATCGAGCGTGCCGGGAATAAATTGATCAACATGCTTTGACCCGATATTCAACTGCAACTGGAGGCCACTCACTGACAAGGCTTTTGTAGACACAAAATCAAGTCTATTCTGATTTTGGACAACTTCAAAAACTATCTCAGCCTTCTTTGATCTTTCTTCTGTAGTTCCTATGTTCTGAGCACTTCCATTTATGTCTCCTATTTTTATTACCGTAAAATCAATATCCTCATAATTTTCATTTAGTTCTTCCATGCTCCAATACTCCTCAATGTCCATTTCTAATGGATTATCACCGGAATCAAGTAGTTCAGTGGGTATGAATCTCCATGCTTTATCATTAGGCAGTGTGCTTGTGCGGTTCAATAACAGGTTTCTTAATGCCAGCACGTCACGTACATTCAATTCTCCATCCTGATCGACATCCGCTGCCAACAATTCACCATCGGACTCTACCAATTTTACTCCATGCACGTGTTTAGCCAGTTTCAATAAATCAAATGTTGATAGTCCGTATGTGAAATCATCATTTCCTCTAGGCATGATCATGTAATCAAGGCTATTCATCACTTGGTCAAACGCGAATTGCCCGGTCTGATCACTTGAGGTTTGCTCTATCATGGATACATCTTGCATCAATTCCAATTCAATTCCCGGCATTGGCAATCCATGGATAGTTTGCAATGCGCCTGACAATGAGAACGACGTTGTATCAATTGGAGGACACATATTCATGTTATCCTGGATAAGTACATGCGTCCTACAGTACTGCTCATTTCCATCTAAATCCTTAACATATACCCGAACTTCCTGAAGACCAAGCTGATCACAAGTAAATCGTGAAGGTTCGATGCGAAATCTCAACAGATGGTCTGGTGTACAATTATCAAAACTTCCTTTGTTGAACCACTCGGCGTCCAGATCCATATAATAGCCATCCTCATTCATCATGAGCGTAGTGGATAATCCATCATAACATATCGGCGTGGGTTTTTTCATGTCTTTAATGACAATTTTCATCTGACAACTTTCCCAATTTCCACAAGCATCCTCCGCAGTATACGTGATCCAGGTTGTTCCAAAAGGATAATATCCACTGGCGTCACCCCCATTTGAGGCGGCGTACGGTGAATTATTCGTCACGCTTAATGAAGAGCCACAAGCGCCTCCACCAGTGACACCCGGGACATTTACATAGGTTCCAGAACAATTTTCTCCGGCTGAAGTCTCGATGTCTTGTGGACATGAAAGAACAATTCCACCATTTGGCTTAATTTTTATAATCTGAGTATGATCCCATCGTCCTCCCGCATACGGGTCGTTGGGATTATAGGCACACCAATTTAAGACTGACCATGTTCTCAATATCTTCTTACAACCTCCACCAAAATTGAAAACCAGATCATCATAGCCAATCATGATCATAGAACAATCCAGGTCATCATAGGTCGGATAATTGTGGGGATAAGGCAGATCGTCAGGATCCAACTGAGCATTGCAATCCTCTGTCATATAATGCGGTGGCCAGTGAATATTCGATTCATCAAAGCCTCCATCTTGTCCTACGTAGATGTGTTGTGTACAACTGTGCGGGTTGTTTTGATAATCATAGGCCGTCCACGTCCTTGTGATATAGCCCGTGTTACAACTATTCAAATGATAACTCACTACCGGGTCGGAAGCTGGAACAGGTGCCCCATATCCGTGCACATATGCCCAGCCATAACCACTCAAGTCCCATATTTCATCGTCGCAATCGAGTGTAACATCGGATGGACATTCGATATGAAATAACACATCTGCATCTCCAGTCTTAGCAAGTAAGGTGGATATTGGCCAGATGAGCATAGCCAATAACATTAAGGGAGTAAATCGTGTAAGCATAGCTTTCTTTTAGTTGGTTAAGAATCCTACGCCCACTGTCTTGTTGGGAATTAACTGAGGCAAATATAATTAAATATTACAATTTTTTGTAATATGTTTTATGAACTTTAACATTTCTCATACGAAATTGTCCATATTGAGTTGTTTCCCTTTGATAGAATGACTTAAGATGAAAAGAGCAATCCACGAAGATTTCGTTCTATCATCCCCAATAAAAAAGCCCCGTTCCAAATGAATGGAACGGGGCTTTTTTGTTTACAGTTTATCAGATTACTCTACAACAACCATCTTCTTGGTCGCTGAATAGCCATCTGTTTCCACTTGATAGTAAAGAACGCCTGCCGCTGGAATTTCAGAACGGTTAAGTTCGAAATGATTGATGCCTTTGGCACCATCTACAACAGCTGAATTCATTACTCTTCCACTCATATCATAAACTGTCAGAGTGACTTCAGCAGCTTCAGGTAAGACATAACCAATCGTAGTTACATCTGCAAATGGGTTAGGTGTATTTTGGAACAATGCAAATGCATCGCCTACAACTTCTCCACTTTCCGTGTTAAACTGAAGATCAACATCTGTTTTACCAGTCTCATTGCTAAATGCAATAGCATCTGTGATTGTTGAACCAACATTGATCACACTGCTCAAGTTACCGGCTCCATTCGCTCTGAATGTCAACGTGAACAATACTTCGTCATTGTTTACAGACTGTGCAGTAGCCGCGTACCATACGGTAGTCACGATTCCTCTGTCTGCATACTGTGTTCCGAAGTTTCCTTCTGTTACATTCAATGCGCCTGCAGTAGATCCAACAAACTCAAGTACACTTTGGTCAAATCCAAATGTGAATTGGTATGCTGACACTTCATTGAAGTTCTCTGCAGTAAAGTTAACTGTAACTACATCTCCTTCAGCAAATGTTGCATCGAGTGTAGAGAATGTCAACGCTTTGTTGCCACCTCTTTCTTCACCTTCTACAAAACTGTTTGGAGTAGCATCGCCATCAACATCACCAACTTTCACACCGATGAAGTCTGTGTTGAGCATGTTTTGAGCTACAGCCTGGTAACTAATCATTTCCTGATCGTATACATCTGTTGGTAACGAGTTATTCGTAATACCTGGGAATGTATAGTCAGCATCTATAGTTCTCCATGATTTGTTGTTTGGCAACTCATCATAGATTCCTAATAACAATTTTCTAAGATCCAATACATCTCTGATATCAAGATCCGTATCAGCATTGGCATCAGCGGCTACTAATTTGTAGTTGCTGTTCAAGTAGTCGATACCGGCAATGTGACGTTGTATCAAACTCAAATCCTGAGCTGTTACACCGTTGAGGTATGCATCATCTTTCTCACCAGTTACGTTCCAGTTGTAACCTTCAGATACGATGTAAGCAAATTCTCCATTGTCATCAACCATTTGGTTACGCAATACTTGATTCAAGTGACCTCCTGTCAATTCTGTCATGACATTGTCAACAGTTTCACCTTCTTCATTTGTGTATCCACCTGCAATGTGCAGTGGGTCACCATCTGGACATACATCATCGTTGTCGTCGATGGTGATGTTTGTTGTACAGTAATCCCAGTTTCCAGCATCATCTACAACGTAGATACGTACTGTGAATGTGCGAGATTGTCCGTTTCCAAGTGCTTCACAATAGAAGACAGCACCTGAAGGTAAGTAGAACAATACATCAGCTCCACTTGAACCTGCAGTCGGCAATTGCCAATCAATTGACTGATCAGGATAACTTGTTGAATCCATGTAATCGTACCAAATTCTGAAATCAAGATCATTGTCGCAGTTATCGAAGCTACTTGCATCGAAATCTACTGCCCATACTGTGATCTGACCACTTGATGGCATAACTACACTGCTCAATCCGTTGATACATACCGGACTTGGTTTTTTACAATCTTCTACATCGAATGTGTATTCAGTAGTCGATCTGTTTCCACACATATCCTCGATCACCCACAAGATTCTGTGTGTGCCATATGGATATACACCACTTGGATCTGAAGTCGTTCCTTCGAAATCAAAGCCTCCTGGTAGTGGGCCGAGTCCATCATTTCCTATATCAATTCTCCACCAGTATACTAACAAGTGTGCCGGTGTACAATCTTCAACTTCAGGAGCTAGATTTACATTTCCTCCACAATCCGTTGCGTTTTCATCACATCCAGGATCTGCAGGAGTTACAATCGGTCCTTCTTCATCAATTACTTTGATTACTTGTGTGTAATCCCATCTCAATGGTAAGCCAGTGCTTGGATCTTCCTGACACCAGTCAATGATACTCCAGTGACGTAAGATCTTGAAGCATGCATCATCCACAATTGTGAATACTTCATCAACAAATGTGTCTGCTATTAAGCTACACTTGTCATCTTCATAATCTGGTCGTCCTGTGTAATCAGGATTTGTCTGTGCACCACTACATCCGTCTAAGGTCACATCACATGGCCATTCAACGTCATCTGTAGTTGTGTAGACTCCACCTCGATCTCTACAGCGACTATCTGTATCTGCTATGTAGAATGGATCACAGTCTACGATTGTAATACGCTGGATACAACTTGCAGTTCTTCCACCGTCATCTGTTGCTGTGAATATGCGTGTAATTACACCTTTTCCACATGTCAGATTTACATTCGCAATATCTGTTACTGTAACATTACAATTGTCTACAGCATATCCATCTTGTCCTACATGCTGTGTTCCTTGATATACCCAACCAAGACAATCTTCCTGATAGTGGATATCGTCAATGTAAATGTCACCTCTTACTTCTCCGTTTTGTGGTACTACCACGCGACCGAAGTTGTCATGAAGATTGTTCAAGTCAAATTTGTAATCACAGCTTACTGTAATATCCGGAGGACATACAATCACTGGATTCAATTTATCTTCAACGAGGACATTCACCCAACATCTGTTCACATTGTCTGCGTAATCAGTTACGATCAACTCAACCTCTATTGGACTGTTTGCGATATCATCACAACAGAATTCAACGTATGGTCCAGCGAACGTATTCCAACAAGAGTTGAATGATGTTCTACGAACTTCAATCTTCTTGATTCCACAGTTGTCATAACTTCCATCATCGAACGTTTCAGCATAAATTCTGGCGCGTCCGTCTGTTCCTAAGCTTACTTGTGTATTCAAATCACAAATAGCTACTGGATTAATTTCATCAACTACACATACTTCAGTTGTGCAGTAAGCTTCATTTCCACATCCGTCATAGACGGTGTAAGTAACTTCAGTACATCCTTCAGGTAATCCTGTGATCGTATACGTACCACCAAGATAGATTACTGTTCCGGCAGCTGAAGTCACACTCCAACTTGCAATTCCTGAACATATGTCAGATGCATCCGGAGGAGGCACTTGCCATGTTCCACCACATGAATAAGGATCAGTACCTATATCATATCGTGCAGGACAGTTAATCACTGGAGGATCTGTATCAAGAATCAGAATCACTTGAGTATGATTTGTGAATTCACCTGTACACTTATCTAAAATGTACCACTCACGGAAGATTTTCTTAGAATATCCACAAATTGAGAATTCAGTATCTGTATAGTTAGCCCAGATATCACAAAGTGCGCTAACCTCGTCACCGATCTCACATGGTTGAGGAATATTGTCAGCCTCACCATAGTCACCAGTGTTAGGTATACCGTCACAACCGTTATCCCAAGAGCCATGACACTCAAGTGCCGGTGCATCCACGTTATCACGGTCGGCTGGCAATGTTATAGAACCCAAAGTAGCAGCTCTCAGACGGATAGTATCCGTACATGAAGTAGAGTTGCCAGAAGGATCAGTAGCTGTCCAATGACGCAATACCATGGTTGTGTAACCAGAACCAAGTGTACAATCAATATCAATTACTTCATCATTGTAAACCAGATCTACAGGTCCACAAGGATCGAATCCAGTTACTATATATGAATTATCTCCGTTAGGAGTTGCTACAGCGTCCGCAGGCAATGGTAATGGAATACCGAAAGTACTACTTGCATTGATCGTTAGATTCAAGAAGTTTAATGTTCCGTCATCGCCACCAAACTGGTCGCTTACTGTTACAATCCAGTTACCATTAGCTTCTTCACCATTAAAGCCGGCCATTGGGTTTTCTGGTTGATACGTACCTGTTGCGTATGGTGTAGAACCATCACACATATTATCAAGGTCTGCATATGTCAATGTAGCCTGATCATCCATCGTAATGTCGATGTCATCGTCAATACAACCAAATACGCCAGGTCCAATATTATCAATCACACGAATAGAAGTACCGCTTGGAGAAGTGATAACGACTCTTACGTCTCCTATCCAAGTGTGCGAGATATCATAAGAAATGTTTACATCAGTAACTGATGTAAATGTCCCTGGTTGTGAAACTGGAAATTCAAGATCAACAGGAGCACCTGCTGTAAGTGTTGATCCAGGGGTCATATCAGTTGAAGTTTCCGTAGATCCACCTGAAACTAATCCAGGACTAATGTCATCATCACAACCAGCTTCATATGTACCACATTCCAAGTCTGGAATCAACTTGTCTTCGATATTTGCATATCCCCAACAAGTAGCGTCAGAATTCGGATCAGTAATAACAACGATCAATGTTTGACCTGCGTAGTCACCTGTTACAGGATTTGCAACTGGATTACCATCAAGGTCAGTGATCGTTACTACATAGTTATCATAACATGAGTATGGTCCTCCTTCGAGAATCATATCAGGTGTAATTAATACTTCGCAATCTCCATCAGGAGAGATGTTTACTTCATCATTACAAGCGAAATCAGTAATTGGATCTGGAAAGTCAACAACAGTTACATCCCATGTACATGAGTTTCCTACACCGTTTACATCTTCGAAATAGTATTCGAACGTTGTTGTTCCGATTGGAATTGGATCTCCGGAAGGAACACCTTGTACGATAGCATCACCAAGATCTATGTAACAGAACAATGGTGCTAGGAAGGCGTAGTTGTTAGCAAATGCAGCCAATGCGCCGGTTCCTGGACGTTGTGGCATAGTTGTGATTCCACAAGGAGCAGATGACAACCATGAAGGTTCTGTCGTCGTACTCAGTGTTTGAGCCATAGTAAATGACTGATTCGTTACAACTTCTACCAGAATCGTTTCGTACAGTGAATAATCAAAGTATGATACCGGTATATTTGCACTGTCGGTAATAATACCTGATACAGCCAACGATCCACTTGCAATTTCTGTTGCAAAAGCGAGGTCGAGGACGTCACCTACAGGTCCACCAGTATA
The DNA here is from genome assembly GCA_965249735.1 of Saprospiraceae bacterium. GTDB lineage: Bacteria > Bacteroidota > Bacteroidia > Chitinophagales > Saprospiraceae > JANQSS01. Next base: position 456,443 of record CBDFMS010000024.1, on the reverse strand, counting down.
ATCATATACACGTGCATCTGCTGTTTGGTTACCAGAGTTTCTGAACCATGCAGTGACAAACTCAAATGTTTGTGCAGGATCACCTGCAAGTCCTAAGTCAGCCACGTCATAGACTCTCCAATAACTAGTTGGAGGAGCTGAACATGACAATGACAGGGCTGGATCTATATCCAGGTTATCCCACTGATATGCAGTCTGACAAATCGTATCGGAAACTAAGCCGGCACAACTTTTAACGTCAACTACATAGTTATAGTAATACTCACATAATCCTGGATCCAATGTTACTGTGAAGTCACCAGGACAAGTTAAGAATGGTCCCGGATCGAGAACAGTTACATCAAAATTACAAGATACTACATTACCACTTGCGTCAAATGTAGTGTAAGTAACTGTAGTTGTTCCTAATGGAAATTCAGCATTGATCAAATCAGTACCACCATCGAAATCATTGGTAGCGATTGGCACAGCTGAAGCTCCAAGAACTTCGATGTTATCAAAAGCAGCACCCCATCCCCATGAATTACCATCATCAAGGCATACACGAACCTGGAAGTCACTATTGCTGTAAGCACCAAGGTTAACGGACTGAGATCCAGCAGAACTGAAACTACCACCACTCCATACATTCACCCAACTTGTACCGTCATATACTTCCGCAAATGGGAAGCCGGCACCTAAATCTCTATACTGCCAGTCAAAGTTGAAGGCGATTCCGCCCATTGACAAATCAAGTACTGGAGATTCCCAACAGAATTCACCGATAGAACCAATTGGATTGGCCTCATCATCATCGATAGCCAATTGAGTATCATCAAAGTTAGGTTGAGCAACTGGTGGATTTTGACAATATCCATTCGTTCCTAGTCGTGAAAACAATGCTCCACTACCAGCACCACATCCACCTGGTGTCGTGTTGTTTGCAGTCGAGTTCGTCCAAACATTCCATACAGAATAATCTTCATTTGCTGCAGATAATAATGCAATACCTCCTGCGCAGTCACCAGTTGGTGGTGGAGCAGTAACGTTTACAATACCTACACACAAATCAGGATCAACAGTCACAGTCAAGTCCGGAGGACATGTCAATGTACAAGGTGCCTGAGGTGGTGGAGGAGGTGGAGGAGGTACTCCCCCTGTTGATACGTCAGCAGACCATCCACACGCATTAATAGCACCTGAAGAGTAAAACTCGAAAGTCAACGCTCCAGTAGCACTAGTATACAATGCGGAATTCGGTGTTTGAAGATTCTGCCCCATAAAACCGGCAAGATTTAACAAAACAGCCGTAGGACCATTTGCTTGTGTATCACAAAGCAATGTTCCAGTGTTGTCCGTACCATCATAAATTTTAATGTTATCAAAACTTGGATGGTTCCAGATCGCAAAAGTTGTAAATGTAACTGACAAATTCACACCAGTAATGGTGGTGGTTGTCGTACATGTACAGTTAAGGTAATCACCCGCAGCACCAGTACTGGTATTCACGCAATCACCTCCAGGACCTCCATGATCGTAAAACACATCACCGTTTGCTGCAGCAAAACTTTGAACCATACCAGCTGTTGGTACGATATCAGCAGCAAACACCTGACCTGTAAAGAACACAGCGATCGCCAGCGATAATAATTTAATTGTAATTCTTCTCATCATTATTGATTTTTAAGAGTTCTCCAATAATTGAAAATAGCCACTATGTCGCCGTCGTTGTTGTCTGACGGGTCAAGCTGGTCCACGATAAATCTTAGATCTTTAAGATCTGAAGATGCGGGATCCATTACAGAATTAGAAGGATGTGTGGCAAACGCTGCTGGCTCACCTTGACTGTTACCGTAAGTGCTTTCTACATACATAAAAGCATCTTGGATTTCAGCACCCTCATCAGCGAATGACTTCATCACATCGCGGTAATAGCGTATGATTTGGTCATTTTTGTCCGTTTTTACGGGACCAACAGGATTTTTCATTTCCTGCTCGAGAAACTGCACTTCACCTTCAACAAGTTGAATGGCTTCGTTGGCTTTGAGCTCTCCGAGCTCCACCGCGGTTTGTGCAGTCGATCTTTGCGTACCCAGAATGAACATTAACGCAAGGCAAACCACTGTAAATCCGAGTGGCTTAGCGAACCTTGGCCTGCACATACTAAGACGACAATTAAACAAATTCGTCTGTTTCATGAGATCTGGTTTTGGTTATCAAATTTTAATTTTTTATCCAAATAACTAACATTACAAAAACCCTGCCATAACTTCTTATTGCAGAAAGTTTTCATAAAAAAAATTAAATCACAATGCTCAGAAAATTGACAAGCAGAGGGCGCTTACATCAATCAGCGTACTGAGATTACAATTCGTCTATTGGTTTCGTCCTATTATTTCAATAGTGACATACAGCGTCCAAATGACTCTGCTGTCAACTACAAAGATACACTTAGTCTCTTACGGCCTAGTACCCGTCCTGTGGTAATTTTTATATTACAATTATCACACATATCTAAAAAAGCCATTGTTAGACATTCATCATTTTGAATCATTCATCTTATTTGTTCGGCTTGGCCATTTAAACCCAATTGTCAGTTCATGCGAGCCATTTGCATAGTCCTGAAACTTCTGAAAAGACACATCATAGCTGTAATACAGCCTAAAAGACTTCAGTTGTGTCCCGATCAAAAATCCAAGCCGATCACCCGTTCCATTGGAATATGTGATGCCTCCTACTAGCTGTTCGTCCAAAAATAAAGCCTTAAGATTGACATCCATCTGAAAATCAACATTTTCCAATCTCTTCATTAATATAGAAGGTTCAAGTTTTATATCATACCCACTCACCGGTATCCGGTAACCCGCCATAAATGTGAAGTACTGCAGGAACTCATTATTATCGTCCGTAAACGTTATATCGTCGATTCTTGCATTGATCATTTTTGGTAGTGAAAGTCCTACAAGTAAACGATCATCATATTCTCCGTAGAATCCCGCCCCAACGTTAAAGAACTGGATACCGTCCAGCGCTTCTGCCAAGACCACATCAGTCGGGTCGATATTTGGATTTGTTAAGACACCACCATTGAGTGAATAACTCTCATATTCGGTATTCAGGCCAAGTGCCATCTTCCATTTTTTATCACCAAATCGATATGAATAAGCCAGTGCTGCCCTAAAATCTTCAAGTTCACCAATGGATTCAACACCCACCAGGATACCCAATCCAATCCGGTCGGTTACTGCACCATGATAATTTGCTGAATAATTTCTTGCTGCCCCTTCAAAGTTGGCCCAATTGTTTCTATAATTCAGAAACAAATTGTGATGTTGATTGAATCCGGTGTATGCAGGGTTAACCCAAGCCGGATTGAGGAAGTATTGCGTATAAACAGCCTCTTCCTGAGCGTCAACCCGACCACTGATAGCGACCAAAGCCAATACAATTGCGCAGAGTATATATTTCATATTATTAATCATTTCTTTTGAAGTAGTTCTATCTTAATTTGTAGATCACTGACACTGCACCAGTGTACAATTCGGTATTCCCATTTGTGGGAAATACTTCCAGTACCCACATATATGTATCCTCATCCACGAGGTTTCTTCCTTCATCATAACCATCCCAATCATTTTGATAATTGTCAAATTCAATCACCTCCTGACCCCATCTTGTGAAAATTCTCAATTTATTATTCGTGTCATCAGCGCAATCAATGATAAACAGGTCATTTTTCCCATCCCCATTCGGCGTGATTACATCCATCGCCGTATAACAATCAAGCCGTGCACAATTTCTAACACTCATGATGCTCATGACCTGGCATCCCGCAGAATCCGTGATAAGCACGCTGTACTCCCCTTCTGATAATCCCGTTGCCGTAGATCCAGTTTGCACGGGGTTGGTGTTCCAGACATAGCTAACGGGGGGAACTCCACCGGAGATCGTGGCTACCAATGATCCATCATCGTCTTCAGCGCATGTCATTTCAACTGAAACTACGAGTGCTTCTGACGGTCCGGGAATTTCAAACGTTCCCATAGTCGTTCGGTTGGCTGTAACATCTGTGACAACTAGCGTACAGGTTCCAGCTGTAAGTCCTGATATGTTTCCATTGGCATCGACATTACCATTGCACGACCAGTCATATGTGTATGTTCCGGAACCTCCGGTCACCAGGATATCTATAGCGCCGCTGTTATCACCAAAGCACTGTACTGCGTCGATATTGGTAGCAATAACATGTAATCCACTAACTGTGAAAGGACCAAATGCTGCTTCACAACCATTCGCATCGGTAATGGTGACACTGTAATTTCCTCCAAACAAACCGGTCAGCGCATCGGCATCCGGAAAATCTGTACTTATTCCATCACTCCAGGTGTAATGATAATCGCCCCAGCCGCCTGTAACTACCAGGCTAATCGATCCATTTCCATCATTTGATACATCATCAACTACTGTAGCAACCGCATCAATAGCGGATGCCGGTCCATTAATTTCGAATGACATTGTAGTCGCGCAATCGTTGGCATCCGTTACGGTGACGCTGCAAATGCCACTTAATAAATTACTGATATCTCCTGTCGAAGGATCGATATTTCCAGAGCAAGACCACGCATAACTATAGGGTATACTTCCACCGGTGACGGTTATGTCAACTGCCCCTGTAGCTGATCCGAAACAAATCACATCGGTCACAACACCTGAAATGCTAGGTGCTGTCGCGACAGTGAATGGTCCAAAGGCAGCAATACAATTATTGTCATCGGTCACTGTAACGGAGTAATCTCCCACATCAATGCCGGTCAAATCTTCCGTTGCTGCATTATTCGACCAATTGAATGTATAATCAGGTGTTCCTCCCTCAACTTCTATGTTGATAGCACCATCTCCTCCGTTCACAACCTTCGTGATTGATGATGAAGTCAATACAATCGGTGTGGGTTCATCTACCTCAAGTCCTGTGATCACGCGAGTACTCGTTCCTCCGTTATAGGTTATGGTTACATCATAACTCCCACTTTCAATATTTGATATTGCTATGCCCGTCTGCGTCGTATTGCTCCAGTCCACTGAGGTGATATTCATACAACCGGCAGGGGTCAGGGTAATCCCACCATCACTACCTCCGGCGCATGTCACATGGTCGATGGTTGCAGTAGCTTCGCAGCAGTTAACACTGATTTCACCATTACTAAGATCATGATCTATCGGGTCGTTACTACTATTGAAAATACCAAACGTTGGGGCCTCTGACAACGTTAGTTGAGCACTTGCGTCACATTCACCTACTACCGTAAAACACAGGCAATACAAAGCTGTCGAATCAGAAGAAAGTCCGATTCCTCCAGGACCAACATAACTGTAGATCATTTGTAGTTCTCCTGTGGCAGCATTATTATCATTGATGATTGGTGTACCCTGATTAGCTGTTTTATTAATCATTCTCGTATAAGTCAGAATCGTAGGATCCCAATTCAACAACAAACCATTATAGCCTCCTAAATCTGTCAAGTCCTTTCCATATAATGGAACACACACTTCGGCACCCGGTAATCCCTCAGCACTACCCATGCCCAACAAATTACCTGACCCACACCCTGGGTTGATGTCAACCTCACCGGGTGAACTCCCCGGTTTCACTTTTATCTCAGATCCATTTTCAAAAATGACGAACTCATTCTTAGGTAAAATGTCCAATGTGTCTACAGCTGATGAAGTACAAAGAGGAGAAATCACTTTTAATGTAATGGAAAACAGAATGTCATTTGGCCCGAGCGAATATTCAACCGGGGTTCCAAATTGAATTAAAGCGGCTATTACCCGATCTGTTTTTCCTGTGATGTCAGGTGTGCCAAAATCGATTTCAGCCATAGGAAAGATTGGGTTGACATTGTCGATTGAGACGTACTCTAAAAGATTATCGTCCCAGTGTGTAAGAAAATTAAAATTTCGAACATCAGTAAAACCATCCACTGTTACATCCACGACAACATTGTCCGCCAAGTCTCCAGTGGCATCGCTATATTTTATAATCACTTGACTGAATCCTGTAACATGGTTCAGGATAAGCAGTAGGAAAACAAGAAAAATATGCTGAGCTTTTGCCATTTCTTTTGGTTTGATTTTATTGGGCGCAAAGATACGTAGACATTTGACTTATTAGATTCATTTAACATATCTTATTCACAACAATTATACCAAAAGAAAATGAGGCTCTGCAAGTGCAGAAGCCTCATTTTTGATGCTTCGTTTTGATTTGTTTATTTGATTAGCATCAGCTTGTCTATTGATACCTGATCTCCAATTTGTGTTTTGATCCAATAAAGTCCACTTGCGGGTAGCATTTCTTCTTGAATTCTGAATCTCACAACATGCTCTTCCTTCTCTATAACTCGCTGTATCACAACCTTTCCTGTTTGATCCAAGATAACCATACTGCCACCTTCGGCGTTTTCGTTTTTGACAACCAGATCTGTACTCGATCTGAATGGATTAGGCAAAATCAGTACACTCAAATCTTGCGTTGAAGTGTGCGCGTCACCCTCAAATATCAGCTTTGTTTTGTACTCTTCTTCGTACTCATCAACCATCGCACTGATAAACTCAGATTCGTGAATGGCCTCACTCAGCCATCCGGCTTTCATCATTTCCGCCTTAATATGGATAGCATTTTGAGCAGGTATAAGGGCTTCTGCTTCAATATTAATCACCCTGAGTCTACCTTCTTCAAATACAAATGGAATTGAATTTGAATTAGCATCCAGGACATCAAGAACTTTCAAATACTGTTCGTCAATATCGAGATCAATATGCACGGCAGATATGTTGCCATTTTCTTTGAAACTCACAGGAATTAAAATTTCTTCCTGTGGGCTGAGGAACTGATCAGGAATGCGCATTGATTTTGTGGAACGGGTATCACCACTTTGCAGTCCTAGTTGGGCGCTTCCATTCAAGTCACCAATTTTGACACCGATCAACTCAAGGTTTGCCGGAACGTCAGTAGAAGCGATGACTTCAAATTCGTTTTTCTGAGCATATTGAGGGTTAATGCCATCAATGTCTTCGATATAGAGCCAGGATGTGTTCTGACTAAATAAAGGCTGACGGTTCAACATGACCAGTTTGGTTTCCAACAAATCTCGAGCATCTACGGCCAGATCTCCATTGACATCGGCTGCTACAAGAATATATGGATCAGAAATTGATCTCAGCTGAAGAATGTGTTTTTGAAGTAATAGAAGATCCAAAACGCTCACTCCATTAAGCGGATCATCCGTTTTGGAAACCACCATTGGAAAGGATGTCGATTCGATTTCTGCAAAACTTCCAAAATCAAAATTTCCGTCATTTCCAATCTCAGCAAAATTTCTAATATTGATATTTCCGGTTTCAATTTGAACTTCAGTACCTGTGATAGCTTCTCCATCGACTGTAAGTACGCTGCCATTTAATAGAGGCATGGGAGAACCCGGACAAACATTGTCATTGTCCTCTAAAATCAAATAAGAGGTACAAAATTGTTGGTTACCTGCTTCATCTGTCACCCAAATTTCAAGTTGATTGGTTCCTAGATTGTTACATGTAAATACACGTGTCACTTCCGTGATATCAGTGGAATACGAGAAAATCAAATCGTCTGCTTCCGTGCAGTTATCAAAACTGGAGGCATCAAAATGTCTGGCATTCAATTCGATCATACCACTTGCCGGCATAACCACTGTGGAAACGGCACCCAAACAAACCGGACTTGGTTTTTTACAATCTTCGACGGTAAATAGATACGAGCACGTGTTGTAGTTTCCACAAAGATCTTCGACCCGCCATAATACTTTATGTGTGCCGAACGGATAATACCCTGCCGCGCTTCGAGTGTATCCCAATAGGTCATATTGACCCTGATATGGCCCAACTCCGTCATTATTCAAATCGATGCACCAATGCCAGTTGAGCAGTGAATCCGGTGTACAATCATCCTGGGCGCTGCCGTAGAGAGGAGCTTTCCCATTGCAATCATATACGTCGGTCGTACAAAAGGTCATGTCATTACAATCATCAAAATATGGTGCGTCTGAATTTTTCAATTTGATGATCTGCGTATAATCCCATCTACCCTTATTGTATGGATGATTTGGTTCGAATTGACACCAGTCAATAACCGACCAGTGACGAAGTATTTTAAAACAAGCATCCGGCACAATGGTAAAAACTTCATCGCGATAAGTCGTCGCAATCAAGGAACAATCATCGTCATACCAAGTTGGTTTCCCAGTTTGATCAGGATGCAGATTATTTGGGCCACAATTGGGTAATTCAACATCATAGGGCCAATGAATACTTGATCCGGTAAATGGATGTGGGTCTCTGACATAAATCTTTTGTGTACAGGAATAGGGTGTGTTTTCAATGGTAAAGGTTCGGTAAATTATTCCTGTACCACAGTCAAAATCAGAGTAATGTGACTCATAAACCCAGTAATTTCCTCCACATGCTCCTCCTCCTACATAGCCATCATAGCCGGCGTGGCCGTTTGGATAATAGTAGGGATCATAGATATGGATTGGTTGAACCTGGCTTTGATTCATATGTACACTTCCAAAATCCGATAGATGGTTGTAGTCAATCGGATAATCGCAGCTCACCGTGATGTCAGGTGGACAGTAAATGTGAGGTGTTAGATGATCTTCTACATAGACATTTACCCAACAATCGTTGTAATTTTGATAATAGTCATACACTCGCATGATAACTTTTACGGGACTATTAGCCACGTCCTCACAGCAAAATTCAACATAGTCGCGAAATTGGGTATCATCTACTACACCCGGTGGGCACCATCCCTGAACATCTCGTCTTACTTTTATCTGAGCGACATCTCCGCAGTTCACATAACTCCCATCATCAAAGGTTTGCCAATAGACACGAGCAGTGCCATCTGTACCCAGTGACACCTGTGTATTGACATCGCAAACGGCCACTGGACCGCCTCCACCACCTCCATATACAACAATACTGGCCCAGCAATACCATGATCCATAGGAGACTTTGACATTCAATGTCTGGCCTACGTGCGAACCGTTAACGGTAGGTCCAATGGGTTGATTGGACGAGTTGTACACATTGATTATGTAATTGCAATACGGTGGCGGATAATGTAAAATATCATCAGGTTGCAGGGTGTATTGACAGTTGTACCCGAGGGTAATCGGCATGTTTTGTTTGCAAGCAACATGACAGGGATCCTCTGCGTATGCATTGGAAGTAAGTGTCAATAAAACGAGGATAAGAAAACTGTATAAGTGCTTCATGGTTTAATTTGAAATAAACGACTATGTGCAACAATTGGAATTGCCCAATTGTAGTTAGTAATCAGTAAAAATATAGAAAGGTAAGCGGAGACGTAGATAATAAATAGGTATTTTTTATATATAACCTATTTGTATGTATAACATGCAAATTATGAGGTAACTATCCCAAAGTCATGTGCCATTTTTATCAGGCTGGCAGTAGATGACACATTAAGTTTTTTCATAATATTTTTTCTGTGCACACCTACTGTTTGATCGCTGATGTACAATTCTCTGGCGATTTCTTTGTTGTTTTTTGCATCCGCAATTCTCGAAAGGATCTCTAATTCGCGTTTTGTGAGATTGCTTTTGATCATGAAAGCATCTTCCATATCCCAATCCGTCTCGTAGTCATTCCCCTGTTTTCGATGCAAAGGGCCTATGGAAACGCCTTCACCCATGTAGGTCAAGCCATCAACAACGTCACGGACACAATTAACAAAATCGCTCAAGGGGTTAGATTTCAAGATATAACCGTCTACTCCCCCCTGAAAAGCTATTTTGATAAACTTCGGGTGGTCGTACTCACTTATCACGATGATTTTTACTTGCGGAAGAAGCGATTTAATGTCGGGTATCAGATTCAACCCGTCAACAATTGGTAATCTGACATTCAAGATGACCATATTTGGACGAAAGGCGCGCACTTGATCTATCAATTCCGGGCCGGAATGGGATACGTCAACGATCTCCATTTCAGAGAAACGGTCATTGATGAGACATTTTAATCCCTCAATGTATAACACCTGCTCATCGGCAATGATAACACTTATGCCACCCATGGTCTCGTTTGCTTTAATCACTCAAAAATATAATAATCTTTCAGAGTTTTAAAAAAAATCTGAGGTCTCCCAAAATTTTATTGCGTTAATTTAATAAGGTTATCCCTGTTATATTCGCACATTCTTTTTGAACATATCAAGGTAGAACGTTATAAAATTTGGCACTCATCTTGCACCGACTTACATATTATACATATTTGTTATTTGGCTTTCTTTTTGTTCGTTCATCCGGGCCTCCGTATTGGATGGTTGGATTCGTAACTTTTCTGTTGCGAACTGTCTTACGATATCGTAAAGAGGTGATCACTAAAAATATGTCCCGTGTATTCTCTGACAAAAATAATCAGGAAATAAAATTATTGCAAAATAAATTCTACACTCAATTTGCCACGACTTTGGTTGAAGTATTATATTCATATTCTCATCCAAAAAAAATATTAGAAAGAATTGAATTTTTAAATTTTGAACTAATTAATTCTGATATTAAATCCGGGCAACAAATAATTATATGTGGAGGACATTTTTATAATTGGGAATGGATTGGATCCTCTCTTTACCATCCATGTCCTTTTCCTGTTTTTGGTATATATAAGCCATTGAGTAATCCGTATTTTGACCGACATTTACTCAAGACCCGTGCTGAATTAGGTGTTTATTTAATTCCGATGCGGGAAACGACCAAAATTATTTCCGAGCAATATGAAAAAGGCCAAAATTCGATCTTTTTACTTGCTTCTGATCAATCTCCTACTCATACACAAAAATCGATTTGGGTAGATTTTTTTGGTACTGAGTTGCCTTTTTTTCCGGGAATTCAAAAATTTGCTCAACAATTTGACATGTCTGTTTATTATGTAAATTTCGAATGTCCAAAAAGAGGTCATTATACGGTGAGATTAGAGCCTTTAAATGTAGAAGATGGAGAATACACCGCGGCCTACGCCAGAGAAATCGAAAAGTCGATTCTGAAGCATCCGGAAAGTTGGCTTTGGTCTCATAATCGATGGAAACATTCCAAAGAAGATTGAATAAATCCTTTGGGTGATGGGGCCAAGAACCTTGTATGATCTAGTCAATGAGTCTGTTATGGCAATTCGTGGTGATCCTTGCCTGAAGCTATTGGCCATATTTTTGCGAACTTTGTCAATTCTTTTTCACATAATATTTTTAGATTATATTTTTTTGAAATGCGTAACTGTCTATGAAAAAGCTTAGTATCATTTTTATCTTCTCAGGGTTTTTGGCCCTCAACTCAATTGCACAAGTCAACTTATGGTCTCAGGCTGATGAGTCTGAATTAATTCACAGATCCAATGAAGATAGGTGGACCACTCCTTCAGCGTATGGACTTTACAAATTGGATGTCGAATTACTACGAGCTGAGTTGAATTCAGTGCCTCATGAAAGCCAACTTTCATCACGTAATAGTTATGCTGTATTTCAATTTCCAATGCCCGATGGCAGTTACCGCACATTTAATGTTGTTGAATATAACATGCTGGAAACCCAGCTTGCAAGAAAATTCAGCCATATAAAGACATACACAGGATTCGACGCAGAAAATGGAAGTAAAATTCATTTCAACCTCACTGAAAATCAATTTTTCGCGGCTATCCGGGAAAAAGGAGTGACGTATTATATCGACCCTTATTTTAAAACAACCGGGACATATTTTATTTCTTATGACACGAGAGACCATCACAAGGATGATTTTCAATTTGAATGTGGTCAACATAGTGTAGTTGAAGGGGAGGTGGTTGAAGATGAAAATACACCCTTAGATGAGTATGATCACGATGAGGTGTTCAGAGGTGAGCGCGGAGATCCCATATCACTGAGAAGCTATCGTTTAGCCGTTTCAGGAACATTTGAGTTTACAACTTATCATGGCGGAACTGTAAGCGGCGCAATAGACGGTATCAGTACCATAGTGAACAGGATAAATTCAGTTTACGAGCGTGAAGCGGCCATTCGCCTTGTGCTGGTGGCTAACAACGACCAAATAATCTTCACCACCGCAGATGACGATCCCTTTGAAGATGGCAATCTGGGTCAAATGATCAATCAAAATCAAATGACAGTAGATTCAAGGATTGGCGTCCAAAACTATGATATTGGCCATGTATTTGGTCGTGCAGGTTATCAGGGACTCGCCCAATTGGGGGCGGTCTGTAATGGTGGTTCCAAAGCCCGGGGAGGTAGTGTAGCCAATCAGCCCTTGGGCGATTCTTACGTCGTCAACATTATATGCCATGAAATGGGGCACCAGTTTAATGCAAATCACACCATGTATCATTGCCATAATGTCAATGAATCTACAGCCTATGAGCCCGGTAGTGGTTCAACCATTATGTCTTATGCCGGAATATGTTCGGGGATAGCGAATATACAAGCTGACGCAGACGATTATTTTCATGCAAACAGCCTCCAGGCTGTTATTGGCTACTCCCGAAATGGCGGAGGAGCCGCATGCGGAATCGAGACTGACTTTGGAAACACCAATCCCGATCCCATATTAAATTATCCTTCCAATTTGATGATACCGGTCAATACACCTTTTAGACTGACAGGGTCAGCGGTCGATGCTGAGAATTCTTCTACACTGACATATAGCTGGGACCAATACCAAAACGGTAGTCGAAATTTTCAATCCGACCCCTGGGATATCCGACAGCCAATAGGCAACGAACCAATTTTTTCGGTCCATGCCGCCTTCAGACAATCCAACTCGGTATTTTCCTTCATTGAATCGTGTGGTAAATGGGGTAGATTATTTATTCGAGCAATTACCTACATATGAACGAGATTTAAGATTCAGATATATTATTCGAGATAATGCGCCTGAAAACGGTGCAACTGTCTGGAGAGATTTATCAATTGATGTGTATGATAATAGCAGTTCCGGGACTTTTAAAATTACCAATTACAACGTAAAAGACACGATTCAAAGTGGTGGATATGCGTTGCTTACATGGGATGTTGCAGCTACTGACCAACCCCCCTTAAACGATGATTATTTGGATATTTATCTTTCAACAGATGGTGGTGTAACCTTCCCACATTTACTGAAATCACACACATTAAATGATGGAGAAACGTATGTGAATATTCCCAATATCCCGGCCATCAGATTTCGATTTATGTTGGCTGTTTCTGATAATATCTATTATGATGTCAATGACCGAAGTGGAGTTATTCGACCGCGATTTGAAGAGGCAATAGGCGTATCATATGACGATCAATACTATACAACTTGTGCTCCTGATATTATTGACTTTGACATCAGTTCTTTTGGTATGGGTGGGTTTGACTCTGACGTGCACTTTGATGTTATCGGAAATCTGCCCACGGGTGGAAAAGCCTCATTTCTTAATCCGACAATTCCAGCTGGAAATGCCACAACGTTGCGTCTGGATTTTCGCGATGTAACGGAGTCCGGTGAATTTGATATATCATTTTCTGTTTCCGGGGAGGGCGTTGACACAATCATTCGAAGTATTGAAATGAATGTTGTGACAAATGATTTTTCCGAACTCTCTCTGGATTTTCCACTTGATGGAAGTACTGGAAATGCTTTTGTTCCAACACTACAATGGAATCCTGTCCCGAGCGCAGTAAATTATACAGTGGAATTATCATCAGATGCCAATTTTGAAACTATATTATTTACTCGAAATAATCTTATGGTGGATGAAATTAATCTGGATATTCAACTAGAAGCCGGTGGCATCTATTTCTGGCGAATAAAACCAAAAAATGATTGTGGGTTACAAGATATTAATCGCGTTTCATCATTCCAGGTTAAATCATTGGCCTGTGAAGAATTTTGCAGTACTGAACCTTCTATCACATTATCTTCATCAGGAACACCACAGGCGGAGATGAGTATAAATACAGGAAGTGCCATCACCGTTAATGATCTGAACGTAACACAGATTCTCGGTCGACACAGTGACATGGGACAAGTCGTTCTAACCCTCGAGGGACCTGATGGGACTCAAGTGGAAATGATGAGTGAAGGAACTTGTGGTTATGTGAATACACCTTTCGATATGGGTTTTGATGATGATGCTGCCATTGTCAATCCAAATTGCATCAATTTCAATCAAGGTATTCGTTTTGTGCCTGACAACCCATTAAGCGCAATGAACGATGTCACGGGCACTACATATAAACTCATCATGCAGGATGTAGCATCAGGTTCAGGTGGTCGATTGGACTCGTGGTGTTTTGAAATTTGTGGTCCGATTTCTCCTGAGAATCCTTTGCTTGTCCGGGCAGATTCAATTCATCTTTTGAATTTGGAAAGCAAAGTAATTTCCAGTGATAAATTAGAAGTAACACATAGCCTATTTACAGCGAATGAACTCGAACTTACAATAGTGGAAACACCTAATTATGGTACCATGTTATTTGATGGAGTTCCTGTCGGAGCCGGTACGCAAATGACGATGCAAGACATAGAGAATAATCGGCTCACTTATCAAAATGAAAGTATGTTTTACGATCGGGATCATTTTTCTTTTATCGTAACTGATCCGGGTGGTGGATTTCTTGGAACGCCGATGATTGAGTTTGTAGTTGGCTTGACTGCTACGCAACAAGCACTACCGGAAGGAAATGAGTTGATCATTTATCCAAATCCGGCAATTGACAATATTGAAATAAAATTATTAAGTGACGATATTGAGGTAGATGAAATCGTCATATTTAATATCCAGGGAGCACAAATGTCACATATAAAAAACAACTTGTCAAATGAGACCTCTATAGATCTGAGTAATTACGCATCAGGAATTTATTTGATCCAAGTGAGATCCGGTCAGTATACGACCGTCCGTAAATTTATTAAGCAGTAATTACGTATCAAATTTTAATCGAGCAGTACAATTAATTTTGTGCTGCTTTTTTTTGATTCGTCTGTTATTTTCCAAATCACGTTCAAAGAAATGGATTTGCTCAAAACCGCGCTCATTTCATAGTAAGGTACTCTGTATCAATGCTAAATTTTGATACTGATTTAGTGGAATTCTTTCTTGACATTGTAATTGAATGTGTGGGTGCGTCAATCTGATCAGGCATAGCAGCCTTTTGTCGTTTTCAACAGGTAAGAGGCGGTAGACTCGAATTTCTTGTGGCTCAAGAAGATGACGTGCTGAACGCATGCTGTGAATGAATTTCAATGTTGTTTGAGGGCTGGTTTGGTTATTTTTTACAAACTTTATGACTCTCTAACGCATAATCAATTTAATCTTACAATCTTTTCGAATACTTACTTTATGAAAAAGCTACTCCTACTTCTTAGCATCTGTTTCATATTTTCAACCTATTCCAGAGCACAAGTAAATCTCTGGGAGTCGGCTGATTTGGCTGATTTAACAGATAGATCTACTGATCATCGCTATAGCACACCGGCCGAATTTGGTTTATTTAAGGTCAATATTGAGGATCTTAGAACCGCCATGGCTACCACGCCCCATGAAAATCAGATCTCATCGCGCAACAGCTATTCACAAATAAGTATGCCCATGCCTGATGGTAGCTTTCGGACATTCAACCTTGTTGAATACGAAATGATGGAACCCAAGTTGGCTAGGAAGTACCCAAATTTGAAAACATATACCGGAGTTGATCTTGAGCACGGAAGCAAAATTCATTGTAATCTAACCAGTAATCAGTTTTTCGCTGCAATACGTGAGAAAGGTGTGACCTACTATATTGATCCATATTCCAGATCAGGCAACTCTTACTTCGTTGTCTACGATATCCGCAATGATGTCCCAACAGAAATTGGATTTTCATGCGATCAACACAAGCTCGAAAATGGAGAAATTGTGGATGTCGAAGGGCCGACAACTCACCAGTCACTAGATCAGGAACTGCATAAGCGCGGCGATGCCTTTACATTGCGTACTTATCGATTAGCCGTTTCCGCGACCGCCGGATTTACTGCCTTTCACGGTGGAACTGTTGTAGGAGCCTTGGATGGCATTACAACCATCGTAAATAGGATCAATTCAATTTATGAACGTGAGGTGGCCATCCGTTTGATGCTGATAGCCAACAATGATGAAATTATTTTCACCACTTCTGATGATGACCCATTTGATCATATCGCCATTGGAGATCAGGCTGCTTTTCTGAATCAGAATCAAAATACGGTGACAAATATCATAGGAAATGCCAATTACGATATCGGACATGTTCTAAATGTGAAGGCTAATTCACCCCCTAGTGGACAGGGAATTGCTGAACGCGGGTCTGTTTGTCGCCCAAATAGCAAAGCAAGAGGTTCCAGTGGTAGCGTTAGTCCAGCGGGCAATGCATTTGCCGTTAGTATTATATCTCATGAAATGGGGCACCAGTTTAATGCAAATCACACCATGTATCATTGTCAGAATGTCAACCTTCCGACCTCAGTAGAGCCCGGAAGTGGTTCAACTATAATGTCATATGCAGGAATTTGCTCTCCTGTGGCCAACATTCAGAACAATTCTGATGATTATTTCAATTCGAATTCTATTCAATCAATTATTGGCTTTTCCAGGAACGGAAATGGAAATATATGTGGTGAGGACGTTGATTTTGGCAACACCTATCCTGACGTTATTTTGGACTACCCGAGTTTGACCTATATTCCGGTAAATACGCCATTTAAGCTTACAGCTGAAGGTGCAGATGCCGAGACGCCAAATACACTCACTTATTGCTGGGAACAATATCAAAACGGAAGTCGAAATTTTGAAGACAATCCCTGGAATATTGCGAATCCTGTTGGTAATGAGCCCTTGTTCAGGTCAAGACCACCAATTTCTGATCCGACACGTTATTTTCCGGCCTTACCTATCGTTGTCAATAGTAGTAATTACTTATTTGAACAATTGCCCGATTATGCGCGCGATTTAAAATTCAGATGTACCGTCCGGGATAATGCTTCCGAAAATGGTGGAGCCGCATGGGATGAAGTCAATATTAAAGTAATAGACAATAGCAGTGCCGGTCAATTCGAAATTACGAATTACAATGTGAAGGATACGATTAAGAGTGGAGATTATGTTGAATTGACATGGGATGTGGCAGAAACTGATTTGTCTCCGATCAATACACACTACGTCAATATCTTTCTTTCTACAGATGGAGGGACATCATTTCCTCATTTGCTTAAATCTCATACACCAAATGACGGATCAACATTTGTCAACATCCCTGACATGACGGCTAACAGGTTTCGGTTCATGATCCAAGCTGCCGGCAATATCTACTACGATGTAACAAACAGAAGTGGATTATTGTGCGTTGATAGCAGCAAGGCTGCAATAGGCATCGTCTATGATGATCAAAAGTTTGAAGTGTGTGCACCCGACATCATCACACTGGAAATTAACACGTTTGCTATTGGCGGATATGACGAGGCGGTCAATTTTGAGTTTAACGGAAGTTTACCACCCGGTGGTTTCGCCACATTTTCAGACAATGAGGTAAGTGTCGGAGTTCCAACTACTTTGACGATCAATCTGGAAAATGCCATTCAAGGGGGTGATTACGATATTTCCTTTGCCGCATCAGGTAATGGAATTGATACAAGACAACGATCATTGGAACTGGAAGTAACCACGAATAATTTTGATAATCTGACTTTGAATTTACCCGTCAACGGAAGTTCCGGAGTAGAGTTTCTTCCTACACTTCAATGGAATACGGCTATAGATGCAAATAGCTACAACGTAGAACTATCAGAGAATGCTGACTTTTCTAATATCATTTTCTCTCGTACCAATTTAGCAACCAATGAAATTGCATTGGATATGACATTGGAGGCTGGAGGTGTCTACTTTTGGCGTGTCATGCCGAAGAATAGTTGTGATCTCCATGATCTTAATCGCGTTTCTTCATTCCAGGTTAAAGCCCTTTCGTGCGAAGAATTTTGCAGTACTGAACCGACGATCACATTATCGGCTTCGGGAACACCTACAGCCGAAATGACCATTAATACAGGAGCCGCCCAAACAGTCAATGACCTTAATGTAACACAGATAGTAGGACGTCACAGTGACATGGGGCACCTTCGAATGACGCTGGAGGGACCCGGTGGTACCCAGGTTGTCATGATGAATGAAGGCACATGTGGTTATGTCAATTCGAATATCAATATGGGATTTGATGATGATGCCGTCGGAGTCTTCCCAAATTGTATAAACTTCAACGATGGCATCAGATTTCAACCTGCAAATTCTTTGAGTGCCATGAACGGCCTCACAGGATCTACATATAAATTGATCGTGGATGATGTACAGTCTGGTTCAGGAGGACGCCTGGACTCCTGGTGCTTTGAAATTTGCGGTGATGCAGATCCTGAAAAACCACTTCTTGTGCGTGCTGATTCAATTGAAATGGACATCCTGGATAGCCGCACAGTATCTGATGATAAACTCGAAGTAACACATTCTGTTTATACTGCTGCCGAACTGACCATTACTATAGTTGAAGCTCCTGCGTATGGTTCATTGCTAATTGAAGGCATTCCTGTTACGGCGGGCGCACAATTAACCATGCAGGACGTAGCAGATAGCAAATTGATTTATCAGCATGAAGAATCAATGGAAGCGCTCGATCAATTTTCATTTATCGTAACTGATCCGGGTGGAGGATTTCTGGGAACGCCATCCATTCAATTTTACGTTGGTATTTCTGCAACAAACGAAACATTACCAATGGGAAGTGAATTGGTTTTATTTCCAAACCCTGCAAATGAAGCTCTAAATATCCGTTTGCAAAGTGATGAATTAATTTTAGATCATATCGAATTATTTACCATAAACGGGCAACGTTTATCGCAATATTCCGAAATTAATAGTCGTGAATTTTCTTTGAATTTAAATCAATATCCATCAGGACTGTATTTGATACAGGCTAAATCGGGAAAATACATGATCACACGAAAATTTATCAAACGCTAAAGCGTACTTGAATCGCAATCAATTTTATGAATTAAATACTATTTAATATTCGCCCATCCTTTTTGACGATATATCCACCATTGGAACACACCACGGGATATTAAAAACAGAAAGAATGATGACCAAATACGGTGATTTCCCCATTCAGGCGGGAGGGCGAAATATGACATCAGATATACAACGAAGGCCAAAAACATTGTATTTCTCATGGACACGGAAGCCGTGAGTCCAACAAAAATGCCATCCCATATATAGCTTCCAAATCCAACCAGTGGCATGATGGCCATCCAGATGAAATAATTTTTTGCCAAGCCCACGTAAGTACCATCATCGGATTCCATAAATAGATTAAAAATGTCCTCTGCGAATATTCCGTAGACTATGGAAAATAGTATAGAAAACACAAAGCCCCATATCATACTCCAACGTATGGAAAGGTGAAGAAAATACGGATCTTTTGCTCCCTTATATTTTCCAACCAAACTCTCCGCTGCATAAGCAAAGCCATCAATTGCATAGGACATCCAGTTCATGAACTGCATAAAAACAACATTAATCGCCAGCATATCCGGACCGGCATCTTCTGAAAAGCGAAAAATCAATAAGAATGCCGTCGATAAAAAAACTGTTCGAATAAAAATATCCCGGTTGATTTGCAACAAAGACGTAATTCGATCAAGAATATTTGAGCGTTTAAACGTGGAGCGATGAAAGATTTTTTTATACCGCAAGACAATTAATCCACCACAAAAAGCTAAGCCCAGGTACTGGGCCAACACGGTACCCCAGGCTACACCTTGCACTCCGAGCTCCATTTGTTTTACGAGGAAAACACTAGCTACAATATTCACTAAATTGATAAACAAGGTGACCAGAAGTGGATACCGGGCGTTTTGCATACCAAACAACCAACCCATCATGACCATGAGTAAAAGGGAAGCCGGAGCAGCAAAAATGCGAATACTAAAATATGACCACACTTCTTCCAGCTGACCGGAATGAACAGCCATGGCCCCACACGCTAAATCGAACAGGGGCACCTGGAGCAAGACAAATAGAAAACTGATCACCAAACCCAACAATCCTGCCTTGAGTAACACCCCGGTCATTTCTGATTGGTCCTCACGACCAAATGCCTGAGCAGTCATACCCGTCGTCCCCATTCTAAGGAAACCCATATTCCAATAAAGAAAATTGAATACCATGCTTCCTACACCCACCGCAGCCAGTGCCGTCGGGGACAATTGCCCCATTAAAAAGGTATCTACTGAACTAATCAAGGGCACCGATACGTTACTTATCACATTGGGCACCGCAAGTACCCTGATCTCTCGATTTATCCTAAGGATAGCTTTTTGCATAAAGTCCTGGAAGACGATTTAATTCAGGTTTCGTAAAAAGCCTAAATTAGCGCAAATTTACAATTGAACAGTCCCCAGAAAGTGCAACAAAACAAAAGACGGCAAATGACCGGTGAAATCGGCGCAACAGCATCGACAACTTTCTGCAATATTCTTTGTAATTCAATAGCCAAATGATGTATGCTTCGGCATGCGGACTAGAACAGTGAAAATGAAAAATTTTATTCAATTTATTAAAAGTAAATCTTTCTGGAAGAATATATTGTATATTATTCTGGTTGGCCTCCTTTTGTTATTTCTCGTGAATTTATGGCTGAAGCAATACACGCATCATGGGCAAAAATTAGAGTTACCTAGTTTTATTGATTTGAGTATATCAGAAGCCCAACAGTTGGCGACTGAAAACAAATTTGAACTGATCGTTGTGGACTCGGTACACATTGTAGGGAAACACGGCTCACTCGTCTTAAATCAAAATCCTGAAACGGGATTCTATGCTAAAGAAGGTAGAAAAGTATATGTGACTGTCACTAAACATAACCCGGAGTTAGTTAGTATAAAATCTTTGCCTGTTTTATATGGCAAAAATTATGACCGTAAAAAGAGAGAACTTTTAATCGGCCACAAAATAAATTCAAAAGTTGTAGGATCTATGTACGATATAGGTCCTGAAGGACACATCATGATGGTCATCTACGATAATGACACAATTATTACAAGAAAAAAACGAGTACAAAATTTAGATATACCAAAGGGAGGGTCGCTGAAGTTTATATTATCGAAACGGTCTGGTGGGTTTGTTGAAATCCCTGATTTAACATGTCAAACATACGATGCGGCAAAATTTTTATTAAATAGTTTCAAATTAAACGCAGGCAAAGCAAATGCAGATGCCACTGTTGAAGATTTTTCTGAAGCATATGTTACCAAGCAAATTCCTGAATATGTTTCCGGAGAAAAAGTACGTATCGGCACTGAGTTTACATTATTTCTTACTCAGGATTTACCTCCCGACTGCAATTAATTTAATAATTCAAAAAATCCATGAATATTACCGTCCAAGAATTAAAATCTAAGTTTGATGAGAACAAGCCCATTAGTTTGATTGATGTGCGAGAAGCCCATGAGCATGAAGAATTCAACATCGGGGGCAAATTAATTCCCATTGGTGAACTACCTCAACAGATACCCGATCTGGATATCGCTTCTGAAGCGGAGGTTGTCGTTTATTGTCGGTCCGGAAACCGATCCATGATGGGTGAATACTTATTGAGGGAAGCAGGTTATACGAATGTCTGGAATCTGGCTGGTGGAATGTTGGCCTGGCAAGAAATGATGGGTGAATAAGCTGCTCACGGCAGTTCTTCCGCGTCTTTCAACTTACTTGATTTTGAAATTAATACTATAATTGACCTGACCTATTTTGTCTGCCGGTTCGGTCTTCCAGGCCGGACCTTCCCTGATCAATCGAATGGCCTCTTCGTCACAACCTGATCCTACTCCCTGAAGAATTCTAAAGTCGAATAAATCTCCATTTGGCAGGACCTTAAATTGTAACACGACTTCACCTTCAATTTTTGCAACACGAGCTGATGAAGGATACTTCAGATTCCGTTTTATATATCGTTCATATTTTTTAAATCCTCTTTCAGGATTTGCTATAGATATTTGCTGATCAGACAGATTATCACTCGGGACTCCATCAAGTGCAAAATCTGAAGATGCAGGTTCAATCTGGTTGGATTCTTTACGGCTGTTACGCTGCTGATCGCTTTCCACTTCCAATGCAGCAACCTGAAGTTCTTCCAGGGCTAAGCCTTGAGTCAATTGAAATTCCTGCTTGTTATTTGGTTCAATTCTGAAGGCTCCTGATTCATACCCGGTGTGTTTGACGATTGCCATGCTATCATGCCCTTTTAATTCAACAGCGAAATTTCCATTGAAGTCTGTGGTGATTGCTGCATCATTATTGGGGAAAAATACGTTTGCGCCAATGAGTGGTTGGCCATCTGAATCAATTACTGTTCCAGAGACTATCCCTCCTGGCGCCTGTTTTTTTGCTGGTCTTGGTCTTCTTTTAATTGGAGCTTTCACGGTCTCCGGCTGTTGCGCTGCTATAAGTGCATCATCAATATTCAACGTATCAAGTACGCCTTCCGCGAAATCACTCTCTGCTCCTTTCATCATGGATTCTGTCTTCTCGCTACTGAGTAAATCCTCTGAAAGTTGAGATGGGGGCTCCGTTTGCTCCAATTTTTGATTATCTGCAACCACATTGTTCCCAACACCTCCTCGTTGTATTATAAACCAAGCTGTGACAGCCAAGACCAAAGTAGCCGCTGTTGCAAG
Source organism: Saprospiraceae bacterium (assembly GCA_965249735.1). Taxonomy (GTDB): domain Bacteria; phylum Bacteroidota; class Bacteroidia; order Chitinophagales; family Saprospiraceae; genus JANQSS01. The sequence continues at coordinate 433,659 of CBDFMS010000024.1, read as the reverse complement.
ACCCCAAATAGGTAAAGCTCTTCTTGTTCCAGCAGGTTGAAATTCGCTATTCAATCGTTCCAGGTGATGGTCGATGTAAATTCGGGCGTGTCCGGCATAGCCATCAACGGCATCTTTCAAAAACGGATCTCGTTCCAAGGCGGCTTCAAATTGCCGAACTTCCTCAGACGTCATGTCCTTCTCAACATATCGGTGAACGTCGTTCATCGTCCAATCAGATCCATATGAATTTTGCGTTGTCATTTACTTTGAGTTACGCTCCACGCACTTTTTAATATTTCTTCTTCCATTTTGCAAGTATGATCTTACCTGGCTTACTTCATCTTCAATGATACCGGCAATCTCCAGATAGGTTTTGTTTTTATAATAGAACAAGTCTATACTGGTCCGTTGAAGATGATTCAATTGCTTAAGACAGTTTTCCATGACTTCATACTGCATTTCCTTGGCTTCATTTTCTGTAAGCTCATCTATAGGATGGAAATCTTCTTTCAATTGCATAAATGCAGGATCGAAAGTTTCTGTTCGTTGACCTGTTACTTTACGAATTTGCTCCAGGCAATGATTTTTACTGACCATATAGACCCAACTTCTAAACTGTCTGACGTTGTGCGTCAACGCTTTGTCAGCCACTTTTTGATAAATATCCATGGTCAGATCTTCGGCCTCCCGAACATCAGGCGAATACCGAAGACAAACCCCATAAATCAGATGAACATAGCGTCCAAACAGCTGTGCAATCCACTTTTGGTTTTTGGTTTGTTTATACCGTTCTAAGAGTTCATCGTCAGACGATTCACCCAATCCAATGCTATTTAATATATCAAATGCCAAAGTCGTTCAAACTAAATTTTAACAGTTTGTCTTATGTAATCATAGGATTTCGGACATCTATGTAGAAAAAAGTTATGAAAAAGCTCTTTCTCTTTCTTCTTCCAATCTTAGTCTTACTTTCATTAACGCACAAAGACAATGCCGAATTTAAGGGTAAGGTTATAGATGATCAAACCCATGAGCTCATTCTTCTTGCTGACGTCGTTCATATTTCCTCCGGGACCATGGTACAAACCGATTTCGATGGCGTTTTTAGGCTTCCTCTTCGACCGGTCCTGGGTGATACGCTTAAAGTAAGTTATGCCGGGTATGAGGACAACTATTACGTCGTGCAGACATACAATTCATGTGTTATCCGAATGAAGCGTTTGCCGGCTGTGGATGACGTTCGTGTGCATGATCTCGGAATTCAAAAGGAGGTTCTCAAAAGACCGGCTGATGCCATGACCCTTGGCCATGACTACGGTCAGCAGAGAATTGAACCCTGTCCGGGGCCATTTAGAAATACGGAATCGTATGATGTTATAAATGAAAATGAATTTCTTTCGGTCACAAATAAACCTTTATCAACATTCTCAATAGATGTAGATGGTGCTTCATTTTCGAATGTACGTCGTTTTCTAACCCAAGGTCAAAACCCACCAAAAGATGCCGTGCGTATTGAAGAATTAATTAATTACTTTGATTACGATTATGAAATTGAAATGCGAGGCAAACCATTTGGATTAACATATGAAATGGGACCATGCCCATGGAATCGGGATCATCAATTATTACATGTTGGAATTCAAGGAAAGAAATTAAAATCAAAAGACATTGCGCCTTCCAATCTGGTTTTCCTCATTGATGTTTCCGGCAGCATGCGCCATCAAAATAAACTACCTCTTTTAATCGAGTCATTTAAAATGCTTGTAAATCAATTGCAAGGTGATGACAGAGTTGCAATTGTGACCTATGCCGGTAATGCAGGAATTGTTCTTGAACCAACCGCCGGATCAGAAAAAGATAAAATTATTCAAGCGCTCGAGAGGTTGAGCGCAGGAGGCAGCACAGCAGGTGCTCAGGGCATAGTAACAGCCTATGATCTGGCCGAACAACAATTTATTCGGAATGGAATTAACCGTGTTATCCTTGCCACTGATGGAGATTTTAACGTAGGCATCAGTAGTGATGATGCTTTGGAAAAATTAATTGAAGATAAAAGAGATAAAGGCGTTTTTCTAAATGTTCTTGGATTTGGTATGGGAAATTATAAAGACTCAAAAATGCAGCGCCTGGCCAATCAAGGGAATGGGCAACATTCGTATATCGACAATATTCATGAAGCACGTAAAGTATTTGTCGATGAGTTACAAGGAACATTATTCACCATCGCCAAAGATGTAAAAATTCAAATTGAATTTAATCCGGCATATGTCGATCACTACCGGTTAATTGGATATGAAAACAGACTACTTAAAGATCAGGACTTCAATAACGATAAAAAAGACGCAGGTGAAATTGGTGCCGGTCATTCTGTCACGGCTTTGTATGAAATCGTGCCACATGGAGTAAAATCAAATATAAATAATATTGATCCACTAAAATATCAAAAGAGTAATTCTGTCTCACTACCTGAAGGCGTGAAAAATGGAGAATTGGCAACCATTAAAATGAGACATAAATTACCGGATGGCAATAAAAGCGAAAGACAAATCTGGATAATAGAGCCTATGGAAAAGTCACAGGAATTGACGGACAATTTTCATTGGTCGGCCGCCATGGCTTGTTTTGGGATGGTCTTGCGGGAATCAAATCATCTGGCAGATGGAGGATATGAATTGGTCGAACAATTGGCGATCAAAGGAAAAGGGGAGGATTTGAGCGGTTATCGAAGTGAGGCGATCAACCTCATCAGATCTGCCAGGGCTATGTTTGATTCTGTTGATCCCGGTATTGGTGTAGAAAATAATTGAGTGATGCATACACAGGTGCGGTGACTTTTGTCGCCGTACCTCTTTAATAGCTCATTTTGAAGCTATCAATTTGATGGCCTTGAAATTGGGGGGCATTTGACACGTCCGAAATAATATGCTATGCCTATCAGGACGAAATTGTAGGAGTCATTGTTTTTACTATTTCCGCGCTGGATACCAGCACGTCCAATCTGTCCACCTGGTGCGTCCGGATCAGATCGATCTGATAGCTGTCGTGCAACAGGACCTCGCAGCGCTTGCAGCACATTTGGGTCAGGGTATACCTGGCTTACATCATCCAAGTAGTCTGTAAATAGAAATCGCCCACTCAATTCGAGGTTCATACTCCAATAGTAGTTCAAATCCCATTTCAGCCCTCCGCCATAAGCGACGCCGAGATTGAATAAAGCATACTCATCCCCAACATCCTGTCCTTCGGTCCCATATTCTTGCAGGTTATACGTCGTTCCGTTTAGTTTGGTTTTGGGGCTAAACCTGAAAGCACTCAATCCGGCGAAAATATAAGGTGTGAAGTATCGATCCTTGGAACCATGGATATACGGGAAGAAATTGAATTCCATTTGAAACGTAGCATCCCAGACATCAGAGAAAAAATCGAGGTTTCGCGATCGTTGAAATGCATTGTCAGATATCTTATCGTCTCCGCTGAGACGGCCATAGTACAATCCGAGCTTTAAAGCTATTCGTTCATCTAAATTGTAGCGACCATATGCATTCAAACCTAAACCAGGCTTTGAGAGATCAAAGTTGGTGTTTAAGTCGCCAAAATAGTACGCCAGTCCGGCGTTGAATCCCACTTCCGCCCCTCTCTGGCCAAAGCCAGAAAAAGAAATGATGAGACCGATGAATGCAAAAAGAAGTTTTTTCAAACGACAGATTTATGTCAACAATTAACTGTGAGCCGACTCATTTATTGTCAAATGTGCGCGCAAAAGTAACAATGATCGTGGGAATGGTCAGCATAGAAAGAAAGGAAGAATAACTTTTTTTTCCCGGTTATAACCTGCGAACAAAGGCATATCTTTTCTTCCAGTAGTCAGAAGTGTCCAAATCTACCTCTATAACTCCTTTTGAACTACTCGAATGGACCATACTGGGATATTTACCCCTGGTATCGGAAACGATACCAACATGGTTAACTCGCATTCCGCTTTTGAAAAAAATTAAATCTCCCTGGCGGACGCTACCGATAGGAACCGCCTTACCATAATTGGCCTGGTCAGAAGATCTTCTAGGCAGCTGGATTCCTTGTTTTGCGTATACATATTGTACCAATCCTGAACAGTCAAAGCCAGACGGAGATTCACCTCCATAGCGATATGGTCGTGAAATCAAACTCCGAGCTTCTGACACAATAGAAGAGGAAGAACTTCCGGATGCAGGTTTGGGAGACTTGTATACCGTCTTACGACTACTTCCACACGCCGCCATTGAGATCAAACCTGAAAAGAGAAAGACAAATTTCAACACCTTCAAACTATTCTTCATATTACAAACAAATGTAATATGAAAATTGCAAATAAAAAATCTACACTCCAGTGAGTCCGCTCAAGATTGGCTGAAGCGACAGCGCATTCGGGCAAGCAGTTGAAATCAACACACCATTTTAGCCTAGGAATTATGTGACTGTTAAATCCTGACCTACCTGAACCTAGCCCTAAAATCCATAGGATTGGACCTTTTCGTTGTTATTGATAGCAAGAATGACGGGTAATTTGGTTCTAGCATTCACCATAACCAATTTTTTCACATCATTCGGGGCGATGAAGCCACTTTCACCTGGCGGGACAAAGGAAAACGTGCCATCGGCTTCGCCTTTGAGCAGCATACCAATACTTGCATCTGCAGCACCCGTTTCGACCTCTGACACCATCAGATTACCTGCTAACAATAAATCCGGTCTACCGTCTCGGGTAAAATCACCGGATATAATACCATTGACAGGAGAAATCTGCGCTTCTAATGGTAAGGATTGCACACGGAAAGAACCATTCTCATTCCAAAGCACCACGGATTCGAATGTTGTCACATCAAGATGCAGGGCATTTTGCAAACGATCTCCGTAAATGTCGATGAGCGAAGCCTTTCCAAACTCCGAATAGGTAGGAAATTCTTCTTTTACAAAGGGCATCTGATCTGATGAACATTGCAGCCCACGAACAGGAAATTGTGTTCCATTTTGATAATAGCCAAGGACGATGTCATAGGTGCCATTTTTATCAAAATCATCGCAATAAACATCGAATGGTTCCTGCTCTGATGCTTTGTATTTATAATTTAGTCCCAGGTTTCCTACCACATAATCCGGATCACCATCTTTGTCAAGATCAGCATGGATCACGCAATTCCACCACCCTTTTTGATTATCTAACCCCAAAGACGTGGTCAAATTATTAAACTTATTACCTGTCCACGAAAACACATTAATTGCCGTCCATTCGCCAACGACAAACAACTCGGGAACAAGATCTCCATTTATATCGGTCCATAACGCATCCGATACCATGCCAATATTCTTCAAATCCGGTGCGATTTGGTCCGTGACATCGACTAATTTTCCGTTATTATTTAATAGAATATAATTATCCGGTGCATAGGGATATTGATCTGGAATGACGCGACTTCCTACGAATAAGTCCATGTCACCATCTTTATCAAAGTCAAGTGGTTTGACACAGGATGCACTGCTCCTGATATCCGGAATCAGGCCGGAAGATTTTACAAATTTTCCGCCGCCTTGGTTGATATATAAACGATCCTGATAATAAGCATGCCCCGGAGCATATTCAAATCCTCCGGATCCAACGTACAAATCCTGATCGCCATCATTATCCACATCAATAAAAGTAGCAGCTACATCTTCATGTCGCTTATCGGCAGACCACGGTTGTGATGCACTTTGTGAAAAGCTTGCTCTTTCCCCCTGCAGATATAAAACTGAAGATTGGCCCTGGGCGCCACCGAAATAGATATCCTCTAATCCATCACCATTGGCATCTCCCAAAGCTACAGCCGGTCCGAATCGGGACATACGGTGCGGAAGGAGTACTTGATTTTTAAAGTCATCATACTCATTTTCATGGTGAAAAAAATCGAGCTTTGTAAATTCCTCCACACTTCTAAACAAAGGATTTCGTTTTGGTTGATCACTTAGTCCTGCTGCTTTGGCATTTTTATAATTGACAGTTATCGTTTTATTTAATGCAACTTGCTGCATTACTTCCTCACGTCCATCATTCCATTTGATGGTTAGTTCATCAAGTGTATTGGTCGATCCGAGTCCTATATGAAGTGTTGGGTCAGAAGCTGACAGATATCCTCGTTCCGGTTGCATTTCGCGATACCATTCCTTCTCATTTGCTTTAGCTATTATTTTCGCTCCATATCCTGCACGATTTTTGGAGGGTCCTTCTAATTTAATTTTTAGAAAATTATTAGAGTTTGTTGAGGTCGCATTATTCTTATAGATGAATGCCATATCATCAACATTATTTATTATAATTTCTAAATCACCATCATTATCAAGATCTGCCAGTGCCGCTCCATTTGAAAAGGCTTTATCTTTTAAACCCCATTCATCAGATGCATTTTTAAACTGCATACCATTTCTATTCGCATAGATATAATTTTGCAATTTGGTTTCATGCATCATTGCATCGATCTTATCCCACGGCAACGCTCCACCTTCTTCTTTTTGTAATTTGAGTATTTTTTTATTGACGTCTTTTTCATCCACATCACGTCTCAATCCATTTGTTACGAGCAGGTCCTGAAATCCGTCATTATCTATATCACCAAATAGCATGGTCCAACTCCAGTCTGTTTTATCTACACCTGCCATTTGTCCGATCTCTGCAAATATTCCAACGTCACTATTTAAATGGAGCGCATTTCTCATATACTGTGCATGTATGCCCTGATCTATACTATTGTAAAACGCTTCCGGATTCATACTTGGCATGGCCGCCTTTGACCGATAATTATCCGCAGGATTCATGTCGGCAACGGCAATGTCAGGATACCCATCATTATTAATGTCTGCTACATCACATCCCATAGAAAAGAGCGATGCATGCTTCATAAAATCTTTGATACGTTGAGTAAATCCTTTACCCCCATTATTTATATATAAAAAATCTTCTGTGACATAATCATTGGCAACGAATATATCCGGATAGCCGTCTTTATTAATATCACTCACAGAAAGTCCAAGTCCATGACCAAAGTGATTTACGCCCATTGCTTTTGAAACATTTGAGAATGTTCCGTTACCATTATTCTGATAAAGGTGATCTAAAATTTCCTGACTTTTGGCATTTTGCCCTGCAAGGACGTCACTTAATTTCAAGTCAAACTTTGGTGGGTAGTTTGTGACAAACAAATCCAAATCTCCATCCAGATCATAATCCAAAAATGCCGCGTTTAATGAATATCCAGCATCTGCAACACCCATTTTTTTGGCTGATTCTGTGAAGGTTTTGTTGCCATTATTAATAAATAACAAATTTTCACGTTTTGCAGGGTTTTTCTCCTGGCTATTCGCCCGACAAACATAAATATCGACAAACCCATCTCCATTTACATCTGCCATTGCTACTCCATTGTGCCATCCGGAACCGCTCACGCCTGCCGAGCTGGTAATATCTTCAAACTTGAGATTTCCTTTATTTAAATACAGCTTATTCCCAACTTGATTACCCGCGAAGAAAATATCTGTCAGACCATCATTATTAATATCGGCAGTTGCAACTCCTGCCCCGTTGTACATGTACTCGTCCAGGATATAATTTCGTTGATTACTTTCTGTGATCTGATTATTAAAAGTAACTCCGGATTTACCAGGACTTAGTAATTCGAGTAAACCGGCGCTCGCCTGATCAACTATTTTTTCGGGTGTCGTAACATCTTTTTGATCATTTGAACAGGAGGTGAATAGGAGAAAAAAGAACAAACAAAGAGGTGCAAAAATTCGTGTGTAAGACATCATAGGACCCACATTTTTATGTATCTCAAAAGTAACCAATTTGAAGGACTTTTAATTTTGATTGACGATTGAATTTGAGGTAGAAAAGATGGAGTCATCGAATAAAAAAAGGCGATGGACCTATCGTCGGTCCATCGCCTCATATTTTATTCAAATCGGATTCTATCCTAAGATTCACCCTCTTTTGGTGTCTCAGCTGCTCCTTCTTCGCCTTCCTCTACTATTCCTTCAGCAGCGGCGGCTTCAGCGGCGGCTTCAGCTTCAGCTTCTGCTTCTGCTGCTGCTGCTTTAAGCGCACGTGGAATTTCAATCGTCGCCAGTGGCATAGGCGCTGGATTTAAGACTTCAACACCTTCACCCGTTTCGATATCACGAACTCGAACAGATTGTCCTAGTTCAAGACCTGAGATGTCAACTGCAAATTCAGGAACTAGGTTTTCTGGTGTAGTTTTTACTTTAACCTTTCGAAGTTTTTTAACAACTGTCCCTCCAGCTTTCACACCTGGAGCGATACCAACAAAATGCACAGGTAAATCAACCTTAACCTTGCGTCCAGGTTGAAGAGCCAAAAAGTCAACATGCTGCATCGCATCAGTCACCGGATGCCTTTGGTAGTCTTTTACCAAACATCGGTGTGTCTTTCCATCTAGTTGAAGATCAACCAGGCCAAAGTCAGCAGTATAAATGAGTTTTCTTAGATCCACGGCATTCACGGAAAAGTGAATATTTTCATTCAGGCCATAGAGTACACCCGGGACTTTCTTTTCTCGTCGTAAAGCACCAGCGGACGAACTGCTTGTTGTTGGTCTGACTGTGGCTGCTATCTCTGTGATTTTCATCGTATCTGTATTTTTTTCAAAAAGGACTGCAAAGATAAAATTATTTTGGACAGTTTTAGCGAATCGAGCATTGATTTGACTCGGTATGAATACATACCCAACGGTATAACATTTCGCGCTTTCATGGCCTTACTTCCGATGGCTTTAGGCTCGGTGTGGCTAAAAGCAAATAGAAAAGCCAAACCTCTGAGATGGATTTTATACCTGTCTATTCCATAAACAGTGCCGAGAGAGAGCGATGCTCGTGGGTGTTTCTTATAGCTCTTGCAAACAGTTTTGCAGATGAAAGCACTCTAATTTTTTCGCTATTACCTTTCAATGGGATGGTATCAGTCACAATGAGTTCAGTCAGCTTTGAATTGTTGATATTTTCATAAGCTTTTCCCGAGAGTACGGGATGAGTACAAATGGCCCGAACAGAGCGTGCGCCCTGGTTGATTATTTCTTGTGCCGCCCGACAGAGGGTACCGGCTGTATCAACCAGATCGTCCACAAGGATGACATCGGCTCCTTCCACATCGCCAATGACCGTCATGGCGGCTACTTCATTTGCCCGTTCACGGTGTTTATCACAGATAACAAGATCTTTCTTGAAGTACTTGGCATATTTCCGGGCACGTTTCACACCACCTACATCCGGGCTTGCAAATTTTGTGTGTTCTAAATCGAGTTTCTTGAGATAAGGCATGAAAATCGCATCACTCTTGAGGTGATCAACGGGTATGTCGAAAAATCCCTGGATTTGATCTGCATGAAAATCCATGGTCATGATCCGATCTGCACCGGCAGCCGAAATCAAGTTAGCTATGAGCTTGGCCGAAATAGGGACCCTTGGTTTGTCTTTTCTATCTTGTCGCGCATAACCAAAATAAGGTATAACAGCCGTGATATAACCTGCAGAGGCTCGTTTTGCCGTATCAATCAAAAGCAGTAGCTCAAGTAAATTTGACGTTGGCGAAAAGGTAGATTGAATAAAAAACACCCACGCTCCTCTTACGGATTCATGAATTTCGGGTTGCATCTCGCCATCGCTGAAAACATGCAATTTGGATACGCCCAAATTGTAGCCATAATAGTCTGCGATACGTTCCGCTAAATAAACTGACTGCTTGCCTGAAAAGAGTTTTACTTCCACCTTATACTTACTTTGAATGGGTCATGAAATGATGGACAAAAGTACAATGATTTACCGAATTCTAACGCCTTTAAGCATTGACTTTGGATGTGTTCTTTTGATCTGAATTTAATCATTGACAAACTCATATCAAACAAAGCGGCAAGAAGATCAAGATTTGGTATTGTACAGCCTCCAGGTTAGACGTAGAGTTGTTCTTTGAGTAAAGCACGAGCTATCACAATTCGTTGAATTTCAGATGTTCCTTCATAAATCTGCGTGATTTTTGCATCGCGCATGAGTCGTTCAACATGATATTCTTTGACATAGCCGTAACCTCCATGTATTTGGACTGCCTCGACGGTATGCTTCATCGCAGCCTCAGAAGCTGCCAATTTTGCCATGCTACTTGCCGTCAGATACTCTCGGCCTTCATCCTTGAATTGAGCGGCGCGGAGGACCAATAATCTGGCTGCCTCAATATCAGTTGCCATATCGGCCAATTTAAAAGCAATAGCCTGGTGATTTGAAATTGGTTTTCCAAAAGCCTCTCGTTCCTTTGAATACGCCACACTCAGTTCGTAAGCCCCTGCTGCAATTCCAAGCGCTTGAGCTGCAATTCCAATTCTTCCCCCGGCCAGCACTTTCATCGCAAATTTAAAACCGAAGCCATCCTCACCAATGCGATTGGCCTTTGGTACTTTAACATCATTGTACATGATGGTATGCGTGTCAGAAGCTCTTATTCCTAACTTATCTTCTTTGGCTCCAATAACCACTCCATCCCAGGTTTTGTCCACAATAAACGCATTGATGCCTCTGTGTCCTTTTGAAACATCTGTTTGTGCGATCACAAGATGGATGCGTGATGTACCTCCGTTGGTGATCCAGTTTTTGGTTCCATTTAAAAGATAATGATCACCTTGATCAATCGCAATGGTACGTTGGTGTGTCGCATCACTTCCTGCTTCCGGTTCTGAGAGACAAAAAGCCCCAATCCATTCTCCGGTGGCCAATCTGGTCAAATATTGTTGTTTTTGTTCCTCTGTTCCAAACGTTTCCAAACCCCAACAGACGAGGGAATTATTGACCGACATAATCACTGAACATGAAGCGTCGACTTTGGAAATTTCTTCCATAGCAAGAACATATGATACGGTATCCATTCCACCGCCATTGTATTTCGGATCGGTCATCATACCTAAAAATCCCAGTTCACCCATCATTTTTACCTGTTCTGTTGGGTAACGCATTTCACGATCTCGTTCAATGATACCAGGCTTCAATTCGAGTTGGGCAAAATCCCGGGCTGCTTCTTGTACGGCCAATTGTTCTTCTGTAAGTTGAAAATTCATGAATTCGTCTTTTTCAAAAAAGAATGTAAAGATAATCTAATCAGTATTGCACATGAGTAAATTAGTCAGGTGTTCCTTCTATAATAATTTTCATAACCGTCCGAAAGGCCATTACCTGGTCACCATATCGGTCAAGGTGATCTTTCTGCAATCCAGGAGCAAATTGATCACTGTACGTTTCTAAATGCTTCGCACTTTCAAGTTTGTATTGAATCGTATAAGTAGGTCCCTCACTATCGTCCATTCCGAGTAATCGGCACATCCTATAATCCACAAACAATCCTGTCAACATTACATCTTTTATATGACTGAGCTGCATCCATTTAACCCAATCTTCATGGATATCATTGTTTACTTTGAGTGTGACATTATATAAAATCATACGGCTTTTGGTTTGATACAAATCTAATCTTATTCGATCATTACCTTGACAAAATATTGGCTACAGAGCCAATAAAATATCGAACTTAAGACCAAACGGAGGTCATATTGATTCAAATGCCCTGACAATGGGATTAGCAAAATTTAGTCAATTAAGGTAATTCAGTCAATAGACTAATGAACCTACCAGTAAATAGCTATTTTTGACGCCTAATTTTGATTTTAATCTATGAGTATAATTGAAATGCGCGTCCCGGCCATTGGAGAGTCCATCACTGAAGTGACTCTATCACAATGGTTGAAGCCCAATGGCAGTGTAGTCAAGCTAGACGAGCCTATTTGTGAATTTGAATCCGATAAGGCTACATTAGAATTTCCGGCAGAAACAAGTGGAAAACTTGAATGGGTTGCTGCGGAAGATGATGATTTGGAAATTGGAGCCCTGGTAGCAAAAATCGACACCTCGGTTTCGGTTGAAGAAACAGAGGTGAAAGTTGATAAGAAAGAAGATGTCGAACAAACCCCGGTTCAACAGCAGCAAAAAGATTCAGGTGAATCAAAGAAAACTGTTCAGCATCCTTCTCCAGCCGCGGCTAAAATATTAAGAGAAAAAGATATCGATCCATCAACTGTCTCCGGTTCCGGAAAAGATGGGAGAATAACCAAAGCTGATGCACTGTCCGCTGAAAAAGCCAAAGTAGAAAAGTCTGCACCTGATGACAGACCCGCCTCTCCAAGTTCTGAGCAGGTCCAAAAAAGTACATTCAGTCGTGCTACGAAGCGACAAAAGATGAGTCGCATGCGCCGTACCATAGCCAACCGACTCGTGTCTGCAAAAAATTCAACTGCCATGTTGACGACGTTCAACGAGGTAGATCTTACTGAAATTAAGCGCATTAGAAAAACGCATCAGGAAAAGTTCATTGAAAAACACGGGATTAAGCTGGGCTACATGTCTTTCTTTTCAAAGGCATGCGCATTGGCATTGATGGAAATGCCTGAAGTCAATGCTCAATTGGATGGTCATCATTTAATCTTGCATGATTATGCAGATATTTCAATTGCCATTTCTACGCCAAACGGCTTAGTCGTTCCCCCGGTTCACAATGTTGAATCCTTGAGTCTGGCCGAAATTGAGCGGCAGATAAAAACATTAGCAGGTAAGGCCCGTAATGGGGACTTGACCCTGGAAGAAATGCAAGGTGGAACCTTTACCATTACCAATGGCGGAATTTTTGGCTCAATGATGAGTACACCTATATTGAATGAGCCACAGTCGGCTATTCTGGGCATGCATGCCATCATCGACAGACCGATGGTAATCGATGGCCAAATGGAAATCAGGCCAATGATGTACCTGGCCATGTCCTATGACCACCGGGTGATTGACGGCAGTTCTTCTGTGACTTTCCTCGTCCGGGTGAAAAATCTATTGGAAAATCCAATTAATATGTTGTTGGAAATTTAACCTCTGAAAAAATTATTCTAGATGACACTTCAAGAATGTTTCGATCTGCTGGCGGCCAATCCCGTGATTATTATATTTTTCTTTTGCGCTGTTCCGCTTACAGCAATTCTTGCGTGTGAACTCGATCGAGGTGAAGGTCATTTGTCCCCATGGAAGTACTTATATTCTGTCCTGGTCTACCTGGTGACTATCCCCGGTTTATTTGCAGTAGTCCTTACCTTATACCTCATTATTTTCGAAGGGAGGAGCATATTGAAAATCGACATTTACACGCAGATCCTACCGGTAGTCTCCATGATCATCACTTTGTGGATCATCAGAAAAAGCGTTGACCTGGAGGGTATTCCAGGATTTGACAAATTATCCGGACTTATGATCGTCATTCTGGTACTTATGGCCATATTCTGGATTTTGGATAAAACCCGAATCGTAGCATTTACACACTTCCCTTTTTATTATATCATTATTTTATTTGTTGTGCTTGTTCTTATTGCTGTGTACGGTCTGAGCAAGGCGAGATCTTAACTGTGATATCGAAAAACCTCTGAACGAGGCTGACATCTAAACATCACCCTGATATTCAGGCTCTAATGCCCTTTGTCCCACTACAATGTGATTGACAAGATTCAATTGATTTGACTGTGAATAATCAAAGAATACGCCGGTCATATTCTATAAAAACAGTCAAAGAAAAACGTATTGATATACTTTTAACACTTTCGACAATCAACACCTATATTTGCGCGTTCGTTTAATGCTTGACCATTCTCCATATATCGGGTGATAAGACATAACTGTTACAGAATTTGCTTCCTTCTCCTCTTTGCTCTTGCATCGACACTTGTCGTGGGACAAGGTGTAGATACTTTACCTGTAATTGATTATTCTAAAGAACAAACCCTCGAAATAGGAAAATTAGATGTTGTAGGAGCAGAATTTAGTGATGAAGATGCACTCATTGGCGTCTCAGGCTTAAAAGTGGGGGATGTGGTAAAAATCCCGGGACGTCATATTCCTGATGCCATTCGATCCATTTACCAATTGAGTCTGTTTACTCAAGTGGATATCGTCGCAACTCAGATCATTGGCGGCGTTGCTTTTATTGAAATTCGCGTAAAAGAGAGACCCCGATATCTAACGCATACTTTCAAGGGTGTAAAAGAAAGTCTTCATGAAGATTTGAATGCTATCATAGAACGTCACATCAGAAGAAGCAGCATTTTGACTGAAAATGCAAAACGAAATCTCACTCGCGGCATCAAGAGCTTCTTTCATGATAAAGGATATCTCGATACAGAAGTGACAATTATCGAAGAGGCATTCCCAAAACGAGTAAATGCTGTGAAACTCGTTTTTGATGTAGACCAGAAAAAGCGTGTCAAAATTGGAGAGTTTGTTTTCAATGAAAACGCCTCGACCAATCTGAAATATTTAAATAAAAAACTGACTGACGGGAAACTCAGGAAGAAATTCAAAAACACGAAGCGGAAGGGCAGACTTTTTGGCAAATCAAAATATGTGCGGGCTGACTTCGAGGCGGACCAAAAAGAACTAATTAAATATTACAATTCACTTGGACTCCGTGATGCACAAGTAGTTGATGACACAGTTTATCGCAATAAAGATGGTGACATCGCTATCGAAGTGACTATGTATGAAGGGCAGCAATATTACTTCAGAAATATTACCTGGGAAGGTAATACCATATACCCTGATGCCACACTGGCTACTGTTCTGAATATTTATAAAGGAGATGTTTATAATCCGGAAATACTCGAAAAACAATTGCGCTTTAGTCAAGATAGTCGCGATGTAAGTTCATTGTATATGGATGAAGGCTATTTGTTTTTTCAAATTGATCCGGTTCAAGTGGCCATAGTCGGAGATTCTGTTGATTTGGAAATGCGTATTTATGAAGGGCCGCAAGCAACAATAGATAAAGTAGTCATAACCGGAAATGACAGGACACACGAAAACGTGATTCGGCGCGTGCTTCGGACCAATCCGGGAGAAAAATTTTCACGTTCTGATTTAATCAGATCACAACGCGAGATATTGGCTTTGGGTTATTTTGATCCGGAGCAATTAGGTATGAACACACCTGTGAATCAACAACAGGGTACCGTTGACATCGAGTACGACCTTTCTGAAAAACCATCAGACCAATTGGAGTTGTCGGCGGGGTACAATGGGTCTGCAGGGCTCTTGGGTACGATAGGTGTTACCTTTAACAATTTTTCATCTCGCCGCATGTTCGAAAAAGGGGCCTGGCGCCCAGTCCCTATGGGTGACGGACAAAAACTTTCTATTCGAGCTCAGAGTAATGGTAGTTTTTACCGATCCATTAATTTCTCTTTTACAGAACCTTGGCTTGGAGGTAAAAAACCAAATTCATTATCGCTCGGTGGATTTTATACCACACAAGCCCTGGTCACTACAAATAAAAATTCAGCTAGTTATTCTGAACTAAGGGCTGTGGCCGGCTATGTTGGACTCGGAAAACGTTTGAAGGTTCCCGATGATTATTTTTATTTTAATTCAAATCTCTATTTTCAGAATTATGAATTAATACAAAATGTCATAGATCCGAATACTTCAAGTTCAACATTTAGAT
The DNA here is from genome assembly GCA_965249735.1 of Saprospiraceae bacterium. GTDB lineage: Bacteria > Bacteroidota > Bacteroidia > Chitinophagales > Saprospiraceae > JANQSS01. The sequence goes on along the minus strand of CBDFMS010000024.1, from coordinate 418,094 downwards.
TCCAGGGCAGACCAATTTACAGTGGAAGTTTTAATAATTTTTATTTAAGCCTGACCGTCGGGAGATCTTCCATTAATGAACCCTTGTTCCCAACCCGCGGATCGAGATTTTCATTGGCTGTCCAACTGACACCACCTTATTCATTATTTAAAGACGATGGTTTTTGGAAATTATCGGATGACGAACAAGCAAGTGTTATTGCGCAGGAAAACCAGGCAAGAGCCAATTTTGGCCTTCCTGAATTGCAGGAGAATGACATTAACCTGGTTCTATTTAATGCCGAAACAGCGGAGCGATTTCATTTCCTTGAATATCACAAGTGGCGATTTGACGCCGAGTGGTTCAACCAGCTTGTTGGGAAACTGGTATTGCGTTCAGCCATTAAAATGGGCTTTCTGGGCTATTACGACAAAAAGATCGGGGTCTCTCCTTTTGAGCGTTATCAAATGGGAGGAGACGGTCTTAGTAATCAAAACAGTGGTATCCAGGGGATCGATCAGGTCAGACTTCGAGGCTATGAGATCAGTGATGTGAGCGACAGGGATGGAGACGGTGTTCCGGATGATCAGGAGAATGCTATCATATTTAATAAATACGAGTTCGAATTCCGATATCCGATATCTACAAATCCTAACTCTACCATCTATGCCTTGAGTTTTCTTGAAGGCGGAAATTCATGGACTTCCTTTGGTGATTATCAACCGTTTGATTTAAGGCGATCGGCTGGATTGGGACTTCGCGTATTCTTACCTGTGTTTGGCCTGATTGGATTTGATTATGGTTGGGGATTTGACAAACCCAATCTTATTAATTCTGATGCTAAGGCTTCTGCCTACGCCAAATTTGGATTAATCATTGGCTTCGAGCCGGATTAATAGATTTTACTTTTCAATATCCCCCATTTAGAAAGTCTGTGTTTAACGGAAACGGCCAGAACACCTAAACCATATTTCACACTGCGTCTAAAATTTATCGACGACGCCTCTTCGAAATACTTTGTTGGACAGGAAATCTCTGCTATTTTAAAATTATGATAAATTATTTGCGACAACATTTGATTGTCAAAAACAAAGTCATCTGAATTTTTCTCATACTTTATTGACCGCAGAACTTTAGATGAAAACGCGCGGTATCCTGTATGATATTCTGAGAGTTTATGCCCAACCAATAAATTTTGTGTAAATGTTAAAAATCGATTTGCGACATATTTATAAACGGGCATTCCTCCTTCCAATGCACCTTTCCCAAGAATACGTGAGGCTAAAACACTATCGTACAATCCGCTACCGATCATAGAAATCATAGCCGGCAATAATTGAGGCGTATACTGGTAATCAGGATGAAGCATAACAATAATATCGCCTTGTAAATTTAGGGCCTGATTATAGAGACTTTTTTGATTTCCTCCATAGCCTATATTTCGATCATGGCTTATAATATGTGGAATACCCAACTCTTTGGCAACGCCAAGGGTGTTATCTGAACTGGCATCGTCACATAAAATTATTTCATCGACCAGGTCATGAGGAATTTCATCATATGTCTGTTGGAGTGTATTTGCAGCATTGTACGCCGGCAGCACAACAATTACTTTAAGATCTTTGTACACGGTTATTCTTCTTCTGTTGAATTATCTGAAATCACGGATTCTAATAGATCGTATTTATCTAAAAACCGATACCATTTGATTAGTTTTTTAATGTCGCTAGCATAGACTCGTTCCCTGTCAAAGTGGGGTGTGATTTCAGAAAAATAAGATATGAGTTCAGTCTTTTCAGTTTTATCTTCCGGCAAAGGTACTTCATCTTTTTTCTCATGCATTTTAATTAATACCTCTTTAAGTGGTATTGTGTCGGTCAGTGTATAAATTGCTATAGAGCCAAGAGGAGTGAATTGATGCTTCCGTACGCTACAAAACCTTCTTTTTCCGGATTCAATATCCTCTACAATCAGACCATTTGGTCTATTTGTAACCATTTTATATAATCCTGGCAAGCCACTTACCGCGATGAGGTCGTCTAACATATTGGGGTTAGTATTTAATTATTTTCTCAATAGTTTCTTTCAGTCTGTTAACTGCTAAAAATTGTTCTTCCAAAACACCGGCAAATGGTATTGGTGTGTCCAAACTCGCGCATCGCATCAATGGTGCATCCAAATGCTCGAATAGATGCTCGCTAACATGAGCGGACAGCTCACCACCAATCCCTCCAATCAAGGTATCTTCATGTAAAAATATGACACGATGCGTTGCTTTTACGGCCAGGTCTATCGCATCATAATCCAAAGGCAGGAGGGACCTGAGATCCAGGATGTATGCACTTACACCCATTTCATTCGCAATTTTTTCTGCCCAATGGACACCCATACCATAGGTTATAATCGTCACCTCTTCTCCGGTTTGTGTCACGCGTGCCTTTCCTATTTGTATTGTATAATAATCTGTCGGCACCTGTGCTTTGACACTTCTATAGAGACCTTTGTGCTCGAAAAACATCACAGGATTGGGGTCGTTTATAGCAGCAGTCAAAAGACCCTTGGCGTCATATGGGTTGGATGGGTAAATGACTTTTAATCCCGGTACATGTGTAAACCAGGCCTCGTTACATTGAGAATGGAAGGGTCCTGCACCCAAACCACCGCCCGTAGGCATACGTACAACCGTATCAACCCCTGCACCCCACCTATAATTTAGTTTGGCAAAATTATTCACGATCTGATTGAAGCCACAGGTAACAAAATCTGCAAATTGCATTTCCACCATTGTCTTGAATCCTTCCAGACTCATTCCTACAGCTGCACCTAAAATGGCACTCTCACACAAGGGTGTATTTCGCACTCGATCTGATCCAAATTCTTTTGTAAACCCATCTGTCACTTTGAATACACCACCATAGTCTGCTATATCCTGACCCATCAGAACCAGATTATCATGTTTTTGCATACTCTGTTTCAATCCTTGAGCGATCGCATCCACAAAACGTAGTTCATTTGTTTGATCTGAGCCAGGTGCAATTTCTGAAATTTCCGAATGGGCATAGACGTCCGACAATTCAGAAGATAGATCAGGAACTATTTCCTCTGCTGAAAATTGGCTAATATCAGCGTTTATACCATCCCGAAGGACAGATTTAATCGTTTCGATTTCCTCCTTGTTAATCGCTCCTTCCCGGATTAAAAACTGTTCAAAATTATTTACAGGATCCTTTTGCCCCCATTCTTCAATCAAATGACCAGGTACATATTTAATCCCCGAAGCTTCTTCGTGGCCACGCATACGAAACGTCATGCATTCCAGAAGAAATGGCTTCGATTCTTTACGTGAACGTTCTGTAAGCTCTGAAATGGTATGAAACACTTCAAGAATATTATTTCCGTCAATCGTATATCCTTCCATTCCATAACCCTTGGCGCGATCAGACAACTGGGCACATTTAAACTGGTGCGCACTAGGTGTGCTGAGTCCATATCCATTATTCTCGACAATAAAGATGACAGGTAAGTCCCACACGGCTGCAACATTTAGCGCTTCATGAAATTCACCTTCACTTGTGCCTCCGTCACCGGAAAAGGCCAGTGCAACTTTGTTAGATTTTTTAAGCTTGTACGCCAGTGCAGCACCGTCAGCCAAAGATAATTGTGGGCCGAGGTGACTAATCATTCCAACGATCTGATATTCAAGCGTTCCAAAATGAAATGATCTGTCACGCCCATTTGTAAATCCACCCGACTTTCCCTGCCATTGTGCAAACAATCGAGACAATGGAATTCCCCTTGTGGTGAAGACCCCGAGATTCCTGTGCATAGGAAAGATTAATTCATCTTCTTGCATAGCAAGTGTGGCGCCAACTGAGATGGCCTCTTGTCCAATTCCCGAAAACCATTTACTGATTTTTCCCTGCCGCAGCAGGCTGAGCATTTTCTCCTCAATCAATCGGGGATATACCAATTTACGGTATATATCTTGTAAGTCACTATTTGTAAGTCCTTTACGGTCAAATGTAATAGGCCAGGCTAGTTCCGAGTTCATGTCATCAATTATGAATGGGCTAATATAGGTATTTATGTAAGTAGGCAGCCACTTTTACGCGTTTCATCGAACGCACATCGTCACAATTTGAGTATCTCTCGAAAAATATCTGCACTCTTCGGCAAACGGAAATACGAAAGGTGATAATTTAGATACAAATGTGCTGCGTCCAACAATAATTTGCGCTCTTTCGTGCTGATGTTTAACAATTCGATATGGTCAAATGGTGTATCCATCATATCCTTCAACTTGATGGCCAGATCTATGTTCAACGCCAACTGATGCAGTGGCATCGTAACACATAAATCGCCAGATTGAAGGTCAAGAAATTCGCCATGTAATTCCTCCAGGTTTGGCGCCAGACCCAGTCCCTCTATTAACTTCCAGACATAATAAATAGCCAGATTAGCGTTTGACCCTGTATGATGATCCAAATAGACTAAACTGTTTCTCAACAAAGGATAAACGTCATCCGATGTAATAGCCGCCTGATAAATGCAATTGCGTGTTACTTCTATAAAATATTGCGTTAGCGCTATTTTCGGAATCTGAAAAGGGATAGTCTGAAAATAATATGCGATCGAAGATTCTTTCAGCCGCTTTATTCCTTCTTTGTTATTGTCATAATAAATTACATCGAGAAGTTGACCCACTTGAAATTGTGCAGCTTTACCACCACTCTTTTTCTTTCGAACACCCGAAACAATTAATGGCACAATTCCATCTCCAGGAGTAAAAACATGTGCAATAATGCTGGTCTCCTTGAATTTAAGACATTTAATGACGATTGCCTCGTTCCTTTTTAACATGTATATTAATTCAATGGAATTAAATAAAATCTACTGGACGTACAACATCTATTAGGACTAAAAGTCCTTAAATTGTGGGGCATTGCCCAAATTCTTTCGTGTTTTCATTTTTTCCTTCTGACGTTCAATAACGAGCCGAGCCAATCCTGCAGGAATTTCTTCGCCGGTATTGCCAGAGAGAACTGCCTTGATTTTATATTCCAAAACATCTAATCTGTATAAGGTGCTGAATAATAAGTCTGCTTCAAACTGGAGCATGTCCGCAATGCGATTGGTCAACGCTTCATGGAGTGTTTTTTCGTCTAGCTGATCAGTATCTGAATCAAGTTGAAATTTATTAATTATTATTTCGCTCATAGTATAATAAGTTCATTCTATACCTGCAAAGTTCAATATTTCATCAACATATTTTCGATCGTTGTACAGTCTGGGTATTTTATGTTGTCCACCTAATTTATTCTTAGATTTTAACCAAGATCTAAATGTCCCTTCAGGTAGGGGGCGAACGGTTAGGCATGTCAAAGCCAAATCATATGCCCGTTTTGCTTCGTAATCGCTGTTGATCTGTTGTAAATTGTGATCCAGCATTTTTTCAAATGAAGAAAGATCGGCAGGAGGCTGATCAAATTCAACAAGCCATTCATGGCCTCCTTGTGTATTTTTTTGCAAATAACGAGGAGCAACACTATAATCTGCCACGATCACATCCATTTGTGCACAGGCTTTAGTTAAAGCTTCATCCGTATTTGCTACCATCACTTCTTCTCCGAAAGCATTAATGTATTGCTTTGTACGACCCTTTATTTTAATTTTAAATGGATAAACAGAAGTGAATTCAACCACATCCCCCGGCTGATAGCGCCAAAGTCCGGAATTCGTGCTGATCACAATAGCATATTGCCGGCCTACTTCCACACCTTGTAAAGGAACTGCCGGTCCACTTATTTGCGCTGCATGATACGGGATGAATTCATAATAGACCCCGTTGTCAAGCAACAGAATCATGTCCTCATCTTCTTGCTCCAATTGAACGGCAAAAAATCCTTCCGAAGCATTGTACACCTCCTGATAGATAAAATCTTCAGCTGAAAAGTATTCTGAAAATTGCTTTCGATATGGATTGAAATTCACCCCTCCATGCATATATATCTTAGCCATGGGCCAAACCTTGGACATATCGTCTTCACCGGTCAACTCCAATATTTTGTCGAGAAGTACCATGGTCCAGGTAGGTACACCTCCAAACATGGTGATATTTTCATCTTTGACCACATCAGCCATCAAAGCGATCTTTTTTTCCCAATCATCCATTAAGGCAATTTCCATATCCGGAGCATAAAATGGCCTGCCTATGGCCGGCATATTGTGCAACATGAGCGCAGAAACATCTCCATACGTAGATGCTGTATGTTCCTTAAACGAAGACAGACTACCACCCATGAGTAAACTTTTGTCAGCGAAAATGCGCGCATCCGGCACCATTTGATAAAGGATTGCTACCGCATCCCAACTTCCTTTGATGTGTCCTCCTTTGAGATTTTCCTGGGAGACCGGGATGAATTTACTTTTATCATTGGTCGTTCCAGAAGATTTTGCATAAAGAGAAACGCGACCAGGCCAAAGTACGTCTTCTTCTCCCCGAATCATACGCCTGATATCATTTTTGATGTCATCATATTCCTGCAAAGGCAAATGATCGGCAAATGATCTATAATCATCTATCTCATCATATCGGTATCGGCGCCCCCAATCAGTGTCACGCGCTTTGAATAGCAAATCCATCAGAACATCCTGCTGTGTGCGGATGGGGTCACTGAGAAAGTCGGTTATCTTACGATACCGATATTCCAGGTAAGTTTTCACCAATTTATTGACCAGGCCCCTCATAAATTACATAGGTTCTATGTTCTTCGATAGATTTCAAAGATAGTTAGGATTAGGGATTCGTTTCCTGAGACCACAAGTAAATTGGTGAAGCTTAGACTATAATCTTTCGACTCATTGTCAGGCTGAATGGACAGGCCGACAACCTATTCTCTGCTCGCTTTTTGTTTTTTACAATAGATACGCCAGGTAGGATAGGAAAATGACTCATTTTTGGTGACCCATTCACCAAGCCAATTAAACCCATTTTGGCTTATTTCCGAAAAGGTAATTTTGTAATACCCATCCATTCCATTTGGTGCTGTTTGGTCCCGATACAGGATTATTTTATCGTCAATTCTATTTCCTTCCCATGCAGGCAATACGGCGGTCTGACTCGGATGTGAATAATAATGAACGTACCATAGAGCACTATCTACATTGAATTGTCGGATACTACCTGCATATGTTCCGTCTGATTTAAACGTTTCATCCTGCACAGCGAATCCGTTCATTATATATTTAAAGGTCCATGTCATATCTACGGTATCTGCCCAAGTCTGCTGATCAATCCGAGAAATGGACTTACAATTGCACCTTCCAATAAGGGGATCAAAATCTGCAATTTGCTTTGGAGCGTCCGGATTAATTAATCCAAATGGGTGAGCTGTAGAAACTTCATATGGGTAATCGTACGTCTTCTCCTGACCAACTAAACAAACAGATAAAAAGACAAAGAATAACGTCGGTATCTGTTTTTTCATAACGATTGCATTTTAGCTATTTATTAGAACGTCCGTATCCACTCATTTGCTGATTTACCTTTCTCTATTCGTTTCCAATCTTAATCTTCAGATTATCAAACCCTCGAAGATCGTCTGATGGTCATTATATTTATCGATTGAATGAAGAAGGCCGATCAAACAATTTACAATGGAAGATTATTTTTGATTCCCTCACCTATTACATCGGACGGTGGATGGAAATTTAGCGCCGCTATTGAAGCTGCTATAAAATCTTCTTCAACCATCCTCTGTGAACGCGTACGTACCACGAGACGTCTAATCAAATATATGTTTACTCAATCAGAATTTGACAAGTTAGATTTTGTTGAAATGGATAAACATGGCAACCTTGATTATATCGATCAGATTCTCGATACATTACGATCCGGTCACCATGTCTCATTGCTGTCAGAAGCAGGTGTTCCTTGTATCGCGGATCCAGGCCAGGAGGTGGTTAATTTGGCTCATCAAAAGAATATTTCTGTCGAGCCTTTTCCAGGCCCCTGCTCATTTATAATGGCTCTTATGGCCTCTGGACTGAATGGACAGGCCTTTCAATTTCATGGTTATCTCGACCGTGATCAGGAAAAGCTGCAAAAACAGTTACGTTCAATCAATAAAACCGTCTTAAGAGAAGGTAGTAGTCAACTTTTTATGGAAACACCATATCGCAACCAAAGACTCTTCAATCGTGTTTTACAGGAGATATCTGATGATTTGTATTTGAATGTATCAATGGATATTAACGGAAGTAATCAAATGATCAAAACACAGACTATAAGTAACTGGAAAAAACAAGGATACATTTTTAGTGAGAAACAGCCGGCCGTATTTATTGTCGGTCGAATCTAAAATAATACATTAAACATGAGCACAGCCACGCAAAAAAGAGAACTGGATACTCTGGGATTTTTAGACATTGATGTTGATCCTACCCTGGACCTGGAATCAGAAATCCGACGACTAAAAAAAGAAAAAAATGCCATCATTCTGGCACATTATTATCAGGAATCAGAAATTCAGGATATTGCCGACTATATAGGAGATAGCCTCGGTTTATCACAAAAAGCTGCTTCGACAGATGCTGAAATTATTGTTTTTGCCGGTGTTCATTTCATGGCTGAAACGGCCAAAATGCTTAGCCCACATAAAAAAGTATTATTGCCCGATTTGAAAGCTGGTTGCAGCCTGGCAGATTCATGTCCACCGCATTTATTCAGCAAATTTAAAGCGCGGTATCCAGAGGCTGTCGTTGTTTCTTATATTAATTGTACAGCTGAATTAAAAACGCTGACAGACATTTGCTGCACCTCTTCAAATGCCGTTCAAGTAATTGAAAGTATCCCCAAAGACAAGCAGATAATATTTGCTCCCGATCGAAATCTGGGCGCATATCTGGAGCGAAAAACAGGACGTGATTTAATTATTTGGAATGGGACCTGTATGGTCCATGAAATATTTTCAAATGAAAAAATTACGAAATTACAAATGCGCCATCCGGATGCTAAATTTATTGCGCACCCAGAGTGCGAAGCCCATTTACTGGAGAAAGCAGATTATATTGGTTCTACAAGCGGATTACTGAAGTATACAAAAGAAAATCCAGCCACCGAATTCATTGTTGCAACCGAATCAGGTATTATTCATCAAATGGAATTAGCTTCTCCGGAAAAAACATTTATCCCTGCCCCGCCAAATAATACCTGTGCGTGCAATGAGTGTCCACACATGAAACGAAATACAATGGAAAAACTCTACCTATGTATGGAACACGAATTGCCTGAAATCCAATTGGAAGATTGGGTCATCGAAAAAGGAGTGGCCAGTATCGATCGAATGTTGGAAATATCTGCAAAGGCGGGTTTGTAGTCAAGCGGTGCATTTGAAGAGGAACTATTATCCGAATTGAAGTTTGATTGGTTCATTGTAATATTGCAATATTACAATGAACAAGATGAGTCAATAATCCAGGTTGAAACTTTTCTTGTCCTCCGTTGCTTATCTTTGCGGGCTTTATTGGCCCTGCATTTTAGGAAAAAATAAACAACACATGATCAACATCATACTTTTTGGCCCCCCAGGATCCGGCAAAGGAACGCAAGCTGCCATACTGGTTGACAAATACAAACTGGAGCACATCAGCACTGGTGACCTTTTTCGGTATAACTTGAAAAACAATACACCACTTGGCGAAGAGGTGCGGACATATATGGACAATGGTGAGCTTGTTCCCGACGAAGTCACGATAAAAATGTTAGAACAGCGCGTGCTGGAATCGCCAGAGGCAGCCGGCTTTATTTTTGACGGCTTCCCACGCACTATCGCCCAGGCAGATGCGCTCATGGCATTTATGGAGAAACAAAACAGTGCCATACACGCCCTGATCAAATTGGAGGTTAGTCGACAGGCGGTTATTGATCGGTTATTAGAGCGCGGTAAGCTCAGTGGCAGATCAGATGATCAAAACGAAGAGACCATTAGCAACCGGATTGATGTCTACCTGGAGGAAACAGCTCCTGTTTTCAAATATTACGAAGACCTGGATCGCAGTTATAGTGTTAACGGGTTAGGAACTATTGAGGAAATTTCAAACCGACTAAAGTCTGTGATTGAGCATTTATACGCCATTCACGCAAACGCTTAGAACTTAACAGGCGACGTTTCTAGTATTCAGTATTGTTTGGTTTTAAATATGGCTTCAACAAATTTTATCGACTATGTAAAGATCTGTTGCCGCTCGGGCAAAGGTGGGGCGGGGTCTGCACATTTGAGAAGGGATCGATTAACTCCTCGCGGTGGACCTGATGGTGGTGACGGTGGCCGTGGAGGTCATATTATTATTCGGGGGAATCCCCAATTTTGGACCTTACTTCATTTAAAATATCAGAAGCATGTCATTGCGGAAAATGGCGGTGTTGGATCCCGAAGCCGCAGTACCGGTGCGAATGGGAAGGATATCATTCTCGAGGTACCACTCGGAACAGTCGCCCGTGACGTGCAGACCGGTGAAATCGAAGGAGAAATAATTAAGGAAGGCCAGGAAATCATACTGACGGCAGGTGGACGCGGAGGACAAGGAAATTTTCATTTTAAATCACCCGTGAATCAAACGCCTCGATATGCACAACCCGGAGAGGCGGGAGCTGAGGAATGGAAAGTTCTTGAACTCAAACTATTAGCAGATATTGGGTTGGTTGGATTTCCAAATGCCGGAAAATCAACCTTACTAGCCTCTTTATCTGCTGCAAAACCCAAGATTGCAGACTATGCATTTACAACGCTCACACCCAATCTTGGTATCGTAGCGTATCGTGATAGCAAGAGTTTTGTCATGGCCGATATACCCGGAATAATAGAAGGAGCTCATCTTGGTAAAGGACTTGGTCATCAATTTTTACGGCACATCGAAAGAAATAGCGGCCTCCTCTTCGTCATCCCAGCGGATAGCGACGACTGCCTGGCAACCTATCACATTTTACTCGATGAACTGGAAAAATACGATCCATCCATGCTTGACAAACCCCGTTTTGTTGGTCTAAGTAAGGCTGATTTGGTAGATGAAGGACTAAAAGAACTCATTTCAGCAGAAATGCCGGATGATCTTCCTCACCTGTATTTCTCTGCAGTGACAGGTGAAGGATTAGATGCCCTGAAAGATGCACTTTGGTCTTTGCTGACCAAATGACCTTTGTAAATTAATCCTTATCAATTAATTATACATGGATTGATTATTCCATGTGTCTTTTTATATTCGCAATATAAACGAATCAGAATGCCAGTAGCCAGCTATACCGAAGAGAACATTATTTCCCTTGATTGGAAGGAGCACATCCGCATGCGTCCTGGCATGTACATTGGTAAACTGGGTGATGGTACTGCTGCTGATGATGGCATCTACATATTGATCAAAGAAATTCTCGACAATGCCATCGATGAATATACCATGGGATTCGGAAAGCGAATTGATATCTATGAGGAAGATGGTATTGTTAGTGTTAGAGATTATGGTCGGGGTATTCCTTTGGGCAAAGTGGTAGAATGTGTCTCCCGAATTAATACAGGTGGAAAATACGACTCCAAGGCATTTAAAAAATCTGTAGGCTTGAACGGTGTAGGGACCAAAGCTGTAAATGCACTGTCTAACCATTTTTTGGTTATTTCCTGCAGAGATAAAAAAATGAAAGAAGCCTCCTTTGTAAAAGGGGAATTGACAACAGAACAGCGCATCGCAAAAACTGAAGAACCTAATGGGACATATGTAGAGTTTACGGCAGACGAAGATATATTTAAAACGTATCAATATCGTTCAGAACATATTGAGCGTTTACTATGGAATTACGCCTATTTAAATGCAGGATTAAAATTAAACTTTAACGGTAAAACTATAATGAGCAGAAATGGTCTGCTCGATTTATTGACAAAGCATACCAATGCAGACGAATTGCGTTATCCTATTATTCATTTAAAAGGTGAAGACATTGAAGTCAGCATGACGCATGGACAACACTATGGTGAAATTTATTATTCCTTTGTCAATGGACAACATACAACTCAAGGTGGTACACATCAAAATAGCTTTCGCGAAGCGGTCGTAAAAACAATCCGCGATTTTTATAATAAAAATTTCGATGTAAAAGATATTCGCTCTTCTATCATGGCTGCCATCAGTATTCGAGTTGAAGAACCTGTATTTGAATCACAGACCAAAACAAAATTAGGTTCACAAAAAATGGGTCCGGGAGGTCCTGCCATTAAATCTTTTATTTTAGATTTTTTGACAAATGAATTAGATAATTATTTACATAAAAATTCAGCTGTTGCAGATGCTTTATTAAAACGTATTCAGCAATCAGAGCGCGAGCGAAAAGAAATAGCCGGAATTAAAAAAATCGCAAATCAACGTGCAAAAAAGGCAAAAATCCATAATAAAAAATTACGCGATTGCCGGGTACATTATGATGATAAACGAGGAGATCAGGAAAAGAAAGAACAAACTTCCATATTTATTACTGAAGGAGACTCGGCTAGTGGGTCACTCACCAAGGCCCGAGATGTGCAAACGCAAGCTGTATTTAGCCTACGTGGAAAACCATTGAATTGTTATGGCTTGACCCGGAAAATCGTCTATCAAAATGAAGAATTAAATTTATTACAACACGCTCTCAATATTGAAGATGGGATAGAATACTTGCGATTCAATAAAGTCATCATTGCAACTGACGCTGATGTGGATGGCATGCATATACGACTGTTGCTTCTCACATTTTTTCTTCAGTTTTTCCCGGATCTGGTGCATGAAGATCACTTATACATATTGGAAACCCCACTTTTCAGGGTAAGAGATAAAAAAGAGACCTTCTATTGCTATTCTGAAAGCGAAAAACAACAGGCCATCAAAAAGCTGCGCGGTAAAGCTGAAATCACCCGGTTTAAAGGTCTGGGCGAGATTTCACCTGATGAATTTGAAGATTTCATCGGAACTCAAATGCATCTTGACCAGGTGTATGCGCCTGACGGTATGACTATCGATCAAACGCTTAAATACTATATGGGTAAAAACTCCATGGAACGCCAACAATTCATCATCAACAATTTGAAGGTTGAAGTAGACGAATTGAATAGCACAGAAGATAATCCGGAGTCAGCCACTTCTTAGTTATTCGGTAAGTAAAAATTAATCTATTTCATAGTGCACCTATTACGCTATTAAATTCGACTTTTTAGTTTGTTGGCGAAAGACTATCTTGTCGTGACAATAACCTATTGCTAATCATTCCATTAATTTAATTATGAAAAAAATTCTACTCTCCTTGGCCTCGTTGGTCATCATGGCCACCTGTGTTCTTGGCCAACAAAATATTAGAAATTGCGGTATGCAGGAGCACATGACACAGCTATTGCAAGATGAAGAATACAAAGAGCAGCACAACCAAATGTTGCGTGACATACAAGTTCGAATATTGAAACAAGAAGGCGAAAGAAACTGCCCCGGGACGATTATGATACCTATGGCGGTTCACTACCAGCGACTAAAAGGAAGAAACTACGACGAAAACTGTTTGATCCAGTTAGCTCAGAACCAAATCGACATTCTAAATCAGGACTATGGTGGTTACAATGTTGATATCAGCAATTGGACCAATAATGCATCTTCTTATTTTCCAGGTATTTCCAATGGTGAAGCATGTATAGAATTCTGTCTGGCTACCTCTAATCATCCCTCAGGATATGGTCTGAATGAAGGCGATCCGGCTGTTACTTTTAATCAAACAAATGGTGATAGTGATGGCAATTGGAGCGGATACATCAATATTTTTGTTCGATCGATACAATACCTCGGATATTCTCCATACGGTGGTCAAGGTAATGGAGATGGTGTGGTCATCGACAACAATGCGTTTGGATCAGGAAATGGATGTGGCTCGGTATCACCAAATGCACCATATAATCTAGGTCGCACATTAACACATGAGCTTGGGCACTACTTATTACTACACCACATTTGGGGTACAGGCAATTACAATTCACCAAATTGTAATGATAGTGATCTGGTCGATGACACACCTAATCAATCACTATCATATGGCGGCTGCCCGGCACTGGGAGCCAGCTCTTGCGGCTCAAATGACATGCACATGAACTTTATGGATTACACCAATGATGCCTGTATGTACATGTTTTCTGCTGATCAAGCCACACGAATGGAGGTCTATGCAAATTCGAATTTGAATAACGTCATCCAGAATGGCCTTGTTGTTTGTGGTGGAACTCCTCCTGAACCAACTTGTTCGGATGGAGAACAAAATGGTGACGAAACCGGAATTGATTGTGGTGGTTCGGTCTGTGATCCCTGTGATACCGGAGGCTGCAATGCACCGAATGGACTTTCTGCAACCAAACAGCGAGGAGGCTCCCAATTATTATTAGAATGGAATAACGTCTCTGCTGCGAATAGCTACGACGTGGATATTCGCGAATCGGGTACAACGAATTGGAATTCATATTCAACGAATACAAATTCTATTACCATAACCGGGCTCAAGAAAAAATCCTCATATGAATGGCGTGTACGATCTGTATGTAGTGATGGGATAAGTGCGTGGTCAAATGGTACTGCTCAAACAAGAGAAGCTTCGGCTGAGAATGAAATCAACGTCTTTCCTAATCCATCGAATGACAAGTTATTTGTAACTGTCAGTGGATTGACTTTGAATACAAACAAAGAAATTGAGATAACCATAATCGATCTAACGGGTCGGAAGGTGTTTGTCACAAATAGACCGGCATCACACAATATATCTGTAGATGTCAGCAGTTTAGCTACTGGATCATATATTCTTACATTGGAACTCGAGAATAAGGTGCAGATGAAAAAATTCACAGTGTTGAGGTAATCTTCTCTAAAATTAACAGCCTTAAAAAGCCCGATTTCGAGTCTTCGAAATCGGGCTTTTTTTTAGTGATCTGATGACTAAGTCATCAGTAATTCTGCCGCTTTGTCACTGAATCACTTCCACCAAAATTCTTAATCTGTCAATTAGACGCATAAATGCCGGTTTCTTACACTGGCATATAAATTGGCCATGTAAGATCAGATCGGCAAATAAACCGACCACACTTAAAGTTATAAACCTATGTTCGATAATATCAAGTTTCATGCATCATCAGTAGATGACCACGATATGAGTCCAATTTTTTCGATTGCCGAGGATGATTTTGAAGAGCGGTCGAATTCAGATGGACCGACACACATTCCATTACTGGCATTGAAGAATACCGTCTTATTCCCCGGAGTGGTCATACCGATCACGGTAGGACGCGACAAATCTTTAAAAGCCATTCATTTGGCTCATGAAGGAGACAAAAACATCGGTGTATTGTCTCAACGCGACGTAGAAGTGGAATATCCTAGTGCCGAGGACGTATATGAGGTGGGTACAGTAGCACGCATTCTAAAATTGCTTAAAATGCCGGATGGCAGTACAACGGCTATCATACAAGGCAGGCGACGATTTCGCCTGATCGAAATGACATCTCAAGAGCCTCATCTAGCCGGTACCATCGAGTACCAGCAAATGCTTACTGCTGAAAATCCGATGGAACACGAAGCAATCGTGTCAACCATAAAAGACAAAGCCGAACGTATCATCGAACTGTCACCGAACATCCCCAACGAAGCTGTCATGATGTTGAAAAACATCAAAAAAGAGTCATTTTTGATCAACTTCATCGCCTCCAATCTCAACACCGATGTGGCTATCAAGCAGTCCATTTTAAAAGAGAACCACCCTGGAAATAAAGCGGCCCTGGTCCTTCAACAAATTGATAAAGAGCTACAACTTGTAGAATTAAAAAGTCAAATTGAAGGCAAAGTCCGATCAGATATTGAAAAACAACAACGTGATTATTTCCTCAATCAACAATTGAAGACCATTCAACAGGAATTGGGACAGAACCCAAACGATGAGGATGTCAAAAAACTGATCAATCGGGCAAAAGACAAAGACTGGCCTGAGTATGTAGAGAAAGCGTTTAATCGCGACATAAATAAATTAAAACGAATCAATCCACAGATCGCAGAGTATTCTATTACCATGAATTATCTGGAGGTTTTACTCGACCTTCCCTGGAATGAAAAAAGTGATGATCACTTCGATTTAAAAAATGTTCAAAAAATCCTGGATGAAGATCATTTTGGATTGGAAAAAGTAAAAGAACGTATTCTCGAACATCTTGCAGTATTGAAATTAAAAGGTGACATGAAATCACCTATACTATGCCTTGTAGGTCCTCCTGGTGTTGGAAAAACCAGCCTTGGAAAATCCATCGCTCGCGCCTTAAATCGGGAATATGTACGCATGTCCTTGGGTGGCATGCACGACGAATCAGAAATCAGAGGGCACCGTAAAACATACATTGGTGCGATGCCGGGGCGTATCGTTCAATCAATTAAAAAAGTCGGAAAATCAAATCCGGTATTTATGCTGGATGAAATAGACAAAATGGGTCGCGATTTTCGCGGTGACCCTGCTTCGGCTTTATTGGAGGTATTAGACCCAGAGCAAAACACTTCTTTTTATGATAATTATTTGGAGATGGAATATGACCTCTCTAATGTTTTATTTATTGCCACATCCAATTCGCTAAGCACCATCCAAAGACCACTACTGGATCGGATGGAAATAATTCAAATTAGCGGATATAGTACAGAAGAAAAAATAGAAATTGCCAAGCGACATTTAATTCCAAAACAACGAAAAGCGCATGGCGTTGTAGGCAAAAAAATTCGTCTGACAAATCCGGCTATAGAGTTGTTAATCGATAATTATACTCGTGAAAGTGGTGTACGGAATCTGGATCGCGGGTTGGCTAAAATAATGAGGAAGTTGGCTAAAAAAGTGGCCATGGGAGAAGATTTCAAAAAATCTGTTTCCAAGTCAGATGTGATTGATTTAATGGGGCCATCTATTTATTCTCCAGATGTCTATGACGAAGCTGATGCACCGGGTGTGGCCATCGGCCTGGCCTGGACAAGCACCGGTGGAGATATTCTATTTATCGAATCATCTTTAAGTAAAGGCAAGGGCAAACTCACGCTCACAGGCAACCTTGGTGATGTGATGAAAGAGTCGGCTACCACGGCTATGAGTTTTGTTCGTGCACACAGCGATGATTTGGGTATTGACAGCACCAAGTTTGAGGAATTTGACCTTCATATTCACGTACCGGAAGGTGCCATACCAAAAGATGGTCCTTCTGCCGGCATTACCATGTTGACTACAATTGCCTCAGCGTACACGGGTAAAAAGGTTAAGCCATTTACTGCCTTAACAGGAGAAATTACACTTCGCGGAAAAGTATTACCGGTTGGTGGGATAAAGGAAAAAATTCTTGCAGCACGGCGTGCAGGCATCAAAGAAGTCATCCTTTGCGAAGAGAATCGGAAACATGTGGACGAAATCAATCCGGATTACATCAGCAATATGGATTTCATCTACGTAAATAACATGGGTGATGTGTTGGATTATGCGCTGGTCTAAGGACTTAACCGCATCGCCGTGAACAACAATTAATTAATTTATTTGAATTAGGTGGTTAACTAATCGCAGATAATAATTCATCTTTATTTAATCCTCCTAAACCAAAGGTGTCCAGCGTGCGCAGCCCCAATTTTTTATAATCTTTTTCTAAAATAACGGACACTAATTGGATAATAGAATTCATAACAGGTGTAGGGACACCAACGTGTTTTGCTATATCCGTAAGGAGGATTAATCCATATCCAACGTCTTCGGTTAGGTAGCGATAATCCAGTTGGGTTTGCGCCAGGATGCCTTTAAATCCGGGTGCAAGACTATAGCCGGTATCATAATTATTTTCCAGCATATATCCTTGATCCAGACCAATTTCCGGATCCCGTAAAATATCAATATGTAGTGCCTCTGCTATAGCCATCCGTTCATCATCAACCGCCTTCATCAATCTTCCAACACCAGGCGTCACACCCTCTTCATAAAAAAGAAAATCTTCTGACGATTCAATTCGTGCGACATTTAATAAGGCTACGGCCGGATGAATGACATTATTTCCATTTTGTAAAATAGTTTGAAATGTATTTTTACATTTCTTTATTCCCGGGTAGACAGTATGAGCGGCCTCATATGCCGCCTGCGTTTGTGAAGAGGGTAACGACGATATATATATCCCGTCTTTTAATTTTAGAAAAACATGGACTTTACCCGGCTTAGTGATTCTACAAGCATAAGGCAAGGTGGATGTTTCAGAAACCACGATATGAGGATCAGAAAATGCCAGACCCAATATTTTCTTGAAGACCAGGGCCCCTCCATTGGTTCCTGGACAAATAATGACGTTTTGGCCTGGCTCCATCACAGTTTTGTAGGCTTCTGCAAATGCCTCGGTCGCATATGACGGTCCGACAACATAGACGAGGTCGGCACCGGCTACAGCTTGCCCGATGTCATGTCCCGCATAGCTTAGATCTGCAAATCCTTTTACCTGGCCAGTCACGCGAATTCCATTTTCTAACCGGATCGCCTTGATGTTTTCAGGAAATCGTTCAAAATCAAATAATCGCACGTCATGTCCATGAAGCGCACAATCGGCTGCCACAGCACATCCACCATTTCCGGAACCCAAAACAGCTATTTTCATCTTCATAATTTATGTATTCATTGAATATTGATCCCTGCTAAGGTAAGCGCTGACTAAATGGAATCCAATAGAATTGAAGTCTAAAAAAAATGGTCATAATCTATTGCATCACAATAAACTACAACCATTTTAATGTAGACCCACCAGGACTCGAACCTGAAACGACTGCACCAAAAACAGTTGTGTTACCATTACACCATGGGTCTGGCACAAAGGTATAAAGAGATTTGATTTTGCATAGTCTACGAACAATTTTATTGATATTCGATATAAGCTATTCCCGATCAACGAGATAGCAGGTTCGTTCAGTCACAAACTATGACTTCAGCCATCAAAAAATTGTATTTTAAGCGGCCATTAAACCTAACAATCATGTATCGCCTCCTCTCTCTTCTCCTTTTTACGACACTCTTCACTACGGCCAATGCTCAAATCATCATAAGCGAAATTAAATTGGACTCTGGCTGGGTCGAATTGTACAACACAACAGACTCCGCCATTAATGTGAGTTCCTGGCAATTGTGCGACAGGCCGTCTTACTCAGCTATTTCCAGTCTGACTGTCATCTCGGGCTCAACTACGATCCCGGCTCAGAGTTATCTGGTAGTAGCCTGGAGCGCCATTGACGCCACCATTGGAGAATTAGGTCTCTATATATCAGCTCCTTTCAGTAGCAGTGCCAACATACGCGACTATGTTCAATATGGCGGCATTGCATCTCCAAGTCGAGCCACTGTTGCAGTGGCCGCCGGAGTATGGGCTGCTACGTCGGACTTTGCTCCATTTCCGGTCCTTACAAACCACAGTCTGGAAAATGTCAACTTCCAGGCGATTACAGGTCAAGACACGGACTTAAGTACGTGGACGGAAGGCTTTAATTCTACGGGAGCATCCAATCATGACAATGTCATTATCAATGAAATAAACCTGGATTCAGGTTGGGTCGAATTACATAATCCGACAAATGGAACCATCAATATTTCCTCCTGGCGATTATGTGACAGACCTGCTTACGCAGTTATTTCCGGGCTCAATGTACTTTCGGGGTCGACAACATTAGGGCCGGATGGCTTTGTTGTCCTTGAATGGTCAGCTATCAGTGCGAGTGTGGGCGAGTTGGGACTCTATATAACCACACCATTTTCAAGTGTAGGGAATATCAAAGACTATACACAGTATGGAGGTATTGCATCCCCTAGCCGCGCTACCGTGGCTGTCGCGGCCGGAGTTTGGACAAATACGTCAGATTTTATTGCATTTCCCGATACTGCCGGGAATTCACTGGAGAATACCAATTTGACTGCATTTTCCGGTATTCAAACCGCTGTAGGGGATTGGTCAGAAGACAGCCCTACTCCCGGGGTACAGAATGACCAGGTCATATGTCCGCCTTCCTATACTGCCGCCAATGGAAATCCACTTACGGGTATAGAATCCGGGGTTGCAGATTACGAAACCGATGGTGCCATTGAAAGTGATCAAACCATTACGACGACAGGAAAAGTCGACTACGACAGTGGGACCGGAATCGACCTGTTAGAAAATTTCGAAGTGCAGCTAGGAGGAGAATTATTTGCTTTTATCGATGGCTGTAATGGCACAGGAGGAATAAATTAGTGCCCTGATCCTAGCAATATCATGGTATTTGTGGTGAATTAAGATATGAAAGAAGAACTCGGTTTCCCCCTTTTGCCCTATTCGCTCACCTGGTAGACATCTCTCAAGTCTCTACCCAGTCCGTCATAATCAAGTCCAAATCCCAAAATAAACTTATTGGGAATTGAAAAGCCTATGAAATCCGGTGGGTTATCCTTGATATCAGCTTCAGGCTTGTAGAATAGCGAAGCTACCTGAAACGAGGCCGGTCGTGAAGCGAGTATGGATGTCCGGATGACATCGACAGTCCGACCTGTATCCACAATGTCCTCGATGAGTAATACATGACTGTCAAGAATACGCTCTTTGATTTTGGTCAGTTTCACCTTACCTGTTGAAGAAGTTCCTTGATAAGAAGAAGCCTGAACAAAATCCAGTCGATAGTGTATATCCAATTCACGCAGCAGATCGACTGTGAAGAATACAGCGCCATTCAATACGCCAATGACGAGCAAATCTTTCCCTTCATAGACAGGCCTAATTTCATCAGCCATCGACTTGACTTTATCCTGAATTTCATCTTTAGAAATCCACTTTTCGAAAATAAGGTTATGAACTTTTATCTGTTCGGTAGTCATGTCAATTGGATTGAATTCCATATTTATCTATTAAGTATATCAATGAGGCGATAGCAGCTGCGCCCATGCTCAATTCCCGGGCATTGACGTGTTCCAGTTTATCATTTGTACTGTGATGATAATCAAAATAGCGCTGAGGGTCCGGTCTAAATCCAATCAACAAACCATTCTGACTGCGTAAGGGCCCGATGTCTGCACCCGACCCGGAAAACTCCATGGACAAGTGATACGGTTCCAGCAGTGGCCAAAACGTGTTGATTGATCTCATATAATTGCTTAGCAAGGTGTCTGCCACGAAGGAAAATCCTTTTGGTGTAAATCCGCCGGCATCCGATTCGATAGCGGCCAGGTGAAATTCATTTCGTTCATTCGAAAGTCGCGCATATTCTTTTCCGCCTGCAAGCCCATTTTCTTCATTCGCAAACAACACACAACGCCATGTGCGTTTGGGCACATAACCTGCATCAAGCAATATACGAAAGGCCTCGACGGCATGTGCACAGCCCGACCCGTCATCATGAGCACCCTTACCAATATCCCAGCTGTCCAAATGGCCTCCTGCAAGAATGATCTCATCAGGGAATTCACTGCCTATAATGGAGGCTACAACATTGTCATCATCCGTTGTTCCGTGTGTTCGTGAATCTGATCGTACACCAATTTTTACATCCCTGGTTTTCAATTTTCGCTGCAAGGCTTCAGCATCCAGTGTGCTGATTGCCATGGCAGGGATAGGATTCACATCCTCCTCAAAGACTGTCACACCCGTGTGTGGGTGGTCATCCAGGTTGCTTGCCATTGATCTGACGATGGTGGCTATGGCTCCTCTTTTGGCAGCGGCATTGGGTCCAAAAACCCGCTGGGCCACCGCACCACTGTATGCCCGGAATGTATTGATCAGGGATTGATCAAAGGGCCGGGTAAAAAAGACCACCTTTCCGGTGAGATCTCCCTCATAAACCTCGAGGCTGTCAATATGATTAAAAGCTACGACGTCTCCATAGATTGTTTGCTCATTCGAATGGCCGCTATTGCCCAGGGCTACTGCTGAAAGTTCAATTTCTCGACCATCCTTATCGAGGTACACAACGCGGTCATATTTTCCACGGACCCACTGTGTAACCTGACAGGGTTGGTTCTCTACTGTTTGAAATCCGATAGTTTTCAACTTTTGATTGAAGTATTCTACAGCTTTGTCGTAATTCTCTGTGCCGCTCAGTCGATGTCCACCACAACTTTCAATAAGTTCTTCTAAAATAGTAAACGTGTGTTGACTTTCAAGAGCTTCACGATAAATGGACTTTATGAAGAATGCATCTTCTTCACTGTCCTTGTTTGCTTGCTGGGCACTAGCAGGAGTCGATAGAACGAAGACTGTAAGTGTCAACGTCAATAAGAAGAACTGAAATTGTCTCATCATATGCATTTGTCGATCCAGTGGGTAATTTAGAGAATGAACAAAGATATAATTCTTCCCAATCCCCTTGAAGGTGGTATGAATGGGCCATGATAGCCCTGATGTGTTGAAACGAATCCAGCATAGACCGAACTTTTTCTAACAATTAACATATCTTCGGTGTAACTAATTCACATTTGCACGTCTCTATTAAAGTACGCGCCCAAAGCTAAGTCAGAAATCAATTGGATCCCCAAAAAACCATATTGACGGATGAAGAGATTGTCAACTTGTACAATTCCTCTTTTGAAACTCACTATTTTGACATGCTATATGATCGATATGGGAAAAAGGTCTTTGGTAAGTGCATTAGTCTCCTAAAGGATCAAGCTCTAGCCGAAGACGCTACTCAGGAGATTTTTATGAAGATTCTGTTGAATATTTCCAAATTCAAAGGAACTTCTAAATTTTCGACCTGGGTGTATTCCATCTCTTACAACTTTTGTATCGACCAAATACGTAAACAAAAGAAAATACGTGTGGTGGCTGATGAAACGGCGTTGGAAGGTGAGTACGAAGATGAAATAACAGATAAAGAAATGCTTGAAATTAAATTTGAGCAGCTCGAAGTAATAATGGAGAAGGCAGAAGGAAAGGATAAAGCCATTTTGATGATGAAATACATTGACAATATGTCCATAAAGGACATAGCAACAGTATTGAGTCGGTCAGAAAGTGCAGTTAAAATGAGCATCCTTCGAGCCAAACACAGATTAAAAAAAATACATAAGGAAATATATAATGAATAATTTTCAAAAACTAGAAAAGAAGACATTGGAATCATATCCGGATGTTACCTCTCGAATAAAACGACGGGTAGATGGTACATTGGATATTTGCAAATTCGTAGGGAATATATTCGATCTGTTCCTTCCCAAAGTTGTTGGCATCATGGCCGAGCTACTGGGTGCAGATAATTCTTCTATTCCACCTAAATCAAAATACCCGAATAAACAATAAAGAACAACTGTCAATTCGCCCCTAACCTCAAAATTAACACCATGGAAAATCTCAATTTATTCGAACTTCTGACAGGAATGGTCAAGTCGCTTGCCGAATATGCCCCCAATGTTTTAGGAGCTATTGTCCTATTGCTTGTTGGATGGTTATTGGCCAAGTTCATTACAAGAATCCTTCAGAAATTATTGAATAAAATTGGAGTTGATAAACTTTCGGATTACATCAACAACATGGAGCTTTTTGGTGAGTCAAGTTTTACAATATCACTGACTAAAATCGTCGCAACATTCGTCTATTATGCCATTATGCTCATCGTGTGGGTTGCTGCAGCTGACATTTTAGGTATTCAGGCGATCACAGATTTATTGAATGATATTATTGCTTATGTTCCAAATTTATTAGTAGCATTTGTATATCTACTTCTTGGCATCTTTTTGGCCGATTTGGCCAGAAAATTCGTACTGACGACATTGCAATCCTTGGGTATTCCATCCGCTTCTCTAATTGCAGGATTTGTATTTTATTTTTTAATTATTAATATACTACTCGGTGCACTCACACAAGCAAAAGTGAATACCGAATTCATCGCCGCCAACATTAGTATTATTTTAGGTGGTGTAGTTCTTGCCTTCGCCATAGGCTATGGTTTGGCCTCAAAAGATATTGCCGCAAATTTGATTAGTTCGTTCTACTGGAAAGATAAATTTGATGTAGGTGATGAACTTGAAGTTGAAGGAATTAAAGGGCGTGTAAAAACAATTGAAAAGTCTCACCTGGTCTTAGAGACCGCAAATGGTGACGCTGTAGTTCCCATGAATAAGGTATCCAGAAACACCATTATTGTTAAAAAGCAGGGCAACTAGTCTTCCTTCTTATTCCGGCGTAATTTTTCTATCCTTCTGATTAAAGTTTGGGCCCGCCAGTTGATTGGCGACGAAAAGGCTCGTTCTGTCCAAAGTTTTTCTCGTATTTCGCTGACTTCGTATCTTCCGAATCTAAATCGACGATATGGCAGAGAAGAAACTATTTTTATTGGACGGACATGCACTGATCTTCCGTGCCCATTATGCATTTATTAATCGGCCGTTGATCAATTCAAAAGGAATCAATACCTCAGCAGCTACCGGCTTTGTACGTTCACTCTGGGACATTCTAAGAAATGAACAACCATCCCACATTGCCGTATCCTTTGACATTGGCAAAAAAACCTTTAGAAACGATATTTACCCTGAATACAAAGCAAACAGAGACGAGACTCCGGAAGATATCCGAATTGCATTTCCATATATCAAGCGGATTGTCGAAGGATTCAATATTCCTATAGTTACACTTAAAAACTACGAAGCAGACGACATCATCGGCACCCTGGCCAAACAGGCCGAAAAAGAAGGGTTTACCGTATACATGGTTACACCCGACAAAGATTACGCCCAACTTGTTTCTGATCAGATCAAAATGTGGAAACCTTCCCGGCAAGGAAATGGAGTCGAGGTGTTGGGAGTAAAAGAAATATTAGAAAAATGGGATATCGACCGTATAGATCAAGTCATCGACGTACTCGGACTTCAAGGAGATAGCGTTGATAATATCCCTGGAATTCCAGGTGTCGGACCCAAAACAGCTGTGAAGCTTCTAAAAGCGTACGATACGATTGAGGGTGTCATCGCCCATGTAGATGAACTGAAAGGGAAACAACAGGAGCGCGTACGTGAATTTGCCGAACAAGCCATTTTATCTAAAGTGCTAGCTACAATTAATATTGATACTCCCGTCACATTCGATGAAAAGTCTTTCCGACTCGAAGAATTAGATCGAGAGAAATTGAGCGATGTTTTCAAAGAATTAGAATTTCGGACCTTATCGAATCAAATCCTCGGTGGTGGAGCCGTGCCGGGGGGTACACAAACAGCTCTATTCGGAGAACCCGTAACATCCTCTCCAATTGGCAATCGATTACAAGCGCACGATGTGGCTGATAAAAACATTGACTCAGAGAAACACAATTATGAAATAGCAAGCTCAGCCGCACAAATAACTAAACTAATTAGTCGACTAAAAAAAGAAAAAGAAATCTGTTTTGATACAGAAACCACAGGATTGGATGTATTGGATGCTGAATTGGTAGGCATGTCATTTTCAATAAAACCACAACACGGTTGGTATGTTCCTTTTCCCTCCAATCAAGATGAAGCCACCGAATTGGTCAATCAATTCAGACCGATTTTTGAAGATAAAAAGAAAACTATCATCGCACAGAATATTAAATACGACTATAATATTCTTCGTCGGTATGGCATTACCATGGCCGGCAAGTTGGAAGACACCATGATCCTTCATTATCTGGTCGAGCCCGAACTCCGGCACAACATGGATTATTTGTCAGAAACATATTTGAAATATAAACCTGTATCAATAACCAGCCTGATAGGAAAAAAAGGAGCAAAACAACTCAATATGCGCGATATCGCCGTTGAAAAGGTGGCTGAGTATGCTGTTGAAGATTCCGATATCACACTTCAATTATTTCACTATCTATCACCTATAGTTGTTGAAGAAAAAGTCAGGGAAGTCTATGATCAAATCGACAGACCGTTAATTACTGTACTCGCTGACATGGAAAATAACGGGATCAATCTTGACAAAAAATATTTGCTCGATTATTCTTCGGATTTAGGAACACAAATCATTAAAAAGGAAAAATCTATTTATAAACAGGCTGGAAATCCATTCAATATATCTTCTCCTAAACAAGTTGGAGAAATTCTATTTGATAAATTGAAGATTCCATACCGCTGGCGACGTACAAGTTCTGGACAATACTCTACCAGTGAGGAAAAACTGCTGGAGTTGAGTAAGCATCATGATATCATAGAAGAGATATTAAATTACAGGATGCTCACCAAATTAAAGTCCACGTATGTCGACGCACTACCAAAAATGGTTCATACATCAACAGGACGTATTCACAGTTCATTCAATCAGGCATTGGCTGCAACTGGACGTTTGAGTTCCAACAAACCCAACTTACAGAATATTCCTATCCGTAGGCCAGAAGGTAGACGTATTCGAGAGGCATTTATTCCTGCTGATGAAAATCACATCTTGTTGGCCGCTGATTATTCTCAGATTGAACTACGCATTATCGCCGAAATAAGTGGTGACGAAGCGATGCTCGATGCATTTACGAAAAATCAAGATATTCATAAAGCCACAGCGGCGCGTGTATTTAATGTAGATTATGACGCGGTGACTAAAGATCAGCGCAGTTCAGCAAAAACCGTAAATTTTAGTATTATTTACGGGGCCGGTGCTCAAAATTTAATGCGCCAATTAAATATCAAACGCGATGAAGCGAGGCAATTAATTGACCAGTATTTTCGAGAATATACGGGTCTAAGAAATTATATGGATGAAACAGTCAATTTCGCTCGTAAAAATGGATATGTGATCACATTAAAGGGTCGGAAACGTAAATTGCGTGATATTAATTCAAAAAATAACTTAGCCCGAAGTGGTGCTGAACGAATCGCTATCAACACGCCGATACAAGGTACGGCCGCGGATTTGATCAAACTCGCCATGATCGATATTCATGACTATATGAAAACAAATCAGGTGAAATCAAAAATGATCCTTCAGGTGCATGATGAGCTTGTATTTGATATGCACAAGGACGAAGTTGATTCATTAAGTCCAATAATAGAACAAAAAATGGCCAATGCTATTCCCGGATTGAAGGTACCCATCCTTGTTTCGATGGACACTGGAAATAACTGGCTTGAGGCACACTAACACATGATCTGGCATCCTATTCAATATCTACAGCGCAAAAAATTTTGGCGCTCACAACGCATGGGGACGAGTATAGTCACCCGGATTCTGATGGGACTAATGCTGCTCTATTTTAGTTTAATTTTTGCGGCACTAGGATTCTTTTTTGGCGAAATATTGGAAGACTCAGGGCTCAAGGAAAATCCGATTTTCATTCTACATAAATATATTTTTTATTACTTACTTTTTGAGCTGGTCATTCGGATCATGTTTCAGGAAGTATCTGAAGTTCAATTCAGGCAGTTGTCCTTAATGCCTTTAAAAAAATCATCAATTGTCCACTATATTTTAGGTGGTTCCGTATTTTCGTTTTTTAATCTGGCTCCACTTATTTTCCTCATTCCTGTTACGATCAAAACCATTGCACCTGAATTTGGCGCTTTAGGGGCGACCTTTTGGGTTGTTTCAATATTTATTCTATTGCTCTTCAATAATTACTTTTCTCTTCAATTAAAACATTGGACAGCCAATATTCCATGGCTGTATGTAGTCATTGCCGCTTGCGCAGGGGGGATATATCTATTGGATTTGGCTACGGGATCAGCTCTATCCCAGTTTTTTCATCAATTTATGCTTTGGATATTAACGTTACTTTTTCCTATTATCCTAATCATATTGATGGCCTATGGTGCATATATGCTTGACCATCGGCGAATGCTAGGCCAGGCCTATATCAGTGGATCAGCGTTAAGATCCGGATCTGTTCTTGAGAAGCTAAATTTCGAAGGCCTTGCGCGTCATGGGTTTTTCGGTAACATTGTTCAACTCAATCTGCATATGATGTTGAGAAATAAGCGCATACGGACTCAGGTCATTATGAGTTTTATGATATTAGTTGCAGGCTTGTTCTTTTTTACCAGTGATGCGTACGATGGTATTGGTTGGCATCTGTTTTGGGGCTTCTATATGACAGGTATAATTCCACTTTCACTGGTTCAATATATTTGGAGTTATCAAGGCGACTATATAGAATTATTGTGGACACTACCTATGTCATTAGAAAATTACCTGACTTCTCAATACTATTTCTATATTATGGCTGCGCTTGCTACGGCCATTCCTGCATCATTTTATTATTTTTTGGATCCTTCACTTCCAAAAATATTCCTCGTGTGCTTTTTATATAATATTGGTATACTTATTCCATTTTTAATGTTTGTTGCTCCTTATAATAGAAAAAAATTAGACATCAACACATCAGGAACATTCAACTATCAAGGTATAAAAGGCCGGCAATTTGTATTTATTATTGGTATACTGGTAACTCCAATAATTATATTTAGTCCGTTTCATGTTTGGGGATTTACGCATATTGGACTAATGGTAGTTGGCGGCATGGGCGCACTGGGCCTTTTACTTCACAAAATTTTGATCAAGCTAATTGTGTCCTTTACAGAAGAAAAAAAATATGCATTGACAGAAGGATACCGTTCAAATTAAAACTGATATGATAGAAATAAACGATCTATTTAAAAAATATGGTGACACAGTTGCCACGGACATCCCGCAATTGTCTGTAGCCATGGGAGAACACATTGGTCTGGTGGGTAATAATGGAGCAGGTAAAACAACCTTGATTTCGCTTATGCTCGATTTAATACAAGCCGATCGTGGATCGATTGAAGTTCTCGGACACTCAATCACCCAAAGCGAAGAATGGAAACAAGATGTTTCTGCCTTCCTGGATGAAACCTTCATCATCGATTACCTCACTCCGGATGAATATTTCAAATTTATTTCTAAAATTAGGGGGATATCCGAAAATGAAATGAAACAACGCTTGGATCAACTGGAGTCCCTCTTTAATGGACAGGTGGTTGGCGTAAAAAAATACATACGGGACCTATCCAAGGGAAATAAAAAAAAGGTGGGAATCGCGGCTGCATTACTGGCTTCACCGCGGCTGCTTTACCTGGACGAACCGTTTGCCAACCTTGATCCGAGCTCACAAATATTACTCCAGCGGATGATAGGAAATCTTCCTTCTGATATGACGATTTTCATCTCAAGTCATGACTTAACTCACATCAGTGAAGTATCTAAGCGTATTATTATCTTAGAAAGTGGTAAAATTGTGAAAGATTTGGAAACCAACGCCAATACCCTGCTTGAGTTGAAATCTTATTTTACTGCTAAATCAGATGTAAATGAAATTTGAAGAGCCAATCCCCGTGACCACGATATCCGAATGGACAGGATGTGAAATACGTGGCGATAAGAGCGTCTTGGCTCTGGGAATCAACGAGATACACAAAGTAGAGTCCGGCGACATCACTTTTGTCGATCTAGACAAATACTATAATCGCTCGATTAATTCTAAGGCTAGCATCATTATTATTGACAAACTGATCGAACCGCCTGCAGGAAAGGCCCTGTTATTGAGCAATCACCCATTTCGTGTCTATAACGGGATTGTAGATCGATTCAGACCATTCACACCAATAACTGCAGACGTTCATGAGACGGCTAAGATTCATCCGACAGCAATACTTGAACCAAATGTGATCGTTGGGGCTCACTCAGAAATTGGAGCACGTAGTCACATACAAGCGAATACCTATATTGGAAGCTACACAATAATCGGAGAAGATGTAAGCATCCAGCCAAATTCAATTATAGGTTCTGATGCCTTCTATTTTAAACGTTATCCCACACATTTTGATCAATGGACCTCATGTGGTCGGGTAGTCATCCATGATAAGGTAGTAATCGGTGCAGGTTGCACAATTGACAAAGGGGTATCCGGCGATACCATTATTGGTGAAGGAACCAAGCTAGACTGCCAAATACACATCGGACATGGTGCTGTAGTGGGCAAACATTGTCTGTTTGCAGGTCAAGTTGGCGTCGGAGGCAAAACCATCATCGGGAATCATGTCATCCTATATGGACAGGTCGGTATTGCTCAAAATCTTGTCATTGAAGACAATATTGTCGTCCTGGCAAAATCAGGTGTTTCAAAGAACCTGGAATCGGGTAAAACCTATTTTGGTTATCCTGCAGAAGAAGTCAAGGATAAATTTAAACAGTTGGCCGCCCTGCGGAGACTGAGCAGGGAATAAGATTTTACATCAATACTTCTGATATCACTTCATTCATATTGAGCCCGGAAATCCTGTTCCGCTCTGTGATCTTCTTGCTATTTTTGTCCACCCAATGAATTTTCAATTGAGAATCATATCGTTCTTTTGGTTTGTCTGTTTGCTTTCAGCTTTGGTCACCGGCTGCGGTAAGGACCAAGACGTTACGCCACTAGAACCCATTCCGTTTGAATATACACCAACTGCTGATCAAACCATTTTGGATATGATAAGCTGGGAACAAGCTGGTCATGTTGACAGCCTGGATGGATATTTAAATCACCGTAATCCTGCTTATCGATATCAGGCTTTACACACCTACACTTGTGTCCGCGGAGAAGATGGATTGAACAAATTGTTGCCCCTTTTGCGGGATAGTGTAAAAGAAGTCAAACAACGCGCCATCTATGCGATTGGGCAGCTGTCTGACAAAGCGGCCATCCCACATTTACTTGAGGTCTATGATGCCTGGGATTCACTTCGTCATCATCAAACTGAAAATGCCTTGATACTGGAAGCTATTGGGAAATGTGGAGCTCGCCCTCAACTCGAACAACTCGCTGGAATTTCGACTTTTGAGCCGGCAGATTCCATCTTGATCAAAGGACAAGCACTGGGCCTCTTCCAATTGTTGTTAAAAGGATTGCACAATGAGGCCTCTGTAGAGACCATGACTAAATATTTTTTTGGTCCCCAACAACCTTTGAGTGTCAGACAAATTGCCGGATATTATTTAACGCGTGGTCAGGATTTGGAACTGGATAAATATGAATTTTCATTTGGAAAAATACTTCGTTCCAGCGACCCTTACACATTGCGGACATATGCCGCCGGAGTCATGGCAAACTCGGGAAACCGAAAATACGCCAATATTCTGACTGAGCAATTAGGCCGTGAAAAAAATGACCAGGTAAAATTGAATATGTTGCGCGCTCTTTATAAAATGCCCTATAGCCGGGTGAAAAATAAAGTGTTTGATGAAATTAATAATAAAAACCCTTTAATCAGTCGGATGGCTTCACGATTTTTTTTAATCAATGGCCAGCAAGATGACGCGGCGCAGTATTGGGATAAGGTAAAAAATAAAAAACTCGACCCGATCACCACAGCTTACTTTGCTGCCGCCACAGTAAAAAACCTACCTTTTTATTATGCGCTGACAAGGAACTCTGCCATACAAGCAATCACAAGTAGATTAAAGAACTCTTCTGACCCTTATATTAAATCTCAATTACTACAAGTACTTGCTGAATTACCGGAACAGGTAAATGTATTGACTTCGTATTATACAAATGATGCGCATCCGGTAATAAAATCTCAAGTGGTTTTTTCAGTCCAAAAAGCGGCGCAGGTAGCACGAAAAAATAATAAATTCATAAATACGGTAAACCGTGCTGCCCGCATTTTATTTAATCGCATCATAGAGGACAAGGACTCCGGTGCACTCGCTGCCATGGCCTACACAATACGCGATACGGCTTCTACCAATTTTCATGCTGTATTTAGAAAAAAGAATAGCCTTATTCCGCTTTTAGACTCTCTGGATTTACCGCGTGAAATCGAGACCTATAATGAACTGGCCATGCTCATCAATTCTTATGGGGATCTGAGCGTATCCCCTGTAGAAGCAAGCAATTTTGCGCCATTTGACAAGGAGCGCTATGCCAAAATTTCAGATGCAACAAGGGCATTTGTACGTACTTCAGCGGGTGATTTCACTATGTCTTTTTATTACAAAAACAACCCAATCAGTGTAACGAATTTTATTAATCTCACTGAACAAGGCTATTTTACTGACAAAATTTTCCATCGTGTCGTTCCTAATTTTGTGATCCAGACCGGCTGTCCGCGAGGTGATGGATATGGCAGTCAGGATTACGTAATTCGATCAGAATTGGATGCCTTGCATTACGATCGACCCGGAAAAATAGGCATGGCTTCAGCAGGAAATGACACCGAAAGTTCACAATGGTTTGTTACGCACTTGCCCGTGTATCACCTGGATGGTCGCTATACAATTTTCGGACAAATCACAGATGGCATGGATATAATAAATTCTATAAATATTGGAGATAAAATTAATTCGATAGAAATAATAAATTAGATATCAACATGGATAACCAATACACTGTACTGCACGAAACACATGAAGCTCTGGGTGCGAAAATGGTACCTTTTGCAGGGTACATCATGCCTGTAAGTTATACCAGTATTTCTCAGGAGCATTTGTCCGTTAGAAATAAAGCTGGAATATTTGATGTTTCGCATATGGGTGAATTTATTGTAAAAGGAAAAGAAGCGCTTAATCTTATTCAGCACATCAGTTCAAATAATGTGGCTAAACTCGAAATAGGTGATGTTCAATATTCCTGCATTCCAAATCATCAGGGAGGCATTATAGATGATATGCTGGTCTATCGACTTGATGAAGATCGATGCGCTGATGGTGAACGTGCCTATATGCTGGTAGTAAACGCCTCCAACACAGAAAAGGATCTAAATTGGATCAATGTCCACAATGTATTTGAGGCCACAGTAGAAGATATTTCAGATAAGTGCGGATTGCTGGCTCTTCAAGGACCAAATGCGACGAAAATATTACAACCCCTCACAGAAGTTAATTTAAACGAGATCGAATACTATCATTTTCGCAAAGGGAATCTGGCCGGGCTGGATAATGTATTAATCTCCGCTACAGGTTATACCGGTGCCGGAGGCTTTGAATTGTATGTACGAAATGAGCAATTACCGGCACTCTGGGACACCTTGATGAAAGCCGGTCTGGAACACGGTCTGGAACCAGCAGGTCTGGGAGCCCGGGACACTTTGCGACTTGAGATGGGTTACTGTTTATATGGAAATGATATCGACGATGAGACCAACCCTTTTGAAGCCGGTCTGGGTTGGATCACCAAAATGGCAAAGGGCGATTTTCTGGCAAAAGATGTTTTGACCAAAATAAAAGCCGATCCCCGAAGTCGTCAATTAGTTGGATTCGAGGCAGAAGGACGCCGTGTCCCTCGTCAAGGATATGCGATTGAAGATGTAGATGGAAACACAATCGGCCGGGTGACAAGCGGGACATCATCCCCAAGCCTGGGCAAGGCCATCGGAATGGGGTACGTTCATGTCAATTTTAAGAAGCCCGGACAGCAGATCATGATCAATATGGGCAAAAAATCAACCCCGGCAGTGGTCATTAAATTGCCTTTTTTAAAAAAGGAATGAACCATCCGAACGTATCCTCCTTATACTATCAGGATAGATTGAACGAATCTCAAAAAGAGAAAGCTAAGCTTCATGAAGTACGCGGATGGACGACGAAAATTTATTGATTCCTGGGGGCAATTAGCTTCACAATGGGGCGTGAATCCAACGATGGGTCAAATTCATGGTCTTCTACTTGTAAATTCAGCTCCCCTCTGTTCCGATCAAATTATCAGCTTACTGGGTATCAGTAGAGGCAATGCAAACCAAAATATCAGAGCATTGGTAGATTGGAAACTGGCTCATAAAGTCCATCAAGAAGGACAACGAAAGGACTACTTTGTCGCTGAAAAGGACATGTGGTCAATCCTACGTGCCATCATTGCTAAACGAAAACACAAAGAATTGGAACCCTTGATACAGGTGCTGCAAGAAATATCGGCTGTTGAGGCCCAGTGCCCTGACTCTGATGATTTTTGTAAACTTATCCGTCAATTATACAGGTTCAGCACAAAAGCCAATGCCACCCTGGACACCATCATCAATCTGGAATCTGACGAAATTATTCAACGCATGTTCACTTCTGCTCATTTGGATATCCAGCCATAAGAATAAAATTTTCTGTTGGGATAAGAATTTTAGCTAAATTTCGACAAACTATTGAATCGAAATTGATATGCGCATTTTTCCATTTCACGCCTTGTTGCCTGACAGATCTATCATAGCTTCTCCCGCTTCATTTGCAAATGATGTAAAAATGCATTTTCGAAATTATATCGAAACCGGTTATATACACACAAGAAAAAAATCTCAAATCTTTGTATACCAGATCAAATCAAAAACGAATACATATCGAGGTCTTCTTGCTGCGCTCGATATTGATGAAATCATCGATGGAAACGTTCTCCCCCATGAAAATACGTTACACTATAAAGAGCAAACCAGCATGCAACTCATTCTGGAGCGTGAAGCTATCGTCAAACCACTGTTGCTTACTTACAAACCAGATAACGAAATACAGGAAATATTGACCCGAGTTGTCCAACACAGGCGACCAATTCAATCATTTTTTTATTCTAATACAAAGGACCGGCATAGCATTTGGCCGGTGACCGACAAAAAAGATGCAGCAAAACTTATCAAGCACTTTCAAAAGCGTATTAAAAAAGCCTATATCGCTGATGGCCACCATCGGTGTGCTGTGTTAAACCGCTTGCATAATGACAAACGAAAGAAAAAATCCGTTACTTATTCAAAAATTATTTCTGCTTTTTTTGATTTTGACAATTTAAATATCCTTGATTATAACAGATTAATTGATTTCTCTGATATCATGTCATCCCTGGAATTCATGGCTATGTTGAGTCAGACAGGTGATATCACACCATTGACTGTACCTGAAAAGCCAAAGCAAAAATTTGAAATTACCTTTTACATGGGTAACTCCTGGTTTCGATTAAATTGGAAAAAGAAAATAGTTAATAAAACCAAGTCATCTGTCGTTTTAGATGCAGCGCTTCTGAATGACCATGTGCTCAAAAACATATTGGGGCTAAAACACATCGGATCGGATCAGCATATTCAATATTTAGCAGGGGATATTTCATTTCATGAAATAGAAGCCAGGGTAGATCGCCAATCCGGTGCTGTAGCCTTTTGCTTATACCCTGTCGACATTAAAGAATTGGAAAAACAAGCAGGAGAAGGAAAAACCCTGCCTCCAAAAAGTACTTTTTTCCAACCACGTCTTCCAAATGGATTTATTTCCCAGCATTTGGGTCTCTAATTTATTTCTGCTCAGCACTTATAGAATAAGTTTGGATTACTCCGGCCATGTCGAAATTGTCATATTTTCTCATCATATTTACCCGGAAAGCAAAATGATATGCGTGTTAAAAAAGTAGGTGCAGATTTCATATTAACGGGAACAGGAACCATCCTCAACGAACACGTGATCATTTTAAATGATGCATCAGAAGTCCTGGAAATATTGCCTGCTTCGGTTGTTGATCGTTCGGATGTAGAATTCTATACTGGATGGATCATCCCGGGATTTATAAATACCCATTGTCATCTGGAACTGTCTCACATGGAAGGTGTTCTCCCATCAGGGACTGGGTTAGTTCCATTTATCAAAGGTATAGTAACACAACGAGCGGCTGACCCTGACTTTATTCAAGATGCGGTGAAGAAAGCTGACCATGCCATGTGGGAAGCCGGAATTGCCGGCGTCGGCGATATATGCAATACGTTGGATTCAGTGCAGGTGAAAAGTCGAAGTAAAATTGATTATTATTCTTTTGTTGAGGCATTTGATCTCATGCAGCCTGGTGACACACAGGCATCATTTGATCAGGCTATGACAGTTTATCAATCGATATCCGGTAAGAAATCTCTTGTTCCGCATGCTCCATATTCTTGTACGCCTAAATTATTAGAAAAAATAAACGAGGTGAACAAAGGTCAGTTAAATACAGTAAGTATTCACAACCAGGAGACCGAAGAGGAAAACGATTTTTTTATTTCGAAACGCGGTGCTCTCATCGATTTTTATACTTCTTTTGGATTATCCTTATCGCATTTCGACCCACTAAATAAGTCGAGTATCCATTATCTACTCAACCATATTGATCCGGACCATCGCTATTTACTTGTTCACAATACGATGACGAATTCCGAGGACTATGAGGCTGCCTATAAAATGCTTTCAGAACTTTATTGGACCACCTGCGCCAATGCCAATTTGTACATTGAAAGCCGCCTTCCGAATTATCAAATGTTTGCAAATGTCGATGCCAATATGACTATCGGCACCGATAGCCTGGCCTCCAATTGGCAGTTGTCGGTTTGGGAAGAATTGCTCACAATCAAACGCCTTCACTCTTACTTATCAAATGAAACACTCTTCAAATGGGCTTGTATCAATGGTGCCCGGGCACTCAACATGCAAGATAAGTTGGGCAGTATAGAGGTGGGAAAAACACCAGGACTATTGCATCTGGAAACCGATCTTCCATTGGATCAATTAATCCAAGGTGATATTCAACCCCGCCGGATCGTTTAGATATTCTTAATTTTAAGGAATGAACTTAGAACAGGCCAAAATTGCTTTTATCGATCAATGGGGTGCCATGGCCTCGGTTTGGGGCGTGCCCCGATCGATGACACAGATCTATGCACTACTCCTTATACAGCCGCACGCTATGAATACAGATGATATTATGGCTGAATTATCTCTGAGTCGCGGCAATATCAGCATGAGCATGAAAGACCTGATCGAATGAGGACTCGTCTATAAAATTTTTAAATCAGGAGACCGAAAGGATTATTTTGAAGCGGAAAAAGATATGTGGGTTGCTATAAATCGCATAATGGTTGAACGAAAACGAAAAGAATTAGACCCGGTTCTACGTCAAATAGAGCGCTTGCGCCAAATAAAAGATGCAGACGCCAATCCGGATGAGTTACTGGCTTTTAATTCTGCATTAAAAAATGTCCACGACATAGGAAATACCACAGATAAGTTCTTTACAACGATTTCAAGAACCAAAAAAGTGAAGTTGTTTAAGTGGTTCAATAAACTCAAAAAATAGAATGGAATCATTGTTGAAAAACAGACTTTCCGATTAGTCTTGTTCAGCAAATACACGTTTTAATAAATCCGTGACACGTTTGGCCGGATTATCGTGAATGGCCTTTTCTTCTTTCGCAACCATTTTAAATAATCCATCCAATGCTTCCTGAGTAACATAATCATCAAGACGTGGATTTGCTTTATCAATAAATGGAATTTTATTGTAAACGTTTACAGCATCTTCCCAGTACTTCACGGCATTCACTTCATTCAAAGAATTGAGGACGACCGGTTGAAATTTGGAATACAACTGAGGTTCAGTTCCATTGCGCAAAAAAGTAGTTGCAGCATCATTTTCTCCTTTCAATATATTCCAGGCATCTTGTATCGTCATCTGCCGTATGGCTGTTACAAAGATGGGTTTTGCGTCCTTCGCTGCCAGCTCGGCCGCTCGATTCAATTTTTGTACGATCACCTCCTCCAGGTTGCTAAATCCGGGTACATTTGCAAGCGTATTGGCCACCTTTTGAGCTTCCGGTGGCAACAGTATTTTGTATATGCTCTTATAGTAGCCGTCTTTTTGTGAAAGTAATTCACTTCCGGTCGAGATTCCAATAGTTAGTGCCTCCTTTAAGCCCAGGCCGACTTCTTCTGTCGTTACGGCATTCCCTAATAAGTCTGTGATGTCCTTCGGCGTACATGCGACCAGCACAAAAGTTAGTGCAGTCAGAAAATAGATTGATTTCATCTGTGTGTTTAATTTAATAACCTAAAGGTAGGCCATAAAATTGCCATGCATTTGTGCTATTCAGTTAACGAATTCTTAAACTTCCTATAAAGAATCAAGGTTGATATCAAAAACAATTGAATTCGGCCCCACGCTTCAATATCGTATAGGTATATTAGACTTGGTATTGCCGGCAGCAATACTCAACAACAGGCACGATGACGACTTACTATTTATGCAAGACCAAGAGTTGTATGACTCTTATGAAGTACTTTGTACTGACTTTACATTGTTGCATATTGGTGAGCTCGGTTACTCATGCGCAGGCAAGTGAAGCTGTCATATTGCCGAGCAGTAGTCTGCCAAGCCAACCGGATCCGGCGATAAAAACGATTTTCGACCAGATCAATTTTCTATTCAAATCAGGAGAAGATCGTACCAGTGCATTTGAGCTCGCCATGAAGGCATACCGCATGTCTTTAAGCCCCGAGATTAGCATTGTGGGCAAGTATTATGCCCGCTACCTTTTGGCATATGCGCAACAAGAATATTTGGATGAACACACCAAGCCCTACAACGCATTACGCAAATTACTTGCTGAGATCAATTCAGGAAGTACGGATATACCCGAATTGAGGCATAACATATATCACAGATTAACATCTTCCTCACTTGTATTAAATAAACTTGATACGGCAATCTATTTTGCTCATCAGGCTAATAAACTTGGATCAGCCTTATATGGTGATGCATCATGTAAACGGGTCTTTGATTATTTTATGTTATCCTATTCATTAATTGAAGCGGCTCGCGACGAGGAGGCTTTGGAAGCGGCCCAAAAAGCCCTGCAACTGGCTAAATTATATTGTTCAGACCAAAGTCCGGATTTTATCGATGCACATCGGCTCATGGGATTTTATCATATTAAATCCAATTACCAGGCTACCAGAGCACTTCCATTCTATGAACTTGCGCTTCATAAAAGTTTGGAAATAGGTGATGCTGAGCGAGCTTTTAAAAGTCTCTATTATATCTGTCGCACAGGCATTTTATCGGAAGACCCGACACCACTCAATGATTATTTATTCTATTTTGATTCGATTCATAATATTGCCGATGAAGTCATCCGTACTAAAAATCAGATTGCCCGTCTCGATATTGAATATTCTATGGCTCGAAAAGAACATAACTTATCAAAGGCCATTGATAAAAAAAATAAATTTCTCAGGGTTTTGGAAGACAAACTTCCTGAACGAGGCACTGCCATATTAGATGGATATTATTCAATTATTGAAATGACAATTGAACTGGATCAACCTACAAAAACTCATTATTATCTAAATCAATTAGAGTCCTTCTTAAAAAACTATCCCCTGAATCAGGATCAACTACTGTCCTATCTTCACATTCGAGCCAATGGACTCGTCCATATCGGTCAGTGGCAACAAGCTCTAATTCAGGCTGAAAAAGGTCTGCATATCATATCACCTTCGTTGTCTCACAACAGACTGAGTAATAGTGAATTTGATCAAATTGCTGATCTCTATTTCTACAGACAATTCTTAAAGATTATCGCTAATTATCATAACAATCTTTATACTGAAACTAAAAAATTCGAAGATCTTAAAAACTATCAACTTTTGTTGAATCAAATGATTGCCGGTACCATTAAAATGATTGAACGAGATGACGAACGTATGTCAATACAAGCCACAAATGAAATTGCATCCGATTTTGAAAAATTAATTAGTGTAAATATTGCGCTTTACAATGCGAGTCACAATTTTGACTACGTCGAGGATGCCTTTCAACTCACTGATATAGCTTCAAATCTTACCTTTTTTCGAGGGCGCAATCAACAAAAAGCGATTACAAGAACCGCCATTACGGATAGTTTAATTCAAGTCAAACGCAATCTATTGACTCGTCTTTCCGAGATTAGAATGAAGACGGAAAGCAATGCCCTCGAGCGACATAAAAACCAGGAAGAAGAACTGAACTTACGTGTAACTCTATCGCATATTAATTTATTCCTCGAGGAGCATGAGCCACTTTATATGGCTAATATGCGGGCTGTACAAACAAG
The DNA here is from genome assembly GCA_965249735.1 of Saprospiraceae bacterium. Taxonomy (GTDB): domain Bacteria; phylum Bacteroidota; class Bacteroidia; order Chitinophagales; family Saprospiraceae; genus JANQSS01. The sequence continues at coordinate 378,277 of CBDFMS010000024.1, read as the reverse complement.
TGAAATCGCTGACTTTCAACACCATGTGCTCGACTCACAAACAGCCTTTATTCATTATTTTTATTTTGATCGATTGCATGCCTTTGTTGTACTCCAAGATCAACTCCAATATATCCCACTCAATATTTCAAATTCCTTTGTTAATAAAATTGAGTCATTCAACCAGCTCCTCTCAAGTCCTACGGACAACCGATTGGATTTTGCCAGGAAAAGTCGCAATTTAGGAAGTGTATTATTAGACAGTATTATTTCATTTTTACCTACTGAAATTAATCGACTGATTATTGCCCCATATGGACAATTGAATCGCGTTTCATTTGAGAGTTTACTCACAGATGATCCGGTTGAGTTTTCTGAATTTGGAAAATTTCAATTTCTAATCAAGGACTATGCTGTGAGTTACGCATTTTCTATGACGGCCTTGTTGGATGAGAAAATGCACGTAGGTAAACCTAAAAAACAATCGCTGTTAGCCATCGCTCCAAGTTATGTGTCCAAAGTAAAACCAGGGTCCCAATTAACGGCCCAACGATTGGCAGTTGAAGAATCACAGTTGTTGCCTTTGGCCGGTGCAAAAAAAGAAACCATCGAAATAGGCAAATTGGTAAAGCGTAAAAAACTACTCATTGGAGATTTGGCAACAGAAGCTGAAACCCGGAAACATATGCCGAATCATTCCATTTGGCATTTCGCTATGCACGCTTTATTAAATGAAAATGATCCTATGCTGAAAGCTTCCCCAAAAACTGGACGATTCAAAACTAAAGTATTAAATTGAATTGTCATGAAGAAATCAAGATTTACAGAAAGTCAGATTGTATCGATTCTAAAGGCTCATGAAGCTGGTCGCAAGACTTCTGATTTGTGTCGTGAAAATGGTATCAGCGAAGCTACCTTTTATAACTGGCGCAAGAAGTATGGTGGCATGGAAACTACTCAGTTGAAGAAATTAAAAGAGCTTGAGCTGGAGAATCAACGACTGAAACGCATGTATGCAGAGCTGAGTTTAGATCATCGTATTCTCAAAGATGTGATTGAAAAAAAGTTCTAAAGCCTCGTGCTAAACGGCAAATAGCAAAGGGAATCATGGAAACGTACGAGGTAAATATCACACAAGCTTGTCGTGTCATTAATTTGAGCAAGTCTGTTTATTACTACAAACTCAAAGAATCGCAAGACGATCAGGTTATTAGCATGCTCTCTGAGTTATCCAAGCGGCATCCGACAAACGGATTTTGGAAGCTCTTTCACAGGATCAGATTAGCAGGCATGAGATGGAATCACAAGCGGGTATATCGTGTTTATAAACAAATGAATTTGAACATAAAGGTTAAACGCAAAAAACGGTTACCTAGTCGAAACAGAGTCCCATTAGTAGTCCCAGGCCGAATGAATGAAACATGGTCAATGGATTTCATGAGTGATGCATTAGAAAATGGGCGCAAGTTCCGCACATTAAATATCATGGATGATTTTAATCGCAAAGCACTGGCTATTGAAGCAGACTTTTCTTTGCCTGCCACAAGAGTTATTCGAGTGCTGGAGCGAATAATATACTTTAAAGGCAAGCCAAAGCGAATACGTGTGGACAACGGCCCAGAATTTACGTCCGCTGAATTTACAGACTGGTGTGCTGATAACAATATTGCCGTTCTATTTATTCAACCAGGAAAGCCAAGTCAAAATGGATTTATCGAACGATTTAATAAAAGCTACCGTACCGCCGTTTTAAATGCATATTGGTTTGAAGAACTCAGACAAGTGCGCATCTTAACGGAGAAATGGTTGGAGGACTATAACAATTTAAGGCCACATGATGCGCTGAACAACTTACCTCCAACACTCTACACGCAACAGGCAGCATTAATTGTGGAAAACAACAACAGCGATCATTCTATACCGGCTACGTTAAATTGTTTACCACGAATTAACACTACTGATAATATTAATGAATTTTTATAATTTTAACACGTCCTATTAAAGGGAAGCCCACAATGCTATCCTCACTATATTTTTCGGCTGATAAAAAAAATGAGGATGGATATTTAACAGCGGCAGAACTATATGAAATGGACATCGACGTTGATCTGGTTGTGTTGAGCGCGTGCAATACCGGTGTAGGAAAGTATAATTATGCCAGCGGTCCAATGAACCTGGCGCGTGCATTTGCTTATTCCGGAGCTAAATCTACGATCCTCTCCACCTGGCCCGCTCCTGATCAAGCCACATCTATACTATTTCCAACCTTTTACTCACATTTGATCAATGGTGATACCAAGGATGTCGCACTACAAGCAGCAAAGACAGATTGGCTTGCGAATACCGGAGATGACTTATTCAATCACCCCTATTATTGGAATGCCTTTTCCCTTTGGGGTCTTTCAGATGGGTTGAATGATCTTGCCGGAACTGGTCAGGCATCTTCAACTATGATCTTTCTGATTTTGGCCAGTATGGTTTTGGTAGGTATTGCCATATGGAGGTTGAATCGGACCTATCGAATTTTTTAAATCCTGCACGTTTTCAGTGGCAAATGCCATCGCTTTGTGGTACTTGTCAACCGATCCTTGAATAATTGCTATCAACGCTTATATTTGCGCCGCAATGGCGAGGTAGCTCCCCGATAACTATCGGGGGTTAGAGCGTCAGCTTTATAGTATTTTTGGCGAGGTAGCTCAGCTGGTTAGAGCGTCGGATTCATAATGCTTTGCCTTTTGGACTATTTTCGTCCTCTGATATAGTATCTTTGACACTTGAAAAATTACGTAAGGCGCGGTAGCTCAGCTGGTTAGAGCGCGGCATTCATAATGCCGAGGTCGGGAGTTCAAGTCTCCCCCGCGCTACAAAAACACAAAGTGACAAAGAAAAGTGACAAAGAGTGACAAAGTTCCAGACCTTTCTGGATATCAAACGTAAAGATAAGCATTATGCTGACTCTGATCAAACCTCTAATATTTCCGAGGATAATATCCTCTACAAATCGATTCGTATTCTGAGTGCCTGAATTCAAATCCATCACATTTTGATCTATGTTTTTGGATCATTTTCATACAATTTCATCGTGTTAATTGGCTGCTAATTGAATGTAAACGACTCTTTACATTCAAGTCGTTGATTATGAGTTGATATGAACAGGTTTCACCATTCAACTAATAGAGCACTATTCGCTCTCCATTAGGCAATTGCCAGCCGGTCATGAAGTTTTTCTTTTTTGGGAGTTCATAGATTGAATTTTTAAATTGACCATCACTCTTTACCCCATCAAATGTTTTGAACAAGAACCAACTATTAATACCAGAAACATCAATCAGCAACTGTTTCATGACGGCTTCCATAGTTGCTGGATTTTGATAAACGAATAGCGTCCGGTGAGCCTTGTCGTGACCATATTTTTTTGATGGACTTTTTAGATTCAGGGCTTCCACATGCATCAGAATTTTTTGATAACTCTTCTTAGTAAAATCCTTGTGCTCGTATTCCAGGCAGTATAATTTCTTTCCCTTATGCGTATCAAGCATAAAGATCGCATCTGGCTCTAATTGCTTTTTTCCGGACAGAGGAATGCGGGTTTTACGAGCAAGATTGTTGTTTCTTTTTACGTCTCCGAGTGTTTCAATGTCACGATCATAGAATATAATATTTTCGGTCGTACAACTTTGATACAATTCTATTTGACAATCGATAGCGTAGGTTCGGTGAAATAACGATTGAAGACTCAATCCAGATTTGTTGATGCAGAAATTGATCTGATGCAGTTCGAGGTCTTGTTGTTTAGACACCCAATCCGCGCCTTTTTTTGTCAAATAGTAAATATGACCAAGACCATATCTAACTGCGTCGATTGCACCAATATATTTTGCATCATGCAAAGGTTTGCAATGTCTGGTGAACGAGCTGTTATATTTCTCAATGCCTAGTCTTGCGAGTTGAAGTCTGGTTAGAAATTTAAATTCTGCCAATGCCGTTAAGATGGATTCTTGTTTTGGTGGGAGCATAATTAAAAGATCAGAAGTCTTCACCGCCTAAATCAACCGAAACACCGCTACTTTGCGTATCTAAAATCACATTCTCTCCATTTTTTAGTTCCGGGGGAACAAATGGCTGAATACGGTGATAATAATGACTAATCATATAAGAATCTATTTTCTCTTTTGCTTCTTCTTCGGAGATGTAATATTCACTATCAGGATGATCCAAAAGAAAATCGGCACTTTGAAACAGAAATGGATCTTGATCTCCCGTCTTTATATAAAATTGATATTTTTTCACGTCCATCAAGGCTTCTTTGCTTACGCCAACATCAGAAGCAATCGACCCCATAGTCGCCGAGGAATTGCGTCCGACGATCTTATTCTCTGTGTTGGATAACATTGCCTTGACCATACCGTCATCAATTTGCTCAATGTATTGGTGAGCGAGAAATAAAAAGGTATTGAATTTAGCGAATTCTGATAGTGCTCTTTCAATAGCTGCACTGACAAAACGTTGGCACTCGTCCATAAAAATGAGCGTACGGGGTCGTTGCGATTTGGGGAGTCTATTACGTTGCGCTGATATGTTTTGTGCTTCACTGACTATTAATCGCCCTATTGCCTCACTTCCAATATTACCTAACTTGGTAAAGTCTAAATTAACTACTACGATTTTTCCCGAGTTTAAATGCTGTTCTAAATCAAAACTATTTTCTCCCACAACGAATCGTCTAACCAAAGGATGGCTGAGAATTCCATCAATTCTCTCGGAAACTGCACTGATGGTACGGCTATCCACCTCTTTCCATCCATATTCAAAAAAGCGACGAGTTAAAGGGTCGGGCACTTGTCTTCCTAGTTCCATTAGTTTTTCTTCGTCAGGATAGAACTCTGGATTCTTCTGATTCCTATTCCGTCCAAATCCTGACAGCAGAGTGAGCAAGTCAAGCATTGTGGTTCCATCGTGATAAAGGAGTGCATAAATGCAGTGACGCAACAGTCTTTTCATATTTCCAGTGATTGACTGATCTCGTAGTAACTGATGAAAAGCATCGAGAATGGTATCTGTGGTATAAGCCAACTTGGCCGTGTCTTTTTCCTTTATTTCGAACGGATTGAACACTGGCGTATGTTCACTGTCGATACTTGGATCCAAATAAACAACTTGATCCAAATTTTCTCGAACCAATTTAAGTCGTCGGATTTCACGAGCAAATTCTCCGTGGGGATCTAGGATTAATAGACTAGTCTTGTCGTCTTTTTCTTTCATTAAATTGTATACGAACAACTTGAGCAGTTCAGTTTTCCCGCTTCTCGTTTTGGCAATACAGTATGAGTGCGCGAAAAGCGAATGCAGTGAAATACTTGCTTCTAAAGACCGGTTGAAATATTGTGTTGGAACAATATGTAATGAAAGGATATATCGTTTGTATGATTCGGGAGTGTATTCAAAATCTTTAAACCGGCGATTTCGCAAATCCTTGGAAAATATTTTAGTGAAGATGAAGGCAGGAATTTCACCATACTTTTCCTCGTCAAGAGTATCCTGAAATAGGTAATAGTATTCGTCATAAGTAATTCCACGTTCCTTGTACAAGGCCCGATATCTTGGATCATGAATGGAACAAGAACTACGAACCAATTGTAAGAGTTGTTCAACCCCTTGCACCCAGATATCCATCACTTGAATGATGTTTTCGGCTGAGTATGGACATGTTAAATGCATTCCTATCGGGCTTGACGACTCCTCATTTCTTATTTCACAAATAGGCCTTGCCTTCTGAAGAAACGTTTGAATGTACTTTTCATTGAACCCCATTGATGTCTATTCTGTAACTAGATGCAAGTTTACTTCCGATACAACGAAATTTCACTAGCTCAAGAACATTTTCAGATTTACCCATTCAGTGACACAAGAGGAATTTTGGTGATTTTATTTTACATTAAACCTTTCATATACAGCATATTACTTTTGTAAATTGAATAGTAGAACAGGTATTAGGCGAGGAAAAGGGTAATTTTTTTATTAGACTACATGCTACTCCGTGAATATATTTGAAACATTGACTTTTATGTTCTCAATCCACAGTCTATGGTTATTATTGCCTTCATACTCGCCGCTATCGCTTTTGTCTATTATATATTCTCTCCTGCGATTTCTGAGGAGGGAGAATTGTTAGTAACTGGCTTTCATCGAGACCGCGCTGGACATTTGGTGATTGTGCTAATCATTCTGTTTTTTCTGTTTTGGTGGTTGGAACCACGTAATGGACACCATACCAATGCACTGTTTTATGCAGTACTTTTCTTGACAGTCTCGACCTCATTTTTACTGGCGGCATTACGAGATATTAAAGAGAAAGCCCAAGGTTATTATTCAAAGACCTATTCCGCCATTATGAAAAATACAAAGGACGCTCATCAAACCATACAAGAAGCTGATCAAAAACTGTATGATATCAGGGCAAAAGAAGATGACATCCTGGCTATCGAAATAGAGGCTGAAGACAAACTAAAGAAAGCCACTGATCTAGGAAATTCGCTGCAGACTTTAAAGGTAAGTCTTGTACAACGAGAGAAAACGGTTTCATCGAAAGAAAAGCAGGTCGAGACTGAAATTGGTGAAAAAGTCGTGACCAAAGAGCGTGAAATAAAAACACGCTACGAAGATTTATTTCGTCGACAAGAGGTGCAATTTCAGCAAGCTTATCAAGAAAAAATGGTTGCCTTTGTGAACAATGCTACGCAAAAAATGGAGAGACGAATTTCAAACGAACAACAACAAATGGTAGACGATGTTTTTCAATTTGATGGTGCTGGATCGGATGATATTTTTGAATTGCAACGCGCCAAAGAGGCACTGGAAAAAGAAAGACGTGAAGTAGAAAAAGGTCAATTCCTACTCGACATTGACAAAAAAGTGGCACAAGCGAGTGATCATGTATTAGCGGCAAGGCAGTCTGCGTTATCGGTCAAATCCGAAAACGTTGATCTGCGAACTGATCTGAAGTTACTTGCAGGTGATGTAAAGCTGGATCTATCACAAGAGCGATTTGAACGAGAGAAATCTACTGACAAACTCATTCATCAACTCGAACTCGAACAAGAACGGAGAACATTTGGATTTCAGGCAATCACAGACAAGCTAGCCATAATGGATGCCAATACGAAATTAAAACTGGTCGAAATGGGCAGTGCATTTTCATCTGCATTGAAAGACTTGGAAATGAAAACCTCCAAAACGTTTCTTGAGGTACGTGAAGGTATGTCAGGCATGAAATTGCAATTCGGCAAAGAAATTCTTCGGCTTGATGGACAACAAGGGAGAATATTAACTGAACTAGAAAAATATTATTCCAAAAGCCAACAGTTTGTTAATCAATGTCAGAGTCTGGCTTTAGACGCACGAGGACAAAATATTGAAGGACAAAACCTACTCAACCAAGTAAACCATTTACACAGTCAACACAGACTCGAAGCCAAAGGCATTGAACAACGATTGAGTTCATCAATGGACAAGGTGGCATTAACTGAGGGCAGACTAGCAAATGCAGTTGGTGATTCTATGTTGAAATTAAAACATGTGAGTGATCAGCAATATGCAGCGATGAAAGACATCGCTCTTGAAAAAAAGGATGTCGGTCTGCTTTGGAAAGAAAAAAATATGGCGCATGATATGAATTTGCAAGAAGTACGCCATCAAAAATCTGAATTAGAGCAAAGTCGTCATTTGCTTCAAGCAGATAAATCTTCGTTCAACCAACATAAATCCGACACCTTGCAGAACGCTCAATTGACGCATCGTATGTACATGAATCAACAAAAACATTTTCTCGCACTTCAAAAGGCTCAAAATAGTGGAGGATGGTTGAGTAGATGGGCGAAAAGAATAGAAGAAATCAAAAACTAAATTAATTGATTATGACATCTCCCAAAGTTTTCAATTTGTTAGTTTATTATAGCTTTTGCCTTATTGGAATATTGTCTGTTTCAACAATTAATGCACAGCATCCACTATCTGAAAAAAGTATTGAAGATTCATTGGAGTCCGTTTTTAACATGAGGGAAAGAAATGCAGACTCCGCTTTGTTCGTTGCGAACGCCTTATTGGCGTTAGCAAAAGAGTCGAATGACAAAGAAAATACAGCGTATGGAATTTACGTACTCGGCAGTCTTTATCTAGTACAATCCAATTATCAATTGGCAGATTCACTTCTACACCTTGCTAAGTCAATGTTCATCGGTCAGGAAAACACAAGCCGCACTTCCATGGCGATGATTGAGATTGGAAGCGTCTTTTATCGTACCTCAAACTTGGATTCCGCCAAATTTTGGTATTCGAAGGCACTCGAAATCAAATATGAGATAGAGGACAAAGACGGTATTTCCATATTATTGAACAACCTGGGCAATATCGAAGAGTTGGAGGGTAATTATTCGAATGCAATGAATTTGTACCTGCAAGCGCTGCCAATTTTTGTTGAACTGGAAAATAGCACGATGGAATCGAACACCTATCACAATATTTCTATTCTTCAATATAATATGGGAGAAAAACAAGAGGCGATAAGCTATCAGCAAAAAGCCCTTCAAATTAATCAACAACTTGGAAATGAATTAAATGAAGGATTTAATCATATTGCTCTCGGATCATTTTATCTAGAACTGGATAGTTTTCTCAAAGCTGAGATCCATGCACGTCGAGCGGCTCAAATAAGTCGAAAATTAAAGAGTGATTATTTGGCGACATTTTCGATCTCCTTGTTTGGTGACTTACATGGACAACAGGGCAGGTTAGACTCTTCCAGATATTACTTTGAACTGTTTTTGGACCAACATGCGGACCTGTCTGACCCATATTCAAAAGCCCATGTACAATTGAAGCTAGCTAGCGTTTTCAGTGATTTGAAAATGAAGATTCCGGAGGGACTAAGAATATCATTAGACGCGCTAGATGTATTTATTTCTATGGGGACAAAGAAAGAAGTTATGCATGCCCATGAAACGCTTTCAAAGTTATATGAACATCAAAATAACAATGCTAAAGCTCTATATTACGCTCAGCAGATAAATATTTTACAAGATTCGATTTTCGAGACCTTTAAAACTAAAGAGTACTTTGAATTGGAAAAAAAGTATCAGACAGAGCAAAAGGAAAGTCAAATAATTCTACTTACAAAGGAGAGTCAGTTACAGACGGCGGTAGTTCGACAACAAAAGTATGCAATATCTGGAACGTTTGTTGCCTTTCTGAGTACTCTAATCATAGGGTTACTTTTATGGCGGCGTAATCGAGAAAAATCAAGAAACAATATCGTATTATCCAAAAAGAACAGTGAAATACAAGAATTAAAAAATGAGGTCGACCTGCAAAATCCGGTCAAACTGACCACCCCATTCCGTTCTAAAGTGACCATCTTCTCCGGAGCAAACTGACCACCCGCACCGGAGCAAATTGACCAGTCTAAAAAGAAGTCTATTTCAGTATCATTTTCTTTATGAAAAAAGAAGATGGCAAACAAGAGAATAGGCATGAAACAGATAAGACAGATATATCGACTTTACGCTCAAGGAGTGAGTAAAGTACAAATTAGCCAGAGGTTACTTATTTCGCGTAACACGGTTAAAAAATACATCGAACTATTCAAAAACAAGAGGCTCACGTATAAAGACCTAGAGCAACTTAGTGACAGTGATTTGGGTAATTATCTTTCCAGCAAAGATCCAGAAGTGCCAGAGAAATTGGCTCAACTTCGCGTTTTGTTTCCCTACTTTGAAAAGGAGTTAAAAAAGGTAGGCGTAACCAAAAATCTGTTATGGAGGGAGTACAAGGAAAAATATCCAGATGGCTATCAGAGCTCACAGTTTTGCAAGTACTACAATGACTGGAAGCGATCATCAGCAGTTGTAATGCATTTTGAGCACAAGGCTGGAGACAAATTATTTATTGATTTTACAGGAAAGAAGCTAGCTATAACGGACAGAGAAACAGGAGAAGTCCGGGAATGTGAGGTGTTTGTGGCCGTCCTTGGAAGTAGTCAATACACCTATGTAGAGGTATGCAGGAGTCAAAAGAAAGAAGATTTTATACGGTGTATTGAAAATGCTCTTCATTACATGGGCGGTGTGCCACAGGCCTTAGTGACAGACAATTTAAAGTCAGCGGTTACAAAAAGTAGTAAATATGAACCGACATTGAATGAGACATTTTTGGATTTTGCTGAACATTACCAAACCAGTGTCCTACCTACAAGAGCATATAAACCAAGGGATAAAGCATTGGTAGAAAATTGCGTCAGGATTACCTATTCAAGAATATTTGCTCCTTTACGCCACCATGTGCTCTTTAGCCTTGATCAGGCTAATATTGCTGTGCTAGAAAAACTCGATGTACACAATAGGACCAACTTCCAGGGAAGGAAGTATTCGCGTTTTGATTTGTTCAAAGAAGTGGAACAAAAAGAGCTTTTCACCTTGCCTGATCGCAAATATGAAATGAAGTATTATGCCTATGGAACCGTTTACAAGAACAGCCATATCTACTTAAATAAAGACAAGCACTATTACAGTGTTCCCTTTGAATATATTGGTAAACGAGTCAAGATCATTTACAGTGATTCCGAAGTAACCATATTCTATAAACATGAACCAATAGCGGCTCACACACGTAATTATCAAGCTTTTAGATATTCCACCATAAAGGACCACATGCCGAGTACTCATCAATTCGTTGCTGATTGGAACCCGGATAAATTTATTAATTGGGCTAAAGGAATAGGCCCGGAGTGTAGAACATATATTATCAAAATATTAGAAAAACAACAGCACCCTGAGCAGAACTATAAGTCTTGCCTGGGAATTCTGTCTTTTGCGAAAAAAGTCGGAAAACAACGACTAAACAATGCTTGTAAGAGGGGCCTGGAATATGAAGTGTTTAACTATAAAATCATTCAAAGCATATTAGAAAAGGGCCTGGACAAGCTTGATGAAGACCCCCATCAGGATAGAACCATTCCACTGCATGATAATATAAGAGGAAAAAATTACTATCATTAAAATACAAACCATGAATACTACAAATGAGGAAAGAATGGGTCAATTGCGTTTATTTGGAATGCTTAGAGCTTTCGAATCAACCAAAGAATCATCCAGCATCAGATATACTCCTGATGAATTATTAGCTTATCTACTTCAAGCCGAGTGGGATGACAAACATAATCGAAAGATCAACCGTCTGATTAAAATAGCCCGATTCAGGTATATGGCTTCTACTGAAGAAATCATCTTTTCCACAGAGAGAAACCTGGATAAAAATCAGATTACTCGTTTTATTACATGTGATTTTATTAAAAGTAAAGAGAGTATCTTATTGACGGGAAGCACCGGTGTCGGTAAATCTTATATCGCTTCTTCCCTGGGACATCAAGCCTGTAATTTGGGGTATAAAGTCTTATACTTCAATATAAATAAGCTATTCGCTAAACTCAAAATGCTCAAGGCTGATGGATCTTTTCTTAAAGAAATGACTCGAATAGAAAGACAGGATTTGCTAATATTGGATGACTTTGGATTAAAGCCATTGGATCAAATTAATCGCCACGCCTTGATGGAAATAATTGAAGACAGACACGGAAAACGATCCACAATAATTGCTTCACAACTCCCCGTAAAACAGTGGCATGAAATAATAGGAGAAAACACTATTGCAGATGCAATTTTAGATAGAATCGTTCACACTTCTCATCGAATAGATCTCAAAGGAGATTCGATGAGGAAAAAGAAGACAAAATTATTAGTTAAAAACACTTAAATTGACAGAAAGATCAGACAACTTTTTTGACTTGACTTTGGGTGGTCACTTTCCACCGGAATACCCTGGTCAGTTTCGTCGGAATATGCACCTTTGCTCCAAACTCTACTCGTTTAGTCTCCTTACCGCGAACAATGGGCCTTAAGTAGGGTTTGTTTAAGGAAACAACTCGACCTTTTACTTCATCAAATTTTATTTTATCTGTATAGCGATACCGCTGTTTATCAATTATTTTTTTAATGGTTTTTAGTTTGATTTCATGTCCTTTTTTAAACACAAGATCACTACGTAAATCAATCAATATATTATTTATTTTGACCAATAAATAGATCAAAGAACGATGACGCTGTTTGATCATTTTATGTGACTTTTTACGATGCTTTTGGAATAGTTTATATTTCTTTTTCTGATCGGAATATTTATATCGTGGCCGTTTAATTTTTTGCCTCTTACAAACCTCTTTGATCCGCAGATGAATAAAATGACAGCATTCCCATAATAACTTCATGTCAGTTGGGTATCTGACCGAACTCTCATAATGTATAATCCGGTCCAACTGACCCCCCCATTCCGATTTGTACTGACCCCACCATTCCGGAGGTTTGACCCCCTGTTTTGAGGTAAAATGTTAATAACATTCCGGAGGTTTGACCCCCTGGATTTTGGGAGGATTTACAGAGAATCCGGAGGTTTGACCCCCCTGGATTGATTTTGGAAGACTTGCGATTAATGATCATGTTGTTGGCTCAATAAATGAGCTTCAAGGCATGGGAAAATTAAAACGCATGGATCAAGTCAGATATATTATAGAGACCTACCTAGCCACCAAATCGATAAAGGGTACGGCAAGAAGATTACAAATCTCAAAGAACACGGTACGCGATTATGTTCGTCGTGTACGAACTCATTTTAAAGACCTGTCAGAGGCGTTGGCGTTGTCAGAAGATGAGCTTTTTAAGTTGGCTTACAAGTCAGATACAAGTGGATCGAACGGGCGTGAAATAGCATACATCAAGCGGATCGATTACTGGATCACAGAACTTCGTCGGGTGGGTGTAACGAGGAAACTATTGTGGGAAGAGTATCGATCAGAAATTGAGCATGGATTTGGCTACAGTCAATTTTGTGAGCGTTTAAATCGTGAGGTAGGACGTCGCGACCTGACGATCAAAATGGATCATACGCCAGGTGAGAAGATGCAGGTGGATTTTGCCGGCAAGACGATGAATTGGGTTGATGCATCTAGTGGTGAAGTGCATAGGTGCCAAATATTAATAGCCACCATGCCGCACACCCAGCACAGTTTTGCCATCGCCTTAGAGAGTCAAAAAGTGACTGATTTTATTCACGGACTAAATCAGGCACTGCTCTTTTTTGGTCGCTTGCCTAAGGTAATATTAAGCGATAACTTAAAGTCTTTCGTTACACGCGCAGATAAATACGAGCCGGATTTTAATGAATTGTGTGTCCAATTAGCAGCCCATTATCAGATTGATATAGAAGCCACGCGCGTAAGAAAACCAAGAGACAAAGCGAGTGTAGAAAATTTAGTTTCGACAATTTATACACGGATTTATGCCCCGCTTCGCAATGATGTCTTTCATAGCCTGGACGAATTAAATGAAGCCATCAGGCACCAACTCAAAGATCATAATCAGCGACCCTATCAGCAAAAAACAGGATGTCGATTAAGCGAATTTCAAAAATTTGAGTTCCCGATGATGAAGGAATTACCGGCCGATTTATTTGAGATAAAAAAATCAACTCAGTCCAAGGTTCGCCGGGATTACCACGTCTATATAGGAGAGGAGAAAAACTATTATTCGGTTCCCTATCAATATGTGGCACGCCAAGCCACTGTCGTGTATACATCGAACACGCTAGAAGTATTTATTGATAATCAGCGTGTAGCTACTCACACACGTCTGCTTCATCGTAACTCGTACCGCTACCAAACCAATCCGGACCATATGCCTCAAAATCATCTTGAATGGAAAAAAGCTCGTGGATTTAATGCCGCACATTTTATCCGTCAAGCTGATAAAATGGGCCCGGCTACCAACTGGGCGATTGTATCCGTCCGACCAACGCCATCTTGTCTAGTTGATCTTATCGTTTAACCTTTGCCAAAATTAGAAACGATGACAAAGAAAACAAAACAAGGGCGATTAGATGCGTCAACGATGTTTCCGTTGATGGAGTTATATGAGGATAGCGAGATGACACAAAAGCAATTTTGTGTAGAGATGGATCTTGTGCCGCATACGTTCACCTATTGGCTTACGAAATACCGGAAATCGAAACAACCAACAAAGAAGACCGTCGTAGCTGGCAAATTCGTTGAGCTTGAAGTCGAAGCACCCAAAACGAAGGGTGAGGCGGTGCGTCATATGCGCATATCATATCCAGACGGCACATTAATCGAACTTCCAGTCTAGTTTAAGTCGGTGATTAGTTTTTCTTCGTCACTGGATTATTATTTGTATTCAGATCCAACGGATATGCGTAAGGGCCATTATGGGTTGGGCAACCTGGTGCGCGAATATTTTAAACGCGAACCAACAGATGGGAGTGTATATATTTTTATCAATCGAAACAGGGATAAGATGAAGCTACTGGTATGGGATCGCTGTGGCTTTGTGGTTTATTATAAATCACTGGAGGCTGGAACGTTTGAACTTCCCAGATTAAATAACAATCAACTCAAATGGGAGGAATTAGTGATGATATTGGAGGGAGTAAAGCTCGATTCAATAAAACGCAGAAAAAGATATCGTTTTCCACAACAAAGAGCATAGTTATTCACTTCGAACATCAGTACTGATAAAAAACACGAATTATGTCGTAGAATTAATGACAAAATGTGAGTAAATAAGCGACTCTTTTTTATTCTAAATACATATATGTTGCCAACTTTGTGGGGTGACAAAAAAGGATTTATTAGCCAAAAATAAAGAGTTAGAAAATGAGAATATCATTTTAAAAAACCGTCTTGCGAAACTCGAACGGATGGTATTTGGCAATAAATCTGAGAAATTCACTTCACCGGATAATCAATTATCGCTTCCTTTTGAACAAGAGCAACCATCTGTTGCTTCTACAGATCCGAAACAGGAAACAATTACCTATAAACGAAAAAAGAAAAAGCACCCAGGTCGCAATCCACTACCCGAACACCTTCCACGTGTACAACATATTATTGAGCCGGATTGCGATGTATCGGGATTAAAACGCATCGGCGAGGAAATCACCGAAGTTCTATGCCGTCAACCTGGAACAACATTCGTTTTACAATACATACGCTATAAATATGAAGCACCAAAAGGTGATGGCGTACTGATTGGCGAATTACCATCACGAGCTATTCCAAAAAGTATCGCACACGAGTCACTGCTCGCCGATATGCTCGTAAAAAAATACGCCGATCATCTTCCTTTATATCGTCAAGCACAACAATACAAACGAGAAGGAGTCGTATTGGCCAGCTCAACAATGAGCGACTGGGTAAGCAACGTGTGTGGTTTATTAGAGCCCTTATATAACGAACTGGTAAAAGAAATAAAACAATACGATTATTTACAGGCGGATGAGTCACCCATCCAGGTATTGGATAAAACAAAAAAAGGTAAATCACACCGAGGATATCAGTGGGTATATTTAACGGGCGACCAAAATTTAGTTTTGTTTGATTATCAAAAAGGACGAGGTCGAGATGGGCCAAAACATATCCTCGAAAAATTCCAAGGATATTTACAGACAGACGGCTATGCCGTTTATGAAAATTATGGTAAAAAACCAGGTGTTAAACTGATCGGGTGCATGGCACACGCACGGCGATATTTCGAACAAGCACTCGATAGCGATAAACAACGAGCGAGTCATGTATTGGCACAACTCCAAGTTGTCTATCAAATCGAGCGGCAGATAAAAGAACAACAATATGATTGGGAAAAAACCAAACAAGCAAGGCAACAACTAGCTCGACCTACATTAGATAATTTACATCAATATTTAAAGCAAGCTCAAAAAGAAGTCTTGCCCAAAAGCCCCATCGGAAAAGCAATACATTATTCCTTGGTACGATGGAATCGATTAACCAAGTACCTCGGACATGGTGGTTTGCATATCGATAATAATAAAATCGAAAACATGATTCGCCCATTGGCCTTAGGGCGCAAAAATTATTTATTCGCAGGAAGTCATCAAGGTGCCAAGAATGCCGCCATGATCTACTCACTCGTCGGAAGCTGTAAATTGAATGATCTCAATCCATACAAATATTTGTTCGCCGTATTGGATAAGCTCCCAGACTACCCCGTCAATAAGCTATCTGACCTATTGCCTTGCAACCTCAGGTTCGAAAAAACATTGGGGTAGTTGCTCGGACGGATACGGGCGATTCAATTCATTATACGCTCGGCAATCCACCCACCGCAAAGCTACAACTCGTGCCAAGGAGTATTGAGGTTAAGTGAAAAATATTCTCCTGAACGATTGGAAAAAGCTTGTGCCCGTTGCCAAAAAATCGGCAAAGCATCTTACAGAATGATTAAAAATATTCTTGCTAAAAATCTGGACCTCGAAGTCGAAACGGTAGATCTATTTACCACACCAGTCCACCGAAATATCCGAGGCCCTGAAGCCTATCAATAATCAATTATTTAACCCGTCATATTTATGACACAAATTTAATTCGTATGAAAAATGCATCATTAGAAACCATGAGGCTAATTAAATTAACCGGCATGGCCGACGCTTATGAAAGTCTGCTAAGTCTGCCCGTGAATCAACAACCCGAGTCGCACGAAATGCTGGCCCGATTAATTGACGCCGAAAAACAATATCGTTCTCACAAACGTATGCAAATGTTTTTACGACTCAGTAAACTGCGGTATCAAGCCGTTATTCAGGACATCGACTGCTCCACGAAACGTAACTTATCAAAAGAAAAAATCGTAACCCTCGCCGACTGTGCTTATATCGACCGTGGAGAAAATATCCTCATCACAGGAGCTACAGGTTGTGGAAAATCCTATCTCGGATGTGCACTTGGTCATACCGCCTGTGTCAAAGGATATAGAACGTTATACTTCAACATGAACCGCTTTACTGAACAAATTGCTCTGGCTAAAACCGATGGCTCATTGATCAAATGGATGGATAGAATCCAAAGAGCTAAACTTATTATTCTGGACGATTTTGGCCTCCAACCTATCACGCACCAAATCAAACTTATCCTACTTCAAATCCTCGAAGACCGATATGAAAAAAATGCTACCATTATTTGTTCTCAATTACCTGTCGGTAATTGGCACGAATATTTTGATGAACCAACTATCGCAGATGCCATCCTCGATAGAATTATTCCAAAGGCGCATCGTATCACCCTAAAAGGAAAAAGTCTTCGCAAACAATCAAAATATGTATCTTAACCAATGAATTTTAGCACGTTTTCCACAGAGGGGGTCAGTACTCCGGAATCAGGGGGTCAGTAACTCCGGAATATGCAATAATACGGCTTTACCGTACTGTAGACCTCTTAGAAATACCCGACTCAATTGAGTACGACGATCTGCGCGATCAGTTACATCATGCTTTCTACAATAGAACAAGTACGGACTTTAACCGGACAGATCAGTCCAATCAGGCTTTACTTTTTTAATCGAACTCAGATTATTATTGATAAATACGCCTGGGTATGACCACAATCAAGGTGTCTCCCTCTTCATACTGGTTCACATTTATCAGGTCATTTGCGTGGTCTTGTACGTTGTCAAAATTGGACGGCCGTTCAATTAATTTATTATATATACTAAGGTCAGGGTTAATGTTATTTGGACCGACCAAGGCTGCATGAACTTGGTACCTAATATACATCTTTTCTTCCGCATTATCATATTGAATGTATTTTGATCCAAAATCGTCCAACCCTGGTATGTCAATATACTCGCCATCAATCCTATATACAAAGGTAGAATCAAAAACCTCATTGACTTCAAGGATAAGTTTGACTCTGACGTTTTCATTATCCAATAGTTCAAATTCTTCGATGTAAAATGACAAATCTTGAAACCAACTATCAAAAAAATTTGTGATTTCTGTTTCAAGCGTGGATGAAATTTCAACTAAATCATTATTGCTTCCTACAACATATTCCTGGAAGTCTTCGATTTCATACCCATTGTATGTAAACAAACGTGGGTAGTCGATGGTGACATTGTCATCATCACATGCAGAAAAAGAAATAATGGCCATAGCGAGTGATAAAAAATAAATTACGTTTTTCATAGTTTGATAGATTTATAAGTGGAAATAATGCCCGAAGGACTTTCTATTTTTAAAAGATAGGCACCAGCCGGTAAGGCTGACATATCGATGGATATATTCTTGTTTGACGATGTATTCTTATAGGCGCGATTCCATATTAATCTGCCATTTATGTGATATAAAGTCAGATTATACTCCTCCTTACGTAGAGCTTCATTGAATTCAATATTTAACACATCGGTGACAGGGTTTGGATAGATCGTGGCGAGATCGTCCGAATTGTTCTCAGCATACAATATGTCATTTTTATGTTCTTCATTTGTTCGTGGGAGGTACGATACGAAGGCATGCGTGTAGGGTGTATTAAAATTGGCAAATGTCAGGGCGCCCAGCTGCCGTTCAAATGTATTTCCTGAAAATTCTCCCCCGATGAACAGGATTCCCTGGGACTGGTACAAGTCTTTGACTATTTCGTCATCCGGGGATCCATAGTGATACTTATTTAGTAATTCACCCGTTTTTGAGAACTGTGAAATAAGAATATCTTCACCACCTATCGAATTGAAGGCGTGGTTGTTTGCCAGTAATTTTCCAGTAAAGTTTACCGCGCAATAAATAGCATGATCCGGCCCATTTTCGATTGTGAAGTTGTCGGTATCGACATGCCCCTTGAAGATTTTGTGCCATTGATACAGTCGTTCATCACCTAGACAAACCAGGGTAATTTCATCATTATCGACAGAGAGGGTATTGTTATTGCACACAATTTGTCCATTTCCATGAAACGCATAAAAACTATAATCTGGAGAAATAATAAAATCAATCAGCCTGGTTTCTCCTTTCAACTGCCACGGTGACAAGCTTTTTTCCCCTGTCTTTAGATTGATTTGTTGCCAGGGTCCGGCATAGCCGCTTCTAGACGAATTCTCAGGGATATTGTTTACAACAAATACGTTTTGCTCATCTGTAGAACCTGATAATATAACATCGAAACCGAATTGGAAGAAATCACTTATTTGTAAATCGTCATTAAGCAAGAGGACAAACCGATTTTCGGTTGCAGATTCCGACAAAATATTATTATCGTAATAAAGCTTCCCGGAATATTGACCCGAAATAAAGGCTAGACCATCCGTATATGAAATTTTATCGAAGCTCAGCCCGGACGAACTATTAATCGTCTTTTCTATTAAATCCAATTGTGTATTGCCACAGGCAATGGTGAAGTTTGCCAGTCTTTCTTCCCGTAGAATAGTAAACAGAAAATTCTCTTCTGGGGCGTGATGAATAAATTCAATGTCATCATTGGATTCAATCAGATTGAATCGCTCAGGATGAAACGGATGATAAATCAAGCCATTCTTACTTTCATATATACCATTGGCCCATGTAAAACTATCCGTTTGTTTTAAGGTAGCAAAACGGCGAAAATAGGTGTTCGCATCAAGTCCTCCCTGCACAATCTGAATTTCGGATGGATTGTCCATGAGTAATTCGAATGTGGTGTAATCGAGGTTTACAAATTCCCAATAGATGTGACAATCTAGATTCGACGTATCCTGGCAGTCTACATTTTCCCAACAAGCCACATAGGCTCCAGGTGGTTCAAGATAATTATACAACGGATCACATGTTTGCCCGACTAAATAGTTTCCTTCCAGGAGCGGCGGGTCGATCACCGGACAGGTAATGAGGTCGATGTCAGAACTCACTATAGTAAAGCTATCAGCACAGTAAGTGACCTCAGCACACCATCTGGCTGGATCATTTTGATGATCGATTAGGAAATCCTCTAATTCAGATCCTTCAAATCCCGGATAATCAGCATCCAGGGGATAATTATCCATGAAATGGACCAGGGCCCCTACTTTGTTGGTGGTCGGATGACACTCCCATCGTATATCGTGCTGAAAGTCCCAGTCGATATAGGGTCGAATATAGTCAGGGACGATATCAGGAATTTGACCTGATTCAACCCCGCAAATGGTGTAGCTTGTACTGATAAACCAAAAAATGCGACATCGTACGCGAACACAGCCTGTCTCTGGATCGTATTCGTTTTCGATCCAATTTCCAGCAAAATCTCCACCGAAACTCAGCATTGAACCACAAGTAGGATCATTGGGACAGACCCTGATTCTATCGCACCAGTTTCCTTCTAAGTTAAAATCTATGAGACCTTGACTTACCCAAGGCAATTGTTGTGCCAAAATAATGGCTTCGCCCCTTCTCATCCACTGTCGTTGTTGCGTCTTACGTGCTACTTCGTCCACCCCACATCTGTATATGATATCCGGGCATTCCCATTCCCATAGGTCATTTCCGCAGTCTTCATTCTCCATCCAGGCCAATTCAACCAGAGCCGTATCTACGCGATGATCCCGGCATATCTGATCATAATAACAGACGTAAATGTCAGGCTCGATTTCATCATATCCAATGTATTCATTTTGAAGGTCTAATTGGTTTATTGTAAACGGAAATGTCATAAGGCAACCGCCAATGCTGAAGGTGAATTCATAATCTGTATTGCCTTCAAGATCGATTTGCTTAAAAATCAATGGATTTTCATCCCCATAAATGGTGGCCAATAGACCACAATCCACACAAGGATTAACAGGGTAAAGCCACCCTGTAATTTGATCACCAAAAGGATTGTCGATCTGAAGCGTTATTTCCCCATCACTAAATCCTTCACAAGCATCTATTTGCTCGATGATCTGTATTTGATCAATCACGCTATGTACCTCTACGTCGCTATATAGGGTGCATCCGGTCGTGTCCATGATGGTCAATGAATATATTGCGGGTATCATATCCATACGTGGCAGATCTCCAGTATAGCCATCTGTCCAGGTCACCGTGTACGGTGACACACCTCCTGATATGATGACATCCACAGAACCCATGCCTCCATCACACCCCGGAACGACGACGAATTCTGCATCAAGACCGTCTAGTAAGATTGTCTCCACGAGCTCCTGCTCACAGTGGTCAGTTATGGTTGCACTGTATGTACCGTTCTGCAAATTGGATCGATAAGCATAATCCTTCTTTAAGCCATCTGACCATGTCACTTTATACAACACACCATTTATGGGTACACCACCGGATATGTGTAAATTGATGCTGCCATTGTCGGCTTCACAAGGGTGTGCAACTTCGGGATTGCTCATTAAAGGAAGGTCCTCCGAGCTTAATACCTCCTTACAAAGTTCCCAGGTACAGTTGTGATCTGACGAGCTGGCCGTCACACAATAATTGCCGGGTGCCAGATCTTCTATTATACTTGAATTTCCGATCTCAACAGTGCCGTCATACCAGGTATAAATTAAAATGACACCTGGCGGATCAGCTGCAACTGTGACCGTCCCGTTATTCGACGGATTCCCATTTGCGTCAACACACGAAGGCGTGGTATAGATATATAGCACGGTATTCATCTGGGGTATCGCCAACAAATGGACTTCTTCGGTTACTTCGCAACCGTCCGCATCCACCACATGAATCGTATAAATGCCATCTTTCTTTTTGATGAGCGATCCGTCCGCATCTGGCACCAGGTTACCCGCAGCATTGGTCCAGTAGACGTCATATTCGGGAGTACCTCCGCTGGCATCGTTGTTGTAATAAATGTATCCCGTTTTTCCACAATCTTCAGGATAAACTATTTCCCATGTGCCAGGATCGATTCCAGGGCAATCATCACCAACCGTGAAGCAGTCTTCTGCATAGCCACAAAACCCATCTGTCACTGTCACACAATATTCTCCTGATAGTATTTCTGAGATATCCTGTGTCGTACTACCGTCGGACCACAGGTATGTATAGGGAGCTATTCCGCCCGCCACGATGAGGTCGATCGATCCCTCCGGATCGGTATTGTTATTGGCATCTGTGATGATGACATCCAAAACTATGGGTGTCGAAAGCAGACTCACCACAGTACCCTGAGTCTGTCGGGCAGTCGCGTTATTTCCACCTAAATCATCGTCCGACTGACAGTTGAAATCAAAAGAATGTATAGAATCAATTCCGAATTGTAGATCAGTTGCGTTTGCGTCAGACCATGTTGTATCCGTCGCACGCAGCGGAATGTTGAAGCATGTGGCCAATTGACCAGCATCGAAAGAAATTAAGCCATTATCATTCACGTCCGTTCCGGTAAATTTCAATCTGACCAGTGCACTGTCGACCGATACCTCGGCCGCGGTGATGTCAAAATTATAATGATATCCCGTACTTGTGTCATTGACTACGGGCGCCTTGTTGACAATATTGAAAGCGGGAATATTTAAGGCAATCGAGTCTAGTTGTTCACTGGCTTTGACCGATATAGTCATTCCTCCGGCGATATCTCCTGCATTCAAGGTAGTCTGCAAACTTGTGTTAGAGAATTGGATACAACTATCTCCCTGATTTGTCCAGGATTCTTCATAAATCCTAGTATTATTTATGGTCACTTTTACCCACTCGATGAAGGGTTTAAAATTGTCGAGTTTAAATTCCAGAGTATCACTGGAGGTGTAATTTCCTCTGACATCGGTGACACGGGAGAAAATATTGTATTTGCCGTCGTTGTACCGGGCGGTTTGGGGGATGTCGGCGTATATTGTAGCAGTTGGTGATCCGTCGCCGGGATCGTCTTCGTGGATGCGGGTGACGAAGTCGGCGTAGTAGTAGTTGTCATAGGGTCTGAAACCTACCCCATCCTGATATGCTCTTGGTGAAATCCCCGTTGTAGAAATATTCGCGTATCGCGTTGTCATTTGGGTCGGGTACAAGGGCGTATTATTTCTGGCATGCAGCAAGAGTTCTGATCTGTAGTATGGTCCGTAAATCGGTTTGTAATCTTCATCTCTGGAACTTTTGACAACCACTCTGATCGAATCGAGATTGTGTGCTACATTTTCATATCTGCTGTCGTCTACACCTGCTGTTGCGCCTATCATAGTGGCTCGATAAGACACTGTATTTTCATCATCGCCGGGATAACTAATATTGACCTGATCCCAATCATTAAAGTTATTTGACTCAATATCTTTATTAAACGCTAATTGGATATCGTAATTCGTCATAGGGTGCTGAAGGTCAATTAAGGGATCCATACAGTTGTCTGAATTGATCCCATTAGCTGGATTTCTGAACTTGTAGAGGTGGAGATGGACAGGAAAATCATTTGTGTTATTTTTGGATCCGCCAATTGGTGCGAATGATGCGCCGACAGCCACTTGATCTGTCGTGGTGAGTGTGTCTGCACAATGATTGTTATTTGCTATGATAACAGTACGGTTAGGTGTTCGACAATATGCCAAACAAGTGTTAAGATTAACGATTGCGATAAACCTTAGATCATTGGTGTCAACTTCTGTCATTTTTAATACAAAATTACCACTCCTCCACGTAGTGGCATCTCCAATGTTGTTGTGGCTAAAAATATGACCATATCCAAAATCCAAATTTGCACCATCGATTGTTATATATTTATATCGTTGATTTGGGAGAGCCACAATAGTTCCGCCCTCAGGAGCAACCAGGGCATCTCCCCTTTGCATATCTGCACCTGATCCATGATTTCTTAGATCAATTCCTTTATGCCATTTTGTTCCACTTGTAATTCTTCGTAGATCAAAATCGCTCTCGATATCTTTGGTGAGAAAGGCAGAATCATTTTCGTACGTATAAAGAGCAGCGCTTAATGTCGGATTACTATTGGCTCCTTGAGGACAACTTATGCAGTCTTCATAATTAATTACTGTATTTTGTGCCAATCCAATGTTCGAAACGAGAAGTAAATAAATCAGAGCAAGGGGTGTTCTATTCATTGTTAATTGACTTTTATAAATCCATCATTTAATAAATCTGATATTTTTTTTGATTTTATGAAAGAAGGAAAAATAACATAGCCTGGGTCGTTTAATAATTTGCGATTGAATGTTTTTTTATAGACTATTCCATTTAAAATATCGATGACAAAATAGTCAAATTCCGATCCCTCTTCCCTGTAGAAGTTGGTACAAGATTTCGCGTAACGCAAAAAATCAAAACCACTAAGAAATTGGTCTTTACCTAATTCCCATTCAAAGGTCATTTCTCCTGAATCAGTATCGTAAAATTTAAAGCCCTGATCCAACCAACCACTGCCATCTTCACCATAATTTGTACCATATTTTTGCATCAGATATTTACCGTCACTCGATAGATGTATATCATAAAATCCGTCTTTTTTATCATGAATTTTATGAAGTATATTGCCGTTTGCATCGTAGATCAAGGCATATCCCTGGGTGGCAAGGATGTCTTCTTCATTGCAGAAAAAGTAGGCCTGGTAGGCAATGACCGTCTTGTCTCCCGCGATCTGCACGATCGGTGCATTGGTGACCAAGCGTAAATAGTTCGTATTACGAAGAGCATCCTTGTTTATCCGACTTCCCGCTAAAATTTCATTTTGTTTTTCAAGACTCAACTCACTGAGGTCATAATATCGCTCTATACCGTTTTCGTACTCACCTATAGAAGGGAAAGGCAGGTCCTTATATGGATCCACGTCTCTTACATCGATGATCTCAGAAGACAAAAACCGCAGTTTCGCCGGATACCGCATTTCGTTTTCCTCTTCGCCAAATTGGACGACTATTTCTATGGGAATGCTGTCTGATGTTTTTTTCTGATCAGCCTCCACATTGGTTGAAATTATATGTCCTGTTTTTGCTTCATCTTTTTCCGGTTTGATCTCCTTCTGTCCCCCACAACCAAGGAACATCATAACCAAAAGGACTAATCCAAATCCAAAAGAATACTGTTTGTATATTTTCATGTAGGAAGATTCAATACGCAATTTATTCCGAGGCTGGGTAAGATCAATAGAGTGAAGTGTTTGTTCTTTTTGGCACATGAAGGTGTTTCGTTCAATTCGAATAAGGCCTTCTAAAGGTAGTCAAAAGACCTATATTCAACAAATATAGTAAAACACAAGCGTCCAAAACGTTTAAAAAATGATATGGATTAATTTCCCTACATTTTGGATATAGCGGTGTGTTATTTCGTGCGTGCGACAAGAGTTCGGATCTGTAAAATGGTCCGTAAACCGGTTTGTAATCGTCATCCCTGGAACTTTTGACAACCACTCTGATCGAATCGAGATTGTGGGCTACATTGGTATACGGACTGTTGTCTACCCCGGCCACGGCGTCTGTCATGGTAGCACGATATGATACGGTATTGTAAACGTCACCAGGGTATTTAATATTTACCTGGCCCCAATTAGTAAAATTGGTGGGTTCAATGTATTTGTTAAATGTCATTTGTACCTCATAATTCGTCACAGGGTGCTGCAGATCGACTAAGGGGTCCATGCAGTTGTTCAGATTGATTCCGTTTATTGGATCTCTAAATTTATACAGATGTAAGTGTACACCAGGATCAGGATCCGCATTGATATTGCTTTCTGAGTCTCCGATGGGCGCAAAGGCTGTATTAAGGGGGACTTGATTAACGGTTGTGAGTGTATCAGAACAATGCGGATTGTTTGTAATAATTACTTGTCTATTTGCAAATTGTGAATATGCCACACAGGTGCTCATATCTATAATACATGGTACTCTTGAAGCATTAAAAGGTTCTGACATTTTTAAAACGAAATTACCGCTACGGAATGTTGATATATTCGTTACATTATGTGGACTAAAAATATGCCCGTAACCAAAATCGTATTCATCTCCATCAATTACGATCACCTTGTATCCTGTTTGATCCAGATTTACGATCACTCCATTGTTATCCGGATTGACAATGGCATCTCCTCTCTGCATATCGGCACCTTGCCCATGATTTCTCAAGTCCAGTCCTTTGTGCCATCTCGTAGCCTGTCCCGCTCGCCTGAGGTCAAAATCACTTTCCAGATCATCGGTCTCCCAAGTTGTATTATTGCCGTAGCCGTAAAGTGCTATGTTAATTGCAGGATTACTGTTTTCTGCCTGAAGACACCCGTTGCAGGTTCTATAATTCAACTGTACAATTTGTGCATTAACAAAACAAGAACCAACAACAATATTTAGAGTAATTATATACATGCAAATTGTTCTCATAGTTGCTCCAATTTTTTAAACCCATCAATTAGTGAATCTTCTAATCTTCCAGATTTTAGGAAATTAGGAAATAAAGTTTTAGCATATTCAATATCGTTCATATATCGACTTCTATCCATTGACTTCATAAACAATCCTCCTTTTTCAATGTCAATGATGTAGTGAATATAATGGCTGTTCTCTATTCTATAGCAACCAAGAAAATGTGTATTTGGAATCATATCAAAACCTCTTATGTATGGATCCTTCCCCAACTCCCATTCAAAGATCATTTCTCCTTTGTCAGTATCATAAAACCGGAATCCACGATCCAATTGACCGCTTCCGTCTTCTCCATAGTCGATGCCGTATTTTTGCATCAGATATTTTCCGTCGGAGGACAAACGAATATCATAAAATCCGTCTTTCTTGTCCTGGAGGGTATGCAGTAATTTTCCATTCTTGTTAAAGACCAGAGCATACCCCTGCGTGGCCAGTATATCCTCTTGATTGCTATAAATTGAAGCGTGATAAGAGATCACTGTTTTGCTGTCCGAGATCTCCACAACAGGAGGCTTGGTCAGCATTCTCAAAAACCGCCCATCCCGCCAGGCATCAGGATTGATACGGCTTCCCTCCAGTATACTTTCCTGCTCTTTTACAGAGAGATCGCTCAACTCGTATAGCCGTTCAAAGCCGCCTTCGACCGTTCTCAAAGACTCGTACGGAAGATCGCTGTAAGGATCAACAACTCTGACATCGATCACTTTTCCAGACACAAATCTTATTTTATACGGATATCTGCTATCGTTTTCCTCTTCGCCAAACAGGGCGACTTTTTGTATGGGAATGCTGTCTGATATTTTTTTCTGATCAGCCTCCACATCGGTTGAAATTATATGTCCTGTTTTTGCTTCATCTTTTTCCGGTTTGATCTCCTTCTGTCCCCCACAACCAACGAACATCATAACCAAAAGGACTAATCCAAATCCAAAAGAATACTGTTTGTATGTTTTCATGTAGGAAGATTCAATACGCAATTTATTCCGAGATCGTATAAGATCAGTGGAGTGAAGTGTTTGTTCTTTTTGGTACATAAAGTGTTTGGTTCAGTTCGAATAAGGCCTTCCAAAGGGAGTCAAAAGACCCATATTCAACAAATTTGGTAAAAAACAAGCGTCCAAAACGTTTAAAAAATGATATGGGTTGATTTCCATAAATTTAGGATACAGAGGTGTATTATTTCGTGCGTGCAACAAGAGTTCGGATCTGTAAAATGGTCTGTAAATCGGTTTGTAATCGTCATCTGTAGAGTTTTTCACAAGTACTTTTATGGAATCCAGGTTGTGGGCCACATTGGTATACCGACTGTTGTCTACCCCGGCCACGGCGTCTGTCACACCCGGATGGAACTGTGTCATCGAGCACACGTAAAGACATGAATACAATAGGTGGCACAACAACAACTTATTCATTTGATAATACACCCTCCGCGCGAGATATTAATAACGCCAGAACAAATACGGCAGGCGTAACCGGCAATCGATATGTTCTAGCCCAAGGAAATAATACTATATATATTTATAATGGATCGGGGATTGTGGCGAAACTTCCATTAAGTACATTCAGAACGATCGGACAAAAGTAATTTACATGAAAAAAATTCTAATTACAGTATTCATTGCTTGTAGTCTTGTAACAAACTCTCAAACGGCTGACAACACCGAATCTCGGGACAACCAAGATGTATACTTCCAATCATTAAAAAAATATCTGATTGAAAATAAAACAAGCGAAATAGTCTATGTTGAATTAAATAGCTTTACAACGAACGGTCTGCCTGAAAATATAAATGGTATTAGCATTAAATACATTGGCGGGAGGGATATTAAAAAGAAGGCTAAAAAGGAAAAAGAATTTACT
The DNA here is from genome assembly GCA_965249735.1 of Saprospiraceae bacterium. Taxonomy (GTDB): domain Bacteria; phylum Bacteroidota; class Bacteroidia; order Chitinophagales; family Saprospiraceae; genus JANQSS01. The sequence continues at coordinate 350,240 of CBDFMS010000024.1, read as the reverse complement.
TTGCACCGAGTTATACCTCTGAGAATGGAAGATGGCATTTTCTTTGTAAATGTCATTCCTTATAGAGTTCAATGCAAGGGTAAAACCCTCGATTTAAAAAATATGGGCGGTCAAAAAATAAATTTTACCTATGACTGTGTCAATATGAAGTTCATACCATTTAATTGAATAATGATTAAATACATCCTAATTGTTTTATTATCCCCCTTGACAGGGCTGTTCGGCCAAGACATCACCTATTTTGAAAATGCATTTGGCAAGATTTCGTCCACACTAATAGACGACAATGATGTAGCATTCAAATACATTGTATTCGATGTAGAAAATGCCTACAAAGGAGGAACTCTCTCAGAAGATGAATATATTGAACAAATCAATTTTTTAACAGGACTTATTTCTGAATACACTCGAATTAACGAGTTATCATACTCGCATGAAGACAAGGAAATAGTAAAACTATATGCGGCTATTTTCAAAGTGTTTGCTGATACAATTCCAATAGTCCTTTCTGAGACAGACACTCTTTATCATCAGCCATTGGTATATGATTTTGATGACATTTTCGGTGATAAAAATTGGTCACAAATGTTCGTCACAAAACTCCTAACTACCGGAAAAGGTAACTGTCATTCGCTTCCATATTTATATAAGATAATAGCGGAGGAATTGAATGTGCAAGCGCATTTGGCTCTTGCTCCAAATCATGTCTATATTAAACACCAGTGTAAAAAAGCAGGGTGGTACAACACAGAATTAATCAGTGCATCATTTCCTATTGACGCATGGATCATGGCATCAGGATATGTGCATCTTGATGCAATTCGAAATGGTGTTTATATGAAGCCTTTGAGCGAAAAAGAAAGTGTGGCAATGTGCCTGGTTGATCTGGCTATGGGTTTTGATCGTAAGTACCCAAATAATGATGGCGAGTTTGTTTCTAAATGCTGTGATTTAGCCTTGGAACACTTCCCCGATTATATCAACGGCCTGATGCTCAAAGCAGAAACCTACCTCCGACTAGTTAAACAAAAAATGGCCACTTATCAAGTATAATATCCAAAGGAATTATTTGTGATTGACATGAAATCAAAAAAGATATGGGAAGAAATGGAACAGACTTACGGCACTATACAAAAATTGGGCTATAGGCAAATGCCAAAGCAGATGTATTTGGATTGGCTTATTCCTTAAAAGAGGAACGAGAGAAGTATTCTAATCGTAAGGTCACAAACTATTAATTAATAAAAGAGACATGAAAAAACAACAACCAAGAACACATCATAAATACATTTTTAAAGTAGGCAATAAAATCGTACATGGGGGTATCACGGATGATTTACAACGAAGAGAAGAAGATCATCAAAATTCAAAAAAATGGACACAACACGGTGATAAAAGGCTTTATTGGTCTCAAGGGCATATTTTCCAAGTAGGTGCTAAGGTCACTAAGGGAGCCGCCTTGGCTTGGGAACGCGAAAACGGCTACGGTGCAAACCAGTAGTTTGTAATTGGCATGCCTCTCAAAGGGGATAGCCAAAAGGATTACCAGCAACTGCCTATATCCTCAACATCTCCATCACCTCAAGCACCTTCCCATCATCAGCGCGTCCAGCGTAATGATCAATAGTGGAGAAGTTGGCATGATCAAGCAGATGCGACACTGTATTTCTGTCTGCCCCCATGTTCAGCGCAAGAGTAGCACTGCTATATCTGGCGGAGTAGTAGGTGAAATATCCATCAAATCCGAGACGCTTTGATATACGGGACGCTGTTTTTCGAATACACGAGGCATAGTCATTTACTCTTTTAACCATGTCCATCTCAGTTTTGTGTTTACTAGATATGATGGGGAAAATGTATTTGCTTCTTGGGTGCAGTTTCATCATGTTCTCAACAATTTTTAATGCTTCTGGCAATAACGGCTTTCCGCGTTTCAAACCAGTTCCCGTTTTGGAACGCTCATAATACCAACGATTGTCCTTGATGTCTTTCTTCTCCAGTTGAGCAACATCGGTTAGATTGACGCCCATCGTGTAAAATGAGAACCAAAACACCATGAGGTATTCTTTTTCTTTCTCCGTTCTCGGTTCGTACTCTCTAAGTTTCTTGAGTTGATCCAAATTGAGATCCTTGATTCTATTTGTGTTCACTCTTGCAATCCTCTTTTTCTTCAGCTTTGATATGTCATACCCGTATGGGTTTGTATATGGATTTTTGAATGGATTTTTTGTAAAGTCAGCAACCTTTGCTTGAACGGCCTTTCCGAATAAGATTTTAAGGCGGTTCATCGTGTTGAATCCCCTCGTCCCTCTCTCGTTGAAATAATCCTCGAATTTATATAACCAATCCATGGTGAAGTCGTCGAAGAAAATGTCTTTTGGTGAGACTTTTAAGATAATATTTGCCAACGTTTTATAGTCTAAACTGGATCTGATTTGCCCCGTCTTAACGAATTTTTCGCTTACCAGAGTGCAGAATTCCGAGACTTTCATTATTGTCTTTTCTTCCTTCTCCGGTTTCATGATAAACAGACGACTAAATTTATTGTAATCAAATTCTTCTCCTTCGAAATGATCTTCATAGACTCTCACGGCTGTCCTTTTCATAGAGTCCAGTTCTTTCTGTTTCTCCCTTCTTCCATGAATATCCCTCAGCCGAGCTTGCTGATCATCGTCAAGATAAAATTGGCTCGGACTGACCCAGATTCCGGTGCGCTTGCGCCTTACATTATTTCCCCAGGTGATTTGCAATACGACAGGGTGTTTACCATCGGCATTCTTGATTGCTTTATGCAATCTTGTGACAAAATTTACGGACATAGTGACAAAACTTTAAAATGATAAAAAAGCTAATACACTGATTATCTTAAAGTTATATCAGAGAAAGTCAAGGGGAAAAGCATTCATAATCCGGAGGTCGAGAGTTCAAGTCTCTCTCTCGCTACACACTTCAAATTCAGTTTTTGATATTCAACTTATTATACATTAAATAATTGATCAGTTGTCGGGTAGGTTGTCGTTTACAAGAGAATTGGCCAATTTTGATGATGTACCAATCATTTATAGAAAGTTGACTAAACGTAACAATTTGGCGTTATTGATCTTCGAGCTCTAAGAGAAACAGGATCATAGTGTTTGTTAAATTCCATACAAAAGAATAGTCAATACGATCTGTCACATCACCATGTTTGACTGTATCATTCTGATAATAAATGAAAAAGGCAAAAGTTTGAATGAACCAAGTTCTAATATTCGTATTTACCTTTTTCTTTTTCAAGTACAAGCCAATTTCATTTTTGAGATTCTCCAATGATTTATTTGTGCTTAATATTGCTCTGAGAAGCTCTTCAACACACCTTCTCAAATCATCCAAAGTGTTTCTCTCATATTTATTTTCATGAAGTTTATCTATCGCACACACATAAGGCTTTGCCGCTTTTGGATAAGTTTCTATTCGTTGAGAAATATCCTGAATTAGTTTACCATCTATATTGGGCAATAGTATTCGAAAATCAAAATTTTCGTTCAACTTAAAAATTTCTTGTTCGATCAAGAACAGAAAGTCTTCTGCATTTCTTTCAGCAGGGCATTCTCTACCTTCTTGCCAATGCGCACAATTCTCCCTATGACCATCAAACCAATTACGTACGGAGCGGTGTAAACGATGAAGGAAGCTCAGCTTATCGCTGTCAAAATTCAATTCACAAAAGATATCATCATACTTTTCTTTAAGAGTTTGAAGGTTTCTTGGAATATGAATATGGCCATTAACAAATTTGTTAGCAAATAAGTCGTCTGCTTTACGGTGCATTAGTTCTTTTCTATCGATCATTTAGTTTCATTCTACTTTTTTCTACTCCTTGAAGTTTCAAACCCTTTTCATCAATGACATACAAAATGATTGATAAAAAAATTCTCTTTGACCTTCAATTTAAGTAACTTTAAGTTAAACCATAATTTTACAACAATGTGAATCTAATCCTATTGCCAACATCCCAATTCTATTGTTCAGGAAGACCACAGGTCAACAGGCAATCTAAAATCAAATTTTCCTCTATGAACATACTGAAGTCTCTTTTCGTGTTTATTCTTCTGTCTGCCTTCTCTATCTCAAATTTGACAGGCCAATCAAAAAAGGATCTTGAGGATGACATTAGCGATCTCAAAACGGCTTTATTACGAGCCAATGCTGATGTTAAAAGATCTAATCGAGAACTCCAGAGCTTGAAACTAAAGCATCAAGATCTCAAAACAAAACACGAACAACTGTTCTTGGATAATAAGACATGCAAAGAAGGCAATCAAAGCATAACCCAAGAACTTGCCTTGGCTTTAGCAAAACTAAAGGAATATGAATCTCTAACTCAAAAGATCGATGAGCCAGTTGTTTCAACATTCAACAAAAAATCTAAGATCACGGACGTTACAAAAGAAACCCCAGTGTTAATGAATCCTAGTTGGTATAGCTTAGAGTATGAGAACTTTGGCTCAGGAAGAGTTAAGGTCATTGGAATTATAAATGGTATGTATCAAGTCAAATCATCGGATGGTCGTGTTGGTTATATCAGAAATTTATCTGACTTTGATTATCTGGCAACGCGGGAAGTTGAAGTTATGATGAAAGAGATAGATTTTAGAAAAGGTAGTAAACAACCTATTCTTATTAAGAGCGCTTATATCCATGACATAAATTCTGTTGGTGGCGTCAATTTTGTTATAGAATGGAATTATTTCAATACTTCTAAAGTAATCAAATACATCAACTTTACGGTTGTACCATACAACCAGGTTAGTGACCCCCAAACTTGTCGCATTAGTGGTCATTCTGTCTTTACCGGACAATTGACAGGCCCAATTTCCGGAAGTAAAGAACTGCGATATTCCACGTGGGCAACAGCATGGTATAATAACACTATATCATGTGTTAAGTTAACTAAAGTGTCGGTCGAGTATTTGGATGGAACCTCCTACACCTATGTTAAAGAGCTTCCAAAAATAATAGATGAACATTTCTCTAACTCCTGTTCTGTAAATTAACCAAACCAAGCACTATGAAGACTATCTTAACATTCATTTTTTACGCTCTTATGGCCACCTCCATTAGCGCTCAGGTCGTCGTGGGTAATATCAATATCAATGAGCTTGACCACGTAAAAGTATGTCAGGTTGTCGCTACCGGCAATATCTTCTCGAAAAAGGTAATTATAACAATAGATTACGGCCAACAAAGACAAGGAAGAAAAGCCTCGACTATATTAACACCTGCAGGCAAAAAACAAACATTTCATTCTGCAATTTCCGCCATGAACTACATGCTGGATAACGGTTGGATCTATTTTGACGCGCTTGCTTTGAATGATCCTGATTACGGCGGCAATGTTTACCACTACTACTTTAAAAAAGACCTTGATTGGAAAGCCGAGGACTGATAGATTTATGACCTCATTTGAGTTAATATTATTGAATGAACTCTAAATTAACCAAACCAAACACCTACGGTTATCATGTTGTTATTGTCGTTGGCTTGTTCGTTCATGCACATCATCCAGTTTATCACGAATTTGTTCACTTTCCATAAATGCGTCAATTTCGTCACCGGTTAGTCCAGCGACGTTAATAATAGGCATGATCGGTTGACTTTGGGTCATGTTAACGGCCTGAGTTGGTTTGCCATCCGTTCTATCCATGATAATTTCAAAGGCCTTTATATCACCTTTCAAGGCCTTTTCTTTGAGCATTTGAATCATTGCCCGGCGGTCGTTATCCGTGACAACTTCATCAAATAGATATTTGTATGATTTTGGACGGCCTTTGGGTGCATATTCCGGAGTTACTGACCCCCTGAATCCGGGATATTGACCCCCTATGTTGAAAACGTGCTAAAAATCATTTGTTAAGATACATGTTTTGATTGTTTACGTAAGCTTTTTCCTTTTAGATCTATGCGGTGAGCCTTTGGAATAATTCTATCGAGGATAGCGTCTGCGATAGTGGGTTCATCAAAATATTCATGCCATTTTCCGACCGGAAGTTGAGAACATATAATGGTGGCGTTTCTTTCATATCGATCTTCAAGGATTTGTAGCAGGATGAGTTTAACTTGATGAGTGATAGGTTGGAGACCAAAATCATCAAGAATAATGAGTTTAGCTTTTTTGATTCTGTCCATCCATTTGATCAGTGTACCATCGGTTTTAGCGAGTGCAATTTGTTCAGTAAATCGGTTCATGTTGAAGTACAACGTTCGATAGCCTTTGACACAGGCGGTGTGACCAAATGCACAGGCGAGATAAGATTTTCCGCAACCTGTTGCCCCTGTGATGAGAACATTTTCTCCTCGATCGACATAAGCGCAATCTGCGAGTGTTACAATTTTTCCTTTAGATAAATTACGCGTAGTAGAACAGTCGATATCTTGGATAACGGCTGGATATCGCAGTTTACTAAGTCGTAAAAACATCTGCATACGTTTGTGCGAGCGATATTGTTTTTCAGCGTCAATTAATCGGGCCAGCATTTCGTGTGACTCGGGTTGTTGATTGACCGGAAGGCTTAACAGGCTTTCATAAGCGTCTGCCATGCCGGTTAATTTAATTTGCCTCATGGTTTCTAATGATGCATTTTTCATAAGAATAAATTTGTGTCATAAATATGACGGGTTAAAAAAATGATTATTGATAAGCTTCGGGGCCTCGAATATTTTCATGGACTGGTGTGTTAAATAGGTCAACGGATTCGATTTCGAGATCCAGGTTTTTTACAAGAATCCTTTTAATCATTTTATAAGATACTTTGTCTACCTTTTGACAACGCACACAAGCGTTTTCCAATCGCTCAGCAGAATATTTTTCACTTAACCGCAATACGCCTTGACAAGAGTTGAAGCTTTGTGGTGGATGGATAGCCGAGCGTATAATGAATTGAATCGCCCAGTTGGTAGCTGGACCTATTTTATCGGCTTGCCGGATAAAATGTGCTGCATTAAAGCCACGTGCTTTTTTCCATTCAAGATGACTTTTCGGCATGTGGTCCGGATTGGTTTGATGGCGATATGTGTTACGATGAAGCAATCGTGTGTGCGTGGCCACGCGCTGATTATCGATAAATACTTCAACTGTACTCGACGTATACACGATAATGGCTTGGCGTGCTACATATTGAAAGGGAACCGAATAATAGTTTTTTTCTTCTCCGATATAGACGTGATAATCTCGGCGTACCTTAGACTGCGTTGATTTTTTAATCTCAAATAAATCTGCTGGTAGCTCCTTCATTATAGGATGTTCAAACTTTTGGAATTCACTTAATCGACAACCTGGCTTTTGCTGATAGGGCCTATGATTATGATCTGTGAGTTGTTTCTTTATTCCCTCGTTTAATTCGGCTAAACTGTGGAATACTTCATTGCGAAGTGGGGCATAAATACGTGTATAAATTGTTGAGACTAAATTTTCTACACTGGCCTTGTCTTTTGGTTTTCTTACCCGGGTAGCTTCAATGTCAATTTGATAATAGGCCGCTAATTGAACACATAATTCATTAAAATCAGGCTCATATTTATCGGCACGAATAACAAACGATTTTAAATTGTCGCTTAAAATCACCTTGGGTAAGCAACCAAAAAATAGTAACGCCTGATTTAGTCCGTGTATAAAATCCGTCACTTTTTGACTCGGTAAGGCAATGACAAAACTATGTTGGGTATGGGGCATCGTCGCAATTAATATTTGACATTTATGCACTTCGCCGCTGGACGCATCAATCCAATTCATCGTCTTGCCTGCAAAGTCCACCTGCATCTTTTCGCCTGGCGTGTGATTCATTTTGATCGTAAGGTCGCGACGCCCTATCTCGCGATTTATGCGCTCACAAAATTGGCTGTAGCCAAAGCCATGTTCAAATTCTGATCGATACTCTTCCCACAGTAATTTCTTCGTTACCCCGACTCGACGAAGCTCTGTGATCCAGAAATCAACCCGCTTGTTGTATTCAAATTCACGCGTATTCGATCCGCTTGCATCTGACTTGTAGGCCAACTCAAAAAGTTCGTCTTCTGCCAACGTCAACGCCTCAGACAGGTCTTTAAAATGAGTTCGTACACGACGAACATAGTCTCGGACTGTGTTCTTTGAAATTTGTAATCTTCTTGCCGTACCCTTAATGGATTTGGTGTCCAGGTAGGTCTCTAAAATATATCTGACTTGATCCATGCGCTTTAATTTTCCCATGCCATAACTCTTTTCTTGAGCCACGAACATGAACATTAATTGCACGTTTCCATAGTCATCTTGAGGGGGTCAAACCTCCGGAATGTTCTTAACACCCTCCAAAATATAGGGGGTCAGTATACCGGAACGTTATTAACATTTTACCTCATTGCAGGGGGTCAAACCTCCGGAATGGTGGGGTCAGTACAAATCGGAATGGGGGGGTCAGTTTGACCGGATTATGCACTTTGGGGTTGCCCGATTGACCTTTTTTGAATTGTGTGTTTCTTCCAGTTACAGGGTCTTGATCGCTTCGAACATTTGACAAAGTTAATTAGTTATGCCTGTTGTACACCTGTTATAATGGATATGTCTGGGCAGGGAAATGACATTTACAATTTGCGCGAAGGGAATGATGATGTAATGGCAAGGTATGGTGATGCTAGAGATTTTTACACCAAATTGTGGAATACGGTTGGAAATAAAGTTCAATTTCTCCAACCTTCGAAATAATTCTAAAAGTTAGAATGAACTAATATTGTCGTAAACCTTATTTTTCGCATCTACATTTACACCCAATAATTTCATAAGTAGCTTTGAAATTAGGTTTGGCCCCTTCAATCTTTGCCTTGCCTGCTTTAACTGCTTTTGACACTTTGCATGTTCTCGGATTCGTGCAGTCTTTATGCTTGCTACATGCGTTTGTTTGACACCATTTTTTAGCTTTTTCATAAGCAACTTTTTGTGCCTTGGATATTGTGTTTCCTCTGCCTGTGAATAATGAATCGGCGGCATAGATCATTCTTGTTTTAGTTAAACAACGAGCGCAGGCACATTTGCAAGTAGGTTTACTTGCATATTGAAATTTGCCGTCAGCAGTTTTGGTAGCCTCAGTATTTGGACCAGTGACAGCTGTTAGAATACAAACTCTTGGCTTATTTCCTTTATTCGTACAATCGTGTCGTTTACATTCTTCATAACACGCTTGTCTTGCCTTTTTGTCCCAATCAGTCTTCGCTTTTTGCTTCGTGTCTCCTTTACCGACTATATTACGAATCTGCCTACTCTTGCAATCTCCATCTTCCTGGGCAGGGGGAGCACAGGAATACATACAAAGACAAACAAAAGATAAGAAGCAGAGAAGAAATATATTTTTTTTATTGACCATGATACACAAATTTTAAAATGCAACGCAATCATTTTCTATTTATTAATAGAATCCAGGTCACATCGCCAAAGGAAATGATAATATGATTATTCAGATTGAGTATCCTTTTAGTAGCAACCTAAGATAATTAATTTAAGTGATCGTTGCAAGCAACAGACAAAATTACTTCAAGACGATAAATCATTCAGTATCATTGGCTACGACAACGACTCATGAAGTTCTACGGAGGCCAACACCTCCTCAATTTCCTGGCAACGCAATTTGAATAACTCAAGTAGCAATGTAGCCAGGACACTCTCCAATAAGAACTATAGATTCTCTGTGCGTTGTCTTATGGATTGACAATTGGTATTTTGTAGATATAATGTAGTGCCCTGTATAATGTTGTTAACTACAAACTACATTATTCGCCTCCTACATTCCCTCCTCCACTGCGTCTTCGACGACTTCGACGGATATAATTAATCCAAATTTCCTTCTCGTACTTTGCTCTATCGAAAACCTCATTTAAATTCGCATCTTTCAACGCAGTTTTAAGACGCTTGGCCCTTGTATATCCAACCCCCTTAGCTGTTCCTACTTTTGCAAATTCACTTTCAAGAGGGGCCAAGGGTATCAATCTCTCGCCGAGGACAACGCCAATATCAGAGACGTCAGGAATCTCAGTTGCAATTAATAGTGCAATTAAATGTTCCTCAGCAGAAGTTGCTCGATTAGCAATCATGTTAAAGACTTCTTTGGCCCTATGAATTGATGCCAGTGTCACTTTCCATCGCTTAGCCAATTTGTCATCCGGCAATGAGCGCCATCCCAATTTCTTATTGGGCAATTGATTAAGTTCAATTATTTTTTGTCTTATTTTTATATCTACTTTGTCCATTTCTTTTTTTCGCTCTTTTACATCCGTATATGTATTTCGGATTGTAGCTTTCAATTGGAGTAGTTGAAGAATCTGGACAAGTAGCTTTAGAAACTTACTCATCTGTGCAAGAGTCCTCTGTCTTCCCCAAAGAGCTGTAACACTAGCTTTGGTAAATGTCGTACCAGTAGGGAGGTGTGATTTCAGACTTAAGATATAATTAAGAATTAATGGAAAAATTCTATTAAACATTGCTCTTCGATTCAAAGCCGTGAATCCATGTTGAAAGGCTAATAATAGCAAATTTATATCCACCCTTCCTTCTTTTAGAGCTTTAACCAATTCCTTTTTATGACGCTTCCAATAAAATGCCATTTCTCTAGATAAGCGTACCCGGAATTGAATGTTTGTTTCTCCAAAAACTTTCCCTTTTTTAACTATCTTATTATAATGAAGTATAGCCGTTATTAATATTTTGGCAATCCTAATAATTGTAGCAGAATTGAGAAATTTTAATACTAAGGAGGGATTCTTTTTAAGCTTATTCTGTAGTTCAAGTACTGCTTTCTTTGATGCACCACTAGCAGCCAGTTGTTTAACTGCTTCTGCAGCAAGCTTCTTCAACTCAGTTTTTAATTCGTTAATCATTGCGCCAGCCATTTTCATGAGCCAAGCGAATGCATCAGCAAGTGCTTCAACCTGTTCTTTAGTCCATGGTCTAGCCATAATTTTTGTTTTTGAAGTTAGACATACTCATTTTCTCATTTTATACTGCTCTAGAATTTTCGCCTCATTTAATGACATCTGGCGTACAAAATCAGAATAGATTGTATGTACTACCATGCCAATAATCAATTAACCCATATTACTTGGATTGGGTTTATCCCATCATAATACTCGTGTCAAATCTGAAAAAACCAAAAAAATATTGTTAAAATTTGCCACATGGACAAACTCAAAATGTACTGAGGAGGAATAGCAATATAAACTATTTATTTGAGTTTTGCAAATTTTTCTATTTTAAAATGTTGTGATTGATGTGGTTAACTGTTCCGATAAATTTCGATCAATATGTTATAGCTCGGGTGGAATATTCAAATATATTATACTCCTCACGATCCACCTGACAATAATCATATGAAACCACTAAGAGATAATCCTGATATTTCGAAGATAGAAGGGATTCGGGCTCATCAGCACAGGTCACTTTAATCTCATCAATTTTTCATAGTAATCTATTTTTGAAGGTTGTCAACTAGGATGGTAAGGCTCTTCACAGCAAAAAAAAGTGTTTCTGCGTTTTAATGAGTTCCCTAGGGCTTATTTTAATGAACTAACTCTAAATTAACCAAAATCAAGCACAAACGGCTATTATGGTGTTATTGACGTTGGTTTGCTTGTTCATACACATCATCCAGATTATCACGAAGCTGTTCTCTTTCCATAAGTTCATCAATTTCGTTTCCTGTCAAGCCTGCGACATTAATAATAGGCATGATCGGTTGATTTTGATTCATATTTACAGATTGGGTCGGTTTACCGTCCGTTCGATCCATGATGACTTCAAACGCTTTGATGTCGCCTTTTAAGGCCTTTTCTTTCAGAACTGTGATCATAGCGCGGCGGTCATCATCTGTAATTACTTCATCAAATAGAAACTTGTAGGATTTAGGGCGGCCTTTGGGGTTGCCTGATTGACCTTTTTTGAATTGTGTGTTTCTTCCAGTTTCTGGGTCTTGATCTTGTCCAAACATTTAACAAAGTTAGCAGATGCCTGTTATACGCCTGTTATCTGCATAAAGTTTGTAACATATCGCAGAATAAAATAGAACTGTTCAGACTTTTTTTACACCGTTATTGACATTTTGAAATGTCCAGCCGCTCTCATTGGATGCGCTCACTGTTTAGCGATTGTAATATTTATTTTGGGTGTTTTGCCGATCCGTTCTTTGTGGCACAATTATTCTACCAATCCTCGGCCTCAGAGACTAAATGGTAAGTAAAATAAGATATGAAGTCAATCGCAAAGACATCCAATATTTTGAGTTTGGCTTTTCCTGTAGCCATTTCTTTGCCGTGTTTTTTTGTGAACATACTGTCCCATGGGTTATGGCCAAGATCGGCGGCTGTATAATCTGATTTGATATTTCTCAATACAATCCTATATCTACCATCTTTAAATTGGACTATGCCTTTTGCCTCAACAGGATATTGGTTGATGATGGCTGTATTGCCCCACTTCAATCCTTGAGTGCATATTCCGACGAAACTGACCAGGGTATTCCGGTGGAAAGTGACCACCCAAAGTCAAGTCAAAAAAGTTGTCTGATCTTTCTGTCAATTTAAGTGTTTTTAACTAATAATTTTGTCTTCTTTTTCCTCATCGAATCTCCTTTGAGATCTATTCGATGAGAAGTGTGAACGATTCTATCTAAAATTGCATCTGCAATAGTGTTTTCTCCTATTATTTCATGCCACTGTTTTACGGGGAGTTGTGAAGCAATTATTGTGGATCGTTTTCCGTGTCTGTCTTCAATTATTTCCATCAAGGCGTGGCGATTAATTTGATCCAATGGCTTTAATCCAAAGTCATCCAATATTAGCAAATCCTGTCTTTCTATTCGAGTCATTTCTTTAAGAAAAGATCCATCAGCCTTGAGCATTTTGAGTTTAGCGAATAGCTTATTTATATTGAAGTATAAGACTTTATACCCCAAATTACAGGCTTGATGTCCCAGGGAAGAAGCGATATAAGATTTACCGACACCGGTGCTTCCCGTCAATAAGATACTCTCTTTACTTTTAATAAAATCACATGTAATAAAACGAGTAATCTGATTTTTATCCAGGTTTCTCTCTGTGGAAAAGATGATTTCTTCAGTAGAAGCCATATACCTGAATCGGGCTATTTTAATCAGACGGTTGATCTTTCGATTATGTTTGTCATCCCACTCGGCTTGAAGTAGATAAGCTAATAATTCATCAGGAGTATATCTGATGCTGGATGATTCTTTGGTTGATTCGAAAGCTCTAAGCATTCCAAATAAACGCAATTGACCCATTCTTTCCTCATTTGTAGTATTCATGGTTTGTATTTTAATGATAGTAATTTTTTCCTCTTATATTATCATGCAGTGGAATGGTTCTATCCTGATGGGGGTCTTCATCAAGCTTGTCCAGGCCCTTTTCTAATATGCTTTGAATGATTTTATAGTTAAACACTTCATATTCCAGGCCCCTCTTACAAGCATTGTTTAGTCGTTGTTTTCCGACTTTTTTCGCAAAAGACAGAATTCCCAGGCAAGACTTATAGTTCTGCTCAGGGTGCTGTTGTTTTTCTAATATTTTGATAATATATGTTCTACACTCCGGGCCTATTCCTTTAGCCCAATTAATAAATTTATCCGGGTTCCAATCAGCAACGAATTGATGAGTACTCGGCATGTGGTCCTTTATGGTGGAATATCTAAAAGCTTGATAATTACGTGTGTGAGCCGCTATTGGTTCATGTTTATAGAATATGGTTACTTCGGAATCACTGTAAATGATCTTGACTCGTTTACCAATATATTCAAAGGGAACACTGTAATAGTGCTTGTCTTTATTTAAGTAGATATGGCTGTTCTTGTAAACGGTTCCATAGGCATAATACTTCATTTCATATTTGCGATCAGGCAAGGTGAAAAGCTCTTTTTGTTCCACTTCTTTGAACAAATCAAAACGCGAATACTTCCTTCCCTGGAAGTTGGTCCTATTGTGTACATCGAGTTTTTCTAGCACAGCAATATTAGCCTGATCAAGGCTAAAGAGCACATGGTGGCGTAAAGGAGCAAATATTCTTGAATAGGTAATCCTGACGCAATTTTCTACCAATGCTTTATCCCTTGGTTTATATGCTCTTGTAGGTAGGACACTGGTTTGGTAATGTTCAGCAAAATCCAAAAATGTCTCATTCAATGTCGGTTCATATTTACTACTTTTTGTAACCGCTGACTTTAAATTGTCTGTCACTAAGGCCTGTGGCACACCGCCCATGTAATGAAGAGCATTTTCAATACACCGTATAAAATCTTCTTTCTTTTGACTCCTGCATACCTCTACATAGGTGTATTGACTACTTCCAAGGACGGCCACAAACACCTCACATTCCCGGACTTCTCCTGTTTCTCTGTCCGTTATAGCTAGCTTCTTTCCTGTAAAATCAATAAATAATTTGTCTCCAGCCTTGTGCTCAAAATGCATTACAACTGCTGATGATCGCTTCCAGTCATTGTAGTACTTGCAAAACTGTGAGCTCTGATAGCCATCTGGATATTTTTCCTTGTACTCCCTCCATAACAGATTTTTGGTTACGCCTACCTTTTTTAACTCCTTTTCAAAGTAGGGAAACAAAACGCGAAGTTGAGCCAATTTCTCTGGCACTTCTGGATCTTTGCTGGAAAGATAATTACCCAAATCACTGTCACTAAGTTGCTCTAGGTCTTTATACGTGAGCCTCTTGTTTTTGAATAGTTCGATGTATTTTTTAACCGTGTTACGCGAAATAAGTAACCTCTGGCTAATTTGTACTTTACTCACTCCTTGAGCGTAAAGTCGATATATCTGTCTTATCTGTTTCATGCCTATTCTCTTGTTTGCCATCTTCTTTTTTCATAAAGAAAATGATACTGAAATAGACTTCTTTTTAGACTGGTCAATTTGCTCCGGTGCGGGTGGTCAGTTTGCTCCGGAGAAGATGGTCACTTTAGAACGGAATGGGGTGGTCAGTTTGACCGGATTTTGCACTTGTTGGCCTCTACCAATCTCTCTTTAATTTCATTATTCTCATTTATTAGGGGAAAATCTAATAAAGTCAGGGCAAAATATGGAATAGAGTTCTTTATGTCAATTGTGTAGAGGTCTTGCATGTTGAATCCCAGATTTTGTCGTACTTCTGACTGTATGTTTGTGATAGGGGTATAGAGTCGACCAGTAAAGCCTTGACGAAAGGTCCAACACTTACCATTCTTTAACCTGTCAAGTAAAGTTTGTTGCATAGAACATGCAAGATCATTTTTTGCATGCGTATCAAGTAGTCCGTTCATCTTCTCTTCATCGAATGTCAAATGTTCGAACCAGCGATAGAGATAATCATATTCCCTAACCTTAATTGGGTCCCTTTGCGATGTATAAATCGCTTCAATGAATTTCTGATCCCAAAAATAGTGTTTACGCCATTCCTGATTCTCAACATACTTATCAGCAAAACCATAGTATTTGCATTTCTTAGCCCACTCATTACTGAAAAAGGTCTCATCACAATCAATGATTTCGTGCTTTAGTAAGTACTCATAGTATCTCTTATAGGATCTATCAAACCTCTGCAGAAAATGAGCGTAAATAGGTACAAGCTTTTGATTTATACCTCTTCCTTGTCGTGATCGAATAGCGTTGGATATTTGACCAGTCAAAAAGAACAAACGGTCTCTAGCATGCGTTGGATTCTTCATCAACCCTAATATTGAAGGGTCTTTGTAAATAACCTTGTCCAATTCTAAGTTTTCTGGTAAGTAGATGTAATAAGATAAATTGTTAGTCATTTTGGTTTGTTTTATTTAGTATATTTTGATCTTCCTTGTATGAATTCATCAATTTCAGACTTCAGAAATCTGGTTGAACGGCCAACCTTATATTTTTTAAGCCCATATTTGACGTAGTTGTCTATCGTTGAAAGCGAGACATTTAGAAATGTAGATACTTGTTTGCGTGTGAAGTATATGGGTTTGCGTTGGGACTCTGTCAATTCGGCTATTAGTTCCGATTTAAGGCATTGAACCTGTTCTGCAACACTGGATCTTATAATTTCATGTATGGCTTGGTCAAACGACATATCAATTCTTTTAATAAATTGGCCGCAATTTAGATTGGAACATGAGGGGGTACAAGAGTACTTGGAATACTCCGTACTCTTATTTTATATTCTCAATTAATTGGAATGGAGATAGCTACGTGGAGAG
The DNA here is from genome assembly GCA_965249735.1 of Saprospiraceae bacterium. GTDB lineage: Bacteria > Bacteroidota > Bacteroidia > Chitinophagales > Saprospiraceae > JANQSS01. The sequence goes on along the minus strand of CBDFMS010000024.1, from coordinate 334,011 downwards.
AGTAAAAAAATTTGAAACTCAGCCTCTAAACTATTGGAATGTAGGGCGGATGATTTAATGGTTTTCCACTTGAGCCTTAGCTTTCGCTTGACTTCCTCCTCAGATTCAGACTCCTGGAGTACAGAAAAGATAGAGCCCTTTTTCGCACTATACGTGATATAGTTCAAATATGTACTCTCGTCTTTGGCTATATAATTGATTTTTTTCGGCTGAAAATAATTTTCATCAATTGATTTTATCACTCTTCGTAAAGACTCAATGTCTTCTGCTTTTAATTCAGCTATTTTTACTTTTTCACAAAACTCTTCCAATTTAAACCTTTCTTCGAAGTGGCTCATAAGCAGTTCGCAACATAGTTTAGGAAACGCTTGTTTCAGGTGAATAGCATTAAGGCCATAGCTCCGTAGGTGTAGATAAAATATCAAGGAGACCTGATTTCCATTTAGTTTCACTAAGGACTTATTAGACTGCTCTTTGGAAATTTCAAGCTGATTAAGCATCTCTTGTGGAAATGAATAAAGGGTTTGACTCAGCTTTAGTTTTATTTGTTGGAGCTTAAAAATGAATTGTTTTACAGATTGAACATAGTCATACCTGTGATAGGATTCTTTGTGAACAATAGTTTGGCCATCAATTTCATAAAAGTTAAGTAATTGTTCATCTTTCGAGATCATTTCAGCAGAATCACCAATGTCTATTAATTCATCTATTAAAATCGACTTCTCTACATTTAGATCTTCAAAAGTCTTGTTCCAGTATTTTTCGAATTGAGAAGGTTCAAAGAAGTTGGTAACTTTTTGAAAAACTCGTTCAATTGCCAACTCACTATTAACCATTGGGTCTAAGATGGCATCATAAAGGTTGTTGATTTCATTTCTAAAGAACAACTTGTAATCTGGCTCGATTTCTAAAGGGAAATCTAGGGCCTTTAAGCAATTTTCGTAATCTGTGTCGTATGGTGGTTGAGAGTCTTGATGATAATACCATTCTTGAACTCTCAATCTATGAAAATCCAAGTTGTCAAGCAGTTGATTTATGCCATCGTAGTAATTTTTAAAATACTCAAAATGTAGATCTTGAAGAAATGTCATTTTTTCATGCCATAATTGCAAATCTGAGAGATCTTTTTTGGAAATAGTTTGGGGATTTCCAAAAAACGTCTTAGTTGAGCCAATGAGTTCATTATAATTTTTGACAAAACCATCTAAATTTGATTGGGAACAAATTTCTTCAGTTGCCATCAAATCAATTTGTGACCTAAGAAATACTTTGAGCGAAAACATTTCATTTACTAATTGAATTGTCTTCTCACAAATGAAACTTTTGAATTCAGCCAAAGATCGAAAATTGCCCACGTGTTTCGGTTTTAAATGTAATTGCCCAAATCAAGAGCCTCTCTCTTACCTTCCATGTTAATTTTTAAATACGTTGTCAATGATGCCAAGCTGCTATGACCAGTTACTTGCATGATATGTCCGAGTGGCACTCCGTTGTCATGTAATATCGTGGCGTACGTTCTTCGGCAATCGTGGCTAGAAATAACTTGATGCTTCTTCTTTCGTTTCTCAGATACTACTCCTGCAATCGGATTTTCTTTTCGTATAATCAACTCTTCATTAATTCCGGCTAATTCACATACATCTTTGATATAGAGATTAAATTTAGGCTCAGAATATACAGGAGGGTATCCATCGTACTTGGTCAAAATTCGTTCGATTTCAGGGGCAATAGGTATCTTAACAGATCGGCCAGTTTTCTTTTGAACGATGTGAAAATATCGTTTTTGTTCTTTTGAAATAACATTGTCAATATTAAGCTCTCTGAAATCACTATATCGTTGACCCGTATACAACCCAATCAAGAATCTGTCCCTAACTCTATCTAATGAAGTATTCAATTCTATTTGTCCAATACGTTTGACCTCTATTGTAGAGAGTGTTATTCCAGAATCATTAATTTTTGATGCCTTGACTTTCCAACCATGTCCGCCGAATGCTGGATTTATTTCGTATCCCTCAGACTTGGCAGAATTTACAACAGTAATTAAGCGTCTTTGGATTTTTCGTATTTGATTTGTTGAATAGCTATATTCATCTACCATGTGCTTTGTTAAAGTGTTTAACCAATCTTTTGACAAGTCGCTAAAGTCAAGTGATCGACCGTCTTCAACGCTACGCAACACCTTTTTCACTTGTTTGAAGGCCGAGATAGAGGATTTCGCTAGCGAGCCATTTTTTTCTCTTTGGGTTGTATAGTTTTCAAGATAACCAAGTACCGTATTAAAGTGAGTTGACATGCAGGCCACTCCGTTGAAGGTGTTTTTAACCCGTTGTTTTAATTCTAATATGCTAGGAACCTCATCACGTTTCTGAAAGTGTTTTTCTGCCTCTCTAAGCGAACGTTCATATTTATTCAACCGCAGATTGATGTTTAGGTAATCCATGTACCCTGAAAGTTCTCGAAGTCTTTGTTTGTTGAAATTCCAATGCTTTGGAAGGACTCTAATTCCAGTGGACAAAACCATCCTACCCTTGCTATATCTATATACGAGAACTACTAGGGATTTCTCTGATGAAGGTGATTTCAGATTGAACTTGACGTCATTCATGTGTCAAAGATAACAACCAGATTCAAAATAGTTGTCGCATTGGTTGTCGAAATAGTTGGTTCTCGTTAGTCTTTCTTAGGCTATAGAGAATAGAAAAGCCCATCTTTTATGCATTAAAGCTTAAAACCGACCTTCTTTAAAATAAAGGTAGAAAAACTCTTGTGGTCCCTCAAGGGCTCGAACCTTGGACCCCCTGATTATGAGTCAGGTGCTCTAACCAACTGAGCTAAGGGACCTGCTAATCAAATGTAGACATTCTTGAAAAGCTGGCCAAAGTTACAATTTTGGAAAGAATCACAGTAAGATATGGCATGAATTATACGGCAATGTGCTACTTGCGCCATAATCTAATCCGGAAAAAATGCGTTTGCCTGACGGAGCTTCAGATCAGAAGGCGATTTGCGCGTAAGGCATGGACGCTATCTAGTCCATTGCATAAACCAGGGCCATAAGATGTTCACGTAAACTACCGGGTGATTGTCCCCATTGGCGAACATATGTCCTAGTCCAGGCACCATGGCAAAATTGTATTCATTGCCCTGGCCGGATAAATCGTCATGAAATTGAATGACATTGTAAGATGGGAGATACGAATCTTCCATGTAGGTTGTGTCGACCTGAAGTGTGATCGTAGTATTCACGATTTTTTCATAAACCGTCGGGATGGCAAAGAGCGAATCCGCAGTATAAGGAAACTCCGGAGACACACCATTCGACTCCAATGCCCGGTCATCCAACGAACCGATGAGATCATAAAACGGTAAATAAATACTATCCGGAACTGGTTGAACTGATCGAAATCCAAAACCACCACTAGCAGCAAGCGCCGACCACTCTCCCGCCATTTCATCCAACAAACGTGTTCGTACAAATGCACCGCCATTCGAAAACCCACACGCATAAATTCGACTGGTATCAATATTAAAGGTGTTTTGACAAAGCGCAATTAACTCTCGGATAAAAGGTACGTCATCAATAATTTTAGTTGAATCAATGACTTGTTGATTCACCCCATTACTACTCCATTTCGTCGAACAATGCCCATCCTCAGTTAAATAATATTTCATTCCGGTAGGAAATACAGCGATGAAATTCTCCACATTCGCCTTTTCTACCCATTTGCTGATATTATAAAACTTGGTACCTGTTCCTGAGGAGCCATGAAACATAAACAACAACGGGACGGCCGTCGTGCTGTCATAAATTTCGGGCACATGAACTAAAAAATTGCGAACGACTGAATCAATTTCCCGTTGATATTCATTTCTATTGTAATCCCAGTTTAATTCATCCGGTTGATAATCACGCTCACTAAAATTAGTTATATAAAAATCCCCAGAACTATCTACCTGTAAGCTTGATGAAAGATCACCGGATAAATTGATTTGGCCGGATGTCTGGTTAATAAATAGTTGATCTTCTTCCACCACAATACCAAAAGATTGTGGCTGGCCCTGAATTTCAAGGTATCCGTCATTAATAAAATGATCGGCTATTAATGCCGTATCCAGGATTCCCTGCATATAAATGACATTTTCATCCTGATTTATAAACGTGCCAATTCCTCCAATTTGCTCATGGACGATACCCGCTTTTGAATTCTTTATATAAATATGTGCAACATTTGAAAAATTCTTTCGACAGAGCATCCCAAGTTTACAATTTGAAATATCAATACGGCCCGGACAGGCATTGACAACGTTAGTTCCCGATGTCAATAATCCGGTTTCTGCAGCATTCGTAACAAGTATATTCCCTCTATTTAACAACCCACTTGTCAATACGATGCCATGACTGGAATCTGATCGTACAATGATGCTGGCATTATAATAATTGAATAAGGTATGATACCGAATGGCTTCCTGATGAATTGAGTGAATTTCCAAATAACCATAATTATTAAGTTGGCCTACGCCTGAAGTAGGTGCGATACCTTGGTTCGAGGCTGATATTTCAAGCCGTCCGTGATTCGTAAGGGTGCCGGCAGGCAATAACCCACTTCCTGCATTATTTTGAATGACGAGTTTAGCCAGCGTATCAATGGTTAAAGAAGCTGTGGGCTGAATCACTACTGATCTGACTCGCGCATCACCCAACAGAATTGGCATCGTAATAGCCGTATCGGATATAATCACCATGTCCAGACTATCCGGAACCGCCATGGGATTCCAGTTTCCGGAATCATACCAATCAGTGGTACTATTGGCCCCTGTCCAGGTAATGGTGACCTGACCGTATAAGTAAGATGTACAACAAAACGACAATCCCAATATGATCAGAACTGGTAAAAAGATCTTCATCAGACATTATTTTACATACAATATGCCTGAATAACGTGTCAGATTCTCGCAGATGTAAACATCAAGACCACGGATTACTGTATAGTTCTAAATCCCCGGCTCTAATCATTTTGCAACAAAACCTTATACATCTTCGTGAAATTCTCTGATTCGATTCTTACCAAATAGACTCCTCCGTTGAGTGTTGATAGGTCAAGGTCATTTGAGCTTTCGACCTGTCTCTTTTCTTGAATTTGTTTCCCGTTGATCGAATAAATGGTATAGTTAAATTCCTCAATATTCAACTCCTGAGGGTAGGAGATGTGCAAGATACCACTGGTCGGATTGGGCGACAAAGTGATGAGATTTTCATTTTCCAGATCTTCGATTCCGGTATTCATGCCCGGCTCCATTTTATTTAATTGATTCAATAATCTATTGGTGTACCAAATATTTCCATCGGGACCAATTTTTATACCTGTCAATCCGGCCTCTCCTGTTTCAATTCTTCCTAATTCGGAAAAGTTATTATCCATATCGAAGACAGCAATGTCACCTGTAAAATATTCACCTACTAATAAATAATTTTCAAATAATTCAATACCACATGGTGTGACTAATCCTGTATCAAGAATTGTTTCTACCGTAAAATTTTCTACCCGCGAATGTTCAGCCAATGGCTCATTGATGAGTGGAATTGAGCCGGCAATATTTCCGGAATTAATATCCAACCGGAATACACGATTATTTTCATTATCTACAACATAGAGCCATCCGGTATTTTTGTCCAGGATCATATGACTTGGGATGTCACGGTCAGAATCAATTCCAATATTGGAATAGCGTCGGACTATGGCATCGGAATGATCGTCATTTCCCGGACCGTGATCATCTACAAAATCATATCGCACAATGTCACTATTCCAATCATCAAATACCCAAAAAACATTATCGACTTCATGCGCTATACCCATGCCATACGGGCTACCATGGAGCATATCTAAATGACTACCATTCCCACCGGAAGGCTGCGCATAAATCTCCGGATCACTGGACCAAAGGGTAGGACCGGTAAAGGTACCTCCGCTGTGATTGGCATCTTGTACGCCCGGAGACGTCCCAAAATTGAAATTTTCCGAACTAAAGGCAATCCCTGTAGGCAAGGACATAAAATGCCAGGCATTTCCATCAACCTGGTGTAATAATGTCGGAGATTCCTCCGTGGCATTTGAGACTTTTAATGTGCTCCCACCATCTGATTCTGTTCGTTCATTTATAACCCATAATTCATTTTTTCCGAGAATAGGAAAAAAGTCGAGATCAGTAGGTTTATTTAATAAATTTCCGGTTCCCGGAATTTCTGAAATCTCCGGAGATGCCGCCAGGAATAAATCAATTTTATTTGGCACAATCACTTCATCAAATATTTCTGTTTCAAACATGACAGTATTATTCAACGGATCATCATCGACCATGCCATTGACCATATCTATTGAAACTTCAATGGAATAAATTCCCGGCGCACTGGGTAACCAGGGAACCATCGTCTCCATCGAATGATAGTTGAGTGCTTGAATATTCAAACCATCAATAAACTCTGAAACGGGAGCTCCGCCATCAATTGTATAACTCAGGTTAATGGATGTAATCGGAACAATACCATTATTGAATAACGTTCCCTTTATTGGAAATTCTCGATTTACTTCTCCAAAAACGGCGTTCTCATCACTGATCAATTGTGCATCCGTCATCAAAGGAACTTCTACCAAAACATTATCTATCGCAAAACCATATAACCAGGCTCCGACATCATCATACATAAACCCAACATACACGCTGTCATTACCCACATAGTTCGTCAAATCGACACTATGTAGATCCCATGATCCATGTCCATGTAAATCCTCCAATTCATCCCAATTCATTTTATCGAGCGAAACCACAATCGAGGCATGCTCCTGGGCTCCCTGAAAACTCTGATCTGTATAATATGAATCAAACCGTAACACAGCTGAAGCAACAGAACTCAGGTCGATTGGCGGCGTGATAAAAATTTCGTCGCTTTTGTTGCAATTACATGCATCGTCATTGGTCCCGGCGATATTCCCTGATCCATTCGACTGGATTGGAAAAAATTGACTCGAGAGCGCCGCTGCACTTCCCACTTTCCATCCGCCGTCTGAGGCATTTGATTGGTTTTCCCAACCTGCAGGGGTAGTCCCGGATTCGAAGTCTTCTTCAAATATAATTTGTCCACCGGCATAGTTCATGAACGTGCAAAGAATGAGTAAGGTCAAGAGTTTTTTCATATCAGTTTTAGTTAGGTTTGACTTGATTTTAATTCGAAACAACTAGCTTTAAAACAGGATAAGATTCAGACTGAGTCAAAGACCAGATCAAGCTTGAAGCTTTGATATTGTCCTCTTTTGAGGGTTGAAGTTAGTCTGAACCAACACGATGAATGTGGCTAGTTAGTGATGCAAGATAATATTGAGTTGTCAATTGGTTCGATAACCTATACAGCCATGGAAGAACTCTCCTTCATTCAGAGCCTTAAGTTTCTCAACCGAAGTGCATTAGTGATGACGGACACCGAACTGAAACTCATAGCAACGGCGGCTATCATGGGTGACAGTAATAATCCCATAATTGGGAATAGTATCCCTGCTGCGATTGGAACGCCCAGAATATTATATACAAAAGCGAAAAAGAGATTTTGGCGAATATTTTTTACTACGCTATGACTCAGGTGTCTTGCTTTGCGAATGCCTTGTAAGTCACCTTTAACCAATGTGATGGCCGCACTTTCAATGGCCACATCGGTTCCTGTACCCATGGCAATACCCACATCTGCTTGTGCCAATGCCGGAGCGTCATTTATCCCATCGCCCGCCATGGCAACAACCTTTCCTTTTGATTGCAGGACTTTAATTTCATTCAACTTATCCTGTGGCAGACATTCTGCTTTGTAGTATTTTAAATCCAATTTTTCTGCGACTGACCTCGCCGTATTTTTATTATCACCTGTCAGCATGATGACCTCCACACCATTCTGCTGAAGGGCTTTGACGGCGGCAACACTTGTCGGCTTGATGGCATCGATGATGGTAACATACCCAACCGCCTGATTACCCTCAGAAATATAGGACACTGTTTTACCATTATTCTGTTCTTTTAAAACTTCGGCAGCCAGGCTTTCGGGAATAATTATTGAATTATGCTGCATTAATTTATTATTGCCCAGCGCTATTTTCTTGCTGTGAAATAATCCCTGAACTCCTTTTCCTGTAATTGTTTCAAAATTATCGACCTCCTCAAGTGGAATATTTTTTGTCTTTCCATAATTTATTATTGCTTGTGATAATGGATGTTCACTGTATTGACTCAGGGAAGAAATAAATGTCGTCACATCAGCTGCACGATCCTTTTCACAGGCAATTATTTTTTCTACCGAGGGCTTTCCTTCCGTGATTGTACCGGTCTTGTCAATGATGAGCGTATTAATTTCATTCATGCGTTCCAAAGCTTCAGCGTTTTTGATCAATATCCCTGCCTGGGCACCTCTTCCGACACCCACCATGACGGACACAGGGGTCGCCAAACCCAGGGCACATGGGCAAGCAATAATTAATACAGCGATGGCATTCACGAATGCATAAACATAAGCCGGCTCTGGACCAAAAATTGCCCAAATAATAAAAGTCAACACGGAGACAGTCAATACTATGGGAACAAAATATTTAGAAATTTTATCGGCTAATTTTTGAATGGGTGCTTTTGATCGACTGGCGGTATTCACCATCTGAACAATTTGAGAAAGCAGGGTTTCTGCTCCTACTTTTTCCGCTTGCATGACAAAAGACGTCGTGCTATTAATTGTGCCGGCATGAACTGTGTCATTGTTCATTTTATCCACGGGTATAGGTTCTCCTGTAATCATGGATTCATCAACCGTGCCATGTCCCGTGACGATGATGCCATCTACAGGAATTTTTTCTCCGGGTTTTACGCGCAACAAATTTCCTCGCTGAATGGCATTGATTGATATTGTTTTCTCAATGCCCTTTTCGACCAGTGTAGCTACTGCCGGCACAAGATTGAGCAATGCCTTGATAGCACCACTTGTCTGTCGATGTGCCCGCGCTTCCAATACCTGACCCATCAGGACCAGTGTGAGGATAACGGTAGCAGCTTCAAAATATACAAAAACATTTCCCTCTTGCGTCTTAAAATCAGCAGGAAATACCTCGGGAAACAATAAGGCAAATACACTAAACAACCAGGCAATTCCGGAACCAATACCAATTAATGTAAACATATTTAGGTTCGCAGTCCTGATGGAATTCCAGGCCCGTTCAAAAAACATACGTGTCACATAAAATACGACGGGAATAGACAATATAAATTGGATCCAATTCCAATTTTTTTGATGCGTCAGTGAATAGAGTGGATTACCATCCACCATGTCTGACATGGCGATCACGAATATTGGAATTGTAAAAGCTAATGCGATCCAAAATTTATTTAGTAATTGATTATAGGTTTTATCCTCCCCGGAAATATCTGATTCAATGACCACCAAATCCATTCCGCAAATAGGGCAAGCCCCCGACTTATCCGATATAATTTCCGGATGCATGGGACAACTAAATTGCGTTGTCGTGGTAAGACTTAATTCTTCCACCAGGTCCATCCCACACACCGGGCAACCTAAATTTTCATCATAGGTCTTCTCCCCTTCACAATGCATAGGACAGTAGAATACACCTGTGCCTTTTCCTGCAGGTTTTTCTTTTTCGATCGTAACCATCTGTTCGCCACCCAGTTGAATTTGATACCTACCTCCATGTTTGGCTAAAGCCGCTTTAAATGTATCCAAAGGAATGCCCTCATTTGATTCAATGATGGCTTCGCCTTTTTCCAGATCTACAGATGCTTTCATCACACCTTCAACAACAGATAGACTTTCTTTAACATGATTGCGGCAACCATTGCAGGTCATTCCATCTATGTGATATGTTATAATCATTAATCCCTGTTTGATCGTCAGTCCGACCATCCAATATAGCAAAAGCATCGAAGGCCTGATTAAAAGTAAACCCGAGGCTCAATCAAAGGTTTTAATAGTAAAATCACATTGTAAAGGAAGAAGACAAAATGTACGTTTTAAGTGCCAGGCAACTTGTAGTTACTTGGCACTGATTTCACTTGAAGTTGTGTGTATAACAAATTGCACTTTAGTACAATAAAAAGTCATGTAAGAAGTGGGAGGCTGCTCCTCCTTTAAGAGATCGGGAGGTTCGAGAGGTCAAATAGTTTCACACCAACGACAAGATTCATTGCCTGCGCGCAACCTCATCCAAAAAGTCCGCCTGCAGCAGACCGGATGTAATTAATATTTAGGTGCCAGGCAACTTAGAGTTGCCTGGCACCTATTAAACGGGGGATTTAGCTGTCTTCAGTCTCAAACTTTAAATCAATAAAATATTTTTGATTGCGTTGTTTGAGATCTGTTTTTACCTTTTTATAATTCAATCGATTTTTAATCGTCCGCTCGACGCTGGAATCTTTGGAATCGACATACAGGACGACTATTTCATTTTTGGATGTTACCATAAAACTCAACGTAGCGTCTGTCGATTGTGAAACATCGATATTTTGCAAGTAGGAGACCAACTCTGTGCGGAGTAGTTGCTGTTCGTCGGGTTTATCCGGTCCGGTCGCAGCCATAAGACTCATACTAAAGAAGGCGGCCAATAATAGTGTGAAAGCGGATTTTTTGATCATTTGCATAATTGTGAATGTTTTTTGGTTAAGAAATTCGGGTTTTAAAATATTTTCGCGCACTACTTATTATTTCGAAATCTATAAAGTAAATAACCTATGCAGTCGGCTGAAATTGCAAAACCCCCAAACGATAATTGATATTTTCTACGAATGAGAACAAATTATCGATGAATGAAAACAATTTCAATTATTCGTCAAAACCCTTATAAAACCTACTTCTTAAAGGAATGTTAAAATGTCGTTAACGGTTATAATATGTAAAATATCAACTGTTAATTTTAATTAATTAATAGTTCCAACTCACATAAATGGAATTTGAGCGCTTCTTCGTGGACCATGGATGTCTTCAGAAAGACCCATTCAAACTACACGGGCTAAATACTTTGATCGCCCATATCGACGTCCGGGCCTGGTTATACGTTTTTACCAAAAGACAATTGATTTCTGACCCAGCAAAATACATGTCGGGATTGAGGAGGTCGTTTCATTATCTTGTACCTTCATGTATAATCTAAACTTATGCGCTATTTCAGGACCTTATTTCTACTCTCAATCATTGTCTGTTCAATTAAGGCAACAACAGCCCAGCAAACCATCGGGACATTTGTCAATGAACCTGAAGCGCTTAACGCCTATACCCTATTCAGTGTCACCTTTGGGAAATCCAGCTATCTCGTGGATAATTGCGGTGAACTCATTAACCAATGGGATCATACCTACCGTGCCGGCCTGGCTGGTTACATGACGCCCGATGGCCGACTCTTGCGCTCGTCCCGCATTACCCACCCCACTATCAGTCAAACGAGTCAGGGTGGCCTAATCGAGCTCTACAGCTGGGATGGAAATTTGGATTGGAGTTATGACTTTAATACCGATGTACGCACCCAGCATCACGATATGGTCTACATGGACAACGGCAATATTCTCGTTCTTGTATGGGAGTATATCACCACGACCGAAGTGCGAGCGCTTGGGCGTGATGTTGATGAATATCCTGTACGTGCCTTATATGGTGAGGCCGTTTATGAAATTCAACCGGTCGGAGCGGACAGCGCCGTGGTCGTTTGGGAATGGCACTTGAGAGACCGCTACATACAAGAATATGACCCCACAAAACAAAATTATGTTGCCGATATCTCTGAACATCCTCGTAAATACAATTTCAATTATAGTGGTATCAGCAAATGGAGTCATACAGATTGGACACATTGCAATGCTCTGGACTATAATCCCGAGCGCGATGAAGTCTTAATCAATTGTCGGGGTGGAAATGAATTCTGGATCGTCGATCATTCAACGACAACCGAAGAAGCCGCTATGGATACCGGAGGAGATCGTGGACACGGTGGTGATTTTTTATATCGTTGGGGAAATCCACAAGCATATGGGAGTGGTATAAGAATGGATTTGAAATTATATGGTGCGCATGGCCTGGAGTGGATACCGGAAGACCGCCCCTATGGCGGCAGTATCATCGCCTATAACAATGGAATCGATCGTCCGGGGCCAAATTATTCTACAGTCGAAGTCGTCACGCCAGCCATGGATATCGATGGAAATTATATCATGGATAGCACAGGTGTATTTTTACCTAAACTGGCGGCATACACATTCACGCACGATCCGGCGGAAGACTTTTACTCGAATTATCAATCCAATGCCTGCTTTCTACCGAATGGCAATTTATTTACCAATCAGGGCGATAATGGCCACTTCATTGAATTTGATGATGCAGGTCAAATTGTATGGGAGTATGTCAATCCTGCGGGATTTTTGGGTCCTGCTGTGCAAGGTCAAACTCCGCAAAGTAGCTCGGTATTTACCGCTACCCGCCTTCCTGTCGATCATCCGGCATTTGACGGAAAAGACCTCACTCCTCAGGGCGTCATTGAATTAAATTCGGATTATACGGATTGTATGTTGTATTCCAGTACAGAAGAAGTGACCGAAATACTTGCTGAAATTGAGTTGAAATACGACCGTGATGAAGAAATGCTGTTGATTCAACATCAAAAAAACATTCCTTTCACATCATTCGCCTACAGTATTCAAGGCAAAATGATGGTAACGCAATCGTCTAATGGTCATTTATCCCGCATCTCCACTGCCATCTGGCCTGCAGGATCATATCTTGTTCAGGTGATCGACAGAAACGATCATGCCACATCGACGCTTATTATTAAATAATCGTGCAGGGTAAGCTGACGATTTATTCGTTTTTTTCATTGTTTATTGCGAACTTGAGCATGTGAAGTTTTTGAAACGTTGGATCGATCTTCCGGTGTTACAAATTGCCCGCCAATTTCCCTATCTGGTGCTGGCAAGCCTTGCTGTTTCTATCTATCTATCCCTCATTATCCTGGACGTTGTCCCGGACGAATATCATGGGAGTATGGTAGTCGCCCTGATACCCGGTATCGTTCTTGGTCTGAGCGAAGGCTTGTGGCGAATGAAAACCAAATTACCCCTTTGGAGTATTATTGCCTATGTCATTATCGCCCAGCTCACTTTTTTTTATTTAGCAGATAAGGGATTCGATGAAGAGTGGATGGGATTTCGATTTTTTATTTTTGTCGGAATTGTACATCTCGTATTTGCTGCCGGAATATGGTTATTCACACGGGATAACGAAAAATATTGGGAGCAAAATATCTCCATATTACTCCGATTATTATCGGCAACCATACTGGCTTTGTTGTTGTGGGGATCGGTCAATCTCATTCTTTCGTTGATCGACTATTTATTTATTCCCGGCGATTTTGTCGATGATGAGGTCATTGGTATCTCAGCGACCTGGGCCTTTTTATTTTACCACCCCATGTATTTTGCTGCCGGCTTGCTCAATGATTCAGACGAAGATCCGGTTACTAACCACAAGGTTTATTTCTCAGCCATATCCTACATTTTGACACCCCTGATGTGGGTGTATATCGCTATCATGTTTGCTTATTTTATTAAAATCGGTATACAATGGGAGTGGCCGATCGGTGGTGTTTCCTATTGGATTGCTGCCTTGTCAGTCTTCGGTACCTTACTGTATTTATTGGGTTACCGCTACTTTAAGGAAGGCAAAACAAAACTGAATGAATGGTATGATAAATTATTTTTTATTTTAACTGTTCCGGTCATCCTACTTCTTTTTATTGCTATATACACGCGTATTAATGCATACGGATGGACGGAAAACAGATATTTTGTAGTCTTTGCCGGCATTTGGCTTTTAGTTATTTCGTTATATTTTATCATTTCCCGGAAGAAAGCTCTTTTTGTCATTCCACTTACATTGGGATTCGTATTACTTATTAGTTCTGTCGGACCATGGAATGCTTATTCAGTCGCGCGTTCGAGCCAAATGCATGAACTGGAAGAACTATTAACAAACTCCGGAATTCTGACTTCCGACGGTCTGAATCCTGATGTATCAACTCTCCCATCGGCTGATAGAAGTCGAATTCGAAATATATCTTCTTTTTTGGATGATCGCGGGGCTATGAAAACTTTTATCGAAAATCATGTTCCCCAACTCTTAGAAGAACAATCAGAAGACGAGGAAGTGAACTACGAGTTATTGTTGAGTAGAAATCTAAATCTGAAAACGCTACCATCGGATAATGGACAAACCTGGGTGTATATTAAATCGACATCTTCATTGAAAGAATTGGATCTGTCAAATTTCCAACATGTCTGGTATGTCAACCAGCATGATCGATCTTATAACGCTTATCCTACCACGGGTATTGAAACTAAAATAAAGGATTCACTACTCGATCTTTCAACTTCATCTTTAGCATTAGATGAAGATGGTCAATTTACAAATGCACCTTGTGTCAGCGATAGTACAAATGACGTTCGGTTTACTTTTTGTTGCACGGATTGCCAGGTCTCGACAATACCGGGAAGTGAACGCGTCGATCAGATCATAGGCGTTCTATATTTTAATAATTTGGTTGGTGTCGATGAGTAATCGCATCTCGCGCTACGATCTTTCATGCTCTGTAATTAAGAAAACTCTTAATAAAAATCCGCATTAATGCTCGTGCGTTAATTCAGCGGCCATGGATTGGGCATAAATATAATAGGTACCATTCGTCACAATTTCCATACCGTCCGGAATTTCATCTAATATTTCTACAGCGACAAAACCTTCATCCGCAATTCCGGGAATGACCATGATCTTCTTGAATTGGCTTTCTTCGGCATCCGGATTATTTTCTCCAACATAAATATAGGATGCAGCGCCATCTCGGATTACTGACGCTTCAGGTAAAGCGTCCACAATTTGATCATTCAACCAAATTTTTGCCGATATAAACAGATCCTTGATGAAGGTTGGTCGTTCTTTTCCCAGATGGCCGTGAATGCGTAAGGTTTTATTGTCCTTATTGAATTCCTTACCGATCACATGTACCTCACCTTCAAATTGAGCATTGCCTAATGCCGGTACTGTATAGGTTATTTTCTGTTCTTCTTTAATAAAGGCAATATCTTTTTCAAATACATCCAATTCTAAATGCAAGTGCCCTTCATCTACAATTTCCATCAATTCCATTTTTGGTTCAACATAGAGACCATTATGCATTTGAATAGAGGTAAGATAACCTGACATCGGTGCCACGATCGTGATGCGTTGTCGAATATTATCGATAGTCAGATTTTGCGTGGTGATCCCGAGGTAAGACAAATATTTTGCAATCCCTTTCATTTTAACCTCCTTTATCGCCACTTCTGATTCAAGCTTTTGAACATGCTTTTCTATCCCGGCATTGGCGTCCACCAATGCCTTTTGACGTGATAATTCAAGGTTTAAATAGGATAATTCAGTTTTTATTTCCAAATATTCCTGTTGCCTCTCAATAAATTGGGGATTCTCAATATAACCCATGAGCACGCCTTTTTTAATATAGCTACCCTCAACATATTTTTGACTACCTCGAATGAAACCTGCTGCTTTGGCACTCACAGAGGCATAGGCATTGGGTGGCAAATCAAGCGTGCCGGTAGCACTTACATAATCGTTTATTTTTATTTTAGAAAATGTGCCGTATTGCACATTTATCGTTTTCATCTGTTTGCTGGTAAGATGAACCATGCCATCTTTAACTCCTCCACTATGGACGAGTGCGTGTCCATCATCCCCATGCGAATGGCCACCACTGCTGTCATGCGCATGGTCATGCGCACAGGAAGTAGCGAACAGTAACAATGCAAAAACGCTAATAAGACCCAAGTTTTTTGTGAAATATATCATGATATATAATTATTGTAATGTTAGGTATTGGTAATAAATAATGGCTTTATTATGTGCCAGCAATTGGTCCAGATAGTTCATATTTTGTTGAGACATGAGATTGAGCGTATTTAGTAATTCCAAATAAGAAATTTCTCCGGCCTCATAATTTAATTTTGAAATACGGGCAATTTCAGGATTGATCGTCTGACGTTGATTTTGATAATAGGCCACCCCTTCCTCATACAAGCTTATAGCATTGAGCGCACTTTCTTCCCTCAAATTGAATTTTAATTCCCGGTTGCGATAATCAGCCCTGGAAATGTCAATTTGTTTTCGTTGTGATTGAATTTTCCGCTTTATCTGGTTAGTAAAAAGGGGTAACTGAATACCAGCCTGAACTCCATGCAACCATCCGCCTTCATAATAATTCTGAGCAGCATAGCCCAATTTAAAATCAGGTTTCATATCCGTCTTTGCCAATTCAACTTTTAATTCTTCCAGCCGGATATTTTGTTGTGCTTTTTGCAACCAAATATTGGGGCTTTCTTCTTTCGTTTCCATCGGATAAGGCTCGAGTTTGTCAGCTGTGGTATGTGTTTGGTCTGCTGAAAGTAATAACTGAAACCGGCGCTCAAGATTTGATAGTTCAAGTGCGGCCTGTCGATTCAATAGAAGATACTCTTCCATTTTTGATTGTAGTGTAAGTGATTCCAATGCGTTTGCCGCACCGACTTCGACCCGTTTTTTGGCTATTGTATGATATGAATCATAGGTATCGATCAATCCCTGATATAATTCGGCCAGTTCTTTTTTATACTGTATGTCGAAATAGATCGATTTGGTCTGCCAAATCAATTCTTTTTCTGAAATCTGTCTTTCCATTTCAGAACTGACAACAATCTCATTTTGTAAATTATTTATTGCTTTCAATTTGCCAGGTGAATCAAATAATTGTGTGACACCGATTTGATGAACCAATTGCGTATTCGTTGAAAATAATCCATCACCTTGATATAGTATTTCCGTCGGTCCGGGATTATATTTTAGATTTTGCATTGATTCATTTTTTTCAACGGTCAATCTTGCAGCCTGCATATCAGGGTGATTTGTTAAAACCATTTCAATCGCGTCATCCAGGGAAATAGGATTTTGAGCCTGAGTTATGCCAGGTATCGAACAACATAGCAGCATGATTACAGCAACAATAACAGGTGCTTTTTTCAGCGCTCGCCTATGTCTCCATTTCGCCAACCAACTGTATAATATTGGCAATATGATCAAGGTGAGAAAAGTGGCCGTAATCAAACCACCAATCACCACCGTGGCCAATGGCCGTTGTACTTCTGCTCCGCCTGAGTTTGACAAGGCCATAGGTAAAAACCCAAGTGATGCCACCGCCGCGGTGAGCAAGACAGGTCGCAGGCGGACTTGCGTCCCCTTGACGATACGCTCTCGGATATTATGAACCCCTTCGCGCTGGAGTTGATTGAAGTATCCAATTAAAACAATACCATTTAATACGGCAACACCAAACAACGCTATAAATCCAATGCCGGCGGATATACTAAACGGCAATCCACGTATCTCCAACGCCCAAACACCACCTATAGCCGATAACGGTATGGCCGTAAAAATTAAAATTGCCTGGGAAAATGATCCAAACGTAAAATAAAGCAACACAAAAATTAATGCGAGTGCGATAGGCACTGCGACCATAAGTCTGGCCTGTGCCGCTTTAAGATTTTCAAATTGCCCGCCATAACTGAAAAAATATCCGGGTGGTAAAGTCATACTTGTTTCTAATTTATCTTGAATTTTTTCTACTAATGATTCTACATCAGTATTTCCTACATTCACACCAATGGTTATCCGCCGATTTGTGTTATCTCTGGAAATCTGCATAGGCGCATCAACCAATTGAACATCGGCGACAGCATTGAGCGGCACTTGAGTTCCATTTTTCAAAGTAATAAAGAGGTTTTCAACATTGTCAATGTCATGCCGATACGCCTCACTTTGTCGGACGACCAGATCGAAACGCCGGTCTCCTTCATAGATTGTTCCTGCTTTTTCTCCGGCAAATGCGGCTTTGATTACCCGGTTGACTTCTTTTATCTGAAGTCCATATTGTGCCATTTTATCGTATTTAAAATTAACGATGATCTGAGGCATACCAACGGTTTGCTCAACTTTAATTGTACCGACACCATTTACATTTTGAATTAATTTTTCAGCCTCTTTTGCTTTGCTGTACAAAATATCTAAATCATCACCGTACAATTTTATGGCAATATCAGCGCGCGATCCCGTCATCAATTCATTGAACCGCATTTGAATTGGTTGTGAAAATTCATAGGCCAGACCGGGGATTTCAAGTAAAGACTCTTCCATTTTATGGAACAATTCTTGTCGTGTGGATGCCGATGTCCATTCAGATTTTGGTTTCAAGATGACTATTATATCACCGGTTTCTACAGGCATTGGATCTGTTGGAATTTCGGAAGAACCGATTTTAGTCACCACATCTTCCACTTCAGGAAATTCTTCCAACAATTTCTTCTGAATTATTTTTGATATTTCCACACTTTGTGAAAGAGAACTGCCCGGAGGTAGAATTTGATGTAGTGCCAGATCGCCCTCTTCCAGAGTCGGAATAAATTCGCCTCCCATTTGCGTAAACACATATGCACTGAATCCAAATAACACTATAGTAGCACTAACAAAAGTTAGTTTGAATCGCAGTGCCGCACGGAGAATAGGGGTGTATAATTTTTGAAAAAATTCAATAATACGATCAGCAATCGTTCGCTTATTAATTATCTTTTTATTCAAAAATAAAGCACACATCATTGGAATATATGTCAATGATAATATCAATGCGCCTCCGATTGCCAGCATAACTGTCTGGGCCATGGGTTTAAACATTTTACCTTCGATGCCCACGAGTGCCAGGATTGGGATATAGACCATTAAAATAATAATCTCACCAAAGGCAGCTGAATTCCTTATTTTTTGGGAAGAAGAAATTACTTCACCATCCATTTTTTGAGTGGTGAGGTGTTTTCCAGAAAATTTTATTTGCAGCCGATGCACAATGGATTCAACAATAATAACTGCTCCGTCAACTATCAATCCAAAATCAATGGCTCCCAGACTCATTAGATTGGCTGAGATGCCAAATATATTCATCATCGAAACAGCAAATAACATGGACAGTGGAATCACCGACGCCACGATAATGCCGGCGCGCCAGTTACCCAGCATAAGCACCAAAATAAAAATCACAATTAACCCTCCCTCAATAAGATTGGTTTTGACCGTACCAATTGCGGTTGATACCAGTTTGTCCCTGACTAAATAGGGCTCAATGACCACTCCTTCGGGTAATGATTTTTGGATTTGTACAACACGGGTTCTAATTCGCTCGGTGACAGCGGCTGAATTTGCTCCTTTTAACATCATAACGGTTCCACCGACCACTTCTCGCCCATCTCGCGTCAGAGCACCATACCTGGGCGCTTTTCCAAATTGTACTGTTGCCAGATCCCGAATCAATATTGGCCTGCCGTTACGCACATCGACGACAATTTGCTCAATGTCTTCAAGGGATTTAGCAATGCCATTTGATCGGATATAATAAGTCCTTGGATTTTTATCGATATAAGCTCCTCCTGTATTTTCATTACTATTTTCAAGTGCGTCAAATACGTCGGTAATACTGATGCCAATTGATTTTAATAAGGTGGGGTCAACCGCGACTTCATATTGTTTTAAATAACCTCCCAGTGTATTCACCTCTACGACACCCTCAATCCCGGATAATTGTCGCTTCACAATCCAGTCCTGAATACTGCGCAATTCAGTAGGAGAATATTCATCCTCAAAGCCTTCTTCCGGTCGGACGACGTATTGATATATTTCACCCAAGCCGGTAGAAATTGGAGCCAATTCAGGTGAGCCCATTCCTTCCGGAATATTTTCTTCTGCCACCTTTAAGTATTCACTGACTAATTGCCGCGCCCGGTATAAGTCCATGCTCTCCTCAAAAACAACGGTGACAGCGGACAAACCGAACCTGGAAATCGATCGGATCTCGACCAGGTTTTGAATGTTTTGCAACGCCAGCTCTACCGGTGCTGTGATAAATTGTTCCACTTCCTGCGTTGCCAGCGTAGGTGAAACAGTAAGAATTTGGACTTGATTATTCGTAATATCAGGCACCGCATCCACCGGAAGCTGGCGAAGCGAAAAAATTCCCCAAATAATCAGAGCTAAGGTAAAAAGCCCGATGACAAACTTATTCTGAACCGAATAAGTAATAATATTATCAAACATGAAATTTGTATTAAACCTTAATAAATAATAGATCCGGGCATAGATATCCCGTAAAAAAGGCTTAACAGGCGGCCGGTGGCTGCCAGATGCAGTTCAAATAATCGAGTGAATAATTAAATGAAAAATGGAATAAATAAAAGTGGGAAGGAATTTCCTTTTCAAAATCCACGTGTTTCAATAAAGGAAAGGTGAAGGATATGCCACAACACTGACATAAGCAGAACGGAGTACAAGCGTCTTCTGCGTCCTGTGAGTGGTCATGCGTCGTTCCTAGCTCCATTTGTTCCTCTACTTCACACGTTTGCGCATCCGAACAAGGTGCCACTGACAAGGTGAAGATGAATAAAGATAATATGAACGCAATTTGTTTCATAAAGAGTCACAAATATAGAATAATTGCACAGTAACGTAAATTTCGTTACAAAAAGTATACCTCCGAAATCATGTCGGCTGGTTTTCATACCCTTAAAGATAGTGTTCTGGATTAATTATTCGATTATCATATCTTGCAGAGATTAAGTAAAACTTATGAGTACTAGCAAGAAACAAAAGCCTCGCCTCTCATTTTGGCAAATATGGAATATGAGTTTTGGCTTTTTTGGAATCCAAATGGGATTTGCGTTGCAAAATGCCAATGTCAGTCGTATTTTTCAAACCTTAGGTGCCGAAATCGAAGATATTCCCATTCTTTGGGTAGCAGCTCCTTTAACCGGTCTGATCGTGCAGCCCATCATCGGCTACTTGAGTGATCGTACATGGCATCCGAAATGGGGACGCCGCCGACCATTTTTTTTCATCGGAGCCTTATTGGCATCGGCCGCTCTATTATATATGCCCAATTCGCCCGTACTCTGGGTAGCCGCCGGTATGCTCTGGATCATGGATGCATCCATCAATATCTCAATGGAACCTTTCCGTGCTTTCGTCGGTGACAACTTACCTGATTCGCAACGCACCATGGGCTTCGCCATGCAGAGCTTTTTTATCGGGGCAGGTGCCTACCTGGCCTCTAAGCTTCCGACTTTTCTCGATGCCTGGGGTGTCTCGAATACAGCGGCTGAAGGGATGATCCCGGATACGGTGAAATACGCTTTTTATATTGGCGCCGCTGCATTTATTGTAACCGTACTTTGGACAGTTTTTAGTTCAAAGGAATATAGCCCTGAGGAAATTGCGGAATTCGAAGGTGAAGAGGAAGAATTTGTGGCAGATGAAAAAACATCCGCATGGCATGCTCAAGTGGGTAAAAAACAATTCACAATAGGAATGACAGCGTTGGCTCTCAGCGCCATTACCTCCTATTTAATCTTTCATTTTGGATTAAAAAAAGAATTATACCTGGCCTCTATTGTTTTAATTGGCGGAGGCGGTCTGGCAGCTTTTATTTCAGGACGCTTACAACTCGGTGGAAAAATAAAAAGTGGTTTTGTCCAAATGATGAACGATATTCATTTCATGCCCAATACCATGAAAGATCTTGCCTGGGTGCAATTTTTCTCCTGGTTTGCTTTGTTTTCCATGTGGATCTATACCACCGGTGCAGTTACTTCTGATTTACTGGGTACAACGGACACCACTTCTGAATTGTATAATAAAGGTGCAAATTACGTCGGGAATTTATTCGCGAATTATAATTTAATCGCTGCTATCGTTGCTTTTTTATTACCTGTAATTGCTGCGAAATCGAGTCGCCGGTTTACTCATTTTTTAGCTCTGCTTTGTGGTGGAGTAGGCCTGGCTTTCATTTTTATGATTAAGAATCCAACGGCTCTGACACTGGAATGGCTGCCGGCCATCGGCATCGGTATTGCATGGGCGAGCATCTTGTCCATGCCTTATGCCATGTTGTCCGCCGCCATACCCGTCAAAAAGATGGGCTACTATATGGGCGTTTTCAATTTTTTCATTGTCATACCGCAACTAGTTGCGGCTTCCATATTGGGATTTTTAGTCGGATCCATATTCCAGGGAAAACCAATCTATGCATTGCTAATAGGTGGTATTTCTATGATCCTGGCCGGATTTTTATCCCTTCGTGTAAAAGACGTTCATGGACAAAATGAATAAATATTTATTTTCAGTAGCAATAATTATTCTCTTTACTGCCTGCTTTATGGCCTCGATGTGGTACGCGACCAATGTTCCCCATCTCGATGATTATGATCAAGTACTCGGATTTTTAAGTGCTTACGAAAATAGTACAGACCTATGGCAAAAAATATTACTACTTTTTTCGGAACGAAACGAGCATCGCACGACGGTTTTTCATTTTTTCGGATTACTTGATTATTCGATTTTTGGTACCGTAAGTTTTAAACACCTGATATTTGTTATCAACTTTTTTTACTTCGGCATTGTATGGGTCCTTTATAAGATATTCACCACACTTGATGTTGACCGTAGACATCTCATTCCGCTTGTCTTGTTATTAGCCGTCCCTTGTTGGGCCGTATTGAATTGGCCGGCAGCCGGATTGAATTATTGTCCGACTATTTTTTTCTCTATTACCTCATTTTACCTGCTGAATAAAAATAGTAAACGTAGTTTTATCGGGGCGACGCTTTGCGCCATTCTTTCGTTGTGTAGTTCAGGAGCCGGTCTTTTGGTTTTTTTGGCCGCACTGCCATTTTTTATTAAACGGGGCAATAGGGTGCAATCCATAATTTGGTGGTCTACATTTGTCCTCTGCACCGTCCTTTACTTTTACGGTTATCAACCCGCAAATGAAGGTGGTAATTCACTCGCTTATATTGTTGAATCACCACATGTCTTCATTGCAAATATCTTTGTCTTTTACGGCTCAATATTTCAATCTGCATTCGGACAACATTATATCTGGAGTGTGCTGTTTGGTGGTGTTTTTCTGTCACTTGCCGGATTAGTGGGGTATCGATATAGATACAAGATCCTTGACCACCCTCTTTTATTTAGCGGTATACTTTTAGGCCTGGCGTTAGGATTGGCTTCAGCAACCATGCGCTCTTATCTTGGTCTTGGTGTTACGGCAGCATTTCGCTATCGCTTGTTTCAATTTATTTTACCCATATTTTTATATTTCGTTTATCTCAAGTTTTCAGAAAAAAGATCATCCTATATCTATTGGGTCGTTGGGTTATCAATTTTTTTATTTGGATTACGTTGGGAAGACAATCTTAATTATTTAAAACAATTTAATAATCGTCTGACTTACGGCCTATATGGCTACAAAGTCACAAATTCTGTAAAATATCTTCCCATAAAAAAACCTGAACGAATACGTAACACGTTGGAACAAGCTCAGAAAAAAGGAATTTATGACCTCGCCAATATTGAGGTGTCTCCAAAACTATACGACCATCTTTCCGGAGGGGAGCCTAATCATCCGATTCGATTTATTAAATACAAAGAAAAAGATACCGGCGATTATTATATGCTGCAAGGATGGGTATTTCTAAAATTCAATCCTAATGACAATCTCTCGGCAATTATAAAATTACAGGGTGATCAGGGGACGTATTATCTCGAGACCGGCCCCCTATTGTATCCTCGGTCCCTGATACAAAATGCACGTTCCGGTTTTACTGCGATTATTGATAAAAATGAATCCAGAATACCCTCAGGTACATATCAAGTGGCTCTTGTACTCAAACATTCTATAAAAGGCGTTCAAGCTCAACATGTGCTGAAGAAGAAAATTACGATAAATTAAAAAGCCGTTCGTCGACCACAAGTATTATGCTATAAACAATAATGCGTAATGCTCCCCCTTCGAAGGAGAACAACCTAAATACACACCCACACCCAATCGCACACTCACACTCGTTTCCCGCTAACCCCCTTCAAAGGGGGAACAATGTCTTGGCTTAGATGGTGGGAAATAAAAAAGCAACTCATCAACGACAAGTATCATACTAAAAACAATAAATCGTAAAGCTCCCCCTTTGAAGGGGGCCGGGGGGTTGAGCAACCAACATACCTCCAGGATACCATTTTCGAATATTGACTTAGAGGTGATACATGAAATTCACTACACAATAATTAACTCATGGTTCTCAACCCCCTAACCCCCTTCAAAGGGGGAACAATGTTGGGGTGAAGAGATGCGAAAAATATAAAATGCATCTGTTTCACAGCACATTTCAAACGAAAAACAAAAAATTCATCGTGCTCCCCCTTTGAAGGGGGCCGGGGGGTTGAACGACCAACTTACTTCCAGGATATGGAATATTTAAATATGACTCAAGAAATACGCTCCATCAATTCCGCCCGTTTTCGAACTGATACAGGAATCTGCGTGTCATCCTTGAGCAATAAATACCCACCTTCTTTTTTGACGAAAGAGTGAATAAATTCAACATTAACCAGGTGGCTTTGATGAACCCTTATAAAATTAGCAGGTTCCAGAAGTTCTGCGTAATATTTTAAGGGCTTCGACATGAGAATTTTATTCCCTGACGAAAAATAAATTTGACAATAGTTATCCATGCTTTGGCACCTCACAATATCCTCAATATCCGCCACCATAATCTCCTCAGCCGTATGGAGTGCAATACGGGAAGGCAATCCATCATTATTTTTCTTGTGTAGCACCTGCTGCACAATACCCACCGTGACAGAAATTGACTTTGCTTTTTGAATAGCATTCGCAAGATCATCCGGATCGATTGGTTTTAATAAGTAGTCTACCGCCGCATACCGAAATGCCTTTATTGCATAATTTTCTGATCCTGTGGTAAAAATTATTCGCGTTTGACTCGTGTCCGGCAATAAGTCGATTAAATCGAATCCAGTCCCATCCGGCATTTCAATATCCAGAAAAGCAATTTCAGGATCCAGTTGCTGAATCAACTTTGCTCCACTGACTACACGATCAGCTTCACCAATAACCTTAATTTCATCCACAAAATCAGCAAGAAGTTGTTTTAGGTTTTCGATTGCCGTTGGAACGTCATCGATGATTACCGCAGATATTTTATTCATCATGTCCTTTCATTTTGTTATAGGGTAATCCAATATGAACAATTGTTCCTTCGTGTTCCGCATTCAAATTTTCGTTAATTGTCACCGGATCCACTTTGACCCCCTCTTTCTCATAAAGTGCCATCCGTTCATTTATTACTCGTGTCGAAATACTGAGGTTATTTCTGCCTGTCTTCTGGTCACTTGCATCTAAATCTGTTGCATGCACACCAGGGCCATTATCTTGAACAACACATTTAATCTTTCGCCCTTCGTATCCAAATGTGATCACAATATTACCATCTCCCTGCTTTTTATGTACGCCATGTTTCACCGCATTTTCTACTATGGGTTGAACCATCATGGGTGGTATTGCAATGTCGTCTTCAATCGATGTTTTATCTATTGAATAGGTAAACGGTTGATTTAGTTTCTCAAGCTCGAGATAGGCACTTAACAAATCAATTTCATCTTTCAGTAAAATCCACTTGGATCGTGAATGATTTAATGTCATCCGCATCATTTTACCAAGCTTGGCGACATAGTATTTTGCCTGTTTCTCATCCTTGCCAATGAGGGCCTGGATACTATTCAGCGCATTAAATATAAAATGGGGATTCATTTGCAATTGAAGTGCTTTGTGCTCCAATTCCAATTTTTCATTTTGCCATTGTAATTGACTATTTCGCCGCCGCTGGCGGGCAGAAGACAAGTGGGAAGTAATAATAAGAAGTAATGTTAAACCCAGTAGACCTCCTGCAACACTGAGATATCCAAACCATTTGGTCGCTGTAATTTCAGGCGCAATAACAAAAGAATAATTCAATTTATTCGTTTTGCCATGATCTCCAACTCCCTCGACCGAAAGCACGTAATCATCAGAAGGTAGAATGGGAAAATAAATTGATCGCTGATCAGTTTGGCCTCTAAACTCGTTTTGTCCTCCAACCAACTCCCAATTGTATATCACATTATTTGCACCTTCGGGTGCGATCAGTGCAAATTCAAAATACCAGCGATTATATCTTGCCGGAAAGCTGATTCCTTCTGTATATGATACATCTTCCTCATTAACCTGAATTGTTTTCATTAACAGATTGCCATGCCGGAGCGAATGGCGAATGGCATCGACTATTGTCAATCCTTTATTTGTCCCAATCATAGATTCGCGACCAAATTGCGTAAGTGTATTCTTATTCACTTCATAATCCATCAAAACGCGATCGGAATTTGGATTTGGTTGATTAAAAAATTCGAATGGATATAATGTTGATTGACCTTGTCCGGAAATAAGTACACCCTCAGATGACGTATGTACGCTTGTATTATTCTGTGTCTGCAATCCGGTCGATTCATTGAAATGTTCTGATAAATCACCTAATGCCTGCATTGGTATCCGGACAACTTCGTTTGTTAAAACAACATAAACCCACCCATCCCACATATCGATATCCAGAATGGTCTGCCCTTCTAAGGCTGTGAATAATTTTCGAAGTTGCCCTTGAGCGCGTTCCAAATATGTAATATCCCCCTCGGTCGCAATGACAACGTCCCCATTGCTCAACGCCTCCAGGTCGACTATCTGTTGAAGACTCTTTGGAAATAATTGTTTTGAACTCCACTGACTCGTGCTATCAGCAATTGATAACCAAAGGCCTTTATCTGCGGTTCCAATAAACAATTCCGTTTCCATCGCTGTACTAACGGCTGAAATATGCGAATCGAAAAATGTCGCACTATCCAAATAATGGAATCTCCCCTTTTGGTCCAATCGCAATAATCCGAACCCATCTGTACCAATCAACAAGTGACGTGAGCTGTTGGATGTCAGAGTTGTAATTCTGGGTTCATTACCTTCTTTAATTATTGGAACATGTTTAATCTTATTGTTTGACAACGTATAGAGTCCGGATGACTGCGAGCTAAACCACACATCATTATTCCAATTCACAGTGCCTGTAATATTCTCATCCGGAACACCTCGTTGTCTGTCCACCAGGACAGGAAACTTATTGGTAGCAAGGCAAATGTCCGTGCCATTTGTTGTCCACATATGCCGAGCATTTTCAATATAGAAAGTCCGAATATGGTTTTGACAACTTCCATTATATTGACCTAACCGAGATGATTTTTTTTCAACAAAATTGTAATAAATAAAACCTTGATGCTCGGTAGCAATATAAATAATCTCATCAATCACCTTTCCGCTTATGATTTTAGACGGTGTCTCTATTCGATCTAAATAATACTGTTCATTCTTATTTGAATGCCCAGACCACAATTGCCCCGTTTCTGAAATTAAATAAATTAATTCATCATGCGGAATAAGAATAATTTTCCCCGGCGGAATATTAATGTCATGTTCCGTATATTTTTCAGACTTATGATGCCATTTATATAAAACATCGGCATATAATTCAACGTGATCATCGATCAAATTAATTGCCTTTAATCTACCACCAATATAGGGCAGGTCTTGTTGTTTTGCATTGAAAAGATCGATAAGGTGGACGCTATGGTTTCGGTCCTGATAAATCAAATATTGATCAATAAAGGTGTGAATCAATATGGGGCCGTCAATTTCTTTGATTTCATTTATCGTATCCTGGCCATTGATCAGCAAGGTCAAAGAATACAATTTATGATCTGTCAAAACAATGTGACCAGCTGTATCAGGAAGCCTATAAAAATCAACTATATGTTCATCTGACGGACAACGCCACACCAGACTGCTTTGGAGACCATCATAAGCGATGACTTCATTTGATGTGCACATGATCAGGCGATTGTAGGCATCTTTTGACAGTACGTTTATTGCCTGTTCCGGCTGATCCGTCAACTCAATAGCTTCGTAGGTATAGTATTGACCGGATATGGCGGACGTGGTGAATAAAGAGCCAATGCATAGCAACAATTTGATAAGGCGCGTGGTCATCGCTACAAATAACGAAAAACCATGCTGATTCGGTACCCTTATGCCAAACAGGATATTAAAATGCACTGTTTCACCTATTTACAACCAAGGTTGATTTCATTACCTTTGCCGCCTAAATTAAGAAGCCAATGAATCTTTTAGTTGTAGGAACAGTTGCGTTTGATTCGATCTATACACCACGTGGAAAAGCCGAGAACGTTGTGGGTGGTGCAGCCACTTATGGATTATGGGCTGCCAGCTATTTTACGAAGTCACTTCAAGTTGTATCTATTGTGGGTGATGATTTTCCCAATGAGGAATTGGAACTTCTCCGATCGCGCGGAGTCAATACCGATGGTCTTGATATCATCGAAGGCAAGAAGTCTTTTTACTGGGCCGGAAAGTATTTGGACAACATGAACAGTCGTGAAACGCTGGTGACAGAGTTGAATGTACTCGAAGATTTCGATCCGGTTTTACCGGATTCATATAAAAATCCCGATTACGTCTTACTTGGAAATCTGACTCCTGAAATTCAGCTTTCCGTCCTCGAACAAATGGAACACCGTCCAAAGCTTGTTGCTATGGACACCATGAATTTTTGGATGGACGTGGCCAAACCGGCACTTCTAAAAGTTATTGAAAAGGTTGATGTTTTGACCATCAACGATGAAGAAGCACGCCAGCTATCAGGTGTCTATTCATTGGCAAAAGCTGCGAAAATCATTCTAGCCATGGGCCCAAAATATCTTATTATTAAAAAGGGTGAACATGGCGCTCTACTCTTTGGTGGCAATGGCGTATTTTTTGCACCTGCCCTTCCACTTACTGAAGTACATGACCCAACAGGAGCTGGCGATAGTTTTGCAGGCGGTTTCATGGGCTATATGGCGATGACAGGTGAAATCGATATGGACAACATGAAACGGGCTGTGATCTACGGATCTGTGATGGCCTCATTTTGTGTCGAAGAGTTCAGTATAGAACGATTGAAAGGTCTTAGTCAAAATGAGATTTCAAAACGACTCAAGCGATTTGTAGATATCGTTCACTTCAGTGTCTTATAACATCTTCCTTGGATCTACATCATAAGGTATACGGATCAGGAGAAATCGTGGTCATTCTCCACGGTTTGTTTGGCATGTCAGATAACTGGAAATCGTTGGCTGCAAAACTTGCCTCTGACTATTCTGTCGTCATTATCGATCTTCCTAATCACGGACGGTCACCGCGTCTTGACACATTTGACATTCCACATATAGCGGAAGTTGTTTATGATTTTCTCACGCATCACTGGATGTATGAAATACGGCTTGTCGGTCATTCATTGGGCGCCAAAGTAGCCATGACTCTGGCGCTTCATTACCCTGACCTGGTTGATAAATTAGTCTCAGTTGATATGGGGCCACAGGCCTACTCCATTCAAGGACATGAGGATATCTTCAACACCCTCCTAAGTCTGGACCTAAATCATCTGTCAAGTCGACAAGCTGCGGACGATCATTTAAAAACACAGGTACCAGATGAACGGACGAGGAGATTCTTACTTAAAAACCTAAAACGTCGAGGTGATCATTTTGAGTGGAAATTTGATTTAACAACACTCTACCGTGATTATCCGAAATATACCCAGGCCATTCCAAAGGGTGAAGTGTATGACAAGCCAAGTCTGTTTCTGCGTGGTGGTCAATCCAACTATCTGGATTATTCAATTCACGAGAATCAAATCAAGAATCTCTTTCCAAATGCAGAATTGGCTTCAATCGAAAATGCAGGTCACTGGGTGCATGTGGATCAACCTGAAGAAATGGAACGAATGTTGCGCACCTTTCTCCAGAAAAAAATTAATTAATTCAGAAATTAATTGACTTCAGTGAAATAATCATTGAATAACCTATTGTTATTATGGATTTTAAAATAAAGGATGAAAAAACCCTTATAGATGGATTTTTTCAAATAAAAGAAGTGGTCCTCAATTACGATCATTTCGATCAAAGTCGGTCGAATGATGTCACAAGGTTGTCGATAAACAAAGGTCACGCGGCAGCCTGCATGGTGTATTTGATCGACATCAATAAATATGTACTCATTGAACAATTTCGATATCCAGTCTCAGAGGCAAATGGCAGCTACTCATGGGTATTGGAAGTCGTAGCCGGGAAAGTAGATGAAAACGAATCGCCACAGGCAGCAGCAATCCGGGAGGTAGAAGAAGAGACCGATTATGTTGTAGAATCACTAAATGGAATTGCTGAATTTTTTACCACACCAGGTATTTGTTCAGAAAAAATTTATTTGTTTTTAGCCACCGCCACGAGCACCAAACAAAAACCCGTGGGCGATCCACATGACGACGAAGAAGATATCGAGGTGCATTTATTTTCCAGAGAAGAACTTAGTCAATTGATCAAAAGTGGGCGCTTGAATGATGCGAAGACATTAGTGGCCGTTTATCATGTTTTAAACCAATAAATAGATCATTTTCCTCTTCGCTATCTGATAGTCCATAAGGCGTTCTGGCCTAATTTAATAAGAAATATGAGATAAGATAATTTCAGGAATTCGTTGAAAAACAATAATTATGTGGGAAGAAAAACTCAAAATCTATGATGACCTGGTGTCTAAATGTCCAAGATTCGAGCGGAAAGGCAAAACCATGGCTTATACATCCGCAAATGGATATATGTTTTCCTTGTTCAATAAAGCAGGAGAGGTAGGGATCCGATTTTCAAATGAGGTTCAGAAAAAATACATTGAAGAATTTAATTCGACAATTTACAAATCATATAATTCGATTATGCACGGGTATGTATTAATACCTGATGAAATGCTTGAAGACCTGAACAATGTAGCAAAATATTTGGATGAGAGTTATGACTACGTGATGAGCCTTGAGCCTAAATAACCAATACGTTCAAACCTGCCAAAAGCCAAATGGACAGCTTGTATAATTTAGCACTGAAAGTGCTATTACGAACAAACACCGTTACCTCCTTTGCAATAATGAGTTGAATAGACAAGCAATATCCTTCGCTAAAACTACTGTTTCAATTTGGCCAAAACTACAGCCTAATAAATTTTATATTTTGAATAACACCGGTCAGCGTGCCTCTAGTAAAGCTGATTGCCCGAACAGTGTAAAGACCAGCCGGTATGTCTTCAAGTTGGTGTGTAATCGTTTTACTTCCCGCAAATCCTATTTCCTCCGCAACCACGCTTACTTGTATGCCTCTAAAATCCAAAATATCAATCGTAACATCGGCACTACCATTCATTTCAAAGGTGATGTTGACTTGATCTGAAGCAGGATTGGGAAAAATATGAATAAGATCCTTAACAATCGACATGTTGTTGGTTACACCACTTACACTTGATGTATTATAAGAAGGGCCGGTATTCTCTTCAGTGGCTATAGGTTGAATCAAGACATTGTGAGGATACTCATTACAACCCAGGTCTTTGTCACCAATTGATGCGGGGCGGTCTTGTCCCATGAGATCAAAAAGGATTTCGGTATCAATATCATCAATCCCAGCAAATTGTGGAAGGCAAACATACCCTGGCATGGCGGCATTAATAGCAGGACTGGAAGAGGCCAAACCAAAAAACCCTTCGCTATTTTCTATCAATTCCGGGTCTATAATTGTCATACCATTTTGCGGCAATGTCATCCCTAAACTACCGCTTGCAACATTGGATATCCAAATTTCATTTCCAGTTGGGTCTTCGAAAAGATCATCATCAGGATCCGAAAAAATATTATTGGCGAATGTCACATTTGTCGGCTTATCAGGACCATCTCCACCGAGTATTACTTCGGAGCAATCCACTATCGTATTAAAAGCAATATTGATATTATCCAAAGGATCGGAATCCTCATTTTGAAGATAAATCGCACGATCATCCAACTCATAAAAATAATTATTATAGATATAATCATTTTGTCCTTCACGAACGCGAACGCCCCCCTTACCATTTAAAAAGAAATTGCTATAAACAATTACTTCCGATCCATGACGAAGGACCAATTCCGCCTTTGGATTGTTTTCAAATGTATTAAATCGATAAACATTTTGGCGCGCCTTACTGGAAATTAACTCGCCATCACCATTGCATTGTGTGAAATAGCAGTATTCAACCAATGATCTACTGATCCGATCAGCCTGGGTACTGAGGCCAATTCTAATCGGTTCAATGCCAAGGTCATTTCCAGTGCCATCAAAATTCTTAAACGAACAATATTGAATTTTGTGATAGCCGGGGTTCACATCATCTACTAGAATTGAAAGGATATTTTGATCGTCCAAGTTGAGTCTATTCTCAAAATTACAGTGTGTAACATCGACATATTGACTTGCCTCCCGTATTCTCAAATACTTGTACGACGTAAAGGCGCGAATATTGATTTGTGTAATAAGATTATTACTTCCGGTAATATTTATAACATCCCTCGTACCGATATCACCATCCAAAAATTGAAAACCCTGCAAAGTAATATAGTCACCACTGATGTTCACTCTTGACGCGCCGGTAAAAATGGTCTTTCCCAGTGTCTCAGCAATAACAAAAAGATGATCGTTAGAAATATCCATATAGATATCCGAATAGGTGTCCGCTTCCCATATTAGTGAATCGTTCATCAAAGCACTATCGTGCGCCTCATCAAATTCTTGCTGGGAAGAAACGAGAAATACTTCTGCATTGGATATTGTTGTGAAAAGGAAGACAACTAATGCAGTGGTAATTGTTAAAATATTATCTTTCAATAGGTAGGTGTTTAATTACGAGTTCAGTCCAATCAACTTACATCTCTCGACTTAAAGATAAGGCACAGTTCTATATTGTACAGCTTTCAGTATTCAAATATTACAACTCGCCCAAACCAGATAGGAGGTTAATATCAACAATCAGTTCACACTCGAAATGCATGACACCACCATGTTCCAGGTGTTTTATTAAAGTTCCAGCAACATTACACGCACGCCGTAACCAAAACAGGAGGTGTTGCAACAAACTTCATTGAAAATTACTAGATTGCAATTTGAATAACTTAACGCTGAATCAAATAATTGCATTAGGAAAAGGAAAGATGAAAAGGATAATCGATACAGTGGTTCGGCTTTTATTTCTGATGGTTTTAGGTTGCACTATCCTGTCTTGTGGCGATCATGACATCATTATTCCTGAAAAAGTAGTTCATTTGACAGATCCCGTTGATTACATAGGTGATATAACTCAGTACAACTTAACACCACCGACAGACTGCTTTATTGTTTTTGATTCCTCCCGATACAGCATGAAAATCTTTGATTCCGTACCAATATATCACCGTGAATCAAGCAAGCACTGGCTTCCCCAATTTTGTTATGAAACAGGAGATTCAATCCCTTACATAAATGCGTTGTATGACACCACTTATCTGGTTGTTGATCAAAAAGATGTTTCATATTGGCAGGGCTCAATTGACGTAAGAGACTCGTGTACCGATGACAAAAAACTGGCATACGTCTATGTTTTTGAGGGAGTGCTCAATCAAGGATAGGAAAATTAGAATAAAAATTATGAAAGCAAAAGCATACGTATTTATGTTCATTCTTGCACTTATTTCTTGCAATAACTCGAAGAACATTAATGAAGTAAACAGACCTGATATTGACATTCAAACTCAAAATTCAATTGATGTTTCTGTCATCAAAAACTATTGCACAACAGGGTCTGGCGGTACGGACATTCATCAGAGAAATCAAAAACTTCACGAAGAAGTTATTTTTCAGGGTGGGGATGATGAAGGATACCATTCGTATCGCATTCCGGCCATTATTAAAACTAATGCCGGCACATTAATCGCATTTTGTGAAGGAAGAAAAAAATCTCGCCATGACTTTGGCGATATTGATATAGTCTACAGACGATCAACAGATAATGGATTAAACTGGGGTCCTTTAAATTTATTATTCAGTAAACATGGTGGGACCTGCGGCAATCCCACTCCAGTGGTTGATGAGGAGACTGGAGCCATCTGGATTTTCATGTCCTACAACGATGAATTTCACGCACAAAAGGAGCTGCCAGGATACGAGGCAATTGACAACTGGGGCGAACGAAAAGTGTACTACAATGTAAGCTATGATGATGGGCTAACGTGGAATGATTTAAAAAACAGGACATCAGAATTGCTTCCCGAATCCTATACCTGGGATGCAATTGGGCCGGGTAACGGAATTCAATTACGTCATGGAAACAAAAAAGGTAGACTAATTATACCAGCTATTGGAAGAAACATCATTAGTGATAATCACGGATCTACCTGGACTTATCAATTGATCACCCCGGGCACCAGTGAAGGAACAATCGTTCAACTTTGTAATGGTGATATACTTAGAAATGATCGCGCCTCCCTTGGTTTACTGAAAGAAAAAAAACGAAGACAAATTTCAACTAGCAGTGATAATGGTCTCAACTGGTCTGATTGGCAATCTAATGCGGTATTATTAGATCCAATATGTCAAGCCAGCATCATACGATACAATGATTCGTATCCCCCGAGATTAATTTTCATAAACCCGGCTACTACAATTGGGGGGCTTCCAAACAGAAATAAGATGCGGGTCAGAATCAGTTACGATGATGGTACCACATGGCCCGTTCAGCGATTGCTCGATGCGGATAATGGAGGATATTCCAGCCTGGCCAAAACAGCTGACTACCAAATAGCCTCGCTGCAAGAATTACGCTCGTCCAACAATAATGTGTATTCCATCATATTTAGAAAGTTTAATCTCCCCTGGATTTTGAACGGGACGCCTGAACCACTCATTTAATACCGGCCAACGGCCAGGTTTAAATGCACACAACTTTGGGTAAAGTACCCAAATAGTTCAAAATTATTGACCGCGCAAACAAAATCCCGCAAAATGGAGGATATGCGTAATTTCGTGCCAACTAAAACCCTGATAGATTTAACAAAATTTCAGAATATATATTAGAAGGACCATCGCGAACTTAGTATATAAGAAACGTTGCAACTTATATAATATCCATCGGTCTTTGTTACTTAATCGTTTTAGTATAAAATATTTTTGAAGAATATACTATATCATGATGCCGAATAGCAAACGAATCTAAATGAACATAGAAAAATATTTGGACAGGATACAGTACAAGGGGCAAACAACACCTGACATTGCCCTTCTCAATGATTTACAACTTCATCATCTGTTGAATGTTCCCTTTGAGAATTTAGATATCCATTTGGGAAATCCAATTCGACTCGACATAAATAATATCTATGAAAAAATCCTCGTCAAAAACAGGGGTGGTTTTTGTTACGAGTTAAATGGGTTATTTTTTGAACTTCTTAAGCGTCTTGGTTTCAATGCGCAACGAATTTCTGCAAGAGTATACGATAGCGGAAAAGGAGATTACGGGGCAGAATTTGACCATATGGCCATTCTAGTAAAACTCAACCAGATAGAGTATCTGGCAGATGTCGGATTTGGTGAATTCGCCTTCAAAACTTTGCGCCTGGAAATAAACAAAATCCAAAACGATCAACGAGGAGATTTCATAATAGAAAAATACGAAAACGGATACTTTAGAATTTCAAAAATAGACGACAATAAAAAAGTTCCAGTTTACATTTTCACAAACAAGACTCGGGCATTTGAGGAATTTAGGGGAATATGTGAATATCATCAGACAAGCCCACACTCTCACTTCACCCAAAAACGAATGATTAGTATCCCAACAATAAATGGACGGATTACAATCTCAGGAAATAATTTAAAAATTACACATGATAATAAGGTTATTGTCCAACAGCAATTGGACCATCCATCCGATTACGCTGCCAACCTTTTAAACTATTTCAACATAAAAGCATTACTTTAGTCTATTTAGAGCAAGTACATAATAAAACCTTACTATTGTTGAATATCAACACCTTAATGGACAAAATTGAAAGGAACACACGAGCATGACGATGGATTGTAGCAAATAGTCAACAGCTGTACACACCAGGTCATCCAGTTCTATTACGCATGAATTCAAAACTAACAATACCATATGGAACGAGCAATCAGATTTTTAGCGCCCGTCAATAATCAGACAACAGACCAACTTTTTAAAGCCATTGACAATCTATTGGCCCAGGGAACAACGAAAATTCGGTTGTTGTTGTCAACACCCGGTGGTTCAGTATTTCACGGACTTTCGATATATAACTTTTTGAAAGGTCTACCGATAGATGTAGACACATATAATTTTGGTAGTGTTGACTCCATTGGCGTGGTGATCTTTTCAGCCGGGACTCGAAGATATACCGTTCCACATTCCAGATTTCTTATTCACAGCGTTAAATTCAATATTAACGGAAAACTCACAATGGATGAAAAACAAATTGAAGAATATTTAAAAAGCCTTCAAATAGATCAAAAAAATATAGCTGCAGTGATTGCTGATACGACGAAAAAAACAGCAGATGAAATTGATTCGGACATGCATAATAGAACGACGTTAAGTCCGAAACAAGCTCAGGCATATGGGCTGGTTCATGAAATAAAATCCGAATTATTGGAACAAGGTATGCAGGTGGTGACCATAGGTGAACCAATTCAAGGTCAACCGTATCAACAAAAACAAATTAATATCCCGAATCAAGCCGTGGTTCAAGCTGTGACGGATCAAGACATAGATTCATATACTGAAAATAGTTCCATTTCAATACAAAGTGACCAGAACAACGGCACGAAAAAAAGGAAGTAAGTCATACCTACATACACTCCGACAGGATAACGACACCTCTGTTGTGCATCATGATAGAAATCAATAATAATTAACCAACACTACTAATTCACTCTGTTCATCCAACATTAAGATTCAATTAAATTTTGAAAACATAACTCCATCTAAGTACTAACAAACAGGTTTATGAAATTTAATATAGTTTTCATAATTCTCCTCATTTTTTGTGGATGTAAATCAAACCATAGCGAGTTATTAGAAGATGACGGCAATTACTCCTTTTTTGTAGGTACATATACCGATATGGAAAGTCAGGGGATCTATAAATACGCACTGCAGAAAG
Source organism: Saprospiraceae bacterium (assembly GCA_965249735.1). GTDB lineage: Bacteria > Bacteroidota > Bacteroidia > Chitinophagales > Saprospiraceae > JANQSS01. The sequence continues at coordinate 296,835 of CBDFMS010000024.1, read as the reverse complement.
ATGGCCTTTTGAAGCGTATTGGATTGGCAGTCAAATCTGTGAATCCATCGTATTTAGCAATGAATGCTGATAAACAATTTTTATTGGCCGTCAATGAAATCAATGAAGAAAATGAAGGTACAATTGAATCGTTTTCAATTACTGATGATAGTCTTACGTTAATTAGTCGGAGCACATCGGGTGGTGCTCATCCATGCTTTGTGTCAATTGATAAATCCGGCTTTGTGTTAACAGCTAACTATACCGGAGGAAACGTAGGTTTGTTGAGATTGAATCCACAAGGTGAATTAACCCCTCTGCTGGACGTACAACAACATAGCGGAAGCGGGACAACAGAACGGCAAGAAGCACCTCATGCACATTCAGCATGGTTCAATCCAACTAATAATATAGTTGTCTCGGTTGACCTCGGGACGAACCAGCTATGGTTTTCTCATTTAGACACAGTGCATCAAAAACTTATACCATCCAATCCTAATAAATTAACCATGAAACCCGGGGCCGGACCACGCCATTTGGCTTTTCACCCAAATGGTAGTTGGATTTACGTTGTTAACGAGCTTGATTGTACCGTTGTCATGGTTAACAAAACAGGTAATCAAGAATACATACAGCGTTTTTCTATTTCAACTTTACCAGCCGGATTTTCCGAACCAAATACCTGTGCCGATATTGGAATCTCTTCGAATGGGAATTTCTTGTATGTTTCCAATCGAGGACATAACTCCATCGCCATTTTTAATGTTGATAATCAAGATGGGTCCTTAAAGCTGCTCAGCCACGAGCTCACCAGGGGTGATGGGCCACGTAATTTCTCACTTTCTCCTGATGAAGAATATCTGCTGGTTGCGAATCAGCATACAAATAATATTGTTTCATTTAAACGGACTAAATCAACCGGCCTCTTAACATATGTCGCTCAAATTGAGGCCCCAACTCCAGTTTGTATTTTGTTTTAACCTGGGAATTTATTGTTGATTATTTAGAGCGTCGTAACGCCTATATGAAAATGGAAGGAGCATATTATAAAACCAAGGCATCTGTCGAAGAATATATTCGCATGGCTCAGGATGTTTCAGGAAAACAATTGATTGATAAACTCAATCATTTTCTATCACCCAATTCAAATGTGTTGGAAATCGGTTCCGGCCCCGGAACTGATTGGAAGATATTGAACGAATCATATACCGTCACAGGGTCTGATAATTCTACCGAATTTTTAACTCATTTGAAACATGATAATCCAAATGGTGATTTCATACCACTGGATGCCACGAGTCTGCTAACCAACACGCGATTTGATGGTATTTACTCCAACAAAGTCTTGCACCATCTTACAAATAAAGAACTAGCATCTTCCATCCGAAGGCAATACGAGATATTAAATCCTCATGGAATCATTTGCCATTCTTTTTGGAAGGGATCGGGCTCAGAAGTCTTTAAAGGTCTTTTTGTGAACTACCACAGTAAAATTGATCTCAAAATGATTTTTACGCCTTATTTTGAGATTCTTTCATTGGAAAACTATTTGGAATTCGAAGCGGATGATTCCATTTTATTGATTGGAAAGAAAAAATAACGTAAAAATTTATTATTTTATCCACTTATATTAATCAATCATGAAATACACAATATCAAACACAATTAACAAGCCATTGGCTGAAGTCATTGAAAAATTCAAGGATGAAGAGGGAGTGAAGCATTGGATGGAGGGCTTACAAAGAATTGAGCGTCTATCTGGTAATCCGCATGAAGTTGGTGCCAAAACGAATTTTCATTTCTTACATAAGAACAAAGAAATGGTTATCGCTGAGACCATATTGGAACAAAACTTGCCCAATCAAATCAAGTTTGCCTATGAAAGTCCGATGGGTTACAATGAGGTGGAGATGCAATTCGAAGCATTATCAGACAACAGTGTAAAGCAAATCAACAACAGTTACTTTGAGTTAAAAGGTTTTATGAAAATTATGGGAGTGTTCATGAAAGGTATGTTCAAAAAACAATCGCTGAAGTACATGACTGCTTTTAAAAAATATGTCGAGCAATAGCTCAATGACACTAAAAAGTAGAACTGAATCCAATCACAATTGGTGGTGTGCCGAATTTTTCATCTTAACTACCTCGACCTTTACAATGAGATAGTCTCTTATCCAGTTATATTTGAGCTTCATCAAACCTAAAATAATGAAAACCATTTTCCGACTGTCATTTCTCCTCATCATGCTATTCCTTCATTTAAATGTGTGTATAGGGCAGGATGAATCAATAACCAAATCATATAAAGAACAAGCAATCCACCGGCTTTCGCAATTAATGAATGACTTCTACGTATTTCCTGAAGTCGCCAAAGCAACCGAAAGTCATTTGATAACGCAATTAAATGAAGGCCATTTTGATCAGTTTGAAAATAATGCGTCGTTTGCTGCGGCATTAACCGAGTCAGTTCAAGCGATTAACAAGGACAAACATATGCGCATTTGGGTCAATCGATCTTATGAGGCACCGGTTAATTCTCCTCAGAGAATGATTGAAGAACGCCTCGACCAAATGAATCGTTCAAGAAGATCAAATTCGGGATTTAGTACTGTCAAAATTATGGAAGGTAATGTTGGGTATTTGGATCTAAGAAATTTTGCAGGAATCGAAAGTGGCAAAGCCGTCGCCGATGCTTATATGAAATTGATGTCCAGGACTGATGCCGTGATTATCGACTTAAGTAAAAATGGGGGCGGAAGTCCTGATATGGTGCAGTACTTATGTAGCTATTTCTTTGACCAGAAAGTGCATTTAAATAGTCTTTACTATAGAGAAGGAAATCGAACAATCGACTATTGGACACTTGATGAAGTCGGAGGAATCAAAATGCCTGATGTCCCCCTTTTTGTAATTACAAGTAGCAGAACATTTTCCGGAGCTGAAGAATTTTCATACAATATGCAAACCCGAAAAAGAGCAACTTTAGTTGGACAAACTTCGGGTGGCGGGGCAAATCCCGGTGGCAGCAGGCCAATCAATGAAGATTTGACTGTTAATATTCCAACCGGTAAAGCAATCAATCCAATTACCAAGACCAATTGGGAAGGCGTTGGTGTTATCCCTGAAGTCGAAACATCGGTCGAAGAAAGCTTAAATAAGGCTCATGAATTGGCAAAAGAAGCTGCAGAAGAATACAGGAATAAAACGAAAGAAAAGTATACCAGTTTGTTTATGGATTTGAATACCAGCTTAGACCAATATACGGTCGGAAAGAGCGTGGAGGAAATTTATCTGAAGCTAACAGCATGTCAGAAGGCGCAGCTCTTTGGCGAAGGAGATATTAATATGCTTGGATACGACTATTTAATGGGTCATAAAAAACCCAAAATAGCCGAGGCGATATTTCACGCAAATACCCTCCTTTATCCAAATTCGGCCAATGTGTTTGATAGCTATGCCGAATCATTATTGACGAACGGAGATTTAGAATCTTCTCTCAAAAATTATCAAAAAGCTGTCGATCTGGCAAAAAATAATGAGGATAGAGATCTCGAATTATTCCAAGAGAATTTAGAAAACATTAAACGCAAAATAAAGTCAGAACAATAGTCTGTCAACCTGATTTGGATTTAAGGAAAATCTATTCATTGGCAGATTTTATATCCTGGTAAAATCAGTTAGACAGATGGCAACCATGTGACTTGTCAACAAACCTAATCAAGGCATCTTCCGAAAGATCATCCTCTTAATATCACGAATAACTATTCGACTTACAGACCTTATCTTAGGGCAAAGTCACGCATTTAATTCGACAAGTAAGGGTTAGAAGTCACAACACAGAACAGATGGAGTATATTGAGACATTACAAATTGATGACAAAGACTATTCTCAGGTACCATTATTACTGGGTGAGTATTACCATTGCCAATTCAAAAATTGTAATTTTTATAATTCCGACCTCTCGAACATGCGATTTGTTGATTGTGAATTCTTTAATTGTGATTTGAGCAATAGCAAAATTGAAAATGCCTCATTTCAAGACGTTAAATTCCATAATTGTAAAATGCTGGGTCTTCCTTTCGAAACGTGTAATTCCCTGGGATTCTTAGGAGAATTTAATGACTGCATAATGAACTTTTGTACATTTTATCAAATGAAACTTAAGCGAATCTCATTTTGCGAATCTCAATTGGAACATGTCGATTTCACCGAATCAGAATTGATAAATATTAAATTCGATCGATGCAACTTGCTTAATGCAAAGTTTGAATATACCAATTTAGAAAAGGCCGATTTTAGGTCTTCAGTTAATTATTCAATTGACCCCGAGATTAACAGAATTAAAGGTGCAAAATTTTCAATAAGGCAAGTCGTTGGTCTCTTGAATAAATATGACATTGTAATCGATGACGATTAAGCCCATATAGGCCCAATGGTCACAATAGACATAATAAAAATGAAATCAGCGCTAAAACTACCGGATGCTCCAAACTCCATACAAAAGGGGGTTCCTTTAAAATTAGTCCTCGACAAACCGGCTGTTACGCAACTTGCACGTAATTTGAGGTTTGTCTCCCAGGACTTTGATGAATACAACTTTGTGGCAGAAGTCCTGGCTGAATTAGCCCCGCTCACACTTAAAGAGCGCGGTATGCATATTGCACGCGTGCTAAGAAAGTATTTGCCGAATAATTATTCAGGGGCACTTGAGATACTTCTTGCTTCGCTCACCCCACCGTTAACCGACACGGTAAATCTTGGATTGTCAGGAATGTTCTATTTGCCACATGTTAGTTTCGTTGCACAATTTGGTCTGGATAAAAATTACAATAACAAAGTTGATCCTTTTTTAATTTCGATGAAAGCTCAATATGAATTAACAAGGCGATTTTCATCGGAGTTTTCGATCAGAGTATTCATTATTGATCAACCCGTCAGGACTTTTTCCGTTTTATATAAATGGATGAATGATCAAGATCCGCATGTTCGACGACTGTGTTCAGAAGGAAGTCGGCCGCGTTTACCCTGGGCTCAAAAGATTCCTTCATTGGTCATTGACCCTAGCCCGTCAATAAAAATTCTGGAACACTTAAAAAACGATGATAATCTTTATGTAAGAAGAAGCGTTGCAAACCATGTTGGTGATATTGCAAAAGATAATTTAGATTTGGCATTAAACCTATGTGAAAATTGGCTAGACAATTCGTCTAAAGAATTGAAGTGGGTTATCCGGCATGCTTTAAGACATCCCTCCAAAAAAAGCATAAAGAGGGCGTTGGAAATTCGAAAAATGGCTAAATAGCATGATAGACAAATTAAAAGTCAATAGTGATCAGGCCGTAAAACATAAGTTTAATGGATACCCTCAGCATATCCGAAAGAAGCTTAAAACACTGAGACAAATAATAATTCAAGCCGCCATAGAAGAAGAAACAATAGCAGAAATTGAAGAAACACTAAAATGGGGTGAACCCAGCTATCTAGCCAAAAAAGGAAGCACAATTCGGATAGACTGGAAAGTGAAGAATCCAAACCAATATGCCATTTACTTCAAATGCACCAGTAAACTTGTTCCAACTTTCAAAGAACTATACGGCGACACATTTAAATATGAAAAGAACAGGGCGATTCAATTTTCACTAGATGACAAATTGCCCGTACCAGAGCTAAAGGAATGCATAAAACTGGCATTGAAATACCATATTATAAAGAAATTACCTAGACTAGGTAGATAAGAAATAAATATGGCGAATGACAATCAAAATTTAGCAAGTAAATAATTAATTCCATGAGATATAGTTTCTATTTTGTTGTATTGTCTCTTCTGTTCATTTCCTGCCATGAAAAAGGACACCTGGAAAAAATCAACTTCAAGTCTGAATATAAGTTCAGCAACGATATTGAAACACAAGTTGAAAAAGATACCGTCCCCTGGAAACACCAAATTTCAGCCGGAGAATACGCTTCCAAAGGAGACTATCGAAACGCACTACGGCATTGGGATTTGGCAGTAGGAACAGGTGAACCAAATTATGAACAACATTTATCGGACTCGATCAACACCATCCACGATAGAGTTCACGCCAAAGACTATATCATACAAAAAGCCAAAGCACACCAAATCGTCATCATCAACGAAGCACACCATAGTTCACATCATCGTTTTTTCACACGTACTTTGCTTCAGGAATTATTCAACAATGGATATCGTTATTTAGGACTTGAGGCGCTGGGAAATGGAAAGTACATAGATAGTTTATTAAACGAAAGAAATTATCCAATTCAGCAGACGGGTTGGTATATAAAAGAACCCCAATTTGGAAATTTAACAAGAGAAGCATTGAAAATTGGGTATATACTTTTTCCGTATGAAACAACCACGAATGCCAATGGTAAACAAAGAGAAATTGATCAAGCCACCAACATTCAACAATTTATTCAACAACATCAAAATGAAAAAATTTTAATCCATTGTGGTTTTGACCATGCGCTGGAAGGTAGACATAACGCCTGGGAAAAAGCAATGGCAGGAAGATTACAGGAATTTACCGGCCTTGATCCTTTGACAATAAACCAGGTGGTTTACAGTGAAAAAAGTGATTCAAAGTTTAATCATCCACTACAAAAAACTATAGCGCCAACAGGACCAACCGTGCTCATCGATAAAAACAATGAGCCATTTCGATTCACCAGGGGAAATGCATGGACTGACATTGCCGTTTTTCATTCCAATACACACTACGAACTCAATCGACCACATTGGCTTTTCACGAACCAAAACCAAAAAGTTCATATTGAATTAACAGGAGTTGACTTGTACTATCCATTAATGGTCATGGCATTTGAAGCAGGCGAAGATATTAATCAGGCTGTCCCGGTTGACCTTTACGAAGTGAGCGACAGTGAAAATAAGTGTGCGCTTGGACTCAAAAAAGGAGATTATAATATTGTTATCACCGATGGTATTGAATCCTATAAATATCAAAAAAGCATAAATTAATATAATGAAGATCAAGTGGAAGTACATAATATTATTCATCGTGCTTGCCCTTGGTTTGTCCTTTCCGGTTCAGCAAGGTTATTTGTCTCCATATTTCAAATCTATTGCCGGTAATACCTTCCTCTCAGGCTCCGGTTATTTATTAGCTGGTTTTAGCACCCTGGTGGCAGCAATCATCACCCTGACGTTCCACACAAACTTGTCTAGTCGCATCACAATATTTGGAGATAACCAAGTCAAAAACACGCTCATTTTAAGTCTGCCAATAATAGCCTTTTCCATTAGTGGACTGAACAACAACATGGGGATTAACAACTGGTTGTATGGATTTGGTTATGCACTGGTCAATACGGTATATGCGTTCGCAGAAGAATATGGTTGGAGAAGATATTTACAAAATGCTCTCGAAGGGCTTAATAAAAATATTAAATATCTCTTCATTGGAGTGATTTGGTGGATTTGGCATTTCAGATTTAGTTCTCAGTTCGACATCTTTGTTTTTCCCGCCATTTGTATTGGAGGCGGATTTCTCCTGGGCAAATTAACCGATGATCTCAAGTCCATTTTACCGGCAATAGCCATGCACACCTTAATCATCATCACGACAAATTCGGGCAACTTTGGAAGCCATGAATTGCTCGGAATAGGAATTGTCGTGCTGGGGTGGATAATAATTGAGCAAATTTGGAAAAAGAGAAAAGCATTTCATAATAACCATGATGACGAAGCATTTTAAAAATTTAGTGAACATCACCTTTTCAGGTATCAATACCACCTCATTAGCAGCGCTCTAAAGAACCATGCATACACACCAACAGTAATTGTTAAGTACGCTGATCATCTCACTACTAATTCTGCTAGACTTCTGGTACTTTCTTTTTTGATACCTTTCCACAATGGACGTTTCAACGCTCAACAACGAATTTCAGGGCATGGACCTATCCTTGCTCGACCAGGTATTAAAAGGACGGTTTACACCAGGTTCCATTGTGCTGGATGCCGGATTTGGTGCCGGGCGCAATAGCTTTTGGTTCCTGAACAATGGTTTTGAAGTCTATGGCATCGACCAAAAAGAAAAGGCGGTAAATCTTGTACATGACAAACTAGCTCAACAAGGAAAAGACTGTGAAAACTTCATCCTGGGCAACCTTGAAGAATTACCTTACAAAAACAACCATTTCGACATTGTAATCTGCAACGCCGTCTTGCACTTTGCCCAAAGTCCACAACATTTTCACGAGATGTTTGCCCAACTAATCCGCGTATTGAAACCTGAAGGCATTTTATTCATCCGAATGACATCAGATATTGGGATAGCTGATCAGCTGGACACAGGCAATAATGGAGTACATCTACTCCCCGATGGTAGTCAGCGATTTCTGTTAACTCGTGACCTCTTGTCCTCCCTTGTTCGCACGCACCAGCTCAAATTTGTTGAAAAACTAAAAACCGTTAATGTGAACGACATTCGATGTATGTCTACACTCGTCTTAACTAAAGCCGAAGTTGGGCATCGTTAATCAAAAGCTCTGTAAAAGTGGACTATTCAAAACCAAAGTATAAACTATGAATAATCTGATTCGAAAAATCGAAATATATATAATGGTGGTGTTTTTCTGTTTTGCTTGTACAATTCAAGCGATGGCCTCCTCCATAGAAATTAGAGTTAATCTTCGGGGCTACCCATGCAATATGCCTAAAAACGCGCTTATATTGAGTTATGAAATGTTGGAAAACCCAATCTTGTTGTTAAAAAACGAAAATGGCGAGATATTGAACGAGTATAAGGCTACCCTACATGAAAAACATTGGTTCCCATATTCACATTATTATACAATTGACTTTTCAGAATATGAAAAAGAAGGGGTTTATTTCTTTGAACTAAAAAAAAGCAGCGTGGTTAGTCATTTTTTTACCATCGGAGCTTATCCTAAATGGCAAGAAGATGTAATTGATTTTATAAGAACACAGCGCTGTGGTTTTAACCCGTATACCAAAGAATTTTGTCATCAAAAAGACGGATTAAGTTTCTTCGGCAAAAGACCGGACTCTACCCGGGTCGATGCCACAGGTGGTTGGCATGATGCAGGCGATCAATTAAAGTATCTTATAACCAGTAGTAATACAACAGCCCGATTACTCATGGCTTTTCAAATGAAACCCACATCTTTTAAAGATGAGTACAATGCCAGAGGATTAAAAGGTGTTAATAATTTACCCGATATTCTTGATGAAGCAAAATGGGGTCTTGAATGGATATTAAAACTCCACCCAGGTCCCAATGAATTATACCACCAAGTCGCAGATGACAGAGACCACCGAGGTTTTAAACTCCCGCATGAAGAAAATGCTGACTACGGGTGGGGTCCCAATAATTTTCGTCCTGTATATTATGCAACCGGAAAACCTCAGGGACTTTCACAGTATCAAAGTCAGGCGACCGGAATAGCCAATGTCGCAGGGCGATCGGCCGCCGCACTTGCTTTAGGGTATGAAGTCTTTTCTAGTTTCAAAGAACATGAAGTATTTGCAGAAAGGTGTTTAAAGGCAGCAAATGAGCTTTATCTCATGGGTAAAAATCAGGAAGGCTACCAACAGGGCAATAGTTATGGAGCGCCTTATCGCTACGAAGAAACCACCTGGGCCGATGATATGGAATGGGCTGCCGCTTGTCTATTTAAGATTACCAAAAAGAAGAGTTTGCTTAAAGAAGCCAGGGCTTACTCGAAAATTATAGGAAATTGGTCGTGGATGGAACGTGACACAGCCGGCCACTATGAAATGTATCCATTTGTGAATCTGGGGCATTATGCTTTATGGCAAGTGGGAACGTCTACGGACAAAAAAAATGTTATTGCTTACTATGATCACAATTTAGAACAAATTCAAAAAAGAGCAGATGAAAACCCCTATGGCGTTGGACATTTATTTATTTGGTGTTCGAATAATTTAGTAGCGGCAGTAGCAACTCAAGGCATGTTGTATGAAAAAATGACCGGGTCAAAAAAATACCAGCCGCTCATGCAAAATCATGTTAATTGGCTTCTGGGCCTCAATCCCTGGAATTCAAGTATGATTACAGAAATTCCGGAAAATAGTGACACCCCATTGGATGTTCACATGCCATTTTGGAGAATTAAAAAAGAAGCGATTAAAGGAAGTTTAGTTGATGGACCTTTGTGGTCATCAATATATAATAAAATGATTGGAATTCAACTGTCTGAACCCGACGAATATGCACATCTACAACCTGCACATGTTAAATACCATGACGATTGGGCAGACTACAGTACAAATGAACCTACTTTGGATGGTTCAGCCGAATTACTATTGATTCTAACAAAATTAAGTTATGAATAAAACTGCTTTAACCCTACTGTACATTCTAATCCACTTTACGCTTGGGGCACAAAACACAGTTGATCATGAAGGAGCACTCGTCAGATCTGATACATCAGCTAATAAAATTTTTTTATGCTTTACCGGACATGACTTTGATGATGGTTTTGATTATGTATTAGGTGTATTAGACAAACATAATATAACCGGCTCTTTTTTTCTAACGGGCGATTTTGTAAGAAGCCATAGAAGTTTAGTGAAAACGATCGCTGATAATGGACATTACATAGGTGCACATTCTGACAAACACCTTTTATATTGTGATTGGACTAACAGAGAAAGCCTCAATCATTCCCCTCAGGAAATAAAACAGGATATAGCAGACAACCTGAAAGTGTTGAAGGAATTCAATATTTTTCCCAATTATTTTATGCCACCATTTGAATGGTACAATGAGAAAGTGGTAAAAATAGCCTTGGAACTAGGTCAAACAACTGTAAGTTATTCTCCAGGTACTCGTTCCAATGCAGATTATTCCACACCTGATATGCCTAACTATATTACAAGTGAAGATATTTTAAAAAGCATTCACACCTATGAAAAATCAAATGGAATGAATGGTTTTCACTTGCTCATTCATCCAGGGGTTAGCCCGAATAGAAAAGATAAATTATATTGTCATTTAGACGAACTCCTTTCTACATTTAAGCAAAATAACTATCATTTCTCAAGATTCTAATTAATGCTCACTCGGAGTATTTTCTATGAATTATCCAAAAAAGAAACTGATTAAAGTTAATATCACAACACAATAAAATTCATGATATTTTTGACTCGTAAAGTCGACAACTCTCAAACATCTTCCATTTGACAAATTAAAAAGAAATGAATATCGAACAAATTAGAGATGATATTTCTGATTACCACGACAAACTATTTTTAAATAGCGCAGGCTCATCTTTGATGTCAAAATCTGTAGTCGAACAAATCACCACCTATTTACACGATGAAGTAAAATATGGAGGATACTTGCTAGCAGAAAAACAATCTGAAAGAATAGGAGAATTTTACGCCCAGGCCGCACAATTGATTAATTCAAAAGCACATAACCTGGCCTTTACCCATGACGCCACAGATTCCTATATCAAAGCTCTATCTAGTATTCCCTTTGAACGAAATGACGTGATACTCACATCGGATGACGACTACGCTTCGAATCACATACAATTTATCTCTTTGCAAAAGCGATTCGGTATAAAAATTAGAAGAATAAAGACATTAGACAATGGCGATTTAGATATACTCAACTTTGAAGAATTAGTAGAAAGGTACCGTCCCAAATTGGTTGCTATTACACATGTTCCTACGAATTCGGGCCTAGTTCAAAATGTCAAAGCAATTGGGAAAATTTGCCATGAACAAGGTGTACTATTTTTACTCGATGCCTGTCAATCTATTGGACAATTAAATGTCAATGTTCAGGACTTAAAATGCGACTTCTTAACGGCTACAGGTAGAAAATTTTTAAGGGGACCAAGAGGGACCGGATTTCTATTCGTTTCAGACAGAGTCTTACATGATGGCTATTATCCTCTTTTCATTGATGGTTTCGGAGCAACCTGGCAAAAGACAGAACAGTTTGAGATACTACCATCGGCAAAAAGGTTTGAGACTTGGGAAAAATCTTATGCCTTACAAATAGGCCTAGCAGAAGCAATAAGATATCAAAACGAAATCGGTATAGACAATATTCAGTTATATAATTTGGAATTAATGATGCGATTGCGCAAGAATCTATCATCTGTTTCAGGAATAAATCTATATGACAGAGGGTCAAATAAATGCAATATATTGACTTTTACAAAAGACAATAAATCACTCGAATCCATAACAACTCAATTAAATAGCAATCATGTTATTTATAGTGTCAGCCATAAGAATTGGGGAATAATCGATTTTGACAAAAAAAGAGTAGAATGGGTGATAAGAATATCGCCTCACTATTTTAATACGCTAGCAGAAATGGACAAAGTCTCCGAAATTATTGATGAAATTTGAAAACTTTAATAAGACCGTTTTTGACGTTGAAGAACAAGAATGATATGTTCCATTTGCAAAATATAGCGGAACTAACCAATCCTCCGGGACACATAAACCTGATTGTGAAATAGAAACACCAGGCGGTTTATAAGAAATTATCAGTTACTATTCCTTTGATATGCAATGACACTTTTACACTGCAATGTCATTTCCACAGGTTTCACCAAACCCAACATTCCTTTTATCTTCGGCCCATGAGTTCCAAACAAACCGTCATCGCAGTCAGCCGCAGCGCCAGTCACACACTTATAAAAGCCAATCAGGACGCTGTTCGATTGATCGAAAGGCTTGGCGTGGAAGGCGACGCTCATTTGGGGAAGACGATCAAACATCGGTCACGCGTGCGAAAAGATCCGACACAACCCAATTTGCGCCAGGTGCATTTAATCCAATCAGAAGTATACGCAGAATTGAATGATAAGGGATTCGATGTAGCACATGGTGCAATGGGAGAAAATATTACGACTGAAGGCATCGACTTTTTAAGCTTACCTCTACAAACCATTCTCCATCTCGGTCCGGAGGCCCGGATACAAATTACCGGATTGCGCAATCCATGCAGTCAACTTGACGGCCTTCAACCCGGACTCATGAGTGCCGTACTGGATCGGGACGAAGATGGAAACCTCATTCGAAAATCCGGAATCATGAGCATTGTTTTGCAAGGTGGAATCGTATCACCCGGTGATCAAATTAATATTGAATTACCAGAAAAACCACATCTGAAATTGGAAAAAGTATAATGTGTACAGCCCTCCAATGGTTTGTCAGGCGTCACAACTACATAGTTTTTTCAACTTCCTTCTTTGCAAGCCGCAGCGCAATTAACCCTGGACGGTCTGTCGAAGGCCTGTGACATGCGTCTTTATTTTTTATTTCGTCGGTATTCCATTTCAATCTGTCAAAATTTTCTACCATATTTCGATGATAAAAACCATCTTTGAAAGGCATTCATTACCCGATGCATACATCATATGAAACACGTACGATTAATCTTACTCCTTGGATTTATATGGAGTCTGTCTGCCTCAACCTGGGCACAAACCAGGATTGAAGGAAGTATCATTGATGATCTCGGCCACGAAGTCATCGGTGCCAATGTCTTTATCAAAGGCAGTTATGATGGCACGTCTTCTGGTGTAGACGGTAGCTTTTCTTTTGAGACATCCGAAAAAGGAAATCACATTCTCAGCGCGACTTATATCGGGTTTAAAGATTTTGAAATCGAAACAGAGCTTACCGAGGAAGCCCTGAACTTTGATATAAAACTCCAACCCACGGCGGCAAACCTAAAAGAGATCATCATCACAGCCGGGGCTTTCGAAGCGAGTGACGAAAAGAAAGGCGTTGTGCTCAGTTCATTAGACATTGTAACGACGGCCGGAGCCATGGCCGACATAGCCGGTGCTTTGAATACGCTCCCGGGAACCCAAAAAGTCGGTGAAACAGGACAACTTTTTGTTCGAGGCGGCGCTGCATCGGAAACACGCACCTTTATCGATGGTCTGCGCGTGCAAAATCCTTATACCACGACGGTACCGGATGTTCCTTCTCGCGGACGATTTTCTCCTTTTTTGTTTAAAGGAACACTCTTTAGCACTGGTGGATATTCGGCTGAATATGGTCAGGCACTCTCGTCGGCATTGATTCTCAATAGTGTGGATTTAGCGGAAGAGACTTCTACATCCATATCGCTTATGTCCATCGGTGGTGGATTGTCACATACACACGCCTGGGACCGTTCATCGCTTTCAGTATCCGGCACCTATATCAATTTGGGGCCTTACATCAATATCATACCTCAGGAACGGGATTGGGAGAAACCCTTCCAGGGCATGGAGGCACAAGCCATTTTCAGACATAAAACATCCGAAACAGGAATATTTAAAATGCATACCAATTACTCCGGTAGTTGGCTGGAATTTCAATACGCCGATCTCGTCGATATTGGAAATACAAACACCCTGGCACTCACAGGTGGAAAAGTTTATATCAATTCTACATATCGTGAAACGCTTGGGGATAATTGGTCCATGATGGCCGGCCTCAGTTACTCCAATGACGATCGCGAAGTCGAAGAACTGTTTTATGTCAAATCCGACGATCAGACGGCTCAGGGAAAGTTCACACTCACAAATTATTTAAGTGATAATGTGAATTTAACATTTGGTGGCGAGCACCTATACAATACATTTGACGAAAAATTTCTGGACCTGGACGATACGGAATACAATTCGCGCTTAATCGAAAATTATTCGGCAGCATTTGTTGAGGCGGATATTTATTTTAGCCGCAGACTGGCTGCAAAGGTGGGTGGTCGAGTCGAACGATCAGGACTATTAGACACCTGGAGTTTAGCCCCGCGTTTATCACTCGCCTATAAAACCGGTTTAAAAAGTCAAATTTCACTTGCCTATGGAAGATTTTATCAATCCCCGATAAATGATTTATTAAAATACAATGATGAACTTGATTTTGAAAATGCCACCCATTACATCGTTAATTTTCAGCATATCAAAAACGATAGAATTTTCAGAATTGAAGGGTATTATAAATTGTACGATAAACTTGTAACATATTCGACAGACATGCCATGGTTGAGCCAGAACGGTGGAGATGGTTATGCACGGGGTATCGATGTGTTCTTTCGTGATCGAAAAACGATTACATATGGCGACTACTGGATCTCGTATTCATACCTTGATACAGAGCGTGATTACCTGGATTTTCCGACGTCCGCCACACCTTATTTTGCTTCCATGCACAACACCTCTGTCGTCTACAAACATTGGATTAATGACATATCGACTTCACTGGGTGTGACTTATTCTTTTGCCAGCGGACGCCCCTATCATGACCCGAATCAACCGGGATTCAATGCCGCGAAAACAAAGGCCTATCAGGATCTAAGTTTGAATGCCAGCTACCTGACCAATATAAAGGGGCAGTTTACCGTTATATTTGCAGCCATCTCCAATTTACCCGGCTTCGACAATACATTTGGATACCGTTTTGCACCTACCCCTGATCAAAATGGCTCGTATCCATCCTTTGCCCTAAAACCCGATGCTAAACGATTTTTTTTCATCGGCATGTTTGTGTCGATCGGACAAACATTTAATAAAGACGAACAAGTTAAACCAGATTAATAATTAATAAACAACAATTAAATAAAATGAAATATTTACTATTAACACTCGCCGTATTGTTTTTTGGGCTATCTACAGAAGCGCAAAATGAGAAATACATCACGATGATGAAGGAGGGCATAACCAAAATCAATTACACATTATCTTCAGAAGAAATTCAAAAGGCAGCTAATCAATTTGAGCGCATAGCAGGCGTAGAAAAAGGTGAATGGTTGCCGGCATATTATGCTACCATTGCCTATATCACCCTTGCCTCAAAAGATATGGAGAATGGCGGTCAAAAAATCCAGGAGTATATCGACAAAGCAAAATTAACGCTTGCCATGGCACAAGAATTGGCAAAAGATGATTCCGAAGTGTTGACAGCAAAGGCCTATTTGTCCCTGGCACATATTTGGATTAATCCCATGCTTAACGGAGCCAAATACAGCATGCAGGCTTACAAAGAATTTGACGAAGCTATGGCTGCCGACCCAAATAACCCGCGTCCATATTATTTAAAAGCCCAAAATATCTTCTACACACCGGCGGCTTTTGGTGGTGGCCAGGCCAACGCCAAAGAATTGTTCCTTATCGCAAAAGAAAAATTCGAAGCGTTTGAACCAAAAACCGAAATATCTCCAGCGTGGGGAAAAGAAGCAAACGAATACTTTTTGAGTTTATATGATAACAAGGAAGGCAAAAAATAAATTATTGAAGTTCCGTTCATTGAACAGGCTGATTTGTATCAAGACGACCCGATGGTATTTATAACATCGAAAAAGTTAATTAACTTGGCCTTGATGAATTTCAAGGCTCAAGTTATTTCAGGACTGCGTTATGGTATCCTTTTATGTTGTCTGATTTGGATGTCCATGACTGTCGATGCGCAGGTCAAGAAAAACTACTTTGATGGACCTTACATATTTGATCAGGCCGATAGTCTTCGTATTCAATGGGTAGAGCATGGCATTGGGTATGACACCATGATCAGAAAAGATCAGGCCATTATATTCCAAAGAGATTCGTTGCCGGTTGTCAATCTACAAGACCTTGGCTTTATAACAGATAACCAGGCAAGTTATTCAGGTGTAGAAAAACTTGTTTCGCTTAGCGACGTCCATGGACAGTATGATATCCTCATCCAGCTCTTGAAAACTCATCACGTAATTGGTGAAGAAAATAATTGGAAATATGGAACCGGTCATTTGATGGTGATCGGAGATAATTTTGACAGGGGAGATAAGGTGCTGGATATTTTATGGTTTCTTTTTCATCTTCAAAAAGAAGCGCACAAAGCAGGAGGTAAAGTTCATGTGCTCCTCGGTAATCATGAAATGATGGTCCTACAAGGTGATCTGAGATATTTACATAGAAAATATCGCTACACTTCCGGGTATTTTAGAACCACCTACGATCAATTCTTTAGAAAAGGAAGTGTTCTTGGAGATTGGCTTGCAAGCCATAAAGTATTTACTTCAATTAATAAAAATCTATTCGTTCATGCCGGTGTATCAGACACGCTGTTGGATTTAGGTTATCCGATAGACGAGATGAATGAAATCTTCAGAGACCAAATTATCAGACAACCGGAAGACTCGATTTACAAAGACAGTGTACTGTCTCTTCTGTATATGGACCAGGGGCCTTTGTGGTATAGAGGGTATTTTGATTCGGCCGCAACAAACTCAATTATTATTGATGATATTTTGGGCCGACTCGATCAGAATAAAGTGATTGTCGGACACACGAGTTTAGAAGAGATTCAAGGCATGCAAAGCGATAAAATAATCGCTATAGACTGCAGCATTAAATTGGGGTATGATGGACAGGTGTTGATTCTTGAAAATAATGAATTCACGATCGGGGAGTTGGATGGTAGCAGGATTGCCTTACATGAAGAAAGCAAGCCACATAAAAACAGTCTCTTCAATCATATTTACAATCTTGGTCCTATGCCCCGGTTTAAAATAACGACAAATCTTTCAACTTTAATTAAAAAAAGTGAAGACGAAAAATATCAACCGGCAACATTTCATTTGAGCGATCAAGCCCGGGGTAATACCCTCGATTTAAACTGCAGGATCCGATCAAGAGGAAATATGAGAAAAAAAGTCTGCTGGTTTCCTCCTGTTAAAATTGACTTTTCTAAATCAGTTCTGGATTCACTCGGTTTTCAAAAAATCGATAAACTCAAATTGGTACTTCCATGCAACAATAGAAATACAAGTGCCAATTATCTCTATAAAGAATATTTCCTGTATACACTTTATAGTTTAATTGACACAAATTGTTTGCGCGCCAAATTAATAGACCTCACCCTTGCTGAAGAAAATGAAGACAAGTATCAGTTTGTAGGTTTTATGATTGAGCATGAAAAAGAATATGCCCGACGTAAAAACGCTAAAATTATCGAAATTGGTAAAGTACGTGCCGGAGCATTGGACAGAGAATCATTTTTAAAAATGGCTTTTTTCCAATACATGATCTGCAATACAGATTGGACTGTGGCCAACAAGCACAACCTTGAAATAGTAAAATTGCCGGGAATTGATCGTGTCGTCGGGATACCGTATGATTTTGATTATTCCGGGTTTGTGGGACAAGAATATGCCACACCGGCACCTACACTGCCCATTGAAAGCGTACATGTACGCTATTTCCATAAATACCTGGTCACCGAAAAGGAATTTTATCGCATGGTCAACTATTATCTTTCGATCGAGAAGGCAGTATATAAACATTGTGATGACGCCACCTATATGTCTGCTAAAACCATCAAGGCCAACAAAGCCTATCTCGCTTCTTTTTTCAAACTATTGCGTAAACCCGAACGATTAAAAGGGAGCATTGTAAGAAAGAACTAAAGAGCTGATAATTACTCCACAGTTAACATGTCTACAAGAGCAACAAAATCTTCTACACCCAATTGCTCAGGACGTTCCTGAAAATAATGATGTTCCTTGACAAGGCTATCGCTATATAAATGACCGATAGTATTGCGCATTTTTTTTCGGCGTTGTCCAAATGCCATTTTTACAATGCGTCTGTATGTATTAAAATCAACTTCAGGCGTGTCATTTCGTCGATCGAGAATAATCACCGAGGATTTTACTTTCGGTGGGGGGTTAAATGCACCTGGTTCGAGATTGAACATGCGACGCCCGGTATAGAACAACTGTATCAATGCAGAAATAGCGCCATAGGTCTTTGATCCGGGGCCGGCTATCACACGATCAGCTAGTTCCTTTTGAAACATGCCGATAAGTGCCGGACATTGCTCCCGATAAGGAATTAAACTAAAAACGATCTGACTTGAAATATTATAGGGGAAATTACCAATGACGATGAAGTTTTGCTTCGGAAACTCTGCCTGCACATCATAAGAGAGATAATTCGCATGGACCAATTTCAGATTCGGGTGGTTTCCAAAATTATTATATAGAATGGGAATTAAATTTTTGTCTGCCTCGATAGCTACGATGGGTTTTGAATAGTCTACCAGGTGTTTTGTGAGTGCTCCGAGACCCGGACCCACCTCGAGGATAAAATCCACATCACTGAAATCTTCAACATAGGATGCTATACGCTCTGCGATTTCAGGTCGTACGAGGAAATGTTGTCCATATGACTTTCTGGCTTTCAAGACTTCTTTGATAAAGGCGAACACAAATTTGCTTAATTTGCGGCCTTTCTGGTGTATTTTATAACGTATTTCAACAGAAATTGATGAAGAATAAGCTTAGAATAGGGATTACTATAGGTGATTTGAATGGTGTAGGCCTTGAAGTAGCGCTAAAAGCCCTGCAAAATCCTATCATTCTCGATCATTTCATCCCGATTATTTATGGGTCAGGTAAAGTGGTCTCCTATCATAAAAATATCCTTGAGGACACCAATTTTCAGTTTCACAACTTACGCTCAGCTGATCGGCTTTCGTACGACAAGATCAATGTTGTCAACTGTTGGCAGGAATCGATCAACTTGAATATCGGTCAGTCGGACAATTCGATCGGCAAATATCCGATCATTGCCCTGAACCAAGCCGTCAACGATCACAAAAAAGGGCTTATCGACTGTATCGTCACGGCTCCTGTAGATAAAAACAACCTTAAAGTGGCGGGATTTGAATACCCTGGCCACACTGAATATTTTGGCGCAAACTATGACGCCAATCCGTTGATGGTCATGGCCACTGATCAGTTGCGCGTCTCTATCGTGACAGGACATATTCCTTTGTCGGAAGTTGCAGCAGAAATCACAAAAGATCGAATCAGCGAACGCCTGAACAAATTCAATACAGCGCTCAAAGAAGACTTTGGTATCGATCGACCCACCATTGCCATACTTGGGCTCAACCCACATGCCGGAGACAACGGAGCAATCGGGCATGAAGAAAACGAAATTATAAGACCAGCAGTCATTGAGGCGAAGAAAAAGGGTATTATGGCACTGGGACCTTTCTCAGCTGATGGCTTTTTTGCCTCAGGCAATTATTCAAAATATGATGGTATTCTGGCCATGTATCACGATCAGGGTTTGATCCCGTTCAAGACCCTGGCTCAAGGGCGTGGTGTGAACGTCACAGCCGGGTTATCACTCATTCGTACATCTCCTGATCATGGCACCGCCTTCGATGTGGCAGGTAAAGGTATTGCCAACCACCAGTCCTTCCTCAACGCCCTATTTATGGCTAAGGATATCTATAAGAACAGAAATTTGAATCGGGAATTGACCGCCAATACGATAGTAAAAACGCCAAAGCCATCAGAAGGAAATAATGCGTAGGTTTATTAGCATTACAAAATCATCAGATTGGTTTACTGGTCTTCCGACAGCCCTGGCAGTGCTTCTTTGTTGATTCAAATATAACGTATTTAGTTCATATAACAGTACATGAGACAGGTAGATGGGCTTGTTTACGCTCCAATCATTTTCGTACAATGTAAAGTGTGCTGACAAAGTCAGTCGCTTCTTTTGCATCCAGAAATCTAACTTCTCCATTGAATGAAACATCGGTGTGATTGGTCAGCCGCTGACCGACGATTGTACATTTATGTGATGAAATGATGCCATTGATACGCTTTTCATCATACACGTTCATATCCATGTGGTACTTTTTCCAAAGTCCCATATTTGCAAGGCGCTCCCGGGGTTTGAGCCAGACACGAAATTTTTGTAATAAGCTGAGTTGCCGGCGATCATCGGTCGGTAATTGAAAAACTATGGTTCCCCCTTTTTGTAGAATTCGACAAAATTCAGCAATGAATTGATATGACTGCTCTGTTGGAATGTGCTGTAAGACAATGGTGCTATAAACAAACGAAACAGACTCATCCGGAATAATAGACAGATTGTCGGTATCATTCACTAGAAATTGCATCGCTTCTCGACCGGCATGGTATTGCTTTGCCATGCGGATCATCTCAGCGGATGCATCAACACCTATCGATAATTTGAAATGCGGGGAAAGGGCTCGCGTCAAACGGCCAACACCACAACCAAAATCGAGTGCCTTATCATAGATAGCTGGCATCCAGGATTCTGATTGGAGTAAACCAAAAATGGATTTTATTTCATCAGCACCGGTTTGAAAAAACTCTTCTACATCCCATTTTCCTTGTTTCTTATCCGGATCTGTGAGTATGGACCAAAGTGGATCGGTTTTGGCAAACCCTTCCCAATGTGCTATTTTCTTTCGGTAACTCATATTCGACGCCAAAGATGATAAAAAACGAGATAGATGATATCCATCAGAATGAAGATTCCACTTAACTTATTTCTTTAGTTGTGAGGCGATCATGTTGATCGACTTGATCAGTTGAAGAATATTGTCAAATGAAAAATTAAATCGGATACAAATCCATAGCCATTCACTTGAGATATGGCAATCCAGTCATAATGTGAATAAAACTTTATTAACGCTGCCAATAGCCGAAATCATCAACCTATCTTTGCGTGCTCGAAACACTCGATTGTTCATGGAATATTTGCAAACACTTAATAAACCTCAGCACGAGGCTGTCACATGTATCGATGGTCCTGTCATGGTAATTGCCGGACCGGGGTCAGGTAAAACACGCGTACTTACTTATCGCATTGCCTATTTAATTCAGTCCGGTGTTTTACCCTGGCAAATTCTCGCACTCACATTTACTAATAAAGCGGCCAGGGAAATGAAGCTGCGCATTGAAAAGGTCGTCGGCAGTGATGCCAACAAAGTGTGGGCCGGCACTTTCCATTCAATTTTTGCGCGAATACTTCGTGTAGAAGCACCAAAAATAGGTTATCCCGGTAGTTTCACTATCTACGACACAGACGACACCAAGAGCGTGATATCCGATATTATCAAAGAACTGGGCCTGGACAAAAAAGTGTACAATCCCAGTGCTGTTCGTAACCGTATCTCGTCTGCCAAGAGTAATTTGATCACATTCAAAGCTCATTCAGACAATCCTGAACTAATGGAGCAGGATCGCTTTCAACGGCGACCGATGACGCATAAAATTTATGAGCGATACGTCAAGCGACTGGAACAAAACGGCGCTATGGATTTTGATGATTTATTATTAAATATGTTCAAACTCCTTTATCACAACCCCGACAATGTCGTCGAAAAATACAGACGACAATTTGCCTTTGTACTTGTGGACGAATTCCAGGATACAAATTATTTGCAATATTCTATTATAAAACTCCTCGCCAAATTTGATCAAAGTCCCGAAAATATTTGCATCGTTGGTGACGATGCACAAAGTATCTATTCGTTTAGGGGTGCGACAATCGAAAATATACTTCAGTTTCAAAAAGACTTTCCAGCTACAAGGGTATTTAAACTTGAACAAAATTACCGATCAACTGATCATATTGTCAATGCAGCGAATGATGTAATTACATTCAATAAACGTCAGATAAAAAAAGAAATCTGGACAGAAAAAAAAGAAGGAAATAAAATTAAAATAATTCGTGCATTAAGTGATTCGGAAGAAGGGCGAAAAGTCGTCTCTTCTATTGTCGAATTAAAAAACCGAAATCACCTGGCCAACAGCACAATTGCTGTGTTATACAGGACGAATGCACAATCCAGAATATTTGAAGAATATCTGCGCCGTCAAAATATCAATTATCGCATTTTCGGTGGGTTGTCATTCTACCAACGCAAGGAAGTCAAGGATTTATTAGCATTTATGCGTATTACGGTAAATCCAAATGATGATGAAGCACTAAAACGTGCGCTGACGAATCCCCGAAGAGGAATTGGTAAAACATCCATCGAAAGATTAATGACCTATGCCCAAAACCATAGTCGTTCTGGTCTCGCTGCTATAGAGGATGCGCCCCTGCCTACCCGGGCCAAAAAATTGATGACGGAGTTTCGACAAATGATTGTTTCATTCCAGCATTATTCCTCGTCTCACAATGCCTATGAATCCGTTTTGTTCTTATTTAAGCAGTCGGGACTTCAGAACATGTACGGTGCAGATAATTCGCTGGAAGGCATGACACGCATGGAAAACCTGTCGGCCTTGCTTGACGGCGTTCAGGAATTCGCGGAATCCGATGAAGCCATAGATGAAGAATCCAATGATCGATCACTGGCAGCGTATCTTCAAAATATTGCCCTGCTCACCGACTTTGATACAGATATTGAGGATGACAACTATGTCACACTTATGTCTGTCCATGCAGCCAAAGGGTTGGAATACAGAGCCATTTTTGTCGTCGGGCTGGAGGAAAATTTATTTCCTTCATTCATGTCAATGGATTCTCAGGATGGCATCGATGAAGAGCGTCGATTATTCTATGTCGCCATCACACGTGCAGAAGAATTCCTAACGCTATCCTATGCCAATAGTCGGTATCAATATGGACAATTTCGCTCGAATGAAGTCAGTCGCTTTATCGATGAGATTGATGAAACCCGGCTGGAAGATACAAGCGCCCACATCGTCCGAACATCAGGACCTACACCTGCTGCTTTACGGGGTGGTGTGATTAAAAAAATAAATCAAAAGCTACCCAAAGTCGATCTCGACAATTTTATCGTTTCACCTCCGAGCAGAATCATGGAAGGTCAGCGGGTGCGACATATGAAATTTGGCGATGGTAGTGTGAAGCAAATCGATGGGGCCAATCACAGTAAAGTAGCGACCATCGTATTTGATGAAATCGAAAATCCTCAAAGACGCATCATGCTAAAGTTTGCAAAATTGATGATCGTTGAATAAATTTCGATATTTAATTCCAACAATTAGTTAATTTTTTTAATAATCATTTCTTTTTTCTGAAAAAGAACAACGTCTCCTTCTTTTTTTCCATGTAAGGCAATTCCAATTGGGGATTTTGCAGAAATAGCGTAAATCTCAACATTAGTCATTTTTATTTTTCCTAAACCAACACCGATAAAATAAACCGCTGCATTTGTATAGACCAAACTGCCGCTTTCTACGTGCTCATGCGATTTCTTTATGTCGAGTTGGGAAAGTTGATTTTTTAGATTGATATTCTGTTGAAGCTGTCCGTTCAATCTATCCTCTTCCATCTGCATCATCGCCCGACCCGTTTCATATTTATCACCAACACTGCTTTTGGATTCATTATTTCTGGCGTCTATGACAGATTCCAATGCGTTTCTAATGCTGACAATGCGTTCATCTATACGAGTATGAAGCGCTTGATATATATTGGATTTAATAGCGTTCAAAACTAAAAGATCTTACGGATTCCGTTATAAATTTCGAATTTGGTCCCACAATTTATCAACATAATCTAAATGTTCAGCTTTCATCAGGCACGAGCGCAAACATGTAACATATTCCTGATCAAATTGAATATGTTTCCAATGATCCGGCAATAATTTGGCAGGATATTTAATAAGGGCTAAATGCAGGTTTTTACGTGCAGTGTCCTCAAAAATAATTTGAGCCTTTTTACTCATTTCACTCAAAGAGCTGGCATAAACACCCCACACAACAATATCTATTTCGGGTTCCAACAAGATTATAAAACCATCATCTTGATTAATTTTTTCATATAACTTAAATGCCGCCTTATGACATTTATCCAGTGATTGTCCAAAGGCCTTTCCTTTTTCCAGTGGATAAACCTCCATTGTCGCCCATAAGGCAACTGCTGCGGCTCCAGCTCGGGAACATTCAAGACTTATTTCTCCCAGATGCAATTCTTCAGATGTGAAATAGTTGTAAGGTGAATCGTGTTTATAAAACAAGCCGGTTGCCGGATCCTTGAAAAGTATGCAACCACATCCATAGGGTTGGAGTCCATGTTTGTGCGGGTCTACCACAATACTATCCACATGGGAAATTGCCTGAAATTGTTTCGATGCCCATTTTGACAAGGTGCCTGCCAAGATAAAATACCCTCCATAAGCGGCATCGACATGTATTCTGAAATCGTACTTTTCACGAAGCGCTAATATGTCGGTCAAGGGATCCAGGGTTCCAATTCCGGTAGTGCCCAGTGTTACCACGACTGTTCCTACCCGGCCTGTACTCAGCAATCTTTCCAATGCCTTCAAGTCCATTTTGCCTTTATTCGTGGCAGTCATTTGTTGAAATGAAAGCCCAAGCACAGACGAAATTCGTTGATGCGTGTAATGCGCCAACTCAGAAGCGACAATAAGTTTGTCGGGACGTGCTTGCCCGGCAATCCATAGCGCCTCCAGGTTTGCTATAGTGCCACTACTAGTTAAATGTCCGAGACACTCTTTCCAGCCAAACATCAACGCCAGCTTGTCGATACATTCCATCTCCATAGGCGAACTGGCCTTGCTTCCATCCAATGCGTGATTATTAGGATTGATATACAATGCGAGCATGTATGCCAGTCGGGCAATCGCATGCGGGGGTTTAAGCATCTGTCCCGCATAATTTGGTTGAAAATATGGGTAATTGTTGTGCAAGCGATCAGCTACTTCACCCAGCGTTTTAGAAATCAGGCTTTCATTATCGGCGTTAAGTGTATCGGGAAATCTATCGAAACCTGCCTTGAGTTTTGTCAATGCACCGTCAAGTATTCTGAGGTCTCTGTTTTCAAATTCCATTTGATAAAAGTAGCAAAGATTCAGGCTTTAGCCTGGAGTCCTCAGGCTAAAGAATAAAGGGTTATAAAAATCCCGTCACTGACTCTTAACCACCCGTAGAATTCCATAATTCTAGCTCGACTCCGTCGACTCCGGCAAGTTGATCCCGACGTGTAAATTGTACCATGGTCAGTTCGTAGGTACCTGTTTCTGTAAATGAAAAATTGGACCGAATAGGCACTGAGAGTAGATAGCGACCCCGGCTCTTCGTTCCATACCATTGCCCGGATTTATTTCCCAAATCAATATTCAATAAATTACTTGTCCGTCGGCCGGAAGGAAAAAGTGTGTATATTTTTATGTAAATATTCTGAAATGGATACGCGTCTTTGTGAGTAATGTTTAATGCTATTTCATAGACTGAAGTGGTATCCGGAGCCGGCATATGAAAGACAATCGAGTCGGTAGCATCCCATTGCCCATTGAGCTTTATGGCTTCGTTATAAATTGGTCTATCACTACAAGCAGTGAACAATAGTATGGAAAATATCGCCATATACCCCATACCGATGTGTCTGAAATCATATCGACTCATGAATTCAAATCTAGCAATACAATTTGATTTAATCGTATCAATGAAGGAATATTAAATAAGAAGCACAGCTTAGATGGAACCATTAATTATTGAAATAATCTTTCATTTTTTCAAAAAATCCCTTTTCCGATTTTGATGGCTTAGGTTGAAGATTTGGCATATTCCGCAATTCTTCCAGTAAGGATTTTTCTTTACTCGACAATTTTTTGGGTGTCCAGATATTAACATAAATTAATTGGTCACCGGACCCATAGCTCTGAACTGAAGGAAGTCCTTTATTTTTTAGCCTAAATATTTTTCCGGATTGCGTGCCCGAAGGAATTTTTATTTTTACTTTTCCCGATAAAGTGGGGACTTCTATTTGTGTTCCAAGCGCAGCATCGGCAAAATTCAAGTATAAATCGAATAATAAATTTTGACCATCTCTTTTTAGAAATTCATGGGAGCGCTCTTCAACGATCACAAGCAAATCACCATTGGGCCCACCTCGTTTTCCAGCATTTCCTTTACCACGCAATGAGAGCTGCATGCCATTTTCCACACCCGCCGGAATATCGAATTCAATTGTTTCAGATGAGTGTTCTGTCCCTTGACCGTGGCAGGTATTGCATTTATCGGTGATCATCTCACCCGATCCACCACAACTCGGACAAGCTGAGGTGGTCTGCATAGTACCTAGAAAGGTATTCCGCACTTGTCGCACCATACCCGCTCCACCACATGTCGAACAGGTCTTTTTCGCTGAAGCATTTTTCGCACCACTACCTCCGCAAGTTGAGCAGTTAATATCTTTCTTAACCTTGATTTTCTTCTTCACACCGGAAGCAATCTCTTCCATTGACAGAGAGACTTTGATACGGATATTGCTTCCTCGCTCTCCGCGTTGTCTGCGTCCGCCGGAACTGCGACCAAAAAATGTATCAAATGGACTTCCTGACTCACCGAAAATATCTCCAAACTGGCTGAAAATATCGTCCATTGTCATCCCATCACCTCTGAATCCACCTCCACCATTGCTGACACCGGCATGACCATATCGATCATATCTGGCACGCTTGTCAGCGTCACTCAGCACTTCATAGGCTTCAGCGGCCTCCTTAAATTTGTCTTCTGCTTCAGGATTGTCGGGATTGCGATCCGGATGATATTTAAGAGCTAATTTCCGGTAAGCCTTCTTAATGCTGTCTTGTTCGGCATTTCGCTCCACACCCAACAGCTCATAGTAATCTTTCTTTGCCATTTGGTACTTTCATCGATCATTTTCCAACCACCACTTTGGCGTGTCTGATGATCTTTTTATTTAATGTATATCCTTTTTCTATCGTGTCGATAATGAACCCTTTTTGGTCGTCAGTCGCCGCCGGAATTTCAGTTATCGCTTCATGCCATTCCGAATCAAAAGCCTGTCCGGTGGTTTCCATTTGCTCCAGTCCTTTCCCTTTTAAGACTGTATGTAATTTGTTGTATACGAGACTCACTCCTTCGCTGAACACTTCATCAGTAGATTCATCATCGGCCATTTGTTTTGCCCGATCAAAATCATCCAATACAGGCAATATCGCCAACATCGTTTCTTGAGCCGCCAGATTCATCGTATCTAATTTTTCGCGAAATGTTCGTTTCTTATAATTTTCAAATTCCGCCAACAGTCGAAGGAATTTGTCCTTCATCCCCTGAAGCTCTTGTTCTTGCTTTTCTTCGGCTTCAGTTTCTACGGTTGATTCAACTTGTTCCTGACTTAACGTTTCGTCAGCAGGTGTTTGACCATTTTCCAGGTTTTTCTCTTGCTTCTTTTTTCTACTCATCATAGTTTTTTAATCTTATCAAGTCGTCCACGTGATATCCTTCCACATTTGCCTTGTGGTGACTTGCGTACTATTTCCATCAAAGATAAGACCAGTATATGTAGAACGCCAATTTGGCAGCTATCCGGCCAGTTGAGATGTCAAAAATGACTTTATCTCATCATACGTCATATTGACACCGGCAATATAGCCATCAGGCGTGATGAGGTACTTAGTTGGTATTTCCCTCACGCCATATTTTTTTCCTATAGCACTATCCATTCCGTCAAAATCAGCATGATGGTATGGCCAGATCAATCCATCCTTTGCAATAGCCGCCTTCCATCTGGCTTCTTTCATCTCAAGAGCCACACTTACAATTTCAAAATCATCTGCCTCTTCAAACGTCTTCCCGTGAAATTCGCGATACAATTTGACCAGTTTAGGATTTTCCCGTCGACAGGGGCCACACCAGCTTCCCCAGAAATCGAGAAGAATAAAATTCCCCTTCAGGTCGGATAGATTTAATGCTTTCCCGTCGATCAATTTCATAGCGAAATCAGGTGCTGTTTCACCATTGACATACTTTGGTTTGAAATAGAGGTGATTTCCAAGCCAAATTGCTCCGACGATAGCCAGGAGGATGATAAAGCCATATTTTTTTATCATAAAAGTTATTTCTCGGTACGCTGATGCAAATAGAACTGCATGTAAGAACGCATGAAGTCCAATTTCGTTTAACGAAAGAGGCCTGAACTTCAACTCAACATCATTTTGAGAGCGTTCATGTCCTATTTCATAAACCCCTTTGTATTGGATTTGATCTATATCTTAGCCACCCATTAAACTCTCTTCGTTAAATCATAAGAAATGCGTACAATTATTCCCGGTGAAATAGCTACTAAAGATTTGCATCAATTCATTGTCGGATCGATCGCACCGCGGCCCATTGCGTTTGTTAGCACGATTAATGAAGATGGTCAGCCCAATCTTGCACCTTATAGCTTTTTTAATGCCTTTAGTTCGAATCCTCCTATCGTAGTTTTTTCATCAAATCGACGCGTGCGTGATAATACCACCAAGGACACCTTGCACAATGTCAAAGCTACAGGAGAGGCAGTTATCAACATTGTAAATCATTCAATTGTCCGCCAGATGGCAGTCTCTTCCATTGAATTTCCCTCGGACATCAGTGAATTTGACAAATCAGGACTCACTCCTATTGCGTCCAAAAAAGTAGCGCCCTTTCGTGTTGCCGAATCACCTGTACACCTGGAATGTAAAGTCAAAGACATCATTGCACTTGGAACTGAAGGTGGCGCCGGGCACCTGGTTATCTGCAATGTCGTATGTATGCATGTGAGTGAATCTGTGATCGACGATCGAAATAGAATTGACCCTAAAAAACTGGACCTCATGGGACGACTGGGACGATCATATTACGTACGTGTAAACGGAGAAGCTATTCAGACCATCGTACAGCCGGTGACACAACTTGCCATAGGATTTGATGCTTTACCTGAAGGTGTACGTCAATCGACCATTCTGACAGGAAATGACCTTGGCAAGCTGGCCGGTATCCACGCCATGCCTACCTACCCGGAAGCTGAACTACTAACTTTCAATGATACACAGACAATGAAGTTGATCGAAGAACAAGGCTCAATGGAGGATTTTCATCGCTATGCACAAAAAGAGCTGGACAGATTGAATCTCGATTTCGCTATGAAAATTTTAATGGTAGCCGAGTCCATATTCTCGTAACTTGGGGTCCCTGGTCCATGTTTCCAATAAACTATTTAGATCATCAAATTTCGAAAAATTCGACTTTATTTTATATATTTAGAAAACCGCTTTCGCTGTTTGAAAATAACATCAAAACGAGAAAACTGATCAATAAAAATTAATCACTAAAATTCACAACATGACGTTTTTATATTTCATTATTGTAGGAGCAATTGCCGGATGGCTGGGAAGTTTATTATTTAAAGGACACGGAAGCGGCATTCTTATGAATATCATATTAGGCATCCTCGGTGCCGTCGTTGGTGGATGGCTATTTAACCTATTAAATATTCGTGTTGGCGACGGTCTTGTCGGCTGTTTGATAACAGCAGCCGTTGGTGCTTTTTTATTGCAATGGATCGGAAGTAAATTTGCTAAAAAGCGGTAATCACGCTTTGACCTGTTGCTTAACCAGGCTTTCTAAATATTCACCATAGCCACTCTTCATATACTTGTGTGCAAGTCGCATCATCTGCTCGTCATCGATGAATCCATTTACATAAGCTGTCTCTTCGATACACCCAATTTTTAATCCTTGGCGTTCTTCGATAACATGGATAAATTGACCAGCCTGTATGAGTGAATCGTGTGTGCCCGTATCCAACCAAGCCACACCTCGACCCAGGACCTGAACTTTTAATTTCCCTTGATCTAAATATATTTTATTGATATCTGTAATTTCTAATTCACCCCTTGGGCTAGGTTCTAAATTTCTGGCAATGTCAATTACAGAATTGTCATAGAAATACAATCCCGGTACGGCATAATTTGATTTAGGATGCTCAGGTTTTTCCTCAATGGATAAAGCATGAAAGTCTTTATCAAAATCGACTACCCCATAGCGTTCAGGATCAGAAACATAGTAAGCAAAAATATATCCTCCATCCGGATCATTACAATCTTTTAATTGTCGATTTACTCCGGTTCCATAAAATATATTATCACCTAGGATCAATGAGACTTTTTCGTTGCCAACGAATTCTTCCCCGATCAAAAATGCCTGAGCCAGCCCTTTGGGTTCTGGTTGTGCAGCATATTGAAAATTACATCCGATATCTGATCCATCGCGTAATAGTTTTTCGAAGTGCGGTAAATCATGTGGAGTTGAAATAATCAGGATGTCTTTTATCCCTGCAGACATCAAAGTCGACAGCGGATAATAGATCATCGGTTTGTCATACACTGGCATTAATTGCTTGCTGACAGCAAGGGTCAGTGGATAAAGACGCGTTCCAAGTCCGCCCGCGAGTACGATTCCTTTCATAAATTATAAGTTCATTTTCGGGGTATGAATAAAAATTGAGCGCCCAAATCGCTTATCACGAAAGTACAAAAATGAAGTTCAGGATCCTTGTAGACCTCCTTGAAGTCCTCCACTTTCTCCATGTCCACCAATCCTTTTATACTAAACTCTTCAAGCGTGGACATACTCACCGACCATGGCCCAGGTGCATCTTCACGATTTATCAACAAAACGCCTGCTTCAATTGGCAGGGTTGAGAAAATAGCAATAGGATATTTGGTCACCTCATTGACCAGAATAGAATCCCATGCCGGCGCTAGCAGGTCATCATAGCCTGCCATCTCGTCTTTCATAGCCATCAACTTCTCGATAGGACTAACATCCTGCTTCATCGCGCAAAAATAAAAGAATTTGAGATATGGTGGTTGTAGGACTACTCCCCGGCTAAGTGGTAATTATACTTTACCAAGCCGATAAAAGATTCAGTCCGCTTTAACCAATGTTTAACCTATTGATAGGATTCTGAATTCAATGAGCATGTTATCTTGTGCCCGCATTCCAGGCTCAATTGTGAACTTATTCGTTCGAGCATTGTCCTCGATCATATTGATAAATAAATGAAAAAAATGAAAAATCTGTTTATAATCTTGCCCCTGATGTTCTGGTCAATCATGAGTTTTGGTCAATCAGCAGAGTATCATGCAGAACATGAAGGTTGGTTGGTCAACCTCGATGAAGCATATGAACTATCGAAAGAAACAGGCAAGCCCATCATGGCTAACTTTACCGGTAGTGACTGGTGTGGTTGGTGTAAAAAACTTTCTGCTGCGGTATTCAATAAGACGGAATTCAAAGAGTGGGCCAACGATAATGTCATCTTGTTAGAATTGGATTTTCCAAAACGTAAAAGTCTTCCGGCAGAATTGAAAAAGCAAAATTCTGACCTGCAACGTGCATTTAAAGTACGTGGATTTCCAACGGTTTGGGTGTTTCACCTAACCAAAGAGAATGACAACTACGCTATTAATGCCCTGGGTAGTACCGGATACAAATCATCTGTGCCGGAATTCACCGGAGGTGTTGAGGAAATGATTGCACGCGGTAAGGGGTAATCATCTTATTTCATCAAGTCAACACTTCGATAGAAGTTTTTAAGTTTTCTCTGTTCTTCCTTGTCCTCCAAATGATCAATTCGGATGATTTGACCTTTGTGATCAATGGTCAACTTTTGCGTGCAACGGTGTATGTAAGATATCCCCTTGTGGGTCAAATAATCAGTAAAGTGCACGAAGCATTCTGATTCGCTTATTGATTCGGCTTTGCTCTTACCCCATTCCAGCTTATCGAGTTTAACCCGACCCTCTTTCATGTTTTGCTCATAGGATTGACAAATTTCCTCACGGCCACTTAATGTTCGATCCCCAATATAGTATTCGCATTGAGCACTTAATAACTTACTCACCACCTCAAAGTTGTCATGGTCCAAAGCATCTCCAAATTGTTTGGCAATATTTTCCCTCATCATATATTCAAGGATCAGTTATTCATTTGAATAAAGCAAGAGTTCTTCTCCGTCCTCCCATTTTTTTGTTCCTACGTTCTTCAACCCAATTTTTTCAAGGAGTTTTTGAGAACTGAAATTGTCCTTGGTCGTTATGGCGTAAATCGGATGAAGTTCATATTCTGTCCTGGCATAGTTCATGGTCACTTCAGCCGCTTCATAAGCATATCCCTGACCATAATATTTCGCAAGCAAACCAAAGCCTATATCAACATGCTCCAGGTTTGGCCTTTTGACCAGGCCGCATATCCCTATTGGAATTTCGCTTTCTTTTAGGACCATTTTATAAAATCCAAATCCAAACTCGGTATAACTTTTTTGCATTTTATTTTCAATGTACTCTGCTGCATCTGCTATTTTCCGGAGGCCACGATCACCAATAAAATGCAAGTAATCCGGGCTCGTCATTAACTCGAAAAAAAAGGCTGCATCATCAGTCTTGACTTTTTCTAGTCTGAGACGCTTCGTTTCCATTATTACTTCACCCATTGTTTTCCTCTTCTTTATTTTGACCGTACTTCCTTTTTCGTGCTATACTCACTATAAAAAAGAATCCGCCCAGTGCAATAAACACTGAACCAAGGCTACCAATACTGTCCTTTAATGTTGTATTGAAAGTCACACCAAGAGCAATTAATATTAAGCCAAGAAAAAATGGTCGTTTATAATTAGATCTATCCATCAACTTTAAATTCCGGATTATAAATTAAACCGACGATGTTTCCCCACGGATCTTTTACGGATGCCACCACGATGTCACCTCCTACATTCTGAGGTTCTTCGTGTGGGGAAGCTCCAAGTCTAAGAAGACGCTCATATGATTCCTGAATGTGATCGACGCCCCAATAGGTCAATACCGAATCTCCTTTTTCATCATGAGAAGGACCTCCTGGTTGCAATCCCAATTCATAACCCCCTATATTGAACCCGACATAAAATGGTTGATCAAAGTATGGAGAAACCTCAAAAACTTCGGTGTACCAGTCTTTTGCTTTTTGAATATCAGCAACCAGGTAACCGACAGTCCTCAATCCCAGGAATGTGGATTTCATAATTCTGTAATTTCTTTATTAATAATTGAGAAGTCATTTATACATGTTTATTTCACTATTCTAAAAT
This sequence comes from Saprospiraceae bacterium, assembly GCA_965249735.1. GTDB lineage: Bacteria > Bacteroidota > Bacteroidia > Chitinophagales > Saprospiraceae > JANQSS01. The sequence continues at coordinate 263,159 of CBDFMS010000024.1, read as the reverse complement.
GCCTTTATCTGAATAAGACCGTAAATAATACCAATTGCAAAAATAACCATTAGTACACCTGCCCAGCGAAACCGGTGCGCATTTTCGTGGTTTACTGTTCCAATCGTAGACAGCCCCACTGATGGAAATATCAGATAAATAAATCCTTTAAGCGTCAATAATAAACCATAGATGGTAACAAGAATAACCGGCCATTCCCAAATAAAATGAAAAGACAAGACGAATGAGCCAAATCCTAAAGTCATCAAGGCATTAATTACATTACCGGCATTTTTCAGCTCATGGAGATACTCGAAATAATCCACCCAGATTTTAGGTTGAAAAAAATGAGATAAACCAATCACGACTAAATTAATAGCTACTAGAAATTCAACACTCTCCGATAGACTCATTTTTTATATCATTTAATATTAATCTAGTTGGAAACGCCAAAATACTATTCAATCGTCGGCGTATTCAACTCGGCCAATGAAGCTTCGATCTCTTCGTTTGTTAATTCATGGCGCTCAATTTTTCCATTGAAATAATCCTCATACGCTTTCATGTCAAAATTTCCATGCCCACAGAGATTGAATAAAATGGTTTTTGTAACGCCCTCCTCCTTACATTTTTGAGCTTCATCAACGACGGTAGCGATGGCATGCATGGCCTCCGGTGCGGGTATAATACCTTCGGCGCGGGCGAAGGTAACACCGGCTTCAAAGACTTCTACATTGTCATGTGAAACGGCTTCAATGAGCTTATCTTTCAAAAGCTGGCTAACAACAACACCCGCACCATGATAGCGCAGACCACCGGCATGAATGGGAGCAGGAATAAAATTATGCCCCAATGTATACATCGGTAAGAGTGGAGTCATTCCAACAGTATCTCCAAAATCATATCGAAAAACACCTCGTGTCAATTTGGGACAAGATGCAGGTTCACTCGCTATACATCGAATATTTTTCCCTTCTTCCAAATTGTACCGTAAAAATGGAAATGCGATGCCTGCAAAATTGGATCCTCCGCCAAATGGCGCGATAACAATGTCCGGGAAGTTTCCGGTTTTTTCCATTTGCACGACTGCTTCCTGGCCGATAATGGTTTGATGCATGAGCACATGATTGAGTACACTTCCCAAAGCATATTTTGTATCCTCACGCATGGCTGCCCGCTCTACTGCCTCTGAAATGGCAATCCCCAACGACCCTGTACTGTTGGGATCCTGTGCCAATATCTTTCTTCCGGCTTCCGTGACGTCTGAAGGGGAAGCAATGACATTAGCTCCCCATGTATTCATCATGATCTTACGATACGGTTTATGGTCATATGATATTCGGACCATGTAGACTTCACATTCGATGTCAAAAAGATCACACGCAAAACTCAATGCACTACCCCACTGGCCGGCACCAGTCTCTGTTGTAATGCGTTTGACTCCCTCTTTTTTGTTGTAATAGGCTTGAGGTACGGCTGTATTGGGCTTATGTGAACCGGAAGGACTTCCGCCCTCATATTTATAATAGATCTTAGCAGGTGTATCCAGGGCTTTTTCAAGACCATATGCCCGATACATCGGTGTTGGTCGCCAGACCGTATAAATCTCACGCACCTCGTCCGGAATTTGAATCCATTTTTCTGCAGATACTTCCTGCATGATCAATTCCATTGGAAAGAGTGGAGCTAACGCCTCGGGACCTATCGGCTCACCGGTACCCGGGTTGAGTGGAGGTAAAGGTTTATTTGGCATATCAGCCACAATATTGTACCAGTGTTCAGGTATTTCTTTTTCTGAAAGTGTTATTTTTCTGATTCTCATGTCAATTGGTTTAAAAGATTATTGAGATTATGATGTAACTCTATTTTATACCATGTTATAATTCTTTCATTACAGTAAATACGTTTTTCGAATATAATCCAACTACCTCATGCAAAACATCTACCGGGATTTCGAATGTGTCGTATTGCTGTAGTGTATAGTTATTACCGGCCATTCGAAATTCAATTGCTCCGGTTAATACCGTTAAGAATGCCGGAACGGTCGTTTTGTGTTTTTTCAGTACCTGGTCTTTTAATAAGCCCACTGCAATTATTTTGGATTTCTCAGAAGATCGGATTGCTAGGACAGCCGGTTTTTCTTCTGTGAAGTTGATATGCTGCGTTATATTCATCAACATACAATTTACACTATTCACGTCACATTTCCATAGGAGAACAGCTACTTCCTATGGTCGCCCGATCTATGATTCCAGTTACTTCATATCCCTGATCCGGTTCATTTCCGTAATTTCATATAAAAATCACCTCTTTTGATTAGACTATTGATCGCAGATGACCATAAGATATTGCTGGACAGTTTTGTTTCTCTTTTTCGGGATCAGAAAGACATCGTCGTTGTAGCCATAGCCAACAACGGGGTGCAAGTGATGGAGTTACTAAATGGCACGGAGGTCGATGTTGCCTTGCTCGATATTAACATGCCTGAAATGAATGGCGTCGAAACCGCCAAGAAAATATCAAAAGAATTTCCATCTGTAAAAGTGATCGCGCTGAGCATGTATAAAGAAGCCAGTTACGTCAAACGCATGAAAGCACATGGTGCGAAAGGGTATTTACTGAAAGATGATTCAGCCGATGAAATGATAAAGGCGATTCATTTAGTGGATCAAGGACAAGAATATTATAGCAATCAACTAAAAGACTTGCTTCTAAGTCATATTTTAACTTCCGAAAAAACATCCATTGCGGCCTTGACGCGGCGAGAAAAGGAAGTCCTCGGACTTATTGCTGATGGAAATTCAAATAAGGCAATAGCCAGCAAACTATTTGTCAGCATCCACACGGTCGACAGCCACCGAAAGAATCTTCTTGCCAAATTTGATGCAAAAAACACGGCAGAATTGGTAAAAAAAGCCATGGAAAAAGGATTGATATAAGGAGATTCATTTCATCATATCCTTGCATTATCAAGATAGGAAATTCTTTAAATCTTTTTTTATTTCACACGTTTTCATTTCAATCTTTTCTCCCCTTTTTAGGGGATTTTCGAATCTCGCCTGATCATGTGATGCCTGCCGCCTCCCGATAAAAGAACTTTGAATTATTAAAAATCAAAAACTTCAAAGTCATGAAAATTCAACCTTTATTAATTATAGCTCTTTTTACTTTCTGCCTCGGATTTACAGCCTGGGGGCAACAAGAAGCAGAGGTTCGGCATGATGGAATCATATTTCCACGACTCGCCGTCTATCCTTTGACGCCTGACTTGGGGCAGGTTATTTATTACATACCATCGACGAAGTTTGAATACTGGGACGGAGTCCAATGGCAGCCCATGGACAGCAGCATTGGTGGCCCGGGAAACAACATGATAATTGATGATGTAGACAATAACTCGTATGTCAGAGTCCTTGAAAATGCCATTTCTGATATCATTCAAATTCAAGTGGAAGGGTCTCAAATTGCCCAATTTCATAAAAACTTTGGCGGTACAGGACGACTGGAATTTCACGGAAATCAAAATACCTGTGTCGGCGATGATGCCGGATTAAATCGTATGGCTCCCGGACAATTTAATGTGGACATTGGAACCAATGCAGGAAAATCAAATTCTACAGGAAACCGAAATGTAAATGTCGGTTCATCTTCCGGTGAATTGAATTTGTTGGGAAGCAATAATACAAATATTGGCACTTCAGCCGGATACATGAACACCGGATCACAAAATACTTTTGTTGGTGACAATGCCGGACGTACAAATACTGGTTCAGGCAATGTATTTCTTGGATATGAAGCCGGTAAAGACATTGTAGGCTCAAATAAATTGTATATAGAAAATTCAGATAGCCTTGTGCCTCTGATTTACGGAGATTTCGTTGAAGACGAAGTATTTATAAATCGAGACTATTCGATTTCAACCCAGGAAAAGTTTGGCATTTCTGCAGAAGCTCCAAATCCTACCAACTACGGTGGAATGTATGTGGAAACAACAGGGTCGTCACAATCAAGACCTTTCTATGGATTTGCGATTAATAACGTTGCTCAATCTTACACTTATCATAATGGTGCGACCGATGAATACGTAATTTACAATGGCGCTGATAGGTTGAAAATTTCTAATACAGGTATTTTGGAAATAAATAATCAATATCATTTGCCCAATGTTGACGGTGCAGCAGGGCAAGTATTGGTGACTGATGGTGCAGGGCAAACAAGTTGGGGCAATGCAGTCCTTGAACTATCCGACCTGGATGGCGACACAAAAGTAGAAGCTATCGAAAATGGCAGCTCTGATTACATCAAGATGACCGCTGAAGGCAGTAGTGGTGAAGTACAAATTCGAAAAAATCCAGGTGGAGATATCATAGTAGAACTGGTCAATGCCGGAGGAAATACCCTTGTAGGTGATAATGCCGGTGATGCCATTACCACTTCCGGAGATCAAAATACATTAGTGGGAGCTGTAGCCGGTTCAAATATTTCCAGCGGAGACTACAATACAGCGGTAGGTCACTTCGCCGGTTTGGCCACCACCACAGGTTCCGGCAATTGCTATTTCGGAAAAAGCGCCGGACAAGCCAGTACCGGAAGTTATAATACGGTCATCGGCTATAATGCTGCATTAAATGGAACCATGGGTGAGAATACGATCATCGGAAACGACGCATTGAAATTTATGGATAACAACACAACCCAGGTAGTAGTCGTCGGGCGAGAGGCGGGTGAATCAGCCGATCTGGCATCTTATAGTGTTTTAATGGGATACCAGGCCGGACAATTGATCAATGATGGGTACAATGTCATGATTGGATACCAGGCTGGACAAAATCAAAATAATACAAACCAGGTTATGAAAGATAACGTGTGTATCGGTTATCAGGCCGGTCAAGAAAATGACGGTAATCGGAATGTATATATTGGAAAACAATGCGGATTAAATAATCAAGGTGATGGAAATGTCTTTATTGGAAATAATGTCGGTAGTATTCCAACTGCTGTCTCCAATCAGCTTCGTATAGCTAATCAAAATGAAAACATAAATGAACCACTAATTTTTGGCGAATTTGATAATAGACGACTGGGAATTAATACCGATAATTTATTTGAAGCAACATTTCAAGTCGACTCGGAAGTTGGTGACGACCTTATGCGGCTACGCATGGGAACCAGCACCCAATTTATGGTCCATGATGATGGAACGGTTAGTTTGGGTAGCTCGTCCAAACCAACATACAGATTTCAACTACCAAATTCAGTGATACTGAACAGCGGACATGCCCGAGCCACCTCCTGGGCAACATACTCCGATCGACGTGTGAAAACAGACATCACCCGGATGGACGATGGTATTCAAAAAATCATGCAATTAAATCCGGTATCATACAATCAGCACGCTTCAACATTTGAAGAAGGTCAACTGCATGTAGAACAGGAGGAATATATTCCGACTATTGGATTTCTTGCACAAGAATTGCAAACAACAATTCCTGAGGCCGTAGTGGAACCGGATGATGAATCCACATCCCTTTGGTCTGTGAATTACGAAAAAATTATACCTGTGCTGACAAAAGCAATTCAAGAACAACAAGAACTAATCGTGTCATTGCAAGACCAATTAGCAAAAACAAATGCGGCGACAGTGTTACTAGAATCTCGAGTGGCTGAATTAACACAAGCAGAAGTCACTATTTCAAAATAATAAAGAGGAACGAATTGGTACTGGCCACCTATCCATGTGGCTTGTATCAATTCGTCTCCGTTTTTCTAAACCAATTTATTATGAAATCAAGAACCCAAGTTTTGCAATTAACCCCGATCATAACCCCATACCATTCGAAAATCGTACCCTTACAGCCTAAACCAGAAGCTGCCTTTAAGAATAAACTCATCATCCAGTCTCAAGGTGAGATTAGGCTAATTAGCGCGTCTCATATACTGTATTGCGAGGCTGAAGGCAATTATACTCGAATTAAATTAGTACATGGAAAAAACATTCTGGCCTCCGTATGTTTGAAATATATATTGGAGCGATTGGGACAAAAAGAGTTGATTCGAGTACATCAAAGTTATGCCGTGCCCGCCAATGCCATAACTGCCATCCAAAAGACACAAGTGATCCTGGATACAGGTCAAGCCATACCCTTGTCCCGCACGTATCGGAAAATATTAATAGCTTCCTTGAGCTAACCCATAAGTCTCTAGCGATTGAATGAGATTCATCGCCAGTATTTCTTGCGGCCTTTAATATAAATACTATCTTAAACCACTAAAGAGACAATATATCCATGTCTGTCATAAAGAGTTGCATCTTCTTTTTCGTGATTATCCAAATTCAGGTTTGTATACAATTCTCAAATCTGTCAGCACAAAATATAGCAGACAGCCTTCTCGAAAATATAGAAATGGCAAGGGGTAATGACAGCCTCCTTTACAAAAATTATGCCCAATTGGTTGTCAATTCGATTTTTTACGATTTAAATGGAGCCCAAAGCCTTCTGGATAGTCAGTTTTTTTATGCCAACGCCTTGAATAGTCCATATTATTTATCTACCACTCATGCTTATGCCGGCATTTATAATCGCTTTATTGGGAATTATGAGAAAGCCGTGGAACAGTCAGAAATATCGCTGAACATTCTAAAACAAGTGAATAATGATGTAGCGCTCAGCATGAACTTATTTAATTTAGGTGTGGTAACAGACTATCAGGGGCAATATGAAAAGTCCATAAATTATTTTCTCCAATACCTACAGCTCAATGAGAAAAATCAAAACTGGACTAATGTCGGACAAGCATACAACAGTATTTCAATCCTCTATAATGAACTAGGTGATACGGAACAATCATTGACTCATCTATATAAATCATTGGACATTTTTCAAAAGCACGGATCAGAAAATCAAATTGGATTGGCAATGGGAAACATCGCAGGTCGATACATGGACCTGGAGCAATGGGATAGCACGATTTACTACGGACATAAAACATTAGAAATTGGTGAAAAATTGAAATTAGATCGCACCATAGCTTATGCCAGCCAGGTGTTAGCAGAATGCCATTTGAGGAAAGAAGAATACCAAGTGGCACTCCCATTTGCAGAACGAGCATTAGTCCTTTACAACAATTATCCGGATAAACAGTTGAGTTTTTATAATTATATCACCTTAAGCACAATACAGCGTAATCTTGGTCAAGACAATAACGCACATGAAAATTTACTCATTGCCGAACAGATCGCCGATACGTTAAATTTTATCGATGGGCAAAAAACAGTCTATAATTATTTGTCTCAATACTATGAAAAAATCGGTGATTATCGAAAGGCATTTGAAGCACACAAAAAGTTTAAAGCCTCGCAGGATAGTATTGTAAATGAAAATAATACACAAATTGTCAATGATCTCAATATTCAATATGAAACAGTCAAGAAAGACTCTGAAATAAAGTCCCAAGAACTTGAAATAACTAAAAAAACTAATCAAAGAAATTTATTAGTTTTTGGATTCATTTTTCTGGCGTTATTTTCTATTTTTTTATTAAGTAGGTACAAGTTGCGACAGCGATTATCTGAAGAAAAAATTGCCAACCTCAGGCAGCAACAGAAACTCACTGCAATGGATCATATGATCCAGGGTCAGGAGGAAGAGCGCAAACGCGTAGCTAAAGATCTACATGACGGACTGGGGGGAATTTTAGCAACAGCCCAACTACAACTACAACATTTGCAAAAAGAAGCGAAGGACGCAAATAAGCATCTAACACATACAGCCGTAAAGCTGATCGATAGTGCCTATATCGAAGTGAGACGAATTGCACATGCCATGATGCCTAATGCCCTCGTCAACCTTGGTTTTGTAGCGGCTGTACAGGATCTTGCCGACCAAATAAATGTCGCCAATGACCTTGTCGTACAAACACACATAAGAGTTGATGATATGATTCTCCCAAAAAAATCTCAACTCATCATCTATAGAATAATTCAAGAAATATTGAATAATATTCTTAAACACGCTCAAGCCAAAAATGCTGTGATACAGCTTACCGAAACGAATTCGATTTATCACCTGACTATAGAAGATGATGGAAAAGGATTTGATAAGGCCGTTCTAAATCAAAAAAATGGTCTGGGTCTAAAAAGTATAGAATCCCGCATTGAATATTTAAACGGTGAAATGAACTTGAGCAGTGAACTAAATGAAGGTACAAGTTTCGACATTCACATTCCAAAACAATAATTGAATTATACTATCTCCAATAGTGCCACCGCCTCGACATGTGAAGTATGGGGAAACATGTCAAACGGCTGTAATGAAATGAGTTTATATTTCTCTGATAACATCTTTATATCCCGGGCTTGTGTTGCGGGATCGCAACTCACATAGACGATACGTTTTGCCTCCTGGTCAAGAATAAACCGAACCACAGCTTCATGCATGCCCGCTCGTGGAGGGTCCGTGATAATAACATCGGGCTTAGGTAAATGATGTAATTGGTTGGCTTCGATCAACTTCTCCATCTTACCTGAATGGTATGAAATATGATCGACACCGTTGAGCTTGGCATTTATTTTTGCATCAGCCACGGCCTCTGACACATCTTCAATCGCCACCATCTCTCGAGCCTGGTCAGCCAGATACAATGCAATTGAACCAATACCGGAATACAAATCAAATACGATTTCACTTCCTGACAATTGGGCTAGTTGCCTGACCTCTTCATAAAGTTGTTCTGTCTGATAAATATTAGTCTGAAAAAATGATTTTGGACCAATTTTAAATTGTGTTGAACCAATGTGTTCTGTCAGATACTGATCACCATATATTAATTCAGCGTTTAAGTCAAATGTTGAGTCATTTGCCTTTTGATTTAATATAGAATAAATGGATACAATTTGTGGGAAATTTTCTTGTGTCTGGCTCATAAGCTGCTGATGTTTGTCAGTAAGCTGAGAACCAAAAATAAATACGACCATGATATCTCCGGCTCGATTGATCCGCATCATCAAATTGCGCATATCCCCGATGTGACCTCTTGCATTATAAAAAGTAAGGCCTAATTCTCGGCTAGTGTCCCGCACAAAATTTCTAATATCATTTACATGCTCCGGAATAAGATGACACGCTTCCAGGTCGACCACTTTATCAAAGCGGCCGGGGGGATGCAAGCCTAAACCACCCGCATTTTGGATATCGACGGTTGCGTCAATCTCATGCTTGCCCAACCATCGCTTATCTGAAAATGAAAATTCCATTTTATTTCTGAATTGATACGATCTTGGGGACGGTACAATAGGGCGCATATCGAAATCGGTGTAGCCTCCGATCCGTTTCATTGTTTCGAAAACTTGCTTTTGTTTAAATGATAATTGCTGCTCTATATTGAGATGCTGCCACTTACAGCCACCGCAATCGGCAAAGTGTGCACATGGGGGTTCAACGCGATCTGTTGAATATTCATGAAATTGGTCAGGCCGGACCATCCACATACCTTTACGTTTACGCAATGCATTTCCTGATATTATATCGCCCGGAACGACGTCATCGACTAATACTATTTCTCCTTCTTCTGTCCGCCCTACACATTTGCCTTTAGCTGCAATATCGATAATGTCGATACGACTAAATTCCTTTTTTTTCTTTCTTCTACTCATCTTGCTTTTCACAAATAGTGGGTCGCAAAAATGCTAAAATATATGGAATATGAGTGTAGCATTCCTTTAAATCACCGAATTACAAATTCTGTTCGACGATTGACTTTTCGACCTGATTCTGTATTGTTGTCGGCAATCGGTTGCTTTTCGCCAAATCCTTTATAATCCAGACGGTCTGGAGCTATTCCCCGGTCAAGCAAGTAGTCATATACCACCTTGGATCGCCGAATGGAAAGTTGCAAATTGTCTTCATCGTCACCAACAGCATCTGTATGACCCTGAATAGTAATGTCGATCTGACTATTGCCTTCTAAAAAGAAAAATAATTTTTCCAGTTCGATATACGATCCTGGTTGTAAGGTTGATGAGTTGGTTTCAAATAGAACATTACGAAGGATTACCGGTTCAGTTTTAGTAATTTCCTGATTCTTAGGAATTGTACGCAAGACAAACTCTTTAATCACAGGCTGCGTATCCCATGTATTACTGGTGGGTTCAAACCGCTCAAAATACGGTATGTGTTCGGCAGATATAGCTGTAAGCACATAATCGGAATTTAAAGGTAGGCAGATTAACAAGCGACCATTTTCATGCGGCATTCCAAAAAACAGTGTGTCCCCACTATGGAAGTCTACCAATTCTACATGGGGTCGCACAATTCGATTACTATTTTCTTCAATGAAATGCAACTCAGAATAAGTTGTTGGTATTGGTCTGAATTTTTCAGCTAACTGAAACCGATAAATATCTGTGTCTTTATGAATAGATTGATTTTTATAATTCTCCAATTTCAAGTGATCAACATTAGAGGCAATATAGGCTTCGAGTCCGTTCAAATTAACAAATAGACTTCCGTCATTACCAACCGTGTTTATCGGGTATCCCAAATTCAATGGAATGGTCCATTTTTTAAAACGAATCAGACGGCTCATAAAAATGTCGAAACTTCCTAATCCGGGATGGGCATCTGACCTAAAATAAAGTGTACGTTGATCCCTATGAATAAAAGGAGATTCTTCATTGCCCGGACCATTTACTTCAATTCCAAGATTAGTCGGTTCACTCCATCTTCCATCCGGCTGACGTTTAGTCTTCCAGATGTCGTTAGCTCCTTCTCCGCCTTTACGATCGGTACTAAAATATACGGTCCGATTGTCAGCACTTATGCACGGTTGTGACTCCCAACCGGGTGAGTTAACCTCTCGTCCCAAATTCGTTGGATGCGACCAACTTCGACCATTATATTCCATAAAATACAAATCAAAGTTTCCAAATCCTCTTGGGTGATCTGCCATAGCAAAAACAATAAATGCGCCATCTATCGATATGCTAACAGCTGCTTTTCGATATTGATCCGGAAGTCCTGCTAATGTTTGAGGTTGCGACCACTCTTCGGAAGCGAGTCGATCTGAAAAATAAGCTTCTTCTGCTACTTCCTCTCTACGCGTAAACACCATCTTGGTTTCATCAGCGGTCATAATTGGCAGGTATTCTGAAGCCTCGGAATTAATTAGTGATGAGATTTGGGTGAATTGGGTTTTCGGATCTGAAGCATATGATTGCTGTGCAAATAACGCATGAGCCATATTTGTTTTAGCACGAAAATTTAATTTATAATTGCTTGATTTACTATCTAAAAATAATTGATAATTTTTAACGGCATCTTCAAATAAAAACAATTTACATTCAGCATCTGCCAGAAAAAAATTAACCTTTCGGTTGGGATTTTTTTCGTTTTTCAAGTATTGATCCAATACTTGTTTTACGAGGAGATAATTTCGCTTTTCATTATATAGGTCTGCCAATAAAAAATTTGCTTTCTCCGAACCTGGACATAGTTTTATGGCTTTGTTCAGGTATTCAATAGCGCCATCGACTTTTGTGTATTGTATAACCCTGGCTTTGTCAATCAGTTTTATGGCCTTAGGAGGGCATTGTGTTGAAACCGTGAAAGACATTGAAAAGCTGAGTAATAATATGGCTATAAATCTATTCATCATGAGAGTAACGCAGAATTGCTTAAAAAAATTCTAATCGCGATCTTCCGAAAATAGGTCTATCGACCATATTGATTTTTTGCTGATAGGCAGTTCTATGATTACATTCCAGCCAGGAAGTGGTGGAATCGCGTTTGTAGGCAACAGGAACGTGAACTGCCTGAAAATCTTGCTGTTGACAATGATAAAGATCCAGGGTAAATAAAATCAAAACTTAGGTAGTAAGAAATGAAAGGCTAGTTGGCGTGAACTTCGAGAAGTTTTTTAGCTTTTGAATCACCCAGATGTGCCGCTTCTTTCCAATCAGATAGATATCCGCTGCCACCTGCCTTATGTTTGGCTATTCCCCTATTCAGCAATTGGCCGGCTCTCACTTTCCCCGTCTTTTTGTCTCCTGTGTTGAGCGCTTGATCAAAAGCTTCTATTGCCTCTTCATGCTTGCCCAATTCTAACAACACCATGCCGTATTGCGAAAATGCCCATTGCCGGTGTTCGTAATTTGGATCATCCGGATTAAATTTTCGTTTCGTAAAAAGCCGGAGATCGAATTCTGCTTTTTCAAAGTCTCGCATTTTTATATGTGAGGTAGCTTTAAGACGTCTTGCTATCCAATAGATAGGTTGCAATGCTAATGCAGATTTAGTAGCCAGATCAAAATTTTCGGCTGCGTCTTTGTATTTTTTTTGCTTGAACTTAATTGTCCCAAGACCCATGTATGAATCAGCGTTCCTGGAATCTAAGCGAATGCTTTTTTCGTAATCATATATAGCATCCTCCAGATTTCCGAGCCTATAGTTTATATGCCCTCTTCTTTCATATGCTTGTGAATGTCGATCGTATTTTTTTAATGCTTCAGCGAGAGATTCCAATGCGTCCTTCTCTTTGCCTTTTTCATTGCTGAGTTGCCGACCTTTTAAGAAAGCTTGTACTACGATTTTTTCACTTTCAGGCTCAATCGTATGTGCAGCAAGCACTTTTCCTTCGTCGACCATCCATGCACCAATAACTCCTGATATGGCAAATTGCACAAGGTAATTGCATAAGTCAACTGTATTTCTGAAATACTTGGGTGATGCCTGTGTTACCATCCGATCAAAATCGAGTACGAATAATGTTGGATTGAAATGCTCCTCCGTGAGCAATATGGCATTCTTGAACCGGACATCAAGCAGATGCTCATACATGTCAAAAGCCTTCTTATAGACGGTTTCTTTACCAAATTCCAACCTTCCTTGTATTATAACTTTCTTGAACATCTATGTTTTGGCTTATGGTGAGACAATGGTTGTCAAGGAAAGGGGGAACCTCTAATCTAAAGGGAGGTCAGTTCCCTTCCAAATACAAAATTACAAATAAAATGCTGATTATCAAAACGGTAAGCAACGAGAGTCCATGAATTCATGACCCCGTCTCACACAGCATTTACCCCTTATGATGGTGATTTCGGATGATTCTTTGATGGTAAAATCAGGTATTTGATCGGATTGATGCGATAAGATTTCTGACTATCAACCTATAACATCTCAGTTTCTTTATGATATCTCCATTTCAATTTCTGTGTAAGTCAGGCTAATTTCCAACGATATTTAGATGAAAAGACGGTATCTAAAAATGCAGAATGGACTGATAATGGTATATCAGGAATGGAGCCTCCACTCCTACCAAAGTCTACTTGTTAGCTAATTGACCACATGCAGCGTCGATATCCTTCCCGCGGCTGCGGCGCAAGGTGGTGAGGACTCCTCCTTTCTGCAGAACATTCATAAAAGCTTCCAGTTTACGTTCATCTGATGCCTCGAACAACCCATCTCCGATTGGATTGTATTCGATAATATTAACCCGCACTGGAAAATGCTTACACAATTGAATTAATTCTTGTGCATCGACTATTGCGTCATTAAACTCTCTCAAAGCGATATATTCAAAAGAAATACGGTTTCTTGTCTCACGATAAAAATATTTAATTGCCTCCATGACCGAATCTAGATTATTCGATTCATTGATCGGCATAATCACATCTCGCTTCTCGTCATTAGCCGCATGCAATGATAATGCGAGATTTACACGCAAATGATCATCAGCTAATTTTCTAATCATTTTTGCAATTCCCGCGGTGCTAATTGTAATTCGCTTTGCAGAAAACCCCATCCCTTTTTCACCTGTAAGCCTTCGGATACTTTCGGCGACTTGTTTATAATTTAATAAGGGTTCGCCCATGCCCATATAGACGATATTTGTTATTTTTTTACCAAAAGATTCTTTGCATAATTCTTGTACAAATCGCACTTGATCAACAATTTCAGCGGCTGTCAATTGACGCAATAAACCCATTTTTCCAGTGGCGCAGAAAGAACAACTCAGACTACATCCTGCCTGTGAAGAAACACACACTGTATACCGTTCATCTGCCGGTACCGGAATCAATACGCTCTCAATTTTCAAATCATCGTGCAACGAAAAACGCACCTTAGTCGTCCCGTCCCGACTTTGCTGAACAACCTCTGGTGTTGGGGGATAAAATGTATATCGACTCGCAAGAAGTTGGCGCAACTCTTTTGACAAATTACTCATTTCATCAAAAGTAATAGCACCTCTTTGCCAAATCCATTCTTCGATTTGATTGGCCCGATACGGCGGTTGTCCCAATTCCTCGAGAACTGCGATTAATTGGTCATGACGAAGTGTGCGAATATCCTTTAATTCGAGTGTCATCTATCGCGTACCGATATTATTTTATTGAATTCCACAGTAACAAACCGGTCATCACGATTTAATTTATACATCATTTTCGCCGGTGTTATTCTCGTGGTATCATATGTAAAAACCACGGCCTTCATATGCGGGCTTAGAACCTTTTCGGATTTAAATCGATATTTTTTAAAATCCAGTTCCACTCCTTCGATTACATCCAGATTAATTAGCTGGGTAATAATTTCATTTTTTATAATTGATGGATCAGCATTAATTCGATTATTTTCCTGCTTCATATGAGATGTTTGACACGAAAACAATAGAAGCATACCCAACATTACCATGGGTAAATAAAACTTTGGTGTAACCATAGCATAGATTATAATTTGACGACCTTTCTTGTAAATGTGTAAGATCGATCCGATGTTACAAATCGTACGATATACATCCCTGATGCTAAATTTGAAAAATCCACGATCCTATGATCATTTTGGAGCAGATCTACATCGTGATCTACGATCATATTCCCACCCTGATCGATGATGGTTAACCGACCTTTTGAAATGGAATAATCTGAACTGCGTAAGACAAGTTGATCGACCACCGGATTTGGATAGACATCCAGGCGAATAGCTTCATTTGCGGGATTGTTGTTAGTCCCGGAGTTTTCATCGATCGTCAAGCAATAGTCTTCAAATTCGCCCAACATAAAGCCTGAATCATCACAAACCTCCGGATCACGTGTAAATCGCAATCCAACGCGCATTCTTGTAGAACCTAAGACTGCGTTGGCCGGTACCGTGATTTCCGCGGACACCCCTGAAGTATCTTTTGAATCTAACGCCAATACTTTTTCTTCCTCAGCAAAATCACCATCTGTATTAAAATCAATCCAAACGACATAGTTTTCATCCAGTGCTACGCCGGTTATACCGGGTTTAATCGAAATCGTGTAATTTTTCTCACGTTCTGCATGAGGAAGTGATAGTGCCGTATAGTCGCCATAGCCTTCATCATCACCGGAGATGTTCCAATAGCCCTCAAATTCAAAAGACCGGATGAAATCAAATTCCGTATCACCACCTTGCGCAGTACAATAATCCAGGTCTAAACATCCACCACATCCGGGAGTACTAACGATAATACCGCTGGTAAAATCAGATGAGGAGTCTGAACAGACCGATTTAACTTGAATTTCATAGGTAGTACACGGATTAATATTCGTGAATGTATAAGCTGTCATAGAAGTTGTAAACTCGGTCCAGGTTGGATTTCCCAGCGTTTGAATCCGCAATAAAAAGTTCGTTGCAGCGGTCACATCACCCCAACTCACCGTGATTTGATCTTCAGTGAGATTGCCTGTCACCAAATCAAGAGGGATGTCACAGCATCCATCTGTCTTAATAAAAATAGTCGGTGAATGCAATGAAGTATCCTCATTACACAACGCTCGGAGTCGAACTTCATAATGTGCACATACATCCAGGTCTGAAACTTGATAGGCCTCTCCAGGTGTGATAATGGTTGTCCAGTTTAAATTCCCTACCAGGCGATATTGAAGTTCAACATCTACTACAGAATCATTGCCGGTCCAGTTGAGAACGAAGCCATCCGTAGTTATATCTGAAGCTTGTAGATCGAGTAGCGTTGGACAGGGACCGCAATTGGCCAGGAGCGTTTGAATAGCCCCATTCACATTTAATCGACCTCCGGTTGTTGTAATTGTGTCAAGACTTGCATTGGGAGTCACCCCATCTAGTATAGCGTCACGAACCAAACGCGCTGCAGCTGCCGGATTTTGTTGAATGAGTCCGGACAAGGCTTCACAAGGAGCCGAGTACAGCAATCCAATAGCACCCGCTACATGTGGTGCAGCACCGGATGTACCGCCAAAATCATCATAGGTGTTCGGGACAGCAACGGTGAATGAATTTTCACTGTAAGCTCCAAGATCTATAGAAATGGGTCCATATGCCGCCAGTCTCACCTTTTCGTCTGTCTCATCAAGATTTGTCACGGCAATTAAATAATCACTAGGGCATGCAGTGGGTAAATCACCCACATCATCCACGTTATAGTTGCGATTTGCTGTGGCGCCGACGCTCAAAATACCATGTACTCCCATCGTATCATACATGGCGCACCAAAGCGGAGCATCATCAGGTTGTCCGCCATCTTTTCCCCAGGAAGAATTGGTTGCCACGACAAATGCACCTTCCTGACCATTGGTGGCATTGTACTTCATTCGCATGACAAGTGGATAATTGTAAGCCGACAAAGCATCTGCCTCATTTACCCCACCTCCTCTTACAACCATAAGTTTTACATCCCAATTGACCCCGCTGACCCCAATACCATTGTTTCCTTTTGCTCCGATAATTCCAGCAACGGGTGTGCCATGATCGTCACCCGGCAACGTTGAAAACGGGTTGCCGTCTTCATCATACACGTCCCAGCCAATGGTATCATCGACATATCCATTGTTGTCATCGTCCATAAGGTTACCGGGAATTTCAGCATAGTTACGCCATATATTATCTCCAAAATCAAGATGGTCAGGATCGAGACCGTCATCGACAACGCATACAACTATTGTATCACCAAAGGTCGTAAGGCCACCGGTTGTTATATCCCATGCCAGATCAATATCCAAATCCGCATCCTCCACTCCATTTGGGAGCTGGCCAGTGTTGATATATTGCCATTGATTCCAAAATAACGGATCATCGGGTGTCGTGCTGCGCTTACTAAGTAAATGATTGAATTGTATAATATCAACTTCCGGTTGATTTTCGAACAAGCTCTTTACATCAAATTCATTGTATCGATTATGGTCAAAAACCAAGATGTGAATATTCATGGATGGGACGACAGGTCTATCATACGCCGTCGATAAAGATCCTCTCCGCCAGGTATTCATACGTGCCACGAATTGATTCGCATCGACTTCAGGCATAAACTTCACGAGCAAATCACCCTGTACGTGGTCCAGCTCCTGTGCCAATAGGGACGTGGACCCCACCAGGGATAAGGAGAAAAGCAATAAATATCTCGTAATTATTCTCATATTCAGAAGTACACAAATGTACAAATGAACCACCTAAGATAATGGCTTTATTTCGTTTAAACGCACTTAGCCGGGTGGAGGTGTTAAAGCCGTTGCCCATGGTCTCTCAAATCAAGTCTTTTTCCGGGTTTACAACATCGCCTTTATCAATCAGCACAACGGCAGATTAACATGAGAAAAAGACTAAAGAATCCGTTGTTTGTGCGCCAGGCAGCAAGCATAGGATAGGTCGCAAGAATACAAGTTTTTAAATAATCTTATTGGACCATAAAAATGGCATTAAACAAAACTTGTTTGCCTTTATGCCAAAATGAACGATACAAAGGATTATCTATCAATCCAATTACATGCCCCTGTCCCTGATCTTTCACAAAAAATGAATTACTGTTTTTCAACTTGTCCTCAATACGCTTTCCAATAAAACCGGTGTAGAGTAAGTCTTCTGCAATAAAACCGACATTCCAGGTATTTTCCTGATGAGGAATAACATAAGAGGACGTTTTTAGAGAAGCGTAGTATGGTCCGATACCGTAACCCATGGGATGCGAATCGTCTATTTGAAGCCGTACTATGGCACCCGGAATTTTATTGCTGACACCATTTCGCAAAGCAGCCTCATAACGTTCCAATTTGTCATTATCTTCTTCCCTGGAAGTTTTGGGTTTTTCAGATTCTTTGGTCAATGAAATCGAGAATCCATTTTCTCTGGAAATCACTGAAATGGACGTGCCAAAAGCGATTAATTTCCCACCGTTATTTACCCATTTAACTAATTTCGTCAAAGTATTTTCTTTTACATTAGGGTAGTAGCCTTCCGGAAAAATTATTGTTTCAAATTCCTTTAAATCAAGACGACTAAGATGTTCTTCCAAAACCATCGTGTATGGCAGTTTTAGGTCTTCATCCATAAATTGCCAGATCTGACCGAAATTGTATTGGCTTGTTCCTTTACCACCAACAATTAATATACTCGGGTTTTGTACTAATGCTATATCATCAGAGCCTATATCCGGCCCCCGCTCCGAAAATCCTGTTTTTAATGCCAGGATTTCGCAATTATACTTTGCTGTTAATTTATTCAAATACTGAATCAGATCTTTTCTCTTATTATCTGTTTCAGTAATTACAAACGTGCCTCGATCACAAGAATGTCCGCTATTGGTAAATCTTTTATTTGCAACACGTAATTTTATTCCATTCGATTGTAATTCGGCAATAAGTCGTGCTGAAGACCATCCTTGATATCTTATGGCATATGCATAAGCCGGTGCCACCTGGCTGGATCGCTTTTGCGGTAATTTGTAATTTTCGTATTCTAATTCACGTTCTGTAGCCACCGCTTCCAGGCCATAAGCCGCCAGTAACGACCAAGCCGTAATATCATACGTTATGGAATCAACCAATTTGGATTTTGGTTCTAATAAAACCTGAACCATCGTACCATGCGGCTGTTTCACCGGGACAATTATATCTCCCCCTTTGTAAGAAAAGGACGTATTAGAAAATTCCGGAAAACAATATCCTGAAACTTTTCCAGCTGCTGATAATTGACCATAGAAGATATGATGCCTGTCCAATAATTTTAGAAAATCTTCTATGTCGGTTGACCCGTTGTTTTGTATGATGTAGTTTTTATATTTTCCAGTTGGAGCTTGGATCGCATCTTCGAAATAACTTTTAAACTCTTCGGTTATTTCTTTATACTTCAAAGCAGATATCTCGACTGTCGACAAGGCTGTTGTCGTATGGTGGTCAATGCGATCCTGTAATGTGAGTGTATCTCCGTTTTCTAATAAATATGATCGTCCTGAAACAGCATGACCGGCTTGCTCGTAAGTCATCCCAACTGCCCCATTAAATGTGGGATAGGTGTCGCCATATGCCGGATAAAATAAATCGAATTGCTCTCTTGTATAGTAAAGCCATTTATTTTTATCAAAATGGCTGGCATGATTTTTACCAATATTCAATTGAAGCTCACGCTGCCAGTCAGATATGTATGTATGGAAAGGTTCGGCGGCTGGTGCGAAAAAATATGGACTTGGCGGATACATCTCATGAAAATCGGCATGAACATGAGGGAGCCATTTATGATATAACTCCAGTCGGTGTTGGGTTTCGATCTGAGTCGCCCAGGCCCAATCACGATTCAGGTCATGGTAATAGTGATTGACTCGTCCGGATGGCCATGGTTCACGATGCTCGTTATCCAATACGCTGGGATTTTTAAAGTTTCCAGTCGTATTAATAATCCAATTGGTATACCGATTCGATCCGTCCGGATTGATACAAGGATCTATAATTACAATTGTTTTGTCTAGCCATGCTTCAACTTCTTTATCATCGCCTGAAGCAAGCGCGTATATGGTGGTCATTGAACTCTCAGAAGCACCTGCTTCATTACCATGCACCCCAAAACTCAACCACACGATACTCTTTTTTAATTCGCTTTTGGTCTCTCCTTCCGTAAGTCCGGCGCTAATTAAATTATTCATTCGAATTGCATCGAGGTTTGCATGATTTTCGGGGCTCGTTACAATTGCATAAAGAAGGGGTCTTTTTTGATTCGTTCTACCATATTCAAAAATTTGTACCCTTGGACTTTGCTGTCCTACATGATAAAAATAATCTACAAGGCGATGATGTGGCGTAAATTCTTCACCGAATTTATGAGGCATAAATTCGCGAGGGTGTTGCACCTGTGCCGTGGAACTATAAGAAAATATCAGACTCAGGAAAACACAATAAATGTATCCTCGAAACATGACTATATAATATTTGAGATAACTCGTTTAATCAACTTCGCATCACCCATTGTATAAAAGTGAAGACAGGGAACACCATAATCCAGTAATTCTTTGCATTGCGCAATACACCATTCCTGTCCTACTTGTCTGACGGCTTCTCTTGTTTTGGCTTCCGTTACACCATCAACTAAATCATTGGGCAGATTGATATAAAAAACACGTGGAATTGAGACAAGCTGCGATGCACGAGTAAGTGGTTTAATTCCCGGTATGATGGGCACATTTATTCCAATTGCGCGACAGTCTTCAACAAATTTGAAATAATATTTATTATCAAAAAACATTTGGGTGACAATGTAATCTGCACCAGCATCAATTTTATTTTTTAACATTTGAATATCCAATTTGTAATTCGGAGATTCAAAATGTTTTTCAGGGTATCCCGCTACGCCAATACAAAAATCGGTAGTTGTTCCATTCTCTATCGTTTCATCGAGATAAATTCCTAGATTCATTTCATTTGCCTGTTTGACAAGATCAATGGCAAAGTGATGCCCGGCAGGTTCCGGGACAAATTTCCCATCAAATTTTCTCCCGTCACCACGTAAAGCGAGGACATTTTCAATATTGAGGAAATTCAAGTCAATCAGAGCATTTTCAGTATCTTCTTTAGTAAATCCTCCACATATAAAATGTGGTACCGTATCCACGCCATAGTGATGCATTAGGGCAGTACAGATTCCCACAGTACCGGGTCGTTTTCTAATTGCAGATTTTTCATAATACCCGGAGGGCATTTGTTTATAGATATATTCTTCCCGATGATAGGTAACATCAATAAAAGGTGGTTTGAACTCCATCAGGGGGTCCAGGATCTTGAAAATATCTTTCATACTTCCACCCTTCAGTGGTGGGAGCACTTCAAACGAGACGAGGGGCTTACCAGCTGCCTCAATGAGATGTTGGGTTACTTTCATTCATTCGATTAATGGATCGGCGAAGTTAAGGTATTCACATTCCTTCGTCAATTGATCTTAAAAGTGAGTGCAAGGATTGTGCCAAGACTGATGACTTAGTCATCAGATGACTAAGTGATCAGTTCGCCCAGTTTTCACGGTCAAGGCTGCGGTACTGGATAGCTTCAGCCAAATGCTCAATTTGTATCTTTTCTGACCCACCCAGATCAGCACATGTACGGGCAACCTTTAGAATTCGATCATAGGCCCGGGCTGAAAGTTGAAGTTTTTCCATGGCGGCTTTCAACAAGGTTGTGCCTGCCTGATCGATCTGACAAATTTCACGAACCATGCGTTCCGGCATCTGCGCATTGGCGTGTACCTCAGGCATGTCCTTAAATCTTTCATCCTGAACGTTTCGAGCTTCTACCACACGCCTAGTTATGTCGGCACTTGTCTCTTCGCTGCGTTCACTGCTCGACAGCTCATCATAAGAGACAGGTGTCACTTCTACATGAAGATCAATCCTGTCCATTAGGGGACCGGAAATCCGGTTTAGATATCGCTTGACGATACCGGGACCACAAACACATTCTTTTTCAGGATGATTATAGAATCCACAAGGACAAGGATTCATCGAGGCAACCAGCATAAAGTTAGCAGGATAGTCCACGCTCACCCGTGCCCGGGATATGGTGACGCGTCGCTCTTCCATCGGTTGTCTTAAGACTTCCAAGACGGAGTGTTTAAATTCCGGAAGTTCGTCCAGGAAAAGTACGCCATTGTGTGCCAGGCTAATTTCACCGGGACTTGGGTTAGAACCACCACCAACTAAGGCTACATCAGAGATTGTATGATGAGGAGATCGAAACGGGCGGGTTGGCACGAGTGAAGAGTTTTCTGCCAGTAGCCCGGATACACTGTGGATCTTCGTTGTTTCCAATGCCTCGTACAAATTGAGTGGTGGTAGAACCGTAGGTAATCTTTTTGCCAACATTGTCTTGCCTGATCCGGGTGGCCCGATTAGAATGACATTGTGCCCGCCGGCAGCCGCGATTTCAAGAGCACGTTTTATGTTTTCCTGACCTCGTACATCAGAAAAATCAAGTGTATATTGATTTTGAATATCAAAAAATTCCTCTCGCGTATCGGTGACTGTAGGTTTTATATCACCTGTCCCGGCCAGAAAATCCATTGCTTCGACAAGCGAAGAAACGCCAATGATCTCAAGGTCATTGACAATGGCCGCTTCGCGTGCATTTTGCCTTGGTATGATTAGACCTTTGTACTTATCAGCACGTGCTTTGATGGCAATTGGCAAAACTCCTTTTACCGGACGTAACTCACCGCCCAGTGAAAGCTCACCCATCATCATATAATCTTCCAGTTTGTCGGTAGGAATTTGACCGGATGCAGCCAACACCCCTATTGCCAATGGCAAATCGTATGTACTGCCTTCTTTACGAATGTCAGCAGGAGCAAAATTGATGGTCATCTTTTGTCGTGGAAAACGCTTCCCAATATTTTGAATAGCGGCTTCTATTCTTTGTTGCCCCTCTTTGACTGCATTATCGGGCAGACCAACGAGATGATAATATTTCTGCCCCGGCACGGGCGGGCCACCCAAACTGACTTCCACTACAATATGTCGGGCATCGACACCATGGACAGCAGCAGCATTTATTTTTACAAGCATGTAGAAGATCTTTTCAAGCAAGACAATGTATTACTTTTTCTCTTAACTCGTGCCAATGATGAAGTACAGGACATTACTACATCAACAGATTTTTGAACTACACCACAATTGAATATCAATATTTCAGAAAATTTGCCAAAACATCTAAAATATTTTAACTAAAATGTACTTGAAAATGTGCTTTAAATTGAGTATATTTAAGACTGCATACTTGGCGACACTCCTCACTTCGCCATGATTGGTTATGAACACACAACTTCTATTAATCCTTCTTGGTCCATCTTTACATATAGAGGGATTAGTGCTCGTACGTTGAGAAATCTTGGCACCCGAATAAATGCCATCTAAATAGTTTATCAAATCCTGATTTTGCGACGCCGGAATTGGAATGAATCATTGTGTTTAAGGCTGCGCCCTAACAGGAAAGGGAGATTATTATGAAAATATAAAAATCGAAAATTCCCAGTATCACTATCTAATAGTGAATTATTTTTTTACCTAAAAAACACAACTATGAAAACGATCACAAAATTTATTTTTATCATAGCTCTTCTATTGACACTAAATGAATATTCACATTCACAGTTAGTTGTAGATGGAACAATTAATAATGTGTCCTTTACCGGTGCAGCCCAGGATTTTATACTTCCGGTTGATCCAAATGTGGCCAAGCTGAAATTTACTTTAAAAGGAGGAGATGGAGGAAAAGTGGAAGAAGATCTTATTATTGGCTCCTGCAAGGCCAACGGTGGTGTAGGAGCAACTGCAACTGCAACTTTCGAGGTTGGAGATGGAGCCGGACAAATACCACCAGGATCTACAGTTCGCTTCATCGTAGGCGGCAAAGGTGAAAGTGATGATACTCCGGGAGGAGGTGGTGGAGGTTCAGCTGTCTTATATAAAGCCCCGACATCCGGAAGTACTTGGCAAATTCTAGCTGTTGCAGGCGGTGGCGGTGGGGGCTTAGAACTTTGGATAATAGTTTGTCTTTCCCAACAACATGGTCAGGGTGGACAGGCTGGAACTTCTGGAGGTAATGGAAATGGTGATATTGCACCCGGTTCAGGCGGCACTGGTGGAAGTGGTGGAGGCGCTGGTGGATTAGACCTTTTAGAAGTCTCTGGTGGAGGCGGTGGGGCTTATGGTGATGGAGGAGGCGTTTTGTGCACTGACCTAAATTTAAATTTTATTGAAGGATGGGGTGGCCAACATGGTTATCCCGATGGAGGTGCTGGCGGTACACCGCATCACAATGCGCCCGGAGGAGGCGTATATAACTGCTTTTCTTCTGGAGCGAATATTGGCGGATTCGGGTTTGGTGGCGGCGGAGCCGGAATTGTTCCTCATCTGACTCCAGCTTGGGGTGGCGGAGGCGGTGGTGGATACTCCGGTGGAGGCGGTGGTGGATCCACAGGACGAGGTGGTGGTGGCGGTAGTTATACCAAAAGTGGCGCTACTAATGTAACCATAATCCCTGGAGCGAATACCTCTTCTCCAGCACATGGTTCAGCAAGTTACCAAGCCATACTCAATACACCTCCGGTAGCCGTTTGTGTCGCTACTACTCCAGTAGTTAATTTGGATGATCTTGGAAATGCGACAATTGTACCTTCCTTAATTGATAATGGCAGTTACGATCCGGATGGTGACCCTATAGTGTTAAGTGTGACTCCAAATACATTTACTTGTGCCGATGTAGGTTCAAATACAATTGAATTAATTGTAGAAGACGACAGGGGAGCGGCTGACACATGCATGGCCACTATAATCGTACAAGATACGACCCCACCCATTTCATCATGCAACAACATCGATGTGTATCTTGATATCAATGGATTTGCAAGTATTCCTGGTGATGCCATGGATAATGGATCCAGTGATGCTTGTGGTATTTACGAGATCACGGTCAGCCCAAACACGTTTGGTTGTGATAATGTTGGTACTCCGGTCCCGGTAATTCAGACAGTTGAAGACAACAACGGCAATATGGCAACATGCAACGCCATGGTGACTGTATACGACACCGTTCCGCCTACAATGATTTGCAGAAATGTAACAATAAATCTGGATGAATTTGGCCTGGCTTCAATCACCGATGATTTTGTTGATAACGGATCCTGGGATGCTTGTGGAATTTTAAGCTATTACACGGACATCAAAGATTTTAATTGCCTGGATGCTTACAAGTTCCTGCAGGATCAAGTTCCTATCACCGTTACCTTAACTGTGACAGATATGAATAACAATTCCAATAGTTGCACAGCTCTGGTCACTGTCCTGTATTCCGGAAATGACGAAGATTGTGATAGTGTAGGTGATGAATGTGACCTCTGTCCTAATGGCGATGATGCGATGGATTACAATGAAGATTATCTGCCTGATTGCTACGGGCCTTATTTTCCAGGTTATGACGCAATACACCCGGATTGGACTTGTCCGAATAACGAGAATCAACAGAAACTTGAAATTTGCCATCGACCACCCGGTAACGTTGCGAATTTCCATCAATTATGCATCAGTCTCAATGCTCTGTATGATCATCTGGATCATGGAGACGTAATCGGACCTTGTATCGATTGTGGTAGCCAAATGAGAATGGCGGTAATAGATAACGGCAAATTGAATATTTACGGTTTGGATGCCTATCCCAATCCAGCTAATTTTTACATATTGTTAGAAGCTGAAGATTGGCCAATAAGCAACAGTCCAATATATATCCATGATGCAGTTGGCAAAATTGTTCTTTCATTCAATTTAGACACACGTTTTGGAATAAAAGAAAGAATTGATGTTTCCCACTTCAACAATGGTATATATTATCTACGGATTAGTGATGGGGAAGATTGGATCACCCGTAAAGTGATAATTGTCAATTAATCATAAACCAACTACGGCTATTGAGGCTGCCTCACTTTGAGGCAGCCTCTTTTTTTGCTTGATAGCCGACGCAATACAAGGGATGGTATAAGTCAATCACTAATCAATATACTAATACAGGTTTACCGGAGGCGCCAGAGTAATGAATTATTTTACTGGTTTGCATGAGATCATTTCAATCAAAGCCCCGTATTCATTTTTCCATTAACTCGTGCCAACAAAGAATTATAGAGAAGCGTTCTATCACAGAATCCTTTCTATCACACGACTTTAATAGCATATCCTAAATTTAGATTATTTGAACAGATATTGAGCTCTATTTAACTAAAATTACACTTGAAAATGTGCCTAAAATTGAGTATATTTAAGGTTCACAATCAAGCGATTTCTTAACATCGTTTTGATACGTTACGAACACAAGCAGATACTCTTATTATGTAGTTTTTTTCTACATAATAAGAAATTATTTATGGCAGGTTGAGAAATCTTGGCACCCTAAAAATGCCATCTAAATAGTTTATCAAATCCTGATTTCGCGACGCCGGAATTGGAACGAATCACTGTATTTAAGGCTGCGCCCTAACAGGAAAAGGAGATTATTATGGTAATATAAAAATCGATAATACCCGGTATCACTATATCATAGTGAATTATTTTATCACTTTAAAATTACATAACTATGAAAACGATCACAAGATTTATTTTTATCATAGCTCTTCTGTTTACACTAAATGAATATTCACATTCACAGTTAGTAGTAGATGGAACAATAAATAACGTAGCCTATACCGGTGCAGCCAAGGATTTTATTCTACCTACGGATTTGGATGTCACCAAACTGACATTTACACTGCGAGGAGCTGATGGCGGAAAAGTAAAATTATATAAATATTTTCCTTTTACAGGCAGCTGCGACTCAAAAGGAGGAGAAGGAGCTACAGTAAAAGCCACATTTAAGGTAGGTGTTGGAGAGGCCGATGATGGAATCATTCCATATGGTTCAACAATACGTTTCATTATCGGTGGAAAAGGGAAGTCAAGTAACGGATTAATGGGCTTTGGAACAGGACAAGGCGGCGGCGGCGGCGGCGGCGGTACCGGAGTTATATTCCAAGCCCCCGAAGATCCACGATGGCATATCCTGGCAGTCGCCGGCGGAGGAAGTGGCGGTTATGGAGGAATGCTAGTAAGTTCCTGCTTAAATACTAAAGATGGCGATGGAGGCAAGGCAGGTTGGGACGGAGGAAATGGAAACGGCTCCGATCCGGGTCTATGTGGGACGCTTGGAGATGGTGGTACAGTAGGAGGTAGTTCTCCCTTCCTCGAAAGAGGTTGTGGTGGCGGTGGAGTTTATACTTCTGGTGGCGGTCACAAGTACAATATGCTTTTTGATCCTATATACTATGGCCAGGGAGGAGCAGGTAGCGACAATAACTATTCAGGCGGAGAAGGAGGAAATTATAACGAACTTTTTGAAGATCCACGTGACCGGTATTATAGTGTAGGTGGATTTGGTTTTGGAGGCGGAGGAGCAACTGATGCAATGCTTCAAGAAGACTCCGGTGCAGGAGGAGGATGGACCGGTGGAGGAGGCGGCGGCTTATGGGGTCGTGGCGGTGGCGGTGGAAGCCTTGTTAGTGGGCACAGAACAAGTCAAACGTTAACTGCTGGTCGTAATACGTCTAACCCAGCACATGGATCAGCCAGTTATCAGGCCATACTTAATACCGCACCAGTAGCCGTTTGTGTCACGACGACACCGGTTGTCAATTTGGATGATCTTGGAAATGCAACAATAGTACCTTCCTTAGTCGATAATGGCAGTTACGATCCGGATGGTGACCCTATTGTGTTAAGTGTAATTCCAAATACATTTACTTGTGGTGATGTAGGTTCAAAGATCGTTGAATTAATTGTAGAAGACAACCTGGGAGCAGCCGATACTTGTACTGCAACCATAATGGTACGCGATACGACTCCACCCATTTCATCATGTAACAACATCGATGTATATCTCGATATCAATGGGTATGCAAGTATTCCAGGGGATGCAATGGATAATGGATCGAGTGATGCTTGTGGTATTTACGAGATCACAGTCAGTCCAAACACCTTTGGTTGTGGAAATGTAGGAGTACCTGTTCCGGTAATTCAAACAGTGGAGGACGTTAACGGTAATATGGCCACATGCAACGCCATGGTGACTGTATACGACACCGTTCCGCCTACAATGATTTGCAGAAATGTAACAATAAATCTGGATGAAACGGGCATGGCTTCAATCACCGATGATTTTGTTGACGATGGATCCAGCGATGCTTGTGGAATTCTGAGTTATTACACAGACATCAAAAATTTTAATTGCCTGGATGCCTATAAGTTTCTCCAGGATGAAATTCCTATCACGGTTACCTTAACTGTGACTGATGTCAATAACAATTCCAATAGCTGTACAGCTTTGGTCACCGTCCTGTATTCCGAAAACGACGAAGATTGTGATGACGTAGGTGACGAATGTGATCTTTGTCCGAATGGAGATGATGCCATGGATTACAATGAAGATTACCTACCAGATTGTTACGGTCCATATTTTCCAGGATATGAGGATCTGCATCCCGAATGGACTTGTCCCAATAACGAACAGCAGAAAAAAGTTGAAGTTTGTCATCGTCCACCCGGTGATGAAGGAAACTACCATCAATTGTGCATTAGCCTTTCTGCGCTGGAAGCGCACTTGAGACATGGAGATGTTATCGGACCATGTATCGATTGCGGTAGCAAAATGAGAATGGCGGTAATAGATAACGGCAAATTGAACATTTACGGTTTGGATGCCTATCCCAATCCGGCAAATTCTTACATATTGTTAGAAGCTGAAGATTGGCCAATAAGCAACAGTCCAATGTATGTCCATGACGCGCTTGGTAAAATTGTTCTTTCATTCAATTTAGACACGCGCTTTGGAATAAAGGAAAGAATCGATGTTTCCCACCTCAACAATGGTATATATTATCTACGGATTAGTGATGGGGAAGATTGGATCACCCGTAAAGTGATAATTGTCAATTAATCATAAACCAACTACGGCTATTGAGGCTGCCTCACTTTGAGGCAGCCTCTTTTATTTACTTGATAGCTACGCAATACAAGGGGTGGTATAAGTCAATCACCAATCAACATACTGACACCTAAATTAAGGTTTACCGGAGGTGTCAGAGTAGTGAATTATTTTGCTAGTTTGCATGAGATTATTTCAATCAATGCCTTGTATTCATTTTTCCATTAACTTGGGATAATTAATCAGGGGCTATCAAACATTGTAGCACAACACTATTACATTTCAACAATTATGAAGGACTATCAATTTTACGGAAAATACACAGGAGATTTAAAAACGTATAGTTTACATAAACGCAGTGGGGATGTCATCAGAACTGACGCCCCTGTAGACAACCAGGGTGAAGGAAAGCATTTTTCACCGACCGATCTTTTTGCGAACTCACTTGGCACTTGTATTGTCACCGTAATGGGAATAAAGGCCCGATCAGAAAAAATAAATATAGACGGTACGAAATTTGAAATAAAGAAAGTCATGGCAGTCAATCCACGACGTATTAGTGAAGTACATATTAAAATTATAATGCCGGATATTGAATATACAGCTCGTGAAAAAAAGATTCTTGAAAAGGTGGCGCACCATTGTCCCGTAACTAATAGTTTACATCCGGATGTGAAAGAGGTCATTGAAATTGTGTGGTAATCAATCTACAATAATCGGGGCCTAAAAAAATAGGAGTCTGCCAACATCATCCGACGATCTACTGGATCAAACCTTGATACAATTGATCATAAAATGCCAAAAAAGCCTGTTTTCCAAATTTGTTTTCTGGAACGTCCAGCACTTTTTCGCGATACGCTGTATATTTTTCTTTCAGTTTTTCAATCCCTTCTTCAAGTGCCTCGATCGTAAAGGATGGTAATACTTCGCCATAGTCATGGTCACGTATTTCTTTACTTATCGGTATGGATGCCGTAGTCAAAACCGGTCGTCCACTCAACAATCCTTCCATCAATGAATGCGGAAATGATTTGACGAGTGATGAAAACTGTGCCAGGAGAATCACAGCATGCGCATTCGATAGTTCTTCTGCAATATCAACATGTCGGTTAATCAACTTTATTCGGTCTCGGTGAGGAGATTCCTGTATTAGTTCCTGCATTTCATCGACCAGGATATTTCGCCATATAAATACAATCTGAAGATCAGGAATTCGATCTAACACTTCCAGTATTAAGTAAATTCCTTTTGTTTTGAATTGACTTTTTTCCCATGGTGCAGATGCCATCAACAAGGTAAACTGCCCTGCGGGCACCGGCAATATATTCTTTTGAAAATCCACAAAGGGCGGCGATATTCCAACATTAATTTTCCCAATGGATCGTATATAGTTATACGATCTTTGGTCGTAAACAACATATTTTCTCACTTTCTTTATTGGTTTGAAATTGGAGACAGGCGTAAGGGCTGAATATATTATAGGCTTGTTAACAAGTCTTTTAATATACGGATATGGATACAAAACCGGTGAAAAAATATGTGTCATGTCGGCTTCCCGTGAAGCCTTTTTAATCGCTCTCCTATTTTGTATTCCATACATCGATTGGGGAAACAAGCTACTTGGCCGCTTTAGTGGAAAAGCCGTAATAATTTCTCCGCCGAAATATTCCGCAAGCAAATCCAATTCTTGAAAATGCGCATCTGTCGTGCGATCTTCGGGAATTGGTACGTTTGTGAGGTAGAGAATTTTCATTTAATTTAATTATGTGGCCTTGCATTCATGCTCGTAGAAAATAAATTTTATTTCGCTGTCTTGTTGTTTAAACCACTTCGATACAAAATATAATCTAGCTGAATTTTGATGATTGGTTAAAGTTTCCTTTTACGCCATCTCGCGCTGCCAGATAAATAGTTGCAAATTTATTAAAATCAAATCTCAAAATAGCGCCAAGCATCTGCCTCCGTAGTTTCCATGTCCAGACTTTTGCTAATTTCTTTGCGTTGTCTTTACCAAATTTATCTATTAATAAATATCGATTTCGTAGTGAATAATATATGTAATGTTTTTGACGATAAGCAGAATTTCCTGTATTAAAATGCTCCACCAGGACATGTTCATGCAAAGCAAATTTCCAATTCGTCGCTTGAAGTCTCAAAAACCAATCAGCTACCTCACCGCTAAAAAAATAATTTTCGTCAAAAAGTCCAACATCTTGAAGCGCTGCGCGGCGCATCAATAAAACAGTACCCGGCAAGTAGGATATTTCCATCGCCGATCCATCCATAGCATTATGAACCAACCGTGTATTCGAATGGATTAACGGATTGGTTCCCCCTTTGTGATAAGTAAATTCACTCTTGTGTCGTTCTTTCAAAATCGGACCGACAGCCGCTAATTCGGAACGCGCCGACAGCTGGTTCTCCAATGCAACTACATCAGATTCCCTGATGGATACATCGGCATTTAATAGTAAGATGAATTGACAATCGAGTTCAAATGCACGTTGCATGCCCAGATTGCACCCACCGGCAAAACCAAGGTTCGTCCCGGGCTTCAATACTAAAAGGGAAGGAAATTGTTTTTCGGGAGCATAATCTCCACTATTATCAACTACGATCTTCGTCCAATCATCAGTCCATTGCTGCATATCATCCAATAGCATGTTGACCAACTCCGCGTTGTGCCAATGAAGGATGATGATTCCGATTCGGGACATGGGAGTAAAAATAGTGTTTCGCAATCTAGTACTGAAGTAATCTAAATCATGAAATCACATCATGTCCGCACATCAAAGGCTTGAAGTGCTCTAAACTGGAGACTCCGTAGTCCGAAATAATTGCTCGTCCATCGGATATCATTGTCCATCTGCCTTGATATCCTAATATTTGCATTAATTTGTATTATTGAAAGACAGGGTCAATCTATGAAATCAAGACAAACAGCCGCATTTTTAGCTTTGTTTTTAGGCTCATTTGGGGTACATCGATACTATTTGGGGCAAACAGGCTTAGGCATCTTTTATTTGTTGTCAAATTTCTTAATGCCCTTCTTCCGACTACCATTCGGTTTTATTTTAGGTCTTATCGATGCCATGTCCTTCTTTTTTATGAGTGATGAGGAATTTGATCGTCGTTACAATAAAACTGAGGGAATACGCGAAAAACGTCGTACCTCACGTCGCCGTGTCCGACAAGAACGCCGACCAAGGAGCAAACGGGTAACTGCACAACGCGCTAGAAAAGTAAAAGCTTCACGTCGCAACCCATTCAAGCTCTCGGGCAAGAAAAAGCTTGCTGAATTCGATTTAAATGGATCGATTGAAGATTTCAAACGAAGCATTGACATCACACCAGAAGATCCGGAGACGCACTATTTATTAGCGAGTGCCTACTCCTTGAATGAAAATGCAGACAAGGCCTTTTCACACCTTTCAATTGCTGTATCCCAGGGATTCAAAGACTATGAACGAATTAAAAACGACGATGCGCTGGCATTCATTCGGATTCATGATGATTTTGAAGACTTCGAGCGCGCCGGATATCGCAAAAACAGCACGATTCAAGTAAATGAACCGCAGGAGATTAAAGACGATACCCTCCTGGCTCAATTACAGCGCTTGGCAGAAATGCGAAAAAAGGGACTGATTACTGATGAGGATTTCGAGGTTGAAAAACGACGCATAATGCGGTAAGTGCTTCAATACTAAAGACTAAGGTTCTCCCCTTAAACTACAACCACTACATTATTGATTTTACTAACGTTTATTTAACGTATGGCCATGCAACGATTGGCTTGAATTTAACGTCTTATTTATGAGGTTATAAAGTATTTTAGCCTCATATTTATCTTTCAATGATAGCGCAAGAACTCATATCGAACACCATACTTCCACTCCGAACTTCGGATACGGGAGATTTTGCTCTGTCCATTATGAATGAGTTCTATGTGAAGCATCTGCCTATTGTCAATAATGATCAATTGTTGGGTTTGGTTTCCGAAGAAGACATACTCGAACATGATGTGGAGGAAGCCGTAGGATCCTACAATTTATCTATGAATCGGCCTTATGTAAGTGCCGGTGACCATCTGTTTGATGTGATGCGTGTCATGTCAGAATTTAACTTGACCGTAGTGCCAGTAATCGAAGTAGAGGATCAATATGTGGGTTTAATCACTCAGGAAGATCTGATCCAATATTATGCTTCGAGTTTCTCTTTTGCAGAACGGGGCAGTATAGTTGTGCTGGAGATGGCAAAAACAGAATATTCTTTATCTACACTTAGCCAAATTGTTGAATCTGAAAATGGTGTTGTTCTCAGTACATTCATTACTTCAGATGCCGATAGTCCACGAGTACTTGTGACGCTGAAGATCAACAAACAGGATATCACGACAATACTAGCAGCTTTTCGACGCTACGAGTACCAAATCAATGCGACGTTTACTGAGACCGACTACTATGATACGCTCAAAGAGCGTTATGATATGTTGATGAGCTATCTGAACGTATAGCTTTATAAAAGTCTTACTTTGTAGTCGAGTATATTTTTTATGGTTAAGTCCGTATTCATTGTATTAAGCCTGATTTGTGTTTGGCTCCTCCCTTTTTACGGATTGGGTCAAGATGCCGTTGTGATAGGCAAAATCACGTTGACAGGAAATGACCATACCCGGGATTTTGTTTTGCGTCGTGAAATGGATATCAGAACCGGAGACACCATCTTAATGTCAGATTTTCAACAGACACTACTGCGCAATGAAAACCACTTGTTGAATACAGGGCTATTCTTATCTGCAGATGTGGTAGCTGTAGGCTGGAAACAAGGAGATCCAGTTGCTAACTTAACGGTAGAGGTTCATGAAACCTGGTATTTTTTTCCCATCCCTGTAGTCAAGTTAGCCGATCGAAATTTTAACGTGTGGTGGAAAGATTATAATCATGATCTGGATCGATTGATCTTTGGAATCAGAGGTTATCATTTTAATCTGACGGGTGTTCGTGACTATTTAAAAGTCATTGGTGAATTTGGATTTAGGCAACGATATCAAATTCGATACAGATACCCCTATTTAAATAAAGACAAAACGCTAGGAACTGAAGTCGAAATTGGCTTTAATCGGTCCAGAAATGGTGCTTTTGGGACAGAGGATAATCGATTACAATTTCTTATCAGTGAAATGAAGGATAATTTCCGGTCATTTCACACCGGTGTTTCAACGACTTATCGACCAAAATTTTATTTGACACATGAATTGAATGTTTCTTTTACCAGTAATGCCATCTCTGATACCGTCAAATTACTCAATCCGGGCTATCATCTAAATAATGAAAAGACACAACGCTACTTTGCCTTGTCTTATGGATTTTTGAATGATCGAAGAGACCGCAAGAAACAGGCGACAACAGGCTATGCTCTGCAAGTATTCATTACACAAGTCGGTTTGGGGTTATACGACGATTTGGATTATGGATTTATTCAAGCCAATTCAAAAAATTATTTTTCTTTTCATCCAAAGATTACAGGACGTCTTTCAACGACAGCCCGGGTATTTTTTAATAAAAACAAAATATCATACAATCATTCTCAGGCCCTGGGGTATGCGCGCCAATATATTCGTGGATATGATCATTATGTCATCGATGGGACTGATTTTCTTCTTGCACACCAAGGCCTTGTCTGGGAATTCTTTAATGAGACATTCAACCTAAGTAAGATTCTTCCTATTAAAAAAATGAATGTTATACCGCTGAGACTATATTTATCGATTAATATCGATATTGCATATGTAAATACTCCAAAATATGTCGAGCAAAATACGCTTGATGATCAATGGTTGTATGGCTATGGTCCGGCACTTGAAATTTTACTTGCAGAGGGGTATCTGTTTGGTATTGACTATAGTTTTAATCATCTAGGTGAATCCGGTTTATATTTACACACTAAATTTAATTTCTGAACACGATGAAAATTGGCTTATTTGGGCAAGCGCTAAAAGGAAAAAAATTTGATGTCTTTCACAATTTGACGCGCTTATTAATTGATAAAAAGATCTCCTGGGTGTATGGTCCTGATGTCCTGGACCATGAAGTAGATTTTTCCACGGACAGACGAGTAGACAATTATGATTACTTGAAAACTGTCGATTTTGTCATCACACTTGGAGGTGACGGCACCATCCTCCAGGCGATCTCGTTAATAGGCTCCAGGTGCACACCAATTGTAGGTGTTAATTTGGGCCGGTTAGGATTCCTCGCTAATATAGATTCAGAAGACATGTCGCGTGCTCTGGATGCACTACTCGATGGAAATTACAACACCAAGGATCGGAGTATGCTTCAATTGGAGTCCAATGTTCCTCTTTTTGAAGATGCGCCATTTGCGTTAAATGACTTCACCCTCCACAAACGTGATACGAGCTCCATGATCACCATCAACACCTTTGTCAATGGACAATATTTAGCGGCCTATTGGGCGGACGGACTCATTGTTTCGACGCCTACCGGGAGTACCGGGTACTCACTGAGTTGCGGTGGGCCAATTATAATGCCCAACTCCGGCAACCTTGTTATCACACCTGTGGCGCCTCATAATTTAAATGTCCGACCAATCATCTTGTCAGATAACTCTGTCATATCATTTGAAATTCAAGGGCGTTCAAATGCATTTATGTGTTCAATGGATTCACGGTTTGAAGTCATCACCCAAGAACATCAACTCGCTATTCGAAAGTGTGACTTTCCGGCCCGACTTATACAGTTATCAGACTACTCTTATCTATCAAACATTCGAAGAAAAATGGCCTGGGGCATGGATCGAAGGAATTAAATTTCATAAGAACAACGCCAATGGACATGCGAATTTGTAATACGATTAAAAATGGCACTAATTGAATTTCATTAACTTTCTTTTATGAATACCATCCTGACAATTCGTGACAGATCTTATAAAATCGATTTAGATCAACCGCTTTCAATTGGAATTCCATTAAATCCATTTGAATTGAATCCCGCTTGCTTCTACGCGGATCAACCCAGTGCAAAACCCATGATTTTCAACAACTATGTGTGTAGCATGGAGGCTGGCGCACCGGTTAATTTTTATACACTGAATATTGTGCCACATGGAAATGGCACACACACTGAATGTGTTGGACACATTTCTCCGAATTTTGAAAAAGTTAACCAAATAATAAAGAATCCGTTTTTTCTAACCGAATTAATTACACTCAAGCCTCAGGTGGTTAAGCAAGACCATGTTATCACCGCTGAAATGCTCTCCGAACAAATTCAACATAAAACAGACACGCTCATTATCCGCACTCTGCCAAATACACCCAACAAAAAACAAAATAATTATACAGAAACCAACCCTCCTTATGTAACACCGGACGCGATGACATATATCGTCGCAAATGGATACAAACATTTATTGTTGGACTTGCCCTCGGTTGACAAAGAAAAAGATGATGGGGCCATGATCTCTCATAAAATCTTTTGGAACACAAATGATACACCGGACAAATATAAAACAATAACGGAGTTAATCTACGTCGATAATAAAATCAAGGATGGACTATATATTATGAATTTACAAATCAGCAATATCGTTTTAGATGCCGTTCCATCCAATCCCATTTTATATGATATCATAGGTTAGAATTAATTATTTTAGTACAAATAAACGAATCATGACAAATAAATCGACGATCTTTCCGGCACTCAAATACAATGACGCTCAGGCTGCAATCGATTGGCTTCAGGAGGCCTTTGGTTTCTCAACTCACCTGGTTGTTCCCGGTGAAAAAGAAAAGATCGCACATGCCCAGCTCATCTATGACAACGCGATGATCATGTTAGGCTCAACCGGAAATGGTGAATTTGATAAATACATGAAGTGTCCTGGTGATTTACGTGGCATCAACACACAAAGTGCATATATCGTTGTGACCGAAATTGACGCCCATTATGCGCGTGCAAAAGCTGCCGGAGCTAAAATAATCCTCGATATAAAGGATGAAGAATATGGGGGTCGTGGGTATACATGTCAGGATCCTCAAGGGGTGATCTGGAGTTTTGGGACATATAATCCCTGGAATGATGTGACTCCATGACTTCATACAAGCACCATTAACTCCCCAAGTCGAAGTCATTCATATATTGAAAAGGTGGTTAGTGTATTCTTTACATTCTATTGGTGTTATGAAAATATGTTGGTCCGAAATCAAAAAGTCTAAAGCCCATTTGAATCAAAAATTTTTATTTCCTGGTCCGACCTTAACATATAATTGATTCGAAAATCCTCACATGCATTCCAATCATACGTTATATTTGAAAAGAGACAAAGGGAATAGTCCTGCGTCATCAATCATATAGATAGTGGAACAGCACTCACAGGTATATATTGATTTTTATGAATTACATCGCGATTCATTCGAATCCATTGTATTCTTTTTTGAACGAAATCAAGGCGCCATTCGGCAACTTCCATTAGAAGAACAGTTGGAATTGAAGGCTGAGTATTTAAATGCGTGTTTCGAAACTGCGCAATATCATAAATACCTTGCACACGTCGACGAACTTATTGAAGACATGATTGCCCATAATATTGTGATCATTCATGGTCGCGATGAGTACATTTCATCTCTTTTCAGAAAATCCGCTGCACTTTTCAATCTCGAGCGCTATGACGACTCGATCCATATTGTTCGACAACTGTGCCGAATGGATCCGAAAAATCAAAATGCCAGAATTCTTTATCGCAGGAATCTTTATCAGAACATGGGGCCGGGTTTCCGTTATTGTCGCAATTTCTCAGCACTAGGATTACTGCTAGCTGCCGTCTTAACTGCCATTGATTTATTTATTGGAAGATATTTGCAAGAAGGTTGGCTGGATCTAGTCAATGTTTCACGAAACATTATCTTTTCGGCTTCTCTCATCATGTTATTAGCCCTTGAAATAAAAATTCGTTGGACGGTTGATCGTGCTTAGCACAAAAAGCAGCGTATTTAGCTACTTCTCTTTTTCCAAAAAAATATTAATGCAAAGATGAATAAGGTGAGGCCGAGCCAATGCCAGACTGACCAACCATTATCTAAAGGCGACATATCTCCCATAGCCACAAATCCAGCCCAAAAATATGGTTGACTTGTTTGGCCAACTGCTCGATTAAGATAGTTCAACTTTGCTTCTCGCAGTGCTTCATCTTTGTGTTTGCCTTTTTTTAATTCCCGATAAAACACTTCCATGATCTTTCCGGTGGCTGCGTCATTGACATCCCAAAGTGAATACACAAGACTCTTTGCTCCAGCGTATGTGAATGCGCGTGCCAAACTCATTACTCCTTCACCCCTTTTCAATTCCCCCTGACCCGTATTACAGGCGCTTAGCACCACCAGGTGGCCCGGAGTCTTCATATTATAAATTTCGCGGACAAATAATTTGTCATTTATATCACCTGTCGAGGAAAAAACGAGGAAAGAATTTTCAGGAACATCGTCATTTAATAGTGCGTGGCCCGCGAAATGCACGATCCCTGCATCAGCCGCCGCATGAATAAATTGATCTTTATCAGTTGGTTGGAACTTCTTGATTCGTGGCCATATGGCATTGATGGACTCAACTTCTTTTTTCGCGTACGCCAATGGAAGTGTAGCCAGGCGTATTGATTCATCTACCTTTTCATCTAACGCAAATTCAGGCGCCATAGCCAATAGCCCTTCTCCCGAGGCCTGTTTATTGACCATCTCATTCCACATGGATGCTGAAAAACTATAACTTATTGTTTTAGCTTTTATGACATAAGGCATCGATCGAAAAGACGTGTTCCTCGATACCATTTCGGTAAATAACATTTCAAATGGAAGGTAGGCCAGTATACCATCGGGTATAATGATAATTCGATCCGGCACTTCCTTAAGTAATTCGCCTATTAAAATTTCACTCACACGATTGTTAGCATCTATCCATGTCTTCATTGACTCCGACTGGTCAGGGCGAAAATTAATTAATTGTAAAACATCATGACTAAAATGCAATGGTTTTTCCTCCTGGTATAGTTTTACATCTTGATTTGATATACGAAGTGCGTAAATGTTCTTTTCAGTTAAAAAATATGATAGTATTACCGTTTTATTATCCAGACTTTGCTGAATCGTGCTGAGCGCTTCGTGGTCATATAAATGGATTAGATTACTTTCTGCCTGTAACACTTTCATTTTATTTTTATTGGCATCCAACAATTTCTCCTTAGCTTTCAATATATCTTCCCTGATCTGGGTCAATTCATTCGTCGGCCGTGTTTCATCCACCAACTGTTTTTCCAAATCGATAATCTGGGTTTTTATTTCATGTACTTTTATCAGTTCAGGGTATTTTTTCAAAAAATGGGTTTCCGCATCAGTAGCTTGTATAGAAGCGAGCAACGATGCCGATTTCGCTTGTTCAAAGAAATTGTATAGTTCTTTTTCCAAGTCCGGTTTATCCTGACACAAGAAAAGAACCTCTTCAAGCAGATCAGCATTAAGTACACCCAGGTCCAAACTAAAATTCGGATCGAGCTGATTCAACTTTACCTGATTTAAAATTCGACTGCATTGATGATATAACATGAGGGCCGTGTCTATATCTGATGAATCAAATTTTTCACGATATCGATCTCGGTGGATCACACTAATGTCACATAGGAGGTTGTATAGTTGAATTAATTGTTCTGTATCAAATGGCTCGAGCACCAGTGTATTCAGGTCCGTCAATTGAATTTGACAACAATCATACAGCAACTCACCTCTTAGCCGCAGTGCTTCTTCAAACTTTTTCATTCTTCTTAATAATTGCGAACGATGATCCACCAGCAATCTTTCGAGATTGGCATTTGGTTTTTTGCTGAGCAATTCTTCTACTTCCCGATACATGCGCTGCGCAGTTTCGAGATCATCTTGCTCCATATAGGCATTTGCCTTGTTCATCAATGTGCGCATATAACTTCTGGAATAACCTAGCTGCTCATATTTTTCCAAGAGAATATCATAAGTCTCAATAGCCTTTTCATAGTCCTTCAATCTTGTGTAGCAATTGGCCAGATTTAATCGAATTTTTAATATTTCGATATTAATATTAAAATTCGATTTTTCAATCCGATGAAGTATTGCTAATGCTTTTTGATAAAATTGAATTGCATTTATATAATTCGAATAGTCATAGTGTAAAAGTCCTGCGGATTTAAAAGCAAACACAGCAAAATATGTTGAGTCTCCAGTAGACCCAACAAATTTACTACCTGACTGCATGTAATACTCCTCAGCTAGTGGAAGATTTCCCTTGCGTCTGTAGATCTGGCCCAGGATTTGCAAATTATTGGCAGATGATATGGCGTTCAAGGGCCATGATTTTTCCATTACCTCTCTTATATATTTATCTGCCTTTTCAATATTCCCGGCATAGAAGTGACTGATACCAATATTAGATAGACTACCGGCCAGGTTGATTGAATCAATCGGGTTTTGTTTTTGCCTAAGTCGGACAGCATTTTTATAAGATTCTATGGCACCATCATAATCTTCCAATTTATTGGCCAGCCATAATCCCTTTTTATGATATATCATTGCCTTTATACTATCTAAAGGAAGAAACGAAACATTGCACATTATAATCAATGAAGAAAAATAATTGCTTTTAATCTTGAATGGTGCATTACTTGCCGTCACAGCCGTCAGCCATTCGCCGAGCAAACTGTTTGCCCCATCTAGATTTTCAAAACTGCCGCCTATTGTCGACACACATTGGGAGTCAAGCGCTGACACATTTTTTATTTGAGATAGAACTTCCTGTACGTCACATGTGGCAATGCAAGTGGAGCTCAAAAATAATATGAGAAAAAGCGCTTTGTATCTGAACATGAATTAATAGAATCTGCTCGTTTGAAACTCCTCAGACCGACGATGAATCACGCATTAAAAATACCGGTTCCATCACCGATACGACTGATCAGCTCGCCTTTAATTTGAGCCGCCGAAAAAGCAGGATGTTCACATTTAATTTGCGCGGCTATTGCTGAGAGAACGGCGGCTGAGCACGACGTCCCCGAGAGCAAAGCCTTATCCGTATCATTGACAAATCCAACAACGTCATCCCCTTTGGTCGCAAAAGAAACCATTACGTCTCCAAAGTTAGTACCTAATTCGGCGCTTTCGGTCCAGGTATTACCCAGATCGTCGACCGCTGCAATCGAAACAACATTATCCAATTGACTTAAATTGGCCGGCCAAAATCCGTTCACATCGTTATTTGATAAAAAATTACCGGCAGAGCAAACAACAAATACATCGTTGGATCTGGCATATACTAATGCTCGTTGGAGATGTGCATCAACACCATCTTGAAAATACCCAAGGCTCAAATTCAGAATGTCCACTCCACTATTTACTGCACTGTAAATTGCTGCCAACAGCTCCATCAGATGTCCTGCATTTCCATCATGAAACGGATAACTTCTAATTTTCAACTCGCACTCACCCGCATATTGATCCGCAATAATACTCGCCATAAACGTTCCATGAGCATCTTCGATGTTCAAATTTAATCCGCCAAAGTCATTGGATCCATCTTGTAAATAATTTAAATATGCATCCGAAACATCCAATGCTTCTTCAAATTGCGTAAACTGGGTGAAGTCAGCTCGTGAGTCAATCAGTCCTATTTTAATTGTATTTCCCGTACCTTGATCAAATGTAATTATCGGACTTCCCGGCGCATCTCTGAATATCGTTTTTGTTATTCTCGTTTCTGTTTGTTTTTTTCTGTTTGGTTGTTTGCTGACGTCATAATCAGGTTTTGGATCCGTTCGCCGAGGGGGTCGGAGGTTTGTAGATATTGGAGGTAATATAATTTGTTGATCCGGAAATAAAACATAGCCATGAAAATTTATATCTCCATATTGTCCACCCTGCTGGATGACCTTTGTTTCAGCACTAGCTAATTCCGCTTCTTCGCCACCCGTGAGAAGATCGATAAATGAGCTACTTCCTCCGCCATTTTTCACTAACAAATACAACATAGTTTGACCTGTGAGTTCGAATTTTCGTTTTATGGAATAACCCAGGCCGGTCAAACTATTGAGTACGGCATTTACATCGCCCGAGGTGTGTTGAGCGTCATAGATCAACTCATTTGGAAGTCGATATTTTTTGCGCTTAAGTCGTGCAAGTAGTAATTTTTCAAGTCGTGTATTTCGTGAATAAAATAAATAAACAAGAAAGAAGAGGAGGAGAATAATAAGAAATTTCATTTCAATTGGTTTTTAGGTTTAGTAGCCCGAACAATACTCATCGATGAATGAGTCATTCAGCCCGGTCCTACTAAATTACAATTTTTATTCGCAGCAGGAGCAGAAATGGCCTCTCCCATTTGAATTATGCCTGAGCAAGCAATTCATCCCAGTATTCGATAGCCCTCCTGGTATGAGGTATACAAATACTTCCACCAACAACATTGGCGATAGTCAATATTTCCATAAGCTCTGCTGTATTCACACCTTGATCATGGCATTTTCCAAGATGGTATTTAATGCAATCATCACAACGCAAGACCATGGAGGAGACCAGACCTAACATTTCTTTGATCTTCGTTGAGAGATGTCCTTCAGCGTATGTCTGCCCATCCAATGCAAAAAAACGTTTCATCGCCTTGTTATCTTCAGACAAAATGCGATCATTCATCTTTTGTCTATAATCGTTAAACTCTTGTATTTGATTCATTCGAGGTGTAATTTATTTTGGAACATAATCATTTTAAAGGACTTCGGACCAATTTGAGTCCCTTTAGTACACTAAAAAGATACAGGAATCGGGCTTGATTATTCTCTGATTGAAAAATAACAGCATCCCTGAATATGGCACTGAAGTGAAGGATTTTATAGGCTTTATTACAAATTCACTCTTGCGGAAAGGATACATTGCTTTACGAAGAACGATTAACTTCACGCCACACGGAAATCATTAATTTAAAAGGAAGTATGATTGCTGCAACAATTGCTGTCACACCTACTGTCACATACTCGATTCGGATGTATCGAATAAGAAACTTTTGTTCTTCATAAGGAAGCTCCAACATCAAATCGGCTAAAGCAATTTCATCAATGTAGGCAGTAAAACTATTAAGCATACGAGCTAGCGCGATAATGAAAGGAATGCTTAGAGGGATTAAGGCAATTTTTAATTTTTGAAATTGGTTTATCCAACTATGTTTTAATAAAAAAATGTGCTTAATCCACATTACCGAGACAAAAATCAAGATCATGTTTTTTGCATAGAAAGGAAATTCAATTCCCGCTTGACGAATAGGTAGAAGGATGACTGCTGTAAGAACCGCAGCCAATAATAAAAATAAAAGTTCCAGACGGAGATTTACGTTTTGTTTCAACAGGTTGAATTATTCTACTTTGACAACATCGGTCATGGCATACATGAGTTGATTAATGTCCTCGTTGTTTAACTTTAATTTTCCACGGATCGTGATAGCCTCTGCTGAGTATTTTATGGGTTCAGCGGCTTGAACTTCCATCACAGTTTCCGGACCTGCGCCACCACAGAAAAAACACATGTTGTACGGATAAGCTGAAAAAATAAATTCTTTGTGACTTTTATACCCTTCTATTGGGATGATATATCCACGGATTTCGATTTCCTGCTCTTCCAATGCTGACACCTTCTCAGAAAAAACCGGAAAATCGACTTTAAAGCCGAGAAAATCATCGTACTTTTTTATGTAGGTTACATCGGCCAGTGTCTTCCATACATTGGCCTTTTGCTGTGCCACTAAAGTACAGGTGATAAAAAGCAATGCTATAGCGATTATGTGTTTCATAGATATATTCAGAACGAACTTAGTTCAGTACCTTTTTGTCTGTTACCTAAACGAACAGGCGGCAAAATTAGTTCTTTTAGACGATTGATAATTATCCTTCCTGTAAAGTCTTGCTTACATCCGTTTGATAGGCCAGGATGGCCGGCCACAAGGCCGCGGTAATCCCTAATCCAAGCGCAACGCAAACCACAATTCCTTCCGTTCTACCAAATCGCCATGCGTGGATATGGTATTGGTAAGCATCCGCCACTAATTGGTCCACGAGATACAAGCCAACATGGGCAAGAACCAAGCCTAGTACTGTTCCAATCATGACTTGTAAAAGGCCTTCCAAAATGATTAAAGTAAACACACCACCCGGTTTTGCTCCCAGAACCCGTAGTAATGCCAATTCATACTTCCTAGAGCGCAGAATTTGAAGCAAAGACAAAAAGATGCTAAAAATCGAAACTGCACCAATCAACCAGGCCATATATGAAAGCACATTGGCTCCAACCCCAACCATACTGTACAATCGATTCAATTCCCAGGCCGGATTTGCTGCCTGGAAGGTAGAATTTTCGTTTAGGGAACGCATCATGTTCAGGGTCTGATGATTGTGATTCTTAAAAGTTAAAAGCACTGAAGTAATCTCCTGAT
Source organism: Saprospiraceae bacterium (assembly GCA_965249735.1). GTDB lineage: Bacteria > Bacteroidota > Bacteroidia > Chitinophagales > Saprospiraceae > JANQSS01. Next base: position 218,936 of record CBDFMS010000024.1, on the reverse strand, counting down.
CTGGATTGTCTAATAGGTATTCAATTTCATCCGGACCATGATCATGTCCTTCATGGCTGTGTCCTTCATGACTATGTTCCTCAGGTGAATTTTCAGTTTCGTTATGATCATGACCTCCATGAACATCCCAGATGGTGGCATAAGATGTCAACAGAAGATTATCCACAACACTGCCTGAGGACTCTAGTACACCTACAATTTTGAGTTCCCCATCATGGGTATGGTCCATTCCATCCTCTACCAGGCCATGACTACTCTGAAATGTATCACCCAATTTTAGATTAAGTTCCTTTGCCGTTTGGGCGCCGACCACAACTTCACCTGATTCATTCCACCATCGTCCGGTTGCGATTTGCGCGTTGTATAAGTTTTTAATGTTGGATATGGTGCCAACGATACGATGCCCACGATAACTGTCACCAATGGACAAGGGTATGGCCTGATCAATTAATGGATGTTTTGGATTAAAAAATGCCTTTACTTCGTCAATGGTGATGTTTCCAGTTGGATTATCAACATGATATAAATTACATAACACACTCTGGAGAGGACTTCCTTTTGCTGCAAGGATTAAATGAACGCCTGCCGTGTTGTTCTCCATCGTCTGTTGGAACTGATTATTCACATGAGTAAAAAACACGACGAGTCCAACACTCAAGGTAACAAGCCCAATAGACAACAGACTACCGAAAGGATTTGCAATAATATTTTTCCAAGCCAATTTTAACATCAGGATTAAATAATTATTTGGTTTGAAAAATGACGTTTAACACGTTCGTCATGTGTTACGACGATCAAGGCACTTCCTGAAGCTTTAGAGTTTTCAATTAGCAATTGAATTACGGCTTCACAATTATTATCGTCCAACGCAGAAGTCGGTTCGTCAGCCAGAATAATTGTTGGATTATTCGCGAGAGCCCGTGCAATTCCAACCCGCTGTTTTTCACCTTCACTAAGTTGTTGGATATTTTTATGGGCCAATTGTTCGATATCCAAATGTTGTAAGATTGTCAACACATCAGATTTATTCAAAGGAATTGAATTTCCCAGTTTTGAAGCCATCAGTACATTGTCCATGACGTTTAATGATCGAATGAAATGAGGACGTTGGAATACCATCCCAACTTTGGATCCTCGTACTTCATCTTTATGCTTTTTTTTCAATGTAACGATGTTCTGACCATCAATTAAAATTTCACCTGACTCCGGTGTCAACAATCCGCTTAACAGATGGAGCAAAGTTGTTTTACCGCTTCCGGAGTTTCCTAGTATGAGCAAATGGTCTCCTTTTGCCAATTTGATATCCTCAAATTGCCAGGATTGATTCGCATCATGAGCGAAGGAAAGACCTGATGTTTGGAGCGAAAATGTGGGCATGCGGCAAATATACTTACTGATGACTTAGTCATCAGATCACTAAGTCATCAGTAAGGCCTATTTCAGTTGCCAAATTGACATTACATATGGAATATTCCTCAGGCTGAAGGTATTCTCGCGCGGAAGAATAGCTCCAATCTGCCGGTTTATGGACAAATTCAGCCTTCACTGGATTCATATGAATATAGTTGAGACATGTTGTCCAATATCTGGCACGATTAAATTCAAGGTTGATTTTATCAAGACTTTTTACATCACTTTGCTTCAATTTGGCACTATTTAGTTTAGTTAAATTGAAAATTGGAATGCCTACATCACCATCTTCAATCTTGGTCTTTTGCCTGAAAAGTGAACCCGATCGCCCTTGTTGCTTGTTGATTCCTCGCGTATATGATCGAAGCATGATGGCAATTGATGCACTTAGTTGTTGTTGAAAATGATTTTCTCCGTTTCTTGATTCAACCCTGGTAGGCTTGAGCATTTTAGAAAGGGAGCATCCTTCCTCTTTCACGCAAACAAGCCAATGAAAATGATTTGGCATGAGACAATATGCAAGCAGTTCAACATGCGGTATAAGGTGCTTTTTCATTTTTCTAAGAAAGTAGATGTAGTTGCGTTCTTCAAAAAATATTTGACCTCTGTTATTGCCTTGATTATAGATGTGATAAATGTGATATGGTTTGTAGCTCATTTGGTTAGGTTTTGGAATAATAGTCAATTCAGGTGGTCTTCTTGGCCCCTTATATAGGATAAGTGTCTTTAAATCGTGAAACATGCCCATCCATTGCAATTTTTTTTGTAATTGATCTGATGACTTAGTCATCAGATGACTATGGTGGCATTTTTCCGTACTTTTCGCTTCCCAAAACCGGTTTAACTATGAAATTTTTGCATATACTATCTCTATTAATTCTTTTTTCTGCATTCAACGTTTCAGCTCAACGTTCCAAAAAGAAGGATAAAAATCAAGAAGAAAAGACAGAAGAGAAAAAAGAAGAAAAATTAAGCCTCTCCGGATTAAAATTCAGGTCAGTAGGTCCGGCACTGACTTCCGGAAGAATTTCTGATTTTGCTGTAAATCCGGATAATCCATTCGAATATTATGTCGCCGTCGCTTCTGGAGGTGTCTGGAAAACAACAAACAATGGCACGACGTATAAACCTATTTTTGATGGCCAGGGCTCCTATTCCATAGGATGTGTTACGATGGATCCAAATAATTCGAATATTATTTGGGTGGGTACCGGAGAAAATAATAACCAACGCAGCGTCGCCTATGGTGATGGGATTTATAAATCCAAAGACGGAGGTAGTTCCTGGAAAAAAATGGGGCTGGAAAATTCAGAGCATATTGGTAAAATTATTGTACACCCGACAAATTCAAATGTTGTCTGGGTAGCCGCCATAGGGCCACTTTGGAATTCCGGTGGAGATCGGGGAGTATACAAAACTACAGATGGAGGAGAAACCTGGGAAGCCGTATTGACCATCGATCAATACACAGGAATAAATGATATTATAATAGACCCCAGAGATCCAAATGTATTATATGCTGCGGCGTTTCAACGTGCACGTCACGTCTATACATATTTGGGTGGTGGACCGGGTTCTGCCATTTATAAATCAATGGACGGAGGAGTCACATGGAACAAAGCAAATAAAGGACTCCCATCAGTCGACCTTGGTCGAATTGGGCTTGCCATATCGCCTGCCGATCCGGAATATATTTATGCTATTGTTGAAGCCGCTCAAGACAAAAGTGGGTTTTATCGATCCACAAATCGAGGCGCCAGCTGGCACAAACAAGGAAGTTATGTGACCAGTGGTAATTATTATCAGGAAATTGTTGCTGACCCGATCGATGCACATACCATTTATAGCATGAATACGTATTTACAGGTTTCACACGACGGCGGAAAATCTTTTCGCGGCACCGGAGAAAAAACCAAACATGTGGATAATCATTGTATGTGGATCAATCCAACTAATAATAAACATTGGTTGGTAGGCTGTGACGGCGGTATTTATGAGACATTTGATGCAGCAAAAACATGGAACTATAAGCCTAATTTACCTGTGACACAATTTTATAAAGTTTCTGTAGATAACGACTTCCCATTTTACAATATTTATGGGGGTACCCAAGACAATTTCAGCATGGGAGGACCGGCTCGGACAATTTCACGTAGTGGTATTCCAAATTCGGATTGGTACATTACTCATGGTGGCGATGGGTTCGAGTCCCAAGTAGATCCAAAAAATCCGAATATTGTTTACGCTCAAGCCCAATACGGCGGTCTCGTCCGATATGATCGTCAAAGTGGTGAAGAAGTCGGAATAAAACCAATTGCCAGAAAAAGTGAAAATGCATATCGCTGGAACTGGGATGCACCATTGGTGGCAAGTCCACATGCCCCAGGACGAATTTATTTTGCGGCAAATAAGGTGTTCCGTAGTAACGATTATGGAAATAGCTGGCAGGTAATCAGTGACGATTTAACCCAACAATTAGATCGCAATGAATTGCAAATAATGGATCGGGTATGGAGTTTGGAGGCAGTGGCAAAAAATCGATCAACCTCTCTTTATGGCACACTGGTGGCGTTCGCAGAATCACCTTTGAATCCTAACATTTTGCTCGCAGGATCCGATGATGGACTCATTCATATTTCCGAAAATGGAGGAGAAAGTTGGCGAAAAATTCAATATATTCCAGGTATCCCGGATCGCTCTTATGTCAATACAATTTATACTTCGCAACATGATGAAAATATTATTTATGCCGTATTTAATCATCATAAATACGGCGACTTTAAACCCTATATAGTTAAGTCATCTGACAAAGGAATAAGTTGGCAAAGTATTTCCTCTAACTTACCTGAGCGAGGAAGTGTATACGCTTTCGAACAGGATCACATCGACCCAAACCTGTTGTTTTGCGGAACTGAATTTGGTGTGTTTTATTCGAATAACGGAGGTGAAAAATGGCAACAATTAAAAGCGGGATTGCCTGTGGTTGCTATACGTGATATAGCTATTCAACGTCGGGAAAACGACTTGGTTCTTGGAACATTTGGAAGAGGATTCTATGTGTTGGATGATTTTTCTTCTCTACGAATAATTGATGATTCTACTCAATCACAATTAATTCCGGTACGCGAAACTCTACTATTTGAATACAGTAGTCCGCTAGGTGGAAGCGGAAAGGCATGGCAGGGAGATCAATATTACATAGGAGAGAATTTGGAAGCTGTTGCATTAATATCATATTACGTCAAAGAATCTGTTTCTACACAACGTGAAGAACGACGTAAAAAGGAAAAAGAATTGGTAAAAGATAGCGTGTCTGTAAATTATCCGACTTATGAAGAGCTGCGAAGCGAAGTCGATGAAGAAAAACCACACTTACTATTTACCATTAGCGATGAGGACGGAAAAATTGTAAGAAAATATACGCAAAGTATTAGCAAAGGACTTAAGCGATTGAAATGGGACCTTCGATTCAGTTCAACATATCCGACTCGTATTAACGGCTCAGGGCACGGCAGTAGTTCCGGCTCTAATCTGATCGGCCCGGGTTCATACACTGTAACCATGGCACAATTTGCTAATGGGTTCTATACGCATTTGGGCGATCCGGTATCAATTACTGTAAAAGCACTGGACAATACGGTTATGCCCGTAGAAAACAAGAGTGAAAAATTAGCTTTTCAGCGGGAGGTAAGAGAATTGAGCAGGTCGATACAGGGAGCGAGTCATGTTATTCGTGAACTCAATAATAAATTTAAGCATATTAACGAAGCAATTAAAAACACCGAACGACCTACCCCGGAATTAACGGCTATTTCTCGTGATCTTTCGTTACGAATTGCATCAATTAATCGCCAATTGAGAGGTGACGCAGAAAAGAGGAAACTCGATATTGATCAATTTCCATCACCGTACACGCGAATTGGACGTATTATGTCTGAGCAACGACGGTCGACTGCTACGCCAACACAAACGCATCGTGACAGTTACACAATTGCCAAAGAGGAATTTGAAGTTTTAGTGGATTCCATTAAAAAAATAGCGCAGCAAGAAGTGCCTGCACTTGAACAAAAACTCGAAGATGCCGGTGCTCCATATACACCTGGAAGAGGACTGATTATGATGGAGTAAGTTGGACACCAGTTCTAAATAATAATTAAACTTGATCATAGAAGGAGAAGTACTTTTGAGTTTAATTAGGAATTGCTACACCATGCCCGCCATCTTATTTACCGTCATTTATTTTATACCGATCACGATCTATTGATTCCTCCTCTGACTTGCACCAGGATTTTAGTGTAGCTATATTTTCATTCCAGTTTTCTCCATCAAAAAATTCAGCACCTTTAAAATCCCGGGCTTTATATAATGCTTGTGGGCCGTAACACGTACCTAGATATACATATGATTTATTATTATCCCGAGCCCATTGGATCACAGAGGCCATAAGGTATTTTCCAACAGGAAATTTATCCATGTGAGTTAGATCAAAAAAGGAAAACCAATAATGGACGATATTCTCATCAATCCCTGCCAATACATAACCTAGAATTTGACCCGCAAGTTGGAATCTGAATATGTGCGTTCCACATTTTCGCTTGAACACATAATTCCATCTTTCGTCATTCATGTGCCCCCCTTTGAATCGCTGTGCCGCATATTGTTTACAGAAATCATGTAAACCTGTGTCATCCACAAACTCATTTTTGGGTAATACGTCAATTTGGACTTCAAATGGAGCTGCTTTTTTATCGATTCGCCGGTTTTCCGAACTCATGGAAAACTTATCAAGTTTGACTCGCAAACTTCGGGCGAGGTAATGAATTTCCTGATCTGGTTTGCTCCCATCATATTCACTCTCCCCGGCATAGGGCAAAAAGCCCTGACTATACAGTTCAGCTAGTGAATCACTTTCTTCCTGTAGGGCATAAATCGCATATCCAAATGTGTACGATTCGTAGTTTTTTTTGTATTCCGAATAAAATATTTTCATGCTTGAAGAACTCCCTAGTCATCTGATGACTAAGTCATCAGATGACTAGGGATCCGTATTATAAATTTCTTGTATGTATATTCACTGTATAATTACCAAATTAACCACAAAACTACGTGTTATGAACAAGAGTTTATTTACAATCCTTTTCGTACTCATGGCGTCTGCTATAGTGATTGCGCAGCAACGCACCATTACAGGCAATGTCAGTGACTTCGAAACCGGAGACCCGTTAATTGGCGCCAACGTCCTCGTTAAAGGGACAGCCACCGGTACCATAACGGATTTCGATGGAAATTACAGTATAAGTGCTAGTCCCGAAGATGTGCTTTTGATCACATATGTGGGCTATGCAAATCTGGAAATGTCAGTAGGAAATCAAAGTGTGATCGATATATCGTTAAGTGCAGGAACTCTGTTAAACGAGATGGTTGTCACGGCCTTGGGCATTTCAAGAGAGAAAAAAGCACTGGGCTATTCGGTCCAGGAGGTTGATGGGAGTGCTGTCAGTCAACACAATGAATCAAATATTGTCAACTCATTATCTGGTAAAATAGCCGGCGTACAGGTACAGGGTACGGGCAATTTAGGTGGGTCGTCACGCATTGTGATCAGAGGTGCAGGATCCATCAGTGGAAACAATCAACCTTTGTTCGTTGTCGACGGTATCCCAATAGACAATAGCAACTATGCGGTTTTTAACCAGGCCTATGGAAGCCGCGATGACACCTATGGCAATGTCGATTATGGTAATGCTGCACAGGACATCAATCCAAATGATATTGAAAGCGTATCCGTGTTGAAAGGAGCCAACGCTGCAGCACTCTATGGATCGCGGGCCGCAAATGGTGTCATTTTAATCACAACCAAAAAAGGTAAAGCTGGTGACAACATGACAGTTGATGTCAACCTGGGCGTGACCTTTGAACAAGCTTATGATTTTCCGGAATTGCAAAATGAATACGGTGGGGGACAGACACAAACATTTGCCATGGGAGCAGACGGCGTGGCGGAACAAAACATCACGACCGACGAAAGCTGGGGTCCACGATTGGAGGGTCAAATGGTACGTCAATGGGATGGTGTTGGAGGTGGTGGAGACATTCGACCATGGGTTTCTCACCCGACGAACTACGAAGACTTCTTCGACACAGGTCTGACTACAAATGCAAACGTCTCTATAGGCGGCTCACATAACAATACGACATATCGCTTTTCTTATACTCGATTTGACCAGGAAGGTATCGTACCCAATAGCGAGCTGGAACGAAATCTCATCGGAATAAACCTCGGTACGAAATGGAAAAAATTTGACCTGAATGTAAGTGGTAACTATATGGCAGCAAATGCACAAGGTCGGCCATCCACCGGAGGAAGTAGTGATAATCTGTCCTATAATATGGTTATTTGGACTCAGCGTCAGTTGGATCTGGAAAGACTGCGGGACTATAAAAATCCTGACGGCAGTCAAAGAACCTGGCGAACAAGTGGTTTCGATCGAACTAATGTGCGTGCAAACAATCCATTCTGGTTGGCATTCGAAGATGTTCAGGATGACAATAAAGATCGATTATATGGCAACATTTCATTGAAGTATAATATTACAGACAAACTCAGTTTGCAAGGTCGTATCGGGCAAGATTGGTATGAAGATCATAGAAGAGATCGTCGAGCGGTCGGCACGCGTTATACTCCTTATTACATTACAGATGACTTGACATTCAGAGAAGTTAACACCGATGTTTTGTTAAATTATAAAACAACGGTTAATGACTTTTCTCTTGACTTATCCGCTGGTGCGGCTCAGTTAAAAAGAAATACATCACGCTTGCATCAGGCTACCCAAGGTGGTCTGACCTTAGCGAATGTATATGGCATCCAAAATTCTGTTGATCGCCCTTTTGCGTCATATAGACCCAGTAAAAAGGAAATCCAAAGCGTCTATGGTATGGCTTCTATTGGATATAGAAACACGTTTTATTTAGATGTTACAGGAAGAAACGATTGGTCTTCTACTCTCCCGGCAGACAACCGATCATATTTTTATCCTTCAGTTACTGCCAGTGTTATTTTTTCTGAATTAATCCCCAAAAACGATATTTTATCTTTTGGAAAATTGAGACTGGGTTGGGCACAAGTTGGAAATGACACCGGTCCATACAGAATTAATTTTACCTATGATCAGGGGAGTGCTGTTGGTGGAGAGCCTACTTTCTCTGTTCCGACATCGCTTCCAAACCCGGAATTAAAACCTGAGGAGACCACTTCAGTAGAGGTTGGATTTGATTTAAGATTTTTGAAAAATCGACTTGGTATAGACTTTACATATTATAAAGCGACGACAAAAGATCAAATATTTAATATCCAAACTTCGGGTACGACGGGATTTTCCAGTCGCGGCATTAATGCAGGTGAAGTAAAAAATGATGGAATAGAATTAGCACTAGATATAGATGCTGTTCGTTCAAGTGATTTCAATTGGAATATCGGTGTAAATTATGCTAAAAACACCAATGAACTTGTTTCTTTAATTGATGGCCTGGATAATATTCTTGTCACCACATTTTATGCCAGTGGACCTGCCAGAGTATTTTATGAGCATAAGGTCGGACAACCGATGTATTCGGTTTATTCGACCAAAATTGCCAGAAATGCACAAGGACAAGCTTTAATTCAAGACGAATCAGATTCCAATCCAGGTGCCTATATCTCGGCTGATACAGCTGCTTTTTTCGGAAGCATATTACCAAATTGGACTGCAGGGATTACAAATTCGCTTTCGTACAAAAATTTCCGACTCGGCTTTTTAATTGACATCCAGGATGGTGGCGTCTATTATGCACGAGGTTATCAGACGGCATTATACGCAGGAACTCCAATTGAAACGATTGAAAATAATATTCGACAAGACGGAATTGTACTGGATGGCGTTCATATGGATGGTTCACCAAATACAATTAATTTGGATGCTCAAACTTATAATAGATTGAAACGTCGTACTCCGGGCGATCATACTACATTCGATGCGAGTTTTGTAAAATTACGGGAAGTCTCAATTGGTTATACATTTCCGGCAGCAATCATAGATAAAACACCTTTCTCGAAATTTGGGGTTTCGATTGTAGGAAGAAATTTGGCTTTCCTGCATCGCAATACACCAGATGGTTATGATCCGGAGTCAGTTGGAAATGCAAGTGGCAACATTCAAGGAAGAGAATATGGCGCATTACCTACCGCCAGATCTATTGGAATTAATTTAAATATTGGTTTCTAGAGTGTGTATTCTGAAAAATAAAATTAGACAAACATGAAAAATAAAATATTAATTCTTTTCGCATTATTCTTCGTTGCATTTTCCTGTACCGATGATTTTGACGAAATCAATACTAATCCGGTAGAAAAAGAAGTAGTCCCTACTTCAACGCTACTTACCTCGGCATTACAAAGCTTCATCAATCTGAATTCCAGCCTGAATGCCAATAAAACGATCATGCTTTACACACAGCAATGGTCTCAACGTGAAACAACTAGTCGCAGCACGTATGGTGACGGCGAACGCGATTGGAGCAACTGGTATTTAAGTGGAATGCCGGAAATTGATAATATTCTTGATTTGAACCGTGGAGAAACTGCCGGTGACTTTATCGGTTCCGGGGCAACCGAAAATCAAATAGGTGTAGCTATGATTCTCAGAGCATGGGCATTTATGAATATTACGGATACTTGGGGTGATGTACCATTTACCGAAGCACATGATCCGACGATTTTAACGCCAACGTATGATCGTCAAAGCGATATATATCCCGCACTTATTTCAGATCTGAAGTCAGCTGCCAGTATGTTGAATCCAAATGCTACCGCCATGACCGGTGATCTGCTATTCAATGGAGATATCGGAGGTTGGATAAAATTTGCCAATTCATTGCGCACTCGTCTGGCCATGCGGATGTCGGAAGTAGATGCTGCTGCTGCCCAGGCAGCCTTAAATGATGCGCTTTCAGGCCCTGTTTTCGAAAGTAATGCAGATAACGCTGCAATGGCCTTTCAACCTGAACTTAATCAATCTAATCCATTATTTCAGGAGTTTGAAGTTCAAATGTGGACTTATATAGCTAAACCATTGGTTGATTTAATGACACAAAACAATACAATCTCTGACCCTCGTCTTCCTATATACGCCAGTCCAAATCAAAATGGCCTGTATGTCGGTTTACCCTACGGATTGGATGATGGAGCCTCTAGTGCTATAGCTCAAGATTCTTGTTCTTATCCGGGAGAGTTTGTACGAGCGGCGGAATATGAAAGTATATTTATGACTTACGCTGAACTCCTATTCATCAGGGCTGAGGCAGCTGAACGCGGTTGGATTAGTGGTGATGCTGCATCTCTATACAATAGCGCCGTCCATGCTAATATGGAATTTTGGGGAGTAAGCGACGTGGACGCAAATGCTTATTTAGCTCAACCAAGTGTACAATACAACTCAGGAAATTGGAGACAAATACTGAGTGAACAAAAATATATTTCGATGTACATGCAAGGATATCAGGTTTGGAGTGAATGGCGTCGATTGGATTATCCAGTCCTACAAGTACCCGCCGGTGCTCAAAATGGCGCTACCGATATTCCTCGTAGATTTTTCTACAATACGACAGAGCGTTCATTAAACGGTGACAATCTTGATGCAGCCACTGCCGCTATGGGAGGGGATAATTTTAATGTGCGCGTATGGTGGGATCAATAAAAAATATAATGAATTGATAAAAAGCCGCTTTGAAAACTCTATTAATTCAAAGCGGTTTTTTTATTATTCTATTAATTAATACTTTTTCTTTCTAGTGGAATAATATGAATCAACATTGAACTATCTTCAACTCTGAGCGATGTCACCTTTAAAACAAATTTATCTTACATCACTTGTCATATTTGGTTTTGCTACTATCTATGCGCAACCGACTCGTCTAACCTATACTGGTTCTTCCACTATTGGCAATTTCATACAAGTTGCCAATGGCACGTATGGGAAAGTAAATTTCTCCCTCGATGTCGAACCCGAAAGTGTTGGAGGGGAATTGGCAATCATCGAAGGCCGTACAGACCTAGCCGGAAGAGCCAAACTCCCTGGAACGGGGATTCAAGGAGCAGGCATTGAATCCACTCTCATCGGATGGGATGCCATTGCTGTAATTGTCCACCAATCAAATGCGATTCAGAATCTTACACAAACGCAATTAAAAGAAATATTTACTGGAAAGATTACAAACTGGAATGAAGTAGGTGGTGCTGACTTGCCCATTCAGCCTTATATAGTAAGTATTGAATCTGCAACCAGAAAAGTATTCCGATCCAAAATTTTAGCTGAAGAAAATTACCGGGATTGTGAAGTTGTAACGCCTGATGTTGATATTATTTCTAAAGTAAAAAACAATCCCGGCGCTATCGGAACTATTAGTTATTCGTTTTTACACACCCTTGATAATATTAAATCTTTATCAATAAACAATCAATCACTCGAACTCACTAATCCTAATTATCCAATTACCAGGCCACTCTATCTCCTCTGGCACAGGAACAATAAAGATATCGCCGAATTTATTCAATGGGTAAATTCTCAGGAAGGTCAGCGACTAGTCATGCAGCGATTTATTGGAAATCGAGAAACGAATTTGGCAATCTCAGGCGAATCCGGTACGCTCATTGTCTATACCGAAACAGAAGTCGTTGAAGATGGCGGTATTTATTATTATCCGCATAGTCCCTATGATATTCTGTCCACCGACAAAAATTTTATTATGCGGGTAACCAATCATCTCAGCACCAACGATGAAAATCCAACACGAGTTACTTTACCACATGGAACTTATATTATACGGACTGATATTGAACCCTTGCATGAGCAATTCGTCACTATTCAAGCTAATAAAATATCAAAGTTCCGGCTGGAAATTGACCAAGAGAATACGAGGCAAAGTCCATCTGAAGAACAGGGTATAGATCAATCACTCAATAAAGAAATACTGGACCGCTATAAATTTCTCAAACCATATGGAGATTTACGTTTTCGGTTGGAGGAAGATATCCTAGACGACTTTAATCGATTCAGTGTTCGATTTCGTGTCAGGGCAGGAATTAACGCCAGTCTGAGTCCCAGTGTCAAGCTGGATATGCGGCTTGGAAGTTCCAATGATCCGGACGATCCAAACTCAACACATGTAAATGCCAATGATGGCTTCAATCAACTTAATATTGTAATTGACAGGGCCTACCTGGAAATAAACCCTCAAAAATTCAAACAATTTTCACTTTGGTTAGGAAAATTTCCCCATCGCTTTACAAGCTCCTCCATTTTTTCTGAAAATGTATGGGATGATGATATCCAACCCGAAGGTGGTGCATTTTCCTTTTCTTTTAAACCATCAAATATTTTTAATCAAATTCGAATTTATAATGGTTTATATGTTGAATCACAATTCTCCTCAAACGCCACAGAAGACTGGCTCAACAGCACTCAATTTTCCGCTGATCTTGCACTCAACGATAATATAGACCTTACATTGGCCAGCGGTCTGTACTATCATGGCAATATTAAAAATCATGATTTCGAATCAGATTTCCTTGATAATAATGGAGGGAATTCCACCTATTTTAGTGCCGATAGTAGTCGAATAGAGCGATACGCAACAGACTTCCATATTCTGGATAATTTCATTTTGTTCCGATTCAATCAATTGCCAAAAACATTATTACTGAAAGGCAATTTATTCACAATCTGGGAGTTTCACAAAATAACAATGGATGGATTGCAGGGTTGAGTTATGGGGGTCTGCAGCACAAGAGTGATTGGCGGTTTTATTACCAGTATCAGCATGTCGAGCAGGATGCCGTCTTCACACCTTTTGTAAACGACGATTTCTTAAGTCAAACCAATTTCAATGGGCATACTTTTGGTGCCGCTTATGCTTTTAGCGATAAAATTTCGCTACAACTATAGGCATTATTAGATTCCCAAATAGATGATCCGCCCAATTCACAACAACGCATCAGATTGGACTTAAATGCTAAGTTGTAATTCGAACCATTCATGCAAACCAACGAAGAATGGAGGCTGGTAGAAAATAAAGTACATCTGTTTGTATTATTCCTGCGGCATATCGTCCGTTAAGATTATTTTATAATCAATTGGGCTGTTTTTTCGCAACATGGCCGAAACGCCACAATATTTATGTTGTGATAATTCAACAGCCCGATCGATTTTAGCGGCTTTGAGTTTATGGCCATTTATGCGATAGGTCATGCGAATATGTGAAAATACCCTTGGATGTTCGTCTGTCAAATCAGCTTCTACATCAATATCAAAGCTTGTGAAATTTACTCTCATTTTATTGAGAAGTGAAACGACATCTATGCCGCTGCACGCTGCTAATGCCGCAAGCAAGAGCGTTTTTGGTCCGGAACCTGTATCATCACCCAGTGGAGGTTTTGCATCAGTTCTTACAATGTGATTGTCAATCTGATTATCAAATGCCATTTTTTCTACCAACGTCGATCTAATTTTACGCATGCCATGATTTTTAATTGTAAATATTCATGTAAGATAAGGGGTATTCGAATTAATCGAGAAAGCAATCAAAAAGACTGGTCGACGTGCGACAGGCTACTACTACCACCAAACGGTATAAATTACTGCCAGCAAGCCCATCACCACTAAAGCCCCAATATTAAATGTCATATCAGTTTTAAATAATCCGGGATTCAATTCAATTTGTTTGCTATCATCCTGACTACCATTGTCCACATATGAAATTACAATTAGCAATAGCGCACATATTAAAAATGTAATTCCCATCCGGTCAATAAAGGGCAAGCCTGGAAACCCCAATTTCATCCCCAGGGACAATGGAATTGATAATAACACCACTAAAAATGCTGCGTTAGCGGATGTCTTTTTCCAGAAAAAGCCGAAAAGGAAAATGGCCACGACCCCCGGGCTAATAAATCCTGTATATTCCTGAATATATTGAAAGGCCTGGTCAAGGGCACCAAGTGCAGGTGCAACAATACATCCTATGATCAAAGCGCCAGCTGAGGCAGTTTTACCTATTCGAACCAAATGACTTTCAGATGCCTTATTTCGTTTGATAAATGGTTTATAGATATCCAGAGTAAAGATCGTGGACGTACTATTGACCATGGAGCTCAATGAAGACCCGATTGCTGCTACCAATGCGGCAAAAGCAAGTCCTTTAAACCCGACTGTCACATAATTGCTCAGCACCCAGGGATAGGCCTGATCCGGTTTGGCAATATCAGCACCCAAAACAAATGCAGCAATGCCGGGAATGACCACGATAAGAGGTAATAATACTTTCATAAAGGCTGCAAAAACAGTCCCTTTTTGTGCTTCTTTCAAACTCTTGGCACCTAGTGCACGCTGAATAATATATTGATTGTTACCCCAATAATATAAATTGGCTATCCACATACCACCGATGAGGACACTGATGCCCGGCAGGTTTTTATACTCCGCGTGACCTTTGTCCAATATCATGTCAAATTTTTCAGGTGCTTTTTCAATTAACGATGATAATCCGCCAAAAAGACTTCCTTCCATGGCGTCCATAACAAGATATGTGGTAAGTAAACCTCCAAAAATCAGTACAACGACCTGAACAACATCGGTCCAAACAACGGCCTTCAGTCCTCCAAATATGGAGAATGATGCGGCATAAATGGCTAGCCCAATGATGCCATAGATCATGTCGATACCGAGGATAGTTTCAATAGCTAAAGAGCCCAGATATAAAACAGATGTAATATTGACAAACACGAAAAGTAAGACCCAAAACACAGCCATCATCGATTTTACTCGACCATCGAAGCGCTCTTCTAAAAATTGTGGCATGGTATAGATCCCTTTCTTCAAAAAGATTGGAAGGAAATATTTGGCCACGATGATCAATGTCAGGGCGGCCATCAATTCATAGGAGGCTATTGCCATACCGACCACATAACCTGATCCGGACATCCCAATAAATTGCTCAGCCGATATATTCGATGCTATCAAAGATCCACCGACTGCCCACCAGGGTAATGATTTGCTTGCAAGAAAATAATCCTGTGTTGTTTTATTCCCTGAAACGCGGGACAAATACAATCCTAAAGCCATCATAGCGAGTATATACCCTACGAAAACAATAAGATCAACCGTAGAAAAATTTGTCATAGTTCTTAATTATATCGGTACGGAGAATTTCAAGGATTTATGTGGTATCAACACACAAGATGAATTGAAAATGTACTGCTTATTAAAGTATCGCAAAATAGTAAATAATTGGGTCTCAATTTCATTTATTTTGACTGTTGCGTTTAATATGATCTCTTCGGATCAATATTCCAACCTTGAAGGAATGAAGTAATTTCATTATGCACAACTCTTATTCCCGGCGTAGCCTTCAATAAAAATAAAAAACCTCCGACTTAATATTAAAATCGGAGGTTTTCAAAAAACATTGAAATTAGATTATTTTACCAACAATATTCTTTCTGTATAACTGGACTCGCCCGTATTCATCATGATGAAATACATCCCGGTTGACAAGTTCGACAGATCAACCTGGTTGTGCTCACCAGTCAGGGATTTTACCATCAAGCCATTCATGTCATAAATATATATTTTATCTAAACCACTTATGGCTTCCGGCAAATCGATTCGTAGGATATCCCTCGTTGGGTTCGGCGATAATTGAATACCATGTTCAGATGCGTCCAGATTATTTGTAGCGACATTTCCTCCAAATTGTACATCATCCCAAAAATAGGTCTTCTCTCCGGCGGTAGCTCCATCGGTTCCAAAATTGAAAAAGACTGAAACCTTATTATAACTATTAGCCAAATTAAGGGTTGCTGTACCGGCTGCCTCATCACTAAAATCAAATGTTAGGGTTTCCCAGGCACCTGCCATAGTGGTGTTCACCTCAGTCTCCACAGAAATTGTAGGATCACTCGAATCTTCCGCTTTTAGTCTCACCGGTGTATTCGCGTCGGGTGACCACACACGGACTGTCATAGTTGTTTCTGTCATGGTAAATGGCAATGGATTTGTGAAGCCATCAGCGTCCAAACTCGTTCCTGCCCATGTCTGCGCAGCACTCGTTTTTATCGACATAGCCACATTGTTTGTCGCATCTGTCGGATCAACGACAAAAGAGGATGCATTGCCACCGAAATCCGCTAAGGCAAAATTTGCAGTGTCGGCCTCAAAATGTACCGGTGGATCGAATGGTGGCGGTCCGGTCATGACAAATTGTACATCATCCCAAAAATAGGTCTTTTCTCCGGCGGTAGCTCCATCGGTTCCAAAATTGAAAAAGACTGATACCTTATTATAGCTATTAGCCAAATTAAGGGCTGCTGTACCGGCTGCCTCATCACTAAAATCAAATGTTAGAGTTTCCCAGGCACCTGCCATAGTGGTGCTCACCTCAGTCTCCACAGAAATTGTAGGGTCACTCGAATCTTCCGCTTTTAGTCTCACCGGTGTATTCGCATCCGGTGACCAAACACGGACTGTCATCGTTGTTTCTGTCATGGTAAATGGCAATGGACTTGTGAATCCATCAGCGTCCAAACTCGTTCCTGCCCATGTCATCGCAGCACCCGTTTTTATCGACATGGCTACATTGTTATTCGCATTTGTAGGATCAACGACAAAAGAGGATGCATTGCCTCCGAAATCTGCTAAGGCAAAATTCGCTGTGTCGGCCTCAAAATGTACTGGTGGATCAAATGGTGGCGGTCCGGTCATGACAAATTGTACATCATCCCAGAAATAGGTCTTCTCTCCTGCTGTGGCTCCGTCAGTTCCAAAATTGAAAAAGACAGAAACCTTATTGTAGCTATTCGCCAAATTAAGGGCCGCAGTGCCGGGCGCCTCGTTACTAAAATCAAATATCAGGGTTTCCCACGCACCTGCCATTGTCGTATTCGTAAGAGTTTCTACACTTATCGTCGGATCATTTGAATCCTCAGCTTTTAGAAGTATCGGTGTATTCGCATCCGGTGACCATACACGGACTGTCATGGTCGTAGATTGACTTGTAAATGGCAATGGGTTTGTGAATCCATTGGCATTCAAACTTGTACCTGCCCATGACATCGCAGCACTTGTTTTTATCGACATGGCTACATTGTTATTCGCATCTGTCGGATCGACTACGATGGATGATGCGTTCTCTCCAAAATCAACAAGACTGAAGTTCGCTGTGTCGGCCTCAAAATGTACTGGCGGATTGAATGGTGGCGGTCCGGTCATAACAAATTGTACATCATCCCAGAAATAGGTCTTTTCTCCGGCTGTAGCTCCGTCAGTTCCAAAATTGAAAAAGATCGAAACTTTATTGTAGCTATTTGCCAAATTTAGGACTGCTGTGCCGGGCGCCTCGTCACTAAAATCAAATGTCAGGGTTTCCCACGCACCTGCCATTGTCGTATTTGTAAGTGTTTCTACACTTTTCGTCGGATCATTTGAATCCTCAGCTTTTAGAAGTATCGGTGTATTCGCATCCGGTGACCATACACGGACTGTCATAATAGTAGTCTGATTGCTAAAAGGAAGTGGATTTGTAAATCCATTGTCGTCCAAACTCGTACCCGCCCAAGTCATCGCAGCACTCGTTTTTATAGACATAGCCACATTGTTAGTCCCATCAGTAGGGTCAACCACGATGGATGACGCGTTCTCTCCAAAATCAACAAGACTGAAATTTGTTGTGTCGGCCTCAAAATGTACTGGTGGATTGAATTGTGCCACCGCAGATAGACTAAAGAATAAGAGTAAGAAAAGAGTAAAATGCTTCATGTTATAAGTCTTTTTAAGTGATGTAAGTAGTATTATTTGTATTATAAAATTTGTTTCAGTTTGCCTGTAACAGATTCCCTGAGCTTTTCAAGTTGTTATGTAAAATTTCAAATAGCGTTGCAAAAATTTTTCTGTGGGATCATAATTCAGCTATATCAGTTCCAAAATCGACTTGGACGCAAATATCGTTTTGAACTGGGTGGAAGCTGAATTTGACCCTACATCTTGCGTACGTCGCTTGTAACATAGAGTACATCAGTACTACATCAATTATCAGCCACCACCAAGATCTAAAATGCTAATTCATTTGTTTACAAAGCCTTATACTTGTAAGAGGAATACTTTCTACTTTCTCAATGATAATCTTGTATCGATTAGCAGGAAAGAATCGTAATGATGAATAGACTTCTAACCGTGTGTATCATGTTATGCACCCTGACGGGTAGCCTGGTTGCTCAATCCCCTGTGATTGGCTCTCCCATCATTACGAACTTCTATCGGTCCGATTATCGTGCAGAAACACAGAATTGGGCTATTGTGCAAGATGGCCGCGGGATCATGTATTTTGGAAATAATAAGGGGTTGATCGAGTTTGATGGCACGAATTGGCAACTTTATCAACTCCCTAACCGCACCATCGTTCGATCGATCGATTATTCTTCTGACGAGAAGATATATGTCGGCGGTCAAAGTGAATTTGGATACTTTGCTTCTGACAATAATGGTAAAAATCAATATCATTCTTTATCTCATCTCATTCCTTCTGAGTACAAGAGTTTCGAGGATATCTGGAAAGTCTTCCGTCAAGAGGAATCCGTATTTTTTTGTTCTGAAAAGGCCGTTTTCAAGCTAATAAATGAGACGATAGAGGTTATAACACCAGAGCGTGGAAGATTTGAGAACTTCTTTCATTCCCGTGGGGAACTGATTATCCAGGTGTTGGATGAGGGGTTATTCACCTGGCAAGGCGACCGTTTGTTACCAATCCCATTCAGCAAACAACATATTGAGTCTCGTGTAGTTGCATTCTTATCCGATAGCGCAGACAAGGACATCATAATAACTGCTGCCAATGGTCTTTTCATTCGAGACGAAACTGGAATCAGACCCTGGAAAACCGAGACTTCCAACTTTTTAGCAACAAATTTGGCCTATTGTGCCGTTCAACTTAGCAATGGTAATTATGCTATTGGCACCTCCCAGAATGGATTGATAGTGATCAATCCCGAAGGACAATTGCAACTCCATCTCAACAAGGACAATGGGTTACAAAATAATACCATACTCAGCATCTGCCAGGATATTCAACAAAATTTATGGCTCGGCTTGGATAATGGTATCGACTATGCAGAAATTTATTCTCCAATTACAGTCATTCAATCGAAAGAAGGAATTGAAGGCACTGGGTATGCCTCTATCATCAAGGGCAATAAATTATACCTGGGCACCAATCAAGGGCTGTACTCTTTTGACTGGAGAAGCAATTTGCAGGCTTCAAAATCGGGTAGTTTAAAACCGGTTCAGGAAGCTGTTGGTCAAGTCTGGAATATTAATGATTTTCAATCAGCTACTATTTTAAGCCAACATAATGGCGCGTCTTACATAAGAGGTAATGCGATTATTCCCTTTTCTGATATTCAGGGTTCATGGAAATTTACCCGGCTCGTTTCAAATCCCGGATATGCCATAGAAGGAACATACTCCGGTATCCATTTATATAAGGAAGTAATTTCAAAAGGGGCAAATAATTCTGATAATTCAATTTGGGAATATTCCAATAAAATTGACGGATTTGACGAGTCCGCGCGCATCTTCGAACAAGACGACGATGGATATATTTGGGTTTCACACGCCTATAAAGGGCTTTACAAAATAGAACTTTCAGAAGATCCCGGTCGGATTAAGCGGCTTACCTCCTATGATACCTCGTATGGATTGCCGGTAAACCTATTTATTGATGTCGCCAAAATCCGGGATGAAGTTATTTTCACAACCCCTCAAGGTGTCTATCAATACGATAGTAAAAATGACAGATTTAATCCTCATGAAAACTTCGTTAATATATTTGGAGAAAATCGAGATGTCCACCGTTTGATCGAAGATGAACTTGGAAATGTTTGGTTCTCCATTGATTCTGAGTTCGGCGTACTTAAAGTAAAAGAAAAAGGTGTATTTAATAAGTTGGAAATTTCATACTTCAATCAAATTCATGAAGATCTTGTTGACGGCTTTCAGCATGTTTATGCCCATGATGACAAGCACATATTTATTGGTACAAAGAAGGGCTTTCTTCATTATAACCCGAGTCAACCAAAAAACATAGAATTCCCATTTCGAATTTTAATTCGCCAGGTAACTCTGACCACAAAGGGAGATTCAATTGTATCATACGGAACGACCATAGATGGAGGTAGTGATGCGAACGATGTTTTCAAGCCGCGAATGAACGACTTTCGATTTTCATTTTCGGCACCTTATTATGAAAAAATTAATCATTTATATTACCGATATAAACTTGAGGGATTTCAAAATGAGTGGTCTGCCTGGTCACCTAAAACTGAAAAAGAATATACCAATTTGAATTATGGAGATTATTCATTTATGGTCCAGGCACGAAATGCATATGGCAAAATTAGTTCTGAGGACATATATTCTTTTTCCATCTCACCCCCATGGCATGCAACAATTTGGGCGAAAATCACCTATTTTTTATTACCATTACTTTTCCTGACCTTATTGATTAATTTAATTTCAAAAAGAGAAAAGAAAAAAGCAGATTCTGACAAAATCGAACAAAGAAGAAAGTTTGAACTCAAAGAAGCTGAGTTTAAAAAAGAAGTCGAGAAATCTGAAGTCGAAGTAAATAAATTAAATAATGAAAAATTGCTGGCTGACATCAATCACAAGAATAGCCAACTCGCATCCACCACAATGCACCTCGTCCAGAAGAGTGAAATACTCATGAAAATAAAAAACGATCTGAATTCTTTGGTAAAAGATTTGCCGTCAGAGAATAAAAAGAAACTTAAAGAAATCTCCAGAACGATTGAATATGACATTCAACAAGATGACAACTGGAATCAATTTGAACTCTATTTCGATCAAGTCCACGAAAACTTTTTCAAAAATCTACGAAAAAAACATCCTGAACTATCTCCGAAAGATCAAAAATTATGCGCTTACTTGCGAATGAATTTATCTACCAAGGAGATTGCACCACTATTGAATATTTCAGTAAGAGGTGTAGAAATTAGCCGCTATAGGCTAAGAAAGAAGCTGAGTCTTGACTCAAACACAAATCTCGTTGCTTTTATAACGGATATCTGACTCGGTTAAATTAGAGAAGCAGATTTTCATTAGGACCTAAAGGCAGGGATGTGGCAAATGAGTGCTGCCTTGCCTGATCAACTTTTCTTTTTATAGGCGCTGTATCAAATCGCAGTTCCTTCACAATCAGAGGAGCTATTTTATTATTATGTGGGATGCCTTATTCCGGTTTTGCAGCAATCAGACCATTTGTCGGTAGATCTGTCATTCACTGAGTTGACTAAATCTTGAATCTGGAGGTCAGACAATTAAACATATTCAAACGACCTCCAACTGGTGAAACCCCTTCTCTATCCACGCGCTTGGTCCAAATGATCATTAATAACTGCACATAATTGATTTTAGTGGGACTTCCTATCAACCTAATGCATTTTGACCACTGGATTCACAACAATATTGAACTGATTTCAGAATGAGAAAGCAATTTTGTATCATATCTATTTAATTATCAATCATTTATGAGAATTGCCGAACAATTTTGATGTAGTAAAAAACAGTAAAAAATAATGACGTGATGAATACGTGATGGGTTGTATTATGCTGCTAGCCCCCTTTGATTTATATAGATTTGCGAACAAATATAATTCTGTCCGGATGAAACATCGCAGTACATCAATCACAACATTGAATAGATTAAAAAACCTTATTCTATGTATGATCCTGGGCGCAACGACATTTAATCTTTACGCTCAAGTAGAGATCAAGCAAAACCAGGAAGGCATCAGATTAGTCGTTGACGGAAAGGACTTCATGGTCAACGGTATGAACTGGGATTACTTCCCTATTGGTACCAATTATTCATATAGTTTATGGAACCAGTCTGATGATGTCATCAAGTCAGCCCTAGACGCTGAGATGTCTTTATTAAAGAACATGGGCGTGAACACGATTAGGATGTACACGGGAGCACAACCCAAATGGGTTCGGTATATCTATGAAAATTATGGGATCTACACCTTGCTGAATCATTCATTCGGTCGATATGGACTTTCTATAAATGGAGTTTGGACAGAAGTTACAGATTATAGCAATGAAGCTGCGAAGGAATTGCTTTTAACCGAAGTCACTACGATGGTCGAAACGTATAAGAACACCCCAGGTGTCTTGATCTACCTCTTAGGGAACGAGAATAACTATGGGTTGTTCTGGGCCGGTGCAGAAACAGAGGACTTCCCTGACGATGAAGAGGAAAAAAAGTACGTAGGGGAAACACGTGGAAGACCTATGTACAGGCTAATGAACGAGGCTGCCAATAAGATGAAAGCAATTGATGCGTCTCGACCGGTCGCTATTTGCAATGGAGATGTCTTATTTATAGATGTAATTGCAGAAGAATGCAAGGACGTTGACATCTACGGCGTCAACATGTATCGCGGCGTGTCTTTCGGAGATGCCTTTACAACAGTTAGAGATAAGCTTAACAAACCAATTCTGTTCACCGAGTTTGGTGCTGATGCATTCAATGCGATCGAAAACCAGGAAGACCAACTTTCTCAAGTGCATTATTTGGTTGGTAATTGGAAAGAGATATATGAAAATGCAGCTGGAATGGGAAAGGCGGGAAATTCAATCGGTGGATTCACTTTTCAATTCAGCGATGGCTGGTGGAAATATGGTCAAACTAAAAATCTGGATATACATGACAACAATGCATCCTGGAGCAATGGTGGATATGGCAGAGATTTGATGCCAGGAGAAAATAACATGAATGAAGAGTGGTTTGGAATATGTGCAAAGGGGTCAACAAATCATCGTGGTTTATATCAGCTTTATCCAAGAGCCGCATATTACGCTTTGAAAGAGGTGCATAAATTCAATCCATATTCTGAAGGCGTCGCACAAAGTTCTCTATATACCCATTTTTCAGAAATAGAAATAACTAAGGCTGTTGATCAAGCAAGGCAATTTAAAGCCTCTTTGACGAGTGGAAGGTTAATACTTAATAAGTGAATACAGCCAATCAACCTATAAGAAATAAATAAAGTGAATCAGCGCCATCCAGTTGTCAATATGAACAAGTCTTATACCATCCTTATCAGTCTCATCGTGGCTCTCGGTGGATTTTTATTAGGCTTTGATAGCGCTGTCATCTCGGGGGCAATAAAAGGAATATCTACCTATTTTCATATGACTGACGCCATGCTTGGTTTTGCCGTCGGGTGTGTGATTTTCGGAGCCATGGGCGGTAATTTGCTCGCAGGTCCGATGGCCGATAAATTTGGGAGAAAACAGGTCTTAATCGTTGTTGCAGCATTATTTGCTATTTCAGCCACCTGGTCTGCGTTGGCCACCGGATACACTGAATTTATTATTGCCAGAATAATTGGAGGTATTGGAATCGGTGGAGCCATCCTGATAGCACCAATATATATCGCTGAAATTGCTCCTCCTTCCTTAAGAGGCAGTCTTGTCTCCTTTAATCAACTAAATATTGTTATTGGTATTTCAGTCGCTTATTTTTCAAACTATTTCCTGGTTCATTCTTCAGAAGATAGTTGGCGCTGGATGCTAGGGATTGAGGCCATTCCTGCAGCAGTATATTTTTTCTCTCTGTTTATGGTTCCAAAGAGTCCAAGGTGGTTGATCTTAAAGATGAATGAGGTTAAAACAGCCGGTCATATCCTCCAAAAAATTGGCGGAGAAGAATATGCCAGGTACACTGTCGAAGAAATTCAAAGCAGTCAAGATATAAAAGAAGAAAAAGGGATTCTCACCGATCTATTCAAAAATAAATACGCAACAATCATGATTATTGCATTTGGTATTGCCTTTTTTCAACAAATCACAGGCATCAATGCAATCTTTTATTACGCACCTACCATATTTGAACAAGCCGGTGGAAGTACAGACTCCTCCTTTCTGCAGGCCATCGTCATTGGCCTCACGAATCTTGCATTTACATTAATAGCCATTTGGCTCATTGACAAACTAGGTAGAAAACCTCTTCTTCTGATAGGCACCACATTCATGACTGTAGCCTTACTCATGGCAACTTTTGCATTTAATAATGCAACTTATCATTTTAATGAAGTCACTTTAAATAAAATTGACGGTGAAGAAAATAAATCAATACTGGAAGCATTACAAGGAAAAACATATAATAGCCAAACAGCCCTATTTGAAGAGCTTGACAAACACCTCAATGCAGCGCAACTATTGCAATTTAAGCGAAATCAAATTTCGAATTTTATTCAGGTGAACGCCCATTTAGTCCTTGCGGCCATAATGGTTTATGTCGCTGCCTTTGCCATTTCACTGGGCCCCGTAATGTGGACCCTGATCTCTGAAATATTCCCAAATAACATCAAAGGGATAGCTGTATCTGTAGTCGGATTTTTTAATTCACTCGTCAGTTTTTCAGTGACGCAAATATTTCCCTGGGAATTGTCAAACCTGGGACCAACAATAACTTTTGCCTCGTACGCATTACTCTCTTTTTGTGCAATCATCTTTGTTTATAAATACATTATAGAAACGAAAGGAAAGACCCTGGAAGAGGTTGAAACATTGTTAACTAAAACCTAATTAGAGACTGCAAAGATGCCAGTTGAAATATCATTAATGGAAAACTCAAGTAAAACCAAAACAGACATTGATTTGGTGCGAATCGGTAAGGAAGATTTCTTCAGAATATCGAATAGCGACGCCATGAGGCCTTTTTTTATGAGTATTGTCAGTCCTTCAAATCATTGGATGTTTATTTCAAGCAACGGCGGGTTGACGGCAGGCAGGAAGGATGCTAATTATTCCCTGTTTCCATATTATACGGATGATAAGATTACAGAATCATCAGAACATACAGGCAGCAAATCCATTTTTTTAGTCTATAAAAAAAATGAAATACACAGATGGGAACCATTTTCAATTCGCTCTGATGGACAATATGAAACAAGCCGAAATATCTATAAAAATATTCACGGAAATAAAGTTCTTTTTGAAGAAATCAATCACGACCTCAATCTTGTCTTCAGTTATCAATGGAACTCCAGTGATCGATTTGGTTTCGTAAAAAAATCATCAATAATTAACACAAATCCTCACGAAGTGCGCATTTCTGTGCTCGATGGCATTCAAAATATTTTACCAAGTGCGGTTGGCTGTGATTTACAAAATCAATCCAGTAATCTTGTTGACGCCTATAAACGAAGTGAACTCATCAAAGATGCAGGACTTGGAATATTTGCCCTCAGTGCTGTCATAGTTGATAAAGCCGAACCGAGTGAAGCATTAAAGGCCAATGTAGTGTGGTCGACAGGCCTGGATAATCCAATTCATTTGTTATCTGCGCTGCAACTGACAAACTTCAGAAAGGGACTACCCGTGCATGAAGAAGTGGATATAAAAGCCGAGAAAGGATCATATTTTCTTCAAACAGATTTGACGCTTTTAGCCAACATGCAGAAAGGATGGATGATCATAGCGGACGTCAATAAAAATCACTCGAATATTGTCAATATATCACAAACAATTGCAACTGAAAAGGATATAAAGCAATTGGTCGAACGAGACATCAATCAAGGTACACAGAGGTTAATCGAATTAAATGCTTCAGCCGACGGGTTACAACTGACAGCCGACAAATATCGAGATACCAGACATTTTTCTAATGTCTTATTCAATATCATGCGAGGAGGCATTTTCGATAATAATTATCAAATTGAAAAAAAGGACTTCGCCTCTTACCTTTTGAAAGCGAATCATGCGCTCTATCTAAAAACAAATAACATAATTAATGATTTAGTCGACGAATTTTCATTATTTAAGTTAAAGGAGTTAGCTCATCAAAACGATGATCTAAATTTTAAACGACTTTGTCTCGAATATATGCCACTTAAATTTAGTCGCAGGCATGGTGATCCAAGTCGGCCATGGAATAAATTTTCAATTAACACGAGAAGCGAGATTGATGGTTCCAAGATCCTCGATTATGAAGGAAACTGGCGTGACATCTTTCAAAATTGGGAAGCTCTCGCGTATGCCTACCCGGAGTTTGTCGAAAGTATGATTCATAAATTTTTGAATGCCACGACTTTTGATGGGTATAATCCATATCGCATTACTAAAGGTGGATTTGATTGGGAAATAATCGAGGTTGATGATCCCTGGTCCTATATTGGCTATTGGGGCGATCATCAAATTATTTATTTATTAAAATTTTTGGAATTCATAGAGGATTATGCGCCCGGTAAATTGAAACAATATTTCAATGAAGATCTCTTCGTTTATGCCAATGTGCCTTATAAAATAAAAAGCTATGAAGCGATTTTACAAAATCCAAAAGACACCATTGAATTTGATCGAGACGCTGATGCGGACATTCGAAAAATGAGAGATCAAGTCGGTGCAGATGGGGCTTTACTTCAAGATGAAAATGGCGGCATTCATCACGTGAATTTTATTGAAAAAATCCTCGCTACCATACTTGCCAAACTTTCAAACTTCATACCGGAAGGCGGAATATGGATGAACACGCAAAGACCGGAATGGAATGATGCCAACAACGCTTTGGTCGGTAATGGCGTTTCCATGGTCACACTATATTATTTGAGACGATTCTTGTTGTTTCTAAAACGGACACTCAACACAAGTAATATCGAGGGTGTCAAGGTTTCAAATGAATTGGTAGATTTCTACAAACGCATCAGGACAACACTCGAGAATTACCAAGATGTGCTTTCCGGAAAAATCAGTGACCGTCAAAGAAAAATCATACTGGATGAATTGGGTCAGGCAGGTAGTGATTTTAGACAACATGTTTATAATCATGGCATGTGGGGCAGGAAACGCACGATTTCATTTGATGGTTTATGTCAATTCGTAGATATCGCCTTAAGTTTTTTAGATCATTCGATAAAGGCCAACAAGAGAAATGATAATTTATATCATGCGTATAATTTAATGACCGTTGAGTCTACGGCTGAAATATCCATTTCTCATTTGAGTGAAATGCTCGAAGGTCAGGTAGCCGTTCTTAGTTCCGGGTTTTTGTCCTCGAATGAAGTGTTGAGTTTGCTAAATAGTCTCAAAGCTAGCAGCTTGTTCAGAGAGGATCAATACAGCTATTTACTTTATCCAAATAAAACGCTACCGCGCTTTTTCGAAAAGAACAGCGTTGCAGAAGAAACCATATCCCGGTCCGCATTATTAAAGCTAATGGTACAATTGGGAGATGTAAAAATTATTGAAAAAGATGTAAAAGGAGCATTTCATTTTAATGGTAATTTTAAAAATGCTGCAGATTTGAATACAGCGCTCGATTCGCTTCAGCAAACAGAATTTTCAGAACTCGCAGCAAAAGAGAAAGAGCTAATCCTTGGCATTTTTGAAGAAGAATTTAATCACAAAGCTTTTACGGGCCGATCCGGTACGTTTTATGGCTATGAAGGGCTTGGCTCTATCTATTGGCATATGGTGTCTAAACTACAGCTGGCCGTGATGGAATGCTGTATTAAAGCCATTGAAAAGAACGAAAGTGAAACACAAATCGGTAAGTTGCTAGAGCACTATTACGAAATCAATGAAGGAATTGGCGTTCATAAATCGCCTTCATTATACGGTGCTTTCCCAACAGATCCATATTCGCATACGCCAGCTGGAAAAGGAGCTCAGCAACCGGGCATGACCGGACAAGTGAAAGAAGATATTTTATGCAGACTAGGAGAGTTGGGTGTGTTTGTTATTGAAGGCACGATTTCTTTCAATCCCTGTTTGCTTAGAAAAAATGAATTTATCAATCAGCCCACTTCATTCGAATTTATTGATGTTCATAATAAAAAGAAGCAAATAAATCTTGAAAACAACTCACTTGCCTTTACACTATGCCAGGTTCCTGTAGTCTATGAAATTTCTGATCATGATGAATTGACAATTAAATATAGCGATAATGACTCCGTTGATATTGATTCACTTCATCTGGATCACTCAATAAGTAAAGAAATATTTGAAAGAACCGGTCGTATTGATCAATTACTTGTAAGAATAGAAGAAAAGACACTTAAATAAATTATATAATAATCATAATTCTAAATTTTTAAATATGAAGAGACTTAATACACTTGTAACATTATTTATAATGTTTCTTGCATCGTATTCCTTCGCTCAAATTATTGTCACCGGACAGATTACTTCATCAGAAGATAATCTTGGAGTAATCGGAGCCAATATTATCGTAAAAGGAACCACCACTGGTACTGCCGCCGATTTTGACGGCAATTACAGCATTGAAGTGGCGGATGAAAATACCGTACTCGAGTATTCGTTCATTGGAATGAAAGCTCAGGACATCACCGTTGGTAGCCAACGTGTAATTAATGTAGTTCTGGATCCTGATGTTGAACTGATCGAAGAAATAGTCGTCATCGGCTATGGATCGGTAAAGAAAAATGATATTACCGGATCTGTTGCTGTGATAGATTCCAGAACAATTGATGAATTCAAGCCCATAAAGGCCGAAGAGGCGCTTCAGGGAACCATGTCGGGTGTCAATGTGACCCAACAATCCGGAGCTCCGGGTGCCGGCCTTGATATTCGGATAAGAGGAATCGCAACCAATGGAAATGCCGCACCGACAGTGATCATTGATGGATACGAAGGAGATTTAAGTATTTTAAATCCAAATGACATTGAATCCATAACCGTATTGAAGGACGCACAGGCCGCCATCTATGGTACAAGAGGTGCGAATGGTGTGATCCTTATCACCACTAATCAGGGGAAAAGAAATTCCCCCTTGAAAATTGGCATAAATAGTTCCTATGGTGTTCAGGAAGCTTCACGGACGATACCCTTGCTCAATGCGACAGAATATGCCGTGCTGCTAAACGAAAGCTATGCTGCCAGCGGTCAGCCACTTCCATATAAGGACATCTCCGGATTAGGTGAAGGAACAGATTGGCAAGATCAGCTTTTTACAACAGAACCTATAATCAGCAATGATTTCAGTATTTCGAAAGGGACTGAAAGAATGAACTTTATGCTCAGTGGTTCTAATCTCAGTCAAAAGGGAATAATCGGATCAGATAAATCAGGATTTGAAAGATCCACAGCACGTTTAGGAATAGGCGCTGATTTGACAGATTGGTTAAAATTAAACACATCAATTGCCTATACAACGATAGGGCGTAATTCGGTCAATGACTTTGGTCTTGCTTCTGTTTTGTTCAACGCACTCAACATGCCATCGACCTTGCCCGTATTCGATTCAGATGGGAATTATTTTCTTGCTCCATCGAATCTTGGTATAGAAATAATTAATCCATTAGCACAAATTGCGAATACCTACAATGATTATCATATTAACAAAATCAATGGCAATGTTGGCTTGACAGCCAGTTTCACCCCTGAATTAAGTGTAACTACCAGAATTGGTTTTAATAGCGCGTATGCAAATGAAAAAACTTTTTCAAAGATTGTAGATTATGGTGGAAAAGTATTTGACATTTCACGAAGTAGTGTATATCAAAATAAAGATAATTTCAATGACTACACGTTTGATGCTTTTTTGACGTATACAAGATCGTTTGAAGACCGGCATAACTTATCAGTAACACTTGGTACTTCCGCTTACAAAGAATGGGGAAATAATCTCAACGCCACGGGTTTTGATATCCCAAATAATTCCTGGGACTTTGCTGATATAAGCCTGGCAAGCGGAATAAGTCAAGCCAGGGTCAATAATTCCAGCGTTTATGATCAGCGCACCTTGTCGTATTTCGCAAGATTGCAATACGACTTTGCAAGCAAGTATTTGATATCAGGCATGTTGCGGAGAGATGCCTCCACAAAATTTGGATCTGATAATACCAGTGCATATTTTCCTTCTGTCACGCTGGGATGGGTTTTATCTAATGAGGAATTTTTTAGTAGTAATAAGATCGAACAACTAAAATTCAGAATTAGCTATGGTTTGCTAGGTTCAGATAGAATTGGTTCATACCTATATAATTCATTGCTCACAGGCGAAGCCACATACGTACTCGATGGACAGCTCGTCAATGGTAGGTCCACGGGTATCCTTCCGAACACAAGTATAAAATGGGAAGAAGCAGAGAAATTTGATGTAGGAGTTGACCTTAAATTATTTAATAATCGAGTAAATATCACTGCAGACTATTACCATGAAAAGAGAAATGATCTACTGATACCAAGCATCCCTGTTTCGGGAATTCTTGGAACCTCTGCACCTGGAGCTGGTAATCCAACAATTAATGCCGGAACCGTACAAAATAGCGGTTTTGAATTTTCTTTAGGCGTTAAAGGTGGATCATCAAATAAATTTGGATATTCCATTAACTACAATTTTACCACGATTAATAATGAAGTTACTCAAGTGGACAATGGTACCGGATTCTATTCCGGTGGAAGCTTTGGGGTAGGGCAACCGGCACCAGCCCGCATGGAGGTTGGCTTTCCTTTAGGTTATTATCACGGATATAAGACAAACGGACTTTTCCAAAACCAAACAGAGGTCGAAGCACATCCATCACAAATAGCGCTCGGTGCACCTGCATCTCCCGGTGATATTAGATTTGTGGATATCAATGGAGATGGAGTTTTGAATGATCAAGACAGAACCAATATAGGCGACCCCATCCCGGATGTCGTCATGGGTCTGAATCTCTCACTTAAGTTTAAATCATTTGATTTTCTGGCATATGCATTCTCCACCATTGGAAATGACATAGTCAGAAATTACGAACGGGTTCAGCCCAATGTCAATCGTGTACGAAGTTCGCTCGATAGATGGACAGGTGAAGGCACCGGTAATACAGTTCCGCGATTGACAAATGCTGCCACTGCAAATACGATCTTTTCTGATTACTATGTAGAAGATGGATCATTTATTAGACTTCAGAGATTAACGTTGGGTTATACCCTTCCCGCGTCAATTACCAAGAAAATAGGATCCGAAAAACTGAGAATATATGCAAGTGTAAATAATCTATTTACATTGACTGAATACACAGGTTTTGATCCCGCCGCGTCAAATGGGCAGGCTATAGGAGGCGGTTTCGATTTTGGATATTATCCACCGCCCAGAGTCTTTTCATTTGGACTAAATCTTAACTTTTAAAACCAGCATGATGAAAATATATAAATACAATAAAGCCATACTTGCAACATTAATTGTTGTTATTTTCTCAATCGGTTCATGTTCGGATGATTTTGTAGATCAGTCACCGCAGTATTCGATTGACTCCGAAAACTTTTTTAATTCAGAGGATGATTATTATATGGGGCTAGTTGCTGTATATGATATTTTACAGTCCACTTATGTAAATGCCATTGTGGGAGAAATCGCATCAAATAATACCCTTTGTGGAGGAGAAAATCCTACTGATGTAATCGGTTGGCAACAAATCGATGATATGATTCACACGTCAAACAACAGTAATTTACATGACATTTGGCAATGGATGTTTTCCGGTGTTCAACGTGCGAATTATTTTATGGAGTTTAAGGATAAAATTGAATTTGACGGAAAGGACATGATGATAGGCGAAGTTCGATTTCTTAGAGCTTACTACCATTTTGAACTTGTCAAGTGGTTTGGTGGAATACCTTTAAAAGTGGATGCACGATTTAAACTAGGAGATGAAACGACCATTCCCAGAGCTTCTATTGCTGAAGTGTATGCACAAATAGAATCCGACCTGATTCAGGCTATTGCAGTTCTACCTGAAATGGCTGAACAAACCGGCAGAACGACAAAAGGAGCTGCACAGGCGCTATTGGGCAAGGCTTATTTATATCAAGATAAATTTACCGAGGCAGCTGACATACTTGGGCAGTTGATTTCAAGTGGTCAGTATGAATTAGTTTCTGATTATAACTCAATCTTTGAGTTAGAAGGTGAGAATGGTCCCGGATCTGTATTTGAAGTTCAATATACGGACATCGAGGGTGCCGGATTTGGTTGCTTGCAATGTAGTGAAGGGAATGTAGCAGTTGGGTTTAGTGGTGTAAGAGGTTATACCGGCCCATTATTTACATCAGGATTTAGTTTTAATGTTCCTGTGGCAGAGGCCGTAAATGATTTTGAAAATGGCGACCTCAGAAAGGATGTAGCGATCCTTGATATTGTGACTTGGGCGGATACAACCGGAGCGGAGTATACCACCGGCAATGAGCACACCGGATATTTTAATAGAAAATATATACCACGCAAAAGAAGTGGTGATGCACAGGGGGATTTAAACCTGACTAATCCTAATAATTACAGATCCATACGATATGCTGATGTCTTATTGATGGCTGCAGAAGCCAACAATCGTGGAGGCCTTTCTGATGCGACAGCACAAGAATATCTCAATATGGTAAGACGAAGGGCTTTTGGCGATGAAAATCATGATATTGGAGTGAGTGTTTCGGCACTCACAGATGCTATTTATCATGAACGAAGAGTAGAACTGTTAGGCGAAGGCCATCATTTTTTCGATTTAGTCAGAACCGGACGAGCTGGTGATCATATTGATGGTTTCACAGTTGGAAAAAATGATGTCTTTCCGATTCCACTTCAGGAA
This sequence comes from Saprospiraceae bacterium, assembly GCA_965249735.1. Classification (GTDB taxonomy): domain Bacteria; phylum Bacteroidota; class Bacteroidia; order Chitinophagales; family Saprospiraceae; genus JANQSS01. The sequence goes on along the minus strand of CBDFMS010000024.1, from coordinate 185,830 downwards.
ATTGAATTTTCAAATGGAAATTGGACACAAAACCCTAATTATTAATTAAAGAGTTATACATGAAACTGAATAACGTAGTATTATTAGATTATACACTTGAACGGTTCATAATTCAATTAAAAAATTCATAAAATTTCGAATATGAAAAATATAAAATATTTATCATTATTTTTTGTTGTTCTGATGTTTGCTGCTGGCTGCGAAGAGGATCCTTATGATATAAGTGCAGTGGACGCCATCGCGGCCCCTTCAAATGTCAGCGCAATATTTGACATTACACAAGACAATAGTGGTTTGGTCACTATCGTTCCGCAAGCTGAAGGCGTTGCAAAGTTCCTAATTTCATTTGGTGACGCAACCGGTGAAGATCCGACAGAATATGCATTAAATGAGGAGGTGACACACATCTATGACGAAGGGGTATATACAGTCAGTATTACAGCAGTCGGACAAACCGGACTCATGGCTACGATAACCGAGGAATTAAACATCACGTTTAAAGCACCGGAAAATCTGGTCGTTTCCATTGTTCAGGATGCCGTTAATCCGAAAATTGTCCGTGTATCTGCGACTGCTGAATTTGCAACAGTCATGGAAATTTATTTTGGAGACCAGGACCCCGAAGATCCGACACTTGTTTTACCAGGTGAAGAGGTCGAACACACCTACCTTAATCCCGGTGATTATACCATTCGCGTTATTGCAAAAAGTGCAGGCGCAGCTATGTCTGAATTTTCCGAGATGATTACAATTCCGGATGCTACGGATCCAATAACGTTTCCAATTGATTTCGAATCATTTACTATTAATTATGCTTTTAGCGATTTTGGGAATGCGGTATCAACTGTTGTTGATAATCCTAGTGCTTCCGGAATTAATACAAGTGCTAAAGTCGGTCAATCGGTAAAATCCGCCGGAGCCGAAACCTGGGCAGGAAGTTTGCTTACCCTTGGGGAGCCAATTGATTTTTCTGCTAATAAATTATTTAAAGTAAAAGTCTGGTCTCCTAAAGCAGGAGCAATCGTTAAATTAAAGGTCGAAAATCTTGACGATGGAAATATTGCACATGAGGTTGATGCGACTACTTCCGTTGCAAGTGACTGGGAAGAATTGACATATGATTTTTCTGCTATTGATGATAATCAATCATATCAGAAATTAGTCCTGTTTTTTGATTTTGGAAATCCAGGGGATGATGCGACATATTATTTTGATGATATTATCCAAACTGTCGTTCCGGTTGGAGTACCAAAAATTGCTGGCGTTTGGAGATTTGCACCTGAAGCAAGTGCCATGGGAGTAGGACCAGACCTGGGAGATATTTCATGGTGGTCCAATACTGCTGCTGATGTCATGATCAGAGGTTGTCTATTTGATGATACATACGTATTCAATGAAGATGGGTCATTTGAAAATGTATTAGGAGCAGATACCTGGATCGAAGGATGGCAAGGTGGAACAGATACATGTGGAGCAGCTGTTGCACCACATGACGGATCTGCTGCTGCAACTTATACATATGATGAAGTCGCGGGAACGGTTAGGCTCGAAGGACAAGGAGCTTACCTCGGTATTTCTAAAGTAGTGAACGGCGAAGAGTTAACCAACCCGGGGGATGCACCGACATCTATCACGTATGATATTGCGCTTTCAGAAGAGGACACCGTCATGACTGTCGACATAAATGTTGGCGGTGGGTGGTGGCGTTTCAAGTTGATCAAAAGTGCAAGTGTAACACCTTCCCCATTGAGCGGAACATGGGCCTTGGCACCTGAGGCAGCTGCTATGGGAGTAGGACCAGACCTGGGAGATATTTCATGGTGGTCCAATACCGCTGACGATGTCAACCTCAGGGCGTGCTTTTTTGATGATACATATGTTTTTGGGTCTGATGGGTCATTTAAAAATGAACTAGGTGGAGAGACCTGGATCGAAGCGTGGCAGGGTGGATCTGATTCTTGCGGAGTCACCATTGCACCACATGACGGTTCCATTCCGGCTACATATTCTTATGATGAAATAGGCGGGACATTAACAATTGATGGACAAGGGTCTTTTCTAGGTTTACCAAAAGTAGTTAATGGAGAAGAACTCACGAGTCCCGGAGATGCACCGGCATCCATCACGTATGATATTGCGCTTTCGGAGAATAATACCGTAATAACTGCTGATATAAATGTCGGTGGTGGTTGGTGGAGATTTAAACTTGTTAAAAACTAAAAAATTCAAAAATGAAAAATATAAGAATCTATTGTCTAATCTTTTTTTCCGGACTGATGCTCCTATTTACATCGTGTCAGGAAGATGATTACAAACTAGGCGATCTGGCAGCACCAGGCAATGTAAATATCGAATATATTATTGCTGGAGAAGATGCGCAAAACCCATATGGAGATGGTTCTGGACTTGTGCAATTTATCACAACCAGTAATGGTGCAATTACATATAATTACGATTTTGGGGATGGTACCAATAATGCCATTGCGGCGAATGGAAAAACCACCCATCTTTTTTCCAAAACAGGAGTGAATTTGTATACGGTAACTGTATCTGCCGTTGGCCCGGGAGGTTTGTTGACACTCAAATCGGTACAACTTGAAGTCTTCAGTTCTTTTGAAGATGCAGAGACCGTCGACCACTTGACAGGGGGAAGCTCAAAAAAGTGGTATTGGGCTGCGGATCAACCCGGCCATGCCGGACTAGGACCGGATACTGAAGATAGTGGTAATGGTGAATTCGCTTTTGCCGCATGGTGGTCAATTGGCCCTTTTGATGATGATAAATCGTGTATGTACGATGCCGAATTTGAATTTACAAAAACGGATGATGGTGTCACCTTCGAACAAACCACTGGACTCGCGTGGCTTCCCGGAACATACGCCGGAGACCTTGGAATAGCCGGTGATGTATGTGTCGGGGATGATGTGGCCACAACTATTTATGGCGTCAAGAATGTTTCTTTTTCACCGTCAACTTCCAAAGCTGCTATTGAAGGAAACTACAGGGGCACGACAATGTCATTCTCTGATGGAGGGTTTATGAGTTGGTGGGTAGGAACCAGTGAATATGATATTATCGAAGTATCTGATAATATTCTCAAAGTTAGAATAAGAGAAGATGAAACCTTTGCCTGGTACCACACCTTCACCGATGTAAAACCGTAACACAAAATAATTTAGGTCTGTAATATGCAATAGAGTTTTGAATTCAATTCTCTTCTGCATATTACACGCTTTAGAAATAGCCTTTAAAAGATAGCTATAATTGATTACACTAATTTTATTTAACTGAAATATTGATTTATTTTGTTTTTGATATTTTCTTCTACGCCATATTATTGAATTGATAACCAAATTAATTGCTAATAATGATTAATACACTTTGCAATCAACAGAACAGATACAAGGTTGTGCCAGGGATCTTCATATCGATTTATACTTTTTTTTGCATCTCCCTTTTATTGGCATGTTCCGGCTGTGGAGAAAAGGATTCAGTTCCAACTTTCGAGGCTGATTTTGACTATAGCTTTATAAACGACAACCTGGTCCGTTTTGAAAACAGATCCACTGGAGAGTACTATTCTATAATTTGGGATTTTGGTAATGGTCAAAACGCAACTACTACCGAAAAGAATAAGCACTATGACATCTATTATGCACAAGCAGGAGATTATGATGTATCTATGAGATTAACAGACTTCGTTGGCAATAATAGAACCAAAGAAAAAACAATAAATATTACTACCACAAGTTTAAACGTCGCTTTTTCAGCTGAAATATCTCCTGGCAATCCAAATATTGTCAACCTGATCAATCTAACTCAAGGTGTATTCGATTCTTTTAAATGGGTATTCCGAAACAGGGAGATCGAAAATGAAATGAATTACGATGCCTATTTCCCATTTACCGGAATTTATACCATAGAACTTGTCGCCATTAAGGAGGGAATAACTTATACAGAACAGAAAAGTATAAATATTTTATCCGACGATGCCAATTATGTACAGAACCTAACATTAACATGGTCCGATGAATTCGATGGTAATGCACTGAACACGAACACATGGTCCTATGCAACCGGTTCCTCCGGATGGGGAAATAACGAACTTCAAAACTATACTGCAGGAGACAATATCGATGTTTCTGGCGGTCATCTGGTTATTACAGCGCGCAAAATTGATGAAGACAAAGAAATAGGTTCCTATTCTTCTTCAAGGCTCATAACTGAAAACAAAAAAGAATTTCAATATGGAAGAATGGAAATACGAGCAAAACTCCCTTCAGGCACGGGTATATGGCCTGCGATCTGGATGTTGGGTGGAAACTTTAGTACGGTAGATTGGCCTGACTGTGGTGAAATAGATATTATGGAGTATGTCGGTTATCAACCCGATACAGTCCATGCCACAATTCATACACCCTCAGGATTTGGAGGCTCAGGAAACGGCAATAGTATTCCACTTTTGTCTTGTGAAGAAGAATTCCACAACTATGGAATAATATGGACGGAAAACAAGATCGATTTTTATATCGATACACCAACTAATATAACACATACCTATGCACCCACTAACAAATCCGATCATAATTGGCCATTTGATCAAACTGCATTTTTTATTCTAAATATCGCTGTGGGTGGTGATTGGGGCGGTGCACAGGGCATTAACAATTCAATTTTTCCACAATCAATGCTAATCGACTATGTACGAGTCTATCAGGAATCTTTTTAAATAAAATATTGAACGATCAAATGAATTTCGAACTGCCTCTCGACCCATTTGTAAATGAAGAATGATTGAAATAATATGAAATCAATATATTTCACAATACGAACATTTTCTATGGCCCTCTTCCTGATTGCTATGTTGTCTTGTGGGCAAGGGTCAGCTCAAAAAAAAATAACAACTGATCAAAATAATAGCGCGTTGACTGCAAAAGATATTCTTGGTAATCCGGATTATCCCGCAATTTCTTTTGGCGGATATCGCAAAGATTCACGGGAGATTCAACCCACTGTAGAGGAATTAATGGAGGACATGAAAATATTGTCGGCCATGGGTATAAAAATCCTTCGCACCTATCACACCAAAAGACCACATGCCGCCAATGTAGTCAAAGCGATTCGACAGTTAAAAAATATAGATCCTAATTTTGAAATGTATGTTATGATGGGAGCTTGGATCGATTGTGAAAATGCATGGACGAACAATCCTAATCACAACAGTGAAGACGAAATAGAAAATGCTGCCGAAATTGATAGAGCCGTTAATACAGCTAATGAGAACTCTGATATTGTAAAAATTATAGCCGTCGGTAATGAGGCTATGGTCAAGTGGGCCTGGAGTTATTATGTACAACCAGGCATTATTTTAAAATGGGTTAATTACCTTCAAGACCTTAAAGCATCCAACAAGCTTCCCAAAGATTTATGGGTCACGAGCTCTGACAATTTCGCGTCCTGGGGTGGCGGTTCTGAAGAGTATCATGTTGAAGATTTAACTAAACTAATTCATGCGGTAGACTACGTTTCGCTACACACCTATCCAATGCATGACACCCACTACAACCCCGCATTTTGGGGTTTCCGTGAAAATGAAGAAGTCTTACCGTCTTCTGAAAAGATTGATGCGGCCATGCTTCGGGCCAAAAATTATTCGATGACACAATATCAAAATGTCGTCGATCACATAGGCAAACTGGGGATCGAAAAACCTGTCCATATTGGAGAAACAGGTTGGGCCAGCGCCTCAAATGGTCATTACGGCCCTGAAGGCTCTGGGGCCACAGACGAATACAAAGAGGCCATGTATTACAACCATATCCGAGATTGGACAAATCAAGACGGTATCAGTTGTTTTTATTTTGAAGCATTCGATGAGATGTGGAAAGATGCACAAAACTCCGGTGGATCAGAAAATCACTTTGGACTTTTTACAGTCGAAGGGCAAGCCAAATATATTTTGTGGGATTTAGTCGACCAGGGCGTCTTCGATGGATTAACCCGAGGAGGAAATCCTATTACAAAAACCTACGATGGAAATAAAGAAGCACTACTTGCTGATGTTCTTCCGATAGCAAAGCAAAAATTGGAACGAGAACAAGAATAAATAAATCTACTAAATGAAAATTATTAATCTATTTCTTTTCACATTAATGTGCCTATTAATGACGACTACATGCACGAAAGAAAATAAGTTGGCAACAGAAGTATATGAAACTTCGGTGAACGGCAATAAAATGAAAAGAATAACGAAATTTTCTTCTGTCGAAAATCCTACAGCGATAGTATTAAATCCAGCTAAGAAATTCCAAACGATTACCGGATTCGGCGGGTCATTTACTGAGGCATCTGCATCTTTGTTAAACCGGCTAGGCAAAGAAAATCGTGTAAAAATTATAGAAGCATATTTTAGTGAAGAAGGAGCCAATTATTCCTTGACGCGCACCCACATGAATTCATGTGACTTTTCATTGAATAATTACTCCTATGCCCCGGTTGAAGGAGATGAAGAATTAGTCAATTTTTCTATCGAAGAAGATCGCGACGACATTATTCCTATGATCAAGGAAGCCATGGCTATTTCAAAAGATGGATTTAAAATTATTTCCTCACACTGGACCGCACCTCCCTGGATGAAGGACAATAATAGCTGGGTCGGAGGAAAACTGTTGCCCAAATACTACGATACCTGGGCTTTGTTTTTTTCAAAATATATCGACGCCTACAAGGCTGAGGGCATTGATCTTTGGGGAATAACGGTTGAAAATGAACCATTAGGTAATGGAAATAATTGGGAAAGCATGCATTTTTCTGCAGAGGAAATGACTGCGTTTGTTCAAAATTATCTCGGGCCAAAACTTGAAAAAGATGGAAAAGGTGAAATTAAAATACTGGGATACGATCAAAATCGAGAGCACTTACCACATTGGGTCGATGAAATGTATAAAAACGAGGCTACCTCAAAATATTTTGATGGAACAGCAATTCATTGGTATGCGAGTACGTACGAGGTATTTCCAGAAGAATTGCAATATGCTCACCAAAAAGCCCCCGATAAATATCTCATTCAATCAGAAGCCTGTGTTGATTCTGAGGTACCCAAGTGGCAAGACGATGCATGGTATTGGTCGAAAGAAGGGACGGATTGGGGATTCGATTGGGCTCCTGAAAAGGATAAACATCTCCATCCCAAATACGTGCCCGTTCATCGCTATGCTCGTGATATTATCGGCTGCTTGAATAATTGGGTCGATGGCTGGGTCGATTGGAATATGGTACTCGACAAACAAGGTGGTCCGAATTGGTTTAAAAATTGGTGCGTGGCACCTGTTATTGTCGACCCTGATGCAGATGAGGTTTATTTTACGCCTATATATTATACACTTTCACATTTTAGCAAATATATAAGACCCGGAGCCAAAGTAGTTGGAGTCGAAAATTCGGATGAAGACATCATGGTAACAGCTGCTGAAAATCCTGACGGCTCAATTGTTGTTGTCGTATTAAATGAAGGAGCGGAAACAAAAAGTATATCCATTACGCTCAACGAAAAATCAACTGAAATAACAATTGATGCGCAAGCAATTCAAACAATTGTAGTGCCCAAAGAAAATAATTAACTATGTCTACAACTGCCAATCAAGTTCCTTTCGGTCAAAAAGTTGCATTCGGCATCGGGATGTTTGCCAATCAAATGTTCCCTGCCGTACTCGGAATATTTATGGTCGTATTGGTGCAGGACCTGGGATTTCCGGGTTGGATGTGGGGAATATTATTCTTCCTACCCAGAGTATTTGATTCCATCACCGATCCCATCATGGGATTCATTTCGGACAACACAAAATCGCGTTGGGGACGAAGAAGACAGTATGTATTCATAGGGGCCATCATTATGGGTATTGCATTTATCATTATGTGGCAATTGTACAGGGAAAATGGAGTTGATTATAATTTCACCTACTTCCTGCTATGGTCTTTTCTATTCTATTTAGGGCTGACGATTTTTAGCGTACCCTATGTGGCCATGGGCTATGAGATGAGTACTGATTTTCATGAGCGTACCAGCATCATGGCTATTGCCCAATGGATTGGACAGTGGGCCTGGGTCATAGCACCATGGTTTTGGGTCGTGATGTATGATCAAAATTGGTTTCCAAGTGCTGATGTAGCTACCAGGCAGATGGCGGTATGGGTGGGAATTGCTTGTATGCTTTTTGCTATGGTGCCAGCCATATTTCTAAAAAGTAAATCGACAGTCAATGAAAATTATTCTCCCCTAACGTTTGGTAGCATAGGCAGTAGCCTGATGGAAATATTTGATGGATTTAATGAGGCATTTTCATCAAAACCTTTTGTAAAACTATGTATATCGACATTTTTTATTTTCAATGCGTTTAATACAATTGCGGCATTTTCCTTCTTTATTATCGTCTGGTATTTATATAGCGGCGATGCCGGAGCGGCCGGAATCTGGCCAACGCTTTTTGGAAGTCTGGCTTCTTTGGTCACAACATTTTTGATTATTCCAACTGTAGCATGGATGTCTAAGAAAATGGGAAAGAAGCAGGCCTTCATTCTTTCACAAACAATTTCTCTTGTGGGTTATGGCATGCTTTGGTTTCTTTTTGTTCCCGGAAAACCTTACATGTTTATTTTTGCATTGCCGTTCTTTTCATTCGGTATAGGCAGTTTATTTACACTGATGATGTCTATGACAGCGGATGTGATCGATCTCGATGAATTAAACACCGGAAAACGCCGAGAAGGTATATTCGGAGCGATTTACTGGTGGATGGTCAAATTCGGATTTGCCATCGCCGGCCTGGCGAGTGGTGCTATTATGTCTTTGGTGGGCTTTGATGCCACTGCAGCTGAACAACCTGAAAGTGCTATCACAGGATTACGAATATTCTATTCAGCATTACCCATGTTTGGCACATTAATATCAATCATCGTCATGCGTAATTATAGCATGACAGAGGAACGGGCAAATGAAATTCGTGCAGAATTAGAAAAACGCAAGTCACCAATATAAAAATAACTTTCCTTTATAACTGATAAATTACCTTACCCGTTTGGACATAATTTCAACATGGATGCAGCATATCATTTTGAATTTTCAGTCAGTGTCTTGACGTTGTCTGATATTACACGCTCAATCAACATCCGACGTGGATCCATAGCTGCCTGCTGCGGTTTTTCATCAAGAATAAATTCTAAATTTTGATTCTTTTCAGTCATTTTTATTCGTTCATGGAATATCAACTCCTCTTCTTCTTCATCGGAATAAAATCCGACATCTACCCAATCGTTAATCCCCACTGATGTTTCATTTCCGATAGAATCTGCTTTTAATTTATCGGCGTACACTTCCAGGTTCACTTGATATTTTCCATCATCCATCTCGGTATATTCGGCTTCTTCAATGCGGAAATCATACAGTGTTATTTCTTCTATCCAATCAGTCAGTAAATACTGTAATGAGTCCGGTACTCTCGGTCGCAAGTGACGTAAAAAATCATGCGAATTAGGATACGGTGGTTCAGCATATCGATATTCTTTTAAAAATGATCGAAGAGCACTATTTACACTATCTTCTCCGATATAATCCTGGAGTGCATACAATATGACCGACCCCTTCCCATAGTGGATATAAGTTTGGTTTTCCACTTTATTCAAGGGCAACTCCTTCTGGGTTTCACTACTACGTCCTCTCAGATAGCGATTGAAATCATACTTCAAAAATTGCTTCATAGCAATATCGTCCTGCAATTGATTTTTCATGACCATCAACGACGAATACTCTGCAAAACTTTCCACTAACATGGTACCACCTTGCATAAACGAAGAAATGACCTGATGCGCCCACCATTGATGTGCCATCTCATGGGCAATCACAGCATCAATCACATTATTCTTTTCTTCATCCTCCAGATCAATAATAAATCCTAAGGACTCTGAATAAGGCATCGTCCCGGGAAAAGCTTGTGCAAATGAGGCATATCTTGGAAATTCGATGATGCGTGCCTGTTTGTGATAATAGGGACCAAAATTTTTCGAATAATATTTTAGCGACCGCTCTACGGCATCCAGCATCATGTCAATATTATACCCGTGTCGCTTATCGTAATATATTTCGATATCGATGTCATTCCACTTTCGTTTGGCCACTTCGAAATCAGCTGACATAAATGAATAAAAGTTCTGAGACGGGTGATCGACCTTGTACCGGAAATAATTTCTTCCGTCTTGTTCCCATGATTTCTCAAGACTTCCGGGTGCAATAGCGATTTGATCTCCGGCTGTCGATATGATTGTTTCAACATCGATCCAATCGGAATTGCCATCTGTTAAATAATTTTTCCGGCATTTGTGACTGCAGTTTAATTCAAGATCCGGCATCCGTTTTTTAGGCTCGAGATCATATTTTCGTCGTATAAATTTGTACGACAATTCATATCCGGAGTTATATCCAAATTCCGGTAGAAAATCTCCGTTATTGAAAAATGTTCCATTTTTAACAACAGAACGATCTCCGGCGCCGTTTTCAAAACCTTTACTTATGTATTTAGTCTTGATTTGCAATGTCATCGTACTATCAGGGGCAACTGCCGCCACATTGTAAATAACATAACCAGATTCTTTGTCCTCCATGCTCAGTGTCGAACCGGGAATGTCCAATTCCTGTTTCCACACATCATCCAAAATAAAATGCATCTCATCAATCGATACTTCCGTTTTATTTCGCATCACGATATCGGAAGTCACAAAGACATCTCGCTCATTCGGATAGATATCAATGGTATATTTCACACCATCGATACTCATCTTCGGAATATCCTCGTATTTTTTATAATTTTTTTCGTAATCAGCACGTAATTCCTCCTGGTAGTCAGAAGTTCTATATGTATTGAGAACTTGCGTGTTATAATAAATGTATGCCGCAATACCTAACCACAGAATGAACACTCCAAAAAACAAGTATCGATAATTTCCAATCAAATTTGAAAACGCTTGCTTCGCGCGCTTCGCTATGCCACTCTCTGTTCCTCGCTGCCAAAAAGCAGCAGCACTAATCAACCCCAGTAAACCAAACAGACTCCAATACACACTGAACCAAATTGCACTTTTTAGACCGGGACCAAAGCCATTCATGTCGGAGTACATGGTCGACGGTGTACCACCAATATCCAACATATAGGTTTCAATATCCAATACTGAAAGTAGAATCTCGCTTAAAAACAAGAAAAGAACAGAAACAAAATATCCGATATATTTATGATTTATCAATACCTGAATTAATATTAATAAAAAGCTCCAGGTAATGAAGGGTGGAAGTGAATCAACAATAAAATCCGCAAAATAGAGCCCAATCTTTACATCGGTATAGCCATGTAGTAATTGATACAGCACACCAACGATTATCATGGCGGTATAGAGTAATAATATGACAGCTATAAGGGAGAGGGATTTCGCCAGGAGCGATAAAAAAGTCGAATAGGGACTAGAACCGATAACCTCGTGAATATGTACATCCCGATCTCGCCAAACCAATTCACCATTATAAAAAATCAGGATAATAATCAGAAAAATAGAACTTTGGCCTGATATGGTTCCCATCATTTTGTAGGTTACAGGATATGATTTTAATCCGTAATATTCGAAACCTCCCCATAACGATGTCACAACCAAAATAGCGCAGAATACGAATAACAATTTAAACAAGGCACTTTTGGAAATACTGTGAAAATTCAACGCGAAAAAACTTTTAAATTGACTCCAGGCTGATACTGCGCTGAATGAGTTCGGTGCTGCGATGGATAATGTTGTTGTTTTTTCTTCAATTACTTTTGGTTTTCGCAAACGCAGACCTGTTCCTTGTTTGAAGGAAAAGATTGAGTAAAAAAATGTGCTGATCAAAAGAGACGCAGCTAACCATATTAATCGATTTTGAAATAAAAGCCCACTAAAGGAAGGTGAGTTAGTATTCATTTCCGCCGGAGTAAAATACTTGCTCTGGACGGAATAGGTACTAATCGCAAACGAATCCAATAGTCCTGCCAGGGTTTCATTTTCGATATCACTTAAAAAATTTGTCGTGACGATGTAGGCGATAATAATCAACAATGCTCCTACGAAAGAAACCATGGTGCTTTTAAAACGGCTGGCCAATCCAAAAATCACTGCCCCTGCAAGAAACATATTAGGAAGTACGAAAATCAGGAAATTAGTGAAAAAAGCATGCCAGGGTGTCGAACCCACCTGATCGGCATCGATCCATCCGGCCAAAGGCCCAAGCCAGGCACCAACAATAAACCCAAAAAAAATGCCGCTAAGTGTCAGGCATGATAAAACCCATGCTCCTGCAAAACGGCCTGCATAATATCCAAATTTTGATAACGGCCTTGTAAAAAGTATTTCCTGAAAATTATATCGATAATCCCGTAATGCCGCATTATTATAAAATGCGGCTGCAATGAGTAGTCCAAAAACACCCAATACCGTGGTATAGATTGTGACCACATGTGGAGCATTGCGCAAAACGTTACCGACCGCTCCTCCAATTGTTACGTTATCACTAACCACTGCACCACAAACCAATGCTGCAAATAATAAAAAGAAAATATATAACATGGGTTGCTTTAAACCCGATTTTACCTCGCGTATAAAAAATGCTGAAAACATGTTTAATTGATTTTATGCCTGAGAAATGATTTCTGGTCGATGCGTTTGTATAAAGAAAACATCCTCCAGGTTGGGTTCGACGGATTTAAAATCAGCACCCGGTGAAGTCTGACTCAGGACATGAATGATTGGAAATCCCGCCACCATTTTATCGGAAATAACATGGTGGTTTTCTTTATATCCGTCTAATTCAGATCGGGTTATTTGTTTTTGCCATACCTGCCCTTTCAATGAGTGCAGTGCATCTTGTGGCGCACCGTCAAATACAATAGCCCCATCATTCATAATGGCCATTTGGGTGCACAATTCTCGAACATCGTCAACAATGTGAGTCGACAATAAAACAATAACTTCCTGACCAACGTCGGCCAGTAAATTGTGAAAACGATTGCGCTCTCCGGGATCAAGGCCTGCCGTAGGTTCATCAACGATAATTAATTTAGGATCACCGATCAATGCCTGAGCAATACCGATCCGTTGTTTCATGCCTCCGGAAAATCCTTTGACACTTTTATTTCGCTTGTCGTATAAGTTTACTTTTTGAAGCAAATGGTCCACCAGCTCACGTCTTTCTCCGGATCCACCGATCCCTTTTAATACACACAAGTGATCCAATAACTGCTGAGCTGTTATCCTCGGATATACACCAAACTCCTGTGGTAAGTATCCCAGTACTTTCCGCAATTCATCCGGTTGTTTTAGAATATCGATATCATCGAGAAACATCTCACCCGAATCAGGGTTTTGCAGGCAGGCGAGCGTCCGCATCAATGTCGATTTCCCGGCTCCATTCGGCCCGAGTAATCCAAACATACCGTTGGAGATCGTAAGATTCACATCCGCCAGTGCGCGCACTCCATTGGGATATGTTTTATTGAGATTGGAAATGCGTAAAGTTGGCATAAGCGTATTGTTTTGATTGATTGGCCAAATCTAATAAAGTAGATCAACAACCATCATAAGAATAGACGAAAGATGCTAAATTATTGACTAGAAGGTGTGAATGTAAATAAAATGTAGAGAGGTTTACACGACTTTACTATGATTCATATTCGATTGAATCTGTTATCATTGAAATAATTTGTAAAAATGAGAACATTGCCAAGGCTTATAAATTCCGATGCAATTCAAATCTTCAGGACGTATTCAACAAAACAAATAAACTAGATACCATTAAGCGAAACAGATATTTATAGATTTGACATGGCGTTACGATAAAAATTATCTGTAGACGAATTACGGTTGTTTCAACGACGATTGACAGAAACAACATTTGCAGAAAAATGATGAACGCACGATGGAATTTTGCATAGTCGACTTTAGCTGTAAATGAAATTACACATTACACAACTTATTCACACAGTTTATTCGCGAACAGGACCCGACATACGCCATTTATCCCTGTGTATTCGGATTTGATTCAGATCAATGAGGATAATACGATGAATGCAAATAAATTACAGACTCTTTTGTCTTCGTCTGGTACGTGTAACCATGAATATTAGAATCAACAGCGCTGCTCCACCCAATAGTAGGATATAATTATTGGAACTTAATGAAAGCGGGGAAGTGTCCCCAACCAAAATAAAACCAGCCCAATAAAAGGGATGTTTTTGCTTTTCAGTAATATTACTTTCGAGATATTCGATTTTTGCGAGACGTAATGCCTCAGACTTTCGTACACCGGATTTCAAATGGTAGTAAAATGATTTCATGATTTCGGCAGTACTTTTATCAGGAACTTTCCATAATGAAGTCACTACAGCAGGAATACCCGCATATTGAAATCCATTTGACAAACTTCGCACACCATCACCTCCATGGTATTGACCCAATCCCGTTTCGCATGCGCTGAGAACCGCCAATTGTGCTGTGGATTGCATTGTGTATAGTTCATACAACTGTAAGTTGGCTGAAGGATTATGACCTTCGGTATCGAAAATAAAATTACTCATCATTGGGTCATCTTCATTGACCTGAGCGTGCATGGACAAATGCACAATATCATTTTCTTTGAGGGCCTTTATGAAATTGAATTTCGTTGCTTCGCTATCAATGTAACTCCTACCATTCATCAATTCTGCTATATCCACCACTTCCTTTTCTGCATTCGGTAAGTGCCATTTACCGGATCGAACAATTGCAGCAATATAATTAGTGTTAAGTGTGTCTATTCCTTGCCGATACGTCGGTGCAAAAGCCGCTAACGGATACTTGTTGGTTTGTTGCCTTCGATGTTTTTGGAGATGATATATTCCAGTTGAATTAGCATATGACAAATTAAATCGATGGAGTGCCATCTCATCTTGGATTAGTACTGTTTCAAAGGGAATGCCAAACGTATATTCATCCGGAATAATGATGACATGACGAATGCCTTTCGGAAGTATATTAAACGGAGTACTTAACAAAGCGTTTACTTCATCAGATTCAATCGGTTGAGAAGAAGGGCTACTCAAATATTTTTTCACTCCATTCAATTCGTTAGATAAGGTGTTATGAGAAAGTTGCTGACGTATTACATCAACGCTAGTTTTATGTATAATAAAACAGATTAAAAATGAATCGACCAAGGTATAATCGAGTATAGCTGTTCGGTTATCCAAATCATTTTGTAATTCGTGTGTATTTAATTCAAATTTTGCTTTTCGTAGTCGATTATATTGGGGGTGGTTATTTTCCAGCTCCAAATTGAATCGCTTCAATTCTTTCTGAACAGCTATCAGACTATCCCGCCATTGTGCTTTTTGGTTCAAAGAATCCAGGGTGGGGTCGGCCAACATTTGTGTCAGGCCTACCTCTGTTTTGCTCAAAGCGCTGATTTTGTCTACTAGATGGTCAGGGATATTTGCAAAAATTTGATCCATGTGATTCTTAATCGACTCCATCATGCCCAAATTCTTAATGCGTTCGTTAACAGAAATGGCGTACTCCAAATATGACCCGTCGCTACTTTCCTCGTACTTCAGAAGATAAGCCAACAGTACATTCTTATGAAAATCTTCAAATTCAGCCGCAAACTCTGACTTTGTATGTATAGAAGGTGAAGTTTTAAGTATATGATCAAAGACGTCTTGACTATGATGACATGTGGCAACTAAGCTATCCATAGCGCCCGGTAAATCTAATTCGGTCATTTGAATCCGAATACGTTCATTTAACAATGCCAGATATACGGTAGCATCCTGACAATCTGCAATCTGGTCTTGGCAGTCCAATACCCCAATTCCTTCATTTATAGCACTATGGGCCTCTTCATAATTCCTTACGTCGATTAAAAAACTAGCTTTGTTTCGTAGAATTTGGGCAAGTCGATAATGTTGATCTCCTAACCGACTTTCTGCTATGAACCTGGCTTTATCAATATAAAATAAAGCTTTATCATATTTTTTTAGATCATGACATACAATCGCAAGATTTCGAGAAGGTTCAATTAATCTTGAATTATCCTCACCATATAGCTTTTTTGTAATGTTATAATTATTTTTTATAGAAGAAAAAGACTTGGGCAAATCACCTTGATTTGAATATAACGTAGCAAGCATAGAGTATATGTTGGCGGAGTAGGCGTGCTCGGATCCAAATAAATCCAAACACGTTTCAAGAGAGCCCAATAAATAATACTCAGCTTTTTTAAATTCATGTATTTTTGTATAAATAGACCCAATATTCGCATAGGCAATTACTTTACTTTCCCGTGAATCTCCTGGGCCTGCTTCCGCGATATTAAGTGATTTTTGATAGAATTCGACGGCAGACTCGTGGTTTCCCTTTCGATTGTGATTGATTCCTAAGATGTTGTATAGGTGACTCAATATTGGCTCATTGGTATTGTTTTTTTCAATTGTATGGAGTCCCTTTTCTAGAATATCAATAGCATCTTGTGCATTTCCTTTTTGCATAGCAACGCGAGCTATATAAGACAAAGATTGACCCAGTCCATTTATATCATATGCATGATAATCGTGGTAAATTTGGTAAGAGGCATTGAAATAATTCGCTGCACTGTCTAACTCATCATTCAATAAAAAACTTCGACCCAGAGTCAAACCAACTGATCCCAGAACTTGAGAACAGGGAGGATGAGATTGAACAGTTTGACTGTACAATTTTCGCGACGCATCCAATGCTTTTTGAATCTCACCAGTGGACCCATAAAATTTAATTAAATCTTGAGTTGGTCGTAAGTGTGCTCCAGGAATAAGTCCACCGTCCCCTAGACGTAACAATAATGGAGGAACAATACTGTCTAAATCAATTTGAATTTTTGACCGATATTGATCCGATATTTCCAATAGGTCAATAACTGCCAATAAATAGTGATCCGCGTCAAGTTGTTGACTAATTGATTGCTTTAGATTTAATAATTCAATTTTTTCATTACAGCGAAAATGCAATAGAATCTTAGCAGTATAAAATGACTCAGTATTTTGGAATTCATTTTTTTCGGTGATCCTATGGAAATAAATTGAAGCCAGCGGATAGTTCTTGGTACCAAGGGCGGAATTACCCATTTTATATAAGATCGTCGGATTCGTAATTGTGTTCGCTGAATCTTGTAATTTATATTCTGCCAGAATTGTATCATAATTGCATGCAAAAAATTTTACATCCAGCACTTGTGACACGGCAGAAATGCGAAAAATAGCAATGAGAATAAAAAAATGAAATAATTTAATCATATACTTCTGATAAAGCCATCAGACGAATATAATCAATCTAAGCATTAAGAAAGGCGGGAATACGAACTGAATTGTTGCTCAATAATGATACTAATCAGGCAGTAGGCACCTCAGAGGTCCATTCGATCTTTTCATCGGTGTCCTTCTCATTATTCAAATTGTCGTGTAGTTGGCCAATCATAACAACGGCCACAAAAATCATAAACGCTTCGAATCTCCATCCCTTGATCATAGATTTACATTTGCCGTCTTAAACGTATCCACAGGGACGTAATATTGCAATTCGCCGGAAGTATTATGAAAACATTAAGGATTCATGTCGACATCATCTTAGTGTGATGATCCGGCTAAGACCCTCATTATCAATCGTTAGCAATCCACTTTCAATCAATCTGGGCGTGAGCGTGCGCCAGTTGTCATTTTTCCTAAACACCTGGGCAAATAGGGGCAGTGCCTCTTCCAGCATGCCACTGTTTGACAAGGATATAGCGTACCAGTACATCATTTCTTCGTTCCCCGGATTCAATTCCATGGCTTTGCCATAGGCTTTAATTGCCCCGTCTACGTCTTCATTTTCCATGGCCAGATCCCCTTCATTCATCCATTTATAAGCGGTATGTATACCATAAAGGCGTTGGAGCTCTTCCAGAGGATGCTGATGATCATCCACGCGTAAGTCCACGACCCGATCAATCCACGGACGATTGGTATTCTCAGCGGATACGACGAGTAATGCAGCGCTTTGTTTGCCACGTATATCTCCTCCCTCAGCCTCAGCCGCCTTTAATGTGGCGATCAAGCGTTCAGCCAACGGGCCCTTAGATCTTTCGAAGGCGATAGCCATGGCCGGCCAGACCTTATCATTCTTCATTAGATTGGCCTGAACACTGTAATATATCCCTTCATGATGGCCAGCAGCCTGAATGCAACTACTTCCGGTATGGGCTGCAACATTACCTTCTGCATCCAACATGGCCACCTGCCGGTATTCCCGACCTTCATCTCGTTCAAGTAATAAGGTCAACGCTTTCTCCGGACTTATGCCCATGGACATGAGCTTTAGTCCATCCGGTCCAAAAGCAGGATTAACCAATGATTGTGTGGCAACGACCCCTACTCCCGGTTCACCCCAGGCCACAATGGGTCCAACCTGAAACCAGTGGCTTTGCACCGCAACACCCATTTCTCCTGTTGCTTCATCAAAGGCGACAATGCTATAAGTATGCACCAGTGGCTGATCCGGGTTATAGACCTGAGCATAGCCTGTGAAAGTCAATACAAGTACAAAAAATATTATGTTGTAACATTTGGTAACATTCATATCAGTTCCATTTTTATCAAAGAAATATTAATCCAGTCAAACTCTTTATTAATGTGTAATTTACGCACCCTTTTCAAAAGGTGTGTAACATTCAAATTTAAAATAGACATGAAAATAGTTTATTACTTCTTTCTTCTTTTCATTTTATTTTTCACAGCCTGTTCTGACGATGATCCGGAAGTGATCACCGAAATCGTAACCGTCCGGGATACAATTACAATCACCCAACACGATACTTCCGTCGTCATACAGCATGACACAACTATAATTATTATCCATGACACCACTGTTCTGGTACAAATTGACACCATTATTGATTTGATAGGGGAAGACTCCTCCGTCGTCGCTATATGTGTTCGTCATGCCGAGACAACCGGTGCCGGTGGAAATCCGCCACTCAGTGCGGCCGGACAACAACGCGCCTCTGACCTGTCTCACGCACTGTCGAATATTGAGCTCGACCATGTTTATTCAACTAATTTTCTACGTACACGGGAAACGGCTATGACCACGGCAATGGACCAGGGATTGCCTGTCGAATTATACAGTGCATTTGATATCGCGGTATTGGCAGAAGACATAAAGAGGGAACATAGAAGCCAGGAAGTTCTGGTCGTAGGGCATTCCAATACTACACCGCAATTATTAAATCAATTGACTCAAACCAACGATTTCATTATTTTCAATGAAAATACCTATGATAATTTATTTATCGTAAATGTAAAAGTCAATGGTGAAACCGTTGTTTATCATCTGGAATACGGCGTCGATACACCCTAGTATGATTTATAATTAATTCCATGTAGTGAACTGATCACATGGCTGCAAAATATGACCGTTTTGGATTAGATTACAATTGCACCCGACAGGCAGACCCTTATATATCTAATAAATTCTACTCGTATTTAAACCCCGAAACTCCAGGCGTATATTTGGATATCGGATGTGGTACCGGAAATTATACGAATGCCCTCAATAAAAAAGATTTTACGTGGATTGGTATCGACCCTTCAATTCAAATGTTGGCTGAAGCGAAAAACTTTTATCCCGATATCGAATGGAAAAATGGATCGGCTGAACATATTCCATTAAACGAAAATACAATAGATGGCGCGATAGCTATGCTAACGCTTCATCATTGGGACAATCTTGAACAGGGGTTTTCTGAATTGCACCGTGTTTCAAAACCCAATAGTCGTTTTGTGATTTTTACCTCGACTCCTCGTCAAATGAAACACTATTGGCTCAATCACTATTTTCCAAAAATGATGGTAAAATCCATCGTCCAAATGCCACCATTACGTTTGATTGAACATTCACTTCAGACGTCTGGATGGACGATTAAAAATCTAGTTCCCTATTCCATTCGGCCGGATCAGATTGATTTTTTTCTTTATGCAGGCAAATACAATCCTTCAGCGTATTTATCCGATAAAATCCGTAAGGGTATTTCTTCTTTTTCAGACTTAGCCAATTTGGATGAGGTTTCCTCCGGGTTGTCCTCATTGGAGGCGGATATCGCTTCAGGCGCAATTCATGACATGATATCAAACGAAGAGCAGGAAGGAGATTATTTATTTATCATTGCTGAAGCCAAATAATAACTAGACAATCACAACCGGGCATTGTTTCATTTCTTGTGAAATTTTCCAATAGTAGTACATTTACATCTTTTAAGAGAAGCCTATATGAAGCACATTTGGACTATATTGTTTCTGTTGACTGCAGGATTGGCCATGGCCCATGGAGACCTGGATGCTCAAATTAAAAAGGTCACTAAGCAAATTGAAAAGGATCCGACGAATGCCGAGCTGTATGTCAAACGGGGAAAACTTTTTTTCCAACATGAAGAGTTTAAACGGTCTATTATTGATTTTGAACATGCGAAATCCCTGGGCATTCACACAACCGAAATAGAAATTCTTTTTGCACGATCATACTTCAAAGCAGACAAACACAAAATTGCGCTTGAATATCTTCATGGCGCCCTTTCAGAACAGGAAAATCATGTCGTCGCTAATCGATTGACCGGTCAGATAAATGTCGATTTAAGAATGTATACCATGGCTGCAGATCACCTGCATCGCGCCCTGGACTACAGTGAAAAAAGAATACCAGAGCACTATATCGAGCTTGCCAATTGCTACCTTAACATGAACACATCGGAAGCAGTACAACACGCTGTCGAAATTCTCAATCGGGGAATAAACGACCTCGGAGAATTGATTGTATTTCTTAATAAACTCGTTTATATTCATAAGCAGTCGGCAGCGTATGAACAAGCCATTCTAGTTCAATCCCGGATCGTTGCCGTGTCTAAACGAAAAGAACTTCCATATTTTTATCGCGCTCAACTCCACCTTCAAAATAAAAACACCCTGTTGGCTATTCAGGATTTAGACAACACTCGGAAAACAATAATTAAACTACCGAAGCGACTCTCCCGATCCGATGAAATGCAACGGGTTTTAATTGAAACCCAAAGACTATTAAATGAACTCGAAGCTGATTAAATACTATTTAGTAAGTATTTTATTAATACCATTTTCTTATCAATCAAATGCCCAAGTCAATATAATTTCATTTGGTGCTGAATGGAATTATTATGACCTCGGTCAGGATCCACCAAATCAAAATGGGGATAGTACTGCCTGGATCGATCTGAATTATAATGACACCAGCTGGTTAAGTGGGCCTGCTCAATTGGGTTATGGCGACAATGACGAAGCGACGGAGCTTTCAGATACGACAGAGACAGCATATTTCAGGCATGTGTTTAACCTTCCCGACACACCTGTCTACAATTCACTTAAACTCAACCTCATCTACGACGATGGTGCAGTAGTCTATCTCAATGGCATTGAAATTTGGCGGGTAAATATGCCAGCCGGGCCAATTGACTATTCTACTTTTGCAAGTTCAAACAGTGGGGATGATGCGCTCGCCAGTACAACAATTGACACCTCCTATCTTGTCGATGGACCTAATATTTTAGCTGTGGAAATCCACCAACGGAGTGCTTCCAGCTCTGATCTCAGCTTTGATTTTGAATTAAATACGCAATTAGAGTTTATTCCTTTTGGTTCCGAATGGAAATATTATGATTTGGCGCAGCTGCCTCCTAATCAAAACGGGGATAGCACAACCTGGTTCGATGTTGCTTATCATGATAGTATCTGGCAAAGTGGCCATGCGCAACTCGGGTATGGAGACAATGATGAAATGACCATAATTTCGGACACAGCAAGGACTGCATATTTTAGGCACACGTTTATGCGTCCTGATTTACCAGTCTTTAATTACTTGGACATGAATCTCATCTATGACGATGGTGCAGTCGTCTATCTCAATGGATCAGAAATCAGACGCGTCAATATGCCCTCTGGACCGATTGATTATGCAACGTTTGCCAGCTCAAATAGTGGAGATAATGCAACAAGAAACATTATTATTGACACGACCGATCTCCTCCCCGGTGCCAATCTTTTAGCCGTCGAAATCCATCAACAAAGTTCCACAAGTACTGACCTCAGTTTTGATTTGGAATTGGAACCGCTCGACGGCGGAGAAGTGAATTTAATTCGAGGACCATATTTGCAAATGGGACGACCAGATGGCATGGTGATAAAATGGCGAACTTCTCACCCCGCTTATTCCATAATAAACTACGACACCTCGCTTGATTCGCTAAATTATACAATAGGAGATTCGATTTTAAAATTCGATCACGAAATTACGATCGACAATCTATTACCTAACACAAAATATTATTACCAAATACAAAGCCAGCAAGGTGTATTGGTAAATAAAGCAGCTGATCTTTATTTTAAAACTTCGCCTGCACATGGCACATCCCAATTGGTGCGCGCATGGATTTTGGGCGATCCCGGAACTGCGAATAGTAATGCCCGCAATGTGCGTAATGCATACTACAATTATGTCGATAGTTTGCATACAGATATGATATTATTTCTCGGTGACAATGCGTACAACGACGGCACCGATGAACAATATCAATACGCAGTTTTTGAAAACATGTATGAGGACAAATTAAAAAACACCGTTGCCTGGTCTACGCTTGGTAATCATGATGGTCATTCAGCTGATTCTGAAACGCAAACAGGACCTTATTATGAAATATTCTCCCTGCCAAAAAATGCAGAAAGCGGAGGTATGGCATCGGGAACAGAAGCATATTATTCATTCGATTATGCAAATGTGCATTTTATTATTCTCGACTCATATGACAGTGACCGATCGATAGGAGGACCCATGTACAATTGGTGCCTGACTGATCTTCAAAATACAACTGCTGAATGGATTGTGGCATTTTGGCATCATCCGGCTTACACCAAAGGTTCACACAACTCTGATACTGAAGGAGCACTCATCGCCATGCGAACAAATTTTTTACCACTGTTGGAAATGTATGGAACCGATATCGTTCTTTCGGGACATTCGCATTCATACGAAAGGTCTTATTTTATTCATGGGCATTATGACATTTCGGACTCATTTGATGTTGTTGAAAATACGATTGATGGAATTGGAATTGGAGATGGACGTCCGGATGGAGATGGTGCCTATATAAAAACATTTTGCCAGGATGAAGGTGCTGTATATATTACTACCGGCAGTGCAGGAAAAACCGGTGGTGGGACTTTTGATCATGAAGCCATGTTTATTTCTGTTTCCGAATTAGGCTCCTGTGTTATGGAAATTGAAGAACATGAAATTAATTTCAAATTTCTGCGTGAGACAGGTGTCGTCCGCGATTCTTTTACCATAATTAAATCGGATTGCGACACAACACCAATTACCATTTGTTCAACTATTTCTTCGAGCTATGGAGATGTCGAGGAGCTTGCCGATAGCAGTATATATCAGCAAAGTAGTGATTTGGAACTTGTACGTGATAATCAAAATGGCCTACAAACTGTCGGATTAGTTTTTAGTGACGTTCAGACACGACGGGGTTCATGGATTCAATCTGCTACAATTCAATTCACGGCTGATGACGATGCCGGAGATGTTAGTTCCGATTCGAGTTATCTCGTCATACGAGGGTTTGCAGCTGATGACGCTAATATATTTTCTGAAACTTTAAATGATGTGACCAATAGGGTCACAACTACCGCGCAGGTAATTTGGAATCCTGACCCATGGGTAGTTCCAGGAGAACGTACAACTCTTCAACTAACGCCTGATTTAGCCGGCATCATTCAAGAAATCGTCAATCGACAGGGATACAATGTCAATAGTAATATTGGATTTTCGATATCCGGTTTTGGTAAACGTTCCGCATTGTCGTATGACCATGGAGACATATCAGCCACTCCTGAATTATGCATCACTTATACATCATGCTTCGACACCTTGCAAGCAGATGTTCCCCCGGCCATTAAACCGGCGTATGCTGCGGAGGATATTGTTCGGTCAAGTGCCTATTTTCAAAATGGCCCACCTCTATATTTTACAGCAGGAAAAGGCATCTTGCTTGATCCAAATTTTGAATTAGAATTGGGACGTGAATTTTTAGCAGATATTCAAGGGTGTATACTTCGTTGAGGATAATTACTAAACATCGTATATTGGTTGATTATCTCATAAAATAATCTGCTTTGAAATCGATCAATATTATTCCCTTTTTTTTATTCGTTTTATTATTTGGTTGTACAACAAAGAAAAACGCCATTTCCACCTCTGATATTTCTGCTGAATATGATCCTAATCTTGCTGCTGAATTGGGTGCTGATGAATACGGCATGAAATCTTATGTCATGGCATTTTTAAAAAGAGGCCCAAACAGGACTACCGACAAAGCCAAAGCGGCCGAGCTACAGACAGCACATCTCGATAATATCGGGCGCCTGGCGGAGGCCGGAAAACTTGTTGTAGCCGGACCATTTATGGATGACGGCGATATTCGTGGCATTTATATTTTTGATGTCGCATCTGTCGAAGAGGCAAAGGCACTAACGGAGACAGATCCGGCTATCCAGGCAGGGTCGTTAATTATGGAATTACATCCATGGTATGGGTCAGCAGGACTGAAAAAAATACCTGATTTACATAAAAAAGTAGCGAAGACCAGCTTTTAATCACCCTATATATGGCTGCCAAAAAAACAATGCACCCTCACCCCGATCAGGTGGCTCTATATGACGAGCTAATCGAATCAGCACCGGATATCGATAGAAAAGGAGCTAGCATGCCCTATACTTCTGTGAATGGACATATGTTTTCATTTATGGACAAAGAAGGGCATATGTCACTGCGATTAAATCAAACAGATATTGAGGCGTTTATCGCGACGCATAAGTCATCTCACTCCATACAACATGGCCGGACTATGAAAGAATTTGTGATCGTCCCAAATTCTCTATTAGGTAAAACAAAAGAATTATTGGGCTATTTTATGTCCTCCTATAACTATGTGAAATCATTGAAACCAAAAACGAAAAAGAAGAATTAATTATGATTAAATTATCGTCAAGTCGAGCGTATCGTTTTTTGTTGTCATTCTATTTTATATGTTTTTTGTTGCTCTGTCAATCCCCTTTCACAACCTCTCTAAATGGGCAAACAACATTTCAGTTTTCATTTGACGGAGAACAAGATACAGGCGGAAGACTATTATTATTTCTCTCAAAAAATGGGAATAAAGAACCTCGACTCGATGTCAACGCTCGATTAAACTCACAGTTGGTCTTTGGAATGAACGTAGAGGCTTGGCAGCCGGGTGAAATCATAAACTATTCTGACAATCATTTTGGTCATCCCATTGAACATTTGTCAGATGTTCCGGCCGGCGAATACTACGTGCAAGCACAATTGCATACCTACGAAACATTTCATCGAGCTGATGGGCATGTAATAAAACTTCCAATGGATCGAGGCGAAGGTCAAAAATGGAAATATGCACCCGGGAATTTGTTCAGTGAACCGACTAAAATTACATATGATCCCGCAGGAACTAACTCCATTAAGGTACATTTAAATCAACGCATACCTGAAATCGAACCACAAGAAGACACAGAATATGTAAAGCACATTAAAATTAGAAGTGAATTATTGAGTGAATTTTGGGGCCGTGATATGTATTTAGGTGCCCATGTGTTATTACCTGAAGGATGGTCCACGCACACAGATGTTCATTATCCTCTTGCTATTTTTCATGGACATTTTGGTCATAATATTAGTGAGTGGCGAACGATTCCACCTGGCCCCAATCTCACATGTGTATATAGCGAGCGCTTCGACCTGGATTGTTATAATCGCATTGTACAGGAAGAAAAGTACGCGGCTTATATGACCTGGACAGGCCCTGATTTTCCGCGTGTGATTGTGGTGGAAATTCAACATGCCAATCCGTATTACGACGACTCTTATGCCGTCAATTCCGAAAATCTTGGACCATATGGTGATGCCATCATGTATGAACTAATACCCTATATCGAAGAGCAATTTCGTGGCATTGGCGAAGGTTGGGCACGCTTAACATATGGAGGTTCTACCGGAGGTTGGGAGGCATTAGCGGTGCAAGTATTTTATCCGGATGAATTTAATGGGTGCTATGCCGCATGCCCGGATCCAATTGACTTTCGGCACTATGTGACCGTGGATCTATATTCTGATAAAAATGCCTATTGGGTTGAAGGTCCTTTTAATAAGTATTTACGACCGGATCGCCGTAATTATCTCGGACATATTTCATCGCATGTTGTGAATAGCAACCATTATGAATTAGCGATTGGAGATAAAAGCAGATCCGGTGATCAATATGACATTTGGCAAGCCGTCTACAGCCCTATAGGTGATGATGGATATCCAAAACCAATTTGGGATAAATACTCAGGAATAATTGATAGAGAGGTGGCTGAATATTGGAAAGAAAATTATGATTTATCGTATATCATGAAACGCGATTGGAAAACCCTGGGTCCAAAATTAAAAGGGAAAGTACATATCTACTGCGGCGATATGGATAATTATTATTTAAATAATGCTGTATATGTGACTGAGGAATTTTTACAGCAAACTGACAATCCTCATTACGGTGGTGAAATTGAATATGGAGATCGCGACGAACATTGTTGGAATGGCGACCACAATCAGCCCAATGCCATTTCCCGCTTGCGCTACAATCGCATGTTTATTCCAAAATGGACAAAAGAAATTCAAAATCGCGCTCCGGAAGGCGCTGATTTGACTTCCTGGCGGTATTGATTCACTAGTATGCAGTGGGTCCTCCTTCGCTGAGGCTCCGGCGGGCAGGCAGTAAACAGTGGACAGTAAGCAGTGGACAGTAATGAATACTCAGCCTGATGCACCTGGCACGTGAAATCAGATTGTTTTAAATACGTACAATCCTATTTTGTCCGAAATTTAATCCATGCACGGGTTTTCAATCACGGCATCAAATTCTTGTCCGAGAATAACTTCAAATCCGGTTTCTAATTCAATTGCACTTTCAGATTTCATTACAACAGGTCCTTATGATGTAGGTGATACCTGGCCTGTTGAAGAAATTAATCCAATAGCTTTATAGTCTCCCATAAATATCGGTACATCGTCAATGGCCAACGCATCGTATTGACCACATGGAAATACATAATTAATTTTTACGACGCATTTCAATCGAATTTTTATTATTCTCAAATTTATATTGAGCTTCGATGAAACCATCAATAAAAAACAATCCTAATCTCTGGCTTCTAATGCTTCAACACGATCGATTAAATTTTGGATCGTATTGTTTTGATCCGAAATAATCTGTTGTTGCTCTTGAATTGCCCCGACAAGAACAGGCACCAAACCTACATAATTAATGGCTCGTAAACCGTCCATCTTTTCTATATCAGGTAATCCTACTCCACTATCACCTACAAGCTTAGTAGTTGACAAATTATTTGTTTTAACCAATTCAGGTACTACAACTTCAAGTTCCTGGGCAATAAGTCCAATCTGAGGTTCAGATGGAAGATTCAAATAAGCTAATAGTGGGTCTTTATAGTTATAGTTGTATGTTTTAGGGCTTAGTCTCATTACTTTCGATAATGCATTTTCCAGATTCACAATATCAGATTTCAATTGTACATCTGATGGCACCAAGGATCCTCCCGAAGCCAGCGCGTCTCCATAGACAGTTAATTGATAGGTCGCCGCTGATCCGTCAAATTCTGCTGACAAATCATGACCATCTGGATACATAATAATAGGACCAGCTTCCCAGTTGATAATTCGGAAATCAGGAGTCGAACCGCTTGCAATAGAAAGTTGGCCGCCATCTGCAGCGCCAAATCCGGAATCAGTTGCTTGGATTTTTATTCCTCCGCCATTGCCAGTGCTTATTGTTTGAAAATGACCATTGGTCCATGAATTGCTTACTGGCGTACATTCTCCAACATATATCTCGTTACTCTTAAAATATGAGTTTCCACTATTCACCTCTAATTGTGCCCCGGGGATAGTGGTGTTAATGCCTACTTCACCTGTAGATAGAACAGTCACTCTGTCATTGTTTCCATTAGTCTGGATAGCAACGCTTCCGTTATCACTTCGAAGTTTCATGCTGCTTCCTATGGCCCAGAGTGTCCCAACGCGGTTGGCGCCATGTGCCAGCGCGATCCACGAATTTTGATTGGCATCAGTGGACGAACCAAATCTAGCGGCTTCGTTTAATGGAGTTTGAACATGGAGCTTGGCTACGGGTTCCGGAGTGGCTGTTCCAATTCCCAAATTGTCATTGGACTCATCAAAATGTAGGAAATTAATCTTGGTTGCATTATTATGACCGATGCTCAAATCGTCTGTTGCCAATACATAGGAACCAAGGGCACTAATAGGACCAAATGGGGAAAAGGCAGAATTCGCTATTCCATATACGAGTGAGTTGAGCGAATCGTCGCTCCACATTTGCGATAAGGTAAGGAAGGTGGGGGTCGTATTTTGACCGCTCAAGATTAGACCAGTGCCAGTAGCATCGACATCAATTTGAGTTCCGCCGGCATTAGGAGTGCGCTGATGCGAAGTGTGCAACAAATCAGTATTGCTTTGTTGGCCATAAGTCATGAAACACAGAGTAAGACCAAGGAACAACAAAAGTAAATTTTTCATGGTGTTGTTTTTATAGTAAATTAAACATTAGATTGTCAATCGTAAGATAAGAAAAATAAATTTCAAACTTTTCTTCTAACAGAAGTTAAAACGACCATGGTAAACTCCTTCAAGTGAAATAATTCGATAGTCGGTTGTAGAAAAATCGGTTCTATCTTAATAATCTTTGAATTGAGATAGAATTCCTTGTGAATAATGCAGGTGCTCTCACCACGCAAACAAGCTTTATCTTTCACTTTGATGACTGGCAGTTAACGGAAAGTAATCTATCGCGTTGAATATCGGATAAATTAAACTAGTTAAATCCAACCTGACTATTTAATTAACTCTTATTCAGGTGTGAATCAATCAACGCATGGGCTTTCTATTACGGCATCAAATTCTTGTCCTAGAATAACTTCAAATCCGGTTTCTAATTCAATTGCACTTTCAGATTTCATTGCGACAGGTCCTAATGATGCAGGAGATACCTGGCCTGTCGTAGAAATTAATCCAATAGCTTTATAATCACCCATGAAAATTGGGATATCCGCGATCGCCAATGTATCGTATAATATTTCTTGGTTGGTACGTACAAAACATCAACTGTCAACTACTTCCCCTTCAATAATCAATTCGCTATTTGCTATTTGATCCTCAATATTGATGGGTCGCATCAAACATTGACCAATGGAAATTTGTATAGAGAATATCGAAATTAATAGAATAAAAGCAGAGTAAAACCAAGAGGAGGCAATCGATTTCATGGCAGAAGGGCTTTGTTAGATTATTACTAAATATCGGAATTATTTAGAAATTCTCCAATAAACCATTAATCGTCAATTGTATTCCAAAGGGTCCCAAGCCAGGATTCGAAGTCATTTATCCTAGTTTCAAAATATTTGATGGACTAAAAATTTCAAAACCAATACTACCAACATAACATGTGGATCAATTAATTAAATATGACATAAATCATATACTT
Organism: Saprospiraceae bacterium; assembly: GCA_965249735.1. Classification (GTDB taxonomy): domain Bacteria; phylum Bacteroidota; class Bacteroidia; order Chitinophagales; family Saprospiraceae; genus JANQSS01. The sequence continues at coordinate 156,060 of CBDFMS010000024.1, read as the reverse complement.
ATTACAAACATCGCTTGTAAGCAATGGACCTCTGCACTTTAATAATCACTCCACTTTTGGACCGGGCATCTCTCTTCCTCCCTGAAACAATGTTAAGCTCTCTGTCTCGCCATTGGCATCAATCGTAAATTTTATTTGGGCATCGACTACTTTAAAATAATATTCCGTGTCAGAGCTTGGGAATATTTCAAATTTTTGCTGGCCTGTGGCCTGTGCAAATAGCTGGTTTCCGGAATGCGTAATTTCGATAATAAATGTGGGTGCCAATTGGTAATTACCAACATGTCGCGCTAATATATCTTCATCGACGACCACATCCTCTTTATCCAATTCTACACCCATTTTTGCCAACATAGTATAGCCATTTTCATTCGCGGGATTTAATTCGATTGATTTTTTATAATTGGCTATGGATTGATTCATCAAAGCCTCCGCATAACTGTCATATGGATTAAATGCGTCTGGATGTTCGCCGATATTTATTTTAAATATGGCTAGCGCTGCATCTAAATTATCAGGCATGTAATAATATCCCAGACTATTTAAATTATTTTCATCGAAACTATATTCTTCAGAACCTGATTCTTTTATTTTATGATATGTACTTACTGCAGCTTCTACACCATCTGAATCGATAGTTTTTCGCAATTCGGCTGCTATGTCACGCAAAGGTGTACTTAACTCGTCTGAGAACCCCATAAGATATCGTCCGATTTCATCTGCTGAAGCCGTAGAATTGGTAAGTAAAACAATCCCTTTCTTTTCTTTTTTATTGAAGGCTGAAAAAGCACGATAACCACCAGTAGCTCCACCGTGTGTTATATATTCGGCATCATCTGTGATAATGATATTCCAGGCTAAACCCACACTTGCCCTACCGGATTTGTCATGTCTAATTTCATGGGTCATTTCAATGGGCTTTTTTAATTTTGTTTTACTCAAACCCAAGTTTGCCGCCATGTATTTTAACATGTCATGCACAGAACTACGAATTCCACCGGCACCTGCCAATGATCCAATATCCCAATTTGACACCTCAGTTCCTCCATCATGACCCACAGCCAGATTTTTTTTCATGTGTGAATCGAAGGTAATTTTTGTTTCCTCCATACCCAGAGGCTTGGTGATGACAGACTTCACGAGCTCTTCATAAGTCATCCCGGATTCTACAGCCAATATATGTCCCAATAATCCCTGTGCCAGATTTGAATACTCATATTCGGATCCAATTTCTCGTGTTAATTCTACACCCGATACAAATTCAAGCATGTTTTCTACCGTATAATCGGAATAGGGATTGGCACGATCAGCAGGATTAAAATTATCCGGCATACGAGGGAGAGATGAGGTGTGATCTGAGAGTTGGCCCAGGGTGATTTCAACACCATTATACGTAGGAGCTTTTACATCGTCGGGAAGATATTTAGATAACGGATCGTCAAGTGACACTTTGCCTTTTTCGACCAAATCCGCTAACAAAATAGCTGTAAAGGTTTTCGTGATTGATCCAATTTCATATATGGTATGCTCGTCAATGGCTTCCCCATCGATCGTTTTACTTCCAAATGAATAGTATTGAGGGCCATTTTTATCAATGATACCAATCGCTATACTGGGATTAATATCATATTCAATACGCTTTTCGATATTTGTCAGAACATCGTCAGAAAGGGCCACCTGACTCCAGGAAATTTGGCTTATCAGGAATAAAAAAAGTAGGCTGAAATATTTCATTTGAATTTATTTTTTGCGAAAATATGTCTTTCCAAAGTGTTTAAGATTTCTTATCGACAAGAGACACAATCAGTCCGATAAAATGGATTTACTTATTTTTCAATTTATTCATTTCGTCAACTCAAGAGGATCACCTTTATTCATAATGGGCAGATCACACGCTTATCTTTATCTTGCGCATCAAACTCAAAAATCATGAACTTCAATAACCCCCTTATTACCTCATGCATTCTACTCATCTTTGGTTTCAGCACCCCTAGCATCGGCCAACAGGATTCATTGTACGGCCCGGGCATGTTCAACGACATCAAATTTCGAAGCATTGGTCCGGCTTTTATGTCAGGCCGGATTGCAGACATTGCGATTCATCCTGAAGATGAAAACACCTGGTACATTGCCGTAGGGTCAGGCGGGATATGGAAAACGGAAAATGCCGGCATTACGTGGAAGGCGCTTTTTGATAGTCAGTCCAGCTACTCAACCGGTTGTATTACAATCGACCCAAATAATCCACACATTGTATGGGTTGGAACCGGTGAAAATGTTGGTGGCCGTCATGTCGGATATGGAGACGGTATCTACCGCAGTGATAATGGGGGGAAAAGCTGGAAAAATATGGGACTGAAAGAGTCCCAGCATATTTCAAAGATCATCGTACATCCATCGAATTCCAATATCCTATGGGTGGCATGTCAGGGTCCTTTGTGGAATTCAGGCGGAGAACGTGGCTTTTATAAATCAATTGACGGAGGAGGTACATGGACCAGAACTTTGGGTGACGATATGTGGACGGGCGTGACTGACATTGCAATTGATCCCCGAAATCCGGATGCGTTGTATGCCGCCACCTGGGATCGGCATCGCACTGTAGCGGCATACATGGGCGGAGGACCGGGAAGTGGTCTACACCGAAGTACGGACGGCGGAGATACCTGGGAAAAACTGAAGAAAGGATTACCATCATCAAACATGGGGAAGATTGGGTTGGCCATATCACCACAAAAACCCGATGTACTCTATGCCGCTATCGAACTCGATCGCCGCAAAGGTGGTGTATATCGTTCCAGCGACCGCGGCTCCAGTTGGACAAAAATGTCCGATGCTATTTCCGGTGGTACCGGCCCTCATTATTACCAGGAACTCTATGCTTCGCCGCATGCCTTTGACCGTATCTATCTCGCCAATGTCCGGATGAAAGTATCTGATGACGGTGGTAAGAACTTCAGAACGATGAAAGAAACGTACAAGCATTCCGACAACCATGCCATGGCATTCAAATCTGACGACGTTGATTATTTGCTCGTCGGTGCCGATGGAGGACTATATGAGAGTTTTGATTTAGCTAATACATGGCGTTTTTTCGATAATCTTCCACTTACACAATTCTATAAGGTAGCCGTAGATGACACACGTCCATTTTATAACGTTTATGGAGGCACCCAGGATAATAATACCCAAGGCGGACCTTCAAGAACGGATAACGTTCATGGAATTCGAAACAGCGACTGGACCGTTACATTATTTGGTGATGGTCATCAACCAGCTACAGAACCCGGAAATCCCGATATCTTGTATTCAGAATGGCAGCAAGGTAATCTATGTCGAATCGACAAAACAACCGGAGAAATTGTCTATATCAAACCACAACCCAAGGTTGGCGAAGGCCCTGAGCGCTATAATTGGGACGCACCTATCCTGGTGAGCTCACACGATCCTAAACGATTGTACTTTGCCTCACAGCGGATATGGCGATCTGACAATCGGGGCGATACCTGGAAGTCAATTTCCGGTGATCTCACACGAAATCAAAACCGCCTCGAATTGCCCATCATGGGGCGGGTTCAGAGTTTTGATAATCCATGGGACGTCTATGCCATGTCAAATTACAATTCCATTACATCCTTAGCAGAATCACCAAAAAATGCCGACTTAATCTATGCGGGCACAGACGATGGTATTGTTCAGGTTACAGAAAATGGCGGCGAGACCTGGCGCAAAATAGAAGTAGGTACAATACCAGGAGTTCCTGCCACCGCATTTGTCAACGATATTAAAGCCGATCTATTTGATGAAAATACGGCGTATCTAATCCTTGACAATCACAAATACGGTGACTTTAATCCCTACGTTTTTAAGACAAGTGATCGCGGCGTTTCCTGGCGTTCCATTAAAAATAATTTACCGGACCGAACACTTGTCTGGCGGATTGTTCAAGATCATGAAAATGATAATTTATTATTTGCAGCAACTGAATTTGGAATTTATTTCTCTGTAAATGCAGGCGCTTATTGGACTAAATTTAAAGGTGGTCTTCCAACGATTTCCTTTCGTGATCTCGTCATTCAAAAAAGGGAAAACGATTTAGTTTGCGCTTCGTTTGGGCGTTCGTTTTATATTCTGGACGATTATAGTTTCCTGCGGGAAGTCAACGATGAAACGATGGCAAAAGAAGCCGCTGTATTTAATGTACGCGATGCACTATGGTATATTCAGAGACCGGGCATGAGCTTCAGTAATAAAGGAAGTCAGGGGGCTTCTTTTTTCACGGCCGGCAATCCTCCTTTCGGAGCAGTGTTTACATACTATTTAGCTGAGACCGTCAATTCCTCGGCTCAGGAACGAAAAAAAACAGAGAAGGAATTAAATAAGAATAATGAAAATATTCCTTTTCCGGGATGGGAGCAACTTTCTGATGAGATCAATGAAGAAGCACCTTTATTATGGGTGGTCATAAAAGATGAAAATGCACAAGTTGTTCGGCGACTCAAAGGAAGCACGAAAAAAGGATTTCATCGTCTGGCCTGGGACTTACGCTTTCCCGATTATGGTATAGTTGATCTCGGAGAACAATTTAATGCTAAAAAAGGCGGATTACTAGCCGCCCCCGGCACCTATACCGTCGAATTAATCTTGCAATCTGATGGAGAATTTCGACAATTAACAGAAGCACGTGAATTTAACGTGGTGCGTCTACGAAAAGGTGCGTTGGAAGGTGCTGAACCAAATGCAACGGCAAAATTTTGGCGTGAAATTGAAGACCTGCAACAAGATGCTTCTGCTGTGTCAAGAACGCTTCAAAACACGTTTAAAAAAGTAAGTGCCATGCGTACAGCGTTATACAACTCCAATAGTGAAATTGGAGAAGTCGATGAGGCATTAATGGCCATTCGACAAAACCTGTTGGCTCTGCAAACAAAACTATCTGGTGATCCGGCAAAAAAACAGGTCGGTGAAAAAAATCCCGACACCGTTCAACAACGCATATCCTTTGCATTCACCGGAACCAGTCGATCAACATATGGGCCGACGCCTGCACACCGGAAAAATATAGCGACAGGAAAAGAGGAATTGAATGAAATCAGCTCTGAATTGAATGAAATATTAACGAATGATATACTGAAATTGGAACAAAAATTAAGTGCTATGGGCGCGCCATGGATCGAAGGCCAGGCTTTACCTGGTCATTAGATTGTAATTCCAATGATATTATACCAAATTACGGTCGCCTATTTTCATGAGTCAAATTTTAATCGCATATTTATTCACATGTGAACCTGTGTACACCTATGATATTCCATAAGGCAAGAATAACTAACATAGAACATCCGATTAAGGACGTCATGACTTTTTCTTTCATTCGATCATCGGATGACAACGCAGAATTGCAATATTATCCCGGTCAACATGTAATCTTACGTTTTTTTGACGGTGGTGAAGAAATAAGACGACCCTATGCTTTGACGAGTTCTCCCTTTACAAACGAGCAACCAAGTCTCGCCATCAATGAAGTAAAAGGAGGAAAGCTTTCCGGATATATTTTCGAACATGCTGATGAAGGAACTGAGATTGAAGTTTCTGAAGCACAGGGGTTTTTCTATGCAGACATTAATTCTGAACAAAGTCAGACATATTTTTTATTTGCAGTCGGAATGGGAATTGCCCCAATATATTCTATTTTAAAATCGGTTCTACATGCTGAAATTGTAAGTCGCGTTTATCTGTATTATGAATGCAAAGATCGAGACAGTATTTTATATTACAATGAACTGGCTATTTTACAACGCGAATATTCCAATCGACTTACGATTATATATTCTTTATCTAGTCCTGGTATATTACCAAGTATAAAACCATGGGTGGGTGAAAAAGGTAAAATCAATAAAAAGCGAATCGATGCTTTTCTAAAAGCCAACCCGGAAGACGCTCAACAAGCCAACTATTTTATCTGTGCTGCACAGGATCAAAATGATTTGATTAAAACAGCATTACAACAGTCAGGTATTTCCGATTTAAATATTCATTGTGAACAATATTTATCTAAAGCTCCGAACAAGACGGTAGAACGTCCTGATCAACCGGTTCAGATCAGCCTCCATCATTCTTTGGTAAACATGGAGGGAAACATGAACCAAACCATACTTGACACACTGAAGGCCAACATGGCTTCTGCTCCTTTTGCGTGTGAATCGGGAAATTGCGGGACCTGTGCCGTAAAATTGCAGGAAGGTGAAGTAGACATGCAGTCACATCCGGCACTGGAAGCAGATGACATCGAAAATGGCTGGATACTCACTTGTCAAGCCTTCCCGAATACCGCAGATATTAAGCTAAAAATGGAATGACCCCACTCGGCTTGACGACAATAAGTTGTAACCAATAAATACAACGGAATGGACAAAGCACTAAAAACAATGATTGATAATATGCCTGAAAAAACAGGCAAGTCCCTTGACGAATGGAAAAAATTACTGGCCACAAAATCATTTGATAAACATTCCGAAGCAGTTAAATTTCTTAAATCAGAGCACGCGGTAACACACGGCTTTGCAAATACAATCGTTACCCTATCGAAGGATAAAAATGAAGCACCCGAAGATCTTGTAAAAAATCAATATCAAGGTAAAGAACACCTTATGCCGATTTATCAGGCCATCATTGATGTAGTTAAAGACTTTGGTTCTGATGTAATCGTAACGCCAAAAAAATCAAGTGTTAGCCTCATCAGAAAAAGACAATTTGCTTTAATTAAGCCCGCTACTAAAACCAGAATAGACCTTGGCTTCAAACTCGTTGGAAAAGAACTAACCGAACGACTTGAAAACTCCGGGCCTTTTGGAACGATGTGCACACATCGGGTGCGCATATCAACGATAGATGAAATTGATGAGGAGCTAAAAAGGTGGTTAGGTGAAGCTTACGAGAAGTCGATATAAAAGGTACAAGAACAGTAATTAGTCGTTCGAATTATCAATATTCACAAACCTCAGTTGAATTTATTTTTTAAAATTCCTTATTACTTTCCTTATACAGGTTTGTGAGGACCACCTGTCCTACGGCACTAAGTGTATTCTTATCAATACTACTCATATCGTCTGCATGCGTGTGATGCGCTTGCATGAAGCCATCCTCACGATAACCGATGATGTCAATTACCGGAAGTCGCGCATATTCAATGATGAAGCGATGGTCATCCGTGATATATCCAATATTCCTGTTCACGAAATAATTGTCTTTTTTAAGCAATTTAGCTACGCGCCAAACCTGGTTGACTAATCCCGGAGCTACTTTCATGGAGAATCCTTCCTTTGGAAATTGTGCATTCTTTTCACCCACCATATCCAGCAGGATGCCATATTTAATTTGATATGGTTTTTCATGCAAATTCCTGGCCCAAAACTGAGAACCCAGGCCCCACGAATAATCTTTTCCGCCACCATCGGCTCCCTGATCTTCGAGATCAAAGAAAATAATATCAACACCCATCGGGATCGGATTCTGGTCAATCACGCGTGCAATTTCCAATAATACGCCTACACCACTTGCGCCGTCATTTGCGCCGGGAATAGGCTCATCCATTCTAACACTGTCTTTATCAGCAATCATGCGGCTATCCCAGTGGGCGCACAACATGACGCGCTCTTTTACCTGTGGATTGTACTGGCCAATGATATTTACACCCTGGACTTTTTCTCCCGTATACAGACTTGCTTCAAATTCTTGCTTGCTCACTTCCCATCCATTGGATTTGAGTTGATTGCTCATCCATTTAATTGCTTTTTTGGAAGCTTGACTCCCGGGATTTCTAGGCCCCATATCAACCTGAGCCTTTACGAGATCATACGCTGACTGGCCATTAAAAGCCGGAATTTTTACCTTGATATTTTCTTGAGGCACTTTTTGCTTATCCTGCTTACACGAGATCACCAAGGCAAAAAATAAGAAGAAGAAAAAGTATTTTATGTTCATTGAGTTGTGCACTTTTGTGGACATGGAGCGCAAAAATAGTTTAAAATGATCGTTAGTGCCATAGTTGCAGTCAGTATAGATGGAGTCATAGGAAATGACAACATGTTACCATGGCATTTGCCGGCAGATTTGAAATATTTCAAACGTAAGACCTTGGATCATCATGTGATCATGGGCAAAAACACATTCTATTCTATTGGCAGACCCCTCCCGAAACGTTCCAATGTTGTGCTGACCCGTGATCCGTTTTTTGTGGCCGATGGCATCTATGTCGCACATTCAGTATATGAAGCCTTGGAGATTGCTTATGAGGCAGGCGAAGAGGAGGTATTCGTCATCGGAGGGGCTCAGGTTTATAGGACGGCCCTGGATTATTTTGATAAAATTTACCTCACGCGTGTGGATGTTTCGGTTGTTGGAGACACTTACTTTCCAGAGATACTTCCTTCTCAATGGAAGTTGACTTCGGAAATTAAGCATGAAGCCGATGACAAAAACGACTACGCCTATACCTTTTGCACCTACGAACGCATACGCGATTAATGAAGCTTTTCTTCATTACGTATGGAAAACCAAGAACTTTCCCTTCAACCAAATCCTGTCAACAGAAGGAAAGCCAATAAAAATTCTAGACTGGGGCTTCCACAATCATAACGCCGGGCCGGATTTTCTGGATGGCAAAATCGAATACAATGGCGTCATATGGGCCGGACATATTGAACTTCATGTGCGGAGTTCGGATTGGTACAAACATCACCATCAGGTCGATCCCGCATATGATCAGGTCATTCTTCACGTCGTGCTGGAAGACGATCGGCCCGTTACCGATATACATTTAAATCCGATCACCACACTCGAACTTAAGGATAGAATCGACCCTGATCTGATTTGTCAGGCGCAAAATCTCGTCCTGTCAAAACATCGCATCCCATGTGCGCATGTCATCGGCAATCTCTCAACATTCTGGTTAAATGCATGGAAGGAACGACAACTCATCGAACAACTCGAGTATAAGATTAAAAAAATAAATCACCGGTTGCATCAGCTTCATGGTGATTGGGAACAAGTAGCCCTCGAATTACTTTTTCGCAGCATGGGCTTTCACGCCAATGGAGAGGCACTGGAAGAATTAGCCCGTCATATTACGTACCGAAGTATTCGTAAAGTCATGCATGACAAAACAACATTACAGGCTTTATTATTTGGCCGTGCGGGATTGTTGCTTGAGGATTCAAAATATGACTATCCACAACTTCTAAAAGAGACATATAATTTTTTAAAAACTAAATACGCTTTTCCTTCGCGTGTATTTATCAAGTGGAATTTTAAAGGAGCACGACCACCGAACTTTCCGACTGTGCGGATTGCTCAACTGGCGGAAATATTATTTAATTCACCTTCATTTCTTCGAAGAATCTTAGAGGCTGACAATATCAATCAGTTGCGTGATTTATTTATAATTGACCTGCCTGATTTTTGGAAGACCCATTATGTATTAAATAAACGGGTAGACAAAGCGCATATAAAAATGAGCAAACACTCAGTTGACCTGTTGATTATAAATTATTGTATACCCGTGTTATATGCCTATGGACAAGAACAACGACGAGACGAATTAATGGAACGTGCAATAAATTTTTTGTACATCCTGCCTGGTGAAAAAAACGCTGTTATCAAAGAATTTTCAAAGGCCGGTGTTATTTCCCGTTGTGCCGGTGAAAGTCAAGCTTTGCTTCACACTTTTCGACACTATTGTTCTCAAAAAAGATGTCTGGAATGTCAGGTTGGCAATAAGGCCGTTAGGACGAAAAACTAAGCGCAAATAGAATTACCGGGAGGGCCATCCTATGCCATCAAAAGGCAGCCCAAAAAGCATCGATATCTTCTATAGGCAATATGTTAATTTGCCCAACCTGATGAACATTTTGTGGCCGCAGGCATTCGATATCCGCGAATCAATTATTCCTATCTTTCCCCTATGGCTGATAATATGTTTGCCCGCATCTTGTTTTTTCCAGTTTCGCTGGTCTATGGCGCTATCATAGCCTTGCGGAATTTTTTCTATCAGCAAGGCATTCTCAAGTCCGTCCGTTTTAATATTCCTGTCATTAGCCTAGGCAATCTCAGCGTCGGAGGGACAGGAAAAACGCCACACACCGCCTATCTACTTCGTTTGTTGAGTCCCTATATAAAAGTAGCTACGATGAGCAGGGGTTATGGTCGAAAATCACATGGATTTCGATTGGTTCATACACGTGACAAAGCAGAGACAGCCGGTGATGAACCACTTTTACTCAAATATAAATTTCCTGAATTGGTGGTCAGTGTGAGCGAAGATCGCGCCACAGGCGTCCCCAAGTTAATGGGTCAGGCGCCAGACACCAAGGCAATTATTCTGGATGATGCTTTCCAACATCGATCCGTCGAACCCTATATTAATATGCTGCTGACTTGCTACGACACACCTTATTCCAAAGATTGGATGATTCCCAGCGGCCGACTTCGTGAATGGCCTTCTTCGCATAAACGAGCTGATGTCATCCTGGTAACAAAGTGTCCAGACGAGGTTAGTCAAGAAGATAGAAACCGGTTAATTGAAGAGCTCCATGTCGGCGACAGACCCGTTTTTTTCACTAAGTACGTTTATACGAAACCTTATTTTCTGCTCAATAATCGCTACCGGCTCAACCTTGATCCTGACACCAAGATTATATTAATCAGCGCACTAGCCAGTACCGCCTATTTGCTCGATTATCTTACAGAACAAGTTGACGAAGTACATAGCCTGGCCTTTCAGGACCATCATTATTTTTCGGATCGGGACATTGGACAACTCGAACTTATGTATCGCGAATTAGATGGGGAGCGAAAAGTAATTATTTGTACTGAAAAAGATGCTGTTCGCCTTCTAAAACACAAAAACTATTTAATCGAAAAAAAACTCCCTCTTTTTGTGTTGCCGATTGATGTGGCTTTTTTATTCGATGAAAAAGAAAAGTTTGACTCGTATGTAACGAATAGATTGCTCGAGTTTAAATCCTGACATTCATACTTTTATTATTCGTAAAAATAGGTTAATTAATCAAACGATTTGGTATAACATCTCCGATGAGATATGTCGTATTAAGCGTGCATCAAAATAGATTAATTCGAAATTTTATCCTTATTTCCTATCTTTCGATATAAATAAAACAATTCGAATTATGAATCCGATCTTTAAGAACGCTTTAGCTGTAGTTGCTGGTGGACTGGTGGGGATGATCGTCAATATGGGTATTGTCATGATCAGTGGTGAAATTATTGCGCCACCGGAAGGCATTGATGTAACCGACATGGAAAGTTTGAAAGCTTCCATGCACCTTTTCGAACCCAAACATTTTATATTTCCCTTTATCGCACATGCAGCCGGCGCATTAGTTGGTGCCTTTGTCGCTGCCAAAATTGCTGCCTCACATCATATGAAAATAGCACTAGGGATTGGTGCCTTCTTTCTGTTGGGAGGAGTTGCCAATGTATTTATACTCGGCGGGCCGACCTGGTTTACCATTCTTGATCTGGTTGGGGCCTATATTCCTATGGGTTGGCTCGGTGGAAAACTGGCTCACTCATCTGATGACTAAGTCATCAGATCACTAAGGGGTAAATAATTACGTATATTTAGTACCGAACGGACGGCAATAAACTGTATATCGATTGATCATATTCTGATATGCGACCTTCTCATATTGTTTTGTCCACAATGAATATTGCTCGGAATACATTGCGTATATCGGCAAAATGCAGCATTAGTTGTGAGAACCAAAACCAAACCAATAACGGACACGAATATATTCGGTTCAAGTATTCTGGTTACATTATGTTTTTTTACTCTCGTCCTTTTTTTAAGTTCTTGTGATCAAGGCCAGCAACCTTCTAACCAGACTATAAGTGTTTCACCGGAAAATTCCAATGTCGCAAAAAAGATTTGGTTAATAAATGCAGATGGCGATACCATTCCAACTGGAAAACCTATCGTCATCCAGGGAATTCGAATTGAACATGATAGCCTGAAGAAGCCTGAGGTTATTAGGCTAACAAAGAAACCTTCAGTTCAATCGGCCCCATCAAATGAGCGCATCATGGGACCGCCGAAAATTACGGCTCTTAAAACCCCGATTAGGTCGTTTACACCTGGAGAGGATACCTTTGCTCTTCCAAAGGAAATCGAAGTCGTTGGTACAATTCAATTGGCTACACAAACGCCTGCAGTTCCAGCACTTCCACCACATTATAAAGATGCTGCGACACATAACATCCAATACCTGGACGTTGACCGGGGATTACTTTCTTCTTATGTCATGTCCATGATTGAGGACAGGCAAGGGAGCTTATGGTTTGGGACATTAGAGGGTCTAAGCCAATACGACGGAAGTACGTTTACTCATTATACTGTAGCTGAAGGATTAAGTCATAGCAGGGTTTTCTCCCTTCTAGAGGATCGTGATGGCTATATATGGATCGGAACAGAAGAAGGGTTGAATCGCTATGACGGCAAAAACTTCATCCATTATACTGATAAAAATGGCCTGCAGAATATCCCTATCTGGACACTGCTTGAAGATAGTAATGGTGACATGTGGATAGGGTATCGTGACAAAGGGATTAGTCTGTATGATGGACGTCACTTTTATCATTATGGAGAGGCACAAGGATTAGGTGAAAAGCCAGTTTATTGCATGATGCAAGACAGACAGGGTATGCTGTGGTTTGGAACTACCGGTGATGGGATCTACCAATTTGACGGCAAAACATTTCATCATATCACTTCCAGGAATGGCCTCAGCCACAACAATGTTTCATCTATTATTGAAGATGGACTGGGTAACATATGGATAGCCACGGACCGAGGCGTCGATAAATACGACGGAAAATCCTTTGAACACTACAACAAAAACCAAGGCTTGCTTCATAATAAGATTTGGTCAATTCATGAAGACAAAAAAGGAAATTTATGGTTCGGCACTTATGGATACGGCGTCAATCGTTTTGACGGGAAGACCATTAGTTATTTTACAACGAAACACGGATTGAGTGATAATTATATTAAATCAATCTTTGAAGACAGTCAACGAAATATATGGTTTATTACCGCGGGTGGAGCAAACCGGTACAGCGATATCAGTTTTAATTCTTATGTAATTGATCCATCAGATGAGAAGCAGCCTTCAGTTTATTCCATTTTAGAAAATACCGACAAAGATCTCTGGTTTTCAACGGAAAATGGATTGACAAAATATACGAAAGGAAATCATATAAACACCTCCGTCGAGCAGGGTTTAACTGCATCAAAAATCTGGTCGATGTATGAGGACTCAAGTAGAGGTCTGTGGCTTGGCACTGACGGAGCGGGTATCTATCATTTCAATGAGCGACGAATTTTAGTATATGGAAAAAGTCAGGGATTGAATCATGATGTTGTTCGGTGCATTGAAAAAGACATGAACAGTACGATGTGGTTTGGAATGAGAGGAGGAGGTCTTTATTCCTTTGATGGAAATTATTTCACGCATTATTCAACAGCGCAAGGTTTTAATCACGATGTGCTCTCATGTAGTTATCTCGACCAGAAAGGAAATCTATGGTTTGGAACTGATGGAGGTGGTTTGAGTAAATTTGATGGGCAATATTTTACGCACTATACAACAAATGAAGGCCTGAGTCACAACACGGTTAATTGTATAGCTGAAGATGAGGAAGGGACTTTATGGTTCGGTACCCTCGGAGGAGCATCCCGCTATGATGGAAATTCATTTATCAATTATACGACTGCCGACGGATTAAGTCATAATTGGATCTGGTCTATTATTCCCGATAAAAAACAAAATATTTGGATGAGCACACAAAAAGGAATTACCTTATTTGCTCCACTCCCTCAAGATAGTTTTGAAAATTCTGATTCCGGCCAAAAAAATTACATTGCGACAACTTTCGGTAAAAAGGATGGATTAAAACGATGGGATTTTGAACCCAGTGGCTGCCTTGATCACGAGAATACACTATGGTTTGGGTCTAAGGCGGGGTTGACATATTTAAACCTGGATGAATTTACTCTTTCATCGAAGCCTTTAGATGTGCGATTAAATAACCTTCAAATAGAACAAACATTCATAGAGTTTAACAAGATGGACGACCCGGATTATGTCCGAAATCTACCGTTTGGTCCACAACTTAAAAAGTCATACGACAGTATCGCTCCGTTTCAAAATTATCCACAGTCATTAAAGCTACCCTATAATCTAAACCACCTCACATTTCATTTTAATGCCATTGATTGGTCTGCCCCACATAAAATCCAGTATAAGTACTTTATGGAAGGATACGACGATTCATGGAGTCTTCCAAAAGCCGAAAATAAAGCTGATTATCGTAATTTAAGTTATGATACGTACACCTTTAAAGTCAAGGCAATCGGTAGGGGCCAAAACTGGAGTGAACCACTGGAATACTGTTTCACAATTGATCCACCTTGGTGGTTTACCTGGTGGGCTCGAGTGATATATGTCCTCATTGGATTTTTGGCCCTCTATGGATATATACAATGGCGTACCCGTGTGCATCGCAAAAAATTGCAAACTGCTAATCGCCTCAACAAACGATTGCAACAAGTTGATAAACTCAAGGACCAATTTTTGGCTAACACGTCACACGAGTTGCGTACCCCTCTTCAAGGTATTATTGGTTTGTCTGAATCATTGATTGGAAAAGTAAAAGATCGCGAACAAAAAGAAGATTTATCTATGATCATTTCATCAGGAAACCGATTGAGTCACCTGGTCAATGACCTATTAGATTTTTCTAAACTTAAAAACTTCGATATCGAACTACTTCGTAAACCAATTAATATTCGCGTGCTAACCGATATTGTATTACGTAACAATGCTCCGACAATATTAAATAAGGAATTGAAATTAATTAATGCTGTACCGGAGTCATTACCCCCGGCTTTCGCTGACGAAAATAGATTGCAGCAAATCTTGTTTAATTTGATAGGAAATGCCATAAAGTTTACCGAAAAAGGTCAGATTAAAGTCAGTGCAAAATTAATGGAGACTACTCCTGGTGATGCGGATCAGATGATACAAATCGTCGTTGAAGATTCCGGTATCGGGATAGACGAAGGTTACAAAGAATCCATATTCAATGAGTTTGAACAGGGGGACGGCTCATCATCACGAACTTATGCGGGAACAGGACTGGGGCTGAGTATTAGTAAGCAGCTGGTTGAATTGCATGGAGGGCAAATGTGGTTTGAATCTATTCCCGGAAAAGGCTCAACATTTTTCTTCACCCTGCCTGCAGGCAGTCAAGAGCTAAAATCAATCGTGCCGATTCCGAAGGAAATAAATGTCGTTCAATTGGATGATATTCCTGAAGACCAGCCCGCATCGGACGGACACACCTTCATGGAGGGTGATGTACGTATTTTAATTGTCGATGACGAACGCATCAACCAACGTGTACTCAAAAATCACCTTGCTGACCAAGGCTATCATATTACAAAAGCCATGAGTGGAAGAGAAGCACTTAATGCTATTGAAAATAATCCGGCATATGACTTAGTACTTTTGGATATTATGATGCCAAAAATGTCGGGATTTGAAGTGTGTCAGGAAATTCGAAAAAAATATTTACCGTCAGAACTTCCTGTCATTATGGTGACGGCTAAAAACCAAATAAATGATATTGTACAAGGCCTTTCATATGGTGCAAATGATTATTTACCAAAACCATTTTACAAAGAAGAGCTATTAGCCAGAATTCATACGCAATTGGATTTACATCGAATATTCGATGTAGCTGGTAAATTTGTGCCGAATGAATTTCTAAGTTCTATCAATCGCGATCGCATCACGGAAGTAAAGCTAGGAGATCACACAGAAAAAGAGGTAACTGTATTGTTTTCAGATATTAGGGACTACACCACCTTGTCAGAAACAATGACACCTGAACAAAATTTCCGATTCGTAAATGCATTTAATAGTCGGATGGTACCAATAATAAAACAACACAACGGTTTCATTAATCAATTTCTTGGTGATTCAATTATGGCCATTTTTCCTGACGACCCCAAAGATGCGTTGAGGGCCGCCATTGCAATGCAGCACCGCCTTACTGAATACAATCAGAAGCGTGAAAATGATGGACGACAACCTGTGAAAATGGGACTTGGATTTCATACCGGACATTTAATCATGGGCATTATTGGAGATAAAACACGGATGGACGCTGCCACCATTTCTGATACCGTTAATACAGCATCGCGTATCGAAAGTTTGACCAAACATTACGGTGTGACCATTTTATTGAGTCAGGATAGTCTGAATAAAATGGGTGACACAACTGAGTTTAATTTCCGATACCTTGGGAATGTTCAGGTAAAAGGAAAAAAAGATCCTGTTGGAATATTTGAGTGTTTTGATGGTGATTTCAAGGAGACTAAATTAAAAAAGAAAGAATCTGCGGATAATTTTAAAACAGGTCTTGATTATTTCTTTGACCGCGAATTTCCTGAAGCTGCGGCGGTGTTTAGTCGGATACTAAAATCAAATCCCGATGATCGCACGGCTCATTTATTTTTAAATAAATCGAGTCATCTCACAGTTAAAGGTGTACCGGATGACTGGACAGGTGTAGAAATTATGAAATTCAAATAATTCTATGAGATTTAGGAATTTATTCCACAACAAGGAATGCATCTGCCAAATCTTGCTGCAGATCCTCAACATCTTCCAAACCGATCGACAACCGGATGAGTCCTGGTACTATGTTCATAGCCTTAAATTGCTCCGGACTTAATTCTTTGCTATAGCTTATTAGTGGTGCATAGACCAGGCTTTCATGACCGCCCCAACTGACACCGAGTTTGAATAGATGCAGTGTATTGACAAAAGCCTTTATTTTCTCAAAATCTTCTGTTATTAATTCAAAACTGAGTAATCCGCCATATCCGGACATTTGCTCCTGTCCCAATTCAAACTGAGGATGCGATGACAACCCTGGGTAATTAACCCTACGTACAGCCGGATGCTGCTCCAGGTAATCAGCGATTGTCAAGGTAGATTCCTGATGTTTCTGCATTCTGATCGGCAATGTGCGCAGACTTCGTAAGATCAACCAGGCCTCTATAGGAGCTATTTTGGCCCCGAGTAAGGCATGTTCCGACAAGAGCATGGCATCTAAATCCTCGGACGATCCAATGACCACTCCGGCCACAACATCGCTATGCCCACAGAGGTACTTCGAAACCGAATGCACTTCCATGTCTATTCCAAAATCCAATGGGTTTTGATAAATAGGACTTGCCCAGGTATTGTCGATAATTGTCTTAATATCCCGGCTTTTTGCCAACACAGAAACAGCCTTCAAATCTTGTAATTCAAACGTGATCGATGCAGGACTTTCCAAATAAATTAATGTCGTTTTTTCATTTATAGCCTCTTCAATTTCAGAAACGTTCGTGCCAGATACATAAGTAACCGTAACGCCACATTTCCTTGCCAAAAAATTACTGATAAAACTATTAACCGGACCATAAATGTTTTTTATGGTCACGATATGGTCACCATAGTTTACAACATATAAAATAGCTGCAGCAATTGCCCCCATCCCGGAAGCGTACAATTTTGCTTTTTCTGCACGACATATATGGGCAATTTTCTCTTCAGCCTGCTGTGCAGTAGGATTTAAAACCCGTGAATAGATAAAACTATTTGTCGGATTTGAAAATGCATCATCTATCGATTCCCAGGATTCAAATGCAAAAAGTGAATTTTGATATATCGGTGGGACAATCGCACCTTTATGATCGAAATATGAATCATCATGACACAAACGCGTCGACAGCCCTGATGTTTTTTTATTTTTCATAAAAACAAGCTATTCCTGTAATGGCAAAAAAGTAAGCTACACCAATATTGATCAAAGATAAAAATTGGAACGGGGCATAATCTATTACAGATACACCCAAGGTGGTGGCCATAAATATTCCGGATGGTGTCCATGGTGCCAGGTTTTCCATCATGGTACCCGCATCCTCAATAGAACGGCTAAGTACTTTTCGTTTTATTTTCATCGCATCATACTTCTTATTAAAGGCTGCACCGATAATAAAACTTGTGGCGTATTGGTTCGAAGCCATGAGATTGGTTATCCAGGTTGCCGTGAGTGATGCGGCAACCGTTTGTTTTCGACTGCGTAATTTATTCATCATCGATCGTATGGTCGTGGGTATCGCATCGATAACGTCAAGTACGCCGATAAAAGCAAATATCAATATAGAAATTACGATACCCTCAATTAAATTGTATAACCCTCCCCGATTGAGAATTTGTATGACATTGGATTTTAGTTCCGGAGATCCCACGGCCATGTCCACCGAGAATCCTTTATTAAAACTATTGAATATATTGCTGAAACTAAACTCCTGAAAAATAAAGGCAAGTACCATCGCCACCCAGGCACTGCCAAGAAGCGTCAGAAAAATCGGCTTTTTTGTGACACTGCCCCAGACAACCAGGACAAGCGGTAAAAGCAATACAACATTAAAGTTAAAAAGCAAGTCCAGTTCCGCCAACGTTTGATTTACTGACTCCAATTGGTCAAGAATATTGGTATCCGTGTCAGACATTCCGGGTGAGATAAAAAAATATATTGTGGCCGCTATAATTGCAGAAGGGACCGTAGTAAACATCATAGATTTAATGTGATCAAACACATGGACGCCTGTAGCCAGTGACGCTATATTCGTTGTATCAGACAAAGGAGACATCTTATCACCAAAGAAGCTTCCTCCGACAACGGCTGCGGCAGTAATTGGAAGTGATGCACCATAAATTTCAGAAATACCCATCATCACAATTCCAATTGTCCCGGCTGACCCCCACGATGTCCCTGTTAATAGTGAAAATATAATACAAATGAGAAATGAGAAAATATAAATCCACTGTGCATCGACCAATGAAATACCATAATAAATTAACATCGGAATTGTACCACTTACAATCCAGCTACCAATTAATACGCCTATAGCGAATAAAATTAAAACGACAGGTGTAGATTCTCCTACCTTTTTGACAATATGGCTTTGAATCGTATCCCATGAATAGCCCAGGTAAAACAAATGAACACAGCTGGCACTTATCGCAATTAAGATCAACACTTCAAGTGGCAGACGGCCTGCATTAAAAACTTGAGGGTGAACAAACAACCCATAAATAAGCAGTACAAAAAACAAAAATATCGGTACCAATGCCTGTCGAAATGAAACAGACTTTGTTTCTGTCGTCATAGATTGATTTTACTCAGTGCTAGCAATTGATTAGCGTCTAATGTAAGAATTATTTAAGGTGCAATATACTTGAATCGGATTCTATTAATCAAAATCAACCAAATGGCTTTTTGAATACGTGATGGCATGTCCTCCAACCAAAACACGGTCGACCTTATTTTCACAATATAGTTCCCCGCCCCGAGCGGATAGTTGGCGAGCGCTTAATATGTCTTTTTGAAGGACATCGGCCCAGTACGGAATCAAAGTACAATGGGCCGATCCTGTCACAGGGTCTTCAAAAATTGCAGCTTGAGGTGTAAAAAATCGCGATACAAAGTCAACATCATTTCCCGGTGCAGTGATCACAATACCACCCGGATCCAAGTTCAGACCATCGACGACATCCTGATTGATGTCGAACGAAATGATATCATCTTCAGAAGGGTAAACCAGGACATAATCCCTTGCCTTATAGACGGTATCAGGCTGTCTATTTATTGCCCTTCTTATTAAGTCAGGTAATACCGCCCGGACAGCCGGCCTGGCCGGAAAATCCATCTCATATCGTCCTTTGTGTCGTTTTACCGACAAAACTCCACTGGCTGTATTGAACTTAATTTCTGAAGTCTTGACACTCCGTTCATGCATCAGGACATGAGCAGTTGCCAGGGTCGCATGTCCGCATAAATCCATTTCGATTTCCGGAGTAAACCAACGTAGATCATAGCTGTTTTCGTTTTTCTTACAGAAAGCCGTTTCGGCTAAGTTGTTTTCTGCAGCGATCGATAATAAAGTATGATCAGGCAACCAATCAGTCAATAAACATACAGCCGCCGGATTTCCCTGAAATAATGCGCTGGTAAATGCATCAACTTGATAAAGAGGGATGGACATATCGATTTCCAATTTTAATTATTATTCTGGCGGTCGCTTGACTGTTACTTATGGCAAGGGTTTTCCATTAGCTGCTACATATATTTTATACCATTGATCGAGATTCAAACGAATGGCAAGTGATTCTGCCGCAAGTCGGATACGTTCGAGTTTGCCGGAACCGACGACAGGGATAATTCCTGCCGGATGACTTAATAACCAAGCGTACATTATTTTTTCTATCTCTTCAACCCCTAACTCAGTTGCTACTTCCGTCAGAACAGACTGGATCTTCATTTCCCGCTCATTCTGCGAATGCGTGAATCGGCCTGCAGCCAGTGGAGACCAGGCCATTGGCGTTATATCTTCTTTCAAACAAAAATCGATCGATCCATTTAAAAAATGTTCAAGACAATAAGGAGATATTTCGATTTGGTTCGTGACCAGATTTTGGTCACAGTGTTTATTCAACATTTCATACTGAGCCGGATTGAAATTTGAAACGCCGAAGTGCAATACTTTTCCATCTTCAAATAACTTTCTAAAAGCCCTTGCAACTTCTTTCGGGTTAAAAAACGGAGCAGGTCGATGGAGCAACAACAAATCAATGAAATCCGTCTGTAAATTCTCAAGAGAATTTTCTACAGATTTAATTATATGATCAAAGCTGTAATCATAATGATGTGTTTTGTGTTGTGGAAATTTATCCGACGGCAGGATGATTCCGCACTTTGTGATAAGCTTTATTTTTTGCCGGATATCAGGATTTCGTTTAACGACACTTCCAAATATTTTTTCACAGGAATAATCTCCGTAAATATCAGCGTGATCAAAGGTCGTAATGCCTAAATCGAGGACTTGCCCGATGAGTTTATCCAGATCTTTTGGCCCCAGATTCCAGTCCACCAATCGCCAATGACCATGAACGATTCGAGACAAATCCAATGAATTTCCTAGCCGGGTAATTTCCATCAATCATATTAAGATAAAAAAACGGCAGTCGAAAACTCGATCTGCCGTTTTTTATTTATTCGCAGTTTATCATTTACTGCTATAATACTTGGTTTATTTTGGCGCTTTATCCGGATCAAGTAAATCATAAAACTGATCCACTTTAGGAAGGATAATGATCCGTGTGCGTCGATTCATTGCTTTGCCTTCGTCGGTATCATTACTTACCAACGTATTGTATTCTCCACGGCCGGCTGCGATTAATCTATTTGGATCAACATTGTATCGTGATTGTAAGACCCGAACGACAGAAGTTGCTCGTTTAACACTCAAATCCCAGTTGTCATCTATACAAGACGTTTTAATTGATCTGTTATCTGTGTATCCTTCAACCATAACTTCTAAATCAGGACGTGATTCTACAATTTTGGCGATTTTACCTAAAATAAGTTCGGCTCGAGCTGTAATGCGAGAGCTTCCACTTTGAAATACCATTTTATCGGATAGATTAACAAAAACGACTGTTTTATCAACTTTCACTTCGATGTCATTGTCTTCGATTCCATCGCGCAATACACCCATCAGGTTTACAGACAATGCAAGATTAATTGAATCAGCTTTTGTCTTGGCAGCTCGAAGCATATTGAGGTGACTCTCTTTGGCTTGTAACTGAGTAAGCGTTTCTTTGATGTTATCACTTGCAGACTGAGACAGATCTGTCAGGTCACCAATTTGAGAGATTTGTACATCACGTTGTTTTCGAAGGTCTCTGATTTGTGCTTTGAGGTCATTGATTTGCTCTTCGCGTAAGTCAGTATTGGATCTAAGTGCTGTCAACTCGCCTTCAAGCCTTTTTTTGTCGCTCATACAGTCATCATATTGACTCATGTATCGACTCAGGTCATCCCCACATTTACTTAGCTCTGAATTACAGATTTCCAATTCACTTTGCAGGCTGACAAATTTCTTCTTGCTGACGCAGGAAGTCATCCCCACTATCAAGGCCAGCACCGTGATTACATATAATTTAGCTTTCATCATTAATAAGTTTTTTAAATTGAGTTATAGCAAAAGACAAATTTACGGATAAAAGTATCATCATCAAAGCATATCAGCCTTGTCAATCATACAGGATGCAAATCGCACCCCACATTTTGATGCAAGAATCCGAAGAAGTGAAGATTGCAGGATTTATAATCACATGAATACAACATCTCAGATCCGTTGTCATGACCTAATTGTAGGTGAATTGCCTATTTAGACTTTGTACAGTTCTTTTTGGCTTGAGATCTTCCCTTCCTGATCTTTTCTTACTTCTTCCACTTGGGCCAGCTCTTTCTGTTTAGGTCCTTTTTGCCGCATTAATACCGGTGCCGCACCCCCAAAGCTCAATCCAACGGCGGCCAATAGAATGAGCAGGATATAGCCACAATGTCGTAAATGACGTTTTATATTTTTCATAGTAAATCATTAATAGTAAAATTGGATGGCCTGTGAACACATGCATCCATGAGAAAAATTTAACTACAACTTCTATGAAAAACTAGCTTCAGTGTCTGAGCGATCACTACATGTTTTTGTGCGGTAAAAGAGACAGATGTGTTGTGTCCCATATAGAATATTCCGAGATGAAATGGTTGAATTGACTAGCTCAATGTGAGATGTAATCGCGACAAAAAATCTGGTATAAAAAGGCACCATTGCCCCCTGCACTTCCAAAATATCTAAACCAAAAAACTCGATCGTCTTTTCATCCGTCTTTTGATCCTCAAGAACAAGTTCAATAGGATATTCCTGGCTTATTATTTCCGTTTTTTCAACAATGCTTCCGACCAGATGACTTAAAGTGAATACGACTGCAAACAGCAAGCTTCCGCAAACAATTTTTTTATAGTCCCTTTTCGAGGCATTATTCAACATGATTGCAAAGATACACTTTAAACTTTTTTGGTGCTTTCCTTGTCACTTCTATCCGTGTACCCTCAATCCTCGACCACCACACATGGTCAAAGACTCTTGTAGAAGGACAATTAGTCAGATAATTGGATTTATTGAGGTTTTATTCATTTAGTATACTTCTGATTTGCAAATCATTTTCTATTAATCACTCGATTCGTTTCCTCCCGATCGGTCTTTTTTGCTCTAGTTTTGATAGATATGATTTTGAGCAGCCAGGCAATTCATACTTAGATGTATAAAATATCGCAGCTTACACGTTGAATACTAGCAAAGTTCATGGTATGTCCGTAATTTCATTCTGTCAACTTCATTGTTCACCGATATAATTTAGATTTGGAATATTCAATTAAATCACTCAAAAATGGGCTGGATAGAGACTTTTCCTAATAAAGGAACAATACTGAAAAACTTCACATCGAAGTCAATATTAATTATTTTCATTTCAATTCTGCTGATAGGCTGTGAGTTTAAGGTGGCAAATGAAAACACTCGTTTATCAGTCAATCCATTTGCTCATATTCAAGATTCTGCAGTATTGCTCGCACCAAATATTATCTCGACAGCCTCCCCGGAATTTGCAAGTTCCTGGAACCCGGAATTAAATATGCTGGCATTTAACAGAACCAGTGAAGATCGAAAAAACATCTATCTATATACTTCGACATTTGAGCAAGGCACATGGCAGGAACCCGTGCTTTTTGAGCATATGGATTCAAGCGGACGAGACATAGATCCGTTTTTTCATGACAACCAACTTTATTTTAGTTCGACGCGAAAGCGATCAGATGCGAACCTTTCGAAAAACTACGATATTTACTCTTCGGAATGGAACAACAATTGGATGCATCCAAAACAATTAAACGACAAAATAAATACAGATAATCATGAAGTATTTGTAACAATATCAAAATTAAATAATTCGTTTTATACAGTATTTTCTCAAGATTTTTCCAGTACATCTATTTATTCTGCTAATTTAAATAATTTATCAAAATCAGGCAGGCCATTGACTTTCAAAAACGACACTGTCCGTTTGACAAATCCCTGTATCGCTCCGGACGAGTCTTTTCTCATCGTATCTACAGACAAATTAAATGGCTATGGCAAGGCTGATCTGTACATATCTTTTCCCGACTCCACGAATCAATGGACGGGTCCCTTTAATTTGGGTGATCGCGTAAATTCTCCCTATACTGACTTTGCTCCGGCTATTACTCCTGACATGAAATATCTCCTTTTTACCAGTGAGCGACCAGGAATAGTACAAGAACCCGGTGGTGGGCGACCCCCTGGTGACATCTACGCGATTGAGCTGGAACCAATATTACGATCTATACAAAGAATCGACTAGATCGTATTACCCCATGCATTTTTGGGAAAAATATTCAATCAAACAAATGTAAATATGCCGGTTTCCTCTTTTTGCTATCATATAGGTTCATGTTAGTCGAATGCAAATCATACGGCCCCTCATTTCATTGAAACTTTATTACTTTAGTCGCCGGAACTCAATTATTTGATTTTTTCCAGAAACGATTCCTATTCTGCTGGCTTTCAGGTTACTCAGTAGTCTGAAAACGGAAGGATTTATATTACTAAATATTATAATAAATAGTACAACATGAAACTAACACCTTTCTTGTCATTAATTCTCCTTGGGCTTCTAATTAATTTAAATTCAGTTACAGCTCAAAATTTACCAGCTGTCGAATTTAAATCCGGGCCGCGGTATATGCCATCCAATATAGATGCGGATAGTGAAGCTTCAGAAATACTCTTTGGCTCTACTGTCAATGGTGCCTACTACCGGTGGGTACAATTTGATAAAATTCCATCAGAAGCATGGCAAAGTGATATGAGTTCACGTGGTATAGAATTTATAGAATATGTTCCCAGGCACTGCTACCTCTTGTCTTTGCCACATGATGTTGACATGCGATATCTCTATGAAAAAGGGGTAAGGTCAATTCAGTCACTGGATCCATCGACAAAGGTGGACCTCCGCATCTTAGACAACAACATCCCCGAATATGCCTATCAGGGAAAAGACATTTTGCTCAAAATTCTGGTCATGCCGAACATCAACTTAGATGCATTTGAAGCAACTTTGAGTGATCTGGGAGCATACAATCTGGAACGACCCAATCATGCTCGCTTCGTGTTTGCTACGGCCAGCCCAGCGGCGGCAGTCTCTCTTGCTGATCAACCCTGGATCCGTTATGTCGAACTCATGGATCCAAAAGGAGAACCCGAGTCCGTTGAAGGTCGAACCATGCAAAGAGCAAATTTGATCGACAATCATCTTACCGGCGGTTTGTCTTATAATGGTGATGATATAAAGGTCCTGGTTCGCGATGACGGCGATGTTGGACCGCATATTGATTTTCAAGGTCGATTATGGAATGATCCAAGTAATAGTAGCTCGGGAACGCACGGAGATGGTGTTGCCGGAGTATGGGCGGCTTGTGGCAACCTGGACCCCACCGTTGTGGCTGGTGGCTCTGCAGCTGACATCTATGTAATTGATTATTTATCAACTTTCCTTGACAACACCCTAACCCTACACCAGGACAGTGGTGTACTGATTACCAACAGCTCCTATTCAAACGGGTGTAACGCCGGATATACGACAACAACCGTCACAGTCGACGAAATGGCCTTTGACAACCCTACACTCTTGCATATGTTCTCAGCAGGAAATTCAAACAACAACGACTGTGGATACGGAGCCGGTGATCAATGGGGCAATGTAACAGGTGGTCACAAACAAGGTAAAAATGTAATCGCCGTAGCTAATTTAGATCGCTTGGGTAATCTGGTTTCCAGTAGTAGCCGCGGCCCTGCTCATGATGGACGAATAAAACCTGATATTGCTGGACATGGTGCGGGACAAATAAGCACTAATCCCAATAATCAATATCAGTCGTTTGGTGGAACATCTGCCGCCGCACCGAGTTCGGCCGGAAACCTAACCCAATTGTATCATGTATATAAAGATCTTACTGGCAACACTGCACCGGCTGCGTTAATCAAAGCCTGTGCTATGAACAGTGCCCAGGATCTTGGTAATATTGGCCCTGATTTTAAATATGGATGGGGACTTGTCCATACAGGACGAGCTTATGATATATTGAATAACACCCAATATTTGAGTTCCACTGTATCTGATGGCGGATCAAATACACATAATATTTCCGTACCTGCCGGCGTCGGCCAGCTTCGCATTATGGTCTATTGGTCAGATCCGGAAGCCTCAGCCAGTGCTTCTCCCGCATTGATCAATGATATTGATATGACGGTTGATGATCCAGGCATGACGAACCATTTACCCTATCTGCTGGATCACACACCAAATCCTGTTACACTTGATCTGCCTGCAGGAAATGGCGTTGATCACTTAAATAATGTGGAGCAGGTAGCTATTTCATCACCTGCATCCGGAACCTATACGGTGAACATAGATGGATTTTCTATACCTCAGGGGCCATAGGAATATTACGTCGTCTATTCCTTTATACCCACCGGTGTGAAGGTAACCTATCCATTAGGGGGTGAGAAACTCATTCAAGGATCCCTGGAACGTATTCACTGGGATGCCTTTGGTAACATCGGGACATTCGATGTTTCCTACTCAACAAACAATGGAAGTACCTGGACGACCATCGCCTCAGGACTTTCGGCCACCACAAGGGCAATCGACTGGACTCTACCAGCCGGTATCATCTCAGCAAATTGCCTCGTTCGCGTAGTGCGCGGTGCTGAGAATGATCAATCTGATGAGACATTCAATATTCACGGTGTCCCTACGAATTTATCTGCTGTTGCAACAGCACTTGATTCTGCGGAAATATCCTGGACGGCTTATGCTGGAGCTACGACCTACAATGTCTACCAATTGGGCGTAGAAAAAATGGAGTTGATTGGTTCAACCGCCGGCACGACTATGGAAATTGGAGGTCTCACAGCAGGCCAGGATTATTGGTTTAGTGTGTCCGCTAATACGTTGCCCACAGAAGGTCAGCGGGCCATTGCCATCAACTATGGTCATGATGTTAATGGTGTATGCAGTGGTTGTCTGTTCAATGCCAGCCTTCCTTACTCTGAGAGTTTTGAGAGTGGGAATGGCGATCATTGCAATTTTGGTGGAGATGATTTCGATTGGGCTGTGATCTCCGGGTCTACACCTTCAACAGGCACCGGTCCTTCATCGGCCCAGGACGGAAGTCAATACATTTACGTCGAGGCTACTTCACCTAATTTCCCCGCCCAAAACACGATTCTGGGGGGACCATGTTTTGACATGTCTGGATGCACGAATGCCTATGTGGCGTTTTATTACCACATGTATGGAGCAGGTATGGGAACGTTATCAATGGAAATCACCACAAATCAAGGAGGGACGTGGTCTTCTCCGATCTGGTCGGTGAGTGGTGACCAGGGCGATGTATGGCATATGGCGCTGGTTGATTTGTCCGCCTATTGTGGGGGAGATTTTGCCTACCGATTCAATGCAACAATAGGAACAGACTTTACGAGTGACATGGCCATTGATAATATCTTCATCTTGGAGGGTATTCTGTGTTTTCCTCCAGGAAATCCTCAAGTAGTCAGTTTAGACGAAACAGAAGCTCGTATCAGTTGGCTGCCGAGCAGTGGCGCTGTTACTTATGAATTGGAGCTGGTGGATATTTCCGCCTCCGAAACGTTTACCGGTATTCCTACTGAAACGGGTGTCACAGACACCACTTATCTCTACACAGGATTAACTTCATTGAACAACTACGATGTTTATGTAAGAAGTATTTGCAGTGGAGGTGATTCGAGTGATTGGATCGGACCGGTGAGTTTTGCTACTTTGGGATGTGTTCCGGGATTACCCTGGACGGATGACTTTGAATCTTATAGTACGTGCTCCACGGCTGGGGGACCGGAAGTATGTAATTTCGGCGGAGGCTGGATACAGGATTCAGGCGATGGAAATGACTGGAGAATACATGCAGGTCCCACTTCATCAGTAGAAACAGGGCCTGATGTTGACAATACATTAGGAACAGCACTTGGACAATATGCCTACATCGAAGCCTCCTCCACCTTTAATCTGATTTCAAATCTTATCACACCTTGCATAGATCTGGATCTCATAGATACAGCTGAATTAGAATTTTTCTACCACATGTATGGTGCTGATATGGGTACTCTGAATGTTGATATTACATCGAATGGCGGTGGAACCTGGACAAATCTTTGGACTCAATCTGGCCAGGTTCAAACGTCTACTGCTGATGCCTGGTTGCCGGCTATTATTGATCTTTCAGCATATTCCGGAGTGGTGCAATTCCGTTTCCAGGGGATAGCGGGTGCCAGTTTCAACAGTGACATGGCGATCGATGATGTCTCTGTCCGTGAACTGAGTTCATGTGGCCCTGTCAGTGGCGTGAATATCCATAGTATCACAGATTCGTCTGCCCAGGTCGGCTGGCTTGATTTTGCAAACAGAGACGATGTGGACATAGAATTGGTTAACCTGACTTTAGGAGGCTCCTTTATGGGGATTCCAACATACACAGGAATTACTGACACGACGTATTTGTTAAGCGGCCTGGATGAGGCGACCGAATATTCGGTTTATTTGCGCGGTAATTGCGGTTCTGACTCTTCATCCTGGTCAGGTCCTTTCACCTTCTTTACAGATTGTGTTAATTATCTAGGAAATACATTCGCAAATCCTATCATTGTACCCGCCCTTCCCTATGCTGACACAAATAACACAGCGGTTCCTTGTGTCACAAATGACTATGTAGGACAGGAGTCCAATGATCTCATATATCAATTAACGACAGGCCCGGGTGCTGATAGTTTGTTGGTTAGTACTTGTACTGCTATTTCCGATTTTGACACCTATGTTTATTTGTTGGATTCGGCGCTTGCCATTGTAGGATTCAATGATGATGACCCGACAGGTACATGTTCATATTTACTCGGTGGAGCAAATCGCTTTTCGATACTATACGCGGATGTTGATCCGAATACGACATATTATGTGGTAGTCGATGGCTGGAGTACCTCTTCCCAGGGAAATTATGCAGTTGAAATTGAAGAACTGGGGGCATGCGCTTCATCATTAACAATCAATGGTACGCCGGCGTCCGGTACCTATTCGGCGTCAGGTTTGATCACCTCAGACGCTTTGATTCAAAATCCGAATATTGTCATATTTAACGGAGGCCTTGGTGTAGACCTTCAAAACAGTTTTGAAGTAGAACTTGGAGCAGAATTCGAAGCCAATAACGACGGCTGCCCCTAGTCACATAGAGTCATACGTGTTCTTTCTAAGTAAAGTTAGAGCGTATCAGATAGAAAAATCCGGTCTGGTTTTAAAACCCGGGCCGGATTTTTTATTGATTCGAATTGCTCTTTTTTCTATTTCATATAGAAGATCATGTCATCTTGAGGCCTTCAATTATATAATTCTATGTAAATGCCCTGCTAATGTGCCAAAAAATGCTTAACTTATAGGCCCCCTTTCGCTCTTTGACAATTACTTCTTTTCATCTATAAAATCAATACTATGAAAATTTTTACACGTTTAGCACTGAGTTGCTGTCTATTATTACTCCTTGGCCAGGTCTTTGGCCAAAGACAACCGAATTATGTGTCAATTGCCGACAACATAGTAAACAACGCACTCAAGGTCCAACCGGGTGAGATAGTTGTTATCAGAGGCTCTGAAGGCACTATGACGTTGATGCATGAGCTGTATGTCTCTGTATTTAAAGCTGGTGGCGTTGCGACATTAGAGATGAATATACCTGAAGCCACCAAACGCGCTATGATGGAAACTCCGATGGAGTATCTGAATTTGCCTAATACTTATGCCCTGATGCAGTCCCGCGCCGTTGATTGTTTTATCAATTTGAATACGACACCGGATGCAGATCTTTTTGATGATGTCCCGGAGGAGCGGTTTGCCGCCGTGAGACAGGCGCAACAACCGCTTAACTATGCACAAAGAAGAGCGCATTATCGATCTGTTTCATTGGGTCAGGTGGGGGGCATTCCTACCTATTCGTATGCAAAATCTGTCGGCGCTGATCACTACCACATGTTATCCATGTTTTGGAGCGCTGTCGATGCCGATTATATTTCTATGGCCAACAAGGCCAAAAAACTGGTCAAGGAACTCACTCCAGGTAGCGATGTGAAAGTGACGAGTAATGTGGGAACCCATCTCGTATTTAAATTGGATTATACTGGAGCACGCATGAATTGTGGCATTACAGATGAAACCGTGACTTCTTCAGGACCAGCCAACACCTGGTTGCCCGCAGGAGAAGCATACTCCAGCGTTGTTCCTTCATCTGCAAATGGAGAATTGGTTATCCCATTAATAGATTTCCGGGGTAGCAAGATTAAAAATCTTCATTTGTATTTTGAAGAAGGTCGAATCACAAAAGCAACTGCAGACGAAAATGTAGAGGTTTTTCAAAAAGCACTGGACATTAGTACGGGTATGAAAGATGTACTCTCAATATTTGATGTCGGCTTAAATCCAAATAGTCAACCGCTCAATGAATACTTGTCATATGAGATGGCCGGTGTTGTATCCCTCGGCGTTGGAAACAACTCATGGGCCGGAGGCGATGTGAATTCTGACTTCAACGTAGATTTTCAATTGGCTAATACTACTGTAACGGTTAATGGAAAAACTATCGTAGAAAATGGAAAACTGAAATAGTATAATAGTCCGCCGAAATTTGTGGTTCACAGTTTCGGCGGCTTATTTATTTCCGATAAAATTCTCTGCCGCATATTCTTGTTGCGCCAAAAGGGTATTTCAACAAACTCTTGCTCTTCTACTTTGACAAAGGTTCTTCTTACCCTGTCACCTTAAATTTTCCTGTGGTTCTCCTTTTGCGAGAAATGAATCCAGGACATGATTATGGCATGTTATAATCGTATCAAAAATCATCTTTAATTGTGATCCAGGTCACTGATATTCATTCCATCACATTCTACATTTGAGATACAATTTTGGAATTGCTTATTGAATCAGAATTGATTCCTGTAATACCATTGTGTGTTAACGCAAAAAACTGTCATTTAAATTACTCATTAAACCCAAATCCAAACATGAAGTTAGAACAAATATTTACCGGATGTCTTGCTGAGGCCGCTTACTACATCGAATCTCAAGGTGAAGCGGCCATCATAGATCCATTGCGTGAAGTACAACCTTACCTTGACAGGGCAGATCGTGATAAAGCCCAAGTAAAATATGTTTTTGAAACTCATTTTCATGCTGACTTTGTATCAGGACATATAGATCTGGCCGATAAAACTGGTGCAAAAATCGTCTATGGTCCGACAACGATGGAAACAGGGTTTGAGAAAGTTGTGGCTTTTGATGGTCAAGTTTTTAAAGTCGGTGGCGTAACGATTGAGGTGCTTCACACGCCGGGCCACACTATGGAAAGTAGTTGCTATCTCGTCCGGGATGAAAACCAAAATGAGGTTGGTCTTTTTACAGGAGACACGCTTTTTATTGGCGATGTCGGTCGACCTGATTTGGCGCAAAAAGTAATCCCTGATTTGACTCAGGAAAAACTAGCCGGACATCTTTTTGACTCCCTGAGAAATAAAATAATGACTTTACCGGATGATCTCGTCATCTATCCCGCACATGGAAAAGGAAGTGCTTGCGGAAAAATGATGAGTGATGAACGTACAGATACCCTGGGGAATCAAAAGAAAACCAATTATGCCTTAAATCCGGAACTGACACGTGATCAATTTATTTCTGAAGTTTTGACCGGATTGACCCCTCCCCCAGCTTACTTCCCGCAAAATGTACTGTTGAATATCAAAGGATATGAACCTATAGAAAATGTAATTGATAAAGGAACGAAAGCACTCAATCCTCGAGAATTTGAATTTCTTGCAAATGAAACTGATGCTATTATCATCGATACAAGAGCGAAAGATGATTTCAGAGAAGCGTTTATACCAAATTCAATTTACATAGGTCTTGAGGGTGATTTTGCGCCATGGGCCGGTACACTTCTGCCCGATGTGAATCAAAAAATTCTACTCGTTGTGGATGAATCACGCGTTGAAGAAGCTGTCACACGCCTGGCAAGGGTCGGCTTTGATCATACTCTGGGATATTTAAAAGGTGGATTAGAGGCATGGAAAGCTGAAGAAAGAGAAATCGATTCAATTAAGTCTATAACGACTGAGAAACTACTGACAAAACCATATGACGATCATCTGTTAGACGTGCGCAGAACTAGTGAATACAACAGTGAACATGTGTTGAATTCAAAGAACTTGCCGTTGGATTACATCAATACGTCCATGAGTCAAATTGCTCCGACTCATACATACTACGTGCATTGCAAAACGGGATATCGTTCTGTAGCTTTTATATCGATTTTACAGGCCAAAGGATTCAGAAATCTGATAGATGTTAAACAAGGTTTCGAAGGCATGAAAGAATCCGCGGCTTTTAAAATGACCGAGTATGTGGCTCCTACTACGTTATTATAATTTATTAAACGTATTATTTGCTACTACTTAAAAGGGGGTATGGACCATCCATGGCCCCTATTTTTTATTTTAAAATATAAATTAATTTGATCAGATAATTATACAATAAAATCATTCTTTAAATCATGTCCTTGTCATAATTACATGTATTAGATAAATTTAGCGCACAATATTTCGAACACATAAATTAGATACTATGAAACACATGAATCGATTCTTCTCCCTGATTATTCTTGTATTACTATCCTTTGGTTCAATTGCTCAAACTGATAATCTCAGTCAACAGGAAAAAAATGATTTGGTCTTTATGGCCGAAGAAGAAAAACTGGCGAAAGACGTTTACGTATCCCTCAACGCCGTGTGGAACCTACGTCAATTCACCAACATCATTGAGGCCGAAAAGACACATCAACAAGTGTTAGAAGATCTTATCAAAGGCTTTGATTTAACCATGCCTGAAGGTGCTTCAATGAATACTTCAGGTGTATTTAGCAACCCAAAATTTCAAGCCCTTTATGATAAGTCCATTAAAACAGGGAAAAAATCAGAAGAAGATGCACTTGCAGTGGCTGCAAAAATCGAAGAAGTTGATATTAAAGACTTACAACGTGCCCTTGAAAACACGTCCAATGAAAAAATCAAGTTGGTGTACATGAATTTAAAAAAAGGTTCTGAAAATCATCTGAACGCTTTCGTAAAGGCACTTAAAATGAAAGGCGTTATCTATACTCCATCAGTCCTACCTGAAGAAGAATACACAGCGCTTGTCGTTAAAAATACCGAAAAAGGTAAGTGCTGCGCCGGGAAAAAAGGAAACAAAAAATGTTCGAATTATACGAAATCAGTCAAGGGGGTTTCTTGTTGTTCCAAGAATGCATCAGCCAAAAAATGTCAAAGCAAAAAGAAAATGTAAATACAGGTTTTTCCATCCTTTTCGTGTAGTCGATCAACTGATTAAACCACAGGTAATAGAATAGCAAACTGCTATTTCGCAGCAGTCTGATATGCTCATACTTCTTTCAATTCAGCGCAACCAGATATAGGATTCGCATGTGATTCAGGTCACCAACGCCTACAATTGTTCAAATTATCTTTGATATCAGTAACAGAGATACCATGAGATTCTTTAAAAAAAGTAATAAAATGAGCACTTCCCTATCATTTCACGAATTGATTAAGAGTGACAAACCGGTATTGGTTGATTTCACCGCTACATGGTGTGGTCCATGTCGTGCAATGGCACCAATATTGAATGAAGTCGCTGCTGAGATGAAAGACCAGGCTAAAATTGTCAAAATCGACGTAGACAAAAATCGCGAATTGTCTACCCGACTGGGGATACGCTCGGTGCCAACATTCATGCTTTATCATAAGGGAAAAATGAAGTGGCGAAATACGGGCATGCAATCAGCCGTGTCACTCACCACCTTAATAAATAAAGTTATAAACGAAAAGGAATAAATCCGAATGACCTTGAACAAGGTCTTGATTAAAGGTTAGATAATTCACGTGTAGAACTTATAAAGTATAAGTGAAGTAGTTAGTGATAGCTTCTAAGTGGCCTACCAAATTCCTTGGTAGGTCACTTGCTTCATAACAAAGAAAAAATTAAACCCGTTATTATATACAACAGAGGACGAAGATGAATTCACGGGAAATACAATGGCAAACAAGTCACAATATTGGGCTTAAATATGCTGTTCTGGTCGACTGAAAAGCAATCCACAATAAGGAGATGGGGATTACCAATTTAGAACACTGACACCTATGGCGCCGGACAGATTATTTGCCATTGCCTCCATTTCAAAATTATTCAGTTCAACTGCTTTGCATGTGCTATTAATTACTGAAAATAGGCATGTTAGCGACTATTACCTTGTGCAACACCTAGAATGTCTGGCGTACCTTCAATGTGAAATGAAAACATTGAAGGCGAATCGATATATTGTGTCATGAAAAGTAAATCAATAATTCTTGCCATTCTCCTACCCCTAATATGGCTTGTATGTCTAAAACTCGTTTTTTTACTTCCTTTTTCACCTTCAGAAGATTACAAATGGTTCATTTCAGGAATAATAGGAACATTAGTCGCAATATTAATTACGTATTTATACCTAAGAAATGATAATATTTCTTTTAAACAGATAGGTATTAGTTGGGAATCAAAAACATTTAGATTCTTTTCTATAGGTCTTTTAATTGGAGCATTAATAACCTTCGTCATGTTCGGGGTGATAATACTCTTTTCCGATTTGGAAATATTCTGGTATGAAGAGGCTAATGTCCCAATGGCCTTGTTTTGGCTATTGGCTTTTATTCCTTTGGCTTTTATGGAAGAAATTGCCTTTAGAGGGTATGCCTTTATTAAACTAAATAACATTTTGGGTCTGCGACTAACATTGATTATCACATCAATACTATTCGCTTATTATCATGACGCAAGCGGGGAAACTTTTGCCTTTCAATTACTTGGACCCGGTATTTGGGGTATAATCTATGGCGTAACAGCAATTTGGTCAGATGGCCTGGCTGTTCCAACGGGAATTCATGTAGCGGCTAATGCCATTCAGGCTGTTTTGGGGATGAAGGATGACAAATACGCGATATGGTTTATTGATTATAATGTAGAAGCAACGGAAGCAGTACAGACACACGCCAATACTATTGGTATTGTTTGTCAACTATTACTATTGTGTTTGGGGATATTTCTGACAGAATCGTATTTGAGAAAAAGACAAAAACGAAATGCCAATGTTCATTATGTGTAAGGCAAATACAAAAATGACAATGAATAACAACAAGACACAGCCGTCAATATCGCTAACTGACCGTTTTTCGGCAATACACATTGCCGTGATCAATTAACCTAATCAAATAATTTCAAACCGTGGTTAATCCGAATAAGTCAATTTATATCTTTTACTTTTTGGGGCTTATATTTATGTCAAGCTGTTCAACTAATACCAGCAGTGTTCCGGGTTCAATTCAGGAAAAAGAAAAACTCCTTGAAAGAATTGAACAGTTCAATTCAGCATTTAAAAATGGTGATGTTGAAAAACTGGAGTCAATGATCACAGACAATTATTTGCACACAAATAGTAATTCAAAGCCAATAAGAAAAAAAGATTGGATTGCATACTTACAAAATAGAAGGAATGAACTGGCAAGTGGGGAATTGACTGTTGACAATTATAAAATGGATGAAACTGAGATTGAAATTTATAGTGACATGGCAATTGTGACAGCAAAAATTTCATTTTCATCAACAAGATCTGGTGAACAAAAGGAAAATGAAATTAGAATTACAAATATTTGGGTAAAAGAAGGCGGATTTTGGAAAAGAGCAGGCTTCCATGATACACGAATAAAATAAATGACTTTCTAAACAAAGCCTCCGCCCCATGCAAAAGCATCGGACGGAGACAATCAATGTTCAGGGATATGAAACGTATTTAATTTATTTCTTGCGTTTCCATAATACTTACCGGGCATAAGCCGCCACTTCCCATTCAGTCGGCCAGTCTTCTCCTTGTCGTACGCGGCTACCAAAAATGCGACCGCCGTTCGCATCATTATGTCGTTCTGAAAATCCAATTTCATTGACAGAAACGCCTTCAGGTAGTTCGACTTTGAGTAATAGGCGAGGAGCTCGACCCAATCCATCCTGGATGACGCTGTTATCATTATTCGAATAATACCCTTTTTCATAGCCGGGCTCAGGGCGCGAAATAAATGCGACGAAACCATGAAAATTTCCCGGATTTTGAATTTCCTGATTCATGGCAAATCCCATATCATTGGATCCGGACCAATTATTGCTTTTCAACTTAAGCTGGAATTCACGGCCGCTTCCAGTCTGTACGGGTTGATTATTGTAATGGACATCATCAGCCACCCAGGGTGTTGGTACACGTGTGACATCGATGAATATATCATCTGATTTTCCATCCTCATTTGTTCCGCTGTGAAATAGTTCCACATAGGCCTCTTGCACCGTCGTCCCTATTGGAAAATCGGGCAATGGAAAATCAATATAACTTCGTTTTACACCGAGGACACTGTGTGCCGTTACCAATGGTCGTCCGGCATAGTTGGCTTCGATGGGTACACAGGCTCCTCCGGCTTTAACACATTCTACATAAGTGTCTGCATCCGCCAATATCCAGTAGTAGGCCGTTCGACTCCCGGCTATGACTTCAATGTCTGCCTCTTGTAAGAGTAGTTCACACGAAGCAAAACAAAAAATGATGGGTGCTAATAAAAATAATTTAAGCGTTTTCATGTCAATTTTTTTTTGTGACTATTGACATGATGTGTTTTGAATTAATCGATGGTACCCAGGCTAGAACATTTTTTTTAATAAAAAATAAAAGGCAATGAGAATCAGGGATATGACAAGGAGATGCCAGGGCTTCCATTTCGAGTGCAATTGAATGGCATTTTGATCTCCGATCGTTAAAAAGGCCGACCAGTAGTATGGGTGAGCTTCTGCCTGTGTACAGGATTGAATATAGTTTAAGGTAGATCGCTGAAGCGCATCACGCTTGGAGTATCCCTTTTTGAGTTGACGATAGACATCTGTCATAATGTTCGACGTGCTTTTATCATTTACCTGCCATAGCGTACTCAGCACACTTTTCGCCCCGGCAAAGGAAAACGCCCGTGCCAAACTGATAATGCCTTCACTTCGGCTCAGTTTTCCCAATCCGGTTTCACAAGCACTCAAACTCACCAATTCGGCTTGAAGCGATAGATTATAGATGTCACCGGTATATAATTTTGATTCTCCGGAAGTATCGACAGAATAGGCCAGAAATGACCTGTTTTGTTGCTGGTCACTCGCCTTGCCATGAGTCGCCAGGTGCACGAGTTGATATTCGGGTACACGACGAACAAATTCAGACTTTGTCGCCTCTTGAGCTGCAAGAAGCTTTCCATTAAATAGTTTAGAAATTGAAGCCGCTTCTAGTTCATTGAAATGAAGCCGGCTGAATTCTCCACCTGCCGACTGATCAAATTGTGGTGCCACACTCAACATGGTCTTTTGTGGCCGGGCCTCCCTTTCGTTCATTTCTTTGTAGAGAGCCAGTGAATAGGAAAATCCAATGCTATTTGTCTTGATAAAATAGGGGTAGTCCTTTATTTTCAATTCATCATCCACCTTATTCGTAAGTAGGGCGCCAAAAGGAATATATCCCAAAACTCCATCCGGAATGATCACCAGGTGCGGTTTTAGTTTGTCAACAATTGGTCTCATAATAGATTCATACAATAATCGCGCGTAAGTATTATTAATATTCAATAGAGCCACTGCTCGTCGATCGTCGTATTTTGATGTTGTTCCAAATTCAATAATGGAATTTCTCCACCGATCAATACACGTATGAAGTGAATCAGGAAAGGCCGATTTGATAAAATATGAACTATCGCGATCGGCCACGATGGTATACAAACAATTGTCACCTAGCTTAAATAATACGACTGATTCTTCATCGGCCAGTATATTTTCAAAATCATAAGCCGGTAATTCTTGTTGGTAAATTAAATTATAATATTCAGGATTTGAAAAACGTGTCCTCTCTTTCCATGCCTGCAATTTCACCCTGGCCTGAATCACTAATTGCAATATGCTGTCCGGGTCTGCTTGTTCATCATACGATAAGTTTTCAAAATACCGCAAAGAATCCATAAGCGCTTCATGTCCACGGTTGAGTGCTTCGTGAACAGGTGAAAACTTAACTTCAGCCCTTCGGTAGGCATATCTCAGCTCCATGGCTTTGAATTTTTCAATCCATTCAAGAGCTTTTAATTCCTCTTTTTCCGTGGTATTTAAGTTATGGAGTTGATACAAGCATTCAAGTGCATTTGTATAAGTCGATTCATATCTTCGAAAATAGTTTTCAATAGAATTTACTGTATTTAATTTTTGAAAGGCGTCATTTGTCGTGGCAATGAAGTCTTCCATGACATCGAGCGCTTTATACAGATAGGTCGTATCCTGATCGATTTCATATTGACTTTTATAGAGTGACAACATGCCGCTAAATACATCAAATGGATCTTCGACAATATAATTTCCTCCGGGGTCTTCCCGTGTCCATCCATTTGCAATCAAGGTTTGTTTGGCAAATTGAAAAAACAACTCTGCACTATCCACTTCATGTTCATCAATTTTAATCGACCCCAACGACAGATAAGGAAGAATATAATCCCTGTGATTCTCCGGTAAATAAGTCTGCATAAATTGTAATGACTTGCGAAAGTATTCCTTGGCTTCAGGAATCTTACCTGCACGTTTATAACATCTACCGAGATTGTCGAATCCGGAGCCTATTTCAGAAATAAAATTTGATGTATATGCCTGGTATTGTTCGAGTGAATTTGAGATGCATTCAATGCACTCATTATATTTTCCCTGATCTGAATAGGCTAGTCCCAAATTATTATAAATAGAGGCATGCATTAATTTACTCGGTGTGTTTTCAGCCGGAGTAGCCAATCCAATTTTTAAATACTTTATTGCTTCTTCGTATTGATTTTGATTGCGAAAACCTATCCCGATGGCATTACAATAGCTGATTCGAGCCAAATGATGTTCAGGATAATATAGATCTATGTGATTTAATCCTCGCAATAGATAGGACACCTGGGTTTCATAGTCAAAATTATTATATGCCAATCGCCCTTTTTGATAATAAAATTGAATAAAACTGTATGATTCAGGTTCCACATTCACCAACAACTCCTCAACGGGATTTAAATAGAAATAGATGGAATCCATCTGTAATCCCACATTAAACATTGCCGCATAGGTCATGTAAATGCGTGCTAATCCATCATAATCCACGGGATCTTGTTGGTTGAGTTGATGATTTGCATGCTGCCATAGTTTTCGCACCTCGTCTACACCAGCTATTCTCTGCTTAGCGGTGAGTCCCAAATTGTAAACATCCGAAGCGATTGTTGTCTCATTGAGTAAGATATGTTCATGATGTTCAATAATGGAGTCAGCAACCAAGTCCGCTTGCCGATAATTTCCTTGCGTCACCAATTGATAAACGTGTTGGAATAGTTTCTGGACTATAACCGAATCCGGATTTTGGGCCTGGACTTGTATAATACTGGACAATAGAATAAATAAAAACAATAAAGCGCGTATCAATCTATAATTGTGATACGGCTCATATTCAAAGAGCGGAATTTCTTTATTTATTTCGGTCAATACGGTTTGCGTGATTATGAAATGGGTGAAAGGAATCCGCCAATATTTCTTTTAATATGTTTTCTGCCCGTTCATTCCAGCCTACGTCCCTGGCGATATACAAATAATTAATTTGAGCTTTTTCTTTCCAAATGAGGGATTCGCCGTCTAAAATAATTTCTAATTCACGCTTCGCCTTATTCAATTCGTCATTTTGATGATAGAGGTCCGCCAGGATAAAATGAGCTGTAAATTGATCAGCATCTACCTTGGCCACGGCCTCAAAAAATATTATTGCCTCATCTAATTGTTTGCTTTCAAGTAGCTCAAATCCTTTGGCCAGATCGTCCGGGTATGCAGACCCCCGGCTTCGCCCCAATTCGAATTGAATGTAATTGTCAGCGACCTGATTGCTGGAAAAAGTTTCCTGGCTAAAGAACCAATACCCCGCTACAGCAAACAAAGCAATACTGGCCGCTATACTCAGCATGTTTGGTACAATGAAACGTCGAATCAACCCATCTTGCTTTTGCTTTGATTGGCTGAGTTTCTTCAATTGATCACGTAAGTCATTTTCTACACCCAATTCAAGTGCCTGTTCGGCGGCTCGATATTGTTTGACGCGCGTTGCAAGCTGTGTATCCGTCACCATTTGCTCTTCAAACGCCTGCGTCTCCTCAGCAGATAATGTCCCATGAACATATGACTCGATATGTTTTAACCAATCAGACATTTCGCAAAGCTTCGATTAGATGATGATTATTATTTAATTTGTCCATGAGTTTATTCATACAGCGATAACGATACTTTTTTGCCATTGCCGGGCTGCTTAGGCTACATTCAGTTGCAATTTCCTGCATGGAATAAGACGCTTTCCAGAGTGTGAGAATTTGACGGCATTTTTCATCTAATAGGCCTAATATATTGTTCAGGTATTCCTTTTGTTCGCGCGAGAAAAGATTTGATTCGGGATTGTCTGCAGCTACTATTTGATGATCTAATATTTCGTTCCCACTTGTTTTTGATTTCTTTCGCCACATATTATTCCACACGTTTCTACAGATGCTGAATAAATAACCCTCTATTGAAGTTTGCCGGTTAAATGTTTGTTGGCGAATACTCCGATCAAGCGCAATAATCCCTTCATGATAAACATCCTGAGCTTCATGGTCGTCACCGCCTTTTTTTCGCACGTGTTGCATGATCTTTTGTTTTATAACATGATTAGAATAAATTCGATCGATAGCTTCTTTTCGTTGTCGACCTCCGGAACGAATCATTTCCAGTAATTCTTCATCCGATTTTATTATTTTAATTAGTTTGCTCAATTTATCCTGCTTGAACAACTAAGTTACATTTATTATAGACTTGAGCATTGACAACCTGGAGTATGAGGTTGTCAATGCTCTAATTGAATTCACTTAAGATTCACCTTCCTCTACCATTGGCGAATGACCAGTTTTTGTGTTTCAAATCCTTCAGCTGTTTCAAGCCTCACCAGATACATTCCAGTTTGAAAGTCGACCAGGTCGAGATCAAACGAGCGGTCATCTTTTTGCACGTTGATCAATTCCATGCCTGCCATGTTATACACTTTTACTCGATTTATGATGGTTTCACTCTGAACATGCACTTTGCGGTTTGCGGCAACGGGGTTCGGTGAAAGTGACGCATGAACCGGATCCAGATGCATGGTCGAATTTGTAGATGATATTTGGCACGAAATCGGGGCGGTATATGATAGTTGATCTGAGCACCCTATGCCGAGCACATCATCCGAAATAATAATACTGTGCTGGGCGCCATCTGCCGGCATTCCGGTAAGCGTAATTTTATTACCTGCGGGAGCATTGGGCGTGATTGGTCCACCATCGATTTGGACATAGACCAGGCCTGAACATAAATTTTGTGTTGTTACATTGATTTCAATATCATAGGTGTTTGACCCCACACGGCATGCTGATGCATTGATGGAATTAATGTTTATAGAACAAGGGCCGCAATTAATTTGTGGAACATGCGCTACGTCACCGCAATTCGAGTTTGCAAATTGACTCGATATGGTAACAGGTTGATGCGCAAAGGAGACATTTTGCACGACTTCATCAAGAACGATAATGTCACCCGGTGGTAAAGAAATCGTTTTTGTCACATTACCAACTGTATAACTAAAATTTCCTCCGGGTCCATTTTGAATATCAATATCAAAAAAGACTGTTCCGGTACCTGAACATGCAGATGAACAATATGACGATACATTCTGAATTTTCACATGACAGGGACAACTGGCATTTCCTGATATTACATTTCCATTCGGTCGATGGATGAATTCGTTAGGTACATTTAATCCCAGATCAATATCATTTAATACAATTGCAAATGGTACTCCTTCTTGTAAAACATCCCATTCAAGATCAAAGAATCGAACACCATTGTCTGTAATCGGTACGCTATTTCCAGAGGTCATCTCAATCACCCATTCAGGTCCCTGGGCATACACATCAGTTGTGAAGCCCGGAATAGGGTTAACGATACGAGGTTGTCCCAGTACGTTATTGTTCTGTTGAATGACTAGTTGGACAAAGCCATTTTGCCAAATTTCTCCGGGAACATGACTGGCAAATTCAATTGGTGTAGTCACGATGGGGTTATACGGGCAATTGGTCAAGACAGGATTATACCAATAGAAATCAATTTCACCGGCTTGACTGGCACAATCATCACTGCCACTAATTTGCAGGCCATTGGGATAGTGCAATTGCTCATCTTCCAAAGAATTATTTACACCAAGGTCTGCATCTGCAATAACGATAGAAAAAACGGCCCCCTCCTGAAGGTATGGCCACTGCAAGGAAAATACATCGACAGGGCTATTACCGATTGCGATCCCTCCTCCGTTTGGATTCACGAGCTCGATCTGCCACTGGCCGTTTTCTCTATATACGTCTGTATTCCATCCTGCCGGTGGATTTACCATTTGAGGAGGAGTGCCAAGAACAGTTTCATTTACATTTAGCGTAAGCATGATAAATCCAACATTCCATACCGTATTATCGGCACTGCTTAAAGAAAAGTTTGTTGAAATATCAGGGCTTGAGGCTTGACAATTGAC
Organism: Saprospiraceae bacterium; assembly: GCA_965249735.1. GTDB lineage: Bacteria > Bacteroidota > Bacteroidia > Chitinophagales > Saprospiraceae > JANQSS01. Next base: position 113,130 of record CBDFMS010000024.1, on the reverse strand, counting down.
CAGTTCAAAATCGAAGAGCAAATTTACATCCGGTATGTTCTGAGCTGAAAGCCTAATATTGAAGGTCAATGCAAGTACGATGAGGCTGAGTACAAAAGTTTTCATGATATGAGTTTTAATTGTTTTCAATGAAATATTTGTACAGATGTGTTTGAGTGGGACAGATGGTACCCAGGAAGTTCGAAAAAAGTCAAATTTCTTAGATCAGATATAGAAGCTTGGGCATTTATTCTGTCGCAGAGTCTATACAATGAGCAAAACAGGACAATGACAAATGCTCGATACGCTCGTGTCGAATCTTGGTTGTTTAGCGGAGACCTAGAAATCTCTGGAGCTGATTCACCCGTTTAAAAAACCGGTGAATCATACGCATTATTTTCGATGGTCTCCGTTTATCTCTATTTGCAATATTCCTTGCCCCTACCAGGCCTTCATCTTCCAAAAAAGTCATGAAATCCTCACAAAACAGGTCAAATTGATGCCTCTTTTCACCCTGAAAATCATGCTGCAATAAGCACCATTTTACGACGATTTTGTAATCAAACTCAGTTTCTTCCAATTGATAGTTCTCTGCCTTACCCTTATTATAAACTTCTATTCCTGTCCTGTTTTTAAAAAACAAATGATTTATTTCCTCAACTATACCAGTACACTGAGCAACAACGACCTCAATCATCTTATCTGAATAGTGTGTTACTGCTATTTTTGTCGGATTTTTTTCAATAATATACGCAGCTATTCGTGCAATCGTTTTTCCTTGATGTACCCGATTCAATCTTCCAAGAAATTTAGATTCTTCATAACTAAGGCTTCTATTGACAATTCCAATGGTATTATCAAAATTTTCTGCTTCGATGTTAACGTTTAGAAATTGAGCAAAAGAAGAAAATATATCCTTTTTTACGACGTCATAATTAACAACATAGAGTCGCTCACCAAAATATGAATGATATCGTTTCAGTACTTCTAGTCGTTTTATGGTGGTAAGATTCTTTTTATTTTCAAAAAGTGAAATTTCTCCGTGCTTCTTCACTCGTTGCAGGTATGCCGAGTAGATATGTTCATAGGCACTTCTTATATAGGATATGACATGGCACTCAATATTTAATTTATTAAGTGACTCCCAGAAAAATTTAATTTGATCATTCGTTAATCTTTGAAAAGATTCACTTGATATGATATAATTATCAGATTCTCCTTGATACACTGAAGTTAATAGGCTAATTACTTTGTTTACATCTTCATTTTCAATTGCTTGTACTAGTACAACTCCATTACCTGACGAGATTTTTCCTTTTTTTGCTTTCGGCACTAAATCAGCATAGTAATATCCGAAATGTTCCAGCGCCTCTGAATTCTTGGAAAGCCAACTTTGAAGGGCAGATGAACCACATTTGCCGAGTCCAATATGTAAATAAAGCCTTTTCATTGATCAAGTGTGGCTCGATAAATCAATTCAATCATAAAGGGTTCTCGTTCAAAATCTACTGTCATATCAGTACAAAGTAAGTGTCTGTTCAATCAACCAAATATATACCGTTCCACTTCAACATCCAAGTGAATCCAGGTAACTTTGTATTATGATGATCAATCAATTTTTTCTGGTATATAAAGCATGAGATTTTAAGATTAGCCCGCTCTTCATGAATCAAACTATGATGTTTGGGGGGGGCGGTTGGCGTGTTGGTAAATTCTCAAAATTAGAACACCAGTCATCAATCCCAACAGTGCATGATCTTATTAAATAAGACTGAAAAAATATAAGTCAATCCTATTGCCAACAATACATACCCATATTTAGATGTTCTCCGGAAATGTAGATTTACTTACTTCGAGATGCGAATAGAGTCCTTTGCCCAGGCCATCAACTTTTTTTGATCCTTGAGCACTACAAGCGGAATTGAATAGTAGGGCATGCGACTATGCTTATCTGAATTGGCGGCCTCAAAGTCAGGTAACGTTGTCTCATCGGTCTTTAAAAAACACACGCCTTTTGAGTCAACAATTCCAAACATTTTATTTTCATGAAAAATGCCATGTCCACCAAACATTTTTTTTGATGTCACACCACCAATTGATTCGAGTTTTGTGACAAGTAAATTAGCAGAAATATCAGAATCACTTGTGAGCTTATCTCCTTTTTTACCCATAATGAAGTGTTGATGATTAATTAATGGTTTTGAGTCAATGTGACTCAAAGATAGTAGAACAATATTAAGATATCACCATAATAGTTACTCGTCCAATTATATTAACTAAGCAATTGTATCATATTTTTCACCGATAATATTGTGTTTTGTATTAAATAACGAATTTTTTTAGATTTTTAATATAATAGCAAACTCTAATGATCAACACTCCAGACAATATTACCAACAATGTGTAGCCCTGGCCTACATTCAACACCTGTTTAAAATAAGACCGGAAAAAAATGAGCCAAATCCAGTAACCCCCCAAGAGATGTAGCATTTTCCATCGGGCGGGACTTATTTTTTGTTTGAAATATGGAAAGGTCGTGACCATCATGGCGTACATAAAAACATAGGCCAACCCACCACCCAATAGCGAACTGGTTTTAGCTAATGTGAAGACAGGATGAATAGCTGATTGCAGCCAGATTAAAAATGCCAGGTGAAATGTGTGAGAGACACCAAAACTGAGACCAATATGGGGTCGAAATTTCAGCAGGATACGTGTGAATTTATCCTTAAATAAAAATTGGATAGCTGAAATTCCAAATGCTATTGAAAATAACAAAGCACTGGTTTTTGCGCTCCATCTTATTAGTATCCGAACCGCTTCTTCATCTGTGCCATGTTGAAAAACATGTATCGTTCCAAGTAGGCCTATGAAAATTACGACCGCAAGAATCGTCAGCCAATATGTGTGACTTTTCAATTTCATTCCACGTACAAGATAAGGGTTTCTTAAAATGCACCAGATGGATTAATCGAAGTATTAAAATTACCGGTAAGTCAATGACATTTGAAAAGAAAAGGTTGTGTGGTCCTACTCGACATCCAAAATCTCAGTATCAAAAATCACACCTTGGGACAAGGTTTTGTGAACAGGGCATTTGGATGCAATTTCACTGAGCCGCTGTTTTTGTTCAGGACTTAAGTCACCAATAAATCGCAGTTTTTTTGATATATGATCCATATATCCGGGATCGGCCGTATCAAGTCCCAGATCATCACTATGTTTTTTGGAATGTGTCGTATAGACATAGACTTCTTTCAAATCCCATTTTTTGCGCTGGGCATATAATTTTAAGGTCATAGCCGTACAGGCAGCAAGTCCCGCATTGATCAGTTCATAAGGCGATGGACCATAATCATCCCCACCAACAGATATAGGTTCATCAGCAACAAGTGTATGTCGACTAGTTTGGATAGATGTGGTAAAATTATCTTCTTCTAGATCCAAATGCCCCACTAGCTGCTCGCCCTTTGTGTCGAGCATACTGTTTTCAACAGGTTCAAAATATCGTTGCACCCATGTACCAATTATATTGCCGGCATAAATGGCATCCGCCTTATTGGTCAGTAGATGATCGGCATCATCAAGGGATACAAAACTCTTTGGGTGGAGCGCGTGGTGATATATTTCTTGCGCATTTTCGATGCCGACGACACGATCAAATGGCGCATGCATGACAAGCAATGGTTTCTTCAAAGAGCGAATAACGGCCGGTAGATCGGTTTGGTCGAAGTCTTTGATAAACTCCTGATCAATGATGAATGGTCGGCCACCAATATTCACTTCCACTTCTCCAAAATGTTTTACTTCTTCGATTTTGTGTGAAAAGTGTTTGACGACATGATCCACATGTGCCGGAGCCCCTATCGTTGCCACAGCTTTCACTTCTTTCAACTCAGCCGCTGCCACTAAAACCGCCGCGCCTCCGAGAGAATGTCCTATATATAGGACGGGAGCTTCATAGTTGTTTGTTATGTAGGAATGGACATCCTTTAAATCCTGAACATTCGCTGAAAAATGGCTTTCAGCAAATTCTCCTTCACTGTGTCCCAAGCCGGTAAAATCAAAGCGAATAACGGCGAAGCCATGATTTGTCAGTGCCCTGCTGATATTCCGAACTGCTCCAAAACTTCCTGTACAGGTAAAGCAGTGCGCAAATACAGCGTAATAATTGGGTTTTTGATTTGCTGGTAATTCAAGATAGGCATTGAGGTTATGCCCTTTTGAATTCGGAATAGTAAGACGATGACTTTTCATGCATGTTGGATTCAATAGACCGTTTATTCTTCATGAAATGCTTTGGCCTGTGCAAGCAATTCTATGTGCGCAGTGTTCATGGAGGTTTATTATTTCTATGTTTAAGAAGATATCTTGTCTCGACATCCAATAATCATGACGTAGGTTTAATTCTCAGTTTACAACTGGGACACTCAAAAGCATCACTTGTTTGTTTTACTTTAATCCCCTCAAAGTGCTTGACGGCATGAGCCTGTATCCATCCTTTTTTTGCGGTCACATTATTTAGGTCGATTCGTTCGGTTTGCATCAGCTCGAGAAATTTTCCTTCATATGTCTGTTGCCCCCAGCAGTTTGGACAATAGCCCTCTGCTACTTCAAGATTATTTTTATTTCCTTTCAGGTAGTTGGCCACCGATTCTAAGATATTCATAGGTATAAATTTATAAAGGAACAGGTGTTCTTCGATATTGTTTATCGTGCTTTTAGGATTTGGATGACCCGCAGTTAGAAGTCCATTGGGCTTGCTATTCAGAAGAAGAAACAAAAAATCCCACCTCTTTAAGGTGGGATTTTTGTTATAACACGTTTGTCCTTGGTATTGCTTAATACTTAGACTCTTGTCCAAGTTCTTTAACCAATAAGTAATAAAATATAGCGCGATATTTATTTCGATTTCCAGCTCCGAATGTATCAACAGCGTTGGAAATAGCTTTATCGAGCGCCGCGCTATCTGACAAGCCAAGTTTCTTTATTAAAAAATTGTTTTTGACAGTTTCCAATTCGGCTTTATCTGAACTGGATACTTTTTCAGCATCAACATTATAGATAGAAGGACCACATCCTTTTGTGACCTTGTTCAATAGGTCGTCATCGACACTGACACCTAATTTTTGCATCTCGGCTTTGTAGGTGGCTACTTTTTCATCAAATTTTCCCATTTTAAATTTCGGTTTTAATTAGCAATATATAATTAACAAATAATACTTGTTGGTTGTTTGTGTATCGTAGTGGTTTTTCCGTTCGCTTCGGTCATTCGCATCTGATTGTCACATTGACCCGGCAATACCACTGACCAACGCACTTAAGACGTAGTTTTTCTTAGAAGTCATTCTTGTATTAACAATAAATTGCAGAAGATCTGGAATTCGGTATTTGCCATCAGGTCAAACCCATACCATGTGCAGTGGAGGTGTATGAGATAGAACCAGACATCCGAGACAATCTACAAATAGACAAGTAATGTCAAGATGATCATGGTGAATATTGTGAGTATGATGAGCAGTGGCATGACAAACCGTAACCATTTGTCGTATCCGACTTTTACCATCGTTAGTGAAGCCAGGATCAACCCGGTGGGCGTGATGAAGGCCATGAGCCCCATGCCGTATTGATACGCATTGACGACAAATTCTCGCCCAATATTTACCACATCTGCCAACGGTGCCATAATTGGCATGGTTAGAACAGCCATCCCGGAAGAAGAAGGAATAAAGAAGGATAATCCTGCGTAAAGAAACATCATGACATTGATGAAAATACCCTTCGGCATGCCTTCAACCGCATTTGATGAATAGTATAATAGCGTATCGCTAATCAAACCATCATCCATCAGTACGGTGATCCCTCTTGCCAACCCAATAATTAAGGCTACGCTCAGGAGGTCATTTGCTCCTTTTACAAATTCGTCAACGAAAATGCTCTCTTTTGTTTTGGCAATTACGCCTATCACAATAGAACCGATGAAAAACACGGCCGTCATTTCCAAAAACCACCAATCCAACTGTGAAACACCGAAGATCATAAGCGCAAAACACAGAACAAATACGGTTAAAATGAGTATGGTTTGGGTTGTGAATTTTATGGGTTTGTCGGAAGCCACACCATGTAAAAACATTTTATCGATTTCCTCTTTTTGATCAAAAATGATGGATTTGGTGGGATCTTTTCTGACTCGTTCTGCATATCGTATGATGTACCATAGGCATATCACTACCCCGGCGACCAGTACAAAAACGCGCGCCGGTAATCCAGTCGTCCAGGTGATTCCTGCCGCATCCGAAGCAATGATGGCACTGAAGGGGTTAACTGTTGAGGCCATGGTACCTATAGACGACCCAATATATATTGCACCTAATGCCACCATAGCATCATATCGGGCTGCCAAAAAAACAGGAACCAAAATTGGATAAAAAGCAATGGTTTCTTCTGCCAAACCAAAGGTCGTTCCTCCCAAAGCGATCAATCCCGTAATAATGACAATGAGCAGCGACTCTCGTCCTTTCAGTCTTTTGGCCAACCAGGCAATACCTGCGTCAAAAGCGCCTGTAAAATTCACGATACCGATAAACCCACCTATAATTAAAACAAATAAAATAACGTCTATCGCCTCCATAATTCCGCGTAACGGAGATTTAATAAATTCGGCAATACCCTGAGGTTTTGCTTCTAGTTTGTGGTAAGTCCCCGGAACACCAACTGGTTTCCATATATCCCCTTCCGTAAATTTCTCCAATGGAATTTTCACACCCAAATCATTAAGAACCGATTGAGTGGCAGGATGAGGCCGATCCTCGTCAACACCATGATAAATAAATGAATTGTCAGATTCTACATATTCAAGCCGATCAAATTGACCGGAAGGTATAATCCAGGTCAGCCCAGCGACTAGTGCTGCTATGATGAGCAAGATAGTATGGGCTGTTGGGAATTTTATTTTTTTCATGTGTAATTATTACAAATTTCGATTCTCTATATTTTTAAATAGGTTTAAACCTAGACCTCACTATTTATTATTCACCTTAGATTTTATTTTTGTCGTGTACTTCTGTAATTCCGGAACCACTTCAGCTTCAAACCAGGGATTTTTCTTTTTCCAAATATTATTTCTAGGGGAAGGGTGGGGTAACGGAAAATACTCTGGTAGAAATTGATTTACAGCTCGAACAGTCTCAGTCAGATTTTTTTTTCGGTTCGCAAGATAGTATGCCTGTGCGTAACTTCCCACTAATAAAATTAATTCGACACTATTCATCTTATCCAGCACCTGTTGATGCCACAGCGGTGCACATTCTTTGCGAGGTGGTAAGTCTCCGGATTTTCCTGTCCCGGGATAGCAAAAGCCCATAGGCAGTAATGCCACCAAAGATTCATCATAAAATTCATCGGAGGTTAAATTCATCCACCTCATCAAGTTTTCACCACTTTTATCCGCCCAGGGCTTACCACTTTGCTGAACTTTTCGTCCCGGTGCCTGGCCAATTATGCATATTCTCGCCTGCGGATGCGCAGACATCACCGGTCGACAAGGGTGGTCAAAAAAGGCTTGACAGACCTTGCAATTATTTATTTCTTCTAATAATAAATTCATTAATCTATGACAGCGTTCAATATTCGGTTTTCCAGCCATTTACGCTGCCTACTAATTTCGCCTTTAAGATACTTTTCCATAATTAAGCTGGCTATCGGAGCTGCATAGGTGGCACCATAACCGGCATTTTCAACATACACGGCGATGGCAATTTGCGGATTATCCCGTGGTGCAAAAGCAAAAAACACAGAATGGTCTTTTCCATGAGGATTTTGAGAGGTGCCCGTTTTGCCACAGACTGTGATTCCGGGAATATAGGCTGCGATTCCGGTTCCACGGCTTATTGCTCTGCTCATCCCTTCGACTACAGGATCGAAGTGCATTTTATCAATTGGAACTTCATATCGTTCCGGTATAAATCTGTCTTCAAAATAATGCTCATCATCAAAAGTTTTAAAAAAATGCGGTTGATAATAGTACCCTCTGTTGCCTAAAATAGCAGCTAAATTTGCCATTTGCAGTGTTGTGAGTTCAAGTTCACCTTGTCCAATTCCATTGGAAATTGTAAATGTGGAATACCATCGTCCTCCTTCCTCTTTGTACAAGTTTTTATAAAAATCAGAAGTCGGTAAAAATCCGGGGCTTTCTCCCCCGATATCAACACCAAGCCGCTTGCCTAGTCCAAATGTGGATAGATAATAATTCAAGGAATCAAGTCCTGCCTGAGGTTTTCGAAACCCTTCTATTTCCAATAAATTTCGATATGCTATATAATAATACGTGTTACAAGAATGTGTCAGTGCTGAAATTAAATTACGCACACCTCCTCCGGCATGACATTTCCAGGTTGTTTTATAATACGTATAGCCTCCGGAACAGGTAATATAATTAGTTGGAGTAATGATATTCTTTTGTAAGGCAATCAAAGATAGTATCGGTTTGAAAATAGACCCGGGCGGATATTTGGACATCATTGCTCGATTCAACAATGGCTTCATGGTATCTGAACTTAGGCGTTCATAAGCTTCACCTCGTTTATAGCCTACCGATAACTCATTTGGATCATAGGATGGGGAACTCATAGAGGCAAGTATTTCACCGGTAGCCGGTTCAATAGCTACAATAGCGCCTCTTTTATTTTCCATTAGTTTTTCACCATAGGCTTGCAGGTCCATATCCAGGGTGATGACGATATCACGTCCACGGACTGCAGGGGTATCCAAAGCCTCACCTCTTAACGGTTCGACTTCACGACCCACGTTATCCCGAAGTACATATTTCACGCCTTTTGCGCCACGCAACTGTTCTTCATATTTGGCTTCGAGACCACTAGCACCAATATAATCACCCAACTCATAGATACCATCAGAAGATTCAATCTGAGCGGCATTGACCTCACTGATATACCCTAATACATGACTGCCATACGGAACAGAATAATCCCTTCTGCTTCGAACAACAAAATCAAATCCGGGAAACTCATATAATACTTCCAGAAGTGGAGCTACAAGGTCAGCTGAAATTTTTGATAAAAAGATAAAAGGCACACGACGCGAGTAACGCACCGATCTGAAATCTTTGTCCATTCGTTCTATAAATAAACTCTTGTCAATATTGAGCAGGCGACAAAACTTCATCGTATCCATAGTAGGAGCCACCTGGTTAGCCGTGACCATAATGTCATAAATCGGCTTGTTCAGAACTAGTAGTTGTCCATTTCGGTCTTTAAATAAACCACGGGCCGGATATTGTACAGATTCACCAATTGCAGTCGATGCGGCTTTTGTCCGATAGGAATTATCTGTGAGTTGAAGTCGGGCAGCTGCCACCAATAACAACACGGTCGCCAGGCCTATGACGTAAAGTACAATTTTACTTCGCTGTTGATATCGCTCCAAATCTCTAGTTTAATGCGCGCCAGGTAATTCCATGTAAACTAATCAATAACATGGAAACAAGAAAAGTTAATAGCGTCTTCATGAGAATATTAACTATAAACAGCAATGAAAAGTATGATACAGTATAATAAAAAAGCAAATGAATGACCAGAAGTACTCCAGCATATAAATAATACCAATAATCCGAAGGACTAACACGCAATGGTACATCATCTACAGCATAACCAATTCTGGGTTCCATGAAATTCAAAATAAGCTTTCTTAAAAATCCTGTCAGCACCAGAGCACTCGTATGAACTCCGGGAGAATCGTAAAAAAAATCTATTCCCAATCCACTAAAAAATGCAATTACGACCACAAGTGCAGCTGGTGTATTTACCGGCAAAATGATCAATAACAATGGATATATGATAACGTCCAAATAAGGATCCGATTTTGTTCCAAGAACAATGTGTTTGCAGACGAGCACCTGAATCAAAATTATAATCAAGGTGAAAATCAAATATCTGGTTGGGATTTTCATATATCAGATTCTAAAGTCAATGAATCTAATTCCGTTCGATTGAGATTTTCCACGATTTGAACATAATTGATTCGTCCAAAATCAGCAAATAACTCGACATATATTTCATGCAAATTCGATCCTTTTGGTGTTGTTACCTGGGTCACTTTGCCCACATGTAATCCCGGAGGAAAAATCTGACTATAACCACTGGTTACGAGGGTGTCTCCCAACAAGACGTCGGCATAGGCCGGTACGTGATTCAGTATCGCTTCACGAGGATTAGGAGGAAACCATGTCAGTGTTCCAAAATATTCTTTATCCTTTACACTGGTACTGAGATTCAGGTTAACATTCAACAACGAGATGACGCTCGCGTGACGTTGAGAGACCTGATAAATAATTCCTACAGGTTGATTATTGTATAAAACACCCATTCCTTTTTCTACACCGGAAGAATTACCACGATTGATCAAAAAACGATTGTAACGCCCATCCAACGTGTTCGATAGAACTTTGGCTTCTTTATAGCCAAAAGGTATATTCGTTGATCCGGGATTTTCAAGTTTTAATTTTTCAATTTTTTGAAGTAAGAGCGCGTTTTCTTCGCTGAGTGACTGGTTAATATTCGCGAGGTTGAAATAATCCCGTACTTCATCATACTTTTCCAAAAGCAAGCCGGAGACTTTATTTGATGAATTGATAAATATAGTGCGCTGGGTCGTATTATAGTTTACCACTAGATAAATGGCAATAATTTCAAATACAATAAATAAAAAGAAACTACTATTCCGTAAAAGAAATCGAAATAAATTAATCATGGCTTCTACAAGTTAGAGCATCACGCCTCAACATTTTTAGAAATGTGTTGAACATTAAACTCCTTTACGATCAATCAGGAAGGAAAATTTATCCGTGTTTTTTAATGCAATTCCTGTACCTCGTACAACCGCACGTAATGGATCTTCTGCCACATGAACTAACAATTTAGTTCGTTCGGATATTCGTACATCCAGCCCGCGAAGCAATGCTCCTCCACCAATGAGGTACAAGCCGGTTTTATATATATCCGAGGCAAGTTCAGGTGGTGTGGTTTCCAACGCCTTTAAAATCGCCTCTTCAATTTTGGCAACTGATTTATCCAGTGCCTGTGCGATTTCTGAATAACCTATTACAATCTGTCGTGGAATACCGGTCATGAGGTCCCGTCCATTTACGGCAAAATCTTCAGGTGGATTAGGCAAATCCGTTAATGCCGATCCTACATGAATTTTAATTTGTTCAGCCGTTCGTTCACCAATGAGCATATTATAAGCACGTTTGATGTAGTCCATGATGTCAAGAGTAAATTCATCACCAGCCGTCCGTATGGATTGATCACAAACGATTCCTGACAAAGCAATAACCGCAATTTCCGTTGTTCCTCCCCCAATATCAATGACCATGTTGCCCACAGGCTCTTCCACATCCAAGCCAATACCTAATGCAGCGGCCATAGGCTCATAGATCAAATAGGTCTCTTTACTATCAACGTGATCAGCAGAATCAAATACGGCTCGTTTTTCGACTTCCGTGATTCCTGATGGAATACAAATGACCATTTTCATATGCGTGAAGAAGCGACGTTTGTTTCCAATCATGTTGATCATGCCCTCGATCATGTTTTCAGCCGCTTGAAAATCAGCGATCACACCATCCTTGAGCGGTCGTATCGTCTTGATATTTTCATGTGTCTTCTCATGCATCTGCATGGCACGATGACCAACAGCAATAGTCTCGCCTGTGCGGCGGTCGATGGCCACAATCGATGGCTCATCGACGACAATATTCCCATCCTGAATGATGAGGGTATTGGCCGTCCCCAAATCTATGGCCAGGTCTTGTGTAAACAGACTAAAAATCTTCATTTCTTATATCTATGCTTGAGCATTTCTTAACTTCTGCATTAAGAACGCCAAAAATAACAATTATAGTCGTCCTTATGCGACTCATTTTACTTTAACGCTATGTGTCGCATTTTAGTAGACGAAACGCGGTTTTCGATGATAGATTGACAACAAATATGATGAGACATCACGCAACACGTATGTTATACTTCATGTCATTGGTTTTAGGATTATTCAAATGAAACAAATTAAATGTATATCTTATTGATTACCAATGATTCGTAATTCTAAAATTGGTGATCAAGAAAGAATAACTAAAACCCTTCTATTTCCGCGGTATTCCATTATTTTTGTTCTTTTCATCAAAGCTTGATTCCAACATGGAGTTTTCAGTTGCCAGTGCCGAAATGTATTTTCATCTAAACAAGGTTATTGGACCAATAGGGACCAATCCTGTCATGCCACTTTTGGAGGATTTTCTATTCAAGTTAAGTGGTGATGAGTTGACCATCACGGCTACCGACCTGGAAACGACCATTACAACGGCTTTGAGCGTTTCCTCAGAAGATAGTGGTTTGTTCACTTGTCCGGCCAGGATGCTTTTGGAGACAGTCAAAGCGCTGCAAAATCAGCCAATCACCATCGAGATCAATTCTGACAATCATCATATTGACATTACCTCGTCCTTTGGTAAATACAGTATGAGCGGACATGATCCCGCTGATTACCCTGAAGTTCCAAGACAAGCAGATGTCGATTCGATCAATTTGCCTGCCAAAGTCCTGACGAATGCGATCAATAAAACACTTTTCGCTGTGAGCAATGATGAAATGCGCAAGACAATGACGGGTGTTTATTTCCAAATCGATTTCAATCGCGTCACATTCGTAGCGACCGATGCGCACAAGCTGGTCAAGTACGAATACAATGGCATGTCGAGTGACGTTACGACTTCATTTGTGCTGCCTAAGAAATCATTGGTTTTGTTGAAAGGCATAATTGAAAACGAAGAAGAGATTGCTCTGGAATTTGATAAATCGCATGCCATGTTTACTTGTGGATCGACAATGCTGGCATGTCTCATGTTGGATGGAAAATATCCGGATTACAAGATGGTAATTCCTGCAGGCAATCCAAATACGTTGAAAGTGCGAAAAAATGATTTGCTGCAATCACTAAAAAGACTATCGATTTTCGCCAATAAGACGACCAATCAAACGGTATTTAATGTTACAGAACATAGCTTAACATTGACTTCTCAGGATCTTGATTACTCAAATGAAGCCACCGAACAACTCGAGTGTGAGTATGATGGCAAGGACTTATTCATTGCTTTCAATGCAAAATTCCTCATTGAAATGATCAATGCCAGCGATACCGAGAACATCGTGTTTAAATTAGATGAGCCAAACAGACCGGGAATACTTATTCCTGAACAAAATGCGGAGAATGAGGACTTACTTATGCTCATCATGCCCGTCATGCTCAACTATTAGAAGGCATCTAAACAAGTTAAACAACGTCCACCCTTGTCTTCAATTTTATCCTCTTCCAACTAGAGAATAGACTTTCGTTGTAGATTGATTCAACTCCCGGAAAATAATCCGGCAATCATCGAAAATTAGTTTTAACTAACGCGAGGCGCGTGCGTGCGCGCCTTAGGTGCAAGGCACTTAAAGGTGCCTTGCACCTAAGGAGATTGACTTCCAACCCTGGAATCATCAATGGAATTAGGCGATCCGTCGAAAGATTAGCGTAATCGAGATCAAATACCGTATGCTTGCGTTTAATATTTCTCATCTACGAAATCTTCTTTATGAAACAGATCAATATTCCAACCATCACAGCAATTGTGCGGTCGACAATTTTCGCGGCATTCTCTCTACTTCTTTTCGCGCAGTGCAGCACGACTAAGACGGCTGCCGTCATTCCTATGGAAACGCGCTTAACGGACACCGTTTTCGTCACTGATGAACAACCAACCGAAGAAGAGGCCTTGCCTCCATATCGATCTTCCTTTGACCGTTCAGCTGATCTGCTTCATACAGATTTGAACCTCTCATTCAATTACGCTGAAAAAGCAGTCAACGGAAGGGCAACGCTTACGTTTACCCCACAATTTTATCCAATTGATGAAATTACACTTGACGCTAAAACATTTGACATCCTCGAAACCTCAATGAACGGTCGTCCAATAGAACACAACTATGATGGAAGTCGACTTACTATTGTCCTTGACAAGGGATATAAAAGAGGAGAAAAGTTTGATGTATTCATTCAGTATATCGCACACCCATATAAGGAGGAAGCTGGTGGTAGTGCAGCCATCATGTCAGATCGTGGCTTGTATTTTGTAGATGCAGATGAAAGTAATGAGCACAAACCCACGCAAATCTGGACCCAGGGCGAGACCGAGAGTAATTCCAAGTGGTTTCCGACTATCGATAAACCGAATGAACGTTGCACGCAAAAAATTCGCATTCGCGTAAAGGACGAATTTGAGACGCTTTCAAATGGAATTCTGACAAATTCAAAAGATCATGAAGATGGAACGCGAACCGACACATGGGAAATGAATAAACCTCATGCCCCTTATTTATTTATGCTCGCCATCGGAGACTTCCACCGTCAGCAAGATGTATGCGGAGACCTTCCTTTGGAATATTTGGTGGAACACGATTATGCAGATGACGCGGAGAAAATATTCAATCACACACCGGAAATGATTACTTTTTTCTCCGAGGTCCTAAATTATCAATACCCCTGGGACAAATACAGCCAGGTCATTGTACGTGATTATGTATCCGGTGCTATGGAAAATACTTCCGCTAGCTTATTTGGTCAATTTCTTCAGCATCCCGCAGGTGATCTAATTGACAATGGAAATGATAAAATAGTCGCCCATGAGTTATTTCATCAATGGTTTGGTGACCTGGTTACATGTGAAAGTTGGTCAAACCTGACACTAAATGAAGGTTTTGCCAACTATAGCGAATACCTCTGGTTGTCACATAAATATGGACGTGAAGAAGGGGATAATCACAGATTCAATGAACTACAGGGATACTTGGGTCAGGCGCAATACGCTGCTCACCCACTCATCAACTTTCACTACAACAGCAGAGAAGACATGTTCGATGCACATAGCTACAATAAAGGAGGTCTGGTGCTGCATATGTTGCGCGAACTTGTCGGAGAAGAGGCCTTTTTTGCATCGCTCAATCACTATTTGAATGAGAAGGCATTCGAAGCTGCGGAAGTCCATGACCTCCGTCTTGCTTTTGAACATGTTACCGGTTTAGATCTGAATTGGTTCTTTAATCAGTGGTTTCTTCAACCCGGACATCCGGTCATTGATATGGACTATAGCTATTCGCTCGAAAGCAATACGCTGACCGTGCAGATCAATCAAGTACAAAAAGATAGGGATTGGCCTATTTTCTATATCCCGACCACAATTGAAATCTATACCGCTTCGGGTAAAAAATTGACATATGAAATAGTCCTCGAGCACGAAGAGAACACATTCTCGTTCAATCTCATGGAAGCCCCGGAACTCATCATACTGGATCCGAATAAGACACAGTTGATGCAGTACGCCAATGGTCCTAAGCCTTCGATGGCTTTGTACAATCATGCTTCATCTGTCTGGGACAGAATGCAGGCCATTAGCCTCTTACAAGATAAAGATTACGCCAATCGGGAACTGCTGGCTTCAAAAGCAATTCAAGATCCATTTTGGGTAGTTCGACAACGTGTGATTCAGGCCGGCAGCGATCTCGATGTGATCAAATCAAAACTTAATAAGCTCGTAGTAGACGATCCACATACCAACGTTCGGGTAGCGGCACTAAGAGCACTCGATGTTGTCAATCCTTCACTCATAGAAAAAGCGCTCGGAGATAAGAGCAACCGTGTCAAGGCAGTAGCAGCAATGCGCCTTTTGGAGCATGATGCGAATGCTGCAAAAACATGGGCAGACCAAAATGAACAAACGACAAGCCAGGCCCTTTTGCAGGCCGTTGCCGAAATCTATGTTGATCAAAATGTTGATGGCAAAACTGAATTTTTCAAAAGGAGTGCTGATCGTATGAGTTTCGATATGTCATTCCCATTTTTTACAACGTGGGCCGGATATCTGGTCAATGAAACACCCGGAATAATTATTCCTCAATTAGAAACTTGGACGACGCAATTATCTTCAGACGACACCGATGTTTATAAAAAGTATGCTATTCTTACCGGACTTCAGCCGTTGGCACAACAGCTTCCGATGGATTCTTATGAAACTGAAGACAAAACCAAAATCCAGAATTTAATTCAGCAAATGGGAATGGTGGCAGCCAGGATGTTTGGACAAGGGTGATTGATTCAAAAATGAACGAAACATCAACAAAGTACTTGGGAAGATGAGCAAGAACGGGAAGCTTTATCGTTTCCAAATGAGCTCAGGAACATCTTGATCGGGTTTTATGATTTCCGCATTTCGTAAATAATAAATTACGCTTTGGATCATTTTATTACTCACCCATCCATGAATCGCCCATTCTGTACTATGAAACCAGCGTTCGACATCTTTGATCTGTAAATTGTATCGACTACTAACTAAGGATACGGCCTGATCGCCTCTCATAAATTCATCGCAAACATCGTGAATGGTACGCAAGAGTCGAATAATGTTTTCAGGTTGATTCTCCAAAATATCATTTGTCGCTGCAATCATAAAACACGGCCATGGTGTTAAATATTCACCTAATCGACACAGCTGTCCCGAATCGACATAAGGTTTAGTTGTATATTTTTCCCAATAAAAGACATCTGTTTCATTATTAGCCAATGACGTAAGTGCTCCTTCCAGGTTTTTAATAATAACGAACTGATCCTTTCTTATTTCCTTTCCCTTTCCATTTGCATCCACGATTGGCATGAGATGTGATCCCGATCTAAAACGGCTTATTGCAAATTTTTTATCAAAAATGTCATCGTAAGATTCGAGTGAATTATTAGTAGCTGTATGAACGCCCCAAGTCAGCGGTGTGATCACATACTCACTTATAATCTTCGACGGATTACCATTTATTATGTCTGTGATGATGCCCTCAGTTAGCAAGATGCAGACGTCAACTTCACCTTGCCGAAGTGCACGGGTCATTTCCCCTGTGCCTCCTTTGAAGGTGATCCATTCAACTCGGAGACCACGCCGCTCAAAATCTCCGTTTTCAATACCAAGATGCCATGGTAAATTAAAATGCTCCGGCACGCCTCCAACGCGAATTAATTGTTGCTTCATAAGACTAAAATAACAAGTTATACGGATTAACTGCTAAATTCTAAAAAATATGAGCTGTTGATACCCATAGATTCAATTAAATGGTTGAATGATTCATTAGTCGGAACTAGATAATAAATTAGGTTGACTTAGGTGGTGAATAAGAAGAGGGAATAAACAGGACTAACTAGCACATATTTAATCGAGATTGTCTCAAAATTAAATCTGTTATTTAAGATTCAGTTTATTGTTCTTTTTGTAGGGAGAATACGCAATTACTCTATAAAATTACAATACCAATGTGGAGTATATAATTATGACTAATCGGATGGCGTGGTTGACCCACTTTCCGATAGACAGAATAAATAAATCAGTATCTAACCTTAAGACTTAGGTCAAGGGACTGTGCAGAGTGTGTCAAAGCTCCAACTGAAATAAAATCGACACCTGTCTGTGCAAACTCCCTGACATTTCGAAGAACAATTCCACCGGAAGCCTCTGTTTCAAAACGATGATCTACAGAAGCCACACCTTCATGTAATAATGGAATTTCAAAATTATCAAACATGATCCTTGTTACACCACCACGATCCAATACTTGATGCAGTTCCACAAAATTTCTCACTTCAATCGTAATCCCTAAATTGCGTCCTAATGATTTTAGATACAAAGCGACGCGATCAATTGCCGGAACGACACCACCACTTGCGTCAATGTGATTATCCTTGATCATGATCCAGTCGTATAACCCATCACGGTAGTTTGAACATCCTCCTGTTTCGACGGCATACTTTTCGAGAAACCGAAGCACCGGCGTTGTTTTTCGTGTATCCAATATGGTTACCGGCAGATCTTCAACTTCGACGGCAAACCGATGCGACAATGTGCATATACCACTCAATCGTTGCATGGTATTCAAGACGAGTCGTTCGGCCATCAATAAGGCCCTGGTATTGCAGCGTACATGAAAAACTTCATCGCCTTCCTTCACATGAGAACCTTCAGCGATCAATACCTCCATCTCATAATCCGGGTCCACATACGCGAATATCCGTTTGGCTACTTCGATACCACATATGCTTCCTACATCCTTGACCAGCAAGTAGGCCTCACACCTGTCTCCTGCAGGAATACATGCCATGGAAGTATGATCTCCATCTCCAACATCTTCGGTCATTGCCTTTTCTATGAAGTCATGTAGCAATTTTTCATTCAGTCCAGACATCGTTTTCGATTTTTTTTGAAGAGGACAAAGGTAGTCAAAGTGTTACTTTGTTTTTGACAAAAACAACTTGGTTACTTTCCAATGTGGGTCAGACCACAGCCTCCACATTCAAATGAATATGTATTTTGCAGCCGCGTCATCATGGTCACCACATATTTACAGTCAACCATTTAGACACGGAGTAAACAATTTTTATAAAAAATAATCATTTTATTAATGAACCTAATCCTTGAATGGAATCCTGATCCCGAAATTATTCGCTTGTTCGGAAGTTTTTCGCTTCGATACTACAGCCTCCTATTCGTTGGTGGCCTGATAGCAGGATATTATGTAGTCAAACAAATTTATCGCAAAGAAGGCTTGTCCATTGAAGACCTCGACAAGCTCACGCTTTATGTTTTTATTGCCACCGTCATCGGAGCCCGTCTTGGACATTGTTTGTTTTATGAGCCGGAATACTATTTAAGGCATCCACTAGAGATGTTACTACCTATACAAATAAATAATGGCCAGGTTTCTTTCACCGGTTTTCAGGGACTTGCCAGCCATGGTGGAATTTTGGCTGTATTTATTGCAATTGTAATTTTTTGTAAAAAAACAAAGACCAATGTTTTTGATGTTTTAGACAAAGTATCCATAGGAGGGGCGTTGGCGGGGGCCTTTATTCGTCTCGGAAATTTTATGAACTCAGAAATTATTGGGAAGGCGACAAATGGTGACTATGGTGTGATTTTTAACCGAATTGATCAGGTTCCCAGACATCCCGCTCAACTCTATGAGTCGATGGCCTATTTTTTAATCTTTGCCATTCTACTCTACTTATATAAAAAGCATAAAGTGAGATATAAACATGGATTTATCTTCGGCCTGTTTTTTACACTATTATTTGTATCACGTTTTATTATTGAATTTTATAAAATAAATCAAGTCGACTTTGAAAATAATATGACATATAATATGGGGCAATTATTAAGTATTCCCTTTATCCTTTTAGGAATCACACTGATGGTCACTAAAAGACGAGCCAACAATTAGAAAAAGAAGATGTTTGATAGGACCTTCCACATCTGAGGGGAAGCCTATTTATTCAATTTTGTAGTTGCCAAAAGGTCAATCATTATGGCATAAAACCATAAATTTGTCATCCAGTTTAAGATATTATTTATGATCAAATCTGATTTAGCACTTTTTAATGACTTGGTTAAGGCTTTATTGCAAGACGAGGTAGATCATGCTGTTTCTGACCCTGTTGAGGCAGCTACAATGATTGAAACGATGGATCTGTCACTATCTGAGCACCCGGCATCTCCGGAAACATTCACGTCGGTTCTCAAAACCCTGGTATTGAGCACACCGAAGACCTCCAGTGTACGATTTTTTAATCAGCTTTTTGGTGGGAGAAAAGGGAAAGCCATCCTGGGCGATTTACTTGCCGTTATGCTTAACAATAGCATGTACACACACAAAGTAGCAGGACCGATGGTCGGCGTGGAAAAAGTCGTCTTGCATAAAATTATCCAAATGATCGGCTACCCGGAAAGTGCAGACGGCACCTTTGCTTCAGGTGGGTCCATGGCAAATTTAATGGCCATGATCATGGCGCGTGACAAAACAAATCCAGATGTTCACTTTGACGGAGCAGGAAAATCAATGATATTTTATACATCCACCGAATCACATTATTCCATTCCAAAAAACGCCGCTTTAATCGGCATAGGCAGAAATAATGTGCGCGCTGTTGCAGTGGATGATTATGGGCGTATGTCGCCTGAAGATCTCGAAATGCAGATCAAGGAGGATTTAGAAAAAGGACATACTCCTTGTTTTGTGAATGCCACGGCAGGTACTACCGTAATAGGTGCATTTGATCCCATAGAAAAACTCCATCCAATTTGTGAAAAATACGATTTGTGGCTGCATATCGACGGGGCTTATTGTGGTGGAGTAATATTCAGTAATAGCCATAAGTCACTTGTAAAAGGTCTTGAAAAAACCGACTCATTTAGCTTTAATGCGCACAAAATGTTAAATACACCGCTGACATGTTCTATCCTGGTCACACGCGATAAAAAACATCTGTACGATTCATTTTCAAACGAAGCAAACTACCTCTATCAAAGTGATGTGGACGAATTCAACCTGGGTAAGACATCACTACAATGTGGCCGACGGAATGATGCCTTGAAAGTATGGACCCTTTGGAAAGCAATCGGTAGAAAAGGCCTCGAAAAAATGGTAGACAATCAATATTATCTTGCTGATGTGGCCAGAAACTACATTCGACAGAATGATGATTACACCTTATATGATCATGGAACCTCACCCAGTGTTTGTTTCGTATATAAAAATATTCCACCTGATGTTCTTTGCCAAAAATTACTAGAAAATTCGTGTTTAATTGTTGGTCACGGTTCGTTTAAGGGTAACTCATTTATTCGATTAGTCACAATTAATTCTACAAATACCGAAGAAGAAATTATTCAGTTTTTTAAAGAAATAGAAAAATTCGTGGCATTACACTTTTAATGTTCGGATCTTCAAGCCAAATAAAGGTGGCAATAATTATTCTCCTTGCAACTCAAATTAAAATAGGTTAACTTTAGACATTCGGCTACAATTCCCATCTATGCCCTGTCGATACCTTAAGTCGAATTGAATTAACGAACCAACTTCATTGTCATGAAAAAGCTATCAGTTGTCACCACCCTTGTATTCCTGGCCCTTTTATCCTACGGCCAAAGTCGGATTTTTACAATTTCAAATGGTCTCGATATAAATGTCACTTTGACCAGCCCATTTCAACCGATCGACGCAGCCTCTGATGCCAATCTCAATATTACGACCCTCATCAATGAACTTGCCTTACAAAATGTAACCATTAATGAAGCCGGATTATTTTCATTTGAAACTTCGGTAATCGATGATGTAGCTTACACAAGTCCGTTTGATTTGTCGATAACCTCCAACAATAATGTCTTGATCTATGCTGATCTCAAAAATGATACGATTGGGAAAATCAATTTGTTTGGGCTTTCCAATGTAATTGTCGGAACCGGAATAACGTGGTTGCCTGTTTATAATCTTATACCACTACCTGTATATCCTCCTCCAGCACTTCGCGCTGTAGAGGTTGCATCCCTCATGGGATCAACTTTAGTCGATGCAGCCATTTATGCGGCCATCGTATCACCTGTTGTGCCAGCGGCTACAACCCAATTAGGAAGAAATAAAGGCAGTCTGCTTGCTAACATCACCATTTTAACCGGTAATTATACCCTCGTGCAGGGGGGTGGGCTGGATGCACACGCTATTGTCGGATTTGGCGGTCCAATGAATGTTGAATCCCACGATGTAGACATTCGCATAAATGTCGAGGAAGGGAATATTTGGGTGACAGGTGGTGACCAAAACGCCTTTGCCCAAATTGGAAACCGAAATAGTGGTTCCTTCTCTTTATTAGGCAAACTCGACGTCACTGCTCGATCGGTCGGAGTGAATGTACCGATGAATGGCAATACCATACTTGAAGGGGGCTTTGGTCCTCACAGTGAGGCACGGATCGGACATGTTCATACGTCCACCGATTCGCTTGTTGATGTTGGCGGCAGGATAACACTAAGCGACTCAAGTAGTCTTGTTCTCCGAGCAGGGTCAGGAATCAATAGCGACGCGCATGTAGGACACAGGTTAAAATGCCAGGATATAGCCACTGTTTCAGGTCCTATCTCCATAGAGGCAAGACTATGGGCTGTGGTTCTGGATGCAGCCTCCTTGACTTTTGGCGATTCTGCCAATTGTCAGATCGGACATAGTGCAGCCGCGGCACAAACCTTATGTCAGGATAGCATATTCATTATAACAGGAGGAAGCTTATCGGCATTTTCAGGTACTGGAACCATGCATTTTACACAGATCGGCCATCTGGGTTTGCTCGGATCCAATGATGTGGTCGACGGAAGCATTGAAATCAACACAGGAGATTCTATTGTTCTTCGATCAGATAGCGGGACAATGAATTACGCCCAAATCGGTCATCACATTCGTACGGCTGGTGCGGGCTTGGTTACGGGACATCTCACCCTACGTTCCGGAGGACGCCAACTCTATACAAGCCTGTCAGCCAACACCATGGAATCATTTGTCAAAGTGGGTCATCACGCGGGTATTATTTTTGACGATGCCTATCTATTGGCTTTCGACAATATTGATTTACGTAGTTCGGCTATGCCCGGTAATCCTGCTGAGGCCATCATTGTCGCAGCTGATACTATACGACTGATTTCAGGAGATAGCATCAATGTCCAGTCCAATGAAGCAGCCGCAAAGATTTCTACCGGAACAGGTGGTGCCATAGTACTATTAGACGCATTAAGGGATATCTCGTTTGTTTCTGTCGCCGGCATGGAATCAGCCATTGATGCACCACTTGCAAAAGAAATTCGTGTCCGAACCGCTGACGATATTCGCATAACTCAAAATGATCTTGGAACAATTCTTCTTGGTGGGAACATCTACCTTGAGACCGACAAAGAATATTTCCCGGATTCGCTCTATGGTCCCCAACAAGTCCGGACCAATTATCATAGTCCGTTCACCGTATTTAATCTTGGCTCCGGAAATCTCCATGCATTTCCGGATGGATTAGGTGTCGTCAAATTTGAAAATGCCGGTCTCCCAACTAACATTTCAACTGTTGATGGCCGAATAGATATTCGCAGTAAATCTACAAGTGTTGACGGTACGGTGACAGATTTGATGATCTCAAGCCTTTTACCATTCTCCATTAACCCTATGTCAATAAGCGGTTTAATTCTCATTGGCATGGATTTGACGGCAGGGCAGCTCATTGACCTGGGCGATTCTTATGAAAATGGATTAATCGAGGAATGGTATATTCTCAATTCCAGTGAACTATTTTTCAATGTCAATCAAGAGATTGATGTTGTCAATTCACAAATTGAATTAAAATCTGCTCTATTGCAGACTAATTGAAATAGAAGATTTTAACCAGATGATCGCATGGCAGTTGATGATTTGTGTTTGTCTCTTCATCACACAATGCAGTTGATTTTCATTTCCTATAAAATATGTCCTATGTTTATGGGTCGATTAAATCCCCTTGATCACATACGAATTTTGACGGCAAACCAGTTAGTCCTATTTAATGCACATGCACTCAAATCGTGAAATGAAAAATTTAAACAAATCAGCTATATTAATTCTCAATGGAATTGTTTTCTTTGCATTCTATTTTTATGGTTGTATGGGCAGTAAAGAGCAAATTCCTGATGTATCAAGTATCGATATCGATACACGCATTATCCGCTTTGATAGCCTTTTGTATACGATTGAATCAAACACAGATATTAAAGTTTTGCAGTCCAATTTTCCAAAATTATTTGACTTATATTTTTATCGAATTCTGGCCTTACCACGTCCCGCAATAACGGACAGTTTATTATATACAATTAATAAAATGTTGGATGCTGAAACGTTTAAGGAGTTGAAGCATAAAATTCCTGCGCAGTATGGCAATTTTAGTGATTTTTCAGAACAGTGGAATCAAGCGATGAGGTACTACAAATATTATTTTCAGCCAGCCACTGTTCCAGACCTGTATACTACGGTTACTGAATTTGCTTATGGTAGCTTTATTTTCCCAATATCCGATTCGAAAGATGGCGTTGGACTCAGCCTGGATTTATTTTTAGGAGATAGTGTAAATTATGCCGCCATGGTAAAACTGGATCCTAGTTTTTCCAGTTATAATTCACGGACGTTTAACCAGGACCATCTAATTAAAAAAGCGGTCGACGCGCTACTCGACGACATGCTTCCTCAGTCTCGAAATCCTCAATTTTTGGATGCCTTAATCCGTGAAGGAAAAAAATATTATTTTTCAGATAATATTCTTCCATTTTTATCAGACACTGTCATCTGGGAATATACTCCGGATCAATTGCAATGGGTTCAGGACAATGAACGGAATATTTATTCTTTTTTAGTCTCAAACGATCTTATTTATTCTACACAACGGTCGAAATTTATGCGGTTACTCAGTGCTGCACCAAATTCACCGGATATGCCACCAGATGCACCGGGACGAGCAGCCATTTTTATTGGATATAAGATAATCGATGCCTTTATGCAACGCTATCCTGACACATCATTTGATGAATTAGTAAAAAAAGATGCCTCTGAACTCTTCCAGGAAGCTAAATATAAACCGCGGTTAGAATAACATCTCATTGGATAGAGATGGTGAAGACTGATTTTAACGCGGCTTAGAGCTTAATACGCAGGCTTACCCCATTCAAGTTCGGGCTAAGCTCAACCTTTCTTTCTTTCGATCTGTGCAGCGCCGGAACGGCGATTCCAACCACAGCCCCTAACGCATAACCTGCTATGACATCGGTTGGGAAATGCACACCGGCCTCTACTCTAAGATATGCTGTAACAGCGGGAAGAACAGCCGCAGATACCCATATGTATGGAATCAGTTTCCCATTTGGGTGATAGGCAGAATAGACGGAAGCTATAAAAAAGGTCGAAGCGGCCATGAGCGATGTGTGACCGGAAACAAATGATGCCTGAGCACTCGCCGATGTTTTTACATGATAGTAGTCGGTAGGTCGATACATGTAGGGCCTGGGGCGTTGAATTCCATATTTCGTAATCGAGGTTAATCCTCCTGAGATCAGTATGGTTTCACTCCATAAAACAGCAATTGTCATTAGATCTTTATTGATCCGTTTATCCAATGCTAATACTGCCGGTAAAGCAAATGCGCAATAATTGAGAATATTGCTAGCCTTAAATGCACTCCGGGAAGCATTTTCTGTGGCTGGTCGGTCGAAGCTATTGACATCCTCGTTGTTATAAATGACTGGGTTGGTAAAGTCAAAATGATCGATGGTAGATCGCAAAACCAAACCCGCTCCGAGTGCAACCACCCCGGTGGAATAGAATATCAATTCTCGTTCTTTTGAAAGTTCATATGGAGCCTGTGCATAAGGGTTCAGGATTCCTGTTAACAATAGGATCAATATGAACGATAGTCCTTTCATCGAGCTCTTCTTGCTAAGTTAGTATTAATCAAGTGCGTGAAGGGGACGAGCCGTTGCTCACTTCCTGATTATTCACTGACAGGTGCTACAAGATTGATTAACTTTGCGCCCATGCGAAAGAGGAACATTCCGGGAGCTGAGCTTTCTACATTTGTACACGGAGATGCTGTTGATCGTAAGGCTTTTATCCAGAAACTGGGAGAAGCTTTTCATGAAATCGGCTTCGTCGGCGTGATAAATCATGGCATTTCACCTGATCTGGTCAATCACTTTTATGAAGAATCGCACAACTTTTTTAATCTTTCTTTCGAGATCAAGCGCAAGTACGAATTGGAAGGACTTGCCGGTCAGCGGGGTTTCACCTCTTTTGGTACGGAAAAAGCAAAGCAAAGCAAAGTGGCCGATTTGAAAGAGTTTTTCCAGATTGGACAAGAGGAGGAGCCGAAGGATGGTTATGCCTCACAAACCATGGCCAACGTCCTTGTTGCAGAAGCACCTAACTTTACGGCAACCGGAATGGAGTTGTACAAGGCCTTTGAGGAGGCGGGAGCAGCATTGCTCAGAGCGATAGCCTTGTATTTGGATTTGGTGGAAAACTACTTTGACCAGTATATTCGCGGTGGTAACAGTATCCAAAGATCGATACATTACCCACCGATTGTAAGAGAACCGGAATCAGCTATTCGAGCGGAACAGCATGAAGATATCAACTTGATCACGTTGCTTGTTGGTGCTTCTTCAGGTGGATTGCAACTGCTCACAATGGATAATGAATAATGAATGTTAAGCCTGAAGAAGATGAAATTGTTATCAATGTAGGTGATATGTTGCAACGACTGACAAACGACTATTTGAAATCGACAACACATCGTGTGGTGAATCCGCCGCGAGAAGAATGGCACAAACCACGGTTGTCTATTCCATTTTTTCTACATCCTGTTAGTGAAATGGATTTGACTTGTTTGGATGGCTGTGTGCGTGAAGATCATCCGATTCGATATGAAAACATGACGGCCGGAGAATACCTGGATGAACGACTATGCGAAATCGGATTAAAAAAGTAATTTTCAAAATGGAATTTCTTAGCAGATGATTTCGTTTTAATAAAACATAAACCTTTTAACAGGAATTGAATCAAACTGGACGCATGCGTCCTTAAAATTAAAAATTATGAACTTCTATTTATTTGGTCTACCAGGGGGTAATGAATGGATTCTTATTTTCCTAGCTGTCCTTCTCCTATTTGGTGGAAGAAAAATTCCGGAACTCATGCGGGGCTTAGGTAAAGGAATTCGAGAATTCAATAGTGCCCGTGCCTCTATAGAGTCTGAAATTAAAGAGGGTATGAAGGAAGAAGATGAGAAAAAAAAGGTGGAAGAGAAAAAGACTGCCTAGTTTCAGACACAATCACACATTAGCTTTTAACATGAGATCCTTACTTGTATTCTTCATCCTA
Source organism: Saprospiraceae bacterium (assembly GCA_965249735.1). Taxonomy (GTDB): domain Bacteria; phylum Bacteroidota; class Bacteroidia; order Chitinophagales; family Saprospiraceae; genus JANQSS01. The sequence goes on along the minus strand of CBDFMS010000024.1, from coordinate 86,302 downwards.
ATCGGTGTATGTTGTACTATTGATGCCCAAAAGCTGGGCTTTATCAATTACGGCAACCTACTGGAAAACCTTCCTCAAATCAAAGATTCTGATCAAGCTCTGACCAACTATCAGGATAGCTTGTCTGCCGACCTTGAACGACGTGTCATTGCTCATAAGGCACGTATCACAGAAAATCAAAACAAGTTCAAAGCCGGTGAAATGACAAAAGTGGATGCGGATGCGATGAACATAGCCCTTAATCAAGAACAGGCCACCCTTTCAGAAGACCAGCGAAAAGCAGAAGCCACCATTCTCGTGCGTCGTCAGCAAATGTTTCAGCCCATCATTCAAAAAGTCAACGATACCATTGATCGATATGCCAAGGAAAATGGTTATTCATTCATTTTCGATGAAAGCTCCGGGTTTTTACTCTTCGATCAACCTGCAAATGACCTGACCGAGGTAATCTCCAATTTGCTCGTCGAGTAGACTGTGAGTCCTACTCCTACTCAGACACGAATTGTTTTCCGAAATATCTACCTGGTATATAAAAAGCTAGATCTGATTACTAACATAATTATTTATGTTGTATAACATCTCTCAACTAGAATATATCCTTTTTTTTTGTTATTTATTGTATGTTCCCAGCACAGTTGACGTGCCTCAAAGAATCCAGTGGCGTAGTTCATGACAATCGGAATATTCTATAACTAGCAAATCAGAACAATGAAGTTATCAAAAAAATTAGGTGCTTTGGTGATAAGCACAATTATCATTATCATTTTAGGCAGTACGAATTATCTTAATTCTCAAAACACTCGAACGCTGAGCGGAATAGGAAACAATCTCTTTTATACCGATTGGGGCTCCGCGGGTTCAAATGTCATAATCAGTTCAACTCGTGCATATGGTGATCAAATCTCTAGTCCGTCTGGTGTAAATCGTCCAAATCCACGATTTATCAGCAATGAAATATTTGCACAGAATGAGGACATTGATGATCCCTTAGGATTAAGCGCCTATGCCTGGGCCTGGGGACAATTTATTGATCATGATATCACGCTTTCACCAGATAATCCCAATGAAAGCTTCAACATACCAGTACCTGCATTTGATGCCTATTTTGATCCGAATGGTACAGGTATTATGGAAATTCCCATGCACCGATCAGAATATGATCCGGCAACCGGAACAGATTTCACCAATCCAAGAACTCATATTAATGCGATCTCTGCATTCATCGATGCCTCTACAGTCTATGGTTCTGATGCTGCCCGTGCCAATTGGTTAAGAACCTTTGCAGATGGAAAATTAAAAACATCGACCGGCAATCTTCTACCATACAATACACTCTCTGGAGAGGCATATGACATTATTGATCCAAATGCACCTGGAATGGCCATGCCCTATCCATTTGTTGACCGATTTTTTATCGCGGGAGATGTTCGGGCCAATGAAAATCCTTTATTGACTTCCTTGCATACAGTTTTCGTTCGGGAACATAATCGACTCTGCGATGAATTAATAATTGAAAATCCGGACTGGACTGATGAATTGTTATATCAGCGAGCAAGAAAAATTGTCGGTGCCTTGATAGAAGCTGTAGTCTATGAAGAATGGCTCCCGGTATTGGGTCTTGAATTGGAAGCATATCAGGGATATGATCAGACCGTCCAACCTGGTATTATGAACGTGTTTTCTACCGCAGCATACCGATATGGGCACTCCGTAATAGGAGGACTCATTGTGCGTATGAACGATGAGGGCGAATATGTGCCTGAAGGCAACATCAGTCTGACCCAAGCTTTCTTCAATCCCGCAGCCATTCCCAGCGTAGGGGGTATAGAACCATATCTTATTGGTATGGCTACAGTCGTCGAACAAGATTTTGATTGCAGTATTATCGATGATTTACGCAATTTTTTGTTTGGGGCACCAGGATCCGGTGGTTTGGACCTTGCCTCTTTAAATATCCAAAGAGGACGGGATCGTGGATTAGCTGATTATAATACAATCAGGACGGATTTTGATCTGGATCCCATCTCGTCATTTGCCTCCCTGACGTCTGATCCACTACTGAACCAGCAATTTTCAATGGTATACGGTGATATTGATAAAATCGACCCCTGGGTCGGCTTGTTAGCTGAAAATCATATGGATGAGGCGTTGTTTGGTCCTACAGCGATGGCCATCATCAAAAAGCAATTTGGGTCTTTAAGAGATGGGGATCGATTATATTATGAAGCAGACGTGGCATTTTACACAGATGAATTGGCCGAAATAAAAAGCACCCGTTTATCCGATATAATTCGACGTAATACTGGTATTACATTTATGCAAGATAACGTCTTTGTCGTTGAAGAGAACTCTGCAATTGTTGATATCAGACATCCAGGTCTGGAATTTGCACTATATCCTAATCCCGCCAATGATAATATAACCCTTGAATTGGGAAATGAAATCATGACGGAAAATTTGGAATTCCATATTCTGGATATGTTCGGAAAAGTCGTACTCACAGGAACCAACGACCAATTCTCAGGTGACGGAATGGTGACAATTGCGCTCCAACCTGAGCTTCCTAATGGGCTTTATCAAGTTTTGATTTTTGATAGAGTAAATTATGGGGCAAAAAGTTTCTTAAAAATTAGTCATTAAAAGGGGTTTTGTATCAAACACGTACCTCACTTCACCGTGAGGTACGTGTTTGATTCTAAAAGATTGGAATATAACAGACAGTGAAAACTGGACTTTTGAAGCAAAAAGACACCCACGACTTCATACTACTCGTTCCAAAATATTTGTCTGCATCTCTCTTTCTCACATATTGAATAAAAAAGTCCGATATTGGCACCAGGTGCGCAAAAAGCCAACATCTATTCGATTTTGAAAGGCAAAAATAATCAACGACTAATGAGTAAATGTGCCTGGCACAAGACGTACAGTTCTGACTCAGAATCAAATTGCTTAACATGTCTTCGTAGAAATTTGTCCTTGTTTTCAGAGTTAGAGACAGAGGATTTAACGCTCTTAAATGAAAACAAAGGGACACTTTATTTTTCAAAAAACGAGCAGATTTTTAAACAAGGAACAAAACCATCCGGTATTTATGCACTATCAGGAGGAAAGGCAAAAAATGTGAGGATCAATGAAATCGGAAATGAGCAGATTATAAGCCTTCATAAGCCGGTTGATTTTCTGGGCTTTTATGACTTCATCAGTGATCAAAATCATTCTTTTTCCTCCATTGCTCTAGAAAATTGTATCGTCTGTTATATACCAATAAATGATTTTTTAACTATCATTAATCGCAATATTTCTTTTACCATTAAAACACTTAAATATGTTAGCGAGGAATTTGCGAAAAATGTCATTAGAACATCAAATCTCAAAGGAAAACATATGCGCGGTCGCATGGCTGACAGCCTCTTATACATTTATGAAATGTTTGAGGTGCAAAACACTGATGATGTTTTGGAAATCGAACTGACTCGCCAAGATTATGCTGACATGGCTAACATGAATACGGCTAATGCGATCAGGACATTATCCGAATTTTCCAAAACCAACTGGATCACACTTGAAAAAAAACGGATTATCTATCGCGACATTCAGGCGTTGCAACGCGTTAGCATGGCCGAATAGTCCGGATCGACCACATCCAAATGAGGTCATGTACATTACACTAAGTATCTTTTCTCCTCAGAGCATCGTACACATCTAAGCCAAAAAGCAAACTAACGTATGCTAAATGACACGCTTTCACCCACATTATCCTCTTATTATGGGGCTACATTAATCTTTGATCGATAATGAATTGAGTACTTCCTGTAATCTGATCAGGAATTAGGGCTGTTGCTATGCGTTTATCGCAAGAACACATTGAACCGAAATAAATGACATGACACAAATCATCAAATACTTTGACCAGTGTCAACAAACTATTGGGGTAAAAAATCTTACCCTTGTGAATACAACACACTGTACCAGAGCACACTAAGCGTTTTTTCGTTTCTAGTGATCATTATTTAATCAACAATTTTAATCGCACATATTTATGCCAAGGTATCATACACTGGGTAAGGTCCCACATAAACGACACACGACGTTCAAGAAAACGGATGGATCCCTATATCAGGAAGAATTATTTGGAACTTCCGGATTCTCAGGTATGTCATCCCTTCTCTATCATCACTATCCTCCAACATGTGTAAAGGAATTTGGTGAACCGCGAAGTGTTCAACCAACAGTTGTTGTTAAGGACAATATGAAGGCCTTAAGTTTTTTGGGATATAACATTGAACCGGAAGACGACTATATAAAAAGTCGTAAAACGCTCTTTGTGAATGATGATTTGCACATTGGATTAGCCGCACCACGAGATTTTTCAAAAGATTACTTCTACAAGAATGCTGATGCCGACGAATTGATTTTTGTTCATCAAGGTTCCGGAACGTTAAAAACCATGTATGGCAACCTTACTTTTGACTACGGAGATTATATCGTCATTCCGCGAGGCACTATTTATCAAATTGACTTTGAAACCCGGGAAAACCGCTTTCTGTATATTGAAAGCTTCAGTCCAATATTGACACCAAATGGGTATAGAAATTATTTTGGCCAATTTCTTGAACATTCCCCCTTTTGTGAAAGAGACTTTCGATTGCCGCAAAATTTAGTGACTCATAACGAACTTGGAAGTTATCATATATATATTAAGAAAAGAGGAATCTTGTATTCCTATATCTATGAAAATCATCCTTTTGATGTCGTCGGATGGGACGGTTTCAATTATCCATATGCCATTTCGATTTTCGATTTTGAACCACTAACAGGGCGTATCCATATGCCTCCTCCAATACATCAACAGTTTGAGGGGAACAATTTTGTCATCTGTTCTTTTGTTCCCCGGTTATATGACTATCATCCGGAGGCCATTCCGGCACCCTATCATCACAGCAATGTTGATGCCGATGAGTTACTTTATTATGTTGACGGCGATTTCATGAGCCGAAATAATATTCAAAAAGGACAAATTACACTTCATCCGGGTGGAATTCCACACGGCCCACATCCAGGGGCAATAGAACGAAGCATAGGGCAAAAAGAAACAAAGGAATTGGCCGTAATGATTGATCCATTTAATCCAGTCTCGATTACAAAAGAGGCAATGGATATTGAAGTTGATCAATACTATAAATCATGGATTGCACAATCAAACTAATCATAAATGAACAAGTTAATGATAGAGAATTTATTTCAATATACGGATGCACTCCATGCATGCAGTATGGGAATATTCTCATTCGACCAGGCAGTCAAATCAGCAGTTATTAATTTATCAGACGTGCAACCCTACGCAAGTTGGGATCAGAAATCTTATACTCGAACTACGTTAGAACAAAATGAGGATTTTGAACTTCTACTTTTATGTTGGGAACCCGGACAATCCACCGTTATTCATGATCACAACGGGCAACAAGGATGGATACACATAATTCAAGGCGAACTTACTGAAGAAACATTCGACATTCAAAAAAGCGGAGGCATCCCTAGTCTCAAGTCAAAAACTACATTTAAGCCGGGTGAGGTATCATACAGAAACGATGATATTGGCGTTTATCGCATTGAGAATACTTCACATGATAAAAGCATAAGTCTTCACCTTTATGTCAAACCGATAGACCGGTTTCAATCATTCAATGCAGAAACCGGTGCGATATCAAATTTAATTTTAGAAAGTAAAAGAATAGCTTAATATGAGTAATTTAAAAGAAATAGATAATTATAATTACGGATTAGAAAAAATATTTCAGGAAGCCAAGGATTTCTTACCCATTTTGGGAACTGACTACGTGGAGTTTTATGTAGGAAATGCTAAACAAGCTGCTTATTTCTATAAAACTGCTCTAGGCTTTCAATCATTAGCTTACGCCGGATTAGAAACTGGCCTAAAAGACAGAACCTCTTATGTCGTCGAGCAGGGCAAAATCAAACTCGTATTTACCTCACCTCTGCCAGGTCATGATAATGATGAAATCTTTAAACATCTGGAAAAGCATGGCGATGGCGTAAAGGTAATTGCGCTATGGGTAGAAGACGCAACCAAAGCCTGGGAAGAAACAACTGAACGGGGCGCCATCTCTTATTTCGAACCAAGGGCTGAAAGTGATAGCAACGGAGAGGTCGTCCGCTCAGGAATCCGGACCTATGGAGACACCGTTCATATTTTTGTCGAACGCAAAAATTATTCGGGTGTCTTTATGCCAAATTTTGAAAGATGGGATTCACATTATAATCCACCCTCTTGTGGCTTCAAATATATTGACCATATGGTTGGAAATGTTGATTGGGGGCAAATGAATACCTGGGCAAATTTTTATCAAAAAACAATGGGCTTTGCCAACCTGATCACATTTGATGACAAGGATATCTCTACACAATATACTGCCTTGATGAGCAAAGTAATGACAAATGGTAACGGGCGAATAAAATTTCCTATAAATGAACCCGCCAAAGGGCTTAAAAAATCTCAAATCGAAGAATACCTGGATTTTTATAACGGCCCGGGATGCCAACATATAGCTGTGGCTACAGATGACATCGTATTTACTGTAAGCGAAATGAAAGCCAGAGGTATAGAATTTTTATATGTACCCGGAACATATTACGATACAGTTTCCGAGAGAGTAGGAATGATAGCAGAAGACATGACTGAATTAAAAAGTCATGGAATTATGGTTGACCGAGACGACGAGGGATACTTACTCCAAATATTTACAAAACCATTAACTGACAGGCCTACACTGTTCTTTGAAATAATTCAACGAAAAGGCGCCATGTCTTTTGGCAAAGGTAATTTTCAGGCCTTATTTGAATCTATTGAGGCAGAACAGGCGCGTCGGGGTACACTTTGATCTTAATATTTAAAATCTGTGCGCAGTTCAATGGCAGTATATCGTATGCTCAGGATTTATAACCAGCAATTGACTTAAATAATTGCAATGAAATTAAATTAACAAGATTAAAACAATATGCTACCTCCAATAAATTTCAAACGCTGGATAGACGAACACCGACATCTATTAAAACCACCGGTAGGTAATCAAGTTGTGTATAAAAACTCAGAATTTATCGTCATGGTGGTCGGTGGGCCAAATGCGCGGAAAGACTTTCATTATAATGAAGGAGAAGAATTTTTTTACCAGCTTGAAGGGGACATGCAATTGCCTGTTTTGGAAGACGGAAAAGTGCGCACTATTAGTATCCGACAGGGTGAAATATTTTTACTACCCCCTAGAATTCCCCATTCTCCTCAAAGGGGGCCAAATACAATTGGTTTGGTAATTGAACGTACAAGGAAAAAAGACGAAGTCGATGCTTGCATGTGGTTCTGTGAAAATTGCACCAAAGAATTGCACCGTGCAGAATTTCACCTTGATGATATTGTGGTACAACTCCAAAAGTTGCTAGAGGAATTCTATTCCAATGATACCCTAAGAACCTGTAAGACATGTGGCACGGTAATGACTACACCAGAACTCAAAAAAGCTGATTTAATATGAAATCAGCTACTATTATCGGAGCAGGGCTAGTCGGTTCACTTTGGGCTGTATACTTATCAAAAGCAGGTTACATCGTAACCATGTTCGAAAAACGCGATGACCTCAGAAAGGCCAAAATATCCGCAGGAAAATCCATTAACCTGGCTTTTTCAGAAAGAGGATGGAAAGCTTTTAAAACAGTCGGTATAGAAAAAGAAATCGAGGACATTGCAATTCCAATGTATGGAAGAACGATACACGATTTGCAAGGGAATTTAACATATCAACCCTATGGACAGGAAGGACAGGCCATATATTCTGTTTCGCGATCAGGCATCAACTGCAGATTAATGGATATTGCAGAAATATCCGGAAATACAACGCTAAATTACAATGAAAAATGTGTCAATGTTGATCTGGAAAATGGCATTTCATATTTTACAAATACCAAAACCGGAAAATCTTCAAAAATAAAATCTGACCTAATATTTGCCACCGATGGTGCCTTTTCAGCGGTTCGATATCACGCCATGCAAAAGTTATATCGATTCAATTACAGACAGCAGTACATTGATGATGGTTACCGGGAAATATTACTGCCGGCCAATGAAGACGGATCCTATAAGTTGGAGAAAAACACATTGCACATTTGGCCTCGTGGGCGATTTATGCTTATCGCACTACCCAACGAAGACGGTTCCTTTACGTGTACTTTATTTATGCCACATGAAGGGCATGAATTTGCCTTTGATAAATTACAAGATAAATCTCAGGTCAAGACTTTTTTTCAATCAACTTTTCCTGATTTTTACGAACTGATGCCCCAGGTAGCTGATGTCTGGCAGACTCACCCACTGTCATCCTTGGCCGTCATTCGTTGCTATCCCTGGACTCATGGTAAAACAGCATTAATGGGAGATGCGGCACATGCAACTGTCCCCTTTTACGGACAAGGAATGAACTGCGGATTTGAGGATTGTAGTGTGATGTGGGAATTAATGCAAAAATATAATGAGAACTGGCCGACCATTTTTGAGCATTATCAAAAACTTAGAAAACCCGAAGGAGACAGCGTGCAAGATCTGTCTCTTGAAAATTATTACGTTATGCGCGACTATGTTGCAAATCCTGAATTTTTATTGCAAAAAAAATTTGAACGACGAATTCAAAAATTCTATCCGAATGACTACACTCCACTTTATTCACAAGTGTCGTTTAGCAGTACCCCCTATTCTGTTGCATATGAAAACGGAAAGAAGCAGGAAAATTTTATTAAAAATATCATGAAAAAACATGATATAAAAGCACTCTTTGAATCCGGACAAATTGATGACTTGATTCATTCTATTTACACAGAGACAACATTAAAAATATAGTACACTACAGAAAATTCATAATTATGATTGAACAGGCTCAAGATACAATATTCGATAAATTAAAAGAAAAATTCGACACTATCGACCAGGATGTACATACACACCTTCGCGGATTATTATATGCCCGCCCAATTACATACTGGGACTACATCCAAACTGATTCCCTGCTGAGTTTACAAACGCAACGCACCAATTTTCCTGATGAAATGGTATTCATCATGTATCATCAGATTAATGAATTAATCTTTAAAATGATTTTATGGGAAATAGAGCAAGTAGCTTTTAAAGATCAATTAACAGTTCAATTTTTTGCTGATAGGCTATATCGGATTAGTCGCTATTTTGATATGCTGTCATCTTCTTTCGAAATCATGGGTGAAGGCATGGAAGTAGAGCAATACTTGAAATTTAGGGACACACTCACACCGGCGAGTGGTTTTCAAAGTGCACAATACCGATTGATTGAATTTGGGTCAACTGAACTGATCAATTTAATTGACATTCGATTCCGTGAAACGATTGACCGAAATACGCCATTTTCTCATGCTTTTAATCATTTATATTGGCAAGCAGCCGGCACTAATCACGAAACCAGTCAAAAATCAATCCTTATAAAGTTATTTGAAGAAAAGTATATGGATGACTTCATCGTCTTTATGAAATCATACAATTCGCGCAATCTCTGGTCGAGATTTAAAGCCCTACCGGTGGAAGAAAAAAATGATTTACAATTAGTAAATGCCATGCGTCATTACGACCATACCGTGAACGTACTCTGGGTAATGGCTCACTACGATGCCGCCGCAAAATATCTCGACAATGATGAAACCGAAGCTGAAGCGACAGGAGGTAGTGACTGGAAAAAATATATGCATCCGAAATATCAAAAGAGGATCTTTTTTCCCGATTTATGGGCTGAAGATGAATTAAAAAATTGGGGCATAGACAATTTGGAGGAATATAAAATTCTAACCGCAGAAAATTAAAGTAATTGAAAGCTAACATTTAAGATCTGAACAAACTGGCTGAATTTCAATCTAAAATAGATGCAGAAATAAAAATTGAATCCAAAGATTAGATGCCTGAAGAATATCTGAATCAATTTTCGACCCGGCTAAAGATAAAATTTATCGACATCCAACCTTTTATGAAGTACCGGATGGAGTTCAACAAATGTAAAGCGAGAAAATGTTATGGATAATTTACTTAAATACTGCCTTCGTTTAGGAGACAACAGTCTAATTCTGAGCCATCGTTTAGAGGAATATTCAAGCAATGGACCCTTTCTGGAAGAGGATCTCGCCATTACAAATGTGGCTCTGGATCACCTCGGTCAAGCCGAAGCATTTTATACATATGCAACAGAAATTGAAGGGAAAGGAAGATCAGAAGATGATCTGGCCTACAAACGACAAGAGCACGAATATTATAATGTACAACTGGTTGAGCAACCGAACACAGATTTCGCCTATATCATCGCGCGTCAGTTTTTTATGGATGCCTATAATTTCTACTTATATTCAGAATTGAAAAATAGTGCCGATCCAAGACTTGCAGGCTTAGCCGCCAAATCTCTAAAGGAAGCCACGTATCATTTGAAAAGAAGTAGTGCGTGGTTGATGTGCCCTGGAGATGGGTCAGATGAGAGTCATGAAAGAGCTCAGGAGGCCATAGACAATCTGTGGATGTATACGGGCGAACTGTTTGAAATAGATGAGGCGGATACAACGTTATTAAGTAAAAATGTCATACCTGATTCAAATCATGTAAAAGAACTTTGGGAGATATGCGTGAACGAAACGTTTGAAAATGCTAAGCTTACACATCCCGAGAACGATTATATGATCACAGGATCTCGGCAAGGAGTGCACGCAGCGTATTTGGGCCATATATTGGCTGAAATGCAGTATCTTTACCGAACTTTTCCAGAAGCTACCTGGTAGCAATAATATGGCTGTAAAATCAACATAATTAAAGCACCTTCATCATTGACTAAATAGGACTATCCATGAATAAACCTCATTCATTTCATATACCCGTCATGGGAATTGGCTATACCTTGGAAACGCCATTAAAAGTATCTCAATTCGGTATTGATTCTGTCGTTTCACTCGTAGACGACATTCTTCTCGAGAAATTGAGAAAAATGTATTGTGAAAAATTCCAAATACAATACGATGAAATCACCAATAAAATGGAAGATTTCAGAGCAAAACGAATTACGTCCTACTTGAATTTGATAAACGAACTCACACATAAACGATTTAAGGAGTTTAAAAATATGGCTGCCGGTATGCGCAACGAACTGAAAATGTATTTGAGCATGTTGCCCGATACGTCTTCGATTCGAAAAGAATTTGTAGAGTTTACAAGTAAAAATGTCGGTCTTGAAGATGTCGTTACCTGGTTTAGGAACAATTTACCCATGGGGAGTATCGATGTTAACATCATGACCAAGGTCGACAAGACCAATTACGTCGATGGTGAAAAGCTACCATCAGAATACAACGATGCCCATGCGGCTTTACGAGGTTTTGCCAACAGTGATTTACAGTCCTCTGTCATTTTATCAGCAGGAATGAACCCACGGCTGTATGGCTATTTCGATCAGTTTGACGATTTTTTTCCCAATGAACATGGCGAATTAAAAAAGAAAATAATTCTCAAAGTAAGTGATTATCGCTCGGCGGTCATTCAAGGAAAGTATCTGGCAAAAAAAGGATTGTGGGTCTCAGAATATAGAATAGAATCCGGCTTAAATTGCGGTGGCCACGCCTTTGCAACAGATGGATATTTATTAGGGCCTGTGCTGGCCGAATTCAGAGACAAGCGACAAGAATTAATTAATTCGGTACATGACATATACAAGCAAGCCCTTTCCAACAAAAACAAGTTTACTCCTGATACAGCCTTACCATTAAAAATTAGTGCTCAGGGCGGGGTGGGTACCGCTGAAGAACATCAATTTTTGCTTGATGAATACGAAGTGGACTCAGTCGGTTGGGGTACACCATTCCTTTTAGTACCGGAAGCAACTACAGTGGATGATGCAACACTGGAGAAACTGACAAAAGCAAAAGAAGATGACTTGTACCTGAGTGGGATATCCCCTCTGGGCGTTCCGTTCAATACACTTAAAGGGAACACAAAAGATGATGAAAAACAAAATTTCATAGATAGAGGGAGACCCGGTAGTTCATGCCCTAAAAAATATGTTTCTCTGAATATGGAATTTAATGAAGAGGGTCTATGTATAGCTTCGCGGAAATATCAAAAGCTTAAATTGGAGGAATTGGAACTGGCTAATTTACCACAGGATCAATACAAGAAGGAATACGATAAAATTATTGAAAAGTCGTGCATTTGTGTTGGTCTGGGAACTTCAGTTTTATTAGCCAATGATCTTGACACCCGCATAGAAGGGAAAGGCGTATCTATTTGCCCGGGGCCAAACCTCGCATATTTTTCGAAGATCATGAGTCTAAAAGAAATCACAGATCACATCTATGGTCGCGCGAATGTCGTAACCAGAACGGATCGGCCAAATATGTTTATTAAAGAACTCGACATTTATTTAAATCACCTCAAGACTATAATTGCTGAAATCGAGCTTCCAACGACTAGGAAGCAAAATAAATTCTTGTCGTCTTTTGTTCATAACCTTAATAACGGTATTGAATACTACGTAGACTTATTTAATCGTACGAAAGAAAAATTCAATACCGAATTCCCAATAATCCTGAATGATCTCCAGAACGCTAAAAAATTGTTGGAGAGATTAAAATCCAAAGTGGAAGAAAAGACCCTGGCCGCGATTTAGAATACTGCCGTCACCAGGTAGGCTTCATATCGAATATCATTTGTGCCCTCGGGTCTTAATAACGATGCATTTGATTGTAAGGATGCGATATTGGTATTTCTCGACACCATCTATTCAATCGGCATAAGGAGACCGCGTTCAGAGGACGAATCCTCAATAAGGTCGAATTCAATACCTTTATTCTAATTTGCTGACAAAAGTTGTTTCATTCAAGCCTTATTCAATGTCTATGTATGACCATTTGCGTCATAAGTTCTATTTTTGACTTTAGGCAGTATTTTTGATAGAATAGTTCTTGTTGAAATTTCTTACAAATGTTTAAAATAAATAACCCGCCCCATGAGAATTGTCCATACATATTATCTCATTCTAGCAGCAAGTTTAATTTTATTAAATTCATGTGAAGTAAAAACTCCTACTGTGAAAGGCGTATTAAACACAAGTTTAGAGGCTAAAATAGATAGCACTCTTTCGTTATTAACGTTGGAAGAAAAAGTAGCCATGTGTCATGCACAATCCAAATTTAGTACTAAAGGGGTGGAACGATTAGGAATTCCTGAAATTTGGACGTCCGATGGGCCACATGGAGTAAGAGCTGAAATAAATTGGGATGATTGGGCTTATGCAGGTTGGACCAATGATTCTATCACAGCATTTCCAGCTTTAACCTGTCTCGCGGCAACATTCAATCCGAAAGTATCAAGTCAATATGGGTTAAGCTTAGGAGAAGAAGCTCGTTATAGAAAAAAAGATGTGTTATTAGGCCCTGGAGTTAATATTTACAGGACACCTCTAAATGGAAGAAATTTTGAATACTTAGGGGAAGATCCGTTTTTAGCTTCAACTATGGTGGTGCCTTATATTAAAGGGGTTCAGAAAAATGGCGTTGCTGCTTGTGTTAAACATTATGCATTAAATAATCAAGAACATTGGCGAAATACTATAAATGTAGAAGTAAGCAATAGGGCGTTGCACGAGATATATTTACCGGCGTTTAAAGCTTCCGTTCAAGAAGCAGACGTTTGGGCTATAATGGGTGCTTACAATAAATTTCGTGGGCAATACACCACGCATCATAAATTGCTGACTGCAAAAATTTTAAAACAAGATTGGGCGTATGACGGTGTAGTTATCAGCGATTGGAGTTCGACTCATAGCACAAAAGAAGCCGCTGTTTATGGACTCGATATGGAAATGGGTACAGGAACCGACGGTTTAGGAACTACAACAGGAAATTTTTATAATTATTATTTTTTAGCAAATCCTTTTTTGGATGCCATTAGAAAGGGGAAGTTAAGTGAAGATTTAGTTGATAATAAAGTTAGGAGAATATTGCGGTTAATGTTTAGAACGAATATGAACCCAAATCGTCCTCCTGGAAATGCAAATACAAAAGCGCATCATGACGTTGCCAGACATGTTGCCACAGAAGGTATTGTTTTATTAAAAAATAAAGATAATTTTTTTCCTATCAAGGATGACAAAAATCTCACAATTGCTGTTATTGGAGAAAATGCAACGCGATCTATGACTGCCGGTGGCGGTTCATCTGAATTAAAGCCCAAATTTGAAATATCACCTCTGGAAGGGATTAAGAGCCGCTATAAGAACGCAACCATTATACATGCTATGGGGTACCAAACAGGGCCATCCGTTTATGATAATGTATTACCTCCAACGCTTAACTTAGACGTGCTCAGAACAGAAGCAATTGAAACAGCTAAAAAAGCTGATATTGTATTATATGTTGGAGGTTTAAATAAAAGTCATTTACAAGACTGTGAAGGTGAAGATCGCGTTCAATTTGGATTGCCATTTGGTCAGGAAAAATTATTGGACGACATCTATAAAGTGAATAAAAACATTGGTTTTATTCTATTAACAGGCAATGCCATCGAGATGCCGTGGCTTGAAAAAGTAAATGCCCTTATTGAAACATGGTATTTAGGGAGCATGGCTGGTCATGCAATTGCTGATGTGATTAGTGGTGATGTTAACCCTTCAGGAAAACTCCCTTTTTCATTCCCGAAAAAATTAGAAGACAATGCAGCTCATTCTTTTGGCGAAACATCATATCCTGGTGTCGATATGACACAATACTATAAAGAAGATATTTTAGTAGGATACAGATGGCATGACACCAAAAATATAATACCTCTTTTTGCATTTGGCTATGGACTTTCATATACCACCTTTAACATTTCAGGTATAGGAGTCGACAAGAAAGCTTATACACAAGACGATATCATTACAGTATCGTGTGCCGTAAAGAATACCGGACAAGTAAAAGGCTCAGAAGTAATTCAAGTTTATGTTGGAAAACCCGAATCAAAGGTTATGCGAGCTTTAAAAGAACTTAAAGGATTTCAAAAAATAAACTTAGACCCCGGAGAGGAAGCAACTGTAAATATTGACATCTCAGTTAATTCTTTGTCGTTTTATGATGAATCGATTTCTGATTGGAACCTTGAAAAAGGTAAGTACACCTTATATGTTGGAAATGCCTCAAACAATATCATTGATAAAGAAGAAATTTCCATTAAATAAATTGAAACCTAAAATAGGGTGTTGCTAACCCAAGAAATTAGAATTTAAAAGTTTGTTGGAGGGATTAAAATCCAAGGCGGAAGAAAAGATTCTGGCTCCGATTGAAAATATTGCAGTCTTGCTGTAAATCGAGTAGACGGCCCCACCAGCGGTAACTGATGGGGTGCGCCTCTCACACCACCGTACATACGGTTCGCGTATACGGCGGTTCACCAAATCGACGTTTGCATTTTATTATGGCAATAATCAAGCATCGGTAGATACCCTTTTCTTTTAAGTCTAGCGATGGTGATTGTCGTACCGAGGATAGGGCTTTGAGCAACTGCCCAACCTCCCATTCTGGTTCGACTCCAAGCGTATGCTTGTCCCTTTGCGATCCCCAATCGAATTAGATTCTTTCGCTTACGTTCAGGCTTTTTCCAATCATGCCAAATGCAATATCTCAGCCTATTGCGCAACCATTCGTCTAGTTTTTTAAGTTTGGTATATATATTCGCCATGCGAAAATTATTTATCCATCCTCGTGCAACTACCGCTATTTGGTTGAGCCGTGCGGTTAATGATAGGGGTTTGGTTTTCTTGGTAATTCCTTTCAGTTTGCGTTTAATACTTGACCAACTAGCTGGCTTTACAACTAATTGGTATTGACCACGTATTCCCTTCTCGTAGACGGGAACAAAACCATGCCCCAGCAGTTTGAATTTCACTGGTCTACGTATGCCGCTTTTAGCTCGATTTATTGGTAGATTTAATTTGTCTCTTAAAAAGAGATATATCTTGTTTCCAATGCTTCGAGCCTCCGCTTTTGATTTTGTATAAATACTAAAATCATCCGCGTAACGCACGTATTTGCACCCCATGATTTTCAATTTCTTGTCCAATACGTCCAGCATTATATTCGATAATAGTGGACTTAACGGACTGCCTTGCGGTATTCCTTTGCGGCGTTTATAGAGCTGACCATTTATTTTTATTGGAGCTCTTAGCCACTTACGAATAAGCCGCAGCGTGGTTCGACATTTTACCTCGTTGTAAATTAACTGTAATAGTTTTTCATGGTCTACGTTGTCAAAGAATGCTGCTAGATCTATATCCACAATATCTTGGTAGCCATCATTGATGTATTCCAAGGCTTGTGATACTGCTTGTTGCGTATTCTTGTTCGGTCGAAAGCCATAACTCGACGACTCAAATTCTAATTCGAATTTTGTCATCAGTATTTGGCTCACAGCCTGCTGCAACCATCTTTCTGTTACCGTTGGTATGCCGAGTAGTCTTGTTTTACCCTGACCTTTGGGGATTGGTACCCCTTTGATTGCCGTCGCATTATAGCTTTGTTTGAGAATCGATTTAATTATCGTGTATTGGTTCTTTTCCTTGTGGGAAAATAATTCCTTTACCGACATTCCATCAATTCCTGCTGCACCTTTATTCTTCACCACCTGACGGTAAGCTTTATAAAGATTCTTCGGCTGTAATACTTTTGCAATCATTGGTTAATTAAATAAAAATGTTTCCGTTGTCCGCTTAAGATTAGGCTAGCTAGGCCTCCTAATCGAATTAAGACATGATTCAATGTTCAGTCCTTCCTTAAGGTGAGTCCTCTACCATTTTCTCAGGCAGCTCGTTTCCATTAAGTACTATGACTTCTGCTGACTGCTCTGGTCTATCAATTAATGATTCCAGAACCCTCCCCAGGTAAGCACCTAATCTTTCCTCCGACTCCTGCGTCATCTACTCCAAAGAACTTGTTGGTCTCGGGTGTTGCAAAGAAGTGCTTGCTTACCCGCTCTTTTGAGCCTCTGTATGACGTTTCTGTTCGTCAGTGCCGAATTTTGCAGTCCTGCTTCCTTCAGTGTAAACCTCACGATTAACCACCTTGCAGCTTGCTAACAGGCTCGGACCAACTCGCCTGTATGGGATTTTCACCCACTAGATTAATTCACTATCTTGCCATAGTGGGTGCATGCTGGGCACACACTTCATATCTGATATCATTTGTACCGTCATGTCTCCATACAAATGCAATTCATTACACGAATCAGATATTGGTAATTCCCGGCACCTTCTATTCAATCAGCATAATGCGCCAGTGTTCCGATAGCGAATCCTCCATAAAGGTAAATTCAATACCTTTATTCTAATTCGACAACAACAGCTGTTTCATTCAAATCTTATTCAATGTCTAAATATTTATCTGCTATTATTCTATTGGTGATTATTGTATGCAGCGGTTGTTTACAACCGGATTCGTCAAAAAATGATACGCAGATAAAACCGAATATTCTATTTATTGCCATTGATGATTTACGGCCTGAATTGGGCGTATATGGAAACGAGCAGATTAAAACGCCCCATATCGACCAATTGGGCAAAGTGCATAATCCGGTCAAACTGACCCCCCCATTCCGATTTGTACTGACCCCACCATTCCGGAGGTTTGACCCCCTGCAATGAGGTAAAATGTTAATAACGTTCCGGTATACTGACCCCCTATATTTTGGAGGGTGTAAGAACATTCCGGAGGTTTGACCCCCTCAAGATGACTATGGAAACGTGCAATTAATGTTCATGTTCGTGGCTCAAGAAAAGAGTTATGGCATGGGAAAATTAAAGCGCATGGATCAAGTCAGATATATTTTAGAGACCTACCTGGACACCAAATCCATTAAGGGTACGGCAAGAAGATTACAAATTTCAAAGAACACAGTCCGAGACTATGTTCGTCGTGTACGAACTCATTTTAAAGACCTGTCTGAGGCGTTGACGTTGGCAGAAGACGAACTTTTTGAGTTGGCCTACAAGTCAGATGCAAGCGGATCGAATACGCGTGAATTTGAATACAACAAGCGGGTTGATTTCTGGATCACAGAGCTTCGTCGAGTCGGGGTAACGAAGAAATTACTGTGGGAAGAGTATCGATCAGAATTTGAACATGGCTTTGGCTACAGCCAATTTTGTGAGCGCATAAATCGCGAGATAGGGCGTCGCGACCTTACGATCAAAATGAATCACACGCCAGGCGAAAAGATGCAGGTGGACTTTGCAGGCAAGACGATGAATTGGATTGATGCGTCCAGCGGCGAAGTGCATAAATGTCAAATATTAATTGCGACGATGCCCCATACCCAACATAGTTTTGTCATTGCCTTACCGAGTCAAAAAGTGACGGATTTTATACACGGACTAAATCAGGCGTTACTATTTTTTGGTTGCTTACCCAAGGTGATTTTAAGCGACAATTTAAAATCGTTTGTTATTCGTGCCGATAAATATGAGCCTGATTTTAATGAATTATGTGTTCAATTAGCGGCCTATTATCAAATTGACATTGAAGCTACCCGGGTAAGAAAACCAAAAGACAAGGCCAGTGTAGAAAATTTAGTCTCAACAATTTATACACGTATTTATGCCCCACTTCGCAATGAAGTATTCCACAGTTTAGCCGAATTAAACGAGGGAATAAAGAAACAACTCACAGATCATAATCATAGGCCCTATCAGCAAAAGCCAGGTTGTCGATTAAGTGAATTCCAAAAGTTTGAACATCCTATAATGAAGGAGCTACCAGCAGATTTATTTGAGATTAAAAAATCAACGCAGTCTAAGGTACGCCGAGATTATCACGTCTATATCGGAGAAGAAAAAAACTATTATTCGGTTCCCTTTCAATATGTAGCACGCCAAGCCATTATCGTGTATACGTCGAGTACAGTTGAAGTATTTATCGATAATCAGCGCGTGGCCACGCACACACGATTGCTTCATCGTAACACATATCGCCATCAAACCAATCCGGACCACATGCCGAAAAGTCATCTTGAATGGAAAAAAGCACGTGGCTTTAATGCAGCACATTTTATCCGGCAAGCCGATAAAATAGGTCCAGCTACCAACTGGGCGATTCAATTCATTATACGCTCGGCTATCCATCCACCACAAAGCTTCAACTCTTGTCAAGGCGTATTGCGGTTAAGTGAAAAATATTCTGCTGAGCGATTGGAAAACGCTTGTGTGCGTTGTCAAAAGGTAGACAAAGTATCTTATAAAATGATTAAAAGGATTCTTGTAAAAAACCTGGATCTCGAAATCGAATCCGTTGACCTATTTAACACACCAGTCCATGAAAATATTCGAGGCCCCGAAGCTTATCAATAATCATTTTTTTAACCCGTCATATTTATGACACAAATTTATTCTTATGAAAAATGCATCATTAGAAACCATGAGGCAAATTAAATTAACCGGCATGGCAGACGCTTATGAAAGCCTGTTAAGCCTTCCGGTCAATCAACAACCCGAGTCACACGAAATGCTGGCCCGATTAATTGACGCTGAAAAACAATATCGCTCGCACAAACGTATGCAGATGTTTTTACGACTTAGTAAACTGCGATATCCAGCCGTTATCCAAGATATCGACTGTTCTACTACGCGTAATTTATCTAAAGGAAAAATTGTAACACTCGCAGATTGCGCTTATGTCGATCGAGGAGAAAATGTTCTCATCACAGGGGCAACAGGTTGCGGAAAATCTTATCTCGCCTGTGCATTTGGTCACACCGCCTGTGTCAAAGGCTATCGAACGTTGTACTTCAACATGAACCGATTTACTGAACAAATTGCACTCGCTAAAACCGATGGTACACTGATCAAATGGATGGACAGAATCAAAAAAGCTAAACTCATTATTCTTGATGATTTTGGTCTCCAACCTATCACTCATCAAGTTAAACTCATCCTGCTACAAATCCTTGAAGATCGATATGAAAGAAACGCCACCATTATATGTTCTCAACTTCCGGTCGGAAAATGGCATGAATATTTTGATGAACCCACTATCGCAGACGCTATCCTCGATAGAATTATTCCAAAGGCTCACCGCATAGATCTAAAAGGAAAAAGCTTACGTAAACAATCAAAACATGTATCTTAACAAATGATTTTTAGCACGTTTTCAACATAGGGGGTCAATATCCCGGATTCAGGGGGTCAGTAACTCCGGAATATGCAGGCAAAGCCGGCGTTGTATTTAAACGCGCGTATGTACAGCAAGCTGTCTGTAATCCGTCTCGTGTCAGTTTAATGACCGGATTACGGCCGGATTCTACAAAGGTGTGGGACCTGTGGACAGATTTCAGAGATAAGATCCCTGATGTTGTGACGCTGCCACAATATCTCAAGCATAATGGTTATCACAGCGTTGCAATCGGTAAAATTTACCACAACATATTTCCGGATACATTATCCTGGAGCGAACCAAAACTATATTTAAAACAATTTCCTTTTGATCCTGACGCGTATTATGTCACAAACAAAAACCTGGCTATTCAGCAAACGAAAATAGATGACATCATAGCCCGGGGGAATAAAGAATCCGCCAAGGATGAATTTGGACATTATTATCTCAAAGCATCGGCGACTGAATCACCTGAAGTCCATGACACGGCATACTATGATGGGGCACAAACGGTCACAGCGCTAAATAAACTCGAAGAATTAGCTAAAAAAGAAAAGCCTTTCTTTTTTGGAGTCGGCTATTATCGTCCCCACCTTCCATTCAATGCACCAAAAAAATACTGGGACCTTTATAATCGAGATAGCATTTCTCTCGCTTCAAATCCATTTATTCCGAATAATGCACCCCCTTTTAGCGTCAATACCTTGAAAGAAATAAAAGGTTATTCAGATTTTAAAGATACGCCTTCTCCTTCCGAAGGATCTATCAACAAGAAAAATGCGCGCTTATTGAAGCATGGCTATTATGCCTCGGTCAGCTATGTCGATGCTCAGGTCGGTAAATTAATCGAAAAATTAAAGAAGCTTGGAATTTACGATAACACCATCATTGTGCTATGGGGTGATCACGGATATAAGTTGGGTGAGCACAATGGCTGGACAAAATTTACCAATTATAATATCGACACACATGTGCCTTTTATCATAAAAAGTAATGACGCCCGGCACAACCATAAAACAATAAATCAATTTGTAGAAATGGTAGACGTATTTCCAACACTTTGCGATTTAACCGGCTTAGAAATACCAGAAAATATTCATGGAATGAGTGCTCTGCCCATCATGAATGATAACTCTAAAAAAGGAAAAGAGGCCGTCTTTGCTCAATTTTTAAAAGAAAGTTATTGGGCTGTTCCCGAAGGAAATGAACAAATGGGGTATAGCATTCTGACTGATGACTTTCACTATATCGCCTGGCAAGATTGGAAATCAAAAGATTGGGGTGTTACCGAATTATACGATTTAAATAAAGACCCGAATGAGAATGTCAATGTGGCTGAAAATCAGTCTTATGCTTCGATCGTGCACATGTTGGACAAGCGATTACATGCAGGATGGTCAGTCGAAAGAACGCGCACCTTGCGAGAGTGGTCAAGATAGATCCAGGTGGAACGTTTGTTCAATCAATCGGCCAGTTGGTGCATCTCAAGTTTGCATTCTAATAGGATAATACGCTGAGGTTCCTAGCGTCCATGATAAACTAAATCAGTTAGGCTATTCTCCAAAAATAATTATATTTAAGCGTTAAAATTGGGTAAGGGGTGTTTCAACCATCTTGTTCCACAGGTTATTCCTGGAGAAGAAGTGGCTTGTATTAACATAATCAATATACGCTATGAATTTGAGATCCTTACTCACTCTCATCATTAATTTTTTGTCTTTTTGTGTCTCCACGCATGGTCAATTTCATGAGCGGATGCTTTCCATTGTGAAAAAAATAACAGTGGATTCCGACAGCGCATTTCTCTCTATGAATAGATGCCAACTCTGTCTTTATCACGAAGAGTCCAAAAAATCACCTGACGATTTACTTGCTTGCCACTCATTGGAAAACAACAGTCCTCGACTTGAATGGTAGGGTCGTCACGGATAAAAAATTTAAAAAAATCTTTCTCTTAAAAAATAATAATGACCTAAATAAAATCTAATAACCCCCTTAATAACCCCAAATAATGAAAACCAAAACTACGCTAACATTGCTGTTTAGTGTGTTCTTGACTTGCTCGTTAATGAGCCAGACAACACTCATCAGCCAAGGATCTTCCTGGAACTATTATGATGCTGGAAATGAACCACCGGATCAAAGTTCTCTAGTATGGTATGATACTACATACGACGACAACTCATGGTCTTCAGGCAATGCCCACCTCGGATATGGTGACGGCGATGAAACTACAGTTATCGCTAATAATCCCACTTATACCGCTTATTTCAGACATGAATTTAACGTATCCAACCCCGGCTCGTTTGCCAATCTGGGATTACAATTGACGTATGATGATGGTGCAGTTGTTTATCTGAATGGTATCGAAGTGCTTCGGGTCAATATGCCAACTGGAGCGATCGACTATAACACCTTCGCATCTGGTACAGCGAGTGATAATTCGATATTCTCGGCGAATATTTCAAATACATTGAATGCGGGCTCAAACCAACTAAGTGTTGAAATTCATCAACGCAGTAGTGGCAGTTCTGATATCAGTTTTGATTTCGAGTTGACTGGTCTTCCGCCCGGTGCGATTATTGTGCAGCGGGGTCCATACTTGCAAAAGTCGACTCCCGGCTCGATGACTGTCAGATGGAGAACGGATACGCCTACTGAGTCCGTGGTAAATTATGGTACGACTGAAGGCAGCTTGAATTTCACAGCTTCAGATTTAACTCCAAAGACTGAGCACATACTCGAAATTGGTGGTTTGTCTGCCAATACGGTTTATTATTATGACGTAGGAAACTCAGCAACTGTGCTGATAGCCGGATCTCCTGAGATGTATTTTAAGACAGCCCCAAATTTTGGCACCGTTCAGCCACTACGAGCCTGGGTGCTGGGAGATTGCGGTACGGCGAACAATAACCAACGGGCTGTGAGAGACGCGTATAATACCTATTCCGGTGGCGATCATACCGACATGATCTTATTTCTGGGAGACAATGCATACAATAGTGGCACGGATAACGAATACCAATTTGCCATATTCGAAAACATGTATGAGGACAATTTAAGGAATACGGTTGCATGGTCCTGTCTTGGAAACCATGATGGATACTCGGCCAATTCGAGCAATCAGTCAGGTCCTTATTATGACATATTCACCTTTCCTACGAATGGCGAATCCGGAGGCACGAGCTCTGGAACCGAAGCCTATTATTCCTTCGACCAGGGTAACGTGCATTTTATCTCACTGGAATCCTATGAAACAGATAGATCGGTAGGAGGTTCCATGTATGATTGGTGTGAATCTGATCTTCAAAATACAACAGCCGACTGGATTGTCGCCTTTTGGCATCACCCGCCCTACACCAAAGGATCCCATGATTCAGATTCTGAAAGCGAGTTGATAGAAATGAGAGAGAATTTTCTTCCCTTGTTGGAATCCTATGGTGTCGACCTGGTACTTTCCGGTCACAGTCATTCCTATGAGCGATCTTATTTCCTTAGCGGACACCATGGAAATTCTAATTCCTTCAGTGCTCCAACTCATACAGTTGGTGCGAATGGCGATGGTGATGGACAAATCGATGGTGATGGAGCCTATGAGAAAGAAATAACCGGTCCAAATGAAGGCGAAGGAGCTGTATACATTACTGCCGGTTCTTCAGGAAAAACCAGTGGAGGAAGTTTAGATCATGAGGCCATGTACTATTCTGTATCACAACTTGGCTCATGTGTATTAGAAATAAGTAATGACACGTTGACGGTAAAGTTCCTTCGAGAGACCGGATCTATCGACGATTATTTTTCAATAATCAAGTCTTTAAATTGTACACCCGGTGCGGCCTGTGATGATTTAGATCCGTGCACAACAAATGATGTTTATGACGTCAGCTGTAATTGCAACGGAACATTCCAGGATACAGATAGTGATGGTGTTTGTGATGCTGAGGATGTATGTCCCGGAAGCGATGATAATGTGGATTCTGATGGAGACGGAACGCCTGATGGGTGCGATGCATGCCCAAATTCAGCTACAGGCGATACCGATGGTGATGGGGTCTGCGATGATGTAGATACATGCCCGGGAAGTGATGACAATGTCGATTCTGATGGAGACGGCGTAGCGGATGGCTGCGACGTATGTCCAGGTGCTGATGACAATGTGGATACAGACGGAGACGGGGTAGCCGATGGTTGCGATGCATGTCCCGGGTCTGATGATAATGTCGATTCAGATGGAGACGGTGTAGCTGATGGATGTGATGTGTGCCCGGGAAGTGATGACAATGTGGATACGGATGGAGATGGTGTAGCTGATGGTTGTGATACATGCCCGGGATCCGATGATAATGTGGATACAGATGGAGATGGTGTAGCCGATGGCTGTGATGCATGCCCAGGATCCGATGATAATGCAGATGCGGATGGTGATGGCGTAGCTGACGGTTGCGATGCATGCCCGGGATTTGATGATAATGTGGATACAGATGGAGACGGTGTAGCTGATGGATGTGATGTGTGCCCGGGAAGTGATGACAATGTCGATACAGATGGCGACGGTGTAGCCGACGGTTGCGATGCATGTCCGGGTGCTGATGATAATGTGGATACAGATGGAGATGGCGTAGCCGATGGCTGTGATGCATGCCCTGGATCCGATGATAATGCTGATGCTGATGGTGATGGTGTAGCTGACGGTTGCGATGTATGTCCCGGTGCTGATGACAATGTGGATACAGATGGAGACGGTGTAGCTGACGGTTGTGATCTATGCCCTGGAAGTGATGACAACGTCGATACAGATGGAGACGGTGTAGCCGATGGCTGCGATACATGTCCCGGTGCTGATGACAACGCCGATGCCGATGGCGATGGCGTAGCTGATGGCTGTGATACCTGTCCGGGATTCAACGATAATGCCGATGCAGATGGGGATGGTGTTGCCGATGGTTGTGATGTATGCCCGGGAAGTGATGACAATGTCGATACAGACGGAGATGGCGTAGCCGATGGCTGTGATGCATGCCCAGGAAGTGATGACAACGTCGATGCCGATGGCGATGGCGTAGCCGATGGCTGTGATACATGCCCCGGATTCGATGATACCGCAGATGCCGATGGCGATGGCGTAGCCGATGGCTGTGATACATGCCCCGGATCCGATGATAATGCAGATGCAGACGGAGATGGTGTAGCCGATGGTTGTGATGTATGCCCGGGAAGTGATGACAACGTCGATTCAGATGGTGACGGTGTAGCCGATGGCTGCGATGCATGTCCAGGTGCTGATGACAACGCAGATGCAGATGGCGATGGCGTAGCCGATGGTTGTGATGTATGCCCCGGATCTGATGATAATGCAGATGCAGATCAGGACGGAATTCCTGATGCGTGTGATGCATGTCCAAATTCTGCCACAGGTGATTCAGATGGCGATGGCGTATGCGACGATGTCGACATATGCCCGGGAAGCGATGATACTGTAGATACCGATGGTGATGGCATTCCTGATGGATGTGATCCTTGTCCAACTTCTGTAAGTGACGACAGTGATGGTGACGGTGTTTGCGATGATGTCGACGTATGCCCGGGAAGTGATGATAATCTTGATGCCGACGGTGACGGAGTTCCCGACGGTTGTGATATATGTCCCGGAAGTGACGATGCTATCGATTCAGATGGTGATGGTACGCCTGATGGTTGTGACCTCTGCGAAGGCAGTGATGATGCCATAGATTCAGATGGCGATGGTACACCCGATGGTTGCGACCTCTGTGAAGGCAGTGATGATGCACTTGATGCCGATAGTGACGGCGTTCCGGACGGCTGTGATATCTGTGCAGGAAGTGATGATAATGTCGATTCAGACGGCGATGGTGTTCCAGATGGCTGTGATATATGTGCAGGAAGTGATGATAATGTAGATTCAGACGGCGATGGTGTTCCGGATGGTTGTGATATATGCGCAGGCAGTGACGATGCACTGGATGCCGATAGTGACGGCGTTCCGGATGGTTGTGATATATGTGCAGGTAGCGATGATAATGTAGATTCTGATGGTGACGGAGTTCCCAACGGTTGTGATATATGTCCTGGTAGTGACGATGCTATCGATTCTGATGGTGATGGTACGCCTGATGGTTGTGACCTCTGCGAAGGCAGTAATGATGCACTTGATGGGGATAGTGACGGCGTTCCGGACGGCTGTGATATATGTGCAGGCAGTGATGATGCACTTGATACCGATAGTGACGGTGTTCCGGACGGCTGTGATATATGTGCAGGTAGTGATGATAATGTAGATTCTGATGGTGACGGTGTTCCGAATGGTTGTGATATATGTGCAGGTAGTGATGATAATGTCGATTCAGATGGTGACGGTATACCCGATGGCTGTGATATTTGCGCAGGTAGTGATGACAATGTCGATTCAGATGGTGATGGTACACCTGATGGTTGTGATATATGTGCAGGTAGTGATGACAATGTCGATTCAGATGGTGATGGTACACCTGATGGTTGTGATGCGTGTCCAAATTCTGCCACAGGTGACTCTGATGGTGATGGCGTCTGCGACGACTCAGATATCTGCCCAGGTAGCGATGACAATATCGATTCTGACAGTGATGGTACCCCAGATGGATGTGATGCATGTCCAAATTCTGCCACAGGCGATTCCGATGGTGATGGCGTCTGTGATGATTTGGACATATGTGCCGGTAGTGATGACAATGTCGATTCTGACAGTGACGGCACTCCTGATGGTTGTGACGCTTGTCCAAATTCTGCTGCCGGTGATACTGATAACGATGGTGATGGATATTGTGGTAGCGATGATCCTGATGACTCTGATCCGTGTAATCCCGATTCAAATTCACCGATATGTGACCCTTGTAGTGAGTTTAATTCAGAAAGCTATGAGTCTGGTGATGGAATTTGGAATGATGGTGGAAGCGATTGTACAAGACGAACGGAATTCCCAAATACCGGTAACTACAGTGTACGCATTCGGGATAATTCCGGTAGTTCATCCTCCATGTATACCGATGTTTTAGACTTAACAGGAGTAGGTGAAGTAGTTTTTGATTTCTCATATTATGCACTGGATATGGAAGATAATGAGGATTTCTTTTTAGAAATTTCGACCAATGGCGGATCATCTTATTCTGTTTATCAAGAGTGGAATAAGGGAGTCGAATTCGAGAATGGCATTCGTTATTATGAATCCTTGAATATCTCTTACGCTTTCACTAATAATACAAGATTTAGGCTACGATGTGACGCATCTGTTAATAATGATCGTGTATATATCGACGATGTGGTCATTCAGGTTTGTGACATTTCATGCAATGCCGGAGCTCCTTGTGATGATAATGATGATTGTACTGTGGGTGATGTATACGATGTCAATTGTAATTGTAACGGAACATATCAGGATTCCGACGGTGATGGCGTATGTGACGCTGAAGATCAGTGTCCCGGCCAAGATGATGACTTAATCGGTACAGCTTGTGATGACCTGGACGACTGTACCACAGGAGATGTATATGATGGCAATTGCGAATGTGAAGGCTCCTACACTGATCAGGATGGAGATGGTTATTGCATTGGTGATGATCCCGATGATTCTGATCCTTGTAATCCCGACCCCAATGGGCCCGGATGTGGAGATTGTCCGGAAATCATTTCAGATGGATTTGAATCCGGCTTTGGAAATTGGAATGATGGTGGGAATGATTGTCATCGACGTGTGGAATATGCCAATACCGGCAGTTATAGCATTCGAATTCGGGATAATGTAGGGTCTGCCTCATCCATGTATACGGATGATATGGCACTCGCGAATTATTCTACCGTGACCATTGAATTTTCATGGATTGCAATAAGTATGGAGAACAATGAAGATTTTATGCTTGAAGTTTCTACCAATGGTGGATCCTCTTATTCAATCATTGAATCATGGGTGAGAGGAACTGACTTTGAGAATAGTATTCGATATAACGAATCAATCGATATTAGTACCAGCTTCACCAACAATACACGTTTTAGATTCAGATGTGATGCTTCCGGAAATGGTGATAAAATATTTATCGACGATGTTGTAATTAAAGGATGTCCAAATCAATCGCGTGATCAGTCTGTTGATCAGGTTGTTCAAAGCACTCCTTTAGACCATACGAGCTTAATAATTAATGAAGAAGAAGCTCAGGCAAATTCAATATCTCGTGAAATATTAGTTTACCCGAATCCGGCTTCAAATAATTTATACATGGATTTGAGTCAATTCATGGGAGAAGCAGGTTCACTTTTGATATACAATATTCAGGGTACTCCTGTTACCAGGTATTACTTTGATGCTGAACATGAAGCTCTGGTTCATATACCAATAGATAACCTCCATAATGGGGTTTATCTCTTGAATATTGAATTGAGAGGCGCTCATTTGAAAACGCAACGACTGATCATTACGAAGTAAATTTATTTTAAGGTGCTCTCTATAAGACAACAAAGTCAATTAGAGAGCACCTTATTTATTAATTATTATCGGGCATATTAAAATATTGTGTGTTTGAGTTAACATCTTCCACGCGTTTTGTGAATTGAAAAAACATCACGTTTATTTCTTTCACTGATTATAATCGAAGCGTATGATGTGAAAATCGTCGATGCCGTGTAATTGAGATGGTTTTGGAAGGTTTAATTAAGTCATTGTTCGGGATAATATTTCCTCACATTTTCCAAGATTCATATCAACATATGCAAATCAATGGCATGAAGATTATCTCGCGACTTTTTATATGTCGGTGAAAGGTGATTGCATAAATTGGTCTGAATAATTATTAGGACCTTCCTCAATTTCAATTTATCCATGATCCGACAAGAGTGCGTCAGTGTCCAATTCAACAGTGATTATTCAATTGATCTCATTCAAGATCAAATATCCGTAATTGACTATTAAAATCCTTTCTAACTACGTATGTATCAGCGACTTTAATGAAGAGTAATTTTGACAGACAGCCTTGCTTTTATCAAAAAACAGCTATCTTTATGCCGGTATTTTGAAGTTTTGGCGGCCATGACAACATCTTTCTTGGGCATGTGTCAATCTAGGCGTCATCATTCAGAACTAGACGTTTTACCCCTATGAACAATAGAATCTTATTCTCTATCGTCCTTGTACTACTGTCTCTCAATGTGTACGCACATGGTGATCTTCATGAGCGCATAGTCGCCGTTACCAAAGAAATAAAGTCTAACCCTGATAGTGCTTTTCTCTATTTAAAGCGAGGAGAACTCTATTTTCAACATGAAGAGCCAAAAAAATCGTTGAAAGATTATCTCAAATGCCAATCCTTAGGATATAAAAGCCATCGTCTGGATTATAGTATGGCTTCTACACATCGCGACCTGGGCAATTTAGAAACCGCCAATCAGATACTCTCAAACATTTTAGCGGCAGACCACCAACACGTTAGAGCGCACCGGTTAAAAGGTAAAGTTTTGATGGAGTTAGAACAATTCCATGAAGCGGCGTTGAGCTTTGAACGCGTGATTTCATATGCGACCGGAACGCTACCAGAAAACTACCTGGAAGCATCATTGGCCTGGGAAAAGTGTGAAGATGAGACACATTACTGTGAAGCCATCGAAACGATTGAAAATGGAATAAGCAAGCTGGGTAACCTACCAATTTTTTACAATCGTTTGATCACGCTTAATCGTAAAATTGAAGATTTTGGTTCGGTACTTTACTACCAAAGCCTCATCATCGATCAGTCTCAACGAAAAGAATCAGGCTATTACAATAGAGCGCTGACTTATCGCCAAATCGGAGATCATGAAATGGCAAAGCAAGACTTAATCCGGGCAAAAGAAGCCATTACGTCTTTGAAACCCCGGTTAAAAAATCAAAGGGCGACTAAAGTTTTATTATTAAAAATTAACAATGAAATTGATGAGATATAAATATTACCCTTAATTCCCCGCATTATGAAAATGAAAACTATTCTGACTTTTTCGTTAGGTGTTTTGTTGACCTGCTCGCTCAATAGCCAAACCACACTTATTAATAACGGTTCCACCTGGAAGTATTATGATGCCGGTGATGAACCGGATGTCCAAGGTTCTCTAGAATGGAATGATTCTACATACAACGATAGTTCCTGGTCATCAGGCCCTGCCCAGCTTGGATATGGGGACGGTGGTGAAGCCACCGTGCTCGCTGATAATCCTACTTATACAGCTTATTTCAGGCATGAATTTAATGTTTCGAATCCAGCGCAATTTGATTTCCTTGGAATAGATTTGACATTTGATGACGGTGCGGTAGTTTATCTAAATGGCACAGAGTTATTTCGTGAAAATATGCCGACAGGAACGATCGATTACAACACGTTTGCATCCGGAGCGTCTTCTGACGATGAACTTTTTTCTACCACCGTCGCAAATACACTAGTTACGGGTTCAAATCAATTGAGCGTGGAGGTTCATCAGGTTAGTACCGGTAGTTCGGATATCAGTTTTGATTTTAAAATGACTGGTCTTGTTGCCGGGGCTGCCATCGTAGAGCGAGGTCCATATTTGCAGAAAGCAACACCTAATTCAATGACAGTCAAGTGGAGAACGGACATCCCTAACGAAACAGTTGTACACTATGGCACAACTGAAGGAAGTCTGACTTCCACCGCATCAAATTTGACGGACACGACTGAACATCAGATTGAAATTACCGGTTTAACCCCTAATACAATTTACTACTATGACATCGCTGACACGTCCAATGTTTTGGTAGGTGGATCACCACAAATGTATTTTAAAACCCCACCTATCAGTGGCACTGTTCAATCTATGCGCGCATGGATATTAGGAGATTGCGGAACCGCAGATGGTCTTGCACGTTCTGTTCGTGACGCTTACAATACGTATATCGGAAGCGATCATACTGACATGATGTTATTTCTTGGTGACAATGCCTACAACGATGGTACCGATAATCAATATCAGGGTGCCTTGTTTGAGAATATGTACGAGGACAATTTAAGAAACACTGTGGCATGGTCCTGCCTTGGAAATCATGATGGAATCTCAGCCAATTCGAGTAATCAAACAGGTCCTTACTACGACATTTTCACTTTTCCAAAAAATGGAGAGGCTGGCGGTGTCAGCTCCGGAACCGAGGCATATTATTCTTTTGATCATGGCAACGCACATTTTATATCACTGGAATCACATGAAACAGATCGGTCTGTTGGTGGAGCTATGTATAACTGGTGCAAATCTGATCTTCAAAATACAACGGCTGACTGGATTGTCGCCTTTTGGCATCACCCCCCTTACACCAAGGGCTCTCATGATTCAGATGTTGAAAGCCAATTAATTGATATGAGAGAGCATTTTCTTCCCTTATTGGATTCCTTTGGCGTGGACCTGGTACTCAGCGGTCACAGTCATTCATACGAACGTTCTTATTTAATAGATGGGCACTACGGAAATTCTACCTCGTTTAATTCTGTGACGCATACTGTTGGTACAAATGGTGATGGTGATGGAAAAGTCGATGGCGATGGTGCTTACGAGAAAGTGATAACCGGACCGGACGAAGGTGATGGTGCTGTATATATTACCACAGGTTCAGCGGGAAAAATCACTGGTAGTGGACCTTTAGATCATGAAGCCATGTATTATTCAGTGAAACAATTAGGGTCTTGCGTCCTTGAAATAAGTAATGACACAATGAATGTAAAATTCTTACGAGAGACCGGAGCGGTAGAAGATTATTTTTCAATCATCAAGCCATTAAACTGTACGCCTGGCGCTGCCTGTGATGACCTGGATTCATGCACCGTCGCGGATACTTTTGATGTTAGCTGTAATTGTGTCGGAACATTCCAGGACACGGACAGTGATGGCGTTTGTGATGCTTCCGACTTATGTCCTGGATTTGATGATACGGCTGATGCAGATAGTGACGGCGTTCCTGATGGTTGTGACATCTGTCCGGGTTTTGATGATACGGCTGATGCAGATAGTGATAGCGTTCCTGATGGCTGCGATATCTGCCCGGGATTTGATGATGCACTCGATGGTGATAGTGACGGCGTTCCCGATGGCTGTGATTTATGTCCTGGATTTGATGATGCGCTCGATGGTGATAGTGACGGCGTTCCTGATGGCTGCGATATCTGCCCGGGATTTGATGACACGGTAGACACCGACTCAGATGGTGTTCCGAATGGTTGTGACATCTGTCCGGGATTTGATGATGCGCTCGATGGTGATAGTGACGGCGTTCCTGACGGCTGCGATTTATGCCCGGGATTTGATGATGCACTCGATGGTGATAGCGACGGCGTTCCTGATGGTTGTGACCTCTGTCCTGGTAGCGATGATACAGCTGATGCAGATAGTGACGGCATTCCTGATGGCTGCGATATATGTCCGGGAAGTGATGACACAGTAGACACCGACTCAGATGGCACACCGGATGGTTGTGACCTCTGTCCTGGTAGCGATGACACAGTAGACACCGATTCAGACGGTACTCCCGATGGTTGTGACCTCTGTCCTGGTAGCGATGATACCGCTGATGCAGATAGTGACGGTGTTCCTGACGGCTGTGATTTATGCCCGGGACTCAATGATAATTTAATCGGAACGGCATGTAACGACTCAGATACATGCACAACCGGAGATGTATATGACAACAATTGTCAGTGTGCTGGAACATATGTAGATCAAGATGGAGATGGTTATTGTGTTGGTGATGATCCGGATGACCTGAATCCATGTGATCCGGATACGAATTCGCAGGCTTGTCTTCCATGCATGGTTTTCAATTCTGAAAGTTTTGAATCAGGTTGGGGAATCTGGATTGACGGTGGTAGCGATTGCTATCGAACAGCTTCCAACCCAAATAGTGGTACTTATAGTATCCGAATTCAGGACAACTCCCTTTATACATCTTCCTTCTTTACTGGTGATTTGGATTTATCAAACGAAGAGGAAGTTATTCTGTCGTTCTCATATTTGCCAATAGGTTTAGAACTTAATGAGGATTTTTTTCTCGAAATATCAACTGATGGCGGGTCTTCTTATTCAATCTATCAAGAATGGGATTGTGGTTTCGAATTCCAGAATGGAATCCGTTATTATGATACCGTCAGCATTATCCATCCCTTCACGAGTAATTCGAGATTGAGAATACGATGTGATGCATCCGGAAATGATGACCAGGTATATTTCGACGACGTGGTTATTCAATATTGCAACGAGGTCTGCTTTCCCGGAACTTCCTGCAACGATGGCGACACATGCACAACCAATGACATCGTTGATATTAATTGTAATTGCGTAGGAACATATGCTGACACTGACAATGATGGTGTATGTGACACAGAAGATCAATGTCCTGGTCAAGTCGATAGCTTGATGGGTACGGCCTGCGATGATTTGGATTCCTGTACGATTAATGACCTGTACGATGCGAATTGTACTTGCATAGGAACGTATGTAGACAATGACAATGATGGTTATTGTACAGGTGCGGATCCAGATGACAATGACCCATGTAACCCTGATGCATCACCCGGATGTGATGATTGTCCGATAATCATTTCCGACGGATTTGAATCCAACTTTGGAAATTGGAATGATGGTGGAAGTGACTGTTCCAGAAGAAGTCGATATCCCAACACGGGTAGTTATAGTATACGAATTCGGGATAATTCCGGTAATTCATCATCTATGATCAGCGATGTCCTTGATCTTTCGAATTACTCCACAATTAAATTTGAGTTTTCATTTTATCCGGTTAGCATGGAAGTCAACGAAGATTTTATGCTCGAATTATCAACTGACGGTGGTTCCAGTTATTCTGTTGTCCAATCATGGGTGAGGGATACAGACTTTGACAATAAAACCAGATACGACGAATCCGTCGATATTACCAGCAGCTTTACAAGTAATACGCGTTTGAGACTCCGATGTGATGCGTCCGGCAATGGTGATAAGATATTCATAGACGATATTGTGATAACGGGATGTCCAAATCCAGCACGGGGGGAATCTATAGATCCGGCTATTGTTGATGAGACTCCTTTGGATCCGGTCAATGTTGTAACTGACGAAGAAAAGGCTCCAGTAAATACGGATACTCGTGAGGTATTAGTCTATCCTAATCCGGCTTCAAATAACTTATATATGGATTTAAGTCAATTCATGGGTGAAGGGGGTTCGCTTTTGGTCTACAATATTCAGGGTGTTCCTATTACGCGTTATTACTTTGATGTTGACCATGCAGCTCTCGTTGAAGTTCCACTTGACAAACTAAACAACGGTGTTTATCTACTAAATATTCAAGTGAAAGGAGCTCATTTGAAAACTCAACGACTTATCATTACGAAATAAAGATGTTTTATGGTGCTCTCTAAAAGACGACAACGTCAATTAGAGAGCACCACTATTAATTTGTCTTTTATTATCGATTAAACAATAATTACTTATTGTCCTTCTTTTTCATCACTCCAATTATTATACGTTTTATTTATATTATCTGAATTGGACGGATTATTCCTACTACTATTGGAATTAAATGGGATATTAATTTGATTCCCTTTTATGGTTAAAACAGAAGAGAGTGTGCTTGAAAGCGTTGCTCCGGTTTCATTAAAATATTCTCCCGTTATTTCTATGACTCCATCATTTTTAATATCGCCACCGTTAACATTTTCAAGATTCATATCAATGTGAAGGTGTGCTCCTGATGGAACAAGAATTGATCCACTGTCATTCCTTACAAATAGATGTGATGGAACGGAATCAGCTGTTGGGCATAAAAACTGAACATCTCCCAATATGGTTAAATTACCGGCATTAATAAATTCTGCGGCTGTGTCCGGCGGCATATTATTATCATTAATATCGATGTTCTCCAATGTCAAATCTCCATAGTTGATCATTGACCTTCCGGAATCTCCATTACCTGAAATGAGTGATAGATTCCTCATGGTAATTTCTGTTCCAGCAGAGACGGTGAAAAGATGGTCAATTCCGCTTCCATTGATGAAGATCTGATCCATGTGGGTATTCCAAATGAGCAGGTCTTTGGAAAGACTGATCGTATCTGACAAGCTTATCGTATCACCGGCTATATTTTCTGCAAACAAAATGGTATCGCCATCTAGAGCACAATCCAGGGCAAAAGAAAATGATCCGACACCGGATGGATTTGTATTCGTAACCAGCGTATACGGTCGTACCTCAAACTGCCGCATCATTTCATGGTCTTCATGTTCCAATATGTGACAGTGATAACTAAACTTGCCGGTGAATCCTCCAAAACGGGTGATGACGCGGGTTCTGAAACCGGGAGGACTATTCGCTGTGTCTTTCCATCCTCGTTCATGTGGTCCAGGTGGAATGAGCGGTCCTACCGGTAGGCCGGTAACCCCGTCGAGTGCCTGGCGATCCAGTACCTGAAATGAAATGAGGTGCATATGCATCGGGTGACTGATGCCCGATTGATTGTGCCAGGTCCAGATTTCGGTTGTTCCAAAAACCGGAAATTTTGTAATCGTATCCCACAACAATCCATTAATCGTCCATGCCGAATGTGATGGACCATCGCAAGGTGGTCCGGTCCCCAGCACGAGTTCAAAGAGTCTTTCTTCTACAGCATCAACACTATCCAATACTTCCACTTCTGCCAGCGTATCAGGAATGGTCATTGTAAATCCGGCTTCATCCTGGACGATGAATTTCATGATGTTTGGTATCACGCCTACTCCTGCAAATCCAGGAAATGGGGCCGGTGCACTATTTGTTAGAATAATTTCGGTGCCCGAGGGATAGGAAGAAAAATCGATAATAATATCTGCCCGTTCGCCAGGTAGCATAGTTATGGAGTCCAGTACTACCGGTGTTTCCATTAATCCCAATTCGACACCAATTTGCGTCATGGGTGCATTATTGGATAAGCTAATCGTGTATGCTCTCGAATTACTTCCATTGAGCATGCGGAATCGGTATTGTCCTTGTTTCACATTCAAATAAGGCCAAACCTTGCCATTGACAAGAATTTTATCACCAAAAAAATGATCCTCAAATTCAACAGGATACTTTATCGATCCATCTGCATTGAACGACTTATCCTGGATGGCAAGTGGAACTTCGTATTCACCTGAAGGAAGGCCCAGGGAATCTTCATTTTCATCGCGGAGCAGATAATATCCGGCAAGTCCCATCATAACATTTAATCTGGTGATGCCTAAGGCATGATCGTGATACCATAAGATTCCGGCAGGCTGGATATTTGGATAGTAATAGATCCCTGATGAATCCCCGGGTGGGAATACAGCTTCAGGGTATCCGTCACTTCCCTGGGGCACCTTTCCTCCGTGCAAGTGGGTAACGGTGACCGGCACTACACCCGACATATTTGGTCCGTGCAGGCAGGTATCCACGGCAAGGACATGTTCTGTGCGCAATTGCTGGGTTTCAAACACCCGGATATCATTCACCCATTGAACAGTTACCAGTGAATCGCGGCGGGCTTCAATTGTCGGCCCGGGATAGCCACCATTGTATCCCCAAACACGCGTAGGTGGAAGCTCATTGTGCAGCTTTTGAAAAACCTCATTCATGGTCATACGATAGTGCGCACGACCACCTGCTGTTCCAGACTCCGGGACTGCAACGCCCGGTAATGGCAGCGCATCAAGGTAGGGTGTTAAAGGTATCTCGCAAGAGACGTCAACGCATTCGGTACCATCACCTTGATAATCTCCACCTGCGTCTCCACATTGTGTTCCGGTAAGTTCTTCACATGAACCATCGGGCATATAGCATGCACCTGTGGGTGCTACCACAAATTCGATCGAAAGTCGCGGATGCTCTGCGGCTACACTAGCCTGAAGACTCGAAAACCGCTTGGTGTTGTCGACGGAATTCTCATCTCCACGAACGATCCATCCAAAATTTTGATCCGGATCATCTATCCAACTTAGGATATCATTGATCATTTGAGTAGAATCCCAGGAGAAATCAACACTTGCCGCATCGACTTGGGTCACGGCACTGATGGCAGATGAGTAGGTCCCTCCGGCTACAGTCCACATAGCTGTGTCGTAAAACGTATGAAGCCAGGTGGCGTCACCAGAGGTAGCCGATGCACCCGATCCTTCATTCCCGTTTGCATCTGAAGCCCCTTCTCCCCAATCCTGAAGCAGTTTTTGTACAGTTACAGGATAGGCACTTCCGGCGGAAGAATTACAGTATAATTTAAGTTCTGCCTCCGTTATTTCAGCGTCTTCAGGAATACCACTCAGGTCAA
The DNA here is from genome assembly GCA_965249735.1 of Saprospiraceae bacterium. GTDB lineage: Bacteria > Bacteroidota > Bacteroidia > Chitinophagales > Saprospiraceae > JANQSS01. The sequence goes on along the minus strand of CBDFMS010000024.1, from coordinate 48,750 downwards.
ATTTCATGACACTTCTACGTTTTCCAATACTACCATTACCACTGTATAAATATTTACCCATTCCGTTGCTGACACTTCCTGAAACGTCTTCATATAGAATATTGTCCTGGGTTGCCTCCAATTCCAGGGATATCTCACAGTATGTCGTATCGCATGATGTACCGACACCGGAAAATGATCCACTTTGAGCAATACAATCACCCTCATCTGTGGTAATACACATACCATTGGGCAGACAACAGGCACCTGAGCCGGCAGCGAGTACGGTAATGGTACTGGCCATACCGCTGGCGGTACCGTCTCCATTATCCGTACCATGAGGAATACAGTAATACCAAAATACGCCTGTTGTATTGAATTGCCGCATGTACTCCGTATTGGAAGAATTTATGGGTTGATCCCATTGCTCAGAACTTCCGGTAACGGCAGTTGTCGTATGACCTCCTTGCGCCCATACCCAGCGAATTGTATCCCCTTCAACGATGGTTGCTGCCACTACAGGAAACCCTGCCGGATTGATACTAAATTCCGTGTTGTAGACATAGACGTCCACAATGTTAGCCTGGCAATTAATCGTCAAAAGGAAGAGGGCGTACAGAATTGCTATTCTGATGTTTCGGGTGTGTAGCATAGAATTATTTTTGCGTTAATATTTGACGAAAAAGTTAGCCCATTTTGAAATGTAAAAGATTGATTAACATCATTCTATCGGTTGACCATGATTCTTGACAGCGGCCTGGAAGGGCACAATAATATTCCATGTCTACAACAAGAAACTGGGATTGAGATTCGACTTCGTGTCTGAATGGATCGCGTGGAAGTACAAAATGCGATCATTCCACGCATTGATAAAAAGAAGCTGAGTTAAACTATTCGAAAACCACTTATTCTATTGCTCATTCTCAAGAGTCAAAGTTGACTGGCACAAAACTGTATCTTCACACATTCCAATTGAAAAAAGAGCATTGAAGCGTATGAAATCATTTCATCTGTGGTGTTTCATTCTTATTGCAGGATTACTAAGCTGCAAGACTTCACAAGTATCGCCTCCGGCAAATTATCTGACCGATAATGAAGCTCGAGATGCCTATGCCAATACCTTAGCACATACGTATATCATTACTGACGGACATGTCGATTTACCATATCGCCTGCGTGTAATTAATTTCAGATTCGAACGCGAGTTTTTGAAAATACCAATCGAATCTTCAAAGGGTGACTTTGATTATGTGCGCTCGAAAGAAGGTGGTCTTGATGCCCCGTTTATGTCTGTTTTTCTTCCGGCCCGATATCAGGATGACCCGGGCAGTTCAAAAAAATTGGCGGACTCATTAATCAATATGATAGAAGGAATTTGTCAGGAACATCCTGAAAAATTTGAAATTGCACATTGGGCAGATGATGTTGAACGCATTTTTAAAGCCGGGAAAATTGCTTTACCAATGGGAATGGAAAACGGGTCAGGTTTAGAGGACGATCTGAAAAATATTGCCTATTTCAAAAACAGAGGCATCAGTTACATTACACTGACGCACTCAAAAAAGAATCTTATTTGCGATTCATCTTATGACCCAAATAAGGCCTGGAATGGATTGAGTCCATATGGAATAGAAGTTGTAAAAGAAATGAATCGGCAAGGTATCATGGTTGATATTTCTCATGTATCCGATAGCACCTTTTACCAGGTCATGCGATTGACCAAGGTCCCTGTTATCGCTTCGCATTCATCGGCGCGAAAATATACGCCCGGATTTGAACGAAATATGCATGATGATATGATCCGCGCAATGAAAGAAAATAATGGTGTGATCATGATCAATTTTGGCTCTACATTTTTGGACAAACGGGTGGCCGACCAGCGTGACCAACTACGGGAAAAAATGAATCAAATGCTTGAGGACCACAACTTATCAGAAGATGATGAAGCTGCTAAACCGCTCCTGAAAAAATTTCAGAAAGAAAATCCCAAAGCCTTTTCAGATGTTCAGATGGTAGCCAACCATATTGACCTTGTTGTATCCCTGGCAGGTGTGGATCACGTGGGCTTTGGCTCTGATTTTGATGGTGTCGGTGATTCCTTGCCAACGGGATTAAAAGATGTCTCCCAATATCCCAATCTCATAAGTGAATTATTGAAGCGCGGATATACAGCTGAGGACATAGAGAAAATCTGCTATAAAAATTTGTTCCGGGTCTGGAAAACCGCTGAAGCATTTGCAGCCAATTAGGAACGGGAATGACATCAATTTTCTAGTAATTAATGTCCATTAGACGCTTCAAATAGTGAAGCCACTTTCTCAGATTTCCCTATAAGTTTTAGTAATTTTAGTAACTTTATCGCTCTTGGCTGGGTTATGATAAGAATGGTGTAAACTTTCGATATCGATTCCTTCACCATTATTTTATTAAATCCAATTAAGGATATTATATTACAAAAAATCACATATGGCCAAATCACAAGATTCGTTTAACAAAAAAGAAAAAGAAAAAAAACGTAGAAAAAAGAAGCAAGAAAAACTAGAACGCCGTGAGCAGCGTAAACTGGAAAAAGCTGAACAGGGTACCAAGAAGTTCGAAGATATGCTTATGTATGTCGATGAGAACGGCAACCTCACCAGTACACCTCCGGACCCCGCTAAAAAAATCAAGATCAAATTAGAAGACATTGTCATCAGTGTACCTCCAAAAGAAGATATATTTATCGAGACCATTCGCACCGGCAAGGTGAAATTTTTCAATGATGAAAAAGGATATGGCTTTATAACAGACCTGGACTCCCAGGAAAGTGTCTTTGTCCATGCCAACAACACCGATACCCAACTCCGAGAAAATGATAAAGTAACTTTTGAAGTCGAGATGGGACCAAAAGGAGCGAATGCGATCAATGTCAGACTATATGTAGCCGAACCTGTTGTGGAAGCCCCCCCGGCGCCACCGGCTGAACCTGAAGTTGATGCTGATGCTGATGCTACAAAAGAAGAATCCAAATCTCCTGAAGAATAATTTCCGTTAACCGGTTGTAATAGAATACGTCATCATTCGTAGAAAACGAATGGCCAGACCTCGTATTTAATTATCTGTTTCCAGCCTGTACCTTTGCGTCATGTCAAGGGCTATCAAAAATCAAAAGAGTATTCTAAGCAAGTTGGGTATAAGCCAACTCAATCCGATGCAGGAAGAAGCCAAACTGGCTATTCACTCCAGTCCGGATGTTGTCTTAGTCTCCCCCACAGGCACCGGCAAAACCTTTGCTTTTTTACTACCTGTTGTCGCGGAGTTAAATCCTGCGTGCGCTGAAGTCCAGGCTTTAGTTCTTGTCCCTTCCAGGGAATTAGCCATTCAAATTGAACAGGTGACACGGGAGATGGGCTCAGGTTATAAGACCAATGTTGTCTATGGCGGGCGACCAATATCAAAAGATAAAATGGACCTGCGTCACCGGCCGGCCATACTAATCGGAACACCGGGGCGTGTGGCGGATCATATACGACGATCAACATTTACTACAGAAGATATTAATTATCTGGTTTTTGATGAATTTGATAAATCCCTTGAAGTGGGATTTGAAAAAGAAATGCAAGAAATTGTCGAAGCGCTTCCCAATATTAAAAAGCGAATACTAACATCAGCTACAAACGAAGTAGAAATTCCAAAATTCGTTGGTTTAAATGAATCACCTATTAATATTAATTATTCGGAAGACGACACATCCAAACTTAATATTAAACGGGTTATCTCTCCAACAAAAGATAAATTGAATACGCTGGTCAATTTGCTCTGTCATCTGGGGACTCAACCCGGAATAATATTTTGTAATTTTAAAGATTCCATTCAACGCGTAAGTCAATTTCTTACAGATAATCATATCAATCATGGATGTTTCCATGGAGACATGGACCAAAAAGAGAGAGAGCGATCTTTAATTAAATTTCGCAATGGAAGTCATAGACTCATCGTGGCCACCGATTTAGCCGCCCGGGGGATCGATATACCTGAGATAAAATTTATTATCCATTATCATCTTCCCATGCGTAGTCATGAATTTACCCACAGAAATGGAAGAACGGCAAGAATGCATAGTGATGGAACGGCCTACATCATCCAATGGGAACAAGAACAATTACCCGACTTCATCGACACACCGGACACAGAAGAAGTTCTTCCTGCATTAAATCCTCCAGACCCACATTGGAAAACCTTGTTCATTTCTGGTGGACGTCGGGATAAAATTTCGAAAGGTGATATCACGGGGATCTTTTGCAAACAAGGAAAACTCAAACGAGATCAAATAGGTGTGATCGAACTTAAACAAGATTGTGCATTTGTAGCGGTGGCATCTTCGAAAGTGAAGCAAGCCATAAAACTTGTCGATAATACGAAGTTGAAAAAGAAAAAAGTGCGCGTGACTGAAATTTAATAAAAAGAAGGATATACTCTTTTTAGTCATTAAAAATTATTGATTCGAATATGTCTGACGGTAGAAAAAGAAGCAATGTCAAAGTAGGACAACAAGTCGAAATTGTTGAAAAAGAAAATCAACGAAATGGCAGTCTAACAGCCGGCTTCATCTCCCGGATTCTAACGAAGTCCGCTAATCATCCTCATGGTATAAAAGTACAGCTCGAAACAGGTGAAGTTGGTCGGGTCAAGCAAATCGTGGACAGCGATTGACCTGGAACCGGAATTTGATATGATTGGACTTCCCCGGCTCCTGCTTGTATTTTTCTGTATCTTTCGGTAACCGATTTTTCTCCATTATGCTCAAGCAATTCAACTTTAAGGATTTTGTACCCCAGGTTTTGGATAGCTTTCAGGCCATGAAAGAGACCACGCCTTTTATTGTCAAAAACAAGCTGTGGCGGGGTATTCTGGATAATAAATGGGTAGCAACATTTTCTATCATTATATCCATTCTATTTACCTACTACTTATTCAAGGATATCGGACAGTTTGTTGCTGACGTTGTAAATGAAGATGTGGCTCTAGCAGGCCTTGGTCTTGACATGGATGAATTGACAAAGGGTGTAAAGGAAGAAGGTAAATCCGCACTATTTACCGGAGGGTCAAAATACTTACTGATTATTTTTATGGAAGTCATTATTTTCTCTTTTACGGTAAAAACATTTTCAATTCTCACAAATGGCGATAACAATATCACATTTCGAGATTTTGTGGAGGCCGAAAAACGCATGATCATCGTGATGGTTAGGAATTTTATACAAGCTGCTATCGCACACTTAATCATTTATATCTGTCTGTCCATCGTTGGGGTCTCAGATCTCACTTCATTTGTTATGTTTTTTGTTTATGCCTATTTTTTGGGATTTGCTTTTTTAGATAATTATAATGAGCAATTTGAAAAACCTATAAAAGAAAGTCAATTGATTATTCGGCAACACGTCGGCGCGTCCACCGCCCTGGGTGTACTGGCAAGTGGGTTAATATTTATTCCCCTGGTCGGTCCGATCTTCATGCCCATAGTCGTTGCTATAGCAGCTACCATTTATGGCACTCATCATAACATTCAAAATGACTTCACTGAATCTGTGAGCGCCCCATGACAACTTTTTGGGACGAACGATATCAACAACCGGAGTACGTCTACGGCACATCACCCAATGTGTTTTTTGTTGAATCATTAAATCATCTTCGTCCCTCCGGCAACATCTTGCTGCCTGCTGAAGGCGAAGGTAGAAATGCAGTTGGGGCCGCTCAATACGGGCTGGAAGTCACGGCCTTTGATCAAAGCGTTGAAGGGAAAAAGAAGGCCATGCAGTTAGCTGATAGACACGATGTGGAGATCAATTATATCGTTGGTGAATTGAGTGCTCTGGATTTCGATCAGGATTCGTTTGACGTGATGGCTTTGATCTATGTTCATTTTCCGCTTGATCAAAAATTTAAATATTATCAACGTTTAGCCAAATTACTCAAGCCGGGCGGCCATCTTATTCTGGAAGTCTTTAGTAAAAATCATATTCGGTTTCAGAAAGAAAATCCAACAGCCGGAGGACCAAAAGATATTGACATGCTTTTGACCGTCGTCGAAATCCAGCAGCTTTTTCCGGATTTTAAGTCTATCGTCCTTAAAGAAGAAGTCATTCAACTGGATGAAGGACTATATCATATTGGGAAAGCCTCTGTCATTCGGTTCATTGGAAAAAAAATCGTAAATAATAAGTAAAAAAATTTAGAAGTTAGTTTCGTACACAGGACATCAATTTAACTGTAGTCTGAATTCGCACCACCTTGCCATTTCTTTTTAGCACTTTGCCATTTCTTAACTTAATATACGTTCCTTTTGTATCCTTCCACACGAGATTGCAATAGTCATATTTTCTATAGATGCACCAGTTGCCCTTTGCTTGCGTTTCATAAACCAGCTTTGCCTTATTTCTGTCACTTCTGACATCATGCACAGGCAGAAAAAATCCTTTTGGTTTTTCTTCACATCGGTAACCTTTTATTTTCGTCCATTTTATTGTTGCGACCTGATTCCAATACTGATCAGCATCCAGGTCTTTTCGTGGTCGATGCTGTACAACACCCAGATCATTTTTATATGTCCAGACATTATCTTTGATTTCAGCCCCAAGTGCCTGTTGGACTTCTTTTTCATGTGCAGGTGCCACATAGAGGATAGCGTCATCAGTCAACACGTATGCCATGATATCGTCTTCAATATTCTCCTCACTTAAACTTAGTACTTGGGTCGTATCTTGAAAGATACCACCAACCCCAGGATCTAATACAGGTGAAAAGATACTACAGCTTTCTAGTACGAACAGTGCCAAAAAGGATATTATAAAATAATTGATACATTTTACTTGTTTCATTTTCTTGATTTTTTTTGACGTGACGAGATTTACAATTTGCACCAATTAATTAATGGGTGATAGGGTGATTGTCTTTTCTTGACTATTCTCATTAATCAGTAAGAGGTCGTGTAACTTCAATGCTCAATTAATTATTTTACTTTGGCCTATTCTCTCTTTAAATGTAAACTTTTTTAATCATAAATGCAATATCTCGGATACACATAGATTGTCCTGGCAATGATATCAATAAGAAATAATGAAGAAACTGCAACAATTACACCAAGTTGCGGTTTAATTCTTTACATACGAAATCATGCGAACAAGAGAATTACATAAACTCAAATATCCCATAGGGCCATACCGCAAGCCGGCCCTCATCTCTGATCAACTGACAGAACAGTGGATTGACACAATAGCCGAATTCCCGACCACCATGCATGATTTAACCAGCAATCTCACTGCAGAACAATTAAATTTTATTTATCGGCCCGATGGATGGAAAGTAAAGCAAGTCGTTCATCATTGCGCCGACAGTCATATGAATTTCCTTATTCGAATTAAATTAGCGCTGACAGAAGATACACCTACGATCCGACCATATTTTGAAGATCGATGGGCCTTACTTAGCGACGCACTTGACGATGATCTGTCCAATACATTAAATCTGCTCAAATATCTACACGCAAAAATCGTGGGCTTATTAAGAAGTTTATCAGCAGAACAACTTCAGCGTAGTTTTATACATCCTGATTCAGGTAAAGAATTTAGTATGGCTGAAGTCATCGGCCATTATGCCTGGCACTCGAATCATCATATCGCCCATGTTCGACAAGCCCTTCAGCTTAGGAATGACTTTTCTATGCGTTGAATTACTTGTGATTAATACAGCATATTTTGCTTTACAAAGCCAATCAAAAACAAGAGCATCGGTATAAGTAAAAGAAAAAAGACAGTAATCTGCATCCATTTCGCCTTTATTAAACTCAGGAGTCCGACGATTATCGTGTAGGCCAATAAAATGAAGACAAATGCCGATGCCGTCCCCATGCCGGCAGGATCGAGACCCGAACGATTAAGGGTAACAAGTTGGACGATTCCAAAAACCAGGTACATTCCTAACATAATCCAGGTCGCATATTTTATTGTTTTCATCGCAAGTCCCTCTTTAGGTATTATCTATTCCGGCAGCAAACTTCTCGCTTTCAATTTACATGTTTTTTGTGAGATTTGGGGCAGGTGACGGGATACGTACTTTCTATATCAACATCTCAGCTACTTCTTTCAGATGTTCTTAAAATACCTTATATTTGTTTGCCCTTGATAGTTTAGGCTTCCCTTCTTGCCCTTCACTATATTTAAATTAATTTAATATCATAGTGATTGGTTTGTGTTCGTTAATCCATGCTAACCCACCCTACGTTTGATCGTAATTAGATTGATTCTTGCAATGACCAAGATGAGATGAACGATTAAAATTATAAATGAGTAAACAATTATTCAACATTAAAATAAATCAAATGAAAGCATTAAAAGCATCTTTATTAACACTGATCTCGCTATTTCTTATAGTGGGTATAAGTGTCGCTCAGGAAAAAAAGGCTAGCAGTCAAATGTATAGTGTTCACGAAGACGTAGTCAAGCCAAATATGGCCAAAGAATACGAATCGATTGCCAAAGAGTTAATCGCAGAATTGACTAAGCATGAAATTCCGGAAGTAAAATATTTATGTGCTCAATCGGAGGGCTTCCGTTATCTCTATGTCACCCCGATCGACAAAATGGCCGACCTGGACAAAAGTTATTTTTCAACCCTGGCTGAAAAAATGGGCAGCGACCAATTAGGTGACCTCTTCAATCGTATGGATAAATGTTACGATAAACACGGCTCTTATACGATCACACTGGATCATGATTTGTCTTACATGCCGGAAGGAATGTCACAAACACAGGAGGGTACGCCGTATAGAACCTACTATGAGCATCATGTTACGCCGGCAAATTATAAAGCCCTCACAAAAGCGGCGATGGCTGTAAAAGAGTATCACGCCAGTCATAATTCGCCCATGCATTACCGGGTATATCGAAAAGGATTTGGTGGCCTAGGCGATTACTTCCTGGTAGCTATTTCAGCCAAAGACCCTGCACACATGGCAGAACTTGTAACGAAGACGCACGAAGCCTTCGGAGAAGACTATGGTCCATTAATTGATGATATCATGAATGCAACATCAGAATTTAGAACGTATAATGGCTGGATACGAAGTGATCTGAGCTATTCTCCAAAACAGTAGGCATTTGTCAATAAAAAAGAAAGGCACCTGAATCAGGGTGCCTTTCTTTTTTAAGTTTCTTACTTTTACATAGCGTCCGGAGTTTTCCAATCAAGTGGATTTTAATATATACACCATATCGCTCAAGCATTTCTTTTCTCGCACATATGAGATACGGTACGACGACGAAATAATTTACCGCGCCCGTCGATCTTTCTTTATCAGAACAGTCAAATTGTATGATGCAGACGGGAAAGAGGTATTCACGATCAAACGTAATTATTCTCCTTTTTTGATCAGTTTTAAAATTATTTATTATGGCGAAGTATATGCCGAGATTAAATCCAAACAATTTTTTAAGATAAAATTATCGATCAGTACTGTTGAAGATGAGGATTACGAAATCAAGGGACAATATTTTCGCCGGGCGTTTACGATTATGAAAAATGGTGTCGAGATAGCCAAAATTTCGAGAAAAGTATTAGCTGTTCGTGATCTGTATGGCCTGGCCATTCAGGAAGGAGAAGACGACGAATTTATCATCGCCCTTGTATTCATTATTGAAATGTTGATCCATTTAAAAAGAGCCAAAAGTGCGGGTTAACTAGCCTTTATCGGGATTTTGATTTACGACCCGGCTTTCTCCCCCTACTCGGTTTTAGGATATAACAATCCTCCGCTGTAATCGGTGTAAAGTGGTCGGACTCATCAATTAGAATTTGTGCGGTCGTATGCTCCAATGATGCGATCTCTACGCGTACGCCTTCCCCTTTCAGGTGTCGTACCAATTCGATATAGTCGGAATCACCGGAAAGAATAACGATGGTGTCTACTTTTCGGGCGATTTGAGTTGCATTTATCGTCAGTGGTATGTCTGCACTTTTGTGACATGGCACGACAGAGCCGTGATAGTGACTCAGCAATCGATCTGCCAATTTTGAAGAAATTTTTTTGCCTTCACGAAAATAGATCAACCGACTTAAGCCCCGGCTGTCCAGTAATTTGGGAATAATTGAATCAAAATCCAGCAATGCATTGGACTCGCCGGTAAGCGTTTGCAAGCCGATTTCGATATTGTTTCCGTCTACCAGAATGGCGACGGTCTGAGAAATTATAATTGGTTCTTGTTCTTCCATAGTTTATGTTCTTATATAAAAATCAAAGATCGACTAAATTAGACAAAGTACGTGTTTGGATAAATTCATTGGCAGAACATGATATGTCAGGTGATTTTATGGTCCAAGTTGGTTAAGCTTCGTATTTTCACGATCCAAGGCAGACGCGAAATTGTAAGATAGCCGACCACATGGAATCATTTTTGAACACGGAAATATTCAGCTACGGATCACTCAGGATCACGGTTTTTTCGATTGTGTTGCTCATTCTCACAATCATCATTGCGCGGGTTGTCGTCTGGATCATTCACAAGATATTAAGGCGCTTTTTTCAACAAAAGCATTTGGATAGCGGCAGACAGGTAGCTGTCTTTCAGATCATCAAATACCTGATCTACGTTTTCGCCTTACTAGTCATTCTTAAAGGGCTTGGTATTGGTTTGACCGGATTAATGGTGGGCTCAGGTGCCCTATTGGTGGGCATTGGTTTCGGTCTTCAACAGATTTTCAATGACTTCCTGTCCGGCATCATTTTACTGTTTGAAGGTGGAGTGAGTGTTGGGGATGCGCTCGATGTCAACGGTCTATTTGCGACGGTGCATCGCATCGGATTACGAACTACAGAGGTGATCACCCGCGATGACGTCATGATCATCATTCCTAATTCCATCCTCGTCAGCAATAGTGTGACCAATTGGAGTCACAATAAGCGACCTGCACGATTTGATATCGATGTCGGGGTCTCGTATAAGTCCGATATTGATGAGGTCGAGCGCCTGCTCTTAGAATGTGCCAATGAGCAGCCGTCTATCCGCAAATCCCCGGCACCTACTGTTCAACTGATGTCCTACGGCGAATCTTCCGTAGATTTTAAACTTTACTTCTTTTCTCGCGAGTTTATTTTAATCGAAAAAGTAAAGAGTGATGCCCGGAAAAGAGTATTTAAAAAACTACGTGAGCATGGCGTAGAAATTCCTTTCCCTCAACGGGATGTTTGGATGAAGGAAAACAATTAATCACGCTTAGCGCCGGGATAACGATACACTTCATGTATTCCGTAATGGGCTAATTCTACCGTTCCATCAAAATAGGCTCCTAATTTTTTGGCCACCGCTTTTGACGATAAATTGTCTTCAGCAATATAGCTGACCAGGGTTTCGACTTTCAATTCATGAAATGCAAATTCCAGACAACGGAGGCTTGCTTCTGTTGCAAATCCCCGCCCTTGCATATGAGGTAAGATCCAATATCCTAGTTCAAGTTCAGGCCATTCCGGTGACTGCCAAAGGCCAACTGCCCCGGCAAACGACCGACTCTGCTTTTCTTCGAGTGCCCAATAACCATATCCCCGCAATGTAAAGTGCCCGATATAGGTGGCCATCAACCGCCAAATTTCTTCAGGTTGTTTTGGCCCTCCTACATATTTCGCCGTTTTTGGGTCTGTGTAGAAGTCAATCATCGGCTTGAGATCGCTTTTCTCTTGCCATTCACGCAATATCAATCGGTCTGTTTCTAATCTCATGGCCATATGTTTATTGGCTCGTTCAACAAGCCTTAGGGGTTTGAATGATATGGTCTTGATGATGAATAGCTAAATATAGATGTATTGCGGACAGCATCGGACTCGACATGCAGCGTAATTGTAGGTCGCTTGTTCTAACTGAATTCAATTGAACTTCTACCTTTGCGCCTTGTTAATTCGAATTCATGATTCAGGCATTTATAGATAATCCGCTTTTACTCCTGTTTTTTACGATAGCAGTCGGCTATGGTTTCGGTATGATATCGGTGCGGGGATTTAAGTTGAGTACGGCCGCTGTTCTCTTTGTGGGCTTGTTTCTAGGTGGGCTCAACCCTGAAATGCACATCCCTGAGTTCGTCATTTACTTTGGTCTGGCCATTTTCATCTATGCCATTGGACTCTCATCTGCTCCAACCTTTTTCAATAGTATCAAGCAAAATGGTATCCGGGATATCGGGTTGATCTTATTCATGCTGACTGTCACCGTTTCGATTGCTGCCGGTCTCCATTATTTATGTCTATTCGATCCACAAACTACAGCTGGACTTTATGCAGGCGCAACGACCAACACAGCCGCTCTTGCCGGTTTGATCGATCTCATCGACTCCTCGGCAAATGGTATGTCGATTAAAAACATGCAGAGTGACGATGCCGTAGCGGCCTATTCTATCGCCTATCCTGTAGGGGTGGCAGGCACGCTACTTGCATTGATTTTCATCAAAAAAATACTTCGGATTGATTTTGATGAGGACGAACAGAAGTTGCAGGGAAAATACCCGGTAAAAAAGGATATTGTATACAACAGCATCCTTGTTGGAGATGTAGCGTTGGCCGGTAAAACCATCCGCGATATAAGACAAGCACTCGGTAAACACATCATTTTTGGGCGTATTGTGCGAAAAGATGAAACCATACTCAGCACGTGGGATACGGTACTGAAAACAGGGGATAAAGTCATCTTGACCGGGAGTCGCCCGGATGTTTATGAGGTAGCCAAAGTTTTGGGAGAATTATTGGATGAGGATATTTCCGGGGATCAGAGTGAATATTCATCCAAACGTTTTTTTGTTACCAATCCCGAAGTGGCGGGACAGCCTATATCGTCACTCAATATTCATGAGCAGTTTTCTGCCATCATCACCCGAATCCAGCGTGGAGATCTGGAATTGTTGCCATCGGCCAAAACCATTCTTGAGTTGGGCGATATGGTTCGCTTCGTTACAAAAAAAGAAAACATGCCCAAGTTGTCCAAAATACTGGGGGATTCATTTGAATCGCTGGGCAAGGTCAACTTATTGACTTTTGGACTGGGACTTGCCCTGGGTTTGTTCGTGGGTATGATCAATTTTCAATTACCGGGCGGCATCAACTTTCGCTTAGGTTATGCCGGAGGGCCTATGTTGGTCGCCCTGATCCTGGGTTCATTACGACGCACAGGCTCTATGGTCTGGACGGTACCGCACGGCGTCAATGATACGTTCAAGCAATTTGGCCTTGCACTTCTTCTTGCCGGCATCGGAATCAATGCGGGTCATACATTTATTACGACCATTGGTAAACCTTCGAGCATTTGGATCGGATTGTCAAGCGCCGCCATCAGTTTCATTTCGGCTTCGGTATCGCTTGTACTCGGTTACAAATTATTTAAAATACCTTTTAGCGTACTCATGGGCATGGCTTCTCATCAGCCGGCCTTATTGGACTATAGTATGGATCAATCCAAAAGCAAATTACCGGTGATTGGATTTACCCTCATGCTTCCTATAGCGCTCATCGTTAAGATCATTTACGTGCAAATGCTATATCTGTTTTTAAGCTGATCGGGTTATTTCCGGGAAGAAAATCGAATAATCGCAACTACCTGATTGTCAGTAGAAACAAATGTTGATGTCAGGCACCTAAGCGCAAAAAAAAGGAAGCCCGAAGGAACATTGAAGCCTCCGGGCTAGCCTACTATATTTTTTCATCTTAAAATGCCGACCATTGATGATAATATTTCAACAGCCTACTCGATGTTTTTATTTTTTCATGTTGATGTTGTACAATAGAATCTTACATTCCTGTACCGCTAAAAACGAGAATTAGCATTTCTTGAAGTTCGAGTTGATGGCAAAAGCTCAATGACTTTTGCCTTGCTAATGTATGGCGGATTCATATCTAAATGTTTTATAAGAAATAAACCAGATAATTCTAATTTGTTTCTTTCAACTTGTAATATAAATACTTTATTTGAATAATGCAAGGGTTAAATTGCAACCGGCTCAAATAATTTCTGAACGCCTTATCCCACACCAACCGTATTATCGATAAAGTCCTGGGCATCCAAGCCCATGCGATCTGCAAAAAAACGAACGCTATTAAAGAATGTTACATGATCGACCAGGTCGAACATATCAATTCCATCAGCCTTCACCTTTTTCAAAACTGAAGATTTATGTTCATTTTCTAGACAATATGTTGTCATCTTATTTTTTAAGGTCGGGTATTTTTTTGCTGTTTTACAAAAATTAACCGCATTTATTAAGCCATCAAAATCCGAACCCATACTCACATGTTTCCACGGTGTAGGCACGCCATTATCATAGCCAATTTTAAGGATGTAGAGGACGGTCTGAATAAAATATTTAAAATGTTTTTCCACATCACGTTGGATTTCAAAAAGGTCTTGAAGAAGTCCGCGAATTTCCAGCATATTCTGTAATCCAATTTGCATCGGATCGAGGGGCGGTACATTAATATTTAATTTTTGGCAAATACGGTTGTAGTCCGTAATTATAAAATTACCATCTTCCGGGCTTATCTGGTCGATCTGTGTCCGTTTTGCATTCTTTAAGGCCGTACCACCAAGAATACGTTGGTCCAGACTTATCCCAATAAGGCCACCCATCGATAAAATAGCGATAATATCTTCGTCAAATAAATTGATTTGAGAAGGGTTTCCATATAAATTCAACGGCCCTTTTGAGCGGTTCAATTCAATCTCCACTGACCTTGGCCAGGTTGTGATATCACCGGGGGGCGGTGTCAGCGGGTCAGGCCACATACGACGTGATTTAATATTGATCTTGTTATTCACCAGGTAGTCTGTAAACGTCATATAAGCTACCCCACAATGTGATGCAATGGGTGCCTCCATATTGTTGTCACTTATAAACTCATAAATAGCAAGTCGATTGGCGAAACTCGTATGTTTCAAATCAATGGCCACATCATTGTCGTTACATAGTCGCAATAGTCGCCTTCCGATGTTATTCAATCCTTTAAACCCCCGGTCATGCGGAAGAAACCATTGCTCCTGATCCGACTTGCTCATTTTTATACCATTGCAAAAACTAAAAATATTGTTTTGATGCATGTGGGATATGGTCAGGTAAGCCGGAAATAGCGTTTGCAGTTGCGTTTTGACGTGGTCAAAAAAGGCGTTATTAAATGTCCCACCATATTCATTTGTTGTAGCAAACAGGCTATGTGTTCCTTCGATGGATCGTAAAATATTTAATTTCCCGACGATGAGTTTTTTATTCGTGGGCGTAATTAAATTTATATGATCACTTGCCGCATTTTGCTCTTCATCGTCCATGAGATCATTTTCCTTAAGTAAATGCGCATGATAAAGCTCCGATCCATCAGCCAGGTCATTGATGACGTCGCCATCCACTTTTCTATTGCGGGCCAACAGTTGTACATTCTTCGAATTGCCTAAATTCTGTTCGAGGGCGTATAGTGGATTAATGGAAAATGAAACAGCCCCGGCCAACTGTTGATTAATACAAGACTGCGAGTCGACAATATCGCCCCCTATAATTTCATCGAGGCAGCCGATAATGTGAAATTCCAATTGCTCAGAGCAATTTTTATCCTGCTTTTTCAAAAACATTGGTTTGGTGGAAATATGACAATGGATATCGGCTATCATAAGGCTGGTATTATAGGGTTAAGCGAATAAATTATTTCACATTATATTAAAGAACACTTATGTCGTTATCGTTTGATTTATATTATTATGATGATCCAAAATAACGTCTTCCATCGGCCGTGCATCATCCAATAATTCAAAATTATCGAGACCTTCGGCTCCGGCTTCGCAGTAGATAATTGGGCTGATATATTTTTCCGCATCGGCCAATCCTTCGATGTTCTTAAGTTCTTCACAGTCGATTTCAAATAGAAGTTTGCGTCTAAGCCCAAAAAATGAACGATGATAAAACTGAATCGTATTCAACATCATATCCGGCTTCATGTCAAATTCGAGAAGGGAGAATACATGATCGAAGCCCTTCTTAATTTTTTGTTTCGCTGTAAATTGAATACCCCGTGGCGCATTCACCTTTTGGACTTCGTCCGGGGCTTTGCCTGTATAGTAGGGTACCGGAAGAACGCGTGCTTCCCCATCCATCAGCGTCTTCATATATTTCCCCGTGTTATTGTATCGAAAGTGAGAAACCTTAGGAATTTCCTCCCGACACCGGACATATAATTTTAGGTAACTATATATTATTTTACACTAAATCATCTCTCAACCTCCCTATCACTCACAATCGACATCCTGACTTGAAGAGATTCGTTATTTGTTGTCATTGTCAATAATTCCATCACCTGACCATTATCAACTATCCTTATCACATACTTACTACCCCGTGTCTTTTCCTCACATCTGTAAAAATCAGAAGTCGGATTTTCGGTAATTATCCACTCCATCTCTTCTACCGCATATCTCGTTGCGGCTCTCATCCAAATACTCTTTTCATCTTCGTCTATCCTGAATATGGTGCCTTGATCTTGACTTATAGAAACCAATATTTCACTCTTTCTAATAGACTCACCTATACATTGAATCTCTCTTACTTGACTACATACAATTTGAGATAGGCATACAAATAGTGCAATGGTTACAATTCTTTTTAGCGACATTTCCAACAATTTTACGTCGACGTTCCTACCGACTATTAACAATCTTTTTATAAGCGTGGAACTCAAGCTTAAAATGTTGTTGGTGGGGTCGCTAAACCCGTTGTCATCAAAATAAACCATTGCCCCACGCTCGTACCGTGAAACGATGAGTCTACTTTTGAATGACTATGAAATTTTAGCGACTTTCCAACAATCAAATAATAAACTAACGCCTATATATTTTGCTTTCCAAATATACAATTTTAATATCAACCACTCACTCTTCCTCTTCAAATACTATCAAAGCCCTCTTTAAATTCTTATTGAACTCCGTCAATGGCTCCTCAACCTCCTCAAATACCGTATAGCCCCTATTATCAAATTCAAACGGCGATTCCAAACTCTTCATCTTCCGCCGATCATTCAATTTTCTAAAATTACCCCACGCCTCTTCCATGCTATCAGATATCCCAAAAATAGCTAATACCTGATTTAACAGCGCAGATAAATCTGGATGACCTGTATCATTAGTCAAATTCTGATAACGCCTCTTACCCTTTGGAGAAGACTTCCTTAATTCTCCCAACACCTCTTTTGACAACCCCTCATATATTAAGGTATTTGTCCACTTTCCAATAGCACCCCTTTCCCTCTTTATACCCTTAACTGTGAAATCCCATCCATTTAGTCTAAATAGCTCCTTATGATAAGCATCAGGAAATTCCTTCTGCCAATGTAATAACTCCTTACCTATGTACATCCTGAAAATCTTTTGCAATTCATATCGCTCCCGATCATACTGATGTCCAGTAGCTTCATCAACTAATGCTATTATACCTACTTTAGCAAGTGCTTTCGCTGTTTTCTCCATTGGAACTTTCTTTTGTTTTCTCATTGAAACATTTTACTATCTTCATTCATTAAAACCTCAATATGTCTAAGTTCGATCTCTTTGTCAAGGAACTTAACAAGATCACCGAAAATGACCCTAACTTCAAAGAAGGTGAGTATATATTAGTACAGCCAAATCCAGTGCCTAATGTTTTACCCTTTATTTCAAAGGAAGATGAAGATAAATTAACCCCACAAAGTCGTGACAAATATCTAACCCTTCGTAATAGGTTCAAGTCTGGAAGCCTTTGAAAATGCCTCCTTCCTCTTCTTATCATACTCCCTTAACAAGATCACAACAAACTCGTCGTATGTGAGTGCCAAATCAAATATCTCTCGACGTTCATTAAGTGGCGACACTGGTAAGTCAGCCCTAAATATGATATATTCCACATCACTCTTTATCGGCCCGTTCAATTTCTTAAGATCGCTGTTTATAACTATCTCTACCATAACTATTTTTTTATCAATGATTTGTAAGTTGTTCTAACTTCATTTCTACTTAGTAAGAAGTTCATTCTCTGTCCTTCCTCTAAACCCCTCGTATTATATCTGAATGAAAACTCATCAAGATACCTCTGCATGTGCTTCCTTGAAACAAAATGATAGATGCCAATAACCCCTCTTTTAAATAGACTCCAAAATCCTTCTATCGTGTTTGTATGAGCACCTCCAATTACATATTGATCAGAACTATGATTTACTTTTCTATGATCGTGAATGAGTTGCAATGCACTATATACCTGATATTCATCCGTATATAATATCGAATGTCGTGTAACATGGCACTCAATCAACTTTTGAATCGTATTCAACTGAACATCTTTAACTTTTTTAGCAATAACCCTACCTCCTCGCTGCACCATCCCAACAACTGCCGTTTTGTCTTTCGTTGATCTACCTTGAGAATTAGCAACCTTTTTCACTAAATGACGGTTCTTATTCTTGCCACCCACATAAGTCTCATCGATCTCTACCTTACCACTCAACTTATCTTCATCACTTATACCAAAACATGCTCTTATCCTTTGTAACATAAACCACGCCGTCTTTTGCGTTACCCCAATATCCTTACTCAATTGAATAGATGAAATACCTTTCTTATGAGAAGTAATCAAGTAAATCGCCACAAACCATTTTTGTAGTTTGATCTTTGTGTTATCAAACAACGTTCCTGTCTTTACATTGAAGTACTTGCCTGTCTCCTTGCACTTGTACCTATTGTTCTTACAAACATAAATTTTTGAAGTTGATATAAAAGGCGATATCACCTCATCAGACCACCTTAATTCAGTAAGGTGATTTGTGCATGATTGCTCATCAGGAAATGTCTGAAGTAAATCTATAATGCTATTAAACTCTCTATTTATCATAATGTAAATATAAGAAGTATTTTACACTAATGCAAGTTTTTGGTGTAAAATTGTATATAGTCACCTAATTTTAAGCAAGACAGGCTATAGTTGTAGAAGGATTTTTTTAATCCCTTTTTTTGACTTATGCTCAGGAGGTGAATACCCAGTACCACCAATCCGATTATGATGGGAAATTGAATGAGTGCCGCGCTAAAGTCGACAAACTTCTGAATATACCAGGGCGAGAATATTGCAATCAGAATGACGGCTACGACTGAAATAAATGTATTCGACCACACAAGGGGGGACATCGATTTATTTATTCGCAATTTTAATAACCGGTATATTTTCAATTTTATATCGGACCAGTATAGTTTGGCTCTGTCCTTGCTAATTAATGGCGAGAGATTTTGAAGTTTCACCCTATACGCCATTTCAATGATTTTGTTCTTTTTTATCAGTCTGGCATTTTTAGGTAGCTCTCCGCCATGCATGATGCGTTTGAAATAGGTGCGGAAATCCCCACGTGACAATGATTTATAGGCACAATACCGGCCATACTCATTGCTAAATGCCCGGGCAGCATGGTTTACAAAACCCCCAAAGGCCTCAAATTCTGATCCGGGCAGCTCAATCGTCTCGGGTTGTGAGATGCGATCGTGATTCAATACATCATAGCGTACCGGCGTAATCGCCATACGCATAGCAGTCGGATCTTTGCCATCTGCATCCAACACCGCCTGCAGGATAAAATGATACAACAGTTTTTTCAGGATGGTCTTGTACTCATTTTCAATCTTCTCATTGAGTTCATCCGTAATGGTTTCCAATGTCTCTCCATCCTGTTCATATTTACGCAACAAATCGATCAGGACATAAAATGTCTCAACCAACATTTCATATACATCCAATTGGTCATGCTCAATTAAATATTTTTTAATCGAATTTTCTACGAACAGGCGGTCATTTACATCGAATGTGCTAATAAAATCGTCATTATTTTGTTGGTCCTGGTAACGAAGAAACTCGAGGATGGTCTCCGTAAAATCAATGCTAAAATCTACAGCAAACGGACTCGATTCAATTAATTGGGTGAGTTTGTGATTTAATTTAATAGATGACAAATAGGTGCTGATTTTGTGTTCTTCTTTTATGGCACCTTGATCGCGGAGTGTCTGAACTAATTTTTGAGTATAGGATGTGAGGCGATTCCACTCGCCATTTTTTCGGGTATAAAGCCGGTTGTGTCGGTTTTTTACATTGAATTTATAAAATGCCGGTGAGTTGTGTTTGATGGGTTCTGTCCGTACAATCGGGTCGACAAAAATCACAATGCGGTCATAGCTTGACTTGGGAGCCGGATCGCGTGCATCGAGATAGTTGGCCAGGCGGAACGCCTCGCGTATCGGCTCATTATTTAATGTGCCGCCATCGATATAACTGAATAAAAAACTCTCATCATCTTCTTCTTCAAGGCCTTCTACAGTCTTTTTTGCTTTAGATTTCCAGGGAACACTCTGATCGATGCGTTTATTGTATTTCGTGGCATAGTCTGACTGAAATACAGGCGCATATTCTGTGCTGTCATCCGTTTCAAAATCGGCTTCGAATACAACGTTGAATTCTGTGTCCATGGCCTCCGGCGTGTCGATTTTATACTCGTATTTATACCGCCTGAGCACGACGGGTTCAAATGCAAATGGAAATGCCGCACATGCCAGACATGTGGCAGATATCATGGACCATGTCTCCGGGTCCTCAATCTGATATCGAAATGATTTATTTTTTCCGACGGTTATTGCCTTCGTCAGTTTGGATTTTTCTTCTTGTTGTTCGCGATTCAATTGAAAATCAAATACACGCAATTCTTTATGATTATATGAAGCGTGTGCTTTTTGCAATTCACCTACCAATGGTTCGGTCACGTCTTCCGGATCTTGCGGATATCCAAGAGCCAATGGAATTAAATTGGTCAGGGAACAGGCAAATAAAAATCGGCTTGTCGAGACGATATGTGAGTCTCCAGCCTGTATTTGATCGAGGTCAGAAAGGATGTAGTCATTGGCTAACTCCACCAACAGCGTTCGGTCGAGCAATGAAATACTTTCTTTTTCAATGGGATCAAATGCATCGAGCCGCATGAGCTCTTCCATGGTCAGTTTATCAACCCAAAGCCGCTCTTGCAGGCGTTGCGATACCTGAAGCGATCGCAGGGCTTCTACATGTTTGTGATATTTGGTTTTCCAGTCCGGACCGAATTGGTTTTCCAGGTCGGCATCGATATCTTCCAATCGAAATTTATTGTGCGGAAGTGGTGATTCTGAGGAGAGGTAGCGCTTATAATTGAGCAGACACGACAACATAATGCAGAGCGAAACGGCTCCGGCGCTGGCCCCGCTCATACTGTCCAATTCGATGCCGGTATATCGCCTTCCTTCATCGTCCAGGGCCCCTACCAAAAGCAGTTTCAATGCTTCTGTCAGGGCCGATCCGCTGAATGCACCCAACGATACACCGCCACCCATGGCGAAGGATAGTTTGAGTTTTTTGACAGGTGGTTCAGTTGACATGGTTCCGGGGTCTGGTAATAACGTGTTCAAACCGTCTCATTCGTCAACGGCAAGAAGTCTGTGTTACTAAAAGTAATGGTTTTTGAGCATTGTAGGTGGGAAATAGTCGATTGATTCCCATGGGCGTTATCCAATATGGAAGCTGACACAAGGTGCGCCCATGACATCACATATTTGCTTCATTGAATATTCATTAGAAAACCAGCATTTTCATTACCCCCTTATCGCTTTCAAGATCTTCCGGCCCCGACTTTTGAATCCTGCAGAGCCTGTAGGCATTTGAATTTCTATTTGCATGGCCAGTTCTTCTTTGAGTTCAGGTATTTTTTGGCAAATATTCGATAAAACGCTCATCGAATGGACTTTGACTGCGATAGTTTCTTTGGCATTTTCCAAAAACCGAAAACAAATGTCAGCAGCATGCCCGATATGGTCATCCGGAATATCAATGGGCACCAGGGCACGGACGATTCCGCGTTTCACTGCGTCGTGCGCCGGTCGATCCAGGTGTTTCAGCAATACATGTAGATATGGAACAACCGCCTCAGGATCTACATCAGAAATATGATGCAAGGTCCAGCCTGCATGTTGTGGAATTGGAGATTCAGCGTTGATCAGGAGTTCAAAAAATTCATCGCGTAAAGACTTGCTTTGTACAATCTTTTTGGCGAGGGCAAGGACGAATTCTTTGTGCTGGCGATGACTCAATTCATGGTGCAAATTCATGGGTGAACACTATTTTTATTTGTGCGAAATATGCCCATATAAATATACGGTTCTTGGCTTATAATGAGTTATTCATAATTATAGTGTTGGTCGATTCAACCCCCCGGCCCCCTTCGAAGGGGGAGCATGATGTATTAATGTTTGTTTTACGGTATTTGAGCTACTACCATAATATTTATTGGAACACACCATATTCCAACCCCACCCCAAACACTGTTCCCCCTTCGAAGGGGTTAGGGGGTTGAAAAACCCAACTTACTCCTCAAACAAACACTCCGATTCAAACGACTCACATTTTATTAAAACCTCTTTTTCAATTTCTTGCTGGTCGCTCAACCCCCCTGCCCCCTTCAAAGGGGGAGCATGATGTATTAATGTTTGTTTTACGGTATTTGAGCTACTACCATAATATTTATTGGAACACACCATATTCCAACCCCACCCCAAACACTGTTCCCCCTTCGAAGGGGTTAGGGGGTTGAACCACACCATTTAATACTTGCTTAAAATTAATCCCATAAATGCGTATCATTGAATCATGCAAGAAGCATCCAGGAGCAATAATTGGCATTATAATAACCGTTTGAAATTACTTGCGCGGCAACTCAGAAATCATGCAACTAAGGCTGAAAAACGTATTTGGGACTCTTTACTTTCAAGAAAACAAATGAATGGAATTGCATTTACCCGACAACGTCCTGTGTTGAACTTCATCGCCGATTTCATGTGCAAAGAAAAGCTGTTCATTATTGAAGTTGATGGAATCACCCACTGGGATGAAGGGAGTGTGGAAAAAGACAAAAACCGAACAAAGCAACTTGAAAATATCGGGTTTACCGTATTACGATTCAGTGATAGTGAAGTGTTATTCCAACTAGATCTTGTGCGTGATAAAATATTAGATGCTTTGGATTGATATACCTTGACGCTGAATTTTTTTATCCTACAATTGTTGGTCGCTCAACCCCACCCAAAACATTGTTCCCCCTTTGAAGGGGGTTAGGGGGTTGAATAACCCCACATTACACTTTAAACAAAAACTCCGTTTCGAAACACTCTCATTTTATTAAAATGTCTTTTTCGATTTCTTGTCTGTCGCTCAACCCCCCCTGCCCCCTTCAAAGGGGGAGCATTTCATATTATTGCTTTTTGGTCGGTACTTGAAATACTCCACAAATATTTATCGTAACACAACATATTCCAACCCCACCCAAACATTGTTCCCCCTTTGAAGGGGGTTAGGGGGTTGAAAAACCCCACATTACTCTCAGAATATTTATTGCCATACACCATCCTCCAAACCCCACCCAAAACATTGTTCCCCCTTCGAAGGGGGTTAGGGGGAAAATGAGTGTGAGGTTGAGGTTGAGTGTGTATTTATGTTGTTCCCCCTTTGAAGGGGGTTAGGGGGTTGAACAGAGGACATTAATTATGAAATAAAGTGAATTTTTATCATCCTGCTACTCCGATATAATTCATCTCCAATTATCGGAAATACAGTATGATTCAATTTAGGGCAAAAAAAATCCGGCTTCAACTTTACATGAAGCCGGATGAAAAGCACTCAATCTATCAGGCATGTACTGCTCTAAGCAATACGCTTTTCAGGTACAAAAAATATGATAAAAGCTTTGTTGAGGTTAATTTTTTAATTCTTTAAAAAAGTCCGGCAGGGTGTGCACAACGTTGTTTACGCCTCTGTCTTATCTTTTTTTTTTGGACGTCCATTTATCACTCATCTCATCGATTCGATCGGTTAAGTGATCAATTCCATCTTCTACCTGACGTGCAATATTTTCTACATTGATAGGCCGGCCATACATAGCCAGCTTATCCATTGGTGTTTTCGCTTTTGGAACGATGATCAAGAATGTCAAGTATAACAATACGCCGACTCCTGACCCAAAGGCAAGGACTAAAAATATGATGCGCATCCACACGGGATCAGCCATTCCAAAATAGGCCGCCAATCCTGAACATACACCTCCTATGACCTTTTCGTCCGGATTTCTAAACAATCGTTTTCCTCGCGGTCGATAGCTTTTTTCCATGCGCTCTTCCACTTCTACGGCTTCATCTTCGTCAGCACCGAATTCTTCTGGTGTGCCTAAGATTTTTATTGCCTGGTCCACGTCACGTGAATTGACAATCGGTCGCTTATTGGGACGCTCGGTTAATAATTCTGCGAAGCGCAACTCGATATCGTTGACAATTTCTTCACAACCTTCAGAAGTTGAAAAGTGATGTTCTATAATATCAAGATAAGATTGTAATTTTTTAAATGCGTCTTCATCAATGATGAATGGATATCCACCAATGTTTACATTAATTGTTGGGTTCATTTGGCCTGTTTTTTAATTGAGTAATTAACTGCTTTTGAAAGTTGTTTCCAACTTCCGGTTAGATCGTCGAGGAACGCTGTTCCTTCATCTGTAATCTGATAGTACTTTCTGGGTGGTCCGGCTGGCGATTCCTGCCAATAATAATCAACGAAACCTGATTTCTTCAAACGGGAAAGCAACGGATATAGTGTGCCTTCAACGACGATAAGTTCTGTCGTCTTCAGTTTATTGATCATATCAGATGGGTATGCAGCTTCTTTTGCTACCAGCCCCAAAACGCACATCTCGAGGACGCCTTTTCTCATCTGAGCCTTTGTGTTTTCAATTTTCATAATCCAAAGATACGCCACCGCAAGGTACTTTGCAATACATAGTACCTTGCTTTTCATACTTCTGAGACGGAGTCAGGGTTTTTAGCGATTAATGTCGAAAAATACTCGACGGAAAAAAGTGGCTGAAGTAATATTGCAATATTACGATGAGTCAACTGCCGTTGACATCTATTCATCGCCGTCATTTCCAATAAAAAAAGGCCGAAGTATACACTCCGGCCTCATCTGTAGTCTCATAGTGACTCTTAAAATTTAGCACTGATGGTATAGCTATCCGTGTTGTCATCTACAGTCACATTGACCGCATCGATGCGTACAAGAACAAAGGCTCCCGTCAATGTTTTCAGTACGAAGATCTCACCTCCTACCAGCTTATCAGATGTTGTCACGTCCGTACCGGCATTGAAGATGGCTTCTATTTCTTCCTTTTTGGATGTGTTGTCATAGTCTGCCCCCGTTGCTAGTTTCAGCGTTTCAGTCGCATTGCCGGCACTAATTTTCTGAAGCCAGTTTGTTGCATTGGGTTCATCGGTATCGATGCCTTCATCAACCAAATGCGCGTCGGCGTCATTCGACCCTGTGCTTTCACCTGTGATGAGATTGACTCCGCCTTGTCCAACAGGACCACCGGCGTTTAAAAGCATTAAATTCGTCTTGATGGAGTCCACCGGCGTACCGGGATCTTCTACCACAACATAAAAGGCAACCGTATCGCTTTGCCCGGACAGATCCTCCAGGATAATCATATACCGGCTTGTGTCTTCATTCATTTGTGCTTCCAAAACAAGATCCTGCATAAATCCATTCTCTTCACCTCCGGTCAGGATGCGCGGATTGTCTGTCCAGATCGTCGCCCCAAAGGAGATGCGATCAGCAGCCACAGTCGAGTCGTTTTGATATACATGGAGTGTTGATAGAGCGCTACTGCCTTGCATGGCATCCAATGGTATAGTAATGAGTGCCGCCGGCTCAGCCAAATAATCAGAGACGCCACCGGTCACATCGAGCACAGGTGGGGTATTGTCAACCGAAATGACGACAGACTCCGATGTATTGTCATTGTTATCGGCATCGATGATAAATGAATACGTGGCCGATTCTCCGGCACCCAGGTCAGTCTGAATATCGATGGTATATGTAAAACTTGTCTTGTCACCACCAAATAGCAAAATAGGATTTGCTGCGGCTACAGAACCGTCAATCGTGATATCGGCTTCGCTAACTGTGGAGGCGTCTTTTAGAATGGTCAGGGTATTCAATGGGCTATCGCCTTCAAGGGCTGAAAGCGTTACCGAAAAGCTGCCATTGGCAGATATGGTGGTCGATGTCAGCGTCGTGATATTTGATGAAGGAAGAACATTTCCAGGGCCCGGTCCATCATCCTCGGCGCAGGAAGCGAGTAAAAAGGTGAGCAAGAATACCGGTAAAAGGTGCTTCATGAATTTCATAGGTGTTGTGTTTTGATTTTTTATGAAAAAAGGTCGGCAAATGTATACATATTAAACTATTTGCTTATGTTTAATGCGTGCTAGTTTGAGACGATCGTTTATGAAATAGTCACCAGATCAGTGAAAGGCTAATCTGAATGTGAACAATAACGTAGCTACAGGTGTATCTGTGATGTAAGCCGGTCAAAAATCATACGAAGTGCTACATTTAGTAGAAGACCATTATTATTAATTAAAAGAGAACAAATTATTTCTAAAAAAAGTCAAAGCGAGATTCTATTGTCGGTACCAGGCAATGACATTGTCGAGCTTCTGGGCCAACACAATGCAAAACTCAATCTCGTCAAGCGCGCCTTCCCCGAGGTACAAATTTCATTTCGCGGTAACACGCTTCGGTTCAGAGGCGAAAAAAAGAAAACACAAGAGGTCAAATCTGTCCTGGAGTTGATGCACAAAATCCTGAAGCAGGAAGGCACAGTCAGCATGGACGCCCTAAACGATGTGCTGGGTGGTAACAATCCATACGACACCTATATGTCCGGAGATAATGGATTTACCATCCTTCATGGCCGGACAGGCAGAGCCATTCGCGCCCGTACCAAAAACCAAAAACTACTGGTCGAAGCCTCCAATAATAATGATGTGGTATTTGCGGTAGGGCCGGCAGGAACGGGTAAAACATATACGGCCGTCGCCCTGGCTGTCCGCGCATTAAAAATGCGCCTCGTTAAAAAAATAATTCTCACCCGGCCGGCCGTCGAAGCCGGTGAAAGTTTGGGTTTCCTTCCCGGTGATCTAAAAGATAAAATCGATCCGTATTTACGGCCTTTATACGATGCGCTTGATGATATGATCCCCGGTGAAAAACTGGATCAGCATATGGCCACGCGTATCATCGAGGTGGCCCCGCTGGCTTTTATGCGTGGGCGTACCCTTGACAATGCATTTATTATCCTGGATGAAGCGCAGAACGCGACAACCCTTCAGATAAAAATGTTTCTCACCCGATTGGGCCCTTCGGCAAAATGTATTATTACCGGAGACCTCAGTCAGATCGACTTACCCTTTCATCAAAAATCCGGACTGCGCCGCTCGATCGGAATGCTTTCCCATGTTCGCGGTATTGAAGTCGTCGAATTAACGGCTGATGATGTGGTACGCCACCGCCTGGTCAAGGAGATCATCAAAATGTATGAAAAAGACGACGAACGGCGACGGGAGGCACGGAATAAGGAGCAGGAGTGATAGCAGTCTTTCGGCGGGTGACTTTTTTATCGTATTGATTCAGTTGACCCTTCTAAATAAAGAGCGGTCATATTTTTCTAACATCGAAATACAATCCATTTTTTCAGTCCACTTATGCCCGGGCAAGCGCATCAGACATACGCCCGGCGAATGACATTTCTTGCGAATCATCTTGTAAGAATCAAATAAATTGACTTCCAGGGATTTAATCGTCAAATTCCCAGCAAACGAGTAACGTTTTCGATCGGTCGGCCTATGACAGCTTTATTTCCTTTTACAACGATGGGTCGTTCGATTAGTTTTGGATAGGACACCATGGCTTCTATCCATTGTTCTTCCGAGAGTTCCTTTCCGATGAAATTTTCTTTGAAGTCCTTTTCTCCTTTACGTAAGAGTTCTTTTGCAGGAATATTTAATTTCTTCAATAAGGCTTTTAATTCTCTTTTAGTTAAGGGTGTCTTTAAATATTCAACAACTTCAAAATCGACTCCATGTTCTTTTAATAGATTATAGCTATCTCGACTTTTTGAACATCTGGGATTGTGATATATTTTCATTTTATCAGGAATTTAGTATTGAATCGTGGTATTTAAAATTTGGTTCATTTTTTTACGGTCAACTTAAGAGGTCGAATTTAGGCATTAGCATCTAAATCTGCGAAGTCTAACCTTCGCCAAGGCTTCGGCTGACGAAGTACATATAGATTTCGCCTTTGCCGTGGTATTCAACCTCGATTTGTGGATCATGCATTAAAAGCCGTCGCCTGGTCAAGGAGATCATCAAAATGTATGATGGCGATGGTGAGCGTAGGCGGGAAGCGCGGAATAAGGAACAGGAGCGAGAATATGCCAAATAATTAGCTAAAAATCTTACCCGCTTTGTACGGTTTATTTGTTGTCCCTTCGGGCAACACCACTTCTTCGGGACAGTATATAATAGCAGATTGTGAAAATAAAAAATATGTGCTGGGCGTCATTGAATGTGTATTATTCCCATCTACTCGAACCTGGGATCCATTTTTCGATAGTATGCAGGTTTTTTGATTGTGGAAATAACAATTATGTACTGCGCCTGTTGCCCCGTCATATCGTATAGTAGGTATATCTGAACGTTTAGTTTTCCCCAGGAATTTCAAGTAATCGCAAGAGACGTATGAACACCGCGAGAATAAAAGCACGCTTTTAGTGGTAATTTTATTTACCTGATCGCTCCAAACAAAACGTAGGTTGTTGATTTTAACTAATCCCTGGATATCATAGCATCGAATATTCATGACACTCGTGTTATCAATCTCACTTTTTATTCCCTCAATAATTAACGCTTTCCCCCGAATATTCGAAATTTTGACATCTTCCTTGTACTCTCCCGGATAAACCATGATCGTTGTATCATCACTCAATGTATCCGGCAAACTATCAACCGCAGACTGGATGCTTTCAAAATCTTTATTTAGACCTACATTTATTAATATCATATTTATCTGTTTTGATTAGCAAATCTAAGTCGTTCTACTTCTACTAAGACATAGAATGCCCGACAACTCATTGACAGGGCATAATAATACACAACCTCAATGATAAACAAGCTAGCAAGTGCAACGATATTCATTTGCATCATTTAAGACAGCTTTTTGGCGCTCATTACCAAGACCCAGTCATATCAAATTATTCGAGCAGAGAAGCCGGAAAAGATAGCGGACAGCTCAAGAAAAATCATCTTATGCTGACGGTTTCTTGATTAGTAGCCAGAACAAGCAAAATATGGTAGATTTAGAGAAAAATGGCTTTGATGGCAGGTAACTTTCCCGTATTTTACATTCCCGAACCCAACACGTTTGAAGAAATGAACACCCGGCAATTCATTACACAGATAGGAAACCACGAACTCCATACAAAAGTCCGTCAAATATCTAGTTACAATTACGTTGGCGCATGTCTCTTTTGGGCACAAAGAATTCGGTTAAAATGCAAACCTACTGCTGATAAAATCATATAATATGAAAGTCAATACACTACTCAAATGTCTGTCAGTTCTATTTTTAGTAATGATATACTCTTGTGATAATGATGATCCATGTGATGGAATAATTTGTGAAAATGGTGGGGTTTGTGTAAATGGTGCATGTGATTGCCCTGAAGGATATACCGGGCCAGATTGTAGCAATCAGCAAACTCCTTCTACAATTCGGGTCACCAATATCAAAGTGACACGATTTCCAGCAACAGATTCAAATGGGGGCGGTTGGGATTTACTCAGCGGTGCTGACATTTTCGTCACAATTCATTACAACAATAACGAGGTTTATGAACATCCTACTTTTATTCAAAATGCAGATCCTGGTGTGGATCATAATTTTAGCCCCAGTATAAATTTGAACTTGACAAATCCGACGAGCGCATATGTCATTTCTTTATATGACTTCGACGATTTCGATCCCGATGATTTTATAGGCGGCATTGAATTTACACCTTATTCAAATAATAATGGCTTTCCTACTATATTGACTTTAGATGCGAATGGCACCGTTGCTTTTGAGTTAACCATGACATATTCCTTTTAAGAGAAGGGGTCGTTACGTTATAAATATATTTAGGTAGACTACTATCTTGATGTGCGTTATTGATGGCTAACAAATACTCCTCAGGTTTGATAATTAACTAAAAGATGAACAATTTAGGAGAAATAAAAGCCTTACCCAAAACGGGTAATGAATATTTAACGCATAACGGACGGAAGACTAATTACAATCTATTTGATTTTTGGCAATGGAGTGTATCCGATTTATTGAGTAATGCCACTCGTGGGCGACTTGCTGAATTCATTGTAGGTGCGGCGGTATGTATAGACCCAAAAAACACAAGAGACGAATGGGATGCTTATGACATAACAACGGCAGACGGTATTAAAATTGAAGTCAAGTCATCCGCCTATATTCAAAGTTGGTCTCAAAAGAAGTTTTCCTCTATTATATTTGGAATAAAGCCTACGGGAGATTGGGATCCAAAAATCACCAAATGGACAGAAGAACGCATAAGATATGCTGATGTATATGTATTCTGTCATTTGAGCCATAAGGATCCAGATACTATTGACCCTTTGAAATTGGAACAGTGGGATTTTTATGTTGTGCCAACTAGCCGACTTGACCAATACGCAGGCAAGCAAAGCTCGATCACTTTGAACTCCTTGAAAGTAATATCAGAGCCAATACAATATGGTGAATTAAGAATAGAAATAGAACGGGCTTATAAGGTGTAGAAAACCTGTAAAATGTCCGGAGGGTGAATATGGTGTTATCCAGAGAGATTGACATTTTAGAATAAATACGACATGGAATATAAAAACAAAATAAGCACCGAATATTCGGAGGCAAAAAACAATTTGAGGAAAACCTTTTCTGAAGCGGCTGAATTTCTAGAATATTTAGAGGGTCTGACATCGGAAGGGTTTTGGATCTCGACTGCCAAAAATCTAAACTTCTATTTTAAAGAAGTCTTCCTATTTCACTTGACAATTGTTCGACCTAATCAAATAACATTTTCCAGTACGCACGTCGGGCCACGTAAGGAAGATATTCTGGACAATTCAGTCTTTTTCTTTGATTTACTGGATGATTTTCTCTCAAAGAACGGTTCTGGGGAAAAGGAGGACATTCGAATGGACAAAGATGGTAGATTCAAAATAGAGGTGACTCAATTGCCAGAGTCCGCAAAAATACTTAAATCGATTATTGACATGATTAAGGCTGTCATTCGTAATGAAAATAATTTAGCCATTAAACTAACATCACCCATGTTTAGCTGGGTTGAAACGCACAAGGGAATAACAGCGTATTTAAGCAAGAAAGAGAGCAACCAGCATGAATTGATCGAGTTATTAAAATCAGTTGGTATTGGGCCTTTCAATGACCAAAGAAATAAGGGAACTCATAATATGGAACTGGATGAAATAGATCCATTCACGTTCTTTTGTTATATCTATAAATATGGGAGGAAGAGGTTGAAATATCTTCGATCAATTGCCGACAGACTCGATCTAAAGAAACCTTCTGATGACAAGGGAATTCCATCAGCACAAGCTCAAAGTGTGTGGTTATTTCCTTACAAATATGAGCGCACAAACAATGAAGTAGATCGATTATGGCAATTCTTTAATAAAGCACTTAATGACGGCATCACTGACGCTGACTTTGAAGATGTTCTTACAATTAGAGGTACAGGTAAAGCAAAATTATCGGAAGCACTATTCAATATACTGCCCGATAAATATTTACCTATTAATGGACCTACAAAACCCTACCTGAAGGAAGAATTGGGAATTGATCCCAAGTTCAATACATTTTCTGAATACGTAGGTATTTTGGAGGAAATAAAGACAAAAGTTGATATTCCGTTCTATGAATTATCCCATGAAGCTTGGAATTGGAACCAAAGTAAAAAGAAAAGCACCACATCCCTGTCGCAATTTGAGAAATTGAAAAACAAGTTCGACGAGAAAGAATTCAATAACTATATATACTGCCTACGCAGGATAAATGTAGAATTAGAACTAGAGCCAAATGACGCTAGAGTTGTATATAGCATAAAGGCTGACAGGTTAAACTATATAGTAGGCCAGCGTTATTGTTTCAACCTATTAATTTCTGATGCACAAGGTGTTTATCGTGTTATTTCAAAAGAGAAATTGGTGGTGAATAGTTTACCATTTGATGGTAATCCGCCGCAGCCATTTTACAATCGCATGGAAGAATTTAAACCCAATTCAAGCGAATGGAAGTCAATTACGCGAGCGATCAAAGAAGAACTTAATCGAACTGAAAAATCCGGACACAAAAAGTCCAACAATTCAGAATTTGAAAACTATGTTTTCGAGTTTCAATCGGAGAAAAATACTGAGAATATGGACTTCCCACTAAATACAATCCTATACGGCCCGCCCGGTACGGGTAAGACATACAATACTGTACTGAGAGCGGCAGAGATTATAGAAAATAGGGCAATTGATTCATACGATGAAGCCTTAGAGATCTTTAAGGCCAACCTTCATGATCGGATTGAATTCATTACGTTTCATCAGAACTACAGTTATGAGGATTTTATTCAGGGCCTGAGACCTGACATTGAGAATAACGATGGATTGACTTTTGAACGTAAGGATGGTGTGTTCAAAGTGATTGCAGATAAAGCACTGAAGAATTTAAATGACTCGCAAAGGCCTCAAATTATCAAGAAACCTTTTGAGGCGGTTTTCAATCAATTTATTAATCCCCTGACCGAGGGAGAAGTAGAAGAGATTGAAGTAAAAATGAAAAAGGTTTCCTTCTTTATTACAGCTATAGGCAGTAAATCGATCAATTTTAGAAAAGCTAGTGGTGGAAGTGCTCATACGTTGAGCATTGCAACACTCAAAAAAATGTATGCTGATGAATCCGTGCTGGATATTCAGGGACTAGCTTCATATTATTCACCGCTATTGAACAAACTGTTAGAAATTGGTAAAGACGCCAGGGGCCGAAAAGAAATTGTACCAAAGAAAAACTATGTCATCATCATTGATGAAATCAACAGAGCCAATATTTCTCGCGTTTTTGGCGAGTTGATCACACTTATTGAACAGGATAAACGTTCTCACGGAGCTATTCCAATGGAGGCCAGATTGCCGTCGGGCGATTTATTCATTGTACCCTCTAATCTATATATAATTGGCACCATGAACACGGCCGATAAGTCCATCGCCTTATTGGATATTGCTCTCCGTCGCCGATTCGTATTTGAGTCCATGTATCCTAAATATGACATTCCGGATAAAGAAATACATGATGTTGATATTCTTGAGAAGATCAATGCACAAATAATAAAATCCAAAGGTTATGACTTTCAAATTGGTCATTCTTATTTCATGGGTGAAAACAATGATTTAGTTCAACGAATGAACACGAAAGTCATTCCGCTACTCCTTGAATACTATATGAATGATAAAAAGGAAGTAGAAGACCTATTGAAAGCGGCTGGTCTCAAATTAGAGGAAAAAGCATGGCCTCTTAAAATCGAGGGCCGCAATGATTAATCTCTTCGAATACAAAAATACGGTCGAAATGCCTGGGACCATGAAAGGCCTGGAAGGGTTCCTTGATGAAATCTGGAATGCCCGCGAAAAGTATTCATATTATTCAGAAGAGGGGAGTGACAAGATCCAGTCCCAAAGATTTCTACAGTTCATCCACAAGTCAAACGAGTTGAAATCCAACAAGTACGTTGGCGTGATACATTACATGGGTCAAAAAATTAATTTGTTGCCAAAAATATTTTTTGATCAGGAACAAGAGCTGTCATCTCAAGAAGTTAATCAAATTCAGAATCATATTCTGTGGTGGTTGAGCTACTGTCGGAAAATCAAATTCCCAAACTATCAAACGACTTTAGGCACAGCCAAAAGCGACTTTTTTGAAGTGCTAATCTACTTGTTTGCCAAGTACACACGCGAGCTTTTTAATTCATCCATCTACCAACAATATGAGGAGGTCAATAAAGAACTTTCATTTATCAAAGGTCGATTAAACACCCAACAATACATCAATGAAAACTTGAGCAGAGGTATGTGGCATAAACTACATAGTACCTATGATGCCTTTGTCTTTGACAACGAGTTCAATCGCATCATTAAATATGTGGCCACCCTCTTATTTAATGTCACGTCAAGTCAGGACAATAAAAAGTATTTGAGAGAAATCTTATTCATTCTAGATGAAGTTACCGACGAAAGAGCCACAGCTGCACAATGCGCACGGATCTCCTTTAATCCTATGTTTGGGGAATTTGAAACGGTTAGAGATTATTGTCAACTGTTTCTGACAAACTGCATTTCCTTTGACTACAAGAATGACCTTAAGCTCTTCGCTTTTTTATTACCCATGGAGTATGTGTTTGAAGATTTCATATTTGGATTCATCGATAAAGAACTAGAATCTGTTTCGGCAAAAGCACAACGAAGTGATACCCATCTCGACGAGGACGAGACGTTTAGACTAAAGCCTGATTTGTGGCTAAAAACAGATGATAAATCATTAATTGCGGATACCAAGTATAAGATTATCTATTCCGATGATGCTGATCCTAAAAGAGGCATCTCACAGAGTGATCTTTATCAAATGTTAGCTTATGCGGTACGGTTTGATGTGGATGAAATCATTCTTTTCTACCCGGACACGATTAATCAAAAACAATCAGGAAAAACTGAATTACGGATCCGTGATAAACTAGCCGGTGGAAAAGAAGTAACTGTTAGCGCCTTCCAGCTTCCGATTATAAATAAGGAAATACTAGGCAAGCAATTGAATACAAAAACCGATTTAACTGAACTGTTTGAGATGACTAGAACTGAATTGAAAAATAGGCTAGAAGATATTTTGGTGCCGGCAATGCTTTTGGATGATTAGATTATTCATTATAGGTATATCATCACGCATATAGCATATAGCATATAGCTCATCAATAAAAACTTGTTTGAAAGCCCAGCCATATTCATGTTTATCATCAGTGCTAAGGGTTTAGCACCTAAAGATAAGGTGTTTTCAGGAAAAAGGTGTGTTTGGGTTAAATTGTTCCCAATGGTCCACAAGGAATCGACATAGACCAGTGCACCCGCTTGGAAACAAATCAGGAGTCAACTGAATGAGGAATCGGCTCTACCTATCTCGATAGATTCGTGGTGGCATAAGACCGCTCTGTATAAAGGGCGTTTTAATGCCCTGTATACTTTGTTGTGCCTACCTACTTTAATTCTTTTTGCGTGCGTGGGGCATTCTATTATTATTTTTTGGTGCTCGAAAGCAATTTCCTAGACAAGCTTAGGTCAGAGGGTGGGCTTGCAGCGGCTTGGCAATGTCTGTGCCTTGTATGCTGGTTTAAAGTTCAGTTTTAATTAATTATGGAGTTGTCTGATAAAAATATTTTTAATGCTGTTGCAACTGCTTCTGCTAACGGAACAGGAACTCCATTTCCAATCATCTTAAATTTCTTAGACAAGCCAATTTCTGGTGGTAACACATAAGTATCCGGTACACCTTGAATTCTCAATGTCTCACGTACAGAAAGTCGTCTGTTCTCATAAGGATGAAGATGCACCTCATTGTTACCGTAACATGCGGTCGGACTATACTTAAATCTATGTAATCGTTTAAATGACGGGCGATTTGTTTCACCTTCCTTTATTCCCTGCAATTTAACCAATGGAACATGAAGTTTAAAGAATTCCATTGCATTTGGAATTGAATCAAGTTCCTTTTTTGATATTAAACAGCTTTCGACACATAATTCTAGAGGTAATTCACTGGATTTCTTTTGTACATATCCAAAATTCTTAGGTTTTGGCCATAAATATTTCTTAGTAGCATTTTTATACACCCCCTTTTCAGGCCAATTAAACCAATTCTCTGTAATACTATTACCACTTAAACTATTAATTATGTAGTCTTTTCTAATGCCAACGAAGAAAACCCTTTCTCGAAACTGAGGTACTCCAAACTCTAAAGCATTCAAAACCTTGTAATCAAAATAGTATTCCTCTGTGATACGCTTTACTAGTTTTGCAAAATGTTCTTTATGTGATTTATTCTTAACTAACCCTGTTACATTTTCCATTACAAAAAATGAAGGGCGCAATTCCGAGATTTTATCAAAATATCTAATAGTCATTTTACCCCTTTCTCCCTTAAAACCTTTGCGCTTCCCGTTCGTTGAAAAATCCTGACAAGGTGGGCCTCCAATAATACCAAAAAAATCAGGTTTACCATTAGGAAAAGCTTCTAGAACAACTTCTTTTGATGTAATATCTTCAATTGATTTCGTATTAAATATTTCTGCTTTGATATTATTTCCTTTTGATTTTCTCCATGAAGTGATACCAGAAGAATGCAGTAGAGTAAATGATTTATCAGATTCATTTGTCCAAACAATTTCAAATCCGGCCATTTCAAATCCCATATCCAACAATCCACCACCACTAAAAAAGGACAATATTTTAATCTTCTTCATATTCAATAATTGTAGTTTTCATAGAGTATAATATATTTTCGTCCTCATTTGGGAGGAATAAATTATAAATATAAATTTTTTTTCCAACCTTCAATTTTTCTATTGATAATAAATGCTTTATTCTATAGGTAATGCTTGGCAAACCGACCACGACAATAGCCGGGTCTATACAAATTAATAATCCCTGAATATCAATCACGTTATCAATCACATTATTCATTAAATTAGTTCTATATGAAACACAAACAGTGCGATAATCACAAAACTTACAATTTTCTTTGCTTGCATTAGCCAAAGAATTAACGCTGTTCCCCCTTTCTGCCGAATCAATCCTGCTTTTTAGTCTTTTGGCTCGATTGTAAATGTTCTCAATATAACAGTCTGAAAATTCCACAAGAATCCTTTCACCCTTTAAATTCTCAATAAATACTTTTGACACAAATTCCTGTTGTTCTCTAATAACATAAGCATATAATGCTAGCTGCATTTTATAAGCTTCTTTGATTTGCAACAGGCCATCAGCTCTCTCAAAAATCTTCCCTGTTTTAAAATCGACAATTGATTTTACATTTCTATCAAGGTCAAATAATATTAAATCAATATATCCGCCAATAATCTTATCTGCAATCCATTTTTCAAAAACGGCATTTTTAATCGGTCTATAATGAGTTTGTCCTGAAACCATATTACCTTTCAAAAGTGCCTTTTTCACAGCATAATATTTAGAATACCACTGGACAGGATAATATCTTTTTTGAAGTTCGTTTATTTTATATGCTTCATTTATATTTGTTATTAATTCAATCCATTTCCTTTCAAAAGCGGTTTGTGAGTCAATTACCCATTCAGTCTTCTTTTCATAGAACTGATGGATTACTGATCCTATATCGGCATCAGGATGCTTCGGAAAAAATTGTAAATCTCGATATTTTTTTGAATATACTGCTTTCAGGGGACACTTCTCCCAATAATAAAAGTTGCTTGGAGAAATATATTTGACCAGTTTATCCATTTTGTATTTTCTTGATTAATTCACCATAACACCACCCTGGTCTTAGGTGTAGATTAAACGAATCAATGAAATATAAATTTTCTACACCAGCATCCACTATTGCAGCTGTTAAAATATTGACATCTTCGTCTGGTTGATGTGTAGACCAATTCCAAAATGGATGAACAACAATAACTTTATAATTATTTTCTAAGGTAAAACCATATAACTGTCCAAATGTGCAATAACAAATATTGTCAAAAGTATTTTCCATTTTATAAGATAAGTGTTTTGAAAATTCTCGCCAACTTGTTAATTCCGGATATTGATAATCCTTCTCTTTTAATCCAGAAGTATAGTTTTCATTGTTCATAACTCGTAAGAGGCCAACTCCTAGCCTCCAGTCCAATAAAGGATGAAAATTCATATTTCTATAATTTTTCAAATCAATATAACTTGCGTCGTTACAATTCTGATTATTAACAATAGAATAATTATATTTGTCAGACTCAGTTGGATTTACACATTTCTGTATATACTTTTTAAAATGTTGAAAGAGTTGCTGAATAAATCCCGAACCATTTGGCAACTCATCTGCTAAAACTATACACGCAGATTCCCTCTCATTAATTCCATTCATCTCTGGAAGTTTGATATTATCAATTGCAGCAATTTCAATTTCTTCCGGATCAACATCCAAATCATCAGCTAAAGTTCGTTGTAATAAAAATGCCGAGGAGTAGAAAGCTCCTTTCGACGCAGCTGCTTTAAACACATCAGAAGTGTCGAATGGATTAATATCTAAACATAAATCTAACTGACGAGGTTCTATACGAAATACTTCAGTAACTTTGCTTGCAGCTAAAGAAATAACCTCTTCAGAGTCTGGAAATAGTTGAATATTCTCCATTTGATTAATAAAGTCTATATGTATCCATTGTCTCTCAAAGCTCGTCCCATATTTTTTTTGAGTAAGATATTTTCCTTTGAATAATTCTCCCCCATTATTATTAATCTTCCATGTCAATTCTTGTTGAGCATATTTCAGTTTGTAATTGTGCTTGTCCTTCTCATTGGGATTATCTTTTGTTTCTGCAAATATCAAAGGTTTTGCCATATTAAGTTCAAAATCATCACTTGAATCCTTCGGATATTTATAATCTGTCCTAAAAGCAGAAGGGCTCGCCCCAATAAAAACTTGACTGCCTGGATTATCATCAATTAATCTTTGCTCATCATTTTCTTTAGATTGTTCAATGTAAGGTTCCGATTTAATCACGCGTGTAATGCCATTCTGTACCAACCATTTTCTTTCAGTAAACGCATCATCATGCATAATATTTAACCGAACTAATTTTCTCTGACCTCGTCTTGGAATAATATCAATTCCTTGTATATCTGGTGTTAAACCAATCGCCTGAATAACACCTTTATCTTTTGTTTTTTGTGCACCAGGGGCAAATTCATATATTGCCATACCCAAATCGCGGTCAATCGACAACGTATCATAACTTTCTTTTTGATTATTTCGTCCCATTACTGGCCTAAAACCATGAATCAAATTACGTATTCTAGTTGGCATACCAGCCATAGGCAAGATGCCAGATTCTGCAAGAAACTCAGATAAGTCGCCACTCACAATATGCTGTTCAACTATTTTAATACCAATTTCAGCAGGCAAATTACCAATCCATGCTTCAAAATCACTAAACTTGAATGGTGTTAGTACTCCATCTTTATAGATTCCAACATTCAATGAATTAAAAATACTAATTATTACTTGTATATTATTATGAACGATGTCTCGTAATGCATCTTCATTATATTCTTCAATATTACCAAATTCACCATGGATAGAGCCATCAGTTTGTTCCAACGCTCTATAGGCAAATCGTAAAATTGCTTTCGCCAGAATCCTCTTGAAAATTCGCTCTTGGTCGAGGCTTAAAAATGGTTGTGGTGGTTTATCTCCTGTTATGCTTAATGGGTTTTCAAAATAATACTCATCATGGCTTCGACCTCTTGCAAAAGTTAAAGAGTAAGAAAATAATTGACCTCTACGACCGGTTCGACCGACCCTTTGCTGATAATTAAACCTTTGTGGTGGCATATTGGCGAGTATAATAGCTTGTAATGCACCTATATCAACACCAACCTCCAATGTAGTAGTTACACTTAACAAATCAATTTGCTGAGTTAGTTTATCTTTTTGAGTAAGAAATATATTTTTAAACTGTCTTTGTCTTAATAACTGGTTATCCGTTTGACCAGTCAGTTCTTCTGTGTGCAATCTAAAAGGTATATATTCTTTCAGTAATTTTGCGGTTAAATAATTTTCACTCCATAATGTACTTACTTTTCCATTTCCCTTTTGACGCAAGGCATTTTGACAAAACACACATATTCCCCCAGATTTATGAAGATGTACTGTCCCACAATGTTGGCATTTATAATAATTTGTTTGCCTATTTGATATTTTTAATCTTAGGTTATTGATTTCAATAACTCCCCTATGATGGTTATTTTGTAATATTCCAAAAATTGCATTGCCTATGTCAATCTCATTTTTACTAAGCGATATCGCAATTTTTCTAATATATCTTCTTTCTTTTCTTCCATTTGGTAAATTCTCATAAGAGCTATAGGGGTTTACAGTATAATCTGTTCTATTATGTTTGTAATTATCACCCCATATTCGCATAAATGAGTTACTTACTTGAAATAAAGTCTCAGGCTCTATCCCTAGTTGATTTGCTCTTCTTTGTAAATATTGATTTTTATTTATAGTCGCATATCCAAGTCCAGAAGCTTCAAAACTATAATACAACCTTCCGAATATAAATGCAGAAATATTTCTTTCTATTCTCTCATTTAATAAGTCTCTAACGTTTTCCCATCTGTCTATTGTGGTATCATAATTGCCATTATTAAAATCAAAAAAACAATGCCACGGCTTAAATTCATCACCAGACCAAAAGTTTTCAATTGATTTTAGACATCCCCCGGGATTAATCTCAAAGTTCAAAAACTCTCGTATAATAATATTTATGAAAGTACTTATAGATTTAATATTTTCTTTAATATTGTTATACTCCAATGTTTGTTCTGGCGACGCCGCATTAGCATTTATTAAGACAAATAATTGATTAATACGGAAGAATAAATCATAATAATCATTTTGAAATTTGGCAATCAAATTTTGATTTTTTGATTCAAGTGCTGAAATAATATCATTTTCATGTTGAAGTATATCTGTAATATTATGAATCACAACTTCCTTAAGTAGGGAATTATAATGCTCTTCCTCAATATTCTTTGCGAGTTTTGCAGCATCCTCACGGCTATCAGAAAAAGCAACTAGTTTTTTTGTTTTATCTCCTTCTGGTAAAGCTTCAAATAATTCCTTTGATAAAATTTGAGTTACCTTTCCAAAACCAGTTCTGAACCCACGGAAAGGCGATTGCTTTTTCTTCATAGGATGAGAATAATCTGCCTCACAATGTGGACAAACATGAGGTAATGCAATTGTGTTTTTTGAAATAATATTGTTAACTATATCAGCAATATCATTATCTCCATCCTTTATTCTTAACCATTTGCCTAAAATGTATTCATTTAAGTTTTTAGGGTTTTCAGTAATGATTCTTCCAGAATTGACATTCAACCAGGCAGTGTACCATTTTAGCTTTAAACCACCAGAATTAGGGATAGAATTTTCTGGTTCAATATTCTCATAACCCCCAGGACAAAAAACACTATAATCTTTGTACTTTCTTTTTTCAACTATTGTTGCAGGGGAGGTTTCTGGCACACCCTCAATGTCAGGGCTAACCGGTATAAGTTCTGCGTAAGGGTCTTCATTTTCATCTTTATATTGGACTCTACTGCCACCATAAGCTAATGTCCCACAGTTTTCACAGTAAAGTAATTCCAAGGTACGATGACCGTTATGAGATATTTGTGGGTTAGTTAAAATTTCACCAATGGGTACGCCCGTATTATTAATGATATTATCGGAAACTAATTCGCCCCACATGCCTGAAATATTTCTATAGAATAAATGAAAGCGAACACGTGGATATTCATGCCTTATTTTATACTTTTCTAGCAACCCTAATGTATAAAAGAATCCCTTTACAGCATTACTATTCTCCTTTTGGGCTTCGCCAAAAACTACCTCTGAAACAAATTTCACACCTAAAGTATCATCCTCGATGCCATTTTTAAAGGCAGGAATAGCACGTATTCTTCCATCCATCTTGAATGCAAAGTATAATGATTCCTTTATTTCTGTCTGATTATTGACTAAATATTCAATTATCTTAACATCATTACCCAGGAATGATTTTAATTCATTATCAATTATTTCAATTCTGACTTCATTTAAGTTTAAAGCCTCGTTCAATATTTTTTCTATGTTCTCAGATTTTTTGC
This sequence comes from Saprospiraceae bacterium, assembly GCA_965249735.1. Lineage (GTDB taxonomy): Bacteria > Bacteroidota > Bacteroidia > Chitinophagales > Saprospiraceae > JANQSS01. The sequence goes on along the minus strand of CBDFMS010000024.1, from coordinate 6,769 downwards.
CAATTGTTTCTAATATTCCAGTGTAATTTTTTAATGGTGTGTTATTTGAAATAGCTGATTCAAATTCCGATCCTTCAATTATGTTAATTTGCTTTATCTCTGTACCAAAGAAACTCCTTAAAAAGGATCTCCCTTCATCGCCTTCTAAAGAAGCACTTGAGGCTAAAATTCGTAATTGGTTACTATCTGGAGTTAAACCAATTCGGTTAAGTAACATGCGAATTATGTACGCTGTTTCTGAACCAGAACCACCACGATATAAGTGCAATTCATCAATGATTAAATGAAATATTCTTTCTTCCCTTTCTAACTCCTTTTGCTTTGGAGTTAATTCCTTATCAAATTCAGTATTGCATTCAAGCCATTTTTTTGTTTTATCAAAAATTGAATCTTCAATATTACGCATCAGCATAATACTCAACATACTAAAATTGGTTATCATTATGTCTGGTGGCGTTTCCTGCATATCAAAACGGGTACGCATCTCGGCGCCATCTAACCTTTGAAAGTTGGCAATAAGGTCCTTAATTTCTTCATTATTTAAATTTTCAGGATTCAGAGCTAGAAAATTAGAAAGTTCATCATTACTATCTTCAATAGTTTTCAATTCTTTCTTTAGTTGTTTAACTTTATAAGTATTAGGAACAATACTTCCATCATCATCATATTTATACAACTTTCCAGAAACTGGTGATGTCGAGTTATATCTACCAAAATAAATATGATTATTATTGTAATTATTTTCAATGATCTGTCTAGTATCATCAGAATCCAAGGCCTTTCTTATTCTAGATAACTGGTCTTCGACTAAGGCATTCATTGGGTAAATTAGCATAGCTCTTACTGCCGCTGGTCGTTTTGGGGTAGGTCTTTGTTTGACCTCTTCAGTTAATGTAGTATTACCATTACCTACAATACTAACAGGCCCCCAACCTCTTTCTGACCACCATTTTGTATTGTTAGGTTTATTATTCTTTGTTTTCCATTTATTCAATTCTTTACTGAGGTATGCAAAAAGAGGTAAAAGAAAAGCCTCGGTTTTACCAGAACCGGTTCCAGAAGTGATTACACAATGATTACCATCCATAGCTTTTTGCAACATATCGTACTGATGTTGATATATCTTATAATCACCTACTAATCCTGCACCCACAATTGTTTTAAATATTTGAAGTTCCTCATTATTCAAACCAGAAACAAATTCAATTTCATTTATTGTAAAATTGGAAGGTTTGTAAATAGGCAAAGGCTCCACCCATGGTGTACGTGCAAATACTTTATCCTCGTTTAACAATTTTTCCCGATCATTTTCAAACCCCTCATATCTTGTGCTAAATGCAGTTTTTACATAAAGAATAAAATTGTCTTTTATTTTTTCAAATATTTGAATTGGATTTTTCATATTATCAATTTATATTAACTTCAATTATTCTTTGGCTCAGTTTCAAATTCACTGTATTTCTAATAAAAAGAATTGGCGTATTTTTGTATATAAAATACATTCCTTTGTGTCTAATTCCTTGGATATTTAAATATTCTATTTCAGGCCTCTTACCATTGAGTAAGGCTACACCAATTGATAAATATCTTGGTAATCGACAATTTAAAGGCACAGCAAGATATTTCTTATTCCTGTCGTATAAAATAATATTACTCAGTTTAGGAGCTTTATCTTTTTCATCCAATTCCTTGCCACTATTTGCCCACCCCTTTTCACTCAAACAGGATTTATAGTTGTCATCTCGGATCTTTTTAAACAAATACAGGTACAAGTATATTCCTAATTGCTGGTTTGCTAAATCATAAACCACATTATTATACCATAATCTGTAAATTGTTTTATATCCATTTATTTCAGTGAATTTTATAAATGAAAGTCCTTTGTCAAAGTCATTGGGTTTTTCAAAAAATTTCAACGATATTATATCAAAGATAAAACCACCTTCAAAATCTTCAATTGATTCTCTCACTGGATTGATGAAATTCAACCAATTTGAAATGTCACTAAAATGAGATGCCAAAGCAAACTGTGTATAGATTCCATCCTTTTTAAATAATAGTCCGAACTTTTCTGCAAAATGAGAAACGACAGCATGGTCAACTCCCTTGAATTTTATATAAACAATTTGAGGAAAAAGTTCATCTTCTTCATTTTGGGTTTCAATTATTACACTTTCATTTTTTGAATATTCTATTATTCTAGTTATTAATTTTACATCCCTCGCACCAACAAGAAAAGTGATGATTCCCTTTTCCGTTGGTTTAATTGCATAATCCGGTCAAACTGACCCCCCCATTCCGATTTGTACTGACCCCACCATTCCGGAGGTTTGACCCCCTGCAATGAGGTAAAATGTTAATAACGTTCCGGTATACTGACCCCCTATATTTTGGAGGGTGTTAAGAACATTCCGGAGGTTTGACCCCCTCAAGATGACTATGGAAACGTGCAATTAATGTTCATGTTCGTGGCTCAAGAAAAGAGTTATGGCATGGGAAAATTAAAGCGCATGGATCAAGTCAGATATATTTTAGAGACCTACCTGGACACCAAATCCATTAAGGGTACGGCAAGAAGATTACAAATTTCAAAGAACACAGTCCGAGACTATGTTCGTCGTGTACGAACTCATTTTAAAGACCTGTCTGAGGCGTTGACGTTGGCAGAAGACGAACTTTTTGAGTTGGCCTACAAGTCAGATGCAAGCGGATCGAATACGCGTGAATTTGAATACAACAAGCGGGTTGATTTCTGGATCACAGAGCTTCGTCGAGTCGGGGTAACGAAGAAATTACTGTGGGAAGAGTATCGATCAGAATTTGAACATGGCTTTGGCTACAGCCAATTTTGTGAGCGCATAAATCGCGAGATAGGGCGTCGCGACCTTACGATCAAAATGAATCACACGCCAGGCGAAAAGATGCAGGTGGACTTTGCAGGCAAGACGATGAATTGGATTGATGCGTCCAGCGGCGAAGTGCATAAATGTCAAATATTAATTGCGACGATGCCCCATACCCAACATAGTTTTGTCATTGCCTTACCGAGTCAAAAAGTGACGGATTTTATACACGGACTAAATCAGGCGTTACTATTTTTTGGTTGCTTACCCAAGGTGATTTTAAGCGACAATTTAAAATCGTTTGTTATTCGTGCCGATAAATATGAGCCTGATTTTAATGAATTATGTGTTCAATTAGCGGCCTATTATCAAATTGACATTGAAGCTACCCGGGTAAGAAAACCAAAAGACAAGGCCAGTGTAGAAAATTTAGTCTCAACAATTTATACACGTATTTATGCCCCACTTCGCAATGAAGTATTCCACAGTTTAGCCGAATTAAACGAGGGAATAAAGAAACAACTCACAGATCATAATCATAGGCCCTATCAGCAAAAGCCAGGTTGTCGATTAAGTGAATTCCAAAAGTTTGAACATCCTATAATGAAGGAGCTACCAGCAGATTTATTTGAGATTAAAAAATCAACGCAGTCTAAGGTACGCCGAGATTATCACGTCTATATCGGAGAAGAAAAAAACTATTATTCGGTTCCCTTTCAATATGTAGCACGCCAAGCCATTATCGTGTATACGTCGAGTACAGTTGAAGTATTTATCGATAATCAGCGCGTGGCCACGCACACACGATTGCTTCATCGTAACACATATCGCCATCAAACCAATCCGGACCACATGCCGAAAAGTCATCTTGAATGGAAAAAAGCACGTGGCTTTAATGCAGCACATTTTATCCGGCAAGCCGATAAAATAGGTCCAGCTACCAACTGGGCGATTCAATTCATTATACGCTCGGCTATCCATCCACCACAAAGCTTCAACTCTTGTCAAGGCGTATTGCGGTTAAGTGAAAAATATTCTGCTGAGCGATTGGAAAACGCTTGTGTGCGTTGTCAAAAGGTAGACAAAGTATCTTATAAAATGATTAAAAGGATTCTTGTAAAAAACCTGGATCTCGAAATCGAATCCGTTGACCTATTTAACACACCAGTCCATGAAAATATTCGAGGCCCCGAAGCTTATCAATAATCATTTTTTTAACCCGTCATATTTATGACACAAATTTATTCTTATGAAAAATGCATCATTAGAAACCATGAGGCAAATTAAATTAACCGGCATGGCAGACGCTTATGAAAGCCTGTTAAGCCTTCCGGTCAATCAACAACCCGAGTCACACGAAATGCTGGCCCGATTAATTGACGCTGAAAAACAATATCGCTCGCACAAACGTATGCAGATGTTTTTACGACTTAGTAAACTGCGATATCCAGCCGTTATCCAAGATATCGACTGTTCTACTACGCGTAATTTATCTAAAGGAAAAATTGTAACACTCGCAGATTGCGCTTATGTCGATCGAGGAGAAAATGTTCTCATCACAGGGGCAACAGGTTGCGGAAAATCTTATCTCGCCTGTGCATTTGGTCACACCGCCTGTGTCAAAGGCTATCGAACGTTGTACTTCAACATGAACCGATTTACTGAACAAATTGCACTCGCTAAAACCGATGGTACACTGATCAAATGGATGGACAGAATCAAAAAAGCTAAACTCATTATTCTTGATGATTTTGGTCTCCAACCTATCACTCATCAAGTTAAACTCATCCTGCTACAAATCCTTGAAGATCGATATGAAAGAAACGCCACCATTATATGTTCTCAACTTCCGGTCGGAAAATGGCATGAATATTTTGATGAACCCACTATCGCAGACGCTATCCTCGATAGAATTATTCCAAAGGCTCACCGCATAGATCTAAAAGGAAAAAGCTTACGTAAACAATCAAAACATGTATCTTAACAAATGATTTTTAGCACGTTTTCAACATAGGGGGTCAATATCCCGGATTCAGGGGGTCAGTAACTCCGGAATATGCAGTTTAATTACCAAATGCGGCTTATTTATGGTCATAACACTTTTTGACGAGTTGTAGTCAATATATCCAGCATCTTGCAAGTGATACCTTATATAATTCGCACGTTTTTTAATATTTTCATTATTATCTACATTTTCCAAAAGTTTAAAAACAGCATTGTCAAACTCGATTTTTGTTAGTTTACCTTTAGTCGAAATGTAATGAATTAGGATATTTCCAATATGTGTTTCATTATAAAATGATTTGGCTGTATAATTATCAGATGCTTTTGTATTTAAAAATATATGACCATGGTTGTCAAGTAAACTTTGGTACGGTAACAATTCATTTATTTTTTGTTGGCTAAAAAAATGTTCCAGTCCTTTAACGTAATTTATTTCATAATTTGATGTTTGGCCAATTGAATTTCTTTTTGGTAATAATTTCTCTATTTTTTTGTTATTGCATTTTTTAAAATCTACAATTTTAAAATATCGATGAGTTTCAATATTCCCACAAACTAATTTAAATTCATCATCAGCTCTGCTTAAATGATCATAAGTAAAAATGTATTCATTGATGAATAATTCTTCTTCAATATCATTTTCATTTCGGTCTGTTACTATTACATGTTCTAATTGAATTTTAGTTCCATCATGGTATATCGAAAAGATATCATCCTCTGTTTTTATATTTTCTATCCATAAATTCGGTAGTTGGTCACTAAATAACTGACCATCAAAATAAAAAGATTTATCAAAATTGATTCTTGGTTTTTCTTGTTTATCAGGAATGAATTCATAAAGTATTGGATGTGGATAATTTGTAATGTTGTCAACCGTAAATCCCAACCAATTTTCAGGCAATTGCGTTTTTTCGTTATTATCATATAATTTTTTATTATTCTCTATTGTCTTAAACCATCGATATAAGCTTCCATCGAAAAACTCCCGTTTACAAACAACCAAAGTCTTTCTATTATTATACTCAACTTTCGCTATTTCTACCCAATCGAAATTGGGAACTCTTTTAAAAAGAAAGAAGTCTTTGGCCTTCCATGTGTATTTATTTCTGCTAGCCTCATCCTTTAATTCAACATTACTCTCTATATTTTCAAAGCAATTATCAATTGGATTGGAGTATAATTTTTTTAATTGATATATATTTTCAATTACATCCCCATTTGGCTTTATCAAACTACAGTTCTCAGGAATTCCATTCTTTGAAAAAATTCTGAAATACTTTAAATTAATATGTTGATTTAAAGTATTAAAATCTATGCATAGAACAAGTCGATTTCTAGAAAAACCTCTTTGTCCCTCAACGGTATGAGATGTTCCATCCCAGTTTTTATAAAACCTGTAAGCTCTTTTTACAATCTTTTCACCGATGTAATGATTTTGGTTTATCTTTTTTATCGTATTCGCAGATAATTTCAGTTGTACTTTATTCTCAATAAGTATCTTTTTTATCTCCTTTATTTCAATTGCATCACCTGGTAATATGTTTTTGATATCAAAAACTTTTGATAATCTTTCTTCCTGTTCTTTTCTAAACAAGATGTGATATTCAAATTTGCGGACATATTTCCTATTACCAGGAGGGTTAAGTTCTTCTAGATAACCAATTCTAAAATTATTAATCTCGATAAGCCAATTATTCACGTTCTTCCACAAATAATCAATTTGATTTAGATGATGTCTTATTATTTTATCATAATTTGTTGTAAGCTTATTTTTTTCAAAAAATGTCTTCGCATAATCATGAAAATTATTCATATTCAACTCTTCATTTGCTTCACCAGAAGTAAACGGAAGTATGAATGCTAGTAGATATGTTAGATATGGGGGATAATCAAATGGAATATTGGATATCCGACGGATTCCA
>CBDFMS010000023.1:0-602672 GCA_965249735.1 Saprospiraceae bacterium | reverse complement strand
TAATGGTATCCAAAGGAATTTAGTCATTACCCTCATTGAACACTAAGTTTGAGGTGAATGAATGGTGTAGTTCGTGAGAGGGCCAATGTTTCGATTTTCGGTGGCCCTACGTCAGGAGTCACCGTCGATTGAAACGCATTAAATTGACCGGTCAAATTATAAAGCCTAAACTCAAATCAACTTATAACGATCTCGTTGAATCAGTAACAAATTGGCCGATATGTCAAGTCGATTATAATTTGGTAATCTGTAGTTGTTTCTGTCAGTATAGATTTTCAAAAGGAAATCCGGCGACATAACCAAATCCTGAAGGCAAAGTGATCAGATCGCCGCTACGCAATTGCCAATTTGCACCTAGTGAGATATTTTTGCTCATGATAAGCGAGCCTTGTAAATTGAAGTCGTGCTGAAAATTCGCATCGGCATTGTAATAATTTCCATCGTTAATGTCATCAAACCGAACTTTGGAATCCGAGTAGCTGTATGATAAGAAGTATCGGTATTGTGATTTTTTCTTTTCCAGAGAGATTTCAAATCCGGAACTTCTAAAATCACCTTGTGTAATTTGTCGATCTATAAGTGACTCAGAAAAAAAAGATATTTGCTCCATTTTTGAATGCTGATACATTAGTGGATACTCTGTTAAAAACTCCTGCGTGTAAATGTGTGAAGTTTGTCATCTGCCAGTCCAGACTCAGTGCCAGTATATTTGAGGACAATGGATTGATTCGCTGTCCGGCTGGGATCCAATATTCGTTCGGTGTTGTGGGATTATCATTTAAGAGCCGAAGGATGTACTGACTTGTGCGAGACCAGGATGTCTGTAGCAGTAATTTGTCGAGCAATTGTAGATCCAGGAGATACGAGGTTCAATATTATCAAAGGTGCGAATAGTCTTATTTTTTTCACGAAATAGGGAATCAATAATTATTCCGTCTTCATCATATTCGTATTCGAATGTATTATTTCCCATGTCATAGAACTTGCTGTAACGAAGCCCTAGGTTAACATTGGCGAATCGTCCAATTTTAATATTTTCTTCGATAAATATGGCTAATTCCCGGCTGCGCAATTCTGCTATGCTGTATTGAAGTCGAAAGTCTTCTGCAGGGACTGAAATGGATCCGGTAGCTGGATTGAATGTATAATTTGTTGCATTAAATCCTGCTGAAAGTTTTTGCCCTTTTGAGACATGATACGTGGCTTCTAATTTAATGTGCGCATTTGAAATGGCTGACATTTCCTCGTACTTCAATTTTGATGTATCCGCAGATGTTGATTTAATGTATTCGTAATCTGAGAATATAAATGAGGCATTCGTAAATAGTTTGTCATTCCAAATCGAATTCCAACGAAAGGTAAAGGTCCTGTTTTGCCATTTTGTATCATAAAAAAAGTTTTCGTCCGGATCCGTGTGTGGGTTAATTTCGTCACTATTGATGAATGAGGACAGGTAAATTCTATTGTTATTTCCGAGTTTTAAATTCACTTTGCCATGGAGGTCATAAAAATATATGGACTTCGGTACGTAAAAATCTTTTTCTGGTTCAAATCGATTTAATATGTAGTTCATGTGGGCCAATCTTCCCGATATTAAAAAGGACATATTTTCTTTTAATATGGGCCCTTCAAGCGTAAGTCCTGAATAAAATGGATTTGTGGTGATGGTAGCTGAGTGTTTATTCGCATTTCCTTCTCGCATGCGAATATCAAGGACTGAAGCAAGGCGACCACCATATTTTGAGGAAATGGCTGTTTTATGAAATATAGCGGAATTTAGGGCTTCGTCATTAAATACACTTAAAAATCCAAGTGCATGTGACGGATTAAATACAGGAGCTTCATCGATTAAAATAAGATTTTGATCGGGGGCGGAGCCCTGCACAGAATATCCGGATTTTCCTTCTGACATTTTAACGACACCCGGAATAATATTGATATACTCAATAATATCCTGATCTCCGCTGATGGCCTTTGACATTTGATATGTCTCTGCCGTCAGGACATTTTTACTCGGAATGGCTGGACGTTGAACCTGTTTTTCCAGTGTAATTGTAACTTCTTCAAGTACGTTAAAGTCTGCTTTGAGTTGTATGTCTGTTCTTCCGTCAAGGAGGCGATTGACTTGCAGTAGGGTGGGCTCATAGCCCAAATAGCTGAAATAGATGAGGGAATCGCGGACTGGATCTACTTCGATCGAGTACAATCCGTAATTGTCTGAAATGACGCCTTGATTGGCATTGGTGAAAATATTTGTCCCCGTTAAAAATTCACCGCTTTGTGAATCAGTAATTCGGCCGAATATTTGAAAAGGAGATATCAAATTACGAAGAGTAAATATGGTGTATGTTTTGCCTGATTTTGAAAAGGATAGGATTTCGTCTTTTAATAGATCTTTTAATATATCATCAATTGACATATCTTGCCAATTACCTGAAATAAATTTATTTGGGATGGCTTCATTTACATAAGTGAAATCATATCCAGTTACATCTCCTAAAGTTTTTAGAGCTTGCTCTAATTCAATATTTTCGAATTGAAATGAAAATTTATCTGACTGGGCAGTCAGAGTCAAGCAAGTTGAGAAAAAGATCATCCAGATAGATGTCGTACGTTTCATCTCCTTAATAACGCGTCAATCGGAAGAATTGATTCGAACGGAAGATAATGTTTTGGACAAATACCGGACGTATTTAGTTTTTTCTGGAAAGGCGATACCGTTGTGGATCCACCTTTTGAAATGTCGTCCCGGTAGCTTTTTCGATCTGACTTAATATGCTGGCAAGTTGTTGTGTATCATCACCTGAATCAGTGTAGTGAAGTCCCGTTAAGACATCCTGATCTTCAATTTGGATTTGAAACATACGTTCAAGTCGAGTAAATACTTCTGAAAACAAGGTATTATCAAATACAATTCGTCCGTTTACCCATCCTGGTTCATTCGTCGAGATGGTCGAAGGGCTCATCGTTTTTTTGACCTTGTTCCAACAAAGATGATCACCTGCCTGCATATGGATATTTTTTCCGTTTGGCAGCGTCAGATCAATTTGACCTTCATATAAAGTGACGCTTGCAATCGGGTCATCGATATAGTCCATGACATTGAATCTTGTTCCAACGACGCGAATCAGCAATTGTTCTGAGTGGACGATCATAGGTGCTGGACTCTCTATCGCTTCAATGTAGGCTTCTCCGGTTATGTTTAATGTCCTTGTTTCATTATTGTAATCTGGCTCAACATCAGTGGTGGAATGTGCATTGAGCACAAGTTTACTGCCATCGTTAAGTTCTTCCGTAATCATGTTGGAATCTGCATAAAACGAATCTGTCGAGGGACGTAGGGTGAAATATGCCAGACATAAAATGAGTAGGGATGCTGCGATCGCCATCCACCTACGACGTTTGAAAGTTGAAATTGAACGCTCCGGCTGCTTTTCAGACAGTTGTGAAATCTGTCTTTCCAAACTGTTCCAGCCTTCAGAGATCTCCGAGGTGGATGGATAAGACAGGTCAGTCGTGTGCTGTAGAATATCTTCAATTGCTTTGACGTCTTGCGCCTGTGTATTGCGATATTTCTTCAGTTCAACGCGTTCAGCGTCCGTGAGCTCAGATTTTAGCTCCTTCAGTAGTAATTCGTATAATCGTTCTTCGTTCATATGTATTCTGACCTATTAAGGCAAAATTCGTTACTATCTACAACGATGATTGCTTGTGCCCCCTAAGAAAATCTCAGAGATTATCATCTTTTAAAATGGCTGTCTTCCAACATTTTACGCAGTTTTCTCAGTGCAATCGAAATTTGATTTTCTATTGTCTTGACAGATAGATTCAACTTACTGGCAATTTCTTTATGTGACAAATTTTCTTCTCGGCTTAAAATGAAAATGTTTTTGCATTTCGGGGGTAATTTTTCAATGCACTCATATAAAAAGGCTCTCAATTCTGCTACATGCATCAAATGTTCAAGATCGTCTGAATTGGTCAAATAATAGCTTTTGGTCTCGATATCCACCGATTTCATGCGATTTGCCTTGTGATAATTGATGCACCGATTTTTTACGGCACGCCTGAGATATGCATCCAGGTTACGCTCTTTGTCGATGTGACCGCGGTTTCGCCATACTGCCAGAAAGACATCATTGACAATTTCCTTAGCATCTTCAGCTGATCCGATGAGGGATTTTGCATAATTCAGTAACCGACCGTATTTCTGTGAATACAGTTCTTGCAGGTCTTGTATGTTGATTCCTGGAGCCAATTGAATTGCTTACGAGACAAAGAAAATAAATAATAAAGTAGAAAAAGAGTTTCCATCATTTCTGATTGAATAAATGTTCAAATCATCATCTTTACATGATATTTACAGTTATGAAGCGAAAAATTGTATTGGCCATAAGTGGAAGTAGCGGAAGTATCTATGCGAGTCGAATGATGAAATCGCTCGTAGAATTGAAATCTGAGGTTCTCATTTCCGTCGTCATGACTGATAATGCTGTTATCAATTGGGAATTGGAAAACGGAGCATGGGATGAGAGTCAAATACCCTTCGACCTCTATGATAACAGAGATTTTACGGCACCTTTCGCCTCTGGATCAGCAGAATATGACGCCATGATCGTTTGCCCCTGCAGTATGGGTATGCTTGGTCGCATTGCAAATGGGATATCAAACGACCTCATTACACGCGCTGCTGACGTTATGCTTAAAGAAAAACGCACACTGGTTTTAATTCCCCGTGAGACACCATTGAACCTCATCCACCTGCGCAATATGGTAAAATTGACTGAGGCAGGGGCTATTATGTGCCCGGCAATACCTTCATTTTATTCAAATCCGAAATCGATTGACGATGTGGTTCGGACAGTGACTGACAGAGCCCTGAAAATTGTGGGTTTGGATGCAGGAGGTTATAAATGGGGAAGCAAGTAAGTTTAGGAATTTTCCATCCGGTTGGCTTTGTCCTCAACCGACTGACGCATTGAATCGGCGTAATCCACCATCTTTGTTCGGATGACCTCATTGTGAGATCCAATTATTCGCGCTGCTAAAATTCCGGCATTTTTAGCGCCATTGAGTGCCACTGTCGCTACCGGTATCCCATTCGGCATTTGAAGGATAGATAGTATTGAATCCCAGCCATCGATAGAATTTGAAGATTTGATCGGAACTCCGATGACAGGAAGTGGAGTCAATGAGGCCACCATTCCGGGTAAATGCGCGGCTCCACCAGCACCGGCGATGATAACCTTGAGACCTCTTTTATGAGCGCCGCGTGCATAGTCGAGCATGCGATCAGGTGTTCGATGCGCTGAGACGATAGTCATTTCAAAGGGTATGTCCATAGATGACAAAAAATCGGCTGCTGCCTGCATGACCGGTAGGTCTGAATCAGACCCCATGATAATTCCTATCTCTTTCATGTGATTACTTTTATGAGCTTTGAGATTGTATCCAACTTTGCTTCTACTTCATCAATATCCTTGCCAAGGACGGTAATATGTCCCATTTTGCGATTTGGCCGGGTCTCGCTTTTCCCGTACCAATGCAGATAGACACCCGTCATGTTCATAAGTTGATCAAGGCCTTCAATTTTCGGAGGACCATCGAATCCTGCTGAACCCAGGAGGTTGAACATACCCGAAGGTCGCAATGACTCAATCTTGGGTAAAGATAAATCAAGTAAACAACGAAGATGAATGTCGTACTGCGAATAGTTGCATGCTTCGATTGTGTGATGACCACTGTTGTGGGGCCGGGGTGCAGCTTCGTTGATCCAGAGCTTACCCTTTTTATCCAGAAAGAGCTCAATGGCTAATAAACCGGTCAAATTTATAGCCTTGGCAATTGAAGTTCCCAATTCTATAGCTTCATCTGTGACTGATGCTGAGACTTGTGAGGGACAGATAAGCGAGTTGACTAAATTTGCCTTTTCGTGAAATTTCATTTCTACCATCGGGAAAGTGGTGATGTCACCTTCACGATTACGTGCAACAATAACTGAAAGCTCCTTTTCGATATCAACCAAATCTTCTACCACACAAGCGGTGTTCATTAATTCAGGCAGATCGTTCTCATTCCTAATAATAGCCACACCGCGACCATCATATCCATCACGCCGCGCTTTTTGAACAAATGGATACTCGATCTCGCCGTGCAGTATCGCCCGCCACACCGCTTGCTTGTCTTCGTACAAGGAAAATGCAGACGTTGGAAAGCCGTTGTCTTTATAAAAGTTCTTCTGCAATCCCTTGTCGCGTATGACCCGTACGACATCACTTGATGGAATGACGGTCTTTTCTTCCGTCTCAAGTTCTACAAGCGCTTCGAGGTTTACTTTTTCGATTTCAATCGAGAGAATATCGACTTCCTTACCAAATTTCATAACATCATCATAGTCCGTGAAATCACCTAGTCGATAATTTGGGGCAGATGGAAATGCCGGAAAGGACTCATTCTTTTCAAGGATGTACATATCAAGATGCAATGGAGACGCAGCCTGACAAAGCATTTTGCCTAGTTGCCCTCCACCAAGAATTCCAATTTTGTTTGATAACCTCAATTTGTTGCTTCAATTTAATTTCGACCTCCATTCAAAAGGTGTGGGTATGAACTTCGGTGAATTTAATCATGTTGAATATCTTCGGGCAAATCTATTGAAAATCGACGTATGGCAAAAAGCACGATGATTCGGAATGCACATCTCATCAATGAAGGAGAGGTTGTTTCCACAGACATTTACTTGAAAAATGGGCGTATCGCCCATATCGGACAGATAGATGCCAATGCTGATGTTGAACTAGATGCTAACGGCCTCTATTTAATGCCGGGAATCATCGATGATCAGGTGCACTTTCGAGAACCTGGGTTCACGCATAAGGCCGATATTTTTACCGAATCACGTGCAGGCGTTGTGGGTGGAGTTACGTCTTTTATGGAAATGCCAAATACAAATCCCCCCGCAGTGACTCAGGAATTGTTACAGAAAAAATACGATCGGGCAGCTACGACGGCATGGGGGAATTACTCATTTTTTATGGGTGCTACAAATGATAATATTGATGAAGTTCTAAAGACGGATGCTTCTCAGGTTTGTGGTGTGAAAATATTTATGGGTTCAAGCACAGGAAATATGCTTGTAGATCAGGAAGAGGCGCTTGACTTGTTGTTTTCTAAATGCCCTATGTTAATAGCTACGCATTGTGAAGATGAATCTACAATTCGGAAAAATTTGGAGGTATTTAAATTAAAATATGGAAATGCCTTATCGGCAGTTCATCATCCACTGATCCGGTCAGCTGAAGGATGTTTATTGTCGTCGTCTAAAGCTGTAAAGCTTGCAAAGAAATATAATACTCGTCTGCATATTTTGCATATTTCTACGGCGGATGAAATTGATTTATTTGAAAAAGGAGATCGAAAAAATAAGAGAATCACGTCAGAGGCATGTGTACATCATATGTATTTTTCTGTAGAAGACTATTTGAAAAATGGGAATTATATTAAATGTAATCCGGCAATAAAATCAATTTCGGATCGAGCAGCCATCAGGAAGGCTGTCACAGAAGGCGTCATCGATGTGGTGGCGACCGATCATGCACCTCATACACTGGAGGAAAAAGACCAAATCTATGAAAAGGCCCCGTCGGGATTGCCATTGATACAGCATACTTTGCACACCATGCTGGCATTTCATAAAGAAGGATGGATGCCTTTGGAAATGATAACGGATAAAATGTGCCATGCCGTCTCTGACATATTTAATATTAAAGAACGAGGTTATTTACGTGAGGGCTATTGGGCAGACCTGGTGTTATTTGATCCATTTACTGAATACAATGTTGAAAACAATCGGATCTGGTCAAAATGCGGTTGGTCTCCTTTCGAAGATTGTCAATTGAATGGCACGATTCATAAGACATTTGTAAATGGGCAAGTAGTTTACGACGAAGGTGAAATAATAGGGGAACCTAGCGGAGATAGATTGGCATTTAACGTCGAATAGAAAAGTAAAGACTACAATTATTAAATATTTAATCGCATAATGAATTAATTGCATGAAAGTTGCTGGATTTACATTTATTAAAAATGCCATTAAATATGACTTTCCTGTATGCGAGGCAATTGCATCAATTATGCCATTATGCGATGTTGTAATTGTGGCAGTAGGGGACTCTGAGGATGAAACGCGCGCATTGATTGAGCAAATAGACGGCAACATTATTATTATTGATACCGTTTGGGATGAGTCACTGTTAAATGCCGGAGCCGTATTAGCGGATGAAACGAACAAAGCGATACAGGCAATTACAAAGGAATTTGACTGGTGTGTATATATTCAGGGTGATGAGGTCATGCATGAACAAGATGTTCCGGGTCTTAAAAATGCTATGAAGGGGTATCTTGATGATGCGAATGTTGATGGATTACTTTTCGAATACAATCATTTTTACGGGTCGTACGACTATATCGGGAGTTCATCGTATTGGTATCGACATGAAATTAGAATATTCAAGAATAATAGGGACGTGTATTCATACAGGGATGCACAAGGATTTAGAAAAGGTGAAAATCAAAAATTGAAAGTAAAACCTGTTGATGCCCACATCTATCATTATGGGTGGGTTAAGCCTCCGGAAGTTATGCTAAATAAAGTCGCAAATGATCGGCTGGTTCGATTCGGCATTGAAAATTCAGACATTCCGGTTATTTCCAAAGCAGAAAGTAAATTTGATTATTCTCAAATAGATCAACTTCGTCTATTTCAGGGTAGTCATCCGAAAGTTATGGAAGAGCGAATAGCACGAAATAATTGGAAGTTTGACTACGACATTTCAAAAAACAAAATTACGCTTAAAGAAAGGTTGAAGCATTTTTCAGAGCGAGTATTGGGATATCAGATAGGAGAGTATCGCAATTATAAAATTGTCTGCATATTCCGGAGTTACTGACCCCCTGAATCCGGGATATTGACCCCCTATGTTGAAAACGTGCTAAAAATCATTTGTTAAGATACATGTTTTGATTGTTTACGTAAGCTTTTTCCTTTTAGATCTATGCGGTGAGCCTTTGGAATAATTCTATCGAGGATAGCGTCTGCGATAGTGGGTTCATCAAAATATTCATGCCATTTTCCGACCGGAAGTTGAGAACATATAATGGTGGCGTTTCTTTCATATCGATCTTCAAGGATTTGTAGCAGGATGAGTTTAACTTGATGAGTGATAGGTTGGAGACCAAAATCATCAAGAATAATGAGTTTAGCTTTTTTGATTCTGTCCATCCATTTGATCAGTGTACCATCGGTTTTAGCGAGTGCAATTTGTTCAGTAAATCGGTTCATGTTGAAGTACAACGTTCGATAGCCTTTGACACAGGCGGTGTGACCAAATGCACAGGCGAGATAAGATTTTCCGCAACCTGTTGCCCCTGTGATGAGAACATTTTCTCCTCGATCGACATAAGCGCAATCTGCGAGTGTTACAATTTTTCCTTTAGATAAATTACGCGTAGTAGAACAGTCGATATCTTGGATAACGGCTGGATATCGCAGTTTACTAAGTCGTAAAAACATCTGCATACGTTTGTGCGAGCGATATTGTTTTTCAGCGTCAATTAATCGGGCCAGCATTTCGTGTGACTCGGGTTGTTGATTGACCGGAAGGCTTAACAGGCTTTCATAAGCGTCTGCCATGCCGGTTAATTTAATTTGCCTCATGGTTTCTAATGATGCATTTTTCATAAGAATAAATTTGTGTCATAAATATGACGGGTTAAAAAAATGATTATTGATAAGCTTCGGGGCCTCGAATATTTTCATGGACTGGTGTGTTAAATAGGTCAACGGATTCGATTTCGAGATCCAGGTTTTTTACAAGAATCCTTTTAATCATTTTATAAGATACTTTGTCTACCTTTTGACAACGCACACAAGCGTTTTCCAATCGCTCAGCAGAATATTTTTCACTTAACCGCAATACGCCTTGACAAGAGTTGAAGCTTTGTGGTGGATGGATAGCCGAGCGTATAATGAATTGAATCGCCCAGTTGGTAGCTGGACCTATTTTATCGGCTTGCCGGATAAAATGTGCTGCATTAAAGCCACGTGCTTTTTTCCATTCAAGATGACTTTTCGGCATGTGGTCCGGATTGGTTTGATGGCGATATGTGTTACGATGAAGCAATCGTGTGTGCGTGGCCACGCGCTGATTATCGATAAATACTTCAACTGTACTCGACGTATACACGATAATGGCTTGGCGTGCTACATATTGAAAGGGAACCGAATAATAGTTTTTTTCTTCTCCGATATAGACGTGATAATCTCGGCGTACCTTAGACTGCGTTGATTTTTTAATCTCAAATAAATCTGCTGGTAGCTCCTTCATTATAGGATGTTCAAACTTTTGGAATTCACTTAATCGACAACCTGGCTTTTGCTGATAGGGCCTATGATTATGATCTGTGAGTTGTTTCTTTATTCCCTCGTTTAATTCGGCTAAACTGTGGAATACTTCATTGCGAAGTGGGGCATAAATACGTGTATAAATTGTTGAGACTAAATTTTCTACACTGGCCTTGTCTTTTGGTTTTCTTACCCGGGTAGCTTCAATGTCAATTTGATAATAGGCCGCTAATTGAACACATAATTCATTAAAATCAGGCTCATATTTATCGGCACGAATAACAAACGATTTTAAATTGTCGCTTAAAATCACCTTGGGTAAGCAACCAAAAAATAGTAACGCCTGATTTAGTCCGTGTATAAAATCCGTCACTTTTTGACTCGGTAAGGCAATGACAAAACTATGTTGGGTATGGGGCATCGTCGCAATTAATATTTGACATTTATGCACTTCGCCGCTGGACGCATCAATCCAATTCATCGTCTTGCCTGCAAAGTCCACCTGCATCTTTTCGCCTGGCGTGTGATTCATTTTGATCGTAAGGTCGCGACGCCCTATCTCGCGATTTATGCGCTCACAAAATTGGCTGTAGCCAAAGCCATGTTCAAATTCTGATCGATACTCTTCCCACAGTAATTTCTTCGTTACCCCGACTCGACGAAGCTCTGTGATCCAGAAATCAACCCGCTTGTTGTATTCAAATTCACGCGTATTCGATCCGCTTGCATCTGACTTGTAGGCCAACTCAAAAAGTTCGTCTTCTGCCAACGTCAACGCCTCAGACAGGTCTTTAAAATGAGTTCGTACACGACGAACATAGTCTCGGACTGTGTTCTTTGAAATTTGTAATCTTCTTGCCGTACCCTTAATGGATTTGGTGTCCAGGTAGGTCTCTAAAATATATCTGACTTGATCCATGCGCTTTAATTTTCCCATGCCATAACTCTTTTCTTGAGCCACGAACATGAACATTAATTGCACGTTTCCATAGTCATCTTGAGGGGGTCAAACCTCCGGAATGTTCTTAACACCCTCCAAAATATAGGGGGTCAGTATACCGGAACGTTATTAACATTTTACCTCATTGCAGGGGGTCAAACCTCCGGAATGGTGGGGTCAGTACAAATCGGAATGGGGGGGTCAGTTTGACCGGATTATGCAAATTGTCTAATCAATAGCGGTATAGTTATTTAACGAATACGCACCCTCCTCACCTTTAGGTACCTGACATTGGTTTGAAGCTAATGCTTCCGTCTTACTTCTTAAAGTAAATTGTCGGTAAATGAGAATTAAGTTCTCGAGTTAATTTTCGCCGGAATGGCTAAATATCCAATTGCAACAATCTAAAAAGGCAGATCATCAAAATCCTCAGCCTTGGTATCATCCACCTGATTGCCCAAATCCATGAACTCTGCCGGTACATCGGTTGGTCCTCCTGTCTCCGTTGCATCTTCATTCACACGTTCGATCCTCCAGGCATTCAAATTTGTGAAAAATTTCTCTTGCCATTCACGACCACGAAGGTCAAAATGAACATTGATGAAATCACCCGATTGATAAGAATCGAGTAAGCCACATCGATCCTGGGTTAATTGAAATTTGATGTATTGTGTATATCCGCGATCATCTACTTCTATAACAAATTCCCTGGCTTGAAACGTTTGAGTTTTATTTTCAGTTGGGAATATCTTGTAAACTTTTCCTTTTATTTCAAATGACATAGGCTTTTTATTATTAATCCAAAAATTAAAATTATCTATTTTTATTATTTAATAAGCTTTAGCAAACAATACTCTTCTCGCCGAAGGTTTTCCTGTAAGTACACATGAGCCCTCATCAGAATCCATGTCATTTGGAATGCAACGCAATGTTGCCTTTGTTTGTTCCTTGATCTTTAATTCTGTTTCGGTTGTACCATCCCAATGGGCGTATACAAATCCACCTTTATCTTCAATTATTTCTTTTAATGAATCCATATTGTCCGCTTGTGTAATATGGTCATCCCGGTATGTCTTCGCCCGATTGAAAATATTGTTTTGCATTTCTTCTAGCAGATTGACTATGTAGTCCAAGCCTTTGTCTACTGGAATTTGGAACTTTTCTTTCGTATCGCGACGAGCTATTTCTATTTGATTTTTTTCCAGATCACGTTTTCCAATACCCACTCGAACAGGTACACCCTTCATTTCGTGTTCAGCGAATTTATAGCCTGGACGTTTTTTATCATCACGGTCATATTTGACTGAAATTCCTTTGGCCTTGAGTTCTTCCATAAATTTATTGGCCACCTCATCAATTTCTGGTGCAGGTTTTGGAATTGGTATGATTACAACTTGCGTTGGAGCTAGTTTCGGTGGAAGAATTAAACCGTCGTCATCAGAATGTGCCATGATCAGTCCACCGACCAACCTGGTAGAAACACCCCAGGATGTTGCCCAGACAAATTCTTCTTTATTTGATTCGTTTAAATATTTTACGTCGAATGCCTTAGCGAAATTCTGACCTAGAAAGTGGCTCGTTCCTGCTTGTAGTGCTTTTCCGTCCTGCATGAGGGCTTCAATCGTATATGTTTCTTCTGCGCCTGCAAAACGCTCATTGGCGGATTTTCTTCCCTTAATGACAGGCATGGCCATGACATCTTCAGCAAACCGCGCATATATTTCATGGATTCGATCGGTCTCTTCGACAGCTTCTTGTCTTGTTGCATGAGCTGTATGACCCTCTTGCCAAAGGAATTCCGTAGTTCGTAAGAAAGGACGGGTTCGCATTTCCCAACGAACGACATTGGCCCACTGATTGATTAACAGGGGCAGATCACGATAAGATTGAATCCAATTTCTGTATGTATCCCAAATAATGGTTTCACTCGTGGGTCGAATAACTAATTCTTCTTCCAGCTTCGCTGAAGGATCGACGACGACGCCCTTTCCATCGGGTGAATTCATGAGCCTGTGATGTGTTACGACCGCGCATTCCTTGGCAAACCCTTCGACATGCTGCGCTTCTTTGCTTAAAAAAGATTTTGGAATAAAAAGAGGAAAGTAGGCATTGACATGTCCCGAATCTTTAAAGTCCTGATCCAGAGCAGCCTTCATTTTCTCCCAGATTGCAAATCCATGAGGCTTGATTACCATACAGCCGCGTACCGCAGAATTTTCAGATAATCCCGCCTTTTTGACGATATCGTTGTACCATTGGCTGTAATTTTCCGCCCGCGATGTAATTTCTTTTGCCATAGTGTCTTAAAGTGATGTTAAATAGGGAACGAATTGACATGTTTCAACGTCTTATATATAGCAGCTTTTAAGTATGTGCATTTGAAGAACAAGCGTTAAAGAAATTGTAATTATCAAAGCATTAACTAAAAAAGCCAGCCAAAAGTAATAATTTGCATGCAGATGTTGAGAGAGCCTCTCGTTTGCGACTAAAAAAATCTACTATGAATCAATTAAAAATTACACTGGTATTATTTGCGCTCACGTTCACCAGCATCAGCATGTATGCCCAGTATGATGATCTGTATTACAATCCGGAGGACTTCTATTCTGAAGACGACTATTCGACCAATAGTTATGAGGATGACGAAGCTTACGACGATGAGTATTATGACTACGTCGACGATTACACGTTTTATACGCGACGGATTCGCAGATTCGATCGCCCGAGTGTTTCGTTCAACTACTACAGTTCAATCTATGATCCATTTTATAGCCCCATAAGTGTGGCTATTTCTGTTGGAAGTCCCTGGCGATATAATCCTTGGTACGTTCCAGGTAGTAGATATTACTACAATAACTATCCTGTCAATTACTACAACCCATATTATGGATCCTCATGGGGTTCAAGCAGATACTACGGATATAACGATTGGTACTATCGTGGTGGCAACTCCTACGTCGTGAACAATTACTATGGAGGTTATGGTTACAGATCTGTACGTAACAACTTTAATGGCTGTCCTCCAGGGTTTTATGGTGGAAACCGCAATGGTGGAAACGGCTATGTCAACAATAATCGAAATACATACAATAGAAATCAAGGAAACAATCGCGGCACGTATTACGGTCGCAGAACAACGACATCGACAAACAATCCACGTTCTAATCGCAGTGTTCCAGCCGGTGAACGTTCAACCACTGTGCGGGATCGTACTCAGAATACAGCTGGCAGCAATGTCAATCGACCGGGACGTACAACCAATAGTTCAAAAAAAGAGGCAAAAGCTCTAAGAACGCCTAATCGGCCTTCGACTCAATCGAGTAATCGACCGACGAATACAAAACCTAGCTATACACCTTCTTCTTCGACGAAGCGCAGTTCTTCGACGAAACGAATAAATAGCAAG
The DNA here is from genome assembly GCA_965249735.1 of Saprospiraceae bacterium. Classification (GTDB taxonomy): domain Bacteria; phylum Bacteroidota; class Bacteroidia; order Chitinophagales; family Saprospiraceae; genus JANQSS01. The sequence goes on along the minus strand of CBDFMS010000023.1, from coordinate 587,924 downwards.
CCTTCGTCACCATCAAAAAAATACAATACTTCCCGGAAGAGTCCATCACGACCTTCATACTCAGGAGGACGAAGTAGTTCTTCAGGAAGTAAAAGTTATTCAGCTCCACGGAGCAGTTCTTCTAAGAGATCTTCATCGGTTGGTTCCAGTCGATCTTCTTCATCTCAGAATAGAAGTTCTGGATCAAGCAGAAGTGGAAGAAAGAATTAAAGTCCATTATTAAAAGGCAGGAATCGCACGGATTTCTGCCTTTTTACTTTCCTTGATATTTGTTATCATTTCGGCCAAAGTTGACAACGGACTTGGAATATGGCTATAGATATGGCACCTAATAATGAGATAATATGAAACAATCCCTGACTCTTATCATCGGCATCATGCTCTTGACATTCGGATTGAGTGCGCAGACGCTGGAAGATGCCATTCGTTATAGTATGCGTGAACGAATGGGTACTGCACGAGGTTTTGGTGTTGGAAGTTCAATGGCCGCTATAGGTGGAGATTTTGGATCAATTGCAAGCAATCCAGCTGGAATTGCCATGTTCAAACGTGCAGAAATTCAACTGAGTCCTGCAATGTTTTATGGACCCACGACCTCATATTTATCATTCACCAATTCAGGACCGATGGATGCGGATCGGTCTAATTTTATTATTCCGTCTGCTAGCTATGTGAGTGTCAATAGACTAATGGATAAGCATTGGACACGTACATCCTTTGGAATTGGTGTTAACCGGGTGATGAACTATAATAGAAAATTTGAGTTTGCAGGAGACCAGGATCATTCGATTACGCGATTGTTTATTGAGCAAAGTGATGGCATCAATCCCGACAATTTAGATGCATTTTCAGCTGGGCCTGCCTACGATTCATATCTGACATCCTATGATACCTATACCGGGTTGTATTCTGCTGATATAGATGCGAATACAAGCGTCCGAAAGTCCCAGGTTGTGGATCAAAAAGGAGGTATTGACGAGATAACAATTGCCGTGGGAGCTGATTATGAAAATAAGCTGCAATTAGGAGCTTCGCTGATTATTCCATTGGTCCGATTCAAAGAGAAAAAACAATATGTTGAAAGCTTATCAGGTCACCCGACATTCCGACGATTGGAGTACGATGAAAATCTGAACTCAATAGGTGGAGGAGTTGCTGTTAAGGTAGGTGCAAAATATATTATTGCAAAAAAGGTCCATTTTGGGCTAGCATTTCATACACCAACCTGGATGCGGATCACGGAAGATTATGATACGCGTGCTTACTACGACTATAATTTTGATTCAGATATCTTTCCTGAAAGAGGTCCCAAAGAGGCAGCCTCTCCATTAGGAACATTTGAATACGATTTTCGATCTCCCTGGCGGGCATTGGGAGGACTCGGAATCATTATTGGTAAGACCGGTTTTATTAGTACAGAAGTGGAATTTGTGGATTACAATTCAGCCAAATTCACCATACCTGATGACCTGGCCTACGAAAATAATCTAAATCGTCAAATCGACAATAACCTGGGATCGACATGGGCATTGCGCGTTGGTGGGGAACTGCGAATGGATTCATTCCGATTCAGAGGAGGATTTGGAATGTCTGAAAACATTTACGAAAGTGAGTCCGGATTTGAAAATTCATATTTCAGTTTGGGCTTCGGCGTTTGGATCGATCGATTTTTCATCGATGCTGGGTACCGTTATCAGACGGTTGAACAATCCTATAGCCCCTATACATTATCTACTGGCACCTCGCCGATTGTTACTTCTGATTTTTCAGAAAACAATTTAATCCTGACGTTTGGTGTGAAATTGTAGTATAGTCATCTGATGACTAAGTCATCAGTGAGAAAGGCTATGATATGGTTAGGATTTTGTGGGTGTTTTCTTTGATTTCATTGTATCTTTAATGAAAGCACTTGTAGAATGAGAATTTCACTCTTTTTCTTGCTCTTGATATGTTTAAGTGCACAAGCACAGTATGAGCCATTTCACCAAGATGTGTTATTTCACTTTCAAAAACCGGGTGACGATGGGTTTCAAATGGCCATGTACATGGATAGCGTCATCACAGAATCGGATAGAACGGTCTATTACCCATTTAGAATGCTATCAAAATTTTATAACCCGAGTGGGTGTGTGGATGAAGAGGACGCCCACTGGAGTTGCGATCGTTTAGAAGTCTTTAGCAATGGGCATCATATCTTTTATACAGAAGGCGGAGATTCCATTTTGATTAAATCAAGATCAAAAATCAATGAACCCTGGATAGCATGGAAAAGTGAAACAAATACAATGATGGGAGTATTGGTTGCACATAATATAGACACATTTTTAGATGTTGTGGATTCCATTAAAACGTTTAAATTTAGGTTAGTTGATTCTTTTGGAAATGAGGTCACGCATGGAATTAATAACCTTCAATTAAATCTATCCAAACATTATGGATATTCCACTATTATTAATTTAGGTTTGTTTCCTATATCCCATGATTATACGTTCGGTCTTGATTTAAATAATTATTTGATCAGTGGTCACTCAGAATTGTCACAAGGTTATCATAATTTAACCTGGTCAGAAGTTATTGATTATAATGTCGGTGATGAATTTCATATTAAGGAGCGCCAGGAAACTCGACTTGTTGGTTGGCCTTGGAATCATGTCTTCATGAAACACCGTGTACTAAATAAAAGCGAATCTAATGATAAAGTGAACTATTTGATTGAAGAATCAAAACTTGAAATAGATTTCTATTACCATCCGGAATACGATACAGTTAATAGAATTGAGTCGTTTGATACCATTATAATAAGTTATAGCAAGATCAATAATAACTTTGATTTGGTCTCTGGTTGTACTTACATTAATGAGATAGGGGATCCAACGTCGAATTTATCTTTTTCAAATGACTTTGGTCGGGCCAAGCACTACGACTATCTTATTATAAGAGAGCTCAGCGACTCCTGTTGGAGAGCTTATTATGAACAAAAGAATTATCATTTCATTGAAAATGCTGGTGGACCGTATTATAACAACGGAGACCATTATTCTGGATTTTACGCCAGAAGTCTAGAGTATGCAAAGAGAGACAGCATCGAAATTGGAATTCCATTCGATTTTGTCATTACAATTGACACAATGGTTCAGGACACAATGGTTCAGGATACAATGGTTCAGGATACAATGGTTCAGGATACAATGGTTCAGGATACAATAACGCAAGATACTTTTTTAAAATTGACCATTTTCCCAAATCCTGTTTTTGATCAATTGACTATTGCATGGAATCCAAATCAAAAAATAAATGAAGTTCGTATTTATGATACGGCTGGCATGTTGGTTCGTGAAATCAATATTGAGGGTGAACATTCGATTACTCAATGCTTGAATTTATCCCCTGGTATTTTTATATGCGTAGTTCTTTATGATACGTCCATTATTGAGGCCAGGCCATTTTTGATCATGTCGCGACCCTGATGCATCCGAAGGCTTAGTGATTAGTGAGTTATCAAAATCATAAATTTTTGGATAGGCTTAAACCCGCGTCTAACCTGAACGTCTAAAGACCAAATAAACATAAATAACACTATGAAGAAATCAATTTTAGCCCTGTTACTAATGGTATTCGCTTTGACACTTTTTGCTCAGCGAGGACCGGAACACAAGCCAAAAGGAGAACGACTTGCCCAGGAATTGCAACTGACACCCCAGCAGAAAGATCAAATGAAATTGATCCGGGAGAATCACCGGAATGAATTTCGAGCAATAAAAGAATCGGATGTGTCGAAAGAAGAAAGGAAAGCAGGCATGAATGCATTGCATGAATCTATTAAACATGATCTGGAAGGCGTGCTATCACCTGAACAAATGACGAAATGGAATGAAATTCATACAAAGAAAAAGGCCAAAGGACGTCAAATGCGACAGGAAAAAAGGGCTGTCATGAAAGCGATGAACCTAACCGATGAGCAAAAAGAACGCCTTAAGAATTTGAGAATGGAGAATAAGGCATCATTCAAATCGATTAAAGAAGCAGATTTGCCCGATGAAGAGAAACGGGCAAGGGCCAAAGAGCTCAGAAAAGCGATAGAGGTCGAAACACGTGAGATACTTACACCTCAGCAATTTGAACTTTGGCGTGAGTTGCCAAATAACCGGCCACGAAGGGCGAAGCAGTTTAATAAGTAGTCCTTATTTAGTAATTTTCGAAAGTAGCGGGTAAATTGAATTTGCCCGCTGCTTTATATTAAACCTTTGATGATTCTTGTTGTCCAATAACAAACTACCTATATGAGATCCGTTATTGTCATATTTCTCGTCATGTTCATGATGAACTCCTTGTTGGCTCAGGATAGAGGAACAAGAGAAGATCGGACTCGTTTTGCTCTTTCTCAGCTTGACCTGACTCCTTTGCAAAAAAACAAACTTGAACATCTGAAAACGAAATACAAGGACCTTTTTGAGCACAATGTTCGATCTACACCTGATCGAAGAGCCCGAATGGAAAAGCGTAAAACATTACAGCGCGACTTACGGCTCGAAATGCAAAATATATTGACTCCGTCGCAACAGCAAAAGTTTCGAGATATAATGATGGATGATGATCCAAAGGCCGGAGGACGAATGCTCATGGAAACCCTGGCCGCACTTGATTTGACAAAGGATCAAAAGATGCAAATCAGAACGCTTTTAGAAGATCAACGTCCAAAAATGGAAGCTCTGAGAAAAGCTGAGATTCCAGAAGAGGCAAAGCGTGCAAAACTCAGAGAAATTCGCCAGCAAACAAATGCCGGTCTTAGGAAAATTCTAACCAAAGAACAGTTTGACGCATTAGAACACAGACCAAGACCGAATAATCAGAGAAAGCGGAAGCCTTAAATTCTCCTTTCAAGGAAATTGAAAATTACAAATTAAGAAGTTGGTTGACAGAAGTTGTATCGCTCACTTCGATATGACAAACTTGCTCTATAAATTCACAAGCCTGGAGAAAGGGAGTCAGAATATCTTTACTTGTGATATTCGAAATGGTAACATGATTACCGCTCTTCGGTGATGTTGCCATTCTTTTTTGTGCGTCTGTCGTCTTGATAGAATAATAAAATTGATGGATATGCTCAATTGATATGATGTCGTCTTTTTCATTTTCGTTTTTAAAATAATATGAAATAAAGGTCGGCTGATTGATTCGCTCAAAAATCTCATCGGTCATTGTATGTTCAATCAGTGACATTAATTCGACAGCACTACTTGTGCGATATTTTGGATACCAATATTTATCGAACTCTTCTCCCTGCATGCCCTGTTTAAGGTAATCACCTTCCAGCGTCTCAGCTAGTTCTCTGCCCCAAGGATGCGTTAGTAAAAATGAGCGAGGGTCAGCGACATTTATATTTGGAGCGAAAAACAAAAGGATATCGATTAATTCAGGATTCGCTGCAGCCAAATAAGCAGCGAGTGTGGCACCAGTTGATGTTCCGATGACAATAATGTCATCTCCCAATTCATGACCTATCTGAATCGCTTGCTTGGCACTTTCAACATATTCATCGGCCCGAAAATGTGCGAGTGGCTCATTGTCTTGTAACCCATGGGCTGCCAGACGCGCGAGGTATAAATTCATTCCATATCGTTTTGACAAAGCCTCATGGACAGGGGATCCTTCGACATGTGATGCTGTAAATCCATGTAAGTAGACCAGGGCGTATGGCGTTTTTTTCTTCGTCGAGTCGGCCCATATTATTCTTGCCTGGTTACCGGGCCGGATATTATGATTGGATTCTAATTCACTGACATATTGATCGGGAGAAGATGGCATATCGAATGATGCGATGGTTGGATTCACATCAAATGAATCAGGCTTTGAGCCGAACAGATAAGACAAGGCAACAAGAAAAAAAAGAAATAAAATGAGTCGGCCCAATATTTTCATTTAATTAATTTTTTAAATGGCGATAATAGGATGCTTCTGACAATTCAGCCCATGCATTCATTTTTTTAGAGTAGTCCTTAAATGATTGATAAACGCGCTGGGTTTGCTCATCAGCTGCTGCTAGTTCTTCCAGGGTCTCTTTAGTTTTTGTTTTTAATAGTCGAAGGACGTCATTTGGAAATCGACGAATCTCAACTTTATTTTCTTTTATTATTTTTTGAAGATACTTGGCATTTTTCGCTTCGAAATGATCAAGTGTCCAGGATTTGAGTCGTGCAATAGCTGTAGTCAATATGGCCTGGAGATGATCAGGAAGTGATTCATACTTGTCTTTATTAATAATCATCTCAAGTGAAGTGCCACATTCATGCCAACCCGGATAATAATAATACTTGGCAATTTCATCAAAGCCCATAAGACTATCATGAAATGGTCCCAGCCATTCCGTTGCGTCGATGACGCCACGTTCCAAATTCGTATATATTTCACTACCGGGCGAAAGCATTGGGCTTCCTCCAATTTTATTCAGCACTTTTCCTCCAAGACCGGGGATACGCATCTTGAGTCCCGCAAAATCGGCAATCGTATTTATTTCACGATTATACCAGCCACCCATCTGAAGTCCGGTGTTTCCGGCATTGAATGGAATAAGGTTGAAGGATTCATACAATTCTCGCCACAATTCCATACCACCACCTGCATCCAGCCATGAGTTCATTTGTTGCGCATTGAATCCAAAAGGTACGGCTGCAAAGAATTGGGCAGCAGGTACCTTTCCTGCCCAATAATAGCTTGCACAACTGCCCATTTCAACGCCACCTATGCTCACTGCTTCAAATGTCTCTAAAGCCGGCACAAGTTCTCCGCCACCATAAACATGGATTGTCATTTGACCAGCCGACATTTCTGAAACCCAATCGGCTAAAAGACTACAACCTTCACCCATGATAGGAAAATTTGGAGGCCAGGTTGTAACCATTTTCCATTTATACTTTTTGTCTCTTCTGATTTTTACATCTTCATCACTGACCTCTTCTTGCTTGCAAGAAGATATTCCGGTTGCAAGAATTCCGGCAGCGGCCAACCCTTTTATAAATTCTTTCCGTTTCATTATATTTCTTTAGACTTAGTTAGTTGTTAAACAATGATACTAAATTGATAAATCGTGTTTGTGTTGTATTTATTCTCCCGGTTCATTTATTTATCTGAGTCGTCATTTCCTCGACCCATTTTGCATAGGATGTATTGCAGTTGACCCGATAACGAATAATACAAGGAAGATCATATGTGTGCAAGGATTCTATTCGTTTTTCCAATTCATCTTCCAATTCAAGTCTGGTTTTCAATATAGAAACCACTTCATCGTGATGCCAGCGTTGATTATTCCAGACATATTCGCTGGTAATCGGTAAAATATTGCTGCAGGCAATGAGCTTTTCAGTGATAAGCTGTCCACACAATTTATTCGCATGTTCCACATCAGGATGTGTGACATAAAACAAAAGAATTTCGTTCATGATCTTGATTTACTTTGTTAAATGTAATGATTATGAAATAGGTCAGTGGTCATTTTGATAATCTTGTGAATGGTCACTATTCAGTCACATCAGGATAGTTCGAAAGAAATGTATGTCCACTTTCTAAAAGATTAGGATAGGCAATTTGAATTAGGGTAGGAGGGGTCAAATGTTGGTCGTATGCAGCATCTTCGATTCAATAACTAATGACGCTGAAAAATGAGCTTTTATCGTTGAATTGAGGTGCTTAAATCGCTATCTTGCACTACCAATTTGATTGAAATTATTAAAGAAATTAACGGAGATGAAGAATGTAACAATTATAGGGGCAGGAACGATGGGAAATGGAATTGCTCATGTGTTTGCGCAGTCAGGATATCATGTTCGTCTTGTAGACGTTGCGGAGATGGCCTTGACAAAAGCCATAGCGACAATTACCAGGAACCTGGATCGGATGGTAGCCAAGGAAAAAATTAGAGAAGCAGATAAGGTGGAGACGTTGAGTAGGATCACGACTCATACGAATATGGGTGTGGCATTGAAGGAAACCGACATGGCTATTGAGGCGGCGACCGAAAATATTGAATTGAAACTTAGTATTTTTTCTGAGATGGATCGATTGTCTCCGAAGGGTATCATCCTTGCAACGAATACATCTTCCATATCTATAACCAAGATTGCATCGGTCACGGATAGGCCTTCCAAAGTCATCGGCATGCACTTTATGAATCCTGTCCCGATCATGAAATTAATTGAAGTAATCCGAGGGTATTCGACTTCAGATGAAACGACGAAGTTGATCATGGATTTGAGTAGAAATTTAGGAAAAATACCGGTTGAAGTCAATGATTATCCCGGATTTATAGCCAATCGAATATTGATGCCTATGATTAATGAGGCAATTTATTCGCTATATGAAGGCGTAGCTGGAGTAGAGGAAATTGATACGGTGATGAAGCTCGGGATGGCTCATCCGATGGGGCCATTACAATTAGCAGATTTTATAGGACTTGATGTATGTTTATCCATCCTTCGTGTTCTTCACAATGGATTTGGAAATCCGAAATATGCACCTTGTCCATTACTGGTCAATATGGTGCAGGCTGGAAAACATGGTAGAAAGAATGATGAAGGATTTTATTCATATCACCATGGTACAAAAGAAATGATTGTTTCTGATCAATTCAAATAATATTGGCCAATCAGGCTGGTGGTGGAAAGAGCACATGCATAGTCAACCAAACAATAATTGCATGCCTCGCTTTGGATTTTTATAATTGCATCAATCTGAACAAACTCTGTTTTTGGGAAGGTCGTTGCAAGTTTTTCCACTCCGGATAATTTGATGGATTTGTCTTTTTTTATCCAAAATAACATCGTGATAAAGGAAATCTATGATATCATCGAAAGCAAAGGTCATCGGTTTATTATACCACTCATGACCTCCGCCACAATCTGTGTACAAATAATATCCAGAGGATAAATTTTGAGCTTTTTCGGCAATTGACCCAGCCCCATGTAAAAATAAATATCCGGCTGACTTTGGTGTACAATAATGATGCGGGGCATTGCTATAAGGAACCAGACGATCGCAGGTTCCATGAAATAGTTGCATCGGGATTATGTTTGATTCATCAATCCATTCTGTGTCCATTATAGCACCGGCCATGCTGATCAATGCGGCATATTGTTTTCCCAATCCTAGCGTGGTTTTACATGCAGACCAATAAGCTGCGTGAAGAATTGCTTCTGCACCGGCACTGCTGCCAATTAGGATGATTTTATTCGTATCAATATTAAATCTACGTGCATGATGCTTGAAATAATCACGAGACTTATTCACGTGTTTGCCAACTAATCCAATCGTGCTGGCTTTTTCTTCATGTGACACATCACAACCAAAGCCGCGACCTTTTTGTGGCAGTGGGTAGGAAATTGATGAAACAACGTACCCATATGTCGCTAGTCGGGAACAGAATCGGCGAATAGCTTCTTCATCCCGTCTTCCTTGACTAAATCCGCCACCGTGCACATAGATGCACAAAGGGCGCATTGAAGCTGTATCGTCCACCGTACTATATAGGTCAAATCCGTACGCGCCTGAATAAGTCTCTGAGTAAACATCAATTTCATCTGAAATAGGAGTGGCATATCGATTTTGCGACCATGCGTCTTGACTCAAGGTCAGGATGATTATAATGGCCAGATATCTCAATAGTCTAATTGTATTGTTTTTGAATAATAAATACTACCGCTGAGTGCCACATTTTACAATTTTCGATCAGCCATCTTTATTTGGATTCAGTCATGGAATAGAAGTTGAGTCATTAAATCAGAAACTCACTCGGTGAACACCAGGCAAATATTTCTGATCAATCGCATCTTTAATAATATTAAATTTGCGCGCTTCATTTTCAAAATCCATGCCTTGCATCTCGAGAATTAAAATAGGGAAGTGCGTTATTTGTCTGAAATATTCTAAATAGGCATCTTGAACTTTTTGCAGATAATCTTTAGATATTTCTTCTTCCATCATCCGACCCCGTTTGAGGATATTGTCATAAACTGAGTCAACCGTATAATGCAAATAAACAAGAAGGTCAGGCTGGGGAGCATTTTTTTCAAGAATATCAAATAATCGTTTGAATAACCTGTAATCATCCTCGCTCAAGTTTTTACCTGCAAATAGCATCGTCTTTTGAAAAAAGTAATCTGCAACGAATAATTGCTGAAATAAATCAGTTTTCGGATTTATTTGCTCGAGTTGTTTATGACGCTCTGTCATAAAAAATAATTCGACCTGAAAACCGTAACGTTTCGGATCATTGTAAAAGAGGGGGAGAAATGGATTGTCTGTAAATTGCTCGAATATCGGATATCCCTTCCAGGCATGGCTAAGCATGCGTGTCAGGGTGGTCTTACCTGCCCCGATATTTCCTTCTATGCATATGTACTGATATCGATTCAATGTGCGTCCAGTAATATTACCTCCAATGGATCCCTGCTTTCAATATACAATTCCTCCACCGTTTTTTGAAAATGTGGGTGAAGCCAATCCGGAGCTATTTCCAACAAAGGTATTAATACAAAATTGCGTAAATGCATTCTAGGGTGGGGTATTTTCAACAGATCTGTATTTATAATTTGATCTGAAAAAAAGATGATATCGATATCAATGAATCGAGGACCCCACAAGGCGCTTCCCTTATCGGGGAAAAGGGCTGTTACTTCTTGACAAATGCCTAATAGTGCAAAGGCATCTTCGACCGTTTCTACAATCAGGGCTTGATTGTAGAAATCATCTTGATCAGACGCTCCCCATGCTTCTGTTAAATAAATATTAGATACATCTTCGACCTCAACCAAGGTTGAAAGAGCTGCTCTTGCCCGTTTTAGATTTCCTTCACAGTCACCAAGATTTGATCCAAGGTGAAGGATCGCTTTATTCAATTTCTGTTGCTTTGATTAATTTTTTTTATTCGCTATCGCTTCCAAATATTTAGCTAATTCTTCGCGGACACGTGGGACTAATAAAAAGAGTCCGATCATATTCGGAAAGACTAGCGCCAGGATCATGGCATCGGAAAAACCCCATATGGCATCCATATTCGCTGCTGCCCCAATAACGATGAAAACCAAAAACAATAATTTATAGGCTAAATCTGACATTTTACTTTTGCCAAATAGATACATCCAGGATTGTAATCCATAATATGACCATGAAATCATGGTCGAGATGGCAAAAAGAAAAATGGCTACGGTCAGAATATATGGAAACCAGGGAATGACGGATTCAAAGGCCATAGAAGTCAGAACAGCACCTCCTTCAATCACCTCGCCATCGATCATGACATTAGAGCTCCCATAGTCAAATTGTCCTGTACTATTGAATATGATAATAACCAGAGCAGTCATTGTACAGATAACTACCGTATCAATAAATGGCTCAAGCAGAGCAACGAGACCTTCTGATGCTGCGTATTTTGTTTTCACCGCAGAGTGGGCGATAGATGCTGATCCTGCACCAGCCTCATTGGAAAAAGCTGCGCGTTGAAATCCTACGATAAGCACACCCATGAGTCCACCAAGTCCTGCTTTAGGAGAGAATGCCTCAGAGAAGATCAAACCGAAGGCGTCATCGATGTAGCTGAAATTTCCAAAAATCACGATAAGGCATGCGATAATATAAATACCTGCCATGAAGGGCACGATTTTCTCAGTCACTTGAGCTATTCGTTTAATTCCACCAATGATAACGATACCAACTACAATGGCAATGAGAATACCCACGATGGTGCCTGCGCTGCCACCACCCAGGTTCAACATATTCACTACTTGTGAAGCGGCTTGATTAGATTGAGCGGCATTTCCTCCACCAAATGAAGCACCAACACAAAGAACAGCGAAAAGGATGGCCAAAGCTTTTCCTAAACCGGTAAATCCTTTTTCCTTCAGTCCTTTGGAGAGGTAATACATAGGTCCTCCATAAACCGTTCCGTCTTCGCCGATGTCCCGATACTTGACTCCAAGTGTACATTCGACGAATTTGGTAGACATCCCCAAAAGACCACAAATGATCATCCAAAATGTTGCACCCGGACCACCAACAGCGATGGCCAATGCGACACCGGCAATATTTCCAAGCCCTACCGTACCTGAGACTGCCGTGGTTAGAGCTTGAAAGTGACTCACTTCACCATGATGTCCTTCATCTTTTATTGTCCGGGCGATATCGCCATCGACAACATTAACGGCCACATGTTCCATCACGCCATGACCGTCGAGATCATCATACTTACCCCGAACCACGTTGATAGACAATGGGAATTTTCTGATGTTCACAAATCCGAAATAAAGGGTAAAAAATAAGGCCCCCAGTACCAATATTGCAACGACGAGTGGTATACCCAATCCGGGTATTTGCCACAGAACAATTGCCTGCCATGCATCGGATATCGGGGTAAACCATTCATTAATTTGTTCGTCGAGATCACAAGATGTCAGCGTTGTCGCAATAAGGACAAAAAAGAGTATATATCGTTTCATGAACTAAGTTGTGTGAAGTGAAAATTAGTATTTCGAGAGCATAAACATAAAAAAATCAAGTCAATTGGCTTGTCTTAGACGCCATTTCATTGGATATTTATTGATGATGCGACGCCCATCGTATTTTATCCATCCCATAGGGATCTCTTTAAATGTCAGGATGTGCCATCCCAATGAAGGAACGACAATATCGAGATTTTCGTGGCGCAAATAGGAAAGAGCCTGACTACGAGAAAGAGAAACAGTTGAACAAAATTTAGTAATTGACGTGTTCATCGCAGAAAAATGATCAGGTAAAAATAATGCCTTTTTAAAATGGCCAAGCGAGGGGATTGAATACCTGAGTCGTTGAATCTGAAGATGTTTGGATAATTCTAATTGTGCACTGTTCAACATGAAAATTGCATCGTCTTTTCGATATAATGGACGGTCAGTAGTAAAATATTCCGTGGAAGCCAATATTGAAGAGTAGGAGGGTAGACCTGTTCTTCCCAAAATTGGTGTTTCGTCTCCATCCCGCTTTACACATGCGATAAAAAATGGTTCGCCTTGAACCCGATTCGGTAAGGCAAGATACCCAAGAGCATCATCCAGTTTTTCTTGAATAAAATTAAATGACAATAATTGGTCCAATGGAACAGAACTAAAATCGTAATTTTTTATTAAATGATTAATTTGACCTATATTTTCATCTGGATTAATCGTACAAGTAGAGTAAATAATATAGCCGCCCGGACGGACAAGTGATTTGGCAGCATCTAAGATTTGATGTTGACGAGTAGAACATTGTTGGCAATTGTCGGTTGTCCATTTATTGCGCCAGTCCGGTTGTTTTCGAAATAGTCCTTCCCCACTGCATGGGGCATCTACAAGCACGATATCAAATATTGCTCCCGCCTTTTGAAGAACATCCGGTCGGTAATTTGTTGTAATGAAATTCGGATGCCCCCATTTAAATAGATTTTCTTTTAGTATAGAATATCGCTTGGGTACAATCTCGTTACTCACCAATACTGATTCATCATCAATGAGACTAAGTAGATGTGTTGACTTACCACCGGGCGCAGCACATAAGTCTAAGATCCGTCGGGGTTTTACTTTCAGGGATAGGTATGGCAAGACTTCACCCAAGATCATCGAAGACGCCTCCTGCGGGTAATAACAGCCGGAATGAAATAGAGGATCGAGAACATAATTTGGCCGCTCTCCTAAATATGTAGCCAATGGAGCCCAGGGAATGGCGTTTGAAATACTATTTGAGTTATGTTTTTTTGGATTAGAGCGCACAGAAATAACAGGCTCAAGATTTAATGCCGACAATATATCTGAATGCGTTTCAGGGTATTGCTGAATTAATCTGTCGGTAAAATTTTTAGGAAAGGCTATCACAAGATTAATAACTCAATTGTTGGAGAATAATATAGGTGTCTGTTAATAATAATTACTTCCTTCTATTTAGTTTATTGGCGAATAATTTATCCGTTTCAACAGTTGAGAAGCCTTTTTCTTCACCGCCACATCTTGAATCAGGGGAGGTGAGTGATGAGATTTTGTTCTGGCATCAATAATGAGAGACCCGGTACATGCCCAGTGTTTGTTTTTTGTATATGACCCTACGCCATGAATGTCATTGGCGGGATTAGAACGGGTAAATGTGACCCATAAAAAGTTGTTTAAACTATCACTGATAAAATCCGCATCGTCACAAATTACGATCAATGGCCATGATTCCAGGGATAGCGATTCCAATTCCTTCGATAACATCATCAATTCACTATGAGCAGATTCTTCATCTATATAAGCAGATAATTCAATCGCCAATATTCCTGGTAATGGTTTCGTGATTTTGTACATATCCAATTGCCCGATAACTTCGATTGGAATTTCTGTTCCAAGTGTGCGCAATTTCGGTCCCGCTGCTGCTATGACCAGTTTGGAACCGGAATTCCAATCCCCACCGGAATAGTCAAGTGTGTCGATAGTCCAATTGGTATAAAAATGTAAATCCCTTTCCGGATTAAATCGCTCGAGGATGTAGGTAAACATTGCTTCAATGTTCTTTGCCTTCAATTCAGGCGCGTCTTTGCGATCACAGATCAAAAGAAATTTGGCTAGAGAAGTTTGTCCTTTCCCTAACAAATGGTTGGCAATAGTGAGTAGTTCTTCAGGTTTGTGGTCTCGAAATGGCATGTATCGCTCTTTTCCAATAGCCAGGAGGAGGGGATGCACTCCTGCTGCATCAACGGCATTTAGATCGACTAGTCCCGGAAATTCTACCGGAGTCACTTCATCTACGATTTTATGAATTAATCTCCCAAAATTCGAATCTTCCTGAGGTGGTCTTCCGACAACCGTAAAATGCCAAATTGCATCTTTGCGATGCCACACCTTGTGCACGCGCATGAACGGAAACAAGTGAGCGAGACTGTAGTAGCCCAGGTGATCGCCAAACGGGCCTTCCATTTTAAGTTTCTCTTTAGCCACTTCTCCTGTGATGATAAAATCTGCGTCTGCTGAGATCACATAACCATCTTTCCATCCATATCGAAATCGTCTACCTCCCAATAAACCCATGAACGTAGTTTCTGACATACCCTCGGGAAGGGGCATGATGGCTGCGACTGCATGACTGGGAGGACCACCGACGAAAATAGATACGCGAAATGGCTGATCAGAATCCAGGTATGCTTTATGATGTACACCAATACCGCGATGTAGTTGGTAATGGAGACCTATTTCTCGATTCGGCACATAATCGTTGCCATTAAGTTGAATCCGATACATGCCTATATTGGATTTCATAATATTTCTGGAATCCGGTGGAAGGGTTAAAACTTGTGGGAGTGTGACAAATCCACCGCCGTCATCAGGCCACGAAACCACGGCCGGAAGTTGATCAATACTGGTTTCAGCATAAAGTGAAGGAAGTTTGCTGGTTTTAAGTGGCAAGGCCTTTAGTGCTTTTAATCCTATGCCGGGAGCTTTCCATGGTTTCGCCAAAATTGCCTCAGGCCGGATTTTAAGTTGAGTTACTTCCCGGACCGCAGGTAAGGTCTTTCTGAAAAGAAATTGCGTACGCCCCCAGGTACCGTATAAATTACTTAGTGCAGGAAAAGGACTACCCTTGACACGTTCAAAATAAATGGCCGGGCCTTGCGCGTCGTAGACCTGACGGTGGATCTCTGCCATTTCGAGCATTGGATCAACTTCTTCCCGGATGCGCAAAAGCTGATTACTTCGTTCGAGGTCCTCAACACAATCTTTTAAACTTCGGTACAATGTGGAAATATTTTTGTGTGAATGTAATAAAGAATCAAGCCATTTAATCTTGGGAGTCCGCCTTGCTACATTTCATCATCGACGTGATCATAGACTTTTAACGACTGAATCTAACGGACTTGCATGCGATTTGAATGAGTTTATAAATTTGATGCTTTGCTTCAATCAGCTTTCCAACTGAAAATGTACCTTTGTCACATTAGAGAATCACATATATATTAAAAGATTCTATGCGAGCCTATCTCGACTTGTTAAATCACGTCCTCGAATACGGTGCCACGAAAACCGATCGAACAGGTACAGGGACCTTAAGTGTGTTTGGATATCAAATGCGTTTTGACCTGGAAGCGGGGTTTCCCATGCTGACTACCAAGAAATTACATCTAAAGTCAATTATTCATGAATTGTTGTGGTTTTTGAAGGGTGACACGAATGTCAAGTATCTTCAAGAAAATGGTGTCAGAATATGGAATGAGTGGGCTGACGAAAATGGTGATTTAGGCCCGGTCTACGGCAAGCAATGGAGAAGCTGGTCAACTCCAAGCGGAAATGTGATAGACCAAATCAGCGATGTAGTACAACTTATAAAGAACAAACCTGATTCGAGGCGCATGCTGGTGAGTGCCTGGAATGTGGGTGAATTGCAAGATATGGCATTAAACCCTTGTCACTGCCTTTTTCAATTTTATGTGGCCGATGACCGATTGAGTTGCCAACTATATCAGCGTTCTGCTGATTGCTTTCTTGGCGTTCCATTTAACATCGCATCTTATGCATTGCTCACCCTGATGATGGCACAGGTTTGTGGATTGCGACCAGGAGATTTCGTCCATACCTTTGGTGATACACATTTATACTCTAATCACCTTGAGCAAACTCACGTGCTATTGAGTCGGGATCCGAGGCCATTACCAACTTTGAAAATAAATACAAACGTCACTTCCATCTTTGATTTTGACTATGACGATTTCGAACTAATAAATTATCATCCGCATCCTCATATTAAGGCTGCGGTAGCCGTGTGATTTGATTACATTTGACGATCTAAATTAGATATAATCTAAATAAAACATGACGTTGACATTTTATTGCCCTATAGATGTTTTAAAAACTAAATTTGCGGACTAAATTTTGAGAATAGAGCCGAAGGTAAATTCCTCATCACGTTTTTTTACCCGGCTAGATAAAGACCATTAAATATGCATCGAATGCGTTCAGGCATCATCGTTCTCCTATCCTCTATGTTTTTGCTTTTGTCTTTAGGGACATGGGCTCAACCAAATATAGACGAAGGGAAAGGCTTATTCAAAGAGAAATGTGCACAATGTCACAATAAAAATATGCGTGACAAGCTTACCGGACCCGCACTTGGTGGGGCCGAAGAGCGATGGGCAGATTATGACAGGGAAGACCTGTACAGTTGGATAAGAAATTCACAGGCTTTAATACAATCCGGACATCCACGTGCTGTTGAGGTGTCGGCTGAATGGGACAATGTTCTCATGAATGCAAACGCTGATCTGTCAGATGAGCAAATTGAATCCATTTTGGCTTATGTTGATGACCAATTCTTAAATGCAGGTTCTAAAGTGGCATTGACCGCGACTGACACCGGGGCTAAGAAAAAAGGAAGTAATGCTCTTTTTTACTGGCTGATAGGTGGTTTGACGTTGCTCGCTTTGATTCTTTCACAAATAATGGGGACTTTGAAAAATGTTGTCCGGGCACAAGAATCCGGTGGCGAGGCTAAACCTGTTGGTTTATTGGAGGTGATCGGGTCCAAGACGATAATTGGCATGGCATTGTTCTTTCTCGTTGTTTTCCTCGGGTATCGAACTGTAAATTCTGCAATTGAAATTGGACGTCAGCAAGACTATGCACCTGAACAACCCATTAAATTTTCGCATCAAATGCATGCGGGCTTTCAAAAGATTGATTGCAAATTCTGTCATGACGGGGCACGAAGAAGTAAACACAGTGTCATTCCGGCAGCCAACACATGTATGAATTGTCACAAAGCAATCAAAGTTGGTTCTACTTATGGAACCGGTGAATTGACAAAGATATATGCATCCATTGGGTTTAATCCGATGACAGACAAGTACATCGAGAATTACGAGACACTTTCTGAAGATGAAATACATGACATCTACACGAAATGGATGGAAATGACCTATCTCGAAACAAATAACCTTAAAACCCTTGATTTAAAAGGAAAGAATTTAGTTCAGGATCAATGGGATCATTTAAAGGAAAGCCTCACTTCACCATTGAAGAAGAAAATTCAAGGTTCGGTAGAATGGAAGCGTATTCACAATCTTCCAGATCATGTTTACTTTAATCACTCACAGCACGTGACAGCGGGGAAACTTGAATGTCAAACTTGTCATGGTAAAGTAGAAGAGATGGAAGTGCTGGCACAACATTCTCCATTATCAATGGGGTGGTGCATCAATTGTCACAGACAAACGGAAGTACCAGGATTTAAAGACGGTAATGCGTACTACGCAAATACTTATAAAAAATACCATGAGGCACTCGAAAGTGGAGAGATGTCAAAAGTTACTGTGGATCAGATTGGTGGACTGGAGTGTCAAAAATGTCATTACTAAAATTGAACAATTAGCGGATAATGCAAGATAAATTGAAAAATATTTGGGTCGGGAAGTCAGACCTCGCAGGTGATACAAATCTGGTTTCAAATGAAAGTTCCAAGTTTTTTGATCTGCCCCTGGCTCAGGAATTGGCTGATAACAAAAAAGCTTTGATCTCGACCGAATCCAACAGGCGAGACTTTCTCAAATACCTGGGTTTCAGCCTCGGCGCAGCAACAATTGCGGCCAGTTGTGAAACACCTGTAAGAAGGGCCTTACCATATTTGACCAGACCTGATGCCATTGTGCCCGGTGTACCTAATTACTATGCATCGACATTCGTCAAAGGTGGCGATTACTGCCCCATCCTGGTGAAGACACGAGAAGGCAGACCTATAAAAATTGAAGGCAACAAGATGTCTTCCATTACGAAAGGGGGAACATCTGCACGTGCACAAGCAGCAGTTCTTGATTTATATGATTCAAATCGATTTTCCGGTGCGATGATGAGTGGCTCAGCAGCTAGCTGGGATTCAGTCGATGCAGAGATTAAATCAAAACTTTCATCTGCAAATGGTATCTATTTGATATCCAATACAATAGCTAGTCCATTTACGAAAAAAGCAATTGCCGATTTTCTGGCTCACTATCCTGCGGCAAAACATGTCATGTACGACGCTGTATCGTCAGCAGCCATGTTGGATGCCAATGAAGCGACATTTGGACATCGAGCCATTCCTGGTTACCAATTTGATAAAGCGGATGTGATCTTAAGCTTGGATGCCGATTTTCTGGGCACCTGGGTCTCTCCAATAGAATATGCCGCGGATTATGCTAAAGGACGTAAAGTAAAAAGCAAAAAGCAAAAAGAGGTTACCCGATTATACGCGGTAGAAAGTACCATGACATTGACCGGGTCAAATGCTGATAACCGGGTTGTAGTAAAGCCATCCCAGTCAGCATATGCGCTGCTCACGATATATAATGCATTGGCTGCAAAATCCGGTGGATCTAGATTGACCATGGAAGGATCATTGGCCGATACCACACTCAGCAAGTTAAACAATATCGCAGATGATCTTTGGAATACAACTCAATCAGGAAAGAATACACTTGTAGTTAACGGAGCAAATAATTTGGGAGAGCAACTCCTGACAATTGAGATAAACAAGCTCTTAGGTAACTATGGAAAAACGATTGACCTAAATCGCATCTGTAATTTGCGTCAAGGTGATGATATTGCGCTTGGCGATGCAGTCAAGTCTATAGAAGGAGGTTCGGCCGATGTTGTCATCTTCATGGATGATGTCAACCCCGTTTACGATACACCATACGGTGGTCGATTAGAACAGGCACTGAATAAGGTGGCGACTAAGGTTTCGATGTCTATTCGACCAAATGAAACCTCTGCAAAATGTAATATTATTTGTCCGACATATCATTTCCTTGAGAGTTGGGGTGATGCTGAAGCTTACAATGGAGAACTATCTCTTATCCAGCCTGTTATAGCACCTCTTTTTGATGCCAGGGCAAAAGAAGTTTCACTTGCCAGATGGTCTGATAAAACAATAACAGCTGGAGCCGATCGTGAAGATTATATCCTTCTAAGAGAGGCCTGGAACGCAAAAGGCGATGGTGACAGTTTTTGGCAGTCTTCATTGCATGATGGGATTGCCAAAGGAAATAATCCGGTGTCTATGTTACTTGGAACTGTCGATATCACAGAAGCAGCCAAAGGGTTTGGGAGCCGTACGGCCAGTGATAGCGAAATTAAATTTTATGAAACGGTCAATCTCGGCGCCGGACAATATGGGACCAATCCATGGTTGCAGGAAATGCCGGATCCGATATACCGAACCGTATGGGACAACTTTGTAACCATTCCGGTGAGTTGGGATGGAAATCGAACGATTGAAGGAATGAATGGCTGGGAATCAGGAGATATTGTCGAGGTGACGATAGGAAATGAGACCATATCTGTTCCGGTTGTCGATCAATTTGGCGTTGTGAACAATGCTCATGGGATGGCTTTGGGTTATGGCAGAGCGAATTCCGGACGATCAGCTTCCGGAGTTGGAACCAATGTTTATCCACTCTTGTCGGTTGACGAGAACGGATACACAAAATATTATGCCCCTATCACTTTCGGTTCAAAGGTTGGTAAAGACGATGAGTTCGCATCTGTTCAATATCATCACACATTTGGAATTAAGGATAAGGACCCAAATACCGGAGAAGTAATAAACATAGATGAACAATCAATATCCGAAATAGCAAAAGGATATCAAGGCGCTTTAACCGACCGATCGATTTTATATTATTCAGACATCAAGGAGTTAGAAAACTCTGCGGAGGAGTTGCATCATTTTCGTGAACATGCCGCACATCTCAATGAGCAAACTATCTATGAAGGACATGATCATCTGTTTGACAATGGGCACAAATGGGAGATGTCTGTTGATTTGAATTCATGCATTGGTTGCGGGGCATGTCAAGTGGCTTGCGTTTCTGAAAACAATGTACCGGTGGTTGGGAAAAAAGAAGTGAGTCGACATCATGAAATGACCTGGTTACGGATCGATCGATATTTCTTTGGAGATATGGAAAGCCCCAATACAGCCTATCAACCGGTGATGTGTCAACATTGTGATACTGCACCTTGTGAAAATGTTTGCCCGGTAGGAGCAACACAACACAGTTCTGAAGGACTAAATCACATGACTTATAATCGGTGCATTGGGACTCGGTATTGCGCTAATAACTGTCCTTACAAAGTGCGTCGCTTCAACTGGTTGGATTATACGACTGCAGATTTGTTCGGAAATAACGAAAATTATCCACTATCCGGTGAAGCAGAAACTCCATTTTATGCGGATAACATGACTCGTATGGTGTTGAATCCAGATGTTACAGTGCGTGCAAGAGGAGTCATTGAAAAATGTAGTTTTTGTATTCAAAAAATCCAAAGTGGTAAACTACGAGCCAAAACAGAAAACAGAGCATTAGAGGACGGTGATGTAACGACTGCTTGTGTTTCAGCTTGCCCAACCGGAGCCATTGTTTTCGGTGATATTAATAATAAAGAAACTGAAGTGGCGAAACTGGAACAACATCCACTGAACTACTACATGCTCGAAGAAACCAATGCGAGGGCGGCAGTTGGATATTTAATGAAAGTGACAAATAAGAACGAAAAAATAAACGAATTGGATGCTTAGTAATTTGAGTGAAATCAAATTGAGCAGTTGCGAATAAAATAAAACAATGGGTGCAATTACATCTCCGATAAGGAATCCTTTAATCACGGGTCATAAGACCTACCACCAGATTACTGAGGACATTTGTAGTCCGACAGAAAAGACGCCAAGTTTCGCCTGGGTGGCGGCATTTGCTATCGCGGTTACTTTTTTGGCTATCTATATCTTTTGTGTTTTTTACACAATTTGGAAAGGGATCGGAACATGGAACCTGAACCGCACGATTGGCTGGGGTTGGGACATTACAAACTTTGTTTGGTGGATTGGAATCGGTCATGCGGGTACGCTTATCTCAGCGATTCTTCTACTGTTCAGACAGAAATGGCGTACAGGTGTAAACCGCGCCGCTGAAGCTATGACTATTTTTGCTGTGATCTGTGCCGGACAATTCCCGATTATTCATATGGGACGTGTTTGGCTAGCCTTTTTCATTTTTCCATATCCGAACACACGGGGCCCACTATGGGTAAACTTTAATTCACCACTTCTTTGGGACGTGTTTGCGATCAGCACATATTTTACCGTATCACTATTATTTTGGTATACAGGTTTGGTGCCTGATTTTGCTACTGTTCGAGACCGGGCAAAAGGAATGCGGAAGAAATTATATAACATTGCGTCATTTGGGTGGACAGGGTCAGCAAAGCACTGGCAACGATGGGAGTCTTTGTCATTAATTCTGGCGGGATTAGCTACACCCCTTGTACTATCTGTCCACACGATTGTGAGTTATGACTTTGCTACTTCAGTTATACCCGGATGGCATACGACCATCTTTCCACCTTACTTTGTGGCAGGAGCGATCTTCTCTGGATTTGCCATGGTACAGACACTTATGATCATCACAAGAAAGGTATTAAATCTGAAAGATTATATCACACTCGAGCATATCGATTCCATGAATAAAGTAATTCTAGTGACCGGAACGATTGTTGGTGTGGCGTATTTAACTGAGCTTTTTATATCATGGTATTCACAATATCCTTACGAACAATTTGCATTTTTCAATAGAGCCACTGGACCATACTGGTACACCTATTTTGCCATGATGTCCTGTAATTTATTATCGCCTCAAATATTCTGGTTTAGAAAAATGAGGAGGAGCGTGACTGTGACTTTTATCATGTCCGTTTTTGTAAATATAGGAATGTGGTATGAACGTTTCGTAATTATTGCCACTACATTGGCTCGGGACTATTTGCCTTCAAGTTGGAGTATGTACTATCCTACATGGGTAGAAGTCGGATTATTCGTGGGTTCTCTAGGATTATTTTTTACATTGTTTTTGATTTTTGTTCGGGTGGCTCCGGTTGTTGCCATTGCTGAGGTTAAGGCTATCCTAAAATCTTCTGGTGACCAATACACAGAACATTTCGAAGAGTATCATCATGAGAAACAATTTAATGACGCGACGACAGACGCTTAAAAGAATGTGAAATGAGTATAAAAGGAAAAAATATTATATACGGCCTTTATAATGACGAAACGGAATTACTCCGGGCTGTACGCGAGGCCAATAATCAGCAACTGGATATTATGGATGTGCTTTCACCCTTCGCTGTGCATGGTTTAGATCCCTTGTTGGATTTGAGTGAATCGCGATTGCATATTGCAGGATTCTTTTTTGGTTTAATCGGATGTCTATTTGGATTTTTATTGATGACCTGGATGATGGGCTTTGATTGGCAGGTGATTTATGGTGGTAAACCATACTGGCCTATACCGTCGTTCATTCCGATAACTTTTGAGTTAACTGTATTATTTTCCAGTGTAGGAATGGTAGTGACATTTTTTACGATTTGTGGCATGGGCCCTGGTGTTGATAATCCCATTTTAGACAAGCGTATTACGGATGACAAATTTTGTATTGCTTTTGATGCAGGCCATGCTAATATTTCTGAGGTAAGAGATTTCTTTTCCTCTACAGGTGCGAGTGAAGTCAATCAAAAAATAATTTGAACAAAGTAGAACTAATGCAACTTTTCAATAAATATATTTTTCCTGTACTCTTTATATTAATTATATACAGTTGCGGGACTCCTGAAGGAAATTATCCCGGCACAGAATTCATGCCAGATATGGGACATTCTATTGCGTACGAAGCAAACTTGTATGATTATTATTATTACAATACCTGGGGTGGAGAGGAAGAATACTATTCCTTCGCTCAGCCACGGACACCTGTTTCGAATACCATTGCTCGGGGATATGCAGGAATTGGAGCAGCTGATCACGTGCGGGCCGCAGCTATGCAGGGATATGAAATGAATGGCTCTGTTCCATACCCTTATAGTGATACGGAGCCTGATCGATTACGTGCTTCACGCGATATAATCACCAACCCCTATCCAATTACTGAAGAAGGGATGTCGAGGGCTAAGGAGCTATATGAGGTAAGCTGTGGAATTTGCCATGGGAATAAAGGAGATGGAGATGGATACCTGATATCTGAGGAAAATCCATATGCTGTCTATCCCGCGCAACCAGCCATCCTTACGAATGACACGTTCACCTATGCTACAAATGGCAGACTGTATCACGCCATTATGTATGGTAAAAATGTAATGGGAGGATACGCTGATAAATTATCATACGAGGAACGTTGGCAAGTGATACATTACATCAGAGGGTTGCAAGCAAAAAACAAGAACCTCACATACAATGAAGAGGAAAACACGCTAAACAAGGATGCATTGCCATATGAAGCCTGGAAAGCTGCTTATGATGTTTCGGATGAGGATCATATCGGGGAAGTTGATACCGATGAACATGGGCCCCATGGCGAAGAAGCTGATCACAATGACTCAGACGAACACGGACACCATTAATGATTAATGAAATTCTTTAAAGAATAACATGAAACAATTCGACATACCAGCCAAACTCAATACACTCTTATTATCAATGATAGGAGTTGGGATATTGTCATTGGCACTCACCTATTTTAATGACGGTGAATTACACGAGCGGTTTTGGAGTAACATCCTGCATAATTCAGTTTACTTCACAGTCATAGCCTTTATGGCCTTATTCTTTTATTGTGCAAATATTGTTGCCCTATCGGGATGGTATACACAATTTAAGCGCGTATGGGAGGCATACTCTTTATTCCTTCTACCGGGATTACTTCTTATGGTACTCTTGGCAGTCAGCGGGATGAGTGGGTTAAGTCACTTGTATCACTGGGCAGATGCGGATTCCGTGGCTGGAGATAAAATATTACTAGGGAAAGCTTCATTTTTAAATTATCGTTGGTACATGGTGGCAACATTATTATTTGGGGGCATTTGGTATTTCATTGCTCGTCGTCTACGTAGTTTGTCAATGGAAGAGGATATGCATGGAACCATGGATTATAAATATCATAAGCGAATGCGGATATATGCTGCCTTCCTATTGATTTTTGGTGGATTCTCAAGTGCAGCAGCGATATGGTTATGGGTCATGTCAGTTGATGCCCACTGGTATAGTACACTTTTTGCCTGGTATAGCTGTGTTAGTTGTCTTGTTGCCATGCTGGCGTTGACAATTCTAACCCTCATCTATTTAAAATCAAAAGGCTATTACAAAGAAGTATCGGATGAACATTTACATGATCTCGGAAAATACATGTTTGCATTTACGATTTTCTGGGCCTACATGTGGTTTAGCCAGTATATGTTGATCTGGTATGCAAACATTGGGGAAGAAACGATTTATTTCAAAGAAAGATTAGATAATTATCCGGTATTATTTTTTGGAAACCTGCTTATTAATTTTGCACTTCCGTTTTTAGTGTTATTACGTAACGATACAAAACGCAAGTATGGAACGATGATTTTCGTTTCAATCATGATGGTATTTGGCCATTGGCTGGATTATTTTTTAATGCTCAAGCCAGGTATTTTGCATACGACACATGAGTTAGCAGGACACGGACATGGTGCTGAAAGCCATGGCGCCGAGGCTGCACATGGTGTAGTAGAACATGCAAGTTCATTCGTCGCTGGTTTTGGAGCACCGGGATTTTTGGAGTTGGGAACATTTATTGGATTCCTCGGAGCCTTTTTACTTTTCTCTTATCATGCGATGCGCAAAGCGAATTTAGAACCGCAAAAAGATCCTTATTACGAAGAAAGTCTTCACCATCATGTATAATTTAATTGACAATAAAAACTACAAATAGATTATGACTATTTTGATTGGAATACTTTGTGTAACTCTTTTGGTCATTGTCATCGTACAGATTGGCAAGATCACCGAATTGGCTGGTGAGATCAGAGGAGAAGCTGACGTCCAATACACAAGTAATTATTGGAATTCGAGGATCGGTGTCGTATTCGTAGCGGCATTTTTAATTCTATCCGTCTGGTCCGCATATTATTACAAAAATTATATGCTAGGCTATGGCCCGCATATATCTGCTTCAGAAAATGGAGTGGGCCAGGACCAACTGTTTAATATCACTTTGGTCATCACTGGTATTGTCTTTGTGCTGACGCATATATACTTGTTTTGGTATGCTTATAAATACAGAGGGAGACCTGGTCTGAAGGCCTTGTATATGCCTCATGACAATCGGTTGGAGGTAATTTGGACAGCTATTCCGGCTGTTGCCATGACAATTCTCGTGGCATTTGGCTTAAATGT
The DNA here is from genome assembly GCA_965249735.1 of Saprospiraceae bacterium. Classification (GTDB taxonomy): domain Bacteria; phylum Bacteroidota; class Bacteroidia; order Chitinophagales; family Saprospiraceae; genus JANQSS01. Next base: position 561,683 of record CBDFMS010000023.1, on the reverse strand, counting down.
TTGGAATGAAGTGATGGCTGATGTTGGAGCCGATGAGGAATTTATGGAAATAGAGGCAACGGGGATGCAATTTGCATGGATCATGCGATATCCTGGAGCAGATGGCAAACTAGGTGAACGGAATTATAAAATAATCAACGGAATTAATCCATTGGGACAAGTATGGACAGATGCAGCAAATCACGATGATATTCTTCCCACAGAAATCGTATTACCGGTAAATAAAAAAGTACGCGTTAAAATCACCTCACGAGATGTGATTCACAATTTTGACTTGCCGCATTTCAGAGTAAAAATGGATGCTGTTCCAGGAATGCCGACCTATTATGTATTCACTCCTACAACTACCACGGAAGAATATCGTCAGCGATTGAAAAATTATCCGGAATATCAAAGACCATCTGACCCTGAAGAACGGGATGGTCCGGCCATGTGGGAAACATTCAACTATGAGTTGGCATGTGCCGAATTATGTGGTAAAGGACATTTTAGTATGCGGTATCTGGTTAAAATCGTTAGCCAGGAGGAGTATGACGAGTGGATAGGGAAACAAAGGTCCTATTACTTCACAACAATAAGAAATACAGATGAAGATCCAAATATTGGTGAGCTATTGAATATCGATATTGGAGTGCGGTCCGTAGAGTTTGGAAATGAAGTTGAGGCTGCTATGTCTTCGAAGGATATTTCAGATGATATTCTTGTTTTACGCCATTTGTTTTATGAAACAGGCTCGGCTAATCTCACAGAAAATTCTAAGTACGAATTACAGAATATCATAACGGCATTGAATAAATACCCGACCATGAACATTGAATTGGCGGGACATACGGATAATACCGGAAATGCTGAAGGAAATCAGACTTTGTCTCAACAGCGAGCGGAAGCTGCTCGTGCTTATTTGATTTCAAAAGGTTTGAATGGAGATCGAATGACCTCAAGAGGTTATGGTCAAAATCAGCCAATTGTAGATAATAATACTGAAGAAGGCAGACAACAAAATCGAAGAACCGAAATGCGCATCGTTTCTAAATAATATTTAATTATGGCAGATACTCAAACACAAATAAAAGACGCTACTGAGGTTTTAATTGACCAATACGGAGTGGACGACCATTTTCATGATCATCATGATGGGGATAAGTATCAATCCAACTTTCTGATGACCTATGTCTTCAGTATGGATCACAAAATAATTTCCAAGCAGTTCTTGATTACGGGTATGTTCTGGGCATTTATCGGAGGCGCTATGTCGATCATTTTCAGACTCCAACTCGGATTTCCGGAAAGTGATATGGCCTGGATACAACCCTTGCTTGGTAAGTGGATTGAAATAAATGATGTGGGTATCGGAACATTATCTCAAGAGTTCTATTATGCACTTGTTACCATTCACGGTACCATCATTGTGTTCTTTGTATTGACCGCCGGATTGAGTGGAACCTTTAGTAATTTGCTGATACCCCTTCAGGTGGGTACACGGGATATGGCTTCTCCATTTTTAAACATGCTTTCTTATTGGTTTTTCTTTTTGGCTGGATTCGTCTTATTCCTTTCACTATTTGTAAGCACAGGACCATTTTCGGGTGGATGGGTTGCATATCCTCCTCTTAGCGCTTTGCGTGAGGCTTCGTCCGGTTCAGGCGTTGGTATGGACTTATGGTTGATGAGTTTGGTATTTTTTGTCGTTTCTGTCTTGTTGGGTGGAATCAACTACATCACAACAGTACTTAATCTAAGAACAAAAGGTATGACAATGTGGAGATTGCCACTGACCATTTGGGCATTTTTGATCACCGCAATCATCGGTGTATTGTCATTTCCAGTTGTGGTCTCGGGATTTTTATTGCTCATATTAGACCGGACTTTAGGAACGAGTTTTTATCTAAGTGAAATATTCATAGGAGGGCAGGCACTTGATCATGTCGGGGGTAGCCCAATATTATATCAGCATTTATTTTGGTTTTTGGGCCATCCGGAGGTATATATAATTATTCTTCCTGCCATGGGAATCGTCTCGGAGGTATTATCCGTCCATTCAAGGAAACCAATATTTGGCTATCGAGCCATGGTATTTTCCATTTTGGCGATAGCCTTTTTATCTTTTATTGTATGGGCGCATCACATGTTTATGTCAGGGATCAATCCATTCATGAGCATGATCTTTACATTATTTACGCTTGTTATTGCAGTACCCTCGGCGGTAAAAGTCTTTAACTGGATTGCTACATTATATAAAGGAAATATCAGATTCAACTCCGCATCATTATTTGCCATTGGATTTGTTTCATTATTTATTTCCGGAGGTCTAACCGGAATATTTCTCGGAAATTCGGCAATTGATATTCAGTTGCATGATACCTATTTTGTTGTTGCACATTTCCATATTGTGATGGGGATAGCGGCATTTTTCGGAATGTTCGCGGGAGTCTATCAGTGGTTTCCAAAGCTATATGGTCGGTTTATGAACGAGACACTTGGAAAAATCCATTTCTGGATAACAATTATAGGGGCCTACGCCATATTTTGGCCAATGCATTACATGGGTATTGCAGGCGTTCCAAGAAGATATTATAGTTTCTCAAATTTTGACACATTTTCACAGTTTGCTGAAATGAATGTTTTTATTACGGTTGCAGCCATCATTGTATTTGTAGCTCAGATTGTATTTGTCACCAATTTCTTCTATAGTATTTGGAAAGGAAGGAAGCAGCGCGTGAAAAATCCTTGGGGTGCCAATACATTGGAATGGACTACTCCAATCCGTCCTGGTCATGGAAACTGGCCTGGTAAATTGCCCGCCGTACATCGCTGGTCATATGATTACGGAAAAGGGGAACGTGATTTTATTTCACAAATTGAGCCAGTGGGAGATTGGGAAGAAGAATTTGATCATCACTAATAAGCAAGACCTGGTATTTTGAGAACAAATAGGACAAATATTGCTAATGCAGTTGCAACTAAACCCAACATCTTGTCGGAGTTGGATCTGTTATTCAAATTAAAGCTATCGCTTACAGTTGTATTCAGTAGTGTGATGGCTTATGCCATCACTGCCGGATCTTTTCAGTGGTCGTCACTTATATTATTGACCATTGGTGGATTTCTGATCACCGGTGCTGCGAATGCCTTGAATCAGGTTTTGGAACGCGATTATGATGCTATGATGGAACGCACTAAGAATAGACCGCTTGCAGCAAACCGCATGACGCTATCGGCTGCGGTATTAATAGCCGGATTGTCTGCTTTGGCCGGTACTTTAATATTAACACTTATCGATCCATTGGCTGGTTTTCTAGGTATTTTATCTTTGGTCTTGTATGCTTTTATCTATACTCCGCTCAAACGTTTTGGGCCTTCTGCGGTTTTTGTTGGGGCGGTACCCGGAGCATTACCGGTATTAATTGGTGCTATTATCGGAAGTGGACAGGTTACTGTATTGGGGTTGATATTATTTGGTATTCAGTTCTTCTGGCAAATACCTCACTTTTGGGCCATTGCATGGATGGGCCATGATGACTATACACGTGCTGGCTTTAAGCTGTTACCAAATTCTGGTAATAAGCTAGTGCCTAGCATTGGAACACATTCTATGATTCAGGCATTGTTCATTTTACCTCTTCTTATCATTGGATCGATCTATGGTGGATTTAGTTGGTGGGCAGCTGGATTTGTAGGAATCGTGACATTGTGGTATGCCCACAAAGGATTTTGTTTATACAAATCGGCAGGTAAGGAAATGGCTCGAAAATTGATGTTTGCCTCATTTACATATCTCCCGATCGTCTTATTAATATTTTTATTAGATGCCTTATTTATATGAATATCGCACTGACAAATAATAACACACGTTTGCAGGCCAAAAATTTTGGTCTGTGGATTGCTCTGGCTGGCATTACAATGATGTTTGTAGCTCTTACCAGTGCTTATATCGTTCGGCGCAGTGCTGGAAATTGGTTGGAGTTTAGATTGCCAAATATGTTTTTTATTAGCACGGTGGTTATCCTGTTGTCGAGCATGGCGCTTGAACTTTCGTATAGATCATTTCTTGCCGGAAAAGAAAAAGTCTATCGATTGTGGTTAACGATCACATTGATATTAGGAATATTGTTTTGTGTGGCTCAATATGAGGGATGGCAACAATTGTATGAAATTGGGATACCATTGACAGGCAATCCTTCTGGAGCATTTATTTATGCCATTAGTGGATTACATGTAGCACATGTAACCGGAGGTGTATTAGCTTTAATCATAGCAACATATCACGCATATTCATTGCCATATTTTGTGAGTGCACAAAGGAAGAACAGATTTAAAATGGTGCTTCAATATTGGCACTACGTGGATATCCTTTGGGTTTATTTAATACTATTTTTTTTGATTTTTAGATAAAATTGAATTCAATGGCTGGAGATACAGCAATAACGGAGACAACAAGTGGCTGGGAAGGTGGCGTTTCACCTTTTAAGTCGAGTTATGGGAAGATCATGATGTGGTACTTCCTGCTTTCAGATGCATTTACCTTTGCGGGCCTTTTGATAGCCTATGGGTCTTTGCGATTTAGTACGCCTACCTGGCCCGTACCCGATTTCGTGTTCAGCTCATTGCCATTTGACATTCATCATAAACCATTGATCTTTGTTACGATCATGACCTTTGTACTTCTTTTTAGCTCATACACAATGGTAAGGGCTGTTGGTGAAGGAGCACGGGAAAACAAAAATGGTGTCGTTCTATGGATGGCGTTGACAGTAGTTGGTGGTCTAGGTTTTCTTGGATGTCAGGCATGGGAATGGACAACGCTTATTGGTACAGAGAATATGACAGTTACTACAAATCCTTTTGGTACTCATCTTGAATCTGGAACATATCTTGAAGGTGACGGACATGACATAAAAGGTGGTGATGTCTTCGAAGCAGGAGACTCGTATCTTATTCATAAACACGGAGACGACTGGAGTCCATTAAAATATAAAACCGAAAGCGGTGAAGTAAAAACCCAGGAATTCGGACCAAAGGCCTTTGGAGCTTTATTCTTCTTTATTACAGGATTTCACGGATTCCACGTAGCTTCGGGCGTGGCCTTTCTGTTGATTATTTTAATAAATGTGATGAGTGGTCTTTATGTCAAACGAAAGAATGGGTATGAGATGGTTGAAAAGATGGGTCTCTATTGGCACTTTGTAGACTTAGTTTGGGTATTTGTATTCCTGGTATTTTATCTTTTATAATCTTTTTAAAGAATCAAATCATTTAGCATGGCTTTATCATACGAAGAAGGCAAAAAAATATTTTTAAAAACCATCATCATTTTGGGTGTTATTACTATTTGCGAGGTAGCATTTGCATTATTGGGCAAAGGATATTTGATAGAAGGAATAGAATTTTCGGGTGTGTTAGTTGGTACGGTTATGATCATAGCGAGTGCTATCAAGGCGTATCTCATCATCTTTGAATTCATGCACATGAAATACGAGGTAAAAGGACTTTCAAGATCTGTCTTGCTTCCGACTATACTATTAATTTGGGGAGTCATCGCATTTTTATGGGATGGTGACTACTGGAAATCCAGACGAAATATTGACTCCACGCGTGTTGAACTAACCGTTCCTGTTTCCGATCATGCCGACGAACAAACGCATGATGAGATTCCTGATGCCAAATTGAAGAAGGAAGATTACTAATTAGATCTTCCGGTGTGATCGCTTTGAACTATGGCGTTCACTTGACTGCATTGTTTTTTCAGGTAATACACCATAGTGACTCAGAAAAAGAAAAGTTCAATCTTATTTTCGCTGCTACTCCTGTTCATAATACTTGTTGTATTTCCGTTGATTTCTCTGAAATATTTAAAAAAAGGATTGTCGTATAGAAAAGATCACTTGTCTACTTTAGTTGATCTGGGTTCATTGAAGGAGTTTTCCGCTATCAACATCGAAGGAAAATCAATGTCAAAAGACATAGCATTGGGAAAAGTAACCATTATTAGTCATGAGTCCATGGCCTGTCAACAAGAGCATTCAACTACATTGCGTGAGTATGTGGAAAAATTCATAAAACAAGATGATTTTCGGTTTGTCATTATTCGGGAGGATGATTGTATATCCTGGGATGAAGCATACATGGCTGAGAGCAACACAAATCAAAATTTATTTGCTCAAATGAATTCCCTCATCTCAAAGGAAGATCTAAGGTCAAATGTGCTTTTGGCCGATCGAAATGGGCAATTACGTGGTGTTTATAATTTGACCGAACGTGCTGATATAGAATCACTGGTTACGCATACCACACTATTATTGCCGCCATTAAAAAAACGTTGATAATGGACGGAAATGTAAAACTTGCGAAACAACTGAATCGAATTGCCTATCTATTAAGCGCGATGATATTAGTAGTGGTTGGATTGATGCGAAGAATTACGATTAATACTGATATTGACTTTGGATTTTTACCTCCCTTACATGCTACTTTGAATGCAATTACGGCCGGGATTCTGATCTATGCGCTCATTAAGATAAAAAATAGTCAGGTTGAAGCACATAAGATGGCTATGACACTAGCCATGATTACTTCGGCTTTATTCTTGCTATCATACGTCATTTACCATATCACAACAAAAGAGACAAGATTTGGAGGTGAAGGGTTAATTCGGAGCGTGTATTTCTTCTTCTTGATCACACATGTGGTCCTCGCTGCCATCTCTTTGCCTTTTATTTTGTTTACCTTTATACGCGGTTTTACCGGTCAGGTGGATCGACACAAACGCATGGCCAAATGGGTCTATCCCATGTGGTTATACGTCGCTGTGACAGGCCCCATTTGCTATTTAATGTTAAGACCCTACTATGGATAGATTGATTAAACTTCGGATACCTCGATCCTATATCGTACTCTTTTCGGTGCTGATGATCATGCTTTTTATAAGCCAGGATGTGTTGGCACAGTGCCCGATGTGTCGTTCAGCTGTTGAGAGTAATTTAAAGGCAGGTGGCGGAAATGGACGCGGTCTAAATGCAGGAATATTATACATGCTTTGTGCACCATATCTGTTGGTTTCCACCCTGGGAATTCTTTGGTGGAAAAATCATCGAAAAAATATTGAAATTGAATAATTAAATAAAAAAAGCATGGTCAATACCCATGCTTTTTTTTATTCTGATTTATGCTCTGGGAGTAGGAGCCTTTATTGGCATCTGATACCCCAAGCTAAATTCAAATGAATATGGTTTGACACGTAAATCCACAATCGGATTATTGAGAAAATTCGTAAAGCTATGGACGTACCTGCCTTGAACAATTAAATTCCCATTTCCGGTATCTTGAATTAATCCTAATCCGGCAGTGCCCGAGATGTCGAATCTGTTATAAATTGATTGATTTAGATTGACAGGTATTTCGGGTAGGTTAATATCTATTATAACTGTAGCTCTTGGTTGAATTTTAGCCACGGTCGCATATCCGAGTTGCGCTCCGCCACTGACAAATAATTTTGTCTTTCCAGATGTCAGCGAATAGATTGCTTCAAGTGGGATGTCAACATATTCGGCCTTTGTAATTAGTTTGGCACCTAAGGTTACAGGGATCTTGAAAATATCAACGTTGAGTCCTTCCGATACCTGGAATCCTTTTTGACTATATCCCAGACCTGTTTTAAATGCTAATGAACGACTGGTATGATAAGTTGCGGTCAACTTTACTGATGGGGTGATAATTGCTTTTGGAAGCCCTCCGATAAAATCTCCGGCTCCTTTTAGACGCGTGTCATTTACCTGGAATCCTGCTTCTCCACCAAGTTGCCATTGAGCCAAAGTGCAGTGACTGGTAAATAATAATCCAAAAATTACGGCGAGAAAGATGCTGTTTTTCATGACTAAAATATTTAGTAATTTAATGTAAATACAGTAGTTAGACGCACAGATGCACCTCCAGGTTGAATGAATAAAATGTTACGGAAATAATAAAATCAGCGTGAATGGATACATGAATTACTAATATCTGTTAAAAGAAACCGTAAGGTGTTAAGTAATTGTTTAATAAGGTGTTTACCGAAATCTGAAAACACCGTAATTTATTATAAGAAACGTATGTTTGTAATTTTACTTTTCAGGGTGACCGAATTTATTTTGCACATATTGAAGGAAGTAGGTTAAATCTAATTCCTTACCTGTGATCGTTTTACACAATTCTTCCGAGAAATAGCGTTTTCCATGTTGGTAGATGTTTGTTTTTAGCCATGTATGTAGTGGTTTCATATTGCCGGAAGCGATATCTTCATTGAGATTTGGAATATCGATTTCGGCTTTTGCGTAGAATTGTGCTGCGTAAAAACTGCCAAGTGAATATGTTGGAAAATAACCGAAACCACCGAATGCCCAGTGTACATCTTGAAGAATGCCATCGGCGTCATTCGGTACTTCGATGTTTAGATAGCTGTGATATAATTCGTTCCAAACGGTAGGCAGATCCTTTGTTTTGACTTCTCCACTTAGAATCAATTTTTCGATTTCATAGCGGACGAGTACGTGCAAATGGTAGTGTAGTTCGTCAGCCTCCGTCCGGATGAGGTTTGGTGAAATTTTATTGATGGCCTGATAAAAATGATCGACGGTTATGTCTTTTAACTGCCGGGGAAATATCTTTTGAAGTTTCGGAAAAAAATATTGCCAGAAATTCAAACTGCGGCCAACGTGGTTTTCCCATAATCGGGATTGGGATTCATGAATCGAGAGTGATGCCGCTTCTCCTAACGGCATGCCATATTCATCGGGGTTTAATCCTTGTTCATACAATGCATGACCGCCTTCATGTATGGTGCTCCAAAGCATATAAGCGTAATTGTGTTCATCTACCCGAGTTGTAACGCGGACATCGGATGTAGCAAAACTTATGGTGAAGGGGTGGGGGGACTTATCCTGACGACCGCATGAAAAATTATACCCCATTTGCCGGAGCACCTGAATTCCAAAATCCCATTGGTCTTTTTCATTATAGAAGTCCTTTAAAAACGAGTCGTCGATAGGCGGCCTTGACATATAATAATTCAACAAAGGCAGAAGACCTTGCTTTAGTTGATTGAAAACACGGTCAAGGATTTTAACCGTCATCTCTGGTTCGTATTGATCTAATAGTGCGTCATAAGGATGATGGTTATAACCCAGGATATCTGCGGCCTCTCTTTTCATAATGATCAATTCATCCAGTGCACCTGCGTAATGACTGAAGTCTGATTTCTTTCGCGCTTCTATCCAGGTATGATAAGCAGCTGATGTTTTTTGAGAAAGCTTTTCGACAAATTCCGAGGAGAACTTCAATTGCATGCGGATATCACGCTGAAGACGTTTAAGACTAATTTGTTTTTCTTCATTCAAATCGTTCTGTTGGATAAGCCGGTCAATGTTTTCGATCAATGAGGGATTGATTGTGCGTTCATGACTGATGCTGGCCAGCGTAGCTAATTGCCTCGTCCGGGCCTCAGCACCGCCTGTAGGAAGGTTTACTTCTTTATCCCAGGAGAGCACGGCTGAAGCACTGTCGATATCAGCTATCTTTTGTACGTATTTTTTTATCTCCGCGTATGTTTTCATTTAAGTTTGTTTTTTAGATTCCAAAGTATGAGACCCCATCCTATTATAAAACTCATCCCACCAATGGGGGTCAATGGACCCATCAACGAGCGAATGCTTTCCTGTGAAATTGTGGCTAGCATATAAAGTGATCCACTAAATAATAATACTCCGACGCCAAAAAATAGATAAATCAATCGACTGTGTCGTAGAGATATTTCTACCGCAAATGCTGACAAGCTTAATAATGCCAGGCCATGCACAAATTGGTAAAGAACGGCTGTCTTCCAAATGTCCAATCCATGTGCAGTAAGCGTATCCTTTAATGCGTGCGCACCAAATGCTCCCAGAATTACACCTGTCATCATAAATAATGCGCCTAAAAAAATGTATTTATTTTTCATATTGAATTAATCAAGAATTGATTTTAATTATTTGCAAGCTTAATTTAGTGTCCACGAAATCGTATCCAATCCTTGTGCTTCCAATAATTGATTTGTTTTCGAAAAATGTTTACTTCCGAAATATGCACCTCTAGCCAGTGGACTGGGATGGGCAGCTTCAAGGACATGATGCTTCATTTCGTCAATTAATTCCTTTTTGGTACGGGCGTAATTTCCCCATAAAAGAAAAATCAAACTAGTCTTTCGCTCTGAAAGTCTTCGAATGACGGCATCGGTAAATTGTTGCCAACCGAGGTTTTTGTGGCTGCCTGCCTGCTTGTGTTCAACCGTCAACACGGAATTGAGCATGAATACCCCTTGTTTTGACCAAGAAGTCAAATCACCGTGATTGGGGATGTCCATCCCAATGTCCTGGGCCATTTCTTTGTAAATGTTCTTCAGTGAAGCCGGAACAGCTATGCCCTTGGGCACACTAAAACAAAGGCCCATAGCTTGGCCTGGTCCGTGATAAGGATCTTGTCCAATGAGCACAACCTTCACCTCTTCGAATGGTGTAGTATTGAAAGCATTGAAAATGAGAGGTCCCGGAGGATAGATGGTTCGTCCGTTTTGTTTTCGTTGTTTAATTTCTCGCACAAGCACATCGAAATATGGCTTGTTAAATTCCTCTTCCAGCTCATTTTTCCAGGAAGATTCGATGGACACATGTACAGACATGCGCCAAATCTATAAGAAGATAGCCAATTATTATAATTCTTGCCGACTTCATGCCCGACATAAAATATTTCTATTTAATTTTATATGACACGATTCAATTCGTTTCATCACCAAAGAACTAATAATTATGGCCTTCAAATTTCATCGCTTACTTCTGCTTTCTTTACTTATTACCAGTTTTTCATCCTTTGTTCGCTCCCAATGTGTCGGAGATTTCGAAATCGCAACCAGTACCGGTGAAACGGTCGTAAATATTTGCCTTGGCAATGCGAGTCCCATCGTCAGGGTAGCAGCTGATATTCGGGGATTCCCGATAATGTATGTGCTGACAGATGACAATGGTGTGATCCTCTCCTCAGGTACCTACCCTGTTTTTAATTTTGCTTCAGCACCTGCCGGTGTCTGTCGTATTTATGCTGCCACGTTTAAAGGCCGTATTCTAAATACGGATGGCGAACAACTTGGCGATGCAGTCCTCACGAGTTTTTGTTACGAACTATCATCAAATTATGTGACCGTCATTCGCGGGTCTGCGGACGAATCAACTATAAATACAATAGACGGCATAACGGATACTACATTTTGTTCTCAGGATGGTCAGGATGACATTCTGATTTTTGAACACACGAATACAGCTAACGAATACATATTTGTCATCACAGATGAAAATGGTGAAATACTTGCCCTCACTGATTCACTAGCAAATTTTGAGGGTGCTCCGGCAGGTACATGCTACGTCTATGGACTCAATTATGACGGCGATCTCCTCGCGCAACCAGGCCTTACCGTAAATGATGCTTTGGCCCTTGGATGTTATCTGCTCAGCGATAACCGAATTTCAGTGACACGGGTAACAACAGCTGCAGGTGATATAACAACAGACGATGGTCTGACACAAAAGCTCATCTGTGTCGGAGACAGTATTGCAGATGTTCTCACATTTATCAGTCCCGGGGCTGATACTTCAGCAAATTACAGCTATGTTATTACGGATGCCAATGATACCATACTCAGTATTCCTTCGGGGAGTTCAGTAGATTTTGAAGGCGCCGGTATTGGAATATGCAGAGTTTATGGTGTGGCTACCACAGGTAATCTAATTGCATCACCCGGTATGTATTTTGGAGATATTAGAAGTGATGGCGCTTGTTTAGGCGTTACGGCGGGTTTTGTCGAAGTCGTCAGAACCTTCCCAACTGAAGGCCGGATTCAGACTATGCAAGGTGATACCCTTGTCTATACCTGCCCCGATGACAGCATCGCCGATATCGTTACTGTGAACCTGTTGAGTAGTCCATCTCCTACAATATTCATTATCACGGATGCCGATGACACAGTTTTGGGTCTTAGTACGAATCAAGCCATTGATTTTGAAGGTGCGGGAGAGGGTATTTGTTTTATCTGGCGGGCTACTTATGTAGATAATTTGACAATTCAAATTGGAGATAATCTCTTCATTGATGACGTGTCTGATGGATGTTATGCAATTAGTGATAATGCAGTAGAAGTTCGGCGAGCCACACCTGATGCCGGTGAAATTGCCTCAGCCGGAGGATTGACTTCATTTAATCTTTGCGTTGGTGACGGCATGGCGGATCGATTTACATTCGATGCTGAGTACAGTGCCAGTACAGAATTTATTTTAGTCGTTACCAATGACTCCAACCAGGTACTGACGATTGTAACAGCCTCTGATACAATTGATTTTGAAGGCGCCGGAGCCGGTACCTGTCGTGTTTTCGGATTATCTTATCATGGAAATCTATTAGTTACTGCCGGAACTAACCTGCTTGTTGATGTCTTGTCTGATGCTTGTTTTGACTTGAGCGACAACTACGTAGAATTTGTAAGAAATAATGTAGATCCGGGTGTATTATATACTCAGCTCGGTACGACCATCTACACTTGTCCCGGTGATGGAAACCCGGATGAGCTCTACCTGATTCGGCAGACGGATGCGGATACTTCTATAACTTTTATAACGGACGACAATGGTGTGGTTCTGGCTTTGGTAGATTCGGATACAGTTGATTTTGAAGGCGCGGGAGAAGGTGTTTGCCTTATATGGGCCATGTCATTTGAAGGAAGTGCCCTGGTTGAAGTGGGTGATACAATATCAGGTCAACCCCTGGCTACAGGCTGTTTCAGTCTGACTGATCCGGTTACAGTTATTCGGAGGGTGCCAACCACAGATAATCTGGCTACAATTGATCAGGAAACTCAAGTGGAATTTTGCACTGATGACGGCAATCCTGATTTACTAATATTGACATATGCACCATCGAGTAACTTTCCAGTCGAATATGTGATAACTGACACTGCAGGCATGATTCTGGGTGTGGTTTCAAGTGATACCATTAATTTTGAAGGTGTTCCGACTGGTGTGTGCAGGGTATATGCCGTTGCATACACGGGATTATTTACAGGGATGGCCGGTGAGAATATTGCTACGGCGGATTTGTCTGATGACTGCTTCGGTATCTCAGACAATTTTGTACTTGTTATTCGAAGCCAACCGGAAGGGGGGCTTGTTAGCTTGCCAAATGGGGAGAGTAACCAATATATATGTCCCGGCGATGGAAATCCTGATATCGTACATTTTGTCAATTCCGGAGTTGCTGGTGATGCATTCACTTACGTGATTACCAATGATACCAATATAATACTCGGTATACCACCTGCTGACAGCGCCGACTTTGATACTGCTCCCAGAGGAACTTGCAGAGTTTGGGGTGTTGCCTATTCAGGGAATTTTTTAGGTCAGGTCGGAGACATGATAACCGGTGTATCCTTATCTGATGAGTGTTTTGATTTGTCTGATAATTTTATAACCATCATCAGGGATACTGCCGAGGCAGGCTCGATTACTACAAATATGGGATTAACAGAAATTTCCGTCATAACGGGGGATACAATTCCAGACAATTATACCATGGTGGCGCATGGAGCCTCCAACGCCCAAAGCAAATTCGTTGCCACAACCGGTTCGGATATAATATTAGCAATATTGCCTGACAGCACCGTTGATTTTGGCTCTGTTCCGGCTGGGACTTATAAGCTATATCACATTTCTTATACAGGTAATTTAATCGTCAGTGCAGGTTTTAATCTTGCGATTGAACCGATTTCTGATGATTGTTATGATTTATCTTCCAATTTTATCAATGTAACGGTGACAGAAAGTTTTGAAGGTGGGAATGAAGGCCACATTTCGCTGGATAATTTGATGGGACAGACGGAAGAACAGTCATTAAATGTTTACCCTAATCCGGCTTCAAATCTGCTCCGATTCACACAGAATTATACGGCTACAGAGGCTATACTTGTAAATGCCATAGGCGGCGTAGTGAAATCTCAAGAGATTACGGCTAACAGGGAAACCCTTATGGAAATAGGTGAGCTGCCGGATGGTTTGTATCTACTCTTAATCAAAAATGGAAATGAGTTGATTGACCAAAAACAAATCCTTATTCTGAAATAGATTTTGGGTTTAATCTAGGAGTCGTGGAAGACCGCCTGCGTCTTATGGCAAGTTATTGTATGATAAATAACGCGGATTGTGTGCGTAGGTGAGCAATTTGTTTTAAGGTGGATTTGTCTGGGTTAATATATTTTGCAACATCAATTCAGAACCAAGTGGGTAATAACTATCGAATTTATTTGAATGTATAGAAGCTACTGACTTGTAAGCTAGTGTCATATATATATTATTTTCACTATCTTATAGCTTCATTTATCACTTAAAACTTTCTCAAAATGGAAAACGTTAGTTGGCTTTCGCTAGTGATCGCAACACTAGTACCCATGGCAATGGGATTTATTTATTACCACAAAGCTTTATTTGGTCAGGCATGGATGGATTCGATCGGCATGACTGAAGAAAAAGCAAAAGAAGCAAATATGGGTGTGACCATGGGCATTTCAATTGTTATGTCTTTTCTCATTGCATTCTTTTTGCTTAATTTCTGTAATGGTGACGGACAAGAGGGTGAATTTGATACATTTAAACACGGCGCTGTCCACGGTGTAATTATCAGTGTATTTTTTGTGATTCCAATTTTTATCACGAATGGATTATTTGAACAAAAATCCTGGAAAAATATGTTGATTAATGCCGGCTATTGGTTGCTGACCCTGGCAATTATGGGAGGCGTTCTTGATGCCATGAATCATTTTCCAAGCTAACACTAAAGAGAACAACTAACATTCTGAATAGGGACGGCTTTCCTGGATAAGAGGCCGTCCTTCATTATTATTGGAGATTGTATTAATGATGAAATAATTTAAAGTAATTATCCCCACCAAAATGTACTGATTATGGCAAATAAGATCATAATCAAAATAACACCCAATAAATTAAACCAGATACCCGTACGTATCATCTGTGTGATACTGACATAACCAGATCCAAATACAATGGCTTGTGTGGGTGATGCAATGGGCATCATAAAAGCACAACTCGCTGAAAGCGTAGCCGGAATCATTATTAATTTTGGATCTATTTGCATGGCCAGGGCTCCAACGGCTAGAATCGGTAACAGTAAATTGGTAATCGCAGAATTTGAGGTAAGTTCTGTGAGAAAGGTGACAAAAATGCATACAATTGCAATGATGAGCAAAGGAGAAAGTGGGGGTAGATTAGAAAATATAGCCTCAACTAATTTTGACAGACCTGACAAACCAAATCCCCCGGCAATAGCAAAGCCACCTCCGAAAAGAAGTAAAATGCCCCATGGCAATTCCCGAGCTTTCTTCCAGGACAACAAGGCTTTTCCTTTTCGTTCGGATGATGGAAGAAGAAATAATAAAGAAGCAGTTGCAATGGCTACTGCACTATCTGATACGTTGGGCAGATTGAGTAGGTGACGCCAGCCATATAACGTGAAATTATCAGTGATTTGAATATTGGAGCCTGTCATCCACAACAAGGCGGCAGCTAAGAAAATGTATGCGGTGAATTTTTCATCGCGTGTCATTGGCCCCATTTCTTTTAACTGGGTCGAAATCCCCAAACTGTCTTTAAACAGATCATCCGATGGTAACTTGTAAATGTAATGTGTGAGCATGAACCAACCCGCTGTCATAAATACAATACTGAGCGGTAGGCCGATGAGCATCCAGTCCATGAACCCGATTGCTGGTACGTTTGGCACTAATTCGTGGTACATTTCGAGGAAGATGAGGTTGGGAGGCGTCCCGATTAAGGTGGCCATACCGCCAATGTCAGCGGCATAAGCGATACCGAGCATGAAGCATATTCCAAAATTTAAAATGAGTTTTTCATCGTTGACTTCTTGCTTTACACCTTCCATGATGGATAAACCGATTGGTAACATGACCATGACGGAAGCCGTATTGGAGATCCACATGCTCAAAAAACCCGAAGCGATCATAATACCTAGAATTAATTGTTTTGGACTGCTTCCAACGACCTGTACCACACGCAGTGCTATCCGCTTATGTACGCCGGATTGCTGCAAGCCGAGGGCAAGTAAAAATCCTCCTAAAAAGAGGAAAATAATGGGCTTGCCATAGTAGCTTCCTGCGAGGGTAACATCACTTATACCGAAAAGAGGAAAAAGAAAAATGGGTAAAAGGGAAGTGACCGGAATGGGTATAACCTCCAATATCCACCAGATTGCCATCAGTACAACAATGGCCGCCATATGTGGAGCTTTTGTGTATGTATCTCCAGGCACAAGGAAATACGTGATCACAGCTAAGAAAACGCCGATAAAAGCCAGGGCGATGCGATCATGCCACCATGGACCTTTATATTGCCGTTGGGTGTTCGCACTCATATGATATCTTGGTTTGTGCTTACCTAAAGATATTGGATTGGAGTGAGAAAATAGAATTGGGCTGCTGTAAGTCAGGAAATGAAAGAGGGCGAATGATCATTTCTGCATACTTTTCCAAATTATAGAAATTAGACAGCGGATTGTTCAATAATTAAACGATAGAATTTAATACGGTTTCGGCATCATTTTGGCCTTGAACCATCCAGCCTGTCATCAAATGGGATCAAATCGCAGACCCGTTGGAAATTCCGGATCCAGGTCATTACGTGGTTCGATAATGATGAGTTTGGCACCCGTTCTGTTCCGATATTCCATGATTACATTTATGTCATTTTCTCTCACGTCTTGTACGAAAATGCTGATCGCCCGAAACAATACATCAAGAAATGATTTGTATTGTTCTTTCCCATCAGTAATATTTCTTGGATTATTGCTAATTAAATAAATTTCATTTGAAGGTAGATTGGGTAAGTTTGGACCCGGCGGCATGAGATTGGCTACAACCCTGGTTGGAACTACTTCGCGATTACCACCATCCACAAATTGGAAATTTTTATTATTCACAGGAATAGTCACCGGTGGTAAAAATGCGGCTTGATTGCTGCTGGCAAGTAGGGCTTTTTTGAGATGACCATGATTTCTGATGGTAATGGCTTCATAATACATCGTACTGTCGATTCTTTTAGAGGAAAAAATCGTAGGTCTTCCGGTTTGTAAATTTATTGCAGTTAAACATAAAGTTGAACTACTAGTTCTGATGTCCTGGTAGACACTCTCAGTTACATGTTGATCAATTATTTGCTCGAGCGGTGTCGAGTCGAATAAGTAAGGCCTGGGTGGGTTTGTGGCTAATAAATTTTGTACGATATTTTGAGGATTTAATATATCGCTATTTTGTACACTGCGATAGACATCTCGCAAAATTTGAAGCCGATTGGCGCATATCAATGCCGCGATGAGTGCTCCTGTGCTTGCACCGCTGATTACATCAAAGGCATTAATTCCTCTTTCTTCCAATTTGCTTAGTGCACCAACGGTAAAGGCTCCTTTTGCACCACCACCACTGAGAATAAGAGCACGTTTCATGTATTAATTATTTATTGAATAATTCAAATCTAAACATAAACCCCGTTTGGGCGGATACACTTCCATTGTCTGTATTTATTGCCGAGCCGATCCAATATCCGAATTTGTATAACTCGATGGCCAATCCTCCTCCAACTTCAAAATCATTTGCTAGATATTGACCCTCCATAAATAATTTAATATTTCCTAGGCTAAAATAACTGGCTTTTAAATCAAAAAGTCGGAACTCACTTCGAATTAATGGACCTATTTTGATGTTTGATCCAGAATACTGAACAACCGGACCAGCCAAAAGTCTAATTCGGCCACCTGTATCCTCGTCTTTTTTGGTAAACGTATAGGACACCAGGGATTTGAGAGAGAGTACAAATCGCTCGCTGTCATGTCCAAAATTAATTCCACCTGTACCTAACTCTGATTGTAGGTGCCAGGCTTTTCCAAATTCCGGTGACAATTCTGAGCTTTTCTTTGGATAAACCTTTCTAAGAATATCCAAATATTTTAAGGCTTTTGGATCATTCAGTTGGTTTAGTACACAGGAGTACTTGAATTTGTCTCCTTCTTTATCATTCCACTTGAGGATTTTATTATAGCTGCTGAACATCCGATTGAATTCGGCTGTTTGATATTTTATTGCCTCGTCTAAGATTCTTCGGTATTCAAAGTCGTTGGCTGAACCAAGATCGGGTAAGAAACTCATGTCACCTTTGATTAAGGTTGCATATTCTGTTGCTTTTGATTTGCAATTCTCAACCTCGCAACATTCGCCTTGTGCATTCCCAATCATGCCATTGCCTGCAATGATGATACATGTTAAAATGAATATTGTTAATCGGACGGATTGAATTCGACTTTTTGTAATTAGAGTTGGTAGGTCAGTGTTATATGAAACCATATGACAATCAGTCATGGTACTTCAATTAAGGTTAATAGAGTTACTAATATCGTGTGATTAGCGCGGTAAAGGTGAACATGCAAATTTGGGCCATGACGTTGAACCTATAACTTCTATGATCTCGACCACATTGAGATGAATGATTAGATGGACATGAAATTGTTCCTCATATCTTTTGCAGCGGAAATCAGCAAAGCAGTGTGAACTATTGAACCAATTTTATTTGATGGATGAGCGAGGTCCTCAGAATGCCATGGAGGAATAAAATCGGGTTCTATTGTTTGGCTGTCGATTGTTCCCGGCTCATGGTTAGGAGCATGTATTCAGTTGAGTTGAGGTATGCACCCACACTCACACTCAAACCCACACTCATTTTTCGTGACCCCGTCAGGATTCGAACCTGAGACCTACTGATTAGAAGTCAGTTGCTCTATCCAGCTGAGCTACGGGGCCATTTTATACATGGTTTGAGCGCGCAAATATACATGATCTTGATTATCTGTAAACGACTTGTTTTGAATCAGCCTGACAATTGGATGAAACAGGATTCACCAGAGTCAAATTCACGTTGAATCAATCAGTTGTACAACCTATCCGCAGTACTCTACCATTAGGGCTTCAATACGGCCGGCACGGATTGACCAGCCGGATTAAATCGGATTGAAATAGAATTGACACAATGACGAGTATTTTTTTCAGTCATCTGTTCTCCGGTAAACACATGGCCTAAATGCCCTTTACAATTGTCGCAAATTATTTCTGTTCGTCGTCCATCAGCATCAGGAACATTGGTCACATGCCCCTCGATTTCCTGATCAAATGAAGGCCAACCGCAGCCGGAACTGAATTTATCTTCCGATGTGTACAAGGGGTAATTGCACTGCCGACAGGTGTAAATACCTTCTTCATAGAATTTGTCATATTCTCCGGTAAAGGGTCTTTCAGTTCCTTTGTTGAGGATAACACGTGCTTCCTCGTCAGTTAATTTGTTCATGTCTATTTTATTTAAGTACCGAGTACCGAGTACCGAGTTTTGTTAAGGTTAGTGTCTTGAGAATAAATGTTCATTCTTCTTCATCAAATATATCCCGAATTTCTTCTTCTGCTTCCATTACTTTACCCTCACAGTGAAGAATGAGTTCTTTTAGTTCTTTTACTTTGGTGATTAATATGTCAAGATCACCATCAAGCGACTCGATTTCAGAAGTGATCCGCTGAATCTTATTCATAGCCTCTTTGTATGTCAATTTTTCCAGTGATTTATTCATTTAATTTGTGTTTCTATTTTTCCATCTTTAAATAAAACAGTTAAGTCGTCTGAAGATAGAATGTCTTTAGAAGACTTGACGATATTTCCATTTTGACTGACCAGCGTATATCCTCTTCCCAAGATTAATTGGGGATCAGCACTGAGTGATTTGATTTTCAACAAATTTAAATTTTGTTTAATTAGAAGCATTTGTTTAGTTGATATGTATTCAGCTTTCTGAGAAAGTCGTTTCAGATTATGTTTTTCAACTTGGATCAATGCGTCCGTCTTCGTTTCACTTTTAGCTCGTACGGCAGTCAATTGATTTTTCCAATTATGAAGGTGTCTTCGGGCATGGGTAAGCGCCATTTGGTATGATTCATAAATCACTGCCAGGAAATGTACATTTTGATCGACAATAAAAGACGCCAGGGCAGTTGGCGTTTTTAATTTTGTATGCGCCGTCAAATCTGCAACTGAGGTGTCGATTTCATGACCGATGCCGGTCAAAACAGGCAATTGCATCATTCCGATTGTCCTGCACATAGATTCGTCGTCAAACGCGCTTAGATCAAGTTTTGAACCACCACCACGTAAAATACAGACGGCGTCGTAGTAGTCTGTATAGTTATTAATTTCTGTGAGGGCATAATTGATTTCCTTAACCGCGTTGACACCTTGCACGGCTGCATGATAAATGTCAATGGAAAAAGGAATGTCGTGCTGATTCGTTTGGAGTTGATTTATGAAGTCAACCAGTCCGGCAGCAGTCCTGGAGCTTATGACAGCCAGACGTTGAACAACCGGAGATAGTTCGAGGGATTTATTTAATTCAAAAACACCATCTTTTTTCAATCGGTCAATCACCTCTAATTTCTTTCTTTCCAACTCCCCGAGCGTAAAATCCTGATCGATATCTTCAATTTGGAAGGACATGCCATAAACAGGATGAAATTTCAGGGAACCTCGAAATTTAACACGAACACCCGCCTGAAGAAAATCTCGAATTTCACTGTTCAATTTTCGACGGATGATCACCTGATTGGATCGCCAAATTCTGGCTTGCATGGTGGCTAATAACGCTTCAGAATCCAGATCTTTTTCTACCAGCTCCAGGTAGAAATTTCCTCTGCTTTCGGATACCTGGTTCACCTCAGCCTCTATCCAAAACGCTGACTCAAAATTGAGACTTAATACTTGTTGAATGTATCTCGTCAATTCCGAAAGCCTAAAAACTTCATCCGCTTGCATTTTGTAAAAATACTGATTGAATAGTCAAAAATCCGATTAAAAAAGCCTGTCAATACTCACAGTATGGACAGGCCGATAACATTTGGCGAGGAATGGAGGGGTTATTTAGTTCATACCTTCTCGGCCAACGTCATACCAAAAGTAAAAATTTTTATCACAATGTTTTCAAAACGGCTTCTTCCAGGTTAAATCGAGGATTCACGGCCGCTATTTTGCCCTCTCGATCGATCAAAAAAAGTTTTGGGTATTCCGGTTACACCATATTCCCTGGCCGAGGGTGTTTCCCATTTTCTCATGTCGCTGACGTGGTTATTCCATTTTAAATTATCCTTTTTAATTGCAGCTAACCAACGTTTCTTAGAATCGTTCAATTTTTTTTGAAATGCATCGTCATCCAATCTGTATCGTTTTTTGTCTTGCTGTCCCAGGCCGTCTAACGATACGCTAAATACTTCGAAGCCTTTACTATTGTATTTGTCATATACTTCGACGACATGTGGATTGGCTTTCCTACAAGGTCCACACCAACTTGCCCAAAAGTCGACCAGGACGACTTTTCCTCGAAGATCTGACAACTTACGTGTTTTACCTTTGGTGTCACGCATGGTTATTTCGGGTGCGGGTTGTCCTACCTGAAGTTTTTGATTTCTTTGCTTCGCCTTTAATTGCTGGTTCATTTGATTGATATAGGTCGCGTAGGAATCATTTTTAACATCAGGATATTCTGCCTTTAAACGCTTCATAATATCTTCATGATGATTGACGAAATCCGGTCGACTTTTTAAATAGGTGCCTGCATACACTTGAGCCGCATATGGATTTTCAACTGATTGGATCAATTCTTTTACTCTGTTTATGTCTACTTTATTGGCGTATTGCTCTACCATGATGGCATTGTATTCTGCTGTTCCCGGAGAACCATTTACGGCATACACATTTTTTGAAAACCCGTCAGTATCGGTTTCAAATGAAATGGAACTTTCTGTGCCATCCAGTATGATTCGGGTATGTCGTCCACCGGTTCGCAGGCGATACACGCCCGGTTGTATTGGTTTAGGGATGACTAAAGAAAATGTTCCATCTTCCGTCAGATCACTTTTCGTTATTGTTTCAAACGGTGAGTTAAACGGACTCTTTTCAAAATGAATGGTATTATCATCCACGCCGGAAACTTTCCCGGAGATCGTCAGATCCGAAGATCCAGATTGACATTGAACAAATATTAATGCCGAAGCAAACAAAATGCAGAGATGTAATAAGCTTTTCATATAATTAATTTTCTATCAGTTCTTCCAATCTATTATAGTAAACGTCTTTCCAGTTTTTGATGTTTCCAAAACGTTGGTCCTCAACGATTATTGCATCATCAGAACGCACATTCCCTAGTAATTCATAAGGAACATCTTGACGTTTCAAATGTTCAGTCAGGGTGTCAATATTGTCCGGTTTGCAGGATACCAAATATCGTCCCTGCGCTTCTCCAAATAACCAGGCATCCAATCGTATAGAACTATGATTGTGCAATTCAAATCCTAGTTCTCGGATAATGGCACTTTCCATAATCGTAGTGAAAAGGCCGCCATCGGCCACATCATGAACGCTTTGGCACATGTTGCGATCTATAATATCAAGAATGACGTCCTGATATTTCTTTTCTTCTTCGAGGTCAATGTATGGGCACGCAGAATGTTCAATGCCTAACACATCCCTGGTATAAATTGAGCCATTGATATCGTTTCGATTTTGTCCAACAAGAAGGATTTGGTCACTGGCCTCTTTAAAATCCAGTGTCATTAATTTGCTTGTGTCTTTCATCAGCCCGATCATACCGATAGTAGGTGTAGGAAATACAGGTTCTGTGCCCGATTCTAACACTGTTTGATTGTAGAAACTGACATTTCCTCCGGTGACTGGCGTGTCATACTTGCTACAGGCGTCACCCATCCCTTTCAATGTATGTACAAATTGATAATAGACTTCAGGGTTGTAAGGATTTCCAAAATTGAGACAATTGGTAATAGCAAGTGGCTTAGCACCACTGGCTACGATATTTCGTGCGGCCTCACTTACGGCTATCAATCCTCCTCGATACGGGTCGGCATAGACATAACTGGAATTGCAATCAACCGTCATCGATATTCCTTGCTTGGTTCCTTTGACCCGTATCACAGCCGCATCGCAAGGTCGCGTATTGGTGAGTGAATTGGTGCGGACGGTCCCATCGTATTGGTCATAAACCCAACGTTTCGAAATGACATTGGGTGAGCTGAATACTTTTTTAGCGACTTCAATCATATTATCTGGTAATTCAACATCTTTTAGGTCGATTGGAGTCATTTTATCCATATATGTCGGACGTTGATATTCCCTGTCATAGACTGGCGCACCACCACCCAGGACAAGATCGTCAGCAGGCACGTCAGCGACTAATTCTCCTTTAAAGTAAAACTCGAGCCGCCCTGTATCGGTTACTTCACCGATATGTTCACATTCCAGGTTCCACTTTTCGAAGACGGCAAGTAAGTTGTCCTCTTCTCCTTTTTTACAGACGATGAGCATACGTTCCTGGCTCTCTGAAAGGAGAATTTCAAATGGCTGCATATCGCTCTGACGGGTGGGAACTTTACTGAGATCGATAATCATACCAGCGTTTCCTTTGGCAGACATTTCGGATGTGGAACACGTAATGCCTGCTGCACCCATGTCTTGCATGCCGACGATAGCATCTGTCATGATGGCTTCGAGTGAAGCCTCCAACAATAATTTTTCTTGAAATGGATCCCCGACCTGGACTGCCGGCAAATCCTGGGCACTATCTTCTGTCAAGTCTGCGGAGGCGAATGTTGCCCCGTGTATACCATCTTTACCGGTGGCTGAACCAACTATAAATACGGGATTTCCAGTCCCTTCAGCTATTGCACTCACCGTTTTTTGTCCGGCTTCCAAAACACCTACAGACATGGCATTGACGAGAATATTTTGCTCATAACAAGGGTGAAAATAAACTTCACCACCTACGGTTGGCACACCGAGACAATTACCATAATCGCCAATCCCACTCACTACACCGCGCATGAGATGTTTGGTGCGTTTGGTTTCCAGGTTGCCAAATCGCAGTGAGTTGAGCGCTGCAATGGGTCGTGCACCCATGGTGAAAATATCGCGATGGATTCCGCCGACGCCTGTAGCCGCTCCCTGGTATGGTTCGAGGGCTGATGGGTGGTTGTGCGATTCGATTTTAAATGCACAAGACCGACCATCCCCTATATCGACCAGTCCGGCATTTTCTTCACCTGCCTCAACCAATACAGCTGAGCCTTCACGTGGCAATTGTTTCAGGTATTTGATCGAGTTTTTATACGAACAGTGTTCACTCCACATCACGGAGAAAATGCTGAGTTCTGTGAAATTTGGTTTGCGGCCAAGTATGCTGCAAATTCGATCGTATTCTTCCGGTAGGAGGCCCAATTTTTGAGCCGTCTCAATGGTGGGTATGACTGCCTCAGTGCTTTGATTCATTGTGATTTATATATGAGGCGCAAATATAATTGTTAGATGTGAGAAAATATGAATGTGAGAACATGAGAACGTGAGAGCATGAGAATGTGAGAGTGTGAGAACATGAGAACACGAGAACACGTCAACGTGAGCGTATCAGAGCTTGAGCATTTGAGTATCTGAACAACTGAGTATGGTTGATCGACAAATATTCGGCATGTAGTCATTCATCGTAATATTGCAATATTACATTCACAGGTAGCTGCCAATTTTCAATGTAGGATTCAAAATGTGTTGTGGCGGACTTTTCACTCATCCGACCGACGGTCTCTCACCACTAATCTATAATTGGTTGCGATTTCTTTTTTCGATGATGTCTTATCGTCAAAACACATAAAACTAAAAAGGGTATAGTAGAGAGTAAAATCTTAATATTAAAACTCATCAATCCAATTAAAAACATGAAGAAGAGCAGTACGGCTAATCCGCCGAGCCCAATATAGGTCAGTATTTTATTGGGGTTCTTTTGGAATAATGTAATGACGAGTAATAATTGTCCCAATAATGGAAGCACAATAAAGGGGTGGGCAATCGATTGGGGGTCAGTGATCACTTTTGATAATAATTCATACTCTGTTTGAAATAGAAAGCTTTGATTATCACCGCCCCATTCCAAATAGCCGATTAATGATGTAAGGATTAAGCCTAGATTGAGAAGTTTGCCATTCATGGTGTTGTATTTTTATATTGTCTCTGCGATAGGGTCTTTTGGAAAATATCGAAGAATTAGTCAGCTTATTTCATTTAGTGATTTATCTGCAAAGATCATCTATACGCTTATTATCCAAGGGCGTAAATCACATAGAATATAGCGATTTCTTGGGATTTGTATTTTTCTTGTAGCAAAAATTTATCTTGAAGAAATAAGTTGGCTGAAGGCGATGCACTTGGGCTCATAGCATCTGAAAATTTGGCTTGGCTTAATTCAATATGTCGCATCGATACGTCGCGCTTATTGGCTTTGGGGTATTACCATTTATATATTGATTCATACCATTCCTTTAATGATGGCTGACATGCAATGGTATAGACGACTTCTTTTAACTATATTTAAAGCCAATGGTTTTTTCATACGTTGAAAATGAAAAATTAGCATCGACATGATAGCCTTAATCGTAGACGATGAATTCAAGGCCCGGGAAATTCTTGAGCTTATGATTAAGCTTCATATTCCGGAATTTAAAAAGATTCGCTTGGCATCAAGTGGCCCGGAGGCGTCACAAGTGCTGCAACAGTGTGATCCGGATGTAGTTTTTTTGGATGTAAAAATGCCAGTGATGAATGGTTTTGAATGGTTGGCCAGTTTGCCGAAACGTCCTTTTGATGTGGTGTTCACTACAGCCTACGATCAATATGCGATTCAGGCTATTCGCTATTCCGCATTTGATTATTTGTTAAAACCTGTTGATCCGGAAGATTTGCGTACGACAATGAATCGATATCTGAAGTCGACAAAAACGCATGCCGGAGGATATGACAATTTACTATATAATATTGGCCAAAATGATCCGAGTACATTTCGATTGACCATTTCAACTACACAAGGCACACACTATTTAGATTCTAGTGAAATAATTCGCTGCGAAGCCGATGGTAATTATACACATTTTTATTTGACTAATGAAAAGCACATTATTGCATCGCGTCCATTGGGGCATTATGGATCGCTGCTTCCTGATAATATATTTATACGATGTCACAAATCGAGTTTAGTCAATCGCAATTACATCAAGACGATTTATGATAAGCAAATTAGTTTGGCTGACGGTTCAATTGTCGAAGTGTCACGCAGGCGATTGGCGGCGGTCAAGAAGGCCATGTCGAATTAGAAAGCGTATTATATAATTTATTCCGTAATACAATAAATGAAAAGGTAAAAGCGGATTTGATTAAAATGAAAAACAAGGGAGATATACGACTTGATTTATGCATTTATTTATTGCAAATAGCACTGTGCTTTACGTTGATTTCATCTACTTATACTGCTGGTGCCCAGCAGCATCAAATAACCTTCGAGCGTATTGAAAAGACAAATACCCAAACAGAAATCATGTCGGCATTGGAAGACGAAAACGGATTTCTTTGGTTTGGCCAGGTGGACGGTCTTTTTCAATACAACGGTATTGACTTCAAGCCCTTTGTTCCGGACCCCGCGGACGCGAGTTCCCTGACACATGGCCGGCCTATGGTTCTTGCCAATGGAACCGATCATGCTATTTGGATAGGTACCAATAGCGGTGGTATTAGTAGGCTTGACCTGAATACTTATAAATTTGAAACGCTACGACATCTCAGCAGCGATTCCAATTCACTCGGTGGAAATAACATCGGGGGCATTTATGTTGAAGACAGTGGTATTATTTGGGTCGGAAGCAATGACTATTGCTTAAATAAAGTCGATTGGGTGAATAAGAAAGTCACGCGGTATTATGACACCAACCGTGTTGAATTAATACAGGAGAGCCGTTATCTGGGACGAATTGTTCAGGACTTTCGAGATAAAAATATTTTATGGATTGGATCGTACCAGGGAGTCTACAGATTTAATAAACAAAACGGGCAATTTCGGCTTTTTCCATTTTCAGCCTATAACTTGAATTATAAACCCCATCCTGTTGCAATACACTGTGATAAGAATGGTACCGTTTGGGCCGGCTCAATGGATGGATTGGTGGCCATCCAATCGGCCACCGGTCAGATGGAATTGATCCCGATGGAAAAAATCGATTATCGATCGCATGCCCGCTGGTTCGTCTCGGCAATTATTCCATATACAGACAGCACTTTACTGATTCAGACCCATAATGATGGATTAATTGTCTTTAATACATATACGCATCGGGCAGATAAAGTGAATAATGATCCCGGCCTCGGAAAAGGATCAAATTTTTGTTTTATTGATAAATTAGGCAATATTTGGTTGCGTCGTGGTCCGGCCCTCCTGAGAGGAAGGTCCGATCGTCTTCCTGTACAAACAATTAGTTTGAAACATATTCCTGGTGCGAACTGGAGTCGGGCGTTTCTGCCTGTCGCAAATAAAAATGAATTGTTTATTGGGACCTTGTCCGGATCAGGTTTATTGCACGTCGATTTTGATAAGCAACGAGCTATGGCATTTCCCTATGCGTTTGATCCGCTGGAAAAAAGTGATGTATTTATGCAGGACCTGGCATGGGGTCCGGATTCGTCAATCTATATCGCGTCGTCGCAGGGATTACTCAATTTTGATGTAAAAACTCAAACCTATCAAAAAACGGTGGATCCGAACAAGCAATACCGATGGGATAAAGCTACTTCTGTCTCCATACGTGATTCTATTGTATGGTTTTCCTCGCTCAATGAAGGTCTTTTTCGAATGAAATTTATGGATCCGGAGGACATAGAACATTATCCGGTGACAGCAACTATAACAAGAATTCGTTGTGGGGAAGAATATATCTGGGTAGGGACAGAATCAGGGTGTTTTCAGTTGCATCGCAATTCGGGAGACATGAATATGATCATTCCAAATATCCATGTTACCGACTTTTATCAATGGGATGATACGCTATGGGTTTCCTCACTCGGAGAAGGGCTGTTTCAGGTTTTTCCAGGATTGGACCCGAAAGTAAAACATCATGTTAGTGATGCGGGTGGAGGAACTAATTATGTTTATAGCTTCATGCGCGATAAATCCAATGAATTTTGGTTGAGCACGGATGGTGGAACGGTTCGGTATAAACCTGAGACCGGTTCTTATATAAACTTGCGTGAATTGGGAGATGGAAAACGGTCTCCTTCGATTCAATTGCCGGGTGGACATATCGTGACCGGAGGTTTCGGATCCATGTCATATTATTTACCGCAATCATTTGAGCAACGCGGACTTCCACCAAAGCTGTATATATCCAATATAAATATTTCGAATCGGGAAGAAAACTTCGCCATGGGTCCTAACCATGTTGATGAAATAATATTGGCACCCCATGAACGTGAACTCTTCATAGAATTTGACGCTATCAATTTTAATTCGGTGTCTTCAACAGAATTTCATTACCGTGTGTTGGGATTGGAAGACAACTGGAAAAACATAAAGAATCAGCGATTTCTGAGCCTCAATAATTTGAAGCCCAGGGATTATAAACTGGAATTGCGCGCCATGAATATTTATGGAGGGAAAAGTGATACAATTAAAAGCATAACAATTCGCGTCTTGCCTCCATTTTATCAACGCTTGTGGGTGCAGGTGCTGTTTGTATTTTTATTATTATCGATTGGTCTGGCAATATATTGGCGGTTAGCTAAGATGGCCAGGAACAAATTATATTCTTCGACAGTGGAGTATTTTGCGAATTCTCGCTATGCAGAAAACTCTGTTGATGAAATATTATGGGATATGGCACGTAATGTCATTTCTCGATTGGGTTTTGAACACTGCGTCGTATATCTCTATAACAAGGATTCGAAATTGCTGGTTCAAAAAGCTGCTCAAAGTATATTACACTCATCCAAAGGAGAATGGAGTGGGGTGGAGATTAAACATGGTGAGGGCGTAGTCGGAACAGCGGCAGCGCGGAAATCACCGGTTATCGTATCCGACTTATCCGAGAATAATTGGTACACTGAGAATACCGAAATGCAAGGGTCAGAAATTAGTGTGCCGATCCTTCACCAGGGTGAGGTGTTGGGTGTGATCAATAGTAGACATTCGAAAAAAGGATATTTTAAACGTGCACATGTCGACGTATTGTCCCAAATCGCCAAAGAATGTGCACATAAAATTGCTGAAGCAGAGGCATCAGAGATCATTTTACAGCGCGGGCATGATTTATTGGCGATGCAAAAGCAAATTGCCGAATCCAGACTTACTGCATTGCAGGCTCAAATGAATCCACATTTCATTTTTAATTCATTAAATTCTATCAATTGGTATATTTTGAAAAGCAGACCAGCCGAGGCTTCGATTTATCTTACCAAATTTTCGAAACTAGTGCGGCTTATTCTTGATAATTCCAAAAATCTGAGTATCCCATTAGATGAAGAACTCAAAGCATTGCGGCTTTACTTAGATCTTGAATGCATGCGCTTTGATAATATTTTCGATTATAAAATTCAAACGGACGATGAAATCGATTTGGAAGAAGTGTGTGTGCCACCACTAATTCTCCAACCATTTGTCGAAAATGCAATATGGCATGGATTTATGAATAAGGAGGAGAAAGGACATTTACTCATTCAACTATATCTAGAAAATGATCAGTTGAAGTGTATTGTACAAGACGATGGTGTTGGGCGACATGCTTCACAGCGATTAAAACCGGTTACATCTACACAGCATAAATCAAAGGGAATTAAATTGACCACAGACCGTATTAACTTACTTCGAAAAGATTATTTAAAAGAAGATATGGTGCGTGTGATTGACATGGTTGATGATACCGGACAGCCGATGGGAACGCGCGTCGAAGTGAGCCTTCCCTACGATGACGAGTAGGAATTTTTCCATTGGGCTGGCTTGAATAGATAATACCCAACGTCATACATATTCACTACAAATAAGAATAGATTTATTTCCAAATTAACGTCGGGAGTATCATTTCATACCTGCAAATTTCCTTTTATTAATTCATTCTTACCGTTCCTACATTAGAATTGATTTCAATCGCTAAGCCTGTTATATTCGAAGCGTATTCACAATTAAATTATTATTTGTAGTGCATTCAAATTTCATTGAAACCAAATTCAAGTGATTATGAAAATATTAGTTTATTCAGGTCTGCTAATTATGTGTTTGATCCAGACAATTGAAAGTATTGGTCAGGACTTGATTGAGCGGACTCGACTTGGCATCGCGCATGAAGTCGACCGACAATCTGAGAGTGTTGCTTTTTTGGAATCCCAATCCTTAAAGCACGTCGGACCCTATCAGGAAGTAAATCCTTTTGAATTGGCCTCGGCTTCGCGGAATAGCAATCTCAGTCAATTTATAGAAGGCCAGGTGTTGTTGAATTTATCTGCTGGTTCATTGACTCGTTTAATGGCCACCATGCGTGATGGAATTGATTTCCGTATTCCTGTGTCACCCGGACGAGAGATTGAGCTCGACCTTGTAGAAGTATTTCCGATCAGCAGCGAATTTGAAGGAAGGACCGCCATCGGAGAAAAATTTACCATGAGCGACTATCCAGCGCGCTTTTATCGCGGTGCTGTAAAAGGAATACCGAATTCTTTTGCAAGTATTACGATTGCGGAAGGAATGCTGCGTGGATTATTTGGGGACGAATTTGGAAACTATGTTTTGGCCGAATTAGATGGTAAGGATGATAAATTTATATTGTACAACGATCAAAAACTTAAAATAAAGCAAAATTTTAAATGTGGCACTGAAGACACGCCATTTTCAGAGCAAGATCAGCAGTTATTACGTCAAACAAATCGTGTTGTCAAATCGGATAGATCAGGTGACTGCGTTGATATCATGGTTGAAATGGAAGAGAGTTTTTATGATGATTGGAATGATGTCGGTGACGCCACCAGTTTCATTTTCGCATTATTAAATGAAGTCGGCACATTATACAATAATGAAAATATCAGTATTTCACTAAAAGATATAATTATGTGGACAACTCCGGATCCCTATACTGATGATGTTGCATGTGACTTAAAATTCGAATATGGTGATTATAGACAGAATAATTACAATGGGAGATTAGCACATTTAATAACCTCACGTAATATAGAGGGTGGGTGTGCTTTTATTGATGAATTATGCAGTACCTATACGCCTACGGGTGACCGTGGTCCGTATTGCGTGAGTGGAGATATGTCTACCTCAGTAACTGGGTTTCCAACGTATTCCTGGAATGTCATGGTGTTTACCCATGAAATGGGACATGTACTTGGTTCAAGACATACGCACGCATGTGTATGGAACGGGAATAATACGGCTATAGATGGTTGTTCGGCAACAGAAGGGTCGTGTGCCCTACCTAGTATTCCTGCCGGTGGTGGAACGATGATGAGTTATTGTCATGCCTCTGGCATGCCCGGTATCAATTTTAGCTTAGGCTTTGGTCCGCAACCAGGTGATTTAATACGCAGCAAAGTCTACAATGCGTCTTGTAATCTGGATTGTGGGACTTCGAACGGATGTCCACGCTATATCTGGCTGGATGGCAATGTTGACTCTGACACGTATTATGCGACTAGCAAAATTGAAATGGGTGGTACGGTATTAAATACCAGGAATGTCCATTTGCGATCTGCCGGCGACATAGAATGGAATCCCGGATTTTATGTCAGCGTAGGTGGTATCCTGAGCTCTCAGTTCGCGACGTGCACACCCGCTTTTGAAGGTAATTCAATCATATCTGAAAAAATTAATGTTGATGTCGATGTAGTAAATCAGAAACAAAATTCACTAAATAAATAATTCTTAAAAAATCTGCATTATGAAAAATGTATATAATAATTTGATCCTTTGTTGTCTCTTCATCCTGCCTATAGGATTATATTCACAAGTAATTGTAAGCTCGAGTGGATTACTTTCCAATTCCAAATCGAGTGAGGCACTCAGGCTTTCCGGCTCCAGTTCGTACTTGACATTTTATAACGGAGCTACCTACAACGGCTATATCTGGCATACGAATATCAGTTTATATTTAATGAATAAATATGCTACCGGCTCATTGTATTTGGGTACTGCGGACGACGTCAAAATGAGTATAAAATCCGACGGAAATGTAGGAATAGGAATCACAACTCCTGACGAAAAACTCGATATTAATGCAGGCCACATCGGAATGGATCAAGGCCGTTATATTCTTTGGAAAGATGGTTCTACAGAAGTGGCGCGTATGGGCTATACCGGAAATACGGCATGGATGAGAACCACTGAAGCCGGGTCACGAATTGAATTGGATGGCGAAGTCGACGTACACTTCGATGTTAATAGCTCAACCAAGATGTTAATTAATGCGGACGGTCATGTCGGTATAGGGACGAGCGATCCGCAAGAAGAATTGCACATTGATGCCTCTTATTTTGCGGACATTAGACTTGAAGCCGATTGGTTTAAATATCTCAGATTTTATGAAGGCGCGGTACAGGTAGGCTACATAGGTCATGGTACATCTGATATGTTTATAGAAAATGATGATGTCGGTGGTGACATAGAAATCGATGCTGAAGAAATACTTCGTTTAAATACGGATGACCTCACGAGGATGACCATTACAAAGGCAGGTGATATCGGAATTGGAACCGTTAGTCCGGCGTTCAAATTGCAAGTTGCAGGTGACGTCGATGTCACAGGTGAATTGACAGCCGCCTCCGACCTTCGATTGAAAACAAATATAAGCCCGATCAATCATGCGCTTTCAACGGTTAAAAAGCTTAACCCGGTTTCCTATTATTTCCGAGTTGATGAATTTCCGGAAATGGGTCTGGCAGAGCGACTAAAAATGGGCTTAATTGCTCAGGAGGTTGAAAAGGTGCTGCCCAATTTAGTAAGTGATGCTGGCACGAGTAAGAAAGCCAATGGTGAAATTGTACAAATTAAGAGCGTAAACTATATGGAGCTCATCCCGGTTTTACTAAAAGCCATCCAGGAATTGGAAAGTGAATTGGTCAATGCCAATGATAGACTCACAAATAAAAATGACCAATTAATTAAAATCGAGCAACGTCTTTCAGTTCTGGAAGAAACATTCGCAAAAAATAAATAAGAAGGAAAATTATCGCATGTAATAAGAATCTGCCGGTTCAAAAATATTGATTACTAGAGAAGGAAAGATTATCTACATTTTGCTGATGCGATAGATCTTATATACAATATAAAATATAGTGCCCCAGATAAATGCGATGAGTATATTGGTTAATAAGAGTAGGAAAATCGGTGCATTCGCCCCCGCAGCCCAAAGTGATCTTTTCAAAGAAGTATCTGTGAAAACTGTTGGAATTCCCCATTGTATGGTATCTCTTTTTTCAAGTGTGCCATACTCATCAGAATCATCAATTTTCACCACAGCTGTAACATGACCGGTAGCATCACCGGGTAAATCGAGTGGAAAAGGAACAGTAGCTTTCCCTTCTTCATCGGTCATTATTGGTTCCGAAATCGGTAGCATATTAAATGGGCGGGTCACAAAAAAATCAATCTTGACCTGTTCGAGTGGAATGTCGTGTTCACTTTTATATTTGCTAAATACAATTGCGCGTATCCATTTGAATGAATCTTGATCTATATATTCTGTTATTAGTTCAATGTCCTTAATAAATAAATCTGCTACATTATTCTTTACCTGCGAATGATTTTTTAGAGCACAGATGAACGTAAATTCAGAAAGGGAATCTAGGGCTTCAAAGAATTTTAAGGGTAAGGTAAAAATGGCTACACCATTATTGTTTGTAGTAATGCTACCTAGGTTAGATGAATCAACCATTGTGTCCAGGTAGATATTAATTTCGGCCCCGGGAACGGGTTGGTATCTCCTGTTTACTTTTGTTGTAACCTTAATTGTTAAATACCTCTCGTTGATCGATGTGTTAAAATATTGAATATCTATTCTGGCACGTGTTTTTTTTGTTTGTTCAGCCATGATATCATGACCAAGAGTAACCGTCAATAAAAATGTGAATATGATATAGATGATATAGGTTTTCATTCGGATTCCATTTTAATTCCTTTTTCCTTCGCAATTTCCCAAATCGGAATAACCGGAACTAATCTGATCAATAAGGTAATAATCAACAAAACTCCGGCAAATGAAGCAGAAGTGATAGCCCATTCTTCCCATGTAGGAATGTAGTGTAGATATGATTCATCTACGTCTTGAATCGGTAAATACGGGTGTTGGAGTGACGGGATAACAATTAGAAATCTCTTGAACCAGGCACCGAAAATAACCAAAAAGGAAATGATTAACATGGGAAAAGGTGTCCGTGCTTTTTTGAATAATAGAACTACAATTGGGATGATAAGACCAAATATCTGAACGAGCCAATACATAAAAGCATATTTGCCGAAGAATAATTCGGTTATATGCTCTCCTTCTACACCAACCATTTTAAATGAAGGTCCCAAGTATTCATTGATATTAAAATACAAATAAACAAGGGACAACAAGACTAATAGCTTACCCATTTTATCGAAATGATCATCCGTGATATACGCTCTTAAATTGAGCGACCTGCGAATATAAAACATAGCTACAATAATAACTGCAGCCCCGGCCATCAATGCGCCGGAAACAAAATATGGTCCTAAATTGGTGCTGTCCCAACCTGGACGCCAGGTGGTAGAGAAAAGCCAGGAAGTCACTGTATGAATTGCAAAAGCAAGAGGTATGACCAAAATGCTCAGAACAGCAGAAAGTTTTTGTATGGCTTTATATTGTTCTGGCTTGTCATTCCAATTTATCGCAAATATCCTGTACATCTTTTTTTGCCATTTTGGAATGTTTGATAATTTGTCCCGGCAGATGGCAAGGTCGGGAATCAGAGATAGATAAAGCAACAGAAAACTGATTACGAAATAGGTGACGATGATTATAACATCCCAGATAATGGGTGATTGAATACGGCCATGCACCAATACATTAATGAAGCGATCAGGACGACCCATATCAACTATGATGATGATACTAGCACAGATGATAGATGCAAGGGCTATAATTTCTGATATCCTGGTTAGTGGAGTCGACCATTTCGCATTAGAGAGCTTCAAGATGGAGCTGACCAGTGAACCTACCAAACTAATGGCCACAAAAAAGACAAAATTGGAGATATAGATACCCCATGAAGTATAATCTCTCATTGCGGTAACAATAAGACCATATCTGAGTTGACGATAATACGCATATATACCGATGAGTATAATGACGATTAAAAATGCCATCCAAATTTTATCATTGCGTTCCCATTTTGGGATGTGACGGAGTAAATCGTGTTCAAGTCTTGATAGACTATCTTCTGATGTTACAGAGTCGCTTTTTTGTGACATACGCAAATCGGGTTTCTATATTAAATAGTGGGTTCTTTCAACGTTTCTTCAAAAGGTACTAAGCGGTCAACTGGTGGCAGATAGTATACGTTGGGCTCGGTTCCTAACTCTTCCAGATATCGATAGCCCGCTTTATCCCTGAGAAGCACGCTTAATCTAAATGTCTCAGAACCATTCGTCACTGCATCAGCTATTTTGTCTCCAAAAAACAAAGCGCCATTTGGACACGCGGTAATACAATGGGGCACCTTGTCCTGCCTCAACATGTCAGGACAAAAATCACATTTTTCGACTGTTCCGATTTTACTAGGAACACTGGTTTCAGGAGAATACGTTGGATTGGTGTCATTCATTTTTAGTGGTTCACCCCAATTAAACACTCTCGCCGAATATGGACATGCAGACATACAAAACCTACAACCGATACATCGTTCATTATCGATCAGGACGATTCCATCCGATCTCTTATAGGTGGCAGATACCGGACAAACTTTTACACAGGGAGGATTATCACATTGAAAACATTTTTTGGGCATCCAGTACGGGGAGGAGGCCTCATTGTCCTGCATTTTGAGTACTTTAATAAAAGGTCTGTCGGGGGTTAGTTGATGATGATGTTCGCAGCTGGAAATGCATTTTCGAGCATTTTTACATCGTGCCAGGTCGACAACCATCACGAATTTTTTACCAGGGATCCCTATTTTGGCTTCTTTCCGTGAAACGGGTTGGTAATGAACTTCGTGTAACGCTGATTTATTAACTTCAACAAGTTTTCCATCCGGACTCAGTAATTTTACTTTTTCTCCTGGTTCTTCTTGCGCCTCCGGAAATAAACATCCTGAGGTACCGGTTAATGAGATCGCCCCGGCTGCTAATCCTAATTTAATAAATGATCGTCTTTTGCAATCTTCCATAGTGCAACTTTCTTAAAATTTGATCACTCAATTAGGAGTTCACAATGTGATCTTTTAGATCTGTCTTTATGTAAAATTTTTAACTACTTATCAGAACGAGGATTTATTTTCTCCAGAATTTGACTTTATATTTAATTATTTTAATGAGAAATGACAGATTTACATTCCTTAATGTACTTAGTGCTAATCAAAATAATTATGATGTTTGTCAACTGATAATATGATGGTAGTCACTTGCGACGATCTAATTAGTGAGTTTTTATACGCAGATAATCATGAGAATAGATCTGCAGGAGATCTTAGAATACCAACATATTATTATTGGATCGTTGGGCGCTTGATCAGCTTCCAAAATCGGCTTAAGTCACACTGCCTTGATAATTATCTATCGTTTTTGGTTCTTCAATTCTTTGACCAGAGATATGAAGTTCTGTAGGTCCTGGATATTAGTAGGGATGCCGACTGATACACGGATGGCCCCGCGCATTTTTCCAAGTACATGAATCATGTCATGATAATTACCACTATCACGGCTGGTGAAATACTTTGATAATTCTTCAATGGTCAGACAATTATTTATTTCATCCGTGCCTGGATTGCAAAAACAGCCTGAACGAATGGAAATCTTTTTAGCGTTGGTTTGGGATTCGATATACTCAAAAGGGTAGGCCTTTCCTTTTGCATCGAAGAAATTCATGATCAAGGTACCTCCTACATGCTGGCGGTCTTCGGGTCCGAAAATATGTACAACGGGGACACCGGTATCATGTTTGATCTCACTAAGTTGTTCGTATAAATAATTAATTAAGGCACGGACACGACTATGGATTTTATCCATTCCAATAGTATCAATGAAATCAAGACCGATTTTTACAGCCGGAATACCCAAATAATCAATGGTGCCATTTTCAAAACGCTCATGATTTTGCGCCAGATAATAATGACTGGTTTTAACTGAGGCGAGTGTCACCGTGCCTCCGGCAAACCAGGGTTTAACCAATTTGTCAAATTCGGATTTCTTCACTAATAAGCAGCCGATTCCGGTCGGATAACCAAACATTTTATAAAAAGAAATGGTAACAAAATCGGGTTTTACGAGTGATAAGTCAAGTCGGTTGGCGGGAACAAAAGCGGCTGCATCTAGTAATACATCCCAACCCAGATCTTGAGCAACCGAGATCCATTTGAGGTCATGTTTGACACCGGAAACATTTGATTGTGCAGGATAAGCAAATAATTTTGCCGGATAATCTTTCTTGCTAGTTAAAAAATCATGGAGTTTCTCATCATCAATTCGGAGGTCCTCGTATTGTATCGGACAATATTCATAGTGACCTTCTCGGTTTGCACAATATTCCCTGATCCCATTAACCGAATTGTGATTATCTGCCAGGAGTCCTAGAAAACTCTCATCGCTAAATGGATAGCACTCACCAACTATTTTTAATGCAGCAGTAGCATTTTGTGTGAAGACACAGTAGTAATCGTCAGCATTGAAAAAAGAGATGACTTTATTTCGTGCTTCTTCCACATGAAATGACGATTGAACGGAAGTGGGATTTGTAGAGTGCGGATTGCCAAGTATATTGTTTTCCAGCAGCTGCATATGTTGCCTTAACTGCGTGCGCGCATACATGTTACCACCTGTGTAGTCGAGGTAAGTGTGGCCGCTACGATCCAGAAGATCATATTCACTTTTTCTTAGGGCGCTGAAGAGTTCTTCATATGGAATTTCAGAATGGACCACGGGCTCGGC
Organism: Saprospiraceae bacterium; assembly: GCA_965249735.1. Lineage (GTDB taxonomy): Bacteria > Bacteroidota > Bacteroidia > Chitinophagales > Saprospiraceae > JANQSS01. Next base: position 523,508 of record CBDFMS010000023.1, on the reverse strand, counting down.
TGCTACGTCTTGAGATGTTTTCATGTCATTGCAAATTACATAATATGCAGGTCAATGAAGGTAGCTGAGGTTACATATACGGACAAATAATTGACCTGTTAACCTCCCCGACGTGAATTCGATCGACCTTTGTTTTGCCGATTACCTGCGTTGCGTCCTTTTCCTGAATTGTGGAAATTGCCTCTTCGCGAAGGGCGCTGAGGTCTGACCGGTCGCTTTTGTGCTTCTTCCGTTCCGTCATCGACAAATGGATGTTTCTCGACAACTTGAATTTTTTGTCTGATTAGTTTTTCTATCGCCCGGAGATGCGCGCGTTCTTCGGTGTTGCAAAAAGACAAGGCGATACCACTTGCCCGGGCACGTCCTGTTCGACCTATACGATGAACGTAGGTCTCAGCGATATTTGGTAAATCAAAATTGATGACGTGGGACAGTTCATCTACGTCGATACCGCGTGCGGCAATATCCGTAGCAACCAGAACCGTCGTTTTGCCGGATTTAAAATTTCCAAGTGCGCGTTGGCGGGCGGCTTGTGACTTATTTCCGTGTATCGCTTCGGCGTGAATTCCTGCTTTGTGAATTCGTCTGACGATTTTATCAGCTCCGTACTTGGTGCGTGAAAAAACCAGGGCTGATTGAATATTTGTCGTTTTTAGTAAATGTAAAAGGAGTGCAGGTTTGTCTTTTTTACTGACAAAATAGACGGATTGTTCCACGCGTTCAGCTGTTGCTTGTTCAGGTTTGACACTAACTTTTTCGGGATTGCCCAAAATTTTCCTGGAAAGGCTCACTATCTCTTTTGACATAGTTGCTGAAAAGAAGAGCGATTGGCGTCTTTTTGGAAGAAGAGCGATGATCTTCCGTATATCATGGATGAATCCCATGTCCAGCATACGATCGGCTTCGTCCAATACCGAGTATTCGATGTCTTTAAGGCTGATAAACCCCTGTTGTATGAGGTCTAGCAATCTTCCTGGTGTGGCAACTAAAACATCTACACCTCTGCGAAGTGCATCAGTTTGCTTTCCTTGTTTAACTCCTCCAAAAACCGTTGTGTTTTTGAGCCCGGTATATTTTCCGTAGGCTGTAAAACTATCTCCGATTTGAATGGCAAGTTCACGGGTGGGAGCCACAATGAGGGCACGAATTCTTTTTGATCCGCGGTTTGGTCCATGGTCCTGAAATATCTGTTGCAAGATGGGAATTGCAAAAGCCGCGGTTTTACCTGTACCTGTTTGCGCACATCCCAATAGGTCTTTTCCCTTGAGGAGAATTGGTATCGATTGTTCTTGTATCGGTGTAGGGTGTGTATATCCTTCACCCTTGAGCGCTCTGAGGATAGGCTCAATTATTCCTAATTCTTTGAATGTCATGTTTTTATGCATAATGAGCGGCGAAGGTAGGGGTAATTGTTTGGATAATTCAGTCTAGGTAATAAGAAGCTGACTATCAGTCGATTTGTGGGATTCAAGAATTGAATATGTCATAAAAAAATCCACGACGGCCTGATTTACAGACCATCGTGGATCTTTCCTTTGTATTATTCCTGGCGACCGATAGGTCGGGTTGTCTTATTCAAATGTCCGCATATAGTGAACAATGGCCCAGATATCTTCGGCATCGGGTATTTTCTTTTTAAAACCTGGCATATCATCGCGTCCTTCATAGGATTTATAAAATAATGCCCCATCGCTTTGAGATTTAAATTCTTCTTCCGTAAAATCACCAGAAGGGGTGTCTAATTGATCGGCTTTCGGTCCGTCACCCAATCCTTCCTTACCATGACATGATTTGCAATGTTGGTTATACAATGTCTTTCCTACAGAAAGCGCATCAGCATCGTTCGCAACAGGATTTTCCATATTTTCATACTTCTCAGGTACAGGCCATGGTTCGGCCTGATCAGTGGATGCAACTACAAATGAATATGCCATAAAAATGCTCGCAACAAGGGCAATGGCAAATAATAATCTAATTTTCATGATGTTTAATTTTGATACTACTAAGATAATTCTAATTCTACGTTTTTCGATCGCTATGTTCCTGTATTAACAATACTTTAATGTATTGATTAAAATTTTTAACTAGTCTCTTGTGCCAGTAATTTCCCCTCTTTTCTAACTAGGTTTAATTTGTAAATGACTATTATAAAATGGCCCCATACCAATATCATTAACATGGCAAATGAGAGTACCATCCATAAAGGAGCATTCGGGCTAAACAATTCTCTTTCAGTATGAGCTACAAGGGATGTAACAGGAATTCCCCATTCTTTTTTGATATTATTTTGAAGGGTGGCATACTCGTCCGTGTCATCTGCAATAGCGGATATATCCAAGATCCCTTCAAAACCTCCGGGAAGATCATTGGGAAATGTAAATTCTGCTTTTCCGTTATCATCCGTCGTTTCAGTTTCGATGGGGAGATTGCTGAACATCCTTGGAACCTGAATCGATATTTCAACTCCCGATAGCGAAGCTGCTGTATCATCGGCCACTACCAATTGGACTTCAATAGTTTTTACAGAGTCATTTTCCGTTGTTATAATTTCCAGCACGGCCGGTTTAAAGGATGACGTTCGTTTACTTGATTTATGGCCTTCATCTCCACGAAAAACGACTTTTACTCCATGAGTCCCACCTTCTGTCAACTGAAGAATATCTTTTGAGTCGATAATATATCTAACGATGCCTTTAGCATTGGAAATATCTTTCCCCAACAATACGTCAGAGGAGTCCGTGAGTGCATAAATTTCGACCTCCGCAGTTTGTACCGGAGAATACTTCTTGTTTATTCTGGCTTTCAACGTAGCCATGACCTCGACTTGCTTTTCTCCTAATTGTGTACAAACCAGACTTAACCTGGTTTTAACTGGATCGGTGTCCTGAGCAAAGACAAATACGGTAGAACAAATAAATAAGGTTATTAAACCAATCAGCCGGATATTCTTAAGATCCGAATAAATTGCTGAGCTCATATAGTTATTTTCATTTTTCATGGAGCCCGATTTAAGTTTGTGGATTATTTTTTCTCATCCAGACAGCCAAATCAGCGACAGGCATTATTGTCATGATTTTGGATATTAGAAAGAAGAATAAAAAGAAAGTAGCAAAACCACTGGCTGTTAATGCCCACTCAACCCATGTGGCCGAATAATGCGCGTACTCTGCCTGGACTTCCTGCATGGGAAGTAAAGGAGACTCAAGTGTTGGCACGATGATTAAATATCGTTTGACCCACATGGCCGTGAGCATAAGAAATGCGGCCACAGTAATCCATTTAGGAGTTCGTGTAGCTGGAATGGCTACAATTAATATAGGTATCAATATGCCGACAATATTTGAATAGAGGAACCACCAGCCATACTCATCAAAACTGAATATTTTATGAAGTAATTCATTTTCCCATTTTTCGGATCCGTACCAACTTGTGAGATATTCTGAAAATGTGAAATAACCATATCCTGCGGCTAGCGTTAACATGATAAATCCCATATAAATGAAATGTTTGTCAAGTATATATTTATCAAGTTTCTGAACTTTTCTATAGATCCACAAGGCTATGATAATCACCCCTGTACCGGAATAGATGGAGGCTATGACAAAATATGGTCCGAAGATCGTGCTATGCCAGCCGGGTCTTAATGTCATTCCGAATATCCAGGATAAAACGGATGATACAATAATAACCAAAGGAACGATAATGATAGCCATCAGGTTTCTCGAAACGGCGATATGTTTTCGTTGGGTTGGCGTGTTTTGGTATCCAAGTGACAAAGCGGTATATAATTTTTTCTTCCAGGGAGCTACATTTAGTTTTTCACTATCTCTGAATATGGCAAAATCTTTAATCAGTGATAGATATAAGAAGATAATGGCTGCAACCAGGAATGTGCTAATGGCAAAAACGTCCCAGACAATAGGGGATTGCAACCGTGGATAGATAAGTAGATAATGCAATCGATCAAGTCGACCCATGCATAACAAAATGAAAATAGGACCGACAATGGCCGATATGATGGCCATAAACAGCGCAATACGGATGATGGGTCGTCGCCATTCTACCTTGAGGAGGTGAAGTACACTGGCAATTACCGCTCCTGCATAACTGATGCCGATGAAAAAAATAAAATTAGAGATAAACACTCCCCAAACTACATGATCACGCATGCCAGTGACAATATGTCCATCTTTAACTTGGAGAAATACGGCATAAAAACCAATGAGAATACAGATAATAAAAAATCCGACCCATATTTTCCATCTGGTACTGGTTTTTTCAAGCTGGGGAGAAAATTCCTTGAGCAGGTCAATTGACTCCTGACTAATATTCATTTTTTGCTCCGCCATTATATTTCGCTATTAAATACGTCTTTAAATATTTCTTTTAAGGCAGGATTATCTACGTTTTCCAATCCTCTTTCTACAGGAAATAATCGATCCCTGGCAGGTAAGTAATAGACTCGCGGTTTTGTACCTAATTCTTCCATGAATCGATATCCTCCACGGTCTGCAATTAATTGGCTAAACCGAATAGTTTCTTCACCATTTGTAACGGTGTCTTCCAATTCATCACCGAAATAAAAGACGCCATTTGGGCAAGCGGTAACACAATCGGGTAATTCGCCGCGACGCGCCATATCCGGACAGAAATCACACTTGTCGACTGTACCGATTTTACTCGGTACACTTGTTTCCGGAGATGGGTGACATGCAGCAATCTCGTCTGACTGTTCCGGTTCTTCCCAATTGAAAACTCGGGTGGAGTAGGGGCAGGCTGTCATGCAAAATTTACATCCAATGCATCGTTCATTATCTATCAGAACGAGACCGTCATCGCGTTTGAACGTAGCGCTTACCGGACAAACTTTTACACAAGGTGGGTTGTCACAATGGAAACATGTTTTAGGAAACCAATATGGACTGCCTTGCTCATGGTCTTTCATGAGTTTGACCTGTAACCATTCTTTGTCTGCCGGCTGGTGATGCATTTTTTGGCAGGCGGTAACACATTTTCTTGCATTATTACATTTTGCCAAATCGATGACCATGACAAATTTTCGACCTTCAATACCTATACGTGCTGCCTGCCTGTTGATAAATTCCTCCTCTGGTAGGGGAGTTATCTGAGCCTTAGAAACTTCGATAATCGTCCCATCCGTAGACAATAGGCGAACGGTCTCTTCGGATTCAGTAGACTGCCCGGAACCGGAGGTCAAATGACATCCGCAAAGTGCAGTTCCACAGGCCGTTGCCAGACCTAATTTGATAAAGCCACGTCGGGAATTACCATTTGATTCTTCTATTTTCGGCATAGGATTAATTTTTTGTTCCAAATAATAAAGTTTTACTCTTTATTCCCATGATGTATCCAGGTGCGTATTTCTTCGTTCGTCGCTTTGGACTTTGACGTAGTTTTTTCAATAATCCGACGATCCACTTCAACGAGTTTTCCATCTTTTGTGAGCATTTTAACCTTCTCCGTTTCCTCCTCTTCACCATGTAAAAGAGTCTGTATTTCAGAAACTAATTCGGCTTTATCGGTGAGCCCTTTGAATAAAAATGCGCGTCGTGATTTCGGATTATTTTTCATTTACCAGTATTCGTTAATTTTAGAAGTTTACAAACTCCAAAGCCTCGTTATATTAAATCCTATCAGGAAATCTCCGTTTTCAAAATCATTGCCGTTAAATACATTATTACGCTGTGGAATAATGTCCTTATAGTTTCCGGCAAAAATTTGGAAAGCATGAGAACTTGTCGAAATCTCAATTCCAAAACTCAAATTCGGGTGTGGGTTACTTGTGAGATGTTCGGTTATTGGTTGATCATAGTTTACTAAAATTGACATTGACCCGGATACTTTATACCGTCCTCCAAATGCTATTGCCAAGTGATCGTTTTCCATTAATCCTTCAATTTCCTGCTCTTGATTAACAAATGCTTCAACGGCGTTGTAGTGGGAAAAACTAGGAGCTACCTGAATGGATAATTTTGGTGAAAATTTTCGAGCTAAAATTATCTGGTGGAAATACGCCAGTCTGTCCGTTCCATTTTCGAAATTTTTCTTATCCCGGCTGTCTATGGCAGCATTTCCAAAATAGGTGATACTAAGCGGTACTGATCCTGATCTTGTCTGTTGGATGAGGGCATATTTTGCGCTGACATCCCATGTCATGTTAGTTTTCGTGATTCCAAAACCAATAGCTAAATTTTTCAATAACGTGTAGTTAAATCCCAATTTAATATTTGAAGGAGCAAAGAGTCCAAAAAAATCATCTTTTCCATTGGTTAAACCAAATCGGTGAATGATGTCCATTTGTAGTGTCCCTTTAGAAGGCACAACAACAGATTGATTGTCGATTAACCAACTGCTGCCAAACATTGCCCTGACCGGTTTAGTGACTGGTTTATCTTCCACCACCTCCTGTGCAAATGCAAGTTGGAATGTGAGCATAGCTACAATTACCAGACAGAATGTTTTAATGCTAATCTGCGGAATGAGTACGAAGTTTTGAAGTTGACTCACAAATATCTTTGATCTTATTTTCATGATATTATTTTTAATTGTTTTGCGCCCCCTGTCCTATCCAAATAAGGACGGTAGATACAATTTGCTGATCTGTTCCGCTAATAGGCATCGGAATCGATCGATTTCCTTTTACCCACTGATACAATTCACTTGATTCAGGAGTATCTGTATTAATATAATTTCCGTTGATTAATGCATTGTAGGCATTCGCTGCCGTGAGGTCAGGAGCTATTTGAGCTACACCATGACAACCGCTTGTATTGCAACTGGCATCGAAAATAGGAACCAAATCACCACTTAAAGTGACATCAACTCCGGGATCAATTGGCACATCAGGAAGAATTTCGTCATAATAACATCCGGATACCATACTCATGACAAGCAAAGCTGGAATTATTAAGAATAAGAAACCTATATTTTTCATAATTATTATTATTTCGTTAGTTAAACATTTGTGCAATCCAGTGATGGATTGCACAAACATAATTTGAATAATTATTCAGCAAATTTGAGCGTCAGTCCCGCTTTGATTCCGTGTGCAATTCCTGCATTATCAAATACTGCGATCCCAAATGGAAGTGTTTCCAAAGAGCTGAAATCAACATCCTCATTGGCAACATCATCGGTTTGTAATTTTCGTTTGATCTCAAGCGTCCAGCCGGAGCCTTCAAATACTCCTCTGGCTTCTAAATCTGCACGACTTCCGACAAATGGGGCAGTGTATATACTTGGAATACATTTTGCACCGGTAGTAGATCCATCACGCTGAAAGTCACTGTCCGTTGGGTCGATTGCTCCTCCGTCATATCCCAATATGCCATTGGCATCAACCGAGGTAATTAATTTAGCGGTACCGTTGTCAATTTCCGATTGGGTGATCCAGTAATAATATGTTTTCGTGGGGATAAAATATTTAGGTACTTTGACTACCGTTGTTGTACCTGTAATAGTTAATTCCTGAACATTGTTTGTGTAGCCACCGCTTTCTTTTGCATCACTATGTCGACCGTTTGGTTGCGTGTCATTCTGAAATTGATCATCCATCTGATTGTTAATATCAGTTCTTACGCTCTTCCAATGCCACATATCAATAGTCTCGCCGGCTTGCGTGAAGTGTCTTGCAAAGCCGTCAGCAGATGATAAATCGGTATGACAGGAAGCCCAGCAGGTTTGAGTATTCCAATTGGCAACTGAATTATTTGCATTAAATAAAAAGGCGAATTTATCTTCATAAAATGGTTCACGTATGATGACTCCATTTTCATTGAATTCTGGAATTCTTAATTCTTGTTTCCAGGCTTCATCATCAGTATTGAAATACCAGGTTTGGCGATTGTAACTCTGCTGCGCATCTGCCCATTCGGCCAGAAAATAAATATGTTCGTCATCGTACATTGAGCGCAATGTCACTTCATTTCTATCACCTTCATATCCTGCAAAGACTGCATTGGCTAAATCAGGTACTTCAGTTGCAGTAAAAAGCTTTGCGGCATTATCCCAGGCAAGATCTACTGTGCCATCAATTGTTGGAGCAACAGCAGTTCTAAGAGATATCAATTCAGATGGGTTGGAATCATCAGGAGGATTGAATTCTGGAACTTCCTGATCATCATGTGTACAACTGATAAAATTAATTGATACCTGGACAAGAAGGAATGCTGACAATCCTAATAGAATCAAATGCTTTAAACTTTTCATAATGATAACTTTTGTGACTTCATTCGATAAATGATGAGATTATTTCATTTTTTGATCTCATCTAAATTTGTGTTCAATAAATCTTTCGGCATAAATCTCGCATCTTGTCTGTTCTTGTCGAGTGATATTCATCAATAGATACAGTGATCTGGGTCATTAAGTGGGATGCTTCCGAATTCACATATTCGTGTGATTTAAGAATTGAATTCTTGCGCGTATTCCAACTAAATATGTCAAAATGGAATTTCTTCAAAAGAAAATGTGCTGTATTCAAAGAAATACGAGTCATTTCCCGTGAAATAACATGAAATTCACCAGGATTATTGACACTAGGTCTCGAACATTAAGGAGGATAGTAAATTTTGGGACTTCGTCCAGAACTAAAAGGCGGACGACTAAAGGCGGTAAGGGAATTTCTTAGCACTCCGTCTATTTATATCATCGATAATCTCATTGGATTTAAGTCGCCAATCCGCATCTATGTCGATAGAAATAGACCATAAGAGTTGACCATTTTCATGATCTACCAAAGAATAACTTGTTTTGATTTCTTTGGCTTTGGTCAGGTCATGTGGAAGCCATGGCCAGACTGTATGTGGTGATATAGCATCAAGTATGTGAACGGCCACTTCGATGCCATAGGATTCAAGATCAGTCATCAGCCGTTTTTTTTCGACACGTGCCCGGACAAGGGCATCCACGCCTAGTATTTCTGCTAATTCTTCAGATTGTTCATCCCAGGAAGAGATCACATCGATGTTATTTTCATTTAGCAGATTCATTGTTTTACGATAGTCTTGAAGATCGACTCTGATCGGTTTTCTTCCACTCTTTGTACTGCGTAGAATTTCATTGTAATACGAAATTTGAAATGCCTGGCTTTCTGCAATTGCAATCTCGTTTATATCATCGTGGGTAAGTTCTTCAGGCCTTTGACCGGTATAGACCATCTCAAATGGGAGGACGGCAACCGTTTGGTGATCAAGTGTGGTAACGTTAAAATTATTTGATACATAATATGGCGTGCAATTGAACAGGCCAATGGTAATAAGAATTCCAAAAAAGAGGTGCGTTAATTTCATTTCATGATGTCTTAATCCAAAATCTAATTGCTTGTAAAGTAATTATTCGCAGACTAAAAGGGAGTGACGTATGTTATACTAGACAATGATAATTGTCATGAAGTCGATATTGAAGCAAAGGGCTATTGCGCATTGAGAAATTGATTTCCGGTCATTGATCTTATGGTCCGGGATTTAGGCGGCGGGTTCTAAATAATATTTTTTTCGCAACCAAAAGGCTACCTGCACTAATAAAATGAGGGCCGGAACTTCGACTAATGGCCCAATAACACCAGCAAAAGCCTGACCGGAATTTAATCCAAAGACGGCAATGGCAACGGCAATAGCCAATTCAAAATTATTGCCGGCGGCGGTGAAGGATATGGATGCATTTTTATCATACGATGCGCCCAGCGATCGACTGATAAAGAAGCCAATGAAAAACATCAGGGCAAAATATATCAGTAATGGTATGGCTATTCGAACAATGTCCATCGGTATGTTTACAATTAATTCCCCTTTTAGGGAAAACATGACAACGATTGTGAAAAGAAGTGCAATTAATGTCAATGGAGAAATAAATGGAATAAATTTTTGCGTGTACCACATTTCTCCTTTGATCTTAACAAGAAATATTCTGCTGAGTAGTCCAGCCAAGAATGGTATTCCCAAATATATAGCGACGCTTTCGGCAATTGTTGCAATGGAGATGTCAACTATAGCGCCTTCGAATCCGAATAAGGGAGGTAATTTAGTTATGAAAATCCAGGCATAAAAGCTGTATGCAAAAACCTGAAATATACTATTTAATGCGACCAGGCCTGCTCCGTATTCACTGCTTCCCTCCGCAAGGTCGTTCCACACAAGTACCATGGCAATACATCGCGCCAAACCAATGAGAATGAGACCGACCATATATTCAGGGTAGTCGTGTAGAAAGATGACCGCCAGGGCAAACATGAGAACAGGACCAATAATCCAATTCAACAGGAGGGATATAGACAGTATTTTAACATTGCGAAAGACCTGGGGTAGTAGTTTGTAATTCACCTTTGCCAACGGAGGATACATCATCAATATCAAGCCGATGGCAATTGGAATATTTGTCGAGCCTTTACTTAAGGAATTAATAACATTCGAGCTCGAAGGAAACAGATAGCCAATCGCCACACCTATGCCCATTGCGAGGAAGATCCACAGCGTAAGATATTGATCCAAAAATGCTAGTTTCTTTTTTTTATGTGTCATTTCGATGAGCGGATTTAGGGCTAAGTGTGCAATAGGTGGTGTTCAATGTCATGACTATTTACAAGTGAAGCAAATATATAACATAGGGAATCGATGTTAGATGAGATTACAGCAGTTTTTTGATCAAAGATCTTATGATTATAAACTGACATGAAAGCACCACCAATCGCATGAATACGTATGCCCTGAATTTAAGAAAGCATATTCAGTGTAATCGTGGCTACGTGGTCTTTCGTTTTCAAAACACCACGGATCAAATAAAATATTAATCAGTGATGCTTCTGAGATTCAACAGAAAGCGTTGGATTTGTCGTCGATGTCTGAGCACGTGTACGATGGCATGTTCCAATAATTGCTCGACGTCATAGGTCTGCCCCATCTGGCCTGAAATTTCTTTTGGTTATCTGTTTCTTCCAATTTTAGATTTGGATAATCTTCGAATAGTTTTTCGTTCGCCTTAAACATGTTCCGCAATCCTTGATGATAATCTTTAACCTCTTCAAAAATACGCCTGGGAATATATTCTACTGATTCTCCCTGCGCTTTGCGGATTTCCATTACATATCCATATCCGGCACGGATGATGTGGGTAAGAATATTTTGGATAGAGATACAATCTTTATCTTCAGTATGCCCGTCCACAATTAAAATTAATTCTTCATTGGTTACATCACCAATCACAAGTAGTAGCTCATGAAGTGCTTTTTCATATTCGTCCAGCATTGCTCCTACCGCCCCGTTATTTCTAAAGGTCTTCATCTGTTATTATTATCGGTTAATTCTTGTTTCCGTAGTGCGATCATAAGTCTTTTGTCATGGCGCCCAAATTGATTTTCTCGGCTCTTGTGAAGATGATTTCACGTACCTGTGCCATTTCCCGCCACATGTACGTATCACCTTTCAGCCCTTTTGTCCATCTCATTCTTCTATAAAATCGACTTAATTCATGTTGAGTTGCATCCCTTTTATTCCCTAATTGTCCGTATAATTTAATGGCTGGATATTGATAAAATTTACCATAGAAAACTGATTTAAGCCAAAACCATTTATTGCTATTTACTGCAAGCACACAGATGTGATTATTCGATTTTGCGTGTTGAGGTAATTTCGAAGGAAATTTTTCAAAATAGAATCCAGTTTGATCTGAATTTAGAAAAAGAGATCCAATGGGTGTAACCGTTGGTTGATGATTTGAATTGACGGATCCAACAGATACGTGTAAGTTAGATTTAAAACTTTTATTAAAATGTACCCTTATTTTATTCCAATCTGTGGTAATGTCCATTTGTGGCTGATCTTATAAGAAGCGGTTGACCTTCTTTTGATAATCGATGTAGTCTTGGCCATGTTGTTTCAATAGATGTGCTTCTTCCAATCTAATCTGTGTCTGTATGAGTACATAGCCAAGCGTTAAAAAAATGGCAGTAAGGGCATTGGGTGTGGTTAAAAAGAGCCCGATCAGGCTATTGACCATTCCAAGAAAAATGGGGTTTCTTGAAACCTTAAAGAGGCCTGAAGTTACCAGCTCAGTCGGATCGTGTTGATCTATTCCGATTCGCCAGGAATCTTGCATATGAAACTGGGCGATGATGGTCCATATGAAGGAGACAATCAACAATGCCAAACCAATGTATCGAATGATGGGATATTCCAACTGATGAATCGGAAGGAAATAATCATAGTAATTCGGCTTTAAACCGTAGATAATAACGTAGATAAATAGGACCGCCATGAGGATCTTAAAATAATAACCTATCAGGCTATGTGCGCTTTCGTCGACTGGAAATACCATTGGATTTTTGCCGATACGCCGGGCGACTAAATAGCTTTTGGCAATAAATGCGATACCGAAGTAAAACGCGAAAAATACAGGTAAGGCTATCCTTAATATGGCGTCTGTCGTCTCCATCGAACCACTCATTACATCTATAATGCAAAGTACGATTAAAGCCGCTCAATGTGAAATGATTATCACGCAGAATACGGAAAATGCCCTGTAATCAGACAAACAAAATTATACAGACATCAACCCACTGCTTGCCCGCCGGAGCCTAGGCGAAGGAGGGTCCACTGCCTACTGTCCACTACTGATGATAAGCCGCATTATGCGCGAGTGTCTTTCCACACCCGCTGCAGGCCTGAGCTGCACCAGCTCCTCCGGCACAACCATCAGCACATGTAAAATGCCACACGCCGTTTGCATTTTGTGCTGCAGCCGGTGGCTTTTGGGCAGTCGAAGCCGGATCGGTTGGATTCGTTATCGTATTCGTTGGATTCTGTTGGTTAGGTTGATTTTCGTGGTAACCTTTGTTATGAACCAGCGTTTTTCCACAAACACCGCATGCCTGAGCGCTAGCAGCACCTCCTTCACATCCATCGGCGCAGGTATAATGCCACACGCCTTTCGCATTTTGTGCCGGACTCTCGGTTTGAGCCGGAGGCGTAGCGGGTGGTGTTGTTTGGACGTTCGTCGCACTCAGATCAGGTGTGTTGTTCTGTTGAAGTTCCGGTTCCGGTCTGTCCGGAGCATTGGAGCAGCCCAGAAAAATCAAAAAAGAGAGAGAAAGTAAATATTTGCTAAATGACATCATGATGATTTTTTAATTTAAGGAGACAAGATATAATATTTATTTGAGGTCAATTGTTGTGGAAAACATTCTAAAAGAGTGTTAAAAGTGCTTAGTCGCTGTATCATGCACCAATAGCATTGATCTCGATTTGAGATAGGTTGTACAGAAGTGTAGTACTTTTATGGAGATTTAATCCGAAAGTCAATAATTCCTGCGCTGTCAGAAGAAAATCCGGGCAGCAGGTTGATAGACCCGGACGCCTCAATAATAGCGCTGTCCACTGGATGAAAATGGCTAAATGAAAGATTGATTGAGTCCAAAGCGGCTATGCGACCCTGAATAATTACAGTACTATCGATAGAAATCGCCCGAAAACTTTCCTGGATGGCCATCGCTATTTTATGCCAGCCAGTTGGAGTTTCTCGTAGTCTGGATTTTTCTTGTTCAATATGCAAAAACCGCCCGCTATTGCCCGGTGAATTTTGAATACAGGGGTCAGCCGATCCGTTGATGAATCTTCCTTGTGTATTGGTGAGCCCGATAAGTCGATACCAGGCAGGATTGAGATGTGCAATTTCAAAGGTGAGGACGGAGTCAATGTCTTCCAGGCTTGTAGCCAATTGGGACAAGTAGTCAAAACTTGCAGGTAGATCCTTGCTGCTATTGCTCAAAATGAGGTATGGATCGGTTGAATCTTTGGTAAATCCATGTAACTGGATAAAGAATGGATCCGCAAGATGGGTCAATAAAATTTCCGTCGTTCGTTGAAAGATTGATGTCTTCGTATGGGCCATATCGGAAATACGAAAGGGGGCAGCGGAGCCACTACATACCGATGTAGTCCCGCTACAAGGGGAAGTGTCGATAGCATTACAGCGATGCGTACCTGTAGTCATGAAAGCCTGAGCCTGATTGTATCGAAAGGCGTAGGCTCCTTCCTGAGCTGTGTTGAAGTCCTTTTTTGGGTGTGGCGACATTATCGTGACATTGGATCTGCATGCCAGAGGATTCCAGGCGTAGAGGCCCCAGTAATTGTTCCCATCTTCCTCCTTTTCAAGAATTATGTAGGTCTCATTGAAGATGGTGTCAGTGAAAAATATGAGGTGAAAATCACAAAATTGGAAAAAAGAATCGGCCACACTGTACGATGATGAAAAGACATGATTCCATCCGAATTGCCAGCAAATTAAATCTAAACTATCAGGATCTGCATAGATGTCCGTTCCTGCCCCGGGCAAGTTGTCAACGTGGTCCTCCACATAGACCACAAGATCACCATATATTGTCGGTTGTCCGTGAGTTTCCATAACGAAACAAAACAGAATGGCTGTGTATGAAATTATTTTCAACAACTATTATATTTTAATTCTCTGCTACAAAGTTAGTTCTGTTTTGGATACCAGCAATATTGTTGAACCTGTTCATCGTCAAGATTAATGTCTTTTTCGTACTCAAAACCGAGTTTTTTAAGTACATGAATAGAACCGACATTTGGTGATAAAACCAAGCCAATAATTTTTTTAAGCCCTAATACATCCGTGCCAAATTTCAATGACGCTTTCCCCGATTCCGTGGCATATCCAAATCCCCAATATTTTTTCATAAATCGATAACCTATATCAACTTCTTTGAGGTCATCTAAATATTTCAAACCTGAAAACCCGATAAGCTTTTGTTCCATTTTTAATTCTACAGCAAATCGACCATAGCCATATTTTTTATAGTCTCCAAGGACATCTTCCCTGATTGTTGAATAAATTTCTTCTCGCGTTTTGACGCCGCCATCACCTGTATAGCGAACGACCTCGGGGTCGGCATTCATTTCATAAGACGCGTCAACATCAAGTAATGTAAACGGTCTCAAGATTAATCGGTCAGTCTCAATGATGGTATTAAAATGATTCATGGAGGTGGAGTCTGTTTTAGTTAATAACTGATCCAATATTTTTTAACCAGCATTTATTGTTTGACGAAAAAGACATTATCGTATGATTTATTTGCTCATGCTTTAAGAAAAAATATATCATTCACCACATCATTCAAATTCAGATTATGTCGGAGTTTATTTCGACTAGAATCGACGGAAAGTCCCCCGTAAGAACCCGCCTTCAATTAATTTCAAAAATATCATAGTACGCACTCCGAAATTGGATGAATTAATTATTATCAGATAGTTCCCCTGATCGAAGATTAATTCCCGTATATAAATATGCTTTTAAAGAACAAATAAAATCGGTCCAACCCTGGGTTTGTTCGAGCACACGTTGAATACCTTCATCTGTTTTTCGGAAAGGGCCTTCCAGTATCTGAATAGTACATTTGTTGCTTTTCTCAGCCTTGATTAATATTTCTACAATGGCCGGTTGGCCACTTGCCTTCCACGAAAAGGAAATGGATTTATTTTCATCCATTTTAAGTACTCGAATTTTCAGTGTAACACCGACGTCATCAAAATTCCAAATTATTTCTTCTCCTTTTACTAAGTCACCACTGGTCCGCGTGGTAAAGTACTTAGTGATCTTATTAGATTTAACTATAGCTTCGTATACGATATTATCCGCTCGATAAACTACATCCTCTACGTGTACATTAATGTCCATTTGCTCTGTTTATTAAAGATAAATTATGAAATTTATAATTCAAAACCTGCACCTACAGAATTTAGATTTGTTGGCTTAGGCGGAGAGACGGGATTACTTGCTTTAAGACCCATTCTAAATTCTTTAAATTCAGGTAAATCATTTAATTTGGACATGGTTTCACTGTCTTTAGCGATATTGATATGAACAAATGTTTGCTCATCGTCGAGAATATAGCTAGAGTATAACATACCAGCTATAGGATTGGCTTTCAAAGCTTCCATGACTTTTTGAATATTGTCTTTGTTTTTTTCGACATATTCCGGTTGGACGGTGTATTGAACCTGGACAGCTTTCATAATTTTATTTTTTAAAGTTCGCTTTCAAAATTAATCAAATTATAATTGGTATTTATTGTTTATAATTTTTTGTTTTTCGATTGAGATTAAGAACCTATTCATAGACGCTCAAAGATTCTGGATGATAGAATGTATATTTGCAAAACTACCAATCATGGTAGTATGAACCAAGTGACGAAGGCGGATCGATAAATCATTTGAGCAAATAGGCTTGCTTGTCTCACGCAAAATAAGGAGGGAATATGCCACTATATATGGATCGACATGATATTCGCGAAGCGACATCAGAAGAAGTGTTGCAAGCCCATAATAAGGATGTTGAAATTCAAGAACGGCACCATTGCAAGGCATTGACTTATTGGCATGATGAATCCCGGGGTGTAGCGTTCTGTCTCGTTGAAGCGCCTTCGGCCGCAGCTGTTCGTGAGATGCATCAGGAGGCACATGGACTTATTCCAAATCAAGTTATTGAGGTTGATGGTTCAACAGTGGCACAGTTCCTGGGACGTGTGACTGATCCAGAATTAAAGGAAGGCGAGGCAATTACTGAGAGTCCATTTCGCGCCATCATGTTTGTGGATATGGTGAGTTCTACTGATATCACCGAAACCCTCGGTGATGCCAAGGCACTTGGCCTGGTTCGCAGATATCGGGATGTAGTTCGAAAAGCACTTGTTGACCATAGTGGCCGTGAGGTAGATCGAGCCGGAGACGGCTTCCTTACCAGTTTTCGTTCAGCTTACACAGCTGCAAAATGTGCTATCGCTATTCAACAGCAATTATTCAACGACAATGAATTGCGTGAAGAAGATGTGCTCCTTCAAGCAAGAATCGGCGTCGGTGCCGGAGAACCGGTACAGGATGGAGATGCCCTTTTCGGTTCTACGGTGAATTTGGCCGCCCGAATTTGCAGTCACGGAGGACCTGCTGAAATCGTAGCGGCCAGGATTATTCGTGAACTTTGCATAGGGAAAGACGTCCGCTTTCAATCGCTCGGTTCAACAATGCTAAAAGGCTTCGATGATCCAACAGATTTGGAGCTGGTCGAATGGCAATCGCAATAAAAATAATTATCAACCAACTTGACTAACCTTAACTTTTCATCGGCATAGGTTGCCAACTTCATTTTTATTTATGATGCCGGCCGAATATTCTGATTTACTCTGAACACGTTATCCGGATCATATTTAGTTTTAATTTGAACGAGGCGATCATAATTGTGTTTGTAGCTCGCCTTCACTCGGTCCTGACCTTCATCCATCATAAAATTCGAATACGCGCCACCTGATGAATAGGGATGTACTGCTTCCCAATATGCTTTACACCAATCAGTTATTTTTTCTGCATTTGCCGGATCCGGATCTACACCTACGATGACCCCTGCATAATTTGCATCCCGGTAAGCCCATGGTGTCTCTTCTTTTCCCACGCGGCTTGCCGCACCACTGATGGGGTAGAGATGCATTTGTGATAGTGGAGTTGGAATATTTGATCCAAATTTTAGGTGTTGTGCTCTTACTTCAGCATTAAGTTCATTAAAAAAGTCAGCCCTCCAATACCATTGTAGTCCTGGAGGCATCAATCCATCAAAAAGTGTTTGCACGGAAGGATAAGGCATCTCACCAACATGTGCAAATAGCGGATTCCTGTCATGTACCGGCTTAAACAACTCTTCCGCCTTATCCAACTCACCGGTATAACACCAAACGATTCCGCAAAACTGTTTAAGGTGGAGATGTTCCGGAAATGGAGGCCCGGGAATAACCATGGTCGCTATGAAACCATTTAAATCATCAGGGGCATTGTGAATAAAACTATGGTACCATTCCATAATTTCTTCTGTCTGTTCGATTGGCCATAAGGTTGGGCCACCGAATACGGTTTTTACGGGATGTGCCTGAAATTTGAATGAGGTTACAATTCCGAAATTTCCACCTCCACCGCGGATGGCCCAAAACAAATCAGCATGTTCTGAGGCGCTGACAGTAACATAAGATCCATCAGCTAATACCATATCAGCTTCCAATAAATTGTCAATGGTCAAACCATATTTTCTGGATAAATGGCCAACACCGCCACCTAATGTCAATCCACCGACACCTGTCGTTGATATAATGCCTGCCGGAACGGCAAGCCCAAATGGATGTGTGGCATGATCAACTTCTCCCCATACGTTACCTCCACCAACGCGGACCGTTTGATCAGAGGTGTTTACACGAACGAACTTGATTCCCGAAAGATCGATGACTAAACCGCCATCGCAAATTCCCAGGCCGCCACCATTATGACCACCACCTCTTACTGCTATTAATAATTTATTTTCTCGGCCATAATTGACGGCACTAATGACGTCCGCTACATCTACACATTTTGCAATCATGCCGGGACGCTTGTCGATCATTGCATTATAGACTTTGCGTGATTGATCGTAAGATGCATCTTCCGGAAGAATTAATTCTCCTCTAAGTTGGTTTTTGAAGTTGTCAATTGTTTGATTCATGCCTGTTTTATTTCGAGTTAAATAGAAATCTATCCTCTAAAAAGTTATGTTGTATAATTCGATTAAGTCACAAGCGACTTTGCATAGCTTTGACATGTTCGATCAATTTAAAACTCAAAGGGATAAGTTCTTATAGTCGATTAGCGTATTCAGGAATTCCTTAAAGACGTCCACTCCAACATTCTAAAATGTGAGTCTTACTTCCAATAAATATAAGGCTTTATATCGAAAGGTACTATTAGAAGATTGTTGCTGCTTTGGATCCGGTTTGGACTGTTGTAATTCGTTCAAACCGATTTGAACGACTTCCTGTCCTATCTGGACAATTTGCACCATGTTGCGGGACGAAATTATTGTGTGTGATTTATCCTTATTCCGCGATGAGTTTTGGCAAAATTTATTGGAGTCATTTCTTTATTTGGCGATTCAAATATCCCTCATTATCAGTTATTTACTCTTGCATTTTTACTCATTTAATCGTATATTAAGAGCATGGTAACAACTATGGAAAAACGAATGACGAAGGCGCCGATAACCTTCACTGACAGCGGTTCTTGCGCTGATAATATTATTAATAAAGTAGGAAAAAAAATAGTTTTGGGACTGCCTTTAGGAGCCGGTAAGCCAAATCATATTGTCAACGCGCTTTATAAGCGAGCTAAAGCTGATCCGGATATCGATTTTACTATTTTGAGTGCTTTAACACTTGAGCGACCCAAAGGTAAAAGCTTATTGGAAAAACGATTTTTTGACCCCTTAAGTGATCGGGTTTTTGGAGATTATCCGGATTTGCTTTTTGAATTGGATCGCATGGACGGAAAATTACCAGATAATGTACGTGTGATTGAATTTTATTTTCCGGCGGGAAAATTTACAAATAATTTACAGGCTCAAAAAAATTATATCAGTAGTAATTACACGCACGTAGCGCGAGATCTACGGGATAGAGGTTTAAACGTTTTAGGTCAAATGATCGCCATGTCAGATGATAAAAAACGTGTAAGCCTAAGTTGTAATGCAGACGTATCATTGGATATTATGACCGGAGATAATAAGGATGATATTTTATTTGTTGGGCAGGTAAACGCAAATTTGCCTTTTATGTATGGCGATGCTGATTTACCGATTGATGCCTTCGATTTTATAGTTGATAATCCTAATGAAAATTATAAATTATTCGGACCTCCAAAAATGGCTGTTTCCGATATTGATTATATGATCGGATTGCACTCGAGCACACTGATTCGAGATGATGGTGAATTACAAATAGGAATAGGCTCTCTTGGCGATGCACTCGTATACGGTTTGCGAATGCCTCATGAACACAACGATCAATACCAGCGTATACTTGATGACATTGGACTTAAAGCTCGGTTTAAAAATGAGATCGAGCGACTTGGTGATTTGCGTCCGTTTGAAAAAGGATTATTCGGTGCTACGGAAATGTTGGTTGATAGCTTCATGTTTTTGGTGAACAGTGGGATTATGAAGAAAAAGGTATACGACCACATTATTCTTCAGCGCTTGCTAAATGAAGGTTTGATAGATGAAAATAATATTACACCGGAAGCCTTTTTCTTGTTGCTGGAGCGACGAGCAATTTATCCTAAAATATCTGAAAAAGATTTTAAATTTCTTCAACATTTTGGCATTTTTAGAAAAGAACTGGAATATGAGTATGGAAATATTCATTTTCAAGACGGAACGATTGTAGAGGCTGACATGAATAATGATGAAGCCAGTGATATAATTATTTCACAGTGCCTGGGGGACAAACTGAAAAATGGTGCATTCATTCATGCGGGATTTTTTGTTGGGCCAGCTCAATTTTATCAATGGTTGCGAGAGCTACCGGAAGCGACTCGACGTCAAATTCATATGAAAAGTGTGACCAAGATCAATCAACTCTATGGTCATGAAGAAATGGATCGCTTGCACCGAAAAAATGCACGTTTCGTCAATACTTGTATGATGATGACATTGTTGGGTGCCGCCGTGTCAGATGGGTTGGCAGATGGCCGCGTGATCAGTGGAGTAGGGGGTCAATATAATTTTGTTGAAATGGCACATGCACTTCCGGATGGACACTCTGTTCTTCAATTGAGATCGACGAGTAATCGGGGCGGTAAGGTGCATTCAAATCTCGTATTTAATTATGGGCATATTACCATCCCTCGGCATTTGCGGGATGTTGTCGTTACAGAATATGGCATTGCTTATGTACGGGGCAAAACGGATGAAGAAGTCATTAAGTCGCTAATCCAGATTTCGGATTCACGCTTCCAGAATGATCTCATTAACCAGGCAAAAGCTGCTTATAAACTTTCCGCTGATTACGAAGTACCACATGAATTTCGGAATAATTACCCTGAACGGATCCATGAGCTATTGGCTCCATTTAAAAATGAAGGACTTTTTCCGGTGTTTCCTTTTGGAACGGATTTCACACATGAGGAGCAGGTCATAGGTAAAGCGCTAAAATCGCTGAAAAAGAAAATCAGTACCCCAATATCACGATTGACTACCATTGCGAAAGCCTTGTTGGTCAGGAGGGTTCCTGATAAAATGAGGCCCTATCTGAAACGAATGCAGTTGGAAAGTCCGAGAAATTTCCAGGAGAAACTATATCGTAATTTGTTGATAAAGGAAATTCTGGGGTAGTCGAAGTTCGGAAATATTGAATGTTAATATTCATGTCGATTTGAATAGCTTAACTTTATATTTCGAGGTTCGCTATGAGCAATTTATTCAAATCTATCGCTGCCGTCCTAATTCTTTTTATCGCGTTGGAGGTTGGCTTCAGAATAGCAGGTTTTCAAGTCTATGAACCTGCTAAAACTTCTATGGTGTCCAAGCCTGATCAAGCCTTGTATTATCACCCAAAATATGGACTTGGGTTAAACCCGGGACAATACTCCGTTACCGTCAACGGTGGTTTGTTGTATCAAACAAGTCATTTGGCGGATTCAACCCGAATCACGTCACGTCTGAATAAGAACGGAAGAGCACAGATTCATTTTTATGGATGTTCGTTTACCTACGGCATGGGGGTCGATGATGAATCAACATTCCCATGGATCGTACAAGAGGCATGCCCATATTGGCATGTCAAAAATTATGCCGGACCCGGATACAGTACGCTACACGGATTGATTCAGCTCACCGATGTGATTGAAGAAGGCGTACTTCCGAAAGTTGTGGTTGTCGGGTATACCTCTTATCAGGATGCGCGTAACCAGCTCTCAGGGATTCAACAGAAGTATTGGAGCGAATCCATGGTGCTTGATAGCACGCGTGGTATAGAAACAGCGCACATGCCCTATGTCAAAAAAAAGGGTAAGCAAATTGAGATCAATTATTTACCTTTCAGCGCGATGCAAAAGCGATGGGAATTCAGTCGGTCCTCTGTTGTTATCTATCGGTTGGAAAATGCCATAAGCAATATTATGTATGGTTTTACTGCTAAATACGAATTAACTGAATTAATTCTGAGCGAATTGAATTCGACTTGTGTCGAACATGGCATGAAGTTGATCGTAATGGCATTGAATAAAAGTGAGTCTGCAATAAAACTAGAGAAATTTTGTTCCATGCACCATATTAATTTTTTAGATGCTGCTATTGATATTAATGATAAACGATTTAATTTGCTACCGTTTGATTTGCATCCGAACGAGGCAGCACATAAATATTATGCGAATCGATTGATCAATTATATGGAGGCCAAAGACTTTTGTGGACCAACAGAAGTCCAACGGTAATGAGAATATTGGGAATATCAGCATTTTATCATGATTCAGCAGCCGCTATAATTGAGGATGGGAGGGTTTTGTTTGCTGTTCAGGAAGAACGTTTTTCTCGGATAAAAAATGATGCTTCCTTCCCTGAAGGAGCAATTCGGTTTTGCCTTCAAGAATCTCGGACGAATATTGATGAATTAGAAGCGATTGTATTTTATGATAAGCCATTTTTAAAGTTTGAACGGATTTTAGAAAGCTATTATAGCACAGCTCCAAGTGGATTGCCTTCCTTCCTCAGATCCATGCCTATTTGGATCAATCAGAAATTGAATATAAAAGGCATAATAAAGAAAGGACTGAAGGTAATCGCAGGTCGTAAAGTAAAGCTTCCTCCAATTTATTTTCCCGAACACCATTTATCTCATGCGGCCAGTGCTTATTATCCTGCACCGTTTGACGAGGCCCTGATAATAACGGTTGATGGAGTGGGTGAATTCACAACGACGTCAATTTGTCATGGGAAGGGAAATATTATAAAGCGTTTGAAAACGATTCACTTTCCGGATAGTCTGGGGTTGTTATATGCAGCAGCTACTTATTACCTCGGATTCAAAATTAATTCGGGAGAATATAAAGTGATGGGCCTTGCGAGTTATGGTGAGCAGAACTCAGAGGAGGTGAATGGATATTATCACAAAATTGTCAAACATCTAATTGACATAAAGGATGATGGATCATTTAAACTGAATCAATCTTATTTCCGATACATGACGGGTTTGCGGATGACGCGCGATAGGAAGTGGGAAGATTTGTTTGGTTTTAAAAGGCGGTCTCCGGGTGATCCAATTTTAGCTCGACATAAAAATTTCGCTTGCGCTATTCAGGCGGTAACCGAGTTTGTATTAACCAACATTGTAAAAGAAGGAATAAAGTTGACGGGGTCAAAAAAACTGTGCATGGCAGGTGGGGTAGCACTTAACTGTGTTGCCAATGGTAATTTGATCAAAGCAAATTTATTTGATGAGATGTATGTACAACCTGCCGCGGGAGATGCCGGAGGTGCCGTTGGTGCGGCTCTGGCCTATTACTACCTCGTGCATCAGGATGAGCCACGTAAGCAGGTGATGCCGGATATGTATCTTGGTCCTGTGGCAGAGAACAAAGATTTAGACACTGAGTTGGAAAAAACTGTGTATACAGATTTCAACAAATTGTGTGATGATGTGGCCGAATTTTTAATTCAAGGGAAAACCATTGGTTGGGTGCAGGATAGAATGGAATTTGGTCCTAGAGCATTGGGAAATAGGAGTATCCTGGCTGACCCCAGGTTTGACTGGATGAAGGACCACGTCAATGAATTGATTAAAAATCGGGAAGGATTTCGGCCATTTGCCCCTGTTGT
This sequence comes from Saprospiraceae bacterium, assembly GCA_965249735.1. Taxonomy (GTDB): domain Bacteria; phylum Bacteroidota; class Bacteroidia; order Chitinophagales; family Saprospiraceae; genus JANQSS01. Next base: position 499,820 of record CBDFMS010000023.1, on the reverse strand, counting down.
ATTGGAAGAAGACGCGGCAAGTTATTTTGACATGGATGCGCAAAAACCATCCCCCCATATGCTGGCAACATATGAGGTCCGCAGTAAGGAAGTTCCGGCTGTCACCCATGTTGATAATTCGGCAAGAGTTCAGACGGTAAATCAAAAACAAAATGAAAAATTGTACAAATTAATTCAGACCTTTAAGGAGAAGACCGGCTGTTCGGTATTGTTGAATACGAGCTTTAACGATAAAGATGAACCGATTGTAGCCACTGGTAAAGATGCCATGGCTTGCTTCCAAAACACGAACTTGGATTATTTAGTAATTGATCAGATGCTCTACAGTAAATAACATGGAAATTCTTAAAGACTTCGCAAATTTTATTATAGATCGTAAGAAATATTGGCTCTTACCTACAATTATTGTTTTGTTGCTTGTCGGATTACTGATCATAGCCGGTGGTTCAGGTGCCGGAGCTTTTATCTATACGTTATTCTAATGAAGTACGCCGGTAAAGATTATATAATTTACAGTGTTTCGATTTTATTTTTCTGTGCAATAGGATACTTTTTATTTCACGTAGAACAATTTAAGTATGTTGCTGCGCTCCTGTTGGTTCTGTTGCTTATTCCCCAAACGGGGAAGCCGATTACTGAAGGATGGAAAAAGGTCACCCATTATATTGGTCTGTGTGTGAATGCCGTATTATTGGGGATTGTCTTCTTGTTGGTCCTTACGCCAATGGCACTTTTGAAACGTGTATTTACCGGTAGAAAGCGCACGGATCAAATTGAGCTGAATTCTTATTATCAAGATGAGAGCAAAGCATACGAGTTTGATGATATCACCAAGGCCTGGTAGGGTAACAAGAAATTTCTATAAACACTTCTGCAACGGCATACATTCAAGAAGCCACAGAAGCCTATTGGTAAGGGTCAGGTCCACCTGATCAAGCTGATCTGGTGGAATCAACTAAGGAATTTATAGTTCTAATTCTTCGTGAAGAGATTTATCGACCATAGATTTGATCTTTCTATATCCACCAAGCATCCATATCATAAAGATGTCAAGCATGTACATTTTAAACAAGGATACCAAAAATGCATTGATTTCGAAACCAATGAGTAATTCAATAACTAAAATGAAAAAAAATGTTGTGGCAATGATTTGTACAACAAATATTCGCTGACTAGAAACAAAAAATATTCGATAATCCCTGAACTGTTTTTTTACCCAAGACTTCATTTTAATCTAATCCATTTATAATATCAATTGAGACCATACAAACCACTCCAATAGGTATACCACACGCTGCTCCTTAATGTAATTCTATTTTGAATTAAGTACAATACGTTTCTCGGGGTTATGACTTATTTAGAATGTCTCCAGTTAGAGGATTGAGTCCTCTTTTGTTGTTTTCATTAGGCTCAAGTAAATCCCAGAGGTTGCCATACAAGTCTTTGAAGACAGCGACCATACCATACGCCTCTTGCGTTGGAGGTCTGACAAATTGGATATTTTCACCTACCATTTTATTATAGTCCCGCCAAAAATCGTCGGTATATAGAAATAAAAAGACGCGTCCGCCTGTCTGATTGCCTATAGCCATTTCCTGCTTTTCATCGGACGCCTTTGCCAGCAACAGGCAACACTCTTCGGAGCCGGGTGGAGCTACGGTGATCCATCTTTTTTCTTCATTTAATTTTGTGTCTTCTATTAACTTAAAATCGAGCTTGTTGGTATAAAAGTCGATAGCTGCGTCATAATCTTCGACAACAAGGGACACATGTGCAATGATCTGTTTCATGGTTAGGTGTGATTTTACAGAAAACTATAATAGGAGGTGTGGGTTTAACAATTATTGGGTTGGTTGTTTAAGTTTCGTGTTATTTCAATTTAATGGAACGATACAAGTAGTATCCGGTCGCTCCGAAAATTAAAGCTAAGAATATTGGTAAGAAATATGGTCCTAACCCATTTTGTTTGCCGAGCGCCGTCAGTATGGTTGAATAAGTCATGTAGGTAAATAAACAGGTGATTAAGGTGTTGAGGCCACGCATCAGTTTGCCGACTATTCTATATTGTTCGGGGGCATTTTCTTCTGTTATTTCAGTTAAATAATTAAACGTGTGTGGATATTTATTCACAGCGGTCAGGACCACAAACAAGAATATTCCGATTGCCGGCAAGATCCAGATGGTGGCTTTATTGCTATATGAATCCGGTTGTCCACGCCAGTCATAATGACCTGGAATAGACTCCGGTAATTGACCGTAGTAATACGCAGGCAGAGCAATAAGTAATATGATAGCAACGGCACCGATTGCTTCGATGATCCGGTCTTGCGAATCAAGCTCGATATTTAGTCTAGGCCTTGGCACGTTCTGGTATTAGAATTGATATATCAAATATACTAACCTTGGTTTCAACAGTGCCCATCCAAGTCGGGATTTGAAACAATTCTACAATTAATCTACAAATAAGTCAAAATCATCCTCTCGACACTTAATTGCTTCAACAATCAATTGATTAAACACTAATTTGTTACTACTCTAAATTTTTGTCAAAAATTTCACAAAACTCCCTTGTCTTGAAATAAAAGTCACAAAATATGTCCCGGAATGCAAGTGAGATAAGTCAATTTGCATTGGTGACGCTATTGTCTCGGAAGCCCATCGAACACGACCGTCGATATCGGTAATGGCAATTGAACGTATTTCATTAAAATCTATAGTCTGATCGAATATTATATTTAATTGTTGAGAAACGGGAATCGGGTAAAGAGTGATATCGGAAGCATTAAAATAAGCATTATTCGTTTTGCTAAACATGTTGATTTCATTGTCTCTGGATAGAATCCAATGATCCGGATCAAATTCAATTGATGTTGGTGTAAATGGCAAATCGATATGGAAATCCTGACCTGAAAATGTATGGTTGACAATGACAATTGTATCATGACCGCTACCGGAGATTTTAATTGGTAGCGGCATCTCGAAAAATTCAACACTATTATGGCTGGTTATTTGTGAAATGGTCAGATCAATCGACGTTTCACGCGGTATGTAATCAATCGTATAACTCGGATAACCCTGGCCATAAAACCAATCGTTGAGGAATTCAGTTAGTTCTATTCCGCTGACTGCCTCCATATGGTTTTTTAAATCTGTTGTTCGTGCATATCCGTAGGCCAGTTCAGGGTCGCTCAAGTAGTTTCGTAAGCTTTGAAAAAAATCATCGTCACCCATCACCCAACGGAGCATATGTAAAATAAATGCGCCTTTTGTATAGGTCAGACGACTGCTGAATATTCTATTCACACTAGTCGTATCATCTACGAAAGTCGATCCGTTTGGTCTGTTGGTGATGGTATTGATTGCTGATATTTTCCAGTTATTCCAATCATTTAGGTTTGGTGTCAAATATTCTGTAGTCAGTGCCGTCAAATAGGTGGCGAAGCCTTCGTTAAGCCATATGTCCTGCCACGACCCACAGGTGACTTTGTCCCCAAACCATTGGTGTGCAAGTTCGTGCGCCTGTAGGCCATAAGAAAAGCTGCCCATGCTACTCATAGTTTGATGCTCCATTCCGCCGCCCCAACCAAATTCTGCATGGCCATATTTTTCATCAGCAAATGGATAAAGGCCAAAGAGATCATTGAAAAGCTGCATGATCTCAACCGTACTATTCAGCCGATTTTGCGCATCTTCCAGGTTTCCCTCGTACACATAGTTGAGTATCATGATGGAGTCTCCATCGTCCAGATATACGTAATCTGTAAATGTCTGATAATTGGCTACAGCTAACGAAATGAGGTAGGCCGGGATAGCGTAGCGATGTCGCCAGTGGAATGTTGTATAACCGGAATCTGTCATTTCATTAATTAGTAGTCCATTGGATCCTACGCGATAGAGTTCTGGTGTGGTCACAAGAATATCGATGGAGTCGATTTTGTCGTTTAAATCTTGCTTGCAAGGCCACCACGATTTAGCACCATAGGGTTCACTCAAAGTCCAAAGCGTGGGCTCACCATTGTGGGTTCCGGTTGCGAATGCACCGAATCCGGTGTTTGCCGGAGCGCCTTCATAGATAATTTGGATACTGTCGATCATTCCGTTCTCGATGACTTCGGGCAATTCGATTTGCAAATTGTCATCGGAGAGGGAATAAGTCAAAGTGGTGTCGTGATAAATTATTTCGTTTACGACCATTTCATCAACCAGGTCAAAATTAATTTGATTGAAATCATTTACAGTCGGGGTGAAATAGGTTGTAACGATGCCGGAAATATAGGATACAGCCGGGTCAACTTCCCATTCAAGCCGATGATAAGTGATGTCATAATTCTGGGTGAGGGCATTGGAACGGTGATTGACCAAATGATTGTGCTGATCTTTTTCCAGTTGAATTAAATCGTCGGTGTCTTTGCAAATGAATTCATCCTGTGCCTGAAGATAATTGTGAAGACTAAGAAAGGATATAAGTATCAATAGTGCCCTCATTCGTATAGGTGTTTAGGTGTTCAAAAGTAACATTTTCGCGGTGATAATGTTCTATCCAATGAACGCTTCCGACGACTATTTCCTTATTCAGATCTCAGTTTGCGTGATACGGCAAACATGGCTCATTGATACATGTTGCGATATTGATTTAGTAGCGATTTATAGTCCTCTTTTGCTTTTTGATTTGGACTCCTACAAAGGTAGATCTTCGTTCCATTTTCTCTAAAGTATTTATTGTCTATGGTCGCCATTAATGTCACGTCATCAAACCGTTCCGGTAAATAGGTATCAGGATCGATATCTGATGCTAAGTCTGAATGTACCCAGATCATATATTCCTTTGAAATGCTATCAGCAGCCCAAAAGACAAAACTGTCATTGAATGAATTAGGGTGTGGAATATCATTCTTTTTTCCATAAAACATAACGGCACCGGCTTGTCCATAGTGATAACAAAAGATATGGCAGTTGTTTTTATTTTCCGGTCCGAGGTTTAAATAAATCTCACTGACGGTTTGCCCGATTTCTTTCCAGCCTGTCATATCCGCCATGTCTTGTGGAAGATCATGATAGTTGCCATCTTCCCATCTAAATGCATCCTTTTTTACGGCTTGCTCAAAGGTGACGAAAGGTATTCCATCCATAGATAATGAAACGTATAATGAAATAAACATAAATACAATCAAAACACTCGCAATAGGGATTAGATATTTCGTAACATATTTTTCCAAAAAATACCCACCAAAGGCAAAGAGCAGGGGATACACCCCAAGGGAATAATAAGATTTGCCGCTTCCCAGGATTAACAAACCAATGACAATCACATAGAGTAGACCAAATAATTGGTATTTCCGTTCTTTTTTATAAAATAATAAAACCAGTAATCCGCCAAACCAGAGAATCAGGGCATGAAAATTCATTAAAAATTGATCTGCAATAAAATCAGACAATTTCATATGTACCAGCTGTGTTTCTCTCAGTAAGGCCATATGAGACAAGACGGGCCAATTATTTTGGTATTGCCAATGTATGTTTGGAGCAATAATAACAAGTCCCAGGGCCAGGGCTACAAGGAAGTATTTTGAAAAATAGAGGGATCTGGCAGGCGAAAATAAAAGTGAGATGGCAAAGCCTGCCAGAAAGAATGCAATGGAGTATTTAGCTAAAAATCCGAGTCCAAAAACAATACCCACCCATATCCATAATTTAGGTTCGTTTCGATTGACCATTAATAGAATCAGATAGCCTGACAAAATCCAGAAAAAATGATTAAAACTCACCGGTTGAAAAAGAGCACTGGTATGGAGATAAGCCGGAGAGAGTAAATATGCCATGCAAGCCAGAGCAAGGGCTATTTTTTTGCCTCCAAGTTCTTTTACCGCCAATCCGATGATGATAATATTGATGGCACCAATCAAAGCTGGAAAAAACCGTAAAGCGAATGTTGTATTACCGAATAATAAAGTCGCCAACTTACCGATCACCGCGATTGCCGGTGGAACAGAAAAGTATCCCCAGGCAAGATGTTCGCTTTGTGCGTAAAAAAGATAGGCATCGCGATGCAGTTCAAAATTTGTGTAAGTAAAGAAGTGTACAAGCAATTTTGCTAGCGCAAAAAAAATGATGAGTTGCCATTCTCTTGATTTGACAATATTTTTTAAGCCTGATATCAGCTGCATTTAATGTGCTTATTATAGAATGACATGGAAATTATTTTGAATACAAATATTCGAATAAAGTTATCAGGATTATTCACCAATAACCACCTTTAAAAGTTCCTGACCATCGGTTGTGTCAAGGAGTAGTAGATAAACGCCAGAGGGGATTTGTTTTGTGTCCAGTGCAATATCCCTTGATTCTGAATTGAGTTTCTCACGTTTAATAAGTTCTCCAATCAGATTATATAAAGTAGCTTGTCTTACTGAAATATCGTCGCAAGTTCTACTTAATTTTATTACGCCATCACCTGAAGGGTGATCGATCAATTTAAAACATGAATGATTAGCAACTACTTCCTGAACAGCAGTTTGGTTAGTCACAACCCCTATTCTGTATTCTAATCCAATCGATCCGTCTGTGTTGATTAAATGAAAAAGGCCTTGGTTATATAAAAGTGCAGGAAATTGCTGTGCACCGGTAGTTTCTGTAATGTTATTGACACTGGCCAGCAGACCGTCACTTCCCGATGTTGAAAAGGTAAACATCAAATCAGTACCATCTGCTCCAAATCCATTTTCAGACCAGACTATACCAACGGTATCATTAGCACCGGCAACTTTAGGGTGACTTTGTAGGGAATTCATATTTGTATGCGGAATATGGACTTCTGATCCTTTTTGCATGGTCTGTCTGTTTAAGGTGCTGTAATAGATATTATTACTACCGGTTCCGCTGCTGCTCCATGACGTGATAAGACTATCACCACCCAAAGCAGAAATCTCCGGGCCTGTAATCGGGCAAGCATTAATGACCCAGTCGGTCGCATCGACATCTACAGCCTGGGTAAAACTGGCTCCGCCATCAGAACTCCGACTGACCCAAATATCGCGTAGGTTATTGTCATTATTTCGGAATATGAGCCAGACGTCGTTTCCATGAGCGTATATATCAGGCGTACAACATTCGCAAACAAAATCACCTCGTGCCGGATCGCTCGCAGTAACCGGGGGTTCGAAACTTGCTCCACCATCTAATGACCGCACAAGTATGATGCTAGCTTCCGTTTCATTTGTATTTTCAAAAATTGCACTCACCAATGGATTTCCGTCCTCATCTACGGTAAGTGCAGAAAGCGTTGTCCATTTTCCCGGTGGTGGATTATACACATTGACGGCGGATTCAAATGTTTCACCACCGTCATTGGAACGGATCAAGAAAAGCCCATCCGAAAAACTTTCAAACGAAATAAATATAGTCGAGCCGTGTATGGCCATATCCAGTCCACCAAACGTATAAATACTCGGACTGACGCCTGGGGTGGCCATGGCAATAGGATTCACAAACGCTCCGTCTACCATTCGACTGAAATAAATGGTGGAAACCTTTCCCCAAACTGCCGCCGGTGATCCGTCATCCAGCAATGCAATAACAGGACTAAAATTTCCACTGGTCACAGAAACAGGCATCGGTGGTGACCATTCAACAACTGATTGCGCATTTGAATAAATTTGCATAAGAATCGAAAGCGCGGTGAGGATGATATATTTTTTGATCATGACAGGAAAATTAAAACCATTATATTTTCGTGAAAAATCGGAAAAGGTATTCTAAATTAAGGCACATAATGGATCTGTTTTTACATTCCTGAAGTTATAATTTTATTAATAGATCAATAAAACATTTGCGACAGGTCGTTCCCCGGTATGATCGCTGGGGAAGTTTACGATGCCTTTGCCCTTAATCCACATGGTCGTTGATCCTCCTCCATCTAGGTTAATGGCATCGACACAGCCAATACCTAATAAATAATTTTGGACTTCGTGCAGATTCATTCCTTCTGCTTCTTTCCGTCTACCATCGATCGTTATGAATACCAGGGATTCCTTAGTCTGGCATAGACAAGTTCTGGGATGTCGTTTATTAACGAATTTTTTGTCCGGCATACTTGTCTTTTCTGAGTTGAGTAAAAGTATTGGCCCCGAGACTAAAACGGCAAGTTCGTCTGTTGATTCTGCATAATATTCGTCGGATTGAGCCTGTTCTATGATGATATCTAAGTCGTCGGTTATGACGAGTGCCGCATTATACAGTTTGGATGAATTGGTTTGATTATGAACGGTATCATTCATTTCAAGATAAGTTACACTTCCTCCATTTAATATGTCAAAAAAGCTTCCGTTAATGGCCGCTAGTGCGTCGTAATTTTTTGCGAAAGAGCTGGTTTTTTTTAAGTCGGTTAAATGAAACCCGATTTTCATGTCAAATTTACCTTCGTTGTTTTTGGGAAGCGTTAGTTGTGTTATTATTTGATTGGAACTGTAAAGTGAATCCGTTATTATTTGGACAAGATCCAATGAATCATGAATCCCCTGTACATCCTGCACAGAAATAGGTTTTCTCTGCTGACAAGCTAGCGGGATTATAAAAATCATAATTAAAATAAATATGTCGACCTTCCTCATGTACTGTTTTACGATTGATGAATTATTTGGTTTTGACAGATCTTATTGACCCCAGTCTATTTAATCACAACCGGTCTAGGGTGATCAGGATATCTAAATTTAATAACTAAAGATGACAAAATTGTGATCACACCGATGGTCAATACGGCATATTGGACGCCAAACACATCAGCGATGATTCCGGATATTATGGCTCCAATGGCATAGCCCATATCTCTCCAGAGCCTAAATACACCAATACTCTCCGCCCGCTGTCCCGGTTGCGTGGCCTCCGCTATAGCTGATAAAAAAGTAGGGTAGACAAGCGCTGTACCAAATCCTAAAAAAGCTGCAATGAATGCCAATGGGTAAAAGCCTGTAAAATATGGAATGGACATGATGGCAAATCCCTGAATCAGCATGCCCCAAAATAGCATGCTTTTTTTAGAATATATATCGGCCATTTTACCGGTCATAAGTTGACCTATTCCCCAAACAGCCGGATATATGGCTACAATTATTCCAATGCTTTTTGAATCGTAATGAAGTGATAGTAAAAGAATGGGAAGGAGGCCCCAGATCATTCCATCATTTAAGTTGTTGACCATTCCGGCTTGGGTAATGGAACTCAAGGTTTTGTCCTTAAATGAGGTTTCCAGAAATACGCTCTGCAGTTCATCAGTTTCTGTTATTTCCTGTTCTTTATGGACAAATTTTCTGGTGTCTTCAACAAAGAAAAATGTCAATAACAGGCCAACTATTGAAATTCCAATCCCCAAATAAAAAGGGTAGGGTGTGACGCCATAATTTTGTGCGATGAACCCGGTCAGAAAAGCGACAACTCCTACGGCAAAATATCCTGCAAATTCGTTGATGCCCATGGCCAACCCTCTATCCTTTTCTCCAACCAGATCAATTTTCATAACTACTGTGCTACTCCAGGTCAATCCTTGATTGATGCCGAGTAAAATATTGGCCAGAACGACTGTATTCCATGAAGTCGCATAAATTAGAAGAAAGGGAATTGGAAGTGCAAACAACCAACCAATGAGTAGCAGGTTTTTGCGACCGACTTTATTAGCAAATACACCCGTAAAATAATTGGTAATCGCTTTGGTAATACCAAATGCTATGATAAAGGATAAGATAGCCGTCTTGGAGGCGACTCCAAATTCTATCTCAGCAAATTCCGGAAATATAGTCCGTTCCAACCCCACCATGCCACCCACGAAGGCATTGACGATGACCAGGATAGTGAATTGTACCCAATTATCTTTGAGGCCTAGTTTGATTTTGTCTGTCACCCAGTGAATTTATTTTATCAAGATTTTAGAGGACTTGCTCTGATTTCAAAAAATTGGATTCAACAATGGTTTCAAAGATACCCATCCTAATTCAGTAGGGATCCTTTGAAGCGGGTAGGTAATTAAGAGACATACATTCTGTTCAGTTGAATTGAGAATTTAGCCTCTTTAATAAAGACTGCATTGATTGCGCTTCGTAGACTTGGATTTTATCGAATTGGAAAATCTTCCTACTCACTCGAAAAACTGATCAAACGTCTTGAAACTTTCTTGAATGTTGAATACCACAGTCTCAGCTGCGCTTATGTCGCTCGCCTGCTTGAGTGCTTCAATTTGCTGCATGTATGGGTGTAGCCATTTGTGTAATTCTTCATGACTTTTTCCTTTCATGTTGCAAGATGAAATCAGGCGATTATTATTGTCCACCAGCTGCTTTGCCAATGCTTTATAATCTGAATTGCCTGATTGTAAATATTCCGATACCAACAAGTTTGAAGCCTGTATATGTGGCATCATTTCGGCGTTAACTTCCCATTTTTTTCCATTGTTCAACTCAATGCCCCCCAGCGGGGCTTTATTACCACAACTAAATAAAAGTAAAAGGATTGCGAAAGGTAAAATTGTCTTTGAGATCATGGGTATTCATTTAGGTTGTCAATCTATGTGCGAATTGTCAGTTTATTACTGAATAGTAAACAAGGGGGCACCTAAAGAGTTTGAAGTTGTGTTCTGCAATTATCCTATCAAACAATTAAACTAAGATGCTATTATTTCTTCACGAAACATGCGCTAACTTAATCATGGTCATGTTTGTGGTCGTGTTTGTGCCCATGTTCATGGTCTTGGTCAGGTTCTTCAGCACCATTCATTTCGATCTCTTCTTCCAATAATTTTCCACTTTCATTAAACAACAATTCGACAGTCTCTTTTTTATTTTCCAGTTGTACTTCATAAAATGTGGTTTTGCCCTTCATGATTTTTATAAGCTCATCTATAGCATATCCAGCGTATTTCTCATTGACGTAATTGTAAATAATAGCCGGTAATTGTTCTTCGCTTAATTCGACTTCAGTTTCAAGTGTTGTTCCTTTTTCGTCGTACAGGATTTCCATCTCGAGGCCATTGTGTTGAAATTCGACTTCATAGTTATAATCTACAATCGTCCATTCAATATCACTGGCCTTGGGATATTGTTTGTTGAAATTGGAGGTGACTACTTCAGGAATTGTTTTTCCTTGTGAGAAACCAATCATTGAGCATAGGATAACAAATGATAAAAACAGAATAGACTTTTTCATTGTATAGAGTTTTTATAAAGATAGATAATATCTTCTGTTAATGATACCCTGTTCTGATGGGTCGATTGTTGTCAGAATAGTCAAACGGATTCAGAGCCATCATTATGAATGATAACAACATTTCCTGTTTTATGACCTGTATCAACAAAACGATGTGCCTCAGCGGCCTGAGCTAACTTGAACCGTCTGTCAATGACGGTTTTTAATTGACCGTCCTCGATGAGGTTCACAAGTTCTTTAAGAAAGCTACGAAGTTTCGGTGCCGGTAGCAATCCGGTTGCTGAAAATTTTGCCTTTTTGGTGCCGAACAATGACGTGCGAATCATTTGAAAAAGAAGCGACAATTGCAGTACAGGTGATAGGAAAACGCCTTGTGCAGTTAAAGACGCCTTACACTTTCGGAAAGAAAGCTTGCCAACGGTGTCATAAATAATGTCATATCGCTTATCACTACGTGTAAAATCTGTTTTTGTGTAATCAATGACATGGTTGGCGCCAAGGGATTTCACTAACTCTAGATTTTTGGCACTGCAAACACCGGTTACTTCCGCCCCAAAACGTTTGGCGAGTTGAACAGCTGCCGTGCCCAGACTGCCTGATGCCCCGTTAATGAGCACATTTTGTCCGGGTTTAATATCACCTATTTCTTTAAGAAAATTCAATGAAGTCAGTGCACCATCGCACAAGGGAGCCGCATCCTCAAATGTCATATTGGTTGGGAGTGTTTCCAGAACACCATCTTCCGAAACCCTGACATATTCGGCGTTGGCACCAAACGTCACCCCCGTTTCTCCAAAGACGGAGTTGCCTTTTGCAAACCTGGTCACCTCCTTGCCAACCGATTCAACGCGCCCTGCAAAACCTGTACCTGTAATCGTATTTTTCGGTTTCATCAAACCAAGGAAAAACCTGCTGATGAAAGGATCTGCTTTGCGCATCATGGTGTCAGCCCTCGTAGCGGTTGATGTTTCAACCTTGATCAGCAAATCTCGATCACCGGGTATTGGGCGATTTACCTCTTTGAGTTGTAGGACATCGGGGGATCCATATTTGGTACATACTATGGCTTTCATTAACATATGACTGCGTTTAAAAAAAATTGAATCAATCCGATTCATCACATAAATTGTGTCGAATCTGAAACAAAGCTAAGTTGGGTGATTCAGTCAAACGTTCGCAATTATAATTCGGAACGCAATAATGGGGTTCGCAAAGTGGGCTGTCCGCGTAATGTGGGCCGGGCTCTTATGAGGTATTCAAGTGCCTAATACTTTTTTTATAAACCGTCAATAACCAAGTGAATTTCTTTTTTATCCACGGCATTGGCTTCGTAGCCATAGATTAATGCACTAGAAAATATCGCCACCAAAGATGTAAATGCAAACGATTTAATATCAGAAAACAGAGTTAGAATAAAAAGCTCACACGCCTTATTTTCTCATAATCACAAATTGTTTAACCTGTCTTTGTTCATTGTTTAGAACCAAAAAGTACAACCCATTATCCAGCGTAGATACATCAACCGAATACGGAACTTCCATTTCGGTTTGAGTCAACACGAGTTGGCCGAGCATATTAAATACATGAATCGATTTATTTAAATCTAATTCTGTATCAATATGCAGAATATTCTGAGCAGGTGTAGGGAATAGAGTTATTTTATTGGTTTGTATTTCAATTGTAGTTGTATTTGTCGAGTCCATACCATCACAATTTTCATCAATACCATTGTTGTAGATTTCCGGAGCACCTGGATAGATCATGTTGTTCATGTCATCGCAATCTTCATCAGAATTAAAGCCGTCCATATCATCATCGATAATTAAAATGATGCTGTCACAATTTTCGTCGACATCATTATTCGGAATCTCGATGGCATCCGGATTAATCAGACTATCGGCATCATTACAATCTTCATCAGAATTGAAGCCGTCCATATCCATATCTATGATTAGAATGATGCTGTCACAGTTTTCGTCTATATCATTGTTAGGAATTTCAACCGCGTCAGGATTAATGGTACTGTCGGCGTCATTGCAGTCTTCATCAGAATTAAAGCCGTCCATGTCCATATCTATGATCAGAATGATGCTGTCGCAATTTTCATCTACGTCATTATTCGGAATTTCTACCGCGTCAGGATTGATTGATGCATCCATGTCGTTACAATCTTCATCAGAATTAAAGCCGTCCATGTCTACATCGATGATCAAAATGATACCGTCACAATTTTCATCCACATCATTATTAGGGATTTCCATTGCGTCAGGATTAATTGCTGCATCCAAATCATTGCAATCTTCATCAGAATTAAATCCATCCATGTCTATATCAATTATTAATGCAATTCCATCACAGTCTTCGTCGACCTGATTGTTTGGAATTTCGTCTGCACCTGGATTAATGAGTGGATCGAAATCATTGCAATCTTCACCGGAATTGTATCCGTCCATGTCGATATCGATAATTAATATAATACCATCGCAATTTTCGTCTACGTCATTATTAGGAATTTCATCAGCATCCGGGTTGATGGCAGCGTCCATGTCATTACAGTCTTCATCGGAATTAAATCCATCCATGTCCACATCAATTATTAATGCAATTCCATCACAATCTTCGTCTACGTCATTATTGGGGATTTCGGTAGCCCCCGGATTGATCAATGAATCCAAATCGTTGCAATCTTCATCAGAATTGTATCCGTCCATATCATCGTCAATAATAAGGATGATCCCATCACAATTTTCATCCACGTCGTTGTTAGGAATTTCAGTAGCTCCTGGATTGATAGCAGCGTCATTATCATTACAATCAACATCGGCCGTATAACCATCCATGTCACTATCAACCTGACTTGGGTCAAAATCGAAAGGAAGGGAAAATCCAACGCAGCCATTGGCATCTGTTGTTCGAACGGTGTACATACCTGCAACAGTGGGCGTATAACTCTGTTGGCTAGCACCACTTATCGGGGCACCATCCAAAAACCATTGATAATTCATAGCTGATGTTGACATCAGGCTGCCTCCGACTAAAGTAATCACAGGAATTATTGGCGGAATCAAATTATAAGTGGGTCCGGTTCCTGATGAAAGCCAATAGTTAGGGCATTCTGGGTAAGCCGCTTCTAATGTATAGAGGCCTGATTGAACCACCATATATGTTGATTGGGTGGCTCCGTTGATGGCCACTCCGTCTAAAAACCATTGAAAAAAGGCAGGGCCAGGAAACGCATTCTCTATTGTGATGGACGTTCCTTCGCAATAATCTCCTCCGGCAGGGCCACTAATCGCAGGGGCCAGGAATACCCAGGCATCCCATACCACAGTGGGCGAGGCTTCAGTACATCCGTTTGAGGTGGCTTCCACATAAAAGTATACCACGGCCCAGGTACCTGCATCGACATCTATTGTCTGTGTGGTGCCACCGGTAACAGGCGTTCCACCCGTATTCGAATTTGTAAAATTGTAAAACCACTGATAACTGTCATACGCCTCAGTCGATAGGGTAATGACATCGTCAGGACAATACACATTGTCCGGGTCATAAGGACTGACAGTGACAGTAGGATCGAAGCTACATTGAGCCCAAAGACCAGAGGTTACGAAAATCAACAATGTGGAATATATAATACCCTTCATAGGTTTTGAATTAATTTATAGTTGTGGATGTCTCAAGATATGATAATTTACTTATATGGTGAAAATTCTGCGACAAACAAGATTAGATGTCAACCCCGGATTTTAGTAGGAGAGTATTAATTCTGTTGCTTGAGAAATTGCTTTGGTGTATGTCCCGTTTCTTTTTTGAAGTACGTATTGAAAACGGTCTTCGAATTAAATCCGCTTTCATAGGCCAGACCAATCAAAGTAATATGGGCATTGTTAGGATCAGTTGCTAATCGCTTGAAGGCTTCAACGCGATAGTGATTGACGAATTCATTGAAATTTTTTCCGATACTCTCATTGAGCAACCAGGACAATTGGTTTGGATGCATATCGATTTGAACGGCGAGTGATCGCAATGACAAACTTGAATCCAGATAGGGTCTTTCTTCATCCATATAATTTAATAAGCGATTTGAATATGTGATGGCGGCATCTTTGTCAAGCAGTATTTTTCCGGATTGTGATTTTTTTTCTTCCTGAACAATAGGAAATAGTTTTTTTTGAATTTTAGGATAGCGCAGATCATCTTTAATTGGATTGGCCAGGGGGTCAGCAAAATGAATGAGTAATAAATTGCTTTTAGTTTCAATAGCCTGATCAATCCAGGCGAAAGCTTCATCATTCTTTCGGAGAGAAGCATACATCATAAATATATATGAATTGGCCTGGTAGCCATCTGGAGTATTGGCAAGCTCTGCTAATAACTCTAATTGCCTGTCAATATTTATCTCGTCCGATGCTGCGGCAAAGACTAAGCCCTTGATGCCTATTTTTTCTACGGGGACGATAATTTCTTTCGGCACTGAATCAAAATAATGAAGGACGTCTTCATGTCGGTTTAGCATGAGGAGGCAATAGCATTTTACTGTATGAGCCGGGATGTTTTTAGGATTCTTATCCAGACAGTCATCCAATATCACGAGTGCCTTATTAAAATCACCGGTTTTATAATGAAAATACGCGTTAAAAAACTGAGTTTCTTGTGACAACGGGTCAATGGCCAGTGCAATATCAAGGTGTTTTTCGGCCTTTTCCATTTGGCCGGAGATCATGTACAAAAATGAAACGAACTGTTGGGCCTCAACATAATTTGGTTTTAATTCAATTGCTTTTAAGGCTTGTTTGTAAGAATTTTCAAAATCACAGGATACAAAGAAAGAAAGGTTTGCGCGTTGATAATAGACACCGGGTAATTGATCATTTAGTAGATAAGCCTGGTCGGTCAATTGAGCCGCCTTACCCCATGCTTCGTCGCCGGGCAAGAATCCGGTTGTTCCCAGGAAACCATAACAATCAGCCAGGCCGAGCAGTGATTCCGTATGCTCTGCATCCAGTTCAAGCGCTTTTTCATAGAGTGAAATGGCGAGGTTCACATCTTCCGGATTCCATTTATTGTAATGGAACCTCGCTTTCAATGAATATTCATAGGCATCAATATTTTGAGTTTGTGGATTAACGAGGTGATCCTGAATTTCGAAATGTCCAAAATTTTCCCTTAATTTTTCAGCAATGATCAAACTGATTTCATCCTGAATTTCAAAAATGTTTTTCATTTCTCTATCCCATGATTCAGACCAGAAATGAAAATCTTCCTCAGCCTGTATGAGCTGAGCTGTAATTCTTATTGTATCATTTGAAACGCGAATACTTCCTTCAAGAATGGCCGAAACATTGAGTTCACTGGCGATTTGTTTGATAGGAATATTTTTATTTTTAAAGAAGAACGAGGAAGTTCTCGACGTAACTTTGAGGCTCTTTATTTTTGATAAAGCATTGATGATTTCTTCGGTTATTCCATCACTAAAGTATTCATTGTCGGCATTCGAACTCATATTGACGAAAGGCAAAACGGCGATGGTTTTATGTTGTACTTTTTGTTTGCCTTTTAATTCGTGGGGACTAGGAACAACGATGCCGTCATTTGAAATTGCAAATACTTCAACCGGTGCATTTATATTTTTAAGTTGAAAATGACCAAGTGAAGTTGTGGAAATATCTGTGTGATTTTTGAGCTCTTCATTTAATTTACCGGACAGGAGCACGGCACCGGCCACGCCCATACTTTCGATGCGCGAAGCAAAGTTCACCCCGTCACCATAGACCTCAGTTTTATTAAATACAATATCCCCCATGTGAAGACCCATTCTCATAGGCACAGGATCTCCTTCCTGTAATCGTCTTTGGACTTCGATGGCGCATTTTGCTGCCTGGATGGCACTTCTAAAAATGCTTAATGCACCATCCCCATAATACTGTATGATCTCACCTTGATACAACTTATGTTGTTCCTCAAACACCTTTCGATGTTTCGCTCGAACCTTGATTGCCACAGCCTCATCTTCTTGCATCAATGCAGTATAACCCACGATATCTGTGAACATGACTGCTGCAAGTTGGCGTACTTTCTCTTCTTTCATTGCTGGTTTAACTGAATAATCCCGTATGGATCGGCTATCAAATAAATGCCGAAGATAAGCCTATGTGTATATCCCATTTCAATTCGCAAAATAAAAAACCCACCGTTGATCACAACGGTGGGTTTTTCTTTATTTAAAACGAATTCTGTCTTTATCCGCCGAATACTAATTTCTTCATCGACTTGTTATTTTCAGTTTCAACGCTGATGAGATAAATGCCTGGCATGACGGGTAATCCTGAATTATCGGTACCTGACCAGATCTCAGAATGATTTCCTGCCAATTTCTGTTCGGCATCTCTTACGGCACCACCATCTGCGAAGAACATGGATGCCGCATGAATTTGAGGTCCTAAACAAGCGTTCCGACATCTTTCTATAAGATGCCGGAACGACCATTTTTATCTAATTCATTCGAGAATCAGATTATTCACATGTAATACATGGATTACACGGATTATAATTATCCGGATTCAATTTGGTAATCGTGATGGATTGATCCGGAATTGGATTAGCGAGGTATGGCCCGCCCATATAATTTCCATGTGGATCCGGTACATTGAAGTACGTATTCTCCATTTCGCAAGGGCTATTTGGTCCTTGTTCATTTTTGATTCTGTCAAAGAGCATCACCACAGAATCGCCAATATCCTGAGGTAACATAATTTCATCACCATCTGGTTGATCTTGAATAAACCCACGCATGGTAATTCGATCTGGGTTCAAGATAGTCAATTGGTTGTAAATTCCTGCCCAGCCAGATGGTCGTTTTTGCCATTTTTTACTGATTTGCATGGCTGCTAAATAAATTGATTTTAATGCTGCGTCGTCATTTGGAAAGACCTTCTTATTCTTCGTGTATTTGCGTAAACTGGCATTGAAACTTTCAATAATATTGGTCGTATAAATGAGTTTTCGAAGCTCAGTCGGGTAATGTAAAAAGGCTGTTAAGTTTTTCCAATTTCGTTCCCAACTCTGAACACAGAGACTGTATTTTTGGCCCCTGGCTCGTTCTGCACGTTCGAGTCGGGATACCATATCCATATGGAATCAATGAAGTACATGACCTCAAATAGACCGCTTTCCTCTCTGTGAACGATAATCAAAGGTTGAGGCACCGAGAGACATTGTTTTCACTTCCGGTGGGTGTTAAGCGTTGCTGTCGACCATCATTACGGCTCACAGGGACCAAGACTATCACATCTATTTGGTGTAACACTGATTGTCAGCATCTGTAAACCGGTAAATTGAATACGATTTCCCTCTCCCGCTGCACCCGCCACGCAACCGGATTCCTCACAGCCGCTTAGAAACCATCCACCAGCACCAGTACCATTATCAGTAAAATCAACGGTCACAGGATTGCCTAATGTAGGAAACAAGCTGAATGGTCCTTCATCACCTTGACCCGTAATCTCTCCATTCATCAGAAACGTAACTGATTCCCGATCACAAATGGGGTTAGTGAACTTGAAAATCGCCTGCACTCGTCCAGGTATGTTTTTTTTTGCAAATTGACGTACAGAATGATACGTGACACAGATCTCATCATAGCATCCCGCCAAAAGATCAGGAATACCATGCAAAAAGAAAGGTCCCCCGCAGTCAGCGGTTTCCAAAATATCCGATCTCGGATTGCTTTGTTTTTTAAGACCATAGGCTGTCTCATTGGTAATAGTCCCCTGATAGGTCAATTGGTATACGATTGCCGTGTTGTTACCACCATTGCCATTTCCGCCCTTCTTCTTTCTGTTGCTGAGTCGGCAACTTGCGCTTTATCCATAGTCAGATCTTCCTGATCACAATTGGTTAGGAAGCAAGCTAATAGGACAAATATTCCAATTAATAATAAATTAGTTTTCATGAGTTATAAGAATTTAGATTGAACAATAATGACAATAAGAAATTGCCAGTAAAATAAAAGGGCCCTTTCTACTCAAACGGATACTATTTGGTATGAAGGAGGTTCGAAGATGTGTCGAATAAATGATATGGTGTACTTGTCGAAATGTAAACCATATAGTTGAGATCCGCAAGGCTCTCTACCGTATTTTTGTGATTTAATTTTATTCAAAACGTATTGAAAATCAACCTTTTGCGGAGTATTTATGTATGGCAGATATTAGAGTCAATTGTAATTGTGTGTCCATGAGAAAGTCAAAGGGCTACTAATTATTTTTACTTCCCGGTAGAGTGATAAAATGCAAGGACCCATTGGTTTATTAATGACACAATATTCAGGCAAATCAAATTCATATTCGAATTTGATCAGCCTCCATGGACATTATGTTACAGGCCATAATATTAATAGAAAATACCCAATGAGGTCTTGTATTGATATCGTTAAAAAAATGTACTTTTTATTATGGTATTCATAAATACGAATTTCCTTGACACATCCAGAACGGAGGATCAAGGAAATTCGAGAATTGTGGTCGGGATATCTTTAAAAATATCCTCTAAAAAATAAGAACAATCCTGCGCTATTGACATGTAATACCTGGATTACATGGATTAAAATCATCTGGATCCAATCTTGTTATGATCAAAGACTGATCGGGAATTTGGTCGGCCAGTATAGCTACCCCAGGCTGATAGTTCCCATTCCCATTATCATCGTTGAAAAATGTGTTATCCATTTCGCATTCGCCAGTCGATGTTCCGGGATTAAGATTCACTCGATCCATAACAATGACGGTAGAACCTCCTACATTTTCAGGTATCAAGTTTTCCTGGCCGGCGGGCTGATCTTGTATATAACCGCGCATGGTAAGACGTCCATCTGAATAGTTTATATGCACAAAGACTTTCTGACGGTCTTTGCCTTTGTCATATTGCCGCATGGATAAGAAGACACACACCGATTCATCGAAACATGGATTGTCAAGGGTGTCGAGCCCTGTTATCCTAAACGTGGTGTAATAATCCGGACATTTTATGGATGTCATAACGGAGAATTTTTTTGTGTCTTTCTCGACCATGGCAAAGACTGTATCCGTATTTTGTACGACACCACTTGACCCGGTCGGATCGTCAATCTCGTAAGATCCTCCAGGATAACTGACGTTGCCCGTAAAGGTGACGAGATAAAGTGCTGCTGTGCCACCGTCACCACCGCCTCCATTACCATTGCCATTTCCGCCTCCGTTGCCGCCTTTCTTTCGTTCTGTTGCTGAGTCTGTGACCTGCGCATTATCCATAGTCAGATCTTCCTGATCACAATTGGTGAGGAAGCAAGCCAGCAGGACAAAAATTCCAATTAAAAATAGATTTGTTTTCATGAGTTCTAAGAATTTAGAATGAACAATAATGACGATAAGGATAAGTCAAAAATAAAAAGACCCTTTCTGCACAAACAGATACCGTTTGGCATAAGGGAGGTTCTAAGATGTGTCCAATAAATAATATGGTGTACTTGCCGTAATGTAAACCATAAAGTTGGGATCCGCAAGGCCTATTACCATAATATTTTGGTTTATTTATATTGAAATGCGCTGAAAATCAGCTATTAATATAAGATTGAGTATGTTAATTGCTGAAATAAATGCACTGCCGGATATCAGTCGGAAAGTCTTTATTTATTTTACGAAAATGTTATATGGTGGAGTGGATAAGTACAAGAGTTTATTGAATATCCCAATCTTAAGACAAATTAAATTTGATTTTGGATTTGATTGGCATTCATTACATTAATTACAAGGCCATAATATCAATAGAAGCAGTCCAGTCGTATCCTGTATTGAATGCGTTAAAAAAATGCTCTTTTATTGCGGTATTTCCACGAGCTAACCTCCTTGATCCCATCCAGGACGGGGGGAATAAGGAGATTTTAAACTTGCAAATAGGACATCCTTATGAATACCCTGTCAACGATAAGATTTTTGATGTACTATTCACATGTAATAACGGGATTGCAGGGTTGATAATCTGCCGGATCTAATTTCGTAATGACCATTGATTGATCAGGTATTTGATCAGCCAGATATGGCCCGCCAAGGTAATTTCCCTGTGGATCTGCTTCATTGAAGTATGTACCCTCCATTTGACATTCAGTACCCGGTTTATGATCATTAACATTCACCCGGTCAAATAGTACAACAACGGTGTTCCCAATATCTGCAGGTAACAAATCTTCCTGTTCGGGAATCTGATCCTGAATAAATCCACGCATGGTTACCCGACCACCACTCAACAACATATGGGCAAATACCTTTTGAGAGTCCTTTTGTTTGTCATATTGACGTACATTTAATGAGGTACATACTATGTTGCCCAGGCAAGGATTATCAAGTGTGTCCAAACCCATTGCCCTGAAGGCACTGTATCCATCCGGACATTGAATGGAAGAAATCACGGTAACCTTGTTTGTGTGTTTTTCAACCATTGTATAAATGGTATCAATATTTTTGATTATGCCATTGGTTCCGCTAGGATCATCAATGGTATAACTTCCACCAAGACCATAAGTAACGTTTCCTGTTAATACGACCAGATATAGGTCGGCCGGTTCACCTCCACCATTGCCATTACCATTTCCATTACCGTTGTTGTTGCCTTTTTTTCTTTCAGTTGCGGAATCAGCAATAGTTGAGCTGTCTGTAAAATCTTCCTGTTCACAGCTATTCAGAAAAGCTGCAAAAAGAACGAAAAGTCCGAGGAATATTAATTTGTTTTTCATAAGAAATATTATTTGTTTTGATGAAGATTATGAGTGAGAAATTATAGTTTCAATCTGGCAACATTATCCACGCTCAAGAACGAGAATGGACTCGAGTACAGGAATACGCACGAGGTATTCTTCTCAGAAGTGTAATTCTGCTCATAATTTAAACTATTTTGATAAAAAGTGCAAGTTTTATGACAGCGAATCTTTCAATTATGTTATATAACATATTTTGAATGAGTTGGACACGGCCGCTTATATGTTGTTTGCAACGATTTCAATTTCATGTTTTATCAAGATTATATGATTTAATTTCTGAATTTATATTGGATTCATTTAATTCGGATATTTAATTATATAGTTGCAATTATTGATGACAATTTTCGAATTGTTCAAAGAGTGGAAATCTCAAATTTTTAATTGGAATTTCGAGCAGATCTGTCAGTGAAATATGCTCCGCTCGGCGTATAAGGTGCGCATCCGCACTGCTAAGTAACGAACCCTCAGCACGAAAGACTAAGTACAAAAAACTCGGTATTAGGCATGTTATACTCATTATGACATTAGTGATTTCCTTCAGCACTGGGAATGATGGCCATCATATTTATTAAGAAACCTTGAGAATATCTTTGGCGAAATGGATGGGTTGCTGATGAGATAGACTGTACCATATTGGGATCAATGCACTTCAGAGTTTATTTCGTACAATCTATTTAATAAGATAATCAAGTTGTTACACATATAAAATTAGTTCAATATGATAAAAAAAAGAATTCTGATCATGGGTGCTGCAGGTCGCGATTTTCACAATTTCAATACCGTTTATCGCGACGATGATTCTTATGAAGTTGTAGCCTTCACAGCGGCACAGATTCCTAACATTACGAATCGCGAATATCCGGCGGCCCTGGCCGGGAAATTATATCCTCAAGGCATTCCGATCTATGACGAAAAAGATGTAAAAGAACTTATCTCTGCATTAAAGGTCGACGACGTTGCCTTTTCATATTCAGACGTGTCATATGACTATCTCATGCACAAAAGTGCCCTGGTCAATACTGCCGGAGCCAATTTTGTTTTACTTGGTACGAAAGACACATCGATCAAGAGTGTAAAACCACTCATTAGCATTTGTGCTACGAGAACAGGGTGCGGAAAAAGTCAGACGGCACGACGTGTAATCGAAGTTCTAATCGAAAATGGACTAAAGGTGGTGGCCATACGTCACCCAATGCCATATGGGGACTTAGAAGAACAACGTGTACAGCGTTTTGCCCGAATTGAGGACCTGCGACGGCACGATTGTACCATTGAGGAAATGGAAGAATATGAACCCCATATCGTTCGTGGAAATGTCATTTATGCGGGCGTTGATTATGAAGCGATTTTGAGAGCGGCAGAAAATGATCCGGACGGCTGCGATGTGATTGTATGGGATGGTGGCAACAACGACTTTCCATTTTATGTTCCTGACCTGCATATCACGGTAACCGATCCACATCGGGCAGGACATGGCATGCAATATTATGCCGGGGAGATTAACCTGAGAATGTCAGATGCCGTGATTATCAATAAGATCGATAGCGGACAGCCAGAGGATGTTGCAGTGATCCGAAAATTAGTTACTGATCTAGTTCCGGAAGCTGTTATCATAGAAGCGGCCTCACCCATTAGCGTTGCTGACCCTTCTGTCATACGCAATAAAAAAGTTCTGGTTGTTGAAGATGGACCTACGATGACACATGGTGGAATGAAATTAGGCGCCGGAACATTGGCCGCTGAAAAATTTGGAGCAGCAGAAATGATCGATCCAAGACCATTCCTGGTCGGGACGTTGAAGAATACATTTGAAATTTATCCCGGAATTGGCAAATTGTTGCCGGCTATGGGATATGGTGAAGCACAATTACAAGACTTGGAAGAGACGATCAATAACAGTGATTGTGACACCGTGGTGATAGGTACGCCGATCGACTTAAGTCGAGTAATTGATATTAAGAAACCTGCGACACGCGTCTACTATGACCTTCAGTCAATTGGAAAACCGAGTCTTGAATATGTCATAGAGGATTTTTTGGTGAAGAATAAAATTGGCGTGGAAATGGACATGAATTTGGTGTCCAATTAGAAACTATGGTGCCTTGGCAATATGCTTGAAGGCTGTCATCGGGCTGAGGTGACGGTTTGAATATTTGTCAAGGCATTTAGTTATGCTATCAAGTGTGAGTTAAAAAAACAGTGCTGCTCAATTTGTATTATTCCACAGTATTTTTTAATTCAAATACAAAATTATCAACATTGCTCGAATCTCGTCTTTCTGGCATATGATTGAATGCATTTTTTAGTAATAAACGTTTGGAGTTGTCATTATTTTTATGTGTAATGGCAGTAATTTTATCGAGGGATAAAGTGATGAACCCAAACTTAATTACGCCTTGAAGGGCTTCCCTCATAATTCCTTTTTTTTGATAGCTGTGATGTAAATCATAGCCCACTTCAGCCACCTGATGATTTTCTGAAAAATTCCACAAACAGATTGTTCCAATCATTTCCGGATTATCTTTCACCGTAATACACCAGGTGATCGATTTATTTTGAGCGAATTCTTCATTCATTTTATTGATAAAAACAAGCGCATCTTGTCTGGTTTTGGTCTGTTCATTTTTGGTTCTTTTTATCAACTTATTAATCTCTGGATCAGAACGCAAATACAAGACCATATCACAATCTGAGTCTTTTATTTTTCTGAGAACCAGACGTTCTGTTGTAATTTCCGGAAAAGGTTGGAATTTCATGTGCTGTTTTGGTTATAGGGGATGATGACTTTAATGGCTCATTGATATTGCTGTTCCGGGCATTTATATCTTAAAGGTGGAATGGAGGTATACTATTTCATAATTCAACACCAAGGAAAGATATCTTACAATATGTTAGTCTCTCTTCTAATATGCCAACTTAGGCCAAAGGAAATTATAATTCATAGTGTAGTTGAAGCCGGTCCCAAATGAAAAGTCTAGCTGTAAATTTTCTTTAGCCAGGTAGGTGACGCCTGCATCGAAATTAGCTAAATGCTCATCGAATTCAACAATTTCACCGTATGGTTCAATGTAGACTGAAACTTTCTCGGTCAACCCGAAACCCAGTGCAAGAGAATAAGTAAAGTCTCCATCACCTGACCCAAAATTATTGTATCCTAGATTGTAACCAATGCCGATAGCATCGCTTATCGAATGTGAAATCGAAAGTTTATTAATAGTACCATATTCATCATTTGTGAAGTTTGACGAGCCGGCCGGTAGAATCAGATGGGATAGAAAAGCAATTTCTGTATTCATGTTTTCCTTTTGCAGCAGTTGAATTTTGGCACCAATTTCCAAATCGCTAATACCACTGAATTTTTTATTAGTTGTCTGATTTTTTAATGTTTCATATTGGCTTAAGACACGCAATTCGATACCATCAGTGAGACCCACGCGAAAGAGTGTGGTAGGTGCCAAAATTTGTCGGGTCTCTTGTCGATTTTCTTCAGTAAAGCCAATAAGGATTCCGGTTTCAATTTGCAAACTGCCTTTCTCGATAGTCGAAGAACTTTCCGTTTGATCGGGTCGATCTGTAATGATCGACTGTGCCTCCATTGTTGCTGAAATGAGGATGGCGGCTAAAAAAATTAAATATTTGTTCATACTGTATTCCTAAAGGTCGTTCATGTTATTAACCGGTCTTCATCGGATTGATTTTCGTCTTGCCAGACATGCCAGAGTAAGTCGATATTAGATTGCGCCATGCTATTGACACCTGACACCTGATAGAGTAACATTAAAATGATACCTAGGAGAACCGACTTTTCATTTGGGATAGGTTGAGGCATTTGTCTGCTTGCTCAGAATTCCGGCTTATTATTCGTTTGAACAGAGCCTTTTAACCTCTGCAAACAAACGACATATTGATTAAATTGTTTATGCGATGCAAAGTACAAATTTTGTCTTTATGGCCACAAAGGATATTCAGCTTTATCATTGATGAAGTTAGTTTTGGAGACCTATACGAACACAGAGGAACCAACGGATGCACAGGCTCAATCCGATTGTTATGCTCTCTTTTTATCCCGGAACTGCAGGTATATCTTTTTTTAATTCACCCTTCCCATGGCTAAAAGAGATGTTGATCAGGATTAAGCACTCCCTGATGGAATTCCTGACTCCCTCTTGGGCATCAAATTCGGACAATACAATAATATTGGATAACGCATCATATAGATCATCTACACGCCGTTCTTCTATTCCTATACTTATGTTTATTGCAAGATCGGAGAACATGTTGAAGTTGATAATATAACCGTCATTTAGTGCGATTATTTCTTTCGTCTGTTCAATAATCTGAAGACGATCACGGTTGGTGTATGCTTGCCAATTAAATTTTTTAAGCATGAATCGCGTCTAATTGAAATTTGATGAGTTGCTATTATGCAATATCAGTTTTATTACTCAGTTATTGCGGATTTATTTCTGCCATCCACAGTCAGAAGGCAATATTATTTTCTCAGCTTCCGGCTTTTACGAAATTAGTAGTATTTTTAAAGGCTCTGACCTGCCTTTTACAAATTCTTCCTTAAAATCTGTTTCATCCGGAGGGTTATCGAGTTGATCGTAAACCGCTTTTGTGATGATTAAGCTTGAATTATATTTTTTATTTAATTGTTCCACGCGACTGGCAATGATGACCGGATTGCCGGTGACAGAGTATTGTTTCCGTGCATCACTGCCAACGTTACCGGTAACAACAAATCCGGCATGGAGGCCGATTCCTATTTTTGTAGGCCTGATTAGATTTTTTTGGTTTCGATCGTCGACTTCGGCAATAATTTTCCGGGCTGCTGAGTAGGCCATTTGACAATCATTGCCTGATGAGACCGGAGCTCCAAATGTGGCCATAAATCCATCACCTAATAATTGATTTATATTGCCATTGGATTGCTGGACAATGTCGATCATAAATCCAAAAACATCATTTTGATAGGTGATTAGTTCTTCGGGTGTCATTTTTTCTGCTATTGGGGTAAACCCACGGATATCAAGAAACATGACACATACAAAATGTCTTGCAGCGGAAAGTTCTTTATGATTGATAAGCTCAGTTGCTATATCTCCTGAAACTTGTTGTTTGAGCAGAGCTAATACGTTTTGTTCGGCCTTTTCCAATTTGGTTTTGGTGATATTCAGGTCTTCGTACGCCGCACTTAATTTATTATGCTGCTTTCGTTTATTGGCATAAAAATAAGAAAAGGCAAGCGCCATACCTAAAAGAAGAATACCAATAAAAGCCGACATATTCCTCAGTCGAACTTGCTTGTCATGTTCTGCTTCCATGCGCTGGACATCAAGGTCTGCTGCGATTTTTTGCTGCTTAAGAGTTAATATTTCATTTAATCGCTTATTCTTTTCGACTAAGGCTTGTAAGCTGTCAGCCTCAATTTGTTCGGATAATTTCTGATAAAGGTTATAATAAACAAGGGACTTTTCGATTTCATTATTCTTTGCGTATTTATCGGCCAGAACTTTTAATGTAGATCGTTCTTCTTTCATCACTTCCGGCTCATTGTTCGTAACTGCGAGCGGAGCATTTTCTTCCAGATCGAATGAGTCTAATAGGGCCCTGGCAACCTCAGTAGAGGCTATAGTATCAAAAGTGAGGATGATGTCTTCTAAAAAATCTAATGCTTCTTTTGGTTGATCCAGACTGTCCAATAGCGCAGCGACTTTTACCTGTAATGAAGCAATTCCTTTAGTATCACCTTTGTTTTTTGATAGATCGATAGCATGTTGATAGTGGTCAATGGCCTCTCTGAATTTTCCATTTTTCTCAGCTTTTTCACCTTGCTTTATTTCAGCTTTGATCTTGACGTCTTCGGCAGCGGCATTGACTTTTTTTCCGATTCTTACCTTCCCGAATGTTTTTTTGAACAGACCTTCCTTCAGGTTATTATCACGGATATTCGTTCGTGATAACGACAGGTATTGTTCGATTTGCGAAAGGAATGTCGTATCAGAGATTTGATTGCTTACTACTTTTGCCTCGAGGAATCTGTCTTCTGCATCGAAATATTCTTCTTGTAAAAAATGGATATAGCCATATTGATAATATGCCTGGACTAAATGCACACGGTCTTCCGGATTATTTTCTGTGTTGGCAGGAGATAAAATCGTCTCGCCTAGGGCAAGGGCCTGTTTGGCATATTTAAGAGATTTACGGTATGCTGTTAGCGTATAATGATGTGTTAAGCGATTGAGGGCTTTCAGTTTATCAAGCCCATATAAATCATCGATGCGATCCTCTGTTTGTGCAATTGTGAGTTGCTGACTGTGCATTGAAAAGGACAAGAATAGGAGGGTGAAAGCAAGAAGGCATTGTATCCATATTGTATTCGCCCGTTTAATTCTGATCTTCTCGAATTTATATAAAAATGAGCTCTGATGCATCGCTTGAAGTAAATGTAGCCAAAACTCGAGGTTTGCTTGTTTAGATTCGTACTGATCGATTAACAATCTCGACAAAACGGTGGTTTGATCCGATGTTCATCTTTTGATGACACTGAAGCTGGTCCGGTTGGTGCTAGTCTGAGATTACTTCCCAGTGCGATACAATGCTCAACCACCTTGGAATCAACGGAAGAATATTCATCTCATTTATATTTGACTGATCGTTCAAATATTTGTATAATTGCATTGTTGACTGATCGTTCAACAATAAATAACTAAAACTTATATCATATGAATCAACTAAAACTGATGCTAAGAGCTTCCGCCATATTGTGGGCTATTTGGGGAGTCTTTCATTTATTTATCGGCATTGCAATGATTGTCTTGTTCCAGAATGGACATCCGCAAGGTGATTTTCAGGCGATTCCCGCTACACTGAATTTTACGATGTTCGACATGGAAAGTTTGTTTGCTCCAATTGGCACACTCAAGCAACATGCCTTCAATTTGGCGTGGATAGGAGCAATAGTAACAGTGGGGAGCTATTATGTTTGGAAAATGAATAAAACGGGATTATTTGCCTGTGCTCTTATCGGTGGGATGGCTGATTTGGGATATTTTCTTTACATAGACTTACCCGGATATGCATTCACACTTGGTCCGGAAATGACATATATCATGGCACTGGCGATCATGATGGGAATTTATGTTTACTTTAAGAGCGATAAGTTTATTCGATTTAAGGAACATGCCAAGAGCTAAATCATTTGATGAAGAGGAAATATTAGAAAAGGCGATGATGGTCTTTTGGAATAAGGGTTATCATGACACTTCTATAGAAGATCTCGTACAAGAATTAGGACTAAAAAGAGGAAGTATTTATCACACTTATGGAGGCAAAAAAGAGCTTTTTTATAAGGCTCTTGAGCTATATCGATTAAAAGGCCTCGAATTATTCGGCCTATTTTTTCAGGATAGCGTCAAAGTCAAAGATGGATTGCGTGTGTTGTTTGTGCATACAATAAATTCTACTATTTCTGATCCGAATAAAGCCGGATGTTTTGTTGCAAATACCACATTAGAAATGATACCGGGGGATCCCTATATTCAAGAGTTAATAACCCGACATCAAAATGGCATCGAAACATTATTCTATGACCGCCTGCTCATCGGAAAAAAAAATGGGGAAATATCAGGAAACATGGATTTGAAAATATTCTCCAGCCTCTTGTATACTATGATTTCCGGTATTCGAGTTGTCGGCAAAGTGCATACTGATCCTAAAGTTCTATTGAAGGGATTTGATACATTATTATCTATGTTGGATTAATTTTGTTTCCATTGTGTCTCTAATTTGTGCTCGATATCATAAGTAGTAGGAATCGGTTTTCTGATTGGACAAAAAGTGGGCGTATTTCATATTAATCATTTAATTATTGATATGCCTGCCAAATCAATTTCCAAAAGAAAACCATTTTTTCAGCCGTCTGAATTTCTTAATGGGATGATTGCGAATGAATCTGCGTAAGAACCAGGGAGATATTCTATTCAGCCATAATGTGATGCCCTCTGTACCACCTACAAAAACTTCCTCCTTTCTTTTAATAATGGCTCTGATTATTTTCCGGGCGGCTTTATCGACGGGGTAGGCTGTTTTATACGCATTTTCTACGCGCCCAAAATTATCTCCACTACCTGTAACGGCGTTCGCAGTGATTGTCGTTTTAATAATTCCGGGAACAATTATTGTAATGAGAATTCCCTGCTCATAGGTTTCGCTTCGCAGTGTTTCATAGAATCCCTGTAGCGCATGTTTAGAAGCCGAATACGCCGCACTCCGGGGAACGCCGTATTTGCCCGAAAGACTGCTCATAACTACAAAATGGCCGAATCCCTGATCAATGAAATGGGGTAGTAAGCGTTTTGTGATGACGGTAGGCCCGAAATAATTGATGTTCATGAGTTTTTGATCGATTCGCAGATCTGTGTTGATGACATAGTCGCGGATGGCAACAGCCGCATTGCTGATGAAATAGTCAATTCTTCCATAGTAGGAAAGAGCCTGATCCGTTTTAT
Source organism: Saprospiraceae bacterium (assembly GCA_965249735.1). Taxonomy (GTDB): domain Bacteria; phylum Bacteroidota; class Bacteroidia; order Chitinophagales; family Saprospiraceae; genus JANQSS01. Next base: position 469,331 of record CBDFMS010000023.1, on the reverse strand, counting down.
CTGCTAATTGAGTCAGATCCTCTAAATCCATCGGTAAGACTTTGGCACTGCCGGGAGAGCCTGGTAGATTTGCATTGACTTCATTCAGTCGATCCTCATTTCTTGCAGATATAATTAAGGAAGCGCCCAGTTGAGCAAATTGATAGGTGAGTGCTTCCCCAATACCGGAGGTGGCACCGGTAATCCAAACAATTTTAGTCTTAAATAACTGCTCTCGACTGGTGTCTGGCATATATTCAAAAGTACATCATTTTGGTGATAAAAATCAACTTATTTGATCTGTAGAAACGGGATAATTTGCTTCATTTTATTATATCAACAAACCAATCAATGAGATCTTTCTCATCTACAATATTCCAATTGTGTGGGTGCCTTCTGCCATCGTCATAATAACCTTTATCCTGTGTGATTATTAATTCGGCCCGGGTATGGCCTTGTATAACCAGTTCATTTATCATACTCGCCAGATCGACAGCATTCATTGCATAATAATCTTTTCGCCTTGTTTCCATCCACCAGTCCACGTCAGGTTCTGTATACGCCCGAATGGCGATCTCGTCAAATTTATCCAGGTAGATTCCACCATTCGCCCGGTAGCAATAAGGAGAATATTCGACATATTCGGAATAATTATCTTGCGGTGTTCCTGATAAGTTTCTTTCTAAATAACCGGAGACCCATCTCCCTTCATTCGTAGCGATGGGTTTGAAATTTGTACTTACCGATTTGACCATCTCCCGGTGGAATCGCACCATATCTAGGGGTGAATCACATAGGGCTATTGCCTTTGGTTTTAAATTGTAATTAGATTTTTTGTTTTGTCCAAAAATGGCAAGTTTTAATGCTCTCGTTCCTTCTAAAGACATGCCACAATACAGTAAATGCTCCTGCGGTATATCGTATTCGTCAAGTGCCTCGTATATATATGCTTCAATTTCCCGCATCTTTTTTTCTTTAAAAAAGAATTCAACCCGGTTATTGGTTGTAGCATATAAAACGCCCAGATTATTGAGCAGGGCATAGTCAATAAATGAGTCACTCTTAATTGTATCACGTCTGGCATGGGTAAAAATCACCAGACCATTAATGGTGCGAGAGTCAGGTAGCCATAGGGTATAGCCGGCATTGATTTTAGGTATGTCCACACCATCGGTTAAATGTATAAGTCCCTGTGACTCTTTTTCATAATTAATAACTCGTTGTGCTCCGACCGTATTTAGAATGAGCAATAGTAAAACCACCAGTACGATTCTTTTTTTCATATGCGATTATTTGTTTTATATATACGCGTAATGTGGCAATACCCTAATATACAGTACATTCATGAATGTCGGGATTACGAGTTTTGTTACATTGTTATTCATACCTTTGTTTAATCAATATTTCGTTCAAAGGTTTATAGTCTGTAATTATAATTTATTGATTACTGATAAATTATCAATTCGTTTACTCAAGGAATTACAATAAAGACCCAGGCATACAAAGTAGAATACGGCGAAGTAACTGTAATGCATGGAAAACACACCCATCCAACTGTTGGTTTGTGCGATCAGAGAATAGCCGTGCATAACAACCGATCCGCCAAGATGAAAAATAACGAGTCCATAGAGCACTTTATCCATCAGGCTTTTAAATGGTATGCGGTGAATGTAGAGAACGAAACCTAAGCAAGCATAGCCTCCGAATAGCACGATGACCCAATGCACTATGGATGGTGCTTCTTTAATAGGAAACTTATAAAGCAATCGCAAAATGTGTATGATCGTACCACCGACATAGGGGATAAGAGCCACTTTCGCGAAGGTTCTAAAATAGATAGATTTCTTCATGATTATAGCTAAAACAAATAGATATAATTTGGAATATAGTGGGTTTGTTGGATGTTTGTTAAGATTTAATAGAATTATGTAGAAAACACAACTCCCTATTCTCTTCCTAATATCCATCCAATCGCGCCACCAGCAATACCAAATCTAATCAGAAAAAATAGAGAACCCAGGGCATAGATCTCTATATTAAATATATTTAGAGCGCTATAAAATATTATAGCAAAAGCAAAACCTAAAACCATCCCAATTCCAGCTCCCGCTTGAAGTCCGGATTCCAAAGATTTTATACCAGCCCATTTTACAAAGATATAAGTGATAAGGCCGCCGAATAGGAGATCTGTGAGAATAGTAGTCCACAGTGGTTGATCGTCGATAATTAAACAATCACTTGCCAGGGATGGTAAACCACTGATAGGTAAGAAGGGTTGGTAGATGAAAATACCAGATAAAAATAATGTGATGGTTCCCGCAAGTGTAGCAAGTAAAAATCTGTTGATATTCATTGTACTCTATTTTGGTGGTAACGATAGGCATGCCTACCAAATTCTCGCAGCTTGACCAAAGCCTATGTGTTTAAAAGTACAACAAATATCTGTCTTATCTGCTTCTGAAATTTCCCTAGAGTAAATTCATATAGTTATGTTTTCTTTTATCCAGACTAGACAATCATTGAACGTGTCAAACATTTGATCTTTTGGAATTAGATCAGGAATAATATCAATTCGTTCAAGCATGTACTGTGGTTGTTTAATTGTACCTACCACTAGTACTTTTTTTTCTTTTTTAATCAAGTCAACTAAAACATCTTCCATGGCGTATAAACCCGATTGATCAATATATTGCATCCTTCCCATTCGTATGATAATGGTTGATGCAGTATCTGGAATTTGTTGAGCTAATTGTTGAAAGTCACTTGTGGATCCAAAGAACAGAGGGCCTATAATGTGTTTTATAAAAACCTTTTCTTTCATTTCCTCAGGAAAATCGATTTCATCTGACCAGGCTTTTTCTTTCTCAAGCGATTTAACATCCGACCGCTCAGCTGTGAGATCACCTATTTTCTTCATAAACATTAATGAGGCAATAACTAAACCGATGCCAACTGCATAAACCAGGTTCCATACCGATGACAAGATTAATACGACAAGCATGATTACGACTTCTGGTTTGGGCATGTATGGAATCGCCTTTAATCCTTTATAATCCATGACGCCAATTCCAACCGTAATTAAAATACCGGATAAAACGGCAGCAGGAATTTTGGATGCAATGGGCCCCAAAGCCAATAAGATGATAAGCAATAAAATACCGGCCATCATTCCGGAGAGCTTGGTTTTCCCTCCTGCATTAATATTCACAACGGTACGGATGGTAGCTCCGGCACCTGGAATTCCACCAAAAATGGCGGCTATGCTATTTCCAATACCTTGACCTATTAATTCTTTATTCGGTTTATGCTTGGTTTTAGTCATGTTGTCGGCAACCACCGAAGTCAGAAGAGAATCTATTCCTCCCAGAAGGGCCAGGGTCATAGCTGTAAAAATAAACGGTGTAATACTGCTAAAACTAAAGTCCGTAAAAATACCCAAATTCGGCAAGGGCAGACCACTTGGTATTTCTTCAATTGGTCTGTAGCCGAGGTTAAAGATGACGGCAATGCCGGACATAACGAGAAGTGCAATCAAAGTACTTGGCACTTTTTTAGTGATTCGCTTGAATCCATAAATAATAATAATTGTCCCGAGTGCCAGAAGAAATTCCAGCCAATTGATGTTTTTTATAGCGCGAGGCAGGACTTTAATGGCCCCTATAACACCTGATGCATCTGAGCCAGCCAACGTTTGTGATTCCTTGAGGATTTGTGCGGGAGTAATGTCTTCCGCTCGCTTAATCGTTTCTTTAAAATCTTCAAGCACCAGAATTCCTTCTTCCATTTCGTCATGTAAAATATGGTCCAGAATGAGCTCTTCAGCGCGTGGTTTAAATTGATCGACATATTCCATATCCTCCTTTGGATACTAGCCGACAGAGGGTAATACTTGTGTAACGATTATGATTACCCCAATGGCGGTCATGAAGCCCGAAACCACCGGGTAGGGTATATATTTAATATATTTTCCAAGCCCGATCAAACCCAATCCAATTTGCATGAATCCGGCTAATAAGTAGACCGTCAAAATCGCAGGTAATGCTTTCGAAACCTCACCGTCGAATGCTGCTACGATCCCGGCAATGATGACCATACTCACGGCCGTCATTGGGGCTGTAGGTCCTGAAATTTGAGTATTGGTGCCTCCAAAAAGGGCAGCAAAAAAACTAAGGAATATGGCACCATAGAGTCCGGCGCTTGGGCCTAATCCTGAACTAACACCAAATGCCAGCGCTAAAGGCAATGCGACGATACCGGCAGTAATTCCACCAAACATATCACCCTTGAAATGGGAGAAGTCAAAACCGAATTTCTTTAATAATTTCATCTTCAAGTAACTCAATTCCTGGTAGAATGTTCAATCAAATAGTTTGTCATCATGGTATACAGATGCGGATATGTATTCACGCCTTCACGAAGACCATGTGAGCGACCGGGATAGGACATCAAATCGAACATCTTTTTATGTTTGACCAATTCATTAATTAATAGTTCAGCACTTTGATAGTGTACATTGTCGTCGGCCGTTCCATGAATCAATAATAAATTGCCTTCCAGGTTTTTTGCATAGGTGATCGGTGAACCATTGACAAAGTCCTCCATATTTTCCTGGGGCAAACCCATATAGCGTTCCTGATAAATATTGTCGTATACCAGCTGATTGGAAACCGACGCTATGGCTATTCCTGTTTGATAAATTTCAGGATATTTAAATAACAGATTTAATGTCATCGTACCGCCACCGCTCCAGCCCCAAACGGCAACACGTTCATTATCCAGGTAGTCCAATTTTAAAATCTCTTTGGCGGCTTCAGCCTGGTCTTTGGTGTTTATAATGCCAATGTTTCGGTATATCGATTTTCGCCAGGCACTGCCTCTGAGACAGGGCGTTCCACGATTATCCATGTCGATGATGACAAATCCCTTTTGTGCAAGCATAATAGCCCATAAACCGATGGGGGAGTCAGTCGCTTGCTGACCCCATGGCTCACCATATACCTGGAATAATACCGGATATTTTTTATCCGGATCGAAATTTATGGGGTAGGTCATGCGGACATCTATATCCAGGCCGCTTTCAGTCGTCACTTTTGTAAATGACGTATTGGGTAAGGCCAGCGTTGCGAGTTTATTTGCATATTTTTTATTCCCTACCAGAACTTTGACAATTTCGTGATCCGGCAAAGTAATTAGACGGACCGTACGAACAGAACTCGTACTACTGTGCGTGTGAATCGCATATTTTCCATTCGGCGATATATTATAGTTATTTATGCCGGGAAAATGTTGAGGCGTGATGCGCTCCATTCTTTTTCTGCCACTTATATGGGTTGCAAATAGATAGCGTTGTGTGCTGTTATCCGGCGAGGCAATAAAATAGAATTTTCTTTTGGTGGCCGTTCGCATTGAAGCAACATCGTATGTCCCCGGCGTAATGCACAAAGCAATCGAATTGTGAATATTGACCTTGAATACTTGTCGCCATCCCGGTGTTTCGGTCAATCGTAAAAATGCTGTTCCTTCATCTACAATAGGCAAATCGTTGTCACCCCAATGGCTGGCTGTAATATCAGGATATTTGAGATCAACCCATGTGTCTTCGACTTCTGTGTAGACACGTTTTATTCGTTTTGTGGACAGTTTATAGGTCCAAATTTTCAGTGTGTTTTGCTTTCGATTTAATTGCTGTATGAGTAAGAGGTCTCGATTGATCCATTGGATTCCGGGAATATAATTTTGCTTTTCATCGCCCTCCAGTGCGATCCACTCGATTTTGTTATTGGCTAAGTTGATCAGTCCGATTTTGGCTGATGAAGGATCTTGCCCCACCTTTGGATATTGCAATGGTATAGGCCGTGAATAGATCGAATCTGTATTATTGATCATGTAAAAGGTGCGAATATCGGTCGCATCCACTTGCCAAAATGCGATATGACCTGCGTCCGGACTCCACGAAAATCCATCGCGTTTTCCGAATTCTTCTTCATAGGCCCAATCAAATGTCCCATTAATAATATCACCTGTGCCGTCAAATGTCAACTGGGTAATTTCACCTGAATTGAAATCTTCTTTGTATAGATTAAAATCATGAACGTAGGCTACATATTTATTATCCGAAGAAAACTTCGCAAACATCAGGGAGGAGGACTTGAATTTTTTACCGAGTTTTTTTAAGGATTTATTCGTTCTGTTATATACCCAATAATCTCCTTTTGTGTTGGATCGCCAGACCCGGCTTGAATTAGTAAATATCAGGACTTTACTACCGTCAGGTGATTGCGTGAATTGTTCTATCCGAATTTGTTTGTCATTATCCTTAAGTAGGTTCGCTGCCACGTATACGGATCGTTTTTGATTCGTACAATCCCAACGAATGAGTTCGTCAGCGTTTTTAGCAGATCGTTCGATAGTGAGGTAGGCATTGCCGTTTTCGATCCATCGTATGGGTCGTTGATTTTGTTGTCTGAATTCGTTGGATGAAAAAATACGGTCTATCGTTAATAAACTGGAATCCGGTATTGTTTGCGCCTGCGGCACAACGTAACAAATGACGAGCATTAGACTGAAGAGTAGTGTTGTTATATGTTTCATTATTTGTGGATTAAGGAGGATGTAAATATGCGTAAATCTTGATGGAATTGGAGGCGTGTATGCCAGCGATTGCGTGAAAGGATCGAAATCAACTAACGTACGACTCGTCATTCACTTCGTCACAGCTTTTTCACGCATTTGATGGAGAGTTGTAAGGACTTTTGTGCCGGGAAGCCAAGTGAGTCAAGATGTCGTGATGAAGTATTGAGTCTTTTGGATGAATGAGCTAACAAAAGCAGTATGTTGACTGATATAGGTAAGTTGTCAAAAAATCGATGCCAGGCGAAAAGAGATTTTCTTTAATAATTTGTCGTCATCTAATTTACAATTTAATTATCACAATTAATCCTTCATGTCAGTCCAGATACGGTTAATGATTTTCCAACTACCAAGGCTGTCCTTTTCATAAATGGTTACGGCATAAGAATCGGCCGTTCGGTCTAATTGAAAATCATCTTTTTTGTAGGTGAAAGATAACCTTCCATGCTCATACGAATAAGCAAGGTTGCCCGAGCCTTGAAGGTCTATGATGTCAATAGTATAACTGTGAACGATCGTAGAAGAACTATCATTCGGAAACCAAAAATCGGTAATTGCTTTTTTTCCTTCTTTGGGTAAGAGCCCACTCGGATTGATTACAGCTGATTCGGCATACAATCCCAATACCTTTTCTTCGTCAGCATCCATCCAACCTTGGGTATAGGTTTTATTAATTGCTCTTATTTGTACGATGTCTTCGGAAGAAAGACCGGTTTTTTGTTCAGAAGAATGATCAATTCCACAACCCGCGGCAACGATAAAGAGGGTGAGGCAAATTATTTTTGAGAACGATATTTGATTCACATGTGAATTGCGGATTGACATAAATAAGGTTTTGATAAAATGACTCAATCCCAGACAAAACGCCAATTACCGTCAGCTTGCCTTTTCCAAACTGAATGAAACACACCACTTTCAGATTGTCGAATGCCGGCAGTGTCCTTAGAAGTAAATGTGTAGTGACCATAGGTATAGCCAAGGTCTCCGGAACTGGCAACATCGACGAAATCAGGAGTCCATGTTAAGGTGACGTCCTCTATTCCCGTTTGCTTGGCAAATCTCGACTCAATTGCTTTTTTGCCGATGACGAGTTTATTCGCACGCATGAGTACGGCATCTTCAGCGGCATAGGTAAGAAAGGCCTCGTGAATGCCTTTTGATTTTGACAAATCACTAAATTCTTTCTCTATATCAATTATTTCCTGTTTCCATTTTTCAATGTCCCCGGCATTATTCTTTGTCGTGCATGCTTGCAATAAAAACAAGATCATGCATGTGATTGGAAGTAATTTTTGCATCAGATATCTGTTCATATTAATTGGATAAGACTGTTGATTATGTGCTCAACTAAAGCTACAAATTTTTATTGAACGGAACATATTTATACAAGTGCATGCAGGTCGATCTATAAACCGGGAATGGCGTAATGAAGAAGAAAGTGGAGATATATATGGTAAGAGTATCGAAATATCGATCTATCTGCTATATTTAGTTCTTATTAAATGACACGTATGATGAAGATGAATTCCTGCTTGCCTTTACTTTGCTTTCAAACTTCTATGTCGTGAAACCTACGAATATTAAGGATCCGGAGTATTTCCATAAGGTGGTGGATTGCCAATATGCTTGCCCCGCACATACACCGGTGCCTGAATATATCAGGTTGATTGCGGCAGAGCATTATACAGAGGCATACATGATCAATTGGGAGTCGAATGTGTTTCCCGGTGTCTTGGGTCGCACATGTGATCGACCATGCGAGCCTGCTTGTCGCCGGGGAAGGGTGGAAGAAGAACCCGTGGCAATATGCCGCCTCAAGCGCGTAGCAGCGGACAATAAAGGGGAAGTAAAACACCTTATGCCACAAGGTCCGTTTCCAATGAATGGCAAACGTATCGCCTTGATTGGAGGTGGCCCTGCTTCGCTGACAGTAGCCCGGGACCTGGCACCTTTAGGATATGAAATTCATCTCTATGACGAATGGAATAAAGGCGGTGGGATGATGCGTACGCAGATTCCTGCATTTCGTCTGCCGATTGAAGTGCTTGATGAAGAAGTGGATTATATCCTTGATATGGGTGTACATACACATTTCAACACATATGTGGAGAGTATGAAAGAAGTGTTGGATAAAAACTATGATGCGGTTTTTGTCGGTACCGGCGCACCAAAAGGAAGACCATTGAGCATCCCGGGTTTTGAAGAAGCGAAAGACCACGTTCAAATTGGAATCGAATATTTGGCCGGAGTGGCATTTGAACACATTGATAAGATTGGGAAGAAAGTCATTGTGCTCGGAGGTGGTAATACGGCTATGGATTGTTGTCGTACATCGAAACGCCTTGGCGGTGAAGAAGTGACCGTAGTGGTTCGCAGTCCCAGAAAAGACATGAAAGCTTCTGCCTGGGAAATTGAAGATGCCGAACGGGAAGACATTACCATATTAAATAACATGCCACCTAAAGAATTTGTGGTTGAAAATGGTAAACTCACCGGGGTCATCTTCAGCAGGGTAAGAGCAGAGTATGATGAAAATGGTCGTCGTTCGCTAATACCTACCGGAGAGCCGGATGTATTTATTGAGGCAGATGATGTCATCATAGCCATCGGGCAGGATAACGCATTTCCATGGATCGAACGTGATCTTGGACTCGAATTTGGAAAATGGGATTTGCCTGTATTAGATAAAATCACCTTTCAATCTACGCTGCCACATGTCTTTTTTGGTGGCGATGCCGCTTTTGGCCCGGAAAATGTCATAACGGCAGTGGCTCATGGTCATCAGGCGGCTATATCAATTGACCGTTTTTGTACAGGTGAAAGCGTCCACAATCGGTTAGATCCAATGACTAATTTGGTCAGTCAGAAAATGGGAATTCACGAATGGACGTACGATAATTATATAGCTGATGACGTGCGATATCTGGTCCCTCATGAAGATAAAATGAAGACCTTATCCAATAGAAAAGTCGAAGTCGAATTGGGTTTTGAACAGGTTATTGGCTTTAAAGAAGCGCAACGTTGTCTCAATTGTGATGTACAAACGGTTTTTACCACTAATTTATGTATCGAGTGTGATGCATGTGTCGATGTTTGTCCAACTGACTGTATCACTTTTGCTTTGAACGGAGAAGAGGACGAGTTGCGCCGGCGACTGAGTGTTCCTGCAGATAATCATACACAAGATTTATATGTTTCTGAAGAATTGCCCACAAAACGTATTATGATAAAGGATGAAGATGTTTGCCTGCATTGTGGTCTTTGTGCAGAACGATGCCCCACAGCGGCATGGGATATGCAGAAATATTTATACAACGTGACGAAAGCATATGAGTAAGGATAATAACAACCCAATTATTAACGACCTTGTCATCCGTTTTGCCAATGTAAATGGTACAGGATCGGCATCAGCTAATGATTTATTCGCCAAGTCGCTATTCCGAATGGGAATTCCTGTTTCGCCTAAAAATATTTTCCCATCAAATATTCAAGGTCTGCCGACCTGGTATGAAGTTCGGATTAGTGAGAAAGGGTATTTAGGACGCCGTGAAGCAATTGATATTATCGTCGGTGTAAATCCACAAAGTCAAAAACGCGATATTGAACGTGTCCGGTCAGGAGGCTATTTCGTTTATGATAGCAGTAAACCGTTGCACAAAGATTTGCAACGTGCCGATATTAATTATATCGGAATTCCGATGATCCAATTAGCCATGGATCATTATGCTTCTCCGCGACAACAGCAATTATTTAAAAATATAATTTATGTTGGAGCAGTTGCCACTTTACTCGATATGGATATTGATGTGATAAAAGAAACTATCGCAGAACAATTTCAACGTAAACCAAAACTTATTCCACCAAATTACCAGGCCCTTGAATTAGGAATTAACTATGTAAAAGAAAATTATTCATTTCCACTTCCGGTCCGTGTCAAAAAAACTGATCTGGTAAATGATGCCATTATGATTGATGGAAATACGGCCTGTGCATTAGGTGCTATCTATGCCGGCGCCACCGTCATGGCCTGGTATCCGATCACACCATCAACTTCTGTAGCAAAGGCATTTGAATCGTATTGTCAGAAGTTGCGTGTGGATCCGGAAACAGGAAAGAAAAAATATGCTTTTCTCCAGGCAGAAGATGAATTGGCAGCTATCGGGATGGTCATTGGAGCAACATGGAATGGCGCTCGTGCTTTTACGTCGACCAGTGGACCGGGCGTGTCGTTGATGAATGAGTTTATCGGCTTATCCTATTTTGCAGAAATACCGGTGGTCCTGATTAATGTCCAACGTGGCGGTCCGTCTACGGGAATGCCTACACGAACCCAACAGGCTGATATTTTATCATCAGCCTATGCATCACATGGTGATACAAAACACGTTTTATTATTTCCAAGTAATCCTGCAGAGTGTTTTGAACTGACCGCCCAGGCATTTGACCTTGCCGATCGTTTGCAGACTTTGGTCATGTTGATTTCCGACTTGGATTTAGGTATGAATAATCACTTGTCACCTCCTATGGCTTGGGATGATGATCGCAAATATGATTTAGGAAAAGTGTTGAGCGCTGAAGAACTCGAAGAAATGACTGATCGCTTTGGTCGTTATCTTGATGTGGATGGTGATGCCATTCCATACCGGACGATTCCAGGAACACATCCAACCAAAGGCTCTTATTTTACGCGCGGCACCTCACATGATGAATATGCCAAATACACTGAATTGGGTGAAGAATACCTGAGAAATGTAGATCGACTCAGTCAAAAATGGGAAACGGCGAAAAACCTGGTTCCTGAACCGGAAATTTATCAGTCTGAAAATAAAAGCAAGTTAGGACTCCTATTTTTCGGGACAACGACCTACGCGGCAGTTGAAGCCATGGAATTACTGGAGCAAGAGGATATTATCATTGATTCGATTCGTGTCAGAGCTTTCCCATTTCATAAAAAAGTAGTTCAGTTTTTTGCAGACCATGATTATGTGATCGTCGTAGAACAAAATAGAGATGGACAATTTCGCTCCCTAATAATTAATGAGTTAGACATCAATCCGCAACGATTAATTTCTGTATTAAACTACGATGGAATGCCTATCACGGCACATACTATAAAAGAGCAGATCGTTGATAAAATGCCAGTTAATAGTAGTCGTGATTAGTGTTCAGGAAATAATAAAATAAATTATACATGTCATACGTAAAACCTACATTTCATCATCCTGCGTTAAAGAAAAATAGGGTAGGGTACGTCAAAGCTGATTATGAAGGTGTTATTTCGACACTTTGTGCCGGCTGCGGTCATGATTCGATTAGTGGAGCCATCGTTCAGGCTTGCTATGAAATATCACTGGAGCCACATCGCCTGGCTAAATTATCAGGAATTGGGTGTTCTTCAAAAACACCTACATATTTTCTAAGTAATTCGCACGGATTTAATTCGGTGCATGGTCGTATGCCTTCGATCACAACAGGAGCCAATATGGCTAATCGAAATTTAATCTACTTAGGTGTTTCAGGAGATGGCGATACGGCAGCCATAGGGATGGGGCAATTTATCCATGCGATTCGCCGGAATATTAATATGGTATATATCGTCATGAATAATGGCTGTTATGGGCTCACCAAAGGGCAACATTCGGCAACAGCGGATTTTGGGTCGAGAAGTAAAGGTGGTGCCACTAACCCATATCCTGCCATTGATCTTACTGGGTTGGCCTTAGAATTGAATGCCACTTTTGTCGGACGAAGTTTTTCTGGTGACAAGTCACAGCTCGTACCTTTGATCAAGGCGGCTATATCGCACCCCGGATTTGCATTCCTGGACGTCATATCGCCATGTGTTACATTTAATAATAATGTAGGTTCAACAAAATCTTACTCGCATGTCAGGGCGCATATTGAAGAAACATCGGCATTGGATTTTGTTCCGGAGCAAGATGAGATTAAAGTAGATTATCCGGAAGGCTCTTCAGCCAGTGTCGAATTATATGATGGATCGAAAATTCATTTGAATAAGCTTGCACCGGATTGGGATCCATGTAATCGATTTGATACATTGAATCGGTTACACCAAACGAAATCCAAAGGCCAAATATTAACTGGTCTGCTGTATATCGATCCTCAGAGTAAAGACCTCCATGATATGATGGGCACCGTCGATAAGCCGCTCAATAAATTGGAAAAAGAAGAACTTTGTCCCGGGCAATCTAAACTCCAGGAGATTAATCAAATATTTAGGTAATATTACCAATCTCAATCTCAATCTCAATCTCAACCTCAACTTCAACTTCAACTGCAAGTTCAATCTCAACCGTAAATACAACTTCAACTTCAACGGCAACTGCAATCTCAGCTGCAACTGCAACTGCAACAGCAACTACAACTACAACTACAACTCCAACTGCATACGGCTTACCCGCCGGAGCTTTAGCGTAGGTGACAGCGAAGGATGGTCTACTGCCAACTGTCCACTGCTTACTGCCCACTGTCTACTGTCCACTGCCCACTGTCTACTGTCCACTGCCCACTTTAATGACATTTGTCATGATTATGTATAACATCGGTCGTTGGTAATTGGCCAAAAAAGCTTTATTATCTCATTAAAGTAAAGCCTATGATAACACTTATCCTATTGCTACTGCTTCCTGTGATCATCGTATGGCTACTAATTGCACCCATGCGCTTGGTATTCGATACGGAAACAAATACATATGGAATAATCTGGTACGGATTGGCACGAGCGCAGATTATTGGAATTCCCGGGGACATTGTCGTACGGGTGAAATCATTTTTTTGGAAAAAAGATTTTTATCCATTACATGCTTCCGGTCAGAAGCAAATTGACCCGCCAAAGGACAAACGACCATCAAAGATAAAATGGAGTCGATATATTAAAAAAGGAATCCGAGTATTAAAATCTTGCTCCATTCAAAAATTTCGACTCAATATAGACACGGATGATTATATTTTAAATAGCTATTTGTATCCTTTATTCTGTTTTTTATCGACACGAAAGACACCCTTGCAAATTAATTACAAAGGAGACGTCGAACTCACTATAATTTTAGAAAACAGACTTTGGAGAATATTAAAGGCGATTGTTTGATAGTATTTATTTCTTAACCTTAAAAAGTTTAATCATGGAAGTTCCTGTAGAAAAAATGTTAACGGATGTAACTGATTTCATGAAAAAAGAAGCGAAATCAGAAACTGTAATTGGTGACCCCTTCATGTTAGGTGAATTCAACTGTATCCCTGTAATCAGGGTAGGTATGGGATTCGGAACCGGCAGCGGTGAAGGCGATGTTCCAAAAAGTGGTCATGGAGAAGGTGCCGGATTAGGAGCCGGAATGGGAATCGAGCCAATCGGATTCCTGGTGTCAAGAAACGATGATATTACATTTATGTCAGTAAAAACCAACAAAGGTTTAGCTGCGGCTTTTGAAAAAGTTCCTGATTTATTGAACAAATTTCTCGATCAAAGAGCTATGAATAATTAAGAGCCTAATTTTAAATATTTATTACTTGAGATAAAAAGTAATTAGCTCGATAAAGAAGATTCGTTTCAATTAAGCGCATTTGAGTAAATCTATGTCGGTTTTATGGACTGATCTACGCGCAAAGGCCTGGAAGCAGTCAATGGTCTTCAGATTTTAAATCATGACGAGGGCAATACGTTGTGTTGTCCGCTCTCAAATTCAATATGATGACTGCTAAAGGGTATGGTAATGCGATGTTCGGTGAGGCATCACGGTGATCTTCATTAATTCCAAAATTGATGAAGTGTGATGCCTTTTTTGCCTGTATACAACATAGGATATTGAGGATCTGAATCTCTTACTGATCGATTAATTTGAAATCTTAGGCAGACTTTCAAAGTTATTATCCAAAAAGAAATCAGCCTTGGCTCGGTAATAAGCGTTGTAGTCTTTGGGATGTATCAGCTGATAGCCCGTTACTACGATTCCTGCCGCATCTTGCAAGGCAATAGCATCTTTCACCTTTATCCGTTGTCCCCCTTCGAATTCGATTTCATTGACAACTGTGGCTTCCTGCCGTATGGCTACGGGCTTAAGACAAACACATGCTAATTTTCCTTCTGCTATGCGCAAGGAAGCGTCTTCCGGGTTTTGAAATATTTTAAATGGTGCTTCCAACTCACCGCTACCAATCCGATCAAATACTTCATCGATTAGCAGTTCTTGTTGCGCCCCTCCTGTGCGCTCATAGGTAATGGAGGTAAGTGTGTCTCCGGTATAATTAAAGCTTGCAATTGAAACGACCTGGGGTTGGAATTTTTCTGCGGTGCTGCTTAAACCGGCGACGGCAAACCCATCAGAATCGACGGTGAATTCATCATAAACTGATGTGACCAATAAACTCTGTTTATAGAGTTTCTCGTCTTCCGGAAAAGCGGTGTGAATCGGAATGGAAGTAGGAATGGAGTCGAGAAACGAAAGATCGAAGGCTTGGTCACTGTCAGGTGTTGCAATCCGAACAACACCACCTTCACAACATAGAATATCGTCCATAGGTTCTCCATTCAGTTTGGCCTTTATTTGTTTTTGAACAATTCCTTCGACTATGACCTCTGCCACTTCTATCACGATTACTCCAATAACTGCTCCAATTGAAACGCCGATTAAAACGGCGGAGAGGATTCCGCCAGTTATTAATCCGACAATAAATCCAATCAATCCTCCTGCAATACCTCCTGTTATTGCGCCAAAAATATCACCGAGTAAACCTGTGTCGACATCCGTATCCGGGACGATGCTAAAGTTTAGCTTGCCGTCTATAATTGTTGGGGTGAGTGTTAGGGTAATAGTTACGTGAGGGTCCGGTACAATATCGATGATTGGTGAATCAATGGGTATATCACCTTCTAGTTTAATTCGAATCTCACCATTATTCGAATTCATGGTAACCTTGGACCAGGTGCCGCGCTTATTGTCTTCATCCGGTAATGGATGCGATCCGTCATCCGCTCTCAGGTTGGTATGCCAGATGTTATTTCCAAATCGATCCAGGGTAGTTTTTCCAAGGCCAAATGCGATGTCTTTTCCGATTGGTAAAAACGATTGTGCATCATCCGCATTTCCCCTGGGTAAAAAATCGCCTGGGGGTAGAGGTTCTTCCTTTTGAGGTTCAGCATGTATATTCAAATTTGCGAGTAAAATAATTGCAGGATCGTGATTAGCATCACCAGGGCGTTTGACTAAAACAGGAGGTTCAGCCAGATTTTTGAGCGCCGAAAATGGTATTGTACGTGGAGGTATTTGTGGAATATTTGTAGCAATGATCAGCTCTGTGCCGTCTGCGCTAAGTTCTGCAGTAGCCAATACGGGGTCCGGCAATCCGAGTACATCAATTTGTAAATCTGCATTGGGCTCAAATGATATTTGAACATCAATAATGACGATTGGAATTCCCGGAGGCCCCAATAGACCTTTATCGTTTAATAAGTTGAGCGCGGACCGAAACCAATTCGCTCCGAGTTGCAATTCTACATCAAATCCTGAAGAAATCTGTGAAGTAGTCATACGATTTAGTCTAAATTAGTAAAAGGAATTTTAAAGAATAATGCTGACAGGCCTTTCAAATATAAAGGTTATAAATGGCATTTGTTGAAATAAATAGCCAGGCGAAGGATCAAGGCCTATGCAATTTCCAGGTAACTACAAATTATTATATCCTTTTTTTATCATTTTAATAGTGTGCCCTTGTTTGCGGCTAAATACCACATCCCCCAAAGACCGTACAATGTAATGAGGGGCAACAGAATAGTGAAAGAGATATATTTTTCAGGAAGCAAATTTATTTCATTCCGACCGATGTAAATAGCAGCTAAATTGACTACGGGCCAATATGCGGAAATGGCCAGGGCGGCAAAGAATGTATAAAATCCCCAATTTTTATGCTTTATTACGCCGAAAATTCCTGCAATTAATAGTGGTATATAGATGAGCGTATCACCCAATGCAAACGCTTTGGCCCAGGCGATACCGAGTGTAGTGATCTCTTCGGCAGATTCTTGCAGGCCCATTGATACAGTTAATTTATAATTAATTAAACTAAATGATTGGCCAAGTAAAAGGAGTATGGTTAGTAAAATACCAATGCCCACTAGCATACGAAATCCCAACGCTCTTTTCTTTTTCATATGAATTAGGTATTTATATTAAACTAAATGACGACAGTTCGATTAAATTGCAATGTGAAATTTTATTAAACAAAACTATATGTTTCCAATTTGAAACTATTATCATAAATTAGTTCTTCAGAGTGCTCATTGCAGATTTCAGCAATGAGGATCATATAGTTATGTCCCATTTCTTTTGAACAACGAGGACAATATGCATAGTGCACATAAAAATTATTGATTTGAAATCCTTGCGTGTTCAGATCGAATTTCATTTGTTTCATGAATTTGGGGGTCTGGTTATAGCGACCATCAAATACTTTGCTTTTAAATGTACCGGTTATGGAAGTGTTTTTAGCATTTGGGACTTCACCGGCTACCGACAGATATATTTCTGATTTAAATGGATTGGGGTCGGTAAAAAGTAATAGTATGTCTTCTTTATTCATTGCCAATTTTCGGGAATCTTCTGCCTTTTCCATCATCTTGGTTATTCTATTTCCGATCATTGGAGGATATGGAATGTGAAATAGTGTCGGTACAGAAGAGAGAATAAAGGGTTTGTGGTCCCAATGAAATGTCTTATTGTCCCATTTTTCAGGATGAAAAACCGGACAGCATTCGCGTTCGATGTTTTCATTTAATACGTTCATATTGGTCAGATTTAAATTTTCCATGTGTGCATGTCTACAATCAAATCACCAGAGCTACCTGACGACGCTTTAAGTTGCTATGATGCTATAGACCATCGCATCAATATATTAAGCCATAAGGATTTTAAAATCAATGAGAACCGTCGTGGAATAACATGATTTTGGTCATCATTCTGTACAATAAAAAAGCCATCCGCAAGGAAGCGGATGGCTAAAAATCCATTAGCAACTTATCAACCAAACAAACTATTTCATAAACGTGTAATTAATCCCCAGCATGACCATACTAGTCGTCATTTCATAAGAGATTTCACTACCGGGTACTTTACCGAGTGGGTCGGATTCATTGATTAACATTGGGTTCAGTAATTGTCCGGAAGTTGAACCGCCACTGGTACCATAATGATAAGTTGCATTTACCGTGAATTTGTCACTGGCTTCATATCCTACGCCAAACTGGAATGCATTTTTTATTATTGCTGTTGCAGGAGAATTGAAAAAGACCAGATCTTCGGTAATGGGGTTAGAACTATATGTATATCCCAATCGCAATGGAAGGCTTTCGATTCCGTTGAATTGGATACCTGCAGATATGATTGAAATATTTTCCCAGCCAAATCCGGCTACGGAGGCGGTAGGTGTCCAACCACTCCTTTCAAATCCGGCGGTATTTTCATAGTCAACAAATCGATAATCCAGTGCCAGGTCAAACATATCAATTGAATAACCTATACCTGCTGAGAAAATTGCGGGATAGTCCATTTGGAATTTTATGTTGGGTGCCACGGATCCATCGAGATAGGTGTTGTCGAAATCAAAGTCAGAGAAGAACTGAGGTGATTTGTAGGACGCACCTAATTTAAGCCCACTTGCAGAATTGAAGAAAATCCCAACTTGCCCTCCAAAGCCTATAGCACTGGCTTGTTCACTGTTTGGATACCCCAATGTCATACTTGGTGATGCCAGCGGATTGGGCTGTATTTCGAGTGCGGAGTAGTTAATCGTTGGCGCTATACCAATGCTCAAATAATCATTCAATTGATAGGCATAGGTTAATCCAACTTGCAATACCTGGTAATCAGATTCAATATGTCCGAATCCGCCCATGTTTTGTGGCATGTTGATAGGGTTTGTCATGCTTTCCGGAAAAGTCACCCCAAATCCACTAATGCCAAAAGCTGAAATACCGAAAGTGTGTGGGCTTTCTGCTTTTCCAAAGACCATAGCTATTGAAGGTAAGATTGAACTTCCCCTGTCATCTTCAGTTACACCGCTAAAAGGCCCATTGGGCGTCGGTACTGTAGAAGATAATTCGGGTGAAGAAAAGAACAACCCGGCGCTAAAAGACAAGGTTTTTTGATCAAAAACAGAAATGGCAGCGGGGTTCCAATGCAATGGGCCGTTGATATCCACCGGTTGAGCTGTCGCAGCTCCACCCATTGACATATTCACTGGTCCTATTCCTTGCATGATGTGTCCGGCCTGTGCGTAAATTGCTGTTGCCGCCAGCAGGAATAAGAAACTTAAAATATTATTTTTCATAGAATAGATATTATGAAATTTGGTTAATAATTTATCGTTCGTCGAATACGAAATTAAGCCTGTATACAAGCCGGAGAAGTGATCTAAATCATCACTATTATTAACCTTTATCATAGGTTTATGAATGAGGGAGATCGAATTTAGTAAAAGGAATTAATCAGCACTGAGGACGAAGACAAATAGGTCGTCAGCTGATGCGGTTATGCCCATTTTTATGTACGAAAAAGTCAGTTGCAATGGTCTCCGCTTCCATTGATAAAAGGAAGCGGTCGGCCTTGTTTTAAAACTTTAACACCCATTTGTTAGATGGGATGGAAAATGACCTCTTGTGCGACACGTTAGTTGTATAGAGGAGATAAATTGACTTATGAACGGCATCTCCAAAACGGTTTTGAATTACCTCGACCAAACGGGTAGTGTTTCTCTGTTTGCCATTCGTTTTTTTCGTGAGGCCTTTAAACGGCCATTTGAACTGAAAGAATTACTTCGTCAGTGCTTTATCATAGGTGTAAATTCCTTACTCCTTGTGCTCACAACAGGATTTATTATGGGATTGGTCCTGACTTTGCAAGTCAGACCGACTATGCTGGAATTTGGAGCAGTTTCTTATATGCCCCGGATGGTTAGTATTGCCATTATTAGAGAGATAGGTCCGGTGGTTACAGCACTTATTTGTGCAGGGAAAATCGCCTCCGGTATTGGAGCAGAATTAGGATCGATGCGCGTGACGGAGCAAATTGATGCCATGGAAGTTTCAGGTACCAACCCATTTAAATACCTGGTCGTAACCCGGATTTGGGCAACCACATTGATGCTTCCTTTATTAGTGATTTCAGCAGATGCCATCGGACTCTTCAGTTCTTTTTTGGTGGAGAATATCAAAGGGGATGTGAGTATGCAACTTTATTTTAGCCTGGTTTTCGAAGGCTTGGATTTTGGTGATCTCATGCCGGCAACGATTAAAACGTTCTTCTTTGGGTTTGTCATCGGTTTGGTGGGATGCTACAAAGGATATTATTCCAAAAAAGGTACTGAGGGTGTTGGTCGGGCAGCGAATACTGCTGTGGTGCTAGCCAGTTTATTGTTGTTCATTATCGATTTTCTTGCCGTATTAATTGCTGATATATTTTATGAAATTTAAACATTCAGATGACCATAGCAGGTGACATAGCCACATCAGGAATTTCAAATAGAGGTGAAAGGCGCGCGCTAATTAGAATCCGGGGTCTCAAAAAATCGTTTGGGACGAATCACGTTTTGTGCGGTGTAGATATGGATTTGTTTCCCAATGAAAATGTGGTCATCCTTGGAAAATCCGGTTCCGGAAAATCAGTACTAATTAAATGTCTGGTTCGACTTATAGAAGCAGATGAAGGAGAGGTGTTTGTTTTGGATAAATCCATTCCCGACATGGATCATGATGAATTGGATGAGATACGCACGGAGGTGGGCTTTTTATTTCAAGGCAGTGCTTTGTATGATTCCATGACAGTGCGAGAAAATTTACAATTTCCACTGCGGCGCCATGCAGAGCGTATGAAAGGCTTTGATGAAGAAGACCTGATTCGGGATGCACTCAGAAATGTGGGCCTTGAGTATGCAATTGATTTGCTTCCAGCTGAACTTTCCGGAGGGATGCAACGACGTGTGGCATTGGCACGGACATTGATCCTTCGTCCAAAAATTATTTTATATGATGAGCCCACCAGTGGGTTAGACCCCATCACGTCCAATGAGATTATCCAACTCATATTGAAAATTCAACGTGATTTTAATACAGCCTCATTAATCATTACCCATGATATGGACTGTAGTCGGGTAATTTCTAATCGGATGATTATTCTGATCGATGGAATTAATTATGCCGAAGGCACCTATAAAGAACTCTCAAAATCGAACGATCCAAAAATAAAAGCTTTTTTTAAAGAAGTTCAAGCACGTCAATCATGAAAAAGGAAAAGAGAAATATTACCCGATTAGGATTTTTTGTTTTAGCGACATTGTTGGTGTTTATGTTTGCGGTCTACAATATCGGGAGTCAGGAAAATTTATTTGGGTCCACCTTTCAATTGAGTTCGATCTTCCATAATGTAAATGGATTAAAACCGGGTAATAATGTTCGATACGCCGGCATTAATGTTGGCAGTGTCCGGGATATTGTCATTGTGAATGATTCAACCTTGCGTGTAGATATGGTGCTGGAACGAAAGGTGAAGGAGTTTTTGAAGAAAGATGCGGTAGCCAGTATTGGATCAGACGGATTAGTTGGAAATATGATTGTCAATATAAGTCCCGGAGAAGGCGGTCCTGAGTCTGTCGAAGATGGTGATGTGATCAGTTCTTATTCGCGGGTTAAAACAGAGGACATGATGGTGCGATTGAGTCAGACCAATGAAAATATTGCTCTTTTGAGTTATAACCTACTCGAAATCGTCCAGGATATCAATGAAGGTAAAGGCAGTCTTTATGCCCTTATTAATGACTCGCTCATGGCGGCTAATTTGCGTTTATCCATGGCCAACTTAAGACGCACGACGCGACATCTGAATATGCTTTCTGACCAGTTTCAGACGAGTTTGAAAAAAATTGATGAGGGAAAAGGCGTATTGGGTTATTTATTACACGATACAACATTTGAACAACAAATTAACAAGATCACACAAAGTTTGGATACCCTGGTGCGTGAGCGAACAAATCCAATACTGAACAACCTGGAGCAGTCCAGTAAGGATCTGATGTCAACGACAAGTGAATTAAAACTAATCATCGATGAAGTCAATTTAAACGAAGGATTAGTCGGGGCTATTTTGAAAGACTCTACCATAGCTACGGATCTAAAATTGACAATGGAGAACTTAAATAATGGCACGGAGCTATTTACCGAAAATATGGAGGCGATGCGCGAAAACTTCTTGTTCCGTCGCTATTTTAAAAAGCAGGAAAAACAATTAATGAAGGAACAGAGAAAAAAAGAAAAGAAATCTCTTCCTTAACGTCGATCAGCGATTATCGCGTCACACATCAAAGGCACGATGCGATAAGTGAAGTTTATGTGCTTTGTCAAGTTTCGGCAATACGACGGCGGATTTTTGCTGAAATCGCTGCATTCGACGTAATATTTTATCTAGCATTTTTACGGCTTTCAGAATATAATACCCTTTGTTGAGCATGACGCATTCGGCTTGTTGCGCCATGGCCGCATCCGTAATTTCTGCCCTGGAAGGGGTGCCTTTTTTGGCTAGTGATTCGAGGACTTGCGTAGCCCAGATATCCGGAATGTGAGCCGCTTCGCATATGCGCATAATTTCTTGTTGGATCGTAGGAAAGTTCTTCCATCCGATCTCGATGGCTAAATCACCACGAGCAATCATGACACCAACAGGGTGTGTACGCATGGCTGTGAGTAATATGGACGGCAGTCTATTGAAGGCTTGCTGTGTTTCTATTTTGAGAATTATGCCTGCCTTAGATTCTTTTTTATTTAATATTTTTTGCAACGATTTGACGTCATCTGAACTATTCACAAAAGAATAATTAATCACATCAGCGTGACCGGCCACGAAATTGAGATCGACTAAATCTTTGTTGGTTAGGCCAGGTACATTTAATTTACTTTCGGGAAGATTTATTCCTTTATCTGCTTTGAGTTTGGAACCTTTGTCCTTGGCCAGCAAAATCTTAACCTTAAGCTCTTCAGGCGAAACTTGTTCAATGACACCTTCGATTTTACCATCGTCAAAAAAGATAGGTTCGCCTGCTTTTACATCATTAAATATCTGAGGTAGCGTGCATGCAATATGAGCTGGAGCAATACAGCGGCCATCGTCATTATATTGTGTTGTTTCGCCAGGTCTGGTGTCTTTGTGCAACAACAACGTATCCCCTGTAAAAAGGGTGATAAACTGCTGTTTTGGAAGAATTTCGCCAATACGACTTTTTTCACGTCCACTTTGTTTGTAATGTTTGAGCGTAATTGCTGTGCCCGTTTCGAGATAGGCAGAAGATGTGCATAATCCCCACATACCTTTGCCTTCTTTACGTTCGATGAATATTTTACATTTTTTGCCCCTTGAATCAACGAAAGATATCTTGCTGTCTCGCTTTATTTTAGAAAATAATCGCTCATCGACGGGCAACATGACGGGTATATCAACATTTGGTGGTGGCATAATATCAGGAGGTGCTATCCAAATCCAGGCAGGTTGAATGACATTTCCACGATCATCGCGCTTGGGCTTGATGTGAATGACTTTGGGCCCTTCGATCATAGCGCCAGTGCGTAATTTTGGTCCGGAAAGGTCCATCGCTATTTTACATTTACGCTTAAGTTTCAAGCTCTCTGACTTCACATTTTCAATCATATGGGTCCATGTGTCAACATCGTCATGGGCACAATTAATTCGAGCACAATTCATTCCTGATTTAATCAGTTTGTTGACAAATTTTACATCCGGAGCTGCAGTATTGGGCAACGTAACCATGATGCGTGTACTTCTCTTTTTGGACCGGTATCCAAAAAGTAATTTCGCGTTTTTTCGGAGTACTTTATCACTTTTTTTAACAGTGATATAGCCCTTGGCCCCCAAGGTGATTTTTTTGCCGGCAAGTGATTCAAGAATTTGATGCAGATTGATCAAGCTTCTCATCACATGCCCTTCTATATTGGTCAAAGAGGGAAGTCCCAGGTCTCTCAGTTCAGCTTGCAATTCATCGATATCAAACGAACGAAAAGCAAGGTAATGCACTAGATTACGCCCACTTTTGTTGTAGATGGGGTGCACTTTATCAAGTTCTTTCTGCCATTCCAGCTCCATTTCATTGGCTTTCTGTATGATAAGTCGCAGTTGCTTAGGTAGCTTGGAATAACGCTTCTTTTTAGAGTCAGTCATGTTGTGTTTTTTGAGGGTGTTTTCAAATATTGACCTTCAGGCCGCACTATATTTTGATTGTGTATCTGCAGCATTGATTAGCAATAAACGTTTCTACATAGATAATATGATGTCAGATCTAAATGAATGATAAAAGTAATTTGTAGAGATGATTTTGGTCAGTGATTCTTGACCGGACTACGAATTATCGGAATTTGAAAGACGTAGGGCGGATCCATTCAGATTCTACATTTCAAGTGGCAATCTTGTTTCATTACTTTTTATTAAATTGCTAAACGAATTCAAGCAATTTCCGTACCATCTAAACTTCGATGACATTGTGAAATCATCTATATTCAAATCCATAATCATCGCTGGCATTTTCGCCATTGTTCAGCCATCTATATTCGGACAAACTGTCGCCGTTTGTGGAGTTGATTTTGAGGAGCAACATTCAACAAGAAGATTGATTGATGAAGCGCAAAATATGCAATTTTCGCATGCATCATTTTACGATTATGTTCCAATAAAATTCCACATCATAGCGGCGAATAATGGGGCATTTGCAATAGATTCTATTCACGTATTTAATGAGTTGGAGATCGTGAATAATTTGTTTGAAGGATCGAACATTGAATTTATACATTGCGGCCGGGTAAACTATATTTTTGATAATAATTATGTCACGTTCATAAAAAATGTGGATGAAACGATTTGCGATATACATGATCAATCCGGTGCAATCAATATTTACTTTGCTCCCATTTTGCAACGGGAAAATGGAGATGATCTTTGCGGATATGCCTACAATTATGATATTAAGCAGCGGCTCATTATGGATAATGGTTGCTCAACGAATGGTAGCACACTTGCCCATGAGCTCGGGCATTTATTTTCTCTCTTGCACACACATTCAACCAGCCATGGTGTAGAGTTGGTAAATGGCTCGAACTGCACTTCTTCGGGCGACCTATTTTGTGATACACCGGCAGACCCGCGATTATCTTCAGATATTGTCAACTCTTCATGTGTATATACCGGTACGATTCTTGATCCAAATGAAATGCCATATGATCCTGATACGGGAAATTTAATGTCTTATTCAAGGAAGAATTGCCGGGATCATTTTTCTCCCGAGCAATTGCTTCAGATTGAAATGTATCACTTTTTGAATTCCGATTTGTTGGAATGCCAACAGGATAGTGCCTCGTCAGTTGAAGAATTAACTTGGATTCAAGACGTTGTCATGTATCCCAATCCCACATCCGGTGTTGTATACCTGAGAAATGTACCAGCCAATGCCCGGATAACACTTTTTAACTCATCAGGTGCCTTATTGTATGATTCCGAAATTACGCAGGTTGCCGGCCATGCGAACCTGGAGTTCATAAAACTTCTTGAAAATGGAGTCTATTATATTCGGATTGCTCAAAGGGATGGGATAAGTATAAAAAAATTAATAAAAATCTAACTTGATATAGAAAAGCATTATATTGAGTGTATTGAAAATTCCCAAAAAGAAAATTATGAAAAATTTATTTTTACTCAGTTTGATTGTAATTATCTGGTGCCTTCCTCAGTTTTCTATGGCTCAGGTCTTTGTAAACCATGCTGCCACAGGAGCAAATGACGGAACTTCATGGAGTGATGCTTATACCAATCTTCAATCAGCTTTATCAAATGCTTCCATCGGTGATCGAGTCTGGATTGCAGCCGGTACATATACGCCTGCGATTGACGGGGATACGGTTGACGCATACTTTCAATTCTTGACAGATATCGAATTGTATGGAGGCTTTAACGGTACAGAAACTGATTTAAGCCAACGAGATTGGCTAACGAACGAAACAATTTTGTCAGGTGATCATAATGGTGATGATATCGACGATGATTTTATTATGAATCGAGGTGATAATTCAAGGCATGTCATGTGGTTGACGGACACTATTACTTCGACGACCCTTATTGATGGTATAACATTTAGAAATGGTAACACGGAACCTGCTGCCGGTTCGGGGGATGATCGACGCGGAGGAGGTATACTCACTTATGGTGCTCCAACCATTCGTAACTGCTCGTTCACTCAGAACTACGGATATTTTGGCGCAGCTTTGTATCCGCGTGGAACAGGTGCAAGTGGTATTTCGATTACCAATTGCTCATTTGATCGAAACAGAGGACGTTCAGGAGGTTGTATTTATATGAATTCCAGGACAGGGACAATAAAACATTGCAGCTTTTCCAACAACGTGGCAGAAAATTTAGCTGGGGCTATTTATAATAACACAGCGAGCGGCGCCTTAATAGATAGTTGCGTTTTTATGGATAATTCAGCACTGGACAGTCGAGGTGGTGCCATTTACAACACTGAAACACCATCAGCCATCATTAATTGTTCGTTTCTTCGCAATACAGCATTGTCTTCTTCAGGTGGAGCTGTACAAATTCGTAATTCGGATGAAACGAATCCGGTTATTACAGTTTATGTGTCAAATTGTGAATTTGAAAATAATCGAGCGACCTGGGGAGGTGCAATTGGATGTTATGATGACCAATCAATAGGTATGATTACTGACTGTACCTTCAGAATAAATTCATCTGTAAATACAGGCGGGGCCATCTCTAATGCCTTCGGAGCAACCACGCAAGTCGAACACTGTGAATTCCTGGAAAATAATTCGTCCACCGGGGGTGCGATCTATAGCCAAAATGACAGTTCAATCATTAATATTAATAACAGTTACTTTGAAGAGAACTCGGCCGAAATTGGCGGAGCCATTGCCATGAGTGGTGACAATGAACCGCTAAGCTTAAAACCGCTTCCTCTATTAAATCTAAGTAATACCACCATATTGCTAAATACTTCGGTAGAGCAAGCAGGTGCCATTAATATGAGCAACAGTAATCTTGACATGAGCAATACGCTCATCTCATTTAATCTTGTTTTAAATGTAGACGGTATCGGGGGGGCGATTTCATTTAATACAAGCGACAGTATTCACACTGAATCTTCCATGATCAATTCAACGCTTGTCAACAACGCGGCATTTATAGGGGCTGGTCTGGCTACCTGGGTTCAAGATGCAACAGCATCCGGCGATCTGCATATTCAAAATACGATTTTGTCAAACCCCGATGGACTCAATTATGAAGTAGAATTAGGAGCCGCCAATGTGGTGTCCAACGGAGGAAATTTAAGTACGGATAATAGTCTGGATATGATTTTTACCAATACAAATGATCTTAATGCGACCGACCCACTCTTTGTGGAGCCATTTACCGATCAGCATTTACTCGACAATAGTCCTTGCGTCAATACCGGAATTGCTGCCGGCGCGCCTGCAACGGATATTGAAGGTTCTCCCAGATTAGGTCAAGTAGATATGGGAGCCTATGAAAATCAAAATGTGGTGGGCGTCCGAAATCAAAGTATGGAGGCATTTGGAAAATTAAATGTTTTTCCGAACCCGGTAAAAGATGAATTGAACTATGAAATTGAAAATAACTGGAAGGGCTTAGTCTCGGTTCGTCTTGTAGATGTAAAGGGAATGGATGCCATAGTGCATTTGGTTGAAAAAGATATGAGCTATTTAAGCGGTTCTTTGAAAACAGAAGATTTACCAGGGGGTATGTACCATTTGATTATAACCAATGGTGTTCGCCGTTCCGTACAAAAAATAATAAAATAAAGGACATTTTCAATCGTATAAAAAGGGCATCTTCTCTGCTTTGATATTGAGAAGGTGCCTTTTTAATTTCCTGAATATAATATGTTAGTCCGGCCAGGACATATTATTGACCAACGATGAATATATGAAATAGTTGATGCGATTTTATTTCACCAGGTCGCCGTAAACATATGGCAAAAAGTCATTTTGCAGTAGATTGAAGGAGTTACTTTGGGTCCATACACCAGCTTGAGCATGATACCGGTATAATTCCTTGAAATTCGCGACTCCAAGATATTTTTCAAGTATTTTAACTGCTGTCTTTCGATTTACAAATTCCGTTTGTTCGAAAGTTTCCAGAAAGCCTGCAGATGTTTCCGCATTTAGCATTTTAAGAGGAACTGAGGTGATCGTAAATTGCTCAATATCTGTTTGACTAAATGCAAGATAAGATACGAAAACAACATTCCGTTTCACCTGTGTCAGGATTTTTTCCTGGCTATCGCCATCAAATACTTTTCCTGAAACCTGGACGTGAACAGGTAGACCATCTTCTGATAAAAAAGCCAGCGTGCCTTCTTCAAAATTGAAAGTCTCATTGTCTGTCAATAAATCGAAAACAGAATCAAAGTGTGGCAGTGGGGTAGAATTGACTCCGGAGTTTGTTTGTAAATTGGGATGGGTATCGTTCGTACACGCGGTAACAAGAACCATAAGTACTAGGAGCAAACTCTTTATTGTTGCCAACGACAATGACGCTTGATTATATTTTGGATCCATGAAACGCACGCAATAGTATTGTATGTTAAATATCCTTCCTTTCATAAGAGTACAAGATATATTAATCGTACACCCAGACGGAGATAACTCATGGGGTAACTAGTCTGCGTGTCTGCCCTGTCACTCTGACTTTGATCTTACAACATGGACAAGACAACTTTGCCCCTGGGGGAGAGCATATAACCCACTTCAAGACTGATCGTGAGCCCCATGTTTTTTAGTTTACGAACATTGGGCTTTAACCAGTCTTTTTCAAAGTTTATTTTTTCTACCAGGTCTTGCGCGCGTAATTTTGGATTCGAGTCAATAGCACGAAGAACTAACCTTGTCCATGGCCCTTTTTTACTGTATTTGTCGAATTTGTCAAGTTTTAATTTGATTTGTTCAACGTCACGTTCAGAAAGGGTGGTTTGGTTTCGCAGAGTGATGCGAGGGTCAGGAGCATTGTATCGTACATGAATTTTGTACACGTTTCCTTCAGCTCTTGAATTCAGAATTTTTATTAATTCAGTTAATTGAGAATATCCTGCCTGAATGGCATGGGTCTTACGAATCATTTTACGATCTATTTGATTAATATCGATAATTTCAACCAGACCGATCGATGTCTTTATCAGACTTCCTTTTTTAACCCGGGGATTTTTCCATTTCCTAAAAGCCAAGGAGATCTGACCTGCTTTTATACCGTGTAGGTGTATTTGTTTGAAAAGCATAGCACTTATGTCATTTCCATATATGTATTGGTGGCGATGTCAATTTATATTTTTTATTGATGAACATCGTTTTATTTTTTTAAATATGCTTGAATAAGCTCAGCCTGTCTGTTGTGTAAGGCATTTTCATTGGAATTAAATTGCGCGCGTCGCTCATCCGAAACGGCCTCGGAATACCACCAGTTGTGGACATCGCGTATCGATGTGGAAAGCGGTCTGAATGTAAGTCCGTTGCTTATCGCGTGTTCATTATTTACACGTGAAATACCATGATATTTTTCCAGATTCATTACCCACGGTGCCTGAAAAGTAAAATTATTTTTTTGGAGAAAATCGTAATCATCAATGGGGACAAAATTTACTTTCGAACTAAAGGCGGCATGGGCTCCGTAAACAAATGCAGGAACGGTCATTTCAGAAGCTGGCCCTACGCCATTAAAGGTGCCGCAAAGGCGTTGTTCAACTAAGCGGATCATCCACTCTGCGACATCGCGAACATCGATATATTGAACCAGATCCTCAGCCTTGCCCGGAATAACAATATCTCCTCCTTTGGCCAATTTTGTGGGCCAATAAATAAATCTATTCGTACGATCTGAAGGTCCTGCCATAAATGTTGGTCTGACAATGATCGTCCGATCTCCACCAAAAATATTCCTTGCCTCGATTTCTGAATTGGCTTTCATGACACCATATGCATAGTTCATTTTTTCATCTTCATCAGAA
The DNA here is from genome assembly GCA_965249735.1 of Saprospiraceae bacterium. GTDB lineage: Bacteria > Bacteroidota > Bacteroidia > Chitinophagales > Saprospiraceae > JANQSS01. Next base: position 439,628 of record CBDFMS010000023.1, on the reverse strand, counting down.
AATTGTTCCGGAGCCTTTAAAACAAGTGAGGCACCTTCATCAACATTTGCTTTATAATATGGATAATAGACACTGACGGTGGAAGTATAGGCATAGAGATCTACCTGATCTTTTAATAACTCTGCAGTTGCTTTTGTCCAATGCACTTTCTGGCCGGAGTTGTCGATTACTGCATCCCATGACCGGCCTTTTAGGGCTTTGAGGTCATTTTCACGATCACCAACGAGTTGTTCGACTTGATCAAATAATTTACCATAGATAGTCGGTTTTGTCTTCCCGCGCGTAAACGTTGTGATGCTATGCCCTCGTCCCATGGCATAGGCAATTTGATGTGGGCCAAGGAAACTAGTACCTCCCAGTATGAGGATCTTTAATGGTCTATCCGGTTCACGATTAAGTGATGGCTTTTGAGTGACAGAAAAATTATAAGGTTTCGAGAACATTCCCGTGATTGGAAGTAGAGCTGCTGTTCTTAATCCATTATTGATAAAAGTCCTTCTGGAATTAGAAAAATTGATTGATTTCCTCATCTAATTATTATTGTATCGAAATTTAATGCTGACTAATTAATCGTTCAAAGTAGCAATCTTCTGATTTATGTGCGTAATCAGTGATGCGGTAAACTTCATTGTAGCAACGAAATTTACCGCATCATTGATATTATTTATTTGATATTACTTCGAGCTATTCATACTTCAGTGCATGTACGGGATCCGAATTGGCGGCCACATATGCTTGATGACTGACGGTAATTAATGCGATGACCACTGCCAGAATCGAGGCCAAAATAAAGGGTAAAATTGGCATATCGATTTGATAAGAGAATCCGGATAGCCACTTTCTTGCCAGTATCAGTGTGATGGGCCATGCAAACAGATTGGCCACAAGTACTAATTTGATAAAATCTTTTGACAGCATTTTCATGAGCTGTGGGATCGAGGCGCCAAGTACTTTTCTGATGCCAATCTCTTTGGTGCGTTGCTCTGCAGTATAAGAAGCCAGGCCATACAATCCCATGCAAGAAATTAAAATGGCTAATAGCGTCAGGTAAAGAAACATTTTTCCGAAATTCTCTTGTTGCTTGAATAATGCGCCGAAATCCTCGTCCAAAAAAGTGTATCTAAACGGGTGCGAAGGCTCGATGGTATTCCATTTTGATTCGATAGCAGCTATGGTCTCTTGCATATTTTCAGAACTTATTTTCATACTCACCCACCAAAGTTCTTTGCTTATACCCAGAACCATAGGTTTTATGGCTTGATTGAATCCTTCGATATGAAAATCTTTTACAATGCCGATAATTGGACCAAATGCGGTTGACCCATCCTGGCCAATTCCGGAAATACGCTTACCGATTGGATTTTCGATATTAAAACTGTGTACAGCCGTTTCATTGAGAATAAATGCCACGGAGGTGTCCGCATCAATTTCTCGAGTGAACGTTCGACCTTCTACTAATTGAAGATCCAATGTTTCAAAAAAATCGTGATCGACTTCAAGGTTCCAAAGCGGATAGGTTTCTTGCGAACCTTCAACAGCGAACATGTTTTGGTTTGGGATATGACCGGGAAGATATGATGATCTTGTTACACCGAGGACATTTGGATATTTTAAAAATTCACCTTTGTAATTTTCGAAATTTTGAGCTACGTCATCAGTTTGTATCGGAGCAACAATAACCTGGTCTCCATTGAATCCCAGATTCTTCTTATGCATAAATGATATTTGCAGGAATATAATGGCCATTCCAATGATGAGAATTATTGATGCTGTAAATTGTACTACGACTAAACTCTTTCGAATCAATGAGCCTTTTTTTGTTTTCGTCATGTCACCTTTTAATACGGATACAGGTTGAAATCCCGAGAGGAAGAATGCCGGATAACTGCCGGAGAATAATCCATAAAATAGTGTTACGATGAATGCAAATCCTATTGTTGTCGCAAAGTGGTCGTTTATGAGTGACAAATTTGTGTCCAGGACATTATTAAATCCCGGAAGAGTCAATTCCACCATAATGAAGGCCAGGAATAGAGCGATCAAACTTTGTATGACGGATTCCATCATGAATTGACTGATCAGCATACCACGTGTGGCGCCTGAGACTTTTCTGATACCGACTTCTTTGGCGCGCTTAGCGGATCGGGCAGTTGACAAATTCATAAAATTTATACCGGCGATCAACAAGACGAGGAAGGCGATGGCCATAAATATGAAAATATACATCACGTTTCCGTTTTGTTGGATTTCCCAATCCCGGTGTGAATGGAGGTGAATACTTTGGAGCGATTGTAAATCATATTCAAATGCATTGTCGTTAGCAAAAAATTCTTCCAATGTAATACGTAATGCACGCTCCACATCAGGGCCAATATATTTTAAAAACTGATCGGACATAACTTGTTTAAACTCATCGGGGTCTGCTTCTTTTCTGAGTTTAAAATAGGTATGATAATTATTACTTATCCATATTGGATTAACACCGTTTTCGGAAACGAAAAAGTCTGCTGAGAAGTGCGAATTTCCTTTTGGATTTTCAATGACTCCGCGCACGATACAATCCCTTCTGTCATCATATCTGATTATTTTGTCCATTGGGTTTTCATTGCCAAAGAACTTGAATGCCGTTTCTTCAGTTAGTACAACAGCATTATCTTCTTTTAGAGCGGTTTTCGGGTCGCCATGGATAAAAGTGTAATCGAATATGGAGAAGAAGGCGCTGTCTGCCCTGATACCGTTGGGTATATAAATGCGTTGATCTTCATGCGTGAGTAAGATCTCCTGACGTACTGGGCGCATGCGGGTTGCAGTTATAACGTCTGCGAATTCAGTCCTTAGGGAGTTGGCCATTGGGCTGCAGGAAACAGGAGCGTCAATTGACTGGCCCATCATATGCGCTTTTATTCCGACACGATATATTTGGTCATAGTCGGTTATGTGTTTGTCATAACTGGTTTCTGCATGGACATATAGAAATACCAGAATGCTCACCATGAGTCCAAGTGCCAATCCAAAAATATTGATGGCTGAATAGACTTTATTTTTATTAAGATTTCTAAAGGCGACTTTAATATAATTTTTAAACATTGTTTTATTTTTAAGAGGATGTAATGGAGTTAACTGGTTCGTTATACAAGCTCTTTGACCGGATTTTCGGTTTTTATTTTTCGCTAGGAAATAACCTTTCCATCCAATAAATTGATCGTGCGGTTTGAATAGCCGGCATCGTGTGCTGAGTGCGTCACCATGACGATGGTTGTACCGGCGTCATGCAATTCGCAAAGGAGTTCCATGACCTCATTTCCATTTGTACTATCTAAATTTCCTGTGGGCTCATCTGCTAAAATTAGGTTGGGCTTGTTAACCAGCGCCCGGGCTACAGCTACGCGTTGTTGTTGTCCACCTGAAAGCTGTTGTGGAAAATGATTGGCCCGGTGTGCGATACCTATTCTCTTCAAAATAGCATCGACACGCTCTGTTCGTTCTTTTGTAGATATCTTGTTGTAAATCAAGGGAAGTTCTACGTTTTCAAAAACCGATAATTCATCAATTAAATTGAAGTTTTGGAAAACAAAGCCAATATTTTTTTTACGGATTTGCGATCGTTCACTTTCCTTGAGCTTTGAAATTTCCTTGTCCATGAATTTATAACTACCGGCTTCCGGTTTATCCAACATGCCCAGTACGTTTAATAGGGTGGATTTTCCGCAACCTGAGGGCCCCATGATGGACACAAAATCTCCCTTTGCAATATGAAATGAAACTTGATTTAGGGCTGCAGTTTCAATTTCGTCGGTTCTGTAAACTTTTGTCAGATCAGTTAATGTTATCATGTTTAATTAATTATTTTGTTCGGTTAATATGATTGTTTCGTAATCTTTAAATGCTTCGTATGACGAAGTGATAATTTGTTCACCTTTCATTAATCCATCCAGTACTTCATAGTGTGAAGGGTTTTGTCGACCGATACGGATTTGTCGTTTTTCGGCCTGGTTATCTTGATTGAGGACGTAGACAAATTTTCCACCGAAGGAATGGAAGAAATTACCCCGCGGGATAATGACGGCCATTTTTGATTCAGATAATTCGAGACGTACCTGTAGTGATTGACCTTTGGTAATCGCTTTAGGAGGATCATTGACGAATGACAAATCGATTTCAAAGCGCCCGTTTACAACTTCCGGTAATACTTTCTTTAATTCCAATTCGATAATTTCATTGTCGAAGGAAAACCGTGCTGCCTGACCCGGTTTGACTGAACTCAAATAATATTCGTCCACCTGGCCTTTTATTTTATATCCGGCGAGCACATCAATTTTTGCAATGGTTTGATTATTCGCAAATGACTCGCCGATGACAGGATCAAATGACGACAGTCTACCGGTAACAGGAGCACGGACAAGCATTTTATTGATATTTGAATGGATGACCTCAAGATTGCGTTGCATCATCTCGATCGAGCGATTGATTCGTTTGATCTGGAGACGATTATCTGCCGTCGTTTTAGAAACATTTTCCAACAGAAATTGATGCTTTTTCTGTTTATAGTCATATTGTCCTAATGCGTCATCATGCTTTGTTTGAGCAATGACGTCATCTGCAAAGAGTATGGAGTCAACTTTATAAAGACGCGCCTTATCAGAAAGTTCATATTCAATATCTATCAACGATTCAGATAATGTTCGTTGATCTCTATCTAGGGACAATTTTAAATTACGTAAATTATTTATCTGCTCCATGATGGCAGTTTCCTGTGTCATATAAGCCAGCATGACAGATGGGTTATTTAATTTGAGTAGAGGTGTACCTTTTGTTACCATTGCACCGTCTTCGACATAGACTTCTTCTACTGTGCCACCCGAGGGATTGTTGACCAAAATGGAGGTGATGGGTTCTACCACCGCCTCGATTAATATGATGTCCTGAAATTCACTTTCCTGAACTTGTTTAACCGTAATGCGTGATCTGTCTAATGTGTATGTTCGTTGATTAAGTGATCGCCATCCGAAGATGGACAGCAGGACAATCGCTATAGCCGCGATCACATAAATGATTCGATTTCTGCTCCAGGTTTTCTTTTCAATTTTACGATCCATAATGGATGATGTTCGGTTTTGGTGTTGTTTATATGTGTTTATGGCAGAAGTCGTACCAAGAGATTGTGAAATCGTAAAGCATTAAAAGATAGCGAGTTATAGAAATTAAGAAAATTGAGAGTGTCCATTAATGGACACTCTACTGTTCATTTGCATACATTTGGGAGGTTCTTGCATCTCGACACGGCCGATTCGATTTTGAGATCAAGCTGTTCGTGTATGGTGGTAAATGCAAGGAATCACTGTTCTGAAAATGAAAACTATATGGTTCAGTGATGTCGCGAGAGAAATCAGCCAGAAAGTAGACAGGTCTGGCCTGAATGGCTATATTAACTGAGATTGGTTATGAAAAAAACGGAAGCCACGATATTAATTCTTGATGATGATGAAGATGTACTCATCTCCGCGAATTTGCTGTTGAAGCAAAATTATACCCATATCATCACAAGAAACAATCCAAAGGATATTAATCAACTCATCTCGACTGAAGACATCGATCTGATCTTTTTGGATATGAATTATCGACTGGGATTTAATGATGGAAAAGAAGGACTGTATCTATTAAAACACATTTTGGAGATTAAGCCGGAGATCGTAATTGTATTGATGACTGCATTTGGAGAAGTCGATCTGGCCGTTAAAGGAATTAAAAACGGTGCATTTGATTTTATATTAAAGCCATGGTCAAATGATCGATTTTTAGCTACGGCACGTGCGGGATTGGAATTAAGCCGATCGAATAAAAAATTAAAATTAGCTGGAGGCACTAACAAGGCATTGAATGCCGAAATTAATCAGAGTTTTGGACCTGTCATAGGTAGTTCTAAACTTATGCAGCAAGTCAGACAAACAATTGGCAAGGTAAGCCCTACCATGGCGGACATACTAATCCTGGGTGAAAATGGAACAGGTAAACAGCATCTTGCCAGAGAGATCCACAGATTGTCTGAGCGAAGCAATGAAGCATTCATACATGTTGATTTAGGGGCATTGACAGAAACCCTTTTTGAGAGTGAATTATTTGGACATAAAAAGGGGGCATTCACAGATGCAAAAGAAGATAAAATAGGACGCTTTGAATTAGCCACAGATGGAACTATATTCTTAGATGAGATAGGAAATCTGTCACTTCCATTACAAAGAAAATTACTCACTGTCTTACAAGATCGAAAAGTGAGTCGTATAGGTGAAGGAATCGAAAGGCCGGTCAATGCGCGCATGATTTTCGCAACGAATGCGGTGTTGACGGATAAGGTAAAAAACGGAGAATTCAGGGAAGATTTGCTCTACCGGATAAATACGATAGAAGTTGTAATTCCTCCATTGAGAGATCGTCCTTCAGACATCATTGAGTTTGCTGAGTATTTTTTAGAACAGTTCAGGGCGAAATACAATAAAATGGAGTTGCTCATTTCAGATGATGCCGTACGCATGTTGCAAGCGCATCGCTGGCCCGGTAATATTAGGGAGCTACAACACACCATTGAACGTGGGGTTATTCTCGCTGATGGAACAACGATTCAAGCAAGCGATTTTAATTTGACTTCAAATACCGGAACTTCAATGCTTGAATTGCCTGAGGGAAATCTAAATTTACATGATGTCGAACTTATATTAATTCAGAAGGCATTGGAAAAACATGAAGGTAATATCTCAAAGGCTGCCAAAGAATTAGGTCTGACTCGAGGAGCATTGTATCGAAGAATGGAAAAATATAATTTGTAAAACTGCAATTTTGATTAAGCGATTCTCCATACAAGTAATTTTCCGGATATTTTTATTACTTATCACGTGCCTGTTGTTTGCCTGGTTCGTTCGATTGTCTTTTTGGTTTACCGTCCTTGGTTTTGGCGTATTGGTCGTGGTGCAAGTCTGGAGTCTGTATCAATATGTGAATGCGGTGAATTATACATTGGTTAAATTTTTAGATGCCCTGAAAAGTAATGACCATTCTGTCTATTTTTCACCTTCCTTAAAGGGCAAGTCCTTTGCTCGTGTATTTGAGGACTTCAATTTGGTCATAGATCTCTTTAGAAAAAACAAGATCGAAAAGGAGGCACAGTTTAAACACTTTAAACAGATATTAGAACAAGTAAACCTGGGTATCATATCGATTCAAGAAAAAGACTTGATGAGCGATGAATCAAATGAGGAAATACTTTTTATAAACAGAGCTGTCAGTGATATTCTCGGAATTCCGCAACACAAGTATTGGTATCGTATCGCGCGACAGGCGCCATGGTTTGCAAATGAAGTTAAAAAAATTCGAAGCGGTGGAAAAAAGTTGACCGAAATTGGAACGGATGCTGAGAAAAAGCAACTATCGATTGAAGTGGTTCCAATTACATTATTGCACATTCCTTATCTCATTATTACATTTCAGGATATTCAGGCGGAAATCGAGCAGAAAGAAATCGAAGCCTGGCATAATGTTATTCGGGTGATGGCACACGAGATGCTCAATTCATTCACGCCAATAAGCTCTCTTGCAGGTACCATTAAATCTATGACAGAGAATTCATCAGGTAACTTGCTGGATGAAAGTGGGATGGATATAGAAATAATTAAGGACATCAATTTAGCGGCAGGAACAATTAAAAGACGATCGGAAGGTCTATTGGATTTTGTGGAGGACTACCGAAAATTAGCTAACCTTCCCAAGCCGCAATTTAGACGTGTAAATATTAAAGAATTTTTATTAAATATTGAACGACTGATGAAGCCGGGATTGGATAACCATGGTGTTGATTTTCAAATTGGTGCGGTTCCCTCTAATGCTACAGTTATGATGGATTCAAAATTGATTGAACAAATATTTATCAATTTAATCGGTAATAGTGTATTCGCTCTTGAACACACTACAAACCCTAGAATAATGATTGGTTGTCGCATAGGTGATGGACATATTGTATTATCACATTCGGATAATGGCAGAGGAATACAACCTGAAATTCTCTCTCAGATTTTTATACCTTTTTTTACTACGAGAAAAAGCGGATCAGGAATTGGATTGAGCTTGTCCAAAGATATCATGAAACAACATGGTGGTCAATTGTTTGTCAACTCTGAGCCCCATATAGAAACCACTTTTTCATTGGTGTTTGCTAATTGAAGCGGTGGTTCAGAAATAAATTTTGCAAGTAGGATAAAAAAAATGCCGAACGACAAATTGCCGTCCGACTATATTAAACTACTTTGATCTAAATATTAATTTAATGTCCTCAGACACCAAGTGCTTTCACATGAGCATGAATTTCAACTCCATTTATTTTAGTTTCGACGTGTTTGTTTTCCATTTTTACTCCTTTTACACTGTTCAATTGGCCTTTCGGTGATATGGCCTTTACACCATAGAATTCTCCTTTTTTATTAATGGCCTTGATGTGAATAATATTACCTGAACGGGACACGCCTTTCACATCAAGTTTCTTTCCATTTGCAGTAATTGCCTTAATATCATATATAGTGCCATCTGGTCCAATAGCTTTTACAGGAGCGTATTTATCTTCACTAGCCAATATTTTAATTGGCAATTTTTCATCCTTGACAAGAGCTTTGATATCCAGGACATGACGTTGGTCAGCATCTTGGATAGCTTTCACATCGTACATGTTTTTTGCTTTATCGAATGCTTTAATCGGTATGGCATAACCATCAGGATGTAGTGCTTTGATGTGCCACAAGGCTTGTGGACCTGCTGGCCCAACTTGTGACATGGCTTTAATATGTGCAAATACTTTTACGCCGTTAATTACAGTTTCGGTAGTCTCTTTTGTCATTTTTAAGCCTTTGATATCATTCATTTCACCGGTAGGAGATATCGCTTTTACGCCATAGAGATTGCCTTCAGCACTAATGGCTTTTAAATGAATAATATTTCCGGATCGTCTTATGCCTTTTACATCTAGTTTTCCGCCTTCAGGTGGAAGCGCCTTGATATCATAGATTTGTCCATCTTCACCGATTGCTTTAACCGGAGTAAAGTCGCCATCGCTGACAAGCATTTTTACAGGTAACCTTCTTCCATGGACAAAAGCTTTAATATCTAATAATTGGGTTTGATCTGCATGCTGAATGGCTTTGACAGGAAATACAGCCCCAAATTTATCCATAGCTTTAATATCAATCATATAACCAAATGGATGGACAGCCTTGACGTTCCAGATTATCTCTGCCGGATCATTAGTCACGACCTCATTATTTGTGTAAGCAGTTTGTGTAAATGTGAAGCCCACTATTGATGTTAATAGTAATAGGATAAATCCAAACCGGACCGCAAAGAAAAATCGATTGTTCTTTTTCGTGTTGTTCATAACAGAATATTTATTGCTCATTTAATACGTTTTTCAACTAATTTAATCACTCTGAATGCGAATCTATTTTCAATGCGCTCATCCTTAAACGACTTCTACTTCTAACACGAACTGTACAAGTGTGAGAGCGGTGCACGCATCCATATGAAAAAAATGAAATTCGATCATTCTGTAAGCATATGATATGATCTGTGTCAATGCGTATTATGATCATTATCAGTACATTTTGATATCATTCACTCAGTTGTCTGCCGATAATGTATGAGTTCGTATATACGCCCACCGGGAGAAATGGAATTGTTGACTTTATTGGAAAAAATAAAGAGTCCCCAATCATCTTCGAAGTGCCATTCGGCCCAGGTACTGAATCCTGTTCCACCGCCTAAATGACCATAGCAATTGCCGGGACAGGCCCACCAGAGGAATGCCTCGCCAGACGCCGGATTTTGAATCTCGAGCATTTTGTCAATCGTTTGTTGCTCGAGTATCCGTTTGCCATTATATACCCCTTCGTTTAACAAAGCGAGAGCGAAATGCGAAAAATCTTCCAGGTTGCTGTTCAAAAATCCAACGGGATAATGTCGTGCACTATAAAATGCCATCGGGCTATTTTGATTTGTATACGGTGTGACTAACAAGTTGCTTTCGAGATTGGGAATACGGAATTCCGAGTGATGCATTTCAAGCACTTCGAGAATATTTATCCGACAATAATCACGATAGTCCAATCCACTGATCTCTTCAACGATGAGTGCCAGAAGTGATGTGGCGATATTTGAATAAAGCCACTTTTCACCGGGAATAAATTCCTTCCATACACTGGTGCGATAGCGGTTTCCTCCCGGTAAAATATACTCCGGCAGCCAGTCTCGTATCAAAGGTGGTTCTTCAGAGTTATAAAAATGATGAAAATCGGGAATTCCGTCTTCTTCGACGGGCCAGGCAAGACCGGAAGTATGATTCAATAGCATGTATACGGTAATTTCCTCATCCGGATATCTCGGATTCCTGACGTTGAAAGGTAAATAGTCATTAATATCTGCCTCAAGGTCAATTTGTCCCTGCTCCCACAATTGCATCACAGAAGTGGATAAAAAGAGTTTGGAAATGGACATCAGTGTATAAATCGACATGTGTGTAGCTGGAATGTCACGTTGGACATCCGCCTTGCCATAAACGCCTTCCCATGTGATCTGACCATCTGCTACAATACAAGCCACTACTGAGGGAATTGACTGAGCTTCCATTTCCAACCGAATTTCCTCATTGAGATCCTGAATCGTTTCCTCAGGTTTTTCACAAGCACTCACCACCAGGAGCAGGATGACAAATTGGATATATTTCGGTAAGCTACGTTTCATGGTGAAACATTATTTTATTTCATGATTTTTTATCCTTGAATAGATTTAAGAATCGATACCCTATATTTAATGTAAAGTTGATGTTCCTTGCATATTCCTTGCCGGGTCCATAATACCAGGGTCTATAATTGTCCAGTGGATCCATTATATTCACCAGGCTATATTCTATGCGCACTTCGCTGTGTAGAGGACCTGGAATATCAGCTAATCGAAAGGAATAAGCCAGGACCAGCCCAAAATCCAAATCTCTGATATTGGTCACTTTGTTATTTTCTGTTTGATTGCCAAACCGTGTTGTGCGAGATGCCTTGGTTAGATAGGCAAAATAAGGACCGGCGGAAATAGCGGATTTACTTCTATTCCTGATTCCCATTCTGTACTTGACTAGAAGCGGAATTTTTAAGTAACCAAGATGTAATTTGTATGTGATGTCATCGTATAAAAAAGTGGTACTGTAATCCAATCCCTGCATGGCGTAAAGAATCTCCGGTTGAAATTCAAATCGCTCATTAATATTAAAAGTGGCAAATACGCCAAATTGATAAGACAATCCGGGAATACGATGTTCTAAATAGTCGACTTCGTAACCTAAATAAGGAGTCTGCCCGTTTTTTAAAAATGCGATATCTGATATGCCCAAGCCAGCTTTTATTCCGATTTGAGCATTCGCGAACGACATTAAAATGAGTTGAAATGTCACGATACCGACTACAATGATTCGGTTGCCCATATTGTTACAGTATAACGTTTGATGGGACGAAAAATTACGTTTTTAAGATGGGATATGCTTGGTCTTTAGCCTCAATCAAAGCTTATCAATGGATAGGATGAAAGAATATTGTCCTATAGAAATGCATGTGAATTACGCACGACAAAATACTGACGCAAAAGATTAATCTGACTTTTATAACCACCACTATTTGGGTAATTAGAATAACTATAAATAGTGTTAAATCGCGACAATTGGCTTTATTTTATGTTTACCTGTTGATAGTTCAATTCAGGTGTAAAATGTTGTTTTTCAGATGGGGTTACAAATAAAAAAGCATATGTACAATCATCACATAGAAACCCTGCCAATAGACGAATTGAGGACGTTGCAAAATACGCGTTTGATCGACATGATTCATCACATCTATTACCACGTCCCATTTTACAAGAATTTGTTTGATGAAAATGGAATTCGACCTCATGACATTAAAGGACTGAATGACTTACAAAATCTACCATTCACCAAAAAAGCCGATTTGCGGGATAACTATCCGTATAAAATGTTTGCTAAACCCATGGCTTCGATTAGAAGAATCCATGCTTCAAGTGGTACCACCGGAAAACCTACGGTTGTTGGTTATACCAAGAATGATTTGGACCTGTTTGATGAGGTGACAGCTCGTTCTCTTGTCTGTGCAGGAGCGCGGCCCGGAATGAAATTGCATAATGCCTATGGTTATGGATTATTTACCGGGGGACTGGGCTTACATGGTGGCGCAACCAAATTGGGGATGGCCGTAATCCCTGTTTCAGGTGGGATGACGGATCGCCAACTCACCATATTGCAGGATTTTGCACCGGACGTATTGTGTTGTACGCCTTCTTATGCCCAGACCTTGGTCGATGCGTGTAAGAAACGAGGTATTGACAAGGATAAGTTGGCGGTTAAATATGCTGTTTTAGGCGCAGAGCCGTGGACTGAATCGATCCGAAAACAGGTCGAACAAGGACTGGATGTCATTGCCACTAATATTTATGGTCTAAGTGAAATTATGGGGCCTGGTGTTTCGCAGGAAGACTTTGAAGAAAAAGGTAGCGGTAGCTATATATGGGAGGATCATTTTTATCCGGAGGTGGTTGATAAAGAAACCGGTCAGCCGTTGCCATATGGCGAAGAAGGAGTTTTGGTATTCACCACATTAACAAAAGAAGCATTTCCATTGCTGCGTTATTGGACCAACGATATTAGCTCGATTTATTACGATAGAAATGCCAAACGTACACACATAAAAATGTCACAGATAAAAGGACGGGATGATGACATGTTGATTATTAGAGGTGTGAATTTATTTTACACTCAAGTCGAGGAAGTAATCGAACTTTTTGATCAATTGGTACCAAATTATCAACTGGTTGTGAGTCGAAAGGGGAGTCTGGACCAGGTATTAGTGCGTGTCGAAATGGCTCCGGGTGTATCTGAGGATGAGCAGCTACGAAAAAGACTAACGGACAAAATAAAAAACACCATAGGCTTGTCTATGAACATTGAATTTCTTCCATTTGGTAGTCTTCCAAAAAGCCAGGGAGGAAAATTAAAACGCGTTATCGATCAGCGGGAATTCTAATTTAGAATCCACCGACTGAATGCTTATTAATACTTAGTGCTGATGATTTACTTGTTCAACTTTCGAAAAAGGGATATGTTCTAATTTTCGATTTATTATTTGATTACCGCCTTCTGTAATTTCCAGGTGAACATTTACGGGCAAGTTCTCGGCCGTCATTGTCGATCGCTGACGGTTAGGCCAAATAAAGTTCAGAGATAAAATTTTGTCGGCTTGACCAAGACCTATTTCAGCGACCAAGCTGTTACCTCCAAAGCTAGCACCGTTCCCAACTGTATGATAAATCGTCCGCTGCCGGCCATTTTCTTCAATCACAATAGAGATTTTAGTACCTATGGCACTACGATTTGATGTAGTTCCATGTAGTAGAATGGAGACCCAATTATTTTTACTTCCAAGTGTATTTTCGTATAGTATATTTTGATACACATCGCCTTCGAAAGCACCACCCATCACAGCGTAAATATCCTGGTCGCCATCCATGTCGAGATCGCCAAATCCGACAGCATGTCCTTTTTGGATATGACCAAATCCTCCTGTGTAGGTAACGTCTTCATATTTTTGACCATTTACGTTTCGATACATTCTATTTGGTACGATGGAATATAAATTGGGCTCTCCGGTGGCCAAATAAAAGTCAAGGTATCCGTCATTATCCAGATCTCCATAATTGCAACCCATCGTCATCGCGGGTTCGTTTAAACCCATTTGCTCCGATACTTCTGTGAATGTTCCATCGCCGTTATTTTTATATAGTAAAGGTCTAAAAACATGTGATTTCAAATCCAGGCCTTCCATCATGAGCTGGATAGCAGAAATTCCTCCATAGGCAGACACAAAAATATCTTCGAATCCATCATTATTGAAGTCAAATATCCAGGTCGGAAAACTCATTTGTGGCTCACTTAATCCTACTTCAGTGCTAAAGGCTCTAAATGACACCTGATCGCCCTGGGAAGTATTGACGAGCAAAACATTATCGGCCCCAAGTGCGGAAACATACAATTCTGCGTAACCGTCGTTATCCAAATCACCACAGGCCACCCCTTTAAAAAATCCAAATAAATTTATTCCGGCTTCTACCGTCCTATTTGTAAAAGTACCATCACGATTGCTGACAAATAATTCGCAGGGTGCAGGATCTCTATCATTCGATTCATTGGCAATAAACAAGTCGAGCCAACCATCCAAATTAAAATCTGACCATTCGGCCGTTTGTGTTGGATAGGCTGAAAATAGTCCGGCTTCTACCGTCACATCTGTAAACGTCCCATCGCCGTTATTTCGAATGAGTGAATTGGGAATATTACCTTGTCCGAATAACCAGGCTCCCCGAAGGATGATGAAGTCCGTGTGACCGTCATTATTGTAATCGGCGTGTCGCAAATTAATTCCGCCACAGACACCCTTCAATCCGGTATGTTTTGTTTTGTCATCGAAGCCCCCTTTTTTATTGTTTTCAAAATATTTGATCTGATCATTGAATCCCCAGGAAGATGCGATAATATCCAAATAACCATCATTATTAAAGTCATCAATGCAGGTTCCGCCTAATAATCCCATGTCGGCAACGCCAACATTCATAGCGATGTCAACGAATTTTGGAAAATTCGCTGAACTTTCAAAGTAGTCTGGAGAAATTAAATATTCAGGTGGTACATCCGCTGGATAACCGCCCAGGGTCATATATGCGATATTGAGTAAATATTGTGTTGGTTTATCATAGGGAATTGATTGCAGCACTTCTTCAAGCAATACGATTGCTTTTTCTGAGCCTCCACGAATCTTATGTTGGCCACCCGGGGCAATTGGTATAATACATGATTCTGCGGTATGGTTTAAAAGACAATTATCTTCTTCTCCTCGCCGTAAATAGCAAACTGCAAGTTTGCGTTTTAATAATATTAGGCGTCCTTTTTTTTTCACACCTCCTGATTTATCCACCTTTTCAATCATGGATTTATATGCCTGGACAGCCTTTTCGGTATCACCGGCGTTTATCAATTCCTCAGCGTGTTTCATTTCGGTATCCATTCGATCGGGACCCGTTTCATTTTGCATTTTAGCATAGAAATATTGCGCTCGATTCTTGTTAAAATATAAGCTGAGCTGTTGTGGGTCAACTTCGAGAAGTGCTGACTTTATTCGCTGAATCATATCTTTTGTAGCAGGGTCTGCAGGCCGCCAGGAATCCGGGTTGTCACTATCAAATGTTGTTGGCTTGAGGACAGATTCGCCTCTTTTTAGCTCTTGACAGCCAAAAAACAGCAGTGCCAGGATCAGATTTAGGGCAAAAAATTTCATCGATAGTGTTTGCTCTTTATGCATGATATTTCTGCGAATGCGGAATGTCGAAGGTAAGAAATCAAACGTAACTTTTGACCTGGAGAGGACGTTGAACACATGTCCCAATAAAAGCTATTCTTTACTTAAGACAGTGCGTTGTTTAAATCCATCAGACTATGCCAATCAAATTCAGATGCATTCAAGTATAGATTGGATTTCTATTTGACTGAATGCTGGTGATGAAAATTGCCCACTTTATCTTTGTCCTCTCGCAATGGCTGTACACGTCAGCCGTTGATTAGCGCTTTCAAGTCCTTTGGAGTCAACTTCAATGTCTATGCTACCTGCACTAAATTCGCTGCCGACAATAAGCATGGCCTTTCCATGAAACAAATCGACAGTACTTGATTTAAATGGATTTAACGATTGTGGATTTCCATTTCCGACACCTGCGATTCGTCCTGTTCCTAAGAGTTTAATATTAATCTTGTTTTTAGCAAGGGGACATAGATTGCCATCCTCGTCCAACGCCTCTATTGTGATATAAGACAAATCTTTTCCATCTGCATGTAGTGCAATACGATCAGGAGTCAGACGTAATCGATAAGGCTTACCCGCTGTTCTCATTTGTTGCTCACCTAGTACTTTGCCCTCTTTGAAAGCTACGGCTTTGAGTGTGCCAGGCTGGTAGAGAACATCGTTCCACATCAGTCTGAATCGGTCAGTAGATTTTTGGGATTTGGGATCTTTACATTTAAGACCTAATGAATTTTCATTTAAAAAAAGTTCTGCACAATCTCCGTTTGTATAGATAAATACCGGAACGTTTTGTCCGATACGATCCGGCCAATTCCAATGGGGTAAGATATGCACAGTTGTTTCTTCAGGATTCCAATAGCTTTTATATAAATAATATCGATCCTTGGGAATGCCGCATAAATCCACAATACCGAAGTATGAACTCCGAGATGCCTCATAATCTGTCATCCCATTTTCGCCTGTCCAATTATTATTATATGGTGTTGGTTCACCCAGATAGTCAAATCCTGTCCACACAAATTCACCCGCAATATAGGGTTCGTCCTGCTGCCACATAAAATCATCATCTGCTAACTCAGCCCATGCTGGAGCATTTAGGTCATATGAGCTCACTTGCAATGATGCGGTGAAATCAGTTTTTCGTTCAGGTAAGGGGAGTTCATAAAACCCTCTGCTGCTCAATGTTGAAGCGGATTCACTGATAATCACGGCTTTATTGGGTTCGAGTTTTCTGGCGAGGGCATATCGTCGCCCGTAATTCCAGCAGTGTATATCGTAATAATTAAAATGTCCCAGCACGGCACTTTCCTGATTGTCGCATACCAATGTAGTAAAGCGCGTGTCGTCATATTTTAATAAATAATTTAGCATAGTTTGTAGTCGATAAAATCCATTCTTTTTATTCCACTGCACATCGCTTATTTCATTGCCAACGCTCCATAGAAAGATGGAAGGATGATTTCGGTCGCGGACCACAAAGTTTCGAATATTTCGATGTGCAAAGTTTTCAAAATTAGTTGTGTCTAGTATGTCGGCTTTTTCATCGTATTTGTCAAATATCTCATTGAATACCAATAAACCCATTTCATCACATAGATCCAGTAATTCCGGTGCGGCAGTATTATGACTATTGCGTATGGCATTGCAACCCATGCTTTTCATAATTTCCAATTGCCGTTGCATCGCTCTTTTATTAAATGCCCCGCCTAATGGACCATGGTCATGATGCAGATTTACGCCTTTCAACTGGATGCGTTTATCATTGAGGTAAAATCCATGATCTGCCGTAAATCGAATCCCTCGAATGCCAAATGAGGATTGGTAAGTGTCAAGTAGATGACCGTTCTGCAAAATTTCAGTCGTAACCTGATACAGGTGTGGATTGTGGAGATTCCATAGTCGAGGTGAAGGAATCGTAATCATGGATTCTAGCCTGGTTTGTTGATGTGGAGGAAGATTGACAGATGACTCGTTTTGAGTGACCTGTATATTATTCTCTGTAAATATTGTATGTCTCACTTGTAAATCCTCAGATGACGAGGTGAGATTATTTATGGTCGTAGCCACTTGTACGTCGGCATAATTCGGTTTTATATCCGGAGTTGTAATATGATTGCCCCATATATCTACGTGAATCGGATTTGCAATTAGAAGCTGTACTTTTCGATATAATCCGGCACCCGGATACCATCGGCTGTCATGATTCCTCGTATCGACATGAATGGCTATTTTATTTTCTTCACCGAAGTTGACGAAATTGGTAATGTCCAGATAAAATGAATTATATCCATAATCCCATGACCCAGCTTTGATTCCATTAATATAGATGGTAGGGAATGCCATGATACCATCAAAGAGTAGATATACTATCCTATTGCGCTCGGTAGAAGGAATATTCAGAGATTTCCTGTACCAACCCTGACCTTTCCATGGTAGTTTTCCAGTATTGCCGTCTCCATCAGAAATAAAGCCACCGTCAACACCCCAATCGTGCGGCATGTGCACTTCTCGCCAATTAGAATCATCAAATGAAGGCAAATGAGCCGCGTTAATTTGTCCTTTTTGAAATTTCCAGCCGGTTTGGAGTTCTGTAACAGACCGTTGTTGAGCAGCTGTACCAAAATAAATGAAAAACGATAAAAAGAAAAGAACATATCTGATATTCATGTTGGTTTCATTTTAAGTGGTAGATTATTATTCCCACTTTCTACTAATTGAGTTGCAATTGTATGTTGTGCGATCTCGCTTTTCGGGATCTTTTGAATTCCAAGCATATTCAGCTATTTGGATTATTTGCATAACAGTCTCCGTAATAAATGGTGGAAGCGGATGTTTTTGTTCCATGATAGGTCTAGGAATGAATTAATAAAACAAATAAACCTTACCAACTCAATTCACCGGAATATGATTATTTATCCTGTTAAGTTAGGCGTTCTAGATTGAAATTAACCGCCGATTCTAAAATCATTACTCGGAGTCCCTTTAAAATATCGGGGAATGCTTGGAAAATGATCTGTGATCACGTAGTAATATGTCCCTCCCGGAAATTCCGGAGTGACGCCCGTACGTCCGTTGGCCTCATCCAGGTTACCATGATTTTCCACAAACTCATAATCATTGGAGTAGACACCAGTGTATTCTCCACATGGCGCAGATATTCCATCACCGGGTCGGTCACCAGATTTTAATCGATACCCCGGTTCCATTTCCATCACCGGAGAATTGCTGTTCATAGCGTCACTGAAAGCATATTTATAATAAATCGGAAAACCATCGGCAGCATAGCCGATCAGGGTCATTTGATCAGTATGTATGTTCATGTTTTGAATAAAGAGTGTGGGTGGACCATGGTAATGATACTTCCCAGATGGTTGCACATGAGCGTTGTTACAATCCAATCCTAAATTAACCGACAAAGCTTCCAGGTTCCACTCCCAGTTGGCATTGGCACTCATGGCTCCCTCATGTGGAAAGGGTTCGGCGGCTACCGGATCTAATTCGACGCCATTGAATAAAATGCCAAATGAATATTGTGGACCTGCGTTGGGCCCATTCCCCGAAGTGGAAAGCAATGGTGTAAGGGTAGCGCCAATTGCAGGTGATGTCGTTATGCGATAGGTTTCGGTTTGTTCTGAAATGGCGTTGGGATTCAGGGAGCCCGGCCCCTGACCAAATAATCCGACATCATGATTAGGAATACTATTTGATGAAATAACGCGTTCGTTGTTTTGGGTTATGGCATTGTAAAAATTATTATAGGCCAGCGATTCATTGCAAAGTCCTCGGGATTCATCGATTTCTAAATCAGATTCGCAAGTTTCTTGCTGAATGGTATTGTCTTCATCGTCGTTGCAGGAAGTCATATATAATGCGAGGATCAGGATTAGCTTCAGGTAGGGTTTCATAGTAGGTTGTTTAGGAATATTTGATTCCATTCAATCCAATTAGTTTAATCGAATCAAGAAATTAATTCGTAGAGAAGAATAAACTACTCTTCCTATTCTTTTCCGGGATTAAAAAAATCGAAAACGGGGAGGGCCTCGTTGTTATTTGCTGCGTCAAAAAATGTGGCATTTTCCCAGTGTGATCCCGTTCCCCATCGGGTTGTGCAGGGTGTGCTGATCCATCCCGGTTCCCAATAAATCACACCTTCACCACCACCCTGTATTGTTAAATTGGTCAAATCTTTCATGTAGTTCAATTGCCCCTGAGGACTGGCAGGATATGCATTGACCAGGGCATCTTGTCCAAGTATATTATTTGCCGGATCTAATGAGTCCAGCGAATATGGATAAGCCGTTTCGATGATCATAAGTTGTTTGTCGTACTGACGAATTAGAGAATCGATAGTGTGGGGAATAGATGACATAGCATGATTTGACCATTTGGGATAATAGGATAAACCTATCCAATCAAAGTCATGCAGGCCATATGCAAATGCTGAATCAAACCATGGAAAAGTAAATTCAGGTTGTGCGATGTGGATCATCGATTGAATGGGTGTTTTATATTTTTCGGAAATGGCGTCAACGGCATCCAATCCTTTATTAAGTAGAAATACATTGCGCTCCCAATTAATAGGTTCAGTCAATTCATCGACGTGATTGTCTAATAATATTTCACTATTTGTCTCATTTCCAATTTGCACAAATTCTGGTAGTAAATCATTTTTGGCCAGGTTATTCAATGTTTCGAACGTATAATGATATAATGAATCGCCAAGAATAGAAAGTTCTTCGATGTTTCTCCAGGCCTTTGGAATAATTTGATCACCCGGATCTGCCCAATCATCGGAATAATGGAAGTTTAATAAAATGGACATACCGTTTTCCCGGGCCTTGCTAATTGTCTTTTTTACATCGGCAAAGTCGGAGTAGGCTGTCCAATCGGGACTATGCCATAGTCGGACCCGCACAATGTTTGCCCCTTTTTCTGCGAAAAGCTTGTAGGGGTCTACCAGCTCACCATGAAGACGGTATTGGCCGCCGCAATCCAACATTTCGTTGACGTAAGAAAGATCTGCACCCAGGTAAAGTGAGTGGTTTTGATCTGAGGGTGCTTGACAGGAGAGTATTAAAGGAATTAAGTTGACGTAAAAAAATAAAATCTTAATCAATTTCATAATCAATCAATATATTTTTTTGATAAGCTTTGATAAAGTCAGTCCCTGGACCAATATTGAAAATAACACAGTCGCATACGTTAATAATAGAATTGTATTTCTTGAATATTCAGGGGCTAATGAAAAGGCCAGAGCTAATGAAATTGCTCCTTTCAGACCACCCCAGGTGAGCACGTAGGTTGTATGTGACCACGATGTTTCATGGTGCTTCAGCAGTGAATAAGGCAACCACACCGAAATAAATCTGGCAATCAGAACCAATAATACAGAACAAATCGCCAAAATTAAATACGAGCTATTTTCGATGTGAATTAAATGAATGGCCAGTCCTAAAAAGACAAAGATGACCCCATTTAAACTCTCGTCTAAAATGTACCAAAATCCCACTAAGCTGTCTTTGGCTTTATGTTTGAATTTAGGATGTTTAATGGCGTTGCCAATATATAAACCGGCAACGACCATCGCCAAAGGACCTGACGTATGCAAGATTTCGGCAAGACTAAATCCCCCAAAAACAACGGCAAGGCTGATGATGGTAGAAAGATATTTGTCATCTTCCGAAGATTTCATCAGCTTATATCCAATATATCCAAGAGCGAGACCAAGTGCGAGTCCCAGAAGAACTTCTCCGGCAAATAATCGCACGAGCTCCCATAACAGATTTTGATCAGCATCATGGTTCAACATGTCGCCCATTCCCGAAACAAGCAATATCCCCGTGAATACGATGACACCTATGCCATCATTAAATAATGATTCTCCTTCAATTTTCAACTTCAATGACTCACTTACGCCAGTTGAATCCAACAAGGAGAGTACAGCAATAGGGTCGGTAGGGGAGATGAGCGCACCAAACAACAGACAATGCAAATAGGGAAGTTCACAGGCAAAGAATTGCGCAATATAAAATAATCCTGTCCCGACAATAAAAGTCGAAATCAATACACCAATAACGGCAAATAAAATAATGGTCCGTCGTTCTTTTTCCAATTCATTAACATCGACATGAAGTGCTCCTGCAAATAATAAAAAGCCCAGCAAAACATCTAATAAAATAACAGTGAAATCAGCATTGAGAACGATATCACAAAAGAAATTATATACGGAAGGAAAACAAGATTGTGAGCTGATCACAATGATGGCAAGAGATAAAGCCATGATGAGCTGTGCAATCGTATTTGGTAGTTTGATCCATTTGTAATTGATGTAACTTAGGAGCGCTGCAATGGCAAATATGATGCTAAATGATTCGTACATCAATATTTAATTTAATCTTTGGATTTGATCAGGGCTTATAAAGAGCACGTTCCAGTTCATGAGTTTATTGGTTTTTCCAACTACGGAAACATGCTCCGCTACAAAAGGCAGTACTTCCCGGTTCATTGGTTCGCCAACTTGATCTAATATAAGATAGTATTCATAGGTTTTTTCCAAATCTCCTACTTCATGTCGAAATACCGGTGGTATACCTCCGCTGATGCAGCGAATGGCACAACTTTTATGAATTTTGCCTTCCCCCGGCTTCATCACGCCGAAATAGCATTTTGGATCAATGATCTCACCACTAACCGCAATCTTTTCCTGGACGGTTGCAGCCGGATAGCGTGTTGTGGTTTGGTTATCGACGTGAATGAGGGATTCGTGCTCTTCTGTCAATTCCATCAGGGTTTTGCCGTCACCATATATCAATGTACCCGACAAGGTTATTTTTTTTCCATGTAAATCTCCTTGCTCGTTTTGAATTAAATTCATAATCCCTGAGGCACCAAATTTGCCATAGCCTACCAGGAGAATGTCTTTGGACAATTCATCCGGTAATATATCAGAATCCGCAATTAACATAGGGAAGGGCGTGTGATAATATGTGCCTGTTATCTCACTCAATTTGCCAAATTCAAATTGATAAGCGTTAATCGGTCTTTGAAAAAATACAAGAACGAAAGCGATGATCGGTATTAAAATAAATGAGGTTAATACCAATTTTTTTAAAACACTTCGGGAAGTAGGGGGCAGCTCGTTTTGCCATCCGATAAAAAATTCCTTTTGCTTCTTCATGAGAGTGGAATTTTAGCGGGTTCAACAAATGTACCTTCGGCATGTGGCTTTGGATTTACCCAGACATTGCCATCGATAATGTTTACGTCGTAGGTATTGACTTTTTCGGTGAACGGAGGTGGAGATTGCCCATTATGCGGATGGTATTGGTATCCATGCCAGGGACAAGTAATACAGCCATCGATTATTTGTCCTTCTCCAAGGGGGCCCATTTGATGTTTGCATACATTATGTACTGCAGAAACCTTTTCGTCGTATTTGAAGATGGCTATATTTTGGCCATCGATGAACACTGTTTTGGCACAATTTTCATCAATTTCTGAAAGCTGACATACTTTATAAAATCCTTGTTCTGATAATTGATTTTTTTCTTCTGAAAGACGAGTTCTTTCTTTTAGACCGGCATAGAGATGTAGTCCTGCGACAATAACAAAGCCGAGAATTAATAACACCCAATTTGCAGGATGACTTTCATATTGAAAGGCACCGGTAGCTACATGTACGATGATCAGTGCATAGGCTAAATAAACACCCATGTGTAGTATTTTCCAAATACGTGGACTTAGATTTTTTAGCCAAAAGTCATGGCTGGTAGCAGCCATAAGGAATAGAATGATCAGTGCAAAAAAGCCAAGAGTTTGAAACGGGAAAGAACTTATTTCATTGTAATGTTGATTGGATGTAAAAATGCTCACGAACGGATTTGTATCGCCTAGAACGTGGAACTGTACAATCGAAAACAGCCCATGTACAAGAGCTAGAAAAAACATGGAAACACCCATGTGTCTGCGATTGTAAAGTAATGGAAGGAAAGTGGGATTAATCCGGCAGAGCGGACCTGTGATTAATATCAGATGTAAAAGAACAAATGCACAAAGGGCTGTTGCCCTTATAATCAACGTTTCTATAGTGATCTCCGGACGAAGAACCAACTGGAAGAGGCTGTAGAGAATTAAAAAAAGTAAAATGCCGAACCACAACAACCGGTCGTATTTCTTTTTAAACGAATTCCATAATATGGACGTGTAATTAGCGCTCATCGAATGGCTAATATGATCAATAGAGAAATAATAAGAACTAATACAATCCAGATCGAAACATGTCTTTTTCGTAATGTCGGATTCATGTGCTAGAATGTTTTAGCCACTTACGTAAAAATATTAACCAAAATACAACGAGACCCGGAATGATTAGGAGTTTAAAAAAGGCTCCGACATCGATGGTAAGTGGATCTACTTTAGACAGTCCTTTAAATAAAAAAACTATAGTAAAAATAAAACCCAATACCAGGTAAAGTGCCACGATGAATAGGAGGGTTGATATGAATACTTCCATCTGAGCGTAATATTTATTTATGGATTTACACCGGCATAAGGAATGCCTGTCAGATGATGCATGTCTAAATTAAAGGTGCTTAAATCATTCATATTGAATTTGGTTACATCATCATGGCCACATGCGCGGGCAATGACTTTGATCAAATCATTTGTTGCTAAAAAATAATTGCTGAGTTGTTGGGCAGAAGACTCTATAATGAGTCGTTTTCGTAGATGGTCTTTTTGTGTGGCGATACCCACCGGGCAGTTATTGGAATTGCATGCCCGCATACCAAGACAACCTATTGCTTGTATGGCCGAATTGGCAACTGCGATGGCATCGGCACCCAGCATCATGGCTTTTGCAAAATCTTCAGCAACGCGTAATCCGCCTGTGATAACGAGGGTGATATCATTCGCCCCGATCTTGTCCAGGTGGCGTCGTGTCCGAGCAAGTGCAGGTATAGTTGGGACATTGATATTGTTTCGCAGGACTGTAGGTGCTGCGCCTGTTCCTCCACCACGACCATCGAGGATGATATAGTCTACCCCTACCTCCAGGGCAAAGTCAATATCCGCTTCGATATGACTGGCTGCCACTTTATATCCAATGGGGATCCCTCCAGTTATAGTACGGACCTCCCTGGCCACTTCCTGGAAGTCTGTAACGGTGATCAGGTCAGGAAATGCAGCGGGGGAAATTGCTGATTGCCCGACTTTTAGTCCGCGAACTGCTGCGATTTCTTCTGTCACCTTATGTCCGGGCAGGTGGCCACCTGTGCCTGTCTTTGCACCTTGACCACCTTTAAAATGAAACGCCTGAGCCTTGGCTACTTTATCCCAGGAGAAACCAAATTTTGCCGACGCCAATTCATAAAAATACCTGGAGTTGTTTTCTTGTTCTTCCGGCAGCATACCACCTTCGCCACTGCAAATCCCTGTTCCAACGGCCTCAGCTCCTCGTGCCAATGCAATTTTGGCTTCACGCGATAGCGATCCGAAACTCATATCAGAAACAAACGTCGGGATATCCAATACCAGTGGCTTTTTAGCATTTTTACCGATGACAACCTGGGTGCTCACGGCTTCCTCATCCAATAACGGCCTGCTAGCCATTTGAGCAGGAAGAAATTGTATATCCTCCCATTTAGGCAGTGTATTACGATCAACACCCATGGCTGCCGATGGACCGTGCTTACCAAACTTCTTGAGTCCGTTTTGCGCCAATTCTTTAATCAATAAACTGTATGGTTCTGTGCTCTCAGGGTGGGTGTCTGCGTATTGCCCTAAATATTGGTCACGATCAAATGGTTGCGGGTGATTTTTGAGGTAGGTGTTGATTTCATCCTCGTCCACCCAAACCCAATTTTCACTGATTTCTGAATGGAATTTATGTAAGATTTCTGAATTATTGTATGCGCTGACACCGGTTTCAAGACGGTAATCCCATCCGTGGACTCCACAAATTAAATCCTGACCCTGGACATGTCCGTCAGCCATAAGTGCACCTCTGTGTAAACATCTGCCATACAATACAGAAACGGAATCGTCGAACTTAGTCACAACGAGATCAAGTCCGTTTACCTGGGCTGCCGCCGGTTTTCGATCTTCGAGCTCGTCAAGGTTATGAAGTTTAATTTTGTTCATGGCTATCGATTAATTTTTGAAGTATAAAAATTATTCATCGTTATCAAATTAGAACACAATAATGACAGGTTTTAATCCAGACCAAAATAAGAAAAGATTTCCTGAAGATTGGTACATGAATCCACCAACGCACAATATTCTGTATTGAACGTCATTAATTATATCATTTGTCCAATATTATTATATAAAATCTAATTGGAAGATGAACGATTAAACTGAATCGGTGCTAATTTTCCATTGTATGGATAACTAAACCGAACGCCTAAATCTTCGGCAACTACATAATATGAAACGAGATCCTTGGGCAGCATGTGTGTATAGGTGTTCGGTATTTCTTCACTGGCAGTAGGGCGTAGTGTTTTATTCTCGCCGGCAGCATTTTGATACTCTATCATCACCTTGCTCTTTTTTACACCAGGCGTAGTGATGATGGTTAATAAACCGTTTTCTTCAGATATGCTAACAATACGGTTGTAAAATATTTCAGTGAAATTTATACTTTGCAGGTAGTCATATCGCTCACGAATGATGGGTATAAGTCCTGGGACGTAGCCGTCCTTTGCCAGAAGGTTTTGCTGGTAAGCTTTTCGCCACAAATCTTTTTCGTATAATTTATCATCAACTTCCGAACTGGAATTCACAATTTTTCGAAAATCATTTGCCCAGTCCACTAATTTATCAGCCGGATATTGCCATAGTAATTTGCTGTAGAGGTGATGATATAAGAACCGATAATGTTCGGTAACCAAACGAATTAGTCCATTGTTTTCTCCTCCAAGAGTTGGATGGATTTTTACGATCTCATCAATGGGAATTTCTTCTTCGCTGAACAAGGATTCTGAAAAAGCGCCAAAACATAAATTCAAATCCCATGGGACTAATTGCCATTTATTGTCGGTTGCACGTTTTATTAGTTCGTAATTATGGCTGTATTTTTTACCTATGATACCGTCGGTATTCATAATATAATTCTCGACCACGATATAACGAATAACTTGCTCAATATCGATGTGATTATGGGCCTCTTCAGGGCTGTTATTCATGATGTCGATTAGTGACACCAGGGTGGCCAACTTACCGTCTTTCACCTCATATCTTCCTTTATACAGCTCCAGGTCTTCGCCCAACCAATTGAGATTGCTGCTAATTTTATCCTCAAGTTTTCCGGTGGCAGTCAAGCTTGATTTAACCCGTTCGGTAATCAGGCCCACTTTATCACGGTAGAAGCCTTTGTTAAGGTCCTCGACGATATTGAACATGCCGTAGTATTGGTCATTGATATATACGTCTGCCACGGCGACGTCAGAACCTATTCCTGTGAAGGCTTTGTGCAATTTATAGCCTAAGTATTCCCGGGCTCCCATTGTATAGTCCCGATAATTATTATTCAATTTAAAATTGAAACTCCCGGGCCCGTCGAATTTCATCGGAAATTTATCTCTCAGGATGGTATTGCTATTCGATGAATTCCCTTTTCGCGCTAACTTTCCACCGATGGCTTGTTCGTTATTTACGTGTATCACGGCTGTGGTGAACTCCCCAAAGCGATCAAGGTCATCTCGCCAATCTTCACCTTGAAAAAGGATATGTATCGTGTTGAGTTGATCCAGGTAAAAAACATCCGTGAAGTTGATCTCTGATTGTCCTACAGACCAGTTAAACGCATAGAGAAAGCAGAATATCGAGAGTATGGTTTTTTGTATCATAGGTTAAGCGATCAATTGAACTGTTAAAGTAGGGAATATATTTTATTGCCGAAGCTGCATCACAGAGTATCAACCGTAAAGCCTTGCTTTTGTTTATGCCGTTAATTTATTCTAAAGACCAGGAAGTGCCGGTTATTAATCACTATTTCGTTGACACGTGCCATAAGGTCTCATTTTTCATGCTTGACGAGGCTTGTGAGAGTATATCAATGAATTGATTGCATCCCCCGCATTGGATGAATTGGGTGTGTTCATCCAGGGACTTGAAGCATTGGCCTGTTATTTTATCACATCGAATCTCGGAATCGCTTGCAGCCATGAAGGCTTCAAATGCTTCTTCTGCATCGGGATTGTTATATGCGGATTTTTCCGGATGCTTTCTGCACCAGGCTAGCGTCTTCATCCATATGGCCGCCGCCAACCCACCACATGCATTGCCGCTCAAACCAAGCCCCCCGGCAAATCCCGCCACTTGGATTGCTTCTTCTTCGCTGCCGCCTAATTTTTTAACGATTTCTGTGGCGCAACTCACGGGTGTGTACGAAGGAACATCGGTTTCAATGGATAATCCCTCTAATGCTGATTCGATAGCCTCCGGGGCCCACTTTTCTGCCAATCTAAAACAACCTAGGAAACGACCGGTGATTAAGTACTTCGCCATGCTCAAGTTGCTCATGAAATTGCAGTCGGTGATCTCCCGACATTGGATGGTGCTGGTCCGGTCTTTAAAGGAATCCATGAGGGATTGGGTAGCTGAAACGGCAGCACTGATGGCTTTCTCACTGTTGCCGAATCTCCGAAAAGATTCTGCTCCGGCCGCTAAGGCGGATCCCCATAACATCCCGCATTGATGGCCTCTTCTCATTATTCCACCGGACAATGGGTCAGCGGCTCGTTCTGCATCTTCATTTAGATGACCAAACTCTCGATTTAATAAGTAAATAAAAGTACGGGAACATGTGCCTAATTTCCTGAATACTTTTTTGGCGTCGTTGTGATTGGAGATTGATTTGTTTTTGTTAATATCCATAGTATTACATAGTTAGATGTATGACGATGGCCTCTTCCCTAATATACGATTTTTAGAAGTTATTAGCAATAGCTAATTGCATGTTTTTTGTCCTGTCTGACCGACCATATTATACCTGGAGGTAGTCAAAGTTTGTATCGATCGGATTGGTGCAATTCGTTTCGGATTATGAAATGTTTCAATCGAAAATTACTCGATTATGAGAATACTCACCAGTTTTAATGACACAAGTCATTGTTTTGTATTTTATAAAATTGATAAATTAAGAGGGATAAAAATCTAGTAAGAATAAATTATCAACTTATTGCATCTTCTTATCGAATAAAATATGGATGGCATTGTCCGCTTTTCAATGTCAGCAACAGATTTATTTTTACTTAATTATTTCTTCGCAGAACTTACCACGAGTACACCCTAATTTAGAAATAATGGCATGATATTATCGGGGCATGGGTTATTAATGCTTCCGGGATTATGGATGTAGGGCATTAAGTAATGAGTAAAGGAATACATACTTTCATTACAATAAAATCTACTACTATGAAAATTTTTAAATTTTTATTCCTGGTCTTGTTGATCTTTGCCATCCTGCCGGCTTGCGAACAGGACAATGTTCTTGATGAGCCGATAGACTTCATTTCCGAAAACTTTGATGATGTGGAAAGAAATCAGAATCCAAGGCCTTTTCATGCGGAATATACCTCCGAATTTGCGCAACCTCCAGGCCCAAATGCCGCCATATGTGGAACAGGTACACCCTTACCCATCTGGCATTTGCAACGGACAATATTTGAGGGGAATGCCACCCATATGGGCAATATTATTGGTTCAATATCTTCCTGCTTTGATATAAATACATTTACCTTATTTAATGGTGAGGTCGTACTTGTTGCAGCAAACGGAGATACGCTTTTGATCTTTGGGAGCATTAATCCGCTTACGATCGATGGCGGATCAGGTCGATTTGAAGATGCAAGTGGATGGGTCAATGCAGAATATGAAGAAATCGGCGATGGCGTCAATATTGCCTTTTGGGATGGCGAAATCGTGTATTAGGATGAATTTATATTGTTCGTTGTTTGGATTTATACATTTTGAGCTGTACGGTTTAGTCTCATGAAATATAAATCATTTAATAAAATAATACATTCTTTCATCACAATAAAATCCATTACCATGAAAAATTTAAAATTTTTATTTCTTGTCTTGTTGATCTTTACCATCCTACCGGCTTGTGAACAGGACAATGTACTCGATGAACCGAAAGACACCATTTCGGAAAATTTTGATGATGTCGAGAGATCTCAGAATCCAAGGCCTTTTCATGCATTATTTATTTCAGGCATTACTCAACCACCTGCTCCAAATGCAACGATATGTGGAGTAGGTGCACCCGCACCCATCATTCTGGTGGTACAATCAATTCTATCAGGTAATGCTACGCACATGGGTAATATCAGTGGGTCAATATCTACATGCTTCGATTTAAACACGGGGACCTTTTTAATAGTTTGCTCACAATGGTTGCGGCCAACGGTGATACACTTTTAATGGTAGGAGAAGATGTTCCGCTACCTATCGATGGTGGCTCCGGTCGATTTGAAGATGCAACCGGGTGGGTCACATCAGAATTTGTGCTACTGGAACCCGGTGTATTTTCTAATGATATGAATGGAGAAGTTCAGTATTAAGGTTGAGTTTTAGAAAATGAATTATTGAAGCACGATTGAATATCGTGATATGGTATTTAATAAAAATAATATATTCTTTAAGCGCAATAAAATCTATTACTATGAAAAATTTTAAATTTTTATTCCTGGTCTTGTTGATCTTTGCCATCCTACCGGCTTGTGAACAGGACAATGTTCTTGATGAACCGACAGACTTCATTTCCGAAAACTTTGATGATGTGGAAAGAAATCAGAATCCAAGACCATTTCATGCGACATTTATCTCCGGATTTACGCAACCACCGGCTCCAAACGCTTCAGTATGTGGAACAGGTTCACCCGCACCAATCTGGCATTTGGTACAGTCAATATTCGAGGGGAATGCCACCCATATGGGCAATATTAGTGGTTCAATTTCTTCTTGCCTTGATTTAAATACATTTACCTTCATTAGTAGTCTGACCACAATTGTTGCAGCAAACGGAGATACACTTTTGATTACTGGGACTATTGATCCGTTTCCCATCGATGGCGGTTCAGGTCGATTTGAGGATGCAAGTGGATGGGTGATTGCAGATTATGAAGAAATCGAGGACGGCGTATTTTCTAATGATTGGAATGGTGAGATTCTGTATTAGGCTCAATTAATAGATGGTCTTCGATTGAATGTGTCTCAGATTCGCAATAAAATATTCAAGACAGGCTGATTGATAAAGCGTGTTCTTTGGTCAACAAGACTTCTAATTCGCAAATGGGTACATACAC
This sequence comes from Saprospiraceae bacterium, assembly GCA_965249735.1. GTDB lineage: Bacteria > Bacteroidota > Bacteroidia > Chitinophagales > Saprospiraceae > JANQSS01. Next base: position 408,886 of record CBDFMS010000023.1, on the reverse strand, counting down.
TTCTGTGTATTTGTATCCATTTGTAATTGCCCGACAAGTGCTTTGGAGACTCGATATGCTGATGAAGACCAAATGTTCCGGTCCAAGTTTTATTCTATATTATTTATGCGACCAGCTATCCGGGTCATCACTGTCGTTTGGCGAGAGCCCAATAATATCGCCCGTTGTATTTACACCCAGGCCAACCACAGTCCTGTTTACATAATTAAAATAACTTGTTACCTGATTAATTTCAAGTATTTCGCCCTCGGTAAAGCCGGCCTCTATTAAACTCAGAATATCACTGTTAATTATCTCGCTGTGATTGAGTGTTAATTTTTTCGCATGTTGACAACCGGCCAGATATTTGCCGTCAAAGAATTGCTCTGGTTTGTCCTTTTCTACTGCTTGTTTAAATTGTATTGCTGATGCATCATCATTCAGCAGTCGTTTGAAGCCAGCATAATGATGTTGGACGCAATAACCACAATTGTTCAATCGGCTGACATATACACCCAGGGCTTCCAGATACCATTTAGGTAGTGTGTTATTTGAATTGTGTAGTACATTTTTGTAGAGGGTCATATGGCCCACAAGCGTATGCGGTCTGAGGCTATGGATGAGTAGAACATTGTCAATATTATTATTAGGACCTTTTATTCTATCGTAGATCTTTTTTAGTCGTGGTTCGGCTTCTTCGTAGTTAATTGTTTTAATCCAACTCATATTTAATTCTTGAGAGTACTTGGTTAGTATGTTATTCGATTTTATATTGCAATTCGACCACTCCGGAGGCATATGATTTCGACTTATTTAATTTCAACATCTTCTGCTGCGGTTTATTTTCAAAAATTTCGATGCCATCGGGAATAATCACAGGCATGATATGTAAATGTACTTCGTCAATCAGATTCTCATTAAATAGCAATGTATTGACTTGGCCTCCGCCAATCAACCAAATATCTTTACCGGCTTGTTGTTTTAGCTCCCGTATAAATTTGATGTGATTTGCTGAGACAAACTGTACATGTTCTGTGTCATTTAATCCTTGCTTTCGTGTGAGCACATAGTTTTTCTTTTCCTTGTAGGGGAATTCAATTCCCCAATCTATAATTTGCTGATAGGTGTTGAACCCTTGAATGGTCGTGTCAATTGTTTTATAAAAGTCAAAATAGCCATAATCTGAATTTTCAGGATTGGGAATGGATTCTAACCAATCAACGTTTCCATTTGACCTGGCAATTTTCCCGTTGAGGCTTGCGGCGCTATAGAGAATAATTTTTTTCATTGGTATTGTTGAATATTATGCGACTTATTGATCCCGCGATGAACAAATTCGTCGTCAGAGATTGCCTGTTTTCCAAACATACGAATCTAAATATTAACCTGACAAATGACAAGGAGTGGGTAAGGGGTTTCTGCAACCATGCCTTCATTGAAGTTCAATACGGTTTTAAATGATGATGGATGAAGTTTTATCTCTGTTTCATGGTTTTAAGAACAGCCAATAAGTTTGTATATTCATAGCACAGAAAATTCTGTTAGTTGATTAACTTTATTGTCATGTTAGAACTTAAACTACTGTCCACCGAGTCGATTCCCTCTGCTTTAGTCAAAGCCAAACACTATCGATTGTTAAATGAACCCTGGCAGGCTGAAAGTATTTGTAGGGACATACTGAAGGTTGAACCTACGCATCAGCGGGCCACATCTTATCTTATTCTTGCAATCAGTGATCAATTTGGATTGAACACCGGGACTTCTGAGTCTGAGGCGCGAAATCTGTGTACCCAGCTTACAAGTGAATACGAACACAAGTACTACCGTGGGATCATTGCAGAACGAGCCGGAAAAGCATCACTGAAGCGAAAGACGCCCCGAGTAAAGTACATCGCCTACGAATATTACCGCAATGCGATGACGTATTATGAAGAAGCAGAGCGAATTCAGCCGGATGACAATCAAAATGCCGTATTGCGATGGAATGCTTGTGTTCGAAGAATTCAGGAATTTAATCTGGCTCCTTCTCAGGATGAAGATCGTGTCCAGGCATTTTTAGATGTGTAGGTTGCCCAATTTTTCTTACTCTTCTTTGTTGCTGACCTATTGATGTTTAATCGGTGGTAGTTTCTTTTTACGCGGACCAAACAATTTTCGTCGAAGCATGGTCACGGGATCGTAAAAGCGATCGACGACACGTTCTTTAAGTGGAATAATGGCATTGTCGGTGAGGTTTATATGTTCCGGACATACATCGGTACAGCATTTGGTGATGTTACACATGCCCGAACCAAAGTCATTTTTCAATTCCGGAATTCGATCTTCAATATCAAGTGGGTGCATTTCCAGACTGGCTACCCGAATCATAAACCGAGGTCCAACGAAAACATCTTTTTTATCGTGGTCCCGGAGAACATGACATACATTTTGGCATAGATAGCATTCGATACATTTTCGAAACTCCTGAACCCTGTCAACGTCCTTCTGATACATCACATAGCCTTTCGCAGTTTTTGCTTCAGGTGCAAGATTAACCGATTTTATTCGTTTGTTTTGTTCGTAATTCCAGGATACGTCAGTGACCAGATCTTTAATAATAGGAAACGTTTTTAATGGTGTCACCATAATGGTTTCATCGGTGCTGTATTCATTCATCCGGGTCATACAGGCAAGTTTAGGTTTCCCGTTGATTTCCATACTGCAGGATCCGCATTTTCCGGCCTTGCAATTCCAACGTACAGCCATATCGTTGGCTTGTTCAGCCTGGATTTTGTGAATGACATCCAGAACAACCATGCCTTCTTTAACTTCTGTTTCGAAATTAACCAATTCTCCTCTGTCATTGTCTCCCATGTAGATTTGAAATTTTCTTTTCGCCATTATTATTCGAGTTAGAAGTTGGTATTATTTAATATTTAGTTGCTAAGTAAAATTCGGGAATATTAATTTTAATTATTTTTTTCTCGTTCTTTTACTATTTCCATTTCAAGATCTTCTATAGTGGATTTAGCGATTCGTTCCAATTCAGGATCAGGGGCGGGTCGTTCTACTTTATTTAATTGCATTGTTCCGTCACTGCCTTTGGATGTTACAATATTGTATTTGTGCCAATGCGCTTGTTCTCCCGGGAAGTCTGACCGTGTATGCGCGCCTCTGCTTTCTTCTCGCATTAATGCGGCCCGAGATACGGCTTCAGCTGTAATCAAAAGATTGCGCATGCCAAGTGCTTCATGCCAACCGGGATTAAATTGACTTGTTCCTTTTGCCTTTACTGTTTTGTATGCCTCTTTAATTTTTTCCAGTTCGTCGATGCCTTTTTGAAGTTGGCCTTGCTCTCTGATGATGCCGACATTCAATTGCATATTTTGTTCCAATTCTTCATGCAGTAGATATGGATTTGCGCCGGATTCGCGATTTAATATTTGTGTAGCGCTTTGAATTATATTACTTGCCTGTTGTGGATCAATAGCTGAATGTGAGGCTTTGTTTCTTGCGTATTCAGCTGCGTTTTTACCGGCTAAATAACCAAAGACAAGCAGGTCAGAAAGTGAATTTCCACCAAGGCGATTCGCTCCGTGCATACCTGCCGCACATTCACCGCAGGCAAATAGTCCGGGGATTGAACTCATTGTGGTATCTGCGTCTACGCGAATTCCTCCCATAAAATAATGGCAGGTTGGCCCCACTTCCATCGGTTCTTTAGTAATATCCAATTCTGCCAACACCTTAAATTGGTGATACATGGAAGGTAATTTCTTCTTGATATCCTCAGCGCTTCGTTGGGTGGCTATGTTGAGATATGCACCACCATGGGTTGAGCCTCTTCCTGCTTTTACTTCATCGTTGATCGCACGTGCTACCACATCTCGTGTGAGAAGCTCGGGTGGTCGCCGGGCACTTTGATCGCCTGCCAACCATCTTGCTGCTTCTTCTTCCGTATCAGCCGTTTCAGATCGAAAGCGTTCAGGAATGTAATTGAACATAAAACGGGTCCCCTCATTGTTCAGGAGGATGCCGCCTTCACCTCGAACACTTTCTGTGACCAGAATACCTTTTACCGATAAGGGCCAGACCATGCCTGTAGGATGAAACTGGTTGAATTCAAGATCCATCAACTCAGCTCCGGCTTCATAGGCCATAGCATAACCATCACCTGTATATTCCCATGAATTAGAAGTGACATCCCAGGCTTTTCCACCTCCTCCGGTTGCGAAAATTATTGATTTGGCCTTGAAAATTGTGAAGGTTCCGGTTTCACGCCACATACATACGATGCCGCATACCTCTCCGTTCTGATCCTTTAGCAAGTCCAGGGCAGTACACTCCATATAGGCCTGAATTCCCTGGTGAATACCATGATCTTGCAATGTTCGGATCATTTCCAGTCCGGTGCGATCGCCGACATGGGCAAGTCGGGGGTACCTGTGTCCACCAAAATTGCGCTGATTGATCAATCCATTTTTTGTGCGGTCAAAAACTGCTCCCCATTCTTCCAGCAGACGTACCCTTTCCGGAGCGATTTTCGCATGTAGCTCAACCATACGCCATACATTGAGGAATTTTCCCCCGCGCATGGTGTCACGAAAATGAATTTTCCAATGGTCGCGTTCATCTACATTTGCCAGGGCAGCTGCCATGCCTCCTTCAGCCATGACGGTATGCGCCTTACCCAACAGTGATTTCATAACGATGCCTGTGCTCAATCCCTGAGCTGAAGCTTCGATTGCAGCGCTAAGGCCTGCACCACCGGCGCCCACAATCAGGACATCGTGCTCGATGGTCTTTATTTCTGATATATCTAACATATTCCTTTGTTTGTTTTGATTAAGCCCAGGTATTCAAATCGGTGATATAACCCATTGAAACCATGCGGACATAAAAATCAGCGATCATGATCCAGATTAAACTCAGCCATGCAAATAGCTCATGCCGGCGATTCAGCCAGCTTGCTGCCTTTCCTGTTTCATGTGAGACATTTCCAATCATGCCGCACGAGTAACAATCGCGACTTCCTCCGATCAAATGCCGGATCGAATGACATCCAAATGAATAACTGGCTAATAAAATGGGGTTTCCTAATAATAGTATGCTACCTACACCTACACCGAATTCTCCTCCTCTGAAAAAGGAGAGGTAGGCATCGTAGAAAAAGACGACGATGTAAATCATTGCAAAATACATAGTGATGCGGTGGACGTTTTGGACCAACATGAGTCCTGTCTCACCTTTGTATCCGCTTTTGCGCTTTCGTGGCAGGGCGCCAACGGCACAGGCAGGAGGTGTGCCTGTAAATGCTCTATAATATGCTTTTCTGTAGTAATAGCAGGTGAATCTGAAAATTCCGGGAACGGCCAGGATTAATAGTGAAGGGGAGGGTGGTATCCACGATGGCCACCAGGATGGCCATGCTCCAAATAAGGCATGTTCCATTGGTGCGGCTCCGGCTACGCCCTCTTTAATAAAGAGTAATGGTGAATAGAATGGAGCAAGATATCCGCCAAAGCCTTCTTGTCCGGCGCTATACCAGTAAAAATCAGCCTGCCAGGCTGACCAGAATCCATAAATTAAAAAACTGACCAGGCCAAATAGAACAAGTCCCGGATATAGCCACCATCTATCCGTACGTAAGGTTTGTGCAAAACCACTGGAGGTAATGTCAATAGAAGCTTTTGAAGACATAGGTTGAAAAAGTTAGTTTGATTTTATGGAGTGTGCCGGATTAATCGCCTACAATTTAGTAAAAAACTTAATTTAAATAAAGCTCATGCATCGGACGAGCCGGATTTCTCAGTAACATATGAGATTAGGATGAGTATAATTGCAATTAAAGCGAAGCTGAATTCGCCATCTTGCGCATGAAGGTGGGCAGCCAGAGCTAATACAAAATCGAAGAAAAATCCGGCATAAGCCCATTCTTTAAGTGTTTGTGATTTTTTCGTCCATATCGCGATTAAACCCAGGATTTTTACTGCAGCCAGTGGATATATTATATAGGTCGGGTATCCCAATCTTATAAATATCTCGCTGACCATCTCGTGATAGAAAATATACATGCCTGCAGACATGAGCATAAGGGCCGTAATCAAACCTGTGGAAACGAGGTATACTAATTTATTTGTTTTTTGTTTCACGTAGTTTATTTCTTTTGGTATTTATATTAGATTCATTAATTTGTCGAATTATCAATTAATTTCAAAGGACAATGATCAAAATTAAGTCACTTGCATTTGTTTGTCCAGAAAAGATTTTAGTCTGTCCTTTATAAAATAATTCCAACCGGCTACACCACTGTTCCGTTCAAATTCCGGAATATTATCAGGAAATGGTTGGAGGATGGTATGAGTGAGCTTTAACAGAGTCAGGTCACTATCTTCAATCAATTCGAACGAAACTTCAGAATCGCCCGCGATATCGTCATATTTCCAGTTACAGGCGATCTTCTTATTTGGTATTACTTCAGTGATCTTCCACAAGTGTATAAAATTTCTATCTCCGGATAGGACATTAAATTTGGTTTCAAATCCAACTATGGGTTCAAACGATGTTATATTATCGAAGAACCAAAGCCTCATTTGGTCAACTCGTGTAATGGCCTCCCAGATGGTATGGGCCTTGGCATTGAAACCTTGTGACACGATGATAGTTTCGAGTGCTTCGTTCATACTGCTCAAATTACATCGAAATTTTCATTAGCCATGGACACGTCGGGCAAATGAAGGGGTGCTGAATGGAACAAGTCGTGAAATTCGAATGATCACTATGTGTCCGGGCACATAAGCAAGATTGTTTGAATAATCTGTCCTGCATCTTGTATACCAGGTTTGTCTTTCAATTCAATGACCTGTGTTAGCTTTTTTAATAGTAAAGGTTATCACATTGTCTGATTCAAGTCATTTCAAATCTCGTGAAAAAGTGCTTTATTAAGTAATATGTAACCGGAGGAGGGTGTTCGACTAACTATATTTTGGAGGTTGCTTGACATGATTGAGGATGGCGGACTTCATCTGAACTCAGTCAAATATAACAACTCACCAAAATATCAAAATTCATGGTTTAGCATGTTTCTGCGAGGCATAGTGTTTTATTATTATTTGTTTAACATTAAAATTTAGTAAAATGAAATATCTAAAAATTTTTCTGTTAGCTGTTCTTGCCTTGTTGATCGTCGGTTTGTATTCCTGTGAGGAGGATTCGTTGATTGCTGACGATGAATTGATGTTCCAGGAGGCACAAGAGCGTGCTAAACCTGTAAGAAATTGTTTTAACCTCAGAATACAAGAGGAAGACATTGAACTTGGATGTGCCTGTATTTCGTCACCATATGATTGCCCGGTGACCGTTCGCGACCAATGTAATTTTGGTATCATGAGTTTTCCAATGACATTAGGAGAACATGAAGGTATCATGCGCTGTATTATGACCTGGTCAAATCAGGATCAAGGAACCATACTCACTGGGGGCTCAATTAAAATGAAACTTTGTCACCAATTTGTTAAGAACAACGGAAGTGCATTCTGGACAGAAGATCAAGCCGTATGTTCACCGGGAACGGATCCTACATGTTGTAATATGAGGGATGCCATAAGAATTATTGGCGGTTGTGGTGACTTTGAAGGCATTACCGGAAAATTACAAATGAAAGGTGTATTGCGTTTTTTCGGACGCGAATTATGTCCGGTATTTTATCTCGATGGAGAAGAAGTCTTTGTACCAAAAGGCTTGACAACATTTAAATTGAGTGGCAAAGTCTGTATACCACCTGACGCACCGATTTAATCGGGTAGAATATAAAATGTAAGAGTACATTATCATTTTAATATTAAACCAAACCAACATTGAATTCCCTGCAGGAAGGTTATGATCCGGAGAGCAGAGAATTTTCTTTCATGAACTGATGACTCTCAATCAAAAGGTGAAATTGTCAATGCCATTTGACTTTGTATGAATCACAGGCCATTTTCATTATGTAGTTGAATTGAATAAATCTTCAGATATATATAAAGGTATTATTTTAAAAATGGTCTGCTTAACATTGCACTGTGTTGCAATCCTTCAATTAGTTACTGATTAAAATTAGATTTCTTTACTTAATTGTTCGGCGGTAAATCCATTATTAAATTTGACATTAGACACTTGTTGATCTACCATAGGTACCATTTTAGTTCCATCAGGTGAAGGACTTGTCATGATTCTCCTTGTGATGATTTGTATCCCGTCAATTTCAGTATATGTCAATTGGGCATGTAATACGGGGTCCATGACGCCAAATGTAGGTAATGAAAATTTGAATCTCTCAACCATATGGCTTTTGGGATTCATATATAAAATAAAAATGTCATTCTGTTCCTTGCCAGTGACTTCAGGGTCATACGTCACATAAACCACATCGAATGAAGTGCCATCGAGTTCTTCCTGCCCTTCATATTTATAAATAATTCCGGGATCCGTCAATTTAAACATCATATTAAACCACATATAATTGGCCATTCGTAAAAATTGTCCAGTTCCTACAATGGCAGGATCGTCAAGTGGTTTTCCATTGTTATAAACAAAAGCATTCTTGCCATCATAATATTGTACAATATTACCTTCTAATTCGGGCGATACATTTATTTCATGTACAGTGTAATTTGCCCATGATATTTCATTGTTAAAAATATACCGTTCTTTGGAAATATCTTTTTTGCCATCAGGAGAAGCATATTCATAATCGTATTCAACGTCATGCAATGATCTTAGTCTGTTTACTCCTCCGCAAGCTTCTTGCATAGCCAAAAGCATACTCCTGGGAGAATTTGTGTCGTAGGTTATCTTTTCCTTCGATTCAACTGGTTTCTCAGCATCATTAGGCGAAGATTTATAGCTGGCGTCGTTGCAACTTGTAGACAATCCAACGAAAACTATCCCTGCAATCAACAACAATAGATTAAAATGTAAATTTTTCATGAATTTGGTTTGATGGTTGATATCTATGAAGATAGGACGATTCAGTGCGAAAAAATTAAACAGCGGGAATGTCAAATTGTTTACATTAAACCAAATCTTGGGCGTTCATATCTTACCTACATTTAATGGATAGCCTGCGCGTTCTTTCGGGCTACTCCTTATTCGTGTGCCGTCAATCACCAGAATGTCATTAACCTTGTGATGAATATGACAGTGCGCATGTCATGATGATCTATTATTGGTCGATAAAGCGATGAAGTCAAATGCTTTGCCTATCATCGTGACGGCATGAAGAAATTGGAACGAAGTTTATCCTTATGGTCAGTCATTGCGATCGGCATCGGGGGCATGTTGGGTAGTGGCATCTTCGTACTACCCGGTCTCGCTGCTGCAAAAACCGGGCCTTCTGTATGGCTGGCTTATCTGTTGGCCGGCATATGCGTCTTACCTGCGGCTCTTTCGAAATCTGAACTAGCAACAGCGATGCCTACTTCGGGTGGAACCTACGTGTATATTGAACGTGCTTTTGGTCCATTATTTGGCACTATTTCTGGGATCGGATTATGGCTGTCCTTGTTGTTGAAAAGCTCGTTTGCTTTAGTCGGTTTTGGAGCTTACTTAGCGGTATTGGCTTATGTTCCACTTCGGGGTGTGGCACTCGTGTTCTTGCTGTTCATCTTGATGTTAAATATTTTAGGGGTGAAAAAAGTGGGCAATGTTCAAATTGTCGTCGTCAGTATCAGTTTGATTGGATTGGGGCTATTGCTACTTTTTGGAATACCTGCAGTCGACCCGTTAAAATTAAAGCCTGCCTTTACGCATGGTGGATTGGGATTGGCATCAGCCGCAGCCTTTGTATTTGTATCTTATGCCGGTGTCACAAAAGTGGCTGCAATTGCCGAGGAAATTAAAAATCCGAATCGCAATCTTCCAATAGCCATGATTACGGCACTGCTTTTAATTACATTTATTTATACAGCGGTAACATTTACACTAGCCGGTAATGTACCTCTTGACGAATTAACCACTAACATCAAACCAATTTATACTATCGCTGAACTACTTGGCGGAAAATACGTGGGTATGGCGGCTGCTGTTTTGGGCGTGGTTACATTGATGTCAATGGCTAATTCTGGCGTGTTAGCAGCTTCACGATTTCCGTTCGCGATGAGTCGCGATAAATTATTACCACCCTTCTTAAAAAAATTGCACCCTAAATTTCTGACTCCTGTTACAACCATAATTATCACCTGTGGGGTCATGGCAGTGGTCATATCCTTTATGGACGTCGAAAAAATAGCCAAACTAGCCAGTGCATTTAAAGTCATGATGTTTATGTTGGTCAATGGCTGTGTGATCGTCTTTCGTGAGACGGCTGTCCAATGGTATGAACCAGCGTATAAATCTCCACTTTATCCCTGGATGCAAATATTTGGCATATTATCAGGGTTGGGATTATTGATCGTATTAGGAGGTATGGCAGTGATGGCTGCTGTGATTATAATTTTAATAGGAGCAACGGTATATTTTTTCTATGGGAGATTGAATGCACAACGGAGTGGAATTTTTAGAAATTATGGTAGAAGATCAGCTTCATATTTATTGTACAGAAAATCCCAGGAAGAATTGGCTCTTGAAAATGAAAAAATTGGTGAACATGTTGACAAAGATCTTAGAAATTTTGATGGTATATTGACGGACAAAGCAGGGTCAGTCGTACCGTTATTTGGAAATGAACGATCAACTGAAATGTTGGTTGAGATGGGGGCCGCTTTGGCACACGGTCATGTCGTGCAAGTCGTGCATTTGAAAGAAGTGCCGGATATTACATCATTGGATGCGCTGGTTGAAGAAGAAAATCTTATCATATCTTCAGTGAATCGCCGAATCAAGGCAATGTCTTCGGAACGAGAGATCGCCGTTGATGTTGAGAGTGCCGTGACGCATGACTTAGTGGGAACCATTCATGACATTAGTGAACAAACGAATTGCAATTGGTTAGTAGCGGGCTGGGATGGTAAATCAAGTAAAGGGTTGTTTATTAGTAATCCGATCGGCTGGCTTGTTACTCACATCGATTCTAATTTTGCCTTATTCAAAGATAATGGCGTTCGATATATCCGGAAAATTCTAGTGGCGCTCGCTCCCGGGCGACACGACCCGGCTTTTATGGAAGCTTGTGATCGAATTGCCATATTTTATAAAGCTGATATTAGTTTGGTCCGTGTGGTGAAACAGGAGGCTTCAGTTCAAGAAATAGAAGATCAACGTAAAGCCTCTGAACAATTGTTAGTTGATACCAAAGCAAGCGCCAAGGTACTGGTTCTAATTAGTGATGAGCCCGTTCGTACCATTGCCAAGGCATCTGCGGCTTTTGATTTATTAATCATCGGTACACCGATAAAAAGCAGTCGACTGGATACAATGTTGCGTACCGAAAAAGACAAATTCGCTGATGGTGCTAATTGTTCGGTGCTTCGATTGTCAGTTAAATAAATGATGTAGATTCTTTTATTTTGTCGAAAGAGGATATTGGTTATCGCAGCATTTGGGTTTTCAGTATACTCGGCGATTCTTTAATTGATTAATACTAAGAATAAAATTAGATGTGATTTTAGTATTTATTATTTTGCCACTGTGACTGATCCGGAAAATTGTCGTTCAATGCCGTCATTCATTTTGAGTTTAGCCAGATATACAAATACCCCTGGTCCGACAAAGGTGTCTTCACTTTGACCATCCCATTCAATTCCGGAAAAGACTTCGCTTCCCCATCTATCAAATATGGTCAGGTTACCCTGTTCTATAGTGCCTTCCTCAGCATATACTTTAAATACGTCATTAATGCCATCATTATTTGGTGAAAAGACATTTGGAAAATAAATGTGGAAATACTCCAAATGAAGGAGTACGAGACTATCACATGCCTGGTGGGAAACTAAAGTAAGCAAATGGTCACCTTCAGTTTTGAATTCTTTATTATTCAATATATAAGATTCGCCTTCAAATATTTTCACATTAACGGTATCAGCTATTTCTCCCAGAACACTTAGATTTAATGATACAATACTGTCGCAGTTATTTATCGATTTGAATGTGTCGGTATAAAATCCCGGAGTATTCAACAGCATATCCCCGAAAAGAAAATATTCGTTTATACATATTGTCCTATTTGCGGTCGTGGAAAGAAAAGGCAGTTTATGCTCGTAGGAGACAGAAACACGACATGAAGTCCCATCATCTATTCTTACCTGATAATCTCCTTCGCCAAAAGTTTTTGTCAGATAATTGAATGTCTCTCCGACTAATGCTACACCATTTATGTACCACTGATAAGTGAAATCCGGGTTATTTGGAATTTTTAATGAGAAGTTCGACTGACAAGGATGCGATACTTCGGCGATCTTCAATTCAAACGATTTAAAATCAGCCAGGAGTAGATTATCAAAGAAGTAATATATGCTGACAGGACTGAAAACAGGTGGACAATCAGGGCCAATGGCAATTGCCGTGATGTCTTCTGTCGGAGTTACTTCAATTGATGTGTTGACCCACTTGTTTCCGGATTCACCGGAAACAGATGTTGATCCCAAACGGACCCAACTAGGTCCATTTGTAGGGCAACCGAATCCTTCATTTCCTATACCAAACGGAAGATTATCACAGTCAGTGGTTCCAAAAAAAGTAATGTTAATCGGAGGGGATCTTAATGAGCTGACAAATCCTACATCAAAATCGAATCTATAGGAACTATCTGCGACAAGTGGACTTAGCAAGCAAGCACCGGCGTATTCTTTCCAATTTACATCGGCCTCATTATTTTGACGAACACGTCCATCGCGAAATCCCATGATTCCTTCGCCATCCGGAAACGGGAAGGGCGGTGGAAAATTAGGCCAACCAAGCCAATCACAGGTATGTATATAATCCGTGGTCGGTTCTGAGGCTTGAATCCAAACCGAAGCGCAGTCCAATTGGCTTCGATTATCCGGACAACAATCCATGTCTTCAAAGGAGGGATTTGGTATGAGGGAGACCGGCTCGATAACTTCGCAATCACATTCGGGGTCATTCAAGTCTATGAGTCCATCGTTGTTATCATCAATCCCATTATCACAGATCTCAGCAGCATTTGTGAATTCTGGTATAGAACCCATAGGGGCAAAACTCCAAAACCCAAATGCAAAAAGGCAAGGAATTAATTTAATGAACAATCGATAATGTGGAGTTGTACACATTGATTAAAGTTAATTGTTTTTCGAAGAACTTAAATCCACGCGAACGAATCTGGTTATTGTATCATTATGGCAATGCGAATTATTTGCTTTAAGTGTGGCCTATTTTTGATTTGTCTGCTCATCCCATTCTCGTTTGAGTAAGGCATATTGAAATTCACTTCCCCATTTTCCTTTAAAAAATATGTTTTCGATAAAATGACCTTCTTGTCGAAATCCTGTGCTTTTTAATAAATTGATGGATGGAATATTCTCCACATCTACGATTTCGACAATTCTGAGTACGCCTCGTGTATAGAATAGGTAATTAATAATTCCTACGAATACTTCTTTGGCATACCCTTTTTGTTGTTGGTGGTGAGAAATGGTGATTCCTACTTCTGCAATTCGAACGTCATGCTGCAATTTAATTGCACAATCACCAATGAGTTTTCCTGTTTGCTTCAGTTCGATGCCATATTGTACCCATTCCTCTGCTTTCCCGAATTGTTTGTCGATCTGTCCTTGTATGAATTCATCAGCTTGTTCTAGATTCATGACATCGAATCCTTGATATTTGACAACTTGTGGATTTGATCGGTAGGCATGAAAATCGGAGAGATCGAACGATTTTAATGTCCGAATTTCTAGTCGTTCAGTTTTAATATATAAAGTCTCCAACTTTTTGTTTTGATTTAATTATACGTTCTCAGACCTTTCAAATGTAGGCATTCCTGACTTTGGTCATGGTATAGAGGCGTGTCATAACAGACTAAATTCACTTGAAATGGGGATGAGTAGATTGAACAGACAGATCTGGGATTATGAGGGATTCGGGTACAATGCCCGAACTTGTCATCTGTTATGATTTACCCGAGTGATTGGAATGAGTTCTTTTTCAAAACAAAGGCTTGTGACTACTTTTTTATACTGGCCATAATTGGGAATGATCTTGTACCCGGACTTTTTGTACAGTGCGATAGCTTCAGGTTGATGTATGCCGGTTTCAAGGATACATTTTATATACATAAGCTCGGATGCCCATTTTTCAAGTTCTTTTAAGATTCGGGTTGCCATGCCCAGGCCTCTGTGTTGAGGGTTGGTGTACATGCGCTTTATTTCCATCGTGTTTGAATCATATGCTTTGATCGCACCACAAGCCACTGCTGCGCCATCATGGAAGACGAGGATCACATGGTTGATTTGATCGACTGTATTGAACTGACTATAGAATGCGTGGTCGTCCCCATCTCGTATAGCCAGTTCCTTATCGAGGTGCACGACAAGTTCAATGAATTGCGAGTCCGTGGCGTCGGTTCTTTCAAGTGATATCATACTAGAGGCTACTAAACTATTTTAATTGAAGTCAATTATATGATGATAACTGTAGGAGTCAATCCCATCGAAGCTATTGAAATTAGTTGAATCAATATTATTGGGAGAAGAGCTTTCATGCTGAGAATCCAGGTAGTGCTTTACAAAATCTATTTGTTTATTCATTTTTACTATGAAATAGTCGATATTGTATACATTCTTACTGAATACTCCAATTAATTGTTTTTTTATTCGAATTAATTCTAAGGATTAGATTGAGAAGCAGCCAGGTTGTGGAATGTACGATCAATTCCAAAGCCTATAGTTTTTCCAAAATGAGTCGCTCATCTTTCACAGATATGACGTTTTGAAAGGGCGCTAGTCATAAATGAGTCATATACGTCGTCAATGAGGCCGGGCTTAGTGTTAAGAAATGCCTGAAACCCTTTATTCACATAACACTTCGTTAGTAATTACTGTTAACGAGAATTTAAAGTCGGCCAAATCAAGGCCTTTTTTGCGGCTTTTGAAGGTAGGCTGTTGCAATTTCGATCGGAGTTGATTACCTTTATTATATCATTCTATTCAAGGTAAAGAATTCAAAACCTGAACTAGAAGATAGAATTTTATACCCTTTGCCCCGACTTCTATTTATACTATTTTCACTATATTGGAATGTTCTCATTGAATATTGTAGAACATATTGATGTCAATTTGCATCGAATATGAACTACTTTGGCAGATGAGTTTGAAATAATATATTATCATATAAATAGTCGGAATTTACCGAAAAGAGACTTTAAACAGGAGTAGGTATAACACGTTAATTACTTTATTATGAAATTCAAACTATTTATTTTGATGTTCTTCGTAGCATCGACAGCAACGTTCGCTCAGATTGAAACAGATGGATCAGCAAAGTCAACAGTGGACAAGGAAGAAACTCCTGGTGAATTTGCAACTCAGGCTTATGAAACGTTCAAAGGTGAAAGTGGATTATCTGCGAAACAATTGGCGGATTTTGATGCGGTGAAAGCTGAAGATGTAAGAGCTTGTAAAGAAACGCGCGAAGATGGAAGCTGTTATACTGCTACCACAACGAAATGGGACAAATGTGAAGATCTTGAAAAAGAAATGCGTAAAGGCAATGTTGGAATGGAAACTATGCAATATGCCGGCTGTATGGAAACTGAAGAGGGTATAGAGATTTCGTTAGTCACGGACGAAAAAGGAAATCCTATTGAAGAAACAGGAGAAAGAAGAGCAAGAGATTAACAAATAATTAGAAAGATTATTTGCTACAAAAAAACGGCAAGCTACTCGAGTAGCTTGCCGTTTTTCTTTGGTCTACAACCAGATTAATTATTCAATTCAACTTTGGTTGATTGCAGGTTTGTAAACTAGAATTATAGCCGTGCCGTATTCGGCACTACATTCATTCTATCCATTTTAATACCAGGGAGCTTTAGCTCTAAAACCATTTAATTGTGTAAAAGCTCCTTTAATCCGCTATTCTTTTCTTGCTTTCTTCAAGCGCTTTTCGGCTCTTTTCTCTTTGGCCGTCTTCGTCGGTTCTTTTTTTGTGTTTTTTCTTGCGTCTTTTCCTTTACTCATGATATGTTAGTTTACTTAGTGATTAATAGATTTGACTAATTCAGCAATCGATGCTTTGATCATGTGTTGGCACATTCGTAATGAATTGTGCTTTGCTTCAATAAAAAAGCCCATCATGAATGACAGGCTGATTTAATTTTAATTAAAGTATGATGTTTAAACTACTTTGACACCAACAGCATTCAAGCCTTTTGGGCTTTCTTCGACATCATACGATACCTTATCTCCTTCGGAGATTGGTTCAGTGATATCATTTTTATGTACGAATACATCTTTGCTCCCATCATCTGGAGTGATGAATCCGAATCCTTTTGCGTTGTTGAAAAATTTTACAGTTCCTTGACTCATTATAAAAAGTTAAAAGTTAAAATAAAACGCAAAGATAAGCTTATTTATCAAATGTTTCAGGTTTAACGACTTGTAAATGAGCTGTACAAGCCAAAGTACTGACTTTTGTCCATGTTGAATGCAGAAGACGTGAGGGAAATGACACACAATAAAAGGGCGACTCTTACCAGGATGAATGTGAAAATGTCATTACGTCTATTGATTAAGCTTAAAGATCAGACATCATTTGATGATTGAATTGAATTTGCCGGTCATTCGTTTTTATGATCCATCGACTGATTCTTGTATGGCCTGCAAGGAACTGTAGTGAGGTCGGTAATAAATCCGTTGTTTAGCCTTGTTTATACTGCAGTTAGGGCTGTGGATGATGTGATCCCATGTTAGAGCGGCATCTTGTTCGCTTACGGTATTTTTCCATTCTTCCCAGGGCAGAAATTTGAGATTGGCTTTTTGATTGTAATGTACAGCCATAGCCATAGCATATCCGCGAAGGGTCAACGCTTGTTCTGATACGACATGGAAACTCTCTCCGATGGCTTGATCCCGATGTCGGATTGTCTGAATGAAGGCTTGTGCGACATCCTCAGCATGTACATGATGGAGCGTTTCCATGCCGTTATTGGGTAATACAACTTGCTTGCCTTCCGCCAGATGTTTAAACACATCAGCATCGAGATTCCCGGCAGGGTTGATGGGTAGCCATCCTGGACCTACAATATGACCGGGGTGTAAAATGGTGGCCGGGAAGTTACTTTGTCGTGACACTGAATGGAGATATGACTCTATGGCTGCCTTTTTTATTCCATAGTCTCCTATCGGATGGCGTTCCTGAGTTTCGGTGGTTGGCACACATTCGCTGTGACCATGAACCCAAATGGTGCCACAATGCAAAAATTGCATTATTCGTCCTTGAAGAGCTTCGACCAATTCTCTTGCGCTGTCCAACGTAAAACATATCATGTCAATGACGATGTCAGGCTTTAAATCTCGTATTTGCCTTCCAAAATCGTTTGCCAGTTCAGCTGTATTACGATCGATGCAGACTTGCTCGACTGACTTCCATTCGGGTGCCGTGTGATAGGGTGGGTGCTTTTGACGGCTAACACTAATGACTTCATGTCCGGCTCGCACCAGTTTTGGCACCAGATATGTTCCAACATGTCCGGTGCCTCCTATTATTACCGTTCTCATTTTATTTGGCATGAGGATTTCTATGTCATTTTTCTAAATATACACAACTCCTCCAATCACTTGGAGCGCTTTATCCCTGATTGACGTCTTTATAGCTAAGTTTTTGAATTAAAAAACTTAACCCTTGTGCGATAAATGTAGAACCAATAAAAGTCATAACCCCAAGTATTGGAAATTTAATAAAAACGGGGTATGACAGATTGGATAGGGGAAGAGCAAAGCCGCCTAATACAATCATATGGATTATGTATATGAGATAAGAATTACGATTTAAGAGATCCCAAAATTTGTTGTTTTTGTTGATGTTGAATTTAAATAAATCAAGAAGCACATACATGAAGCTGAACATACACAGAAGGAGTGAAATATAATATGTCGTCACATCTACATGCTTCGAAACGAAAAAGTGATGTCGATCAGGGTAAACTAAATTTAAAAATAAGTTAAGGGCCACGATCGTGAAGAGGGTAATGGCCAGCGTAAGCACAACATTGGAAATAATTAAATATTTTTTATTTCGCTTATCATAATCAAAAACCTTGAGCTTAAAACTCAATGAACCCAATAGGAACACCATGAAATAGATCAAGAGACGTTCTCTTTGAAAATCCAACAATGCAGTGTACGTCCAGCCTCGCATATCAAGAGAAGAAATGATCATACTGTAGATTAAAGCCACAAAAAATGTAATGAGGATCGCTTTCTTTAAAGTAATATTGATCGATAGTAGGCGGGTCCTGGCTAGAATAGAATACAGAACCTGGAACAGGAACAAAGCAGGGAGAAACCAAAGCCAGTGTTGTGTGGGATCATTGGCGAAGAATTCCGGGTCAGCACCTGCTCTTTTGAAAATATGAAAATATGAGAACCATTCTTCCTGAGGGAGACCTCTGGAATACAGGAAGATGGCTTTGTATGCAGGAATCAAAGTTAAAACAGCCACTAACCAGGGGATCATAATGCGTTTGAACTTGGTTAGTATGATGACACTGATCGATTTGTTATAGATTGAATTGGGCATGAAAAACCCTGAAATAAAAAACAGAAGAAACATGGCGAAGGTATCCCCGTACAAACCAATCAAACCGATGAAATTGCTTTTGATGTTGTCACTGACAATCCAGTCGTTTTCAAAGCCGGGTTGAAATACGATACTGGCATGATACAAAACAACCATAAAGATTAGAAAGCTCCTCAAGTTGTCTAAAAAATGGATTCGCGTTTTCATGGGATTGTGATTAGGACATCGAGGGTTCAATAGCGTAAGAATCGATTGAAATTAGTCCGAAATACTTTCATAATGTGTGTACTTGAATTGTTGTGACTAAACTTGTTCGTCTATCGATTTGGTAATATCCGTTATAACCTCTCCGGTATGTGCTGTTGTTTTATTTTCAATCAACATGATTTTGCATTCATCTGAGGATGAAACGCGATGGTTAACGCCTCGTTTAACGATAAATAAATCTCCTTCCTCCATTCTAAAATTTTCTTGTCCTTCAACTTCAAATAAGAGACTTCCTTCGATAATTAAAAATAATTCATCTTCATTTTTATGATTATGCCATGGAACTTTATCCCCTTTAATTAGCGCTAATTTTATGTAGACATCATTCACTTCCCCGATGACTTTAGGAGAAAAATATTGATTGATATCGTTGAATTTTTCTTTTAAATTGATCATATGTTTCGTCTGAAACGTGAATTTAATTAACTCGAATATTCTGACCTTTGAGTGGTTCGCCCCTGGAAACAAAAACATCGTCAGCAAAATAATTTTGAAATTGGGCGGGCAAACCTTCGCCCTGAAGGATGGATGGTTGATTTTGCATGTGATAATGTAAATGAGGTTCTGTTGAATTCCCGCTATTGCCGCATAGCCCGATCATCTGACCTTGTGATACCTGTTCACCAACATTAGCCTGTATCGAATTCGTGATACAATGCGCTAATACAGAATATTCTCCGTTGCTATGGTCGATAATGACGTAATTTCCAAACAGTTGATTTTTGTTTGTTTCTCCGGGTAGATTTTCAGGAACACCATCTTGTAGTTCTACCACGATCCCCGAGGCCGGTGCAAACAAGGTGTCGGCATAACAGTGGTAATCTTCATTGCTATTGCCATTACCGGTGAATGTAGTGCCGTTTTCGAATTGCACGACATCAATAGCGAATCGCTGATCGTCAAGCGAGGCATGATAATTTTCGTCCAGGGTCCGTCCGCCCCAAACAACATACCATTCGTCAGAGAATGGGAGGGCCAGGTCCGCAATCGTCTGATAATCTAAATAATCACTTGGTGCTTCATCTTCTGAGCAACCGATTGAAAATAAAATACATAAGTAAATTGCAAAAGGAAAAACCGGTATTTTAGAAAGCATTCGTTCGTTCGTTATAATGTTCTGACTAATGCAGTTATTTGTAAAACCGTCATGAATTATTTAACTAATATAGTCTTTTGTTTATACCTCTCAATTTCATTTCGGCACGATATATATCGGATTGGCCTGAGTTTCTTCATCCTGATTTTTAAATGTACATCTGACAAGTGATTCTGTATGTTTACTGTGTTCAGCAGCAATCACCTCCAGATTGAATTGGTGGGCATTTTACGGAACCGTAGCTACAAAATACACAACAATCACCTTGTCGAGGTTTTAATATTTCATGACAGTTGGTGCATTCGTAGAAGTATTGACAGCCATTGGTGGGCATAATCTCCTTTTTTTTGTGTCCACAGGAAGGGCAAGTAAGCGTTGATTTCAACATGATTTCTTTTGTATGAGATCCTTTTTTGCTGCGGTTATAAAATTGCCATGCTCCAATTGACGTCAGTATTGCACCGATGATTATAAAATGCAAGCTGAATTCTTCCATTGATTCGCTCAGTGCCAGCAAGCCAGAAGCGCCTCCGATCACAATGGCTAAAAAAGGAATCCAGCAACATGCTGTGGCCAGTATAAATGCGATAATGCCGCCTGTTAGTGTCTGTTTATAATTCAAATTACAAATAAACTGCTCGCGAATTTATAATATAAATATTGATTTGATAAAGCATATTTGAATAACTACATACACTCACTATTTTAAAAAGTGCTTATTCAACTACATTCTCAGTCACTACCTGGGTATCCTCGGCATTAAAAGCAGAGAGATACAATTCAGGTATCTTACAATATAGATATATACTGCTGAATCGGACATCAAATTATTTTCCTGTGATAAAGAAATGTTAACCGTCTAAGACTGTTACTCATCCCTACTCGGAGCATCAGCATTCCACATGTCCCGAATGCAAACATATTTTCCGTCTCGTTTTTCGAAGATGGATATATATTTTCCTGTTGTTATCTTACCTGAAGGATTGGTTGTTGTGCTTTTTCCGGCTTCTATTAAATAATTCCCGGTAGCAATTAAATCTTGTACTTCAAATACTTCGGTCGAGCCGGAGGTGTCTTTGGCAATATTTGTGGTCAATCGATCAAGGATGGCTTTTTTTCCTGTGACTACGGGTTCGTCATCCGGCATGTTTACGGCATCTTCCGCATAATAGGCGACGACGGCATTGGCGTCCTTTGCGGCTAATCCGGCTGCATAGGCATTTTCCATTGCCTGGATTTCGAATTTGATTTTTGCCATATCTGGTGCTGGTGTTTGGTCTTCAGCCGGAGCTGAACATGAAATCATGCCAAAGAGAGCAATAGAGGCAAGTAGAAGTAGAGATTTGAAATTCATAATCATTGAGTTTATTTGTGAGAAGATAATTATTTTTAATCTGTTGCGTCGCATTAATATCTTAATAATAATGTTAGGGGATTACTTCATAACCGCGTATGGTGAATTATTATCAGTCAAGATAAGGAATATTTAACACATTGACATATAGTTCGGATATTAAGATTTCATTTCCTACAGTTGGATTTATATCGTATATGGTTCCCATATTAAAGCGAATATTCCGAGGTAATTAAAAGATAATTGCGATCCAATTACTTGATCCGGATCACCTGTCTCATGCAATATTAGTAAAATTATTAATGATTTTCCGATGTTCTTCTATGTTGTTTGGCTATTTATTCCTTCTTAATCCAATTCGCCATCATATCAGCCAATCGGCCATCGGAACGTTCTGTGAATCTGTGATCGGATGGCGTGATTCTATATTGAAAATCTTCATGTCCCATTTTTTTCAGTTCTCGATATAATGGGAAAAAGTGATCTTCAATAGGCACGGTTACGTCATTCATTCCTACAACAAAAAACGCTCGTTTGTCTTTCAATTTTTCAGCTTGAGCTACAAAATCGTATCGATAGTTATTGAACATCATGTCCAGGATATACTCTTCGTAATTTGGGGCCAGTCCAGCGTCCCAAATGTATTCTTTTGAGAGTTGGAAAAACTCTTTCATGTTTGTATTATCAGGGTCAAAAAATTCATTAATCAAATAACTAAAATCGGCCAATCCCAGGCACATAAATTCTTTTATTCTTTTATCATGCAGCGCTGAAACGATAGTGACATTGGAGCCGTGGCTATATCCACCAACAATTATTCGTGAAGTATCAACTTTAGAGAGCAGATTATTGTTGCTTTCCAAAACAAAGTCTAAAATATTTATTAAATCTTTTTGACAATTTCCAGGTGTGTAGACTCCCTCTGTACCCCAAAGTCCCCTGTAATTGAATCGGATGACATTTAGCCCCTTTACATTTAATTGCTTGGCGAACTTGGACTCTCCTTTTTCTTTTCCTCCTGGATTACCATGACACCAAATAATGGTGGGTTTAACACCATCGCCTTCAGCTTGGTATAAATATACAGTGAGTTCAATACCGTCGCTTGTTATTGGAATTTTCTGAATTTGCGAAAAACACGTAAAAAGGATGAATGAAAAACTGATAGAAAGGATGAAAGCCTTCATAATAATGGTTTTTGATTAGATATAACTATGCACGGTTGACCAGTAGGCATATATGGAAATTATACAGGGACTTACATACATGTCGATTATTACTTTTTAATCCATTTCCACACGATACCGTCTTCAATTTCCTCTATAAATATAAAGTTATTTTTCTTTAAAACCCTTACCGATGCGTTTTCTTCTGCAAGTGTATGTGCTAAAACACCATTCACTCTTGGGTTTTCGAAGGCGATTTTGACCAGAAGACCAGTTAATTCTGTTGCATAGCCTTGGTTTCTATATTCTTCGGCTATTTCGTATCCAATCTCTACCATTCCCTGGTCATCCGGTTCTCCTTTAAATCCACAACATCCCAATAAGGTGTTGGTTTTAAGATGTACTGGCAAATACGTCCACCATACCATTGAATCGGGATAAGCTGTTATTTTTTCTAATGAAAGATTGAATATAACTTCTCCTAATGTTGACCAATTATTTGGCACTGTAATATTTAGTCCGCTTGCCAGCGCATCATTTCCTTTAATAATTAGTTTTAAGACGTCCACATCGCAGTTAATTAATTTAATTCTATCAGCTTTCATTTGGATTAATTGGTTTATTGCCGGATTGAATTGGTTGTTGGTGGAAACATCTTAGAGAACATCCAACCACAAATCATGGCGACTAAAAAAGAAGGTCCTAGGACATCCAATTCTATAAAGTACGCACCGACACCTTCGATGTTCTGAAGCACGAATTTTATTAAAATGACGGATAAGAAACCGGAAACCATTGAGGCGATGGCTCCTATTTCTGAATACCCTTTCCAAAACAACGTAAGGATAATGACGGGACAAAAAGTAGCGGCTATGCCTGACCATCCGAATATAATAACCCAAAAAACCTGCCTCTCAGGAGACACTAAGGCAATAATTAATGCGATGGCCAGGGCTAGTACGGCCATGATAATGGTAACGATACGGGAAAGTTTTGTCAGATTCGCGTCGGGGATATCCGGATGAAAAATCTTCTGATAGAAATCGCGTGTTATGGCACTGGAAGCTATTATGAGTAAGGAATCAATTGTTGACATGATAGCAGCCAAGACGATGGCAACATATAAAGCTACAAGCGCATACGGTAGAAAGTTTTCCGTCATGACGTTCAATACGTCAGTTGCTCCGATACCCAGAACAGCTTCAGGATCCTGGCCGCTTTCTGTAAAGAGGACGCGCGCTAATATTCCAATGGTCACAGCGGCAGCATCTGTCAAAAGCGTAAAAATAATTGCCACCCATTTTCCTTTATCAATTTCTGCCTCATTTTTGATGGACATAAACCGAACGTAGACTTGTGGGGAGCCCAGAAATCCCAGACCGATCATAGAAAATCCAAGTATGGTGGCGAGATTCATCCAACCATCCTGACTTCCACCCCAAATATCGGTTAGAGCCGGGTCGATACTATTCAGACCTGCCGTAATACTTTGCCCATGATCCATAGAAAACCAAACGACAACAGGGAGGAGGATTAATCCAAAAAACATGAGTATCCCCTGAAACAAATCCGACCAGACCGCGGCAACAAATCCTCCGATATAGCTGTAAATAATAACTATGACGAATCCAAGAATGGCCCCAGCGAAATAATTCATTCCAAGAAGGGACTCAAAAGCAATGCCTGTAGCATCGATTTGTGAACTGACGTAAATAACGACAAAAATGGAAAGGACGGAAGCCGAAAGAATTCTTAGGGTATGCGTGGTTGATTTAAAATGACTTTCTAAATAATCAGGAATCGTAATTGATTCGAAGCTGTCAGAGCGTCGTTTAAATCGCTTAGCCATGAAGAACCAGGATATGGCAACACCTAAGCATTCTCCGAATACTACCCAGTATCCGGAATACCCGGCTAAAGCCCCCATACCTGTTAGTCCGATGAGCAACCATCCTGATTCGCCGGTTGCACGCGCAGAAAAGGATACCGCCCAAAAGCCCATGTTCTTCCCTCCGACATAAAAATCACGCATGCTTTTTATACGTCTGGAAGCTAGTACTCCGATTAAAAATAAAACGGAAACATATAAAATGAGAACAATAATTTTAGTGAGCATATTGATCTCGGTTAAATAGCCGGTAAGGACTTCTGATTAATTTTATCTTCATATCTCCGGTTGCCCGTTTTTTTATCCGGTGAATACCGGCGTGATGATCAGGACATTCTGAAATATAGTCAATTAATTTTGTTATCCGGTGCGTTTTGGAGGACGTCTGTGATTCAATGTGATTACTTAATTATTTATAGAATCATTTAATAATTACTTCATCGCAAGCTTACTGTCTGATTTCATCTGCTTTATTCAGCAAAGTTTGCATGGCAGTTTCTTGTTCTGATGTCAAGACAGTTGAAAGCAGGTCGTTTTCTTCATAGGGATCGGTGGATAAATCATAAAATAGTTTTTGTCCGCTATCAAATTCAAGTAATTTGTATCGGTCATTTCTTATTGTATAACCCGACTTGTTTGCGTTGGTGTTCAAAACCTCTGAGTAATTATAATCTCTGAGACCCTCTCCGGCGCCGGTAAGTAAGTGCTTGATAGAATAACTGTCTTCATAGGTAGGGAGGTTCACGCCGGCTAGTTCAGCGATGGTAGAAAACAGATCTGTGCTACTTATTAAATTATCATCGCGCTCATTTAATCGGAACACGCCTTTTCCGGAAATAATCATGGGCACATGGACACCTCCCTGGTAAAGACTTCCTTTGCTCTTGTTTGATTGATAGGGTGATTGAGTCACTTGTCCGCTCGTTCCATTATCTCCAATGAATATTATAATGGTATTTTCTAATTCACCTGATGGTATATGATCCAATAGTCTTCCAATTTCGTGATCTACACTTTCGGCCATAGCCATAAAATATGGAAATGGATTCGCATCAATATCTGCCTGATCCGGTGATAAATTTCCCTGGCTATGCATGGAGTCCGGAGGTAGATGAAAAGGGGTATGAGGAGCATTGTAGGCCACCCAACAAAACCAGGGATTGCTTTGCTGATTGATCCAATCGATGGCCAATTCTGTGATTTTTGTGGTTATATAACCTGAAAACATGGCACTCTGCTCATTTTCTGTGAGTGACCATTTATTGTAGTCACCAACTCCGCCGCCCAGTAATCCGGCATAGTAACCAATCCCCATTTGCGTCGGTTGATTGGCGTCATTGTTTGAAAGGTGCCACTTGCCTATGACGGAGTGATTGTAAGCATTGTTTGTATTGTCATCCAAAAATGTCTGTATCGTTCGCTCTGAGCTGGAAATACTTGATTCAGTTTCCGCATTGAGAACGCCCGTACGATAGCCATATCGGCCGGTCAAGATAGTAGCCCGCGTCGGTGAACATACCGGGTTGGCCCATGTGTTGTCAAATGTTATTCCGTTTGCAGCCAGCGTTTGAAGATGTGGCATGGTAGGCTTGATCGCACCTATACTGTAGCCGGGCGTTGCTTCAACGCCGATGTCATCTGCAATAACTAACAGAATATTGGGCCTGGAAGCATTTGATGGAATTTCGATAGGTTCATCGTCTTTGCTACATGCCCACGCCAGGCAGACCACCAAAATGCATACAAGTATTTTCTTCATTCACCTTTGATACACTAAAGATCAAAAGGTTTGTTTCAGATACGAGATTCGTACAAGTTTTCTCGAACATCCGGTCACAAAACGTTTTGATCTGGTATAGAATTGAGGTTAAAAGAAAGCTGCCTATTAAAAAGCAAGCAGACTGATCAACGAAGTAATTGCAATCATGACACCTAGAATGATCTGGTAAAACGCAAGAATCAGGATAAATTTTATCAAGGATTTAAAGAAGCCTTGTTTATAATATTTTTTTAGAGCTAAAAATCCGAAAAGGAGGATTAAGAACAATAATAGAGCAATAAACGATTCAGGAATCAGGGATAATAGTAAGAAATAAATACTGGCAAAAATAAAGGCCACAGAATGCCAATGATATAAGTAGACGAGATGTTCGACAAAGAAATATTTACGGCGCACGTAAAGTAATTTCATGAAGAAGGCTGTGGCAGGTAGAAGCACAAATAACATCCAGATCATATTTCCCAAGCCAAATAACA
The DNA here is from genome assembly GCA_965249735.1 of Saprospiraceae bacterium. GTDB lineage: Bacteria > Bacteroidota > Bacteroidia > Chitinophagales > Saprospiraceae > JANQSS01. Next base: position 382,232 of record CBDFMS010000023.1, on the reverse strand, counting down.
TGACTGATTTTGGATTATCCTGTGCTTTGACTTGTTGTTGCAGCATCATCTTAGTAAGTGGATCTTCAATCTTGTATTTATGGATAAGTGTATCCACAGAGAGTTTTGCTATATCATGGTTTTTAATAAAAACCGGAGAAATTTTCATACTGTCAAAATCGAAGCGCATAATGGGCATGGTGCTCGTCGTGTCAAATTGCAATTCCCCTTTGTTCCATACAAAGCGTTTGAGTGAATCTATTGTGGCCGCTAGTTCCGGGTCGTCCAATGCATTCTGATTGGCCAATTCATACTCCTCGATTAATTTGTATGTCTCAATTTTGGCCAGTTTGCTTTCTATTTTATCTACTTCGGTTTTTTCGAGATTAATGTGTTTGTTGGCCACATATCCAATGACTGCTATATGAATCACGGCGACGCCAAAGAATAATCTGAGCGGATGAGAATAGGATTTATGCTTGCCCTCGAAATAGCGTTTGGTCAGTTTTGCCGGAATAAAAATGTGAAGTAAGGTTTTTAAAAACCTGGAGTCCACATTAAATACGGACTCGAAAAAACTACCTATAAATTGCTTTAGGGCAATGCGTCCATCTGTGTCTTTTTGAGAACAAAAAGGGCAATAAACGGCATTTTCCGGGAGCGGTTTATTGCAATTATGGCATGATTTGATTTGGTCACTATCCATGTCGTACAAAGTTTCCGGGCGTCCTTAGTTTTATTGCCTTCCGTAAATAAAAGCGGCAACTCGAATAGACATTGTATATTCAATTGAATACATTTTTCTGTCTAAAAAAGTTGCCGCTCAATTTCCAAAGCCAGTTTTACCATTTAGACTCCGGAAGAAGTCCCTTTCTTTTATTCAATAAATGTGCGCATCCAATCTACGCGACCATTTACTGTCTCTCCGAATTCATTTAAGAAATTATGCCAGGTGCCATTGCCATGAACCTCTTCATATTGTTCAGAAAAATTACTTTCACGATCCATCCAGGCCCATTTGTCAAAGGCAAAAATAACGGCCGCATCCATTCCTGCTTTTGTGTCAGCAAAATCATTCCATACGACAATAAAGGGTTCGTCCGGTCTTTTTTCCATGTAGACCTTTTTGACTTTTCCAATAAGTTCTGCCCATTTGGCACCCTTACCTTGTTTCAAATCATACATCCATATTAATCGTTTTTTACCAACATCGCCATCCGGGATGTGTGACAATTTATCAGAAAACGTCCAATACGTTGGCGCATCAAACTCTTCGACCATATCGGTTACTTTTGCCCAATCGTCATCGTGTGCTCCTTTTCCGGGTCGGTCATCTATAGCTGTATAACTTGTAGGTCCCATTAACCAGGTGTACATCCCGGCAAAAGGGCCATTGAGATTATAGGCCAGGCGCGCCCGGTAGAGCGTATTTTCGGCATGAAATTGGTCATTATGTGATTTGACGGCCGCTTCAAAAGCCTCTTCCTGTCCGGCTTTTACTTTACAATTTACAACCTCGTATAGGTTGGGTGCTTTTTCTTCCTGGCCAAACATCAATAGAGGAAAGCATAGGAGAATAAATACTAATCTTTTCATTGTTTTCTGTTTTTGGTTAGCAAATGATTTTTTACTTGCTAAACATACAAAATATTATGCGAAATATGATGATAAATGAATGCGTGGAAGATGAATTGAATAAGCTAATTAATTTGAAAAAAGCATAGCGTCAAATCAATGAATCAAATCATGTAATTTAATACAAGTCTCGAATAAAAGATCTTTTTATCGATTTTAATTCCCCATTTTTGAACAAACTAGAATATCATTTGCATTGTACCCCATACAAGGAAAATGGTGCCGATGACGCCAAAGACCAAACCTGTTTTCCAAATATTTTTGCGTTTTACAATTACGGCCATACCGCTAAGTGTCAGTGCTATGGAAAGGAGGGTCACGCCAATAGCCTGGAGTTGATGTTCGAAAAGGGTATTTTCGAATTTGGATTGTTCGGTTTCAAGCTTGGCATTTAATTCTTCCATTTCCTTCTGATTGGTGCGAATTCGTTCGATTTCTTCCGGGTCGGGAACCTTGTCCAATGCCAGAAGTACGGCGTGTTTGGATTTAAGGACTTCGATATCGAGACGGTCTGATTCAAGCGATGACTTTTCGAGGATCTCTTCCGTTCGCTCAATCATCAAATCATCGGCACTAAAGCCCGCTAAAAGAACGCCAATGGCCACGAGCAGGGCCATGACCATCGTTGATAAGGCCACATGGTTCATCCATTGTGATAATTCCTCCGATTCTTCACTGAGTTTTTCCTTAATTAAATCCTGGGCAACTTCGGCTGCTTCTTCGAATTCAGATGCCATATGAGTTTACTTTTTTAATGAAATATTTTCAATCAGGCTGTAGGTTTCGTTAAATATACCAATCTTATCATTTGTCGTTCAACAGAATACCTGATAGCTGACTCCAAATTATAACTTTTTCTGATTTATGCGAGTTTCGTGATGTAATAAATCAATAATTGACTTTTAAAAAGGATGGTCCGTTCTGAATTAAAATGGATGACCTTGTTCACGTCGGTGCTGCTCCATGGACCATTTTAAGTTTTTCTTTAGCGCGTGCTGGGCACGATTCCTAAATGAGAAATCCGGTAAAAATTGAAACTCATTTGGATGGTTCAATATAATGTGTTAATATTGGAAAACATTAGGGGTCACTCTTTTGTTAAACGCAACCCTATTATTTCTGGCTTAAGAGTAATTCAACTGCTTCAGATGAGCCTTCGGAAAAGTGAAGGTGTTTACGAAATTGTCTTTGTACGAATAAAAATTTTATAAGCATTATTGCTATTCTTTTAATTAATTTTATAAACATGAAAAGATTAATTCCATTACTGGCCATGGGGGTATTTGTGCTCTTTGGCTGTAGTACGGAAGAACTTAGTCCGGTTGCATCTAGTCCTGAACAAGGTCTGGATGAATCGAATCTGACAGCTTATGTGTTACAATTTGATAGTGACGGCTATAGCTGGGAAACAGTTCAATTTGATCCTCAGGATTTGAATGAGCAAACCGCTATCACACGAGGAAATGGTAACAGCGCACATTCGCATGGCAAGTTCAGCACTGGTGGTGGAATGACTTTCCATTATTCAGGAACCGAAAACAATGGGGGAGTTAGTGGCCATTGTGATTTTCAATGGGTACTGGGACCATTTTTTGCGGATATTAAAATGGAAACGATTTGTGTGTCAGCCGATGGTAATGAGGCAAATTATTCTGCGAAAATTGTCGAGATCATAGAGAACAATATTCCTCCACCACCACCTCCTCCACCACCACCTCCTCCACCTACTGGACCACCTCCGCCTCCACCGCCTCCTCCACCTACTGGACCACCTCCGCCTCCACCGCCTCCTCCACCACCACCGTTGTCATTAGGAAATAATGTATATATCAAGGTGATAGATAATGGACAAGGAGCTAATGCCGATCCGGATCAATATTATGGAGCAGTTATTTTTTCTGCTAATGAGTTCCCGAATTGTGGCTCAGGCTTACCATGGTTTTTATTCCCAGCATTTGACGTTTTGAATGAATCTGACAAAATAAAAGTGAACGACTAAATCTGGTCGTCCATTTATTTGTCCGGATCTCCGGACATAAAAAAAGTAGTCAATAAGTTTATTGACTACTTTTTGTGTGTTTGGTGTATTTAAAGTGGTGAGTTTGAGGCGTGTTTGAAATGTTAAAACCTCAATGTCCGGCTCTTATTCGATTGATTATTTTTCCAAGATTTCCAACGTTGGATCTATCATTAGACCTTCTGCTGTGAAACCAACAAATAGAATTCCAATAGCAAGAAGGAGGGCCATAACCATGGTTGATAACGCCACATGACTTAACCACTGCCGTCTTTGGCGGTATTAATAAACTCAAACTATCTCCGGTAAATTGGTCTGTCAGAACTTGTTCTTTTGCCGGCATAATGAGGATATGATTTATTTAGGATTAGTTGCAAAATAGAAAAAAATGACGAATATGTAGATCGGGTATTAAATTTTTATCGCGTATGTAACAAGTGATTTAATATTCCTGAATTGTTCATTACTCGTGATAAGGAATATTCCAGTGAGAATCAGGAAATTGAAACCAAATAAAATGCGCCTTAATCAAAAAGAGCAATGTGCACAAACTCCATTGTCATCTGCTTGCAGTCTGGGCAATAATTCTTCTTGGATTTCAATGTGTACTCGGACCAAGTAAGTTCATCTTCCCCTTCAATATCACCTTCGTACATGTCAGGGGCTGTATAGAATTGGTAATCCTTATATCGTTCATCCCGAATATTCACTGAAACTAATTTGCCATTTTCATCCAGGGCTGGTATATCGCTTACAGTATCAAAATTGAGCATCCCGGCTCCGAAAAGGAGTTGCTGTGATAGCCCGCATTTGTAGCATTTAGCCTCTAGTATTTCTCCCATGATGTATGTGTTTTGGTGACTCTCTAAAGATACATCCGGCGCACTTAGGTTCAAAACAAATGCTGAGAGGATTACTTTTTTCTTTTCTTCTTTTTGGGCTTAGGTTCCGGTAGTTCTTTGACAGTGATTCTGACCAGTTCACTCAACCATTCGCGATCTTCCAGTTTATCTTCGATCAGGAATTTGGGTTTGGCTCCGGGGTAGGGTGGTGCTTCGACGACATCTTTGATAAATGCTCTTCCACCTTCGGTTTGTTTGATAAAAAGTTTATTGTCGCAGATCAGTGCGAAGATCTTATTATCAGAATAGACGCCATATTCACCAAACATTTTCCTGGATCGTATCTGGCCTGCATGTTCAATTTGATCTACTACAAAGTCTACAAATTCCTGATCTGATGCCATGGTGTTTGTAATTACGTTTAGTGAACATGCAATCTAAGTATTTTTGAATTGACGAGGTGGGTAGCCTGAATTATTCAAATACTAAATACGATTGAAATTTATTAGGTCGTCAATTTAATAAAAAATCGACATGTATTGAGTGAGACTATTAGTTTCTGTAAACAACCAAATATAATTATATACAATATCCTTTATCCGGCACTAGTTTTCTCTATCATCCACTCTTTTTAAAAATGTGGCAATATCTTGTAAAATCTCATCGTCTGTTTGTTGTTTAACCAGAATGACATGGCCTCCAATCTCAACTTTTTGAGGAAATTCAACATTGAAATTTCCCGTATTGTCGATTTCTGGTTGTGAAATTAAATCCACAGGCTCTCCATTCAGGAAAATCTCCAGTGGATAATTGGGATTAAAATTCCGCCCGGAGAGTCTGATTTTGTCCAGACCTTGAACGACGGCCATGCCACTTACATGATTGAGTATGGTTATATAGGGTTCCAATGGAGGGGGTTTTGGTAATTGATCGGTCGTGATATCTTTTTCCGCTAGAATTGCCCCTTTAAATGTTCCGTTTTCGAGCACCAATCCTTTAATCTGAACCTTATCATCTAATTCGGCACTCATTTCCGAATGCCCAGAGAAGTTACCTCGTGCATCCCCCACGCTGACTTTAAATGGATTATCGATTGTCTTTCCATTTGATGAATACCCTCGTATTTCTCCTTTTGACAGGGTAACTTCTTGCATGACATTGGATGTAGGGTCGATACGATAGTCGAATATCTGGCTTCCACTTACCAGGAAATATCCAATATGTTCCATAGATGAAGAATGTTGAATGGCCATCAATGGAGTTTTCACACCCCTGAGATAGACAATGGGATCAAGCGCTCCTCCTTTTGGTCCGTCTTCGTCTTCTTGTAGTTTTTGACAAGGAAAAGAAAGTTTCCATAACCCGCGGCCATAGGAAGAGGCTATTGCTTCATCGGCCCCTGTAAAGAAGAATGATGAAACATAGGGAATAAATTCTGTTCCCGGAATTCTGCCCCAGCTGGCTCCTCTATTGTAAGAAGTAAATATCCCTGCTTGCTGCGTACCTACAAGGATGTGCCCAGCACATTCCGGATTGAAGCCAATAGTTGAGAGCTGTGTAAATTCATTCCAGCTAAATTGGAATTTTCCGTTGGCGGTGATCAGATTGGTTAAGATTGTATCGTTTTTCCAAATCGCACCTCCATCCGTTGTCACTTTTATAAATTGATCGACGATATCAGCAACGATAATGAAATTTGGATCATCAGGGTCAACGCCATAGGGTTTGTACCAGGCAAACATGGTGGGAAATACACCGAGGCTTCCAAAATTGGTAATATTCGAGACAACCGGAGTACCCGCTCCAAGAACGCCTGTAATTTTTTTAATATTAATGATTTGTTGGCCTCCAGGCGTAACACCAGGGGCATTGTAGGCAGTAAAAACCACCGGACTGTTCAGTGGGCCCGCAATTTGTGAAAGCGCCGTGACGGCTTCAGGAAACTTGTATTTCATGTTCCAGGAGCTGCCATTATCAGAAGTGAGCATAAAAAAACTACCGGTTGAGTCTTTGGGTAGGGTATTTTGAATATAGTTTTTGGGTTTGAGTAGGCGTGGATTTCCTTGATCATTCGGGGGATTAGAAAACCCGGTATGGCCATCCAGTACAGGCTTGGAAATAAAATTTCCACAACCCCCACAAGAGACACCGGTCAACCTGGTTTCATTGGGAGGATAATAATCCCGCATAATATTGAGAAAGAAACCTTCACAACATCTGGTGGCAGGCCATGAAACACCGTGGTCAGGTGAAGCCCATATATGATTGTCCTGAGTGGCAAAATAAAGATCGACATCGGTATCGGCATTGTGCAATTGGCCGGTCACTTCAGTAATTTGCAACGCATTATATCCGTAAGGACCGGCACCTGACATTTTCCAATTTGCTCCCTGATCTTCAGTTTTGTGTAAACCGCCATCTGATAATAATAGTAACGGCGTTGCATCGTCTTTTTCGAAGCCTAAGTCTGAAGGATCACAGTGATCAAACACCAGCGAAGTCCATGCCGTTAGACTACCAATGGAACCTGTATCTGCCGTTGCCATCCTTAACGCACAAGAACCATCACCCCAATACACATCATAGGTTCCGGAACCGCCTTTCATGGAAAATGAAGTTCGGACAAATGGAGCTCGGTTGGCGCCGGCCTGGTCAGCGATAACAGATTTCCAGTTGGCCCCAAAGTCAACAGATTGGTACAGTCCATGGTAGCTCACGCTGTCTCCATTAGGTATATAGTTGAAAGCCCAATAGAGGTGATTAGCATCATTTGGAGCGACGTCTATCTGGTTGTGAACACCTGCCCATCGGGCATTTGGGATTCCGGTCATGGGATTGGAAAAGGTGAGACCTGCATCATTAGAGACTTTAATGCCGGCATCCGTCATGATGACTATCCGCGCGGTATCAGGCGTTTTTACCGAATAGGTCTTGTCATTGTTGTATCCGGTGACAACCGGCTGGAAGGTCCATGTTAATCCGGCGTTATCGCTGTAGGCCAGTCCACAGCTTGTTCCGGCCCATACTCGTTCACGAACATTATCAACGGACAGGCAGTAACCGGTGATGTTGGTGAGGCAAGCTGCATTTGGAGTTGTTATCGAAACCCTCTTCCAGGTCGAACCCTCATCTGTACTGCGCCAGATGCCGCCCCCACTTTGCGGCCGGCTATCTACTCTGGCCGTGGCAATGATGGTACCTTTTTCAAAATCGAGATATGTCAGATCTGAATATCGGAAGGTGGTGCTTCCACTTACATGCGTCCAATTTTTTCCTTTGTCGCGACTGCGGAAGAGTCCGCCTGTTTCTGAGGCGACCATGATGTTATTGTCATCAGTTTCGACAGATATCGATACGGCCCGGCCCGAATTTGGAATATTCGGTCTCATTATTTTGGGCTTGTCACAACCTACGGCAATAGCCACTGAAATTGGACTCACGCAGGATTCCAGACTTTGCGTAGCCCAATAATTCTCTCCGTCATTGGCCGGACCAAACAAATTCACTTCGGCCCCTCCTCCGTCTGCTACCAGAACGCCATCCCGATATACTATTATCCGTGCACCCAATACGCCTTCCACAACTTTGATTACATCGTCACCGGCGCAAATGGGCCCCAATACCGGTGGCGGTAATTCACTGCAAGGTTTAACGATTGATGGGTCAGAGGGTTCGCTAATCACCGTACACAGTTGTTGCTCTGCGGTAATGGTATCGCCCGGCAAAACCTGGGGTGTGAGTCGCACGATTTGACCTCCCCCGGAATAATGATGTTCACTGATCATTGTACTTCCATTATAAACACGCACCTGAGCGCCCTGGATGATATTCCCAAGTGTACAGTATTTACCATTTTCGTAGATGTCACCAACGGTTGGCTTAGGTAGGAAGTCGGGAGCAGGCCCCACAAGCACGGAGTCCGATTTTGGGCTGGTTTGCGTGCAAAGTTCTTCATCAGCAGATATATATTGTCCTGTGGAGAACAAGGGACTTACAGTTAACCATTGACCAACGCCACAACCTTTTACCCTGCCAATTTCAACGCCGTCAGCATAGACCTTAAGTAGACCTCCCCGGACCAGATTTCGGACTCCAATAGCTCCTCCACAGTCGTATATGGGTTCTTCCAGCTCCGGTTTTGTCAAGCCTCCGGGTCCATCTTTTCGATACGACCGTACTTGCAACGCTTTTGAGTGTGGACTGGTGATTCCGTCAAACGTCTGTCTGGCCGTGATTGAGTCATACGCGATGAGTTCGGGATTAACTGAATACACCTGCCCCCAGGGTGAGTCCGAGACACCTCCGCCGATTCGGGTCGTTCTATTGGCGTAGATGTCAATTTTTGCACCTGGAACGAAACCGGATACGGAAATGGAAGAGGCGCAGGCATATAATTCGGGTTGGATAATTGGAGGAGAAAGAGGTCCTTCAACAACATCATCATCATTACATCCCGCATGCAGCAGAAGAGTGAAGGCCAATAATACAACCAGGTTTTTCATTTGTTGCAGATATTAAACAATCTCATTACCAAACCTGTCAGGGGTAATTGTCCCCTAAATTAGGCCATTTTATTGAAAAATGCAAGTCGACTAATATTCTGTACTTAGGCATTGAATTAAATCAAGCACGCTGTTTATGGTTATTTATTTTGGTTATCAATAAATTTTGTAAGACAAATTATTTATCGATTTAAATTACCGATTATCATTCTGTTCTACGACAAATAATACAAGAGTCGCCATGTTCAGCTATTTCCTGGTACTTGTCAGGTCGTAATCCTTCGTAATAATACAGTATTTCAAAATCATCAAATAATTCTTTCAGTCGACCTTTTTCGATATAATATCGAATCTCACAGCAATCCTCAGGTTTTACAAAAGAATTAGGTTCTATCGTCTCGGCCGAAGCTTGATATTCTTTTAGTTCTGGATCGAGGTAGTTACGTAATGACATGATAATGACTCCACCAGGTTTTATTGTTCGTTTAATCGAAGTAAGCATTTTCTCAAATTCACTTCTTCGCATGCAACAGCCTACGAGCAGACAATTGATAGCGTCGTAATGATTGGGCGGGTAGGGGTGGTTGATTACATTGGACTTTTGGATTGATATGTTTAAACCTTCATGGTCTTTTAGGTATGCGCGGAAGGGATCCAGATAAATATCTTTCTGGTCCATCGCGTCCACTTGAAACCGTCGTTCAGCATAGTATACGCTATCTGCTCCTTCGCCGCAGCCGATGTCGAGCAATTTCTTTCCGGTTGTAATATATAGCAATGCCTGTGTTGAGAGTTCGTCCGGGTTAAATGGACTTTCAAAGCCGTATTTTGAATTGAGTTCATTGGGATTACTTGTCATTGGAATTATTTGTTATCGCTTTAGAAAGGTAGCTGTAGTGAATGTTGTGAAGCTAATATATATAGAAATTGGATTGCTTCCGTCTTCTGCTTGATGTATTTGTGATAAGTGATATAATGATGTCTGTTAATATTCTATTCTTTTGAGCTTGCATTTCTGTATTAAAATGTTTATATTTAAGAAAATTTATTTTGCTGTTTAGGCGGAGGTTAAGAGGGTATTAGTATTGTATTAAAATTTCTTAAATAGATAACCGTATCCAAAGTAGCAATATTGTAAGTATTTGAGAATATTCTGCTCTTCCATTTATAAGGCTAATGATTTGTTGGCTGTTTGGTCTTTCGAAGTTGAATTAGTATACATGTGATGTTCATGGACGCAGCTGCTACTTTAATACCAGTGGTGTAATTGGAGAGGCTATTTTGAAAATGATTTTATTCTTTGGTAAAGAATATTTTGGGTCGAAAGATACCTGTTTATGATATATTTCTTGTTAAAGATTGTAACTGAGTTTTATGTGGTATCTGGGTCTGGTATATTGAGCGAGCAGAGTAGCTTTTGTCTATAGGTTTGGATCATTTATGCTCATTATCATCGAGTTAACAAATGCAAAAATTGAACGAATGAAAAATAAAAAAAACATCTTAATCGTAGCCCGGATAGTTGGCATTATCGTGACATTATTATTGTTACTTGCATTTGTCCCAAAATTAGTTGGGTCTATAAAAGAAGAGGGCCTGGCATATTTATTGGAGATACCGAAGGCCTTTGTTGATTGGTATGATAATCCAATTGCTTTTTTCTTCACCTATTTTATTGGCTATGCGATAATTTGGTGGAAACCACTTGTTGGCTCCTTAATTATTATCGTTGGTGATATCTTGTTCTTCGCTTTCAATATTAGCAATATTGGAACTTTAATATTTATTCTTCCGACCTTAATAGTTGCCTTGCTTTATATTCTATATTGGGATAGTGCAAGAAAAGAGAATATTAACGAAACACATCAATAGCGGACGCAAAAGTGTTATTTTATTAAATTCTGTAAGCTTGGTGAGATCCTTACCACAGGATGTCAATATCGAATACGACTGCTCAATTTCGTCAGTTCAATATGACAAACCTTACTTCTCCTCCATTCTGCAGCTGATGTACATCATATCTTTTCTGTTTATTTGCACCACCTAGTCCTTCTTGCGAGTTCGTCGTGGTTAAGCGGGCTTTCGAAGCCGTATGTTTCTTGCAAATTGTTCACTGCTTTTGTCATAGTCCGAAGCTATTCATTTAACGTAATTCGACACAATCCTTCATTGAACCTCAGTACGTTACTTCAATGCCGGATAATCGAGGAAATGACTTAAGATAGACCAATTTGTTGAATCCAAGCAATTATACATACCATTGTTTTATACTGATTAAATCCTCCCGTAAAGAACTAGGTCAATAAACATGCACGCAATAGTGCTTTCATTTTCGATGACCCCATGTCGCGCATGAATTGTTTGTTTCTAATTGGAATGGCAGTGGTGTCAGGATGACTATCAATGGCGATATCTAAACTAGCTTCCCGTATGATATGTAAAATAGGATAGGGCGATTTGTTCGTGTAATTTTCGACGTCTTCGACATGGGTGCCGGCGAATTGATACTGTGGATGAAAACTTGCAATCTGGTATACGCCAACTAATATTAATTGTTGTAATAAATCGTCCGCATAAGACAGAAACTGGTTGTAGACATAAAAATCCTGTAATACATTCGGATGAATGAGTAGTGCCGTTTCAATGGCATCGTCTTGCGTTAAGAGATCCAGTTCAGCATGTAGGTCAACCAGTAGTTGTTCTTCAGTTTTGGCCTCTGAAACAGAAAATCGCACACTGTTTTTTACCAATTCCCGCTTGGCAAAAGGGCATAAATTCAAATCGACAACGATGGTTTCGACCCAAAGACGAACGGAATTTTCTATTTTATAGTTACTCAATATTTTAGTTTTTTTCATCAAAATAAATGTAAGCCATGACTACCTGCTACGGCACCGGCTATGGTTATCAGACTTAGCAGTAATAAAAACCAGTGTGCTTTATGAATGATGTCGAAGGTGCGTCCTGTATCTTTTTGTGCATACTTAATAAATAGTTTGTGCAGTACAAGTGGTTCAAGGACATACAGGACAAGGGTAAAGATGATCCAGACAAGTGTCATGGCATGCAGCCACCAAAACCGCAGGTCGATGTACCTGTCCCAGGCATCCAGTTCGTATAGCATATAGAGACCCGTTAGTGCTGTGATCAAAGTGGTGATTTTAGCTTGTAGGGCAAAGCGTCCTTCTATTTTTTCAAATGTCGTGATCTGCTCTCCGCTTGATTTCATCTTTTTAATTGCAGGAATAAGGACGGTCGTGACCATTGCCACACCACCAATCCATAAGACCACAGCCAGGACATGTACAACTCTTGCTAATGTTAGTTCAATCATGTTTTTTTATTCTTCGATTAATTGCCTGCAACAATTTTAATTTACATTTATTCTTTATTGTCCGGCATTTTCATAATTAGTGATAAGCTTCCCCATACACCAATAAGAAAATATACTAATGGCGCGAGCGTAAGTGTCAGATAGAGTGGGTCGTAGAGGTCATAATATCCTGTCATTCCAAGTACACCATAGACGACTCCAACAGTATATGCAATAGCAGCATAGCCGGTGATTAATAAAAGCCCCTTCAATTTACCTTCGACAGTTGATTTTACAGTACGGTATATCAACATAATTCCAAGTACGAAAAAGAAGAATAATGGAACTAAAAAGATGAGTTCTACTCCGGACAAAAGACCGGTTAAATAAACAAGAATAAAGGTGCATAGCAGCCCGTAAATTATTCGTTTTAATGTATTCATATTAGTTTCAATCATTCAATTGACGTTGAGATATTTTTAACAATATAATTCAGATGCTCAACTCCGGTGCCGCAGCAACCGCCAAGAACTTTTATTCCGAAATTTTGATTGAGTGAGAGCATGTTGTCACCCCACTCATCCACACTATCCATCTCTAAGTTTTCCGCACCATCCAGATCGCAATGATCAAGAGATGACGCATTAGCCAGGTAGCCCATTAACCGATGGAACAATTGTTCAGGCTGTTTATCCACACATAGAAAGGTAGGAAAGGCACAATTTACCATAAAACCCACAGGCTTAACTGATACGACTTCATCCACCCTGGAGACCGCTTCTGACAGACTGGTTCCATCGAGGACGTTTCCGTTCCTGGAGATGACAAAACTGATAAAATATGGCGTTTGACTTTTGGCCATGGCTTTGGCGATACCAATTGCTTCTTCAACAGAAGGAAGTGTTTCTGCGATTAAAAAGTCAACTCCACCTTTAACCAATTGCTCAATTTGCCAGCTATGAAATTTTTCAGCCTCACTTTGTGATAATCCTTCCTGAGGCGTATAGCAGTCGTTTTTGCATCCAATTAATCCACCGACTTTTATTTTATCTGAGAATGGTTTATTGGCGGTTTTTAAATCGATTAAAAATTTTGTCGCATGCTGATTAATTTGGTTATCGACTCCGGCTTCTATTACTCTAGATTGGTTTGCTCGCCAAGTAGGGGTACAAAGAAAAATTGGTATATCATTTTTTTGAGCTATCTCAACGTAACTTTGATAAATAGCATCCATGGCTTGTCTTCCTTTTTCATCATAAATCAGAGGAGCATGTACTAATGTCGGGTGAAGGCTGACCGCTGCCGATCGCCGCAATCGTTCAACTATCGCGGCCTCCATGAGGATTACATCATTTTCAGAAATGATTTCTTCAATCGTTTCGTTTTGACTTCTACCGGGCATGACATCTAAAATTAAGAATTTCTTTTTAGTGTATGAAATGAATGTGCATTAGTTTAAAGGGTTTTGGGAATTGTCTATTTCATGTGGCTTGGATTTGAAAGGATATTATGAACATTATTGAAATTTCATAGTCATTCGGAATATTCCTCTTAATTCATCCTTGAAGTAAGGGAGATCAAGACGAAATTTACTGTGATGTTTGAATCCTATTTTTTTATAGAATGAAATAGCCTTTTCGTTGGAGTCCAATACGCACAGAAAGAGTGTTTTTATTCCTTTGTTTTGCGAGATCTTAATAATTTCTCTTAGGGCACGAGATCCAATCCCCTTGTCTTTATACGAAGGTAGAACATACATTTTCTCCAATTCAACACATTCGTCAATATGCATATCGGGTAGTGGATTATGCGTAAGTTTCATAAAACCTGCAGTAATTTCATTTGATTTAATAAAGAAATAATCAACATGTTCATCGCTCAAATCGGATTTGAGTTGTGCCTCCCCGAATTCTTTATCCAGATACCAATCCAATCCTTTTTCATTCCAATAATCCCGAAAATATATGGAGTAAGTTTTCCGACAAATATGACTTAACTCGGAAATATCATCTAATGTAGGTTTTGTCAACAGCATGTACGCTGGTTTTTTGTTTCTTAAAACATATAAATCCGGGCAAATTGATTTGCTAACATTTACACCGTATACAACATGACGGCCTGCTGTTTTCCACGTAAATCCATTTCACCGAGTGCTCTTGGATTAAACGGATTTGGAAGGGAATCAATCATATCTAATAAATATTTGGAGATTAAAATATTGACTCCAAGTTCATTGCACTTTGATTGAATACGTGCTGTGGTATTTAATACATCCCCGGAGTAGGCAATCTCGCGTTTCACGACACCAAGCTCACCGACCATAACGAAGCCATAATGCAATCCGGCTTTAAATTCCGGTACAAGGCCATCGTATGTTTTCTTATAAATCGCTGATTTCTCTAAAAAAGCTTGCTGAATATCTAAAAAGCAATGGAGGCATTTGGCATCCTGACTTCCGGTTTCTTTTTTCCAACTGACGACAATTTCGTCACCGACATATTGGTAGATGGCCCCTCCGGATTTTAAAATGGCGGGTGTTGCATCTTTAAATACATCTTTTAAAAAATTGAAATATCGTGCTTCACCCAGTTTCTCGGCGATGGTCGTTGAACCTCGGAGGTCCAAAAACATAAAAATACGTTCCTCGCGTTTTGGATGAAAATACCTTCCCAATAGAAAAGATCGAAATACACCGGGACCGTATTTATCGTTAACCAATAAGGCGATAAATGTGACGATAACGGTAAAAAGCCAGAACAAATAATTTTGAATAACCTCTAATGTAAGGAGAGAAGATAGGGCGGCTCCCAGGCTAGGTTGTTGAAATATGGGAATGTCCATTTGTTCAGTAGGTGGGAGAATAAAATCCATGATAAGCAGGACTGCCAAATAGATCAAAGTATATGACCAGAAAATATTAATTAATGACCTTCCATAGGATCGCGTTCTTAACCAATGTTCCCATACGAACACAATGAGACTACCTCCGATCAAACTGGCAACAATGCCTAAAACAATGCTCCTTTGTAAAAAATCCATTGGATTTATACCCGTTAAATCGCAATCGAAATCGAGGAGGGCCGTATAGATCATTAAGAACTGAAACACGGCGATAATGGTCCAGAATAGGGTAATCCATGCGATTTTCTCCAACTGACTTTTGAAACTAATATGAGGGTATTTTTGAAACATGGTCTACGTATTATTCATCTATTATTGACACGCCTAATAATTAATTCTCTGTAAGGGGGTGATGTCTATTTTCTGAAATCCGGAGTGTGGTTTAGCTTATTCATGATCAACCCGATCGACAAACCACATCTCCAGGTCACCTTTCCCTTTTGCTCTTATTTGGCCTCGTTCATTGAATGCTAATGTTGGGTTATCTTTTATGCGTTCGTAAGTCGTTTGGCTAATATTGATTTTGCCCGGTTGCCCATTGCTTTCGATTCGACTAGCTGTATTGACCGTGTCTCCAAAGAGGTCATAGGCAAATTTCTTCTTACCGACGACACCTGCTACCACCGCACCGGAGTGAATGCCTACGCGCATGTTCCATTTGATTTCATTTTGAGTGTTTCGTTGTTTCAGAAATTTAATCATTCGGTGTGCAGCATTGACACATCTTAGTGCGTGATCAATATCACCATTTGAGAGACCACAAGCCGCCATATAGGCATCTCCGATTGTTTCGATTTTTTCAATTTGAAATTCGTCCATGATATCATCAAAATGACTAAATATGTCATTTAGTTCTTCTACGAGTTTGACGGCAGGAATGGATGCGACTAATGCTGTAAAATCGATAAAATCGGTGAACAGGATGGTTACACTGTCGTGTTTTTTGGTCGTTGCTCTTCCCGTGTTTTTTAATTCTTGAGCTATTTCTTTCGGCAGGATATTCAGAAGAAGTTGGTCGCTTTTTTCTTTTTCCTGGATAAGCGCACCTGTGCGTTCTTTCACTAATTCCTCTAGTTCTAAATTATGCCGTTTAAGTAATTTATTCTTTTCTTCCAATTCGCGGTTAATGTAAAACACCCGGATGGCTTCCTTCACCGTTAGAATTAAATCCTGTCCGTCCCAGGGCTTTTCAATATAGCGATAGAGATTTGCGTGATTGACGGCATTTGAAATAGCTGTGATATCCGATTGGCCTGTCAATAGCACTTTCAATGTGTCGGGAAGTACTTTATGCACGGCGGTGAGCAACTCATCGCCTTTCATACCGGGCATTAATTGATCAGAAATAATAATTGGAAGATCAACGCCTTCTTCAATCAGCTCCTCCATGTACTCGAGTGTTTCTTCACCACTTTCAGCAACTTCCACCCTGTAATTGCGGCCAAATTCGCGAAGTAATTGGGCCTGAAGGCCGTTTAGGACACTTCTTTCATCATCTACACACAGAATTACAAGTTGGTCCATTATGCTTGTGCTATCAGGCTAATTAATTTTTCTTCACTCCATGGTTTGTAGATCGTCTGAATCCGTCCATTCGCTCGCTTTTCTATATTGCTTAGTAAACTGAGTTCGACATGTCCGGTTAGCAGTATAGTTTTTACATTGCTGACTTTTTCATGTGCTTTTTCCAATAATTCATCACCTTTCATGCCGGGCATGAGCCAGTCAGAGATGATAACGAAGATCACATCACTATCGCTGGTCGAAAGTTCTTCAATTAATTCCAATGCTTCTTCTGCTGACTCTGCAAATTCATAATTATAGGTATTTCCAAAGTTTCGTGACAGTTGGGCATTTAAACTGTCTAAAACAATCTTTTCATCGTCTACACAAATAATATATAATTCATTCTCCATATTAAGCTTTGTTTGTAGGTAATTTCACATAGAACGTCGTGCCTTCATTCACTTTTGAATCAAACGAAATTGTGCCTGAATGTTCGGTCAATATACTCTTGATAATATCTAAACCCAATCCTGATCCTTCACCTGACATTTTGGTGGTAAAAAAGGGGTTAAAGATTTTTTCACGAATATCGTCGGGGATGCCTTTACCTGTATCTCCTATTCTTACCTCTACAAAATCTCCTGCGGGCTTTACCCCAATGGTCAGCGTTCCTTTATTATCCATGGCCTGAATAGCATTGATAATGAGATTAGTCCATACTTGATTTAATTTGTCGGAAATGGCCATGACTTCGGGAACTGGTTCATAATCTTTTATAACCTCTATGCCTTGCTTTAAGCGATTTGTATAGATCGTCAAGACTGTTTCCAAATTGGCAATGATGTCTATTGGTTCGGGTTCTTCGCCACCGGTTGTGTGCAGGTAACTTTTTAATGCAAGTACAATGCGGGATGCTTTATCAACAGCATGCGATATTATTTTATTGTTTTTTTGTTGATTCAATAAATTATAGGTGACCATAACTAACTCTTCAAAATTTGGTCGCTGTGAAAGAAGTACTAATTCAGATGTCATTTCATAGATTCCTACCTGAACCAGGCGATCAGAAATAAAACGTGCATTTGCTACACCGTGACTTTCCAGCGCCGAACGAAGAAGTTTCTTTTTTTCACGCTCCTCCTTCGTCGACAAAAATTGAGTTTGTGGTTTGACTGTGGCGACGAAATGAACAAAGAAATCTTTTTCTTCGGGTGTCATCGAACTGATGACATTTGGGAGTCCGGTTACGAATTCCTCAAAGCCGATAGCAGATTCTTCTGCAGAACTTTTAATGGCGCCAAGCGGTGTATTTATTTCGTGTGCCACACCGGCTGATATTTGACCCAGTGCAGCCAGCTTTTCAGAATTAATAAGTTTGGCATACGTTTGCTTGATTTTTGTCATGTTAGAGGAAGTCATTTTTGCATAGTAGAGTACCAGAATAAAAACAATCGAAGAAATGCAAAGAATATTTACGACAAGAAAGACAAGTGAAACAAACTCTTCAGCCCCCATATTGTAATTGGCTTCGAAATATGAGTCGCAGATGAGTGAAAAGAGTGTCAAGGCAATAAAACTAATCAGGAGATATATGGATGAGCGCGTGTTTTGATAAGTGACAGAAGAGACAAGTGATAGTATTGACCACAACATCACACCTCCGGATTCTTCAAATCCTCCTAACAGCCATTGAAGCATGAACGGTAAGAACAGGCTGATTGCCGTTTGAATATTTCTGGCAATTACAAAGTTTTTCGTTCGATTGAACATATAAAAATTGATAATTGTCAATACGGTATAACCGTAGGGGATAATGGCCGGAAGTGGATAATTAAAAACGAGTAATAAGGTGCCCCAAAGTAGCCCACCCATACTCATGGCCAGTCCCTGAAAAACCAGAAATTGTTGTCTTAAAACAACACTGTCGTCATCAGTTGGATTGATCCCAATTTTTAAGACATTTGAAAATAACTTATTCATATTATCGATTCATCGAGAATTTAAGGATGTTTTATTGCACAGCTGAAAAGATCAATTTTATTTGGTAAGATTAAATTGCTGAAACTAAATTCCACCTGGTTTGCAATCAAACGCTATAGAATTAAATATACGATTCCTTAATCTATTATTGATCATGGTCATGGTTCGCCAAGGGTATGAAGCGTGTCGTTAAATCCGGATCTGCCATGTCCTTATCGAGGGGATACATGGGTCGGTTGATGCGTTTATAGTCCAATCGCTCCAGATCCTGATCCACACCACCGGGTGTGAGTGCCATGATCCAGTCGGCGCGCATATTGTAAAGTTCCGGAACTAAATACCCGATTTTAACCACGACGATATCAGTTTTACGGGGATTGAGCCCCAGTCGTGTAAAGTCTGCCTCTTTATGATAGGGCTTCCGTTTCCTGGTCACTATGACATGAACACTTCCAACTTTCACCACGACTTCCGTTTCAGCGTGTTTATCACCATGTTCGATGGCTTCGACGATTCCCGTCAATCGGATTGGTGGGGCAAAACGCTTATCAATGGCGGCTCCAACAACACCATCCACATGTCCTCCAATACCAGCCATGATGGCTTTTTCGACAAACTCAGGTCCCGGAATAGAAGCATAGATCAGCGATGGTCCATTTTTCGATTTGAATGCCTGTCGTGCGAGTATTTGATTTAAAGTCCAGGTGACATCACCGGCTCCACCGGCTGTCGGATTGTCGCCCATATCACTGATAATAAATGGTTGCTTGTCACTTGCAATGGCTTTGTCCAGGCTTTCTTTCAATGTAGCTGTAGGTGCGACAAATACGAATTCAGATCGGACGTCCCAAAATCGTGTGGCCAGTTCTTCTGCGGCTTGACTGACATTTTCTTTGTCATCACCAACGACCATGACGACGGCATGGTTTCGCGGTTCATCGGCCCATGCATATCCAACCCAAATACCGGCGTCCAGAATACCTTCTCGTTCGGTAATAGGCTCAACCATAGCATATAGGCTTTTGGCCGGCTCAATTCGCGTACTTGTCTTCTCACCGGGAAGCAGAATGGGTACCGGTATCCAGGCTTTGTAAGCCGGCTTTCCTTTCAGACTTTCCAACCGCTGCAGGAGATGATCTACGGCCCGTTTTTTTGATTCCATCGCATCCTCATGGGGGGCCAGGCGATAACAGGTCATCAAGTCGGTGTTTTCCGCCAGGCGTGGCGAGACATTTCCGTGTAGATCCATGCAAGTAGAAATCAGTGTTTCGGTACCGACAACTTCACGCACACGTATGATGAAATCCCCTTCCGGGTCGTCGAGGCCAACAACACTCATGGCTCCATGGATATCAAAGAAAAGGCCGTCATAAGGACCATTTTTTTGGAGTAGGGTGAGGGTTTGGAGCACCAGTGATTCATAGGCTTCCCTGGTGACGATTCCACCAGGCAAGGCATGACCTTTTAATATTGGAAACCAATTAGCCCGATTTCGCGTCGAGGAGTCAGGAGATAAAAAAGGATAGAGGGAAAAAACAGCTTCACCCGTCTTTGCATGAAATGCTTCTTCATGCGTGAGTGCCGGCGAAAAGGTGCTGGATTCAATCGCCAATCCTGCAATCGCGATTCGTGGTAGGTCGGCCATGGTTTTGTCTTCTTGTCGTTCGATTGACTGACCGCACCCAATTGCGAGGACTGTAAAAAGTATTATGTAAAGTCTATTTTTCATATCCAATGCTTAATATCTGAATTGTAAATTAGTTTGTTTCGCTTCAAGTTAATGTGAAGAACGGAAAAATTTATGGGACAATCCTGAAGGTATGAAATCAAATATGGACACTCAGAAATAATGATGTAAGCCTACACATAATATTATAAATGTCGCGCGATTAGACCAGGTAAGATTTGCTCCGTCGAACTCGTTTTTTAAAATCCAAATTTGCTGATGAAAACACTACTGACTGCAATTAAGGCGCCGGTAACAATTCAATTGTAACCAAATACGCACAATGATCCGAGGCTATGGAATCCTGAATGACTTTTGTGTCAATGACACGCCATCTATTTTTTGGATGATACATCACATAGTCAATTTTGACTTTTGGATTGTTGGAAGGGAAAGTAGGTGTGGGCATTAATTTGTTATATGTGCCGGTCCAATATTCTTCCAGGATATTAATTGGATGGCTTCCGGGAATAGCATTTAAATCACCCGCCAAGAGGCTAGGGTGTTTATTATTGGAAAATACATCGTTAATTTTATTTGATTGAGCTATTCTATCTTTTTCGTCTTTTAAATGATCCAGGTGGGTTCCAATAAAAGCGATCGTATCACCGGAAGGTAAGATCGTCGTAATTTCCAATGCAGCTCTTGGTTCATTTCCGGGCGAGTAGGGTAGTGGTACATTTCTACTTTCTAAAAGGGTATATTTCGATAGTATCCCTTCACCATATTCACCACCATCATAATTCATGGCTTTACCAAACAACGGTGCCATTTTCGTTCGCCAGCCTAACTCTGTGACGAGATCATATTTCATGGCCCTATTCGTTTTAAAATCAACCTCCTGGAGTGCTACCAAATCAGGCTCGGTGTCTGTAATCACCCTGGCAATAACATCCAAATCAAAATCACCATTCATCGTAGCCCCATGGAGAATATTAAATGACAATACCCTAATAATATTACTATTATCACTTATGATTTGAGCGCCAACCAGATGGAAGGAGAAGAGAAAGAACAGAATGGTGGATATGATCTTCATCAATTTATATTAACCGGTTTGAAGAGGAGAAATTACCATTTATTCTACACATGCTGAATCTGCCCACTAAACAACTCGATACTCGGTACTACTAACTCTCTACACCTGACTTCTGCAATTCAGTCGTATTCTAATTTCGTTCAACAAAATACATCTCTACCTCGCCCTTACCTTTCACCTGCAATTTTCCACGATGTTTAAATTTAAATTCGGCATCGTCTTTAATGATTTCATAGGTTGAGTGAGAAATATTTACGGTACCAATTTTACCGTGCGATTCCATACGACTGGCCGTATTGACGGTATCTCCCCAAATGTCGTATTGAAATTTTTTAACACCAACGATACCGGCTACCACAGGTCCGGTATGGATACCAGCCCGCATGGTAAACGCTAATTGCCCGGAGGCTACGCGCTCTTCTTTTCGCTGTATGACAAAATCTACCATATCGAGGGCAGCCAGTACGAGATTTTTGGCGGAGTGTTCATCCGGGACGGGTAGCCCGCCTGCTGCCATGTAAGAATCGCCGATGGTTTTTATTTTTTCGATACCACGGTTGGCGCATATTGCGTCAAATGCTTTGAAGCAATGATTTATTTCAGAAACTAATTCCTGGGCACTTAATTGTTCAGATAATTGTGTGAATTCCTTGAAGTCAGTAAATAAAATAGAAACTCGATCAAAATCCCGGGCGGCCGCTTCTCCTTTTTCTTTCAATTCTTCCGCGATTTCAGCAGGTAAAATATTTAATAATAAATTCTCGGATCGATCTTTTTCCTTTTCGATGATGGCCTTAGATTTGCGTATATATCGATTTCGACCAAATAATCCACCGGCGAGTAAGAGAAAAAAGAGCCCGCTGCCAAAGGCAATATTTCTGTTTTTTTCTTTTTTACGGACTTCGATCTGATGTGTCATTTCTACCTTAAGCTTTTCTTCTTCCACTTTTAGGCTATCGGCGAGTACCTCCTTTTGAAACTCCATCAGCTGAAGTTTCTTGGCCGTCTCTTCCAGATTTAAACTGTCTGTCAGGGCAAGCATTTTCTCATGATAGGTTAATGCAGCACTCCCATTTCCTAAATTTTTGTAGGCATTGTAAAGGCACAAACATCCATCTTTTTGAATCTGGATCATGCCGAGTTCTTCAGCAAGCGCCAGGGCTTTTTTGCAGTATTTTATTGCTGCGGCATTGTCGCCTTGCTCCAGGTAATTATCGCCAATGTTGGTAGTCGTATTTGCAATTTCCACTTTATTATCAATTTCTTCATAGGTTTTGAGGGTGCGTTTCAAATACGTCATCGCTTTTTGATGTTCACCCAGCGTTCCATATGTGACGCCGATGTCGTCCAGTGTATTAGCAATTCCACCAGGATTGCCCACTGCCTCATAAATCGTAAGAACACGTGAAAAATATTCGAGGGCCTGTTCGTAATTGGATTGTCGTTGATGAATGACGCCGATGGTTTGAAGGGTGCTGGCCACACGCACCTGGTCACCCAATTCTTCAAAGAAGGAAACACTCTGTAAGTTGTAGTCCAGGGCCTTCGCATAATCACCTTGCTCCATATAAATCGCACCAATGAAATTGAGCGAAAAGGAAATTCCCCTAAGATGGTCGAGTTCTTCAAAGCTCTTTAAACTTTGTGAATAATTATTCAGCGCCTTGATATAATCGCCTTTTTCTCTATAAATATGACCCATATTAATAGCGGTTCGGGCAAGACCACCTTTATCTGGTATTTCTTTTTGGATGACTACAGCACGTGAATAAATATTTATTGCCTTATTATATTCGCCTTGTCGGTAGTAAATGACACCAACACTATTAAGTGCCCGGGCAATACCTTTTTTATCGCCGTATTTTTCTGCGAATTCCAATCCGATTTCTTGATATTCCAGCGCCTTTTGCAGATCACCACCGCGATATGAGATAATTCCTTTTAATCGATATCCGAGGGCCGAACCATTTAAATTACCCGTTTTATTCGAGAAAGTAATGAGCTTTTCCGTTAGCAGAGCTGCACTGTCAGGATTAGAATAGAGAAATCCTTCGCTGATATAGGCGTTATAGGCCTCAATTCTTGTTGAAGCGGACTGCGATTCGTCTTGCCAGACGCCATATAGCGAGTCAATATTGTTTTGTGCAATACCAATGGAACAAGTCAACATTAGAAAGCACACGAATGTGCAGGCCAAAATTTTAATCATACGATCGTTGAGCATCTTGACAAGATACGATTTCTCTCTAAGGCTCGAGCACATAAGCAAATGAGCACATGTAAGGATATCTAGTACTCACTTTGTTATGTTCCAAATTAATTACTGCCAACTGCTTGCCCGCCCGAGTTTTAGCGCAGGAGGGTCAACTGTCCACTGTCAATTGCTCGCCCGCCGATCCTCATACATCGTGCGAGGATTACTTTCTTGATACAAAATACATGTCTACCTCACCCTTACCTTTTACTTCCAATTTTCCGCGATGATTAAATTTAAATTTGGCATCGTCTTTAATGATTTCATAGGTTGAGTGAGAAATATTTACTGTACCAATTTCACCGTGCGATTCCATGCGGCTGGCTGTGTTGACGGTATCGCCCCAAATATCGTATTGAAATTTCTTAACACCTACGATGCCGGCCACAACGGGTCCGGTGTGGATGCCCGCACGCATAGTAAAAGGTAATTTCCCGGAGGCCAATCGTTCTTCTCTGCGTTGCACTACAAAGTCTGCCATGTCAAGTGCGGCTAATACCAGGTTTTTAGCAGAATTCTTATCCGGAACGGGTAGCCCGCCGGCGGCCATATATGAATCGCCGATGGTTTTTATTTTTTCGATCTGATGTTTGGCGCAGATGGCATCGAAAGCTTTGAAACAATGGTTTATTTCAGAAACTAATTCCTGAGCACTTAATTGCTCTGATAATTGAGTGAATTCTTTAAAGTCCGTAAATAAAATGGAGACCCGATCAAAATCACGTGCTGCGGCTTCACCTTTTTCTTTGAGTTCTTCAGCTACTTCAGCGGGAAGAATATTGAGCAGTAAATTTTCTGAACGGTCTTTTTCTTTGCGTATTTCTTCTCGGGATTTTCGGATATAATTTAATCGGCTCCATAATCCACCGGCCATGAGTAAAATAAACAGGCCACCGGCAATGGAAATATTTTTTGTTTTTTCTTTTTTGCGTATTTCTTTTTGATGGGCTAATTCGGTTGTGAACGCTTCCTCCACGTATGCTAAACTGTCGGCGAGCATTTGTTTCGAAAACTCCATTTGTTGAAGTTTAATAGCGGTTTCTTCAGCTTTTAGACTGTCTGTTATGGCCAGTGATGTTTCGAGGTAAGTCAATGCTTTAATGCCCTGATTTAACGCTTTGTATGACTTGTAAAGGCAATCGCAAGCCATTTGATGTTCTCCTAATATTCCAATTTGGCTTGCCAGGAGTCGTGCCCGATCGCACCATGATATGGCTTTTCGATAATCTCCCTCAAGTATAAATGACTCGCCGGTATTGATCATGGATTCAGCAATCCCTTGTTTATTATCGATTTCTTGACGCAATTTTAATCCCTTGAGATGGAAAGTTAATGCTTTCGTATGCATACCTTTTTCGTCGTACAATACGCCAAGATTACCTAAAGAACTGGCTATACCTGATTTATCACCGAGCTCTTCTCGTGATTTCAGACTACGTAAAAAATAATCTTCCGCTTTGACCAAATCTCCCTGGATAAAATAGAGGCCTCCGATATTATTAAGCGATTCGCCAATTCCACTTTTATCATTTATTTCCTCTTTGAGGGCAAGGCTTTTTAAATAATATTCCAATGCGTTTGAATGGTCCTCTTGTATGCGATAGATAATACCGATGTTATTCAGGGAATTGGCAACACCTTTTTTATCACCCAATTCCTCTTTTAATTGCAGACTCTTAAAATAGTTGTCCAGCGCTTTTGGATATTCGCCTGATAGTTTGTGAATAATACCTATGTTATTTAATGACTGTGCGATCCCTTTTTTATTTCCTAATTCTGTTTCATATGAGAGACTCCGGTTATTGAATAGGATCGCTTTAGGGTAATTTCCGACTTCCTTATAGCAGCTGCTAATATTTGAGAGTACGTTAGCCATACCTTGTTTGTCGCCGATTTTCTCTGAAATATCGAAACTGGTAGTATAATAGTCTATCGCTTTGTTATAATCACTTTGGATCATAAAACTAATTCCCTGCATGTTCAACGCCTTTGTTTTAAAAAACGGAAGGTTTTTTTCTTCGGCCAAATCATACATTAACTGAGAATAATGGAAGCCGGAATCCGGTTGTTTGAATAAGTATTTATTCCAGGTGTATTCTTTAATGGCTTTTAATCGAAGTGAATCCTCATTGGTTTCATCTTGCCAGATTGTCCAGATGGAGTCGAGATTTTGCTGCGCAAAGGAAGCGTTTCCGATCAAAAAGATAACTGATATAAGCCCAATTTTACGCATGCTATACATGGATATTCAATCATGTTTTAACGTGATCGATAAAAAAAGGGAATTGTTTGCAAGGGATCTCCAATATACACCTTTCTGTTAATTACATAGTTGGTGGTTAGGGGTATGAGTACAAGAGCCGGGATATAAAGTTAACAACGCAAGTATGTTACTGCTCGCTGATTTCGTTTGACATGGCAGCAAGAGGCTGAATGTGAGAATGAGCGAAATTGAACCTCGACTTCTCAGTTTATCGGAATCAAAAGCCAGATTGAATAGAAATAGGGGCCTTGTAATTTATCCATCCGCTACCCAAATAGAAGTTAAGGACATTAAGCCGGCTACATGTAAGAAAGTTGATCGATAAAATAGAAGTGGAAAGTGGCTGATTCAGTTTTTATATAATTCTATTTTATATGGAAGCTGCCAGCCTCAACACAAATAACACATGCCATGCCATATAATTAATTCCGACCATCGGCCATTGGGACATTGAACAATCAAGCACTAATACCATTGAAAATAAGTTCTAATAGTCGCTCAAAATTAATTTATTATCTTTCGGTTTACAATGGTTCCTATTATTGTCTTGAATGAGTTTTAACATCCATTGACTATTTTCAAGGCTGGTGCTAAATGAATGGCTAAGGACTATTGACCTATTTTGTTTTCAGGAAAATACGTATAAAAAATTACCAGATGAGATGTTGCTACAATTGTTTTGAAATGATGCGAAATATTATATGTGGCAATAGTCCACAAATATTGATCATCCTATTTTGTCTTCTATCGACTAGCTTATTCGCGCAAGAAGGGCTGGAAGAAGTTTATGCCTCATCACGCAATTTTGATAAAATTGTTAAAGTCGGAGAAGCTTATTTCAAACAGAAACATCCGACGCGAACATTTCACGAACTGAGTGAGGGTGATCACCGGGACGGCGAATTTGTGAAATTCATGCGATGGCGTAGTTTTTGGGAAAACTCCTTAAATCCTGATGGAACGTTAGGAGATATTTCTGCTCATTGGAGATCTGAAGCGGAAAAAGACGAAACGGAACGCAGGGCTGTGAGTCCTTATCTGGATGCTACCTGGACGAATTTGTCCTATGAGAATTATATCGTTACTCAAATAGGCCTTGGAAGAACTTCGTCTATGGCTTTTCATCCAACAGATCCTAATACATTTTATGTAGGTGCTGTGATCGGAGGAGTTTGGAAGACAACCGACGGAGGGCAAACCTATACAGCCGTGGGCGATGAACTGCCTTACATGGCTGTGAGCAGCCTTATCGTTCATAAAACTTTACCATTTGTATTATACGCCGCAATCAGCTCGCCGGCATTGGGTGTATACACGTCTATTGATGGGGGACTAACCTGGAGACCGAGCGCCTTGAGTTTTGACATGGCTGATAATGAAAAAATTTATTGGATGGAAGCAGACCCAAACAATTCTAATAAGGTATATGTGGCAACTTCGGATGGTCTTTATCTCACAACGGATAGATTTATCACAGTATCAAAAATTAATAACATGAGTACGTTTGATGTAAAGATCAATTTGGGTAATTCTAATATTATTTATCAATGCGGAACGGATGGTGAATTTTATCGGAGTTCAAATGGTGGAAGCACATTTAATCTCATTCAGGATTTTGGAACAAGCCGGGTATATGCCGCTGTGACTGCGCTCGATACTTCAAAAGTATATGCGCGTAATAAAACCATTCTTTACAAGTCCGACGATGGGGGTTTGAGTTTTTCCTCCACCGATACCTTGCCGGAAAATAATAGCGTACTTGCATTTTCTCCATCGGACGCGAACACCTTATTGGTTGGTAATTTTGAGACGCACCGATCAGACAATGATGGCGCTACTTTTACACAAACATGTGATTGGTTGGGACAAGGTGGACTTCCTCTGGTACATGTTGATCAACGAAACATTTTCCATAATCCACTCGAAAGCGACTATATCTATTATTGCAATGATGGTGGAGTTTACCGGTATATCATTAGTACAGATTCATTTGAGAATTTGTCGGACGGATTACTCATCACCCAGTTTTATGATATCGCGGTTTCTCAGACAGAAATGAATGTCATTGGAGGTGGCTCACAAGACAATGGAAATGTCTATCGCGATACTGCAGGTGTATGGGACGATTATGCCGGTACCGGCGATGGCATGAACCAGGAAATTGACCCGACAGATGCCAGCACACGCTATTGGGCCTACCAAAACGGAGCATTACGGAAATGGGTCAATGGTTCAAATAGTAATATTTCACCCCCAGGACAAAACGGCAATGGTGCATGGCAGACACCGTATCGATTGGATCCAAATAATCCGGGTCATATTATCGCGGCGTATGATACGGTCTATGAATCATTTAATAAAGGAGATAGCTGGGAGCCAATCAGCGGGACATTAGGAGGGAAAGCGAATGAGATTGCAATCTCCAAATCCAACGCTGAACGAATTTATACTTCCAGAGGGTCCCAGTTGTTTGTGAAAGATACTGCCAGCGATAACTGGACAGCGAAGACGATGCCGGCATCGATCTCCGATATCGAAGTTGATCCACTGGATAAGGACATTGTCTACATCTCAGTGCCGGGATTCACAGATGGGAGTAAAGTCTATAAATCCGTGGATGCAGGTACGACCTGGGAAAATATAAGTGGCGCACTTCCCAATGTTTCAACAGGAGCGATTGAACTATATGAAAATGTAGCGGGTGGAATATTTGTCGGGACTGATGCAGGCGTTTATTATAGAGATGATAATTATCTGGATTGGCATGAGTATGGCAATATACCGCATACACGAGTTGAGGATATTGAAATTCAATACGCGCAAAAATTGGTCCGTATAGGGACATATGGTAGAGGTGTTTTGGAAGCTCCAATTATTATTGCTGACTGTATGTATGGTGATCCGGATGCTGACAACGATGGCGTTTGCGACGGCTACGATGCTTGCCCGGAACTGGACAATGCATTGCTCGGAACGGCCTGTGATGATGGCGACCCGTTTACCACGGGTGAAGTTGTCAGCGAAAATTGTGAATGTGAAGGGGGTGTATCCAATCTAGTACATTGTGCAGCTGCCGGTTCAGCAGGAACCGGTGGTGATTGGATTAAACGAGTTCGGTTGAATACGCTGGACAACAGTTCCAGTCAGACTGGTTATAGCGACTTTAAATCTGAGTCAACCGTTTTGGCCCAGGGAGGATCCTATGAGTTGAAAGTAGATTTAAATGCTGCTTTTGCACTCGATTCGGTTTATGCATGGATTGACTATAATCGCAATGATACATTTGATAGCTCGGAGTTGATAGTGATGTCTGCCATCACAAGTAAACAAAGCGTTGGGACAGTGGCCGTGCCATCGGTGATTGACCACCTAGCCACAACTATGCGTGTACGAGTCCTTTATTCAAATTCGAATACTGCTGATCCCTGTGGCAACTATTTTGGAGAAGTAGAGGACTACACTATCGATTTTACATATTGTGAAAATCAAGGTTCTCTAGCTACCGGGTCAGATTTCATTAACCGGGTACAGCTGAATACCATTAACAACAGTTCAGCACAGAGTTTTTACAGTGATTTTACTGCTATTCAAACCGACTTGGCGCTCGGTTCATCCTATCCAATTGAGGTGCAATTGAATTATGCATTCGACCAGGATACTGTGTTTGTTTGGATTGATTACGATCAAAATGGCCTCTTTGAGGCCAGTGAATTGACTATTTTATCTGAGCTTGCTGTGGGTTTTAATTCAGCATGTACCGGTCTGGTTGATATTCCGACGACGGCAATGCAAGGAAAAACTATTATGCGTATTCGAAACAGCTACGGGGGAATTGCAGACCCGTGTGATATTGCAACTGCTGGTGAAGCTGAAGAATACACCATTAATTTAACTTATTGCGCTGCTGCCGGTTCAGGTGGTACCGGTAGTGATTGGATCAATCGAGTGACGCTGAACACGATCTCAAACAGTTCGACGCAGACGGGATACAGCGACTTCAAAAATATTTCTACAGATTTGATTCGTGGGGCGACTTATCCTATCGAGGTTCGCATGAATTATGCCTTCGATCTGGACTCAATCTATGTTTGGATTGATTACAATAAAAACAACCTATTTGACAGCTCCGAGCAAATTGTCATGTCAACGCTAGTGGTGGGTTTTAATGCGATCAGCACAGGCATTGTTGAGGTTCCTGGTGCTGCCATTCAAGGAGAAACAGTTATGCGCGTAAGAGCTATCTACAACGACCCAAATTCTGCGCAATCTTGCGGCTCATTTTTTGGCGAGGTGGAAGATTATACGATCAATTTGACCTATTGTGCTGCCGAGGGATCAGCAGGTACCGGCGGCGATTGGATTGATCAAGTGACTGTAAAAGCGATCGATAATCCATCAGGTCAGACAGGTTACAGTAATTTTAAAAATCTAAACACGACACTTTTACCCGGACATGCTTACAACCTCGATGTTTCGTTGAATTTTTCATTTGCTCAGGATGAAGTTTACGCCTGGATTGATTACGATCAAAACGGTGCCTTTACCACAAATGAAAGTATTTCTATGGCGGCAATTGATGTCAATCATGACAGCCAGGGAGCGATAATGGTTCCGGTAGATGCACCGTTTGGTGAAACGACATTACGGGTGCGTGTGATCTATGCTGATCCCAATCCGGCCGATCCGTGTGGTTCTTATTTTGGCGAAGTGGAAGATTATACAATCATCGTTGAAGATCCCTGTCCTCCATCGAGATTGGTGGTCGGAACACCCGCATCCGACCTCTATGCGACTTCAGGAATTTTGACATCAGATGCACTCATTCAAACCCCTCATGTTGTCATCTTTAGTGGTGCATTGGGTGTCGATTTAAATACCAGTTTTGAAGTCGAATTGGGTGCGGAATTTGAAGCAAACAGCAATGGATGTCCATGATGATACATTTGAAACTCCGGCGTACCAAAGTGCCTTAATGCCTACGTGCCGTGGTGTTCATGTACATGTATACTGACGTACTGATTTTTTCAACTGGCTCAAAAGCTCAATAGCTCAGATTCGCTACTCCCGAATACAGCGAACAGAAAATCCATTGCGCTTTGTGTAGGCATTTCTGAATAGGGTTGCGGAATTGTAACTCCCCAGACGATTCCATGCGTCTCCCGCGTCCTCTTCGGTTGCGGTGTGTAAATATTGGTGTTCGCCATTACCGACGAAATGGCCCCCTGTTCCACTGCGATAACCGGCCGGCAGGAGTGTAAATCCGGTCAGATTAGTACCGTCTGTATTAGGGCCTGACCAGTGCGTTGTACCAAGTTCTTTTAATAATCCGGCGGCCACGGAAATACCACCGAGGCAATCGACAGCAGTGGTAAATTCAAAGTCAGTAGGGACTCGCCATCCTTCCGGAGCCAGTCCTCTGGGATCATTTACCGCATACCAGTTATAAAGCTTGCCGTATGTGGCAGCGTAAGTCGCCGAATCATTGCCGTAGTAACAATAAGCTCCGGTCGTCAGATTCTTCCAATCCGTAGTATCAGTAACATGAGGTATTGTGTCCCCATTCCGATATGTGCTTACATCCAGGTTTTTAGTCATCCAGGTTTGGCAACATATACTTACCGTTTGATAGGTTGCTGATGTCGTCGAAGTCGAAGGTTCTTGCCAACTCGCCAATCCATCTGAATTGCTGGTTAGGATTTTGCCCGGTCCTTGTGTTCCATCATTTATTTTTAGTTGACCATCAACTTCCAATTGTTGCGCCCCAATAGAAGTGCTAATGCCGGCAATAAGAACAATCAACACAAACAGTTTGATGTATTTAAGGTGGTTTTTATCTTCAAAGTTTCCGAATCTTGACAATTCCATTTTAATATTTTTTAATTAATGAATTTTATGTAATTAAACTACGGCTTAATGTTGTTTTAAGACCAATCGAATTAGAAGTCCATCACACAGGGTCAGGCCATACATGGCAAACATTAAATATTGAATAATTAAATAATTATTCTCTTATTAATATTCCATTATTTTGAATAGGTAGAGAGTAGTATATCTTAAGTAGTATTTTGCCACATTGAATTTATTTAGACAAAGATCTACTGTCCACTGTCCACTGTCTACTGTCCACTATCCACTGTTCACTGCCCACTGCTTACTGTCCCTTGCTTACTGTCCCTTGCTTACTGTTCACTGTAATTACCCATATTTGCCCACTGCTTTTTCAATCGCCGGCCCAGCTTCTGCAAAGTCTTCAAATTTCATCACCGGATAAAATTCCACGTCAGCCTGGCTTCCTAGAAATAGCGGTTCTGCTAATCTGGGTATGTCGGATGCTTTTTCTACTTCAACAAAATAATAGGCCGTTCGTTGTCCAAATTCAGCCGTAAAATACGCTGCTTCAGGCTTGAGGTCCTCCATAACGGATTGAATATATTCGCCCATTTTACCTGTGCGAATGAGTTCATTGCCTTTTTCAATTGGCGTAATTGCTTTAATTAAAAATTTCATTTTTTAAAGATTTAATATTAATAATAGATGTATTTGAACCTGAAAATGCAAATAGCAATTTTCGCGGTTAATTAATTCAGGGTGTATTCAAGGAATAAGTTTTTGATCTGAAAGTTGGGTCTCAGTACTTTCTTCCAGACTTTTCGTTTCCCCAAGATAAGGAATTCTATCAATTTATTTTATCGTTTATCCAGTCGAATATTTCCTGAAAAGGATCGGCGCTGGTTCCGCCAATGGTCTGACAAATGCCCCCGTCAACAATCCAGCTGTGATTGGCGTTGTCCAGAATCCAATAGTCAAACGGTTTGTTTTGCAGCGTAATCAATTTGTCCAATATTTCGGTGCACTGAACGACGGGCACGCTCAAATCATTTTCTCCATATACCCAAAGCCCGGGTTTGGTCATGTCATTGATGTAGGGGTACGGATCAAATCCTGACTGTCCGGCTGCATCCAATTGTGTGGCGATGTCTTCCTGGGAGATGTTCGTTGCTTCACAATCGTTTTCACCGGTCAACTGACTGTATAGTAATTCTTCTCCTAGTGTGACAGTCGGTCCTGAGCCGATAACAGTGAAGGCAATATCTTCTGTGCTGTTTGCGGCCGCCGTAGGTATGATCCATCCGCCCTGGCTAAAACCATAAGCGCCAATGGCATCAGCACGTATTTCAGGATGCTGGGCGATGGTTCGTATACCGAATAGGACATCGTCACCCAATAAGGGGAAATAGTCCGGATCTTGCCAGGGACAACATTCTCCCTGAGATCGGGACCCCCCTCTTTTGTCGTAGATAAATACAACGAAACCTGCATCCACCCATCTACGAATAAAACTGACGCCAATGTCTTGCCTCGACCATTTATTACTTCCAAAGTGAAACATCACAGCCGGGTAACTGCCCGGGGAACGCGGAAATGACAGTGTTCCACTTAGCACTTTTCCATCGGAACTGGCCCATCCTACTTCTGCGGATCGATAGCTGGGAAATTTATCCATGTCACTAATGCCTAAGGCAACCGCAGGTACTTCATCGTCTTTAGAACAACCTGACAGGACTAACAATAATACCAGACAAGCAATGAAGCGTGGTAAATAAGTTCTATTAGAACGGCGTGTTGGCATTTGCAGTAATAAGATTCTAAATATCGTATTTTCTCAATACAGTCGAACTTAATTACGTCATCAGTGGACCGGGATTGGGGCGTTATTTTATTTAACTGCCCTCTGCCTACAGCCTACAGCCAACAGCCAACTGCCAACTGCCAACTGTCCACTGCCAACTGTCCACTGTCAACTGTCAACTGTCCACTGCCAACTGTCCACTATGGAAACACCCGATGAATGGTCACATACACTTTCGATTTGTCCGGTACACTGGGTGGTGGACCTGCCGTTTCCGGTGCTGGTGATTCTTCGGCATATCCACCTGAGCCGGGATCATGTGCAACCATGAGGGGCATGGCTCCTGTGCCCGGTACTGCGGATGGCTGATACCAAAATCCATAAATAGAAATAGTCTCACCCGGCGTGACTTCCACAATGGTGCTTACATTCGGAGCATTATTTCTGTTTAGGGGGTTTCCAAAAACGCCGTTATCATCCAGACCCCATGCAATTTGAAGATTATTACCTTGAGAATACATAAAGTCATCCAGTGGAGAAGGTATATCGTCCACGGGAGGAATTCCGGTAAATACCGCAATACTGACATAAGATCTCGTCTCCAATGGAATATCAGCTCCAGTAGGATCCTCAGCTGGTTGGTAGTCAACGACCTCATATTCACACCTCGCTGTCACCTGGTAGAGCCCTGGTCCGGTAGGAAAAAATGAACCCTCGGAATACGAAGCACCAGTGTAGGGAACGAATTCACCTGCAAGGTCGAAGACCACACCATCAAATGGAATCTTAGTCCACTCATTTACCGGTATGAAAACTGTATCAGTCAACCACGCATAAGCTGAACTTGGAGGAGGAGGAATATATGCGGGATTATCCAGTTTATGCCAAATGACCCCGTCAAATCCGCGAAATTCCCCGCTGCGGAATTCTATAGTTCCTGAATCGGGCGTGAGGGAAGTAGCCGTATCAATGGTAATTGCTCCCTCGTTTTCTATGTATTCCTGTGAAAAGATATGCCCTTGCCACAGAAAAGTAACCGCGAGTAAAAAAATCCATTTTTTCATGTGTATTATTATTTATTGGTTAAGGAGAAATATTTATTTGATTCGATGTAAAAAGTTTATCACGTTTAACCACGTACAATATGACGACGGATATTCGCATGGCAGGAAATGTAATGATGTTGAAGTGTGTTGTTTATAAACAACTCTGTCTGGGACTCATTCAAAGTTAAACCATATTCAGAACAATGTCAATGACCTGTGTTAAATTTGACCTAAATTTATTTTGAAGTCATTTCAGTACATTCTGGAACGCAAAGTGAGAAGGTAAGAGCGGTGAACAAATGAGCATTCGAGTGATTGAGTAATTTGGTATTCTAGACTGTCCACTGTCCACTGCCTACTCCCTAACACAGCGAACGGACAATCCAAACCGCTTCGTGACCGTGTCTATTGAGGCCTTATCATCGAGGTAATTGAGGATGGTGATAGATGCCACCTTATCATTCACTTCGGTACTGCTCCACCAAAAGCCATTATTTCCTATTTCTCCAAATGAACCGCTTGAACTACAATACCCACCGGGAAGTCCAGTAAATCCACTTTCATTGGTTGCCCCACTATTATGACTTGCCCAGTGATCATTGCCAGCTTCTTTCAGCAATGCACCAGCTAATTTTATTCCTCCTAAAAAGTCCATCAAGGTTATCCAATCGTTATCGGTCGGTACGCGCCATCCGGTTGGACACAAGCCCTGGGTGTCTATTACTGTAAACCAATTGTACATTTTGCCGTAGTCGGCCTCATATTGTTCAGCATCGTCCTGATACCAACGCCAGGCAGGCGTCGCAAGGCGGGACCAATCAAATGCATCATCTATGTGGGCTATGGCTGCGTTGTTTCTAAATTTAGTAACCCTGAGATTTTCTGCCATCCATTCCTGATCACCAATACGCACAGTCTTATAGGTATTACCATCTACATCGGTTACCGAGTTTTGGATAGCTGCAGTTTCCACTTCCTCTAACTCCTGGCTAAATGCCAGAATTGAACAAAGTAGGAACATGGATAATAAAAGAAGGATGTGACTTTTCATAGTTGTGTGTTTTTGCCGGTTGTTCTGAACGGATATATCTTGGCTTTGATCATTTTATCAGCCCTCTTTACAAAACTATCATGGATAGAAATCGAGTTCGGTGACTGCTATCTATTCTGCAGATGACCTTGGTCATAGTTGACTGATTTCGTGGATAGTCAATGGATTGACGATTCGTTAAGAGGCGGCATGATTTAGACCGTCACGTAGAAGATTTGAAAGTGAAATCTGAATGAAATTGTTGCAATACAGCTATTGCTCAAATAGGATGTGGCAAGGAAGAAAGACGGATGTGATTTGGGGGATACGGTTCTGCTTTTGCCCTTTTTCATGGGGTTCAATTATGAAAATAAAAATCTGGCCTATGTAGGATTTATTAATTCGGTGATTGTCGATGTTGCAAATAGTGGGATGCGATTCCGGCAAACAACAACACGATCCCAGTCAGAAAAATATACCAATTAAACGCAGCAGGAATATACTGTTCTGCACTTCCAAATAATTCCTGCTTTGATGATAGGGTCCAGGCACTAGTTGAATCTTGATTACTGCTAAAATTCCAATAATCAAGTACCCAGGAATAAATTACAACCAGGGATCCAAATATTAATAAAAGCCACTGATGTACGATTAATCTTTTATTTGAATAGAGTAGACTTAAGGCAAGTAGGATCATCATGAAAGAGACGATGATTGGTGTGATGACTGGACCAACCCATGGAATTGGCACGAGGAAAAGGATGTCCCACGTGAGCAATGAGGATGGCCAGCCTAATAAAACATAGAGGAAAACGTAGTAAAATATGTCCCAAATGGCAAATGATAATATAAAAAAAGCAAAACGTTGAGCATTCGTTTTTCCAGTTAAAATGCCAATTCCCGCAAGCATGATAATCGTCGCAATTTCTCGCCAAAATTCCGTAGATACCATATCGCCGTCAATTGGTGTTAATGGAAAAGAAAAACCATCCGGATAATAGATCTCTCTTAAATAGACCACGACAGCAGATTCAAGATAAGCCATAGCAATGCTGAAGATGACCAGCCAACTTAATTGCCTGACCAGTGATGACGGATTTTTATTGCTGTTCATAAACATGCCATGACTGATATTTAATATCTAACTGTAGTTTTCATGCAGAGTTGGGATTAATTATTTATATCCAATCTCTTCTGTCAATGCAACTTCACTTTTAACAAAGTTGCCGGTTCCGAAAGCGATTTCTTTTCCTTTAGCGTTATATAAAACTGAATCTGCTATAAATAGCTTCTTAGACTTAAATCGCACTTTGCCTACCGCTGTAATTCTTCCTGCATTAACAGGTCGTGTGAAATTGACATTAAATGAAGTGGTTAAGACGAACACATCCCTAACGATTGAGTTTACCGCAAAAAAGGCAGCGTCATCGAGGAGTTTGAAATATACCGAACCATGGATCGCGCCCAGGGCGTGAAAATATTTTTCAGAAATAGATAATGAAATTGTCGCTTTTTCTGAGGTGATATCACATTCGGTCGTATCAAATAACTGCTCGTTTATATTGGCAGTCAAATACATGTTCCTCAGTTTATCAAAATGATCAGTATGCATAACATTCAGCTTTAGGCGGGAAGTCGTGGCAGCTATCACAGTCATTGACGTCGGCACTTATATGGACGAGAGAGCGTTTGCACCCTCAGATTAATTGCTTACCGCTCAAAATTGTTGACTAAATATCCAAAACTGCCAAATCCCCACAATCAATGCAATCACAAAGTATACGAAGAAATATACGCCATATTTTGGATTCATTGTCAACCGTTCTTTATTCCCGATGGTCTCCAGTTTCGGAATTCCCCAGGCGTTAATCATGAATTGACCAATCAAAGCAGCCACGATTAGCGCGATTAATTCCCAAATGCAAAGTCGTCCAATTGTGTACCCCGGTAGGGTATTGTAAAAAAGTCTATTTATGACGAGTAAGGCGAATCCGGCCCAGAATGAAAACAAGGTTAAAGTTAAAAGTGTTTGAAAAGCTATTCGAATGATCCTTGAACGGTCTGTTTTCATCTTGCTATATCAGAACTTGAAATGAATTAACTAAGTTGTTTTTTCATGTTGTACAATGGCGTTTGAAAAAGGTCATAAGGGGGTTCATTTATTATTTCAAACCCAAATCGTTCATACAATCGAATCGCTTGCTTCAAATAGGGCGTGGTATTCAAAAGTAATTCCCGGCAATTATTTTTTCTGGCATAAGCCTCGATGGTTCTTAATAATTGATAACCTATTTTCATTCCTCTTGCTTCAGGAAGTACGCCCATTCCTTTAATATAAAACGTATGATTTAGAATTTGCCCTGAAACCGTGCCGATTGGATTGTTTTTCAATGAGGCGATCCAAACAACACCTTTATTGATCCGTTCACGTGCTTTTTCCGTTGAAACTACGGTGGCGGCAAAAGCTCCGGGTGTATAGTTGGTCTTGAATTCCTTAAACGCGGCACTCAATATCTGTGTAATAACGGGTGCATCCTCTAAGATTGCTTCTCTGATGACGATGTTATTCTCCACGGAGATTAAATGGTTTTATTGAGGTTTGAGTTATTTTATAATTCGGAAAAATACTTTTTCATTGGTTGAAAATAATGAACGTTCCATCCATCTATATAATGTTCACCACTTTCCGGAACCTTTGTGTGGATTAATGTGAGTTCGGTTTGTCCGGCAACTTCATCCAATAAAATTTCAAGTTGCGAATCTTCTTCATGCGCTTCAAATTGTGACGTTCGCCAGGACTGCACGATGCGTTTATATGGTTCCAATTCAAGGTTTTGTCCTTTAATGTATCCGTCCCAGGCCGTGAATTTATCCCCGATTTTATCGGATATGGAAGCCACACCACCGGTCATATTACTGTGTCCGTGACTGCTAAGCCAAGTCGTATATATCTGCTGCGCCGAGCTGCTGATTGTCGTTTTTAAAGTAAATTCCATAATTGATTATTCAGTTTGCGGTTAGTGATTTATATGTTTAATGAGCCGGATATGCATCCCGGTCGTTGTGGTTGTATTACCGTTTTGAAGACGTTAATTAAAAAAATAATACGCTTGTAGCACTTGGTTCAAAGATAATCTTCTCTTTGTTCAGCTATTAATTAACGTCAGGCTGAATAGTTTAATTCCTTTTTTCTTGCCTCTTAGAACCGTTTCGTCTTCAAACGTGGCTTTGAAACCTTCCATATGCTTTACCTGTTCCAACAGATCCCCGGAAATTAAGAACTCTTTGGACAGGCGCTTACTCGCCTCTTGAATCCTCGCGGTTGTATTTAATACATCTCCTATGTAAACGATCTGCTTTTTGATTTCTCCAACCCAGGTGACGATGACTTTGCCACTATGAATACCGGCCTTAAATTCCGGATAGACGCCATAACGTTTCAAATATTTTGGCTTTTGCACATCGATTAATTTTTTCATTTCGAAAAAACAATTCAGCATATTGTTATTTTTCATTCCATTTGCTATGGACCAGGTTAATACGATTTCATCACCGACATATTGATATATCTCAGCATTTGTATTTCGAATGGCGTCCGTTATGTCTGAATAATAATCTTTGAGGAAAAGACTAAATTGATAATGACCTAACTGCTCTGCTATGCTGGTGGAACTTTTTATGTCGATAAAACAGAAGATTCGATTAAGTTCCTTGGGCCGATGGTATTTGCCAACAATAAACTTCAGTAGTTCTCCTCTTCTGTGAAGGCTATTGATTTGTCTGAGACCCATGAAGACCACCAGCAGTAAAAAGATGAAGAGTAGATTAATAAAGTGACTCCTATTAAATAAATAGGCTGACATACCTTCGCTGAATGATATTTTTTGGTTTATAATGCCCCAGAATCCATTGATAATGGCAAGCCAAAAACTAATAATGAATGTGTAGAAAATGGAATGGACCAAGACCAGGTAGATGAACGTCTTTTGCAGAAAATGATCTTTTAGAAAAATTTCAAAGACAGCAGCGGAGATGGTGATGAAGAAGGCGGCCAAATTAGCACGAATGATCAATGGGAAGTATGCCTGGGGATATAGACTATCTGAGCGTGCAATGTATTCGATACTACCATATATCGTCCCGAGAATAATTCCAACAATAATATATTGCCTGATCAAGGCAGCATTGTCCCGGATTGATTTAATGATTTTCATCTTAAAATGATTCACACATAATACAAGATAACTGATTTTGGTAAATACCCTATCTTATGAAGATCCGGCAGGGTCGATTTCGAGTACCATATCATCCTGCGCAACCAGGGTTTTATCTTGAAGGTATATTTTCTTAATTACCCCGGCCATCGGAGCGGTAATCGTACTCTCCATTTTCATGGCTTCAATAATAAATAGGGCATCGCCTGATTGCACGACATCACCTTCGCTCACCAGTACACTTGCCAGGCTGCCCTGTAGTGGAGATCCGACTTCATTGGCATGGACGGCCTTGATTGCTGCTGCTGCTACTTCACCGGCTGACACATCCTTGACGAGGACGGATCGAATATCACCATTCATACGGAAGATGACCAGTCGAAATCCGCGTTTGTCGACCTCGTTGGTATTGAGATATTCAATAATGATGTTTTTCCCCAGGACAATAGCAACCACAATTTCCTCGCCTTTATCCAGACCATAAAAGAATGCTTTAGTTGGAATTTTACTTACGTCACCATATTCCAGCCAATAATAATAAAAGTCAGCAAATACTTTTGGATACAAGAGATAGGAAAGAAAATCACTGTACTCATGAAAGTCGCCAAATTCTAATTTAAATAATTCGAATTCCTTTTCTAAATCCAGTTGTGGAAGTTGTGCATTAGGTCGGGTAGTATAGGGTTGTTCACCTTTTAACACCATTTCTTGTAAACCTGCCGGCCATCCCGCAGACCACTGCCCTAGATCACCGCGCATCAACGATTTAAAACTATCAGGAAAATCCATATTTTTTCCATTAGAAAGAATATCGGCAGTGGTATAATTATTGGATGTTAAATACATGGCCATATCACCAACCACTTTTGACGAAGGCGTAACTTTTACAATACCCCCTAATAAATCATTGACGTCTTTATAGTTGTTTTTAATTGTTTCGAATTGATCTTCCAATCCGAGTCCACGCGCTTGTGGTCTCAAATTCGAATATTGTCCACCAGGAATTTCATGATCATATACCTCGGCTGTACCGGCTTTTAATTCGGTTTCAAAAGGGTAGTAAAATGTCCGTACTGTTTCCCAATAGGCCGAGAATTCATTTAGTGACTGCAAATCAATTTGTCGTTCACGCGGATGTCCTTCCATTAAGGCAACGAAGGAATTAATACTCGGTTGTGAGGTCAGCCCGGATATGGAGGCAAGCGCGACATCAATTACATCGACACCGTGCTCGACGGCTTTGAGATAGGTCGTCGATTGAATCGATGATGTGTCGTGCGTGTGGAGGTGGATCGGAAGATCAACACTGTCGCGCAGTGCTTCGACGAGTTCCACAGCGGCTTGAGGTTTGAGCAAACCGGCCATGTCTTTGATGGCTAGCATATGAGCCCCGGCATCTTCCAGGCGCTTGGCTATGTCCGTGTAATATGACAAGCCAAAGCGATTGCTGTTCTTGTCCAACACGTCGCCTGTATAACACACGCAGGCCTCAGCGATGGCGTGGGTCTCACGAGAAACAGTCTGGATTGAATGGCGCATGCCTTCAATCCAATTGAGGGAATCAAATATCCGAAATACATCAATACCGGTCTGCGCCGATTGTACAATAAATGCATCGATGACATTGTCCGGATAGGCTTTATACCCAACACCATTTGACCCGCGTAACAACATTTGTAGTAAGACATTTGGCATGCGCTCGCGCATTTTTATCAAACGCTTCCAGGGCGATTCTTTCAAAAATCGCATACACACGTCAAATGTCGCCCCGCCCCAAACTTCCATCGAAAATAAATCTCCCCCATGGCGTTTGGCAAATGGCTCGGCAATTTCCAAAAGATCATATGTACGCACACGCGTAGCCAGCAAGGATTGATGCGCATCCCGAAAAGTGGTGTCGGTATACATGATTTGCTTTTCATCCTTCATCCATTTTACAAACTCATCGCGACCCAAATCATCTAATCTGTTTTTTGTACCGTAGGGAAAAGAAAGATCAGTTGTATCCGGAATTTTCGCCTGATCAAATATAACAGTAGGATTTATTTTTTTGACATCCGGATTTCCATTTACATTAATATTACCAAGAAATCTAAGGAGTCGTGTTCCACGATTTTTCCAGCTGGCCGATCGCATTAATTCAGGATGCCGACCTATATAATTTACAGAAATATTTCCTTGACGGAATTGTTCGTCCTTTAATAAGTTTAATAAAAATGAAATATTGCTTTTAACACCGCGAATCCTGAATTCGCGTAACGCCCGATGGAGGCGGTCGGCAGCGGCGGGAATCCCATGACCCCATGCCGTAACTTTGACCAACATACTATCAAAGAAGGGAGAAATAGTTGCTCCTGCATAGGCATTTCCGGCATCAAGTCGAATACCAAAACCACTGGCACTGCGATAAGCCACTAAACGGCCATAGTCCGGTTTAAAGTCATTTTCCGGATCCTCCGTCGTAATCCGGCATTGAATGGCGAAGCCACGAAATTGAATATTCGACTGATGGCCGATGCCGATTTTTGGATCAGATAAAGGCACTCCGCCAGCAACCAGTATTTGTGCACGTACTAAATCAATTCCCGTAATAACTTCGGTAATTGTATGCTCGACTTGAATACGCGTATTGACTTCAATAAAATAAATAGCCTCATTTTGATCAACTAAAAACTCGACAGTACCCGCATTTACATAATTAACTGACTTGCAAATGTCAATGGCATATTGATATAGATGGTCTTTCGTTTCTTGTTTCAAATTGATGCTCGGAGCTACCTCCACGACTTTTTGAAATCTTCTTTGAACCGAACAATCGCGTTCGAATAAATGCACGAGGTTGCCATGTTGATCTCCTAATATTTGAATTTCAATGTGTTTTGGATCGTCAATATATTTTTCGACAAATACCCGATCATCACCAAATGCCGTTTTAGCTTCCCGTGTTGCCTCGAGGTACATCCGTTGGATGTCAGAAGTTGTGCGCACGATCCGCATGCCACGGCCTCCTCCCCCCGTTGCTGCTTTTATCATGACCGGCAGACCAATTCGCATGGATATTTCTTCTACCTCGTCGAGTGATTTGAGTGCATCTTCTGAAGATTCTACGATAGGTACGCCGACACGCACGGCAGCTTGTTTGGCGTGTATTTTATTTCCCAGAGCTTCCATTGTATCCGCATCAGGACCTATCCAGATGATATTAGCCTCGACACAAGCACGTGCGAATGCCGGATTTTCGGATAAAAAGCCATAGCCGGGATGAATGGCATCGACATGGTGTTGCCTGGCAACCTGGATGATTTTTTGAATATCTAAATAGGGTTTCAATGGATCATCATCGTCTCCAATTTGAAATGCCTGATCTGCTTTATATCGATGCAGTGAAAACCGATCTTCATGGGTATAAATGGCAACGGTCTGAATATTCAATTCAGAGGCAGCACGAAAGACGCGGATAGCGATTTCACCACGATTGGCAACAAGAAGTTTGGTAATTGACATGGGCGTACATTAAGTGAAAAGAACATCTGTTTGTACATCGCGAATGGATGACATCTTCACTCGTGAAAATAAGGATTTGTCGAATGATAATGACAGATAACAGTATAATTTTATAGAAAATCGAATTATTCTATTCGTGCGCGAGTGCGCTAAATAAAGCCTGGAACATTGGTTTACAGTCGGTGGGTGTGGTTCTGTGTAACAATAGATCATCACAGGAATTGAATTGCATAAACGATTCAAGTTCTTTAGACAAAGCCCTGGCAAACGTTTCAATTTTATTGAGCCGCGGTTCGAGCACCAGATGATGAATGTGTAGTACCGATTTTTTTCTATCGGCTTTACAATCCATTCGTGCAACGAGTTTACCATCCCATAAAATAGGTAATACGAAATAGCCGTATTGACGTTTTGCTGCCGGGACATAGCATTCGATCAAATAGTCAAATCCGAAAATGGCCTGGAGGCGTTTGCGTTGGATTACCAGATTATCAAAAGGCGAGAGTATTTTGACCTTACTACGTGCCATGGGTTTGCGCAGTAGCTCCAGGGATTCACGTAAGGCGTAGTAATTTTTATCACCCACACGAATTTCCAACAATTCTCCATTTGAATGCATGTCTTTCAAGGTCGCTGAAACCCGCGGTTTGATGTTTTTTCTTAAATAACTTATTTCTGAAGCTTGTCCCAGTCCGTTCGCTTGTAGGTATCGCGTAATTAAAAAACGGACATATTCCTCCGGATCGGGTAGGGAAGTGTCAACCCCCTCCGGTATGACATTTTCGGTGAGATCATAGACCTTATGGAAATTAACCCGGGAAGCAATCATAAGTTCACCCTGCATATAGAGTTGTTCCAGGGCTCGTTTAGCCGGTTTGGTGTCCCATTCACCTAATTTCTTTCCCTTATGTTCAAAATCTTTGGCCATTAACGGACCTTCAACTGTAATGCGCTTGCGTATCGATTTCATCAGTTTCTTATCGCGGGTATACCAATGATTCTGATCGCCGGAGGCAATCGCCTGTTTGCGCGGTAAGCTATAGCGGAAATCCCGCATAGGCAGGTATGCAGCCGCATGCGACCAATATTCAAAGACTTGTTTATCCGCAATGAGGTCGGCCAGGTGAGTGGTTTTGTACCGTGGGTTGCGATTCCAAAGCGTATGGTGATGCGCGCGCTGAACGATCGAGATCGTATCGATCTGGATATAACCAAGGTGTTCGATAGCAGAACGTGTCGCGGCGAGTGCACGACCTGTTTGCCTGGCCGGAGGTACACGCTGTGATAACAACACTAGTTTTCTGGCTTGTTGA
The DNA here is from genome assembly GCA_965249735.1 of Saprospiraceae bacterium. Taxonomy (GTDB): domain Bacteria; phylum Bacteroidota; class Bacteroidia; order Chitinophagales; family Saprospiraceae; genus JANQSS01. Next base: position 337,538 of record CBDFMS010000023.1, on the reverse strand, counting down.
ATGGGAAGTGATTCTGTCATCTATTTAAAGTAAGTGCCGAAGTACCGGAGTATCGAAGTGCTGGAGTGCCGGAGTGCTGGAGTACTGGAGTGCCGGAGTGCTGGAGTACTGAAGTGCTGGAGTGCCGGAGTGCTGGAGTACTGAAGTGCCGGAGCACCAGAGTGCAAAAGAGTCGGTTATTATGAAAATTCTCGCTGTTCATATTGACTAAGATAGCTTATCGTCTTTATTCAATAACCTAATGTACACGCGAGCGCCCAATGATCCGATAGCCAATTGCCACCGGGCTTCGTTTTAATACATTCACTTCGATCGACTGTGAACCAGTTTCGATCATCTCTGAGAAACATATAATCGATCTTTTTTGTCGCCATTCTTGGAAAGGTGAAATTATTTTTAAATGGACCGACATCTACAAAACCGTATTTTTCAAAATTTTCTTTCATTAAATGATATTCTTTTGTTGTGCCACTTTCATTCCGTTCTCTGACATTTAAATCACCACAGATCAAAACCGGAAAATTAAATCCATCTGACCATACCAACATTCGACAAAGCTGGTGCATCCAATCGGTAAATGGAATATCGAAGTGGGTCGTCACAAACCAAAGATTTTTAAATTCACGTGATGACCCGGATGGGAGTTTTATATCCACGCGAATAGCGAGAGCAGACCGATTTTCTTTACCGGTAATTTTTAGATAATTTTTCCTTTGGATTTTATCATTTTTATATGAAATATGTTTTTTTGATAAATTGACGAGTATAGAATTTCCGAATTCTCCTCCCTGATAATTCATGGCCGGTTGGAACCGTGAACTTCTGGTAGGCCAATTTAGCGCATCTCGGATGAATGAGGGTTCATCGATCTGTTTGCATCGATTGGTTTTGACATCCACTTCTTGCATACCAATGACATCGAAATCATTGTCATTGATGAAATTGGATATTCGTCCCAGGTTTTGTGCGACATCATTTAATGTGTAGTCATCGGACAAGACTTTTGTACCGCCTTTTCCAATGTTGAAAGATGCAAGATTAATTTGTGGCATAGTCTTAGTCTTATTAATTATCGTACGTGGAATTTACGCAATTTTAAATTTGCATGTGAGTTTGCGCTTGCCCACGTGTGTATAACAAATTGTACAAAATCGAATCTCTTGGGTTAATAAAGTGGGTAGACTTCCTTTAGGAATGAGGTTGCGCCTAGGCAATGAATCTCGTTGCTGTTGTGGAGTTATCTGACCTCTCGAACCTCCCGACCTCCTGAAGGAGGAGCGGCCTCCTACATCTTATATGACTTTTTATTGTACTAAAAAGTGAGAATTGTTATGCACACCTTACCCGTCGGCTTCGTGAGAAGAATCATGAATATTGTCACAAGCTTTCTTTGGTGACATGCAATTGCCAAGTCGTCAGCCAAGTGAGTGTCCACTTCTCATTGAACCTGACAAATTATATTTAAATGAAATTTATCGATTCTCATATAAAAAATAATTGTCTAAATAAATAATGTCTTCATTCATATGTGTAAACTGATCCGGCCGCATACCAGGCATGTATGTCATAGTAAGCTCCAACCATGAAGCGATTCCTGGAAGTCGAAACACCATATCCAAACCGGTCAGCTTCAGCAGCGTCTGATGCATCCAATTTCGCGTGTGTCTGCCAGGAGAAACCGTTTTGACTAAAGATGAAGGCTGATCCTGAATTACTTCCTCCATCATCGTTATAAGGAGCCCCAACAACGGCATAGTTGCCGGAAATCGAAACACTGGATCCAAACATAGCATCGACTGAGGCGCCTGAAACGGTTAATTTGGACTGCAGTGACCAGGTGGTATCGGTACGTTCAAAGATAAAGGCTGACCCCGAACTGGATCCTCCAATGGTATCAAATGGGGATCCAATGATGGCTTGTTCTTCAGAAATCGAAACACTAAATCCAAACTGGCCTTGTGGTATCGAGTCTGATGCGTTTAGTTTTGCTTGTTGCGACCAGTTGGTATCGGTACGGATAAAAATATAGGCTGAGCCTGAATTGCTTCCTCCATCCTCATCTCCATTAGCTCCAATGACAGCATAGTCCCCGGAAATTGAAACGCTGTATCCAAATTTGTCATTATTAGCAGCGTCTGAAGCGGTTAATTTGGTTTGCTGTGACCAGGTGGTATCGGATCGGACAAAAATATAAGCAGAACCGAAATCGCCACCTCCATCATTATCTTCATAGGCTCCAATGACGGCATAGTCCCCGGAAATTGAAACGCTGTATCCAAAGTAGTCACCACCATCCGCATCAGAAGCGGTTAATTTGGCTTGATGTGTCCAGGAAGTGTCGGAACGTACAAAAATGTCGGCTGAACCCGTTGAATATCCGCTGAAATCATCATAAGGAACCCCAACGATTGCATAGTTTCCATTGATTGAAACGCTTGTTCCAAAATTGTCATAGTCACCGGCATCCGGGGCCGTCAATTTGGCTTGTTCTGTCCATGAAGTTCCATCATGGTGGTAAATGTAGGCTGAGCCTGAAAAATCTCCTCCATCATCATCTCCAATAGCCCCAATAATTGCGTAGTCTCCATCAATTGAAACGTTATACCCAAAAAAGTGATCTTCAGCAGGGTCAGAAGCCGTCAATTTATTACTTTCTGTACTGTTATATGCCAGGTTTATGTCTGAATTGCCAAACACTTTAAATTGTTCAGTTAGCGACCTCCATTCTGTTCCTGTATACCCTTCAAAATCTTGTGCCGAATCATTCCAGCGAATAGTCCCGGCGGTCGGGTTTGAATCAATATTGATTCCAATATTGATGGCACCATCAACCTCTAACTTTTCAGATGGTGTGGATGTTCCAACACCCACATTGCCACTATTTCCATTGTAAATATCGTTGCCGGAGGTCGACCAACCACCCATACTGTCAACATAATTCTTTGTCACTGCGTCTTGAGCAGCAACGGGATCGGCCAGAGAGGTGATCCTGGAGTTGTTCGCATCATTTCCCTGCGACAAAACCTGGCTGAGATTTTGAATTTCATTATTGGCATCTGCATCTGCATCATCGACTTCATCAGTAAAAGTCCCTCCACCATCTGATAGCGTGACCAAGCTATCTACTTTGTTGATTGTCTGAATTTCATTATTGGGATCTGCATCGGCATCGTCGACAAGATCAGGAGGTAAGATGACAAAACCACCTGAAGAGAGGTGAATGGTATCATCTGATCGGCTGATAGCTTGAATTTCATTATTGGGATCTGCATCGGCATCATCGACCAGATCAGGAGGTAAGATGACAAAACCACCTGAAGAGAGGTGAATGGTATCACCTGATTGGCTGATTGCTTGAATTTCATTGTTGGGATCTGCATCGGCATCATCGACCAGATCGGGTGGGAGTATAACAAAACCACCTGAAGAGAGGTGAATGGTATCACCTGATTGGCTGATTGCTTGAATTTCATTGTTGGGATCTGCATCGGCATCATCGACCAGATCGGGTGGGAGTATAACAAAACCACCTGAAGAGAGGTGAATGGTATCATCTGATCGGCTGATTATCTGTATTTCATTTCCCGGATCTGCGTCGGCGTCATCAACCAGGTCGGGAGGTAAGACGACAAAGCCTCCATTGACAAGGTAGATGGAGTCATTTGATAAGGACAAAACCTGATAGTCTGTGAGGCTGGATACCTCCCGTAGGGCCAATGTGCCATCCGAAAGTTGAACAACCACACTGTCAGCCCCGTTGACAACTTCAGTCAACATGAGTTTGGCCTTGCCATCTACTTCCAGAAGTTCCTGGCTAAAAAGAATGAAGGGGGTACAAGTGAGTGTGAGAATGAGGATTAGATTTTTCATCTTTTGGAAATTTGAGAAATAAAAATTAATGATCATCATGATAGAATCATGGTATAATAGGTGTTCTCACAGAAGGCAAAATCCATCCGAAATAACAGGGAGTGAGAAAATCAATGCACGCCATAAATCGATTAAATCCGATTTAGTTTAATGTCAAATTGTATCATTTCGTCCAGTCATGATAAATATAGCGATAATTTCTGAAACACTGATAGGGTATGCAACAACAATTGTCGTCTCTTGGCGAGATGCAATTCTATAAAGTGTTGTAAAAGATTAAATATTTAAAAATTGAGTTGAAGAAATAGAATAATTATTAAATTGTAGAGTGAAAAATATGAATCTTGTATATTATTTGTTTCTTGCTGTTTACTCTCAGTCATGATCCAATAACAAAATATATTCTTGCAACTCGGTACCCTCTACCTGCTAGTTAGTACGTGCTATTCGGTATTGATTAAGTGGCCGCAACAAGAATTTTCAATATTTCAACAAAATTTTCCTCCTTCCCCCTTACATATGCGCTAAAAAAGCGTTATACTTGGTAGCTCCAAGAGACTTAAAATTTTCTCGAAATAAAATATATTTTATGAAAACCATCATAAATACGTTGCTTTTGATTGGACTTGTTTATTCAACTCAGGCTCAAATTGAATTCAATCAGGCGACAAAAATAAGCTCTGCGTCGTCTATTGTTGATTCAAGTTCCATTTTGGATATTGAGAGTACGAATAAAGGCGTCTTGTTTCCAAGGATGACTCTTGCTCAACGTGACTCGATAAACAATCCTGCTGTCGGATTGATGATTTATAATACAACAGATGATTGCCTGGAGATATTTTTTAATATTTTAGGATGGAGTTCGATATTCTGTGATAGTGTAATTATACCATCCCAGACTTTCAGCTATACGGGAGGCATACAATCATTCACAGTGCCGGCCGGTATTAACTCTATTACAGTGGATATATATGGTGCTGAAGGCGGCCCCGGAAATATGGGGGATGCCGGTCTGGGAGGAAGGGTTGAGGCTACCATATCGGTGACACCCGGCCAGGTACTTGAGGTTTTCGTGGGAGGGCAGGGAGCCCCTTTCGGAGGTCCCGGAGGCTACAATGGAGGTGGAGATGGTGCTACCGGATCCGTCAGTATTTACGATGGCGGAGGCGGAGGAGGAGCATCAGATATCCGTATTGGCGATACTACATTGAGCAGTCGAATCGTGATCGCTGGTGGTGGCGGAGGTGGTGGCACAGATGGCTGTACCGGTAATGGTGTAGCAGGTGGAGATGGTGGAGGTCTCATAGGAGGCAATGGACAACCGGGAAGTGGTTGTAATTGCAATCCAAGTGGTGCCGGGGGCGACCAATCAGCAGGTGGAATTGCGGGGACATGGGCTTGTACAGGTTGCAATGCAACCGATGGAAGTCTCGGACAAGGGGGAAATGGCAATACCTCTTCGTCATGTGGCGGCACTACGGGAGGAGCAGGTGGTGGTGGTGGATATTATGGTGGCGGAGGCGGTGGATTGGGCGCCGGTGGTGGCGGCAGCAGCTATACTGATCCGGCTGTAACTGGTGTGACGCATACACAAGGAGTGAGATCAGGACACGGAGAGATTACAATTGGTTGGTAATCCAGTAAATTATTTGTTTTTGGCTAAAGAAAATGAAATTATTTCAGTGGATGGTCGCACTTCAATGTGTTGATATTAATATTGTGAATTATCATTGAATTTCTAACGATGTGCGAACAACTTAATATCCTTTGTCTGCGTCGATAGTGGAAATGGCTACATTTCTATTCTATACCCTGGTTCTAATAATTAAATTAAAATGAATTTATTACCAGAATGCCTTTGTTTTCGAACTTATTCATGTTTGGAAGTGCTTGAATAGATTCATCAAGTGTAATGGTTTTTTCGATTAACTTATCTGGACGAAGTCTACCGGTTTTTATCAATTTCAACATCTCCGGATATTTAAACGCTTGCATTCCATGACTACCAATTATTTCTAATTCATTTGCCATCACGTTGTTCATTGGGATTTTGGCATGTTGGTGATCGCCGGTCATTAACCCAACCTGAATGTGTTTACCTCTTTTTCTTAGACTGGAAATGGAGTTGAAACAGGTGGTTTGGCTGCCAAGGGCGTCTACAGAGACTTGGGCTCCTCCATGAGTCAGTGTTTTTATTTGCTCTACAACATCAGAGCTTTGTGACGCATTGATTGTTGCAATGGCTCCCAATTCTTGAGCGAATTCCAAAGTATCATGTTTAATGTCTACTGCAATAACCCGGGCACCGATGGCATTGGCGATCATAATAGCTGATAGTCCAATACCACCACAGCCATGAATGACTACGTACTGGCCATCGGTTACTTTTCCTTGTTCAACAATTGCTCGATATGAAGTGATAAACCGACATCCTAGTGTTGCTGCTGTCACATCATCAATTTCGTCTGGAATTTTCACCAGGTTTGTATCTGCATAATCCAAGGCCACATATGTGGCAAACGAGCCCCAATGTGTAAATCCGGGTTGCGATTGATGGTCACACACCTGGTGATTGCCTGACTTGCACTGATTACAAGTGCCACAACCACATACAAAAGGGACAGTAACACGGTCACCTATTTTGAAATTTCGAACATTTTTTCCGATTGCCTCAATTGTTCCGGCCAATTCATGCCCCGGAACATGAGGCAATGTTATATCTGAATCGTGTCCCATCCAGCCATGCCAATCGCTGCGACATAAACCTGTTGCTTTTACTTTAAGAACGACTCCGTGACTCTTTGGAGTAGGGTCGGCCACCTGTTGAATGGTTAACGGTCCTTGAAATGCCTCATAAATTAATGCCCTCATTAATATTTATAAAATTCAAATGATTTTGTAACAAAAGAAATAATTATTATCTGAGTCCCTCCGTTAGCATTATGAGTTAGAGCATAGGATTGTGCCTTCGCATTGTTGTCAGTTTAACGAATGCACAATCCCAATTTTAACTTTGATTTGATTGGCTATTCGGGTGTTGAATCTGAGTTGAATATGTCTCTAAACAATTTCCATTTCCCATCATCCTTTTTCCAAAGAACAATATATTTTCCTTGATATACCTGGTCTTCTCCTACGTATAGCGATACTGCACCTTCTTCTGATATAAAATCTTCAGTACCCCAAACTTCTACTGTGCTTAGATCAGCACGAGTAATCCCGGATTTCATAAATCCTGAAAAGGTTGTCGCAATATTTTGTTTTCCAGTGATGGATGGCGCTCCCTCACTCATGAATTTAGCATCATCTGTGTATAAATTGGCCAAATTCACAGAGTCCCCGGCTGCAAAAAATGTCATAAATTCTTTGTTAGCAGCTTCAATTTCTGCTTTGGCTGTTGTCATATCAAATGTAGACTCAGCAACATGCTCTGAAGCTTCTTCTGCCTTGTGGTCACAACTGGAAATAGAAGAAACAAAGAACAAAGCCACAGCGATGAATGTTAAAAATGTTGATGGATTTTTCATTTTTCGGTTTTTTGGTTATGCCTACTCTAAGCGGTTTTCGGCTCTCCCGTACGTACAATATTAATCAATTTCGAGCTGGCATGAGTTTTGCCTTTCCTGATTTGGATGTTGCTCTTGAAGAAGACAAAAAGTCGTTCGCCACCCACCGCCTACTGCTTGCCCGCCGAAGCCTCGGCGAAGGAGGGTCCGCTGACTACTTTTTAGCACCAGTGCCCTTTAAGACAACTGCTTTACATCAATAAAATTCAATTACTAATAATTAATACTTGGTTCAATTATATAGCAATTCTTCAGGAGGCAAATATGGCACTGGGATATCGATTACCAAAGCGAATACGCTATCGGCGAACCGTGCATCACACTAAGTTTCACCTTGGCTGACCATTCCATTATGGCTCCGAAGTCAGCCCAGGTCTCCTGCGCTTGTTTCCAGTGGTCCATCAGTCCTTCCGGATTTTTATACACCTCACAAAGGGTGTATATCGTATTTCCTGTTGGTTCAGAGGAGGGATCCAAAGCCACCGTATATTCAGGGCCTTTGGCAATATTGTATCGCAACAACTCTAGTTCACCGTCTTTATGGTGAGTCTCCTCCATCCATTTGGCGTGGCCCGCGAACAACTTGTCGCCTTCTGCGGTGTCTTCAGGTCCGGCGGTAAACATCATGGTGATCATAATTTTTCCTTCTTGTGACATAATTGTAATTTTAAATTAGATAATACCGGTCCAAAATTTCGAGATATTCCACACCGGATGAATTAATGATTATATATATTTCTCAGTTTTTAATAAATTTTGCCTCAAAGCGTTTCGGTGGTAGTTAGATTGATCAACTTGAGAAAGCCTAATGCTTCTACCGGTTTCATCAGTCTATAGTTTTTTGGTGTTAATTCAAATGACCAGATGCAATAAATAATACCGTATCACGTCCATAACGCCAGCTACCAATAGTGTGGATCAACATTGTTACACACCATCATCATGATAACAGGATTAATGTTAAATGAAGGGGAAGCAAAAATCTGCAATACCAAGCAGACTAAAGCAGATATCTGTTCCCAAGTTAATCATTTTAGGTGATAAATGCAAAGGCGATTATTTTAATTAATTGCTGGTAAAATATCTACCCATGAATTGTGTTGTGCAGGTTTAAAAATTGGTGCGGCTTCTACAATGATTTGATTGGTAATATTGAATTGCCTGATTCTACTCTTCTTAAGTCATGGTCGAAGACACTAGATACTAGAATGAGAATAATGGATTTCTGCGGCGTCAGTAACCCAAAGATGAACACGACCTATTCTCAATCATCTAATTTTCAGTCTATTATAGGTCGGTAAGCATAAAAATCAGTATATTGCTGTTGGGTGAGAGCAAGTAGAAATGGAATTACATTATGTAGAAGCTGCTTAGTTGAGCATTTTGACGTGGATACGGCAATTGTTTCTGTTATGGGTAACAAAGCGCCGGAAGCCACGCATTATGAAAACATCTTAGACATCAGTATTGGAATTGAAATTGTCTGGAATATGTTCGCTTCATATAGTATTTAAAAACCACTCTTCATGAAAAAGTATACTTCTTTTCTCATGGTATTGAGCGTAGTCGCTTGTACAAATCATCATGATTTTGATATATCGACTAATTCGGGTGCAGGATCCGGTTTAGTTGAATTCACACAATTTGCATCATTGAGTGAATTGCTGGTTTCAGTTGGAGATTTTAGTGAAGAAGATTGTACATTAAAAATACTCTCTTATGGAGACGAGGCCGTACATATACAAGTATCCAACACGGTCAATGCTGAATTTGCTGATGAACGCATAAAAGAGCAGGTAAAAAGAAATGTTGTTTATGTTGCATTGCAAGCTTTTGCACGAACAAATATTGACCACTTCACGATCACTTCTATACCGGTGTCCAATGAAATGAACAATGCTTTTTGCCTTTTCCTGGACGAATTTCGGTTGACTGAAACGATTAAGCGTAAGTCGGCTATGAAGATAATAGACAATTATTTAGGTGCTACCAGTTTTCGGGATTTATATCAATATAATTCGAGTATATCAGATTGGCGGCCGAATTATAAGTTTAGATTTTTGCAGTATGACATTTTAGATGTGGTGTATGGCCACATGATAAAATAATCAAACCCCAGATTTAAAATTAGAACGCTGACTGTATTTGATATATTTTTAGCCTCATTGATACCCACATGATGTGTCGGCGCTGATTTACTTTTCTTTTTCGGCATTCACCCATTGACATGCCTTAAATTGTCCATCTTTACTTGCTAAGTATAATATCATCTCGTAGGAGTTCTCAGCGTTTTTATCAATGGTCAACTCCGCTCGCATACCACCGGCATTCTCTGTGTGCTCTGTGTTCAATACGATAAGGGTATCATTTGTTCGTTCCAGGTCGAGAACATACGTATTTATGAATCCTTCGGAATGAAATTGACGGAATACGATGTTATCTCGTGCCGCATCGAAGCTGAAATATCCGATATCCTGATGGGTAGATTCCTTCCCGTCGGCTGGATGAAAATGAGCATCTGTCGTGCTTTGAATGAATTGCCCATCCAGGACCCATTCGTATGTATGAGTGACAGTCGATGTTTCTGTTTTTTGAGTCCAGGTACCTATCAGGAACTCGAGTGGATCCCAATGATTGGTTTTCTCTTCTTGTCCACATGCTACTAGACACCAAAAGAGAAGGAATATGATGTAAGTAAGTTTTTTCATTAGCTGTCAATTTTAGTAGTCATGTCAGGCGTTAGACCAATTCTTCAAATTTATTTTTCAAAAAGTTGACCTATATCTTTAAAGGCCTTGAATTCAAGTGCATTATTTTCCGGATCATAAAAGAACATAGTAGCTTGTTCTCCAACTTCACCTTTAAAACGAATGTAAGGTTCTATAATAAAATTTATGTTTTTGGCTTTCAATTGAATGGATAATGCAGTCCATTCATCCCAATCTAATACGACGCCAAAATGTGGAACGGGAACGTCGTGTCCATCAATCGGGTTCGAAATCGGATCATCATTACCACCGGCAGCTGGTTTCTGATGAATGACAAGCTGATGGCCAAAAAAATTAAAATCGACCCATTTGCCTGAGCTCCGCCCTTCCGAGCAATCGAGTACATCCCTGTAAAATTTTCTGCAAAGATTTAAGTCGTTTACCGGGATTGCGAGATGAAAGGGATTCATGCTGTTAGGTTTAATTTATTATTTAATTTATGACATAAAATTATCGCTATTCCACTCCTGACCGGGTGGAAATAACTGTTCTTTTCTTTTTTTCATTTCATGAGCTACGAGGGCAGCATTCCCACCTTGTTCTTCCAGGTGTGTAATAATATTACCAAAGCTTTGTTCATCCCTGTTCTGGCTAAGCTTGAAAACATTCTCCAATTTGCCCACTTTGATTTCAAACGCATCAATTCCGGGAATCATTTTATTTACATAAGCATCCGGAAGATTGTCATAGATAGTAGGGGAGTTTGTATTGTTATGTTCAAATTTTAGGGTAAGCTTTCGCATGAATGCAATTAAATCTTCTTGCGGTAGAAAGCGGATATTTCCTTTGACTTGAACCGTCATATAATTCCAGGTTGAGCCCATTTGTGAATTTGCGTACCATGAAGCACTGACGTAGGCATTCGGTCCCGTAAATGCGACAAGAACTCGTGGGTTTTCGACAAAAGCTTTATGGTGATCCGTATTGCGCATGATATGTCCTTGTAAATACAATTCACCATCGCGCTCCTCGACAAGTATTGGTATTTGGGTAGCCACTGGATTTCCTTTTGAATCGCTACCCGTTAAAAAAGCGAAAGGGTAGTCCTCGAGAAACTGAAGCAAGCTTTGCTTGTCTTTTTCTTTAAAGTAAGAGAAGTTGTACATGTTAAACCTGGTTTGATAATGACTGTCGTTTGAACAAAGATGCAATATTTGTTTGTTCAGGATTCATTTGGCCACTTCCGGGAATATATGACATACTTATAAAGTACTATTTCCACAATAACTGATAACGTTTTACGGATATTTATTTATCAGCGTACCAGGGTCACATCGCCCAAAAGAAGTTTTATGCCATCGGTTCCTGTGTTCACCTCCAATTGATATACATAGACGCCTTCTGAGACAGGCCGACCTTTAATTGTTCCGTCCCAGCCTAGCATGACATCATTCGAGAGTAGATTTTCCCGATGGAATACCCGGTCACCCCAGCGATTAAATATCGCAAATGAAATTATTTCAATGGGATTGTCACTATTTGTCAGTGGGCCAAAGTATTCGTTTATTCCATCATTATTCGGTGAAAATACAGACGGAATAAATAGGGATGATTCTAAATGAATGACTACAATATTTAATGAAATAAGATGTGTACAATTGTTTCCGTCCTGAACGGTGACAGTCATCGACGTATTCTCATTTCCAATAAAATCGACGACAATACATTCACTACAACTCACCACATCTGATGGCGACCAATGAATGTTGGTGATCGAATCAATATGAGATACGAATTGACTGATATCTATCGAGTTATTGTCATCGGGATTTAAATAAATCGTCTCATTTTGCTCAGAAGCCGGGAGAAAAACAAGTTCGATGGACGCGAGGGTGTCACAATCTGTATCCCCTGAAAGCAGTTCAAATCCATTTGGGTTTTCTTCGTTGTATATCACGTCATTGACTTCATAGAAATATTGATCACCCTGGCAGCCTGTGTACTGAATATCCAACTCAATCATCTCGTGAAATTCCAATTCTACAATCACAATTGAGTCGCATCCGGATGCCGATACCATGGTCTCTACAGCTGTCGGGTTGTTTTCATCATAAATCGTATTGTTGACTTCCACGGCATATCCATCGCCGGTGCAGCCCTGGTATTGTTCTAGCCGTTCAATGTGTTCTGCATATTCAAGTGTGATGGCAATGATGGAATCGCATCCTCCTGTACTTTGCAAAATCTCTGTGCCATTAGGATTTGATTCATCATAAACAACATTATTTATTGATATCGAGTAGTTGTCGCCTTGACACCCGGAATAATTATGTGTACTTGAACTTGCTATATTAAATTCCAGATCAATGGTCACGATAGAATCACACCCGCTTGCACTTTGCATAGTTTCTAGTCCGCTTGAATTGGTTTCATTATAGAGGACATTATTTACTGATATGGAATAACCGTCCCCCAGGCAGCCGGAGTAATTTGCCGTTGTTGTAATTTCTGAATTAAACTCCAGATCAACGGTTACGATAGAATCGCAACCGGTCGAGCTCAACATAGTTTCCTGTCCGCTTGCATTGGATTCATTGTAGACAACATTATTTACTGATATGGAATAACCGTCCCCCAGGCAGCCGGAGTAATTTGCCGTTGTTGTAATTTCTGAATTAAACTCCAGATCAACGGTTACGATAGAATCGCAACCGGTCGAGCTCAACATAGTTTCCTGTCCGCTTGCGTTGGATTCATTGTAAATGACATTGTTGACTGATATGGAATACCCATCTCCCAGGCAGCCGGAGTAATTTTCCGACGTGGTAATTTCTGAATTAAATTCCAGTTCAACGGTGACGATAGAATCGCACCCGCTTGCACTTTGCATGGTTTCTTGTCCGCTCGCGTTGGTTTCATTGTAGAGGCCATTATTAACGGTAATGGAATAGCCGTCCCCTGTGCAGCCGGAATAATTTTCTAAAGTGGTAATTTCTGAATTAAATTCCAGTTCAACCGTGACGATAGAATCACATCCACTTGCACTTTGCATGGTTTCCTGTCCGCTTGCATTGGATTCATTGTAAATAACATTATTGACTGATATGGAATAGCCGTCCCCTATGCATCCGGAATAATTTTCCGATGTAGCGATTTCTGAATTAAATTCCAGTGCAATGGTTACGATGGAGTCGCAACCTCCGGTGCTTTGCATAGTTTCCTCGCCATTGGCATTGGATTCATTGTAGAGGACATTATTAACCGTAATGGAATAGCCGTCTCCCGTGCAACCGGAATAATTTTCCGACGTGGTAGTTTCTGAATTAAATTCCAACTCAACGGTGACGATAGAATCGCACCCGCTTGCACTTTGCATGGTTTCTTGTCCGCTCGCGTTGGTTTCATTGTAGAGGACATTATTAACGGTAATGGAATAGCCGTCCCCTGTGCAGCCGGAATAATTTTCTAAAGTGGTAATTTCTGAATTAAATTCCAGTTCAACCGTGACGATAGAATCACATCCACTTGCACTTTGCATGGTTTCCTGTCCGCTTGCATTGGATTCATTGTAAATAACATTATTGACTGATATGGAATAGCCGTCCCCTATGCATCCGGAATAATTTTCCGATGTAGCGATTTCTGAATTAAATTCTAGTGCAATGGTAACGATGGAGTCGCAACCTCCGGTGCTTTGCATGGTCTCCTCGCCATTGGGATTTGATTCGTTGTAGAGGACATTATTGACTGATATGGAATAACCGTCTCCTATGCAACCGGAATAATTTTCAGCACTTGTGATTTCAGAATTAAATTCCAAATTGATCACCACAACGGTATCACAACCATTGCTGCCGGGTAAATTTTCAACACCGATCGGGTTGTTTTCATCATAGGTCACATTATTCACTACAATAGTATATCCGTCGCCGATGCAACCGCTGTATGTTTCATTATAAGCATAGGTGTCATTAAATATTAAATTAATAAAGATGATCGAATCACAGCCAAGTACGGTTTGCATACTTTCTGATCCTGTGGTATTCAATTCGTCATATACCGTACTATTCACCACCACTGAATATCCATCACCATAGCAGCCCTGGTAATCAATAGAACTGGCCGTAACCGGTAAGTAGGATAAGTTGATATTGATGACTGAATCGCAGCCAATGGATGACGCGATCGTTTCAGAACCGACCGGATTGAATTCATCGTAGAGCGTTCCATTGACTATGATGGCGTCCCCGCTGCCGGCGCAAAACAGTTCCATGACGTCACCCGATAGTATGGGTAGAAATTCCAGATCAATAGTCAATGTGGAGTCGCAATTTAAAGCATTGGATATGACCTCTATACCATTGGGATTAGTTTCATCGTATACGGTAGAATTAATTGTAATGGAGTAGCCGCTTTGAGAGCAAGTGGTCTGCGTGAATAGACCTGAAGAATGATCATTAAATATTAAATTAATATTGACGACACTATCGCATACTTCATTTGTATTAAATATTTGTTGCCCTGTTGGATTCAATTCATGATAGGATGTTCCATTGACAATTTGGATATGGCCATCGCCTATACAGCCGACATATTCCAAATACTCTTCGACGGTCGACTTCCTCAGTATGGTCACCTCCCGAACAATACTATTTGCACAAAAAGTTGTATCCGGAGTAAACACATAATCAAATATTCCTGGTGTATTTGTATCGATGATATCGGGTTCCCAGGTGCCGGTAATGGGTGGATCGTTTGCGGAAGAAGTTTCCAGGTCAGGCGGTACATCAAATTGACAAATTGGAGCTATTAGACTAAAAAGGGGATCTATGGCTTGTTGGCCAATAACCTATCTATCGCCGTAAAAAAACTGATCTTGCCGCTTTCATTTCGAGATCTTCCTCCTCTAAATCGGTCATTGCCTCCCCACATGATTTGGCTCGGTATCGGAGCAAGCCCATAATGTTTTTCCAATTGTGCTTTTTTTTCTAACTGTGGAGCAACAATAAGTGTACTTGTAGCTGCTCCTTGAAAAAGTCGGGCTGCATCTCCTATTTCTCGAAGTGCAGTTTCTGCCGCACATGGTTCATCCACAATAGTATTTGCTCCATGCATTACCACTACAAGTAATTTGATATTGTGATTCGTTAGATCAATATTGTGGTTGCTGAAATACGGCAGCAATGCAGATACACCGTCACTGCAATCTGGAACATTACAAACGGGGAAAAATATATTTGACAAATAGGGCATTTTATTGGTATTTCAAATTTTATTTAAATTATATGTGTGCGTTAGTTATTTTAGTGATGATGTACAAATGACTGATCTCCCTGACATAGTTTTGTTTTATCCAATTGCTACATGATGTTACTTAGATTCTAATATTTTAATTTACTTCTTGTCCACACTTGAGTTTGAAAAAATAAACTTGTTTTGATTTCATTCTCGTCTGTAATTTGTTTTCATTACTACATAGTTTAGCTTATCGTGACCTGGTCCATCTTCGGTAAACCATCAACAATATTAAAAGAAGGAGCAATATCGCCAGCCACAACAAATATGTGTTGCAACTTCGTGTTTGATTATTGGTGGCATCGCATATGCCATCTCCGTCAGAGTCGAAAATTTGAAGAGCTTTTGAGTATCCACTTTCCCGCAAATAAATATTTACAGTAGTGATTCTATATTTGGCGCTATCAAGACAATGGCTATCTGTGAAGTGGGATTCCAATACCGTGGGATAAGAATCTCCCAACCTAACAAGATATGGCTTGGTTGGCGTTTTTCGGTATATATTGTATCCGAGTATGTTTTGACCATTTTTGGCTTTCCATGATAAGTGGAGTGCTGAATCCAAAAAACTTACATTAATGCTTTGCGGTAGCGCAGGGAGGGATTCGCAGGCGTCACCGATGAAGTTTAGGTCTGCATCTTTCTGGTCAGAATTAGGGGTATACGGACAATTGTCCAAATAGTCGATAATACCATCTCGATCGGAATCAGGAAATCCTTCATCTATCATCCCATCCCCATCATTATCAATACCATCATGTAATTCCCCATCAGTTGGTCGTGGACCATGTTCTTCAGAATCCCGAGTAGAAGCTGAAAGCCAAGAGACATCAGCCTCTGAATATTCATAAAAAAGACTTTGCCGACTATCGGTAAATATCTGAGTTCTTAAAAGAGGTATCTCGAAATAGGTTGGAAGGGAACTAGAGGTATCGGTCCAGCACCTACCTCCACCACCATATTCATTCAAATTAGAGGAAACTGAATCACGATCTATTACTCCATTGAGATTCCAGTCAATGGAGTCTCCATCTGCGACAAAATCATGCTTTACATAGCTATGGTGGGCAAGTGTACAATTATTATTTTCCCGAAGGGTAAGAATATACCAACCTTCCACCGTCGTATCCAGCCGGATGAATTCATTAGGGGAAGAATTTCTTCTATATGTGTAGCGTCCTATATTGGCTTCAGCCAGATATCCGCTCCGCTCATCCAACGAATTTTCATCAATCTCATCATCAGGCAGAGCGCTATACTGCATCACATATATCGTATTCCCATCCGTTGTTTTGACCTTGGGCCCTTTTTGGTAAGTATAGGTCATGCAACTAAGATGATTGGGTTTATAATTCTCTGCATCCAGCGCCCAATCCACTCGCTCTTCTATGATATCGTTATTTGGTCCCAAGGTATAAACCACTCTATCATCAGTTTTTTGTCCACCATGACCAAGACCTAAAGTATGCCCTAATTCGTGGAACAGGTATTCCGCTTGTGCAGTTGGATCTCCGGGATTAACCGTCACAACGATGTATGGGTTCTCCGAACCTACCATTCCACTTGTATTTGTAACCACATACCTGAAAATACCGATTCGGTCGGTATTGAAATGAATGGGCTGCATATCTTCCAGATAGCTATATCCATTATTCGTTGGGGTAAGGATTCTGAAAGGCAAGGCATTTCCACCTCCAAATTCCCCTTGGTCAAAATGAATATAAATACCATAATCCCGAAATATCTTGGTAATAACCTGTAAAGCCATTGGGTGGATCCGATAGCTTTGTACACCGGGACTGTCCATCCAATCGATCTCCACAAAAACATCTTTATGATGAGGAGAAGCTCCCATCAATGGAAGGTCCACTTCGATGTCCACACTGTCATCGCGGTTGACCCCGATCACCTCCCAGGTATCATATAGACCATCTCCGTCCGTATCATTACTTTCCATATCCAAGCCCATGACTTCCTCTATTCGGTCTGATAGACCGTCTTCATCTTCATCCCCTTCGCTTATATCATTGCCAATCAAAATATATCTTGTATTAGTAGAGGCATACAAGCCTTCAACATTTGAGGCAGAAGCCCGGTAACGGATTACGGCTGGTGGACTGAGGTCAATAACCGGAGGTGATCTTGAATCAATCCTGGACATCAATTCTTCCAGGCTGAAGGTCATTGAGATGTTTTCCTCCGGAGGATCGAAGACAAAATCGGCATGCATGCCATTGACTATCATTGAGAGTGCGTTAATACCTGCTTCATCATTAGCAATGACTGTTAGACTGATAGACTCTCCGTCTTCAGGAAATAACGGCTCATGCCTAATAGACAGGCTGGGCGGCATTGCATCTTCAAAAACGCGTATGAGCATGGATGCAGAAGCTCCGTTCATACACTGACCATACGCCAAAACGTCGTATCGGTACATGCCAGGCTCAAGAGTGTCTATATCTTGTACAGTAAAATTTTGAGTTCGGGAAGGGTTATCTTCATCTTGTACGACTGATCCACCACGGAGTAACCGAATTCGGTACATACCGCCCTCATCAAATGCTTCTGCCCGCACTGTAACTGGACTACCTGCTTTAGGAGGATTGGGGGATACAGTAAGAGAAATAGTAGGAGCCGTAAGATCCTCGCAGGGTTCGCAGCCCACCAGTTCGGGAAGGGCAGGAGGTAAACCGACCGTAGTGTAAACGACTTCAATGAAAGGATGACATAAGGGCGATTCCTTACTGTAAAAGTTATGCCTTGACAATGCGTCACTTTCTGTCGAAGCTCTTACCATTAGCCCATAGTTTTCAGAACTTCCATCCAGCCAGCCTTTTACAGCATTACTGACATTTATCTTTATCCATCCCAATTCGCCCTCCATCTCTGTCGTGGTGAGATAAATAGAATGGGGTTTTATTCCCCAATGAAGTTCATTTTCAATCCAAGTTTCTTCCACTAGATGAACTTCAATATCCATCATTTCTTCTCCCTCCGGATAGTAATAAAATAAGTTGAGTTCCGCTTGTTCTATAATTGCATCTTCGGGTAAATGCGTCGTTTCAAACTGCAAATAAGATTGTCGCTCGTATCCAAATTCAATATCAGTACCAATAATTAAATAAGGAATATTTCCTTGATTGACAGATCTTTCTTGATCGATGTAAGTGTCGGCTGTCACCGCCATATAAGATATGCCAGAATTTCTGGTCAATGGTAGTTGCCCTAATAAAAGGGTGGTAAAATTGAATAAAAAGAATTGGATTAGAAAAAAGGTAAGCTGCTTCATGGTCAATATTAATTTTTCTACGGTATCTAAATTCATTTTTATTGGTGGAAGAGAACATCTAAAATTCAGTAGCGGTCGCGGGTATATCTCTTTTATGTGTACGTTAGTTTTTTTTTCGTGATGACGTTCAGAAGACTGATCTGCAAAATCATAGGTTTGGTTTATCCAATTGCTACATGATGTTAATTAGATTCAAATGTTTCATTATTACATGATGTCAATGCATCATTAATGTAGCATCAATAAGTATGACAGACAATGATTTGTGTTATTGAAACGAATGAGAATTGTCATGATATTCAATAGCATAATTTTTTTCTATGCCAATTGAGGCCCAAGCGACGACCAGATATGTGAGTAGAAAGAGACATTCCGATAATCTCGGTACTTATCCCATTAAAAAGCTTACTGATCGGAGCATTCGTCACAACATCTCTATCATTAAAGAAGGGGTGAGGACGCCATAAATCAACTGCGAAACCGGAATTCACCGAATGTTTTTTATTATTTATTGAACTCATGGTAGCATGAGGAATCCACTGTTCTACCTAAAATCTTTTAGTGAATTGCGGCGGTGATTTTTCGGTTCCCTTTTATGATCATACGTGTTCTAGTTTGAGGGATTCCAATGTCCCTGCAGAGTTTAGAATAAGTGACAATTGCTGTTAACATTATACACCCTTTTCTCTCAAGATCCTTTCAAATCTTGTCTATTCTCTCCCGTGCACTGCAGCATCGAAATCATTAACATTGAAGCCCGGTCTTGAAACCAAAACTCTCACCTTATCAGATGAAAGGCAATTTATCAGTCTGATAATGGCAAGTTCATCTTCATCTCCTGTAAAGCCCTTAATCATATTCCCGAGTAGGTCCATAATATATTAAATTGACAACGCATCTAATGTTCTGCAAGAAGAGCGACTAGTGAATATTATTGTTACATCGTCATCCCAGTACCTATATCATATTATGTCACATCTTTCTAATAAGACTTGTAATTCATAGAATTGTCTTCCATGAAAATTGGACTGTAATCTTGAAAGCCCGATGCTATCTACTATAATTCTTAATCGATCACAGGTTACAGCCGGGCAGTTTAACAATTTTAGAATTGCATTTTCGTCCTCATTTAATGTCGCTCCTCTTAGCATGTTATTGATCAAAGTAACAATATCATTATTATCAAGATTATAGAGTTCGTCACATGGATATTCATTTATAAATAACCTCGAGGCATCATCATCCCAGGAATTAAAATTTATTCCACGTTTTGACAGGATATCTGTAATATATTTTTGCTCCTCGATCCACGGAACACCTGAATTTAACAAGTCTTCAATAGTTTCCTTAAGGTCCCTGTAAGTTGTGATCTCTTCTTCCTCTATAAATTCTGAAAACGAGACGATAGTACCATCCAACCAACTTTCAATTCCTTTGTACTTGTCATTGTAATAGGTGCTCCGGATCCAGCAGACCATCAGACTCGTATACCTCCATCCCGATTCCAACCCTTCGATACATTTATCCCATCTTGCTGCTCGTTCGGGAGTTGTAGTAGCAGCGTCAGTTTCGTAAACCGCTCTGGCACTTTCTAAATGGACCTTCAATTTTTGTAACAGTTCGTAAGAAAATAGGCGAATAATCTCCCATTCAGGAGAACTGGTTTTGTCTCCGACAAACTCCAGACCTGAGTCTTCGGCAGCTTGTTCCAGCTCTCTATGATACTTCAGAATATGCATGCCAGCCCTCGGTCCGAATAATTGGATACAATATTTTTCACTGAGCTCATCCACATCAGCATTTCTATCCCATAACAGTCGAGCGGCTATGTAGTAGCCGAGTCCGTTGGTGGCAAAATTCGATCTATATTGAGACCAAAGGCCCAATAATCCGTCAATATGAAAACGCGGAATATCCCGACGAATGCTATGTATGATAGGCCAGGGAAGGCCAAGCCAAGCAGTCTTGTCGTAATACTCATAAAGCAACATCTTATTTTGACCAATCCGTGTTCGTTCCAACCATTGCAAGTACCAATAATTGTAAACGGAAGCATTGAGAATACTGGCAGGATCAGCTAAAGCATGATTATGCTCCCTGCTGCGCATAAAAGTAATGTTAACACGCGAGGTGGGTAGGGGATCGGTATCAGGGGGAGTAGCAAGATAATGGTTGTAAGCAGCTGAAAGGAACAACAGATCCGAGTGGCTGTTCATCAAGTCGGGATAATTGCGCTGTAAGTAATCCACTACTCTATTAGTTACTCTAAGTATTTGCGTCGAATATTCTTGGAACCAGGTCAAAGGTGTAGTGATCGCTCGGGCCGCTTCGCATTCGCCACAGGAACATTTCGGCACGGTATCCGCAGGCATGATCATTATTGCCTTAAGCGATGGAACAGCTGAAAGGAGTTCCCGAATACCTTCCCCGATGGCTTCGGCAGTCTTCGCAGCAAATGGACACAGCATCCATCTTCGTTGAGTCCACTTATCAAAAGTGTCCCTATCAATTCCTTTGTGCTCATACCAAGTAACCATCTCCTCTGTATGGATTCCCGGAGCTTCTAGGAGTTTCTTCCAAGCATTCATCTGCCAGGGGTTAATCCGAACCTCTATGCCAAAGTCATCATCTTTATAAAGTGGAAGGATTGATAAACCTGGATCATCATCTTCAGGATAACGATATCTTACCGGTACCAAGGCCTGCCAGGAATGAGCCATAGCATTGATGCCAAACTCTCCTTGTACTTTTTCAGGCATCAGCCGGGGAACATCATCTTCATTCCTCATCCTGTATTTTTTAACTTCCACATTCTGATAATTGCGTCTGCCCCACTTCCATAATTGTCTGCCCAACTCTGCAGAATCTCCTGATTTTTTTCGTCCTCGTACTCCGCGAATTCGAAAATTCGGCCTGTGAATCAAGCCTGATTCCGGCAATGGAGGTGTCAATACTAAAAGATCGCTAGGTTCCGGTAATACTTCACCCAGATTATTTTCATCTGGAAAATACCAACCACAGCCCAGGGTTTCAAGTACTGCAGTAACACCATAAAAACCAGCCAGACTAGAACCACCCGCAATAATCAAATCATTAGTATCAAGAATATATGGATTGGGTTTTGCCGCTACTACAAAATCATCCGGTCCTAATTCAGATGGTGTAATACCTGCTAGATTTGGATCACCCAGGTAAACGACCGCGACTCTTGGTTCTTCTAGAATGACTTCTTCTGCAGGCACGACTTCAAAAGTTGTCCCGCTTATTTCATCCAGATAATCCTTCAATTCCTCGGCAGCGGCATCGTGAGATGTGTCAAGTGATTTGATAATAACACGGGCATCTCCGCTACTGGCCAAGAGAATCTCTCCGGCAGCTATCTCTTCGGCAGATCTAATGACTGCTTCACCTTCGATCAAATAAGAAATCTCTTCAATTTTCTTATCAGATTCAAACTTCCAGGAGACTATCAAGTGTGTTTCTGTCCATGCTGGACATGTAATCGTGTATCCCTCAAGGTCCATGCTATAAATGGTAAAATCGGTATCTTTTTCTTCAACCCGAATCCCTTTAATAGAAAATGCTTTTTTTGGTTTGGAAATATAATCTCCGGGAGCACCAGAGGTTTTTAAATGACTTGCTGTGGCATTAATACCCATTATTTCGTGTGGATTAAATCGAATCGTAATAGCTCCTTTCCGAATAAGTGGGGAAATAATCCCAGTTAATTTTCTATTTGCCATTATTTATAGTTTTATCATTAAAATTAGGAAATAAGTTATTTGACGGAATTAATGATAAGCTAACGACGAATGCATACTTAGTATGCTCGTTAATGATAATTTATCGTCAAGGTTTTATTTCTATCTCATATTCATTTCAATTTGTTATTTGCAATTCTATTCAGAATTCAGCTTTCATTGTTATCTCCCCAAGTCTTGCATCATTAATAAGCCTCAAATTTTCATCTGCAACGGGATTCTCATCCATAGCTCTTAAAGTTTCAAGACCTTTTGGAGTACATGTACATTCCATTTCCATTGTTAGCAATGCATCACTACTTACATGTTGTCAATGCATCATTAATGTAGTTTTAATGAGTATTACGGACAATGACTTGTGTTATTGAAAAGTTTGAGAATTGTCATGATATTCAATAGCATAATTTTTCATATGCAAATGAATTCAAAGCGACGACCAGATATGTGAGTAGAAAAGAAATTCCTGTAGTCTCGGCCCGCGAAACTTGGCGCGATTATCTGCCGACCGTATGGTGTTTACCTGCGTTAATTTTGGTAGGGGAGGGCCTACTAAATAATTGACCCACATCAAGAAATCTCATTTATTTATTAATTATTTCTTTTTTCTCTTTCATTTTCGAAATAACCTCAATACTTGGCACGCCTCGACAAACAAATATTTTCTCGTTTTTAAAATCCTCTATCGTGTCATGAATGAAAAGTAAATTGACACCCTTTACGGTTTTTAATTTTAGGTTTATTACTTGATTTGTACCTTGAAACTTTATCAATTATATCAAATCATCCTGAAAGGATTATTTTTCTTTTCCTCCAAACAAAAAATAATATACTGACCAATAGAATACCCACAAGCCAAATGCCCCATCTATAATTATTGGTAATTTTCACCTCCACATCACCCATCAAATAATAGGGTGCCCATGAATATGGATGGCTGCGATACGGATCTCCACTATGTAGAAATTCCAGTTGCGTGTTATGGAGGGCATCGGAAACAGGCGCTCCGGCATCGAGATGATGCAGGATGCCTGAGAGCATTTGGAAGCCTTGTTTGTCCTGGACAGCCCATCGTGAAGAGAGGATGCATTTGACATCGGAGAGGGCAAATCCCCGCACAAAACTCAACAAACCACGACCCATGGCAGATTGGGCCGCCCCGGAATGACAGGCATTGACAATGACGAGGTCGTTACCCAGTTGATGTTGTGATAGTTCAAACGACTTTATTGTAACGACGCTAGAGCTTGAATCTAAGACCGGGATATAGGAATGATCAGGAAATCGATCATTTAAAACCACATGTGACCCGATGTGCAACAACTTTGTCGATTTGAGTTTGGATAGGAGGGAATTCGTGTTGTCTGCGGTAGCGATGACGTCACCTTCAAATAGATTTTGGACTAATCTTCCTTCGGCGACACTAAAGGGTAGAGGTGACAGCGTAAGTGAATCGCCAGCCAGGGGGTCAGGAACGACAATAGGAGATTGATTAGGTATTAGAGAGATTGATTCGCGCACCGGTTGATTGGTTTGCACGATCATTTTGGAAGCAAGTTTCAAGGAAAAATGCGAACTGAACACATAATGTTCCACGAGATAGTCGGCGGCCTGATAATGAAGTGGATTGTCGGGTATATTTCGATTTAATGCAGGGAAGGCTATTTCGGAAATGCGACCATCAGGAACTACGAGAATATGCGTATTTAATTCTTTTTCAAGGGGTTTAATTAATTGCTCGAATAAATAATTACCTGATTGATGCATATCCTTTAAACTTTGAATAAAATCATCTTTAGATAATTTATTGTCGTCAGTAGAAATGGCGGTATTCCATCTGCTTATTGATTTTTTTAGTGAGTCATCGAGTGATACTTGAATTAATTTATGATCGGTTTCCGTCAAATGAAAAATGTACAATTCATCCTCATATTCAAAAAATGACAGTACGCTTTGAAATCTATCAAATACGGCGTTCAGCTCATCAGGCGTCAATTTTTCTGATTGCTCCATCAGGGATTTATACGATGGAAATCTTTGTTTAAGCTGGTGGTCGAGGGCACGCAAGCTATCTTCAGCCGTATACATGGCACGGGAGATGCGCACATAAGGCGAGTCAAATGCGTCTGTCTGTTCGACCCGATAGGATTCATGCAACAGGCTGTCATAGCGACTTTTGTAGTAGGTGTAGTCTGTATCCCAACCACTAGGAATTTCGTTTTGTCGAATCCAATCCCGCCGACTGGTCTCTTTGTTGACCAACAAGGAATGATAACTTTCGAATAGATTGCCAATTTCCTGACCGGATAGCGTCTCGTGGTTTGTTTCTCCGAGTTTGAATGCAGCATGTATGGCATGGCGAAACAGTGGTTTGATGCTGCCTATAATAGAAGTCTTCACCGCATCACTGGAGATATGGCGGATGATTTGCTCTGCCTGGTTGACGTATTCAAGGCTGGATTGATAATATTGGAGCAAGTAGTCTTCACGCTGTGAGTTTACATATTCTTTCTCCCGAATAGCTTGCAATGTTGTCAAAACTGAAAAATATTCCTCGGGAAATAGGGTGCGTATGTTTTTTTCATCGAAGGTGCGGACTAATAATTTTCTTGCTTTTTCGCCTTCCGCCAGTGCCTCATCAAATTTGCCATCAAGAGCCTTTAACTTAGCTTTGATTTTATAGTAATGGGCTATTTCTGTAACCGGTGCGTTTTCATGAAATTGTTGCGTAGATTTTTCAAAATACCGGCCCGCCTTCTCCGGTTGTTCCACTCCAAGATAGCGATTGGCAGCTGTGGCGTACAAACTAAAATAGTCCCGTTGAAATATTTCAGGATTTGATTCCTGTATGGCGATGGACTGCTCGAGAAAGAGCAGGGAAGAGTCCGGCTTATTTAATTTGAGGTAGGTCTGACTGAGGTTTTGGAGGGTGTAAGCCCGGTTGAATTGTAATTCCGGAGGGAGTGTCTGAAGTATCTCTAATGATTGTTTGTAGAATTTAAAAGATTCAGAAGGCTCGTTCAATGTCTTGTATATAATGCCTGCTGTATTTAAATAAGAAAGACGATCAAAATCGTTTCTTTCATATGTATGGTTATGTTTTAGACCTTTGTGTACAAAATTTAGAGCTCGATAATAATCATGGATTTTGGAGTAACTAGTGCTACAGAATTCTAAAAAATATGAATAATTATAGTAATTGGAATCAAGACGGTTTTTTGATTCAATTGCCGATATTCCATTCAATGAATAATTTATGCATTTTTCGTGATTATTTAAGTCGTTAGAGGCCTGAGAAAGTATATGGTAAAATATGATTACTTCATTCGGATGTTCATCAAGGTGAAGTTCATAGAATTCCTTCTTTGGCTCCAGATAGGAGAGGACATTTAAGTTTTCACCATTTCTGATTAGATTGATGGCATGTGAGTTCCAGTTATGTATAGAATCTGTATTTTGAGAGTCAATGCTGGGTATTAATATGCTATTAATTAAGACAAATACCGTGATAAATCTCAGGAATTGTGAGACAATGATTGGTTTTTGAATTTGTACGGATTGATTTGAATATTTTACTTTTGGATGCATTTTGTAACATCAATTACAATGAAGTACAGTATTATTTTAACAAGATATGAGAAATTCCATTTCTATGTTTTGAATGAGGGCGAAGAGATTATTCTCAAGAGTCAATTTTACAAGACGAAACAGGGAATGCATAAGGGAATTACGTCTGTAAGAAAAAACTCCAGCGATCCATTAAAATATACGAAAATGAACAAAGCCTTTTCACTCCGATCCGGCAACAACCGCATCATAGGCCGTAGTCCGGAGATGGATCCGGATAAGATCGAAGAGGCCATTGCTTTGTTGATCAAGTATGGGGGAGAGGCGGAAGTGGTCGAAGGAGTGTGAGAGCGTGAGAACGCGAGAGCTTGAGAAGGTGAGAACTTTAGAATGTGAGAACATGAGAGCATTCGAGCAGGTGAGCTACTGAGCAAGTGAGCAAGTGAGTAAGAAAGCAAATGAATCGTAAAGGGGGGTATTGAATATGGCGATCCATTAAAATATACGAAAATGAACAAAGCCTTTTCACTCCGATCCGGCAACAACCGCATCATAGGCCGTAGTCCGGAGATGGATCCGGATAAGATCGAAGAGGCCATTGCTTTGTTGATCAAGTATGGGGGAGAGGCGGAAGTGGTCGAAGGAGTGTGAGAGCGTGAGAACGCGAGAGCTTGAGAAGGTGAGAACTTTAGAATGTGAGAACATGAGAGCATTCGAGCAGGTGAGCTACTGAGCAAGTGAGCAAGTGAGTAAGAAAGCAAATGAATCGTAAAGGGGGGTATTGAATATGGCACATGGTACGAACACATACAAACTGACCACTAATCACTGCCAACTGTCCACTGCCCACTGAAAAAAAGCCCATGATCAATGACCACGGACTTTTTTGAGCTATAAGCTTTTTATCAAGGTACTCCAACCTCTACGACTAAAGTCTCTGTCTCCATTCGTCTTCTTTGTCGAGTATGGTGTTGTCGTAATCGTCTTTGAAGGTTTCCCAATCTTCTTCGCCGTATAATTTGATAAACGTCTCTTTAAATTTTGGTCCTTCCCATTTTTTGTCCAACTCGGCCCAGTTGTCATAGGGTTTTACACTGGCGGCATACCAGTCATCGCGTTGATTAAACTGGCGGATGTACATGGCACGGGGACGCTCGACACCCATTTCAGCGAAAACAGCAACGATTTTTTCCTCGATTTCCACGAAGGTGTCATAATCAGACACTTCATAAAATCGGACGCGTAGCATAGGACTGGGCTCTGTATCTTCTGGATTTGGGATGTAACTCATTTCTTCATGCAGTTTCCAATATTGGACATTATCGACGCGCTGTCCAAGTGCA
This sequence comes from Saprospiraceae bacterium, assembly GCA_965249735.1. Taxonomy (GTDB): domain Bacteria; phylum Bacteroidota; class Bacteroidia; order Chitinophagales; family Saprospiraceae; genus JANQSS01. Next base: position 310,142 of record CBDFMS010000023.1, on the reverse strand, counting down.
ACTATACTAGCCCAATCCAGACCATGCGCTTTTCCGGAAGGTCGATTATCCAGATCACTGAATGTACAAGGACCCATGGCAAAAAAGAATTGACCTGTGCGAGGACCATTCAATACCGTGAATACATGATTTTCATGAGGCCCTTCTTTATGGTAGACTTCATTGTGCTCTTTGATTTTTTGGGCCATAGCCTGTTGATTACCATCGTCGGGTACTAAATAGTGGGTTTCATACAGGATATAATCCTGGGCTAGCGCAAGGGTAGAAAAGAACAGAAGCATGAAGAGTAGTAGGTTTTTCATTAGCAAACTTTTATTGTTGAGATAAATTTGAATATTCAGACCATCAGTGACCTGAATCCACTTTCTAAAAATAGAAATAAAATGCAAATGGAGCGCTATCGGTTTCGTTCAGATTCTGACAGGTGAACGAATCGGGGTATTCGATCCTAAGGAGAACGTGAGAACGTGAGAGCGTGAGAATGTGAGAACTTTAGAATGTGAGAACATGAGAGCATTCGAGCATGTGAGCCTTTGAGCGAGAAAGCGATCCCTTCCTAAAAAAGGAGTAATGAAACATTAAGGCGCGATGGTACAATCTTGGTACTCCGGCACTCCGGCACTTCGGCACTTCGGCACTTCAGTACTCCGGCACTTCGGCACTCCAGTACTAAAAAAAAGCCCATGATCAACGACCACGGGCTTTTTATTTTTTCGCATCGTATGCGTTTCTTACATCATACCCGGCATTCCACCGCCACCCATTGGAGGCATTGGAGGAGCATCTTCAGGTTTGTCGTTGACCACAACTTCCGTTGTCAGGATCATACCTGCGATCGAACCCGCATTTTCGAGGGCGATACGCGTTACTTTGGTTGGATCGATGACACCGACAGCTTTTAGGTCGACATATTCGTCTGTACGGGCATCGTATCCGAATGAGCCTGTTTCAGCAGCGACACGCTGAAGTACGACAGATCCTTCTGCACCTGCATTTTCAGCAATGATACGCAATGGAGCTTCCAATGCTTTTTTTACGATTTTGGCACCGATGGTCTGATCTTCATTTGAACCTTCGAATCCATTGAGGGCCATCATGGCACGCACGAGGGCAACACCACCACCAACAACGATTCCTTCTTCGACAGCCGCACGCGTAGCGTGAAGCGCATCGTCGACACGGTCTTTTTTCTCTTTCATCTCGACTTCCGTCGGTGCTCCGACGTATAATACAGCAACACCACCAGCCAATTTGGCCAATCGTTCCTGTAATTTTTCACGATCGTAATCAGACGTCGTCGTTTCGATTTGTTGTTTGATCTGGTTGACCCGGCTTTCGATCAGTTCTTTGTCTCCGGCGCCATTGACGATGGTCGTATTGTCTTTGTCTACAGTTAGTTTTTCAGTCGATCCCATGTGGTCGATTTCTGTATTCTCCAGTTTGTATCCTTGCTCTTCTGAGATCACGGTACCTCCGGTGAGGACGGCAATATCTTCCAACATCGCTTTGCGACGATCACCAAATCCCGGTGCTTTTACAGCCACGACTTTCAATCCACCTCGTAGTCGGTTGACAACTAACAGACCTAAGGCCTGGCTGTCGATATCTTCTGCGATGATCAGGAGTGGTCGGCCTTCACCGGCTGCTTTCTCTAAAATCGGGATGAGGTCTTGTACATTGGATATTTTCTTGTCGTGGATAAGGATGAGCGGATTTTCATATTCCGTCGTCATAGTCTCCGCATTCGTTACAAAGTATGGAGATAAGTAGCCGCGGTCAAACTGCATTCCGAGAACTTCTTCGACATAAGTCTCAGTTCCTTTGGCTTCTTCAACCGTGATGACACCATCTTTAGACACACGCTTCATCGCATCGGCGATGAGTTTTCCGATTTCGTTGTCATTGTTAGCCGAAACTGATCCGACTTGCTCGATTTTATTGAAGTCGTCACCGACCAATTCTGTTTGATCTTTTAGGTTTTCGATGACCTTGAGGACCGCTTTGTCGATACCGCGTTTGAGGTCCATTGGATTGGCACCTGCAACGACGTATTTCATTCCTGCATTGACGATGGCCTGGGCCAGGACGGTAGCCGTCGTGGTTCCGTCACCTGCCTGATCGGCAGTTTTGGAAGCTACTTCTTTGACCATCTGAGCACCCATGTTCTCTACAGGATCTTCGAGTTCGACCTCTTTGGCAACGGATACACCGTCTTTTGTTATCTGAGGTGCACCAAATGATTTTTGAATGACGACATTTCTGCCTTTTGGTCCGAGGGTCACTTTGACCGCATCGGACAGTGCATCGATTCCGGCTTTGAGGCCTTCACGTGCATCTGAGTTAAAACTTATTTGTTTAGACATGATATTCTGTGTTTTTAATAATTAGAGAATGTAAAAGGTGTTGTGCGTGCGAAATCCCGGTTTACAATACGATAAGAATATCTTCTTCTTTCATGACGACAAGGTCTTCGCCATTGAAGTGTACTTCTTGTCCCGCATATTTGCCAAATAATACGATATCGCCGACTTGTACCGTCATGAGGTTTCCGTCTTTACCCGGACCTACAGCTACTACTTCCCCTTTCTGTTGTTTCTCTTTTGCCGTGTCCGGAACAAAAATTCCTCCCTTGGTCACTTCTTCGGCCGGTGATGGCTTGATCACCACTCTGTCGCTAATTGGTTTCATCTTACTGATTTTATAATTTTTTGAATAATAGTTTTAGATACTCGACAGGTATCACAAAGGATGCCAAGAGTTTTGGTGTGACATTATTTCATGCTTCACTCGTAATGCCTATGGCCAAAGGATAAGTTGTCAGTTGAAGGGTGTCAATTAGGCCGAATTTTCAGAACGGTGAGACTGTGAGAACGTGAGAGTGTGAGAACGCTCAGTTGCTCGAATGCTCATGTGCTCACCTGCTCGAATGCTCAAATGCTAAGCCACTGGCAACAAGGCAATTCAAAAACGAAAATCCGGTTTGTAGAAATCGCAGTTACTGCGATAGTAGGGGTGCTTCACCTGAGCCCTGACCGACGAAGATGGTCGTGAATATGCACAATGCGAATAGAGCTACAGCAAGGTACCATGTCCATTTTTCAACAATATCTGTTGATTTAGCAGCACCAAACATCTGGTTGGCACCTCCTCCGAATGTACTGTCGATACCGCCACCCTTTGGATTTTGAATGAGGATGACAAGTGTCAGCAAGACACAGACTAAAGCGATCAATACAGTGAGAAACGTTAACATATCCTATTCTTCTTTGAGTTGTTCAATTTGGGCCGCAAAGTAACTACTTTTTTCTGGATTTTTCACCTTCAGACGCTCGTACATTTCACGGGCGAGTTTTAGATGGCCGTGTTCCTTGAGTAAATTGGCCAGCGGTTCTGAAGAAATGGCATCATCCAAAAGCAGGCTATTGACCAATCGATCCTGATAAGGTGGATTCTTATCCTTGGATTTGACTTTCTTTTTACCGAGCTTTTTCTTTTTTTCTTTCTTATCCTTCTTTTTACCCTTTTTCTTGTCTTTTTTCTTCTGCGATTTATCTTTTTTGTTGGACTTATCTTTCTTCTTCTTGTCTTTCTTTTTAGCAGCACTGACCATTTCATAGCCGGCTACAGTAGGTAAGGACTTGAGCCAACCAACGAATGGGCTCACTTCTTCCGGACTATTTTCTTGATTTTTATCATCATCTTCTTCTTCTTTTTCTTCTACGAGTACTTCTTCAGCCACATCACCAATAATCTCATCTTCTTCTGATTCTTCTTCAGCAGCAGTTTTGACATCATCCTGGTCCATTGCGGCGGTATCATCAGCTAATTCCTCTTCCTGTATCTCGGTCGGTTCTTCTACTGTCTCCATCAGGATTTCTTCCTGTGGATTATCTATAATTTCAGCTGCTTCCAATTCTTCGACTTCCATTACAATTTCCTCAGGAAAAATTTCCTCCGAAATTATTTCTTCAGGTTCAGAAATTTCAATTTGTACATCTGGTTCCGGATAATATTCTTCCGGTTCTTCCTGCATTTTTTTTTCAGGCTCAAATGCCACGTGGGTTGGTTCGATTTCGTTGTCTTTGTCTCGTGCCCCGTGAACAAATTCGTCTTCTGTGAGCAAGCCCAATTTTAGTGAATGGATCCACCTGCGATCAGATATGAACGGTTGAAATTTTTTCCAGGCTTTCTGGTCGAGTTTACCTGTTTCATGCAAGCCTTTGAGTTCGGCTTTAGCGATCAGTTGAGCATAGGAATGGTCTTTCAGAACACTATGTATAGCGTGTAAATTATTTTCATTAAAAACCGTCATGTCCAGGATTTCTTCGAACGTCACCATGTGATTTACCAATCTCCGAAAGACTTATTAAATATATTTTCTGTCAATTGCTCAAAAATAGTAATTAATAGCTGGTCTTCCACATCTGAAAGGATTTGATCGGAAGAAAATTCAGCATATTCATTAAAGCTTTGATCCCAATTTTTGTCAGCGTCCTCAAGATCGCGATATTTTACGGTTATGGTCACCTGCAATCGATTCAGCGCTACTGTTTCGCCCGGCTGTGGAGCAAGCGCCTGAACGACATATCCGGACACACTTCCTGAAAATGAAATTTGTGCATTTTGCTGATCAAGAACCAGGCGTGATTCATTTCTAATTTTATTTTTTAGTGCCTCTTCAAAATCGGTATTGATGGTAGCCGGTGCATTGCGCGCAGTAATTCTGAACTCTTCAACAAAAAAGTAATTCAAATCAGGTGATACACTGGCATTTTTAAATGAATAACAACCAGGTGCCGTCAATAGCAAAAAGGCGATAAAGAACAAATATTTGTACATGTGATTAGAACGATCCATTGTGGTACAGTGTGTAAACGGTTAGTCTGCCGTCTAGATTTCGTACTCTTTTATTTTACGATATAAAGTACGTTCGGAAATGCCCAATTCCTTTGCTGCATCTCGTCGGCGACCCGCATGTTTTGCCAGGGCTTTCTTAATAAACTGCTTCTCCATATCCTCTAGTGAAAGATTATCATCGATAACTTCAGCTTCATCAAAATCGTCTTTTTCATTTTCACCCTCGACAATGGTGGGTCGATCATATTCGTATGGATCCGGACGATGGTGGCTATCTGCGGATTCCATCCGCTCTTGAATTGCAGTCGTTGAAATAGGTGCAATGCGCATATCTTTTGACATGGACAGATCGTTTTCACTGATCAATCCATGGACAACGGATTTCAGATCATTGAGATCGTTTTTCATATCAAAGAGCAGCTTGTATAATATTTCTCTTTCTTCGAATGACTGGCCTTCTTGTCGCGCCTTCACCATGGCAGGCAGGCGAGGTTGATTTTTTAATTGTGGAGCGATTTGGAGTAAGGCATTGACGGTGAGTATTTTTTCCTCAGACAAGACCGTCGCTTGTTCTGCAATATTTTTTAATTCGCGGATATTTCCGGGCCATGCGTATTTCAGCAACATGGTACTCGCTTCTTCATCCGGCCTGACCGGTGTGGTTCGATAGCGTTCGGCAAAGTCCACTGTAAATTTTCGAAATAGAACTAAAATATCGTCTTTGCGTTCACGCAAGGAAGGCACTCGGATTGGAACCGTATTTAATCGATAATAAAGATCCTCTCTGAATTTACCTGAATTGATCCGGTCGAGTAAATCGACATTGGTAGCGGCAATCACGCGAACATCGGTCTTTTTGACTACTGAGGATCCGACACGAATAAATTCACCACTTTCAAGTACACGTAATAAATAGGCTTGGGTATCAGATGGCATCTCACCAATTTCATCCAGAAATATAGTTCCGGTATTGACGGTTTCAAAATAGCCTTTACGGTCGGCAGAGGCTCCTGTGAACGCACCTTTTTCATGGCCGAATAATTCAGAATTAATGGTGCCGGCAGGAATGGCTCCACAATTAATAGCAATAAAAGGATTGTGCTTGCGCGTGCTCAGCGAGTGAATGACTTTTGAAAAAATTTCCTTCCCTACACCACTTTCACCACTGATAAGCACAGTTAGATCTGTTGGCGCGACGCGCACGGCTGTTGACAAAGCCCGATCCAGTCCGGGAGCATTGCCTATAATAGAATGCCGCTGTTTTATTCCCTGTAGGTTCATACAATTTCTCCTATTAGTGTAGCGCTCGTTACCTGGTTTATTTTTACATCGACATAGGCTCCTGGTCCTACACCTTCAACACGTGGAAAAATGACCATTTTATTTTGCGTATTTCTCCCTTTAAAATCATTTTCCGAGCGCTTGGAAGTCCCTTCAATTAATACGCGAAATACTTTTCCAAGATCGTTTTGATTGTGATTCAATGATATTTTATTTTGCAGCGCTATGATTTCCCGCAACCTGCGTTTTTTAATATCAAGTGAAATATCATCTGTGTATTTTTTATGGGCCAATGTGCCCGGACGCTCAGAATAATAAAACATGTATGACATGCTGTATTGCGCATACTCCATAATGGATAATGTGTCCTGGTGCTCTTCCTCTGTCTCGGTACAAAATCCGGAGATCATATCCGAAGAGATGGCGCAATCAGGCATGATGCGATAGATTGCATCTATTTTTTGTTTGTACCATTCCCGGTCATATGTGCGATTCATGAGTTTGAGTACCCGGCTATTTCCGGATTGGACAGGTAAGTGAATGTATTTGCAAATATTTTGAAATGCCGCCATGGTATGCAATACATCATCTGTAATATCCTTCGGGTGGGAGGTGCTGAATCGCACCCGTAAGTCCGGATGAATTTCTGCCACCAGTTTTAGCATCTCGGCAAAATTGACCTGTGATTCGGTCTCAGGATTTTTCCACTTGTACGAGTCCACGTTTTGACCCAATAAGGTGACCTCGCGATATCCTCTTTGAAACAGATCGGAGGCTTCAGCTACGATGGTATAAGCACTTCTCGAGCGTTCGCGACCGCGCGTATACGGCACAACGCAAAACGAGCACATATTGTCACAACCCCGCATAATCGAGATGAATGCCGTCACACCATTTGATTCGAGTCGCAAAGGACTGATATCTGCATAAGTTTCTTCCCTGGACAAGAAGACATTGATGCCTTTATTGCCATCTTCAGCCGAGTCGATGAGCTTTGGAAGATCGCGATAGGCATCAGGCCCGACGACGATATCAACTAATTTTTCTTCTTCAAGCAACTTATCTTTCAATCGCTCAGCCATGCATCCGAGGACTCCCACCAATGTGCCGGGCCGTTCGGTCTTCATTCGATCAAAATACCTTAATCGCTTTCGAACGGTCTCTTCTGCCTTTTCTCGGATACTACAGGTATTCAGGAGAATGAGGTCTGCTTGCTCCGGGTTTGTTGTTGTACCAAATCCGGCTTTATTTAGAATGGACGCCACGATCTCGCTATCGCTGAAGTTCATTTGACAGCCATAGCTTTCAATATAGAAGGACTTTTCTCCTATAGAATTGCTTTCTGCCTGTAATACTTCACCCTGACGGCTTTCTTCTAACATGACTTCGATATCTTTGACTTGACTCACAGCTCCTGGTGTTTAAATTAAAATTTGGGGCCACAAAGATAGTATTTAATGAGCCAACCTGTGCCAAAATGGCAGTATCGATTGGGGTTAATTGGTAAGCGTCTTGATTACTCATTTTCACCGGCGTATTTCAGCGAGCTGTTCACACAACTCGGGCTTTCTTCAAAATACACCTATGCTACATGGCCCAAGCATAACGAAGATGAGGTTGTTGAATTTTTGAAAACACGGAATTTCGATGGATGCAATGTGACGATTCCATACAAAGGGATTGCCGCTCAATGTTGTGATGTGCTCGTGGGTTTTGCCTCCCGGACTTCTGCAGTTAACACCATCCATCAGAAAGATGGGTTGCTGGTCGGGTTCAATACTGATGTATTTGGTGTTTTAAAGACGTTGGAGCATTGTTTTGCTGAAGATTTGAATAGTGGCACAGCGCTTCAATCCTTAATCCCTCGAAATGTATTGGTACTTGGTACGGGAGGTGCTGCACGAGCTGTTCAAGCGGCTTGTCAATATTATGGCTGGTCGGTGACTTCGGTATCTCGGGATAGCGCACGTGCGGCTGTGACATATACTTCACTACGCGGTAAAAATCACCTGTCAGAATTCAATGTCATCGTTAATACAACGCCCGTTGGAATGACTGATCTCGTAAATGAAGCCCCGGACATTCAATACGATCAAATTAGTTCAAAACATCTTGCCTTTGACTTGATTTACAATCCCAAGAAATCCTTATTTTTGAAGTTTGCAGAAGACTCAGGAGCACAAATCGTAAATGGTGAACAAATGCTTCGGGAACAAGCAAATCTGGCTTGGCAAATTTGGAAGCCTGGTACTTAATCAAATGAACACATGTCGAACTCACAAATTGTAGATTTTGGCAATACAGAAATTGCCTTTTCATCGAAATCGGATAAGGAACTAAAAGAAATGCGCTTGCTTTTCAAGTTGATGAATTATCAAAAATTGGTTGACCTGGGAAGCTGGGTCGCTATGCGTGCAATTAAAAACAACTTTCCTTTTGCGAAAAAAATACTTAAAGCCACATTGTTCAAACATTTTTGCGGAGGTACTACCATTTTTGAATGTCAGACAAAGATTGATGAACTCTATCATGATGATGTGATGACCATATTGGATTATGGCGCAGAAGCAAAAGAGACAGAAGAGGACTTTGATTTGACAACAAAAAATACCTTAAGGTCTATCGATTTTGCTGCCTCCAACAGTAGTGTTCCCGTCGTAAGTTCTAAACTCACCGGAATCGGACGATTTGATTTACTGGCAAAAATCCAAACCGGCGCCGAATTAACACCGACTGAAACGGCTGAATATGATGCGTTTCGCCAACGTGTCTATTCACTTTGTGAGCATGCTGAAGAACGTGGTGTCGGAATCATGATCGATGCAGAAGAAACCTGGGTGCAGGATGTGATTGACGACATTGTCGAAGAAATGATGACACAATTCAATAAAAATGACGTGGTCGTCTACAACACGTATCAACTTTATCGAAAAGACAAATTGAAAGACCTTTATCGTGCGTATGAAAAATCCAGGGCAGAAGGGTATTTGCTTGGGGCTAAACTGGTACGAGGGGCATACATGGAAAAAGAACGCAAGCGCGCTGAAGACATGGGCTATCCATCACCAATACATGAGACAAAAGAGGATACAGACCGGGATTATAATGAAGCATTGAAGTATTGTGTTGACTTGTATGAACATATTGGATCCTGCAATGCAACACACAATATGGAGAGTTGCCAACTCCAGGCGCAGTGGATTGATGAAAAAGAAATGCCCAATAATCATCCCCGGGTTAATTTTTGCCAACTCTATGGGATGAGCGATTACATCACCTTCAATCTATCGGCCAAAGGGTATAATGTAGCCAAGTATGTTCCCTATGGTCCGGTAAAAGATGTCGTTCCTTATTTATTACGGAGGGCGGATGAAAATTCTTCCGTCACAGGAGAAATGAGTCGCGAATTAGCAATGATCAGAAAAGAAGCAAAGCGGAGAAAATTGGATTAAAATTCCACTTACGATTTATTTTAATGGTATGGAAATCCGGGTGATTTCTAATTATTCTCAAATGCATACCACCACGGCCCACCATGTTTTTCATAGTATCCTTCAAGGAAGACCCGACCCGACACACCGGATAAAATGGAGATAAATTCATCTGAGTCTTTTACCATTTTATCATTGATGCGTGTAATAATATATCCCGGCTCCATTTTTGTTGTCGCAATTGTACTGCCCTTGTAAATGCTAATGACCTTTACTCCTTCCAATTCTGTTTTTCTTTTTTCGGATAGAATTAAATCTCGTATTTCAAATCCCAGATCCGTCAGTATTTTATCGCGTCGAACCGTCACTAGGTCAGTGGTATTTAATTGATTTCGCAGTAGAATATTTGCAGAATAAATTTTCCCATCTCGCGAATAAGAAATCATCACTTCATCGCCGGGACGAAACCTGCCTATTTGTTCAAGCAGCTCAGACATGGTTCGGATTTTGCTTCCATTTGCGGCGACAATCACATCCCCTTTTTGGAGGCCTGCTTTGGCGGCGCCTCCTTTCGAAAATACGAGAGTGACCACGACACCTGCCACCTCCTGGAGTTTTAGTCGAGGTACCTGATCGGCTGTCACGGATGCTCCTTCGATGCCTAACAAGCCTCGATGGACTGCTCCGAATTCTTTCAAATCGTTTATGACTTTACGCGCCAAATTTGCCGGAATGGCGAATGAATAACCCTCATATCTCCCTGAATAGGTAATGATGGCAGTTGAAATGCCTATTAACTCTCCGCGTGTATTCACAAGGGCACCGCCGCTATTGCCCGGATTTATCGCCGCATCCGTTTGAATAAACGACTCGATACCGTAATCGAGATCAAGTATGTCAATATCGCGCCCTTTTGCACTGACGATTCCTGCCGTGACTGTTGACTGGAGACGAAATGGATTGCCGACCGCCAAAACCCATTCTCCAACGGCCAGCGAATCACTGTTCCCAAATATGATATAGGGTAAATTGTCAGCTTCGATTTTGATCAGAGCCAGATCTGTGTTCGGATCGATACCCACCATCTCCGCTGTGTACGTTCGTTTGTCATTCAAGGTGACCTGTAGTTCCAACTCATCTTCAACCACGTGATTGTTCGTGACGATATAGCCATCAGAACTTATAATGACTCCTGATCCAGCCGAACGCTCTTCATCTCCTCCCCAAACATGTTCAGCAGACATAGTTCGAATATAGACGACAGCAGGACGCGCTTTATTCGCAGCTGTAATGAAATTATCCGGGGCAGCAGCACGAAAAAAAGGTTCTATTTCTTTATCCAGAAATAAATCAACCAGTGACGAGGGATTGTCCTTCTCAGCTTGTTGGATAATGATAGCGTCGGAATCAAAATACCGTGAATAGATAAATAATGCCAGCAGGCATACGATGCCGGAAACAATAATATGTCTTCCTATTTCTTTCATACGATGATGCTTCAAATGTAACGAATTGTGGACTTGATGATTGTGTTGACCCGGTTATCGGCCGGCCCAGTTACATGACATACAAAAAGTATGTACCTTTCATCGCTATATGAAAGAGGAAAAAAGTCAACGGCAAATACAGGAAGAACAAGAGTATGTCGGTAATATGTGGGGCTGGAAATTTTCATATATCTCATTGGGAATCATTATTCTATTTCTCATCCTCTATATTATTAGTGAAAGTCGCGATAAGCAAGTTGATCAAATTCTTAGCCAGTAAGAATTAATTAATTTTTTTTTATTCCGGTCTTTTATTCATTCTTCACATTTTCGCAGTCATATTTGTCGTTTAAGGATGACTATGCAGATAACCTTTTCCAAATATCACGGTGCCGGAAATGATTTTATCATGATTGATGGTAATACATTAGAACGGGATCTCGAAGCCGACGAGGTAATTTTTTTATGCCATCGTCGATTTGGTGTTGGAGCTGATGGTGTGATCATTGTCGAACCTTCATCCACCGATCATTTCGATTTTGTCATGAAATTTTATAACGCAGATGGAAGTTCAGGGGCTATGTGTTCCAATGGATCGCGATGTGCCATCCGATTTGCCGATAAGTTGGGTTATAAGTTCACAACGGCTTCATTTTCCTGCTGTGCCATCCCGTATAGTGGAGCCATGTATTCCCCGGATCAATTTGGAACCGGCTTCCCGGATCTAGTGGACGGTATAGATAAGAAACATGGGCTCTATATAGATACCGGCGCACCACATTTGGTCATTTTTACTGCCGATATTTCACCAGTAGATCCAAAGGAAGAAGGAAGAAGACTGCGCTATCATCCTGAATATGCGCCCCTGGGAGCGAATGTAAATTTTATCGAAATCCTAAATGACCAGGAATTGAGCATCATCACATATGAAAGGGGCGTGGAAGATCTGACCCTTGCCTGTGGAACCGGTGCGCTCGCTTCGGCTATTGCCTATGCGCAACGAATCAATCGATTTGGTGAGCAGGAATATGCACTCACGAGTCAAGGTGGAACACTGATTGTTCGTTTTAACCGCACAAAAGCCGGGTTTGCTAATATCGAAGTGATCGGACCGGCAGTAGAGGTTTTTTCATCCGTTGTCCTTCCTCAAAAGCTTTCCATAAGTTGAATTAGTTCCAATCGATCTTTGTCCTCCTTTTGTTTTTCTGCTAATACAATTCCGGTTTCGGCGACAGTTGTGGCCAGATCAATCTGATCAGTTCGATAGAGCAATTCAGCCAGATGATAATAGGCGCCGAGATATTCTGGCTCGCTATCGAGGAGTTCCTCATACAAATCTATTGACTTTTTTTCCTTGCCCACGGCATCGTATTCCTTGGCAAGAGCAAAAAGTAAAAAAGCATCTCGCCCTTGCTCTGAAAGCATGTGTTCGATTTTTGAAATTCTGTTCAAATGGACATCAGACATGTGATCAAAAGTACGTTTTAGTTGTTGTAATATCTGGATTGAATGCTTTTTCAAAGCAGGAAATATTATTTTTTTCAGACGAGAAAAAAGTACAGAAATATGCACCTTGAGTATAGAACAAAGCGTCTTATATTTGAGGCCTTTTTAAACGAATACCAAAATCAAGAAGTCAGGATATGAAATTATTGGTTTGTCTTTCCAGAACACCTGATACCACGGCTAAGATTGCATTTACTGCTGATGCCAAATCATTTGACACCGCAGGCATTTCTTTCATTATGAATCCATATGATGAATGGTATGCTTTGGTTCGGGCTATAGAATTAAAAGAACAGACAGGAGGTACAGTCACAGTTATCCATGTCGGTGGTGTTGAGACCGAGACCGTCATTCGCAAAGCACTTGCAATTGGAGCAGATGATGCCGTACGTGTAGACAGTGACGCACGCGATGCGCGCTACGTAGCCGATCAGATTGCAGCACATGCCCGTGATAAAAATTATGACGCCGTATTTGTTGGTAAAGAAACAATCGATTACAATGGCAATGAAGTTGGGGCCATGGTGGCGGAGTTGTTGGATATGCCGTTTGTATCTTATGCTGGAGATCTAGTTATGGAAGGAAGCACAGCAAGGATCAAGCGCGAAATAGAAGGCGGTGTGGAAGTGGTTGAAGTCGATGGCCCCTACGTGTTAAGTGCAGCAAAAGGATTGGCCGAACAACGTATTCCAAACATGCGCGGGATCATGATGGCTAAGCGAAAACCTCTCGAGGTCATTCCGCCAGTCGAATCTGCTCAGGTGTTAGAAGTGCGATCATATGTCCTTCCACAAGTGAAATCCGAGGTAACCATGGTTGATCCTGAGAATATGGATGAGCTGGTCCGCCTTTTACATGAAGAAGCGAAAGTGATTTAATCAACATAAAATTGAACATACATCATGAATGATGTTTTAGTATTTGCAGAAAGCCAAAATGGCGAATTAAAAAAGGCCGCATTTGAGGTAGTAACTTTTGGTCGCCGCCTGGCAGACAATCTCGGAGGCCAGTGTCATGCACTCGTTTTGGGAACGGTCAATGGGGTCGGTCGACTAGGTCAGTTTGGCGCTCATGCCGTGCATCATGGCGATAATGCTGGATTTGATGCATTCGACGACAGGGATTATACCAATGCGATTGCCTCGGCTTCTAGCAACCTTGGTGTCGGTACCGTCGTACTATCTCATTCCTATAATGGAAAGACCATTTTAGGCCGACTGGCAGTGAAATTGAATGCCGGTTCAGTGTCCGGTGTCTCAAAGGAAGTGGATACATCCGATGGATTTGTCGCGTCGAAAGGAGTCTTTAGCGGAAAAGCGACCACATCAATAAATATTACGACTCCTATGCGCGTCCTCAGTCTTATGGGCAATAGTCTGCAAGCTGAACGTGTTGGAGATGATGTGGAAGTACAAAAAATAGAACTTCCTGCTCCTCAAAACCTCATAAAGGTCATCGAAAAGCAAACGGTAGATGGAACGGTACCACTGCCGGAGGCTGAATTGGTCGTTTCTGCAGGTCGTGGCATGAAAGATCCCGGGAATTGGGGAATTATCGAGGAATTAGCAGCTTCACTTGGTGCAACGACGGCATGTAGTCGTCCTGTAGCTGATAGTGACTGGCGGCCACATCACGAACATGTCGGCCAAACAGGTGTCGCCATTCGACCAAATTTATATATCGCCATTGGTATTTCCGGAGCCATTCAGCATTTGGCCGGGGTTAACAACTCCAAAGTTATAGTGGTGATTAATAAGGACCCTGAAGCGCCATTTTTTAAGGCAGCAGACTATGGAGTTTGCGCAGATCTTTTTGACGTGGTTCCCAGATTGACAGCATCGATAAAGAAATTTAAGTCTTCATAACCGAAGGTCAGTGGTTAATTATTATGTACTTTAGATAATTGAATGAAAAAGATAGAACTTGATATTATAGCACTTCATCATTCGGTCGGACAAAATCCAAATTATGCCATGGTATTGGGAGAGGTTGATGGCAATCGCCGGCTTCCAATCGTCATTGGTGCCTTCGAAGCACAGGCTATTGTCGTGGCTATGGAGAATATGACGCCGAACAGACCGCTTACGCACGATTTGTTTAAAAATACGATCGAAACCTTCGAAATAGAATTAAAAGAGATTGTAATAAATAACTTATTAGAAGGCATTTTTTATAGTCGCCTGGTTTGTGCACGAGGAGAGGATGTATTTGAAATTGATTCACGAACCAGTGATGCTGTAGCATTGGCTGTTCGGTTTGATTGTCCGATTTATGTATATGATTTTATTCTTGACGAGGCTGGAATAATTTATGACAAAGCTGAAAATGTAGAAGTCGCAGCCGATAGTCCGTCGCCCAAAGTCGGCTTTGACGATTATTCCGTAGAAGAACTTCAAGAGTTGTTGCAAAAAATGCTCGATGATGAAAATTATGAACAGGCCGCCAAAGTCCGTGATGAAATTAAAAAGCGAGGCGATGTCGCCAGCGGATCATAGGAATTAATTCTACACGAATTAACCGATTTTCAATACTTCTACGTTTTTCCGGTCAAGCAATTGTTATCTCAACAATGTATTTTCTGTGCATTGAATTAACTGTCGTGCAACGCTCGCCGGCTTTATCAGAATTGTTTTAATCGTTGACACGCCGTGGCCACTTCCTCATCAGAAACATCGAGATGCGTGACAAACCGAACCCATGTATCGCTCATGCCGGTACACAGAATCTGATGCTTGTTCATAATTGCTGAAAATTCGCTTGCAGACAGTCCATCTACACTAAAGATGACCATATTACTTTGGACCGGTTTTATTTCCTTGACGAATGACAGTTCGCTTAGCGTAGTTTCCAGGAGCCGTGCTTTTTTATGATCATCTTTTAGTCGGTCGACATGATGATCCAGGGCGTAGATACAAGCTGCTGCTAAGTATCCACTTTGCCGCATTCCTCCACCCATGACTTTGCGCAAACGACGAGCCAACTTCATTTCTTCCTTATTCCCTAGTAATAAAGATCCGACCGGCGCACCCAGGCCTTTGGACATACAGATTGAAATGGAATCGAACAAATGACCGATATCAACAGGTTGCAATTTCAATTCCACCAGAGCATTAAATATTCTTGCACCATCCAGGTGGATCTTTAATCCAACATTTCGACATGCCTGACTAATCGTCTGCATCTCCTCAAACGTATAGATTAATCCACCTGCCCGATTACATGTATTTTCAATGGTGAGCAGGGCCGTTTTAGGTAACCAATCAAAATCCGGATTGACATAATCTTTAATATTTTCAGCCTCAAGTTTTCCAATCGATGTCTGAATCGGTTTGATGGCAATCCCTCCATTGTACGCATACCCACCTGTCTCATACTGGTAAATGTGCGCTGTAAAATCGCAAACCACTTCGTCAAGGCGACCACAGTGTACTTGCAGCGCGATTTGATTTGTCATAGTGCCAGAAGGACAATACACGGCCGCTTCCATGCCAAACATTCTTACCGCTTTATCTTCAAGTGCATATACTGTCGGATCACTACCAAATACATCGTCTCCGACCTCGGCTTGCATCATTGCTGTCAGCATGGCAGAAGTTGGCTTGGTGACCGTATCACTGCGAAAATCTATAGTTTTATTATTCATGTTGTTCTCTTGAAATGTGTTGTATAGGGGCTATTCGATCAATTAAATATTTTTGCTGCCTAAATGAGTCGCCTTTATTAATACTAATTAAGCGGCATAAATGAGGCATAATAATTTGTATAATTTACCATCTGATATTTTAAATCCGTTTTCAATTTTTTGAAAAATATCGAATTTTCTATTTGTCGAACTATATGGTTTTTCATGAAGGACAATATCGAGTTTGTTTTTATTTGAATAACTTTCTCGGTCAAATAAATCCATTTGGCGAAAATCAATATGATCATTTTTTGTATGAAGCTGAACGATGCTGATTTTATCTGTTAAAATATGTAAACAAAGAACGTTGTCTTTGTCGGTTCGTTGTAAGAAAGAAACCTTGCTTAATGCGTTCTCGTGAATGAAGTCACTGAATTGGACAACAATGTTGTCTACGCGGGGGCTGCTATCTTGTTTTAGCTGTTGCCATTGCGTCGAATCGATGCCTTGCGATGCGAGGAATAGAACAAATTCTTTTTCCAGTGAATTTAGTTCTTCTAGTGTCAGAAGACGGTATGCAGCCTTATTGTTTTCCATTAGTTAATTATCCATCGTTGAAGATAAAAGCGTGAAGTCCTCCCGGATCTGAAATAATAATATTATCGACTTCTCCGGTATTATTAAAAATAGTGATTTCTTCCACAGGTGAAATTCCAAGTTTTAGTAAGGCCGAGATGACTTTGGGATTTCCTTCTTTTCCATTAAAATATGTGAGGGACGGATTATAAAATGCATGTGGACAGATGCCAGGAGCGAAAAGCGTAATTGCCGGACAATCATCCTGTACGAGCGTGGCATATTGCGTTTTATCAGTAATCTCATTATTGGTCGAATACCCCAGGGCATGCCAAAATTGTATGCTATCATCAAACCGACCCGTCTCGATACCTGTCCCAAAGTTATTGCCACATACATTTTTTTCTCGAATACCGCTTTTGTCGAGCGTTGGATTTGATTCAAATGGATAGATATATACTCGTACGCCATTTGGATCGGTGGTGACCAGGCCTGTGTCATGATTAAACAACTTTGCAGTCTCTGGCAGTCGCTGTTTCAGTCCATCAATTTCTTTGGTGAACACGACATAGGAAAGACGTGTGGAAGAAGCCCCATTTACCATGATGTCAATTGCCGCGTCACTGAAGATGTGTACAAGGTCTTTTTGATACGTCTGTACGAAGTTGAGTTTATGATAGAATCCAATACTGGCTTCAAGATTTGGTGCAGGAGATTGGATTAATATTCTTTGGTTCGGTGTAGTCATATTTGCTTGCTTTATTATTACTGAGCTGGATAGGCTTGCTTTCTCTTTAACCGATATATATTTGCAAGTTATGGAACGAATCAGGAATTTCTGTGTAATCGCTCATATTGACCATGGAAAAAGCACATTGTCAGATCGGATGCTGGAGCTTACCCAGACAATCTCCGAACGTCGGATGCAAGATCAGACATTGGATGATATGGATATTGAGCGCGAACGCGGAATCACAATAAAGAGTCATGCTATACAACTGGATTATAAGCATTCAGATGGTCAAAAATATACATTGAATCTAATCGATACGCCTGGTCATGTCGATTTCTCCTATGAAGTATCCAGATCGATCGCAGCATGTGAAGGGGCACTACTGTTGGTCGATGCAAGCCAGGGCATACAAGCTCAAACCATTTCCAATCTGTACCTGGCCATAGAACATGATCTGGAAATATTACCTGTCCTGAATAAGGTCGATATGGATAGTGCAATGATCGATGATGTCTCTGATCAAATAATTGACTTGATTGGTGGAAGAAAGGATGAAATACTGATGGCAAGTGGAAAAACGGGACTTGGTGTCCAGGAAATATTCGATGCTATCATTGATCGGATTCCACCCCCTTCTGGAGAACCGGATGGGCCCCTGCAAGCCTTGATATTTGATTCTATTTTCAACCAGTTCAGAGGTGTGATCGCATACTTTCGGATTTTCAATGGCAACTTGACTTCCAAACAACAAGTTCGGTTTGTAAATACAGGAAATGAATACGCTGCAGATGAAATTGGTGTTTTGAAATTAGATATGATCCCTAAGAAAGAATTGAAGACAGGTGATGTTGGATATATTATTACAGGGATAAAAAACAGTAAAGAAGTAAAAGTAGGAGATACCATCACTTCGGTTGAGAATCCATGTGAAGAAGCTATACAGGGTTTTGAAGATGTAAAACCCATGGTATTTGCCGGCATTTTTCCAATTGAAAACGAAAATTTTGAAGATCTGCGCGATAGCCTGGAAAAGCTTCAACTCAATGATGCATCGCTTGTATATGAACCCGAATCATCCGTCGCCCTTGGTTTTGGATTCAGGTGCGGGTTTTTGGGAATGTTACATCTGGAAATCATTCAGGAGAGGCTTTCACGTGAATATGATCAGGAAGTAATCACAACGATTCCAAATGTATCTTATCGCTGCACCACAAAAAACGGGGAAAATATGGTAATTAATACACCAACAGAATTACCGGATCCTACCTTGATCGATTATGTGGAAGAACCCTATATCGAAGCGCAGGTGATCACAAAGCCGGAGTATATCGGAATGATCATGACACTCGCGATGGAAAAACGTGGCGTGATGACCAAACAACATTATTTGACTGAAGAGCGGGTGGAGTTGTCTTTTGAATTGCCACTTGCTGAAATCGTATTTGATTTTTATGATCGATTGAAGTCAATTTCTCGTGGTTATGCTTCTTTTGACTATACCCCGATAGATTATCGTCAATCGGATTTAGTTAAAATGGACATTAAATTAAATAGTGAAGACGTAGATGCGCTATCTGCTTTGGTGCATCGATCAAAAGCTGCTTCCTTTGGCAGGAAAGTTTGTAAAAAATTAAAAACCCTGCTCCCGCGTCAACAATTTATAATCGCTATACAGGCAGCGGTCGGCGCTAAAATAATAGCGCGTGAAACAATTTCTGCCTTGAGAAAAGACGTGACGGCAAAATGTTACGGGGGAGATATTACACGTAAGCGAAAACTGCTGGAAAAACAAAAGAAAGGGAAGAAGCGAATGCGACAAGTAGGGAACGTACAAATACCACAAAAGGCGTTTTTGGAAGTTCTTAAGTTGGATGATTAGGAAGAGAAGATCCGTTTGTGGATTTCGGTAATTATCGAATTAATAAAATATCTCCTTCTCGTTGTACACTCCCTCCATCTATGGTCGTGAAACTGGCATGAAAAGCATAAACGCCTTCAGCTGCTGCCTTGCCACGAAACTTGCCATCCCAACTCAGGTTATCTTGTGCAGCATCAATATTTTTGACTTCATACACTTTCGTTCCCCATCGATCATAAACGGCTAGATGATCGATAGTGATTATATTTCGATTGGTTAGTGGAAAAAAAGTGTCATTTATTCCATCATTATTCGGAGAAAAGACTGAAGGAATAAAAATATTTTTCTCAATTAATACGGAAACAAGTATGGATGCTGAATCGAGACAATCATTATCTGATACAACATTTAAATAATACCGTGTTGTGAATGGGGGGAATACCTCGGTGACTGGACACGTGAGACAAGTGATAAAGGTATCAGGCGTCCAGTTCCATTGAACGATGGTCCCGGAGGCTGAAGGGGAAATAATATATGCGTCACCCTGATTAATTGTAACAGACTGAGGAATGATCAGATTAATATCATCAACAAAAAGATTTAGCACGACAGTGCTATCACAACCTACAGAATTGATAAAAGATGTGGTGATTGTTGTGGACTCGGTAATGACATTGCCTTGATATAGTTCACCATAGCAAAGGGTGTCAAATAATGTTAACATCGATGGAGTAGAGGTAGAAACCGATAAATGAAGAAGGCTGTCGCACCCGAAATCCGACGTAAGCATAATATCATAAGTGCCACCTGAAACAATAGTAACATCACCTATTTCAAGTACATCGCCCTCACAAATTGTGACGGTATCATATGCTTCAGGATCACTAAGAAAGACTTGTACAACTGTTGATAAGACGCGGCAGTTAGGCTCCATTAAATTAGGAATGCCATCTGCCACGATCAATCTAAAATACGTACTCATGAGCAGTTGTACTGAAATTGTATCATTGTTTGAATTTGGAATATCTAACCAATTGATTCCATCCTGGCTTTCCTGCCATTGGTAATTTGGATCATTGTAGTTCCCGCCTTGAAATTCGGCTAAGAGTTCAATAAAGGATGGGTCACATATCCCGGGTGGAGCTTGAATGGTGATCGATGGACCGCAGGTAGAAAAAGAAATGTTGTCCAAAGCCAGATCATTTCCTATTCCACCGGGAGCGTTATTGCGTATTTGAATCGTAATGGAGCTTTGTCCCGGCATAGTTGTAAATACAAAACCAACATTTTGCCAGAGTCCATTTTGAGGAATATTGCCTGTACTGAACAAGACCAGACCATCAACTAAAAAATCAACATTTGGCAGTATTTGCTGACCGACACCAGGTTCTAGCAGATTTATTATGTCGGCGGAAAATTGGTATTCCGAGGTAGCACAGACCTGTACCGTCTGTTCATAAAAAATACCCGGCGCAAAGGAGGCGTTGACAACCATCATATAACCATTGGGGTCGGGACTGTTATCTCTTATGTCAATCCAATTTGTAGCAAAACTGCCCCAAGGTGCGGTATTATTAGTGATTGTGTAGAAGCCGTCATTAGGTGGAGGACTAGTCGTATAAACATAACCCGGAGCTATTCCCGGATCATTCGATAATATATTGGACACGCCTGATCCAAAATCGCCATTTGATAGTGCATTTACACCCTGACCATCCGGACAGATGGATGTTCCCGGAGGCGGGCTTGCCAACGTATGTCCGGATAGGTTCCAATAGCTGCCAAGAAAGATTAGAAGTGTTCCGAGAAGGGTGTGGAGCATGTACCTTAATTATTCCATAAAGATAGAATCAAGTCGTCATTTAGTTCATGTAAACCGTAAGAAATACTCATTGTGAACAGATGAGACAGAGGCTTGTTTAGCGCTTACGGGTTTTGTTGCGTGTGATATTAATGGACATGTGAGTAATTGCGTGAAATCAGCATTCTCTGAATTACGTTATATTGCGAAACACAAAAGTGAATTGAACATCTGGTACGCAACGCATTTCATTTGCAACCTCGTGAATCAGTATAACCAAAGAAGTGATGTTTCAATTATTTGCTAATTACTACACCGTATTCAAGATAAAAACGATCCTTGTTACGGCGGTTGTCTCCCTATTTTTTATTCCTGGTTTTAGCCAAGTTGAGCAACTGGAAGTGGATGGAGCCATCCAATTGGGTAATTCCCAGGATCCGACGCCGGATGCAGGAACATTAAGGTGGAATTCGGCAATGAGTGACTTCGAAGGATTTGATGGCGTGGACTGGTTGTCTTTAACAGCCAATTCGTCACCGGAAACATTTCCATACGGCATCCCACACGTAAACATCGTGCATGAAAAACACAAACTTATTGCCTCTGATCGCGCATTGGACGATTATTTTGGCCAAAGCGTTTCGGCGTCAGGAGAATATATAATTGTAGGAGCACCCGGCGATGATGATAATGGCGATTTAAGTGGTTCTGCTTATATCTTTTTCAAGAGTGATACCAATTGGATAGAACAAGCAAAGTTGACAGCATCTGATGGGGCCGCGGATGATATATTTGGCTATGTCGTATCATTTCATGGGGATTATGCAATCATAGGTGCGTTTCATGACGATGACCATGGTAGTGAAAGTGGTTCTGCCTATATTTTTCATCGGGTTGACACGACATGGACTCAACAAGCGAAGCTAACAGCATCAGACGCTACTGCCATGGATCATTTCGGTATATGCGTCTCCATTTCGGGAGATTATGCCATTGTCGGCGCTCCAAATAATTCCAGCATTGCAACTGGTAGCGGAGCTGCCTATATATTCCATCGCAATGATACGATTTGGACAGAACAGACCAAATTGACAGCATCGGATGCTGCTTTTGCGTATTATTTTGGATCCAGCGCTGATATTGATACGGACTATGTGATGGTGGGATCACCCGGTAATAATGACGCAGCATATATTTTTCACCGAATGGATACAAATTGGATCGAGCAGACAAAACTGAACACGCCGGATACACTTGGCGTTTCTTTTGCTTATGATGTGGCTATTACGGAAAATGATGCCATAGTTGGCACCTTCAACAGCGATGTTGCACATATCTATCATCGCAGCGACACATCCTGGAGTTTACAGGATATTCTTATTGCTACAGATGGAGATAATAATGACGCGTTCGGTAGAAGCATAAAATTGTCAGGAGACTATGCTATTGTGGGTGCTGACTCGGATGATGATTTTATAGTCAATCAAGGATCTGCATATATTTTTCACCGTAACAATACGACCTGGTCACAGCAAGTGAAGCTAATTGCTTCAGATGGGGCTATGAATGATAGTTTTGGATTCAGAGTCCATGTAGAAAGTGGTTATGCGGTCGTATCAGCTTATGGTGACGACAATAATCGAGGGGCTGTTTACATTTACTAAATCGCGCAGAATAATGAGCTCTTATCCAATCATGAATATCCGCATCTTCTTTATGAATCGAATAGTTGTTTTTATTATTGTTTCATTTATAGCTAGCTGTTGTTATGCCCAGGAGGAAAAACTCGAGATTTCCGGAGCGATTCAAATTGGTAATGCGGCTAATCCGACTCCGGATGCCGGAACGATTAGGTGGAATGATACAACCAGTGATTTTGAAGGCTTCGATGGTGTGACTTGGCTATCCCTGACAAACACTGCAAACGGAGCTCTTTCGAGCCCTCCCAATTCAGCGCGCCAAGGCCACAAAAAAATGACGGACGCTAATGAAAAATCCTTTCCATCTATTTCATCACATTCATGCGGTTCCTCTTTGAATACAGTTGAGACAGATACCACTGAAAAAGTTGAAACAAATCGTAAAACTGGGGCGCATATTTCGAAGTCCATGACATTGGACAGACAAGATTGACTGCACCGGAGGGCTAACATGACCAATGCAATTATAACTGATGGATTGAGCTTAGGGAAGTAATTTGGTCGAGATTCCTCCAATGCTTTGGACCACCTCCGAATTATCGCTCATTTATCTTTCTTTAATGGGTCATGAAAGAGACTTCTCAATACCAAAAAGAATCACTAATTTTGCGCGGCTTTTATTAAAATCACATACATATATGTCAAGGAGGAAAAGGAAACAACAGGAAGATACGCTAATCGATATTGTTGAGGTTAGCGAACAAGCAACAGGATTTGTAGAACGCAATCAAAAGACCATCATCGGCGCTGTTGCGGCCGTCCTGGTTATCGTAGGTGGCTACTTTGGCTATAAGACATTTATCCAGGCTCCTAAACAACAGGAAGCCATCAATCAGATGGCCCAGGCCCAAATGCAATTTCAACAGGATTCTTTTGCAGCTGCATTGGAGAATCCAGGTGCTGGATTTCCCGGATTTCTTGACATGATAGACGATTATGGTAGCACAGCTGCCGGAAACTCATCAAAATATTACTCAGCCATTTGTTATTTGAATCTAGGTCGTTTTGAAGATGCGATTAACTATCTGAACAGCTTTAGTGCTGACGATGATATTACTGAGATAATGAAATTCGGCGCTTTGGGAGACGCGCATTCAGAACTTGGAGACATGGATAAAGCAATTTCTATGTACAAAAAAGCCACCAGTGTCAACGCAAATGAATTCCTCATACCATATTACTTGAAGAAATACGCACTGTTATCTGAAACGCAGGGAGATCGCGCAAATGCGCTTTCGGCATATCAGCGAATAAAAAAGGATTTTCCAAAATCTTCCGAAGGTCTTGAAGCTGATAAGTATCTGGCGCTGTACGGCGAATAGTCATTTTACGAACTTTTGTGGTGACCAAGTCGGTCTGACTGGAATCTTTTCATTTCGTTTCATTTGATGAAATGGAATAGCTGTGTTACATTCGATTAAAATTGTAAGCATGTCGAGTGTCGATAAAAACCTCTCTGAGGTATCATCTGTTGTATTAATAGAATCCGATAAGATCAATATTGGGATTGTCCATTCCGCCTGGAATGAAAAGATCACTTCATCGTTACTGAAAGGTGCCCGAGAAACCATTTTGGCGGCCGGCATTCTTTCAGATAATATTTCTGAATTGGTTGTGCCTGGAAGCTATGAATTGCCCATGGGTGCCAAGATCATCATGGCAAATTTAAAAGTTGATGCAGTAATTTGTTTGGGTTGTGTCATCAAGGGTGAGACGGATCATGATAAGTATATAAATCAGGCCGTGGCCAACGGTCTCATGCAGTTAAGTTTGATTTCCGGTACACCCTGTATTTTTGGATTATTGACGGTCAATACAATGGACCAGGCGATCGATCGGGCAGGAGGCAAACATGGAAATAAAGGAGTCGAGGCAGCTGCCACCGCTTTGTCGATGATATCGCTTAAGCAACAATCTGCCTCTAAAAAACAAATAGGTTTTTAATATTATTGAATAATTAATTCAAATGAAGCTAACCTCAATACAATCCGGATTTTTTAAACTCGATGGAGGCGCCATGTTTGGTGTTGTCCCTAAATCAATGTGGAGTAAAAAATTACCAGCTGATGAAAATAATATGTGCATCTGGTCAATGCGATGTCTGTTAATTGAAACAGGCGATCGCAAAATATTAGTCGATACCGGACTAGGAGATAAACAAGATGAGAAATTCAGGTCGTTTTTCTATCCTCATGGAGATTTTACTTTATTGGGTTCACTGGCCGAAGCCGGTGTGTCTGCCGCAGAGGTCACGGATGTATTTTTAACCCATCTTCACTTTGATCACGATGGCGGAGCTGTTATCAGAAATGCGACGGGGGAATTACTCCCTACTTTTCCAAATGCTACCTACTATACCTCCAGGTCTCATTATGATTGGGCCCTTACTCCAAATCCGAGAGAGCGTGCGTCATTTTTAAAAGAAAACTTTGTTCCACTGGCCGAGCATGGGTGTTTGGTTTATTTGGAAGATTATAATGGAGAAGAATGGTTGCCGGGGATTCGTTTGTATTCTACCTTTGGGCATACCCATGGCATGATGTATCTTGATATTGATGTTGCCGGCCGGCACATCATTTATTGTGCCGATGTGATGCCTTCTTCCCACCATGTCGGATTGCCATACGTTATGGCCTATGACATATTGCCGTTAGTTTCTATTGTAGAGAAAGAAGCCATGTTAAATCGTGCAGTAGAACGAAATGATATTCTATTCCTTGAGCACGATGCACAGTTTGAATGTTGCACGGTCAAACGCAATGAACGCGGTCGTGTCGTATTGAACGAACGAAAATCATTAAACGAGGCATTGGAAACAGATTAATTGAATAAATGCGTTATGCATTCATTCCCCCTCCATTCAATTATTTAATGAGACGAATTAAATTATAAAATTTCTACTGAATAATTATTCGTTTGAAAATTCGTGTTTCTTCAAATTTTAATTCGATAATATAAAGTCCCGTTATTTTCGGTGACAGCATATTTACTATTCCTAGTCCACTTTCAGGATTAAATGTCTCAATGAGTTCTCCACTAGAAGAATGAATTTTTACAGTCTGTATGGCATGCGAAGAATTATTATTTATAATCCATTTATCACCTGCTTTTGCTGGATTAGGGGCAATCGTTACCGTTGATGATAATACTTCTTCTCTCGTTGCACTCATTAGCGGAACGGTAAATGTGAATATCTTCTGACAATTATTTCCGTCCCGAACTGTTGCGGTATAGTCTCCTTTAGTTAGTCCACTGATTGTTGTGCCCTGATCACCATTGGACCATGAAACGCTGTATGGTGGCTGTCCTCCGGATAGTTGTATTGAAACGCTGCCATTGTCTGATCCATCATCCGGAGCTATTGTCTCGCCATCAAGAACAATTTCATCGAATAAAATGACAATGGCGTTGACAATACTGTCACAACCGTTGGCTGCTCCATTGTTAACAAAACTCTCGTAGTTCCCTGCTTCAGTGATCGTCTGCCCATTAAATTCAAATGTATCCCCGGGGCAAAGAGAAATATTTAAAATTGACCTTGGAACAGGTAATACTTCAAGAAGGACGGAGTCGCTTCCAACGCAACCACGTGAATCAGTAACGACGAGAACGATTTTTTCGGTTTCATTTACAACATAAAAAGGGTTTGCTTGATTGATAGAGCCATTGGACCAATTATAAGTGTAATTACCGCTTCCTCCATCAGCAGTCGGACTGCCTCCCAACCTGATCGCAAGTCCTTCACATACTTCCTGATCCATACCTGCCTCAACAGCAAGAAACGGTTGTACTCTCACCGTTATGGTAGCCGGAGGTCCAAAGCAACCTGTAGTATCTGAAATAAAAACTGAATAAATAGCTGATTGTGCTGTTTCAGTGAAATTAAAAATGACATCATCAATGACATTTCCTGATCCGGGTTCAGGACCAAATACACCGTCAGGTAAAATTGGTTCCCAGTTAAAATTCAAATTTGGATCATTCATTGGGTTTAAATCGTATACAAATTGATCACCGGTACAAATATTGAAATTGGCGTCGGCGACAGAAGGTCCTTCACAACAATTTAAGTCAGCTATAAATAAATCAGCCTGATCCATTAAACAACTTACAGCCGGATAAAATCCGATTTCCGAATCAGCAAAAGTCTCTATTCGAATACTTGCATCATCATCGTCCAAATCGACACAGTCCATAAAATCTTTTACTTTAAGAGAAAAACAAACCTCCCAGCTAACACCTGATTCGAGATCGCAATTGTCGCCGTCTCCGCGACTATTGTTTGGATTGGTCTGACTGTAATCATCGTTAGTAAAATACCAACCTCCGGGCAATGGTGTTCCTACGGTGTATCCCTTATCGGGATTATGCACGTTGTACTGAACAACTCCTTGAGAATACCATCTCCAATCACCGGGCACATGCGCTTCGAGATCCTTGGTTATGTTGGACGGCTCTCCATTAAATCTGAAGGATGTGGGGTCCCATGCTGTTCCAAATAGCGGCGTGATACCTTGCAACCAGTTACATAATCCTTTTTGCCAGGCGGTGACCTGATAGCAAAACGTTACGTTTTCACCTGATTGGTATGGACCTCCAAGAGGGGAGCCATAGGAGGTGTTTGTCGGTCGTATTGAACTGATTAATTTACATCCAACCTCCAGTGCAAATTGGTCAATACAAACATAATATTCACCTTCAGCACCAAAGAGATCACTTACAGCCAGAAAATACTTGTTCCCTGGAATCATATCAAACAATGCGATATCAAGAAAACCATCGGTTGAAAAGTCGCATAAAACCGGAGATAAGTCGGAACATGTATCTCCTGTATAAAGCGCGATTTGAGGATATTGCAAGTCAGTACTACTAAGAATAATGCGCATTGCTGCGGCGGTAGGGTCAGGCGTGATCACGTGCCAGACCGTAGGATGTTCCATAAAATAACATGTGCCGGGCGCATCCTGCGGTCCAGGTAATGCTGATAAATTACAACCTGAAAAACATGTCGTATCCGGCTCTGAAGCTTCCACAGAAATATCGGATGCACTGAGACAATTGTCATTTAAACCACAGCCGCTGGCATCTTCAAGTTCTTGTAAACAAAAGGTAAATGTTCCGGTTGCATTTAGTTTTGATGCGATTTGTAAATAATAAACCGTATTGGCTGATAGATTTTCAAAAATCACAGTATCGCGATCAGGAAAATTGTCACAAAACAAAGTGTCTCCAACGATAATTGGATATGATGAGCAACTATTATTATTAAACCGCGATAGGAACATAGAATAGTTGCCGGTGAATCTGACATCGAGCGTAACTTTTAATCTTGAATGTCCCGGTGTTAAAAACAATTTGTACCAGACCGACGCTCTGCTACTGTTTATGCAGTCAGGATTCAACCACTCGGCAGTAGAATTATTATTGTGGCCTGCATAACACGTTCCATCGGCCATTAATAATTCCGCTCCACATGGAAAATCATTGGGTGGAATTTCACTTGGTTGTGGGTTGTTGATACAAATGGAATAGTTTGTCACATTATTATTTATAAATGCCACACTAATTTTATACGTTCTTCCCTGGACCAGTCTATTGCCAACGGCCAATAAATCCACAGCGCAGATTTCTTGCATCCATAAAGTATCATTGCACGGTTCATTTTGGCTGATATCAAACAGTGTGATATAGGCATCTACAGGTGATGTGACCTCCACTTCGAGATCAGCACCTTGAGCCGTGAATTCAAACCACGCATTGGGATAATCATTGGGAACGCACGTTCCCGATGTCTTGTCAAAGGTTGCTCCCTGAAATGATAGGACAGTACATCCATTATTGAGATTTGCCAAAACACGTGCATCCTCACAGTCATCATTCAAGGGCTGTGCTAAGAGATTAGACGCGAAGAAGTAACATATTGTTAAGCAAACGATTTGTAGAGCTTTGTTCATTATTGATCAGTTGTGTTAATATTCGAAATTAAGGATTTCTTGGCTTACACATTCTTTCTTCATCATCTCTTCTAGGAAATGGACGTCGAATTATACGAAATACACAGAAAATATGGTTGCTCAGATGCCAGAATCAGCCCCTTTATCGCAACAAGGACAGATCTCCTTTAATGAATATGCGGGTCTGAAAAACGGTGAGCAATTCAGCTTGAAAAACGAACACAGCCGGATCCACCAATTCACCACGAAAATGCCCGTCCCAACCAAATTCAGGTTCATTCGGAAGGAAATCGTAGTTTTCAAATGTTCGGTCTCCCCATCGGTTGTAAATTTGAAATGATAGAATGCGTTCAACATTTTCATTTGTATAAATTGTGATACGGTCATTTATTCCGTCTCCATTAGGAGAAAAAACGTTAGGAATAAAATAATTCACATCGCGATCAATGTATAAACTAATCAAGCCTATGGCCTCACAATCTAAACTGTCCCGAATAATTAATTGATAAGTAATATCATCCAGTGGTGTCGATAATGGATATAAGTTACTTGGATCGTCCAGGAAATCAGTTGGTATCCATTCAAAAAATGAAATTTCTGATATGTCCAGATTAAATTCCGGCTGAAGTAAAATGGAAGCACCATATTTGAGTGTGTCGATGTATCCAAACACGATCGATAATATGCGTGACGGTTCAATAGTAATTGATTGTATATCTGTGCAACCGGCAGCATCTTCAATTTCGATTGAATATGTGCCCGGAAGTAACGATATAGGCCAGGTGGTGTCAGTTGTTGCCATCCCATCAATTCCATAGGAATATGGTGGTGTTCCTGTGGTTAATGTATTTAAGGTAACTGAGCCATGTGTTTCATGGCACGATGGATGAATAATATCCAGGAGGGCAGTTATCATGCCATTATTTTGGATAATAATTTCGTCTGAGTTAATACAACCATTCTCTTGATTTATCAGCGTTGCGGTATACGTGCCGGTTGATCCAATATTGATTGAATTATTGGACGCAGTCGAAATAATATTCCCGTCACTTGTTGTCCATTCCAAAGTATACTGGTTTGTCAATTCTATAGCGGACGTGAGCATTAAAAAGAGCGGTCCACAGTCTACTTCGATATCATCCCCGGCATCGATGCTAGGGGGTTCTATATCTTCATCAACAATAAATTCTTGAAAACTAGTGCAACCCGTTGCCCGGGATGTAATTGTAACAGAAAATGAACCGGGTTGATCAATTGATATGGATGGTGGACCATCTGCCAGAATGCTGCCATCAGTCAGGATCCAATCGTATCGTACACTGTCCGGATCTTCCAATAAAATGTCAAGAATTATTTGTTCAATGCTACATGTAAGAGTAAATAAACTATCATTTAATATTATGGGTGCACTAAAGTCGTCATCTACCAGAATTGAATCAATGGTGAAACATCCTGTATTTTCATTGGTCAGCGTGAGAATATAAAAACCCGAGGCATCGATTAATGGGGAGGAGGATTGTTGCCCTGAAATTATATTTCCTGTACTTGTTGTCCAGGCATATGAATAATGAGAACCCGGGTGCGTCGATTGGGCAATAAGAAATATTTGGGAGTTTATACAGTTAATGAGTTCCGGTGTAGAAAATTCTATTTGCGGTGATTCTATATTTTCAATTATCTGTACACTGCGTTGAATTTTACACCCGTTTGCGATATTCGTTATTTCCAATACATAGGTCCCTGGCGAGTTTACCTCTATGACAATTGAGTCGGCCGGACTTATTATTTGACCATCGATAGTATTCCAGGAATAAATAAATTCCGGCTCCGAGCTCGATCCGGTGGCGTCAATAGATACACTGGTTATGACACAAGTGAGACTGTCTGAAGATGCAATCTCGATCTCCGGTAGTCGGTCGTCCGGTGAAATTACCACTGAGTCAACTGCCAGACATCCGTTTATTGTATCAGTGACTTCCAAAATATATGTTCCGGGAGCGGAGATGGTTGTTTGTATACTGGCTGGGTCGCTCGTGAAAATACCATTCATTGTAGACCAATTATAAATATATTGACTACCCGTCGAACTTCCGTTACCATTAATAATTAATTCCTGTGTGCTGCAAGTTAGTGTGTCATTTGGGGAAACCGCAACGTCCGGTGGAACAAAATCTCCTTCAATATGAATGGTGTCAAAACGTTCACAAAAATTTGCTGTATCGATAACGTGCAGAATTAATATTCCTGTATCCTGTGCAATAATTAACTGGGGGTCACTCGTCTCCATAATGTTCCCTCCGAGGCCTGACCAGATATATTTAATATGATCACCCATGCTACTATTCGTAGCTGTAACTGTTATTTCTGAGCTTTTACAATTCAGTTTAGTACTTGGATCGATAGCAGCGATTGGATAGTCCTGAGTAAGCGAAACAAGTACAGTGTCTGTATGTGAACATCGACTCAAGGTGTCAATTATTGAAATAACATAGATTCCAGGTTGAGACACTTCTAAAATGGCATTATGAATGCTGTCAGTTATTTCACCATTAATTGTTGACCATTCCAATATGGAATAATTACCGGGTTCGGAAGCAGAACCGTCGAGGCTAACCGGACTGAGTTGGCAATCCAGGATTGCATCACTTCCTGCATCAGCAGTCGGCTGAAATAGGAAAGAACTAAATTGAAATGTATCAAATGCAAAACATCCGGTCATCTTGTTTTCAACACGAACGATAAATGTGTCAGGTTGCAGTACGTTGATCGATGTGGTATCATTGGAAGAAATGGTATCACCGAGGGATGAAAGCCAAATAATAGAGTAGGGAAGTGTATCCTGCAAAAGCACGGTCAGGTTTGCGGAAGTCGTCGTACAATAAAATGTATCACCGGACAATTGCACTTCAACGTTCTCACGGATATCAAGAATTTCGAAACTTGCTGTATCGGCGCAATCCAGATCGATATCGTAGACCTCAATTTGATAAATTCCCGGTTGTAAACTGTCAATTGAAGTAGAGTGATTAGAATTGTGTAACCAGGTGTATTCATATTGTCCACTGCCGCCTGATGCCTCAATTGCAAGATATCCTGATTCCGGAGCCTTGCAGCTGACATGTCTGATGGAATCCAGACTTATCTGAGGCCCTGTTAGCTGTTGGATTTCATAGTTTTCTATAATTTGACAACCGGCTTGATCTGTAATGGTGACCGTGTATTGTCCGGCCAGGAAAAAAGTAATATTATTCATGGTCTGAAATCCATCGGACCAGGAAAATGTATAAGTAGGATAATCACCGGTGACATTTAATTCAATACTACCTAGTACATCGGATTCACATGCGATATCCGTGATCTCAGCTGTTGTCATAAGTTCAATACGACTGACAACCAGTTCGTCTGCAGGATTAATCGCACAATCTTGTGCCTGAATACTGACTATCGAATACACACCTTCTTCGGTGATGTGCAATGGATAAGTGTTTTCAAAAACAAGGACGGGATCAAATGCCTGTCCATTCTGTGCAATTTGAATTACAAAAGGAGGATTGCCAAGATAGGTGATCAATACGGTCGTATCAATAATGTCTGAAGGACAATATTCTATGTCTCCGGATTCAAAAAATCCTGAATTTTCATTAATTATTTCAACTATGGAAAATGTATCTCTCTCATTTCCACAATCATCTGTAATGGTGACATAAAATGTATCTGTTTCTGTTACGGCGACATTTATAGAGGATTGATCTGACCCTGTATTCCAATTATACGTCAATGGTTCTAATCCTCCTGTCGCGACCACAGAAACTGTCGTATTTGTTGATTCGCAAAAATTTTGATTCGTTGTCTCTAGTTCCAGGGGTAGCAGATCATTAATAAATATTACCACTTCCTCGCTCGAGCATCGACATGAATTGTCTAAAGTCAAAATGATGCTTTCTATTCCCTCAACAATATTATCTCCAAATACCGTGATAGGAATGATTATGGACATCTGGCCTGCAGGAATAATTATTATTGTACTAAAAGGTTCGTAGTCTAAGCCCGGGGTGGCAGTAGAAGATGAACTCAGCGTAAATGTGACCTCTACATCTTCATCCAGATAATCTTCATTTAATTTAAAGAATTCGATTTCCCCATCGGTGCAGCCCTCGTAAATAAAGTCTTCACCCGGTCTGGAATAAGTTATTGAAACATCTGTTTGAGCACCGGCATTAAAACTATTCTTTTTAAGAAATACAGCGGAATCAAAAATACCATCTGCCTGATCTGCAATCACTAATTTTATATGATATAATTCACATGGAATAACTTCAGACTCTGCTCTTAGAATAGTGGTAAATCCATCGTATTCGATCGCGTCTACGGCAACGCCTTGCATAGCCAGATCTTCAATACACGGGAAGGGGCCGAATTGAAATTGACCTAAGGGTACATTATCTTCATAATAGATACTATTTGTCTGAATATTGACCGCATTAATAGAGACGAAATCTGTTGTCCCCGGGATATAAGCGATGTTTTCTCCTCCATTCGAAAACGGGCCACTGATGCCTGGTCCTGATAAGAAAAATCCGAATTTGTCATTAAAGTTTGTATTGACGTAATCACAATATTCATCGGAAGCAAAGACGTACTCAAATGAAATGGTATCACTTTTTGGTCTAAAATCAAACTCAATACTGGCCACATCAAATAATTGCGCAACACTAATTTCTGTGATATCCGGGTCCTGGTAGGTTAGCCCGAGATCATCGGATACGTTTGTTTGTGAGTTGGGGCCTGTAATTTGATTAATATTCCCGGTACAAATTACGACTCCTTCATCCATATTAATCGAAGAAGCCCCATTAGAAAATGTACCTATCATGACCGATAATCCCTGAAATGTCACATTTTCAACATCGAAGCAGTCTCCACCGATAAATACATCTTGCATCAATTCCTCGGCGGTATATCCGCCCTCAGGAATAATGGACGCTGTCGACCTCCCTTGGTTGATCTTTTGATTGCAGGAAACACAAGAAACTGTGAGCGTTCCAAAATGAGCCCGTTCTGCATACAAATCAAATGAGAAATGATCTTGTGAGGTATAGAATTCAATCAAATTTTCTGTAGAAAACGAGTCGCTTCCAGAAATAAAAAGAGACTGTGAAGCAGCCTTATCCTCGGTTGTCCAATAAATACGGTACGTATGTTTTAATTCCAGTGAATCAACAATGAATGAATTCAAACCGCTTTCTACAAAGTGTCCAAATCGCAAATCTGATCCATTTGAATGTACTACGATGGGCTTACCGGAATGAGAGAATAGCTGTGCAAGCGTAAGCAAGACAATCAAACATATTAAAATGGCCCTGTTCCTGGTTTTCATGCTTATCCGGGTCTGAATCCTAAGGTATAACGTACAAGTTCCGGTTTAGTCGTTGTCATTCAAAAGTAAGAATCTTCAAAGTGAATAATTATAAGGTTGAATCGGATAACTATCGGTACGAAAGGTTTACTGCGAACTCATCATCCATCGAATGCCAAATTTATCTTCACAAAAGCCAAATTTTCCACCCCAAAAGACCTCAGTAAAGGGTTGAAGGACTTTTCCATTTTCGCTCAATTGCTTGAAAATGCGCTCAGCTCGTTGCGGATCCCGTTCAGCCAGGCTAAGCGCAACATTGTTTCCACGGGCTTCAGGTTGGCCAGCCATATTGTCGGAGGCCATCATTTCGCCGCCATCAAAAGACATGTGTATGTGCATGATTTGATCCTTGTATTCGTCGGGAACTTCCATCGGACTCTCACTGAAAGTCGATGACATGGTTATTGTTCCGTTCAGGACGGTGACATAGTATTCGAATGCTTCTTTTGCACTGCCATTGAACGTTAAATACGGGTGGAGATGCATATCGATAAATTTTAGATATTAAACTTAGAATCCTTGAAATTAAGCTATTTTTGCCGGACTTGAAAAACTGGGTTTAGAGATCAAAGCGCACTGCAACAATGGATATTGGCCCAGTTCAATTCGGGATGTAGCTCAGCTCGGTTAGAGTGCACGTCTGGGGGGCGTGAGGTCGGAAGTTCAAATCTTCTCATCCCGACAAGTTAAAATCTCTTCCAAGTTGATTGGAAGAGGTTTTACTTTTGGCTGTATTCGTACTTATTTGGTTGTTGATTGCAATAGATCAAATTAGTTGTTCTTATAGTAGGAAACGTGTCCACGTCTATTTGAGACACGTCTATACTTGGAGGGATCGAACCAGCCTTTATTCTCCAGAATAAAATATCTTTCCATTTCAGTTCCGACGATTTGCCTGTTCCCTCGAATTTCTCCCCAATTGAGAAACATCAAGCCACCAAGATCTTGTTTAAATTTTATTTCATTCGTGTGTTTCATTTTTTGAGCATGGTATCTCGTGTCATCTTGCAGAATGGCAGGAC
Organism: Saprospiraceae bacterium; assembly: GCA_965249735.1. Lineage (GTDB taxonomy): Bacteria > Bacteroidota > Bacteroidia > Chitinophagales > Saprospiraceae > JANQSS01. The sequence continues at coordinate 274,898 of CBDFMS010000023.1, read as the reverse complement.
GTTGCTGTGCCATTGTCGGTTTCTGCGGATAGTGGTTAAAATATATATTATCATAACCATATCCTTCTTTGAGTATATAATAGACTCGTAAACTCGCTTGTAATGAGTATCCATTTGGATAGCCATTCAGAAAAACAACAGCAATATTACTGTTCTTTGGAACATGATCGGATATGCTCTCAAACCATTCAGTAATAGCTATCGTGCGTTCTCCATAAACCGAAGCAGACTCATAAGTGTCCCTAAATTTCTCTAGTAAATGTAATGTCACAATCAGGGCGAACAATAAATAATAGTACTTTACATTTGTAGATTTTGCTGTTGTATCCAAAATTGTTGCAAGGAAAAAAGATAATCCCAAAATACAAGGGATAAGATATCTTAAAAAATCAGCTTCCCGATCATTGGCAAAATAACCCGAACTCATGTACAATAAAAGTTGCGGAATGGTAATGGCTAGAAACAAGACCGTCGCCGCAATCACGCGATTGATTATGATTTGACGTTTCAGCAATAATTTCTTTCTTTGAACCTTAAGGAAAATGAAAAATATTATAGGGATTAAGATTAAAAACAGGATATTGTTTATCTCGATATATTGTTGAATTATCGTGATAAATTTTTCCATGTCAAAACCCATCCATCCTGTATAATGAAATGAGGTCTTTTTAATAATTAGTTTTATTGCGAGGATGGGACCCAAAAATGCCAAACTAATCGCAAGGAGAAAATAAAGATTTTGTTTCAGGCTTTCAAGAAGTTTAAATGGCTTGCCATAGAATACTGGTAAGACCATACGGAACAAGCCTATTGCAGGCAAAATAAGAATGAAACTTTCTTTGGAAAGGGCCGATAGGAGGAACAGGATAACGCTGGATAATTCCATCTGCTTATTATTTTTTCTATAGCCGATAAGTAGGACTATGAGGCCACTAGATAAAAGCAATAATCCAATACCTTCACCATGCATGATTCTCCACCAGATGACAGAGTGCTCACCCAAGATCGTAACCAAAGACAATAAGATAGATGCGATATAATTGAAATTCAACAGTCTTCCGGCATGAAAAAGAAATAAACCCGATAGGATAGAGATTAGTCCATTATAAAATGACCAAAAAAACAAATTGGTCCCAAATATTTTGGCTAATAATACTTTTTGAATACAGTAGGCTGGAAACATTCGGTTCATTCCAAATCGTGATACTAATTCCCGGTTGAGTGTTTCAAAAAATCCAAACTCATCAAATTCAATTTGTAGTTTAAATATCTGATTTTCATCTACCATCCGGGGACCGGCGGTAAGATTACCTGTAACGAACAGGATACCAAAAATGAGTATCAAGAGTGAAGCCAGGTAAATAAGATTGACCCTGGAAAATAATGGAGGAATGACATTTTTATTCATAGAACTGGCTATTTTTACTACCTAGAAATTGGCCAGATGGTCTTTCTCTAAAATCTGCTTACGCCATCAAAATCTGTTATGTATTCTTCGTTTCATCGGTGGTTTCATCCAGAATATCATCGATGGAATTCTCAATCTTGTCAGGGATATCTGAGCTGATTTCTCTGGATTCTTCAACAATTGAATCACCTACTTTTTCCACGTGATCGACGGTGTCACGTACTGCGTCTGCGGCTCCTTCAGCGACGTCGCCTACCTCATCGATGACGGCTCCTCCGGCATCTTTTGCACCTTCAAGGACTGATTTTCCCACATCTGCGGCTCCTTCAGCGACATCGTCTACCTTATCGATGACAGCTCCTCCGGCATCTTTTACACCTTCAAAGACGGATTTTCCAACGTCTACAGCTCCTTCTGCGACATCGCCTACTTTATCTATGACAGCTTCTCCGGCGTCTTTTGCACCTTCAAGGACTGATTTTCCAACATCTACAGCTCCTTCTGCGACATCACCTACTTTATCTATGACAGCTTCTCCGGCGTCTTTTGCACCTTCAAGGACTGATTTTCCAACATCTACAGCTCCTTCTGCGACATCACCTACTTTATCAATAACAGCCCCTCCAACATCTTTAGCACCTTCAAATACGGTTCTTCCGGCATCTGCTACATTTTCAGCAGCATCTCCGGCCAGATCAACGGCGCTATCTGCTAAGTCGCCTACGCGGTCAAGAACGGATTCACCAGCATCTTTTGCGCCTTCCAGTACAGTTTTTCCGGCATCGGACACCGCTTCGACTGCGTCGCCGGCAATATCAGCTGCGTTTTTTGTGCTATCAACAATTGTTCCACCAACACCTGAAGCTGTCTCGGAGGCTCCAGATAATAAATTTTTAAACCACGATAATAATCCCATAATACCTGTTTTAGTGAATAGAAAATAAAGTGTTTAAGATAATGATTTTGATCTTAATGTTCTCCATCCAATTCAGGTGTCGAACCCTATAAGTATTTGTTGACGCTGATAAGGGTATGATTGAGGTGATTATCCGGTACGGGACGATTAATTGGCAGATCTGTTCCGGTTGCTCTGGATTCAATCTTATCTTCTAGTGTAAGGAAGATGAATCTTTGGTTATTTCGCTGAGATTAAGACAGCGTGTTAAAGACACGAATTATTTACGTGGGATCTGGACCAGATCAATTTAGACAATTCTCTAAATTATCATTGTGATGTTCGATTGGAAAATTCAATCAAATAAAAAAAGGAGCCAATCTTTGACTCCTTTCACATTCAATTACGGTAATTACCTTATTTTTTATCTTCCTTATTTTTCTTGATGGTTTCCATAATTTGGCTACTTGCTGTGAATGAAGCGACCATATTGTTCAGCATATCTGCTCCGGCGGAAGGCGAATTAGGTAACAGTATTAAATTCGCATTTGTATGTTCTCCAATAGATTGGAGTGTATCATAATGCTGCGTTACCACAATCAATGCGGAAGCTTCCTGCGAGTTAATTCCAACATTATTTAATACTTCTACTGACTCTTCCAATCCTGCTGCAATTTCTCTTCTTTGATCCGCAATTCCTTTTCCCTGTAATCGCTTGCTCTCTGCTTCAGCATGTGCTTTAGCGACAATTTTAATACGTTCTGCTTCTGCTTCATATTCAGCGGCAGTTTTTTCACGTTCTGAAGCATTGATTCGATTCATGGCCTGTTTTACTTGTTCATCCGGATCAATGTCTGTGACCAGTGTTTTAATAATGCCATAGCCGTAGTCAATCATAGCGTCGCTCAATTCACGTTTTACAGCAATAGCAATATCGTCTTTTCGTTCAAAAACATAATCCAATTTTAATTTTGGAACTTCGGCTCGCACAACATCAAAAACGTAAGATGTAATTTGAGAATGTGGATTTTCCAACTTATAAAATGCATCGTAAATTTTGTCTTTTAAAACCTGATATTGAACAGATATTTTTAGTTTTACGAAAACATCATCTTTTGTTTTAGTTTCGACCATGACGTCTAATTGTTGAATTTTTAAACTCAACCGAGCAACGATTTTGTCAACAAATGGAATTTTAAATTGTAAGCCCGCTAATCGAACACCCTGAAATTTTCCCAGGCGCTCAAGTATAACAGCACTTTGTTGTTTGACGGTAAAAAGAAATAATACCAGGATAAAGAATAAAATTATCCCAATAATTGGTAAGAACATTAATGATTCATTCATGATAGATATGTGTTATTTCGTATAAATTTAAGTCAATTTGTAACGAAAAAAATCTTTCATCGACGTAAAGTCAACTTTATTCGATGATTGTATGAAATTGTGATCTACGGTTCGCTATAATGATAGTATAACCCTTCAAGAGGCGTACTGGTTCACATCTGATTAAGCTTTTACCCATCCTGCATCAACGGCGACCTGATGAACATCCTGGATCAATTCCAATAGCTCCTTGGGCGCATCCATTCGATATCGCACCTTAATCGTGATCCCACCATATTCTATAAATACAGACTCCATGTCACTGATTTGGGGATTGTCAAATACTTTCTGCAAGGAAGCAAAATCAAGTTGTTTTGCTCGGGCCATTAATCCGGTCATTTTAGCGGCATCAAATGAATGTGTAGCTTTTCCTTTGATATTGACGAATCTTCTCCCGGTAAAATTTGCTGATCCATTATTGAATAAGGTCATTTCATAAATAGGGCAAGTGCCAAAGCATCCGGTTCGTCGAATTGTCAAGTACTCCTTGTCAAGTTCTTGTTTTACATCTTTTTCAGTCCAGCGATGAAAAGAAAAAGTATCCTGGCCAATTAATGACAGTTTGTCTCCATCTAATTCAATCAACAATTCCCCCGAAAGCATTTGAACAAAATTCGTGGCTAAATCAGTATCGCAACAAGCCTTCGTACATGCTGCTCCGGAATCATTTATTTGAATGGTATTTTTGTCTACCACCGAATAGGTAACCTGGCATGCATTCACATCCAGTTTTAAGTGCAGGCTGGCCTCCTTGATTAATACGGTATAATAATTCGATGGTATGAGTACTTGTCCGTACTGGGTGGTAATTTTGTCAAGTGTCCATTTCGTGTCGATCAAACCCTTGGTTTTGTCATCGCAACTTTGTAAACCTGAGGCACAAAGGAGTGATAGTAATATTGCCATTGACAGCATGGTATTTCTCATGTTGATATCTTTTATTTAATAGTAAGATGCTAGAAAGGTAAGAATTGCATAATTAAAACTTCTTATTTCGCCTGGACTTGATCATCGATGTCTGATTGACCTCAAGTCCACCTATCAATCGAGGGAAATGGTATCCGAGGATCTATGGTAGAATATTGACCGGGCAATTGTCATAGAATTGTAAAAAGTTGGAAGGCAGACTAACACATATGAATTAACATAATACATAAAATGCATGTAATTAGGTTAATATGTTTTTATTCTAAAAAACTGACAACGGTCAATCTGTCGAATGACCTACCGTGGGTGTACGCTTTGGTTAAGATAATACCTTTGTTCAGTGATGGTTTTTATGCTTCGAAACTTTTATACAGTAGGTGCCACAATTCTTTGTCTTTGCCTGAGCCTTGATGTTCATGCACAAGGTCAGGTTTTAATGGAGTTACGCGATAAGATAACAGGCGTCGAAATTGTAGATGCCGTCATTGAAGTTGCTTCAAATGAATCCAATACGGATTATTATACGACTGATGAAGAGGGGCAGGTTTTGATTGAAGACACTGAAATTCCCTTTCAAGTTATAATCCAACATCTAAGTTATGATCATGAGCAATTAATAATTGATGAGCCTGGTGAGCGAGCGATATTATTGGAACCAAGAAATCTAAATCTTGAAGGTATCGTTGTTACCGGTCAATATTTTGCCCAGTCTGCTCAAAATTCTGTGTATCGAGTTAATTCAATCGGACATGAAGATATTACTGCGATGGCCGGTAGCGACCTGTCAGAAGTGTTGAGTTTTTCTCAAAACTTGAAGCTTGATCGAGATCAGAATACGAATGGCAATCAATTAAATTTTCTTGGAATTGGCGGGAACAACGTAAAAATTCTGTTGGATGGAATGCCAATGGCAGGGCGAACGGCATTGGAATTTGATGTTAGCCAAATCAATCTGTCCAATGTCGAAAGAATTGAAATCGTTGAGGGACCGATGTCGGTTGAATATGGGTCCAATGCCTTAGCAGGCGTGGTGAATGTCATTACAAAAAAGCACACCACAACTCCAAATCTTGGATTAAAATTGCAGGAGGAATCCATGGGTTCGGCCTACGGGTGGGATGAAGGTGTGCATGACCTTTCGCTTGTTCTTAATAACAATTTACTAAAGCACATTGCCAGCACGGCTACTTTAGAATACAAACAAATAGGTGGTGCTGTATACCTCGATGGAGATTCGCGAGCAACTGAATGGGATCCAAAGAGTCAGGTATTTGGTGATATTAAGCTAAGGACTCAAATCAATAAAGCCGACATTTCGTATCGCGTGTCCTTTTATCATGATTGGATTGACAACCTGGGTATAGCAGAAGGCCCGCTAAAAAATAGGGCAACGGACGATCATTATAAAGCTAGACGTTGGAATCAGCATTTGTCTTTTGGAAAGTATTTTGATCGAATTGGGCGAATGGATGCAAAAGTTTCATACTCGGACTACAAGCGAATTAAGAATACATTTATTACCGACCTGTATACGGATGTTTCAACGTTATCTATGGCTGAAGGCGCACAGAATACATCTGTTTTTAGAAATTTTTCACTCTGGACGCATTATACAACAACAGCGGGAGAGCGGTTGAAAATTAAATCAGGATTAGATTTTCAATATGACTTCACGGATGGAGGTCGCATTTTGGAGGAATCGAGTCGGTCTTCGATTGAAGCTGCGCTTTTTTCAACTGCGGAATATAACTTGCTGAAAGATGTTACCATTAAGCCCGGATTGAGATGGGCATATAATAACAGATTCTCATCGCCGATCATCCCTTCGATTCATGTGTTGTATAAAATTTCGGATAATGCATCCTTACGAGGTGGTTATGCACGAGGGTTTCGAGCACCTGCTTTGCGCGAGATGTTTTTTGAATTTGTGGATAATAGCCATACAATTTATGGAAATCCGGATTTGATGCCTGAAGAGTCGGATTATTTGGATCTGTCCTACACCTCAACACATCTTTTTAATATTGAGGCAAAACAAAAATTTAGTTCTCGATTTTTTTATACAAAGGTAAAAGACCAAATAACGTTTGCTCAGGACTTGAACGATCCGTCTATTACAACATTATTGAATAATGACTTGTATAAGGCATTTGGCTTAAGTTTTACCCAGCAATTATTAATTAATAAGATTGAGGTTTCTGCAGGAGCCGGATTTATTGCTCAAAACAATCAATATTCGAGTTCCTATGCGACTGAAGATTATTTGTATTCAATGCAAATTACCGGAGCAATCAAGTCCTATATTATGAATACACCGCTTCGGTTGATCAGCAATTTTAAATACAATGGGAAGGAACCTACCTATGTTCTTGTTGACATTGGCTCAGAGCAAAAACCGGAATTGGTCAATAGTGACAGCTACATGACCATGGATGTGCTTTTGCAATATAAATTCTCGGATCAATTATCAATAGGTGCAGGTGTTAAAAATTTATTTGACGTCGAGTGGATAAAAGTGGTAGATGATAAAAACTATCATGCAGGTGGAGGTGATGTGCCTATTGGCTACGGTCGATCCGGATTTTTCAGATTAAATTATTCTTTTAACTTAAAATAACAAACACAGTATTATGAATTTCAGAATCTTTTTATTTATGTTTTTCGCAGCCTCCATATTTGTGGCATGTGACGATGATGAGGGAACAATTGTGGAAGTTCCTGCAGTCATGGGTACTATTGCACCTGAAGTTGGTGGCCCTGATCAAATGAATCAAGTCTATGTGGATTTGAATGCAAAGAGCTCTACAGTTTCACCACGAAGCAATTGGGATTTTGGATTCCATAATGGTGCAGAATTTCGTGTTGTATTAAATGGATCGAATGGAATGCTTGCTGTTCCTACCGACGAAACCGATTTCTCTGCTGTCAGTTCTGCTGATACCTTCGGGTTTTTAGGAGGCGTGATGAATACAGATGCCTTATTTGGAATCCTTGTCGGTCAAGTGTTACCACCATGGTTTGCAGAGACCGCTACCTGGGCTGATGATCCTAGTGGGGATTTGAGTAAAACGGCAATTGAAGAAGTGGATGCTGTGGCGGCTAATAACAAGGTGTATATTGTTAATCGTGGTAAAAATGGTGACGGGTCCCTTCGTGGATTTGTAAAAATCCTGACGATAAGAAATAATGATGGTTATCAGGTTACCTATGGCGACTTGGATGATCCTACTGGAACGACCGTATTATTTGACAAAGACAGCGACTATAATTTCACTTTCTTGAGCATGGATAATGGCGTGGTTGAAATAGAACCTGAGCAAGAAGAATGGGATATTGCATTTTCTACCTATACAGATCATGTACTCAGCTTTTTTGTAAGTGGCTATCCCGTGCCGTACGTTGTGAATGATTTCGTTTTTGCTAATCGAAATGGGGTGCGAGTCGCCACGGTGGAAGTAACAGGTGATGTACTCTCTGAGTACAATTTGTTTTCTACCGAGAGTTTGGCTGCATTAGTTTATAATGAAAATATTAATGCGATTGGTACTGATTGGAGAACCGTGGCAAATCCACAAATACCCGGTTCCATTACAGCACCAAAGTCTGACCGATTTTACATCGTTGAGGACGATGGTGGCACTGCGTTTAAAGTTCTATTTACACAAATGACGAATGACAATGGACTCCGCGGCTACCCTGAATTTATCTTTGAAGAAATAAAATAGATTTCTCCTAAAATAAGAAGCGGCCGGGTTTCTAAAACCCGGCCTCTTTTTTTATGTCTATTTGCAAGAACTTATCTCGGGGTGTTGAGCAGATCGAATATGTGAAGGTTCAGGCCAAAGTCCGGATTACTAATTTCCGCATAATCAAGTTCTTTTTTACACAGATAAATATCTTTTTATATTTGTTTGTACACTAAAAGCACCATTATTAACATTATATGGACTGTGACGCGTAATTTAGTTATCAGCATTTTACTTCTATTCATTGGGATTTTGCCGGCGATCGGCCAGAGTTTTAATTCAGATTTTGTTAAGGCCATTAATTCGATTCGTCAGGAAGGGTGCCATTGCGGCGGAAAGTTTTTATCCGCTGCCGGATTGGTAGGGTATAATGATTTGCTGGCGCTATCAGCGTACAATCATGCACGGGATATTCGCAGACAACGTCGTCTCAATCATTTTTCAAGTTATGGCCTCAATATTGGACAGCGCATCGATAAAGTCGGATATCGCTGGCATGTCGTGGGTGAAAACCTGGCATTTGGGCATGAGTCAATCGACGAAGTGCTGGATGCCTGGGTTGATAGCGAGACCCATTGTCAACTTCTAATGGATGATCGATTTGAAGACGTAGGATTTGCCAAACTAGGCCCATATTGGGTGCTTCATTTCGGGAAGACCAAATAACTCATCATACAATAGCTCAAATAACCTAACCGCTCACCGAGAGGCAAGGCTAATATCTATCTTACTGGACCTGGAACGGGTTGATCTATGATCACTAATTGATTGGATCAAATCTGATCGCATCCGGGAACAATCCGGTATTGATGATTGTCGGTAGAACATTGACTGAGACGATCTCATATCCGAGCAGTTCCTCCGATCCATCTTTATACAAAATTTGGAGTCTATAAGCATACGTGCCATTTGCCAAATCAAGATCATCATGTGTATAGATGGCCATATTATCACCATTGCCGTCTCGAATCGTAACTAAATCAAAGTTTCTCCCATTGGTTGAACGATGAAGAATGAATTGCTCTACATCGGCCTGATCTTCTGCTTGCCAATAGACATTCACATCATCTCCATTTACACCTAATTTGATTTGAACTGAGAGTTGTGCATTTAGTGTAGGAGTCATAGCGAGCATGATTCCTAGCACAATTGAAGTAAGTATAGAATTTTTCATGGTTCTGGAATTTGATAACTAAGTTCTCATTAAATCATTGAAATATAATGCTTTATATAGAAAATGGTCAAATTTGTATAGTAAACAATGAAATTTTTATTCTCTCAGAATCTTTTTGATTGCCAATAGAAGCGTTTTTTCCATGATATCAACATGATGATCAGCTGAAATCACAGTCTTCAGTTCAGACAGAAAAATCTTCTCATCCATGTCAGATTTTAAAAAAGCTGTTTTGTTGTCTCTGAAGTAATTAATAAGCTCATAATCAGTCATAGAACCATAGATTGTATAGCATCGGTCAAATGTCTCCTTGCCAATAGACCCTCTGATGATATCTAATTCGTCTTTATGCTCTATTCCGTCTATGTTGGCCGCGTAGATCATCATAAGTCCGAAAAACTCCTGTCTCGTTAGATCGTATTTTTTAATGTCCTTCATTGTCAGATTATATGAAGACTAAGATAGTGAAATAATGACCAGGGAACCTATGAAAAGTTACTATCCGTTACGATAACAGACACGGGCTGCTAGTCTATTTTGAGGAATTTTGCGGCCTTCGGTCCGGACGTTGTTTGCAGCTTGAGTACATAAATGCCGGTTGGTAAGCTCGATGTAGACACGGTTGAGAGTGGTGTTGCATCTGGCATAATCTGGCTTTGCATCGTTTGCCCTTGAATATTCTGTATGGTATAACTGAGAACATTCACATGTTCCAATTCTATTGTGAGCTGATCATGAACAGGATTTGGAAATACCTTGAAGCTCTCTTGCGCTGTCTCTGTGTGTTTAGCATCTTCGACTCGGGCCATTAACTTCAATTGTTGATCAGGGATCATGAAAGTTCTTCCACTTCCATCGAGACCAACTATGTCATGAACGAAAATGTTTATTGGAATTTCATCATCCAAAGGTTTCAATCCATCGAGATCGTCATCGATAATGATATCCACCGCGAAAACACGACCATAACCGTGCGGACTCTCTTTGTCAATTCTGGATAGCCCCAGTTCAAAGTTCACTCGATCATTTTTATTCATGAAAAGCGGCATTCCTTCCCGTGTGAGCCAATTTTCGTTGACAACTGAAATTTGAGTATAAGAAGTATCGATTGTATTTGGATCGAACGAGATGTTCAGTGCTACTCCGGATAGATTCCGTGCAGGTACGGAGGAATTTCCAATCGTGATGAATACAGTTATCGTGTCTCCTATGGCGGGTATTGAATCAATATCGAGCTCAAGACCTACAGCATAGGGTTTAATTGTAACCTCTTGCGTAGGAATAAGTGTGTGATGCGCTCCGTAAAAGGTAGAAATTGCTATCGTATCCGAAATGCTCGCAATACCATCACCGTCCGTATCACAATGCTTTTCATCTGCCAGATGCTCCGGTCGTAGAATTACTTGCCAGTCGTCTCCATATTGACCATACCATGCAGATGGATCAGGATATGCCCGGTTTACACCAACATCACCAATCACCTGACCTAGTGAAACCAGATCACCCATATTGACAATGCCATCAAAGTTTACATCCCCGGGCCAAACGCATTGATCCTGACACATGCAGGTATCATATATAACCACCTCAATAACTTCTACAGAAACTACAACATCGGTACAATCTCCCGAAGAGCAATAAGTCAATGTGAACTCGTCAAATCCTTCAAATCCTGAATCTGGTGTATATGTGATCATGAAATGACCTATACTGTTGACACAGCCTTGTGACAATGTGTCAAGTCCTGCATGAATCATCACTACGCCATTTGTGGCCGGGCTGGAAAGATTAAATTCATAGTCATTAACCGGAACGTCGTAATTAATGATCAAGTCTTGATTTTTTAATCCTGTCAGTTCGTGTGTTTCAATTGTTGAGGTTGGTTCAAATTCACTGATCGTGATAAAAACTTCACCCGATTCACAATTTTGCAAAGCACAGATTTCATACTCAAATGTGACTAATCCCGTAAAACTGCTATCCGCCACATAGGCGAATTGTCCATTTCCAATTTTAGTCAGCGTACCATGATCGGGTTGGGAATATGAGCCGATTAAAAAATTACCGGTCCTGTCGTTGGCTTTAACATTGAATTCGATGCGATCAGATGGAACGACATACACATAGTCATCAAAAACAAAAGAGTTTACTTGATCTTGAAGAACATCGACTTCATAAAAGCGGATGGAATTTCCATCACTCACTTCAAAATGATCCATTCCTACAGACAAGCCCGGATGGTAAATGACCGCATCGGAGTTAGGAATAAACTCCAAGGTTCCATGCTGTGGTTCCAGAGTTGAATAGAAGTCTGATGAAGGTAAAAACTCTGTCAGATGATCTGTCACTGCAGTGGTTAAGGTAACTGTATCAGAAAGTGTAACACTAACTGTATCGACAACACAAATATTGACGACTTCAGATCTGCAAGTTCCGACAGAATCACAGACGATGTACGTGAGATACGCCATGCCTTCAAAATCTGCATTTGGGCTGTAGTACAGCGAATCATTGTCCAGATTCACAACGCCACCCATGCACGCCGGAATACCTTGTAATGTCAGGCCTGTGGCGGTGGATGAATCATTTGAATCAACTGGCAAATAATTCGCTGTACTTCCTTTTACAACCGTATAATAGTCTTCCTCTGTGGTCACAATTGACGGTATGACGTGAAGGACGAACTGTGCATAATAAATGTTGGCCAATGGAATAGGAGGACCACCGACGGTTACTTCAACTACGACGGTATCCAGGCCCACAAAGTCCGGATCTGGGCTGTAATCGATCACTAATTCAAGTGTGCCACCACCGAGACTTAGAATAGGAGAAACGGTTCCATTCCCAGACTGCGTAACGATTGCAGAATGATTAGAATGTCCTGGCAAAAAAATCGGTTGATCGGAAGAATTATAAGTGGAATTGACCAAAACTTCGGCAAAACGTTCATACGCACCAAACTGGGCCTGAACTGTTGTCCAGGTCAACAAAAGCGCAAAAAGCGCAAGGAATCTGCCTACCTTACGGCCTATTTGGATGTTAGTCATGTATTTACGTCTTACCGTCGTATACAAATGTAGTCTTAAAACTTCAAATTAAGAAAGGAATTATAAGTAATATTTAGATATGATATTAAACTTTTATTTAATAAGATCGATTCAATGTATTGACTTCCAACATGGTACTTGAGGTCAAATAAGATAAAAAAAAATGTTTATTATCTTGCTTATGAATAAGATAGGATGAAAACCACAAAAGTTTACCAAGTCATTGCTGCCTTAGAAAAGGGGGAAATCCGGGACTTTCTCAACTTCCTACGCTCACCCTATTTTAACAAAACCAAGGCTATGACTGATCTGGCAGAGTTGGTCATAGAGCTGACCAGGTCGAAATCTGACTTGACAAAGTCAGAGGTTTGGATCGCTTTGGGTGAACAGCGTAAGTTCGATGATACCCGATTTAGGAAGTATTGTTCAGATTTGCTCAAGCATGTTGAGCGATTTCTTGCACAGCAGGAATTCGATTCAAATCCACTCAGAGGAGCTGCGTATCTAATGAAAACCGTTTCGGGGAGAAGGGTAGAAAACTTGTACAACTCTTCTTTGCGTATTGCACGCAGGCTAACAGAAAGCCAGGATTCAAAGGGTATCGATTTTTTATTTGATGTCTATCAAATCGAGCGATATCATCAAGTCATTCTGGAAGCCGATAACCGAGCTCAAAAATTGAATGTTGAGCGCATCATAGAAAATCTGGATAAGTTTTACATCGCACAAAAACTCATGTCTTACATGACGGCTATGAGTCAAAAGCGGATCGTGAATTTGGAATATGATTTATTGTTTATAGATGAAATACTCCGGCATATTGAGGATAATCCATATCCCGATACACCTCAAATCCGAATTTTATATTTAATCGCAAAGCTCTATCAAACAAATGACGACCAATATTTCAAAGAGCTTAAAGAATTATTATTAACCCATATTAATTTGTTTCCTGCGCCTGAAGCAAATACAATATTTCGTTCTACTTTGAACTTTTTAATTGGTTGGCTGAATGAAGATCGGGCAGAATATCTTGAAGAGTTGTTTCATATGTATAATTATGTGTTGAATCAAGAATTTTTCTTCACACAACAAGGTTTTAATCCCTGGATTTTTAAGACAATAGTCTTGGTGGCACTGCGGTTAAAAGAATATGACTGGTGTAATAATTTTATTAAGAACTATGCAGATAAATTGGATGATGAACATCGTGAAAATGCTGTAATTTTTAATTCTGCTAGACTTCATTGGTATCAAAAAAACCATGAAGAAGTCATTTCGTTGTTAAATCAAGTTGAGTTTGAGGATTTCTCTTATAACTTGAGTTCTAAGGCCATGCTCCTTGCCACGTATTATGATCTTGACGAAATTGAAGCATTGTTTAGTTTTCTTGACAGTTTTAAAGCATTCCTTCGAAGAAATACAGCAAAAATTCCTCAAAAAAGAAGAGAAAATTATTTAAACCTGATCAACTTCACCAAACGATTAAGTAAGCTTAACCGACGTGATAAAAAGAAATTAGAAGTGCTAAGAGAAGAGATTCAGAATAAAGCAAACCTGGGAGATAGGCGATGGATTGTGGAAAAGATTGACGAAAAGCTGCAGAAGTAATTGGCGCTGAGCTGGAAATTTGTTGGATTAATCAATAAATCAGGGCATTCGTTTTCCGAATATCAAAGATCCAATACGCACAATGGTAGCACCTTCTTCTAATGCAATAGGATAGTCACCCGACATACCCATAGAAATATCTTTAAACGATGTTGACGAATGAAAAAACTCCTGTTTAAGCTCGTAAAAATACATACGTAACAAATTGAATTCCTGGCGGATTTGATTTTCGTCTTCAGTAAACGTGGCCATGCCCATTACCCCCCGGATATCCAGATATTCAAATGCATCGTAGGTGCCATCTTTCAGTTGACTTTTTAGTGCTTCAAAACTATACCCGAATTTTGATTCTTCTTGCGCAATTTTCAATTGGAGCAAAATAGGCGTCCGGCGGTTGATAACTGACGACTCTTCATTGATTTTTCGCGCAAGTTTAAGTCGATCGACTGAATGGATTAAATGCGCTTTACCAATGATGGAGCGCACTTTATTCGTTTGTAAATGACCTATGAGATGCCATTTAATGTCTTGTGGCAATTGAAGATATTTTTCCAGAAATTCCTGGACTCGATTTTCGCCAAAGTCCCGATGACCTAAATCGTATAATGTTTGAATTTTTTCAAGTGGCTGTCGTTTACTGACCGCCACAACAGAAGCTTTGTATGGCTTTAGTTGTTTTAGGAGTTCATCGTAGTGTTCAGATATGGTGGAGGTCATAGTGGTTAAAATAGTCCATGCAATTGAGCGTCGACTTGTTCGACCACCTGGCCAAAATCTTCCGGTTTATTGTAAAAGTCGAGATTGTCTCCATCAATAATAAGAACGGGTCCTGCTTTATATTCAGATATCCATTTCTCATATTTTTTGTTTAATCGTTTGAGATATTCCAGGCTCATATTGCCTTCGTAATCTCTTCCGCGTGAATGAATGTGGGATACCAGTGTTGAAATATTTGCGCGCAGATAGATGAGAATGTCGGGAGCACTGATTTGCTCGGTCATGATGTTGAACAGCGTACTGTAATTTTCAAAGTCACGTTTACTCATCAAACCCATTTCAAACAAGTTTGGTGCAAAAATTCTGGCATCTTCATAGATTGTCCGATCTTGAATGATGGTTTTTCCGCCTGCGAGGATATCCAGAATTTGCCTGTAACGGCTATTCAAAAAGTAAATCTGAAGATGAAATGACCAGCGATTCATGTCATGATAAAAGTCGTTGAGATAAGGATTCTCAGCCACATCTTCATATTGAACCTGCCAGCCGTAGTGTTGTCCCAGTTTGTCGCAAAGTGTTGTTTTCCCCGCCCCAATATTACCCGCAACAGCGATATATTTTGGATTGATTTTGTCTGTCGCCATACGGGCATGAAAATAAGAAAATCTATTGGTTAAACGACTTGGATTGGCAAGACAACTATACTTATTTTGCACCCGATAAAAAATAAACTTGAACGATGAATGGGCTTGACTCGTCAAATAGATTTGGTCAATTGTCGTTTTGAGTATACTTTGCTGCCAACAACGACTAATAATATGAATCCCTTAATATCGATAACTGATCTGACCAAGACCTATATCATGGGCACTCAGAAACTAGATGCCTTGAAGGATGTCACCCTGGACATTCATACGAATGACTTCGTCGCGTTGATGGGACCATCCGGTTCAGGAAAATCAACCCTGATGAATTTGCTCGGATGCCTTGACAGTCCTACATCCGGATCTTATTTGTTAAAAAGCGAAGACGTCAGTAATATGCCTGATTCTGAACTCGCAGAAGTTCGAAATCACATGATTGGCTTTGTTTTTCAGACTTTTAACCTGCTTCCCAGGCTTTCAGCTCTCGAAAATGTTGCTCTTCCTCTTATATACGCTGGAATCAACAAGAAAAATAGAATTGAGCGGGCCGAAGAGGTTCTTGAACAAGTCGGTCTTGCAGACCGGGCAACACACAATCCGAATGAATTGTCCGGAGGGCAACGTCAACGGGTGGCTATTGCACGAGCACTTGTCAATGATCCGGCTATCATACTTGCTGATGAACCCACAGGAAATCTCGATTCAAAGACTTCATTGGAGATCATGGCTATACTCGATCGGTTGCATAAAGCTGGTCAGACGATTATCGTGGTGACACATGAAGCTGATATTGCCGCGCATGCGCACCGCATAATCAAGCTTCGTGATGGTCGAGTTGAATCAGATACAAGGACAAATAATGGCGTGCGGACTGAAGGACAGGAGCAACTGCCGGCAGCTGAATAAATCAATGCGGTGATCAGGTTGTTCTGACCGTTAGTATATTTGAAGCATAAGAATTTTACTATGAAAATTTATACGCGCACCGGTGATGATGGAACAACCGGTCTCTTCGGAGGCAAACGAGTCCCCAAATACGCATTGCGTATTGAGTCGTACGGAACCGTTGATGAGCTGAATTCATTTTTAGGATTGTTGATCGTTGAGCTTTCGCAACCGGACCTGGTCGAGTTTTTACGTTCAATTCAGAGTCGATTATTTGACATTGGAGCTCACCTTGCCGCAGTCCCGGATAAAAATTTGAAACTTCCCCGGATAGATGGAGACCTGGTTGAAGAACTTGAAAGCGAAATTGACCGCTTGAATCTGGACCTACCGGACTTAAAAAATTTCGTACTTCCCGGAAATTCTCAAAAAAATGCTCATACACATATTTGTCGCACGGTTTGCCGTAGAGCTGAGCGCCTGGTTGTCGCTCTGGCTCAAGAAGAAGAAGTCAATGAAACATTAATCGTCTACCTGAACAGATTGTCAGACTACTTTTTTGTCTTAAGTCGCTGGTTGGGTCATGTGGAAGGACAAGAGGAAGTTAAATGGATTCCGATTAAACATAATTTAAGAACATGAGTAATATGAATTCAAACGTATTAAAATATGTTTTAGCCCTATTTGTGATAGCCTTCATTGCATGGTTATTTCCAAATAACGTACATACTCAATACAAATATAATTTAGGTGATTTTTGGCGATATGATGACCTGGTTTCACCTTTTGATTATTCGATAAAAAAGTCGGCAGAAGAACTCGAAAATGAACGTACTGAAATAGTAAAAGACATCTATCCTTTTTATTTATTTGATGAGGCCGTCGGTACCTCACAAATCAACAAATTTAAAAATCGTCTGGACCTGGAAATTGAACGACTAAAAAATGATATTCCGGATCATGCATTTATTGAAAATGGGAGTAGATACAAACGCCTTGTGTCTAATTCCTTGCGAGATGTTTTTGAGCAAGGAGTTATTGAAAGTGATTTACCTGCTACCGGCGTTGAATTTATAAATTTAGTTCGGAATGAGCGACCCCAAATCTCGCGCCATTCCAACTTGTTTACACTGGATCAGGCACAAATTGCGTTAGCCGATTCGATAAGAATCTTACGTCTAAAGGAGGATGGATTGCTTACCACATTAGCCCAGTCTTTTGTTCGACCGAATATCATCTTTGACAAGGATTTAAACGAGCGTTTTAAATCCGATGCATTGAATCGTATAAACGAAAATAAAGGGGCTGTTCTTCAGGGCGATCTTATTGTCTCACGGTCGGATTTAATAACGAAGGCCGCATTCGATAAAATATCTTCCTACGAGGCGCATTACAATGAACAAGTAGGGGGTAGTGCACGTCGATGGACAGTTTTTGCAGGGTTCTTAATTCTTACGAGTTTAATTATTGGCGTGTATCTTTTATATCTGCAATTTCATGCTACTGAGGTATTTCAAAAATATAGCAGCCTGGCATTTATGCTGATGTGGCCGGTATTATTTAGTTTTTTAATAACAGTGGTTGAAAGCACACCTAATCTTAGTGCCTATATGATTCCATTTTGTATCGTGCCAATAATCGTAAAAAATTTCTATTCAGATCGATTGGCACTATTCACACATATTGTGATTATTTTAGTTGTTTCATTTTTGTCTCGTGAGGGTTATGAATTTACTTTCCTGCAGATTCTGGCGGGAATTGTTGCTGTACTAACAGTAAAAGAAACACGGTATTGGAATAGGTTTTTCTCTTCGATCTTTTTTATTTTTCTGACCTATGTGCTCGGGTATCTGGGCTTGGAACTTATCTCGAGTGGCAATTTCACAGAAATGAACTTGAAGCCATTGGTTTTCTTCGTTGTGGCCGGCGTACTGACTTTGTTGGCTTATCCTATGATTCCTCTTCTTGAGGGCATTTTTGGCTATACGTCTTCCATCAAACTTGCCGAACTCTCAGACTTGAACAGACCATTGTTGCGCGATCTTTCTATAAAAGCACCTGGTACCTTTCAACATTCTTTACAAGTTGCCAATTTGGGTGAAGCTGCAGCTGATGCCATTGGGGCGAATAGTTTGTTACTTAAAACTGCAGCATTATATCACGACATAGGGAAGATGAATGAACCCGAATACTTTATTGAAAATCAACGTGGAGAAAATCCTCATGACAAGCTAGATGATAAAATCAGTGCTCAGAAAATTATTGCACATGTCGTTGAGGGTGAAAAGATGGCAAAAAAAGCGAAGCTGCCAAGTATTTTGATTGATTTCATTAAATCGCATCATGGCACAACGCGCACAGAATATTTCTATCGAAATTACCTGAGCCAACACCCTGATGAAACTGTCGACCCGGGAGATTTTCAATATCCCGGACCTCTGCCAAAATCCAAGGAAGAGGCTGTGATGATGATGGCCGACAGTATAGAAGCTGCATCGAAAAGTCTTAAAAATCCGACTGGTAAGGATATTGACGATTTAGTAGATAATATTGTAAAAGGTAAAATTGAACAAAACCAACTGGCCGAAGCCGATATTTCATTTAGCGATTTGGCAACATGTAAACGTGTATTTAAATCCTTACTCAGAAACATTTATCATGTGCGGATTGAGTATCCAAAGGATCCGACCAAAACAGACAATATGACTAGTAATTAATAATTAGCTTATGAGTTACTTCACTAAAAATTTCACCGACTTTTTTAAAAATTTAGGTGCCAACAATAATCGGGAATGGTTTCATGAAAATAAAAAGTCCTACGAAAATGACGTAAAGAAACCCTTTTATGCGTTTGTGCAGGATATGATCATTGAGATTGGAAAATTGGAGGGAGATCTGAATCTGGAAGTGAAAAATAGTGTTTTTCGGATAAACCGTGATATCAGATTTAGTAAGGATAAATCGCCCTATAAGTTACATGTAGGGGCGGTGGTTTCTAAAGGAGGTAGAAAGAATATGCAAATACCCGGGTTGTATTTGCAACTTAGTGCTGATGAGCATTTTGTCGTTGGAGGCTCTTACAAGCCGGGAAAGTCCAATCTTATCAAAATTCGATCAACAATAGTTGAGGATCCAAAAGCTTATCGGAAAATTCTGAATGCCAAAAAATTCAAATCATTTTTTCCTGAAGGAGTCGAAGGTGAGAAAAATAAAATATTACCGAAGGAATTTAAACCCTTTGCTGACGACGTGCCGGAAATATTTATGAAACAGTACTACTGTATGGCAAAACACAAAGGAACAAAATTCGTATTGAATAATGATTTATTAGGTCATGTGATGGACCACTACAAGGCCATGTCTGATTTTAATAATTTTATTGCCGAAGCGACAAACTGAACAATATGAGGGAAAAGAGTGAGTTTGAGATTCTTTCACATATTATCAGGTCGAGGCGGGCTATTTTTCCTGTGCAATATGATAAAAAGGAAATCTCACAGGATTTCATAGATCAATTATTGGAATTGGCAAATTGGGCACCGACACATCGACGAACGGAGCCTTGGAGATATGTTGTTGTTTCAGGTGAAGCAAGGACGAGGTTAGGAGACTTTTTAGCAGAAAAGTATCGGGAAGTGACGGCCGAGGAAAAATACAGTACACATAAGTTTAAAAAGATAAAAGATAAGTGTGAGCAAAGCCAATATGTGCTGCTCGTATGCATGCAAAGAGATAAAGAGGAGCGCGTACCTGAATGGGAAGAAATAGCTGCTTTAGCCATGAGCGTGCATAATATGTGGTTAGGCTGTGCCAGTCAGGGCGTTGGATGTTATTGGAGTACACCGGCTTTATTGAGCCATGTAGATGACTTTGTCCAACTGAATGATGGAGAACGATGTATGGGTTTGTTTTATATAGGTAGTTTTTCAAAAAGTTGGCCCGTAGGTGAGCGTAAACCCATGGTGGATAAAGTACGGTATCTGACGGCATGATCCCTGTTCTCCAAATACATAAACTTTCCTATTGTCTTGGTGACCGTGTTTTGTTTCGCGTTGAGAATCTGACCATTAATAAAGGGGATATTATTCATCTTAAAGGTCAGAGTGGGGTAGGGAAATCACTTTTTGGACTCAGTTTAATTGGTTTTTTTTCTAGTCAAAGTGATATTGAATTTAACTTCGATATTAGTTCATTGAAAGTGAACGATTGGATTCATCTTCGTAAAAATCATGTTGGTTATATATTTCAACAGCCCCGAGCATACTTTAATCCGAATTTAACTTGCGGAAGGCAGCTAAAGGAATTAGTTTCTGATAAATTAAACCCAAATGAGGCCAATGAGTTAATTTTGAAATTCTGGCAACGAATGCAATTGGGCGATGAAGATTCAATCGATATCAAATATCCTCATGAGTACTCTATCGGACAACTACAAAGGATATACACCATATCCGCCTTGATCCGAAACCCTGAATTAATTATCGCTGATGAACCTTTTGCGCACTTGGATTGGCCAACATCAAAAATTGTGGCTGATTGTCTATCTGATTACCTGGAGGAATTTAATGCGAGTCTGTTATTGATTTCGCATGAGCCGCCCGGAAGCCTGGTGCAGTGCAATCGAATTTGGCATCTGGACCAGGGGCAAATAAGCGAACATCAGAAGTCTACAAATGATGATATGCGTTTCAACATGGAAGCCAGGGGTGACGCGATAGTTGATGGGGAGCAGTCTAAAATTATATCACTGGATAATGTAGGAAAGCAGTATCAAGCCAAATTTGCTCTGAAACGAACACCGGCAGATGCCTGGGCGCTTAACCATATAAGCTTACAGATTATAAGAGGCCAACGTCTGGGAATCATGGGAGCATCAGGATCGGGAAAAACTACACTTGCTCTCATTTTATGTGGTCTGCTCAAGCCGTCTCAAGGTCAAATTCAAGGCGCGACTCCATCCACATATTCCTTCAAAACTTTGTATAGGCGGCCTCCTTCCAAAATTCAAATTGTTTTTCAGGATCCGTTCAGCTCGTTTAATCCTTCACGCGCGGTTGGTACTCAGATTATCAATAAACGCAATGCGGATTTGGTCTACGATTTGGTTTCTAAGTTCGGATTGCCCGGTCATGTGCTAGAAAGAAATTCTATGGCACTAAGCGGCGGCGAGTTGCAGCGATTGGCGCTGATTCGTGCGCTGGCTGTAATTCCGGCTCCGGAATTACTCATCCTTGATGAATCATTGTCAGCCCTGGATAGCGATAGTCAGAACCGAATCTTAGATGTTCTATCGCAAGAATTTCCCGATTTGGCCACATTGTACATCTCACATCGATTTGAACGCTTAAAAAGACTATGTGATCAAATTTACTTCTTACACAAGGGAGAATTTATCTATAATCTGAGCCCGGATAATTCAAATTTTGATGATGCACCGGAAATTGTCAGGCAGTTGGCGGGGCAAGTGTGAATTTTTTGTTAAAGCCATCCTTTTCGCTGATTTGGACGTTATCTTTGTACAGCCTCATGAGTGAAACCAAAAAAAGAAAGTTACCAATACTTCCTATGTTCATTGCACTATTGATTTTAGGTCTGATTTTTTATGTGCGATCTGAAAATCAACCTTTGCAAGCAGAGAAGGAAGAAATGACACAATCGGCAATTGGACTACCTGAGGACAAGATCATCAAGTTCGTTGTCGATAAGGTGACCGATGTCATCAGACTCTTCCCGCAACGGAGTCACGTTAGCTCAGGTGAGTGAGGGCTGTACCCATTCAATAAATCTTTCATTTTCATTCGCTTCCGACCTGCCAATTGCGCTTCCAATATGTTCAGATATCCATCGGTACATGCAATATGCATTCGTCCTTTAAGGCTTAGGTCGATGGTGCCCGGCTGAATCGAGTTGTCCGGAACTGCACGATCCTGCACAATTTCGGTACGAATTACATTCAATTGTAAGGCATCCAGGACAGCCCAGGCACAAGGGTAAGGGCTGAGGCCACGGATAAAATTATGGACTTCTTGTACTGTTCTGTTGAAGTCAATTTTACAATCTTCATGGTAAATTTTCGGTGCATGCGAAATATCATTTTCGACTTGGGGTCGTTCAACCACTTCCCCTGCAGCTATTTCACCAACAGTTTTTAAGACTAATTCCGCACCCAATCCCATCATACGATCATGCAAGTCACCGGCAGTATCATTTGGTTCTATAGGAACCTTGAGCTGATGTATGAGATCACCGGTGTCAATTTCGTGTTTTAATTTGAAGGTGGTCAAGCCCGTTTCAAGCTCCCCATTGATGATGGCCCAATTGATCGGAGCAGCACCCCGATAATTTGGAAGAAGCGAAGCATGAAGGTTGATTGATCCCTGTGGTGGCATGTTCCACACGACCTCAGGTAGCATGCGGAAGGCGACAATTACTTGTAGATCGGCGTTCAATGCACGCAATTCATCCAAAAATTCTATACGTTTCAATCGCGGGGGTTGAAGGATGTGGAGTCCAACTGATTTGGCATAGCGTTTAACGGCTGATTCCAACAATTTCTTTTTCCCCCGACCTCCATATTTGTCCGTGCTAGTGATAACGCCTACTACGTCATAAGCGTTATCGATGAGTATTTTCAATGAAGGCACAGCAAACTCAGGGGTTCCCATAAATACAATCTTCATCAGCCTGGTATTTTATTCTTTCATGTTCTTAGACACATTATATATAATTATTTCTAAAACTTAGTTCCCGGGAACTATTTTTGTTGCACAAATATTAAGTCATCATGCATCTCAAACATTTCATCCTGGCTTTAGGCCTTGTATTTTTTCAATCGCTAAATGGGCAAATGATCACAATTGATGGCTATGCCTACGAATCAGATAACCGTGGATATCTCAATGAAGTAAAATTGATCATTATCGATGAGGAGACCGGGGATCAGCGAGCAGAAATATTCTCCGATAAAGAGGGACACTTTGTAGTCGAGGTGCCGGCTGGATCGTACGCGATCACAGCTTCGAAAAATCTTTTTGAAGACCAACAACTTAAATTGTCACAAGCGGCATCAGTCACAGGGAACAAGTTCTTTTTCAAAATCACCATGCAACGTAAGCCTGGTTATCTGTTCGATATAACACTCGCGAATAAACGGGATAGTTTGCACGAATCTGTCGACGCGATCCATAACTCCAGGATTGAAGTATATAATAATACCATTGAAGCCCTGGAATATGCAAATGAGAACTACGGGCCTCCAAATTTTTTATATACACTGACCAAGGGCAATCACTACACCATTATGATCCGAAAGAAAGGATATTTGACAAAGCGCATTGAAGCATTTGTAGATGTAGAAGGATGTATTTTGTGTATAGAAGGGTTGAGTAAACTATCACCGGGTGTCACAGATAATTTAACTGAAGGACATGAAATGGGAACGCTATTGGCCAATGTGGAAATGGAGCCGGTTGATGTTGGATCTAAATTCAAAATTGAAAATATTTATTATGAATTGAATAAATGGAAATTATCACCCGGGGCTATGATCGAATTAAATAAAGTCGTCCAACTTATGCGTGATAATCCATTATTGGAAATTGAAATTGGATCACATACAGACAGTCGGGGGAAAGATGATGCGAATTTGAAGCTCTCCCAAAAAAGAGCCAATGAGGTAATTGAATATTTAATCGAAGTGGGTAGTATTGATGCAGATCGTCTTAAGGCGAGGGGGTTTGGAGATTTGCAACTAGTCAACCATTGTAAAAAAGGAGTGACTTGTAGTGAGGAGGATCATCAGGAAAATAGAAGAACTGAAATGCGCATCACCGGTGTTCGGGAACAAACATCGTTGAATAATACCTTAGCGGAAATAAAAGAAATGGAGAAACTTGAACAAATGATCAAGGATCTACAAAATCAGGAAGTAATCGAAGTGAAAGAAGGCGAGGAACTTCCGGATGAGATTAAAAGAGAATTGGAAAAGAAAAAGAAAAATAAGAATTAAACTGTGATGTTTATGTTGTCACTGTAATAAATAATTAATTATGACTGCAAAAGAGTTTTTATATAATTTGGAAACGTCGGTTGACCCTGCTTCGCTTGAAGATAAGGAAACATGTTTTCATTTTCACCTTGATGGCGAGGGCGGGGGACAATTTACAGTTCAAATATCCGATGGAAAACTCAATTTATCTGAAGGATTGGATGGCGACGCGAAATGTACAGTCAATGCGAAAGCCGAAAACTTCATGAAGGTAATTCGTGGGGAGTTGAAGCCGCTAAATGCATTGTTATTTGGAAAAGTAAAAGTCAGCAATCAGGGCGAATTAATCAAATACGCCAAAGTATTTGGGCTCATGAAATAGTTGCTGTAGCAAATTCGCTCAGTGATGTTGATTAAAACGATACGGCTATGCCCACACAAGGGTAAGGCTGACCAGTCCAGTCCATGAGATCCATAAATTTCAATCTTCCACTCATTAAATCATCCTCGATATTGAATGAGGTCAAATGTGAGGAGACAAAGGCGTCAGCAACATTCAATACATAGACCAGGCCTAGCCCAAAGTAGCTCAGTTCCTTGTTTTTTCGATATTCATCGCGTTGATTAGCCAGCGCCTGATCAGGGATTTGAGCCGGAAAATCCGGTGTAGGATCTCCCCTTAGTCGGGCACGATATGCTTCGTCATACGTTTTAAATCCCCGCTTGTTGAAGTCGATCGTATAGATCATAGCACCAATGGCACCATATATCAAATGGAGCTTGTAAAACTGGCGATTGTAGACCTGACCGGCTCCCGGAAAGGCAGTTGACAATAAAGTCGCTTTCAGTGGTTTGGTCGTATTTTTTTTAAGAAAAATGGAATCGATCAGAAAGTTTGCCGTTCGTTCATCCCATTTTTCCTGAGCATGAAGTGAAGAGAAGGCTATTGCCATCATTAAAACTAAACATATGACAATCCTATTTTTCAAGCCGATTTGTTTGTTCTTGTCTGTGATCTAGAATTCTAACGAATGGTAGCTGTTTGGAGCCTGTTTAATTATTCAACAGAACGAACCATTTGGATGATTTGTTGCAAACCATCATTGCCCTCGAAGTGGATCACAATTTTTCCTTTTCCGGACTTGCTGGTGATTAATGATACGCGTGTTCCAAGCGCTGCACTGAGTTCATCCTGTAGATCTTTAATACCAGGTGGTAACGCCCGCACCTTAGGTTTGACCGTTGGCTCTTTGAGATGTTTGATGTGATTTTCTACTTGTCTCACGTTCCAATTTTTGGTAATGATGGTTTCCAAAAGATTGAGTTGAAGACCCAAATCATCCAGACCTGCTAGCGAACGGGCATGCCCCATGCTTACCTTCTCTTCGCGTACGGCATGCTGAACAGCCGGAGGAAGACGTAACAATCGCAAGTAATTTGATACAGTACTTCTTTTTTTTGCAACACGACCAGCCACTTCTTCATGCGTGATATCGCACTCGTCCATCAGACGTTGATAGCTAAATGCAATTTCCAGCGGGTTGAGATCTTGTCGTTGGATATTTTCTATGAGGGCCATTTCCAACATGCCCTGATCATCCGCAATCCGGATGTATGCCGGAACTTCTTTCAATCCGATCATGCGACACGCCCGCATGCGTCGTTCACCACTGATAATTTGATACGTGTCTTCATCTAAATGCCGGACGGTAATGGGCTGGACCAATCCATGAATTTTGATGCTCTTAGCCAATTGTTCCATGGCCTTAATTTCGAATTCCGACCGGGGTTGATACGGATTGATTTCAATATTTTCAATTGGAATAATCGCAATCGTGTTTGATAATTCTTTTACAATTTTATCGCGTTTATCTTCGACTTCGACTTCTGAAGAACTCAACAATGCGCGGATACCTTTTCCCAATTCTTTTTTCTTCATTTTCGCCATAGTCCGGGCTTTAAATAGTTTGTGTTGCTAATTCCTGAATGTTGTTCTCTAAAAACTCTTTGGCCAAATTAAGAAAATTAAAAGTCCCCTTACTTCCGGCGTCATATAATATGACCGGTAGATTGGCACTGGGTGCTTCACTCACTTTACTGTTTCGGTGAATGATAGTTTTGAATACCCGATCTTCAGAATGTTGAATGACTTCTTCCACGACAATATTGGCCAGGCGAAGTCGACTATCGTACATGGATAATAATATGCCTTCTATTTCAAGTTGGGGATTCACTTGTTCCTGCACCATTTCTATGGTTTTTTTCAATTTTTTGAGCCCTTCGAGTGCAAAGACCTCACATTGTACAGGAATGATGACACTATCAGCAGCCGTTAGGGCGTTGATCGTGATCAATCCAAGAGAAGGGGCACAATCGATAAAAATAAAGTCATAATCGTCTTTGACTTTATCGATGACCTCACGAAGGGCATACTCTCTACGAAGTCGATTGATCAATTCAATTTCTGCTCCGACCAGATCAATATGCGCCGGCATGATTGAGAGGTTAGGTACGGAAGTTGAAATAACTGCTTCTTTAGGGTCAGCTGAGTTTACAATACAATCATACGTCGAAAGTGCCTCGCCGCGTGGATTGATGCCCATTCCTGACGTGGTATTTGCCTGAGGATCAGCATCAACAACCAGAATTCGTTTTTCCAATACGGCTAGACTGGCCGAAAGATTGATGGCTGTTGTTGTTTTTCCAACACCTCCTTTTTGATTTGCTATGGCGATTACCTTACCCATTATACATCCATTGACTCACCTACTTCGAGTAAGTGCAAAGTTTTATTTTTAGTTGAAAAGGCTTGAATGGCTTTTTCATGATCAATTTTAATGATATCAAACGAATCGTAGTGAGCACCAATGATTTTATCACATTGAACAAACTCACTAGCAATGACAGCATCTTCGAAGCCCATTGTAAAATTATCCCCGATACAAAGAATAGCGACATCCAGTGACTTGCAGGTCATCGGTATTAATTGCATATCCATAGTCAAGGCCGTATCCCCTGATACATATAACGTAGCATCTGCACCTTCTATGACAAATCCGCCCGGACTCCCGCCGCTTTTACCATCGGGCATAACACTAGAGTGGACGGCATTCACATATTTTATTCGGCCGGTAGGATAAGTCCACCAACCACCATGATTCAATGGGTGACCTTTCATCTCTTTCGCGCCAAACCATTCGATCACTTCAAAATTGGAAATGATCAAAGCGCCGGTATTCTTTACCACACGCTCAACGTCAGCAACATGATCTCCATGACCATGGGTTAGCAAAATATATTCACAGCTAATACTGTCAATGTCAATATGTTGGGCCAGTGGATTTCCTGAAATGAATGGATCAACCAGGAATGTCGTGCCACTTGTCTCAATCATAAAGCAGCCGTGTCCATAATAGGTTACTTTCATCAAAAGTGTTTTTATCATGCAAATTTAAGCTTATAGACTTACAATCACAGGCTCTGTGCAAATTGTTCCATATAAGTCTATCTAGTCACAACATTTATTGATTAAAAATGGTTACTTAGCCCAATTATGCTACCGCAGGTAAAGTATACAAATTGGGGGCTGATCGACTACAAGGAGGCGTGGGATCGCCAAACGGCCTTGCAACAAGAATTCATTCACGCAAAGCGAAATGACCAGGAACTTTCCTGGCAGGGTGCATTGATTCTCTGTGAACATCCCGCC
This sequence comes from Saprospiraceae bacterium, assembly GCA_965249735.1. Lineage (GTDB taxonomy): Bacteria > Bacteroidota > Bacteroidia > Chitinophagales > Saprospiraceae > JANQSS01. The sequence goes on along the minus strand of CBDFMS010000023.1, from coordinate 246,762 downwards.
GTATACACCTTGGGTAAAAGTGGGAGCGAAGACCACCTCTTGATTGGTGCGGCAGAACGTGCTGAAAAAGGACTTGGTTTTTATAAGATAAATCGAGGGGGAGACATCACGCATCATGGTCCCGGACAAGTCGTCGGTTATCCCATCCTGGACTTAGAGTATTGGTATCGTGACGTACACCGCTATGTCCGAAATATAGAAGAAGTGATTATCCGTGTTCTCAGGACGTATCAGATTGAAGGAATACGACTCGAAGGATACACCGGGGTATGGACAAAAGATCAGGAAGGTATTTTCAAAAAGGTTTGTGCAATAGGCGTCCATATGTCAAGATGGGTGAGCATGCATGGATTTGCATTGAATGTAAATAACGACTTAAATCTTTTTGAGCATATTGTTCCTTGTGGTATAAAAGAGGAAGGAATGGAAGTAACATCAATAAAGAAATTAACAAATCAGGAAATTAATATGACAGAGATCAATGAATTAATCTCTGCTACCTTCGCTAGCGTATTTAATTGTAGAATAACTCACAACTTATGAAGGAACGAAAAGTCAAGGCCGTCGAGGACTCATTTACCACACTAACCGAAATTGTCATGCCCAACGATACAAATCCGATCAATAATTTGATGGGTGGAAATTTAATGCGTTGGATGGATATTGCAGGGGGTATTTGTGCCGGGCGACATTGTGGGGCTTACGTCGTTACGGCCTCGGTCGATCACGTGTCATTTCACCGTCCGGTTCAGATGGGTGAAGTGGTGACGCTCACAGCTCAGGTCACTCGCGCGTTCACAACTTCTGTTGAGATATTTGTGGAAGTTTTTACATCATCACTGAAAGGAGGTGAACGCCTGAAGAGTAATCATGCATTTTTTACTTTTGTCGCTATTTCAGACGATACAAAAAAACCAATGGCGGTGCCCTTAGTCACACCCAAAACTGATATGGAAAAAACACTTTATGAAGCCGGCTCACGTCGAAGAGAAATTAGGCTGATTTTGAGTGGTAAAATTAAACCACATGAGGCCACGGAGGTCAAAGATTTCTTTTCAAGTATGTGATTTGAATTTGGATAAAACTGGCCTGTAGTATGTTTAAATATTGTTTGATTAATTGAATCTGGTAAAGCCAGCAATCTTGTTGAAATATATGGCACCCCATGCATCCAGCGTTTGTTTACATTGACCGGTTGGATTTCCAAAGACGTTGTACGTCATACTTTTCACAAGGCTTCCGAAATTGTCTGCGGTCGCTGCAAAAACCTTCACCCAATCCAAAATGGCTTTGTCATTTGCATATTCCTCAAATGCAATAATGCTATTCGGACCACTTTGATAGGAGCGATGAAAGGCAATACCTGGTTGTATCAAAGCGGCTGCTTCCACTTTTTGAGATAAGTCGCGATAGGCATCGAGATCTGTCAATTCAACAGCAACCAATGATTGTATATTATTCGTATCATCTCTTGTCTCCGTTAACCGCAATGTCCCGGGCCACGGATCAAGGATTTTAGGCATAATGTCAAAAGTATCCAAAGAGTTGATTGTTGCCTGAGTGGGTTGACCCATGAGGTATAAATCCAGAATTGCTTCTCGTAATGGCATCATCTTCCGACGTAGTTCTTTAATTTCAAGATTTGCTATATGCTCATCAAATCCAGTTGCACGTTCATATGATTGTAGCCATGCAAGTTCACTTTTCTCCCGGTTGAAGAAAGCTTCAAATTGAAGCGCATGAGGTTCCGATCGCTTAATCGTTTCAATAAATTGAGGAATGAGAGTAAGGAAATCGTCTTCATTTCCTTCTTTGATTTTTACAATAAGACATACTCGATAAGGATCCATAATTTACAATGATTATTTGCCTTTAATTTAATAAAATACAATAGTAAATATAAATATTGTAGATGGAATTGCGCCATCGACGTGCAAATAGTTTATGGTGTTAGTTTCAATTGAACCAGACAGCATAGCCTTGTCGTCTTAGTTCCAGGGCGAGACCTTTCTCCATTGCCAGTGCTTCAATTCGGGATTTTGGAGTTAAATGACGATAAAGACTTGGACGAAGATATAGGCCGTATTTTTTGACGATGTTCGAAGATAAATTGTGTCCCTTTTTATTTCGATAGCCCGATTTGTGTTGCTGGAACCGTCGGGCAGGAGATTTGCCGGTCATGCCAACATATAAACATTCCAATACACCATTGAATTGAGGGTTGGCCATCCGAAATTTAGTATTCTCGGTGAATACACGTTTCGATAATTCAATAACGTAGACGTGATATTTTGATGGTGGCACGAGGATTACTATTATTTATTAAATGTGAAAGTATGTATTACCATGCTTCCTTTTAATTTTATTTTTTATTTTCTGGAGAAGTAAGAGCCGCCACCGCCTCGACGCAGTTTAGCCATGATTCGTGGCTTTGAACTATCACCCATTTCTTGTTTCGCTTCTGTACTATTGCGGACCAAATGAGTTGTCCTGTATATTCGGGTACATCCTTGAGTTTTATTTTTAGATGAATGGGTAAGGTGAATGCTACTGTATTTTTTGATAAAAGTGTCGAATTCCAACTGTCTATTGAATTTTCCAATACTTCAACTGAAGGACCAATTTGCCTGTAAGCGGCTTCGAGTTCCGCAAGTGAAGATATAATGCCGTTGCTCGTGTAGTATGCGTCGGCATCATTAGAGTAGTGTTTTAATCCATCAATAAATTGCAGGTTGTTGGAAGCATCAAATACTTTTTGAACAGTAATTCTAGCGGAGTCAATGATGGATTTTTGCTCAGATTCATTTATGGATTTATTATGGTTTTGGCAGGATTGAAGAAAAACGAATAATGTTATTAGGAATATTGAAATTAGAATTTTAGGCATTGATTATTTGGTCTTGTGTTTTAAATTCGAAGCAAGCTTCATTATTATTCCTGAAATAAGTGGGTGAATTAGCACCGGGCTGTTTTACGTTTTTTGCCAACACTTCCACGTTTGATAACCTTATCAATATAAGTTGTTGCCAGTGGAACTTTACAAGCGGTGCCGCCCATGGACACTTCTACTTTGCCGATACTTTCTGCCACTTTTATTGCCTTGTCTGATAATTCAGTAATGTAGGAGCCAATCGCTATTACAAATCCATTCATAGTATAGCGGACTCTGTTTTGGGCGCTGTGAACCTCCTTTTCTGCTCGGTTGAGTAATTGACTATAAGCCTTTATATCCAGATCTTCATCGGGTCGCACTGCTGCAAAATACGCCAGGGTGCCCCAGCCGGCTGAGGCTATGGTTTCTTTGGGTGATTCAATCCATTCCAAGCCCAATTCAAAGCCATAAGGGGATTCGGCGGCCACCCATGGTACGGCATATTCACTCAGATACTGCCAATAGGCTTTCTTGACCCACTTCTTTAATTCAGCTTTGGAAATCTTCTTCTCATCGGCCATCAATGCAGCTAAATACATGGCGTCTGAGTTTCCTGTATCAAAAAGCTCAAGTGACAATTCGTGATTCTTTTTCGTTTTCTTGAGTATCTTCTTGAGGTCTTGAACTTTGACACCAAAAAAGGGCTCGATTGCACCATGTTTAGCAAGTGTTGCCTTCGTTCCGTCATCTCCATATGACTTCAGTTCCGTCATTATCTCTTTAGCTGTCATGATTTTCTTTTTATTCTATTTTATAAAATAAGTTTTAAGATTGAAAAGTAATTGAACCCAAAGTAATACAATCAATTTGCATCAAAGTCAGATGTATTAAAATCAATTAATATGCCTCGACAAACTGGTGTAAAGCGCCTGGTTTAGAAACCATTGCGCCGGTAAATTCCATAAATTCTTTAATTCGCTTTATTTCATTGTACACATCTTCGACGCGTAATGTCCGCAATCCTTGTTTTCTTTTCTCATTCTGAACGGAGATCGCAAAATGTCGGTACGTATCGGCAGTTAACTTAGGAAAAGCGGAAAATACCAATGCGGCACAACCCGCGGTATATGCCGAGCTGTAAGAGGTGCCATATGTTTTGGACATTTTTCCTGTAGCCTCCCAAATTTTCTTTTTTAGCCAACCCATGTTTTCCAAAAATTCAATTTGAAATTTTGGTAATGTTGCAATACTGGTCAAGGCCCAAGAAGCACGTCCCGGGCAGGTAATGGTGTTTTCTCCTTCCTTGTACCCTTTGTTGCCGGCAGCAACTGTAACCAAAATACCTTTTCGATAGGCCAGTTCGACTAACTTACACAAATCACAATCGTCCGGGCAATGATCAGGAGGAAAAGACAAACTCAAATTCACAACGCGATATTTTGGGAAACTATCAATACAATATTGAAGCGCCGCAATGGTAGCTTTTTTAGATGGAAACTGAAGTTCATCTGTTACTTTAAAAATTCCAAGTTGTGCCTGAGGAGCGACTACATGCATGGCCTCTACCATGGCACTTCCATGCCAGTTATTGCTGTCACGTACCGACTTATGCGGACTAAAATCGCGTAATTCGATGAGATTGTCTTCATACGAAACGACTTTTTCGATTCCCGAATCAATAAATGCGACGGCAATACCCTCGCCTTTAAATCCCATTTCCCACAGCTTATCAGCACCCAGTCTAATTGGAATTGCCGATTCAGAAGAAGACATTTAGTTTCGCAATTTTTGGAGCGTTGAGTCTCCGGCATATCCAGCAAGTAAGGCCGCTCTCCAATCTTCCAAGGTGTCTCCGAGAAAGGCAAGGAGTAATAAACCGACAACCAATGAAAATAGTCCGGTGAGCAAATAGGGTTTAGCCACTACGAGAAATTTTCGCAACGCTCCACCAACTCCTGCAGTTTCACCTTTTTGGTCCCCGTTGGGTGTAGGTACGATGATATATTGTTTAAGGACAGGGAGGACAATACTGATGAGAACTCCCAGGGAAATAAGTAGATACGTTCCGATAAAATCTTGCATAACAATTAAATTTTGAGGTTTAGAATAATAGCAAATCGTACGGTCAACTACGTTTTGCCAGCACCTACTAAGTTAATCGTTTCTCTGAATAAATCCAACACGCTCCATTAAACCGCGTTCTTTACTGCTATTTAGCACTAGCCCCGCTTCTTATCGTTGAAGAACTTTGTGAAATTGATTTGATACCGTTCTACACGATTGTTGACATCATTCATTACGCTATTGTATTCATATTTGCTCTTCCTAAATTTGTCAAAAGCAGGATCTAGTTCAACTCGCCACCAATCCGCTATGTACGAACCCGCCAGATGAGACGAAAGTTGGTCGGCCATTGGAATGGGCATCAGTCCGGTCAAAACTGAATTATACAATTCGATCATTCCGACTTTTTGCCCCTGGTGATAAGGGACAGGATTTGACCAATTATTTTTAAATGTCAATAAATCATTTTGAAATAATGACTTGCTGTCGTTGGCATATTTTTTGAATTTACCTTTAGATTCATCCAATTCTGAAAGGCAGGTAAGATACATCATGAACAACTCCATGGATTGCAGCCCGACATGTTCTACCGGGCCATTGCTCAGAATTTTAAAATGATTTTCATAGGTTGTTATCGCCTTAGCATATTCCCTGGTATAATAATATAGTTTGAATTCTAAAGCAGGATAGGAAAATCCAACCCAGGATGGATCGTCCCATTTACTCGCATGAGGATTCCAGCTCGATTCTTCGTCGTAAGATTCTTTGAAATTCGTATGAGCATCTTGAGCGTCATAAAAATAGTCAGGCCACATTCCGTATTCCAGGTTGAACAATTTTATTGATATATCTATTTCTTTCCTTAAATTTTCATTCGTTATCCGGAACTGCGAGTCATATAACTTTACCATTTCAGTTTCCAGTTTTTTCTTCATTCCGAGATGACGGAGAGCGGTCAAATATTTTATGGAGACTTGAGTTCCAGGTCTTTCTTTTGTGTCCAAATAGGCGTAGATTACTGCTGAGTCCAATATGCCTAAGTTTGAATACATGTCACTTAAATTTCCATAAGCCGGAGGAAAATTAGATTCAATGAGTCGGACTTTTTTAAATGTTTGGATGGATTTTCGATATTCACCGGCTAATCCATAAAGTCCTGCGAGATTAGCAATGATAATAGGAGATAAGGGATTTAGTCGTACGGCATTTTTGTGAATTTCAAGCGCACGTTTCGGGTTATTCCCAAGTTTCGAAATGCCAAGTGCGTGCCATACATGCGTCATGACATAGTTTGGATTTATATCTCTTGCTTGTTCAAATAGTTTTTCAGCTGTCTTTAAGTCTTTATATTTTTCGACTTGAATAATTCCGCCTAATGTAAGTGCCTCAGCCAGATTTGGATTAATTTGCATCCCGTGACTTAATTGGTTTTCAGCGACGCTAAAAAGTGAATCGGCATTGCGTTGAGTACGGGAAACTAATAACAGACATACATCTCCATAATGGATGTATGCTTGTGCAAAATTCGAGTCTTGTTGAATGGACTGGCGTAATAATCTTGAGGCAGAATCCAGCGATGCTACGGTACGTAGGTCAGATTGTTGCCTGGCTTTTAAATATAAGTTATAAGCCCGGAGATCGCTGGTAGGTATGACGTTCAAGGCGACTTCCTCTTCCGGTTTTATTTTTGCTTTGAGTTTCGATGCAATTTCCCTGGTTATTTCTGTTTGCGTATGGAATATATGGTCGGTTGAGATTTCACGATCATATTTTTCGGACCAAATCAGTTCATTTGTGGCCGCATCGATTAAATTTATATTAATTCGAACTTGATCACCATCACGTTGAACGCTGCCTTTCAAAATATTTTTGACGTTTAATAGGGTAGCCGGTTTGCCTTCATCATATATGTTGCCTTCTCGAATCTCTTTTGCCATTTCTTTGCCAGGTCGACTATCAAATCTAAATCGCATAACTGAATTCTTGGAAATTACGCGCAAGCTGGCAACTTTTGAAAGATGATATAATAGATCTTCATGTAAGCCATCCGCAAAATATGCATGTGATGGATCATCGCTCCAGTTTTCAAATGGAAGAATGGCAATCGAATTGTCATCTACATACTCGGTTGAACTAAATAAACCAAATTCCCAAGCCAGAAAAATACTGATGGTTGCTATCCCGACAATAATTAAAGCCAGGTAAAGCAATTTTTTATTTTTCTGTTTTTTAGTTTGAGGTTGGAGCGGATTGACATATTGGTTCGATATAATTGTTGAACCGGTTTGCGAACCTGCAGTAGATGAAGTAGTCGATGTTTCAGCGCGCATGGTTGAAACCTGGTCCGCGATGACTTTTTTTCGAGGATGAAAAACAAATTCACCTCCTTTGTCCCCGACACCATAAATTGGCCGGCCTATTGGCGTTTGCGGAGAGTTGTACGTGACGGCCGTAGTCACTTTGTTGACCAGTTCCGATACGCGCAGTCCTGTATCTGAATTTCTGTTGAGCGTATCGAGCAATTGCTCCGCGAATGGACTTTGCCTGCCGGCTTCACCATCGGGAACGACTTCATTCCGTCCGGAAGCCAGCATCCAGCGCGATGGATCTTTCTCAAATCGCTCCTGGTTCAAATTCCGACCTTGAACTGTCATTGCACCTGAATAACAGGAATCAACAATAAAAAGGGTATGCCTGGTAGGGAGGGCCTTGATGATTTTGATAATATAGGAGTAGGAGATGTAATCTACTTCTGCCTGGTATTTGGCTTCAACCGGCACCCAATACCCTTCATCCAATTCCTGGTCATAATATCCGTGACCTGAGAAGTACACAACTACATTGTCGACATCAGGCCTTACTTTTTTTATAAGTGATCGAAATGCGGTGGCAATTCCTTCTCTTGTTGCATGTTCATTAAAAATGGTGATGACCTGTTCTTTTTCAAACCGGTATTTGTCTACCATCAGGTTGACAAAAGCTTGTGCATCACTGACGGCATTGACCAACTGCCCACAATGTTGATAGGCATCGATGCCTATGGCCAGTATGTACGACCTACCTGATGCGGCAGTCCATTTTTCCAGTTTCCCTTCTTTCATCCAATTTGAGCACGATCAAATGAGCGCCCTATGTTAAAGGTAGGGATACCATCCTAATTGCTGGAATCTTCAACCTGCGTCTATTGAATGACTCCGCGCGGGTCACGTCAGGTTATCACCAATGTATTGGTATGGCCGTTTGTTTATCAAGTGTCAATATGATATAATCCAATAACCTCTGCGGATTAAACTAACAGAGGATATTGGATCAACGGTTATCTAAGCTATACGAAGGATAATTTACTCTGTAGTAGGTGGAGCCGGCATTGAATAGCCCATTTGCTGGAACATCCCCAAATTATCAAAAAATACATCTTCACGAATCGCTTCACCTGCATCATTTACCTGCCATATGCTGAATCCTTTGGTCACCACTTGTTTACCTGTGGGTGGATTACCCAAAAAAGGGCCGGTATTGACGCCCGAGAAGGTCCAATTTATAAAGGACTGATTTCCTATGATGGTGGATTTGTCAATATTCACTTTCAGTTCGGAAAATGCTTCATGGAATGCGGCCATATTTGTCAGGTATTCTGTTTGATTCCTACTTTCGACCTGGCCGTTCGAAATGCGCAAGACGTCTACGTTCGTATTGGCCTTAAAGAGCTCGATGTCATGATTCGTCCAGGCTTTTTCGATATTACTTTGTGTTGTTTCCATAGCCGCTTTTTGCTTTTCGGCAGAATCATCCTTGCCGACTTCTACACTACAAGAGGTGAAAATCAGAAGAGTAAGTGCACAAATTGTGGTTATTAGTTTCATGTTAATTGATGTTTAGATTGATAAAATTGATATTAATAGCAAACCTGGGGCGTCTATTTTGAAGTGATTCACTGTTAAATATACAATTTTGGTGAATAAGCTTGTAGGCTATCGTTTTTTGTTGATTCATTGGGCTAAAGGATTCCATGGGATACTTTGTGATATTCCGATATTGAAAAGCTTGAATACCATTAGTCTATAGTTATGATGAATTTTGACATTTACCCTTCTTTGATTCACACCATCTTTTGGTCTGCAAGCCTCCATTCAAGTGTGCTGGAAGCTTTTGGTCTTCAGTGCAAGCTTGGTAGAAATATCCATGACTCATTTTTGCAAATTGTATGCTCAGGACTTTAATCGAAAATCATTATAGCTAGTTTGATGAACGTGTGAACAGGATAAAATAAATCAGAATATAAGACTCGTCACAACAAGTTTTTTTTGAATTAACTTTTATCATTCTGAAACATGTCTTTGTTCATTATTCCGCTTAAAATTTTCTTTGAATGGACACCAAGTTTTCTATTGATTTTCATAGCACTGATCTCTTCGATATCAATCAATCTGAGCCTGTCCCATTTTACAAACACCACGTCACCGGCCATTGGATTTGGTGAACCGGGAATGAAAACGGCATTTAAATTATCATCGACTCGTTCCATAAGGAAGCCCAGTTGCCAAACTTCTTCAACATCGACCAGCACAACTTCTTTAAGGTGTTCGGAATCCAATCCGGCAGCCGTTTCAGTCATCCCTTTTAGTAAAGAGTAGCCGGGAATAGCAGATAGAATATTTTCTTCTATCCAGTCTTTCAAGTGCCCCGCTATTTTAGTTTTTGCCAATAGGCCGGCCAGCAGGCATAACAGAATTAAAACAATCGCTGCTAATATTCTGGCAATTGTATGGTTGCCCAGCAACGAAATGTCAATCCTATCGGCAATCGGTGCGACAAGTCTTCTAAATATTTCAAGAGCTTTGCCAATGATGATTACAAGTAAAATTATTGGTACCATGAAAAATACACCTCCTATTATTTTATTTTTAATGAACGATGAAAGATTTTTCATTTTTTTCTTTTATTGTGAAGTATTATTCATTAATCAATAAACTAATAGCAATCCCTCCGCCTGCTGCTAATTTGAAGGATTGTGTCATGCCTTTTTTGATTTCCATCTGCTCAATTTCGATGGCGGTTGGATTGTCCTTATAATGCGCGGACGGTGCATCTTTATAGATGCTCGCTTTATACGATTTGTTTTCATCCAGAAAATCAAAATTAATCGATAATTTCCGTTGATTTTCGTCAGTTATTCCACCAACAAACCAATTGCCGCTTTCTCTTTCTTCTCGCGCTATTGTCACAAAATCACCGACTTCGCCATTCAGGACAAATGTTTGCTCCCAATCCACGCCTACATCCCTGATAAATTGAAATGCCGGTTCATTCTCATAATTTTCCGGTAGATCGCAAGCCATTTGAATTGGACTATAGATGACGACATACAATGCAAGCTGGTGCGCAAGTGTCGTATTGATCTGATTGTCTTTTTTGGTGGGTAATTCAATGTCAAAGACACCCGGTGTAAAATCAATCGGCCCTGCCAACATTCTCGTGAATGCCACAATGGATAAATGTTCAGGTGGGTTTCCGTTATCTGCTGCCCAGGCATTGAACTCTTGCTCTCTCAGTCCCTCTCTGGCGATGGCATTCGGATAGGTCCTTCTGATTCCTGTTGCTTTAATCGGTTCGTGCGCATTTATTGCTACCTTATACTTGACACCGGCTTCCAGCACTTTTCTGTAATGGTTGACCATCCATTGTCCGTGATGATATTCTCCCTTTGGAATAATTTTACCAACATAGCCGGTTTTTACGGCGTGTATTCCAAATTTATTCATCAATTGAAAAGCAGTATCCAATTGTTGTTCATAGGTGCGCGGGGCACCGGAAGTTTCATGATGCATAATGATTTCTACACCTTTTTTATTTGCGTAATTATTTATTTCCGCAAAATCGTAATCAGGGTAGGGGGTAATAAAATCAAAAACTCCTTCGCGATCTTCAAACCCTATCCACCGCTCCCAGCCGGTATTCCATCCTTCGACTAAGACGCCTTTGATTCCATTTTTTGCCGCAAAATCAATATATCGTTTGGTGTTTTTGGTTGTGGCTCCATGTCTGCCATGGGCCTTTCCTGTGTCGACCCATTTACCATTTTCATCCATAGTCATACCGTAATCCCAGGAAGCCTTATTAATATGCATTTCCCACCAGATACCAATATATTTCATGGGTTGAAACCATTTGATGTCATCAATTTTATTGTCTTCGTTCAGATTTACGATCAATTTTGAATCGATTAATTCTGTCGCTTTATCAGCAATTTGGATCGTTCGCCACGGGGTTTTAAATGGTAGTGCTCTTTTTACTTTATAGCCATATCGATCAGAGCCAACCAGTTCGCTGGTCAATTTCAGCATATCTCTATCCACTTTCAATGTCATACCGGCATAGTCGGTGAGGTTAGCTTCGTGAAAACTTAAATGTAAACCATTGTCGGCACGCATGGTAACTGGTGTGTTAACAGCATTTTGAGGTATGGCCGTCTGGGCCAAATTGTTATGATCTACTAACACCAATGCGTCAATTTCTGAGATTTTAGTCGTGTTGTATAGATGTTCATAAATATCCCAATCTCCCGGAGTCCACCATGCGATGTGATCTCCAGTTAATTGGAATTCGGTATGTTCATCCATAATTATTAGGCTATCCACCCCGTCTTGAGGTAGAAATTCAAATCGAAATCCGACGCCGTCATTATAGACTTTAAAGTGAATATTAAGCTGACGCCGGGGTTCAGCTAATTCTTCCAGCTCCACAATTAGTTCATTATACCGGTTAATCACTTTTCTCTGTTCTCCCCACGGCATTTCCCAAGTTTCATTGGCAGAATTATTCTTCGAACCAATGATTTTCAGCCCTTTCGTTAGCGAATCTTGGTTTTTAAATTCAAATCCCATGAAAGATTGATCGATGACAATTTCATCCCGATGTTTTATGGAGTAATTTGGAGCACCTCCTTGAGATAATTGAAATTCTAGTTTGTTAACACCATTTGGGGAAGATACCACGGTATCTAATCCTTGTTGTTTGCAAGAAAAGATCGCAAGCAATAACACCGATGTCAATAGTATAGTTATTCTAGTCATTGTTTTGATTAGTTATTGGAAACTAATATAATACAAATTCGCTTCTAACTTCCTCATGGTATTCGACGACCAAATTAGCAGTGTTTCTGGTGTGTTATCTTATGTAATAGTATAGATAACTACGGTATTTCCCTGTAGTAAATGTAAAATTGACGTCACTCGCTTCTTTTATGATTTCTCCTTCTTAAGAAAGCATGGATTAAATTCACCGGGTGAATTATTGAACACACCAATTATCATGAAACCTCAATTGTCTTGAGAACATTTCAAGATATGCTATGCAAATCAGAGCCCCAGATAATTGTCAAAAGTTCATCGAATTTAATCGGAACCACCTGATTTCTTCGCGCTGTGATGCAAAAGGGTGTGCTAGTGATCTTTCGTTCAGATACTAATTCATGGATTGCCATTCATCCCAATTTATTTCGCGTCCGGGGTAAGCGACATGGGTAAATGGCCAAATTGCTGAAACCCATTGTTTGACAGTTTGAAATAGAATTTTATCGAGGCCATTTTTCAGTTCACTTGACCGAACCCAAAGATGAACTTCTGCGTCAAAATCAAGCTTGTTGGAGGGGTCTATGTACACGCTGCCATACACTTGAGATTCATCAAGACTGACAACGGCGAAAGCAAATGAACGGCGTAATTGAAATTCTTTTTGATGCCAGGCCAGGTCGATTAAGTCTTGTTCAAGCGTCAAGTCTTTTGCCGGCCAATCCCAATGAGGAAATTGATTGTGCAGATGTGCAATGCTGGTCATTACAGCATCGTAGTCTTTGACCACATCATGAATAGTTAGCATTCGAATTCTCAAATATTTATTTTCATGTGTATGAGGTAGGTTGAAATCAGGTGGTATGAAACTATTTTTGTTGGCCATTATCGCATGTTGATCTTCAATTAAAACTTATCATCAAAACTATCGTACTAAATTTGGATCACCCATTCTGCCTTCGTTATAATTTTTGAGGCATTGTTTAATTTGCTCTTCCGTATTCATCACAAATGGACCGTATGAATAGACAACTTCATTGAGTGGTTGTCCTCCGAGTAGGAGCAGTCGCACATCTTCTTTCGCATACAAATCAATTTCCTCTTTTCCTCGTTCAAAAAGAGCTAATTGATACGCTGTTAATTCCTTTTGGTCTTTTAATTCCACTTTACCTTTCATGGAATAAACAAAGGCATTATGTGTCGCATTGACCGGAATAGTCAACCTGGCGTCTTTATCCATTTTAATGTCGTAATAGAAGGCCGGGGAGAACGTTTGAGCCGGGGATTTCTGACCGAATAATTCGCCTATAACCACTTTAATCGAATAATCTTTCTTCACAATTTTGGGGAGTTCTGAAGTTCGGTGAATGTATGTTTCGGGTTTGGCGAATTTATCCTTTGCCGGATTATTCAGCCAGATTTGAAAACCGTGATATATCCCACCTTTTTCATACATCTGCCGGCCGGTTTCTTCCATATGTATGGCTCCCCGTCCCGAACTAAACAACATTAGCTCCCCTTTACTTATTTGAAAGTCATAATTCAAGCTGTCCTTATGATGACCTGTTCCATCCATAAAATAAGTAGTTGGTGTGACACCTGCATGTGGATGAGCGGCTACGCCTAGTGGATCTGCTCCCTGATTGATGTTGACCGGCCCGAATTCATCGAAAAGAACGAAAGGAGATACATAGTCATTTTGATCACCGGCAAAGGCACGGATAATAGGCAAGGTGCCGACCATTTCGCGCGTCGTTTTTAAGATGCGTAGCACGTCCCTGGATTGTTTGCTAATTGCTGACATGCCGCAGGATGAAAAAGATAATGGATTTGCTATCAATGAGGCCGATAAAATGGCTGATCCTTTTAGAAATTCTTTTCTGTTCATTACTATGATTATATACTACGACTTCGAATGCCGACTTAATTCAATTTGAATGGCTATTAAGTTTTATATTTTTTTGAGAAAAGGCGTAAATTAAAAACCCACCAAAAGCAACACATGCCAACCCTGCTATTCGTCCGTAGGGTTCGAAAAGCGGTAAAAGTGAAATTATAAAACTCTGGAATCCATCACGACCGATGATAATGAAAGCAACTGCGGCCATAATTGCGAGTATGCCAACTACTTTAATAACTGTAGGGTATGTTGATTTACTTGCAGCTTTTAAAAACAGTAGGCCAAGAACCAGTCTTCCAACGATTGCTCCGATGTAGAGCGATGGGTTTTGAAGATTGCTTTCAATGAATTCAAAAATTGATCCAGGGTCAAAAAGGATGTAACAGCCGATTGAAATAATAATAAATCCTAATATTTTGATAATAAATTGCATAATTCTATAAAAAGTTAGTTCGAACTTTCTCTTGTGTGAAAGCGATATTGACTGTAAATAAAGATACGACTATATTCTTATTTGTGGTTTGTATAATATACAAATTGTCATCCTTTGAACAAATTTCAGTCAAGAGGCAAGAAGTGTAAGTTGAATCTAAGGCTTTCGTTCATTTTGTGCCTTAATATTAAAACAGTGGTCTTTAGCCTTTTTGGAAGAAGAAATATTTCGCTGAACACAGGATCTCGTTGCGTTAATCAGTTAACCTAAATCTCGTATTTGCTTATTTACACCTCGATCCTAAAGAACTTACATGTATTAGTTAACGCACATATTTTTGTCCACTTATACGACGTGCTGTCTTCTGAAACCACGTCTAATGAGTCATAAATTATATTGATATGCGTTCATGTTTCCGGCAGTCTGATGACAGGAATACGGCATAAATGAAAATAATCATGCCATGTTAAAACTAAGTTATTGTTTCAGGATACCGATTTTATTTCAATCGGATACCTGTATATTACAATTAAATTAATCACAAAAACTCAAAATCATGCCTACTCACATAGTAACTATTTCGGCTACAAAAACGAATCCTAATCCACTCACGATTGTTGACGATGAAGGCCATGAGGCACATACGACAAAAGGTGATGAGGAACTCAAAACCCTCGTTCAACCGGGTGATGTTGTAAAATTTCAAATAGCTAAAGACTGTGACATCCAGAGTATCGATAATATCACAAGGAATGCCGGAAGTGCTACATCCGTATTCGAGCATGATCCATTTAAAAATCCCGATGGATCCTGGGAAGTGCACATAAAGGCTGCAAACGTCAAGGAAGATGCACCGCATGAAGGCGATACAGCGGCATATACATTTGCTTATACAGTCGACGGTAAGGCTTATATAGAAGATCCTAAGATTGCCATACATGTCTAGTCGACATGAGTTGACCGGAGTTAACGTCTGAAATTTACATAAACAATTGGAGGGCTTTTATCAGGCCTTTTGGTCTGATGAATTGTATGTGATTGTTGTTACAATTACACTTCAACATTAATTTTGCTTTGCTTTTTGTGAATGAATTGAATATTGATCATTATAAGATCAATACGGAATGCGACAAGCAATGATGAGGTCTCCAACTAATCATTATTCCAGGGCGGATTGTGAGCGAAAATAGCAGATAAACACTGAATTTGGCTAACTTCCATTTGATTTATTTATATTACCAACAATTTAACAATAACTTCAATAACTCTTGAAATCATGGCAACTCACATTGTTACTATTTCTGCCACAAAGGCTGCTCCCAATCCACTTAAAATTGTTGACGATGAAGGTCACGAAGCAGATACGAAAGAAGAAGATGAAAGGCTCACTACTACCGTAAAACCAGGTGATATAGTTAAATTTGCAATAGCTAAAGGTTGCGATATCGAGCATATTGATGAGATTAAAAGGGTTTCCACGAGTGGTCCCTGGAATAAACTAGTGAATTTTCTGTGGGTATTCAAAAAAGCTCCATTTAAAAATCCTGATGGCAGCTGGCAGGTTCCAATACTGTCGCATGGAATATTAAATGGGCATACAGTGGCATATACGATTGGATATACAGTGGATAAAACGCGTTACATAGAGGATCCAAAGATTGCTATTCATGTATAGTGGATGTTAATAAAACACGTTAATTAATGCCCTGAGAAATTTGAAAATGTATAAAGGTTTGCTGAACAAACTCTTATTAATCTTAGGATTTATTCTTATTACTGGTATTGGGATTCAGGCCCAAAACCCCTCCTACCTTGATAGTTTAGAAACAGTGTATGATAATGGAAGGTATAGTCCTGATGAAGAACTGTCTTTACTTGCAAAACTTGCGGTAAATCATCACTCGAACGCGGATAAAAAACTTTTCTTTAGTCAGGCGCTAATCACTGCATCTGAAACACAAGAAGCTTTCGATTTATTAATAACTGCCTATGTAGAGCAAGGGACGGCCTATGGGCTCAAAAGCGATATGGATGAGTCGCTTGAAAGCTATATTACTGCGGCTGAATATGCCGCTAAATACGACGAACAGAAAAAGTTAGGTGGGATATATATTACTATAGCTGATGTGCTGTCGGTAATCGATAATCATGAGGAGGCCATCAGTTATTATAAAGACGGTATTGATATATTGAAAAGTGAAAATGATTCGGTCAATCTGGCATCGGCTTACTTGAATCTGGGTGACGAATTTTTTATCCGTGAAAAGTTTGACTCCGCTTTAGTTTATACACAATTATCTGAGATTCTTTTCTCCGATTTAGATCATAGAATTGGTTTGGCTTATAGCCTGGGTAATAAAGGCATGATCTATGCCAAAATGAATCAGGACCTGGCGGCAGAAAATGAAATGAACAAAGCTATGGGTCTAATGGAAAATCAGGGGGTCTTCGAACCGATTGCCACCTACCTCATTCACCTGTCAGATATATTTTTAAAAAACAAGGATACCGATCGGGCTTTACGATATGCGCAAAAGAGCTTGGCCATAGCAAAAGAGCACGGGTTTAAAGAGCAAATGAGCGATGCGACATTTCAAATTCATGAAATATATGAAGAGCTTAATAATATTGCATTGTCATTTGAGTATTACAAAGAACACATTCGGTACAGAGACAGCGTGATGAATTTCGCCAATGTACAGGAAATGGCCGATATCAGATCCGATTTTGAAGTTTCTCAAAAGCAAATCGAGGTAGATCTACTGAATCAGGAGAAAAAGAATAAAGAATTGGTAAACAAAGCCATGAAAATTATACTTGGTTTAATATCCATTATTTTGCTGACTTTATTTTGGTTTTATAAATCCATATCCAAAGAAAAAAAGCGAGCCGATAATTTATTATTGAATATACTTCCAGATGAAACAGCTTCAGAATTAAAGAGTACCGGAAAAGTAAAAGCAAAACGATTCGATTCGGTAAGTGTGCTCTTTGCCGACTTTAAAGGCTTCACCAGCTATTCATCAACACTCTCGCCGGAGGACCTGGTCAAGAGTCTTGATTTATATTTTTCCAAATTTGATGAACTTGTCGGAAAATATCATCTGGAAAAGATAAAGACTATAGGCGATGCCTATATGTGCTCCGGTGGACTGCCCTTTGTTACGGATGATCATGCTATTAAAATTGTACGTTTGGCCCTCGACATGGTTAAATTCACAAAAATGGAATTAGAGTCGGAGAATATTCAAAATCAGTTTGATATACGTATCGGTGTCAATACTGGACCTGTGGTTGCCGGAGTGGTTGGTTTTAAAAAGTTTGCCTATGACATCTGGGGCGATACCGTCAATATTGCTTCACGAATGGAATCGAATTCGATTCCCGGGCGAGTTAATATATCACAGACCACCTATGAGCTGGTAAAAGACCATTTCGATTGTGAAGCCAGGGGTGAAATAGATGTAAAGAATAAGGGCCTTATGCAGATGTATTTTGTAAATGGCGCGAAGAACTAACTTTGGATGTCGCAGTAGCTTTTGATCTTTAAGTGCGCTTTATTACATGATATGTACACCGTTTTAAAAAGATATTTACACTGAATGACTTGACTGAGGACCCCATCTGGTTTCTCTCCATATTTTTTGCTTTTCGTTGGAAAGAAATGTCCACGCTACAATGCGACTCGATTTATTTCCCGTTCCCATGGGAATGGTTTCTATTCTTGTAGCGCCGGATTTTTCTATTGACTTATATATTCCTTTCAGATTAGATTGTTTTGATACTAAAGTTGAAAACCAATAGCAGTTATTCAAGAATTGCCGACTTTGTCTAATCATAGTAGTGATAAACTGGTATTCTCCACCTTCGTATATGAGTTCATTACGAATTCCTGCAAAATTCCGTTTCGGGGATTCGTCTTTTTGGCCGGACAGGTTTTTGACTTTTCTGCGACTTCCTTTTTGAGCATCTTCAAATGTAGAATGAAAAGGTGGGTTACAGATGGATAGATCAATTTTGTCATCTTCGCCAATGATGCCTTGATAAATATGTTTAGGATCTTTTTGTAATCTGCATTCAATTCTTCCTTTCAAGGATGCATTCGAATCGGCTATTTTGTTTGCTGAATCAATCGATTTTGGATCAATGTCTGACACTATGAAGCTCCAGTCATATTCTACAACGCCAATTATGGGGTAGATGCAACTAGCGCCTACACCAATATCCAAACATATGATTTTATCACCAACAGGAATTTTGCCCATATTATTTTCGGCGAGCAAGTCAGCCATATGGTGCATATAATCCGCTCTCCCGGGTATCGGGGGACATAAATTTTCGTCGGGGAATTCCCAATAGCTTATTTCGTAATAATGATTGAGCAGTGCTTTATTCAGAATTTTTACGGCAACAGGATTTGCAAAGTCGATTGACTCTGTTCCGTGTTTATTTGGTTTGATATACTTTGCCAATTCAGGGTTAGATGCAGTTAATGCATTTAAGTCATACCGTTCCCGATTTTTGTTTCGAATGTGTAGTCGTGTTTTTACTTGTCGATTATTTTCCAAAGGCATGATTCAGTATTGGATATCCATTAAATGGCCTCTACTGCAGCAAAAGGATAATCGGTATATCCTTTGCTCCCGGCGTATAAAAAGTATGGGGATCCGGATCTTGTAATGGCAAGTTATTTTTCATTCGATAAACTAAATCGGGGTTGGCAAGCAGGGGTCGACCAAAAGCCACGAGTTCGGCTTCGTTATTTTGGAGGGCGGCTTCTGCCGTTTCTTTATCCAATCCTCCGCTACGAATAATGGGACCACCAAAGGTCGTTCGGATCTTCAATTTTAATGCGAGAGGGACTTCAGGTCCGCCCAAAGCAGCCATCTCGACAATGTGTACATAGGCAAGCTTGAGCCGACCAAATTCCTTCGCCAGATATTCATAGGTTTCCTCTAAATCTTCAAAGAACTCCATATCATTAAATGCGCCATAAGGTGAAATTCTGATTCCGGTTTTATCGGCTCCGATAGCAGCCACCACTTTTTCAGCAACCTCCAAAGCAAAGCGCGATCGATTTTCCGGAGACCCGCCATAATTATCACTTCTTTTATTGGAGGCTGTATTGATAAACTGATCGATGAGATAGCCATTTGCCGCATGTATTTCTACGCCATCAAAGCCTGCTTCTATGGCATTCTTTGCAGCTTGAACATACTCATTTTGAGTCTGTACGATATCTTCCTGAGACATTTCCTTCGGCACCGGGTAAGGTTGCATGCCTTCTTGATCCGTATACATTTCACCGCTGAGGTTTATGGCGGAAGGCGCAAGTACTTCCGTTCCGGCCTCCATGTTGAGTGGATGAGAAACCCGGCCTGTATGCATCAGTTGCATGAAAATCTTACCTCCTTTTTCATGCACACGCTCTGTCACATTTTGCCAGCCTTTGATTTGCTCGGCACTGTAGGCACCCGGTATGCGCGGATACCCAAGCCCATTGGCCGTTGGAGCAGTTCCTTCTGTGATAATCAACCCTGCCGTAGCCCGCTGACCATAGTATTCTGTCATCAGTTGATTCGGGATATTGTTTTCTGCCCTCGATCTTGTCAATGGGGCCATTACCACCCGGTTTTGAAGTTCGATATTGCCAAGATTGTATTTTTCAAATAATGTCATGTTTGTAAATTTAGTTGGTTTGTTTTTTAACTAGTTTTTGTCCGTCATCCGTGTCCAACGCGCTGCTTTTTAGGTAGTCACTTTCTATAAAGGAAAGCAATCTTATCATTACATCTTGTGCAAGACCTAACCGCGTTACCGGCGAACGGTTTCTACACAACCAATGAAGAAGCTTTTTGTTGAACTTGTTGCCTCCTAAAACCTTGGATTCACAATATTATTGTTCCTGAAATCAAACTGACACTTCGAGATCTTGAAGATATTGCTGAACGCCATTATTCAATGTGACGCTTCGCTGTATTAGTTTTTGACGGAACTAAAATGAATACCTTATGTCAATTAAAATTTGAGAAGTATTACTTTGAAGACCTTGCCAATCAAGTGAGATTGATTGCTTTCAATTTCTTTATATCATCGTGGATTTTATTAGTGTTTTGATTTCTCTGATCGCAGAGAAGGACTAGTGCATATCCTCATATCGGACTTTCGCTATTTATTGATTACTTGATCAAATCAGGATACAAGCTCATTTACTATCAATAGTTTTAGTGTTCCTTTCTAAAAAAAATCATCATTGTTTATTCTCAATATGTATATGTTGAATCAATGCTTCTATTTCAGGCATAAAATTTTCGATATTTTTTTTGGCACTATCGGCACGCCAATCAATATCGCCAAGGAGATTGATGAAGTCCGGGTTTTGGAAGAGGTCTTTTGGAATGCGTCCTTCTATCTTGTTATTGTTTTCATCAATATAGGATCCACTGAGAAGAGAAAGCAATGATTCAACATTGGATCTATAGCGTCTTGTGATATGCTCGATTTGATTTTTGTGAACAAGTAACTCGAAGTCAAAGAAATTGATAAGATGATTTCTAAGACTGTCATTGGAAATACGATCAATACCCGAGGATTTAAGAGCTTCATATGGTCCCCGATTAAACTGATAATATTTACCAATATTTAAATTCCATAATCGTTGTTTTAAAGAATCATGAAACATCACATTATTTTTGCTCAAGTTTGTAAAATAATCTACTGAATTGCTTAGTACGGTGTAGGCGTCAATATGTGATTGAAAATTCAATTTGTCTGTGCTTAAACTTCTGGCAACTTCAGTTAGCATTGTCATTTCATAAGCATGATCTTTTTTGGCTTCATTCCAATTGTTGATTTGTAATGCAATTAGAATCCCGATAACCACCAAAAATATTTCGCCAATTGCATAAAGTAGATATTTGCTAAATCTATTTTCAGCCAATAATCTTTGACGAATTTTTCTAAAAAATTTTATCATCAGTCAACAATTTATTATGATGAAGCACAAGTTCATAATATAGGGCATAGGGTGTTGCATGTTCGGTATTTCATTGAAATCGGACACAAAAGATAAGAAATTAATTATGAATAGTATTGAATGCTTAACACATCGTTGCAAGCAAATAGTGTCTGCCTATTCGAGTCTCAGACATAGACGGGCCATCCAAAAGCGAATGACTTCAATAGCTGAATGTCAAAACTTGATGTCCGCCTCATAGATTAGCGTAGAAAATGTAAAGTCCGTTGACGCAAAAGAAATTTACCAGGACAGTAAACATGCTACAAATTAAAAAGCAACCAATCACACGCATGCAATTGGCTGCTTAATTAATCCGGGCTGTTGTTTCGAGTTATAAACTATGGACAGCAGCTAATAGGTCTGCACATTCTCCGGGGGCATCCGGAACGTCTCCTGAAAAAGCACCCAGATCATACAAACATCCTCCTTCATAAGAACCTATTTGATCGGCAATTTGACCTGGAATGGCCGGGCCATGGTCGCGCAATACCAAATGAATTTCTGCCCTTTGGGAATTTTGTAGACCACCATAATTTGGCATATTAAAAAGGTCATTGATGGAGCCGGAAGAGTCGTAATTTTTTAAATGAGCAGAAAAAATAGCGGATCCGCCTATTCCAACCAATTGCCCTGCGGCATACATGACTTCAACTTCCATTAAATCCGGATCGACAAAATCGATTTCTCCACATGCATTTGGTTTAAGGCAGTTTTCGGGCTTATTCCAAATCACCCACCAAAGTGTGTAGGCATTATCCGGTGTCAAGTCTTTTGCTCTAAAGGTGACATCTATACTGTTTAAGTTTCTTCGTAAGGTAGATGTCCCTTGAATAGCTCCTGAGAATGGATCAATGATGTCGACGGTCTCCGTATTTATCTCTTGGTCCACATTCACGGTATCGGGACCATCTAATTCAGAATCTGAATCACAAGAGATGATTGCAAAACAAAAGGCAACCGCTAATAATTTTAATAAATAATTCATGATGTAAAGTTTTAAGAGTTAATAATTATAAAATGTCTAATTCGAAAAATGAAAATTGTAGGTATTGTGATATCTAGTTGTCTCAATAAGTGTTATGTAAAATGGCAATCAATTATTTGAATAGATTCCTATTTATCCCGCACACATCGTATGCTCAATCCACTCTTTTTTGATTCGGTTTTTGAGTCTATCATCGTTGAGCTTGCATTGATGTGAAGGCTCATAGATTCAGTTGTCATTGAAGCATCATTTATCCACCAAAAGGCGCAGGGCTCCAGGATGCAAAATGATTCACCCACTGGTCGCATTCGTGCCGGAAGGGCATCAAATCCATGATCCGGTATTTCAAAATTGACGTAGTTCCAGCTATTATTATCTTTTATTTTGAGTGCTTCGCCGGCGTGCATTGGTCCACCCATATACTCGATTAATTCTGACCAATCTTCTAAGGTGGCCACATGATATTGGTCCGGGCAGACGCCTCTGACGTCCATGGCCGCATACCAGGTATACAACTTTCCAAATCCTTGTTCTATGTTGTCATTGTAGTCGAACCACAATGCAGGTTGTTTGGTATTTGAAATGTTTCCTTTGTGCGTTCCATCAGCAATCGGATCGCCGTTATTATAATAAGCCGTATTTAGGTTCTCATTTAACCATACCTGATCTCCGAGCGTAATTGACGTGTAGGTGTTTCCGCCTGCGTCCATGACGACAGAAGTGGAATAGGATGGTTCATAAGTTTGATCGTTTGGAGGATTGAATTTATAATGATCCGCTTCCAGGGGTAGGTTGTCTGCTACTGTGGGATCCAACGATGCCATTCCATCATAGGTTTGACTAAAAGATTGAATTGAGAAAATTATGGCAATTACCGCAAGAATTGTGTTGATAAGTTTCATGGCTTGTTATTTAGTTTAGGGTCGTTATTTTGACCGATTCAATAACAAGTCTGGCGAGGTGGATTATTCGTTACCCACTGATACAAGAAATTATTTATTTTCTTTTCTGAATGTTGTGAAAAGACGGCTCTATATGCGTAGTGTAGCGGTAGATTACTAAAATGAAAAAGATGTCATAACGATGCTTTAGGCGTGCACACGCTGAGTATTAAAATATTGAAAATTAATCGATTATTTTCCTAACGACTAATGGAAATTTAGGTCGAGTTATAAAAAAGGACTTGCTTTTGCCCTAAATTCTGATTATATTTGAAATCAGTGGTTGATTCGGGTCTCAAAGGAACCCGTGGTAAAACAAAAGAAGTGTTCTTAGGAATCTTCAAATGTGCAGTGTCTTCGGATAATGTTAAAAGCTAAAAATTTAGTCAACAACACTCCGCCCTCCAATGTGGGGGCGGTTATTTTTTTTAAACCTCAAGACCATGGCTCATCACGCAAACTACGCTGCCGTCATTGGGATTAAGCAATCTCTTGCTCAAAGTATTCTTCATATTTATTATACCGATGGGGAATTTCCGGCAAAACTGGAAGGAAAACGTAAACTACCCGATAAAAATGACGGTAATGGCAATCCACTTCCAAAACGATATTTGGCTTACGACTTATTCCTGGCGGAACCAATATTAAATTTCGAAGTAAGAAATGACGATCGTATTTCTGTACACCTGCGATTAGTCGGGAATATCGAATTAACCAGCAGTCAGATAACAACTATGACGCTGGATGTCCAAATGGATTTAAAAGTGTCCGGTGTATTGGAAATATTTGATGCAGATACCAGTATTCAGATTGGTGTGTCTATGTTGAAAAATAGTCTCGAAGATTTCAAAGTCAAGCGATTAAAAGGAATCGACCCTTCTTCAGCATATGGTATTGATATGGAGGAAGATTTTAGAACGCCGATCGGAGCGGCTGTTACCTTTATGGATACCACCGGATGGCGCATATCTCCCCCTCAATTGGACGATATTCGCGCGGCAGGTTTCGTTCCTGTAGGTTTTCCCGATGTTCAACAATTTGGGTCGAGTGTTTCTGTTGGAATCGATATAGAAGGCCTTACAAATGGGACCAAATCCGGATTAATTGATCTGTTCAATACACCGCTGGATAAGGGGTTTTATCGTGTGCTATCTGAATCAGGGAGTTCGTATGATGATGAATACGGAGGCCAGTACACAGAAGCTGCCTGGTCTAAAATCAAGCGAAAAGCGAAAGGAAAACATGGGACTACACTGGCGGCATCCATGAGCAACACAATCATTCAGAGCCTTTTTAATAAAAAATATAGTAAAGAAATTCTGGCCAGGTTTGAAGAAGTAAAGCAAGAAAAAATTGATAAGGCCAAGAAAAAAGCCAAGGACGAGAACAAAGAATATAAGAAACCGAAAATTGCTAAAGTCACGATAAATGAGCTCAAACTTCAGTTATTGGATGACTTTGTTCGGGGGCATGGAGAGGCGACTTACGATTGGGGAAACGGGATAACTGTAGATTTCGATATTCGGTTTCGTTTTTTAAATACTTACGTTGATGGAAGTACAAATTTTGTCTATAATAATTATCAGGTCGTTGGATTAAAAATTGAAATCCATAGTGTGGAAATCGATGAACCCTGGTGGGTTGACTTTATTACTGTTATGACCGGTGTGGGTTTTGGTCTCGCACCCGGGTCCATTATTCTATCCGGTTTTCTATTGGCTATTTTAAAAGCAGTGGTCGGAAATAAGCAACAATTAGGAGAGGCAAAGATTGAAAAGGGTCTGATCAAGCGAATCGGAGAATTTGGAGGAAAATTGAAATTTAAATTACCACGGACGGATGGTCCGACATTTAATATTTCAATTGAGGATTTTGTCGTTGATACGAATGGATTTGATATGTGGGTGAGTATGTCTGATGCCAAAAAGACAGGCGCAAAACTTCAGGTGAAAAAATATGCCCCATTTACGCGCTGGCCGGTGAAAGACAGAAGTGAGATTGAAGTTGTCTTAATTAACAAATACAATTTTTCACATCCTTCAGATTCGCATGTACGCATACGTTGGAGTGTATATGCCGGTGATAAATGTATACTCATCGAAGAGCGAGATACGCGGTTGAAGAAACCGAAGCTGGGGCAATCGATTAATCCAAGGATGATATCCATTGCGCACGCAAGTGAGGAATTGGAAGCCTATGAATATTATTTGGTTCGCTGCCGCGTCTACAGGCCCTTTGGAACGTCTACGGCGGAGTTGTATAAAGGAGAGATTAAAGTTACGGTGGATGACCGGTTGAAACGCCATAAGCCATATGTGCAATGGTCGCGGGGAGTCTACTTTAAAGGTTACACACATAAGGTTGGTCATCCGAAGCGTGAGCCTATGGGCTGGATGCGGGAAATGCGACATTTTGCAATTCACAAGACGGATCCGGATGAGCGATGCATGTTTGCCGATATGTATACGATTAAATTAAATAAACACAAGCTGATTTATTTAGATCAGTTACCATTTCCGGAATCTGAAATAAAAAATAACCTGGACAAGATTTGTGAGCATTGTTTTTTTGGTGGTCCGGATAAAGTTGATACAGATCCACAATTGGAGGCAAAGCCAAAACGAAAATTTAAATTGGAGCGCTTGCGCAAACGGAAATTTAAACTAAAACCAAAGCGAAAGCGAAGAATATTTAGACGCAGGTAAATGTTATTTTGAGTTTTCTTCAATTATTCTTCCTGATCGACGAAATCGAGAAACGGTGACACGGATAAGAATTATTTCTAACACTTATTTATTAAAAAATAGATGAATCCAGGAAAAGGATTCATATTATTTTCTTTTCCGATTGAAATAGCGGATGAGTAACACCAGGAGAATAAGTAAAACGGTGAATAGAAGAAAGTGGAGTACATCAAGATCGTCATGCCCATTGAATGAGATAGAATCCATGTCTCCAATCGCAATAAAACCGGCCCAATAAAATGGATGTGCCAGCTTATTTTCGACTTGATTATCCACATAATCCAATTTTGCTTGTCGAAGCGCATCATCTTTGGTGTTGCCTCGTTTAAGATTCTTATAAAATGAAACCATAATGTTGGAGGTGGCCTTGTCATTTACCTGCCAAAGCGAGGTGATAATACTCCGGGCTCCTGCTTCGGTAAAGCCGCGCGCAAGTGATGCCACACCATCACCCTCATGCAATTCTCCCAGCCCGGTTTCACAGGCGCTAAGGACAACCATGGTGGATTGAATATTCTGATATGACAAATCATTGAGGTATAACTTTGATGTTCCCCGGAGTGAATCGGCAAAGGCCAGATACGAGAAATCACTATTCAGATCTTCTATTTTTGAATGGGTGGCTAGATGTAATATTTGATAATCACCGGCAGTTTTAAAGAAATTATTCAGATTGGCTTCATTTCCGATCAATACAGTACCGTTTATTAAGTTGGCGATACGCTGAACTTCTTCCGCTGCCCAGGGAAGCGGCCCTAAATAATTTCTTCTGAAATCACCGGCGTAGGCTATTGGCTGATCAGACAAGGCAAATTCAGGTGCGAAACCCAGAAATTTTATTTGCTTTTCGTCAGGCAAATCAATTATTTCCCTGGAGTATTGGTAAGACACTGTATGATCACGGAGCAGATAGGCAAGTGATTTGGTTTTATCTGTTGACCGGTGCTTTGATTTTAATAAAATTTCGAATGGGACGTGGCTCAACGAAGCATCGGGAATAATGACGAGTTTTTTCTCCAACCTGCCTATTGGCTCAATGAGAATATTGTATAAGGTATGAGCAGCGGAGAGATATTGCTCGTAGGCATTCTCATCTTCCTGGCGATATTGTTTTGCTCCCGGCAAATTCACATAATCCAGCAACCCGGAACGTAATGTATCTATACTTTTTCTGCATATGCTGCCGGATGGAGATTGTAAAAAGATTGATTTATCGCGATCGAAACTATAGATGAATAATAATGAATCTCCGAGAAAATAATCAATAAATGTCTGGTCGTCGTTTATAGTTTGCTGAATGTCATTCAGGGTTTGATATGTGGTATTTCGTTTGGGTAGGGTAGAGTCACGAGATGATACCAATTGATTCTCGAGATTATTTCTCTTTTCCATGGCCAGGTCCAGCGCAAAGTCTAAAGAGTCTATTGTTTGGTTTTGATTTCGTTTATTGGAATTATCAAATTGTTTTTGCTTCAGCTTTGATATGTCATAATTGATTAATTGCAACGCTTTTTTAATGCTATCTGCGTGTGCGACGTTGGTGGAATACTTCTTTTGTAAAGATTCCTGGAGAAGTAAGTTCTTTCCGCATCTAAGCAGATCAATGATCAAGTCGTCATAGTTTTCATTCGACTCTTGCTCGCGGAGCAAGAAGACTACATGGAGTGCTTGTTCCAGGTGTGTCCGGTTTTGTTTCAGAACATGGCGATGGGAAGACGTGTAGTTGTATTTTTTTCTGAGCAGGTCCCAGATATGAAACATGACCTGATAACATGAAAGGTTGTCCTTAAGATATTCGGCGTTGTCTGATTGCTGATATAAATAATAGTATGATCGTGCTTTCAAGTCCATAATCTCGGCAAAGGTGTTTTCTGCGAAAAGATCAGTTTCCAATGGATTATCTCTTCCCTTGATTTTGATTTCGGGAATTAAAGCATGAAGTGCCTGCCTGATATGTTCAAATGTCTTTTCCGGTTTGCCTTGAGACAAATAAATGTCACCTATTGTCGAGTGCATTTTTGCGATTTCTCGATTACTCTCAGAATCTTCAATGGAATTCGTAATTTTTAATGCAAGCTCTATGCTTGCTTCAGCTTCAATAAATTTGTTTTGATTGGCATGCAGCGTAGCCATTAAAGAATAACATTCTGCTTGCAACATTGGGAATTCACCGGCTCTTCTGTTGTTTTTATCCCGATCCATAATGGACAACGCCCGGTTAATGGATTCGATCCCTTTTTGATAATTTCTGAGATAGGCGTATTCATAGGCTATATTCAATTTTGCAAGCGCTGATGCAAAGTTGTCATTGGATATTTGTCTCTCAGCGCTAAGAAACGTGTCCAGTGCAGCCTGGTGCTCTCCCATAGAACTATGGGCTATACCTATATTTGTTAATAGCCCGGCTGCCAAAGAAAATTGTTGTTGTGAAACAAGGATTTGATTTGCTTTTGTCAAATTAAGCAAGGCCTTTTGATAGTCGCCCCGACGGGTATGAATATTTCCGATTGGCGTAATAACATACATTGCGAGGTAGCTTTGCTCAAATTCTATTGAATCACGAAAGAGGGCCCTGGCCAATCCATAATGATATAATGCAGATTCAAAATTTTCTTCTTGATCTTGGCAATAACCTAAGTACGAATTAAATTTTGCAAGTAAGGTCCCATCTTCGGAATTTTGGTTTTCAATTTTATGCCTATTGATATTTTTATTAAGCGCCTTCAACGCCTGTTTACAGCTACCGATCTCGTCCCGTAAATAACGTGAAACAAATAAATTAATGCACACCTGTTCCTGCCAGGAATCAAACAATGTGTTTTCATGTAATTGTAATAGACTGTCAATATCGATTTGAGTTGTTAACCTGTCGATATTATTACACAAACTATGTTGTCCGTCAGCAGCATATGAGATAAAAAAGAAGGATAATATGACGAGGAGTTGTTTTATAGTAAATATTGGGATTTGATAATGATCATTTTCGCTTGTAAAAGAAATAGGCAAACACGGCAATAACCAGGATAAAGATTGGAAATGCAATTGGCGGAATGGGACAAGGTGGAGAACAAAATGTACACGCATCCGAACAAGGAATTCCTCCGGCTTCGTTGCTGTGGAACGCACAAACAGGTTCTTCTCCGTCCACAAACGTTGCACAAGCTTGTAAAGGTATATGATTGGTTAAAACGATGTCCGGTTCTGTATATGCCTTGAAAATCAGTTCAGCACAGCTTTCAGCAGTATCTAGTGTGAGGTTCAGATCTTTCAAATTCATACCTTCCATGAAAAAACTACCGTCATCCTGAGGCGCAGCAGGCACAGGACTTGATGAAACTAAGGTGTAGCAGTCCTGGAATCGATTCCAGAGATCTTCTATAGTAATTGTGGCTTCTGTGGCAGGGGCAATTTCAATGGGATCTAAGGTATCTGCTTTGTTGCAAAATATGAACTTATAAGTCATATGTATGATTTTGGAAGAATCAAGCTTTTCGCTGCAGAGGCAAGATGCGATGCGTGTTAGAGAATTCGGATCATTGGGGAGTAATGTTGCTTGTTTTAATAAATAAAAACCTACAACCGTCTCTCCATTTATATTGAACGAACTTGTAGATTCATTGACGATGTCAAATCCCGGTACTGTCGCGTCCGAAGGAGCTTCAGCTGATGAACTGAATGAAGTTAGCACAGCCAGCATCTCAAAGGTATCTTTCGATTCATTTAGTTCCTGATTTCCGAGCCTAAAAAATAATCGGGATTCAATATCGTCACGACCCAATTGAACTTCATTTTTTAAATGATATTTTATAACTGAATTAAATTCACCATCTACATTAAATGAAGCAATTTGATTTCCGGGTGACATTTGTTGATTATTGGGCGAGCCATTTAGATAGTAAGGTTGTGTGGGTTGCTCAAAACCGTCATAGACCAGTGTATTTGTTTTAACCGCTCCGGCTTCTGTATTTTTTCGATTATAGAAAATATACAGATTTCCTCCGGCGACAGGCCTGTAGGACACAGCGTATCCATTTGGTCTGTTAGCTAATAAATCGTGATTGCTTTCGATTAACACGTCGTTGATTTCACTGGTGCGATTGGCGAAAGACCCAAAATCAGTCGCGGAATTTATTATTGCCGGGCTGACTGATTTATTGATTGGTGCTAGAGGAGGAGGAGGGTTGTTGTAACGATCACTATAAATCATAGTGGTACTCAATGAAGTCTGATCACCCATTTCTTTGCCTAATGTCTGAAAGGACAACATGACATCTCCATCAGGTACGTCATCAATAATTTGATAATGACCGCTTGATAAAAATAGCATCGTCGTGTAATGGGGTTGAATTTCTGATTCAGGATCCAGTGAATTGAGTTTCGCCAATTCGTCTACTTGAAAGTTATATCCTTTGTCCCCTTCAATGACGGTTGGAACGAGATCCAAACTCTGGCCGAAAACCTGAGCGATGCTGAAAAGTAAGATGAAGAGAATAGGGGCTCGACTAAATTGTTTCAATTGATCGTTCATGATGGTCTTTTAATAGTTATTAACAGGTTGTGCTTTAAAGCTAATCATTCTTATTCGGAATATGGTCCTTTTACCTTTATTAGTCTATTCGGGATTGAGAAACGTTACCGGTAGTTTTATTTTGATTTGGCGAAGAATGGAATAATTGAGTTAATTTGGCTTCGAAATAACGTTTTGCACCTGTCAATAGACTGAAAGTAGAAATTCGAATGAAAGATGACCAATTATCAAGTTCAATAAATCAAGGCGGAGATATGCTTTGGGGTGTGCTTGAAGAATTGCAACTCGATCAGGATATCATGAATCAATTAGTGGTATTTGTTACAACTAAAGGTGGAAATAAATCTGATGCAGAAGATATTCTCCAGGAAGGAATACGAAATGTTATGTTGAACGTCAGGTCCGGAAAGTACCGTGGGACAGGGAGTTTAAAAGCCTATTTGATGGTCATCTGTAAGAACTTATGGCTTACTCAATTTAATCGAAAATTACATTTAAATCGAATAAAAGAAGGCCTCAATCCTGATGTGCGAACGGAAGAATCACCTGAAACACAATTATTTTGGAATGAACGCGCTACCATGTTAAAGAATGTACTGGAGCAAATCGGAGACATATGTAAAGAAATCCTTGGACTTTGGTCCATGGGATATTCGTTCAGAGAGATCGGTGAGAAAACAAATCGGAAAGAAGGTGCCGCACGAAAACAAAAACATTCCTGCTTTAAAAAATTAATGATTTTTCTAAAAAATAACCCGGCCTTGATGGATGAATTAAAACAACTCAAAATGCAATGATATGGATGAGTTGAAATATTACGATAGGATAGAGGCTTACCACGAAAAGCGATTGTCTGCTAAGGACAACTTGCAATTTGAGCAGGATTTGTTGACTAATGAGGAGTTGAAATTGGAATATGACGCGTATTTGATGACGTTGGAGGCATCTTATGTATTGGGGTATGAACAACTCAAATCCCGGAAATCATCTGCGGAAACCGATGGTACAGCGGTGGTAAGAACAATGAATGCAAGACGGTGGCTGGCGGCTGCCAGTATTGTGGCTGTCATCGGCTTCTCAATGATATGGGCGAATCAATTGTATACCAATGAGGCATTGGCATTGAATGCATTCACAGAAACAAATGTGAGTGCTACCAGAACAACCAATGAATCCAGTCAATTAAAGCAAATCAAGGATGCGTTTGAACTGAAGGACTACAAACGAGTAGTTGACTTAGTGCAAGCTGTAAATGTGACTAATAGCATATATTCTGAAGTTCAATTTATAGCCTCGCATGCATCTATTCAAATAGACAATTATGAAAATGCCATTCCCGGTTTCATCGTGGCGGCAACGGATAAGGAATTTATTCATGCCAGTAATGCACAATGGAATTTAGCACTTTGCTATGTCATGACTGATCAACATGATAAGGCTCTTAATATCCTTAATATAATATCATCCGATCCCACTGAGGATTATTATGAGAAGGCGGTGGAATTACGTGGTAAATTAGGATCCTTTTGGAGAAAACTTATTATTTGACGAATATCTATTCGCAATAAATCCGATTTTTATTAAATATTACGATCGAATATAGCAGCGTATTTATTCAAGGACTGAGTCATTATCTGCAGTATTTCTGAATTTCTTTTATCTTTAGTCAAACGACCATCTGCATGAAAAAGCGAGATTTTATACGATCATTGGGTTTTGCTGTCTTGAGTGCGCCGCTGTCAGCCAGTAGTTTAAATACATGGATCAAGCAGTACGAAGACTTAACACCGGAAGGCCTATCAGCGACTGAAGATTTTTGGATTAAAATAAGACAGGATTACAAGCTGAAACCTGATTACATCAACCTGGAAAGCGGGTATTATAATATCATCCCTTCACCAACATTGAATAGCATGATCGAGCATGCGCAGATGGTCAACTATGAAGGTTCCTATTATATGCGGACGGTACAATGGGAAAACAAAGCCCGGATGGCTGAGAAATTGGCTGATCTGGTCGGCTGCTCATCAAAAAATCTCATCATCACACGGAATACGACTGAATCACTCGATATGGTCATCAAAGGGATGTCCTGGGAAAAAGGTGATGAAGCGGTTTTTGCAAAACAGGATTATGGAGCCATGCGTGTGATGTTTGAACAAGTGAGTAATCGTTTTGGAGTCGTCAATAAAATAATATCTGTTCCCAACCATCCAACATCGGATGAGGAAATTGTTGAGCTCTATGCCGAGGCCATTACGCCAAAAACTAAGTTGTTGATGGTCTGTCATATGATCAATATTACCGGTCACATATTACCTGTTAAAAA
Source organism: Saprospiraceae bacterium (assembly GCA_965249735.1). Lineage (GTDB taxonomy): Bacteria > Bacteroidota > Bacteroidia > Chitinophagales > Saprospiraceae > JANQSS01. The sequence goes on along the minus strand of CBDFMS010000023.1, from coordinate 213,878 downwards.
AATATGTCAAATGGCACATAATAGGGGAGTGCAGGTGATGGTTGATGGCGCCCATTGTGTTGGGCATTTTGATTTTGCTATTGAGGACCTGGAATGTGATTATTATGGATCGAGTTTGCATAAATGGTTGGCTGCACCACTTGGGACAGGATTGCTCTATGTGCATGATGATCACATCGATAGTTTGTGGCCAATTTTTGCAGAACATCATCGGGAACTGGGAGATATTTCCCGATTGAATCATACAGGGACTATTCCGGTATATCATGATCTTGCCATTGAAGATGCCATAGACTATTTTAATATGTTGGGAGCTGAGCGAAAGGAAGCACGAATGCGCTTTTTACAGGAGTATTGGACATCAAAAGTTCGTGACCTCAAAGGCATTATTGTGAATACGCCGATTGAATCGCATCGGGCTTGTGGTATCGCCAATGTAGGAATTGAGGGTATGAAACCTGCTGATTTAGTTAAACGACTGTTGGAAGAGTACAAGATATTTACCGTTGCAATAGATTCCGCAAATGTGCATGGATGTAGAATTACACCCAATGTATTTACAACGACGGACGAGTTGGATGTATTTATAGCCGCATTAAAGGAACTGGTTGTTTGAGTATGTATAATCGGTAAACCAAATAGTACCGAGATTTTCAGTAGGTAGTCGGCAGTGGACGGTGGACAGTAGGCAGTGTAGATGCCTGAATAAGGTTTGTTATTTTTATTAAATTAATTAAATCCTCTCAAGCTCTCACCCTCTCATGCTCTCACACTCTCACATTCTCACATTCTCACATTCTCATGTTCTCAGACTCAAGCTCATGTGCTCAATCGCTCGAATGCTTTTAATACCGAGTTAATAGTACCGAGTACCGAGTTAGTAGTGCCGAGGTGTCTGTATGTCCCTGATATAGGTTGACCACTTCAAAAGTGATTAACTTATGAAAGCAAACATTAGGAAGATTCGCAAGAATCGCAAGTACACTGTTGAATTCAAGCGCAAATTGGTACAGGAATTTGAATCAGGGAGACAAAGCGTGTATGAATTAGAGCGACTATATGGCGTATCGAACTCTTGTATTTACGGATGGATTTACAAATTTTCTACCTTTAATAAAAAAGGATATCGCATTGTGGAACATAAACGAAGTAGTAGTTCGAAGGTTAAAGAGTTGGAGAATCGGATAAAGGAGTTAGAATCTATAGTTGGTCGGAAGCAAATCAAGATTGATTTTTTGGAGACGATGATGGACGTTGCAAAAGAAGAATTAGACATCGACATCAGAAAAAAGTACTCCACCCTACAATCCAACGATTCAGACAAAAAAGGCAAAGCTTGAGTTACTCATTAAGTGCATTATACAATGTGGTAGGTATAAGCAAGCAAGCCGTAGCCCAGTATGCCAGGCGTCAGGCGATTTTTGATAAAAAGACGACCGAGTTGATTATACAAGCCGATGAGCTCAGGCGGGTTCATCCGGGTTGTGGGGTTGAGAAGATGTACTACACATTGAAGCCAGATTTTATTGGCCGAGATAGATTTATCGAGCTATTTATGAGTTTAGGATATAGAGTAAAAAGAAAGAAAAATTATCGCAGAACGACAAGGACCGGAAAGCTGTATTATCCGAACCTAATAAAAGGCTTGCAGATCAATAAACCATCGGCCATCTGGCAAAGTGATATCACATACATTCGAGTCGCCGATAAATACTACTATGCTGTGTTCATTACCGATGTTTATTCCAGAAAGATCGTAGGCTACAGTGTATCAGACCATATGCGAGCTACGGCCAATGTAAAGGCACTGCAAATGGCATTAAACCAACACGAAGCTCCTGATATCCATCATTCAGACCGAGGTAGTCAATACACGTATAAGAAATATACAGAACTATTAAAGCAATTTGGTTGTCGCTTGAGTATGGGTCTCACAGCTCAGGATAACGCATATGCAGAAAGAATACATAGGACAATTAAAGAAGAATATCTGGCTTATTGGCAGCCAAAGACAATGCACGGGCTAAAGTCATGTGTGGCTAAGGCAGTAAACCAATACAATAATCAAAGACCACACAATAGCTTGAAAAAACTAAGCCCACAACAATTCATATTAAGTTGTTCTTTGTTGGCTAGCCAACAAAGAACAACACTGACTATATTTAATGATAATTATTAACCCATAAGTGGTCAACTCTATTTAGGGAAGTACAAGTAGTGCCAAGAGCATGATTTTGGTATAATTCCAAATGAGATAACTGGATTTTATATACCCTCAATTCATTCAAATGCTGTGTTCAAAATACACATAATATTATTGGTAAAACAGCCTGAAAAATTACTTATTGCCAGATAATTGACGTAGCTTAATCTTGTCAATCAAATTTTATACTAAATGAGATTGTTAGTCGACTATAGGTGGGTTGCCCTTGCCATCGTGATTGGTCTATTTATTTTTGGTAGTAATTATATTCCTACAGCATTGCAACCGAATAACGACCTGGAAGTTTGGTTTGACAAAAATGATCCGGCACTTCAGGGATATTATGAATTTCAGGATGAATTTGGGAATGACAGGATTATCACACTTGCATTCAAAGAAGCAGGTGGTATTTTGACGCCGGACTGTTTACGAAAGATCAGACGGCTGGAAGCGGGTCTGGAAAAACTAGAAGGCGTTGACAGGGTTGTCTCAATAGCAAGTGCCAAGGACTTTAGAAGGCTCACAAAGGGTCAGACCGTTTCTTATCAGTTTACTTCCTGGTTTAATGAAGGTCTGGATACGATCAATCCGGAATTAGCACAAGAACTACTCACCTCTTCACTCTATACTGATCGATTGATAAATAAAAATGGGGATGTGACACTACTTGTGATTCATTTTGAGTCATTCGGCTCTGTTCATGGCAAGATGGAGAAAATTATTTCCAAAATAAAAATCTTATGCGAGCAAGAGCTGGGCGAAGATAATGTTCACTTAAGTGGTGCAGACATAATAGATTCAGGATTGAATGAATTATCCAGAAAAGATTTTATCAAGTTTACCGGACTGAGTTATCTCGTCATGTTTATCATGATCGCTTTCTTCTACAGGCGGACCATTTATGTGATACTATCCTTTTTAATCGCTTTCACAACGATTTGGTTGACATTTTCTGTATACGGATATTTTGGCCATGGGCTCAATATTTTTACGGTATTGACACCTACATTAGTCATTGTTATCAGCCTCATGATGTCTATGCACATTTTTAATGAGTTTGAAAATTCAAACACTGATGAATTTGAAAATAAACTGGAGAAAGCTAAAAAGTGTTTGAAAGAAATTGTTAAGCCTTGTCTATTTGCTGCGCTCACAACAATGATTGGCTTTTTATCACTGCTTACATCTTCTACCGCAGTCATTAAAGAATTTGGTTGGATCACAGCCCTTGGTTGCTTTCTTGCATTTGTGTTAGCATTTGTTTGGAGTGCCGTGCTCTTGCCTTATGTACGCGTACAAGGAAAAACGGAGAGTCTCAGTCATAATTTGGGTAAGGCAATCAGCAATTTTTCCGGTTTTATTTTTAAAAAATCACGCACGTTCGTTATCCTTTCCATATTCATTTCAATCGTTGCAATTCTAGGTGTTATGCACATTAAAATTGACATGAATCCGATAGGATTTTTCCCGTCTAATCACTCTATCGTAGAAGATCACCAATTTATGGAGGAGAATTGGGGAGATTCTTATCCAATTGATATTGTCCTTGAAACTGATGGTGACAAAAAGATTGATGATAGAGCTATCATCAACGCTATGATCGATTTTGATGAACAGATTGTTGATAGAAAACTGGCAAGAAATACATTTTCCTATGTGAAAGCCATGGAGCGTTTTGCAAAAGTAAAATACAGCGAGGGGTTGAAAACTGTTTTAAAAAGCCCTATGCTGAGTAAAAATTTCTCCAAAAGTTTTAAACGGCTTGTGGTTGATGATTCGGACATATTAGTAACAAAAGACCAAAAGAAAGCGCGAATTACAATCACAGGATCACTTCTAAGTGTCCGTTCAATAGAAGAAAGCCTGGTGGAGATGAAGGAGATTAGTAATACCGTTTTTAATAACACGGCAAGTATAAAGGTGGCCGGTTATCCGGCTCTTTTTGTGCAAATCATGAATAATTCTTTTGATTCCATGAAGTCTAGTCTGATGGTGGCTTTACTTCTCGTTTTCCTGGTCATGTTTATATTATTGCGAAATATAAAAATTGCCATCATTGCCATTGTTGTAAACGTTTTTCCTGTGCTTATCATGCTGGGTGTTTTAGGTTTTAGTAACATAAACCTTGATTTAGCAACATGCACCATAGCAGCAATTATTCTTGGTATTGCCATTGATGATACTATTCATATCCTCTATAGGTATCAGTATGAAAAAAAAGAAGGGATTTCGACCGTAAACGCATTAAAAACCACTCATTTCTTCATCGGAAGAGTTGTTGTTTTGACTAGTTTGGTACTATTGTTCGGGTTCTCCATTTTATTATTAGCAAGCCTTAAGACCGTCTTTTATTTCGGACTACTCTCATTAATTGCAGTGATTGCGGTATTATATGGCGATATTATTCTGTTGACATTATTGTTAAAAATATGGAAATGACCATGTGGGTCTATATTTTCCGGTTTTAATTATATTTTATTAGATGTAAAAAGTTCGTGACCTCAAAGGTATTATTGTGAATACGCCGATTGAATCGCATCGGGCTTGTGGTATCGCCAATGTAGGAATTGAGGGTATGAAACCTGCTGATTTAGCTAAACGACTGTTGGAAGAGTACAAAATATTTACTGTTGCAAAAGATTCCGCAAATGTGCATGGATGTAGAATTACACCCAATGTATTTACGACGACGGACGAGTTGGATGTATTTATAGCCGCATTAAAGGACTTGGCAATTTAAATATTTATAATAATTTGTAAACCACAGAATTCTCGGATTAATCTATCTGAGGTAATTAAATTGTCGTCAGAGTTATTAATATTCGATTAAAATTCAAGTGCCTGTATAGTTTTCGACTCTTTGGTTGAGATCGAAAATTACGCTGATGCCGAGTAGATAATACCGAGTACTTGAAGATAGATATCTACTTTTAAAAGATGAGAATCCCTACCGCCACCTCGCAAACGGAAACTGTATCGCTTCTCTTTTGCCAAATCCATATCTGAAGCCGAATGTGATAAATGGACCGCGCTGACTGCGGCATAGATATAAAAATCATCCTGATCAATGGTGTCTTTCTGTACGCGGGAAGCCAGGATGTCGCGGACACTAAAATTGAAGACACGCCAACCAATGATCCGCTGTAAAATCAAATGGAGGGTATTGGCGGGAATTTAAGATCCAGTCGAATAAGGGAGGGAAGTTCTAGTTGGATTATTAATTAGTTTATTCATGATTTTATTCATATATAAATTCCTACAGCTAACGCATTTTGGTTTTATCCCGGTCTGCATCCTTTTACTAAAAATTTTATACACGTCGTACAGTCTCTTCAGTTGAACTGAATTCCATTTGATCATTCGTCCAGATTTGGATCGGATGATATTTCGTCATATTTAGGGTAGTAATTCCTCCTCAAGTTTAATTGCTTTGGGAAAGAGAATATTGTTCTCTAGATGAATATGCTGGTGCAGGTCGTTCTCAAATTCCTGAAGCTTGGCAAATAAAACGCGATAGGTATTGCAGGCGTGCGCGGGTGGCGCATAATTATTACTGAGTTCTTTGATTGCCGCCATCGCATCACCTGCAGAATCATGCTCGGATTCCATCATGCGAATCGGGTTTCTAACCGTTCCAAACATTGGTGGAGACAATGTTTCGTTATTTCGTTTTGCCACAGCAATTTGACCTATGAATGGAAACAGGATGGCTTCTTCTTTGTGCATATGCATGCGTAGTTCATTGGCCACGGCATGATAGTGATCGGCAATTTTGACCACCTCAGGGTTGGCATCGCCATGTACGCGGACCACTTTTACACTGAATTCATCCAGTAAGGGCAGAGATTCTTTTACATAGACATGGTGTGTATTAATTATGTGGTCAATGAGCTTATCAAGTTCCATCACGTTGAAATCCTGTAAAGATTCCTTCTGTTCTTTGTCTAATGCTTCCAGGGCCTCATTCAGTTCTGCCGTGTTAATTCCTTTTTCGTTGCAGGCCGTTTCAATACTCTTTTTACCTCCACAGCAAAAATCCAAACCGAATTTCTTAAATACCTGGGCTGTTCGATAATCTTGAGACACAATCTCGCCAATAGTTGCATTTGTTTTCTTCTGATTTGTTTCTTGTATTTGCATTGTTTTTTTTTGTTTGATTACATGTTAAACTGGTCAAATCCCATCATGATACACAGGAATGAGGACAAAATCAGTTCATATAGATACTACCCGTTCAATTGGAATAAAATATCGGGTAATTACCTCATTTTAAAGTCTTCCATCCCTTTGGATGGTGCTTAAAGAGGAAGCTAGTAAAGCATTGAATTTTAGCTTTTTTGCGAAAATGAATCCATACACCAATATGAGAATTCGCCGTAAAGATAAGTAAATATTTTAGTTAAAAGAGTAAAAGGTCTTTTAATATTAATATACTGAAATTGCTCTGACCTATTTCGTAAGGAGTTTTAGGGGGGTAGCCGACTTGCGGAAATCAAGTAGAAGGAGACATTTATGTCTGTCAGGCCAAAAAACAGCCAAAATCATCGGGTAATATATGCCAAACAGCATACTCCATTTATGTTATTAAGCATTGGTTTTCAGGCTCACCCTCCGTTCCTTTGCAATATTAGATTTTTTAACATATGAAAACATTGCGTCAGTTCAAGACTTGATGGTAATCCGGATTAATGATGGAGAATATTTGTTCTCCATCGTGGCATATTGATACATCAAGAGCTTATATGAAGTTTTCACTTTTGTCGGCATCATGTTAAGGTTGGAAAGGACATGGAGTATCCTTTGAAAATCATTATATTAAACATGATTTTTAAGATATACCGCGCGAGGAGAACATGAGCAAATACTATTAATTCAATCCTATGAATCAAGACAATCAATTCACAAAAAGCAGTCAAAAAGGTCTGAACTATTTTATGCAGACTAAAAATTGGTGGGGCCCCCTATTGTTCATTCTGGTCATAAGTTTGGCAGGGGTGGGAATGATTGGTTATCAAACATATCATGATGCCCCGCCGATGACCGGTTTCCAAACCAGTTCGGGTGAAAATTTGATAACCAAATCGACCATTGTGGATGGCCAAATAGTTTTTCACAAATATGCCCTGATGGAATACGGCTCGTATTTTGGAGATGGCGCCCAAAGAGGACCGGATTATACCGCAGAAGCTTTACACCAGGTCGTGCTATTCATGAAAGAATACCGTGCCGACGAATTTGCAAAAGAGACCGGAGAGGTGCCTTCTGATATGGAATTGAAAATCATAGGAGAGAACATAAAAGATGAAATTAAGGAGAATAGGTACAATGAAAAGGAGAACATCGTCATATTATCGAATGCGCAGGCATATGCCTTATTAGGATTACGAAAATATTATACCGATGTTTTTATTGATAACAATACGGATGATGCGTTTCCGCCACCGGGTTATATCTCGGACAGGCAGGAGATTTCTGATTAAAGCGATTTTTTCTTTTGGGGAGCCTGGGTATGTGGGGTAAAACGACCCGGGGCCGAATTCAGCTACACCCATAACTGGCCGTATGACCCAGCGGCCGGTAATAATCCCACATCCCCAGTCATTTTATGGAGCGTTCTTGGTCTATTGGCCTTCGTTCTGACCTGCGGAATTGTTTTGTATTTTATTGGGCAGTATAATCAGCTGCCCAATAAATTTTTCAAACAGGGCACTTCCGGGTTTTTAACGTTCAAACAGATCAATAATTATTCTCCGACTAAAACCCAACGGGCATCTTTCAAATTCTTTTTTGTCGCCATTATCCTTTTCCTGATGCAGGTATTGAGCGGGGTGGCGACCCTGAACGAGTTTATTGATTTTTTAGGCATTGCCGGAATACATATATCCGCCGCAATGCCCATTACCGTGACCAGGAGTTGGCATTTGATGATTGCGCTTTATTGGATCTCGACTTGTTGGATCGCCTCCTCCATCTTCATTCTCCCCATCTTGTCAAAACGGGAAGTGAAAGGGCAATTGGGCCTAATCAACCTGTTGTTTGTACTGATTTTTATTATGGTAGGCGGCTCTCTGGTCGGCATGGTACTAGGGCCAAAAGGTCTATTGGGAAGTTGGTGGCATCTGCTTGGTCACCAGGGTTGGGAATTTGTTGACTTTGGAAAATTGTACCAGGTTCTACTAATGATAATTTTTGTTCTTTGGGGCATTATCGTCTACAGGGGCGTCAAACCGGCCTTTATCAAAGGGCAGCCCTGGAATCTGCCAAATTGGATTTTGTATTCGGTTATCGGTATTCCCCTTTTATTCCTTTCGGGATTTGTATCCACTCCCGAAACGAATTTTGTCATTGCTGACTTTTGGAGATGGATGGTCATACACATGTGGGTAGAGGCCTTTTTTGAAGTTTTCATAACCGTCATTGTCAGTTATTTGATGGTATTGATGGGATTGGTCAGCCGCCAGGCGGCGATAAGGGTGGTTTATATTGCGACCCTGTTGTTTCTTGGAACGGGTCTTTTGGGTATATCCCACAATTTCTATTGGAATGCAAAACCGGTAGCGACCATGGCTTTGGGAAGTGTCTTTTCCACACTTCAGTTTGTGCCGTTGATTTTGTTGACGGTAGAAGCATGGCGATTTAAAAATATGCCGATGTTGTCCTTGAATGGAGGAAACGGTGGTGGAACCCCAAGTCATAATGTAGCGGATTTCGCCTTCCCGGAAGTCTTTTTATTCCTCATTGCGGTAAATTTCTGGAACTTCTTCGGTGCTGGTGTCATGGGTATCATCGTAAACCTGCCCATCATGAACTATTTTGAACACGGTACTTATCTTACGGTTAATCACGGGCATGCTGCTTTAATGGGAGTTTATGGTAACATCTCCCTGGCGGCTCTGATTTTTGCTTCCAAGCTTTTACTCAAGCCGGTCAGCTGGAACAGGAAAGTAGTCAAAATGTCGTTTTGGTCTATCAATATAGGCCTGATGCTGATGGTTATATTAGATTTATTCCCGGCAGGGGCCGTCCAGTTTAAATCGGTTTTAGACCATGGATTTTGGTATGCCCGATCCAATGATTTCATCACCGGATCTGCATTTGAGTCCCTGACATGGTTGCGCGGTATTGGCGCTGTTGTGTTCCTGTTCGGAGGCGTTATCCCGTTGACATGGTTTATCGTATCGAGAGCCGGTGGACTGAAAAAAGTGACAAATTCATATGTGGATTTTAAAGAAGAAAAAAAGATAGCTGTTTCGGAAGAAGTGGAGACCCTATAGTCATCCTCAGAACCTCCGGGAAAAATGCACTACTGGATTTTCATGTTTTAATTGGACAAGTTTTGACGCAGAACTACTCGGCTCAAATTTGGTGTCTAAATGGTATGATTGAATTAGATTGTATTACAATTACTTCGTTACCTAACCATATCTCATATTATTCTACTTTCAATATTATTCTCATCAATTATTTAAAACCACTATTGACTTTCCTGGTAAGAAGGTGTAAATCACAAGCCTTGCCACTGTTGACAGTACAATATATGCCGGGCACCTATCAATATGCACAACGGAGAAGAACCAGGTATTAAAAAAATAGAAAGTTTAAAACATAAAATAAATGTGATCGGACAAAGCTTAAGTTGATATGATCACATGTTAATCATATTGAAAAAACAAAAGAGAATTTGATATGAAAAATAAATTATTGGAATTTCCAACACATACTGAACTTCAAAACGTGCTTAAAGAAGTTGTAAAAGAAAAAAATGGTGGATTTGGTTTGAATATGTGGGCGACAGTAGTTGACAGGGATGGTGTTGTAAAAGCAGTGGTGTTTTCAGGGGGAGATAGAGGTGATCAATGGCCGGGGAGCCGTGTTATTTCTGCTCAAAAAGCAAATACTGCAAATGCTTTCAGTCTTCCGGGATTGTCATTATCGACAGCAAATCTTTTTTCTGCAGTTCAGCCGGGAGGCAGTTTGTATGGATTGCAGCACAGCAATCCGGTTGACACCTATGTCGCTTATGGTGGATCATCTAATAGAATCGGCACAGAAAACGACCCGATGGTTGGTAAGAAAATCGGAGGAGTTAATGTATTTGGAGGTGGTTTGGCTTTATATAGTGAAGATGGAAAACTCTGTGGAGCAATCGGAGTTAGTGGTGATAGTTCATGCGCCGATCATAATATTGCATGGAAAGTTCGTCATGAACTCAAAATGGACTGTATACCTGGAGGCGTTAGTCAGGATCAGGATGACAATATTGTCAATGACATTGTTGACGGTATTAGCTCAAGCGGTTGGGGTCATCCCGCATGTTCACCCGAAGCAACAGATATAGCCAAAGGTTTTTCCAAAACGCATCCGGTTCGATCCAAAACGTAAATCGTTCGTGGCTACAAAGGCTATCAAGGGACTACGATGACGGCTATTCCGGTGCGCTTCAAAACCCAATTGGGCTTTATCGATATGCGGTATATGTATGTTCACACCACCAAACATATATCAGTGCGAGTACTATTCCAAGTTTTTCTGCATATTCCCGTACGTTTGGACGCACATAACTCAGTTCGACGGCCTTGCGTTTGTAAAACGCGTCATAATTCTTTCTACTTCTTCTCATGGTTAAGAGTTAAGATATGACTTTTGTCCCTTAACTCAGTGTCCAGTTAATTGTAGTAATCCCACTGTTAATCACTATTGTTTTCAAATAATTCTGACTTGAGTTTAGCCATTCTTTTTTCTTCAATTTTTACTTGTTTCATATGCCCGTAATTTGTAGCTAAGAAGGCTACCGGATTATACAAATTACCCATTAAGCGTTTTAGAACTGAGGGTATACTGTAGAATTTCTTTCTGGCATTGTACTTACCCATTTGGAGTTCATAAGGAGTCATATTCTTTGGTTTAAATACAACCGTATTATGATCATAATATCTCCAGTCGTTAGAAGTTAATCTGTTATCTTTCTTCAAATCCTTATAAACTTTGGTTCCGGGATAAGGAGTTAATACATTGAAAGAAACTGTACTCACTTTATTTCTTATTAAAAAACTAACTGTATCATTAAATATTTCTTTAGTATCATTATCAAAACCAAAGACCATTGAAGCGTGGATTAGGATACCCATTTTTTTTATCTTAATAAAGGCGTTTTCTATTTGCTCTATTTCATTAAATGCTTTACGCATTGTTTGAAGTTGTTCCTTTGACACGGTTTCGACGCCAAAGAATAGTGCTTTGCATCCACTTTCAGCAGCAAGCTGCATAAGTTCATCATCCTTGACCAACAAAGACACAGAAGCTTGTCCTACCCATTTGATTTTTAGAGGTTTGATCGCCTTGAATAATTCTTTTGCATATTTTGGGTGCCCAATAATATTGTCATCTAAAAATATAAATCTTTTTGCCCCGGATTCATTAATATCCCTTACTACATTTTTTATTGATACATGTCTGATCTTTTTTCCAAAAAGATTTGTAACACAACAAAAATCACAATTATAAGGACAACCTCGGGTAGTCAATATGGGAATGAGATTGAAAAGTCTTCTTTTAATGATCTTGCTAAAATCCTTTGGAACGTATTTGTCCAGATCAGGTAATGGATCATTGTATTTAATTTTCAGATCATTATTTTTGAAATCATCGAGTAATGTTTCCCACACTCCTTCTGCTTCACCAACTACCACACAATCGGCATGTTGCAAAGCTTCGTCCGGGAGTATAGTCGGATGCACTCCTCCAAGTACTACTGTTATACCTCTTTTTTTAAATTCTCGACAAAGTTCGTAAGATCTTGGTGCATTTGCTGTCATACAACTTATTCCCACCAGATCGCACTCCTGATCAAAACAAATATCATCTACCTCTTCTTCAATAATTTTGACTTCATGCTCGGGAGGAGTTAATCCCTTCAAAATATAAAGGGAAAGTTGAGGCAACATAAGCCCTTTATTCGTTCTTTTTTCGGCATCAATCGTTGGTGAAATAAGGAGTATTTTCATAAATACAATCTTTACAGGAATTTTTCCTTTTATTCGTAATCAAATAATTCGAGTCATGAATTTATTTAGAGGTAGCGGTTTGGCTATGCGCGGTAGCCCCCTTTAGTGCAAGGGATGTTATGTTCTTCGTTAGTTGTTAGTTAATTCTATTACAAACACATTAAATAGGCAGTAATTGCTCCTTTTTCTTCTTTCGATAATTTAAGTTCAAATATGAGATTAAAGAATTCTACCGCATCATCCAATGTCGGCAATCTGTCATCATGCAGATATGGAGGTGAATCCTTGATACCTCTTAGTGGAAAATTTTTAATGGGTCCTTCGGGGCGACCTTTATAAAATCGTTCTACTTGCAGGTCATACATTTGATCATCAACGAATGACGGTCCATAATGACAACTACTGCATTTAGCCTTGCCCCAAAATAGCTGCTCTCCCTGCAACTCCCGGGCTGTCGATTTAGATGGGATTAATTTTCCTATCGGATCCAATTTTGGTGCAGGTGGAAAATCAATAATGGCGTTAAAGTCTCCCATTCGATTGGCCACTTGTTTTTGATGAGCTCTCGGTCCGATATGCTGCGCAAAACCAGGATCACCATCAAAATATTCTTCAATTTCTGCAAAATGATCCATACTTCGAATAGATCTTTTAGATGCCAATTGCATTAAATTGTAGTTCCCCCTCATGGATGGCGTTCCAACACGCAATCTCGCCAAATGAGGACGACTATCTGGTGCCAATTCAAATGCTGCATTCGTATGACCATTGACATGGCAGGAAAAGCATGAAACTCCGGCACTCGGTTCTTTCGTTACTCTGTGTGTGGTATGATTAAACCAGGTTGTTGGCGTGGGTCGCACTAATTCCTTGAGACCTTCCATCTGTTCCGGGGTGAGTAAACCATCAAAAATTTCATAATAACTACTTAATGTTACTTCTTTACCCTTCGAAACATCTCCGAGTTCTTTGTGATTGGTCAGAAACATTGGTGGTGGGAATTCGGGAAGGTATTCATTGGGATAGTCATGGTCAACATCAATTCTGATATGTTCCGGATGTACTTTATTCCAATTATCAGGAAATACCATATGTGCTGTTGATGCCAGAGGATGTGCCAGCGGTTTGAAAGGAAATAAATCCCTTCTTTTTATTTCTTCAGCAGATAGTTCGGCTAATACTTCATACGATTCGATTCCCTTTGGTAATAAACTTACAGGGCCTTTCATAATCTTATTTCTACCACCTGACATATATCTGTCCGGATACGACTCTCCATTAAAGTTATACCGTGACTCCATATATTGATCAACATCCTTCATCAATTCGGGCTTTTGTTTATCGTGGAATGTTATCCATTCGTCCCAACTCATAGGAAGGACAGGATCCATAAATGAGGAACCATCTTTACCGGCATAATTCCATAAATCTAATGGTGTTCTTTCTCCTTTTTTTAAATGTGGAAAGGGTTTCAATGAATCGACGTGCCCTGAACCCAGGCCATAATCAGGTTCAGTATAATTTTCAACTTCCGCCCCCGGAGATTGTAGAAGATGTAACTTAATTTCATCTGCAATCTGAAAGCTGACTAAAAAAAAGACGCCTAAGAAAAACAGTATGCTCAATTTCTTTTTCATAGTTAAAAAATTTTGAATTTCGCAATGTCAGTAGAATAAATAAATTGTATCCGAAGTCCACTTCAATGAAAAGGAAATGAAGTGTTTTCCAGAGACAAGATGTATGATTAAAGATAAGAAATGATAGTCTAATAGCACAATGAAATTGAGTTTATTTTGGGTCTTTGAATATTGACTGTATGTCTTTCATTAACAATGATTTAGATGCGGCTATTGAAGCAGTCTTTCCGGCGAGAATCAATCGGGTTTCATTATTTTACAAATCCGAAATTCTATACAATTTGTCTCCTTTTTTTTTCATCATTTTTTAGATGAAATAAACAGCTACGGCAGATATGAGTGGAAAAGGAAATCCGGAACCAATACCCAGGGGTGATATGGCAATAAAAAAGATGATAGCCCCTATGCATGCAATACGCACAATCAAACCTTTCAGTATCATGCCAAGGGCTATTAGTGCCTGACCAAATGAGATTAATGTTACCATCGACACAATATGCTGTTCAAACCAACCATTGATAAAGTTCTGATACACAGTGAATGGAGTTAATGATGCATAATTCAGGTATTCGGTCGGCGTATTATGCGCAGTCGTATAGTTTATCCAGCAAGCCCAGGAGAACAATAAAAAGAATAGTAGACGTACTAATCTTGGTTTGCGAATAGCGGCTATAAGAATCAAAATACCAACACTGTTTGAAATTATCCATGGCGTAAAATGTTCTCTTAAAAGTTCCATTAGAAATCAATTCGTTGATTAAAGTTAGTGATCAATGTGCAATTGAAGATAACGCTCCCAGGCTATTAGTAATACGGTATTTTGAACGCACTTTTCATATCCTAATCGAATTTCATTTTTTAGATTTAATTCCATAACTGCCCGTATTGATTATGAGCCTATGATATGCAAATTTTTATCTATTCTCATGATTATATTTCCAAAAAGGCATAACCCTTTCAAAAATTTGTGTGTCAATAATAACGGCAATAAATACTCCTATTCCAAACATTAGAATATCAAGAATGTCAAAAGTTTCTCCGAAAAAATAAAATCCAAATTTCTGCATGATCTCAGAAAATGTCATTACTGCAAATACAATTAAAGCCTTTACAAACCATTTTCGAAGAAATTGAAGTTGGGTTTCAAACATGCAAAGCATAAAGTATGAACCAAAAGGGAGAATCAGGTCAGAAGCAAAACTGTAATAATAGATGTATAAGTTCCCGTTTAGTAATTGCCCAATTCTAAATGCATGCATTGCTGCAATCGCTATCATTATGCTAATACCAACAATTTTACGAATCCTAAGATTATATCTAAAATCAACTTCCTTCATTTCGATTATTTAATTTCACACAACGTATTGAATAAGACACGTTTGAATGCTCATTATTTTACGTGGGTGGCCGTATTAATTTTGTATATCGGAAGCTAATTCTTCATTGATCAATTTGGTAATGGTATCGATTTGATCAATAGCGCGATGATATATTTCATCCTTTTCAATCATAATTCCCATCATCGTAATAAAATGATTTTGAAAATCAATTCCAAAAAGTTTTTCTGGTTTTCGAACTGAGCGGTTAAAAAATTTAATGCATTCTTGTATGTCCAAATGAGTGCCACTCATAATGACTTGAAAATGAATCTTTTCCATTCGATTTAAGTAAATGAATGTCTCTTCCAATTGCTGAATTTGTTCAATTATACCTCTATTTTTCAATAGTATTAATTCACCATTGTTTATTAAATTTTGATAAATATTACTGTTTCTGTTATAATCTGAATATTTGTAGAGTTTTAATGCGATTTTTCCAAGTGTATCGATTTTAGTTTGGTCATTTTGTTCAATTACTTGATTTGCATATTCGAACTGCTTATAATACAAATTATTGTAATCAATAACGCCGGAAATTACATTTTTATCATCGTTAATTTGACGTTTGATATTTTGATATGCTATTCTCGCTGTCTTTTCTTTAATTCGCTGAGTATTCCAACTGTTGACTTGAAATGCCAAAAGAATACCTATCATTACTAATAAAATTTCTCCAATGGCGTAGATTAGATATTTTCTCATAATTTCTTCTTTGATAAATGTCTGTCTTGTTTTTCTAAATATCTTCATAATAGTTTTTCTTATGACACGAACGGGTTTGGAGACGAAGTGCCTCTGTTTAGGAGGCATTGTCGTTCTCCACGGTGTTCTGCACCGTTCTTTTTTTAAAATTCATGCAAGTCAAATATATCAAATCAAAACTAATACTTAACTTCTTTTAAACACTTAATTGAATAACAGAATCTAAAAAAAGTGAAGTTCAATAAAACGATCGTTTTGCTATTATTCATACTAAGTATATGGTTTGATTTGCTTTTTTAAGCAAAATGAATTGGACTTTGCTGTTGATCGTATACTCTTTCAGAAAGCCACAAATATAGAATGTGCGTAATGTAAAACCGTTTACTGGTAAAGTAAAAAAACGTTCATATTTACAAAAGGAATGTTTTTAAACATACTCTAACATATTAACTGACATAATAAATGATAAATATATTTCTGAACTTGATGGCCAATTTTAATTGTGACATTCATTCAACCTGAAACTAAGCCCAGATTTAAAATCATTTTTCAACTTAAAAATCACCTTTTATGAAAACTTTTATTCTTGCATTTTTTTGCATTACCGCAATCTCAATGTCAAACGCACAAGTTACAAATATGATTGGCACCTGGAACATTATTGAATTTGCAACTATCACTGACGAAAATAGTGAGAAAATGACAGAAGACAAATTAAAAGAAGATGGTTCTGTGTGGGATTTGATTTTTAACGAAGAAGGCAAAATCAAACAAACCAGCAATATGAGAACTGGTTCAATAGAATCTCAGGAGGGCACATGGGATATAGCAGAAGATACTTTATCACTCATATTCCAAATGAATGACCGTAAAATTGAGCTGAATTATACTTACGAATTGAAAGAGAATATTCTTGTTTTAATGCGTAATAATCCTATGGGAACCCTGAAGATTGTCTCGAAATTCAGGAAGAAATAATATTGATTAAAAAAGCTCAAGGCATCGCTCTCCTTTGTAGAATATACTTGGGTCTGCATAATACACAAAGGGACAAAAACGTGTGGGCAATTTCGTCCTTTTGCCTTTATTGCTGAAAGAACGTATCACAGCCAATTTAAATGATATAATTAACAATAAGCTATAAAGTGCATATTCCGGAGTTACTGACCCCCTGAATCCGGGATATTGACCCCCTATGTTGAAAACGTGCTAAAAATCATTTGTTAAGATACATGTTTTGATTGTTTACGTAAGCTTTTTCCTTTTAGATCTATGCGGTGAGCCTTTGGAATAATTCTATCGAGGATAGCGTCTGCGATAGTGGGTTCATCAAAATATTCATGCCATTTTCCGACCGGAAGTTGAGAACATATAATGGTGGCGTTTCTTTCATATCGATCTTCAAGGATTTGTAGCAGGATGAGTTTAACTTGATGAGTGATAGGTTGGAGACCAAAATCATCAAGAATAATGAGTTTAGCTTTTTTGATTCTGTCCATCCATTTGATCAGTGTACCATCGGTTTTAGCGAGTGCAATTTGTTCAGTAAATCGGTTCATGTTGAAGTACAACGTTCGATAGCCTTTGACACAGGCGGTGTGACCAAATGCACAGGCGAGATAAGATTTTCCGCAACCTGTTGCCCCTGTGATGAGAACATTTTCTCCTCGATCGACATAAGCGCAATCTGCGAGTGTTACAATTTTTCCTTTAGATAAATTACGCGTAGTAGAACAGTCGATATCTTGGATAACGGCTGGATATCGCAGTTTACTAAGTCGTAAAAACATCTGCATACGTTTGTGCGAGCGATATTGTTTTTCAGCGTCAATTAATCGGGCCAGCATTTCGTGTGACTCGGGTTGTTGATTGACCGGAAGGCTTAACAGGCTTTCATAAGCGTCTGCCATGCCGGTTAATTTAATTTGCCTCATGGTTTCTAATGATGCATTTTTCATAAGAATAAATTTGTGTCATAAATATGACGGGTTAAAAAAATGATTATTGATAAGCTTCGGGGCCTCGAATATTTTCATGGACTGGTGTGTTAAATAGGTCAACGGATTCGATTTCGAGATCCAGGTTTTTTACAAGAATCCTTTTAATCATTTTATAAGATACTTTGTCTACCTTTTGACAACGCACACAAGCGTTTTCCAATCGCTCAGCAGAATATTTTTCACTTAACCGCAATACGCCTTGACAAGAGTTGAAGCTTTGTGGTGGATGGATAGCCGAGCGTATAATGAATTGAATCGCCCAGTTGGTAGCTGGACCTATTTTATCGGCTTGCCGGATAAAATGTGCTGCATTAAAGCCACGTGCTTTTTTCCATTCAAGATGACTTTTCGGCATGTGGTCCGGATTGGTTTGATGGCGATATGTGTTACGATGAAGCAATCGTGTGTGCGTGGCCACGCGCTGATTATCGATAAATACTTCAACTGTACTCGACGTATACACGATAATGGCTTGGCGTGCTACATATTGAAAGGGAACCGAATAATAGTTTTTTTCTTCTCCGATATAGACGTGATAATCTCGGCGTACCTTAGACTGCGTTGATTTTTTAATCTCAAATAAATCTGCTGGTAGCTCCTTCATTATAGGATGTTCAAACTTTTGGAATTCACTTAATCGACAACCTGGCTTTTGCTGATAGGGCCTATGATTATGATCTGTGAGTTGTTTCTTTATTCCCTCGTTTAATTCGGCTAAACTGTGGAATACTTCATTGCGAAGTGGGGCATAAATACGTGTATAAATTGTTGAGACTAAATTTTCTACACTGGCCTTGTCTTTTGGTTTTCTTACCCGGGTAGCTTCAATGTCAATTTGATAATAGGCCGCTAATTGAACACATAATTCATTAAAATCAGGCTCATATTTATCGGCACGAATAACAAACGATTTTAAATTGTCGCTTAAAATCACCTTGGGTAAGCAACCAAAAAATAGTAACGCCTGATTTAGTCCGTGTATAAAATCCGTCACTTTTTGACTCGGTAAGGCAATGACAAAACTATGTTGGGTATGGGGCATCGTCGCAATTAATATTTGACATTTATGCACTTCGCCGCTGGACGCATCAATCCAATTCATCGTCTTGCCTGCAAAGTCCACCTGCATCTTTTCGCCTGGCGTGTGATTCATTTTGATCGTAAGGTCGCGACGCCCTATCTCGCGATTTATGCGCTCACAAAATTGGCTGTAGCCAAAGCCATGTTCAAATTCTGATCGATACTCTTCCCACAGTAATTTCTTCGTTACCCCGACTCGACGAAGCTCTGTGATCCAGAAATCAACCCGCTTGTTGTATTCAAATTCACGCGTATTCGATCCGCTTGCATCTGACTTGTAGGCCAACTCAAAAAGTTCGTCTTCTGCCAACGTCAACGCCTCAGACAGGTCTTTAAAATGAGTTCGTACACGACGAACATAGTCTCGGACTGTGTTCTTTGAAATTTGTAATCTTCTTGCCGTACCCTTAATGGATTTGGTGTCCAGGTAGGTCTCTAAAATATATCTGACTTGATCCATGCGCTTTAATTTTCCCATGCCATAACTCTTTTCTTGAGCCACGAACATGAACATTAATTGCACGTTTCCATAGTCATCTTGAGGGGGTCAAACCTCCGGAATGTTCTTAACACCCTCCAAAATATAGGGGGTCAGTATACCGGAACGTTATTAACATTTTACCTCATTGCAGGGGGTCAAACCTCCGGAATGGTGGGGTCAGTACAAATCGGAATGGGGGGGTCAGTTTGACCGGATTATGCAATAAAGAATATGAAACTACTAAAATCTGTTAAACCAATCCAGTATTTAACATTAATATATGCTGTCCTGTATATACTGTTTCTATTTTCCGGTAGTTTTCCAGGATCTTACCCTTTATTAAACACAGAAGGCATGATAGTATACCTGCTCTTTGTTTTATTTATAATAGGCTTCTCGATTTCATGGTACGATAAGATAACTGCAGGAACAATATTCCTATTGTGGTATATATGTATGTTGAGTTTTGAACTTTTTATAGTCGAAAAGGATGGTGGATTTGGAATTATTTCTGGATTACCATTGCTGGTTCTTGGTATTCTTTTTATTAAAAGTGGATATAAGGTAAAAATGGAAGCTGCCTCTAATAAAAAATAAACACTATTAAAACAGGCGTTTATTCAAACCTTGTAAGTAGTTAAATGATTTAACTAAGAACGATATGAATTATAAAAAATACTTCCTTAAAACTCGAATAATTTCCCTTACAATTAGTGCTCTGATTGGAATATATCTTTTTCTCTTTGGAGACTTTGAAGATTCGGACACCAGATTGCTACTGACAACATTGACGGTTGGATAGTATATCGTGACAGGTCTTTGTAGCTCTGTTGTCCACAACCGAAAAGGTGTTCAATTTATTTTCATTGCTCTGAATGATTGTCTCCGTTCTAGGTTTTTTTATAACTGTTATTGCAATCTGGGACGTAGTTGATAATACGCTCATTTGGGAACTAGTATTTACTTTTGTGATTCTTTCAACGATGATTAGCTATATTTCGTTGCTATTTCTCGTTAAACCAAAATCAAAAAAGATTAAGCATATAATGACTACAACAATCACATTTATCGCTTTAGTTATCATTATGCTGATCATTGAAATAATGATCAAGTCTGAGAAAGGTGAATTTTTCTACAGATTATTGGGTGTTTTCGCTATTCTTGACGTTTTAGGAACAATATCTACTCCTGTCTTAAATGGAATAACAAAGAGAGCTGAATAAAACTACCTATACCAAGTGGAGGTCGACAATGCTCGTATCCTCTAGCACTGAATTCTATCATTTTTCCAAATCATTTTCAGTAGTTTATTTAAGCAAAAAAGCATTTTAACAAATTATTGACTTTTGCGAATCGAAGTTTCCCATAGCTTTAATGATGAGTTCAAAATACCCCCGGTTTAATTTTGTACATTATAGCTAATTCTTATTTATTCATTTAGCAGCAGTTCAGAAAATTCGTCTATGAATTCAATGTTTTCGTAGTTGAATTCTACGTACTTTATGATGGTGCTAACGTTTAATGATAAACGGAGTAGCGACGCGATAGCGAGCTATTCCGTTTTATCTAAAGTGTGTGCCCAGCATGCACCCACTATGGCAAGATAGTGAATTAATCTAGTGGGTGAAAATCCCATACAGGCGAGTTGGTCCGAGCCTGTTAGCAAGCTGCAAGGTGGTTAATCGTGAGGTTTACACTGAAGGAAGCAGGACTGCAAAATTCGGCACTGACGAACAGAAACGTCATACAGAGGCTCAAAAGAGCGGGTAAGCAAGCACTTCTTTGCAACACCCGAGACCAACAAGTTCTTTGGAGTAGATGACGCAGGAGTCGGAGGAAAGATTAGGTGCTTACCTGGGGAGGGTTCTGGAATCATTAATTGATAGACCAGAGCAGTCAGCAGAAGTCATAGTACTTAATGGAAACGAGCTGCCTGAGAAAATGGTAGAGGACTCACCTTAAGGAAGGACTGAACATTGAATCATGTCTTAATTCGATTAGGAGGCCTAGCTAGCCTAATCTTAAGCGGACAACGGAAACATTTTTATTTAATTAACCAATGATTGCAAAAGTATTACAGCCGAAGAATCTTTATAAAGCTTACCGTCAGGTGGTGAAGAATAAAGGTGCAGCAGGAATTGATGGAATGTCGGTAAAGGAATTATTTTCCCACAAGGAAAAGAACCAATACACGATAATTAAATCGATTCTCAAACAAAGCTATAATGCGACGGCAATCAAAGGGGTACCAATCCCCAAAGGTCAGGGTAAAACAAGACTACTCGGCATACCAACGGTAACAGAAAGATGGTTGCAGCAGGCTGTGAGCCAAATACTGATGACAAAATTCGAATTAGAATTTGAGTCGTCGAGTTATGGCTTTCGACCGAACAAGAATACGCAACAAGCAGTATCACAAGCCTTGGAATACATCAATGATGGCTACCAAGATATTGTGGATATAGATCTAGCAGCATTCTTTGACAACGTAGACCATGAAAAACTATTACAGTTAATTTACAACGAGGTAAAATGTCGAACCACGCTGCGGCTTATTCGTAAGTGGCTAAGAGCTCCAATAAAAATAAATGGTCAGCTCTATAAACGCCGCAAAGGAATACCGCAAGGCAGTCCGTTAAGTCCACTATTATCGAATATAATGCTGGACGTATTGGACAAGAAATTGAAAATCATGGGGTGCAAATACGTGCGTTACGCGGATGATTTTAGTATTTATACAAAATCAAAAGCGGAGGCTCGAAGCATTGGAAACAAGATATATCTCTTTTTAAGAGACAAATTAAATCTACCAATAAATCGAGCTAAAAGCGGCATACGTAGACCAGTGAAATTCAAACTGCTGGGGCATGGTTTTGTTCCCGTCTACGAGAAGGGAATACGTGGTCAATACCAATTAGTTGTAAAGCCAGCTAGTTGGTCAAGTATTAAACGCAAACTGAAAGGAATTACCAAGAAAACCAAACCCCTATCATTAACCGCACGGCTCAACCAAATAGCGGTAGTTGCACGAGGATGGATAAATAATTTTCGCATGGCGAATATATATACCAAACTTAAAAAACTAGACGAATGGTTGCGCAATAGGCTGAGATATTGCATTTGGCATGATTGGAAAAAGCCTGAACGTAAGCGAAAGAATCTAATTCGATTGGGGATCGCAAAGGGACAAGCATACGCTTGGAGTCGAACCAGAATGGGAGGTTGGGCAGTTGCTCAAAGCCCTATCCTCGGTACGACAATCACCATCGCTAGACTTAAAAGAAAAGGGTATCTACCGATGCTTCATTATTGCCATAATAAAATGCAAACGTCGATTTGGTGAACCGCCGTATACGCGAACCGTATGTACGGTGGTGTGAGAGGCGCACCCCATCAGTTACCGCTGGTGGGGCCGTCTACTCGATGTGTGTCTTGAATGGGAATATAATCCATATTCCATTGGATTACAATTGAAAAGTCGATTGGTTAGGGAGTGTAAGTCTCCTATACGCATGGGTGACACCATGAAGTATTAGCAAGCCGCAAGGTGGTTGACTGTGAAGTTTACACTGAAGTAAGCGGGACTGCAAAAGTTGGTACTGACGAAGAGGAACCTGATAAGAGGCTATGAAGATTGGGATAAGGTGGCACATTACACCAACGTCCACAAGAAAAGATTTTCATAGTAGATCAGGCAGGAATTAACAGAAAGCTATTTGCCTTACCGAGAGAGATCTACGCGATAATTAAATTATGGAGCGGAGAAGTCAGCAGAAGTCATAGTAGTTAGGACTTGATACCTAATGAAGGACAGAACGTTAAAGGTTCTTAATGAATCACAGAGCGACTATTTAATTAATGGATAGTATTCCAGAATAGGTGTAGCTGTGAATTAAGCGGAACAAAGAAATTGTATGAAAATAATTGAATTAATTACTTCAGGGAAAAACATGAATTCTGCTTTCACGCGAGTGACTCAGAATAAAGGGGCGGCAGGCATAGACGGTTTGGGTGTAGATGATTTAAAAACACATCTCCAAATAAATGGAAAGTCATATTGCGAACAACTGCGCGAAGGTCACTATCAAGTGTCAGCGATATTGGGAATCGAAATACCAAAACCAAACGGAAAGAGAAGATTATTAGGGATACCGACGACGGTAGATCGAGTGATCCATCAAGCCGTATTACAGGTATTGCAACCGATATTTGAGCCAGACTTTCAACGCCACAGTTATGGATTCAGACCGAGAAGAAATGCGCATCAAGCTGTAGTACAAAGCTTAGAAAATGTAAATGATGGCTATCAGGATATCGTAGATATTGACCTTAAATCATTCTTCGATGAAGTCCAACACGATAAGCTTTTAGAACTGATTTTTAAGCGAATAAACTGCAGCAAGACCTTAAAATTAATCCGACACATATTACGTGCGCCGATCTGGGTTAACGGTAAACTTCACAAGCGTCGCAAGGGTATTCCGCAAGGATCTCCCTTAAGCCCGCTGCTTTCGAACATCCTGCTCAATGAGCTAGATAAATTATTGGAGAAGCGCGGACATCGCTACGTGCGGTATGCCGATGATTTCAGTATCTACGTCAAAAGTAAAGTGGCGGCAAAACGTGTAGGAAATGGAATATATCGCTATTTAACACGGCGATTAAAATTACCTATTAATCGAATTAAAAGTGGTATACGTAGACCCACACAATTCAAAATACTTGGCTACTCTTTCGTGCCAACGTACAAGAAAGGTGAAAAAGGGATTTATCAATTAGTGGTAGCGAAGTCTGGATGGAAATCAATTAAAGCGAAGCTTAAATGGATAACCAAAAAGACACTACCGGTATCACTAGAAGAACGTATTCGCAGAGTAAATCGAGTGTTACGCGGGTGGATTAATTATTTTAAGATGGCTAGTATGCAGGTGAAAATAAAATCACTTGAAGGCTGGCTGCGCAATAGATTACGGTATTGCATTTGGCACGATTGGAAAAAGCCCGAGAAGAAAAGACGTAGTCTTATTCGACTTGGCGTCGAATCAGGAATTGCATACGCTTGGAGTCGTTCCCAATTGGGAGGCTGGCGTGTGGCGCAAAGTCCAATACTCGGCACGACCATTACAGTTGCTAGATTACAGCATCGTGGGCATATAGATTGGCTCAATTATTATCATCAACGGAAATTGTTTTAGCGAACCGCCGTATTCGCGACCCGAATGTACGGTGGTGTGAGAGGCGCACCTCGTCGATTTAATTATCGGCGAGGCCGTCTACTCGATTAGTCACTTTTCTCTTTTTAAGCTATGTCGTTCATTCATAGTTAAGTAATGTATCGCTATTACCAAACGAATTCTGCTGTCAGACACGTCATATTTTTTATGATTTACGATCATATTCGCCACCATTCTAGGACTAAGATCGCCAGACGCAACAAGAGAATTATAATAGCTATCCATTGTCTTGTATTCGTCTTTAAGCTCTATTAGTAGTTTGTAAACAATACCGTCTGGCGTCAAGTCTATACTTCCGTTGGACATTACGCCATTAATTTCTCGTGGTGGAATTTCAATCCATAAATCGCGGATTATTGTAGATTCAAGGCTATTGATGAATATCATTTGCTTTTCAAATGATATTTCTACGTTTAAGTCACCGGTCTTTTCGTTTGTCGCAAACTTGGTCATCCATTGTCTATAGCAAGATTCATTCTCCTTATTATTGGCAAAATCAAATTCACCTGTGCAGATTTGCAGTGTGAAAAAATCAAGAATACGTTGTAATTCGTCGATTTCATCATTTTCAAAAGCACTTCTAATATCTGGATATTCTTTCAGTTGTTTGGCAGCTGGAGAATTACACCCAAACAATAAAATTATTATATATAAATACATGTAGTTTCTCATAATTCAATTGTGACTAACATCTGTATATCCGGAACACATGTCAGAAGTTCCGGGTATATCGTGTATGTATGCAAGATAACATTCCTCGATACATCATCCAACGAGCAGGTATTCTGCTTGCAGCCAATAGTCATTTCTGCAGCAGATCAACTCAACATGGTGCTAAATATCAAACCTGATGATACTATGTTAGGCGCTTGTGTTTATTAAGTCATAATTTGTACTTCTTCCTTCGGAGTACGACTTTTTCAACACATTATTTTCAATTAATTCCTGCATGTCTCATAGTGCAGTGTCTTGAGCATAGTTATTGATTTTTGCCCAGGTCCGATTCTCTAATGTAGACTGTGTCTAATTATGGGAGGGGTCGCAAGGAACAACGCCTAACGTGTTTTATTGTCTGATTATTGTATAATTCGCAAATTTTCATTATTATTATACAATAATAATGATGCCGTAAAGGCTGCTTCTAAATAATTTGAATTGTATTGCACTATGAATACCAACGAATGTTCATAGTGAACTGCATCATAATATCAACTTGGACACTATTCTTCAATTTAAAACTAATAAAATATGGAACGAGCAATCTACTCATTGAAGCGGGTTTTTTACTTGATAATCTTCCTGCTTGCAAATCAACTTTCTGCCCAAACAACCATTTCGGGCACGGTTACAGAGCCTGATTTTGGAGAACCTTTGATTGGTGTTAACGTCATTATCCAAAGTGAACCAACCAGGGGTACCATTACTGGTATAGATGGGAAATATTCCCTTCAGGCCAATGAAGGAGAAGTATTGGTTTTTTCCTACGTAGGAATGGAAAGCCAGAATATCACCGTTACAGGCCAGACAGTAATAAATGTGGAAATGTCTTCTGATATTTATCTGGGAGAGGTGATTGTAACTGCATTTGGTATAAGTACCAAGGAAGCTTTTTCAGGATCAGCTGATGTTGTCGGTGCTAAAGACCTGGCATTAAGAAATGTCACCTCACCGATAGCAGCCATTGAAGGTAAAGCAACGGGCGTGCAATTTACATCTCCGTCAGGACAGCCGGGATCATCTCCGGGTATCGTGATACGTGGAGTGGGAACATTAAACGGTGAGACAGATCCCCTATTTGTTGTTGACGGGATGCAATATGAAGGGGCTTTAACAACCATCAACCAGGAAGACATCGAATCAATAACCATTCTCAAAGATGCTTCTTCAACATCCCTATATGGTTCCAGGGCTGCTAATGGAGTTGTTCTAATCACAACTAAAACTGGTACGAAAGGTGGCACTAAAGTATCTGCATCTGTTCAATATGGTGTTGTGTCCAGAGCTATTTCTTTATACGATGAAGTTACTCCAGGCCAATATTATGAGTCAATGTGGGAGGCTTTAAAGAATTCAAGCGCAGGAGGAGGAGACCCTGCTTTTGCATCCGAAAATATTTATAATAATTTGAGTTATAATCCATTTAATGTTGCCAACGATCAAATCGTGGGCACGGATGGGCGTTTAAATCCCAGCGCAAGTGTAATTTATAAAAGTTTGGACTGGTATGATGTATTAGAGCAGACTGCTATAAGACAAAACTATAATGTAAATATATCGACCGGTGGCCCAAATCACAGCGTTTTCTTTTCAACCTCCTACCTTGATGAAGAAGGTTATGTCGTTACTACTGAATATGATCGTTTGACAACCCGATTAAACGCTGATTTTCAAGTCAAAGATTGGCTGCAATTAGGAGGTGGGGCAAACATTACTACATCCAATTCAGCAGGTCCTAGTTCAGCGGGAGAAGGTAGCATTGTAAATCCTTTCGGATTTGCAAAAAGTATGGGTTCAATCTACCCCGTATATGTCAATGATTTAGAAGGCAACTTTGCATTAGATGAGGCTGGCAATCCTCTATTCGACGCTGGTGAAGGGTATTCTGAGTTCAATATAGGCTCACGACCCAGAAATCAAGGAAGACATGCGCTCCAAGAGCTTTTATTGAATGATGAACGGGATAGAGACAATACCTATGGATTTAGATTTTTCGGCGATTTTGAAATTTTGGAAGGTTTGCATCTGAGATTAAATTATGGTCGAGACATTAATGAGGGTATCGAGAAAGAGTATGAGAATAATATCATAGGAGATGCACAACCGACCGGAAGATATAGCGAGGAGAGATATAGAAGACAGGTTGAGAACTTCAATCAAGTACTAACTTATACGAAAGGTTTTGACGATAGACATAATATTGAAATTACTTTGGGACATGAGAGTTTCGATAGAAATTACAGTGAAAATAATGCCCTGGCAATTGATCAAACTGCGGAAGGGATATTCGAATTTGACAACCTGGCTACCCCGGTAAGATTGGGTGGGTTCACTACCGATAAAAGAATTGAAGGTTATTTTGCCAGAGCAAATTACAATTACAATAGTAAATATTATATAAGCGTTTCTGCTCGAAGAGATGGCTCATCCGTATTTAGTACTGATTCAAGATGGGGTAATTTTTATTCTGTTGGCGCCTCCTGGAGGCTGGATCAAGAACAATTTATTCAAAATATATCATTTATAGATCGATTGAAACTACGTGCATCCTATGGAGAAGTAGGTAATGATGACCTGGATGATTTCTTCCTATCTCAACCTAGATATAGTTTAACATCTAATTCAGGAAATCCAGGTATTTGGTGGTCAGAAATTGGCAATTCAAACTTACAATGGGAAACGATAGAGAGCTTTGACGTTGCAGTAGAGTTTTCTTTATTTAATAACTTTCTTGATGGTTCTATCGAGTATTATAAGAGAAACTCCTCAGAATTACTTTACGACCTACCTATTGCCCTTAGTAATGGGTTAAACTCTTTTCCAACCAATATTGGCGATATGTACAATTCAGGTCTTGAGTTGGGTTTAACCGGTAACCTGGTCACAACTCCTGATTTTAGGTGGTCACTCACGCTTCAGGCATCTACATTTAAAAATGAAATTACCAGTTTGCCAGATCCATTTGTTAACGGTTCTAAAAGATGGGCCGTGGGTCAATCGAGATATGAATTTTATATACTTCATACTGCCGATGTTGACCCTGCCACAGGGGATCAACTATTTTTTATGTACGAGATAGATGATGACGGCAATAGTATTCCCGTATTGGACGAAAATGGAGTGCATGAGACGACCAACGACTGGGAGGCTACTGAAAGAACATACACCGGTGCTCGCTCCATCCCGGATGTATTAGGATCTATCTCCAATAGGTTGTCTTACAAAGGGATTTCATTGGACTTTTTGATCACTTACGGTGTAGGAGGGGAAATATTGGACAATGGATATTCTGCCATGATGCATAGCGGTACATATGGAAGTTCACTGCATCCTGATGTGTTAAACGCATGGCGTCAAGCTGGTGATATTACTGATGTGCCAAGATTAGAAAACGGCAATGTTGATCTTGTTAGGACCCAATCCACCAGATTTTTAACTGATGCTTCTTTTTTGGCTTTGAGGAATGTGAACCTGGGGTATACATTTAATAACAATATTACTGAGGCACTTGGAGTAGAAAATTTACGACTATCTATAACGGGAGAAAACCTATACTTAAAGACCGAGAGAGATGGTTTGGACCCACAGTATAATCTAGCGGGAACTCCAGATGGGGATGACTTTAACCCTGCGCGTACTATTACTTTTGGCTTAAATGTGAACTTCTAAAATAATCAATCATGTTACGTAATATAAAATATTTATTAATCTTCATAGCTTTAATTATGTCCTCCTGTGATGAGGATTTTCTAGAAACAAAACCGACAGATGCCATTTCTGCGGCTGATGCACTCGCTTCTGAGGCAAATATGGCCCTAATTATACATGGAATCCATCGGACGATGTTTGCGCAATCACAAACAGTACTCCCAGGCGGAAGTACAATCGCTACATCTTGGAGATCTGGTGAACACTATTGGGTTCCTTTAGGTGATAATCTCGCTGGAGGTATTATCCACAGTGCCAGTGCCAACAACTTGGGTTGGCGAGATGAAGCACGATGGATATCTCATACACAAGAAACTTCAAGAACTTCCAGGGTACTTTGGTATCATCGGTATAACATTATAGCAAATGCGAATACCATTATTAATAAGTTTAACGAAGGGACCTTAACTGAAACTGCAGGTTTAAGAGAGATTGTTGGTCAGGCATACGCGTATAGAGCTTATGCCTATATGTCATTGGTGCAGCATTATGCAAAGGGATATCTTATTGGTGATCCTGGTACAGATCCGGGAGTACCTTTATTATCTTCTACCGATGCTCCATTCAATAGCACGCACAGATCAACGGTCCAACAGGTTTACGATCAAATCGCTTCGGATCTTGATGCCGCAATCAGCAATTTTGAGGTTGCCACTTCCAGGCCAACAGGCAGTGCTTCTGATAAATCACATCTCAATATTGATGTTGCCTACGGACTAAAAGCCAGAATGGGATTGGCAACAGGAGACTGGACAACTGCTGCAGATGCTGCCGCAAAGGCAAGAGAAAGTTATCCGATAATGGGTGAAGATGATTGGAAAGCAGGATTTAACACGACTCTTCTTCCCGAGGTACTTTGGGGAAGTAATGTAATAACCACTGAAACTACATTTTTCCGTTCTTATTTCTACTTAATGTCTAACACGTTCAATGGCAGTCAGGTTAGAAATAATCCAAAAATTATGGATAAGAGGTTATATGCTCTAATTCCAGACACCGATTATCGAAAGGATATGTTTTTAAAGGATGCACCAAATTCTAATAATTCTGCTTCAAATGGACTAGGTGGTTGGGACAACAATACCAACCCTTTGTATACCACTGAAGAGGAATTTGATGACGAAATTGATAGGCTTGCAGCCGAATGGGGTTGGACTTCAAGGCACAATACTCATCCGTATATGCATGTAAAAATGAGACAAAAACTTCCAGGTGGAATTGAACCGGACGATATTATATATATGCGCTCTTCAGAGATGTATTTGATAGAGGCAGAAGCAAGAGCCATGGCGAATGACATTTCCGGTGCTCAAGATGCGTTAAAACCTTTGGGTGAAGAACGTGACAGCGGGTTCGATGCAACTGTTTTTGATTCCAAGGATAAATTGATGGAGCAAATTAAATTTCAGCGAGCTCTTGAATTATGGGGCGAAGGCTTCTTGTATCAAGACAAGATCCGATGGGATGAAGGCATAGACCATGCTGCCGATGGAGGCTCAGGAGCTTCTGAGACATTGTATCAAAGTGGATTTATGCAAGAGAGACCTTCCGTTAATACGGATTGGGTTTTCAAAATTCCTCAAGAAGAAATTGATGCAAACCCAAATCTCGGGCCGAATGATCAAAATCCTTAGGATTTCGGTAATTTATCCTACCTAAGTTTAATCGAATAGGAGAAACGAGCGGAAGTAATTCCGTTCGTTTCTTTTTCCTCTCATTCGTAATCCTCGCTTGCATTTGACCAATATATGTAATGCTACCTTAACTGCTCCTGAGTTATTTAACTTTTGAAAGTCCTCACTAAACAGAATAGTGCCTGCTTTTCGTTTGCTCATAATATATTCTACCTGATTATCAATACTCATGGGATATAGATTATGAACTTGTAAACTATTTGTAAATGTGCGTAACTTATTTATGCTAAAAAGGTTACAACTTGCCAGATCCTGTATTTGCTGTAGTGTATTTTCATATGATGAGTGCATAATCCGCTCCAACTGACCCTATCGAAGCTTTAGTTAATTCATTTTGTCCAATTCAAATTTTAAAATAACCGTTTAGGGTAAGAATTTTTTAGTACAAGAAAATTCGATTTATTCCTAATCCCGTCAACTTAAATGGCCTTCGTCGTGATCGTGTATTGGTTAAAAACCCATTTTAATGACTTTTATTTTTTTTATAAACAGGCATTTTTTGAATTATATTTTTTCTAAAAGGTAATTCTAATGACAATGAATCTTTTAAGGAAACTATCAAACTCTCTTTCTTGTTAATTTTCTTGTTTAAGTATTCTTTATAATCGCAAATATTTTCAAAATGGTTTATTGGTATATTATCAATCATAACAACTTCATCCATCAATTCAATTCCAGAAAACACGGAATCATATGGGGCAATTTGAATAACCTTCTAGGCATCAACTACAGGATAAAGAACTATACCAAAGGAACTTTCAACCTCAGCAGGTTGAGATTCTTTAGAATTAATTAATACATACTCTTTTACCGATTAATTAATTATTACTTTATAATTATTTAAATAGTATATTCCTATATTGCATATTCCGGAGTTACTGACCCCCTGAATCCGGGATATTGACCCCCTATGTTGAAAACGTGCTAAAAATCATTTGTTAAGATACATGTTTTGATTGTTTACGTAAGCTTTTTCCTTTTAGATCTATGCGGTGAGCCTTTGGAATAATTCTATCGAGGATAGCGTCTGCGATAGTGGGTTCATCAAAATATTCATGCCATTTTCCGACCGGAAGTTGAGAACATATAATGGTGGCGTTTCTTTCATATCGATCTTCAAGGATTTGTAGCAGGATGAGTTTAACTTGATGAGTGATAGGTTGGAGACCAAAATCATCAAGAATAATGAGTTTAGCTTTTTTGATTCTGTCCATCCATTTGATCAGTGTACCATCGGTTTTAGCGAGTGCAATTTGTTCAGTAAATCGGTTCATGTTGAAGTACAACGTTCGATAGCCTTTGACACAGGCGGTGTGACCAAATGCACAGGCGAGATAAGATTTTCCGCAACCTGTTGCCCCTGTGATGAGAACATTTTCTCCTCGATCGACATAAGCGCAATCTGCGAGTGTTACAATTTTTCCTTTAGATAAATTACGCGTAGTAGAACAGTCGATATCTTGGATAACGGCTGGATATCGCAGTTTACTAAGTCGTAAAAACATCTGCATACGTTTGTGCGAGCGATATTGTTTTTCAGCGTCAATTAATCGGGCCAGCATTTCGTGTGACTCGGGTTGTTGATTGACCGGAAGGCTTAACAGGCTTTCATAAGCGTCTGCCATGCCGGTTAATTTAATTTGCCTCATGGTTTCTAATGATGCATTTTTCATAAGAATAAATTTGTGTCATAAATATGACGGGTTAAAAAAATGATTATTGATAAGCTTCGGGGCCTCGAATATTTTCATGGACTGGTGTGTTAAATAGGTCAACGGATTCGATTTCGAGATCCAGGTTTTTTACAAGAATCCTTTTAATCATTTTATAAGATACTTTGTCTACCTTTTGACAACGCACACAAGCGTTTTCCAATCGCTCAGCAGAATATTTTTCACTTAACCGCAATACGCCTTGACAAGAGTTGAAGCTTTGTGGTGGATGGATAGCCGAGCGTATAATGAATTGAATCGCCCAGTTGGTAGCTGGACCTATTTTATCGGCTTGCCGGATAAAATGTGCTGCATTAAAGCCACGTGCTTTTTTCCATTCAAGATGACTTTTCGGCATGTGGTCCGGATTGGTTTGATGGCGATATGTGTTACGATGAAGCAATCGTGTGTGCGTGGCCACGCGCTGATTATCGATAAATACTTCAACTGTACTCGACGTATACACGATAATGGCTTGGCGTGCTACATATTGAAAGGGAACCGAATAATAGTTTTTTTCTTCTCCGATATAGACGTGATAATCTCGGCGTACCTTAGACTGCGTTGATTTTTTAATCTCAAATAAATCTGCTGGTAGCTCCTTCATTATAGGATGTTCAAACTTTTGGAATTCACTTAATCGACAACCTGGCTTTTGCTGATAGGGCCTATGATTATGATCTGTGAGTTGTTTCTTTATTCCCTCGTTTAATTCGGCTAAACTGTGGAATACTTCATTGCGAAGTGGGGCATAAATACGTGTATAAATTGTTGAGACTAAATTTTCTACACTGGCCTTGTCTTTTGGTTTTCTTACCCGGGTAGCTTCAATGTCAATTTGATAATAGGCCGCTAATTGAACACATAATTCATTAAAATCAGGCTCATATTTATCGGCACGAATAACAAACGATTTTAAATTGTCGCTTAAAATCACCTTGGGTAAGCAACCAAAAAATAGTAACGCCTGATTTAGTCCGTGTATAAAATCCGTCACTTTTTGACTCGGTAAGGCAATGACAAAACTATGTTGGGTATGGGGCATCGTCGCAATTAATATTTGACATTTATGCACTTCGCCGCTGGACGCATCAATCCAATTCATCGTCTTGCCTGCAAAGTCCACCTGCATCTTTTCGCCTGGCGTGTGATTCATTTTGATCGTAAGGTCGCGACGCCCTATCTCGCGATTTATGCGCTCACAAAATTGGCTGTAGCCAAAGCCATGTTCAAATTCTGATCGATACTCTTCCCACAGTAATTTCTTCGTTACCCCGACTCGACGAAGCTCTGTGATCCAGAAATCAACCCGCTTGTTGTATTCAAATTCACGCGTATTCGATCCGCTTGCATCTGACTTGTAGGCCAACTCAAAAAGTTCGTCTTCTGCCAACGTCAACGCCTCAGACAGGTCTTTAAAATGAGTTCGTACACGACGAACATAGTCTCGGACTGTGTTCTTTGAAATTTGTAATCTTCTTGCCGTACCCTTAATGGATTTGGTGTCCAGGTAGGTCTCTAAAATATATCTGACTTGATCCATGCGCTTTAATTTTCCCATGCCATAACTCTTTTCTTGAGCCACGAACATGAACATTAATTGCACGTTTCCATAGTCATCTTGAGGGGGTCAAACCTCCGGAATGTTCTTAACACCCTCCAAAATATAGGGGGTCAGTATACCGGAACGTTATTAACATTTTACCTCATTGCAGGGGGTCAAACCTCCGGAATGGTGGGGTCAGTACAAATCGGAATGGGGGGGTCAGTTTGACCGGATTATGCACCTATATGTCCCTGATATTTCAACTTATCTTTAATCGATATTCTCGTCTGAATCGGAAGAATAATTCCTGAATTTGTTAGCTGTAAATTATTGGATAAATGATAAATAGTATCAGTTTTGCCAGGCCGGTGGATGATAGTGATGTGATTCCTATTCGTTTTTCAGCGCGTAGGCCATCAAATGTATTTTTAGTATAACTCTGATTTATTTTTATACTATTTTCATTGCCCAATTCAATTTTACATTTATAGGGAGTTCCAAGGATAGAAATATTAGTAAAAGAACTATTATTATTACTGAAGAGATAAGCAAATTGCTTCCCTTTTCTTTAAATGGAACAGAAGAGATTTGGATCTCCTTTTTTTCAATATTAATTTTCCAATTTGCTTTATTAATTATCGAAGTTCCGATTATGCCGCCAATGTTGTCACAGCGCAAGAATTTATAACCAATTGACTATCTTGTTCCCGGATCGAATTAAAATTCAATTTTTTAACGGCTCTTAGAATGATATCAACTCTTAGTGAAAACACAAAATTATTTACAAACCCAAAAAACCCGTGAAATCCCTTAATCCGTAAAACCCGTGATTCAGACATCTCACTCCATCATATCCCCCGGATTTCTTCCAAAACGCTTCTTAAAACTTGTGGTAAAATAGGACGCGCTTGCTATTCCGATTTCGTAGCGAACTTCGGCGACAGATTGATATTGTTTTCTCTCCAACAATTGAAATGCTTTTTGCAGCCGAATCTCAAGAATAAAATTTACTGTAGATAATCCTGTTAGTTTCTTGATGACTCTGCGTAATTGACGACCACTATAATTGAGTTCCTTGGCCAGATCGTTTACCTTAAACTCCACATTCGATATATTTTTTAATGCCGCTCGTTCGGCTTGCTTTAATATCTGTCTTTCGGCGGTTTCATTGTTTAATTCAATTTCCGGATTGTCACTATTTTCCTTTATCCATTTGTCCCGCTCTTGCTTATTTGAAAGTAAGTTGTGTATTCGGGCTAGTAATTCTTTGGCATTAAATGGTTTTATGATATAATCATCAACTCCCAGTTGCAGGCCCAGCAGCTTATCTTCTTCAAGTGCCCGAGCTGTGATCATCACAAACGGGGTATATTTCACTTTGGGTATCAATTTTACTTTTTCCCTAAAAGCGAACCCATCCATGTGAGGCATCATGACATCCGAGGAGATCAAATCAAATGTTTGTTTCTGAACCAATTGTAAGGCCTCCATTCCATCGTTGGCAATCGTACAATTATAATCCGGTGACAGGATTCTTTTTAAATACGCGCTCATTTCCGGATTGTCTTCTACGATCAATATCCCGGCTTTTTCTCCCTTCAAGAAAATAGGTGAATAATGGGTGTCCGTAACTTCCTCCGGCTGGGTTTCCGTACTTGAAACCACGTCTTC
This sequence comes from Saprospiraceae bacterium, assembly GCA_965249735.1. Taxonomy (GTDB): domain Bacteria; phylum Bacteroidota; class Bacteroidia; order Chitinophagales; family Saprospiraceae; genus JANQSS01. The sequence continues at coordinate 178,110 of CBDFMS010000023.1, read as the reverse complement.
GTCTTTGCTCTCTTCCTTTCCAGTAATGGTCAGAGGCATTTCCAGGGTGAATGTACTGCCCTCATCCAACCTGCTCGATACGTGCAACTCGCCTCCGAACAATTTGGCCAGCTCTTTTGCTAATGCCAGACCCACTCCGGTTCCTCCCATGAGGGGAGTGCCTTCTCTATGTGATTGATAGAAACGGTCAAATATCTTATCTATATCATCGGGATGAATACCACTTCCTGTATCCTCGACGGCTACACGAAGGGTTGCGTTGTTTTGTTCAACGACCATCGTTACCGTTTCATTTTTATCGGAATGTTTAATGGCATTGGATATCAGGTTGTTGAGTATTTTTTCAAATTTGATGATGTCCAGTTCAACCAACAAGAATTTATCCGCCTGATAATCCAATACTAATGGCACATCATGGATTTGAGCAAAAGAATTGAACGAATAGAATATTCGTTTGATTAGCTCAAAAAGTTTTGTTTCGCTATTTTGTAATACCAGTTTTCCACTTTCCAATTTTGACAGATCCAATATTTCGTCCACCAGGGCGAGAAGTTTTTTGCCATTTGAATGGGCGGCGGTGACTTCTGTTTTAATACTATCTGCTGAGACGTTTTCAAGCACATATTCGAGTGGGCCGGTGATAAGGGTTAATGGGGTGCGCAATTCATGTGAAATATTGGTAAAGAATCGGGACTTCATCATATCCAGATCTCGAAGTTCATCGGCTTCTTTTTGCTCCAAAACAAGGGCCAACTCCGCTTCACGTTTTTTTCTTCGGCTTCGGGAATAATACCAAATAAAAATAGACGAAGCCAGCAATAAAGCCAAAAGCCCGCCAAATATAGTTTTGTTTTGTGTGTTTTTTTGGCGTTCGATCTTCAGTTGTTGTTGGGTGATTTGTGCTTCCTTTTTTTCGGTTTCATATTTTGCATTGGCTTCGGATACTTTATTATCCATATTTTCTCTATAGCGATCTTCGGCCAAGGTATAAGATGAATCCAGTAATAAGTAACCTTCATTGGCTCTTCCCTGCTTATATCTGATTTCAGATAAATTTCTCAAAGTTATATCATGAAAATGTGAATAGGTCTTCACGACAGTATCTTGAAGAAGGGTTTCATAATAATAAGCTGCTGAATCAAGAAGATCATTTTCGGAATAGATGTCTGCAATGAATCTACTTATCATCTGTATTAGTGTAGGTTCAGATGAGGCTTTAGCTCGGGCCAGCGCCATTTTTTTGTAATAAAGCGCAGAGTCAACCTGATTGAGATTCCAATAGTGCATACCTCCTAACGTGTTGTAGGCATAGGTTAATTCACGATTCATATTTTCATGTTCCAAAGCTATAGCCAAGGCCTTCTCAATATAGAATCTTATTATATCCAGGCTATCATTCAAAATGGCCAGGTTAATGCAGGCTTTTACAATTAACTTCGGATCATCCAGGTCCTCAGCAAAGGTCAGGGATTGATTGAAGTATGTCCCCGCTTCATTGTAGTGCCCCAAACCTAAATTGACATTTGCCAGGCTATTAGCACTATTGGCGCAGAGTTTAAAATCATGGTGTCGTTTTCCTATCTCTAAAGCAATGAAAAACAATTCCATGGCCTTGCTATCCTGACTTTTTTTACTGAGAACGCCACCTTCGGTCAGCAAATTTTTACCATATAAAACTGAGTCGTGGAGCAAGAGTGATTTGATCTTAGCTTGTTTGATTAGGGTTAAGGCAGAATCAAGTTGGCCCTGGGACACCAACAAATTGGAAATGCGGTGCAGAGCACGTGCTTCCCCGCGCACAAAGTCTATCTTCTTGGCAAGCTCGAGAGCTTTCTCAGCAAACTTTGTGCTTTCAGGATTTGAATACCCAAAACTCAATGATGATAAACGGATTAAAAGATTCACTTTCAGAGAATCCTCGGCTAGGTTGTTTAATTCGAGGGCAAGACTATCAACCACCTTTTTTTGCGACCGGGCAGGTGGCAGGCAAAATAAAAGAAAGATTATACTCCAGACAATGGTAAATCTCACACCCCTAAGATATATATTTCGGCCAATTCCAATTTTGCCGTGTTATATGTCTTATGACGAGTGGCTGATATTTTGATTCCGATTAAAACGGAATGTAGTGAATTGGCGGCTGTTGGCTTTTAGCAGTTGGCAATTTGCACTTAAGAGCGTATTGCGTAATGCATATTGCGTAGAGTGAGTTGATTCCCTTTGCAAATTCAAACACTTTCCAGCCCCGCCTGAGAATTAGCCTGTCGTTGATAACCAATGACTATTAACAATTACCCATTACCCATAGGACAATTTAGCGTTTTATGATTTACGTATCAACGTCCCTTACCGAAACGTCCGTTGGCGTTACATCTCAAATTCTTAAAACCACACCATCCCAACGTCCATTAAAAAATATGCCTCATAATGTCCTGATAATCAGCATGTACCGAAATGAGTAACAGAATGGCCGAAATGAGCAAGCCTTCCACTTACTATTGATTCAACTTTGATAATGGAAAGCAGATTTTCAGCAATTGTTGGCAGAATTGCAAAATAAGAAACAGGACAACTTGAAAAAGAGCGAAAGGACGAAGCCTTGTTTTTCAGAAAGCAAAAGCTGCATAAATCCAATGTAAAACAAATACAAAAAAGACAAAATAATTAATTCTAATAAAATATTTCAAATACAATATCATGAAAAACAATATTTTACTCATAGCCTGTAGGACTTTATTTGCAGCTATTCATTCCTATACTCAAGTTGCAGCTATAACAGCCGGACTGGGAACTTCCCATCCACAAGCAGTACTCGACGTCCAAATTACCGACAAGGGGAGTACTGATCCCCAGAATGGAACCAAGTCAAATCAATGCGATCATAAGCCCATTTGAAGGGCTATTGTTCGTAATAATCCCGTCATAGTCATAAAAATTTAATTATGCATCAGCACAAACAGACAGATACAAAATCTAGCGACACCAGGATCGTCCATCTCTCCGGTGAGTCTTACACAGATGGGTTTATTAAATTGATAAGGCGGCTAAAAGATCTGGAGCAAAAAATGAGCGGTATGAAGACTCCTATGCCCAGACGTATCGCTGCCAAAACCGGAAGCAGTTATACGCTCGTCCCTGAGGATCAGATCATGTATTGCCAGGCCCGGGGCAATTATACGTAGATACACCTCTGTGATGGAAGTCATCTACTGCTCACCAAATGCCTCAAAGCGATTGAACGCGAAGTCTCTGATCACAGGTTTTGTCGAAGCCATCAATCCTACCTCGTCAATATATCCTACGTCCGGAAGATCTTTCTCCAGGACTACAAATTAGTGCTGGAAGGAGACATCCATATACCCCTGTCAAGAGCCAGGAAAGATTCGGTAAAAAAACGACTGATACGATAATAATAACAATGCAAATAATCAATTTTTTAAAATATTTAATTATGAATAAGATGAACTTTTTTTTCAATCAGACGACTCGACTTTGTACAACCCTGATCATATCGAGTCTGACCTTGTGTCTACATGCCCAGGATCCCAACTTACATCTGGAAGGGAACGTCACTATGACTACTGTACTCGATGATGGCTTCGAAGATGGCAGTCTCGCACCTTTTACCACCTCAGGCGATGCCAACTGGAGCGTGCAGGATACAATAGTGCACACAGGTTCAGAAGCTGCCCAATCGGGCGCGATCACCCACAATGAGTACACTTCTATCCATTATGCAGCGACTAGTACTGGGCCTGCTACGGTCTCATTTTTTGCTAAAGTATCTTCCGAAGCGAACTATGATATTCTTGAATTTTATATCGACGCAGTTCCGCAGATCACTCTGTCCGGAGAAATAGGTTGGAAACAGTACACTTATCATCTAACCAGCGGAGCTCATATCTTGACCTGGAAATATCAAAAAGATGGTTCGATATCATCGGATTCGGATACCGCCTGGCTGGATAGTGTGCTGATCACGTCTACGAGCGGTCAGGTTATCAGGATAGAAGATGGTACTGAGGGACTTGGAAAAATTCTGGTTTCCGATGCGTTCGGTCATGGGCGTTGGAGTACGATCTCGGATGCCATCCAATACGGTTCTTCTGTACCTATCATTGCAGAAAATAGCCCCGATTATGGTTTTATTGGTCGCAACAATGGTTCAGGCGGATTTTACGCCACCAACAATAGTTCAGAAGGATATTATGCCTCCTACAATGGGGCAGACGGATATGAAGCCAACTTCAATGCTGATGATGGATTTGAAGCCCGCTATAGTGGTGATGACGGATTTTATGCGCACAACAATTACAATGACGGATTTTATGCGCACAACAATTACAATGACGGATTTTATGCTTTCAGTAATGATGATAACGGATTTGAAGCTAACGACAATGACGATGACGGATTTTATGCCGTCGACAATGGTGAAGACGGATTTTATGCTTACAGCAATGGTGAGGACGGATTTTTTGCCTTCGACAATGACAGCTTCGGATTTAATGCCTCCAGCAATGGGTTACATGGATTTTCTTCCTCCAGCAATTCCAAGGACGGATTTTATGCTTTCAGTAATGATGATAACGGATTTGAAGCCTTCAGCAATGGTTTAGACGGATTTGCTGCCACAAGTAATGAGAGATTCGGATTTTATGCCAAAGACAATTTAGCGGGATTTGTTGCCACAGAAAATAGTGATGACGGATTTTATGCTTACAGCAATAGTGATGACGGATTTTATGCTTACAGCAATAGTGATGACGGATTTTATGCTTACAGCAATGACAGCTTCGGATTTAATGCCTCCAGCAATGGTTTACATGGATTTTCTTCCTTCAGCAATTCCAAGGACGGATTTTATGCCACAGACAATGGTTTAGACGGATTTGCTGCTACAAGTAATGAGGGAAACGGATTTAATGCCACAGACAAGACGGATTTTATGCCGTCGACAATGACAGTTCAGGATTTCATGCCTTCAGCAATGGTTTAGACGGATTTTCTGCCACCGGCAATGCTAATAACGGATTTAATGCGAAGAGCAATTCTTATTACGGATTTTACTCGGAGAGCAATTCTTTGGGCGGATTTGCTGCCACAAGCAATCCTGGTAGCGGATTTGAAGCCACAAGCAATTTTGGTGACGGATTTTTATCCCAAAGCAATGCTGATGACGGATTTTTTGCCCAAAGCAATGATGATGACGGATTTTATGCATTCAGCAATGATGATGACGGATTTGAAGCCTTCGACAATGCTGATGACGGATTTGAAGCCAACGGTAATGGTGGTTATGGTATCTATTCAATTAATAATGGCGGCTATGACGGATACTTCGGGGGAGATATTCGTGTGGTCGGTGAAGTGAATAAAGGGAGTAGCACATTTATGATCGACCATCCACTCGATCCGGAGAATAAATATCTGTATCACAGCATGGTGGAAAGCCCGGATATGATGAATGTCTATAATGGAAATGTAACCACAGACAATGCGGGTCTGGCTACCGTGACCATGCCGGAGTGGTTCGATGTATTGAATCGCGACTTTCGCTACCAACTCACCGTCATAGGCACCTTCGCTCAGGCTATCATCAAAGAAGAATTGACAGACAACCACTTTGTGATACAATCTGATCAACCCGGGATCAAAGTCTCCTGGCAAATCACCGGTATCCGTCAAGACCGCTATGCCGAGCAAAATCGCATCGAAGTAGAAGTAGAAAAAGAAGAAAAATACAAAGGGCGATATCTTCACTACGAAGCCTACGACAAGCCTTTTGAGCAAGGCCACGAATATGTCAATCTAGACTATAAAACACTCGATGAAGTCAAAGCGAAAAATCAAGAGCAGTAGAAAGAAAAGGCAGAAAGGAGGTCAGATAAAAATCAAACACACCGGAAAAAATTTGAAAACAAAAGGGCAGACGAAAGTCAAAACAAGTTCAATATGGAAACCAAATGTTGAGGAAGCCGAGCTCCTGGAATATCAATTGTTCGGTTTTAAAAGTCGGTCTTTTGATTGGTATTTCCATCCAAACCTGGAAATCTGACTGAGAGTCCAAACTAATTTTCTCATAGAAATCATGCATTCATTACAGCCAAATAAAATTCGACAGTTAACCATTAAAAAATCCAAATCATGAATAAATTAAACATTTCAACAGTAGTATTATTGCTGATTTTTGTAAGTAGCATCCACGCACAGGATCCGTCCGCTATCGTCGATTTTGAAAGTACCACTCAGGGCATCCTCATACCCCGTATGACCGAGGGACAGCGCACAACGATCGCTCTCCCGGCTACTGGTCTGCTGGTCTATCAGACGAATGGGACTGATGGCTTCTGGTTTTACGATGGAAGCGCCTGGGTGAGCCTTAGTGCCACTGGCTCGGGAACTAGCGATCAAATCACTGATGCCGACGGCGACACCAGGATCCAGGTAGAAGAAAGTAGTAATGAGGACATTATCCGATTTGATATGGCCGGCACAGAATACTTCCGTATGGACAGTGGGCGCCTGGAGGTGGTAAACACCGGCCAGAGTGTATTCATAGGCGAAGACGCCGGTGCTGCTGACGATTTGTCTGACAATAAAAACGTCTTTGTCGGATACCAGAGCGGCATGTCCAATACAACAGGTGGTGCCAACACCGCCAATGGAACACAGGCTCTTTACAAAAACACAACAGGTGTTAGTAACACCGCCAATGGCTACCGAGCTCTCTTCTCCAACACAACAGGTTTTGCTAACACGGCCAATGGCTACCTTGCACTCGATTCTAATACAATAGGTAGTGAAAACACTGCTAATGGTACTTTTGCTCTCAGGGCCAACACAACAGGTAAAAATAATACCGCCAATGGATACGCTGCTCTCTCTTTAAACACAACAGGTAAAAATAATACCGCCAATGGCTATTATGCTCTCAGGGCCAATACAATAGGTAATTATAATACCGCCAATGGTAATCATGCTCTCTTCTCAAACACAACAGGTAATTATAATACCGCCAATGGCAATCATGCTCTCTTCTCAAACAAAACAGGTAATTACAACACCGCTATTGGCAGAAGTGCTTTGAGTATCGATACTAGTGGTTCACACAATATAGCCGTAGGTAATGCCGCCCTGCATAATAATATGGATAGATCCGGTCTAGTAGCCATCGGTGACTCGGCACTATTTGACAATGGGGTTGGTGCTCCCTATATTTGGCAGGCTACTTACAATACGGCCATCGGGTATAGAGCTTTGCGAAACAACACCTTTGGGTTTTCCAACACCGCCAATGGCAAAGAGGCTCTTTACTCCAACACAACAGGTACTTCTAACACCGCCAATGGCAAAGAGGCTCTTTACTCCAACACAACAGGTGATTATAATACTGTCAATGGCGTAGAGGCTCTCTACTCCAACACAACAGGTGATTATAATACTGTCAATGGCGTAGAGGCTCTCTACTCCAACAAAACAGGTGATTATAATACTGCCAATGGGATGGTGGCTCTCTACTCCAACACAACAGGTGTTTATAACACGGCCAATGGCTATGCAGCTCTCTATTCCAACACAACAGGTTCTTATAACACCGCTTTAGGACATGGAGCCTATTTCACGGACGCATCACTTGTTAATACTACATGTATTGGGTATTTTAGTGGGAATATTGTCAACGACAGCAATCGCATAGAGATCGGCAATACCAGTGTAAGCTGGATAGGCGGCCAGGTAGGCTGGGGAACATATAGCGATCGGCGTATCAAGGACGATGTACAGGAGGATGTAGAAGGTCTATCCTTCATCAATCGACTGAGACCCGTGACCTACCATCTGAATATACATCGACAAAATGAGCTAATCAGTAGAGGAGAAAAAGCGAAAGATGAAAATGACTGGCCCAGCAAATACGACATAGAGCAGGTGAAGATGAGCGGCTTCATAGCCCAGGAGGTGGAGCAGGCTGCGCAGGAGGTTGGTTATGATTTCAGCGGTGTGCATCAGGGTGAAGACGAACTGGGTATGTACAGCTTGCGCTATGCAGAGTTTGTGGTGCCTCTGGTGAAGGCTGTGCAGGAGCAGCAGGATATCATCGATGATCAGCAAAGAGCCACAGAAGACGTCAAAGCCAGGAACGAGGCTCTTCAAATTAAAGTGGGTGAGATAGATGTGCTGAAAGCTGAAAATACAAAGCTCTCCATATCCTATAATGAGATAAAAGCAGAAAATGAAGGGCTAAAAAATGACATTCTGGAAATGAAATGCTACCTGGCCACACTCGAAAAGCAGATGACGACAGTCACTACTTACCTGGCCCAAGTACGAAAGGATGGAAATGAGACATCAACACAGGCCCGGGCTATCGGGGATTCAAAATAAATGAGAGAGGACAAAAGCGAAAGAACATACAATCCTCCGTGGAATCCCTCGATCCGTATAAATCCGTGATTCAGACAAAATGAGGTGGTCGGCTTTATGCCGTTTATGACTATAATTTCAAAGACGGATTAGAATACTCCGGATTAGTAATAAAAGTAGAGTCTGAAAGCGTTAGTAAAAAGGCAATAAGGTCGGATTTTTCGTCATCGGTAAGGCGAATACCTCCTTCATGTACATTCTTCATTAATGGGTCAATGGTCTCTGAGTTCTGAACTCCTTCACTATAAAAATTTACAACCTCTTCCAATGTGTAAAATCGGCCGTCGTGCATATATGGGGAGGTAAAATTAAGATTTCTCAGTGTTGGGGTCTTAAACTTGGCTCTGTCCCTCTTGTAGCCCGTTTGTTTTTCCAATCCATAATCTTTAAAAGTATTGTCCAAACCATTGTTATGAAATAACTCGTCCGTGAACAAAATATTTCCATGGCAATGAAAGCAATCGGCCTTTTCGGTAAAAAACAAATTTAATCCCCGAAGTTCTTCGTCAGTAAAACTATCTTCCTTCCTCAATACTCTGTCATATTTAGAATTATCAGAGATCAGGGTTCTCTCGAACTGTGATATAGCCTTTGCAACGAGTTCCTTTGTTATTTCCTTTTGACCAAAAGCATCAGTGAACAGGCCAGCGTAAAAACTGGATTCCTTGATCTTCTCTACTACATTTTCCCACGACGCATGCATTTCAATGGGATTCTCAACCGGTCCTAAAGCCTGTTCTTCCAATCCCGTCACTCTGCCATCCCAAAACAAGTTTATTGTCCAACCACTATTAATTATTGGCATAGAATTTCGTTCACCTTCAATTTTGTCCATTCCTTCGCTAAACTTTCTTTGATCACCGAAGGCGAATTTCTGTTGGTGACAGCTTGAACATGATTGTGTGCTGTCCCCTGATAAAATAGGGTCATAAAACAACCTTCTTCCAAGGTCGATCCCTTCTACCGTCAATGGGTTATCCTCCGGAATAGAAATAATAGGGAAATTATCGGGAATATCAAGTTCATACTGGGTAGAAGTATGGATAGATTCGGGTACGGTCTCAAGTCTGGATGTACATTGCACCACTGCGAACAAAACTATAATAGAAAATGCTCTGGTTTGAATCCTTCTATTTACTAACATGTTCTGTTATTGAAATAATCCTGAACACATCATGCCCATTCTCCTTTAGGGTTTCCTGCGCCCTTTGATTGGCCATGATCCCATGTCCGAATTCTGAAAAATTGTAATTATTGGGCCCGTGCAATAAATTATGAATATTCATTTCCATTTGGACATCGAAATCCGAATCAAGGTTTAATTCCTTTGGCATATCCAATTCTATTCTTACATAATTTAAGTTGTTTTCAGTGGGGCCCGTGTGCAAATGGTAATTCTTCAATTTCCCTGTTTGCATAGAATCGTATCTCCCTTCAAATTTCATGCAATGGTAACCTTTCTCCCCCATAATAGGCCATTCCATATTGGCATTCTCAAAGTTGTTTTCAAGGCCTCCTTCTACATTAATAATCTCATCCAACCCAAATACAAAAGAGATCTTTGAGGGACTTGCAAGTGTAATTGGGCTTAGAACAAACTCACATGTGCTTGAATCTTGTGCATCTACCAGGTGTACAGCATCAATAGCGCAGCGTGCGCCGTTCTTATCTTCCAAAGCGAAATTTGAAAGGTAATATTTCATCCTGAACACCTGGTAGCCATGTCCGGCGGCTGTTAAATACATCTTATCCTCAAATACGAGCATTTCATCATCCACAACATGGTTGAGATTAATAAATAATTGTCCCTGCATTGAATCCTTACAGGATGTCAGGCACAGCACGCATATAATAACAGTGACTTGTAGTGTTCTCATGAATCGGATAAATCCAATATTATTCTCATTTTCAAACATAATGGCCAATGATTAATACTTGGCAATAATCGTTCCAATCACTTTTTCGATAAAAAAAGTCATTCTACGATTATTTCCTGGGTCGCTTTTATAGGCATCCCCAGATGAGTCAAGCCTTCGTGGTTTCCGGTGCGAAGCTCGAGTTCAATATTGTACGTGCCTGGATCCATAGGTGGCAAATAATACCAGTTGCTGTACATGCGGGCTATCAGTTCATTATTTATGGAAATGACCGCGTATCCTGTATTATCGAAGTTCTTCTTTGAAATTCCCGGAGGTTGAATTTCGAAATTTTGTGTTTTAATTTCCAAATTCCACCCTTCGTACTTGTCATCTTTCACCAATAACTCAACTTGCGGAGCCAGGGCAATGTCTGATATTTCTATATTATGCACGTGTTCCTGAGATTGGGTTTTTAATGCATTGTTATATTTCGTATTTGCTCCATAAGAATATAATACAATACACAGAAACAGGATAGCCAAGAAACCCAATCCGGCAAATATTGGATTGCGGCCAAAACGTCGATAAAAGGATGGTATCGATTCGAAAATCTTCCCTGAGCCTTCAATAAGAAATATAATAAGTGAGGCGTGAATCATAAGATGTCCGACAATTTCTTTCGAGCCGAAAACAAGAGATGTAAGAATAAATAAAAGAGTAACAACTACAGCCAAAATGCGTTGGAAGTAACAAAAAATAAACATTACACCAACAGCAATCTCAATAAATGCCGCTCCCTGAACAAATAAATTAACTTCGACTCCCAGAGATAATTGTGGATATTGTTCAAGAAGATAAGTTCCCCAGTGAGGGTAAAATAACTTTTCCATACCGGCCCAACACAAGGAGAGTCCCAGAAATACATACAAAGCAAATAATCCTGTATTTTTGAGTTTTGCATTTGCAGCATTACTGGTAATAAAATAGTATGCAACTCCTAAAATCAACAGGTAATCGAGCATATGAAGTATGCCAAACTGATACACTCCTATTGCATATAAAAATGCCATTCCGATGCCAGCCCACGGAACGGTGTTCTTAAAAATCAACAAAAACGCCAGTAAAAACTGTAACCAAAGCAATAATTCTGATTTGATAGCGAGTTCGGGCATGACCAGTGTTCCTAATTCCCAGGACATAAGCAGAACCACTCCTGCAGCAATCCGCATGATGAGAACACTTTTATCACTGTAATTGTCTAAACGGCCAATTATATTCTTATACCAGCCGGCCAGTTCAATCTTTTTGTCGATGAGGGTCATTAAGCCTACAACTACCAGGCTCGCACCGGCTAATATCCAAAAGATAGAATTCGTGATATCTGCTATTTGAAGTGGCTCATCTTCAAAATCGAATTGACTAAACCACTTGACATGGGCCAAAATCAGATGGCTCCCAAAAAGTAGTGTAAACGCGGCAATGCTTCGAAAAAGAATTGTTTTCAATTCATAAAATTTAAAATTCTGACTCCAAACAACCAGGTATCCATAGATTCAATGAAAATGAGGACTTCCCGATTCCTGGATAAGACAGAATGGTTAGTTAATTCCAGATGGTCTTCTCCCTTGTTTAACAACTCAACTGTAAGAGTATGAAGATACTGGTTCTTATCAATCACCATACTTGTACTCGATAATAGCAGGACTCCCAATGAAGCAGATGCAAACCATATTAAACCGCTCCGCTGCGCGTTGTATTTTCCCTATATATCTCCAAAATAGGAGAATACATATTAACGAGTATAAGTATGCATAAAGGTAAGGCGCCTGGTTTCTCCATTAAGATGTTCTGGAACATGTTGATATATGCTAAATAACACTAAAGAATTTCTACTAAATTCAAAATAATTAGAAAAAAGGTAAATTGAAGTTGGCTCAATAATCGGGAGTGCATGTTTCTAAACCCTCAGACGGTCTGATACGACAAGCTCCGTAGGCTCACATGTTTCAAAGTTAATAATATCTATTTTTTTGGCTACGGCGCTCGCTATGCAACACACATTCAAAAAGTACTTTAAAAGGTCCGTTTTCACTTTTTCTAGTTCGTTTTTCAACCATTTCTTTAGATTTAGGGCACTAGCCGCCATCAACATTAATTTATTCGCGCAGTCTTTTCCTCGTGTATTGATCCACCGCAGTCCATAGTATTGTTGTAGTGTTCCAAATACAGGTTCTACCGTGTGCATTCTTTGCTGATATAATTGTTTGCCAATGTTCGATTTTAATTTCTTGGCCATCTTGTCATATTCTTCTTTGTACAATGTATGTCCTATGCGTTTAATACCGTGACTATTAATACAACCCTCTCTAAATGCACAAGAATTACAATCTTTTCGTGATGATTCATAATGTTTTTTCTCATAACCACCAGTACTGCTCGTACGTTTGTAGTTTAAGTATTTTCCATTTTGACATATATATCGATCCCACGTTTTGTCATATTTGAAAGTACCACGTTCAGATTTATATCCTCCGTGCAACGGAATATAAGCTTCCAAGCCCCATTCTTTTAATACGTAATAATTTTCACCTAATGAAAAGCCGGTATCTGCTAATATAGTCTCTACTTCTAACCCATGGTCTTCTAGCCGCGTGCATATAGTGTCGACTGTGTTTAGTAAATAACGTGAGTCTTTTTTTGATGCATGTTCTGCGGCTATGTGAGTAATTACATGCGATTCTGTACCCACACTCATCATTGAAGTATAACACAGCATCCGCGGCTTTCCGGATTTCTTGGCTATACGCGCATCGGGATCGGTGTTGGATAAATGAGTGGCGTTCGAAAGAAACCTTCTGTGATTTTTTTCTTTCCGCCATCCTGTTCCGTGTACTTTTTCCGGCGGATTTCTGTAAAATCTCCTAGCGTTTTTTGACTTTTCTTGAGTCTCTTTTTAGCCAGCTCTGTTTCTTCTTGAGTTGGAATATCTTGTGACTTTACTTCATCCAGGTATTCTTCAGGATTGCGGTCGATCATTTTTACTTCCACCATTCGATCCATTGAGGCATTGGCATCGTTTTCCTCATTTTCTGTTATTTATATCCAAATAATCGAGCAATTTTAGCTCCCTGACGAAAAAATAACTTCTGTAATTTCCATGGTATGTAGCTAAAATAAGAATCGAAGTAATCCATAAGGATTAAGGTGTAAAAAGGATTATAAGGTATATTCCTTTTATTTATTTTACCTTCTCTTGATAATTTGTACGTTAACCTTAATCCCTTTTCTATATTTATCGGAGGAAAAATTTCTGCTATAAACTTTACTTCTTCTGCCGTCGAATTCCAAAACGAATGTAACCCGAATTTTTCAACGACTACTTTGTCATCCTCCGATGTCAACACCAAATTCTGGCCTCCAACGGATAGGTTTAACTTCCCTGATATGACCTTAAATGTTTCTGTTTGAAAAGGATGAAAATGCCTCGGACTTTTTGCCCATGATGAATAAGGAGCTAATGTCATTATAAATTTTGACATTCGACCTGAAGTGCCTTTTTCTGTTTCAAGAAATTCTATTTCATCTCCTGTCGCAGAATTTTTAAGCACATCCTTCATTTTGATTTTTATTTAATTGTGTGCAACGGTTTGGCAAAACTGCGTTTTAATGCAGTTTAGGTTTTGTTAGAGACTGTTTTCTTCTTAAAATAAGATCGGTATGAGGTTTCCCCTTTCTTAATTGTCCAAGTTTCGTAATTCTTTTTTCTCATTACATCTATTCCTGGTGCGGGAAGAAATGAGGTTATCAATTCTAAAATCTCGTCATCCTTTAGTTTGGTTGCTTTTTGTAGAAGTAAAGTGACGGGCATTTTGTTTTCGTCCTCTAATTTGGACTCATCTATAGAAAGAATTATTTCTTCTGAAGAGAACCATGTGGGTTTTTCTTGAAGATATGTCTCGTTTTCAAAAGAAATCTCAAGTTTCTTTAAACTAGCTTCTTTTCTTAGGTCAGAAATCATTTTATTTAAATCTATTCCACCAACCGCTGATGCCTGCTTAAGTGTTGCAATTTTGGCAACTGTATTTCGCAGTATTGGATTACACAATTTCTTAAATGGCGGGGCCATGCTAACGAGAATTTCTTCCAATTCCGGATATGATTTCAATAAATTATGAACCGTAGTAGTCGGTGTTATGTCCGTTTTATTTTCTTCCATAATTACTTCTCGTTTGCCTCATTTTAATGATCTCCAACATCTATATATCCGAGTAGTTGCGGGTAGATCGCTTATGTGTGTAAGTTAGCTTTTTTGGAAATGATGTCCAAAAGAGCTTATTAATAGCTCTGAATTAGAATATTTATTTTAGGTTTTGTAGGGTGAAGTGATATCGGAAAGGTTTAAGAACAATCCATTTAGCCACCAATTATTAAATCATCTCATACGGCGCATTACACGCCAAGTTTTTTTCGAATGTAATCGCTCGTGAGATGCTTAACGACGTCAAAAGGTTCACAGTTATTCCCATCCGATTCGAGTTGAATGGGCCCGATGGTTTTGGCGACTTTCAAGGCGGCGGCATTTAGCCTTGCGTTGCGTTTTCCTATTCCCACGAGCGCACCACCCATAGAACCCTGAACAATCTTATCCTCGGCAGAAAAAGACTTACGGATGTGCTCGATCCGATCTAGAAAAAAAGCGTCATCCGGTGCGCTCTTCTTTTTAGACTTTGACACTTCGTAGATCAGGCCATAACCGCAGCGGCGACGAATCGTGTCTTTGCTGGTTATCCACTCCGTTGCGAGTGAAACCACAAAGGGTGTTTTGGCAAGTGATGCGTCACAGGAAGAGAATACATGGGCGAGATGGCCCTGGTCTAAATGTTCTACTTGCATTTCGGCCTGTTCTCGGGTGATTTTTTTTGGGTCATCAATAAGTAAAGCGATGATCTGTGCGTCGTAAACGTCACTCTCCCAGAGCTGTAATGCAAGGACATGATCCTTGCCAATCTGCTTAGCCAGTTTACGTAGGATGGTCAAGCCGATGCCGAAGCTTTTGAGCCTACTTATTTGTGAGCCGCGTTGCTTCCACTTCTGAATGCCTTTGTCGTTCTTGTTGGCCTTAAGAAGAGCTAATACTTGTGCAGGATTCATAAGTTGTGATTGTTGTCTTCGATTTATTACACATAACGTTCTGATGGTATGGTCAGTGCCGACGTTAGTAAGGTTTTACTCAGTTAATAATTGATAGACTAAGTTAGTTGCTTTAATTCAATAATACTGATTTACTGAGGCATGAGTTATACTATGTGTTATGTGGCATTAGTTTTATTAGTTTAACGATACTCACCATCATGGTCGCCTCTTTTTTCTCCACTATGTTCAGAATCTTCTGAGTGCTCTCCTTCCTCACTATTTTCATGAAGGTGCGTTTAGCCACTATAGCCATTTTGTACGATGTTATACACAGGCTTTTGTTTTTAAATATAGTTTCTAATTGAATAGTAGTAGCCAATATATTACTGCACTGCAAATAGCAGCGATAGGTAAAGTGAGTACCCAAGACAATAAAATGTTTCGCACCACTCGAATGTCAGCTTTCTTTGTTACTGTCCCAATTCCGAAAATAGAACCTACAGATACGTGAGTTGTTGAAACTGGTAAACCATGAATACTTGCAGTAGTTACCAAAATTCCAGTCACCAAATTCGCTGTAAAACCTTGGCCACTATTCATCGGTGTAATTTTTCGACTCATCATTTCTCCAACCTTTCTTGCATTTAGTAAACCTCCAATTGCCATTGCCGTTGCCACTGCAATCATTCCCCATTTTATGTCTAACGTGTTAATGACAACCAGTAAACCAACAATTTTCGGAGTATCGTTTAGACCTCTTGCAAAACTTACAATTCCAGCACTTAAATAATGAACAAAATCTAATACTATTTGTGAATTAAAGCCAATAAAATTTCCCTGATATCTTTCAACGCATTCTTGTTCATTCATTATGTTGACTGCATTTTGAGATTCTGCTTCTAATACTACAAGTTTATTTGCGGTATTAGATTGAACAACAGGTTTGTATTCATTTCCAATACAGACACAAGTTTGCTTTGTTACACCTAAATAAACTCTTATTTGTTTAAATATAAGATACATGATTAAGCTAACAACTGCAGCGAATAGCGGACTTACAATTAAAGGCATTAAAAAGGTGTTCCCAAGTTTTTCAAAATTAAATGCTGTTCCAACAGCAACTATTCCGCTACCGAACAGAGCACCAACTAAACTATGTGTAGTCGAAATTGGCATACCAATCTTAGTAGCTAAAAACACGGTTATAGCCGCGCCTAAAGCAATGGATATAGCAAATTCAGGTGATTGAATTAATGCATCAGGAACTAAGCCTTTTCCAGAGAAATTTTTAACCAAACGACTTGCTAAAAAAATGGCGGCTACAGACCCGGCTGCTGTTGTTACAGTTGCCCAAATTATTGCTCTTCTGTAGTTTGTTGTTCCACTGCCAAATAGAGTAGCAACTCCTTTAAAGTTGTCATTTGCTCCATTACTGTAGGCAAGCAAACAGGCGGAGACAAAAAGAATAATTAAAATCATAAATTAAGAAAATAAGAAGAGTGTGAAAAATTCAAAATTATAATTTTAAAATTATGATTTTAACAGCCTGTCTCTCGTTTAACAAATTACGCATTTCCTATTTAAACGTGTGATACCTTTCATCTGTTGTATTATAACGGCTCGCACGTACGGAGTTCTGTTATTCCTTGGCTTACATATAACGGTTCGTATACGCGGAATGCAACCGCAAGGGAACATTATCGCATAGGATACATTGTTGTACTTTCGTGTTTTATCTTCTTTTAGTAATTTATACTCCTTCATAAATTACACCCGATGTAAGAGTTTCAAATAACTCAATTTTGCATAGCAGTGGAATTCTCTGTTTAATTTTATTCCATAACCAAATCGCTATAACTTCACATGTTGGGTTTTCTAATCCTTCTATATCATTTAGTAATTTGTGGTCAATACTCTTAATAATCGGATTAACTTCATTTTTTATCTCTGCAAAATCAATGACCCATCCAAATTGTTCATCCAAGTCACCTTCAAAATATACTGTCATTCGGTATGTGTGTCCATGAATTTGTTTACACTTATGTTCATCTGGAACATTAGGCAAAAAATGAGCTGAATCAAAATTGAAGTCCTTAAATATTATCATGTCGTATTAGTTGTGTTACATTTCATTAATGTGTCGTTGAACAATTGATTTATTTCAATTACTATTGCTGTTATCCGCTCATACTATTTTTGTTTTTTCATGAAACACAACGGTTTGACTATGTGCAGTAGTCATCCCGAAGGGTGCTATTGCTTATAGGTTGTGTTGTGTGGCGTTCGTGTTTTTCTTGAAAATAACATTCTTTTTGAAAATTGATGTTAATAAAAACCCCAAATTAATCAATAAGGATTTCTTCCAGTGTCCTTCTCTTTCTTGGAGGAGGTGATTCATTTGGGTATCCTATCGGCAACAATGCAACGGGATAAATTTTCTCCTTCCAATTGAAAAGTTGTTGTATGGCTTTAGCATCAATCAATCTCATCCAACAAGTTCCTAAACCAAAATCCTGGGCTCTTAAGACAATATGTTCGATCGCAATAGCAACATTGAAGGCAACAGATAGGCTTAAGTTCTCTATACTCATTTGAGATTTAATCTTTGTCTTCCTATTCAATATCTCGCAAATTTCATCATTAAAGACACCAATTTCTCCCAGATCCTGTACTCCTGAAGTACGCCCCTCTATATAGCCTTCAACATCTGCACAGATCACAAGAACGACCGGTGCTTCCGTTATAAAGGTTTGGTTATAGGCAATTGTTTGTAATTGTTTCTTTGTCGCATAGTCTTTGACAATTTTGAAACGCCAAGGCTGTGCATTACAACCTGATGGTGCCAATCTAGCCGATTCTAAAAGAGCAGATATGACTTTATCAGGTATGGTTTCAGGTTTAAATTTTCGAATGCTGCGTCTTTTTTCAATTGCTTCTTTCGTAGTAAGTTGTCTGTCTTTTTCCATTTTTTATTGATGAGTATTGTTTAGTGTCATTTCTAAATGCCACAGAACGGTTTGGCATATGATTTTAACGAAGTTGTAAATTATATACGTTGTTGGCTACTGTTTTTTTTTGTTCAGTCTTCAATTCGGTTAAATTTTCATCGATCATTTTCTTTTCGGCTAAACGTTCTCCTTTCCAGAAAAGTCTTTTCCCAATTTTCTTCAAATGTTTGTGCCATTCAGAATCTGTTGTTAATTGACCTTTGCGCTTATTTCCCATTTTTTAAGTAGTTCTGGTTTGAGTTATTTCAAAAAAAAATATGTTAGTCTTCAATTCTCTCAAGTTTTATTGTGTCATTTTCTATGGAAAGTGAACTAACATGACCAATGTATCCGTCCATACGTAACTGAAACAATTCATCTTCATCTATCTTTTCAGTGATATAAAAATATCCTTTTTCGTCGGTAAACACGTTGTCTTTTAGAGAGTCTCTTCTTTGATATTTAAGATAAAGATCAATTGACACCCCTTCCAGAGGCTCGTTGGTGTTCCGATCCACAACGATTCCACTTCTTTCAATTTTCTCAGTACATCCAATCATTATGAAGAATGTGAAAATAATTATCCCGGAGATTGACTTATTAAAAATATGCTTCATTTTATTCAATTTTTATTTGGATCCCTTACAAAATTGACCAAACGCATTTGTGTATGGTTTGTGTTGTTTGAGAATTAAGTTAGCAAAAAGAGATAAACCTGTTAGAAATTCCTAAACCATTTTTAAACAACATGAACTGCATAGATGGTTGTACATTGACTTATTTTAAAATTATTAGTATGTGTACCAATCTTCACTGAATGCCACATTCAGTTTGTATTTTTTGTTTGTTCCGAAATAAATTTCGTTTTCATGATAAAAAAGTAATGCCCATTCTAAACTTTGATCAAAAACTGTCAGGTCATCAGAACCACCATAGAATATCGAATCCCAATATTTCACTACATATTTCCATTTCGTCACCATTCCGTCACTATTGTCCCAACATAAGAAAACTTCTTTATCAAATTGTATTGCTCTTTTGTAAAGCCATTTCGTAATTCTTTTTTCGTATCCATCAAGAATTTTGATTTTATCCAAATGCCGAAAAAGGCCATTTTTAAATGGCATTTGATGATGTACCTTACACGCGTCTAAATAATCACATAAGAATTCCGCCCCAATCTTATCTAACGGTTTTAGTTCATTAAGATGTTGTTCTGATAAACAATTATATTTCTCCTCTGTAAATCTCCATTTTAGGCGAAATTCAGACATTGGTATAATGTGATCATTTAGTTCTTGAAAGGTCATTTAAAAAGGTTTGTGTTCTTTATTTACTGCCTCAATATTGAAATACTCGTTCGTAAATGTCAATCCTTCAGAGGTTTTGAAATACACGACCACTTTGTGGCATTTTGGAAATGTTAGGCTATTCGATGCCAGAATGATGTTTTCATACCCGGTGGAACGATAATCAAATACGTCACCCGAGTAAAGTCTAGTGTCAATGAGTTGCTTATCCTCATTATATATTTCATACGTCACCTCTGAGAAACTAGGCATTTGTACTTCTCCGTGGTATACAAGACTAATGCTGATGCCCCTTTTTCTTTCACCTCCAAACAAATTTAAGGGATGTGATGGCATTGATTTTAAATGAAAGTCCTGTCTTTTCCAGTGACCTTTCTTTGGTTTTAACCAGTCATTTACTGCTACCTTACCAGCAAATAGAAGTAGATTTTCCTTAGCAAACAAGCGGTGATAGTCAAAACTAATCCAACCATATCCTTCGTCTCCAAATAGTTCTGTTCCCCATGAATTCTTAATGAGGAAGCCATTTTCATCATAACCCACAATGGCTACTGCATGCCCCTTGTCACACCTGAGATTCATATTTGTATAATCTGCATTTAACGTGCCATTGGAAATCTTCTCATGCCAATTTGAACCATGCAGTAACTTTGCAATGTTGAACCCAATAAGTTTATCACCTTCTGATAATTGAACAAATGATGCCGGATCTATTTTATTTTCTTTGGACGCAGGATGATTCGACCAGAATCCAGGATTCATGGCATATGAAACGGGGATGGCTCTGGTACCATTATCCAAACGTTTTTTTAAAAGCTCAACATTTTTTGCATTGTCTCCAAGAAGATATTCATACATATTTGGACTCAATTTATATGCAAATGCATTCAACTGAAGATACTGATACAGACTGCCTTGTATATCTTTTTTAAATTTTTCGAAATTACTTGCATCATCATTCCAAATAGGCGCAGCTGGATTATATGGCACCTGCACTTCGCTTAGCGTACCTGATGATTCAAGGGCATCTATATAATATCCCAAAAATGCCCCTTGGTTGTAATCATCAATCTTGTCATAATTCGCAGATTTTGCAACATAATAAAGGTATTGTTCGCTCATATCAACTGGAAAACCGGGGAAAGTTTCTAATGCGGCTAATACTGCAAATGCCGTACAGGTTCCTCTGTTAATTTGGTTTTTTACGGGACTTTGGTAGATTCGATAATCAACTTCCTGAGCGGATAATGATAAGGATAACAAAATGAATGCCACGGGAGTAAAGATTAATTTCTTCATATTCAGGATTTAATGGTTACCAATGTGAGAATACCAGCAGGCGGACGATTAGGAGTCTTGACAGGTATACATTGTTATGTTCTTTAATTATTAATTGATTTAAATAGGGGATCTAGTATAAATTCAGTACCCGGCAGCTTGTCCATCTTTTCTACTTTCGGAAGCACCCCGGTAGACTCTATTTTCTTTGTCCCACAAAATCCCCTGGTATCCTCCAAATATACCGAGTCTAAAACCAACTTTATGTCCTTTGAACATGAGTCCTCTGATCGTTTCATATGGAATACCCGATTCCACTCTTACTTCTCCTTTACCTTCTGAAGCTTTTCCTGTAGGAGTTGATGTGCCGGTGTGATCCCATCGTGGTGCATCTCCTGCTTCCTGCATATTCATACCGAAGTCA
Source organism: Saprospiraceae bacterium (assembly GCA_965249735.1). GTDB lineage: Bacteria > Bacteroidota > Bacteroidia > Chitinophagales > Saprospiraceae > JANQSS01. The sequence continues at coordinate 156,695 of CBDFMS010000023.1, read as the reverse complement.
ATGAGATTCATCACAATTTGGCAATGACCCTGAGGTTGAAAATCTCCTCCCATGACACCAAAACTCGCAAAGGGATCTCCATCCTTCGTAATAAATGCCGGGATAATCGTATTGAAAGGTCTTTTACCTGGTTCGTAGGTATTGGCTTGTCCTCTTTTTAAGCTGAATAACTCTCCGCGATTATGGAGCATGAAGCCAAGATTTGGAGGAACCATTCCGGAGCCTAATCCCCGATAATTGCTTTGAATCAACGAAATCATATTTCCGTCTTTGTCGGCGACCGTCAGATAGATTGTTTCTCCTGAACTTATTTCTCCTGCTTGATAATCTGAAGCTCGGATGCCGATGAGCTTTCTACGTTTTTCTGCGTAAGAATCAGATAATAGTTCATCAACAGGCACGTCGATAAAATCCATATCTGCATAATATTTGGCTCTGTCCTCGTAAACCAACTTTTTGGCTTCTGTAAACAAATGAAGATGCTCAGGACTACCGAATTCAATTTCAGAAAAGTCATAGCCTTCCAAAATTTGGAGCATTTGTAATGCAGCAATGCCCTGGCCATTTGGAGGGAGTTCCCACACGTCATAACCTCTATAATTGACAGAAACCGGTTCTACCCATTCAGATCTGTGCTCCGCCAAATCCTCTGCCGACAAGAAGCCCCCTTTTTCCTGCATGAAATCCGCAATGGTCTTTGCAATTTCGCCTTTGTAAAATGCATCCCGACCACCCTGAGCAATTTTTTTATACGTATTAGCCAGGTAAGGATTTTTGTATATCTCACCTTCTCCGGGCAGCCGGCCATTGTTTTGTTTAATATACGTGTCTTCAATATTGTCACGACCACTGTCCTGATGTCTTGGTATTGATCGCTGCATTCCCCTGCCAATTAATTGCGTCAGGGGAAAACCTTTATCAGCATAAGATATAGCAGGAGCTAAAAGATCACTCATTTCCATTGATCCAAATTTTCCATTCAGCTCAAACCAGCCGTCAACAGCTCCGGGAACACTTACAGGAAGCGGACCATAGGAAGGAATTTTATTCATTCCCTGCTTTTCAAAATATTCTAGTGTCAAACTTTTTGGTGATCTGCCGCTGGCATTAAGCCCATATAGTTTTTTCGTTTTCGCGTCCCACACAATTGCAAAAAGATCACCACCGATGCCACATCCGGTAGGTTCCATTAATCCTAAAGCCGCATTTGCTGCAATGGCAGCATCGATTGCATTACCTCCTTTTTTAAGAATTTCAATTCCAATTTGAGTAGCTAGAGGATGACTTGTTGCAACCATTCCATTTTGGGCAATAACTTCAGATCTTGTCGCAAATGTGGCCCCAACAATTCTGTCCTGGCTAAATAAAAGATTGATGAAAAAGCAACTTAGTAGGGTAGTTAAAATGAATAATTTCATAAGAAAATATTATGCGAATGTTGGTCGAGGTGATCTGCTTTATGTTCGCTAGTAAAAGATTAAGTTGCATTTCCTTTTTTAAAATGCCCCGCAACCAAACGAGGCATATTTCCGAGCCACCCATCCACTATCGTGGTTTCTTCGCTCAAAGGTCTCCCAGACCTTTTCTTTTGCGAAGGCAAAAGATCGCTCATCAATCCCTGAGACAACGCACAGAAAAACCTCTGCGCTTATTGCCGTTGCCTCTGTTTACATTGTCATCGTTATAGTACAGGTGGCGGTTCCAGGCACTTGTTGTATTGTTCTCCGTAGAACTCCACAAGCTGCCGTAGTTGCCAATGTTGACGAATGTTCCATTGCCGTTACGGCTGCCGCCCGGACGCCCTAAAAAGTCAGTTTCATTTGTCGCTCCAACATTTGGTGAATTCCAATAAAATGTTCCTGTTTCTTTCATTTTACCTCCCGCAACTGATTCGCCTCCCAAATATGTAGTTAGCGTTGTCCACTCAGCATCTGTAGGAACATGCCATCCTTCAGGACAAACATTCAGACTGCTCGTATCTGCCACAACATAGTAATTATATATGGCCCCAAGCGGAACTGAATATTCGCCTGGATCATTATCAAAATAACAATAACCAGGTGTCGTAAGATTTGACCACGCTGTACTATTTGAAACCAATGAAATGGGCGTTCCGTCATTGTACTTTGTCGTACGTAGATTTTGTGCCATCCATCGCTGCAATCCTATCTTAGTCGTATTGTATGAATTTCCGTCTACATCCTGAACTTTAGTGCCTAATTCTATTTCTAAATCCAGTTTAATTGAATCCACATACGCCTTTGTCGCTGCATCCTGGGCAGCAACTGGGTCTGACAAATCTTTTATCCTTGAATTATTTGCTGAGGAATCCTGGAGCAATACCTGAGCCAATGTCTGAATCTCATTGGTATTTGAACTATCCATCTCGGTGGTCAAATAGCCAGCGTCATTGGCGAATGCACTTACATCTGTTGGTGCTCCTGTCAAGCTGCTGTACTGGCCATCAAAGCCCGCCGGTAGTTTTACAAATCCACCGTCACTCAAATACACCGTATCGTTTGAGATACTCAATACCTGAAGTTCTGATAATGTCGATACTTCGCGCAGTGCCAGCGTTCCATCCGTTAACCTGACTACAACCGTATCTACGGAATTGTCCAGGGTCATATCAGTAAGTTTTACGGGCCCTTCTACGTCCAAGTTTTGACCCAAGACTAACAATGGTGATAACAGGGTTAAGAATATGTAAACAAATTTTACCATAGGTTGATATTTTAGATGTTTGTATACTTAATACTGTAAAATACAAATTAATTATTCATCTGAGATGCTAGAGTAGCATACTTATTAGGAGGGTCAATTAAATCATTTAATTTCTTTAACATTGTGCCTGCAAATTTCTGGAACTGACTGTGAGGTTTCTGTCTTTTAGTGGAAAGTAACGTCTTGCAGCTATGTGCCGTCCGGCTTATTTCTGTTTCAAATTAAGTAAAAACTATTAATACATTGATATCTATTTCTGTAGATTTGAGATAGTCTTGAAGGATTGCGACATAGGTGATGTTACTTGCCGCCTTTTCTTAAGTAAGCCTATCTACTAATGTATATTTGTAGTCCTTGCTAAAACTTTTCGTAAATTCAATTATCGCCGACAGCAGCAAGTCATAACTCGCTATGTGCACCGGTAATTTGTGATGCAATCCCATCTGAAAAAATTAAAAATCGACCGCTTACGCGGTTTTATTAAATAGTCAAACAAGTCCTGATCGCAAGCGACAGGATAGTCAATGATCCTCTTATCCGATTCTGATGAATCGGTTCCTTCCCTTCAAAGGTCAGTTTACGACCTTTAATCCTGACCTAGGTCAGGATCGGTCAGTCATCCTTGAGACAACGAACAGAAAAACCACTGCGCTTATGGTCGGCGAACCTGCCTACATACTCAACGTCATAGTACAGGAGGAGGTACAAAGCATTTGTATTGCTTGTGCTCTCTGTAGAACTCCACCAGTACCCGAAGCTACCAATGAAGTTGAATGTACCACCGAAGAAACGGTGGCCGCCCGGAAGCCCTGAAAAGTCAGTTTCATTTGTCGCTCCAACATTATTTGAATCCCAATAAAATGTTCCTGTTTCTTTCATTTTACCTCCCGCAACTGGTAAGCCTCCCAAATATGTAGTTAAGGTGTCCCACTCAGCACGTGTAGGAACATGCCATCCTTCAGGACAAACATTCAGACTGCTCGTATCTGCCACAACATAGTAATTATATAAGGCCCCATACGGAACTGAATATTCGCCTGGATCATTATCAAAATAACAATAACCGGGTGTCGTAAGATTTGCCCATGCTGTTCCACCAGTCACCAATGAAATGGACGTTCCGTCATTGTACTTTGTCGTACGTAGATTTTCTGCCATCCATCGCTGCAATCCTATCTTAGTCGTATTGTATGAATTTCCGTCTACATCCTGAACTTTAGTGCCTAATTCTATTTCCAAATCCAGTTTAATTGAATCCACATAGGCCTTGGTCGCTGCATCCTGTGCTGCAATCGGGTCTGACAAATCTTTTATCCTTGAATTATTTGCTGAGGAATCCTGGAGCAATACCTGAGCCAATGTCTGAATCTCATTGGTATTTGAACTATCCATCTCGGTGGTCAAATAGCCAGCGTCATTGGCGAATGCACTTACATCTGTTGGTGCTCCTGTCAAGCTGCTGTACTGGCCATCAAAGCCCGCCGGTAGTTTTACAAATCCACCGTCACTCAAATACACCGTGTCATTATTCAGACTTATAACTTGCAGTTCATTACTCACTGAACTATCCATTTCTGTAGTCAAATAACCGACATCATTGGCGAATGCACTTACATCTGTTGGTGCTCCTGTCAAGCTGCTGTACTGGCCATCAAAGCCCGCCGGTAGTTTTACAAATCCACCGTCACTCAAATACACCGTGTCGTTTGAGATACTCAATACCTGAAGTTCTGATAATGTCGATACTTCGCGCAGTGCCAGCGTTCCATCCGTTAACCTGACTACGACCGTATCTACGGAATTGTCCAGGGTCATATCAGTAAGTTTTACGGCCCCTTCTACGTCCAAGTTTTGACCCAAGACTAACAGTGGTGATAACAGGGTTAAGAATATGTAAACAAATTTTACCATAGGTTGATATTTTAGATGTTTGTATACTTAATACTGTAAAATACAAATTAATTATTCATCTGAGATGCTAGAGTAGCATACTTATTAGGAGGGTCAACTAAATCATTTAACATTGTGCCTACAAATTTCTGGAACTGACCGTGAGGTTTTCTGTCTTTTAGTGGCAAGTAACGATTAGTATATGGCGTGATTCAATGCGCTTTAGCCTTTGTTCGCTATGGTTTTAGTTCTTGTCAATTTCTTCGTTCAGTATGTTTATTTTTTCTTCAACTTGACTATTGAGCTGTAAGATTAATTTTCAATTAAATTGAAATTTCCATAAGTAACTCAAAAGGATATTGCTTTCAGATTGGGTAATGTTTAGTGGTAATTCTAACCCAATAATATTCCTACCATTACCAAAATAATTTCGCCTATGGCATATAAAATATAGTTTTTAAGATTTCCCTCAGCTAATAATTTTCTTCTGATTCTTCTTAAGAATTTTATCATTGAATTTTTAATTTATTTAATGGTGGCTAACGGTATGTATACCAGCAATTGGCCCGTTTAGGTACAATTGGCAGATATACTTTGGTAGGTCTCGTATTTCTTGAATTACTTTAACAATATTTTTCCATAATCTTTTCTTTCAAGTATCTACTTTAGTGAATCACATTCTTTTTTCATAAAAAATGAGTTATTATTTTCTCCAACTTTAATAAAGCCTACTTTTTCATAAAGAAATTGAGCTTTATTTCCTTTAAGTATACTCAATTTTATTAAAGCATTTTCATTATTCGCATTCTCTATTAATATACTCAAGATATTTCTCCCAATCCCTCTTCCTTGATATTTTCTATCAATTTGGAATTGTTCAATTTCATATCCCATTTGATTTTTTATCAATTTGAGAAATCCGATTTCTTGACTTTTTTTTAAAACTATTTTTGCATCCTCAAATTTATGGAGAATTCGTTCTTTGTGTTCTTCAATCGTAAGATGTATTCCTTCATTTATCAAATGCTCTTCCATTGTTTCAATTCTAAGTTTAAGCAAAAAAGGAATATCTGACAAAAGTGCCTTTCTAAAATAAATTTCTTCCTCCATCATTTTTTATACTCTTTTTTCTTTTCTTGCTATTCCAATTTTGATAACAAATTTACGATTCAAATTTCGTGTTTTATTTTTTAAATATCATTTGAATTCAAGGCCAGGATTTTTTTATGAGACCTAACGTCTGTATCTCCGGAATTCAATTCAGAAGTTCCGGGTATATCGCATATGTCTGCCAGCTAATTTACTATTTTGAATCCTTCTGTCCAAGAGCCACTTGATGGCTTTGACAAGGATATTCTTCATACTGAGGATGGTTTCAGTTGTTTCGGATAAGACCTGTCGGCGTATTGCCTGTGTACAGTGTTGATATAATCCTCATTGCAATGTATGTGAGGCTCAATACGGGTAGGATAGGGTGCAACCTATCTGTAAATGTCATCTTCGGCCACTCAAATCTTAAATAAATGCTAAATAATTTGCATTACTAGACGACTGGTCATATATTTGTGGCCTAAACACGTAGAAGTGCCGAAAACACAAAGACACGAGATGAAAGCGGAATACCTCCTGGAAAAGGGGATGGACGTGCTTTGGTCTAAAGGGTACAACGGGACCAGCGTGAATGATATCGTACAGGCGGCAGATGTACCTAAAGGATCTTTTTATTTTTATTTCAAAAGCAAAGAAGACTTTACTGTTCAGGCAATCAATCAGTATTTTGATACGATGATGGTGCCTGGACTCCAGATTCTTAGTGATCGATGTATGACGGCCAAGGAACGATTGATTGCATTGTATGAATACAAGATCAATCTTATGCGCGGATCCGGAAAATGCAGCACCGGTTGTATGGCCTGTAACATTGGATCGGAGATGGCTGAACACAGCGAGAAGATTCGGAATGCGATTGCCGCAAAGGAAGAAATATTCAGGAACAAGCTCGTTCAAGTAGTGGAGGAGGCACAGAAAGACGGCGATGTCTCAGATACTGTTCGCGCCAGGGACCTTGTCAAATTTATGGAAGACGCCGGTAAAGGCGCCATGATGAGTATGAAGCTGACCCAGTCCATGGACAGCATTGAAAATGTATTTCACATGTTTAAACAGATCTTATTAAAATAATTTTTTTTGTCACGTTACTAGACGACTGGTCAACTATTAAAATTCCTCAATTAATGAATGCAATGAAAAAAGCTGCTAATGCAGCACAAAAAACAGTTCAAGTATGGTCCGATTTTGTCATAAAATTCAAATGGCCCGTACTCATCTTCACCATGCTCTTAGCATTTGGTCTCGGATCACAGGGCAAGATGGAGTTCGATGGGGACTATCACGTTTTCTTTTCCGAATCTAATCCTGAACTGGAAGCGTTCGACGCGCTTCAGGAGAAGTATACGAAAGATGATAATGTGCTGATCGTCCTATCACCATCAGATGAAAATGTATTTACAAAAGAGAACCTGGTCGCTATAGAAGCATTGACCGCGGAGGCATGGAATACACCATATTCGTCACGCGTCGATGCCGTCACTAATTTTCAATACACCAGCGCAGTCGGAGATGATTTGTACGTCGATGATCTGTCATTTGAATCCGAGTCTAAATCTGTCGCTGAGATTGAAGAAATAAAAAACCGCGCATTGACTGAGCCATTGCTGGTGAATCGGTTAATCAATGAAAAGGGTAGTGTGACAGCTATAAATGTTACGATTAAACTGCCCGGAGAAAACAGTTCCGTGGAGATACCGGAAGTGACTGCTTTTACGCGGGCTATGATTGATGATTTTAAAGCTGACTATCCTCAATTTGATGTGCACACGTCAGGATTAGTACCGCTCAATACCGCTTTTTTCGAGTCCTCCATGCGCGATATGATGCTGACTATGCTGATGTTTTTAGTCGTGATTTTCACCACATTTATATTGACGCGTAACATCTATAGTACAATTGCCACACTGGTAATTGTCATGTTATCCATAATCAGTGCGGTTGGATTTGTTGGATTAACAGGCATTAAATTAACACCACCATCTTCTGTTTTTCCCACTATGGTATTGACGCTAGCCGTCGCTGACAGCATACACATTTTAATTACCATGTTGCAAAAAATGCGCAAAGATGGACTGGACAAAATAAGCGCAATTAAAGAGTCTATGCGGCTCAACTTTATGCCCGTCCTGATCACCAGTTTAACTACGGTAATTGGATTTTTGACGATGAATTTTGGTGATGTTCCTCCATTTTGGGATTTGGGAAATGTCACCGCTTTTGGCATGACAATGGCATTCTTGTATTCGACGACAGCGCTACCGGCGTTGATGGCCATACTACCTGTACGTGTAAAACAAACACAAAAAATAAATGAAAAACCCAGCTGGTACACAACACTTGGAACATTCGTCAGTCGGCGACCGGTTAGTCTAAGTCTTGCATCTATAACTCTTATTGGCGTCATGACTTTTATGGCGACTAAAAATGAATTTAACGATGAGTTTATTAATTATTTTGATCAGTCTGTTGATTTTCGAACCGAGACAGATTACATCAGTAATAACCTGACCGGCATTTATAATATTGAGTTTTCTGTACCCAGTGGAGAGAGTGGTGGGATCAACAATCCTGAATATTTAAATAAACTCAATTCATTTGAAAATTGGCTTTATGAGCAACCTGAAGTGATTCACGTCAATGCCTTTAATGAAGTTGCAAAACGCGTTAATCGCTCGATGCATGGTGATGATGAAAATTATTATACAATTCCGGAAAGTCGTGAAGAAGCCGCGCAGTATTTATTACTATACGAACTCTCGCTACCTTTTGGACTTGATCTCAATAATCAGATCAACGTCGATAAATCAGAAACTCGACTTACTGCAACTATAGAAAATATTTCAAGTGCGGAAATGATAGCATTTACAGACCGTGCAGAAGACTGGCTGAAAGGCAACACCCCGGAGGCCATGCATACCCTGGGAGTCAGTCCATCGCTGATGTTTTCAAAATTGGGATTTAGACAGGCCAAAAGCATGTTTCGCGGCAATATCATTGCATTGATTCTGATATCACTCGTACTCATCCTTGCCTTACAAAACTTCAAATTGGGCATGCTGAGTATCATACCGAATGTGGCACCTGTATTGGTCGGTTTCGGTATCTGGGCGATGTACATGGGCAAAATCAATACGGGCATGGTCATCGTGTTTGGGATGACATTGGGCATCATCGTGGATGATACTGTACACTTTATGAGTAAATTTTTAAGAGCGCGCAGAGAATTAGGGTATAATAGCAGGGAAGCAGTGACCTATGCATTTGAGACGGTAGGTAAAGCCCTGGTGACCACTACCATTGTATTGATGGCAGGCTTTGCCATTTTATCCACGTCTTCTTTTGCACTCAATAGTTATATGGCTCGAATTACAACGGTGATTATACTATCTGCATTGATTATCGATTTTATTCTCTTGCCTTCACTGCTGATTCTCATGAGTCGGGAAGATCAAAATGAAACCCGATTACAACCACAATTAATTCCGATTTCTAACAAGAATAAAAATCCATTCATTTTAAAATTAAAAAACATGAAAAATCTATTTTTTGGACTTATCGCATTTTTCCTCATTGGCACACTAACGGCTCAAACGCCACAAGAACGTGGATTACAAATAGCTATTCTTGCAGATGAGTCTGACCAGGGATTTGGAAGTACGACAGTCGAGTTGAAGATGACCCTGAAAAACAAAAATGGTCAAACAAGTGAACGACATCTCATCAATCGTATTTATGAACAGACTGAAGATGGAGATAAATCATTAATTGTTTTCAACAGCCCGAAGGACGTCAAAGGGACATCCACATTGACATACACGCATAAAGAGGGCGCAGATGATCAATGGTTGTATCTGCCTTCTATCAAACGCGTGAAGCGGATTTCTTCAAATAACAAGTCCGGGCCTTTTGTGGGTAGTGAATTTGCTTATGAAGATTTGTCATCGCAGGAGGTCGAAAAGTACGCGTACAAATTTCTGGAAGAAAAAGGCGAATTGTTAGTAGTAGAACAGGATCCTGTGGATCCAAAGTCAGGTTATACCAGACGTGTTGTTACCTATAACAAAGACAAAGGCTACCGCATTGAAAAGGCTGACTTCTATGATCGAAAAAATACATTGCTGAAGACATTGACGTATTCTGACTATGAATTGTACAAAGGCAAACATTGGCGCGCAGGTATATTCCATATGAAAAACCACCAAACCGACAAAGAAACAGTTCTTGCTTTTAGCGAATACAATTTTGATTCTTCATTATCGGATGATGATTTTAGCCAGGCAGCACTGGTCAGAGCAGGTAAATAATTTCCAAATAAAAGTGAATTAATCCATTGTGCTAAATAATTTTAAAATGAATCGCTATTTATTGATTGCTGTTTTATGGGTTGGAATAATTATGTCCGGGATAGCCCAGGAATCAGCCAAGTCCAAAATTGAGCAGTCTTTTGAATTAGAAGTGCAGGGGGAATACCGATATTTTTTTGACGAAGGATTATTTGATGGACAATCGCAACATTTTCCCTCTATTAGCCTTCGTCCAAAATACAACCTCGAATGGAATGATGGTGATGAGCGATTAAATTTTGAAGGATTCCTGCGATTGGATCGGGATGCATCACGGACGCACTGGGATATTCGCGAATTATATTATCAGAAGGTCAATGCCAGTTGGGAGTTGAGTGCGGGTCTGAAAAAAGTATTTTGGGGCGTTACTGAAAGTGCCCACCTGGTGGATATCATTAATCAGACCGACCAGGTGGAGTCATTTGATGGGGAAGAAAAATTGGGTCAACCCATGGTTCAGTTCGCGTGGACCAATCACAAAATTGGAACCTTTGAGTTCTATTATTTACCCTTTCACCGGAGGCGAACATTTGCCGGTGAACAGGGTAGGTTCCGTTTTCCTCAAGTGATTGAGAATGATGAGTTGGGCTATGAGAGTGGAGCCAATAAGTGGCGCCAGGATTTCGCGGTGCGGTGGAAACACTACTTCGGGCCTGTTGATATCGGTCTCTCTCACTTTTATGGCACAGACAGGGAACCTATGTTTACCTTTTCACAAGAAGGGGAAGTCAATGCGTTTTATCCTGTCATACACCAATCCGGTGTGGATTTACAGGTGACGCACGGGGCCTTTTTATGGAAATTCGAATCTATATACAAAACATCATCATATCAGGACGTATTTGCTTTTGTAGGCGGTCTCGAATATACTTTCGGCAATGTCAATGGAAAAGGACTGGATATAGGTTTGATCGGGGAGTATTTATTTGACGATCGCGATGAATGGGCATTATCGGCTTTACAAAATGATCTCTTTGTCGGGAGTCGATTAGGATTTAATGATATGAATGACACCTCCATTTTATTAGGCGGTATTTTCGATTTGGAAAATAGCAGCAAGATTTTTGCCATAGAAGCTTCACGTAGAATCGGATCGAATTTTACGATGGAATTGGAAGCCAGGATATTCAGTAATATTGATCAGGACGAATTACTCCTTTCCAATTTTCAAAATGACTCGTTTTTGAAGATATCCCTTTCAAAATATTTTTAATACTTATGTTAATCGGGTAGCCTTGCTGCCGGTTTATTGCCACGGGCGGTTTGTAATCTTGAAAGCGGTTTCTATCGATTCGATAACGACAAAAATGTTTGGTACAATACTACGTTTCTTCTACGCGCAATTGCATAGCTTCATTCATGCGTTTGAAATTTGCATGCGTGTCATCACCGATGAGTTGAATAATTAACCCACTGAGTAAGCCGGAAAATTTTTCTCCGTGTACCATTTTTGTCTTGCCTTCATCTGTCTCTGTCAGGTTGAAATAGTGATTCCCTTTAAACATTCCACCAAGTCCGGACCCCAGCCATGCCAATGTTTCATTTTCTTTAAACGCTGTGATAACAGGTGTGAAGGTTGTTTCCTTGCCTTGATTAACCATGATGTTGGTAATCCGGCCCCCAAGTTTCATTTCTCCCTGCATTGATATAATAAATGGATTCCATTCCGAATATTTATCCATATCAGTTAGAACAGTCCAAACTTTTTCTTTTGGAGCATTAAACACAACGTCTGTTTTCATTTCTAACTTGGTGACAGAATTCAAAATAACAAGTGCAATTAAAATAACACTCAATCCAATGGCTAAAACTATGATGATGGATTTCATACTGATCTATTTTCTTCAATGAGTAATCCCAACTTGTCGTAAAGTGCAATAAAAAACAAAATTATATTACTTGTTCATTCTTTCCTGAAACCAATATTCCGTTTCAATCGGCAACTTTGTTATCATCTAAGCACTAAAAATTTACCCGTTCTTATTTCTCGTCCGAACATCACTTTGATGAAATACATTCCTTCGGATAATTCGACTGTCGAAATTGATTTTTCTATATTATTTAGTCGGTGTTGACGAACAGACTTCACCGGACGACCTGCATTTGAATAAATAATAATTTCATCAATTTTTGCGTACTCGCTATCGCTTAGATTAATGATAAGTTCATCATTTGTAGGTATGGGATAAACATTAATATTTTGATTCGAATTTAAATTGAATACACCGGACATGACTGGTATTGAGGATATGTCTTCGTAACTGGCATGGTTGTAATCCGATTTGGAAGCGAGAAACGCAACGACTGCTTTTGTGTTGTTGGTCAAAAAATTCATATCCAGCGAATCGATAACGTCATTTGCTGTGTGGTAATTTGGATTCCTGAAATTTGCGGCATCAGTGAGCATAACCGACGGAATGGATTTTAACCAAAACGAGGCATGATCACTGCGTAATAAATCCGGCACCGCAGCGCCCGTTCCGGGGGATTCTACTGATATTACACTCAGTTCAGGAACATATGTGTCAGCTATGGTTTCGAAGTCTTCCATGATAGCTTGCGAATTGGCTGTATTGCCAACGTTGACAAGGAAGTCTCCTTTGAATTGATTGTCTTGAATTTCCTGATATGCTACCGGAAATAAAATATTGAACCCTCCTGGCAACTGTTGGCTATTTGGTGCTTCCGTATAGTAGCCAAGCATCTCCATATTGAGATAGCCTTGAATATCAGATTCATTTTCCAGCACATTATTCACATAGTCCATACTGCCGACAAGACCGAATTCTTCCAGGTCCCATGCCACATATCGAATTGTTTTATTGAAGGTAAGCGGGCTCAGGACATGAGCGGCCTCCAACATGGCGGCTATAGCTGTACCGTTGTCGTCCGCTCCGGGTGAATTCACAACGGTGTCATAATGTCCGCCCACATAGTATTCAGAATTCGGTGCTGCAATACCCTGGCGCATCCCGATAATATTTTTGGCTTCAAATCCGCCATGCATAAAAGGATAAACAACCGGCATCAGGCCGTGCGAATTGAGTCTCGAGATAATGAGTGTGCGTACACTATCTAAATGACCCGGGTTGCCTGTGCGATGCCGTATCCCTTGAACAGCCATTAAATTTAGTTCAAGACGTGCCATATCGACCTGATCCACGATGGATTGGATATTTAATGTGTCATTATCAGAAACAATTAATCGCGCTACCGTATGATTCGGGTCAATGCCGCTGCACCCTAAGATCAGTTCTTTCGGGCCATCATTTATTATGCCGGGACCAATATCACCACTTGTTGATCCTATCATGAAGTCAAAGCGTTCCCCATCATCCTCGGAAAGTAGGGCATCTACAGTAAATTCTGAATTGTCAGCATCCTCAATCGAATATGCAATATGAAGAAATTCGACTGATTGATCAAACCAGGTCGATATAATTTGGATTTGAGGTAACTCGTTTTGACTTAGACCTGAGAAAACAAAACTAAAGACCAGGAAAAAGCAGAGGAATGAATTTTTCATTGAAGATGTTTTTTTAAAAATAGTCATTTTATTCTCATTTCATTAAAAATTGATTTTCAATAGACAGTTGATCATTATTTATAGCTCAATATTTTAGTTTCTTTATTAATTCCGTTTTCGTCTTTTCTGACATGCCATAATTGGGGTTCGACCATCCGATGGAATTATAATATTGAATCGTATTCACAGTACTCTTTGCAAATTCAGTTGGTACAAATTCAAAATCTTGTATGAGCCTTTCATTGCTGTAGCAAAAATAATCACCGTCCATCCAAAGCGGCATATCTATCCATTGTGCAATATTATTTTCTTTCAAAAAGCCGGCATCGGCATTGACTTCATTTACATTCCTGTTAAATACAAATTTTGCATGATCGACAACTTGCCTGATGCTCGCTTGTAGGACAGTAGTCACATTGTAAACAGAGGAAGGTGTTGGTCGTGAGAGCGCAGTAATCATGACCTCAACAAGATCATGGACATAAGTAATGGAAAACAGTCGCTGTCCTTTGTCAGGAAGCAGTAGGGTATCGCGGTGTTTGACTTGATCAAGCCAGTAATAAAAACGGTCTGTGTGGTCGTAGGTGCCGTAAACGAGGGAAGGCCTCAAGATCAGGTGATCCAATCCTGAATTTCGCAGGATTCGTTCACATTCGGCTTTTCTGCTTCCATAGCTTGAAGGGCTGCTGTCCGTCCGTTGTCCTGCCTCACATGATAAAATCTTCGCCTGCTCATCTTTTAATGAAGCTGATTTGTTCGTGTTGTCATAAACCGAGCAGGTGGAAATAAGTATGTACTTGCCTACCTTGCCTTTTAGGCCGTTCAATATGCGAGCTAGGGAATCCGGGTAATAACAGGATAGGTCAATTACATAATCCCAATGCCCGATTGATATTTGATCAATGTCATCCGATTCCCGGTCGCCTTTGATTTTTTTTAATTCCGGAAAAAGGTGGCTTTGAGTTTGTTGCCTGTTAAATAAGGTGATATCAAGATTATCCATTTCCTGTAATCGCTCTACAAGGTTTCGGCCAATAAATTGTGTGCCGCCTAATATGAGTATTTTTTTCAATGTTGTTTTATTTATATTGTATCGTTGTTTATCTACTTTGTTAACTCGGCCTTTAAAGTTTTATTCTATAGTTGTAGAGTTAATATTTGCTAGTGGCATTCCCGGGTGATAAATCCAAAATTTTCATTCCAGTATCATAAAGTTGTTGTTTCAAAAAAAAGGGCTAAAAAGAATTTAAATACAAAATCCTTTTTAGCCCTAAATAGGTAGGTATAGACCTACTTCTACATTTTTACAAATAACTTATTAATCACAGAATCTTCTGTTTTAATTGACATCACATAGACCCCTGCCGTAAGCTGAGAAACATCTATCATTTCAAGATTTTGATCAATGTCCACATGGCTTATTAAAGCACCATTGATGGCTCGTATGCTAATCGCTTGAATCGAGAGAGACTTGTCAACCTGTAGATTCAGGAGATCCACAGTGGGATTGGGCGACAGTTTGATGAGATTCGGATCATCCTCCAATTCATCAGACTCAACCTGGACAGGTAAGCTTGTGGGCGATTTCAATTCTACCAAAGATTGTGATGATTCGGCCGACCTGCCGGCAGTTCCATTACATCTACCCGTGACAGAAACATCGTCGATATAGATTCGATCGCCATTGCCACTTGCGTCACATTGAAAGCGGATTTGTGCATTGGATGTGAGATCATAGCTTCCTGCATCAAGCGTCACTGTGGCAGAATAGAATGAGTTGTTGTTGAAGTCTGTTCCCCGAACATAGGTAGCTACTGTTTCCCAGCCACTGCCATCGTCGTAGCGCAACCAGAAATCTTCCCCATTTTCCATGCTGTTGGGGTAAAAAATGGAAAGCGACATCCACTGCATCATAGCTAGTTAGATCATAATTGCCGGATGTGACAGAAGACTTTGACCCGGAATTGTCCCGGATGCGAATGGAATAATTACCGTCTGAAGAGCGGCTGGTAGAATAAACACGTTTGCAGTCTGATCCACTATCCGTCCATCCTTCCAGGCCTGTCTCAAAGGAATTTGAAGAAAGCTCAATGCCTTCAATACAAGCTAGCTCGATGGGAGCTGTGATTTTAAATCCAACAGATCCACCACTCGTACCGGTGGTTGTATTAATCGTTAGGCTCGTCAGATTTTGAGTAGTCAGGTAAACATTGACATCAGCACCGGAGTTATTGTTGGGGCCATC
The DNA here is from genome assembly GCA_965249735.1 of Saprospiraceae bacterium. Lineage (GTDB taxonomy): Bacteria > Bacteroidota > Bacteroidia > Chitinophagales > Saprospiraceae > JANQSS01. The sequence goes on along the minus strand of CBDFMS010000023.1, from coordinate 140,857 downwards.
CCAAAAATACGTATTGTCACCGGCATTGTACGTGGCAAGCCCATTGCCGGGTGGAGGAGCAGATTGGGCTTCATCATAGAAGCTTAACCAGGCACCACTTCCTCCACTAAGGACAGCTGAAGCTAAAAGAGATTCGCCATTCGTTGCGATACCATCTACATCGACCACTGCGAGATAGGTGCCAGCCGGCAAATAACCATATTCAAGGGTAGAAAAATCAAAGGTATACTCCCAATCATGACTGGCGGTCGTGCCTCCATTCAGCGTATATAGACCTCTGCCATATGCATTGTAAACATCTCCTGAGGCATATGAGAAATTTCCTGGATTAAAGTCATTATGCTCCGTTACGCGGTCACCGGCGTAGAATGCGGCATTTGATTGGGGATTGGCGTCCAATTGGTTATAGTCCAAACGAGCAGATCCACCCCAGCCGGGTTTAACATCATATCCCGTAGGAAGAAATCCATTTTCAAAGGTGACATCAAAGCCTTCCGCTCCCGTAGGGAACGTCTGATAATATCCTCCGGTATACGTACCTGTGGGGAACGTAGAGGCATCCGCTCCGGTAACATTGAGCGTAGCCAATTTTACCGTGTCAGGAGGATTTACAGGTGCAGTCACCTTGAAGCCGATGGATCCTCCACCATTTCCATGGGTCATGGTCAGTGTTAGACTTGTCAGATTCTGAGTTGTGACATAGACATTAACATCAGCGGATGAATTGTTATTGGGGCCATCCCAGAAATAAGTATTGTCACCGCCATTGTATGTGGCAAGCCCATTGCCTGGTGCAGGAGCAGATTGAGCTTCATCAAAAAAGGTGAGCCATGGACCACTACCACCACTAATCACAGCAGAAGCCAGAAGGGATTCTCCGTTGGTCGCGGTGCCATCGACATCGGTGACTGCCAGGTAAGTTCCTGCTGGTAAATAGCCGTTTACAAGGGTTGAAAAATCGAAGGTGTACTCCCAGGTATGTCCTGCTGAAGTGCCCGCATTAAGGGAATAGATACCCCTTCCAAAAGTGCTGTAAACATTGCCTGACTGATAGGTGAAAACACCGGGGTCAAAGTCATTATGTTCGGTAACACGATCGCCAGCACTGAAGCTAGCATTCGATTGGGGATTGGCGTCCAGTTGCGTATAAGTCAGACTGGCAGAGCCGGCCCAGTCAGATTGCAGGCTGAATCCATTGGGGATAAAGCCATTTTCAAAGGATACATCAAATCCTTCAGTGCCTGTAGGAAATGATTGGTAATACCCTCCCGTGTAAGTGCCGGTTGGAAATGTCGAAACATCTGCACCTGTAATATTCAGGGATGCTAAATAAGTAGTGTCATTTGAATAGCCTACTGCTGTCGAGAAAGAAAAATAAGGCTATCAATGAAAAAAAAACTAAAGGGAAGGGTTAAGGTTTGGGTAAAATAGTTCACTTTTTTCATCAGTAATAGGTTTTACATATTAAATAATTTTATTTGCCTAAACTTAAGGAATTTTTGATACATCATAGGAATACGTTTTGTAATAAGGAATTTTCATTTTTTTATGAAAGCCGTGGAAATCCGGAAATGGATAAAGGACTATCATAGCCGGGTTGGTATAGGCCAGGACTACATGAAGGTGGCTTAAATAAAGCTAGACATCCAATAGGCATTAGCTAAATAGCTAATAGGAAGAAGATAATTCGTCAGTACGATGCAATACTCTTAAGGCTCAAACAAAAGTTACGAAGATTAAATGTTCTGTGCCGGTTTGATAAAAGAAAATCACTATGAAAAGGTGGTGATATACAAATGTGTTATTGCCTTTAAATCTTATTTATTAATACTAATTAGATCCTTTTATTTAAGCAGAAACTAATCTTGTGTAGTTCGCTAAAACTATTGTAAGTAGAAAACAATTAATTTGTTTTTACATTAAAAATCTCAAGTATTTCCTTTTGTAATTTCCAATAGTGGAATTAAAACATCTTCTCCTATATCACTTAGTCTGTTAGGCTTAGTTTTAATTTTGTAGTCAGTAGGTATTTCTAATAAATTATATAAAGCTCGTCTTCATGTACTTTATTATTTATTTGTAAATGATTTAACCCAATTCATTCACGGCTCTTGATGCCATATCTATTGCGGTTTTCATGTCTGCCTCTGGGGCTGAATCACAATTGGCGATCGTTATTCGGCCAAAAGGTTGTCGGCCTTTTTTTACAGAATCTCCGGGACCGCCTACAGTATACCCATGTGCCCATCGGTTGACCGTAATACTCTCCACATCTTTGTCGAAATTAAATAATGCACTCGGCAGCATCCCGCTTAGATGTGCTCTGATTTCCTTTTCATAGTCTTTGAATTGCATGCTCAACATTTTGTGTCGCACTTCTCGATATTGCTCATGTGCAGGAGCACCAACAGTTTCACCATAAGAGCAGCTTATCATCTGAATAACGCATGGGTCACCTGGGTCCTTCGTATATTCATAACCACCCATACTTACCGGAAAGTCCATCATAACTGCCTGGTGCATATTTCCCGGCGACATGGCCAATCCAATTTCCATTTCTTTAAAAGCCCTCCAATTTTTTAAACCCACAGTTGTGTATAGCAAAGGGCTTTTCGTTTGAAGCTTCAAGGCAGCCGATTGTTCTTCAGAAAGACCAGAAACGATATGAGGAATCATCATGTTGTAGCAAGCCATTACCACATGTTTGCTTTTTACTTGATAGGACTTATTGTCGTTGATATAAATTACATAGACTTCATCCGAATCTTTTGGGTTGCCATCATGACGTACATTCACCACCGTACTGTTTAGTCTGATGCGAACAATATTGCTGGATTTGTCCAACTCGGCATAATCGAATTTAGATAATACAAGCTCTTCAGCATTGTTTCCTTTTGCCAACTGTCAGGAATCATTTTTTTTACCAATGCACGTGCCATCACCTGCATTGCCATCGGGAAAATGATATATGTATGGATTTTCTTCATCATATACAGCCTACTGGTGCAAAACCCAGAGCACCACAGCTCTTGGCTGACTTTAATCGCTCATCAAATCTGTTCCTGTTGAGCGCCCAATCCAGGGCAGAATATCTGGCCATTCTCATGACCCCAGGATCATCGACACCCAAGGTGTTTTTCAGATAATCGAAATAGGAATGTCGTGCGAAATGTACTTATTCTAATTGAGCTCCTCAGGCACATTTATTGCATGTAACCCACCATTTAATACCCGAAGTAATTGTTTTTTGCCTTTAGCTTGCTCAAAGGAGCTTGTTGTGCTGCTTCTTCATTGGATAGTTTGCCGCGCCATCATTAGTCCCTTCCACGTAATTTGGATAATTGCAAAATGGATGCCTAACAACCTTATTCTTCACCAAATGTTTCTTTGTTGAAATAAGTAACAGCTCCCAGATTGTTCCTTTTGTAGAAGTCTTTATCATAGGCCGTTTTAAATCGCTTTACATCTACACCAATATCGTTTAAGAGCGCATGTACAGTTTCACTTCCATGCTTAGGTTTTACAATTGATTGTGAGCCACCATGACCTAGTCGTAATTGTCCATCAATCGAATGTTCATTCCGTTTGGCATGTCCTCCAAAATCATCATGGTTGTCGATAATTAGAATTTTTTTATCCTTTCCATGTTTTTGTTGGAAAAAGTATGCTGCAGCAAGTCCGCTGATCCCGCCTCCGACGACAACCAAATCATATACTTCGCCTAATTTCGTGGTTGCACCCCAGTTCGTTTTCTTATTCCATGCTTTGTCATGTGCGTGGACGTTGGCCCCCGGGTGGCTTCCTCTTAGACCGGTGCGTGCGGGTGGATAATACAACGGATCGAGCGTGTCCAAAACGGCGTCAGTCGTACAACTAAATGGAAGTATGGAGGCTCCCACAACCATTAAACTGCCATTGATGAAGTCTCTTCTTGTTATTGTACTCAATTATTTTTTATTTACTCTTGAGATATTTGCTAATAATTAGTTTATATCTCTTAGCAATATTTTAAACGCCATATTTTATATCACTGCTTTCAGAATTTAATTATCCACTTTGACCAGATGATTGCTTAAATCTTTAATTAAATATTAATTCGTTATGGTTTCACCTCCTTTATTTCTCCGTTTGAGATTTCACGCTTTTTAACATATTTATCAAACCAATTCATTTGTTCCCATAAAACATGTTCCAATGATTCTTTTGCTCGATAGCCATGATCTTCAAATGGTAATAATACCAATCGGGCAGTACCACCGGAGCCTCTCACGGCTTCATAAAATACCTCAGACTGAAACGTGAGTGTACCGGGATTTGAATCATCGTCACCATGAATAATTAATATGGGTTCATTAACCTTGTCGGCAAAGAAAGTCGGGGAGCAGTCGATATACGATTTGGTCGCTGCAAAAAGTGAACGGCGTTCACCCTGGAATCCGAATGGTTGATTCGTTTTGTTGTATGAACCGCTACGGGCAATCCCCGCACAGAACAAATCAGAATGTGCCAATAAATTGGCGACCATTAAGCCACCATGGCTGTGACCAATAATGCCAATTCTATCCGGATCCGCGATGCCCATTTCTACAGCTTTCGCGACAGCAGCTTCGGCATCAGCCACCAATTGCGGAACGAAGGAATCATACACGGTTTCAGGATCACCGATCATTGGCATGGCGGTATTGTCTAATACGGCGTATCCCCTCATCAAAAAGTATTTGTGTGATGGACCATATATACGCATAAAGCGATTTGAAGATCCTCTGACCTGACCAGCTGTCTTGGCTCCGGAGTATTCCAATGGATACGCATACACGACGGTAGGCAACCTGGTTCCTTTTTTATAACCCGGAGGCAAAAGCAATTGAAAACTCAATTCAACACCATCATTACGTTCGTATCGGACGATCTTATTTTCTATCTCTCGCAATTCCGGAGTTGGATCTTCAAAATTTGTAATGGGGCGTGTCCTGATTGCCCTGGTACTTTCACCCGCCTCTGCTTCAATTAATTTTCCAAATGTTGCCAGATAGAAATTAGGTACAGCTGTTGGAGATTCAGAACTCATGATGAAGCTGTTGGGCTCTTCGGCAAAGTCGATGAAATATTCATATTTGTCTTTGGCACATCGGAATATTCGTTCGGTTTGTCCGGTTTCAATGTTTCGTCGATCAACAAATGGTCGATCTCCGTCTTTGGTCCCTCCACTTCCACGGAAGTACATAGAACCATCTTCAACTTTGATGGCATATTTACCATTATCCAATTGTGTATAAAGTGGACGACCCGGATCATTGTAGCGATCATTTTCATCAAGATCAAACCATAGTTTGGAAGTGCCCTTATTAACATCCAGGAGCCAGACATAGCGCCATCGCTTCATGCGTTCTCGCTGATACATCATGAGCATACCGTCAGTTTGGCCCCACATCGTTGATTGTATCCGATGTTCTGCTTTAAACACTTCTTCCGGTTTATCATCGAATGGTGCTTTCCATTTCATAAGTCTGTCTCTGAATTCGGCTTTTGCTACAGGATTACCGCCATCCAGGGCTTCTCTCCAAAACAAGGTATGTGGCGCTGTAGGCTGCCAGGATACACTTCGGGGACCTGTAATCACACCATGTATAGGCACTTCGTTGGCAATGGGATGATATGCAACAGTTTTTATCAAATTTCCTTCCAGATCCCATACTTCGATATCATGGGCGAATCGCCACCAGGCCACTTCATGCGACCAGGGTTTTTTCAGTCTTTTTATTAGAATGTGATTTCCATCCGGTGAAATGCTGGCAGACATATAAGAAGCTGCTGGTCCGATCACTTGTGATTGTTTCCTTTTGGTATCATAGACAACTAATTCGCTTTGCGTGTAGTAGCTGAATAATTCATCATCATAGGCCGTTTCAAGTAAGTTTCTTGATTCATATGTCGACCTTGCAGTCGCCCCGGCATCTTCCAGGATCTTGGGTCCATTTGGCATGGTTGGCTTTTCGGGAGCAGCACCGCGATCGTTAATTCTTCGTATTAAAATTTTTTTCTGGTCCGGAAACCACTTCACAGCTTGATCCATGAGGGGATTGAGAATCATATCCGGCACTTTTGCGACATGGCCGTTGATATCACCGAGCCATAATTCAATTCGATCTCCAAAACCTACTGATAAAGCAAACCGCTGACCATCTGCCGTCCAGAAGGTTGAAAGGACTTCAGCCTCATCCGGAATGTCCATGGGTATCGTTTTTCCGTCCGTTATCGTCAGGATTCTTGGAGAAGTGCCTCCATGTGATCCATGGTAGTAATTGTTTTTTGGATTGACGCGTGTGCCTGCAAGTTTGAGCATCGGTCCGCCAAGCTCTGATAACGTTGGGTAGGTAATTGGATCCGTGAGCATCATATGTGTTTTTGTAGGGGATGTTGATGTCCTCGGCAATCGAGGTGCATGAAGGATTTTGAGGATGTCCTCTTCCGGTGATTTCCAGCCATTGGCCTTGGCATCTATGCTTTTTTCTTGAGCCAGGGCTTCCTGGTTGGGCAATAAGGAAATGAAAGTGAGGATTAAGAGTATAAAAAATGATCTTTTCATGATTAAGCTATTTATTGAATGAGCATGACATTTGTTGAATTTCAATTTAAATGTAGTGAACATGTATAGATTTTTAGACTAGCGCTCTAGCTATCCTCTTGGTTTTGCATGTTGAATCATCATATAACCTAAGATTTGCAAACCATCTTTAGCGTTTTGCATGCCTTCCGGATTTTCACAGGAAAACAAATATGATGAAATTATGCATTTCTTTTATTCCGTTAATTCCTCATTGCGTGCAATCACTTTTTTGACTCCGGGTTCATTAACCAGGGATATGACAATGCAAAGGACTTGCGCCATGTTACATGGTTGTGACCCTCGTCTGGTATAATTTCAAAACGCAAATCATTTTCATTCAGACCTTGAGATTTGAATTTTTTATAGATATCCTTAGCATATAGTATCGTGGTTCCTTCTTCATTTCCTCCAACCGTTATCATTATTTTTTTTTCTCTCAATTGTGTCCCGGAGAGATTCATTGCCATAAGTCGATCATAGTCCACCCACATTGACGGAGACTGAATTAATGCCTTACCATATATATCCGGATATGTCATCAGCATATAATAGGCCATCATGCCACTAAGCGATATTCCGCCTATAGTAGTGGCAACGGCTTCTTGTTTTGTGCGATAATTAGAGTCAACCCAGTTTTTAAGATCGGTTGATACCCACTTTGCAAACTCGGCCCCATGTGCATAGGGAAAATTGTCAGTTGCAAAAGGTACATATTCAGGGTCCCTATCTTCAGCCTGATTGACTCCTACCACAATCGCTGTTTGTTGACCATTTTCAGCAGCGGCGTTAATAACTTCGTCTATTTGCCATTCGGGACCCATGAACTCAAGATCGTTAAAGGCCGATTCGCCATCAAGAAAATACATAACCGGGTATCGACTAATCGTGTCCCTATTATAATTAGGTGGCACATACATATGAATGGTACGTTTATTATTTTGATACGGGATCAATAAAGAATCCCGTAGGACGGTAACAGTAGGAGAGGAGGTATCCTTTAGATTTTCATAATATGCTTTTCTTTCTTGTTCATCCTTGTAATGGCCATAATATTTGTATGCCCGGTAAAGTCCAATTATTAATAATCCAAATAATAAAATTCGTAATAATTTTTTTCTCATTTTCATAATATCATTGTTCGCACATCTGATTCATCCATGAGACTTGTTCCAATTCCAAGTCTTTTATATTTTATTAATACCTCGTTATACATATTCATCCAAATTAAGAAATGAACGAGCTTGGCTGGTATCGGTGCGGTTGAAATGGTTTAGTATTTTAGAAGTTTAACGGTTCTGATAAGGTGCTGTCTGCGGTCAATTAATCTGACAAAATAAACTCCACCCGGCAATGCGCTTATGTCATAAGCTTGATCGGATGTTACATCGAATTGTTGTATGCGATTTCCCCACATGTCATATATCATCATTTTCTGAATGTCATGTGCAAGAGTCAATTGAAACGAACTGAAGGCCGGATTTGGAAATAGGACGCATTGCATCGTACTGGACTTCCGGAATACTTGACATGCATGTCGAATTTCCTGATACTAAAAAATGATAATCTACAAGTAACGTATCGGAAGGGTCATTCAGGTTGGTGATTTTTAATACCACTTCTGCTTCTCTCGGCTGTAGGATATCCGTCATGAATACCGGTAAAAACAGATACATTGAATATCTCTACACTATTTGGCGATAATTCGAATTCCAGGGAATTGACATGTGGCACAGCCTGAACCCATACCCCAAAAACAGATGATTCCCAGCAGTCCGGTTTGTCATTGATTACCCTGTCCCATTTCATGTAGAGCGTTTGGGATGTGTTATTGGTAATGCTGGCCTCGCCGACGACTTCCCCCGGGGCTATAGATAGAATCAAGATCGACTTCAACAACGATTGGGTTTGGCGTGACCGTGATATTTTGTGATATTGCCACGGTAGAGTAGAGAAGGGCTAGAAAACAAAGGAGGACTTTTGTACATCGATCAACATGTTTGTACGTGAAAAGTACAACTTAAAAACCGGAAAAGAGTCAACATATAAAATTGACATTTTATCTAATGTTAAAACCCGGTTACATTTATATTAGTTCGACCTGAATAATCTTAACGGGACAACTGGCGGCAGCTTGAAGATTCCGGGAATATTCATCCTTGCTCACAATAGCTCTATACATTCCTTTTTTTTTCTTTTCCATCCAATAGGTTACACCTACCGTCTTTTTTAGAAACGCGCCATCGTTCAGGAGCTGCTTCCACACAACCATTACAACCTATACATTTTACCCTATGAAACATTATTCTGACCATTATACACTTACGATCTTGTACAATTTAGATGATGGTCGTATGGTCTCATTTACTTTTATTGAAAATGCATCACCTTTTTTGACTGATTCGACATGCATATCATCAACTCTAATCTCCTCAACATTCATTTTGAATGCTCCAATATTTGGTCCGGTAATTAGTATTTTATCTCCTGATTTGAGCGAATGGGATTCCATCATAAATTCTCCCACGTGAATTTTCTTAAAATACTTCAGCCCTTTACCGAGGTATATTTTCTTTTCCGTAGCCTTTGATCCATATGAATCATTCCATTCCCCCATTTTGCGCCCCAGGTAGTATCCATCCCAAAAACCCCGGTTGTACACTTTTGACAATTCCTTTGTCCAATTTTCTATTTTTTTCCGAGTATATGTCCCCTCCTTTAAAGCAGTTACGGCTTGTTTATAGCTGCGCACGACGGTGTCAACATAGTCAGCAGCCCGACCTCTGCCTTCTATCTTGAGGATATGTACACCTGATGCCAGGATTTTATCCAAGAAACCGATGGTACAGAGGTCCTTTGCGCTCATGATGTATTCATTGTCGATGTTCAGCTCAATACCATCTTCCTTGCTTGTCACGATGTATTCTTTTCTACAATTTTGAATGCAGGCCCCTCTGTTTGCTGAGGCATTATTTGAGTGCAAACTCAAGTAGCATTTTCCTGACACGGCCATGCAGAGAGCTCCATGGGCAAATACTTCTAATCTCACCAATTCACCGGAAGGTCCTTTTATCTGTTTTCGTTCAATACCTTTTGCAATATCATTTACCTGTCGAAGGCTTAGCTCTCTCGACAATACCATGACGTTGGCAAAAGCTGCGTAGAATTCAACGGTCTCGATATTGGTGACATTGGCCTGAGTGGAAATGTGCAACGCCATATCGATTGATTTACAATAAGACATCACGGCATGATCAGATGCGATGATTGCCGTAATTCCATTTTCTTTTGCACAATCCACTATTGTTTTCATTAACCGGATATCGTGGTCGTACAGTATTGTATTAATCGTGAGGTATGTCTTTACATTAATTTTCTTGCATATGCGGCTAATTTCTTTCAAATCCTCGACCGTGAAATTAATGGAAGATCGCGCTCTCATGTTGAGTTGCTCGACACCGAAATAAACAGAGTTGCAACCCGCTTTTATGGCAGCCGATAATGATTCATATGAGCCTACAGGGGCTAATATCTCGATTTCTTTGTTAATCATATTTTTATTGTTTTCAGGTGGATGGTCCATCAAATGACATCCACAAGGTGAGTCGATATCAAAAAACTGTCGGATTGTACAAGCCTTTGAAAGATGCAATTTTATTACAAAATGGTGCTGATCACACTCCTGTCATTGCAAAATGTTGTGCATTCATACCTTTAATTATTCTCGTTCTTATATAACTGTTTGTTCAGGTTAAATACATAAAGTCCTAATGCACAAAAATACACCACCGCAATGAAACTGTACCGATACGGAAATACTTTTAGTACCTCGTGATCGCCTGCAAAGATAATGTAAGTATGTAGGATTACAGAACCCAGAAGGTGAAAAGAAGGAAGCCCATATTCGATCTTATCCCAAGTATTTTTGAAATCAACACACCTTAAAAAAACAAGGAGTCCAATTCCACCATAGCTACCAATGGCTACTATGATCAGTCAACTTCCAACGGGATATCACTTAATTGAGACTTCTAAATCAATCGAAGAATATGAAGGATGGTCCCACCTATATATGGCAACAGGCAAACATCGCTATTTGATATTATTTATATTGTGATTCTACCGTTTTCAATTTGTGAGATAGCCATTTGTTAATGGCAGTGATGGAATTTCCTACTTCATTTTCCAATTTTAGATATTATCCGACGTCAGACCTAAAGTACGCCTTCAGATATTTTACCGATTGTTTTGGATCGTACTTTTCAATCGGTCTATAAGAGTGGATAACTTCTCGATTGAAACATGGTCCATAATCACTATTTTGAACCATTCCGGATCTGAATGATTGTCAGGAACCAATCCAAATATGGTGGCTATTTCATTGTTCACAAAACTACTTTTAATGGTGATAATGTTCGAGTTGGGGTGGCGGTAGAATTGTATGTTTAACTGTTCCAATTGTTTGCACATCCATTCTGTTCTTTTTTGTAAAATGAAAATCTTTTCCTCCCATCCGTACGGTCCGTTTTTGGCCAAAATCATCCATGCGGCTACTGCATTTGCTCCTGACCTGCTTCCAATTAGGGTAAAATCTTCTCCTTCTACATAGCTGGCTTGTTTCGTATTTACATGTTGAATGAAGCCTTTCCGAATTAGAAATATACCGGTACCATATGGGGCTTGTGCCATTTTATGGGCATCAAGCGTGAATGAAGATATGTTTGGATTGTTAAATGTTAGTTTGCTGTTCTCATCTGAAAATGGATAGTAGAATCCGCCAAAAGCCCCATCAACATGTAGTTTGTAGTCACAGGATAACTTTGCAAGCTGATTAATATAAGCATCAATATTGTCAACAGAACCAAACATCGTAGTCATCATATTACATACAATGATGAAATATTTTTTTTCATGTTTGCGGGCATTTTCTATAGTTTTTGCTATTTCTTCTTCACTAATTTCTCTTGAGTTTTTATCAACGATTACTTTGTAAATATCCAACGCCAAAAGATTTGCTGCTTTATCCATCGAGTAGTGACTGTCTTCACTACATACAATACATATTTCATCCCTTGTGGCCGCAAGTTCATTCATATAATAATTCCTATAGCCCCAGATTGCCTGAATATTAGCTTCAGTTCCACCGGAAGCGACATATCCGTCTTGTGCATTCGGTTGGCCTTTCAAAATATCAACAGAACAGATTTCAATTAATTCCTTTTCAATTGCCTGAGTCCCTTTAAAAAAAGACTCTGATTTACCCAAAGTGTGACACCCAATATGATTGGGGTTTTGTATGAGAGTAGATATGAATGGTGCCTCTTTTAAAAACGATGCGTCTTGATTAAAAACCTTTTCATCTAAGTATGAGGCAGGAATGCCTAAAGCACTTTGTTCAGCATAATTTATATTTTGCTCAAGTGCATTGAATACAATTGATTTAATCTCTTCCTGAGATCTTTTTTTCCAATACCTGTTCATAAGCTTATTTTTTTTTTGAACTCAACCGGTGGTGCATATACGGTAGCCCGAATATACAGCGCACTGATCGAAGCAGCAAGAGAATGGTTGTATGAACTGTCCTGATGGGGGAAGTGGGATTCTGTTGTGGGGTTGGAGGCAAATCTGTGATTAAAATTGAGTGCCGGTAGATTTAGAAACTATACATTCGATTCCCGGAGAACCCATTTCGAAGTTTGTTCAATGACGTCACGACGTCCACCACGTTGAATAAATGATGAATAATCATAAATATTATTGAACCTTCTTTTACATATCTCAGTACACAAGTCACTACCAAACTTGTCTATAAAATATAATCAGATTTTTGCTGATGATCCACGATTTTTAATGTCAAAAAATTCATGAATGGTCCTTGAACTTGGGAGTCTCGTTTCATATTCTTTTTGTCTAAATATGAGTTGGTTTCCAATGCAAATATGCTCTGTAGGCATTATCTAGAAAAAGAGTTACTTTTTTACCCTCACTAGAGGTTGCTTCCAAAGCAAGAGTTTCCTTTAAGTTGTAGGTGACAGTTGGAAATTTCTTGGTAATGTGTTGTAGATAAAAGTTAGTAAATTTTTATTCGTTCATAGGTTCTTTTTGAGGTGCACAACTCAAAAAGAACATCAGAATCAGTATTTGTGCAATATTTATCATTATTGGGGACGACCTTCCATGTGTGAAGCGAAGCTTCCCGTTGGGTGTTTATTTTCATTTACATTGTTGTGTATGTGGCTTTTTTAAATTCAATACAATTTCATGCAACAAAAAACATGCGTCCTATCAGCGCAAAAAAGTTTACCAAAATGTGAGCGACTGAAATCCAAAAAATAGATTGAGACTTTTGCGCAATCCAACCCCAACACAGTCCCAGAATCATTGGGCCAAAAACCATCAGCTGCCAACCCTGGTGTAAACCACTTACACTTAGTGGAGCAAAATGCCATAAACCAAAACAAATAGAAGGGTAAACGATTCCGAGCCACTTATTTTTTGAAAACTCCGTGACAAAAAGACCCCGCCAAAAAAGTTCCTCTCCCGGCCCATTTATCAATGATGCAACGATGGTAACAAGTAGAACTGTGATTGTGATTCCGCCGATTTCCGGAATGAAAATTTGACCGATGGTCCCTGCAAAAGGCATTAGGATGAAAAGGATGGCCAGCCATTTTGGTGACGGAAGTTTTCTGGCATACAAAGCAATCAGTTTATCTCTATCGAGCAAAAAGATAGGAATAGTATAGCACCATACAATCCAGTAAAATAAAAAGCAAGTCAAATAAGCAGCTGCCCCGGACAAATAGTGAGCAGCAATAGAACTGACACCTATTGTGGATATGATGAGGGCAAATGGGAGTAAGACTACGCGCTTTTGTTTAGTTGATAGATTCATTCGATTAAATAATGCTGTAATTGATTTTAGGCTTTAATATATAAAGACGAGGGTAGTTGTCGTGTTGACTGAACGGGAGACTCGGAGAAGCTGCACATTATTGCTACAATATTTTATTTAAACAAAACGAAGCTGATATTTGCCGCATATCTGTCCAACTTTTTCCAAATCAGGAGGACCGGCAGGTAATTGAGATAGCTCTTCAAACATAGCTTCCAATCCGGCAGGAAAGATACTTAACATGGCCCGGGCTTTTTGTTCACCAACTACTTTCCATGAATGTGGAATTCCCCTCGGACAAAAGATTAAATCACCGGCAGTCAGTGTTGTTTTGTCATCGCCAATACTCATTTCTACTTGCCCATTTAAAACTTGAAACACTTCATCTTCGTTTTCGTGTATATGAGGAGGAATACCAACACCGGGATCATTGTTTTGCTCAATCAGTGTATATTGCCCATTGGTGTCTTTCCCGGTTAATTTAATGTTTTGGTTGTCTCCCAATACATTCAAAATTCTTCCTTCATCGTTTTTCACGATTTTCGGATTTTGCAACTCAACTTCTTCTGTTTCTTTGGCAACTTTATTTACCTCATTATTGACATCTGACTTACAAGATTGTACTAAAGGGATTAAGGATAAGGATCCTATACCTAATGCTGTCGATTTGATAAACTTTTTTCTATCCATTATAATTGATGTTTTGATGAGTTACTAATTTGTATTTACGTTATGATGACTGTGTGGTCTTTTCAAATTATTGTTACAATGCGCATGATTATTCTAAGAAGTCTTATTATTTGGTTCATTTTTAGCCGACCTATTTTAGGATGGAAATTTTGAATAATTGCTGATAAGAGGCAGTGTATGAAGTGTAGCGTCCCGTAGGATGTTATGAATGCATATGCGTGGTTAATCAGAACATTATTTCTTTTTTTAGGACATTAAGTCGAGGTTGTAAATGATTGTTTCCATTATTGACTATGACGTGTGATGTTGGTTGACTTACGCAACGCGTAATATTTTCTCCATTTTCCGTCCTCTGGCTATTTCATCCACCAACTTGTCCAAATACCTTGTTTGCTTAGTTAATGTATTCTCAATTTCTTCGATTCGATAACCACAGATGACACCGGTGATGAGGTGTGCGTTGGGATTTAATGTAGCATCCTGAAAGAATTGCTTAAATGTCACTTTTTCTTCTATAAGTTCTTGCAGCTTTTTTTCATCATAGCCGGTGAGCCAACTCGATTACCTGGAGCAATTCTTCTTTTGTTCTTCCTTTTTTCTCAACTTTTGTAACATAGTGAGGATATACCGAAGCGAATGTCATTTTTTCAATTCGTAGATTATGTTCAGGCGTTGTTTTCATTTCTTGTAGTTTATTCAAATTTACATAATTATTTTGTCAGCAGTTGCTTACGTATCGACATATGCCTGCCTATTTTAGTTTAATGTTGTTTCATTGTGTGAAGTCTTACAATGCTACATCGGTTCGTGTAGAGGCGTGTCTTCGTTTAGGAGAATTGACCATCAAAGTCATTGTTAGCGGTGCGATGTCTTTATTATTTACTTAATGATAAGCTTCCAAAATTTAGGAATGCTTTATTATTGCCTGACGTATTTCAATTCCGCAATGTTCGCACTTACTGATTTTTGATGCCAACGTTCTAACATATTCGACATCCCGATATTTGTCAGAATACGCATGGTCTACCATCCCTTGTGCTATGTGGTTTAGAATGAATTCAGCCAATTTGTAATCAAATCATTTAGTTGTATCTAAGGCGAAAGCATCGTCAGTTTATTATTTATTCATTCATATTTTAGCCTGATCAACGAAATCATAAGAATTCTTGCTACATATGTAAATAAAAAATTGTTACGAATGTCCTACTAATAATATTGGATTAACTTGATTTGTCCTGTACCATAAATTCTCTTATCAACTGTCTTAATAATGGAGTGACTATCAATGTCAAGCCAATAAAAATACCGAATCCGCTAAACAGAAATATGTAGATATACTGCATAATCTTTTCCATCAGTTCCGAATGGATAATTGCATCTTCACCGTACATCCACTGCCCTTTTATTATCCCTGCTATAATCAAACTCGATAAAAATGCAATCAATGATATATTAAATAGTATTGTTCCCACAAAAATGAATTTTGGGCGAATTTTTGTACTTCCTTCCATTATTCTTGACAGCAAAAATATAACAGAGGCCAGCAATATGGGGGTATTGATACCTATTGTTGTCCCCATAGAATGGGCAACGGTAATGTGACTACCATGTGTGAAGTGATTAATGGTTGGGATGGATATTAACACAGCTATCAGTACATTTATAAATATCCAAATATCTGTGATCATGAGCATTCGATAAGGCCATGCATTATTTTTCTTTTCCGTTTTGTTTAACGACAATATCCATTGAGTAAGCATATACGCGAGCACTATCCATTCTGACATGCTCAGGGCATATCCTACAAATCGTATCCACGACATGTTTGGAACAGGGTAGGTATGATGAGCCCATCCGAACATGAGATTGGCTAATCCCAGGAAATAGAAAAAGAAGGCGGTTTTACTCCGAGCTATATTGACATCTCCTTTGATTCTTGTCATGAGGAAAATGGCCGTACCATAAACTAGCAGATTCCAACACCCTGTAAATGATCCATTAGATTTCCATTGCACAGTAAGGTCACGAATATAGTCTTCCCGAAAATAGTCGAAAACCCAAAAATTTGATTCACTGAGGTGAAATACCATGAAGACTATCCCAGTCCCCCACATCCACATATAAACGGGCCAACCTTCAACTTGCGCCAAAAGTGTTTTAAAATAATTGATACCGAATAACACCCAACCCAACAGAATAGGAACTATAAGCAAAGGAAAAAAGGTAATGTATTCTCTTCCTCCCATATTTCCAGTAAAAAGAGAGATATATATTCCCAATCCCGTTGCTGCAAAAAGGATGAGGTGAAATGCAGCTAGTTTATTGGAATATAGTTTGTTGCCAAGCTCAACTGAGACGTAATAGTAAATACCACCAATGGCACAAAGCACGATCCACGAAAGCATACTTGATACATGAATCTCTCGCAATTGATTAAATGGTAAAATTTCTTTTAAAAAATTAGGGTCTATGTATTGCATACCTGCCAACAATCCCATCAGACAACCGAAAAGGAGAGCGAATAAGGCCAGGATAATGAAACCAAGAGGTACCTGTCTATTCATTTTCTGTGCTTTTAGCAGTCTTGTATTTTAGCTTTACCCACCCCGTCTTTTGTAGCTGAGCATGCTTATTTGGGAAATACCCGGTACTGTCTACATGTGTTAAAAAGGCAATGATATCGTCTTTTTCCTTCTCGGTAAAATTAAACTTCGGCATCACTTTTAGACCGCTGTTTAGAAAAGCTTTAGCATAAACGGGACCCTTTCCCGGACAAGAGACAATATTGGTAAGATCAGGCCCCAAGTAGCCTCCCAAACCATACAATTGATGACAGGAAGTGCAATTACTTTTTTGCCATAGAATCTCACCATCTATAGCCTGCTCACTCATTGCTGAGGTCGGATTTTGGCCAGAGGAGGTGTAAATCCAAAAATTGTAAATAGTAAACACAAGCAGCATTACGGCTAATATCAGCCTGTAAATGTATGTTGGTATTGTAATTATTTTATTTTGCTTTACTTCCATCTTATTGTCAATTATCGCTATAGTGTTTCTTGTTCTAGTTTATCTTTATTACCAAAGACCATCCATTTAAGAAGAGTAGCCGACTACGCTGAACTTTCCTGTCAAGTTACAAAAAAGATGAAACGTTCTGCAACCTTTGATTTTGCTATTCTCTCGGCTAGTATTTTTATACACGATTAGCGACTGTTTTTAATTATTTGGTTCCTACTTCAAGTTGTCGGTTATACTCTTCTGTCGGGAAATGACCTTCAGAATTATTAATGAGTCCGTTATCATCGAGGTGCCAAAGTTCATATCCACTGACGTTTACTTTGTTACCTGTGCCGCCGGGTCCGGAGTCTGTGGCAATCAAGGTCCAATGGAATTGTGTGCCATGTGATTTCGATACAAGGCTATCAAAACGAACAATCATATCAGGAAGATCAGTCATGAATCCTTGGGCAACTTTTGATATAGCATCTCTTCCTTTGGCAGGATCTCCATCATTTACTTGCAGTGAACCGTCCTCTGCAAAATACGTAGCGACAAATTCTGGTCGTTTGCTACACCAGGCTTGCGCATAGCTACGAGCAAAAATGTCTAAATCGAATATCTGTTTTTCTTCCGGTATCGGATTAACAGTAAAGGAAAGGCCTATAAATTTCCAATGTTCATCTTCCTTCATAAGCATGAAATTGTTAATTTCTCGAGTCATTGGAATACCAAATCGATGAAGAATGGCATCGGCTCTTACCAATACCAACCGACCTTCAGTTACAATAATGTTGTAGTCGTTTACCAGTTCGCAATAAGGCTTGGGCTCGCGGTTTTTGACATGTTCAAAGTACTCATCGATCGTTATCTCTGAATTGGACCATTTCCCATCCTTTAGACTACTTATTCCAATCATGGCCTTGTCCGAGACCATATCGTCCAGGTCCTCAATATTATAATTACCGGCAGCAATCAATAGCTTTTCAACGGTGGCTTTTATCTCTTCTTCCTCCGGATCGGGTTTGAGTACAGATTCATTTGATGCCATGTTCGGGGTCGGCTCAATATTGTTCTGTTTGGATTGACAACTGATTATAAAAATGAGAAGTATGGCATAGTATCTGATTGGATTTCTTAAGTTACTATTCATAATTATTTAATTTATTGCTACTCACTTATCCGGATTTCCATCGTTGAACTATGTTCTAAAGTTAAGGTCCGGATTTTATTTTACAATCAACATTTATCATCACCTCTTATGTGAACTACGTGAAATCCCCGATTGGTTATTGCTATCTTGATCGAATTTGATTTAAGAATTTCAGGACGACATCCCAATTCATACTTACATTCTTTCCAACTCTAGATTCTACCAACATGGAAGAACCATGTACCCCATTTTTAGCAACATAAGTCTCGTGATTATATTTTGCGGCTAACTCAAATTGTGCCTTGCTTCTTTCACTTTCCATTTCACTGAGTGGTTTCAATAGCAGTAGAGGTACGTTAAGGTTCTCAATGAATTCTTCTGGACTACAACCTTCCATAGCGTTTCCTGAGGCAGGTGAAAATGCAAGAACTCCTAAAACATCATTTGGTCGTTCACTGGCTAACTTAATCGACAAAGAGGCGCTGTAACTACTTCCCCAAATAATTTTGCCTCCTGAAAATCCGGAATCAATTATATAATCTAGAGCACTTTCAAGGTTATTATATGCATCGCAATAACCATAACCATCACCGAAACTGTTGGTGGGAATGTTGGCAAGTGTGCGATTATAACTCCCATAAAACTGGCCACCTACTCTTTGGTCAATCGCAAAAACGTTGAACCCCTCTTCGGTTAATCTAGGAATAATAGTTGCATATTCTCCTCTGGCATTTGATCCGCCTTGATGAAAAAGCAAAATGAAATCCTTATTTTTACCTCTATCATATAGCTCTCCAAATATTTCTATACTGTCTGAGGTGAGAAATGATATCTCTGTATATTCTTTTTCATTATGTTGTTCTGTTTTATGCGGTTCATTCTTGCATGACAAAAAGCACCACACGAGGACAAGTATTAAGAATGTATGTAGTCTCATTTGTTTGTTTTTATTGTTGCCAACTTTCTCCTGTATTTGGCCTAGCTGTGTTTAGCAGCTATGAACCTCATAGGACACTTTGTTACCAGTTTTATTAGTGATTGTGGCGTTCTAAATGTTGCTTTAATAAATCCTTTCCATAATCATTTCCGTTCGGTGTTCTTACTACAGTATGGATATGATTTTTTGATGGTTTCCCATCATCTGCATTTGGTACTCCAACAACTTTTTGATGGTCAAATTCAATTAATACGACAGGACTATGAACGCGATAGTAAAACACTGCATCTTTTGTCGTTTCACCTACCCAAGAAAACCATGTATTATCAATATGAAGTGTCACTTCTTCCATTTTTACCTGTTGATGGCCTTCTTTCATATTACTGACGTATTGATAGATCAAATTTAGCAAATCGTCTTTTTGCTGGTTTGCTAAATTCGAAGCTGGAATTCCTTGGTAATCAAGATGTAAATTGTCCTTGTTAGCCTCGGCAATATTATTGTTCTCAGTTTTTACTTTGGAGATGTTAGCTACTACTTGCTGCTCATCCGATAGCGATTGCATAAATGCCAACCCCAGGTTCTGCTCGTCCTGAAATAAAGTGTTCCCTTTATATTTTCCAGTTGTCGTTATAATTGGTTCGCCTCCCATAAAGACAGGAGTCATCACGATCTGATCACCGAGGACGAAATAATTTATCACTAAATGGTGGCCGTCCAATTGCCACCCCCATGGCTCAGTTTGGGAAGGTTGACCCATAATTGTAAAGAAGTAAAGCTCTTCATCATAAATTGTTGATCCATTGTTAAGTTCCTTAAGAGTTTGATCAGTTTTCATAATGTCTTTACTTAGCTGTAGTCCTTTTGCACTCAATGATACCTGCATTAAATTGAATGCCGAATTTTTCTGCAATGGAGTCATTTCTTTCATACTCACTCCTTGACGATCATAAATGCCATTGTCCACATTACACCATTTACGCCATTCTTGATCTTTAATATCAAATGTTGTTCGATTTTGTTGTTCAGAATTTAAACCGTCAAGAAATAGAATAGCTGCCTTCATAATTGGAGCTGTAGTGACATTTGTCTTTCTGATAGGAAATTTTTTTCTAGTGGAATCATTTTTAGCAAAGATTCCTTGATATGGTTCTTTCAATGCATCGGATTCCATTTTAGCAAAACGTTCTTTGACCGGATTAACGCCTTCTTGATCTTTATTCTCATTCTCACCTTGCTTGGCTGTAGGTGAGCAACCGTAAAAGAGAGCTATAACAATTATTACTATGATTTTTTTCATTATTATGGTTTATTGGAGGTAATATCCATATATCCGCAATAATTATGGGTATATGGATTATGTGTGTAAGTTAGCTTTTTTGGTAATGATGTCCAAAGGATTGTAGTGGCCGTCTTGCTACAATAGATAGCAAGCATGTACATAGACTCGGAGGTATTGTTCTGTAACACACTCAAGATACCATTGACAACCAACAAGATCTTACCTATTGCAAATTTGAAGTGCTTTTCACATTTGCTTCTGAATGAAGGTTTAGCGTAATCTTCCTAAAGAAATTGATCATTTGTTTTTCCTTGTCCTAATAAAGTCTAACGCTTCGCTTATGAATCGTAGTGACGTTTAGCTACTATGAAATTATACGCATCGTTAGTATTTGTTTTGAATTAATTCTTCTTCTAATAAATTAATCAAACCTCTTAGATCAATTTCAGCTTGCTTATACAATCCATCTTTTTCTACACATATTTTTATCATTATTTCAATATCATTATGGAATTTGTAGTCATATAATTGCTCAGCCATCATTACTTGAAACGGGTTTATTCTCAAATATTTAGTGATCTTTGGTATAATTGTAAATATAAATTGTTGGTGATTGTTTTCCAATCTATTAATATAATTGTAAAGTGTTGCAATATTTTGCAAGCGTGTTAGAATGGCGTTATTCGTAATTAGTTCTAACTTACCACTCTTGGCTAATTTATTATAAGCCGACTCTTCCTTGTTAAAATCTGAGAAACTGGCAAGCTCAGTTGCTATAATTGCCAAAGTATCTATCAGCTGCCTCTGAGGATCATTTAAGATTATTTCACTTGCACGATTATATCGCAATAAATAATGGCTGTTATAATGAAGGATGCCCTGAACTTCTCTTATGTCATTCTGTAATTCTTGTATGAGGTCACCGTACAAATTTTGTTCTACTTCTTTTAGGTCTATTGATTGCTTCCAATTATTTATTGATACCGCAATTAAAATTCCAATTACAACGAGTATTATTTCTCCAATAGCATAAATGAGATATTTCTTGAATTTATTTTCATTCAAAAGATTTTGTCTCATTTTTCTGAAGAGCTTTATCATAGGTCTGTTTTTCTTTCAAATAAATGTTAACTTATTTATATCCTCCAATTTACACGTTTTTGTCCAACAAGCGTATAAATCAGTGTCGTCTTAATCGAAGAATGTCATAATTATGGCTTTATTAGAAGTGGGTTAAAGAATATATCCAGGAATGAGCAAGTCGTCCTGTATTCTTAATTAAATGAATCCTTATTGTGGGTGGTGCACATTCGATTCGACTTGCAAAATATTCAATCAAAAAGCCGACCTGTCCGTTCAATATAATTGGCACTGGCCTGTTGTGTACCAAATAACGTGATGTCTTGCACATTGACATGGGGTGGACGCGTGGCAATAAAATAAATAGCCTCGGCAATATCGCGTGCCGTGAGCGGATTAAAATCACTATAGATTTTGGCTTTCTCTTCATCACCGTCAAATCGCACTTTAGCAAATTCCGTCTCCTCGACATGGCCCGGTGAGATTTGAGAGACCTTGATGCCGTATGCACAAAGGTCAATGCGCATGGATCTGGTCAGCGCATCGACAGCATGTTTACTGGCGCAGTAGACATTTCCTTTTGGATAGACTTCTTTTCCTGCAATAGAAGAAACATTGATGACATGCCCGGATCGGCGCTCCACCATCAAAGGTGTGATAAGCCGGGTCATATATAAGAGCCCCTTGACATTGGTATCAATCATCTGATCCCAATCTTCCCAGTTGCCTTCGTGGATGGCATCGAAGCCTTTGGCCAGACCGGCATTGTTAATGAGGATGTCGATATTAAAATTCTTCTCTTTTAAAAGGCCTACCGCTTCCGTACATGCAGCCGGGTTGCGGACGTCAAATGTGAGTATACCCACATGAAGCTGATCGCCAACATCGAGCTGCTCTTTGACCTTATTCAATTTATCGGCACGCCTACCGGTCAAGATGAGATTATATCCTTTCTGCGCAAATAGTCTGGCAGTAGCCAGCCCAATACCCGAAGTGGCACCCGTGATGAGAACGTTTTTATCCATATGGCTAAGTTAAGATTTAGTACCGAGTTAGTAGTAGTGGACCCTCCTCCGCTAAAGCTTCGGCGGGCAGGCAGTAGACAGTAGGCAGTGGGGTTCCTCCGCCGTTACCTACGTTACATGCTCTCACACTCTCAAGCTCTCGTGTTCTCACATTCTCAAACTCTCGTGTTCTCACATTCTCAAGCTCTCGCGTTCTGACATTCTCACCTTCTGTTGTATTTTGCAGCGAGATGGAGACCACTCAGCCTATACCTGTTATCGTACTCAATTGGAATGGTATCGAAGATACCGAGCAATGTATTGAACAATTGATACACCAGTCTTACAGACAACTGGAAATTTTTCTTGTTGATAATGGGTCCGATCCTGAAAATGTAGCCCGGCTTCATCAAATAAAAGAAAAGCATCCCGAAATTGAATTAATGCTCTTTGACAAAAATTTTGGGTTTACAAAGGCGCATAATATTGTTTTGGAGCAATTGCTGTCGACGCATGCTGATTCACCATATATTTTATTATTAAATAATGACGCATTTGCAGAACTACAGTGGGCGACTGAATTAATTCAAACGGCGAAATCCACAGGAGCCGATATGGTTGCTAGTAAAATGATTAATTATTATAATTCCGATGAACTTGATAATGTTGGCCATCGATTTTTAAATACAGCCGAGATCATCCCGGAAGGAAGGGGAGAGGAGCCAGATAGTTTTCAGGATCCAATTGATAATGTTGGAGCGTGTGCGGGAGCGGCACTCTATTCGACGACTATGCTAAACGCGATCGGCGTCTTTGACACGTATTTTGAGACGGGTTATGAAGATGCCGAACTTGGAGTCCGTGCATCCATTCTGGGATATAAAAGTGTGCTGGCTCCAAATGCCATCGTTCATCACAAAATATCCAAATCCGTAGCAAAGATCCGTGACTTCAATTATGTATTAAAAACACAATTGAACATTTTTTACACCTATTTCAAATTAATGCCGGCCGGCGTGATTGCGCTCAACCTGCCTTTCCTGATAATTAAATACGGCATTGTCTTACTACTTAATTTGATTTTTGGCCGGTGGTTTTTCTTCCGGGTACTATGGAAATCTATTTACTTATCCTTGACGTCGGAACGAAAAAGAATAAAGTTTGCACGCAAGGCTTTTTTTAATAAGTATACACCCATTTCAACAATGGGCATATTAAAAAAAATGGAGTTTTTCCTATGGTTTGATATACAGCGTTTCTACAAACACATGATCCGGGGTGAAAAGACACAATTCGAAAAAGTCAATCAGTCATCCAGTCGCGAATAAAAAAACATAGTTGCAAAGATGACGAGTAAACCTTCCAGTGGTCTCATTATATGAAATTGGACGACCTTCCTGACCGTGGTCCAGAATTGATACATAGGCTTGTGAAATATCTGGATCGGCGCCATTGGTTCGCCTTCTGTCGGCCATATCCGCATCGTTCCTGTCATATAGAGTACCACAGAAGCAAGCACAAGTGTACCATAAACAGACAAGATTGAGTTGCGCAGGGTTTTGTTGATAGGGTCGGAAGACTTATTGAGGCAATACATACTTGACAATCCAAATCCCGCCCCAATAATATCCAGCATGATATCATTAAAATCAAGGTAGGCAAATCGATTAGGCGTCAGAAAAAAGTGTTGATATCCTTCGTCAAGAAGAGCCAATAAAAAGATGATCGCGCAGGTATAATCATAGCGTTTGACCAAATGAAATACAAGTACAGCCAATGCACCGTACTGTAGAAAATGGACGGCTTCGACATTGATAACAACAAGGTATTTCATTGCCATTGCACTCAGGATAATTGTGACAACAATATATAGAAGTCCTTTTCCCATTCGGGACCGGTGTTTCAAAAGAGATCGAAGAATGAAAATAGAGTAGAGGAAGATGCCAGACGCCAAAATAATGAGCATGGTTCGGTCATATGTGGCTCGACTCGCGTCTTTAAATAATGAACCAATGGCACCACCTACGATTTCATGTGGCAACACAGTAGCGATGTAAAAGATAATCGTAAATACAATAAGTGGAATAAAGTATTTATTATTTTTTGCGTTGTTCATGTTCGTAAATGTTAGTGATGAGCCGGTCAAATTTTTCAGCTGACTTTTCCCAGGAAAATGTCTTGACCCTGTCTTTTCCCCGCTTAATTAATTGCTGGTGCAATTCTTCATTTTCAGCAACCGCCAGGAATGCATCGGCCCAATCTGACGCCTTGAAATCTGAAATATATACAGCCGCATCCTTACATACTTCCTTTTGCGCTGAATTGTCTGAGGTGATAATTGGACATCCACTCTCCATTGCTTCGATCAGTGGTATACCAAATCCTTCATAATGACTGGTGAATAACATGCACTCGGCGTATTGATACAACGTAGCAATTTGCTCTTTTTCCAAATAGCCGGTGACGAAAATATCATCTTTGTTTGGGTGTTTTTTCAGCCGGTCAAAAAATGGTTTATTCTTCCAGCCTTTCTTACCTGAAACAACAAGTTTAACATCCGAACGTCGGATTTTTATTTCTCTGAATATATCTAATAAAAAGGGCAAGTTTTTTCTCGGCTCGAGCGTACCCACATGTAAAATATATTTTTCCTTTCTGACATCAATTCCATCGATTGGAGCGAAACCTGGAGAACCAAAATACTGAGCACCCGGATAGACCACTTCAGTTTTCCCTTTGGCATATACATATTGATCGATGACATCGGATTTCGTTCGCTCTGAATTCGTCACAATCAAATTAGCGCGTTTTAACGTCCCGGGGAGAAGTAATTTGTGTAGGAGAACACTATTTTTTGAATGAAATTGCGGATGAATGACCGGTGTGATGTCGTGAATAAAAGTGATTTTTTTGATTTTGTCAGAAATTCGAAAAGGGCCAAAGTGACAGGGCTCGACCACTACATCCGGTTTGAGTTGTTTGATGGCTTTTGGTATTTCGACCAGCAATCGTGATTTAGGATGCAAAAAGCGACTAACATGGCTCTTGACATAAACTTGTCCTGCATAATCCCGAAAATCTTCATCCGCTCGCAATAAGACATAGTCGTGTTGCCGTTCTTTTTCCTGGAGAGCCTTTACCAGACCCTCTAGATATACTTTTATCCCCGCATATTGAAAATCAAGGGCATCTGCTATTATCACTACACTTTTTCGTTCCATTTATCTCACAGTCAAGTCCCGGATTTAGGGGTTAATTAAATTGGTATACAATTTTACATAGTTGTTCACAGTATCTGATAAGAAAAATCTTTGCGGTTCAATATAATCCCACGAATTTTCCAAAGCTTTTTCCAGTGCATCTTCCATGCCTGCGACGTCGTGACTTTTCATTTCGATAATATTTCCTCCCACGACTTCATTTAACGATCCACGACCCGAACTAATTATGGGTAATTCCAGTGCCATCGATTCAACGGCAATATAACCAAAGCCTTCACTATAGGAAGGAATTACGACACACTGGCTGGCGCATAATATCTTTACCAATTCATTACGATCCAGCTCATGCAAGACCGTCGGTCGATTCATCTTATTGAATTTGTTGAGCTGCTTCATCACAAAGTTGAGTTGTGTCTTTGGATGATGAGGCAATACTAAAATAAGTTGTGCCTGTTTATATTTTTGGGCGATTCGATAAAACGCAGGAAGTAAGATATCAAGCCCTTTCGATATGCCGAGCCTCCCGTAGTAAATGAAATTAAAGTCACCTTCTTCTTTGGCATCGACAGGTATTCGTTTCCACTGTTCATATTCGATACCATTGTAGATGGTTATTATCTTTTCAGGTTTAATGCCGTGTTTGACGAGTCGACTTTCCGTGAATTCAGATACAGCCACGAACCGATAGAATGGCATGCGCAGCAGGAGTTGTTCAAACAGGTAATGAAAAAACTTTGAAATTTTGCCAAAAAAGGGCAGGCGGAACCACAGTTTTCCCCAAACTTCATGAAATGTGATCACCACTTTCTTACCCAGAAGGAAGCCGGCGATGCTCGCAGGCAATCCGGCATTGTATGACGTGGTGTGAATAAGGTCGACTTTGCGGCCATGCCACAAGGCTGGAAAGATAGCCAGAAAGGTAAACAGGTACCTGCTGAAAAAATTATAGCGAATGACAGTGGTATTCCCTGATTGTTCAAATTTTGGAAGATCGTGCAGTCGTGTTGTGATGATAATAACTTCTACGTCGCTTGCATCCAATTTGTCAATGAGTGATTTGAACAAAGTCTCAACGCCACCGATTGCCGGATAATAATTTTCAAGAATAAAAAGTATGCGCATCGCAGGATTCAGTTCTTCAACTTTTTAAGGCCTTCTTCTTTTTCAACTTGTTCTTCAGATTGCTTATCAGATTCTCTCAAGGCAAGGGTTCTCACCAAGGTCGTGAGTTGACTCTCCAATTTATCCACTACACTGGATAAGTAAAATATGATCAATAGGGCAAGACCCAATCCTAAAAACAGTATGGCATGTACATTGTCCCGAAATCCAAGAATATCAGCTAAAAATGTCGATAAAAGATGTGGAACCAATGCCAAGATCGCCAGGACGATCCAAAAGCAGCTCCATACGACAGAGCTGATAATGCTGCGCCGTCGATTGGCATATTGGATGCTGATACGGATTAAAAAAACCAGACTGACAAGCGGAACTATATATTGGTATATTTCAAATTTCATTGGCCTAAGCCTTGCGTGGGGATCAGCCACAAATATAACCAATTCAAAGTTTAATATAAGATGTTTTAATAATATGAAAAATTTACGCAAGTTTGTGGTAGAATGAAGCCATTTTTCGAACCATTACCTATTTATGGAAGAAATTAGACAAAGCCCAGTTTGGCTGAAAGTGCTTGCTACGGTGTGGATGATCTGGATTTTTATAGATTATTGGTTCAAACATCCGCTCTATGCAAAATCCATAGGAAGCACGTATGCCGGTATACCTGTCATTCACCTAATCGTCGGAGGTGCCATCTTCTATGCCATTATCAATACAAAGAGTAGGGGGTTTTCAGTTTTAACCATCATTCTATCGTTTTTTGCCTTCTTATGGTCCGGGACACTGGTTAATCTTGTCATGTATTCATCGGTTGATTATACGTTCGGTTCCATATTTGGCTACCTGGGTAGATCGATTCTGTTTGTTTTCGTAGTTATTTGGATCATTTGGTCTTCTTATTACGCCGGGCATCTGCTGCTAAAGCGACTGGTCTTACCCAGGGTTCAACTTGCTTTTTCTGTTTATCTGGCCATGGGCCTGTGTCTGATGATTATATTCATCTTTCTTACACTGGTGCTTGGAATATTTAATTCCTGGGTTTTAATCGGTCTCCTGGCTATACCCATGGCGCTGAACTACAAGGAATTATTGTCGGATATTCCATCGTTGGTACAACCGCTGGATGCTTTAAACAATCTGTCTTATGTGGCGATAGGTGCTGTTTTACTGATGGTCTTGATGAATGCTATCACTTTTGGTCATACCCTCACACCTTTTCCGGTTGGATTTGATGCATTGAATTACTATATCAACTTACCTAAACTGATAGCCGAATCCGGACATCTTCTAAAAGGCTTCCAACCTTATAATTGGAGTCTCTTACAAGCGGCCGGTGCCCGATTGACAGGCCACATCGAAATGGCTCTCATCCTCTCCTGGATGGGCCTGATCCTGGTACAATGGGCAAGTTTTGAGCTAGGACGCAAAGTCATGAGGCTCCCGTCGGAAATTGCATTGGTCGGAGTGCTACTCTTCACCTTCATGCCTTCGGTTACGACCCAGGCATCACAAGAACTTAAAGTTGATCTCGGCTTGACATTCATGCTCTTAGCCATGGTGCTGAGTGGATTTTCTTTATTAGCCCAAATCAAAGCTTCAGATTATAAGGCTGCCATCGTCCTGGCTGCTATACTTGGATTGTTGGGTGGTATCGCATTGGGAATCAAACTTACTGCCGTCATTACTTTATTTGCAATCGTAGCCATCCTCTGGTATGCCAATCTCGGCAAATATGCCTTTTTTGGAATATTCTTTATTTGCTTATCCGTGGTGTTTTTGGCACAATTGGACACGAAAGCGGGTCTGCGTGTTTATCATTCAAGTGTCACCTGGTTGCAATATGTTTCATTGATTTTTGGAATAGGCCTGTTGGCATTTGCTTCCCTCAAGAATAAAAAAATGGCGCTGAAGACATCCATTTTAACCGCTGTTATGGCAATTTCATCAGCCGTGATTTTTTCACCCTGGATCATGAAGAACTATTCAGAAATCGAAACCCCGACATTTATGGAGTTGCTTAACGGAACGTCACACGGCCCCCAAATAAATATGAAAATCATTGACAAGAACCTGAACAAGAATAAGTAATGAGAATATTGCTCAAATATGGGTTGCTATGTCTATGTATATTCCTCAGTATTCAGGTTGACGGACAACGTGACAAGCAACAGACTTATGAGGAGGAGATCATACGATATCTGGGTTATGAGGAGATACCTGTGCGGTACATCTCACTACCGTATGATCTGACCATGAGCCACAATGTAGAGCGCAATTTCATGGATATTGGATATCTTTTATTGATGTTCATTCCTTTATTATTTATCTGGCGTGTACGCAGTACAAGATGGCGTTGGGTTTTAATCTTGCTGGTGTTTGTAATGTGGATCGCATCACTTGGATCTTCCCACGTTCTTTCGGATGCGGGAGCGAAAATCTTCAACAAGCAAGGTCCAATGGGGAATTACATCGAAAATCTCGACAATGACATACT
This sequence comes from Saprospiraceae bacterium, assembly GCA_965249735.1. Classification (GTDB taxonomy): domain Bacteria; phylum Bacteroidota; class Bacteroidia; order Chitinophagales; family Saprospiraceae; genus JANQSS01. The sequence continues at coordinate 111,378 of CBDFMS010000023.1, read as the reverse complement.
TCGAAAATCTGTCGCTCAAGTCTATCATTTTGCCGGTACGGTGTACGCACCGGTGGGTCATTTGATTCAACAATTGACGGAATCCGGAGACCAATTCACTTATCTGATTTTACTCGGTCTCATCTACCTATTATATTATCTGTATACCAGGTACTCCTCTAATAAAACTGAAGGCTACCTGTTGGGCATGTTGTTGTTGCTCTATTGTTTTTTCATGCTTGTGCTTTCAGCGGGCATCATTTGGTATGGTTTCTTAATGTTCCCGTTGCTTTTCCTCGAAATTGCAAAATTCATGAGGAACTCAGCCACATACAGAAAATATTTGCTTGTCGCTGGCGGGCTGTTTGTATTTATGGCATATTTTTTGAAGGTATCTGGTTTATATCTCATATCAGACCAAGGACTCGGCATGCTTCAACCTCCTGTTTTACAATATAATTTTTCGGAAACGACAGGTAATGAAATTTATGAAGGATATTTTCGAAATATTGGTCAAGCCCTGGACAAAATCAACTCAGAAAGTGAAAGCCTGGTATTTCAGGCAGGAACTTCGATTGCTTATTTAATCGAAAACAATAATGAACGTGTCTTCAAGGATGGTATTCTGAATGTTCACAGTCAACTTGTTGACAGGTATAAATACAAATCAAAAGTGAACGATGCTCTTAAAGCGAGCGGATTCAAATATCTCATCGTAAGTCCGAATATTTATGTGGTCGATCAGACGCCTGAAAAAAGTCTGACTGCAAAATTTCAAAAGATGCTTGGTTACCTACATCAAAATTCCGGAATAAGATTGCTTGCAACCGATCGTCTGGTAATTAAAATTGACGATGATGGCAACCCGTACAACGATTATGATATGTTTGGTGAAGAAATAGTTCAAAATGGAAGTTATGCTGTATATGAAATCCTCTAAAATGCTTAAATTTGAAGTAACTTGATGGTATGGACTCAACGGAATACATAGTAATTCCAGCCTATAATGAAGGCAGCCGGTTACCTGGCTTATTAAAGCGCATTTCTCATCTCGGCTATGACCATATTGTTGTGGTTGATGATGGAAGTAGCGATGACACCTATCTGGTTTCAAAAGACCATCATGTCAATGTTGTTCGCCATCCAATTAATTTAGGCGTTGGCGCTGCCACACAGACCGGAATCAATTTTGCACTAAGAAATGGCGCTGAATATATTGTGACCCTGGATGGTGATCATCAGCATCTGCCTGAAGATATTGAACATCTACTTGAGGAGATCAAATCAAAAGGCTCAGATATGGTCATCGGCAGTAGATTTCTCAAAAGAGATAACAAGATTCCGACGACAAGAATATTCTATAATAAAATTGCGAACATCGTCACGTACCTGATTACCGGTGTCCGCGTTTCTGATAGCCAATCCGGCATGAAAGTTCTGTCTGGCAAATTCGCCCGGGCCAATGAACTCAATTGCAATGGCTTTGAATTTTGCGTCGAAATGATTCGGAATGCCGGTCGTAAGAATTTTAAAGTATCTGAAATACCTATTAGTGTCAAGTATTCCAAGGATACAATGCAAAAAGGCCAGAGCTTATTTACCGGCGTCAAAATGATCGGCAGGTTGATACGCTTAAATTTCTTTGGATAATAGCCGCGCGATTTTTTTACTTGCATAGTATTAAAAATTAATATATCTTTGATTGTATATTAATCAATCGTATATCATGAAAGGTCGCGGAGCTCAATCACAACAATCGAATCCATATGATAAGATGGTTCGCATTCATCTACCGGTCATAACTGATTTCCAACCTGAAGAAAAGGTGAAGACCAGTTATCAAAAAGTAGTCGCAAAAAGTATCGTCACCAAAGTTGACAGTCCGGATCTAAATTTCAATTATTCCTTGAATCCCTATCAGGGCTGTGAGCATGGTTGCAGCTATTGTTATGCGCGACCAACACATGCGTATTGGGGGTATAATGCAGGATTGGATTTTGAATCGAAAATCATGGTAAAAGAAAATGCACCTGAACTGCTTCTAAAAAAACTTAAGAGCAAATCCTGGACAGGGGAGACCATAATGTTTTCAGGCAATACGGATGCATATCAACCCATAGAGAAGGAGCTGGGAATCACCAGAGAATTATTGAAAATTTGCCTGGAGTTTCGTCAATCCGTCGGCATCATTACGAAGAATGACCTCATCCTACGAGACCTGGACATCCTACAGAAGCTTAATGAGCATCGATTGGTTCAGGTAGCAATATCAATCACCACTTTAAATGAAAAACTGCGCAGAGAGATGGAGCCTCGTACATCAACGGCATTTAACAGATTGAGCATTATTCAAAAATTGTCAGAAAAATCCATACCTGTTTCAGTTATGATGGCTCCTGTAATCCCCGGACTCAATGATCATGAAATGATGCAATTGGCTGGAAATGCTGCCAAGTTAGGCGCGAATTGGTTTTACTATACCTTGATCAGGTTAAATGATGAAGTAGAACCTGTTTTTGCGGAATGGCTGGAACATGCATTTCCGAAACGCAAGAGCAAAGTATTGAATTTGATCCGATCCTGTCGCGAAGGAAAATTGGGAGAAAAACGATTTTTTAATCGAATGAAAGGATCAGGTAGCTACGCGCAAATGATTCACAATCAATATCAAATGGCAGTGAAAAAATTTTATGCGGGTAAACGAAAACTGGCCGCCATGGACAAAACGCGCTTTGAAAGGCATCGACATCGGCAGCTCAGCTTGTTTTAGACTAATCTATTCTTCTTCATCCATGATGATGGCATCATCGACGATTTCGTCGCCGTCTCCATCTCTGTCTTCAAAACCGGCCACCGGACGATCATCAACTACTTCTGGAACATCTTTTTGTTCGATTGTCATTTTTCCTTCCGCAGCTTTGTCGTAGTTTCCTTCCGCAAATGCTTCTGCCTTGGCAAAAAAGTCGTCTGTTCCGTCTAGCATGGAGCCTTCGAGTTTTTCGTTGTGGCTTTCTCCTTCATAGATTCCGGTAGGGTGTTGCTCCGCCTCGAATTTCTCTTCTGCCTTCAGGGCTTCAGCTTTTTCGAGCATGTCATCCATCTTATCTCCGACTTTCTCACCAAGATCTTCAACTTTGGTTTTGGCTTTTTGGAATAGATCCGATGATTTGTCTGAAATTTTTTCCCAGGCCTGATCTGAGGCATCTACTATCTTTTCTGTAGCACTTTCGATATGCTCTCCTGCCTTCGAAGCCATTTCACTACCCCCTTCGATGATCTGCTTACCACCTTCTTTAATTTTGTCCAATCCGACTTTGTCGCCGGCATCTGACAGCGTCTCTTTGGCCGAAGCCACACCTTCAGAAGCTGTGTCACTCACTTTGTCGAACAGATCTTCGAATTTATCTTTTGCTGCATCGACTGAATCACTCAGTTCGTCTTTGATTACGTCCAATTTCTCTTTGCTTACATCGAAAGCTTGTGATCCCACTTCTTTCCCTTTTTCTATACCGGTTTTGGCCAATGACTCAGCCCCGAATAAGACTCGTTTTATCCAACTAAATGCACTCATCGTTAAGATTTTTATTCTTTAATGGTATAAAGATGAGGATTGTTGACCGGAACGCAAAAAAAAAGCGCACCTCCGGAAAGGAGGCACGCAATCAGTTTTCTTGGGAATTAGTTTTACTTTCTACTTGTAATGGGCGTGTTCAACGCGTAAACAACCCAATTACGTTTCATTCTTCGCTTAAGCATACTTGTTTGGATTTTAATGAATCACAAAGATACAACAAAATTTAATGTAAAAAATTAAATATTGAAAACTTTAACATATAGTAGTATATATATTGAAATGATGTTTTGAAATACACTAATTCAAAATAAATGCACATTATATTCGTCGATATAACAATACATTATGTCGATCGTACATATGTGTCCATATATAATTTTTGAACATAGGTCTTGAGACCAGAGTAGGTAGTTGCGCTGCAATTTGATCATGGATCATATCATTTTGCTTGTGAATCTGCGTATTTTTGGCATCCAAATTCCGAGAATATGGATTTACTCGAAGAAATACAGAAGGAAATATCGAACTTTCGCTCGCTGCAGAAGGCAGATGATCATATGCACTCATTGAAGTATGAGATCGATAAAGCATATGCTGAATTGCATGCACTTGAAAATCGGCTGGATAAGGAGTATAGAGATTATGAAAAACTTGAAGGCAAAAGTATTAAAGGTTTCTTTTACAATGTTTTAGGGAGTAAAGAAGAACAATTAGAAAAAGAACGACAGGAGTACTTGCAATTATCATTGAAGTTTGACGAGGTAAAGGCATCCATCAAGCTGAAGGAGTTCGAGCGGGATGTACTGGCAAAAAAAGTTGCGCAATATAATACCTCGGAAAAACGGTTAAAGGAGCTTAAAAAGAAACGAGAAGCATATTTACTGCGCACCAATTCGATGGACAGTCATCGGTTGCGTGAGATAATAAATAAGATGGATGATGTCACAAGGCTGTTAACTGATATTGATGAGGCGGTGGCTGTTGGAGACAAACTGCTGGGTCATCTTACTAAAATGGTGCAGTTACTGCAGAACGCGCGAAATTGGGGGCGTTGGGATATGCAAGGCGGCCGCCAGGGTCGAATGTATAAGTATCAGAAACAGACAAACATAGATCGCGCTAAAAACGTGGCATATCAAATTCAAAATGTCATGTCAACATTCGAGCGGGAAGTACTTGACGTGTATCCGGAGTTTAGGGGCATCCAGATGACCTTTGATTTGGATCGATTCAATGGATTTACGGATGTATTCTTCGATAACCTGATCTCTGACTGGATCGTCCAGCAAAAAATAGTCAACTCACTCAATAATGTAAAAGCAATTCAAGATCGCGTGACGCGATTGCTTCATTCGCTGAATCTGGATCAGGAAAAAGCTGAACAAATAAGTCAGAATTTAATTCTTGAAAAGGACGTGTTGATCACGGGTGATAAGTGATCGAAGGCATGCTTTAAATTAGGAAGGCAGCCAGCTCATCCTGATTTTCCAAATTCACGCGGATGTCGTTCTTAAGTGTCGTCGCTAACCTGAGTCCCACATAATCCACATTAACAGGAAAAGATTTGTGCATGCGATCTACTAACACGGCCATCTCTAAACGATTAGGTATGACATCCATCAATGGTTTGCACGCATAAAATAATGTTCTTCCTGTATTCCCTACATCATCCACAATCAGTATATTCTTGTCTTTCAATATCATTGGATTCAAGTCATAGCTGACTGTTCGGGATATTGGATTTGCCGGAGCAAGCGAAATATGAAAATCGACTATTTTTAAATCTGATTGATTTTTTATCTGTTCAACCAGCATCTGTGCAAAGCGCTGGCCATTTCGATTTATCCCTCCAACATATATCTCCGGTGCATCGAGATTGCTTTCAAGAATTTCAAGTGCCAATCGGCGCGTTTTTCTTTTAATCTGAAGGTGATCTAGTATAAGCATATGATTGAATATCTATATCTTGGCAAAGTTAACACGGAAAACCATCCATGCTACAACAAATTGTTTTCATTCTCATTTTCGGAGCCGCTTTTTACGTGGCATTTGGACGTTATCGAGCTATATATAAAAACATAAAGCTAGGTAAATCAATGACTTTAGAAGGCTCCTCTTCTGATCGTTGGAAAAACGTTTTGCTCATCGCTTTCGGACAAAAAAAGATGTTCAAACGTTGGCTGCCTGCGATTTTCCATCTGTTTATTTATGTCGCTTTTCTCTTGACGCAAATTGAATTAATTGAAATTATCATCGATGGTATTTCCGGAAATCATCGGTTTTTTTCCGGTGTACTCGGTGGCCTCTATACCCTGACCATCAATTTTATTGAAATATTGTCTCTGCTTGCCCTTGTTGCAACCATCGTCTTTCTTTGGCGCAGAAATGTAAAAAAGATAGCCCGCTTTCAATCGCCGGAGATGAAAGGATGGCCATTTCTTGATGGAAATCTCATACTCATTGGCGAGCTCCTGTTGATTGTTGGTATTTTTTCAATGAATGGTGCAGATTCCATTCTTCAAAATATCGATGCTGCTCACTTTCCCGATACAGGTCATTTAATAATTGGAGGTTGGGTAGGTGAGATGTTTTTTTCAGGACTTTCAAAGATCCAACTCATGACAATCGAGCGATTTGGATGGTGGTTGCATTTATTGGTTGTACTTGGATTCTTGGTCTATTTACCATTCTCTAAACATCTTCACATTTTCCTGGCTTTTTTCAATACGTACTTTGCTTCACTGCGATCTCGTGGGTTGATGGAAAATATGCCAGAGATAGCAAAAGAGGTGCGCGTGATGATGGGCCTGGAAGAAGAGACCGAACCAGTGAGTGCAGAGTTACCGGAATTCGGAGCCAATGATGTCTTTGTGTTGAATCAGGCTACATTATTGGGTGCTTACACGTGTACCGAATGTGGGCGATGTACGAGTGAATGTCCTGCCAACATTACCGGGAAGAAATTATCACCAAGAAAGATCATGATGGACATTCGTGATCGCCTTGAAGAAGTACGAAAAAATTTGACTCTTGGAAATAAGGATTTTATCAAGACCGAGTTAAAGAATGGGTCGGCGACACTGTCACCCGAAAATTACGATGACGGAAAATCGCTTTTTGATTATATAACAAGAGAAGAAATTCACGCTTGCACGGCGTGCAATGCTTGTGTGGAGGCCTGTCCCGTTTTAATAAATCCACTCGAGCCGATTCTTGCACTACGGCGATATGAGATCCTGACAGAATCTGCAGGACCACCTGACTGGTTACCAATGTTCAATAGTTTAGAGAGTTCTCAAAGCCCCTGGCAAATTCCTGATGCCAGAAACAAATGGGCTGAACAAGCAAGATCAAAAACATAGATAGAAACATGGATAATTTGACGATACCAGAATTTGCAGAATTGGTGGCAAAGGGTGAAAAGCCTGAATACCTCTATTGGGTTGGTTGTGCCGGGAGTTATGATGCACGTGCTCAAAAAGTGGCTGTGGCCATGGTTCAAATTCTTGAAAAAGCAGGAGTTAGCTATGCCATTCTTGGAAATGAAGAAGGCTGTTGTGGCGATCCTGCTCGTAGGGCCGGTAATGAATTTCTATTTCAGATGTTGGCTCAGATGAATATTGAAACGCTCAATGGGTATGAGGTCACGAAGGTGATTGCTACCTGTCCACACTGTTTCAATACGCTTAAAAATGAATACCCCGAACTTGGAGGATCATATGAAGTAATGCACCATACACAACTGATAAACAAATTGTTAGACGACAAAAAGATAGCTTTAGAAGGAGGCCAGTTCTCTGGTCATAAACTTACCTATCACGATTCATGTTATCTAGGTCGTGTCAATGGGATATATGAGGTTCCACGGTCGATCCTGAAAAATTTGGATATGAATATCATTGAGATGGACAGAAATAAGACCTCCGGTCTTTGCTGTGGTGCGGGTGGGGCACAGATGTTTAAAGAAGACGAAGCCGGTAATAGGCGGATCAACGAGGAACGGGTTGCTGAAGCGCTGTCCACAGGTGCCGAAATAGTTGCTGTGAATTGCCCGTTCTGTCTCACAATGATGACCGACGGAGTCAAGTCAATGGAGAAACAAGATGAGGTGATGGTGATGGACCTCGCCGAGTTAATAATAAATAATGGAGTAAATGAAAAATAATTTATTTGATCATATCGAGTCCGGTCCGGTTTGGATTTTTACGGCGGACCGAAAATTGTCCGAAGGTGAATTGAATCAATTTAAAACCGAATTGAATCAATTTGCATCTTCCTGGGAAGCACATGGCAACCCCGTCGCGGCTTCGTATTCAGTCATCGATGATATTGTCATGTTGGTTGCGGCCGATGCGAGCAAATGTGATGTGACAGGATGCAGTAAAGACAAATTGCATCATTTCATGTTGGCTTTTGGTCGAAAAATTGGGGTCGATTTTTTTAATCGCATGTTGATCCCTGTATTTGAAAACGAAAAAATCGGACTCGTTCATTGGAATGACATCGAGTCGCTTGTGCAAAATGGAGAACTGAGTGAAACCCAGCAGTATATTGATGCAACTGCATCTAGTGTTGAAGTTTTTCGTGATCGTGGTGTACGATCTTTGAAAAGCTTACTTGTCGCACGTTAGTCCTATCTGGTCAGAATATTTTATTCCCCGGTAGAAAGGTTGAAACTTGCCGCTACCTTAAATTGTATTATTGTGAAGTAGTTAGAATAATAATTCAAATATGTTCGGTACAATAAAAAATTGGTTAGGCATTGAAGGGGTTAAAATTGAAATCCAGGTTGATGATGAAATTGATCCTAAGAATGAGAAAATAGATGGGAGCTTGCTATTTTACAGTAAACGAGATCAAGTAGTCGAATCTGTCAATATTAAACTGATAGAGAAATATACCAGAGGTCGACGAAAAAATAAATTGATTGACGAATATATTCTTGGAGAAATGGACTATGATAAACCATTTAATGTTCCTTCAGAACAATTTATTCAATTGGAATTTTCTTTACCGTTCAAAGTAGTTCAATCGGATATGGATAGGTATTCCGATTGGAATTTCATCACAAGAGGACTGGTTGAAGTCGCCAAGAAAGTCAAAAATGCAAAATCCGAATTTCGCTTTGAAGCAACTGCAAGAGTTAAAGGCACAGCGGTACACCCCTTTGTCAAGCATGCTGTTTATATGGGATAAAACGATATCCACTAAAATGAATATGGCCGAAAACAATAGGTAAATATTGAAAACCCATGGGCAAAATGGCTATATGTTTGATAAAGCGGGATTCGTCTATTCAAAGACTCCTTTCTTTTTTTTCCTCACTCGGTTCAATAGGCACATGTTGGAGTTCTGAGCTAATCTATGCTGATCGATAACTTGATTTATATTTGGTGAAATGAGTGAGGACAAAACACTAAATGTGATAAGGCTGAAAGATAAGTATAGCTTTATCTACCTCCTGGTCATCGTGTGCGTGGTCTTTTACTTTGTCGATATTTTTATTTCATGTCGTCCTTCCTCAACAACGCCATATGTCGTTCAACGGGATGATTATCTGGGCGATCAATCATGCAAATCCTGCCACGCCATCGAGTACGAAAAATGGACGAACTCACATCATGATGAGGCCATGCAAGCGGCCACTCCTGAAACCGTATTAGGAGATTTTAATGATGCTTCTTTTGAGCATATGGGCTTGACAACTCGATTTTATAAAAAGGACGAAAAATTTTATGTCAACACAGAGGATTCCTCCGGTTCCTTATCTGATTTTGAAGTTGAATACACGTTTGGCGTGACGCCTCTTCAACAATATTTAGTGCGAATTCTGGGTGGTCGGTTGCAATGCCTGTTGACTGCCTGGGATTCTGAACAAAATAAATGGTTCCAATTGAATCCGGATGAACGATTTTCTTCAGAGGATTGGATGCATTGGTCAGGAGGTAGTATGACCTGGAATACGATGTGCGCGGATTGTCACTCGACTTATCTGGAGAAAAATTACGATGAAAACACACATGCCTTCAGTACACAGTGGGCATTGATCGATGTGAATTGCGAAGCTTGCCATGGTCCCGGAAAGGCACACATCGACTACATCGCCTCTAAGGATTATTCCCGTGGGCGAAAGAAGGAAGGATCCTATATGTTTCAAACCAAAAATTTGAAAAGTGAAGATCAAGTGGATCAGTGTGCCAGATGCCATGCACTCAGAAGTCAGATCACATCCGTGTATGACCATAGCGGAGAGTTGATGGACCATTATGTTCCCAATTTGATCAACCCACCTATGTACTATGCTGATGGACAAATACTAGAAGAAGATTATGTCTACAGCTCCTTTTTACAAAGTAAGATGTATCATCGAGGAGTTAAATGCACGGATTGCCACGATCCACATACGACAAAGCTTAAACTCACCGGAAATACACTTTGCCTGCAATGTCATGTATCGACCCAGTATGATACACCGAAACACCATTTCCATAAGCTGGAGACAGAAGGATCATTATGTATTGATTGCCATATGACCGGTAAAGTATACATGGGGAATGATTACAGAAGAGACCACAGTTTTCGGATTCCAAGACCGGATCAGAGTGTCTTGTATGGAACTCCCAATGCATGTATCCAATGTCATACCGAAGAGTCAAATGACTGGGCCGCCCAGGCGATTGTCGATTGGTATGGACCAGAAAGGAAAAAGCATTATTCAGATGTATTTACAAGTGCGTATAGCGGTGATCGAAGCACAATACATGAACTGAAGGAAATGATACCTGATACGAGTCAAACGAACCTAGTGAGGGCGACAGCCATCTGGTATTTGGGAGAAATGAGAGACCAATCTTCATTAGGTATTATTACGGAGGCATTAAATAATGCAAATAGCCTAATTCGTCATTCCGCAGTGCGTGCGATCGACTTTTTTTCTTCGGAAATTAAGATGAGATATCTGGTGGCAAAACTCTCCGATCCCGTACGGTCAATCAGGACGCAAACCGTATTTGCATTGGCTGGTATATCCAAAGATAGACTGGACAAGGAACAAATGGAGGCTTTTGACAAAGCAGAGATTGAACATGAGAATGTTTTGGCTATGCAGGCTGATTTTCCTGTTGGACGGTTAATTAGAGGTCAATTTGAACATAAAAAAGGAGATTTGGAAAAAGCAGAGAAATCTTACCTGGAGGCCATAGAAATTGACCCTTATCTTACCCCGGCGCACTTCAATTTAGCAAATATGTACTATCAGCAGAATAGATTTGATCTTGCTGAACAGGTATTTCGAAAAATTCTTGATTTTGATTCAGAAAATATAGAAACGAATTATTCATTGGGCCTCTTATTGGCGGAAATGAACAAGCTGAATGAAGCAGAAACATGTATGAAGACCGCCGCAAGGCTATCAGGTAATGTGAGATACTATTACAACCTGGGTTTGATTCAACAAAATCTACAGAAACCGGGTGATGCGGCATCGAGCTATTTAAAGGCTTTGAAGATTGAACCCAATTCAGAGGCAAACTTGTATGCTCTAACAATATTATGCATCCAACAAAAAGAGTTGGGCAAGGCAAAGTTATTTGCCTCTAAACTTGCGGCATTGTTCCCTGACAATCCTAATTATCAACAAATGTGGACATCCCTACAGTAGGTAAGTGATGAATGGGTTTTCACCTGATATTCACTTTGTCATGAGCGGAAATAACCACAAAGCTGGATCTCCAATCTAAATGGCGCCGCATGTTATATCAGACATTAATTTTACCGATGGCAGGGTAGAACGTATATGTTAAGTTAGTCACAGCCACCCGGCTCGGCGGTAAAACTTCCATTGAATAAGACTTCAAACCCAGGTATTAAAATCGCCTCGTGCACAAAAAGATAATCGACTGATAAGCCTCCAAGAACTGTAGCAGAAGAATGAATGCTGTCTGCAAGTACCAGCGCATCAGTCATGTGTAGGGGTGGTGCAAGATTAGCTAGAGCATCGAGCAGTATGACGGTGAATGGACAAGTTGTTCCGTAGGCATAACAAATAACATCACCTCCTCCGCATGCAGCAGGAATAAGAGGATTACTCAATGCCAAATTGATTGAATCCAGGCCATCGACAAAATCATTAATAGAAAATAACGCATTCGTGTCGGCCGTCAATAGAGAAAAGGCTTGTGAGAGGCTGGTAAAGTCGCTTCCACTGTAAATTCCGGCGTCGTTGAGTTCTGTACAAGCATCAGGCGCGAGGGTACAACAGGGTATGTTAAATGGAGGAATTGTTCCTGTCAAGACATCATCCAAGGTTTCCTGAATAGCAGCCAAATCATAAGCGATGGGAAAGACTTCCAGCATCGTATTCGAGTCGACACCTATATCAACAGGTATAAATTGCCCATTCAAATCAATGGCGATGATGGCCGGACCGGAATTGTTGGTTGCTAGTTGATTAAGGTCTACAATAGCAAACTCTAAATCGGGTAAGGAAGAGGATGTTGACAAATCGATCGGATCTGACATTTCAAATGTGCATAATAGTGTGTCATCAGGACAAAAAGGTATCGGAACAGTGGCACCGCAAATACTTCCTTGTGCCTGCGCTGTCAGGTTGAGAAGAAAGGCAAACGAAAGCAAAGAAATAAAGCGAATTGTGATCTTCATAGTGTCTTGATTAAATGAGTGAGATGTCAGTAAAATGTTAAATTAAAATTTTTTCTCAATACCATGGGTATGTTTTCAATTCTCAGGACACTTATCTATGCAAGGACATTATTTAGACAGGCAAGAGACAATCCATTTCCTCTCATAGGCAATCAATTTCAACTCTGTCTCTTGTCTTTTTTTTAAATTAATCAGTCAGAAAGACGTCCATATATCGATTTGATTTGGTACTCCGCAAGCTTGTCTTGCGGAGTATAATCTCTTTCCAGGTAGCCTTCGTGCCCCTGGCCATTCGGAAACCATTTCCACAGAAATCCACCAGCCCAACAAGAATATTCAGAGCACGTATTAAGAAGGGCTTCTAATGCATTGCTCTGTGCTTGTTCGTTTATATTTCTGGTTTCTATATTTTTTTCCAATTCCCAATGTTTACCCGCGCTACCATCGACGCTGAGATAGCCATATTCGGTAAACAATATTTTTCGATTATATTTTTGGGAGAAGCTATCAAGCTTTGACATAATTACATGCCAATGCAGACTCAAATTGTGAATATTGGGTGTTGTCTCATCTGATAAAGGAAAATAGCTGTCAACTCCGATATAATCAAATTGATCCCAAAAATCTATTTCGAAATAGTCATCCCAATTGGCAGCATATGTCATTTGTCCGGTATAACGCTGTTTTATTTTAGCTATAAGATCAATCCAAAAATGTTTGCGCTTGCGGATCGATTCCCGCAATTCTGTACCAATGCATATGGCTTCAATATCCATGTCAACCGCTATATCGACATAAGTCATCAGATATTCTTCATAATCGCGCTCCCATTTTTCCCAATCAGCTTCATCCTCAAATGAAATCTCAGCGGGCCAGCTTCCCGGGACATATACCTGGGGTTTTATCATAACCCGCAAATTGTGCTCATGTGCTAATTTGATTGTTTCGCGAATGCCCTCAGGACGTTCGCCCCACCATTGATAGCCCGTTACATCGTGAACCACGGTAGGGGTGCCTAATCTGGTGTATGCATAAGGGATGACGGAAATCCAGTTGGCATTGACTTCGACAACATCTAGCATTGGATTTTTATCAAAGGATCGGGGAGGAGCAACAAAACTTAACCCATTAATACTTGCGGATCCTTGTGCGGACAATCCGGACAAGGATAAACAAGCTAGGAGGTATACAGAAATGAGGCGTAACACGAACTCAGTGATTTATTGGAGGATCTTTACACCTGTGGCCATGAATTTGTATTCTTCAATTGGCTCGGTGATGGCGGCGATTTCCTCTTCACTTGCACCTTCATCTTCTGCGTAGTGGCGAAGTTCTTCGACCGATGTTGCTTCTTTATAAGCACTTCCTTCGACAACTACTCGACTTCCAGAAAGGTCTTTAGGAACGAAAAATCCGTAATCCTCAAATTTCACGAAAAAACTAGCACTTTCAGCGTTCGGATCATCCTGTAGATTCATCCAGCAGCCTTTAGTTTGGCAGACAGACTCGACCTGGCCCACCATTTTTACTTGTACACTTTCAGTTTCACCAAGGCTTGCCAACACTTCGCTAATCGTTTGTGCTCCGGTTTCATCGATTTTCTCACCAAAGTGGATTTGGTCTTCAGCAGGAGCTTCGCTGTTCTTGCAACTAGCTGTTAAAAATAAAGCTGTGATAATCAGGGCGTTGAATAGGTATTTCATAATTTAATTTTCAGTTAATGTCCAATTTACATTTATCGGCCAAAGATAAAACATGCATTTAACAGATTGAGTTGTACAATATGATTTTGTTTCAAATAGTTTTTATATAAATTCATTTCTATCGTCCACATCTACCTGATCCTTCAATAACCTGAAAATCTTGTCTATGAAATGGATGAAGTTAATTCTCATTATAAGTTTATCTCAAGTCCTGAACGGTACTGCTTTGCAAGCCCAATGCGTATCAGGCGATTGTGAAAATGGCAAAGGCATATATGTCTATCCAAGTGGCGCCAGATTGGTTGGCAGTTTCTTGAATCACCTAGCTCAGGGATTTGGGATATTGCATTTTGCTAATGGTGACATCTATGAAGGTGATTGGGTCAATCATGTGCGGGAGGGAAATGGAAAATTCACCTCCAAAGGCAATTTCGTGTATGAAGGAGAATTCAAAAAGAATAAATTTCATGGTTCCGGACGTATAGACTTCCCGAATGGCCATGCCTACGTGGGGAATTTTGAAGAAGGCACGTTTCATGGGACGGGGAAGTATACAAGCGACAGTGGGGAGATTGTCGAAGGCCAATGGGTTGATGGGGAGCCCGTAAATAGAAAAGTGAAATTATGGGGGGTTGATAAGAACAAAGAATCGTCAGATAAGAAAGAAGATGTGCAAAGTGACCAAATCACCGATTGTAATCAACAGCATTGTCACTATGAAGTTGGCCGGTTTATGTACGAAGATGGGACGGTATATACAGGTATGTTTGTACAAGGGCAACCGGATGGACGAGGCCGGGTTGATTATCAAAATGGTGATGTATATATCGGAGCCTGGAAAAATCATGCTCCGCATGGTGAAGGCGTCGTACAATACATCAATGGCAGGGCTTACGGTGCCATTTGGGAAGATGGTCGCCCTGTCAAAGAATTGTCGGCAGATCATAATTTGATTAAGGAAACGGTAAAAGTTGATCGCGATGATCAGACCAAAATTTGGGCAGTTATCATCGGCGTGAGTCGATACAATCATATGCCAACATTAAAATATACAGATGATGATGCATTCCATCTTTATGCCTTTCTCAAAAGTCCTGAAGGTGGTGCTATACCAGACGATCAGATTTCGTTGTTGATCGATGAGCAGGCAAATCGAAATGATATTGTCCGTCAATTGCAACAAACCTTTTACAGGGCAGATGAAAATGATGTCGTTTTACTTTATTTCTCCGGTCACGGATTACAAGGCAGGATGATCCCCAGTGATTTTGACGGCTACAACAATGCTGTCAAATATGACGAAATACGAAACATAGTGGAACAAAGTCGGGCCAAACATAAAATAGTCATAGCTGATGCCTGCCATTCAGGCAGCTTATTGACAGCTCGGAATTCTTTAAGTTTTCAATTGTCAGGATTCTACCAACAACTGTCTGATGCACAAGATGGCATTGCTTTTATTACCTCTAGCAAGGGCGAAGAAGTATCGTTAGAAAGCACCGGATTGCGTCAGGGTATATTTAGTCATTATTTGATCCGGGGTCTTCGGGGTCAAGCTGATCTCAATCAGGACCTCACAATATCCATAACAGAGTTGTACCAATACATCGATGAGCAGGTGCGGTCATACACAAACAATAGCCAGCACCCACTAATATTTGGAAATTACGATCCGACCATGCCTATCGCATTCGTCAGAGAGTGATATCTAAATACCGACTTCAAATATTATGTTAGTCAGGATTAAATTACGGACTGATTGCCTTATCTTTAATCATAGGGCAGAAACAGTTTTTGGCCACCTATAGAATATTGTATTAAATTTGTATTGGAATTTGACATATTAGACAATAGTTTAATATATTTGAGACACATAACGAGTTAAATAAAATGCGGTTTACATTAATTTTGATACTACTTTGCCTGTTTATGGCATGTGAATCCGATCATTTGGTTGAATCAACGGATGATACTGTTCTTATCCGAGCCATTCGCAATGCATCGAATGATGGATCGCTTCAACATTTTATTCTTCCCGCTGCAGATGACTACAGTGCACTTCCTCAGGAAACTTTAAATCCATTGAATGAGGCCAAAGTTCGACTTGGCCAAATGCTTTTCTTTGAAACCGGATTGGCCCGTGATGCCAGATATGAATCGGGAATTGAAACATATTCTTGTGGAAGCTGTCACTTAGCTTCGGCTGGATTCAAGCCTGGTAGTATGCAAGGTATAGCTGATGGAGGAGTCGGAATAGGGATCAATGGAGAAGGTCGCCTACAAAATCCCGAATACGATGAAGACGAAATGGATGTGCAAGGCATTCGCCCATTATCCGTACTCAACGTTGCTTTTGTACCGAATACGCTTTGGAATGGCCAATTTGGTGGGACAGATAAGAATATAGGGCTGGAAGACATTTATGGAGTTCATATAGATGAGACAAATCTCAATCATCTTGGCATGCAGGGTCTGGAAACACAAAATATCGTCGGACTGGAATTTCATCGTATGATCATAGACGAAGAGGTTGTGAGTGAATTAGGATATCGTAATCTTTTTGATGAGGCATTTCCTGAATTTCCTGAAGCGGATCGATACTCGCTCACAACCGGGAGTTTTGCCATTTCTGCGTTCTTAAGGACCTTGATATCGAATCAAGCTCCGTTTCAAAATTGGTTGAAAGGTGATTATTCGGCTATGTCGGCTTCAGAAAAACGTGGTGCTTTGGTATTTTTTGAGCGAGGGAATTGTGCTGCATGCCACTCTGAGAAGAACCTGGGTTCAAATCGCTATTTCGCACTGGGTGTAAACGACATGGATATGCAACCGTCATATAATCGAAACCCACAGGATCCAAAAAATTACGGTCGAGGTGGCTTTACAGGTGATGCAGAAGACTATTATAAGTTTAAAGTACCACAACTTTATAATGTGGGTGATAATCCTTTCTTTTTTCATGGAAGCAGCTTGACTTCATTGGAAGAGGTGGTTGCCTACTTCGATCTGGCTATTCCACAAAACCCGCGCGTTCCTGAACGACAGATCGCGAGTCAGTTTAAACCACTCAACCTCACGTCGCAAGAGCGAACAGACCTTGAAGCTTTCTTAAAAAATGGATTGCGTGACCCGAATCTAGATCGATATGTACCCGATCAGGTTCTGAGTGGAAACTGCTTTCCGAATAATGATTTTCGATCCCAACAAGATATGGGGTGTCACTAAAGATTCATTGGCTGTTCACCCAGATGAGTGAACAATGTCATCTGCTACTGCGTGGGCTTTATTAACTTGCGAAACATATGTCAACTCTCAACCCCCTGACCGTCGTATCTATTGTTGTCGTTTATTTTATTCTTCTCTTAGTCATTTCTCATATAACAGGAAAAGATTCGGGAAATGACAACTTCTTCCTGGCAAAACGGAGTAGTCCATGGTATTTAGTCGCCATTGGAATGGTTGGTGCCTCGCTATCTGGTGTTACATTTATTTCCATTCCCGGTGTTATTGGTCGGGAAGGCCTGAATACAAATTATTCTTACATGCAAATGGTGTGGGGGTATTTATTCGGTTATATGATTATTGCGAATGTCCTACTTCCCATTTATTATAAGTATCAACTGACAACAATTTATGGGTTTTTAGAAAATCGTCTTGGTTGGGCAGCCTATAAAACCGGATCCGCTTTCTTTATTTTATCGCGTATCATCGGGGCATCATTCCGGTTATTTCTGGTGGCCATCGTTTTACAAGTCATGATCATGGATGCATGGAATATCCCATTTTGGCTCACCGTTGTGATCACGATCGTATTAATTTGGACTTATACTTTTCGTGGTGGTATTCGGACAATTGTAATTACCGATACACTTCAGACAGTATTTATGTTGCTGGCCGTCATTATGACCATTGTCAGTATTTGCAATGCCTTGGATATTGGAATATTTGAAATATGGCCGCGAATTAAAGCTTCAAATCTGGGCCAGATTTTCTATTTCGAAAATGGATGGGCAGATCCCAATAATTTTTTCAAACAGGTTTTATCTGGTGCACTTATTACTGTGGTGATGACCGGACTAGATCAGGACATGATGCAAAAAAATCTAACCTGCCGCTCCTTACCTGAAGCACAGAAAAACATGTTTGTCTTTAGTATTATTCTGGTATTTGCCAACTTATTGTTCATCACACTAGGGGCATTATTATTTATCTATGCACAAGATCTGGCGATAACTCTTCCTGAACAGGCAGACCGTATCTACCCAACATTGGCCATGGATCACCTTCCGACGATTGTAGGAATATTGTTTTTAATTGGATTGTTGGCTGCAGCTTATTCCAGTGCGGATTCTGCATTGACCTCATTGACTACCGCATTTTGTATTGATTTTCTAAATTTTGAAAAAAGGACTGATCTGTCACCTGTGGCTTCCCGGAAGCTTCGGTTTAAAGTTCATGTCTCTTTTAGCGTTATACTGGCCATTATCATTATTGTATTCAATTCAATGAATAGTGGATCGGTTATTAATGATTTATTTAAGGCAGCAGGGTATACCTACGGGCCGATTTTAGCTTTATTTTGTTTTGCATTGTGGTTCAGGCGTACAATTGATCCGATGTATGTGATTGCTATTTGCCTGATCGCTCCTGCCATTTCTTATGTATTAAATGTAAATTCAATGGTCTGGTTTAATGGATTGAAGTTTGGGTTTTTAATCTTACCATTGAATGCTTTGATTACCTTCATTGGATTGTTACTTTTTTCTAAATCAAAAGCTGATGGATAAGATTACAGAACGATCTTCTCATTATCGACATTTGGAAAAAATGTCAGTGGTAGAATTATTGGAATCCATCAATAATGAAGATCAAAGTGTTCCCGGTGCAGTAAAGAATTGTATACCTTATATAGTTGAATTAGTCGAGGCCGTTGTGAGCAAAATGGAGGAAGGGGGCAGATTGTTTTATATCGGCGCAGGTACGAGTGGACGGTTGGGAATTTTAGATGCTTCTGAATGTCCACCAACTTTTGGAGTTCCGTATGACTGGGTCATTGGACTCATGGCAGGCGGGGATATAGCTATTCGCAAAGCTGTTGAATTTGCCGAAGACGATCAGCATCTTGCCTGGCAAGAATTGAAAGCGTACAATGTATCAGATAAAGATATTGTGGTCGGTATTGCAGCTAGTGGCACGACTCCTTATGTGGTTCATGGATTGAAAGACTGTCAGGAAAAGGGTATCCTCACCGGATGCATCACATGTAATTCAAACAGCCCGCTTGAAGCTGTTTCTAATTTTCCGATTGTGTGTTTGGTTGGTCCGGAATTTGTAACCGGAAGTACAAGAATGAAGTCAGGTACTGCTCAAAAATTAATATTAAATATGTTGAGCACTTCTACCATGATAAGATTAGGAAGAGTTTTAGATAATAAAATGGTTGACATGCAATTAAGTAATAATAAACTTGTCGACCGGGGGACGCGATTAATATCCGCACATCTCGATATTGACTATGAAAAGGCGAAAGAATTATTGCTCGAACACGGAAGTGTGAGAAAGGTAATCGATAGTCATTAATTACTCCGCCGCTAATTTTTCAATAAATAGATTAAAATCTTCGCTAAAGGATTCGAAAGTAGAAGTTGCCGGTCCGGAGAATCCTGTGTGCACTTTTCGCACCTTATTTTTTTTGTCCAGAATGATCATAGTTGGATACGAAATTACTTTGTCTATCATAGGTAGTGCCTGCGAAGCACTTTTCTTACTCGCCTTGCCTCCCCAAAGAATAGGATAAGGAATTTGCATAGCCTCTTTGTAGCGTCTTATAGCAGCTAGAGCCTTCGCTTCTTCCGGGTAGCGTTCAAAAGCGATTGCAGTAATATCCAGAGGAAGATCCGGATGTGCCTTTAAATAGTCTACTAAAAATTCCGTTTCATCCTTGCAATTCGGGCACCAGGTCCCCATTATTTGAAGAATTTTAACACCCTTTTTATTTGGGTTTGGGAAGGTAGTAGGAATCCCGTTTTCGTTCGGCATAGTGAGGGAAAATTCGCGTGTCGTTGCGCGGGAGAGTGAATCAGGATGAGTCAGGATAAAGTCATCATTTCGATGTGCTATCCACGTACTTTGATAATGTTTGCCGATTCTAAAAATACCTTGAAGACTTCCATCCGGTTGCTCTTTTGCATGAAATAAAAATGCATGAGCGCCATCAAATACGGACAACCACATTTTATTACCCTCGACCATACCATCCAGGTAACGGTAATCTCCGGTTTCAGTCAAAAATGTACCTGAGAGGTGATTTCCATTTTGGCTGAAATCGCCAATGGCCTTGTATTCATCGTCGGATTCCGGTTCAAAAGTCACTTCCCAGCGACCACCAAGTTCTGCGGATTGTGAAGAATTGGCCTTTTGAATGAATCGGTCTTTCTGTGCATGAAAAGCAGAAAATGGAATCCGATAATTATCTTTTGAGCGAACGATGAAATGGCCTTGCATGATATCTTCTTTAACCACGGCCTGAATATGTGAGTCATACACGACAAAATCCATGGTTAGCGTCTTATTAGCTTCAGCCCTGGTTCGCTCATATGTTAAGTTACGTACGGGTATGCGTTCCACACCATTCAGTATCTCCACATACCAGGACGTGTCGTTCTCATATATTATTTCAAAGAGAAAAGGTAAGATCCCGGAATCATTTTCCTGATGGAGATTTTGTTGACGCGTTCGTTGATCTTCAATACTGGGATTAACTGATTTATTTGGATCGATATAAAGTACGCCACGCCAAACACCAGGTGCAATGGCTGAATATGGATTAATAGGTTCAACGCATGACGAAATTGATAAACAAATACTCGTCATTACAATAAAGACCGTACATCTTGAAATAATTGAAAGTGGTGCCTTTAAGAGATTAATCATGTATTTAATTAATTCTGCAAATGATATGAATTGATAAATCGTTTTTATCCTTTCGAGCGATCACCTACGAAGTGATCATCCTTATTTTTAAACAACACGTTGAAGGTCGTGAGACTGCCGTAAATCCGTGTTAAATATTGTTGCAAGTTGACTTTTTCTTCGTCGGATAAGTTTTTACTCGAGTTGATTCGCTGCTCCATGATGCGAATTCGATCGCGCACCATCACTATCTTATGAAAGAAACCATCAATTGGAATTTCTTTTGGTTGAAGGCCTTCTTCACCAGGTTCGAGAATCATTTTTCCGTCTTTCCATTTATCCCCTAATTCCACTACTTCTGTGATGTCTGAAAAAGACCTCAAAACTTTTGCAAGTGATTTTTCGAAATCATTAAATGTGACTTGTTCATCTGATTCCACCGATTCAATGACTTTCCATTTGTCGTATTCCCTTCCGACTAATTTAATTCCATACTGAAGGAAGCATACATCATATGCTGCCTTGTGCAATTTTACGATAACCCCTCCACCATAGGCAGGATGATCAACGCGCGAGCCAATACCTAATGTTGACATAAACAACGAATTTTTTATTTATTAAAAGATGACAAAACTAAAAACATCAAAATGATGAACGTGGTTCAAGCGATATTATTCGTCTGAATGTGCCGGTTTATAATGTTCATCCCAGGTTTTTTCATGTGGGTCACCCAACAAATTTTGAGATTTAGCAACAACCATACTAACGGTAGCATCGCCGGTTACATTTGCGATTGTACGGCACATATCCAAAGGTCTGTCAACCGCAAAAATAAGGGCGAGGCCTGCTTCCGGAATGCCGGCTTGCGCAAGTACGCCTGCTAGCATGATCATACCAGCACCTGGTACAGCTGCACTACCTATAGATGCTAAAGTCGCAGTAGCTAAGATTCCCAGCTGTGTACCCAATCCCAGGTTCATGCCAAAAGCCTGAGCAATAAAGACGGCGGCTACGCCTTGATAAAGACTGGTACCGTCCATATTGATGGTAGCACCAATGGGTAGAACGAAGCGACTGACATGTTCGTCAACACCCAAGTGTTCTTCGACGCGTTCTATTGTGACAGGCAGGGTTGCGGCGGAACTGCTGGTAGAAAAGGCCAGCAATTGCGCAGGTGAAATTCCCTTAAAAAAGAAGCTGTACGATTTACCGGTATAGAGTCTTACGACGGTAGGATAGAAGACCACAATTAAAAATCCTAATCCAATTAACACACATAAACTATACCAAAAGAGGGCCTTAAACAAATCCATACTGGGGGCGTCCACGACAAGTGCAGCCAATAATGCAAATACACCGTATGGTGCGGCCAACATGATTAGATCTACAAGTTTTAGGATGACTTCATTGAAGCCATCGAAAAAGGCCTTCACCGGATCAGCTTTTTTACTCGGTATCAAAATCAATCCGATACCGAAAAATATACTGAAGAAAATCACTTGCAACATGTTCCGATTTTCGGCTGCTGCTTCAAAAATATTTGATGGTACGAGGTCTACCAGCGGTTGTAGAGGCCCCAATTCTTTGGTTTCTTTTGCTTTCTGATTTCGGCTTTCAGCATCTTCGGCATACTTGGATAAGAGTTGATTTCTTGTTTCCTCGTTGATTCGCTGTCCGGGCTTAATGATATTGACTGTTGTTAGACCCACCGTCACGGCAATTAGTGTTGTCAGGATATAAATTGAGATGGTCCTGACACTCATATTGGAAAGGGTAGATAAATCTGAAAGATCTGAAACGCCTTTGATCAAAGAGCCTATAATGAGCGGCATGGCGATAAGTTTCAGGGAATTGATAAATATTTTCCCAAAGGGTTTTACCCAATCTGTAACGATATCACTACCTCCGGGTATCATTACTGCGATTACTCCGACAATAACGCCAATTACCATTCCCAATAGAATACGCCAGTGTAATGCAATTTTTTTCATTTTCCAGGTTTTGAATGCGTCTCAAAGTAAGAAAAACTGCGTAAGTCAAAAAAAAGAGTGATTCATAATGTGATAGACTTGTTTTATTTCAATTTTAAGCAATAATCAGTTTTCTAAAATTGCTCATTCCTTCATTGTTGTTTTCTACTTAATTGCGCGAGTCATTTCACGTTTACCCGGAGGTCCTGGTAGGGCTTCCACTTGAAAGCCAATCTTTCGAAGCATTCGCTTGAATGCCCCTTGGGCGCAAAATGTAACAAGTACTGAACCATCATGCATACTTTGATAAAGCGGAATCAATATCCGTTCTTCCCAAAGAGTGGGTTGACAACCCGGACCAAATGCATCAAAATAGACCAGGTCGTAAGATGCATGATGCTCAAACCGATGTATATCACCTATGTGTTTTGTGAATTCGAATGTTGGTTTTAATGTGGTTCTCCTGCCATCTTTGCACCGATGTATGGAATCCATCAAGTGAGGCGAAAGACCAAGTAATTCCGTATAATTCAATTCAGAAAGGATGCTTTCAGGTAGTGCAAATTGTTCGATGGTGTGATAATCGATGTTGACATCCTTTGCCGATACCGCGTTCCAGGTAAGAAGAGCATTCAAACCCGTGCCCAAGCCCATTTCAAAAATTGAAAGTTTGCGTTTACCAGATTGAAGCGCATAGTCCAAACCATGCTTTATAAAGACATGTTGACTTTCCTGAATCGCCCCATGATTGGAATGATAAGTGACATTTCCTTGCTCCCATTTTACAGTATGAGAGCCGTCACCGGTGACCAGGAGTGTATAAGAATGGTCCAACTGATAATTCAGTTGCGGTTAAATTCCTAGAAAAGGAGACGAAGTACTTGTGCTAATGGGTCGAGAATGGAGAAATCACTAGGACACCCGATACCGCGATGACAAGATGACAAACTCATGACCATGACTACAGCAAGGAGGGCTATTAAAGTTGATTTGCTAAGTTTCATATACATTTTTTGATTAGGAAGTGCAAAAGTAGTCTATTCCTGCTACTTCATACTACCACGCAATTAATAAGATCGTAAACATTGAAAACGTACGCACTATTTATTTAGTATGAAGATTATGACAAATACCTGGAACGCTGCCTCTATTATTTCTACCTGGATGATGTGAACGATTTGTGGACCGGAATAATGTCTCCTATGATGCAGTCGTTTTCGCTTAAGTCCATTGATATTACTAGCGGAGGAATCTCTATTTTTGCGCGATGCAGGAACAAAACTCGGATGATATCGAAATAAAAGTGATCAAGGTGGATCCCGGGCAAAGTCCGTTGCGTATTGACAAGTATTTACTGGATAAATTAGAACGCGTAACACGAAATAAGATTCAACAGGGAATCAAAGCCGGGTCCGTACTTGTTAATGACAAAGAGGTTAAATCCAATTATAAGGTAAGACCGGCCGACAGGATCACCATTGTTATACCTAATTCCACGAATAGCACAGAAGGTATCGTCCCACAGGACATACCATTGGACATTATATATGAAGATGAAGACGTGCTAGTGGTTTATAAACCTACAGGTATGGTTGTTCATCCCGGTATATCAAATCCCGACAACACCCTGGTGAATGGGCTTGCCTACTACATTGCACAAAAAGGCGGAGAACGTCTTCCAGGCAATGCGGATGATCGACCGGGTCTAGTACATCGAATAGATAAAGACACGAGTGGCCTATTAGTCATTGCAAAAAACGACTTCGCCTTAAGTTCGTTAGCAAAACAATTTTATGACCACACCATTCACAGGAAATACCTGGCGCTGGTCTGGGGCTGCCCAAAAGAACCTGAAGGAACAATAGATGAGTATATTGGACGTCACCCCAAGGATCGAACGAAGCAATTTGTGTTTGAAGAGGGTGAAGACGGCAAACGGGCCATTACACACTACAAGGTTGAGGAAGATCTGTACTATGTCAGTTTGATATCATGCCAACTGGAGACAGGCCGTACACATCAGATACGAGCGCATTTGAGGTTTTTAGGACACCCCCTCTTCAATGACGATAAATATGACGGCAAGGTGATTCGGAAAGGGACGGTGTATTCGAAGTACAAGCAATTTGTAAATAATGGTTTTGAGCTGCTAATTGGCCAGGCCCTTCACGCTGCAGAACTCGGATTTACCCACCCTGTAAGTGGAGAACGATTGAATTTTATATCACCCTTGCCGACTGAATTTGCAGAACTAGTCGACCGTTGGAGAAATTACTTATCGAATCGAAAAAATCATAAATGACACCTTTGGTCGAATCTATAAAATGGCTTGAACTTTGGAATGAACTGGGGCTACGGTTGCGACAGAAGTCTGATGTAATGGAGTTAGCCAAATTGAGATCCATGCAACAAAATCTTTGGTTTACAGCCCAGCATATCGATTATGCCCTGAATGCCATAATTGAACAATATTTAAATAAAGATAAACTTGCCCAATGGCTTTCTAAATATGAACTAGACAAGCGAAATAAAAGTGGGTCTAATATCGGAATCATTTGTGCAGGTAATATTCCGATGGTTGGATTTCATGATTTGCTTTGCACGATTACCGCAGGTCATGTGGCGTTGGTCAAATTATCTCATAAAGATCAATTTTTACTCCCTGGCATTGTTGAGCTATTAAAAGCCATAGATCCACGAATTGAAGATCAAATTAAATTTGTAGATAAACTACAGGATTATGATGCGGTTATAGCAACCGGTTCCAATAATAGTTTGCGATATTTTAAATCCTACTTTGAACATGTTCCACATATCTTTCGGCATAATCGAACATCAGTGGGCGTCATACACCCTGAAGACACGGATGAGACCTTAATTGGTATGGCTTCAGATATATTTATCCATTTTGGAATGGGATGTCGAAACATTTCTAAATTTTTTATTCCCAAACAATTCAAATTGGATAGGTTGTTCGAGGCGACACTTGATTATTCAAATTATATTCTCCACTCGAAGTATCATAATAATTTCATTTACCATACTGCATTGTTTCAAATGAACAAAGTAAAATATCATACAAATCATTTAATTATTTTATTAGAAACGGAAGAATGGCATTCACCACTTTCTGTCTTATATTATGAGACTTATCAAGATATCTCTGAGATAAAATCAAAGATTGCTGAAAGGCATGATGATATCCAGGCGGTTTATTCGGGTAATGCGATTGATCAA
The DNA here is from genome assembly GCA_965249735.1 of Saprospiraceae bacterium. Lineage (GTDB taxonomy): Bacteria > Bacteroidota > Bacteroidia > Chitinophagales > Saprospiraceae > JANQSS01. The sequence goes on along the minus strand of CBDFMS010000023.1, from coordinate 85,342 downwards.
TTAGAAATAATTGAACCGGGTAAAGGACAACAGCCTGAATTAGCGGAATATGCAGATCATATCGATACGATGGATTGGCTTTATAGACTATAAGCGAGACGCATGACAAAAAAGGAAATCGCTAGAGATATTCAGGGCATTTTGGATGACTTATATCCAAAAACTCCAATTCCTTTGGAGCACGGTGATGCATATACTTTGTTGATTGCTGTTCTACTCTCTGCTCAGAGTACTGACAAACGCGTCAATCTGACGACCCCGGAATTATTTACCTTGGCAGATAACCCCTTTGATATGGCAAAACAGGATGTTGATGTTGTGAGAAGGATAATAAAATCTGTTGGATTATCGCCAACAAAATCAAAGGCCATCGTGGCATTGTCACAAATTTTAGTCGAAAAATATGGGGGGCTTGTTCCAAGTGATATAGCCTCACTTGAAGAGTTACCCGGTGTTGGACATAAGACTGCCAGTGTGGTCGTTTCCCAGGCGTTTGGATTACCTGCTTTTCCTGTTGATACCCACATACACAGATTGGCATACCGATGGAAATTGAGCACGGGCAAAAATGTAGTAAAAACCGAACAAGACTTAAAGAAATTATTCCCGATTGAAACCTGGAATAAAATCCATCTTCAAATGATATTTTTTGGCAGAGCATATTGTCCGGCACGTGGACATAAGCCTGAGGTATGCCCGATTTGTAGAAAACATGGTCGAAAAAGCTTGTTTAAAAAGGGTAATTGATACCTATTGTTGCATTCGGATCTCGAGTGAGATCTCTCCATGAGTTGAGATTCCAATAACTTCCATCATCTGTATCGGGATACCAATTTCGAACAGGAAAGGCCAGATCAAATCGAAATAGAAAAAATGTTAAATCAAATCGCAGTCCAACTCCGGCATCTACAGCAATTGTTTCAAGAGCGGGTTTGGTTATGGTCAGTGCATCATCTTCCAGCGACCATACATTACCCGCTTCGGCAAATACAGCACCTTCCATGATCCAGCCTAAATCAAACCGATATTCCGAACTCAATTCCACTTTTAATTGATCTGCAACGAATGGCGTACCTGCATCGGTATTATCCAGCCCTCCGGGACCAACATCCCGATTGCGCCAGGCGCGCAATGAATAAGATCCACCAAGCGAAAACAATTCGTTGTATGGAACTTGTTCCCCATCTGCATAGGGTATTGCTACCCCGAGTCCGAGCCGAAATGCAAGAGAAGATTTTCTGTTGAAGTAAAAAGTGATTTTTGGCTCAATCTCTGATTTTAGGAACTGACTAAATTTGAACAGTTCTCCATTGAACTTAAAGGAGTTGTCTGAATTTTTATTGAATGAATTGATTAACGCGATTTCGTGTCCGGAAGATTCAAATCCAAAAAAGATACTATACGATTTTTTATTTCGAATGCCCGAGTTGTATCGATAACTAAAGGATCGAAATAAAAACCCGGTAATTAATTGTTTTTGGAAACTCAATTTAAAACCAATGTTTTCACCCACAAGTGTATCGAAATCTGACCCTTCAATCGGGGATAGTAGGTCAATATCCTGAAAAACAAATCTGAAATTATGTTTTTCTCGTGTGAGCGCCACTCCACGTGACATTTTAATACTGGTCGATTGGTAGAAGGACTGATAATCTTCATAATTAAATTGAGTCGTAAAAAATTGTTCACCCAAGGTGTTGAGATCGCTCATAAAACCATCTGCCAGTAATCTTTTTCCGTATGGCAGAAGACGTAGACCCTGTAGTGTTAACCAATCTTTGTATCGAGGTGTCCGGATGTCTATACCGATGCCAAGCGTCGTGATGTTCTGGTTGTCATTCCCTTTAAATGATGTTTCGACAGATCCATCCAGATTTAAAGCGAATGTCTCGGAGCCTCCGAATATGTTATTTATAACGCGACCACCGTGAAGGCTAACCCCAAACAATAATTGATTTTTCGAATAAGAGGAAACGAAATTCTCGAATCCTAATTCATCCCGATATTTCTTCTCTTTACCAAGCTGGATGTGATAGTCCAATACGGAGCTTGTGTCCGTTCGTTTTCTGATGGTAATTCTGGGTGTCTTGAAAATATCGAGCGTACTCAATTGTAACAACGTTTTTCTATATGCCTTGTACGTATAAATATCTCCGGGTTTAACCGCTATTTTTTCTGAAATGTATTTCGGTTTCATCACTAAATTTCCGTCTGCTGTCCGAAAATGGTAAGGACCTATTACTGTGTCGCTGTAATTTATCAGGGATATATCAGGTGAGTAACCCGGGTAGATGTGAATTTCACCTATTGTATATTTATTAAATACAGAATCATTAGGTGGAGGATAAATGATCAATTTTAAATCTACTTGATGATCCGAGGTGTCACTGGCGATAAATCGTGAATATTGCCCAGGTGAAAAGTCATAGTATCCTTTATCTCGAAGTGCTGCAGCTACGCGCTTCGATTCACTATCATGTAGTCCGGCCGAAATTGGTGCCCCTTTCTGCAATAAACTTTGGGATTCAATTTGATCAATTTCTTGAAGTATCGCCGTATCCACACTGACCGTACTTATTGTATCGAGTCGATATATTTTCGCCGGAGTCAGTGAATACGCAACACGAGCTGTTTTCTTACGATATCGAACACCGAAATCTACTTGGGCGTCAAAGTATCCCTCAGATTGAAGTGTGTTTTTTAGATTTTCGCTAATATCTTGAATACGGGCTGTGTCAGTCAATGCTGGAAGTTCTCCGTCCAGTCTCATAATGAGTGCAGTGAGACCGGGTGTATCAGATTCAAATCTATATTTTAGTGTACTACGCTCCTTAGGGAAGAAGAAAAAGATGTTTGAATTGGGTGTAAGTGGAATTCGTGTTTCTGCGAGATCACGTAAACGCGTTTTTTCCGCTGCATCAAGATGTTTCCCGACAACTTTTATGTCATTTTTTGTGATGAGATATTCTCCTTCTTGTAGAAACTTTTTACTACTACATGATATCCATGTGGAAGCAATAAATAGTAGAATAAATATTCTGTAGCCTGAAAGCAATTTCCTATTCTTGTTGGAGAGTCTCAAAAAACCAGATAATTTTGACGCATGATGCGCATTTCACGAGCCAAGATAAAATTTGTTCAGTCCCTAAAACATAAAAAGTACAGACTTAAGTATGGAAGCTATGTTTTGGAAGGAAAAAAAGCATGTGAAACGGTGTTAGATGCTGGATTCAAACCGGTTTTAGTTGTTTCTTTAAATCAGGAACGACTGTCTGATAAATTCCAAGAGATTAAGAGCTATCAGGCAGACCAAATCGCGATGGCGTCGCTCTCAGGTTTAAAGACCCCACCTGAAATGCTCTGCGTCTTTGACATTCCTGAAGCCCATTCAATTGAACGTCTTTCAATCGATTCGGAACTCATACTGTTTTTGGATCGAATCCAGGACCCAGGTAATCTGGGAACGATTATTAGAACAGCAGATTGGTATGGCGTTCGGACAATTTTTTTGAATGAAGGTTGTGCGGACATTTATAATGCTAAGACGCTTCAGGCAGCAATGGGAAGCCATGTAAATCACCGATTTATCAGGGTAGAAATAGCAGATATTCGAGACCATTTGCCGGACGCCATAATTATCGGCCTGGATATGAATGGACGCACACTCTTGCAAAATGTGAGCAAAGCACCATTGACAATCCTGGCAGTCGGCAATGAAGGTCAAGGACTTTCATCAGAAGTGAAAGAGAAAGCAAATTTCCTGGTACGCATTCCAGGGCATGAAAATCGAATTGCGGAATCCTTAAATGCAGCTACTGCGACTGCGATTGGTCTTGATCGAATGTTGTCAGGATAGAACTTCACTGACAAGATCAGCTGCCTCCTGCAAAAGCATTGCGGACTTGACCTCCAGACCTGATTCATCAATTATCTTTTTGGCAATATCGGCGTTGGTTCCTTGTAAACGTACGATAATAGGCACATCGATTGAACCCATATTCGTATACGCATCAACGACTCCTTGAGCGACACGGTCACAACGCACAATACCTCCAAAAATGTTAATCAATATTGCTTTTACTCTTGGATCTTGTAAGATGATCTTAAAACCATTTTCGACACGTTCGGCATCAGCTGTTCCGCCGACATCTAAAAAATTGGCAGGTTCACCACCCGATAATTTGATGATATCCATGGTTGCCATAGCCAGACCGGCACCGTTGACCATGCAACCGACATTGCCATCGAGGTTGACGTAGTTTAATCCAAATTCCTTCGCCTGTACTTCTGTGGGATCTTCTTCGTCAATATCGCGAAGGGCAGCCAGATCCGGATGTCTGAATAAAGCGTTGCTATCGAGTGATATTTTACTGTCGACAGCAATGACATTGTCTTCTCCCGTAATAAGGCAAGGATTTATTTCAATCAGGGTAGCATCCGCCGATACGAATGTTTTGTACAGATTGGCAATAAACTTTGTCATCTGCTTAAATGCCTGGCCACTTAGTCCAAGATTGAATGCTATTTTTCTTAATTCATATGATTGAATGCCCAGGGTCGGATCGATATGTTCCTTATGAACCAGGTGTGGTGTATTTTCAGCTACCGCTTCGATATCCATCCCACCTTCAGTAGAGTAGATGATCACATTTTTTCCAACGCTCCTATCAGTTAATATGGATACGTAGACTTCATTGCAACTATCGAAATCAGGCTTATAGGCATCCTCGGCAATCATAATTTTTCTGACCAATTTACCTTCACCTGTCAGACCTCCCGGTGTTTGAGGTGTTTTGAGCATCATACCTAAAATGTTGCTAGCTGCTTCTCTGGCGCCATCTTCGTTTTTTACAACTTTAATACCACCGCCTTTGCCTCTACCTCCTGCGTGAATTTGAGCCTTGACAACAGCAAAGGAAGTTCCGGTTTCAGATGATATTTTATTGTACGCGTCGACGGCCTCATCTACGGATTCTGCAATAATTCCATCCTGAATGGCAACTCCATATGATTTCAATAAATTCTTAGCTTGATATTCATGCAAATTCATGTGCGATAATTTATGCGGTATACAAAAGATCAAAAGTAGCAATCCTGCAGGAAATGGATAGACTCAAAATACCTGATAGAATAATAATTCTCAGACCATGAAAGTGCAACGATTGCCAGTCGAATCAGACTGGGAATCCTGTGAAGTGTTTAAGAAATTGAAACAGATGGTAGCCGGATGATTATTTGAATAATTTAGCCACCACATTGACATCTTCTGCCAATATGCGAACGAGGTAAATCCCTGTTTGCAATTCGGGTAGGAAAATAGTCACATCCGAAACTGCCGAATTTGTGCGATACTGCAAGACTTGTTTCCCGGATAAGTCATAAAGAAAAATCGAAGCGTTATTCAACTCGAAGTTCTCAGTTTTGATTTTGAGATCATTCGCTCCAAAATAAGTTGAAATACCTTGCTCATTATCGAGTGAGATCGTCTGGCTAAAGTCATAGGTGAAGAACCATTTTTTCTGACTTATTTGAACACAAGGGCTATGCGCTGCATAGCCATCTACTTGCCAGAAATAGTTTCTTCCTAAATCGAGCGGATCAAGTTGGTATGTGGTGTCCTGATACTCCATTTGTTGATCAACAATGAGATCAGTAAAATTGATATTTCTTGATACACGTAGATGATAGAAATCGGCATATGGGACTTGTTTCCAGATTAAATTGCCGGCGTCATATTGTATGGAATCACGTTGTGCAGGAGCTAGAAGTTGAACCTTTCCACAAGGAGAAAGCGGTTTGTATTCCCTGTCGTGGTTCAATATGTTTGATCGCGTATTGATGATGTTTGAACACATCGCGTCAATTTGATCTTCAGAAAACTTGTTCCGGCATGAACCTGTACTATAGCTCATAATGATAGAACCATCAGACTGAAATGGAATGCCGTCAGGATCATATTGAATCAAATTACTTTCCCCGTCGTCATTACATGTCCACCGATAGCTTAAATAGTCAGGAGGTGTGCCACAAAATCCGTCACTGGCATCCTGGCAATTTGATCCATCAGTTTTTTCAACCTGCCGGCCACCCATTGATATTGGAGTTGAATTTGAATCATCGTAATTCGTTCCTTCCCAACCTACAAATGGGTGGGGTAAAGAAAGCAGATGACCCATTTCATGCGCCCAGGTTTGATTGACCGGATCGAGGCAATCATTATTAATCGCTATCGCATCAGGACCGCCTGTATAATATCCACAATTACCTGCAGCATCCGCACATATGTAAATGTTGATAGCACCGGAAACGTTGTGTTCATTCATCATTGACCGACCCATACCAAAAGATTCATGATTATGGTATTCTGAATTGGCGATATAATGATAATCATCTATCAAAAAAAACTGAATTTCGGCTTGTTCAAATGCTTCGTTTAGAATCTTAATCGATTCTCCTACAAGAACACGGGATGTATAATCGGATCCATTGTCTTCACCTGTTATGTGAACATAGATAGGCGCAATCAACCATTCACCTGAATTCCGATTTACAGGATATTTCCCGGCTTGAAAATCTTTTAACCAAGTTGATCGACCCTCTGTAGTACCACATGGATTCGGTGTTTGCCCAAAGCTCTGTATGGATATACAAATGAGTAGGGGGAGAAGAATGTAGACAAATTTCATACGTAGCTAATTACAGGATGGTTGGAAAAAACACCCAAATTTATATCAATAACTTTTAATGAGCCAAAATGTTCTCGATCTGCGACGTAAATCCTCTTGTTCACATTAAGATTTGACCCCTGTTTTTTTTAGCTTTGTGGGCTTAAATTCAATACAATAAAAATCAACTGATATTATGAGTAAAGTAACAGTCGTAGGCGCTGGAAATGTAGGTGCCACCGTAGCTAACGTTCTAGCACATAAAGATTTTGTAAATGATATCGTTCTTCTGGATTTAATAGGAGATCTGGCCAAAGGGAAAGCGCTTGATACATGGGAGCAAGCTCCTGTCGATTATTATAGCACGCGCGTCATGGGAACAGATGACTATGCGGACACTGCAGGGTCTGATGTATTTGTTGTCACAGCAGGAATACCGCGAAAGCCGGGAATGAGCCGGGATGATTTGATTTCTACAAATGCTAAAATCGTTACGTCCGTAACGCGTTCTATTTTAGAACATACTCCTGATCCAATTATCATCATCGTTTCGAACCCACTTGATGTGATGACCTATGCGGCCCATAAAGCTTCCGGATTATCCAAAAATCGGGTTTTTGGTATGGCAGGAGTGCTTGATACAGCCAGGTACAGAGCATTTATCTCAAGCGAGCTGGATGTCTCACCGAAAGATATACAAGCACTTCTTTTAGGTGGCCATGGAGATACGATGGTTCCTCTTCCTCGCTATACAACAGTATCGGGGATGCCAGTCACCGATATGATTGATATGAACCGTTTGGATGCTATTGTCGAACGAACAAAAAAGGGTGGTGGAGAATTGGTAAAACTAATGGGTACATCAGCCTGGTATGCACCTGGAGCTGCTGCCGCGCAAATGGTAGAAGTGATTTTAAAAGATGAAAAAAGAATATTCCCGTGTTGTGCCAAATTAGATGGTGAATATGGCATGGATGATGTATATCTGGGCGTTCCGGTAAAACTCGGCCGCAATGGAATCGAAGAGGTCATTGAATTGAAATTGAATGAAGGAGAAACGAAACTACTCGATGAAAGTGCTGATCACGTGCGTGATGTGATGAATACTTTTAATGCCATGGGCCTCTTGTAGACCATGTAAGTTTTTTCATTTCAACAATTCTTTTACTTAATATATACGACCCACTCCCTGTGGGTCGTTTTTTTCTGGATGAAATATCTACCAATCGTTATCTGCTGTTTTTCGTTTTTTTTAGTGTCAGGGCAGCAATCAACCGAGGCATTAAAGCTTGATATGGCTTTTTATGGTGATGCGGTCATGAATGCTGCTTCTTCTGATCACCGACTTCGTGCCAATGACAGTCTTTCTACCAAAATAAACGAATTCTTAAGCCATCCCGGGTCATTTCAAATTGGATTGGCCGATGTTCCGTGGATTTCTGTTCAACAAAATGAGGATTCAACCTTCAGGATATTGACCTGGCAAATAAACGTCCAGGATTCCTTATTTCTGTATGAGGGGAGGATACAATTTGAAACCGACAGTTTTATAACACTTAGCGACGATAAAAAAGCAATCGAACCCCTTTTTCGATCATTTGATCAAGCACATTGGTATGGATGTCGATACTATAAGTTAAAGACTTGTATGATTTTGGATAAGCAGGTTTATTTGCTCTTTGGTTTCAACGCCCATTCAAGATGGAATAGGCAAAAAATTGTAGATGTACTCTATTTTGAAAATGGTCAACCCATATTCGGAATGCCGGCGTTTACCAGGCAGGGAAAGGATCTTAAGCGATATGGTGCTTATCGATTGATCATCACATATTCGCTTGATTCAAGGGTAACGTTGGACTATGATGAAAATATCGAAATGATCGTCCATGATCATTTGATACCTATGCAAGGGCGATTCCCGGGACAGGGTGAAACCCAGGTAGGAGACGGGAGTTTTGAAGGATACAAACAGAATGAAAATGGTGCTTGGATTCACCATGAAAAGCTGTTTAATCAGACTTCAGATAATCCTCTGGATAACAGAAATGATTCTTCACAGAAGCCAAAGAAGGATATATTTGGTCGGGATCGCCAATAAATATCTCGTAACAGGCTCATTTCTAGCAATATTTGGTTTGAATATTTAATAAACTTGCTATATTTACTTGATCTTTTCATTCTGACCAAAATATTTTACCTAATGAACCAAATTCTACGAACCTTTTGTTTATCACTACTACTATGTAGTTGTATTGTCGTTGCATCGGCACAATTGCCTGATGGAACTGTTGCCCCAGATTTCAGTCTAGTTGATATCGACGGAAATCAACACAATCTTTACTCTTATTTGAATCAGGGAAAGACCGTTGTTCTTGATTTTTCTGCCACCTGGTGTGGCCCATGTTGGAATTATCATACATCGGGTGCACTTGAGGGCCTGTACGATAACTACGGACCTGATGGCAGCGACGACTTTATGGTCATCATGATCGAGGCTGATCTCGATACAGAAGAAGCCTGTCTCTATGGAAATGTTCCTGGTTGCAGTAGTAATTCTCAAGGCAACTGGGTAGCGGGAACTCCTTATCCAATTATTGAGTTGACTGATCAATCAGTCTATACCGACTATTCAATTAGCTACTTCCCAACTATCTATACAATTTGTCCGGCGGGCTTTGTCTATGAATCAGGTCAGGTTCCGGAAAGCACGCATGCGACATGGTTAGCAAGTTGTGAGTTCGATGCGTCATTCAACAATGCGCAAGGAATGCAGTGTTATGAAGATCAGTCTGGCTCAATTGATATCGATGTTGTAGGAGGAGCAGGAAACATAAATTATAACTGGAGTAATGGTCAACATACCCAGGATTTGAATAACATCTACCCGGGAACGTATAACTGTACTGCGACAGAAGGCAATGGTCTTCAAAAGGTTTTAACAGGAATGGTCGTTGACGGTCCGTTATCTGAATTGATAACAACGGTAGATAATCAATCCGATGTGACTTGTCATGGCTCGAGTGATGGTATAATTGACATCAATTCTTATGGTGGAACACCGGGCTATTCATACCAATGGTCAAATGGCTCGACGAATGAAGATGTATCAGGACTGCCTGGAGGTAATTATACTGTTGTCGTAACGGATGATAATGGATGCCAAAAAGAAGTCAGTGCGGATATCGTGGATCCAGAGGTGATTTCAGCATCAGTTCAGTCCACAGAGGAAAATTGCGGAGGAAGTGATGCCACTGTAACGGCCACAGGTGACGGAGGTACGGGTATACTCACTTATATGTATCAGACAAGTACAAATCAAACCGGAATGTTCACAAATGCTCAAGCCGGTACGAGTGACCTTATGATTGTGGATGAAAACAATTGTACCTACATCCAGTCAGTGACAGTTGATGAAATTCCAAATCCGGAAGTATCAATATTTCCTGCTGAAGGTTTGGATTGCCAGACAACTTCAATTCAACTTGGTGCTGCCGCGAGCATTGGCCCTGATTTTTCATATGTCTGGACAACTCCTAATGGCAATATCGTTTCTGGAGAGACCAGTTTGACACCGACGATAGATCAAGCCGGTGATTATAAACTTGTTGTGATCAACACAACCAATGGATGTTTCTCTGAAGACGTGATTACAATAGAAGGAACAAGCGAATTGCCATCGATTGATATTGCGGAACCCGCGTCATTCACATGTACAACAACTGAAATTAGCATTGATGCTTCCAATTCATCTAATGGTGATGAATATACCTATGAATGGACGACAGATAATGGAGAAATTATTTCGGGAGAAGCTTCAGACATACTGGTCGTAAGCGCACCTGGAACATATACTCTGGTCGTTACCAACACGGATACCGATTGCTCAAATACGGCCTCAATTGATATTGACACCGATGCAGATGTTCCGACAGCAGTCGTAGAGGCAGCCGGCATCATCGATTGTGACAACCTCGAGATTGTATTGGACGGATCAACATCTTCACAGGGAGTTGAATTCGAGTACCAATGGGTAACTGAGGATGGTCAAATAGTATCAACCTCGGATGATGAAGCCATTGTATCAAGTGGAGGGACATATACATTGAATGTTACAAATACTAACACAGGTTGTACCAACAGTGTTGATGTCACGGTTGACGATGAAAGCGAAGAAGTAGAAGCTCTTTGGGTATTCCAAACGGATCAGCTCGAAGTGAATCTTGCTAATCTATCTATTGGTCAGGCAAATTCTATTGTTTGGGACATGGGTAATGGTGAGACGATCATGGGTGATGTTTTAACTTATGAGTTCAGTGAAGCAGGTATTTATGAAGTTTGTCTTACTGTAGAAAATGGTTGCGGAGGAGATACGTACTGTTTACGCGTCATTGTCGATGACCAAGAGAATGATACAGAGTATGGTGATGTGACCGTTATAAACCCGGGTGGCAATCCTCCTGGTGGACAATCTTTTGAAGGGAAAGATAATACACAGCCAATAACAATAAGCAGTGCCGACGTGACCATATATCCGAATCCTACCTCAGGGAATTTCTCAATCAATATGGGAACAGCTCAAATGGTCGACAATTATATGGTGGTCGACCTTGAAGGCCGTGTCATAGCAAAACAACGTATTCAAGAAGAGACTGAAAACATTTCAGTAAATGCAACTGACATGCAAGATGGAACCTACTTTATTTATCTTCAGCTGAATGATGAAATTATAGTAAAACCATTGGTTATAATTAAATAATACTTTTCTATGAGTCGTCCTAAAATAGGTTGACAGTTTTTGGATAAGATTAAATTGAACCAGTGGGGCTTTCCTCACTGGTTTTTTCATGAACGAAATTAGGTGTTTTCATACCTAAACTCAAATGCGGTCTTTTATCATTGTATGTGTTAATGGATTCATTGATGAGTTTGTCTAACTCTTTACCAGTGTTACATCTGTGTATAAGAAATTCTTGTTTAAGAATTCCATTGATTCTTTCGGCCAGAGCATTTTGGTAACAATCATATCCTTCTGTCATTGATGGAGTTACTGACCTGGATCTTAATTCGTTTTGATAGATCGAAGAACAATACTGTAGCCCTCTGTCCGAATGATGGACTAATGGATTGTTAGTTATGCGTTGTTTTAGAGCCATTTTCAGAGCTTGAACCACATTTTCAGCACTCATATCATCACTAAGCTTGTAGCCCATTATCTTCCTACTGTATGCATCTGTCACCAGGGAAAGATAATGCGTCCTTTCTCTGCTTTTGATGTAGGTTATATCACTTACAAATACTTGTTCTGTTCTCTCTACATCTTCTTCCTTCATTAGATTTGGATACTTTCTTAACCAGTGTTTGGAGTCAGTTGTTTTTGTGTAATTCTTTTTACGCTTTATTAGCATATTCTCTGAACGTAAATAGGCAAACAAAGCATCTCTGCCCATCTTGATAAACTTACTTGTTTCTCTTCTCGGATAATTTGGATTGTTTGGGTAAATACTTTTTTCTAAGTGACGTACCATATTGCTGATCAGAGATGTCTATCATCTTATTTAGTATCGCATTTTTCAATCGCTCATCTGATAGCTCCTTCTCCAAACGTTTGATCTTTTGTGCAGGCGTTTCTTTCCGCTTTGGACTTGACATATAATGAATACTTGGTTTTGTCCAATCCAAGGTACCATGTTTCCGTAACCACATCAAAACAGTGCTGCGGCCTTGTATCCCATATGCCTTTTGTGCTTGCTTGTATGTCATTTCGCCTTCTTCCACTTGCGAAATAACTGCCAGTTTAAAGCCTAAATTGTAATCTCTCTGTGTTCGCCTTTTCTTCGGCTCTTTTGATCCTTTCATTAATAAGTCGTTTTTATGTCAACTTATTTTAGGACGGGACACTAAGATAAATAAAAGCCGCTCATTTTTATGAGCGGCTTTTTTATTGCTTGTATAGATAATTAATTAGTTGACTTCGATCATTTAAAATGAATGATGATTGTATTAAACTGATTGTAAGTAGTAACGGAGTAATTACAATGAATTTACCTGGTCATTTGCTTGACAAGATCCTGGGGATTATAAAAACAAAGAGCCCGGGATGAAATCCCGGGCTCCAGACTGTTTTCAATTGGCACATTTTATATGCCGGAATTGAGTCGTACATGCCATAACTGACATCTACTCCGTCGTCTAAACCCTTGATTGCCCCCAACGCAATCGATGATTGACAGAGACGACACAATCGTCCATTTATACTATTATCATGTTAGCCTAATAATACCAGTCAGAAGACCAACAAGTTTAAATATAGCAATATTTTTTTCTTCATAGGTATACGATTCATGGAATTGAAGATTCATGATGATCATCTAATTCATTTAGGCAATTAATCGTGATCAACTGCCTAAATGAATATGTCGATGTTGTCAAATTAGTTCTTCACCTCTTTTGACAAATTTGGTTCTACGCCCATGTTGTACATCATAAAGGATATGACGTCGGAGTATTCATCCAAAATTTTGGCTGTGGGTTTTCCTGCGCCATGACCGGCGTCAACATCCACTCGTATCAGGACAGGATTATTTCCTGTATGGGCTTTTTGAAGGCCTGCAGCAAATTTAAATGAATGTGCCGGTACGACGCGGTCGTCATGATCGGCAGTCAGGATCATTGTTGCAGGGTATTCTGTTCCGGGACTCAGATTGTGAAGTGGTGAATAGGTGAGAATGTTTTCGAAATGTTCCTTCTCTTTTACACTACCATAATCTGAAGCCCAGGCATAACCTATAGTAAAGTTTTCATACCGCAGCATGTCCAATACACCGACTGCGGGTAATGCAACCTGAAACAAATCCGGTCTCTGGGTCATACATGCACCAACTAACAACCCGCCATTCGATCCACCATGAATGGCAATTTTATCTTTATTCGTATATTTTTCTGAAATTAGATATTCAGCCGCAGCGATGAAGTCATCAAATACATTTTGTTTATTTAATAACTTTCCTCCATCGTGCCAATTTTTTCCATATTCTCCGCCGCCACGCAAATTTGCCATTGCATAGACTCCGCCCTGTTCTAACCAGGCTAATCGAACGGTACTGAAATTTGGCATTAATGGAATATTAAATCCACCATAGGCGTATAACCATGTTGGGTTGTCTCCTGTTAATTGAATATCTTTTTTGTGTACGATAAACATAGGAATTTTCGTACCATCTTTTGAAGGATAGAATACTTGCTTAGTGACATATTTATCCGAATCAAAATCGATTTCCGGCTGTTTGAAAATTTCAGATTTATTATTTGTTATGTCATATCGATATATCGTAGAAGGCCGGATCATGGAAGTGAATACAAAGAAAAGCTCCTTGTCCTCTTTCTTCCCTCCGAAACCCGATACAGTTCCAATTCCGGGAAGTTCAACAGCTTGTGGATTAGATCCATCAATGTCATGTCTAAAAACAGCACTCTTCACATCATCCATGTAATTAGCAAATAAGTGGCCGCCCGTGAAAGAAGCACCACGAAGAACACGTTTTTCATGTTCCCCAATGACATCCAACCAGTTCGTCGGGTCATTTATATTGAATTTAATTAATCGCCAATTAGGCGCACTTCTGTTTGTAAGAAAGTATAGTTCGTCTCCTTCACTATCTATGAGTTGGATATCAGAATCAAAATCATCTATGACTCGAATAGGCTTTCCGGATTTGTCATTGAGATCTTGAATTTGCAGATCATTTCCACTCGTGCCCAAACTTGTTCCAATTATCAAAAAGCGTTCATCCTCGGTAGTTTGCGCAAAGAAATATTTATTAGGATTATCAGGATCTTCGTAGACAACGGGGTCATCTTTTTGCTTGGTTCCTAATTTGTGGTAAAATATTTTCATTCCCTTATTCGATTCCGTAAAAGCTGTTTTCTCATCCGGCGCAGGGTAGGCGTTGTAATAAAATCCATCATTCTTCCATGCAATACCGGTGAATTTTGCCCACTGGACGGTATCAGTCATCACTGATCCATCTTCAACATTTTTAACATAGATCTCCTGCCAGTCTGATCCGGCACGACTGATAGAATAAGCAAATCGTTTGTAGTCTTTGTCCATGCTCATACTACTTAAAGCGACGGTGCCATCTTGACTGAATGCATTTGGGTCAAGAAATATCTCGCCATCTTCATCGAGATTGGAAGTTCTGTATAGCACGGATTGATTTTGCAGTCCTTCTTGTCGAAAATAGTAGTAGTATTTGCCGCGCTTAAATGGGGCGGAGAATTTCGTGTAATTGTATATTTCGTTTAGGCGGTTGCGTAAGGCACTTCGATAATCTATCTTATCGAGGTAAGAAAAAGTTACGTCATTTTCCTCTTTTACCCAGGCTTTGGTTTCATCAGAATAATCATCTTCTAACCAGCGATAAGGATCTGAAATCTTTTTACCATGATATTCATCGACTACATCATCTTCCCTTGTATCAGGATAAGTAAGCGCGTCGTTATTAATTTCAGCCTTAGAAAATGCGTACATAGGTGAAGGGTCTTTAGGGTTATTCTTGTCAGATTGGCAGGCACATAATAATAGGCCCACAAAGAGGAAAATGTAATTTTTCATTTGAATTATTTCAGGTTTATTAATTATAGTTTTTGAAACATTTGATAGTAGGTTTTATCTAATCCCTGGATGGCAACAAAGTAAGTTCCATCATCGTATGAAGATAGATCATGGTGAACAAGATGCGTTCCTGCACTATACTTTTTGTCCTGGAATATTTGCTCTATGAATCGACCTTCCATATCGTAGACTACAAGCGAAATGCGAGTTGATTGGTGTAGTCGAAAGCGAAATTCGATATTTGAGCGAGATGGATTGGGCCACGGTGCCAACATTGCATTCGAGTACTCAGCTGGAGGATTATAGATCGCCGTCAATGAATCATTAAAGACAATGTCCTCATCTCCATTTCTGTATGTTACAAAACTGATTGGTAAGTAGAACATTTCATCTGTTGTCTTCTCTCCCCAACTGACCCATGCAGGCGGATTATTTGGATTTAATGGATTGTCACTTGTGTTATCATAAGTGGCATAAGCATGGATAGAAGACCCCTGAGGAAGAATTTGAAACCGGTTGTAATTATAGGCCCCTTGCCAGTTGAAATCCCATTCGTCTATTTTGACAAGGGGGATCGTGTCGTTTTCATAAATTCCAAAAACAAGCCAATCCTGACCCAATAAGTGTAAATGTGGCCATACTGCGAGTACGCTAATATCAAATGGTACATTATTTAAAAAATAGTGATAGCGTTTGGTTTGATTTGGTGGAAGAATAAGTGATTGCTCTCCGGGATCACCAGTTGCTGTGAAAGGCGTAATGATGTAATTCTGGACCATCCGATCTACGACCTCATCTTCATCTGCAAAGAAAATGTTTACGGTCGTACTATCCCATTCTGGTGCGGCAATGGGTGCATAATGAATTTGAAGTAACAGATCAGAGCCGGCCGGTAGTAATTGTCCCAGACCGGGAGGATAAAATGACGGCCTTTGGCCTGGTACATAGCCTGGAAACTGGCGGGTGAATGCATCGTCAAGACCATCTCCAAAACCTCCAAAGCTGGTATAGCCATATTCGACAGTCTCATCATCCAACTGTTGAGCGATTCCGGAAAGATCATAGCTGATTAGCGCATGATGGACAATTTGACGGTTTCCTGGCCTCAATTCTACGGATTTTACGATTTTGTCTTCTGCCAGTCCAGTGGGCAATACAAAGACACGATATTCATCGATGTTGGTGCCCTGGTGTTGGTAGGCTTCTGCAAATGACAAAACCAAATCCGGCGTTCCGATTTGCGAACCGGTAGGGAAGGTAGGGGGATCAGGCTCTACGTCAGGATTGCCAAAAGGTGCGCCCTGGTCAGCCCAGTCCGTTATTTTTTGGATTTCTTCATCTGTAAGACCACGCTCGCCTTGAAAATGGGAAAATTCCCGATCCGGAGGCCATGGTGGCATATAACGGATGCCTGTTACAAATTTGATTGTATTAGCCCAAACATGTGTTTCGTCATAACTCGTCATTGAAAAAGGGCCAATTTCTCCGGGTCGATGACAGGTCGTACAATTGTCATAGATGATTTCTGCAATATCTTCAGTCCAGGTTACCTCTTGTGCGGTTGTATTGGATATAAGCTGAAATATCAAAATGCATATGATCAAGGCTCTCATTTTATTCAGATTTTGACTTTGTAATGAAGCAACCAATCGCCGGTTGATTCTCAATCTTTGGTATTTTTTCCGCGCGTAATACTTCCAGAACGGCACGAAGTTCTTGTTTTGTCACATGACTTCTTTTTTTACCAACGCGCGCATAAGCATTATCTATTCTTCCGGCGTATAAGACTTTTCCCGAGTTCCGGTCCACGACGAATACCTCGGGTGTAATACGAGCGTCAAAACGATTGACCAATCCAAAATCCGGATCATTCGTTAAGTCAAAAGAGAGATTAAACTTCTCCCGGAATTCAAGAAGGCGAGCTCCATCTACCTGTGGATTGGGGAATACGCCAATAAAATTTGCGATCTCTCCGTACTCCTCATGGAGTTCGGATAAAGGAATCGTGTAATATCTGCTAATCACACATTCATCATGTAAGAAAATGTAGACGTCATAGCGCGCTGACTTGTCTTCGTGGGAAAACACGAGCAAACACAGTAAGAGTATTATGTGGGTCACTATTTTCAAACGAATAAAATCTCTATTTACGCTGCGAAGTTCGCCAAAATTGGAAAGAAAGTCAATGAAGGTGTATTATCCCTTTCTGAGAATGATGATATCGATTGAAAACACAGGAAATCTCTAAGTGTTCACAAGTTGATATCCATCAAAATGTCCCTTTAATTTATCCCCACTTTCATTCAATAGAATTCCATGTTCAAGATAAGCCTTGAGATTGGTGAGCCAGAATGTCCAACCACAGCTACATCCACAATAGATTTGCAATTTGGTGTCTTCGTCATCTGCGATTTCTGATTGGACGAGGGATAAAAGCGTTCGACCATCAACAAAAGGTTCGACCGTAACTTCAACAATGCTGGAAGCGAACTCCATTTTAATGAAATCACTGCCGTTTTGTTCCAAAATTATTCCATCTGACGATCCGTCCCAGTTGTGCCATTGCCAATGGTAATGGTCGTCCTTTTGATAGATTTCGTTCGGAAGGCGTTCTTGTCCACTGGCATTTTTAAATTCGGCTCTTTTCAAAAACCAGGTCGTTAATCCGGCAGGTGTTGCCCACATTTTAAATACTTCATCAACTGGTTTGTCTATAATGACTCGTCTTGCAAATGTATCCCAACCTTTCATGATTTCAATGTTCTGTTAACCAAAGTTCGTTGATTTAACTCAATTCCACAAGTGTTAGAGGCTTATTTTGCTAACTTAATAAATCCAAGAATTTATCAACAAGAAATTGTTCTTACGTTGCCTCGATACGCATCCTATGTTATTATTATTAATTAAAAAATATAGTGGTCAAATCAATATTGGTCACGAGTGATTTAGAAATTCAGACTAATAAAAGTATAAGATTTAAAGTTGTTTCCTGGGAACGACAATTAAGTGGAGGCTCGGAAAATATATTGGCTTTCGGAATTCATCTATAGCTATAGCTGATAAAGCATTCCTGCTACGGTTGCTGTCAATAGACAAGCAATCGTACCGCCTATGAGCGCTTTAATTCCAAGCGTTGTCAGTGTTTCTCTTTGACCGGGTGCAATGGCGCTAATTCCACCAATTTGAATTCCTATGGAAGAGAAATTAGAGAAACCACAAAGTGCATATGTAGCAATGATGATGGATTTTTCGGATAGGGCATTTGGATTGGCACTCAATATGGTACTCATGTCCACATAGGCTACAACTTCATTTATTGCAGTTTTTTTACCGAGTAATTGTCCTACTAATAAAACATCCTGATTTGACACACCCATGACCCAGGCAATGGGTGAAAATAATAATCCCAGTAAATACTCTAGGCTCAACCCTGAAAATCTTCCACCGGTTGAGGCCATAATGTTATCATTAATTTGAATTAGATCACCACTCCAAAATAAAAGTGAATTAACCAGGGCTACAAGGGAAATAAATACCAGCAACATGGCGCCAACATTTACTGCTAGTTTAACGCCATCTGTGGTGCCTAAAGAAATGGCATCCAACAAATTTGCACCTAATTTTTCTTTAGGAACCTTCACTGAACGATTTAGGTCAGCATCTCTGTCTTGTGGAAACAAAAGTCTTGCGGCAACGATAGCAGCAGGCGCGCTGATAATCGAAGCCGTTAAAAAGTGTATGGCGTATTCCTCCCCCAATAGCGATACAAATAATGCGAACACGCCTCCGGCGATAGTGGCCATTCCTCCTGTCATGAGACACATGATTTCACTTTTATTCATGCTCTCGAGGTAAGGTTTAATGACCAAAGGTGCCTCAGTTTGTCCGATGAAAACATTGGCCGCCGCCGCTATACTTTCAGCTCCTGATAATTTCATCACTTTACTCATTAGCCAGGCAAAGCCAAATATAATCTTCTGAAGAATTCCTAAATAATACAATACTGCTGAGAAAGCGGAAAAGAAAACTACAGTTGGTAAAACTTTAAAAGCGAAAAGGAATCCCACTTTGTAAAGGATGCGGGCAGGCGGAGTGGCCGTAAAATCTGTCGCTTCAATAAAGGCATCATCAGGCCAGCTTCCAAAAACAAAACTCGCGCCGGCTTCTGTAAAACCCAATAAGGCCACAAAAGCGTCGGCTACGTGATTGAACAAAGCATAAACAAGCGGTACTTTAAGAATGAGTACGGCCAAGACAATTTGCATGGTCAATCCGGCACCCACCAGTTTCCAATCCACATCTCGCTTTTTATTACTGAGAAGAAAACAAATTGCGGTTAATACGGCAATGCCGAGTATTCCTCTAACAACATCCATGGCTTCTATTCTGTGAAAATTGAATGACAATATAGTCATATTCAACTTCTTCAATTTGACCAAAAACCGGTGATAGGGGATGGTGCCGAAATATCAGTATCCTGATCCTGAATGAACAACTGAGAATTTCAATATTAAAACCAATAAATTTTCATACAATTGCATTGAAATGGAAACAAGGAAACCATATGTAATAGGTGTAACCGGGGGTAGTGGTTCAGGCAAAACAACTTTCCTGCAAGAATTGAGGGCGCACTTTACTTCTGATGAACTCTGTGTCCTTTCACAGGACAATTACTATCATGATCGCTCAAAACAGGAAATAGACCAACAAGGTGTTCACAATTTTGACAGGCTTTCTTCAATTGACCTTCGATCATTTGAAGCAGATATTATCAGACTCATTGCCGGGGAGACTGTTAGTCGAATGGAATACGTCTATAACAATGCCGAAAAAACACCGACACAATTAGAATTTAAATCCGCTCCCGTCATTATTGTTGAAGGCCTCTTTGTCTTTGCGAGCGAGTTGATTCGAGACTTATTGGATATGAAGGTATATATCTACGCCCACGAAGTCAAAAAAGTAATTCGCCGCATCAAACGCGATGGTATCGAGCGCAATTACCCACTAGAGGATGTGTTGTATCGGTATGAACATCATGTACTACCCTCATTTGAACAGCATATCAAACCTATCATGGAGTCTGCCGATATCATTATTAACAATAATGAGCACATGAATGGTGCCATCAACCTTTTCGAGAGCATGATAAGACGTCGATTAGACCTCAGACTTCGAGGGTAAATCTTTACCTACGCGTTGGATAATTAACCACAATACAGCGACGCTCATAACCAATATAATCAGACTTTGAAGCCATCCACCAATAATAAAAGCGCTGACACCACAGGCCACAAGGCTAACACCACCTACCGTCAATGCATAGGGTAACTGTGTTTTTACATGGTCAATGTGATTACAGTCAGAAGCTAAGGAAGAAAGAATAGTTGTGTCTGATATCGGTGAGCAATGATCACCAAGCACGGACGCAGCCAGAACTACGGAAATAACATTAAGCAGTATTTCATATCCATCATGCTGACTCATACCAGCTGCCTGCGTAATAGCCCAGGTAGTTGGTATGGCAATCGGATATAAGATGGCCATCGTACTCCAGCTAGACCCGGTAGAAAAAGCGATGGCAGCCGCAAGGATGAAGGTTAGGACGGGCATCATTGGTGGAGGAATATTTCCCAATAATATTGAAGTGAGAAAATCTGCTGTGTGCAACTCGTGGGTTGTAATAGCAAGTGACCAGGCAAGGATCAGAATCAAAACAGCCGGGAGCATGGTTTTGAATCCAGTTGTCATCCAATGCATCGTATCAAATAACTTTATGAGTCTTTTAGTCACAGTCATGGTGACTGCCACGATTACACCCATCAACGAGGACCACAATAAAGCTGTGTAAGAATTTGAATTTCCAATAAGAATACCAATCTTCCTGAAAAACCCGGAGCCACCATTTTCCGCAGCCGAAATATTAGCCCAAGTGCTTCCCCAACCGTCAGTCACGCCTCCTATTCCGTTTGATGCGAGATCGGCAGCTGTGGCTTGCATTCCAGTATAAATAAGCCCATAAATCGTTACGAAGATTACCGTGAGTACGGGTATTACGGCATTAGACCAATGCCTCGGAATGCCCGCAATCGGACTCAGATCTTCCATATTAGGTTCATCTTCATGATCTCGCGTGACGCTTGATACACGACCTGTGGTGTGTGCACGAGCCTCAGCTTTGTACATAGGGCCATAATCCTTTCCTGATCTGATGAGGAGTAAAATAAAAATCAGGGTCAATACCGGATAGAAAGAATATTTCAACGATTGAATAAAAATTGAATAGGGTGTTGTAGTAATTTCCATTCCAGTGATGATGGACATGCCATCATCTATATAACCCAACTCTGCACCAATCCACGTAGTTATAAAAGCTATGGCTGCCACTGGTGCAGCCGTGCTGTCAACGATGTAAGCCAACTTTTCACGGGATATTCGAAATTTGTCAGTCACCGATCGCATAGTATTCCCCACAATCAATGTATTGGCATAGTCATCAAAGAATATGGCCACCCCCAACAACCAGGTGATGAACTGAGAACTTTTTCGGTTTTTGGCATATCTGGAAAGTGAATCAACAACTCCGGCCATGCCTCCGTTTTTTGAAATGATGGCTACCATGCCTCCTATAAGCATCGAAAATGCAATCACGGCCATGTGATCTGAATCTGCAAGAGCTGCGATAATATATTTTTCAACAACCTGAACCAAACTTAGT
This sequence comes from Saprospiraceae bacterium, assembly GCA_965249735.1. Lineage (GTDB taxonomy): Bacteria > Bacteroidota > Bacteroidia > Chitinophagales > Saprospiraceae > JANQSS01. Next base: position 63,345 of record CBDFMS010000023.1, on the reverse strand, counting down.
AACATGACCTTGAATGAAAATCCATTCGCAATAAAGGCTCCGGCCCAAATTCCCATAAAAAGTGAAATGAGGACCTCTTTAAACAACAATGCAAGTCCTATCGCCACAAGCGGAGGCAGAATGGACATCCATAATGGAATGTGTACTACGCGTGGTCCTTTTTTGGAAACACAAACGTGATAGATGCGCGAGTCACCGGAAGTTTCGTTTTTAAGAAAGATAATTTTTCCTGTAGGTTCCGGTTGAATATTCAGTGGGGCTATTTCTTCTGATTGTGGTATGGCAAGGAGTTCGCCATTCAATGAAAATTGATCGTTTAATTGTATTCCTTCCAACACTATTTGGCCTTGTTGAACACTGACTTTTGCAGTTTGCGCAACGCTCGATTGTGACATGGCGAATAGACTGCTAGCAATTAGGAATAGACAAATAATTGAATACCGAGGAGTGGTCAGACAGAAATGTGGCATGAATGTGATTTGATAATTCGCTTGCGCAATGTAAGAAAAGAAAGATAAAAAGGAGGTTGAAACCATGAAGGGTAACAAGCAGTTGTAGTCAGGAGTCAGAACAACATTTAATTGGAATGTTTTGTGTGTATTTAATTCAACAGGACATCGTTATATATTTGCACTCTATGAAAACCAAAATCACACTTACACTACTCCTTGCGATCTGCTTTCAATTGACTTCTTTGACAGGTCAAACCTGGCCTTTGTCAGATATAGAGGTAATGAAAGACAACACCCTTCTTCACAATGGTTTATCAGGGGGCTTTAACGCTCCTCAATTCTATGCCATTGATATCAATCGAGACGATTTGGATGACCTCCTTGTTTTTGACCGTGACGGCTTCAAGACATTGGTATTTGAAGCCCAACCTCAAGGAGGATGTGTCACATACAGGCTCAATGACAAACTCGCGTCCCATTTTCCTTTCATGCGTGAATTTGTTATTCCTAAGGATTACAATGATGATGATGTTCCCGATTTATTTACCTACGCCCTGAGTGGTGTAGCTGGTTTGCAGGTATACAAAGGAATTGATTCAGATGATCATCTGGAATTTGAATTAGTCATTTTAGATCAGAATTATCAAAATGTATTGGCGCACGAAGTAGGAAATATGTTGTCGAATATCAGCATCAGTCGTATCGACTTGCCGGCTATTGTCGATATGGATGGAGACAGTGATTTGGATATTTTGACCTTTCCGTCCAGCGGTGGGCGGATGAATCTATTTCATAATTTACAAGCTGACCGAAACCTTGCGGATGATGCTATTGTGTTCGAGTTAGTAGATGATTGTTGGGGCGGATTTTATGAGAGCGACTTTTCGGAGGAAATATTTTTAAGTGCAGCGTTGGGCGATTGTGCTTCCCCATTTAATGGAGGTGCAGATACACGGCATAATGGATCAACGACACTTGTATGGGATCCAAATCGCGATGGATTACCTGATGTGCTCATTGGAGATTTCACATCACACCATTTGGTCTATTTGCAGAATGGGGGAAACTTGAGTACAGCATGGATGACAGCGCAGGATTTCATGTTTCCTTCATATGATGTCTCTGTGGACGTATCGACGTTTTTGGCTTCCTTTTATTTGGATGTAAACTGCGATGGAAAAAAAGATTTACTTATTTCTCCAAATATTGCCAATGCAAGTTTAAAGACCGATAATGTATTCTTCTATGAAAATACCGGCGTGAACAAAGATTCATTTGAATTTAAATCGAATTCATTTTTGGCGGAAACGATGATTGATTTTGGTAAGAGATCTGCACCATCGGTTGTCGACTTAAATGCGGATGGATTTTTGGATTTGGTTGTTGGTGTAGCAATTGACTTTGACAATCCAAATGCCGAACCGACCGGACTTATTTCCCTACTGCATAATGGTGATCAGGATGAACCCAGGTATGTCGTGGATGATATGAATTATTTGGAGTTAAGTGTCTTTGCAAATGGGAGCAGAGCTTTTGCACCGACTTTTGCAGACATGGATGACGATGGTGATATGGACATTCTCGTTGGGGATGAAGAAGGATTTTTGTTCTTTGGCGAAAACACAGCAGGAGTCGGAAATCCAGTCAATATACCTTCGGTCCAATATGGTTGGATGAGCATCGATGCAGGACAATTCGCCACGCCAACAGTCGCAGATTTAAATGGCGATGGTTTGCCGGATTTAATTATAGGTGAAAAGAATCCAAATAATGATATTAGCACCAATATGATTTGTGGGAATATTAATTATTATCAAAATATCGGAAGTGCCACAAGTCCAAACTTTATCAGCAATTCGGAAACACCACCAAATACAAACTGTCTTGGTCAGATTAACACAAAATATGTAAATAACATAAGTGGATCTGCCGCACCGTCATTTTACAATACGGGAGACAGCCTAATCATGATTACCGGTGTAAATTCCGGAACGATCGCCAGGCATAGAGTAGGGGCCGTGGGAGAAATTTTTCCTGCCATTGACACACTGCTCGGGCAACTTGACGAAGGCACATTGTCAAAACCCGTACTGGCAGACCTTGACAATGATGATGTTTTGGAGATAATTTTAGGTAATCAACGTGGTGGTATCGCTATCTATGACACACCGATTCGGACCAATGGTAGTCTGATTACTGCAAGCCGGGATGTTGTGATAACGCAGGAAAAAATATTTCCAAACCCAATCCGAAATGGGCAACAAATATTCATTAGTCATGTCAAGGGATCATATAGTTTTCAATTAATAGGATTGAATGGCGAAGTCTATTATTCGAGCAGCGATCAAGTTGGAGATATGTCGTTTTTATTGCCTCACCTTAATTCCGGCTTGTATCTACTTGTTCTGAAACATGAAAAAGGCGTTGAGAGTAAGAAAATTGTGGTATTAAATTAAATTTTTGAAAATACGAAGAATATGAAATACATTTTATTTGTGGTCTGTGGTTTAGTGCTATTTTCTTGTAAGGAAGAGAAGAAGATTTCAGCATCCGATAATGCTGACTTAATTAATTCGACGATGTCTGCAAAGGAGGTACTTGTTGAACTTCAAAATCTATCGGGGAGTGAGGCAGATCAAGTGAAATTATTCAGTGAAGCGATAAAGGAAAATTTCAATGCAGACCTGGATGAGAAAGCAGTCTATATATTCTGCAATGTCCTTTATAATTTCGATGATGAAAATAGTATAATGCAATATGCTCCCATATTTCTTCATCTCGCCCAAGGGCGTTCAGCTATAGCGAATTTTTATGCCGGAATAAAGTCCGCATATGTAACCAAATATCCTCAAAGTGAATATTCGAAAAAGGTGACTGAGTCCAAAACAATTGCCACACTTCTAACGAATAAGGCAGAACTAATCAATAATAATAATTTTAATCGATTTAGTGTCGAAGATGCGAAGGATTACATTGAGTTGAGCGAAACCTATGCATTGGTTTCACCTCGCGATAAGGATGCCGGAAGTCAGTTGATAAAAGCCGGGAATACGGCTAAAAATATAAAAGGATATGGAGCGAAAGCAGTTGAACTGTACGATTGGTTTCTAGCAAAACAACCTGATCATCCGAAAGCGGGTCAAGCTCTTTTTCTGAAGGCGTTTACGTACGATAATGAGTTGAAAGAACCGGTGACGGCTGAAAAATTATATAAAGAGTTTATCGAAAAGTATCCAGACGACGATTTTGTTGATGACGCTGAACTCTTGCTAAAAAATATCGGAAAGACAGATCAGGAATTTTATGAGTCCATCGTTAAGCAAAAGAATAAGGAATAATGATTGGATAGAGTGCAGATGAAGTGATATTGGCTTAATCTGCATTTTGTATGCTTCAATAGCTTCCCAGGTACTTTCTGGTAAACCATTCTATTGAAAGAAAAATTAATAACAGGCCTAATAACCATTTCAGATTTAATACACTTGCACGATCGTAATCAGAAATGTATAAAGGTTTTATAAGATTTGAATCTTTCAATTCTTCTTTGAGTTCATTCAGCTGACTCATATTGTAGAGTTTCCCTCCACTTTCGGAAGCCAGATTTTTAAGCAACTGATGATTGGCGCGGATATGCTGTAATTCAGCAATCATTGGTCGAACTGTAAACTGTCCTGAAGCATTGTATCGCTGGCCACCATCCTGGATGCTTCCTGCGTATCGATATTCACCAGGAGCCAATTTGCCTAAATCAAGGGCATAAGCATTATCTGTCTTAGAAAATGCGAAAGAAGATGTTTCACCATTTTCATTCGTGATTTTCAATTCCACATCGCTTTCATTCTTCAGTTCATAACTGGCGTTGTAATACTCCGCCGTAAGGAAGATGCGATTGTTTTCATTATAAATTGTTTTGTCTTTGTCTATTTTAAATCTTCTGCGATCACTCGTTACCGCCAGGTATTGGAATATTTTAGAGATCAATTCATCAGATCGCTCAGAAGAATTGTTTTGTACATAATCATACATGCGCCATTTCCAGATTCCTTCACCGGTTATTATGCCTTTTTTATTGCCATCTGTTTCTCCTAAGATAATCAAAGGGTAATTGGTCTCTATATTTTTAATTTCTTGTTTAAACAAAACGTCATATCCGGCACTGGTTGAAAAACTTCCGAAAGGAACTTTTAGCGGTGGTAAATTTGAAGAAAATTGCCTGATTTCATTGTTGATGGAAAATAAATTAAATTGAGGATTAATATCAGGTTCAGCATCTGTGTATTGCGATTGTGATTGCTGAATTTTTACGATGTCCTGTATCCTGTTGAGTGCACGCACATCTGTTTTTGATCCTACAATATAAAGCACCGGAATCTTCCTTCGCGCAATTTCTGATATCGTGGTCGTAGATGGAGACTTTGCAGAGGGTAAATTATGAAGTACAATCAAGTCATAGTCTCTTAAGTTTGCAGCGGTGCTTTTAGCATATTGAATATCCACATCATAATTTTTCAAATGTTCGAGTGAATATTTAATACCGTTGAGATCCGGATGTGGTGCGTTTGCAAGCAGCAGGATTTTTTGCCTGGATTCGATGACCTCTACATAAAAATCGCTGTAATTATTTGATTTATTATCCTCGTTATTTAATGCTGGCACATGAACTCTATATCGATTCACACCTGGTCTATTCGCTTTTAAATCAAATGTGAAGGTGCCGAAATACTCGTTCTTGTCGATAAGCAATGGTTGTGAAGAAATACGAGTTGATTTACCCCTGTTTATTTCGGAAATGATGACACTTGAATTCTGACCTTTTAATCCTGATCCACTGATGTCTGCTTCTACCTGAAAGATATCACCTTTGTAGACGACTCGATTAAAAAAGACACGCTGAACTTCAGCATCCGAACCCGCGGTTGTATCGCCCATTGCGAGAACATATATAGGTGTGCGTTCTAGCCCGGTCTGATAGTATGGATTCTGCCCTTCGTTATAAATGCCGTCTGTAGCCAGGATAATGGCACTCAGTCGATCTGCTGAATACTGCTCCTTAGTCTGTTGAATGGCATTTGAAATATTCGTTGTCTTTCCATCGAAAGAGGTGCCGGGTTGACGGGAAATCTCTTCATCAAAATAATAATAGGCTGTAGAGACCTGTTCTTCAAGATCCGTCAAAACCGAACGGGCATCCTGTTCAAATTGAAATAAGGTTGCCGTATCATGAATCTGTCTGAGCGAAGCTGAGTTGTCTTGAATGAAAACAACATTTTTACGCTCCGTATGCGATTGCAAAAGTTTGATAATAGGAGTAAGAAGCAGCGCTGCAATGGTCATGACAGTGAGTGCCCGTAAGACGCTCATGAGGCCTTTTTGCCAGGCTTTTATTTCAGGGAATTCCTTCGTCCGAAAATAGAGATGCAGGGCAGCAAGGACACCGAGCGCCAAACAAGCCAAGAGCCATATTGGAGGATATACCCACTCCAATTCGATCAATGTGAAACCAAAGAGATTCTTCAAAGCGTCGCAAATATCTTAAAAACAATGAACACTTCTTTATTCATAAAATTTAGGTTTGAATCAAGAAGATCAATAGCAAGAACGAATAATTTTTACAATTATTTAGGCTGTTCATCGTTCATCATCTGGACGATAAAACTATCTTGGCGAATTTTATGAAAATAATGATACGAAGAACACTCCTCCTCATAATCTGTACAATCAGTCTAGCTACCGCAGTAAAGGCTTCTTATATCCTGCTTCCAATGGATACAAAGCAGCAAGATCATCTTAAAGCGTACGGAATTACGTATTGGGTTTTGGAAAATAATGTGGAGGCCTATTGGTTGCTGAATTACCGGGGAGGAAGTTTCGCTTTCCTTCATACGCCAACATTTGAGAAAGAATGTCTGACCAGAGGAGTTACATATTCTGTCATTCCAAATGCACAGTTTGCTGCAATCCGAAATGACATTATGCATCCTGAGGTCAATCAGGAAGTAGTCAAACTTGAAGTTGCTCCTAAGATAGCTGTTTACACACCTAATTTTAATGTGCGTGGTGAGCAAATACAACCATGGGATGATGCGGTGACATTGGTCCTTACGTATGCGGAGATACCTTATGAACAAGTCTACGACAGAGAAGTAATCGAAGGCAAACTAGCTGAATATGATTGGTTGCATTTGCATCATGAGGATTTTACGGGACAATATGGGAAGTTCTATCGAGCCTTTTCAGCACATACCTGGTATAGGGAGAATCAAAGGCGAATGGAGGCTTTGGCAGCAAGTCTGGGTTTTGATAAGGTGTCACAGTTGAAATTGGCTGTTGTGAAGAAGATCAGAGATTTTGTTGGCGGAGGCGGTTTTATGTTTGCCATGTGTTCGGCAACCGATACCTACGATATCGCGCTTGCAGCGGATGGATTGGATATTTGCGCAGATATATTCGATGGTGATGGCGCTGATCCGGATGCTCAATCGAAATTGAATTATGACAACACCTTTGCATTTAAAAATTTTCAGCTTGTTCGAAATCCAATGGAGTATGAATATTCATCCATTGACAATCGAAGAAGGAAGGTCAAACCTGATCAGGATTATTTTACATTATTTGAATTCTCAGCCAAATGGGATCCAATCCCGACCATGCTGACTCAAAATCATACGACTACAGTAAAGGGATTTATGGGGCAGACGACGGCTTTTATCAAAGCTGAAGTAAAAGCCAATGTTCTCGTGCTCGGTGAAAACAATGCCGCTGATGAAATAAGGTATCTGCATGGGATTCATGGTGAAGGATTTTGGAGTTTCTACGGGGGGCACGATCCGGAAGATTACTATCATCGCGTCAATGATCCGGAAACTGACCTGAACTTGCATCCAAACTCACCTGGCTATCGGTTGATATTGAATAATATTCTCTTTCCAGCTGCACGAAAGAAAAAGCGTAAAACATAGACGAATCCCAACTTCTGACATTTCAAATGCCTTGTCCTTGACCTTCATTTATTGCCGTAGACCAATGCAATAATCCTTATCTTACAGCGAACGAAAACTTGATTAATATGGCTGTTCGAACAAAAATTGCTGGTATAGGACATTATCTTCCTGATCACGTCGTGACGAATCATGATCTGGAAAAATTAATGGATACAACAAATGAATGGATCATCGAACGAACCGGGATTGAAGAACGCCGCTATGCTGATCGTCAAAAAGAAGCGACATCCACAATGGGCACAAAAGCCGCGCTTGCGGCATTGGACGATGCGGGCCTGCAAGCGTCAGATGTTGATTTTATCATTTTTGCTACGTTGAGTTCTGACTATTTCTTTCCCGGATCCGGAGTATTGACTCAACGTCAATTAGGATTAGCTGAATCGGGAGTTGGAGCACTGGACGTACGTAATCAATGCAGTGGATTTGTTTATGCGCTGACCGTGGGGGATTCGTTTGTTCGCAGTGGTATGTACAAAAACGTGTTAGTCATAGGAGCAGAGACCCATTCCATGGGTTTGGACTTTACCACACGCGGTCGCGATATCAGCGTCATCTTTGGCGATGGAGCTGGTGCGGTAATACTCCAACCAACCGAGAATGAAGATCAGGGAATTTTGTCAAACAAGTTGCATGCGGATGGTCGTGAAGCGGAAGAGCTTTCATTTATATGTCCCGGCAGTCATGGTGGAGTCCATGACAGTGAAACGGATTTTGGCTTTAGTGGAAATCCATTCGATTCTGTTTTTATGACCGAAAAAATGCTGGATGACTCACGGATTTTTCCCTATATGAATGGGAAACATGTATTTAAATATGCAGTGCGCAAGTTTCCGGAGGTGATCATGGAAGTCTTGTCGGAACAGGGTTATGGTCCTGCAGATTTGGATATTCTTATTCCTCATCAGGCCAATCTTCGCATTAGTCAATTTGTACAGAAGAGATTACGTCTGCGAGATGATCAGGTATTCAACAATATTCAAAAATATGGTAATACAACGGCTGCAAGTATTCCGATTGCACTCAGCGAGGCCAAAGAACAAGGCAAAGTGAAAAGGGGAGACTTAGTCTGTCTGGCGGCTTTTGGTAGTGGTTTTACCTGGGGAGCCACCTTGTTGCGTTGGTGATATAACGCTCTACTTATAATTTCTTGTCCTGAACGATGGAAAGCAATTTGTCTCGATAATTTTTTCCAACAGGTAGATGTTTTACCTGGCCTTTTTCTTTCAACTCAACCATATTGCCCATGAGTGCATCAATCTTTGACATGTTTACGATATATGACCGATGAATCCGGAGGAAAATATTTGAAGGCAACTTTTGTTCTAGGCTTTTCATTGTTTGCAAGGTGATGACGCGCTTATCATTGAGTTTGATAATGACATAATCCTTTAGACCTTCGATATAGAGTACATCTGAGTAATTTATTTTTACCAGCTTCTTATCAGCTTTAACGAAGATAAAATCATCGTCAGCTGCATCTACAAAAGCAGCCTGGCTTTTGTGATTTGTCTGAATAATATCCAGTGCTTTGTTTGTTGCCTTTAAAAATCGATCTATAGAAATGGGTTTTAGTAAATAATCGACAGCATTTAGTTCAAACCCTTCCACAGCATAATTGTCAAATGCAGTTGTAAAAATTACGGCAGGTGGATGTGTGAGACTCTTGACAAACTCAACTCCACTTATTTGTGGCATTTGAATATCGAGATACATCAGGTCGATGTCATTTGTATTCAAGGCCTCGCGTGCTTCGATAGCATTATCGCATTTAGCAACTAAATTGACTTCTGGAATTTTTGACAAATGAGCTTCCAGCACTTCTTGTGCTAATGGTTCGTCGTCAACGATGATGGCGTTAATCATTATATTGTTTGTTTAGGTTCAAAGTTAAGTGAATTTTAAATTTATGGGGTGCATCCGTGACTTTCAACGTATGATTGTCAGGGTAGATGAGCTTCAATCTACGTTTAACATTCGTAAGTCCGATGCCACCACTGATCTTGCGCTCGGGATTTGGGACAGCTGGAGCCTTGGAATTCTCTACAACTAAATCCAATCCTTTGGCTGTGATGTCTAGTTTTGTGTGGACAAAGCCATCGTCAATTTTTTTACTTATTCCGTGCTTAAAACTATTTTCGATAAATGGAATGAAGAGCAAGGGTGCAATTTGTTGCTGATTGACATCTCCACTAATATTGAGTTCGATATCGATGTGACTTCCATGGCGCAATCGCTCCAATTCGATATAATTTTTTAAGTAGTTTATTTCTTTATATAATGGAACACTCGCTTCGTTGCATTCATACAACATATAGCGCATCATTTCAGATAATTTAATTACTATTTCAGGAGCGCGATCAGATTTTTTTAATGTAAGTGCGTACAGACTATTTAGCGTATTAAATAAAAAATGAGGATTGACTTGAGAACGAAGAAATTTTAACTCGGATTGCATATTTTGTTTATCCATTTCTGTTTTGACCCGCGTATAGACCAACCAATCCGAAAATATTTTTAATCCAGCGCTTATTATTCCTACGATGACAAGTGTAAAAAAGACAGCAATTAGCCCTTCTCCGAAATCATAATGCAAATTCGGGTCGAAGATTTGACTGATGACCACAAATAGAACAGAGCGCAAAGGTGCCAATATCCCTGCTACGATCAATAACAACAGGCCGTAAACTGCTAATTTCTTTTTGTTTAAGAACCGTGGTATTAAGTACTGGTAATTGATATTGACGACAAGCCAATAAAAAAAGAGTAGAATAGCCGCATTTAATATCTTGCCAAAGTTGAATGTTGCAGTATCGTCTATCACAAGCACGAAACCCATGAGCATGCCCCAAAAAAAGATTGAACGCAACAGACGATTGTTGAACAACCGTTGTATACTTTCAATAAGTGAAGATGTGCTATTCGTTTTGGTTCCTTCCAAGTGCTGATTTTACTTCAAAGGTGGTAAACTACTGAATTTTAATCTCTATTAATTCGATTAAACCACTTATGATACTGATGAAAAGGTGAAAATAATCTTTTTGCCATGTCATGATGCTTTGGCGCCGGATAGGAAGTGCTAGACCCACTCAATATCGAATTGTCAGATGACTTCGCCGCTCGGTGCTTTCGAAGTATATTTGCATCGACCAAACAATCTTCATACTTGATATATCTTACTAGAATCGAAAAATTTAATGCCGCACACAAACTTTGGGTTTCGGATTGGTCCGAAGAAAGAAACTTTGAGGTGTTCGGAAAGTGTGCCAATAGTAATTGGCATGGCCATAACTTCACATTGCATGTGACCGTCAAAGGAGAACCAGATCCGGTTACAGGCTTCATTATCAATGCGAAAGAACTGTCAAGAATCGTTCGTGATAGCATTATTGAGAAGTTGGATCATAAAAATTTAAATCTCGATGTTGATTTCATTCCTAAATCTTTGCAACCAACTTCAGAAAACTTGGTTTATTTAATTTGGAATGAACTCGGACCACATTTGGGTGAAATAAAACTGCACCGGATAAGGCTTTGGGAGACTGATACAATCTATGCTGAGTATTTTGGATCTGAAGAATAAATGGACATCGCTATGAATGACAATGACGAATTGAATGCTGATAAATTGACCGGACGTATCGCCGCTCACTACCTGGACATACTGGGAGAGCTCAATGAGGATCCTGGACGTGAAGGATTACTAAAAACGCCGGAGCGTGCTTCTAAGGCTATACAGTTTATGACCAAAGGATATGAGGAAGATCCGGTAAGCATATTGAGGTCGGCCATGTTTAAAGAGGATTATAGCGAAATGGTCCTGGTAAAGGACATCGAACTCTATTCTCTTTGTGAACATCACATTCTACCATTTTTTGGAAAAGCACATGTAGCCTATATTCCAAATGGTCATATTGTAGGACTCAGCAAAATACCTCGCGTGGTCGACTGTTTTGCCCGAAGACTTCAGGTACAGGAAAGGTTAACAGATCAAATTCTTACCTGCATAGATGAAACAATCAAGCCATTAGGTGTAGCCGTTGTGATCGAGGCGCATCATATGTGTATGATGATGAGGGGCGTGCAAAAACAGAATTCACTAACCACGACATCGGCTTTCAGAGGACAGTTTCAACAGGTCCAAACAAGAAATGAATTTATAAATTTGATAGGTGCTAACTTGAGTTAAGAAAAGAACTAAACACACATGAAAAAAGCATTCCTATTTCCCGGACAGGCTTCTCAATTTCCCGGCATGGGTAAGGATCTGTATCAGACTTCAGAGCTTGCCAGGGATCTAATCGAACTATCCAATGAAATACTAGGTCATCGGATTTCGGATATCATGTTTGAAGGCTCCGCTGAAGAATTGAAAGAGACCGAGATCACACAACCAGCTGTGTACATCTATTCCTTGCTCAAAGCAAAATTGATGGGGGACAATTTTAAACCTCAGGGAGTGGCCGGACATTCACTAGGTGAGTTCACAGCATTGGTCGCAGCCAACGCTTTGAGATTTGAAGAAGGGCTGGTATTGGTCAAAGAGCGTGCGCAAGCTATGCAAATGGCATGCGATATGCAGGAATCTACCATGGCAGCGATCGTTGGATTGGATGATGATGTCATCGAACAGATATGCGCAGATATCGATGGAGTAGTTGTTCCTGTTAACTACAACTGCCCTGGCCAACTTGTAATAGCCGGTGAAGTGCCAGCCGTTGAAGAGGCTACAAAAAGACTAACAGAAGCAGGCGCTCGCCGTGCAATCATTCTGCAAGTTGGAGGTGCTTTTCATTCTCCGCTCATGCAAGTGGCTCAGGATCGATTGACAAAGGCTATAGAAAATGCCGACTTTTCTGTGCCGGTGTGTCCCATTTATCAGAATGTCGATGCCCTTCCTTATACTGATCCGGTAGCTATTAAAGCAAATCTGATTGCCCAACTCACTAATCCCGTTCGCTGGACCGATACAATGAAAAATATGATCGCCGACGGATATGATCAGTTTACAGAGTGCGGCAGTAAAGTTTTATCCGGATTTTTAAAACGAATCGATAGAAAAATTAAAATTGAAAGTGTTTAGAATCTATGAGAGCACAAAATTCAAATTATAATCGAGTAAAACTTGGTTCCCTTCTGATGTCTCAACCGTTTATGATGGATTCAAACTTCAGGCGGTCTGCTATTATGCTTTGTGACCACCGACCTGATGGGACAGTGGGATTTATATTGAATCGACCATTGAATATGCAGATCAATCAACTGGTCTCTGACTTTCCTGAATTTAGTTCCGAAGTGTTCTTTGGAGGGCCTGTGTCAACTGACACCATTCACTATGTGCATAATGTTGGTGACATGCTGGAAGAAAGTATTAAAGTGATGTCTGGAATCTATTGGGGCGGGGATTTTGAAAAATTAAAATTCCTTATTCAAAGTGAATTGATCAAACCCGAAAATATTCGATTTTTTGTAGGGTATACGGGTTGGTCTGAAGGACAATTGTCGGACGAAATGGAAGGTGGCACATGGTATCTTAGTCAAATGCACGCAAATTATTTATTCAAATCCCGACCGAAGGCCTTGTGGCGTCAGATTACGCATAATATGGGTAGAAACTACTCGGTCATCGCTCAAATGCCGGATCCCATATGCTTGAATTAAAAAACCTTCACCTGGCATTTGGTGGAGATAGCCTGTTTGAAGGCATTGATGCCTTTATCGGCGAACGGGAACGAATCGGCTTGATTGGTGCTAACGGTGCCGGAAAATCGACTCTTTTTAAAATTATCACGGAAGAATTATCTCCAGATCGAGGGCAACTTGATTGGCAGGGTGGTAAAGCATTGGGAATTCTTCGACAGGATCTTGAGTTTCCCGAAGACATGGCTTTACTGGACTATATTAAAACTGCTCAGCAGGATATTAATGAAATCGATAGTAAAATTCAATCCATCGAAGTTGAGCTGGAAAATGTCCCCGAACATGACTGGCAAAGACAAACTGATCTTGCCCAGGACCTGTATCATTGGCAGGAACGAAAGCGACTCTCAGGTGCGAACAAATTAGAAGCGCAAGCCGAGAAAATTGCTGATGGACTCGGATACAAGCAGGATGAATTGGTAAATCCTCTGAGTACATTCAGTGGGGGATGGAAAATGAGAGCTGAGTTGGGAAGATTATTGCTCATGCAACCTGATTTATTGCTCTTGGATGAGCCGACGAATCACCTTGATATTTATTCGATTATTTGGTTGGAAAAATGGCTTTCTTCATATGAGGGCTCTGTTATATTCATATCACATGATTCTCAATTTTTACAAAATGTATCAAAACGGATATGGCTAATTGAACATCGTAAATTAATTGATTATACAGGCAGTTATAATCGGTTCTTAATTCACAAAGAAGAGACCGGGGAGAAGAGGATGTCGGCTTTTTTAAATCAAGAGAAAAGGCTGAAAGAAATGCAACGGACGGTGGACCGATTTCGTGCTAAAGCGTCAAAAGCCAAAATGGCGCAGAGTATCGAAAAAATGATTGAAAAAGAGGAGCGTATTGAAATCGACCAAATCGACTCACGAGCAATGAACATTCGTTGGCCGGAATTTCATACAGGAGGGCGTCAATCTGTGGTTATGAAGAATATCAATCACTCGTACAATCAAAAAGATGTCGTTATAGACAATGCCAATCTTTCGATTGAACGACAAGAAAAAATCGGCTTTGTCGGAAAAAATGGTACTGGAAAATCGACCATGGCCAAGATCATGGTTGGACAACTTAAGCCAAGTGCCGGAGAAGTTGAAATAGGATATAAGATTGAACCTTATTATTTCGATCAATATGCGTCAGACAATCTTGATCCAAAATTGAGTGTGTTGGAAACTGTAGAAATGGCTGGTTCAGGACTTACTACAGGTGAACTCCGGTCGCTTCTTGGAGCCTTTATGTTCTCCGGTGAGAACGTGCATAAAAAGACACGTGTACTTTCAGGTGGTGAGAAAAATAGACTTGCGTTGGCACTGATGATTCTTTCACGTAGTAACTTTCTCGTGTTGGATGAGCCTACCAATCACCTCGATATGAGAGCTCGTCAAGTTTTAAAAGAAGCGCTGGTAGACTATCCAGGCACGTTAGTTGTTGTTAGCCATGATCGGACATTTTTATCGGAGCTAACAAGTCGCACCTATTTTTTTGATTATGGACGAGTGACGAACTACCTCGGCGATATCAATTACGTCTTGGAAAGAGAAAAAGCCGCCAATATGCGCTCACTGGAAATGGCTGAAACCCAGGAAGAAGAAGAAGTCGAACCAATCAGTGAGGTAAAACAAAACAAGAGCCAGCAATACATACTGAGGAAGAAACTTAAATCCGTTGAGCAAAAAATTGTGAGGTTGGAAGAAAAGAAGTCAGCCATAGAAGTAGATATGTCCTTCCCTGATTTTTTTGAACAGGATGACGTTCAGGTCATCATGAAGGAATATGAAGAAATTAAAAATAAATTAATTCAGCTGCACAGTGAATGGGAAATGATCGCAGATGAAATAGATTAAATTTATTTACTCATCCTCGTTTTATTACTTTTCATTTATTTACCTATTCTTTCTTAATTGATTTATGGTGGCTTTGAAGTCCTTTGGAAAGGGGCAGGAAACGGATATTCGTTCTTTATTCATTCCTATAAATGTGATCTTCTCAGCATGTAAAGCCGTTCTTGAAATTAAAGGTCGTTCGACTTCATCTGATCGTTTATTCATATATCGTTTGATGGATGACAAATAGAAAGGTTTTCCATTTCCATAAACAGGGTCAGCCACGATACTATGACCAAGATGGGCAAGGTGGACCCGGATTTGATGTGTTCGTCCTGTTTTGGGTTTCAATCGGAGAAGTGTGTATCGTTCGAAATCTTCTTCAACTTGCCAGTATGTGACAGAAGATTTACCTTTTTTGTGGATGGTCATTTTATTCTTCATGTATTCGTGTGGTAAAATGGGCTGGTCTATAATGCCAGCCTTATGCTGTGGAACACCCATTACAAGGGCAGCATATTCCTTCGTGATCGTACGTTCATCAAATTGCCGTTGGAGCAAGCGTTGACTATCAGAAGATTTAGCTACTAGCATGACTCCACTGGTGTCTTTATCCAACCGATGCGCAAGGAGATAATTCGGGTCAATTCTTCGCACAAGTGCGCCAACATGGTGAAGGCTTTCATTGAAACGATCTTGCACGGAGAGTAGACCCGGAGGTTTATTAATTGCAAGAAAGTCATCATTCTCAAATAATATATCAATCTTTTTCATAGTAGTCCAGTTCGTCAAATCTCTTTTTGTTTTTGAAAAAGAAATTATAAATAATAGATTGTGAATATTCGCCATCGACTACCGTGGCCCCAATTCGAAGAGCGGATATTCTTTCAAATTCAGAGATTTTAGTTTTATTTAGCCGGGATAAATTGGTGTAAAATGCGTAATGAGCGCGTAGGATGGATTTGATGTAAATAAACTTTCCTTCAATCAGAAATACAATTGCAGCTACGCCATCGAGAATAAGTCGGCTCAGCAATTTTTTAATTCTTACCCATCCACTTAGATTTTTATAGAGCATATAAAGGCTATTTCTAAAATTGAAATAAAGCTTTTGCGGAGAAGCGTATTTCATTGTACCTCCTCCAAGATGGTAAACAGTAGAGGAGGGTATACTCAAAATGTGATGCCCGGTTCGACGAAGTCGCCAGCAAAGGTCTATCTCCTCGTAATGTGCAAAAAAAGAGTCATCAAATCCGCCTAGACCATGGAATAGTTTGGACCGTATGACAAAGGCACAACCAGAGGCCCAGGCTAATTTAAATTCTTCGTCATATTGTCCTTGATCTTCTTCAATTGAATCGAAAATTCTTCCACGACAAAATGCATATCCAAACTTATCTAACAAGCCTCCGGATGCCCCGGCATATTCGAACAGATTTTTGTCATTATAGGACTTGATTTTTGGTGTTACAATTCCAATGTGAGCATCTGAATTTAGTCTTTGAAGAAGTGGAGTAGTCCAATTTTCGGTAACTTCTATATCTGAGTTTAGTAATATATAGACGTCGGCTTCTATTTGCTTCAACCCTTTGTTGTATCCACCTGCAAAACCGAAATTCTCTAACAATTGGATGATTTGTATGCGAGAGCTCAGATCTTTGATCACGTGAATTGAATCATCAGTCGATGCATTGTCGATTACGACGAGATCTATGTCTCTTGGTGTGTGACGAATAATAGAGGGTAAGAATGTTCGAAGTAAAGCCGACCCATTGTAATTTAGTATAGCTACAGCGGTCTTCAGGACTTTTCGTTTTTTTCTGCTTCCAGAATATCTATAATAAGCATTTCATCCTCTTGGATTTTGGATTTTAAAGATTCGAGATCGCTAAATTTTTGGTCTTCGCGAACAAACTCCACTAGTTCGATTTTTAAATGCTCACCATAAAGATATCCTTTAAAATCACGAAGATTTACTTCGATAAATATTGTATTGCCGTCATTTAATGAAGGTTTTTGACCAATATAAAGCAATCCGTCATACTGGGCATCTTGAACGTGTACAAAGGCTGCGTAGATGCCTGATTTTGGTACTAATTTTTGTTGATTGCCTAACCGTAAATTGGCAGTTGGGTATCCCAATGACGCTCCGACACTATCTCCTTTGATCACCTCACCGGATAAAAAATATCTGTATCCTAATAATTGATTGGCGTCTTTAATTTTTCCATCGCTCAGAGATTTTCGAATGGTTGTGGATGAAATCTTAATTTTATTAGACTCTTTTTTAGATATTTCGATCAACTCGATGTTATGCTTCTTGGCATAGTAGTCCAACATGTTATAATCTCCCTGGCGATTTAACCCAAATCGATGATCGAAGCCTACAATAATTCCTTTCGGTTTGAATTTTTCAATAATAAATTCTTCGATATATTCTTGCGGAGGTAATTGGCTAAATTCTACTGTAAATGGATAAACAACCAGATGGTCAATTCCTGTTTGTCGTATGAGCTCAATTTTTTCGTCTAATTCTGTGAGTAATCTTAATCCATCGTCTTTTGGATAAATGACGCTTCGCGGGTGTGGTTCAAAGGTGATTAAGATCGATTCACATCCTTTTGCCAGGGACAGATTAATGACCGAATCTACAATCGATTTGTGAGCAACGTGAAGACCATCAAAAGTGCCAATAGTAATGACATGACCTTGCAGTGTAGAATAATCTATTTGTCCTCTGTGTATCTTCAAACTTGCGGGATTTTACATGGCAAAGATAGCGTATTTGCCACTTTTTATATGATGTTCAAGGATTAGAATGATATTCAAACATTCGCAGGTTTACAATGTTTACCTTTGAGCCGGCCAGCAAATTGGACATCGTATGATAGATAACAACAAAGTAGTTAGCATACTATATGAAATTCCTGATCCGAAATCGGGAAGTAATATCATTGAGACAGATCGGGTTCGAAATCTCAAGATCAGAGATAACAACATTTATTTTGAATTAGTCGTCTCAAATCTAGATTCGGCAGTGCGCGCTGAGTTGAATTTTGCGTGTCAAACTGCACTTAAAAACGCTTTTCCCGATGCGGAAGTACATATCCATATGATGGTGGATAAAAATGAAGAGCGGACCTTAAAACAGATACCTCATATAAAGAATATCGTAGCCATAGCCTCAGGAAAGGGTGGTGTAGGCAAATCTACAATAGCGGCTAACCTGGCACGTGGATTGAAGGCTATGGGTTTGAGTGTTGGTGTGTTGGATGCTGATCTATATGGTCCTTCGATGCCCATTATGTTTGGAATGGAAGGACAGCGCCCGGAGATACAAAAAGTGATGGGTGTACCAAAAATTGTCCCGCTGATGACGGATGAAGGCATCCATCTCATGTCAATCGGCTTCGTCGTGGAGCCTGAACAAGCCGTGGTGCTGCGAGGGCCAAGATTGAGTGGTGTGATTAAGCAATTTGTAAATGAAACAATTTGGCCTGAGCTTGATGTCCTGGTCGTGGATTTGCCACCAGGCACCGGAGATATTCAACTGACCTTAGTTCAAACGGTGCCCGTAACGGGAATGGTCCTGGTGACGACACCTCAGGATGTTGCCATTGCCGATGCACTTAAAGCCGCGAATATGTTCCGATTGCCAAATATTAATGTTCCAATCCTTGGAGTCATCGAGAATATGTCCTGGTTTAGCCCGGCGGATTTACCTGACAGGCAATATCATATATTCGGTCGTGGAGGTGGGGAGAAATTGGCCACTTCTGTTGAAACACAGATGATTGGGCAGGTGCCTTTAGTTATGGCAATTCGTGAGTCCGGCGATCATGCCGTTCAAGTTGATCAGGAATGGATTCAAGAAGACGGATACTTTGGAAAAATTGCGCGAAAGGTCCTGAGTGCCTTGGATGATAGAAATAAAAATTTAAGTCCGACCGAAATTGTACAGGTAAATGCCTAATATTTTATATTTAATGCTTTATTGAATAATATGTCCTTGACAGACAAACAAGATTGGTTGGAAAAGATAAATGGTGCGTTAGAGGAAATACGCCCACATCTTGCCGTTGACGGAGGTAATGTGCATGTAGTTGATATCACACCTGAATTTGACGTTCAAGTCCGGTGGACAGGTAATTGCGCCTCCTGTGAAATGTCCTCTATGACATTGCGGGCAGGTGTAGAACAAACCTTAAAAAACAAATATCCACAAATTCATTCTGTCATAGCTGTCAATGGTCAAACTTGATGAATGTAAAAGAGCTATCGCATCTTGTTGATGAAAAAAAGAATTTCCTCTGTGTAGGTCTTGATCCAGACCTGGCCAAACTACCTAAACATCTCAAGCAAAACGCTGATGGAATTGTATCGTTTAATCAAGCGATAATAGAAGCTACCGCTGAACATTGTGTTGCTTACAAGCTCAATTTTGCCTTTTTCGAGGCCTTGGGTAAGGAGGGGTGGCGAGCGTTGGAACAGACGCGCAAACTATTACCGGAATCACATTTTTTAATTGCTGATGCGAAACGAGGCGATATTGGCAATACAGCTCGAAAATATGCTGAGTCCATTTTTGGTGAACTTAATTTTGATGCCGTTACATTGAATCCATACATGGGCCGGGATGTAATAAGCCCTTTTCTGGAGTATGAGGATAAAACAATTATTCTTTTAGCCCTGACATCCAATGCGGGAAGTCTGGATTTTCAAATGTCCTTGCTGGAAAACGGAATGCATGTTTTTGAAGAAGTAATCCAAAAGTCTTCAACCTGGACAGAAGATGATCGATTGATGTATGTTGTCGGAGCGACTAAACCGGCGTATTTTAAAAACATTCGAAAATACGCGCCCAACCATTTTTTACTCGTTCCAGGTGTAGGAGCGCAAGGAGGAAGTTTAGACCTGGTCTATGAGTATGGAAGAAGTCGAAACCTAGGTCTATTAGTTAATAGTTCTCGAGCTATTATTTTTGCCGATGACTCAGAAAATTTTGCTACTGCTTCAGCAAAGGCTGCCCGTGAAATGCATGAAAATATGCGACATCTTATTTCCTCTGACTAAAATGAAAATCTTGCCGCTTGAATCAGATGGATTTTAATTGAATCTTTTTCAAATACTTTCGTAGATAATAATATCGATAAGCAATGCGATCAATTTCAGGATTGTGTTCAATAAAATCGAGTTGCTCCGTGATTTTCTGCTCGTTATTCCAGTCAGAATTAATAGGCGCATAACCAACAAATGAAACGCGATTGTCTGCGATAAAAAAGGCTGAATATTCATCCGCATTTCGACCGTTGTCCAATATGATCATTTTATCTTCGAACAATTTATCCGCCATTACAAATGCATTGGCAAACCGAAGATTATAGGAATCCGCATCTTCATGTTTCAAATTTGCTCCCGCACAGTTCCCGATTTTATAAGTCGTACAGTCACTGCTGTTCGTATTTATCCTACAAAGGCAAGAACATAGGTCATAGTTTTGAACAAGTCCTGAGATGTATGCTTTTGCAGCATTTTTTGAAGAAAACCATTGAAGCACCTCTTCGCCATTTTTAACCTTGGTCTTGTGCTTAATTTTAAATGTGTTGTAATCTCCTTCCTGGCCCTGTAACAAGGCCGTTTCAAAACGAGTTCTTCGTTTTGCTCGATTTAATAATGGTTTATGTTTTCTGATTTCTAAACTCTCATAAATTTCAGCCATTAACTCACTTCCGGTTTCATGGTATTTAATCGAATGCACAAGTTTATGCATCTTTTCGGTTTTGGATGATCCGTCACTGAAATGAGATCGAATACGCGTTCTGATTTTAATACTTTTTCCGATGTACACCGGCTCATCGTCCTCATCCAACATATAGTACACTCCGCAAATATTTGGAAGGTCGAGGATCTGTTCTTCCTGAACATGAAAAGGTAGGCGTGAAGTACGTTTGTAGATGCTCATGTTTTTTAGAGCGTGCCCATTACCACGACTTTTAGCAAGGATTTCTAACATGATATGAGCTGTGGCCAAAGCATCATCTTTTGCCCTGTGTCGATCAGATATTTGCATGCCCAATGCTAATGCGACACTGGCCAGATTATGACGTTCAATCTCAGGAAAATACTCTTTGCTTAGTCTTGCAGTGCATAGCGTATCGCTTTTGAATTCATAGCCCAGACGAATGAATTCTTCTCGAAGAATACGGTAATCAAAACTAACATTATGAGCAACCAATGATCGATTTTCTGTCATTTCCACAATAATCTTAGCTATTTCATGGAATGATGGTGCATCCGCAACCATAGAATTATTAATGCCGGTCAATTTCGTAATGAAAGGTGGTATGCCTATACCCGGATTAACAAGCGAACTGTAAGACGAAGTAATTTCATCTCCATCAATTAGGATTATTCCAATCTCAATAATGCGATCGACTTTTTGTGTTCCACCGGTCGCTTCAATGTCAACTACGGCATATTTTTCTAACATATTATATCTAAATGATATATATTGGAGTCATGAAGATAGAAAGTATTTTTCTCTTGATTGTCATGTGTAGCTGCCAGGTGGCTTGTACGAGTCAATCGGATTCAGATCAAAATCACGATGGAATAAGTGAAAAAAGCCAACAATTTGTGATTTTAACTGAAGCAGATGTTTTAACCGGCGCTGAACGACTCGATACATATTTTCCATTGATAGAAAATAAAAAGATCGGGCTTGTGGTCAATCAGACATCGGTTGTTGACAAGACACACCTGGTCGATACACTTCTTGCCCTGAATGTCGACATTAAAAATATTTTTGCTCCGGAACATGGATTTCGGGGTGAGGCAGATGCTGGAAGTCACATAGAAGATGGAGTCGACGAAAAGACCGGCATCCATCTTACCTCTTTATATGGTAGTACAAGAAAGCCAGAAGCAGAAATTATGAAGGAGTTGGATTACCTTATATTTGATATACAAGATGTCGGCGTGCGATTTTATACGTTTTTATCGACCTTGAGTTATGTCATGGAAGCTTGTTCAGAGCATGGAGTTAAATTAATTGTCCTTGACCGCCCAAACCCCAATGGATTTTATGTCGATGGACCGGTCTTGCAGTCTGAATTTTCTTCTTTCGTAGGACTGCATCCTGTTCCAATTGTTCATGGAATGACTTTTGGAGAATTATCGAAGATGATTTTGGCTGAAGAGTGGGCGGCATGTTCAGATTTAGATCTAACCGTGGTTTCATGCTTGCATTATAACCATGAATCGACTTATCAATTGCCTATCAAGCCGTCACCTAATCTACCTAACCTTCAATCCATCCTTTTATATCCTTCCTTGTGCTTGTTTGAACCGACGGAATATAGTATCGGTCGTGGGACAACGTTTCAATTTCAAGTTCTTGGGCGACCTGATGCTCCTGCAGGTGATTTTTACTTTAGCCCTCAACCAATGCCGGGAGCTATGACGCCAAAACACGAAAATATTCGATGCAGGGGTATAGACTTACGTACATATGATATAAAAACTATTTATAAAAACAGAACATTGGATTTATCATTTCTCCTGGAATATTTGTCAGGTGACGGAATTGATTATGTGACGAAGACTTCGTTTTTCGATAAATTGGCCGGAAACTCAACTTTGCGTCAATCGTTAAAAGAAGGGAAGTCCGAAAAAGAAATTCGGCAGGAATGGGAACCTGAATTAAGCAGGTTTAAAGAACTTAGAAATAAGTACTTATTATATAATTAAATATATTCAGTTTAAAAAAAGGAAATAATTTGGTGAAATATTTGAATGAATATCATTGTTCGCAAATGGGATTAATTTATTACCCATTGCAACTGAACAGCAACTTGCCGCACGCGATTTCCCTGGCGTGTGGCTGTTCCACTACCGATAATTGTACGATCAGTATAGGATACTTGATCAAATCGCAATTCTAAGGTCAACGGTTTGATAGGTTTGTAACGAAGATTGATATAGAACCGATGACCGGTACCCGAAAAGCCCGGTAAACTGTAGTTGTATAGTAAATGATTTTCATACGCATAGATGCGACTATCGTAGTCATCTGTACTGAAAAAGGAATAGCGAGTCGTAAAGGAAAGTGGAAATTGTAGCGGCTTGTAAATAAAGTCCTGGTAAATTAAATAACCATCCGAAGTATGATCTTCAAATTCCACTCGATTATATTCTGCCCGGCTTCGCCATTTCAATGATCTGTTAATATTATAATTAACATGGCAACGCAGTTGGTTGCGCTTTCGTCGCTCTATTCCGGTAAATCCACCTGTACTCTCAACCGATACGGCTTTTTCTTCGTATTTATATTGGGCATAAGCTTCAATTTTTCGCTTTTTGTAATATCGAAACTTGAATACATATTCTTCTCCGGATGCAGGAGCATCCACATTGAATCTTAACCAGGGATTCGTCCATAAATCCGCATATCCACTTAATTGAAACTTTGCGTTGATCGTGTAATCTAAGGCGTTATAAAAACCCGATTCGTTGTAAGCGTCCCGGCTCTCTCCAAACGACTTCGGCTGGATGCTTTGATAGTCTCTTGGATAATGTCGATAAACGCTGACCCATTTTATCTTTTTACTTAGACCGGCCTTTAGTCCCACAATATGTGCCATCGCCCCATTGTCACTTAAGGCTGATTCACCAAAAAAATGAAGTGGCCCGAGCGACAGACTATAGTCTACACTCGTATTTAATAGCTTGTCCCCATTAAACCGGTATTGATTATATGGGCTGGTTGTGCGAGCCAGGAGTGAGTTAAATTTGTTGTGTAATAGGTTGAAATAAACTGTAAATTTTCGCTTCTCTATGCCAATGCGACCTCCAATGGCCTCGTAGCGAATTTGTTTTTCATCTTGAATTTCGTTTTGCGTCCGGTGAAGACCGGATGTTTGGAGTGATGTGAATTCCAATATTTCCACGTCTTCTCCTACGCTGTCAGTTACAATATTTGCGTCACGCAACATATTCGAATAAAAGCCGCCCAGACGCCAGTACTTGGCCAATTTTACTTCTATTCCACCGCCGCGAAAATAATTTACCTCATATGTAGATGGGTGGGGACGAAATAATTTACCTCCTTTTTTGACATCGGTAACATAGGCGCTTTTATTGCCGCCAAAGCCATTGTGAATAATAAGACCCTGTCCCATGTTTACTTTATAATCTCCGAGAGCTAGCAGCTTTATGACACGATTTACCGATTGGCCATAAAGGTGAAATGAAGTATAGTCATATCCATTGTTACTCTTGGAAAACAAGGCTTCTCCGGCATCTTTTTCAACCGTCATACCTACAGAAAATCGGTATTGATATTGCGCTCTGAGACGGATGTAATGGCGAAAAGGATCCCCTTCGTATGCCGGTGCTATGCTGTCATGAGCACTATTGTATCCACTTGATTCAGGAAATCTTCTGGATAAATATGACCGTAGCGTGAGGGTCGATGCCTTCAATAAGTCTTTTGGACTTAAGTGAACGTCGTCAAGATCGCGATTTGCTTTAATGAATGGACGGATTCGATTTATAGCCCTCAAGTCCCAGCTTGGAATTGATTGCAATTCATATATCGCAAGCAATCGGCCATATTTATTAATGTGATTATCCAATGCAATGATTTGCTCATTAGAAATTAGACCTGCATCGGCCAGTGGTGACAGGTCATCCCGGTTTAAATCCATTGGTCTTCTAGATAGTTCCTCTAGCAATTGAACATAAAACTCAATGTTGTCAAAATCATCTTCTTCCAGATTTGATATGATTTCTTCTACATATTCTTGAGTTGCTTCCTCCGACATGATTTGAGCCATTATCCTTGAGGTCGGAAATATTAGGATGCTGATAAGCAAGAGTTGTTTCACATGGCTAAAATACTGATTTTTACTGCCAATATAAGGTCGTTTAAACTTGTTATATTTATAAATTCAGAATTGGCTGCATACGGCTATTCTGTATGAAGCACTTTCTCTTCTAACATAAAATGCTTTGACATGTACACATATATATATGGTGGAGTTTTTCTAATTGGTTTGGTATTAGCCTTTTTTGCACTAAAGCACTATCGACTTTCGAGTAAAATCATGGCGGTAGGTGTGCGAACAGAGGCTGAAGTAATAGATTTTATAACCATCAGGGACAGTGATGGTGATGCGTTCAAGCCGGCATTTGAATATGTTGACCTAGCTGGCACCAAAAAAGTTTACAATGGAGAAATAGCATACAGCCAACCAACCATGAAAATTGGGGATAAATTACCCATCATCTTTAATCCAAATAACGACGGCGAAGTGAAGTTGGCATCTTATTGGGGGATCTATAGATGGACAATAGTCTTACTCATGCTATCTTCTCCGTTTTTGATTATTGGTGGTGGTTATTTAATGTACATTCGGTGATTCGTCCATATTTTATCGGATAAAGACAAACTAAGGAGCACCTAATGAATATCGATAAAAAACTTAAATCCTTACCACTTACAAAGTCGAATTTGAAAGAACAGCTCAGGCTGTTCTCAAATAGTTATATGCTGGCAATTGCCATTTACTTTAAAAGTATTCTGAAAAATGGAAATCGATAACAAACTTGATGCCTTACCTCGGACGAAATCGAATTCAAAAACCTTGCATTCCCTTTTTGGAAACAGCAAAATGACTCCCATGTGGGTTGCGGATATGGATTTTCAAATTGCCGCACCAATACAAAAAGCCTTAATTCAACGAGTCCAAAATTCTGGATTTGGCTACGAATATAAACCGGAATCTTTCTTTGCTGCTCAAAAAAACTGGTACAATTCTATGAATGAAATCGATTTAGATCAAAATCAAATCTTGTTTAGTCCGAGTATTACAACGACTATTTCCATATTAATCGAAAATTTCACATCAAGAGGTGACGGCATTATTATCCAGCCACCTGTGTTTATGGAGTTTAAGGACGTTATACGAAAGACCAAAAGAAAATTAATTAAAAATAATCTGAAATTGGTCGATCAAAAATATGAAATAGATTTAGAAGATTTGAATAACAAGGCTGCCGAGAGTAGTAATAAGATGCTGATATTATGCAATCCCCATAATCCGGTAGGACGAGTCTGGAGTGAGCACGAGTTACATCAAATTGTATCTATTTGCAAATCTCATGATGTTCTATTAATATCAGATGAAATTCATAAAGATGTTATTCTCTTTGGAAATAAATTTAATTCAGTTCTGAATCAAGTGGACGTATGGCGCAAGATTGTGGTCTGTACATCTGAAGCTAAAACCTTCAATCTTTGCGGAATATCAGATTCGATTGCCATTATTCCGAACGAGGAAATAAGATTGTCAATAAAGAAGACGATGGCCAAGTACAATTTAGGGCGGACGAATGCCTTGACTCGTGTAGCGTTAGAAACAGCTTATAAGTTTGGTGAGGATTGGCTAAGAGACTTGATCAGTTCGATTGAGTGCAATGTGAATAGTATTCGATCTGAGCTGGTCGATAGCGAAGTAAACCTGATTGAACCGGAAGGAACATTCCAGGTTTGGCTGGATTTTCGGAATGTTTTTGCTGATAGTCAAGAAATGTTTAAAGCGATTACACAAAAATCGAATGTTGCTATCAATGCAGGACATTGGTTTGGACGTGCAGGGGCACGATTCATGCGAATGAATATTGCTACATCTAACGAGGTTGTCATCGATTGCATGAGCAGGATAAAAGAAGCGATTTTAGATATGCACAGAGATTAGTGCTGGAATGGTGACATGATCATTGTGATCATGGATGATTAAATATTGATGTACGAATCTATTGTTCTCTTGGTGAAAAATAAGGGTATATTGTATTACACGAAATTAGAATTGTGCGGAAAAGACTTCAAGTTTTAAAATCGATTTTGGCATTGTCAGTGGTTGTATTCATCCCCTTTGGAATGATGATATGGATTCGACTACATCAATCAACAGGTTTTGCTGTCTCAGAATTGATTGCATATCCGCTGCTTTTTGGTGGAGGAAGTGTGATTGTCATATGGCTCTTAAAAAAGTACTTCCTCAAAGAAGATCTGGCGGATTTTAATTCGGGACCCTCAAGTTGGACGAGCGATGTCACGTGGGGTATGATTCTGACAGCAATATATTTTGCTCTTTTTTATTTAGAGCGAGTAACGATTATCAATTATTTGAATTTTATTCCTAATGAAGAGCTCCTGGGGTTAATGCTATCTCTGCGTGAAAATCCGCTACTTCTACTTCTTTGGTTTGGGCCCGTATTGTGGTTGGGAGTTGCGCTCTATGAGGAATTGGTCCGCGTTTTCATTTTGAGCACTTTATGGAAGCTCTCGGATCATAAGGTCTGGATTGTATCTGTCATATTAATAACTTCGATACTCATGGGATTGGTGCATTGGGGACAAGGGTCATATGGGGTAGTGACGATTGCCATTAAAAGTCTGGTAAGCTGTACTTATTTTTATTATAAACGAAGAATGTTACCACTAGTCATAGCACATGCTTTGTACGATGGTATACAAGTAGCTGTGCTTTTGATGGTTTATTAAATAGCAAACAGATTGAAAGTATAATTTCAACCATGGCGTTTAGAAGAATAAATGACCTATTTGCAAAATAAGTATAATCTCCACATTACATGTAAATTTAGCTTTTATGCAATGTTCTAAACTTAAGTCATTTCGGTACCATATAATAGGTCTAATTCTATTGAGTTTAGTAATTGGGTGTACTTCAGATCGTTCTAACACGGCAGAGTTAACCAGACCAAATATTCTATTTATAATGTCTGACGATCATGCCTATAAAGCTGTTAGTGCATATAGCGACGAGTTGATTAATACGCCAAACATCGATCGCCTGGCTGATGAAGGAATGATTTTCACAAATGCTACGGTGACTAATTCTATATGTGCACCATCTCGAGCAACAATATTAACTGGTAAGCATGCACATATTCATGGGAAAATTGACAATTTGACTCCATTTGATACGACACAAGTGACTTTTCCACAATTATTTCAGACGGCTGGTTATCAGACTGCAATGTTCGGGAAGTTGCATTTTGGAAATAATCCAAAAGGGGTTGATGATTTTATGATTTTGCCTGGACAGGGAAAATATGTTAATCCGGACTTTATTTCAAAAAATGGAAAGAAGATTAATATAAAGGGTTACGTGACGGATGTGATAACAGATTTAGTGATTGACTGGCTGGACAAAAAGAGAGAGCCAGAGAAGCCATTTTTAATGATGTACTTGCACAAAGCACCACATCGTCCCTGGTGGCCAAATCCTGATGATTTTAAAAAATTTTCAAGGGTGGAGTATCCTGAACCTGAGAATCTCTTTGATGATTATTCGAGTCGAGGTAGCGCAGCCAAAACTGCCGAAATGAACATCTTGAAACATATGTTACTTAGCTACGATTGCAAAGTCCTTCCGGAGGTTGTAAATGAACTTGGAATAATACCAGATCCGAGGGACAAAGGTCTCTTTGAAAATAGTGAGCTATTTCGATCTGATTCTATGCAGAGATCAAAATATCAACCCATTATGGATTCTATTTCAAATGCTTTTAAAAATAATTGGACGGATATGAAAGAAGCAGAAAAAATGAAATGGAAATATCAGCGCTACATGCAAGATTATTTGGGATGTATTTCTTCCGTTGACGACAATGTCGGTCGAGTGCTGAAATATCTGGATGAACATGGATTGTCGGAGAATACCATTGTAGTTTATACATCAGATCAAGGTTTCTTTTTAGGGGAGCATGGTTGGTTTGATAAGCGATTTATGTATGATGAATCATTTAAAATACCCTTGCTTTTTCGGTGGCCGAATGCGATAAGAGCAGGTAGTATAAATGAAGAAATGGTACAAAATTTAGATTTTGCTCAAACATTTTTGGAAGCGGCCGGAATCGAAATTCCAGAGGATATGCAAGGTGAAAGTTTGGTCCCATTATTGAAAGGCAAGCAAGAACAATGGAAGCGAGACGCGGTGTATTATCATTACTATGAATATCCGGCGGAACATGCCGTCAAACGTCATTATGGAATCGCGAATAAGAATTTTAAATTAATTCATTTTTATCATGACGTAGACGAATGGGAATTGTATGACATTCAGAACGATCCCAATGAGATGAGAAATCTGTACAATGACTCTAATTATGAATCTGTTGTTGCCGAACTAAAAGAAGCGTTAAATATTTTACGATTGAAGTACAAGGATTCGCCATTATTGGATAAAGAGTTCATTCAGTCCTATAATGGAGATCTGAGTGAACAGTAACTTGTCTGTATTTGGCAGCAATTCTATTGATGAGGTTCTTGCTCCACCTTCATGATCTTTGATGGATGCATTTCAGAATATAGATGTTTATTAATTATTAACTGGCCATATCGGCAACACAGTTCGATCATAAACTTCATTTAAAACCTGGGCAAGTCCTGCATATATTGCAGAAGCACCACAAATTACACCTTCATATCCAGCTATGGTTTTGATTAATGTACTTCCAGTCCAGTCGCCAATGGCCAGTAGAAAAAACAATATGGCAAGGGAAGCAAATACAAATTGAAGAATTCCGTTTAGTTTCAGTGTTGCAACAAACATGACTGCAGTAAAAAGTCCCCAAATGAATAAATAATAGCCCATGGCGGTGGAGCTGGCTGCTGAGGCTAAGCCAATTCTCGGAAGAATGAGTAATCCGGCCAGACTTAACCAAAACAAACCATAGGATGTAAATGCCGTGGTGCCAAACGTGTTGTTTTTCTTCCACTCCATGATGCCCGCAATAATTTGGGCAATACCTCCATAGAAAATCCCCATTGCCAGGATCATGCTATCCAAAGCAAAAAAACCAGCATTGTGTAAATTCAGTAGAACGGTGGTTAGTCCAAAACCCAGCAGCCCCAACGGTGCAGGGTTTGCAGTATTATCTTGAACAACGAGATTTGATGAAGCCTCCATACGATTTTTCATTTTGATTTAAATCAAACTAAGCCTCAAAAGTATAGTCAGTGTAATTGCATTGTATTGACCCGCGTCATTATCAGAATTAACACTGGTCATTGTCCGCATTTTGATTTTTGAAGTTGCAAACGACAAGGATACACGTGATTATGATTCACATCTCAAATGATGAAACAGAAACTAGATTGGATTTATTTTTCTATGGATTACAACTGAACCTTCACACCAATTTGCGGATTAATTCCGATGCGGTCATATCCGAAATAATTCTCCTTTTGATTGTCGAAGAGATTATTCAGGTGTAGAAAAACATAAAAGTTTTTGTTCATTTTGTAGTCAGCCAGAATAGAAAAATCGTATTGCGCATTTAGATTATCTGATTGACCTAGCGGATTCATGTATTGTATTCCACTCAAAGAATTTAACATTCCTGTTAGGGTCAACTTGTTGTCGAGTAATTTTGAATAACGGGCATGCAATTGCCAAGACAATCCCGGAAGATGCCATGCTTCATCCGCCATGTCAGTGTTATAAGAATAGAATGTAATACCTGCTCCCGTGTTTAGACCATCCAGTAATTCTACATCTCCTTTAATCGCGATTGAAATCGTATTAATGTCATCATATTCAACCAGAAAAGTTGATGTATCCGGGTAGTTATTTATGAAAAGAGCTTTATTCTCGCTCATTTTATATCCAAAAACGACTTCATAGTTTGCTCGTTCGATTTCGCCCTGAGCCCCTACATAGAATGTCAATGTTGTTTCGTTGTTTAAAGCGTCCAATGTTCGCGACGAATAGGGATTGTCTCGTGTCAGTGAATAATAGTTGTTTTGTTCAATTCCCGAACGCATACCGATGTATGGTCGCAGAGTGGGAGACAGGAGTAAATTGAGTTCTGCCTGTGGTTGGATCTTAATATCATCATCTAAAATAGCAAGATCAATACCACCGCGAAGATTCCATCCAGTATGATTATATCCAATGAGTCCTCCAACTATGTAATTATTTAAAGTGAGGTCTTGAGCACCTTTTAGCTTGTTCAATTCAGCCACGCCGTGCAATTCAAATCGAATATCACTCTCTTCGAATAGTTTCTCAGCCCTCCCTTCGAACCTGTGATTTGTTTCCTTATTGAATGAATTATCTTTCGTATGTCTGTACGTATATCCTAATTCATAGTCAATGTTTGTTTCGGTTTCGAGGGCATTTTGAATTGATAGATGTACTTCAGGTATGTCATATACAATCTCGGTATCATGTTCAAAAGGATGATAATTTGTTGCATAGAGATTTCGATTTTGACGCAAGTACGAAGCTTGCGCATTCAGTTGTAGCATGTCAGATAATTCAATATTCGAATCGAAATGAACGTCGATATCCTGAAATTTTTTATTGTCATTGTTGTTGTCTTTCACCGATTCAAAACTTGCATGACTTGTTAGATTAAATCGGTCAGCAACTAAGTAATGAGCCACTTCCACAAAGGGATTCGTTTGAATTCCATAACCAAGTTTCACATAAAACGGGTGACCAACTGGGTTTTCTTCCCGGGGCATGGCCAGCGGTTTCATTTGGGGTGCCGGATATTCCAATTGAATAGGCTGAGTGGATAATTTGTATTGGCGAATAAATGCCCTGTTCGTATCTGGAGTGTGCGCAGGTAAGGGGATGTCTAGCATGGATGCTTCAGTTAATCGCGCATTAAAGCCCTTGATTATTTCAATTTCGCTGCTAGGAAGATCAGGTACAGTTTGAGCTGAAGTTGACCCTGCGATAATAATAAAACAAAAAATTAAATATTTTCTCATATTAATTTTCTTCTAATTGAATTAAGTCATTTTTCGAATCTTGAATAAGTTCATTCGTGCGCTTTTCAGCGTCGGTGATGCGCTTTAATTTTGATTTGGCATCTGCTACTAGCGTTGCATCCTCAGTGAAGTTTTCAATTACGGCTTCTAATGCAGCTTTTGCATTGAATGTGTCTCCTTTTGCTACCAGGACATCTGAAAGTAGAATAATACTTTTGGCAACCCAATACGGGTAATTTGCATTTTCTTTTATGGCCAAACGGCACATTTCTTCAGCAATTCCGAATTCTTCTTGTTGATAATATGATGAGGCTATAAGGTATCGAGCTTCAGCAGCGAATTCATCCTGACTTTGTTTTGATAGACGATTCAGCGGAGCTAAGGCTTCATCATAAAGTTTTTTATCATAATAGATTATTGCCAGATAGTAATCAGCAGCAAGTCGATCATTGGCTGATGCGTCTGTATCATTGTGCACCATTCCGGCTAATCGCAGAGTCTCTTGTGATTTGTCAATCCGGTGTGCACTACGCATCGCACCCAACAGAGCTTCTATCCTGTGCTCCGCCGTTAAATTTAACGCACTTAATTGATTGAAGTATAAATAGGATTTTTCGAAGTTCTTTAATTCATTGTATGCGATTAAAGCGGATTTTCGAAGTCCTTTTTCGAAGTATTGACTGGGTCCCTGGTCAATTACGTAGACATAATCCCGATAAGCATTTGAATAATCCTTTTCGATGGCTGCGCATTCAGCTCTGAAATAATGTGCCTCAATATGATAATTCCCGTTTGGAAAATTCAAAATATATCGTCCGAGTCCTTGCGTTGCATCAGCATATTCTCCATTGACGTACGATGCATATGCAGTTTTAAAATTTAAGCTATCTCGAACCGAATTTGCAATTTTTCCTCCGGAAATTGATTCGATAAACGCAACATATTCGTCAGGGTCTTTTAAGTCGTTGACATAGATTTCCTGCAGTGCTTGAAAGGCATCCTGGCGTTCGTTCTGTGAAGGATTGTAATTGAAAACACTTTTATAGAATTTAACAGCCTGGTCTGTGGCACCTTTATTATAGCTGATGAGACCCAGGGTAAGATATGCCTGTGTGATTAATTCTGATTGTTTGTACTGTTTAGTGAGTTTTAACAACGGATTTGCGGCTTCATCATATTTTCCAAGTTGTAAATAGGTACGACTGGCTTCAACCAACGCATCATCGGCTAAAGCAGAAGCCGGGTATTTGTTTTGAAGATCTTCTAGAATAACTATTTTTTGAATCGGATCTTTATTCAAGCCATAAATTAGACCAGATTGAAAATAGGCATAAACGAATCCGGATTTTTGAGCTGTATAAGCACGGTTGTATTTTTGCAATGCTGCATCGTAATTGTTAAAATAAAATTCACAATCTCCCAATCGTACGAGTGCATCCGATAAAACATTTTCTCTAATATATGCTGATTTGATTGTAGGACTATTTCTGTGTATTGATTCTATGGTCTTTGTCAAATGGGTTTTGGCTTCTCCATATTTTTTTTGTTTTAAATAATTATAACCCTGAATATAGGAGGCTAAATGTGTGC
Source organism: Saprospiraceae bacterium (assembly GCA_965249735.1). Classification (GTDB taxonomy): domain Bacteria; phylum Bacteroidota; class Bacteroidia; order Chitinophagales; family Saprospiraceae; genus JANQSS01. Next base: position 29,957 of record CBDFMS010000023.1, on the reverse strand, counting down.
TTTCTGTAATCCGGTTGGATTGTAATGTGGCATGTGCATTTAAGCTGGATATACTCGCACCGTAGTGTTTCATTTTATGTTGAATCAGGCCTTTGGTAAACTGTGCTTCCGTGTGAATGTAAGGATCGATGGCAAAATCCAATGACTTGTTGATGTAGGTGAGTGCGGCTTGGTGCTCATGTCTTTTGAAAAGTTGTTCACCCTTGTAAAATGTCACTTTTTGGTATGCCTCTTTTAAGACGGGATTACTCTTATCCAATTCTTCCAAAATGCTAATCGCATTGTCGTAATCGTTGGTTTTTAGAAATAATTTGGCCAAAGCTTCTTGTGAAATCGAATAATAATCCGATCCGGGTTTTATTTCCATGAGTGCATTCACGGCTTCCCGGTCGTGATTCAATTCAGCGCTAAGCAAGCCGTAGTTATAAGTCGCTTCATCCTGTAACTTGAGGTTGTCTGTCATGCGTTTAACATTTGCGAATGCCGACCTGGCAGCCTCTTTATTTCCTTTTTTAATATAACTGTGTCCCAGATAATAATTGGCCTGGTGACCGGTCTCATTGTCGAGGGCCGCTATTTCTTTTAAGTGTTTTATGGCATCGTCATGACTTCCGTCTTTATAATAGAGATAACCAACTTGGTAATGATCGGATGCTGTAAACTTAGCTTCGGATTCTTCATACGCTCTAAAATATTTCAGTGCCTGTTTTTCATCTCCCAATTCATAGTAACTCCGACCTATAAGATTTTTTAATTCGTCCGACTTTTGGACATCAATCGTGTTAAGCTGCTTCTCGCCATAGCTAATGACTCTTTGATAATTTCCTTCAGTAAAATAAATTTGAGTCAGGTAGTAGGGGACTGAAGTCTTGTACTTCTTGGAGGAAGATACTTTTTCGAAATATCCTGCAGCTCGCGTATAAGATTTATTGAAAAAAGAAGTCATGCCCAAATAATAATTTGAGGGATAGTAATAAACGGTGCGATAGGCTGCGGACTGAGTTAAATAATTAGCGGCGAGATCAAATTCTTTTCGCACAAAATGGCAATATCCACGTTTGAAGGCGACTTCTGCTTTGATGTCCTGATCTACTACATTCAAATCAACCAGGTCGTAATATTCAATAGCTTGCTTGTACCGTTTTTTGTTGTAGCGCGCGTTGCCAACTTCCATCGCAGCTTCGTAGACCACCGGAGCCGGTTTATGAGTGCGAACCAATGTTACGAGTTCATGTTCAGCCTGGTTTTCTTCAAGCCATAAGTTGCACAAGGCTTTATGCAATAGCGCTGAAAGATGATTTGAGGCCCATGCCGGACTTCGATCTTCTACCGGAATGGAAAGGAATGCCTCAAAGCGATCTGAAGCATAGCCATATACTTCATTTTCATACAATTGAAGCCCTTCTTCAAATACTTTTGTTTCATAATTACGCGGAATGGACAGTTGGGAATACCCACTTGATACGATTAGATTAAATCCTATAAGAAGTATCCAGACCTGGATGATATAAAGACTACCTTTTTTCAACATGATCAACTAACTGAGTGGACAGTGAATTATTGTTGTAAAGGTAACAAATTATAGATTTATGTAATATGAAAAGACTTTATTGCGTGGCTCTTAGCTAAAATATATGACGAGATGATAACCTGACAAGGAAAAATGCTGGGTCACATCGATTCAAGTCAATGCCTTATACGTTTTGTGAAGGTAGGATACAACCACAACCCTTCATATAGAATAGTCGCTAAACTCTGAGTTCGAGTCAATCTCTGAATTCGAGTATCGTCCGCTCGATTATGTCACAACATTGATGCAACTCATCTTCCGTCATGGTCAATGGTGGAGCAAAACGAATGATATTTCCATGCGTAGGTTTTGCCAGGAGACCATTGTCACGTAATCTTAGGCAAATATTCCAGGCTGTCTTGCTGTCTGGTGTATCGTTTATCACGATGGCATTGAGTAATCCCTTACCCCGCACCTTAGTGACCAGGTTGGTCTTTTGTATGAGGTGTTCCATCCTTGTGGTGAAAATTTCACCCATTTTCAAGGCGTTATCGGCAAGATTTTCGTCGCGTATGACTTCAAGCGCTTCCATCGCTACGGCACAAGCCAAAGGATTTCCGCCATATGTAGACCCATGTTCTCCAGGCTTAATACACAGCATGATTTCATCATCCGCCAGAGCGGCAGACACCGGGAAGACTCCTCCGGATAATGCTTTACCTAAAATAACAATGTCTGGGCGAATGTCGGCATGATCACAACATAGCAACTTTCCGGTACGGGCTATTCCCGTCTGGACTTCATCTGCAATAAACAGCGCATTATATTTTTTGCACAAGTCAAATGCCTTTTTTAGATAGTCGTCATCCGGCACGACAACTCCGGCCTCTCCTTGAATTGGTTCGACAATAAAGCCGGCTACATTAGGATCATCCAGGGCACTTTCCAATGCTTGCAGATCATTGTATGGGATAATTTCATAACCCGGAAGATAGGGTCCGAATTCAGTTGTATTGTCCGGGTCAGTCGATGCTGAAATGACTCCCAGCGTTCGACCATGAAAGTTTTCTTCTACAAAAATGATTTTGGCTTTATCGTTCTCTACTCCTTTGACTTTGTATGCCCATTTCCTACATAGTTTGATCGCCGTTTCTACCGCTTCAACACCTGTGTTGACGGGGAGTAGTTTGTCGTATCCAAAATACTCATGCATATATTGCTCATATCTACCGAGCATATCATTATAAAAAGCACGGGAAGTAAGTGTAAGCGTTCTAGCTTGTTCCTCAAGTGCTTTAATAATTCTTGGATGACAATGGCCTTGATTTACAGCACTATATGCGGAGAGAAAGTCAAAGTACTTTTTACCTTCTGTATCCCAAACATAAACACCTTCTCCTTTGGCCAGAACAACAGGCAAGGGATGATAATTATGAGCGCCGTAGCGATCTTCCAGTTGCATCAATTCAGTAGAGGACAGGACTTGAGTATTCATTGAAATGGTCGTTTTAATATTCAACTGCAAAGATACATATTCACGTACTGATATAACTTCTGATCTGCCGATCAATTCGCATGACTTGAGGTGTGATTAACCGCTTGCCATCGTTTTCAATGACGAAGTCAGACAGCGACAAGCGGAGCCCCTCGCTGATTTGATTTTTAGCCCGTTTGAGTACTTCGTCACGTTCAACTCCATCTCTTTTCATAACGCGTTTAATCCGCAACTCTAAGGGTGCCCAGACATTAATGACTTTCTCCACATGTCGGTGTGATCCGCTTTCGAAAAGAATTGCTGCTTCTTTTAATCCATAGGTAGAGGAAGCATTTGCCTCGTTCCAGGATTGTGTTGCACGTCCAACGGCTGGATGCACAATACTGTTTAATGTGGAGAGTTTTATCGCATCATTGAAGACGACTGAAGCTAAGAATGATCGATTGAGCATGCCATCCAGGTAGGCATCTTTTCCAAATGCAGTAGTAATATCGTGTTGTACATCGAGATCTGTTCTCATGATTTCTTTCGCGACTTCATCAGCATAAAAGACAGGCACATGCAGACATTCAAACAACTTACAAATTGTTGTTTTTCCACTACCTATACCACCTGTAATGCCGATTACTTTCATGTTTCTATATCAATTAAACGAATGGTGAGATCCTCTTCTGATATCTGTGACAACATCTCTACGGCCTGCAACCGCAATCCATGCATCAGGGCCAGATTCAAGTGATTATGATGATCAGTTGCCCTTAACTTAAGATCGAAAATGACCTGGTCTAAGTATTTAACGTCAGTCACTTCAATTCCTTTTGACTTAAATGCACTCAAAAGTATGGCCGAATGGTCATAATTCGTTTTTATTTCATAGAACGCAGATAGATGTTTGATCACAATATTTGCTTGAGATAAGGCCTCATAAGATGCAGTTTTATAGGCGTTTATGAGTCCGGATTTGCCAAGCTTGGTACCGCCAAAATAACGAACGACAACGACTAGAATATTTGTGAGATTGAAGCTCAATAATTGCTGATAAATGGGCTGACCTGCACTCCCTGCCGGTTCTCCATCATCTGATATGCGATAGTCCTGACCTGAACCCCCAATTCTAAAAGAAAAACAATGATGTCTGGCTTTTGGATGATCCTCTTTCAATATGTCGATACAGTCACGCACCTCACTCCGACTTTGGACAGGAAAAGCATAGCCCAGGAACTTGCTGCCCCGATCTCGAAATAGACTTTCATTCGTTTGTGTAATTGTTCGATATGTTCCGGCTACTTCCGTCATAAAGATGTTGAATCAATTACCTAATGCGAGCATGAGGATGGATGTGATTGCCAATACAATACCGGCATATTTGATGGTTGCAAAATGTTCTTTAAACAACAGTTTACTTAAAATAGCGGAGAAAATTAAGATAGCTATGTTGTGAATAGGAAAAATAACAGATCCATCCATGCCGGTTAGCAGCATTTTTTGAATGCAATACACTGTAAAAAAATTAGGTATCCCTAAGACAATACCGGCACTTATGTCCCTTTTGGAATACCGTTTTCCCTTCATTAGTGGATATATTAAATAAAGCATCCCTAATATACCTGCTGTTCCAAAGAGGTAGGCGGCAAACGCACCTTCTCTCCCAGGCGTTAAGTTTAAGCGATTCATATACAAGAATGTGGAGTCGACTGCACCGGAAGCGATGAAAACGACAATAGGCAGCGCCAGTACCATCCATGATTTTCGAAGCAAATGCGGTTGTTCGGGTCTACCACTCATCAAGAAAATAGCCAGTAAACCAGCTAAAAGTCCCAGGATTCTCAGAAAATTTAGCGGCTCATTATACGCGAGTAGGGCAAAAATTACGACAAGAATGACGGACATTTTTTGAACAAGTGTCGCTACGGTTACACTGAATGCTTGCACGGTGGCGGCCACAACATTGAACGTTAGAATGAACAAGCTTCCCAGGAAGAGTAAGACAGGAATCCAGTTTGTTGGAATTTGGGTGACATTCAGCACTTCGCCTTTTGTCACGATCACACCGATTATGAAACAGACCACATAGTTGACTACAATGGCAGCAAAGTTGTTAATTCCAAATTGACGATAGTACCGAAAGATGATTACAATCAACGAATTAAGAACAACCGACCCCACCAAGTAACCCATACTTAGAATTCAATAACAAATATTAACGAATGATTAGATGGATAAAAGCTTAATCCAACTAAATTTGCGGAACTGTTCTGCAAATTATTAGCAGGCTACAAACGTATACAACTTGAATCAAAAAACCGAATCTACAGACACGCTTTCATCCTATGATGCCATCTTTGATGAGGCACGGTCACTCTTTGTTCGAAAGAACAAAGACTATGGGGCATCCTGGACGATTCTCCGTCCGACATCGCTAACTGACCAGATATTCATTAAAGCTGCACGGTTACGCAGCATCGAAGAGAAAGCGGTACAGCTGGTGGGCGATGACATTCGAGATGATTACTATGGATTGATCAACTATTGCATCATGGCATTGATTCAATTAACCCGCCAAAAATTTGAGGAATTGACAGATTCTGAGGATATCATCATGCGTTACGACCAACAGAAGGCTGAGGTTCGGAATCTTCTAATCAAAAAAAATCACGACTATGGAGAGGCCTGGAGAAGCATGCGTGTATCCTCTATGACAGATCTGATTTTGATGAAGTTGCTTCGTATTCGATCTATTGAAGATAATCTTGGGAAAGTAGAAGTGTCAGAGGATATCGACGCTGGATTTCGAGATATTATTAATTATGCAATTTTTGCAATGATTTTATTGAGTGAGAGAGACCATTGATTAAATTAAGAGAAATATGACATTTACTGGAGTTATAATTTGGGTAGCAATTGCATCACTTGCATTGACAGGTGGATTGTATTTTACGACAAAACGTATTAATAATTTTGTATTGTCTTTTTTGCAAAATTTTTGTGGCATTCTATTTATATTTTCTGGTTGGGTAAAAGCCGTTGACCCAATGGGAACAGCGTTTAAAATGGAGCAATATTTTGCTGAATTTCAAGGTACGTTTGAAGACACATCATTTAATTTTTTAGCGGGATTATTTCCTTTATTGTCTGATTATTCAGTTGGCTTTAGTGTATTTATGATCGTGCTTGAAATTGTAATAGGGTTGATGTTGGTCCTGGGTGCGAGAGCTAAACTGGCCAGTTGGATTTTTCTACTGCTTATTTTATTCTTTACCGTGTTGACTAGTTTCACATATTTAACAGGGTATGTGCCATCTGGAGAGAACTTCTTTAGTTTCGGCAAGTGGGGACCTTACGACATGACAAATATGCGCGTTACCGATTGTGGGTGTTTTGGAGATTTTTTGACTATAGAGCCAAAGATTTCCTTTTTTAAGGATGTCGTTTTATTAATGCCCTCATTGATATTTGTATTTAAGCACAGCGATATGCATCGTTTGTTTTCACCGAAAACCAGAAATATTCTCGTCGGGGCTTCATTAATAGGATTGATCTGGTATTGTTTGAGTAATTTTTCCTGGGATTTGCCACACACAGATTTTCGACCCTTTCGGGAAGGTGTAAATATCCGAGACCAGCGACAAGCAGAATTGGATGCGACAAATAATGTCGAGGTTGTCGGCTTTGTAGTTAAAAATAGAGAATCAGGGAATCTGGTAGAGTTGAGCACACAGGTGTATTTGGCCGAGGCTGCGAAAAACTATCCAAAATCCGATTGGGAAGTTGTTGAACAATTGAAAACTGAGCCGGAACTTACTCCAACAAAACTTAGTGAGTTTATTGTCGAAGATTCTGATGGCTATGATATCAGTGAAGAACTATTAGGCGAACCAGAGTTTCGCTTTTGGATTATTTCATACAAGTTGCCATATGAATTAACGCATGAGATGATTACGAAGGTGGATACGATCTACGGTTTTGACACAATTCCTGGGACCGGTAATGAAGTGGAGATCGTCAAGTTTGCGGCAGATGTCAATAAAAGAGAGGAAAAAGGTCCCCATTACAATTTCGATAAAAGTTATCTGAGAGATTACACAAAAGAACTCCTGCCCCTAATTCGCGAGTCGCAAATAGTCACTGTAGGACTTTTAGGAGGTGCGGATGATGCCATCCTCTCTTCCCTGCAAAATGAACTCGACATCAACATGGTCTTATATAAGGCGGATGATATTCTACTGAAGACCATTATCCGTTCTAACCCTGGTCTAATGCTAATGAAAGATGGTGTAGTCATTGGAAAATGGCACAAAGAAAATCTTCCTACAGTGGAAGAGATCAATATGATCAAAAGTTCTTCGATAAATAATTAATTTTTTTAATGCGTCCATAAGGAATACTAGGTGAATATTCCTTTTATTTGTCTTTCGATGCACTGACCCTTGAGATATGCTTAGTCGAAGAAACGTAAGGATTAAAATATTACAACTACTATACAGTCGCAGTATTATTGGCGAAACTTCGGATGCTAGTATCATTGCACGTTATCGCCAGATGCTGGATGATACCTATGATCTGTATATTTTCTCATTGTATCTTTTAGTTGGAATTGCTCATCAAAGTCTGGCAGACCTGAAAACAAGACAAAAGAAACATCTTCCATCTGAACATGATAAGATGTTCACTGACAGGTTGTTTAACAACAAGCTCATGCTAAGTCTTGAGAATAATGAGGAGCTGCAGGAGTTATTTAAACAATTGAAGTTCAAGGATATCGTCGATGTTGATATTCTTCGACAGATCTATAAAAAATACGCGAAGGAGGAATCCTATATTAAATTTTACAGTAACAGCGATCCGGAGATGACAGACAAGGACGGGTTGTTGGATTTCTATCGATTTTTAAGAAAAGAGGAACTGTTTGAGGAGATATTGGAAGACAAGTATCATTCCTGGTTGGATGACAAGTCCCTTATTTCAGGCGCAATGAAAAAGACTATTAAAGCATTGCCAAGAGACGATAGATTCTTCGATGAATTCAAACCTGATGATCAAACGACAGAAGAGTTTGGTATGTCCCTCTTGCTTGCGGCGTTGAAGGAAGAAGACGAAATATTGGAGTTCATCAAACCCAAATTGCAAAATTGGGAGGTAGATCGACTGGCAAAAATGGATATAATCATTCTTAAGATGTCAGTAGGTGAGATGATCAAGTTTCCGTCAATACCTACCAAGGCAACGATCAATGAGTACGTAGAAATAGCAAAAAATTATAGCACTGACAAAAGCAAAGAATTTGTCAATGGTATTCTGGATTCGGTGATGAGAGATCTGATTTCCGAGGGAATAATTGTAAAAACAGGCAGGGGACTGAGATAATATGCAAGCGCAACTTATAGTTCTTGATTTTGGTTCCCAATACACACAGCTGATCGGCAGAAAAATTCGTGAGTTGGGTGTGTATTGTGAGATCATTCCTTATTCCCGTTATGAAGAAATTCTACCATCAGCTAGAGCTGTTGTTTTATCCGGTAGTCCGTTCTCCTGTTTAGCGTCAAATGCTCTCCACGTTGATATAAACAAGATATTGAAGCATTGTCCTGTCCTTGCCATTTGTTATGGAGCACAACTTGCAGCGCATCAATTCGGTGGACGTATAGAATCTTCGGAGATAAGAGAATACGGGAAAGCACATCTTGACAAACTTACTACAGACATTTTATTTCGGGAAGTAGCCGATCATAGCCAGGTTTGGATGTCACATGCTGATAGTATCTTGTCTTTGCCTGAAACATTCGAGGTATTGGCAGGCAGCAATGATATCCCAATCGCTGCCTATAAGTATAAATCAGAATATGGTACGAAATTATACGGTGTGCAATTCCATCCCGAAGTCAGTCATACCCTTGAAGGAAAACAAGTACTTCAGAATTTTATATTCAAAATTGCAGGCTTGGAAAAGGATTGGACCCCGGCTTCATTTGTGCAGGAATCTGTCAAGATGATCACAGATCGGGTTGGGAAAAATGATCACGTATTAATGGCTCTTTCAGGAGGTGTTGATTCTACCGTGGCGGCATCACTGCTTCATCAATCCATGGGTAGCCGACTGCATTGTGTATTCGTTGATAACGGCCTTCTGCGAAAAAATGAATACAGCGAGGTATTGCGAATATATGAGCGCATTGGTCTTAATATTCACGGCGTAGACGCTCGACATCGATTCTGGACCGCACTAGCAGGTGTCAAAGATCCCGAGCGCAAACGAAAAATTATTGGACAGCTCTTTATAGAAATTTTTGAAGAAGAAGCCTTACATGAGAAAAAGATTAAATGGCTGGGACAAGGAACCATTTATCCTGATGTCATAGAATCCGTAAGTGTACACGGCCCTTCAGTGACAATCAAGTCGCACCACAATGTTGGCGGTCTACCGGAAAAACTCGAACTCAATATTATAGAGCCCCTGCGTAGTTTGTTTAAAGATGAAGTCCGTAAAATTGGTAATGAGATAAACATCCCTTCGGATATTTTGAATCGCCATCCGTTTCCCGGTCCAGGACTGGCAATTCGCATAATTGGTGATATCAATGAAGAAAATGTCAGACTCCTGCAAGAAGCCGATCATATTTATATCGAATCATTGAGAGCGCATGGCCTCTATGATCAAATTTGGCAGGCCGGTGCAATATTATTACCTATACAGTCCGTTGGTGTTATGGGCGATGAGCGAACATACGAGAAAGTAGTAGCTTTGAGGGCTGTTAATTCATCGGATGGTATGACCGCAGAATGGAGTGATATACCCTATAAAGTGCTAGCCGAAATATCATCAAAAATAATTAACCAGGTAAATGGGATTAATCGAGTCGTTTATGATATCAGTACAAAACCTCCGGCCACGATTGAATGGGAATAGTATCTGGTTGCTTTTGGTCGCCGTCTGTTTTCTACAATGCAAAACATTACAACAAACGACTCAGACGACAACTGATCCCCAAGTCGATCATCCTCGCCAACCTACAGTCGATACAATAAAATGGTCTGACCCGGTAGACGATGAAGTCATTATCGTGGATGCTGACATCGATGACAATGTAGATATTGACGTCTCAACAGAAGTCAGTCAGAATAAACTCGCAATTATACTTCCGCTTGAAACAGAATCTATGAATTTCGAGAGTGGCCAAATTTCGGCACGTCATGAAGCACTTGTTCACTATTATGTTGGGGTAAAACTAGGATTGGATAAAATCGAAGATTTACGTGTTCCATTGGAAGTCGTTATAAAGGATTCTCATCAAGACAAGAATTATTTAAATCAGATTTTGGATGAGTTAAAAAATAATGGAGTTAATTATATTTTTGGAGGAAAAGGGAAATCTCAAGTAGGCACAATTGCTGAATTTGCCAAAGAACAAGAGATTACCTATGTAAACGGATGGCAATTAAACTCAGGATTTATTGGTGAAAATCGCCATTATGTTCAATTAAATCCAGGATTTCATGCGCACATTTTGACAATTCTAAAACATGCACTTCAAGAATTTAATTCGGATCAATTGATACTTTTTGGTAGTCGCAAAGAGGAGAGTCGAATTGGTGAAATAAATCGTCTTTATAAGGAAATAACAGGTTCTGAAGAATTACTAGAGACTTTTATTGTAGAAAACATGGAGGAACTGGAGGAGTTGGAAATGCTCGAATGGACAGAAGATCCTGAGGAAAAAGTGTTTATCGTTCCTGTAACCAGAGATATTAATTTAATACATGACTTTTTTCGATTTCTGGATTTTAATGAATTGCACGAAAAAAGTATTGTGTACGGTATGACAGATTGGAACTCTGAAGTGCTTTACAGTCATCTTAATAATTTTGATGTACGACTCACCTCGTTTTGGAACCCTGATATCAGTTCTAGTTTTTCTGAGTTCGAAGAATCGTTTTACAGTATTACAGGTACGTTGCCGGAAGAAAAAGCATATGAAGGATATGGTCATGCAATTTTAATGGGTGACATAATAAGTAAAGCGCAACAAAATGATGGAATCCAACATGTGCTGCTTGAAGCACCGGGTATGGCAGCTTTTCTGGTAGATCACAATATCTTAGAGTATCCGGGAATCGATCGATCTATTATGCCATCATACTATGAAAACAAACATGTCTACCTGTTAGGCTTTAAGGATTTCAGATATTTCATTCTACCGGATTTCAATGATTGACACCAAAGGGATCCATGACTCCTGAACGCAAAAAGCAACTTTCAAAACTTGCCGGAAACCGGCAACTCGACCTGTGTGTGGTGCTCGAAAATGTTCGCGATCTGCATAATGTAGGGGCCGTATTAAGAACGTGTGATGCCGTAGGTGTGCCTGAAGTCCATATGGTCATGTCCACAGATTTCAAAAAGTCAAAGATTCGGATGGGAAAACAAACATCCGCAGGAGCTCGACGATGGGTGGATACCTTTCTGCACCTGACAATCAATGATTGTCTAACCGATCTTGGAATTGCCGATCGTCAAATATTAGGGACCGCCCTGGATGATGAAGCAGTCTCCATACATGACATTGATTTTACCCAACCTACTGTAATTGTTTTTGGTAATGAACGCGATGGATTATCGGCTGAAGCCAGAGAATTAATCGATCAACCTATTATCATACCACAAAAAGGAATGGTTCAAAGTTTAAATATTTCTGTGGCATGTGCTGTTACGCTTTACGAGATCATGCGGCAACGCATAGCACAGAACATGTATGATGCGACAACACTCAGTCCTGACCAACAAAAACTTCTTGATCGATATCACAATGAACACAAACGAAAAGATTATGGTGAGGTTGATTTGTGGTAAATTTAATGGTGAATAATTTTATCACAAATTGTGTGATTCTGGAGGGGTGTTAAATAAAAAGATCAAACTGGAGAATTATTATTAATGAATAAATTCTAATAATTCTATGTTCATTAAATTATAATTCTGAAAATTATTATCTACATGAACTTCCGGGTCACTCTTTTTTAGCACAGTGTCCCTTTTAGAATAAATTGGAGTGCCTGAGCCGGCATTATGTTTTTACCGACAATTATTTCAAAACAAGCAGCGCCTTTTCCATACGATCTATTGCTGTTTTTAATTCTTCATCAGATGCCGCAAATGAAAGTCGGATACAGCCGGGGCTTCCAAAAGCTGCTCCACTAACTGTAGCAATGTGAGCTTCGGTTAGTAAGTATTCTGCTAGTTCTGTTGAGTTATTGATTTGCCTTTCACCTACAGATTTACCCAAAAAAGAAGAAATATCCGGAAAAATGTAAAATGCTCCTTCCGGGTCATTCGCTTTCACGCCGGGAATAGCATTTAATTTTTCTCTGACTAAAGCCTTCCGTCGGAGATAAGTTACACGCATCAACTCGGTAGGACCGCGGTCACCCTCTAATGCGGTTATTGCTGCTTTCTGACCAAAAGATGTTGCACCAGACGTACATTGACTTTGTATTTTACTACAGGCCTTAGCCAACCATTGAGGGGCGGCCATGTAGCCAAGGCGCCAACCGGTCATTGCAAAACCCTTGGAGAATCCATTGACAACGATAGTTCTATCCTGCATTCCTTCACATTGCGCGATGCTGAAGTGCTTACTCGAAAAGTTGATGTATTCATAAATTTCGTCAGAGACAACCATTACATGTTCATATTTGCGAATAACTTGAGCCAAAGCTTTCAGTTCTTCAGGGGAGTATACCGAACCAGTGGGATTACAAGGGGAGCTAAATATGACAAATTTGGTCTTAGGTGAAATTGCCGCATCGAGCTGTGCAGGTGTAATCTTGTAATCCTGATCGATCTCAGCCGCCACTTTAACAGGCGTACCTTGCGCTACTCCAACAATATCGTAATATGAGACCCAATACGGCGTTACCAGAGCAACTTCATCACCTGGATCCAAAAGAGCCATAGCAAGGTTTGAAATAGTTTGTTTCGCACCATTTGATACGACAATCTGTTCCGGAGCATACTGAAGATCATTGTCTCGTTTGAGTTTGCGGCAAATGGCCTCTCTCAATTCCAACAGGCCGGGTACAGGTGTGTATTTGGTGTATCCATCATCTAAAGCCTGACATGCGGCCGCCTTGATGTGAGCAGGCGTGTCAAAATCAGGCTCGCCTAAACTGAGGTTAATGACGTCATGTCCTTTAGCGCGCAATTCATTCGCTAAACGGGACATTTTTAATGTAGCAGATTCAGAAATTGAGAGGACGCGCTGTGATAACATATGTTCCATGAGATGTGTCGATTTTATCCCCGCAAAGTAGCTATTTTTTGTAATCTGACCGCTAGTTTTTCAGTGGTCTTTTCGAATTATTCCAAGAACAAATGGCAGGATGGAAAAATGCTAAAATGATTGAATAATTTTCACCACATACGCCACTTCTTCTTCAGTCAATCCGGGATATATTGGTAGGCTCAACATCGTATTTGCGAGTTTTTCTGCGATAGGGAATTGGCCCTGTTTCCAATTCAGATGAGCATAGGCCGGTTGCAGGTGGGGAGGAATAGGATAATGAATCATGGTACCCACACCGTGATTTAATAGATGCTCTTGCAGAGCATCACGTTCTTCTGACAAAACGATGTATTGGTGATAAACTGAGACCGCTTCCGGATCAATTTTCGGAGTTTTAATTTTTATTGAAGAACTTAAGGCACTATCATATTGTTTTGCGATTTGTTGACGCTGCTGGTTCCAATCATCCAGGTGCAATAATTTAATATCCAATAATCGAGCCTGCAGTTCATCCATTCTTCCGTTTCGACCCAAATACAAATTGTGATATTTTTTGTGTGATCCATAATTTCTTAATGCTGTCAATTTTTTTGCTATATTATCATCATTCGTTGTGACAGCTCCTGCTTCTCCGAGGGCACCCAGATTTTTTCCGGGATAAAAACTGACACCGTTTGCGTGACCAAAGGAACCGGTTTTTTGAGTTCGATAAGTTGCACCCTGAGACTGAGCATTGTCTTCGACTACATAGATTCCATGACGATTAGCGAGTGACATTATGTCTTCCAATTCACATGCCTGGCCATACAAATTGACGGGCATTATGCACTTGGTGTTTGCCGTAATTGCAGGTGCAATTGCAGAAGCTTTTAGATTAAATGTTCTTTCATCGGATTCTACCGGCACCAAATTGGCACCAATCTGACTGACAGCCAACCAGGTGGCAATATACGTGTGTGATGGAACGATAACGTCGTCACCTGGACCGATGTCCAGCGCTTGCAGGGCTAATACCAGTGCATCTAATCCATCAGCAACTGTAATCGTGTGACGTACGCCACTATACTGAGAATAGGATTTTTCAAATTTTTTCAAGCCTTCGCCAAGTACATACCAGCCACTATCATAGAAGTCTTGGAAAGCCTTTGTCATTTCATTGCGAAGGGGAGGGTGCATATGACGAAAGGTGAAAAAAGGAATTTGTTTCATTTCTTTTTCTTCTTTTTTATAATATATCCAGGGCGATTTTTTACTTCTTCAAAAATTCTCCAAATATATTCTGCTACAATAGCCATTGAAATTAAATTTAATCCATTAAATAACATGATGGCTACTAATGAAGTGGTCCAGCCTGGAACACGAATTCCAAATAGGTTATTATTAGCAAACAACTTGACGTAGATTAATAAGAAAATAAATATCCATGAGAAGAGAAACGTTATCACCCCTGTGTATGTAATTATTCGAATCGGAAAAGATGAAGAATTGAAAAAGGTGTCTTTTGCAAGGCGCCATTTTTTCTTGAATGTCCAACGGGATGTAACCTCAGCTTTAGGACGTTCTGCCGGCATAAAGAAAGGTGAAAATCCAAGGCGTAGGACTTCGACCATTAATGAGGTATTTATCGGACGAATTCGTTCATTGACCAAATCAATAATTTCCCGGTCCATTAGACAGCCGTCAGATCCTCCTGAAGGAAATTTTACGGCTGAGTATTTATTCATCAATTTATAATAGCGTCTGGCTAAAAAATCTGTTATGAACCCATCATCCCTGGAGGTTCGATAATCCACGATTATCTGTTCTCCTTGTTGCCAATGTCTGTACATGCGGATTACGGTATCCAATGATCTCTGAAGGTCATCCGGTACAAACACCGCACAGTCACCGTTCGCCATAGAAAGGCCGGCAAATTTTGAATAGTTCGTTGTATAGTTTTTACTTAGTTGGTATGCTTTGATGCGAGGATCTTGTTTCTCTAAAGCAAGGCCTATATTGTATGTTTGGTCAGTCGATCCATCGTCCATGATAATGATTTCGAATGGTATTGATTCACCCTCCAAGGCAGACCTGATTTGCTGAGTCGTATCAACAAGTCTGCTCTCGCTGAAATAAGCCAATAAAATGACTGACAAAGTTCCTTCTCTCACAGTTGTTTTCTCCACGTTACGATTGATTGAAAAGAGTCGACTGATTCTTATACTTTTGTCGAATACTCAACTATCAAAATTAAGTAAATTTTGGAAAGTCATCGACAACTGATCATTACAGGCATGCATCGCTGCGGGACCTCATTTATCGCCAGTTGGTTTCAGGCCAGCGGCTTGTTCATTGGAGACGAACTTGCCGGAGCAACACCTAGTAATGTCAGGGGTCACTTTGAGGATTTGGACTTTCTGGAGCTTCATGAAGATTTACTTCGCTACAATGATACCTCCATGTACATCCATGAGGACAAGGAATTGATCTATGCAGATGAACATGAATCGAGAGCGATTTCACTTTGTGCAAATCGCAACAATCGGTTTGAGGAATGGGGATGGAAGCAGCCCCGTGCGACATTGTTTCTAGAATTTTGGACCAGGATTATTCCCTCAGCCTATTATTTAATACCTGTTCGACATCCCTTGACTGTAATCAACTCAATCCTCCGCCGAGAGGCCAACAAGTGTCTTTTGAGAAATGACGAAGTGACCGGACCAATCAAACATGCCGAGTACATGGCAAAAGTTGCTGAGCACACCGACCGATATGATCGCATGTACGTCTTGCATTGTCAACGCATTATCAATTTTGCTGAGCAACATGGAACGCATCGATTGGTCGTTATTGATTTTGATAAAATTATGGAAATGTCATCGGTGTTGGCTTCAAAACTTACCAACTGGGGGTTTGAATTTACATTAAGACCATACGATGAAATGTTCGAAACAAAGCTTTTAATTCGCTCAGACAATCATCTAATTGAAAAAGATGCGATTAGTGATCGAAGTATTGAATTACATACCAGATTGCTGGAATTAGTAAACTAGATTGTACGCTCTAAATTAAACTACGCATTGTCCGTTAAAATTTTTGATAAATTCAAAGTAGATTTTTTTATACGGGGCCCATCCATCTATATTTGACAAATTACTATTGTGCCATAATATTGAAAAATTACCACCGTGAATCCGAATGGTTTCTTTCAATTCCATCAATTTATTTCTTAGTGCATCAGGTGTCATGGCAAGATAGTTTTTCAACGTGACATCCATGGCTATTAATGGGATGATAAGCAAAGAAGTTTTCTCTTCTTTTTCAAGGTCATACCAATAAAAAGAATGTGCTGTTCCGGCTCTAAAACCTACACGTTCGGCATAACCCATCGTATAATCTTCTTCTATTCCGGCTTGTAGCAATAGCCGATAGGTCAGAGGTAAAGTCAAGAGTAAGTAATGTTGTCGCGATCGGAGAGGACGCTCATTTGTCAATGATCGAAATTGATCAAATGATTTGGACATGGTTGCACGATCATTTGCACTGTGATAAGACGGGTGAATTCCAATTTTTGTTTGTGATTTAATGCGTTGAATCAGTTCTCTGTAAGGTGTAGTTTTATATCGCTTTATTTTGTCAAATGGAGGAGAACCACCCATTAAAAAAAAGAAAATTGGAATGTGATTAGATTCTTTATGTACTTCTATTATTTCATTGAATGTGTCATAAATATCTTCTTCTCCACTATGTTTATTTTTTCGAAGGTAATATGGGAATTTAAGATGTTTTCGATACCAGGGGAAGTCGACGTCGATAGTGGAGATGAGACGCGGTAGTTTCTCTTGAAACTTTAAATTAAATTGATTTGTAAGCTCATCTTGGATTCGACGTACTACTTGATCGACAATTGGAGTTTCGATGAATCCCGTTTCATGTAAGCAGCTTTTAAGCGCTAAATATCTGCCATGTTCATCTCGTTCAACATCGATATATTCTTCGTAACGAGAAATGTGGAAAAAAACAAGAGCGAGTAAATCATAGTTTAACCAGGTAGCTCGGGGGGATTTCTTGAGAGCCAGTAACATCTCTTTTTGAAGAGCCTTCCATTTAACATCGATATGTGCTTCGGTTAATAGACCTGAATTGACCAAAGAAAGACTTCCGGCAGCATCATCGGCTGTAATATGTATCTCTTCGGTATATGTGGGATTAAACACTAGAGTCCACTCGCAGTCTAGGATATGACCAAAAATGAAATCGCACACATATTCCATACGAGTACTACGAATGTTTGTATTAATTTGGATTTTGGACAAAATTCCTATGGCCGTTTGAACGAAACTATTAATTTTATTGTAATGTATGGGTATAACCACTAATCATATGCGCGTTCTTATCATTATCTGGGCACTTTGCTTCAGCTACGTTGCGGCGTCTCAAGTTACCTTGCAACCGAAGCAAATCCAGTCAACGGATGTTGGTGTTGTCTATGATGAAGAGTTTGCTATGAACCTTTACCTGCATACGAAAGGGTATGGCTTTGGGGTCATCTTTGGAGATATTAAGACGTATTATAAGACGACTTATTATCACCTGGATTTTGGCATGGTCAAGCATCCAAAAGAGCATCGTCCTGACAATCAAATCAATCAATTCAATGTTTTAAGTCGCCCGTATGTGTTTGGCAAGAAAAATAGCTTTTTCGCTCTGCGGCTTGGCAAAGGGGTGAAACGATACCTGTCCGAGAAAGCCAAACACAAGGGTGTGGCGGTGGGATATAGTTATCAGCTCGGCCCTTCTATAGGAATGTTGAAGCCATATTACCTTGATTTACGCGCTGAATCTTCCGGAGGACCACCTCAAATAGAGGTTGTGAAATATTCCGAAGCCAATCATGATCGCTTCCTGGATCCCGATTTCATCGATGGCTATGCAGGATTTTGGAAAGGATTAGGTGAAACAAATTTCATATTTGGTGGACATTTGAAGGGAGGTGCACATTTTGCGTGGGGAGCTTATGACAAGTACGTAAAAGCCCTAGAAATTGGAGTCATGCTTGACTTCTATTTTCAGAAAGTCGGAATACTGGCCATCGAGGACAATTCCCCTGTCTTTGCTAACCTTTACTTAAATTTGCAGTTCGGAAAGCGCAAGTAAATTTCATTTTCACTCGACTTAAGAACTTCGTGAACCTATGCTGGACTTACCCATAATCAACGGTCAATCGGAGCGTAAACGCAAACCGAAATGGTTACGCGTCAAATTACCTATTGGTGAAGACTATAAGCGCGTTCGTCATCTTGTCGATGAATACAAGTTGCACACGATTTGCCAAAGCGGTAACTGTCCAAATATGGGTGAGTGCTGGGGAGCCGGAACTGCAACATTCATGATACTCGGCAATACCTGCACACGTAGTTGTAGTTTTTGTGCTGTGAAAACAGGCAGACCACCGGAATATGACGAGGATGAATCGCGCCGTGTTGCTGAAGCGATTCGCCTAATGCAGGTAAAACATGCCGTAATTACTTCTGTTAATCGCGACGAGCTCAAAGATAAAGGCGCCGAGATTTGGTATCAGACTGTTGCGGCTATTAAACGTGATTCCCCGCATACCACCATCGAGACCCTTATTCCCGATACCAGATCCAACTGGATAGCGCTGGAGCGCATGGTCGAAGGGGGTCAGGAAGTAGTGTCACACAACATGGAGACAGTTGAGCGACTTTACAGGAAGGTGCGTCCACAAGCGAAATATGAACGATCGCTTGAACAAATTAAGCGGACGAAGGCATTAGGTCATCGCACGAAAAGTGGCGTGATGGTGGGTCTTGGTGAGACCAAGGATGAAATATTTAAGATAATGGACGATCTCGTCATGCACGATTGTGATGTATTAACGATTGGCCAGTATTTACAACCGACACCCATGCATATAGCGGTAGAGGAATACGTTCATCCGGATGTGTTCGCACTATATAAAGAAGTTGGCATGAACAAAGGATTCAAATTTGTTGAATCCGGTCCTTTGGTACGTTCGAGTTATCACGCTGAGCGACACCTGTAAAGTCTATTATTCTCATAACACATCTTATCCCCACAATGCCAAATTTACCAGTGAATCAAATTTCTTGCTTTGTAAGTCATCGAAGTGGCTTCATGCCAATCATTATATTTGCGTCATGACATTGTTAGTCCTCTTTTTCCTGCTTTCTATTGTGTTTTCCTTTCTCTGCTCAATTTGGGAAGCGGTCATTCTTTCTATCACTCCCACATATATCCGGAGACTTCGTGAAGAAGGAAATGAATTGGGAGAAACCTTACAAGCTTTCAAGCAGGATATTGATAGACCGCTTTCAGCGATTTTGTCGTTAAATACCATTGCTCACACTGTTGGTGCTATTGGCGTTGGTGCGCAAGCTGGTAAATTATTTGGAACGCATTCTGTCAATTTGGGTCTTTTTTCACTGACCTACGAAGCTATTGTGGCTAGTGCCATGACATTAGCTATTTTAATATTATCCGAAATAATTCCAAAAACAATCGGCGCGAATTATTGGAATAGATTGGCTCCATTCACAGTCTATAGTCTGCGAATTTTGTTGTTAATCCTCGCTCCTTTAGTTTGGATATCGCAACGAATTACACGAAGCTTGAAAAATGAGAAAGGACGTAGTGTCTTGAGTCGGGCAGATATTTTTGCCATGGCTAATGAAGGCGTCAAGCATGGAACGATAGCCGAGAGCGAATCGACTATCATTCGAAATTTAATTCAATTGGACAAATTGACAGTACGGGATATTATGACACCTCGTACGGTTATTGTTGCAGGTGATGAGTCGATTCAATTAATCGAATTTTATAAAAACACTAAACCGCTCAGATTTTCGAGAATACCTGTTTATTCCAAAGAAAAGGATGAAATCACAGGAATGGTGCTCAAAGACGATTTACTCACCGCATTAGCCGAAGATAAACACGATCTTCTGCTACATGACATCAAACGCGAGGTGCAATTTGTTGTGGACGATTTACCATTACCCGAACTCTTCGATATTTTAGTCGAGCGACGGGTCCATTTAGCGGTTGTTGTCGATAGTTATGGGTCACTCGTGGGATTGGTGACTATGGAAGATCTTTTTGAAACCATATTAGGGCTAGAAATCACTGACGAGTCGGATAATGTTGAAAATTTACAGCGCTTAGCGCGTGAAAAATGGAATGATCGCGCGAAAGACCTTGGTTTAATCGCTGAGAAAGATGTGTAGATGAGATATGTAATATTATTTTCACTCTTCTTTTTATGTACTCAATTGTCAAAAGGGCAGGATAGTACCTTTGTCCAAAATAATGGCTTTGGACCCGAAATTCAAGCTTACCCGACAGGAATTATTCCCGGCGTTGTTTGGTATAAAAAAATTAGTCCAAAAAGTTTTATTCACGTCCGTCTGGGCTACAATTATATTAGACATGGTGATGCAGGATTGCATCAAGATGAACGAGGGGATGGCTGGGGAGGCTCTTTAGGATATGATCGCCGAATAAAAATTCGAGGATTAAATTGGATGGTTGGCGCGCGATGCGATCTATGGCGTAATAACCTGGAGTGGCAAAATAATATTGGTGGTCCAAATCACGTTTCTGGAATTTCGGACGTCACCGTATTGCAACCAACCGTGCGAATCAGTTATCCAATCAAATCTGGAAACAACTTCCTGCAGCCTACTTTATCCTTCGGATCAGAAATAAACATTAAAACGCAAGGCGAAGATGTTGGAGAAGGCTTGATCTTGCTGATTGGTCTGTCGTATGTTTTTCAATAAGGGCAGTTTTATTTGAATGATTTCACAACATTTACAAGGAATTTCTTAAAAATATTGTGGTGAAGTTGAATACCTCTACTGCGTTTTAGATACTATATTGCATAACCATGAAGTGTCGTATCGATTTTTTCGTACTGATCTGTATCAGCATATTCCTGTGTCATAGCCCTGATGCTGATAGCCAGGCTATTGTCAATATTGAACAGAAACGAATCGTGACTGATACGATAGGCTGGGCGGGAAGTGCAGACCTTAGTTTTCGACTGGCTAAAAATGTAGAGACGGTTTATTCGCTTTCGACTTCAGCGCACATTCAATTCAAAACGGCTAAATCACTTTTCTTGTTTATAGGTAATGTATCTGTCGTTGAAGCCGGTGACGAAACCTTCGTGAATTAAGGATTTGGCCATTTTCGCTACAATCGGAAAATTGGACCAATACTTCGTTGGGAAGTATTTACACAAATTCAATACAATGAAATTCTAAATCTGGAGCAGCGCGTGTTGTTTGGAACCGGGCCACGGTTAAAACTAATTTCTAAAGAGAATTTCAACCTATATCAAGGTACGCTTTATATGTACGAATATGAAGAAGTTACTGAACCCAGAGAGTTTCACTATGACAATCGTGTGAGTGCCTATGTTTCATCATCCTGGCATCCTTCTGATAATGTCGGATTTTCTACCACGTGGTATGTACAACCTCATCTACTGGATTTTTCAGATTTACGTCTAAGCGGTCAGGTCAAACTCGATTTTTCCATTACCGAGAAATTAAAATTTACAACCTCATTCAATTATTTATTGGATACCGAGCCACCGGTTGATGTTCCTAAAGAAGTTTATGCACTTTCAAATGGACTCTCGTATTCATTTTAATGGTAATAGATTGTTTTTGTAGCCAAGATTTACGGGGTTAATTAATTAACCAACTGGCGATTGAATGGTCAGTAATGTGTTGGTAATAATAGGCTTTTGAGATCATTATGATTACGTGTGTGATGACTTCACTAAGCCATTAGACAGAAATTCAAATTAAAAATCAAGTACGAGGCTTATCGGGCAATGATCTGATCCCATAACATCATCGTGAATGTCACAGGATACTAAGTTTTCCTCCAGATCTTTAGAAATCAAAAAATAATCGATGCGCCAGCCTACGTTATTATCTCGTGCTCTAAATCTTTGATTCCAAAAAGTATATTGAACCTTGTCGGGATGCAGGTGTCGGTAGGCATCAAATAATCCGATGCCGTAGAGTGCTTCTACACCATCGATTTCTGCCTGCGTAAATCCACTTGTTTTATTATAGTTAGGCTTTGGTCGAGCGAGATCAATTTCAGTGGGAGCGACATTGAAATCACCTGTTACGATCAATGGTTTTTCCTGTGTCAATTCATAAAGATATTCATTGAATGCTTCGTCAAAATGGACCCGATAGTCAAGCCGTTTAAGCCCGGACCCGCTATTCGGAACATATACATTAACTAAATTGAATTGCTCAAATTCCGTTTTCAGTACCCGGCCTTCAAGATCATGTTCTTGAATACCGATATCGGGCATAATGTGAAGTGGTTTTTCCTTACTAATAATACATGTACCTGAATATCCTTTTTTTTCAGCACTATTAGAGTAAATTGAATAGTCGGTTAATGCACTCAGTGCTTCGGCCACTTGATGATCTTGCGCCTTCGTTTCCTGGAGGCAAAACAAATCCGCATCGAATGACTTGTGAACGTCTACAAATCCTTTTTTTACGGATGCACGCACCCCGTTGACATTCCAGGAAACTAATTTTACTCTTGACATAAGTTGAATATATTAGGCCTGTAAGAATAAGAAAAATGGAACAAAAAAGCAACAGCGTGCATAGACGGTATGTGCACGATAGATCATGTAGTCAGCATTGTCATCACTGATGTCATCAGGATGAAAACAAATTTTTCTTCCTAGAAGATTAAGCTCAGGCTTTTGACCTCGTTAATATTCCAGAATCAACGGCAAGCGTGCCTGGGGTGATTTGCTTTCAAGACATGACCCATAAAAATCATAATATGGAATGAATGCTTTCAATTTTTCATCAATTCCCGATTTGACGGCTTTATCTGGTTGCGTAAAGCTTTCAAGTAACTGTTCCCATTGGTTTTTGAGTTGGGGATATTCATAAATTCGATAGTCCTCAATCTCAGCCATTGAAGCCGCCTCCGCAATTGCATCAGGCAGTCCTCCAATTTCATCTACCAGTCCAAGCTCGAGCGCTTTTTGACCAGTCCAGATACGTCCTTGTGCTATTTTATGCACGTCCTCCACGCTCATATTCCGTCCTTCTGCCACACGATTTAAGAAGACTTGATAGTAATTGTCAACTGCCCCCTGAAGTGCAGATCCTTCTTCTGAATTAGGTGCATAAATGCTATTGATGCGTGTTGAATATTTCGCCGTGCCGACAGTATCAAAGCTGATACCCAATTTATCTTCCATGAAATTTCGGGTATTAGCGATCATCATAAAGACACCAATTGAACCGGTGATTGTGCCGGGTTGGCTATATATTTTGTCAGAGCCACATGATATATAGTATCCCCCTGAAGCGGCAAGGTCACCCATCGATACCACAACAGGTTTGCCGGCATCTTGTATACGTTCCACTTCATGCCAGATGTCATCTGAAGAAATCACACTACCACCCGGAGAATTTACACGAAGGACGACAGCCTTGACTTTGTCATCTTTTCGAAGTTTTCGTAAGATGCCAACATACTTATCACCGGTAATTAACCCTTCCTGATCTTGTCCATCACGAATTTCCCCTTCCGCAAAGACTACTGCAATGCGCTCGCTACTATTTCCAGTTCGACTTTCTGTATAGGATAGATAGTAGTCGGCCGGATCAACCAAGTACATTTTGTCATCTTCTTCAATTTCAATCATCTCCTTTAACTTGTCCAATGCATCCGATCTGTACCCCAACTCATCAACCAGGCCTTTATTCTTGACTGCTTGTGGATTCCAGGTAGATAAATTGTTAGCAGCTTCTGTAAGTGTTGCCACGTTTACATCCCGATGTTCGGCTATGTCTTCTAAGAATAGGCTATAGACACTGTTGAGAAATTCTCGAGTTTGCTCTCGGTTGGCATCACTCATATCCGTTCGTCTGAATGGTTCAGAGGCACTCTTATAATCACCGGCATAAAATACGTGCATTGCTATGCCAAGTTTATCTAAAGTTCCTTTGAAGAAAGGATTCACGGCACCAAATCCGCGAAAATCCATAAAGCCGGTTGGGCTGAGATAAACTTGATCGGCTGTAGAAGCCATATAGTAGGGGACTTGACCATAGTTGTTGGCATGAGATACAATAGGCTTTCCTGAATCCTTAAAATCTAGAATAGCATTTCGTAATAAGCGACCACTGCTTATCCCGGTAATAATTTCATCTCCGTCGATGTAGATTCCTTTTATGTTCTCATCGTCTTTAGCGTGCTCTATCATGTCCAACACATCATGAAGCCCTAAAATGTCAGGGTGATCCAGGTCGAACTCCTTGTTGCTTGTATTATTGGTCAATTCCGGCATAACTTTGTTCAGGTTTAGGGCCAGAACACTATTTGATCGGATATTTTTGTTTGATTCCGCACCGCTTGCTGACGAGCTTATTAAAGCCCCTACAATCAGGGAAAAGAAAATGCCAAACACAAGAGTGGCGAGCAATACGCCCAGGCAAGAAGCAAAGGTGAATTTCAAAAAGTCTTTCATACGTTCAAGATTAGAGATTAGAGTATAGAATGTCGTGTGATCCGCTTTAAATACAGACCTTAGTCATTGCACATTACAAACACAAAGATCAAAAATGGTTCGTTTATGTAATCTTTTTTTTGATGAACTTGCCTAAGTTATCTACTAAGGTTAAAATTGTACAAAATGATACCTTCGTAACTGTATGACAATTGCGCCATCGCCGATAAAAATTATTGAATGTCCCCGAGATGCAATGCAGGGTATACATGATTTTATTGCCACAGAAGATAAAATCAGATATATCCGCTCCCTGCTCCAGGTGGGCTTTCATACCTTGGACTTCGGAAGCTTTGTCTCTCCAAAGGCTATTCCGCAACTGCGTGATACCGCTGAGGTCTGTGAAGCCATAAAAGATGACAAGGGTAATACAAAATTATTGGCCATTGTAGCTAATACACGCGGTGCCCAGGATGCATGCCAACAAGATATCATTGATTTTCTTGGTTATCCATTTTCTCTTTCTGAAACATTTCAAAGAAGGAATACAAATTCATCCATTGCCACTTCACTTGAGCGCATTAAAGAAATTAAAATGCTTGCAGATGAACATGGCAAAGAAGTAGTTATCTATCTTTCAATGGGCTTCGGCAATCCCTATGGCGATGCCTGGAATGTAGATATTGTCAAACAATGGACTGAAAAACTGGCAGATTCAGGATTTGGAATCCTGATGCTTTCTGATACGATAGGAGTAAGTAATCCATCTAATATTTCCTACTTGTTCTCTGAATTAATTCCATCCTTTCCGAATATTGAAATAGGAGCACATTTGCACACAGCAAAACACAATTGGAAGGAAAAAATTGAAGCAGCTTATAATAGTGGTTGCAGACGATTTGACGGCGCTATAAATGGATATGGCGGTTGTCCGATGGCTCAGGATGATTTGATTGGCAACATGCCGACTGAAAATTTATTGTATTACTTTGATTCCGAGCAGGTAGATTTAAATATTAATTATCAAGCGTTTGCAACTTCAATTTTATTAGCAGGGGAGGTTTTCGTTTGATTTCGAAGATAATCAAAAGAAATATTATCTTTTTATGTGTTTACAAGTAGGAATTAATTTATAACTCCTGTAAAAGATTTGCGTGTATTTTACAGAAATTACGTTTGGTAGCCCGCTCTTTGATCAATCGTTAGAATTGAGAGATCGTCTATTGCGCGCGCCATTGGGGATGCAATTTGAGAAAATTGATATAGAACAAGAATGGAAGCAGTTGCATTTTGGTATGCTGTCATCTGAACATACATTACTGGCTACACTCACCATGAAATGGGTCGAAGAGAATGTTCTTAAAATGCGCCAGGTCGCTGTGGATCTGCCGTATCAAGGCTTTGGAATCGGGAAGGTGCTTGTCGAAGAGACTGAAAAATGGTGTCTCAATAATGGTATTGATTTGATTATCCTACATGCACGCGACACAGCTGTGCCCTTTTACAAAAAATTGAATTACGAGATAGTTGGAGAACCGTTTCTCGAGGTCGGAATTTTACATAATAAAATGCAAAAAAAAATCGAAAATTAAAGTATTTCCGATTTTTAATATAAGTTATTCTAATGGCGGTACATCTTTTTTCAGAACGAGTGCCCCTGCTAATATATCGTGCAATCCTTGGCGTTTCTCAGTAAATATCACCATAATATATCCGATCAACATAATCAGTCCGGAAATAATTTTGGCAAAATGCCTGCCGGTAGCCTTCATAAAACTAATTGGATCGCCATTTAAATCTGTAACCTTAATTCCCACAGCCATTTTTCCTAAAGTAGCTTGATTGGCTGATGATTCCATCAATGCAAAATAAAGCCATTGTAAGACTGCTAGTAACAAAGGAAGAATGATAAAATCATTGAACATTGTCATTATCTCTTCGGGGCTAGCATCGCCATCGAAGTCTGCATACTTTGCAATTTTTGGCCCCATGAACAGGGCGGCCAGGATAAAATAGGCAACAGCGAAAATCAACGAATCGATTATATATGCAACGAGCCGTAGCAAAAATCCACCGTAGTCTTCTATTTCGTAGTATTCTTTTCTCAATTCCATAATATGTTAAATGTACTGCTTTCCTTCAATTAAAGATGGATTACTTCGTCATATGCAGCTGCAGCAGCTTCCATGATTGCTTCACTCATTGTAGGGTGGGGGTGAACCGTTTTAATGATTTCATGTCCTGTGGTCTCCAGTTTTCTGGCTACTACCACTTCTGCGATCATTTCGGTGACATTGGATCCAATCAGGTGTGCTCCCAGGAATTCTCCGTATTTCTGATCAAAAATCACTTTAACAAATCCGGACTTCGCTCCGGCTGCGCTAGCTTTACCTGATGCGGAAAAAGGAAATTTTCCGACTTTAATTTCAAATCCAGCTTCTTTGGCCTCGGTTTCTGTATATCCTACCGAGGCAATTTCCGGTCTGCAATACGTACACGATGGAATATTGTTGTAATCAATTGGATCCACCTTCATTCCCTTTATTGACTCGACACAGGTAATCCCTTCGGCACTCGCCACGTGGGCCAGGGCTGGGCCAGGAATGATATCTCCGATGGCATAAATTCCCGGGACATTTGTTTTGTAATATTCATCAACCACCACGAGACCTCTGTCTGACTTGATTCCTAATGTCTCCAGCCCGATATTTTCTGTGTTAGGCGCGATGCCCACCGCAGACAATACAACATCACAGGTTATGACGGACTCTTTGCCAGATTTTCGGTCTTTAATTTTCACATCACATGATTGACCGCCCGTGTTTACGGATTCTACCGAGGTATTCTTGTAAACTTTTATTCCCGCTTTTTTGAACGCCCGGCCTAGTTCCTTTGAAACATCTGCATCTTCTCTTGGTACAAGTCCTTGTTCGAGAAATTCCACAACAGTCACTTCTGTTCCAATGGAATTATAAAAATAGGCAAACTCAGCACCGATTGCACCTGCTCCTACAACAACCATGGATTTTGGTTGCTTGTCCAAAGACATGGCTTTGCGATATCCAATTATTTTTTCACCATCAATGGGTAAGTTGGGAAGTTCTTTTGATCTGGCCCCAGTGGCTAAAATAATGTGGTCAGCACTGTATGAAGAAGTCTTACTTTCCGAGTCAGTGACTTCTACTTTTTTGCCACGAGCCAGTTTGGCATGTCCCTGAAGAATGGTGATCTTATTTTTTTTCATCAAAAACTGGACGCCTTTGCTCATACCGTCGGCTACACCCCGGCTACGGTTGACGATAGCGTTGAAGTCTGCTTCCACTTGTGCAACAGAAATCCCGTAATCTGAAGCGTGATTTATGTAGTCAAATACCTCGGCACTCTTCAAAAGCGCCTTGGTTGGAATACATCCCCAATTTAGACAAATTCCACCTAAAGACTCCCGTTCGGCTACAGCTACCTTGTAGCCTAGCTGAGCAGCTCTGATGGCCGCGACATATCCTCCAGGACCGCTTCCAATTATTATAATATCAAAATCCATATGACGTTTTATTTGTTAGTAATTGAGGCGGCAAAGATAGGTTGAGAACGTGTTGTATTTAACGAAGAATACTAAATATTTTTCATGTTAAAGCCAAAATATTGATAATGAGCAACTATGAGCGCTCATCACTTACCCATCAGAAGGCAAAATTATATTTTGTCAATCCAGAAATTATGTTAAATCTCAAAATATTAGGAGTTTTTTTTACTAAACTTGTATCATATTAAAAAAAAATTGTAATATATGAAAACTAGCACTGCCACCTTTTCGCGTTCAGATCGATTTATGAACAAATTGGTCAAAAGGAATCCCGGTCAACCTGAATTTCATCAGGCAGTTCGGGAGTTTGCCGATGTTGTCATTCCGTTTATTGAAGTCAATCCAAAATATCATGGTTACGGTCTCATAGAGCGCATGACTGAACCAGACAGGACTTATTGTTTTTCGTGTGACCTGGGTAGATGATCAAGGTCAAATCCGGACGAATAAAGGGTATCGCGTCCAGTTCAATAATGCCATAGGTCCGTACAAAGGTGGATTGCGCTTTCACCCCAGCGTAAACCTGAGTATACTCAAGTTCTTAGGTTTTGAACAAATATTTAAGAATAGTCTGACCGGCTTGCCGATGGGAGGAGGTAAAGGAGGGTCGGATTTCGATCCAAAAGGTAAGTCTGATGGAGAAGTCATGCGTTTTTTGCCAGGCCTTCATGGCTGAATTAGCACCGCATATTGGTCAATTCACAGATGTTCCTGCCGGGGATATTGGTGTAGGCGGCCGTGAAATTGGTTATCTATACGGACAGTATAAGAAACAAAGACGTCAACATACCGGAGTATTAACCGGGAAGCCGGGGGTTCTTGGGGGAAGTTTGATCAGACCAGAAGCTACAGGATATGGAACGGTATATTTTGTTGACAAAATGTTGACAACCCGTTCTGATGGACTGGAAGGAAAACGTGTGAACATTTCCGGAAGTGGAAATGTAGCCCAATTCGCCGCTGAGAAGATGATCGAGTTGGGTGGAATCGTTCAAACAATGTCCGATTCTTCTGGATTCGTCTATGACGAGGCGGGTATCACAACGGATAAGCTCGAATGGATTATGGAATTGAAGAATGAGCGTAGAGGTCGAATTAAGGAATACGCGGATGAAATGGGGGCACTGTATGTGCCTAATGAGCGTCCATGGAATGTTCCATGCCAGATCGCAATGCCTTGTGCCACGCAAAATGAAATCGATAAAGCTGATGCTGAGTCTCTTGTTAAAAATGGATGTCTCGTCATAGGAGAAGGAGCTAATATGCCAACTACTATCGGAGGAATTAATGCCTTTCAGAAAAGCGGAATATTATACGCTCCGGGAAAAGCTTCGAATGCCGGTGGCGTAGCGACTTCAGGCCTGGAAATGTCCTCAAAATAGTTTGCGATTATCATGGACTCGTGAAGAAGTTGACCAAAAACTTAAAAATATAATGCTTGGAATCCATGACGCTTGCCTCGAATATGGCAAGACAGAAAATGGCAAGACTGACTATGTTAAAGGGGCTAATATTGCAGGGTTTGTTAAAATTGCAGAGGCGATGATTCAAATGGG
>CBDFMS010000022.1:0-338324 GCA_965249735.1 Saprospiraceae bacterium | reverse complement strand
GAAATTCCCGGACCCAGGGGTGGTTATCCTTTAAATTTATTTTATCAATCGGTAACGAATATGGAGCAAGAGGCTTCCATGGTTGGTTTGGGCTGGAATATTGGTATCGGATCAATTCAAAGAAATCTAAGAGGAATACCTGATGATTTTAATGGGGATAAACTATCCCATATTCGTGATAGAAAGAATAATACAACCGTAAGGGTGACAGGTACCATTGGTGGAGAATTAGCTCCTCTAGATGGTACAATCAGCCCTTCGTTGGCCTTGACAGCAGACGTTTCTGCCATTTACAACAGCTACAAAGGACCGGGTGCAAGCTTTGGATTTGGTGCACAGCTCAAAATAGGTGAAAACCCCTTGATTACGCCAAATTTCAATACTGCGTTTAGCACATTTGAAGGAATAGATTATTCTTTAGGTATTCAGCTAAACCGTGGACGACTTCATGTTCCTGTTGACGGTCTTTCATTAGGTTTCAATACATTGACTGGAACCAAGACTTATAACGTATCGGCAATGGGTTCGGACCTCCTTCCAAACCCCACAACTTTTTTTCCCGGGTTGTCGGCAGAAAGAACAAGTAAAAGTTTGTCTCTAATATTTAAAGCTGGCGGAGAAGTTTATACCGTAGAGCCTTTTGGCGGTGTTGGAGGCTCTTTTCATCAAGAAAAACTGAGATACAAAAATGTTTGGAGACAGAGTCCGATGTACGGAAGTATGTATTTGGGTGAAGGACAGAACGAGGACCAAGCGATCATGGATTTTTCAAGAACCCAGGACAAATCCCTTTTCAAAGGAAATGTAAACTTGCCCGCACCGATCTCAGGAGAAGATTATTTCACGGTAAGTGGACACGGTATACGTGGCACCTTTAAGCTATTTCGAAATGACATCGGCCTATTTGGTGATCAATCTTTTTTTACTTTAAGTGGGGGCGGATCACACGGTGCAGAAGTGGCCTTTGGAAATTTGGTAAGAGTTGGAGCAGATTTAACGGTTAACCTTATTACCGAATCAAATAATTTTCGGAACGTCCCCACTTATAATAACACCGACATGCGTTTTAAGACAAAGCAAGAGATTGGTAACGATGAGCCATATTATTTTGATTTCCTGTATGGAGGTTGCGGACATATCATGGAAAATTCTGCATCGAATCCAATACATCGTGATTATCGATTTTGGGGCTTGGATGAACCTCTGAAATTTGGATTAGGCAGTAGATTGACGCAGACGATACGTAAAAAATCGGGAGGGACCTTAACCTTATCCAATCAGTTATTAAATAGTCGAGAGCCAAGAGGTCGGCACATTCGACCAATTTTAAATAATGAAATAAGTTATGTTGATTCAGTAGGTCAACATGTTGTCCTTCCCCATTTGGATCTTAATATTTACGAATCTCCTAATCACGATACTACTATACAATCAAATTTGTCACGCACATCTTATCAACGAAAGCAAAATGATGAGATTGGTGCTTTTATGATAACCGATGAACAGGGGATGCGCTGGCATTATGGATTACCGGTTTTAAATACGTTTCAACAAGAAGCCACATTTAGCTATAAAGAAGTGGGAGACGAAGTGAATACTTGTAATAAAGTAGTCTATGACTATATCAGTAATATTAATAGCGCATGCAGCGAACGTTCTATAGATCATGAGGTCGATCAACAAAGGAATGAGGACTATTTGGACATCAGACAAATGCCAGGTTATGCTCATTCTCATTTGTTAACCTCCATGGTCAGTCACGACTATATTGATTATGACCCAAGTGACGGTCCACCAAATAGCAACGACTACGGTCACTGGGTCCGATTTGAATATGTCAGGACGAATGACGAAAGTGATCCTTACAAATGGCGTAACCCGTATAATGGAGCATATTTCAATGGGGGTTTAAATACACTGGACCACGACAACAAAGCATTTTTTACTTACGGAGAAAGAGAACAATATTATCCTTATAGAATTTATACAGCCACTCACTATGCTCAGTTTTATTATTCGCAACGTGAAGATGCAAGAGGTGCTTCGTGTTCTTTGCCTGATACGACAGAATATGGTGCATATTCATACAAATTGGATAAAGTTGAATTATACAGATATGGAAGAAGCAACACTTCCGATGAAAACATCAAAAGCCTGATTAAAACGGTCATCTTTAATTATGACAACCCAAATAATGGCGATGATGAATTGTGTCCTGGATTGCTGAATCATGCTTCTAATGGCGGAAAATTGACATTACATCAGGTCGAAATCAATTCCTACAATAGTGTACGCGGTTCATTAACGCCTTATACGTTTACCTATAATGCAGATGGATATAGCAACAAAAGCTATGATCAATTCTATGCTGACCGCTGGGGTGTCTATAGGGATCCAGGCGGTGATGCTTGTCTAAACACCTTCGCTCCCTATACCGAGCAAACTCACAGTGGAGGAATGACATCGCTGGATTCCTTACAAGCAGAAAATGTGCGTTCCTGGCACTTGTCATCGATCAGGATGCCTTCAGGTTCAGAAATAAAAATAGATGTAGGCCGGGATCACTATGCCCATGTTCAAAACAAGGTAGCTACACAAATGATTAGAATTTGTGGTTTTGGTGCATCATCCACTTCAGAGACAATACCTGTATCTGAATATTCAAATGAAAATTTAGACGACTTTAAAATATATTTTGACCTAGATGAACCTATTAGTGATTCGACCTCTGCGGCTAAAAAGGAATTTCTCTTGACCCAATATTTCGATGATTTAATTGAAGATTAAAATGGAAAACAGTTAGTATTTCAAATTAGTTCGGAGATGATTTCGAATAGACAATATTATGAAACTATTGAGGGACTGTGTTATTTAAACAAGGTATTAGAATATGGTGAAGATATTGGTCTCGTAGCCCCATCGAATCAAGAGCATTTGAAAGGGTGGGTGCGTATTAAACCGGTTACAGAACAAATAAGAAGTGGTCAATATCACCCTATGCTGGTGGCTGCATGGCAATTTAACAAAACCCACCTTAGGTCAAAAATGTCACCTGTTCGAGATATTTTTGAAAATGGAGAAGACGGACTATTTGGCAAAATGGCAAGTGTCATCGACGAACTTCCTGAACTTTTGAAAGACTATTATAAGCTTTGCATCGATGATGGTTACGGAAGCAATGTGGATTTAGACAAATCCTTTATCCGATTAAATACACCTAACAAGAAGAAATATGGAGGCGGCGTTCGCGTTGAGCGCGTGGTAATTGACAATATTTGGGACCAAGAAGATAGTCCTGCCTACGGCAACGTTTATGAGTATGAGAAACAAGAGACTATAGAATTAGCAAACGGTCAAAGTTTTGATCGGTCTATAAGTACAGGCGTAGCAGCCAACGAACCAGCGATTGGAGGCATAGAATCCGCGCATCGGTATTATCAACAATACATCGAACGAATAAAGAACACTACGGATATGATTCATCTGGATATGCATCCAGTAAACGAGGAGTATATGCCAGGTGCACAGGTTGGATATAGTGAGGTCAAGGTAAAAAGCTTGGCAAGCGAATATCATTATCGAAAATTTACAGGAGAATCAGAACTATTACCTCCTGAAATAAATTCTTCCATCCCAGCGGATGGAATTACTTCGACGGGTGAAATCAAATACGAATTTTACACAGCTAAAGACTACCCAGTGCTATTTGATAAAACAATTATTTCTGAGCTAGCACCAACACCTGCTACCAATATTAAGACTTTTATAGGGGGATTCCAACGCGACATTTATCGAGCTACACAGGGATATTCCATCGAATTGAATGATATGCATGGTAAGCCGAAAAGCACAAAACACTTTGGTCAAAAAAAGAATGGGGATATATTACCTGATGTAGTATCATCAACAGAGTACTACTATAATGACAGGCTTGAAGACTACAACGAAGGAACAAATCGTTTCACAAAGCGGACACTTAATAACAATGTTGATCTCATTGTGAATTATCAAGACATTCTTAATGGTGACACAACAAAACCTGATATTCGGTCTGGTGAATTAGGTGTTACACGCCAAGTTTTCGGAGACCTTCGAAAGGTTTCTTATAAATCACTCACTACCGGTGGAGCTGGACAAGTCCATGCTTTTTTTGTGCCGCCATTCTTTGTCGTCGTATTTCCCACGGGAGTTCCCAGAGCAAGTGCACATGAAAGCGATGTGGAAACAGGCGTGCTCAATAAAGTCATTCATAGAAAAGGAATTGTAAGAAAAGTCGTCACATTTGACGGTCAGTCTAAAAGTGAAGCTGAAAATCTGGCATTTGATCCATACACAGGTAGAGCACTGCTGCAGCGTGTTAATAATATTTATGAAGAAAATCAATACAGCTATGAGATTCCAGCTTATCAAGTATATAATCGAATGGGGCCAGCCTATCAAAACCTAAATCAAACACTCGAATTAACCCTCACTAAGTCTTCTCTGGATACAATGGTTGAGAATATTTGCACGGGATATATTGGTATAGCAGAAACGAATTGGCCCGGAATGTCTGAACAATTTGCTCAGGGTGATGAATACATTGTTCAATTAAATATGTCTGCAAACGGAGCGGCAGAATCCTTAAGTCGCTGGACATATATGTTTACTGTCAATAATCTACACTATTTTCATTTATTAAATTCAGATGTTTTCTTTGAAGGTTTACCAGATCCTGATCAATTTGAATTGAAGTTTAATTTGATTCGATCAGGTAATAGAAACCAATTGGCCGCTCCTGCCATGTCAATGACAGCTTTGCAAAATCCCACATTGAGTTCAACATCTTCAACCGAACCATGGTCTTTAACAACTTGTGATAGTAATTTGTCTGGCAGCATGGATTTGGTTATTAAAAACGATGTCCTGGATGCCATGGCATATACTTACGATGAGACTTGGCATTTTATGAACAATTGCCTGGATAGTGTATCTTGTGTTCCCTATCAGTTGAATGACTTCATTCGTGGTAATTTAGGAATATTCAGATTAGCGGATAATGCCAAATTCAATTCTATCAGAAATGCAACTGGAATTTCTAAACGGGGAGTTCTGGAAGAATTTTATCAATTTAATTGGAATGAACCAAGAATATTTGATGTTACAAACGAATCGAAATGGATACGGACAGAAGGTGTAACACAATATTATCTCATGGACATCCAAAAGAGAAAATTGATCAATTTGACAATCGGCAAAGTATTCGTTTAACGAATTATCATCCTGACAATCCTGGTATTGTGAGTGGTCAGTTACAAAATTGTGGATATCTGGAAGGCGGTATATCTACATTTGAGTCGGATGAAGGCGGGGAATTTAGTCTGAATTTTGGGCATGCGATTGAAAAAATAAATAAGTCCTCTTCCTTTGGGTATTTCGGAGCCCATCGTGTCCGGGACAATTCAGGTAGTGAACTATATATTGACAAGCCGGCATCCACATTATATGATGCGAGCTATGCTGTGAAGACCAACATTGGAGGTCAGGCAATCTTATTCCCTGTCAATGCAACTACGAATACTCTGGATGTATGCGGCCAGTTCGCCAAAATTGATTACGACAATTCTTCCTGTATCTATTCTAATTTTATTTCAGGGACGAATCACGAAATTGAAAAGATTATCGTCGATGACGGTGCCGAATCAACAATGACAAATAGAGGTACTGGACTGATGCTAAACTCAGAAGGATTTGATCATTCCGGAAATACATCTTACCGAATTGATTCATCGGGGCAATATCTGAACATTGAGAGTTTTCAACCCTGTCCAAATGAAACATATCACATTAGTGTTTGGGCCAAAAGTTTTGTGAGCGTTAACGGCATTGATGAAGCGATCTACGATCTCAATTCCATTAATCTTACCGCAGATGTTATTGGGATCGATAATTCCGGCATGGAAGTTACCATTGCCCAATTAGAACTTACCAATGAGAAAACTAATTTTAGTGGGCCTGCTGAAGACATTTATCAAAAAATGGAAGCTAACCTGGTTTTTTCCGTTGCGCCACTTCGTCTTGAGATACTGTTTGATCAACCAGCTTCGGGCACCATAAACTTCGTGCTTTTGGACGACTTGTGTGTAATGCCCTTGACTGGCAAAATAACTACTTCAATAATAGATGACAAACTTTTAAGACCGAGCCAAAGTATAGATCACAACTCATATTTATCACTGTTTGGCTATGATGAGGATGGCGAGCTAATAAAAATAAGTAAGGAAACAGAAGAAGGTACTTTTACAATTCAAGAACAACAAAAGTATATTATTGATTAAAAACTTTGAACGCTAATCAGAATTATGAAAATGTTCACCGTTATAAGTTTTTTGTTCATAGGCTTCTTAGCTGGACCATGTCCTGGCTTTCAAGAAACTATTCATGCCTATGCAGACCTACTCGGTGATGCACATTATGTCTCGATGAAATTCGAGGTAGTAACCAAAGGAAAATCAGCCAAATGGAATGACGCAAGTCATATGATCATAGTCTGGCATGATGGGCAAGTATTGTATCTGGATCAAGACTTTGAACGATTAGTTGCGAAAAAATTCACGGTTTTAGTTAATCACGAAGCGCAGACATTAGATATCGTCGAATATGCCGTGTCGCAAAATAAAATAGACGTTTTAGCAGAAATGGATAAGTGGTTAACGCAAAGTGAAGGTACTTATTCTGTGGATTGTAAAAAACATGGGAATAGACTTATTTATTTATTTTCTCCTAAAATTGAAAGCCCAATAAAATCGGCTAAGTATGAGTTCATTGGCGAGGAACGACTTCTCACACAGTTATCACAAATCTACAGAGCTGACTTTTCCAATATTGATGAAGTAATTATGAAATTTACAGACTATGATTTTGTATCAAAGACGCATATTTCGCGATTTAATCTAAATCATTATTTTAGTCGCGATGATATTATGGCAGGTCAAGTAGAGAAGGGGCGATATTCTGGATACAATATAATATTCAATGAGATAAAATGATGGGGCGAATTCCATATATTGTATTTTTCATTGTGTGCTTTGGGTTGAATTACAGTCTTTCTCAGCAGCCAGAAAATGATGCACTTGTAATACAAACTCTTCCTTGGGCTGAAGTTCAAGCAAAGATAAATCTGGGTCAAAATCCATTGATGCGGCTTAGCTCGCCAAGTGATTCATCTTGGATGAACGGGCTTCGTTATGAGGTTGCATTGATATATGGTAGAGAAGAGCTTACTGATCTCTCAAGTAACTATTGGTCGATTTCAATGACGGCCGCGTTGACTGATGGCAACATCACTATTGGCTCCAAAAATTTGATTATCCTTTCGGATTCGAATGATTATCGGTACGTAGATTTACTTTCTGTGGATGACACCTCATATGCTGAATTGTTGCTTGAAATTAGCAATTTAGTTCTGGTTGGGACAATTCCCGAAGATGTCAGACTCGAACTTAGAATGAGAAATAATGCGATCCAAAATTTTGATCCTTTAATCATTCCTAGTTTAAAAGGAGCTGTTTCATACGCAAAAACTATTTCCGGTTCTAGCCCTTCAACGGTGACGGGTCGTTCAAGAGTTGATTTAGAATGGGATTTAGTTGAAGGCAGTCAATTCTATGAACTACAGTACATTTATTTAGACAAATTCGGGATGAATACATTTGTTGATTGGGTAAGGGCCATCACTGTTCGCACATGTAGTAATGAATATTCTGTAGATATGACCTATCCTGAAGGGGAGTTGTACACACGAGTAAGGGCTATCGGTACAGCTTCTGATCTTTTTGGAAATCAGTATGCATATGTAAAGGGGAATTACTCGAATATTGTATTTACCGGTATCCATCTGGGTCAAATTCAACCAAATGTTATATTCCCCTTCGAACCCGATGCACATTGGCAAATGCAACAATCATTCGCTGAAGATGGAAAATCAAAAAAAGTCATTCAATATTTTGATAATACCCTGCGGTCTCGGCAAACGATCACCTATCTCAATGACGAAAAATCATCGTTGATAGCGGAAACAGACTATGATCTTGAGGGACGTCCGACTATTCAAATTCTACCTACGCCCGTTCAAGGAAGTGAGAATAATTTATTTTTTAAACCGGAGTTCAATGTTAATTCCAGCCTGGCGCCCTATAATTATTTAAATCATGAAAAAGCTATTGCAGATGCCCTAAGCAAGCAATCAGGAGCCGGAAGATATTATAGTGATAGCATGGATCAAGTTGTTTTGCATCGAGACTACTTACCTGATGCCGAAGGTCGCCCCTTTACTCAAATGAAATACATGCGCGACCAGACAGGTCGTGTTCGAAAACAAAGTGGCGTTGGCGCTCAATATCAACTTGATTCAAATGATACCAGATATTACTATTTAACGCCTACTCAAACAGAATTATCAAGACTCTTTGGTGACACCATAGGCTTGGCACAACATTATAAAAAGAATGTTGTAATAGACCCTAACGGGCAAGGCAGTGTGAGCTATTTAGATAAATCAGGACAAGTAGTTGCCACCGGCCTGATTGGACAAACACCTAATAATGTTGTCGAAATTGATGGGGCAGACACCGTGACGCTAACCCATCAACTTCCTATAGATGAGACAGCCAATCCAGATGATGAGCGCCTATTATCTCACCCATTTTTCAATGCATTGCCAAACGAAACAATTACTTTTTCTTACACGGTGACGCCTGCTTCTGTCCTTGTTGATGATACATGTTATTTTTCTGCGTGGGACTTAATCGTTTATATTCTGGATGAAGATGGAAGCCACGTTAATATTTCAATTGATGGCCAAACTTATTCTGTATTCGAAAGGAGAATAGAAGGGATAAAAAAGCATTCGTCAAATTGTGGAGCAGTCGATTCACTCTATACGTTTGGCGCGACAATCGCGGACATAGGTGAATATACAATTTATAAAAATTTAATCCCTGTTAATAACTATTGGATTCGCGAATTTAATTTAATCTCAGATTCACTCATCAATGACTCGTTAATTTTCGCTGATATACTTTCGCAAATCGATACTGTATCTTGTTATTTAACATGTGAATTGCTTTGTGCGGAAAAATACAATCCACTTTCCGATTCGTTCACAATCTGCATGGAAGGCTGTGAAGAACTGGCTGATAGCTTTGCACTTGACGTGTTATCATTAAAATGTGATGCGATAGAAGTATTGCTGGCTAATCAATTGGCTCCTGATTTAGACGAAGGGACTAACATCGATACATTTTTGTCTTCATCAATTGATGATTGCCTGTCTGACAATAATATTTTCTTGCCGATTCGTTCTGCTAATGGTGAACTTTATTATTGGAATGATAGTATCGGATCATTATTCGATGAAGACACAATAATCCTGAATACTTCAGAAATTATCATTGCTGGCAGTAACGGCATGATTGACACATTTGATCTATCCACAGACCTAGGGACAGTACTGACTTCTATAGATCCTAGTTATTGGCAATTAGAATGGGGTGATGCAATGGCAATTTGCCATCAGGGATATTGTCATTTTGAGCTTTGTGAAGCTACCTGGCCATCTGACTCATTTGACTACATGGTCTCCACAATTCCTGATTTAGATAAGGCATTCGAAATCTTCCAGCTCGGCACTCCGTCGGGAAACATAGAAAATGATCTGACCAGATTGTTGGATTCAATAAGGGTGGCAGATCCTTTGTTAGAAGATTCAGACATAGACGCTGCATTTGATTGTGACCTGGCCACTATTTTTGAAAATACACTGGATAGCTTTGTATGCAAATTATCCGATGATGGAGCCGAAGTTATCGGAATTTGCGAAGCCATTGACAATTCTAATACCGATTGCACAGATTGTTCATTTGTAGATTTTGTCCTCTATATTATTAGTCAAGAGGATACCTTGTCAGCCTGGAATTTGATGGCGACCATGTACACCGGACTAAAATCCAAGGTAATTTACAATTGCTCCTATGTTCAATGTCCACCGGAATTAGCTCCTGACATCGCACACGATGCGGAGTTTTTACTAGTGAAAAATGGTGATGATTTACTGGATTTGGCCGATTCTATCGGATCAAGCGGCACAGGAGATTGCGAATCCCAAGTTGATTATTGGATTCAGATCATGCGAGATTCATTTTTAAATGGGACTATAGATTCTCTAGACAGTCTGGCGCTTAGAACGAGTTTAATGGAGCACTGCCATAAGCAATGTGGTCCTTTAGATCTGGGCAGTTGCTGGGATAATGTGCCCACTATCCCTGATGATTCAACAGAATGCACTGGAATTTCTGGGATAATATTTGAACCTGTTTATCAAATAGGCTTTGGAATTAACACAATTAAATGGTGGAATGTAGGTCTCGATTCATCAGGTCCTACACCTCCAACAACTTCCTGTGCCTATATGAATCACACTTATGATGCCTGGATTGGGATCAAACCTACGTCAGAGCCCCTACGCATTGGAATTTTACAAAATGGTTGCGACGAAGATATTATTAGGGACTTGACATTAGTTGTTTATTCGGATAGCAGCTGCTCGAGCAGTTCTTCATTTCAAGTAGACACATGTGTTATCCAAAAAAACTCTCGAGGGGATATTTTCTACGACCTGGCTACTGATAACATTTATAGATACTTACACATATTCACAAACCAATCATTTACAGGTCCCGTTCCAGAAGTAACCTATACCTACCACAATTTAAATTACACGAATACACCGGATGTCGTTTATTCCAGTCATCGGCCATTGAATGAAATTTATAATCAATTTGAATCTGAATTGGATCAATCGGCCTTGTTGGAATTCTTAGACATCCCTTGGTCTTGCAAATACAGGTGCGGTAACATGGACTCAAGTTTTATAGAAGTCATCGATAGCATTTTTTATGGCTCGACATTCAGCACGACTTTCACCTTGGATACTGTGACATCTGCCATCTATAGTGGTGTAAGTTTTGACACGCTGTTGATAAGAACCCACCTCAACTACGGGGTGGATTATGACCAAAACTCGATTATAGAAGTGCATACGGATGGCGAACTCTATGAGTTTCGATTAATAACTGAAGACGGATTGCCACTACTCCTACATAAGAGTGATAGTGAATTACAAACCTATAGTTTGGTAGGCAAACACTATAATGACAATTTTAAAGAGTTTTTAGTTCCGTTGCTTCCAGGACATATCAAATATTTACCTCTGGACCTTCATGTATTGTATGAAGAAAACGGAAGCGAATATTTTATAAATGTGTGGCCAGCAATTATTCAAAAAATACCTGCAACTGTAAATTTTACATTTTCAGAATGTGTCACACCATTTTCACCTGAAGCCTACCGCGATACATGTATTAAAAAACGCATCGAGCAAGCCTGGATCTACACAAATCAGATCGTACGTGATAGTCAGTTACGCATTGAGAATGCATGGAATGACACGCTGCGTCAAGGCGGCGTTGACGAAGCGGCAACTTTACGAATCAATAGCCGAGAGTATCAATACACATTATATTATAGAGACTTATTGGGCAATGTGTTGGCCACCGTTGCTCCTGAAGGAGTCATGGCAGATGGCACTGGAAACCATGATGAACTTCACACCACGCGTTACACATTCAACAGTTTCAATTATCCTCTTTCTGAAACAAGTACTGATGCCGGACTGACTAATTATTATTATGATAGTGATTTGCGAATGCGACTTACTCAAGATGCGAAGCGAAGGGCAGATAGCACTTTCATCTATACCAAATATGACGACGCTGAGCGGATTATTGAGACAGGTGAATTATTACATTATTCGACTGTTGCTATTGCAGATTTAGATGATCCTGAATTTCCCATCGGATCGATTCCTCCATACAATTGGCGCGACCGCGTTATCACGAGTTATGATACAGAGGCCTCGGGTGTGGGGTCTTTTCATCAAGACCAATTACAAGGTCGGGTATCTTCAGTCAATCGACTTAGTCAGTCGACCACCTACTATGATTATGATGTTCATGGAAATGTAGAAGGAATTCGGCAAAAGTTTAATGAACCCAGTAATCAAACGTTCGATATATTTTACGATTATGATTTAATTAGTGGTAATGTGCATGAGGTAAGTTTCAATCCGGGAAGCTCAGATCAGTATTTTCATCGTTACACTTATGATGCTGATAATCGCTTACAATGTGTATATAGTTCTCCTGACGGCCTGACCTGGGAAGAAGATGCACGTTATTTTTATTATCAGCATGGGCCTTTGGCACGTGTGGAATTGGGTGATGACAAGGTGCAAGGACTGGATTATTATTACACCTTGCAAGGTTGGATAAAAGGAATGAATATGGCCAATGGGTCAGGGAATAGAGACCATGATCCCGGTAAAGACGGACACAATGCGGCCGGAAATATCGATAGTTTAATTGCAGAAGATGCTTTCGCCTATCATTTGGGCTACAATAAACATGACTACAATCCTATAGGTGCAGCGCTTCCTGGAACTGCCATGACAACCGCCTGGTCAAACCTTTATTCACCAACTGACGATGGATTATTTAATGGAAATATTGCATTGAGTATCTACGATAATCCAGCCAATCCTGATGGACAAGGCAGGTTGCACGGACATTCTTATCGATATGATCAACTGCATCGAATCCTACAAGATAATTCGAAGTTTTTCCTTTCAAATAGTTGGATGTCCTCAGGGGTCAACAGTTGTTCATCAAGCTATTCTTATGATAAAAATGGAAACTTATTATCCTTAGATCGCTGGAGGCCACAAGGTGGATCAGGTCAACAATTTGATGATTTGAGTTATGAATACGAGGCAAGTATTCCGAATCGATTAAAACGAGTAGACGATGGTATTGGTGCTGGTGTGCGTACTGATGATATAGATGATCAAAGTGGCACGAATTATTCATACGACGAAATCGGCCAATTAATTGATGATGCCTCAGAAAGCCAAACTATTACTTGGGATATATATGGTAAAGTGAGAACGTTAGATAATGGACTCCAAACTGTTGAATACCGCTACGACGGCATGGGTAATCGGGTGTATAAAAAAGTGACGCCTGCTGTCGGAGATGAAATCCTGACCTTATATATTCGAGATGCTCAAGGAAATATTTTATCGATTCATGAAAGCTCAACAGGCCAACCACTTACTCAAAATGAAGCTATTTTATATGGTTCTTCTAGACTTGGTACGCATACACGAGATGTGGTTGCAAATCAAAACGCACTGACGACTAACTTTTCTTATTCAAAGGATAAAAAGGGATATGAACTGTTTGATCACAAAGGTTCTGTTTATTCTGTTGTAAGTGACTTGAAATATTTTAGTGGGATTCGATATTCTCCAATTCAAAAAAGCTACGCCGATCTTTACCCGGGAGGGTGGGAAATAAAAGAAAAAAGTCTTTCGACAGCCAATAGTGCATTTGGATATGAAGGACAAATAAAAGATGATGCCTGGTCGGGTGATGCGAGCACGAGCATTGAATTTGCAGCGAGATCGATGGATACACGAATTATTCGAATGCGGTCGGTTGATCCTCTTTGGCGTGAATATCCTGGCTTGTCCCCATATTCTGTAGGCATGAATCGTCTAATTGATGGAAGCGAACTGGAAGGGATGGAATATTTAGATGCCGAAGAAAGTTTTTACAATATCAGTCTTGGACAAACATGGCTAACACCAAAAGCTGTAAATCAAATTCATGGAGTGTTTTTTGAACATTCTGGAGGAAGAGATGCTAATGGAAGACCATACATTGGAAGAACAATTCCAATATCAAAAGTAAAGTTCACGGGTGCTTCCGAACATTTTCCTATATATAGTGCTAGGGCCTTGAATAATTTGGTGACAGTACATAAGCAAATGAGTGAACTATTTGAAGCGACACCAACCACAAAATCAACTGGAAAATTAGATCGTCGATATAGATCCACCAGTGCATATAATACGTTATCTGGGAATAGTGCCACTATCGGCAAAGTAGGTTTGACCTTGGTCGCATTGGATCTTGTATTAGGCATAGACAATTTTATAAAAA
Organism: Saprospiraceae bacterium; assembly: GCA_965249735.1. Classification (GTDB taxonomy): domain Bacteria; phylum Bacteroidota; class Bacteroidia; order Chitinophagales; family Saprospiraceae; genus JANQSS01. The sequence continues at coordinate 324,225 of CBDFMS010000022.1, read as the reverse complement.
GATACGAACAAGGAGAGCAGCTTGAGTATGTGGAGGATTCATGGAAATCTGTCAAAAAGGCGTTAAATAGCGGCCAAATTCCAGATAAATTTCACAACGTAGAAGATCTGAGCAGATTGGCCAATTTCGTTTTACAAGGGACTGACACAGGTAACGAAGAACTTCAAAATGTGGCAGTGTCCATTTCTAAAAATATTGCAGGAAACTACAGAGAACAACTTAAGGAAATTGATATTACTAGCGGACTAGATAATTACCCTTCAGTAAAACAATATATACGGGAAATAGACTCCGTAGACGAAACTGTATCCGATGATGAAAAACCATAATTACATAATAATTTTTTTTTTAATATTCCTTTCATCCTGTAATTCACATTATAAATATCAATGTGGGTGGATAGTAATAAGTGCGAAATACAATGACATTGATATTTCTGAATACATCACGTTTGGCAATCTTACAATCAATTTTGATGGAAAAGGAACATTGGCTGATATCAGCTATAATGATTTTGAAGAATACAAAATGCCAAAAAACATATCATTCAAATATTTTCGCAACAAAGGAAATGATTATATTAAAATTACTGGATCAAAATTTTTTAATGATACATTTCAAATTGAATGTCTCAATAAAGAATGCTGCCGTGCGAAAATGTGGAATGATACAAAATATTTAGAATTACTTTTCAATCGCGAAGGATATCCTAACGATCGTAGGGATTGTCCGAGTGGAGAAAAAGGTTTGGAGGAGCTAAAGAAAAAGAAGAAAATTTAAATATTCGCAGACATTGAATTTATCTTCAACTCGTAACTTGTCGTGTCATTACGATAATCCAGCCAATCCTGATGGACAAGGCAGGTTGCATGGCCATTCTTATCGATATGATCAACTGCATCGAATCCTACAAGATAATTCGAAGTTTTTCCTTTCAAATAGTTGGATGTCCTCAGGAGTTAACAGTTATTCATCAAGTTATTCTTATGATAAAAATGGAAATTTATTCTCCTTAGATCGTTGGAGACCACAAGGTGGATCAGGTCAACAATTTGATGATTTGACTTATTTCTATGAAACCAACAAGCCCAATAGACTTAAGCGTGTTGCCGATGGTATTACCAACAGTGGATTGCGCACAGATGACATAGATGACCAAACAGGTACCAATTATGAATACGATTTAATTGGTCAGTTAACTACCGATAACTTCGAAGGACAAACCATCACATGGGATATATACGGCAAAATACGTACATTGGACAATGGTGTTCAAGAAGTTGAATATCAATATGATGGTATGGGCAATCGAATATCTAAAAAGGTGACGCCGGTTGTCGGGGATGATGTAGAGACGCTTTATATTCGCGACGCTCATGGCAATATTCTATCTATATATGAATACACGAGTCAAGTGTTAACTCAAAAAGAGACAATTCTTTATGGGTCTTCAAGACTGGGAAGTCATTCTCGAAATATCGTTGCAAATAATGCTGCTCCGACGACTGATTTTTCATATCCAAAAGATAAAAAAGGCTATGAGTTATCGAATCATCTGGGTAATGTGCATACCGTTGTGAGTGATTTGAAATTTTATTCTGGAGTACGATATGAACCTATACAAAAATCCTACACCGATTACTATGCGTTTGGCTTTGAAAATTCCGATCGGTCCATGAGTTCTAACTTGGATAATACGTTTTGGGTTTAATGGGAAGTTGAGAGATAATAAATTTGGCACCGTTTCAAACTATGATTATGGGTTTAGGATTTATTCTCCGCGGTCGAGAACATCAGGGAGTCGTTAGACTTAAACAAGGGCGGGCATCCCCTCGTCTTGTTCATCGTACTGTTTCTACAATCGGAGTAGTTCTTGTTGATACGTGTAATGAGTTAAACGATAGCAATAAATGGACATGACTTACCCTATATTTATCATTGATAACCAAAAAAGTTGTAATGAATCTGAAATCTAAAATTGGATTATTCTTTTTGATTGTATTGTTTCAAACTCACCTTTTGTCAGCCCAACTCAACCCACTTCAAAAGGTTGACTACTCGCTGATAGAGGATAAGATTTTGTACGTACCGACCTATGAATCATCGAGCAAGTACATCGATAAGATGACAAAGAAGGGCATGTACAAGAATATTGCTGGGGTATCTGATAAAGCGGAATACTATAATAGGGTTTGGAAAGAGGCGTTGCATGAATCAGGTTTAGATACGACATCATACAAATTTACTGATACACACGCCAAAGATTTGACAAAAGCCTCTTGTGAAGACTGCATACTACTTCGATATAAGCGTGAATTTGTTGGAAGTGTCTTATTGAAGGACAGAGTTAATGTTACCGCATTATTCACTGTTGTTCACCCAAAGCGCCAAATTATTTCATCAGCCAATATTAATGGTCTGGACATTTCAGACAAAAATGATATTCGACTTATGCTAAATATTCTCAACAGCAACCTTAATTATGCAATTACCAATTACAAAAGCGGCACCTTAAATTTTGGAAAAATGCTGGAGGAATCAAGACAAAATAGGAAAGAATTCGTTGAAAACATTAGTGACAAAACATTCCTTATTCCCAAACCTGATGCCAGCACCAAGAAAGGCAAAAAAAGCCCTTGCGAAGTTAGAAGAATCATTGAAAGATTGGACTCTCAGCAAGGCCAAACTGTGTTCAACTCAGGAAATTGAGGATTTTCGAGGAAGCGGCGATGAAAATAGTTTCTACTTGAAAATTTTCCCTATGTACATTGACAAAATCAATACTTTGCACTTAAATATGCTCTTATCAACGGCGGATGACACAGTTGTCCAGGCATTCATAGGAGAGAAAAAATTGAACGCCAAATCGCTTACGAAGATTCAGTTGTTATTGAAGCGGCATGGGAAGTAGGGTGGTGTAGATTTCTTTACAAGACAAGGTCCGTCTCGTCAATCATTTCATTTTCAAAACGAGCCAGATAATGGCGCGTAACTTTTGAGTCCGCATGTCCAAGAGCATCGGAGATCAGGCTAAGACCTATACCGCCTCTTTTAAGACTCATGGCATAGGTGTGACGTGCCGTGTATGTTGATATGTCCGGTGTGATAGCCAATCTCATGGCAATTTCTTTAAGATTTCGATTGGTTTGCCTGATACATTTTCTAATCCTATTAGCTTTTTGTGTTGGTGATTTGTGAAACGTTGAAAGTATCGGAAAAATGTAAGGTGAGTGGCTATATCTCTGAATTATTTCCAATAAGGGTTTCGATAATTTTACACTAAACAGTTTTCCGGTTTTTTGTCTTCTGTATTGAATTCTCCCATTCCTAATATCCGAATGCTTAAGATGGCAAAAATCCGTCCAGTTTATTCCCCTGCAGTAATACATGAACATGAAGTAATTATAGGCATCCGATAATTCAGAATATTTATTAAAGTCGAAGGTTTTAAATTTTTCCAGTTCCTCCGGTGAAAGCGCGCGATGATGTGGTTCAGACTTCAAATGAGAATAGGAATACCCTTTCGGATTAAATTGATTACGGAAAGGATAAATCTCATGCGGGACTATATCTCTGGAAATCGCCTTATTAAATACCGCACAGATCGTACGCATATACTGATTCATTGTGGAAGGTGCACATCCTTTTCTATCGTATTTGTCACCCGCCAACCAAACTTCGTACTTGTTCAGAAGGGTCACGTTGATGTCTTCAAAATTGAGTGGTCCTTGAACGAATTGTTTTAAAGAATTTCTTACGTTGTTGTAAACGTTTCTATTCCCAATTTTTCCTGAAGATTGCATTTCTGAAAGTATTTCATCACAAAATTCAAAGAAGTCAACAGTTTTCGTTTGCTTACCTGTGAACTTCCACTTAAACTCGGTCAGGGATGGAGGTTTTCCGGAGAGAATGGCTTCATCGACAATCTTTTGGGCGAGTAACTCATACCTTCTAAGTGCTAAATTTTTCTCTTCGTAATTTGGCACTGACCTCCTGAATCTAGCTTTTTCTTGATTCCACTCTTTGGGTAGGGCATTGTATCCAAGAGTTATTCTTTTTCTTTTACGATTGAATGTTATCTCCATGATAACAGGGTGTTTGCCGCTGGAATAGGTTTTGTATGTGTACAATAGAAGTTTGGTTGACATCATAATTCAGCTTTTGTAAGAAATTAAATAAATTGATCATATATAACTTCTTGACATACTGTACATAAAAGCAATAAAAATGCAAATGCAAATTTCTGTCACGCAGGGGGTCGCGAGTTCGAGTCTCGTCCGGACCGCCTTCGCCCGACGAAGCTCTTTGAGCGAAGTTGGGCTTTTTTATTTTAGTCCCATTACAAATTTTGAAGATTAATCCAGGGGCTACGGCGCTCAAGACCGCCAATCCATCATGATTCAATACTATTATGTTTATATACTCAGGTGTAATGATGGCAAACCTTATTCGGGACTGACCAAAGATCTTGAAGACCGTTTAAGCAGACATCATAGAGGCTCTGTTCCATCTACAAAAAACAGACGCCCTTTGAAATTGGTCACCTATATTGGATTTACAGATAAGAATCTGGCAATAGCCTATGAAAAGTATTTAAAAACCGGCTCAGGGAGAGCAGTTTTGTACAAAAGATTTTGGATCTCGGAATGATGGATTGTGGATTCGTAAGCTCATTGAGCGAAGGCGAGCTTTCCTTGCCCGACGAAGCGCATAGCGCGCAGTTGGGTTTATTTCTAGACACTTCATTTCATCTCTTGTCTTGGCGAGCTTCGACGGTCGAAGACCGCTATCAACTTCATTAAAGATTTATTCTATGTCTGAAATTCAATTGTTCTCAACAGGATTGAGTTCCTACTGCGAATAAGTTGAACTCAGTCAAATTTGTCAATTAGCTTGATTCTGACATCAAATCCCTCCCCAGCATAGATATTTCGTTTCTAAATAATCGTCTATTCCATATTTTGATCCTTCCCGACCGAAGCCGCTTTCTTTGATCCCTCCAAATGGTGCTACCGTTGTAGAAATCATGCCTGTATTGATGCCGACCATGCCATATTCAAGTGCTTCGGCAACGCGCCAAATACGAGCATAGTCGCGGCCGTAGAAGTAGGAGGCCAGGCCAAAAGGTGTGTCATTTGCTAGTCGAATTACCTCCTCTTCCGTCTGGAATTTAAATACCGGAGCAACAGGGCCAAAAATCTCCTCCGAAAAGACCTGCATGTCCGGATTGACGTTAGTGAGGATGGTAGGTTCATAGATCAATGTGTGTTCTTCTATTCCATATCTTTTTCCTCCTGTAAGTACCGTGGCGCCTTTTGAAGTGGCATCTGACACAATGCTTTCGACAAATCGAACGGCATTTTCTTCCACCAGCGGTCCAATCGTCACACCTTCTTTCATGCCATCTCCAATCTGCAGACTTTTTACAGCTTCTGTAAATTTTTTAATGAAGGAATCATAGATGCCATCCTGGACAAATATGCGATTCGTACATACGCAGGTCTGTCCTGCATTTCTGTATTTTGAAGCGATGGCACCCTCAACTGCGGCATCCACATCGGCATCATCGAAAACAATAAAAGGGGCATTGCCTCCTAATTCCATAGATAACTTTTTGACTGTATCAGCACATTGTTTCAAAAGGACTTTTCCAACCGCAGTAGAACCTGTGAATGATAATTTGCGGACAATGGGATTGGCTGTTAACTCTCCACCCACTATTCCGGCACTACTTGAAGTAATGATATTAAAAACACCAGGAGGAAATCCTGCTTCTTCGGCCAGCACAGCTAAAGCCAGAGCAGATAAAGGTGTAAGTTGAGGAGGTTTAATAACAACAGTACATCCGGCAGCCAAAGCCGGAGCCACTTTTCGGGTGATCATCGCATTCGGAAAATTCCAGGGAGTAATGGCCGCAACGACTCCGACGGGTTGTTTAATGACGACTATCCGTTTATCTCTTTGATGCCCCGGAATCGTATCGCCGTAAACGCGTCGGGCCTCCTCTGCAAACCATTCTACAAAAGAAGCGCCATAGCGAATTTCTCCCTTTGCCTCCTCCAAAGGCTTGCCCTGCTCCATGGTCAGGATAGTTGCCAGATCATCTAAATTTTCGATTTGCAATTCATACCACCGTCGAAGTATTTGGCCACGTTCTGTTCCTGTCAATTGACGCCATGATGTAAAGGCTTCATTTGCCTTTTCAATGGCATGACGCGTTTCTTCGACTCCACAATCGGCCACTTCCGCAATTTTATCACCGTTATAGGGATTATGAACGGGGAAGGTTTTTAGATCCTGTGCATTTGAAAATTGACCATTTATATATGCATTGTGCTGAAGGAGCTTTGGGTTTTGGAGTTCCATATGTTTTCGTTTTGGAGACTAAATTTCGTCTTTGCCAATTCAAAAATAGAAAACCCGCGTACCATCAGCAATTCCCCGGGCATTGGATTGTCAATTAGTTTTTGTCATGGAATTTTTTGAGCAGATTTGAATCAACGATGATCCACACCAGCTTCATAGGCTAACAGGCATCGACATGAGGGGACAAAAAAATGGCCCATTCTTTTACAGAACGGGCCGTTGAACGAAATCTAATTTTATTTTACTGCATTTTCTTGCAAGCAGCTTTCTCTTTTTTGGAGCACTTTTTAGCACATGACGCCTTAGCGGTCTTTTCATCCTTAGGTGCTGCCTTACTACTCACCATCACAGCAGAAGCCACGGAAGCCGTAGAGGCAGTCTTGGCACCGGGGCTGCAGCTTTTCTGACACCGCGCCTTACATTCTTCAACAGTCATACCCATCTTCTTTGCACATGCTTCGATTGATGAACAACAAGCTTTTTTACCTTTCTTGTTTCCAGTCATGGCTACAGTTTGGGCATTGCTTTCAGCCGGTGCATCTGCAGCCGTTTTGTCAGCATGTTTTTTACATAGTGCTTTGCATTGTTCCAATGTCATACCCATCTTTTCTGCACATTCCTTAGTTGGTACGCAAGTGGCTTTTTTTACTCCGTCAACGCTTGTTGCTGTAGTTGCTTCCTGCCCAAAAGTGACGACGGTCAGTAGAAAACTTGCAAGACACAGACTAATTAATTTTTTCATGTTATGTTTTTCTTTTTACCCTCAGAGCCGCTGAGATACCGGTTGCAATTCATCCAGGTCTGAAACCATCCCGGGAAATGTACGATGCAAAACTAAAGCTGAAAGTACGGATATGGTGTTTAACACTTGATAAAGCCATGTTAAAAAGTTGTTAAACGGTAGGCAGGGCTTAGAAATTAGTCGTCTCTTTATACTTTAACTAAGCAATAATTTTTTGAAAGAAATTGAAAACAAATAAGGTCCCATATCTTTTTGGTGTTGTCTGCATCGCATTGATGAGCCTGATGGTCTTTCAAATTATCTGGCTAACAAATTCCAGGAGTTTGATCGAAGAACAATTTGATCAAAAGGTAAATCTGGCAATTGGCAGCGCCTTGTCCGATTTTAATGCGAATCATAAGACTGAATTGGATGTCAATGATGTCGAGGCGTGTGGTGAAGGCGAGTTATATAAATATTTTCCTGTTGAAAAGGACTTCATGACAGCCGAAAATCAAATAGAACTTACCGAGAGTTTGAGTTCGTACATGACCTTTTATGGCATTGATGAAAAATATAGTGTTGAAATATTTGATAATAGTTGCCAGGCCACCGAAGATTCTTATTGCTGTTCGATTAATGCCAATAAGAAGTGTAAGTTGAATTATTATCTAGGGGTATCGTTCCTTTCTAAGAATGATTACTTATTCGATAAAATGAAATTTATGATTTTATCGTCGATTCTTATTTTTCTACTTCTTGCATCAGTGTCATTTATAATTCTTCGTGCACTCATCAGACAAAAGCGTATTACAAAAAATAATATTGACTTCTTTAACAATACGGCACATGAGTTAAAGACGCCTTTGACCAACATTTCTCTGGCTTTGAATCTCCTTGGTCGAACACATGCCAATATTAAAGAAGATAAATATGCCCAAATAATAAAAGGTGAAAGCACGAAGTTGTCCGATCAAAATCGAACGCGTGTTATTCTTGTCGCGGATGGAAAGTGGTGAACACAGGTTGAAAAAAGAAGTCCTTCATGTCAATGATGTATTATCAGAGGTAGTGGATAATATGCAGATGCGTGTCCAAGAAAGAAATGGAACCATCCGGCTTGAACTTCCTGATCATGAAATCGAAGTGCTGGCAGACTACTATCATTTAAGCAACGTATTCAAAAATTTAATCGACAATGCATTAAAGTATTGTAATGAAGATCCGGTTATCACAATATCTGTCATGGATGACAAGGATCATGTGAAGGTTTTGTTCCGCGACAATGGAATAGGTATCAGTAAAATCGATCAGCAACATATTTTCGAAAAATTTCAACGCGTAAATACAGGGAACATCCACGAAGCAAAAGGATTTGGCATTGGTCTTTCTTATGTTAAAAAAGTAATCGAGATGCATAAGGGCCTGATCAATGTTCAAAGCGAATTGAATAAAGGGAGTCAATTTGAATTATTAATTCCAACAGGCTAATGTCTATGATGTCGCTCTGATTGACAGATTGTTGAATCGGATGGCTTACATGTAGGCGTACTAAGAAATTTTAATAGAAGGACAAGGAAAACGGATAAACATGCGTTACTTGATTACTAATCGTCAGGAGACCATGACATCTGAATGACATAATTCATATTTTCATTTTTAATGCAATTTGATCTATAAGGTAGAGAATGACAAAAGAAAAGAAAATACTGGTCGTAGAAGATGATCTAAATCTGGGCTTCTTGTTATTGGAATTTTTAGAATCTGAAAACTTTAAAGTGAAGCTATGTAGGGTTGGTTTGTCGGGCTTGGCTGCACTGGAAAACCAACGATTCGATTTATGTTTGCTCGATGTCATGATGCCTAAGATGGACGGATTTACTATGGCCCGGACCATTCGAAAAAAGGGAATTCCCACGCCCTTCATTTTTTTGACAGCCAAATCAATGAAAGAAGATAAACTCAATGGGTATGACCTGGGAGCCGAAGATTATGTGACCAAACCTTTTGATGAAGAAGAACTTCTGTGCAAAATTAATGTCGTGCTGAGAAGACAACAGCATGATACATCAACAGATACACCCGTTGAATTTAAAATTGGTCAGTATCAATATAATTATGAAAGCCAAGAATTGTCTTTTGGGGATAAGGTCCAGCGATTGACAGAAAAGGAAAATGAAATTTTACACTTACTCTGTCTGAATAAAAATAAAATATTAAAACGCGATGATGCCGTTTTAAAGATTTATGGTCGTTGTGATTATTTTCTTGGCAGAAGTTTTGATGTGTATATCTCCCGCCTGCGCAAATTACTCCATGCTGATCCGGGCGTTGAAATTCAAAACGTCTATAAAGTCGGATTCATCTTGAATGTCAATCAAGAACAAACCGCATAGACCTACATTCCTACAGCGAACTACAAATATGCGCACTGAAAAGAATTGCAGCAGGTTGCATTTCTAAATTAGAAACCAGGATTGATCGTAGGTGTTTTGATCTACTTTTTCTTGGGCTGTATAATGACATTCATACGCCGACCTTCCATTTTTGGTAGAGCTTCGGCTACACCATAATCTTCCAGTTCTTTCAAAAAACGCAAGAGGAGCAGCTCTCCCCGGTCTTTGAAAACTATGGTACGTCCACGGAAATGCACATAAGATTTCACCTTAGCACCTTCTTCCAGGAACTTCTTGGCATGACGTAATTTAAATTCGAAGTCATGGTCGTCCGTATTTGGTCCGAATCGAATTTCTTTAACAACGGTTTTCGCTGTTTTGGCTTTTAATTCCTTGTCTTTCTTTTTTCGTTGGTACAAGAACTTCTTATAATCGATGATCTTGCATACAGGAGGATCTGCTTTTGGTGAGATAACGACCAAATCGAGATTCATCATTTCCGCCCATTGTAAAGCGGCCTTTGTGGGATAGACGTCCGGTTTGATCTCCTGCCCGACCAGTTCACTGATCTTTTCAAAATTGTCGCCGACTAGGCGCACTTTCGGTTCCCGGATTTGTTCGTTGATGAAAAAAAATATCTTCTTTTTTTCGGGTTTTCGTTTTGATCTTCTTTTAGCCAAATGCGTTTTGTTTAATGAATAAAGTGATCGTCACAAGTACGATCTCAATTGTGTTAATAGTATAAAGTTATTGAGAGTTCCCCCAAAATCCATATTGAAGGTAGAAATTATCCTTTGAATCATCCAATGAATCACTCAACATCAGAATCCACTGCCTGGGATAATTTGATCTGTAGCCCATTTTCATCCTCTTTCATGGTTGCCATCAGGCTACTTCCTTCAGGTGGCGTTTCGCCCAGGATGTATTCAGCTAGCGGATCTTCAAGATATTTCTGTATGGCACGATGCAATGGCCGAGCCCCAAATTGAGGATCATATCCTTTTTTAGCGACAAACTCTTTGGCTTCATCAGATAATTCAAGTTTGTATCCCATTCCTTCAAGACGTGCATACAATTCTTTCAGTGTAATGTCAATGATTTTGAATATTTCATCCTGACTCAGGCTATTGAATACGACCACATCATCTACGCGATTTAGAAATTCCGGTGAGAATGTTCGCTTCAAGGCATTTTGAATAACTGATTTTGAATGTTCTTCAGCAGCTTCTTGTCTGGCTTTTGTAGCAAATCCTACGCCTTGACCAAAGTCTTTCAACTGACGAACACCAATATTGGATGTCATGATGATCAAAGAGTTCTTGAAATCTACCTTGCGGCCCAATCCATCAGTTAACTGCCCATCATCCAGAACCTGTAGAAGTATGTTATAAATATCGGGGTGTGCCTTTTCTATTTCATCGAGCAATATGACAGAATATGGTTTGCGTCGAACACGCTCGGTCAATTGACCTCCTTCTTCATATCCGACATATCCCGGAGGCGCACCAATCAATCGACTTACGGAAAATTTCTCCATGTACTCACTCATGTCGATACGAACAAGTGCCTCTTCGGAGTCAAATATGTAACGCGCCAATGCTTTGGCCAGCTCAGTTTTTCCTACACCGGTTGGTCCCAGAAAAATGAATGATCCAATTGGCTTCGATGGATCCTTCAATCCAACACGATTGCGTTGAATAGCGCGTACCACCTTATCAATGGCTTGATCCTGGCCTATTATAACTTTTCCCAGGTCCGCCTGCATATTGACCAACTTGTTGCTTTCACTTTGCGCAACTCGCTTCACTGGAATTCCAGTCATCATGGAAACGACTTCGGCGATGTCATCTTCATCTACAGGGTAGCGTTTTGTCTTTGCTTCTTCTTCCCAACTGACTTTTGCTTCGTCCAGTTGACGTAATAAGCGGGACTCCTGATCGCGGAGATCGGCAGCTTTTTCGTATTGCTGGTTTTTTACTGCCTTATTTTTCAGGTACTTGATGTCTTCAATGTTTTTCTCAAGTTCCTCTATATGTTTTGGTACATAGATGTTTTTTAAATGCACGCGTGCACCGACTTCATCTAGTACGTCGATGGCTTTGTCCGGAAGAAATCGGTCGCTGATGTACCGATCACTAAGGCGAACACACGCCTTGATGGCATCATCCGAATACGTGACATTATGAAATTCTTCATATTTGGCTTTGATATTCAATAGAATATGATGTGCCTCATCAGCTGAAGGGGGATCCACCATCACCTTTTGAAAACGACGATCGAGTGCACCGTCTTTTTCAATATACTGTCTGTACTCATCCAATGTTGAGGCTCCTATACATTGCAATTCTCCACGTGCAAGAGCCGGTTTGAAAATATTAGAAGCATCCAGAGAACCCGTAGCACCACCAGCTCCGACGATGGTATGAATTTCATCAATAAACAAGATCACATCACGCGATTTCTCCAATTCATTCATGATGGCTTTCATACGCTCTTCAAACTGACCACGGTATTTGGTCCCGGCTACAAGTGCAGCCAAATCCAACATGACGATTCGTCGGTTGAATAAATTTCGCGATACTTTTTTCTGTACGATACGTAAGGCGAGACCTTCAACAATGGCTGTTTTACCCACACCGGGTTCACCGATTAAGATCGGATTATTTTTCTTGCGCCGACTTAAGATTTGCGATACACGTTCGATTTCAACATCCCTTCCTATGATTGGATCGAGTTTATCTTCTTCCGCTAATTTTGTGATGTCACGTCCAAAATTATCAAGCACGGGTGTACGTGATTTTGATGTTCCTTTCTTTGATGAAAATTTACCGGGGCTTTCCTCTTCATAGGGTACATCTGATTCAGAGGCCTGTGAAAAGAATTCCAACTCCTCCATTTCGTCTTCATGCATTACGAATTCTAATTCTGAGCGAAAACCATCATAATTGACACCAAGTTCTTTCATCACCGCACTAGCCAGATTTCCATCATGTTTCAGTATAGAAAGCATGAGATGCTCCGGGCTTATCTCCTCCTGGCCAAACATCTTGGCTTCCAGAAAAGTCACTTTTAGAACTTTCTCAGCGTGTTTATTTAATTTGAAATCGCCGATATTGACATGGGCAATTTCTTTGTTGGAAGTCATGCTTGCTTTTTCAAGTAACGACTTGAGCTTTATCAAGTTGACGTCCAAAGATTTAAGTACGGTTACCGGGAGATTTTCGTGATCTTCCAACATACCCAATATCAGGTGTTCTGTACCGACATAGTGGCTTCCCAATCGGCGAGCTTCTTCTTTGCTCTTTCCGATGATCTCTCTGACTTTTGTTGAAAACTTTCTGTTCATGTGATTAGTTCTCTCTCATTTTATGATGCACTAAGATAATACAAGTACCTCAGTCGAAGTATCTACTGGTCTTAGTTTGAATACAAATTAACACCTTAAGATAGTTGCTTATTTACCTACGAAAAACGTGCCATTCTCTTTAGAGACAGTTTGTCCGTTACCACTTAGAACAAAAATCGGCAGTCAAGGGTTAACGGATCAGTCTTTACTTCGGCTTTTTAACAAACTTTAACTATTTTATTCAACCGATAACGAATATCGGTTGACTGCACAACAATATAGCAAGTAAGATTCGTTTTTAGGCTTTATCATTTGACTCATTGCTTGCTATCTGGTCACCAACAAGGGTGCTTGAGGACTGCAACCTATTGAGTATATTTGCAGGCCTTTACTGAGTACAACATATGAAATACAGCATAGACAAGGAAAAACAATACGCCATTCTCAAACTTGAAGAAGAGAATTTGAACAGCCTGATTTCTCCAAATTTGAAATCAGAATTCATCTTTCTGCGAAATGAAGGAGTAAAAAATCTTATCCTCGATTTGAGACTAGTTCAATACGTCGATTCGTCAGGCCTCAGTGCCATGTTGACAGCAAATCGACTATGGACTGATCATGGGGCCTTTGTGATTGGTGGTGAATTACAGTCCGGAGTAAGAAAAATTCTTGAAATCTCCAGATTAGATACCATTCTAACTCTAATTCCAACAATTGAAGAATCAATTGATTTCGTTTTTCTAGAGGAAATTGAGCGGAACCTATCTTCAGCCATGGAAGAGGAGTAGAATGCGTTGATGGAAGCACATCTTACCATTTTAGGAGCAAACAGTGCACTGCCTGCGCAAGGCAGACATCCCAGTGCACAAGTTTTACAATTTCATAAGGAATCATGTCTTATCGATTGTGGAGAAGGAACACAATTGCAACTCAGTGAATTTGGTGTTAAACGATCAAAAATCTCATCGATCTTCATCTCTCATTTGCACGGCGATCACATTTTTGGCTTGCCTGGTTTAATTACGTCGTATAATCACTATGCAAGAAAAACACCCCTCACGATTTACGGTCCTGAAGGATTAAAAAAATACGTCGAATATTCTGTGTTTATTACCGGAAATCCATTGGGTTTTGATTTGACAATAAAAGAATTTAACGCTGATATTCCGCATGTTTTAATCGATAATGAATGGCTGACAATTAAAACAATTCCGCTTGCTCATCGGATTCCTACTGCCGGGTATTTATTTCAAATAAAGAATCCTAATTTAAAAATAAAACCGGGTGTATTTGATGAATATAAAGTACCAAAGGAACAACGTAGATTAATACAGGAAGGAGCGGATTTTATTGCCGAGGATGGCAGCCATATACCGAATGACGTGTTTACTCAAAAGCCAATACAACCGTTAACCTATGCATATCTTTCTGACACGGCTTATCTGCCGTCCCTCGTGTCTGAAATAAAAGGATACAACACAATCTATCACGAGGCTACTTTTTTGTCAGACCTTGCTGATAAGGCGGAACAGACACGCCACAGTACAGCTTTACAGGCAGCTCAAATAGCTTTGGCGGCAGGAGTAAAGCGATTGATCATTGGGCACTTTTCATCACGATACCAGGATCTACAACCATTCTTGGATGAAGCACAGCACATCTTTGCTCGGACATATCTGGCGGTTGAAGGGAAACAGTTCACCATGCGAACTTCAGACAATTAAGTCACTGTGCTAAAATTCTTTATTTTTGGGCTTTCAAATTGAAATCTTAAATGGACGCCACCAATCCACTCGTATATGGAGGGCCTTGTTTTATCGCTCTCATTTTACTGGAACTTGTTTACAGCAAGTCGCATAATGAAGATAAATTGTACAACTGGAAAGATTTACTTGCCAGTTTTACTATGGGTGCGGGTACCATCTTTATTGGGCCGTTGATTCAGGTCATCTCAGCAGTCGTTATTTTTAATGTGGTTTATGATTTTTGTAATCCTATGGTGGATGGTGTTCGTACTAATTTTTTGGGATATGAATCCTTTGGCTGGACATGGTATGTGATACTCCTCTGTCAGTTTTGCGATGACCTGAGTTACTATTGGTTTCATCGGGCAAACCATGAAGTACGGTTTTTTTGGGCTGCCCATATTGTCCATCATTCGTCAAATCATTTTAATTTAGGTACAGGTATCCGAAATGGATGGTTTACTATTCTTTATAAACCATTATTCTATATGTGGATGTCAGCTATTGGTTTTCATCCAGGGATGATTATGTTTTGTATCGGCATTGAAGCGATCTGGCAATTTCAATTACACACCATCTATGTTCCAAAATTGGGCTTTTTAGAAAAAATTCTGAATACACATACAATGCATCAGGTGCATCATTCTACAAATATTGAATATCTGGACAAAAACCATGGCGGATATTTAAATATGTTCGATAAACTATTTGGGACCTGGAAGGAATACGATGAAGAGATCGAAGTGAAATTCGGTGTTTTGCATCCGCCTAATTCATTTAACCCCCTTATTATCCTGACACATGAGTACGGAGATATTTGGAAGGATGTCAAAAAGGCAAAAACTCCGTATCAGGTATTTATGTACATTTTCGGACCTCCCGGTTGGAGTCCTGATGGCTCCACCCTTACTGTCAGGCAAATGCAGAAGGCCCTTGTAGTTCAGCGTGCTGAGCCGGAAGTTGATCCGTCCTGATCCAGTTACATTGTGCCACAACGGTGCAAAGTATCAATTTGGTTAAAATAATTTATCATTCCCGGGCTTAGATAATTACCAGTATTTTAATTAGCTGATAACACGCTTGATCAAAGCCATTCAATCAAGCCGTTTAAAATAGAAGTATTTACTATAGGTAATTCTCTATATCTTTAACAAATGATGCGAAAAATTCAGATTATTTCCTTCTTAATTGTCATGAGCTGTGGACAAAAAATATTTACCCAAACTCCTAGCTGTCCTTACCCTATTATCATGTTACACGGTTGGACCGGATCCAATGAATCCTGGGCAGATTTCTATCAAAATGCGGATGTCGAAAATATCTATGGCCTGTTTGATGATGACGACCAGGTATTTTGGGCGATGCCAAATGCAACAGATACCCATGATTATTATACTGATTGTTGTTGGTGGGACCCACTATGCATATTTGATTGTGAGTATGTAGTTGATTCTACAAAAAACGATGACATAAATGGTCCGGACGGTACATTTAATAATAATCCGACGGATGACGATGTCCAATGGGTATTTCCAAATGAGAACAATCAATTAATATCCGGTTGTTTGTATGCGTATAGTTTTAACGTGGGGAAAAATACGGATGGCACAATATTTAAAAATTCAACATTAACGAGCACCGCTCCGTGTGGTGATTGCTCTGATAATAATGAGGCTGCCGCTTACAAACAAGGCTATGCGCTTAAGCGTGTAATCGAAGCAGTACTTGCAGCTAATCCGACAAAAGAAAAGGTTGTATTAATCGCACATTCAATGGGCGGTTTATGCGGACGTGAATACTTACAACGACGTGATGCCATAGGTAATCCACAATGGTGGGTGGACTCCACACAGGCCGACGGGCATAAAGTGGCAAAATTTATAACATTAGGGACACCGCACCGTGGGAGCAATACTCTGGGAAATTTAACTTTCAATGATCCGCATGATCGAAATGATCTTCCCGATTTACAGAGCGAAGGAATCCGGGATATACGGTATAGTTATGAAGACGGGTCGACTGGTGATGATATTCCCGGTACGTATTTATATGGTGGTTTGGAAAGCGGTATTTCTGACTTTTTATTCAGCTATTGGAGTAAGGATGTTAATTGCGATGGAGACGACGACGATGAAATTACTGGTATTAATATTTGTGGATTAAATCAGGGCTATTCGGATACATGGGATGGTACAACTGATCAGCCAGGCATGCCACTACCAGACAATATTAAATACACATATTATGTATCGGATGCTGATGGTGCCGTCGCTGAAATTCGTCAGTGGTTGTATTTAGGAGGAAATGGGAGTACCAGTGATTATAATGCCGATGCCAGTGTCTCTGTTCCTCATGATGGAGTAGATCACCGGCGTAGTGATCGCATAAATGTATCAAGGTTTCACCTTAATCAAACCAATGATATTGACAATGTTGTGCGTGCACTCGATGAAGCCGACTACGCTGAGATGAGTTATAAAATTAATTCTGACTTGTGGTATTTTGGTTTAGTTCAGGAACGTGCGGAAAAAGTTCCGGATCATAGCGAATTTACACTTACAGGTGATCCGTTAGTGGATGGTGACTGGTATGTATTACATATTCCGGATACTGTATATCAATTTATGATTCAAGTCGTTCCACAACCCACAATGACGGGACGAGTGGATTTTTATACGACATCTCCGGATTCTTTTTCCAATAATGATCTGGCAGATACATTTCTGACCTGGGCAGTCGGGGCGGACACCCTGGAATTAATAAGCGAACAGCAAAACTTTACCTCCGGCACGTATTATATCCGTATTAGTCATGATATCAATTCGTCAGTCACACCGGTTTCAGACGTCTGGAAAACTCCTTATTATTTTAATGTCAAGACAATTGATCCTTGTGAGGAAATACTTTATATCACAGGTTTACAAGACATGGCGAATTATAACGCCGGTCAGATTCTCACTTCTGACGCCAAAGTAATAAGCTTAGGAGATGTTTATTTTTCTGCAGGAAATTATATCGAACTACTTCCGGGATTTGAGGTGGAACATCAAGCAGAATTTTACGCCGTACCGGATACTTGTTCTCAGTAAATAAAAAACAAGGAGTTTTGCCATTGCGATCGAATTGTTCGTTCTTTATTTTGAAGAACAGGTCTAACTCAAATAGGTAATACTAATTCGCTATTAATTATTGGAATACCATATAACTATGTGGTCGCATGGTTACCTTAACCTTTCTGGAAAAGTCAATAGTCGTGCGATTAAAAATATCTGTCATAGGCATCATATTAATATCAACATCCACATCAGCCGGCTTGTCATCAAAATTAGTCATGACCATGATCGCATCCACACCTTTTTTTCGCACAAATCCAAACTGTTTCCCTTTGGCATGAAATATTTCAGGTTTCCCGCCATGGTCCGCATTCCAAAGTGCTTTATTGGTTTGTTTCAGAATAAGAAGCTTTTGATAAAATTTGATTTTTTTTCTGTTACTCCAATCAATTTCATCTTTGTCAAAAAATGAGAGTCGCTTGTTTAAATTTGATTCCTGCCCGTTATAAACGAGCGGCACTCCGCTGAGTGTAAAAGCTAATGCCGTCATGGCATCACCATTTTTCCCCATACGTTCTTCAATCGTACCATTCCAGGAGTTTTCATCATGATTTGTTGTGAAGTACATGCGATAGGCATCGGCGGGAAATGTTTCAGCCTCCTTTTTCATGTATTCAGCTAATTTTTCGGTTCCTGATTTTCCTTGTGCAATATCATTAAAGATATGATGGATGTCCCAACCGTAAGTCATTTTAAATGCTTCATGCATTTCGGGGCTGTCCCATTCTGCTAACCAGAATAAATTCGGTTTGACTTTTTCTAACTCTGCAGTCGCCTCTTTCCAAAAGTCGAGCGGAACAAACCCCGCCACATCACATCTGAATCCGTCGATATCACATTCCGTAATCCAATATTTCATCGCGTCAATCATGGCTGCACGCATATTGTCATTTTCAAAATTGAGGTCGGCTACGTCAGTCCAGTCCGTCGGTTTTCCTTCAAGGTCCAGCGCGACAACCTGCTTGCCTTCTTTCAAGGTGTAATAGTTGAGATGGTCCTTGGCCCAAACATGGTCAAATGCGGTGTGATTTGCCACCCAATCGATGATGACCTTTAAATTCAATTGATGCGCGGTACGAACCAGGGCTTTGAAATCGTCCAGGCTTCCATAATCAGGATGAATTCCCTTGTAATCGGAAATGCTATAGGGGGAACCAAGTTTTCCTTTTCGATTAACCTCTCCAATGGGGTGAATAGGCATCATCCAGATTATCTGCACACCCATACTCGTAAGCCGCGGTAATTGTTCAGTTACACGGCTAAAGGTTCCTTCTTTGGAAAATTGTCGCGTATTAACTTCATAAATAGCCGCATTGACATGCCAGGGCAATTCCGGATGAGGTTCGCGCCCGGGGCGTTGGTCCAGGTCACGTCCTGACATTGTTATATCGATGTCCTGAGACTCCGTTTCTTCTGCTTTCATTTTAGTCGGTTCATTTTGGCAGCTAACAGATAGTGCGATGAATAAAATAAGTAAACTTGAATATTTCATAATTAATTAAATTTATAAAGCGCAAATTCGTAAGGTGAAAGTACAATTTTATCATTGGAGGTAGTGGCTGTCCCCGCTACAAGTTGATGGGAGTTATTCGCCAGAGCTGGTATTGTAAAACTTGTTTCTTGTTCACTATTATTTATTGCCAAATAAAATGTTTCATCGAAATAAGCGCGCGATGCAAGCAAGCGATCACCCTTAGCCTCATGAAATTCAAAACTACCATAGAGCAGGGGCATAGAGGATTGCCTGGTGCGGGCAAGCACACTAACCTTATCACGCAATAATTTTTCTTCTTCGGATAAATCATCAAATTTCATCATCCGGCGATTATCCGGGTCATTGCCACCCGGCATGCCAATTTCATCACCATAATATATACAAGGTATTCCGGGTATAAATAAATTAACAGCCTGCATCATTGCAACTTTTTTAAATCCAACCGAGGTTTGCCTGTTAATGTCGCGCGTCCAACCGGCTAATTTGGAATCTTCGTCAAAGCGCACTTCACCCGTGGCCATGGACATAAATCGGGGTTTATCCTGATTTCCACTCATGTTGCCCATGAGATGATTGGTTCCATAATAAGTTATGGATTGACTAATGCGTGCAGCCAATGTTTCGAATCCAACGTCATCGCGACAAACAGAGGCCAAAAGGGCGTCATAAACATTGAAATCAAACTGTCCATCAAGCATACCGGAACCAACATAACTGGCAATTAATTCAGCCGTTCCATATGTCTCCCCGACCTGATATATTGGTCGGTTATCCTGTTTTGCGATGGCTTTGACTTTTTTTGTCAGTGTGCGCCAAAAATTTAATGGAATATGCTTCGTGGCGTCATGTCTAAACCCATCTATGTTGAAGTTTTCTAACCAATAAATGGCAGAATCCGATAACATTTCGGTCACTTCTTGTCGTTCGAGATTTAAAGAAGGAAGGAATACATCAAACCAGGTGGTCAATCGATGTTCATCCCATTTTTCTGTATTTAATGTGCCGTCCGGCAAATAAAGATCCGTGGCCCAACCTTTGTCTTTATTAGCCTGATATACCGGATGTAATTCATGAACATGATTTGCAACAATATCCAATAAAACATTCATGTCGCGATCATGGCTTGAATTGACGAGTTCTTGTAATTCTTCGTCAGTTCCGAAGCGGTCATCAATTTGTGTAAAACTGATAGGCCAATAACCATGATAAGCTGAAAATTTACTTGTGACGCCACCTTTGTTCCAAAGACCAAAGGCTCCTTCAGGATTTTTGGGAATCGGCGATAACCAAATAGTATTTATTCCCAGGTCTGAAAAGTATCCATCTTCTAATTTTTTAATCACGCCTTCAAGATCACCGCCGAAGTGATTGGCTACAGGTAAAATATCCGGGTCATCAGTTTTTCTATCATTGTTAAGATCTCCGTTAACAAATCGATCGACCATTAAAAAATACATAATCATGGTTTGCTTGTCCATGCGATCAAGTTGCTTCGTGTCCGTAACCACTTGTCCAAATTCCAGTGGAATAAGCATGTCCTCACCTCGGCCATATGCTGTATTAAATGGAAATACGCGTAAAAAGGAACGTTTAATCTGATTGGCCGCTTTGGGAATTTCAACAACGAATTGGTTATTCCTAATTTCGAAAGGAACTACTTTGTTTTCCCAAAGGCATAGAATTTCGTCGCCTGAATTTGTTTGACAAGAAAATGAATTGTCGGCAAAACTGGTCGAAACGATTTTAGGTTCAGCAGAAGGGCCAGGTCCCGGAACTGTGAGCAAGGAATTATATCCGCCTTGACCATTATCCCGTTTTTTATTATTGGTGGGATCCAAATACCACGTTCCATCGAGAACGACCTGGTAGCCATAATCCCCTGGCATAAGATATAAGGTACTTGCCCAAAGACCATCGGAGTTTTTGACCAAATTCGTATTGGCCGGATTCCAGGCATTGATGTCGCCAACTAATTGTACTTTATCATAGTTTTTTCCGCCAGGATTAAATGTAAATTCAATCGCTCTTTTGGAAGAATTAAAAATTGGGATGACAGAAGTTGCTCCATCTAGTGACAACTCCAAAAATGAAATGGAGGGACCTGCAGATGATTGCCGTATTTTGACTTCATTTTGCCCCACTTCATGATTGACTTCAATATGGGAAGGAACAGAAAGGCTCACCTGGTTATCATCATCAACAAAATCTGATAAATAAAAAGTAGACCACGTTTTCTCGACTACGATGGGGCTGGCAAGCCCTTGAATAATACTGTCCGTATTCGTTGAGTCAGAAATTGGTGCTTTGCAGGCTGGAAATAATAAAATAACTGAACAAAATATAAATGCGAACCTATAAATATGAATATTGTCAAATTGTTTCATCTGTAGAAGATTTAGTTTTTTCGATCTATCGTAAGACTATTGGTAACAGTATGTCGGTTGTCATATAGGAATAGTTCCAAGGGGTCTCCGGACAGTTTGATTTCTACCGTTTTAGTTGTACAATTGACTTCGAGAATACGACCCCTAAAATATAATTTAAATCTGAGGGCCTCCCATTGTTCAGGGATGACCGGGTTGAAGTAAGCAATATTGTCTCGTATTCGAAAGCCACCAAATCCTTTTACGATAGACATCCAGGTTCCAGCCATGCTGGTGATGTGGCACCCATCATCAGTGTCATTATTTAAATTGTCTAAATCCAGTCTGGCCGTTCGGATATACAATTCATATGCTTCACTAATTCTGCCAAGAAGAGCAGCATGGATGGAATGAATGCACGGAGACAATGAGGATTCGTGTACCGTCATCGGTTCATAATAATCATAATTACGTCTGATTGTTTCCTTATCAAAATCATCATCAAACAAAAATAATCCTTGCAGCACATCAGCCTGTTTAATAAAACATGAACGCAATATGCGATCCCATGACCAATTTTTCCAAATAGGTATTTGATCCGAAGGGATGGATTTACGATCTACCAGTGATTTATCCAGAAAACCATCTTGCTGTAAAAATACTTCACGTTTATCATCATACGGGAAATACATATTTGATGCAATGTCTTGCCATTTATTCAAATCCGATTCGGTTGATAGATTTGTAAGATTGACAATTCGACTTAATTCTTCAGGGTATTCATTGCTACAAAATTCTATCATGCGTTGTGTGAAATTCAGACACCAAATAGCGAGATAGTTTGTATACCAATTATTGTTAACATTGTTTTCGTATTCGTTAGGTCCGGTTACACCTAACATGACATATTTGTTTTTTTGTTTTGAATAATTTACACGCTGTGACCAAAATCTACTGATGGCAATTAAAACTTCCAAACCATGGTTCGGAATGTAGGACCAATCTCCCGTATAGCGGATGTAGTCGTAGATGGCATAAGCCATAGCACCGTTCCTGTGAATTTCTTCAAATGTAATTTCCCATTCATTGTGGCATTCTTCACCGTTCATGGTCACCATAGGGTAGAGGGCAGCCCCATCCGAGAATCCGAGCTTGGCTGCATTTTCGATTGCTGCAGTTAAATGTTTGTATCGATAAATGAGCAAATTGCGAGCAACATTCGGCTCGGCGGTTCCGAGGTAATAGGGGATGCAATAGGCTTCTGTGTCCCAATAAGTAGATCCACCATATTTTTCACCGGTAAATCCTTTTGGTCCTATATTTAATCGCGAATCGGCACCGGTATAAGTTTGGTTCAATTGAAAAATATTGAATCGGATTCCTTGTTGTGCGCTAACATCACCTTTAATTTCAATATCGTGATGGAGCCATTTATCTAACCAGACGTCAGCATGTTCGTTGAGCAGTGTCTCAAATCCGATTGAAGCGGCCTCGTCAACAAGATTATAAGCGACTGATTCCATTTCTTGTTCTTCATGATTCAAATTGGCAAGCACTGAACAAAATTTATCGACGGTAATTTGCTGTTTTTGTTTGACAAATATTTCGGATTTGAATCCGATTGAATGATTAGATGAGATGACTGTCGAGTCAACTGATACTTTTTCCTGATCAATTTTATAAGATGAGGTAAATGCAGCTCCGGTTATCCAATTTAACTTGGTGGTTCTCGCCTTTACAAAACCTTTATTTTCCTGAGATTTAATTTCCAAATATTCCCAGAAAGCTTCGTCATAATTCGAATCTTCATTCAGCACGTGATTATCAAGATAAGGTGTAATTTCAAGTTTAATGTCCTGATTGAGGGCTGTAATTTGATAGCGAATACAACCGAGCTGATCTCGTTTTATCGAGCAAAATCGGGTTGTGTTCAATTCGACTTCAACTCCATTTTGCAACCGGACCTGTGCCTTTCGATGAAGCACACCGTGTTGCATATCCAGTTCTCTGTGAAAGGACATCACCTGGGCTTTGGCCAAATCCAGATTTTCTCCGTTAATGTTAATTCGAATTCCAATCCAATTGACCGAGTTGATGACTTTTGCAAAATATTCGGGATAACCATTTTTCCACCAGCCGACGCGAGTTTTGTCGGGGTAGTACAATCCCGCGATATAGCTTCCTTGCATGGTGTCGCCGGAATAATCTTCTTCGAAATTAGCACGTTGGCCCATTTTCCCATTTCCTATGGAAAAGATACTTTCATAGAATCGACCATTTTCTGAAAGGAATTCATTTTGAATTATTTTCCAGGGATGATTTTGTATATAATTCATCATAGTGTTGACTGTGAATTGTTTCTGGAATTTAATAGTCGCGTGATTAATTGCGTTAAATCAATGTCTTTAAAATCTGTAATCACAATATCGGCCTCAGGTAATGAATTTTGATCTCCAATTCCGACTGAGAAAAATCCTCCGGTGTTGGCTGCTTCAATTCCTGCGGCTGAATCTTCGAAGACAATGCTTTCTGACGGGTCTATATCCGTGCCTTCGATAGCTAATAAAAAGGTGTCGGGTGCAGGTTTACCGTTTTTAACAGCATTGCCATCGATAATTCGATCAAAAAGAGGGTTAATTTCCAGTTTTGAAAGAATCGTGTTGGCATTGCGACTTGCCGACCCAAGAGCAACATGAATGCCAAGATTTCTTAATTGTTGGATAAACGGAAGGACACCCACAAATAAGTCTTTCGGGCTCAAATGGTTTACCATATCCAGGTACCATTCATTCTTTTTCTTCATCCAGTCTTCAAACTCTTCTTCGCTCAGTGTTTTATCGCCCCAACGAAGAATCGTTTCCAACGACCCTCGACGACTGACACCTTTTAACTGCTCATTTTGCTCTTCAGAAAAGTCAAATCCCAATACGTTGGCTAATTTTCTCCATGCTAAAAAATGAAATTGAGCCGTGTCTACGAGAACGCCGTCGAGATCGAAAATGCAACTGCGGATTTGCATATTCATACTGTGGTTTTCATTTGTAATATGACATTCGAAGATGTCGGAAACCAAAAGTAATCAAACTTAACGTAAAAAGCACACTAAGTCACAGAAAGTGGGCGCTCAGTCTATCTTGCTGGCGAGTCGGAGATGATTCAATACATTGTCGATTAAGACTGCATGCGCGGAATTCAATGGACTGATAAGAACGATATGACTAAAGTCAATTGAGGCCAATAGATGTGTGTTTCATCTTCTCCCGGTTCATATAAGCAATGTAGGCCTTAACGCGAGTTGATGAAAACGGATAAGGCCTACAAATAATGCTAAATATTTTTACATCCGGTCGATATCTGATACCATGGATCAGTAAATGATCAATTTTTCAATCCAACGTTCTCCATTTAATTCTGTCATAATGAAATAAAGTCCGGGCGAGATATCATTCAACTCAACATCGTACGATAAGTATGACGAATTTACTTCATGAACATATTGGCGAATCAATTGACTCTCCGGTGTGAAGATTTTCACCTGGGCTTCTCCCAGGCTTCGATCGTTCCATGAGATGGTCAAATGATCACGTGTTGGATTTGGAAAGAGATTGGGCTGCATTTGAATCACCTCGACCTCCTTACAGACTTTAGCCTTACATTTTTTTCCATTTACATCCAGACGGAATACACGCATGCAAACGTCATATTCACCCGGACTAGGAAAGGTATGCATGACGGGCAAGGTGCCCAAAGAAGTTGTATTTGGACTACCGTCATCCCAGTTCCAGACAACAAAATCGCAGTCAGTTAGATTGCCCAATGGCATAAATGTTCCTGAAAACCCAGCGGCAATGACGCATGAGAATCCTTCTTCAACTTCCAAATCAAATTCACCATCACAAATACAAGGATCTGCTTGACCGCAGTCAGGTAGAGTAAAGCAGAAAACAAAATCACAACAATTATCATGTTCATCATCATGTCCCGTTTCGTGCAAGGTCACCTGAATACATATCGTGCTGTCTGCGGAAGCCGGGGGACCTATTGGAAGGAAAATCGGACCGAAACTACCACCCGGTGGTAATGCTCCTAAAAGTATGGTTTGGTCATAGCCACTTAATGCCATATCCTGAAATGAAATATGCGCTTCGTGCATGACAAATGGTGAGGTATTTTTAATATATCCCTCGAAATACCAAAAATTATCACCTTCGCAGTGTATTGTATAATCAAAAATATAACCACAAGGTGGTTCGCAATTTAATTCAACCGTGTCTGTACAAACCACCATTCCTCCACTCATCCATTTAATTGCAATTAATTGATTTGGTGCATCCTGCGTTTCAATGCAAATTTCAGGTAATGAAATATTCCCTAAAGGAATTGTTGGCGAACTACCGTTATATGCAAGCTGAATAACTGTAGGATTAAAAGAGGTTGTAAGCCAATCGGATCCAAACGGATTATTGATGGTCATCGTAGTATTTGGCGATAATGCACAAATATCAATACCATCTATTAGCGTTGAGTCATAGTAATTATTTAATACAATCTCGTAGCAACATAAACTATCCTGGGCAGAAATGACCTCTTCGATATATACCATATCACATGGAGTACATCCAGGAATTGGGATACAATGTAAGGTATCCAATGAACAACAAAGTGCGTCAGGCACAACACTAGGGTCGTCTACATGCGCTGTAAGATTGAAGCAAAAATCTTTATTTGCTATTCCCGAACCCGACAGCATTAAATTAAATGTTTGACATGTTCCCGGCAATATTGGTGAACTAGTCAGATCGAAAAATGTCGGTGAAACGATAATTCCAAACGGACTTATCGGATCGACCACCAAATAATTAAATGAAAATGTGTTTGACATAGAATTGCAAACAGTCATTTCATATTTAACCTGATTTCCTTCACAATAAATCGTATCATGAGCAATATATATACAATCTGAATCAATCGGACAGTCGAATATTAATGTATCAGAACAAACAATATTAAAAGAATCGTTGTACCAGTCGAAAATAATAATTTGTGGAGATGAAGTAATATTACTTAAACAGAAATTAAGGTAATTATTTAAAGTTCCTGTGGGAAGATTGCTGCCGCCTGTGCTATTGACCAGGCCAATATAATTACTTCCTATTGTAAATACATTTAATGAAGCATCAAGGCTTGAAAGATCCGGATCGATATTCGCGTCGGCCGTGTGCATCATTAATCCATACATGTTAGTGAGCGAATTTTGATACGTGAGTGAAAAACAACATTCGGTATTTGGGATAGGCGTGGCAGAAACATCCTGATTTGTACAATCTTCACAGTCAATTAGATTAAGAATAAGCGTATCGGATGTAAGGGAGCAATTGAATTGATTTGTTCCCGTCAGTGAATATGACCCACTTTGAGTTACGATCAGGCATTGTCCGGTTTCACCGGTGAGTGGTGTACCATTCATATTCCATTGATAGGAAGACAAATTGTCCGGCCCACAAATTGTATCCGGGTTACAGGCTTCATAACAGCCTGTTGGCACAAAGCACAAGTCCGGCAATGGATTGATAACTGCACTTTCAGCGTGAGAACATCCAGTCAACGTATCGGTTCCAATGACCGTATAGGTGCCTGCCTGTAGTGCAATAATTGAAAGACCCGTGTCTCCTGTAGACCACTGATAACGTACATCCGGTAGAATTGGAACGGATAAGACGTTGGGTGTACCCTCACATGTATCACCAACAATACTGATGGTGAAGACTGGTGAAAATGCGAGATTCACTGTATGCGGCCCGGCCACAGAGCTACAACCGTTAGCATCAGTAACTTCTACGTAAGTGGTAAATGGTAGCGTCATGAAATCGCAAACATCAAATGTTTTCATAGTAGCTCCACCAATAGGACTCAAACCAGCATCCAGCCATTGATAGGTAAATCCGGATCCGGCTGTTGCCGTCAACGTAACACATCCATCATCACAGATATAATTCGGTCCGTTGATCTCTACATCAGGTGGAGGAACGACAGTGACAGTGACAGGATCGGTCTCCATCATACAACCGTTGGCGTCAGTAACCTTGACACTGTAGTCTCCAGCAGTCCCCACCAGGAGAAAGGATGTGATATCTCCGGTGTTCCATAGGTAGGTATAAGGGCCGGAAGGGGCATACAACATAACCTGGTCTCCCTGGCATATGACCAGCGTCGAATCGTAACTAATCGTGTCCTGAGCCGGGTTGGGGTACACCACAACGTTGGATGTGACGGTAGAAGCACAGCCATTGATATTCACAACGGTAAGTGAAATCATGTAATTTCCTTGCATCAAGTATGTATGAGAGGCATTCTGACCACCATTGGTAGCACCATCAGCAAAATCCCATAACCAACTGATAATGCCTGCCCCTGATCCGCTAAACGAAACAGCGTCACCAACACATACGGTGGTCGGATTTATAACTACTGTGGGTGTCGGAGGACCGGCAACAGTGATTATGGCCTGATGCGTTGCTTCGCATCCCGCCGCATTGCTAACTGTAAGGATTACGGTGTAGGTTCCGGGACCGGCATAAGAATGCCAGGGATCTTCTGCTGAAGAACTATTAGAATCACCAAAATCCCAGGACCAACTCGTAATGTTATTTGACGGGAGGAAGGTTGAAAAATCGGTGAAACAGACTTGAAGACAACTGTCGACATATTCAAAGTCTGCAGCCAATGGAATACAGACACTGACGGATTCAGTTACTGGACAATCTGGTGGCGGTGGATTGAGATTAGGAACAGTTCCGGATACCGTGGCTGTATAATATCCGGCTTTGCTGTATGTGTGGACTGCATTGAGCAGTGTGCCTGTGTTGGTATTTCCTGCGGGGTCGCCAAAATTCCAACTGGTCAGTGTGACATTGGCAGATTTGGAAACGGCAAAGTTGACCTCTGCGCAGTCGGGTGGTGGATTGGTAGGTGTGATAGACAACGAATATGATGCAGGCGAACAATTACCCATTGGACCGCTACATGTGTCTTGTACAACAGTGATATTGTTGCTTTTTTCTGTGCAATTCGTTGTGAGATCTTTTACGATAACACAATAGGTATAGCTGCTATCGTCATTCGTGCCGTTGTGTGTGTAAGTCGGTGTTGCAGAAGGACCCTGCACGCTGGTGCCATTACAAAACCAGGTAAATTGATAGTTGGGATTAGTTTGAGCTGAGATGGTTACTGATTGTCCACTTGCGGGAAGACAAAGCGCTGTAGGATCGGGGGTCGATATGCTCGCAACCGGACCCGGAATTTCTACAGCCTCGAATGTGACAATAGCCTGACAACCATTGGCATCAATGGTGGTCAACACGTATGTACCTCCAACAGTTATGGTGATGTCTTCAGTCGAAGCGACGACCGGTCCAGACCATTGATATGAGCTAAATCCGGATGTGGCGTCCAAGACGACACTTTGACCCGGACACAAATCTCCTATTTGGATGATAGTGGGCTCGAGCGGAGCATTTAGCATGAACATATCGGAGTAGCTCATGGAATCTCCACACAAATACACACAAAAGGTTAGTGTGACCATAACCGGATCATTGTTCCATTGAATGGTTGGTGTTAAACTTCCCTGACCGGCGATCACACTTCCTGCTGAAACAGGTGATATTTTCCATTTCAGCTCTGCATCAGCATGTTGAGCAGGACTGGCTCCATAAACTTGTTGTGTGTTAATACATGCAGATAGACTTGGAAAGAAAAGTGGCCCCTCAAATTCTTTTGGTGAAATAAGACAAGTTATCGTATCCGATAAACAATTGGGTGGATCTACTTGCATCTGTGCAAGGCTTATGGAGTATGGTCCGGTTGCATTCCAGGTAACCACTATAGGTGAGCCCGTGTAGGTGGATGGTGTTCCCCCTTGAACAGTCCATTCTAAAGTCGTATTCGATATTGAGGTATAGCCCAGGTAGTTGTATGTCTGTCCGGGGCATATTTCTTTTGGTCCCACAATTGAATCCGGTGGGGCTAATTCTATTATGGTCATAACCCAATACATGATATCATTGCAATAGGCTCCTGGCGTATTTGGTACAGCCGAAACAACAAAGGTCCCCGGACCATTGGACCAGGTAATAGAAATGTTGGCTGTTCCATTTCCCGTTATAGGTGCAAACGGTGTGACGCTCCAGGTGTAAGCAGAAGAAGGGCTAGCGGTTGCAGAAAAATTACTAACGGAATTGATACATGCAACTCCCGGAACCGGTCCAAAAATTTGAAATTGAGGCAATATACTCACGGTTAGATCCGCCGTGCCAAAACAATCACTTGGATCATGACCAGGCAATCCACCCAAGAAATCGCTGTAGTAATCAACATGGATAGTCCCTATTGGCCCGGATCCCCATTGAATGACCACGGTATTGGAACCATTTTGGTCGGGTAGAAGTGTCCCTCCGGTAACTGTCCAATCGTAGTACACACTTGGCCATTTTGGCAAAGTGTAAGTTGTCGTCGCATTTTGACAAACGATGGTATCGCCAACAATAGGTGAAGTCGTCGAAATGATCGGTACAATAGCCACTGATGGTTTATCGCAATACACAGTCGAACATCCACTGACCTCCAGTGTAATCGTTCCCATAGGTCCATCACCCCAAACGACACAAATGGTGTCGGTCCCATCACCTGTGAATGTGATCGGGCTCCCGCTTGCATCCAATACATTCCAATAATACGTTGCGCATGCATCGGCATCGGTCCAATAGTAGCTTTTATCTCCGGGACACAAGGTTGAGATCCAATAAATATTTGGACCTTCCAATGGATCGACTGTCACCTCCAGGGTTGTGGAATCGGTGCAACAACAAAGGGGATTGCCTTCCGGATCGATATTATTCTTGAAGGCATATAAGGTTACCGTATATGTACCGGGATTGTCGTACGTATGGGTAGGATTTGGATTAATATCTGTATTGCCATCTCCGAAATCCCATAAATAACTATTGGCACCAAGAGAATTATTAATAAAACTCATTGGGCCATTCAGGCAAACACAATTTGTTGCGACAGAAAAATCTGCTACAGGCCCTTCTAAAATATCCACACAAAAACTAAGTGTGATACTTCCACCTCCATTAATAATTGTTAAATTAATTGTCCCCGGTCCCATAGCTCCCCAATCAACATAAGCTTCGTTTCCATCCAGATTTGTAGAATATGTTGCAGCACCGGTAAAACTCCAGACATATGAATTTCCAACCACGTGTGGAACGAAATATGTAGCCGTAGAATATTCACAGGCGTAAAGACATGATGCCATGCCCGATGTATCCTGACCTATCTCTTCTAAATTATTTAAAAAACATTCGGGTTTTTCGACATCACATTTTATTGTGACGTAAATATCGGCCTGGTGCATTGGATCTTGATCGTAAAAATATCGGAGTAAATATTCTCCACATGGGCAACTACCACCACTTGGTGCTGACCAAATTAAAAATGTACCCTGGACGGCAAAACAACCGGTGGGATCTTGGAGAATAATGTAACCTCCCAGTCCCAGGTCATTCAGTGATAGATCAAATAATAAAGGGTCACCTTGATTGATACACACGGTGTCATTGATCGGTGGGTCTTGGGCGTGTAGAGTAATAGAGTAACTCAGGCAAATGAAAATGATGGAAAATAAAGTGAGGTTTTTCATAATCTTATGTATTAGATGGCCGAATTAAATATAACAGGCATAAATATTATAGGCTTATATTGGCAAAAGGATTTGTTACTGAGGATAGGGCCGGGCCAACAATAAGGCCCAGGCTATTTCCTCCGGATATAAAATAATTGGTCAGTGTGTTACCGATTGCTGTATTTCTTGTGATAATGCAATCAGACGATCCTGCTACTTCATATCCATATGTTCCGTTTGTCGTACTTTGATTATTGTCAAATCTTACCCGGTTCGAACTTGTACTAAACCCTGCAAAAGCATTACTATCTGAAATATTATCCGTAAAAAATGATTCCTGAAGCGTTTCGAATCCATGGCCTGAATTAGCACGGGCCGTATTGTGTTGAACAATACATGCTGAGCCTATTAAAAATCCTTCATCTATATTATAGGATGAAGAATTGCGGCCTACTGTTGACCCACTGTTTATAAAAAATCCCCTATCTCCGTTTTCGGTACTTACATTGTCTATTACCGTATTTGCAAAACCGGAGTTAAATCCATCATCGATATTTTGATAAGAGGCTGAAGAAGAAATAATACATCCTCTGTCACTTTCAATACCGTCATCCCCATTCAAATTTGTCACACAATGTTTGATGGTGCAATTGCGGCCAGTATCAATTCCATCCAATCCATTTGATGCGCTTTGACAGTTAGAAATAGAGTTGTTATTTCCAACCATTAATCCATCGTGCTGATTAGAAAGGAGTCGCAGATTTTCGAATCTTGAATTTTCTGCCATGAAAGCTGATACACCTTCATCTCCCCAACCTTGGATATTTCCATTATGGACATATAAATTTTTAATTGCTGCTGTGACCAATATTCCGCTACCGATTGTCCCTCCACCGGCAAGCAGGGTAAATCCGTTTAGATCAATACTGACATTGGAGACATTGACCGATATGCCGTCGAGATCGGTGACGCCTATGAGGTGGGATGTTACATAATACGATCCACTCGAATCGATGGAGAAAGGAAGGCTATCAATGGCGATTCGGGATTCACACGGTAATGGATCATTTCCTGACATGGGCATCCACACAGGAGCGGCTGCCGTGCCGCTGTTGTAATAAAATCCAGGTTGCTGATCCAATTGATAGATGATCAAAGCATGCGCAGGTAGGATGATGGCATCTCGCTGGGCCATTGTCATGCGAGGTAAGAGCACCCCTTTGTCAATGCTTTCAACATCTAATATGGCCGATTGACCTGATGATATTGTTGTATTTAGACAATTGAGTAGCAATAATAAACACAAGCCTATTACGTATTTCATAATACTCTTTTAAAGTTTAAGAAATCAATTCGAAATAAAATTCTCAGACAGGTAGGAGTTACCAATATACACTTTTCTTAATTGTTTTTCAATATATCTGGTTCTCGTCTGATAGAATAGATTGTGATAGCGCAGTAGTGCACATAAAAAAAGGCCACCCATTTGGGTGACCTTTTTTTATTTTTTTAATCGATATATTATCGAACGCCGTGCATCAATCGCTTGGTAATCGGAGTAAATAAAACGGCTATGACTGCAAGAACTAACGGAATGATGGTTAGAATCCAGAAGAAATAACTCAGTCCGTGTTCATTTGCTATACGATCGATATTCGCACCCAATTCCCCGGCAGATTTCATGCCGATGGCAATGGCGATGTACCAAATACCAAACATAAAAGCGATCATACGTGCTGGTACCAGTTTACTCACATACGATAGTCCAAGTGGCGAAATGCATAATTCACCAAGCGTATGAAAGAAATAAACGAGAATCAACCAAATGATACCTACGGAGGCAGTAGCAGCACCCGGTGCTATACTACTTGAACCCATGGCAACACATGCCATTCCAATGGCCAGCAAGGTCAATCCAATACCATATTTGACATTGGCATTGGGATTGTATTTGCTTTCCCACCATTTCGAAAACAGAGGTGCAAATGCAATAATGAACAAAGAATTTAATACGCCAAACCATGACGCAGGAATTTCAGCTTTTGTGTCTTTAAATTCATTCGTTAACATCCAGATCGCTATTGCCCAAATAACAAGGAAACTCGCTCCTAAAATAAAATTTGCCAAGGCGTATTTTGCAAATGTTTGTTTAAATAATAAAAATAACACATAGGTTATAATGCCTAGCGGGATGATTGTCATAAGTGAATTAACCACCTTGAAAATATTCGCAGCACTTCCTTCAAGAACCCGATCAGTATAGTCTCGAGCAAAAATAGTTAGAGAGCCAGGAGCTTGCTCAAATATGGCCCAGAAAAATATTGTGAGTATGGCAAAAAAGGTAACTGCCATAAGTTTTTCTTTGGTAAACTGGGAATATTGGTTCAATCGATAAATCAACAAGAAAAGAAACAAGACCAAGGCCAGTAAAATAGCAAAGTTGTTTCCGGATAAACCCATGACATCAAAATTGAACAGGTTGTATTCGTTGTTTGATATCAGAGAAATTGGACTGTTTAAGATATATCCAAGACCTAAGAATGCACATAACCCGATAACGATGAATTGCCAGGTTGTAAACGGAACGCGCTTGTCGCCATCATTTGCAGCAGCTTCAGATCTTTGAGTTTTATCAGGCACCTTACCTACATCACCAAAAATATTTTGTGCAAACCAAAATTGTAATAGACCGAAGAGCATAAATATTCCGGCCAAACCAAATCCAAGGCTCCATCCTATTTTTTCGCCTAGATAACCGCACAGAAGGATACCCAGAAATGCACCGGCATTCACTCCCATATAAAAAATGGTATACGCCCCATCCTTTTTTTCGGGATAGTCCTTATACATTTCGGATATGATTGAGGTCATATTGGGTTTGAAAAACCCACTACCAAAAACCAGGAAAGTTAATCCTGAGTAGATGAAAAATTGAGTTTCTAAAGCCATACAGGCATGACCCATTGTCATCAGCAAAGCCCCGATTACGACGGCCCAGCGATAACCAATTTTATTGTCTGCAAACCATCCACCAATCATGGTCGATAAATAAACCAAGGCTGTATAGGAGCCAAACAAGGCCATAGCGTGTTCGCGTGGCCAACCCCATCCATCTCCTAATAAAGAAGCCGTCAAGAACATGACAAGTAAAGCACGCATGCCATAATAAGAAAATCGCTCCCACATCTCAGTGAAGAAAAGGACAAATAGTCCGGATGGATGACCTAATACTTTGGATTTAAAAAAGTCTTCGCGACTTGTACTCAAACTCATATAACTATTCTTTTAATGTTAAAACAATTTCAATTTTATCTAAAAAAATTCGATTAAATATTATTACTAAGCCATTTCAAAGCCTTCGGCCTCATCATGGTCACTACGGTCTAGGTCCTCTGCACCATGCACCAATCTTTTGAGTGGCTTTAGAACCAAAAGCACCAGAATGCCCATAAGTGTACAGAAAATCGCAATTCCGGTAAAAATGGTGAACTCACCTAATTCAGATGCAGATTCTCCAAGCAGCCCTGCGACCTTATTCCCTAATCCAGTTGCCGCAAAATAGGCACCCATCATAAATGCCATCCACCTTTCGGGAGCCAGTTTAGTTATAAATGAAAGAGCAACCGGTGATGCACATAATTCTCCAATCGTATGAAATAAATATGCTAATACGAGCCAGTGCATTCCTGATTTTGCAATGACATTTCCTACATTATCATACCCAACTTCTTTGCTTGCCATTGTCATGAAAAAGAATCCCCAGCCCATGATGATTACACCAATAGCCATTTTAAAAAGTGATGATGATTCCTTTCCTCTGTTTTTCCACCAAACCCAAAAACTACCTACGATAGTGGCAAAAATTAAAATAAAAATGGCGTTAACAGATTGAAACCAACTAGCGGGGATATCGAAACTTCCTAGTGATAAATTAGTCTTCTGATCAGCATAAACGTTTAACAAACCACCTGCCTGTTCAAACGCTCCCCAAAATACGATGATGATTAAAAATGATAAATAAGTGACCAGAATTCTGTCTTTTTCAATTTTGTTGCCATCATTATAGACAACAATTCCAACACCAACTGCAAAAGCCAATCCAATAATTAGCAGGCCATAAGACCAGGATCCTCCCCAAAACCAAATGAGGAGACCAGTTAAAGTCGTAATCAAAAATCCAATAATGGAATTCTTGTGATGAAAAATAGCAACTAGCAGATTCTTACTTTCTCGTTCTGTTTCATCGCGATGGTCTTCTACCAGATTTCCTACATGCTCAAGATGTTTTTGACCAAACCAGTAGGTCAATTGGCCAATGGCCATTCCTATACCAGCTAAACCAAAGCCATAGTGCCAACCGATTCGTTGACCAACATATCCAACTATTAAAGCTGCGGCCGCGGCACCAAGATTGATACCCATGTAAAAGATATAGAATCCCATATCCCTTTGATTTTGTGCGCTTTTGGGATACAGGCCACCAACCATAGTCGATATGTTTGGTTTGAGCATTCCAACTCCCATGACAATTAGGATGAGACCAGCGTAAAATGCCCACATCTGTTCGACAGCAAGGATACTGTGTCCAGCGACAAGCAATAGTCCACCGACGAAAACAGATTTTCGTTGTCCCAATATTTTATCGGCAATAATACCTCCGGGAATAGACGCTACATAGACAAACATCGTATACCAACCATATAGTGCAATGGCCTTACCATTGGTCCATCCCAATCCGGGGTTATCTGCACCCGTTTCAGCAACCAGATACAGCACCAGAATCGCTCGCATTCCATAGTAGGAAAATCGCTCCCACATCTCTGTAAAAAAAAGGAAAAACAAACCTATTGGGTGCCCAAACAACGTTTGCTGATCGGCAATTAATGCATTTTGATTCATGGTGGTATTGTGAAGTTTACTAGTAAAAATTCAAGAAGTCGTAAATATAGGCGATTAAATTTTGTTGCAAACACCCAATGAAATAACGTGGTGAAATGATCTTTTGACGTCAAGAAAATCTTAAATCTTCAGGATAGATGAATCGATTTGATTCTGGTTCAAAGCACCTTATGTCTAAGAAATGGCCTGGTGGCTAATGATGTGACTATACATTTTAAAATCCGTTCGGATTATCCCGAAATAGATGAATTTTGAAATTCAACAGACCAACCTTGTGCATCGGCCAAGGCACGCACAACCTTTTGAACATCAAGAATTTGTTGCTGCGCGCTTTCAAATAATTCACCTTCATACACTTGCGTTTCGATGAAGGCCTTGGCGCGTGCATTGAGCTTGTTATAATCCTCAGCCTTAAATGAATTGAAAGATCCCTCTTGCAAGTCATAATAATCAAGGTCATGATCGATCGAGAGAATTTCGGGCTTTGGCAAGCCGGTGATATAGATAACCTTGGCTGAATCGTCTGCTTCAAATACAATATCCTCCAAATCATAACCAATGGATACCTTGGCTTTTACACGGATTAGTGCTTTTTTTGTGAAGGGTCGCCAGTCTGTCAACCAATAATCCTTGTAATCATACACTTCAGAGAAGTAGCCTTCGACGGTGATCAATTTCATCACATCTTTCACTTCCTTCAACAACACATTTTTACTTTCGATGGTATGTGTATCAAAGTGACCTAACTTGCTAAGCCTGAAACCGGAATAAAATCCAAGCCCAATAAGGCCCAAAATTCCAAGTATAGCAAGTAGACGTTTCATTTTTTTATTGACCAGGGGTGTCGTAAGTTTTCGTATTTCCTCAAAATAGCTTTGATCGAACCAACTGTGAGGGGAGATTCAATGACTAGAGGTAAACGATTTCCGTCATTTGTAGCCCAAACTGTCATTTCTGTATCATCTTCAAAGACATATCCGGAAACAAGTTGTGGTTTCAAGATGATAGCATCCACCTTACCTAGTTTCTTGACTTTTTTGACTTCATTTCCAAGGTATTTGAAGCCCACATTATATTTTTCATCATCCAGGAAAACATTTGCTGGAATCCATGTACCTGTTTCAACCTTAGAATAATCGAAATTTCTAGCGTAATAGACGATGGAAAGTACGTCATGCATACAATCATCCATGTCTATTTCGAATTTTTTCATAGTGTCTTCAGTTTTGCCGGAATATGCCGTTACCATATTTTTACTGAAATCATATTCTGCTGTCGATACTTTTCGATATCCGCCCTCTCGTATATTGCGTGTAGAGCGTATTGGAAGAAGCGTTTTTTTATCTATTTCGCACGTATAGGTATCCCTGACTTTATAGAACCACTCAAAAGAAGAAGCCGTGCGACCTTTCGCTTCTACAAAGTAGGTCTCTCCCTTGTCGATCATTGTAAAAGAGACTTCTCCGGATTTTATCCAGAAGGGCTTAAGGTTGTAATAAATGGCATAGGTGATTTTCTCACCATCGACAAACACTTTGTTTTCCATTTCACACTCCATATTCGCAAACCTGTCAGAAGGCGTTATTTGCTCAATAGGACGAGGAGCCGAAAAAGCAATTATGCTGAGTAAACTGGTGATGATGATTTTAAACGAGATCATGCTCAAATGCATTCAATTTTTAATAAGTTATTAATATGCTGATTTCCATTATCGAATACCTTCAATAACAACAAAAGAACGATCGAAAAGACGAATATGAACACACCGGAATCTATCGCGATTTGATTGAAGTCGGCTACGAGTGGAGTCATCAATTCGATCGACAAAGATGACATAAGTATGTTCAAAGGTTCAATCATCCGTACTAGAAACAAAAAGCTGACACCCAAAATTGCATTTTTCAACGGAAAATTTTGGAAGAATTTGCGCCTTGTCATTTCATACAATAATGCAGAATCAGCAAGGATAATGCTGTTTTGAAGGGATGATTTGATTGAATTTGGTTGTGGATGAAGAGTCTTCATGCAAAAGCTTTGTCTCTAAGACGTCATTTTTCGGTAATGTTATCAAACAATAATCATAAAGAAGTGTGAAAGTTTTGCCAAACTAAGCCATAAGATCTCCTGTCAAGGTGTAGTTTCAGAATCCTGCCTATTCAATTCTATCTACTTACCTTTAATCCTCAATGGCTAATATATCTGATAAAAGAATCATACTTGGCATAGACCCGGGAACCAACATCATGGGTTTTGGCGCAATCCGTGTTGTGGGTCGGAGTATAGAGTTGGTAGAAGTAGGGGCGTATAAGATTACATCTCCTTATGAGCATATTGACAAGTTGCAAATGATCTACGACAAAATGAATTTGCTCATAACGCGGATCCATCCGGACGAAATGGCCATTGAAAGCCCGTTTTATGGCAAGAATGTGCAGGTGATGCTGAAATTGGGACGGGCCCAGGGTGTTGCTATCGCAGCGGGCTTGAATAGTGGACTTCGCGTTGTCGAATACAGCCCAAAAAAGATCAAGAAAGCCATTACAGGTAATGGCAATGCATCAAAAGAACAAGTTTCGGCTCTTTTAAAGCATCACGTCACAATGCCGGAGATCGATCCCGGAAATGACGCAACCGATGCATTGGCAGCGGCAATTTGTCATTACCTTCAAAATGAACGTCAAGTGGGAGGAAAAAAATTTCGGGATTGGAAAAGTTTTGCCAGCCACCATAAGAGTCGCGTACGAAAATAATATACCCGAATAATTTGAATCATATATGAGTCTCATTAAAATAAACAATAGGATTATTGATGGAAGTGCAAATCGACCTATATTGGTTGACATCGTTTATCATTCCAATAATCTTCCTAAACCCGTTATTATTTTCTCTCATGGATTTAAAGGCTATAAAGATTGGGGAGCTTTCAACAATATGGCTTCCTTTTTTGCGGAAGCAGGATATGTTTTTGTCAAATTTAATTTCTCCTTCAACGGTGGAACGGCAGAGGATGTCATTGATTTTCCGGACCTGGAAGCATTCGGCCATAATAATTATTCGATTGAACTTGATGACCTTGGCCTTGTTATTGACGCCGTGGTGTCCTCTCATTTAATTCCTGAGGAAGAAAAAGATCTATTTCAAATTAATTTGCTCGGTCACAGTCGCGGCGGAGGGATATCTATCTTAAAAGCTGCCGAAGATGAACGGATTTCAAAGTTGGCCACTTTGTCTGCCGTTGGAGATTTTGCACAGCGTTTTCCGGGAGGAGAGCATTTGGATGAATGGAGAAACACCGGCGTGCAATACATTATGAATTCGCGGACGCATCAAAATATGCCCTTGTATTTTCAGTTTTATGAAGATTTTAGTGCGCATAAAAATCGCCTGGATATTCCTGCCGCCATTAAACGACTGAAGATGCCGGTTCTCATTGTTCACGGAGAGAATGACGAAACTGTGTCTGTAGAAGATGCTAAAAAGTTGCATGCGGCATGTCTGACATCAGAATTGTTTGTTGTTCACGGAGCGAATCATACGTTTGGAATGAAACAGCCCTGGACGGCCGATGCATTTCCACCCCCGTTTTTTCAAGCCCTGGAAAAAATCAATAGTTTTTTGCGAACATCATGATATTGCTTCCCTCATTTAGAGTCGTGTACAACATTAATAATTATTTATAAAATTCTTGTCGCTTTCAGACAAACCTCTTGATCCATCAATAAACAAGAACAATAATTAAAAGTCGGTCAATCTTATCGACTTCAGGTGGCGCTGCCTTTATTAACCAATAGTGAAGCTTATGTATCTTTAGCTGCCTAAACCTAAATCTATGCAGCTCAGATATCTCTTTTTCACTCTTGCTCTTACCTTCAGTACCTTAGGATTTGGTCAACAGACGATTGTACAATCCTTTACTTATGATTCAACTTCGCGATCGATGACCGTCGATTTTCCGGATGGTGACCATAACGATTATGAGAAAATACTCATGTATTATTCGATGCGATGTAAAGATGGCTTGGTGTCGACGGGAACAGACCGGAATAAAGGATGTGGGGAATGGGATTATAGCTGTAATACATTTATAACAGACAGTACAAGGTTAGATTCTTTTCGGGCTACCGCATTGAGTCATACGATTCAGGGATATACGGAGACCACGTTTGATTATTCAATCGATCCTACGTTTGTCTATTATCAATCTACGTTGAGACAGGTGACCTATAATAGCGTGAATAGTGAGACCGACTTTAATTTTGACGCGGGAATGGAACCTATGCGATTTCCTATGGGCACGATGGCTCCGGAGCGAAAGACTCAATTCCTCTATCGACGAGGTGATTTGATGAATGCAGGATTATCGGCAGGAATTATTTCGGGTTTAAGATTAAATGTAGTTTCAGGAGACGGCGAATATCCACGATTGCGAATTCGCATAATGGAAACGGATATCGATGAGTTGAATGGCTATACACTTCATTCAGATGAGTTGACCGAAGTTTTTAATGATGATTTTACAGTGAGCGGAACGGACCTGTTTTTCCGATTTTATAGGGATTTTACCTGGAGTGGAAATTCGAACATATTGATCGAGATGTCCTATTCTTCCGCTACAGATAATCAACTTACTCTGGAAGGAGGAACAACTGATTATGCTTCGGCATTTAATTGTGATGGAGGTGAAAACGTGGCGTTTCATAGTGAGGGAGAAGGTTCACTCGATATTGAGCACGATCTTAATTTTTCTGGCAATGAAATATCGATTTCGTTTTGGTATTTAGGAAGTGAATCACAACCTCGAAATTCTACCATTTTCGAAGGCGTAGATGAGGCAAACCTCCGACAAGTGAATGTCCATATGCCGTGGGGTGATGGCACCGTTTATTGGGATTGTGGAAATGATGGCGGTGGATACGATCGTATTTCAAAATTTAGTGATGAATTCGATGAAATTAAGAAATGGAATCACTGGACATTTACAAAAAATGCGAACACAGGATTTATGCGGGTTTACTTAAATGGCGAGCCCTGGTCCATTGGACTCAACAAACAAAACCCTATTACAATTAATACACTAAGAATAGGAAGTTCTGCTAACGAAAATCGGGGCTCATTTGCTCAGTTCGATAATTTCCAAATATATGATAAGGAATTAACCGGAGATGAAATTAAATCTATCATGAGTCGCGCAAGTGCTCCGGGGCAGGACTTATACGATCACCTCGTATTGGATTATGATTTCAATCAATTGAATCAAGGACCGATCCTGGATCGATCTCAAAATCAGTTTCACGCGACACTTAAAGGACGGGCATACGCAAAGAATAATCTGGGCCGTTTCCTGCGAAGCGAGGCTGATGTCATGGAGATCCTGCCGGATATAACATTTGTGCGAGGATCGTACAATCGGGATGTAACGGATCTGGACGTACTTGATCAACTGGAAAATAGCCCCTATACCGTTCTGGAATATGAGGTTGTAGATAACAACTTGCAATTAAAGGATGAATATTTATATTATTTATCCGGGTTTGCACCGGTCTATGATGAGAATGGAGATCTTGTCGATGCGCTTTTTATTAATCCGGATGGGACGATCACAATAGAGGAATTAGTTTATTATATAAAACGACCTTCAAAATATGAAATAATGTCTTTTGTGACACCTTATGGAATTGGTATCGATTTCGGTTTACAAGGCAAAACCTGGATTTTTGATGTAACTGATTTTGCTCCTATTCTGAAAGGTCAGAAAAAAATATCCATGGAATTTGGTGGTCAAAGACAGGAAGAGATGGATATTAAGTTTGTTTTTGTTCATGGAACTCCTGCACGCGATGTCCTGGGCATTCAGCAAATATGGCCAGTGACGCAAGAGCCATTTACGCGTATCTCAAACAACACGCGTTTTGAAGAACGAACGGTAAAATTATCTTCTGACGCCACTTCTTATGTATTAAAAGCGGCGGTAACCGGACATGGCCAGGAAGGAGAATTTATTCCCCGTACGCATTATTTAAATGTAAACGGAGGAGCAAGAGAATTAGAATGGACGGTATGGAAAGAATGCGCTGATAATCCAATCTATCCGCAAGGAGGAACCTGGATCTATGATCGGGCGGGATGGTGTCCGGGAGCTCCAACAGATATTAGAATATTACCTTTGGAAAATATAAACCCCGGATCTGAAATTGCTATAGATTATGGAATTAATACGGCAACAGGAGATTCCCGTTACATTGTAAATGTGCAACTTGTGTCCTTTGGCGATGCAAATTTCAACCGGGACGCCGAATTAGTGGAAATAATTAATCCGAGTCCTCGCCCTGAGTTTGAACGGTTTAATCCTATGTGTGGTGTGCCTCGAGTCAAAATTAGAAATAGCGGAAGCAACACACTTACTTCAGCTCAAATTGTTTATGGCGTTGTTGGCCGTCAGCCAAAAACATATAACTGGACAGGTAGTCTCGAATTTCTGGAAGAAACTGAAGTTTCTCTTTTTCCATTGCGACTCGATCAGGCAGCAGTAGGACATGAATTTTATGCGCGTATTCAAAACCCGAACGGTGGAATGGATGAATACGGGAATAATGAT
This sequence comes from Saprospiraceae bacterium, assembly GCA_965249735.1. GTDB lineage: Bacteria > Bacteroidota > Bacteroidia > Chitinophagales > Saprospiraceae > JANQSS01. The sequence continues at coordinate 281,501 of CBDFMS010000022.1, read as the reverse complement.
GAAAGGAGTAATTTGATTCCTTTTATTCCGGCACACAAATCAAATATTATTATTGAATTACGCACCAATAATTTTCCAAATGAAACCTCATGGAAATTATTTAATGATAATGGAGATGTTTTAAAATCAAGGGGCGGAGGGTTACAATCAAATACTATTTATAGAGACACGATTACCAATATGGAAGGATGCTATCGCTTACTAGTTGAGGATACAGATGAAGATGGAATCAGTTGGTGGGCCAATGGGGATGGGAATGGATATGTTCAAATACGTGATATCGGTGGAGGTATTACATCTGTAGCAACAGATTTTGGAAAATATGTTCAATATGAATTTGTAACTGAAGGATTTGTTCCCACGAATGAAGCTGAGTTAAGTCCTGCAAGCCTTGGAGTATATCCGAATCCGGGCCTTGATAAATTTACAATAAGTATTACTGACTACGAGCTTGCCGAGAAATTAGTCATTCGAGATGGACAAGGAAAGGTTGTGATGAAATTTGAGGATATTAGTTTATTTCAAGAAGATTTAGAGCTGAATTTGACGGGCAATCCGGCGGGTGTTTATTTTGCCGAATTAATTGGAAAGAAAAGTTCGACATCTGTCAAGTTTATTAAATTGTAGTAAAATAAGAACCTATTTAAATATAGGAACGAATTCGGACTAAACACATGATTTCAATTATACAAGCATCATAGTTGATTAAAGTGCTTTAATCTCTTCAATTCCATATCGGTTAAAGAACGATAACGTCCTCTAGGTAAATCTTTTTTTGTCAGACCTGCATAATAAATTCGATCAAGTCTGATCACTTCATATCCCAGGTGTTCGAAGATTCTTCGAACGATTCGATTTTTACCAATATGAAGCGTAATGCCAACGATGTTTTTGGGTTTGTCTTTGGCATGGGTTATACTGTCCACGCGGGCTCGTCCGTCACCGAGTTTGAGACCTTTTCGGATACGTTCTAAATCCTTTTCTGAGACTTCTTCGTCCAGCGTAACGGAATAGACTTTTTTAATTTCAAAAGAGGGGTGTGCGAGTTTTTGAGCCAAATCCCCATCGTTGGTTAATAATAGTAAGCCTGTCGTATCCTTGTCTAATCTACCGACCGGATAAATACGGCCATGTTTTTCTTTTATTAAATCGATAACCGTCGTTCTTCCTTTTTCGTCGCTGGTTGTGGTTATGGTGTTTTTTGGTTTATTCATTAAGAAATACACGTAATCGATCTTGTGATCAAGTTGTTTTCCTCCATATGTGACAACATCCGTATCGGCTACCATATAGGAAGGATTGATTTCGACTTTACCGTTGACTTCGACTTTTCCCCCCTTGATAAGTTCCGCGCACTTCCGTCTGCTATCGACGCCGGCATGGGCTACAAATTTGTTTAATCGCATGGCCGAAAGGTACGGGATTTCGCTCTGTAGTAGTAAAGCCGAATCAGGTTTTGCGTAGGGTTTAAGGGGCAGTGGTTCAATATTTGGCATGTATACACTTGACAGGCAATGATTCCTTCAGGTTCATATTTCAGCTAGATTTCCTCTGATTCTTCTCGTATCTTTAGAAGTTCAAATCAATCAGTACACATACGTGGAAACAACTGTATATCAACCAAAATATCATGTAAGGATCGTTACAGCGGCATCCCTTTTTGACGGACACGATGCTGCTATCAATATTATGCGTCGCATTATGCAACGGACGGGAGCGGAAATCATTCACCTCGGTCATAATCGAAGCGCTGAAGAAATCGTTCACACTGCCATTCAGGAAGATGTGCAGGGGATCGCGATTACATCATACCAGGGTGGGCACAATGAATATTTTAAATATATCTATGACATGCTCCAGGAGCGTGGTAGTGGCCATATTAAGGTGTTTGGCGGCGGCGGTGGAACAATTTTACCATCTGAGATTGAAGATCTCCAGGCGTATGGAATTGTGCGGATATATTCTCCGGACGACGGCCGGCACATGGGATTGCAAGGCATGATTAACGACGTGATTAAACATTGTGACTTTCCTTTAGGCGATCAGATAAATGGTCAACTTGCCAGCTTGTCCCCGAATGACCAAGCCTCAACTGCCAGAACAATCACTGCCATAGAAAACTACCCGGATCTCCATCAGGAAGTTATGCAACAGGTGGTGGCAAAAGCGGGCAATTCCAACGCACCTGTATTGGGTATCACAGGCACCGGGGGGGCTGGAAAATCCAGTATTGTCGATGAGCTATTAAGGCGTTTTCTATTGGACTTTCCGGAAATGTCAGTTGGAATTATTTCAGTAGATCCATCAAAACGAAAAACTGGAGGAGCCCTGCTTGGCGATCGAATACGAATGAATGCATTGAGTACACACCAGCGGGTTTATATGAGGTCATTAGCTACCAGGCAGTCCAATCTGGCATTGTCCAAGCATGTACAAGGAGGTGTTGACATTCTCAAAGCAGCCGGTTATGATCTGGTCATACTTGAAACTTCAGGAATTGGCCAATCCGACACTGAGATAGTTGACCACAGTGATTTAACACTGTATGTAATGACACCCGAGTATGGCGCAGCGACCCAATTGGAAAAAATCGATATGCTCGATTTTGCAGACGTCATTGCAATTAACAAATTTGATAAAAGAGGGGCGCAAGATGCGTTAAGAGATGTAAAAAAACAGTACCAAAGGAATCATGATCGATGGCATAACGATCCTGATACGATGCCTGTTTATGGAACTATTGCAAGTCAGTTTAATGACCCCGGCACAAATGAGTTGTACAAATATCTCATGACACAATTGGATGATAAAACAGAACTGTCATTTAATTCTAAAATAAATCTAACGTTAGGAGATTCGGAAAAGATATATATTATTCCACCCAAACGAATCCGGTATTTATCTGAAATTGCTGACTCCAACAGAAATTATGATGAGTGGGTAAGTAAACAATGTGATTTGGTGCATGAAATACAAGGGTTGAGTCAGGCAGCAAAATTAAATGAAAATAATGCGATTGGCGAGGAATTACAAAATCAAATTGCGGATAAGAAGAAAGATTTGGATGGCGTTTGTATGCGCATACTTGAAGATTGGGATGCAAAGAAAAATAATTATTCGGGTGATGAATTTATTTATCACGTGCGATCAAAAGAAATTCGGGTCCCAACACACACCCTATCATTGTCAAAGTCCAAAATTCCTCGAGTAGTATTACCAAAATTTAAAAGCTGGGCGGATATCGTGGGATGGAGTCTTCAGGAAAATGTCCCAGGGGAATTCCCATTTACCGCGGGAGTATATCCATTCAAAAGAAAAGGAGAGGATCCTACAAGAATGTTTGCAGGGGAAGGAGGACCTGAGCGAACCAATAGACGATTCCATTATCTGTCTTCTGATATGCCGGCAGCGCGATTATCGACAGCTTTTGATTCAGTGACCCTCTATGGTGAAGACCCGGATCATCGACCTGATATTTATGGAAAAATAGGCAACGCAGGAGTCAGCATCTGCTGTCTGGACGATGCTAAAATATTGTATTCCGGATTTGATCTGTGTGACCCCAAAACATCGGTTTCAATGACAATTAATGGACCAGCAGCAACTATTTGCGCTTTTTTTATGAATGCCGCAATTGATCAGCAATGTGAGCTTTATATTAAAGAAAATAATCTGGAAGAAAAGGTTGAACAATTAAAAAAGAAAAAGTTTGATGACAAAGGATTGACCAGACCACATTATAAAATGGAAATTCCACCCGGGAACGAAGGTCTTGGTTTATTGCTATTGGGAATTACCGGAGATGAACTATTGCCGCCCGATATTTATGGCGAACTAAAATCCAAAGCACTTTCATCTGTGCGGGGGACGGTCCAGGCAGACATCTTAAAAGAGGATCAAGCACAAAATACATGTATTTTTAGCACGGAGTTTTCATTGAAACTAATGGGTGACGTGCAACAGTATTTTACCGATAATATGGTGAAAAACTTTTACTCTGTTTCTATTTCAGGATACCATATCGCAGAAGCCGGTGCAAATCCAATTACACAATTAGCATTTACCCTGGCGAATGGCTTTACCTTTGTTGAATATTATCTGTCTCGTGGAATGAGTATTGATGGATTTGCACCAAATTTATCCTTTTTCTTTTCCAATGGTGTGGATCCGGAATATGCGGTCATTGGCCGTGTTGCTCGTCGTATTTGGGCGAAAGCTATGAAGTTAAAATACGGTGCCAATGAGCGTTCTCAAAAATTGAAATATCATATTCAGACCTCCGGTAGATCACTTCATGCACAGGAAATTTCATTTAATGATATCCGAACCACGCTTCAGGCACTTTATGCCATTTATGATAATTGCAATTCGCTTCATACCAATGCCTATGATGAGGCAATAACTACACCAACAGAAGAAAGTGTGCGACGAGCTGTTGCCATTCAGATGATTATCAATCATGAATTGGGATTGGCAAAAAATGAAAATCCACTACAGGGTTCGTTTATTATTGAGGAGTTGACTAACCTGGTCGAAGAAGCCGTGTTAACAGAGTTTGATCGAATTACAGAACGTGGCGGCGTCCTGGGAGCCATGGAAACCATGTATCAGAGAAGTAAGATCCAGGAGGAAAGCTTGTATTACGAGACACTTAAACACAGCGGAGAATTTCCAATAATTGGTGTCAATACATTTTTATCAAAAGACGGGTCTCCAACGGTCTTGCCAAGGGAGGTGATCAGGTCAACAGAACAAGAAAAAAATGTACAAATAGATACATTACAAAATCTGCATAAAGCAAATGCTCAAAAAACGGAGCAGGCATTATTGGATTTGAAAGCTAAAGCCATTCAGAACGAGAATTTATTTGAAGCTCTGATGGAAGCAGGTAAGTTTTGTAGTCTTGGCGAGATCACGCATGCGCTCTATGAGGTAGGGGGTCAATATCGAAGAAATATGTAGTTCTTTTGGATCGATGTTCCGGATAGACTTAAACGCCAGATGTTGAATCCAATACCTGATCGATGATTTGTGCGTAATACTTATGTTCTAGAATTAAAACGCGTCTGGCAATTTCCGTGGGTGTCGAAGCATCTTGAATGTCACATTCAGATTGAAAAATAATTGCTCCCTCATCATAATTTTCGTTGACAAAATGAATTGTCATACCACTTTGTTTTTCTTCATTTGCAAAAACAGCTTCATGCACATGATTGCCATACATACCTTTTCCACCATATTTTGGTAAAAGGGCAGGATGTATATTAATTATTTTTCCGGGATATGAGTGAATTAAATATTCAGGAATTTTCCATAAGAAACCTGCAAGGACAATAAAAGTGATACCATGCTCCCGGAGATAAGATAAAAGGTCATTTGTCTTATAGAAATCATGCCGGGTTATAATGAGTTTGGGAATATGCCCGGCGGCCGGGTTTGAAATGATTCCGGCAGTGGATTTATTGCTTACAATAAGGGCAATATCTGCATATTGTTTATCTCTGAAATAATCGATAATTTTTAATGCATTTGAACCCGTTCCCGAGGCGAAGACGGCTATTTTATCAGGTCTCATATTAACGTACAACTCCTTTTAAATAGAGTTTTTGTTTAGGATTTTCGGCATTCGTTAAAACGTCAATTGTGGCTACTTGTGATCCAATCTTACCGGTACTGAGAAATGTTACATCAATTTTTCCAAGTCTGCCCGGGCCTATTGATTCCAGTGGGTAGAGGGGTATCATGCAGCCGCATGAAACTTGTACGTCAAGGATTTCGAGCGCTTGTTGCCCATCATTTAGAAAACGGAATGTATGTGATATGGTGTCCCCTTCGTCAATAAAACCAAAATTAAAAAGCGTATCTGGAAAAAATAATTTTGGTTTAACTACTACAGGTGGTTTTGCTTTAGGTACCGGGATTTTATTGGCGTTTACTATTTTAGTTTTGACGACTTTTGTAGATGAGGCTGTGCCGGCATTATCCTCAGTTTTAGAATCCGGTGTTTTGGATTTTTTAGGCGAATCTTCTTTGACTTCAACAGTTGTTTTTTCTTCCAGTTTAGCCGATTGAGATGTGTCAGATAATATTGGTTTTGTCTTGCCTTCTTTTATAGAATCGTTCTTGGAAGATTGGCGTACTGAAGATGATATCTCAAAATCAGCTGATTGGCTTGATGATTCTTGTGAGACGTCAGTTTTGCAAGATATTCCTAAGAGGATAATCACTGTTATATATAATACATTCATCTTCATCGGGCTGCTAAGGATTCAATTAATTTAGTTTTCCTTTTAATTTAATACAGAAAAACTTCCGACCTGTACTTTTGTTTCACCGTTGCATACATACTCCGCTTTGAAGACATAAACACCAGGCATTACAATTTCTCCTTCATGCGAGCCATCCCACCCCATAGTAACATCGGATGTGCTGAAGAGCGTTCCACCCCAGCGATCAAAAATTTCAAATCTTATCAATTCCTCCACAACGAAACCATTACTTATAAAATAAAAATCATTCAGGTTATCATTATTAGGTGTGAATGCAGTTGGAAGAATGAGTTTTTCACAGGTAACCTCTGATGGATCCACAACAAGAACACGTAGACTGTCTATGACTTGACATCCACCATCTTGAATGACCAATTCATAAATAGTAGTTTCCGTAGGTGATAAGTCCGGTTCTGCTAATGTAACATCACTAACCCCAGCTGAAGGACTCCATAAAAATCCTGTTGCACATTCTGCATCCACTACGGGTGTAGTCATTTCCCCAAGAAAAATAAGAGCATCAGGAGTAATGATTCGATCGGTTTGAACCACTTGATTTTCGATGTCGACAACAGGAAGAACTTCATCATAAACGGATGCGTAGCTGATGGCTCCATCAAATCCATTTGCAAAAGTAGGAACACATGGTCCGGTCCCGAGATAGTAAGTTCCATTTTGCCCGACATCAAATGAACTCGACGCCTGCGTTTGGAATACATTTTCGCCATATAGATAAACGATGTAATTCGACCCTGCTTTTACAAATGTGACCGTGTGCCAGCATTTTTTATCATCCAGTTTTTGTTCGATGAAGACGCGTTTGGCAAGGGATTCGAATAATTCGAATGTGATGCTGTTGGTACTACCGTGGTAACTGATATCAAAACCTTGTATACTATTACAATCTTGCTTGTAACTGGCGATTCGTTGGTTATCAAGATCACTGTCGGGCCGAAAGACCAGACTAACTGAGAAGGCCTGAGCAAATCTCAATAAAGAATCCTGTATAGACAGGGCGTCACCGGTACCATTAAATTTTAATGCATCACCGGAAGGCGAGCATACACAGGCAGGACTCCCTATGGTGTTCACGGCCATATTTAATCCTGAGATGTCTGTTGTCGTACAACCGTCAAAATTTAGTTGGAGAAGGTATTTTCCTTGTGCTGATGCATACATTACCAACGCGCATAGCATCATCGTAAATAATAACCTCATAAGATGTTGTAGCATAAGTTGTAGTTGAATCTTGCCAATTAAACGATAAGGATGAGATTTCTATTGGTTTGTTTAAATAAAATAGGGAATTAGCCAAGCAATCCACCTATACCCGGAGGCAACATATCTTTTAATAGAGAATTGGCCTCTTTGCCTTCAGTTTCTTTGATAAGTGTAAAAGCACGATTGACCGCAATAATCATTAAATCTTCAATCTGTTCAGCATCCTGCTCTTCGACAAGGCTGGGGTCAATGTGAATGTTTTCTACCAAACCTCCGGCATGACAATCAATGCGTATCCTGCCTTCGCCTGCTTCGGCACTCAGTTTTATTTGAGCGAGCCGTTCGGCCATCTTGGCTTGTTGCTCTTCCAGATTTCCAAACATATCTCCTAACATGATTTTTAGACTTGTGTGATTAGATTAATTAAAAAGTAAAAATAAAGTAAAAGCAGCATCGCACCTTCCCATCGCGAAATTTGTCTCGAAATGCAGAGAAAACCGAAAAGAAGCGTAACAGCCACCATGAAAGGTAAATTGAAATCTGTTATCGTTTCAGGAATGACCAGTTCTCCTAGAAATGAAGGGATTGCCATGACTGCATAGGTATTGAAAATATTGGATCCTAACACATTCCCAATGGCAATATCAGTCTGTCCTCGCTTTGCTGCTGAAATGCTCACGGCCACCTCAGGCAAAGAGGTTCCTAATGCCACGAGACTGACCGCTATAAGTTCAGAACCGATATTGAGTTGTTCTGCTAAATTAATAAGTGATTCAATTGTGAACTTGGCGCCAAGGTATACACCCGCTCCTCCTAGAATGAAAAAAATCACATCACGGATTTTGATTTTTGAGCGTTTGAGATCTTCATCATCATTACCACTAAATGAATGAATCAAAAAGATGACCAGAGCACCTAAAAAAAACAGGCTTTCCGCAAGGCTAACCTGCTTGTCATACAACACAAATAACAGAAAGAAAGCTGAAAATATCAGCATAGGGATGTCGACGTCCATGATGTTGGAGCGCAGTGGAACACGACGGCTAAATAATGCAACGGCTCCAATGACCAATAGAATGTTTGTGATATTCGATCCCACAACATTCCCAACCACAATATCTGACTCGCCCTCATATACACTCACAATAGAAGTGGCCAGTTCGGGCAATGAGGTCCCGAAGGCTACAATGGTGACTCCGACAATAAAGGCCGGTATACCCAATGCCAGGCCGATTCGTTCAGCTGCACCAATAAACCAATCCGATCCTTTTATTAGGACAAAGAGACTTACACCAAATATTAATGTCTGGATGAGCATATGGGCACAAAGGTAAGCGTACCAATCAAACGAGCCTACATACTATTCGTCTAATCCATGCAATAAATAGAAAAACGAATACCTTTGACCGCTTATGGCATTGGATAAGTTAGAAGAAAGCAAAAAGAAGAGCGATGAAATGTCGTTTTTGGAGCATCTTGAAGCGCTTCGATGGCATATTCTCCGTTCGTTTGTAGCCATTATTGTGGTGGCTATTGGCGTATTTATGGCCAAAGATTTTGTCTTTAATCAAGTGATATTTGCACCCAAAAGGGGAGACTTCATAACCTATCGGGTGATTTGTTCGATTTCTGATTTTCTCTGCTTTCAACCAAAAGATTTCGAAATTTTGACTAGAGATCTAGGAGAACAGTTTATCGTTCACCTTAAATCTTCATTTTGGCTGGGTCTGATCATAGCTTTTCCTTATGTGTTTTGGCAATTTTGGAAATTTGTAAAACCTGGACTCTACGAAAAAGAACAAAAGGTCACCAGGGGCGTAGTCTTCATTTGTTCGTTGCTATTTACGTTTGGTGTATTATTCGGCTATTTCATCATTAGTCCATTTGCCATTTCATTTTTATCAAGTTATGATGTTGGGGCCACCAGTGCTCCGACATTGGCCTCATATATTAATTACATGACCATGTTTACGATACCTGCTGGTATCGTTTTTGAATTGCCCATCGTTGTATATTTCCTTGCCAAATTAGGTGTAGTCGGCCCAGTAACAATGCGAAAATATCGCCGACATTCTATTGTCATCATTCTGATTATGGCATCTGTTATTACGCCACCTGATATGGTTACACAAATATTGATCGCTTTTCCACTTTTCTTTTTGTACGAAGTGAGCATTGTGATAGCAAAACGCGTTCAGGCAAAACGGGAGAAGATATGATCAGGTTGTCTTCCAATGCCACTTTGTTTTATAAAATCGTATTTCCACTTTTCTTCTTGGTGTTGTATGGATTATTTACCCTCTTTATTTTGATCGCTGAAAATGGCCCGTTCGATGAGCTTGAATGGATACGCTATTCGAACCTGATATTTTATATTGCTATTGTACTGATCTTATACAAAACGGTATTTCAGCTTCAACGCATTGATTGTAATGAGGATAATTTCGTAATAACGAATTACAGAAAAGCATTTCGATATTCCTATGACTCTGTAAAAGAATTTAGAACGGAAAACCTATTCTTTTGGACATTGGCAATTATAGAATTTAAATCACCTTCATTCTTTGGCAATCGAATTACAGTATTGATTGACAAAAATAATTTAGAAAAAATCTATACTTCCTATGGAAATGTATTTGATAAATAAGGGCGCAACTTCCTATTTTGGTTTCAGTCGTATAATAGGGCAGATCATCTCTTCTAAGGAGATGCCACCATGTTGGAAAGTGTCCTTATAATATCTGTTGTAATAGTTATAGTTATTAGGATATAGGAAGTATCGATCCTCAGTCGCAAAGATGTAGGAAGAACTGATATTCGAGCTCGGCAATCCAACTTCTTCAGGATCGCGAATGGCCAATACATCATTGTCGTCATATTTCAAATTTCGACCCATTTTATATCTTAAGTTGGTCGTCGTTTGTTTGTCTCCCACGACTTTTGCGGGCTGATTTACACGAATGGTGCCATGATCAGTTGTAATTACCAGTTGAATATCTTTTTCGGATAGCTTTTGAAGAGCCGACCATAAGGGCGAATTATTAAACCAGGTCCTGGTTAAACTTCGATATGCTTTTTCATCTCCAGCCAATTCTTTGAGCACTTCCATTTCGGTCCTGGCATGGGACATCATATCGATGAAGTTGTAAACGATGACCGTCAGGTCTTGATTCATATAATCAAGTATTTTATCGTCAATTTCACGAGCTTGTTGAATGTTTTTGACTTTAAAATATTTATGCCGAATATCCCGATGAATGACACGGTCCACTTGACTGGATAAGAGCTTGTCTTCAAAATTATTCTTGCCGCCTTCATCATTCTCACTCACCCAATATTCTTTGAAGTGTTTGGTAATATCATTCGGCATCATACCGGAAAAAATGGCATTCCTTGAGTATTGGGTTGAAGTTGGCAGGATACTCATAAAATAATCTTCATCCTCGACCCGATAATTTCGCGTGATGATAGGTTCAATGGCTTTCCATTGATCAAACCTCAAATTATCAAGAAGAAAAACGAACATAGGTCGCCCATCAACTAAATGTGGAAATATTTTTTTCTTCATTAGTGTATCAGAAAAAACGAGGTCATTTGGTCGTTCCTTTATCCAGCGGACATAGTTCTTTTTGACATGCTTGGAAAAATCGACATTGGCTTGATCTTTTTGCATAGTTAAGATGTCGCCCATTTCTGTGCTTTCCGAGTTGTCGAGCCGCAGCTCCCAATTGATAATACGCGAGTAAATGTTTTTCCATCCATTTAAATCAGGCCCGTCGTTGATATCCATGAGAATATTCCTGAATTCTTTCTGGTAATCCATATTGGTTTTCTCTCGAACCAATCGTGAATTGTCGACAATCTTCTTAAGTGAAAGAAGGATTTGATTGGGGTTTACCGGTTTTATTAGATAATCCGCAATTTGAGAACCGATGGCCTCTTCCATGATGTCTTCCGTTTCATTTTTGGTGATCATCACGACAGGTAAATTGGGGTTGGTCTTTTTGATTTTCTCCAATGTCTCGATCCCTGTCAATCCCGGCATAGACTCATCGAGAAATACGATATCGATGCCGGGATCAGTTTCGATTTCTTCGAGTGCATCGTGTCCGTTTGTGACTTTGCTCACGACATAGCCTCTTTGTTCTAAAAAGATGAGTTGCGGTTTGAGCAAATCAATTTCATCGTCTGCCCACAATATTTTAATGTCTGCCATTTAGAGGTTTTTGTTTTCTTGTTGAATGTGCTCAGGTGAGAAAGAACTAATTTCACAATGCGCACCTGGGATGTAGTTAAACGAATTTGATTTTCCTATTATTACCATACCTATGACAAAGATCAAGATTATAAATGATCCGGTCTATGGATTCATCGAAATTCCTACCGGATTAATCATGGCCATTACCGATCACACCTGGTTTCAGCGCTTACGCCGTATTAAACAGGGAGGATTCAGCAACCTTGTTTATCCGGGAGCAACCCATACCAGGTTTCATCATGCATTGGGTGCCTATCACCTCGGTGGTAAGACCGTGTTTGTTTTGCGCAAAAAAGGCATTGAAATTTCTGCCGCTGAAGAAGAGGCGCTTCAACTGGCATTACTACTTCATGACATAGGGCATGGCCCTTTTAGCCATTCACTTGAGCGACTGCTTGTACCCTTGGACCACGAAGTGATCACCAAAATGTATATGGAAAAGTTGAACAGCCAATACAGTGGGAAACTTTCCCTTGCTCTGCAGATGTTCAAGGACGAATATGAAAGACCTTTCTTCCATCAGCTTATTTCAGGGGAGTTGGATCTGGATCGAATGGACTATTTGGCGAGGGATTCCTTTTTTACAGGCGTTTCTGAAGGCGTTATTGGCTATGATCGGATTATTCACATGCTCAATGTATCAGAAGATCGACTAGTTGTAGAACAAAAAGGAATCAATTCTATAGAAAAGTTCCTACTTGCTAGAAAACTTATGTACGCCCAAGTCTATCATCACAAGATGGTGGTGGCTTCTGAGGAGATGCTAAAACTGTTTTTTGAACGTCTTCGAGATCTGTTGAAACGAGGAGAAATCGACACAAAATTACCAATTATTGAATTTATGAAAAGCAGTGATACCATGGACTCTGACCAATTATTGGCTGCTTTTGGTATGTTGGATGATAGCGACGTTATTGGTGTTCTCAAGTCACAAATCAACAGTCAAGACCACGTTTTATCCACAGTTTCTGACGGTTTGATCAACCGACACTTGTTCGCCTTTATTTCAGGAACGGAGCAAGAATTGAGTGACATTCCAGAGAGTATTCGTCATTATATCAGTTCATTGGACAATAAACTTGTTCGAATCGGAAAAATCTCGCCAAAAACGTATTCTTTTGACCGAGATGAAATACAAATATTGATGAAAAGTGGTAACTTAAGAACTTATGGAGAAATCAATGCCCAAGTGGATATTCCTAAGAAACTCACGCGATATTATTGTTTCCCGAAACAAGTATGAAAATGAAACGATAGATTTGAATATTATAACTTATTTATAGTACCCTACATTTTTAATCAAGTAAAATCAATTTAAATGAGGAATTTACATTTAGTAATTACACTTTTTTTCACATTTGGGGCCTTCGCTCTTTTGGCTCAGCCCACACCGAACGAAACTCCACCTAATGGCGAAGCAGGCAAATGCTACGCCAAGTGTCTCATACCTGACGAGTATGAAGATGTTGATGAAAGAATTTTAGTCCGTCCATTGTCCAGTCGTACTGTTGTAGCTCCGGCTGAATATGAAAACGTAACTGAACGTGTGCTTGTAAAAGAAGCATCAACACGTATCATTCCAAAGCCTGCAATCTATGAAACGATGACAGAGCGCGTTTTAAAAGCCGAAGGCACTCCGGGTCTTTCAGCAATTTCGGCTCAATTTGAAACTGTATCAGAGCGTGTGATGCTTAGACAAGCTTCTACACGTATTGTTCCTATGTCAGCTGAATATGAAACCGTGACTGAGCGCGTACTTCTAAAGGATGGCTCAACACGTATCATTCCTAAATTGGCGGGATCTCAGTCTTCTGTTAATGGAGCGATTACTGCCGAAGGGAACGTTGTTGCCAAAGGTGCTCCGGGAGCAGGGGAAGGTGCCGGTAGATTTGGTTTTGATGGTAAATCAAAAATAATTACCATCGATGGGGAAACAGAAACCATGACCGAACGCGTGCTACTGAAAGAGGCCTCTACTCGAATCACAGCATTTCCAGCTGAATATGAAACTGTAACTGAACGTGTGCTTTTGAAAGAATCGTCTACACGCATTGTACCTAAAGCAGCTGTTTATGAAACAGTATCTGAAAGAGTATTGACAAAAGCAGCCACTACGAAGATCGTGATGAAACCTGCTGTCTACGAAAACTTGACAGAACGCGTACTTGTAAAAGAAGCTTCTTCTCGCATTGTTGCAAAACCTGCGGTATATGAGCCGGTTACAGAACGTGTACTGGTAAAAGAGGCATCGACTGTTGTCCGTACGATTCCAGCAGAATATGAAACGTTAACAGAGCGCGTGCTTATCAAAGAAGCCTCTTCTCGTATCGTTTCGAATCCTGCAGAGTATGAAACAATGACAGAGCGGGTTCTTGTAAAAGAAGCTTCTTCTCGAATAGAAAAAGTGCCAGCTGAATACAGAACTGATACGGAAACTATCGAAGTAAAACCTGCAAGTACCAAATGGGTTAAAAAACGTGCCGACAAAAACTGTTTATCAGCAAATCCTGATGATTGTTTAGTTTGGTGTTTGGTTGAAGAACCTGCTCAGTATCGTACCATATCAAAAAGAGTTCGAGTAGGTTGTCCGACAGGCTACACAGACAATGGTGATGACTGTACGAAAGAAATAACAATTCCAGCTGAATATGGTGAACGTACATATAGAAAATTGGTAAAACCAGCTTCTACAGAGTCAATTCAAATTCCTGCTGAATACGGAGAACGGAGTTATACTAAATTAGTAAAACCAGCAACGTCTGAAACAGTGACGATTCCTGCAGAATATGGCGAACGTACTTACCAGCGATTGGTCACTCCAGCTTCGACAGAAACGATCGAGATTCCGGCTGAATACAGCGAACGATCATTTAGAAAATTGGTCACAGCTGCTACAACTGAGACAATACAAGTTCCTGCAGAATATGGCGAACGTTCTTATCAACGATTAGTAACACCTGCTTCTACGGAAGTAATTGATATTGCTGCAGAATATGGGGAACGTACATATCAGCGCCTGGTCAAACCAGCTGGTACCGAAGTAATTCAAATTCCTGCTGAGTATGGCGAGCGTACATATAGAAAAGGCATTGCACCTTCAACTGAAGTTGTGCAGGTAGCTGCAGAATATGGCGAACGTTCATATCGAAGATTGGTCAAACCAGCTTCTACAGAAGTGATTCAAATTCCTGCTGAATATGCAGAACGTACATTCCAGAAGCTATCTAGTGCTGCTTCTACCAGAACAACGCCTTGTGGCAAATCTGTAATTCTTGAAAACATCAATTTTGAGACTGGTTCTGCAGTTTTAACCCAAGCTTCATATGCAGAGATAGGCAAATTGGAAGCTATGTTGAAAGCGGAATCAAAAGTGACAGCAAAATTGGTTGGTCATACAGATAATCAAGGTTCAGTTCCGAGCAATCAGACATTATCAGAAGCACGTGCCAAAGCAGTCTATGATGTGTTAACCAACTCCGGAATCAGTGCTTCCAGATTGAGTTATGAAGGAAAAGGTGAATTGTCACCAATTGCAACGAACAACTCAGCAAGTGGTCGTAGAACAAACAGACGTACTGAATTCATTACCTATGGAGGTGATGGTGGTACAGATGACTGTGATCAATACGGACAACGTACTTATCAAAAACTTGTAACTCCAGCATCTACAGAGGTGGTTCAAATACCTGCTGAATATTCTGAGCGTACATACCAAAGATTGGTTAAGCCCGCTTCAATTTCAAGCGTAGAAATTCCAGCTGAGTACAATACGATTACGAAGAGACGATTGGTTAAAAAAGGTGGATTCACTGAATGGAGAGAAGTTGTATGTAACACCGCTGTTACTGCAGATTTGACGAAAAGAGTTCAAGCAGCCTTACGTGATAAAGGTTATGATCCAGGTCCTGTTGACAACGTAATGGGAGCAGCTACAAAAGCAGCTTTAATTAAATTCCAACGAGACAATAGTCTTCCTGTTGGACAATTGGATTTCGAAACATTAAAAGCTCTGGGTGTAAGCTACTAAGCTTTTCATCTAAAATATGATTGAGCCTCGTTCCATTGATTGGAACGGGGCTTTTTTTTATGTGTCGAGCCAATTCAAATTCTACAAATAAGTATTCACACCATGGGGCTTAAATATAAAAATGAGAGGTTCCTATCCCCTTTAATATTTGAATTGGTATAAGTACATTTGCGTCCTAATATTAGAATGATTAAGCCCAGTCACCCATGGAAGATCAAGTATTTCAGCTTATAGATAAGGAGTTAAACCGACAGCGAACAGGAGTCGAACTTATTGCCAGTGAGAATTTCACAAGTCAAAATGTAATGCGTGCTGCGGGAAGCTGTCTGACCAATAAATATGCAGAAGGATATCCCGGGAAGCGATATTATGGTGGTTGTGAAGTCGTTGATGTTGTTGAGCAAATGGCCATAGACAGGTTGAAGGAATTATTTGGAGCTGCCTTTGCAAATGTCCAACCACATTCCGGAGCTCAGGCGAATGCAGCGGTGTTTCTGGCCGTGTTAAATGCGGGGGATAAAATATTAGGTTTTGATTTATCTCATGGGGGCCATTTGAGCCACGGATCACCGGTAAATTACTCTGGTAAGGTTTATCGGCCTTCCTTCTATGGTGTTGAAAAAGATAGCGGTGTTATTGATATGGATAAAGTGGCCGAGACTGCTCGAAGAGAAAGTCCTAAATTAATTATCTGCGGCGCTTCAGCATATGCACGTGATTGGGATTATGTGAGATTTAGGGAAATTGCTGATGAAGTTGGGGCACTTTTACTAGCTGATATAGCACATCCTGCCGGACTCATTGCCGCGGATTTGCTCAACGATCCTTTACCGCATTGTCACATCATTACTTCAACCACTCATAAGACCTTAAGGGGCCCGAGGGGTGGGTTAATTATGATGGGGCAAAATTTTGAAAATCCCATGGGGTTAAAAACCAGAAAAGGTTCGCTTAGAAAAATGTCTGGAATTCTTAATTCTGGTGTTTTCCCTGGTATGCAGGGAGGACCATTGGAACATGTGATTGCCGCCAAGGCTATTGCATTTGGAGAAGCGCTGCAACCGGAATTCAAAACTTATGCTCGACAGGTTATTAAAAACGCACAAGTCATGGCAGAGGAGTTGATTAGCCGTGGGTATGATCTGGTATCCGGAGGGACATCAAATCACTTGATGCTCATCGATCTGAGAAACAAAAATGTGACAGGAAAAGAGGCGGAAGAGGCGTTGGGTCGAGCAGGAATCACAGTGAACAAAAACATGGTGCCTTTTGACACGCAATCGCCTATGATCACCTCAGGATTACGTATTGGAACTGCTGCTATTACTACACGCGGATTGGATGAAGGTAATTGCCGACAAATAGTAGATTGGATGGATGAGGTGATAGCAAATATAAATGATGAATCAACTCAGGCTAAAATTCACCAGGAAATCAAAGGATTAATGTCAAATTTTCCTTTGTATGAAGATTAGCGGATAGCGCATGAAGAATATTGATGTATTTCTACATCTTTATTATAGTTTTTCGAAAGACCCCTTTGTCATTTCGTATTTCCAAAATATATTCCCCAGCGAATAGGTTTTCTGTATTGAGATTAATAAATCCTTTTTGAAGTATTTCGTCGGTAATGTTTCTGTTCAGTAAAGGTTGACCCAGCATGTTTATTAATTGAAATTTGAGATCGCCCTTACAGTCCGATTTCACATATACTCGTGTAGAATTTCTTACAGGGTTTGGAAAAACATCCATTGATAGACAGACTTGGTCATTGATAGTTTCATCCGTTGCGACATTTATTTCTTCAGCTTCAATTCTAATCTCGCTGAGCCCATAACAAGTACCTCCAAAATTTGAAATAGCTGTGATTAAGACGTACTGCGCATGAACACCACCAAGGTTTGGACCTTCAGCCCCGGCATATGTGGATGAGCCATCCGCTTGAGGAAATGTGAATGTCCCTGCATTCAACCAGGTTGAACCATCCAGTGAATAGTCAATAGCCACTTCCTGCAATCCAAAATCTAAATTGGCGACATCGTTATAATTCCATACATACGATCGATCGAGTTTGTGTTCTCGTTCAAGATCATACATTATCCAATGTGAAGCCGGGCGATTTGCGTTCGGACTCGGAGCAACTTCACAAGACACCCAGCCGTCATACCAATTCGTACTATGACGATTTTCGAAACATTGTCCGGTTGATTCAAATGAAATAAATCCGAGAAATAGGCTAGATAGTATATATAGTAAAATACGCATGAGAGACAAATTAAATGTTTAAAAATCCTATAGGTAATTGAGAAGATGTTACATCATAAAAATTCGAAATATTTGGAAATATTAAAGGTAAATCCGATTTTGAAACACCAAACCAAAGTGCTAATTCAGCAAAATATTGGTCAGTGGAAGTTGTTGGAATGAGGGCCCCATATCCCAATTCCAGGGGATTCCCCAGGGCTAATGAAGGATAATTTCCGAATAATTGACCGCCGTTAACGGCACCACCCATGATCATGACGTTGCCTCCCCAGGCATGGTCCGTGCCGTTACCATTCGATGTGAGACTGCGGCCAAATTCAGATAAAGTGAAGGTCGTCACCATATTTTCTAAACCTAGCTGTTCCATGGCCTGATTGAATTCATTCAGTGCAAGATCAACGAGATATAGCATGCCGGCTTGTTCCTGCAAGACTTCATCGTGGTGGTCCCAACCCCCAAAATCGATGAAAAATGTCTGCCTGCTGACATCCAATCGATCTTTTGCTGCGATCGTGCGAGCTGTCATCTTAAATTGTTGAGAGACATAATTGTCACTGAAAATATCATCAAAACTTGGACTTAATTCAAGTGCTTCTTGAAATTCTAAATTGGCATCTCGGGAATTACGAATAACGTCCACATAGGTTTTTTTGTAAATATCATCGTATGTTGCCTCAAGCATGTTATCGATACCGTATGTTCGAAGTATATTCATTGCATCATACATGCTCTCAGGTTGGTACCCATATATACCAATTCCACCTTCATAAGGATCGATGGTATATTCAAACACCTCATTACCGGTTTGAAATATATTGGTACCTGCCAAAGAAATATTCATAGAAATATTCTGATTATTATTCATGTCCCGAATTAAATCAGCAATTCTACCGCCCCATCCATGAACCGAACGCTCATGTGGAATTCCGGTTTGCCATTGTTGATACTGATCGGCGTGTGAAAACAAACCAAGGGGAATGTCGACCAAACGATCCAAAATTTGAACCTTAGTAGAGGGTTCGATCAATGTCCCTACATTATTTAAAAATGCCAGTCGGCCATTATCAAATAATTGTTGGGTAGACGTAAGCATTGGGTGTATGCCATAATCCCGGCCATCAGGATTTATCGGATTGATGGGCCGCATGTCATTTGGGTCAATTGCTAAATTGGAACGGGTAGTTGCATATTCTTGAAATGGTACACCAGTCCGAGGCATTATCATATTGAATGAATCGTTGCCACCGGATAGCGAAAAACAAACCAGGGCCTTATAATCTCCAGAGGAAGCAACCGCTGAATTGGACATGGCCAACGCATTCATCGATTTTAGACTGAGTATGGAACTCATGAAAGTCGAAAATCCAATAGCTGCACAACTGGATTGTCCGATAAATTTGCGACGTGATATTTTATTTGGATTTACCATTTTAATTATTTGATTTAGTTATCGGAGTACGGCGTAGTCGGGCGATATAAGTGTGAGATAAGTTGCCAGCCGCGCCCTGTCAAATCGGTAATCACCGTACATAAATGGAGTAATTGATGTTTTTATGATGGCGCGAGTTTGAGGTGACATCATTCCGTGAGTTAAATGTTTGTCCAGGTAATTAACCAATACCTCCGGATCTTGTGCTAAGTTTTCGAGTTCGCCATAGTCAATATAAACTGCCGGACTATTTTCTTCCCAATCATCCAGGATGTAAGTCCATATAGCCTGATTATTTACTTGATTTATATAGGCGATGCTCGTCTTGGAATTATGGATTTGATATTCTGGACCCACTAAATCATTATTTCCAATCTCACCATTAGGCTGATAGTCCGGTAAGAAAAAATTGAATACCGTTGGTGACAATAAGGGGCTCTGCGTAGTGGCTGTATAAAAATTGTACCCGATATTCCAGAGGCGATTATTAAAATTATGTTTTTCAATAAAACGAGCAAATTTTGTGTACCGTAAGAAGGGCTCCGTCAGTTTTCCATGTTCAGGTTCAAGTAGTTCTGAACATTCGCGCGCCTCATCATCTAAAAGTATGGCTTTGAATACGGCCAGCATATCTCCTCGAACACCATTTCCATTATCATTAAATTTAGACGCGACGCGAGCAATATATTCCGCACTCGGATTACTCTTTATCATGTGTTGGATCAATCTTCGTGCAAGGAACGGTCCTACATTTGAGTGATTAAATAGAATATCCAGAACATCATCGATATCTTCCATCCCGGTTTGTCCATCTGGAATGACTTGATTTCCTAAAATAGTCTTCACTCCCTGTTCGTGCCAATTCTCATACATGGCCATAGGTTTGGTAAGATCTCCCAAATAAATCCCGATTCCAAATTCAGCTTGATCGATATAGTTATTTGGTAAAACCTCCGAAACGCTGAGACCGGTAAAGACTTTGGCTAATTCAGTAATGTCTTGCTGCTCGTAGGTAGGAATATCTTGTCCATTCATATCTTTTTTCCGACTGCCGTCGAGATTGAGTTCGTATAATCCAATGGTGAAGAGCTGCATGATCTCGCGCGCATAATTTTCATCTGGATGAATATTATCCGCGGGATTCGATTTAGGATTATTTAAGTGACTTAAATAGTATCCCATACAAGGATGAAGCGTTACTTGTTGCAATATGTCACGGTAATTACCAAAAGCATTGCGAACGAGTATGTCGTAATAGTCTGCTGTCCCCCAACCATGCGATTGAAGGTCAGAATTCATAGAAATCACCAAGATTTCACTAAGCGCGTAGGCGATACGATGTCTCAGGAGGTCGTCATTAGTCATATTGATATTCCACCAGGCGTAATTGAATACTTGCCAGGATGGCCGATATGACAATTCGGTCGAGTCCCCACCTTGTTGTAGGATCCAAACGTTAACTTCATTATGAATGCGTTGAATGGTAGGAAGCATCAACGTGGACTGTTGACCCACTTGCTGATCGATCCAGGATTCCAGATCATCGATATAGGGAATGGCTTGCTCAACATGTATTCGCTCGGCTCCCAGTGTTGCCTGTTCCAGGAAGCGGGCTGCGGTCATATATTGGTAATCAAGTCCCTCACCGCGAATGGTTTTTGCCCCGGAGGCCTCATCGGTCCATCCCAGGCGTTGAAAATCACTACTGGTGTACACACCTACACTGTCATTTCCTCCGAAACCTATGTAGGAATTGAAATCTTGCCCGTCAGCAAAAGCCAATAGAATAAGCAAGAATAATGGCGAGACGATTAGTTTTTTCATGTTGAATTGCCTTACGTTATAATTGAATGAGTCAAAATGACTCGAACATGCTGCTTAAATTTACATGATTTTCACAATACTTGAAAATGACTCTGGATTTCTTCTACGAAACCAATAAAATGGTATAGAAAGGTAGATGAGATATACTTCATGGTATAAGGTAGAAATAATCGTTAATTAATGCAAATGAGGCACTGAAAAGAGGGGGTGCAACAGGCTATTTTCTTACCTTTATCCTCCTATGAAATTTCATCCATTGTATGTCTCATCAGTGGTAAAAGAGACGGAAGATTGCGTGTCTGTTTCGTTTGACATACCACCTGAATTAACATCCAGCTTTCGATTCGTCCCGGGCCAGTATTTGACTGTTGAAACTCAAATCGAGGATCAACGTGTAAGACGGTCATACTCCATCTGTTCACACCCGAATGATCCACTACGCGTTGCTATCAAGCAAGTTGAAGGCGGGTTATTCTCCACCTGGGCCAATACGGAATTAAAGGCAGGTATGTCTATTGATGTTACTCCACCTGAGGGAACGTTTATCCATGAACCAAATGCAGAAAATGAAAATACGTATGTGGCATTTTCAGCAGGTTCGGGAATCACGCCTATTTTGTCGATTGTTAAAAGTGTACTCATAGATGAACCTCAAAGTTCCTTTGTTCTATTTTATGGAAATAAATTATCAAAGAATATTATTTTTAAAGAGGAACTGGAGGGGCTAAAAAATAAATATATGGATAGACTTCAGATCTATCATATATTATCCAGAGAAAAGACCGATGCCCCAATTTTTTCAGGAAGAATAACGTCCAATAATTGTTCTACATATTTTAAATATTTTATTGGCGATGTGGATGTAGCAAAAGTATTTTTATGCGGACCCTATGACATGCTCATCGATATGAAGGAGAATTTACCTTCACATGGTGTTGCCGCAGATAAAATAAAACTCGAACTATTTTATAATCCCGAGGCAGACCATGGAGTCAAGGAAAAAGAGGAGTTGCTCGTTGAAAAAGAAGAGAGAACAATAAAAATAACTTTAGATGGTTTGACTTCAGAAATTAAATCAAGATTTGATATTCCCATTTTGGACATGGCTATTGAAGCAGGTCTTGATTTACCTTATTCATGTAAGGGTGGCGTGTGTGCCACCTGCAAGGCGAAGATTGAGGAAGGGAAGATTGAGATGACGACAAATTTCGCTCTTGAAGATGAAGAAGTTGACCAAGGGTATGTCTTATCATGTCAATCCCATGTCAAGTCCGATTTTGTTCACGTTAATTTTGATGTGTAGTGATCTTTCGATGAGATTTAATTGTTATCAGTTCAACTATTAGACTATGGAAACCAAATACAACCTTGAAGATCGTTTTCAACAGCGCATAGACAATGAAGAAAAGATTGAAGCCCGGGATTGGATGCCTGAAAAATATCGCAAGACATTAATCAGACAGATATCACAGCATGCACATTCAGAAGTGGTTGGTATGTTGCCAGAGGGAAATTGGATTACACGTGCACCATCACTTCGGCGCAAAGTTGCTTTACTGGCCAAAGTACAGGATGAAGCCGGTCACGGGCTATATCTCTATAGTGCTGCCGAAACGATGGGTGTGACAAGAGATCAATTGATTGATGATCTGCATAGCGGTAAAGCAAAGTATTCTTCAATATTCAATTACCCGACATTATCATGGGCAGATATTGGCGCCATAGGGTGGTTAGTAGATGGAGCAGCCATCATGAATCAAGTCATGTTGACCCGAACTTCATACGGACCGTATGCGCGTGCTATGGTGCGAATCTGTAAAGAAGAGAGTTTTCATCAGCGGCAGGGCTATGAAATCCTTCTAACATTGTGTCGAGGTAGCGAAGAACAAAAAGCGATGGCTCAGGATGCTGTCAATCGGTTTTGGTGGCCTTCTCTGATGATGTTTGGACCAAGTGACAAAGAGTCGACGAACAGTGTACAATCAATGAAATGGAAAATTAAACGAAAGTCGAATGATGACTTAAGACAACAGTTTATTGATGCCACAATTCCACAAGCCAATGTCTTGGGACTTACACTCCCGGATCCTGATTTGAAATGGAACGAAGAAACGCAATACTATGATCACGGAGAAATTGATTGGGAAGAATTTTGGCGTGTAGTGAAAGGGCATGGCCCTTGTAATATCGATCGAATTAGAGATCGTGTAAAAGCTCAAGAGAAGGGGACTTGGGTTCGTGAAGCCGCCATGGCTTATGCAAACAAACAGAGTAAGCTAAAAGCCGGTATGTCACGATCCGCTTAAAGAAAATATCGATTTGGAATAGATATAAGGTTGGTTTTTTAGATAGTAAAATAAAGAGATTGAAGGATTTAATAAAAATGACTAATCCGTTTATTAGAAGTTTGAAATCCGATTAAATAAATTGAAAAACTATGAAAAATAATGAATGGCCACTTTGGGAAATTTTTATTCGAAGCAAAAGTGGCTTATCACACAAGCATGCAGGAAGTCTCCATGCCGCAGATGCGGAGATGGCAATTGAAAATGCACGGGATGTATATACTCGGAGACAAGAAGGTGTGAGTATTTGGGTTGTCCCCTCAACCGAAATTACCGCCAGTAACCCGGAAGAAAACGACGAACTTTTTGATCCGGCAGAAAATAAAATATATCGTCACCCTACATTTTATAAATTACCCAAAGAGGTAGATCACATGTAATTATTATGAATATCGAAATTCCACAAGATGACCTATTGCAATTTGTAATTTATCTCGGAGATAATAATTTAATCTTGGGTCATAGAATATCTGAATGGTGTGGACATGGTCCCGTGCTTGAGCAGGATATTGCACTAACCAATATTTCACTGGACCTTGTTGGTCAGGCACGTTTATATTATCAATATGCAGCTGAGCTAATGGGTGAAGGTCATACCGAAGACACATTGGCTTACTTGCGATCTGAACGCAATTACCTGAACGCTTTATTGGTAGAGCGACCCAATGGTGACTTTGGTGACACCATCGTCCGACAATTCATTTACGATAGCTTTCATTACTACTTTTTGAATGAATTGAAGCAGTCAAGTGACAGACGTCTTGCTGAGATTGCAGAAAAATCTATCAAGGAAGTGGCTTACCATAAACGTTATTCCTCGGAATGGATGCTTCGTCTTGGTGATGGCACAGAAGAAAGCAATTCCAGAATTCAAAAAGGACTTGATGAATTGTGGAAGTATGGAGAAGAATTGGTTATTCCAGCTCCATGGGAAGACCGGCTATCGCAAAAAGGGATTGCACCCGACCTGCAAAATATCAGAGAATCGATATCTGATTTTCGCAGTGGAATCTGTGCATCAGCCAATGTGAGAGTTCCAACAGTGGAATATCATCAACAAGGTGGTAAGGAGAAAATGCATAGCGAATATTTAGGACATATATTGGCCGAGTTACAATATGTACAACGTGCTTATCCGGGACAACAATGGTAAGATTTAAATATTAATTATAAATAATCAATGATCGTTGAAAAATTAAATATAGAAGAAATTCTTAGTGAAGTCTGTGATCCGGAAATTCCCGTATTGACGATTCGCGATATTGGTATTTTAAGGGAAGTAGAACTAATTGATGACATTTGGCATATTACGATTACACCGACCTATAGCGGTTGCCCGGCGATGAATACTATCGAGACAAATTTACACCTGGTTCTGAAGTCTCATAATATTGATAATTATAAGATCATGACTAAACTTTCACCTGCATGGACGACTGATTGGATGACCGAGACGGGTAAGGAGAAGCTTGAAAAATATGGAATTGCTCCACCAAATCCTGCCCGAGCAGATCAACCCGTCAGATGTCCTCAGTGTAAAAGTGCCTATGTTCTCGAAGTGAGTCGATTTGGTTCTACACCGTGCAAGTCATTATGGAAATGCAACAGTTGCTTAGAGCCGTTCGATTATTTCAAATGCCATTGATTCACGATTAAAAAGACACATTAAAAAATTACTACGTATCGGGTGCAGGTCAGTTGCCACTGGGTGTTATACTGTATCTTCACCTGTTAGAAAATACGACATATGGAATTAATATTATACAGCGTGGCCGATGGCGTTGGTCACATTAGGATGAATCGACCTGAGAAATACAATGCATTCGTTCGTGATATGGCTTTAGCCGTGCAACAACATTTGGATGATGCGGCCAATAATGAAGATGTTCGTTGTGTTCTTCTAACTGCGGAAGGTAAGGCGTTTTGTGCCGGTCAAGACTTACGCGAATTCACCGATGACAATGGCATCGATGTGACGAGTATTGTTGACGAACATTATAATCCGATTGTAGAAAAAATAGCCGAAATCAGTAAACCGGTCGTTTGTGCTGTCCAAGGTGTGGCCGCAGGTGCCGGAGCCAATTTGGCGCTTGCCTGTGATCTCGTAATTGCAGGTGAATCTGCCTCATTTATCCAGGCTTTTTCTAAAATTGGATTGATCCCGGATACAGGAGGAACCTTTTATCTCCCACGATTAATCGGAATGCAAAAAGCAAAAGCATTGATGATGTTGGCAGAACCTGTCAATGCCGTGGACGCCGAGCGCATTGGAATGATTTATAAAACTGTGGCGGACGAAGAACTGTATGAAGAAGCACTCAACTTAGCAAAACGATTGGCACAAATGCCAACAGCGGCTTTGGGTTTGACAAAACACGCGTTAAATCGTAGCCTTAGTAATGATTTGGAGAAGCAATTGGGAATTGAAAGTCAGCTTCAATCAAGAGCTACACAAACCGAAGATTTTAAAGAAGGAGTAGCAGCATTCTTAGAGAAACGTAAACCAGAATTTATCGGTAAATAAAAGTTCTCTCATAACAGAACTCCATTATTTATTATTCAGAGAAAATCAATAAACGGACCATGCAAACTATTGGAATAATTGGTGCTGGAGCTATGGGTTCAGGAATTGCTCAAGTTGCTGCATCAGCAGGACATGATGTCATGCTCTTCGATACGCGGCCGGAAGCGCTAATTGAATCACGTGATAAATTGCAAAAAATATTAAATCGATTGGTTGAGAAAGGTCGATTAAATGATGCGAACGCCTCTTCGATTTTTGGCAGACATTATTATATTGAAAAAATGGAATCCTTGGTTGAATGTGACCTAATCATCGAGGCCATAGTTGAAAACCTGGAAATAAAAAAATCGGTAATCCAGAAATTGGAGTCTATTTGTCGACCGGATACAATATTAGCGACAAATACTTCATCCCTCCCTGTTACAGCGATTGCATCCGCTTGTAGTGACCCTTCGCGTGTGATTGGATTACATTTTTTTAATCCTGCACCTTTGATGCATTTAGTCGAAGTTATACCCGCATTACAAACCAATCATGACTTAGCATCGACTTGTTCTGCGTTGATGTCAAAATGGGGAAAAATACCGGTTGTAGCAAAAGACACACCGGGATTTATCGTCAATCGTATTGCAAGACCATTCTACAGTGAAGCACTCCGCATATTGGATGAGGGAATTGCGGATATAGCAACCATTGATTGGGCTGTAAAAGAGATCGGAGGATTTAGAATGGGTCCATTTACATTGATGGACTTCATCGGGCATGACGTCAATTTTGAGGTGACGCGTTCGATGTATGAAGCCTATTTTCACGAGCCTCGGTATAAACCTTCATTTACACAACAACGTTTAGTCGATGCTGGATATCTCGGAAGAAAGACGAAGCGTGGTTTTTACCATTATACAATTGAAGAGAATTTGGTTCCGGATAAAAATCAGGAATTGGGAATAGATATTGTAAATCGGATTGTCGCCATGCTCATTAATGAAGCGGCTGATGCATGGTATTATCGGATTGCAAGTCGTGATGAAATTGACATTGCCATGCAAAAAGGGGTAAATTATCCTAATGGACTTTTGAAGTGGGCGGACGAAATTGGAATTCGGCAAGTAACCACAACAATAGACAATTTGTATCAGCATTATCATGAAGATCGCTATCGACTAAGCCCTGGATTACGTACTAAACTATTGAATAAAGAAACTTTTTATAATGCGTAAATATCTGAAATGATTATCATGATACCAGATGAATTTCGACCACCTTTTATTGTATTCTTAATAATTACCGGATTAGTCAATTTGGGAGTGGGGCAATGGACTTATACAGAACTTGCACCCATGCCGGAAGCTGTTTCTAATCACGCTATGGCAGCAATAGAAATTGATGGTAATTCTTATGTGTATACATTTTCTGGAATAGATACAACGAAAATGTATTCAGGCATACATAAGCGATGCTTCAAATATGACGTCGGCGCGGATTCCTGGTCAAGCATACCGGATCTTCCAAATGGGAATGGCCGCATAGCTGCTGGTGCATCTGTCATGAAAAATAAAATTTACGTTGTAGGAGGATACGAGGTTTTTGATACAGGAGGTGAACGTTCGTTTCGAAAAATGCACGTTCTTGATCCGGTGGCTGATACATTTTTACCGGATGCCAGAGATTTATTTTTTCCTATTGACGATCATGTCCAGGATGTCTGGCGTGATAGCTTATTATATGTTATAACCGGATGGAGCAATACAGGTAACCTCATACGGGTACAAGTTTATAATCCGATGACAGATTCTTGGCGGGAAGCCACTCCGGTCCCTGACAATAATAACTACAAAGTATTTGGGGGGTCAGGTGTAATTATTGGAGACACGATTTATTATGCAGGTGGCGCGTCTGATGCATTTGGGTTTCCTGCCACACGGTTTTTTAGAAAGGGTGCCATTGACCCCGGTGATCCATATAAAATTAAATGGTCCGGATGGACCACCGAGGATGCCAAAGGCTATCGCATGGCGGCTTCTTCACTCAATGACAATCCAATCTGGATCGGTGGTTCACAAGTGACCTACAATTTCGATGGGATTGCATACAATGGAAGTGGAGGTGTTTTACCATTCGGTTCTATCAAAGGCTATGATGTGGCAACCGATTCCTTCGTCACGTGGGATGAAGTATTTCCTGCGCACATGGATTTAAGAGGCTTGGGTAAATTAGGAGACGACTCATTTATTTTATCTGGTGGTATGAGAGAAAACCAGATTGTTTCTGATAAAACCTATTTATTAACATATGATGATAATTCAGGCATAAGCAGTAAATCATCGCGCGTGAACGTATCTGTACATCCCAATCCATTTGTAAATGCCCTGTATATTAAATCAGATCGAGCAATCCAACATATAATTGTTTTGGATGCTACCGGTCGTGTATTAAATAATTATGAATGGACTAATAAAATAAATGAATGGCATCTTGGTGATGGAATATTTTATCTGGATATCTTACTAGACAATGGCAGTAGGGTGATAAAAAAAATAATTCGTAACAAATGATGGAAGAATTGAAAAAGTCACAGGCAATTGCTCAGCATATGTATGATAATGATGCATTTAGCCAATGGATGGGCATTCAAATTGTCTCTGTAAACCCAGGGTCGTGTAGTGTGAAAATGACCGTGCGGGTAGAAATGACAAATGGATTTTTAATTGCACATGGTGGAATCACGTATTCATTGGCAGATAGTGCATTTGCATTTGCTTCAAATGGTTATGGGCAACAATGTGTTAGTATAGAAACCAGTATTTCGCATCAAGAGGCGGTCAGAACCGGAGATGAATTAATTGCTCAAGCGACAGAAATAAAAAAGGTCAATCGATTGGGTTGGTACGATGTGGTGGTGCGAAATCAAAATGACCGCGTCGTGGCCGCATTCAAAGGAACAGTGTACAGGACAAAAAAACAATGGAATATCGAATGATCAGATCTTGTGTTATGGAAGAGAATGCAATAGAACTTAAAATTAAAAATTCATGAATCAGGCTTTTATTATTGATGGTGTACGAACCGCCATTGGGAAATTTAGAGGAAGTTTTTCTCCTGTCCGCACGGATGACTTGGCGGCAACCCCAATAAAGTCGCTCATCGAACGACATGCTCAAATTCCACTGGAAGCATACGATGATGTGATTTTGGGCTGTGCGAATCAGGCTGGAGAAGACAATCGAAATGTAGCTCGGATGGCATTGCTATTGGCTGGTCTTCCATTTGATGTTCCGGGTGAAACGGTCAACAGACTTTGTTCTTCGGGCTTATCGGCAGCCATCCATGCAAGGAGAGCTATCGCAGCTATGGAAGGCGATCTTTTTATCACAGGGGGAGTAGAACACATGACCCGGGGACCATGGGTGATCTCCAAAACTTCATCAGCCTTTGGTAGGAACGCTCAGATGTATGATTCCAGTTTTGGGTGGCGATTTGTCAATTCAAGAATGGAGAAGTTGTATGGGACTCATGCGATGGGAGAAACTGCAGAAAACCTCGCTGATTTATTCAATATCACGCGAGAAGATCAGGATGCCTTCGCGTTCTGGAGCCAATTAAAAGCCACAAAAGCACAGGCTGGGGGTATTTTTTCTGAGGAGATCGTACCGGTCCATATTCCTCAACGAAAAGCCGATCCAGTCATCTTTGATCAAGATGAGTTTATTAAACCTCAAACCTCTTTGGAGGTCCTTGCAAAACTTAGACCCGCATTCAAATCAGAAAATGATGGAGGAACTGTGACCGCAGGAAATGCTTCAGGTCTAAATGATGGAGCTCTTGCTATGTTGATCGCTTCCGAATCAGGAGTCAATCGTTTTGATCTGAATCCATTAGCAAGAATAGTAAGTTCAGCTGTAATCGGGGTTGAGCCTCGAATAATGGGCATCGGCCCGGTTAAAGCGAGTCGATTGGCATTGAAAAGAGCAGGGCTAACTTTGGAGGATATGGACATCATCGAGATGAATGAGGCCTTTTCGGCTCAAATATTGGCTTGCATACGGGAGTTGGGATTAGCAGATGATGATGAAAGAATCAATCCATATGGAGGAGCGATTGCTCTTGGACATCCTCTTGGGATGACTGGAGGTCGATTGTTGCTGACCGCCGCAAAAGAATTGAAGCGTTCCAATAAACGGTACGCATTGATTACCATGTGTGTAGGTGTTGGACAAGGCTATGCAGCCATTATTGAGCGGGCATAATTGGGTTTTAAGAATAATAACAACAGAAATAAACTTCATTTCAAATGGCATATAGACAAAATCGATATGGCCAGCCGGGCCGCAGACGAAGAGGATTTACAAAGAGCGGTTTAATCATCGCGTTAATCTTTGCTGGTGTAGCATTATTCAAGTATTGCTCAACAACGGAATACAATGAAATCACTGGCGAAAATCAACAAGTTGGTTTGAGCGTAGAACAAGAAATAGTTTTAGGCCTTCAATCTGCACCGAAAATGGCACAACAACATGGAGGACTCCATCCGAGTTCTGAAGGGCAGGCCCTTGTAAAAAGAATTGGGAACGAACTAGTCGACAATTCAATCGCTCGCCGGACAAATTATCAATATGATTTTCACTTGTTAGCCGATCCACGTACAGTCAATGCGTTTGCACTTCCCGGTGGGCAGGTGTTTATAACGGAAGCCTTATTTAGTCAACTTGAAAATGAAGACCAATTAGCTGGGGTGTTAGGCCATGAAATTGGTCATGTGGTTGCTCGGCATGGAGCTGAGCGTATTGCAAAACAAGAACTAACTCAAGGTCTAACCGGTGCTGCGGTCATTGCATCAGGAGATTACAGTACGGCCCAGGCTGCCGCTATGATTGCCAATGTAGTGAATATGAGTTATGGACGGGATCAGGAACTAGAATCAGATGAACTTGGAATTCGCTTTATGTTGGAAGCCGGATACAATCCACAAGAAATGATAGGTGTCATGGATATTCTGGAACGTGCTTCAGGTAGCAATAGGCAACCCGAGTTTTTTAGCACACATCCAAGCCCGGATAATCGTCGGCAACGTATCCAGGAGGCGATTGATAAATGGTCGAGTCAATTGCAGTAATGCAGATACAGCGTTTGATCCGTTCAATCGGTGAGATTAACTGCCTAACTAACAAATATTTAGATTAGATGTTGATGGATTGCAGAATTGCTAATGACGGATATAAAAATGCGAAAAGCCCATCACTGTTGACGGGCTTTTTCGACTAAGGTCATAAAATAAGAAAACTACATTTTAAGTCGCTCGTCGTGAGCGATATATTTTAATTGATAATAAAGTGTCGTCTGGACGTACTAATCTATTGGTCACTCAAATATAACGATTATTTTTCATATATCGTTTGCTCAAATCTTTTCCAGAATTTCATTCTCTTTCTCTGATTCAGTGATGAGGACTGATGAACAAAGGAATATAAGAGCACTGGACGCAATAATGAGAGGGATGAACAGATCCATGTTGTACCGTTTTTTGGT
This sequence comes from Saprospiraceae bacterium, assembly GCA_965249735.1. Classification (GTDB taxonomy): domain Bacteria; phylum Bacteroidota; class Bacteroidia; order Chitinophagales; family Saprospiraceae; genus JANQSS01. The sequence continues at coordinate 249,813 of CBDFMS010000022.1, read as the reverse complement.
TAGAATACAAATGTAAAATATTTTTAATATGTTTTGTAGTGATTTCCAATTTTTCTTGTGATTTTAATTGGTCATGACACTTGTAGGTATTCGGAGACTCTATTCTAAGTGGCGATAAATCCGGGGTACATACAGATAGTTTCATCGTAATATTGCAATATTACTTCAAGGTACGGGCTACCCATAACAAGCACAACAGCAGCATCTTACTACGTTCAAATCGAATTTGGTCCCTTGAGTTTCCGCTGTCTATCAAGACAATATCAATCTTACGAATGACTTGAGCCAACGAAAAATGCAAGTTGTGATGAATCTTAATGGGAAAATCACCTTACTGATGAAGTAAGTTTTATATTTGCAGCCCTCGAGTCAAGGTCATTTGACCATCATAAATAAGATGCACTGCCCGGGTGCTGAAATTGGTAGACAGGCATGGTTGAGGGCCATGTGTCCTTTAGGGCGTGCGGGTTCGACTCCCGCTCCGGGCACGAAGCAGATTGAAGCACAAAAGTAATGATGGGATTCGGAGTAAGTTCTCAGCAGGCATACTTATTCTTCTTTCATTTATTATGCTCAACAACCATGGCCGTCGATAGGACTTGGCAATACAATGAATCAGGAGAATTTTCCTGACCATTTTCTAAAATCTGGCCTGATCATCAAAAATTTCATTTGGAATAAGTCGATACCAAATACTTGTCTGGCGTCTATAAGACTATATCTGTCGTATTTCGTTGAAAACCATCATAAAATCTGCAACTATAACCATAACTTCAAGGGCCGAAATCGTTCCTAGTTATACGTTGTTATGCGCTCATCGTTTAGTACAATATCGCGAGTTGATCGAAAACTGAGTCCTCTCCGGCTGATTTGTTGCTTCTTTGCCCTACTATCAAATGGTTTTCTTTTTGCGCAATCCCCAGCTAATTCAGATATTGAAAAAACAGGAAAAAGGTCTTACCAAACCGAAGCCGCACTTTCCCCAATTATCATAGATGGCTTATTCAACGATCAATCCTGGGATCAAGTCGAATGGACGACAGATTTTATCCAGAGTAGACCAAATGATGGAGCTGCGCCAACATCTCAGACTGCCTTCAAAGTTTTATACGACAACAAGAATCTTTATATAGCTGCCCGGTGTTTCGATTCCGAACCTGATAAGATAGAGAAACGGATGTCGCGACGAGATGGATTCGCAGGTGATTTGATTGAAGTCAATATAGATTCATATCACGACTTAAGAACGGCGTTTTCTTTCACTGCATCCGTATCCGGTGTAAAGGGAGATGAATTTATATCACGTGATGGAAATGATTGGGATAGAAGTTGGAATCCGATATGGGATGTTAAAACACAAATTGACAGTCTTGGATGGACTGCAGAACTAGAAATTCCATTAAGTCAACTCAGGTTTAGTAATAAAGAAGAACAAATCTGGGGATTGCAATTTATGAGACACGATTTTAGGAATGAAAGCAGATCTAATTGGGAACACATTCCGCAAAATTCTGGGTTCTGGGTTAGTGGTTTTGGCGAACTCCACGGAATTAAAGGAATAAAACCAAAGCGACAAATTGAAATTCAACCTTATATTCTTGGCCAACATACAAATTCAAAAAAAATAGAAGGACATCCGTTCAAGACCGGTAATGACTCAAAACTAACTGTAGGTCTGGATGGAAAAATTGGAATTACCAATGACTTAACTGTTGACTTCACAATTAATCCGGATTTTGGTCAGGTAGAAGCTGACCCGTCGGCTCTTACACTCGATGGTTTCGAGATATTCTTTGAGGAACGCCGTCCTTTTTTCATAGAAAACCGCAATATTTTTAATTATAATATTTCTAATTCAAATGCGAGTGGTAGATATGATAATGATAATCTATTTTATTCAAGAAGAATAGGCTCAAGTCCACATCGATATATCTTTGAAGAGGAAGACGATAATTATTATGTTGATCAACCCGATTTTACGTCCATCCTGGGGGCAGCAAAATTTAGCGGAAAAACGAATAAGGGTTTGTCAATTGGAATTATTGAATCCATTACGCAGCGAGAAACGGCGACTATTCAGGACAATGGAGTGGAATCGGAAGAGGTCGTAGAACCGTTAACGAACTATAGTGTTCTTCGATTGCAACAAGATATCAATGAAGGGCAGACGGTCATCGGAGGCATCCTAACGGGCGTTCACAGAGATCTGGACAATCAAAGTGAATTGGACTATTTACACAAAGCAGCTTATACGGGTGGTTTGGATTTTCTACATCAATGGAATAACCGAAAGTGGCGTTTGAATGCTAGCATAGTCTCCAGTCGGGTAGAGGGGAGTGAGTTGGCGATCACTGAGACGCAGCAAGCGTTTGCACATGGATTTGGCCGACCAAATGCCGATCATATTTCTATTGATTCACTGGCTACGGCACTATCCGGTACTGGTGGAAATATCAGCCTGGGAAAATATGGGAGTAAATTACAATTTCAATTAGGTGCGACGTTTCGATCACCGGGACTCGAATTAAATGATATTGGGTTTTTACAAATTGCAGATGAGATCAATCAATATTTTTGGGCCGGCTATCGATGGACGCAGCCATTTTCTATTTTTCGTAATCTTGGTGTAAATTTTGGTGAGTGGGCAAGATGGGATTTTGGCGGAAGGTTTTTACATCAGTCCCTTGATGTAAATGCATTTATGGATTTCACTAATTTTTGGTCAACACGATTAGGATTGAATTTTGAGACAAATGATATTTCAAATACCTGGCTCAGAGGGGGACCCAGCTTTAGAAAACCAATTGGACTTGGAGGTTTTTTAAGGATAGATACTGATTCAAGAAAAGCTGTGAAATTGTCGTTGAATATTAATGGTGGAAGAGCCTACGACAGGACTGTGAATGGATATAACATCAGTCCGGGTGTTGAACTTCAGTTTAGTGATGCCATAAATGTATCAACAGGGCTATCATGGAATCGTAGTCATCGGGAGGACCAATATGTATCTACCGAAGAATATGAAGGAAGCGATCAATATATTATTAGTGAATTACTTCAAAAGACGCTCAGTTTCACTTTGCGCGTAAACTATAATATTACGCCAGATCTTACAATTCAATATTATGGCCAACCATTTATATCACGTGGTGTGTATTCGGATTTTAAATTTGTGAATGATCCTTTAGCCAAAGATGTCTATGAACGCTTCAAACCCTTTTCCATGAATCAAATTAATTATGACACCGAATTGGATTCATATAAATTTGATGAAAATGCAGACGGAATAATAGATTATTCTATTTCCAATCCCGATTTTGATTTCGTTCAATTTCGTTCCAATCTGGTAGCGCGTTGGGAATATAAACCGGGATCTGAAATATATCTGGTTTGGTCTCAAGGATCAACGGCCTTCACGAATGAGTTGAATGAATCTGTGTTTGATTCTTTAAAAGACAATTTATGGGACGATTCCTTGACGAATACATTTTTGGTAAAACTGACATATCGATTTACCAACTAGATTAGTTTATTGAGCATTTTCTAATGCAGTAGAAAATTATATTTCTATTAAGAAATCAATGATTTTTTCTGCCAGTTCGATGCCTATATTTCTTTGTGCTTCATGCGTTGATGCTCCGATATGAGGTGAAATGGACACGGTTTTCATATTCAACAATCTATTATCGGGAGACGGCTCATTCATAAATACATCCAGGCCTGCTCCACCGAGGTGACCACTTTCTAGGGCTTCGATCAGCGCTTTTTCCTCGACGACTCCGCCTCGTGATGTGTTGATAATGAAGGCGCCTTTTTTCATTTGTGCAATTTCGTCGCGTCCGATGATGGAAGTGCCACCGGCGAATGGGACATGGATCGTCAGATAGTCAGCGTGAGCTAACATTTCATCCATTGGGACGGTTTTAAGAGTTACGGTCAACCCAATATCTTCCGTAGCATACAGATCAATTTTTATCGTCGCCTCTTTTACAATAGGGTCTACAGGTAAGACCTTCATTCGCAATGCGAGCGCTATTCGTGACATCTCCTGACCAATACGACCTAATCCGATAATACCTAAAGTTTTTCCAGCTAATTCATTTCCTCCTGAAAATGCTTTCTTCAATACTTTGAATTCCGATTTCCCATGTTCGGGCATGAATCGATTTGACCGATGCAAAAACCGGGATAAATTCATCATATGACCCAATGCGAGTTCTGCCACAGAAAGTGAAGAAGCTGCTGGGGTATTGTATACGGGGATTCCTTTACTTTTAGCGTAGTCAACATCAATATTGTCTAGTCCAACACCGCCACGCGCAATCACTTTTAAATTTGGGCAGACATCGATCAATTCTTTGGTGACCTTAGTGGCTGACCGAACAATTATTCCATCATAATCTTGCAAACGATTGATTAGTTCGTCTTGCGGGATTTTAGTCGTGTCGACTGTAATGCCCGCTTTTTCCATCAAATCTTTTCCGTAGGCATGGATACCGTCATTAGCCAATACTTTCAACATAATCTTTAGAATTTAGTAGGCAATATTATGGCTAATTTTTTAAAAAAACGCCTGATTTGTGTGAAGTTTAAGTTAAGCTATCAAGCTATTCTTCCTTTAATTTTTTTAGCTCATTTTTTAACTCCTCAATCTCTTCTTCAAGTTCACTAACATGCCGTTGCAAAAGTAAATTGTCTTTCCTGATTCGATCAATTTCACTTTGAGAGGTAACGATGCGGGTCGGTGGAGTGGACTTGGTATCGTTCACTTCCTTTTTCTTGAAAATAGACTCAATGAAATCATCCACCACAGGTATGCCCTCGCCACCGCCGATAGTTTTGGCTCCGAAATAGGCCAAAGGCAGGAGGATCAATAAAACAAGAAAAAGTCTTGCACATCCAGTCGCTTTGTATTTTTTAGTTGCCATTTTAGCTTTTTATTCTTTTCCGAAAGATAATGGAATAGAATGTAATCCGCGTTTCTTCTCGACCAGTAAACCTTAAATTGCGATAATCATTATCCGACACCTGGATGTGTATTAGTGCCATCCTTCAACCGACGTTGCTCCATTGAATTTTTTCCTTGATCGAATGCATGTACGATTTAAGACGTGCATTTATACTTTTTTCCAAATTGGGGTCGTCATCCAATATAAATTGGGCAATCTTTCGTGATGATGTCAACACCGCACTATCAGAAATTGGATTGGCAAGATTCAATTCGAGATCTCCTGATTGCCGCAGGCCCTCGATGTCTCCTGGTCCGCGAATTTTTAAGTCAGCTTCTGCGATTTTAAATCCGTCATTCGTTTCACACATCACACGAAGTCGCTCTCTTGCCTCTTTGCTGAGTTTATTTCCGGCCATAAGAATGCAATATGATTGATTGTTTCCTCGGCCTACTCGTCCTCTTAATTGATGCAATTGGGACAGACCAAATCGCTCTGCATTTTCGATAATCATCATGGAAGCGTTGGGGACGTTGACACCAACTTCGATGACCGTGGTTGCAACCAGTATTTGTGTTTTGCCTTCGACGAAGCGTTGCATTTCTAAATCTTTATCCTGGGACTTCATGCGACCATGAATGATACTTATTTGATATTCCGGCCGTGGTAATTGTGAAAGTAAATATTCATACCCTTGATCCAAATTGGCCAGATCTAATTTTTCGGATTCCTTTATCAAGGGGTATACGATATAAATTTGTCGCCCTTTCTTGACTTCTTCCTTGATAAAATTGATCATCTGACCTCGATTTTTATCACGGATGACGCTGGTTTTTATTTGCTTTCTTCCTGGTGGTAATTCGTCTATAACCGAAACATCGAGATCACCATAAACTGTCATCGCCAGTGTACGCGGAATGGGAGTAGCCGTCATGACAAGAATATTTGGCGGATGTGGACTGGCTTTTTGCCACAACTTAGCGCGTTGTTGAACACCAAATCGATGTTGTTCATCCGTAATTGCTAATCCCAATCGATGAAATTTAACCGGATCTTCTATTACCGCATGAGTTCCAATCAAAATATGTAATTCACCCGAAGCTAATTGTGATAAAATATTTTTTCGTGTATTTCCTTTAATCGAGCCAGTTAATAATGCCAGGTTAATATTGCTGCCTTCGAGGAGTTCTTTTATGCCGTTAAAATGTTGTTGAGCCAAGATTTCCGTAGGAGCCATGAGGCAGGATTGATAACCATTATCCACGGCCATGAGAATGCACATGAGCGCCACTATCGTTTTACCACTTCCCACATCACCTTGTAACAATCGGTTCATCTGATAATCACCACCAAGATCTTTTCTGATTTCTTTTATTACTCGTTTTTGAGCATTGGTCAGTTCAAATGAAAGTCTTTCTTCATAAAAAGAATTAAATTGATTGCCAATTTGACTGAAAGAATAGCTTTTAATTGCTTTTCGTCCTTTATATCGTTGCCATAGCCTCAATTGCATGAAAAAGAATTCTTCAAATTTAAGCCGGTTATTTGCCGCTTTTAATTCGGCCCAATTTTTAGGAAAGTGAATTTGTCGAAGTGCCTGGTATTTGGAAATTAATTTCAACCGACTCATCAGATAATCTGGCAAAGTTTCAATGATGTCACTTTCCCTCATCTGAGACAAAAGTGTTTTTTTAAGTCTTTCAAGCCCTTTAGAACCCAATCCGCGCGAGGTAAGTTTTTCCGTTGATGAGTACACAGGTGTTAATTGCCCAACATCTTTGTTGACCTGGTCCTCCAGTCGTTCTAATTCCGGATGCGAAATATTTTTACGGCCACTATAATAATTTACCTTGCCATAACACAAATATGTAGCTCCTACCACCAGGGACTTTTCCAAATATTTAGCACCTTGAAACCATACCAATTCGATAGACCCTGTGTCGTCATCTAAAATACCATGTAGCCTTTGTCTCCTGCCTTCACCTTTTTTTCGCAATTCGATTAGCTGACCTTTCAAAAGAACAGATTCGTCAGTAATTCGAATAAATTTTATTTTCTGGATCTTCGTTTTATCAACGTACCGAAAAGGATAATCAAATAGGAAATCCTGAAAAGAAAAAATATTTTTTTCTTTTTTCAAGAGATCTCCTTTTGTCGGACCAATCCCTTTTAGAAATTCTATGCTGCTTTCGAGAAATCGAGACATCTGAATGACAAATGTAATTGATCTTGATAAAGAACTTTGGATCGCACGAGATTAAAATTTACCATGAAATAACCCTGGTGGGATTCTGCATATGTATTCTCTTGAGCCTCTCCAAAACTTCACGCTATAAATATGGATCATCAGCTCTGACTTATCCGTATCTTGCAGCCTGATTGAAAAAGGAACCATTTGGCTCCCAACCTAAAAACTATCATGGAAAGTATCAGACAACAACAAGTAGCCGAACTCGTGAGGCGGAATTTTGGTGCTGTTCTTCAATCGGAAGGAAGTTATATATATCAGGATGCTTTTGTCACTGTGACTCGAGTTAAAATGTCTTCTGACTTAGGTCTTGCCCGAATTTATTGTTCGGTATACAACACTGAAAACAAACAGGCAGTCATCTTGAAATTGGAAGAAGAATATAGTCGACTTCGACAGGCACTGGGTCATCGTCTGCGAAAGCATGTCCGCCGAATTCCTGAAATCGAATTATTTCTGGATGACACACTGGATGAAATGTATCGGTTGAATGCACTGTTTGATAAATTGCATGAAGACAAACAGATGGGCGAGGAAGAGTAATCTTAAATATTTTCAGCTTGTCGTCCAGGAATTGGAGAACCATGAGGATCAGTCTCAGGATAACCGAGCTCCTTATCCACCTCATCTAATAATTCTCGAGTAAGCAGATGTTCAAATCGCTCTGCATCTTCATGGATCTGGGTCTCCGTTAAGCCAACCTGATTGACGAGGTATGTTTCCCATAATCTGTGAGCACGAACAAGTTGTTGAGCTTTGGCTTCTCCACCGGCTGTCAGATCAAATAATTGCTTACTCATAAATTGGACCATCCCCTTTTTATTCAGACTTGCAAGGACTTGCTTGAGGCGCCAACCTGATATTTCAAGACGGCTACTTATTTGATTGATGGCCATAGCTCCTTCTACTTTGAGCGCTTGCTTCATGACATCCTCTTCCAAAATTTTGTTTTTCAAATTATACTGTTGTAATCGCTTGAAAACAAGACCATGATTTGGGGCAAAAAAAGCACCGATAAGAAAGAAAATTCCCGCTACGACAGCCATAGCCGGACCTGGTGTAGTCTCGAGTTGTATCGCACCATACATACCTATGATAGAGGATAGTAGACCTATGATTGCCGAAAGGATGATGACCTTATATAATCTGGCCGAAAGCAACAAAGCTGTCGAAGTTGGTGCAATTAATAAAGCCACAACTAAGATCACGCCAACAGTTTGTAAAGAGGCTACAACTGCAAAAGACAAGAGAAGCATCAAAAAATAGTGTAATGCCTTTGTTCGTACTCCCATTGCCCGCGCAATAGTAGGTTGAAAGGTGCTAATGAACAATTGCCGATAAAATATAAATATGGCCAGAATCACCAGGATTGTGATGGTGCAGGTCATCCACAGATCATCGTTGGAAACACCTAGTACATTGCCGAATAAAAAATCCTTTAAATCGATATGTGCGCCATGGTCTTTGCTTAATTTGGATATTCCCATGACCCCTAAAGCAAACATGACAGTGTATATAATGCCAATTGCTGCATCATTTTTAGTAGGTAAATGCTGTTGTATCCAGGTAATAGAAAGTGCGCTTATCATTCCGGCGCCAACGGCTCCCAGGAAGAAACCGAAAGTATTATAGTCGAATAGCATAAAAGCAATCACCACACCGGGTAGGACAGCATGAGAAAGTGCATCTCCAATTAGGGACATATTTCGAAGGACAATGAATGGACCCAGTATACCGCATAGAATTCCTACAGAACTCGAAGCGATCAATGCCCTGACAAAGGATTCGTACTGAAATATCTCAACCAAACTCACAAAGCAAAGATAAAAATATATATTTAGGCTAGACTAAAAATATTTTTTGAATAACTTCAAATTTATACTGAATGATTCTTACTCAATGGAGATTGGGCAGAGAAATTTTAGCAATTCAGAGGAATTGTTTCATAAGCGGATCGAGAATCCCAATGCTGTTCGTCATTAGACAAGGTAAGCGCCTATCATATCAACGATCATACCTTCTTTTAAGGCATAGGGAGATGCTATGAGGAACTTGAAATCAGGATTTAGGCTAATGACTTCGTCCAACAGAATCAAGGCGACGACAATAAGGTCAGCTCTGTTTTCTGGAATGGAGGGATGAGCTACCCGCTCTTCGTAGCTGAGTTGTTCAATTTCAGAACGAAACGCAGAAAAATCTTGAACCCGAAGCACCTTATACTGACCCAGGTGTTCTACAACCTCGAGAGCCTCACCCAACACATCGAATGTCCCTGATGAACCAATTAAGGTATTAAACGTGTGATTGTTCAAAATTTGAGATAAAGGTTTCAACTCCTCTTTTAAGTGAAGACGCAAAGCGCATGAATCTAACTTGGATATTGGATCGGTCAAGTGAAATTGATTGGTCAATATGGAAGCTCCAATAGGCAGACTAGAACTCCAGATAACATGCTCCTTTGATCCTATAATAAATTCGACACTACCACCACCAATGTCCATGATTAGATTGTCATCACGCTGAAGTGCTCCACCGTATTTGACTCCTTCATATATCAGTCTGGCTTCTTCTTGTCCTGAGATGATTTCAACTTTTATATCAAATTCTCGGGCTATCCGCCGAATTAATATATCGGAATTTTGGGCTGTTCGGAATGCTGCCGTGGCAAACGCACGAACCTCTATTGCTTCGAACAAATCAACAATCCGTCGAAACTTTCGCATGGCTTCATAGGCTCGTTTCAGGGCTGACTTACTTAAAACGTTGATACCGCTCTGACCTAGACGAACATAAATTCTTTCGCGATAGATCTCAATAAATTCACTTTCCGATTTTCGGCCTGCGATGAGCAGATGAAATGTATTTGTTCCGAGATCGATGACAGCAAATCGCTTCATGTAGGTGCTATTCTTTTACCGTTGAATTACCTGCTGAAAGTACCTTTTGAAAAAACTGCATACCCTGGTCATTGATAAATGCGGCATACACAGGCTCGTTATCTTCATAAAACACCACGTAACGACAGTTGCCCCTCAAATACATTCTACCGTCTCCAACAATTTCGCCCTGGGCTTGAAAAATGATATTGGCTGTCGCGCTGCAATCCAATTTCTTCGGGACTTGTCCCGGCATAAGAAATGAAACCTGGCCTTGTACATCTTTCTGTCTAAACTGGCTGATACTTACCGACATATTGTAGAATATGATATCCACCTTGTCTGCGGTATCATACAGTTCTTTTGCTTTTTCAGTTGGCATCGTCTCATAGTATTCAATTTCCGGTGCAAGGGTTTGCTCTTCCTTTTCGGCTACTTTTTCATTAGGAGTTGAATTACAACTGATTAAACAAAATGCGAACAGGATTGTGAGATACTTGATAGTCATGATTAATTCTATAATTTATAGGTCAACTGGATAGAAAGATGGAAAGGTAACAAATCGCTGTAATTAATGTCCGGATGATCCGTAGTTTTAAAGAGTTTGGTTATTGATCGATTGTAACGCAACCGAGCTCCCATTCTATGATTGAATTGATATACCAATCCCAACAACCACATTATTTCATTTTGTTTAAACGCGTCTGACAACTCCTGCGTTCCGAGCGTTCCAAGGTCGCCCTCTACCGATCCTTCTAGCAGTCTGCTATATGCTAGTCCAGCTTCCGCCTTCACTTTGTAATATGATATTTCATTTTCGAACTCTTTTAGCCAATCTTTTATGGAAAAAACGACAGGAATAGAAAGGTAGTCCAGATTAAAAACAGGAGAAATACGATTTGATCCAAATCCCAACTCTGGTCGACTTCCTCGTTGGGAATACAAGAGCTCTAAACCAAGATCCATGTTAAATCGAATTTCATAAGACGCCCCAATACCACCCTCAAATCCAACTTTGTTGAATCCTGCCAAATCATCTCCTCTGATCTGGGCGGCACTAAGGCCAGCGATCAGATGTGCATCAAATCCGTACGATTGACTGCTTACCGACACGGTTAGAGACAACAATAAACTTAAAATGAAAAAAATACGTTTCATAAATCGACTTATATTAGCGAAATAAATATACGTTTCACACACTAGAGCATAATGAAATTTACAAGTGCAAAGAAGAAAAAAATAGAACGGATTTTCGAAGAATTGGGATATTCAATTCGATATGAAAAAGGAAGATTTAATTCCGGCCATTGTATTGTACATGCTGATAAGATTGTCATGATCAACCGTTTTTTTGACACAGAAGGCCGTGCCCGCGTGCTATTGGACATATTGTTGTCTCTAAAGGATTTAGACGAAAAAAAGCTTTCGGATGAGAGTCGAAAATTTTTTAATTCACTTGTAAGACAACCTCAGTGAGGTTAATTTTTTTAGGAACAGGAACTTCTCAAGGAATTCCGGTGATCGGATGTTCTTGTCCTGTTTGCCAATCTGATGACTTTAGAGACAAAAGATTGAGGTCCTCCGTCCTATTTATCAAAGAAGGATTTCATTTGCTAATTGACATGACACCCGATTTGCGTCAGCAGCTCCTGAGTCAACAAATTGATAATATCGATGCAATTTGCATCACACATGAGCATAACGACCATGTCAGTGGAGTGGATGAAATTCGACCGATTAACTTCAAATGGAAAAAGTCGATTCCCATATATACGCTCCCGCGTGTCATACAAGAATTAAAAACGAGATTCTATTATGCCTTTGAGGAGACTTATGCGGCCCGACCTCGACTGACAGTCCATCCGATACATCCGGAAAATAAACTGAATCTTGGTCCATTTGAAATTCGAATGGTGCGTGTGCATCATGGTTCATTAGAGATTCTTGGATTTATTGTAGACAACATAGCTTATTTAACTGATGTAAAATCACTGGATGCTGAAACATTGAAGCGAGTGGCCGAGTGTGATGTTGTCGTTCTCTCGGCCCTACATAAAAGGCCACACTATAGTCACTTAAACCTGGATGAGGCAATTGATCTGGCTCGAAAGATCGGTGCTCCTCAAACCTATCTTACACATATTGCACATGGTATGGGTTTTCACAAAGCTGAAAGTGCCAATCTCCCAAATGGTGTTCATTTTGCGCATGACGGAATGGTTGTTTCGATGGACAACCAATAAATTGTAAAATCTTTTGACCAATTTAGTAGTTCAAACACCAATAATTGAGTGTATAATCGTTCTTCTATGTGTGTAAACATAAGTGGTCAATATTTTTTGTGATGTACGAACCTCAGATATTCAAGTTTTTTGACGAGGAATTGAGCCGGAAGTTTCAAAAGAACATAGTGCTTGTTCTTTTATGTGCTCTTTGTGGACTTTTACCAAATCATGTCGTTGCGCAAAAAAACTTTCTTCTGAGTATGCCGGAGGAAAATATCTATGCTTTGAATCCGGCCTATGCAGGATTGGAATCAAGTCTGGATATTACTGCCTGGGGTAGGGAACAATGGAGTGGAATACCCGGCCGGCCGAGCACACAATCCTTATTGCTGCATATGCCGTTGTACAATCTCAATGGTGGAGGTGGACTACGTATTATAAATGATCGGCTAGGACCTTTTCAATATATAAAAGTTGAAGCGGGTTATGACTATGTCGTTGCATCAGAGCGTATGATATGGTCTGTAGGTATGACTGCAGGAATCGATCAAATAGCGTTCGATGGCCAGGAATTGAGAAGCTCAGAAGGATTGTATACCGGCGGTATAATAAATCATAATGATCCTAATCTGCCGAATAACAAGTTGTCGGGTATTGTACCTACAGCTTCTATTGGCGCATATATTATAACGGATGCCTTTGAAGGCGGCATTTCAATTCAGGATATTCACTTTGGACAGTCTGGGTTTAGCAATGGAGAAATTGATTTTGATTGGGCGCCAAAAATGACCACCAACCTGTTTTTTGAATATGGAATAGAATTCAGTGAGTTGTGGTATTTTTATCCGGATATTTTCATTAAATACGATTTCGATGATGTTCAGGCATTAGTCAAGTTTAATGCACAATACGACAATATCATCAATGCGGGTATAGGTGTAAGAGGATATAGCGGTAATACTTTAGAGTCTCTCGTAATTTCTGCCGGATATGTCATTGATGAGCATTTTAGTGTACACTATTCATATGATATTGGCATCGGTGGCCTTGCCTCAGAAGCATCGGGATCACATGAGATCATCTTAAGATATAACTTGAATAAGGCAGTTGGAAAAGGTAAAATACCGAAGATTATAGGCAATCCTAGATACCTGTAATAATGAGAACGCTGCCTGTTAAGTGTTAAAATTTTCTAAAATTGAAAAAAAAAGAATATTTCGCATTGAAAGGCGTTTGATTTCTTAGGCAGATTGCCTCGTTTTTTAAAGGAATTTACGCTTGCCGCATTAAAATTTTTTGATTCATGTGAAAAGCGATTATATTTACGCCCTATTCAGCAGAAAATAAGGTTTATCTTAGGGAAAACGAAATATAGTATGAAGTACAATACACACTACTTATTAGGCATTAGTGCTATGATTATCATACTGATAATCAGTTCATGTGGTGGAAAAAGCGGAGAGCTAGGTCAGCTGGTCGGAGCTCAAAACCGCGTAAAATGGAACAGCAACTTGAATCCTTACGGCATGATATATGTGGGCGCGGGCACACTTCATATCGGCCAAAGTGATCAAGATATCTTTAATAGTCACACCCAACGCCAGCGATCGATCTCGATTCCTGGCTTTTTTATGGATGATACGGAAATCACGAATAATGAATATCGTCAATTCGTCAATTGGGTGCGCGATTCAATAGCTCATACCTATCTCGAGCACTATTATGAAGATGAAGATGGAAATGAAATCCTTGACTGGGAATATGAAATTGACTGGACAGACGAAAATCTTGAGGATCTGTTTGTCGATGGTGACAATACGCTAAGCGGTAGAAAAGAAATGAATACTTCTCTGTTGAAGTACGCATATCGATGGATTGATTGGCAGATGGCTGCTCATAACCAAAAAGCGACAAGGGACGATTTGGTACATAAGGAGACGGTACACGTTTATCCTGATACAATGGTTTGGATTCGTGATTTTGCCTATTCTTATAATGAACCATGGACTCGAAATTATTTTTGGCATCCTTCATTTGACGACTATCCGGTCGTCGGTGTAAATTGGAAACAAGCCAAAGCATTTTGTTATTGGAGAACGCAGCTCTGGAATAGTAATCGTGGTGACGAACCAAACACTGAAGACTTTAGACTACCCACAGAGACCGAATGGGAATACGCAGCGCGTGGTGGACATGATTATGCTCCTTATCCTTGGGGTGCCTATTATCTACGAAATGAAAAAGGATGTTTACTTGCCAACTTTAAACCTGGAAGAGGAAATTATCCGGAAGATGGCGGTATGTACACGGTTGACGCGTACAAGTACTTTCCAAATGATTATGGACTTTATAATATGTCAGGAAATGTAGCGGAATGGACCGAATCGGCCTACGAAGAAGGCGCGTATAGTTTCGTCCACGATTTGAGCCCTGACTTAAAATATGATGCAAAAGAAGATGATCCCGCCGCATGGAAAAGAAAAGTAGTCCGGGGAGGATCATGGAAAGATGCTGCTTATTATTTGCAGACAAGTACAAGGCATTGGGAATACCAGGATACATCGAAATCGTATATTGGATTCAGATGTGCATTGACGTACCTGGGTAGATCAATTAAGGATAGATATTGATTTAGTTCTACCCATTTCAAAGTATGTATAATTTTTATTCGTCGATATAAACGCTCAACTCCATTGAGGACAGCAAATTATTGACCATTGCTAAATAGTTTTCTTATTAAAACAGTAAAATTCTAAACAACATGGCCTTTTACAAATCGAATTGGTTTAAGTATC
Source organism: Saprospiraceae bacterium (assembly GCA_965249735.1). Classification (GTDB taxonomy): domain Bacteria; phylum Bacteroidota; class Bacteroidia; order Chitinophagales; family Saprospiraceae; genus JANQSS01. The sequence continues at coordinate 234,720 of CBDFMS010000022.1, read as the reverse complement.
TCAAAAACTTTATTATTGGTGTAGGAGCCGCAGTCGTAATGCTAGGTGCTCTGGGTAAGATTAATTCTGAACCCTGGGGTGGAGCAGCTATTACAATTGGATTGTCGGTGGAAGCATTTATCTTCTGTCTACTCGGTATTTTACCTCCTGAAAAAGATTATTACTGGGAAAAACTCTATCCAGGATTAGAAAGATATCATTCAAGAATAGCACCACTTACTGAAGGTGATGTTGACGGGATTGGACGACCTCTTGATGTTGACGTTGTTGAAAACAGCTTGGGTGGAATGTTATCGGAACTTCAATCAATGTCCAAAAGTCTTGGATCATTAAAAGCACTTCAAGAGGTGGATTTCACAAAAACCGGCGATCAAATCAAAGCCATGGGTAATTTCTATGAGCGAATGGGTGAAGCGATGGAAAATCTGAATGCAACTGTTGAAGACACAAAAGTCTATGCAAATAATATTCAGGCATTGAACGGCAATTTGAACTCAATGAATGCTCAGTATGATGACGTCGTGCAAGCATTGGCATCTCTTGGAAGCCTGAGTGAAACAGCAGAAGACGCTGTACAATACAAAGAGCAACTTAGTTCGCTCAATAGAAATCTGAGATCACTGAATAGTGTCTACGGTAATGTATTGAGTGCCTTTGGTAACAACGGATAATTAGTTCATTGGAAGATGTTCCTCTATAAATAAAAAAAGAAAATAGAATATGGCAATACCAAAGGAACCCAGGCAGATTATGATCAACATCATGTATCTGGTATTAACAGCCCTTTTGGCCCTTAATGTTTCTGCAGAAATCTTTAATGCATTTAAAGTCGTTGATACAGGTTTGAAACAATCAAGTGCAGCGCTTGATGATTCAAATGCAAAGTTGCCGGCTGTCATTGAAAAAGGAGCCAAGAAAAGACCTGATCTCCAAACATATGCTGATCGCATAGGCGATGTCCAGCAAACCTCCGCAGAATTTACCGAATATGTTCAGACCATGATTGACTATATGATTGATCAAGCTGGAGATAAAAGTGGGGCAATAGATGATGGAGATTATATCGTTTACAAAGGTGTACAAAAGTTGAAAGGAGAAAAAGACAAAGATATTACCACCAGGTATTTGGTCAATGGTGATCAAGGCCTGGACGCAAAAGGACCGGAGTTGAAACAAAAGATCATGGATGCGCATGCGAAATTCATGACCTTTATTGATACACCTGATATGGCAACCATGGAATTTCCACTTCAAATTGATGATGTGACATGGAAAAGTGCCATTGATAAGTCGAAACGTTCTTGGTCGGCATTTAACTTCCGACAAATGCCACTTCAGGCGACGCTACCTATCTTAAGTAAATTCATTAATGATGCAAAGGCTACCGAGGCCGAAGTACTCAATTATTTAATGAAAAAAGTTGGTACGGATGAAGCAGTAGTATTGGATGAATTTATTGTAATTTCTTCACCTAAGAAATCTTACATAATTAAAGGTGAAAGGTATGAGACTGAGCTTTCGCTTGGAGCCGCTGCATCTAAAAAATCAGGTACCACGGTTTCAATTTCTGTTAATGGTCAGCCATTAGCTGTGACCGATGGGAAAGCCAAGTGGTCACAATCGGCCTCAGGTTTAGGTAAGAAGAAATATACCGCTGTTGCACGTGTAACGAATCCTGTTACCAATGAAACTAAATCGTATACCACAGAATATGAATATGAAGTAGGGGAGCGATCAGTTAGCGTTTCGGCGCTTAAAATGAATGTATTCTATATCGGTGTTCCAAATCCTGTTGGAGTTTCTGCTGCTGGTGTACCGTCAAATCAAGTGAAGGTGAGTATGTCAGGTGGTGGCGGTTGTAGTATTAAGAAAGGAAGCGACGGGAATTTTGTTGTAACAGCGAGCAGACCGACTAAAAAAGGTGAATTCGCCTTCGTAAATGTTTCAGCTCCAGGTTTAACGGCCAAAAGCGAATTTCGTGTGAAGGCAATTCCGGATCCAGTTGCTAAACTTGGAGCGAATAAGGGCGGCTCCATGAATAATGGAGAATTTAAAGCTCAACGCGGTGTCATTGCTGCCTTAGAAAATTTTGACTTCGACGCGAAATGCAATATTGCAGGATTCAATCTTGTTCGTGTCGCCAGGAGAGAAGATCCTGAAACAGCCATCAATGTTGGCGGTTCACTTTCAGGTGATTCAAAAAGGCTCACAAGTCAGGCAAAACCAGGGGATAGATTCTTTTTTGAAAATGTAAGGGCTAAATGTCCTGGAGATACTGGACCGACACGAAAAATCAATGAATTGGTCTTTACTATAAAATAATAACCAGATGAAAAAATTCGCAAATCGAATATTCGGAATGTTCTTCCTGGCAATGTTTACCACCATGTTGTGGGGGCAAGTGCCTGAAGACATTATTACTGAATCTACCGAGCCGGCTGATGAAGAATTCATCGATGGAGTAATAAAGCAGACATTGATGTATGAAACCAGATTGTTACCATACGCGGCTGTTCGTGAAGCTGATATTCCATGGCAACGTCGTATGTGGCGAATCATTGATGTTCGGGAAAAACTGAATTTGGCATTTGGATATCCGGTTAAACCTTTTGTTACTATCATGACAGATGGTATCGAGTCAGGTGAGCTCGTGGCGTTTAAGAAGGATGACTTCAAAGATCAAATGACTAAAGAGGAAGTAGATCAAAAGTTGTTTAGGATAGACACCGTGCCAATTGTTGATCCGGAGACCTATGAAACTACAATTGAAGTGACTCGAAGTGTGCTTGATGCAGAGGATATAAAGCGATTTCGTGTTAAGGAAATATGGTTTTATGACGAAGCGACTTCGCGTGTGAAAAATAGAATCTTAGGAATAGCTCCTATTAAGGCTGAATACGATGATGTAGGAAATTTCAAATACGAAGGTCCGATGTTTTGGATTTATTATCCTCAGGCAAGAGAATTATTTTCGAAACAACGTGCATTTATTGAAGGAAATGATGCAGCGCCAATGACCTGGGAGCAGATGTTTGAAATGCGAAAATTTTCAAGTTACATTATCAAGTCATCCAATGTATTTGATAATCGATTGACAGACTACGCTCATTTAAAAGATAATCCATTGGACTTGCTTTATGAAAGTGAGAAGCTCAAAGAGGATCTTTTCAATTTCGAGCATGATCTATGGTCATTCTAATATAGGATGTAAAAAATACAAACCGGATGCATTATTTGCATCCGGTTTTTTTGTTTAAGCCTTGAATCAAGGGATATAGAACCGTTGAGGAATTACATAAAATAATAAATTAACTTTATCTCATGTCATTGAATTCTGTCTTAATAATCAATGGACCTAATTTAAACCTTCTGGGAATGCGTCAGCCGGAATTTTATGGTGATATGACGTTCGAGGCCTTTTTGTCAGACCTCAAAAAGCGATTTGACGGATGTAGTATCTACTATTTTCAATCAAATCATGAAGGCAGACTCATTGATAAATTGCATGAATATGGATTTGAAAACAACACAGGAATAGTAATTAATGCAGGTGCCTATACGCATAGCTCGATTGCCTTAGGTGATGCAGTGGAAGCCATACAGGTGCCGGTGGTAGAAGTCCATATTACTGATATTGAAAATAGGGAAGCATTTCGGCACCACTCGTATATTAAATCACACGCTGCTCATTTCATTTCCGGAAAAGGCTTACAGGGCTATGTTGAGGCAATTGAATACTTCTTATCCCTTTAATTTACATTTGGGACTTACACGAATTCGTAAATAGTTGTACGAAAGAAAACAATTGAAAAATTAGACCATTATTAATTCAACCATAAGTCTAAATCTGGACAAGTATAACGAGAATCAACCTGTACATGGGTCTCACGGACACGTTCAAAAAGCCATTCGTTGAATAGTCTTTGTTTCTTGCTTTCCGATGCGAAACTTTGAATTTTTGAATAATCAAGTTCAAGAGATGCCTGGTGAGGGGCTGATCTTGAATCCAATCTAAAGAGTTTGTAGAATGGGTCCTGGCCTATATTGTCAAACAAAATTGGATTACTATACTCATTTACATCCAACCCATCAATAGCAAAGAAAACCTCCGAATCCAATTGACCTACTTCGAAAAATGTTGTGCCGGATTCTGGATTTGTCATCCTTCCTCCGTTGTTGAAGCTCTGGGTATTTTTATCGCTATAAACACGCACCGCATATTCGAATGAAATTGAATCCGAAATCAAGAGTTGTTTGATGCTGTCAAGTTCTATTTCTGCTCGATCCAGGTCAGCTGGTTCGTACTCGGGACGAATCAGAATATGCCGTGTATGAATCAAATTACCTCTCCGATCAATTAGCTGGATGAGATGGAAACCGAAATCGGTTTCAATAACTTCGGAATACTCCCCGTTTTCCAGATTGTAAGCTGCTGCTTCAAATTCAGGCACAAAAGTTCCACGTTTTTGCCAATTTAAGTCACCTTCATTATCTTTTGAACCCGGGTCATCTGAATAAAGTCCCGCAAGACGACCAAATTGTGTTGAATCGGAAATGATCCTTTCCCTAATGTTTTCAAGTGTTTGGCGTGCTTCTTGTTTCTTCTTGAATGAAGCTTCAGGTTTAAAAACGATTTCAGAGATTTCGACTTCAGAATTAAAGAAAGGTAAACTATCCTTTGGAATAGACTCATAAAAAGAAGCCACTTCAGATGGAGTTGCAACAACATCTGCCATAACTTGATTTCGCATTTTTTCAGTGAATAATGTATTGCGAAGATTATCTTGTTGTTCACGTCGAACTTCCTCAACGGTCATTCCATAATATGCCTCGAATCGTTGATTGTCATTGCCCATGGAACTTAATATGCGATCAATACGTGCGTCAATTTGCTGATTTACTTCCTGATCAGTGACAACTATACTATCTAGTTTGGCCTGATTTATCAATAATTTTTGAGCGACCATGTCCTGTAAGACAAGGCACCTGGTTTCATCATCTACCTCGCCATAGCTGGCCTTTATGTAAGCGATACGCGCTTCTATGTCTGACAGTAATATGATTTCACCACCTACTTGACTGACCACTTTGTCAAGTAATTGCTGGGCATTACCAGAGGTGGCGAAAATGGTGATTGTAATGATGAGAATATAGAATCTAAATTTCGACATGGTATTAATTAATAAAGTTTTACTCTATTGGCTTTTAGTGCTTCATGATAAATACGTTCGCGCCAATCCTGGATAAGTTGTTGTTTTCTGCGATATAAAATTACTTTACGCGCTTGTTTTTCTATAAACGATAAAGGAGCTATTTCTGTATCGGGAATCTGCTCCAGAACGCGAAGAAAGTACTTTGCGCTGTCATTAGAAAATATCTGTTCTTTAAATGCTGAACTTGAACGACTTTTCAGGATGCCTCCTGGTACGATGGTTTTCAGTTCTTCCATTTTGTACCAGACACTATCTTCCAAAAGAAAAACCTCGGCTGATTCATGGCATAAAGCAATGAGACTGTCCATGACGCCGGGGTTGTCTGTTTCCCGCCAAAGTCTTCTAATGTCTTCGACATCAGGATGGTCAAGGCGAATATTTATAAAATTCAGCCTAATAATAGAAGATTTGAGGACGTATTGAGATTTATTTTGTTGATAGTATTCTTCCAATTCAGGTTGAGAAATCACACTATCCAATTCTTGTTCTATGAGTTGTTTTTCGAATAAATGGGTAAGGAGGGATGAACGGTAAGCGTCGATAAGTTGATCCAATTCCTGACGCGACTGTAATTGGTCCATCGCTTCTATCTCGAACGTTTTATCAAAAGCCCATTGCTTGATGAATTTTTTCACGGCTTCCGCAGAATCCAATTCTCCCATATTATATATGTAAGGTTGTTCGACACGTTCGCGACTCAAAGAATAGGGGCCAACTCGCGCAACAAGATCATGGTTTTCATTTGGTTGAGATGTACAGGCTATTAACCAACAAAGGCCTACAATAAACAATACCGTTACAAAGAAGGAACTGAAAAAAGTATTATGTCGTAAGGAGTCCAAAAAATAAGGTACTTATAATATTATTACGATATCAAATAGATACGTCATCATAGTGAAAAAATTTATTTTTACGCCAGCAGGATAAAACAAATGAAGCGGTTGCAAGCTGAATTTCAGTTAGTTGATAATTTTTGCAACTGCATCGGGATGTTCTTTCACACGATAAAGCTTTCGTAATTCAACAATCCAATTCTTCTCTAGTTCTTCCTGAAAATCTGCTATGACATAACCACGACATTCTTCAAGGGCTTTAGGCTTTTGTGGAATTAAATTCATGGTTTTTGAAATTGTGAATGCAGTACCCGAGTTCCCAAGTGGCTTTAATTTCGAGAGCTTACCTTTCTTCCATGCATATTGACCCTGGTTCTTATCCGTCCTATCGATAGCCTTGTTTTCTTGAGGCATATTTGGATATGCGAGCTTCAAGGCGTCATTGTCCTGCTTTTTAATCTGTTTTGCGATTTTTTTTGCCTTCTTCGTGCTACTGTTCGAGATCGTGTATGTGGTGACTTCTAATTGTTCAGGATAGTTGTAGGCAGATTTATGGCTATTGAAATATTGACGCAAACCGACTGTATCTGAAGAGGCCCGATCCCACACATTTTCTTTGGTGATTTCAAAAAGCAGAATCCCTTCTTCATATTCGCGCATAAGTGCCGCAAATTCAGGATGCTTCATTTCCAACTGACTTTTTTCTAGTTCCAGGCACACTTCACTAATATAATTATCAAAAAGTGTGGTCAATGCGTGTCCCCTTTTTCTGCTTTTCAAACGATTGCGTTCTTTAGGGTGCTTCACTAAATAGATAAGAAAATCATCAGTAGTTTTTGTTATCCCATTTCCAAAACTTAAGAGCGTTTGATCTTGCGGGACATTAGGTTTTTTCCATTGATAACTAAAGAATTCCTTGCTAACTAGATTGAACATTGCGTTTTTATTTGCCTGATCAATGACAAGATTTTCTTCAGTCATGATTCGGTCTATCATAGCTTTCCTTGCCAATTCTTCACGCTCAGTGCGCCTTAGTGTATTTTCCAGACGGCGACGTGAGTCATTAAAAGATTGTTGCTCTTTGACTCCCAACCGTTTGATGATATGAAATCCGACACGCGTTTCTACCGGTTCACTTATTTGACCATCTTCAGTAAGTGCATGTGCTGCATTTTCAAATTCGGGTTCATATTGTCCGGTCTTTAAAAACCCAATTCGACCGCCTTTTCGAGCATTTGAATCATCCTGGGACTCTTTAACAGCCATTTCTTCAAACGATACACCTCTTGTCAACCGATGATGCATATCATTTATTTTTCGTTCAGCCTCTGATTGATCATCAGACTTTTTATTCTTTTTTACAAAAATATGAGCGATTTCTACTTCAGGTCTGGCAACCCTGAAACTATGAAGCTTTATTAAATGGTAACCCCGAGGACTTCTGACTGGATTTGATATATTTCCGGGGGTCAAGTTATAAATGACCGATTCTAATGAATAGTAACCTTTTGGAAGGATAGCTTTGATATAGCCAATGTACCCGCCAAGTTCTTTGTTCTTTTTGTCCTGTGAAAACTGTTTTGCTGACTCACCAAAATCCATGGTTCCATCCATAATGTCGCGATAAATTTTCGATGCTTGTCTGTATGCTTGCAGGGTATCAGTATATGACGGATTTCTTTCAAGTTTGATCAATATATGACTTACTTCCGCTTCCTGTTTCATTCGGTCGTAAGCCTCTGCAGCAAGTCTGCCCATCACACTGTTATCGCTCAGATAGGTCGAAGCCAACTGTTCACGATATCCTGCTAATTCAGTTGTCAACCGGACAATGGTATCCATTTTCAATTGTCTGGCGTGATGAACTTTGAGTTTGAAATTCTTGTATAGATCCAGATATTCCCGAACGGAAGAATTGTTCAAATCATTAGTTCCGGGATTGTTCTTGTTGTAGATGTAAAGAAACTCTGATGTCTGGACCGGATTGTCGTCTATTAAAAATAGTACCGGATCATCTTGCTGACATAAGACCAAAAATTGCGGTATTATCAGCGCGAAAGCACATGTAATGCGGATCAAGTCACGGACCTTGTTGTTTTTGAAGTTACTCATTGAGTGTAAAATTAATTCACAAATCAAAACCAATATCGGTTCTGTAATATTGTTTGTCGAAGTATATCTGTTTAAGTTGATTATAGCTTTTTGAAATTGCTTTCTGCGTGTTGGAATCCATCGAGGTGACCGCGATCACGCGTCCCCCATTCGTGCGTATTTGTCCTTCACGTTCAATCGTTCCTGCGTGGAACAACATACAGTCCTGAATTTGATCCAGTCCTTGTATCACTTTCCCTTTGTCATATTGACCAGGATATCCCCCGGAAACCATCATAACGGTAGCACATGCCTGATCTGAAATCTTCATCTTGAGTGGATCAATCGCATGTGTGCAGACATCGATAAAATGTTCTACCAAATCACTGTCGATGCGAGGTAGTACGACTTCTGTTTCGGGATCTCCTAGTCTACAATTATATTCTATTACCATGGGCTCTCCTGACACTTCAATCAATCCAAAGAAAATGAACCCGGAATAAGTAATTCCATCTTTATTCAATCCTGTCAAAGTGGGGAGGATGACCTTGCTTATCGTTTTTTGCATCAATGATGAATCAACATATGAAACAGGCGACACACAACCCATTCCGCCGGTGTTTGGACCATTGTCTCCTTCTCCTATGCGCTTATAATCTTTTGCCTCGGGCAAGAGATAATACTCATTTCCATCTGTTAGTGCGAATACAGAGTATTCGCGACCACTAAGAAATTCTTCAATGACCACGTTCTCAGAAGCTTCCCCAAATTCGCCCTCTAGCATCGAGCCAAGCGTTTGGTAGGCTTCTTCCTTTGTATTACAAATGACAACCCCTTTACCGGCAGCCAATCCATCCGCTTTCAACACAATAGGAATTTTCATTCGGTCAATGTAGTTCTTCCCTTCATCGAATTGACCTTGACCTATCACAGCATAGTCGGCGGTCGGGATGTTGTGACGGATCATAAATTTTTTGGCAAAAGCTTTACTCGCTTCCAGCTGTGCTCCTTGTTGATTTGGACCAATGACATGGACTTTCGGAACCTTCTCTTCAAGATAATCGACAATACCTTTAGCAAGTGGTGCTTCAGGACCAATGACCACCATGTCAATTCCTAGTGCATTGACAGTTTGGTATACCGCCTCAAAATCGAAAATATCAAGGTCAATATTTTGAGCGACTTCTTTCGTTCCTCCATTGCCCGGAGCAACGTACAATGCTGTACAATGCGGGCTTTGACTGATTTTCCAGGCGAGTGCATGTTCTCGTCCTCCTTGACCAAGGATAAGTATATTCATGGCCCGCGAAATTACGCAAAAGTTACATGTTGGTGATGCTTAAAACACCATCTAATTGAGTCGTTGAATTCTCATAATTCTTAGTTTAATATGTTGACGCTCTTGTTTGTCTTTTTATCAAGTACATTTACATGATCTCAACCCCATTTTATTGCATATAATGGTGGCTTCAGAAGCAAGATATCGTTAAGTCGTGTTCTGGTTCAAAATGGAAGTGGTTCAGTCTCCATACGAGGTCATTTCACATGCCAATGTAAAATTCCATATATTCGCATAACAAATATTTATAATTTATAATGTACTCTTTTATAGAAGGAAATGTAGCGTCTATCCATCCGACTCAGGTGACTTTAGCTAACCACGGAATAGGTTATGAAGTAGAAATAAGTCTGAAGACCTTCGAGCTTATCAAGGAAAAAACTGAGGTCAAATTATTCATTCATCAAATCGTCCGAGAGGACGGCCACTATCTTTTTGGATTTCATGATGAAACATCAAAATTACTTTTCAAACGTCTTATATCCGTAAGTGGAATAGGTCCGAATACGGCAAGACTGATTTTGTCAGGTATGTCCACCCATGAGGTTGTTTCTGCGATTACACAAGAGAGTGATCTTGCTTTTAAGCGCGTAAAAGGTGTAGGTCCCAAGACGGCAAAGCGAATTATCCTGGATTTGAAAGACAAAGTTCTTGACATTGGTCTGGATGATATTTCGACGTTGAAAAGCGTCACGAAAGTAGAGACAGACAATACCATTTACGATGAAGCGTTATCTGCATTGATCGCTTTAGGATTTCGTCGTCCTCAGGTAATAAAAGCTGTGAAAAATTCCATGTCCACAGGTTCTGAAGACCTTCAAGTGGAAATCGTTATAAAAACAGCATTAAAAGCCTTGACTGGCGGGTCTTGAAAAGTTAAATCTACCTTACCTTTGCGCACTTTTAAAGGATACCGTCGTTATGAAACGACACTCATTAATTAGAACTAAAAATAAGCTGCACTTGATACAATATTTGAGAATTCAACAATCTGCCCATATGGTCTTCAGATTGAGCTTGATCTATGTACTGATGTCCTGGGTTGGGGTAGCCGTGTATGCTAATTCCGGATTCGGACCGATGAATCCCTATGAGGATGGTGAAGATCCATCACTGGTATACAGCGATAATTTTCTAGATACTATTCCGCTTTCAGATCGATTCAGCGATTTCATGACAAACTCGAATTCGAATCCTTTTGATCTAAGGGATCCGGATATAGTTGATCAAAAGGTCGAGTATGACCCCGAAACCGGACAATATATTATCACTGAGACGATAGGTGAAAATTACTACCGATATCCCACATATATGTCATTCGAAAAATATCAAGAATGGCGAACGGCAAAACAACAAGAAGCTTATTTTAATAATCTCACAGGAATTCGAAATGACTTTATCACCTTTTCTAATGTAGAAGATCCAATTGAACAGTTTGACATTCGAAATGACCTATTGAACAGATTATTTGGAGGGAATGAAATTACGGTTGAACCAAAAGGAAATATCGATATAACCCTTGGCGGAGAGTATCAAAAAGTATTGAATCCGAATCTGCCAATTCGCCAACAACGTCGTGGCGGATTTGATTTTGATATGGATATTAATATGGGATTGAATGCTAAAATTGGAGAAAAACTTGATCTGAATTTTAATTATAATACCAATGCAACATTTAGCTTTGAAAATAAATTTAAATTAAAGTTTGATTCAGAAGCTTTTAGTGAGGACGATATTATTAAAAATATAGAGGCGGGTGACGTTTCCTTGCCTTTGAACTCATCACTCATTCAAGGCAATCAAAGTTTATTTGGATTAAAGACTGAATTGCAATTCGGTAGATTATTTCTGACAACGGTTATTTCCCAACAGCGGTCTGAACAAGAGAATGTGACAGTAAAAAACGGTGCGCAGTGGCAGGAGTTTGAAATACGAGCTGATGAATATGACGAAAACAGGCACTTTTTATTTTCACATTTTAATCGAAAAACATATGCCGAAGCATTAGAGAATTTGCCACAAATTCACAGTTTGTTTCGTATAACACGCGCCGAAGTATGGGTAACTTCCATTAATAATGAATATCAGGATCTCCGGCAAATTGTAGCTATGGCTGATATTGGAGAATTTGAACAATTTTCCAATCCTGGAATTGAACAGAAGTTTGCGCTTCCTAGTTTGCCAAATGAGCTTAAAGATAAAAGTGGACAAAATGCTATCCCGGATAATTCAGGGAATCGAATCTACGAGACGATCCTTGCACAAGGTGACGCAGCACGGGAAGTACGGAATGTCCAGGCCACGATGTCCGGTCCGGAATTCGAGATGACCAGTGGCCGGGATTTTGAGCAACGACGTGCTCGGAAATTATCACCTAATCGATATACTTTAATGCCTCAGTTAGGTGTGATCTCACTTGATGCTCAACTACGTCCTGATGAAGTGCTAGCGGTTGCTTATGAATACACCTATAATGGTAAAAATTACCAGGTCGGAGAATTTTCCAGTGATGTGCCATCATTTTCAGGAGATTCAACAAATCCACGAAATCAAGTCATTTTTGTGAAAATGTTGAAATCTTCAACACAGCAGATTAATATACCGATGTATGACCTGATGATGAAAAATGTGTATTCCATTGGTGCATATCAGGCTAATGAAGAAGATTTTCAGTTTGACATTTATTATGATGATGCCGGATCAGGGTTGAAAAGATATCTTCCGGAGAGTACACCATTTAACAAACCGTTACTGACATCATATAATTTAGATCAATTAAATTTTTATGGGGATCCCGCACCGGATGGATTTTTTGATTTTATTCCGGGAGTAACGATTAATACGCGAACAGGAAAAGTTATGTTTCCTGTATTGGAACCATTTGGTACGGATTTGCAGGATCCGGAAGGATTAAATCTATCAGATGAATTATATGCAAAATATGAGTATCAGATATTATATGATTCTAGTATTGTAAACGCACGTCAGTATCAAGAAAAGAATAGATATGTGTTACGTGGGAGCTTTAAATCCTCTGTTTCCAATGAGATTTCGCTTGGCTCCTTTAATCTACCGCCGAATTCGGTTACTGTACGAAGTGGAGGTGTGACATTGAAAGAAAATGTAGATTACGTGGTCGATTATCAAATCGGCCGTGTGCGCATTATTAATGATGCCTATATAAGTTCTGGAGCACCTATCAATGTTTCGTTTGAAGATCGTACCCTCTTTGGTTTTAGCAGACAAAGTATGCTTGGTTTGCGAGCCGATTATAGGGCAAGTAAAAAAATTAATATTGGTGGAACAGCCATGAAACTCTGGGAACGACCATTCACAGAAAAAGTAAACTATGGAAGTGATCCAATAAATAATAATATCTATGGGTTGGATTTTGCTTATAGTGATGAAGCGCCCTGGTTGACTAAGGCAATCGACGCATTTCCTGTATTGTCGACAAAAGAAAAATCTCATGTCGATTTTTATGTTGAAGGCGCAGTGTTAAAACCTGGTCACTCAAAAGCCATTAATGTGGGGGATGATGACGGAGGTGTGGTTTATATTGATGACTTTGAGGGTACAAGCACGGGTATTTTACTTGGATCACAAGTTAATCGTTGGAATCTTGCCAGTGTTCCTCAACATAATCAGGATTATCCGGAAGGTGATTTGCATGATGATAGAAGAATTGGTGCAAATAGAGCGCTTTTGAATTGGTATCGCATTGAATCCAATATTCCGATAAATCAATCGGATCCGTATCAAAAATTCTACCGTCCTGATGACATTTTTCCGGGAAGTCAATTTGCTAATAATTTTGTGGATTTTCGGACAATGGACCTCACCTATTATCCAAGTGAAATAGGTCCTTATAATTTTGATGAACCGGCAGGGTCAGAATATTCTGCAGGATTAGAAGGATGTAATGACCCGGGAGGTGAAATTCGCTTGCGTGCACCGGAAACGAGATGGGGTGGAGTGATGCGTGAAATTGATGCGACAAACTTCGAGGCAGCCAATGTCCAGGCATTGGAATTTTGGGTGTTAAATCCATTTATTAATGACGACAATCAAAATGATGGAGAATTAGTTTTTCATATTGGTAATGTATCTGAGGACATCTTAAAAGACGGATTAGCATTTTATGAAAATGCATTGCCGGTAGGCAACGATGTCATTCCTATTGACGAAACAAATCTTGGTCAAATACCTTCTCTGCCACCTGTAATTTTTGCATTTTCCAATAACAACGATGATCGCGATAAACAGGATGTTGGTCTCGATGGGTACAACGATGTGGAAGAACTTGACAAATTCAGTTCGTATGTGGATGCGCTCTCCAGTACATTTCCGGCAAGTTGTGTTCAAAGTTCATTAGGAGATGATGAGACCGGCGAATTGGACCCGGCCCACGATAATTATCGGTGGTTTGATGACCCATTTTATGATGATATTAATGCTGATCTATTTGCACGGTATAAAAAATACAATGGCGTTCAGGGAAATTCACCTATAGTGACGAATCAATCCAACTTCAGCAATAGTTTCACTTCTATACCGGATGCAGAAGATATTAATGAAGATGGTTCCTCTGAAAAAACTGAATCTTATTTTGAATATCGTATTCCATTGTACAGTCAGGATAATCAGATCGATGAAAGTCCTTTAGGAACATTTGTCACAGATGTAGTCGATAATGGAGGAGGAGAAAAATGGTACAGGTTTAAGATTCCGCTTGAAGCCTACGTTAATCGTATCGGTACGATAAATGATTTTCGCTCCATTAAGTTTATTCGAATGATTACGAGGGATTTTCGTGAACCGGTCACATTACGATTCGCTAAGATGGAATTTACACGAAATCAATGGCGTAAAGTTGATCGACCTATTGATTCACTGATGACAGATGAAAATGTCTTGTTTGATGTCAACGTAGTAAATATTGAAGAACACAGCAGTCGTGAACCCTTTAAATATGTTCTTCCTCCAGGGATAGATAGAGAGGAAAATTATCAGTCCGCATTTCGCGGTACCCTATTAAACGAACAGTCACTTTCTTTGGAATTATGCGACCTCAATGAAGATGGCATGCGTGGTGTGTATAAGACACTCAACATGAATATGCGTGAGTATGAACGATTAAAACTATTCGTTCATGCGGAGTCTCCTGAATTACAGGATAATCAATTATCGCTTGTCATTCGTATGGGAAGTGATTATACCAATAATTATTACGAATACGATTTGCCATTGGATTTCACCGAAATGGGAGAAGATGCAAACGATCCGGAACTCATATGGAAAGAATTGAATCGAATCGATCTTGTTTTACAAGAGTTGAAAAATTTAAAATTAAAAAGGGAAACTCCACCAAATGAATTGTATTCAGAACCATATGAAAACGGTGTAATTTCTGTATTAGGAAACCCTAATCTCGGTGACGTTCATACCATGTTCTTTGGGCTTCGGGTCAATGAAGGAGTGCCTGACAATCTAAAATACTGTGCTGATATCTGGATCAATGAACTCCGATTAGTTGGACTTAATGAGCAAGGTGGGGCAGCTGCCCTCGGTCGTTTGGATATGCAGTTGGCCGATTTTGGAAATATTGCGCTCTCAGGTAATATCAGCGGGATAGGATGGGGATCACTTGATAAACAATTATTAGAACGTCAACAAGAAAAGGTAGTGGCATATGATGCGGCGACAAACTTAGAATTGGGCAAATTCTTTGGTGAAAAATCTGGTTTGCAAATTCCGTTTTTTGCACAATATTCGAACAATACAAGTACACCCAAGTATGATCCATATGATCGCGATTTGACCTTGGATGAAAAATTAAATAATGCATCTCCAGGTGAAAGAGCTCAAATAAAAGATAATGCCCAAGACAAGACCGTTATTAAAACCGTGAGTTTTAATAACGTGCGAAAAAATAAAACCGGAAAAAGCAAAGTGGCTTTACCGTGGGATATCTCTAATTTCTCCGTTTCATATACGAGAACATCCACAGAACATAGCGACCCAATTTTGTCGCAAGATGATTCGAAACAACAAAAAGGGACTCTTAATTACCAATATAATCTTGGCTCAAAACCCATTGAACCATTTAAAAAATTGATAAAAACCGACAAGTGGATTAAGTTCGTTAAAGATTTTAATTTCAATCCATTACCGACTTCATTGTCGTTTAGAAATGTTCTGGATCAAAGAGAAAGAAATCGTGAATTCCGTGTAATTGGCAACGGGGACCCAATTGCAATTGCAACCAGTAGACAATTTTTATGGCATCGGGATTATCGACTGAGTTGGGATTTTACCAAATCCATCAGGTTCAATTATTTTGCCACTAATCAATCCGCTGTAGATGAATTAGATAACGATGGATATAGCCTACAAGGCGAATTGGTAGGACTGGATAACAGAAAGGACTACCTATGGGATAATTTGAAGGATTTTGGAAGGAATAAGAACTTCGATCAAAATTTTGATCTCTCATATAAGTTACCCTTTTCTAAATTTGGAATACTCGACTGGATCACTACGGACTTAAGGTACACTGCAAATTATAATTGGACGGCAGCATCGATAAATAATGCAGAGCTCGGTAACAGCATTGCTAATGGCAATGACGGAAGTGTTCGTATAAATATGAATTTCGAGCGATTGTATAATAAATCGAAATTCCTGGCCAGTATTAACAGAGGTAAAACCCAGGGTAAAAAAGTAAGAAATAATAGTGGCACTAGCGATCCAATTAATAAAGATGATAAGGCGAAAAAGAAGAAAAAGAAAAATGTAGAAGCTCCAACGGTTGCCAGGATTTTTCTACGTCCTTTAATGGCGGTTAGAAGCGTGAAATTCAATTATTCAGAACGAAATTCATCCTATGTTCCTGGAATCAATAAGGATCCGGAATTTCTCGGGCTGAGTAGTGGTTTCGATGCGCCGGGTTGGAAATATGTAGGCGGTTTTGCACCGAATGATGACTGGCTTTTGAAAAATGCAGATGCGACTAGTCCTGAAGATGGTTGGTTTGTCAACCACGACTGTGTCAATCAGGAATTTTCACGTACTTATATTGAAAATTGGGACGCTAAACTGACACTTGAACCTGTAAGAGATTTCAAAATTGACATAGACGTTAAGCGGAATTATTCGACCTCTGAGTCTTCTTTATTTAAATTTAGACCTGACGATAACAGATTTGATTTTGGTGATTGGAGTCAGTTTGGATCTTATACCATTACCTATCTCACAACTAAAACCCTATTTAAGGACGGAGAAGATAATATTAATGCATTGTTTACCACTTTCAAAGAAAATCTTCGATCGATTTCTAGTCGTGTAAATGCAGAAAGTGATAATCCGAGTAATCAAGATCATCCGGAGTATCCGGGTTATGCTTTTGGTTATGGTCTGGGCCAACAGGAAGTGATTGTTCCAGCGTTTATTTCAGCATATCGTGAAGAAGATCCGAATACAACTAAATTAAATATATTTAAAGAAACTCCGTTACCGAATTGGACTCTTACTTATAATGGATTAACGAAAATTCCATGGTTTAAAGACAGGTTTAGCCGAATTTCAATATCGCATACATATCAATCCACGCTGACCGTGAACTCATTTAATTCAGACTTACGCTATTATCAAGATGGTCCTCAAACGGTAGAGAATATTAATCCTATCACGCAGGATTATTATAGCAGGATAACCATCCCGCAAGTGGTCATTAATGAGTCAATGAGTCCAATTATTAAAATCGATATTTCGACAGTAAATGATATGTCAATAAATTTTGAAGTAGGTAAAAACAGAACACTTTCACTCGATCCTGATAATCAACAAATCAATGAATCCAGGGGAACAAACTGGGCTGCGGGATTTGGGTATACATTGAAGAATATTTACCTCGGTTTCATTCCGGGTGCTAAGAAACAAACAAGTCGTCCTCAAAACCGACAAGGTGGTAATACTCAGGGATCTGGAGGTGGTGCAGATTTTGCTGGAAATACGTTGAAGATAAGTTGTGATTTTTCATTACGAGATGATCGTACGATTCAACACTTATGGGGACTGGATGTGACAGCTCGACCCACTCGTGGACAACGTGCATTGACAATAAGCCCGGCGCTCGACTATACAGTCAATGAATATCTATCCATGCGTTTGTTCCTGGATTATAGGTCAACTGAACCGTATACGAATTTGTCTTATCCAATCACAAATGCACGCGGAGGGTTACGCCTACGTTTTGCTTTGAAATAGACCCAAATAAGCAAATATTCTGTTGATACTGCTTTGGTTAAACCGAGCGATAAAGCTCATTAAAGGTTTTACTTTTGGCCTTCTCTTGTAAACAGATGTGAATCGCTTAAATTTGACCTGATTGATCAGGAAATATTATGGGACGTAAAAATATATGGTTGATAGTCGGACTGATGTCTGTGGCGGTCATCGGATTGACCTCTATACAAATATATTGGCTCAGCTATTCTATCAATCTGAATGAGGCGAAATTTGATGAAAGCGTGCGGGCCACACTGAATGAGGTCAAGCGACAGCTTGAAGCCTATGACGAACAGCAACATGAAACGTATTCTGGGATTTCTCTAAAAGGAAAACAAGAAATCAATCTCAAACTCACATCTGATTTACATAGAACAAGATTAAAAGCGCTGGATTCACTGGATGCCACTTTACTTGATCCGGATATACGGCTGGGTTTGCAAGATTATCGTCGGTTAACTAACAAAATGGATATCGCTGAACGCATCGATTTGGAAAAGCTCGATAAATTCATAAAAATCCAACTTGAAAGCAGCAGTATTCCAATCAGATATGACTATGCTATTTATAGTGAAGAAATCCAGGATTTTGTCATTGCAAATGGTCATTTTGTCACACCAATTAGTGCTGATGTACAAGCGAGTACGGTCCAAACGCCCAGCAAGAAAATGGATACGAATTTGAGAAATTCACCCTATTCAATTCGTCTATTTAATTCAGGCTATGAAGCACCGGGTGCGTTAGTACTGCATTTTCCTGACCGCAGGTCACACATTTGGAAGAACGCATTACCTATGCTTTTTCTGACTGTGTTGTTTATTAGTGTAATATTATTCGCATTCATCTATTCACTCAATGTCATATTCAGACAGAAAAAATTGTCCATGATGAAAAGCGATTTTATAAATAATATGACACATGAGTTTAAGACTCCGATAGCAACTATATCCCTGGCCACGGATTCAATCATGAGTGATAAAATCGTTGGACACAAAGAAAAAGTGGGTCGTTTCGCGAAGATTATTAAGCAAGAAAATCGACGAATGCTGGGCCAGGTAGAGAAGGTATTGCAGATGGCGCAAATTGAACAAAATGCAATCCAGTTAAATTGGGATGAAGTCGATGTGCATAGATTGATTGGATTGGCCAAAGAGAATGTTGAGTTGATTGTTCAAAATAGGGGAGGAGAGATCGTGCTGGATTTGCAGGCTGAGCGACATGAGATCAGGTCTGATCAAAATCACTTGTCCAATGTGATCCACAACCTTTTGGACAACGCCAACAAATACTCATCAGAAAGACCTGATATAAAAATCAGCACCAAGAATGTTTTACAGGGCATTGAGATTACCGTAGCGGATAAAGGGCAGGGGATGTCTAAAGATGCTAAAAAGCACATTTTTGATAAATTTTATCGCGTACATACTGGTAATCGTCATGATGTCAAAGGATTTGGACTTGGACTGAGTTATGTGAAGGCTATGGTGCAAGCTCATCAAGGATCGATTCGGGTAAAAAGCGAACTGGGAAAAGGCAGTAGTTTTACATTGTTCTTACCTTTTGTCAATAACGAGAATTAAATTAATTTAGGCTCAGAAAGCTAAGATTCAGAATCCTACGTTATGTAGGTGTCAAAAACACAAACGATCATGTCAGAAAACGGAAACAAAATTCTATTAGTAGAGGACGATCAAAACTTTGGAGATGTCCTACGATCCTATTTGGAGATGCACGACTATGACGTGACATTGGCCAAAGATGGACAGGAAGGATTGATCTCTTACCACAAAGGAAATTTTGATCTCTGTGTGTTTGATGTCATGATGCCAAAGAAGGATGGATTCACGCTCGCGCGTGAAATAAGAGAAAAAGACAAGAATACACCGATAATCTTCTTGACCGCCAAATCCATGAAAGACGATATACTTCAGGGATTCAAACTAGGAGCCGATGACTATATCACCAAGCCATTCAATTCTGAGGAGCTGCTATATCGTGTTCAAGCCATTTTGAAGCGTAGTAGCAAGCATCAGGATGAAAAAGAAGATATCCGCGAATTTTCTATTGGAAATTTTCATTTTAACTACCCAATTCGCATTCTGACCCATACAAGTGATACGAAAGAGGTCGAGGAACGCAAACTCTCACCCAAAGAAGCTCATCTCCTGCGAATGTTCTGTCTGTATAAAAATGATGTTCTTCCGCGTTCTGAAGCCTTAACCAAGATTTGGGGCGAGGACAATTACTTCACAGCGCGTTCGATGGATGTCTTTGTCACTAAGCTGAGAAAATATTTGAAACCCGATGACAATATCGAGATTGTGAATATTCATGGCAACGGCTTCCAACTTCTCGTCAAAGAAGAAGAGGAGGCGAAGTAGTCGCTACATTTCACTAATTTCATCTATTATTCTGAAGGCAGTCGAACCAAAGGCAGCACTTTTTGATAATCTAGTATCCTTAAAAAAACGACATCTTGGATGACCGTCAACTAGTCGAAGGTTGTCTTAAGGGCAACAGCAACATGCAGAAGCTCCTATTCGACAGCTATAGTGGTAAGTTGTTTACAGTTTGCCGACGCTATACCAGAGATGATCTTGAGGCAGAAGACGTCATTCAGGAAGGATTTATGTTAGTATTTAAAAAGTTAGATACGTTTCAATTTAGAGGATCTTTGTACAGTTGGATGAGGACAATCATGGTGAATGTGGCATTGCGCAAACTGCAAAAGAAGAGCAGAAAGGATACAAGTTACAACCTGGAGCAAGTGGCTGAGCCTGCGTTCGAATCTGATGTCATTTCAACCCTCACTGCCGAAGAGATTCTAAGTCATGTTCAAATGTTACCTGATGGCTACAGGAACGTCTTTAACTTGTACGTGATTGAAGGGTATAAACACAATGAAATAGCCAAAATGCTTAAAATTGGCGAAAGCACTTCACGATCGCAATTAACAAAGGCGAGACGGATGTTGCAAAAATCGTTAGAGAAGATGAAATATATGCTCATATGAAAGAGGATAAATTCGATCGAATTGTTCAAGAAAAGTTGACTAACTACGATAGTGAGGTTCCCACTCACGTGTGGTCGAATATTGAGCAGGGCATGAAGCGTAAAAAAGATTATCCTCTCGTCCCAATCTTTATTTCAACTCTTGTTCTGATCGGTATTGTTTTATTATTGGTGGTTTACAGCAGTGACGAGCAGAGGCAAAATCTTTCCGATATTCAGTCGACTCACTTACAAATTGAATCTGAAGGAAATAATTCCGATGAGACAATAGGAGAGTCTGTGAGTAGTTCGAATACCACCAGTCAGAGTGAGACGCTTGAAAAGCAAGCGGCGGCCGATTTAAGTGATGGAAGTGATAATATGAGACAGTCGACTTCGACCGGATCGAGCATCACGAACAGTGAGTCTGAAGGAGAAAATCAAACTACCATCAACGCGACCAAAGAAAACTTCATTTCTACAAGTTCTTCAAAACCAAAATCCTCAGAAGGCAGAAATGTTGATATAAACGACAAAACAACCGAATTTTCGAATACCGGTAGTCAGGAAGAATCTGTTAATGAGATATCGAAAAGTCAAAAAGCAGATCAATCAAGACCGATTGCCGGCCATTCAACTGGAGAAAAAACAGATGCAGCGGGGCATACTGTTATCACAACGAATGAGAGAAATACCGATGACAATGGTTCCGTCGAATCTCCTGATCAATTATTGAATACCGTCGAACAGCGAGAACTGCAATCCGAACAAAAAATAGGATCAGTTGAGGATGAAAAATTAGCGGAGGAAATTAGCAATAGACAGTCTAGCGCTGTTGCGGAATTGAGTCTTCCAAATAATGCTCAATCATTGTCACATGGCCACTTGGTATATGATCCGTGTATCGTAAAAGGTGGTAAAAAGAAAAATAGAGTTCATTGTTATTCTTTCGTCAGCCAAAATCAATTAGTTTTTGCCGATTTCTCCATAGGACCTCAATATGCACACCAATTATTGACATCGAGACAAATTGAATCTGACGATTTATTAAATGATCGGAGAAACTCTGAGTCTTATTTATTTGCATACAATGTTACAGCAAGAATGGGCCTCAAATTGGCCAACGGATTGACCGGGACAGCCGGAATTAGTTATGATCGTTTTCATGAACGATTTGATTATTACGATCCGAATCAAAACCGCACAACGATAACAAATGTTATTGTAGATACATTGGTAATAAATGGAAATACTACTTATGTATGGGACACACTTTCTATTACTACCATAGGATCCAGGACCGTAGAACACACCAATTCATTGACATTTATTAGCGTACCGCTGACATTAGGCTATACCTGGCAAATGGATAAATTTAATGTTGCAATTCAAGGTGGTGTATCATTAAATGTCTTGTTTTCGAAAGGAGGACGGATAATACAACCGGATAATGGCGTTGGAAGCCTCAATGGTGATGGACACAAAAGTGTATATAAGTCTTCTGCCGGTTTAGGGTTGTTGGGAGGTGTGGTAATCGAATACAAGCTGAAAAATGGAATGTCCTTTATTGCTGAACCTAGATTTAGTTATCAATTATCCAATTTGACGACGAATGGCTATCCCCTGGAACAAAATTATTGGACTGCAGGTGTAAATGTTGGTCTCAGGAAAGTTTTGGGTGAGAAAACTTCTCGGAAGAAAAAATATGGTATTAATTAATCGACAAGGGAAGACAACAAAATGAATACTTATAAATTAATCATATCATTTACAATTTTGTCCCTGGCCCTGATTTCTTGTCAGCCAGAAGTAGACAAGTTTGTACCTAATGAATATATTGCTGCAGGAGATTATAATGACGTCTTACAAGGTTTGCAAAATCTTGAAATCCAAAAAACAATTTCAATCGACAATGGTGGAGTCATAGAATTGGATAAATCGCTCGTGTACTTTTCATCAAATAGTTTTATTAATCAAAACAATGAAGTCGTTCAGGGTCAAATTCAAATTAATATCGTAGAAGTTAATCAGAATAATGATATGGTTAAATACGATATTCCCTCAATCAATGACGATGAGATTCTATTGGAGGCAGAAACAGTTTTATCTATCAGGGCATTTCAGGGTGACGATCAACTTCGTATTAACCCAAATTCTCAGGGAATCGTGGTTTATGTTTTTGATGACCAACCAGAAGCAGTCAATCTGTATGCCCCGGGTCAAAATCAATTTGAGGGAGGCTGGGTTGAACAAATGACACAGATAGAAAGTGGAGATTTGGAAGTCAACTTGGAAGGATATGAGAATGACACCACAGGTTATCGATTCATTTTGGAGGATCTTGGTTGGATTAGTCTTCAAAAAGAAGTGCTTGTATCTGATTATACTACACTTTGTTTGGAATTACTGGAAAGCAATACACCCCAAAATACAAGAGCATATATCTTATATGACAATGTCAATACCTGCCAACGACTAGCTATTTCGTCAATGACGGATTGTGCGACGACCGCAGTTCCTTTAGAATTTGAAGGGACAATTGTCATCCTGGCACATAAGGGCGGACAGCAATCGGAGGCGGCTTCCAGGCGTATTGTAGTCACAGCTAATTTGGAAAAAATTGAGATTGATCCCATTCGTATGTCTGAAGAGGAAATTCTTGAGTTCATAGAAAGACTGTGATTGGTTTACAAAGCCAGGTACACACGGTAAACACCTAATGCAGGTCGTAAAATGAACATCTCTTGACGAACTTTCCCTGTCTATTTTCGTTACTTTTGCACAACTTATAAAACTTGAACAATGGATACTACCGTTAAAAGTCCAGTACTGATATATACAGAGCAAACGCCGAATCCGGATACACTTAAATTTGTGACAAATAAGATGTTGCATCAAGGTACCGCAGATTTTCGAACAGCTGACCTTGCGGCAGAATGGTCTCCTTTGGCGGCGGCGTTGTTTGTACGTGATGAGGTCGATGGAGTATATATTTCGAATAATTTTGTCACGATCACCAAAACTGCCGGGCTCAATTGGCAAGAGATCATGCTGGAGCTCAAAGATTTCATTAAAAATTATGTAGAAGAGGGAAAAGAAATCATCAAGGACGGATTTGAGAAGGTGAAAGAACAATTGGAAGAAGCTCACCAAGCTGATATCAATTACGATGAAAAAGATGCTGAAATCGTTGTCAAAATTAAAGAGCTCATCAACACATATGTTAAACCTGCTGTGGAGATGGACGGTGGAAATATTGAATTCAAGAAATACGTAGATGGGAATGTATATGTGATCATGCAGGGTAGCTGCTCTGGATGTCCTTCTTCCACTGTAACGCTTAAAGCCGGAATAGAAGGTATGCTAAAACGTATGGTGCCGGAGGTCAATGAAGTGATCGCCGAAATGGGCTAGCTTTTAATCGTGAATTCCTCATACCCCCTGACGGCTCCAGAATTAAAGTCATTGCGCACAGCAACTGAGATTTTGGCGAAGCAGGTTGGCCGTTTCATTAAAGATCAATTACATCGCTTAAAATCTGATGATATCTTGACGAAAGACCTCAACAGCCTTGTCAGTTATGTTGATATCGAAGCAGAAAAGCTTATTGTCAGCGGACTCAAGGAGTTACTTCCGCAGGCAGACTTTCTTACAGAGGAAAAAACCATCGTTCAAAATCAAAAAACTGCTTCATTACAATGGATCATTGATCCATTAGATGGGACAACCAATTTCATTCACGATCTTCCTTTCTTCAGTGTGAGTATAGCGCTCAAACAAAAGGATAGTTATTTACTTGGAGTTGTTTACGACGTTATGCACGACGTGTTATTTTCTGCAGTAAAATCTCAAGGTGCCTATGCAAATGGGAAACCAATAGTTGTTACGGAAGAGGGCCAGTTGAAAAACGTTGTGCTTGCCACAGGGTTTCCATACAACTCTTTCGATGCTATGGAGCGGTATCTGTCTCTATTTCGAAAACTGTTTCAGGCGACAAGAGGAATCCGACGATTCGGTTCAGCAGCCCTCGACTTATGCTATGTAGCGAAAGGCAGCTTTGCCGGGTTCTTTGAATATGGATTGAATGAATGGGATATAGCCGCAGGTATATGTATCGTGGAGGAAGCCGGTGGAGAAGTATCAGATTTTCATGGTCAACAAAATGTCATCCATGATAAAACGATTTTGGCCACCAATTCGCAGATCCACAACGAGATGTTGACATATATCCGGACCTATTTCAATAACACTGACCTCATTGACTAATTTTACGTTTATCGAATAAATCGTCGACCTGCTCTAAGGAATATTAATGTCCACCTTGCCAGGTGTATCTTCACCGTTAGAATCTGACTATAGTGAACAACTTAGAAGTTCTAAAAATATCACTGGGAAATGTACGCGCTAACCTGTTACGTGCTATTATCACCATGCTTGTCATAGCATTTGGAATAGCTGCTTTAGTTGGTATTCTTACAGCAATAGATACCGCCATTTTTTCAATGAGTTCTAGTTTTTCTTCGCTTGGTTCAAGGTCGTTTAACATCGTACCTACCGAATCAGAAATTGACATGACAGTTCGAGGTGAGAAAGTAAAAAAAGTCACGCCTATCGACTTTCGTCAAGCCATGGAATTCAAGGATCGATTTTCCTTGAGTGGTCGGGTATCAATATCTTCTCGAGTTAGCTCAAGTTCGGTCGCAAAGTTTGGTGATGAGGAAACGAATCCTGTTCTGATGCTCTTTGGTGTTGATGAAAACGAAATGTATACGAGGGGGAACACCATAAGTCATGGTCGATTTTTCAATAAAAGCGATATTGATCAGGCCGTTCGTCAGGTTGTTGTTGGAGATTTTGTGGTTAAAACACTTTTTGATGGGAAAGAAGAGCGCGCTCTTGGAAAGGTTCTACTACTAAACGGTCAGCGTTTTAAAATCATAGGAATTCTCGCATCACAAGGTGCCAGTATCAATCAAGACGTAGACAAAAAAATGATGATACCTGTGACGTTGGCCAGACAACGCTATGGATCAGATAGGACGAACTATTCCATTGATGTGGGGGTGACAAAGACGGATGAGATGGATAATGTCATTTCAGAATCTATCGGACTGATGCGAAAAGTCAGACGATTGAAAGCCAAAGAAGAGAATGACTTCGAAATACGCAAAGCTGATGGCATCATTAAAGTAATCAAAGACAATACCACTAAGCTCCGTTGGGGAGCTGTTGGCATTGGGATTATTACGCTATTAGGAGCTGCCATTGGACTTATGAACATCATGTTGGTTAGTGTTACCGAACGAACAAAAGAAGTTGGCATAATCAAAGCTTTAGGCGCTACACGGTCCTCAATCGTGAAGCAATTTCTGATCGAAGCTATTTTAATTTGCCAAATGGGTGGATTATTGGGAATTCTTCTTGGAATATTGGCTGGTGTGCTGGTGAGCCACTTCCTTGGTGGAGTCTTTGTTATGCCCTGGATATGGATTCTATTAGGCATTTCACTGTGTATGATTGTAGGACTTGCCAGTGGATTGTGGCCCGCTATTAAAGCAGCGCGGCTTGACCCAATTGAAAGCTTGCGCTACGAATAAAAACAAAGAACTTGAGTCATTTGATCATTCACCTGGCAGCAAGTCCTATAATTCCAATAGGCGTCCAAGAATCTATATATAAAAAGCTCCTAAGCCACACTTCAATGGGTTTTATAGTTCCAGTCCGGATCAGGTTATCTCATTAGATATCAACGATTAACCTTTCCACATCGAACTTTTGTATAATATCACTCTAAGTTCGTTGGTTATATCCTTCCTTTGGCATAGTCTTTGAACGTCTTATGCCTGTTAGTTTTGAGCCATATGAAATGAAGAAAATCTAGGATAATTTTTGCCTTTTAGAGACTGAAATCAGGCAAAGTGCGTTTAAGATTAATATTTCGTTTTAAACTAATAAGGATTTCATAACATCTTACAGATCAAAATAACGTCAATATTGTATAGAGAATTACAAAATTAATCATTGTCTGACCGAAAATTTTAGAATTATGTATGTTAACGATCTTACAGTAAAGATGTTAGAAGACAAAAGGAAAAGCATGAGAACCTCAGCTATCGTGCATGCCATCATTATTTTATTGGCAATCCTTCCCTTTTTAAAATCTCCATTGCAACCATCAGAATTCAAGCAGGCTGTGCTTGTAGAGTTTCAACGAGGTAGTAGCAATGAAGGGTCTCAAAAGTCTGCACCTGCATTAAAAGAAGAAGAATCATCTGCGGCGACAGAGGTAGCAGAAGAACGAGAGGTGATGCCTGAAACAAAACCGATCGAGATGTCAACCCCACCTCCGGTGTTAACATCAAAGACTGAGCCTCCTGTCATCAAAAAATCCAAAGTTAGAAAGATAGAAGTAAAAACACCTCAACCTACTGAGACTATACCTCAGCAAACTGGAGTAAAAACGGTACCTACACCCAAAAAGGATGTTATACTAAAACCATCCAAAGTGAAAAAGGTCGTCATAAAAATTGAACAACCAACAAGTTCAGGTACTGGTACAGGTAGTGGTAAAGGCAAAGCCGACTCCAAATCACAAGATGGAGGTAATGGCGAAGGTGGTGACGGTACCGCAACGAGTGGTGATGGTGCTGACGACGGTAAAGGCAAAGGTGACAAAGGCGAAGGCAATTCAGACAAGGGTGATGGAGCCGAAGGCAAAGGGGAAGGTGATTTTGAAGGTGATGGTATATTGTCCCGGCGTATTATCAGCAATCCTGACTTGAACGATATCGTAAGCGAGAGTGGAAAAATGTCGTTTAACGTGTGTGTAGACCAATCAGGCCATGTGACCATGGTTGAATACAATAAGAAACACAGTACGATTCGAGATAAAGAGGTCATTGGACGAACCATCAATCGGGCAAGGGAATATATGTTCGAAGTCGATCCAACAGCTCCGACCAGAGAATGTGGGAGAATGACATTCATTATCGATATCAAACTGTAGAATCAACATATTGAAAAGTTATAGAAAAGCCGTGATGCACATCACGGCTTTTTCTTTTTTCACTACGAGATTCCCTAATTTAAATTGAAGGCTTCAACAATCCAATGCGAGAATTGTAACTTAACCCGATCCAAATGAACCACATGAATCAGCATCAAGCACTCATTTATATCCCTACTTTCCGTATAATCAACCGTATGTACATAAGAATAACCGATTGTGAATCAGCATTGACCGATCGTCAATATTGCTTTTAAAAGCGCAACCGGTTTACTTATATTTATAAGGAATTTAGTATTCGGGCTAAAAGGGGATTTAAAGGGTTAAGAAAGATAAAGATCTTTTTTAACCCTTTTTTAGTTTACATATGTAAAGCCTGACCATCAACATCCAAAGCAGCTTCTTTAATTGCTTCTGTATACGTTGGATGTGGATGAC
Organism: Saprospiraceae bacterium; assembly: GCA_965249735.1. Classification (GTDB taxonomy): domain Bacteria; phylum Bacteroidota; class Bacteroidia; order Chitinophagales; family Saprospiraceae; genus JANQSS01. The sequence continues at coordinate 206,520 of CBDFMS010000022.1, read as the reverse complement.
AAATACGGGCAATGTCTTCAGCGGCACCTCGAAATTCCATAATGGCTGTCGCCTCCTGAATCATATCGGCTGCCCGCGCTCCAACCATGTGCACGCCCAGTATTTCATCTGTTTCTTTATCTGCCAGGATTTTCACAAAACCATCAATATCCATGCTTGCTCTGGCTCTGCCAAGTGCTCGCATCGAAAATTTACCCTTTTTGTAAGCGATGGCATTATTTTTTAGTTCCTCCTCAGTTGCACCTACACTTGCAACTTCAGGCCAGGTATAGACGACATTCGGGATAAGATTATAATCGAGATGAGGTCGTTGTCCATGGCAGAATTCTGCGACTAATACACCTTCATCCTGGGCTTTGTGAGCCAACATCGCGCCACCTATGACATCACCAACTGCAAATACGCCGGCTTCATCCGTCTCAAGGCTTGCGTTCACTTGAATAAAACCTCTATCATCCACTTTCACTGCCGTATGTTCCAGACCTAACCCCTCTGTATAGGGCTTTCTTCCAATGCTCACGAGACAATAGTTTGCTTGTAAAGAAAAAGTACCTTCTCCATCACGTTTGGCGATTTCCACTGAGACGCCTGATTTAGTCGATTTAACCGTTTCCACTTTATGTTTTAAATGAAAGGTGAATCCCTGTTTCTTAAGCACTTTTGTCAATTCCCGACTGGCATCTTTATCCATAGCGGGTAAAATGCGATCGAGAAATTCTACCACTGTGATTTCTGTTCCGAGTCGGGCAAATACTGAACCTAATTCCAATCCAATCACACCTCCACCGACCACGATCATTTTCTTTGGAACTCTAGAGATATTCAAAGCTTCAGTAGATGTAATTATTCGTTTTTTGTCATAGTTGAATGAAGCTGGAACCATTGGTTTTGATCCGGTGGCGATCACAATATATTTTCCGGTTATGGAAATTGGATCTTCTCCTTCCTGTTTAACTGAAAGCGTTTTGGTATCTGTGAACGAAGCGTGTCCGGTTATAACATCAATTTTATTTTTTTTCATTAAGAATTCAACACCCTGAACAGTCGTTTGGACCACCTCATTTTTTCGCTTGATCATTTGAGGCATGTTCACTTTCAACCCACTTGTCTCGATTCCATGCTCTTGAAATTGATGTGCGGCCTGATGAAAGTGTTCTGAAGAGTCCAGTAATGCCTTGGATGGAATGCAGCCAACATTCAAACAAGTGCCCCCTAATGCAGGGTATCGTTCGACGATGGCAGTTTTCATGCCAAGTTGAGCAAAGCGCAATGCGCTGACATAACCTCCGGGACCGGAGCCAACAATTATTGCATCGTAAGATTTCATGTATTACTTGTCGTTTGAAGATTTATTTCTAGAATCCTTGTTCTTATTTCGAGCGGAATTTGATGGTCTGCGTTTTTGATTTCTACTCTTTCTCGGACCTTTAGAACGAGGCTTGTTATTCTCTTGTTTCTTATTTCCTTGTTTCTTGTTTTCCTGTCTTTTATTGCCAGAACGTTTATTCCGTGAAGATCCTCTTCGTCGCCTGCTCCTCTTTCTTTTTACTTCTTCCTTCAATTCAAAGTCACCGGTCACATCTGCAAAATCCATTTCTTCATCAAGAGCGAGATCTTCTTCAGTAATAAAAGCGTCCGGATACTCACCATTCTTATTCATTTCAGCAATTTCTCGGACTCGATCTTTATCTATTGCAATGACCATAAAGCGACCATGTTCCGTTCGATAGCTATAATGCATCACATCTTTAAAGATGTCTGCCTTTATGAAATTGGCTTCAGAGGACTTAGTCTTCAATGACTGAATTTTCATTGGAAAACTCTTCAGTGCATCGATGTAGGTGTCGAGCTCGTAGTTGAGGCAACATTTCAATCTTCCACATTGACCGGAGAGTTTAACTTGATTGATTGCCAGATTTTGATATCGTGCTGCTGAAGTTGGAACAGACTTAAAGTCCGACAACCAGGTTGAGCAACAGAGTTCCCTGCCACAAGAACCGATTCCACCAATTCGGGCAGATTCCTGGCGAGAGCCAATTTGCCGCATTTCTACTTTGACATTGAATTCTCTGGCAAACGATCGAACAAGCTCTCGGAAATCTATTCTTCCATCAGCTGTGTAATAGAAAGTTGCTTTCCGAAGATCAGCCTGAACTTCGACATCGCCTAGCTTCATTTCCAGGTCATGCGTTCGAACGATGGCTCTACCTCTGGTTATAATTGACTTTTCCTTTCCACGAGCTTCTTTGATCCGATCCATGTCACGGGGACTTGCCAGACGAATCACCTCATTGATCACATGGTCTTCATTGACCCGTTTCTTTTTCATTTGTAGCCTGACCATCTCACCACTTAGTGAGATCCGTCCAACGTCGTAACCATTACCTGTATCTACAGCAACATAATCACTGGTCGACCAATGATAAGGTTGTCGATTCCGAAAAAAGCCCTTTCTGGCGCCGTTCTTAAAGCTAATTTCGACGATATCGAAGGGTTCACTATCTGTTACTTGCCAGACATTAAACCAATCGTATGTGTTCATCTTGTTGCATCCTCCTGTGAGGCAATGTCCTTTATTTCCACATCCTTCCGGACTTCCATTTTTGCTTCCGCATGCTGCACATCCCATATTCTTCTCTTTTTATAATAAAAGTCAGTCACTGTTGACCGACATATCAATTTGCTTCCAATTGGCCATAAAATTACGGCCTACGAATGGATTTTTTCTTTTTTCTGAATAAATCTGATAACCATACACTTTGTGAGGCAAAAAGTAGTTTCAGATTTGCATTGCGATTAACGTGGACATAGTCTTCCTGAAGCCTTTCATTGATCGCATCAAGATCCTCCAGACTCAATAATTGAGCCAACTTTTCAATAGCGCGCTCATTTTCAATTGGAATGCCCATAACGCTTTTCAACATCTGTCCGATCAGACTCAAGCCATAACGCAAAAACTGGCGACAGAATTCTTTTCCACCATTGGCTAGTTCTGTGCTTTTTTCAATAAGCTCTACCGGGTGTGCTTTAAATGCAATTCTGAAATAGGACAGCCACAATTCATGAAAGTTCGATAATGTACTGGTTTGATCTGACCCGGCACGCCTGATATCACCTTGCGCCCATTGTGTTTGTAAAATATTTTGTTCAGTTGGTTCGAGATTAAGCGCTTGGAGCATGTCATCGCCGGACAATGGCTTGAGTAAGAATGTCTGACAACGACTAAGGATGGTAGGCAGGATTTGTTTTCGATTTTCCGTTAGTAATATGATGTATGCGTCTTCCGGTGGTTCTTCAATGACTTTGAGAAGTTTGTTTCCTTCTTTTCCCAGATACTCCGCTCCCCATATTAGATATACTCGGGGTCCGCTTTCAAAGCTTTTGAACCTAAAGGCATGATTGATTTCTTTGACAATGTCCTTATTGATATTTAGCGATTTATTTGCTTCCCCGAGGTATTCCAACCAATTGGCAAAATCGAAATAAGGATCTTGAACAGCCAACTTGCGAAATTCTGTCATATTCATGGCTGTGGTCTGTCCTGCTTTAGAGGTAGGAAAAAAAATGTGAAGATCCGGATGTTGCAGTTCTTCAACTTTTCTACAATTTGGGCATTCAGAGCATGAATCCGTTTCGCGATGCTCACACAACAGATAGGATGAAATAGCCTTCCCGAGTAAGAACAATCCGTAACCCGCCTTACCAGACAGTAAGATGGTGTGAGCTAGTCGATTTTCTCGATGTGAACTGACTATATAGTCGATAATATGATTCTGTCCATGGACATCGGCAAACATAGGCCGAAGATACATCGTAGGCGTTACTTTATAGATCTGTAATATTCTGAATAGTTAGTTCTACAGATCATTATACGTAAGTCGTTTTTAAAGAGAAACCGTGCCTGAAAATGTCTTTTGTTTGAGTTGCTTTAGTCAATGGAAGATGTAGTCTATTAAAAGAACTTTAAAACGGTAACTGATCAAAAACCTGTTGAATAATGGTTAATCATGGAAGTCAGTATACTTCTTTTAAGCCAAAAGATTCAGGACGTCGTCCACGTTAGCCAGGATACTCGACAAAATTTCGGGGGGTTTCATATAATCTTACCGATAGGTCGTATTTACTGTTCAGACGTTTTCGCAGTCGATCCCATATAACTTTGACAATGTTCTCGGCAGTGGGATTCAGATTAGCAAATTCCGGAACATCGATGTTAAGATTTTTGTGATCCATATGATCCTCTACTTCGATTTTGATGTATTTCTTTAAATCGTCGAGATTGACGACGAAACCAGTCTCCTGATTTACCTCGCCGGTTACCTTAACAACGATTTCGTAATTATGACCGTGATAATTCGGATTATTACAAGGCCCAAACACCTTTTTATTTTCATCGTCACTCCAGTTTGGATTGTGAAGTCGATGTGCTGCATTGAAATGAGCACGACGGAAAACTGAGGTTCGCATTTTATAAATTAGTTATATGTATTAAATTGAAAACAAGATAATTAAAAGAAAAAACCCGACAAAAGAAGGTTATTCTAATTGCCGGGCTCCCTTGGTATGAACTAAACCCTATTACCGCTTTTACAATCTCAATGATGCTTGAACTTTGAGATTTATGTCTTTAATTGACGCACAATATACAAATCACACCGGATATTCTCATTGTACTCTTAAACTTTATTCTTTTCAGCTTGAGTGAAACATCTTAAGCAGAATCTACCTTTTTTTCAACCTAAGTGTGGATAGAACGCTTGAATTGGATTCGTTGTATATGCGTACTAAATACAATCCTGAAGGTAAATCAGACACATTAAATGTTGAGATTTCCTTTGTGTTGTATGATTTGAGTTTTGAACCTATAATGTTGTAAATCTCAACATTACCAATTGTTTCATCAGAAACCACTGTGAAATAATTAGTTGTAGGATTAGGTGTTAGTTTTAATGAAACGTCTTCTTTTACCAGATCCTGAGTTGCCGAGGCGTTTGCATGAAAGGTGTATGTCTTACATTGTGTGGTGGATGTATCACCTGCTTCATAGACACAGAGTTCGACAACTGCCGAATCCCCGGGCATGCCATGAGTATACAGGTGCAAGTCGAAAATGCTCTGTTCATTTGGAAATAAGTTAAGTGCTCTTTCTCCAACGCTCTCAAAGTAACAGGCTGTTTTATCACAAATTGCACTTCCCCACCCATCAGGCAGATAAATCTCGTTTCTAACCCAATATAAGTTGTTATTATTAGGCATCAAGTTGTTTATAAATCCATGATTGATTTCATCCTGTGAAACGCCCTGTTGCAATTGAAATACCATCTCGACATCATTGACATCGTAATCGAACGACTGGGCCAGTGAAAGTGAACCAAATGAAATAAACAGTAATAGGAGGAGTAGATCTTTTTTCATACGCAAATATGCTTGCTACAAATATAGAGTGAAAAAAGTTAAGTAGCAGATTTTTAGGGGTTTCTTAACAATTTTACTGTAATTTTACATGATCGAATAGGAACCTTAATCCTTAACTTACAAAATTTTACAACTTATGAAGTTTTTTTACACGGCAATCTTATTTGTCTTTTTGGGCGCTTATACCGCCACAGCACAGCTTCCGGACTATTCTGTTGCTCCGGATTGGACAGCTGTTGACATAGATGGAAACCAACACAATCTATATTCTATGCTTGATAGTGGTTACGCAGTAGCTATTGATTTGAGTGCGGCTTGGTGTGGACCTTGCTGGACCATTCATCAAAATGGATTATTCCAGGACTTACACGATATGTACGGTGCTGAAGGCACCAATGAAATGCGCGTTTTTTACATTGAATCTGAATCCACAAATTCTATTGACCAACTCTATGGTATAGGTACCAGCGGTGGTGGTGGAAATCGTGCAACGGATACACAAGGCGACTGGGTGACCGGGCACACATTCCCATTTATTGATGATGCGTCTATTGCAAATCAATATGCACTCACAGCTTATCCAACGTCAGTTGTCATTGGAACAGACAGACTAACAAGGTCTTTTGTTGGCTCTCCTGGCCCTAGTGTGGCTCTTGTACATGAAATCGCTCAGAGCGGTGGCGGACCCGCAGTTCAAGGAACTGACGCAAGACTTCTTGCATACAATGGTCAATCATTATCACTCTGTGGTGCATTCACGCCATCTGTTTTAATCCAAAATCATGGTACAGACGTTTTGACTTCTGTTGATTTTTCAGTTATGGGAGATGGTACGGAACTTGCAACCGGCCAGTGGACAGGAAATTTGCCATCCTATAATACGACAACGGTTACTTTACCTGAAGTCAATGGAACCGGATATAATGAGGTGACTGTCAATATCACGAACGTAGATGCAGACGACTCTAACAACTCTATTGAAATTGCTGGATTGACACTGTTACAACCAAATACTTCAGGCAATATGTGGGATGTTGAAAATGCAGACCCACAATCATTTGACCTGCCAGATGGTATTTCAGCGGATCCTTCAGCAGACTTTGAGATGTTCGCGGTGAACGCCACTTCATTCAGTAATCCTCCCGGACCTGTAGGTGGATTTGGAAATTCTGACTTTTCTCTACTAGTTGATTTCTATGATAATCAGAATGGATCATGTATCACGTACCTGGATAAGATTGACATGACGAATGTTGGTGATAACCCTACATTGAATTTCAATCATACTTATCGACAGTACACGTCTGAAAATGATCGCTTGATCATTGCAGCTTCAGACGATTGTGGTGCAACCTGGACTAATATATTTGATGCAGCCGGTTCGAGTTTATCTACTGTTGCAGCATCTCAAAACTTTTATGTACCTGGTGCAGGAGATTGGCAGGAAAATATGATTGACTTATCAACATTTTCTAATGCTTCTGAACTTATCGTACGTTTTACTGGAATCACAGCTTACGGAAATAACCTTTACATAGATGATATCGCTATCGAAGGTGTTGTTGGCGTTGCTGAAATTCCAACGATCGAATCAACTCAATTATATCCAAATCCGACCTCTGGACAAAGTGTTTTGGAAATTAATGTAGTACAGAATGAGGATGTAAATGTATTTGTTGTTGATCAACTTGGTCGAACAGTTCAAAATGTATTTTCCGGTTCTTTGTTACCTGGGAAAAATACAGTTGAAATTGATGCGGCTAATCTGGCTGACGGAATATACAGTGTTGTGATTAGAGAGTTAAATGGAAATAAGGTAAATTCGATGAGTTTACAGATTAATAAATAATTAATAGTTAGTATTAATTACAAAGCCTGAAGGAAATTTTCTTCAGGCTTTTTTATTTACTGCATACTTGAAATTGGACTTAATAAGTTTAATTCAGTGAAAATTTTTACAAAAGATTTGAAGTCAAACCTTACAATTCATTAACTTTTTTCTTTTCGTCATGTTATCTTCAGTATGCATATTGTTATCTTAGGTAATGGGATTAGTGGAATTACAACTGCTCGGTTTATACGGAAACTAAGTGAGCATAGAATCACGGTGATTTCTGCAGAGACTGACCATTTTTTTAGTCGGACTGCACTCATGTATATTTACATGGGGCATATGGAATACGAACATACGAAGCCCTACGAAGATTGGTTTTGGAAAAAAAATCGCATCAACCTTGTTCGAGGATTGGTTGAATCCATCGATTTTGAAGATAAATCCGTTCATTTTAATACCGAGGTTAAATTCAATACACAGTTTGATCCACCTCCCAAAAAAATGTCCTATGACAAACTTGTGCTTGCCTTGGGCTCGGCTCCCAATAAATTTAATTGGCCGGGACAAGATTTGGAAGGTGTCAGAGGTCTATATTCATACCAGGACCTGAATTACCTTGAAAAGGAATCTAAAAAAATTGAACGGGCCGCAATTGTCGGAGGTGGTTTGATCGGCATAGAGTTAGCGGAAATGTTCCATTCAAGACATATACCTGTCACAATGCTTGTTCGAGAGGAAAATTATTGGTCCATTGTTTTGCCTCCTGAAGAATCTAAAATGGTGAGCCGTCACATTAGAGAACAAGGCATTGATCTGAAGCTAGCGACTGAATTAAAAAAAATACTGGATGATGGTTCTGGGAGATGCAGCGCAGTCGTTACGCATCAGGATGAAGAAATTTCGTGTGGCTATGTAGGACTCACGGCAGGAGTGCATCCAAACGTGAATTGGTTACGATCTACTGCGTTGGAAATTAACCGGGGGATATTGGTGGATGAAACCCTCGCAACAAATATTTCAGATGTCTATGCGATCGGTGATTGTGCCGAAATGCGAACGCCAACGGCCGGCCGGCGACCGATTGAGGCCGTATGGTATATCGGCCGAATGATGGGAGAAACACTCGCTTATATTTTGACTGGTCAGCAAGTGTGGTATGACCCTGGAATATGGTTCAACTCCGCAAAATTCTTCGATATCGAATATCAGGTTTATGGCAACATACCTAGTCATTTGCCAGAGGATTTAAATACACTTTACTGGGAACACTCCGACGGCAAGAAGTCAATTCGAATTAATTACAAAAAGGACTCCCTGGAAGTGGTTGGATTCAATTTAATGGGAATTCGATATCGTCATGAGATCTGTACGTATTGGATCAAAAACAAAGTAAAAATTGATGTTGTATTGTCACAATTGGCAACTGCAAATTTTGACCCTGAATTTTTTACTGAATATGAGTCGGCCTTAAGAGCTAAGTATGAACAAGTAATTGGTAGGAGCATTGAAATAAATGGGAAACGTAATTGGTCGTCAGTTTTAAAACTATTAAAAAATAATTAAATGACTCCAATTAGCGACTATAGTTTAAGTTTGGCTTCAGGCTATTTACCCAAGCTTTCATCAGGGCAGTTTGCTGGTGTGATTTTTGGAGTCACTGGTGTTTTATTGATGCTCATATACTGGGCAGGAGGTACTTTTTTGCCGAATGATCTTACGCTTTACCTTTCGCTTGGTTTAATGACTGTTGGAGTTTTATTGTATACCTGGTCGACATATGCGAGTGTGCCGGAAGGCATAAAAAACAACCAGGTATTCACAAGAGCATTGACGTCCCGCGGTTTGGTAGGTTGGGCCATAACGATATTACTCACCGGGTTTTATACAATTTTATATTTTAAAGCAGCATGGATGGGCCTGGGAGTAAATGACGCTGGAAATACAGGAATAGTTCAATTGTTCGATCCCCTCAGTTATTTACTAAAAGGTCAACCAAGCAGTCAATGGTTTGTCTATGGCACTTTGTACACAACTGCCATCGTGATCATGGGAGTTAAATTTCTATATAAATATCGCCATAATACATATCAAATTATTCGTACGATAAGTGTCATGTTTTTTCAGTTGGGTTTTGCTTTCCTACTGCCGGAATTGTTAGAAGGATTGAATGCTGACAAAGGATATTTTGCAAAGGACTTGAAAAATATATGGCCACTTAATTATTATTTTTTTGAAGATTGGCACTTGAAGAATATGCTGGATGGAGGTAATCTTGGCGTGTTTTTTCTCATTTGGGGAATTTTACTCTTTACTGTAATTTCTCCAATTTTGACTTATTTCTATGGAAAACGATGGTATTGCAGTTGGATATGTGGCTGCGGGGGACTAGCAGAAACAGCAGGAGATCCCTTTAGGCAGTTATCGGATACGTCGTTGAAGGCCTGGAAAATTGAACGATGGATGATATACAGTGTGTTGATTTTTGCTTTGATTATGACAGCACTTGTCTTGTATCGTTTTTTCACGGAAAATAGTCACTTCCTGTTTATTAATACTTATACGGTTGGGCAGTGGTATGGTTGGCTGATTGGAGCTGCTTTTGCCGGCGTGGCAGGCGTTGGTTTCTATCCCGTTATGGGAAGTCGTGTTTGGTGTCGGTTTGGGTGCCCGATGGCGGCAATATTAGGATTGCAACAAAAATTCTTTAGTCGATTCCGAATAACAACCAATGGCGGGCAATGTATCTCTTGTGGCAATTGTTCAACGTATTGTGAAATGGGAATTGACGTACGCTGGTATGCCCAGCGCGGACAAGACATCATCCGGGCTTCCTGTGTCGGTTGTGGCATCTGTAGTGCGGTCTGTCCCAGAGGTGTTTTGAGACTGGAGAATGGAGCCGACGTCAATTCAAGATCGACTACATTGCGAACACTGCATATCAATGACAACGGAGTAAACCTAATCCAATAGCTACATATACTGGACTTTGGCGTGAAGAGAAGATCTAAATTCAGAAATTTAGGATGCTTTTGTGATTTACTTGCGAGAATTAGCATTTCAAATTATCTCTGATAATCAGTGTGTTGTGATGATTGTTCATTTGTTTTTAAAGGACATTACAACATTTTTACCTACCTTGCGTTGCTATTTCAAACATTAAGTATAGAAGTGATTCGTGACGGTCTGCCTAAGATCGGGTGATCATTTCATCTTATCATAAAAAGTTAGATATGGCAAAGAAGCATTATTCGATGGGCAAAGGCAAATACTATTTCAGTATTAAGTCAGGTCAATCCAATATCCTGATTCATCGAAAATTGAAGGAGGAGGCAGAACACATGTACCTCAATTATAAGAAAGTAGGCAAAAATGTTGAATGGCTAGGTAAATGGACAGGAAAGAAATATGCCGAGAACATAGCTCCTACCCTGACCTCGGGCGCCAAATAAGCCTAACATCCCACAAAGTAGAATTCATCTCCTTTTTCGAAATGCGCAATCATTTCGGGTAACGTTAATGGATCTTGATTTTTAAGGTATCCCTTTAAGGTGTGGATGGCGTAGTTATGGCCTGAAAGAAATTGCCATAATTCCTTTGCTCCATACTGGTAGCTATCGGCACCACCGAGCCCATGTTCAAAAAGAAGAAGGGGCTGGTTTGATGATAAAATGCGTTCAGCACCTCGAAGTGTATGAAGCTCAGCACCCTCAACATCAATTTTGATAAAATCTATAGGGGTGGATTCCGGAACACAGTCATCCATGCGTTTTAATTCCACCTGGATTTCACGAACTTCTTCATGTTTACGGTCGTAGCGTCTTTTTTTTATTCCTGAATAAGCTGGATTGGTAATGACGTAATGGAATGTTGACATCCCTGTTTCGTCGCTAAGAGCACAATCAAACAATTGAATGCTCTTCCCATATTTCTTTTTAAGACCTTGATACAAATGCGGTAAGGGTTCAAATGCAAAATGCTGACCTTCAGGAGAAGATTCAATGATCAGGTCGAGTATTTCTCCCTTGTGGGCACCAACATCGATACAGTTTGATGTAGGTTGGCAATACTGTCGTATGATGCGCCTGGATAGGTGATCAATCCGCTGTCCTTTAGTTAGTGGGATTGGACTTATTTTTGCCAGTGGGCGTAAGAATGCTTTTATAATTGATCTTAATGACAATGTTAATACTGTATTCGCTCGCCGAAAGTAGAAAATTGTTTGGAATTTTGGGATGTTAGTTATCAAATACTGGAATTGTCAATTCGCTGACTAATTGTAAACGTCTTATCTTAGAGAAGACAATATGGGCAAACGGAAATCATTCAAGGGCGATCAGTGTAGAAATTGTCAGACGCAATTGACGGCTGAGGAAAACTATTGTCCGAATTGTGGGCAAAAGAATGACATCAGAAGATTATCAATATCTGAATATATTTCTGAGTCGATGGGTAATTTTTTCTCGTTTGATTCAAAAATTATTCGAAGCATGATCCCTTTTTTTATTAGGCCGGGAGTGCTTTCAAGAAAATACGTGGATGGGGAAAAAGCAAAATATGTCGTACCCTTTAGAATGTATATGTTTTTTAGCCTGATTTTTTTTCTTGTTGCCGGGTATTCAAAGAAAATAGGTGAGGTAGGAGATGCGATGGATTTCAATTTGCCGGACTCGATGGAGCTCGTAAGCCAAACAGATAGCATTGGCCTTGATTCGTTGATCGCCACAGCACGAGATAGCTTTAATCCCGATGATAGTATCGGTGGGTTTTCGCTCGACCAAGCTATTTTATATGCCATGAAAAACCCTGATACACCAGCAAACAGAGCATTGGAACAGATGAATGTCGAGCCAACAGAAAGCCAGGTAAAACTGTTCGATCTGGTGACTAAATTTATTCGTATGGATCGCAAAGAATTTTTTAACCAATTGCTCGATAATGCCCCGCTAATTATTTTCTTATTTATGCCTATTATGGCATTAATGCTCAAAATATTCTATATAAGACGAAATATATATTATTCGGAACACTTGACTTTTTTATTGCAATCAAACTCGATGATATTTGTGCTGGCTACGATAGGCGTTGTTTTGACTGAATTATTCAATTGGAACACAACGTTTATAGCGTTTGTCTTTTTCAGTGTATATTTTTTGATTGCAATGCGAAATTTTTATAAACAGTCCTGGATAAAAACGATTTTGAAATACGTTTTAATGGGCTTCAGTTACGCCTTTTTGCTTCCTATATTCGTATTGATCTACATCTTGATGTCATATTATTTTTATTGAGATATCTGTGGCTGATTTGATACAGAACCAGCCGCTGGCATGGAAACACAGGACAAAAGAAAAGCCTTGAAAAGGAAGCGGAGGATGCAACTTTTTTCTACTTTCACGCATTGGATTATGTCTGAGATTTACGAATGAAAACAGGAAGATATTATAGAGTACGGAAGATCGGCGAAAATGCCACAAGTGTTAAGTTAGTTTGCCTAGGAGTCATGCCAGGGAAGGTCTTACGTGTTATTCGTAAAGCGCCACTCGGTGGAGGTTATTATGTGAGTTGCGACGATAAACGCTTTGGGATTTCAGCTCAAGAATTGGCCAGGTTGGACCTGATTGAAGTTTCTGTTGATGAAAAATCTTTGAATTGAAGACGATCGGCCTTGCAGGCAATCCGAATAGTGGTAAGACTACCATATTTAACTTACTTACTGGATTATTCCAGAAGACCGGTAATTATCCCGGCGTCACAACTGAAATTCATACAGGGTATATCTCATTAACAGATGATGCGAAAGTACGCGTACTCGATTTACCTGGAGCATACAGCCTTTACCCAAATACGTCAGATGAATTTGAATTGGTGAAATTGATACTCAATGAGAGTACAACATCCCAGTTGGAATTAATACTTTATATCGCCGATATCACAGAACTGGATAAGCAATTGCTTCTCCTCACCCAACTATTAGATCTCGGCTTACCATGTGTCATGGTATTGACAATGGTGGATAAAATTGGTTCAGCCGATAAATCCTTGCTTCAGGAACAATTAGAGACTTTTTTTGGAATTTCAGTCTTCATGCTCGATGCAAAAAAAGGGAATGCAAGAACTGAATGCAAGGATTGGATTGGACGACAAATCGAGCAGCCACCGAAACGACATGAACCTTATTATCAGTTGTCAAAAGAGGAAGTTCATCTGTTGACAGAATTACCGTATAAGGTAAAAGACCACGATCTCTACAGAAGGTTGCTTTACTTTCATCATCATGGGAAAAGTGGCATTCCAATAATGGTAGATGAACTCCCAGCATCATACCAATCAAGGCAAGTGAGTATGCAGATTGCCGAGACGATGAAACGCTATGAAGCGCTGCAATTGCTAGAGCAGTCGTTGCAACATGCCCTGCAAAAACCAACGCAATCAAAATCTGACAAATTGGATCGGCTTGTTACCAATCCAATTCTCGGACCAATTCTTTTCCTGAGTTCACTATTATTTATTTTTCAGGCCATTTATGCGTGGGCAGAGTTCCCTATGAATATGATTGATCATTTTTTCCTGGGGCTGGGAAGCACCATTAGAAATATGTTGGGAGAACATATGTTTACAGACTTTATGGTGGATGGTGTACTCGCCGGATTGGGTGGGATTGTCGTGTTCATCCCTCAAATAGCAATTTTATTTTTCTTGCTGGGAATCATGGAGGAGTCCGGTTATATGGCAAGGGCGGTGTATATGTTTGATCATATTATGCGGCGTTTTGGTATGTCAGGCAAGAGTATGATATCATTGATGTCGGCGGGTGCATGTGCTATACCTGCTGTTATGTCAGCACGATCGATTGAGGATAATAAAGAACGGTTAATTACTATTTTAGTATCACCATTTGTCAGTTGTTCGGCAAGAATTCCAGTCTATACGATATTAATTGGATTGGCAGTTCCGGCGGTCACAGTTTTTAAAGTATTTAATTTAAAAGGACTGGTTTTTACAGGGTTATATTTGGCTAGTATTTTGAGTGCAATAATTGCGGGATTTTTACTTAAATTTTTCTTTAAACGAGATAAATCTTCGCAAATGCTAATTGAATTACCTCACTATAAAATTCCAAACTTGCAAAATGTTTTTACGCAAATGTGGAATAAAACAAGGTCGTTTGTCATTGAAGCGGGGAAAATTATTCTGGTTATATCGATGATCTTGTGGTTTTTAGGATCATTTGGACCTGGTAAAGCACTGATTCATGCGGAGGATGAAGCATTGATCGAAGCAACTCGTAACAACTTATCCGAGAAGGAAACAGCCTCACTGATTTCATCAAGACAGTTGGAATCTTCCTATGCGGGACGACTTGGAAAGATTATGGAACCGGTGATCGAACCTTTGGGATATGATTGGAAAATAGGCATTGCATTGTTGGCGTCTTTTGCAGCCCGCGAAGTGTTTGTAGGCACTATGGCGACCATTTACAGTATGGAGCATCATGACAGTGACCAGATTTTGCAGGAGCGTTTGGCTTCAGAAATTAATCCCCATACAGGTCAACCAACCTTTAATTTTGCAACGTCAATTTCCTTGCTTGTATTTTTTCTTTTTGCCATGCAATGTATGAGCACATTGGCTATTGTGAAACGCGAGACCGGATCATGGAAATGGCCAATCCTCCAATTCGTCGGGATGAGTATACTAGCGTATATTTCAGCTTTTGTTGTCTATCAAACTCTGAGTTAATGACCATTGACTATCCTAAATGGGTTCATGAAATGGATGAATACTATGCGTCGGGTATTCCTTTTCTTGCCGTAATCTCTTTTGATCGCAATGCAGGAGAAGTTCACAAAGTTGTTGATTGTGAGCGAAACAATATCTTATTTCACATAAATGGTTGTAGCAATTACGCTAATGATGATGATGTTTTATTTAACTCACAAATCGAGTTTGAATACCCATTATTTGATCGATACAAGGAGCAATTCGAACATGTTCAAAAGGAAATCCATATCGGGAATACATATCTGCTAAATTTATGTACGGCCACAAAGGTTATAGGAAAATTGGATTTATTATCTCTTTTTAAAAAATCTGAAGCAAATTTCCGACTTTATTATAAAGATCAATTTATTGTTTTTTCACCTGAACGGTTTGTCACTTTGGAGGGGAATATATTGAAGACATTTCCAATGAAAGGTACAATCGATGCAGGCATCAATGGTGCTGAAACGAAACTGACCTCTGATGAAAAGGAGTTGGCTGAGCATTATACGATTGTTGATTTATTGCGAAATGATGTAGGTCGTGTTTGTGATGAAATAGAGGTTTCTCGATTTGGTTATGTCGATGAAATTACAACTTCGAAAGGACCGGTATTACAAATGAGTTCAGAAATTACAGGACATTTATCCACTGAATTCAAGCGTGCCCCAGGTCGATTATTTTATAAAATGCTTCCTGCCGGATCAATTTCCGGTGCACCAAAAATAAAAACGCTTGAAATTATTGACTCGGTCGAAGATATTGACCGAGGCCACTATACGGGTGTTATGGTGCATTTCGACGGGCACACTATCGATTCAGGTGTTATGATACGATTTATCGAACGCGATGCAGACGATAATTGTTGGTATAAAAGTGGGGGTGGTATTACACATAAAAGTGAGGTGAATTACGAATATGACGAAATTATCAGAAAAATATATTTACCCTTTCTTTGAAACGATTCGTATTCAAGACGGCCGAATTCAATTATTGGATTATCATCAACGGCGTATGAATCGTGTATTCCGATATTTTTATCCAGGGCATCGACCACACGCCATTGCAGATCTTGTTGAATTGGATAAATATCAAGGGGCATCGGTCGTAAAATGTCGATTGGACTATAGTCATCATACATTTTCCTGTGAATATTCCACTTACCACCTGCGTTCCATTTTGAAACTAGTACCTATAGAATCGACTATTTCTTATCCGTTCAAGTATGCAGATCGAACCGAACTTGATGCCATAAGCACCAAGGTGCACAAGTCAGAAGAACCTCTTCTAATCGCACATGGACGATTAAAGGAAACGACATTCGGGAATGTGATTTTCAGAATTGACAATCGATGGGTCACGCCAATGTACCCCATGTTTTATGGTATTATGCGTGAATTTTTAGTATCAAGCGGTCAAATTGAAATGGCAGACCTCTTTCTTGAGGACTTGGATCGATGTGACCAGATTAAAATTGTAAATGCGATGATGCCGCCAGAAGCCTGTATTCTTGTATGTATTTGATGAATGCTATCTTGCATACTTCGTGTAATAAACAATGAAGAGAATTTTTACAATAGTAGGCTTGATTTTATTTGTGTTGCTCATTCTTGGGTTTATCGCACCGAAGGAGTATACGATAGAGCGAAGCATTGCCATTGACGCACCGCGAAATCACGTTTATGAACATTACATGAGTTCGCTGGAAGGTCTCTATATCTGGTCCACAGACAGGAAGGACGATCTTACAACACGAACACAATACACCGGAACGCCAGGAACTGTGGAATCTACTGCTCATTGGCATACAGGACATGGTATCCGGGAAGGACGTGAAAAGGTAATTCAAATCGTACCCTTCCATAAAATACAAACCGAAATTCGTCATATAAAACCGTGGGAATCACTAAATCATGCCTACATTTCAGTGAACGGGGAAGGCAATAGCTGTAATGTCAATTGGAAGTTCGAGGGACATAACCCGTTTCCTTTCAATATACGCCATCTTTTTATCGATTCAGACCAGAAATTTGGCCCGGATTATGAAAATGGGCTTAAACGACTCAAAGAACAGGCTGAAAATAGTTATTTGAAAAAACGACTGGGCATTGTTATCGATTCAATTGAACCGATGAAATTGGCCTATTTCGACGCAAGGCATACAGCAAATTCGACAATAGACAAGTTTTTACATGGAGAAGAGGACAATCTTATTTCACTGCTCCAAAAGGTCAAAGTGAATCAAGTTGGGAATCCAAGATTGCTCTTATACATGTTTTCGCGCGATTCGATCCTCTTGACGGTCCCAATTCCTTCGGATGCCACGCTTGACCAGAATGGATTAAAGTCCATTGACTTTCCTGAATGTTTGGCTCTTACAGCAAGTCATACAGGGTCATACGAGGGACTCAGGAAGATGCATGATGAAATTTCAGGCTATCTTGATTCGCAAGGATGGTCCTATAAATGGCCTTTACGGGAAGAATATGTGATAACTGCGTCGAACCAGCCTGACACCACTAAATGGCTTACCTTGATCAGATATGAGTTGTATAAGGAAAAATAATGTTTAGATCTTAGTAATAAATTATTGTAAATATGTTGACATCTTTGTTCCAGTTAACACTATTAAAGAGAATGCGTGAATGAGTGACAGCTTGCTGACAGATGAACAACGATTAGGGATTTCGAATCTCTATAAAGAAAACAGAGATCGTCTCGTCGGGTGGCTGATAGCCAGAGGTATGGATGTGAATGACGCACTCGATATCTATCAAGAGTCTGTCCTTGCGGTTTCAGAACGATTGGTAAAGCACGGAATTAGTCATTTTAGGAATGGATTATCAGCCTATTTGTTTTCCGTGATGAAATATATGTACTACTTCGAAATGAAGAAAAAAGGCGCGATATCAATTGATCCCATGGAAAGCGAGCTGGTGCTCAATTTACGGGACGATATGCAAGATTTTTTAAAGGAGCCTGATGACCAAACATTACAATTGCGTCTCAAGATCAAAGAGCTCGATAAAAAGTCTTATCAGTTGCTTCGACTCTTTTATTACGAAGGCAAGTCCATGAGGGAGATAGCAGCCGTTATGGGATACGGAACAGAACAAGTAGCAAAAACAACAAAATACAGAGTTCTAAATAAATTAAGGAAAATGATGCATTACCCGAAATCGAACTAATCCCCAGTTGCCGGTAAAAGAAATGTGCAACGTTTGGTAATGAGTCTGAACTAAAAAATGATATGGAAGATAATATTGCGTATCCTGAAATTGATGAGGAGTTCGAGAAACGAGTCAAACACGCTGTCACCCTTGCAGAACGTGATGAGCTCAAATCTCTCATGAGCGAACTTGAAATTGAATATCAAAACGAGAACAAGTCGAACGTGCGCCACCTGTTCAATAGAAATTGGTTAAATATTGCTGCCGCGGTCTTGCTCCTGGCTGGAGCAGTGTTTACTTTTCAGTCGATCACAAATGCATCTACCGACCAATTAGCAGCGAATTATTATCAGCCTTATCCAAACGGATATAAACCAATTACGCGTAGTCAGCCACAAGAAGTCAATGTTGAATTGAAAGGATTATTGGCCTATGAAAGTGAACGATATCAAGAGGCTTTGACCTACTTTGAACAGCTTCCTTCGTCAAATGAGGATATTCGCATGTTTAAAGCGATCTCAAATTTTGAACTAGGAAAATTCTCATCTTCGAAATCTGATCTGAAATATCTTATCGATAAACAAGGAAAACTTCTAAAACCGGCACAATGGTATATGGCTCTTGTTTTACTGAAAGAAGGATCAATCGATCAAGCAAAAAAATATATGGAAGTGTTGGCAAATCAACCTTTAGATTCATCGTATCAGCGCGATGCTTCGGAAATTCTTAAGAAAATAAAATAACCTCGCCCAATCAATTGGCCATTTCCGATAGGAATTTTAGACGTAACAGTTGAATTTCTTCTCTTGTAATATCATCATCTTTTAGTTCAGCATAAGCCTCTTCCACTGAATCGGTTTCAGCTTCCATAAAATAATCATAAATATCTTCTCGTACGCCTTCGTCAACTGAATCATCCAGATAATAATCCATATTCAGTCGTGTACCTGATGAAACTATCATATCCAATTCATCGATTAAATCTTCCATACTCATCTTATTGGAATTCGCGATTTCATCTAACCCTATTTTTTTATCGATGGCCTGAATGATGGCAATTTTAACACGTGATTTATTGGCAACCTGCTTCATGACAAAGTCGACTGGACGTTCTATGTTGTTTTCTTCGACATAGTCAGCAATCATTTCAATAAATGGTTTGGCATACTTCTCTGCCTTCCCTTTACTGACACCAGTGATTTTCATCATATCTTCCATGGAAATAGGATACTGGTTCGCCATGTCTTCAAGTGAAGGATCCTGGAACACTACATAGGGAGGAATTTTTTTATCATGTGCTATTTGTTTTCGAAGATCCTTGAGCATTTTGAGTAAGAGTGTATCCAGTGCTGTGGATTTTTGTCCAATAGATACGATGGCAGAACCACCTTCCTCATAATTGTGATTAATGGAAATTTTTATGTCTCGTGGATTCTTTAAAAAATCATTACCGGATTCGGTTATTCGTAAAACACCATAGCGTTCGACTTCCTTGTAAATTAGATTGAACAATAAACATTGTCGCACAACGGAGTGCCAAAAATGTTCTTCTTTTCCTTTGCCTTTTCCAAAGAGCTCCAATTTATTGAACTCAAAATCTCTCATTTCTTTGGACTGGTAGCCGGTAATAAAATCAACAATTGGCTTGATTGTGAAATTTTCTTTTAGAATATCAACAGCCTGTATGACCAAAAGTACTTCCTCTTTCGCTTCGATTTTTTCTTTTGGATTTTTGCAGTTGTCACATTTATCATTGCATTCATCTGAATCGTATTCTTCGCCGAAGTAATGCAATAAAAATTTTCGCCGACAGGCAGAGGACTCTGCATAGGCGATCATTTCTTCGAGAAGTTGAGCACCCATTTCGCGTTCTGATACAGGTTTATCTCGGAGGAATTTTTCCAAACGAACGATATCTTTATGCGAGTAAAATGCCACACAACGTCCTTCCAGGCCATCACGACCTGCTCGGCCTGTTTCCTGATAATAATTTTCAATGGATTTTGGCATGTCAAAGTGAATGACAAATCTGACGTCGGGTTTATCAATGCCCATTCCAAAGGCTATTGTCGCACAAATAACATCTATGTCTTCCATCAGAAAAGCATCCTGGACATTGGAGCGTGTTTTTGAGTCTAGCCCGGCGTGGTATGGTGCAGCTTTGATGTCATTTACATTCAGCACCCGTGCGATCTCTTCTGTGGCTTTTCTACTCTGGACATATATGATGCCTGATTTATCAGCCATTCCCTTGATGATCTGGACGATGTTTTTTATGGCATTGGCTTTGTTTATCTTCGGACGAACCTCATAAAAGAGATTTGGCCGATTAAAGGAGGAGATGAAGACATTCGTGGCCTCCATGTTCAGGTTTTTAATAATGTCTGAACGAACCTTTGGAGTCGCTGTGGCCGTTAGTGCGATAATCGGAATATTTTCTCCCAATGTTTCGATAATACTGCGAATCCGCCGATACTCGGGACGGAAGTCATGACCCCACTCAGAAATGCAATGTGCTTCATCAACAGCGACAAATGCGATATCAAGACGTTTGAAAAACTCGACATTTTCTTCTTTTGTCAAGGTTTCAGGTGCCACATAGAGCATTTTTGTTTTTCCGGCCAGGAGATCCTCTTTTACCTGATTTGCCTGGCCTCTGGTCAACGATGAGTTCAGAAAGTGTGCTACGTGGTCCTCTTCGGAAAACCCACGAATGGCATCAACCTGATTTTTCATCAATGCGATGAGAGGCGATATGATGAGAGCCGAGCCACCTGAAAGCAAAGCTGGGAGTTGATAACACAGGGATTTTCCTCCGCCGGTTGGCATGATTACAAAAGTGTCCTCTCCGATTATGATGCTACGAATAATCTCTTCTTGCTGCCCTTTAAACTTATCGAAGCCAAAAAAATGAGACAGTGATTCTTTTAAATTCGTAGACGGAGCTTTTATGTCAGTCATCATTTCCAAGATACGCATATAAATTTAATATATTTTTGAAAATTCCTTTTAGTCGTTCGCACGTATGACCTCCAGAAGATTTTGCGTCTACATGTAGTACGATGCGAAAGCACTAACTTGATGAAAAATACAATTCCGGATCATGATATTTCCTATTGGAGACGATAATATAACAGGAGGTCACAAGCCACTGGTGGCTTATCTTCTTATTGGCGTGAATGTTTTGGTGTTTTTATATCAAATCCAATTACCTCAAGGTCAACTTGCCGGATTCTTCCAAGAATTTGGGGTCATTCCCTGGGAACTGTTTAATGGTCAGAATCGTCATACGCTGCTCACTAACATGTTTTTGCATGGTGGATGGATGCATTTAATTGGCAATATGCTTTTTCTATGGGTGTTTGCGGACAATATTGAAGCGGTTATTGGAAAACTTGGATTCTTTGCTTTTTATATCACCGGTGGAATTATTGCAAGTTTGATTCACGCAGGTTTCGAATCGACGAGTACGATTCCGGCTGTAGGAGCAAGTGGAGCTATTTCAGCCGTAATGGGGGCTTACCTCGTAATGTTTCCCAAGTCACGTATTAAAATGATCGTTCTGATCTTCTTTCGGGTCTTCTACATTTCAGCACTCTTTTTCCTGGGATTCTGGATAGTCCAGCAAGTGATTAGCGGAATGTCAACCATGGGACAAGGCGGTCGCCAGGCGGGAGTGGCCTGGTGGGCACATATTGGAGGATTTGCTTTTGGAGCTGCGGTCGGATATTTTTTGAAAAAATTTCATGACTATAGCTACAAACAAGGCGGGTATCACGCACCAATACCAGAAACGCGTGTTTGAGGTAAAAGGGAAAATTTCAATTGTTGCTTGCATCTAACGCTATATTGACAGGATAAAATTGTATTCTAAATTACATACGCTTGCAATCAGTCTGCTTGTGCGATATTTGAATTCAAGGGGACTTATTATCGGTAATTATTTAATGGTGAGTTTGTCGTTTTCGATTTGAAAAATATTCGATCTAATTTCCAAATTATACTCATATTTCAATGAGATGTAGCACGTTGTTTATTATTTTTGTTAGATCATATAATTTGTCAAAAACGAGGACATACTATGATCCAGACCAACACAAAAAATGCAGTTCTAAAGACCTTAGCCGACCTTATCTCCAAACATAAGAATGAGATTATTGAAACCAATAGTCAGGATGTTTCTTCTTATGCCGGCGATGATGAATCAATGTTGGATCGACTAAAAGTAGATGTCGGAAAGGTGGAAGGTATGATTGCATCGGTTGAGGAAGCTATAGCACTGAATGATCCAGAAGGGAAAAAACTATATACATATGATCCCGAAAACGGATTGCATATCGAAAATAGGGCAGTTCCTTTCGGGTCCATATTAATAATCTATGAGTCCCGGCCTGATGTGACGATCGAAGCCGCTCTTACAGCTTTCAAAGCGGGAAATAAAATTCTACTGAAAGGAGGGAAAGAGGCACGTCAAACTAACTTATTGTTGTCAGAACTCTGGCGTCAGGCACTTGAGGCAAATGGCGTTTCAGAATCTTATGTGCTGTACCTGGACTATAATCGCGAACAGACGCAAGAGCTAATTAAAAAGAACACACGCAATGTTGATCTCATAATCCCGCGCGGCGGTGATGGATTGATCAATTTTGTAAAAAACAATACAGACATTCCAACGATTGTAAGTGGCAGGGGTAATAATTTTCTGTTTGTAGACAAGGAATCGGATTTTGAAATGGCAATCAATATCATCCTCAATGGTAAGAGCCGAATAAGTGTTTGCAATGCGCTCGATAAAATTCTGGTACATCAGGATTTACCGGAAATTGAAAAAAAAGTCCGTCGTCTTATTACAGAATTAATTAGTGTGGGAATTGAAGTACATGGTGACACATATGTTTCCGAATTGGACGATCACGTAATTACCATAGACAACGAATCTATTTTATATGAAGAATTTCTGGCCGCAAAAATTATGATTGCAAAAGCAGACAGTATAGATGCGGCTATAAGATCCATCAACAAATATTCCGGCAAGCATTCGGCGACAATTGTAACTGAAAATAAGTCGCACGCAGAACATTTTTTACAGCGGGTTGATTGTGCGGCAGTCTATCATAATGCTTCGACACGCTTTACCGATGGAGGACAATTTGGATTTGGAGCCGAAATGGCAATTAGCACACAAAAAGTCCATTTTAGAGGTCCGGTCGGAATTGATCAGTTAGTGACAAATAAATGGTTTGTTTACGGTTCAGGACAAATTAGATAACTCATGCCTAAAAGGAAACTGATATTAAAAATTGGATCGTCTACATTGACTTCAGGCACAGATCGAATTTCCTATGCAAAAATTGAGGATATCGCCAGACAAATTATTGCACTAAAAAATAATTATGATGTAGTCCTTGTTTCTTCCGGGGCCATTGCCACAGCCCGGCAGGTTGTGGACATACAAGGTGAAGCTTTACAAGTGGAATCCAAACAAGCCCTGGCCGCGATCGGACAACCTAAATTAATGACCATCTATGATGAAGTATTTAGCAGTTTCGGATTAAAAGTAGCTCAGTGTTTATTGGTATATCGTGATTTCGAAAGTTCAGAAGCAAGAAGTAATATTAAAAATACCATAGATAAATTATTGGAATTTGGATATAATCCTATCATTAACGAAAATGATACCGTTTCAGCGGACGAAATAGTTTTGGGTGATAATGATAAGCTTTCTGCTTTAGTGGCTTCTATTACAGAAGCAGATTTGTTGGTCCTCGCTTCCGATATTGGTGGCTTGTATGATCAAAACCCATTTATTAATAAAAATGCCCGCCTCATTCCTGAAGTACGTGACCTTAACACAATAACGGATTTTATTGATGAAAAAAAATCTAATCTCGGGACCGGAGGAATGACGACTAAAATTCAAGCTGCAAGAATTTGCCGCGAGAACAATGTAGAGATGTGGATTCTGAACGGATTACGAAATAATTTTTTACTTGATGCGCTGGAAGGCAAAATCGCATATACACGATTTAGATAGTTTTCAGTTGGCATCATGTTCTTGATTGTCCAAAAGCCACTAACCATTTTTTTCAATACGATTTCATTGTCTTAATCCAGTTCTCATACCTAGGGCAACAGGCATTTTAACCGGAAAACAGGCAGGTGGATAAGGTGATTGATCGATGTCATAACTGCACTCAGAATTGGACTCTGGTTTGGAGTATAAGCACACCCATAACAGCCATCCTAATTCGATAAAAGTTAATATGGACTTAACATTTGCCCAATATATTTGCAATAGAAATGAAAATACACACCATGATGAAAAGATACATACCCTTACTAGTCTTTTTCATTGCACTTTTAGGCTTGTCAATTCCGACAAAAGCACAAAAGAAGGTTGAATTTGGCAAAGGAATCACTTACATGGCCAAGGATACCAGCTTTAAAGTAAAATTCAATTTTCGTATGCAAAACTTATTGGTGGTCAACTATGACCAAGCCAGCGAAGATTGGTCATCTCAAATGCTTGTGCGTCGTGCCAGATTGAAATTTGGCGGTTTTGTACTTAATCCGAACATTGAGTTTAAATCTGAAATCGGGTTAACCAACAGGGACATAAGCATCGATAAAGAAGATGGTAATGGGCGCGGAGCATCCCGCCTCATCCTGGATGCTGTGGTAAAATGGAAATTTTCAAAAAACTGGGCACTTTGGGGAGGGCAAACTAAACTGCCGGGTAATCGGGAGCGAATTATATCATCCGCCAACTTACAGCTTGTGGACCGATCATTGGTCAATAGCCGGTTCAATATTGATCGGGATGTTGGATTACAACTTCGAGGAAAACTGAAAGCCGGAGACGTCGTTGTCAAACCTTCTTTCTCCATCTCACAGGGTGAGGGCCGGGATATCACGTCGAGTAATTTTGGAGGTTATGACTATACGGCTCATCTTGATATTCTGCCTCTTGGTGCTTTTACAAGCAAAGGAGACTATTCCGGTGGAGACCTCAAACGTGAATCCAAGCCCAAACTGGCTTTTGGATTTACATTCGACTATAATGATGGCGCTGTCAGACAAGGAGGGCAATTGGGTTCCTTTGTTAAGGATGACGACGGTAATTATGTCGAAAACTCATTGACAGCATTCATGGCAGATATGATCTTTAAATATCGTGGATTTTCTTTTATGGCTGAATACGCGAATAAATCAGCAGATAAACAAATCGTGGGTACTTCTAAAAAATTTAATACCGGTGATGGATTTAATGCCAGTGCCGGATATCTGTTCAAAAATAATGTAGAAGTTGCAGCTCGTTATACCTCCATTCGAATGGATGATGAATTTTCAGGACTTAAAGATGAAGATGAAGTCACCCTCGGGCTATCTAAATATATTGTTGGACATAAATTGAAAATTCAGACCGACGTCTCACGTAACACACGTCCGGATATAGACGATGGCAAATATCGATTTAGAATGCAATTAGAAGTTCAATTTTAATTTATTCGTCCAAAAGTCGTCTGTGATAATTGATTTGACCCAGGTGATACGACAGATGTGTAGTCAAGTGTACCAGGAAGTATTCCGTCGACATGTCAAAACCAAAGACGTTTAAAGGATATTGTTTCTTCAAATCATCTTCTCTGATTGTGGATAGCGTTTCCGACAATGTCTCTAAGAGTTCGTCGATTTGAACAATCAGTTCACGCCGGGGTACGTCTTTCAAAGAAAATTCAAGATCACGTTGTCTGATATACCCGGTGTTTCCGATATGAGCACCTATATAGGTATTTAAATTTCCGACAATGTGCAAACAAAGATTTCCAGCAGAATTGGATATTTGATGGTTGATCTGCCAGAGAGCTGATTCATTTTTAAACCCTAGAATCTCGGTTTTGAGCTTATTGAGGTCACGAGTGTAAAGCTTGAGTAAAGTATCGATTAGCATATGGCGTTTTATTAGTGAATGAAGTTTTGACGCTATAAAAATAAGTTGATTGAATAAATTAGGCAGGTTTTATTGTAAACTCGTCATATGGATGGATAGGACAACATCTTGTGGAATTTAATGCAGTGGAACCAATGCCATATTTCAAGTCACCAAAGAAACAATATGCCCGCTTCAATACTCGAGCTATTATGTCCGATATTCGGAGATTGTAAATTGGCATTCGAGACATGGCGGAAAACATAGCGAAAATCGAACGCCAAATGATCAAAATGATAGGTTGTTCCAAAAGCGATAATGTCTGAAAAAGCGAATCCTTGAGCGAGGCGTTCGGTTTCTGTGTCGGATATCATAGGTCCTATACTTGCCATGCCATAGACGCTCAGGTCGTCGAATAAGGCGTAGCGTAATAGAAGTCCCAGATTAACTACATACTCGTTTATTGTTCTTTTTTTTGAGAACTGATCGCGCTGCTCCTGGTAATTTTCACCACTTTCAGGGGTGATATAGTAGATGTTAAGCAATTGGTGTTCGGCGATATACACAGAGGGTTCTGCAATAAACTCTGTTTTCCATCTCCGTTTTCCACCGATGGGATAATGAAATTGGAATTTGAAATAATAGAGGTCATACAAATAATCTGGTGATCGAATGGGAAATTGATCCTGTGAACCCCTGCCATAAGAAAGACCAAGACGATATTCAATGTCAGCGGTTTGGGCTGTGCAGGGTTCGGGAATGAATCCTATGAAAGAAAATAGAAACAACCCTATAAATATTACCGAATGCATTCTATTGTGGTGAATAAACATCGCAATGCTGGTCTATTAGGTCTTTTGTTTGGTGATGGGACTCACTAATATAATAGTTTTTAAATCTATACCCCGTGCCTCATTTTAAATTCAGACCGAATCCCCAATCATACTGTTGTAGATAATAGATGGGATGCAGATATCCGTTACACTTACTAAAGCCGCTGTTGCCGCGAGTAATCCACCAACAACATATCCGGAAAGTGTGAAGCCTTCACAAAACAACCAGATCGTGGTAGCAAGCCAGATTGTTGCCATGGCACATGCAAACTTGAGTTGTTTAGAACGCGGAGGCAGTTTGGGCTTGTTTAGCGGTTGGCGGAGGAGGTGGTTATAAATATAATCGAATGGATGGTAAGGAAGAATGACACCGGCGAGAGCCACAAACATCATAGCCGTGAGTATTGCCTGATTTGCCGATCCTACTCCAATAAGCACGACGGCGGTACATAATTTAAATGCAAAACGATTGCCAAATGCAAATGAGGATACCTCAGTGTCAGAAAACTTCGTGTAACCCTGAGCTCTCAGTCGTTTGATCCGGTTAGATGCGATGAGATGTGGACCATTTTTCATGATAGTATGACTACTTTATGCCTGTTTAATGTCTTATAATTCTAAGTTTGTTCTCACGGCCTGAATTATCTGACTTCACCCTAATTGTTCATACCTGAATATACAATTTACACTTTTTTAAATTAAGTATGCTGAAATTAACCCGACCGTAACATATCGCTTAGTTAGGACCAGGTAGTTTAGTTCACTAGGCGTAAGGCGCGTGTTGAGCATCCACCATTTGTATCCCCCATCTTTTATAAGTTAAAAAGCAAAAACCTATTCTATAAAAAGTCAAAATTTAGTTGTAGATTTGGAACGAGCGAACCCAATTCGAAAATTAATCAAGTCACGGTTATTGTATCCCCCTCGATGACCATTAGCGAGATTAGAATTTATTTAATGATAGTTATTTGAATAAATGGACAGTTATTGCTTGGTGTTAATTACCTGATTTATTGAAAGACAATTTGGCATTCCCGACTGTAAGGTAATGGTGAAGCCAAAGAGATCATTGACCTAAGCAAAATTGATATTTGTTTATAGACAGGGATGTACTTTAATCTCATTAAAGGAATACGATAAATCCCCTGTATCCTGTTGGTGCGCAATGGAAGGCCGCTTTTTGAAGCATACCTCGATAGGTAGGACGACATGCGGTTCACAGTAGATTGATGAATCTGTGAGCAGTGAATTAATGGTCAGAAATTGATTAATCTCTACATCACTAATTTAAAGTGTTCTTTTGTTGTGCGCCCTGGGAACTAACTGAATGATTAAAATTGACGGGGTTTCCGATTATTTAATCAACTGATTTAAACTCATCAGGCAAAGGAAAGTAAT
Organism: Saprospiraceae bacterium; assembly: GCA_965249735.1. Lineage (GTDB taxonomy): Bacteria > Bacteroidota > Bacteroidia > Chitinophagales > Saprospiraceae > JANQSS01. The sequence goes on along the minus strand of CBDFMS010000022.1, from coordinate 178,179 downwards.
AACGATAACGTTGTTCTTAACTCGTTCGTTAATTTACCTTGAATTAAACTCAAATTTTCAAGCTCACCGGCTGATAACCAAATCCCGTTTTCAGAAGTTAGCATGTTTGGGTTGTTCTTCCATTCTCCAACTGTGTACCGCGTGATATTTCGATAAAATCGGCCGCCTTCATCCGATTGATCTATTTGTGCGATTATTTTCGTTTCATTCAAATAATTATCTAGTTCAGTTCCGCTAATTTTATATGGATCTTTTCCTGTTTGAAATGATGGTCCTAACTCAACGCGACCTTTAAACCCAATCTCAGGGAATGCGCTTAAATAAAAAAGTGCATGATCTCCTTCAATAAAAAAAAGAAGTAAGCAGTGGGATAAGCCGGTTTGTTCGAACAAGGGCTGCTGCCAGCGTTGAACTTCACGCTCTTCAAAAGTAATGTCGAAAAAAGAAACAACCGGATTATTTAGATTATTTACGATGCCTGATTTGGTGAGTCGATGATCATTCATCTTTTCGAGCTGAATAACATCATAATCAAAATGATAGGCAACATTGATCTTATCCAGGAGTAGGTCAACTTCCGAAATTCTACTATTTATCAGTGTATGGTATGATTTGTTTAGACCGGAGCGAATGTATTTGTCGAGAGAGGAGTTTAAGAAGATATGTTCGGTTTTGCCAGTGAGGAGGTGCCAGCTCCCGGATGAAATGACCGAACGCGCATCCGTGTTTATTTTGAAATCTTCCCTAAGATTTTTTTTTATTTCATCAGTCGACATCCAGATGTATGACGATTTATTTTTAACATCAAATGCTGATGGAACTAGAAGCTTGCAATTACGATTAAATTTATCTAGAAACCGGTCTCCTTGTTCTGAACCTAGCACATTTACAAGTAAGTCCGGGTTACTCTGAAAATAATCAATATACGGAGTAGGTTTTCCTTTATGAACACGCTCATAATTCGATTTCGTTGCTTGCACAGTGGGAGCAAATTGATAATAATTTATATTGCCGGGTTCGGGTTTGTTCTGTACAAGCCATAGACGATTCGTCGGATCTTCTGTGATGATAAAGGCTAACAATCCAATTTCAACTTGTTCGATCAATATGCGCTCCTGACCGTTGTGCCGAAGACAGAGAACGGAAAAATATCGCTCGCTATTATGGCGAATTCTATCATCATCAGTGTGCCATTCCGGACATTTTAATCGCTCGATTTTTATAACAGGATCACGACTGCTCATGTTGGGTCGGAATTTTTTCTGGTAAGTAAAAACGCGTCAATAACAACCTTAGGGTCCACAAATCGTTCAATTACTTCACCGGTCCTTTTGGTCATTACTGCGCGAATTCTGGAAGTGCGTTTCTCTGAGGGTGTTTCCGTATTTTGATCAGTATTTGTAGTGAGGAAATCAAAGAATTCTTGCTGCATTCTTTCTTCTTTTTTTGTCATTAATATTGGTTTCCATAAAATATCACGTGTGAGCAAACCCCGACTGTGCGCTTGAACAAGATCTTCACTAACATAGCGCCTAACGACATAAGGGTTCAGCGCGTTATATTCTTTCAACAGTTTAATAAATAGATGAGTGACTTTGTATTGTGGTAAGTTGGCATCCGAGGAATGATGAAGATTAAATTTCAGCGTCGTCAGTTTGCGCGAAAAGCAAAATCTAGCCTTTTTTTTTGCAGCGCGCTGTATCCAATTCATTACAGGTGATACCATTAACTGGTCCGGAGGGGTCCAGTATCCGGTATTTTTGGATAATTTATTTTTAAGAACCCAAGAACTAGCCGGTTCAAAGTAGGTATTATGGCCACGCAGACAATGCCATATGGCTTCGGGACGATTGATTTCTGAAAAAACAAGTCTTCCTTTTTCTTTGCTATTCTTTAATTGGTTGCGTGGATGACAAAATGCAGCTCTGCCCATGAAAAAATTGGCTTGATTTTCTCTCATCGTATCTAGTGCATGTTCGAGGTGATCAGCCAACCACATATCGTCGTGATTTAAAAATGCGATATACTCTGAATCGGCCAAATGAATTCCAACGGAATTGGGCCCGTATTGATTTCCACACCTGATGGGCAAGTTTATAAATTCTACACGCCCATGTGATAGATCTACCTTGTCCTTGAAATTATCATCACAGCAGTCTGCGATGACAAGAACACGCCACTTATTGTACGTTTGCTTATAGACTGACTTCAATGCCAGGTTGAGCGTATCATGCCGTAGATACGAAGCAATGATCACCGTAACTGTTGCATCTTTTTTAACGGTCGAATAATGATTTTCGGGGTTGGAATTCACAATAATTGTTCTCTTTTACCAGGTGTACATATAGGATAACAAGGTAGAAAAAATACATAAGCTGATAAAGTCGAAATCAATTAGCTGATTGTACTATTCGCTACTTCCAAAATGATATAATACAGCGGAGTGTATGATTGGATAATCGAAATACGGGTAGAATCCAACACTGGATTCTACCCGTTTTTTACCCACGATTATTTTAGGTTAATTCAAAACGAAAATATTTTTCTCGGCACAGATTTTTTTCAGTTCATCAGGCCAGATGGAGACTGTAACTTCTCCCAGATGAGCCGTACGCAAGAGGTACATATATGTCCGCGCTTGTCCAATTCCGCCGCCGATACTCAGTGGAATCTCATCATTTAAAATCGCTTGATGGTAAGGCATGCTTAGAAAATCCATTTGATTGGAAAGCTCGAGTTGAGCTTTCATGCTTTCTTTTGTTACGCGAATTCCCATTGAAGTAAGTTCATGCCGTCGCTGAGTAACAGGATTCCAAACCAGGATATCTCCATTTAATCCATGCATTTGCTGACCGTTTTTAATAACGGAAGGTGTAATCCAATCATCGTAGTCGGCAGCACGCATTTCATGCGGATAACCGTCTTTTAATACAGATCCGATACCTATGATAAATACAGCGTTATGCTCTTGAATGAGCTTGGTTTCTCGTTGCTTGCGCGGAAGGTCAGGATACATATCCAAAATCTCTTCTGCATGAAAAAATTTCAATTCTTCGGGGAAGTCCGGATAACGCGGATCGCGTAATTCAGGATATTTTTCTTTGACCAGCATGCCGGCTCCATAAATGACCTTCCATATTTTCTTGACCGTGCCTTTTAGATAGTCCAAATGGCGATCTTCAGGTGTAATTCTTTTTTCCCAGTCCCATTGATCGACGTAGGAAGAGTGATCATGATCCAGGAAATAATCTTTACGTACGGCACGCATATCCGTGTTGATCCCTTGTCCAATAGCGCAATCAAATTGTGCCAGAGCCATTCTTTTCCATTTCGTTGCAGCCTGGACGATTTGTGCATCAATGCGTTTTGGCAATCCCAGTCCAGCCGGAAAATCCACCGGTGTACGAGAGCCATCGCGGTCGAGATAGTCATTCACGCCACTGTCTTCGCGAACGATGAGGGGTACCTGGACCATCTGGAGATTGAGTGCTTCTGCCAATCCTTTTTCAATGTATTCTTTGACCATGTAAAGTGCCTTCATGCGTCTCAGTGGGGTCTGCAAAGCATGGTAATTTTCAGGAAGTATCTTCGCTACTTCTTCGTATGTGCTAATGCCGGGACCGGCGAGATCAGATATTTTACTGTTCATAGTTCTTGTTTTTATTCAAAGAAAAAATCGCATTCAGCTTTCTCACCCGGATTGATCTTCAGGTCTGAAAGGGCTCTAAAGATTACGACTTATAACGTGATTTCAGATGATGGTGATTAGCATAGACCATGATTTTAGTCAATGACCGGACTTGCTCATGATTTTATGGTATAAACAGGTTTTTATAACATGACGTATACAGGAACATGTCAATAATGGAAACTTCTTACTCCTTCATCTCACTCGTTCAAATGTGATTGGCATTGATACCTTTTTAACTGCTTCCGGGAAGCCGTATATCGCTTTTGACTACCATTGATCGTCATTTTTTTTGAAGATGTACCGATGACGATGCCGATGGAAGCACCTATGGCTGTCGAGAGAAGGATTGTTCCGGCATCCTCGAAACCCTCACCAATTTCAGCGCCGAAAGCACCGGAAATGCTATTGGAAGACTTAGCACTATTTCCATTAGCTATCATGATCCCAACTAAGAGCCCTGCTGTAGTTCCGATGGCAGCTCCTATTCCAATCTGACCCTTCTTTCGGGATTGAAACTGAATAATATCCGTTGATTGGATTTCGTACGGAGAACCATAGTCGGCCCTGTGAAACATGATGGAGGAATCCTTCATCGAATGAAGGGTCCCTTTTGTCTCTAATGCATACGGATGAAGTTTCCCTCTAACCTCAATAGAGTCTTTAGAAACCACCCATAAGTTGTAGGGACTGTTATAACAATTGATTTGGCCGACACCAGCCTGGTAAATGAGTAAGAAAAATAAATAAATACATTGCCTATATGTTTTCATAACTTTTATTAATTAGTTTTAAATTTTCAAACTTCCTCACTTCCAAACTGTCTCAGAAACTCCATTACTCATTGCATTGAAACCGTTCTAAATCTTTTCGAATGGCGTCATAGCTTTTCTGATTTCCATTGATTTTAATTTTTTCCGATTTAGATCCTAATCCCAACCCTATTGAAAGGCCCAATCCTGTCGTAAAAAGGACTGTGGTGAAATGAACAATTACTTCTGTATCCACATAAGAAAAGGAATGGCCTCGGCCTTGGTCTCCTGCAGCGATCACGATACCTGTAATAAGTCCAGCTGCAGCACCGATTTTCATGGCATTTCCTTTTTGCTTTTTTTTACGGTATTTGAGCTGTAAAATATTCCTTGAGTCGATGTCATATGAAGCGGAAAAATGATTACCTTCATGAAACATGATGGAAGAATCTTTTGCAGAATGTAGATTCCCTTTAAGTTCAATGTTTTGGGATGTGCTTACCCAAAGGATATACGGATTATCCTGGCATTTAAATTGGGCATTGACTCCGTGACAAAGAAGGAGGTAAAACAATAAAAATATATACCGATATGTTTTCATGATTTTAACGATTAAACTTCCAATAATTCTGTTTCAGGTTTCAGTCTATATGAAACTCCTTTAAAAACTTCCTTCGGGCATGATTCCATTTTTATTCGATCTTTTCTCTGATCTAGATTCATTTTGAAAATAGTAAGTGCTTCAAGGTTGGGTTGGAATGATCGCCGTATAATCTGTTTGTAGGAAGTTAACTTTCTGGCAAGGTTCAGAAATCCGGTAGCAAGCTCTTCTCTTGACATTCCTTTGGGAGTGAAATAAATCCGGCTATTTGGCATGCCATAAACCGGATCAAGAGCCATAAAAGTTTCGACGTCAGGTATATCAAGTCTGCCTTCTTTTTTTATTTTTTCGAAAAGCCTGGTTCCTGGATTTGGAATATAAATATTCAGCATAACTACGGATAAGCTATTCTGTTGAACAAAATCATATACTTGATCAAAAGATTCTGGAGTATCATGATCAAAGCCAAACATAAAGTATCCAGCCACGTTTATACCAGCCTTTCTGATGCTGGAAATATTTTCACCATAGTTTGCTACCTTAAAATACTTATGGACAATTTTCAGGTTATTTTGATTGAGTGTTTCAAGTCCCAGGAAGAGCAGTCTACATCCGGATCTGTACATCAGATTTAGTATTTCCGGATCATTGCCAATATAAACAGGAGACTGAGCACCCCAGCGAATATTTATCTTTTCCTCGATAATGCGACGACATAGTTCTATAAGATGTTCCCTATGGTTATAGAGATTAATATCTCTGAAGGCAATAAATCTGGTCTGTTTTCGGGCTTCTTTAAGGTCGGAAATAACATGATCCAGATTTCTTAACCAAAACTTACCACCATAATAAAGTGTATGACAACAGTAGTCGCAATTGAATCGGCAACCGACAGTAGTCATGATCTGAAGGTATCGTACTTTCTTTCCTCTAAACAAGGAGTAATCAAAAGGGAAATCTATGTTTACACCACAGTGATACTCGGATTGTAGAATTCCCGCATAAGCGTCCTCCAATATCGCTTCAATTTGCTCCGGGCCGGGTATACCGTAATAAATGGAGTCACATGCCCTTTGCATAATGGACTCCGCAAAGGTGTCAAGATGACCTCCGAATATTATAGTTTTTCCTTTCTCTTTAAGTTTGCGAGCAATGTTATAAGCATGTCTGATATCGTTTGTCATGGCCGTTAGGAAAATCACTGAAGCATCGGTGTTGTAGTCGATGTCATCATAGTACTCGAAACAGAATGATTTTTCCCAGGAACTGGGAATGCTGGCTGAAATAATAGAAAGGTCCAAAGAACAATTTACTTGTGACCATCCTTTTACGATATTTCCATCCATTTTACGGAAACTGGGCTGAATTAAATATACTTTTCTTTTCATGATCTATTATTTTTCACTACGTTCATATTTTTAATCATTATTGAATTATCTTTTACTCAAGTGCTTTTATGCGAATAGGATTTATTTTGAAAAACATACGAAATGGAAAAGGTTAAGCTCCTATTTTTGAATGTGTGCAATAGAGTGCTTTTTGGAGAAATGTTTTCAAGACCCAGGCAGTAGGCCACATCGATCCTGAAGAATTTACGCTCAATACCAAAGCCTACGACAGCACCGTAATCAATTTTACTGAAGTCGTCATTCGGACCATTACCCCACGCTATTTTTTTATTAGTGGACTCTTCACCTGTGGTAAAATCGAAGTCTGGATAGTTCCAATGATCCCAGTATTTATGGAGCCTTATAGTTTCTGATTGGATTGTTCCACCTATCCCTATGCCTACATATGGTCCGGTAAATAAGTATATGTTAAGCCCGTCATTTTTGACGTATCCTTTTATCCGTAAGGGGATATCCAGGTAAGTCATTTTGGCTTGTATGTTAGTCGCAAGTTGACCGGGAGGTGAACTTATGATATAGTTTGAGTTAAATCCTTTTTGCGAAATCAAAATATCGCACTCAAGAGCATAATGTTGTGATAATCGAAAGTGAGTAGTAGCACCGATATGAAATCCAAGAATTCTACTAACATCCCCATATTCACTTCGATTCAATTTCGTCATAGCATAATTGGGGCCGGCTTTTAGTGCAATTGTTTGTGTTAGTCCTACATAAGAAAGAAATATAATCAAGGCGCCAGTTAGAAATAATTTAGTTGTCATCACTTTTTTTCTTTTTAAATGTTCTATAAATATTTGGGTGTGTGGTTTCGTCTATATATCCTCCATTTTTCATTTCGGAATGCGAATCGTTTAAATAGTAATAAGGAATCTCGTCAGGTGCATAAGGAAGATCATATTTAACGGAAACAAAAACTTGAAAGAGCAATCCTTCAGCATCAATTAGAGAGAAGTCGCACTCATAATCATAATTGCTCGGAAGTTCAAAGTGGTCGACATTTTCCGAGGAGGCAATGACAGGCGCAGAAAATATATTCTTTACGAGAGGATATTTGTCGAAATGGCTGAGTTGAATTCCGACACCGTCGGCTTGGTTTATTGAATCCATTTTGTTGAATGAATTGACTTCTGCATGATAGGTTGGGAAGTGATACGCGTAAATTTGAGCATGAGACGTCAACCAGGTAGTCGCTAGCAGGAACGAGAACAGAATATATTTAAGATTTTTCATGTCATCGTATTAGAATATGAACAATCTGTCGTCTTCAGCGGAGCCAGGCTTTTCGATTTTGAATACTCAAGGATCCGTCTGTGGTGATATTTTATTTGTCACTGTCAATGTTTATCGATTATTTATCCTGGTTTTCTTTCTTATCTAAATTTCATACTTCTATAGTTATGATGTGCGGAAATCATGATAGAGCATCAATTTCTTACCATAGGTCAAGGATGCATTTTAGAAGTTGTAGACTACCTCAATGCTCAGTTATCTAAGTTTTCTAACTTCCCCACTAGCGACCCACGATAGTGCTTCATTGAAACCTGATTCCATTCGCAGCTTTCGGACAATTTAAATCATACACAAAAGATAGAAAGCCGGACTCGAGCGCCGTTTCCAGGATCAGTAGTTGACTTATCGCAATAATGTATCGCGTGACGTTCGAGTTGTCTCGACCCGATCTGTATATTCTTTTCATAGTGCGCATTTAGGTGTTATTCGTTTAATAGAGAAATCATTTTTAACCTGCAGTCAAGAAAGAGCTTGAAAATTACATTGCTTTACCGGTTGCAAATAGATAACCGACGGAAATTCCAAATACTTTATTTTTAATGGAGGTATCTCCGTCCTTGTATGACGAAATATTGCGCAGCCCAAGGTCATAATAGAGCTCAAATTGAAACGATTTTATCTGTACGCCGGCGCCTGCGGTTAATCCAAAATCAAGTGTTTCTAATAAATCTTCATCTTCATTTGAACCCCATTCAATGTCTTCAGAATCCGTTTCTTTGCTGAATTGATCTTTTATTTCATATTTTGTTTTTCCACCGACTCCTATTCCAACATATGGTCCCAGGGCGCCATAAAACTTCGCTTTTCCATTCCCGAAATAGGATTTAGCCCTTAATGGAATGTCAATATAGACGGGACTCATGGTGGTTTTAATACTGTAGTATCCGTAGTCGTTGTCTTCATATTTGTATGTCCAACCCTTGGTCGAAACCAGCAAACCGGGTTCGAAGAACAGGTTTTCAGAGATAGGTGTTTCTAACGCGATACCGATGTGATAACCCGTTCTTATATCCGTATCAATATCTTCCTCGCTCATGTCCGATTTAAATTTCATATTGACAAAACTGGGTCCTGCTTTAATGATGATGTTTTGGGCTAAACCCGTTGATAATATTGCGGCCATGAATAATAGTGTGAGCATTGCTTTTAAGTGTTTCATAATTATTTGTTTTTATAGGTTAAGAGTGAAAGTCATTATGGGTCCAGTATTCGATGTCGGTATGGTTTTTATTAAATAATAATACTCAACATGACTGCCCATGCCCGAGCTGAGCTGGGGTGCCGTGATAATAAATTTTGGAGTTTTTGTGCTTGCTAAATATGACGAACAGCAAAAAGCAGTATTTGCATTTATGTAGATCTTTTTCATATCGATATAATCGACGTCATGAACATGTAAGTCATCGTGCCATTCATTTTTGCAATACGCACGTCTAGTTCTTCTAAAAATGGGATGGTTAAGAAATGGTGTTGTAGATATAGAGTTGTGCGTTAAATCACTAAAGAGAGAGGCACTACCGGTTTTGTAATAATCGACTAGAGCATATTCATTTTTGATCGCGATGTATCTGAAGTCGATTCCGTTACTGACAGGTTTTTCTTGTGCACCGGATGCAGACATTAGAATGATCGAGAGAATGGATAGCAATAATAATTTCGAATTTTTCATGACGGAGAATTATCGTGTTATGAAATAAGTCCTTTTTCAAGGCAAGAAATTATTGAATGGAGATTTGAAGGGTTATATTCCTGTCACAGAGAAAGGATCTCAACGTTTCAAAATAATTGCTTGCCGTGGTGTGCTGTAGTCATAATCAAGTTGTTTTAGTGGTTATTTTAAGTTCCTTTTCGATTACATTTATAATGTATACCACATCTTATTGTGAAGTAGGATTAAATTGAAAACCATTGACATAGGTCAAGCGGATTGTCCCGAAACAGGGTGTTTCTTAATATAGATCAATTCTCACATTCTCATGCTCTCAAGGTCTCATGTTCTGGCATTCTCATGTTCTCACATTCTCACATTTTCATCTCCTGACAAAGCAATACCTTTGCGTCTCATAAAACGGAAAAAATGAACGCCTGGGAAACCATAGATGCGATGGCTTCGGAACTTGAAGCATACGATATAATGGATGTGGAGGCCTTGGAGGCGTTTCGGATTCGATTTTTGGGTTCGAAAAATGCCATCAAACCTCTTTTTCAACACGTTAGAGAAGTGGCTGCAGAGGAACGGAAAGCGTATGGACAGCGGGTAAATGCATTGAAGCAAGCTGCCGAGAAGAAGTTTGAAAATGCGAAGAACCGGGTGTCTGCGAGCGATGCGGGTGCAGCAAGCGACGGGCCTGACCTGAGCTTACCCCCTTATCCAATACCTCAGGGTGCACGACATCCCATTGATATTGTCATGAATCGAATCATTGATGTGTTTCAACGAATAGGCTTTACAGTGGCAGAGGAGCGGGAAATAGAAGATGACTGGCACAATTTTACGGCGATGAATACGCCGGAGAACCACCCGGCACGTGATATGCAGGATACATTTTATATCAAAGGAGACTTGAATCACGTCTTAAGGACACATACATCCAGCGTACAGGCGCGTGTCATGACAAAAAGCGAGCCTCCTATCCGGATTATTGCTCCGGGGCGTGTCTACAGAAACGAGACCATTTCCGCCAGATCTCATTGTCAATTTCATCAGGTTGAAGGCTTGTATGTCGATGAAGGTGTTTCATTTGCTGATATGAAGCAGACACTGTTGTACTATGCGCGCGAGATGTACGGCGACGATATTAAGATCCGATTGCGGCCGTCGTATTTTCCATTTACTGAGCCTAGTGCCGAAATGGATGTGTACTGGGGATTGGAAAATGAAATCGATTATCGCATCACCAAAGGGACCGGCTGGTTAGAGGTATTAGGGTGCGGAATGGTAGATCCCGCGGTGTTGGATAATTGCGGAATAGACAGTGAAAAATATACGGGATTTGCATTTGGTATGGGAATCGAACGGCAAGCCATGTTTTCTTATCGTATTCCCGATATCCGCATGTTATTTGAGAACGACATTCGATTTTTGAAACAATTTGCTGACGCATAATGAAACCATCCATTCCAAAAGGTACGCGGGATTTTTTACCAAATGAGGTACTGTGTCGTCAGTATATATTCGATACGCTGCGTGACATCTTCGAACTGTTCGACTTTGTCCCGATTGAAACACCGGCTATTGAAAACTTGCAAACACTTACAGGGAAATATGGAGAAGAAGGAGACCGCCTCTTATTTAAAATTTTGAACAATGGTGATTTTTTGGGAAAGGTAGATCCCGACATCGTCTCCAGGGCGGAAAGCCAATCATTACTTCCACACATCAGCAAACGCGGTTTGCGATATGATCTCACCGTGCCGCTGGCGCGATATACAGTGATGCATCAAAATGAGTTGACATTTCCATTCAAGCGGTATCAGATTCAACCGGTTTGGCGTGCTGACCGTCCACAAAAAGGACGCTACCAGGAGTTTTATCAATGCGACGTCGATATCATTGGAAGCCACGCGCTCGTTTATGAAGCGGAATTAGTCCATATTTATGATGATGCATTTAATCGACTTGGAATTCCTGTAGTAATTAAAATAAATAATAGAAAAATCCTTGAAGGAGTCGCCGAAACTATTGGAGTTGAGAATTTTCAACAATTTACAGTAATTCTGGATAAATTGGATAAAATTGGCAAGGATGGTGTTAGCAAACAATTCGTTGAATCCGGATTATCCCAAGACCAAATAAATACGGCTTTTAAATTAATTGAAAGTAAAGATGTAGAATATCTTAAAGAGCAATTAAAAAAATCAGAGGTAGGCCGTTTAGGAATTAATGAAATTCAAACCATTCAGTTATATTTTCAAAATGATAAATTTCATAATAAAATAGAATTTGACTGGTCTTTGGCGCGAGGATTAAATTATTACACAGGCTGTATTTTTGAGGTGCTGTGTCCGGATGTAAAAATTGGTAGTATAGGTGGTGGAGGTCGATATGATGACTTGACTGGTGTATTTGGTTTGAAAGGCGTTTCCGGTGTAGGAATAAGTTTTGGAGCTGCACGAATTTATGACGTGATGAAGGAATTAGATTTATTTCCAACATCTATTCAACAACGTACTAAAATCATGTTAGTCGCCCTTGATGAAGATTCGCATCACTATGCGTTTTCTTGCGTCATGAAGTTGAGAGCAGCAGGTATTCCATCATCAATTTATCCCAGTCCGGTCAAATTGAAAAAACAGATGAAATATGCACATGACCGGAATATTCCTTTTGTTGGTCTGGCAGGTAGTGATGAAATGAAAGCCAATACATTGATGTTCAAGAACATGGATACGGGTGAACAGGAACAAAAATCGCTTGAAGCGATTATCGACATCCTACATTAACAATTATTTATTTCAAGATGCTTTCGTGAAATGATGTTGAAGTCATAGCACTCTTGTACTTTTGTATTAATCTCACTGAATCTTGTCGAATAAACTTATCATATCGTTGAATCTCAAAACCGCATTGGTGTTGATTTTCTTTAGTGTCTCACAGACATTTTCGATTGTCACGTTAGCTGCTGACGGTGATTATTATTTCGATAAATCTTTTCTACATGATGATTTGACGTCGATGCCAAATATCGTGGACATGCGCTACACGTCTGAGGTTGAGTCATATTTACGTAACTATTTGGTGAACGGCAGACAAAAAAGTGAGTCGGTTGTTCGACGTATGATGTTGTATTTTCCAATAATTGAGAAGAAGTTGGAAGAACATAATCTTCCTCAAGAATTAAAATATTTGGCCATTGTGGAGTCGGCCTTGAGTCCACATGCAAAATCACGGTCGGGTGCAGTGGGCCTTTGGCAAATTATGCCACCCACAGCTCGAGACCTGGGTGTGCGCATGTATCACTCCGTCGATGAACGAAAAGATCCGTACGAATCGACTGATGCGGCTTTATCATATTTAGCTAAATTATACGATCGTTTTGGTGATTGGGAATTGACGTTGGCTGCATACAATGCAGGTCCAAATCGAATTGGCAAGATCATGGACAAAACAGGTAAAACAGATTATTGGAGTTTGCGTGAAGATCTACCTCGGGAGACGTCAAATTATATTCCGGCTTTCATCGCGGCAACTTATGTCTTTTCAGACTTCAATAAGCATGGATTTATTCCTGAACGATCTCATCCGGATTTTCATTTTACATCACAAGTAAAAATATTTAACCACAAAGTTTATTTGAAAGATGTGGCTAAATTAATGAAAATTGATATTGATACTTTAAAATTTATTAATCCTATGTATAAACGAGATTATATCCCGGAATCACCGCGCGGTTATAATTTAATCTTGCCTAATCGATGTCTTAAATATTATTATCAATTACGCGATACGCTCGAGCGTTCTGACTTTGTGAAATTGTCTCAATTGACTGAAATGGAATGGTTCCACTCCAACTATTCGGATACGCTTCAGAATATTTATTTGCACTTGCAATACCTGGTGCAGCACAAAGAGAATTTATTTACCGTTGCAAAAATATTTAATATTGAAATAAGACAATTAAAATATTGGAATAATTTGCCTTCCTTGCATGTCGATCATGGCATGTTGATTGATCTTCCGCTTTCATTGACTGAAGGGCGATTTTTAATTCGGGATTATAAGCCTGTACCACTAACAAATGAAATTTTATGGAAATCCATTCAATCTATCCGTTCTAATCCGGAGACTTGTCGATATTACCAAATTGCTACTGAGCAATCCACTCAAACACGTTCAGCATTTCAGCATGAGCAGTCCATGCAGGATAAACATATTACTATTCTCAAAGGTATTCCCATCAAAACACAGGTTGCACCTCAAGATTTTAATAAATTACCCAAAATTGAGTCAAAAGAACTCATCGCAGGTATGCGCATTCAATTGAGGGCCTAAGTCGATGTCCACCATCAGTTCGATTTCTAGTTGATCAAGGCGTACAAAAGCGGTTCTTTCGGTATATTGCAAGATATATTTATACACTTCTCATAAACATGAAGATATGTTTGAAGAAAGACCCTGGCTTAAAAATTATCCATCCGGTGTACCTGCAAATATCAATGCGGAAGAGTATTGTGGCGTTGTAGAATTATTCGAGAAGCACGCAGAGAAGTATGACAAATCTCCTGCATTTACATGCATGGGTGCAACTATTTCCTACCGAGATCTTGATAAAAAGAGTACGCAATTTGGTGCATATCTGCAAAGTCGCGGACTTGAAGCCGGTGATCGGATTGCTCTTATGATGCCCAACCTCCTTCAATATCCAATTGCTACGTTCGGAGCCTTAAAGGCGGGATTAATTATTGTGAATACGAATCCCCTTTATACACCACGTGAGATGTTGCATCAGTTTCAATCATCCGGTGTCAAGGCCATTGTCATAGCCGATAATTTTGCTCATAACCTGGAAAAAGTTCTACCTCAAACCGAGATTAAAACTATAATCGTAACATCTATTGGTGAGTTGTTGGGCATGGTAAAAGGTGCGATGGTCAATACAGTGGTGAAATATTTTAAACGACTGGTTCCAAAATATTCAATTCCTAATACGGTCTCCTTCAAGCAAGCACTTAGTGCAGGAAAAAAATTCTCATTACAGGAATTTCCACAGCAGCCTGATGATGTTATTCTTCATCAATATACAGGGGGAACGACCGGTATATCAAAAGGCGCAATGTTGACCAATAAAAATATCATTGCAAATGTGTTGCAAATTCGGGCTTGCATGGAACCATTTCTCACTGAAGGAAAAGAAATTGCACTTTGCCCATTACCCATGTATCATAGTTTTGCTTTTACCGTCAATTGTTGTGCCATGATGAGTTTCGGTGCTCATACGATTTATATTGTAAATCCAAGGAAATTGGGCACCATCGTTGATGCCTTTAATAAATATCCGGTCAGTTTAATGACTGGTGTAAATACGTTGTTTAATGGATTATTAAATTATAAACCTGCTCAGGAAGTTGACTATAGTAGTTTGCGTGTTTGTGTAGCGGGAGGAATGGCCTTGCAAACAAGTGTAGCAAGGGCGTGGAAGGAAATGACGGGATGTTCCATATCAGAGGGGTATGGTTTGACGGAAACAGCACCCGTGGCCACGGTAAATCCGATTGACGGGTCAGGGATTGAAGGCTCAATTGGCCTGCCTGTACCTTCGACCGAAGTAAAAATTGTCAGAGAAGATGGCAGCGAAGCCGACCTGCACGAAGAAGGGGAGATCTATGTTAGAGGGCCTCAGGTTATGAAAGGCTATTACAATCGTCAGGAAGAAACTGACAATGTTTTTAAAGATGATTGGTTGATCACCGGAGACGTAGGGAAGATGATTGAGGGTGGATACTTTGTCATAGTAGATCGAATAAAAGACATGATTAATGTCTCCGGATTTAATGTGTATCCAAATGAAATTGAGGACGTCCTTGCGACACATCCTAAAGTGTTGGAAGTAGCAGTCATAGGTGTACCGCATGAAAAATCAGGGGAAGTAGTCAAGGCTTTCGTCGTACGAAAAGATAAACATGTCAAGGCAGAAGAAATTATTGCCTGGGCCAGTGAAAGTCTGACTAAATATAAAGTTCCTAAATCAATTGAATTTAGGGATGAATTACCCAAAACTAATGTTGGTAAAATATTGCGTCGGGCATTGAAGGAAGAAAAAAGCTAGTCCATCTTTAGTGCGATATTTCACGAAGGATAATTAATTCTAAGCTATTATTTTAGACCTAATTCAGCCCGAAGGCCTTGGTTGTCGAGACGATTGTATTTCCAATAATCTTTTCGAATTTGATGACTAAGTCTTGCCTTGGTTGTCCGTGGTTGACGGTCAAACATGGAGGGAAAAGATTCATCCCAGCCGAGGATACGATGTGGGTAACTGCGCTCGAAATAGATACGCACCGATCGATTCATTTTTTTCAGATCCAGTTGATACACATGAATGGATTTTTCGTCAAATTCTTTTCCTTCGTATGAACTTAGTTGAGTTGTAGCTTTATAAGATCCGATAGGTAGATGGGATAAACGACTGTATTGTGTCGCCGGAATTAATTCCAATTCACCAATAGGAAGACCGTCTGGATTTAATCTGATTAAATTAAATATTTCGTCCTCTGTTAATACATCTTTAATCTGTGTGTGTTGGTCACCTTCATTTTCAAAATATGATCGCAATTCTACTTCATAGGCATTGTCCCGATGATTTAATTGCGTATAGGTCGAACCACACCATTC
Organism: Saprospiraceae bacterium; assembly: GCA_965249735.1. Lineage (GTDB taxonomy): Bacteria > Bacteroidota > Bacteroidia > Chitinophagales > Saprospiraceae > JANQSS01. The sequence goes on along the minus strand of CBDFMS010000022.1, from coordinate 162,107 downwards.
CGTAGATAAACTTTGAATCTTAAATACACCCGGAAACTTATTTTGATCAAATGCTGAAAATACATTGGTGGACATCGTATAGTCATATAAACCTGTAGTAAATTTTTTCAACATGATATTTTTTAAAATAGGCGTAGATCGCTTAAGAGAAGAAGATTCACTCTTCACCTGCTTAGCTGTCAAAAAATCTTCCTTAACAAAAATCATAACCACCTCACCTGGATGAACATCCTGATACCTGTTCTGCTCTAATGTATATCGAGATACTTCAGCCAGACCTTCGTCCCAATAGTCAATTGTATATTCAGAATGTAAAGGAGATAAAATTGATCCAGGTAGTGTAGGAGAATCAAAGCTGAATAAGGAGATCAGCAAGATGAATGCTCCGGCTAATATGGCGAAGAACAAGAACGGTTTGTTATGCATAGCGATAGGTTTAATTTGTACTATTCATAACTCATCGTCCTATGAATTGTTGTATGGACATTTATGAAGTTTGGGTGTCAACCAAGTATGCTTGATTAGATCATTGATTCGAATCGAATATCGTAGATCGATGCCATCCGGCTCCAATCATAGCCGTTCACTCGACTCTTGATAGGTCTATTTCGGAGGCCGGGTAGATCTAGACAGCAGGCTTCTAATTTTTGCACCAATTCCTGTTGATCGGCATAAACATGAGCGTTATCGATTTCGTCAAAATGCTCCGTATATGCTAATCGCATAGGTAAAAGTGGCCAACAATTACAATAGATGGCCTCCACAACGCTAATGCCAAAAAAGTCTTGATTGGATGTCACAGGAACAATATCTGCCAGCCAGAGCCAGTACGCATATTCTGCCACGTCTTCACAATAGCCCCAGTGAAGGATGTGATCGGCCAATTTTATTCTTGCCAATTGGAAAATATCCGGTGAAGCTTTCATCTCCTTACCCAGAACGACCAATTTGAAATTAATTTCTTTCGCCTTGAGAGCCAATAATGCTTCAAAAAAATCTTGTGGATTTTTATCATACTCCCAGCGATGATTCCACAAGAGGACAGGGTCGTTTGGTTTTATTACGGATTCTTTATTCGCATTGAGTATAGACAGATCAAGGCCCAAAGGCAGCACCTCAGATTTTGCCTGAATCGAATCTACCGTTTCTAAACTTCTGTTATCCGGAAATTGTTTTAGAAAACCTGGTAGGTTCGAAATAAAAGAATTCAGATGATAAGCAGAATTAAAGAATATATGATCGGAGACTAAAGCTGATGTGTAATTAATAAAACCATAAGTATGGTCGCGCTGATAAATTACATCAGGATCATCAGGACTCCACGGATATGTAATTTGGTTTTCGTGAAAATATAGGACAATAGGAATTTGACCTGAACTTTGTATGAGACTACGAAACAAACCGACATTTAGAAAATCACTTGCGATGATAAGATCAAAATTAGTTTCATGTTCGAGAAATTTTCGTGCCAATGGAATAGCAGCACCATGCATACGCCATTTCCAATGATGCGGGCTCAATGAAAATATTGTTATAGAATGTTTGCTAAATCGCTTGAAACCGTCGCACCATTGCTTGTGCGATCCGCCATAAAAGGGTTCTATAAGTGCGATATTCATGAAATGTGAAGATACTTGAAATATTAATCTGTGCGGATTAAAGTGTATTCAAGACAAGCAATATAGCGAGGTATGTAAACGGTACTAATCTCTTTTCACATTGATTCGACGTCCTTTGTATTTCATTTTTTTGAAATCCTTTTCAATGTGTTTGGCCTTTTTACTGCTAAGTTCAAACGTGCTATGCCGCTTATGAAGATTTATATTTCCGACTTCATTTTTCGAATAGCCGGATTCATTACAAATAATTTTTAGCAGGGTTCTCTTGTCAATACCGTCAATTTTACCAAGGTTAATAAAAACCTGAGTATAGGCACTTTGCTTCCCGCCTCGCCTTTCGGATTTTTTGCGTGATGTAGATCGTGATTTGGATGATGAATGTGATCGTGCCTGTAAATTTAGATCGTCTTTTCCCTTTACATCCTTGGCCTGACCTATTTCACGTGAAATTATTTTAGCAAGCAATTCTTCTTTTGTGAAATTTTCTAATAAGGCAATAGCATTCTCTGAAAAGCCAGAGATGAAGATTTCGGATTGGGCAACCTGATCGATCCAGTTATCGATACGTTTATTCTCTACTTCCGAACGTTTAGGAACAGGTATTTTTTGAATATTGATCTTGAGTGAAGATTCAAATCGACGTAACCGGGAATGATCCGCAGGAGAGATAATTGATAATGATGTGCCTGTTTTACCTGCACGAGCTGTGCGGCCACTTCGATGGGTGTAATACTCCCGATCTAATGGCAGGGTATAATGGATGACATGAGTCAGGTCATCAATATCAATACCACGAGCTACCACATCGGTAGCGACTAAAATATTAACTGCTCCGGATTTAAATGCACGTAATACCTGGTTGCGCTGTTGTTGTGACAAGTCGCCGTGAATCGCACTGGCTTTATATCCATCGCGATTAAGCGCATCGGACAATTCCTGCGTATCCATTTTGGTTTTACAAAAAATCACACAATACAATTCTTCGATATAGTCGATGATACGTTTGAGCGCTTCTAATTTATCCCGACGATCAACTAAAATATATTCGTGCTGGATATTTTCATTTGTCCGCTGTTGGGCCCGCACCCGGACCTCCAACGGACTTTCCATATAATTCTTAATCAAGCTGCGAATAGGTGCAGGCATGGTGGCGGAGAATAGCCAGATTTTCTTGTCCTCACTGGTATGTTTTAATATTTCATCCACATCTTCCTGAAACCCCATATTCAACATTTCATCAGCTTCATCGAGAATCAGATACCGGCAGGTACTGAGATTGATGGCTTTACGTTTGATGAGATCGATGAGGCGTCCCGGCGTACCCATAAGGATTTGGGGCGGTTTTTTTTTCAATTGGGTCACTTGTTTGTAAACAGGTGTACCGCCATAAACAACCTCACTGGAAATCCTGGGCAGATATTTTTTAAATGAATTAAAAGCTGCATGAATTTGCTGCACAAGCTCACGTGTAGGTGCGACAATCAAGGCTTGGGTCTTGCGCTCCGAAGGGTTTACCAATTGAAGAAGAGGCAATAAAAAAGCCGCTGTTTTTCCGGTACCTGTTTGGGCGACACCAATAAAATCCGGATCGAATTCAAGTAATTGTGGAATTGCTTTTGCCTGAATTTCTGTTGGAGAATGAATATTCAGGTCATCAAGGGCTGAAATTAATTCAGCTGACAGGCCAAGTGCGTTAAATTGATTCAAAATAAATAGTTGATATGGTGTGAATTAAAATCACCGAAATAACATTGATGGCTGACAGCAATTCATTTTATTAATAGTTCGATCCGATGGTATAAGAAATTCACGTATCAATTCAATTTATCATCTGTGACAAATTAGAAGTTGCGTATCTCGCTTATCCTATTTTACGCATTCGAATGCTAAGTGGCGTCACCTCAAGATACTCATCTTCTTTAATATATTCCATGGCCTCTTCAAGAGAGAAAACGGTTTTGGGTGCAAGTTTGGCAGAATCGTCAGATCCTGATGCGCGCATATTGGTGAGTTTCTTGCCTTTAATGGCATTCACTTCCAGGTCATTTTCTCTGGTATGCTCACCGACGACTTGCCCTTTATAGACTTGATCGCCCGGGCCTACAAAAAACCGGCCTCTATCTTGCAGACGATCGAGTGCGAAAGCCAATGCCTGTCCTTGTTCCATCGAAACGAGAGAACCTTTCAAACGACTTGGAATATCTCCTTTAAAAGCTTCATATGCTTTAAATCTATGGGTCATTATGGCCTCTCCGGCTGTTGATGTCAACATGATATTTCTTAAACCGATCAAGCCACGAGATGGTACTTCAAATTCAAGATGCTGCAGATCACCTTTTGGTTCCATCACGAGTATGGTTCCTTTTCGATTGGTAACTAACTCGATTGCTTTTCCGGAATGATCTTGTGGGATATCGATCACCAATGTCTCAATTGGTTCGCATTTTGTACCATCTATTTCTTTTACGATGACTTGCGGCTTTCCTACCTGCAATTCATAGCCTTCCCGACGCATCGTTTCGATTAATATGGATAAGTGTAATATTCCACGGCCATAGACATTAAAGCGGTCTTCCCGATCTGTTTCTTCGACACGCAGGGCCAGGTTTTTTTCTGTTTCTTTAAACAACCGGTCGCGTAGGTGCCGTGATGTTACAAATTTTCCTTCTTTACCAAAAAATGGTGAATTATTGATGGTAAACAACATGCTCATAGTGGGTTCGTCAACCTCAATACGCGGTAGAACCTCCGGCTGCTCCAAATCAGCAATGGTGTCACCAATTTCGAAGTTTTCAATTCCACTAATTGCGCAAATGTCACCACTGCGCATGCTGTCTATTTTATTTTTACCTAATCCTAAAAATTCAAAAACTTCCTTGGCCCTTACTTTTTTTATGGACCCATCTTTTTTAATTAAAGCATAATCTTGCCCTGTAACTAATTCTCCTCTAAATACCCTGCCTATTGCGATTCGACCGGTGAAACTGGAAAAGTCAATGGAAGTTATTTGCATTTGAAGCGGACCATCGAATTGGGGTGCTTCAGGAATTTGCTCGATGATGCAATTTAATAATGGTGTAATAGTATTTGTTTGTTCTTTCCAATCATAACTCATCCAACCATTTTTAGCTGACCCAAAAATCGTTTCAAAATCCATTTGGTCGTCGGTGGCATCTAGATTAAACATAAGATCGAATACATCGCCCTGAACATCTTCCGGCGTGCAATTTTCTTTATCTACTTTATTGACAACGACGATTGGTTTCAACCCGAGTTCAATCGCTTTTGTAAGGACAAATCGTGTCTGTGGCATCGGACCTTCAAACGCATCAACGAGTAATAAAACGCCATCAGCCATCTTGAGTACCCGTTCCACTTCACCTCCAAAGTCGGAGTGACCAGGTGTGTCAATGATATTGATCTTAACATCGCGATAGTTGACGGATACATTTTTTGACAAGATGGTGATTCCACGTTCACGCTCCAGGTCATTACTATCCAAAAGCAGTTCAGTACGCTCGATACGTTCATCGAGCACTTTACATTCATCGATAATTTTATCGACCAGTGTCGTTTTGCCGTGATCGACGTGCGCTATGATGGCTATATTTCTAATTGATTGCATAAAAAAATTGCTGAAAATTTTAGCGTGCAAAAGTAGGCTTTTCGGCACGAAGTGATCTGATGACTTAGTCATCAGATCACTTCGGGATTTTTTTACCTTCACGATTCATATGCTTTTTCAAAAAGATGGTTGAACTTATCTCAGAATCCAGTTATAGCAAGACGTTGGAGGATGGATCAATAAATGTCTTGTCTTTGTGGAATACTGAACCCGGTAGTTCCAAGGTGTTTGTTGTGCTTCCGGCTATGGGCGTGCGGGCCTCATATTATGCCGGGTTTTGTGAGAAAATGGCTACGCATGGCTGTGCAGTAGCTTCAATTGATTGGCGTGGCCATGGACAATCTTCTATTATTGCCGGTCGCCGACAGGATTGGGGATATGCCCGCCTGGTTCAGGAAATTCAGTATTGGGTGACCTGGTTACGTCAATCCCACAATTTCGAGCAAGTCTTCATCATTGGACATAGCATGGGAGGTCAAGTGGGACATTTGGTAGCCGCCTGATATCCAAAACTAATCGATGGTGTGGTTGCTGTGGGCTCAAGTGATCCTTATTACAAAATGTGGAAGGGAACACATGCAATAGGCTTGCTTCTTGCTTCTAAACTGGTTTATCCTGTGAGTTTTGTAATCGGACATTTTCCCGGAAACGTATTCGGATTTGCTCAGAGGGAAAGCTGTACCGTCATACGAGATTGGGGCAGGGCAGTGCGGCGTGGAGGTTTTTCTCTGAAAGGGGATGCGTTTAATTATCGCGGCGCCAAAAAAAGCTATTCCGGATTATTATTATCGATCTCCTTTCATGCGGATCGATTGGCTCCTGAATCCGCAGTGAACTACTCACTCGACAAATTCGATCACGCAAATCGGAAAAAGCATATAAATATGCCACTAAAAATGGAAGATGGAATCAAACTCGATCATTTTAATTGGGCCAGGTATCCACATTATATTACCGATATCATTCATAAGGAAATACTCTGATTATTGCGTTTGAAATAAGGCTCCTATTCCAATTGGTAAAAGATATTCTCAGTATGGCGATTAGATGATTGATTGTCCGTTGAGATCTGTAGTCAACGTCTCGGACATAAAATCGAAATAGGGAATGAGCAATTTAAATGATACCAATACTTTTTTGCTGAAATCTTGTCCGAATACCTCTTTATCATTAAAATGATGGACGAAGTAAAATTGTTTTTTTCGCAATAGCTCGATATGTGAGTGGTCCCTGGAAAAGCCTTTGGGAGCTGTCTTAACCCCATCACCCTGAATTTCACCAAAGTGTTTTTTGAACGAAGGTTTGTTCATTATTGTGATCAACGGAGCTGCGTCTATTTCAATTTCGCGACGGATACGCAGGAGATCATCTTTATTTGGACCAAAAAATCCGCCTGCAACGAGTGAATTGCCAGGCTCCAAATGCAGATAATATCCGCCCCGCCTAAAGTTGGTAGCGCGCTTAAAACCTCCTGAGAAATGGGATTTATAAGGTGTTTTATCTTTCGAAAAACGAATATCACGATAGATCCGGTGAACACGGTGATGTTCAATATGGTCGAATTTTTCCATCCCATCACGGATTGAGGCATAAAAGTCCTTTACGTACTGTTCTTCTTTTTTAAAACCATCCTTATGGGCATTGAACCATTGACGATTATTATTTTTATTGAGTTTTTTTAAAAAAGTAAAAGTAGATTTCGGAATCGTTTGTACGGACATAGTCTACTTAATTATTAATTTTTGTATATCAAATTCATTTCCTGATTGAATCTGTAGAAAATAGGATCCATGCGTATATCGTCCTGCATCAAAAAAAATATGATCCTGATGTGTGTAGTATTTATCGTTGTACAATAAATCGATTACTCTTCCGGTGACATCTAAGAGACTAATGCGGATATGTTGTTTTTCGTCAACTGAAATTGGTATAGCTGTAATGGCAGCGGCTGGATTTGGATAAACAGAACCTACCGTAACATGTTCATTAATCAATTGATTGGTACCTACTATTTCAGATTGAAAGCGCCATCCGCCACCGCGATCTCCCGTGAGTGGTTTTTGAATAACCTTTCCATTTTCAGAAGTAGCTTCGATATAATAGATAACCTCTTGATTTGTAATTGGAATTGAAGCTTCCCAATTTGATCCATTTTTTGTCATGGAGATAGTGGAATAAATTAATCCGCCATCCAATGAATAAATTAAATCGGCTGCATCGATGTTGTCTTTGTGCTTTATTTGTGCACTAACTTGCCATGCATCTGGTACATCAATTGGTGGATTAACAATAGGTTGATGTAAGATCCATATTGGATCAACAACGCCGATCTCTTTGATAATGCAATGTAAAGCACCACTTAATGGTATGATACTGTTACAATTGATTCCGACTATGTCATGACCCGGCAGTGTTTCCTGCCAAATGCGTAAGGCCGTCGTATCATATTGTTCTTCGTACACCGGAACGAGCACGGTTTTATTTACAAACATAGCATTGGCATACGTGCGATAATCACCGTTTTGATCAGGAAATTGCCCATTAAAATCCGGAGGCATAGGCATACGGATAATATTAAACGGCCGACCAAAAGTAGATTGAAAATTATCGAGAACATACTGCAGATTTGCTTCTATTTGAGGACCATCAGCAACACTTTCTGGATACTTTCCAACGACGATCGTTTCTTCATCGATCATTTTCATGTGCATGTCAATGTGATGAATTAAGTCATAAGGTAGGTTTATCATTTTAATGTATTCGTCAATGCCCATATAATTTTCCATGATGGCATCGACTTCATCTTCACTATGATTGGATATACCCCAGTTATTATTAGGTCCATTTTCATCCAAAACCAAATTCGATGAAAATCCTTGCCCATTTCCATTGCTCATAAAATTACCTCCTGTGTGGACCAGGTCATCAGGTTGGTTGTTGGTTTGAATTACCGGAATATTCAAATGATTTCCGACGGCCTGTGGTATTTGATCGTCAAGAGGCCTCGGCCGATTATAGATCCAATCCACGATGACCAGCGAATCCACTTCATTTATATAAACGGGATTTGGTCCGTAATCCCGAATCCAGAGCGAATTATAAGAGGCATTGATGAATTCTACATTGGAAGTATAATCTACATTGACAAGATCGAGATATGATGTTACTTGAGATTGATTCGTGGTATTAATATACACTGTAACTTCCTCTCGTGCATGTCGGACAATTTCGGCTTGTATTTGCCTAAAACTATTGGACCACGAAATGACAATACCTTGCATCTCTTCCCACTCTGCCATCGCACGCGGGTTATGAGGTAAGTTGGGTGTGCGAGCCGTCGTCTGTACAGCATTGGTCAAATATTCCACCATCTGACCTTCCTCTGATGAGGTCATATAACGAGGAAGTGGATCGTCCTGACTATAGATGAAGACGGAAAGAGCAGAAAATAAAAGTGTAACTAGTAGTTTATAATGCATTGTCAAATATATGAATTTGGAAAGACTGCTAAAAGACTCTGGTCAAAGGTCAGCTGAAGGATGAAAAATCTGATGGAACAGTTAAATAAACAACCTGGCCCACTCAATGATAATTCAGTAAAGCTACAGTTTGTCGAAATCACCAATTTACACCCCGGACTTCTATTATCCTTCAGTAAATATTTATCAACTGCTATAAAACTAAAAGGATACGTCTATTGGCGGTAAAAGAAATAGATGGCATAGAGTTGAATTACACGATTGCGCGCTTCTCCAACATCACCATCAGCAATATCATTTAGACCTAGAGTGAGACGAAGTCCCGCTGCTATTTGTTCTTGAATTGTATATTCTCCACCGAATACAAGAGAAAAGTCTAATGATGAGAATTCATCCTTAATATCAAATTTATCATCATCATATTTTTGGTTGGCTGATAATAAAATTGATGGTTGAAGGCCGGCATGGACCATTAACTCGGGCATAACAGCATAAGTGGCCAAAAGTGGAATACTAAGATAATTGAAAATAGCCTTTGCATCACTGTCTTTGTCGGTGACTCCTTGCCCGGAAAAGAGTATTTCCGCCATTACACCAAACTGATCATTGATAGGATATTGGCCAACGCCTCAAAGGTGAAAGCCAAGTTTTGCTCCAACATCATCATCATTCGAGCTCCAAAATGAGATATTAATACCAGCCTTGGCAGCAAGGCTGAGTTGCGAATTTGCGTTCCATGCGAACATCATCGCAAGAATAATAAGAAGTAGATGTCTCTGTTTCATTTCTTAAGTTTTAAAGTGAATAAATGAAGCACAGGGTCAAGAGATCAAGTCAGGAATCTTTCCAAAGTTCGACTATAATTATGATAAATGTTGGATTTTTTATCGAGAGTTAAATACTGCGGCAAGGCAGAGCATTAATTCAAGAATAATAACTTGAAGGCAGGCCATTGAGATCGCTCATAAAGCGAGGCGAAGATAATTGGGTGAGATTGCCTCGAGTATGAATTTGATGAGTAAAATGATAACCTGAGGAAGGATACAATATCCCTGTACCTAATGATTCAATAAACGAATATCAATATCCAATGGCTGTTCCGGCGGATTAATCGAATAAGGCGTAGCCATTTTTTTCAATGGCCGCCAGCGCCAATTTTGTCCTTAATTCGACAACATTTTGTGGAGGATAGTTAGAAAAGCGTTGCACACCCATGAGCATGATACGTTTCTCATCACCAAGTGCAAAGGAGGCCAGGGCATCACGAGCAATCTTAGAAACGGTGTCCTGGCTATCATGAAGTATTACTTTCAATGCTGTTTCTTTCAACTGATAATTCGCATCATTTAATCCAGCTAATTTTTGAACGCGCAACAAACTACTTTCGGCAATAAATGTATGAATTAAAATATCCGCGAGATACGTCATGACCTGTTGGTTATTAGCCAGGTCAATTTTACCATCCATTTGATATTTTACAGCAGCACCAGCTGTGAGTAATGCAATTTTCTTTAAATTCGCGACTGCCTTTTTTTCTGCTCCAAGTGGAGATGTATCCTGATCAAAAGAAGGCAATTTTGTTAACTCTTTTTGGACTGCCCAGGCCGCATCAGTCATTTTTAATTCTCCCTTCATAACGCGTTTCAAGAGCATTTTAACCGATAATAATCTATTAATTTCATTCGTGCCTTCATAAATACGATTGATACGCGAGTCGCGATACAAATGAGCGGCATCATATTCTTCGGAATATCCATATCCTCCATGAATTTGTACATTTTCGTCTGCAACATAATCGAGTGCTTCGGAGCCATGTACTTTAATAATAGCACATTCAATGGCATATTCTTCAGCTGATTTGAGTAATGCATTTTCAAATGATATACCACTATCCAACAACTCCTGGTTTTTTATTTTCATTAAATTCGAAACCCGATAAATAGCAGACTCTAATCCAAAAGACATGATCTGTTGTTGAGCGATTTTGTATTGAATAGCTCCAAATGAAGCGATAGGAACTTTAAATTGATGGCGTTCATTAGCATATTTAACTCCGGCATGGACCATTCTTTTCATTCCTCCAAGGCACATGTTTCCCAGTTTATAGCGCCCAATATTAAGTATATTGAAGGCGATGATATGACCTCGTCCAATTTCACCGAGTAATTGATTGGCGGGAACTTTTACATTCTCAAAAAATACTTGTCGGGTGGAAGATCCTTTTATTCCAAGTTTATTTTCTTCAGCCCCCAACCGAATACCGGGGGAATCAGCATCTACAATAAAACCTGTAAATCCTGATTTACCGCCGGGAACATTATCACCGGTCACCTGTGTAAAAACGGTAAATACATCGGCAAAGCCTGCATTTGAAATCCAGATTTTTTGTCCATTTACCAAATAGTAATCTCCTTCGACATGGTATTCTGCAGTAGATTTGGCTGCACGGGCATCCGAACCTGATCCCGGTTCAGTCAGGCAATAGGCCGCTTTTTTCTGGCCCGAACACAAATCTGGCAAGTACTTGTTTTTCATTTCTTCAGAAGCGAAATACAAGATGGGCAGCATACCTATACCTGTGTGTGCAGCAAAGGTCGTATCGAAGGAACCCCCAGCTCTTCCGAGTTCTTCGACGATGGCGGATACCGTATTTTTATCCATTTCCATGCCTCCAAATTTCTCGGGAATATGGGCTCCGACAAGGCCTAATTCACCGGCTTCTTCCAACATCGATGGTTGTTCTTCTAACAGATTGGTGCGGCCGCCTAATTGTTTAACAAAGTCACGAACGGACTTTTTGATCATGTGTTGTTCCTCATCGAGTTCCTCCGGTATGAATATGTCCTGATCATTGTCAAGAATGAGAAATTCGCCGCCCAGAGGTATGCGTTTGGCTGTGGCAAGTGTGCTGTCCATAGGATTCGTATTTAAGGTAATGTCAATTGAGCGGTCGCGTTAGTCAGACGAGATCGCAGTCTTATTTGTCTAACGAATAAAGTTAGGTAATGGTTGATAAAAAGTAGAATCTAAGCGAGGAATTTCACCTACTTTATACGAACGACTATAGCCACCGTTTTCCGGACTCTAATATGAGACGTGCTCAGAGAAGATCGCATGGTCTCAAGGAATGGACATCGGATCGCTTATTCGCAACCATACCTTCGATTTGGATAGCGATTAAAAACCAATGGTCGTCGATGTTTTCGGCTGAAAAATATCAATTGATTTCTACCTTTTAATTTGATCCGATTGCCATATTTATCTTCAAATGTTGTATGACTGATTGGATAATACGTTCGGTGGCTACCGCGATATTTTACATGAATATTTCGTCTTTTTTTGTGGATTCTAAATGTATTATTGAAATTTCTGTGATACCACCTTCCTTCCAGTACATCTGCTGCACGACGAGATTTCCAATATTGATTATCATTGTAATTATCTCCATTTTTTCGATCGTATGTATCAGCATTTTCTGATCGATAGAACGAGATGGTTTGACGGCCATCATGCTTCCGAAATTCCATAACCTGATCGGAGACAAAATAGTATTGATTTCCCCTACGATCTGCGTATGTTCGATCGTCTACGTAATTGTAATAGTACGTTTCGTTGTTATCATTTCTTGTGACCTCAATCCCATTGCGACTTTGATAGACTGTGATGACCAGGTTGTTTCTGGTGCTATACCATTCGCCGGTCACAGCTTCTGACTGGGCCGTGAGAGCAAAACCAATATTGGCAAATAAAAAAGTAATTAGGGTTAGTAAAATATTCGTTCTCATAACAGGTGCTTTTAATAAATCGATTGCTCGATTTTGTGAATAATTAGAGCTTCCTGTTTTTCGTTTGTGATGTATCTCAAATATACACCTACACTTTGTTAAATACTTTTAAATGAAGATTAACGAAGGGTTAAAGTTTGAGATGCATGGATTGAGCCGTAGACATGCCGGAATAAGCGAATTAATTAAAAAAAAGCATCATTACTTCACTTTTGGAAGCTCAATGAAACGCCATCCTTGCTGATAGAAAATAGGGATACAACGCGTTGGTGGATCAATTGTATTCCTGATCTAAAGCATGTATTACTCAGAATAAATGCAGACTATTTGTGTTCGCATTTAATTCTGCAAATCCTCGTCCAATTCTTTTCTGGGAATCATTTCATCGCGCTGTGCTGTTTGCCAAACGAAATAGGCAATGATCGTTGCAGCTTGTTTCAGATCGTCTCCTACCAGGTGATCATAATTATCCATGTTGGAGTGATGGGTTCTAGCGAAATAAGCCATTGGTTCCTGTATGAATTGAAATCCCGGAATGCCGACGCCATCAAAAGGGAGGTGATCAGTTCCACCGGTGTTCCTTAGCGTGAGGGTAGAAGCTTCCATCTCTTCGAATGGCTCCAACCAATCCCGGAAAATAGGCGCAACCGCTTCATTCCCCTGAAGGTAGACGCCCCTGATTTTTCCGGTTCCATTGTCGAGGTTATAATAGGCGGATACTGTTTTTTGTGCAGGTTTGAGTGATTGTGGTGTCCATCCTGAATCATCTGTGACAGCATATTTGTCAGCCACGTAATTTCTGGACCCAAAAAGTCCTTGCTCTTCGCCTGTCCATAATGCCAATCGCAATGTGCGCCGTGGCTGAATACCACTTGATTTGATGGTCTCAAGGAGGATACGCGCTACTTCCATCATGACGGCCGATCCCGCGCCGTTATCTGTTGCTCCGGTGCCCGTATGCCATGAGTCGAAATGGGCTCCGAACATGACAATTTGATCACTCAAATCCGTACCCGGGATTTCAGCGATGATGTTATGTTCCATCTCATCAGGATTGGTGTACTTGGACTTCATATCAACTTTCAATTTGACTTCAACACCTTTTTGCATCATTCTGTGAATGCGATTGTAATGCTCTACCGAAAGTGTCATTTGAGGTATGACGTCCTTTCCGGCATCACGAGCACTTCCTTCTCCTGTCCGTGCTCCGGAAACAAATACTGTACCCAGGTTCCCTTTATAGCTTCGATCCAAAACCGCCATGGGTTTCTCTTCTTCCAACATCTTCCAGATCTCTCGATTCAATGAAAATCGTCCTGCCCGATTGCCTCTTCGAGGTCGCGGAGTGGGTGGTCCTGCATTGGCGAGTTTCAACAAATCTTCCGCGTCATAGCGCTTGGCATCAGGGTTAAATCCTTCGTTGACATCGCGGATGGTGTCCATTAGGATGAATTTACCTTTTAGCTTTCCTCTGTATTTTTCGATGTCTTCTTTTTCAGTGATGTCCAGATAGATTACAGTTCCTGATCCCGAGACAGATGATGACCAGGCCTTGGGATAGGCCATCACAGGCCAGTACCCGGGACTATGGGCGTGCATTTCGAAGTGGTTTAATTCCCAACCTCTTCCGAATGGCCCCCACTCATGTAAATGAACATTCTCCATTCCCCAAGATTTCAATTCTTCTACCGCCCATTCTGTGGCTCTGTCCAACATAGGAGATCCGGTCAATCGCGGGCCGTATACATCAGTGACATAGCTGGCAATATCCATTACCCTGCTATTTTCAAGGCCTTCCTGTTTAATGATATCGACCATTTCTAACGTTTCTGTTTCCTGGGCTGTAATGGAATACGTGAATAGGCATGCGAATAAGAGGGAGAAGATGTATTTCATAATAGTAGAGTTGATTTTGAGTGACCAAAGTTATGTGAAATGACGGATATGCAAAGAAGTAGGTTGTAGCACAGTCAACTCGCTACATATTTGCACAATTTCTTCATCAAATACAATCAGTTCTATTCTTCAACCTCTTTTGACTTTCCAGGAATTCTGGGGAGTACTTCTTCAGGGAAAGGAAAGACTATAGTTGAATTTTTTTCGGAGGCAATAGTGGCCAAGGTCTGATAAAGCCTCAATTTGATTGCTGAAGGCGATTGGTCGATCAATTTTCCAGCCTCCAATAATTTGGTGGCGGCTTGCTCCTCTGCCAGGGCCAAAATGATACGTGCCCTTCTTGAACGCTCTGCCTCGGCCTGGTTGGCCATCATGCGTCTCATATTTTCAGGTAGTTGGATGTCCTTGATTTTTACATCGATAATCTCGATACCCCATTCCTTGGTTTCTTTTTCGACGATGGTCTTGATATTATTACCCATTTCTTCACGTTTGGACAAAATGGTATCCAGTTCTACCTTACCACACACATCTCGCAAGGCAGCCTGAGCCAGTTGTAAGATGGCAAACTTGTACTCCTCTACTTCCAATACAGCCTTCTCCGGATTGTCGATCTTGAAGAATACCACACCATCAATACTACACGGGACATTGTCTTCTGTCATGACTTCCTGAGAGTCTATGTTGATGGTGATGACACGGATATCAACAATCTGAATAGTCTCAACCATTGGAATGATCCATCTAAAACCAGGTTGAAGTGTCTTGATGTACTTTCCAAATCGGAATTTTAAGGCACGTTTGTATTCAAAAATAATGCGTATTCCTCCTAAAATAAAGAGCAGTAGAAATGCGCCGAGAATGAGATATGAATTCATATTGTAATAATTTTAAAGAAGAAGCGGATATGAATGCTGTCTTTCATAAGATCAATTAAGACATAGCTGTTTCTTTCTAAAGTTACGATATTAATGATGACTTCAAAGTGAAATAGGTATGTCAGTACATTTAGTTGTGACTTCATGGCCAGGGATAGAAAGTCATGTACACAGAGCGTTGAGTTCTAATTTTATAGGGGATACAATTTAGAGCCGTGTTGCTCTATGACTAGACCTTTCGGCTCATTTCATGTGGCGTTTTCATCCT
Source organism: Saprospiraceae bacterium (assembly GCA_965249735.1). Lineage (GTDB taxonomy): Bacteria > Bacteroidota > Bacteroidia > Chitinophagales > Saprospiraceae > JANQSS01. The sequence goes on along the minus strand of CBDFMS010000022.1, from coordinate 146,557 downwards.
GAATATGAAAGTGCCAATCTGATTTTTTGATTTTATACCAATTGATCAAGCTGCCATCGTATTTAAAAACTTCAATAAATTTCATTCCGATTTTTTGGAGTATGCGATTTGATGCGATGTGCTCAATCTCTGCAGCGGCACAAATCTCGGGGAGGTTTAACTCTTTAAATCCATACTTCAAAGATGCCATAGCAGTTTCAGTTGCTATCCCTTTCCCCCAATATTTTTTCTTTAAGCGATATCCTAAGTCATAATAGTTGAATTCTGTTCGAATCATTGTTTCATATTTTAATCCGGACCATCCAATAAAGTGATTAGTTTCTTTCTCGATAATAGCCCATCGCCCGATGCCATTGTCTTCATATTGTTTACGGATATCTTTTATCATATTTTCGGATTCTTCAATGTGCGTCACAGGCTTATTTCCTAAGTACTTATGTACTTCAGGATTGGAGTCAAGTTCAAAAAAATCCTGCGCATCATCTTCTACAATTTCTCTTAGTAAAAGCCTTTGCGTTTCAATAAATATTTTCATGCAATAATTTATTCAAGAACCACTGTGAAATGATCTCCAGGAGTAAGTGTTTTACTGTACCTATTATTTGAGCTAGCGATACTTTGAAATACGGTCACGTCTCTTTGCGTATCATCGAGTAGTTGTATTTTAAGTTTGCCGTTGGCTAATTTGACGTATAAATCACTTTTCTTAGAAACCTGGATTCTAAGATGTTCAAAACTGGCTTCTGTTGCTCCAAAAAAGTAATGCTCACTGCCCTTATGTAGCGCGACCGGAATACTTTCCGAAAATTCCCATTTTGAATTATTCACTATCCACTCATCAATGTTCAATTGTGGATCCAGTTCATCTATTCGATTATTGTATTCATGATATGGATATACCACGGTCACAAAATCAAATATTCTTTCATGTAATTTTGAAACAACGGTCTGTGTTTTTCCACGTACGCCGGAAGTCGAAACACTGTCTAATTGATTCAGTTGTAGAATATCACAACCTGTGGCATCATCGAATGTAGAACGTATCAGATTTGGCCCGACCTCAGATGTATAATGCCCTTGCCATACTTGTTTGTAATTATGTGGATTCTCAGATGTGAAATTGTCCTTAACAATCCAAAAGGCATTCTTTACAAAGATGACTTGCCTTGAATAATTCACATCGATATTATTAAATCCGTCGTGACTCCCAATAAATAGATCAAATGCTTCATTACTTTCCCAGGCAATTACGTTCGGCACCGGTAATTCTTTGAATTTTCCAAATCCGCTTCCACCTTTATTGGAGGTCCATTTCTTGCCCTGCAATTCATTGTCAACCAATGCCACGTTTTTCACCATGGAATTTTTAAAGTGTTCAAAATCTTTTAAAGAATAGCGCACTTGATAATTTGGTAAAATGGCTTGTCCATGAGCTATGGCTTGAATTCCGAGCATATCGCCATGCTGATGATCCGGTTTTTCATTATCTAAACCGGCACTTATGATCAACATTTTATCATCTGTATTCCAGCCTTCACGCATAATATAATAGTGGGTATTTTCAAAAGAAATTGAGCCATAAGAGGGAGCTGTTTGTTCAATATTTTGTAGCTCATCTACTTCATGCGCATTTAAATACCAATACATGCGCTCATCGACTTTGTCAGATGCGAAGTATCCGAATTCGGGGTTATTAAATAAAAGATATCCAAATGTCATAGCGCCTGATATGTCATTTTTTTCGGCCCAGGGGATTTCTGTATCATCCTGAAGAACGGGAGCGCTTTTATCAGGATATGCGATTTTTGTCAGTGTGGTAAATAGTGTGTTTAGTTTTTCTTCCCATTTCTTATCCACTTCTATGTTGTTCATTTTAGCTAGTTGATAGACATAGAAGTAATTATTTATATCGCTCATATGGTAATGAACAGAGCGTTCAAATTGAAATCCGTCCGGATTAATTTCCTTATTTAGATGTTCACTCAGTCTTAACATTGCGCGCTCGTACCATTTATCCGTTCCCTGAAAATCCCGGAATAATATCGATAAGACAGCTAGGGCAGACATACCTTTTGTCTGGTGATTGCCTGAACGAAACTGATCATTGCGTTCATAGAGATGTTGGCCATGTTGAAGTAGGGTAGCGATCGTCTGCAACTGATCGAAATCGGAATATTCGGATTCATTCAAAAACATGTTGTGTATCCAGAGCCAATTAAATATGCGATAACCCGATCGATACACCTCATACACACCATTCCCGTCTTCAATTTTTTCATATTCACCTTTTTCCAGCGCAACATTCAAAGAGCGCATTTGATTTTCGAAATACTGTATGTACTTGGGATCTTTATTGTCATTGAAATAATATAATGCGATGTCGACCATTTTATGCTGTCTTGCCAAATGTCTGAGTGCATAAGCATTTACGGCTTCACCATTCAGGTAGTTAAAAGGTAAAACCCATTGAGTCGAATCAGCATATTTACCCAAATGGTCCAGGGCCCTGATTTTATGACCTGCCTGATTGTTATAAAGCTGGTTGTAAGTTGAAAGGCGATTGTCGAGCGTCCGATAGTCATAAAAGAATCGCTCTGAAAATTTAGTCCGGAAATACTGAGCAAGTTGTTGATTCGATTGATTAATATCTCCTATTTGGGCACGTTCTGCCTCCTTCAAATATTCAGTAAGTTCATGTGGCTTTATTATCGTTTGTGCCGGTATTACCTGTGCTCCTACGTCCAAAAAGAAACAGTTGAGTACGGCCAGGAATAATATTCGTTTCAGAATACACTTCATATTAATAAAGTAAATTAAGTTTTAAGTTTTCCTCTACTAAAATATTTCCGGAGTTCTTGATGGTGTTATCGGCATGTCGGTTATTTTTTGCTCCCCAAAGTAGTGCCACTAATTTTACTTTATTGTTGAGAAAGTTATTTCCGGAAATGTCGACATTAATGATACCATAGGTGTTGATCAAAATGCCACTTTTTTCTTTTGCGCCACAATTCGTAAACGTGCTTTCTACTATACAGAGATTTCCACCGACTGTAGATTCGTCATACCCGCCTCTGTAGTAATCAATAACGTTTTTACCTATGGCGTCAAAATAACAGTTAGAAATTGTAATGTTTTCGGCATTGTACTCCCCTTTGTCTTCAATTTCTTCTGATAATTCCAGGCCGTTGTTGCAATTTTTAATTCTGGTTGATGTGAAGTTAATGTGTTCGGCAAATGAATATTTGTAAGCCTTAAGTACGTAGTAGAAATTGTCGATTTCGCAATCTTCTACATAAAGGTTATAGAGACTTGACATATCCTTTTTAAGACTGGCAAAGGCATAATTATTCTTGTTTCCCTCAATGTGTGTTCGCTCTAATGTCAATTGGCCTTTAGGTTTCATTTCAAACATTGGGGTGTTCGGATCACCTGTATACGAGATAGATGCTTTTTCAGTATTGCCACCGGTACGGATTGTCAATGTTTTATTTATTGGTAGTGAAGCTGATACATCATAGTTTCCGGCTTCAAGTTCGATGGTGTCTCCATCCATGGCTTTATCAATGAGATCTGCGAGGTTTGCACCCGGCCTGGCTAAGTGGACTTTATTCTCGCGTTCACCCCGTTTATCATGTGACCAATTGGGACCATATTCTGATTGATTAAATAGGTCTGGCATGATATTGGGTTTTCCCAAGGTAGCTCCAATCATATTGTTTTTACTTCTGGATGAACCAAACAAATCCTGGGTGATTTGTTCGAATTCAAATCCCGGATATACTTCGCGTTTTGGAAAGTCACTGGTAGGTATCCAAATGTCATCGCTTAATTTTTCGAGATTGAATTCAATTGCTTCAAGCCCTTGAATAGCTTCGAAATTGGCTCCCTGGTTATTTATTATGTTTTGCTTAAAAAGAATACCATCGAGTAAGTCATGGGCGATGACAGGAGCTGGATCTCCGGTGCTATTATAGATCAGATTATTTGCCACTGTCGTACGTATGGGCCTGGCTGACCTGATTTCCGAGGCAGGTAATACATCCTTCTGGCTTACATTGGATCCAATGCCAAATTGCCAGGGCGAAGTACAATTTACCCATGAATTAAATGCAACAACAACATCGGTTACCTGGATATACCTGTTCAGTGGTGACTTGGGAATCCCGTTCATCACGGCCAGGGGACTTCTGAAATTTTGTCCTTTGAGATTATAGAAATAATTGTTTGTCACCCGGTGTCCAGTGCCGATGAGCCTTACGCCCCCATAATTTTCAGAGTCTTCACTGCCGATAAAATAATTGCCATCTACAATGCAATAATTACCATGTCTTGTGACCAGAGATCCTTCACTTCGATAAAATACATTGTTTCTAAATTCATTGAAATTTGTTTTACTCGAAATAATCTCTACCTCACCGTTACATCGATCAAACAGATTGTTCGCCACCAGCGTGTAGCTTGGACACATGGAGGTGTAACTATTTCCGATTTGAATGGTCTCGGCACTTGGACCTCCTTTTGGTGGCCTGGGTCCGAAGTGGTTGTTGATGATTTTGTGATGGTTATTGATATTTGTATTTCCTTCTAAATCCACGCGTACCGTAGGACCTCTATTCGATTTGCCTGTGAGGAAACAATGATCTAATTGATTATGTCGCCCTTTAAACAAAACCCAGAGATCACTATTATTCCTTTGCATTTGATTATAGTCCTTAATCACACAATTGGTGACCCGGCAATGATTAGCGATTGTGTCTTTATTGATCGCAAATTCAATTACGGCCCGTGAGGGAGTATGACCGTTTGTAAAATACAAGCCATCGACAATTAAGTAGTCTCCGCCTAATTTTAGGTCAGATTCACCTTAAATTACCACATCTCCGGGTGTTTCGGCACGTAGTGTAATTGGCTTTTCTTTCGTCCCATTTCCTACAAGCCGGATGCGGACATCTTTCCATTCACCATTGGCCAGAACAAGAATATCGCCTGGTTGAACATTGTTAATCGCCTGGTACAATTCGTTTTTGTCAGCAACTAAGTGCGTCGATGTAGATTTTGAATTCTCACATCCTGTAAAAAGAACAAATAAGGAAAGCAGGGTTAGGATATTTTTCATGGTTGGCCGGATTGAAATTTTAAGCGTTTGTCAATCAGGACAAAAGTAATGAAGTCTCGTTGTTAGTTTTTCAAAACCCTTAAATACTTAATCCAGGGGCCGACCTCGTCTTTATATTGTCTGGCCATGACTCTTGAAATTTGTCCGATATGCCCGAGATCGTGTACCACCCAGGTCGATATAAGTTCTTGTAATGTGACTTCTCCAAAGTCAGGATGTATTCCGGTAGAGTTTAGGTCGTCACTGGAAATCTGAAGTGATTTCAATTCTTCTATATTTTTAAATCTCAAACCACGAAATTTATTGAGTAAGTCGGAGATTGGTATGGATTGGTCCGCCTCTAATTGCGTGAACCGATCAAATGGCTCGAACAATTTATTTTCAGAATTGCTCAAAATGGTTTTAATGCGTACCATCCAATCAGTTTTCTCACCTTCTATTAAATGGCCAACAATGTTATAGGGACTCCAGGTGTTTTCTCCCTCGTTATTTTTCAACCAGTCATTTGATAAATCAGTTAAATACGATTCAAGAATTAAGGGAGTTTTTTCTAAGATCTGAATGGATTTGTAGAGCTTGAATTGCATTTGCTTTCGTTTTGGATTTGAAGACTTATGAACTACATGATAACATCGAACACCCTACTTTGTGACGAGCCCACTCCGGTCTTTTAGTAAACCACGCTTCGTGTTCCGGTTGTTCGTCATAGGGGTTTTTCAACATTTGATACAATTTATCAATCAAAGTGTAATTACCTATGTCAGCTTTATCTATAGCCAGTTGTGCCATATAATTTCGCAGGACATATTTGGGGTTCACTTTGTTCATCGCATCACGACGTTCAGAGTTGGATATAGTTTCTTCCCGAAGCCGTTTGGTGTATTTTGTAAACCATTCCCACCAAAATTTTAATATCTCTTCAGTTAATTCTTCGGGCTTGTAAAAAGCATCGATAACAGGGTTTAGAAATTCCTTTTCTCCTTTAATATCAATATCACGATCGATAGAAGATAAATTTCTGAAAAATATAGTCATGTCTGTCTCTGTCACCTGGAGTAGTTTCTCTAATTCCAGAATAATCTCTTTATCAATTTCTTTCTCAAGTTGTAATCCCAGCTTGTTGCGCATCATGCGCATGTATTTTTTAGAAAATGCGCTATTAAATTTTTCTAAAACAGCTTGTAAAGGCTCTGTTTCTTCTATGAGTGGAACGAGGGCATTACCCAATTGAGCTAAATTCCATAAGGCAATTCCGGGTTGATGACCAAATCGGTAGCGTCGACCTTCTTTATCGGTTGTATTTGGTGTCCAATTATCATCATATCCCTCCAGCCAGCCATATGGCCCATAGTCAATTGTTAATCCTAATATTGATAGATTATCGGTGTTCATCACGCCGTGTACAAATCCCACACGCTGCCAATGAATGATCATGTCGAGTGTGCGATTGGCAACTTCCTGAAAGAATTCGATATAGCCTTGTTTACTTTCCTCTGTTGTCTCGGGAAAAAAATGTCGAATCGTATAATCCGTGAGTTTTTTCAGGTTTTTTGAATCGCGCCGTGCAGCAAAAATTTGGAAATTGCCAAATCGTATAAATGAAGGTGCCACGCGACACACGACGGCTCCTTTTTCATAGTCAGCATTTCCATCGTATAGCATATCCCGCAATACCTGATCCCCTGTCAATATTAATGACAATGACCGGGTAGTCGGTACACCAAGATGATACATCGCTTCACTACACAAATGCTCTCGCACAGATGAACGCAAGACGGCCAGACCGTCTGCCGAACGTGCATAAGGTGTCTCACCGGCACCTTTAAGTTGAAAAGCCCATCGTTGTTGGTTATTTACCACTTCAGCTAAATTTATTACTCGCCCGTCACCTAGCTGACCTGCCCAGTGTCCGAATTGATGCCCACCGTAGCACATAGCATATGGTTCTGTATTCTCCAATACCCGGGCGCCTGAAAATATTTTCAAAAATGACTGGCTATCCCTGTCTTTAGTTCCCAAACCAATAGCTTGTAGCATGTCATCCGACACATGTACCAATTCAGGATTAGACGGTTTTCGCGGCTTGACATACGAGAAACACGCCTCGAGAACTTGCCGGCGCTTGTTGGTCCGATTGGGGTCTGCCGGCAATTCTTTATTGAAGGTGTCGTCTATATTCAATTTCACGCTTAGTCTCCTTAAATAAAATTAATATTAATTGCAACAACAACTTACGGCCTCGAGTCATTTGAGAATTCTTCTGGATATACCTGACTCCATTTAGGGTGTCGACGTGCCACTGTTCGGATAAAAGAACAAACGGGAATGGCTTTCAAATCGTGCGCTTCAAGATATTCAAATACTTTTTCTACCAGCTCTTTTCCGACACCGCGTCCTCTCAGTCTATAAGGCACCTCAGCATGTACCAAATACATGATATTGCCTCTCATCCGATAATCAACCCATGCTGTTTGCCCGTGGACGTACAATTGGAATTGATGTTGGTCAGGTTGATGGCTTAATTTTGAAAATGGCATAATTTATAATTGTACTTAATTAAAGGCTAATCGCTTAGAGACCTCAGTCAAAAGCGGATGGTCAAAAGTCAATTATCAAATTTAATGTTTTTCATGCTCTTTGAGTAAATGTGGAAATCGTTCCTGAAAGCGCTTCAACCGCGGGATGGATACTGAACGTATATAGCCCTGGTTTGGGTGCAATTTTTCATAGTCCTGATGATAGCCTTCTCCAACCCAAAACCGGTCAAACGGCATGACTTCTGCCGCTACTTTTTCCGGTGCTATACGTTTATTCAATAGAGCGATTTTATCGTCAATAATACTTTTTTCTACCTCATTTTGATAAAAAATAATGGAACGATATTGCGACCCCCAATCAGGACCCTGACCATTTACTTGCGTAATAATTTGTGAACCAAAATAGACATCAACCAATGTTGCAAAATCAACGACTGTCGAGTCATAGTATATTTCCACTGCCTCGGCATGACCTGTTTTTCCTGTATTTGATTTTTCATATGTAGGGTATTCAGTATGTCCGCCTGCGTAGCCTGAAACGGATTCTTCCACACCTTTAACACGCTCATATACGGCTTCTACGCACCAGAAGCATCCCGAAGCAAAATAGGCGGTATTCAACCCTTCTTTAGGCGTGTATTGGTAGGCGTTGCTTTTCGGTTTTGACTGTATATCGCCTGTTTTTATTTGACAACTAGCCAATACACACATCAGGCTGAACAAACTCATCGAAATTAGTATTCTCATTATTTACTTGGTTTATTTTTTAATTGGACTAATAAAATAGGGAAAAGGAATTGACATATTCAACATGTAGCGGTCTGAAATGTCAATGTCCATCCCCAATTTCATGAAACTTATTTAATTTCTTTCAAAAATTCAATCGCTTTTTCAGTATTTAAATGATAATCATTGAAAACAACACGTCCTGCCTGGTCGATAAAAATAAACCAGGGCGTGCCTCCTGTTCTATAATTGTACATCGTAGAGGAAATATTTCGTGTTGTTTCATCTCCTACATCATGTCCAAATGGGATTTCTAGTTCGTATTGTTTTTGAATTTCTTTCACCCGCTCGAAAGTATTGGCGTGATTTCCTTCAAAAATAGTTTGGATGGCCATAAAAACGACATTGTCATTTTCTTTCAAGGCCTCGGTCATTTTTTACAATGCCGGAAGACCTCTGCTGTGGCACCCCGGGCACCATGCCTAAAAACAGTAGATCACCCTGAATTTTTCACTAGATGCTTCAAGGGTTACCGGTTCCATCTTATTCCCTTTTCCATCAATCCAAATAGGCACATTGAATTCCGGTACCTGATATCCTTCGATTCCATATTTATTTGCTGTATTGTTCATTTTAATCTCCTTTAATTTATTAATGTTTTGGCCTTGACTGGATATGCTCAAAGCCAGCGTTATCAAGAGTATTAAATATTTGTACGGCATCTTCTTCCCATTTTTTGTTGATTTGACATTTTCATCATATCCTTTGTTCAACAACACCAGGGTGAAACATAAGGATGGCCGCTTTGTTTGAAACCACAGTTGAAGATGCCGCGACATTCATTTATTTCTCAATTTGCGATTTTCTTTTTCAACCGGTCGGCGTAGTACTTTTTCAGCTTCTTAATCTTTGGGTTGATGACCACGCGACAGTAGCCGGCATTCGAATTATTGTTATAATAATTCTGATGGTAAGTCTCCGCAGGATAGAATTTATCCAAGGGCAGCAATTGCGTTACAATGGGATTTGAAATCAATTTTTGCACTTCCTTTATTACATATTCGGCTTTCGCTTTTTGCTCTTCATGATGATACAGGATGATTGATCGATATTGTGTTCCTCTATCGGCACCTTGACGATCCACAGTAGTGGGGTCATGGCTTGTCATGAAAATGGTGATTAATTCTTCATAACTGATAACATCTGCGTCATATGTTACCTGAACGACTTCAGCATGACCGGTGTTGCCTGAACAAATAGCCCTGTAATCAGGGTCCAAGGTATTTCCAGCGGAAAATCCGGAAACAATGGATTCTACGCCTTCCAATCGCTGAATGACGGCTTCGATACACCAAAAACATCCTCCTCCGAATGTTGCAACTTGTTTATTCGTCATGGTTAACTCCTTCTTTTTTATTTAATGAAATTGAATTAATGCAATAACGTAATCCACCCGGTCCCGTTCCATCCAGGAAAACATGTCCAAGGTGTGCATCACAGGTATTACACTGTACCTCAACACGATTCATTCCCCAGGACTTGTCTTTCACGTATTTAACCGCATTCTTTTTTACAGGTTGTGTGAAACTCGGCCAACCTGTACCGGAATCAAATTTTTCACAGGAGTCAAATAATTCCGTATCACAGCAGACGCATGCATAAAGCCCCGGGTCATGTGCGGAACAGTGTGCTCCTGAAAATCGGGCTTCGGTGCCTTTTTGCCGTGTGATGCGATAGGCTTCCGGACTGAGTTGATTTTTCCATTCGACGTCTGTTTTGTCAACACGACGATCCGGTATTGGATTGCCATGATTGGCGAACTTGATTACATCGATCCATTTTAACATGATATCCTCCTTTGTTTTTCTTACAACAAAGATAGAAGTGCTAGTACTCCGGTAGATTTGGCATCCTTCCTTTTGATTTGTAAATAATTCCTCTGAGAGCATTATTTAATGGATCTGTCAGACTTTCTTAATCACTTGAAAAACTTATTATATTGACTTAAAAATTCAATTATAGCCCATTATTTTGCATAAATGTGTGAAAAAACGCACAAATTGAATCAAATTGTGCTTCGCGAGTTATTGTTGAAATTTCCTGAGTATTTATAAGTCGCTATGGCGAAAAGAGGATGGTGGACTCCCGCTTCGGGCATGAAAGAAGTGGCTAAAAGAAGCCACGTCTTTAAAGTTCAGTTCTTCTGAAATTTCCCCAATGGTGGCATCGGTGTATTTCAACAATCGACTCGCTTCCAGCAGCCGGCGATCATTGATGATTTGGAGTGGGGTCTTTTCAATGTATTTTTTAAAAATATTGGATAGGGTCTTGGGGGATTTATGTAAAAGTTTTGCGTAATCGGACACTTTCGTCAGTTGCTTGTAGTTCTTTTCAACCAAATAATTATACTCTCGAATCAAGCCTACACTTATATTATCTGTAGGCAAATGGTTGTTTTGTTTTTTATAGATGCGGAGAAATAATATTAAAAATCGCTTTAGTAATGTGCGCAACATTTCCAGCTTCAAACTGTCTGTCTCTTCCATTTCCATAAGCAGGATTTCCCAAAATAATTTAAACTGCTTTTTTCTTTCCCTGGGAATCGAAATTTTCGGAATATGGGATGAACCATAGAATAACAATCCTTTGCAACCTGTTTCTTGATCGTGTTTATCGATACAATAAAACGGGCGATTGAATTGGATTACATTCATTCGGTCAAATTGAAAATCATCAATTTGGTGAAATTCTGTGAGGAATATGGCGCAGTCGGTTTCGATAGTAACTTTCTCCTGATCGATCATCATTTGAGCAGTTGCGCCCGTATTCCAGATGATGCTTAAACCGGTCTTCAAATCCTTATCGAACATATAGCTACGTTCCAGCACGATTTCCGAAACAAAAATGGTCTCGTTTATTTTGGTTTGATATTTCACTGAAACACTTGTCTGTACGTAAATCTCTGTTCATTGTTGTGATGAAGGAATAAATATAGGGGATTAATGAAGACTAGTTGAGAAGATTGAGTTTTCGCAAGATGCCATTTACAAGTGTTCTGAATTTGGTTATGCACTGGCATACACAACCCACACACATTCGTTTTTATCGTGCCTGATTTTAAATTAAGACGCTTGCTTATGCGTTCGGGGAATGTTAATTTGGTTGTCTTCTTTTTTGACGACAAACAGTTCCATATTTTCTTGTTTGCCGCGCAGAATCCTTTTCCCCAGACTCGTTAGCGTAAACGTAGAGGGATGTAACAGTTCCGCCAGGCTTTCGGAAATAAGCAATTCTGCACGGTTTTCATTACACATACATTGTATTCTTGCAGCCGTATTTAGGGTGTCTCCGGAAAAGGTAATATCGCGTTTAATAATCCCTACCTCACCTGCTATGATTTTGCCATTATGTATGCCTGCTTTAAAAATGGGTTTGACATTATACCGTTTCTTATATTTTTGATTCAAGGAGTTCAGTTTTTCCTTTACATCGAAAAAACATTTAATACACCTGTTATCAAATCGATTGTTTTCCTGCGGCCAGGAAATAACTACCTCATCACCGACGTATTGATATATCTGTCCAAAATTCGCAAGTATCGGGTTGGTGATATCAGAGAACACATCCTTTAAAAAGTGGTGATATTTCTTATTTCCCAGTTTTTCCGCAATGGCAGTGGATCCTTTCAGGTCAAGAAACATGAAAATCCGTTCTTCTGAGGTCGGTAGATGGTATTTGCCCGTAATCATGCTCCAAAATAATCCCTGACCAAATTTGTCATTGATGTGAAGGCCCAATTGTGTGAAAGCGACTACAAAAGCCCAGAATATGGTGTTTTTAATGAGCTCTGTTGAATACAAGAGGTTATTAAATGCTTCCATCCCTGTTTGACTTCTGAAACCCCCGTGTAAAATGGTGACCTGGAGTGTAGCCAATGACACCGTGATGAACAGAATAGTAAAAACAAATACGATGCATACAATCAATATCCCTTTATAATAAGGCGCCGATCTATATTTTTTATTTACGACAAATACAAGGAGATATGACCCTATTACACCACCTATAAATCCAGCTAACGTGTTAGCAATTAGTGTCTTTAGAAAAATGTAGTCGGTTGCATAACCATTGGTAAGGTGACTACCGATTAAAAAATGATCATAGAATGTTTGAAGGACACCGACGATGGACCAGAATATCACGATAAAAATGACCTTCCTTCTGTTAACCGACTTATAATTTCTTCTTTTTTTCATTGGCTAGATTTCTATCTTTTATTTTTGTTCAATCTCTTCAGGCATCCTGTTTAGTTATTAATCGAGCCCTCTAGATGAGATAATCGTCTCTAGAATGCTTCTCCGAGATTGAAATATAATCCACTCTGCCGTTTATCAATTCCATCCGATCCTTGACGCAACCCAATAGCGTAATCAATTCTGAGATTCACTCTGGATTGTGGATTAATTAAAATTCGCAATCCTCCCCCTACAGCTAAATTGAAGTCATTGAACCGTAATTCAGAAGCTTCATGAAATACTTGTGCCCCGCTAATAAAAACTACAATTCCAAGTCTTTTCCAAACTTGCCATAACCTGGCAGTCGTTCCTTCCGGCCAGAAAGGCAGCCGATATTCTGCTTCAAAAGCCAGCATATGATGATCCTGATATGTACCCCGATAATACCCACGAATGAAGTCGTCACCCCCTATACGCGACAAAGCCCTCATTGGGATCTCGTCATTGGTCAATTTAACTGATGCGTAGGAACGCAGGGCAAGCGTCTGGTTTTTGGTGGTATTGAGATACTGCCTGCTATCGAGATAAAATGTGGAAAACGTATAATCACTTCCTAAAATACCGCCATAATTGATATTGTTTAATCTGATGAAATTGCCCTTCAAAGGGTTTAGTGTGCGATCCCTGTCATCAAATAACAGCTGGAATCCGAGACCTGAGCGAACGCCTTCAATGGGCATATTATTTATTGTCGTTGAATGCGCATTAATTAATTGAAAATGGTCCGGTATAATTTCCATTCCATACAGTGACTCCATGTCATATTGTAATCCAAAAAATAAATTGGGACGGATTTTACGTAGGATAACCGGTGAAAAGTGAATGCGGTCGGAATTGAAATGGAGATAATTGAGTGTATCAGGGGCCTCTTTATTTTCAATTGTAACAACTTGGGCAGCTGCATCGTTTCCCAAGCCGTAATTGCGGTCAGGAAATCGTTCGTAAAATGCCTTCCCGTATAGACGCCAATTGTTTTTATGAGTGAATAATTCCCAGGAGGTTTCAATGATGAGTTGATTGTTTAGTGTATAGATGGCCAGGAATTCCATGTTGGATATTGGAGTTGACAAATCTCCACGAGACAGATCGAAGTATTTTATGCCAATCACACCTAAGGTGAGACTCGTTTCCGGAGAGGAACTGATGGCAGGCAGAATATCGACTCGTCTAAATGTCCGGTACGAAGAGGTATCATCCGTCGTGAAGACGTGATCCTGGCTGTACATAGAAATGACACCTATGACATGCAGGCAAAGAACAGCGCAAATATGCCGGAACAGCCTGATGTATTTTCGTTTCAGGACAGATTCATTCTTCAAACTTCTACAATCTCAAGATTCCGTCACTTGATTGTTATCATTCAAAAAGTTGATTTTCATCTTGCAATCGTGCCTGATACCACATTCTACCAACATGGTTCCATCCAGGCGTCCAGGTCAAGAAGTTTTTTCATGGCACTGAAGTTGAGCGCATTGGCATCTACACAAAAGTTGGAGGGGTAAGGAGGATATTCGACTGAAAAAACGGCTTTACCGGCATTGATGAAAGGTAAGAGACTATTGCATTCGTTATATGTAAAGCACTCTTCATTGATGGCGAAGTCAAACCAGGGTTCAAGCTCTTCGGCTTGATCAACATCGTTTTTAAGCCCGATCGAGAGCCCCCGATTGTGGGCTGCATTGGCAAGAAAAAGATTATATGCAAGTTGATCTTCAGCAGTCAGAGGAAAACCGCTGCCGTTGATATAGCCGTCAATGTTGTCGGGCTCCACAGCGTCAAATCCTTTAGCGAGACACATGTCCATACGCGCCTCCATAAGGGGGCCGAGCACCGATAAGTTTCGTATATCCAACCACTTCTCGCCTTCCCAGCCGTCAACATCGTTGCCCAGAACAGCCCCCGGGAAGTCATCGGCATCCGGCCGCCACTCTTCCCAGGTTCCGGCACTGATGTAACAAATCACTTTTCGACCATCATTGTGCAGTCCTGTCACCGCCGCAGCTGAATTATCGAAACCATCGATGTCGTACACCTCAACGTCAAAGGTTGTGTCCAAAGTCCCAGATAATTGCCATTGCCATGTCGTGCCCGGAGGTGGTACCCAATGGCAATTATCTATCCAGGCTTCATATTCAGCTCCCAGAGCCACTTCGAATGGCGCATTCAAATCGATGGACACTTCTGCTTTCATATGTACGGTCGTAGCTGTGTCAACAAAGCCGTCCGAGTCAATTGTTGTACCTTGATATAATCCCGGCAAGATCGCATCCAAAGTTAAATTGTTATTGGAGATGCTTAACGCCCCGCACGGCGTTTGAGCTACGAAAAGCGAAATCTGATATATTATAAAAATGACGGTGCAGTTTATTTTAATTAGGAATTTATTCATCAGGGTGCATTTTTTAATTATTGATTTGCTCCAGCGTAATCTTTGACCAAACACGGAGACGAATTTCAATCCCTACAAAGTTAACGAATGGAGAATCGAATAAACTGTGTGATTTGACTTAATCACATTATATGCAATGCAATTTTCGGACAATGAATTTATCCGAGATTTCCTGCCCTATTGACCGACAATATTATTATACCAATTCACCGACGCGAGACATGACATGATAACGAGGATCATCAATATTTTTCTCAATTACATTAGCCAATTTTGGAGAGGCCTTAATCATTAAATTCTGACACTCTTCGCTCAAATGTTGAATGTGTAATGTTTTACCTGCCGCCTCATATTTTTCTACCAATTGAAAAAGGGCCTCCAATGCGGAGTGATCACTGACGCGTGATTCGATAAAATCAATAACCACGTTATCCGGGTCATTTGATACATCGAATTTGCTTTTGAAAGCCTGGATGCTCCCAAAAAAAAGCGGCCCCCATATTTCATAGACTTTGGTACCATCTTCTAAAAAGTGTTTTCGGGCCCTGATGCGTTTAGCATTTTCCCAGGAAAAGACAAGTGCACTCATAATGATACCTGCAACCACGGCAATGGCAAGATCAAAAATCACGGTAAGCGCTGAGACTGTGACTAAAACCAGGGCATCACTGAACGGGATTTTATTTAAAATGCGGAAACTACTCCAGGCAAATGTGCCGATGACCACCATAAACATGACGCCCACAAGTGCTGCAATCGGTACTTGTTCGATGATACTGGAAGCAAACAAAATAAATCCCAACAAGGTCAGAGCTGCCACGATGCCTGATAAACGTGTACGCCCACCTGCCTTGATGTTGATAATCGACTGACCGATCATCGCACAACCTCCCATGCCACCAAATAGACCAGTCACGATGTTAGCACCGCCCTGCGCGACACATTCGCGATTTGAACTCCCTCGTGTCTCGGTGAGTTCATCGACCAGGTTCAATGTCATCAACGATTCGATCAGTCCAATGGCAGCCAGAATAATGGCATATGGACCGATGAATGTCAGCGTTTCCCAGGTGAAAGGTATTTTTTGAAATAGCTCGAATTGAAATTGCGGTAAACAGCCTTTCAGACCTTCACCGCCACCATCTACGATAAAACTTCCAACGGTGGCTACATGAACATTTCCCAAAATCGCAATAGCCGAAACCACACCAATAGCGATCAATGCTTCCGGTAATTTCTTATTCAGTTTGGGTAAAAAGTACATAATGGCCATGGTCAGTCCGACAAGAGCCGCCATGATTAGCAATTCAGTACCATGCAACCACTGACTCTCCCCATTGACGACCTTTTTGAACATGCCTAGTTGGGAAAGAAATATCACAATGGCGAGGCCATTGACAAAGCCCATCATAACGGGATGGGGAATGAGGCGGACGAACTTGCCAAGTTTCAGCAGACCAACTCCTACCTGGATGATGCCCATGAGAATGACTGTTGCAAAAAGATAGTAAAGACCCAGGTTTTCATCGGCTGCTCCCATTTCATTGCCTGATGCCACGAGACTGACCATGGCGACAGCCAGGGCTCCGGTAGCACCACTGATCATACCCGGTCGCCCGCCAAAGATGGCGGTTATGAGACCGATCATGAAAGCGGCATATAGTCCGACAAGCGGATCTACTCCAGCTACAAATGCGAAGGCTACGGCTTCAGGCACAAGGGCCAGGGCTACAGTTATTCCACTGAGGATATCGTTGTTGGCACTAGCCGCACGCTTTCGTATAAATCTTACCATAGGATATGCAAAAAGGACGCAAGGATAGGGCTTTTAATTCACCCGGAGGTGATTTTTTTGAAGATGCCTTGCATTCCGTGAACAGCAAAATAAATTGAGGGTGTCAAGAATAAATGACAGGATTATATTGTGTGCAATTAAACATGATCATAGTGAACTATAAAGAAATAATTGAGACCATTTACAGCGACACAAAAAATATCGATGATCCCGGACAGGTTGCTTCGTATATCCCTGAACTTGCACGTACAAATCCGGATAAGTTCGGAATCCACCTGGCCACTGTCGGAGAAGATGACTTTGGGATTGGTGATTATCAAGAGAAATTTTCACTCCAGAGCATCGCGAAAGTCTTATCCCTATGCCTGGCTTATCGGATATTGGGATCATCGCTTTGGAAACGCGTTGGCGTCGAACCTTCAGGAACCCCTTTTAATTCGTTGGTCCAACTCGAAGCGGATAACGGAATCCCACGAAATTCATTTATTAATGCCGGGGCGCTGGTCGTTTGTGATGTGCTCATTAGTCATTTAAAAAATCCAAAAGAAGACTTTATAGCCTTTATCAGAAACCTTGCTAAAAATGGACAACTAGATTATTCACAACGCATTGTCGATTCCGAAAAATCCGCTGGATACCGCAATATAGCCCTGTGTAATTTTATTAAATCCTTTGGGAATATTTATAATGATCCGGAAGAAGTATTGGATTTTTATTTCAATATGTGCTCATTGGAAATGGACTGTAGAGAGTTGTCTAAAACGTTTTATTTCTGGCAAATGGGGGCAAAAAATTAAATGACGCTTACCCGATATTAAATACAAGTCAAACCAAACGAATTAATGCGTTAATGCAGACCTGCGGGTTCTATGACGAATCCGGAGAATTTACATTCACAGTTGGACTGCCCGGAAAAAGTGGGGTAGGTGGCGGCATCATTGCCTTGCATCCCCTTAACTATACGATTGCAGTATGGAGTCCAAAATTGAATGCAAAATATAATTCATATAAGGGCATGAAGTTTTTGGAAGTATTTACGACCAGAACAGCGTCTTCGATATTTTAATGAAAGCCGGATACGATTCAAGCCCCTTTTTATTCATTTATAAAATACATCAGGGATTAAATGATTTTTTATAAACCTTTTATGAATTATATTGTGAAATGTGATTGGTTGATACTAGATTGTGTTCACATGACAGATTGAAATAATTCTGATAATTAATTCTAGTCTGCAATATAACACTCCTAGTCGTAAAATGTCACTTTGCCTTTGTGAATATCATACATACCACCAACGATGTTAATTTCTCCATTTTGCTCCATTTCTGCTAATACTAAACTTTCTTTCCGAATGCGTTCAATTGATAACTCCACATTCATCTTCGAAACATTATTTACAAATTCAATGTTTTTCGAGTTCCTTAAGGCCGGGTCAGTGGGTTCTGTGATGCCATCTACTGCCGGCATAATATTGTCAAGCATGGCTGTCAGATTTCCTAATTTTGCATGATCACAAGCTCCTTTTACCGCTCCACAAGCGGTGTGGCCAAGTACCAAAACGAGCTTAGTGCAAGCCAGCTTACAAGCAAATTCCATACTGCCAAGTATGTCTTCATTGATAAAATTGCCGGCTATCCGTACGCTAAAAATATCACCGATACCTTGGTCGAAGATTAATTCAGATGACACGCGTGAGTCTATACAATGTAAAATAGTAGCGAAGGGGAACTGCCCTGTGCTGGTCTGTTCTACTTGCTCCATGAGATTTCTATTCACCTGGAGGTTCTTTATAAAGCGAGTGTTTCCATCTTTTAACGATTGCAATGCACTTGCCGGTGTCATGGCGTCTTGCATTTCTTTTGTTTGTGCTTTCATGAAATATGTTTTGTATTAAAGTTGATTTAGATTTATCCACTAAGATTAAAAAATTCAATAAAATTGTAGAGGTGTATCGCCATTACATTTCCTGCAATGTTATTCAAACCACTTTGGCTTTCTTTTTCCCGGAAGATGGATTGTGTTGACGATGCAAATTGTGAGTCGGCCAACTCATGCGCATGGTCTGATCAGTCATTTAAAAGGGTCGGATGTGTTACAAAGTGCAGGACTCCATTTAAATGACTTGGTGGGTTAAATTCTCTGCGCCGCTACCGCCATCGACCTGCGGGGTTTAATAAAGAAACTTCTTTCTTGCAAGTTAAAATGTAGTTTATCATCTAATGTCCCGGCAATTAAGAATGTATGGGCCTCAATTTGGATAAGCACACGTTCACTTTCATCTCTCAATAAGACGAGTTTATCATCCTGGTAATCGATATTGATGGTGCCCATGTCAGGTGTTACATAGGTACCAATATATTTTTGCGCATTGTCAATATCGATCGTTGAAATTTCCGAAATGGAGTGATAGGGATTTTCAATAGTTATGGCTGCAATTATTGGCGCTAACTCAGCATATTTATTATTGCGTTCAAAGTTTGTTAAGATAAGGACATATAAACCTTCAGATTCAATTCGAATACCGTAGCAGCTATAGCCAAAAACTCCTCCACCATGTTCGATTGATTTAATTTCATTAACCAAACAAGATCTGAACCCGAAGCCATAGTCTGTGCGTTTTCCATTATTCAATTGGCCAGGAGTAAATGCCATCCGAATATATTTTTGATCCACAAGCTCATTCGAATAAAGTGCTTCGTTCCAAATGGCCATGTCCGAAACCGTGGACCAAATACCGCCCGCTGAAAAAAGTATAGAAGAATTTATATCAGGAGCGTTGACGAAATTTTCCGGACGTGTAAAATAACCCAGCGCCGGCTTTCCATTTATTTCAGATCGGTTATCATAATGGGTATGTTTCATCCCCAGTGGTTTAAATATCCGATCATTTAAAAATTCTCGATATGTTGTACCGGACACCATCTCCAGAATACCACCAAGGATAAAATACCCGGAATTGGAGTATTCATACCTGGTCCCTGGTTTGAAATTTAATTCTTCCTTGCTAATCAGTTTAATAATTTCAATCGATTCCGCACCGCCGGACATAAAAGGCCGTATTGCCCTTATTCTCGAGAGATCCACAATACCCGATGTATGTGAAAGCAATTGTTTGATGGTAATTCGATCTTTATCTGCGAATAGGGAAGGGTAATATTTACTTACCGGGTCATCGACTGAAAGCTGGCCTTCTGAGAGCAGCATCATGATGCCAACTGAGGTAAATTGCTTGGTGATCGAACCTATTCTGAATTTAGTTTCTGCTGTAATCTGGACTGCTTGGTCTAAATCAGCTTGACCATAGCCGGATTGGAATAAAAGTTGATGATCTTTCACGACTACGATGGCCGCTCCGGGACCGTCCTCAGAATAATTCGCCTCCATAATCGAATCAATTAATCCGGTCATCTGTGGCTCGCTCTGTGCATGAACGATGAAGGTCAGCGTAACAGATATGATGAATGCGATCAATCGTTTTAGTGTGTAATGATTCATGATATTAAATACCTTTTTTATTGCGATAGCTTTGAATTATGGCAATAGCCTAGTGTACGGAAGAGGGAAGTCTTCCGGAATTAATCCAGTTGTATTGTAGATTAAAAGATTCTAGTATTGCTGGTCTTCCAGCTTACGATTGAGTAAAAAACCACTTAATAAACCAAGTCCGGCAAAAACAAAGATTGAGGCAGGGTAGATGGCATCATTTTCGAATGCGGGATAGAGAACAATGGCCATCAAGATACCGACACCTATCCCAAGAAGGGTCAAGGCAATGTTAAGCGTTATAAATTTTCTCAAATTGCCGATGGTTTTACCGGCCGGATAAAAGAGACTGGCATCTTCGCCTTTATCAATGAGTGCTAGGCGTTCACGATGACGTGTCATATAGATCAAATAGAAAATACCAAAAATACATACGAGAATGCTGATGAGAAATAATAATACCGATGCTTCCATTTTTCTTAATTTTAGATTTACTCCTTTGACGACACCTGCTCATGTGCGGTTACAAAAGAAGCGAAGTTTTTAATTGTTTCCGTAACCATATAGTTCAATGGGTCGTCTAAAGTCAAAACAGAGCTCCGTATGGACGAGGAATGGATCGAAGGCATCCTCAAAGAAGATGATGAAGTGATTCTGGCGTTTATCCAAACGTACCAGGATCAGGTCTATAGCCAGTCCTGTCGTATGCTGGGGAGTATTCACGATGCCGAGGAGGTATGTCAGGATGTCTTTTTAAAGATCTTGAAAAATATAAAAGGCTTTCACCGAAAGAGTAAACTCAGTACCTGGATCTATCGGATCACCTTCACAACATGTCAGGATGCGCTGAAAAAAAGAAATAGAAGACCGGCAGTCGTTGATATGGATCAAGTAGGACCCTCATGGATGACAATTCATGATACGTTGCATAATCTAGAAATGAAAGAACAACGCACTGTTATCGATCAGGCTGTGGATCAATTACAACAGACGGATGCATTGTTGATAGAATTGTATCACCTGCAAGAATTATCGATAGCAGATATAGCCGAAATCACGGGGATGACCAAAGGTTCGATTAAAGTCAGATTATTACGTGCTCGAAAAAAACTAGCCGTTCACCTTGAACAATTTCTGCCTGCTGAAACGATTAAACTATATAGAAATGAAAAATAGTAGTGAAGAGAAAATCATAAAAGAATTACTGCAAAATGGGACCAAATTGAAAGTACCTGTGGATTTTAGTATACGAGTTCTCGAGGCCTGGAAAGTGGAAAGGGATGCACAATCGGCATACGCTCCATTAAATCCAAGATGGATTCGTTGGTTCTGCGGAATTTTAATTTGTGGAATAGTGACATGGGGTTTGATTCAAATGTCTACCATTCCTGGTCAAACTACTTTGGCATTTAAAATCCAGGATATGCTATCGATCCTTTCATATACGCTTACCGGCCTCGAATTGACTTTGTTTCCGGCTGTTGCATTTCTTTTAGTTTTACTTTTAATGAATGTGCTGATGCTGAGTCCGCGATTTGATAACCTCCGACTTCTATGAATTAAATTAATGTTTTAAATCAGAAGCACGAATTCTCCGGTAATCATTCAAGATATATTGGAGTTGAATTTATTTGGTTTCTATTTTAGCCCATTCATCCCCGTCCCATCTCCAAAAATCCCCTAATGCCGTTTGTTCTCCATTGACGTATTCCTTTCCCCCATAGAGATATCCAAATTTCGATTTATTATCGTAGGTGAAGCCGAAACTATGACGAGCTGGTGGACCGTCATTGGTCTGAGGGACTATTTTATTGTTCTCAATTAATAAAGTGGTGCCCTGGGCTTTGTAGCGATAATTTTTACCACCAAAACCAATTATTCGTTTCAATTTGTCGTCGTATATCATGGTATGATGATCTAAAGAAGAATGATCATAAGGCCCACTTAATGGTGTCCAGCATTCATCAGAATATTCCCATAAATCAGCATACTGGCCATTGACCCAAAGTCCACCAAACAAATTGACCTTTTTTGTTTTTTTATTGTAAGCCATTCCAAATGCGGCCCGCTTAGGAGGAGAAGAAATATCCAAAACCCTCCAACTGTCTTGCCACATCCACGAATGACCACGAACTTCCTCGCCATCCCATCCTCCAAAGGCAAATAGAGCCTGTTGATTTTTTAGATAGACCATTTGATGGTGATCCGCTTTGTATGAACTGTTTGGTTCAATTTGTGTCCAATTAAGACCATTCCACTCCCACAAGTCTGAGTAGGTGACGCCATCATTCCCACGACCACCATGCAGGATAATGGTTTTTCTTTTTTCATGAAAAGCTACAGCACAAAATCCTCTGGCCATTGGACCGGGAATATCCAAATGTTTCCATTTTCCATTTTTCCATATCCATGTATCATTCAAATATGAACCACCACCTTT
Source organism: Saprospiraceae bacterium (assembly GCA_965249735.1). Classification (GTDB taxonomy): domain Bacteria; phylum Bacteroidota; class Bacteroidia; order Chitinophagales; family Saprospiraceae; genus JANQSS01. Next base: position 123,773 of record CBDFMS010000022.1, on the reverse strand, counting down.
ATTTGTTCCACCAAAAAGGAGGATGTTGTTATTGGAGGGACTGTATATTAAAACTTGGCCCCATCGCGCGCCCGGATTGTCTCCGTTCGTTTGATCCTGGCATTTTGCATTAAAGCAAAAGGGCAGGATGAGTAGGAATACTATAAATTGTAATCCGATGTTTTTCATAGGTAGGTTTGTCATTCATTTGTTGGTGTGCCAATTCTTGCCTCGGCTGTCACTGATCATCGATATTTTTTAGGAATCTGCCGATTGCATCGGCTACTTGTTCCGGTTGGTCAATCATCGTCATATGTGCTGCCCCATTGATAACTTCTACTGTTGCGTTTTGTGAAATGGCCTGATACTTGTGCATGGTTTCCGGCCTGGCTTCATCAAATTCCCCTGTTATATATAGAATTGGTTCAGTTATTTTATTTATGTGCGGAGTACGATCAAAATCCTTTAACGTACCTGTTACAGTGAATTCGGTAGGTCCCCACATATAATAGTAAATATCGTCGTTGAATTTGGCGACATTTTCGCACTCAATAGTTTTTTTATAAGGCCAACTTTTTCTGGTTAGATGGCGAGTATAAAAAGAATCTGTTGCCGCAATATAGGATGGTGCTGAATAATTTTGCAAAGCTTCATATTTATTAATTGTATCTTGAAGATGAATGGGAAGTTGGTCTACTAAAATATTTGCATCTGTAATCCAATCCTCACTACTCAGCATCGGGCTCGAAAAGATGACAGATTTTATGCCTTTTGGATTTTTGGTGGCGAGATATTCAATTAAAAACGTACCACCGCAGGAATGTCCCAATATATGTAGTTCATCCAATCGTAAGGCCTCTCGCAGGTGATCTATTTCATTGACAAAGCGTTCTATTTTCCAAAGACTTTGATCGCCTGGCCTGTCGGAATTGCCTGATCCTAATTGGTCATAGAATATAATCGGACGATCAACACCCAAAAGAGAATATCCAGGGATCATGGAACAACTTCGGGAGCCCGGTCCACCATGCAGCACCAACATGGGAATGCCAGTTCCTTCACCAACGATTTTATACCATATTTTTCCCCCTTCAACCTGCACAAATCCTTCACGATCGATTTCTTGTTGGCAAGACAGCATCACCATTAGAAGAGTGGCAGTTATTAGAGTACTTAGAATTTTCATTGTTTTATTTGTGGTCGTTCAATCTGCAGAACTATGATTCGCTTTTAAAATTAGGTTTTATTTTTTAATCGGCGAATCCAGGCAATAATCAAACTTGCGCCAAGGGCCATTGTCACGGCAATTCCATTAAACAAGATATCGAGTGGATCGAACACGCGGTTTGGAACAAATTGTTGAATGCTCTCGTCCAACACTCCAATTAAAAATGTCAAGATAAAGGCAAGTAAGGCGGGCTTTACAATTTTATTTTGAGATTGGAGGCGCTCTGACAATGCCTTATGGATAAAAATTGCCAGCACACTATATTCAATCAAGTGACTTCTTTCTGTAAGGCCTAATCTTAAGAACAACATGATATAAACGGCAGCGACGCCGAGCCAAACAGCCAATTGCGTCTTACCAGGTTTTGTTTTCACCGCGTGGATAATAATCGTTATACCTACTAGTAATAAGCCCATAGAAAAGAAAATAGCTTGTGTATCCTGGTTGCTTAAAAAGTTGATGACCGGTTGACCTAAGAAAAGAGTCGTAAAAATCGCGACAATGACAGCCACTGCCCACAACCAGAGTTGTTTCTCGCGTGATGAAGTAAACAATGGGGGCATATATATTCTATTTTGCGCCGTATATATTGTTCGAGTATCTCTTCTTCAGTAAATCAATCCGACAGTGTGAATTATGCAGGCCGTAAATCTGTCACCGTGACCTCGTCATATTCAGTAAATTCTATTGGTTCTCGTTTTACAATATTATTTGGAATGCTCTTCAGGATTTCAGCAAATTCATCATCATTAAGTGTATGTAAAAATACGGCAAAGTCGTTTGCTTTTTCATCGTTTGGAAAATACTTCCTGTTCATATTGGCGATTGATTTTAGCATAGGTAAGTATGGCTGCAAATCCGTTGTGGTTGATGCGGCTTCACTATCGATCCATGCAATAGGAATTTTGGCAATTGATCCTTTTTTATATAGTTCTGCTTTTAGAAGTAATTCAATATCAAAAGCAAATTTCTTTTCTATGAGGTCATCAATGATAAAGGGAATAATTTCAGCGTTAAATGCCTTAAACCCACATTGCGTGTCGACGATGTCGCCCAGGTTTGGAATTAGTCGCTTCCAGAGATATATAAATAATTTACCCCGATCATTTCTTGAGCCTGTTTTTATGACCACCGATTGTGGTTCCCTTCGGGATCCAATCGAAACCGACTTATTTTTATTTATAATAGGATTCACCAATAACATAAGTTGACCAAGGTGTGTAGAAAGGTCGGCATCTGTATAAACTACTATATGATTTCCTGCTTTCGTTTTTTTGACCGCATCCCACAAGCCATATACAATCGAACCGCCTTTTTGGCTTTCTCCGGTAGAGCTTATTGATTGAGCAGGTGGATATTTTTGTTCGATAGCCTCAGCTAAATACAGGACTCGAACTTTGTCATTCAATTTGTGCTCATCAATTATTTGTTGAGCGATTTTTCCACTTTGTTTTGGACAGCCATCATCAACTATGATCATGTCCCAATTGATATTTGGCATATCTTTAAATAGCCACTTGACTTGTTTTACTTTCTTTAAAAGAAAGTCCTCTCCATGTTCATGTACACTTTTTTTCTTGATGCGATTGTGTTCTTTATAAATAGCAAAAACGATAGAAATAAATACTTGTTCAGAAACCTGTGAGGCGAGTATTTTAGATTTTGCAATCTTTAAGGAAAGGAGTATAAAAATGAGCGAAGGATCAATTTTTGTGATTAGTCGGTTCTCTATAGCTTCAATTTCTGAAATATTTTGAGTCGCATGGAGAATCGATTCTACTGTTTCAAATATTACTTTAGAATGATTGTCATCTGTCAGGTCTAGTTCTCCTGGGCAGGATTCAATTATTCTTTTTAGCACGTCATCCATGTTCGATTTCGATCTTTGTGTTGATGCTTATCAATCAGATTTTCATTTCCGCCACCTCAAATCGGGTCACCGCTTATGAAATATCGACCGTAATTCGGCCGGTTAATTCAGTACACTGTATCAGTCTAAATCTAACTTGATTTTTCGAAATAATGGAGAAAAACAAGGACAAAGTGATGCGTACGTGATTTTGGTCGCAATGTATGCCTATACGCGCCCGACCAAAAACTAAAAAGATGAATATGCGGAACAGGAGCTGTTAGGTAAACTCAAATCATTAAGAATGAAAAGAAGTCATGCTCTACGAAGATTAAAATAGTTAATCACACAGCTGCGGTGGTCTCCCACGGTTAATACCAATTCCTGCAGAACTTTGGTGCCGTTGGAATATTCAGCTGGTCTCCAACGTGGCATGTTTTGAATAGCTTCCAATAATATTGCATCGGTCTTTTCATCCCTGGATGACTCATATACATGAGCATCAATGACATGGCCTTCTTTGTCAATTGAAAATTTTATTGCTGTGAGGTGGTGTTGCTTAAAGATTGATTCAGAAATTTTATCAATTGCATTATCAGCCAGGTATTGCGTCAATTGTTGTTGACCACCTGGAAATGTTGCTTCTTTATCCGGATTGACCATAAAAGAAAAGTTGAATTCTTTCATTTCATTATTAATCAATGTGTTCTCCGGTATATATTGTACATTAATCGAGATGTTGGTACCGACGTCGGCCATGCTCATCAAGTCTTTCTGTTCCCTGGTGAGTATATTATTTTTACTGTTTGCTTTCTTTATTTTTCCACTAGCTCTTACTGCTACCTCAACTAATATATATTCTCTCACCCATGGTGCTTTATAGTATTTGTTGAGATCACTGAGTGTATGGGATGCGCTTAATGTTTCTTTTGAAATGGAAAGAGGTTGGTAGTTTACATTTACTTCGCATCCAAATTCAAAATTAAAACTGTCCTGAGAAGAGCCACAAAGAGGAAATACAAGGGCCATAAATAGAGGGAGAAATAGCGTTTTTTGTATGTGATTCATAATTAGATTGTTGCTTTTAATCAAACATATATTTGATATGTAGTCAGGATCAATGATTAAACCTTAAAGATCGCACATAGTTGGTTGACTTCTTCGGTTTTGTTTTGGACAAAAGAGACTTTAAAAGTGACAATAGGCGTGGTGACTCCCACGAAAACGGTCTGCATCATGCTGGATTTGGCTTTCTGATCGTATGAAAGTAATTCAGGAATTCAAAGATATCTATCAAAATTGACAGTTAAATGTTTAGCAACCTCCGCGACCAAATGAAAAAATGAATTCCTGTTCAATTTTATCGCCGTTCAATTTTGTTGCCGGGTCCCATTTTTCGGACAAGGTTTTCATCAAAGTTACCATCGTTTTATCGATGGCCTTGTAGCCTGATGATGAGACTAGCTCAACATCCATGATGGTTCCTGTTGTTGAAACTTTAAAACTTATTTCCCCTCGTTGAAGTTGACCCGCTTTTACGATTGCGACTTCTTCTTTGCTATTTTCCGAGAGATATGCAATGAGTGCATCCTGACCCCCTGGGTACTCGGCTTCTTTTTCGGGAACTACCGTGAGGTGATACGTGTAGTTTACTATCTGTTCCGTTTCAGGATGTTTGGTTTTACCGCGAGCCTGAATATAAAAGCCGGAAGAATAATCGGTGGATTTTAAAATCTTGAGTTGAGCAGCATTGAGTTCCTTCGCATACCCTATTTCCTGTATGTCACCGCCGTCCTGGAGGACAGCAACCGTCACGGTTTGAAAGTCCATTTTCCACCATCCTTCTGCTTTTTTAGGAACAATATCCAAAACCGATCTTGCTTTGATCAGATCTTCTTTTGTGATGGTAGTTCCGTATCTGGAATCCACTCCGAAATTGAATTCAGAAACAGCTGCATTGTTCGTTTCATTCCAATTGACCCAACCGAAGGCCATAAGAGCTAAAATTGAAAATGCTAGGCTAAAAAATATGATGCTTTTTTTCATGACTTATTGTTTTGAATAATGGTTGACTATATATAGGTGATTCAAGGTGTGTCATGTTTAACATAACCACTTCTCTATCGTTAAGACCCCTGATCGGTATTTGATAATGAAAGGAATCTGCTCAAGGGTGCATTTGGGCTCTATGGTGAAGAAGATTCTACCGCGCACATCAAAATCCTCTTTGGACGTAACGCTTAACGGATAATCATATTTCGTGTCTACCTGAACCCAGTTGACCAGTCCATTGACGAACTGATGTGGGTCATATACCTCCCTGGAGCGCGGTGTTTCGATGAATTCTTCCCCAATTATTAAGTTATCGTTTTCTTGAAGCTCAACGGTGAAGCGCCCTTTAAAGTCACTTGTTGAGTGTGGAGACACGTAAAAGCTTCCACCAAAAAGTTCAATTGCAGTAACCATGTTGAATTGATCGCCCTTTGTCTTTTCAATATCGAAGGTCAACTCATATGGATTGCTTACGGCAACCTCGTGGTCAATTAATGGGGAGTGGTACATGCTGACATTTAGCACAGGAGTAATTGGGGTCTTCTCTGAACAAGAAACAGCCATGGCGAGAAAGAGGAAAACGATAATGAATTTCATATTTAATTATTTGAAGTGAGAGAAGTTAAAGTGTCTGACATCATTGTATATCTGATTTATTCGATGATCAATTACTTCCAAATCTAACGTGGATGGTTTCTTGAACTGTAAGATTAAATGTAAAAGGATGTAAATCGAATGTAAAACATTTATAAATGCCTCGTAATCAATGGGAGGTGGAGGTATTCAGGAAACGGGAATGTCCTGTAGAAATATGATTACTGTGTCAAAAGCATGCTGGTCATTTACCGAAAAGGGTAATTGAATGGGTCATTTCCTCTTCTAAAAGGCTATAGACAAGTAGCACGTATGTACCATCTTACGCCAGATTCACACTCACAAACTCACACTTGTTTTTGTGGAGCCAGGGGGAGTCGAACCCCCGACCTCTTGACTGCCAGTCAAGCACTCTAGCCAACTGAGCTATGGCCCCTAAAATGGGTGTGAGTTTGTGTGTGAGTGTGTAGTGTGTTTGAGTGTGGGTGTGTTCTATTACGTTTGTCACTTTGATTAATGTGGCGCGAATATAGGACTTTGTTGGTGATGCGTATGAAATGAATAACTAAAAAACTGCTCGAATCAGATTCACCATAATCAGAGAAGAAGAAATTGGTAACGAAGCTAACAAATGTTTAAATATTCAACTTATTTGTATTAAATTTACATCATTAATACTATTTGGTCACACCAAGTCTCTAATATCATGTCGCAACTTATATTGAATCTCAAGTATCTAAGGAAGAGCAAGGACTATACACAGCAAGACATGGCTGACAAGCTGGGGATCCCACGACCAACCTACAGCGGGTGGGAGCGGGCATCAGCAGAGCCATCGCTTTCAAGTTTGCGAAAGATCTGTCAAATCTATGGTGTGTCATTGGACAATCTGGTTGATGACAACCTCGAATCGGGAAGGAAAGAGGTGCTTGTCAGCGAAAATTTTAGAGTGTTGGCAGTTTCTGTCGATCCTTCAGATCGCCAATTAGTTGAATTTGTACCTCAACGAGCAGAAGCAGGATATTTGGAGAGTTTTTCGGATCCGGCATTTATTCGCGATCTACCAAAAATTCAAATGCCGGGTATTCCGGAAGGTACATACAGAGCCTTCGAAATAAATGGAGAATCCATGTTGCCCATGGAATCAGGATCCATTGTTATTGGACACTACGTTGAGCGACTTCAGGATATTAAAGCCGGAAAAACATACATCATCGCAACAACAGATGGCATCGTCTACAAGCGGCTTCGAAAATCTGTAGGAGAAAATTATTTCATTGCAGTTTCGGATAATTCAGTCTTTCCACCATTTGAAATTCAATTCACAGAAATTAAAGAAATATGGCAATATTATTGTCACATCGCATTTAATGATAGTATCGATCATCATGCAGTTGACCTGCAAATGCAATTAAATAAATTGCAGGAACAGGTTGAAGTTATTCATGACCTGGTTCGACAGTGATCACCGCATTTATTTAACAATTACTTGAATAACAGGATGTACAAGTTATAGCAAGAAAATAAATAAGGTGATTACTGTCTTATTGATGATTCGGCGTAGTCAGTTCGACGATATTACCATCAGGATCTTTTAAATAGATTGAATGAACATGATGATGATCCTGGAATTCGAATTTGATATCTAATTTGATAAAATATTGTTGCGCATTCAAAAAATCTGCAGCTGATACTTGAAAGGCGAAATGTGATATGCCTTGTCTTTTCCAATCAACTTCTTTCCGTTCGACCTTGGCTTGAAAGATAGCTATTCCGGTTTCTCCAGCCATCATTAGTATCGGTTCCCTGTCGTTTTTTGGTGGAAGACCACGCTCAAGACCTATAACATCTTCATACCACACCGCAGATTGTTCACGATTTATTGAGCGAATAGCTACATGTTCAAGAAAGTTGATCTTAAATGGTGTCATATATTGATCTAAAGATATTCAGATAAACCTAATTGATGGGGAAATAATAAATAATGTTCCAGAACAGTGTTAAGAAATTATCCTGGTAAGTGTTGATGAATAGATTAATCACCGATACGCTCGTATATTTTAACCCATTTTTGCGATTGCACCTGGTAGTTGAGGGCATCGTCGCCAAAAAGAATCTTTGGCCCTTGTGGTAAAATATCTGCTACAGCTACTACTTTATGACCTTGTCGCACATAGCTTGTCGCCCAATTGTATATCGTCCAATCAGAATCTTGCACCATGACCCAGGAAAATGGGTGATTTGAAAAATATACATATTTTGGCTTGTTAGCCGCTGCCCAGGCTTGTAGATCAGCTACCATCTCGTCTTTCCGCTCATGTTCTTTTGAAAGGTGAGCGAAAAAGATATAAGGTGTGGGAGTCGCTCGCCCGATGTAGGTATATATTTCGGGTTCGGATCCGAACATCAGCAACTCTTCATTTGATTTAATTCGATTTTTTAAATATTCTCCGAGGTACCGTGTTTCGGTGAAAGGATTATCACCATACTGTTGGCGATTAATCATGAGTTCCGTAGGTGAATCAAAGTATATTTTATTCTTTTGTACGACTGTAAAAAGACCGGCTATAAATATTATACTCACAACAACATGTGGCCAAAATGATTTTAATCGGTTAGATATAAGTTGAAATAAGGTATAAAAAGTCCAGGCACAACCAACGGATAAAATCGGAGTAAAATAAATCCAATAATGCGGGTAAAACCGGAGTCCCGGAAAAATGGATAATATAGCCGAAAACAAGAATAAGGCGGTCGCGAGTTTAGCAGCAGTCGATTTTGCGCCTATGCAAGCTGCAACTATTCCGATAACCCCTGCAATCCACATCCAGGGATTGAACGCCGTCGTGAATTTTAGATAGGAATTAAGATATCCTTTGCCTTGCTCCCAAGGTATGGAAGACGTATATTTACTACTGTAGCTAAAATTCCAATAAATCCAATCGTCGATTCCACCTTGAAGAACTACAGGTAAAAAAATCAAGACCGTGGCAATAGCGCTGCCCAATACAAAATTGATCAACGGTTTCCATTGCCTTTCTTTGGCTTCAATCAGATAATACCAGGCAAGAGAAATACTCAAGGCGAAATAGGCAAATATTAGATTTTGTTTGATTAGAAGGCCGTAGGTCATAATAAAACCACCGATTAGAAACCACATCCAGTTTTTCTTTATAATGCCATATTGCAAGGACACAACAGCTGCAATCAGAAAGAAATTTTGATATGCTTCAGCTAAGGCAGCAAACCCAAAAACTTTGGGATTGAATGCGAAAAATGAAAATGAAATGGCTGCTATAAAACCAAAAAGCGGACCTCGCCAACGATATCCAAATAAAAACAATAGGATGGCGGCAAGGGCATTTGAAAAAATTACTGACCAACGTAATCCTGGTCCGGAATAGCCAAAAATTGTATTTGCGAGGGCATACGTATAATATATCGCCGGAGGTTTAATACTATAGGCATCCTGGTAAAGATCTCCGCCTGTCCGTAGTACCTCGCCAAAATTAATATAGGCAGCTTCGTCCCGATCCAATCCGAAATCCACATACCTTGATGCAACTGAAGTCACATAGATCAGACCGACAACCAGTAAACCCATGTAGATAAATAAGGTATAATTTGTATTCTTATTTTCTTTCTTTGGTTTGCTGACCGAAGATCTTTTTTTTGTCTGTTTTACTTTTTTCTTTGTCAAAACTCGGAAGTGAAATGAAATTTAATATCAGGATAATTTTCCTGGGCCATTTTTAAAGTCCATGCCGACTCAGCCAAAAATACAAGTTTTCCATCTTTATCGGTTGCCATGTCTTTTTTTCGTTTCTTTTCAAAATCTTTCATCTCCTCGCGATCATCAGACTCAACCCAACACGCCTTGTGTAAAGCCACCGGCTCATAATCACACGACGCTCCATATTCATGTTTGAGTCGGTATTTGATGACTTCAAATTGCAGGGCACCAACCGTACCTACGATTTTACGTCCATTGTCTTCCTTGGTAAATAATTGGGCTACACCTTCATCCATTAATTGACTCAGCCCTTTGGCCAATTGTTTGGCTTTCATTGGATCTGCATTATTTACAAACCTGAATTGCTCCGGAGAAAAGCTGGGGATGCCTTTGTAGTTCAATATTTCTCCTTCGGTCAGTGTATCGCCAATTTTGAAATTACCACTGTCATAGAGTCCCACGATATCACCGGGATATGATTGCTCTACGACTGATTTTTTGGAAGCCATGAATGCAGTCGGATTCGAAAATTTAATCTTTCGGTTTAGACGAATATGATGATAATTGGTATTCCGATGAAACACACCTGAGCAAATCCGCAAAAAAGCAATGCGATCCCTGTGTTTGGGATCCATATTGGCATGTATTTTAAATACGAAGCCGGTAAATTTATCTTCTTCCGGTAAGACCTCACGTTCTTCTGTAAAACGCGGAACAGGATGAGGTGCAATTTCAACAAAACAATCTAATAGTTCTTTGACACCGAAATTATTTACAGCGGACCCAAAAAACACGGGAGAATAAGTACCATCCTGGTATTTTTCTTTGTCAAAGGCCGGATAAACTTCACGAATGATTTCCATTTCTTCACGTAATTCTTTCGCTGCTGCTTCACCAACCTGTTGCTCCAATTCCTCGCTCTCCAAATCAGTTATGTGAATGGCACTTTCCTCGTCTTGATTACTGTGTGGCCTAAATAAAACAAGTTTTTTACCATAAATATCATATACTCCTTGAAAACGCTGGCCCATTCCGACCGGCCAGGAGAGCGGGACCACATGTAGATTTAATTTTTCTTCAATCTCATCCAACAACATGACCGCATCCTTACCCTCTCTGTCCAGTTTGTTGATGAAGACGATCATGGGGGTTGCCCGACTTCGACAGACTTTGACCAATTTTTCTGTCTGACGCTCTACACCTTTGGCCACATCAATGACAACAATGGCACTGTCAACGGCCGTCAATGTCCGATATGTATCTTCTGCAAAATCTTCGTGACCGGGTGTATCCAATATGTTGATCTTGCTTCCGCGATATTCAAAAGCCATAACAGAAGTCGCAACGCTTATCCCACGCTGACGTTCAATCTCCATGAAATCGGAGGTGGCGTGTCTTTTAATCTTATTGGATTTTACAGCCCCGGCCACTTGTATGGCACCACCAAAGAGGAGCAACTTTTCAGTGAGTGTCGTCTTTCCTGCATCCGGGTGAGATATGATGCCGAAAGTTCTGCGTTTCGATATTTCTTCTATTAAACTCATAGTGTTTTCGAAGGGGCAAATGTAAGGTGGTTTGGACAATATCTGATTGCAAACGGTCTGGGGCATGTAAAATACAAAGTGAGCCAATCGATCATTGCTTCTGAATGACTGTGATGCCTTGAGATAAAGCGGGACTGTTGGGTGAGAATCAGGCTATTTGACAATTGCCGCACGATCTTTTTGAGTACCGATAAATTTAATTGGCTATTCGTTCAAATATTCGCACCCATTGCGTGGAGGTTGGTTGATAGTTGGCCGCATCATCACCATAGACAAATTTTGGTCCGCTTGGCAAAATGTCGGCAACTGCAATCACCTTATGCCCCTGCTGCACATAGATGGATGCCCAATTAAATATTTTCCTGTCACCATCTTCTGTTATGGTCCAGGAATAACGGCTATTGGTAAAGCCTACATATTTTGGCTTGTTGGTTTGCACCCAGGATTGAAGGTCAGCAACCATCTCATCTTTCCGCTCATGTTCCTTGGTTAATTGCGAGAAGAAGATATAAGGTGTCGGAGTAGGCCGGCCGAGGTATGTATAAATCTGCGGTTCCGATCCAAACATTATAAATTGCTCATTCGACTTGATGCGTTTATTTAAGTATTCGCCCAGGTATCTCATTTCTGTAAATGGATTTTCACCGTACATCATGCGATTAATTTGTGCCTCCTGGGGTGAATCGAAGAAATCCTGGTTCCTGGCAACAACGGATACAAGGCCGACAACAAACAGAAAGGTAGCCACGGCATGAGGTAAATAAGAGTTCAGTTTCGTTGATAATAGCTGCGCTAACCAATAAAAAAACCACGCACAGCCGATTGCGAGTATAGGAGATAAATACATCCAATAGTGCGGATAAAATCTCAGCCCAGGTAAGATAGCACATACCGCCGCTATAAAAAATAAGAGCACACCAAGTTTGGAGGATAATGATTTGGCACGGATATATCCGAGAACAATGCCAATCAAGCCGGCAATCCACATCCAGCGATTAAATGCAGAAATATGGTTGAGGTAATTTCCAAAATTTTCCATGCCTTGCTCCCACGTCACGACGGAGGTATACAAACTGCTATAATAGAAATTCCAGTAGATCCAATCCTCAACTCCACCCTGTAAAATCACAGGTAAAAAAATGATGACAGTGGCAACGGCACTTCCGATGACGAAATTGATCAACGGCTTCCATTCCCGCTCTTTCGATTCGATGAGAAAATACCAAGCCAGGATTATGGCGAGTGCCACATAAGAAAATATCAGGTTTTGCTTTATAAGTAAACCAAAGGTGATGACAAAACCACCTATCAAAAACCATATCCATTTTCTTTTTATCAGGCCATGTTGCAATAAGACGACTGACAATATCAAGAAAAAGTTTTGATATTGTTCTGCAAGTGCGGCAAACCCATATAATTTTGGATTAAATGCAAGAAATGAAAACGAAATGGCAGCAATAAAACCAAAAAATGGACCCCGCCATCGATACCCAAATAAAAATAAAAGAATGGCCGCCAGGGCATTGAAAATGATTACAGACCATCGAAGCCCTGTGGCAGAATACCCGAAAATGGAATTTATCAAACCATAGGTATAGTAAATTGCCGGTGGCTTAACACTATAGACATCTTGATACAAGTCGCCTCCGGTCCGAAGTACTTCGCCAAAATTTATATATGAACCCTCATCCCGATCAAGTCCAAAATTCACATAATTGGATTCGATAGAAATTAAATAAACCAATCCAATTACAAGCAATCCGATGTAGACAAATAAAATATAATTTGTTGATTTATTTGGTTTCGATGGCTTGGTTCTTGCCGATTGATTTCTAGTCGTTTTTTTTAATTTTTTCTTTGCCAAAACTCAATAATAAATCGTTGGTCATAGGATAAATTGTTGCCTTGCGCCTGATCAACATAGCCACATCGACGTTGCCAAAATTACAATATTTCTGTTTCTTACGAATTCTGGTTCACTTTCTAAATTTTGAACAACAATTAGAGTATCGCATGTCTTGGTGTTCTTCTAAATGGACATGCCAAAGCTCAACATTTGCGGTAGTAAGAAGCCCTTCTTTAATTGGCCGCTCCAGCGACCGTTATTCATGCGTCCCACACAATCAAGATGTCGTCAAAGTCAGTCTGAACAACAGGGAGAAACCAGAACCAATCTCGCCTTCTGGTGCTTTTATCAGCATCAAAGGAATCCCTATCTTCATGCATCGAAAACCTGAATATCTTATGTTCGAACTGGCTAGTATCATCGTCTTTGGAATCGCAGCTCAATGGTTGGCATGGCGCTTTGGAGTGCCGGCTATCTTGCCTCTCATTTTAATCGGCTTGGCCGTTGGTCCTGTTTCGACTCTGTTTACAGCGGATGGATCAAAATTAATACAACCGGTTTTTAATGGAGAAAAGGGTCTGTTTCCTGGTAAATTGCTTTACTATTTTGTTTCGCTTGCCATTGGAATAATACTCTTTGAAGGAGGACTAACCCTCAAGCGAAAGGAAATTAAAGGAGTGGGCCCGGTCATATTGAAGTTGATCAGTATTGGCTCCCTGATCACATTTATTGGTGGAGCCTTGGCAGCACATTATTTAGTGGAATTAAGTTGGTCATTGTCATTTTTATTTTCCGGATTAATTATTGTAACGGGCCCAACGGTTATTGCACCCATATTACGAAATGTTCCATTGAAGCGTGATGTTGGTACGGTATTAAAATGGGAAGGAATTTTGATCGATCCCATCGGCGCTTTAGTGGCAGTATTGGTCTTTAATTTCATTACTTCCGGCGGTAGTACGATGGATAGTTATTCTTCTGAGGCGTTTGGAGAATTTAGCAAAATCCTGGTTCTTGGGACGGCCGTTGGAGCGAGTATGGCATATTTCCTGAAATTTATGTTGGCTCAAAAACTCGTCCCTCATTATTTATTAAATGTATTTACGCTCGCGCTGGTTGTGTTGGCCTTTGCTATGTCGGACCTCATTGTGCATGAATCGGGATTATTGACCGTTGTTGTCATGGGCATGGTTTTAGGGAACATGGATTTACCTGAATTAAGGGAAATACTTTATTTCAAAGAAAGCCTTAGTGTGCTTTTGATTGCTATTTTATTTATTCTGCTTTCGGCTAATATCGAAATGGCTGAATTAGAACGCCTGTGGCATTGGCGACCAATTGCATTATTCTTGGTGGTGGTGGCACTACTTCGTCCACTTAGCGTTTTTGTCAGTACGGCAGGATCGCATTTGACAAAAAATGAAAAAGCGTTTATTTCATGGGTAGGCCCTCGTGGTATCGTAGCTGCCGGTATCGCATCACTTTTTGGTATATCATTGGTCAATATGGGTGTAGCCGGAGCAGAAATGATTACACCACTGGTTTTTATGATTGTATTAGGTACAGTATTATTAAACGCAACTACCGCCCGATGGGTAGCCAAATTACTTGGTGTTGCCCAGGAGAAATCCAATGGCATTTTATTGGTAGGAGCCAGTTTACCGGTCCGATTGATCGGTCGATATTTGGCGGATCAGGAACGGCATGTAGCTTTGGTTGATACAAATCCCAATAATGTAAAACAAGCCATGCAAATGGGCTTAGAGGCGACAGAAGCCAATGTCTATGCAGATGATCTGGTAGACAATTTGGAGTTTTCCGATATGGGTTATCTGATGGCAATGACTGGTAGCACAGATGTCAATAAATATGCATGCGAGTCGCTCGGAACTACTTTTGGAGAATTCGGTACATATCGCCTTTTAGCATCAGATGAAATGAACTTACCACCTGAAAAGCTTCCACAAACAGGAATGTTCTCGGCGCATGACGACTACATCAATCTAAGTGAAGTAGCACGGGATTATCCACAAATGCATGAAGTAAAATTTGAAAAAGCTGGTTCGTTTTATGATCTATTAGCGCGTATAAATAATCAGAAATACAGTATCCCATTATTTATACATCGGATTAATGGCGATCTTTCCATTATGCCATCTGATCATTCCAAAATGGAAATCAAAGAAGGTGATTCACTTGTGTATATGGGAAAGAAAATGTAGTCAAAAAAAATTCGGGCTAACGCACAGGATCGACCGAAAATCCGTTCGATTTCAGCAATGCCAATACTCCTTTGGTGCCACCTAAATGTCCTGCTCCTACCGCAAAAAATATGGACTGCTTTTTCATCATCTCTTCCATCAATGGAATCCAATTTTCATTACGATTATAAAGCAAAATATCAGCGTATTCTGTCATTCCGGATTCCTCATTTAATGTGTAGTCGTGCATCTTTTTTAAATTCTGACTTGTATACATTTCAGCATAAAGGTCGAGAGAGGTCATGTCAATTTCGTCGCCGGCTTGTATTGTCCCGACCAACATTTCCGCCTGATCCTGGTAAGGAATGGCATCAAAGAGACTTATTTGATAATCGATGGTTTCCAAACCTGCTTTTTCCAACCCGCTCATGGTCGCCAATTCATCTAATTCCATTTCATAGGACTTCATGCTTCCGTCCTCGAGCATCGAAGGATTCATATCCTCACCAGCAAGAATAGACAAGAACATGGGCTTGATCCTATCTAACAGCATCATTGGCATACCCAAGTCCTGAAAATGATCCGAAACAATCTGGTAATCATCGTCTGAAAGCAGATCAGATAGTTTTGTACCATCACTCATAAAGGCCTGCATCAAAAGTCCAATCTGGGCGCCCATGTCTGTCATGTCCGCCATTTTGATTTCAAAAACCATTTTCTCGCTGGCTTTGATGGATTCTTCTGTATGCGCCGGTAGAAAAAAATGTTCAGCATCAATTAAATGTATGGTGCCGTAAACAAAAGAAGGCTTATATGATTTTTTTGATACTTTCCATAATAATGCATTTTCAGTGGGTTCCCATAATTGATTTGATTCGATAGCCGTCGAATCAACTGCCTTTTGAGTCGATTTACATGAGAAAATGAAGACTGCGAAAAAGAGAATCCAAATAAATTTTTTCATATCGTTAAGTGATTAGGGCGATATAGACTTCTATTTAATAAGTAGAATATTTTAATGCCGCTGTTTAAATTAGTGCAAACGGGAAATTAATATTTGATAAAGTGCAATTCCTGCCGCTACAGAAACATTCAATGACTCTGTATTTCCGGGTTGAGGAATACGATATAAACCATGACACAATTGTTTAAGAGGTTTACGAATTCCTTTCTCTTCATCGCCCAAAATAACGGCAAGCGGACCTGTTGTATTATTAAAGTCCATAATAAATTTTTCTTCCTGGCCATCCAGTCCGATAAGTTCAAATCCACTTTGAATCATAAATTCAGCTGCGTTGATTAGACTGTGGGTTCGACATAAGGGAAGACTAAGGAGGGCTCCGGCACTTGTTTTTATTGCAAATTCATTGATGAGTGCACTTCGGTCTGTTGGCAACATCAAGGCAGATGCTCCTAAAACTTCACATGACCTGGCTATGGCTCCAATATTTCTGACATCGGTCACCCCGTCAGCGATAACAACAAGTGGACTACCATCTTTTTCAATTAAATGGGGGATAAGGTCCTGATAGTTGTAATAGAACAATGGAGTGATGTAGGCTACAACACCTTGATGATTTGATTGCGAGAGTTTATCCAACTTCGCTTTTTCAACATAAGCCAGGGGAATATTACGTGCCTTGCTGGTCTGTCTGAGGTACTTTTCAAAAGGCCCTTTGACAGAACGTGCCAGGAAGATCTTTTCAAAGTTCTTGTTACTTTCTAGCGCTTCTTCCACAGCATGACGTCCGGCAATGAGTGAAAAGTCATTCATGCCTCAAAAATAGGCGACCGTTTCCGGCTATTCCTGATTTATCAGGATAAATAACAAAATTGGGCTCAGAAATAGTCGAGTTTTTACAGATTATGAGTAGCGGCTCACATGATGATGAGATTAACGCTACATAAGACCGGCAGCTTTATAGTCTTCATTGCCCACCATTAATTTTTTAACTTTAGAAAATTTTTCAAAAACCATTCGATTTAAATTCATTCTTTATGCGCTTTTACCTTACGTTTTTAGCCCTGATTTGTGGCATATCATTGTTGACAGCTCAGGCCGATTATACGAGTAATGATGTTAAGAAATTCATTCTCGAAGACAGCGAAAATACGCTGACAGCAGATGACCTTGGAGATTTGCGGATTGATCGTCAATACACCGATCAAAAAACAGGAATAACCTATATCTATGCAAGTCAAACATTCAATGACATACCTATATTCAATGCCATAGCGTCATTGGCCATATCCAAAGATGGTAAGACACGCGTCGTCAACCACCGTTTTATTCCGGGGGCTCAAGAGTTAGTTAAGAAAAATCAATCCGTACGCCTTGATTATGAATCTGCTGTCCGACATGCATTCGCAGCCGGAGGGCTCAATTCACAGGTCGAAATACACCAGGAAATTCTTCGTTCAACAAGCGAAAAGATGGGTTTTTCCAGCGCGCTGATTTCTGAAGAAGGCGCTCAGGTAAAGCCAACCTACCTCTTAATCGATGGGAATTTATTACTGACCTGGGATGTGTCTTATTTCCCGATACAAGGTTCAGACTATTGGAGTATGCGCATTGATGTTGAAACGGGTCAATTGCTGGACAAAACAAGTTTTACAGTCAAATGTCAGTTTGATGGAATTCCGCACGCACATGCTACGAATGGCGAGGTCAGCTGTCATAAAAATCTCAATCAAACTAAGGTCTTCAAAAAAAGCACAATCGCCGACGGTGCGCAGTATAACGTGATCCCTTTACCGACAGAGAGTCCATTGCATGGCAGTCGCCAACTGTTAGTAGACCCATCAGACGCAATCGCCTCTCCTTTTGGATGGCACGATGAAAATGGACTTGAGGGTAATGAAACCATCGTAACAGAAGGTAATAACGTTCGGGCCTGGCTGGATCGTTCAGGAGATTATGGTGCCGACCGTGATGTCAACGGAGGCCAGGATTTAATATTTGATTTTCCTTACGATAGCCTCTCTGAGCCCTCAGACTATCCGGATGCATCCACAACCAATCTGTTTTATATGGTCAATATGATGCACGATTTTACTTATGCCTATGGCTTTGATGAGCCTGCCGGAAACTTTCAATTGAATAATTATGGGAATGGTGGAGCCGGCGATGATTATGTAAGGGCATTGGCACAATTTAATGGCGAATCCGGTGGTAATCTCAATAACGCTGACTTTTCGACTCCGGACGATGGATCAAGAGGTACCATGCGTATGTTTTTATGGACTACAAGAAATGATATTAGTACATTTTCAGTCACGGCACCTTCGAATATAGAAGGACAATATCCTTCAAGGACTGCAGCTTTTGGGCCGGTCATCGATCAGACTCCTTTTGAAGGGGAAGTCGTGCTGGTAGATGATGAAGTTGGAATTCGGACCGATGCGTGTGAAGAAATTCGTAATGATGCTGACATTGCCGGAAAAATTGCAATGATTGACCGCGGTGACTGTCAATTCGGAGTTAAAATATTGAATGCTGAAGAAAATGGTGCCATTGGTGCCATTATTTGTAACAATGTTAGCGGACTACTTTCCGGGCAAATGGGTGCAGGGACAGATGGAGGCCAGGTAACCATACCATCCGTTTTTATTTCGAAAGAAGATTGCCAGCGTATTCGCATTTATGCAGGATCCGGTTTGGCTGTTAAATTTCAGACACCTCCAGACAACGGTCAGCCTGACCGGGTAGATGGATCACTTGATAATGGAATTATTGCGCATGAGTTTGGTCACGGTATATCAAACCGGCTGACAGGTGGCCCGACGAATACGAATTGCCTCAGTGGAAGCTCCGTAGGTGGGCGTGAAGAAGGGGAACAAATGGGAGAGGGTTGGAGTGACTTTTTCTCACTCGTACTCACCGTTGAACCCGGAGATGCCGGCACCGATGCCCGTGGAATTGGAAATTATGCCCTTCGAAATGCCATTGACGGTTCAGGTATTCGAACGTTTCCATACAGCACGGATATGAGTATTAACCCCGTGACTTACTATGATATCTATGAAACTTCTATTCCGCATGGCGTAGGTCAGGTTTGGGCATCCATGCTGTGGGATATGTATTGGAATTTTGTCGATCGGCATGGCTGGAGTGAAGACTTCATCCATGGAGACAAAGGAAATAACATGGCCATTCAACTGGTGATGGATGGGTTGAAGTTACAACCTTGTAGCCCAGGTTTTGTAGATGGTCGTGATGGTATATTGGCCGCGGATATGATGCTTAATAATGGAGAAAACCAGGATCTTATTTGGCAAGCATTTGCACGAAGAGGACTGGGTCAGTTTTCCTCTCAAGGGGAGTCATTTCTGGTAGCAGATGGAAAAGAAGACTATAATATTCCTCCGCAATACATCAAAACGGTCAAGCTGGCAAAATCCATGACTCCGAACATTTTTAAAGGAGACAATATTGAAGTTAGTCTCGAGGTTCGGAATGATCAGGACGATGATGCCACAAATCTCGAAGTGATCGATATTGTGCCTTCCGGAACCAATGTCGATATGAGCACGCTGCCTTCAAACGCAACCCTGACCGGGGATCAAATTACTATCGTGATCGCCTTGTTAGAAGCAGGGGAACAGATGACATTGACATATGAACTGGAAACTCCGGCCGTTCCATCTAAACTCCTCGTCCTGGATGATTTCGAATCGCCGGATACCGATGGCGCAAATTGGATATCAAATGATATTACAGGCAACCGATATTTTACCTGGGTAGATGATGATGCCTTTAGTGGAACACATGCCTGGAAAATTTCGGAAATCGGAGCAGACCAGGAACAAGCAGTTTTCAATTTCTTTCCGATCAATCCGAGTGGAAGCAAGCCCGTCGTCCGAATCACCCATAAATATGATACAGATGCCGGAAATGATGGTGGCGTTTTCGAAATCTCAACAGACTACCTCGTCACCTTGCAAGATCTGGGTCCACATATGTTTCGGCAAGCTTATAACAACAACCTGAGAAGAGGAACATTCAATGATAACAAACAAAGTGCCTTTTCAGGTCAATCCGGAGACTGGGTTCATACCTATGCGGATTTATCGACATTCATAGGTTCAGAGTCATTATTTCAATTCCGATTTGCTTCTGATGGAGATGGGAATAGCAATTACTGGACGATTGATGATTTTACTGTATTCGATGCGCTGACTTACAATAGTGAAGCTTGTCTTTCTTTTGACGGGAATACAGATGTGATTTGTGCTGAAGCTCCGGAATGGGGTACTATTGTGGAACCGGAAGAATATTCTGCAACTGATGAAAAAGGGAGGCGAACACAGGCCATGCAGGTATATCCAAATCCTGCAGGTGAAGTCGTAACCATAGAGACAGTAGGGTTATCCGGACAAGCCCAGATTGTTGTGCGGGACATTAACGGACGCCAATTGTATACGCATGATATAGATCGTCTTCAGGATACACCACGTGTAACATTCCCAATCACGGATTGGAGCGCCGGCGTGTATTTGGTTGAGATGACAAATAATAATCAGAGGCTGACGGAGAAAATAGTTAAGAAGTAAATTCTTTCGCCTTTGGTAAAAAGGGGTATAAGGTGGTCATTCACTTTGTACCCCTTTTTAATTCAATACCAACTTTTGATTCATGACCAGGAAAGAATCAGGGTTAGGGACTGTTCAAGTTCTTCATGTAGATGAGCAGCAGATTTAGCCCATCATTGAATCTTAGAGATTAATCAGGGACCAGAAATTTCCTTTAGTATAATTCATTAAACGGAAAGCGAATAGTTCCGTACTTTTGTCACATTAAATAAAAATGTTATGTATAAACTACACACACTCGCCTTCTTTATTGCAATTCTGACTGCGGTTAATGTTCAAGCGCAAATCTATGTATCACAATTTGCTTTAGGTGGCAATAATGACGGTACGAGTTGGACCGATGCTTATCTTGATTTAGCTCCGGCGCTTGATGCGGCGATAGAAGACGATGAAATATGGATCGCCCTGGGAGAATATTTTCCACCTGCGGTTATGATTGACGACGGTGATGGAATTGATACAACACATGCATTCTATTTGGACAAAAATCTAAAAATCTATGGGGGGTTTGTTGGAAATGAGACTTCAGTAGATCAGGCAAACCCTTTGTTTAATCCGGTCATCCTCAACGGTGACATGGCAGACGATGATATCATCAATCGGTTTGATACACTAAAAGATGACAACGCACACCACATTTTCTATCTAACAGATAATATTATGGCTTCGACCGTATTGAGTGGGCTTTTCATTTGGAGAGGATATGCCAATTCTGATGCTACGGGTGAAGGTGGAGGAATCTACTGCGAAGGGATGCCCACCATTCAGAATTGCACAGTGAGCGAATGTTTTGCAGAAGACGGTGGAGGTATATACCTGGAAGGCCTGGAAACGGCATCCGTTACCATTGATAATTGTGATCTTGATCGCAATGGCGCAGCTGGCGCGGGAAGTGCCATCTATGCCGGAGATCTCGTGAACCTGTCCATCACGAATACAAAAGTTTCAAGGAATAGAATGAGTGAGGATGGAAGTATTTATCTCGAGTCGATCGATAATGTCAATTTGTTCAATTGTGAAATTAGAGATAATGGAGCGCAGTTTAGCCCTGCGATCAATGCGCTTGTAGTCGGTGATCTTTCAGTTGATCAGTGTGAAATAAGAAATAATCACGCCACGGGTGCCTTCGTGATGTCGATAGAAGATGCGGGTACAGCGGTTTTCAATCGAACTAAAATATACAATAACACAGCCGACACATTCAGTGCCGGGCTCATCAATGTAACCGGTGATCTATTTCTTACCAATTGTCTGATTGCAGCTAATCAAGTTGCTGGTCAGAATATGGCCGGGCAGCTGACAGCAGTTTCTCGAGTGGTACTTCTTCACTCGACTATTTCCGGAGAACATACCCCGAGCATTTCAGTTCAGGGCTCCTTAGAGACGAGTAACTCGATATTTCATTGTACCGAAGTTGGTGCCTACCAGGGATTAGGGCCAATTACTTCGGCTGGCGGTAATCTATGTAGCGATGGATCAATGAATATCGGTTTAATACTGGCCACAGACTTTACCTCCGTTGACCCCGATTTGGAAGATATAGCAGCCGGTGATTATGTACCGAAACCTGTTAGTCCTTGTGTAGGTGCTGCCGTGCCTTCATCTGTGGTGGTGGATATTGAAGGAAATTCACGTGATGCGAATCCGGACATTGGAGCTTATGAATATGTAGTATCAGCGACCACGCAAACAGAAATCCCCGGTTTGGAAATCAAACTCCTCCCTTCGATAACACGTGATCTTTTGACCGTTCAAGCAGAAGGAGTTGAAGTACTTCCGATGAAATATCAGCTTATCGATCTGAGCGGACGTGTATATGCAGAAGGGAAAATTGATAGACTGAATCAGGAGATCGATGCCACCGCATTAGCACCGGGACAATATCAAATGATTTTTCTATCGGAAGCCGGAAAAACAAGCCGCTCCTTTATTAAATTATAGTACACTCATCAGATGACTTGCGCGCACGCGCGCGAGTCATCTGATCACTAGCCTCGCACGAATGGATTGTTCATTCGTTCATAGCCAATGGTCGTCGATGGCCCGTGTCCGGGGAAGACCGTTGTTTCATCAGGTAGCACATATAGTTTTTCGCTGATGCTGTTTAGCAAAGTAGTATGATCACCACCGGGTAGATCAGTTCGGCCTATGCTATCGCGAAACAAGACATCTCCTCCGATTAGGTGTTGACTTTCTTCATGGTAAAAACAAACGCTTCCCGGTGAGTGTCCCGGTGTAAACAGGATAGTCCATGGAACACCGCCCATTTCAATTGTCGATCCGGCCTTCAAGGATATATGATCAGATGTAACAGCATCGCATTGCACGCCATACATCCCTGCAACTGCCGGCGATGAATCTAATACAGGCTTCTCTAAATCTTGCATATAAAAATCGACCTCATACGCATCCAGGCATCGTTTTAATCCGAAAATGTGATCTAAATGAGCGTGAGTCAAAACGATCTTAGAGGGCTTTAAGCCCTTGTCCTGTATATATTGGTCCATGATTGCGAATTCACTTTGATCATAACATCCGGGATCGATGATGGTACATGATGATGTTCCATCTGATATGACATAGGTGTTTTCAGCAAAGGGATTGAAGGTGAAAATGTTTAGATTCATATCGTGTTTGCCGTTTTGTTTCGTTACTTTAATGGTAAATATACGTTCCCAACCAATCTGACCGATGGATTGTTGAACTTTCATCATATTGGTCAGATAGTAAAAAGAAAGGCCTAATTATTAGTCGTAAAAGCCAATGAGCAAACGCATCTTTATTTTTGGATTCTTATTTCTCTTTTGGGGACAGGCTTTTTCCCAATTGAATCAAGATGAAGTATTTGGTAAAAACCGGGTCCAATATCATAAGGACTTCAAATATTGGTGGAAGTATGAAACGACCAATTTCATTACCTACTGGTATAGCCCGGCGCGCAAAGTTGCCGAATCGGCCATACTCTATGCAGAACAGGACTACAAAGAAATTCACAACCTGCTCGAACATCATATTAATGATAAGATTCAGATTATTGTATTTAAAGACCTGACAGATTTTAAGCAGAGCAATCTTGGTTCAGAAGAAATTTTTGAAATTGAAGCCGGCCAAACCAAAGTTGAAGGAAATCGAATATTTATTTATTCCAAAGGCGATCATAGCGATCTAAGGCATCAGATCAGAGAAGGAATAGCGAGCGTTCATATAACCCAGATGCTACAAGGAAGTACGATTCAGGAAATCGTCCAAAATGCTTTCATGGCATCTTTACCTCAATGGTATATAACAGGTTTGATCTCATACATTGGAGAACCGTATGATTATGAATTTGAAAATGAAATGCGGGCTTATTTTAGTCAACAAAAAAATGAAGACTTTGAATCCTTCGCAAAAGCCTATCCTACCTTAGCAGGCCATGCGATGTGGAATTATATTTATACGCAATACGGTCCCACCAAACTTTCAAATCTGCTATATATAACTCGAATTAACAGAAAGTTGGATAATGGATTTATTTATGTTCTCGGAATTCCATTTGAGCGTGTCAGTCACAGTTGTTTTCAATTCTACAAAAATGCATATGAAGAACAGGAGTCTTATTTTTCTGATCCGGATTATACCCAAATAAAAATTAAAAAGAAAAAGGTTTCTAAACGACGCAAGGGTTTCTATAATCTTGAGGTGACTGATATTGAACTCAATCCGGATGGAGAGACATTAGCCTATGTAACAAACGAATTGGGAAAATACAGAGCATGGCTTTATGATATTAAAACCGAGCGGCACAGTCTTCTAATGAAGGGCAGCTTTCGAAATCCATTTCAAGAGGCAGATTATGCCTACCCGATGTTGACATGGACAGATTCCGGAAAACAATTGTACGGCGTTCATGAAAAACGAGACAAGCTGTATTTAAATTATTGGGACTTTTCTAGAAATGAAGAAGCGGTTCAGGTATTTCCTCCTGATATTGAACGTATCTATTCGATTGATGTATTTTCAAAGGATACGCTCTTGTTGTCGGCGAGTACAGATGGGTACACAGACCTGTATTTTTATAGACCAAAGACGAGACAATTTTATCGAATAACAAATGATTATTTTGATAATGTTGATGCCAGAACAATTCAGGTAGGACAGAGCCGATACATCGTATTTGCAAGTAATAGAACAAATACATCGCTTGAAAAGCAGACGCTGGATACGCTATTGCCAAATGAAGAATACGACCTTTATTTATTATCCCCCTATACCAAATTTGTTCAACGTCTCACGCAAACGAATTGGGCTTCCGAACGACAATCTCAAGTTTTGGGTAGTAACATATATTATATTTCGGATGAAAATGGAATCCGAAATCAATGGGTTCTCGATGTATCCGGGGATAAACTGAAGCCCGTATTATTGACAGAATACAAAACGGGAATTGACGATTTTAGTCGTACACAAGACCAGGTTGTTGAGGCGTTAAGCTATGCGCATGATCCTATCATAAGACTATTCGATACATCTGATGAAAGTCCAAAAGAGATTAAATACACGACGCTTGCTAATTTGAAAAGAAATCGAAAATTCGAAAAAGAAGAAAAAGTAATCGAAGAACCAGAGGTTGATGTATCGGCGGATAAGAATTATTATTTTCAATCGGAATATGACGAAGAAATTCCGTTGCCAAAGGATTTCTATGAAAAAGACGAAAATAAAGATGAAGGAATTTTAATCTTACCAAATTTTTCAAGCCTGGTTGAACAGCAAGAACAATCGACAAGTCAACAAAAATTCAATTCTGCTCGTATGTTGGCTTACCGGTTGACATTTGGTTTGACGGATTTTGATATTGATTTGAATAATGATCTACTATTTAGTGGATTAAATTCGTTTGCGGGATTCAAGCGTGGATTTGAATATCCTGAAACGGGCATCTTTCTAAAAGCTGAGTCACGTGATTTGTTTGACAATTATATTGTTTCAGGTGGGATGCGGATTCCTTTGACATTTAATGGAACAGAATTCTACCTGGCACTGGAAGATCGTAAATTCCAACTTGATCGAAAGCTTGCTTTTTATCGTCAAAGTATAAAGGAAAGGGAGGATCGAAGATTTGCGGGATCCCCGGATACACGCAATACCACTCATATTGGAATATTACAATTAAATTACCCGTTTAGCCTCTATTCAAGCGTACGTCTATTGACAACTCTGCGCTTAGATCGGACAATATTTTTACCGGAAACGTCCACAGAACTGAACCAGGACGATATTTATCAGCAGCGTTTGGGCTTACGATTGGAATATGTTTTTGACAATACTTATCAGGTTAGGCCTAATATTTTAAATGGAACCCGGTTAAAATTTTATGTAGAGGGAACCAATCGATTTCAATTACAATTAGACCCCTGGACATTTGAACTCAGCCAGGCTTTCATGACCGTCGTGGGAACTGACATACGACATTACATTCGATTGGACAGAAATTCGATTTTTGCGACCCGACTATCCGCTGCGACATCGTTTGGGTCAGAGAAAATTCTATATTATCTCGGAGGTGTACGAAATTGGATTTCACCAAAATATAATTCTTCTACACCTTTTCCTTCATCAAATGATTTTGCCTACCAGGCAGCTGCTAATGATATGCGTGGATTTAAACAGAATATTCGAAATGGGGCTTCTTATGCTTTAGCGAATGCTGAATTACGAATTCCGATATTTAATTATTTTTCGAAAAATGATATTAAATCCAGATTCCTACGAAACTTTCAGATCGTAGGATTTGTAGATGCCGGAACGGCCTGGCATGGAAGTTCACCAACGAGTGAGGAAAACCCCTTGAATACAGAATTTATTTCGAATCCCACATCAATAGTTAAAGTGACATATTTCAGAGACCCTTTAGTCATTGGATATGGAGGAGGAGTGCGATTGAATCTTCTTGGATACTTTCTACGGTTGGATTATGCGTGGGGTCATGAAACACGCAAACAAGGGGATCCGATATTCTATATTAGCCTTGGTCATGATTTCTAAGAAATACAATGGCCGGAAAGAACTCTAATTATTCTTTTCTACAATCCGAATTTCATCAATTTTGTAGGCGCCATTCTTATCTGCATAGTAGACAAAAATTCTAAAAGAGCCATTTTCACTCTTCATCGTGCCGTTGTAATATTTTACACTGGAACCGCCTACTATCTTTCCACTGAAATGGGTAGGCTTGTTTTTGGCAAACCACTTGTTCAATGATTTGATGGCCTGGTCGGATGATAAGAAGAGGACGTCATTTCCTATACAAAGTTCGATATCAGTTTCGAGTTGATCCGTCAGTCCACTAGCGTTACCTGAGTTGAAAACGGCTTCAATCTTCTGCGTATTCTGCGCTTGGGCAAAAGTGCAAAGGATTAGTAATGAGATGATTAGGGTCAGACTTTTCATATTTTTAAAACTTTGATCAATCTTGCTTTAAACTTGTTTATTGATCGGTTAGATTATATAACGTCGCTTTTGCTAAAATCATTTACAAACGAGGCAATATTATATTAATCAAACATGTATTATGGTTTACTTTGTGACACATTATGAATAAAGCTATCCTACTCATACTGGACGGATGGGGGTTTGGTTCCAACCCTGATGCTGATGCCATTGCGCAGGCGCCTACCCCTGTCATGGACGAATTATTAAGAACATGCCCAAATTCGACGCTTACGACTTTTGGTGAGCAAGTTGGACTCCCCTCGGGCCAAATGGGCAATTCGGAAGTTGGCCACATGAATATTGGTGCAGGACGAGTCGTATACCAGGATTTACTGCGAATTGATCGTGACATTCAATCTGGTGCTTTTTTTTCGCAGCCCTCGCTCGTAAAACTCTATAATGAAACCAAAAAGAACGGTAAAAAGCTACATCTCATCGGATTGGTGAGTGACGGTGGCGTTCATTCTCAGATTACACATTTGATGGCCCTGATAGACATGGCAGAACAATTTGATCTTGACAAGGTCTATGTTCACGCCTTCATGGACGGTCGGGATACAGATCCACAGGGAGGTAAATCATATTTGTCAGATCTGGTAGCTCATATGAAGCCGACACGAAGCAACTTGGCTACAGTCATTGGAAGGTATTATGCCATGGATCGTGATAAACGGTGGGAACGAACCGCTATGGCATATAATTTACTTACCAATGGACAAGGCGAACGAAGTACTGATGTTGAAGCTACTCTGACAGCCCGGTATGCTGCGAATGAGACCGATGAGTTTCTCAAACCCATCATCCTGGATGATGAAGGTCTCATTGAATCCGGAGACAATTTGCTTTTTTTCAATTTCCGGGCAGATCGCCCCCGACAATTAACATCGATGTTGGCCTTAGAAAGCTTTCCCGAGGTTAATACAGAAGCCCTCAAACTGAAATTTTATAGCATGACACCATATGATGAAAAATTTGATGGCATCAACGTGGTCTATGATAAAAAACCCCTGGAACGCACATTCGGACAGCTATTGGCCGAAAATGGTCTAAGTCAATTGCGGATGGCAGAGACGGAAAAATATCCCCATGTGACCTATTTTTTCTCCGGAGGACGTGAAGAACCTTTTCCTGGAGAAAGAAGGATACTTGTGAATTCACCTAAGGTAGCCACCTACGACTTGAAACCTTCTATGAGTGCTATGGAATTGACAGACGCCTTATTAGCAGACCTGGATGAGCGCGATACCGATTTCATTTGTCTCAACTTTGCAAATACGGATATGGTAGGTCATACCGGTGTTTTTGAAGCAGCGATGGAAGCCGCGCAGACGGTCGATACGTGTGTGGGTATGATCTTGGATAAGGCCCTACCTAAAGGTTATCATTTTATCATTATCGCTGACCATGGAAATTCTGACTATATGATAAACGATGATGGATCGCCCAATACAGCACATAGTATGAATCCGGTTCCCTGCATTTACGTCGATCCGGGCCATTCGGATTCGGTATTAGAAGCAGGTGTTTTAGCCGATGTAGCGGTCACTTTAGCCGATATCATAGGGCTGGAAATATATGATGAAATGACAGGTAATCCGCTAATTAGAACATGAGAACAACCAAATTATTGATATTGATTCTCATTATTCCGATGCTTATTTCTTCATGTTTGACGGGAGAAGAGCAGACCGAGCAGCAAGTAGCATTTGATCTCGATAAATATTTTTCGGAAATAAAAAAAGAGCACCCTAGACTAAACGAGGTATTTTTGATTAGCATTAATGATGATGCGCGTGATACGCTCTATTTCGATACATACAATATCGATTCAATCTCACATATCATTTCCAGGTTTAATTTTAATCGCCGCGAACGTGGTAGTGGATTTCATGTGGAAAAAAAGACCTCTGAAAATATCATATGCCATGAATATATACCAAAAGGGGAATCAGATATTTCGTTTATGCGGGTTTGTAAAGAAAAAGACCTGGTTGTTTCATTAGCCGGCGCAAAGAAAAAAAATTCGTTACTTGGTAATTTTGTGCAATCATATCAGTTTGATCCCGAGTCCATGTTCGAATTGAATACATTTTATGTAGACAAAGTTCAATCGGATACGGTTTACACCCAAAACTATTTGACTTGGAAATCGAAATAAATATATAATCTTATGGAACAAATTATCTGGAATGATTTTGAAAAAGTTGGAATATTTTCAGGAACTGTGGTTGCTGTAAAAGAATTTCCTGAAGCGCGCAAACCCGCCTACATCATTCAAGTTGATTTTGGACCGGAAATCGGAATAAAAAAGACCAGTGCCCAGGTGACCAAATTATACAGCCCCGACTACCTCATAGGTAAGCAGATCTTAGGGGTTATTAATTTTCCTTCGAAACAAATCGGATCCATGGTATCCGAGTTTCTATTGACAGGATGTGCCAATGAAGATGGTGCGATTGTGATTGCCACTTTGGAACAGATGGTACCAAATGGAAGGAAATTACATTGATGTGAAGCATATAAATGTTTACGGTTGATTTTGAGGGGCAACGTAAGTCAAATCCAATAATCTCAGGCGTTTTCGACCACCAATATTGTGTTTGGAAAATACATCCATGACCGGTTTGAGAATCAGCCCTAAAACGCCCAGTCCAATTCCTCCTGCTATAAGATTCCAGTTTGGATCATCCTGATATATTAATTCAAGTGGTGCATATAGAATAAACCCTGCACTGGATATTAATAATTTGTTCCGCCAATTTTTTCCCCTATATCGTTGCTGTGGAGTTTTTATCGCCTTAATTTCATTGATGGTAGCAGCACCAAAATCGAACTCAATCTGCAGATCATCCAGGTCCACATTTATTAAAGTAGTATGACGCCAAAATTTTTCATTCGTAAGTTGAACACTTAATTCATCGCCCAGGTAGAACTTTTGAGTTTTGATTTTTCCCCGGGTTTCGAGTTGTAATACTTTCTGAGCTGTTGAAATGGAAATTGTGCACATGCCTAAGAGCAAACAGTAAAATTTGATTAGATGCATGTTCTCGATTTAGATACTAAAACTTAGATAGCTAAGGTATTAACTTTCATTTATCCTGGATAGCCATTTTTTCAACATTTTTTTCATAGTCTCGTCGATGACAGGATATTTATTAATTGATAAACCCACATACACAACGAACAAAGCGTATGATTTGTCGTCGTTCTGAAGTTGCTCAAGCAATGTTACTTTTTGAAGTCGAAAGGCCTCTCGAATTCTTCGTTTGATGAGATTGCGATCAACGGCTCGTTTAAATTTTCGCTTTGAGACACTCACACCAAACATCAATTGAGCGGTAGCTTCTTCCGGATTTAGTGGCTTCCAAAAAAGGAGAAGAGGGCCTTGCTGAACTTTCTTCCCATGCTCGAATAAGCTGGTGATCAATTTGCGCGATTTGACACGCTCACATTTATGAAGGCTGGATCTGAACATAAAAAAAGAACATCTTTCCGCAAGAAAGATGTTCTTTCAAATATACAATAGGTATATGAGTATGCTATTTGAGCGTTCGCTCGTCAGACACGGAAAGTTTGGTACGTCCTTTAGCACGTCTGCGTGCTATGAGTTTTTGACCGTTTTTGGTCTTCATTCTGGATCTGAAACCGTGTTTGTTGTTTCTCTTTCTTCGCGATGGTTGATACGTCCTTTTCATCAGAATATCTTTTTGAGGCTTTTTTTTGCCTTTTGCCCCTAATTTTTAGGAGCGGCAAATGTAGGCACTATTTCATTAATCAACAAGTCAATAATTGACGAATTTGAGTTCGAGTGACTTGTCGTGTTTTTTATGAGTTCATCGAAGCGAGCAGTTCGTCGTTGCTCCGCGTTGACCGCATCTGCTTGAGGAAAAATTCCATTGCTTCTTCAGGCTTCATGTCGGCAAGGTGATTTCGAAGGATGATGACACGTGATAATGTGCTGTCATCCAATAAAAGATCATCTCGACGTGTACTTGATTTTGGCAAGTCAATGGCTGGGAAGAGGCGTCGGTTGGCTAAAGTTCGATCCAACTGCAATTCCATATTTCCTGTGCCTTTGAATTCCTCAAAGATGACACCGTCCATTTTCGATCCTGTTTCAGTCAAGGCAGTTGCAAGAATGGTCAGTGATCCTCCATTTTCGATTTTGCGTGCTGCACCAAAGAATTTCTTCGGTTTGTGAAGAGCATTTGCTTCAACACCACCTGATAGCACTTTGCCACTTGCAGGGGCAACTGTATTGTAAGCGCGCGCTAGTCGCGTAATTGAATCGAGAAGAATAACAACATCATGACCACACTCAGTCAATCGTTTGGCTTTTTCCAATACAATATTGGCGACCCGAACGTGGTTGTCTGCAGGTTCGTCAAATGTCGAAGCAACAACTTCGGCATTAACATTTCGCTGCATATCGGTTACTTCTTCCGGACGTTCATCGATCAAAAGCACCAATAAATACACTTCCGGATGATTGGTGGCGATGGCATTCGCAACATCTTTTAATAAAAAGGTCTTACCAGTTTTCGGTTGCGCTACGATCAGTCCACGTTGTCCTTTTCCTATCGGAGCAAATAAATCGATCATGCGATTACCAAAATCTTTTCCGGCAGGATGTGAGGTCAGATTGAATTTTTCATTCGGGAACAACGGTGTTAAAAAATCAAACGGCACCCGATCTCGTATGTTCTGCGGATCTATCCCATTGATCAAACTTACCCGAAGCAGTGCAAAGTATTTTTCGCCTTCTTTTGGTGGGCGGATGGCACCGAGTACCGTATCGCCGGTCTTCAAACCGAATAATTTTATCTGAGAGGGGGACACATAAATATCGTCAGGAGAGGATAAATAATTGTAATCAGCAGAGCGCAAAAAACCATAGCCATCAGGCATCATTTCAAGAACACCTTCTCCCTCGATAATTCCATCGAGCTCTACAACAAATGCATTTTTTGGTTCTTCTTTTTTAACTTTCTGCTCATCTTTTCGATGGTCAGGTCGTGGCTTTTGAGCGTCTTTATCTCTGTTTCGATTGTCGTGGGCGGGTCTTTTTTGTTCCGGAGTCGATCTTTTCTGTTCCGGGTTTGATCTTTTTTGCTCTGAAGTTTGTCTGTCTTTTCCTCGATCATCTCGATCACCGCCGGACGACATTGGCTTCTTATGTCGCTGCGTTCTATCACGCGTGAATTCTTCTCTTTTTTCAGGTTTACGCTGGTCCTTATCAAAGGATTTTTTCTCTTTCCTTTGCGCCGATTGATTCGTTTTAGCAGGTTCTTCTTTCTTGGTAGAAGTACCATTGCCACCTGTAATCGCTTGATGGTCAAGAATTTTATAGATTAAATCCTGCTTAGCTAGTCTTTTATAGGCTTTGAGGCCCATCTTTTCAGCCAGATCTTTAAGTTCAGGCACCAGCATTTCATTCAGCTGCAAAATGTCGTACATCAAGTGTAGTATTTATGATTAATTAATATAATACTCGAATTATATTTACCTTCTTACTGGACTTAAAAACCTACTGATAAAAAGGAAAGTTAAGACGGAATTAAAAGCTACAAGGAGTGAAGCTTATATTTTCAAAAGCAAATGTAAACCTTTTTTCACACATCCCATAGTATGTATCTCTCCGGCGACATGTATTTTTGCCGCTTATCTTATTAACGAACAGCTAAGCAGAAACATATGCTAGAACTTAAATTTTTTCATACAGAGCGAGAACGAATCCTAAAAGGATATGAAATTCGGAACATGGCTGCCGATGATTTGGAGCGTGTCGATCACATCATTAAGCTGGACCTGGAGCGCAAAGAACTTCAGTCAGAAATGGATGAACTCAATTTTACCCGTAATCAATTGTCAAAGGCCATAGGCGATCTGTTTAAAAGTGGCCAGAAAGAGGAAGCCGGTAAGAAAAAGTCGGAAGTAACAGCGCTAAATGATAAAATCAACGAACGGGATCAGCGTGCCAAACAAGTTAAAACCGATCTCGAAAATCACCTACTCCAACTGCCTAACATTCCGCACAAACTTGTACCTCCGGGGAATGATGATTCGGAAAATGAAGTCGTACAAGCCTGGGATGGCCCAATGCCGGTGCTACCTCAGAACCACCAGCCACATTGGGAATTGGCCGACAAATATGGCTTGATTGATTTTCCGCTGGGGGCAAAACTGACCGGATCCGGCTTTGTCATTTTTAGGGGACAGGGAGCAAAATTGCAACGCGCGCTGATATCATTCTTTCTGGATCAGGCAGAAGACGCAGGATACCTTGAGTACATTCCTCCCGTCATGGTTAATGAAAGTTCGGCCCGTGCTACCGGTCATTTACCGGATAAAGAAGGGCAGATGTACCATGTTGAAAAAGACAACCTCTACCTGATACCAACGTCCGAGTTGCCTTTGGCCAATTTGTATCGCGGCGAGATCCTGGATGAAGGTGATTTGCCAATAAAAGTGACAAGTTTTACTCCTTGTTTCAGACGTGAAGCAGGTTCTTATGGCGCTCATGTCAAAGGACTGAATCGATTGCATCAGTTTGATAAAGTGGAGATCGTCCAATTAACAGCACCGGAGCAATCTTATCTGGCGCTTGATTCCATGGTGGAACATGTCGCTTCTGTCCTGAAAAAACTAGAACTTCCGTATCGTATCGTTCGACTTTGTGGAGGAGATTTAGGATTTGCATCAACCATGACCTATGATTTTGAAGTGTTTTCAGCATCACAGGAGCGTTGGCTGGAAGTCAGCTCAGTATCCAATTGTGAGACATTTCAAGCAAATCGATTGAAGTTGAGATTGCGAAGAGATAAAAAAAATATACTGGCACATACGCTTAATGGTAGTGCCCTGGCTCTACCAAGAATCATGGCCTCATTACTCGAAAATAACCAGGTTGAAGATGGCATTGTGATACCTGAAATCCTGAGACCCTATACGGGCTTTGATAAAATTGAATTAAAATAGGCGTTGCTGGGTTATAGCTGATATGGGAATTATTCTACTCATAGGACTATTATCGATTTCTGGCATGTATGTCAATGGCCAGCTCAAAGCGCGATTCAGGAAGTATAGCCAAATTGCCAATCCGGGTCGTAAATCAGGTGCTCAGGTAGCACTAGAGATGTTATCGAGCTATGGCTTACATGACGTCAAAGTTGTGGAAGGAAAGGGGTTTTTGAGTGATCATTATAATCCAATGAACAAAACAATCACGCTAAGTCCACCGATATATGCGAGTGCGTCTGTCATGGCAGCAGCTGTCGCATCCCACGAATGTGGTCATGCCGTCCAACATGCAGAGGCCTATGGATTCCTCAAATTTCGATCGGCAATGGTCCCTTATGTCAAAGGAGCCGCAACAATCCAACAGTGGCTGCTCTTTGCAGCTTTTGCAATGGCAGGGAACTTCCCGCAGCTTCTGGTGATTGTGATGGTGTCATTTCTTGTTACAACACTCTTTAGTCTGGTGACATTACCTGTTGAGTTCGATGCGACAAATCGCGCTCTGCAATGGCTTGAAAATAGCGGAAATGCTGTGAGTGATTCTCTGGAAGGGGCCAAAGATGCACTCAAGTGGGCAGGATTGACATATGTGGCTGCGGCCTTGTCGTCCCTGGTCATGTTTCTTTTTCTACTCTTTAACTTGAGTGGATCGGGAGATTAAGTTATTTTTAACCCCAATTGATAAAGCGAACAAAAGAGAATTAGTATGGATAAAATGATGTTACAGGAAGTCAAAGATTACATTCAAGACGGTAAAGAGCATATGGATCAAGCGATTGAGCATTTGAAGAATGAACTGGTGAAGATTAGGGCTGGCAAGGCTTCGCCATCGATCTTAAATGGGATTTATGTGGACTATTATGGTTCTCATTCACCACTGAACCAGGTTGCTAATGTTAATGCAACAGATTCAAAAACGATAAATATTCAACCTTGGGACAAGTCCATGTTGACGATAATTGAAAAGGCCATCTTTGAAGCTAATCTCGGTATTACACCTATGAATGATGGTGAAAACATTCGACTCAATATCCCAGCTCTAACCGAGGAGCGTCGAAAAGACCTGGTTAAACAGTCCAAAGCACTTGGCGAAGAAACAAAGGTGAGCTTGCGAAATACACGACATAAACTCATGGATTTCATTAAAAAGAAAGTCAAGGAAGGTTATCCTGAAGATGGGGGCAAGCAAAAAGAAGAAGATATCCAAAAGATGATCAATACGTACGGCGAAAAAGTTGACGAGCTTATTGCGGCCAAAGAAAAAGACATCATGACCATCTAAAGTGCATTTCTTTAGTTGATTATTGTTGAAGACAATAAAGGAGCCCAACCATAGGGTTCAATTTTAATTCGAAATAGTCGGGATTCAATCAGCTGATGCAAGCTTATAATTCTCTTCGCAATCGAGCGACAGGTTTGAGTAAATGTTCTCGGTATTTAGTCACTGTCCTACGGGCTATTTGATAGCCATGTTTCTCCAGCATTTCCTTTAGTTGTTCGTCAGAAAATGGACTTGATTTATTTTCATTATTGATAATGTCCAATAATGCATTTTTTACTTCAAGGGAGGAGACTTCTGTTCCATCGGGCATGACTAATGCTTCAGAAAAGAATTCCTTCAGGCGTTTTGTACCAAATTCAGTTTGTACATATTTATTATTTACCACGCGTGAAACTGTAGAAATATCCAAATTTGTTAAATCGGATACATCTTTTAAGATCATAGGTTTCAGTTTCAAAGGATCGCCGGTGAGAAAATATTCCCGTTGTAATTGCAAGATGGCATACATCGTGTTATACAAGGTGTGTTGGCGTTGCCGGACGGCATCAATAAACCATTTAGCCGTATCTATTTTTTGTTTAATAAAATTAATTGTATCCTTTTCTTCGGACGTAGGCTTGCGATGCCGAATGCGTTCCCGATAATCACTTAAGATGGAAGCATACTTCTTATTGACATGTATTTCCGGCGCATTTCGTCCATTCAACGTTAAGCCCAATTCGCCGTCTTTATTCTCCACTATAAAATCCGGCACGACATAATGATTATTGTCATTCGACGAAGCGTAATTAGAGCCGCTGGCCGGTTTCGGATTCAATTGCAATATAATTGATAGCGATTGCCTGAGTTCATCTTCGGAAATTTGAAGCAGATCAATTAGTTTTTCGTAATGTTTTTTAGAAAAATATTTAAAGTAATCCTTAATTATTTTTAGAGCGACCACCAAATGGTCTGTCGGATTTTCAGTAGTCGAGATTTTTCGCTTTAGTTGAAGTAGTAAATTTTCTTGTAGAGAACGGGCACCAACACCGGCTGGATCAAATAACTGGATGAGATGCAATACGGCCTCGATTTCTGATTCGCTGGCGATAATATTTTGAGTGAAAAGCAAATCATCAATAATGGATTCGACGTCTCTTCTCAAGTAGCCGTCATCATCAATACTTCCAATGATTTGATGACCGATTGCTTCCTGACCATCATCTTCGAGACTTAACAATTCAAATTGTCGCATGAGCGCATCATGAAAAGTACCCTTGACAGAAACTACAAATTCACGCTTCTCCTCTTCATGTCCTTTTCGTAGAATCTCATTGTAGCTAATTGGATCGTCTTCTACGTACTCATCAATATAGTTGTCGAGGGAAGGCTCATCAAATATTTCTTCTTCTTCTTTTTTTTCTTCTTCTACTTCCGTTTCCTCTTCCTGATCAGTCACAGAAGCTTCATCCAATGCCGGATTGGTTTCCAGTTCTTCTTTGATGCGTTGTTCAAATAAAGCAGTAGGTATCTGGAATAATTTCATCAGCTGAATCTGTTGAGGAGACAGCTTTTGAAGCATTTTTTGATTTAGTCTTTGTTGTAGCATTTGCTATACCGTACTATAAATAAAACGAATCTTGATGTTTCGAGGTTTAAAAATTAGGGATTTAATTGTGAATGAAGAAAGTTTTCAAACTTTTAGCATGTATTCATGATCTGACTCTCAACTCCTTTCTCTAAATTTAAGCACAAAATAGACAATTAATATTTAATATTTCAATTAGTTGTAATTTGTATCTGTTTCATTTTCAGATAATAGTGTTAAACTTTAATATGTAACATGAAGAGTATCAAGGATAAATTAAAAGCCCTGCGAAAACGGATGAAGCGGGAAAATATTGCAGCCTACATCATCCCTACGAATGGGCCACATATGAGTGAGTATGTAACTGACCATTGGATGCATCGGGAGTGGATTTCCGGATTTATCGGTTCGGCCGGAACGGTCGTGATCACGAAGAAGAAAGCCGGATTATGGACAGATGCACGCTATTTTTTACAAGCCGAAGAGCAACTGGATGGCAGCGGGATTGATTTGTTTAAAATGGGACAATCGGATGTACCAAATATGATGTCCTGGTTGCGCTCAGAGTTATCGGCAGGTGATCGCGTCGGCGCTGCGGCCTTGACCACCATGGAAGCCCAACGTCAATCATATCGACAAGGCCTGGCATTAGCAAAAATTGAATTTGTCACCGTCAATGACCTTGTTGGTGATATTTGGGGTGATCGTCAGCCAATGAAAAAAGATAAAGTCTTTGAACATGCACTCGAATATGCCGGCAGAACCAGGACAGAAAAATTATCTGCCTTGCGAACTAAGATGAAGGCCAGAAGAGCCGATGCCCTGCTTATAACAGCATTGGATGAAATTGCCTGGTCGCTAAATTTAAGGGGGAGTGACGTGCTTTTCAACCCGGTTTTTTATGCATACCTATGGCTGGGGAAGAAATCCTGCTACCTGTACATCGATCCCGAAAAAGTCGATGAAAAATTGCGTGAGCGATTGAATGAAGATGGTATCGAAATCATGCCCTATGATACGATCTACAAAAAAATAAAAAAGCTCTCTAAAAGGAAACGTGTGGCCGTTGATAAGAACGTCGTAAATGCTCGACTCTTTGGTCGATTGAAAGCCAAGTCCATTATATCGGTCAATAGCCCTGCTAAACATCTAAAAGCGTCGAAGAATCCAACAGAAATCAGGCACCTTAAGCAGGTCATGGTCAAAGATGGCGTGGCATTGGTGCGTGCATTTCGATGGTTGGAGCAAGAGTTGGGAAAAAGGTCTGTTTCGGAGTATGAATTTGGGTTGAAACTTGCGGATTTTAGAAGAAAGCAGAGTGGATATTTTGGTGAGAGCTTTTCACCAATTGTTGGGTATCAGTCAAATGGTGCTATTATGCATTATCGGGCTGATGAAAAATTATGCAAGAACATCAAAAATGAAGGCATACTACTAGTTGATTCCGGTGGGCAATACGTGGATGGCACTACAGATATTACACGAACTTTTGCCCTAACGCCTCCGGGCGATGAACAGAAAAAGCAATATACACTAGTACTGAAAGGACATATTGCCCTTGCACGTGCACACTTTCCACAAGGGACCACTGGACTTCAACTTGATGTCCTGGCACGTCAGTTTTTATGGAATAATGATCTGGATTTTGCTCATGGCACCGGTCACGGTGTCGGTTTCTTTATGAATGTCCATGAGCCTCCCCAGGGATTTGCTCCAAAATTCAATGAACGGGGACAGACACCACATCGAGCGGGTATGTACTCATCCAACGAACCTGGATATTATGAAGAGGGTTCGCATGGGATTCGGCTTGAGAACCTGGTCATATGTGTCCGGGCCGGTCAAGCTAAAAAGTCTAATTTTCTACGATTCGATACCATTACGCTTTATCCCTTTGATCTCAATTTTATCGATCGATCGATTATGACCAGAGCAGAAGTGGCCTGGTTGAACTCATATCACCGCAAAGTGGAGAAAAAACTAGGTGCACAACTCAATGAAGAAGAGGCCAAATGGCTTGCCGAGCAGTGTAAACCGCTTAGATAAATGACTATCATTTAAGAGGTCGGCGAATCACATCTCAGGAATGTGGGCATATAACTTGTTCCGCAATGAAATTTAAGTTTTATTTGCATTGTCAAAACCGAAAAAATGTCAGAGGAAATTATCAATAAAGGGTCAAAAGGAAAATGCCTCATGTGGTTTACTATCGGCTTTATCTTGTTTATCATTTTGGTCGTTTATTTGTATCAAGCCAACCAAAGCGGAGTACCCCAATAAATATCAGGTACTCAAACTCAACAGTTAATTACGTCTATTGAAGGTTTTTCAACTCGTCGATGATCTTTGAAAGAGTATCTGCAGCATCACCAAACAACATCTTTGTATTGGGTTTGAAGAAGAGTGGGTTCTGAATACCGGCATATCCAACATTCATACTTCGTTTAAATACAATGGTTTGCTTTGCCTTCCAGACTTCTAAAACCGGCATTCCATAAATTGAACTGGAAGGGTCGTCCAGGGCTGAAGGATTTACGACATCATTCGCTCCCACGACCAGGACGACATCGGTTTCCGGTATTTCTCTTGCACAATCATCGAGATCAAGCAACTTGTCATAGTCAATATCCACTTCTGCCAGGAGCACATTCATATGACCTGGCATTCTTCCCGCGACCGGATGAATTCCAAATTGGACTTCGATTCCTTTTGGTGCAAGCAGTTCTTCTAATTCTTTAGCTTGTTTTTGAGCACGCGCTACGGCCATACCATATCCGGGGACCATTAGCACTTTGGTCGAGTAATTGAGTAAGATAGCGACATCAACAGGTTGACATGGCTGTACACTTCCCGTTTCAGCCTGCCCGGCTCCTGAAGCAGCTCCGGTTGCTGTAAATCCACCCATGATCACATTAAACAATGACCGATTCATCGCCTCACACATTAATATGGTCAAAATGGTTCCTGAAGCTCCGACGAGAATTCCTCCCAAAATCATGATTTGGTTGTCATATAAAAATCCTGCCGTGGCAGCAGAAATTCCAGTGACTGAGTTGAGCAAAGAAATAACAACGGGCATGTCAGCTCCACCGATTGGTGCCACAAAAGAAAATCCATAAACCAAAAATAGCCCGATGGCTATCAGCATCAATGTGGGGCTGGGATTAAATAATAAATAACCAAATACTGCGAGACATATCAATAATAAAATGGTATTTATTAATTGATGTTTCGGTAGCATCACGTGTTTATCCTTAAGTTTTCCATCAAGCTTTAAATAAGCCAGCATACTACCGGAAAATGAAATGGCTCCCACGAACAATGTAAATATGATAATTAATAATCCAAGTGGATTATCTGTTGTTCCTAAATTAAAAAACTCTAAAATGGCCAATAACATGGCACTTCCTCCACCAAATCCATTGAATATGGAAACGAGTTGAGGCATGCCCGTCATTTGAACACGGGCAGAACTGATCCAGCCAATAATTCCTCCAACAATGAGCGCACCAAAAATCCACATATAATTAT
Source organism: Saprospiraceae bacterium (assembly GCA_965249735.1). Lineage (GTDB taxonomy): Bacteria > Bacteroidota > Bacteroidia > Chitinophagales > Saprospiraceae > JANQSS01. The sequence continues at coordinate 83,284 of CBDFMS010000022.1, read as the reverse complement.
TGGTAGCTTCTTCGATCGGATAGATCAGGGAAGCCACGATAGCAATCCCCATGCCCACAGCAGCAGTAAGATTACCGCGGCGAGCTGTTTTAGGTGTACTAAGTCCACGAAGACCGAGAATGAAGCATACTGCTCCTACCAGATAGGCTAATTGACAAATTAATTCCATTATTTTTTCTTATTCTTAAACATGGCCAACATTCGATTCGTAACGGCAAATCCACCAACGATATTAATCGCTGCTAAAATCAAGGCGACAGAGCCTATTGACAAGGAAAGGTAATCTGTCGGATCGGCTGTACGAAGAAAAAATATCGATCCTACTAATACGATTCCACTGATAGCATTCGCACCAGACATTAATGGTGTGTGAAGTACAGAAGGAACTTTCGAAATAAGTTCGAACCCTAGAAATATGGCAAATACCAAAAGATAAATGCTCAATAAATTTTCGGATAGTAATTGTAATATAGTGTCCATAAGATTATATTCCTGAATAGATGAGAGAATCAGATAATATTGGGTTTTCTTTATCTATTTCAATGTTTCCATCGTTAACCATCAGTTTCGAATAATTGTAAATGATATTTGATAAAAGATCACTTGCATCCTGAGTGGCTTGTAAAAACAATTTCGAATCTCCGATGATGCGGACATCATTATGAAATATTTCTTTATTGTCTTCGACTAGTTCGCAATTTCCTCCCGTCGATGAAGCCATATCGATAATCACAGATCCGGGAGACATTCGTTCAACCATTTCTTTGGTCACCAAAATTGGTGCCGTTTTACCTCGTATTTGAGCCGTGGTGATCACGACGTCAGATTTTGCAACGCTATCACTTATGGCTTCCTTTTGTCGGCGTTTAAAGTCATCCGATTGTTCTACGGCATATCCCCCTGCAGCCGCGTCTTCCGTGGCACCCTCTACTTCGACAAATGAGGCGCCCAGACTTTGGACTTCTTCTTTTACGGCAGCCCGTACATCAAATGCTTCGACACGTGCGCCAAGTTTTCTTGCGGTAGCTATGGCCTGAAGTCCTGCAACACCGGCTCCAATAATGAGCACATTGGCCGGCCGGATAGCGCCGGCAGCCGTCATCATCATGGGAAAGAGTCTGGGTAGTTTTCCAGCCGCTAATAACACCGCTTTGTATCCTGCTATCGATGCCATTGCCGATAAAGCATCCATGGTTTGAGCCAGCGATGACCGCGGAACCATATCGAGACTGAATGCTTCGACCGGATTGCCATGAAATTGATCTTCATCATAGCCCGGTGTAAAGGGTTGATAAAATGATATAAATTTCGTCCCGGAGCTTACTTTTTCATACACCTCCTGAGCAGGAGGACTGATGGAGCAAATCACCTCTGCTTTTTCTAATAATTCTTGTCTTGAAAGTTCATGACCATCAAATTTTTGACCGATCGGTTTACCAAGATTTTCTTCAATTAAAACCTCAAATCCATCGCTGAGATACTTGCGGAGTGTAAGGTGCGAAATGGGACATCGTTCATCGTCCTGAGACGCGAGAAAGCCTATGTTCATACTGTATTTTTAAGATCAAGCGAATATAAAATAAATTGTGTCAGAACCCTATTTTCAGATGTAGTATTTCTCAGGAATTGGCTTCAATGGTCGCTTAAACCAAAGTGGCCGTCTTAAGTTGTCAGGTCCGGGTGCCGGCCGGGTCATTTTCATCCATTTGCGATAGATTTCCATCGATTTATTGGTGTCGACAAATATGTCTCCATACTTGTCAGCGTCACCGGGCTTTTCGATTCTGACACGTTGATGCCAGCAGTGCATACCACTAATCGGATCAGGGTGAACAGCATGCGTGATGTTTTGATGTACACCACCGTCAACCCAAAATATCCGCTTACTGTCCTTGTCATCACTTTGAAACGGTTTGACTCCGGACTTTGTATTCATTTTCCAACGACCCTGGCCGTCGTGTTCCATGCGGACCGTATTGGTCGCCCATCGATTTCCCTGATCTTGTTCTCTGCGCCAACGTCCGAGGTGGTGTGAACAGGCTACTACGCCAGGTTTCATCCCTTGCGTAACCCAAACCTTATCGACGAAATATCCGATATCTGTATTCATCTTAACCAGGTCACTGGTTTTAAATTCCCATCGTTTGGCATCGTCTGGATGCATCCAGATTGGATTTCGATTACTTATCTCCATCAACCATTTGGCATTACCGGACCGCGAGTGAATTAATGTTGGAAGCCTGAACGTAGGTACCAAAACATACTCACCTTTTTCCTTATCCAGATTGTCGAGATGAATATGACTTTTTATATAAGTAGGAATGGCGTGTTCAGGCCATTTCCAATCGACCATGGTCTGTGAATAAAATTCATTTTTCATCGAAGGAGTTGGAAACCCTTCCCGTGGTTTTCCTTTCACTTCGATTGCAATATTCTTATCATTTTTGTGATAGATTTTGGAAGATGAATCAAATTCGGCTTCGTTTAATTTATCAGTTGATATTATTTTTTCATTTTTCTTATAGGTATGGGCTTCGACTTCAAAGGCACCGTATTTTCGCATGTAATCGAGTTCGGTAATTCCTTCTCTTTTGGCGGCTTCCGGTAAATTCGGTGTGTGCTCAAAAATATATTGATAATATTCATCAATTGTAATTTTTTGTCCCGGCCGATACGGTGACATAAAATGGTCGCGAATGCCCAATGATCCGTCCTGGTCGATTCGCCAACTTAATTCAATCCAAAATTCATCTTCTTCCCATACTTCACCGGGATTACTTTCATAGGTAAATTCAACAGGTTTTCCCGCGCGACGTGCCGCCTCGCGCAAGACAGGTTGTCTGAATGCAATCCATTTCCCGGAGTGCGTGGCATAGCTATTCAAATCGTGCCGTTCGGCGCTGTGACCCATAGGTAGTACGAGGTCGGCAAAGAAAGCCGTCTCATTCCATGTAGGAGTGAGTGCGATGTGCAAACCGAATAAATCCTCACGTAAAAATGCCTCCATCCACGTAAATCCATCGGGGTAGGTCCAAACCGGATTAAATACCCTGGAAAAATAAACGTCCATTTTACCACGCCCATCTTTTAACATGTGGGGTAATAAAAAACTCATCTCAAACATAGCGAGAGGATATTCTTTTGGAAAATGTAATTCATTCCAAAATTTTTGAGCAGGAGGAACACTGTGAAAGGTAGGCTTAAACTTACTCCACGAATTAGGAGAAGTTCCACCAACTGTTCCGAGGCTTCCGGTAAGTACAGTCAAAAAATGTAAACTTCTAGACACACACCATCCACCTAAATTACCGCTGGCTGCACTTCGCCAATTGTGAGAAGAAAAACGCTCACCGGCTTCTCCTATTTTTATTGCAACTTCTCGAATAACATCGGCTTTAACACCACTTTCTTTTTCTGCAAATTCGGGGGTAAATTCAGCGTATTCAGATTTTATGGCTTCAATAAAATTATCAAAGGTGTTGTCTTTTTCAGGATGTGTATTCCGGAGATATTCATCCCAGTTTACCCAGTGACGCATGTAATCCTCGTTATACAATCCTTCGTCAAGAATAATTTTTGCCATGGCGAGGAGGACGGCAGCTTCTGTACCCGGATATGTAGGCATCCAATAATCCGACATGCTGGCCGTGTTTGAAAGTCGGGGATCCATGGTGGCTAATTTGGCTCCTTTCATCTTTCCTTCGATGATACGTTGCGCATGTGGATTGAAATAGTGTCCACTTTCCAGGTGGGCAGAAATCAATAAGATAAACTTGGCATTGGCGTGATCAGGTGACGGCCTGTCATGACCGTACCAAATATTATATCCAAACCGTGCGCCCGAGGAGCAAATATTGGTGTGGCTATTGTGTCCATCGATTCCCCAGGATTGCAGGACGCGGTTAGCATAACCTTCGTGTCCGGGTCGACCGACGTGATAAGCGATTTCATTGTGTCGTTCTTCCTGAAGAGCCTTTCGAATGCGTGCGGCCACCGTATCCAGGGCTTCTTCCCAGGAGATGCGTTCCCATTTTCCTTCGCCGCGTTCACCCGTGCGTTTCAAGGGGTAGAGGATACGATCAGGATCCGTTATTTGATTAATCGTTGCCGGTCCTTTTGCGCAATTTCTTCCCCGACTGCCGGGATGATATGGATTGCCTTCAAATTTTCTGATCGACCCCCGCTCTTTATCGACATAGGCTGTCAATCCGCAAGCGCTCTCACAATTGAAGCATGTAGTCGGAACAAGGGTATATGCTCGTTTTTCTTTTTTTGGCCACGATGTAGCCTCGTATTCTTCCCAATGGTCCCATTTTTCCATCGGAGGAAATTTATTCAAATCCGTCTCTGTCATCCGGTCGAGTATCGGATCACGTGTTTCATGCAGATTGGGAATAAGCCGAAGTTTTTCTGCTATAGTTTCTATTACTGTATGTTTCTTTTTCATTTGTCGTAATTTCAATTTATTCGTTCGACATTCGTTTAACTCAATGGAATTTGTTGCGGTGCTTCGACCCATATATCTTCTGTAAAATATATTCCAACAAGAACGGCCATAGCAACGATGCCACAAATGACGGGCGAAATGGTGCCAAACAGAAGTAGTGCGATCGGAATAATATTACCCAGTACAATTACACCAATCCAAAATTTATTTTTATACCGACCTTTTAATATGTATGCTACTGTTAATTTAGCATCCAATGTTGGATGGGTTGTAATTAATTCAACCGTAATCGTAATTAAATTAAAGGCCACAGAAATTAATAAGGTATTTCTAAGGAAGACCAACCATTCTTGCGTTGAATCAATAAATAAGCCCGCGATTAAAAATAACGCAGCTCCGGCCATAAAGGCATGGACGACCATATGAAGTGAGAGGGTAGGGCTTTGCCAGAAATCCCGGCCTTTGGCCTGTGCAAATAAAAAGGCTGTATAGACCGCAACAATGATGGCAACTGCAGCCGTGACGTACATCAGCACCTGGATAATTCCGGACCAATTGAAATAAAGACTGAGACCTAATAGTGTCAGTAAGCCGCCATAAACTGTGATGGCATAGCCACCTTTGACCAACCATGAATTCCAATGTGGTCTGAGTAGCACATATAAAAATCGATCAGGTCGATCAAGGTCTTTCACTAATAATATTCCTGTCAATGCCAAAAATAATAATCCCGCACCAATCGCAACCCACATCATATTAATGGAGAAGTCGATATCAAAAACCATGTAGGCTAAAAAAGGAATTAAAAATGCACCGGCGGACAGCGCTTTTGTCCAAACGTATGCAGAAACTTCCCAGCCCCATAAAATACCTTTGTCGGGGCTGTCATACACACGCCGCGCTTTATCCATGACCACTTCAACAGTTTTGGGCGTATTTACTTTTTTATTATCCTGGTTATATCCTCCGTTTATATTTACTAATTCGGCCAGCACATCAGAATTCGAAAAAGCGAGTTTTTCCGCTTCTTTTGCATAGTGTCCCACACCAAGGGATTGTGATCCCCAAAGTGAACTATGCGATTTTTCTGTAGCCGTGGCAACAAGTGAAGAATCATCGGCATCGATGTAAAACAAATTAGGTCGTGTGGCTTTTTCCGGCTTTCTGACTTTTACTGACTGACGAGATAATAGTTGTGCAATTTCAGAATTTTGATCTTCCATATCACCGGAAATAATGGCGTGTTCCGGACACACATTAACACAAGCGGGCTCCAGGCCAACATCAATTCGATGTGCACAGTAATTACACTTAGCAGCAGTATGGGTATCCGGATCGATGTAGAGTGCATCATATGGACAAGCCTGCATACATGATTTACATCCAATACACCGGTCGTTGTCGAAATCCACAATACCGTCTTCCCTCGTATGGAGGGCTTCGGTTGGGCATATCGAAACACAAGGGGCATCGGTGCAATGATTACAACGCATCACTGAGAATAGGCGGCGTGTATCAGGAAAGTCTCCTTTCTCCACTTGCTTCACCCAGGTCCGGTTTACACCCACAGGTACAGCATGCTCAGATTTGCATGCCGTTGTACATGCATGGCAGCCAATACATTTTCGATTGTCTATAATAAATCCATATTTCATAGAAAGCCTGTTTGTTATTTAGCGTTTACTTCTTTTTTTAGTCGATTGACTTGCGTAGGTTTTTTTCAATTCACTTTTTATTTCACCCGTTGTTTCATAGTTAATTGCATCTGCTATACTTAAATAAATATTTTCGATACCAATGGTTTCAAGAATACATGTTTGAGCAAACCTGTCACGGACTGGTCCGCGTATTTGAGTTATGATAAATTTTATATTCTTTTGTTTTACAATTTTTAATAAAAGCTTAAACATTGAAATCCCAGTGCTGTCGATTTCGGCAATAGCGCTGGCATTAAGAATTAATTTTTGTGTGTCAGGATGATTATCAATTTGTTCCTCCAGGGTATCAAAGAAATGTTCGGCATTGCCAAAGTAGATGTCCTGATCATAGCGTAGTATGAGAATATCCGCTCTGACGGCGGCATCCGGAAAACGATTTATATTTCTAAATGTTTGCGTTCCCGGTAATTGACCTAAAACGGCGTAATGCGGTTTTGATGATTTTTGAAGGATCATGATAATGGATAAAATGATCCCTGCAAGGACACCTTGTTGGATTCCTAGTATTAATGTCAGGATAAAGGTGGCCAGATAAACATAAAAATCTTTTCGGTCATGGACCAGCAACCGACGTGCATAACCAAAGTTAAGCAAGCCAAGTACGGCTGAAATAACGATGGCGCCCAGAACAGGTTTAGGTAAATAGTAAAATAGCGGAGTAAAGAAGAGCAGAATGACACCGATCAACAGGGCAGTAAAAATCGAAGAAAACCCACTCTTTGCCCCGGCCTCATCATTGACAGCTGATCGGGAAAAACTACCCGTATTGGGGAATGCCAGAAAAAATGACCCTATTAGCTTTGCTAAACCTAGACCTAATAATTCCTGATTGGCATGAATGACATAATGGTCGTGCCGCGCGGATATACTTTTAGCAATGGCCAATGACTCGATAAAACTGATCAGACATATGATAAAGGCCAACGGGAATACGCGAATGATATCATTGAAATTAATAAAATCAGATGTGAATTTGGGAAGTCCTTGAGGTACGAGACCTACGATGCCCACACCGCTTTCATTCCATTTAAATGCATACATCAATATAGTGCCTATAATGACGACAAATAGTCCTGCCGGAAAAGTCCGTTTAATTTTTTTGAGTGCGAGAAGAATAACCAGCGCAGTGATGCCTATAAAAAATGTGATGAGGTGAGTGGTCTGTATTTGACTGCCAACTTCTTTCAGAATTTGGATGAGATTAGACGTTCCTGATATATCGATTCCGAGAATGGATTTTAACTGACTCAATATGATGATGGTTGCAGCTGCTGAAGTAAATCCATGCATGACGGGTTCAGACAAAAATTTAACCAAAAACCCCATCCTTAAAAGGGATAAAACGAGTTGAATAATGCCTGCCACAAGCGAAGTCAAGAGGGCAAGCCGGATATATTCCGAAGAGCCCGGAGCGGCCATGGTTGAGAGCCCGGCCAATAAGATGATGCTGACCAGGGCGACGGGTCCAACTGAAAGATGCCGGGAAGATCCAAAAAAAGGATAGATTAATAATGGAATAAAGGCAGCATAAAGACCATATATTGGTGGTAGCTCTGCAAGCATAGCATAAGCCATTCCTTGGGGAATGATAACGACGGCAACGGTCAAAGCCGCGAAAAGGTCATCTTTCAACGAAAAATGCCGAATCAACTCGCTATTCCAGGGTAGTATCTTAGACATGCAGTAGGAACATTGGTTGGAATTGGTTGTACTTGATTTAGCTTTTGATGATCATAAAGTCATTTCTTTCCGGACGCGCTGACATACCAATTACATGCGTATGTCCATACCCAAAGATGATGAGATAGTGAAAGTATGAAGGTTTTAGCTCATTTTATGTTATTTGGGTTACAAAGCGTCTCTGTGTAAACTCGACACAGTTCCCGAATGTCGTTGATGGAACAGTCGATATCCTGAAAATACATTTACTTTACACTCTGCGCAATCGTGCATTTAATAAATCAAAAAGGTGAAGGATCACCAACACTGAAGAACAAGGTATGAGTCGAAAAAAAGTCATTGTCACAGGTGGAACAGGGTATATAGGTTCGCATACTTCTGTAGAATTATTACAGGCAGATTTTGACGTCGTTATCATTGACAATTTGAGTAATTCAACAGCAGAAGTGGTTGATCGAATTGCGGCAATTGCCAATAGACGGCCTCAATTCGAGCAAATTGATATTCGATACAAAAAGGAATTACTCGATTTTTTTCGACGACATGCAGATGCCAGTGCTGTCATACATTTTGCGGCCTTAAAAGCTGTCGGTGAAAGTGTAGAAAAACCACTGGTTTATTATGAAAATAATATTTCAGGTTTAGTCAATGTCCTTTCTGGTATGCATCAAAATAATATTGGAAATTTCATTTTTTCTTCTTCGGCCACCGTTTATGGCCAGCCTGACGTCCTTCCGGCTACTGAACAAACGGCCATTCAACCGGCTATTTCTCCCTATGGCAACTCAAAGCAAATCGGAGAAGAGATCATTCTGGATTTAGTGTCCTCCAACCCAGAACAAATGGAGGCCATTTCCTTGCGCTATTTTAATCCAATCGGGGCACATCCATCTGCCGGGCTTGGTGAATTGCCTATCGGAGTTCCGAATAATCTGATGCCCTTTATCACACAAACTGCGGCAGGTGTGCGCGAATCGCTTCGCGTCTTTGGCTCTGATTATAATACAGTAGATGGTACAGCTGTGCGCGATTATATTCATGTGGTCGATTTGGCTCAAGCGCATGTGGTGGCCCTCAACCGACTGGTGAATGGAGAAAATGAAACTTCATTCGAGCTATTTAATCTGGGGACGGGTCGTGGGTTTAGTGTTTTGGAAGTCATTCAATCTTTTGAACGAACAACAGGCCTTAAGCTCAATTATGAAATCGTCGCCCGTCGTGCCGGCGATGCTGAGCAAATATTTGCGGACACCAGTCTGGCGGCAGAAAAATTGGGATGGCGAACAAAATATTCACTGGACGATATGACGCGGACGGCCTGGGCCTGGGAGAAGCTGTTAAGAAATCTGGACTAATCGATCCGCTCTGTATTCAGCCTGGAATGGGTATGTAAAGCATACTATAAAAATCAAAAAAGAATAGTTGCACTTTTCATATGGAAGCCATACATTTGCATCCGCTTAAACGACAAGCTGCTGACATAGCGCAGCGGTCGTCAGTGGCCTCCTTAGCTCAGCTGGTTAGAGCGGCGGACTGTTAATCCGTAGGTCCAAGGTTCAAGTCCTTGAGGAGGCGCAGATACAGAGCGGGTTTCGAAAGAGACCCGCTTTTGTTTTTCACTAAATCGGCAAGCAGAATCGGCAAGCAATCGGCAAGCAACCACATTTGGAGCTTTGAGATGACGAACTTAAATACTATGGATTAAAAATCCATAGGTTATTGGTGACTGAAAGTCACTGTTCAGGCTAAAGCCCTCATTCCAATATAAATTTATCCGTCCCATTTGGGTCCTGGCCATGATGCTCTAAATATTCGTCTATCATTTCTTTAGTGAGCGTCCCTGAGCTCCAAGCACCATATCCAATTGACCAAAAATGACGTCCCCAATATCGCTTCTTCAAATGGGGAAATTCTTCTTGCAATTTCTTTGATGTTCTACCTTTTATTCTCCGCATTATATCACTGATCGATACCCTCGGTGGATAACTCATATGTATGTGAACGTGATCTTTACTCACTACTCCTTTTATTATTTGAATATCCAGAACATCGCAAACTTGTCGAATCAAATCCCTACACCTTGTTTGAACTTCTCCTTCCAACACTTTATATCGATACTTCGTGCTAAAAACAACATGTACTGTAAGCTCATGCACCGTATGCGTTCCACGCCGATAATTTCCCTTGCCCATTCTCAAAGATATACTTTTGTAGAATCTGAAAGACTTGCACTAAAGTGCATAGCTTAAGCTAGCGAACTATAATCAGTTAATCAACTTACAATTAGCTTACAACCAGTCTTGAAAATTAATCGCCTGATCCTCAGTGATTCCTGCATAGTTTCACCATTCAACTAATAGAGCATTTTACGCTCTCCATTAGCCTGCTGCCAGCCAGCCAAGAAGTTTTTCTTTTCAGAAAGGGTGAAGATTGAGTTTTTGAATTTGCCATCAGTTCGTACTTCTTCAATGGATTTAAAGAGAAACCAACTTCTAATGCCCGGAACTTCGCTTTGGAGTCGTTTCATGACCGAATGCATAGTGCTGGAATTATCATAAATAAAAAGTGTGCGATGTGCCTTGTCATGACCATATTTCTTTGAGGCACTTTTGAAATTTAGGGCTTTCACATGCTTGATCAGCTTTTTAAAGGACTTTTGAGAATAATCTTTATGTTCGTACTCCAAACAATATAATTTTTTCCCTTTGGGTGTATTTAGCATAAAAATGGCATCCGGCTCGAGGTGCTCATTGGGTCCAATCAAAATGCGAGTTTTCCGCTGTAAATTATTGTCTCTTTTAGTGTTTCCTAACGCTTCAATATCTCGATCGTAAAAGGCAATGCTAATGTTTTGGTTTTGGCATGAATCAAACATTTCGATCTGACAGTCAATGGCGGCAGTTCTATGAAAAATGGATTGTGAGCTAAGTGACGGCTTATTTATGCAATAATTCAAAGTCTCCAGCTCGATTTCTTTTTCATTCTTGACAAATAGTGCTCCTCTTTTAGTCAAATAGTACATATGACCGAGTCCATATTGCTTAGCGTCTAGGAATCCAATGTATTTTGCTTCTACGAGTGGTTTACAGTTTCGGGATAAGGTGCTATTGTATCTATCCACTCCTAGCCTTGCCATTTGAATCCGCGTGAGGAATTTGTACGTTGAAAGTTGAAGGAGAATAGACAACTGTTTTGGTGGAAGCATACGAGTATTTAAAATTCAGCATCATCTAAATCAACCGAAACAACGCTAGTTTGCGTACCTAAAATGACATTCTCCCCATTTTTTAGTTCAGGGGGAACAAATGGCTGAATACGATGATAATAATGACTAATCATATGAGAATCTATTTTCTCTTTTGCTTCTTCTTCAGAGATGTAATATTCGCTACCAGGATGATCCAAAAGAAAATCTGCACTTTGAAATAGGAAGGGATCTTGATCTCCTGTCTTTATATAAAATTGATATTTTTTCACGTCCATCAAGTCTTCTTTGCTAACACCAACATCAGAGGCGATTGACCCCATAGTGGCTGAAGAATTTCTTCCCACTATTTTATTCTCTGTGTTGGATAACATTGCCTTGACCATACCATCATCAATTTGCTCAATGTATTGATGTGCGAGAAATAAAAAGGTGTTGAATTTGGCGAATTCTGATAGTGCTCTTTCAATAGCTGCACTTACAAAGCGTTGGCATTCATCCATAAAAATGAGTGTGCGGGGTCGTTGTGATTTGGGAAGTTTATTTCTTTGAGCAGAAATATTTTGTGCTTCGCTAACGATTAGCCGTCCGATGGCCTCACTCCCAATGTTTCCTAATTTTGTAAAATCCAGATTAACCACTACGATTTTTCCAGTGTTCAGATACTGTTCTAAATCAAAGCTGTTTTTCCCGACAACGAAGCGTCTTACTAACGGATGACTGAGAATGCCGTCTATTCTTTCGGAAACTGCACTTATGGTGCGACTATCCACTTCTTTCCAACCATATTCGAAAAAGCGACGAGTAAGTGGGTCTGGTGCCTGTTTTCCCAAATTCATTAATTTTTCTTCTTCAGGATAGAATTCAGGGACTTTTTGATTTCTATTGCGGCCAAATCCTGATAGTAGCGTAAGCAGATCGAGCATGGTCGTTCCTTCGTGATAGAGGAGCGCATATATGCAGTGGCGCAGCAGTCTTTTCATGTTGCCCGTGATTGACTGATCTCGCAATAGCTGATGAAATGCATCGAGAATGGTATCAATAGTGTACGCAAGCTTGGCCGTGTCCTTTTCTTTTATTTCGAATGGATTAAAAACGGGTGTATGTTCACTGTCGATGCTAGGATCCAAATAGACAATTCGATCCAAATTTTCTTGAACCAATTTAAGACGACGGATTTCACGCGCAAATTCTCCGTGAGGATCGAGGATTAATAGACTAGTCTTGTCATCTTTTTCTTTCATTAAATTGTACACGAACAACTTGAGCAGTTCAGTTTTTCCGCTTCTCGTTTTGGCAATACAGTATGAGTGCGCGAAAAGTGAAGGCAGTGAAATACTTGCTTCAAGAGACCGGTTGAAATATTGTGTTGGAACAATATGTAATGAAAGAATATATCGTTTATATGATTCGGGAGTGTATTCAAAATCTTTAAACCGGCGATTTCGCAAATCCTTGGAAAATATTTTAGTGAAGATGAAAGCAGGAATTTCACCATACTTTTCCTCGTCAAGAGTATCCTGAAATAGGTAATAGTATTCGTCATAAGTAATTCCACGCTCCTTGTACAAGGCCCGATATCTTGGATCATGAATCGAACGAGAACTGCGAACCAATTGTAAGAGTTGTTCAACCCCTTGTACCCAGATATCCATCACTTGAATGATGTTTTCAGGTGAGTACGGGCACAATAAATGCATTCCTATCGGGCTCGTCGACTCCTCATTTCTTATTTCACAAATAGGCCTTGCCTTGTGAAGAAACGTTTGAATGTACTTTTCATTGAACCCCATTGATGTTTATTCTGTAACTGGATGCAAGTTTACTTCCGTTACAACGAAATGTCACTAGCTCAAGAACATTTTCAGATTTACCTAAACAATGGCACAAGAGGAATTTCGGTGATTTTATTTTACATTAAACCTTTCATATTCAGCATGTTACTTTTGCATATTGAATAATATAACAGGTATTAGGCGAGGAAAAGGGTAATTTTTTTATTAGACGACCTGCTACTCCCTGAATATATTTGAAGCATTGACTTTTATGTTCTCAATCCACAGTCTATGGTCATTATTGCCTTCATACTTGCCGCTATCGCTTTTATCTATTATATATTCTCTCCTGCGATTTCTGAGGAGGGAGAATTGTTAGTAACTGGCTTTCATCGAAACCGCGCCGGACATTTGGTGATCGTGCTAATCATTCTGTTTTTTCTGTTTTGGTGGTTGGAACCACGTAATGGACACCAAACCAATGCACTGTTTTACGCAGTACTTTTCTTGACGGTCTCGACCTCATTTTTATTGGCGGCACTTCGAGATATAAAAGAGAAAGCCCAAGGTTATTATTCAAAGACCTATTCCGCCATTATGAAAAATACAAAGGACGCTCATCAAACCATACAAGAAGCTGATCAAAAACTTTATGATATCAGGACAAAAGAAGATGACATTCTGTCCATCGAAATAGAGGCTGAAGACAAACTAAAGAAAGCCACTGACTTGGAAAATTCTCTGAAGACTTTAGAGGTAAGTCTTGTACAACGAGAGAAAACGGTTTCATCGAAAGAAAAGCAGGTCGAGACTGAAATTGGTGAAAAAGTCATGACCAAAGAGCGAGAAATAAAAACACGCTACGAAGATTTATTTCGTCGACAAGAGGAACAATTTCAGCAAGCATATCAAGAAAAAATGGTAGCCTTTGTGAATAATGCTACGCAAAAAATGGAGAGACGAATTTCAAACGAACAACAACAAATGGTAGACGATGTTTTTCAATTTGATGGTGCTGATTCTGATGATATTTTTGAATTGCAACGAGCCAAAGAAGCACTGGAAAAAGAGCGACGTGAAGTAGAAAAAGGTCAATTCCTACTCGACATTGACAAAAAAGTGGCACAAGCAAGTGATCATGTCTTGGCGGCAAGGCAGTCTGCCCTATCTGTCAAATCCGAAAACGTTGATTTGCGAACTGATCTAAAATTACTTGCAAGTGATGTAAAGCTGGATCTATCACAAGAGCGATTTGAACGAGAGAAATCAACTGATAAACTCATTCACCAACTCGAACTCGAACAAGAACGAAGAACCTCTGGATTTCAGGCAATCACAGACAAACTAGCCATAATGGACGCCAATACGAAATTGAAACTGATCGAAATGGGCAGTGCATTTTCATCTGCATTGAAAGACTTAGAAATGAAAACCTCCAAAACATTTCTTGAAGTACGCGAAGGTATGTCAGGCATGAAATTACAATTCGGCAAAGAAATTCTTCGGCTTGATGGACAACAAGGTCGAATATTAACTGAACTAGAAAAATACTATTCCAAAAGCCAACAGTTTGTTAATCAATGTCAGAGCCTGGCTTTAGAAGCACGAGGACAAAATATTGAAGGAAAAAACCTGCTCAACCAAGTAAACCATTTACACAGTCAACATAGACTCGAAGCCAAAGGCATTGAACAACGATTGAGTTCATCAATGGACAAGGTGGCATTATCTGAAGGGAGGCTGGCAAACGCTGTTGGTGATTCTATGTTGAAATTAAAACATGTGAGTGACCAGCAATATGCAGCAATGAAAGACATTGCTCTTGAAAAAAAGGATGTTGGTCTGCTTTGGAAAGAAAAGAATATGGAGCATGATATGAATTTGCAAGAAGTACGCCATCAGAAATCTGAATTAGAGCAAAGTCGTCATTTGTTTCAAGCAGATAAATCTTCGTTCAACCAACATAAATCAGACACCCTGCAGAACGCTCAGCTGACACATCGGATGTATATGAAAGAACAGCAGCATTTTCTCGCACTACAAAAGGCTCAAAATAGTGGAGGATGGCTTAGTAGATGGGCCAAAAGAATCGAAGAAATTAAAAGCTGAATTAATTGATTATGACATCCTCCAAAGTTCTTAATTTGTTAGCTTGTTTTAGCTATTGCCTTGTTGGAATATTGTCTGCTTCAACAAGCAATGCACAGCATCCGCTATCCAAAGAAGGTATTGAAGATTCATTGGAATCCGTTTTTAACATGAGGGAAAGAAATGCCGACTCAGCTTTGTATGTTGCGAACACCTTATTGGCATTATCAAAAGAATCGAATGACAAGGAAAATACAGCGTATGGAATGTATGTACTCGGTAGCCTTTATTTAGTACAATCAAATTATCAATTAGCAGACTCACTTCTACACCTTGCTAAGTCGATGTTCATCGGTCAGGGAAACGCAAACCGCACTTCCATGGCGATGATTGAGATTGGAAGTGTCTTTTATCGTACCTCAAACTTGGATTCCGCCAAATTTTGGTATTCGAAAGCACTCGAAATCAAATATGAAATAGAGGACAAAGATGGTATTTCCATATTATTGAACAACTTGGGCAACATCGAAGATTTGGAGGGTAATTATTCCAATGCCATGAAATTGTATATGAAAGCCCTTCCAATTCACATAGAATTAGGAAATAGGAAAATGGAATCCAATACATATCATAATATTTCTATTCTTCAATATAATATGGGAGAAAAACACCAGGCGATAAGATATCAGCAAAAAGCCCTTCAAATTAATCAACAACTTGGAAATGTATTAAATGAAGGATTTAATCATGTTGCTCTCGGATCATTTTATCTAGAACTGGATAGTTTTCTTGAAGCTGAGTTCCATGCACGACTAGCGGCTCAAATAAGTCGAAAATTAAAGAGTGATTATTTGGCGACGTTTTCCATTTCCTTGTTTGGAGACTTACATGGACAACAAGGTCGGCTGGATTCTTCCAAATATTACTTTGAACTGTTTTTGGACAGATTTACGGACCTGTCTGATCCATATTCAAAAGCCCATGTACAATTGAAGCTAGCTAGCGTTTTCAGTGATTTGAAAATGAAGATTCCGGAGGGACTAAGGATATCATTAGACGCGCTAGATGTATTTATTTCTATGGGGACAAAGAAAGAAATTATGCATGCCCATGAAACGCTTTCAAAGTTATATGAACATCAAAATAACAATGCTAAAGCTCTATACCACGCTCAGCAGATAAATATTTTACAAGATTCGATTTTCGAGACCTTTAAAACTAAAGAGTACTTTGAATTGGAAAAAAAGTATCAGACAGAGCAAAAGGAAAGTCAAATAATTTTACTTACAAAGGAGAGTCAGTTACAGGCTGCGGTAGTTCGACAACAAAAGTATGCAATAGCTGGAACGTTTGTTGCCTTTCTGAGTACTCTCATCATAGGGTTACTATTATGGCGGCGTAATCGAGAAAAATCAAGAAACAACATCGTTTTATCCAAAAAGAACAGTGAAATACAAGAGTTAAAAAATGAGGTCGACCACCGTGCACGAAACCAAATGAACATTGCCTTATCGCTACTAGACAAGCACAAACACTCTGCACTCCTTGCTGAAACAAAGGAAATAATTGGTGACTATGAGCGACGATTATATGCCCTTGCCATATTAAGTCAATTATTGTCACCTGAATCACTGGCTTCAACAATTGATTTAAAAAACTATCTCACTATTGTCATATCTAATGTTCAATTTAATGCAGATTCATTTATAGGTAGACCCGTTGACATCGATTGTAATATTGCCGAAGTAGCGTTGGACTCAAAGAAATCATTGTTGATCGCATTAATCATTACGGAATTAATAACGAATTCTCTTAAGCACGCCTTTGTCGATGTTCATGACCCAAAAATAACAATTGAATTAATGATTTCATCTAATAGAGGAATAGAGTTGAGGTATTCAGATAACGGATCAGGTCTCATCACAAAAAATAAAAATGGAGAAGGGATGCATATTATTCAGCAAATGACCAATCAATTGCATGGAACATCTCAGATTATTCCATTAAATAGAGGATTTCAATACACTTGTCAATTTGTAGCATGAAAAATATTCATATTCTCATCGTTGAAGATGAACCTTTAGCCCAAAGTCGTCTCATTAATACACTTCGAAACTTTGGTTACAAGAAAATCACAACATGTGATACCAGTGATGACGCTATCGTACTGTTGAATAAAGAGGTGGTGGATTTAGCTATTGTTGACATTCGGCTGGATGGAAGTACTTTCAACGGGATTGAGCTTGTCGAATACATCAATGCGAGATTCACTTTGCCGATCATTTATGTCACTGCTCTCAGCGATCTTACGACGCTGAAAAACGCCGCCCAAACCAAATTTACCGAGTATATCACCAAACCTTATACACCGCAGCAGTTACATGCCGCCATGGAATTAACCCTGTTAAAGCACCCAGACTTCGAATTTGTCAACAATGAGTACCTGATTAAAACTACTCAAGAGGTGTGGTTGAAAAAAGGGAAAAGCTATCACAAAATAGTTATCAACGACATTGTCTATATTGAGTCAGAGGATAAGTTGATTTATATCCATAGTGTGGATACAAAATTCCCTTTCAGTGCCAGCTTAAAAAGTCTTGAACGTAAAATTCTGTCGCCTTCACTTATCCGAATTCACCAACGATTTATTGTCAATAAAACCAAAATTGTTGCGTTCGAACCAGGTGATTCTCAAGTCAAAGTGGCAATTAAAGATCGTCAAATTTCGCTGCCCGTTGGTCCAACCTTCAGAAAGGGTTTCTTTTCCCAATTCCACAAACTACATACTGATTAATAAATATCAAGAAAATCCTTCTGGATTTCAGGAATACTGTATCAATAATTCCGAATACGTCATTTACGATTTTATTCTAGCGTAAACTTGTAGGGTAAGCTTGCATATGTTGCTTCTATGCGCATCAGGAGCAACAGAGACAAGGGGATGGCAACCATTCTCACCTTCCATTTATGGATCTCTGGAATAATTGACGGCTATGATAATGTTATAGTTATTCAATGTGACTCTTTGTCACACACCATTCTCTTGTCTGATTGAAACAATTTTTTCATCATTAAATGCAAGAGAAATGATACCAATATTAATATTGATGGATATCTTTATTGATACCATCAGCGGACTCTAGATTGAGTCGTTCGAAAATGTAGAGGGTCAGAGTTTAGGCCTGCTCTGACTTCTCATCAATTTTCTTTTTAAGCCACGATTTTAGCATTAATATTTCGTAATTTTCAAATGCTTGTCTTAGTTTTTTTACATTTTCATTTAGAACAAGCAGCGTTAGCAATGAAGAGAAGTTATTTATACCAACGAAAATTGTTTTACTCATGTTTGCTTTGTTCTTCGAAATATATCTATCGAAAGACCGGATTTGCTTTTTCATAAAATCTTTATCCATTCCATCTAGTTCATAATCACAACGAATCAAAGTCCATCTAGAGCGTAATTCTTGTGAAAATGTTTTGAACTTAAATTGAATGAGATTTCGTGCTACCTCCTTGTACTTTCCTTCGACAAAATCAACTTGGGTATTGGCAAGAACAATTGTTTCTGCTGAATATTTTTCCTCGACTTTTTTACCCCACTCAGAAATGAATGACCTAGTCCAATCCAATCGACATGACACACACCCAACATCAACAATATTATTGAAGCGACGTATTGGAATTTTGTTATCTAAAAAAAATAATCCTGAAGTCAGGCCAAATTCGTACAACGCAAAGAGCTCATTATAATTGTCATCCTTGTTTTTAGATTGTTCTATCTTTTCCAATACGAATGTGATCAAGTGTAGTAATATCAACTCTTGAATTTTGGGAGCGAGTGGCGCAGAAGGGGCGAATAAGTATGTTTTGAGCTCTTGATACGTGCTACCATCCTCATAAAGGAGAACACGTAGCTTTTCGAAAAGTCCTACCAACCAATACTTTTCATTGAAATGAAGAGAATCCACCTGCCTCTTTTCACTGCTCCAATCTTCGTTGAGCATCTTTTCCCTGTTAGCAATGGCTAGTGCGTAAAATGAAGATAGCTGAGATGTGAATTGATTGAGCGAGAAAATTGCTGTAGATAAAATCTCATGTCCCTGTTCTTTATTCAATATTCGAGGGTTCTCGGAGAAATATTGTTCATGACAGATTTGTAGTCGATATAGTGAGTTCCAGATAGTATCATCCAGTTTATCGTTGATATCTGATTTAATTTCCTCAGCCAGTTTGTTGTACAAGTCGAAAAGTCCACGACCCCGATATGCCTCTGCCAAGAGTATCTTTTTTCTCAGGTTGTCTTTTTGCAGTTGTTGCCATGCTAGGAATTCGTTGACAGTTTTTTCGATCTTATAGAGGATGTTGAGGAATGCTTTGCGGGATAAATCTGGACGGAGGGCTTTGTGAACGTAGGATACTGAAAAATGATTTCTTCTAGCCAATCGATGTTGGCTTTTCAGGCCGCTGACAATGTTATATTCCACCTGTCGAGCAGATAAAGAGGTTGACGAAAAATCAAGCAAGTCCTTCCAATCACTTTTGGAAAAGGTTGCTAACTTAAATAATAATGAAGACATAAGGGGTATTTGACGTAATTAAACAATTGATAATGTGCAATATACATTACAAAATTGACAAAACAACGAGGAAATACAGCATTTTCTTATTTGTCATACTACATTATAAAGCTCAATTTCACTTGTGCAACTTTCAAGTTAGAAAGTAATATGTAATATAATTAAAATCTCATAACTTAATACCAACACAACGAATGCGAAAATTGGTAATTATTCATACTTTCCTCGTAAAGGCGAATCTCCAAATAAAATAGGTTGTTTCGAAGTATTTGTTGTCATCAAAACGGGGATATATAAAATGTAATTAATACAAACACTTGATGGAAGTTAAAAAGCATTTTGAAAATCGCTGGCGACTAATTACATGTTTGATCGTGGTTATTGTATTCTTATATTTCGCATGGCATATGATTTTAAAAACCGGTGACGCGACTCCATTATTTTCATTGTCATATAGGTTTCTTTTGATATCCTCTTGCACCTTAATTGCATTTATATTTGGATCTCATATATTCAAAGATGAACAAATTCAAGAAAATAAATCACTTTATAAAAAATACATTGTAGAACCTATTGTCAATTCTATTTGCCTTTCATTCAAGTCAGAGATTTCAAGATTAGAAGTCAAAATCGATCAATTAATGCTTGAACTTAATAAGCCCACTGTATTGGAGGATGTGGATTGGAATCAATTAGTCCATGATGCTAATGTAATTGAGTTTCTAGTACAAGGGTGGGATGGATGGATGGAAGAGAACCGTAGAGCCCTGGAAGGGTTTTTTAAAGAAAAGGGAATCTTCAATCTGTATGTCTTAGATCCAAAGTCAAGTCAAGCAAAATACGCTCGTAAACTAATGGCAAGAAGACTTGATCGAAAAATGGATGTCGTGGCGGTGGAGATTCAAAATACAATTGACAATTTAATTGAAATTCAGAAGGCAAGTGCGGGGTCTAATGATATTCAAGTAAATGTTAAATTATTAAATGAAGTGAATTGGTATTTTGCTTCGATATTTAAGTCAACAAACAATGATAAGCGAGATGTTTTAATTTTGTCACCATATTCTCATCATAAGTACCCAATTAAGGAAACACCAGCTATAATAATTTACAGAGACATCGCTCCGAGAGTGTTTACTTGGATTGAATCAGAATTTGAAACTCTTACATCTTTATCCACGAACTATCAAGTAAAATAAATGGAAAAGCCCAAGATAATTCTGATTGGTTGTGGTGGTCATTCTGTTGAGAATCTCATACCTAGTTTGGTTGCTATTTCCAATGTCGAGGTGTCGACTATCTGTGATATTCATGATCGCTCGTTGTCCAAGGCGAACTTGTGGTTTCCCAAAGCCAAGAAGGTAAACAAACAAACCTACGACTACAGCGACCTTAAAGGACATTCAGCTGTGGTAGTGGTAGGTCCGCCACAATTGCACAATCAAGTCAGCCGGATGTCAATTGAACTTGGAATACCAATTTTTGTAGAAAAACCGCCAACAATAAATACTGAAGAATTGAACGAACTAGTTAATCTTGCTTCAGACAACCGTGTTATTACTTGCGTTGGACATAATTTGAGACATTCCGACGCGGCGATTGAATTTCAAAATATTGTGCAGAAAAAAGAATTTGGCAAACCTGTCGCCATGGAAATGAGATATATGGCCTCTAAACCAAGAGGAGTTAGATGGGGTTTAAAAAGCCCTATAAGAAGTTTTCTTCTTTCGCATGCCAACCACGCAATTGATCTAATGATCTATCAAATGGGGAAAATAGAGAATACGGTCGCTGCACGAGTTTGGCCGGACGTAGAAGGGGGAGTGGCAATAACAGTTCAGTTTATTTTTGAATCTGGGGCTGTAGGGAATCTACTCGCCTCGTCATATGCACCCTATTTTGATGTGAACGTTTCGGTTTTAAGTGATACGGGTTGTATTGCGCAGATGAACGGGCTTAGAGATGTAAATGTGACTGGCAAAAAGGCACTAAAAAAGCGCTGGCACTTGCAATGGAAACCAAGAACATTAGAAACTGGATATAAGTTTTCAGGATATCAGAGAGAACTGGAAATTTTCTTAAAAGCCGTGAGTTCACCGCAAATGTTCTCATCTAAAGTTCATCCAACATTTGCAGATGAATTAGAAATTTACAAGGCCATGGATGCTATTGAAAAATCTATCGAAACAAATTTTAATATGACCCAATAGTGATGAGAAAAGAATCCAAAGCTGTATACAAACAAGTTTTTAAATACTATGGCAATGTAAAAGGAATGTGGCTAGGTGTATTTACAAAAATATTTGAAAACATTGTTGCCAAAGCATTGGTGCCCGTGCTTTTTTCCAAAATTATAGTATTAACAATCAACTCAGAGTTTATCGTCGTAAACAACCACTTTAAAACAGCTATCGCTTTATTAATATCCAGTGCCATTCTCGGTGCTGTCGGAAATTTTACTTTTGTAAAGAGTTCCGATAGAAGATATAGGTCGATAGTATTGGCGTTCCATTCCAAAATGTTGTCGAAAAACTTGAATTTTTATAATAATATTGGATCGGGAAAACTAAGTTCTTTCTTTAGGGACCATTTAGATGGTTCTATCAAAGCAGCCAGGTTGTTGAGAGGCGAAATACTATCAACTTTATCATCCCTACTTTTGCCAACGATTGTATTTCTTTTTTATGACTATGCGATCTCATTTATATTTTTAATTGTCGCTTTGTGTGATATTGTATTAACAAATTATATAGCTTCCAAAGTTAAAAAATTAAGAAAAGAAGCCCTGGTGGTGTATAAGGACTTAACCTCTGAAGTCAATGATCAGATTAATAATATTGAAGTACTAAAGTCAAGCGGAGATACTGCTGACTTTCAATCCAAAGTAGGTATTCTCGCACATACGGAAGAAGTCCTCTTTTCTAAAAGACATAGCTACGAATCCGTGGGAGAAGCAATAAAGGCCATTTTTATTTCGAGTGCATTGCTGCTCATTTTGTATATCATAATTACGCAACCACACTTTTCGAGTCTGGAGGCCTCTGAAATGTCAGTCCTCTCAATTATTTTTCTCATCCAATTTAATATTTCGGCACTTAACTTCCCGGACTTGTATAAAATATACCATGAGTGCATCGATAGAGTATATTTTACCTTGCCAATATTAAGCAAAAAGTGGGAGGACGAGTTCGAGGGAGTGAAAAACTTTCCTTTCAAAGCTGATATCTTATTTAATAATGTTTCCTTTAACTATTCATTGGAAAATGGAGATGTAGAAGTGTTTAAGGAGCTTAGTGTTCATATTGAGCATGGTGAGAAAATCGCCATTGTTGGCAAGAGTGGTAGTGGCAAAAGTACTTTCGCTAGATTACTATTGAGATTTACAACAGCGGATAAAGGGTCAATACTAATTGGTAATTCGAAAATCGAGAACTTAGACATACAAAGTTTGAGAAAAAGCATTTCATATGTTCCTGCTCACCCGATTTTATTAAATAGAACGATTAAAGAAAATCTACTATTATTCAATCAAGAGGCAACAGAGCAAGATGTCATAACGGCTTGCAAACAAAGCAAGGCTTATGATTTTATTATTGAACTTGAAGATGGCTTTTCTACAGTTGTGGGCAAAAACGGCGGTAGACTGAGTAGTGGCCAAAGACAAAGAATCTCAATAGCCAGAGCTCTGCTTAAGTTCGATGCTGAAATATTTATTTTCGATGAAGTAACGAGTGCGCTTGATTATAATAACATCAAGATTATTATCAAGAATATTTTAAAAACCCTAAATGATAAAACAATAATATTAATAACTCATAACAAACAGGTAGCAAAAAAAATGAATAGGATTATTAATATTGAACAATTTTAAATTATTGTTTGTTCTTCAATTTCGTCATATCTTTAACCAAACTTAGGACGGAGTCTGGTTGAGTATGCTAGAGTTTATTTTTAACATCGCAGAATATGATTTCGGTATGCTCCAAAAAATATATGGTCGCACTCTTGTATTGAGCATTATAAGTTAAAAGTAGAATTATAGGATATTACATTTGGCAAGGCCGTCTATCTCCACTTTATTTTCTTTACCGAAATACCATGGAAAATAGACGTACATATAGAAAAAGAGAAGATTGAGTACATGCTGGTGAATGGATGCTGATCGGATTTTTTGCTGTTTATGCTCTGGTAGTGGTGTGAAGTTGGATGGTGTCTTTTGCTTTTACGAAACCCAAAAGCCATATCCAACCCATACCACACCAGTCATTCAGCTATTCCGAATTAGAGCTATAAATTGACATTGACTTTTAGCTCTTAATATATTTGTAATGATTTTGACATAAATTTCAAGACAGAAACAAAAACAGAAAGGCGGCCTTGTTTTACTTAACAATGAATGCCAATTATTTATATTCAAATTGAATCTGTTAAAATAGAAACAAAACCAGCTTATCTATAATGACTTCGCATAGCCAGTAGTTTATTAAAACAATAACTATTAAAGACTCGAAAATGCTTAAATACTTGATTAGCGAAAAAACTGCAATACTTTTTATAATTATTGGGATGCTGATACTTTTAGTAACTGTTGTGATTTTCATGCATCCTTATTACTCATTGAATATGACTAGGCCAGCTGATACGCAACTCATATCACATTATGGTGATATTGTTGGAGGTTTAACTGGTTCTTTGTGGGCATTGGCTGGTGTTATTCTATTTTATTTGGCACTTGAAAGTCAAAAAGAGAGCTATAGGTTGAATCAATTATCAGTAAATAAACAAGTAGAGGCTTTGGAATTGCAAATCAAGGAATTTAAAATCCAGGGTAAAATATTTACTAGGACGGCAAAAGCTCAAGAAAATACCGTTAAGAGCATGAAGGAGCAATATCATTTAAACGAATATATAGCAGTACTTGATATATACTCTACATTAACTCAAGTTAATAGTGATCTTGCGAGAATATCCGAATCACATAAAGTTCGGGAAAAATTCAAAAAACGATCTATGAAATATATTACAATGCTTGAAATAGAATTAGAAAAATCATCACAGATTAAAATCAATAACCATGAGGAAGAGTAAGTTCGATGAATATAACGTAATCCAATCGATCATGACATATTCGATTGACGATTCAAACTCTCAATCTAACATGATACTTGGCGACTTAGGTATCAATGCAAAATTATTTTTTAATTCATCATTATATAAAAAAAGAACGCACTACGAAAAAAAAATATATAACGCCCTTCATATTCTAAATGGTCCGACCATCGTGACTGGGAGCGCTGGCTCAGGAAAAACAACATTGGTGTCAAAGGTATTGGATTCAGAGCCAGCAACCACACTTTCGCATAAATTTGACATGAAAAATAACGACGAAATAAAGAGCAAGAATTTTCAAGATAGCGCATCCTTGGACCTTTACATCTCAGGCATCACCAAGTGTTATATTGTGTCCGTGCTAAAGAAAAAAGGCATATTTATTTCAGAAATGTTATATTATTTCCTACGATCAGAAAAAGACTTGAAGCTGGAAGAGCACATTAGTAGAAACTCCAAATTCCAGGATGCGTCATATTTTCTTCTATCTGCATATAGTGACTCATCAGAAAACCAGAATGATCTTTTAAGTTGGTTAAAAGGCATTGACAGAACATCGATATACTTTTATGACTTTGAATTAGCATACAATTCACTGCTAGTTGAAAACCTAGCCTATTATTTAGTTCATTACAAGAAGTTATATACCAACATAGTTTTTTTCTTTGACAATGTTGATAGTCTTCATGATCGCCGTTTGACTTTGAACTTCTGCCACACGGTGTATACATTTCAATCACGAACATCGGATTCAATTAACATAATTGCAACCTTCAGAAGTAGTAATCCAATTGTGGAAGAATTTACAGATGACGGAACTTTCCCAACAGATTGCATAATCCGGTCAAACTGACCCCCCCATTCCGATTTGTACTGACCCCACCATTCCGGAGGTTTGACCCCCTGCAATGAGGTAAAATGTTAATAACGTTCCGGTATACTGACCCCCTATATTTTGGAGGGTGTTAAGAACATTCCGGAGGTTTGACCCCCTCAAGATGACTATGGAAACGTGCAATTAATGTTCATGTTCGTGGCTCAAGAAAAGAGTTATGGCATGGGAAAATTAAAGCGCATGGATCAAGTCAGATATATTTTAGAGACCTACCTGGACACCAAATCCATTAAGGGTACGGCAAGAAGATTACAAATTTCAAAGAACACAGTCCGAGACTATGTTCGTCGTGTACGAACTCATTTTAAAGACCTGTCTGAGGCGTTGACGTTGGCAGAAGACGAACTTTTTGAGTTGGCCTACAAGTCAGATGCAAGCGGATCGAATACGCGTGAATTTGAATACAACAAGCGGGTTGATTTCTGGATCACAGAGCTTCGTCGAGTCGGGGTAACGAAGAAATTACTGTGGGAAGAGTATCGATCAGAATTTGAACATGGCTTTGGCTACAGCCAATTTTGTGAGCGCATAAATCGCGAGATAGGGC
Source organism: Saprospiraceae bacterium (assembly GCA_965249735.1). Lineage (GTDB taxonomy): Bacteria > Bacteroidota > Bacteroidia > Chitinophagales > Saprospiraceae > JANQSS01. The sequence goes on along the minus strand of CBDFMS010000022.1, from coordinate 57,243 downwards.
GTCGCGACCTTACGATCAAAATGAATCACACGCCAGGCGAAAAGATGCAGGTGGACTTTGCAGGCAAGACGATGAATTGGATTGATGCGTCCAGCGGCGAAGTGCATAAATGTCAAATATTAATTGCGACGATGCCCCATACCCAACATAGTTTTGTCATTGCCTTACCGAGTCAAAAAGTGACGGATTTTATACACGGACTAAATCAGGCGTTACTATTTTTTGGTTGCTTACCCAAGGTGATTTTAAGCGACAATTTAAAATCGTTTGTTATTCGTGCCGATAAATATGAGCCTGATTTTAATGAATTATGTGTTCAATTAGCGGCCTATTATCAAATTGACATTGAAGCTACCCGGGTAAGAAAACCAAAAGACAAGGCCAGTGTAGAAAATTTAGTCTCAACAATTTATACACGTATTTATGCCCCACTTCGCAATGAAGTATTCCACAGTTTAGCCGAATTAAACGAGGGAATAAAGAAACAACTCACAGATCATAATCATAGGCCCTATCAGCAAAAGCCAGGTTGTCGATTAAGTGAATTCCAAAAGTTTGAACATCCTATAATGAAGGAGCTACCAGCAGATTTATTTGAGATTAAAAAATCAACGCAGTCTAAGGTACGCCGAGATTATCACGTCTATATCGGAGAAGAAAAAAACTATTATTCGGTTCCCTTTCAATATGTAGCACGCCAAGCCATTATCGTGTATACGTCGAGTACAGTTGAAGTATTTATCGATAATCAGCGCGTGGCCACGCACACACGATTGCTTCATCGTAACACATATCGCCATCAAACCAATCCGGACCACATGCCGAAAAGTCATCTTGAATGGAAAAAAGCACGTGGCTTTAATGCAGCACATTTTATCCGGCAAGCCGATAAAATAGGTCCAGCTACCAACTGGGCGATTCAATTCATTATACGCTCGGCTATCCATCCACCACAAAGCTTCAACTCTTGTCAAGGCGTATTGCGGTTAAGTGAAAAATATTCTGCTGAGCGATTGGAAAACGCTTGTGTGCGTTGTCAAAAGGTAGACAAAGTATCTTATAAAATGATTAAAAGGATTCTTGTAAAAAACCTGGATCTCGAAATCGAATCCGTTGACCTATTTAACACACCAGTCCATGAAAATATTCGAGGCCCCGAAGCTTATCAATAATCATTTTTTTAACCCGTCATATTTATGACACAAATTTATTCTTATGAAAAATGCATCATTAGAAACCATGAGGCAAATTAAATTAACCGGCATGGCAGACGCTTATGAAAGCCTGTTAAGCCTTCCGGTCAATCAACAACCCGAGTCACACGAAATGCTGGCCCGATTAATTGACGCTGAAAAACAATATCGCTCGCACAAACGTATGCAGATGTTTTTACGACTTAGTAAACTGCGATATCCAGCCGTTATCCAAGATATCGACTGTTCTACTACGCGTAATTTATCTAAAGGAAAAATTGTAACACTCGCAGATTGCGCTTATGTCGATCGAGGAGAAAATGTTCTCATCACAGGGGCAACAGGTTGCGGAAAATCTTATCTCGCCTGTGCATTTGGTCACACCGCCTGTGTCAAAGGCTATCGAACGTTGTACTTCAACATGAACCGATTTACTGAACAAATTGCACTCGCTAAAACCGATGGTACACTGATCAAATGGATGGACAGAATCAAAAAAGCTAAACTCATTATTCTTGATGATTTTGGTCTCCAACCTATCACTCATCAAGTTAAACTCATCCTGCTACAAATCCTTGAAGATCGATATGAAAGAAACGCCACCATTATATGTTCTCAACTTCCGGTCGGAAAATGGCATGAATATTTTGATGAACCCACTATCGCAGACGCTATCCTCGATAGAATTATTCCAAAGGCTCACCGCATAGATCTAAAAGGAAAAAGCTTACGTAAACAATCAAAACATGTATCTTAACAAATGATTTTTAGCACGTTTTCAACATAGGGGGTCAATATCCCGGATTCAGGGGGTCAGTAACTCCGGAATATGCAAACAGATCCGATTAATATTGATTATTCTGACATTGATGACATTGAGGGGTATAAACTAATTAAGAATTCTCTCTCAAAAACAAGCGAGAAAGGAGTGAAGGTATATGAACTTTTCTACCAGGAGCTCAAGGCAGATCAAAGAATATATAAAAATCAAATAGTAAATGCTCGGATAAAATTTATAAAAATGAATTTATCTCGATTAGTAAATTTGTACGATTTGAACGCCAATAAAATTAAGCGCATTGAAAATATTTTGTTTCTATTTGTTAGCGATAGATTCATTAATAGCTCGTCATTTTGGCTTAATAATTTCAATAAACGGGAATCATTGATTCAGGCAACTAAATTTAGCCAATTTATTATACGCAATAATTTGGATAAATTCTTATCAACAAGTGATGACGGACATTTTGAATCAATTTATTATTATTGGTTGGCGAAGGAAAATGTCCACAATTGGGCTGGAGTCCTATCTGTTTACAACGATTGCCAACAGTGGAAGCTGAATAAATCTGATCACCTTGGTTGTTCTTTAGATTTTTTAGTTCTGAACTCCATTAGCACATTGACAGACAATTACTTCTATGAAATTGAGGATTACAGACCTCTTACTATTGGAGACTTGAAAGACTACTTTGGAATGTTAAATGTGTCAATGGTAGAGCTGGGTGATTCGATTTTTAGGATTTTGAAACACAATGGCAAACATTCCGGAATGCTAGACATTTCAGATTATTACTCAATCAAAAATCCAAATAGTATTCAGCCTAGCATGTCATTAACATTACTACCCAAGGGAATTAATTTTATCAAATATATTAATTTAAAATTTACATACATGTATTCAATGATTATGCGTGAAAACGGTGCGTCAATAAAATCGACATGGCCATTCAAGCACTACTACATTAAGTCTTTTAAAGCAGTACTAAGATTCCTAATTGAAATGGCCGAAATGCATGTAGTCGGACTAAGAAATATAAAGGAGTCGATAATGCTTAGACATCCTGAAAACAGAAGTTTTGATTGGTTAAGTTATTATTATTCGAAATTTTCAATTTACACAATAAGAAATGGAAAAAAAGAATATAAATTACATTTTAATCGAATCATAATTAGCCACAAAAAATTTATTTCTAAATTGTCCCGGACTGCTAACACAAGTAAAAATAGGCAACACTTGAATACGGCTTACGCTGATTATTCCATTCTCGAGTCAAATTTTAATGACCAAATTGAATTGGTAATAAAAGGAGATGATTCGCCATCAGAACTAGTACCCTTGCTCTCAAATGGCATGAGTTTCAAATAGCGATTTATGTTTAGATTGCAAAATCCGGTCAAACTGACCACCCCATTCCGTTCTAAAGTGACCATCTTCTCCGGAGCAAACTGACCACCCGCACCGGAGCAAATTGACCAGTCTAAAAAGAAGTCTATTTCAGTATCATTTTCTTTATGAAAAAAGAAGATGGCAAACAAGAGAATAGGCATGAAACAGATAAGACAGATATATCGACTTTACGCTCAAGGAGTGAGTAAAGTACAAATTAGCCAGAGGTTACTTATTTCGCGTAACACGGTTAAAAAATACATCGAACTATTCAAAAACAAGAGGCTCACGTATAAAGACCTAGAGCAACTTAGTGACAGTGATTTGGGTAATTATCTTTCCAGCAAAGATCCAGAAGTGCCAGAGAAATTGGCTCAACTTCGCGTTTTGTTTCCCTACTTTGAAAAGGAGTTAAAAAAGGTAGGCGTAACCAAAAATCTGTTATGGAGGGAGTACAAGGAAAAATATCCAGATGGCTATCAGAGCTCACAGTTTTGCAAGTACTACAATGACTGGAAGCGATCATCAGCAGTTGTAATGCATTTTGAGCACAAGGCTGGAGACAAATTATTTATTGATTTTACAGGAAAGAAGCTAGCTATAACGGACAGAGAAACAGGAGAAGTCCGGGAATGTGAGGTGTTTGTGGCCGTCCTTGGAAGTAGTCAATACACCTATGTAGAGGTATGCAGGAGTCAAAAGAAAGAAGATTTTATACGGTGTATTGAAAATGCTCTTCATTACATGGGCGGTGTGCCACAGGCCTTAGTGACAGACAATTTAAAGTCAGCGGTTACAAAAAGTAGTAAATATGAACCGACATTGAATGAGACATTTTTGGATTTTGCTGAACATTACCAAACCAGTGTCCTACCTACAAGAGCATATAAACCAAGGGATAAAGCATTGGTAGAAAATTGCGTCAGGATTACCTATTCAAGAATATTTGCTCCTTTACGCCACCATGTGCTCTTTAGCCTTGATCAGGCTAATATTGCTGTGCTAGAAAAACTCGATGTACACAATAGGACCAACTTCCAGGGAAGGAAGTATTCGCGTTTTGATTTGTTCAAAGAAGTGGAACAAAAAGAGCTTTTCACCTTGCCTGATCGCAAATATGAAATGAAGTATTATGCCTATGGAACCGTTTACAAGAACAGCCATATCTACTTAAATAAAGACAAGCACTATTACAGTGTTCCCTTTGAATATATTGGTAAACGAGTCAAGATCATTTACAGTGATTCCGAAGTAACCATATTCTATAAACATGAACCAATAGCGGCTCACACACGTAATTATCAAGCTTTTAGATATTCCACCATAAAGGACCACATGCCGAGTACTCATCAATTCGTTGCTGATTGGAACCCGGATAAATTTATTAATTGGGCTAAAGGAATAGGCCCGGAGTGTAGAACATATATTATCAAAATATTAGAAAAACAACAGCACCCTGAGCAGAACTATAAGTCTTGCCTGGGAATTCTGTCTTTTGCGAAAAAAGTCGGAAAACAACGACTAAACAATGCTTGTAAGAGGGGCCTGGAATATGAAGTGTTTAACTATAAAATCATTCAAAGCATATTAGAAAAGGGCCTGGACAAGCTTGATGAAGACCCCCATCAGGATAGAACCATTCCACTGCATGATAATATAAGAGGAAAAAATTACTATCATTAAAATACAAACCATGAATACTACAAATGAGGAAAGAATGGGTCAATTGCGTTTATTTGGAATGCTTAGAGCTTTCGAATCAACCAAAGAATCATCCAGCATCAGATATACTCCTGATGAATTATTAGCTTATCTACTTCAAGCCGAGTGGGATGACAAACATAATCGAAAGATCAACCGTCTGATTAAAATAGCCCGATTCAGGTATATGGCTTCTACTGAAGAAATCATCTTTTCCACAGAGAGAAACCTGGATAAAAATCAGATTACTCGTTTTATTACATGTGATTTTATTAAAAGTAAAGAGAGTATCTTATTGACGGGAAGCACCGGTGTCGGTAAATCTTATATCGCTTCTTCCCTGGGACATCAAGCCTGTAATTTGGGGTATAAAGTCTTATACTTCAATATAAATAAGCTATTCGCTAAACTCAAAATGCTCAAGGCTGATGGATCTTTTCTTAAAGAAATGACTCGAATAGAAAGACAGGATTTGCTAATATTGGATGACTTTGGATTAAAGCCATTGGATCAAATTAATCGCCACGCCTTGATGGAAATAATTGAAGACAGACACGGAAAACGATCCACAATAATTGCTTCACAACTCCCCGTAAAACAGTGGCATGAAATAATAGGAGAAAACACTATTGCAGATGCAATTTTAGATAGAATCGTTCACACTTCTCATCGAATAGATCTCAAAGGAGATTCGATGAGGAAAAAGAAGACAAAATTATTAGTTAAAAACACTTAAATTGACAGAAAGATCAGACAACTTTTTTGACTTGACTTTGGGTGGTCACTTTCCACCGGAATACCCTGGTCAGTTTCGTCGGAATATGCAGACTATTTCTATGTACGAAGAATTCTATGTTCTATATTTAGATCGAGCCAATCATGTGCTTGGGTATCGGCTCATAAGTCGTGGAACGACATCTGCTTGCATGGTTAGTTCTAAGATCATTCTTTCCATTGGATTGCAGTGCAATAGCAGTGGGATCATACTTGCACATAACCATCCGTCTGGAAATCTCAAGCCTTCTATAGCAGATCAGGCATTGACAAAGAAAATCCAAGAAGGCGCAAGACTCTTTGATATCAAGGTTCTTGATCATCTGATTGTCACGAATGAATCATATAGTTCATTTGCCGATGAAGGAATATTAGATAGCACGTAGGTTTTCTGCGTGCTTTTTTAATAGACGGATTGACAACATTGAGCCTAATTCAAAACAAGCTAGGACAACATTATTTTAAGGCTTTCAAAATCTAATTGGTATTATGCACTGAATTACTCTGAATATTACTATTTTGAGATGTTTTTTGTCGCCTATCGTGGTGATTGGAATTTCCATGACCTAGAAAAGCACTAGCGCAACCAAATATGAGAGTCATTGAATTTTACAAATACTATGGGGCATTTATTAGTGTATATTGGAAAATTATTTTTCCTTTAAAATAGAATACTAAATATCAAATCATCGACAGCTTATGCGATGAATAATTTTCTGCCATATAATTGAATAAACAGAATAACTAACAGTATTACCATGAAAATTGACGGAAATCCAACCAAAGAGCTTTTTGTATATATATTGACTAGAGACTTGTCAATTGAAGATGCAATTAATGATTTGATCGACAATTGTATAGATGGTGCTAAAAGACTGAGAAAAAATACGGACTATGATGGATTAGTAGCCGAAATTAATATTGACCATCAAAAATTTAGTATTTCTGACAACTGCGGTGGTATTCCAATTGACCTTGCCAAGAATTACGCTTTTCGTTTTGGTAGACCAGATAAAATGCCAAACACAAAATTTTCAATAGGTCAATTTGGTGTAGGAATGAAACGTGCCATTTTTAAACTTGGGACTGGATTTTATGTGGATTCAGCCACTAAAAATTCACAGTTTCAAGTCCTGGTAGATATTGACGAATGGCTGACAAAAAAAGACGAAAAAGGCAATGATGATTGGAGCTTTGAATTTCAAGACTATGGCACTGGAATGAAAAATGATAAGGACGAAGTAGGAACTTTGATCGAAATTACCCCTCTCAGAGTCGACTTAGTCAAATATATTTCGACCAAACGATTTATTGACGGACTTAAGCTGGGGATTGAGAAGAAACATATGCAAAACCTTTACCGTGGAATGACCATACGTGTCAATGGCGAAGAATTGAAATCGAGAAGACCTAAATTTTTAATATCTGAAGATCTTAAGGTTGGCAAGTGGGAAAATACCTATGATAATGGCGTTCAAGTTGAACTTATAGTAGGGATTGGAGAAAAAGTCCTAGAAGATGGAGGATGGTATATATTTTGCAATGATCGCTTGTTGCTAGGGCCTGAACAATCTACACTCACTGGATGGACAGGCAAAGGTGGAGGAGGAGTTGCAACTTATCACCAGCAATATTGTCGATTCCGAGGATTAGCATATTTTCGAGCAGAAGACGCTAAAAACCTCCCTTGGAACACGTCCAAAAATAACATTGATGCGAGTTCTCCGATATTCTTCAATACCAGAGCTAAAATGATAGAAATGATGAAACCTATCGTTACTTTTCTCAATCAGATGAAAAAGGAAAGGGAGAGAACTCCCGATGGAATTGACAAAATTAATAGGCCACTGGAAACTATTGTTCATAGGGCTATAAAACACGATATTTCGAAAATTTCGAAAAATGATACAAAAAAAACATTTGTGATACCGAAGGTTGATTATAAAGAGGAAGATCCTATGGAAGAGTTGGTGACCATCACATACAAACAGCCTAAATTACTCGTAGAAAAAGTTAAGCGGTCATTAAAAGTGAGAAGTTTGAAAAAGGTAGGAGAAGATACATTTGACTATTATTTAAAAATGGAAGAAATCGACTATGAGTAACAATTCTCGAAAAATTAATTATCGACTTAGAATCTCAAAAGCGGTTGAAAGGAAGATGTTCTGTTCAGCGTTTCAAAAATTATCTGTTTTTTACCCTCTGGAAAACTACCGGTACATTGGATTTGGCGCTTTATATTTTGCGGACTTTTATTTACTCCATAGACAATTGGGAATCAAAAATATGTTGAGTATAGAAAAGAGTCGCTCTGCGGAAATAGAAGCAAGGTACAATTTTAATAAACCATTCCGGTGTGTAAAAGTAATGTTTGGCTCCTCTCACGATGTTTTACCACAACTCAGCTGGGATGAGCCCACTATTGCTTGGTTAGATTATACATGTTCATTGAATAGTGATGTTTTGTCGGACGTTAATACATTCATTCAGAATGCTGTGAGCGGCAGTTTTCTAATAGTATCTGTAAATTCTGATTCAAGCGTCTTTGATCCGGATGAAAATGATGAAATCGGAAAATCCAGATTAAATAAACTATCGGAAATGGTAGGAAAATATAGAATTCCTCGTGAAATTGAAAACAATCAAATTTCAAATGCAGGTTTGCCAAGGGTCTATCAAAAGATATTAAACTATGAAATAGAATCTATTATTCAGAGAAGGAATGCTGGTTCAACGACGGATCAAATGCATTTCCAACAATTGTTTAATTTCAAGTATCAAGATGGAAAACCAATGTACACATTTGGTGGGCTGATTTTGAGTGATTTGCACTTGGATAGTGCAGCGAAGGTTAAATTTGACGAACTTGATTTTATCAGTCGAGATGAAGGTGTATTCGAAATTCAGATCCCAAATTTAACCTACAAAGAAATAAAGTACTTGGAAGGGTTGCTACCGGGTGGTATATCCGACGAAGGGGTAATTGAGGGTTTAGATAATCTATATAAAGATAATCCTCAAATTCCGGAAGGCGATCTTAAGAAATTCGCCAAAATCTATCAATATTTTCCCACTTTCGCTGAAACACAATTAGGTTAATGGAAGATCTGAATTTTATTGATCTTTTTGCCGGAGCGGGAGGATTTGGTCTGGGTTTTCAATTGGCTGGTTTCGTTCCTTTAGTATCGCTTGAAATCGATGATTGGGCTTGTGAAACACTACGAAACAATAACAATCACTTAATTGTGAATAAGGATATTAAACATGTATCAACTCCCTTTAGGATAAAGAAACTTTGCCATGGTCATAGGCCAAATGTTATAATTGGCGGTCCTCCGTGTCAAGGATTTAGTGTGGCAGGTTCAAATAGAGTAAAAAATAAGGAGGTAAAAAACAATTTGTTTCGAGATTATTTGAATTGGGTAAAAACGTTAGAGCCTGAATTATTTGTAATAGAAAATGTCCCTGGTATAATTTCACAAAAAAATAAAGACGGCCGCTTGGTAATAGACGTCATTCGTGAACTTTCAAAAAAAATAGGATATTTTATTACTGTCTGGCAGCTAAATGCGCTTAATTATGGTGTTCCTCAAAGTCGCGAAAGAGTTTTTGTAATTGGTACACGAAAAGATGTTCACCTTACAGCACCCAAGGTAACACATTCATTACCTTCCAATAGTGATTTGTGGAATTCTAAATCGATTAAGTCAGCTATCTCCGTAGGTGAGGCCATTTTTGATCTTCCAAATATTAAGGCTCGTGAAGGAGAGGAGGTTATGGAATATAATCGGACTATTGAGCTTTCTACCTTTCAAAAATGGGCAAGAAGAGGAAGTAGAAATGTTTACAATCATATTGCCATGAAGCATACAGAAAGGGTGGTTGGAAGATATCAAAAAATTCTAGAAGGTGTTGAGGTTATTCCAGATGAATTTCGAGTTAGAAAGCGTAATGGAGGAGGGGAATTATCTGATGTTTCGTTTAATCAAAACTATCGACATTTGAATCCAAACAATGTTTCGTTTACTATTCCTGCATCTTTTTATTCGAGCTTCATACATCCTACAATTCCAAGGAACATCACTGCACGGGAGGCGGCAAGATTGCAGTCATTTCCAGATAAATATGTTTTTTATGGTAAACGAACCATTTTATCAAATAGCTTACTTAAAAAACTTGGAAAAGAAGGTGACATTAACTTGTCTCAGTACAACCAAATTGGAAATGCAGTACCACCTTTGTTGTCAAAGGCCGTTGCAAGACGAATTAAATTATACATAAAAAATGGAAAGTAAAACATTGCGATATTTTATTGAAGAACTTAACAGGTAAGAGTAACTCGCTGATCAGATGGTCTCCCAAATGACGTATTAACTAAATGCCAATTCAATGAAATTATTATGCAACAAGGGTTAGCTGAAATATTCAAACTGCAACCCCTAAACTTTATAAAAACCAACAACAGAAATCACTTGACCCCCGACCATCCCAATCAAAAAATATTGTCCAACCGGTAAACTCCCAACGTTAATTTGCATATCTTCCTTACTGTCCGTTTCATAGCATTCAACCAATCGACCTGACAAATTCAAAATACATATTCGATCAATTCCTGAATCATCTTCGATATTAACAGTCATCCTACCACCCGAAACAGGATTAGGATATACCGTAAGGTAATCACCAAGTACTTTTGTATCAATCAACGTAGCCTCCGTCAAAGACGGTGATAAATCATCACATGGCTCGTTAAACTTGTATGAAGTCACCGTATCGCCCTGAGGACAATCCGCCGGTTTGAAATAGTAACGTATTTCTTCTTCATCAGAACGAGAATTGGAATTTAAATCATTCCGATCTGAACAGTAGACAATAAATAGAGAGTCACGTGTACTACCATCTTCGACTCTGAATTCAGTAGATAATTCACAACCATGCGGTGTCGTGCTTTTTAGCTTATAAGAACCCTTTGATAAATTTTGTCCATCATTATTCCAAATAGACCAATAATCATTTTCTGACATAATTGGTCTGTACTCAAGAGTCACTTCTTCTTCAATTTCTAGTACAACTTTAGCGTCGTCGTTTCGACAAACGTGATATACAGAATCAATATGCGGTATATAATAATCATTTGAGATTATTTCGACAGGTTTTTCATCGGTACAACCTTCTTCGTCAATTACGGAAATTCTAAATATTTCGGATTCTTCTACATTACCTTGTAATGATATATCGACTTGGGATAAACTGCTTTGGTTATTGTCTTGTCCTATCGATTTCCATTCTACCGTGAATTCGTTTAGATTTTTCGAGCCACTTTCAAATGTTGGGAATACGTGAATAAAATCTCCGAGACAAACAGATACCTGTTCTTCGATTTCAAAATTTGGTTTTCGCTTGACCCATATTGAAACGAATGTCGTGTCGTGGCATTGACCATAGACGTCAACTCCTGTTGCATAAATTAAAAATTGTTTTTGTTCATCATCAATTGTTGGTGCAAGAAAATCGACATTATTTCCTTGCCCTAAAATCTCTCCTAGACGTGGTTCTCCAAGATGCCATGTTATAATTAATTCTGATGCATCCGAAACCAAAGAAAGACTCGCTTTTTCTCCTTCGCAGAGTATTGAGTCACTTGCACTAATATCTTTTATGGTATCACAACATCGCACGAATGAAGAAAACTGTTCAGGCTCAGAAGTACAGGCGGGTGCTCGAAACCGTCCAGTAAATACATCAGAATGAGTCGCAATAGTCACATCGACATTAGGGGGCCTGTGGCAGTCGAATGAGTCAACAGTTCGCAATGTGAAGCAAAACTGATATAGAGGAACGTCATTTTTATATGCTGTGTTTTTTCGCCCCCAACTATACTGATGACCCGCTCTGGTTCGATGGATATTTGAATCAAAATACCAACCTGGACCTTTGAATTTTGAGGTGGGTTGACCTTCTCCTCTGTCGTTTAGGCCAGTTTCGATCCAGTTCCAATTTCCAATCAGCGATGCAGTATCTGATAAAGTGCTTAGAATTGGTTTATGAATATGGAGTGAATCAAAACTAATTCTGTCCCAACCATCCTCAAATGTCGGAATGACCGATTGAAGCCAATTATGGTGAACTGGAAACCAATTGCTTACCTGATAGCAAAAGGTAACATCTTCTCCTTCGAGAAACGGCCCTTCGAATGGCGACCCTTTGGATGTCGATACTACCACAATAGAATCCCCCGACTCCTCTTCGAGAAAATCGATGCAATCCAAGTTTTTACTGTAGCCTTTTATATTGATATCGTATTCCAAGATTTGGTTATTCTTTCCTCCCACTCCTATCAATAGTTTATCGGTGTAGAAAGTGGGCAGATACTTGGCAGTCAAGGTCTTGCTAGCTGCGTTATATGTAGCAATTTTGTGGTAAGTCTTATCAGATGCATTCACAATCCAGATGAATGGCTCAATTTCTTTTGTCGTGGATACAACTTCTACATCAAAAAAAGCCAGGTTATCACAGTCTAGCTCATACCACCTCATTTTAGGGTTCGTCGGAACTCGTTCTCCGATAATGTTGGTCGACAATCTTCGACACTTCGCATTACATCCAGATTGTGAATAAATGGACTCGATTCCATTAACTTTTATAGGCAGCGGGTTGTGAATTGAATTTGTTCTATTGAAGTTTTGATCACAGCCCTCACTGGCCACATTGCGAATTACAGCAAAATAGTTTGGTATCTCCTTATTACTCGATAAGCCGATCACGAATGCACCTGACTGAATCAAGCCAGATAATTTCAAATTGGTCGATTGGCCGTTGATCTTTTTCTCAAAAATGGCATCACCTATTGAAGAACACGATACGTCCTTTGCATGATAAACAGACAAATTCAAATTTTCGGGCATGTGTAAAAAATTCAATGTCAAATTACAATCACTTAATACGGCATTGATATTGAATTTAAAAAAACTCTCATAATTCTTATTCTCACCAAATAAATTGGAAGTTGGGAATACAGCTGTTTCTTGAGAATTTATCGAGATATGAATTGGAGAACAAGAAGATTGAGCGTGAATATTTATGCTCACATAAGTTAATATTGTTATACATAGTATTGCTCGGAGTCTCATTCGGCTAATATAATAATTTAAATCAAACAAAAGATATTATTATATTTGGAATATTGTCGTAATTTGGCATAGAACAAGAACAATATGACATGACCCGATTTTGTTTCAATATTATTCTCCTGTTTTTTTCTACCTCGGCATTAGCCCAGTTTGATCAGTTCGCTCATATCGAATTGACTAACAATAATAGTAATCGCGAACTGGGTATCGTCGGTTCATCTACTTTAGATACAATGCAGTCTAGTTTTTTAAGTCGTGCGTGCATTCAAACTGACAGCTCGACCGATGATTGGATTATTCTTCAACAAGCCGCACCTACCGATCTATACGTTCTGGAGTTTCAAATAGAAGACAGAGATAGTTTGGATATTCGGCTTGCACTTGGCGAGGATGGAGCTGACCCTTCAGCTGGTTTCAGAATAGTGAATCACCAAGCTCAACTGCTTTTCAACAGTGAACAATTATTCTCTTTCGATCACAATGAAGATCGTATTTACAAAGTCACGCAATGCGCTGGCAAAATTTCCTATTTTGTAGATAATATATTAATTGTATCAGAGACCTCTGACTTTGTTGACTCTGTGCGTGCGGTTGTAAGTTCTTATTATGCAACAGGCGATTCATTATTTCTGCACTACAGAATTGATGTTAGCTGTGAAAAAAGTGAAGACATCACATATTTTGTTCCTAAAAGAAAATCATCCAGTCAATCGATTTCGTTTTCAGGAAATGAATTTGGAATCTATTACATCGAGAAATATGCAATTTCTAGTACGGACATTTTTTACAAGAATGACAAAGTCAACATAGTCGTAAAAGAGGCGAAGACCCCGTTCAATACGATATTAAATATTCAATTAAATAATGTTTATGGTGTGAACAAACACATCATTGATGCGACCACCTTATCGACAAACACAGCCTATGTGTCCACTATCTCAGGAGTGAACAAAAACCAGACGTACTATCTGCCTATAATTAAAACTCCATGAAATATTTGAGCACTATCACCATAATATCATGTTTTTATTGGAGCTGTCAATCTGACTCCATGACTCCCACAGAATACATGAAATATGTGCAATCAAGTTCTTATCCCGGCCTTGTATCATTTGATGACAACTCAGGATTCGTAGTTTATAAATCGGCAACATTCATGGTTCTAAATTCTACCTCAACGCAATCTTGGAGCCATTCGAGTTTTAGCTCAACAAAATCAAAATTTGACAACTTGCTGTACTTCGAACTTGTGCCCCATAGGGACGCTAGTGAAAAAAGACCAGCAGTTTTGGACGAAATGTCACACTACCGAAGAGAAAAAGTCATTGAAGAAAATGTACGCCTCGTAATTAATCAAGATACGCTTGAACCTGTTCTTTTCCAACCAGAACGATATTACGGATTGAAAGAAGATCGGTTTATTCTTGGTTTTGAAAAACCTGATCAGAAAATAAATAGTGCGACTATGATTTATTCCATTGAAGGCCGATCGTATTTGGCCGAATTCAATACCGAACAACTTTTTGAACCACGAATTAACTGGTAGAGCATGAGAAAAAGATGTTATAAAATATTATCGCTCTATGCTGGCTTTTGCCTCTTAATACAATGTTTTATTCCTACCATTTCATTTGCTTTAACTAGCGGTGCCGGTCAGCCGGAGTTTTCATCTTTTGAATCCATCGGTAAAACTGAGATGGTGGATTTATTCACGGGGGACTTTTCGTACAACTTACCACTGATGGAAGTGCCAGGTCCAAGAGGAGGATATCCATTAAATCTCTTTTACCAATCAGTGACGAACATGGAGCAAGAAGCTTCTATGGTTGGTTTAGGATGGAATATTGGTATAGGTTCTATCCAACGCAACTTAAAGGGCGTACCCGATGACTTCAATGGCGAAAAATTATCTCACATACGAGATAGAAAAAATAATACAACGGTAAAGGTGACCGGTACTATTGGAGGCGAATTAGCACCTCTAGATGGTACAATTAGTGCCAGTCTTGCTTTGAATGCTGACGTTTCTGCCATGTACAACAGCTACAAAGGGCCGGGGGCTATTTTTGGATTTGGAGCGCAACTTTCATTTGGTGCAGGCAACGCAATGATTTCTCCAAATTTTAATACAGCATTTAGTTCGTTTGATGGCATTGACTATTCACTCGGAATACAACTAGCAGATAGTCGGCTACCCGTGGCCCAAGCTGGTCTTTCATTGGGGTTTAACACGTTGACGGGCACCAAAACTTATAATGTTTCTGTGAATGGAACAGAAATTCTACCAAACCCGACCACCTTTTTCCCAGGATTGTCTACAGAAAGAACAAGCACGAGTTTGTCATTGAAATTTAAAGGAGGAGCAGAAGTTTATACTATTGAGCCTTTTGTTGGTGCGGGTGGATCATTTCATCAAGAAAAGCTGAGATACAAAAATATTTGGCGACAAAGTCCCATGTATGGAAGCATGTATTTGGGTGAAGGGCAAAATGAAGATCGAGCAATTCTGGATTTTTCCAGAACACAAGATAAAGCGCTCTTCAGCGGGAATATTAATCTACCGGCCCCGATTTCTGGTGAGGATTATTATACCGTGAGCGGACATGGAATGAATGGAACATTTAAGTTGTTCAGAAATGACATTGGCCTCTTTGGCGATCAATCATTTTTTACACCTAGTGGAGGTGGATCAGTCGGGGCCGAAGTTGCTTTTGGAAATCTCGTCAGAGTAGGAGCCGATTTAACGGTTAATCTTATTACGGAGGCTAATAATTTTAGAAATGTTCCTGCTTACGATAACACTGATTTGCGATTTAAGACAAAGCAGGAGACAGGAAACGATGAACCTTATTATTTTGATTTTCTGTACGGTGGTTGTGGGCACATTTTGGAAAACTCAGCTTCTAATCCCATTCATCGTGATTATAGAAATTGGGGGTTGGATGAACCTTTAAAGTTTGGCTTGGGAAGTCGAATCACACCAACTCTTCGTAAAAAATCAGGCGGCACACTATCAATATCAAATCAGCTTTTAAATAGCCGAGAACCAAGAGGTCGGCATATTCGACCTATATTAAATAGTGAAATCAGTTATACCGACTCTGTAGGACAAAAGGTCATTATTCCTGAATTGAATCTAAACATCTATGAGTCTTCGAATAATAGTACGACGATACAACCAAATTTATCCAAGACGACATATCAACGAAAGCAAAATGATCAGATCGGGGCATTTATGATGACAGATGAGCAAGGTATGCGATGGCATTATGGTCTGCCTGTATTAAATACATTTCAACAAGAAGCCACATTTAGTTACAAGGGCGTTGGCGACGAAGTAAATTCGTGCAATAAAATTGTCCATGATTATATCAATAACATTAATAGTGCATGCGGTGAAAGATCAATTGATCACGAAACCGGCCAACAAGGAAATGAAGACTATTTAGACATCCGACAAATGCCGGACTATGCTCATTCCCATTTATTGACTTCTATGGTTAGTCATGATTACATAGATTATGATCCATCGGATGGTCAGCCAAATAGCAATGACTATGGACATTGGGTACGATTTGAATACGTCAGAACGAATGATGAAGGCGATCCTTACCAGTGGCGTAACCCGTACAATGGCGCCTATTTCAATGGAGGATTAAATACACTGGATGATGATAACAAAGCATTCTTTACTTATGGTGAAAGAGAGCAATATTACCCATATAGGATTTATACGGCCACGCATTATGCGCAATTCTATTATTCACAACGTGAAGATGCACGAGGGGCTTCCTGCTCTTTACCAGATACAACAGAATATGGAGCCTATTCCTACAAGTTGGATAAAATAGAATTGTACCGATATGGCAATAGTAATTCATCCAATGAAAACAACAAATACCTGATTAAAACAATCGAGTTTAAATTCAATAATCCAAGTGGCGGAAACAACGAGTTGTGCACAGGACTATTAAATCATGAAAGCAGTGGTGGAAAATTAACATTACATCAAGTTGAAATAAATTCGTATAAAAGTGTCAGAGGTTCATTAACCCCTTATACTTTTACTTATAATTCGGATGGTTATTCTCAAAAAAGCTATAACCAATTCTATGCTGACCGATGGGGAATTTATCGTGATCCTGGGAGTAATACTTGCCTAAATACATTCGCCCCATTCACGGAGCAGGCTCATGATGGAGGACAAGATGTGCTCGATTCCATACAAGCCGATAATGCAAAGTCTTGGCATTTAACTTCTATAAGAATGCCTTCAGGATCTGAAATTAAAATAGATGTTGGACGTGATCACTATGCCCATGTTCAAAATAAAGTGGCAACACAGATGACCAGGATTTGTGGATTTGGAACATCTACGTCTTCTGATAAAATACCTGTTTCCAAATACACAAGCGGTAGCCTAGATGATTTTAAGATATATTTTGACCTCAATATTCCAATAGAAGACACGGTATCGCAAACAAAAAAAGAGTTCTTACTGGGGCAATATTTTGATCATTTAATTGAAGACGAACACGGTAAGCAACTTATATTCCAAATTAGTTCGGAGATGATTGCAAATCGACAATATTTTGAGACGATTGAAGGGCTGTGTTATATTGATAAATCGCTTGAATATGGAGCAGATGTGGGACTTGTAAATGCTTCAAATCAATTTCACACCAAAGGATGGGTTCGTGTACGACCGGTCACCGAAAAAATTAGAGGGGGGCAATATCACCCCATGTTGGTGGCAGCCTGGCAATTTAATAAAACGCACCTAAGGTCAAAAATCTCTCCTGTACGTGATATTTTCGAAGATGGTGATGATGGATTGTTTGATAAGATGAAAAGTGTGGTTAACAGTCTTCCAGAACTTCTCAAAGATTACTATAAAATATGTATCGATGAAGGATATGGAAGTAAAGTTGATACGACCAAGTCATTCATTCGTTTGAACACACCAAACAAGAAAAAATACGGCGGTGGTGTTAGAGTGGAACGAGTAGTCATCGATAATATATGGGATGCCGAAGATAGTCCAGCGTATGGTAATATGTATACCTACGAAAAGGAAGAAAGCATCACATTGTCAAATGGCCAAAAATTTAATCGGATAATTAGTACTGGTGTAGCTGCCAATGAGCCTTCTATTGGAGGGATAGAATCAGCTCATCGCTACTATCAACAATACCTCGAACGGATAAAAAATACGACCGACATGATTCATCTCGACATGCATCCTGTCAATGAAGAGTATATGCCTGGCGCTCAGGTAGGATATAGTGAAGTAAAAGTGAGAAGTCTGGCCAGTGAATTTCATTACCGAAAATTCACCGGGGAATCAGAACTCCTACCACCCGAAATAGATTCGTCAATACCATCTGACGGTATTGCATCGACCGGTGAGACGCAATATGAATTTTATACAGCCAAAGATTATCCGGTATTGTTCGATAAAACAATTATTTCAGAATTAGCACTTTCCCCAGCCACCAATATTAAAACCTTTGTTGGAGGCTTTCAACGTGATATTTATCGCGCTACTCAAGGGTATTCCATAGAGCTCAATGACATGCACGGCAAGCCAAAGAGCATAAAGTATTTTGGACAAAAGAAGAATGGTGATCTATTGCCCGATGTGGTATCATCTACCGAATATTTTTATAATGACCGACCAGAGGATTATAATGAAGGAGTAAATCGATTTTCCAAAAGAACATTGAATAATCAGGTGGATCTCGTACTCAATTATGAAGACATATTAAATGGCGATGCTACGAAACCTGATATTCGAACAGGTGAATTAGGTGTTTCGCGACAGGTCTTTGGAGACCTTAGAAAAGTATCTTACAAATCAATTACAACTGGTGGGGCCGTTCAAGGACATGCATTTTTGGTGCCGCCGTTTTTCGTGGCTGCCTTCCCTACAGGTTCTCTAAGAGCTAGCGCACATGAAAGTGATGTTGAAACAGGAGTGATTAACAAAGTCATTCATCGAAAAGGAATAGTAAAGAAGGTTGTCACATTTGATGGACAGTCAAAGAGTGAAGCTGAAAATTTAGCCTTTGATCCATATACTGGCAAGGCTTTATTGCAACGTGTTAATAATATCTATGATAAAGACCAATACAGCTATGAAATTCCGGCTTATCAGGCATATAAACGAATGGGGCCAAGCTATCAGAATCAACAGCAAACATTTCAATTAAACACAGATAAATCTTCGCTGCAGGCATTAGAAAATAATTGCACAGGATATATCGGTATAGATACAACCACTTGGCCTGGTATGAGTCAGCATTTTGCGCAAGGCGATGAATACATTGTGCAATTAAATAAGACCACAAATTCGACGGCTAGTAATCTAAGTCGTTGGACGTACATGTTTACAATAAATAATACACATTATTTTCACATTCTAGAGTCTGGTCAATTTTTTAATTCCTTACCCGATCCAAATTCCTTTACATTGCGATTTAATCTCATCCGATCTGGGTACAGAAATCAATTAAACACACCTGCGATGTCGATGACATCCTTGCAGAGTCCTGTGTTGACTAGTACAACTTCGAGCGAGCCTTGGTCATTAGAAACTTGCGATGGTACTCTATCAGGAAACATCGATCTAGTGGTCAAAAATGAAGTGTTGGATGCCAGCGCATATACGTATGATGAAGCTTGGCATTATATGAATAATTGCCTGGATAGTGCCGAATGTATGCCGTTTGAATTAAATGACTTCCTTCGCGGCAATTTAGGCGTATTCAGACTGGCCGATAATGCAAAGTTCAATTCAACCAGAACGGTATCGGGAATTTCAAAACGAGGCACATTAGAAGAATTTCATCAATTCAATTGGAATGAGCCAAGAATATTTGATGGGACAAACGAATCTAAATGGATTAGATCTGAAGGAGTAACGCAGTATTATTTGATGGGACATCCAAAAGAAAAAATAGATCGATTAGACAATCGGCAAACTATTCGATTGACTAATTACCAACCAAATAATCCGGGCATTACTAGTGGTCAAATACAAAACTGTGGTTATATGGAAGGGGGTATATCCACGTTTGAATCAGATGAAGGAGGTGAATACAGTTTGAATTTTGGACATGTTATTGAAAAAATAAATAAATCTTCCTCTTTTGGATATTTCGGGGCCCATCATGTGTGGGATAATTCGGGTGGTGAATTGTACATTGATAAGCCTGCATCCACTTTATATAATGCGAGTTATGTATTAAAAACGCTCGTCGAAGATCAAGTACTTTTATTCCCTATCGATTCAACGACAAACAATCTGGGTGTTTGCGGTCAATTCGCCAAAATTGACTATGACAATTCATCGTGCATTTATTCTGATTTTATTTCAGGGACGAATCACTCGATTAAAAAAGTAATTCTTGACGATGGAGCAATATCAACACTGCCAAATAGGGGTACAGGGCGAGTTTTACCCTCTGAAGGATTTGATCATTCTGGAACCAGCTCTTACCAAGTTGATTCATCGGGGCAGTTTTTGAATATTGAGAATTTTCACCCTTCTCCAAACGAAGTATATCACCTTAGTCTTTGGGCCAAAAGTTTTGTAAGAATTAACGGGATTAATAAGGCGATATACGATCTTAATTCCATTGATCTTTCAATAGATATCATCGGTATCGATAATTCAGGTTTAGAGGTTACCATTGATCAATTTGAATTGACACCTGAGAGGACAAATTTCGGCAGTAACTTCGCAGGTATCTATCAAAAAATGGAGGCCAATGTGGTTTTTTCAGTAGCTCCTCTTCGTCTTGAAGTGCATTTTACCCAACCTACGGAGGGCATTGTCAATGTCTTATATTTTGATGACTTATGTGCAATGCCTTTAACTGGCACTATTAATACTTCCATTATGGATGATCAACTACTTAGGCCGGTGCAGAGTATTGATCAGAATTCATATTTATCACTCTATGGTTATGACGAAGATGGTGAATTAACAAAAATAAGTAAGGAAACCGAAGAGGGCACCTTTACGATTCAGGAACAACAAAAATATATTATAGACGAGCAATAAACGATACCAAAACGAAGCATGAAATTTCTTATTCACATAACGTTCTTGTTCACAGCAATTCTCTATGCGCCTTGCCCTGACTTTCAAGACACGATTCATAGTTATTCAGAGTTACTCAGCAAGACCGAGTATGTATCCATGAAATTTATAGTAATAACAAAAGGAGAGTCGGCCAAATGGAATGATGCAAGCGAAATGGATATTATCTGGCATGAGGGACAGGTATTATATCTGGATGTTGATTTTGAGCGATTAGTAGCGAAGGAGTTTTCGATATTGGTTAATCACGATGCCCGGACCATTGATATCGTACTGTACGCAGCGCCTTTGATTAAAATCGATGTTTCTAAAGAAATGAATAAGTGGCTATCGCAAAGTGATGGAATTCATACATTGGATTGTCAACCTACTTCAAATAAACTTTTCTACACGTTTTCTTCCAATGGTAATGGACCGGTAAAAAGTGCCAGATATGAATTCACCAAAGATGAAAGACTGTTAAAGCAGATATCGCAAAAATACGACAGGGCATATTCAAAAATTGATCAGGTTGTTATGAAATTCACCGACTATGATTTCGTGTCAAAAGATCATGTGCCAAGATTTTCGTTAGAGCATTACTATAACAAAGTCGATGAATCAAGCGGAACAGTGCATTCTGGACTTTATTCCGGCTATCAATTAATATTCAATGAGCTGAAATGATATGTCGTATATTACATATCGCCTTTTTCCTTTTCTTTAGCTTAACTTTCTGTCTTTCTCAACAAATAGATAGTGACGCACTCATCGTTCGGAGCATTCCCTGGACGGATGCTCAAGCAAAAATAAGTTTAGGACAAAATCCTCTGATGCGCATGAGTCCACCAAGCGATTCAATCTGGATGCATCGACTGCGTTATGAGGTGGCACTCATTTACGGCAGAGAAGAACTTACTGATCTTTCAAGTAATATGTGGTCGATATCTATGGATGTCAATCTAACGGATGGAGTCAATAATATTGGGGCCAAAACCTTAACGATTCAGGCAGATACAAGTAACTATCAGTACATTGATTTACTTTCCGTAGAAGATACGGTCCGATCTCAGTTGTTACTCGAAGTCAGTAATTTAATAACTACTGGGACAATTCCTAATGATGTAAGAGTCGAATTAAAAATGAGGAATGATTCTATTTCTTCCTTTAACCCAGACGTCATGCCAGCCCTAACAGGAGTCATCTCTTATGACAATAACACATCTGGAATCCCAATAAAAATATCAGGATATTCCAATCTAAATTTGGAGTGGGACTTAATTGAGGGCAGCGAGTTTTATGAATTGCAATACATATACCAGGATAAATTTGCTCCGAATTCTGGGATTGAATGGTATAGAGCAATTACTGTCAGGACTTGCAAAAATTCCTATTCATTGGATATGACATACCCTGAAGGAACTTTCTTTGTCAGAGTCAGGGCTGTAGGGCGCCACTCCGATTCTTTTGGTAATACGTACGAATATGTCTTAGGTAAATTTAGCAATTCACGAAACATTACTATCGGCAATAATCAATCTACAGAAGATAACATTGTGGCATTTGAGCCTGATGCACACTGGCAAATGCAGCAGTCCTTCGCCGAAGAAGGAAAATCGAAAAAAGTCATACAGTATTTTGACAATACACTGCGCTCAGGACAAACGATTACCTACCTCAATGATGAGAAAGCCGTACTGGTTGCTGAAACTGATTATGACTTGGAAGGTCGACCGACGATCCAAATCCTTCCAACACCCGTTCAAGGCAATGAAAACAATTTATTTTTCAAGCCAGAATATAACGTGAATTCTAGCCTTCAACCATTCAACTATATAAATCATGAAAAAGCGGTTGCTGATGCTTTAAGCAATCAAGCTGGTGCTGGTAAATACTATAGTACAAACAATAACCAGGATATAATTCATAGGGACTTCTTACCTGATGCCGACGGTCGGCCATTTACCCAAATGAAATATATGCGTGATCAAACTGGTCGTGTCCGAAAACAAAGTGGAGTTGGTGGACAATATCAATTGGATTCAAATGACACCAGATATTATTATTTGACACCGACACAAACCGAATTGTCAAGACTCTTTGGAGATACCATAGGACTTGCACATCATTATAAAAAGAATGTAGCGATTGATCCTAATGGACAAGGCAGCGTCAGTTATTTAAATAAATCAGGACAAGTTGTAGCCACAGCTTTGATTGGACAAACACCAAATAGCGTAGAAGAAATTGATGGAGCTGACACAGTAACAATGACCCATCAATTGCCCATTGATGAAACAGCTAATCCTGACGATGAGCGTGTACTGGCGCATCCATTTTTCAATGCCATGCCAAATGAAACCATTACCTTTTCGTATACTGTAACTCCAGCTTCCGTACTAGTCGATGATACGTGCTATTTTTCGGCCTGGGATTTATCTGTGTATATTTTAAATGAAGATGGAAATAATATTAATATCACTATAGATGGCCAATCATATTCAATTTTTGAACGGAGAATTGAAGGAATTAAAAAGCACTCTTCAAATTGTGGGGCAATAGATTCTGTGTACTCCTTTGGAGCATCCATTGCCGAGATCGGGGAATATACGATCTATAAAAAATTAATTCCAGTTAAGAATTACTGGATTAGGGAATTTAATTTTATCACAGATTCACTCATCAATGATTCCTTGATTTTTTCTGATATTCTTTCTCAAATTGACACTGCATCCTGCTATTTAACTTGCGAATTAATTTGTGAAGAACAATACGATCCTCTTTCCGATTCGTTTACCATCTGCCTGGAAGGCTGTGAAGCCCTTGCCGATAGTTTTGCCCTCGATGTGCTGTCATTGAAATGTGATGCCATAGAAGTCATGTTAGCCTATCAATTGGCCCCCGATCAAGATGAAGGAACCAATATTGATTCTTTTTTATCTTCATCAATAGAAGATTGTTTGACGGATAACAATATTTTGTTGCCCATTCTATCAGTCAATGGAGAACAATTTTATTGGGATGAGAATCTTGGTGCATTATTAGATGAGGACACCATTTCTTTGAGTAGTTCTGAAATAATAATCGCCGGAAGCAATGGGGAAATTGATACAATTGACCTAAGCACGGAATTAGGAAATATACTTACTTCCACGAATCCAAATTATTGGCAATTTGAATGGGGTGATGCCTTAGCCATTTGTCATCAAGGATATTGTCATCTGGAACTTTGTGAAGCCACATGGCCATCAGATTCGTTTGATTACATTGTGAGCACTATTCCTGACTTAGATAAAGCTTTTGAAATCTTTCAGCTTGGTAGTCCGTCAGGGAATATTGAAACTGATCTTACAACTGTATTAAACGCCATAAAGTTGGCGGACCCTCTATTGCAAAATGCAAGTATCGATTCTGCATATGACTGTACTCTAGCCACCAATTTTGATAATGCCATCGATAGCTTTGTCTGCAAATTATCTGATGATGGAGCTGAAGTGCTCGGTATATGTGAGGCCATTGACAACTCAAATACAAACTGCACCGACTGTTCTTTTATCGATTTCATCATTTACACGATTGGTCAGGAAGACACGCTATCCGCATGGAGTTTGATGGCCACTATGTATACTGGTCTTAAAACCAAAGTCATTTACAATTGCTCCTATACTCAGTGCCCGCCAGAATTGGCTCCGGGCATTGCACATGATGCTGAATTTCTACTCGCGAAAAATGGGGATGACTTGCTAGATCTCGCTGATTCGATCAGAGCCAATGGGCTTGGTGATTGTGAAGCGCAAGTGGAATATTGGATTGCGATAATGCGAGATTCTTTTCTAGCAGGTAGTATTAATCCGACAGACAGTATCGCTCTACGTATAGACCTTATGGAGCACTGCCAAAAACAATGTGGAGTTCTCAGTCTAGGAAGCTGTTGGGATAATGTTCCAACAATATCTGACGACGCTACAGAATGTCCGTCTATACCCGGCATAATTTTTGAACCACCATATGCTATAGGAACAGGAATCAACACAATAAAATGGTGGAACGTAGGGTTGGATTCCACTGGACCTACACCTCCTTCAACTTCTTGCGCATTTAATAATCACACATATGATGCATGGATTGGAATAAAGCCCACATCCGAGTTTATTCGTGTAGGCATTTTGCAAAATGGTTGTGATGAAGAAATAATAAATGACCTAACTTTAGCAGTTTATTCTAGTAGTGGGTGTGCAAATAGCACTTCATTTCAAGTAGATGATTGCATCGTAGAAAAGACATATCGAGGAGACATCTATTATGACCTACCCATAGATTCTAATTACAGATACTTGCACATCTTCACTAATAGCTCGTTCTCAGGACCTGTCCCTGAGATAAACTACGTATATCAAGCCTTGAACTACACCAACACGCCCGATGTCATATATTCTTCTCACCGACCTTTAAATAGAATTTATAATCAGTTTGAGTCACAAATTAGTAAAGATGATCTTCTCGATTTCTTGGACATCCCATGGTCATGCAATTATAGATGTGGTAATTATGACACGGTTTTCATGGAAGTGATAGATAGTGTATTTAATGGAACGACTTTTGTTACTATGTTCTCTGCGGACACAGTAACTTCAGCCATGTATAATGGTATTGGATTTGATACGTTGCTCATTAAAACGCATTTGAATATAGGAGTGGATTATGATCAAAACTCAATTGTGGAAGTAATAAACAATGGCACCGCCTATGAATTTCGTTTAATTACAGAAGACGGGCTTCCTTTGATGCTACACAAGAACATGAGCACGTTGCACACATATGAATTAGTAGGCAAGCATTATAATGATAATTACAAAGAACTATTAGTTCCCCTTTTTCCAGGACATAGTGAGTATATTCCATTGGATTTACATGTTTTATTCGAAAAGAATGGAGCAGAATATTTCATAAATGTTTGGCCATCCATCATTCAAAAAACACAGGCTTCGATTGATTTTAATTTTTCTGAATGCCGTACATCTTTTTCACCCGAAGCTTACCGGGACACCTGTATCAAAAAGCGTATCGAACAAGCATGGATCTACACGAATCAGATAGTCCGCGATAGTCAACTGCGCATAGAGAATGAATGGAATGAGGCATTAAGACAAGGGGGAGTCGACGAATTGGCCTCACTCAGAATCAATAGTCGCGAGTATCAATACACCTTGTATTACCGAGATCTTCTGGGCAATGTTTTGGCCACTGTCGCACCCGAGGGCGTTCAAGCAAGTGGCAGCGGAAACCACGATGAATTGTACACGACGAGATATCAATTTAATGGCTTCAATATGCCATTATCAGAAAAAAGTACGGACGCAGGTCTTACAAGATATTATTACGACAGCGACCTTCGCTTACGCTTAACAGAAGATGCAAAGCGAATAGCGGACGGAACGTTTGTATACACCAAATACGATGATGCCGACCGCATAGTTGAAACTGGTGAACTTATTAATTACACAGGTGTGAATATTGCAGATCTGGATGATCCAGACTTCCCTATTGGATCACTTCCTCCATACAACTGGAGAGATCGAGTGATCACGCATTATGATATTGACGATGCTGGTGCTGGCACATTTGAGCAAAATCAATTGCAAGGAAGGGTTTCTTCAGTGAATCGCTTGGGGCAAGCCAAAACGTATTACAACTACGATGTACATGGAAATGTAGAAGGGATCAGACAGCAGATTGCCGGTATTTCGCCTTTTGATGTTTTTTACAATTATGACTTAATCAGTGGAAATGTTCATGAAGTCAGTTTTAATCCCGGCTCTTCCGATCAATATTTCCATCGCTATAGCTATGATGCTGACAATCGATTGCATTGTGTCTATTCATCTCCTGATCAATTAACCTGGGAAGAAGACGCCCGCTATTTTTATTATCAGCATGGGCCATTAGCACGTGTAGAGCTCGGAGATGACAAGGTGCAGGGCCTAGATTATTATTACACGCTACAAGGTTGGATCAAAGGAATGAACATGGCCAATGGCTCTGGGAATCATGATCACGACCCCGGGAAAGACGGCCATGCTGCAATGGGGAATATAGACAGTTTGATAGCAGAGGATGCCTTTGCCTACCATTTAGGATATAACAAGAATGACTACGAACCTATTGGTGGACCATTACCGGGAAACGCCATGACTACAGCTTGGACGAATTTGTATTCGCCCAGCGACGAAGGAATTTACAATGGAAATATCGCTTTAAGTATTTACGACAATCCAGCAAATCCGGATGGCCAAGGACGGCTGCATGGCCATAGTTATCGGTACGATCAGCTGCACAGAATACTACAGGATAATTCGAAGTTCTTTCTTGGAAATAATTGGATAAGTTCTGGTGTGAATAGTTATTCTTCCAGTTATTCCTATGATAAAAATGGAAATTTATTGTCTTTGGATCGTTATCGACCACTTGGTGGAACTGGACAACAATTTGATGATTTGAGTTATGAGTACGAACCAAGTTTTCCAAACCGGCTTAGACGCGTTGATGATGGTGTCACGAATAATGGATTACGAACTGACGATATTGACGATCAATCAGGTACCAATTATAATTACGATGAAATAGGTCAATTAACAAATGACGCTTCTGAAAGCCAAACAATCACTTGGGACATTTACGGAAAAGTACGAACACTGGATAATGGCATTCAGACGGTCGAATATCGATATGACGGCATGGGCAATAGAGTGTATAAAAAAGTGACGCCAATTGTCGGGGATGAAACGCTAACCTTATATATCAGAGATGCACAAGGAAATATATTATCTATCCATGAAAGTGCTACTGGTGTGCCGCTGACACAAAAAGAAGCTATATTATATGGTTCTTCGAGGCTGGGTAGTCATACTAGAAATATTGCTGCCAATAATACTGCTCCGACATCTGATTTTAATTATCAGAAAAATAACAAAGGTTTTGAATTATCGAATCATTTAGGAAATGTGCATTCTGTGGTTAGTGATTTAAAGTTTTTTGATGGAGTTAGGTATTCGCCAATTCAAAAATCCTACTCGGCATACTATGCGTTTGGTTTTGAAAATTCGGATCGGAGTTTGATAAGTAATTTGGATAATTCATTTGGATTCAATGGTAAATTACGAGATAAATCGTTCGGAATCACTACTAATTATAATTATGGATTTAGAATATACAGTTCTGGTTTAGGACGTTTTTTATCTCTGGATCCACTTTCGAGGTCTTACCCATATTACACCCCATATCAATATGCGGGCAATAAACCCACATGGGCGATTGATTTAGATGGACTTGAGTCTGTCACCATAGGTGAAGCTCGAGAATTAGCGGACATAAAATTCGGAAACACAAAATTCAAGGTTCAAAATTTTGATCATCCAGTACATTTTCCTGCTCAAAACCAGACTTATAATATTAGTCATTCGTCTTTATCCCTAAGCGGAGGATCATTGTCAATCAATGGAACCACTACCGGGTTAGGAGACAACTTGAATCATAATAGCTCATTTTTAGTTATTAGCCATGAGTTTGAAAACAAAACGGTAAGCACGACCTTTAATCCAAAAGGGCCTTCAACTCGAATTGAAATTGCTAACAATAATTATCCAAATATTTTTGCTATCCACAAGCTAGGAGGAACCATCGGATCTTTATTAAAGGCTAATTCAATTTCAAATCATTTACGACAAGCGAATGACCCAGACAATCCCTATAATACTCCCACTGTTGCAGACGATTTTAGTCAGGCACTCCTTGACAGAGGAGTAAGTCCTGAAGTTCGAAGAATTGCTGTAGATGCATTTAGACATCTTTCACAGCAAGCCATGATTACACACTTATACGGAGATGAGATGGCCAAATCGATAGGAGATGCACATGAAAGGGATGATACCGGTTTTAGCAATTATCCTGAGGATTCAATAATTGATTTAATCAATAATGCACATGGTAGAGAACTTGGAAACTTGTTGAAGAAAGGCGAATTTAAAGATGCCGACTTGAGTGATCCGAATGTACTATCAGGTTTTTTAAATCGAGTTGTAAAAAACATTTCAAATGCCAATCCCGAGATTGGTGATCAAGAAATATTTAGCGCCCAAGACGAATCTATTCAAAATTTATCCGAAACTGTAGAATGATTAATTACTCAAATTTAGTATTATTTGCATTGTTGGCATTTATCATGGTCAGTTGTCAAGAATCACAAATTCAAGAAGATGTATTGATTGTCAACAATCGTGTTACACTTGAATTGGGCAAAGAGATCGATAGCGTTTTTTTAAAAGCACATCGAATTATCCCTGAACAGACAAGTAATTATGAAGACATTCTATTGATCCCTAGAGATTCTTCTTATGAGAGTTTGAGATTAATTCTCAGTGACGGATTAATTCAGTTTGTTAGACTCGACATTTTCAACACAAGTACAAATGAAATTTATATAAAGCACAAATGTCAAGGCCAAGAAGTTATACGAGCAATATCACAGATAGAAAATCCATCTGTTTTTGAAACCATTTGTGGAACAACGACAACAATGAATAAACTCGAACACAAAAGAATAATCAGGTTGTTTTATAATGATATTTTGGAGTATTCAAAAGTTTTGACTTCTTATTAATTTTGAATGAGTCGAAGTATTGTTTGTAATCATACATATATTATTTCGATTAATATTCGACATTCAATGGAACTAGCAACTCAGATTCTGACTAGAAATAATATAATGGTCATTCTAGTGATTAGCTTGTTTTATGCCTGCACTGGCAATTGTTCAATTAAAGAAATTCATATAACCGACGAGTTTTACAAGAATTGGGCTACTGAGACAAAAAAATCTGCTGAGAACTGTTGCAATAAAAGTGATGTTCTAGCACTCGGTAGACGGAGCTTAATGAATAAATTATTCGCATAATACGCTATTAAAAATAGCATAGAAATTAACTCAATACAATTAAAAGAATGGAAAAACTATAGGACCAATCATGACAGAATTCCGAATAAGTATAGGATTTTGGTGAATAATAACGCGATTTTGACGGGTGTCTTTAATCAAAGGGGAAAAAAGTTATCCTTGAAGTGGAAATATATGATGATAAAAACAGAGTCAATAGATTGTTTGACCCTAGGAAAGACTGTATGATTCAGTACTTCGATGAGCGCCTATTTCCGAATTAGCGCTTAATATATTCAGATATTTCAGTTCATAAGGAGAACTTGGAGATTAATAAGGTTATTTACGTTTGTTCAGATAGCTCAGGGGCTATTAGTAATTGAATTTAGGTTTAACCTGAACACCAACATTCCTTGATCTAAAAATTTTGCTGGTGTGTTAGGTGTGAAAGATAAGCAAATTGGAATGATTCTTGTGGTTGCAATGTTGAACGATTAAAGACATACCACAAGATTATGAAATTTACTTTGAAATCCGTGTTGATCTTGCTGACTGCTTGTGTCCTTCAGCATATTTGCTTGGCGCAGTTTAACCCATTGCAAAAAGTTGATTACTCATTGATAGAAGGCAAGATTCTCTATGTACCAACCTATGAATCATCTAGCAAGTACATCGATAAGATGACTAAGAAGGAGATGTATCGAAAGATAGCCGACGTACCAAACAAAGCGGAGTACTACAATCGAGTTTGGAAAGAGGCATTGGAGGAGTCCGGTTTTGAAGAGACCGACTATAAGTTTACTGATATCCCATCAAAGGAGTTGTCGAAAATTCAATGTAAAGATTGTATACTAATCAGGTATCAACGTGAACGTGTCGGTGAAAATTTCGTAAAAGATAGGGAAAATGTTACAGCTAGGCTGGTTGTTGTTCACCCCAAGCGCCAGTTTATTGCGTCTGCCAATGTCACTGGTCTTGATCTGTCAGATAAAAATGATATTCGATTAATGCTCAATATTTTAAATAGCAACTTGAATGCCTCCATCACGAGATATAAAGCGGGAACATTAAAATATGGAAAAGTATTGGAGTCCGCACGACAACATGCAGCAAACTTCGTCCAAAACATGAGCGACAAAACCTTCCTTATTCCCAAGCCGGATGTAAGCACAAAAAAGGGTAAAAAGAATTTAGCGAAATTGGAAGAATCAGTCAAAGATTGGACCCTCAGTAAAACCAAACTGTGTTCACCGGTAGAAATAGAGGAATTGCGGGGCAGTGGTGATGACGACAGTTTTTATTTGAAAATATTACCGATGTACATAGATGATTTTACAGCACTGCATATGAATATGTTGATATCAACTGCAGACGACACGGTGCTCCAGGCTTTCATTGGAGAAAAAAAGGTGAATGCCAAGTCGCTTATGAAAATACAATCGCTGTTAAAAGAACACAGATAATCACATCTTGTATTTTTTACGAATGAAACATTATTGCGATTCATTCCCTGAGGATTTTGGATGAACTTGGTAAACGATAAAATCGTCATTTTCAAAAGTCTTTTGGTATGGCAGATCCACTATTCTACGTCTTTTATCGAGAATGACGTATTTCAATCCGACATCTGCCAATTGCCCAACAAACTTACCACTAGATATATCCTTATCGTATAAAGACCAACCCCTGCGATCTGTAAAATACATCATGACAGGATTTAGCATACTCCCCCCATTTACTGCCACGAGGTCTTCTTTTTCGATTCCTTGATCACCGATGATTTCTTTTAGTGACAAAAGAAGTTCGTCGTGTCTCTCTTGGATGATGTCATTAATTGTATACATAGAAGGTAATACAAGCAAGCCAATGAGCACATATTTGAAATAGGCTTTTTTTGATATGAATGCAATCTTAGATAAGAGTTCTAATGATTTGCCTGCTCCAATTCCGAGCAAGGGAATGATTGAGATCATATAATAATCATGCAGATGGTAGGTGTGTCCTGTTTTGCAGATGAAGAGCAGAATTGATATGAAATAACCAACTAGCGCAAAGAAAACTGCACGGTTCTTGAAAAACAGAAGAACACCCAAGAACCCTAAGATTGAGGTCACCGGATTATGGAAAGTGGACACGAACCATCGCTTAAATAAAATCTTATCCCAATATTCAATCATAATAGAAAAGCCCTCCTGCAAACTCACTGGCCATATTAACTTATTGCCAAACGTTGTTTCTAAATGTGGCATCCAATAGAAATACCATGTTCCGACACAGAGGGAGAGAACTACACATCCAATACCAAACGGTAGGACTCTGTTGAAAGCTTTGGCATTGAATAACGGAATGACTAAAAGACTTGCAAAACTAATCATAGGGATCTTTGACAAGACGCCAAGCGTGAGAAATATAAATCCAATAATAAGGTCCCACGTTTTGAATTTCTCCAAATGTTCCCAGAGATAATAGGTGCCAATCATGACGAGGCTGAGCGCAAAGGAATCGGGCATATGTTTTCGGCCGTAAACTGTAATTATGGACGCCATGATTATCAGCAAGGCGCAAAGGGCTCCATACTTACTTAAAACCTTTGACACAATCCGATGAAAATAGTAGAATCCGAAACAAGTAAAAATGAATGGGACCAGACGCGCCACCCAATCTTGTTTTCCGAATAGTTCATAGCACAGTGCAGTAAGATAGTTTAGAATCGGGAATTCAGTTGGTATTATGCCAGTACCTTCTCCACTCAAATTGTATTTTGGATAGAATATAGATTGATTCAGTTCAAAGATGTTATTTGTGATCATCAACGTCAGACACTGTCGCCAGTTGTGTCGATCAATAGGGGGTAGGTCGATTTGGATTAGGCCGTATAGGAATGCCAGACCAATACAAATCATTGGAAGAAGTGAAATCCATTTGTCGGATAGTTTCATTTTATTAGTCAATTTGTAGACGACTTATTGGGTTCATTTTAATAAACGGCAATTTTGATTGCTGTATGCCGCAGTTTCAATTTCTTCAATGCATAGCCAATTTACCAAATATTTGTCCAACTATATCGATGGGTCTACTCCTCAACTAAATTGAAACGTGATCTGTTACTACCAACGCCTCCATCATTTCTCTCAACTTGCTGGCCTCAGAATCCGATGTATACGAATCAATAGCCGATAGTGATTTTTGATCGACGGCGGTCCTAATGGTATTGGAGTTGATACCACTAGACAAAGCAATATTAATGGCACTGTGGCGACCGGAATAAGGCGTGAAATACCCATCCAGGTCGAGTTTTTTGGAAACCCTTTTGGCACATTTAAAAATGTAACCGCTATAGTAATCCACTCTTTTGACCAGTGTTTCTTCGTCCTTGTCCCAGCCACCATTTAAAATATTAAATACGTATTTACTGTTTTTGTCACCATACTTTTCAATGATGGCCCATGCATATTTCGGAATTGGTTTCCCATCCTTCGCACCTACGCTAGTTTTGGACCTTTTGTAATACCATTTGCCATTCTTTATATCCGACCACTTGAGCAAGGCGACATCTTTGAAATTTACGCCAGACATTAAATAGCCAAATTTCCATAGAGCCATATAATATTCCTCTTTAGTTCCGGGTCTTGACTTATATTCGAGTATTTTCTTGATACTTTCTGAGGACAACGCTCTTATTCTATCGGAATCATATTTTGTAGAAGTCCTTTTCTTCAGGTGTGAAAAATCATAGCCTCTGGGATTCCAAACACCTTTGAATGGCGTATCTGAAAACTCTTCTACAAGGTAGCCGATATCATCAATATAACCACTGATGGCTTTTGAATAAAGAGATTTAAGCACCCTCATGTAGTTCACACCTTTCAGTCCTCTATCTATCATAAATCTCTCAAACCCTTTCAGCCATTTTTTTCCATGTTCTTTTTTAATTTCATAGAAGTTGATTTCTTTATCTGAGGTATATTTGCTTAAAATGCTGTGAAGGTTTTTATAGTCGTAAGCGGATTTAACTTTATTCAGACGTATTTTTTCGTCATGAACAAGCATGCAGAATTCCAACACACCGATCTCGATTTTCTCTTGGCAAGTCTGACCTTTTGATATTTCTTTTTCAAAAATGTTTTTCCATTTCTTATAGTCGAGGTTGTTATCCTTGAAATTATTATCCAAAACATTCTCAGCAGTATTCTCATACAATTGGAGCAATTCATTTTTCGTGTCAACATCATAAACTTTTTTCAGTCTGCCATTCACAAATTGGTGTGGATACGCAGTTAGACCAGTGCGAATACGTCGTTTTATTCTATTATAAATTATTCTGAGTACGATTGGAAAAGAACCGTCTTTCTTTTGAGCGGTGTTGATTTGTTCTAATTTAATGGCAAACGATGGAAGACTCATGGCAAACATATTTAAAATGATAAAATATAATGCACAGTAAGTCATACTGTTATTAAATAAAATGTCAAGAGGAATTGATTATGAGTCAGATGCTCCAACCAACTGAGCTATAGGACCTGTACTGCATTTTAGCAGTTTTTACATCTCTCCTTTTGACTAATATGGCAAACATTGAAAAAACTGTCTTTAGTGCAGGCTGCAAATTTAGACATTGCAGAACAAATAAGCAAGATTCTAACGTTAATAATGTAGACGACAAAGACTGCTAATTGAATGTAAACGGGTCATTACATTCAATTCGTTGTGTGGGCTTCCCTTTAATAGGACGTGTTAAAATTATAAAAATTCATTAATATTATCAGTAGTGTTAATTCGTGGTAAACAATTTAACGTAGCCGGTATAGAATGATCGCTGTTGTTGTTTTCCACAATTAATGCTGCCTGTTGCGTGTAGAGTGTTGGAGGTAAGTTGTTCAGCGCATCATGTGGCCTTAAATTGTTATAGTCCTCCAACCATTTCTCCGTTAAGATGCGCACTTGTCTGAGTTCTTCAAACCAATATGCATTTAAAACGGCGGTACGGTAGCTTTTATTAAATCGTTCGATAAATCCATTTTGACTTGGCTTTCCTGGTTGAATAAATAGAACGGCAATATTGTTATCAGCACACCAGTCTGTAAATTCAGCGGACGTAAATTCTGGGCCGTTGTCCACACGTATTCGCTTTGGCTTGCCTTTAAAGTATATTATTCGCTCCAGCACTCGAATAACTCTTGTGGCAGGCAAAGAAAAGTCTGCTTCAATAGCCAGTGCTTTGCGATTAAAATCATCCATGATATTTAATGTGCGGAACTTGCGCCCATTTTCTAATGCATCACTCATGAAATCCATTGACCATGTTTCATTCATTCGGCCTGGGACTACTAATGGGACTCTGTTTCGACTAGGTAACCGTTTTTTGCGTTTAACCTTTATGTTCAAATTCATTTGTTTATAAACACGATATACCCGCTTGTGATTCCATCTCATGCCTGCTAATCTGATCCTGTGAAAGAGCTTCCAAAATCCGTTTGTCGGATGCCGCTTGGATAACTCAGAGAGCATGCTAATAACCTGATCGTCTTGCGATTCTTTGAGTTTGTAGTAATAAACAGACTTGCTCAAATTAATGACACGACAAGCTTGTGTGATATTTACCTCGTACGTTTCCATGATTCCCTTTGCTATTTGCCGTTTAGCACGAGGCTTTAGAACTTTTTTTCAATCACATCTTTGAGAATACGATGATCTAAACTCAGCTCTGCATACATGCGTTTCAGTCGTTGATTCTCCAGCTCAAGCTCTTTTAATTTCTTCAACTGAGTAGTTTCCATGCCACCATACTTCTTGCGCCAGTTATAAAAGGTAGCTTCGCTGATACCATTTTCACGACACAAATCAGAAGTCTTGCGACCAGCTTCATGAGCCTTTAGAATCGATACAATCTGACTTTCTGTAAATCTTGATTTCTTCATGACAATTCAATTTAATACTTTAGTTTTGAATCGTCCAGTTTTTGGGGAAGCTTTCAGGTTTCATTCCATTCGCACAAGTCATATAGATTTTCCCATCCGGGGCAAGCCAACAATTTCTGAAGTTTGTCGGAAAGTTATTGTCATCTCTATATCCATCATACACATCAATAAGATTAATTGAAGATTCTATATTGTTAGCTAGTAGGTCGAATTGATACAAATTATTTCCATCATTTGTGTAAGCAAAACGACCATTGTGCGAAATGGCAAGTCCTGCTGTGCGATTGCTATCGCTGTATGTGATCATCTCTTTAATCACCAACGTTCCTGTGCATCGATCAAAATGAAGAATGTCCAAATATGAAACATCATTCAAAAGTGTAATAATATTCCTTACATACAATTCACCATTATTTGAAAAGTACACTTGGCCTACTCCAGTTTCATGGTCACCCATTGATGACAAATCCTGGATATGATGTAGATGCACCCCGTTTCGGTCAATTAAAATGACGTAATATTTATTCACATTTTCATCTGCAACAGCAATGACCCACCAATCCCTTCCATTAGCATGTTTCACCGCCGCAATACCAAAGTTCTCAAGCGTATCATTTACAATAGGGATGGAAGCTTGAATTAACTCTCCTGATTCATCATTGCCGGCCAAATCGATTATGGAATAGTATAAATCGGTAATATAAATATCTATATCGGGTGAATTGATCTCCAGATTGACTTTACCATGAATCAAAAAGTATTTATTTTCCGATTCCGGGGCTGGAAGAGCAATCGACCCTTGCGTAGTAGGAAGTCCTGAATCGTTATATTGCTCATGAAAGGGATGATAGTTATAGTCTTCACTACCGGCCATTATCTCGTGATTTCTGTTCAGAACCGAAATACCATTTGAATAAAAAATCAAATTCCCGATTTCATCTGACATGGAAACACAATTTCTCCACATGTCGAAGGATATTGTATCATTAACTGGAAAGTCAATATTGATATGAGCATTTTGAAAATTTGAGAATACATTACCAGCGATAGTATCGTCTGGCTGATTTAAAGGATCATACCCCAACACCCAATGATTATCATGTCGCTGTGCCACACATAACATGTGTGGCACAAGACATGAAAGCAATAGTAATATTTGGATTAATCTTCTTAGCACTTTTTCACTATTTAATTATCTTCTTATTAAGTTCTCCAGTGGCGGTTTTCCAGGAAAGTAGATAGACACCCGTAGACCAGTCTGATGTATTCAGGCTGATCTCATGACCGGACCACATCATGTTGTTCACTGTATGACCATTGACCTTAAATATAGTCAATTGTCCGGGTTCAAGTGTCATCCGCTCAGCCTGAATCGTGAGCATGTCTTTCACCGGATTTGGATATATTATCAAGCTGTTCTCCTTAATTATTTCCATCTCGAAGCGCGCTCTTTTTTCGTTCTCTTCACACACATCATCATAAGCGGACCAATCCGTACGTGTTGCTGACAGCATGTCGTACAACTCTCTAGCAATGATCACACCCTTGCTATAATCCTTGTAACATTTCGTTGCCTCGTCATATAATTCCGTCTGTTGATTTGGCACCAAATATCCATCGCCAATTAAATAGTCCAGGTATAAACTGAAGACCGTTTTGTAAGTTTCGCCATAGTTAGTGGTAGTAATTAATTCAGACAATTCGTAACTCAAATCATTGATTGCATTCGTAATATATTGGATCGCAGCATGACGCAACCCCGTCGTTGTGTTGTTCAGATGATGAAGTTGAATCAGCAAAGGAATTCTACTTCTTTCGTGGATAGTGCTGTCGACTGAATTAGATTCCTCAATTATAGTTTCCAGACTATCCAGTTGTCGCATGATATTGATCATCTGAGTATGAAGCTCCATCATATCAGAACTAAAAGAGATATTTTGATGAATATCAATCACTGATTTAGTAATATATGCCAGTGAAAAAAGCTCAGTTGTATCATTTTCACTAATGAAAGCCAAATAATTAGGATCAGCAAATAATCCTGGATTTTTGTTGATCTTGTTGATAAGTCGAATTTTCTCACTCCAATTTATGGCTCCTACATCTAAAAGACCATCTAGTGAACCCTTTGCTATTTGTAAGTCGCTCTCGGAAGGCCCTCCAATATTCCATAATTCTTCTCCACAATCTGACGAAACTTCACAAGACAAAATACTTCCACTAACTAATTGAAACCAATCTGAACTTGGGATGATGTTGTTTGGGAGGCTTATTACAAAATATTGTGATAAATCAATAAAATCAGGATCACCACTCCTGTGCCATGCATCCAACCCGTACGAGTTGTTCCAATCATTACCATGATTTATTTGTGGGCCGGTGTATGCATCACTTCTGTATTGTAATGAAGTTGTATGATTGCCAAAAGATGTTGTTTTAAATTTGGTATCGCCGCATGCCATCGTAAAGAACACCCCAATGTCGCTTTCCAATGTTTGATTGCAGCAATACAAGTTGCCCCCTGATTCTGCAGCACCAAGCACCTGATTAGTAACTTCCTGACCATCCAAGATATTATTTCTGATCTGATTATTGTCAGCATTAACCAATTGCAACAAAGCCTGCACGGATTCTGCTCCAGAAATTGGATAGAATTCATTATCATGAATCGAAAATCCCTCTGAATGTAATATGACGGCTGAGTTTTCATCAGTATAAAATGTATTATTACTTACCTGAATCCCCATCGTAGGATCAGATGCATTAGTCCCGTGCACAAAAAGTGGTGACCAAAAACCCTGGATCGTGTTATTGTCAATGACTATGTTTCCTGTCTGATTCGAATTGAACATCCATAACCCTACGAATGCAACGTCAATATCGTTAACAAGCACATTGGCAACATTTCCAAACATCCCAGAGAAGCGAATGCCAAATTCACTATAATTGCTGTTGTCGAATCCTATTCTGTTATCGAGAATATCACAATTCGATCCGGATGCCGAAACACCCCATAAACAATTTGTCATTGTATTCCCTTTTACAATAGAATAGGCTGATTTATTCAAATTAATTGCTATTCCTCTTGGAGATGGTCCATTTTCACGATGAATTTCAATGAATTGTGAATTTGAAATGTTTAAAATTGACTGTTCAGAATCAATGCCAAAACGGAGGTCTTCAAACGTACAATTGTTAACCTTAAAATTTGGAACGCTAACCTGTTTAACGTCAGCTAAATCTGAACTTTTGAAGGACAAAAAGTAAGAGAGATAATTCTTATTTTAATAATTTTTAAAAGATACAACAGATGACGAAGAAAAAAAGTACAACTGCCCTGATCAGTGATTTGAAACGAAAGACCAGAAGGCGATATAGCTCTGAAGAGAAGATCAGGATCATTATTGAAGGATTGCGAGGAGAAATGACCACATTCCGCTGCATCAGTTATAACTTTATCAACATTAGTTCCAACTGTACGGCAAATATAATCTGACAAAACACCGCCTAATCATCGTAGGAATAACCGAGGCATGAATGTTGAGAAAAACTTCGTGTAGTTTTACTGTGTCAGGTCTTATCGTTCAATGTCGCTCCAGGTCCATATTTCTTGCATGCCATTATTCCATTATCTCTGTTGGCTACCGTAGTATACATTTCACTCACTCCAATTATCTGATAATTTAAGGCCGTTAAATTGAAATAGTATTGGCTGTTTTTAGCAATTCTTCTTTGATATCTGGAGTCCAATGGTGAATTAGTTCGACACGATCCAATACCGTTCAATGCGTTTTGTTTTGTGGTATAGCTTTCACTTTGTAGGATTATTTCATTATTTGGAGCAGTCAGATTCCAATAATATTGACTGTTGGTTCCCGTAAATAGATTATAAGTTCCTTTCATTTTATTGGTGTTCTATTTAAAACTTGAATTAAATGTTCTAATACGTCATTTATGGAGATTTTCAACTCTTGTAGCACATAAAATCATTCAACAGCAGCACTAACATTTACAAGACCATCAATTAGATCTTTTATGCCATTGGTATTTTGATTGCTGAATGTTTTTCCTCGTTTTAGCACTACTGATATTCTATCGAGCTTACCAATAGTTATTTTTCCATATTAGTAATGTACAACACAAACACAAATCAACCAATACCTAAAGCTAAATGGTGTTCAGCCTAATTACAGTGCAAGAATTACCTGTTTTGTATTTACCGTATTTTTACGTTATGTCTTTGACTAACAAATCGGAGTAATGTTCAGTTTCGCTAATTAAAAATTAGTCGCGTGCACTGACATTTAAGCCATCAGTTTTTTCACTGAGATGCCAGAATTGTCATTGACGTCAAGTTACCTCAACTACTTTGAAAGGATGTATTCAAGCTCAAGGCGCAGTCCTCATCTTTAATTCGAACTAAATTAAAAGACGTGAATGATGCGTGTTTATACTTAAATTATTTATCAATAATTCAAACCGTACAATAGAGAAGAGAATAACCATAGATTGAAAGCTGACAGACTAACATGTTAACCATTTGAATAAATGAATAAAATCATACAATACACGGTTGTTTATTACAAAGTACGAAGGATGAAAATCTTTTTTTGGCACGTACACATGGTCAGAATACTCATCAATTTATGGCAATTGGAAGAAAATATCCGAACCGAATCAGCTCCAATGAAATAATGATGTTCATCAGAAGTTAACAACCTACTCTTGCAACTATTACTAATTACTATTACATTTGGAAAAACGCATCAGGGTTATAAGCAGTTTGTTTTACAGTTAATGACATGGTATTTTCAAATATTTTCAGAGGATTTTAAATATTTCAAAAATAATTAGATGACTTATTATAGGTACAAAACCTAATTGTTCATATAAAAAACGAATCATGAATAAAAAAGAAGAATTTTCCGGTGTTTACTCTAAACAAATGCATGGCCTTACTATTAAACTTTCAGAAGAACAAAAAAAAGAAATACAAAATTTTTGGGAAGTTACAGGAAGTCTAGGAAGCGTAGAAATTCAAGTCGAAGTAGTTAATGATAAGATTTCTCCTGCTTCCATCCAAGTCGGTACAGCGAAATAAGCAAATTATCGCATTATTAAACATATCGTATCCAACAACTAGAGATACATTATCAACAAATAATAATTATGAAAGACCAAAAAAAAGATTTATCACGAATTGAAGGCAAGGGGATTCAAAGTGTCTGCATTAATTTGACTGAGGAGCAAAGAAAACAGATACAAGAATTTTGGAAAGAAACAGGTAGCCTCGGAAATGTAGAAATTCAAGTTGAAGTAGTCAATGACAAGATTTCTCCTGCTTCCATCCAAGTCGGTACAGCGAAATAGACTTAGTATTCTTGAATTTGGCTTGGTACTTTTCAAGGCATATGGATTTGTATGGTTGAATTCAAATGTTTTCAAGACGGACATTACAGCATTACAAAAAGAAATAAGTTGTGACCTGGTCTTTATTATTTTCCACTTTATCGTCATAATCCGATATAATATACTAGAGAAATGATTACCTACGCGATGCTGAATCCATGTAAACGATACACGTCTCTATTAAAGTGGTACTCAAAGGAAAAAATTTATGCAGAGCCTTCGATACAGCAAAGAGAAATTCGGTTATTTGGTTGTCTTCCCCGACGGCTTTATTGATTTGTACAGCGATGACGTCAAAACTCTTCTGACATCGGCATCAACGGTTGAAGAACTAGAGCCATACCGATTAAAACATATTTCAGTAGGTTCTGATTTTCACTTAAAAAGTCCGTTGATTGTGTGGTTTGAGGTTACTCGAAGATGTAATCTTACTTGTACACATTGCTATATTGATGCTGGACGGCCTCGTAAGAATGAGTTAACGCTTGACGAGATTAAAGACATTCTTGACGATTTGAAAGCATTAGGTACATTTTCTATCGTATTGGCTGGTGGAGAACCCTATATCCGGAAAGATTTTCCAGAAATTCTCGAATATGCTGCTAAACTCGATTTTATTATAGCGATCGTGAGTAACGGTAGTTATCTGACGCCCGAACTTCTTGAGCGGATACCTAAAAAAAACTGCCGTGTTACGTTAAGTGTGGACGGCATTGAAGCGCATCATTTTATACGCGGAGGGCGCTCTACTTTCGCATTGATGAAGGAGAAGCTTATGTTGATGAAAGCTATGGGAGTCCCACATTCCATTTCGACCGTTATCTCCAAGGCAAACCTTCACGAGTTAGAACAAATGCTTAATTGGTGCACAGACCACGATATTATTTTCCGAACCGTAACATTTAATCCCCTTGGTCGAGGGTTATTGCATACGGATATCCATGCCTTGGGTAAAGAAAATGCTGCAACTTCAGCCGAGCTCTTTATAATGCAAAAGAAATTTGAAGAGGAAAAAGATAAAGAAACAGGGCCATGTGTGAGCAAGTTCTTTAATTATGCTCTAAATCTCATGTACATGACCAGGCGTGAGCATTGTTCACGATCCATCGCTTATATCGCTGCGGACGGTGAAGTATATCCCTGTGTTTCAAGCGCATCCATCGAGGCATTTTCTGCCGGAAATGTACGAAATCAAAGATTTTCTCTATTATGGGAACACTCATTTGAAGACATGCGAGCGATTACGTGGGAGCCTTTCATTGAAAAATCATGTAACCGTTGTAGCTACAACAGTAAAGACTATTTTTGCGCTAATCGTTGTCCGGTAATGTCCTTAGTACTCAATGGAGAACTGATTGGATGTGGTGCTACGGCATTTGAAAAGGAAGATTTACGCCTGCGGACTGAGCGTTTACGATCAGATATGGGCTATGTCTATTAAAGTAAGCAACGCGAGATTGCAAGCCTTTAAACTAAATGGTAACGGAGATTATTTAGGCCTTCTGAATGAGATATTAGAAGAAATATTTGTTCCCCAAACTGCATTCGAACCACCACCGAAGGTCATCGATTTTAACC
Organism: Saprospiraceae bacterium; assembly: GCA_965249735.1. Classification (GTDB taxonomy): domain Bacteria; phylum Bacteroidota; class Bacteroidia; order Chitinophagales; family Saprospiraceae; genus JANQSS01. The sequence goes on along the minus strand of CBDFMS010000022.1, from coordinate 14,355 downwards.
TTGAACAAAAGCAAGGACAAACAATGGCCTCAATATTGTCTGAGGTTCGCAGCAAAGTTGTTGCTCACGCTGTCAATAGTCGCCACAGTTGGTCATTGGCTCATATGGTCCCTCCACCTGCAACTGTTTCTGTTATCGCTGACTTACTCATTGGAGCGATGAATATGTGCGCATTTATTTGGGAAGAAGCTCCAATTGCTCTAGCGCTTGAAACGGAGGTCATTGATTGGATGAAAGCGCGAGTTGGTTACGGGGAACGAGCCACAGGTTTACTTACGTCAGGAGGTACAATGAGCAATTGTCTGGCTACTTATCTGGCACTCGCCCGGTCCTATGCCAAACAACCTCGACAATACCGCGAAGCATATTGCATCATAGCCAGCGATCAATCTCATTTTTCTATTGATAAAGCCGCTGCTCTAACCGGCTTAGGTGATGTTTCGGTTGTTCGTATAAAAACAGATAACGAGGGGAGGTTGCAACCGGGACAGGTATATTCAGCTGCTGAACGGGCTCAAAACAACGGGAAAAATCCATTCTTGTTTATTTGTACAGCCGGAACGACCAATGCAGGAGTGATGGAATCGGCAGATGAATTTATATCTGCAGCCCATGCTTTTGGAGCATGGTGCCACATTGACGCTGCACATGGTGGTATGATGGGCTATAGCCACAAATCAGCTGCTGCTGTTTCTGGCTGGCATGAAGCCGATTCTGTATCAGTAGATCCACACAAATCCCTTTACGTGTCCTATTCTGTAGGAGCTTTATTATTAAGGGAAGAGGCCTTCAAAGAACCTTTAAAGTTCAATAGCGAATATGCTATCAAAGATGAAAATATGGCCGATGCTGGAGCTTGGCATCTTGATGGTTCCAGGCGCTTGGAAGCATTAAAATTATGGATGACGATCAAATACTTTGGATCAGAAGCGATTGCAGACCTGGTTGACCACAGCGTAATGCTGGCTGAAGAATTTGCCAACCAAATTCGTTCGAATAGTGATTTTGTTTTAATCACTGAGCCCGACACAAATATTGTTTGCTTCCGTTTTGTGCATCCGGATCTGAAGGATAAAGAACTTGACAGAATTAATCTAGCCATTCAAAAAAAATTATTTATTACGGGTGGACCATTAATTTCAACTACACAAGTGGGCGAACGTATCGTATTGCGTGTAGTACTCTTGAACCCAATGTTGGAATTTCATCAGTTAAAAGACATTATCGCGTCTATTCAAAAGGAGGCCCATCGCTATAAAGCTCGAAATAAAATCAATGGCCGGATATGAACATATTACTTGTTACCAGTCCGCATCTCGATCATAGTGCCTTAAATTTGGCCACCAGTCACTCTGTCACTAAAGATCCTGTGCGCTACGCTCAGACTTTTGTCCCTATGGGCCTACTTTCTATAGCTGGGGCAGTGAACTCATTAGCCAAGATTTCAATTGCTGATTTAAACAAAGCAATTAATTCGGCTATGTTACCTATGTCGCAAAATTTTTATCAGGCCGCCGCCGAATGGCTACTGGATTTTGACCCTGATCTCATAGGTTTTATGACCGAGACGGACTCGTATCATCATCTATTACAAATTTGTAAGGCGATCAAATCAATTCGCCCAGAAACGTTAACGCTATTTGGAGGAGTATATGCTACCGTCAATCATAGAGACACGCTTCGAGCATTCTCCGTGGTGGACTATATTATCCGCAGCGAAGGAGAAGCGGCATTTCAATCCCTGATTGATGCTTTGATACACACTGGTGATATGGGTAAAGTCGGTAACTTGACCTACCGTGTTGGTGGAGCAATTATCAGTAATCCAGAACTACCTCTTATACAGGATTTGGATAGCCTCCCATGGCCGGATTTTTCTTTGATCGACTTAAATCCACAAGACGATATTTGGATCGAGATTGGTCGAGGTTGTCCTTTTAAATGTAATTTTTGTGTTACTGCTCCTTATTGGAAAAGAAAGCATCGGATTAAAAGTCCAGATCGTATAATTCGGGAGCTCAATGAAGTCAAGAACACTTATGATAGAACAGATTTTAACTTCACCCATGACTTGTTTACTACAAACCGCAAATGGGTATTACGTTTTTGCCGCCAATTAGTAGATAGTGAATTAAATGTAACCTGGACTTGTAGTTCGCGCACAGATACTCTCGATGAGGAACAAATATATTGGATGCAGCGCGCCGGATGTAGAGATATTTATTTTGGTGTTGAAACAGGGACCCAAGAAATGCAAGCGAAAATTGACAAAAACCAGAATTTGGATTATGCCGATTATATCATTTGCAAAACCAAGGAAGCTGGAATCAATCCGACAGTTGGGTTCATTTCCGGTTTGCCGGGAGAGTCGGATGTGTCGCTTAGAGGGACACTAAAGCGAGCATATTCCTACCTACGACTTCCAGAGTCTACTGTTCATCTTTTTGGGTATTGTCCTTACCGCGGCAGTCCGACATATGAATCAATCAAAGACGATCTTTTATTTGATTCATATTTTGCAGATTTTCCACTTTCAGTACATACACACTTGGAAAATTGTGAAATCATGAAAAATCATTTTGAGATTTTTTCACGTTTCTCACGATTGAATTACTACGAAAACCTTAGCATAGACGTTATTCGGGCAGCGGAAGAATATCTTCCGAATATTAGTATTCTCCGCTCGGTGATCTTTAAATTAGATGAAGAAGGAGTTGATCCACTTGATCTTCTACAGGCCTGGGCAAAATGGATTAAAAACCAAAACAAAATTATCGGCAAATCAAAATCGCAATTATATTATGGTGCAATAAGAGATTTTATTTTCTTTTTAAAGTTTTTTATTCAACAAGAACAACTTGAAGGCCCGGTATATAGTGAAATGATCGAATGGGAGCTCCTCAAAGATCAGTTTCGCTCTAATAAGTATGAACCGCCGATAGTAAAAAATACTAATAATGGTTCAGATACAATTTGGTATACAAATCCCTCTGCGGTAACCGCGACTTTTGAGCACGTTGGAAATTTTTGCCCTGATAATCTAAATATGAAACCCGGCACCTTCGTATTTTATACCCAACGTAATGATGATTCTGAAATAGTTCGTATACAACCTATTGCTCAACTGGTCTTGAATATCGCAAATAAGGGAGTTACACTTGCTCAATTAACACACATAATAGATAGAACCAACAGGACATCCTTAAAAAGATCGCCGCAAAAAAATCAATCGATTCAAAATTTGCTGAAACAACTGGAGCAAATGGAATTACTTATTCGAGCTAATTGACCATGGCATCTTTTGGGGGGTAATTAAATCTCGTTTTTACCTAATGGAATAAACCATGTGTATATTGACTTCTGATGGAATACTTGAAATATCAATAGCGAATTCTTCCGATAACCTTGTGCTGTCATCAACCTCCAAATTGATGCAAAGTGGGATGACATATCATCATGCCGGAGACTTCCAAAGAGCATCAGCCCTCTATAAGTCAATACTAAAAATTCAAGCTCAGCATCACGGAGCACTTCATTTGTTAGGTGTCATTGAGCTCCAAACAGAAAACTATGACAATGCCGTGTCGTTAATAAATAAAGCTATAAAAGGCAATCCGGATAAATCACAATATTATAATAATTGTGGAGAAGCATTCCGAAGAGGTTTCCAATTCGATTCGTCATTGGTCTACTACGAAAAGGCGCTGGAAGTCGATCCGAGCTGTGTTGCTGCACTAAATAATAAAGGATTGGCACTCCATAGCCTTGGGCAACCCTCAGAAGCTCTGACTTGTTATGAACAAGCTCAATTAATTCATCCCCACTCGATCAAAGTACTTAATAATATGGGTGTTGTTCTCTATAATTTAGATCGGTTCACAGAAGCTCTGACTTGCTTTAAGAAGTCTCTTTCTATCGATCCATATTCAAGTTATATACACAATAATATGGGTGTTGTTCTTAAGGCATTGAGTCAAGTAGTAAAGGCTATCGTTCATCATCAAACAGCTATGCGCCTGAACCCGGACAACCTGTTATATCAGATCGCCTTCGCGAAAAGCATAAATTGGCAACCGATAACACAAGCCAGCGATGCACTTATAGAAGACCTGGTCAAGGTTTTTTCATCAAAAGGAATAAACCATCAAGAAATGGCATTCGCATGTGCCAACCTTCTAAAACATGATCCCCGGATTCAAGAATTAATGGTCTTAATCGAAAAGTACAATGAACCCACATTTCGAGAATTATACATGATAGTAACGAGTCTACTCCAGTCTACTCCCTTATTTTTGGTTCTTTTAAAAAAAGTGATTCTGCGAGATCCCATGTTCGAAAAAATATTGACAAAACTCCGAGGGGCAATCCTGCTCAAAATGACTGCAACAGGTTTTGCCTTTCGAGAAGAATCTGAGCTTTGTTCAATAGTTTATGCACTTTCTCACCAATGTTTTTCAAATGAATACGTCTTTTCCGTTTCGGAAATAGAACAATTCGAATTCCGTAAATTGAAACAACGTCTTCTGTCTGGCATAGAACATTTTAACCAAAGTATGAAAATACAAATTGCCATTGTTGCCTGTTATTGTCCTTTGAGCGATCTAGGGAGGGATGAAGAGTTGGTCCACCTGCTTTATAAATATAATGATACCGAGTTCGATGGATTAATTGTTCGACAAGTTGTAGAACCAAGAGAAGAAAAGCAATGGAGAGATACAATAGATAAACTTGGGACACTCCAAGATAATATATCTAAACAAGTACGCAATCAATATGAAGAAAACCCGTATCCTCGCTGGTTGGAGACGCACAAAATTAAGAGAACATCCTTAGCAAAGAAAATAAATAAGTTGTTTCCTCAATTCCCTTTAGAACACCATGGTGATATTGAGCCTATCGATATTCTTATAGCAGGATGTGGCACAGGGAAGCAAGTAGTTGACCGATCTCTAGAATTTCCATCCGCCAACATAATTGGTGTTGATATAAGTATGACGAGTTTGGCCTATGCCAAGAGGAAAGCCTATGAACTGAATATACATAAGGCAAAATTCATACAAGTAGACATATTGAATTTACATCTATTGAACGCATCTTTTAATTTTATTGAATGCATAGGCGTATTGCACCATATGAATGATCCGGTAGCGGGATGGCAGGTGTTAGCAAATCATCTAAGAGCCGGTGCATTAATGAGAGTTGGGTTATATAGCAAAAAAGGTAGAACTCATATTACTGCAGCGCAGAAATACGTGGCAGAAGTGGGATATACAACGAAGCTTGAAGATATACAAGAATGTCGCCAGTATATACTGACTATGCCCATCACTTCAACTCTCGGTAAAATCTCGTGTATAGTAGATTTTTATACCACATCTGAGACACGGGATTTGTTGTTTCATGTCCAGGAGAAATGCTTTACGCTGCTCCAGATTTCTGATATCTTACGTACACTTAGATTGACTTTTGTAGGATTTGAATTTGACGATCCTCAGAAAATCAGAAAGTACTTGGATCGATTCCCGTATGACCCTACAGCTACCTCACTTCAAAATTGGCATTTATATGAACAAGACAATCCTGATACATTCATTGGCTTGTATGTATTTTGGGTGCAAAAATCATATGCTGTGTTATAAACCATCTTAGATTTCGTTCTTTGTTTTTATATATAAGTATTAATTACCAAATATCACGTATTAATACGGTAATTATTATTTCAATAGTAGGAATAACCAGTGTTATATCTCGTTGATATTCAATCTAATACATTGTCGCATGCCTTGGCTTGAACGATTATATAATCGGATTAATTATTATTCTATTTAGAAATTAGATCAAATTTTATAATCTGCTAAATATTTAAATTATGCCAGTACTTACAGGAAGCGAAGGAACTTACATTTCAAAGTCAACTGCGAAAACGCTTGGAGACAATTACGTAGAAAGTGATCGATTCGAAATGACTAACAGCTTTAAAGGTCATTATTTTGGAAAAAATAAATTGAGTGCCATCTTGGGTCAGACAAGTTGCGTCGGTTTGAGAATTTACTATGCCACAAAAATTGACGAGAATAGTGTACAAACACCGGATTTAGTCATAGTTGGTGTGAATGAAGATGGCGATGACATTCTTAATCATGATTTATTCTTGGACGTTTCAGTTCCTTGTCCTCCGTTATGCGCAGATCCTTCGAAAAGTCTTATGGAGTAAATGAGTAAATTGCCATTATTTAATAATGGTAACCGTTGGGATAATATCTGCTATTACAACTCTCATACCAATTCTGCTTGGAATTGTTAATTGGAAGTACATTAAATGGCCATTAAGAGTTATAGTATCTTATAGCATTTTTTCTTTGATTTGCGATTATTTTGGTATTTCTCTCGCCTCAAAAGGAAAAAGCAACGTGCTTGTAACGGTTGTCTTTGTACAAGGACATATGATTCTCCTATGGTACTATTTCTTACACATACTCGACCTAAAGAATTACAGACAGACTCCCTTTTGGGCGTACATATTTACTATCCTAGCTTTTTTTGTATATATCTTTGTATTAAATAATAGTAATAATTATGTTATTGCATTCAGATTACTTGGAATCATTAGCTTGATTACAATTATTTTTTGCATCTTGTACTTCATCAAAGCCTTGAGGCAGTTGCATGTCCCAAGAATTGAGATGGATCCAAATTTTTGGATTGTTTCAGGGATACTTCTACATTTGACAAGTTGTTTTGTCCTTGCTTTGACGCCTGATATTCTAAGTATGCAGTCTTTCTCACAGCTATGGATGTATTTTAAAAACCTAATGCAAGGGCTAATGAATGTTTTAGTTTCCATCGGGATATATATAGCCATTATCCAAAGTAGGTAATGAAGGAGGAGCATATAGTAATAGTTTTAACAGGAGCAATTCTGCTATTTATCCTCTTATCTATGGGCATCATCTTGTTCACTTTTGTTTACTCTAGACGGATAAGAGAACAGCAAGTACTCCTAAGAGAGAATGAAAGAAAACAGCAATTGGACTTACTAAGCGTAACTATGTCTGCACAGGAAAAGGAAAGACAGAGAATCGGAGCTGATATACATGATGATATTGGGCCAATGCTTGCAACTAGTAAGTTGTTACTCAAGCAGTTCAGGTATTTAGAGGATGAAGCAGAAATTAATAATCATATTGACAGACTGGGCAGAAATCTTGATGAGATAATTAGCCGAATCCGAGTTGTTTCAAGAAACCTTAACCCTCAAGTTCTTCGTGATTTTGGCCTGATAGCTGCCATTGAAGATATTTGTTCATTGATAACTGACAGCAATGAACTAAATGTACATTTTAAAATGAGCAAAGTCCTACCCAAGCTATCCATATTCGAAGAATTGACTCTATACAGGATTGTTCAGGAATGCTGTACGAATACAATAAAACATGGAGGGGCTAAGAACCTATACATTAAATTAAAATATCAGAATAACAATTTACAGCTTGAAATGCATGATGACGGCCGTGGAATAGATATGGTGCAATTGAAAGCTTCTGGTGGACTTGGCATTAAGAATATACGCGCACGCGCAAAGGCAATCCATGCCGATGTCAATATCTCAAATATTAATTCGGGTGCCTCTATTAAAATAAATCTAGAATCAAAGACATGAATCATACTGTTGGAATTGTAGATGATCACAAGATGTTTCGAAAAGGGTTAGTTGAAATAATTTCACACGTGCAGAATTATCAGGTCATTATTGAAGCCGAAGATGGTTTGGATTTACTGAATCAACTCGAAATACATCAACCGGAAATTCTCATATTGGATCTAAAGATGCCAAATATGGACGGATTTGAAGTGCTCAAGAGATTAACTGACAAGTACTCATTCATCAAAGTAATAGCCTTATCAATGTATGACCAGGAAAAATTCATATTGCATGCTTTTAAACTCGGAGCACATGGATATCTACTTAAGAATCATGGTCCCAATGAATTGGAAATTGCTTTAAAAAAAGTTGCCGATGATGGATTTTATTTTACCGATCAGGTGAGTAAAATGCTCGCAAAAGGTTTAAGAATGAAGTCAGTAAAACCTAGCTTTTCTGGAATAAATATTACAGACAGGGAGAAGGATATTTTGACTTTAATATGTGACGGACACACAAATGAAGAGATAGGGAAAATAGTCTATCTATCTAAGAGAACAGTTGAAGGACATCGAAGAACGCTCATAGATAAGGCGGCTGTCAGAAATACTGCCGGGCTAGTTTCCTGGGCATTTCGTAACCATCTTGTTGAGTAAGTTATGGACTGTCAAGAATTTTGTGTCAACTCGGGTCATATATCTTTTTACGTTCATCATGTTTGGTAACAATACCGTACTCAATAGTGAACTTATTATGTGCTTAAAATTGTTTTAATGCTTCATCCTTGAATTATGCAACAACCTCAATCAACATTCCAAGTGATCTGCCTCGAAACCGAAGCTTTCTATGCTTTGGTTGAATCGGTCGTTGATCGGTTACAGGCAGATGATGAACATCATGACAAATGGATTGATGACACCGAAGCGATGAGTCTACTTCGTATCAGTTCGACAACTACCTTACAAAAATTACGAGACGAAGGAGTCATTCGATTCACTCAGCCGAAAAGAAGCTTATACTGTATCGCCGTGATTCCATTCTCGCCTATCTTGGAAAACATGCAAAAGAGACCTTCTAATGGATGAAATGACAATATTTAAGAAAGCCTTTAATCCAGTGTATATATTGCAAAAAGAGAATCCTGATCTCGCCGCTACACTCAAGATAGGGTTTGTGAATAAGTCGTATCTGTATGCTGAGGGGTTTGTAGCAGGTGTGGAACAATACAGAAAAAAATGCAAGAACAAACTGAAAAATTTCTCAATTCTGAACGCAAGAGACAAACTTCTAAAAAACAAGAATCCATTAAAAAAGAAAGAGACATCTAATAGCTAATTTTCAAACTATCAACTACTAATATGAGTGAATACCTTATCGACCATAAATCGAGGTTCTCTGAAGAAATACTGGAAACATCAGACCAAAACCCATTGGGTATCTATGTTGACAAGGAGTGTGTAAATCAACGAGATGAAGTATATTTTTTTCTTAAGAATAGCCCAGTTTGCTGGTATTGCTATTATGATGAATTTTTTGAGATGCTTAATGACAAGGTTCGAAAATCGAAACGTGATGATTTCGTCAGGCATCAAGCATTGCTGAGACAATTTCCAAGCTTGTTTTTAACCGAATTAGAAAATCTTCTTATTGATTACGAAGAATATCTCAATGAGCAGGATTCTAATACTTTGTCGCACTTTATTCAAATAATTTCAAGCATGAAAGAGGATTTCAAATCTGATATTCCCACCAAGGCGCGTTTAGTGCTGAACTTTTTGTATGAACAACGAGAAACCTCTGGGAATTATGACTTAGATGAAATATTGTTCGAACTTGGCATTCTCAATTCTGATAACGATTTCATTGGAAGCTATTTACAAGATAACGATTTTGCTAAAGTGGCATTTCATTCAGATGGTGCAGCAATTCAAATAAGTACGAATGGTATAATGGAGATGGAGAATGATAGTCCGAGTATCAATGATCCAGAAAATATATCTCATGAGGAATTGCTTGATGAGTTGATCCTACATATTGATCATAAATTTGCCGATCTAAAAGTTGAGGTCAACTTAAATGCTAGCGAATTGGCATCGATGATAGAAAAACTCGTTGACGACTTTAATAGCTATTCTAAGCCATCGATACGACGACTAGTTAGAATGCGCTTGTCGGAATATGTAGTCTCTGAGTCCGTGAAGGAAGTTGCCGTAGTACCAGCCCTTAATCAACTGGTTGAACAGTTATTTCTTGATTGAACAACCTATTCAATAATTTTATTCCGCTGTTTTCATATTCTCATATTGCTACTTTATCGAACTTCCCTAATATCACATAGACATGAAGATATCCAAAATTCACATCAGTAACTACAGGCTCCATAAAGACACCTTTCTCTCCGTTGAGGATGATCTTTCAGTGATTATCGGCAAAAACAATACGGGCAAAACGTCATTGTTACATATTCTCCAAGCCTTCATCACAAACCAATCCAACACCTTCAACTTTGAAGATTTCAATGTGGAGCTCCAAACCAGAATAGTCGATCAAATAAGGTCAAATGAACCAATTGATCGTGAAAGCTATGAAGAATTCAAGCTGATATTGAACGTGTTCATCGAGTGGCACGAAGAAGGTGATTTACGTAATGTGTACGACTTACTTCTGGATTTAGATCCTGCTCTCAAGACAATGCTCTTGTCTTTTTCCTATGGATTGGACTATGAGCATCTAATGAATCTCAAGACTGATTTTCAACAACATCACATTGAAAATATAGACGAATATTTGAAAAAGCACCATAGGGCGTACTTTAAAATTTCGAGAAGAGTAGTTGATATAAGTGATGACCAAAATATTATCGACTTGGAATTTTCCAGACTGCAGAAAATTATCAATCTCCAAACCATTTCAGCCAAAAGAGATGTGCATAATGAGGATGGAGATTCAACAAAAAGCAGTAACTCGTTATCTAAATTGTCCTACAGATATTTTAAACCTTTTGAAAACTCTAATGAAACCCATGTTGTGAGTCTGCAAAAAGAACTGATCAAAGCTGACCACTGCCTTAGCACATCGTATGAAAGTATTTTTGAACGTGTGACGGAGGATATAGCGAGATTTAGTTACACTGGATCGAAAATATTTGTAAAATCCAACTTTAAAGAAATGAATCTCTTGAGGGAAAATACATCCGTCGTCTATGATGAAAGAGGTGTTCAGCTACCAGAGGATTACAATGGACTCGGTTATATGAATCTGTTCGCCATGATTTTTGAGTTGCATATTATTTTTGACGATTTCAAAAAAACGCATCTAGAATCGGAGCCTGCAAATATTAATCTGCTTTTTATTGAAGAGCCAGAAGCTCACACACATCCTCAGATGCAATACGTTTTCATAAAAAATATAAAACAATTTATTCATGACCATAGCAAGAATATTGAGTTACAATCCATCATTTCTACTCACTCAGCTCATATCGTATCGCAGTGTGAGTTTCAAGATATAAAGTATTTTCTCGACAAAAACAATAGAGTTGAGATTAAAAATTTAGCTGATCTGGAACGCGATTATACTGCAGATGATGATAGCAAACGTAATTTCAAATTTTTAAAACAATACCTTACCCTCCACAGGTCAGAATTATTCTTTTCAGATAAAATCATCTTCATAGAAGGAGATACAGAGAGAATTCTTCTCCCAGCAATCATGCAAAAATTAGATTTGGAAAACGCAGCATCCCCTGGGTATCTCCCGTTGCTTTCTCAAAAAATTTCACTCGTGGAAGTGGGAGCTCATTCGAAAGTATTTGACAAAATCTTAGGGTTTCTTGAAATCAAAACGCTTGTTATTACTGACATAGACAGCTGTACACCGAACGAAAATGGTAAATGTAAAAAGTGTAAGGTGTCTGAAGGCACCGATACCTCCAACGCGTCTATCAAACACTATCTAGCAGGTAAAAGTTGGGACGAGTTAAAGGTCATTCGCGATGAAGACAGAATTGTACCCCGAGGCGATGCGAATATATATCTAGCCTATCAATCTGAGGAAGAGGGATATCATGCGAGGAGTTTTGAAGATGCATATGTCTCACTCAATCTCGAATTCATCATCAAAAACAAAGATACATTTTCGAGTATTAAAAATGCAGCCAAGCTAGATGTGGAGCCTCCCGATTATTTTACTATTGCCGATGATTGCATTAAGAAAAAGACAGACTTTGCAATAGACGTGTTGTACTATTCAGCTGATGATTTCAGCGACTGGCGTATACCAGCATATTTACAAAATGGACTGCTTGGCTCGCGAAAAAGTAGATCCACTTCATCAGATATTTGGACATATTCGCAACGGCGATAATTTCGTGTTGAATGGAGGTGCTGGTAGTGGAAAAACAACTTCACTTGTTGATGTGCTTGACCATCTTTACAGGACTTATCCAAAATTTCGTGTTGCCTGCATTACATATACCAACGTTGCAGCTGACGAAATTTCGGAGAGGTGGTCTGCGAAAGGGAATTTTCTACGTGCTTCCACTATCCACGATTTTCTTTGGGCGACCATCAAAGGATATCAAAAGAATCTGAAGTCAGCGCTCCTTGAGTTGCTGACAGAAGGAAGAATATCACTCAAGGATGAGGCTGAAATTGATGATCATGTATTTCAACAAACATCTATTGAATACAGAGAATGGAAAAAAATCGAAGAAGGGATTATTTCACATAATGAAGTACTACTTCTGGCAAATAGGATGTTCGAGAAATATCCATTACTGAGGAAGATATTGTCTGATTCGTATGGTGTCATTTTGATAGACGAGTATCAGGATACTGAACAGCAAGTTATAGAGATCTTTCTTGATTATTTTCAGGATGATACCAAAGCTCCTCTAATCGGATTATTTGGAGATGCTATGCAATCCATCTATGACAAAGGTATAGGTGATGTAAGAAAATATATTGACGGTGGATTGATTAAAGAAACACAGAAAGAAGATAATTGGAGGTGCTCAACCTCGGTCATTGAACTAATTAACAAGATTAGGAATGATGGCTTAGTTCAGCAACCTACAGGAGATAATGTAAAAGGAAGTATCTCATTTTTATATTCTACAAATGAGAATATTGATATATCCACGATCAAACAACATGCCGTATTTGACAATTTTAATTTTAACGACCACGAGAACAACAAAGAACTGTATTTAACACATAAGCTGATCGCAAGGCAGTTCGGATTTTTCGACCTCTTGACCAACTATAAATACAACGACAATGTAGTTGGTGATAAGCCAGATAAATTAATCAAACACCTCTTGAGGATTCAGGAGCTTATGTCTCTTTATAATGACAAAGCATATAACGAGCTGATAAAAAGGACAGATTTTTCCATAGGTACTAACAACGATCTTCAAGCATTGAAAAATGGAATGGACAAGTTAAAAAGCGTGCAGGCGACGAGCATAGAAGTTGCCATCGACATTGCACATAACCTCGGTTTAGTTATCTGTGATGATGCGTTGGATCACTTCAAATCAAAGTATGAGGATCAATATGAAAAAGTAAGGCATCTACCCTTCGCAGAAATAGCTAACCTGTATCAATACAAGAATCAGTTCACGTTTTACTCCACTCAACACGGAGTCAAAGGAGCCGAATTCGATAATGTGTTTGTTGTTTTGGATAATGGAAGGTGGAATAAATATAATTTTAAACATCTGTTTGAGAATACGAAGGGCAAACAGTCCATTATTGAAAAAACAAGAAAGATTTTTTATGTGTGCTGCTCAAGGGCGAAGCAGAATTTAGTAGTGTATTATCCGAATCCAAGTCAAGAAGTGTTGGGCCAAGCTGCAATTTGGTTTGAGCAAATACATTTGCTGAAATAAGAAATTAAAAAAGATGATTGTTGAAGTCGATTTTAATTGTATAATTTTTTAAAAGAAATCATATGAACATATGTCCCTTATGCAAACTTCGAGTAATTGGATCAAAAAAATCACATATTATCCCCAAGATGTTTCGAAACGAACTTGGTGGAGACAAATCAAAAATAAAAATATTCAGTACGACAACAGCCAACCCTTTTGAACATAAAACAGAACAAGATATACCAAAGGAACAATATCTTCTTTGCGATGAATGCGAACACAATCTCTCGGTTTTGGAAGGGTACTTTGCCAATAATATTTATAGAAAACTACATGACTACGACCAAAATTCAAATTTTATCGTTCGCAGAACAAAGAACAAATTCTCCAAAGGTCTTTCCTCAATTGATACTGATATCATTTGCCTTTTCTTTCAATCCATTATATGGAGACAATCAATTACGAATATATCTTCTTTTTCTGATTTTCAATTAACTGCTGAGATAGCAGAAGAGCTACGTGAACAGCTCAACCATATCTTGACTGATAACCAAAAAGGACTGATTCAGGATATTGAACGCAGTAGAGGAGATTTCATATTTTACCCTTTTAAAATGTGGACACACACCAAGAAAATACAAGAAGACAATTTTGTTGCCGCGATTCCCAATCTTGAAAATAAATATTTTCTTATGATGAATGATGTCAGGGTAATTATGACGAGAAGCCTTCGCCACATTAAACAAAAGAGAGGAAGCTATACTATCAGAAGGACAAAGGTTTTGTTTATTGAATACAAACCTGATAGTAAATGGAGGCATGAATCTTTGGAAGTAAT
>CBDFMS010000021.1:0-308325 GCA_965249735.1 Saprospiraceae bacterium | reverse complement strand
TGAAAGAAATTTGTGATCAATTCCTTCCAACACAATGAATTAGTATAGGGTTATATTTTATTAATATAGAACTACAGCGAGCTTCTAACCTTCCTCAGATAATGTTGCGACAAGATTAAATGTCATTTCGATGTTGTCATAGATCATTTTATCTCCCAATGACTCGAAAAATTGACCTGATCCATATTTTATATTCCACTTTGTGCGATCGAAAGAGGCCGTTCCTTCAGCAGTGATCATACCACCATTTCGTTCGACCTGAACCGGAAAGAATATTTCATGAGAAATACCCTTTATGGTCAAGGTGCCTGTCACGATGTAATTTTTTGTCTTTATCAGACCAGTTTAAATTCGTTGCTTCGAAAGTTGCTAGCGGATGAGATTCTACTGCAAAGAAATCTTCAGACATTAAATGGCCGATCAGTTTTTTATTGTAGTCCATGTTTTCTATGTCCCGTGCAAATAATTTTAGTCATGTCCATGACTATGCTTGTGCTAAGCACTTCCTTTTCGTTTGCCGTGATTGTGCCGGTTTTAATTCCGAGTGTTCCGGTATGACTTCCTGTTACTTTTTTACCTGTCCAGGTGACGGTACTTTTTTCCCCATTAATCGTGTAGGTCATTTTTTTAGGTGTGGGATCATGGGATGCCATCACAATGGTTGCTAGAAAGAAAACCAAACCTGAAATTGAAAGCAATTTTTTCATAGAATTTTTTTTAATTAAATAATTATTGTTGTGGTTAAAATTTAGTTTGTGTGTTTGAAAACAGCGTTTCTACCCTCTGAGTTTGTTGAGAATATCATTGAGCGTCTCGGCTTCTTTTTGCGTGATATGCCTAAAAGTCTCTTTTTCGTTTTCTTTGAGTAAAGGGTCGATCGTTTTTAGTAGATCGAGACCTTGTTTTGTAATGGTGATTTCTACTTTTCTCCTGTTGTTCGGGCATTGAATACGCTCGACCAACTCTTTTTGCCGCAATTTTTCTACAAGTCGGGTGGTATTGCTGCTCCGATGAACCATTCGTTGTTGAATGTCCATGAGATTGATCGACTTGCCTTTTTGGCCACGTAAGATTCTCAATACGTTGTATTGCGGGACTGTAATGCCAAACTGTTTAAATAAGACGTTCCAGCGATCGTTGAGCCAAAAGCCTGTAAACGAGACATTGAGAGATGCCCTGATAAAAGGACTTGCTATGCGACTGGATTGTATTTCTTCTTCGATTGTCAATTGTATAATCAACAGTTGTATATACAACAAAGGTAATTGCATTTATTTAATAATCCAACTTTTTTGAAATAAAATTCGGTTCATTCGGCTGTCTGTTAAGCAGAGAGCGGATTTTATTTTATCTTCGTTAGCCTCCTCTTCATCTATTCAAGTTCATAAAATTTATGAATTACGGTCTCACGGACATACTCACATTATTGGGCTCTTTAGCCTTATTTCTCTATGGAATGAAAGTCATGAGTGATGCGCTCATGGAAGTAGCAGGGGATAAAATGAGGGGTATTCTTGCCTCGATGACCTCTAATCGGGTGTTTGCCGTCATGACAGGCTTCTTAATTACGGCAGTGATTCAGTCTTCGTCCGCCACCACATTGATGGTTGTCAGCTTTGTGAATGCCTCGCTTCTGACACTTGTCGAATCGGTTGGGGTGATTATGTGCTTTATGTAAAGCTTTGCATAAATATCATTATGTAAAGTATATGGTAATGTAAAGTAACTCCACCAAAGTGTTGTAAACAAAGGGCTCTAGGTGGAATTACTTTACATAATATTATTAGAATCTTCTCAGCCAAGTAATCAAATTCTCATTATTGGCCCATATCGGCTCTTCATTTGGATTGACATTAATGTATGCGTTCTCTAATGCCTCACGTTTCTGTTTGGAATCGGCTCTGGCATAAATTTCTGTTGTCTGAACAGATACATGTCCTAATATGTCCCGGATATAAACCAGGTTCACTCCTGCTTGAAGTAAATGCATGGCTTTAGAGTGTCTCAAGCAGTGGCTACTGATTTTATCGGGGATTAATATCTTATTCTCCTGTCTCGCCATTTCAGCATACTTCTGAACAATGTAATTGATGCCTGCGCGGCTTAGTTTTTCTTTTCTGCTGTTGAAGAATAGAGGATATCTATTGGCAAACGGTTCATTGAGTCGGTGTTCTTTAAGGTAGTTTTTAAGTAATTCGACTTGCCCATCCATCATAGGAACTAATCGCGCTTTATTTCCTTTGCCAACAATCTTAATTGTTGGTGGCTCATTAAGCCTTAGACTTGAAGGCATCAAATCAATGACTTCTTGAACCCGCGCACCAATATCGTATGTAAGCGACAGAAGTGCTAAATCACGTCTGCCTTTTGATGTACTTGTATCCGGTTGCCGCAAGAGTAATTGTATTCCCTCAACCGTCAGATAGTTTATGCATTCTTTAGGAGATCGCTTAAACTTGATAGACATGATTTTCTGACATTCATGAAGATAATCTAGGCTTTCATGCTGTAAATACTTATAAAAAGAATGGATGGCAGCCAAGCGAACGTTGCGGGTTGAATTACTGCATTTTCTTTTCTTTTGTATCCAGTCAAGAAATTCAAGAATCATGGCTTTATTGATTTTACCAAGTGTCAGTTTTTCAAGTTTTAGCTGTTTTTCTTCTTCGATAAAGCTTAGAAGTAGAACAAAAGTATCTCGGTAGGATGCAATGGTGTTAGCACTCGCCCCTTTTTCATTTGTTAGATATCTTGAGATAAAATCGGATATGTATTTTGAAAAATCAGTCGGCCTCATCGTTTTTGAATTTTGGGAATACGTTTAAATAAATCATGTTTACATTTTTAAGCAGATCAGGATACATATTCGAAGTCAGTCTCACGTAATGGTCCGTTGCACCTAATGATTGGTGTCCTAAATAATTTGATAGAATTGGTAGAGAAGCATACAGGTCAATTCCTGATTCAGCCATAACGGCTAACGATGTAACGGCAAAAGTGTGTCTTAAATCATGAAGGCGAGGGGTCTGCTCCTGATCAATAATTTGAATGGATGTTTTATCCAGACATTTTTTGAACCAACTCCTTACACTTTGTCCGCATTTACGGCCGTTCGCATTAATGAAAAAATACGATGACTTGGTTTCGCCTAATGGTAGTTGGTCTCTGTATTTTTTATACTCTTTACAAACAGATGCCAAGGACGCAGAAATAGGTATTACCCGTTCTTTACCATTTTTGCTATCCCGAACGCGTAAATAATGTTCATCCAGATTGACGTCTTCATCTTTGAGAGCCAAGGCTTCACCCATGCGCAGTCCCGTACCATATAACAATCTAATTAATGCCGGAATACAGATGAGGCAGGAGTTCGGATTTGTATTTTTCAATCGTAAATTATCAAGGGATTTGAATATTTCACTAATCTGTTTTTGAGAATAGATGTACGGAATAAATGTATTTTTTGGATAGGGCGGCAATCTGGGGATATGCGAATCGATTCCTAAATCACGTAAATAGCTGGAAAATTGAATAAAATACCTAATTCTTTCATACCGATAAAGCTCGGATTCATTGGGTCTTTTTTCACCCCATTTAGTTGCAAATTCTTTTGTGAAACCAATTGTCATTTCTTCTCTTTTTTCTGCCAAGCGGTCAATTTGTGCTAAAATAACCTTGCCTGTTGCGTACTTATAGCCTAGCTTGTTTTTCATAGCAATAAATTGCTCGACGCGGGAACCATATATACTGTTGTATCGCTTATTCATAAAATATCCCTCCTTTTTGTTCGTAAAAATCACGTGATACCGCTGGAACATCAAGCATGCATTGCTGCATTGATCGAAGGTCAATCCTTAGATAATACCGAGTTGATTCTGTGCTTTTATGTCCTAGAACTTCTGAAATCACTGGAAGAACGGTGCTTTCTTCTAGCATTCTAAATCCTAGACTGTGACGCAGTGAATGAGACCCGAATTTTCTTCCTTTGATGTTAATGCCTGATTTTATGAAGGCTCTTTGCACAACATGGGTAACCACGTTGCTTGTACTGAAGGGTTCGTATGGTGGTCGGCCAGTTAAAAACACAAAGGGCTCCTTGGATTCCGGACGACCGTACTTCAAATAATCAATTAATGCGTTGCCAACATCGGGTAATAATGGAAGATTTAACATTTTCCCCGTTTTAACTTGTTGCATTGAAATGGTGCTGTTATCCCAATGCAAATTCTCGAATCTCATTCGGGAGATATCTGATGCTCTGAGGCCCAGTTTAGCTGCCAAGAGAATAATAGCGTAATTCCGCTTACCCATGGCGCTCGACCGTTTAATTGACGATATTAGTTTTTCGATTTCCTTTTTTGAATAAGTCGAAGGGATCTTAGGTTGATTAACCGATTTGTATTTTGGAATCTTGATTGAATAATCGATAACTGAAAACCCTTGATTAAAGACATATTTCATAAATCCCCGAAGTGTCGAAAGTGCAGTATATATTGGAGTTGATTTTTTGCTGTCCATACTATTTATGAACTGAAGTAGAGTTACCAAGTCAATGTCACTTATTGAGCAGATACGTCTTTCATGACAGAATTGATAGAACCTAAAAAGATTGCGCTCATAACAATGGAGGCGAATCATCGACAATCGTTCTTCGTTTCTCTTATAGTCAAGAAACTCAATGATCAGCTGTCCCAAAGGCCCCTCGAAAAGAATTTGTGTTTTACGAGTACTCACGGGTAAGTCAATACGACTTGTCTCCTGAAACTGGGTCAACATCATCGCTCCATTGAAACGGAATCGCTCATGTTGCGACAGGTCTCGCTTTCCCCGATCTCCAAACTCATGATGCAAAAATCGTTTTTCTACCTCTTTGTCATATTGGTCAATTTGGCTTTCAATCATGTATTCCAATATCCGACGCCAGGCCCTTCTGTATCCCGCTAACGTCAGAGGTGAAAAAAATAATCTGCTTGTCAGATAAGCAATGACCTGATCGACTAGATCATGGAAATTTCTGAATTGTTCGTTCATTTTACAATCAATTTAACTGGTGAATAATCCCACCAAATAAATGATTGTCCCGCCCATTGATCTTTTACCCGCACTTTTTATGTAAAGCAATCTTACACAAGATCCAGCCATACCGGTGGTTCTACTCAATCACTTTACATTACCATATACTTTACATAATGGGCGCCAACATCGGGACCACGGTGACGGCCTGGTTAATTACCATCCTTGGATTCAAAGTGAGCATGAGTGCGATCGCATTGCCTTTAGTGGCGCTCGGCTTTCTATTGACTTTTGCAAAGAAGAAAAGTACACAGCACTGGGGTATGTTCATCATTGGCTTCTCTGTCCTCTTCATTGGCCTTCAATTCCTCAAGGATGCCGTACCGGATATAAAAGACAATCCTGAGATTCTCGAATGGTTGAGCGCCTACACGAATATGGGATTTTTGTCGGTCGTCTTGTTCTTATTCATCGGGACCGTCCTGACGGTTGTTGTTCAATCATCCAGTGCAACGATGGCGCTAACCTTAGTGATGTGTTATGAAGGCTGGATACCATTTGACATGGCAGCCGCAATGGTACTCGGTGAGAATATTGGGACCACCATCACGGCAAATCTTGCCGCAATTGTGGCCAACTTCAATGCGAAACGGACTGCACGGGCACATCTGATATTCAATCTTATGGGCGTCCTGTGGATGCTCATTCTCTTTGTTCCTTTCTTGACGGCCGTCAATTGGTTTGTGACCTCAAATGGTGGAGCATCGCCGTTTGAATCACCGGAGGCCATTCCGGTCGCTCTTTCTGTGTTCCATACATCATTCAACATTATTAATACCTCTTTATTGATTTGGTTTGTACCGGTGATTGTAAAAGTTGTGAAGAAGATGATTCCGTTTAAGGAAGAAGAGGAAGTCGGCATTGATGTACCGAAGTATTTAAAACCGGAAGCATTAGACTATCCACAAACAGCCATCAGTGCACTCATAAAAGAATCTAAACGACTGTTCGAAGAGCCGCTATTCCAAATTGTTGCACATGCACTGAACCTCCATCGAGCAGATATAAAGTCAGACCTGAAGCCCAAGAAAATGGTCAAGGCATCAAAAGAAATTATTGATGAGGATATTGATGAATTATACTATTCTAAGGTTAAAGCAATTTACAGTTCTATCGTTGAATTTGGCACAAGAATTCAAACCAAATTTTCACTCACGAAGGACAAAGCTGAGGAGGTCAGTAAGATAAAAGTTGCAAACCGGTACATGGTGGAAACGATTAAAGACGCCAGGGATTTGACTGACAACGTCGATAAATATATGCTATCGGAAAATTCACATATTAAAAAAGAATACAACGATCTGAGAAAAAAGGTAGCGCGTGTATTGCGGGAAATATACCTGACAAAAACCGATGATCACCCGGCCGAACACTTAGAACGGCTGGAGAAATTAAAAGAAAAAGCCAAAAAAAGCGATGTCATGATCAACGGTAAATTGGACGAGCTAATTCGAAAAGGGCTAATTAACAGTGAAATGGGAACGTCTTTAGCAAATGACAGTAGTAATGTCGCCGGGATATGCAAACATTTAATTGATAGTGCAGAATTACTTTATATCGAGAGTGACACGATTTTGACAGGACTTCCTTCGGTGAAGGAAAAAACCAAAAAAAACAAGCAATCCAAAAAATAGCTTAACGTTATCAGTAAGTCCTCATAAGGTTGGCACATTTTATAAACAAGTCAAATGCGAACCACAAATACACTTATTATTGGCGCGAGCGCGGCGGGATTAGCGTGTGCGGCACGCCTCTTAAAGAAGAATATTGATTTCATTATTCTGGAAAAAGAGGGAGTGGTTGCACATGCCTGGAGAAGCCACTATGATCGCCTGCATTTACACACCAATAAAGCGTCATCTCAACTACCGTATATCAAGTTCCCGAAAGGAACACCAAAATATCCCAGCCGTGATCAGCTTGTCCGATACATGGAAAACTATTGCACGGTTATGAGAATCCAACCGGAATTCAACACGACAGTCACGCATATTGAAAAAACGGGCAACACGTGGAATGTTCAAACGGATAAAGAGGAGTTTCAGGCAACAAATGTTATTGTTTGTACCGGGAATACAAATGTTCCCAAAAGAATTGATAAACCGGGTCTGTCGGATTTTCCGGGAACTATTTTACATAGTGCGGAATATAAAAATGGAAAAGCATTTACGGGTAAGAACGTTCTGGTCATCGGTTTTGGAAATTCCGCTTGTGAAATTGCCATTTGCCTGCATGAACACGGTGCATTACCTGCCATGTCGGTCCGGTCTCCGGTAAATGTAATTCCCCGGGATGTGTTTGGGATTCCTGTTTTGCAATTGGGAATAAGCCAGGCATTTTTACCCCCACGAATAGCAGATAAATTAAATGCACCTCTTCTGAGATTGTTGGTAGGTGATATTACCAAGTCTGGGCTTAAAAAATTACCTTATGGTCCTACGGAACAAATTGTCCATCACCATCAAATACCTCTGCTTGATATTGGTACAATGGATTTAATTAAAAAAGACCATATCAAAATATTCGGAGATATAGAACGCGTTGATCAGGACACTATTCATTTTGAAGACAATAAACAAATGTCTTTTGATGCCATAATCATGGCGACCGGATATAAGACCGGACTTGAAAGCATGGTTGAATTGACGCCGGAAAGAAAAATGGACCTCCAACGTATTATTAAAAAACGCAACTATTTTGGCAAAGATAGTTTGTACTTCTGTGGCTTTTATGTGGCACCCACTGGTATGATAAGGGAGGCAACGATTGAGTCCAAAATAATTGCTGATCGAATTGTGACAAACAAGTCATAAGTGAGGGATATTTTAGAAATTAAACGGTGTTATAAAAAGAATATGAAGTGAAATTAGCAGCCATAGATATTGGGTCGAACGCCATACGGCTTCAAATTGTACGCGCATTTGAAGAAAACGACCTCGTCAGTTTTAAAAGATTGGAGTTTTTACGCTTTCCACTTCGTTTGGGAAATGATGTGTTTAAAAAAGGTAAAATATCAAAAACAGCCAGAACCAAATTTGTCAAATTAATGCAAACCTTCAAATTGTTAACTGACTTGTATGAGGTGGAGGGATACAATGCCGTGGCCACATCGGCCATGCGAGAGGCTTCCAATGGCCGGGAGATTAGAGATATTATTCTATCGAATGTAGGGTTGAACGTCAACATTATTTCGGGTGAAGAAGAGGCGCGTATATTGAATCGGGCAATTATTCCCTATTTGAGTGATGGACACTATCTACATATAGACGTTGGCGGCGGAAGTACTGAATTGAATTTATATAAAGACAAAATCCTAAAAGACAGCAAGTCTTTCCGCATCGGTTCGGTTCGTAAATTGTCACGAGCTGACAGAACAACAAGGTTTAATCAGATCAAAGAATGGATCAAAGGCACACAATTGAATAAACGCGATAATGTTGTCGGGATCGGTACCGGAGGAAATATTAATAAACTTTACAAACTATCAAATAAATCAAACGATTCTGTTCTTTCGCTTGCGGAACTAAAAGGACTGAGTGCTTATGTGAGAGCATTTAGTGTGGCCCAGCGCATGTCTCTATTAAAAATGAATCCGGACCGGGCTGATACCATCGTTCCGGCGTCTCAAATTTATATTAAAATATTACAGCAAATTGGCAGCGATCACCTGTTGGTGCCCAGGGTTGGACTTAAAGATGGTTTGGTTTATGAATTATTTGAGCGCGTCTCTCAAAAAAATCTCGCTCAAATTGAATTCTTATCATAAAAGAAAATAAATTAAAGACAATCAAGGGAACCCGACAACCAAATCAAACATCTAATAAGATCCAACCCATAGGCATATAATTATGTAATGTTATTTAAGCTGTGATTGTGTAAACAAGTTCTATTATTCCAGTTACCGGAAAATTGGTGAATACTCATTTTTATCATATCGTTTCTCTTGCTCCATGGTCCACAATTATGTCATTGCTTGGACAGCTACAAATAATGTTGATGCCAACGTCGCAAAGGCTCTTCTTGCCAGGCAATCGATATTCAACATCAGGATAACACCGCTGTCGGTGATAAACTTAAAATCTCCTGAAAGAATCGCAAGGCATTTTGGAGGTTTTTTCGTGCTTTGGCACAAAGTCCCACTTGTAAATCCCATTGATCACCTTGAATACAAAGTATGTGTGCTTCTGGTTTTTTGTCGTACAAATCCAGGCACAAAAAGAGGACGGTTTCAGGAGAAAGTTCGTGTGTCGAAAACGAAAAATCATGTGCCGGAAGGCAAGCCTTCCAATTAAATCCATCAACCAACTTCCCATTGTAAGCGTCGACAAAAATGACATGATCATATCTGCTTATCAATTCAGCATCTTCGATTTGAAGCTGGTATCGCAATGTACAGTCGCCTTCAAAATGCCCTGAGTCATCGATCGATTCTACAAAGGCCCAGCCCAAACCGTCGTCAGTTCTTCCGCTATTCCCTATGCCAATAAGAAGGGTTTTCTTATGATTTAATTCGTTCATGAACGAGCTTATCTTGGTGGTCATATACTTCTACTTTAAGCGGCATTTTCCCAATTGCATGAGTTGCACAACTCAGGCAGGGGTCATATGCCCGGATTGCAATTTCGATTTGATTCATCATACTATCCGTGATTTCGGGCTGTTTGTCCAGGACTCTTTTAGCCACCCATCTGACGGCACGATTCATCGGTTCATTATTATGAGTCGTAGAAACAATGAGATTACATTTTGTAATCATGCCTTGATCATCGACACGATAGTGGTGGATTAATGTTCCACGAGGTGCTTCAATTATCCCTATTCCCTCAGGTCTGCGTGTTCCTTCACGGATTAAATCGGTACCAAGTATATCATCATCCATCAATAGATCTTTCATCAATTCTGCAGAGTGCAATATTTCTATTAGTCGCGCCCAGTGGCTGTGCATGGTACTATTATTTGGACGTCCGGCGGTATACGCTTTAAAATCCTGTAATTCCTTATTCGCCAATGGTGTTGTAATATGGTCGCAAACATTTAGACGGGCCAGTGGTCCAACGCGATTCCATCCTTTATCCGGTCCCAAATCTTTGAGATAAGGGAATTTCATGTACGACCATTTTTCGACGCCTTCATTAAAATAATTAATGTAGTCGTCATTAGGAATATTATTTAATGTGATATTTCCCAGGGCATCCATTGCCCGTAATTTTCCATCATACAATTCCAGTCCGCCATTATCATTGACGAGGCCGAGGTGTCCAGAGGGATAATGAGCAAAAGCATCCAGCCATTTGTGATTTTTTTCGTGATACTTTTTAATAAATTCAACCATTTCCTTTGACCATCTGATCATGGTATTGATATTCGGTACATCCTTGTCAGAGAAAAAGTATTCTCTTTCATCGAGTTCAAATGTTTTATGAACACCACCCGGTACGGCGGCTATACCATGAATTTTCTTACCGGCGATCGCCTTAATTATTTCCTGGCCAAACTTGCGCATCAGGATACCTTTTTTGGCGAGTTCTTTGTCGGCCATGGCAACGGCAACAACATTTCTCTTTTCCGGTGGTGCATCAAGTCCAAATAGGAGATCCGGTGATGCGAGATAAAAGAAATGCAGGGCATGTGATTGAAATATCTGACCATAATGCAGAAGACGCCGGAGATTGTTTGCAGTCGGTGACAAGTCAAGCGGGTCTAATCCTACAATTTGATCAATGGCTTTGGCGGCAGCCAGGTGATGACTCACTGGGCATATACCACACAATCGCTGCACCAGCATGGGCGCTTCCCAATACGGGTGACCCTGGATGAAACGTTCAAAACCTCGAAATTCTACAATATGAAAAAATGCATCTTGTACACCACCGCTTTCATCTAAATGGACAGTCACACGTCCATGTCCTTCTACACGGGTGACAGGATCAATAATTATTTTATTTGCCATGGTTGTCATTTATGTTATTACCTATTGTTCAATTTTATTTATTAATCGTATTTAAATTCAGAATACAACACGGAATATTCGTCGCCCCACAATAAATTGGCAACAGCCTTCCAGATATGTGTGGCTGATGGAGGGCATCCGGGTATATGGTGATCGATTTTTACAATTTCATGACAGGGATAAACTTTGTCCAGAATTTTTGGGAGATCTTCATGGTACGGCACCGTGTTTTCTCCTGCTTCTGTTGTCATGGAATTCAAATAAGCTTCTTCCAGACATTCTTCCAGAGGTATTGTATTTCGCATGGCTGGAACACCACCCCAGATGGCACACTCGCCAATTGAAACTAAAAGCTTACATTTTTTTCGAAATTCTCTGAGTACTTCGATATTTTCTACATTACAACAACCTCCTTCGATTAATCCTACATCACATTCCTGGGTGAATTTTTTAATATCTGTCAAGGGGGATTTATTAAAATCTACGAGTTCAATTAAATCCAGGAGGCCAAGGTCGACATCAAGTAGTGACATATGGCAACCAAAACACCCTGCCAGCGATGTTGTCGCAATAATTTTACGTTCATGTTTTTTAGAAGGATTACCATTTTGAACTGGTTTTTCTTCCATTTTTTTGGTAGACGTCATATCAAATTGACGATCACCAAATGGTCTTGCCAGGCTTTTACCTTTGACTAATATAGCCCCGGTAGGACATAGGTGCATGGCCGCAAGGGCTTGTTCATCACTCAGTTTCGCCTCCAGATTGTAATCAATTCCAACGACAGTTTCATTTCCGCGATTGCAAATTGAAAAAACACGTTGCTTATCGTCTGTAAATACTTCCTCCACACATCGGTGACATTTGACACATCGATTGTGTTCGATGACCATCCGACCCGGCGTGAAATCCACTATTCGATCTTTAAATAAATGCGGAAAACGGGTATGACTGATGCCCATTTCGTATCCCATGTGTTGCATGTCACAGTCGCCACTTTTTTCACAAGCAGGACAGAAATGATTGCCTTCGGCAAACATCATTTCAACAATGGCTTTTCTCGTGTCTTGCAATTCGGCTGTTTCCAGACTTACTTCCATCCCATCGGTTACCGCCACCGTACAGGCTGATCGCGGATTTCCATTTATTTCGCATGCGCACACACGACATGTGCCCAAAGGGGGATCAATGTTTTCGAAATAACACAGCGATGGAATAAAAATGTCGTTTTCAGCAGCTGCAGTTACGAGATTTTTTCCGGCTTGAGTTTTAATTTTTTTACCATCGATTTTTATCGTGATTTGATCTGCCATCGTATTCATTTATTTCGTTAGCAAAGTGAATAATTAATATTTAAATTTTTCATAAGGAATTAAGGCTTCAGCCATGTCAAACTTTTTATTTAAGCCTTCTTTTTCATGGTCGACTTTTGTATCAAAAAATTCCGGAAATTTATCAAGCGCCATAGTCAACGCACTTGTTGCGGCTTGACCTAGGCCACAGCGACTGGTAACCTTCATGATTTTTCCCCACTGTTTTATGTCATCGTAGTCAGATGAATACGCAAGGTTATTTGCAATTTTTTCTAATTTTCTTTCAATAATAAAATTACCGGCACGGCACGGCGTACATACACCACATGATTCATTCTTAAAGAAGCTTGTAAAATTGTGTAGAATTTGCAGGATATCCCGACTCGAATTAAATATCATAAATGAACCCCCGCATCGTAAGTCGTCGATGGCTATTTTTCGATTATATTCTTTTCTTGATATGCATTGACCGGAGGGACCGCTTATTTGGAGATAAAAAGGGTCTTCTGCTTTACACATATCCAGGATGGTGGCAACTGGTGTACCCCATTCTATTTCAAAAATACCCGGTTGATGACAGTCGCCTGAGATACTTAGCAGTTTTGTGCCCGGCGAACTGGGGGTGCCGGTATTTAGAAAATGATCAGCTCCCAATTCAACAGCACGTGCGATAGCAGCAAAGGTTTCAACATTATTAACTTGTGTTGGCTTATTTAAAAAACCGCGTTCAGTCGGAAAGTAGAGTTTAGTTCGCGGTTCTCCACGTTTGCCTTCCATAGAATTCAACATCGCTGTTTCCTCTCCACAGACATAAGATCCGGCGCCAAGCTGAATCCGAATATGAAAATCGAAACCCTCAATACCACCGACATTTTTACCTAACAAGCCATTTTCCCGGAACATAGCGAGCGTGTTTTTCAGTCGTTCAAGAAGCCAGGTATATTCTGCCCTTAGGTAGATAATACCCTGATTAGCCCCTACAGCATATCCGGATGAAATCATGCCCTCCATGACAAGCCCTGGTAACTTACTCAGCAATACGCGATCTTTAAAAGTCCCCGGTTCGCCTTCATCGGCATTGCAGACGATATATTTTTTGTCTCCAACGGCATCTTTACAGCCCTGCATTTTAATGCCGGTTGGAAAATAGGCACCACCCATTCCACGAATCTGAGCTTTTTTAACTTCCTCAATGACGCCGTCTGATCCCATTGTTTCAAGACGGTTTACAGCAACACCAGATTTATAATCCCGGAAAAATATGGATTTGTCTTCCGGGGGAACATGTCGTACGTGATTTAAAACTTCGTCGTAAATCGTGTCCACCGGAGTCCCCTTTTTTAGTTTTGCAATAACGCGTTTTACCTTGAGGGTCGTGAGATTTGTAAATGGATAAAAATTAATTAATGCAGCCGGCTCCTGGTCACTTAATCCGATACATGCGGTTTCACGTAGTTCGAATTTACCCGATGGATCAACGTGATCAAATTCTGTTCCGGTTTCCCGTTCAAAGGCTTCTTTGACACGCTGGTATCCATTACCCTGGGAGATAATGCTGTTATTGAGGTATATCGTGATATCTCCACCGGGCTTTCGTTTAAAAAAATGATAAAACGAGATCACACCTTCAAGTTCGATTTCAGACATGTTCAAATTTTTCGAGCATTCCTTTACAAAACTGTCTGTGATATAGCCATTGGCTTGTTGAAAAGACCACAGTAAATCCAGCAATTGACTTCTTTTCATAATTTATAAACTTTTAGAAGAGAATAAATAAAGGTGAATTGAGAAACCGATGATCGGGCGACTTGAGTCGAAATAGAATAAGGGTGAAACATCCGGTTTTGCAAGCGCATACCAGTCTGATTTTTAATCGACTTTCTGGTCTGAATGTCTATTGATATCGTCTGATTTTAGTTGATTACAATCATCTTTTCTATTGATATTAACTAGCTTTTGGTCCAGGGAGGAAGGAGTAATTTTGAAGAGCATGCATGAATTATCTATCGTTACGAGCATTATTGAAATGGCCCGGGAACAGGTACACGCACACAATGCTAATCAGGTCGAAAAGATCGAATTAGAGGTGGGCACTTTGGCGGGAATAGAAATGCATGCATTTAATTTTGCCTGGGAACATGCGACACAACAATCCGTCCTGTCAAATGCTGAGCGCATTATTCATCCCATTCAAGCAAGAGCACGCTGTCTTCAATGTGAACAAGAATTTGATGTGGAAGAATTATATGAAATCTGTACCCATTGTGGCGAATTTCAAAACGAATTGATACAAGGAAAGGAATTAAAATTAAAATCTCTGGTACTTATTAATAATTAAAAAATAAAATTATGTGTAGTCATTGTGGTTGTGGAAATGGATCAGATGTCATTACCATTACTAAAATCGGAGAGGAAGAACAACATGAACATATGCATATGCATGGAGGTGATAATCACGGCCATGCATACAATCATGAACACGACCACACGCATCATGAGGCCAAAACAATTGTTGACCTGGAACGAGATATTCTCCAAAGCAATAATTTATTGGCAGAGCGCAATCGTGGATATTTTGAGGCGAAAAACATTTTCGCCATGAACTTGGTTAGCTCGCCCGGTTCAGGAAAAACATCGCTGTTGGAGCGAAGTCTGATCGAGTTAAAATCAGAGCTAAATTGTTTCGTAATCGAGGGCGACCAGCAATCGGCCAATGACGCCAAGCGCATTGCCAAAACCGAAGTGCCCGTTGTCCAGATCAATACGGGGCGCGGCTGCCACCTGGACGCTAAGATGATCCACCGGTCATTAAAGCAACTGCAACCGGAAAACAACGCCCTACTTTTTATTGAAAATGTAGGCAACCTCGTTTGTCCCGCATTATTTGATTTGGGAGAAAGTCAACGAGTCGTAATTATCAGCGTGACGGAAGGGGATGATAAACCGTTGAAATACCCCGATATGTTTCACACGGCTAATCTATGTATCATCAATAAAATTGACCTGCTTCCTTATGTTCAGTTCGATGTCAATAAGGCCAGGGAGTACGCATTACGTGTAAATCCGAAATTAAAGTTTTTAGAATTATCGGCAACCACAGGAGAGGGCTTAGAAAATTGGTATGAATATTTAAAGCGTTCTGTTTATCAGACAGCATGAAAACCTTCCATATCCATATAAAAGGACAGGTGCAGGGAGTTGGTTTTCGTCCGCATGTTTCTCATTTAGCAAAACGATATCATCTACCCGGCCGTGTGTCAAACGGGGTGGACGGGGTTCACATTTATTTATCGGGGGATAGATTTATTGTCGATCAGTTTTACCGGGAACTTATCAGTAATCCTCCGCGAAATGCACAAATCAGAAGTTCTACTACGAAAGAAATAGATATCAGGGAATATTCGAATTTCCGGATTGATACGAGCAATAAAAAAGGTAAAGTCGATGTGCTATTGACGCCTGACATTGGTCTTTGTGATGCCTGTCGCAAAGACCTTCTGGATGCAACCAATCGCCGCAGAAACTATGCCTTCACTGCATGCCTGCATTGCGGGCCCCGATACAGTATAATTAAAAGCCTACCCTATGATCGAGAACGCACGACTATGGATAATTTTATCATGTGCAACAATTGCGATCATGAATATAATAATCAGGAAGACCGGCGTTTTTATTCACAAACGAATTCCTGTCCGGATTGTCCGGTGCATTTAAGTTGGGCGGATCATCGGGGAGAGATTTTAGCCACAGAGGCGGACAAATGTGTGGATGCTGCAGTCAACGCCTTAAATGATGAAAAAATAGTGGCTGTAAAAGGCATCGGAGGCATGTTGTTAATGACGGATGCCACATCAGAAAAAGGAATTAATGAAATACGATTACGAAAAAATCGGCCGGCAAAACCATTTGCTCTTTTATATGCCAACGAAGAAATGCTCAAACAGGACGTGATCACGACAAAACAATCACTCGAAGCCTGGCATAGTAATGAAAGTCCTATTGTACTATTTAATTTAAAAACACATCCGAAAAGCGGTATTTGTAGCGATCTGATTGCACCTGGTCTTGACGCCATAGGTATTATGCAGCCCTATGCACCGGTGCTGGAATTGATTAGCCGGAAATTCGGAAACCCCCTGATCGCCACAAGTGGTAATTTGACAAACAACCCAATATGTTATAAAGATGAAGATGTAGTCGACGATTTAGGAAAAATTGCCGATTATTTTTTAATGAATGATCGGGAGATTGTGGTTTCTCAGGACGACAGCGTCATGTTGTTTAGTGAGGAAAATAATCAAAAAATAATATTGCGTCGATCCCGGGGATTAGCACCGAATTTTAATCCTGTCAAAGGAATAAGTGCTCCACATAAAATACTTGCTACCGGCGCTTTATTAAAAAGTGCTTTTGCGATGTTGGTGGATCAAACTATTTATATCAGCCAATATTTGGGAAACACGATAAGCTACGATGCGCAACTGAATTATATTCATGTGCTCAGGCATTTGTCAGGTGTATTTAATTACACACCCGAATATGTGGTTGTTGACAAGCACCCCGAATATTTTTCCACGCGATTGGGCCGGGAACTTGCCGAAAAACACAATGCATCGTTGCTTGAAGTTCAGCATCACAAAGCCCATTTTGCTGCCGTGTTGGCCGAAAATGAATTAATCCAATCTGCCGAACCCGTTTTGGGAGTGATTTGGGATGGTACTGGATATGGAGATGACGGAATGATCTGGGGAGGGGAGTTTTTTATATATCAGGACCAGAATATTCACCGGCTCGGTCACCTTGACTACTTCAAACAAATGGCGGGTGATAAAATGGCGCGTGAACCACGGCTCAGTGCTCTTGCTATTTGCGAGCATGTCTCCGCTGCCGACAACATTTTAAAGCAAAAATTTAATTCTAACGAATGGAATTTATACAAGTCGTATTTAAACAAAGAGGCCGTTTTGCAAAGTTCAAGTATTGGCCGACTCTTCGATGGAATCGCTTCCTTATTAGGTATTTGTGATATTCAATCCTACGAAGGTGAAGCTGCGATGAGACTTCAAAGAGCAGCGCGAAATGGCTTTGGCATCTCGGGAAATAAAATTCAACCGTATAGGTTAACTGAATTTTCACCGGGTGAAATATCATCGGCTGTCGTCCGGGACATGTTACAACATATTCCGGTAGAAATAATAGCAGCAAAATTTCATGCTACCCTGGCACGACAGATTCGATTATATGCGGAAAAGCAGGCTATCGATAAAGTGGCATTTAGCGGAGGCGTCTTTCAAAATAACTTACTAGTCGATTTGATCATCGATGAAATGAAGGAGGATTTTGAGTTGTTCTTCCATCATGATTTATCACCGAATGATGAAAATATTGCGCTGGGACAACTTACGATGGCTAATTTGAAAATGGAAGAACGTCGGAGAACGAAACAATTAATAAATACTATATAATTTAAATTATGTGTTTGGCAATACCGGGAAAAATCGTATCGATTGATACAAGTCAGGATGAAACCTTCAAAACAGGCAAGACATCATTTGGGGGTATTTCCAGAGAAATAAATCTGATGATGGTACCCGAGGCCAAGGTAGGGGACTACGTGCTTGTCCACGTCGGTGTGGCAATCAGCATAGTGGACGAAGAAGAAGCCAAGAAGACTTTTGAATATCTAAAAGAAATAGGTGAACTAGAAGAGCTGGAAACAGAAAACGAATGAAATACCTGAAGGAATATAGGGACAAAGAGATCATCGAAAAACTGTTGAACGAAATAAAGAATACAGTTACGAGGCCGTGGAATATTATGGAAATATGCGGCGGGCAGACGCACAGCCTCGTCAAAAATGGCATCATCCATATGTTGCCGGAAGAAATTCGCATGATCCATGGCCCGGGCTGTCCTGTATGTGTGACACCACAATCACTAATCGATGATGCCATAAAATTATCAGAGAACGAAAATATTATTCTATGCTCTTTTGGCGATATGCTGCGCGTGCCGGGTTCTGAGAAAAATCTTTTGGAGGCCAAGGCTACGGGCGGCGATATACGCATCGTTTATTCTCCCCTTGAAGCCGTGAAATTGGCCGGAGAACACCCGGATAAAGAAGTTGTCTTTTTTGCTGTGGGCTTTGAAACAACAGCTCCGGCGAATGCGCTTTCCGTGGTGCAAGCCAAAAAATCGGGAATTGATAATTATTCCATTCTGGCTTCACACGTGCTTGTTCCACCGGCCATGGAAGCCATACTGGATGACCCGGAGCATGTGATTGACGGGTTTTTAGCCGCCGGCCATGTCTGTACCATCATGGGCGTGGAGGAATATAGACCCATAGTAGAAAAATATAAAGTGCCGATCGTAGTCACAGGTTTTGAGCCTGTTGATTTATTGCAGGGAATATTAATGGCTGTCCGACAACTCGAAGAAGGACGATTCGAAGTTGAAAATCAGTACGCGCGAATGGTGCAGCGTAAAGGAAATGAATTGGCACAGCAGACCATTCATGAAGTATTTGATATTACGGATCGCAGCTGGCGTGGAATTGGCGAAATTCCTTCCAGTGGTTATACCGTCAGTGAGGCATATAAACAATATGATGCCCAATTAAAATTTAATTTAGTTAAGCGTCATATTCCTGAAAACCCGGATTGTATTGCCGGCATGGTTTTACGTGGCCTGAAAAATCCTATTGAATGTCCGAATTTCGGAAAATCGTGTACACCTGAAAAGCCACTCGGTGCTCCTATGGTTTCGTCAGAAGGAGCCTGTGCCGCATATTATTATTTTTCTCAGGTGGATGAATAAAGCTTGGTATGAAAACGAATGGAATTGCTCAGGGCCTACAATGCCCAATGCCGAAAATCGACTTTGATATGATCACAATGGGTCATGGCAGTGGCGGGTTATTAACACATCGCTTATTGAATAAAATTGTTTTTGAAGCACTGCAGAATGAATATCTGGCTGAGGCACATGACGGTGCATTTCTCAACCTGGATGGGCGGTCGGCCTTTTCAACAGACAGTTTTGTCGTTTCTCCAATATTTTTTCCCGGAGGAAATATCGGCGATCTGGCCGTACATGGAACCGTAAATGATGTTGCCATGTGTGGTGCTATACCGGAATTTTTATCCTTGTCTTTAATTTTGGAAGAGGGATTAAAAATGACGGAATTGTGGGAGATTTTGCAAAGTATAAAATCGGCCTGCCATGAAGCCGGCGTGCAGGTGGTCACGGGCGATACCAAGGTGGTCGAAAAAGGAAAAGGTGACAAAATATTTATTAATACAACCGGCATAGGCCATATGCATCCGCATGCTCATATTCGGATGGCTAATATTAAAAAAGACGATGTTGTTTTGGTCAGTGGGAATATTGCGACACATGGTGTAACTATTCTATCAATGCGGGAGGGATTATCATTTGAGACAAGCCTGGAAAGTGATTCGACTAATTTGAATCACCTGGTCCATGATTTATTGGATGAATTTGGCCCTGATATTCATTTTTTGCGAGATCCTACGCGCGGCGGGCTGGCTTCTTCATTAAATGAAATAGCGTCGATGTCGGGCTTTGGTATTTCATTGCAGGAGGTGCAGCTTCCTATTGTCGACCAGGTTGAAGGAGCCTGTGAAATGCTGGGCCTGGACCCCATGTATATTGCCAATGAAGGTATTTTTATTGCCGTTGTCGCCAGGGATAAGGCTGAGGACGTATTGGCGAAAATGAGGAGTCACGAAAAAGGACGACAAGCAGCCATTATCGGTGAGGTGACAGAGGCCCATGGCGGTCAGGTCATCATGCAAGCGGCTGTCGGTGGTCGGCGCGTGGTACATATGCTGGCCGGAGAGCAGCTGCCACGGATTTGTTAGAAAAATAATGGGGAACAATAAATTGCTCTCCATTTATAATATTTAATTAAGCCTTAAATAATTCCGAAAACCGATCCTTGTTGGCGTAAACCAATACCAGGCCTAAAATTAATCCAAGAGCTGCGGCAGCTATATTTCCGGGATCATGGAGCAGATGAAATACTGCGGCGTTAAACATGATGGCAATTAAAATAGTCAGGGCAAGCGGTACATACTTGTTCAGGAGTAAGGCGATACCGCCGAGAATTTCGAGCACTCCTATCATTTTTAAAAAACCGGAAGTGAAATAAATACCCATTAAGGTTCCTCCGTCTCCCAGAATTTCTGGGAACGGCATAAAACCGAGAAATTTGTTTAGACCAAACACAAGGCCAAAAACCCCGAATAATAACCGAATACCCATACTTACTTTTGGATTCATCTTAAATTTATTTGTTTATAACAACTAAAGTATGGAATAATTATGATATCGTCTAGCTTAATTCAATAGGTTCTTTAAATAACCACCCTCCAAATGCTGTTAAATTCATGATGATCATAATTGCTGCAAACAACCACAGTCCCATAAAAAAAGCAATTCCAAGATGCAGCGAAATAATAGCGAATAACCAGATTTTTTCCGTCGGCTTCAACCAAATAAAAATTGCATATCCCCCTTCGACCAAAAGTGTTCCCCAACACAAAATCAAGGCTATCCCGGGATAATGTGCTAGCCAACTGTAATCAAATTGTGAAAATTGTGGTTGCATAAGGGCGCGCCAAATGGCCTCGCCATTCCACCATTGGATGCTGCTCATTTTGGCTATTGACGTATTTAAATAAATAATGCAAAGGTGGATTTGTAGTGTCCTGATACCGAGTATGGCTAAGAATGATGGCGAACTAAGGGATGGTTTTCGTTTTACATCGAGTGAATACGCTCTACCAACAGGCATCCATATTGAATAGAAAAGACAAATATGCAACATGGTGTCTACACCGTACAAAGAAATATAACCACTATTATTGGTAATGGAATGTAATAGCCAGCAAAGGATAGCAAAAAAACGACTGTGCCATCCAATTAATAATCCAACAAGACAAATGCCATATAATGTAAAAATTAAATAAACACAGTTACTGGAAGAAATCCCCAGGTCATGAATTAACAAACATAGTTTTCCGATACTGGGAAGCCAGGTGTCTGTTTCAGTTTCAATAATGGCCCATTGGATAAATCCATAATTTCCATATAATTGTAATAAATGTGGCCATAAAATAATTAATTGGACCAGGGCCAAAACGCTAATGGTAATTCTGAAAAACCCGAGAGGTGCCGGTGAGGTTGGGTTGAGGAATTTCATTCGCGTTCAAAATCACCGAAATAAACCAATGCCCATTCAGGTTTTGCTCCTTCACTGTAGGCTTTCATTGTGGGCACTTCAAAGGCCTCGGTGAGTACCCGTACTTTGTCTGCATCCGGATATTCTCCCAGGATGGTCGCTGACCACGATTGGGTAAAAAGATCCCGACCTTTGGCATCACGCATACAGGATGCAATAATGCAATTATATCGAAAACCAATTTCTTTATTAGGAGCAACGAAATCAATGAATTCTGCACTACAGTCTTTGTTTTTAATATGGAAGCCGGCGCGTAAATCACTAGCGACCAGAGGAGCAAAGAAACTATAATCCCGAAAACAACCGGACAGATTTTTATACGTTCGCATGGCACTTGCCGGTGTTGAATCTGAAGATCCGGGAAAATCTGTCCAGATGAATAATACCACAAAAATGAGGTGTAGAAGAACGAAGCTCGTAATAACCTGTTGCTGGCGTGATAAGGTTGTCATATTAGATGCATCAGGAATTAATGCAATTTAATAATCGAAAGTGTGTAGAAATAAGGGCCGCATGTCTCATGTCGATTCAAGTACAGAAAGTAGTTTACGCATGATCTATACGTAATTGTACATAATTTAATAAAGGAGTAGATATTGGCTCTTGTCAATATGAGTCAATATATTCTCGATTCGTTTTCCGACATCGTTGCCTGATGATTGAGAAGGGGTATGAGATCCGGCACCGCCGCCACTACATGACTGAAAAATGGCCTGTAGGTTGCCATTTTCTTCATATTCTAGTTCCTGGGAAGAAGCCATTCGTTTCACATTGGTTACAGCCAAAGAGCCATAGACTTTAGAACCGACAATTTTTCCATCGCTGAAGTCAGGCAAGACAAGTCGATAAGAACTCTCATCAAGGTCATTGACAGCTTTTAATACCGAAGCTACATCAGAAGATGAAAACTGCTTTTTGCTTTCACCTGTCGTGCAGTTGGAGAAATAAAAGCCAATGAAAATAAAGCCAATCACAAGGGTGAATACGAGTCTGGTAGATTTCATAACAATGGAGTTTAGTTGGAATGAAAGAACATTATCTCTTGATTACGAAGATATACATAATTTATCTTACCTATTCTGTTAAAATCTCTAATGTTATTCTGTGAAGGGGCAATTGCGCGCGCAGGCCGGGCTCTGACTGAGATTTCACGGATGCCTCCATGCACTTCATGCCTTCAATGATTACCTTTATTTGATGAATCGTATACTACTACTAGTTCTGTTTTTGGGTGTTCAGCAATTATCTCTCCAGGCTCAATCCAATCTTACTGATAATATCCTGACTGTCGGAGAAGGCTTTTCGCGTCCGACAGCCACTGTAGATGAAGTCGCATGGATTACGGGTGAATACGAATGCCCGGCTTTCGGCGGAACGGCCCATGAAGTCTGGACGGCACCACGAGGCAACAACATGATGGGTGCTTTTCAATTGATAGATGCAGGAACGATCTCATTTTACGAGATTATGACCATTGTTGAGGTGAAGGGTAGTCTCGTCTTGAGATTAAAACACTTCGATTCAGAACTTCATGGCTGGGAAGAAAAAGATGAAACCATCGATTTTCCACTCGTTAAATTGAATGAAAAAATTGCCTGGTTTGATGGCCTGACATTTGAATATGTCAACAAAAAAGAAATGAATGTGTACGTGGCCATAAACCATGGGGAAAAGATCGAAGAGGCCAAATTTGCTTATCGAAAGGTGAAGCGTAAAAAGAAAAGAATGCGTTGATAAAAAATTCAATTATCCTCCTCACGGGCGAAGTACGACAAGACACTTCATTACGAAAATATGTATCCTACATTATTCCCGGTTCTTGCCCATAAATTGACTGACGCGAAAGTCGATTGGATTTCCAGCAGCCCGCCGGAAGGCTACAATCTGACCCGTATGATATATGGCGTCGGCAATGGGGCCATTGAGTAGGTTCCAAAAAGGATATTCAGATGTCTTGTCTTCACGTTTAAATACGATGGCAAGATCATCGAGATCTTCAGCTGATTTTCCTTTTAATTGAACGCTTGCATCATGAATATGCAATAACGTTTTCTTTCGCAATTCATCAAATTCTATCGCCTCTTCTTTCAGACGAATAATGGGTATGTTTTTCGTCGTATAGGCGATGGTTCGCGTTAATCGATAGATGTGGTCCATGGTCTCACGAATCGTGCGCCCATCTTCACTGGGTTTGTATTCCAGATCTTCAGGACGCAGGCCCTCTGTGGCCCAATAGTATCGGTATCCCAATCCATCGATGACGCGTGCAGCTACATTACCCGAAGAAAAATCTTCCGGATAATCCGGAATTTCATAATAAGGAAGTGGTTTTAACTTAGTCATATTCAATTCTTGTGCATAACCATTTATTAGGAATAGCAAACAACCCAAAACCGTGAAAAATTGCTTCATTTTATTTGTTTAAATAACACTTTAGTGTATCTCAATTTAATTAATATTCAATTTCCAGACCATCCAAAAAATCATCTATTTCGTCAAATGATTTTACACCGACTTTATCTTCTCCAGAACCTTTTATCAGTACCCCGGTAATATTACTTAATTGGTCCGGAGAAATCTTTAAATCGGCCGAAAACTCTATGTAAGCCGCTGCTTCGTTATAAGGATTAGAAAATTGTTCTTCAAGTGCTTGCCAGGTCTTGGTGTGTTCTGCCGGTATAAATATATGGCTGATGCCGGGATCAAAACCTTCCTGGTCGCCATCAAGAAAAATAATCCAACCGGCAGATGGGAAAAGTGCTGCTACGTCTTCTGATAAGGCCGATATTAAAAAAATAGTAATACCGGTTTTCTCCTGCCACTCCCAAATATATTCTGCTGAAGCATTTTCCGGAATTCGTAGAAAAAACCCTGGGACATCGACCCAATCTTTTATGGCATTTACTTCCTCCGGAGTTGAAAGCATACTCGAAAAGCCGATCATCTCTGCGCCCCGGGCAGCAAAGTAGCGGGCATCAGTCAAGTTGGTAATATTGTAAGCGATTAATTTCACAACGGGTAAATGTAGTAATTGTGTTGGTACATAACAACATGTGACAAGTGAAACAGAATTGACAAACGAGCAGTGATGACTGTGCGTAAATCTATTGGACCCACATATGTGATACTGCCCGATTACCCGTGATTATCTGGGGGTATTACCGGGTGGTTTAACTTCTTTTCTGTCTCCCGGAACCATCGGAGTATTCATTGATCCTTGACTAGCTTTTGATATTGTGCGAGCTTTTTTCTGCGTGGTTCGCTGGGATAATGCACTTGACTTAACAATATTTCCAGCTTGAGCGTTTGCCGGCGTTACTTCCTTCCGGTCACCATCAAGTGAAGACGGGGCTGCACCCGATCTTAACTGATTCTCGCTTAGCTGTGGATCAACAGGAGCCTCTTCCTGACTTTCCTCAGACTGTCCAAGACTTGAGGTTGCAGGAGTTTGGTCACGGTAGTCGTAAAGGACTTCTTGTGATTTCGAAATTTCTTGCTTCATTGAGCTTGTCACTTGTCGATAATCAGGAATATTGGTAGGGAGCTCACTTCCCGGACTTTGTCCGACAGCCTTTTCCGAGCCATCATTACCTGATTGTGTGATATTCGGATCCGGAGGAAGTACTTCTTCCCGGTCAACGTTTTGCATGTGATCATCAGGAGATTGTCCTACAGGCTGCGTTGCTTCCCGTTGTGCCATGGCCTCATCGGAAAGTCCAGGAGCATGATGTTTTCTTAACGAACGCTTGATTTTAGCATCTCGGTCGGCCTTCACTTTTGCCTGATCTGCAGCCCGTCTGTCAGCTTGTACTTCTACTGTTTCCGGAATTTCTTTGACCCGGGTAGACTTAATGTTTGTCGCGTTTCTGCTACGGGTACACTCCTGCTGATCAAGCGCCTTTAATTCGGCTTCAGACAATTCCCCGTTTTGGCTAAATGTCAGGCAGCTCACAGAGAATAATATGGACCCGACTAATATGATGTTTTTTATCATGATAAACTGAAATGTGATAGAGGAATTATTTGTTCTTTAGTACCTGCTGTCGAAGCTCATTAATCTTTTCATCTTGTTTCTTCATTCGTTCGTGCAGTTGGAGAATATAGAGCGTCAGTTCTTCTACTTTTTCTGTCAACTTGGTGCTTATTTCAGCAACCATGATGCCTTCTTCTTCTATTTCTGCAGCCGGTTTAAAATTTGGAAGATGATGATTATCTGTAAGGTATGCCTTTAGATGATCAAGAGACATGAGGTCATAGTCTTCATTGAAAACATAATCCGGCCAGGAGGCAAAGTCCTGAACGAGTACCTCCTCACAGACTATATTTCCATTGACTGAGAGTTGATATCCTGTGGCGAAGGTGGTGGTATTGATGGCAATTTCACCGCCGTCGCGCTGGATCACGATATGGTCATAATCCGAGGTGACCAAAGTTCCATCTGTAAAGCATTTGAGTAGATTGTTCTGTCCATCATAGAGCCATCCCATGGAGAAAGAGCCATCATTGTCCTCCCCAAGCCACAGAGCTGCGGAGTCATTTACTGTACCAGATGGAGCTATGAGCAAGCTGCTGTAATTCGGATTATTAGATCCAATAAGTGTTGCCGAGGTAGGACTCGTAGTATTATTCAGGCTGAAGCTGCCGCGACTACCCTGATATTCGCCTGTCGTGTAAACGTCCCCAACAAAATAACCGCCATAGTTGTTCCCGGTTGCTCCACTGGCCGACCCATACACACCATAATTTGTCGCTGACCCACTGTAATTAGCCGTACCAAATACACCGTAATTTGTATTTCCGGCCCAACCCCGTCCATATACACCGTAACGGGTACCGGTACCTGTCCCGGTCGTATCTGTTGCATCAGCAAATCCATACACCCCTATTGATGAACCGGTATAATAGGTCGAATTAGCATGTCCAAATACTCCTCGCCATCCCCCTTCGCCATAGACACCGAATCCATATCCGGGCTGAGGCACTGAGGTTCCCTGAACTGCACGGGTATCAGTAAAGGAAGTATGTGTAACCTGAGCAGTTACAAGGTCTGTTAAAGAATCTGCAGCTCCTCCGGAGCCATTATGTCCTTCAACATAGACTCTGCCTTTAAACCATCCGGCATAGTTTTGACTTCCATTGTCAGCCAATGAATAGATACCGTGATTTGTACCTACGCCTGAACCATCGGAAGCAAATAGGCCTCCATAGTTCATCGCATTAAAACCATCTGCATTCCAGCCGTAAACACCGGCTCCATTACTACTTCCACCTGTCGCAGTCTTGATACCCAGCACACCCACATTCCAGGCGAATACGGGCACGCCGAGTGCCGGCGCATTGAGTATACCTAGATTACCTTCGGCATAGAGATTCGTACTAAATTGGTTAACACCTCTTACTGCACTTTTTCCACCAGGAACATAATAGTTTTGGGCATTTATGCCGTGGCTATCCGGACTTGTTAAGCTACCTGTTGCAATACCTCCTGAATGGTAGATCTCTCCGTTGAGGGTCGGTGTTCCACCCCCTGAAGCGACCCAGTCCTGGTCATCAAGATTTCCGGGACGATCGGCCACAAGCTCCACCCATCCTCCGGCATCCTTAAACCAAAAAGACTCTGTGGTGATATCGTAGACCAATAAACCAATGGCAGCACCCCCTATGCCTGTGCGCTGTCCTGATGACATTCTGGGGATCAACATCCCTTTGACAGTGGATTGTACATCGAGTATGGCACTTCCATCAGGTGCAGCACCACTTGAATTGATACTCGTAGGTAATTCAGAATTATTGATCTGGGCGATGCCTAACTGTAGCGTCAGCAGACACAGTAAGGTTGTCAATACTTGATTTTTCATGTGGAGTCGTATAAGATGATAAAATGAACTTCGAATGGATTATAGTCTTGCTAAATCCAAAATATTCGTTCACCAATATACAATTATTTTGGTTTAAATTTTTCGGTCAGACGCATTTTTGATACAACCCACAATCTTAGTAGTTGGTTGAGGACCAGAAAGATAGTCTACTTTTTGTCGGAAAATGTGCGCTTGCATTCTCATCCAAATCAGTAATATTGTAGGTGAGCTGTTCAACGGCGGTTACATAAGATGACATATATAAAGTCGAATTGCAGACGCTGAACATCTCAACATAGGTATGAAGACGATATCGATGACACATTAATTCTTAATTAATCGAATCAGATAATGGATAAAAAAACATTACTCAATGGCTATCATCTTAACATGGACTATACACGTGAATTGGTAGTCGATGTGAAGGATGAGGACATGGCTAAGCAGCCCCATGGCTTTGTCAATCATCCGGCATTTACATTGGGCCATCTTGTTTCTGCGACTTGCCTGACGATCAAATTGGTCGGTGGAACATATGAAATTCCAGGTCGTTGGGACGAGATCTTTCGAAGAAAAGGTCCGGGCGATCCACAGCGCCCCGGCAATGATCGGATGGTATTTCCTTCGAAAGAAAAATTGATTGTGACATTAGATGAAAAATATGAACAGGCGCGTGGCTTAATCGACCTTGTTGATGAAAAAATGTGGAACGAAAAGAGAACATGGAAGCTGGCGTCGTATATGCCAACCGTTGGAGAGATACTTTACTTTCAGTGCTTGATGCATCATTCCTGGCATATTGGTCAGCTAGCGGAGTGGCGAAGATTCATGGGATATGACTCTGCACTCGCCCGACTGATGACTTAGTGATCTGATGACTAAGTCATCAGTATATTTGAGATATGGCAAACGATAAAAACCATTACTACAATGATGTCTTTGACTTTGTGCGTGCTATTCCACGAGGGCGGGTAACGACCTATGGCACCATAGCTGATTTTTTATGTCTTGGATCTGCCCGCATGGCCGGCTGGGCACTAAATAAATGCCACAACGCTCTTCCTCCGGTGCCCGCCCACCGCGTTGTCAATCGAAAAGGCGAACTCAGTGGACGTATGCAGTTTGAACACCCCGATAAAATGCAACAGCTATTGGAAGCAGAAGGAATCAAGGTCAAAAATTCAAAGGTCGTAGACTTTGAAAAACTTTGGTGGCATCCTGAAGAGTCGATGGAGTAAGACAAGCTCAGGCTTGCCTTACATTTCGTTTTAAAATTAGAGCGGAAAGAAGAGTGATGACTGTTCCAATGAAAAACACGGTTAATAACATGACAAACCCCTGGAACCATGGTGACAAATAAAAATTTGGCATGGAGGCTATTTGTTGCTGTGCCTGATCCCAGGCTTCGGGAGACATATGCGCTTTATACCAGTTTTGGAATTCATCACCTTGAAAGACAAAGAACAGTGCACTGTATAGGCCCATGATTATCGATGTGATGAAAGTAATGCCTAAACCGATCCGAAGGCCTTCTGTAAACGAAACTATTC
Organism: Saprospiraceae bacterium; assembly: GCA_965249735.1. Lineage (GTDB taxonomy): Bacteria > Bacteroidota > Bacteroidia > Chitinophagales > Saprospiraceae > JANQSS01. Next base: position 279,313 of record CBDFMS010000021.1, on the reverse strand, counting down.
CCTGATTTAACTGGTCTCTGAAATATCGAATTCCGAGTGGAACAGTTATCAAGGCAGCAACCATAGAGGCATAACCAAAAACCTCGGAGATTGTATAGCCATTTGGCGCGATTAAAAACCAATTAATAAGACCAAGAACGATTAATGTACAACCGGCATATAAACCGTAACGAACAACAAAATTTTTCATGATGAAATTGTTTTTGTGAATCAATGCTTCAAATAAAGATCTGTCCGAAGACTTTGAAGTCATACAAAAGAGTGAAACACCGGATATTCTTTAAAATCATACTTAAGAATGACTTGATAATCGCTTTTCTTATAATCTGTAGTGTCAACATTAATCGAGCAAAATGTTTAGGTCACGGGCAATCTGAACAGCTTGAGTTCTACGTTTTGCGTGCAACTTTGACAAGATATTGGAGACATGCGTTTTGACGGTGTTTTCTGAAATGAATAATTCTTGCCCTATTTCGAGATTTGAATGTCCTTTAGCCATAATGACTAGAATCTCATATTCTCACTTGCTCAACCCTGTATTTTGCAATTTTCCTTTATCGATCGCACGCCTCCCCGTTGTTGGAAGATCTGCTGGTTTTCTAAACAAACGACTAAGTATGATGCCCACTCCGATAAAAAGAAAGGCTGTAATAATGATGAAGATTTCACTCGCCTGGCCGGAAATTCCGGGATCCTGCGGTATGATGAGCAGGTATCGACTGAGACGAAACAAAGCAAATAAAGCTAAGGTAAGTCCACTGAATATGAGTATGGTACGTTTCATTTAGCTCAATCCAATAGAACGAGTATATTTATGGGCTCAAGATAGGCCGTAGCGGACGTTGCGGCTTGTTGATTTTTATACACGAGCCACCTGGCCACATCAATACAAATTTATGAATGATCTCGACATTGCAAGAACGATAAAACTAAAACACATTGGAGACATAGCCGAAAAATTTGGCATTTCACGTGACGACATCGAAATGTATGGTAAGCATAAAGCAAAGATTCCACTCTCCTTTATAGATCAGGATAAAGTCGAAAAGAGCAACTTGATTTTGGTGTCAGCTACATCACCTACGCCCGCAGGCGAAGGAAAAACGACCATGTCAATTGGTCTAACGGAAGCATTAAATCGCATAGGGAAAAAGACAACGGTTGTTTTACGAGAACCATCATTAGGACCTGTATTCGGGATAAAAGGAGGAGCAACAGGAGGAGGATATTCTCAGGTGTTGCCAATGGAGGATATAAACTTGCACTTCACAGGTGATTTTTCAGCAATTGAAAAAGCAAATAATTTATTAGCCGCCATCATTGACAATAATGTTCAAAGTAAAACACGGTCATTAAATATTGATCCGCGCACCATTGCCTGGAAGCGAGTTATGGATATGAATGACCGCGCACTTCGTGATATCGTAATTGGACTTGGCGGTACCGGTTCGGGGATTCCGCGAGAATCAGGATTTGATATTACCGCGGCTTCTGAAATCATGGCAATTTTATGTTTGTCCGAAGATTTAAATGACTTAAAAAGGCGATTAGGAAATATTTTCGTTGGATTTACATTTGACAAAAACCCAATTTACGCACGTGATTTGAATGTCCAGGGAGCGATGGCGGCCTTGTTGAAAGACGCCATAAAACCAAATTTAGTACAGACAATAGAAGGCAATCCGGCTATTATTCATGGAGGTCCATTTGCTAATATTGCCCAGGGCACTAATTCTGTTATTGCTACACGCCTGGGTATGTCGTTTTCAGACTACACAGTGACGGAAGCTGGCTTTGGATTTGATTTAGGAGCCGAAAAATTCCTCAATATTAAATGCCAAAGTGCTGGGTTGTCGCCAAAGGCCATTGTCATGACAACGACGATAAGAGCACTTAAATATCATGGTGGAGGCGATTTAAAATCACTCACCGAGCCAAATGTTGAGGCTGTAATAAAAGGCTTACCTAATCTTGAAAAGCACCTGGAAAATGCAACATTGTTTAACCTCACTCCAGTGGTAGCTGTGAATAAATTTGCTACAGACACGGAAGAAGAAGTGGCCGCTGTCGTTTCAGCTGTTGAGGCCATGGGGTTTACTGTTGCTGAATGCGATATTTGGGCAAAAGGCGGCGGGGGTGCTATCGATTTGGCGAATAAAGTTGTGGCAGCTATCGAGAATTCAGAGTCGGAGTTCACGCCACTTTACAAATGGGAAGAAGATGTGAAATCCAAGATAGAAACCATCGCTACAAAATACTATGGGGCCACTCAGGTCGAATATGCCGCCGGAGCAAGACGAGATTTGCGTCGAATTGCGTCACTAGGTTTGGAAGGTTTGCCTATTTGTATGGCGAAAACACAAAAATCACTTTCGGATAATCCGAGATTATTAGGAAGACCAACCGGGTTTATTATTACAATTCGAGAAATAGAAGTTGCTGCTGGAGCTGGATTTTTAATTCCAATTACAGGGAATATGATGCGCATGCCAGGGCTGCCTTCTGTACCGGCATCAGAAAATATTGATATCGACGATCAAGGAAATATTTCCGGAATAATTTAATTGTGCATTTTTAAGAAAAGGCAATAAAATGAAATTGATAATTCCATTTCTAATGTTGTCTTGTTTTATTGCAAATTCTGCTTATTACACGCAGGAATCTGACATTACAGGTACATGGATGACAATCGATGATCGCACGAAATTACCGACATCACATATTGAAATTACCAGGGTTAATGATAAATATCAGGGCAAAGTAATCAATATGTTACGTGATGATCAGGAAACGGTTTGTGAAAAATGTGTCGGCGAACAAAAGAATAAACCCATCATGCATATGATCATATTGCGTGATTTAGCAAAAACGGGAACCTATTGGTCAGGTGGAAAAATTCTCGATCCGGACAATGGAAAAGAATACAAGTGCAACATCCATCTCAAGTCTAAAGACAAGCTCGTCTTACGGGGATATATTGGTGCTCCAATATTTGGTAGATCTCAAGAGTGGTTTCGAGTCAACTCATAGTTGGTGGATTAACAATAAGCTATTTGGCCTGCTTCTAGTCCAAGGAAAGTTAATTCCAAATTATCACTGGCGTTGAGCCATTACAAATTCTAGGGGAATAATATTACACGCTTGTCTTAATTTTATTTAAATGTTCCCGGCATTATTATACGACCAATATGGCCTGTATCTTTAATTTATGGAAATAAACAAAGTATGGCTCATTACAGGGTGTTCGACAGGCTTAGGAAGAGCAATGGCGGTCTATATTGCCAATAGAGGTGACCAGGTGGTCGCTACGGTTCGAAAAAATTCGCAGATAGATGAATTGGAAGCCTTGGTGCCCGGTAAAATAAAGGCCATTTTAATGGATGTCAGTAGCCCGGAACAAATTCAAAAAGGAGTTACCGAAATACTAACAGAATATGACCAAATAGATGTTCTGGTCAACAATGCCGGATATGGTGAATTAGGTCCAATCGAGCAAATTGGAGAGCATGAAGTACATCGACAATTTGACGTAAACGTATATGGCCCTTTACGATTGATACGCGCAGTGTTACCCTCGATGCGTGCTAAACGAACAGGATATGTCATCAACATTACCTCTATTGCAGGTTTAAGGGGATCCCCGGGAGTCGGCATCTATAACGCTTCTAAATTTGCTCTCGAGGGCCTTGGAGAAGCACTGGCATTGGATGTAAAACATTTGGGTATCAGTGTGACGAATGTTGAACCGGGACCATTTAGAACAAAATGGGCCGGTGAGTCGGCATCCTATGTAAACGATGTTGAAGAAGATTACACATCTTCTGCCGGAGCTTTGATGACTGTAATACAAGGAAAAGATGGGAACCAACCTGGAGACCCTGATAAAGCGGCCGAAGCTATCTATAAATTAGCGCAAATGGAGAATCCACCTGTCCATTTACCTCTTGGAAACGTAGCCTTCGAAGTAGCATTGGCCAATCTGGATAAATTAAAAGAAGAAATATTGGCTTTTGAACATATTGGAAGGCAGACAGACTTCTAACTTGGAATAGGCAGAAAGATTCAACGTGTAATAATTAATTATTCTCCTTCGCCTCTAATATCCATATAAGAGGCATTCGTTTTAATAAGTTTTTCCGTAAGCACACGTAATATAGGAGCAGTTATTTCCGGAATTTCATTCAGGAGCTGAAGAAAATATGTCCGATGAATAAGATATAAAATGCAAGGCTCGATGGCTGTGACATGTGCTGATCTGCGTATGGGAGCCAGTACGCCCAGTTCCCCAACAATTTCATTTGCTCCCAGAATACAGATTTCAGCCTTATCCGTATGAACTTTGACCTGACCTGTTTTAATCACATATAAACCATCAGCTAGGTCATCCTTGCGAATGAATTGGTCACCTTTATTTACGTCAATTACCTCAATTAGTGCTGCGATTTCTGCAACGATATGATCCGGTATATCAGCAAAGAGAGGGACACGCTTCAAAGTAAATACAAGGTCAATAGTATTTTCCATAGGTCATTGATTAAGGCGATCTAATTCTTCAGAAATAATATTTGATCCGCGGTGAGAGACGGCGGATACAAATGCTGGTATAGGAGAGATGCCGAGGTTACTCGTGGTTCGAATGATTAATCCAATTAAATAATCACTTAGCAATAGAGACTCATCTACAACACTGTTCATCAAATCACTTACGGTGTCAATGGCAGAACCCGTACCCTCAATTTGTGTCCTATTCATTTTTTCTATGACCGGAACAAATTGATGCGACCATTTATTTGGCATCATATTCTCAAGCAGTTCGATGGCATTTGCTACTGTTGTCTCATCCTCCATCGACATATTTTTAATTATTTTATCAATGGCTTCCCGATCAAATAAAAAACTCATAAGTCTCAATATCTGAACGATATAAATTTCGCGAATTTCATTCCTAATCCCACTATTTAACATAGGTTCTTCAACAGTATTTGAATAGTAAAAAACCAAATTAGTCAGGGATTTCAGTTTTGTCGAAATTACATCTTTTACTACCTGTGCATTTTTAGAATTGTCTACCGAATATCCCAGCGTATAAAGACTATCTGTTGCTTCGGTAGAAAGTGTGGGGTCGTTATCGCCAAGCAAAGAAACTAAAAAATCAATATTTGTTGATGATTCAATTTTTGTACAAAGTTCGATAAGTCTTCGTTTTTTCTGGCGATCTGCGTCCGGATATACGTTCAAAATAACCTCTTCGGACTTCTCTGGGCTTGCGCTTACACACCTTTTTATAGGAAGTAGTAGATGGCGTTGCTTCGTTTTATTAATAACGGTTTCAATCAGATCAATTCCAGTAGTTGATCCGCATGCCCCAATCGCCGCAGCTGCAACTTCATTGTTATTGTCGTTGACCAGATCCTTCAATATGGTATCGAATTCCGGATTATCCGTCTTGTCAATTATATCAGCTGCCAGAACCCGATCTGATGCATCAGGAGACTTTGTAAGTTGTATTAGCTTATGTCCGACGGCGAGGGTGCCACGCAATCCAGTATATTTAATTAAAGCTCCAATGAAAGAAGTGTTCTTTTCCGGATTTTCTTCAATCATCGCAGTCAATACATCGATAGATTCCTCATCATATAAGGCCGACAGCGTATATGCCGCCTGTTCCCGAATTGGACTTTCTTCAGAATGTAAGAGCGGTAGAATAACGTCTTGTGCAACAGGAATTTTTCGTTTTTCGATGGCCTCTAAACTACTGACGACTATATTCGGATTATCTCCGGATAACAGGATAGAATATTGATCACTTTCCTGCTCCTTGGGTATTTGATCGGCCAGCAGACTGAGTGCATATAGGCGATCGATGTGCTGAGGGCTATTTAGTTTGGTCTCAACAATGAGGTCTACTTCATTTTTGGATAACTGAAATGACGTACTCCCGAATAAACGACTGTGTAGTGCTTTTTGTAATTCTGCCAGGTATTGTCGTATACCCAAATAGCATGCGAGTGCCCAGCAAATACTAAAGATCAATATGTAAAATACAAGTGCACGCAGACTAAACCAACCAAGGTATTGGGAAAGAATAATTATTAATCCGGCCAATCCCATACCCAATGGCTCAAAGTAACCCTTTGTGATCGTGTGACCAGCTAACCGAAGTGTTGGCGTTAAGGGTTGAAATAAGATTAAAAAGGAGGGTTTTGAAAGGGATGATCGAAATAGTTTATCAAGAAAATATAAAAGAGAAAATAAATAAATATAAAATAATGAGTCTTTGTACCCCGTGATAACAACACACAATCCAGCGAGACAAATTACAATGATAGTCGTGGGTAAAAAATACAACCCCATAGGGACGCCATATTTTGTGTAAACACGAGAAGTACCAATAAGCTTAAAAAGGAGATTTAGAAATTTTGCCCCGCCTAAAAAGAACCCTATAAACGTGGCGATTTCAACTTTGTCAGTAAAATGCACTTGCACACGACTCAAAAACCCATATGACAAGGTGTAATAAACCAGGGTTGATAGAAGAATTAATAAGGATAAATGTTTGATGTAATTATTATTGTGAAACAATCTGGACCAAAATGATTGATTGTCATGATGATGTGCCGTTTCGTGATGCGCATGTCTCGTCCCTGCTGCCTCATGTTGAACATGCAAATATTGATTTTTCATAAAATACAGAACAACCAATGAAACAAGAAAGCTCATGCCAGAGATGATCAGGACATTTTGCTCCGAAATCATGGAAATAAATAATGGAGTGATACTATAGCCAATAATATATCCCAGGGATTCAGCAGAAGAAAGTGGTCCAAACAATCGTTTACTTTGTCTCACATTGAAAACAAGAGCCGCAGATCCCCACAGATCCAGATTTGTTAATAAATAAATGAGATAATATGCACAATAGGCTAGTCCGATATAGCGAAGTGGATTCTCCGGATTTAATAAAAACCCCATGACAAAAGCCAATACAATGCAAAGAATGAGGGAATAAGCAAAAACGCGCTTTGGAGGAAAAGCATGTTCGAGTTTGTTATATCCTATACTAGCTAAGACCAATAAAAAATAAGCTCCCAAATATATCCAAGGCAGTATTTCAACCGCTTGTCGATCTAACACGATCGTATTGACGGTGGTGAAAGCCAGCGCAACCCCAAACCCATTAAAAAAAGCATGAGAAGACAAATGGAAAAATGGCTGTGCTTCTTCAGGCCGTATTTTCAGTAATCTGTGTAAAATATGTGAATCCCAGATTTTCATGACCTACAATATGGATCTAACGGACTTCGAAATCTATCTCATGAATGACCTCCTGGAGGGCATTTAGTATTTCTATTTTATACATTCCCTTCTTGCCTAATCCACCTTTTGCCGTCCAAAATTCACCACCGGCCTCGGACCAATTATAACCCATAGTAACCGAATTTGTATGATAAACTCGGCCATCTGGATTTTTCCAGGCCATGGAGATTTTTTCACCACCACGCGGAATATTAAGATAACTATAGATGAAAACCACACTGCCTGGACGATACACAGATTTTTTTATGGTTCCTCCGCGCCTATCAGTTGTGAATGCTCTCAGTACATGACTACCCTCCGGTTTTGCATCTTCTATAGTTTCATCTTCCTGAACGGCATCAATCGAAGATATGGCTTGTGTAACGAACATATAAAGTGAGTCTCCGGATATTCCGGCTTGATTGATTGTGTCAAGAATAGACTTGACATAGGACAATTCACTGTTTAGTTTTGAAAGGGCCAGGTTATCTATTTTAGCTTCATCCAACAAATCTTCAACTTTTGATTTTTGGGCCTCGACTTCTACTTTTTGGGCCTCGACTTCTTTCAACCCCTGTAACGTTTTAATGGTCGTGAACCCAATGATGGGCAACGCAATCGCGAGAATGGTTGCGATCAATCCTAGTCGCCTGCGTGCTTTTTTCTCAGCCGTTAATTTCTGACGAACGAGTTCAGCTTTTTTTATCTCTTGTTCTGCTTCAAGCTGTTTACGTTGATTTTCCAGTTCGAGTTCTTCACGTCGCGCTATATCAACTCGACTTTTTTCGATGAAATCGCTAATTTCAGGAGCTAGCTGCAAGGTAGGGAGGAACTCCTCATAACTTTCCACTTGTCTTTTTGAAAGAAATGTGCCTGAAGTCGTAAACTCATCAAAACTGTTAGCAAGTCGTTTTCTGAGTTGGTTGTGTAGTTTTTGTTCTTCACTTCGACGTTCTTCAACCAAAACAGCAAGACTGTCATGCGCTAATTCTATACTGTCATTTCCAATACTAAGTAATCGCGAACCTTCAAGAGCATATAAAACCTCTTTTAATACCTCTTGATCTATCTTTGAAAAATGCTGCGCTGTTGCATCTGAAAATTCGAGTTCTGTTCCAGACCTCGAAATTGCCATCGGCCTCTTGGTTCCTTCTTCCGTTACAAATACATCTAATATTTCTGAAATTAGTTCTCTTTTAAATTCAGGATACTTCTCCTTAATATTATGGTAAATATCAACCTCTTGTTCGTCAAGGAATTTATTTAATACATTTTCAATTCTACCGGCTGATGCTATTTCGTCACGCATCAATGGTAAAACTGGATAGGTGTCACTTACTTCTTGATCCCCAAACGTGCGTTTATATTCATCACGATAAATCGTATCCAAATAGACTTGTAAATAGGGTAGTGCAATTTCATTGTTGTCGTCTGAAATATTATCGAGAATGAGTTGGTATGAAGCATCTTCAGGTGCCTCCACGGTAACATTGAATTTTTCAAAGGACTTCGAAATCACTTCCCTAACACGCAGTGATCCCATAGGTTCTACTCGAAATCTATGATTGAAAAGTGACCGGATAGTCTGCTCATATGGATAGAGTCGTCCGATATATTCTTCCCGCATGATCAATATAATCGTACACGGTAAATTGGCATCTATAATTGCCTTTAAATTGGCAATAAATGCAATCTGCTCCTCCTTATCACCAATAATAAATAATTCTTCAAACTGATCAATAATTAAATAAACCGGTCGAAAGTAATTTTCATTAATGAGGCGAATATTATCAACGATATTATTCGTTTGTTCATCTTCGAGTGCCACTTTTGTCGCCTTGAACAAAGAATCATTAATATTTTCTTCCCTTCGAATGAGAAAGGGGTACCATTCCGAGTCATCAAAACGGCTGGCCAATCCACATTGAACCAAACTTGTTTTTCCGGTTCCGGATAATCCATAAACCAAAACTAAATTAGTTTTGAATACCATATTATATAGGGTACTCACTTCTTCATCCCGTCCGAAAAAATGTTCTCGATCGGAAACGGTATAGGCGTTTAGAAACTTAAATGGACTTCTCATGGCTAGCCATTGGTAACTTGGGTGAGGAAATTTCGGAAGGCTTCAAATTGTAATTTTACAATCCTATATTCAAACTGATCATCGATAGTTAGGAACTGGTCTTCTGGTTTATAAATATGTTTAAACGAATAGGTGTCTGTAGCTTCGTCATACGTTTGAAATAGAAAAAGTTTGTTGATGCTGGCATCAGGGTCAAAAGCATTTTCATCAAGAATAAATGGACTTAGGTTCAAAAACTTCCTTCCTTCATCGGTATCGCTATAAATCAATACAGATTTACTATCCAGCAATTGCTCGTTTACATCAGTGTCGTTATAAGGATCAGAAGCCCCTTCTTGTACCAATTTGACTATGTGGTGTTCGAACCGAGGGCGAGCCATATGTCGAAATTTCAGGACCGAAATATCCTTTACTGACGCCAAGGTGTAATTTGCCAGAAAACCAATATGCTTCAGCAAGACAGCCAAAGACTGTTCGGCATCAATCGACATTTCCACAGCTTCACTATCTTCTAAATTTGGATCGTAAATACGACCTTTTAATTGATCTAAAAACCTTATTGCTTCAGTTGCTTTTGGGTCACTATTTATTTTTTGGGCGAATTGATTCAACTCAGGAATAAAATATGGAACAGCGTTTTGGTCCAGGGTATTTCTGATCGCCGCAAACAAGACAGAAAAGTGGTATGATTTGCGCTCTTCGAGACTCAACGTCATGAAACGCTCGATTTCATTGCCATCCTGACTGGAGACTTTGAGGTCAGTGCCAATCGACTTTAATTCCCAAAATTGAGCCAGCATGGTGACACCCAGTAACTCCATCAGCGTGTTGTAGACAATTAAGAGTTGTTTGAGCCTGTCTTTCCCTAGTTGAGAATAGCGGGATGTACTTTGACTTCCAGCCAATGGTGGAGCTAATATTTTCGCTAACTGACCACCAATTATATGGGGTAAAGAGGCCATCAACAAATTGAACTTTTTTCCGGCACTTGTACGAATCCCGAATGCCTCGTTCTCCTTGATTTTGGCAAACTGTTGGTTGTATGGAGAAAGCGCATCAACAAGTGCGCTAAATATCAATTCATTTGGTGTAAACTTGCGTTGGACACGTTGCCCGGATTGAGCAGGCAACTTCCAATCCAGTACTTTTTCATCGGCACCAACATAGAGTCCCCACATAGAGGTCTCAGGTGCTTCCTGGCTCCAGGAACTCAGGTTGCCATGGATACTTGGATTGACATCCGGATATTTGGTCATCAAATCTCCTTTGGCAAGTTCGAAAGCTTCCCGAATCGTATTTTGATCATGTAGTGCAGTAAAAAAACGACGAGAAAACTCCATGGCTTTCATGTCATCAATCGGCACACTGGTCGCCAGAACTGCTGCCACACCGTTATTAATAAGGTTTTCAACCTGACCTTTTGTCGAGCAGCCGTTAAGAAAGACCAGACGCAATCTTGGACATTGTCCTAAAAGATGAGCGATGCCGGCAGCATTGGCCTCCTGATCTTCAAGTATTAATTTATCACGACCGGCATGTCCACTGTATAGAAATATCCGGATACTATCTTTGTATTGTGCTATGTGATGCGTAATGCTTGATGTAGTCGCCTTCGAGTCTCGATGAATAAGAAAATGGCCCTTGAGCGCCAGGGGCGATAAAATTTCGTAAACGGCATCATCTTCCTGCCGTAGTGTATGGAGGGTCTCCGTATCGCTATTAGCGAATGCCAAAAACACCGTGTTGGTATTCTTCATTTATGGGGCAAACTTTTATTTCGGTTTTTACGGCCAGGGTTTAAAAGGTCGAGTAAGGTAAATGAAATTTTGAATTTAATCGTAATTTACAGCAACAAAAGCACAATTATTCATGCCCACAGGGGAGCTTTCAGAGTGGAAAAATAAGGGAAAATCCTGGTTCTTCGGCATCGGGATCAATACATATTTAGAATTTCCTAATTTGACAAATGCAGTCCGGGATATAGAGGATATTAAGGCGGTTTTGGAAAGTTTATATGACATTGATTTGGACCATACCATTACGTTGTTCGATGAAGAAGCAAACGAAGAAAATATTATTGAGAAACTTGATACACTTGGGAAAAATGTTGGACCAAATGATAAATTAATAATTTACTACTCTGGCCATGGTCGTGTTAATAATGATATTAACATTGGCTATTGGATTCCTCATGATGGCAAAGAAAGTTCGTCCTCACGATATATTTTGAACTCGACCATTCGGGACTATGTAGGAGGTATTGATGCCAAACACATATTACTATTCTCTGATGCCTGCTTTTCGGGTTCCATCTTCATGCGGGGAAATTTCAGATCAGCGGATCTGGCTGACGAACTAAGCGATCGTCCTTCCCGCTGGGCCCTCTGTTCAGGTCGTCAGGATGAAGTGGTATATGATGGTGATCCGGGAGCACACAGTCCATTCGCGCAAAGCTTGCTCAATATTCTGACAACATCAAAAGCTGAGTACATACCAATTAGTCGGATTGTCAACCACGTAATCGAAGAGACCGCTTCCAACTATGAACAACTTCCTGACGGGCGACCTATGTACGGAGTCGGACATGGAGGAGGGCAATATATTTTTAGGAAGAAAGATGCACCTGTACGGAATACTGTTGCTGAATCAACAGATCATAAGGTAAGTGCACATACCACTGATGAGGGATCAACAATATCGTCTGAACAAGTGTCAACCTCGACGATAGGAACTCAGGATACCAAGTTTGTAAAGTCTGTGGGTTTTATTATTCTTGGAGCTTTTTTAATCATGGCCGTCATGTTTATTACCATTTTTTATTTGGCTTCGAAATGGGGAGATGAAGATCCGATTCAAGAAAATATCGAGAATCAGGTGGAAGACAGAGACGGTGAATTATATTCAACAATAACAATCGGAAATACAGAGTGGATGGCATTGAACATGAACTATGTGTCAGAAAATGAGACTGATTGGTCATTATTAAATGACCTGGATGCTGTTGAAAGTCGACAACTTGGACAACTTTATTCATATGCAGGAGCAGTTGAAGCATGTGAAGGATTAAGAGGAGGAGGGTGGACTTTGCCCTCAGTTCAGGACTGGGAATTATTGGCGGCTAACTTAGGCTACCCCTTATTACCAATAAATGAAGGCCAGGCACATACATTTCAGAATCCGCTGGCAGCAAAACTTATTACCGGCGGTTCTTCCGGATTAAATTTGCAATTTGGCGGAAAATATTATATTGATTCAAAAGAATTTACTCCTTCGAGTTTTCTTAAATTAAATAATGGACATTATTGGACTCAAGGAAAACGCATCATGAATATTACACAATACGCTAAAGAAACTGTTGCCGATATCACGAGTCCGGTGCCATGGAATCATGCATGTTCTTGCAGATGTGTAAAAAACAATTAAATACTTAGAATAACAATACTTATGAATAATCTATATGCATTATTGGTTGGAATTAATAAATACGATCCACCGAATACACCACTTTATGGCTGTATAAAGGATGTGAATAAAGTTGAAAAATATATTAATCAATACCACGCTGATCAATTCAATTTGCATGTTAAAAAACTGTTGGATGGTGATGCGACCTACGCCAATATTATTGACGGCTTTCAAAATCATTTGAGAAATGCCGGCGAAGAGGACATGGTTTGGTTTCATTTTAGTGGCCACGGATCGGAAGAGAAAAGTGCTACCGAATTTTTATCACTAGAGCCCAATGGTAAAGATCAGACATTGTGGTGTTGCGATAGCGGTGTCGGTGGCGTCTACAATTTGGCTGACAAAGAATTGGCAGTTCTATTGTATCAGCTGGCCACTACCTATCCCGACGGAAGCGAAAAGGCATCTGCACCGCACATTATGGTCTCACTCGATTGTTGCCATTCCGGCTCCGGTACGCGTGATGCCGGGGAACCGGATATGATCAGGACACGTAATGCGCGAGCCTCAGGTCGCGATCGACCAATTGATTCCTACATACAAGGGTACTACGGCAAACAGGGAAATAATATTCAAGTACCATCTTGCCCCCATGTCGTCTTATCTGCATGCCAGACATATCAACGGGCCGGAGATTTAAATAATGGAGGCGCATTTACAAGCGGTTTGGTCACGGCATTGAAATCGTCCGGAGGACAGATAAATTATGCGGATTTGTTTATTCGTACAAGAGCTAGTGTTAAACATATCAGAGATAACCAAACGCCGGATTTTTCTTCCATCGAAAATTTTAATCCATATACGCGATTTCTTGCGGGGGAAGAATATGGCGATCCTCAACACTATGAAGTGTTTATGGAAAAAAACAAATGGTATATCCGGTGTGGTGCGATCCATGGCCTGCCCACTGACAACAAAAAACCGATTGAAGTTGAGATACGTTCATTTCCACAAAACAAAGTTTTGGGCACGGCCCTATTGAAAACAATTGGTGCTCAACGAAGTGCCTTGGATATTGACTTTTCCTTTTCACTAAAGTCAACTATGAAAGAGATTCTACCGGGAGAAGATCATTACCGTGGTGTAATTATGTCATTTCCTGCCCCTCCGGTTTGGGTGTACGTACATGGAGATCAGGACCATACAACTGGATTAAAAAACGAATGGCCAAAAAACAGCCATATTAAATCGCTGGATGACAAAAACGATGATGCCTCAATTGAAATTTATTCCGAAAAAAATCAATTCACCCTTACTGATTTAAAAACAAATACCATCGTCCAGGAAATCCGACTTTCGGATGGCGATGATATCGATTTGAAAGAGGTGTATGAAAGTATATTTCTTTCCTTATCAAAAATGAGCAAGTGGTATAGTTTTCTCCACCTTGAGAATAAAAATAAAGCTTCCAAAATTGGAGATTGGGCTGAACTGCAATTGCAGGTATTTGATACGGCGGGAAATATTACGACGCATACAGGTAATCATGTCAAATTATATGCAAGTCCCGGTAATAGTCGCGGAGGACAGTTTGGTTTTATGCCCAAGGTTAAAATAAATAAAACCACACAGGATCTATTTTTCTATCTCATGTATATGCAACCAAACTTCGCGATCGATTGTCCTGATGGCGAGGTTATTTTTTATGCCTCAGAACATGAGAATATCAGCGAATTGGAACAAGCACTATGGAAGGAGATCAGAGGATTTGGTCCGGGGGAAGATGAAGCTTCACTTACCTCGCACTTCAAACTATTGGTTACTACTGAAAAACTCGATTACTTTCAATTCCTTCAAAGTAAATTGGGCAACTTCCGATCTGCCCTATCAACCTGGCAACCGGATAAAATATCCGATGATTGGACCACAATAAATATGGCCATCACTATTTGCCGGCAAGAAAAAAGCCTTGATGCAACTGAAGCTGTTCGTCTGAACGATAAAATTGAATTAGCAGGTTCAAGTTCAATTCAGGCGGATGTTGTACTTGCTCCGGTAGAAGTTTCAACGCATGAAGTGGCGGCTCAGGATAACGCGGCATTACTTGCGCACGAAGGCTTCGACCTGGTGGATCTGAGAGCGGACACGAAAGTGACAGGGCCGCAATTATTGGAATTACAAAATGTACGGCACGGCGGAGCAGAGGAACTCGAAAAGAACCCATTGCAAGTCAATATAGATCAGACCTGTGAAGACAATGAAATGATCGTTCCACTGGTATACGACGGAACATATTTTCGTGTAGCCGGTGATAGCGAATCAGATGAGAAAGGATCTTCTGTTTCGATCGATAGACTGCCAACCCTGGTAGATGCCGGAAAAGACTCAGCCGAATATATGGGAGAACGTGGGGTGTTTTCATCTATGAAATTAGCTTTCTTCAAGCTCGTCCTCGACGACAAAAAAACAAACACCCTTTCTGCGTTGGATTTAGACAATGATGAATTGGTGTTGACCACATCCGGTATGGCTCAGCGAGTCATGACCTCCAAATCATTTCTATTGGTTCTTCATGGTATTATGGGTGATGGCTTGTCTTTGTGTAAAGATATTGGAGCCAGGAATCCGGAATTTCTTAAAAAATATGATTGTGTTTTGGCATATGACTATGAATGTCTGAATACACCAATGGAAGAGACTGCCGCACAACTTAAAAAAGATTTAAAAAACCTAAATTTGGATAGCCACGAAAACAAGACAATTGATATCGTGGCACATTCCTGCGGAGGTCTGGTCGGTCGATGGTTGGTCGAGCAAGAAGGAGGGAATAGCTTCGTTCAGAATCTGACAATGATCGCCACACCAAATGCGGGTTCCTTATTTGGAAAAGTGGAAGAATACAGGTCATTCGCGCTCAACATATTGGAAGTTGCGGCCAACTTTATGCCGCATATTATTCCGGGTAGTGGGTTATTAATAAAAGTATTAAAATTTGCAGGCAATCTGACTCCGGCACTTGGCCAAATGAGTGCTGATTCAGAGTTTCTGACACAATTAAATACTTCTCCGGACCCAAAAACTCAATATGTCATTGTTTCAGGGGATGCGCGAGATGTTGATAGCAATCATGCCAGCCAAATGGTCAAACGGTTGTACCGTAATTCCACAAGGTCTGGCAATGATGCCGAAGTCCATGACTTATTTGCCACAACCAAAAGTGTAGAGCTACAACCGATTTTTAACTTGAGAGAAATCAAACCGGAATATCGGTCATCGATAAAAGCCCACCATTTTGGCATTGTCAGCCAATTGGAATTAGAGTAAAAAGTAGATATAATGTAATACCAGGGGCCTATGTTCCCCCACCGCCGCTTTGACCTGGTCTTCCACCCTCAGCGCCAAAAAATAACGCGATGATGATACCTAGGACTATTAATTGTATTGTATGATAGCAGGCATCTACAAGATATTCTGATAAGGGTGCATGTTCGTTGACACCATAACGGATAAATGCAACTGAGAAAATCATCAGTATACTTATCATCAAACCATGTTTGACACCTTGGGAGACGAGCGGAGAATTAGCGTCAAATCCTTTTAAATAGAGACGACAAAAAGCGTACCCTAATAAAAATTGTCCAAGCGCTATCCATGGTATCAAGACATCGACACGATTTACACCAGGTACGTCGGTGTAGAAATTACTCATTAATTGAGCATACCATAAATAATCGATCAGGAAAAGATAAACGAAGGCGATCAGTGTGCCAATTAGCAATTTTTTGGATGACATGACAAGTAGTTTTGATGAATAATTGTTTCTAAAGTTACATAAAATCAGAAGATTAGGTGCAAGACACTTCTAAGATAGGTGCCGGGCACTTCTGAAGTGCCCGGCACCTATACTAGAAATACTATCTTTATCCGGCTTCAATTTTAACGATGGAAAAGACCGGAAAACGACGCCTTGCTGCCGTAATGTTCACAGATATCGAAGGGTATACAGCTCTGGTATCTGCTAATGAAGAGCGGGCATTAAGTTACGTTCGGACACATCGGGACACCTTACACGCCCAAACGGAAGCCAACAACGGTGAGGTCATCGAGTTTTATGGCGATGGTAGCCTTAGTTTCTATGATAGCGCGGTTGACGCCGTGCAGTGTGCTATAGAAATGCAGAAAATATACCGTTCTGATGATAACATAGTTCCCGTACGAATAGGTATTCATCTTGGGGATGTAGTGATGCGCGATGGATCGATCTTTGGCAATGGAGTCAATGTAGCTTCCAGGATTGAGTCCATTGGCGTCTCAGGTAATATTTTGGTTAGTGAGCAGGTTCAGAAAGAATTAAAGAACCAAGGGCATATCAATGCAAAAGCACTTGGGAAGTACAAATTCAAAAATGTAGAGGAACCTATTCAAATATTTGGCATAGACCACCCTTCAGTGGTTATGCCCAACAAAAAACAACTAGTTGGTCCTAAAGGTAAACGCGTATCTAATAATTTCATCCGAATTATTGGATCAATGCTTCTTATAGCGGCGTTGGTGTTTTATTATTTTGGCGGATTATCCATTTTTCAGAATAAATCAAGGATAGTAGAAGAGCGTATCTCCGTGCCCCCATTTAAAAACTTTACCGGGAACTCTGAATTGGATTACATTGGAGACATGTCAGCCCATTGGCTGACCAAGGGCTTGCTACAGACAGAGAATGCCAATGTAGTGGCCTTTCACTCAAATAATGAAATACAACAGTTAGCTAAAGCCTCAGCAGGACAGGAGATAAATAATGTTTTCGCCAAACAAGTGCAAGCTTTGAATATACTGGACGGCTCATTTAGTCGGATTTCAAAGGATTCTGTGGAATTTTCCGCATTCATCAAAAAAGTGGATGATGGAAATGTTCTGTACGCATTTAAACCTGTAGCATTTTCCGTTACTGATCCGTCAGCTGGAATTAAAAAATTATCTTCTTTGGTAAATGGATATTGGGAAGCACACGATGAATTATTGCTGTCGATGCCCAATTTTGAAGCGTATAAATATTACATGAAAGCTAGAAATATTTATGAAGAAAATGATTCCCTCGTACAGGATTATTTGCTTCAATCAATTCAAGCTGATTCTAATTTCCTGGATTCGTATTTCTTGCTGATGGGTCAATATTATAACCAGGGTAAAAATGAAAAAAGAAAAGAGTTGGTTAATGTCGTGAGGCCACTTGTCAAAGACTTGTCAAACTATGAGCGAAACACTTTTTTAATAGAAGAAGCAAATCTCCAGGGAAAAAACAAAAAAGCTTTTCACATCGCAATTGACGATATGAAAGAATACGAACGCGACTTTTTCACCACGACGGATTATGTCGTACATGCGTTAGAGGCTGTAAATGAATCAGAAAAGGTCATTGAAATATTTAATAAATACTCATTTGATGAACTGGACTTGACCAATTGTGCATATTGTTTTGTGAGTCATCGGCTCGCGGCAGCTGCCTATATTCGCCTTGGTCAATTTGATGAAGCAAAAAAAATACTGGATGCAGTTCCAGAAAAGTCTAGAAATGAGTGGTTCTTTTCTGTTTATATTAAATTATTGAGCCGACAAAATGATGTAGCTGCATTGGAGACTCTCATCGAAGACGGTTTTCGACTTTTGTCAAATGATCGATGGAATCAATTATATTATATAATAGCTCGTGAATTCTTTATAGCTGGAAACACTGAGATTTCCTCACAATACGCACAGAAAATACTGGATGCGAATCCAACTGACCCTGAAATTATTGGCTGGGCACATTATTATAAAGGAAACCAAAATGAGGCTCAAGCGAGTTTCATTCAGGCAAATAAGTCTTATCCGGGTGTTACGAGCATTGTCAGCCAGATCGGAGTCATTCAGGCCAAATTGGGATCAGATGCAAAGAGTTGGGAGACCATTGCTGACCTGGAAGGTTTGAAACGTGCGTATGATTACGGAGCTGTCCCCTATGCACAGGCACGCATCTATTATCAACTGGCTGAAGAAGAGAGAGCCTTGACACTACTACAACAGGCCGTGGATGAAGGAGCTAAATTTTATACGAACAACGTATTTGAAAACGACCCCGATCTTCAGGGCCTCATGGATAATCCGCGTTTTCAAAAAATCGTGCATCCATTAGCTGAGTAGCCCAAAACGAAGTAGCGAATCGATCAAAAAGGCCAAAACGCTGCCTTTCTGCAAAACATTAACATTTAATCATACAATAATGCCTTGTCCTAGATTCGTTTATAAGGCAAAATCTATATTATATGATGCAATCTTACTCAGAAAATGACTTAGTTCGATTCCTTTACCACGAAACCAGCCGATCCGAAGATTATGGAATTGCTTATCAGCTGGAAGACGATGGATCTTATAACGAAAGCTTCCAGGACCTGATGAAAGCCAAACGTATCTTGAATACGCTCAAGCTCTCACCGGCACAAAGCAAGATCGATCGTATTCTGGAAATAAGTAAAAATGCGGATTTACTGACAGTGTAGTACGTAATTGAAACCGAAAAGTTAAACGCCTCTTGATCGCTCAAGAGGCGTTTTTAATATTGGTTTTTTGTATTTACATCGTTTATATGATCTCTGTCTACTGCCAGGCACAAAGTAAGCCGCCCATAAGGGCAATAGTCAGGATCCAATATCCGGCATTGATCAGCATGTTTGATACTGACTTTTGCTCAAATAGAGAATTGGTCACTAATACAGGCACTGCAGCGAATATCCCAATCATAGAACCATGAAGAAGGCCATGAACAAAAGGATGTAGTCCCGCCGGATCGTGTCTCACAAGGTGACTCACAAAAAACGCGAGCAACAATGCCATTATAAATGAAAGTCCAAAAATGATCGGCATATTACTCTCCTTGGCTTTTTCTTCCGTCATCCCAACAGATTTCATCCAGGCATTCTTAAAGAGCAGTGGACCGTACCAAAAAAACCCCATAACCATAGGAATGATTGCCGCAATGATCAACTGTATAAATTCCATTTAGTCTAAATTTCTTGAGGGATTAACAAATATATGTAAACATTTTGTAATGCGAGAACACCTGACAGTGCCACAGTTCAAAGCATCGAAGTCACTACCCCTCCTTCACGTATACGAACTTACACGATTGAATGAATAGGTGCTTGTAATTAATGAATCTGGAGAAAATACAATCTGCTCCTTAATTTCGCGTTCTCATTGCATCGAAAATTTATAGTATGAAAAAATCACTCACCGCTTTGATTCTGGTCTCTACTTTCGTTCTAGGATCAGCATTTGTCAACAATGACAAGCTATTTGAGATCACAAAGAACATAGAGATCTTCACCAAGGTATATCAGGAGTTAAACGCCAACTATGTCGATGAGCTGGATCCCGGAAAATTGATGAAAGTTGGATTGGATGCCATGGTGGGCTCATTGGACCCCTACACACTATTTTATTCCGCGAATCAAATCGAACGCTATAGGTTTCTAACCGAAGGTAAATATGATGGCATTGGTGCGCAAGCGCAAAAGATAGGATCTTATCTGACTATCATTGAGCCTTATGAAGGCTTTGCCGCATTTAATGCAGGGTTGAAAGCCGGCGATAAAATCATCACGGTAGATGGCCAATCTGCAGTGGACAAAGCCGAAGACGAAGTACGCGCCATGTTTCGAGGGGCCGCTGGCACAGATTTGCCGGTTACCATCCAATCGTTTGGTTCTAAGGAGACCCGTGACGTGATATTAAATCGCTCTGAAGTCAATGTACCCAATGTACCCTATAAGGGCATGGTTGATGAGAAAGTTGGATATATCGTATTGACTACGTTTACTGCTCATGCCGGGAAAAATATTGCAAACGCACTGATTTCTTTAAAAGAAAATAATCCGGCAATGGAAAGTGTAATTCTTGATCTTCGTGACAACGGTGGAGGCCTTTTGCAAGAAGCAATAAACATTTGCAACCTATTTGTTCCCGCAGGAGAGGAAGTGGTCTTTACAAGAGGTAAAGTAAAAGAACGTGATAGAAGTTATAAAACAACCAGACCAGCCATGGATGAAAAAACACCAATTGTTGTGCTGATCAATAAAATGAGTGCTTCAGCTTCGGAAATTGTATCCGGGGTAATCCAGGATTTGGATAGAGGAGTAATTATGGGTCATCGAAGCTTTGGGAAAGGCCTTGTCCAAAATTTCAAAAATCTTGGATATAATAGTAATATGAAACTTACGACATCAAAATATTATATTCCCTCAGGTAGATGTATCCAGGGAAAAGAATATAAGGATGGAAAGCCACTGAATATTCCTGATTCTCTTCGAGCAGTATTTTATACAGAAAATGGGCGACCGGTGCTGGATGGTGGCGGTGTTACCCCGGATGTACAATTCGCGTCACCCGAAAAACCCGCCATTTTGAAGGCGCTTGAAAAACAATTTCTCATTTTTAATTATGTGAATCAATATGTACTTGATCATGAAGAAATTGGTTCTGCAAAAGATTTTCGATTTACGGATTATGAAGAATTCAAAAATTATTTAGAGGCCAATCAATTTAAATATAAAAATGACGCAGAAAAAATCCTGAGTAAACTTAAATCCAAAACTGAAGCGAAAGATGAATCGATTGCGGTTATTCTAAAAAATCTTGAAGGTGAATTGAAAAGTCAAAAAGAAAATGATCTAAATCGACATAAGGATTTGATCATACGACAAATCGAAGAAGATATTGTTTCACGATATTACTACCAAAAAGGTAAAATCCAGCAAAGACTTGACACCGATCCCGAATTAATTGAAGCAATTGCACTTTTAAAAAACAAAGCTGAATATGAAGAAATATTAGCTGGGCCTAAATAATACTGGCTTTGTCCTTTGACTAAGAAATCCTACATTATTTAGTTTTAGTTGGATTATCACAGTGAATTAATGTGAATTTTGAGGTTCACTTGATTTCTCATAGCACTTCTTTCATGAAAAATGTGATTGGTCTTGATCTAGAAGATTCACTGCCATTTTAACCAGTCATCTACACTTCTGTCGCAGTTCCGAGCTCGAAAAAATATTGTATTTTAGCGGTACTCTAAATCGTAACAAATAACATTTGAACATAATCCCTATATATAACACATGGATCCTTTAAAACAGAAATTTTTTGAAAAATCGTCAGAGCTCCGAACAGAGGTAAAAGCCTTGTTAAAAGAGCATGGAGACAAGGTCGTAGGCGAAGTTACACTCCAGCAAGTCTTTGGAGGAATGAGAGGAGTAAAAAGCATGATCTGGGAGACATCAGAACTTGATCCCGTAGAAGGCATACGATTCCGCGGATATTCAATACCTGAGTTACGCGAGATTCTACCTCAAAAGGGAAATGAACCACTACCTGAAGGGCTGTTTTGGCTCATGCTTGTTGGTGAAGTTCCAAATGAAGAACAGATCAAATGGGTGAGTGATCAATGGACGAGTAGAATCAATGTTCCTGAACATACATTTAAGATCATTGACTCCTTTCCTGAGGGGACACATCCCATGACCCAATTCAACGCCGCTGTTACTTCTATGCAAACCACGAGTCAATTTGCCAGACGATACAGTGAAGGCCTCAGTAAATACGAGTATTGGGATGCCGCCTATGAAGACTGCATGAATCTCATCGCGCGACTTCCACGGATAGCGGCCTATATCTATCGTCGTTCGTACCACAATTCCATGCATATACAGCCCGATTTTTCTCTTGACTGGGCTGGAAACTTTGCACACATGCTTGGCATTCCCGGAGAAGATTTTAAAAGCTTGATGCGTCTATATATGACGATTCATGCAGACCATGAAGGTGGAAATGCAAGTGCACATACGATGCATTTGGTTGGATCTTCATTAGCAGATCCCTACATCACATTTTCTGCCGCCCTCGGCGCTTTAGCCGGTCCGTTGCACGGCCTGGCCAATCAGGAAGTGATCAAATGGGTGTTTAAAATGACTGACGCCCTGGGTACTTCACGACCAAGTCATGATCAAATCAGAGAATATGTCAATAGCACACTAGCCGCTGGTTTAGTTATCCCGGGATACGGACATGCTGTTCTCAGAAGGCCGGATCCGCGCTTCATCGCACAAAAACGATTTGCTGAAGCATACATCCAGGATAGTGATATTGTCAACACAATTTGGAAAGTATTTGATGTCGTTCCTGATATTTTGAAGGGTTTGGGTAAAGTCAAGAA
The DNA here is from genome assembly GCA_965249735.1 of Saprospiraceae bacterium. Lineage (GTDB taxonomy): Bacteria > Bacteroidota > Bacteroidia > Chitinophagales > Saprospiraceae > JANQSS01. The sequence goes on along the minus strand of CBDFMS010000021.1, from coordinate 256,283 downwards.
TCCATGGCCAAATGTTGATGCACATTCGGGCGCTTTATTGGTGTATTATGGCTTGAAAGAATATTCGTTTTATACCGTTCTTTTCGGGGTCTCTCGGGCCCTGGGAGTAGCAGCAGCCTTATGTTGGTCGCGCGCGCTGGGATTCCCACTGGAAAGACCTAAGTCGGTGACGATTGAGTGGGTGAAAAATTTCTTGGAAGAACAAAATTAAACTATACAAAATGACAATTCCTACTGACCTAAAATATTCAAAAGAGCACGAGTGGGTTAAAATCCACGAAGGAAACACAGCCTTAATCGGTATTACGGACTTTGCTCAGGGAGAATTGGGAGAGCTTGTATATATCGAAGTCGAAACTGTAGGCGAAGAGCTCGGGAAAGATGAAGTTTTCGGAACGGTTGAAGCCGTAAAAACGACATCCGACCTCTATATGCCTGTGGCAGGTAAAATAATAGAGTTCAACCCAGAACTCAATGAGGATGAAGGAGACAATCCAGGAATAATTAATACCGATCCTTATGAAGAAGGCTGGATTGTCAAAATTGAAATATCCGATATGGCCGAATTGGATGAAATGATGGACTCGGGTGCTTATGAAGCACTGACCAGTGCCTAATTAATTCCTACTGATTTACATTTTAAAAGCTTCAGTGATACACCCTTTCTTTTTTCCATCGCATCTATGAACATAAGACAGCATGAAAAGATCTTTTAGTATAGGATTTGCTGTTTGGACGTTCATTGTTTTGATTGCATCATTGATTCCAGGAAGTAATTTTCATGGAGCAAACTGGCTTAGTCTTTTTCAGCTTGATAAAGTAGTACATCTATGTTTCTATTTTGTAATGTGTATGCTGATGTATCTGAGTATAGTGCGTGAAGACCTCCTAAAACAGGTTGGAAAACATGCATTGCTAACCAGCGTTTGTTTTTCGATCGGACTGGGTGTACTAACGGAAATTTTGCAATCGAATTTGAATGCAGGAAGATATTTTGATATTTTTGACATTCTGGCGAATACGATTGGTGTGGTTTTAGCAGCACTCATCGTTCTTATAAAACAAATAAAATAAAGGAATTATGGATATAGCATTTGAAGGAGGTACCATTGGATGGCTGATTTTAGCCATTGTTGTGCTGATCACTGCCGTCGTCTTCTTATTGCGAAAGATGTTCGCAAGTAAAGTGAGATCGACAATAGAAGAAGGGGCGCATGAGAAAAAATACAGTTCTCCATTAATTGCGAGAAACAAATACCCGGAAGTCAATCCATTTCACCTGAGTCGACCGATTTGGTTGTTTGGACTTGCGATATCCCTTCTTTTGACGGTACTGGCCTTTAGCTGGACGCGATATGAACAAGAAGTATATATCCCTGAAGGAGCCCTGGATTATGAAGAAGAAATTGAAATCGAACCACCAAGAACAGCAGAGCCACCACCACCTCCACCTCCACCTCCTCCTCCAATAATAGAAGAGGTGCCGGAAGAAGAGATCATAGAGGAGGAACAACCTGTGTTTGAGGATCAGTCTATTGATGAAGAAACGGAGATAGTTGAAGAACCACCTGAAATAGAGGATGCACCACCACCTCCACCTCCTCCGCCACCACCACCGGAGCCGGAAATAGAAGAGATCTTCAAAATTGTGGAACAACGACCGCGTTTTCCCGGTTGTGAAAATGAAGCAGGAGGAAATAAAGAGAAAGAAACTTGTGCTCAAAAAGCAATGCTCAAATTTCTATATGCCAACATTAAGTATCCGGCTATTGCTAAGGAAAATGGAATCGAAGGAACTGCTGTAATCCAATTTGTTGTGGATAGAGATGGTAGTATCACCGACCCTAGAATTGTTCGTGATGTGGCCGGAGGATGTGGAAAAGAAGCACTCCGCGTGGTGAATATGATGAATAATATGCCACAAAAATGGACTCCCGGTAAGCAAAGAGGAAGATCGGTACGTGTTCAGTATAACTTACCTGTGAAATTCAAACTAGAGTAAACAAAGTTTATCTTTAGAAAAAAAATAAGAAGCCAAAGCCTAGTCTTTGGCTTCTTGTCGTTTAATATGTATCGATCTAATGTCTTGGAAAAATTAATATTGTACTTTTCGACATGAATCAGGCTCAACGACTATCATTCATAATTTTTGCATTGTTCATCTGTCTGTTGGCAGCGCCTCTTTGGGTCAACGCTCAAGAAAATACGGCATTGCTTTGTAGTGACGGGATAGACAATGATGGTGACGGCCTAATCGATTGTGATGATACAGAGTGTGATACCCTGCCAAATGATGGTTGTCTGACATGTCTCGAAGATGGATTGTCATTCGCCGATATAGTCATCGAGTATAGCCCCACCTGCCTCGATGTCCTGGTTTTCAAAAAACCTCATCTGGCACTGGGAGTCAGTGATAACTCCGGAAATATTGGTCAAGAGAATTTTGTTGGACTGGGTGATGGTGGATATATCAAACTCGGATTCGTAAATAATCTTGTGATCAATTCAGGTACGCCTGCGGGAGACGTATGGGTATTCGAAATAGGTAATGCTGTGGAGGCTTCTTTTGTCGAACTACAACCATTTGATGATTTTACCCGAAATGCTTTAATCGGTGAAGGAATTCAGGATATCGATGCAGATGGCTATTACGAGTTTGGTAAAATCGAAGGGGCAACATCTTCAGTTGACATCGATGCCTTCGCTACCGGCTTTGCAATGGGCGAACTGCGGTTCAATGCTATAAAAATTATAGATAGTATAGATCTTGGTTGTGGAGTAGCTCCTGGAGCAGAAATTGATGCTGTTTGTGCCTTATCATCCGTAGTAGCAGAAATTTGCGGAAATGGAATTGACGACGATGCAGATGGATTTTTCGATTGTGATGACCCGGACCTGGAAAATGATTGTTGCTGTCAACCTGTATCAAATGTTGAGTTAGGACCGGATATCCATATATGCCCGCTCGACTCAACAATCCTCTCAGTGGATACCGGATTTGTCTCGTACTTGTGGCAGGATGGTAGCACATTAAATACGATCACAGCCTTCGACGAAGGAAATTATGCCTTAACCGTTACGGATGCGAATGGGTGCAAATTTTCCGATACAATCGTCTTAACATATAACACGGATGCGTTCATTTTTAGAGACTTTTCAATTTGTGGTGGGGAAGAATTGGAAATTGACGGAAATATTTTTTCGACATCCGGAACATATTTTGATACATTGGTAGATTTGTCAAATACGTGCGACACGATCGTTGAGTATAATATTACGGTAGGATCAATTATCCAGGATATGTTAGGCTCAGACCAAATTATTTGTTCAAATTCTACAGAATTGATTAGTCCGTTTAATAACACGACCTGGCCTGATGGAAGTGTTTCAAGAACGTTTAATATAGATCAATCCGGTGTTTATGTTGCACGGGCAATGGACGATGCCAACTGCCCACAAACAGACACGATAATTGTCCAATTATTTAATATTGGTGATGTGTATCTTCCAACTGCTTTTTCTCCTAATAATGATGGTATAAACGAAAAATTTCAACCGAATTTTCCGGGCACTTTTCCAATGTTCTATGGCCTGACAGTTTTTAATTCATGGGGAGCAAAAGTATTTGAAGCAGAGCAGTATGAAGCGGCTTGGGACGGCACCACAAATGGCAAGCGTGCACCCACTGGACTATACGTATGGTTACTCAAAGTGCAAAATGAAAATTGTGAAGCCGCCGAATATCTTTACGGAAATGTTAGTTTATTGAGATAATGCAGGTATATGTTTAGCGGGCAAAATTTCTATTCCAGCCCATATAATTTTCCTTTTCGCAACAATTCTTTCCATAACATAGGTTGTTTTTTGAGGCGCTCGACATGTTCCTGGACGGCCTGATTTGCCAATTCCTTTTCTGCTAAAATGGCCAATTCTGTCTTATGGCTGTTCGATTCGATTTGGAAAGCTAATTCATTTTTAGTCACATTGGACAAGGAAGTCGTTATGACTTTATGATTCATAGCAAAAGCATGTTCGTGTTTGTCCAGTACATAATCATACGGACTTCGTGGTGTTATCAATTTAACAAATATGGGAGCAGTTTCTATAGCTATGAAAAGAAGCATAATAAAAACTCCTGCAAAGAATATAGCGTCGCTTCTGCTACTTACACGATCCAGCGCTTCGATGCGAGCAGCGAAGCCGGATAATTTAATTTTATCCAATCGTGTCATTTCTGTTTGAAGAGCAGTTTCAAGTTCATTTACCTTGTCGTTTCTGGAATCTATTAAAGGTCGATTGATAGCTTCCAGTGCTAGGAGTTCTTCTTGTGCTTTGTCGGCCTCTATTTTTTTAGCACGATAAATAGGACCCATATTGCGTAATAGTGTACCACCTGTTCCATCTGCTTCCGCAACGGCACTTGCTGATAATTGATCTCGGACTTCGGACTTATTAGTTAATTCTGATTTTAATAAGGCAATAGCGGCCTTGTTGTCTTCTATTTCTGTAGTGAATCGATCACGAACCAAATCTTCTTGCTTCTTGTAATTCTCTTGCTGCATGAGAACGAGTTCAGATTGAATTTCACTATCAAATATTTTTAACTCAAGAGGTTTTGCAATGACGACAGCAATGAGAATTGCTAATATTAAGCGAGGTGTAGCGGTCATAAAATCACGCCAGAAAACGCCTTTTTTCTTGAGTGTCGATACAATATACCGGTCAAGATTAAATATCATTAAACCCCAAAGTAAACCAAAAGTAATAGCTGCGATATAGGATTCGAACACAGTAAAAATCGCATATGCACTTGCTATGAAAGCAAAAATACCTGTAAAAAAGATAGTGGCACCAATACCGACATACTTGTTTTGTTCAATTGGAGCTCGCTTCAAAATACCATTGTCAGCACCAGAACAATACAGAAAAAATGTTTGCAATTTTTGCATAGATTTAATTTAAAGTAAATGGAAAACGCGAATTAAGCCATAATGTATAGCGTCAAATGTTAGATACAAACGATAATCGACGAATAATAATTGTTCCTCTATAAAGACATTAAAATGGATGGTGTGGAAGCGTTAAATATGACAACTAGGAAAATAACCGATCTTCTTTCACATAAATTGAGACAGGTTTGGCGTAACAACACAAATAGAGAACGCTAATATGTTTGAGACATCCTTTGAAAGTTCTGTGAAGCGCGAGATAATCAGGTGCAATAGATTAAATGACTGCAACTAGGCCCCTCCAACCTTCATCCCCAGGAAGACAGAAAAGAGACAGACAATGACGCTGATGGCGATGTAGCATAAGAGCTCGAGCCACTTGCCTTGCTGAAGTAGCACATAATTTTCCATTGAAAATGTTGAAAAAGTGCTGAAACCACCACAATAACCCGTGATGAAAAGCAATCGTAAGGTGTCATTGGATTGTTTCATTAAGTAAGCAGCAAATAATCCAATCAAAAACGAACTGATGATGTTAGCCAGGAGTGTACCAAGGGGTATGGACAAAGCTGAGTCTTTTGTCCAAAGACTGATAAGGTACCTGCAGATGGTGCCCAGGCCACCACCAATAAACAACACCAGTAATTGAGAAAATGTTATCAAATCCTTGAAGAATGAGTATACCAGATTTTCATCTGAAAAATTAACTATAAAACTACATAGAATACCGGGGCCAATGAAGGAATGAGAACTAAATATATCCTGACGTACAATTCGAAGATTGATTTTTGATCCGTTATAATGGACTACCCCTGGATTGTCTAACAGCCTGCGCAGAAGGAGGATAAGGTTGCTTCAGCCATAATTCGTTATAAAGTATTCGGTTAATCCTTTGCCACCATAATGTCACCTGATCATAATAGTACAGTTTATTAAAGAAATATATGGAGGTTGTTCATGCTACTGATTTGGCTAAAAGATGATAATAGAAGTTTTAGGCTTGATGACCACGCTATACTTCAACAATTGCTATTTTTAGACATCTATAGCGTTATGCGAAAAGAGCAATATAGACGGCGATACAATGGATAAAGACAATATACCAAAACACATCTCTGTCATCATGGACGGAAATGGTCGATGGGCCAAAGAAAAAGGTAAACCTCGGGTATTTGGCCATCGTAATGGTGTCAAAGCAGTACGGGAAATTACGGAGGCTTGTGCAGAGTTGGGGGTGAAGTATCTTACATTGTATGCCTTCTCAACGGAGAACTGGGGAAGACCGCGCTTCGAAATTAATGCTTTGATGGGCTTGCTCGTCGATACATTGAAGACTGAAATAGCCACCCTAAACAAGAACAATATTCGTCTTCTCGCCATCGGAGACCTTGAAGGACTCCCTCAACGTACACTGTCCGCTCTACGAGATGGTATTAAGAATACAGAATCGAACGACCTCATGACATTGGTCCTGGCATTGAACTATAGCTCGAGGTGGGATATAACAAACGCGGTAAAACAAATCGCGAGCCAGATTTCTTTGGGAAAGTTAAGTCAAAATGAGATTACAGCAGAAAGCATTTCAAATAATCTAAGTACTGCAGCAATACCTGATCCCGAACTTATAATACGTTCATCAGGAGAACAACGTCTCAGCAATTTTTTACTTTGGGAAAGTGCATACTCAGAATTTTACTTCACACCTATATTCTGGCCCGACTTCACAAAAGACCATCTGTATGAGGCAATCGAAAGCTACCAGAATCGAAACAGAAGGTTTGGCAAAGTGTAATCTATCGGGATTAGTCCTCCTTCCAGGCACTTAGATTCTGAACATCTCCAAACGCCACAAAATGAGGATTGGTCAGGGTTTGCTTATTGTATCGTAGTGGTTGCCTGTTATCATGTCGAATAACCAATCCACCAGCTTCCTCGAGAATGCAATGTGCTGCTGCAGTATCCCATTCCATTGTTGGCGCAAGTCTTGGGTAGATATCAGCATTTTTTTCAGCAATGATCAAGAATTTCAAAGCGCTTCCTCTGGAAACAAAAGTCACATCGTCCAACTGATCCGCAAATTGTTGCGTTGCTTCGTTGAGATGAGATCTTGATGCGACCAATCTTAATCCGGATTGCTTCATTGAAAATGAGCTTGCATGAAGTTGCTCCGTTGTTTCATCCTGTACCTTATATGCTCCACCGCCCAAATACGCGTAACAAGCAAAATCCTGGGCCGGAACCCCCATCACTCCGAGAATGGGTACCCCATCCTTGATTAAAGCAATGTTGACGGTAAATTCTCCATTTTTTTTAATAAACTCTTTGGTTCCATCGAGTGGATCAATGCACCAAACATATTCGAGGTTTTTGCGCTCTTCAAAAGGCAGATTTTTGTGCTCTTCGGAAATAACATTGAGGTGAGGGGTCAGCTTCACGAGCCCATCCATAATTATTTGATGAGATTTTTGATCTGCCTGTGTCAAAGGTGAATCGTCTGATTTTATTATTTCGTCACCGGCATTGAATTCCTGATAGACCTCCATGATGGCAGCAGAGGCGCGACTATTTATATCCAAAAGACCTGGAATGAGTGAGTTCAATTTCATGATTTGTCAACTGTGTTGTCCAATTTCCATTCTTTTTCTGACATCAAGACTATTTTATTCAGTAAAGAAGGAAAAAATCGTTTGATAAAAAGACCGATCCGTTCACGACCACCGAAGGATATTTCTTGTTTGTCGCGTTCTATACCTCGAATAATTCGAGCAGTAGCTTCGGAAACGAGCATACCATTTGCTGTTGTCTTGTCCAATTTTCCTTGTGGTTTCCCATCTCCGGTAAGGGAGTTTATTGTGACTTTTGTCTGGACGAAACCCGGACAGACTAGTAAGACTTTGATATTATCCCGGTGGTGTTCCATGCGCAAAGTATCGAAATATCCATGCAAGGCATGTTTTGAAGAGGCATATGCTCCACGACCCGGGGAAGCAAATTTTCCACTAAGACTTGAAATAATGACGAATCGGCCTCCTCCATTTTGAATAAAGTGAGGGATTACTGCTTTTGACAGCGAGACGTTACCAAAAAAGTTGACGTCCATAACACGCTGAAAGACGTCAAAAGATGTATCCTTGATATAGGACCGATTACTTATTCCGGCATTTAATATGACAACATCCGGAACACCAAATTTATCTTTCACCTGACTAGCAAGGCTCGTCATACCAGTACGTTCATTCATGTCCATTGGCAAGATCATAATACGATCTTTATCTCCTCCACAATTTGCCTTTACACGATTCAACTCATCAACCCTTCTTGCCGATAAAATTAAATTGTTGTTGCCATGACTCAAAGCCAAGGCCAACCCTTCTCCTATTCCTGAAGAGGCACCCGTAATCCAGATTGTCTTTTGTTGCAACATAAACGAAATTTCAAATAAAGAAATGCAAATATCGTTTAATTTAAATGGTATCCACTATTCAACCCATTCGAAGATAAGCATATCACATTCGATCTGTGTAGTCTGCCAGAGAATTGCATAAAAAGCACAAAAAAATTGATGTTGCTTAACTGACTATTCCTACACTATTATAATCCCCAGTCCCCATCATGTAATCCGATATGAATAAACTATAATGATTATATTTTTTATTTTATTAAATATTTTATTTGAAATGTAATTCACAGGTTTGCCTCACAAGACAAAAACGAATTATACAAGCAATGAGAATAATAAATATAATCATTAAAGACTTGAAGTTAAAATTTGTCAATTATATTGAAGAGCGTAATAAATTCAAACGGATTGACGAAGTCGGAGATATTTGGAGGTTTCAGATTTTTTATTTTTTAATAGTTCTTTTACAGAACCTTCAAAAACGAGGTTTCCGCCTTCATCGCCGCCACCAGGCCCAAGATCGATTATCCAGTCTGCGTTAGCAATAACATCCATATTATGTTCGATGATTATGACAGTATTACCGCGGGCAATCAACATATCCAGAGCCCCCAATAATTTATTCACATCGTGAAAATGTAATCCTGTTGTTGGTTCATCGAATAGAAACAGGATATGTTCATTGTGCCGTTCTTTTGACAAAAAATAGGCCAGCTTTAGTCGTTGAGCCTCACCTCCTGAAAGTGTTGAAGAAGGTTGTCCCAAATGAATGTACTCCAAGCCGACATCCATCAAAGGTTGTAGGGCAGAAACTATTTCCGGGAATTCTGTAAAAAATTCCATGGCTTCTTCTACACTCAAGGAAAGGACATCATAAATGTTTTTTCCATTAATTCGGACTTCAAGAACCTCATCTTTGAATCGACGGCCTTTGCATACCTCACAGGTTAAATTGATATCGGCTAAAAACTGCATTTCTACTGTGGTCGAACCTTCTCCTTTGCAGTTGTCACATCTACCGCCATCTACATTGAATGAAAAGTGCTTGGGTTTATATGCTCGTACACGCGACAAATGCTGTTTCATGAACAATTGCCGGATCGCGTCATAGGCTTTAATATATGTCACGGGATTTGATCTTGAGGAACGACCTATGGGCTTTTGACTGACATATTCAACATCTGAAACAAGCCCTAAATCACCTTCCAGACTTCTAAACCAGCCCGCATGGCTTTTGATCGAAAGACCCAATCGTTTTCGCATCTCGGGATACAAAATGCCTTGTAAGAGTGTGGATTTCCCACTACCAGAAACACCGGTTATGACGGTCATCATATTTAAAGGAAACGTGACATCTATATTTTGCAAATTGTGGTGAGAAGCTCCTTTCAACAGTAGTTTATTCGTTACTGGACGTCCGGTTTGCTCGCGGGTGACACGCATACTGCCTTCAAGGTATTTGGCGGTTAGTGTGTCTGCTCCGGTTTGAAATTTTCCATAAGAGCCACTATAAAGCACTGTGCCACCGTGGATACCTGCCCCAGGTCCCATGTCTAGGATATGATCGGACTTACGTATGACTTCTTCTTCATGCTCGACCACGATGATTGTGTTGCCAAGGTCTCTCAATTCATGAAGCACGTCAACCAAGGCTTCAGTATCTTTTGAATGTAAGCCGATACTGGGTTCATCGAGTATGTAGAGACTATCGGACAAATTACTTCCCAGTAATCTGGTGAGATTAATGCGTTGTGTTTCACCGCCGCTGAGTGTATTAGCCGTACGATTTAATGTTAGATAACCCAGCCCAATGCGATTCATCGTACTTAGTCGAGTATTAATTTCATATAAAAGGCGTTTGCTCACCTCTTTATCGTAGGCCGAAAATTGGAGTTCTTCAAAATGCGTCTGTAAATCTTTCAATGGAAGCTCGATCAGCTCTCCAACATGCTTTCCACCAATTTTAACATAGGTCGATTCTTTGCGCAAACGATGTCCCTGACAGGTTCGACAAATTGTCCTGCCTCGAAATCGGGCGAGTAGAACGCGATTTTGAATTTTATAAGAATGGGATTCAAGATCGTCAAAGTAATCATAGATGCCTCCAAAATCCTTTGTTCCATTCCAAATGAGATCCTTTTTTTTCTCGGGAAGTTGTTTATACGCTTTGTGAATTGAGATTTTGTGTTTTTCAGCAGCCAGGATCAATGCCTGTAAGTAGCTTCCGGACTTTTCCCCATTCCAACAGGCAACAGCACCATCGATTAAACTCTTATTTTCATCCGGGATGACTTTTCGAACATCGATTCCAATCATCATGCCATAGCCTTCACAGCTGGGACATGCTCCATAGGGGTTATTGTAATTGAAAAGTTGTGGGTTCAACTCCGGAAAAGTGAGACCATCCATTTCGAGACGGGAACTGAATGAGCGACTTTTTCCATCGATTATTTTTATAACACAACCGCCTTCACTTTCAGCCATGGCCGTTTGGATCGAATCGGCTAATCGCTTCATGTTTTCAAGATCATCTGCATCGGTGACGAGCCGATCAATGAGAATGGACATACGATCCTGCCAGGCTTCCAGTTTCTTATCCAAATCAGCCTTTGATAGCGATTGTAATACTTCGTCAATGTATTCCATGTTGCCATCTAAAAGCACGCGCGCATACCCTTTCTGAACTAAAATATCGAGCTGTTGCCGTAATGACCTGTTTGAATAATGCAGATTGAGTGGTGAGAGCACTAGAATTTTACTCCCTTTCTTTTGTTTCGCTACATAGTCTACGACATCACTTGTGGTATCCTGTTTAACTTCCTTTCCTGAAATCGGAGAATATGTTTTCCCAATGCGGGCATAGAGAACACGTAACAAATCAAAGAGCTCGGTCATTGACCCAACAGTACTGCGGGAGTTGCCCGTTACAACTTTCTGTTCGACCGCTATGGCAGGACACAGGCCCTTGATGAAATCTACGTCAGGCTTTTTCATCCGAGCAAGAAATTGTCTGGCGTAGGCCGACAAACTTTCTACATATCGTCGCTGACCTTCCGCATAAAGTGTATCCATAATGAGAGAAGACTTCCCACTTCCAGATAAACCTGTAACTGCAATCATCTTATATTTAGGTATGACCACCTCAACATCCTTGAGGTTGTGCATATTGGCACCTTTGATCCAGATGCCACTCTTTTCAGAAAAATTGGCTTGATTAACAGTTTTTTTGCGCGGCACGTACTTTCAAATTATTCAAACCCATAAAGATGAGCAGAAGTTTGGAGGCGTCAAAGTATTCTTACAAATGGCATGATATTTGAAGTTTTAAAAGCAGTACATTCCTCTTTGTGACGTTCGTTAATTTTATGTTAACAAAATGCTTAAGACAGACGGGAAATAAAAATGTGCCATATATTCGACTTACCATAATTTATTTACTGACTTAGTATCAAATCAAAATAATACGCTTATCGCTTAGAAAACTTACTCGAAACTAGATTCATTAAGACAACCTTTTAGACTATGAACTTTAGCGAGTTAAGCGATAAGGACCTGATACAGCAGTATCTTGATGGCCAGGATAAGGCCTTCGAAATCCTCCTAAATCGACACAAAGACAAGATTTACACTTCGATTTATCTATTTGTCAAAGACCAAAGTCAGGCAGAAGATATCTTTCAGGAAGTATTTATCAAGATTATCAAGACAATCCGTAAAGGAAAGTACAACCACGAAGGCAAATTCCAGCAATGGGCTATGCGTATAGCCTACAATATGTGCGTGGATCATTTTAGAAAGGCCAAAAGGCGTTCTGTCATATATCCAACGGATGAATTTGACATTTTTGATGTCATTGAAAACCCAGATCCGAACTGTGAAGATGCTCTGATCAAAAATCAGACCCATGCAAAAGTGCGAAAGCTCATTGACCAATTGCCACCTGAGCAACGCGAGGTCGTTATGCTTCGCCATTATGCCGATATGTCTTTTAAAGAAATATCCTTGTTGACAAGAGTCAGTATTAATACGGCATTAGGACGTATGCGATATGCTCTGATCAACATCCGCAAAATGGTGGAAGAGAACCATGTAATCTTGCAGTAGTTAAACCACGAACAGACTAAATGTCTAGTCTACAATAATAAATCCAGGGGCGATTTCTGATCGCCCCTTTTTTTATTAGGTTTGGACTGTGGCAAATTTGATTCATTCAATTCCCAGAGATCGACTTGATGTAACAGCTTATGATCGGTGCATCAATCAATCATTGGCACGAAAAATTTACGCTTATTCATGGTATCTCGATGCCATGTGTGATAATTGGTATGCCTTGGTAATGGGTGATTATGAGGCCGTTATGCCAGTCCCTTTTCGCCGAAAATGGGGCATCTCATATGTCTATCAACCCCTGATGGTTCAGCAATTGGGTGTGTTTTCCAGGGAGCCTGTAGAAACTGACGCTTATTTCAAGAAGTTATTTTACCGTCACATTCACGTGGACTATACTTTTCATAGCCCAAACACCCTTAAAACCGCAAAGGAAAAAACTAATCTCATCTTGCCGATTCAAGCACCAATGGATGATTTAATTTCACAATTCTCGAAAAATCGAAGAAGAGATTTAAAAAAGGCCAAAAACGAACATTTAATATTGTCGGAATTCGATACATGGGCAACCATATCTAAATTAATATCTGAAAAACTAACAGACGGAAATCTTCCAAGTTTAGATCGTATCAATAAACTCATAAATGCATCCAAAACATATGGCAGCATTGGGGTTGTAAGTGTGTCACAAGAAGAAAATATTATTTACTGTTTATTATATGGCCTCGATGGAGACCGATTATATTATCTACTTCCAATTGAATTGGATCCGGTATCCAAAACCGTTGGTACCGCCTCGATGGCTATAACAGAATTGATTAGGACACATAAAGAATCCGTTGAAGTATTTGATTTTGAAGGGTCTTCCATCCCAGGTGTGCGTCGATTCTACGAAAGCTTTAATGGAATACCAGAACCATATTACCATGTACGAAAAACGGCAACACATTTTCTGAAACACGCACGATAAAACTTGGGCGATTTTGCCGCTGTATTAACAGAATTTAGCTTGTTTAATACCTACCTTTGCGATCTATTTTCAATCAAATTTCGCGATCATGAAAATTGTAGGAAAACACAATCCCACGGCTAACCTTGAATCCATCGGGATCAAGACATCAAAAATGACCTATTGGAATCTCTCACCTGAGGCTCTGGTAGAGCATGCGATTAAAAAGGACATGGGGGTTTTGAGTGAATTTGGTGCTATCTGTGTGGATACTGGCAAGTTTACCGGGCGTTCTCCAAAAGATAGGTTCATCGTCAAAGATGCGGTTTCAACAGACGCAGTTGATTGGAATGACATTAATATGCCTTATGCGCCGGAGCAGTTCGACGTGCTCTACAACAAGGTGGCAGCCTACCTAAACGAACAGGATATCTATGTTCGAGATGTGTATGCATGTGCCGATGAAAAGTATAGACTGAATATTCGCTTGGTGTCTGAGTATCCATGGAGCAATCAATTTGCGCATAATATGTTTTTGCGACTTGGTTCAGAAGAAATTCTATCGTTTGATCCGGAGTGGAATATCTTATGCGCACCGGGTTTCAAAGCTGATCCGGCAATAGATGGAACGAGACAGCCCAATTTTGCAATTCTCAATTTTGAACGAAAATCGATTATAATCGGTGGCACGGCGTATACCGGCGAGATAAAAAAAGGTATATTTTCTGCGCTCAATTTCATCCTACCGCACATCTATAATGTACTGAGCATGCATTGTTCAGCAAATGTTGGAGCTAATGGTGACACGGCCGTATTTTTTGGTTTATCAGGTACAGGTAAGACAACGTTGTCGGCAGACCCCAATCGACAACTAATCGGGGATGATGAACATGGTTGGTCAGAGAATGGCGTCTTTAACTTTGAAGGGGGATGTTATGCAAAAACCATCGACCTAACCGAGGAGAAAGAACCGGATATATATCGTGCTATTCGTCATGGCGCTATTTTGGAGAATATCCGCTTTTTTGAAGGAAGCCGTGTTGTGAATTTTATGGACGATTCAGTGACACCTAATACACGGGTATCGTACCCCATTTATCATATTGAAAATATGATGGAGGGATCACAGGGAGGACATCCGGAAAACATATTTTTTCTGACGGCTGATGCCTTTGGTGTATTACCTCCAATTTCAAAATTGACTACGGGCCAGGCTATGTATCATTTTATTTCCGGATATACGGCAAAAGTGGCTGGAACTGAGGATGGGATTAATGAACCACTAACTACATTTTCCGCATGTTTTGGCGCACCGTTTCTTCCACTGCACCCGACGCAGTATGCTGAAATGTTAGGTGACAAAATGGAACATCATGAAACGCAAATCTGGCTGATAAATACGGGATGGACAGGTGGAGAATATGGTGAAGGGTCGCGAATTTCATTGAAATACACGCGTGCGATGATAACCGCGGCATTAACCGGTGGCCTCGATGATGTGGGCTATGAGACACACGAGATCTTTGGATTAAATATGCCTACTTCTTGTCCCGGAGTGCCTAGTGACATATTGGATCCGAGAAAAACATGGTCAGATAAATCGTCCTATGATGAAAAAGCGCGAAATCTAGCCAAGGCATTCAATGAAAATTTCAAGATGTTCGAGGATAAGGCCAATAAAGAGATTTTAGACGCAGCTCCTCAGGGATAGGCGGTCAATCAATTTTTAATCCACATTCTGGAAATTCACACATAGATTTATGGCGGCTGGATAAAGCGTTCACGTGCTTTCTTTATCGATCATCCTGTTGTAGTCGTAAAAATATACCAATCATTATCGAAAAGAAGATGAGGCTGCTGCCGCCATAACTTAAAAATGGTAATGGAATTCCTATAATTGGGACCAGGCCCATGGTCATCCCGATATTGATAAAAAAGTGAAAGAATAATAATCCACCTAAAAGATAGCCATAGTTTCGAATAAATGGTTTTCGACTTTGCTCTGACAAAATGAATATGCGTCCGATGAAGACGACATATAAAATCAACACACCAAATACACCCAAAAACCCTTGTTCTTCCCCGACGGTGCAAAAAATGAAATCTGTGCTTTGTTCAGGCACATAATTTAATTTTGTCATGCTGCCTTGTGAAAATCCTTTCCCAACTAGTCCACCACTGCCTATAGCTACTTTAGATTGGATGACGTTGTAAAGAGACCCGCGAGGATCACATTTATCGGGCTGCAACCACACATTAATCCGTTCTTGCTGATGGGCTTCGAGTAGATTATTAATTAAAAAATTTGTTGAATATGCAAATAATGCTCCACCGATAACCAATGGAGTAATAATGCCTAAAAGTTTGAATTTTTTATTAAGAACCGTGATGATTGCCATTAAAATGAAAACCGCAGTGCTTAGAATAATAGGTAGTGTCTTTTGGTCATATAGTTCTGCTATAACAGCAGCTGAAATGAGGCTGGCAAGGAAAATGACTGTATATATTGGGGAAGATAGTTGCAAATTATAAAACAGAAGGGTACTGGCAATTATAAGCAGCGCCACCGATACGAGTAATGGTCCGTAGATAGTGGAAAAAATAAATAGAGCCATCGCTGAAAAAAAGGTGATGAAATACCCATTCCACAACCCCAGGCGATAAAATAATATAAAAAAAGAAAAAAACACAAGAGTTGATCCGGCGTCAGGTTGCAATAGGATGAGGAATGCAGGCACTAAAAATAACCCAATCCCGGTAATTAAGGAACGACGATTTGTGATTTTAAAATTGGTGCTGGCTGTGTAAGCTGCAACTGCCAAGGCCGTAGCCATTTTAGCAAATTCTGCAGGTTGAAAAGTAAATGCGCCAATACTAAACCATGACTGTGCCCCTTTTATTTCTTTTCCAAAAAATAATACACCAACTAAAACAAGTAAGGATAAGAAGTATATAATAAAAGAAAAGTTTCTCCAAAAAATAAATGGAATTAGAAGGGTGGCTAACAATGAAGTGAGCGAAAGGATGATCCAAAGCAATTGTTTGCCATGTAATTCCGTCAAATTGGGCAGCCATGTCGATTCAGCAGTAGCGCTTGATGAATAAATCATCAGCCAACCAATAAAGATTAAAGCTAAATAAATAGTTAGTGTAATCCAGTCAAAACTCTTTCCTCGTTTCGATAGTTTTAAACTCATAATTGCACAAGCCTGCGAAAACGAATGACGTCCTCACGTGGAAATGTGTTTTTAACTTGAAATGCTCCTGAATAGGACTTGCGAATTTTATGTAAAAGTGGCAAGGAGGACTTTCGGTCTGTAAATGCTCCAACAATTAACTTGTAATAAGGGTTTTCAAAACGCCATTCAATATATTCTTGGAATTCCGGAAAACGGTACCTGAAACCACTTTGGATCTGATCAAATTTCCGACGATCCCTGTTCAAGCCGACTAGTATGGACCATCCTTCTATCTCTTCATCTGCGGCATATAGATCAGCGTAGTCTTGGATTATTCTATCCATGACCAGAGGCTCTTCAATAGTTATCTGGGCAATTGCTGAACCCCCGAGCCAAAACATACATATTGCAATCATCCATTTCATAGACCAAAAATAGTCGTATTATTCATGTATAGCACAAAACTCCTGGTGGAATTAAAATATTGTTTGTCATGTAAGCAGAGCGAGCGAAAAGCTCCAATGTCGATGGAACGGAATATGATCTTCCAGGAAAGAATGATATATGGTGAATCTCGACTTTGCCAATACCAAGAAAGAAGTTACCTTTGCCACTCTTTTGCACAGCACGTTATGTATTATTTATTTTTTATATATATCTTGCTTGCAACCAATTAAATAAAGATAAGATAAAAAAATAATATGGCTTTAATTTCAAAAATTAGAAACAACTCCTGGCTCCTGATTATAGTTATAGGTCTTGCCTTGGCGGCATTTATACTCATGGATATGACTAGTGGTGGCAATCAACGCGCTGCCGGTGACTTTTCAATGGGCACAGTTAATGGAGAGCAAATAGACTACAAAGAATTTCAAAATGCTGAACAAGTACTTTATACCGGTGGAGGTAACACCTATGCCAACCGGCATTATCTATGGAATTTTTTCGTCGAACGAACACTTGTAGGTCAATATGCTGAAAAGCTTGGCCTTGGAGTGAGTAAAGACGAATTGATGGAATTACAGTTCGGAAATAGACTAAGCCCTATTATCACACAACGATTTCTCAATCAAAATACAGGACAAATCGATCGGGCATCTCTGAATGCCATGCGCACACGAATCGAATCCGATAACCTTGAACCCAATCAAAAAGCATTCTGGCGCGTTCAGGAGAAAGAAATTATCGCCAATCGAATTCAGGACAAGCTCAATGCTATGGTGTCCAAAGCGATCTATACGCCGGCATGGTTAGCAGAAATTAGGAATACAGAGCAAAAAGGAACAATGTCCTTCGATTACATTAAGATTCCATACTCTTCCGTTGAAGATACTGAGGTGTCGATGAGTGATGAGGACTTGTCGAATTACCTGAAGCGGAACGTGTCAACGTATAGACAGCCCGAGGAGACACGCCTGGCTGAATATGTGACATTTGACATCTTACCTTCAAAAGAAGATTCCGTAAACATCTTCGAGCGATTAGTTGAGTTGAAAGATCAATTGATGGAATCAGACGATGATTCAACATTCGTGGTTAATCACAATGGAATTTACAATTCGGTTTACTTTAAAACTTCAGAAGTAAGCGAGGTACTGGCAGATACTATCCTTAATTTGCCCGTTGGTAAGGCATATGGTCCTTTCATGGATAACGGGCAGTATCAAGTGATCAAGGTACTAGATAACAAGGTTTTACCCGATTCTGTCAAATCAAGACATATTCTGAGACAAGTTCAAACACAAGATCAATTCATAGCGGCAAACACATTGATTGATTCTTTAATCGACGCCATCGAAGCAGGTACAACTACGTTCGAAAATGCAGCACAACGATTTGGAACAGATGGTACGCGCACAATAGGTGGTGATTTAGGATATTCAGCAGCAGGTTCTATGGTAAAACCTTTTAATGATATGATCTTTTATCAAGCAGAGGTAGGCGAGTTAAATAAGGTCGTTACGCAATTTGGACTCCATTTGGTCGAAGTTATAGATCAGAAATTTGAAACAAAAGAACGTGGTGTTCAATACAGTGTACTTTACGAAAACATCATTCCTAGCCAGGAAACACAGACGGCGGAGTACGACCGCATATTTGACTTTATCAGTGAAAATGGTAGTCTTGAAAAACTCCGTGCTGCCCTACCAAATGTTAGCAAAGAAATGGGTACATCCCAGGCACTTCAACAAAATGATTATACGTTTCCGGAAATTGGAAGCAGCCCTACGGCAAGAGAGATCATTAGATGGGTTTTTACTCCGGGTATTAAAACAGGAGTAACATCTCCGGATGTATATATCCACAAAGACCCGATATTATTTTACAATTCAAAACTCGTCCTTGTTGGGTTGTCGCAAATTGACGCAGAAGAACTTCCCAGTGTAAATTCACTCCGAAGTCAAATTAGTCCAATTGTAATAAATGAAAAGAAGGCCGAACTCATACAATCAAGGCTAAGTGGAAAAGATATGAATGTGGCAGCAACGGAATTTGCAGTTGAAGTTGAACAAGCTGAAAATGTTGGTATGGCAAGTGGATTTATTCCCGGCATTGGAAATGAACCTGCAATTTTAGGAACAGCTTTTACACTTAATGATGGTGAATCAGTTGGACCTTTAGCCGGGAAAGATGGCGTATACTACATTACAGTTTCATCAAAGTCAGCAGCACCGCCAATTTCAGATTTAGCGGTTTCCAAGAAAATCTATTCTTCTTTAAGTAAGAATCAGGTCAATGCGAAATTGTGGGAAGCCGTTCGATCCGAAAATGAAATCGAAGACAAACGCTATATGTATTACTAATATTGGTTTTAACAGGGGGTAATGTCGGACGATATTCAAAACTCTTGTGACGTTAACTCACAACATTCGGTGAACACTAAGCATTAAGTATCGTATGCGACTGAAATCCGGAGTTTATTGGCTGTTTCATCTTTTTTCTTTTCTTCTGCTTCTGTCATGTGCAGAAGAAAAATTTGTTGGAAGTCTATCTGATTATCCAGGAGAGAAAGAAGGATTGATCAAGACCTTTTATGAAAATGGTCAATTGTATGAAGAAGGTCAATTCACCTCAAACAAATATCAAGGATTCAGAAAGATATATTACCCTTCCGGAGAGCTGCAGGTGCATGAAACGTACGACAATAACCAATACAATGGACCTTATCGTAAATACTACGAAAATGGCCAAACGAAAGTTGATGGTGAATACATAAACGGCGTCATGCAAGGGATCTGGAAGACATACTATGAAGCGGGTGGAATTAAGGATGAAGTGACCATGCACGATAATCTTGAAAATGGACCTTTTACCGAATATCATAGTAATGGGAAAACAAGTGCGATTGGAACCTACATCAATGGTGAATTCGAACAAGGCCTCCTCCAACTTTTTAATGAGTCAGGTACGTTAGTAAAGAAGATGGAGTGTGATAAAGGTATTTGTAGAACCATTTGGAAAAAAGAAGAAGCTATTTAATGCGCCTCGGCTCACATATATTTATTCTTTGGATCTTGTTCTTAACCGGTGCCAACGCACAAATAGGAGGAGACCATGTCTACGAATTTGTACAGCTTCCAAACAATGCCAGAGCTACCGGATTGGGAGATTACCTGATTACAATAGCAGATGGAGATCTTGGTGCAGCCTACCATAATCCGGCTTCTCTGACAAAAGAAGCACTGAATAAAATTCAAGTAAGTTATGATCTGTTTTTGGCGGATATATCACGTGGATCAGTAGCATACGGTTTTGCCTCTGAAAAGCTCAAAGCCAATATGCATGCGGGTCTCCAATTCATCAACTATGGTGATTTTAAGGCCACGAATACCCGGGGCGTCGTAGAAGGGGACTTTAGTGTAAAAGAATTTGCACTGACTATCGGCGCATCAAAAGATCTTTATGAGCGATTAAGGCTTGGTGTAAATACGCGGATCATTAATTCTCAATTCGAAAGCTATACTAGTTGGGGGTTGACGTTTGATGCTGCAGCTTTCTTTCATCTTGATGATAAAAATGCAGTTTTAACCCTTATTATAAAGAACGCAGGTGTTCAATTATCGACTTTTGATGATGAACGTGAATCTGTACCCTTTGATATTCAGGCAGGCTATTCACGTCGATTAGAACATTTGCCATTCCGCTTTTCCATCATTGCGCATCATCTTCATCAATGGGATATTGTATACGACGATCCCAATGATCAACCTGATGACAATATTTTTGGAGCCAATCAGCCCCGGGACAATACTGGATTTGTTGAAGACTTGTTTCGGCACTTAGTATTTAGTGGTGAAATGTACATCGGAAAAAATGAAAATGTGAATTTGAGATTAGCATATAATCATCTAAGAGCCAAAGAGTTGAAACTTGATGATTTTAGAACACTGGCAGGATTTTCATTTGGCATTGGTTTAAAGCTCGGCAAAATGCAGTTGGATTATGGTTTTGGAAAATTCCATACACAGGCTGCAGCTAGCCATTTTACACTTAGCACAAACGTACACAGTCTATTCGGTGGGAACACAGAAATGTAGTGAGCCGTAAACGGTTACTTCACGATGGTCACGCCCAATAAGTTAAAACCACGTTAATCCTTAAGCATATTTCCTCTATTGATGCATATCTTCGTTTTTAGTTAAAATCTGTCAATTTGTGCGTTTACTTATAGCCTCCATATTGTTCGTATTCTGTTCTGTTCAGCTTTGGGCCCAGGATACCAAAAATGATGTCATTCAGTTTTCCGGTCAAATTTTTCATGAAACTGGTGGAAAGATGGAAGCATTGACCTATGCCAATATTTTTATCGAGGGCACCACACGCGGGACTATTTCAGATTTTGACGGATTTTTCTCAATGGCTGTTCGCCGGTCAGAAAAAATTACATTTAAATATCTTGGATTCAATGATGTCATCATTCACATTCCGGACTCGTTGACCGAAGACCGATATTTTTCCATGATCATGATGACCCAGGACACGATAAACATCAAGCCAATCGTCATTCTACCGTGGCCGAGTAAAGAGCATTTTGATATCGAATTTGCCGCTATGGATGTCACGGACGAACTCACAGATCGAGCCAGAAAGAACCTTGCTCAGACCGTATTAGCAGAAATGCGCGAAGATCTGCCATATGATGGGAAGGAAAACTACAATGAATATCTAAAGGAAAAGCAGGCTGAGTATTATGCAGCCGGTCAGGCTCGCCCGATGAACATTCTGAATCCGCTCGCCTGGAAGAAATTCATCGATCAATGGAAATCAGGTAAGTATAAGAAGAAGAAAAAGTAACTCGATCAGAATGGGTGAGAATAACCTGAGATCACTCCCAAATCGAAAAAGCAACTTCCTGTTTGATTTCATTGATTTGTCGTACTCCACTTGGCTAAATGAACCCCTCATCTTCATCCTTCAGCCTGTGTCAAAGAAACATGCTAAATTGATTTGTCAGGCCTATGAAGAACATTTCCCCGGCATCACTAGATCGACTTAAATATCAATATCTTTGCACGCTGAAAGAAATGCATGCACATCGTAACACTCATAACTGATTTTGGAACTAAAGGCTATCGGCTGGCTGGCCTAAAAGGAGGCCTCCTTTCCGCTCAACCAGACGTTCATTTCATCGATGTCAGTCACGAGATTGCACCCTTTGATATTGATGAAGCCGCATTTATTCTCAGATCATCTTATGCTAATTTTCCGCCACGGTCCATTCATATTATTAACGTGCTCAATTATTACGATAAAGAAAATCGAATAATTTTCTTTCAACATGAAGGACAATATTTTATAGGCCCGGACAATGGTGTTTTCTCACTTGTTTTCGAAGACCTGGATTCACCAATATATAGCATCGATTCGAATCAAGTTGACGAACACTATACAGAAACATGTGCCTCTATTGTTTCTGGATTGACCCATGGAAAAGAAATGAAAGAAATTGGTCAGGAAGTTGACGACATGAAGTGTAAACTCATTTTGCAACCGGTAACAGCAGCAAGCGAGATTCGTGGTTCAGTCATCTTTATTGATAGATATGGAAATATCATCGTGAATATCAAAAAAGATGTATTTGGTCGTGTTCGCCAAGGTCGACAATTTTCATTATTTTTTAATCGACATGATCATATTCACACGGTATCTGATCATTACATGCAAGTTGATATTGGCTCACCATTATGTAATTTTAATTCACAAGGTTATTTAGAAGTTGCTGTTAACCTGCAGCGGGCAGATGAATTACTTGGGATAAAAAAAGGTGATGTCATTCAAATAAAATTTCAGGACTAATATTATGTTAATACGTATCGTTCGAATGGTTTTCGCACCTGAATTTGTCTCGGAATTTGAAGAATTATTTCGTCAAAATTCCGGCTTTATCCGCGCCTTCCCGGGATGTAAAAAATTGGAATTATGGCAGGACGAAAAATATAATAATATTTTTTACACGCATAGTCATTGGGGCTCAATGAAAGATTTGGAAGCATATCGTCAATCGGATTTATTTAATGGCGTATGGACAAGTACAAAAAAAGGTTTTGTAGACCGGCCACAAGCATGGAGTACTTCACATGTGGTAAGTGTTTCACCGACTCCGTAATTTATGGTTATTGAATACCAACATGAGACTATTTTTTTTGGCAGGGCAGATCAATTTCTTGAAGAAGTTGGACTTGACAGATACAGTCGCGTTATTGTTTTGTGTGATGAGCATACAAAGCGACTATGTTTGCCTCTGGTGAAAGCTGTTCCCGGGATCAGGGAAGATGGTGTATTTGTGATGAAGGCGGGTGAGTCGAATAAAAATTTAAAAACATGTCAAGGTTTATGGGGCTTCTTACAGGCGCATAAGGCAGATCGCCATAGTGTATTGATCAATCTAGGTGGAGGTGTGGTCGGTGATCTTGGTGCTTTTTGTGCGGCGACCTACATGCGTGGCATGGACTTCATTCAAATCCCTACTTCGGTTTTGGCCCAGGTTGATGCATCGGTTGGAGGTAAGACTGGAATAAATTTTGATCATTACAAAAATCTGTTAGGAACGTTTTCTCGTGCGGCCGCAACATGTATTGATGACAGATTTTTGAAAACATTACCCCAACGTGAAGTTGAAAACGGATTTGTAGAAATTCTGAAATACGCATTAATAGCGGACAAGGAACTTTGGAAGAAGTTACATGGAGGCCAAAGTCCTGATCTTAATGAAATACCAAATGTTATCAAACGATCTATTGAAATCAAACAAAATATTGTCGCCAAAGATCCGTTTGAAAAAGGCCACCGTAAGGTCTTGAATTTTGGACATACGGTAGGTCATGCCCTCGAACGACTCGCTCTCTCTCAAAATCAGGATATCAGACATGGTGAAGCTGTGGCGTTTGGTATATTGGCGGCGGTACACCTGTCGGTTGAATTGATGGGACTACCGAAACTTCAGGCCCGGGAAATTGAACAAGTGATCCGTCCTCATTGTAATATGATTCCTGGACGAAACGAATGTGATACGTTGATTGATATAATGAGGTCAGATAAAAAGAATGTAAAGCAAGAGTTCCGATTTACCCTATTATCAACAGTTGGAATTGCTGTGCCCGATGTACAAGTTGAGGCAGCTTCGATTAAAAACAGTATTTTGCAAAGCATCAATTCTTTAGAAGAAATGCGAAGTCAATTTGGATAATAATATGGCGCAACGATTGAAAAAAAATAAAACAGCGAAAAAAGAACCGGCACCGGCGTTTCGAAAGTATATCCTTTGGTTATGGGGTATATTTTTCATAGGAATACTTGGATGTGCATTTTTCTTTTATATGTTGTCTAAGCAGGACCTTCCTTCTTTTGATGATTTAGAGAATCCTGATATTGAATTGGCCACAAGTGTATATGCAGCAAAAGGAGAATTGTTGGGCCGGTATTATGTGGAAAACAGGGTTCCGATTCAATTTGAAAAATTGAATCCTCATCTTATAAATGCATTATTAGCCACAGAAGATAAACGCTTTTACAATCATGCGGGAATTGATTTTAGGGCTTTAATGCGGGTGATTATTAAAACTGGCATACTGCAACAAAA
This sequence comes from Saprospiraceae bacterium, assembly GCA_965249735.1. Lineage (GTDB taxonomy): Bacteria > Bacteroidota > Bacteroidia > Chitinophagales > Saprospiraceae > JANQSS01. Next base: position 231,619 of record CBDFMS010000021.1, on the reverse strand, counting down.
ATCATCCGGAGGAGGAAGTACGATTACACAACAATTAGCTAAATTGTTGTATACCGATCGGCCTGCACGAAATATAGTTGAACGATCACTTCAGAAATTGAAGGAATGGATTACCGCGGTGAAGCTTGAAAAAAGTTACACAAAAGAGGAGATCATGTCCATGTATCTCAATGAATTTGACTTTATCAATGGTGCCCATGGTATTCAGTCGGCCGCGGAAACATATTTTGGAAAGGACCAAGAGGAGCTCTCCGCTCAGGAGGCAGCCGTATTAATTGGTATGCTTAAAAACCCATCGCTGTATCGTCCGGATCGATTTCCTGAAAATGCTAAACGGCGAAGAAATACTGTGCTGTCTCTTATGAGCAATGCGAAGCATTTCGACAAGGAAGTACGGGATTCGATTATGGAAGTGTCCATCGATGTATCCAACTTCAAAAGAAGCAGTCACATCTCTGGTGTTGCACCGTATCTGCGTGCTGAACTGGCTAAAGATCTTCGCCGTCTATTGGCGGATGAAATGTACCTCAAGCCGGATGGGTCGAAATACAATATTTATCGGGACGGATTAAAAGTGTATACGACGGTAGACTATAAAATGCAAGAGTTAGCAGAAAAGTCTATGGTCGAGCACATGGAAGAAACACAACAAAAATTTTTTCGGGAATGGAGAAAGAAAGATCCCTGGGAATATGACGATGAAAAAATTCCACTGGAATTGAAAGCGGATGCCTTTGATCAGCTCATTAAAACTACAGAGCGCTATCAGAGTATGTTAAAAAGCACGTTTGAAAAAGAAATTGATGCTATTGAAAGTAATTCAGACTCAGAATTAAGGGGAGTGGATTTATCACGACTATTGAAATCACACGAAAATAAAGGTGAAATCACACGCTTATTATCGCTTAAATATATTGGTCGAAAGCAGGCTGAAAAATATACCAAAATATTAAAGAGTTCTGCATGGAAATCCATGATGGAAAAATGGTCTGACTTTGAAAACAAGGTAGACGACGCATTTAATAAAAAAATAAAAATGAAGGTGTTTTCCTACGACAAAGGAATGGAACGAGATACACTTATGACGCCATTTGATTCGCTTAAATACCACCGCATGCAGTTGCAAACAGGAATTGTTGCAATCAATCCATCAAATGGTCATGTAAAAGTCTGGGTGGGCGGTGTTAATCACAAATACTTTAAATACGATCACGTGCGCATCGATCGACAGGTTGGGTCAACATTTAAGCCCTTCATCTATGCATCTGCCATATTTTTTAAAGGAATATCGCCTTGCTTTAAAGTCGAAGACGTGCCATACACAATTACTCCCGGAGAAGGAAACTTTCATTTGGGAAAACCCTGGACACCTAAAAATGCCAGAGGAGAATATTCGCGTGAATCACTGCCCTTGTATGACTGTTTGAGAAAGTCCATGAATACGGCTTCTGTCTATCTTATGAAGCAGTTGGGTGATACACGTGCCGTTCGTGGATTGATTCACAATATGGGATTGGATAGCAGTTCGCGACGACCTTCCGGTGAATTTAGAGTTCCGGCTGTTCCTTCGATCTGCCTGGGAGCGGCAGATCTCACCGTCATGGAAATGACTGGCGCCTATGCAACCTTTGCAAATAATGGCGTGTACAATAAGCCAATCTTGATTCTTCGTATCGAAGACAAGAATGGCAATGTGATTTTTCATGCAACACCGGAGGAACAAATTGTACTCGACCCAAAGCGAAATTATGTGATGGTCGATATGTTAAAATATGCTGCCAAAGGAGCTACAGGATTTGGAGGCATAAAATCTGATTTTGGAGGGAAGACAGGAACGACCAATGATCACACAGATGGTTGGTTTGTGGGTGTGACACCGGGTTTGGTTGTGGGCACATGGGTAGGAGGAGAAGACAAATGGATCCGATTTTTAAATTTTGCCAACGGACAAGGGTCACGAATGGCCAGACCTTTTTTCTCTAAATTTCTTAGAGAACTTGAAAATAATAAAGCGACAGGATACGATGCTTCTTTGCGGTTTGAGCGTCCTTCAGGTGATCTCGGCATAGAAATTGATTGTGAAGAGTATGAGATCAACAACCCATCAAGAGGAATACTTGAAGGAGATGATGATTTTTTTAATGACGACTTTGAAGAGGATTTTGAGGAAGACTTTTAGAAATTACACCCGGTATTAGAAAACCTCGTATAAATGCCATTGAAAATAAATAGTAATATTTGGTTCCTTATCGTTTCATTGCTAATCATCGGCGTTGGCTTCTATTTCTTTACTGACATTATTTCCTACATATTGGTCTCGTTTGTATTATCACTCATGGGCCAACCATTCATGAATATTTTTCTGAAAAAATTGAGGTTGAGAAAATTTCGTTTTGGTTCAGCGGTGGCGGCTTTGCTTACACTCGTATTGTTCATCATATTGTTTAGCCTATTTCTTTCTTTGATTGTCCCTGTGGTTGTTCAACAAGCCATGTTTTTAACAGAGCTGGACTATGGCTCAATCGGGCAGACACTTGAAGTTCCATTTAAATCCATTGAAGCCTACCTGGTCAAATTAGGTGTTGAAGTAAAGCAAAATTCATCTGAAGAAATTGTGCGCGATATGCTAAGTGGATTTTTGGATCCGCAAAAAATGGGCGATTTCTTCTCCTCGCTGATTACGTTTGCATCGGAATTTCTAATGGGTATTTTTTCTATTCTCTTTATTACCTTTTTCTTCTTACAGGAGAAAGGTATGTTTCAAGGATTTATTCTTGCGCTTGTACCCAACCGATATGAAAACCAGGTAAAAAAGGTCTTGGATGACACTATTGTTTTATTGACCAGATATTTTAGCGGCATCTTCGTACAAATGGTGATCATTACCACTTTTGTATCAGTCGCCTTGTCACTTCTTGGTATTAAAAATGCGCTTCTCATTGGTTTTTTTGCTGCCATCATGAATGTCATTCCTTATTTAGGGCCTTTAATCGGAGCTATCTTTGGTGTCTTAGTAACGATATCGACCAATGGCGACGCCCAATTTTACAGCGAATTGGTGCCGATGTTGATAAAGGTTGTAGCGGTTTTCGCTTCCATGCAATTAATGGATAATTTTATTTTACAACCGGTTATTTTCTCTAAGAGCGTCAAGGCTCATCCATTGGAAATATTCATTGTCATCTTACTAGCGGCTAAGCTAGGCGGTATTGTCGGAATGATTCTGGCAATTCCTGTGTACACGATGCTACGTGTGGTGGCTCATAATTTTTTAAGTCAATTCAAAATAGTACAACGATTGACTAAAGGTATCGACATGGAACCTAAACAGAATTAATGGACTTCAAGAAGTGTATACGGTCGATTTTGTCCTGAGTGTTATTCTATATTTTCCAGCTCATTTATCTTTTCTTCTTCTGCTGATCTTATAAGCGTATCACGATCTATATACAGTAGCTCCGCAGTTTCGATTAATTTTTTAGTAATGTCGGCAATGTTGTCACTGTCATTTGCCAAGGATGTTGCCATTACACTGGAGATCTTTTTCTCTCTAATCAACTTGTCAAGTGTACCATCAACCAAAACATCACTTTTGTCCGCTTTCATTTTGAGCTTTTCGAGCCTTTCTAAATGTGCTTCTGGACTCTCATCTTTTTGAGCGAAATATATTGCTCGTAGAACCCGCGATACTTTACGCCTAAGACGATCATATTCTTTTTGAATATAGATGTTGTCTGAACGCATGTATAGCGTTACATTTTTTCGCAAACCACGAATATTTTTAATTAACTCAACGACATTTCTGTTCGCTAGTTTTATTCGCGTGAAGGCCTCCATGCCCTCAGGGGAAAGGGAGAATTTGCTTTGGGCAAGAGTGGCATATTTGATTATTTTACTGTAAATAACTTTTACTTTATTATAATACAACTCTTCGATATCTACTTCGAGTTCATCTTTCGATTTTTTGACTATTTTTTTTATTTTTTCATCACCTATAATGTCCGACCTGTGTAGATTGAGGCCATGCGCTACAATCTTGAATGTTGCTTTTTCAAATAACCTTTTACTTTCGTCCAAAAGGGCTCGCAAGGCCGTTTGGGAATAAGCTAGTACATTCTCATTGAGATATCTGGGGTACTCAATCGCAGGTTCTTCTTCATCTTTTTTGACGAAGACCCTATTTAAAAATTTAACAAGAAGCTTTACAAACGGCATCATGATAACAATACCAATAAGGTTAAAAATTGTATGGAAAATAGATAATTTGATGGTGTAATTAGTAGGTAGGACACCGGTTGAAGTTGAAATAAAATCCACTAAGTCACCCAATTGAACAATAAAAATAAGTGCAATAATTCCCGTCGTCATATTGAATACCAAGTGTGCACCCGCGAGTCGTTTTCCAGCGATATTTGCGCTCAGAGAACCGAGTATTGCAGTTATGGTAGTCCCGACATTTGCCCCAATGGCTAGCGCCAATGAATTTTCGTAAGTGATCTGTCCCACGGCCAATGCTGTGAGTATTAATGCCATAGCTGCACTACTGGATTGTAAAATAAGGGTGATCATAATTCCGATAAGGGTATAGACGATCAACCCCCAAAATCCGGGCATCGCATAATCAGCCAGGTTGATGCTGTCCTGATAGATGTCAAACCCTTGCTTCATATAGTGAATACCTAGAAAAAAGAATCCCAAGCCGGCGAGAACATAACCTACACCTTTTAAGGTTTTTGATTTTTGAAATACAAAGAGAATACCAAAAGCAAGCATAGGCATTGCCAGGGCCGATACTTTTATCTTCAAACCAAAAATGGCCACCAACCATGCCGTGGCTGTTGTTCCCAAATTTGCTCCAAAAATAATCCCGATGCCCGCATGGAGTCCTATCAACCCGGCACTGAGAAAGGATATTGTAATCACACTGATCAAGGAACTGGATTGTAAAAGTGCCGTGACGATAAATCCCAGACTTAAACTTTTATACAACTTGTTTGTCACGCGACTCAGTAACTTTTGCAGGGGTCCCTCCACAAAAGCATTAAATCCTTCTTCCAGCATAATCATGCCAAAAAGAAGAATAGCAACACCGGCAGCGACTTCCTTGATTGTGGGGCTAATGAAAAAGGCCCATCCTAACAACAACAGAATAACTGGAAAAAATATCTTTTTAATCATTGATTACGAATTAAATTATGATATGCTCATTCAAAATTCGGGTGTAAATTAATATAACCAATATCGAAGACAAGTTAAGAATATAAATTCAATTCATGGAACAGATATTTTTGTTATGAACTATTTTTCAACAATCCGTTATTTTTGGTTTTCGTGGTTATTGGGAGTTTTATTTATCAAATAATCATGAATTGTTGATGCAAGCTTAGGGCCTACCGTACTTTTTAATTCTTCTATACTCGCCGCTTTTAACCGCTTTACGGATTTGAAATGCTTAAGTAACTTTTGAGCAGTGACTTTGCCAATGCCGGGAATATCAGTAAGAGAGGATTTGGTGAATTTTTGGGACCGTTTGTTACGATGAAATGTAATGGCAAATCGGTGGGCTTCATTCCGTAGCTGTTGAATTAACTTAAGGGATTCGGATTTTTTATTAATATAGAGTGGGATAGAATCACCGGGAAAAAATATTTCTTCTAATCGTTTAGCGATTCCGATTATTGTAATTTTTTCCTGTAGATTTAATTCGACCAAAGCTTTCATGGCGGCATTCAATTGTCCTTTTCCGCCATCGATGATAATTAATTGGGGTAAAGGCTGGTCTTCATTTAGCAGTCTTTTATATCGGCGACCGACTACTTCCACCATTGAAGCATAATCGTCGGGACCTTCGACGGTTTTAATATTAAATTTTCTATAATCCTTTTTGGCCGGTCTTGCGTTTTTATAAACGACACAAGATGCAACGGGATGACTACCTTGAATATTGGAATTATCAAAACACTCAATATGCAAGGGCATTTCTTCCATATTCAAATCATTTTTGAGTGTCGTAAGAATGCGCTCGGCCGGAGTTTGTCGATTGCTTTTTTCACGGCGTTGACGTTCACGCTGCTGCGCGTAGAAGAAAGCGTTTTGCTTAGCGAGTTCTAACAATTTGTAGTGTCCTCCGCGTTGTGGAATTGTATGTGCCAGGTCAGTTTCCTTATAGTCAACCTCAAATGGCAGAATGAGGTGACGGGCCAGGCTTCCAAATCGTTCGCGAATACGAAATATGGCATGGCCGAGCAGGTCGACCAATGCATCATCCAAATTTTTCACGAGTTCAGCAGAGTAAGCATGCACGACGCTACCTTCGACGATTTTCAGATAACTGACGTAGGCGTACTTGTCGCGGTCAATGATGGCAAACACATCCAAATCTTCTTCGGATTGATTGACGACGGCAGACTGACTGTGATAATCTTCGACCGCGTCTAGTTTGAGCTTGAGTCGTTGGGCTTTTTCAAAATTCAACTCCGTAGATGCCTGGACCATTTGCGTTTTAATCTGCCTTTTAACTTTGGATAATCGCCCTTTCAACATTTCTTTGACTTGTGCGATTTTGGCATTATAGTCCGCTTCAGATTCCAGCCCTTCACAAGGACCCAGGCAGTTCCCCAGATGATATTCCAGGCAAATTTTGAATTTACCTTTGGCGATATTATTTTCCGATAGGTTGAACGAACATGTACGTAATGGAAACAACTTTTTAACGAGATCCAATACGATGCGTGCCTTATGTTTTGATGTATAGGGTCCGTAGTAAATCGACCCGTCTTTAATTAATTTTCTGGTAAAAAAAACACGAGGAAAGCGCTCTTTTTTAATGCATATATACGTGTAGGTTTTATCATCCCGTAAATTGACATTATAGCGGGGTTGATGTTCTTTAATTAAATTATTTTCAAGCAGCAAGGCATCGTGTTCTGAATCCACCACGGTGTATTCAACCCGATTCGCATTTTTTACCAGGGATCGTGTTTTATACGTTCGTGATTTCCCTCCCGTGAAATAATTTGATACCCTGTTTTTTAGGTTTTTTGCCTTGCCTACATAAAGGATGATATTGTCCGGACCAATGAATCGATAGACCCCGGGATACCGAGGCAGGCTATCAGAGAGTTTGATAAAATCTTCTTTGGTCATAAAAGCTAAGATAATCGGTATGCGCTATTTCGTGTGAAAGAATCACATGAGTAAGGATAAATTGTTAGTTCTTCAAGCTTGTCGTATTTTTCAGGGCTAAAGATTGATCATTCACATGACTGCATTTGAATTGTATTTAAAGATCGGGTTCAACCACATATTGGATAGACGCCTGTTTACTGATATACTTTCAGCCGAAGGTTACGACCACTTGCTGTTTGTCGTTGCCCTCGCCGCGATCTATCACATACGGGAATATAAAAAGGTGATCATCCTTGTCACCGCGTTTACGATTGGACATTCTGTAACGTTGATCTTATCGACGTTGGATCAATTCAGAGTTCCAATAGAGATTATTGAATTTCTCATTCCATTGACCATTGTCATGACGGCCGTGTTTAATATTGTTAAATATAAAAGCGTTGCCAATCCCCGGGCACTTCGCTTACGATATTGGGCAGCATTATTCTTTGGCTTTATTCATGGTCTTGGGTTTTCGAATTATTTGAAATCCTTACTCGGAAATGAGGATTCTATACTTATCCCTTTATTGGGGTTTAACCTGGGCCTTGAAATTGGACAAATCGCAATAGTCCTGTTTGTTCTCATCGTTTATTTTCTATTACAAAAACTATTCGGGATTAAACGGAATAGCTGGGTGATGGTTGTGTCTTTGTTAGTTCTGGGATTGACATTGCCCATACTCTGGAATAAACTGACAGGCTTATTTTAGACGTTGACTGAACGATCTGATGGCTAGATAGAAATCATTCATGTGTAACATGGTACAAGCATGAGGCAAATGTTGGCTTGGTTCTCATGCCTTATCTTTGATTGATGGATCCATTTGTCATAGCATTGAGCGCTGCCCTTGTCATTGTGGTGCTCATCCTCTTGTTGGTATTGTCAAAACGTGTACCGATACATAAGTATCATACAGCCAGGGAGCAACTGGCACAAGAACAGGAACGAACTTCGCAGCTTATGCTGACGCAGCAAAAATTACAAAATGAAATTGATACGAGTCGCACGCGATCGCGTGAACAAGAGGATCTTATGCGTTCATCACTCCAACATAAAAGCGCAATCGAATCCAAGTTGGAACTTCTCGAGGTCCATTTGAAAAAAGAGGAACGCACAAATGAGATTCAAGGAGTTGAAATTAAGCAACAACACGAGGACCTGGTGGCATTTCGGGAAACTATTGCACAACTCCAGTCCGTCAACGAGGCATTAAATGAAAAACTTGAAAAACAAGAAGAAAATCTCAAAAAGCAAAGTGAGAACTTAATACAAGTTTTTAAGAATGAAGCGCAACGTGCCTTTGAAGAAAAATCACAAAAGTTTTCTGAGGAAAATAAAATCAATATTCAAACCATCCTCAAACCCTTAAATGATAAAATAAAAGATTTTCAACATCGTGTGGAAGAAACACACAAGGATACCATTGACCGACACGCCTCTTTGCGGGAACAAATATTAAATCTTCGAGACTTGAATGAATCGATGACAAAAGAGGCACAGCAGTTGACCAAAGCACTAAAAGGTGACAGTAAAATACAGGGAAACTGGGGCGAGGTTGTCTTACAACGTGTATTGGAAAAATCTGGATTGGAAAAAGGAAGGGAGTATGAAATACAACAGAGTTTTCAAACGGAAGAGGGGCGAAAACAACCTGATGTTATTATTTATTTACCGGATGGAAAAAAATTGATTGTTGACTCAAAGGTGAGTTTAACTGGGTATGAGAAAATGATCAATGCCGAGGAAGAGGAGTTTGATACGTATTTAAAAGCGCACCTGCTTTCTATAAAAAATCATGTCGATCAACTATCAGAAAAACGCTACCACGATATATATCAGATAGAAAGCCCCGACTTTGTTCTTATGTTCATTCCCATAGAAACGGCCTTTTCTTCGGCGGTCAATGCGGATCATGAGATTTACCAGCGTGCATTTGATAAAAACATAGTTATCGTCACGCCGGCAACATTATTGGCTACGCTTAAAACCATCGATAGCATGTGGACGAACGAAAAACAGAAACGAAATTCAATCGAGATTGCAACAGAGGCCGGAAAAATGTACGACAAATTAGTGTTGCTCTTAGAAGACCTAAAGCGAATTGGAGCGCAAATGGATACCACCAAAAAATCCTACAGCGCAGCGATGAATAAATTATATGAAGGTTCTGGTAATATGATTAAGCGCGCAGAGAAACTCAAAAAACTAGGAGCAAAAGCAAGCAAGTCAATCGATCAAAAATGGATCGAACGGGCCGGCGAACCAAATGAGGAGTGATAAGCGTACCTCGTTCGTTATCCAATATATTATTATAACTATTTGCTTCTTTTTCAGCACAACCCATATCTCTTTCATTTGTTAGATTAGATCATGAACAACAACGACATACTGCGCCGGCTCCGCTACACCTTTGATTTTAGTGATGAAGATATGATGGCTTTATACGGCTTGGCTGCCAGAGAAGTGACACGTGAATTGGTAGTAAATTGGCTCAAGCGTGAAGCTGACCCCGGCTTCCAGGAAGCGTCAGATCTTGATCTGTCGACGTTTCTCAACGGATGGATCATCAAGAATCGAGGAAAAAGAGAGGGGCCACCCGTACCGCACGAAAAGGAATTGAACAACAATGTCATTCTGCGTAAAATTAAAATAGCCCTCATGTTCAAAGATGACGATATGATGGACGTTTTTGACAGAACGAATTCCAACCTGAGTAAACATGAATTAAGTGCGTTTTTTCGAAAACCAGGACAACGACAATACCGCGACCTTCAAGATCAGTTTTTGCGAAATTTCTTACAGGGATTACAGCAAAAAATTCGAAACGATAAGAAAAAGTAACACCATGAATTTTTTTACCAGGCTTTTTGGAAATCCGAATACAATTATTAAAGATCCGCTGTTGGGAAAATTACGTTATATCGAAAGTGATAATGGAACGGTGTGGGCGGGATTTACCAAAGGTACATCGACGATGGAAGCGTTTGATTTTTTTATCGATGCCGAAGCAAAACTTTTAAAAGAACATTCCAGGAATGTAGTAGCATATGTTTTGGAGAATTTCGAATCGTTAAAGGCAGAGATTCAGCATGAACTAAACATCAATCATTCCCTGGCAGGCATTCGTGATTTTTCCCTGGTGGTGTTGCATGTACCAAAGAAACTGGATCGATATGAAGTGGAATGGATCTGTCGAACAGAAACGTCAGATTTTTCAGTATTGTCAAAAGAGATGTCTATCATTGAAATTATATTTCACGAGAATAATTAAGCACCCGGCTGGACACTTGTGGTAAAAAGGACATAGAAAACCATTCACATGACAGTAAAGGTTTTTATAGAAAACGCAGCTGGTAGTAATCAGAAAAACTTGTATAACGAGAAAACACTGGAGTAAAAGAAGACAGTACCAATAACAGGATGCTATCCCTTTCCTTATGGTTTTATTTTAAATACGACAGGAGAAGATAGGGACAACGTTGATATCTTCATCTTGACTGAGAAAGTATTAGACCATGGTCAGATTGTAGATTGTAAAATCATTGGTCTCATGGAACAAATAGAAAAATCATGGGATGTTAATTTTCCTAATAAAGAAGAAATGGATCATAATATCCTGAGTGTTCTGGCCCACGAAGATGAGGATGTCGTTACTGAAATAGTTAAAAACAAACTGACAAATTTCGTCCTCCATGCTTTTGATCATGTGCGATTAAATAAAATTAGAGTCGGAGCATTTTTAGATCGCGAGCAAGCTATAAAACATCTGGAACCATGCTGGGATATGAACCAGATTGGATAAGCTGTTGTTGAATGGCAGTTTCATTTTAGTTCAATGTAATGAAAACGTTCTCACTCTTCTACGCTAACAATTGTAAATTGTACAGATAAATGATAACAGGTATTCAGTAGGATGAAAACGATCATGAAATATTGGGCAGTAATTGGTGGTCTGATTGGTTTGTTTATCGTGATGAGGATATGCTGGATGTGGGATAGCCAAACCCGTATAGAAAACCTATTGTGGATTCATGTAGCATTATTGATGTTTCATCAATTCGAAGAATATGTGTATCCGGGAGGGTTTAAAGATTTTTATAACACACAAATATTTCAAAAAACACGAATTACATCTGCCCAATTGAGTGACGAGGGGATATTGCTCGCGAATATTGTCGTAGGATGGACAGCATACATCATGGCCGCTATATTAAACATATCAGCACCTGCCTTCGCTGTTGGTCTATTATTAATCACAATAGGAAATGGCATCCTACATACGGCGTTGGCCATTGCCAGGCGCAAATACAATCCAGGCTTTATTACAGCTCTATTTGCATTTATACCTTTCGGTATTTATGTGATTTACTTGATGTCTGAATACATGGTGGATGGTGATTGGATAGGAGCCATAGCCATATTATTTTTTGGCTCAGCACTGATACCACTCGGTATTTATATCACATCTTCTTTGAAACTAATACATGAAGATTGATTGCGCACCAGGATGAATAACTGGTATCTTTGAGCGATTACGTCGAATACAAAAAATCGCACAAAATGGCCCAGGAACTTCACCGCCAATTGTCAGACATAGAATTCGAAGAACAATTCGAATCCTGCACGTTAGAACCGACCTTTTTCACACACGAAGCCCATATGCGACTCGCCTGGATACATATAAAAAAATATGGAGGCCCTGCCGCCTGTGAAAACATCTGTAATCAAATCAAACGATTTGACATCGTACACGATAAAGGAGAAAAATATAATAAAACGGTCACCATCGCCGCTGTAAAAATTGTTCAACATTTTATGAGCAAATCCGAGGTCGCTACATTTCCGGAATTTATTGAATTGTATCCTCGTCTGACCAAGAATTTCATGCAACTGGTCAGAAGCCACTATGGAACCGATATATTCAGTGACCCTGTAGCTAAAACGACCTACATCCAACCAAATTTGTTGCCTTTTCAAGATTGAAGGCGGTATTCCCTGTCATTGCAGGTAATGGTTTCGGCTAAACTGCGTATGAATGCAGTTTAGGTTTTGTGTGTGCCCAGCATGCACCCACTATGGCAAGATAGTGAATTAATCTAGTGGGTGAAAATCCCATACAGGCGAGTTGGTCCGAGCCTGTTAGCAAGCTGCAAGGTGGTTAATCGTGAGGTTTACACTGAAGGAAGCAGGACTGCAAAATTCGGCACTGACGAACAGAAACGTCATACAGAGGCTCAAAAGAGCGGGTAAGCAAGCACTTCTTTGCAACACCCGAGACCAACAAGTTCTTTGGAGTAGATGACGCAGGAGTCGGAGGAAAGATTAGGTGCTTACCTGGGGAGGGTTCTGGAATCATTAATTGATAGACCAGAGCAGTCAGCAGAAGTCATAGTACTTAATGGAAACGAGCTGCCTGAGAAAATGGTAGAGGACTCACCTTAAGGAAGGACTGAACATTGAATCATGTCTTAATTCGATTAGGAGGCCTAGCTAGCCTAATCTTAAGCGGACAACGGAAACATTTTTATTTAATTAACCAATGATTGCAAAAGTATTACAGCCGAAGAATCTTTATAAAGCTTACCGTCAGGTGGTGAAGAATAAAGGTGCAGCAGGAATTGATGGAATGTCGGTAAAGGAATTATTTTCCCACAAGGAAAAGAACCAATACACGATAATTAAATCGATTCTCAAACAAAGCTATAATGCGACGGCAATCAAAGGGGTACCAATCCCCAAAGGTCAGGGTAAAACAAGACTACTCGGCATACCAACGGTAACAGAAAGATGGTTGCAGCAGGCTGTGAGCCAAATACTGATGACAAAATTCGAATTAGAATTTGAGTCGTCGAGTTATGGCTTTCGACCGAACAAGAATACGCAACAAGCAGTATCACAAGCCTTGGAATACATCAATGATGGCTACCAAGATATTGTGGATATAGATCTAGCAGCATTCTTTGACAACGTAGACCATGAAAAACTATTACAGTTAATTTACAACGAGGTAAAATGTCGAACCACGCTGCGGCTTATTCGTAAGTGGCTAAGAGCTCCAATAAAAATAAATGGTCAGCTCTATAAACGCCGCAAAGGAATACCGCAAGGCAGTCCGTTAAGTCCACTATTATCGAATATAATGCTGGACGTATTGGACAAGAAATTGAAAATCATGGGGTGCAAATACGTGCGTTACGCGGATGATTTTAGTATTTATACAAAATCAAAAGCGGAGGCTCGAAGCATTGGAAACAAGATATATCTCTTTTTAAGAGACAAATTAAATCTACCAATAAATCGAGCTAAAAGCGGCATACGTAGACCAGTGAAATTCAAACTGCTGGGGCATGGTTTTGTTCCCGTCTACGAGAAGGGAATACGTGGTCAATACCAATTAGTTGTAAAGCCAGCTAGTTGGTCAAGTATTAAACGCAAACTGAAAGGAATTACCAAGAAAACCAAACCCCTATCATTAACCGCACGGCTCAACCAAATAGCGGTAGTTGCACGAGGATGGATAAATAATTTTCGCATGGCGAATATATATACCAAACTTAAAAAACTAGACGAATGGTTGCGCAATAGGCTGAGATATTGCATTTGGCATGATTGGAAAAAGCCTGAACGTAAGCGAAAGAATCTAATTCGATTGGGGATCGCAAAGGGACAAGCATACGCTTGGAGTCGAACCAGAATGGGAGGTTGGGCAGTTGCTCAAAGCCCTATCCTCGGTACGACAATCACCATCGCTAGACTTAAAAGAAAAGGGTATCTACCGATGCTTGATTATTGCCATAATAAAATGCAAACGTCGATTTGGTGAACCGCCGTATACGCGAACCGTATGTACGGTGGTGTGAGAGGCGCACCCCATCAGTTACCGCTGGTGGGGCCGTCTACTCGATTGAGGTTAGTTTTATATTATTTACTCAATTTCAATATTCTAAATGCTCCCTGAATTACTAAGACAAAAACGATTGTTCCGATAATCAAATCAGGTTTGCTTGAACTCAACCAATTTACCAAAAGTCCAGCGATTATAACTCCCAAATTGATAATCACATCGTTTGAAGTAAAAATCATACTTGCATTCATATGAGCCTCTTCTTTGCTCTTTGATTTTTGTAAAATGTAAAGACAAATTCCATTAGCGATAAGAGCGAAAATCGAAACGATAATCATTGTCGTAAAATCAGGAAGTTTCTCGTCTCCAAAGAATCTCCTTAAAACTTCCACAAATCCAATAATTGCAAGTGTTATTTGAAAGTATCCAGCAAGTTTTGCAATCCGTATTTTTCTTGTCAAAGTTCCGCCAACCGCAAACAAACTAATTCCGTAAACAAAACTGTCGGCAAGCATATCCAAACTGTCGGCAACTAATCCCATTGATTTAGAGATTATTCCAGTTGTCATTTCGATTAGGAAAAAAGCGAAATTTATTCCGAGTACAGTCCAGAGTAGTTTTTTCTGGTTTGAGTTTTCTTTAAACTCCGGTTGGTCGGTTGGTTCAGTCGAGATTTTCTTTCCGCCTAAATTTAGTTCGATGACGGACTTTTCGATTTGGTCAATTTGTCCGTTGTGAAAAACGGTCAGTTTTCGGTTGGGAATGTCAAAGTCCAAATTCGCAATAATTGAGATTCCATCCAATTTCGTTCGGATTAGATTTTCCTCGGCTGGACAATCCATTTTTGTAATCTCAAATACCGTTTTGTTCATTCAATTTCTCGGTTTTTCTACATTAACCACAACATTTGTATACCCGGAATTTTTGCCTCACGTAGAGGATATATCGCTTATGCAAACACCCTGGTTCCGGATATATCTCAAAATAGACATATATCCGGAATTCATCTCATATGCACTATGTACACTCCCGGAAACCTCCACTTCATTCCTTTGAAACTATGACGCGTCTGACTACTAATTTTAAACAGTTGATTGGACATGATTAACGAACAGATATAATATCTGATCAGTTGGTTAAAACAACCTACGTTTAACCGAATTTGTTGCCTTTTCAAGATTGATGTGGTACTCTTATACGGGCGTGCGGTCATACCTCTGTATTTTTCTAAAAATCAACAGAGGAAATAGAATGATGGTACTGCCAATAAAGATCCTGGAACCTGTTAATCACAAAGGTTCTTTGGGGTGATTTATACCATGAAATAAAGTAATGTGGTCTTGTAATTCATGCCCTTCATCTAAATACTCTATTATTCAACTATCCCGTGATGCAACTTTGTATACAGATGGATGGTCTTTGATCATGTAAGGCGAATTGACATTCAGAAGAGAATGAGGTCTTACTGATTATTAAGCCATATTAATGAACCACTTAAAATGCAATTTATGAGATATCTAGTTTTTTCTGTTTTAATCCTTGTATTTGGTCTATTCACACTCACTTCCTGCGATCACGACGACAATTGTATTAGCGGTCAAGGCAACATTGAAACCAGGACCCTCAATGTTGAGGAATTTACCGGTATTAATTTGCTTGGTGCGACAAATGTCACAATTACACAGGGCGTCACACAAGAAGTTGTGGTCACCGGACATCCTAATATTATAGACCGATTGGAAACGGACGTGGTCAATGACATATGGGAAATGGAACTACGCCGGGGTTGTTACAATCATTATGAACTCGAAGTATTCATTACCGTACCTGATATGAAGAATATAATTATTACCGGTTCAGGAAATGTCGATGTAAACCCTTTCACTAACCAGGGTAACCTCGAATTAGCCATCATTGGATCCGGGAATATTTTTTTGGATGCTTTCAGCGGAACACAAGATCTTAGTGTAAGCATTGTCGGAAGTGGTAATGTATTATGTACCGAGGATTTAGTTGATTTACAAAATCTGACCATCAGTATTGTGGGTAGCGGAAATTTTGAAGGGTTCGCGATTAGCGTGGACGTATGTACCATCAATATTGAGGGTAGTGGAGATTGCCTCGTCCACGTGTTGGACCTTCTTAATGTTACCATCGATGGTTCAGGAAATGTGCGATACAAAGGGACGCCGACGATAAATGCCGATATCCGGGGATCAGGCGACATTATTAATGCGAATTGATGATACCGAGATGATCCTTAAAATCGTTTTATTAGTCTCATCTTCCTGATTGAAATCAGTCTGTGGCATGATACCGGCATGATGTTGGCACAAATTATTGCACTACATTTAGAATCGTAAACAATTGACTAATGATGTCGTATCGATATATAACATGTTTAGTGGCGATTTTCACATTCATCGTGGGTATAGCAAGTGTCCAGGCGCAGGATGCCAAAGAAATCATTCGATTGGCTGATGAAAACCGAAGAGGAGCCACTGCTCAGGCCACTATGACTATCAGTATTATTCGACCTACCTGGACACGGGATATGACGGTCAAAACATGGTCATTGGATACCGAGTATTCCTTAATTCTGGTGACAAAACCGGCCCGGGACAGAGGTACGGTTTTTTTGAAGAGAAAAAATGAAATCTGGAACTGGATTCCATCTATTGAGCGGAATATCAAACTACCACCATCTATGATGATGCAATCATGGATGGGTTCCGACTTTACCAATGACGACCTGATAAAAGAATCATCCATTATAAATGACTACACGCATCGCGTCGTTGGCGATTCGACATTGATGGAACGTGAGGCATATAAGATCGAGCTTATTCCCAAGCCTGAAGCGGCTGTGGTATGGGGAAAGGTATTGAGTTGGATCGATAAAAAAGACTACATCGAACTGCGGACCGAAATGTACGACGAGGATGGGTATCTGATCAATGAAGTACTTTTCAAAGATATCCGTCTGCTTGGAGGCCGACTTCTTCCAGCTGTAATGGAATACGTACCGATAGACAAATCCGGCTATAAAACTGTGATTACGTACCATGATGTGTCCTATGATATTCCGATAGACGAAAGCTTCTTTTCCTTTCAAAACATGAAGCGCGTCAAATGAATACATTTCGCCAGCTCTACCTCACACTTGCCTGGCGCAATATCTGGCGTAACAAACGACGCACCCTGATCACAATGGGTTCTGTAGTGTTTGCCGTGGTTCTGGCCGTCTTGCTGAATTCCGTAAAGGAAGGCATATTAGTCAAGATGCAAGAGAATACAGTGACCTATTATACAGGTGCCATTCAAATTCATCAAAAAGGGTATTGGGAAGAACGAACGTTGGAAAATACCTTTATCCCGGTTGATGAGATCTATAGCCGCATCCACAAAAACGATGGCGTGGAAGCCTCTACAACACGTCTTGAAACATTTGCCCTGGCCGCTTCAGATGAATATACCAAAGGATGTATGGTCGTAGGGGTGGACCCCAAAAATGAGCCGAGCATAACAAACCTGGACCAAAAAATAATTGAAGGAGATTATTTGGACGCTGAAGATCAAATGGTCTTGATGTCATCCGGTTTAGCCGAATATTTGCATTTGTCTGTTGGTGATACATTGATCTTAATTGGGCAAGGTTATCACGGTGTGAGCGCCGCAGGAAAATATGCGATAAAAGGTCTTATTAAACTCGCTTCACCGGAATTAAATAGAAGACTCGTTTATCTCCCGATTAAATTATCGCAGACCCTTTTTGGCGCAGAAGACAGGGCAACAGCTATGGTCTTAAAAATTGAAGACATAAATGATGCTTCACTTATCGCAAATAAATTGGGTAAGGAATTACCGGATTATGAAATCATGGATTGGAAGACACTGCTCCCGGAATTGAACCAGGTCCTGGAAGGGGAACGTGCTGAAAATGCGATTTTTTTATTCATTTTATACATGTTGATATCATTTGGAATTTTTGGCACCATCCTCATGATGTTGATGGAACGCCAATATGAATTTGGCGTGTTAGTCGCGACGGGAATGCGCCGATTGAAATTGTCGGGTATTATTATTATGGAAAATATATTTATCTCAGTTTTAGGTGCTTTGGTCGGAACCTTATTAAGTGTCCCGGCCGTTCTTTATTTTTATAAATATCCGGTGGAGGTAGGTGGAAAGTTAAAAGAGGCATATGAAAATTTTGGATTTGAACCCATTTTTTATTTCTCCATTGAGCCAAAAATATTTTACTCACAAACCGTGGTTGTTTTATGTATAGCCCTTGTGCTTTCCCTTTATCCCGTTTTTAAATTAATGCATCTTGACCCAATAAAGGCAATGCGAAATTAGCAGGAAGAATGATTGCAAAAATAGCATGGAAAAACATCTGGAGAAATCGACTACGTAGTCTGGTCGTTATCATTTCCATTGTGCTGGGTTTGTGGGCAGGCACCTTCGTTTTGGCGTATGTCTTTGGCATTATGGATCAACGGTTAGACGACGCAATCGGCTATGAAGTATCCCACGCACAAGTACATAATTCGGATTTTTTAACCGATTATGATCCCCAGTATTCGATTCAGGCTACGCAGGAGGTTTTAGAAGATTTGCAAAACGATGCCCGGGTAATGGCCGTCTCAGGCCGTGTGCTGGCATTCGGCATGATCGCCGCTCCGACAACCAATTCGGGTGGCAAGTTCATTGGGATCGACCCTGAAAAAGAACAAGCCGTAACACAATTGGGAGATTTGGTCACGGAAGGTGTATTTCTCGAAAATACCGATAAGAACAAAGTTGTCATCGGGGAAAAACTGGCGAATAAACTAAAAGTAAAAATCCGATCCAAAGTTGTTTTAACATTCCAGGATATTGATCACAATATTGTTGCAGGCGCATTTCGGGTCAAAGGAATATTTAATAGCCACAACTCTACAATCGAAGAAAACAATATTTATGTTCTCAATAAAGACCTCAATAAATTGATGGAAAATGAGGAAAGGGTACATGAGATAGCAGTATTACTTCATCAGACCGATCAGGTGGATCCTTTTGTAAACGATTTTCAAAGGAGTCGCACCGACGTACTTGTCCAAAGTTGGAAAGAAATAGCCCCTGAACTTGGATTAATGATCGACTCAATAGATCAATACATGATCATATTTTTAATCATTATCCTGTTGGCCTTGTCATTTGGTATTATTAATACCATGCTCATGGCTGTGCTGGAGCGTGTTCGGGAAATAGGTGTTTTGATGGCTATAGGCATGAATAAAATTCGCTTATTTACTATGATTTTTTTGGAGACGCTTTTCATTATCGGGCTAGCGACACCAATCGGCCTATTGTTGGCCTGGGGTTCTATTTCATACCTTCAAATGACGGGAATGGATCTTTCGGGACTCTATCAGGAAGGCTATGCGGCCTTTGGATTTAAACCCATCATTTATCCGCATCTGGAAGGGAGGTATTACGTGCAAATATTAATACTGGTTGCTATTACCGCTTTAATTGCATCCATCTTTCCTGCGATTTCTGCCTTGCGGCTTGATCCGGTAAAAGCTATTAAAAAAATATAATTTATGGAAAACCACGCTCATAAAAAATGTGTCATCCATACAGAGGATTTAACTAAAATCTATGACGGAGGAGCAGTACCTGTTCGTGCTGTCAATAATGTGCATTTACATATTGAACAAGGTGAATTCACGGCCCTGGTAGGCCCATCCGGATCGGGTAAAACAACCTTGCTAAACCTTATCGGCGGACTGGACACACCAACTTCAGGAAAGGTCTGGGTGAATGATGTGGAGTTGTCCACGCTAAGTAAAAGTGAAATAATAGATTTTCGGCTGGAAAATATCGGTTTTGTCTTTCAGGCGTATAATCTCATTCCTGTATTAACCGCCCGCGAGAATATTGAGTTTGTCATGTTACTTCAAAAACGACCCCGCAAGGAGCGTGAAAGCCGGATTCAACAGCTATTGACAGAAACGGGGCTGCTCAACAAAGCACATGATAGGCCTGCGAAATTATCAGGAGGTCAACAGCAACGCGTTGCTGTGGCTCGGGCCCTTGCTTCCAAACCGCAGTTTGTTTTGGCTGATGAACCGACAGCCAACCTGGATTCACGCACTGCTGGAAAACTGTTAGATATGATGTTGCGCCTGAATCACGAGGAGAGTATGACATTCATTTTCTCCACACATGATCAACGCGTAATTGACCGTGCCCGACGTGTCATTACGCTCGTGGATGGGGAGATTGCTTCTGATATTTGGCAAAATGAGGATCAAACAAAATGACGATACGCAGTTTTGGATGCACGATATTCCTTTTAATTGTTTTTGTTGGCGGGATTTTTGGTCAACAAGAGAACGAAAAAAACTGGCAATTAAACGGCTATATTTCTGACCTCGCCACATTTGATTGGAGTAGCGATTCAATGCGGTTTGATAATCTCATCCACAACCGATTAAATTTTAAATGGTATCCCAAAGACAATCTGAATATTTATATTGACTTACGCAGCAGATTGATTATTGGTGATGTGGTAAGAACGATTCCGGATTTTGGGGAAGTGCTGGATGTGAGTAATGATTATTTTGATTTGTCATTACATTTTCCGGAAAATAAAAGCTGGTTGTTCCATACTATGTTGGACCGGGCTTATCTCGAATGGTATAAAAAGGATTGGGAATTTAGAATTGGCAGACAACGTATTAATTGGGGCGTGAATTTAATTTGGAATCCGAATGACCTGTTTAATGCCTATTCCTATTTTGACTTTGATTATGCCGAGCGACCAGGCAGTGATGCGCTGCGTATTAAATATTATTCTGGGATTAATTCGAGTCTGGAGTTTGCAGTCAATATGGCGGATGATCTGGATGACGTCATTGGAGCAGCTATGTATCGGTGGAATAAGTCGAATTATGACTTTCAGATCCTTGCAGGTAAATCAAACAAGGATTTAACTGCAGGTATAGGTTGGGCAGGAAACATCGGGAATGCCGGGTTCAAAGGTGAGGCAACTTATTTTTATCCCTATACGGATGATGACACGAACGAAGCACTCCTCCTGACTGCTATAACAGTGGACTATGCTTTTAAGAATAATATTTATCTCAATGCTTCCGTATTGTTCAATAGTGATGGCTCGGATGACATTAGCGCGTCAGGTATTGGTTTGTCAAACACTGTCGCCATCGACACACGCAATTTGTCACCCTTCCGATGGTCGATCTTTTTTCAGTCATCATTTCAGATCCATCCACTGGTAAACGGCGGGATAGCCACCATCTATTTCCCAGGAGATAGAAATGCGCTGTTTATTAACCCGACAATTGACTATTCGATTAAAGAAAATCTGGATGCCAGCCTGGTACTTCAATGGTATTACGATAAAATTAATGAAGACTATAGTGCCCTGGCTCGACTGTTATTTATTAGAGTTAAATGGAATTTCTAATTATTATTAGGTTTCTGTAACGGAATCAAACAGATGACGAAGAGACTAATTTATTCTTTGCTATGAATGTAATAATAAGACAAGAACGACCTGCTGACTATAAGGAGGTGGAAAATGTTATTTATCGGGCGTTTGAGCATGCTGAATACAGTGATAAGACTGAGCATGTGCTTGTAGCTCGTTTGCGTAATTCTTCTGCTTTTATTCCTGAATTATCTTTGGTGGCCTGTATGAAAGATAATATTGTCGGTCATATTTTATTGACTAAAATCGAAATTATAAACGATACGTTGAAATATGATTCGCTGGCACTAGCTCCTGTATCCGTTTTACCGGGGTTTCAGAAAAAGGGAATAGGCGCGGCACTGGTTAATAAAAGCCATGAAATAGCAAAATCCATGGGATATTGTTCCATTACACTGATTGGTCACGCGGAATATTATCCGCGATTTGGGTATAAATTAGCTAATGAATATAATATTGACTTTCAATTTGAAGCGCCTCCTGAAAATTGTATGATCATCGAAATACAATCCGGATGCCTAAAAAATGTCAGTGGTCAAGCCACTTACCCAAAGGAATTTTTTGAATAGCAAAGCTTAGGCAAAATGGTAGTTCGGTACTAAGTCCTCCGGCACTAAGGCACTCTGGCACTCTATTAGTGTTCAAATTCCATTTCTACCTGATGATCCCCAATCAGTTTGTTTGCCAACTTACCGACGGTCAGACCTTGTACGATAATAGAGAATATGACGACCCCATACGTGACGGTCAGAAAAAGATCGCGATTCATGTCTGCCGGCAAGCTCAATGCTAATGCAATGGATATACCTCCACGCAATC
Source organism: Saprospiraceae bacterium (assembly GCA_965249735.1). Taxonomy (GTDB): domain Bacteria; phylum Bacteroidota; class Bacteroidia; order Chitinophagales; family Saprospiraceae; genus JANQSS01. The sequence continues at coordinate 209,282 of CBDFMS010000021.1, read as the reverse complement.
CTCCCCAGGTCATTATTGTGGCTGTATGCGGTACAAATTTGAGCCGTTTACTAAAAAATTTAACGGGCAAAAACAAGGATGCAAACCGGGATACCAAGACCACCACAATGCAGATGAGTCCTGCAATAACGTACATCGTATCAAAATCGAGAATTAATAATTCCAGACCGATTAGAACAAAGAGAATGGCATTTAATAGTAAATCCATTAGTTCCCAAAATTTGTCGACATATTGTTCTGTCGTGTCGGACATGGCAGTACCTCTGACGGTATCGTTTCCTACAATGAGCCCGGCGACAACCATGGCTAATGGTGCCGACATTCCCATGACATGCGCCAGGGAATAACCGCCCATGACACATGCTAGCGTAATCAAGACTTCGATATCATAATCATCGATTGTCTTTAATAATTGATAGGTTATATAGCCCAATATCCCACCGAGAACAATTCCACCTAATACCTCTTGTCCAAACAATTGGATGACTCCCATGACAGAGGCTTCACCGTGACCGCCATCATGCCCGGATCCGGCTGCGGCAATACTCATGATTGTGAGAAAGACAACAACTCCTACGCCGTCATTAAATAAGGATTCACCTACGATTTTTGTTTCCAATTTTTTTGGAACGCCGGCTTGCTTTAATATACCTAACACAGCAATCGGGTCTGTTGGAGAAATTAGTGCACCAAACAGAAGGCAGTGAATAAACTTGACATCAAATCCCATAGCAGGAAAAATATAATACACCAGTATCCCAATAATTAGGGTAGAAGTGAGCACACCCAATGTAGAAAAAACTAAAATAGGCCAGCGTTGGACGCGTAGTTGATCAAAATTGGTATGCATGGCCCCGGCAAAAAGTAAAAACCCCAGTAAGACATCCAATAAAATATGTTGAAAATCGATCTGCCCAATGAGATTTTCAGCCATATGCAATAAGCCATCATCAATTTGTGCAGAGGCAAATAAAACGAGTGTAAATAAAATGGCGACAACCATTAACCCAATCGTTGTAGGAAGTTTTAACCAGCGTATATTGATATAGCCGAATAATGCGGATAATGAAATGATAATGGCACTTATAGTAAATAGATCCATGGGTAATTAGTATTTGATCTGGAAGTTCTCTTTGCAATGACAAATGTAGGGATTAATTGACCACAAGAATCCATTGAAGGGTGCTGATCAGAAAAGGCTTGATCCCCACTCTTATTGTCTCGCACGATTGACTTTTAGCGTTTCATTGCTGAAAATGGAACGCACATGAGTAGGAGGTGTATAGGTCCATTGATTAAAATAGGCATTATCTTCAAAACTTAAGAATTGCGTGTCCCAACGCACCCAATCACGATGACCATCTTTGGAAATATAATACCTCCCTTGAGCTTTTATAATCATGTCCACACGTCCATTATGATCAAAATCCCCTAAATTATATGATGACGCGAGGTGAGGGTTAAACCCGGAATTTGAAGAAAATATATGTCTGGGGCCAGATAAATTAGCCCAGCGGTTAGTCGCGCCGACAGAAATTTTATATCTATTTCGTTTGAAGGTCATGATATCATGTTTTTCGTCCCCGGTAAAATCTGCTGCCCAAAGGGTTTTCTTTGAATAGCTTGATGAATTTATTTGATCCCACCCCTGACTCCCATCTTTTGACAACAACCATTTACCACTGTGTACCCAAAAAATATCATGAATATTATTGTTTCCAAAGTCTCCATAAAATAAATCTTCTCTTGATGCATTTGATGTTTGAGTTTTTTCCCAGGATGAAGTAGCGGAAGCAGAGACATACCATTCCCTTCCATTTGTTCTAAAAACATCTGAGGTTAGATTCGCGTCAAAATAACCGAAGTGAAGATTATTTAATTCTATCTCGCTTTTTTTGACCTTCTTCCAGGTATTAAAAGGAGACGCATCAAGAGGTAATGTATACCAGAAGCCATTCATGGTTTTTAGGATTTCGGTTTTCCCGTCGCCATCGAAATCGCCGAATGCATAGTCGATTATCTTATTTCTTAAATACACCGGAGAATTCATACTTACAGTGGTTTGATCACGCTCTGAGTTATCCAATGGCGACATCATATCATCACCTGAGGACGCGACAAGACATATATTTTTATAATGATGTTTTGGAAGCCAGTCTTTGTGTACATACCATCCTAAATATTTGTCGTGGTCATAGACGTTGTTTAGGATTATCATGTGGCCATACCGATCACCTTGTGGTCCAGTGTCATTTGAGTCATCTCGCTGTTTAATGACTTTTGCCACTGATGAATTGGCAAAGACATTATTTTCTATCCTGCACTCAACTTCCGGGACGGCACGGATCAGCATATTATATTCACTTCTGAATAATCCCCGATCTCCTTTGTCCAGAAAATAATTGTGGTGTATATGAATAAACGTTCCAGCCTCTGCCCCCATTTCCTTTTCTGTATTCGGGTTCGCATGCATATCGAAATTTTGATGTGTACTTCCCGGCAGGCAAGTATTGCAAAAAGCTTCGTAACCGGAAGTTGGTCTTCCGTCCCCAGCGATGTCATGCCGATTTCGACGATATAAGTTGGAATAGATTTTTGCGTATCCACCGTGTGAAATTACAGTGCCATATCCAAATCGTTCCTGTAGGTTTTCATACATGTAATTGTGATGAACGCGAATGTCATCCAGCAGTTTATCACTGATGACGTAGTCTGAATGTACGCTGACTGCAGCTTGTGGCCAGGCCGTAAATTCACAATTGTCGACTTCGACCCGTTCAAATTTTCCGTTTTGCGTATCGATGACAATAGCTGATTTCAGCCGGATACATAACAGGCAGTTATTGATCTGCATGTGATGTTCGAATTGTAGGCAATCAAGTGACGGACACCGATCATTTGAGGGTCCGATAAATCGTATGCCCGTAATTCTCACCTTCGTCGATTGAATTTTGAATAGTGGGGCCTTTCGCTCTCTGTTGTAATCTTTATCGCGCTCATACGAATGAACTGAAAAATCACGAGTTGAGATAATTGCACCCAGATCATTTCCATTTTGATTTATTCCCCTGCCGCTGGCAAGTGTTACCCCTTCCTTCAATTCGATATTTGATTTGCCGGTAAGATCCATTTTGACATTATTTCGCATATAAATGATATCACCGCTGGAGGCGTTAGTTAATATGGCAACAAACTCTTCTGGTGTAGTACTATTTGAGATAATCACATCAGCGGAATTTGGGTCAATAATTGACTCATATCCCGGACCCCCTCCAACAGGCAATAAGTGTCTGTTTTGACAATATGGGATGGGTGTTTCAGGCACGTTGTCAGGTAACTGCCCGCGTACATCAAATAAATAGAAAAGTATTAAGATAAAGATTGCGATATATTTCATAAGCCGGAAATTGTTTTCTTGCAATATTTATTACCGGTGCCGCAATCACCAGTATAACCATCTGAGATAAATTAATTACAAGAAAATTTTATTAATAAGTTCGTTCCTTAAAGTTAAACTTTTTAAATGATAGATGTTGAAATTAATATTGAACTAAGATTGGCTTTTGAAAAGAAATAGGTTATGCATATTTGCTGCACATAATAAGAATCTTAAATGTATGTTAGGTCCGACGATGAAAAAGCCGGTCATTCGACCTTGGAATGGAAAAACATATGACGAAAAGTCAACTTGAAAAAAACGAACCTACTTCTTGTATGGAATATGACTTAGAATATATTCGATCGCCTTAATCCGGGCATTTGTTTTTCGGTTTGCATTAATGATGATCCAGGGAGAACGCTTGGTGCTTGTTTCTGCAAACATTTTCTCTTTATATTCTGTGTATTTGTACCAGAGGCGCTGAGCTCTTTTATCCACAGCACTCATTTTCCATTTCTTTAACGGATCTTTTTGGATTTCAAGAAATCGCTTCTTTTGTTCTCTTTTTGAAATAGAAAAATAGAATTTAATTATATAGGTATCTGATTCAAGTATCATTTTTTCGAATTCATTTACCTGACCCATAAATGTTTCGTATTGTTTCTTGGTACAAAATCGGTTGACAGGTTCTACCACAGCTCTATTGTACCAACTGCGATCAAAGAAGACAATTTCTCCGGGCTTTGGCAACTTGTTTACATAGCGTTGGAAGTACCATTGGCCTTCTTCCTCAACCGTTGGTTTCGATAATGCGATGGATTGATAATGCCTTGGATTAATGTGTGCGGTTATACGTCGAATTGCACCACCTTTACCTGCTGCGTCACGGCCCTCAAAAATTATAATGATCTTTTTTTTGTTGTTTATCGCCCAGGTTTGAAGCTTTATTAACTCCGCTTGCAGTTCCCGAAGCTTTATTTCATATTTAGTAAGGCGCAGGGTTCTGCGCACATCGACTTTTTCATCAGAGAAAAGATTTCTCAATCCTAGTTTTGAATTTAGTATCTCAATATCTTTATGTGACAATTGCATAGTATTCGAATTAAACGTCTATTTTTTCGAGCAATCTATAATATCTGGATATAATATTAGGATCAGCTAAAATTGCCGAACCGCCATTTTGTTTTCCGGGATAGTCAAATTGTGAAAGCACATGTCGCATACTTTCCAACCGGGCTACTTTTTTATTATCGGCTTTAACGATGACCCAGGGACTAAAGGTCGTATGTGTTCTCGAAAGCATTTGTTCCTTGTAATATGTGTATTTGTCCCATAGCTCTTGTCCTTTTCTGTCTACCGGGCTAAATTTCCATTTTTTCAACGGATTTTGAAGTCTGGATTCGAACCGCCTGCTTTGCTCCTCCTTAGAAATCGAGAACCAAAATTTAATGAGCGTTACGCCATCTTCATATAGCATATGTTCGAATTCAGGTACTTGAACCATAAATCGGGAGTATTGATGTTCATCACAAAAGCCCATAACAGGTTCTACTACCGCACGATTGTACCAGCTGCGATCAAAAAAAACAATCTCCCCGGGGTCCGGTAATTCCTTGATATATCTTCTGAAATACCACTGTCCACGCTCTACATCGGTTGGTTTTGTCAAGGCAACAACACGAGAAGACCTGGGATTGAGATGTTCTACAAAACGTTTGATCGATCCTCCTTTACCGGCTGCATCGCGGCCCTCAAAAATAATGGCAACGCGCATTTTTTGTGCGGCAATCCACTGCTGTAAATTGACTAAATGCGTTTGGAGTAACCTTAAATTATGTTCGTAAATTATAAAGTTAGTTGGCTTATTAACTCCTAAGCCCTTTTCTCTAGCAATGTCGATAAGATCTTGACGTGTTTTGGCACGTGCCAAGTCATCGGCCTTATAAATTGGATGTGAGTGCGACATATGGGTAAAGGTAGTAGTTAACGTTAAATCAAAAGAACCATAAACAACGCCCCAATATATTTAATAGTTTTCTATTCAATTCAATATACCCCAGCGGAATGATTACATCTATACTATTAGATTTATTCTAATTAGTATACAATGCATGTGTAGCAATTAATTGGTGGTTAGTTTAGATGGTAATCTGACCACCTATAACAATACCATGACTACGCGCATCCCGGTCGCTATGGGTTTCTCCTGGGCCCAGGTTTCCACCACTTATAAAATTCAAAGGAGCATAGCCTTCTGTTCGAAATAATTCAACGAAAAGCTTGGAAGAATTTTTGACCATTCCGGACAGACCTAAAACATACTGATTTTGTCTTTCCCAGGGTGCGCCATCCGCTCCGGCCCTGAAGTTTGAAAATTCACCTGAAAGGGCATACCGGATGTTACCCCCGGTATTTATTTGATATCGGGCTCCAACGTCAAGAGAAGATACCGTTGATTCTTCAAAGACATCAAGTGGAGCAGTCGGGTTATGCGTCCCGGGCCAGGGATCAATTGTCTCGCCAAAGCTACCTTGTATGTAGAACCTTTCATTAATGGTCACATTGCCATATAAGCTGTATGCCGGATTATTTTCAATTCCGGGAGCAAAATGAGTGACAGGAAACAATTGACAATAGGCGCTTCCATGCAAATATGAAGCCCCGGCTTGAACTTCAATTTGATCCGATGGCCGTATGGTATAATTGAGGTCGGCAGTGAAGTTGTTCAGTTTGGACGGCACATTCGTGGCATCACCTGTAGGTGCATTTAACGCTCTGAACTGAGCGCCACCCTGAACGGCCATCACGGTAGCTTCAAGATCCCATTTCTTAAATCCAACTTGCAATCCATAGCACAAGCCACCAAAGGCATGCCAGGTGGTTGAATTTGAGAAAGGACTGACGCTACCTGTTTGACCAAAAGGTGCGTCCATCTTGCCAATAGCAAGAAACAGTGGAAAGTTGTCCAAATCACCTATTGAGATAAATCCGGTACGCAATTGTAATTGGTTTCTGCTAAGTGTGGTGATCGAACCAGCTCCAAAACTTTGTTCGGGGTTATAAAGGATTTCGGCATGTGCAGCAAGCCAATTGTTAACTGAGCCAGAAAAAGATAGCTGAAATGAATGAATGACGGCCTCACTTACATCTTTCCCAATTTGGTTATTGGACGTCGGGTGACGCATGAGATAGGCGAACTTAGAGTCTCTATTTGATCGTTGATAGTCAAAGATCGAGATGAGGGAAGCACCTATTATCATTCCCGATTCTTCAAGAACACCTTGCTGTCTTTCCTCAAGAAAAATATCGACTTTTCGAAGATCCTGGTTTGGATCCAGCATGCGGTAAGAAAATTGAGAGTTCAAATTGATAAACTGCCTGGAAATGTCATCAGATTCTGTCTGTCCAGCCAGTGTGGACGCTTGTAAGAGCGCAAATACAACAAATAAGAAAGAATATTTCATAGTCTGCAATTTTAGTTGTTTAGAACAAGTATTTGGTAGTTTTAGGGCTGGCACAAAATACGACAAAACCACGTGAAAAACTACAAAGATCAACAGTAATTCTTAGTCATGGAATAGCCAATTGTACGGATTAATGACGCCTCTTGCAGAATCAAACAGTGGTCGATAGAGCAAAGTGAATTTCATTCTGAATATGTCTGATCGAAAATGAATAAAATCCTCTGATATCCAAAGGATCAAAGGGTTTAATATTTTGTGATATCAATTCGTAACGTATTGTTGCTTCAACAATAGAATAACTGCAATTTAATTTAATGGACGTATTTCAATTAGCCGGTTTAATATCAATTAATTTTTCAAGGATGTGCTTTCAGAATAGGGAAACCAGGATTAAGCTCGGGGCTCAGCAACTACATAATCAATTGATTAACCACTATTATTTTATTGAGACTGATGCCGGTTAGTTGCTGTATTTATTATACAATCACTTTTTGACGCCGGGTGAATACCGTTTGAAGTCAGGACTATTGATTTCGACAGATTGAAAGTTAAACGTAAACGTATCTTTACCGGCCTGCACGATTTCAACCTTTTTGACCAGTTTGCCGTAGTTGCTATCTGTCCATTCCTCGTTAAAAATGTCGATGCGTTGCGTTGAATCAATCGGGCTCAATAATTCCACGCCGACAACGAGTTTATTATTTTTATTGTAGTAAATGTGGCCCTGATTTTTGGATTTGTCAAAACCTGAATATTGTTCACAGTCCTGTCCCATAAATCGTCTGTCTTTTACGTACGATAGATCACTTAAATAGGTATTTGGAAACATTGTTAATTTATGAAATTCCTGACTACGAATAACACCAGGTACAAAGTTGGGAAGCGTGTCGAATAAGGATATTTTTGGATCAAAACGAATAGCGTTGTGTGCATCCGGTAGAACAGCATGAAAAGTACTGGGTTTATAGCTGTATGTCTGAAAAAAATAAGTGTAATTGTCGGTTGTAGAATGTACCTCTGTTGTATAGCTTCCCAAAGGACCGTCACAATCTGCAACAGCAATGATCGTTCTGACGTTAGCATATCGCTCGTCCATCACAAGGGTTCCTGGAGATTCATTCGTAGGTGTATCAACTGCTACTTGTTCAGTGGGTGTGCTATCCCCGGAGCCACATGCACAAAATATAATCATAATGAACAAAGCGGAAATGTACTTATACATGATTCAATATTTTTCGCAAGATAAAAAATGATCGAGTTAAATGTGTGATTGGTCTGTACTCATTACAGACCTACTAAATCATATAAACACGCTTCTGAACGAAATTGTCCAACTGTATCTATGCATGCCCTGAGATAGCCGAATGAAACAAATACGTTTTATAATATTTATTTAATTTTAATATATAACGACCAAATATAGAAGCACGACTCGGCTCCTGAACAGTGTTAATTGTTAAGAAAATCCCAAACTTGGTTCATTTGAGTAAAAAGGCTTTCTTTCGTATTATATTTGATTATAGATTTTGCAAGCTTTTGCTGTGCATTCCCCAAAGCTTTATTAACTTGAACAATATAAACCCCAAATAATGAGAAAGCATATTCAATTCGTATGTATGATTGCGTTACTTGTCAGTAGCGTAGGTATTTCTGCGCAGGATTTTGAAGGTGTCATCACGATGACCAAGGTTGTGGATGAGAAAGATAAGGTGACCACCTTTACAGTGAAGGGAACCCTTGTACTTGTAAGTATGTCGACGAAGAACGGACCAGCTTGGATAATTCACGATCGAAATGATGGAATGTCAACTTCACTCTTTTCAAAAAATGGTAAGAAATTTGCTTACATCTCCAAGGAGTCGGAACAAAAGGAAAATCCTTTGGATGACCGTCAAAAGATGATCATGGATCTTGCTCAAAAACAACTGAGTATAGAAATCACTGGAGAAACGCGCCAGATTGGACCTTATCTTTGTAGTAAAATTACCGGCCAGGATCACCGCGAGTATGTGGAGGCATGGGTGACTGATAAGGTTGACTTATCCCTTTTTGATCTGTTTCCACGCAATCAAAGCGCTGAATCACAAAGTCTTGATTTGCAGAAAATGATATGGGAGAAAGGATTTATCATGGAATACTGGACAAAGAATAAATCGACTGGTATTATTAACAAAATTAGCTTTAGTATTTTTGAGCAACCAGTATCTGACGATGTCTTTACGTATTCCAAGGAGGAATATTATGAGTTTACTCAAACTACACTCAATAATTTATATACACAGTCCGCAAAAGATCCAAAAAAAATGCAAGAACTTCGGGAATTACTGGAGGCCTTTAATACCGACTAACGAGTCAATCTTTCAATGGCTTTGTTCTGAATTGTTTGAATTTCTTCCCGGGATTTACGCACCCATGGTAATATCCAGGTGTTCTTTCCGTAAGGTAAATACGCCACTTCAGACAAATCTACATTAGGATCTATTGCTCTTTGTAAAGGTTGTCCGTTCATAGCCACAAAATAGTCTACTGTCACTCCGAAATCCGTACGGCCGCGTTGCTCAAATCGCCTGTATACTCGCCGCGCCATGAACCACACCGAATAAGGAGTGTAACCATAAATCTGTTCGTGTCTATGGCTAAATCCCATATTTACATCGGAAACAAATTTGCCTGTTTTTTTATCTATCGCTTTGAATTGTAGTTTAATGAGTTTGGCATTACTCTTCATACGCCAGGCAAAGCAGGAAGCCTGTCCTGTCCAATCGGGATTTCCTTCAATTAAATAATGTCTAAGAGGGAATAATAATTGAAAAATAAAGTAGACGACTAGTAATGGAGCCCAAATTAGTCGCCAGGATACAACAACCAGGCCGGTTTCTTCGCGATGCATAAGCCAACCAAGATTTAGTTTTTCAACCTTATCGTTGATGAAATCAAAATTCAAAAACAATAAAACTGTTACGGCAATCATGGTATATGGAAATAATCCAATATCGTCAAACAGAAGTAGCCCATTCATTAGATTGAACACAACAGTGGCGATGACCGCCACAAAACGTGTAGGTTTCCAAAAAAGAAAAAAGCCAATCAGTAAATCAAACAGCATACCGGTCCAGGAGAAGGCCAGTGACACTTCCGGCAGTAATTCAAACATGCCAAAAGCGCTCCAGATCATCGGATCCATGACGGCGCCGGACAGCCAGTCCGGATTTATTTTTGCTATGCCTCCATGAAAAAAAACGATAAACAACTGAAATTGCAGTATGAAATATTGCCAATAAGGAATTTTTCGAGGACCTTTCTTGCGAAACCATGACTTAACGGAAAATCGCTCGTCGGCATTCGTGAAAATCAATAAAAAGCCGATTAGGGCAAATAGATAATAATGATTATTAAAAGCCACACGCGTCATTAGAACTGAAAGAGTTAATATCAGTGTGAGAACAATGCAGGAATATCGAAATAGAAAACCAATGGCTGTGAAAAATGCTGCGGCTATACCAATATACAACAGCAGTTCCATGTTTTCCTGCTCCAACGGCTTAATAAATTCAAGACCCGGAAATGGTATTGCCGAGTGTATTTGCCAAAACACCTCAGCAATACTCAAATAATTTGTGAGCATCATGATCATTAAGACACCAAAACAAAAACGTAGTAAAGCCAAATTGGTGGCGCTCACCGGCTTGTAAAGTATGGCTTTTATTGAGGCCTTGTTCATCATATTAATCTGGACGAGTAAATTACTTTCTTTTGTTTTAATTGAAAATAAAACAATGCGTATTTATTCGTTGAATATAGGAAGACTTATAAGGATTGTTCTAAAAAATGTTGAACAATTATGTATTCAACATAATTGTATGATTTGAATAGGATAATTCTCTGTAAAAAACAAAAATGCTGGTCCGGATGAACGGACCAGCATTTGAGAAAATGGATTATTTATTTTTGTTGGGCAAATGACTGCGGAGGAGCACCATCGTTCTCCAGGAGCTCGACTTTTTCTGTAATGCGCAAGAGTTGATCTTGAATACTTGCGCGCATGGAAATAAGTTCTCCTTGCAGTTCTTTAAGTTGTTTTTCTTGTTTCATAGCAACTGTGGCGATATCATTTCGATTCAATCCAACTGCCACATTGATATAACTTAGATGATCGTTTTCGGAATCACTCCAGGCACGGCCCAGGATTCCTGGTATATGCTCAATCGTCAGATCTTCCGAGGAAATCGCTTTACCCATTCCATCGTTGTTTCCTGAAGGGATAATATAATCTCCAACACGCGCTTTTCCTTCAACAAGGACAGGTACTTGGCCCATAAATCCGACTTTTTCATAAAGGAATTCTTTGTCTTCCGGTGGTTTATTTCCGAGGACAATCGGATTTGTGGAGATCGCTAATATCTGGTCAGCGTTTTCGGTATTTTTACTGATCTTGCCATTTTTGACACCTACGATTTGACCGTGGTGCATAGTTTCATTTGACTGTGCACGAGGTAACCATTCGGCATAGTCTGCACCAAAGGAGACATAAGTCACGCCACCTTTTCCATTATTTTCTTTACACAAATTAGTTTCGGCGATGACTGTTGCAGCAAGCAAAAGATCAAACGGATTTGTTGTAATCAGAGATTCCATTCCATTTGAAATTCCCCAACATACTATATCAGCAATCGATTGGGCAGCTCCACCAGCTGCACCGGGATTGAAAAATGCAGCGGGATCAAATCCGCCCGGGTCAAATTCTCCAAAATCAAATGATATTCCACCAGCATTAAATGAATAATCCACTCCGCCAAAATCAATGCTTAAGCTAGGTGGACTAAAGTTTATCAGACCGCCCCAATCCACACTAGGTACAGTAAAAGCACCGGAAAAATCCAATATGTTGAAGAAATCAGTAAAATCAGGATTTGGAAATGTAGAAATCGGGTTGTCATGTCCTATCTCGAATCCCTCGACTGAACCCGTAGCCTGATTTTGACCATTGAAGAAGGTGATATAATCATTGTCTCCATCATCATGCCAGTTGGAGGTGCCACCTGTAGTACCAATTTTTATAGCAATACCATCTGATCCAACACTTGCCGCATCCGTGTTTTCGAAACATGCGACATACTCCTGACCTCCCAGTGGAAGTGAGGCAGATCCACTTATATAGACTGCCGATGCATCGATTTGACCATCGATATCGACTGCTCCATGGAATGTGGCATCTCCATCTACTTCGAGAGTGGAGTTGAGGTTTGTCGCTTTATCGACGTCAAGCGTACCGGTCAGGTATGTTGAGGCCATTCCGGTAACAGTCAGATCGTCATTTAAATCCGTTGTCCCGTCGACGTTCAGGTCATCATTCAAATCTGTTGCTCCATCGACTTCAAGCGTGGAATTGAGATTCGTTGCTTTATCAACATCCAGGGTGCCTGTCAAATAAGTTGAACTCATGTTGTCTACAGTTAAATCACCATTGACGACTGTTTCACCGCCATCAACATTTAGATATGTGTTGTAATCTACGGTCAGATCCTGTCCAACATGGAGGCTGTTTTCAATTGAAACATCCCCTTCACAAGTAATGCGAAGTCGCTCGATATCATTCGTGATAACAACAAGGTCTGCACAATTGACTGTTCCCAATCGATCTTTTGTATCGTCAACATCCGTATTGCCGAAGAGCGACCATACTTGAGCTGGAACACCGCCAGGACCCCGATCACTCTGACCGACCAATTCAGCCGCTGTTCCGGCATGGAAGGCATACGGCACTGCCAGTAATTTGCTATTGCTAATCGTTGCGAAATCAGAAGATTCTTTCTCTTTAATAGAGACTTCCATCCAAATGTCACGCGTACTCCATGGAACTTCAGCGAATGTGCCTCTGAGTCGTTCGCCGTCACCAATGACTAAACTGAATAGACCGAGTTTGTTTGTTTTGATATCATGTGTTTCACTATACGCCACAAGTTGTCTGTCAATGTCACTGTGGAGGGTGATTTTTAAGTTGATTTCCTGATCAGCAAGGACCTGACCAGATAGATCGCGTGCGACAGCTTGATATTTCATCCCTTGCGGAACGATTTGAGTCATAGCTGTCGCGCATATGATAAAGGTGAGTGTGATGAGTAAGAATAATTTTTTCATTGTTTGGTTTTTTTGGGTAAACAATTAAAATTTTGAAATTTTGAAAGATCCGATAAGAGCTTCCCTCTCTGAGTATACATTGAGGATGTATATCGCAGAAGCCAATTGTCCGACATCAATTCGGGCATCAAAAGATCCACGGATAATTTTTTGAGTTAAAACTTTTTTTCCGGATAGATCGGTCATATACAAGTCCAAATTGCCCTCGTCATAATCATTCAACTCTAATGTGAGGATAGATGTTACGGGATTGGGACTGACTGAGAGCCCGAAGGAATACGCAACTGGCAATTCTTCGACTTCAATCATCGGTTGTTGAAATCCCTCGGTGTACATATGATCAGCAGAATAAACAGTTTCAACAGCAATCTCGCCGAGAGTCCAATCAAGTGAGATAGTCCCGGCGGTAGCGCTTCCTCCATCACTGGCAAGAACAGATGGATAGGCCATTTGAGCTATGGCAAAGCTTGTTATGCCCATGCCAAATAGGGCAAGTAACATGATTTTTTTCATGGCTTCAGGTTTTGAGGTTATTAAATTAAGTTCGCAATAAATACTTATGATTGAACACAGGTCAACTTCGGAAGAAAGAAGTTAGTCTAATAAATTATAGTCCGAACCATCTTCTCCCTAACACGCAGGGATTCGCATGTAATTCTGTTTAAAGATAGATAAACATATTTGGAATTCCAAGACGATTTACAATTTATGACTGAACTAGTCATAATTATTCAAACATTAGTTGTTTAATAAAGAACAAACAAAATTATATTTGGCACCTGGTGGGTCGTAATATGCAGACATGATGTGTCCAAAATGCCGTCTTTTCGATTCAAAATTAAGCATCGACTGAATACCTTCCTTTAACTAGTTGATTAGCCATCTCAGACGTCGGCAGATCGAATTGTTTTGTGCTTTGTAAAGGAGGAACTGAACAACTACCATCCCAATGACATTTATGACAGACAGTTTTTATAAATATGCAATTGGTCAACTAACCAAAACATGTCCTGTACAGATTACCTTCTACTTTGAAACATTGTCAACGAAACAACGATAATTGCTCATCCGATTCGAAAAATAATACAATGAAATTCAATTTTATTTTAATCTATTTTTTAAAAATTATTTATTGATAAAATACAATATAATCAATAATACGAACAGCGTTGAATAGATCGTCTTATTGTGTTTTGCCAACCAATTGGGTAAATATATATCAAAGTTATCTTTTGTAGAATCTGTATATCGTCTGGCCATGATAGTCAATGGACAGGTCCATTTTAATGATAATAATACAATAAATTCGATCATAATAAAACCGACCCCCCACCAGAACATTGGACCAACTGATTGAGTGAGAACGGCATAAAAAAGGTAAAATAGCACAGCAATAAAAAATGCCCATACAATGGTGTGTGCTATTTTAATTGCTACAAGTTTTTGTTGACCGGTCATTTTATAACTACTTCCAAAAATGTTGTACGTTAAGATACAAATTTAAACGATCGAAATATATCCCAAAAACGACCATTATGTTTTAGCAAAAAAATATGCGATGCATCAAAGGTCGATTCAAATGGTCTTGACTCATAAGACGGCCAGGCTGAATAAAAAGCCGATTCAGTGAGATCACGCGTAGCAATAGTCATATGGGGATGAATCTTTGTCTTGATTTCTTTTTCACTAAAATTAAGTGGATGGGCAAGGACCTTATTGAGGCGATTGTGCAACCGGCAGATTGGAGTGTGATTTTCTATACGCAAATAAATGACCCGAGGGGTAAAACAACCAAATCCTTTGATCTGTACCGGGAAGACTTTTTCTTGTCCGGCAAATTGTTCGAGTGCATTACAAAGCAGAGCTTCGTTAGTGGCATCGCGCCTGAAAGGCATTTGCAAGGTTATATGAGCAGGAGATTTTAGAGCATGCTTAGCCCCAAAAGTTGAAAACATTTCTTGTTTTAGCGCCTTCACTTCTGAGCGAAGGTCTTCATTTGGAATTAGTGCAATGAAATAAAGGTTCAATTTGCAGGCATCATTATTTACAATCGATACGACTAAAAACATCCATAGTTGCCACACCTTCATTTCGGGTTTGGAGCACTTTGTCAACCATCATCTGACCAGATCTGGCCAGACTTAAATTTTCAGCGTATATATTAATTATAACTTTTTCGAGATACGGTTTGCCATCGATCGTATATGTGAGATCGGCAACAATATCCTCTTCTCTTATGTTTCCGGAAAGAACACCAAGAAAATCATCGTTTTCTTTGGAAGTCATAGACAGTTCCCCATCCAGCCTTTCACTATTTGTATACACAGTCAGTGTTTTCGTCATGTCCCCTTCTACCTTTTGGAAACAGCGTAGTTCTTTTATATCCGATGATGCGGTGTTGTCCTGAATTATTTTAGTTTCAGTTGCTTCATCGTTATTCTTATTGTCTTCCGCAGGTTTTTCAGTTTGACAACCAATCGAGATAAAAGCGAACAGACAGATATAGAAAACCGATTTATACATATGTAAAATTTTCATCAAGGTATGAACAAGCGGTCAAATGAAAAAACGAAATTATAGTGATTCGCACGGGTGGTGCGTCCCACCGCATGAACTGTTAATTGAAGTCGATCAATTCGATATCGAATAACAAAACAGAATTTGGTGGGATACCAGGTGGCGGTTGATCACCGTAACCCAGTTTTGAAGGAATCAACAACATCCCCTCGCCTCCTTTTTGAAATTTGGGTATGCCTTCAATCCATCCCGGAATAAAAACGGATAAAGGGTATTCAATGGAGTTACTTCCAACGGCCTGATCGAAGATAGTGCCATCGAGAAAATAACCCGTATAACGCATTTTTACCGTCGACTGAATCGTAGGGTGACCACCAGATCCTTCATTGGTAACAATATAGTGTAGGCCACTTTCTGTTTTTTGTGCTGTTAACTGATTATCCAAAAGATATTGTTCGATCAGTTGGATGTCTGTGTTCAATTGGTCTCCTTCGTCATCTGAACCACAGGAAGCGATGCTGAGTATTGAAACGAAAAGGAAAAAATATATAAATTTCATAAGTAGTCTGTTTATTGAATATTAAGACAAACGATTCTCAAAAGCCAAATGTGCACATTTAAGGATCAATTCACAGTTCATGTTTACAAGTTCAGTATGCCGACGAGGTGGTGATACTTGATTCCGAAATACTGCATTGCGGATTTTATCTTTTCTAACATCTTTTCGTCGGATTGCGGTTTTCGATTTGTCTTTGTGGCGATGATCATGACATTCTTCGGTGTATGTGAGTCTGATATAAACTCGGCAACCTTGACTTTATAGCCAAAATATTCAAGCACCATTGCCCGAATACCATCTGTCACCATTTCTGCCTGACGCTCCGTAAATACACCGTATTTCAAAAGGTAATCAAGATCGGTTTCTTCTTTATTGGACTCTATTTCACGCCGGATTTGTTTATGACAGCAAGGTGCTACCACAATAATATCTGCATCACAGGTAATGCCTTTATGGATTGCATCGTCTGTGGCTGTATCACAGGCATGGAGGGCGATCAGGACATCAATCTTCTCTGCCGTATAACTTTGAATGCTTCCTTTTACAAAATTCAATTGATCAAATCCGGATTCGGCAGCAGTCTTATTGCACAAGGCGACAAGCTCGTCACGGAGTTCTATCCCCTTGATATCGACATCCAGATTCAAGGTGTTCACCATGTAATCATACGTCGCAAATGTGAGATATCCTTTTCCGGAACCCATATCAGCCACATGGATGTGTTGGTCTGTGGGCAAATTGCGCACGACAGGATCCAACATATTAATATAATGATTGAGCTGCCGAAATTTGTCCTGAGTGGCCTTATAGACTTTTCCATGTTTATCGGATATTCCTAGTGCGCGTAAATAGGATTTATCCGCGCCGATAACTCGTTTTTTTGAGACGTCGTGATCAGTTGATGGAATACTTGTATAGGAAGGGGCAGTTTTACGAAGGACTATTTTTTTATTGTGAATGTTTTCATAAATAACGTCAAACTCAGTTGTGAACAAAGTGCATATTCGAAAACCATCCTGGATAAATTCATCTAGTTTTTGAATTCCCTCGTTCTCAGGATAATTCTTCACTTCATCCCTTGTCTTGTATCGGTAAGTCGTGCTCCAGACCATTTCACTTTTTAAGCGAACCGAACTAATTAATATTTTTTTTAAGCCTGTAGTTTTGCCTTTGTAATTTCCAAGAGACAATTTCACAAAACTGCCATCTGCCATGCTTTCTGCAACAGTTTCCAAAAACCGTGAAGTTTTACTTCTTTTTTGTTCTTCGGTTAAGCTCATGATGAGATCAATTAGGAGATGTTACGGCCTTTTGCGTTAAAGACGTACTAAATTTTTCAATAAGCCGATCGACTTCATCAGAAATAGCTGAGTCTGTGATCCATGTATGCACATCTCCAAGGTATTGCATGCCTAGATAATTGGCACTTAGTTTGAATGGCTCAAAAAAGCTTTCCGGTATGTAATCGCCCGATCCGCAACTCAAGACGGCCATATCCATTCCACGTAATTTTCTTCCCGTTTCTTTTTCTGTTTTCAGACAATCCGATATGCGATCAAAAAAGGTCTTCATTTCAGCACTCATGCTGTACCAGTATATAGGTGTGGCAAAGACGATGAGATCATATCGTTCAACGATATCCTTCATCAACGGGATAAAGTCATCCGAAGCGTTTTGGTGCGCGTAATCAAAATAGCCTATTTGCTTGGTTTTAAGGTCGACTACATCAAGCGCAATGCGCTGACATAAGCGCGATACCGCCAGGCTAGTATTACCTGCGCTTCTTGAACTACCTTGAATGACAACACCGCGACGTTTCATATTGGAGTGAGAATTTTTCATATAGAGGGCCAAAAGTAATGAATCAACACACAATGAGCATTCTAACACAAACGGTGAGAATAATGTTTCATATATTAATCGCTGGATGAAGCGAGAACGAAAGGACAAAAGTTTTATCAAGAAACCTATATATCCCGGCGGTAAAAAGGCAATGAGGGAATTTATTCAGCGTGAATTAAAATATCCTAAAAAAGCGCTGGATAATAAAATTGAGGGTGTTGTGCGCCTCCGGATTACGATTGATAAAGCGGGTGCAGTAGTAAAAACGCAGGTAATGTTGCACATTGGCTATGGATGTGACGAAGAAGCCGAACGCATTGCTCGACTATTTAAGTTCTATGTCCCGAAAAATAGAAAGATAAAAGTGCATTTTTATAAGACGGTAAATATTTCGTTTAAGCTACAAAAAAAGCCCGCCATTAAATTTGTTTATAAACAAAAACCTGCAGCTGAGGAAGAATCATCTTCATATGATTATACGATTAATTTGAATGCCTGACTTCTGAATGCTGATCCGATGTAATACACACGCACACACAACCTCAAACTCACACTCGTTTCCCCCTAACCCCCTTCGAAGGGGGAACAGTGTATTGGTGTTGTGAAAGTTCTCGGGGATTCAACCCCCTAACCCCCTTCAAAGGGGGAACAATGTACTGGTGTTGGTGTGGGTTCTGGGGAAATTGATATTGTGGTTGGCATATAAATACTGTAAGAGAACTTATAATAGAAAGTGCTCCCCCTTGAAAGGAGGAAAAGTGTATTGGTGTTGATGTAGGTTATCGGTAAATTGATATTATGGTCGGTATATAAATACTGTAAGAAAACTAAAAATATAACGGGCTCCCCCTTTGAAGGGGGCCGGGGGGTTGACCGACAGGCTGTACTTCGAAGAATTTGGTTTAATGAAAACCAATGACGTATAAAAAGTGGTTATAAAGGTGTCTCCAGGGATTCAACCCCCTAACCTCCTTCAAAGGGGGAACAGTGTATTGGTGTTGTGAAAGTTCTTGGGGGTTCAACCCCCTAACCTCCTTCAAAGGGGGAACAGTGAGATGGTGTTGATGTAGGTTATCGGTAAATTGATAATGTGGCAGGTCTATAAATATTGAAAGTGCTCCTTTTTGAATGAGGGAAGGAGTTTTGGAA
Organism: Saprospiraceae bacterium; assembly: GCA_965249735.1. GTDB lineage: Bacteria > Bacteroidota > Bacteroidia > Chitinophagales > Saprospiraceae > JANQSS01. The sequence continues at coordinate 190,234 of CBDFMS010000021.1, read as the reverse complement.
TTATTATAAGGCATTTGTCAACAAGAGCGATTCAAATGCAATTCTAAATTTAATTAATATGAAATGCTCCCCCTTTGAAGGGGGCCGGGGGGTTGACCGACAGGCTGCATTTCGAAGAGTTTGGTTTAATGAAAACCAATGATGTGTAAAAAATGGTTATAAAGGTGTCTCCGGGGATTCAATCCCCTAACCTCCTTCAAAGGGGAAACAGTGTATTGGTGTTGTGAAAGTTCTCGGGGATTCAACCCCCTAACCCCCTTCAAAGAAGGAACAATGTATTGGTGTTGATGTCGGTTCTCGGGGTGTTGAAAAAACCAAAATAGAATAAAAAACACTCACTCTACACCATACAAATCAAGCAGCACTTTCTCAGGTGTATACGGTGCATCAAATCTCATTTTGGCATCGGGATTAAATGCAAGAATTGCATTTTGAATGGCAAAATAAGATCCGATGCCATACATTAATGGAGGTTCTCCAACGGCTTTCGATTTCAAAATAGCCAGGTCGTGACCGGATGCCTCAAGTGCAGTAACTGCGATTTCTTTTGGCACTGAATACAAGTCAGGTATTTTATACGTCGACAAGGCATTGGATAATAATTTACCTTTTTCACTGTAAACTAATTCTTCCATAGTCATCCAACCCATGCCCTGCACCAATCCACCTTCTATTTGTCCTAAATCGATTGGCATATTCATTGGTTTGCCAAAATCATGAACAATTTTTACGGAGTCGAAATCATATATTCCACGGAGACAATCTACCGTTGCAATGGTTATAGAATTCCCATAGACATGATAGGCAAATGGATGCCCCTTTTCCGTCTTTTTATCATAGTGGATAACGGGTGTAGAATAATGCCCATTTTCTGTAAGGCTGATCCGTTTCTGCAATGCCAAATGGATTAATTTTTCCCAGTGCAGTTCACTTCGTTCTCCATTTATATGTACCCATTCATCAACAAAATCTATCTCATGAAAAAGGACTTGTAATGCATCTTTGGCAACCAGCTTTAATCGAGTTATTAAAGCAAGAGCGGCTTTTTGCAGGGCCTTTCCATTGAGATCCGAGGTTGCGCTTGCAGCAGAAGGAGACGTGTTGGCCACACGGGTCGTATTCGTAGTCTCTAGTTTAATTCTATCCGGATGAATGGAAAATGCTTGTGCAGCAACTTGTACCATTTTAGTATTTAATCCTTGTCCCATTTCTACCCCGCCGGTACTGATACCGACACTGCCGTCCTGATAAATATGTACAAGTGCCCTGGCATTATTCATCATAGTATTCGTAAATGAAATACCAAAGCAAATTGGCATGAGTGAGATGCCTTTTTTTAGATATTTATTGTTTCTATTAAATTGATCAACCTCTTTTTCTATTTTTTGAATATTGTATTTTTCAATACTAGCATGCCAGGAGTTTTCAGCTTCACAATGATCAACGATTTGTCCAAATGAAAACTCACTTCCGTCTTTCAATAAATTTTTCTCCTGAATATTCCGTTTTGGAATTCCGAGTTTGAGGGCTGCATGCTGAATGGCAGATTCGATCACAAACATACCTTGTGGTCCTCCAAAACCGCGAAATGCTGTATTCGGTGGCAGATTTGTTCTGCAACTGTAGGCGGTCGCAGATACATTGGGAATAAAATAACTATTTGTGGCATGGAAAAGTGTTCGTTCTAAAACGGCTGGGGATAAATCAGCGGCTGCACCCGCATTTTGATGAAATGTAACCTCGTAAGCCATGATTTTAAGGTCAGCCGACAGACCAATTTTATAATCAGAACTGTAAGGATGTCGTTTACCGGTCATCTTCATGTCGTCCATGCGGTGTGCGACATATTTAACCGGTCTATTGAGCAACTTGGCCCCAAGTGCGGCCGATACGGCAAAGGCCGTCGCCTGGTCTTCTTTGCCTCCAAACCCACCGCCCAGGCGAATAACATCCACCTCAATGCGATTCATAGGCATGCCGAGCACACGTGCTGTCATTTTTTGGGCATGTGTAGGACCCTGGGTAGAGGAAGAGATCCTGATGGAGCCATTTTCCATCGGGTAGGCATACGCACCTTGTGTTTCAATATATAGATGTTCCTGACCGTTGCTATCTGCCTTTCCTTCAAAAACATGACTGCAATTTTTAAAAGCGTCGTCAATGTCGCCTAGTTTAAATGTCCGGGGCGGCTGAATTAATTGATCTTGTTTTCGTGCTTCACGAGGATCAACGATAACGGGAAGTTCTTCAACTTCCAATTCAATTAATTTTCGTGCTTTTCGTGCCAAATATTCTGACTTGGCAATAATTAAAGCAATAGGCATTCCCCAATAATGGATTTCCTTTTCTGCTAATAATGGTTCATCCGGATAAATTCCTCCTATTTGATTTTCACCGGGTATGTCTGAATATGTAATTATCTTAATAACACCTTCTGATTTTTCAGCAGCCCGAATATTTAATTTCACAATTTCACCATGTGCACAATCCGAACAAAATGGAAGCGCAAACAATGTGCCTGATCGAACAGGAATATCATCCACGAAAAGTGACTCTCCACGTACATGTCCTATGGCATCAATGTTTTTCATCATGTAGTGTGCATTTGAAATACATTGGGAAATAGGACAATAAAATGAGCAAAGACTAACTGCCGCAGCAGCAAGGTTTTATAATCTTTAGAGCCGCGAACGTCACTAATGGGCGAGATTTCTGAAGGTATGATATCGAGGGCTGCCTCTATATTCTCCTCGGTCAATTCTTTTCCGACGAGAAAGGCGCTGGTCTTTAATAGATACAGCGGAGTAGGACCTAAACCACCAGCTGAAAGGTGTGCTTCCATTATGATTCCATCTGCCATGTGAATCATTGTAGCACTGTTGACGGTAGCTATATCCAGGTGACGGCGTTTACTGACTTTTTCAAAATTAAATTTAGCATCCTGATGCGGAACTTTAAAACTTATGGCTGTCACTAATTCATCGGCTTCCATGTCCAGGACTTTGTATGACTTATAGAATTCGTTCAGATATACATCACGTGTATTTCCTACCTTATTTTGTAAATGAACGCGCGCGTTAAGTGCCAGAAAAAATACTGTTAAATCGCCAATAGGAGAAGCATTAACAATATTACCTGCAACGGTGGCAATATTTCTTATTGGAGTGGATGAGACCAATTTTAGGTGATCCCGGAGTTGAGGAAAAATACCTTGAAGCAAATCCGACTCAATTAATTGCGTGGTGTTGGTCGCTGATTTAATATAAATAGTATCTCCTATCCGATCTATACCAATGATCCTTTTATTATCTGATAATAAATGGATATCTAATTCGAAAATTTCATCATGTTGTTGGACTAATAAATCTGTTCCGCCACCAATTATTGTGCCCCCTGCAATTGAGTCGGATACTGAAATGGCCCCAATTTGCTCTGGAATATCCAGGAAGTATTCAGGAATGAATGCATGTTTGACTAACCAGGGTACTGGATCATCAATCGTCTTGGAGTCTAATTTTTCATGTATGGTCCGTGCAGCTCGTTCGATCGACTTATAACCGGTACAGCGGCAAATGTTGCCATCTATGGCGCTGACAATACCATCATAGGAGGCCGATCGATAGGCAAGACATTCTCCGGCAAATGATACGATGAAGCCCACCGTACACATGCCGCATTGTGATGCAGATGAGTCGACCATGGCCTGTTGATATGGTGTCAGGCCGTCAATATTCAAACCTTCTATCGTCACAATGTGTTTGCCATGCGCATTACCCAAAGGAGTGATGCATGATGTCAGGCTCTTGTAGTGCATTTTATTATGTACAAGTTCACCCATGAGAACTGTACAGGCACCACAATCACCTTCGCGACATCCAATTTTGGTTCCCTTTAGCTGTTGTTGATATCGAATAAAATCCAAAAGGGTAGCACCGGCTCGGGTATCCGTCGAAATAGTTTTATTATTTAGAATAAATTCGATCAATTAATATTCTGTTTTGTTTTCGGATTCCACCCATTTTTTGAATACGATGAGGGCTTCATCACGGAGCATTTGACGGGTAAATAGTGAGCGCGATTCAATGGGTTTTTCTATTTCACTATAAATAAATTTGTCGTCAAATTGGATATTGGCAGCATCGTCTTTGGAGTTGGCGTAATAAATCTTTTCAGGCCTGGCCCAATAAATAGCGCCCAGGCACATAGGGCAAGGTTCACAGCTGCAATAAATTTCACATCCATCCAGCTGGAATGTATTGAGTGCTTTGCAGGCGTTTCGAATTGCTACGACTTCGGCATGAGCTGTTGGGTCATTCGAAGAAGTTACCTCATTGGCGCCACGGGCAATGATCACACCATCTTTAACAATGACCGCGCCAAAAGGACCACCCTGCCCCGATGATACATTATCCAGGGAAAGCTTTATCGCCTCCCGCATGAACTTATGTTTTTCTGAATCTTGCATCTTCTTTTTCACAATTTAGAAAACTTTTAGGAGAATAGCCGGCGCGTATTTTACATGCATTAGCAATAATTGAGTTCATGTTTTGACTCAATTATTCTTTATGGATACGATTTGGGCCGCAACACTGATGGCAATTTCTATTGGTGTTTTACTTTTAATTGGCAATCCAATTGGCGTATATATTTTATTGAGAAGGGCTTTGTCGTATCCTTGCTGGATTAATGAAGTCATCATCTTAGACATTTTTTCATTGCTGCCCATGACGCCCAAATATGCTAGTTTTTTATTTAACAAGCGTTTAATACAAATTTCGTCAAATCTATACCCAAAAGTCACCACGGCAACATATGTTGTTTCGCTTTCTACAATATGCTGATCGATTTCGTCATAGTTTACATGTATTATTTTGTGTGCAAAGTGATTGGACTCTAGTGTATTCAATTCCAATCGGTCATCGGCAACGACAACGTAAAAGCCCAGCTGCTGCATAATATCCGAGAGTGCTAACCCGACATGGCCTCCACCTATTATATAAAGTGTGTTTTTAAAGTCCAATGTTTCTTTATAGGACCATTGGGAGTCGGATTCCCAGCTTAATGAATTAGAGACGGCTTGAGCGTCATGATGAAAAATGATAGCAGCGGGGGTCAATTCCATCAATACATCCCGGTTGTTTTTGAGTCTAACCGTCAATTTTTCCAACGTTTGAATCATGTTTTGATCCAGATAATAGAATGCAAGGGTTTGCTGACCGGAACATATCATGCCTGAACGATTGTTGGGAATATCGGGTTGGTGTATCTGATGTTTTACAAAAGGAGCGAAATAGCCGATTTTGAGAAGGGAACGCGCATATTCTACCAGTTTGTGTTCCATCATACCGCCGCCGACGGAACCTTGTATGTATCCATCTTCTGAAACAAGCATATGAAATCCAGGTCGGCCCGGGCTACTGCCCTCACTGGCAATGACGTATAGCAATGCGACAACCTTGTTGATTCGCAGTTTTTCAAGTATGTTTACCCAGAAGTCCATCAACAATAGAGATTAAGCCCGATAAATATATGCGCTTTAGTAGAATCATCATTGGAATCTTGTTCATAGGCTTCCTTTGCTTACCTGCCTTGTGTAATGATACGACGTTGATTGATGCGACCGTTGATACATTGATTGAAGTTGACTCTTCCACCATTGACCAGGGACTGATGCCGGCTGATGATGTGGAACCGGGATATATCGACAAAGTCCTGGCAAACAAATATCTCCCACTGTTTCTATTTGTATTTTTTGGATTAATCCTTTTATATCTCCCAATAAAAGCTGCTATCCGCAGCCTGGAAAAGCTAATTGGGGACAATGAAAATTTGAATCGGGCACAGGCATATGATTACAGCACCAGACTCGATACGTATAAAGCAACAAAAAGCGTATTTAAGATATTAATTCCACTCGTATTGGCAGGCTATTTGTTACATGTAGCAGTCGTTGATACAGGCATGGAAGGCTATGTCAAGGAGTGGCTAAACCTACTGGTCCGATGGGCACATGTCGTAGCCGGGATTATGTGGATTGGCGCTTCATTTTATTTTATTTTTCTGGAAAACAACCTAAACAGGACCAAAAATATTCGCGAGGAGTTAGCTGGGAATTTATGGGCTATCCATGGTGGAGGATTTTATTTCCTGGAGAAATACAAAGTCGCTCCGAAATATATACCCGAAGAACTGCACTGGTTCAAGTATGAGGCCTACTTCACATTTATCACCGGCTTTATCTTGCTTACCATTGTCTACTATATGGACGCCAGAGGATTTTTAATTGACCCTTCGGTCATGGATATGTCGGTACCGTCGGCGATTGGCATCAGTTTACTTTCACTAATATCCGGTTGGGCCATTTATGACTTGTTATGTAAATCCAAATTAATAAATAACAACTTCCTGTTCACACTTGTTGGATTTATTATTCTTGTCTTATTTGCCTATTTTTTAACCCACGTATTTAATCCAAGAGCAGCATATATTCACTTTGGTGCCATAATTGGTGCCATCATGGCGGGCAATGTATATTTCAATATCATCCCAGCGCAAAAAGCCATGGTGCGGTCAGCAATTCTAGGTGAGCCGCTTGATGCGTCATTAGGTAAAAAAGCAGGACAAAGATCATTGCACAATAATTATTTTACGCTTCCGGTCATTTTTATAATGATCAGCAATCACTATCCAAGTACATTTGGACATCCACAAAATTGGATCATTTTAATTGTCATATCGCTAGCCAGCGCCGGGATCAAACATTACTGGAATTTATTGGAGCGCGGACAGAAACAAACCAAGTTATTGGTACTATCTGTGGTAGCCTTATTTGTTCTGGCCCTGGTCGTTTCGCCTGCATTTGAAGAGAAAATGGACCTCGCTATTCCTGTTACCTTTCAGCAGGCAAATGAGGTTATTCAGACACGTTGTGTTTCATGTCATTCAGCAAATCCAAATGATGATGTATGGAAAAAGGCGCCAAATGGTGTCATGTATGATACGCCGGAACAAATTAAATTCAAAAGCGATAAAATAATAACGAGGGCCGTACGATCGAAAACGATGCCGCCGGGGAACAAAACTAAAATGACAGAAGAGGAACGTACGATATTAAAACGTTGGATTTTGCAGGGGGCAAAAATTGACAATTAAAATGACGCGCTTTGCACTACATAGCCAACGAGTCGTACTTCCGGAAGGAAGTTGTCCGGCTACGGTGTTTGTGGATGACGGAATAATATCAAAAGTTGTGAGAGGTTCCTTTGAGCAAACGGGCTACACCCGAATTGATTTTGGAAATGATGTGATCATGCCCGGATTAATCGACAGCCATGTCCATATAAATGAACCGGGTCGCACCCATTGGGAAGGATTTGAAACCGCAACGAAGGCCGCTGCTGCCGGGGGTATTTCAACCCTGATTGATATGCCACTTAATTCGACTCCTGTTACAACGAGTGCTGATGCATTCCGGTTAAAATTAGAAGCGGCAAAAAACAATTGTTTTGTGAATTGCGGATTTTGGGGAGGCGTAATCCCGGATAATGTGGAAACACTTGAAAAGGTTCTCGAAGGAGGTGTCTTTGGAATAAAAGCTTTTTTGACGCATTCGGGAATTGATGATTTTCCGAATGTAACTGAAGCGGATTTAATAAAAGCCATGCCTGCCCTGCAAAAATATGATAGACCCTTGCTGGTTCATTGCGAATTAGATAGCCCGCATATTGGACAGGAGGAGTTGCGTCGGGATCCGGAAAACTATTTGGCATATTTAGCATCACGTACAAGATCCTGGGAGGATGAAGCTATTGCTCTTATGATTGATTTATGTGAGCGCTATGAGGTGAGGACGCATATTGTTCATTTATCGTCTAGTGATTCGATTCCACAGATTAAGGTTGCCCGGGATAAAGGACTTCGGTTGACGGTTGAAACCTGCCCGCATTATTTGTACTTTAATGCGGAGCAAATAGAAAATGGCAATACATTATTTAAGTGTGCACCACCAATTCGGGAATCAGAAAATAATATAAAATTGTGGGAGGCGATCAATACAGGATTAATTGACTTTATTGTCACAGACCATTCACCGGCTCCACCTGAAATGAAAGAAATAGAAAGCGGAAACTTTCAAAAAGCCTGGGGTGGGATAGCTGGTCTTCAATTTAGTTTGCCCGTAGTGTGGACCAGTGGCCGGCAAATGGGTTTGGATATTAATCGACTAAATGAACTCATGAGCAGTCGCATTGCAGAATTTTTAGGCCTGGAGACGAGCAAAGGAAAAATTGCCGAAGGATTTGATGCAGATATCACTATATGGAATCCAGAGGAAAAGTTTATAGTTACAGAGGAAAGTATATTATTTCGGCATGCCATATCTCCTTATGTAGGAGAGGAACTTTACGGTGTCGTGCGAGCTTGTATGGTAGGGGGAGAATGGGTATTTGACGGAGATTTGCACGGAGGGCCCAAAGGCAATATTCTATTAAAAAATAATTAAATGACAAAGGTGGACCAAAAGGAGTCATTTTCTGAATATCTAAATTTAGCTTCAGAAAAACTTGGAGCAAAGGCGATCGCTTGCAGTGATGATTTTTTTGCTTCAATGGATAATTTATTAAAAGCAGGTAGGGGCATTTTTATAGCAGATAAATATACAGAAAATGGAAAATGGATGGACGGTTGGGAATCCCGACGAAAACGTTCTCAAGGGCATGATTGGTGTATCATTAAATTAGGCGCTGCCGGAGTAATTCATGGGGTGGATGTCGATACGAATCACTTTTTGGGGAATCACCCACCGGATTGTTCGATTGAGGCTTGCTATATCGCGGATGATGATCTGGATCGGGCTAATTGGACAAAGATATTGCCAAAATCGCCATTAAATCCCGGAAGCCAGCATTTATTTGAAATAAAGAATACAGACAAATGGTCTCATGTGAAACTGCATATTTATCCCGATGGCGGCGTGGCCAGACTTAAAGTGTATGGCGAAGTTAAAAAGGACTGGACGAAGGTTGCGGATAACGATGTGATTGATTTGTCTTCTGCTCAAAATGGAGCAAAAGCAGTTCAATGCAATGATATGTTTTTTAGCCACATGGATAATTTATTAATGCCCGGACGCGGAGTTAATATGGGAGATGGTTGGGAAACAAAACGCAATCGAACACCAAATAATCGGGATTGGGTAATTATACGACTTGCACATCCGGGCATCATTGAGAACATTACAATTGATACCTGCCATTTCAAGGGTAATTATCCGGATGCCTGTCAGATAGAAGGTTGTCTAACTACAGACAATAACCAGGACCAGGTCGAGTGGATGCCTCTATTAAATAAAACAAAACTATCAGCGGACTGTGAGCACCATTACAAGGATGAAATTTGTTTGAAAGAACCGGTTTCACACGTGCGTTTATCTATCTTTCCCGATGGTGGCATTAGTCGACTGAGACTATGGGGTCATATTAAGCCATAAAATGAAATTAGAAGAATTCAATACGTTAGAAAATTCGGATGCATGTGAATCGATGTTGAGATGTTGTGGAGCCTCGGATTGGGCCCGTGCTATGGTTCATGCCCGTCCTTTTCATCATATTGGACAAGTGATCGAGATGGCTGATCTGTTTTGGGAGCACGCCACAGAAGAAGATGTGTTGAAAGCTTTTTCAGCACATCCAAAAATTGGGGATAAAAAGAATCTCGTTGAAAAATTTGCAACCACGGCGAAATGGGCAGGGACGGAACAAAAAGGAGTGGAATCTGCATCAGAGATAATCATTGATCGTCTCGCTGAAAACAATAAACAATATCAAGAAAAATTTGACTTTATTTTTATTGTTTGTGCAACGGGAAAGTCGGCAGAAGAGATGCTAGAATTATTGGAAGAACGCTTACAAAACAAACAAGAAATTGAATTTTTAATTGCAAAAGAGGAACAAAGAAAAATTACACATATCCGACTAAAAAAACTATTTGCATGAGTCAAATTACTACCCACGTATTAGATACCGCCCGGGGAAAACCTGCTGAAGGAATTTCTATAACCCTTCAAAGGACATCGGGGAATGACCAATGGGAAACGATTGCATCAGGAGTTACAAATGAAGATGGTAGGATATCTGATCTTTTAGCAAAGGATGATATCATGCCGACCGGTACGTATCGTATGCTATTTAAAACAAAGAACTATTTCGAGAATCAAGGTGTAAATAGTTTCTACTCAAGTATTCCAATCGTTTTTAAAATACATGATGATTCCCACTATCACATACCGCTTTTATTAAGTCCATATGGCTATAGTACGTATCGCGGGTCCTAAAGCAGGATGAAGTTGGTTTGGGTTTTGGATTCAACGCCATTTCTCTCGGATTTAGAATGATTGGCAATAAAATAATGAAGTATAAACAACTCGGATTAAATGGACCGGAAATATCTACAGTAGGTTTTGGTGCATGGGGTATCAGTGGACGTGACTGGGGCGTAACGGATGATATGAGCTCAAAGAAAGCCATTCACGCGGCGCTTGATGCAGGGGTAAATTTTATAGATACGGCTGACGTTTATGGGTTCGGTCATTCAGAAGAATTGATCAGGCAGGTTTTAGCTGAGAGATCCGATCGGGAGAATATAATTATCGCATCCAAAGCCGGAAACAACTTTTATCCATTTGTCGATAGTCCCCACAAACTCACACCCATTAATCCCAATTACACTGTCCAGCACCTGGAGTTCGCGGTAGAACAGAGTTTGAAACGACTGAATATTGAAAGCCTGGATATTCTCCAACTACACAGCCCGGATTTGGAAATATTAGAACGAGATGAACCCTGGTTGGCACTTGAGCGATTAAAACGCGCCGGAAAAATCAAACATGCGGGTTGGAGCGTTCAGTCTTTTCAAGAATCCACACAGGCACATATTTTGACACGACATCATGAGCTTATAGATGTAATTCAGGTACGGTACAATCTATTGGAAAGAGAAGCAGAAAAAACATTATTTCCGTTTGCAATAAAATATGGCACCGGTGTGATCGTACGCATACCGTTAATTTTTGGATTACTTTCAGGAAAATTTGATTACCATACTACGTTCGGAGACAATGATCACAGGAGAGTAAATCTCGATCCAGATAAATTAAAGAAATATTTGGATGAATTATCAGGATACGACTCTCTGTTTAACAAATACCCCGATTATAGTCTTGCACAATTATGCTTGAGATTTTGTATTTCACATCCTGCCTGTCACGTTGTTATCCCGGGAGGAAAAACAAATAATCAAGTCAACGAAAATGCGATTGCTTCTGACATCGATTTTATTCCATATCAAGAATTTGCTAAACATAAATAATTGGTGACTTGCCAGTTATTTTAGCTGTATAGGATAGACCGTTGAATGTTTTATTTCATTTAAAACAAATGAACTTTTAATTTGCCCTACATTTGGTAAGGCGGCTAATTTGCCGGATGAAAATTGATGATAGTCATGTAAATCTGCTACGGCAACCTTAAGTAAAAAGTCATTGGCTCCTCCCAGCAGGTAGCACTCCATGACTTCCGGAATGTGTTTGACGGCAGCACTGAATTTTTTAATCTCAGATAATTTTTGACTTTCAAGTGAGACAGAGCAGAATACCATCATTGAGTTATGGAGAATATCCCGGTCCAAAATGGCGACATATTTTTGGATGATGCCCGCTTTTTCCAATCGTTTTATCCGCTCGTAGATGGGCGTTTTAGTCATGTCCAGTTTCGAGGCGATTTCTTTCACATTGACTTTAGAATTGTCTTGTAAGAGTTCCAATAATCGAATGTCGATAGCATCTAATTTTATCATAGGAATTTTTCCGTTTTAAGGCTGGTTTTAATCTAAGATTCATAATATATTCCTAATGAACATAGCAAAACAGGAATAATTATGGAAAGATACGATAATCTGGAAAAGAATTCCCGAATGTAGTAAATTTGTAGAAAGGAGTTTGATCACGAAACACAATGAGAATGAAGGAAATAATGAGTCCTGAAAGCCTGATGATGTCTTATGGTTATAAGCCGGAATTATCAGAAGGAGCAGTCAAAGCACCGCTTTTCCAAACCTCTACTTTCACGTTCAAAACAGCGGAGGAGGGAAAGTCCTTCTTTGAGCTAGCCTATGGTTTGCGACCAAAGAAGGAAGGTGAAAAACCCGGGTTATTATACAGTCGTATCAACAACCCCAATTTAGAGATATTGGAAAACCGACTCTGTCTTTGGGATAAGGCCGAGGATTGCGCTGTTTTTGCAAGCGGTATGTCGGCCATCACGACTGTGCTCTTGGAATTTTTAAAGCCCGGAGATGTCATGCTATACAGTTCTCCGACTTATGGCGGTACGGATCATTTTATTGTACATTTTTTTGAAAAGATTGGTGTCCGGTGCATTAGTTTTAATTCAGAACATGACGAAGAAGATATTATCCAACTAGTTAAGCGGACGAACAGTCCTGAGCGGTTACGATGTATTTTTATCGAAACACCTGCCAACCCCACAAATGACTTATTCGATATTCAAATGTGTCGAAGGGTAGCAAATTATTTTAGCACGCCTGAAAGTAAAGTGACTTGTGCTGTAGATAATACATTTATGGGGCCACTTTGGTCGAAACCCTTGCAACACGGGGCAGATCTGGTAATTTATTCAGCCACAAAATATATTGGAGGACAGAGTGATTTGATTGCAGGTGCTGTTTTAGGAAATGCTGATTTAATTGAAAGAATTAAAACACTTCGAACATTTTTAGGAAATATGCCCAGCCCTCATACCTGTTGGTTGCTCATGAGAAGTCTCGAAACGCTCAAAATAAGGATGGATCAACAGGCAAAAAATGCCAGAATTGTTGCAATATATTTAGAAAATCATCCAAATATTGAACGCGTCCATTTTCTGGGAAATATCGATCGAAAATCTAAGGCATACAATATTTATAAAGAACAGTATAGTTCCACAGGAGCTATGATTTCATTTGAAGTTCGCGGTGGAGAACCAGAAGCATTTCGTTTTTTGAATAATTTACAATTAATTAAACTGGCTGTGAGTTTGGGTAGTACAGAAAGCTTAGTGCAACATCCGGCTTCAATGACGCATGCCGGAATACCTCCCGAAATAAGAAGGCAAATGGGAATCAAAGAAAACCTTGTGCGATTATCCATTGGTGTGGAAAATAACCGGGATTTAATTTGGGATATTGACCAGGCTTTACAAAAGGCTTATGCGTTCAAAAAAAAGGTGTCCCAAGTGGTTGAGGAGCTGTGGGTTTAATATCCTGAATAAATCGATGTAGTTTGTGGATATGTGACCCCGACTACAGACCTCAAGCAATTGGGGGGAGTCTCGTTTCGACCATCATTTTCTATTGTATAAGTTGCAGTCACGGGTGATTTGGATATTCGAGTCTCACTAACTCTGTTAATTTTACCAAAAAAATAAATCAATGCAACTCTCCATACCAAAAGAAAAAAAAGCACAGATCATGGCCCAATTGGCTTCTGCTAATCGGGCTTTTCAAAACATCTACCCCGGTGATCGAAGCAACAGGCAACCGGTCCACACCGTTTATGGAGGCGCCGATTTATTTAGCCATGAGACCGCAACAAAAATGGGTAAAGCGGCCCTAAATGCCTTTACCACATATGCACCAAATTTTGTTGAATTTGCCCGGGCTATCGAATTACCCGGACATCAAAAACTGCCAACTACCGAAACTTCTATTCAGGCACTTTCCGATCAACTGAACAAGCAAAATGCATCAGAGCAAAAGCAATCTCCGGCATGGTTGGCCTATACAACGTATAACAAAGTGGTCCAAAAACTGAAAGTAGAAGCACTGGAAGATTTTCGGATTGATTTTGAAGATGGTTTTGGAAACAGAAGCTGGGACGAAGAAGATGCCATTGCCATCCAGGCAGCCAATGCGTGTGCGTTGGGAATGGAGCAAAAAAGTCTACCTCCTTTTATTGGAATACGCATCAAACCATTTACAGAAGATTTGAAACAACGCGGTGCCCGGACTCTAGATTTATTTTTGACAGCCTTATCGGAAAAAACAGGTGGGCAATTGCCTGATAATTTTGTCGTCATGCTTCCTAAAGTTTCTATTCCTGAGCAAGTGATCGCATTGGTGAATTTATTTGAGAGCATAGAAGAAAATTCCGCTATTCCTGAGGGGGCTTTGAAAATGGAAATGATGGTCGAAACGACACAAGCCGTTATGGACAAAAAAGGTCGAAACCCCTTGCGAAAATTCGTTGAAGCAAGCCGCGGTCGAATGATTGCAATGGCATTTGGAACGTATGACTATACAGCATCGTGCAATATCACGGCCAAATATCAGGATATGGGTCACGCCGTTTGTGATTTTGCTCATCATGTGATGAAAGTAGCTTTGGGAGCAACAGGCATTTGGTTATCTGATGGAGCTACGAATGTCATGCCGATAGGCCCTCATCGGGGAGCTCATCTTACGCCAGAACAAGCCATAGAGAATAAGACTGTGGTTCATCGAAATTGGAAAATTGCATTTCAACATACAAGACATTCGCTCTGGAAGGGTCTATACCAGGGTTGGGATCTACACCCTGCACAATTTCCTATGCGGTATGCGGCCGTCTATTCTTTTTTTCTGGAAAGTTATGATGATGCGGTCGAACGACTTCGAACTTTTGTGGATAAAGCCGCTCGCGCTACACTGACAGGCGATGTGTTTGATGACGCGGCCACGGGTCAGGGATTATTAAATTATTTTCTACGCGGTTTAAATTGCGGGGCGATTTCTATTGATGAAGCACTGGCTACGGGATTGACGATTGAAGAATTTCGAATGCGATCTTTTTTAAAGATATTAGAGGGTCGGCGAAACAAAACATTTAATTCGTAATTAAATTTTAGTGCCGGAAATGATCAACGTTTCGATTTTATATAATTGTCCATCCATTTGACGGGGTTCTTCTTTTTCTTCGATAATTCCATTTATTTCGAAACCTTGTAATTGCATGATTTCTGATATTTCTTCTTTGTCAAACATCTTGAATCCATGAGCTGAAAAAGGATAATCAATCATGATATGTTTGGGTCGACCCGCGATATGCAGACGACCTCCTTTTTTGAGAACGCGATACAGTTCTGAAAGACCTTTTTCTACATCGTCCCAAAAATACATGGTATTGACTGTAAAGGCCTTGGTAAAAGCAGAGGAGGGCAATGGAAGATTGCAAACATCAGCGCATAAAAAACGGGCTCGACCCGATTCGATATATGCGCGATTAAAATTTTGTGCTTCTTCAATCATCAATTCAGAATAATCACATCCCGTATAAACAATGTCAACGTTCGAATCGAGTATTTCACCAACATGAGATCCGGTGCCCATACCAATTTCCAGGATTTGATCGCCTGGTGAGGCAGCAAGTGCATTTAAAGTATGATGATATAAAACAGCATTGCTTGTGATAAGCCGCTCGCCTATTTCTTTTCCAATTTCACCGGATGGTTTTCGTAGTTGAGCGGCTATTGCCTTTATTTCATGCTCGTCCATGTGCTAGATCGAATGTTGAGAATGTGGTTGCCTAAATTCTGATATGAATAGTTGGAAAATTAATTTACATCCACGTCATGAATAAATTTGATCAATCCATTAAAATATGTTTTCTGGTCGTCGTATTGCGAAAGGTGACTACCATTTTCACATAATAGAAATTGTCCGTTTGGAAATTGTTTAGACATCCATTCTTTGTGTTCTGGGTCCATAGAATCATGTGTGGCTCCAATGACAAGTGTGGGTGTTTTTATTTTTGAGAGATCTCCTGATCGATCCCAATCAGATAGAGATGCATTGCCGGTGACTCCAAATTCGCTATATCCTTGCATATAGACATAGACAATGGGATTGAGGTGTTTAAAGGTGCGGTTGACGGACTCCGGCCATTCAGCCTGGGGTTTGCGTAGAATATGCGCAGTATAGTGGTGCTCAAAAAGCAGTTCTGCATAGCGTGGATTGGTAAAATCTTCGTTTTTTTCAATCTCCATGATTTCCTTATGAACATCTGCCGGCATTTGTGGACCCAGTACCTCAGTGGCATACCGGTTATATTCAGGGATACTGGAAACCATATTTGAAATGACCAGACCTTTGAGGTGCTGTTGGTACTTGAGTGCATATTCGATGGCGAGTATACCACCCCAGGATTGTCCCAATAAATAAAAATTGGAATTATCCAGTCCTAAGGCTTGCCGAACCTGTTCGACCTCTTCAACAAATCGATCAGTCGTCCATAATAGACTGTCCGATGGTTGATCACTGTAATAGGAACCAAGTTGATCGTAATAAATATACTCAATGCCTTCTTCAGGAAAATAACCGTCAAAGCATTCATAAAGCTCATGCGTCGCGCCAGGTCCTCCATGTAAAAGCAGGACTTTTTTGGTTGGGTTATTACCGATACGCTTAGTCCAAACATTGAAATCTCCAATAGGTGTTGAAATGGGGATCATACGCACTCCGCCCGTGTATTGATCAGCCGGATCTGCATATTTTACATACTCACAGCCTTGATTGTTATCTGCATTCGGATGCTCAGATTCTGTGCATTGAAAGAAGAAGAGTGGTAGAAAAAATAATATTAAAATACGCATAACGCAGAGGTTTATTGAACACGAGAAAATCCAAACACGCGGTGTTTGTTAGTCAATAAATATAGCCGATTTATTTGGAAAAGGGGTTAAAGCCCTGCAAGTTGCCTGACTAAGCCGGGCCCCTCATATATAAAACCTGTATAAACCTGGACCAAATCGGCTCCTGCTTTGAGTTTTGAAGATGCATCCTGTTCTGAGGCTATACCACCCACGCCTATAATGGCAAATGGAGGAGGCATTTTGCTTCGAATATGGGCAATGATCTCCGTAGAACGATGAAGTAAGGGAGCTCCGCTCAACCCACCATTTCCGATATTTTTTATTGTGGTGTCATCGGTATTTAAATCAGATCGATCAATCGTCGTATTTGTTGCGATTACACCATCAATTTTATTCTCTCGACAAATGTCAATAATCTCGTCTATTTGTTCTAAAGTCAGGTCAGGAGCTATTTTTAAGAATATAGGTTTCGGACTATCTTTTATCGAATTAGCCAGAGAAATCGTACCCAATAAAAACTCCAGGGGTTTGCGATCTTGTAGCGAACGCAATCCGGGTGTGTTGGGTGAGCTGACATTTACAGTGAAATAATCGACGTAATTAAAGAGCATCTCAAAACAATACACATAATCATCAGTAGCTCGATCTAGTGGGGTGTCTTTGTTTTTTCCAATATTTCCGCCGACAATCAAATTATTTTTCGAATTAAAGGCGCGCAATCGACGAACAAGTGCCTCAACACCCTCATTGTTAAAGCCCATTCTGTTGATCAACGCTTTGTCAGCGGGCAGTCTGAAAAGCCTGGGCCGGGCGTTGCCTGCCTGAGGTTTTGGAGTTACCGTCCCAACTTCGATATGGCCAAATGGCAGATGTGAGAGTGCATTGATATACTTTCCATCTTTGTCGAATCCTGCAGCCAGACCGACAGCATTCGGAAACCGAATTCCTGCCACGATTCGTTCCTTTTGATTGTCAGCGCCAAGAAATTTGCGAGCTAGGTTTTTGAGACCCGGAATGCGAGTAACGAAGGAAAAAAGAGACATGGCCAAATGATGCGCTCGTTCCGCAGAAAATAAAAATAGAAATGGTTTTAATATATAATTATACACTATAATACGTGGCTTCAACGTGATTAATTTACTTTCTTATATGTTGGATTGTCGACGATTAAAATATATACAAGAGATGTCCTTGTATTTGGCATTAATCAAACTTTAATTTAAATCGTCGGGTTAATTCTAAAATGTCCGGATTTTTTTCAACCAAATATTCAAACTTTTCTTTTTTTGTAATCAGTCTTTTTTCAGCTGCCTCATGTTCACCGGTATCTTCTACCTCGATTTGAATTTTTAATTCCGGATTCCCAAACTCACTGCGCAAATACATAATACAATTGAATTCCGTGGTGATGGCTTCGCGGACACGCTTGTGATTAACAAGAATGCAAATTTCACCCTCGGTCAGTTTAGCTTCCGTAGTGGCTAACATTTTCTTGACATATTCAGATTCGATTTCGCCAATAAAATTTTGCCAGGCAAGGACGACTTCCTCCTGATTCAAGTCTCGTACTTCTTTTTTTATTTGTTGCTCTTTATCAACTTCCGAAGCAATTTCATGCAAACTGCTCATGATTGAAGTAGGCTTGAGCACTTCTTTTTTAGGCTTATCCGGTAGTGCGGTATTAGGCTTACTCGTTGGTTCGGTATGTGTGCGTACTGCGGGTATGGCTTCTATGGGAGGTGTTAGAGGGGGAGATGGGGCCTCAGGCTTCGTTTTTTTTTTCTGAATCTGACCTTCCATGCTCCCTGATGCCATCGGTTGAACACCTTGGATGAGCCGGGAGAGGTAAGCTAATTTACTCAGCGTAATTTCGAACAGGATCTTCTTGTCGGGTGACAGCTGGGCACGATAAAGCGCATCCGTGATCATATCAAGCGCATTGACCAACAAAGACTCGGAACAAAGACTGGCTTGTTGCCGATAGCGGTCGAGCAACCTATCCGGCAAACTGACCAGTGGCTCCAACTTATCATATTGAAAAAACAGTAGATCGCGGAGATGGGCCGCCAACCCTTTTAATACTTGCTCCGCTTCATAGCCCTGATTCACGAGACGATTCAGAACCATAAGCAGACCGGCCGCGTCTTCCGACAAGATGTCGTCCGTCAATTGAAAGTAGGTTTCATAATCGACCATTCCCAGGCTGTCAATGACACTTTGATAGGTCATCATACCATCGGATTGATTGCTCAACCGATCAAACATGGACAGTGCATCGCGCAAGGCACCATCAGCCTTTTGGGCAATGATGTAGTGGGCTTCGTCTTCCGCTTCAACTTTTTCCTCTTTGCTAATGCGTTTCAAATGCCCGACGATGTCATGAATTTCGATGCGCTTGAAATCATAAATTTGACACCGCGATAAAATGGTCGGTAGGATTTTATGTTTTTCCGTTGTCGCAAGTATAAAAACGGCATAGGACGGTGGCTCTTCCAGTGTTTTCAGAAAAGCATTAAATGCGGATTGACTGAGCATATGCACCTCATCGATGATGAACACCTTGTATTCACCGGAAGTGGGCTGCAGGTTTACCTGTTCGACCAGGGATCGGATGTTATCCACACTATTATGCGATGCGGCATCCAGTTCTAAAATATTAAATGAAGCATTGTCTTTAAAAGCCTGACAGGAAGAACAGGTATTGCACGGTTCCCGGTCATCTGAGGGATTAGTACAATTCAAAGCTTTTGCCAGAATCCTGGCGCAAGTT
The DNA here is from genome assembly GCA_965249735.1 of Saprospiraceae bacterium. Classification (GTDB taxonomy): domain Bacteria; phylum Bacteroidota; class Bacteroidia; order Chitinophagales; family Saprospiraceae; genus JANQSS01. The sequence continues at coordinate 170,785 of CBDFMS010000021.1, read as the reverse complement.
GTTTTCCCAACACCCCGGGGCCCACAGAACAGGAAGGCATGGGCAATTTTATCCGAAATAATGGCGCGTTTCAATGTATCGGTAACATGTGCCTGGCCGACAACTTCATCAAAACGGACGGGTCTGTATTTACGGGCTGATACAACGAAACTTGACATGAATGTATTGGTCTTAAATGCACATCAAATGTAGGGTGAAAAAATGGTTTTGTTCGCATGCAATTTAGTAGGTGTTTGGCTATTAGATGTGGAGATTTTCACCAATGAACGGTTTCATTCACAAACAACAATTTGATTACCCATGTGAGGATCATAAAAGCAAAAATTAGAGGGGTTAGGACATGGCAGTATCAAGGGTGATATAATAATTCAGATGGCGCTGTTCGATTCTTTGTAGTTTTGGAGACACGACAGAAGTCACGACAAATGAAAAATCTAATTGTATTCCTCATCGCCGTAATGAGCCTCTTGCTACCTTCTCTACATGCTCAAGACACCAATGCTGATTGGTCCCAAATTGAGAATAAGAAATTGATCGAAAAAACTTCAAGGCTGGAAACTCCGGCTAATTTTGAATTGTACCACCTCAATGATTACGAAAACGTCTTTCAGCGTCTGCTGGCAGCACCTCCTCGTTTCAATCAATCTGCTGGTGACCAAATCGAATTTGAGTTACCGATGCCTGATGGATCTTTTTCCAGGTTTAAGGTGCTTTCTGCGCCCGTCATGGCACCGAGCCTGGCGAGGAAATATCCGGACATCAAAAATTATACATTGGTTGGCATCACCAATCCCTATGCGGTTGCCAAAATTGATTTTGGACCGAAGGGATTTCATGCCATGATTATGATGCCAAAAGTGAGTACAGTCTTTATCGACCCATATCAGCTTGATGAAGGTGTTTATATGTCCTACCGGAAAAAAGATTATCCGCTCCCTGATGAACTTTTCAATTGCCTGGTTGAAGATGAGGAGTTTGAAGCCGATGATTATCGGAGAAGCGTGGCCGGAGATTGTACATTTCGGGAATATCGATTGGCATTGGCGTGTACCGGAGAATATGCCACCTACCACGGTGGGACAGTCATATTGGCAAAGGCTGCCATGAATGTGACAATGAATCGGGTAAACGGCATCTTCGAAAAGGATGCAGGTATTACAATGATGCTAGTTCCCAATAATGATACTTTGATATTTTTGAACGGAGGCACTGATCCATACACGAACTCAAGTGGGTCGACTATGCTCAATGAAAATCAAACAACATGTGATGATTATATAGGCACAGCAAACTATGATATTGGCCATGTCTTTTCAACCGGTGGTGGCGGTATTGCATCATTACGTTCTCCATGTGTGGCATCGCGAAAAGCAAAAGGTGTTACAGGCCGAGGTGCTCCAATCGGTGATCCGTTTGACGTGGACTACGTAGCACATGAAATGGGTCATCAATACGGCGGAAATCACACGCAGAATAATAGCTGTCAGCGAAGCTCTCAATCCTATGAGCCCGGAAGTGCTTCTACCATTATGGGATATGCAGGTATCTGCCCACCCAATGTGCAGAATAACAGCGATCCGTATTATCATGCCGCGAGCCTGGCAGAATTTGCATCTTTTGTAACGAATGGTACAACCGGAGGTTCTTGTGACAACGTGTTGAGCACTGCGAATAATCCACCGACGGCTGACGCAGGAGCCAATTATACGATTCCGATTTCAACACCCTTTACCCTCACAGGGGTTGGAACTGATCCTGATGGTGATCCCATTACCTATTGCTGGGAACAGTATGACCCTGAAGTTTCGACACAACCACCTTCACCAACAAGTACAGTCGGACCAAATTTCAGAACGCTCTTGCCTGATACCCTTCCTCATCGTGATTTTCCAAAAATGGGCATGTCGAATACCTGGGAGGTTTTGCCTTCCGTCGGACGAACCATGGATTTTCGATTGACGGTACGCGATTATAGTTCGACATATGGGTATGGGTGTACAGAGGAAGATGACATGCAAGTCACGACGCATGCCGGTGCCGGCCCATTTGCCCTCACTTTACCCAATGGTGGAGAAAATTGGTCATCCGGAGGAAGCGATACAGTAAAATGGAATGTGGCTAATTCAAATCTGGCACCGATAAATTGCGCCAATGTGGATATACTGCTCTCGACAGATGGCGGAATGACATATCCAACCTCTCTGGCTACCAATGTACCGAATGATGGTGTTCACGTTGTTAATGTGCCAAACGTGACTTCAACCTTGGCCAGCATCAAAGTCAAAGCTGTTGGCAACATTTTCTTCGATGTATCCAACGGCTTTTTTACCATTGGAGCTGATTTTACTTGTGTGACTTATACCAGTACAGATGTACCCGTAACCATCCCAACCACAGTTTCGACGGTTTATTCGGATTTAGTTATTTCGGATACAAACTCCATTTTAAGTGCCGAGGTTTCATATGTCATTGGAACCCATACCTGGGTTGGGGACCTCGACTTTACATTGATTCACCCGTCAGGAGCTGAAGTCATTTTGGTAGAGGGACAATGTGGGAATGTCGATAACTTTGACATGGGCTTTATGGATGGTGCTGCTTCAGTCAGCTGCCCTTTGGATCAGGGATTGACATATGATCCTACTGGTTCGCTAGCTTCTTTATCAACTTTAGCCGCTAATGGCACCTGGCAATTGAAAATTGAAGATAACGTAAGTCAGGACGGGGGATCGCTGACTGGCTGGCAGATAGAATTATGCTATGCGGATGTAAACAATTGTGATGACAACCTGGTATTCGATTCAGATACGATTCCAACAGGGCAATATTATGCCAACTTCAATATCATGGCTTCAGTACCCCTTGATGCCGCATCGACGGTCCTCATGCAATCCCAGACACAGGACTTCAATCCCGGATTTTTTGTGCCATTAGGAGCTGAATTTGATGCGATGAACGGAGGTTGCCCATAAAATAAATAGTGTAATCAAAATTCGTTGGTTGGCAAATCAATAAATTACATTTGATCCGGTGTTTCGAAAACGAAACATCCAATGCTCCTTTATTCAAAACCAAAGTTTACCGAAATGAATCGTATTTACCTCAGTTCAATTATACTCGTCTTGTTTTCACAGGCGATTTTTAGCCAGTTGCCTAATATGCAAACGATGATTAACTGCGGCGTTCCGGATATTTCATCCATGACTGCCGGTGATCGTGATCGGGACGGCGATTTGGATTTATTTGTGTCCAGCTTAGAGAGTGATAAAATTATCATGCTTGAAAATGACTCCGGGCAATTCGTCCCTCAAGATTATATGTCCGTCAGTGATCCGGTAACAATTGGGATGGAACCGATAAACGGGTCTGATAATTTTTATTACGCGACTTCAGGAACGGATGGTATTACCTTCCTCTTTGGATTCAATCCTTATTTTCCGACCGGGACAATGCGGCAGATATTACCGGACTCCCTAGGCAAAGTTTCGGGGACCGCTTTTGGCATTGTACCAAATCCAATTACCCCACATACGCTGAGAACTTTTGTGGCCCTTTCTGATCGTGGAAATAAAGTCCATTTTATGGAAATGTTACCGGTTTCATTTAATGATTTAGCACCTCGGTATATCGAATCACAACTATCCTTTCAACAACCGATGCAAGTCGCATCACTTGCACATGATGACACAGAGGAGTTGGAATTTATGGTAACAGATGAACAAGGCAGTGCCGTGCGGTTTGTACGTCTTGCCGGAAGTGTTTTTAATATCGAAATTGTCAAGACCGATTCGCTACCAATAAATCTGCCTGCACCTTATGGAATTGCTGCTACGAAATCCCCTGATTTGGATAATGCCGATATTATTTTTGTGACAGATAAACAAGAGTCCAAGCTTTATAAGTTTACCCGGGATAGTAGTTTGTATTCGGTTGATATTGTTGATGAAGATTTGTCAGATCCCGGATTGATTTATTTGTATGATATAGATGGAGACACCCTACAGGAATTATTTCTAATCGACAGTAATCTATTGTGGATGTATCCGGGTGAAATAACAGAAAGAAGTAGTCAGAACGGCAGAGAATTGGTAACTGAACTGAGCGAGGAAATACAAGGTGTGCTGATCGATGACCTAACAGGAGACGGGGAAGTCGATATTGTGGTATTTACCGAAAATTCCGGAGAGCTCCTGCTGATAAGTGACGATGCCGTTTCGGCTACGGAAGAACATAAGCTACTTCAGGGAAACGCCTTTCCGAATCCCACCACAGGTCTCGTCTTCTTTGAATCAGACCATCATCCGGAGAAAATAAAATTAATAGCCTTGAATGGAAAAACGGTGACCATTCAATCGGAACAAAATAGCATTGATCTAAGCGAACTGAGTTCAGGAACATACCTTCTCGAATATGTGATTGGAGAGGATTTGTATCGTCAAAAAGTAATCCTGACAAACGAAAAATAGAAAAATAGAATTCTTCTAAATTGATCGGCATCAATCGGATTCCATTCTAATCTGTAAAATATTGTTCTGCAGATTAATTTATGTCGCCCATTCTACGACCGGATTGACACGTAAGTCAATTTCTTCATCCGTATTTATATCGTCTACATGGTCTTATATATAGTAGAGTTGATGATGGATGATAATCCGAAAATTCACATTATAAATAGCTTATATGTTTTTATTTATTAATATAAATGAAGTGAGCTTTGGACGTATATGAGTTTCTTAAAAACTTAATAATTATTTAACATTGACGTTTCATTGGCATTTGAAAAATCCTTAATTTCACTAGCTGTTTCTACATTTCTATAGATGGGATGGTTTTAATGTAGGGCTGAGTTTATCATCTGTAAACCTCAATCAAAGAACCTATGGCTACATTTTACTTGATTCTTGTTGTTATTCTATTTTTCCTTGCGATCTCTGATTTAGTTGTTGGGGTTAGTAATGATGCGGTAAACTTTCTTAATTCTGCTGTTGGTTCCAAGGCTGCTACCTTTAAAGCTGTCATGTTTGTCGCTGCGTTGGGGGTTCTAGTAGGAGCTACATTTTCCAGTGGTATGATGGAAGTTGCTCGGAAAGGAATATTCCATCCTGAATATTTTTATTTCTCTGAAATTATAATTTTATTTCTGGCCGTCATGGTGACCGATGTGATTCTGCTGGATACATTTAATACCTATGGTATGCCGACATCCACCACGGTCTCCATCGTTTTTGAACTCTTAGGTGCAGCGGTTGCTATCTCGGCAGTGAAAATATTCACTGATCCGGATGCCCTTAATCTTTATGAATATATTAATTCCGCAAAGGCGCTGGCCATAATATCGGGAATTCTATTATCGGTGGTTGTAGCCTTTTCGGCGGGAGCGTTGGCCCAATACCTGAGCCGACTGTTGTTTTCTTTTGACTATGAAAAACGAATGCGACGATACGGCGCATTATGGGCCGGTTTAGGAATTGCCGCCATTACATATTTTATTCTGATCAAAGGAGCCAAAGGTGCCTCCTTCATGAGCAAAGATATGCTCACTGCGATTAAAGCAAATACTGTCCTATTATTAACTATAAGTTTTATCGGATGGAGTGCCATATTGTTTCTCCTGAATCGCTTGTTTAAAATTGACATCCTGAAAGTTTTAGTATTGGTAGGGACGTTTGCGCTTGCCATGGCTTTTGCAGGGAATGACCTGGTGAACTTTATCGGTGTTCCATTGGCTGGATTCAATTCGTATCAATTGTATATAGAGGCAGGTGCTACCGGGGCTGATCAATTCCTGATGGACGGATTAGCCGGAAAAGTTCCTACACCTACCCTGCTTCTATTATTGGCAGGTGTGATCATGGTCGTGACACTATATACTTCGAAAAAAGCACGGTCTGTGGTACAGACATCGCTTGATCTTGGTCGTCAGGATGAAGGCTATGAACGCTTTTCTTCATTTATGCTTTCCCGCAGTATCGTACGAAACTTTGCCTCTATGGCAAACTTTGTAAATAATCAGCTACCGGCAAGTTTCCGAAATGGTGTCAATCGTCAATTCGATCAAACAGCATTTACACGAAAACAAGTTCATTTAGGAAAAGAAGCACCGGCATTTGATAAAATCAGAGCTTCTGTTACACTGGTTATTGCCAGTATTTTGATTGCTGTGGGTACAAACCTCAAATTACCCCTTTCTACCACCTATGTCACCTTTATGGTATTCATGGGGGCATCGTTAGCTGATGGTGCCTGGGGACGAGAAAGTGCTGTTTACCGGGTATCAGGTGTTCTTTCTGTTGTCGGTGGTTGGTTTTTTACGGCCTTCTCTGCCTTTATGGTAGCATTTGTACTGGCATTGATTTTCCATTTCGGTGGAATGATTGCCATTGTTGTTATCGTTGCGATCGCCATGTTTGCAATCGTCAGAACACACCGATTGCATAGTAAACGCATGAAAGAACAACTGGCCTTTGAAAAAAGCATCGAAGAAGGTACGTTGACTAAATCAAAAGTCATTGACTTGTGTGCAGCACAGATGACTTTCTTCCTTGGAAAATACTGTGAACTGGTAGGCAAATCATTTAAAGCGGCAGGAGAAGAAAATTTGGCCGACTTGACGAAAGCTTATAATGCCTTCAGACCTATTCAACGAAAAATAGGCAGCTTAAAACATAATTCAAGTAATGCACTGGACAGGGTGCCAGATCATGAATTAGAATCAGGGCACCTCTATATTCTTGTCGTAGACTATTTAGATGAGATGGCTAAGCAGGTGGGAATTATTCTAAGATCCAATTTGGATCACGTCGATAATAACCACAAACCACTTATACCGGAACAAATTGCAGAACTGCTGTCGTTGCATAAAATTGTTTGCGAGCGCTATAATTCTACGATTAAAGTATTTGAAAACCTTGACGATAAACTGGCAAATGAGGTATTTGATAGCTTCACCGGGTATGCTCGTAAAACAAGAAATATTCGGAAAAATCAAATCAAACGGATTAAGAAGCACGAAGTAGGAACCAGGAACAGTGTTCTATTCCTTAGTCATTTGGGAGAACTTCGCAACCTGGAAATCTTCGTTTCACGTATTGTGAAAGTGTTTGATGAATTAATTATTAATCCGCTTGAAATAGAAGATAGTGAGGTCATTCCTTCCAGTATCAAAGAGGAATTGATCGCTATGAAAAAAGAAGTTAAAGAAACTGCACCGGAAAATGGCGGTGATAAGCCTGCAACAACAGAAAAACCAGGAGTAGCTGAGGAGCCTGTAAAATCGAAAGAACCTGCAGCACCTGAAAAACCAACGCAACCGGAGGATTTGTCATCATCAGAAGTACCAGATGGTGAGCGCAGAGACGATCTACCGGATTAGGTCATTCGTCATCTTTTCAGAATTCATCGTTGGGTTGTCTCACGGATCACCCGTGCTATGGCAACTAATCCATTTGGTATAAAAAGTTTCGCTTTCAGCCGATTATTATTCCGAATCAAGCGTAGTATATTCTATTACGGCGTTAATAGTAGCAGAATTCGGTAAATTTGGATATACCCAAACTGTATGGCTTATAGCTTTATACAGTCGAAATGAATGGCACTATTAAGAAGATATCAGGATGACTAAAGCGGTACATACCGTATATGTCGCCAGTATGATTTTGATCATCGCTGTAACGACCATCTATCTGATCTACTCAGGATATGCCTATTATAGTTTAGCGCTGGAAGAGCGATTTTATCACACCAAACACAATTGGTTCAAACCCAGTGGCTCGTTTGGACATGGACTAGGCATACTCGGGACATGTATGATATTATTTGGAGTTTCTATCTATATCGCACGAAAGCGCTATAACTTTCTAAGTAAATTAATTAGATTAAAATATCTATTAGAGTTTCACATTTTTTTATGCACACTCGGTCCAATTCTTATTCTTTTCCATACAGCCTTTAAATTTGGTGGCATCGTTTCGATTGCATTTTGGAGTATGGTGGCCGTAGTTTTAAGCGGTGTTATAGGTAGATTTATTTATATTCAAATTCCACGTACAATTGAGGGTAGGGAGTTAAATCTGGTTGAATTGCATCAGACAAAAAATGAATTGTCTGATGCCTTGCGCACTGGTTTTACACAGGATAATAATCTAATTAATAAAATAATTGAAACCTCAAATGAAATGAATGATCGCCGGGATAAAAAATCCTATTTACAAAAGTATCTATTGGATAGAAAACTTGTAAAAAGTATTAATAAGAAATTAAAAAGTGAAAAGATATCCAGACGAGAAAGAAAAAAAGTAACCTCCATTATAAAAAGTGAAATGGCACTTTCGAATAAAATCGAAAGATTGCAGACCATGCAGAAACTGTTTAAATACTGGCATGTGGCGCACTTGCCGTTCGCGTTGATCATGTTAATTATTGTCGTGTTACATGTAGGTATAACGCTTGCTTTTGGATATAAATGGATATTTTAATGGAAGTCTTGATTGAACAAATAGTGATCTATGGTGCCGTTATACTGCTTTGCGGGGTGACCGTTTATTTTTATTTGAGAAAACAAAGGAAAATATCAAATGAGACGAAAACAAAGGTGGCCATCGCAAAGGAAGAAGGTCTTTTGGAGCCGGTTTCGTTGCAGCCTTTCATAGACTTATCCCTATGTATCGGAAGTGGCGCTTGCATGTCCGCATGTCCGGAAAAGGATATTCTGGGCATAGTGAACGGTGTAGCCACAGCCATCAATGCAACGAACTGTGTAGGACATGGGGCGTGTTTTCACGCTTGCCCCGTTGAGGCCATATCACTACGCATTGGAACAGAAAAACGAGGCGTGGATTTACCCCATGTCAATCAAAATTTTGAATCCAATATCAAAGGAATATATATAGCCGGTGAACTAGGGGGTATGGGGTTAATTAAGAACAGTGTAGAGCAGGGATGTCAGGCCGTTGAAAATCTTATTAAGAATAAAAAGAACTCAAAAGAAGGCGTTCTTGATTTGGTTATTGTTGGGGCAGGGCCGGCAGGTATCTCGGCGTCGTTAACCGCTAAAAAACATGGATTGACCTGCTTGACATTAGAGCAAGATACACTTGGCGGAACAGTCTATTCTTTTCCAAGAGCCAAAATCGTAATGACATCACCTATGAACTTACCATTATTTGGAAAGGTGAAATTGTACGATACGTCAAAAGATCAACTCCTGGAATTGTGGCATAAGGCACTTAACCGAAATGAGTTGTCCATCATCGAAAATACCAAAGTTGACAGCATCATTCCACTCGAGGATTACACCTTCAAAGTGATGGCTTCAAACGGAGAGGAATACCTCACACATCAAGTGCTGTTGGCTATCGGAAGAAGAGGAACGCCCAGGAAACTTGGAGTCCCGGGAGAACAATTACAAAAAGTAGCGTATCGATTACTTGAACCAAAACGAATAACGGGAAAGCATATCATGGTAGTCGGTGGAGGAGATTCGGCAGTAGAATCGGCACTCCTTCTTAAGGATGACAATAATGTGATACTCTCCTACAGAAAAGAAAAATTCGCCAGAATTAAACCCAAGAATCGAGAACGGATATTACAGGCGGAAGAAAATAATCAAATACAAATTATTTACAACTCCAATGTTGTTTCTATTGGCAAAGAAGATATTTTGCTAAAGACCAATAAATCAGAAGACGTCCTGCAAATTAAAAATGACCTTGTCTACATTTTTGCTGGAGGAGAGCTGCCAACGAAATTTTTGCAAAATGCCGGAGTAGAAATTACAAAACGCTTCGGATATATTGTTAAAGCACATAAATAGTTTTTTTGAAAAAAGGAAAATCCACATATTATGTATTTGCCTTTTTGTTTTTTATCACACCAATGTCTGGTCAAATATCACCCGGCGACTTGTCATTGGCACATACGCATTTGGAGGGACTAAGCAATTGTACTGAATGTCACACATTAGGCGAAAAAGTCGCTGATGCAAAATGTTTGAATTGCCATGATGAAATCGCAACCTTATTACATGAAAATAGAGGGTATCATGCCAGTGATGAGGTAAAAAAGAAAGACTGTATAAGTTGCCATAGCGATCATCATGGGAGGAAATTTGAAATGATCCGTTTCGATGAGGATAATTTTGAACATGACTTGACAGGATACACACTGCAAGGACAACATAAGAAAGTTGACTGCCGGGATTGTCATACTCCTGAGAACGTCTATGATTCGAATGTGCAATCAAGAGAAGGTACATTTCTCGGCCTGAGTACAACATGTGTTTCTTGTCACGACGATTTCCACCAAAACACCCTGAATACAGACTGTGCCTCGTGTCATGACCTGAATGCTTTCCGACCGGCCCCGGGGTTTGATCACGGTGATGCTAAATTTAATTTGAAAGGTGCGCACAAGGAGATTAATTGCCTCGAATGTCATGAGAAGACCGTAAAAAATAATTTGGAATTTCAAGTATTTTCAGGACTAGCTTTTGATGATTGCAAAGTGTGTCATGGCAATCCACATGCAAGTAGTTTTGGTGTGAGGTGCAGTACATGTCACACAGAAACTTCATTTTCTACATTTACTGGGGCAAATATATTTAATCACGGATCAACCGATTTCGAATTAAAAGGAAGTCATCAAAAAATCAATTGCTTTGATTGTCACGATATTAATGTAGCCGCCAACAATATTTTTCAAGACAATATTGGAATTACAGAATCACAGTGTATGGCATGTCATGCTGATAAACATGAAGGCAATTTTGGTCAAAACTGCATTGACTGTCACAATGAAGAAGATTTCCTGAATATAAAGTCGATTGAATTATTTAATCATGATTTAACAGATTATCCTTTGACAGGAAAACATGAAATTGTGGATTGCAAAAAGTGTCACAATGAAAAATACACCGAAGCAATTGATTTTTCGTCTTGTAATGCATGTCATGATGATTATCATCAGGGTGAATTTATAAATAATCAGGTCTCACCTGATTGTGTTGAATGTCATAGTTTAGAACACGGATTTTCATACACGTTGTACACTTTGGATCGGCATCAAACATCCAACTTCCCCCTGGATGGAGCGCATTTAGCCACTCCTTGTTTTGCATGTCACGTTGGAGAGGATCACTGGAGTTTTAGAAATATTGGGACAACGTGTGTCGATTGTCATGATGATTTACACGCTGGATTTATCAACGAAAAGTTCTATCCTGAAAATCGTTGTGAGTCGTGTCACACCATTGAATCCTGGCGGAAGACGACATTTGACCACGATAATACATCATGGCCCTTGGTGGGGCAACATACAGCAGTCAACTGTCGAGCATGTCATTTCGAGCTAGATTTAAACAACAGAATCTTGAAGCAGACATTTCATCCTTTGGAAACGAATTGCATTGCTTGTCATAAAAATATTCATGGTGGTCAATTTGAAATCGATGGCGTGACTATTTGTGCCAGGTGCCATGATACGAATAGTTGGATGCCTAATCAATTTGATCATAACATCACGGCATTTCCATTAGAAGGAAAACATACTGAAATTACATGTGCTGCATGTCATAATTATTCTAAAGGGGATGACCAGCATGTTGTTAATTATAAAATTGAAAGATTTGAATGCATAGATTGTCATCTATAGGCATATTATTCCTTTTAGCCACATTAGGAGTGCCTCTATGGGGACAGAATGTTCATGGGATCGAGTTTAAAATGGATTGCGCTTCTTGTCATGATGCCGGAGGATGGGCGATCGAAATGGATTCAATTCATTTTAATCACGACACCACTAATTTTCAATTGGATGGAACACATGCATTAGTCAATTGTAAGTCATGTCACGTATCACTTGTATTTAATGAAGCCCGGCAAGATTGTGCTTCTTGTCATTTAGATGTTCATAGTATGTCTGTTGGATCGGATTGTGCCAGATGTCATAATTCGAATACCTGGCTCGTGGATATAATTCCTGAAATTCATGAAGAAAATGGATTTGCTTTAGCCGGTGCCCATAGCACAGCATCTTGCGTTGAATGTCATTTTTCAGAAACGTACCTCAGATTTGAAAGAATTGGGAATGCTTGTTCAAATTGTCATATTGATGATTATAATAATTCAACAAGTCCAAATCATAATGCGATCGGATTTTCAACCACTTGCAGTGATTGCCACGATATTTTTTCCTTAGAATGGGAAACGGATAAAGTCAAACATGATTTTTTTCCATTAGCTGGTGGCCATGATATTCAGGATTGTGCACAGTGTCACACCTCAAGTAATTACTCCGATATTTCTTCTGATTGTGTTGCATGTCATTTGACCGATTTCAACAATACGGCTACACCGGATCACAATACCACAAATTTTTCTACTGATTGTATTCTTTGCCATACAACTGATCCTGATTGGCATCCGGCGTCATTTACGACCCATGATGAACTGTATTTTCCAATTTATTCCGGAGCGCACGAGGGCGAGTGGTCAGAATGTCTGACGTGTCATACAACCTTGGGAGATTATTCGAGCTTTAATTGCATTGCATGTCATGCAAATCCTGAAACGGACAATGAGCATGACGGGATAAGTGGTTATGTCTATGAGGATCATGGTTGTTTGGCTTGTCACCCATCAGGAGATACGGAGATGGCTTTTGATCATGATGCTTCCAATTTTCCACTTACCGGTGCACATATGGGTGCCGAATGCCTGGCATGTCATCAAGACGGTTTTGAAGGCACATCGACAACATGTGTGGAATGTCATTCTACGGATTTCCAGGGGTCATTGAATCCCAATCATGTCCAGTTGGATCTGCCTACAGATTGTGCGTCATGTCACACCACAGATCCGGAATGGATGCCGGCAAGTTTTGATATTCATGACGATTACTTTCAACTTGTTGGTGCCCATGCGGAGATTGCAACCGATTGTGCGTCATGCCACAATGGAGACTATACGACGACACCCAATACGTGTGCGGGTTGTCACGTGGATGAATTCAACAATACTTCGAGTCCTGATCACGTGACAGCTCAATTTTCATTGGATTGTATCACGTGTCATGACGAGACAGCATGGCTACCGTCTACCTTTGATCATGATGGACAGTATTTTCCGATCTACACGGGTAAACATGAAGGGGAGTGGATGGCATGTCAGGATTGCCATAGCAGCCCGGGTGATTTTACCATTTTCACATGTATCGGATGCCATGTCAATCCAGAGACCGATGATGAACATATGGGAGTGAATGGATACGTATTCGAGGATAATGCCTGTCTTGCCTGCCACCCAACAGGTGATGCCGATATGACATTGGACCATGATGCGACCAGTTTTCCACTCACCGGAGCACATGACGGCTTAGCTTGTCTGGAATGTCACAGTGACGGATTTGAAGGTACGACTACGGTTTGTTTGGATTGTCATAACATAGATTTCCAGGGATCATTAAACCCTAATCACGTGGCACTAAATCTTCCCACAGATTGTGCATCATGCCACACGACCGATCCGGAATGGATGCCGGCAACTTTTGATATCCACGATGATTTTTATGAGCTGGTTGGGGCACATGCGGTTGTAGCAAATGATTGTGCCAGTTGCCATAATGGAGATTTTATCAACACACCGAACGCATGTGCCGGTTGCCATATCGAAGATTATGACAATACGACTAACCCGGATCACGCCGCGACTCAATTTTCAACAGATTGTAAAACTTGTCACACAGAGGCCTCCTGGTCCCCTTCCACGTTTGAGCATGATGGGCAGTACTTCCCTATTTACTCCGGAATGCATGATGGAGAATGGATGGCATGTCAGGATTGTCATACCACACCTGGTGACCATACTGTCTTTACCTGCACCACATGCCATGCTAATCCCGAGACTGACATGGAACATACCGATGTAACAAGTTATGTTTTTGAAGACAATGCCTGTCTGGCTTGTCATCCTACCGGAGATGCTGACGTTGTTTTTGATCACGCAATGACGAATTTTCTACTTACAGGTGGTCACGATGGTCCTAATTGTCTCGCCTGTCACAGTGAGGGTTATGAGGGCACTACGACGATCTGTGTCGATTGTCATACGCAGGACTTTCAAAGTTCTTTGAATCCGAATCATTCCATTCTAAATATTCCTACGGATTGCGCCTCTTGCCATACGACCGATCCGGAATGGATGCCGGCCACTTTTGATATTCATGATGATTATTATCAACTGGTAGGTGCACATAGCGCGGTAGCAACGGATTGTGCTGTCTGTCATAATGGAGATTATGTCAATACGCCGAATAACTGTGTTGGTTGCCACATGGAAGAGTACGACGCCACAGTTGATCCGGATCATGAAGCAGCCCAATTTTCGACGGACTGCATCACCTGCCACAGCGAAAACTCCTGGACGCCATCGACTTTTGATCATGATGGACTTCATTTTCCAATTTATACCGGAGTTCATGCAGGGGAATGGTCAGCTTGTCTGGATTGTCATACGATTCCTGACGATTTCACGGTCAATACCTGTATTTCTTGCCATGTGAACCCGGACACGGATAACGAGCACATGGGTGTAAATGGCTATGTGTTTCAAGATGATGCCTGTCTGGCATGTCACCCGACTGGGGATGCCGATATGCCTTTTAACCATGATGCCACTATGTTTTCGCTCACAGGAGCACATGACGGTGTAGATTGTTTGTCTTGCCATTCTGATGGCTATGAAGGCACGACTACTGTTTGTGTTGACTGCCACACACTTGATTTTGACGGTTCATTGAATCCCAATCATGTTGTTTTAAATATTCCTACTGATTGTGTGACGTGTCATACGACGGATCCGGAATGGATGCCGGCCACTTTTGATATCCACGATGATTATTTTCAGTTGACGGGTGCGCATACCTTAATCGCCAATGATTGTGCAATCTGCCACAATGGAGATTATCTCAATACACCAAACAACTGTGCCGGCTGTCATCTGAACGATTATACCAGCACTTCTGACCCGGATCATGAGGTAGCTCAATTCTCTTTGGATTGTACGAGTTGTCATACTGAGGACTCATGGACTCCATCGACTTTTGACCATGACAACCAGTATTTCCCAATTTATTCGGGTAGTCATGATGGAGAGTGGTCATCTTGTATGGAGTGCCATACCGCACCGGATGATTTTAGTTTGTTTAGTTGTACAATTTGTCACGTAAATCCTGAGACAGATGGTGATCATGCTGGGGTCGGAGGGTATGTGTATGAGGACAATGCATGCTTTATTTGTCATCCGATGGGAGAGGCAGATGACGCCATTGATCATAATCAGACAAATTTCCCATTGACTGGTGCCCACCTTGATGTTGACTGCATTGCTTGCCATGGAGATGGATACCAGGGAACACCCACAGATTGTTTCATTTGTCATGAATTGGATTATAATGAAAGTACCAACCCCGATCATCAGGCTTTAAATCTGTCACTCGATTGTGCTATATGTCACACGACAGATCCGGATTGGAATCCTGCAACTTTTGATGTACATGACACATATTATGCATTGACGGGTGCCCACGTGCCGGTAGCTGACGACTGTGTTTTATGCCACAATGGAGATTACAATAGCACGCCAAATACTTGTGCCGGGTGTCATATAGCAGATTACAATGAGAGTACAAATCCGGATCACCAAACATTGAATATTCCGACAGATTGCACGACATGTCATACGACTGATCCAGGCTGGATGCCTGCGTCTTTTGACATTCATGATACCTACTACCCGTTGACCGGTGCTCATATTCCGGCGGCGGACGACTGTATTTTATGCCACAATGGGGATTACAATAGCACGCCAAATACTTGTGCCGGGTGTCATATAGCAGATTACAATCAGAGTACGAATCCGGATCATCAGGCTTTGAATATTCCGACAGATTGCGCGACATGTCATACGACTGATCCGGGATGGATGCCTGCGTCTTTTGACATTCATGATACCTACTACCCCTTGACTGGTGCTCATATTCCGGTGGCGGACGACTGTATTTTATGCCACAATGGGGATTACAATAGTACGCCAAATACTTGTGCCGGGTGTCATATAGCAGATTACAATGAGAGTACAAATCCGGATCACCAAACATTGAATATTCCGACAGATTGCGCGACATGTCATACGACTGATCCGGGATGGATGCCTGCGTCTTTTGACATTCATGATACCTACTACCCCTTGACTGGTGCTCATATTCCGGTGGCGGACGACTGTGTTTTATGCCACAATGGGGATTACAATAGCACACCAAATACTTGTGCCGGGTGTCATCAAGCGGATTATGACCAAACTTTGAATCCGGATCATGGCGCCATCGGTATTCCAAATGATTGTGCTTCATGCCATACCACGGATCCCAACTGGATGCCGGCCACATTTGATATTCACGATGATTATTATCAGCTGAACGGCGCTCATGCCAGCATAGCAGACCAATGTGCTTTATGCCATAATGGAGATTATAACAACACGCCAAATACCTGCGTCGATTGCCACCTTGACGATTACAACAATACAAATGATCCGGATCATGCTATGGCACAGTTTCCTACGGATTGTATTCAATGTCATAATGAGTCGGCCTGGGAGCCTTCTACATTTGATCACGATGGAATGTATTTCCCAATTTATAGCGGTAAACATGACGGCGAATGGAATACATGTATGGACTGTCACTTCAACAGCAACGATTATTCATTATTTAGTTGTATTGATTGCCATGAGCATGATAATCAGGCGGAAGTAGACGACGATCATGATGGGGTCTCCGGGTATGAATATAATAGTAATGCCTGTTATACTTGTCATCCAACCGGCGAAGAATAAATGAGGAAGTCAATATTAAATATCATTATTTTGTTTCTCTCCATAGTCCAGGTATTTGGTCAGGGAGAAGTTGAATTTTATTCCGGTGAAATTTCTTTTATTACTTCAAATAATATTTATGTCAAATTTGATCAAACAAATAGCATTAACATTGGCGACACATTATTTCTATTGAATAATTTACTTCCCGGTCCTTGTTTAATTGTTACTAAAAAATCATCGACTTCATGTGTATGCATTAGAATGAATGACTGTATAGTAAATATAGAAGACCAGGTATTGAGTAGATTGCCAGCACTAATAAATGATCCGAAAACGAATGAAGAGATTGAGAATAAAAGCTTGCCTGTTGATGTTGATACACCTATTGAAAATAAGGAGAAGGGCGTGCGTCGTGTGTCAGATTTTAAACAAATAATTACCGGAAGAATTTCTGCATCCAGTTACAGCAGTATGTCGTCCAGGTATGATGACAAACACCGCATGATGTTGCGATTTTCATTAAATGCAAGGAATATCAATAATAGTGGATACTCTTTAGAGTCATACATCAATTATCGTAAGAATATTAGTGAAAGCGTTCAATCAGAAGGGTATAAATCGGCTTTTCTAAGGGTATATAACTTGGCGTTATCCTATGAAGTCGACCCTACAATGTCTTTAACATTAGGTCGGAAAATCAATAACAAAATATCCTCACTTGGGGCCATAGATGGGTTACAAGTTGAAAAATCTTTTGGTCAGTTTTATACCGGAATTGTTGCCGGCTTCAGACCGGATATATACGATTACGGGTTTAATTCAAAACTATTAGAGTATGGACTTTTTATTGGAAACGTATTCGATTCAGGTAGGATGAATGCAAGGTCGACCTTAGGTTTAATGGAACAAAGAAATGGTGGTTCTACCGATAGGAGATATGCCTTTTTTCAGCATTCCAGTCGTCTGTTTAAAAAGGTTAATTTGTTCTGTTCATTTGAACTGGACCTATACAAGAATGTCAATGGTGTATCAGAGGCTGACATGCGATTAACCAATTTGTATATGTCTTTGCGCTACCGCCTCAATCGAAAATTGGACTTTAGTGTGGCCTTTGATTCAAGAAAGCGTATAATCTACTATGAAACTTTAAAAACAGAAATTGAGCGCCTTTTAGACGATGATATTGCCAGGCAAGGATTCCGCATGAGAGTGAATATCAAACCTTTTAAGTATGTTCATGGCGCTATTGGCTTCAGTAAGAGGTTTCAGAGCGATAACGAAAACGCATCGGACAATGTCAATGGGTATATCAGCCATTCACGTCTACCCCGTGTAGGTGGAAGGCTATCAGTTAACTACAATTGGAATAAGTCAAACTATCTTGAAAGCAGGATTTTGTCTTTTCGCCATTCAAGAAACCTGATAAAAAAGAAACTCGAAGGAAGTTTTTATTATCGAATTGTTGATTATTTGTATTTTAATCGAGAATTGAAATATGTTCAAAACTATATAGGTGGTCAATTCACCTTTCGAGTAGATCGAAATTGGTCGCTAGGGCTACTGGGAGAAATGGCCAATAAAGATTCTGATAAAAACTATCGAGTAAATGTTAAAATAATAAAACGATTTAGAAAGTAAAAGAATAATTAAATGAATGGAATATCAAAATGTATAAGTGCTTTGGTGCTGATTATTGGCATCATGACCCTCGGATGTGAACGGGGACCGAAAGTAATTGAAGCTTCAAATCACGGATCAACCACGAGTTCAAGTTCAGGTGTTTTTTCAGAGGAACCATCAACGGATAATGCGTCAACGAATGCTGATTTTCATTCAGTGGTCGTCAATGAAGTGTTACCTACCGAAAAATATGTCTATTTAAATGTGACAGAGGGAGATGAAACCTATTGGGTCGCCACTTTAAAAACGGAAGTGGAAGTAGGGGAGACATACTTCTATCGGGGTGGGCTGATGAAAACAAATTTTGAAAGCAAGGAATACGATCGCGTTTTCGACAAAGTCATCCTTGTTTCAAATGTGGTGAAGACCGATCATAGCCAAACGATGACGAGTGACAAGCCTCTTCTTCCTCCTGCCAAAGCTAAAGAACCGCGCACCTATACTTCGGATGTGCAGGTAGAGGGTTCGATCAAGATATCGGAGTTGGTGAAAAATGCCTCCGATTATGATGGAAAAATGGTCCAATTAACCGGAACATGTGTCAAGATAAACCCGAATATCATGGGTCGGAACTGGATACATCTGAAGGACGGAAGTAAAGATGACTATGATATGGTCATCACGTCTGATGAGGTCGTGCCCGAAGGATCGACGGTTACCTTGAATGGCAAAGTCGTTCTTAATAAAGATTTTGGCGCGGGTTATAAATACGATTTAATTGTCGAAGGAGCAGTGGTTCAAAACAAATAACAGGCACTGCCGCGTTTTCCTTGATTTTAAAATTGGGGGTATTTATTCTTTCTCCAATAAGCGAGTGCACTTATAATAAGCAACGATACGACCGCAATATAAACCCAACTTGGAATAGGAATCGGATCACCGGCTGCGTATGAGTGCAATCCCGAGAGGTAATAATTGACACCGTAATACGTCATGATCACAGAAGCCCAGCCAAAGAGTGAAGCAATATTGTATGCATAGAGGCCTTTTAGTTTTGGTATAATGCGCATGTGCAGAACAAAGGCATAGACGAGAATAGTGACAAGTGCCCAGGTTTCTTTTGCATCCCACCCCCAGTATCGGCCCCAGGATTCATTGGCCCAAATACCACCGAGATAAGTTCCTACACTCACCATGGCAAGGCCACCCATCAGTGTTTTTTCACTGATGTATGACATTTCTTTTACCATATAATAGACGCGTTCCTTATTCTTTTCTGAAAGAAATATCATGAGTATCAAATTGATGAGCCCGATGATGGCGCCCAACATTAAAAAGCCATAACTACCGGCTTCCAATGATACGTGAATCGTAAGCCAGTATGATTTTAATACAGGAACAAGGGGTGTAATTTCAGGATCCAGATAACTGAGCATGGGGACAAGTAATATGGTAGCTGCCAGGATCATCGTTGCAGCCAAACCCCCATATGATTTTCTAGTAAAAATAACTCCTGCCAACGTAGTCGTCCAGGCAATATAGATCATCGATTCATATCCATTACTCCAGGGTGCCCGCCCTGAAACATACCATCGTATTCCAAGACCCATGGTGTGAAAAAGAAATCCAAGAATAACGAGACCGAATAATAAAATATGTAATTTATTTAATTTTAAATTAGGTTTAAATACACCAATGAATAGCATAATTAAGAAAGCCAGGCCAAGTAGGGAATAATAAGCAGCTAATTTGTTGAAGACATTTGAATTATTTAATAATACCTCTGCTTTTATTTTACTATTGGATGGTATGACAGCTGCTCCATGCGTATTTTGATAACTTTTTAGTTCTTGAACCAATAGGTCGACCATATTTTCATCTCCTGTTTTTATGGCATTCAACAAGGCAGATTGATATGCTAAAAAGAACTTATCAGCAACGGGTTGATCAATGGCTGAAGGCCCGCGATTTGTCATGCGTGATGCGACCCAGGTATTGTTTTCGTCGTCGGGTACAGGAACGATCCTGAATATTCTGCCGGAATATATCATGCTGGCAATATTCACCCGTTCATCGACCTTCATGAGTTCTTTTTCATACATCCCCCTATCTATGGGTTGCAGTGCATATGCCCGACGCACTTCTTCCTGAAATAAATATTCACCGGATGAAGTAAAGAAATCATTGTAGGAGGCGCGTTCACCGGAGTGATTCAGTTGGTTTTGAAGTTTTTCATGACTTCCGACTTTGATCATCGGGATGTCACCCCACGCTTCATGATTCCCATACATGCTCAATATGACTTGATCAGCGTTGAGGTCGTATAAACTTTCAGTCCGGGAAACTTTCCGCATTAATTCACGCGTCAGGGTATGCATGGGTTTCATTCGCCCTTTTTGATCCTGTACGATTAATTCACTAAAAGTCGTGGCATGCTCGACGCTGATGGAAGGATATTTATCCGTAATGGCCACATTGTCCTGCGCAATAGAAATTGTGGCAAAAGACGTCATGGCAAGAAGAAGAATTATAGATGCTCTACTTGCTCTCAACTGCTTTATTTTACCCGTGAGTTGAAAAAATCGGCTGTCTTTGCTAAAAAAGGAAATAATAAATCCAATGGTTAATAAAAAGTAACCGAAGTAGGAAATCCAGGTTCCCCAAAAATCATGATTTACACTTAGATAAGTGCCTTGTTCATCTTTGTCAAAGGAAGATTGGAAAAATCGATATCCGCCGTAATCCAAAATATGATTCATATAAATTCTAAAATCATCATTTACTCCGGCCCGGTCATCGATCACACGCACTTCACTGGCATAGGATGATGCACTGTTGGTCCCCGGATAACGTTCCATAATAAAATCATGGAGTTTTATATAAAAGGGTAATGAAATTGGTTTTGCCCCGTACGAGACGGTCAAATTTAAGTCGTCGAAGGCAAGTGCAGCCGGAGACCCGGGAAATCCCTTTTGACCATAGACATAAGAGGAGTGTACTTCGTTATCAACAGCTGCCTCAACAACTAAAGCCACCATACTTTCATTTTTCACTTTCCGGTTTTCGGATACTATGCGTATTTGTGCGCTGGGATTAAAATCAGAGAAAACAACACTCATAGTTCCATCCGTATATAATGAACGCAGGCGAAGCATATGATAGCCCGGTCGGGGATTCAGCGTATCGACCGTACGCGTGGCCATGACTGTTTGTGTGAGGGTCCGATTGGTTTTAATGAGTAAAGAGTCATTTCGATATGCGATATTTAGAGCATTTGGAATTATTTGATCCGTGAAATTGTAGATGACATTTCCTATCTGGCTTGACCTTCCTTGCGGAAGATAATATTCTTCCCTCCCGCGTGCACCGGCTACAACAAATTTTAATATGGGTTTTCCATTGCTATTGTCTTCAATTACCTGAGTTGGATTGGGGATAAATCCTTTCACGGCGATATCGACTTTTTTATTGTCAATTAAGTAAGATTCCTTCCAGTTATTATTTCCTAGCGTGGCGAACAAAACAGGTTCATCAAAATGATAATGCTGACCGTCTTTTGTGACATCAAATTGTAGATAGGTGTCTGCGGAAATGAAATTATTTGACGATTCATTTTCTCTGATATGCATCATCCCTTCATATCCAAAATACCGGGTCACACCGGAACCAATTACAATCACGATCATGGATAGGTGAAACGTTAATACGGCCCATCTTTTTTGTTGGATCATACGAAAACGAATGATATTAACAAGTATGGTAATGCAAAACAGAAGCAGTAATAATTCGAACCACCATGCTTTGAATACGATTTTTTGCGCTGAACTGGTACCGAAATCATTTTCTATAAATGTAGCCGCACCGATGGCTATGGCAAAAATCAACATGTAGGCTCCGGCTGCCCGCGTATTGAAAAGGATATCTATACTTTTTTTCAAAAAATTCATGCTTTGGTACTTTGGTCCGATCGATCTCAAAACTACAAACAATAACGAATTCACGGAAATATGGGAAGGTAAAATAGAATGGCAGTTCGCATACCAGGAGAGAAGGAGTAAGATTGAAAATCAGACAGTCTGGTTTGACTATGCAATGGTCAAGCATGAGGTGTACAGTCAGAGAATCAGAGACTATTTTGGGGTGTCATATAGACAAAACGTGCCAATAATCGACCCGGGCTTAATTAAACATCTTCTCGTAATATTCACGCGCCATGCGATCAGAACCGAATTGGGGGACCACGTCTTTCATGCTATTTTTCACCATGTCCTTCCATTTGTCGGGATGTTGATAGTACATCGGGACGATGATATCTTCGAGTATGCGCATTAAATGACGATGGTCGTGTGCATCCTGTTCTGCGATTGTTGTATTCGTATCAGCTTCCGGAATCACAAAGCTATTCTTGCCGTCCTCGGCAAACTCAGGAATCCAACCGTCGTTAATAGAAAAGTTTATGGCGCCATTCATTGCGGCTGTCATCCCACTTGTACCGGAAGCTTCCTGAGGTCTTCGTGGTGTATTCAACCAGATGTCTGAACCTTTTTTCAATGCCGCTGACAATTCCAATTCGTATCCTGTTAATATGGCAATATTTGGATGTGTATTTGAGACATTGACCATGTTATTAAATATCGATACCCCTTCATGATCTTCGGGATATGGTTTTCCGGCCCAAATTATCTGGACTGGATATTTCTTACTGTCAATTATTTTTATAAACCTGTTAAAATCCCGAATAATTAAATCGGCGCGTTTATATCCTGCAAAACGCCGCGCCCATACGATGGTCAACGTATTTTCATCAAATAGTTTTCCGGTCTGATCAGCGACGATTTTAAATAAATCAGTTTTCAATTGTTTCTTGCGAGCAATAAGCTCACGATCCATATTATTTTCGAGTGTAAAACTCAGCGATTTATCTTGCCAGTAATTTTGATTTTGAGCATTGGTGATTGAGGTAATTTCACAGACGTCATCATAGGATTTCCACATGTGTCTGGCCACTTCCCCATGAAGCTTTGATACACCATTGGCCCGTTTAGCCATACGTAAAGCAGCAGGTGTATATTCAAATTTGTCACCGTGCATGCCGGTTATTTTACGGGCAGTCTCAATATCAATTCCATTGAAAAACCCCATTTCGGTGAGCAGTTGCATGCTACGAACGGCGTTACCAGCCTTTTCAGGGGTGTGTGTTGTAAAGACGAGATGCTTCCTTACGTCCTCAACGTTTTCAAATTTTTGATATAAATGACAGGCTATAGGCAAAGAATGCGCCTCATTCATATGGAAAATATCGGGTTCCCAATTCAACGCTTCCAGGACTTTTGATCCTCCGATACCAAGCACAATATTTTGTGCAATGCGCGCGGCATCATTCGGATGATAAAGCCGTTCGGTGATTGTACGGGAAAGAAAATCATTTTCAGGAAGATCCGTCGTCAAAAAGAACATAGGCACGGTTTGAAAAATCTCAGGTGCCAAATACATGGCTTTTACCCAAATCTTATATCCTTTTATAGTAACAGAAACTTTGATGCCTGTATCCTGAAGAAAACTGTATGACCGGTTGCGATGAAAGACACGCATATAGCCATTTTCATCGCGTAACTGATCATAATAGCCTTGCTTCCAAAGCATGCCGACACCAACCAGGTTTTGACGAAGGGCATACGCACTCTTCATGTGTGAACCGGCCAGGTAGCCGAGTCCACCCGAATAGGTTTTGAAAGCCTGGTCTATGGCAAACTCCATTGAAAAATAAGCGACTCGCTTTGAAAATTCGGGAGCAGGGCTATAGCCATGTAGCCAGTTGAAATCGGTGTCCATAATGTGTTCGTTTAAAAAAGCGACGAATATAGGGTTTCAACTGAACTTAACAGCGACTCAATTATCTGGTACCGAATCCCATCTCATAATTCAATCATACAGGCTTGATAGGTTATGGGCAGCCACTCATTTGTGCGATGAAATAAGCCCCATTATCAACCCTGAAACCGGAGCCCATGGTGATGAGATTTGATGCTCTAAACCGTGCTATACCACCACCCGATTGTACGCGTACAGTGCCGGTTGTCGTAATTGTCTGAGCGGCATTGTATTCAACATCTGATGTTATGGTTTGGTTGGAGACCGTGAGGTTATTTGGACAGCCTACATAAAAATAATGTGATTTAGTACTACCCCCATTATAGGTTGCATTAAAGGAATAGACGCCCTCTACTGCACTTGAGGGCATGGTGTAATTCCAATACCACCAAGACCAGGTGTACGTTCCGGGTGAAGTGTGTGACCAACTGTGCACGGTCGTGCCATTTGGGTTTTTGACATTGTAGGTTGTCAAATGCCCATTAAGTTGGTCATTGTAGTATGCACCATAGCGTATCAGGTCTCCTGGATCGAAGTTGTTTTCGATATTTGGAAATTCAGTATTTGGACAAAATCCTCCCGGGTCAGGAGGGACATCATGCGTCAATAAGTTGTTTAATATAGGCTCCCAATAGGGCTTTTGACTAACCCACCAGGAAGAGGTTGTTGTATTGTTACAGGGACCATCATAAGGTTCGATGACGTTATTATTTACATCCCGAATTTCAAAATGGAGGTGTGGATTGGAAGAACAACCTGAACTACCTACGACACCCAAATATTCTCCGGTTGAAACTGAAGCCCCAACAGCTTTGGATGTTAAGGTGCCGGACTTCATATGGCCATACCAAGCGGTAGATCCGTCTGCATGTTCTACGTAGACAGCATTCCAGCTGCCTGTACAAGAACAATTCATATCGAAATTGCCGTCGAATTTAGCCGTAATCGTACCCGGGGCAGCTGCGATGATTTCAACCTGGTTGTCGCCCATCATTTTCCACCAAAAGGGCCACAAGGAAATGTCAATACCTCGATGCCCATTATAACTTCGGGACCCACAATTGTAATCCTGGATGCCACCCGATGGATCCAGGTCGACAAAATTGACGGTAGTGTAGTAGGAAAACTGGCTAAAGCCATTTGCCTGCCGTAAGGGCCATTGGAAGAGGGTTACTGCTTGATTTCGAGCTATATTTTCTTTGGGTGGTAAGATCCCTTTCTCGACTAATTGCATGCGTTCTCTTGCCAATCGTGCCATGATTTCATCATCATATTCATGAATGGTGCATTGGATTTCCATTTGAGGCATATCCAGTGGTCCACCACCGTGAGCCTTCGGTTCATCTTGCGTTTGACAAAAGCTTGAAGTTGATAGTAAGGCAGTCAGGACAACAGATAGGCATACGTATCGTAGAGATTTCATCTTGATTTATTTTTGAGGTTAACAGACCATTACAGCAATAATCCGCCTAGTAATAAAGTGTACCAAACCAGCCAATTGTAAACAGACCACCGAATAGTAATTCCAGGGGTTTTCAACAATTATATAGATATTGGAGTTTTGATAACGTAACGTGAGACGACACGACGGTTCGGTTGGTCTTATGTGAAGTGATCAACCGGCCTATTAAAAAAGCGCCACTTAAGACAGTTTATTTAGCAACGTTGCAATAGAAATAATAAGGAATGATTTATTTTTTTATGTCCAAAAAATAAAATGTGGATAATCAAATAAAAAATATAAACATCAGGACATACGAAAAAGAAAATGCGATTGATCGGACAGATCATATCGCCATCGAAGATCCTCTGGAAATTCAACTCCGGCACCCAAAATATAATATGGGCATCCCCAGGGCAATTTCTATTACCATGCGTACACCGGGTGCAGATGTTGATTTGGCTCTTGGATTTTTATTTACAGAACGAATTATTGATTATAAAAACCAGGTGGTACAAGTGAGACAATCGAGTACAAATGCGGTTTGGGTATTGGTGCATGAGGATGTGCAAATAAAAGAATTGTCACTGGAGCGAAACTTTTATACGACTTCCAGTTGTGGTGTTTGTGGAAAAGCATCCATCGATGCGATTCGTATGAACTCTATGTATACGATTACCTCCGATGGGTGGACGATATCAGTCTCACAATTATATAGTTTACAAAAACATTTGTTGGAGCAACAATCGGTATTTGGTAAAACAGGAGGTATTCATGCTGCGGCGTTATTTGATTCTCAATTAAATATTTTACAATTGCGTGAAGACGTTGGCCGGCACAATGCACTTGATAAATTAATTGGTCATTACTTTCAGCATGACAAGTTGCCACTTTCACAGCATATAGTATTTTTAAGCGGACGGGCGAGTTTTGAACTTTTACAAAAAGCCGGCATGGCAGGCATCCCGATTGTTGTGGCCGTCGGTGCGCCATCGAGCCTGGCCGTCGAAGTTGCCCAAGAAATGGGCGTCACATTAATTGGATTTCTCAAGGAGGGTAGTTTTAATGTCTATACCCATGGCGAGAGAATTAATTAATTGTCGAACTGATAATTAATTATTGAATAAACCGCACTTCAGATATTTTACCTCCTTCGATTTTATAAATAGCGATGGCCTGCAAGACCTGGCCTTCATTAATTCCGGTAACACGCTCCTGATCGATTACGACATTTCCCATCACGATGCGATTGACTAATTCACAATGGAGATCCGGGAATTCGGTAAACATCTTTTCATAACCGGGGCGCATATTATCCTTGCCTTTGCTGATGAGTTCATTTGGATGCATATAGATAGCAACGGTATCGCTGTAAGGAGCTAAAAAGGCATCAATATCACCGGCATTGTAGGCATTGAGTTGTTCTTGTGCCAGGGATTCAGGTGTGACCGGGATCAATGTATCGACATCGATTGGATGACCGTCTTTTACCACGAATTGAATATGTTGCAGGGCGCTGAGATCAGTTAGTGGATTTTTATTTAGGATGACCAGGTCAGCTTTTTTTCCGACTTCAATACTACCTAATTCATCTTCCTTGCCAATGCTTTCCATAGCATGAATAGTCGAAGCGCGAAGGATGTCAATGACAGGCATGTTTGCATTTGTCATGTCATTCAGTTCTTCATAATAGGAAGATGCATGCTGGGTGCCAATATTGCCGGCATCTGTCCCGGTCGCTATTCGTATCCCCGCTGCGTGTAATGTATTTAAATTATTTTCTCTTGTTTCTTCCTGCGTCATTAAATTTTCCAACAGGGCCGGCCCATATTCAGCATATTTTTTGATGTTTTCATTTTCTGACATATGCTCTCCATCAAATAACGAACCTAATACATGAGGATTTGCATAGCGGAAATCTTCGGCTGTAGGAAGATACGTTTGGCCGAGAGATTCGACATATTTCCGATGCACCATTAATGTCGGTATATAGGTCGCATCGTTATTTTTTAATAGGGTAATAAAATCCTCATCAACCGGGTCCTCAACACTATGCACCAGAAAATCGGCACCGGCGCGTAAGGCCAATTTCGCCGTATTTAATTGGGTGGCGTGTACGGCTACTTTTAAATTGTGACGATGGCTTTCATCAATTGTAGCTTCGACAATATCATAGGTCGATTCAGCCCCTTGATTTGGCAGAGCGATGTACCAGATTTTAATAAAATCCGGCTTATAGGGCAGTTGCTGCCGTACAAGTTCGCGGGCCTCTTCGGTGGTGTTTACTTTAATAATCGGGGCATCGTCTATTTGGAATTCTTCCGGTTGATAGGTAGAAACGAGAGGCCCTGTCAAAAACAAATTCGGATGCGTTTTTGACCCTTGAATCCGATCGCGTATTTCAAAATTAGCCATAGGACCACCGACGTCAATGACTGATGTAATGCCACACCGTAAGTACCGCCGTAGAATATCATCCATATTTTCTTGCAGCCAGGCTTGCTCTTCTTCATATGAGCGCTCAATTCGAAGATCAATGACATCAGGTCTTGTATATAATCCGCCTGACTGAAATAAATGAATATGGGCATCGACGAAGCCGGGAATAACATATCGATCTGTCCCATCAATAATCTTCGTTCGTTCAGATGGCCTAATCTTCGCTTTAATTGCTTGAATTTTACCCTCGGTTATGGCAATATCTGCTTTTATAAATTTCCCTGATTCCATATCCAGGTACCGGGCATTCGTGATGAGAATATTTTGAGCATTGATGGAATCAGCTAACGTGAAAACTAAAACTACAATTCCAATTAAAGACAAACGGAGGATAAATTTTAATTGTGTTATTTGGATCATATTATTATTGAATATTTAGAGTTTGATAAACTAGCAAAATGAATATATGAAAAAATTATTGCCAAAAGAGCCCAAATGGGTTATCAATTCATTCTGTTCACGCGGATTTGCCACAGCCACAATCACCTGGGCGAGGGACAGATCTTTTATTTTATCGGGACCTTGAATAATTTGTCCATTGATTGCATGCCCTATTTTATTTTTATTATTGGAAATCCATGTAAAATCAACCGATTGTGAAATTAGTTCTTTCGCGATCCATTTCCCTTTTTTACCCGCACCCCAAACAACTAAATCAAGATCTGAATTATAATCCAACTCCAAAAAGTATTTCAACTTTAATTCCAGGAACCGATTATCGGCATAGTGCTCATGCGTACGGGACGTGCGATGGGGGTAGTCACGCCACTTGTGGAGGATTTTGGGCGTGCCGGCAATCTTAAAACCGGCTTTATAAAATCGAAAACACAAATCGTAATCTTCTGGATAAATATCTGATGAAAATCCTCCACAGGCTTCCAGGTCTTCCCGATGAATCATCCAACATGGTGAAGGAATAACGCATTCTTTGTAGATGTCTGAATAATTATTTCCGGTTCTGGTAAGATGATTCAACCAGAGGGCATATTTTTTATATCCATCACCTAGATTGTCTGCGGAGAAATAAGCGACACAACCAACTGCCACATGCTCTCTACCATTTTTCAACAGCAAGTCATTGAGGCAACTTAGTTTATCGGGGAGCATGACATCGTCCGAGTCCATACGTGTGATATGGTCGGCTAAGGCATGAGAACGGGCTGTTCGAAGGGCGGCAATGATTCCTTCACCTTCATTATTGAATACATGTATGCGATCATCTTGATGGGCATACCGATTTAATATATCCAGGCTATTATCTGAAGAGTGGTCATTGACGGCCAGTAATTCCCAATTTGATAGGGTCTGATTGAGAATCGAATCCAGGCATTCAACTAGAAAATTCCCAGGATTTTTCACGGGCATCAGGATCGATATGGAGGGATTGGCCGGTGGGATGATAATTGTCTGTTACTGATCAAAGATATTTAATCGTAAATTGGATACATTTGACCTTTGAATCTAATGACATGAAGATAACACGAGATACCATCGACCACGATAAAGAAGTCACGTACGGATCAGCCGACTGGCTTTATCTCTTACTCAGTCTGGCATTCCAGGCTGCGTTGATCATTTTTATTCCTGAGTTTTCCTGGGTAGGTTTACCATTTTGGACGACTTTCCTTGTGAAGTCCCTCCGACAGCTTTAGTCGAAATTTCAGGAGAAGATATTATCCCTCAACGCGGCGGAGAACTGAAAATATTTCAGTGAGATAGTGGTTGAATGCTTGTCATCTGTATGTGATAAGAGAACATTTACCGGGCTATTGCATTATATTTGTCTTACGTTCCCAAATTAATATCATTATGTATCGACTTCTACTCCTCAGCTGCCTTTCTGTCTTTATCATCCAGTTATATGCCCAACAACCACTCGCCGAACTGGCTGTGGTAGAAGAAGAAGGCAGATGGATCGAAATCCATGTTGATGTCCACACAAGCCCGCAAGCCTTTTTATCATCGTATAAAGATGATATGGGTTTGTCAGCACGTGATGGTTTTCAATCAATAGAGAATAAGACCGACAAACTTGGCTACAACCACCATAAATTCAATCAGCAATTCAAAAACATCCCTGTCGAAGGTGCTCAATTCATTGTCCACACAGAAGATAGCCGGATCATCCGGTCAAATGGACGATTGGTGAAAAATATAAATCCGACAATGGACGTGCTGATTGATGCAGAAGAAGCTATCAACTCGGCCATACTCTATACAGACGCTCCGGCATACTACTGGGAGTGTGCACAGAAAGAAGCCCTGATCAAACGCATCAAAAAAGACCAGAATGCTACCTTTTACCCGGAGGCAGAGCTTGTCTATGCGGAAAAAAACTACAGCCAGGACGGTTCAAAATATCGACTGGCATGGAAGATGGACATTCACGCTGAGGGTCCAAAAGGCAAAAAGACAATTTTTGTCGATGCCCGTGACGGCCATATTTTATTTGAAAATGAAGGTTGTCAGGAAGCTTCAGTTGAAGCCCATGGCAATACCAGGTACCATGGAGAACAGACCTTTATAACTGATTCTGTTGCGTCCGACCAATATCGTCTCCGAGATTATTCACGTCTTGCAGCTATTGAAACCTACGATATGAACACCTTTTCTGCTGACACCATTGAGGCGGCAATAGACTTCACGGATGATGACAATTTTTGGGACAATGCAAACGATAAATTTGATGATGCGGCAGTGGATGTGCATTGGGGAATGCAACAAACGTTTGATTACTACTACAATGTACATGACCGGTTAAGTTATGATGATCAGGGTTCGCCTATCATTAGTTATGTGCATGTCGGTGTCAACTGGTTTAATGCGCGTTGGACAGGAACCTGGGCGGAATTTGGTGATGGTTCAGACAATCCATTGACTTCTATTGATGTTGTTTCTCATGAATTAACACATGGTGTGACACGTCATACGGCCGGTTTGGTATATCGAAATGAATCGGGCGCATTGAATGAATCATTCAGTGATATTTTTGGAAATGCAGTTGAGTTATATGCCATTCCTGATTCGTTTAGTTGGGATGTTGGAATAGGCAATTTTCAATTTCGCTCGATGAGCAATCCCAATGGTTTCAATGATCCCGACACTTACTTTGGAAACCACTGGTTTACAGAAGATGCTGACAATGGAGGCGTACACACCAATAGCAGTGTACAGAACTACTGGTTTTATTTGTTGTCAGAGGGAGGTACCGGAATCAATGATCTTGGTAATAGTTATGACATGACAGGCCTCGGTATTGATACAGCAGCAGCAATCGCTTATCGAAATTTGTCAACCTACTTAACCACATCGTCCACCTATTTTGATGCCCGCTATGGTGCCATATTGAGTGCAGAAGACCTATATGGACCCTGTTCAAATGCGGTCTTACAAACCATACATGCATGGTATGCCGTTGGAGTAGGACCGGATATGATTATCAGGGACATGGAAGTGCATGAGCCTTCTGCCCCTGTAACTTCAAGCTGTGCATTTTCGGATGAAGAGGCGATTACCTTGAACTTACTGTATCGTCGATCCGGTTGCCAGAATGGAATACCGGCCGGGACGAGAATTCCAATTGGCTATACATTAAATGACGGTGATCCGGTGATGGATACACTGATACTTGCCGAAGACTTAATCGATGGAGACGAATTGCAATATACATTTGTGTCACCGATAGATTTAAGCAATCCGGCTTATTATGACTTTGACTTTTTTGCAACATTTGACGGCGATCAGAATCCCAACAATGATCAACTACCAACGTTTACGGTAGTTAGCGTCAATACGCTAGACGATAATTTCCTTATTCATTTTAATGAATTTAGTCGCCCGGCTGTCCCCCCGTATTACATTATTAAAGATGTGCACTCAGAAGCGATGACATCAAGGGATGCATCATCTTCCGGACTTCGCGGATTTTTATTTTCAGGAAATGAAGGCCAGCGAAACAACATTGATTATACGACTGATGAAGCGAAGATCTTTATCAATAATCCGGAATACGAATCTCAATTGTGTATGTGTATTGATGCTTCCAACTGGGATAGTCTATCCATTGCCTTTGATCTACGACAAGGCTACTCTGAACTTCATGCCGACCGTGAACCGGATTTAGTCAATCCAAATTTGGTTGTAGCCTTGCGCTTGATAGCGGATGATGTTCCTGTAAGTCCACAATTTCACCCGGACACTGCTTTTGCAGACACCTTTGTTCGACAGGTAATCAATTTGGACCATTTAGTCGGAACCTCATTCAATTTGTGTTTTCAGGGCAAACACATTTATAGTAAGGCCGACGATAATATGGATACTGAAGGTGATTACTCGCACATCGATAATGTGGAACTGATCATGTCAGAAATGAATGTCGGTACATCTATTCCGAATCTGGATCCAACCACTGTATCGGTATTTCCTAATCCTACCGCAGATCGTTTGACGGTTCAATGGAATGATAAGGGACTTATCCCTCAGTCCATTCAAATGATCAACTTGCAAGGCCAAGTAATTGACCAGGCAAAGACAACCGGCATGACATCCTGGACACTTGATGTTTCAGGCCAGGCTGCGGGTATCTATTTTATAGAGATTCAAACAGCAGAAGGCCGCGTGGTGAAGAAAATATTAGTCGAGTAATTGACTAGTCTGCAGGTAGATATTTCATTATTTTCCCATTGAGGGTGTGTGAAGGATATGGTTATTGTCCTATGTAGCCTGCAATACCCGGAAATCAAGGGATACTTGTTGGTTTTATTCCATTGGAAGGTATTGGCAGTCGTGATAATTGATAGCGTCTACAAGGTTACTACTTTATACCTATCTTAAATCTTCCAAATTACCAACATTATGAATCGACTTCTACTCCTCAGTTGCCTATCTATCCTTTTCATTCAGTTACAAGCCCAACAACCACTCGCAGATATCGGTGTGGTGGAACAAGAGGGCAGATGGATTGAAATTCAGGCGGACGTTCACGTGAGCTCGCAAGCTTTCTTGACATCATATAAAGATGACATGGGTTTGTCAGCCCACGATAATTTTCAGGAAATTACGAGCAAGACCGATAAACTTGGTTATACACACCATAAGTTCAATCAACAATTCAAAGCCATTCCGGTCGAAGGTGCTCAATTTATTGTCCACACGGAAGATAGCCGAATTATCCGGTCTAATGGACGGTTGGTGAAGAACATAAACCCGGCCATGGAGGTGCTGATTGATGCAGCGGAGGCCATCCAATCGGCCATTCTATATACGGATGCTCCGGCATACTACTGGGAGAGTGCGCAGAAAGAAGCCTTGATCAAACGTATCAAAAAAGACCAAAGGGCTACCTTTTACCCGGAAGCCGAGCTTGTCTATGCGGACAAAAACTATAGCCAAGACGGGGAAAATTATCGCCTGGCATGGAAGATGGACATTCATGCAGAAGGACCAAAAAGCCGAAAGACGATTTTTGTCGATGCGCGTGACGGTCATATTTTATTTGAAAACGAAGGCTGCCAGGAATTTGCCGTCGAAGGCGAGGCGAATACCAGATATCACGGTGTACAGAATTTAATGACTGATTCTGTCGCACCAAATGAATTTCATCTGAGGGATTATTCCCGCCCTGCGGCAATTGAAACGTACAATCTCCGCACGTTTTTTACGGATACATTAGAAGCAGCAACGGACTTTATAGATGAAGACAACTTTTGGGATAATGCCAATGCCGCAATGGATGATGCAGCTACAGATGTGCATTGGGGGATGCAACAAACATTCGATTACTATTACGATGTCTACGGACGTTCAAGTTATGATGATCAGGGCTCGCCAATTATTAGTTATGTACATGCCGGCGTGGATGTTTTTAACGCGTCCTGGTCCGGAATGTGGGTTCAATTTGGCGATGGTAACGGGAATCCCCTGACTTCTATTGATGTGGTTTCGCATGAATTGACACATGGTGTAACAGAGTTTTCCGCCGGTCTGATTTATCGCAATGAATCAGGTGCATTGAACGAATCATTCAGTGATATTTTTGGAAATGCGGTTGAATTGTATGCCATTCCTGATTCGTTTAAATGGGATATCGGTATACTCGACTTCCACCTTCGTTCGATGAGCAACCCCAATGAATTTGACGACCCTGACACTTACTTTGGCACCAATTGGCATACGGATCCAAACATCGACAATGGAGGTGTACATATCAATAGCGGTGTGCAGAATTTTTGGTTTTATTTATTGTCAGAAGGTGGCACAGGGACCAATGATCTTGGCAATAACTATGAAGTGACGGCCCTTGGCATCGATACGGCCGCAGCTATTGCATATCGAAATTTGACAACCTATTTAACACCCTCATCCACCTATTTTGATGCCCGTTATGGGGCCATCGCAAGTGCCGAGGATCTATATGGCCCGTGTTCAAATGCAGTCCTGCAAACCATACATGCCTGGTACGCTGTAGGAATTGGACGGGACATGATTATCCAGGACATAGAACTTCAGGGGCCTTCTTCACCTGCGGCCTCGAGTTGTTCATTTTCTGACAACGAAGCCATCACTGTGAGCTTTTTGTATCGTCGGTCAGGTTGCCCGACTGCCATACCTGCAGGAACAAAAATTCCTCTAGGATATACATTAAATAACGGCGATCCTGTTGTCGATACACTCGCACTTGCCCAAGACTTAATAGATGGTGACATGTTGGAGCATACGTTTGCATCACCTGTTGATTTAAGTATTCCGGCCTTTTATAACTTTGATTTTTTCGCAACTTTCCCTGATGATCAAAACCCCAGCAATGACCAATTACCCACATTTTCGGTAGTTAGTGTCAAGACCCTGGACGATAATTTCCTCATTCATTTTAATAATTTGGGGCCACCACCTGTTCCATTCTATTTAACTGCTGATGATATCCATTCAGTAGCTATGGTTTCCAGTAGTGCAGCCAGTTCAGGCATCAGAGGGTTTTTATTTTCCGGATTGAATGTGGATCCAACGACAATTGATAATCCAACGTCAGAAGAGGAAAACTTCACAAAAAATACGGAATATGAATCCAGATTTTGCATGTGTATTGATGCATCTGCCTGGGATAGTTTATCCATTGCTTTTGATTTGAGGCAAGGGTATTCGGGTTTATATGCCTTGTTTGCACCGGATATTGAAAATCCGGAATATGGAATTGCGCTCCGGTTGATTGCGGATGAAGTACCGGTGAGTATACAATTTCATCCGGATAGCGCTTTTGATGATTCCTTTGTGCGACATACGATTAACCTGGATCATCTGGCCGGTACGTCATTTGATTTGTGCTTTCAAGGCAAACACTTCATTGGCGAGGACGACGATTTTCTGGATACAGAAGGTGATTTTTCTCATATCGATAATGTGGAACTGATCATGTCAGAAATGAATGTCGGTACGTCTATTCCGAAATTGGATCCATCAACTGTATCGATATATCCTAATCCGGCTGTTGATCGCGTGACTGTTCAATGGAATGATCCGGGCATGGAAGCACAATCCGTTCAAATAATGAATCTGCAAGGTCAGGTGATCGATCAGGCAAATGCCCCTGACCTGACATCCTGGACAATTGATGTTTCAGGACAAGCAGCAGGCATTTATTTTATTGAGATTCAAACTGAGGAAGGCCGTGTGGTGAAAAAAATATTAGTGGAGTAATTGACTAGTCTGCAGGAGTCCAAATAAAAATTCTACAACGGAAACAGGGGAATTCCTTCCACAGATGTTGGTTTGTATTCGTGTGAATAACCAATTGCACAAAATCAATTTTCTTAGGTTAATAAAGTGGGCAGACTTCCTGCCTGCCGGCAGGCAGGCCTTTAGGAATGAGGTTGAGTGTTGGCATTGAATCTCGTTGCTGTTGTGCGACTATTTGGCCTTTCGCGCCTCCCGACCTCCTGAAGGAGGAGTAGCCTCCCGCTTCTTTCATAACTTTTTATTGTACTAAAAAGTGCGATTTGTTATGCACTCTTTGTAACCTGTATTACCCCGCTCCTCAGGATTAATTCGTAAATTCATTCCATCGCCGCATAAAATCCGGAGATATATTGACTATCAAAAGACTTGGTTTCATATTATTTTTTCTTGCAGGAATCATGTTGGTCCTGCACAACATCACCCCTCACCTACATCTCGAAAGTCTTGGTGAAGCGCAACAAAGCTCGACAAGTGATACGTCCGGGAGTCTTTTGAATTGGCTGGCCTCCACCTTCCAAAGTGATCTGGGTGAAGGGCACCTCGAGTGTTTTTCTGAAGTCAGTGATCTGGATGTATCTGATGACGATGAATGGCTAAGGGCTCTTGATTGGCAAGCTTCTGTTCAGTATGAGTTAATTCTGAAAACAGATCATTCTGGCCAAATCCGGAATACCTTTTCTATAGGAAAGCTATCCCCACATTATTATAATTCCGGAGCGCCACTTCGTGCTCCTCCTTCTCTTGTTTGATTTGACAAATGACTAATTCCTAAATCAGGAAGCAGTTGCCAGGAGGTCATCTTACTCCTGCAATTCTATTTGTTCTTCAATTAAACAATAAAGTGAATAATCTTAAAAATAATGTTGTTCAAGGTAGATAGTAAGTACGATGACACGTCGTCAATATTCAATAGCACATGAAATTTACGTATAAAAAACAAAGGATTTGAAACGAATTAAGATATACTGTCATATCGCCGAAGTATATGTGAATAACTCAAATTTTGAGCATATCCTGTCCGGCAAAATGAGGTCGACACGCACGATTTTTATAGAACCCTTATGGCAGTAGAAGATGGACAAAACTGTTTTGCTTCATACCGGAAATTAAAGTTTCATATCGATTTATATTTCGAGGGTATTTGAAGTGAGATGGTTTTGTTCCATTTTATAGAACATTGAAAGATAAATTGTTTCTTTCAACTGTACCGGCACATTCACTGGTATCTTTCATCACATTTATACTGCCATTAAACGTGATATGAGTCGACAGGTTACATTTTCAGGAAATGTGATCACTAAACAATTATTTTCGGCTAGAAGAAGTTATAGTAGGCATCAATCGGAAAACAATGTCACAACACGCCATTATATATGGGTCCACCATACTTGTTGAATTGAAAGCCAGGCATGATACTATTACAAAAAACTGATCATTAATGAATAATGACAATAAAATGACCAAGTCTGTAAATGATTTCCCTTCGATAAAGCGGTTTCATATGAGCTTGTATTTTATCATCACACTCGCGCTTATGTTATTTGCCTCTGGTTTAGTTTTGTCACAGGATGTCTTGTCATCAAAAGAAAATTCGTCCAACTGGTTTACCAATATCAAGGAAGCCAAGCTATACGCTGAGGCTAATGATGGTGATATTCTCATGGTTTTTGCGGGATCAGATTGGTGCCGGCCATGTATTCAATTTAAATCTTCGATTCTTGATAGCGATGGATTTAAAAACAATATCATGGACAAACAGGCTGTTTTATACCTGGATTTTCCGGCTCGTAAGAAAAACAAATTGTCGGATGAAGCCACGGCCCATAATGAAAATTTAGCCGAACGCTATAATCGATCCGGTGCATTTCCAAAAATAATTGTCATTGATCCGAAGGAAAACATACTCGGAGATATTTCCTTTCAAAATCAAAGCGTAGAAGAATTTGTAGCGAGTTATACTAAATTAATTCAGTAGCATGAAAATGATATTGGCGATGTTGTTTCTCTTTCCGGTCATGCTACATGCACAGGAATTGTATTCGGCGAAAAAAGCGGTAAAACTGATGGGCTGTGGGTTTGAATTGTTGGCCGTAGCAAATTCTGAACAACTGGCCTGGGATGCCGTGGAAGCGGGAATTGAAGAAATATCGAGAATAGAAAAATTAATTTCTTCCTGGGATCCAAAATCACAAACTAGTAAAATCAATGTATTAGCCGGTAAAGAGTCGGTAAAAGTAGATCGCGAATTATTTGATTTAATTTATCGGGCCAAAAAGATTTCTGCATTGACAAAAGGTGCATTTGACATTTCATTTGCTTCTATGGA
Organism: Saprospiraceae bacterium; assembly: GCA_965249735.1. GTDB lineage: Bacteria > Bacteroidota > Bacteroidia > Chitinophagales > Saprospiraceae > JANQSS01. Next base: position 132,429 of record CBDFMS010000021.1, on the reverse strand, counting down.
CCGCATTTGGAAGTTTGATAAAAGTGAACAACAGATGCCTAATGAAGAGGTTGTCATTGAGGCCAGATCAAAAGTGAATTGGCAGAATATAGTACTTGATAAAGAAGCAAGAACTGTTTACTTAAAGGAGGCCGATATGAAAATTGGATTTGGTGCGATTGGAAAAGGTTATGCCGCCAATAGAGCCAAGAAACTAATGGCAAATATGAATGGTGTTGTCGGCGGGTTGGTCAATGCTAGTGGTGATGTCATTGCCTGGGGTAGCAGTCGGAATCCAAATGACTGGCAAGTCCAGATAGCGGACCCCCATCATCCCGGGAATGGCCTTGGTTGGATTGATCTGCAGGATATGGCCATTGTGACTTCCGGAAATTATGAAAAGTACTTTATGCACAATGGGACCCGTTATGCACATATTATAGATCCGAAAACGGGGTACCCCACGACAGGTATTACCAGCGTGAGCATCGTATGTCCTGATACGGAATTAGCAGACGCTCTGGCCACTTCAGTATTTGTACTTGGTATGGAAGATGGGTTGAATCTAATTAATTCATTAAATCTGGTAGAAGGTATCATTATTGCAAATGATGGTACGGCCGCCAGTTCAGATAATTTTAATATAAACTACAATTAATGAGATCACTGATTTATGCAGGTATAATCGGATTATTATTTGTCGTATTAAATGGATGTATGTCGGTAAAACCGTATCAAATGATGTATGTCAATGATAGCGAAATGGAATTGGCACCAAAAAAATCTGAATTATTTGAAATCAATTTTGAGACATACAGAGAAGGCGTCTCCGGTGCAAATGGAGGAAAAGTAGGAGGAGGGTGTGGATGCAATTGATGAACCATATACGCGTTTGGGTATCTGTTTTTGTGGTGGGCATAAGTGGTTTTAGTACACTTGCCCAAAGCGATGGCGACAATTCTAATACGAATCAAATACAACCGTATTCCAGTGAAATTGAAGGCAATTTTCTGAGCAGCTATTATCAACAGGATGGAGATAACGCGGCAGTAACCGGAGGGGTGGGAAGTGAAGAATTAACGGACTTTGCGAATGTCATCGTCCTTCATGTTCCGTTGGACAGTACGCAAGCCCTGGGATTTTTTGGAGGGGTGGATGCGTATACGTCGGCATCTTCGGACCAGGTGGGTACACGATCATCTGCATCAGGAAAAGACTCACGGGCATTTGGAACGTTTTCATATACTCGGTTGAATTTGAAAAAGGGAGAAACCTATTCGGCTAAAATTGGCGTATCAACGGAGTATGATTATTTTTCTATTTCCGGTGGTCTGTCATTTACGAAAGAATGGAATCAGGGTAATTCTGAAATTACCGTCGCCGGACAGGCCTTTATTGATAAATGGAGTTTATTTTATCCGGAGGAGTTGCGAGGCGATGTCAGCGTAGCGAGTCCCGGGAGGCAATCCTACAATGCACAGGTAATTTATTCCCAAATATTAAATAAGCGGTTGCAAATGAGTTTGTCTGCCGAAGCCATCTATATGACGGGTTTATTGTCTACGCCGTTTCACCGCGTTTATTTTTCAGATAATTCCCTGGATGTTGAGCGACTTCCGGACAGCAGGTTAAAAATTCCATTATCTGTCAGGCTCAATTATTATCCGATGGATAATCTAGTGTTGAGATCCTATTACCGGTATTATTGGGATGATTTTGGAATTAAGGGAAGTACGGCAGAATTGGAGGCTGCTGTGAAAGTGAGTCAATCATTTACGGTATCCCCATTTTATCGCTATCATACACAGACGGCAGCGGATTATTTTGCACCTTATAAAGAACATAATCCGGCCGATGAGTTTTACACCTCCGATTATGATCTATCATCTTTGTCAAGCAATAAATACGGTGTGGGTATAAAATACTATCCCGTCTATGGCATTACGCGCTCCAAACCTATGTTTAAAAATAAGCGTGTATTCTCTATGAAGTACATTGAGTTTCGGGGGGCAGCTTATAATCGTGATACCGGATTGGATGCTTTTATTGGCACCTTGAATATTGGATTTGGGTTTAAATAGGGGGTGATGGTCTAGTATATGAAAAGTAGCGGTCACAGAGGCTATGATTTCATATACATAGTTGGGTGAAGTGTTTCATCTTATCGCTCAAATAATAAATAAAATTACTCGGGTCTAATTTATCCGGATCCGCAATAAATTCTTTTTTCATATGCATCATCTCAAGCGCACAACAAATATATTTTTATCAGCAATTTCTAAACCAATTAAATGTCTCGGAATAGTGCCATGAATTCTGGCTCATTGCTTAAGCTGTAAAGATCAGGGTCGTGTTTAATATATTCATAATTTCCATACCCAAGTTCGACGGCTTTTTTTATATTTTTAATTGCCAATTTCTTATCATCTATTAAGGCATAAAAACACGCGGCATTGTAAATAATAATGGCGTCATCCGGGTTTGTTGAAATTCCTTTATGCATCTCTTTTTTAGCTTCTTCCAAACGGCCTAACCTTTGTAAGGTGAAGGCATAGAATTGATGGGCGCGCGCATCTTCCGGATTATGAAGTAGATAGGTGGGATAAAATTTGGCTGCCCGTTCTATGGTATCCTGTAGATTCTTTTTGTCTTTTAATTTTTCGTACGACATCTGCAAGTCACCAAATGTCGAATGGAAATCACAATTAAGGGACAATACTGTATTGAAATCAATGACTGCCTCGGCATCTCTGTCCATCATTCGATAAAGTCGGCCTCTGATCCAATAGGCAAAAAAATTGTTTGGGTTAAATGAAATAGCCTTTTGAACGGCGGTCAAAGCTTCACCCAGTAAATCCTTATTGTAGTAAACCAGCCCAAGAGCACTGTACGCTTCCGATGATGCCGGGTCATAAATTAAAGCTTTCAGTGCTGATTCCTCCGCCTTTTCAAGCCAGCAGAGGTCTCTGTCATGAGTTTCATACAACAAAGCCGCCGCCTCACTCATGCCTGCATAAGCCGTGGCATATTTTGGGTCCAAATCAACTGCATTTTGAAAAAGATCTATAGCCAGAAGAAGGTAACTTTTTGTATATCTAAACAGAAATTCTCGTGCTCTTAAATTGGCATCATGCGCGTCGCTGCTCGTCGTTGCTCTTTTGCATATAGCCACTACTTCCTTGGGAGTAAGCTCTAGTTGCAATGACTTGACAATTTTTTTGGATACCTTTTCCTGGATAGCAAAGACATCTGCGGTTTTGCCTTGGTAAATCTCGGCCCAGAGTTGGGCATCCTTTTCGACATCGATTAACTCCGTAGAAATTCTTAAATCACTATTATTCCTGCGGACTGTTCCTTGCAAAAGGTATTTAGCATTCAACTCCCGACCCAATGAGACATTATCCAGATCGGGATCTCTATAGCGCATCGAAGTGCTTCGTGAGGCTATGTCGAGCTCTTTGATGGCAGACAGACGAATAATGATTTCTTCTGTCAGTCCATCACTAAAATAATTGCTGCCATCATCCGAGTCATTGTTCTGAAAAGGCAAGACTACTAATTTATCCCTACCATTGTTCAGTCGTGAATGCGTTTGTACGGATATAGATGGCTCTGCTTCTTCATGTTTGGTTTTCTTAATTCCTTTAAATGAAAAATCATAGACCCAGGCCAAAATCAAACTGATCGGAAAACCTAAGATTAAAATAAAAATCAAAGTTTTCATGAAATATGGTGGCGCGTCAAATGTTGGAAGAACAATAGAAGCTACCTGGGCAATTAGCCATGCCACGACTAAATAGGCTACAGCCGATTTAAATACATGACGCCTTTTAAGCTCCGCTATGAATTTTTTTATGTTCACATGAACTCGATGATATTCTTATTTAATAGAACACAACTATTCCAACAAAGATTTCGGAGCTACTCGAGGCCAACGCACAGCCTGTTAAGTCGGATGAAGGAGCAACCGAAACGTTTTGGCTCAGTTACCATTTAAAGGTAAACAAAACTTCCTTTGGAAGCAATGAAAGCATGCTTGAGCGACGCCTGGGCATGCTTTGTCAAAAAAAATCATTTATTGAATAGCCGGTATCATGACCTGGTTGACATTCGTTATTATCTTAGAGTCGGGGTTATTAGCAGCCTGATGAGATATTGGCTATTGTCAAACTGTTCATGAACATTCCTTGGTTTCCTGCATACTGGCAGTTCTTTTGGGCTGTGTCGCGCGCTTGAGAAGTATTATGATGTTCGCAGATTTTACCACCTTCTCCACTAAAAATAATAAGGCCGAGAGCATGAGTCAAATAATGGATGCCCATAGAGAATATGGATTCGTCTATTCAAAGAATCTTATTTTTTCTTCACATATATGGTTTAACAAACACAATTGGGAATCCTGGCTCCGTTGATCAATAACGAGTATGGATTAATTGTTGTCTGAGAAACGCATTAAAGACATTGGTTTATGCGTCTTGGATACCAACGCGTGGATTGGTGTTTTATAACTTGGTGTGATAAATAAATTAATTATAATTTTTTTCCAAATCCAATTCCCCAGATTCGTGCCAGCGTTTCCATGTACCTACTTTGTTATTGTTTTTATCATAATATTCTTCGATATATTTGTTTCCGTTTCTATGAAACATAACACAGTGAGAAGGATATCCGTCTTTCATTTCCACAAATCGATGTTGATATCCATTTACACCAAAAACATCCATCCGTTGTACAATACCATTTTCGAATCGATATAAAAAGGACCAGGTACCATCAGCTGCTTGTTCATATTTGACGGCCAGGCCACTAAAGCGTTTGTCTTTAAAATAGTACAAGGATTTATTTTTACGATCGCCATCAGTCATAGTTAGACTATCAAAAGGAATGGTGTCATGGACCATATGCTTTTCTGTTGGTACAGTTTGCGCAATGTCGGTTGACACTTGTTGACATGCCAGGAAGATTGAATTCACCAGGAGGAGGAATATTATTTTCTGTGCAATCATTGTCTGAATTCTGAATGGAAGGTTAGAATCGTGGATTCACAAAGTTATTGTACTTGGACCCGAATCGATAATTCAATCCAAAGTAGGTAAAATAGCTAAAATCGGTATCCAGTTGTTTGATTTGTAAAAGGATGTCTTCATCCGAAATATCTGATTTAGCAATATTGATCCGGTCATTTACAAATGAAATATGACCACCAAAATTAATACTCAATCCTTTGGTGATCTGCCATCGGACATTTGGATTGATGAAAGCATTGAATAATTCAAGATCATGAAAATATTGTTGAACGCCAATATTCATAGACACGTTTCCCCATTTGTGTATTTGGTCGAATTCGATGTCCAAACCATGACGCAACCGGGTTTCAGACAGCTTGTTGTATATCGTCGTGTCCGTATAATTTAGGTATTCCGGTCCTATCGAATAATTAAAACTAAATCGGCGGGTACTCGTTTCCGAATACGGATAAATGTTGTATTCGATAGCTGGTTTGAAGGTTGTAGAAATATCGGTATTTCCAAATGTTGAGGAGCCTGTTCTCGATCTGAAACCGACTGACCAATTGGGGCCTAAACTCCGAACATAAAGCAGTCGTACATTATAACTTCTTCTTATAAAGGTTTCATCTCCATCAGTCAATTCATAGTGCGACTGGTCATAATTGTAATAGGTTGAAAAGTCGAATTTATGCTTCTCCGTCACCTTGGAGGCTGAAAAACGACCGGTTAAATCAAAACTGGAATAGGTGGATTCACCATTCCAATACCCATTGCCACCGATGTTAAATACCCAATTATTCCATGGATCGTTTACCGGGGTATTTTCCGTTCCCGCTTCTTCTGTATCCACATCATAGGAGATATGATCAATCATTGGCGTTTGCACGATAAATTGGAGTAAGCCTTTTTTCAATTCCTTAACAAATTGTTCCCGCTCAATGGCATGAGTTGCATTGGGGTCCGTGAAATACTTGACCGTATCCCGAATTGCTGAAAAATCCTTCTCTCCGATAAATGACAGCTGCACTTCGCTACCACCTGCCCCTGCGCGCTGACGCGTCGCCAAAATATAGATGTCAGCCTCCTGGCGATTTTGCATATAATTTACAAACTGTATCTCCTGCTTCAAGTAGGTCCAGTCGCAATTCATCTTACAATCAAGATAAATATCGGGGCGAGTCTTTTGATTTTGAGCAAATAGAGTAGCACTTAACAATAGAGATAATATGAATATAAGGCCGGTTTTCATCTTGATTTGTTTGATTATGCTACTTTTCTAAGTGAGCGTATTGAATAAAAGGAACGGCGGCATTTCAATTTTTTATATGGCCTGCCAGCTGTTTAATACATGTACTACGGAGTGTTCTTTTCCTACTGCACGGGTTAAAAGTGTTGATTTCAGTACATGTGTAAAATCACAACGGACAAGATATGATATAGAACTCCCGGTTCATCGAAACATATGTTAATAGGTGTAAAATAATGTAAAAGGGGTGTAAGTTCTTGTTAAAAAGTTGCGAAAAACATCATAAGACCATATCCAAGTCTATATTAATCTGCTTTCAGTCTGATGTAAGACGGCAGATTCGTGGAGCCCGATAAGGGAGTCATTGTCCATTGATCAGTTCCTATGTGTGAAGATTCAGGATTTATCCTGATAATATTCTAATCGAACGGTCATATTACTCTTTGATAATGACTTTAACACAAACCAGATTATTATTTGTCTGCACCAATTCAAGGAAATAGAGTCCTGAAGGCAATTGACTGATGTCAACGGTAAAATCATCAGTGACCGGAAATTGATCATGAATTGCTCCGGTGGCAGTTAAAATAGAGGCTAAATAATTTCCTGTATTCAATGTGACATACAAACAGGGCACATCCGGATTTGATAAAATGGTAATGCCGTCGTTCTCCAATTGAAATTCTGTGTTTTCAATATGTAGCGGACTAGTCGGTTGTTCCACGTATTTAGAAATCATATTGACATAAGCAGCTTGATAGGTGATGGCATTTTCCGTCACCTCCCAGGAATTTTCAGGAAATCCCGTATTCCAATCTTTGTAAGATTTTTGAATGGGTTGATTCTGTGGTGGTTCAAGGGGTGGCCCGGCGTAGGATGCATCCGGTGCATAGGACGGATTGATGCCACCGGGGATAATGCCCGGAGGCGGACCATAAAGCGAGGTAAGCGCATTATCGTAATCCGTGCCGTCATTAAACCACGCATGGTATATTTCATTGGCACATTGATCACCGCCAAAATCATACATATTTGATAACATGACGATATTTATGGGATTGACGCCATGTAAAAAATGCATATACGCGTCCGCAGCATGTGTATAGTTTAGTGAATCATTCGGACCGCCATTATTCAGACTATATTTAATCAGGTTGTAAAACATAATAGAAGCATGGCTTTTCTCCCGATTATTTCCCCATACATAATCACCATCGGCGAGTTGGGCCCGATAGGCATCAGTATTATTTAAAAATGCAGTGAGCATGTCGGAATTACCACTATGCATTGAATTGATAAAACTATTTTGAATATTGGTGGCAACGGTTGACGTAGCATTCGGCAAATCGGCATAATAAAGCATGGCATCCTGAACCGAAGTTTGAAACAAATACCAATAACCCCAAATATACGGATTGATCGACGTGTAATTAGCGTCAAAATAATCGCGATATTCTGTATCACCGGTAGCGGCGAATAAATAAACTGCAGCACAAGCCATAAAATCATCCTGGGCACTTGTTGATACTTCCGGGTTGGAGCTTAAAAATCCAGCATTATTGTAATAGGAATATGCAGGGTTGGCATCTACCCAGTCCCATGCTAGTTCGGCCCTCGCCAGAAGCGTATCGGCGTATATGTTCATATCATGTGATTCATAAACGATAGCCGCATGGCCAAACATACTTGCCAGGGCTCTTGTTGCAGAAGCTTGTGAGGGACCATATCTTCTCACAGCCATATCCGAACTGGGTGGGCTGCTGGCCTGGTAGCCGGTAACGGATACTTTCATTAAAACTGATCCATCTAGTTCCTGCATTTTTAATAACCAGTCCAATTCTATTTTGATTTCATCAAGAATATCTGGTATTCCATTACATGATTCGGGAATATTAAAATCATCACCCCAGATGCCCGGGTTATCTTCATAAGCAAACAATAAATCGTGGACGGGCGTGTGTGTATAATTAACATATTTATTGTAGTCCCCGGCATCATGCCAACCACCGGAAAGGTCTTTGGAAAGGGAGGTATTTGTGGGGTCAGAAACCAATCTACAATCCACATCTTGTTCCGTGTGGTGGTGGCAAATCGTATCACTCCAATCACCTCCACTTGATACAGTTTTGGCAACTCCACATCTTTGATAATAAAATGCGCGCATGCTTTGACGAAGGACATCGTAATAGACATTATCGTCAATCTTAAAAAGGTTAGAACGAAGGTTGTTGGTGGTGTCCAGTAAATAATATTCTCCCGGCGCTGTGAGAGCAGAAAAATCAAACCACCAGACTTTGTCACCCGATTGCGCGTGGGTATTTCCACTATTCCATTGCGTTGGCGCACCACTATAAACGACGACCGAAGTTGAACTATCTACAACCTGTATTGAAGCGCCCGGAATATAATTTTCGGCGGAATTGTAGCCGGTTTGAGGATTGGCAAGTACGGCAATTTTTTGACTTCCGGACTTGTAACCAAATTGATCTATATGCATGTTTTCCGTGACCATTTGTCCATAAGATATGATGGAAAATAGCAGCACACAAAAAACCACCAGAAATAGCTTTTCGTAACAAATGATTTTTAATGCAGATTGCTCTAAATTCATCATCAGACATTATTGAAATTAAATAATACACAAGTTCAATCGACCCTGCGCGTCACCTTTAATCATGGTCGAAATGACCAAAACGCAGAAAATCGAATTCTTTAGGTTATTAAACGAGCTCTTTCGTGCCTCCCGACCTCCTGAAGGAGGAGTAGCCTCCCACACCACTGCTACCAGGAAAATTCATTCACAAAAGGTATGGAAATTATTTTAGTACCCAGTTGTTAGTACTGAGTTAGTAGTGCCGAGTGGTGAGTTGTGGGTAATCCAAGTTACTTACCAAATTCTGATTTTGTTTTAAATAAATAAGTGCTAGAACCTTATGGTCTATTACAACCTGTACTTCCCTAAATAGAGTTGACCACTTATGGGTTAATAATTATCATTAAATATAGTCAGTGTTGTTCTTTGTTGGCTAGCCAACAAAGAACAACTTAATATGAATTGTTGTGGGCTTAGTTTTTTCAAGCTATTGTGTGGTCTTTGATTATTGTATTGGTTTACTGCCTTAGCCACACATGACTTTAGCCCGTGCATTGTCTTTGGCTGCCAATAAGCCAGATATTCTTCTTTAATTGTCCTATGTATTCTTTCTGCATATGCGTTATCCTGAGCTGTGAGACCCATACTCAAGCGACAACCAAATTGCTTTAATAGTTCTGTATATTTCTTATACGTGTATTGACTACCTCGGTCTGAATGATGGATATCAGGAGCTTCGTGTTGGTTTAATGCCATTTGCAGTGCCTTTACATTGGCCGTAGCTCGCATATGGTCTGATACACTGTAGCCTACGATCTTTCTGGAATAAACATCGGTAATGAACACAGCATAGTAGTATTTATCGGCGACTCGAATGTATGTGATATCACTTTGCCAGATGGCCGATGGTTTATTGATCTGCAAGCCTTTTATTAGGTTCGGATAATACAGCTTTCCGGTCCTTGTCGTTCTGCGATAATTTTTCTTTCTTTTTACTCTATATCCTAAACTCATAAATAGCTCGATAAATCTATCTCGGCCAATAAAATCTGGCTTCAATGTGTAGTACATCTTCTCAACCCCACAACCCGGATGAACCCGCCTGAGCTCATCGGCTTGTATAATCAACTCGGTCGTCTTTTTATCAAAAATCGCCTGACGCCTGGCATACTGGGCTACGGCTTGCTTGCTTATACCTACCACATTGTATAATGCACTTAATGAGTAACTCAAGCTTTGCCTTTTTTGTCTGAATCGTTGGATTGTAGGGTGGAGTACTTTTTTCTGATGTCGATGTCTAATTCTTCTTTTGCAACGTCCATCATCGTCTCCAAAAAATCAATCTTGATTTGCTTCCGACCAACTATAGATTCTAACTCCTTTATCCGATTCTCCAACTCTTTAACCTTCGAACTACTACTTCGTTTATGTTCCACAATGCGATATCCTTTTTTATTAAAGGTAGAAAATTTGTAAATCCATCCGTAAATACAAGAGTTCGATACGCCATATAGTCGCTCTAATTCATACACGCTTTGTCTCCCTGATTCAAATTCCTGTACCAATTTGCGCTTGAATTCAACAGTGTACTTGCGATTCTTGCGAATCTTCCTAATGTTTGCTTTCATAAGTTAATCACTTTTGAAGTGGTCAACCTATATCAGGGACATACAACCAACTCGGTACTATCCACTGTCCACTGTCTACTGCCAACTGCCAACTGTCCACTGCTACATTTCCCCTCAATTTTTCACATCTTTACCTACTAGGTGAACACACGCAAAACCATACGTATAGCGGGTCGCATTCTCATCGTCATCCTGGTACTCATCTTGCTGGTATTGGGCGTTGGTGACTTTGCCATTAATCGCTACCTAAATGCTGATGGACGAAGGGACCTGGGCAATTACCTGCCCATCAATGGTACAGCGACCTATGATAAGGTGAGTCTCCATCCGTTTCGAGATTTCCCACATTTATCGGTACGACTGCAGGGTGTTAAGCTGGCCGATTCTTTGGCGGCAGAACACCAATATCCACCTGTGGCCCTGGACCAATTAAATGTACGTGTGTCGGTGATGGACTGGCGCCAAAAGCAGATTGCTGTTGAATCGATCGACTTAGATGGCTTGACATTAAATCTATTTGATCGTGCAGATGGATATTCAAATATTGGGAGTTTAATTCAAAAGAAAATAGAAAAGACCAAAGCCGAAAATAAAAATGATGGCTTTTCTGTCGTATCTGTCAATTCCGAGGTGAATATTTCTGACGTTCAGCTGACCAAAATTGATGAAATAAATGGACAACAGGCAGGTGCACGCATAGAGCATATACTTGTGAAGAACGTGGCCGTCGATTCTATTTATAAGCTCGCTCTTGAAATTGATAAAGCGACGATATCCGATTTATCTTCGAAACCAGGCAGTGAAGATCCACTTCGTTTGGATCAGGCCATAGCGCATGTTGGATTGAATAAATCATTTTCCAGGTTGAGTCTGGAAAATATTTTATTAAAAAATGGGCATATTCATTTGCACCGGGACTCGACAGGACAATCGAATTATGCCAATTTATTTGGTGAAGGCAAAAATAATTCTAAAGATAAAAACAAGAAAACAGGTGGTATGATCATGGCCATCGATGGCGCACATGTAGAATTGGATAATATTGATTTTGCACTCATCGATTTTCCTAAAAACAAACATCTTGAAGCGCGCCTTGTAAAAGTCCAAACGGAATTACATACAGGATCCGATACCAGCGCCCTGGTTAATGTTGAACTCGACGTCGATCAACTGGGCTTCAATACAAAAAAAGGCGCTTACCTCAGCGAGAGCCAGGTACAAGGCGAAATTCAAGCGATATATTCGCATGAAGGAATTGTTCTCAACAGTCCGACCTTGCGTATCAATGATGAGGCATTTGACGTGAAGGCCAGATTGTATACGGACAATAAAACGCCGACGACACTGACGATTGAAAAACAAGATGCACGTACGGCGACAATTCTACCCGTCCTTACCAGTGGTATTCGCGATAACATATCCGACTATGAAGTGGGGGGACCTTTTTATGCCAAAGCGCATATATTATTTACACCCGGAAAAAAAGATCCACGTGTAGAAGTTGATTTGCAGGTAGATAATAAAACAGTGATAGCCAAAGGGCAAACAATAAATAACGCGAAATTATCAGCCACATTCATCAATCGAATCTATGACGATCATCGTCAATTCGGAGAAGACCGACGTAATGTCCGTTTAAAGATTCACCATATAAAGGGCGGATTTAATGACCTGTATATTGAATCGGAAAATGCATTGTTGACCTCGACACTGACACATGGTGACTACCTTATTGCCAGGGCCAAAATTACCGATCAGGCAGCCTCCGCCAGTAAATTTTTAAAACACGATAATTTTTATTTCCAGGACGGACAATTTACCCTTTCGACAGATATCAATGGGTCGCTCAACAATATGGATGAACTAATTACCAGGACGAATTTGAATCTTGCGATGGATGACCTCGAAGTTTATTACCCGGCAGGAAATACAGTCCTTCCATTCCGTATTTTAGAAATTAAGAAAAATGGTGAAAAAACCATGTTCGTGATTGAAGGGTTTACAAAAAGCTATCAGCGCCCGTTTCAAATCAGCGGTGAAATTGATCACGTGGAGGCATTACTTTTTCCGGAACGACGGAGTCAATTGCAGACAGAAGCCAATATTCGTGCCAGCTCCATTAGTTGGGAAGGTGTTATCGCACTGTTTGGAAAAGAGGGCATCTTTTCCAGTGCAAAAAAAGATAGTTCAAACCGGTCCAAACAGTCGATGAAACAGACGCTCTCTGGTATACAGCAGAGTTTTCATCCCATTGTACGCGTGGTCATTGATACGGTTTTTTATGGAAAAGACATTCAATTGTTGGATTTCAATACCGGAATAAAATTCGATGATGAGCGTACCCTGGTGCTCGAAGAAACGAAATTCAAAATCGACAAGTCGAATATTAGTCTTGATGGCGAAGTGATCATCAATCAACTTGATTTTACGCAGTTTGATTTTGACATCGAACTCAATCATCTTGATTTTGACGCCCTGATGCCAAAATTTGACTATTTCGGTGTGCATTTAATTAAGCAGATCCGTGACCAACCCGACAATTTATCAATGCAGGTAAAATTATCGGGTGAGCTTGATGACAGGGAAGGCCTGCGACCGGAATCCATCAACGCGTATATTACCTATGAGAGTTTTGCTGAAGATAAATTTAGTGGAAGCATCACCTTAAAAGCCAACCCCGCAACAAAAAGAGTTGAAGTAATTTTTGGTCACTCAGGACACCCGCGAAATTTTAATCATTTATTGGAGACGGATGCCTATCGATTTGATAAAGGTTGGTACACCACTTCATTTCAATTTGACGACAACTTTGAATCGGTGGCCCAGATGGTTGAAGAATCTACCTTTGGGCTGACCATTAGTGATGCGGAGGTCTATATCTCAGAGCTGGGAGTGAAAGTTCCGCTGTCACGTATTGAAGTCGCTTCCATCGACAATATGGCCTATTATTATATAATGCTGCAGAGCGATTCGCTCAATCAGGATTTGGCTTTTAGTGGCACGGTAGAGAATATACGTCACTTTGCTTTTGATGATACGGATGATCCCTATGAAGTCGACTTGCAAATTTCATCGTCGCGCCTGGTGTGGGCCAATTTAATTAAACTTTTTGCCTTTCAAAATCAGGGATCAGAACACAAGGGAGGAAAAATATTAAAGGAGAGTTTGACGAAAGTACTCCGCGACTTCAATCCAAACGTAAATGTAACTATCGACAAGTTGGAATATTCGGATCGACTTCATTTAAATAACATTTATGCCCATGCATATTTAGATCAGGACCTATTAAAAATAGATAGCGTACAGGTGTCCTACGGTGATAGTCGTATTGACGCCACTATCCATGCTGACATGGGTCATGAAGTGACCCTCCCATTTGACATGCAACTTCAACTTTCTAATATCCATATCGGAAATACACTGGACTTCTTTGATTATTTTAATGTAGCCGAATTGCGTGAGGCGAAACAGATCGATGGAAACATCTGGTTTAATCTCGACATGAGTGCCGAAATGGATTTGGAAAATAAAGGATTTATCACGGATAAAACCCGGGCGGATATAGGTGTTGAATTACAGGATATGGTGATTGAAGATCTGCACACCATAGACACTATCGCCGAACGAATGGGAAAAGAAAAGCGATTTGAACTTATTCGTTTTGCCCCGATAGATAGTCGTATACATGTCAGGGGTGAGCGTATAGAAATCGAGGAAACAGAAATTCAATCCAATGCAATTCATGCCTTTGTCGAAGGGACCCTGGATAAACATTCACCGGAAAATTTATGGATTTCTCTGCCTTTGCAAAACCTGAAGAAACCCGACCTGGAACATGTCCCTAAAAAAACCGGGTATGCAGGAGGAGGAAAAAAGATTTATTTGCAATGGATCAGCAGTCAGTCAGACGATGATGGAAAAATGAAAGTCCGGCTCCGTAAAAAGAAATTTTTTCAGGAGCGATTTCATGCCAAAGATTTTCGGGCGTATAAGCGGGAGATTCGGAGGGAGCGAAGGAGGTTGAAGCGGGAGAGAGAATAACGATTTGTATACCAACGTGGTGGCCATGAGCAAACAAGAAAAGTATTCTTTTTCCTGCTTAGTTATTTTTTTTCACCTTCCACTTTCGATATTCTTTCTCTAAATGATTATTCAAAGCACCACCGGAATAACTCCCTGCTAATGGCTTAGCATTCATTATACTTAGAATCATTTCTTTGATTGAGAAGTTTTTTGTCTCCCATTCTGAGTCAATAACCTCCTGGAGTGTCATTTCTTCCAACTTTCTTTGTATTCTTTTCAGCGTGGTTAAACTGTTGTCTAACCAAGCTTCATAAATGTCCAAAAGGCTTTTGTTTTCAATCTTTTTAAATCTGCCGTCGCAGTCAAAAAATATTAAATCTTCATTTTCTTCACCGTTGACGATTAGGCAATATTCCATTCCACAACCATAATCAAATAATTTGATGTATCCGGATATCTCATCTAAATCCACCATATCACAATCTATTTTCTTTGGGTCATCCCAATTCCGAAGAAGTTCATTTGTTCCGATGTATGGAGGATTTATATTTTTTAATTCCATTCTTTCCAATCCATATCCACATCCGGCTCCACCATTTCCTAAATATTTTAGAAGCTCTTTATACTCTTTGGATAAAACTATTTGATTATTTTTTTCAATCAGGTTGATTTCGTATTCATCTAATGTTCTATTCAGTTCGTATTTGTGTCTACTTGCACCAAAAATCGAAAATCTTTTATCGAGATTTCTTAATTCATCTAACTTTCCTTTTATGATTTCGATTCTTTTCATTTTTTCTCAATTGAACAGAATTTCATGATGTCTGCTACACTATGCCGCACGGAGACCTATCGTTTAAAGGTGTAATTCTGAGATTATTTGAATTCGAGTGCTGCATGTTAAGTCAAAGGATTAAAATAGATCGAAAAAGGTACAAAAGAATTGAGAATTGTAAGAAATGCCCTAACGCGACCTTGATCCTAAAGGAAGTCCACCCGCAGAGATCCTTGTTACGGAGATTAGACGTTCACGCGCCTGCCTGGGGCATGTGTTGACGTAAGAGCGGATATGCGGGTACAGGACGAAAGATTTACCCATAGTGGGTCAGTAGCCGGTCAGACTACTATGGAATAATGAAATTGCGTCTTCGTAACAAGAAGTAGTTGCAGATACGGGTTGAGTATTTCCTCCCTCTGTTCCTTATTGGTAAAAGTTTACTTTATTACCTGCCAGGATCAAGAAGAGTGAATGCAAACTTTTCATTCTGTTATTCATTCCTTTTGCAATTAATGCCTATGCTCTTTAGGATTTTAGGCAAACGCCTTCGCGCTATATTAATGATTTTTTTAACTTCTAGAAGGAAAGGTTCCTTGTAATGCAATAATAAAATTTATACCTAGACTTGGTTGCATACATGTTATAGATTCCGGAATAGCTGATACGACCTTGGTTCCTTTTCCGCTCTCGGATTCAGCTGCATCAACCGTAACTACTTGTGCTCTTAGGTATGTATTTTCTGTTCCAAATTTTGATCCTAATCTATGGTCTTGCAGCCCCGGGCCTTGTCCGGGGTGGACAGGTACTCTTCCTCTCAAATCAGGTAAACCGAACGTGTATCTGCCATCACCTCCGTAGGTCGTTCCCAAAATGGAAAAGAGGGCTTGGTATTGATTAATTGGCAATAACTGTCCCTGACAAAATGCCCAGCCTCGTGGAGCAAAGTTTCCAGCGAACATAATAATCTCACCAATGAATGGATCATTCGAAACAGCCGTTTCATTGCATGCTGTTTTTAAGGCAGCTAATTCTTCATTTGTATTAGCGAGGTCTGCTGCCAATTGGACAATGAGTTCATGATCACTACTCTCCTCTGTGATCGCTGAGGAAAAAAGGAAAAAACATCCGACGGCCACTAATGCGGTTAGTACAAACGCATTTGTTACATGTAGATTTTTCATATGAATATTGTTTTTAGAAGATTAAATTAAATAAGCTATGTTCCAAAATACGGATTTATTTTCTTTTCATCTTGACAAGTATTCATTCACCATTGTCGTTCGGCCTGGTTGGTCTATTTTATCGACGAAAAATATTTAGGAATGTATTTATTATTCCACTATTATATTTTTTTAATGCTTCTTGCATAGTCAAGTGCGAGTATTTTTCAATGGACTTATGTCTATTGCAGAAGTAGGAACCCCTATCTGTATAGTTAGGACCGGTCCAACCCACCTCGCGCTCATTTTTTAGCTCAATGGCTTGTGTGTCTTTCGTTTCTTTAAAGGTTATCCACACGTGCTCGCCTTCTGCCCGGATATCCTTGTTACAAATTTTACAATATGGAGGTAGGGCCATGAATGATGATTTAGTCACAATAAATTTACTATTTAATTATGCGGGTTGTGTATCTATCCAGGAACGGCATGCGGCTACACATCCGTATGGCCTCTAATCGTCGCTTGAACGAATGATTATTGATTTTTTATCCTGGGAGTTAGTATTTGTTAGGCCTTTGCAGTTTATCGGTATCTTCAAATATATCGAGGGGTAAGATCGCGGTGACACCTACATTTGGAATATCGACCAATTGACCGATCCGCAAGTCCACGGCTACCGATGCAATCACATAGGCTTGTAGCTTTGTGTACCCATAGGTGTTCGAAATATAATCGATCATTTCTAACAAAGCATTGCGGGCTGCCAGATAAATATCGTTGGACAGATTTTCCATGCTACTGATATCTTGTGCCTTGAGGTATTCCAGATGGGCTGGAATTTCACCTTTGGATTTAATTGGAAATCCGGTAGTGGCATAAAAATTGTCTGATGGAATATCCAGTAGTCGTGCTGGTCCTTCATAATGCGGCCCTCTGGTTAGATCCGGTCCATTTTTAATTATTTCGGTTGTGACGGTAATCGTTGCATCCATTTCGAGGGCCGTCCCGGAAACTTCTCCGTCGCCTTGAATGTAATGCGGATCACCGAGCAATAAGCCACAGCCTTCAATATAGCAGGGAAGATAGATCGATGAGCCGGCTTGCAGATAGCGAATGTCCAGATTCCCCCCATGCTCCCGGGGAGGAATGGTCCGTAGACATTCATGGGCGTATAGCCCCCCTTCTCCGCAAATACCATGAGGTTGTGCGTAGTTTGTCGTGGGTAGCAGAACGGCACCTCCTGCGTCATGCAATGCTTGTTCACGCATCAACATTTCTGCATGTTTTTCTACACCGGGTAAAACTGAAATGACGCCGGGAAAACTGCGGTTGGGCAATTTGACGCCCGGAATGTCATCGGATGTCGCAAATTCTTTTCCTAATTCCCATTCGACCAATAAAAAACCTTCGATTTCATCAGAGACAATGCCGGAGGTGATGGTCCATGCCCATCGTCCCGCTTCGACGTTCAGAATATTTACTTTCAAAACATCACCAGGCAGGGCACCCTCAATGTGAACTGGACCTGTCAGCGGATGTACCCAACTAAAAAACGGATCGTCGTCTTGATCAAATTTTGGAGCCGTAGGATCAAGATTTCGGTCGTCAGCATTCCGGCAATGAAAAATAAGGGTATCACCGGGGTTGGCTTGCTTCAACATGGGAATAGCCGGATGAATTCGATTGATACAATCCGGATCATCTTTACACAAACCCACTTTGGTGCCAATTTCGATCGATTTCTGTGCGATTAAAGGCGTACAGAAAAGAGTGGATAAATGGATGGAGAAGGTTAGTATGTAAATTGGATTTTTCATTTTTCGGTTTTATTTATTCTGTTTTTTTTATTTGGGTAGCGGTTTCGTGTATGAGGCGTAGTGAGATTTTGTTCGCAATAAAAGTCATGCATATTGATATGCCTAGTTTTTCACCTTTTGTTAGGCAAAATCATCTATTGTTTGGCCTCCTTCACAATCTTTACCTTGAAGGAGATTGAATTCTTTAAGTGCTCCATTTTTTGTAAAGAATGACCCTTCACTTGCGTGAATAATTCTGTCATTATTGGTATATATTCTTGCAATTGCAAATGGTTTTATTGGGTTGTCACTTCTTGTAAGAACTAATAACTCTTTCTTTTCATTAATGAATTCAAATTCTTCAATATCCGATTTTCCGTATTTATTTAATGCCAATATTTTCCCTTTAGTCAATTTTTTCTCGTAGATTTCCATTGTCTCCTTCCCTATCGTTTTTGGACAAAGCGGAAATTCATTAGGTGTTTTCCAATTTAATTGAACAGCAATTGGTGTTAAGGAATCTATGAAATTGTTTTCGGTTTTACCAAAGTGAACTCTATCATTTTTTTGTCGATAAATCCATTCACCTAATTCACCTCCAACAGGCAATGTTTCTTCCTCTGCCCATTTTAATAAGCTTTCCTTTGAATTTTCTGCCTCTTCTTTAGATACAGTTCGCATCCAACCAAAATTCTTGTCACTAATTGTATGGATTGGCGTACTTGGATTAGCAAAAAAATTATCTAGACTGCCATAACTATGTATAATTCTTTTTCTGGTTATAGGATTCAGTAACAAATTGTCAAGTCTAGTTATCCACCTTAAATTTTCTGGTCTATTATTTCGTCTGTTAGTATCTATATGATCTACGATGTGTTTGTCAGTGGGTGCATTGCCGTGAAATGCTGTGGCGACGATTCTATGAACAGGTTCCGATGAAATATTCATATAACCACGTTGCTTATTTGGATTTCCAAAAGTCCATTTATCATCTAAAGGCCTTAATCGAGATTCAATTCTACTGTGTCTGAAAATGGCACCATTATCACGAACACTATAGGTTTCATTCCTATAATCGCAAGAGACTTCTTTTTCGTATTCATGTACATCAATCTTATTCATAGTTTTTCATTCTTGGATCAAATTAAATCAACTTTTGCACCTAATGCATTCGCTATTTTTGTAAGAATATCAAAGCCAACTGAATATCTACCCCTCTCAATCCGACTGAGATTTGCTGGGTCAATGTTAGCCAAAAGAGCAAGATGTTTTGCCTCAATACCTTTGTCCTCACGTAATTGACGAATTTTTGCACCAATTCGTTTACGCTCTTCACTTCTGTCACTCCCTTTGGATGTAAAGGCCCAACCCACATTGGCCATCATATCCATTAAAACCCAATAAACCATACTTGATTTATCATCAGAAAAGTTCTTATCAAAATAGAATGCCAATGATTTGGCAATCTCCTTTTGATTTCCCTTTGGGACAGGTAAATGAGGTTTCAGAATGAATTTTTCACCATCACGAGCAACTACATTGATTGTGGCGTTGTCCACGAAGAGCACTTTTGTCATTTTTAGTTTCACCATCACTGTGGAATTAATTAATGGTTGGAACAAAGATAGGAAGAAGTTTTTAAATTGGCAAATATGCCAATTGAGAAATTTACTGATCGCACTATTGATTCGTGGAGTTAATCCTTATGAAACTCCAATTAATACAGGATTATGTTTACAACAGAAATAAGACACAACTTCAATAGATCACGTGCTCAAAGTGCGTTATCAGCCATTGGGAATTGCTTGATACATAGATCTTCGGGAAAATTTTTAAAAGGGAGGCATCATAAACCGAATCACATTCGGAAACACACTTACAGTAACTGGCGCTGACCCCACATACTCTCCATCCGCCTCAATACCGCAGGCATCTTCACTTTCGATCAAGACTTCATCAGCAACATGATAGCAGACTTGTGGGTGGTCGATTTTTACACCTTTTTTCAGATTGCCGAGGTTTTTCAGATAGTCCCAAATACTCAGATCCCCGAAAATGGCCACCTGAAACTGTCCATCAGCAAGTTGGGCATCGGGGGCGATGCAGATAGCATTGCCAAAGTAACGACCTTTGGCTACGGCCATTTGCAGCAACTTACCCTTCCATCGCCAGTTGGTGCTTGTACAGCTGACCTCCTTTTTACCATAAGTCAGAAAGCCTTTGATGATGTGCGATATGTAATGGAAGCCCGGACCAAAGAGTCCGGTGGATTGTTCCAAACTCTGCACAACTTCCGGGCCCAGCCCCAGCCCGGCTATGTTGATGAAATAACGGACTTCACCGGTTTGGTGTATGACTATTTTTCCCAGGTCTATCCTTTGGGTGGTATTGGATTGAATGCGTCCGACCAGTTCTTCGATGGACCTGGAGATGCCGGCCGTTCTGGCAAAATCATTGGCGGAGCCATAAGGGAGGAGGCCGATCACAGGGTGTTGATCATCCGGCGTCTTACTTTGCATCACACCATTAATGACTTCATGTAGTGTGCCATCACCTCCAACAGCAATGAGATAATCGCAGCCTTTTTCCACAGCTTGTCGGGACATTTCGATGGCGTGTTTTTTTCTCTGCGTGTATATGAATTCCAACTCCCCAATATTGGCATGTTGACAATGCCGCTCAATGCCCGGGAGTACTTTCTTTAAGCGGTTGGATTTGTTGTTGATGATGAAGACAATTTTCATGTGGAGATGGGGGCTTTGTTTCAAAATTAGGCTTCAAATGGTGCTTGGACAAAGAAAACGAACAAATATTAATATGTCGAGGACCCAACACTTGTCAAATGGATTATTATTATCAAAAATGAAAATAAGTGCATTGCCTTAAAATAAGATGACTGGGAGGCCTCCGGCGGGTGACTTTTCCAATCGATGAAAAGTCACCAAAAATCTTGGTCAATTAATCGCTAGCGCTCGGGGCTGGCACCCGCACCCACCTAATTGACCGGGCAGCCCGCACGGATGTGTCGCAAGTATTTTATTTCTTACGTGATCGAAGATCGAGAAGAAAACCAAAAACAAAAAATAGACAGTAGGAGGGAAAAAATGCGCATTCATACGTCTTCTATGTACAATTCCTGTCACACCCTTTGGCAATGGTTCGCTGGCCTCCAAAAGTAAATACTGCAATTAGTAATTACATAACAAAGGTTGATAGAGAATAAGATGTGAAGCAACAGAGCCATTAGGATCGGATTTTGGGTTTTTGACCGATGAGGTTAATAATTTTCACTAATTCAGAAAAATACACTTTAATGTCTTGATATACGATTCCGTTTGTAAGTGGCTAAAGTAAATACCTGGTGGTAATCCTTCCGGTTTCCATGTTATTTCGTGCATACCTGCTTGCTGAAAACCATCGAAGAGGGTCGCTACCACTTGACCGGCTATGTTGAATATTTTAATGCGCACCCGCTCGGAATTATTTAATTCATATTCAATTTTGGTGTCGGAGTAAAAAGGATTTGGATTGTTTTGCAACAATGTAGTTTCTTGTTCTGGATGATTCGTTGCACTGACCAACGGACAATATTTATAAACAGATGCGACCGGTATGATCTCAATGGTCATGCCACCAATGGTATAAAGACAATCATTGACAACTGAAGAGGCAAAACCAGCAATCATCATAGGTAAATCGGCGCCTGTATCTGACCAGGTATCATTTGCCGGATCATATACCCAGGTTGGACTTTGTGCCGGTTTGGAAGTGAAACCACCAATTACATAAATCTGGCCATTAACCACACCTGAACCATGCAATATTTTGTAATCGGGCATATTGGCTAATTTAGACCACGTAGATGTGTGCGGATCAAAAACGTCTATAGTGTTTAATCTCTGATAACCAGCATCTCCTCCCATCACATATATCTTTCCATCCACTATCTCCGCAGCAAAATAAGTTCGGCGTGTCAACATACTTGTACTGGGAGTCCAGGTATCATTTCCGGGATCGTATATTTCTACTGTTTTTAGGATTTGATCCTGAACATCAGCACTTTGGCCTCCGAGCACATAAATTTTATTGTCGAGAACGACTGCTTTGGTGAACCGTCTTTGGGAAGGCATACTTGTTTTTGTGGCCCATACATTGGTCATTGGGTCATATTCATATGTGTAATTTAATGAACCGCCCATCACATAAATTTTTCCGTTCACTGTGCATGAAGCTGGACCATAGCGTGGAACTTGAAGTTCGGCTAAAGAAGTATCCACGATGCCCGTTGCCGGGTCATAAGCTAGGAAGCGGGGCCCATCATTAAGCAAAAATTCTCCGCCGATCACATAGATTATCCCGTCTATTTCGGTGCTCGTACAAAGCAGCCTGGCTGGAAATATGGTGTCTTGATAAATCCACATACTGCTTTGCGCGTTGCCCTCAATGACTATGGACGCAAATATCATGACCAACAAGCTTTTTGTTATCGTTCTCATTTGAAAAGCTTTAGCATGAATCGAATTGTCTCAACCCTAATATTGTAGTGAGTTAGCCAGTTATGCAATGACTTAAGTCATCGAGTATGCTGATATTTGGGTAATAGTTAGTTGTGAATAGTAAATAGTGCCGAGTAGGCAGTTAACAGTACCGAGTATTTAGATTTTGAATGAGGCTGAATTTATTGGCTGATTATTGATGTGTTCGTGTTCTCATTTTCTCAAAGCTCACATGCTCAAAAGCTCGAATGCTCAAATGCTTTTTTAGTACCGAGTTAGTAGTGCCGAGTAAACAGCAGACTGTTAACAGAACCGAGTATTAAGTTTTTGAATGAGGCTGAATTTATTGGTTAATTAATGACACGCTTAAGTTCTCACATTCTCGCGTTCTTGTGTTCTCACATGCTTATAGTACCGAGTACCGAGTTAGTAGTACATAGTAAACTGTATATCTCTGATATAAGTTGTCCGCCTCAAAAGGATTTAAACATTGGATTCAGGCACTTTTCGATTTTCAATATTTAAATGTTGTTCTATTTCTTGCTCTAAATATTTCGCTTTTGAAATAGTATTGACAACGAGGAGTTTTTCGGATTTCTGACCATTCAAGTCGTTTATGACTATATTGATGGAATAATATGCTGAGGGCTCTTGTTTTATATACACCTGGTCAATCTGATCAACAGGATACGTTTTATCTTTTTTGAAATGCTTGGGGCGAGATTTGATTTTTAAATACTCACTATTGACATCAATGTAGGTATTGTTATTACTATAATTAAGTGCCCGATAGATATAATAGACGGCTGCCATTGAAAATGCTATAGGGAAATAAGGAGAGATGCTGTGCTCGCCCATGAAGTAATAGAAAATTAAAAAAACAGCAACTATGGGAAATATTGTAAGTCCAAAGACGTCTAATCCCTGAAGGTGGTGCTGTATTGTAATATCTAAATCGTCTTTATAATAAAATAAGTCGATGCCCTCAGGACGCAAGACCTCCTGCTTTGATTCGCTTAAGGTTTTCACGCGTTCCATTTGTTCATGAACAGAAAATATGGCATTGCAGGCGGAACATTTTGCAACACTGTTTTGCAGATTTATATTGCCAGCAACGACTGCCGTATTACAAGAAGGACAGTGGATATGTGAGTAGGCTTTTGGAAATTCTTCTTTTATATCCCTTAGTTCTAGTTTTTCGGCTGGCTTGTATTGTTCTAGCGATTCGTCCATTATAATGCAGGTTAGTGAAAATAGTCAATTAAATGAGATCTCATATCTAATTTACGATCAATTTCTAAATAAGGATATCAATATATTGAGGCTACTCATCTTTTTTTCTTGTGTTTTCGTTCATTTGCTTGAGTGGTTCTTCATTTTTTGTCTTGATACAAAAAACGAAGCAATCCTGACGAGTACCTGTCAGGATCTAGATGTATTCATTTACTTACTCCCACAAGTTTTGATTTATAAATAATTATTTTCAATATAATTGTATTGGCTTTCTTGATTATTAGATATTAATTTCGTCGAATTCAACAATGCCATTTATCGGGAACGTTCAAACCAGGCTAATATATGTTCGACTTTACTAATCAAATGACTGGGGCGTTTAGCAATAAAATGTGAGGCACCGGGTATTTCCACAAGTGCCGTTTCAATCCGTCTTAATTTCAATGCATGGTATAATTGTTTAGCCTCAGAAAGTGGGGTCCGCAAGTCATCTAAACCTACCATCACTAAAGTTGGAGTTTCGATATTTCCAACCAATGAGACCGGGGAAAACTTCCAATAATCCATGACATTTTCCCAGGGTTGTCCCGGGTAGCGAGAATGGGCATAGTGGAAATAATTGTCAGCCGTCAGTGTTTTACTAATCCAATTCATAACGGGTTTGATCACAGCAGCTGATCGGAATCGATTGTTCTTACCAATAATCCAGGCCGTCATAATCCCACCGGCACTTCCACCGGTGACAAATAAACTGTCTTCTGTGGCCATGCCATTTGCAATCAATACATCGACACCATCCATGACATCCTGGTAATCTTCTGCCGGATAATTATGGTAAAGCAAATTGGCGAATTCTTCCCCATAGCTTGTACTCCCTCTCGGGTTAGGATAAAATACGACATATCCTGCAGCCGCATATAATTGAAATTCCGGGGAGAAACGGTCACCATAATTTAATATTGGTCCGCCATGATTTTCGACGAGTAAGGGGTATTTCTTATTCTTATCATAATTAGGCGGCGTCACCACCCAGCCTTGTATGTTGCGTTGGTCGATTGATGATTTATACCAGATTTCTTCCACCTTTCCCAAGGTTCGTTGTTCCAATAAATCACTATTTAATGATAAAATCTGTTGTGCCATTTTATCACCCTTTTTTATAATGGCTAATTCCGCCGGATGCATTGGACTGGATTGCGTAAAAGCGATTGTTCCATTTTTTGAAATAGAAAATGCTCCTCCCGGATATGGACGACCTACTGAGGTGCCCCCGACATTGTCCGTGACAACAGAGGTATTTCCTGATAGATCGATGTGTCCTATTTTTGTATTACCTCGATCATCATACATGAAGTACAGCCCATTTCCATTTGGGTCCCACATAGGATCGGATAGTTCGAAATCAAAGTTTTTACTCAAAACCTTCGGTGCTCCACCTTCCATATCCATCGTATAGAGCAATGTATTTTGATAGGTTTGCACCTCGTCGTCAAAACCCAGATAGGCCATTTGCCCATCGGCATTCAACGTCATAGAGTGATCAGGACCCTGTCGATCGGTGAGAGCTGTGATCTGGCCATCGGACAAGTCGAGTGCATATATTTCGGAATTTCGAAAATCGTATTCCCAGTTTTCTTTTCGGTTAGAACTAAAGAATAAGCGCTTGCCATCATCCGACCAGATGGGTGCATTACCGTGATTAAAATCACCGGAAGTAACCTGGCGCGGTGTACCTCCATCGGCAGGTAAGATAAATAGGTGGCTATAACCGGGTTTCATTTTTCCGGCACCATCGGTTTCGTGTTTGAACCGGGTTGTGACAGTTGGGGCATCGGCCCATTTAGCATCTTCCGGTTTTTTCGGTGACGTAACCAGGGACAACTCTGTCCCTTCCACAAACATGGAAAAGGCCAACCACTTTCCATCGGGCGACCAGTGTAAGCCCTTTGGAGATTCAGGTAGCTGCGAGATACGCCCTACTTTTCCGGAATTCGTCCAGTAAATAAATACCTCACTGCCGTGTTTCGTGGAGGCCGTAAACGCTAATCGATCGCCATTAGGTGACCACCTTGGTGTGGACTCATTCACATCCATGGTACTTAGTTTTTGATGCGCTTCACCATTAAGATCGACCATCCACAGCCTTTTCATGCGTTGGTCTTTCATGATGTCCATTCCATTTCGGACATAAACAATGGTTTCACCATCCGGGGAGATTTGAGGATCTGTCACCCATTCAAGCTCGAAAATATCCAGACTGGAAAAAGGAGGTAGACTTTGCGCAAAGGCGATATGTACAAAACTGAAAGAGGCCAGGAAAAGTAAATAGAATTTAATCTTCATTTTATACTGGTTTGAATACGTGATTGACAATTACTAAAAACGAAGGTCGAAAGTAAAACAAATTTAAAAGATTTCGTGAAGGCAATCATGTTTATATTCCTTTCGGAATGTAAAATAGACATGATGTTTTAACCTGATTGGATTATAGGAAAAATGACTATTCTATTTGTATGTACAATAATTATTTGCATCCACTCCGGGAACTAATCATCCATTGGACTCGTCTCCTTCATCGGTGTAGGTTGATTGAGGTATGCCGTCATAAGTTGTCGAAACTGGTCGGAATTAAATATATTATTATGACCGCAACGCGGAAGTAAATGTGTTTTAATCGTCGAATTCAACTTGCCGAGTTGTTGCATATGTGATGCCGGAATAAGATGATCTTTGTCCCCATGAAACAGCACGATTGGACAGGTTAAATTGGGTAAGACTTCATTGGTTAATAATTTGTATCGAATCATGCGATCTGGAATGATCAGTGTTTTTTCCTGTATCAAATCTTGTAAACTATAAAAAGCAGCATTGAGATAGAGGGCTCGGGGATTTTTATTCTTTACTACCAGGGAGGCGATTCCTGCGCCGATGGATGTGCCGGTGACGATGAGGTTTTTCTCCCCATATATTTTCTTTAAATAGTCATAAAAGAGCTCACCATCACGGATGAGTTGTTCTTCACTGCTTATCCTGCCCCGACTCTTGCCAAAACCTCTGTAGTCATAATATAAAATATCATAACCGAGGCCTGTATAGAGCCCGGAGGTGCCACCCCAGCTTTGAATGTTTCCACTGTTGCCATGAAAAAATAAAACCACACCATTAGTCGTGTCGAGTTGGGAGTAAAATAATACACCGTTTAGTACATCTTTTCCATCTGTAGTTTTTAAATCAATCTCCTTAAAGGAAGTATCGAATTTGAAGACGTGGTGTGCTGATAGTTTGTGCGGGAGAAAAATTAAATTCTCCTGAAATTTTACAGCTAAAAATGTGGCAGCGGCCCCTGCGACTACCAGGCAGGTAATTAATATGAGCATACGCTGTTTCATCTTTCAGTGACAGACATGGGTGATTATTTGGTTGTATTCGTTTTAAAGGTACGCTATATGCCAACGAATTACATCGATTAAAAACACTATCTTGAAACCACTCGATATAAGCACACCCGGTCGAATAAAACAAAAGCCGATATGTTTAAAAACACGATTATCAAACTAATCCTTATTTCTATGAGCTTATCAGGTATCCTCGCTTTTTTTGGTTGTGGGAAAAACACCACCCTGGACGATTTACAGTACGGTAACTTTACCATTAAACGAAAAGTCAAACGCAGTAGTCACTACAATGTCAATACAGCCAACCGAAGCAAAACGGCACATACGGATTATCACATATTCTACAAAGGTGAGGCTGTGGTTATGCCCCCGGCACTGAACCAGAGTTCGGGTGCACCCGGTATTTGGAAAGTCTTTAATATCCCCGATGCACCAAAGCCCACATTAATGGTGGCCAGCCAAAGTGTTTATTTACTCGCTGAAGAAAATGGGCAACCCCTAATTACACCGGTGCAAGTGCAAACCTCAGATTTTGCCACCCTGCAATGGTTGGATAGCCAGGATGGACTTCCGGGAGAAAAAGAAACCATCTTCGCTTCTGATGATTCGGAATGGGATGGCTTATTACAAGGAGGTGAGAATATATTTGTCAATAGCAGGGCCGTGCTCAACATCCCGGATCTTACCGTCTATTCGTTTCCGGAAATTACCGCCGATAATAACGGGTTTTATTCTTCCTATGTAGCCGGGTTTTCTCCGGACAAGGATAAAATCGTTTTTATGGCAAGAAATAATTATAAAAAAACATATGCCCTTATCGTTCATAATTTTAAAACCCATGAAATCTATAATGTCCATTTTGACCGCAATGAAACGCGCCTGAATGAACCTTTTGAAGTGCAACCGGCATGGATGGACAAATATTTTAAGTGGGAAGCATTGGAAGATGGCAGCTACGAATTGCAAAAGCGCATGTTGGATCCACTTCCCAATTGGGAAGGAAACTTTGGACGAAGTGGTTCCTATGCAATCGATCCCGTTATGCCGGACATGTTTGATGTATTTATTGAATTCTTAAAAGGCCACCTGAAATTGAAAGAAGGAGATTCATTTAAAAAATCGTCCTATAGTGATGAATGGAACCTCGTAAAGGACGGCTATCGAATAGACATTAGTCTGTTGTTTGGAAAGCATGATAATTATCATACTGTTTATTGTTCGAAATATTTTGGCGAAGATGAGAGCGGTGAAATCAATGCCATCATTGAATCCATCGGCGATGCATTTAATGAAGAATTACGCAAAGGGAATCACCAGGATTTGTTTACAGGATATGATTAAGGATGAGTCAGGGGGCAATATCTAACTATTGCCATATTGATAGTGCAAGGCCATCTTCCTTATAGGGATCGAGAGTGAGCAAGGAGATCCTCCTTATAGAGACCGAGGGTGTCCTCCCTTTAGGGACCGAGGGCGAGCGAGAATAAACTCCCTTCAAGGATTGAGTGTGCACGTGGCCACCCTCCCATTAGGGACCGAGGGTACACATAGTAATGGCACGAAGGCACGCGCCAGAAACCACTCAGCAGTGAACCGTGGTTATTGGACAATCATCTCAATCCTCATAAATAACTTTAATATCCGGTAATTCAGTAAAATAATAGTGGACCCATATATACAAATGATTGAAGAGGGCTGCTACGATAGCGGCTTTCGAGAACAATAAAAGCCCCGGAATCCAAAGGATAAGAAAACCAAAAATGTACATGGCATTAGCTGTATACTTGAAAATACCTTTTGCGACGAAGGGTTCTTTTTTTAGTTCTTTAGGATGAAAGTGGTCGATGCCGAAGGCTCTATCAAATCCAAAGTAGGTTTTAACCGAATAAAAAAGATAGACAGCCGGAATGAACATTATGCTGGCTATTATGTAAGCAAAAGCTCCTTTTATTTGAAGCGTATTCGTATTTGAAATAGCTAGTAATATGATTGTCAATACTCTGGAAAGAATAAGAATAGTAAAACCAATTTTATACAGTCTGAATCCATTATCTCCAAATGCCTTTGAAATGCTATTGTAAAATAATTCCGAACGCCAACACACGAGTACGTAGACTTGATGAATTATAGGTGATAGCATGGCTAGTAAGAACCAAGTGGTTGTACTAATTCCCCACAAGTCTCCCAGGAGTACGGAGGTGTCGCTATTCATGTAAAAATATACACCTACCAATAAAATCAATAACGTCAGTATATGCCATTGTTGATGTTTGAATAGTTTCATAGTTATAGATTTCAAGACAATCCGTTCTTACCTGTTTTCGGTTATTTTAATGTGTTATTTAACCACTAATCGTATTAACCCATCACCTGTCGGTCGATAGTCAAAAGTCAATTGGATAAACTATCTTCTCCGACGTCCGGAATATTGCATAACTTCTCCTTTACCAAATCCATAACTAAAGCCGAAGGTGACAAATCGCCCGCGTTGACTTTGGGCCAGAATATAGAAGTCGTCCTCGTCGATGGTGTCTTTTCGTATGCGGGAAGCAAATAGGTCGCGCACACTGAAATTGAATACACCCCGGCCGTTCAATATCTTATACCGCAATCCCAGGTCGGCATAGGCATTGGCCCTCAGTTGACCCTGGACGGTTTCCTCGCGAGATTCATATTGACCGGTGATTTCGGTTTCAAAGGCCTTATTCATTTTATATTTGGTTGTCAGCTTGCCGGTCCACTTGTCGGCTGAAAAATCAAAGACCTGGTCATTAAATGAACCCTCGCGTTTAAAGACATTATAATTCGCGTCTCCATTAAAAGTGAATTTTTTGAAAGGCGAATATTTAAAATTCCATTCCAGTCCGGTTGCTTTGTTTGTTCCGATATTTTCGGGTCGATAGGTGTTAATGTTATTTTCGAACGTCGATACACGCTCGATTTTATCTGTCGTATAGCGATAATAGATATTGACATTAAATGATAACTTATCGAATACAAAGATACTTCCGCCTTCATAACTGTCGGTGTACTCAGGTAATAGATTTGGGTTCCCGGCCCGAATATTAAAATTATTTCGGATATTAAAAAAAGGATTTAAATCCCACAAGACTGGTCGATAAATACGTCTGGAATAACCGGCCTGAAACGAAATGGCTTCAGATAGTTTATATGAAGTATGGGCTGACGGAAACAGATTGGTAAATTGCTGGTGGTTGTCCTCATTGGTGTTGACCAGCAAGGTCGACAGGTCGGTATTTTCGACACGCAACCCTAGTTTTATACCCCATATAGGACCTTCGTAGGAGCCGGTGCCATATACACCCAATACCTTTTGATCATATTCAAAGATATTGGTCAAGTCCTGATTTACAACCATTTCGCCATCCAATTCATCGATAACGGTGTAGTCATTGCTTACATCGTTGATCAGGTATTGTGCGCCTGTCTCGATGGTCCACTTTTCATCAAATGGCCTGGTGTAATCCAGGTTAAACGTGTATTTACCTTCTTTAAATTCAGTTTCGGTGATTTGATCGTTGAGAACGGCCTGACCTTCCGTCAGCGTGTTTGTAAAAATTGAAGATTGATCTTTGCCAAAAAATCGACCGATGGCACTGAATAATAATTGGTGGTCTTCCTGATCCGTGAAATCACGTTTGTATTGCAGCTCATATTGTAATTTCGGATTGTTGGCTTCCGTCTCTTCATTTCGTGTCCATGCACCTTCGAGTATGTCGTCGGTCAATGAAATAAAATCGGTTTCCGAAGGTTGATGTTCAATTTCATAAGCAAAACTCCCGGAGAGCGTGATGACATTAAGTGCATTAATGTAATAATCCGATCCCAGGATAATATTATAGAATAATTCATTCCGAAATTCCTCGCCTTCCGATTGCAATTCTGTATTGGTAATTTTATCGCGGTTTATATTTTCCTTATCGCGAGGTAATTCACGATAGCCGACACCAAGCTGTGTAAATAGATTGAATTTTTGCGTACGGCGATTTAGACTCAATCCTACGCTGTGATTATGTGGCACGCCCGTGTTGATCGAGACGGAGCCGTTTAGTCCGGTTTTTTCATTTTTCTTGAGTATTATATTGATGATGCCGGCTGTGCCTTCAGCTTCATATTTGGCTGATGGATTTGTAATAACTTCCACTTTGTCGATCATATCAGCCGTGATGGTTCCTAACGCATTGCTGGCTTCGTCGGTCAGGATGGAGGGCTTGCCATCAATTAATATCTGAACACCCGTTGAACCTCGAAGAGAGATCTGTCCTTCGATATTGACATTGACTGAAGGTACATTATTGAGTACTTCGAGGGCACTGGACCCGGTACTGCTGAGGTCTTCCCCTACATTGAATATGCGCTTGTCTAGTTTAAACTCTGTCGTGGACTTTTCTGCTGTTACAATAACTTCATCCAGAGATTCCGCATTTTTTCCCATGGCAATGGTCCCTAGATCAGCCAGGTTTCCTATGAATTCAATATCGTCCATGGAGATCGATGCAAGTCCAAGGAAACTAATCACGACAGTTACATCCGTTGTGTTGGTCTCCACTTCAAACCTGCCTTCTTCATCAGTTGTGGTGCCGGCCACCACGTCTTTGGTCATTTTATCCTGCACAACGATGGTGACGTATTCCAGGCCCTGGTTTGAAGAGCTTTCGACCACCTTTCCCGATATTTTATAGGGCTCCGTCTGCCCATGTAAGATCGATGCCAGGCAAAGTAATCCGATGATGAAAAGGTTTTTCATGAAGACGTGTTACACGGTCAAGGACTATACAAATATGAGCCTTTTCGAACAAGTCGAATGGAAATGGAGTCTCATGGAGTATTTTGAAAACTCCATGATTGATTTATGGCTTATGAGTAGATAGTGGTAATAATGAATTACAAATTCAGTACGCTCGCAGCCAGGTCAAATTGATCCGGTCGAATATAAATGAGATAACCAAAACCGCCTCTACCACCGGTGACGCCCATAGAAGCAAAGATATTTATATTTGACAGGAATAATTTATTATGAATTTCCTGAAGGACACCCAGTTTGTCATCACCATGTACAAGAATGGCGGAATGGGGGCCGTCAAGCGTGAAGCCGGCACTTTTGGCTTGCTTTATCAGTTCGTCCGGTTTTTCGGGAAAAATAGTCAGTTGGCTGTGTGATGGTCCGGTAGGGACAGAGACAAAGGCCAATTGGTTGATCCCCAACTGAGCCAATTGATTCAGAAGGCTGAAAGATGAACCCGGTTCATCAATTACATTGGTATAGAAGTACTCTACTTTTCGAATTTTGCTTGCCATAGGTTTCGGTTTTTTGCGTTCACTTCAAATTTCGTCATTCTCGAGGACATATTTCAACTCTTTTTGAAGAGAAATGAAGTAAATGGTTGTGGATACCGATTAAAAATGAGCCGGGAGGAATTGTAGTCCTGTCGATAGGGGCATGTAGGTGGAGGTAACACCCAATTGATGGCTACGATAGAAGTGGAAAGGACAGGCATTTTATTAGCTTGTTCAAAGCCCCAGACAAAACCGTTTCAAATTTTTATTGGTTCAGGGGCAATTTATGAAACGTCTGAAACCATAAGTTTCTGAAGTTATGGCGACCCTTTAGGAGTCTATTTATCTGTTGTCTGGATCTTCAATCCATCCGTGTAATCTGAGCCCCTACCATTCCAATAACACTTAGTGCATTTTTCATTTTTAAAACTGTGTTGGCAATTCGGATGTCCGTATAAAACATGCGAGCAATCGGGACAAAGTTTCTCCATCCCGGAAGTGTCAGCAAAGTATTCACTTTCACATTCATCACATATTATAATTTCTCTGCTCATTCTTAATGCACCACCACGGTCTGAATAACCGCGCATTTTAAAGGTCTTAATTTATTGTGGGCAAATCGTCGTTTAATACTTCATTACTGTATAATAAAATGGCCAACCATCAGTGATAATCTTGACATAGTAAGTTCCCGATGGTTGCCCTGTTAAATCTAATATGTGTCCATCAAATTTAATTTCGATTAATTGCCCCATGGAATTGTAAACCAAAATATTGGATGGTTGAGTATCAATGGAAAACTCGAGGTAACCGGTAGTCGGATTTGGGAATAATTTGATTTTTCGATTCGGATAATCAGCAACTGAGTTAGGTGTTCCCTTACGTTGACAACTTGCCATATCCGTAAAGTTATTACTTGAGAATGGTATGCCAATTCCAGGTTGAGCGACATTGCCACTGATAAGAACAGGGAAAATACTGTCCTGAATGGTTCCTATGTAAAGGGTGTTGTTTAGAAAAAATGATCCATACCCGAGTATATCATATTGAAAAGAATATGAATTGATTTTCCCGCTTTGATCGTAGACCTTTAAACTATCAATCGTAGAACCAGGGGAAGAGGCTGTGAAGACCCATGCATGACCTAATGTATCCACTGCAATATCAAATATGCCCGCAAAGAATTCACCCGGTAAAGAATCAATCACAAGTAAATTCGTTCCGTCCCAATAGTTAACATATTGTATGACGCCTCCTACCGCCGTATAGTATTGATCGTTGAGATGCCCTCCATTATCCTGCACATGATTAACGGTGGGAATATTGATCCAACCTGAATCTGAATCGTAATAATTTATTCCAATTTCTCCAGGATTCCAATTGTCGGTAAAGAATGTGGGAGAATTGCTATTACCACAATAACTTAAACTTTGACCACCTCCGGATAAAATGGTATCTCCACCACTTATGACCCCACCACTTAAACTCCATTGCTGGATATATCCGTCTACAGTAATCGTCCAGAAATCGGTGTTACAGTCTGCATTGAAATTGGTGAATTGAAATGAGTTTTGACTGAATAATGCCAATCCATGCAATACAATGAATGCCGTAAATAATATTTTTTTTATCTGACATTTATGCACGTTTACAAACGATTTATAGATGCATCTTGGGACCGTAAAGAGTATGATGCCATATACTTTTATTTGTGTTGTCTTGTTCCAATTTACCATTTTTTATGTTCCAATAAATCTATTATATTTTCTAGTTGTTTATTACTCAATCAACAAGTATTTGGCATACTACCAGGTGATTACAACTAAATTACTGCGAATTAAGTTAAATCCAGACTCCAACTTCCACCACCTTTTATTATTATAAAAATGGCCATAATAATAACGAAAATAGGCATAATGGGTTCTTGTGGTTGTGCAGGAAATGCACCCGGATGACTCACTGTAAGGTGGACATATATTGCCACCAAGATAACCGGTAAGATCATCAAAGCACCAATTCTGGAATAATATCCCACCAGTAAAATGATGCCCGTAAAAATTTCAAAAAGGGGAACAAACCAATAGTTGAATGTATAAAGAGGGATTTCAGCTTCAATCAACTGGATGGACCAGGCCTCACCGAAATCAGGTAAAAACAACTTCATTGTACCCGTCATGATGAAAATGATTCCTAACATTATTCTTATGCCTCCGACAATTTTATTGGACGATGTATTTCGTAAGTTTTTCATGATTTAAGATTAGATAATGGCTCCTGCTTATTTAACGAAGAAAAAAAGGAGAGCTTTTGCCCCCCTTTTACTTTAATTGATATCTTCTCCATCACTTGATTTAATTTTTTCCAGGAAATTTAGGATAAGTGAGGCGATTTCATCTCCCTTTTCTTCCAATGCGAAATGTCCGGTATCCAGTAAATGAAATTCGAGATTTTTCAAATCGCGCTTATATGGATGAGCTCCGGCAGGCGGGAATATATAATCATTCTTTCCCCAAACGATCAAGGTAGGGGGCTGATGTGTTCTGAAATACGCTTGCCACTCAGGGTATAGGGGCACATTTGTTCTATAGTCGTAAAACATGGCCAATTGAATCTCAGGATTCCCGGCTCGCGTTAAATGCTGGAGATCGATCTGCCAATTGTCAGGACTGATATTGGATGGATTTTGTACCCCATGAGTATATTGCCATTTCAATCCGTCTAAAGCGTGAAATCCTTCCAGTGCTTTTCCGTTTTCAATGGTGTAATCATTCCAATATTTTTTAATGGGGATCCAAAAATCTTCCAATCCTTCTTCATAGGCATTCCCATTCTGGATGATGAGTGATTCTATTCTCTCCGGGTATTTTGCAGCAATTCTAAAGCCGATTGGAGCGCCATAATCCATCAGATAAATGCTGTATTTTTCAATCTTGAGGTTTTTCAAAAGACCTTCGACAATCAAAGACATATTTTCGAAGGTGTAATCAAAATCCGCCATTGGGGGTTGCTCACTTTTTCCATAGCCAGGATAATCGGGAGCCACGACATGATACTCACCTGATAAGTCAGTGATCAGATTGCGGAACATATGGGAAGATGTCGGATACCCATGTAATAACAAGATAGTCGGATTGTCTACAGAACCTGCTTCACGATAAAATATGTCAATGCCATTCATATTTGATGTCTTATGCATGGTCTTGCCGGAGGTAGATTTGGACGCTTGTGCGACATCTTTTACCAATTCATCTGTCGTGTATACGTGGCTGGAAATAAATCTGAAATTGGTTTGTGCTGCTGCGTTGCCATCCAATCCAGGAATAATAGCGGAAGCGGTCGCATCACCAACAATAGCTACTTCAAATCCATCTTCCATCAATTCACGCATATGCGCTTCCACGCATAGATTTCCAGACATGCCGGCAACAATGACTTTGTCAATTTTTTGTTTGCGCAGTTGAAGACTTAAGTCATTTTGTTCGGGTCCAAATACTTTATGCGGTCCGACAACAGTAACGTAGTCCTGATCAATGTACTTTTTGTAACGTTCCAGCCAATCGGCACCCGATCCTTCGAAGCCTTCTTTGTTTAATTGATCACCGCGGTCAAACATACCCATGGCATGCATGGCCTTTTCAAGCGAGCCTTCGAATTTCCATCCGTGGTCGTGCTCATAATAATAGTGTGGTGAAATGAATACAGGGATACCGTTGTCTTTAGCGAGAATAAAGAGTGTTTCCAGATTCTCTACAGTGCGGTTTTCTTTTACGCTTTCTCCGACGAGACTCCATGTCACGCCATCGGGGCTTAAAAAGTCATTCTGGGGATCGGTGATCACGATAGCCGTTGATGCATCGATATTAAATCCCGGATCGGGAAGCTGAGCAAATGATTTAGAATACGTGCTTACTACGACGAGTAAGACCAGGAGGTTTAAAATGAACGTTTTCATTATTTCGATTTTTATATGGTTATGAATAGATTAATTAAGAATTTGGAGTTATGATTATTTCGTCCAGGATGATGAGGGGTGCCAATTCATCATCTATTGTTGCAGTATGAATGTTTGAATTCCTGCCTATTATTGGCTCGATGTCGATGGTTGGTAATTCTTTTACGGGGAGGACTTCCTGATCGATGCCAATGGTCGTGATTGCGGTTTCGCAATGGTTTTCATGCGCATGGGCCTGTCCAAAATTTATTCCCGATAAAATAAATAAGGCTGATGCTATTGTTATGATTATTCTTTTCATGATGATTGATTTAATGTGTATTTTAATTAATTAGATTCTACGTGCGTCTGCGTTTATTTTAGTGTCGTTGGCACTCATGTCTCGTGTTCGCATGAATCCTTCGTTGTCGAATTCCCAATGTTCATTGCCGTGCATTCGATACCATTGTCCGGTATCGGTATCCAGCCATTCATATTCAAAGCGGACAGAGATTCGGTTTCCTGTGAAGGACCACAGGTGTTTCTTCAACCGATAGTGTTGTTCTACTTTCCATTTGTCTTTTAAAAACGCCACTATGGCCGATCTACCGGTAAAGAATTGGTCCCGGTTTCTCCAGGTGGAATCAATGGTATATGCCATCGAAACGGTTTCAGGATTTTTGCTATTCCAGGCATCTTCTGCAGTCTGTACTTTTGCTTGAGCTGTTTCCAGGTTGAAAGGAGGGATTAATTTAGTCATGGTTGCGAGTTTATACGAACAGACAGGTCTGTTCATTTAGATTAATTTTTTTTGTTTATTTAAATCAGTAGTTTTTTACAGGCACTTTTGGCAGTAACGATCGGCCACACGTTCTTTTGTATCTGAGATAAAATGATGGCGCCTTCAATGAGCACGATCACTTCCTGGGCAAGTTGACGAGCTTTTTTGTTTGTGTACTGTTTTTCTTCCTTGAGCAATTCGTGAATCCACTCAAGCAATTCATTTTTATGAAATAGCACTTCATCTTTGATCTTGTTTTGATCTTTTGGAAGATCACAGATGATATTTTGAAAGCCGCATCCTCTAAATTCAGCATTGCTTAACCAATGATCCAAAAAATCGAAACTGCTGATTACTTTTTGTTTAGGGCTTTTTTTACGAGCGACAAACTCGAATAGTTGCCTCATCCACCAGTAATGTCTGCGATGCAAGTAGGCTACAGCAATATCTTCCTTTGACCTGAAATGTTGGTACATACTGGCTTTGGCCACACTCGCCTCGGCAATGATTTGATTGATACCGGTCTGATTGTATCCTTCGCTGTAGAACAATTTCGAAGCGGTTTCAATGATCCTTTCTTTTACACCAGATTGTTTCATACAACAAATATATACACAATTTTAATAAACAGACAAGTCTGTTCATTTATTTAACATTTTATTTTTTTATATGAACGGATAAATGATTGGACTGATCTCCCTGTGTCAAAGGACTGCAGGGTGAATGGAGACGCGACTCTAAACCTATTTTAATGTTCGATTGAAATTTCTAGTTCTCTTGTACTCAAGAAAGCATGTTAGGCAATAGTGGCTATTCGTTTACTAGTTCATTGATTTCTTTATTGCCGAGAATCTTGGTAGGGTGATTGCCTTTAGCTACAAGTATCATCGCTCTTCCAATATGAACCGTGTTTGTTGCTGTCGCCGGAAAATGTTTTAGAATGTAATATATCGGGCTGAATACTTTGTAGAGCAGAGAATACCAATTTGTGCTTGATGTGACACCTTTTAATGGTTGTATATATCCGGGTCTAAACATGTAGGCTGATTTAAACGGCATGTTCAACAAGTCATTCTCAGTCTTCCCTTTCACCCTTGCCCACATCGTTCTTCCTTGTTCAGAACTGTCTGTTCCTGCCCCTGTCACATAGCAAAAAACACTATTGGCATTTTGTTTCAAGAATGTTTTCGCAAAGTTTATAGTTAAGTCATACGTTATTCTTCTATAATCCTCTTCATTTTTTCCGAGAGATGTAGTGCCAATACAAAAAAAGCAAGCATCAAATCCTTTCATATCTTGTTCTATTTCATCAAGTTCAAAAAAATCATTGATTAAAATCTCTTTGACCTTTGCGTTTTTTGGATGAACAGATTTTCTATTGACAATTAAAACATCTTCTACCTCGGCACTTTCAATACACTCTTGTAAAACACCTTGCCCGACCATACCACTGGATCCTGTAATTAATATTTTCATGTTGAACGTGTAAGATTTTTTTAAAAATAATTAATAACCCTACTAAGCATGGTGATGATATGCATAGCTATGATTGCGCGTTCTTATCTCGTATGTTGTCATAGTCTTCTAGATGCCAACGCAATTTCATCTTCCAATTTACTCTTTTGTGACCAAATTTAGCGCTTTATCATCTATCGCAACCTTTGTAAATGAAACACGCTTACAGCATGTACAAAAACGTATAATCCAAATTTGTCAATAAGATATTCCTCGAATTTAGTAACACGATCGAATCCATGGTTTTAATCATTACAACTGCTCCAACAATCGTTTCTAGAATATTTTTTACCTTCCTTTTTTATAATTACAAACGATCGGAAATTCCAAAACCATGAATACGAAAATTCATCTTTTAACATTCTCAATAGCATTTTTACTGACCATCCAATTAGTCGCGCAGCAATCGGGGATTGATTACGGCGCTTCTCAGGATCAAGTCGAACTGCTCAATATGGACTGTCTGCATGCTCAGGGATTCACGGGGTTGAACGTCACAATAGCGCATTTCGATGATGGTTATGATGGGTTTGATAAGCTGGCGGCATTTGATAAACATAGGAATAAGGGTTGGTTCAAAGCGGCTTATGATTTTGTCGAGAATGCAGCCATGGATTACAGCAATATTGGTTCACATGGTTTGAATACACTTTCCATCACTAGCGCTTACTTACCGGGAGAGTATATAGGGACGGCTTATGAGGCCAATATTCTACTGGCTCGTACCGAGGATAATCGTTCTGAAACCAATCAGGAAGAACTAAATTGGCGCAATGCAGTAGACTGGGCTTTGAAACATAAGGCAGATATTATAACCAGTTCTTTGCAATACAATACGTTTGATGAGGGACAGCAGTCATATACTTACGAGGATATGGACGGCAATTCGACCATCATCACCAAAGCTGCCAACTACGCCGCTAACAATGATATCCTGGTGGTTGCCATTCAGGGTAATTTTGGGAGTCAGGATTGGCACTATGTGACAGCGCCTGGTGACTCAAAATCTGTACTGACAGTCGGAGCCGTAAATCGCCAAGGTGAAAAGGCCGGATTTTCGTCATTTGGGCCCACTTCAGACGGTTGCATCAAACCCGATGTTATGGCCGTTGGACAACAGACGTCATTTATCAATCCAGATGGGACGATTAGCAATGGTAATGGTACATCATTTGCGGCTCCGGCAATTGCAGGACTGGTCGCATGCCTTATGCAAGCTCATCCGCATCGTTCGAATATGGAGATCATCGAAGCTGTTCGGCAAAGCGCTGACCGATATAGCAATCCTGACAAAAAAGAAGGCTATGGATATGGAATTCCGGATGCCTGTGAAGCACATGATATCCTGACAGCAATGGATGAGCAGGTATCTAAAATCGGCAAAGAAATTATTGCCGGTCAGTACCGATATAAAATGACGTCGGATAAATTATACCTCAATACCGATTTTAAAAGAAAGGAAGTCAAAAATATCCAGCTGCTGAATATGGCAGGAACGGAAGTAAAATCTTATGGTAAGTGTAAGAAAAAACTAAACATGAAAAACTTTCCATCCGGCTTGTATTTTTTAAAGATCAATAAAAAGGATGGCTCGTCGTTGATGGAGAATATAATCGTACCGGCTAAAGCATAATGTAGATAAAACCTTATTCCCAATTAAACTTAAGTTGGGCGTCAACTAGGGCCTCTTTTTCCTTTTCTAAATTCGAAGCTGTCAAGCCAATTAAGCGGATACTGTTAAACTCCGTT
Source organism: Saprospiraceae bacterium (assembly GCA_965249735.1). Classification (GTDB taxonomy): domain Bacteria; phylum Bacteroidota; class Bacteroidia; order Chitinophagales; family Saprospiraceae; genus JANQSS01. Next base: position 91,819 of record CBDFMS010000021.1, on the reverse strand, counting down.
ATATTTTCTTCTAATAAATCAAAGGCCATTCTTGTGATCTCTTCTTTGTCTTTTATAAAATACTCTTTTGACTTGCTGCGGGACATCGATTGAAAATCACTGGTTTTAATTTTCAATGTAATCGTTCTTCCAAAATTATCTGCTTTGGTCAAGCGCAAATAAAATTTATCAATAATAGTCGTGAGAATAAGACCAATTTCTTCAATGGTCGACAGGTCTTTTTCCAGTGTGCGTTCAACAGCCAGAGATTTTCGAATGCGACTCGGCTGGACAGGTCGATTATCTATGCCCCGTACGATGTCGTAATAGAAGTTACCCATCTTCCCGAATCGTTGAGCTAATTCTATTTTGCTGAATTGTTTTAAATCGGCACCGGTTAAAATGTCCATTTCCTCCATTTTCGCAGCCGTTACTTTGCCGACGCCAAAAAAATCTTTTACGGGCAACTTTTCGAGAAAGGCTTCGGCGCGATGCGGATGGATAACCTTCAAGCCATTTGGTTTTCTATATCCCGATGCAACTTTGGCTAAAAACTTACAATACGATACTCCTGCGGAACAAGTCAAATCCGTATCACGATGAACATGGTCCATTATTTCCCTGGCGACATCCATTCCGCGTTTGATGTTTTTTTTATTGTCTGTTACATCAAGAAAGGCTTCGTCAAAAGAAAGTGGCTCTATGAGATAGGTATATTCTGCAAAAATCGCTCTGATTTGAAGTGACACCTCCTTATATGCTTCAAATCGAGGAGGAACAAATATGATGTCCGGACACAATTTTTTGGCCATATAGCCCGGCATAGCGGAACGCACGCCAAATGCACGAGCCTCATAGCTGGCCGTGGTGGTTACTCCCCGATGTTCTCCGCCGCCCACGGCTACGGGTTTACCGCGCAAAGATGGATTATCCCGTTGCTCTACCGAAGCATAAAAGGCGTCCATGTCGATGTGTACTATTTTTCTGGAGTGCGGATGCATGGGTGGTAAAAATAAGGGATATCCATGTCTGGTGTGAAAAGTTATTTTATAACAAGACACTGTTCCCCCTTTGAAGGGGGGTAGGGGGTTGAAAAGCAATATCAAACTATTTCACCTCTACCATAAATATGTTGGTACCATCGGCAATCCAATCTTTGCAAATCAGCGGTGGATCAACCCGCCACAATTCAAATAACGTTAATTTTGACTTTGCCAATACAACAAGTATCAGCAAGCCTTGATTTTACATTGACTATTTTCATTTAAATTCATGCTTTAATCTACGGGTAGTTTAGATATCCAGCTATTTTCTATGACATTTCCATCAACGACATACAATCCTCCTTTCATTTTTCGAAATGGACATCTTAATACCATGTACCCGGTATTTTTTCGCAAACCTAAGCCATTACTATTTACACGCCAGCGAATGGAAACGGAAGATGACGACTTTTTTGATGTGGATTTTTTAAAGAATGGAAATCGAAAAATTGCCGTGTTATGTCATGGCCTGGAAGGGAGCAGTCAGTCCCAATATATCCAAGGCACAGGGGGACTTCTGCATACGCATGGCTACGACATCGCTGCGATGAATTATCGGGGATGTAGTGGTGAGATGAACAGACACGTGTACTCGTACCATAGTGGCTTTACGGGTGATTTACATCTGCTTGTTCAATCTTTATTGCCCGCGTATGATGAAGTCGTGCTTGTTGGATTTAGCCTTGGGGGTAATTTGGTTTTAAAATACAGCGGAGATTTATTTTATTCCCTGGATGAAAAAATAACGACTGTCGTTGCCGTGTCCGTACCTGTCGATTTATATGCAGGTGCCCTGCAGATTTTAAAACGTTCAAATCGTCAATACACGATAAATTTTCTTAAAACATTGCGCAAGAAAATCAAATTAAAGCACAAACAATTCCCCGATATTATTGATCTCAATGCCCTTTCCAAGATAAATACAATTCTTGATTTTGACGATCAATTTACCGGCCCGTTAAATGGATTTGAAAATGCAGTGGATTATTATTCAAAATGTAGCTGTAAACAATTCCTTAAAAACAGCAATCGACCGACTTTGATTCTTAATGCGCAGGACGACCCTTTTTTGCCGCAGCCATGTTATCCTGTAGAGGAAGCGGCGAAATCCAAACACATTGATTTAGTCATACCCAAATATGGCGGACACCTGGGGTTTACCAGTTTCAATGTGGAGCACTATTGGAACGAGTGGCAGATATTGAAATTTCTAAATAGAGATGATTGACATGCAGCGGTCCAAGTGTGTCAGATAACGTAAATCGTTGTTTAGTACTTGATTCTGCCTGCTCCATGTTGTATCTTTAGAGTTAGAAACATACTGATATGAGAATCTTGTTTTCTTTTTTGATTGCTGTCATCCTACTCATGACTTATGCCTGTGAAGAGTCCGGTAAATACCGTGGCAATTGGACCATCAACCCCAATGGAGATAGTGAACTAGCCTTGCTCATGCGTGATATGTATGATGATGCTATGGTCATGAAAATCAGAATTAAAGAAGATAAAAAGCCAAAGGTTAGCCGACTATTTGAAGAACTCCACACCGCCGATGCGACTGAACCCGATAAGGTCGCTACTGAAGAATATACCATATTCTCAAATGCCTATCAGGAAAGCCTCGCCACGCTCAAAAAATCTGCTGCTGACGACGTACATGATTCCTACCAGGGCATGGTCCAAAGCTGTATGAATTGTCACCAGGTCATGTGTCCCGGTCCGATGGTCAAAATTGAGAAGTTGTATCTTAACTCTCCTGAGTAAATAGCTGATCGGGTCTCGAATATTTTATTTCTCGTGCAATTTCGAATCGCGTTTACCTATATTTAAATAAAAATACAGCAGATGCCGAATATCATTCATAGAATTGGGTTTCAAGATGTTTCAATCGAAGAGATTTATAAATCCATCAGTACAGTCGAAGGATTAGCATCCTGGTGGACGGTGCGGGTTGAAGGTAAATCTGAAATAGGAGGAGTGCTGCATTTTATATTTAATGTTGACGGCCCCGAATTTGAAGTTGTTGACATGGTGAAAAACCAACGAGTAGAATGGAAATGTATTTCAGGGGCGCCTGAGTGGATTGACAGCCATATCGAGTTTGAATTATCGAAGCTTGACGATGAAATAATTTTATTATTTAAACACAGTGGGTGGCGAAAGGAAATTGAATTTATGGGACATTGTAGCGCCCAATGGGCTTACTTTTTATTTGGATTAAAGAGAGGACTGGAAAATCCCGGTCACTCGACGCCATTTGGCGGACCAAACTTTAGATCGATTAGCAGTTGGACTAAGTAGAGGGTTGATCTTGTATTATTTCAGGCATCAATTGGCTATCTAGTTTGATCAGACAATTCGCCTACAGCCGGGCGAACGCGATATATTCATAATTTGCATCAAAAATTCGGAGTATGGAACCGTATCACATTAAAATTATCGAAACTGCATTGGTGGTTGTAGTAACCATCCTGGGCAAGCGACTTTTTTCAAATGTATTTAGAAGAATAGCTACAAAGTTTGAGTACAGAGAGCAACGATTTGAAGTAGTCAATCGTATAAAGGATTTTATCTTTCATGTCACCGCCCTGGCATTTATCCTGACGATCTGGTCCGTTAGTCAAAATCAAATACTGCTCTTTATATCTTCTTTTCTGACTATAATGGGGATCACATTATTTGCCCAGTGGTCATTGTTATCCAATATGACGGCCGGAGTTATCTTATTTGTTTATCACCCTGCAAAAATTGGAGACACCATCCACTTTATCGACAAAGACTATGATATTGAAGGCAGAATTAGTCGCATTGGTTTGTTTTTTATTTTGATCGTTAATGAAGACCAGGAGGTGGTTACCATACCGAATTCTTTGATCTTGCAAAAGATGACTAAGGTGAATCCTAGAGAAAGCAATCTAAGTAAAAATTCGTCAAATTAATTATGGCAAAACTCGTACTGGATTTACATGATATTTATAATAAGGGCAAAAAAATTGACGAAGCGCTCAATGATATTATTGATCAGGCAGTTGATCGGCGCATCAAAGTAGTTGAAATTATTCCGGGAAAGGGTAGCGGTCAATTAAAGAAAAAAGTTCTGCGATTTCTGGAACAGGAACATATTAAAGCCAAATACCACCGATTGGATAAGGATAGCAAGAACTTTGGCAGATTGTTTGTTCGGTTTAAATTTTGAAATAAGAATCAAAAATTTATCGTGCTCCCCCTTTGAAGGGGCCCGGGGGGTTGAGCGACCAACTTACCTCTAGGATATAATTTTCTAATATTTTTTTGTGGTGATTAATGAAGTTCGCCGAAATAATAACCATCACAGGTGTTTCAACCCCCTAACCCCCTTCAAAGGGGGAACAATGTCGGGTGAGAATGAGAAGCGTAATTGTGAGTAACATGTTCCAAAAAATATAATGTACGTAATTGACACCGGGTTTCATACGAAGAACATAAGAAATAATGTGCTCCCCCTTTGAAGGGGGCAGGGGGTTGAGCGACCAACTTACCTCCAGGATATAATTTTTGAATATTGATTTAGTGGTGATAAATGAGGCTTGCCGAAATAATCATCATCTCAGGTTTTTCAACCCCCTAACCCCCTTCAAAGGGGGAACAATGTCGGGTGAGAATGAGAAGCGTAATTGTGAGTAACATGTTTCAAAAAATATAATGTACGTAATTGACACCGAGTTTCATACGAAGAACATAAGAAATAATATGCTCCCCCTTTGAAGGGGGCAGGGGGGTTGAGCGACCAACTTACCTCCAGGATATAATTTTCTAATATTTTTTTGTGGTGATTAATGAAGTTCGCCGAAATAATAACCATCACAGGTTTTTCAACCCCCTAACCCCCTTCAAAGGGGGAACAATGTTGGGTGGAAAGGTGGGCCAAAATTGTTAAAATAAGAGCGAAAAAATTTAATGTCGGTAATTAACACCGAGTCTCATACGAAAAACAACAGATTCATCGTGCTCATCCTTCAAAGGGGAACAATGTATACTGATAAGTACTCCTTGGCTAAAATGCTCAAATGCTCAAATGCTCAAATGCTCAAATGCTCAAATGCTCAAATGCTCATCCGCTCACTGGTTCATCCGCTCACTCGCTCATTTGCTCTTTCACCGCGTAATACGCCTTTTTTTTGTTGCCGTAATAATCAATGATACTCCAACTGGGTCCCGGCCAGCAGTCATTTAATTGCCAGAGCATGGTACCCATACAATGACCATTGGAGTTTTTATGAGCGTGAATGGCAATCTCCATTGCTTTGGCTTGAGCCTCCTGACTCAGCGATACAAATTCTTCAAATGATGTGGGTTCATGAAAATGCTCTCGAACATGTTTTAGAATTTCTGCATTCCCGATATAACTCTTTTGCCGATTTTTCATGACACTGGATTGGAGAGAAAAATCCTCGGGTTCGGCGAATTTATTAATCGTGGATAATTCCGGATAACTCTGCATGCCGTACTCCACCATAAATCTGCCAACGTTTGATTTATAGCTTTCAAAGGAATTCCGACCATGCCAGACACCCCAATAATGCATGCTGCCATGATTGAAGTTTTCAGGGGTCCCCCAATTACTCAAAGGAGAAGTAGATGTGTAGGGAATGTGTGGTGCGACTTCCGACACAATGGATGGAATAATATTCCGAAATAAGCGTAAATAATTATTCCATATTTCGGTGGAATCAGAATCAGAGTAGCCATATTTATCTTGCCAGCCCCAATTGTACCAGGCCACTTCCATCTCATTATTCCCGCAAAACAAGGCTAAACTGGGGTGTTTTTTCAGGCGCTGCACTTGCTGTGTAATTTCTTGTTTGACTGTGTTGACGAATTCATCATCACCGGGATACATAGTGCCGGCAAACATAAAATCCTGCCATACCAGTAAACCGAGTGAATCACATAAATCGTAAAAAATATCTTGTTCATAAATACCACCACCCCACACACGAATCATGTTCATGTTGGCATCGCGCGCTGCCGTCAATAAATCAGAATATTGTTTGTTAGAAACACGAGGAATAAATACGTCCTGGGGAATATAATTCGCTCCTTGCATGAACAGGGGTTTGCCGTTTACCTTGAAATAAAAGGCAGCACCTATCGAATCCACTTCATTGACCAGTTCCAACGTTCGAATGCCATACCTGACTTTTTCCCAGTCCGCAATGTGTCCATTGTGGATAATAGTAATATTATTGGTGTATTGGTGGGCTGCTCCAGAGCCATTGGGCCACCACAATTTGGGCTTCATGACCATGAAAGGAATACTGAGCGTCGTGTCCCCGCGACTCAACGTACATTCCATGTTTTTGTCTCCGATATGAATGGTGACGGCCGCCTCAGGAAGAGCGGATCGTATGTTCAATACGGCACGCATATCAGCGCGTTTATCCGAAATGGATATCGTTTCGATTGAAGCGTGTTCAATTTTAATGCCATTCCAAAATTCGAGATATACAGGTTTCCATATCCCCGCCGTAACAAGGCGTGGACCCCAGTCCCAACCAAAATGATAAGGTGCCTTGCGGGTAAATGGACTAATCTTGATGGCTTCCTCTTCATTGTCGGCTGGTAAAATGTAGCCTAGGCCCTGTGCCTTTTGTCTGTTTTTAATTTTCGGTGGAATGAAGGTTAGAGTCAGTTCATTTTCATTTTTCTTCACAAAAGGTTTTACATCGAATTTCCATTGGCGAAACATATTATCTGTCCGGCCCAACTTTTTGCCATTTATTGTAATATCGGTGTAGGTGTCCAGACCATCAAATATTAATTCTATACGGTCGTATTCTATTTGTTCCGGAGAGATATTAAATGTAGTCGTATACACCCATGTTACATCTTCGAGTGGACGCAGACCTATTTCATTGTTTTTGTAAAATGGGTCTGAGATTAAATTTGCCTTCATCAAATCAGTATGAAATGTTCCCGGAACTTCTGCCGGATACGATTGTGCCCCGATGCTATCGGCATGAAAGGTCCAGCCCTGGGTCAATTGCAATTGTACAGGCCCCATGGTATTGCGCATGACCTCCGTTTCCTTGCAGCCAATGGTGATTTGCATAATGAGGCAAATCGATAGAATATGATGCGCAAATAATTTATTCATATTTTATATAAATAAGCGTTCCGGGCCATACAGCCATTTCAGCTATTTCTGATTGTCCGCATTCGTTTCAAATAGATTACTTTAAGGATCAACAAGCTGAAAAATAATAAAAAAGATAGATAGCACATTGGTGTACCTTGATCTGTTTTGGGGCATTCGATATAACCGAGTAAATTGCCAAGGCTGCCGATAGTAGCGATTAAAAGTGCAATCATGACTCCAAGAAAGTATAACTTGTTTCGGTCTTGAAATACCTTAACTTGAGATATACACATGAATAGTAGACAACTCAGAATAATATAACATGCCGGGATGCCAATTATCCTTGGGCATATATTCCCTTCGACAAACTCAGACCGTACTAAAGGAATCGTGCCGTTTAACCCAGTAAGGATAATAATCCAAATAGATACATTTAATAATTGCTGAATTAATTTCGTGTTCATGTTGAATATAAGATGTTCAGCATATTATTTTATGAAATGTACTTTATTAACTTCTGGATTGTCGAATTTCATAACCTCCCCGGATGGTAATGTAATGTGCGCCGACAAGGGTATTTTACCTTGTCCCAATCCAAACGTCACCCGTGATGTCTGGTCACTGCTCAAGCCCTCTCCAATCACGTAAACATCAGATAAAACTTCTTTTTCATTAAGATTCAACGTGATGTGACTCCCTGAATAATTGCTGGTTTCAGGAAATTGAAAGGCAATAAAATCATTTTCTCCTCCTTGATTAATGAAAGCTTTCATCTTACCATTTAGATTCGAATACAACAAATCCGGATACCCATCATTATTGAAGTCGGAGGTTAAAGGAGAAATGGCATAATTATAATTAATGACACCTGCCTGTTCTTCCACGGCTGCAAACGTTCCGTCGGCACGTTGAAGTAAGAATCGACAAGGCAGTTTAAATAGTTGATGAGGCGGAAAGTCAACATAGTTTTCAGCAACTACCAAGTCTTGCTTTCCGTCAAGGTTAAAGTCTTCGAAGAGAGCACCCCATGAAAATTCAAAATCGGCTACTTTTGTTTCTTTTGCTACATCCGTAAAATTGAAATCACCATCATTTCTAAATAAAATCCATTTTTCATTAAACACATCCTCTTCTTGTAAATCTCCACGTGCCAAAAATACAGGTACGGATGAACCCGTATTTGAAAAAAAGAAATCGATTAAATTGTCATTATTATAATCACCAATGGCAATGCCCATTGGATAAGCGTACTTACCAGTCAAAGGGTTTGGCATGAGTTGAAATTTATTGCCGTCGATATTTTTGTAAGTCCGGGCTTCTCCGGTATCGTAGGCAACAACCAGGTCCAACCAGCCATCATTATCTATATCGACAAAAACGGCCTGAAAAGTATTATGAACATATTCAAGGCCCATTTTGCTTGTTACATCGGTGAACGTATTATCCCCGTTGTTTTTGAGCAATAAACTGGATGACCCGTATTCAGTATCCTTGAAAATAGTTTGTCCTTCCATTTTATCCAAATGAAGATAAGTGGACAGAAAAATGTCGGCATGCCCGTCTCTATTGTAATCGGCAATAGTAGTTGTCGCGGCAGATGATTTGTCATTTAAGGGAACTTCAATTTGCTTACGCACAAATCCATTACCGGTATTTTGATACCACAGTAGACCATAGTCACCTGATAGGATGATGTCCGTATATCCGTCATTATTCAAATCAAAAGAAGATGCGCCATAGGTTGTTTTGTTGGCTGGTTTATCGGGAAGTTGAAGTTCTTTGGAAATATCTTTAAATCCATTCTCGGTATATCTGAATATAGCATCATCTTGAGTGAATCCACCACTGACAAATACTTCATCTACACCATCATTATTTAAATCGACCATGGCTGCAGCCATTAAGGGAAGCGATTGCGTATTGTCAAATTGATTGTTAAAAGGGAAATCAATTTCTTTAAAGGTTGGAATTTCTGATTCATGAACGGAGTAATCACATTGGGCAAAATCTCTTCCAAAATCTTCATTAGGTGAATCGCTTTCTTGACAACTTCCACTAAACCTGCCCCATTGGACGTTTCCATATGGATTCTGCGTATCAGATTTTAAAAAGAATAAAACAGCTGCTACGGCGGACAAGACTAATAACAGAAGAATCAGTATTGTTTTTTTCATGTAGAATTAATTTAAGTCATTTCGCCTGTATAGAGCAATCAATGAAGCGGAAAAGAGCCCGAGGTGTGCCACATTCATGGCAGTAGGAGCAAGATACTGTCCAATCGGTCGCACAAAAAAGAAAAGGGCAAATACAAGCACTAATAAAAAAAACGGGTTAAATAATGCCATCCATTTGGGATATAGTGTTCCACCTTTCAATATCGCCCATACAAAACATGCTGATATAAGCAGAATGACGACTCTGAGTATTTGCACGAGGCTTTCTACATGCAATGTATAAGAGTTAATTATTTGCCCCTGCAATTCGGGTACATTGGCTTCATTTAGTGCTTGAATAGTGATGCCGAGGTGTGCGCGTGAGCCCACCCAAATGCCACCAATAACAAAGGCAAAAATACCAAGCGTCAATACAGCTTTTGCGAGGTTAGCGGTTCCGGGTTTTAATGCAAGATACAGGTGCCAATAACCAAAGATGTACAATGGAATGAAAGGAATCATCAGATATTGTCCAATTGTAAAACGGGTTTGTGCAATGCCTAAAAAATAGTCGTATGCCTCGTTTGAATCAATACCACCAGGATTAAAATGAACCAAAAATTCACCTATGCCTACACCAACTGCGGCAAGAAAACCTAACCATCCAAAAAGTATAATATTATTTTTCATTTAATTTATGCTTGTGGCACTGTGTTTTAATGTCCACCATCTTGTCATCGTCGAACATCCATGGTTGGCCAAATTTAAATGGATCCGTTCTATCTGTGATTTGTTTGCGACAAGTAAAATGAATGGCATTAACCCCGCTCTCGATAAGCTGCAAAGCATTATTCTTATTCACGCCACTACCTGCCATGATGTCGATTTTATTATTCACATGCTTAATCATACGACGTATGGTCTCTAGTCCATTTATTGCGCGTTTAGACTGACCGGATGTTAGGATATTATCCACCTGCAAATCGATTAATTGGTCCATGGCATGCCAAAGATCCCTGCAAGCGTCTATGGCGCGATGAAATGTCACTTTTAAATTGTTTTCCTTTGCCAGTAACACAATTTGTTTCGTCGTTTCCATATCGAAATGATTAGTCGAAGTCAATGCACCGAAAACAATGCCATGTGCACCTGCCCGACTGATGGCTTTGATATCTATTGCCATAATGTTTATTTCTTCGGAGGAATAAACGAAGTTTCCGGGCCGACAACGGACCATGACGTGAATAGGGATGTCTAATTGCTGTGCGCATTGCGTGATCAAACCAATAGCCGGTGTGGTCCCACCTTCGTTTAAGTTGGCACAAAGTTCAATCCTATCAGCACCTAGGAGAGCCGCTTGCCGGGCATGATCAAATTGGTCGAGAGCTACTTCGATGGTCATACTGTGTCGACTGAAGTTGATCGTTTATATCCTTTTGTACCATAATAGACGAGGTATAAATAAGCAAGTAAAGGCACTATGAAAGAAAATTTAACACCCAGAGCTGTATCGGCAGCCAGACCTTGTACAAGCGGAATAATTGCTCCACCGACAATCATCATGACCAGGATAGAAGAGCCATAACTCGTGAATTTTCCAAGTTTATCAATCGCAAGAGTAAATATATTCGACCACATAATAGAATTAAATAAACCAATACCCAGAATGGACCATAATGCGATATTCCCTTTTGTAAACATGGTTACTAACAAGAGTACCATATTGCACAGTGCAAATAATGCCAGCTGTTTATGTGATAGCGATTTGCCAAACGCAAATGCAAGAAAATTTAATATTAGCATGACGCCAAAACCAATTCCCATCGAAAGAGGAAGGTTTTGAAAATAAAGTACGATGAGGACGATTATCAGAGCGAGTGCAGGAACACCAACCATTTTTGTAATTGACTTTTTTCCGCTCAAACTGATCGCCCCAAGAAAACGTCCGATCATGGCACCACCCCAATAAAGAGCAACATAGTTTCCTGCAGTTTTTGTGGCGAGCGCAATCGACTCATCCGTCCGGAAGTATTCAACCAGGAAACTGCCAATCGCTATTTCGGCTCCGACGTAACAAAAAATAGCAATCGCGCCAAGATATAAATGCGGATGATCGAATAAACTAAACCCTTTTTTCACGGATTCTTTTTCATTGATCGGAGGGAGATGAATAAATGAAAAAACCACAGCCAGAATAAAAAGGGCGACAGCGATGAAGACGTAAGGTAGGCGCACGGTCGATACGTCAACTTCCTGCACATTTTGAAGTATGAGCCAGGCACCCATCAAAGGCGCCAGGGTATGACCAAGAGAATTAAAACCCTGAGCTAAATTGAGACGACTGGCTGCAGTTTCAGGAGTGCCCAATACCGCTACATAGGGATTGGCAGCGACTTGCAAGAGGGTGATTCCGGAAGCCAGAACAAATAAGGCAAACAAAAATATGCCATAAACGTGAATATGGGATGCCGGTAAAAACAAAAGACACCCTAAACCCATAAAGATCAATCCGGTAACGATTCCTTTTTTATATCCCCACTTTCGAATGACGATACCTGCAGGAATACTCATCACAAAGTAAGCTCCAAAAAAGAAAAATTGAATTAATTGGGCCTGCCAATGTTTGAGGTCAAAAGCTGATTTTAAATGAGGCACCAAAATGTCGTTCAATGATGTGAGAAAGCCCCAAAGAAAAAATAGGAGAACCAGTGTATAAAATGAGTTTAATTTTGTCGTTGTTTTGGTCATGTAGAATTATTTGTTTTGGTCGCCTAATTTAAAATACACCGGGCTCTTTTCACATCATTCAATAATGATCTCATCAGCAAAAATCCAGGCCTCACCGTCATATTCATAACCTTTGTGCCAGGGTGGACATTTGATAAGACTTCGTGCGATCATCTTTACGTATCGGGCATTGGTTTTTTTATTAACTCCGAAGTACTCGACAATGGCGCCCTCGGTTTTAGGTGCAGTCTTCGTTTTTTTAGTTCCATATAGCGTGAAGTCCTGACCATTATCTGAAATGTAAAATTCGACTGACTTGGGCATGAAGATCCAACTGTTTTGATCTTGCAAAAATCCGCAGGATATGGTTTTAATGTTTTGTTTATCGCCGAGATCAATGATGCACTCCAAATCTTTTCCGCCATACCCCTGCCAGGTGCCTGTTCGAAATTCATCGGTTCCACGAATGCCGTCTATTAAAGCATGGTCTCCGCCTGCATGGTATTGCTTGGCATAGGTGCTTTGAAGTGTGATTTTGCGATTCGGATTAATTGCAAAGAATGCTGTCGTCAGTGTATCCGAGTGAAGTCCATTCCTGGTGGAGAAAATCGAAAGACTACATTTTTTATCGACAGTCAGAGGGGTCGTGTAAGGTTGGTAGCTATTATCATTAAATCGGAAAAATGTTTTGACTGTCGGATCAATATTACCAAGTGCAACAGTTATTTTTTCGATGAACGTAACACTACCTTCTGCTATAAATGGAGGTGGAATAAATGAAGCTGCGGTGACATTGGTTTTAGGAATATCTGCGTCTTTGCTTCCCCATTCCTGATTAGGTTTTGGTCCCATATTGAAGTGCAAAATTCCTCCGGCCATAATATCACTATGTGAAATATATGATTTGGTATATGCGTCACCATTCAATGTTACCGATTGGATATAAATATTTTTTTGCGAATTATTTAATGTGGTTACACGAAATGTGTTTCCGTTTTCAAGATTAATCGCTGCTGACGAAACGGAGGGACTACCGATAACGTAGTCCAGCGTACCCGGCGTTACCGGGTAAAACCCCAGGGCACTAAACACGTACCAGGCACTCATTTGACCACAATCTTCATTTCCCGAAATGCCATCAGGTGTATTGGAGTACATGGTTTGGGTAATTTCACGTGCTTTTTCCTGCGTTTTCCAGGGCTTGTTGAGAAAATTATATAAATAGGCAATATGGTGGCTGGGTTCATTCCCATGTGCATATTGTCCGATCAAGCCGGTAATATCAGCCTGGTCGCGACCGGATGTGGATGTTTGCGCTGCGAACAATTCATCCAATTTATTTTCAAGTTTTTCTTTACCTCCATGAAGTGAAATAAAACCATCCATATCATGGGGCACATAAAAACCATATTGCCAGGCATTCGCTTCGGTATAATTATTATTTACTTCATACGGATCGAATGGCGATTGCCAGGTATTGCGCATACGACCTCTAAAAAATTTACTTTCCGGGTCAAATAGATTTCTATAATTTAGACTTCTGGATGAAAATTGATCGTAGGTTTTCTTGTCACCCATTTGTTGAGCCATGGCTGCTACACACCAATCGTCATAGGCATATTCTAATGTCTTCGATACGGATTCGGCTTCTTTCTCAACAGAAATAAAGCCTTTGTTTTTATACTCGGCTAAACCCAATCTGTCCTGTACAGAACTATGTATCATCGACTCGAGCGCCTTATTTTTATCATAACCTTCAATTCCTTTGATATAGGCATCGGCGATGACAGGGATGGCATGATTCCCTATCATGCAACCGGTATAGCATGCTGAAAGATCCCAAATGGGTAAGATGCCCCCGGACTCATATTTTTTAATGAATGTTTTAATAAAATCTGTTGTTCTTTTTTGATCAATGATGGTATACAAGGGGTGAGCAGCCCGATATGTGTCCCATAATGAGAAAACTGTATAATGTGTGTGATCATTACTTTGATAGACATTTAAATCCATGTCGCGATATCTGCCATCGACATCCATGTAGAGGTTTGGCGCCAGAAGGGTATGGTATAGTGCACTATAAAATACGGTCTTTTCATCTTCCTGGTCAAAAGAAACATTTATTTTACTGAGTTCAACATTCCATACGGCCTCGGCAGCAGCCAATATTTCTGAAAATTCAAAATCATTTAATTCCTGATCAAAGTTTTTCCAGGCTCCTTCGACATCGACAGCCGATAATGCTATTTTTAATTCAATATTTTTTGTTCCTGGCGGAAAAATAAAAGCCGATTTTAAATTTTTGCCCGTAACATTTTCATCGCTTGATTCATTTTCACCATCAAATATTTTATGTTCTGAAAATGGGATGGAAAATTCAGCGGCAAAATAAACGTGTTGATCTGTGGCCCATGCTTTAGATCGTCGATGACCTTCAATACGCGTAGGGCTTACAATGTGGATGGCTGAACTCAAGACTTCATCCCGGTGCTTTAAATCCAGGAGAAGGCTTGGTTGTTTAGGTTCTTCAAATGTGTATTGGTGAATTCCTCCTCGTTGCGTCACGGTCAAATTCACTTGTACACCGGGATCATCCAAAAAAACACGATAAGACCCCGGACTGGCCTTTTCGTTTTCATGTGAAAAACGACTTCGGTAACCCGCTTCTCCATTTGCCCCATTATTCCATATTATTTGGTCATTTAATGGTATGAATAATATATCGCCGTAGTCTGATACGCCCGTTCCACTTAAATGGGTGTGCGTAAACCCATAGATCATACTGTCAGAATAGTGATAACCTGAGCAGCCATCCCAGCCCGTTAGTCGTGTATCAGGGCTGAGTTGTACCATGCCAAATGGCACGGTTGCACCGGGATATGTATGGCCATGACCACCTGTTCCGATAAATGGATTAACGAATTCGATGTAAGAGCCGTCGGAAGGCGGTGCATTGTCCTGTGGACCTGTCGTACAGGCCTGGAGCAATATCAGGCTACATATTGCAAGAGTCGATTGAAATAGTTGATATAATTTCATGAGGAGGGGCGATTGAAATTTATTGGAAGCATCCAAGGTACTGAATCCAACGTTAATTATCGAAGTGAATAAACGGCTCCTATGAGTGGTGCCATATGATTCAAAACAGAGGGTGAAATGACCACACTTAAACCATAAAGACCATCATGCAACGGATGATCGAATAAATCATAGGCACGTGAAATATTTCCACCCAAAATAAGGCATTGTGTATTATCCGCAAGAAGCCATGGTTTTAAAAAATGAGCCAAATTTTTACCAAATAAGTCAAATATTCCAAGAGCTAGTTGGTCACCTTTCCGGGCTGCATTTGCGAGTGGTTTTACGCCATCGATTTCCGCGCCATCGCGAGCTTTGTTTTCATGGATAAACCATCGGGTAGAAAAATAATCATCAGCCGTTTTATTCCAAAATGGTTTATCGTAAAGCGTGCCATTTCTTGGAATACCGGATCCTGCAGTCATGACTTTGCCTTCGTGCAGATAGGTGGCACCCAACCCGGTTCCGAGAGTAAGTGCCAGAACATGATCTCGATCGCGCGCTCCTCCTTGCCAATATTCTCCTAATGCAAATGCTGAGGCGTCATTAATAAATGAAATAGGAATGGATTTATTAATATTTAAGTGGCTCCGGAAATACTGTTGAATATTTAAGCCGTAGAGTTGAGTGAATTTATTCAACGTATATAAAGCAATCCCATTTTCATAATCAAATTGGCCAGGTATCCCAATACCTATGCCTACAATGTTAATCGTGTCATGGCGATTAATTATCCCATTAATTATTTCTGCCCAGGCAGCAAGCAACTCCCCAGCAGGTAAATGGGGTTGGACTTTTTGATCAACGAAGGAATCGGGTAAACAATCACCATTTTCCATGTTGATCAGCGCGGCTGAAATATGACTACCACCAATATCTACACCAATTCCAAATTGATCTTTTTGCATAATCGATTAAATATAAGGCATGTTGGATTAGTGAAGATGTCACAACTCGGATATGCTTAGTTGGGACACACTTTAAGGTGTTTATTATTCAACAAGATGACCATGAAATGTACAATAATATCACAAGCCACAATCCGAAATAACCGCCTCAAATTCTCCTCCTAATTCTACCTCAAATTCCTGGTTTAAGAGAATTTGATTACCACCTTGAAATTTTACAATCAATCCATTCGATATTTGAATCGTTCCGGATGTCGTGATCGTATGACTTGCCTCAAATACCTGGCTTGCTGCCGGACTGGAGTCAATAATGAGTGTATGTACACAAGGGGCATTGCAGCTTAAATTACCATTAATACTGAAGTCGTAGTCACCGGTATCATCACCTTCGGCTTCTGACAATATAAAAATATAGTATCCTGAAAAGCCAATCGTATAATTAAGAACAGCGAGTTCGCTATCACCTGTAATTACAGTATTGAGCAGTGTTCCATTGGGGTGATAGAAATCAATGCGTTCATGCCTGGTGGAGAAGAAAAAATCCATATGAATACTAAGACTATCTCCATTAGTGAGATAAATGGAAAAGGCGTCCATCTCGGCAAGAAGGTCAATGGAATCTGAGCTGTCAGTTGTACAATACGCGATTGTGGCGCAAGTCGGATTATTTGTGATGGTCACAGAGAGACCATAGGTGTCAGTATCATCGCCTTCGGCTTCAGAAAGGACGAGAATAAATTGCCCTGAAAAATTAATGGAATAATTAAGAACGGCGAGTTCATCGTCGGCTGTAATGACAGATTTAAGGAGGGTTCCATTGGGGTGATAGAGGTCAATGCGTTCATGCCTGGTGGAGAAGAAGAAATTCATCTGGACCCGAAGGCTGTCGCCAGTATTAAGATCAATGGTATAAGCATCCATTTCAGCGAGTAGATCAATCGAAGCCGTTGTATCAGTAAGACATGAAATGGGAGTGGCGCAAGTCGGATTATTTGTGATGGTCACAGAGAGACCATAGGTGTCAGTATCATCGCCTTCGGCTTCAGAAAGGACGAGAATAAATTGCCCTGAAAAATTAATGGAATAATTAAGAACGGCGAGTTCATCGTCGGCTGTAATGACAGATTTAAGGAGGGTTCCATTGGGGTGATAGAGGTCAATGCGTTCATGCCTGGTGGAGAAGAAGAAATTCATCTGGACCCGAAGGCTGTCGCCAGTATTAAGATCAATGGTATAAGCATCCATTTCAGCGAGTAGATCAATCGAAGCCGTTGTATCAGTAAGACATGAAATGGGAGTGGCGCAAGTCGGATTATTTGTGATGGTCACAGAGAGACCATAGGTGTCAGTATCATCGCCTTCGGCTTCAGAAAGGACGAGAATAAATTGCCCTGAAAAATTAATGGAATAATTAAGAACGGCGAGTTCATCGTCGGCTGTAATGACAGATTTAAGGAGGGTTCCATTGGGGTGATAGAGGTCAATGCGTTCATGCCTGGTGGAGAAGAAGAAATTCATCTGGACCCGAAGGCTGTCGCCAGTATTAAGATCAATGGTATAAGCATCCATTTCAGCGAGTAGATCAATCGAAGCCGTTGTATCAGTAAGACATGAAATGGGAGTGGCGCAAGTCGGATTATTTGTGATGGTCACAGAGAGACCATAGGTGTCAGTATCATCGCCTTCGGCTTCAGAAAGGACGAGAATATATTGCCCTGAAAAATTAATGGAATAATTAAGAACGGCGAGTTCATCGTCGGCTGTAATGACAGATTTAAGGAGGGTTCCATTGGGGTGATAGAGGTCAATGCGTTCATGCCTGGTGGAGAAGAAGAAATTCATCTGGACCCGAAGGCTGTCGCCAGTATTAAGATCAATGGTATAAGCATCCATTTCAGCGAGTAGATCAATCGAAGCCGTTGTATCAGTAAGACATGAAATGGGAGTGGCGCAAATCGGATTATTTGTGATGGTCACAGAGAGACCATAGGTGTCAGTATCATCGCCTTCGGCTTCAGAAAGGACGAGAATATATTGCCCTGAAAAATTAATGGAATAATTAAGAACGGCGAGTTCATCGTCGGCTGTAATGACAGATTTAAGGAGGGTTCCATTGGGGTGATAGAGGTCAATGCGTTCATGCCTGGTGGAGAAGAAGAAATTCATCTGGGCCCGAAGGCTGTCGCCATTGTTAAGATAAATTGAAAACGTATCCATTTCACCTAACACGGCAATGTTACCTACTGTATCGGTTAGGCAGGATGAAGGTATCCCACAATTTGGATCAATAAGGATGTCAACGCTGTCCACACCAGTACAACCGTTCGTGTCTGTAACAGTCACTGAATAATTCCCGGGATTGGAAATGAGAATGGATTGGGAATCTGCTCCAGTATTCCATTCATAAGTAGTAAATAATCCTGCATCCAGGATTATTTGTTGGCTGTCACAAATTGAATATGTGGGTGCTGTAATAGTAGGATCAGGATTTGACAAAACGTGGGCGGTGACAGGAACGCGCGTGCTAAATAGGATACTATCAGAATAACAAGGAAGCGTATGTCCATCCACCCATGAAGTGGTCGTATCCATATTTACGAGTACACCATCATTGCCATATTGGCTATAATCAGCAACTGTAGAATTACCGGGTCCATCGTTCATTGGATAATAGGCAATCAGTCCATTGGTGTCAGCACAAGCATTCATACTGGCGGATATTTGCGCCTCGCTTCGAGCAAGGTTGTAAAAACGGATTTCATCAATGACACCGGTTCCCTGACAGCATGGTTCTCCATACCCTATAGTCAGAGGGGCAGTACTTACCACAATCGGCTGAGGTATTGAATCGATACCAACCCAGGATCCATTAAAATAAAAGTTGTACTTATTCCCCGTTTTTGTCACAGCAACGTGATACCATTCATCCACAGGAGGAGTAAAGCTTGCTGTCGCCCAGTAACCCCCTCCGTATCCGGGCCCGTTTATATGAAATCTAATAGTTGTTCCATTTACACCAAAAAACCACTTTGGCAAGGTCCCTGGTCCTTCATCTTTTCCTAAAATTTCGCCTGGACTGTTGATCACCCAGGCCTCTATTGTCCCATCACCGGTCAAATCGAATAAGCCAGTTGGGTTTCCGCAGTCAACCTGGTCACTAGAATTTGGAAGAAACTGCAGAGCGTATGAATGACTATCAACTACCTGGGCATAGTATGTTGTCGAACTATTCAATGGACCTGTATTTAAGGTATCTCCCTGATGCAACAAATTGCCACCACTGGGGGCATCATACCACAAAATTGATCCTATGGCAGATGATGCCGTGAGTGTGGCGGATTGGCCGATGCAGATTGTATCATGCGTCACAACCGGTGGAGGTGGATTTATTGATCCGGATAGATTATCAATAAATAGAGCATTACCCTTGCCAAGTTGACATAATAAAAAGAGCAAAACAAAAGATGAGAATAAATTAAATGAGTTTTTCATTTGTTGATATTTAAGTCGATGCCTGGTCTCTAAAGTTAATCTTTATTTCATCTAAATTGGTAGCCCAGGTTAACTAGTATGACATTAAGTTTTTCATTAATATATTGTATACATACGTTCTGATTACATACCAGTTGATTCTATCCAATGTGCAGGGTTTTATCTTATATATGTGCATTCAAAAAAGACATTAGTACGTTGGCTTTGGTTTTCTTATGCTCAATATAACCATGTGTTTTCAACTTATCGTTATGTTTTTTACAATCATGTCCATTTTGTTCATAATCATGTCCTTTATTGTCATCTATTTTCTTGAACTACCTTATATAGTTGCATTTTCGGATAGAATATCATTGAAAACATTTTAACTTAGATTCGATTTTCAGCTTTTCGGACTTATGAAATTGTTTAAAAGAATTGGATTTATAATATTTTTATTTCAAGCATGTTGGAATATGCTTCACGCTCAAGATCCTGGTTTTCATATTAAAAATATTGCTTTGGATGAAGGAGTTCAACCGGGTTCTCAAACTGATGTTGTTCAAGACGGCAATGGATTTATATGGATATCTACTTTAAATGGACTGTATCGATTTGATGGTTACGCACTAAAAAGGTATTATCATGATAATACAAATCCGAGATCGCTTCCAACAAATGCAGTAAAATACTTGCTTATAAATGATAAAGGCGAGTTATTGGTGTGTGGCCAAAATTCGTTGGCATCGTATAATAAAAGTCAGGATGGATTTGAAACAATTGAATTGCCATCCGAAAATCTTTTTTATTGGAAGCCTTTTTGCGACGAGACCGGCAAAATATGGTTTGAACAATATGATGAAGAGAGTGGGGGTGGAATTCTTTATTATTATGATAGATATCAACGGACTACCACGTTTTCATCACTAAACTATAATCAAGAATTAGGAATTAGTGAAGAATTAAATTATGTGTTTAATTTTGGAAACGGCAGGATGATTATACAAAGTGGTGATGAAATGTTCAGTGTTTCTTTATCTGACCAGCCCCTGACTCGAAACAACATATCTATCCCGGAAGGACATACAATGGGTGAGATTTCATGCGCCACGATTTCCAGTGACCATACATTGTGGTTGTTGTCTAACAATAATCAGATTTTCTATTTGTTGCCCGGAGATTCGATTTTGATATTTTTGAATCTCAGTCAGTATATGTCACAGCAGACTCCGATACAACATATAAGTTGTGATAATAAAGATAAATTATGGATATCCCAAGATAGAATACTAATTTATGATCTGGGTGATAATAAATTTAATTTTATCGAATATGAATCTTGCCAAGATCAATCTGAAGGCACACGATTTCTGGGTAGCATTTGTCATTTAACGGATGGTTCGCATGTGGTAAATTCAATAAATAATTTTGTATTAACTGAATATAAAAGCGAGTTTAAATACCAAATATTAGATCAAAACGAAGGTCAAAAATATCGAAATAATGCTGTTTTTGCGATCGCTGAAGATCGACACAAGAATGTATGGGTTGGATCTCTATTCAATGGTTTGTATAAAATTTATAGGGAGAAAAATGAAGATTACTCTATTTCAGAAAGTCCGGATCATATCGCACTTGCAAACGGTATTAAAGTGTCGGCCCTATATCTTGACTCTGCTAATGTATTGTGGGTCGGCACACCTGACAAAGGAATATATTATTACTCAATTGAGGATCATCAACTGACCCAGTCATCGCTTCAAGTAATGAACGAAAATGAAGGTATAAATCAGAATCCTATTGTTAGAAAAATAGTAAATGATCGAAATGGAAATATTTGGATTGTTAGAAACAATGGATTAACAAGTTATGATCCGATCGCAGACACTCTTTCATATTTTAATATAACCACATTAGATCCAAAATATCCTGATTTCCATATGTTTGACGTAATTGAGGATGAAAAAGGTCAAATTTGGTATACTGGCGGCCTTGGCCATTTGCATTATATCAGTGAGGATCGATCAGAAGTGCGCTCGTATGAAATACCCAATTGTTATTCTGCTTTTTGTCTATATGAGGACAGGTTGAAGAAGGAGCTATGGATTGGCACTTCTGATTTAGGGATCGTTAATTTTAGTATACGAGATCTATCGTTTGGTGAAATCATTGATGTTAATAATGGATTATCCGGCATGACTGTATATGGTATCGTTGAAGACAGTAAAAGAAATTTGTGGATAAGCACCAATAATGGCATTTCATGTATGAATTTAAATAATCGTTCTATCTCGACTTATGGAAAGTATGACGGCCTTCCTTTTGCTGATTTCAATACGGGTGCTTATTATCAGGATTCTTCCGGACGCATCTACTTTGGTGGTGATGGACTGATTTACTTTCATCCTGATTCCGTCATAAAAAGCAAAACAAATTATCAGAGCCCACTAGTTATAACCTCTTTCCAAGTGTTTGGAAAGGAGCGCCCTATTCAATATACGAATGAGGGGTTTCCAACTGTTGAACTTCAATCCAATGAGAATTATTTTGAGATTCAGTACGCTTCACTTGATTATCGTTATCCATCGAGACAAAATTATCAAAGTAGATTGGTCGGTCTTTCTGAAGAATGGGGAGATGATAAAGATTCACATATAAGGCAATTTACAAATTTGAAGTATGGAAGCTACACTTTTGAAATCAAAGCTACCAATAGTCAGGGTCAATGGAATGATGAAATATTTCAGTTAGGTATCAATATTATTCCGTTTTGGTGGGAACGAACGATTAGTAAATTAATAGCCATATTCTTGACATTGGCCATGATTATATATCTTATCATCTATTTGATGGGTCGTAGAAATATATCGAAATTGAGTCACATGAATCGGGAATTAATGGAAAGTAGAATTCTGGCATTAAAGGGTCAAATGAAAAAACACTTTGTGTTTAATGTGTTAAATTCAGCGAATAACATGATCTCTAAAAATGATTTCTTACAATCCAATGAGATTTTGGTTAAGATGTCGGATTACTTGCGAGGGGAATTGGATAATGCGAACAAACATTTCATACCTCTAATAGACGAAATTTCTTCATTAGAACTTTATCTGGAATTACAGACGACTCGATTTCCCGATAAATTTGAATACCGTATAGATGTTGATAAGATGTTGGATCCCACGAGTTGCTTAATTCCTTCTGTGCTAATTCAACCTTTAGTTGAGAATGCAATCGAACATGGTTTCAGGGATATAGGTACATTGGGAAAATTATTTATCAGTTTCGCAATTGAAAAGGAGCATTTGATCTGTATAGTAGATGATAATGGGATAGGGTACAACAAAAGTTTGCTTGTTAACGATCGAAAAAACCAATCCCACCATGGAATCGGTTTACTGAATATCGAAAATCGACTGAAGGGTATCAGTGAAATTTATAAATCAGATATCGTGTACCGAGTTATTGATAAGGCTTCTGAGAAAGAAGGTGAATCGGGTACGTGTATTCGAATAGAGATTCCAACTAAAATATTAATGAATTAAATATTCAGACTATGTCCATTCGAGTTGTTATAGTGGAGGATGAATTGGCTGGAAGAGAATTTTTGCAGGACAATATAGAACGATTTTGTCCGGATGTAGAGGTATTAGCAGTGGCAGAATCTGTGGTGACAGCAGTAGAATCAATTAAAAAACTAAAGCCTGATGTTGTGTTGTTGGATGTCGCACTTCCGGATGGCACTGGTATGAATGTTATTGAATTGACGATGGCCATTGACTATTATGTCATATTCATAACAGCACATGATGAGTATGCTATCGAAGCTATAAATTCATTTGATAAACGTATAAGTTATTATATACTTAAACCAGTAAGCATAAAAAAATTGATATCTGCATTAAACAAAATTCAGGATCAAATTAATGCTAAGGAGCCATCCTCAACTACGAATTTGATCTCATTATCTTCTGGTGGCGAGATTGTTGTATTCGATAAAAGTCAGATTCTCTGTTGCGATGGAGATGGCGCCTATAGTAAAGTGCATTTCATGGATCACAAACCTATTTTGATATCGAAGAGATTGAAAGAATGTGAATTAATATTGACACCACCGAATTTTATTCGAATTCATCAATCGCATCTCGTTAATGTAGCACACATCAAAAAATATATGAAAGGAAGAGGTGGATACGTGGTGTTGACCGATGGTAGTACGAAAGCAGTTTCATCTTTAAAAAAAGATCAATTGCTTAAGCTTTTGAACCGAATGTAAATTCTAATATTTGTGGTGATTGGTTATAGTGCTGTTATTTAGAATCATCACCTTCCGAAATGATCTTTTTGCATTATCGATTAAATATAAGGCATGTTGAATAGAGGAAAGGGCAGTTTCAGATTAATGCTGATGTCGATAAGTTAGTCATGTAAGCTGATAGAGTGCTTTATTCGCACAGCGAGCAATATATCTCTTGAGCTAGAGTTAAAATCAGGTGGATTTGGTTGTAGGGGAAAATTGGCGCTGCCAGCACCGTTTATACTAAAAACTATATCACATTCCTTAAAAATACCTGAGCATATTATATTTGACCCTCTTTAACCGTTCAAAACAATAAAAAGTAGCATATGGCAATGTCTGAAGAAATAAAAAAGTACGAAGTCAATTACTTCGCCGGTGGTCAAAGTGGCGACAATTATCCATACAAAGCCACGATCAAACTTCGACGGGGAGATGGAACCTTAATTGGTGTGGCCCATTTTTATAAAGACAGAAATGATCTGCCTGCCTGTGATACAATAAACAAGAACGAGCAGTATCATTGCCATTATCACATAAGTGACTATGCTAACGTACTCGACATTCTCCGTAACGAAAAACCGGTATTTTTTGATTTTCTCGGTGGCAAATGGAATATGGGCAGTATCGCTACGACATCTGAACGGGTAGGAGAAGGCGAGTAATTCAACCTCCCGGGACCATTTATTGCGCCTGATTTACTATAAAATTTATGACTGGAATATCGGGGTCTAGCCTGTTGATCGGAGTAGTTCCAGAATTTCCTTAGATTGGCTCTATGCTGGATTACGGCTTTCTTTCTGTCCTTCCCCCTTTGATTGCGATTGCACTGGCCATCAAGACTAAACAAGTCTACCTCTCACTCATGGCCGGAATTTGGTTGGGCTGGATGATCGTAATGGACTGGAATTTAATCGACGGTACCATGGCCTCTATCCAGGCGTTGGTTGATGTGTTTAAAGACCCGGGAAATACGAGGACGATTATGTTTGGGGCTTTAGTCGGGGCACTTATCACGTTTATTCAGCGATCAGGTGGTGTCCAGGGATTTGTGAACTATGTTCAAAAAAAGTTGGGAGAAGCTACAGAAGCATCTGAAAAAAAGAACAGATCGACTATTCAGTTTTTTACCTGGCTTACAGGCTTACTTATTTTTGTCGAATCTTCTATATCCGTTTTGACGGTGGGCTCGCTTTATCGCCCGTTGTTTGACAAAAACAAAATATCACGTGAAAAGCTGGCCTACCTGGCTGATTCCAGTTCTGCACCTTCTTGCATATTAATTCCCTTTAATGCCTGGGGAGCGTTTATCATGGGTTTGTTGGTCGCGGAGGGCTTCAGCGATCCGTTTGCTGTGCTGATGAAATCCGTGCCTTTCAATTTTTACCCCTTTCTAGCTTTCGCATTGGCGTTGTGGGTCGTGTTTTCGGGAAAGGACTTTGGTCCAATGCGAGCAGCTGAAAAACGGGTTCGCGAGACAGGAAAAGTCCTTTCAGATAATGCGCGACCTATGGTCTCTAAAGAATTAACTGAAATGCCTGCTAAACCTGGGGTGAAACCAAGAAGCATCAACATGATACTGCCACTGATAACGATGGTTGTCATGATGCCTATTATGTTGGCTTTTACAGGTTGGGACAGTGCTACAGAAGCAAGGCCGGGCGCAGGATTTGTTGATACAGTGCTCTTTGCCATTGGCCAGGGATCGGGATCCACTTCTGTGTTGGTGGCTGTGATCACAGCACTCATGGTAGCGGCCATATTTTACAAAATTCAGGGGATCTTCAAGGTCAATGAATTGATGGACCTCACGATGAAAGGCATTGCCGGATTAATGCCACTGGCATTATTGATGATGTTTGCCTTCGCCATTGTGGCAATTTGTAAGGAATTACATACGGGCCAATATGTTGCCGATGTAGCCAGCCAGTGGCTTAGCCCAAGCCTGGTACCCTTTGTTGTCTTTTTAGTTAGTTGTTTTATCGCCTTCTCAACAGGAACATCCTGGGGTACATTTGCCATCATGCTGACCATAGCCATTCCCATGGCTCGCGAGATGGATGCACCGATGCTCATGACTATTGCCGCTGCACTCGGAGGGGGTGTATTTGGCGACCATTGTTCTCCGATCAGCGATACGACCATTGTCTCCTCTATGGCTTGTGCTACAGATCATATCGATCATGTCAGGACGCAATTGCCTTATGCCCTGTTGGCTGGTGGCGTCGCCGCCGTGATGTATTTGGTTGGTGGTATGGTGGCTTGATCATCTCTCGATACAAGAACCCATCGAGTGCATGAATTATGGAGTAATATTTGTCCTTTATACCGTTAATAATATAATAGAATTCTTTTTGGATAAGTCTACTCCATTTAATCCGGTAATGCAATCAGGATTCAAGTAAGGCTATGCAGTAATCCTCAGCTTCGGTCATTTCTCTTTTATCTTCCAGGTCTTCATCCCTGAACCCACAAAGGTGTAATAATCCGTGTGCCATTAAACGCAGTAATTCTCTTTTTATAGGTTGCTTAAATCGTTTGGCATTATCTGCTAACCGATCGACGTTAATTAATACGTCGCCTTTTATTGGATTCGTTTTTTTGCTTTCGGGAAAAGTTAAAATGTCGGTGAGGTAATCATGCTGAAGATACTCCTGGTTATAATCCAACATGGTATTCTCATCACAAAACTGATAGGATAATCGTTTGACATTGTGCTGATATCGAGCTGCACAATCAATGAGCCAGTCGATCAGCGTGTTTTTGTCAAAATACGAGTCCGGATAACCGGAATGCGAGTCAAATGATATCATTGCCGATCAAAGACTAATTCGACGGTAGCACCACCATTCGTAAAAAACACCTGAGAGCTTAGTGCACGCATGAGCATGACGCCACGACCACCTTCCATTAAAATGTTTTCAGTACGACAAGGATCTAAAATTTCTTCAGGATTAAATCCTTCGCCTTCATCGCTGACTTTAAATCGGATGCAATCATGTTGAACGCTTGATTTTATAGAAACTTCTTTTTTCCTGTCGAGTTCATTGCCATGGACGATAGCATTGTTTACTGCTTCAGTCAAAGAAATGAGCATGTCGGGATATAGGTCTGAACTAATTTCGTGTTGGCTGAAAAAATCAGCTAGATAACGCTCAATTTGAGCAATATTTTTTGGTACACTTTTAATAATGAGTCGCATCCGACAGTATCTTCTTAGTTGTTCAACGATTTATAGTACAAATCAACTAACCGCTTGTAGTATGGCGTCAATAAAGGCGAACTTCGATCTACCTGTCTGAGTTGATTTTGCCTTTCCTTAAGATAGGCTTCAATAGCTGGTGGTATTCTGCGTTCAACCTTCTCTGCTGTTTTTGACTCTCTTTGATCATCCAGGTCACGTTGGCGCTCAGCTTTTTCTGCTTCCAGGAGGCGTGTTTCGATGTCCTGTTGCCGTTTAAGCATCTCGTTATTCAGTCTTTTATTGACAAGGTCCTTTTCCATGCCGTTCATGGCATCAATTATTTCTTGGAGCAGCTTGTCGTTTTTACCGCGTTCACTATTTCCTTGTTGCATGTCACGCAGCATTTTGCGCATCGCTGCTTGCTGCTGAGCCATTTTTCCAAAATCTTCACTCCCCGGCGTATTCCCATCCTTCATGTCCTTCATCATCTTTTGAAGACCCTCTTTTATTTCCTGTTGACCCTGGGAGATCCTATCCATAGGTTTATTTCCACCGCCTGGTCCCGGCTTGGGCTTATTGCACATTTGACTACCGGGCATCATGCTGGCCATTTGTTGTTGCATCTGCGCCATACTTTCGCTCAACATAAGCGCCAGGTCATTTAGGAATGTCATGACAAACCGCTGTGATGTAGAAGCTTTAGCCTTTTGACGTTCTTCCAGTTGTTTTAGACTCTTTTCCAGATTTTTGTCAATATCACCTACTTTGTCCATGATGAAAGACTCTATGCTTTCATTGCGCTTACTCAATTCATGCAGGCTGTCACGAACCAGGCTAAAATCATCTTGAATTTTAAATTGGTTTTGAACCAACTCTACGTATTTAACCGTCTCTTTACTTGTTTGATCGAAGTCGCTTATTAACTCTTCTTCTTCAAATGACAATGTGAGAATATTCTCTAACAACTGTCGCATCATTTCAATGTCCTCACCCATCTGGTCCATTTGTCCGCTCTGCATGTCGGTCTCCAATTGTTCAGCCATTTTTTTCATTTTCTGACCGGCACTTTTTTGTAACTTGGCTGCTTTTTGTTGCGCATCCTGAGATGGGCTTTGCTCATTTTCCTCCTCCTCGTTGTTATTTTCTTCTTCCTCTTCTTCGCTGCCATTCTCCTCATTTTCTTCTTTCCCGCTATCCTTATTTCCTTTTGCTTCTTCTTCTTTTTTCTTTTCTAGTTCTTCTTCGCTGGTTTTTTGCTCGTCATCGATTTCTTTTTCCAGGTCTTCGGTGTCTTCAATATTTTTTGGATTTTCAAGTTCCTTATTCTTTTCCTCCAGTTTTTTCAATTCTTCCTGGATTTTATCGAATGCCTCAGTTAGCTTTTCTTGTTCTTCTTTTAGTTCTTCAGCGGATTTTTCCCCTTTTTCAGTTTCTTCTCCGAGTTTTTCCTGTTCTTCTCCGAGTTCATTCAGCTTTTCTATTTCTTGCTGAAGTTGTTGCTCCATTTCCAGCTGTTTGAACATCTCGACCATTTTATCCATGTCAAGTTCCATCTCTTTCGTGCTCATCTCCATATTTTCCATCTGGTCGATAGATTCTTCGCGCTGCATTTCCTCGAGTAGCTTTTGAATTTCCTCCATTAATTCTCGTAATTCATCATCCATCACTTTATCCATCAACTCTTCCAGTTTCTTTTGTTTTTCCTGCAGAGCCTCTGGTACCTGAGATAATTTCTCCTGGTTTTTCATATTTTCCTGGAGTTGTTTTTTTGCTTTTTCCAGCGCCTTGCGTATTTCTTCTTGTTTTTCGAGTAATTTTTCCGCGTCTTTTTTATCCTGCCAATTCAGTTCCTTTTTATTGAGAAATTTTTCTTTTAATTCTTTAATTTCCTTTTTTAGTTCTTTGGTTTTTTCCAGATTGTTTTTTAGCGCATCTTTAATGTCTTCATTATTCTGCTTTTCTTGCTGTTCTAAATCGTCAAGAGAAGCTTTTTTATAATTATATACGGAGGTTTTTGCAGCTTTTGATCCTTGAATGCCGTCGTTGTCCCAAACTTCAAAGTGATAAAATATTTCATCACCATCTTGAAGGTTAAAGGAGTCCAGCGTAAATAAGTAATCAAATGAAGTGAATAGTCCGGTTACGGATTTTATGGATTTTTTGATTTCGGCTCCTTCAATGCCTGCATTATTTCTAATTTTATAAACGAGGTACAAGGACTTAAGGCCGTAGTCATCATCTGCTTTTCCGGTAAAATAGCGATAATCAGAAGTGAGGGAGTCTTCTAAAAACTGAACAGAAATCGTAGGATATTGATCGGGAATAGCTTCGATGTGATAATGCATAGAATCTGCAAGAGGTAATTCTGCACTTGAAGCATAAAGGACGTAGGGTAAATTGCTATAGATTCCTTTTTTAAATTCAAAGCTGCCTTCTGACTTTTCTTCAAAAGGGAGTAAGGCGGAATTAGTTTTACCGGTAAATTTAGCTTGAATTGCAGCTGTTTCTTTTGCCGAAATAGTCCAGGTTAATTGACTGCCGGCTGGTAAAGTAAGATCACCGTTATTCTCAAAAGTTTCAGAAGGGCGATTGATATATTTTGGATAATATGCACGAATTTTCATATCCAAAAATTGAGGCTTCTTCAATACATCAACATGATAATCCTGGCTTTCAACTTCTCCGGAAGTTAATTTGAAACTTAGGTCATCCTTGATATTCTTTATGGTGAATCGAAAATCGTGCTTGTCATCTCCTTCGAGTTGATAGGTCTGCTCGCCCAATTCGATAAAAGCGTGTTCCGGCACAAAATCACCGTCTGTGTCGACCAGTATTTCGTAATCAGTGTACTGTATCGCTGTGAGATTGTCGGCTTTGGCCACTTGAAAGTGGAATGGGGCCGGCTTTTCAAAATACTGATTGTTTTTTATAATCCGGCTGCTTCCTTCTGATATCATACTAGGTGCCAGCAAGAGCAAGGCACCAAAAATAAAAAGCGGAGGCAGGGCATATTTGAGATATCGCTTGTTTTTTGACAGATCGATTGCTCGCTGAAATTGAACGGGTTTGATACGTGCTGTTTTTTGATCTATAGAAGCCATGAGCAAGGACGTGTCATCATCTTGCGATAGTTGATCACGTAATTGAAGTACATTGAGCAGTTTGTCTTTGACGTCACTAAAATGCGTCCCAATGATTGCTGCTGCTTTTTGATGACTGATGGTGTTGCCCAATCTGAAAAGACTCAATAAAGGTTTCAAAATCCAGACATAAAGGCTGCCTGCGCCGATGGCTATAAAGCTGAAAAACAATACTTTACGTGTAGTGGTATCGAAATAGAAATTATATTCTAAAGTCGATAGCAGGATGAAGACGAAGATCAACAAGCCGATAAATAATAGCGATCCCCTTATCACCTTATTCAGGTAATATTTTCTGGTAAATCGATCCAACTTTTCGATTAATTCTCGGTAACTTCTAGGTTCTTTTCTTTCCATGCGCCTTGTTTACAAATAGTTATCTGGTAAGCCTTTATGATAACATAAGGGGCTAAGATAAAATTTCAATAGGTAAAAAGAATTAACAATGTAAAGCCTCTTTAGTTGGTTAGAATGAAATATCGGAATAATGATCTGGTGCAGGGCGCGTAACGTATTCATGGCGCAAGGCTACCAACAGCTTGTCGTCAGGTGTGGGCAGAGAGGAGTAAATAGGCCAGAAAGCCTATAAACAGGGATACAGCCAACCAGAATCGCTTGTCTCTTATCTCGGTCTGTGATTCGTTGTATTTCATGTTATGTCTGATTTTCGTCAATATGACGATTTGTAATCATCTTATAACTGGCAAAAAGGATGCCATTGTGGAAAAACGTAATATGAAGCCAAATAGATCTGTTATTCCTAACTGGAGATGCCTTTAGAATGTCCTACACGGTTGACTATCGCAGGAGCAAGACATCTCCCTGATAGGATTCCTTAATGTTGCAACTTTCATTGCTAAACTCTAATGTCCAAACATAAAGACCCTCTGATGCCTGATTGGCTTCGATTTTACCGTCCCATCCGGTGTGGTTCCCATTGACTTCAAATATTTTTGTCCCCCACCGATCATAGATGCTCAAACTGTAATTTTGATCATTCCCGGGTGGGAAGGCAGGTTTAAGTTCATCATTGATACCGTCGTCATTTGGTGAAAAGGCATTTGGAAAATAAAAATTGCCAAGATTGATCAACTCAACCTGTATCGTATCCTTTGCCTCGCAGTTGTTTGTGTCTCGTGCAAATGCAACGTATTGTCCGGTTTCTATTATCTGATATGTAGATGCAGAACTACCGTCAGGCCAGGTGGTATTGGACCATTTACTCCGTATCACATACTCTGTTCCACATACAGTCTTATTCACACCTAAAAAATCAAGTTGTACCGGCCAATCAGAGACTAAATATTCTAAAATTGTATCGCAAGAATGAGCTGAATCAAAAATTGTATCCCGGAAAACGCCTGGGGAATTAACTTGATTTCCATTGATTGAAATGGTTTCTCCGGGACATTTACGTATGGTTTTTGTAACACGTGCATCGGATTCAAAAGTGATTGAAATGTCATCTGAAAACATACAATTCATGTCATCGACCACGGTGACACTGTATATTCCTGTGTTTGTAATTTTTATGTAAGCCTCAGTTGAGCCGTCCTGCCACAAATAAGAATTTAGATTTTCATCGAGATGAAGTTGAATTGTATCACCTGTACAAGCAAATTGAGGTGCCCCAAGTTCGAGCATGGTTGTTGAGCGACAGCAACATTCCATCATGATATCCGGATCATCACAATCCGTAAGTCCGTCAGAATCATCATCAATTTGATTGCTGCATATTTCAACGGGAATGGATGACAGAGCACATACAGCATCAATGTCCGCACCCGGAGCTACACTATTGCAACCATTTTCAGCGGCATCCGTCAACTTAATCGCATCAAAGAGTAACGTTCCTGCACTAAATCCAGATATTGTTGATTCAATATCGATGGATGAAGTTGCTCCTGTCACTATGCCAAAATCGAAGTATCCATCAGAATCGATATCAGAGACCCCGGCTAGCAGGAGTTCGTTTCGAGTAGCATTGTCGAATGGTCTTAACTCTACTTTCGTGGATTCTACTGCCGGACCGATTTCAAAAACAAAGACATCTGGTTGATCATCGCCACTATTGACCACACGATTATTGCTAAAACCCAATTTGATCCACCCGCCATTTCCCAGACTGACAAATCGATCCGAGCCAATAACTCCGGCATCATCACTCACACCAAGTGCCATTTCAGGTTGCTGAAATATATTCCCTGATCCGCAGAATTGTACATACTCAATCACGAAATCCGCGAATGATAAACCATCATTAAAGCATGTCTGACAACCCTCATTGATTAGAGACGCACATTCCTGGTCTTCACAATCAATCAGGCCGTCACCATCATTGTCCACCCCGTCCGAACAAAGGATGGCATTACTCTCCTGGCACAACCCCTGATAGGTTATAAGGGAAGTAAAAAGAAATATGATCGTATTTCGTATATTTTTATTCATCTCACATGATCACCGATCGAGACAACAAATATAGAGATCATCATAGTTGCGGATACAGTATTAAAAAATATATCTTAGATATGATGCATGAACCCAATTATGTACTTTTATATTATACAACACCCGTTTGTATAACGAAATATAGATGAAGAAAACACCTGACCCTATAAGCAGATCAATTTTTTTGCAAAATTGTAAGAATGAAAAAATAGACCTGTTTTCAATTCAGAATAATTCCGGAATGCTTGTGCAACTAACGAATTTCGGAGGAAGAGTGGTCAGTCTTTGGGCTGTTGATAATAATGGAGATTTTGACAATATTGTCTTTGGTTTTGATCAAATTGAACAATATTTTGTCGATGAGCAATATTTTGGATCCATCATTGGGCGATTTGCAAACAGAATTTGCAATGGACAATTCGATTTAAATAATAAAAAATTTAAACTACAACGAAATCTCGGGGAACACCACCTACATGGTGGAGATATAGGATTTCACAATGCGGTTTGGAATGTTATCGAACACAAACGAAATTCGCTCGAACTGGAATACTTTTCTGAGGCCATGGAGTCAGGATATCCCGGCAATTTGAGTGTACGCGGTGTATTTTCATTGACTGAAGAAAATGAATTTATTATTGAATATTGGGGAAAGACAGATACCCCAACGCCAGTTAATCTTTCTCATCATTGTTATTTTAATTTAAACGGCTTTGAAAATGGAGATATATGTAATCATCAACTTCAATTAATTTCAGATTATTACTTGCCGACAAACGCTGCCTCTATCCCTACCGGTGAAATAGCCAAGGTAGATGGAACGCCTATGGATTTTAGAGAACACCATCAAATTGGAGATCGGATAGAGAACAATTTTGATCAACTAATATTTGGAAAGGGATATGATCATTGTTGGGTAATAAATGGCTCGAAAAACGACAAAGAAATTGCGGCGGAAATACTGTCGCCTAAAACAAATCGATTGATGCAAGTTCATACGAATCAGCCTGGCATTCAATTTTACAGCGGAAATCATTTGCCAGAAATTGCTCAGGGGAGAAATATAAAAGCGATATCAGCGAGACATGCTTTTTGTCTGGAAACACAACACTTTCCCGATAGTCCGAATCATGCTCATTTTCCATCGACGATACTTAAGGAAAATGAGATCTACTATTCTGTTTGTGGATATACATTCAGTGTGAAATAGAAGTTGTTGATGAATAAATTATACAAGTGTTTTAAACCAGCTGACAAACTCATCAAACTTCATTTTTCCAATATCGCCTTCTCCCTTTCGACGAACAGAAACAGCCCCGTCAGCTACTTCTGATTCTCCGACAATCAACATCAATGGAATTTGTTTTAATTCATTATCTCTGATCTTGCGGCCAATTTTTTCTGATCTGTCATCAACAAATCCGCGAATGTCATGAACTTCTAATTTAATTTTCAACTCGTGTGAATATTCGTTAAACCGTTCGCTAATTGGTAAAATGGCGAATTGTTCCGGGGCCAGCCAGAGTGGGAATCGCCCGGCCGTATGTTCAATTAATATGCTGATAAATCGTTCCATAGAACCAAAAGGTGCTCTATGAATCATGACAGGTCGATGCGGTTGATTATCTGCACCTGTATATTCTAATTCAAACCGGCGTGGCAAATTATAATCTACCTGGATTGTTCCTAATTGCCAGGAACGACCCAAGGCATCTTTCACCATGAAGTCGAGTTTAGGCCCGTAAAAAGCAGCTTCTCCATATTCGGTCGTCGTTTCCATGTCCACTTCTGCTGCAGCCTCAATGATTGATTGTTCGGCAATCACCCAATCTTCATCATTTCCTAAATATTTTTCAGGCGTTTCAGGATCACGTAGTGAAATCTGAGCTGTAAAATTTTCAAAACCTAATTTTCTAAGAATATATTTGGTTAAATCCAACACAGCCAAAAACTCTTGTTTTACTTGATCAGGTGTGCAGAAGATATGTGCGTCATCTTGTGTAAATCCCCGAACGCGAGCAAGTCCATGCAGTTCTCCGCTTTGCTCATATCGATAAACGGTGCCAAATTCTGAAATTCGAATTGGTAATTCTTTGTATGACTTGGGTTTATTTCCATAAATTTCACAGTGATGCGGGCAATTCATGGGTTTTAATAAAAACTCCTCCCCTTCTTTAGGTGTCTTAATTGGTCTAAAACTATCCTCTCCGTATTTTTCATAATGACCGGAAGTCACGTATAGTTCTTTTTTGCCTAAATGCGGTGTGATCACTTCTTGATAGCCTTGCTTGACCTGTTCATGTCGAAGAAAATTTTGCAGGCGGTTGCGCAGTGCAGTTCCTTTAGGCAGCCAAATAGGAAGTCCGGCACCGACTCTTTCAGAAAACATGAATAATTCAAGTTCGGCGCCTAACTTTCTATGGTCACGTTTTTTGGCTTCTTCCAGCAAATGGAGGTGTTCTGTTAATTCTTTTTGCTTGGGAAAAGTGATTCCGTACAGCCGGGTTAATTGTTTTCGATTTTCATCACCGCGCCAATAGGCACCCGCAACTTTCATGATTTTTGCGGCTTTAATTTTTCCGGTATCCGGAATATGAGGGCCTTTGCATAAGTCTACAAAATTGCCTTGTTCGTAAAAGGTGATTTGACCATCTTCTAAATCTTCTAATAATTCCAATTTATACTCATCACCCTTTTCAGTAAAATAGGCGATGGCATCAGCTTTGGATACTTCTTTTCGGACATAGGTATTTTTATTTCGGGCCAATTCAAGCATTTTATCTTCGATCTTTTTAAAATCGTCAGATGAGATTACATGCTCACCGGCGTCCACGTCATAATAAAATCCATTCTCAATTGGTGGTCCTATGCCAAATTTGATTCCGGGATAAATCTCTTCCAACGCCTCTGCCATGAGATGTGCAGAAGAGTGCCAGTAGGTAGATTTTCCATCCGAATCGCGCCAGGTTAATAATTTCAAATTGGCATCTTCAGAAATCAAACGATTGGCGTCAATAATGGTGTCATCGATTTGTGCTGCTAATACATTGCGCGCCAGTCCTTCACTTATATCTTTTGCCACATCCATAGCAGATACGGCTTTGTCATATGATCTCACAGATCCGTCCGGTAGGGTAATATTTATCATCTAAATAGTGTCTTTATTTTAGGCCGGAAAGATATGAAATATTGCATGTCGAAAGTACCCCTGTCAAGGTGGCTTTAAAGCACCCTACTTCTGGGTGTGCCCTGCACGTCCGGATTCACTGCGCCTTTACCAAAAGACCTTTAACCATCGTATTTCCATTACAATCGATAAATTGCAAGACCAAATTCCAGATGAAGTGAAATACAACGACAAGCTACAAAAGCAACTGATGGCTCAAAGCCGAAGTATGCTTGACCTCCTCAAGATCTCGTCAAAAAGTGATGCGGATAATCTCGTAGACGTACTACAATTCCACGAATGGCGCTACTACGTGCAGGATGACCCCATATTGGCTGATGTGGAATACGATAAGTTGTTCAATCTTCTCAAAGAAACAGAAGCCAACCATCCTGAATGGATTCGACCCGATTCCCCAACTCAACGCGTGGGCAGCGATTTGACAGCAGATTTTCCATCTGTTACACATTTAAGTCCAATGCTCTCCTTGCCAAATTCATATGACGAACAAGATATCCTCGATTTCGATAAACAAATTCGCAAATTGACACAGACAGAGGGCGAGATATCATATGTGGTCGAGCCCAAATTTGATGGAGGAACAGTCGTGGTCGTATATGAAAATGATCGACTCATTCGTGGAGCAACCAGGGGCAATGGAGTCGAGGGGGATGAGATTACGAATAACATCAAGACAATCCGATCGATTCCGCTTTCAGCAGCGTTCAGCAAGTATGGTCTCACGAAAGTAGAGCTTCGTGGAGAGGCCCTCATCCGCAAGGATCGTTTTGCAGCCATCAACGCCAAACGCGAGGAAGAAGGCCTGGTTCTTTTTGCTAATCCACGCAATACAGCCACTGGTGGACTGCGGACGAAAAATCCAAAGGAAACCGAAGCACGGGCTATCGAGGCATTTATCTATCAAATATCATATGCAGAAGGCCCGGGATGGGAAGCTATCACGAATCATATGGATAGTATTTCATTATTGGCAGATCTGGGATTCAAAGTCGAAGAAACGAAGCTTTGTACAGGAACAGCCGAAATCGTCAAATACTGCGAACAATGGCAAGAGAATCGAGAAAATTATCCGTACGAAATCGACGGAATGGTCATCAAAGTCAATGATTTTGTTTTACAAAAGCGCTCAGGGGAAACCAGTCACCATCCCCGCTGGGCTATCGCCTTCAAATTTAAAGCAAAACAGGCTTCAACAATCCTTGAGCAAGTCGTTTACCAGGTCGGAAAAGTAGGGACCATTACACCGGTGGCGAAAGTGCGCCCGGTGCCGCTGGCCGGAGTTACTGTTTCTTCGATTTCACTGCATAATGAAGACTTTATAAATCAAAAGGATTTACGCATTGGGGATAACATTCTCATAGAACGAGCAGGTGATGTCATCCCCTACGTCGTCAAGTCATTTCCGGAATTGCGAACGGGTGAAGAAAAGATTATTGCATTTCCGGAAACCTGTCCGATTAATGATCATACGAATGAAGCTGTCGAATTAATCCGCGATGAAAATGAAGCCGCCTGGCGATGTCCGAATTGTATTTGTGGCGCACAGGATTTGCAACGTATGGCGTTTTTTGTCTCTAAGGAAGCAATGAATATTGATGGTATGGGTAAGTCAAACGTGGAGAAATTCCATGAAATGAAATGGCTTCGTGATATATCTGATATTTACAATTTGGATTATGAGATTATTTCACAGTTAGAGGGATTTGGT
The DNA here is from genome assembly GCA_965249735.1 of Saprospiraceae bacterium. Lineage (GTDB taxonomy): Bacteria > Bacteroidota > Bacteroidia > Chitinophagales > Saprospiraceae > JANQSS01. Next base: position 54,378 of record CBDFMS010000021.1, on the reverse strand, counting down.
GAACGCTCAGCGGATAAACTGAAAATTGCCATAAATGAATCAAGAAATAATCCAATAAAAAGATTGCTTTATGGATTAGGAATTCATCACTTGGGTAAACGCGCTGCAAAAATATTGGCGGCGGAAATCAACCATGTTCTTGACTTACAAAAATGGTCTGAAGAGCAATTTCTTGAATTAAAAGATATAGGCCCGGTTCTGGCAAAAAATGTGGCCGCCTGGTTTACTGAAGAGCGTAATATCGCATTATTACAGCGACTGGAGGAACGCGGAGTAAACCTCACCCAGACCGATGATGATCGCCCCAAAGATTTTAGCGGAGGTCCATTGGTGGGAAAAACTATACTTTTTACCGGTACGCTGAAACAGATGGGCAGAAAAGAAGCCCAGAAAATAGCTGAAGAACTTGGGGCCAAAAATATTAGTGCTGTTAGTAAGAATTTAAATATTCTCGTAGCAGGAGAAAAGGCCGGGTCCAAATTAAAAAAAGCTCAAGCGCTCGAAACAGTCCAAATAATGAGTGAAGAAGAATTTTTGACGTTGAAATGAAATATTTATTAATTATCCTGATGTTGAGCTTGGGTTGTCAACAAAAACCATCGGAAACACAAACCGACCAGATAGGAAATGAAGAAAAAACAGTAACCCCTGTGAGTGAACATATCAAATTCGATTACGATACTTCAAAATGGATGGAAATCACCGATGATAAATTAATAAAATTGGATATTCGTTACGCGACAAAAAACAACTTCACAAAACAGCAAATCTATTCCTGTCCAAGGTGTTTTCTCCATAAAAGTTCAGCAAAGCAACTCTATTCTGCGATCGAAGATTTTAATAAAATGGGTTATGGAGTCAAATTATTCGATTGCTATCGTCCACATCCAGCGCAAAGGCGTTTATGGGAAATAGTGCCCAATCCCATGTATGTTGCTGATCCTGAAAAAGGGTCCATGCACAATAGAGGATTAGCAGTTGATCTAACCCTGATCGATCAGGCGGGCAATGAATTGGATCTGGGAACGACTTATGATTTTTTTGGTCCGCGGGCATATCACGATTATTTTGATTTGGATGCAGACATCCTGGCTCATAGAAATACATTGAAAACCACCCTGGCAAAACATGGCTTTGCTCATATCCGAACCGAATGGTGGCATTATAGCGATACGACTCAATTTGCGGAAATAGCTCAATTTGAATGGCCATGCCCGAATTGAACACCTTATCCATCATCATACCAACGGTCGATGAAGAAAAATTAATAGGGAGATTGTGCACCTTTTTGAAGGATGCGATGAATAACGATTTGCGATTAATCGAAATTATTGTTGTGGATGGGCAAAGCGCTGACAACACAAAACAAATTGCGGCCGGACATGGTGTCAAGGTTATTGAATCGGAGAGAAAATCGAGAGCCGTACAAATGAATCGAGGTGCGGCAGAAGCAAAAGGGGACATCTTATACTTTGTTCATGCCGATGTGCTTCCACCAAAGAGTTTTATACAAGACATATTTTCCAGCTTGAAGGATGGAATTGATTTTGGATGTTTTTCTTATCGATTTGATCTTCCGTCAAAACTATTAAAGGTGAATAGTCGAATGACGCGAAAAGATTCAGCTATTATTGGAGGGGGAGATCAAACTTTATTTATCAAGCGATCGGTATTTGAGACCTTATTGGGCTTTCGTGAGGACCATAGCATCATGGAAGATTTCGAATTCTATTGGCGTGCAAAACGAGAGTTCCGCAGTCGGATTATTCCAAACGACGTACTGGTCTCCGGGCGCAAATATCAAAAGAACAATTATTTGCGGGTTCAATTGGTTAACTTTTTAGTGTTTTATGGGTATAGACTTGGTGTGAGTCAAAGTATACTGGCAAAGTGGTATTCATCCATACTTAATTGACTTTTTTGGGGCTAATATTTTTATCGATTATACTCTAATTTCGAAAATTAGCATATCTTGATATATTTGAATAATAAATATCGTCATATGAAGATCAGCCTGATTACCTTGCTTTTATCGGGGCTGTTCATGTCATGGGTTAGCTCACAAAACGAAATTGATTCCTTGATTTCTCTAAATTCTCCTTCATTAAACATAATTTATTCGTATGATGAAGGATTAAAAAGAGCTAGTGAACTCAATAAACCTATCTTTCTTTTGTTTACCGGAAAAGAATGTGAAAACAACATAATAATTCAAACTGAAATTAATAGTCACCTAGCACTAAATAAAATACTATCAGAAGAGTTTGTCAATGTATGGCTCTATGTTGATGACAAAACGCCTTTGCCCCAGCACCAAATAATGAATTACAGAGAAGACAAGTGGACTTTACGAACTATTGGGAATAAATGGGCTTATCTGGAGGTATCAAAATATGCTAGTAACGCTCAACCATTATTTGTTGTTATTGATGGTAGTGAAAGAGTATTGAAATCTCCAATGCTCTATTGTGAAAGAGACACACCATTATTCGATTACGTCCAGAGTGGACTATCAATGTTTCAAAAGCAAAAATAAATGACCTCCCACAAAACTGAAGGAGGTCATTTATATTAAAACGATATGCTATCTCACCCGGGTTTAAAGCAGGTGGATATAATTTTCCATTTATGGTTTAACCTCTACAGGTTCTTCTTTACTTGCCGGGTCCGGACTCATGACAATTTTAAAATGATTGCTCCAATCAAAATATTGTTGTGATGATTTAAGGAGTTCTTCCGAAGTGAGATATTGTTGTTTTTCTTTTAGTTTTTCTAATGAGATATTTGTTGGATCATTTCCTAGCTGATAAGCACTTAGTAGTTGGCGAACCCAATAGTTGTTTTCTTTTAAATTTTTAATCGTCCCTTGTACTTGAGTTTCACGCACTTTCTGAAGTACTTCATCATCGAATACTTCTTCCTGGTATTTTTTTATGACCTCTGTAGCCGTACTAATTAATTCCTCGGCTCGTTCCGGTTCGGCATTAAATGATACGGTGATCGTATAGCGTTCGATGGGAACCTTTGATGTGTTTCCACCGAGTCGTACGCCATAAACGCCACCTTTGTCTTCCCGCATGGCTTCCCTCAATTTAATGCGCAAAGCACTTAACATACTGGAAAATACATACCTGTTTTTTTGATTCCATTCAAAGTCGCCATGAAAGGTCATGTCGATTTGTGTCTTAGGTGCTTTACCTCGCTCTATGGATTCGTTCACAACACCCTTACGATAGCGAACGCCAATGTCTTTCCAACTTTCGTCCCGCTGAGTAGATGGTAAAGTTGCGAGATATGTTTTGGCATATTCTTTTAGTTTATCAGTGTCGAAATTTCCAACAAAAAAGAACGTAAAATCTGATGCGTCTGAAAAACGATCTTTATAAACGCGCAGAGCTTCTTTGTAATCTAATTTATCCAGGTCCTCCGTTGTTGGGTATCCACGTCTTTCATGATTGTTCGTTTTTAATTTGGTTACGAAATCGGAGAAATAATAATTTGGATTGGATAAAAGATTTTTAAAGAGTGTTTTTTGTTTGGTGACAAAACTCTGATAAGCATTGTCATCTTCACGGGGGTGATTGAAATATAAATAGGTCAATTGAAATAATAACTCAAGATCTTCCGGTGAGGCATCACCGTAGAACCCTTCATAGTTTTCGCCAATATAAGGGCCAACGGAAACGATTTTTCCTGAGAGTACTTTTTCTAATTGAATATTATCGAATTTTCCGACACCGGCTTCATTTATTATTCCTGAGGCGAAACGTGCACTTGGATAAACATTGTCATCATACACGGAGTGACCGCCCACGCTGCTGGCGCGCATGAGTACTTCATCATTTTTAAAATTGGTTTTCTTCACCACGACACGCACACCATTATTTAGTTCCCATTCTTCAACACCTATTGAATTCATGACCACGGTGCTTGTTATTTCTCCCGGTGTTAGTGCCACATCAAAAAGTGGCTCATCGATCACCTCGTCTTCATATGGTTCCAGCTCCATGGTCTTGATTTCTTCCAAGACATTGCGGACATCTGCTTCTGTCGGCATGGGAGATTCCTCCTTTTCTGGACCCGTAAACACAATTACGCGATTCGATTCTGTCAACCACTTTTCAGATAATTTGTTGATCTCGTCTATCTGAATGGTGGGTAGAAACATCTTGTGTAATTCAAGCCGTTGATCAGGACTTGGAATCGGATTATCCGCTAAAAAATGGTAGACGTAACGCATGGCTAATCTGGATGATCTGGCTTTGTCTTGTTCCTTAGCAGCCGATTCCAGCGAGGTCAAAACGTCAGCTTTTTGTCGCTCGAGTTCTGATGAAGTGAATCCATGGCGTTTGGCGCGTTCGATTTCTGTCAACATGGCTTTAAAGCCCGTGAGTGATTGGCCTTCTGCCGTACGTGCAAATGACGAATACCTGTCGATGTCTCCTATGTCACGACCATAACCGCTGAAAGCGAATGAGTATGGTGGCTCCGGTAGTTGCGACAACTCGTTCAATCGAGCATTCAACATACTGTTGTAGAGTCGATGCAAAAGTGATTGACGATAACTATTTATATCATTAATCTCATAGTGTGGATGCTTGATCATCATGCGCACAGAAGTAGAGGATGATTCCTTATCTGTAGCAATGGAAATTAAAGTTTCATCATGTTTTGGTACATTATATCGAACACGTTTCCGTGGCGCTTCCCGTTGTTCTAATTTTGAAAAGCGCTCTTTGATTTCCATTTCCATCGCATCTACATCGATGTCTCCTACCATGACAATAGTCATGAGATCAGGTCGATACCAGTCCTGATAAAATCGTTTCACAACGTCATATGGGGCATTTTCAATAATCTCCGGATCGCCGATTGGAAGACGTTGCGCGTATTGTGAGTTGTGGTACATCACCGGAAAATAGGTTTGTTGCATACGTTGATCAGGACTCAATCGTGTCCGCCATTCTGACTTGACAACACCGCGTTCTTTGTCGATCTCTTCTCCATCGAATAAAAGGCCACTGGCCCAATCTTCAAAGACAAGTAGTCCTTTGGCCAGCATTTCTTCATCATCGGTCCGAGCCTGAAGCATATAGACTGTTTCGTCAAAACTGGTATACGCATTTAAATCTGCTCCAAATCGAGTCCCTGTGGATTCGAGATAATCGATCAGTTCATTTTTTTCAAAATTCTTTGTTCCATTGAAAGCCATATGCTCGACAAAGTGTGCCAGTCCACGTTGATCTTCATCCTCAAGGACAGATCCTGCTTTTACGGCCATCCGGATTTCCACACGGTCTTCTGGTTTTTCATGGTGCTGAATATAGTAGTGCATTCCGTTTTCTAATTCGCCCATTCGCACACGATCATCAACCGGAATAGGTTGTGCAGACAGCACAGAAGAAAGAATGAAAAGGGTGAATAGTATAATTACGTTTTTCATAAGATTGGAATTAGGTTTATACTTGATGTATCTTGAGAACCATAAAAGTCGCCATAATTGATTCAGGGACACAATATTTAACATTTATTTATGAACTCAGAAACCCTGAGCGGACAAATAAAACTGGAAGCAAGTCGATTGGGCTTTTTCTTATGTGGTATAAGTCGTGCCGAATTTATGGAGCAAGAAGCCCGACAACTGGAACAATGGTTGTCCAGTGGGTTACAAGGCCAAATGGCCTATATGGAAAATCATTTCGATTTACGAACTGATCCCAGGAAATTAGTACCGGAAAGCAAGTCGGTTATTTCTTTGGCCTATAATTACTTTACGGAAGAAAAACAGTCGGATGCCTCGGCGCCAATAATATCCAAATATGCTTATGGTCGCGATTATCACAAAGTCGTCCGGAAAAAATTAAAAGAACTCTATCGATTTATTCAAGCAGAAATAGGCGAGGTTTCCGGGCGTGTATTTGTTGATTCTGCGCCGGTGTTGGAACGTGATTGGGCCAAACGTTCAGGGTTAGGTTGGATTGGAAAGCATACATTATTGCTAAATAAAAAAAAGGGCAGCTACTTTTTCCTGGCCGAAATTATTATTGATGCAGAACTCGCCTACGATGACCCGGTAACCGAACATTGCGGAACATGTACAAAATGTATTGACGCTTGTCCAACAGATGCAATTTCTGAATCAGGTTTTATTCTTAATGCATTAAAATGCATTTCGTATCTGACCATAGAATTAAAAGACCAAATTCCTGATAAATTTAAAGGGCAATTGAATAACTGGATGTTTGGTTGCGATATTTGCCAGGAGGTATGTCCCTGGAATCGGTTTTCTGAAGCACACAATGAAAATCAATTTCTTCCAAAAAGTGATTTGATGAAGATGACCAAAAACGATTGGCATGAAATAACAGAAGAAATATTTAATGAATTATTTGAAGGTTCTGCCGTGAAGCGAACGAAATATGTGGGGTTAAAGCGAAATATTAAATTTCTAGACAAATAAGAAGAGAATACTTCTCCTTAATGAGTATGATCAGCATCTTTTTTGATGCATTATTTATTCGAATTATAATTTTCTGATTTTATACACTTCCTCAATCATTTCCACCACTTTCAATCCATCTAAGGCATTGGTAGTAATTGATTTCTTTGATTCGAGTACATCAGCTACATTTTTATACATTTCAATATGCCCGGCTAATTTATCAGAATTGTATAAACTCAATTGATTTTGATCAATGGCAGGAAGTGCCTCAGGATGTGCATACCGAATTTGATTAAAATATTGCCCGCCTATAGAAATAGTGCCTTTGCTTCCCACCAATGTGATCGTGCTTTCATAATTTTTTTCATAAATAGCCGTGGTGTAAGAAAATAGACCGGAGGTTTTATCAGTAGAAAATAAAATGCGACCACTATCTTCAAATTCGGTATATTCTCCGTGGTTGAAATTATTGAATTCGGCATGGTTTACTTTCCAGGCTCCGAGTAAATAATATACCAAGTCCACAAAATGTGAAAATTGGGTATAGAGTGGTCCTTTATCCTGCGAAAGGGTGCCACGCCACGGATGGTGGTTTCCATCGGGCACATAATAAGATCTGTTTCGATTCCAAAAACAGCGAACTTCAATGGAGTAAATATCTCCCAAGAGGTGGTCGTCCAATATATTTTTAAGCCAGGAAACAATGGGGCTGTAGCGCAGTTGCATGACGCAAAAAACCTTTGTGTTTGTTTCCAAAGCGGTCGCTATAATCTGTTCCGCAGATGACTTATCAATGGCCATTGGTTTTTCGATCAGCACATGCATTCCGGCTGTCATACAGGCTATGGATTGGGATGCATGTTGTCCATTTGGTGTGCATATCGCTGCCACATCAGCCACATCACCGGATGCCAGATAAGACTTGAGATCAGGATAAAAAGCCAGATTACTTGCGTCAACAGATACGGGATCAATGACTGCTTGTAGTTCAAACTCGGAAGTACTTGAAATTGCTGCTTCATGCTTTCTCCCTATATTCCCATACCCGATGAGGACAATTTTTTTCATAGTTCTGGTTTGTTCTCTTTAAAATAATTAGTGTGCAAAATTATTTAGACTTCAACTTTTTACTCGCGTATTAGATAAAACCCCATGGGCTCGAGAAATGGTTTGGTCGTTATGTGATTTCCTGTTCGAATATTATTCGTTTCATTTCGTCCTTTTTTATCACCCCTGCCCTCTGGAATTTTATGTGCGTTGGATTATTATCACCGCTTTTTATAGCTTGAATCGTTTCATCTTGTAATTTCGTGACTAAAGGAATTGCGGCTGCGGACGCGCACCTATATATGGTCTGTCTCATGAAATTTTTCTGATCAATTGTTCAAACTTTTCATACAGGTCATCGCTGATTTTGCACCGTGCACGATTATCAACAAAATCGAGGGCATCACCGGCTTCACTTCGCCAACCGTTTATTTTGGCTGGATGACCAACCACCTGGGCATAGGATGGAACATCTTTTGTGACCACTGCCCCGGCTCCGATCATAGCAAAGCTGCCAATTTTGACTCCGCACAAAATGGTTGCGTTTGCTCCAATACTCGCACCCTTCTCTACAATTGTTGGTATAAATTCTTCTTTTCTTTCTATAAAAGATCTGGGATTGATCACATTCGTAAATACGACACCTGGTCCAATAAATACATCATCATCCAACAAAACTCCCTTATAGACGGATACATTATTTTGAATCTTCACACCATTGCCGATGACCACATCGCCGGCAACAAAAACATTCTGACCAAGAATACAATTGGAGCCGATACGCGCTCCTGACATGACATGACAAAAGTGCCAGATTTTAGTCTCACTACCGATTAGGGCGCCTTCATCGATTATCGCTGAAGGATGTATATAAAAGTTTTTCACGAAGCGCAAAGGTAATAAGCGAAGCCGGAAGGCGACAGGTCTGTTGAAAAATGGACTTAAGTAATATTGGAATATTGCAATATTGCAATAAAGAAATGATGAAATGTGACACATTATGTTCTCTTCAATTGCACCCAACATTGCCATTTTCTCACCGGTATTCCACTCGACAAAACCATATCTTTAAGCCGGTAACTGTATTTTTGTACAGCCTAAATTATCCAAAAGTTAAACGTTCAGATTGGCAATATGACTGGATACTCGAATAAAACGCTTTTAGATAAAACAGCAAGATCATGCAATTATCTTTGACCCTAAATCATGATTATATCAGTACATATACCGCGAACAGCCGGCAGTAGTTTTCGGGCATACCTCAGAGGCAGTGCTCGAATTCATCTGAAGGAGGATTATGGCAATCCGATCATGGTACCATCATTAATTCGTAATTCGGTTGCTGTTGCCGGTCGATTGAAAAAGAAGATTCAGCCTCTTTCCGATAAAATTGACTGTTTGCACGGTCACTTTCTTCCTTATAAATACAAAGATCTGGTTGGAAAGCCGGGCGTGAAATTTATTACCTGGCTACGGGATCCGGCTGATCGGATTCGATCACAATTCGATTATTGTTTTCAATCCAATAAGGACATTGATAAGTCACCTTTTCAGAATAAAGTGGCTAGGGAAAACTGGTCATTTGAGGCCTTTTATTCAGATGCACGAATGAAAAATCTGTACTCAAAATTTTTCTGGAAGTTTCCCTTGGAATCGTTTGAATGTATCGGAATTGTCGAACATTATGAAACGGATTATCAATACATCTGCGAATGGTTTTTTAATGATTTTGACCCTAAATTCACCTACGGTAATCGTACAAATCCGGTCGTCATGAAAGAAGATCAAAAGAAGGAGATTTATCGCATTAATCAATTAGACTGTGCTATCTATCAAAAGGCTCTGGAGATGAGAGCATCACGATTGAAATCAGCCGGGGCAAACGTAAAAATTGAAGAGTAATCCCCAAAACCCGGATTCTACACAACAATACAGTCATAAATCTATATTTTTGCATCTCAATTAAAAGATTTCATCCGCTTCCCTAAACATTTTATTATCAACGTCGTCTTTAACTACTAGCAACAGATTATGGCTATACGCGCTGACATAAAGAGAAGTTTAAATGAACGCATCCTTGTTCTGGATGGTGCGATGGGCACTATGATCCAGGATTATAGGTTGCAGGAAGATGATTTCAGAGGAGATTTATTGAAAGATCATCAACTCGACCTTCAAGGGAACAATGATTTGCTAAGTTTAACTCGTCCGGATGTAATTGAAGCCATTCACAAAGCTTATATGAATGCAGGAGCCGACATGATCGAAACGAATACATTCAATGCGAATGCTATATCACAGGCTGATTATGATTGCGTTCACCTCTGTTATGACATGAACAAAGCTTCTGCGGCCATTGCCAGAAAAGCGGCAGATGACACATTTAAAGATACGTGTAGACAGATTTTTGTGGCAGGAGCCCTGGGGCCAACTAATCGGACGGCTTCCATGTCTCCGGACGTAAACCGTCCGGGATACCGCGCGGTAACATTTGATGATCTGAAAGAGGCCTATGGCGAACAGGCTCGAGGCCTGGCTGATGGAGGGTGTGATTTGTTCATCATTGAAACGATTTTCGATACGCTGAATAGCAAGGCTGCCATTTTTGCTGTTCTTGAGATTATCGAAGAATACGACAAAGACTTTCCCATCATCATTTCCGGAACGATCACAGATGCCAGTGGGCGGACGCTGTCCGGTCAAACAGTGGAGGCGTTTTGGATTTCTATCAAGCATGCTAATCCCCTGGCGGTAGGGCTCAATTGTGCTCTAGGTGCCAAAGAATTACGTCCGCATCTGCAAGCCCTCTCTAAAGTGGCAGATTGCTACATCAGCGCCTATCCAAATGCCGGATTGCCAAATGAATTAGGGGAATATGATCAGAGTGCAGACGAAATGGGTTCTCTGATCAAAGAATTTGCTGATAGTGGGTTTGTAAATATCATTGGAGGCTGCTGTGGGACGACACCGGATCATATCGCGGCCATGTCCCGGGCAGTGGAAAAATTACAACCGCGCCAGATTCCGGAATTGACACATTATACAAGTTATTCCGGCTTGGAACCATTAGTCATGTTGCCGTCATCCAATTTTATCAATGTTGGAGAGCGAACAAATGTTACGGGTTCGAGAAAATTTGCCCGATTGATCAAGACTGGTGAATATGAGGAGGCATTGAGTATAGCGCATCAGCAAGTCGAAGGAGGAGCTCAGATTTTGGATGTTAACATGGATGAAGGATTGCTCGATTCAAAACAGGCCATGACAGACTTTCTGAACATGATCATGTCTGATCCTGATATTGCCCGACTTCCAATCATGGTGGACAGTTCGAAATTTGAAGTGATTGAAGCAGGACTTAAAACAGTCCAGGGAAAATGTGTCGTAAACTCCATTTCCTTAAAAGAAGGTGAAGAATTATTTCTAAAACAAGCCCGCATATTAAGAAAGTACGGAGCTGCCACCATCGTAATGGCGTTTGATGAAAAAGGGCAGGCAGCAACAATAGGTGACAAAGTCAGAATTTGTAAACGAGCATACGATATACTCATAGAAAAAGCAAATTTTGCTCCCGAGGATATAATTTTTGACCCCAATATTTTTGCTATTGGAACTGGAATTGAGGAACATGATAACTATGCGGTTAATTTCATAGAAGCAACACGAAAGATTAAAGAAGTATGCCCAGGTGCTAAAGTGAGCGGCGGGGTTAGTAATGTATCGTTTTCATTTCGTGGAAATGACACTGTTCGTGAAGCTATACATACCTCTTTTCTCTATCATGCCATCCAGGCAGGTATGGACATGGGTATTGTCAATGCCGGTATGATAGAAGTATATGAAGAGATTCCAAAAGAGCTCTTAACACACGTTGAAGACCTGATTTTTAATCGACGTCCGGATGCAACAGACAGACTGCTGGATTTAGCGACAAGACTCAAATCAAATGGCAAACAGCTGGTTAAAGACGAAGTCTGGCGCGAATGGGAGGTAGAAAAAAGACTCGCACATTCCCTGGTTAAAGGAATTACAGAATATATCGCAGAAGATACAGAAGAGGCGCGTCAGAAATTAATTCGACCATTACTGGTCATTGAAGGTCCCCTCATGGACGGTATGAATATAGTCGGCGACCTGTTTGGTTCGGGTAAAATGTTTTTACCACAAGTTGTTAAAAGCGCCCGCGTCATGAAAAAAGCAGTGGCCTATTTACAACCTTATTTAGAAGCAGAAAAATCAGATGTCGGAGCTTCTAAAAAAGGCAAAATATTAATGGCAACAGTAAAAGGTGATGTGCATGATATTGGTAAAAATATCGTTGGTATCGTATTGGCATGTAATAATTATGATATCCTGGATCTCGGCGTCATGGTGCCGGCTCAAAAAATATTGGATACAGCCATAGAAGAGGAAGTTGATATTATTGGTTTAAGTGGTTTAATCACACCTTCCCTCGACGAAATGGTATTTGTGGCATCAGAAATGCAACGGTTAAATTTAACCACTCCGTTATTAATCGGAGGGGCCACAACGAGCCAGGTACATACCGCACTCAAAATTGAACCCGTTTACGAAGGACCTGCAATTCATGTATTGGATGCCTCTAAAAGTGTAGGTGTCGCATCGAAACTCTTATCAAAAGAGCAAGGCGTAAGTGAAGGCTTTCGGAGTGAAATCACGCAACTTTATGATGAAGTCCGTATACGAAGAGCTCAGGGACAAAAAAACAGGCGCATGGTTTCTATCGATGAAGCCCGAAACAATAAAGCAGATTTTAATTGGGACACATACGAAATTCCGACACCCAATAAATTGGGCGTACACGCATTGAAGGATTATTCAATTGCTGACATTAGATCTTTTATTGACTGGTCTCCTTTTTTCTGGAGTTGGGAAATGAAAGGAAAGTATCCGAATATTTTGTCGGATAAAAAATATGGAGACGAAGCGTCTAAATTATATTATGATGCGAATGAAATGCTTGATAAAATAATCGCAGAACATTGGCTTGAAGCTTCAGCTGTTTACGGATTGTTTCCTGCAAATTCGGATATTGACGATGTACGTGTGTATAGTCCTGGGGATGACAGTGAATTATTGACGAGTTTTTCTTTCTTACGTCAGCAATCTAAAAAAGCGAAGGGACGGCCAAACTTCAGTTTGGCAGACTTTATTGCACCATTGGATGCCGGAAAAAAAGATTATATCGGCGGATTTGCTGTGACATGTGGTGGAAATATTGAGCAAAAAATAAAAGAATTTGAAGCTGAGCATGATGATTATAGTGCTATTCTGTTAAAGGCATTGGCAGATCGATTGGCTGAAGCTTTTACCGAACTATTACACAAACGTATTCGAACAGAGTTTTGGGGATATGCCGTTAATGAAAACCTGGATAACAATGCTCTAATCGCTGAAAAATACCAGGGCATTAGGCCGGCACCGGGATATCCGGCTTGTCCTCATCATTTATCAAAACGAACACTATTTGATCTCTTGGACGTTGAAAAAAATACCGGAATTGAATTGACCGAATCGATGGCCATGTATCCAACGGCATCTGTAAGCGGTTGGTATTTTAGTCATCCGGAATGCAGATACTTTGCAATCAATATGATTAAAAAAGATCAATTAGAAGCTTATCATCAAAGGTTGAAATTTGTTGGTCGATTAGACGATTTGAAACGATTCGTTTCCGCAGAAGTAGTAGACTAGTTCAGTCCTTGATCCGTAATAATATGCCGGTCGGCATAATTTATTTTTTGACTTTTCTATTGTTGGTACGGGGTTTTAATTCAGACGACAATAATAATTTGGATAGGACGGAAGAGCGAATACCGCTTTGTAAACTCTGCGATAAATTGTGGAATATTGAGCGGCTCTGATCACGGACAGTAAAAATTGTTCCTGTGCGGAAATTTTGCCCGGGGATATTGTTCCTATGAACAGCCAGGTTGTTGACCAGGCTAGTGACAAGTGTCTTGGTCTGATTGTTTTTATTCAAAAAATCTACCTTCAGATCCTGGTAATTAAAATCCATCGTACCGTTCGATTGGCTCGCATTGGCCCGTGCGGCAAATGATATATTTTTGCTCACACCTGCCCCAATTTCTACATGCTTTACCGGTGAAAGAAAACCGTTCAACTCAACGAGATTAAACTGACCCAAATTGCCGGAATACGTGTAGGCGCCGGATGCACTTGTCATGTCAAAATCAAAATGCACCTTCAAAGGGGAATATCCAAACAGATTGGCCTGGGCATCAACAAGCATATGTGAGTGACGCCTGATTTGATCGGGTATATTGGATAAATGATAGATGGATGCGTACAATTTATTAAATTCAAATCGACCGGGTTTCTGTTTTGTCAGCTCTTTGGACAAGTAAACAAGTCGACTATTTTTTATTTGAATCGAGTCGATTACAATGTTTGATTTGCTGCCTAATAAATTCTGCTGAGGCAAGCGTTTTTTGCATGAGTCGCAATGAGCAAATCGTTTGTCTTCGTAAATCTCCAGGTCGGATTTATTCACAACAATTTTTTGTACGCGTAGGGTCTTCTCGTTTATATAAGATAAAATATCCGGCTTGACCAGTTCGATGGTTTCAATTTTGTAATCGAAATGGGTCTGTTTGCTTTTCGCTTTTTCGTACCAGTCTTCTTTTGATATAAGGGTATGGAAATGCAATCCGGACAGTGTCATGGATGCCGGCTCGGAATTGTAGTCTGTTGATTCAATATTAAGTTGATGCAGGTTGCCGGGAAGAATTGCTGAAATTAGTCCTGTTCGAATAAAATAGTCATCCAGCGACCATGTTGCAGAATCAGCCAATTGTAAATTTTGCATACGCAAGTGCACCCCTTCGATTGTCGTAATTTCTTTTTCATTATCGAGAATGTGAATGGTGCCATTGCGAAATACGATATCGTTGAGTAAAATGTCTGAATCAGACTTTGGTTCAGGCTCAGCATTCTGTTCAGATTTACCGATGTCGAAATAGAGGTCAGCTTGTTCAATCGTGACTTCTGAAATTTGAATATTTCCATCTTTCCAATATTGAATTCTGTCCAGGCCTGAAACATCAATAGATTGGCACGTTCCTCTGAAATTGTATGGCCCTGTCTGAAATTGGATGCCATCGACCGATAAAGAGTTTGTAATCAAAGAATAACCGATGGCATCGACATTTAAGCCTTCAATGTTGGATATTAACGAGTCGACCTTTTTTTGAATAAAGGAATTTGCGAATAACGAGAGTAAGAAGACGAGCAGTGCAACCAGACCACCAATTTTCCATGGAGAATTTCGCGACATGACCTGAAAGTTAAGAAATTTGACCTGACTTAGACCACAAGAGTCGTTGAGTCGAAAAGGTCAACTCTGATTTATAACCAATTCTCTTTTGTCATAATCGAATTCTCATTTATCCTGCGCCTTTGTCAAGATCAATGCATATTTGATAAGTAAATAAACAATGAACAACATGATGTCTTTCTCTAAATCCATAGTCACTCCTCTATTACTCATTCTTCTAGCATTAGGTGCCTGCAAGCAAAAGGGATCAGAGCAGCCTGAAGCTCAAAAAACAGAATACAATGAGTTTGTGCGAGCTTATTCTTCAGGTTTATTGAAAAGTGATGAAGGCATGTTAATTCGGTTTGCTGATCTTGCCCATCTCAACGATCTTAATCCTGCTGCGCTTATTTCTGTTAATCCTGAAATTTCGGGTCAGGCTTCCTGGAAAGATCAACGCACCCTGGAATTTTTTCCTGATGAAAAGTGGGAATCCGGCCAAACATACACCGTGACTGTTTTTCTGAACAAAATACCCAACCTCGAGAAAACCCAAAGTGATTTTTCCTTCTCGTTCGATATTATAAAAAATTCATACACATTGGAGGAAGTGAGACTAATTACGCAGGATGATGAAGATTTGAATGTACATCAGATTGAAGGCGTATTGCAATTGGCCGATCAAATTGCCATTGAAAAAATCGAAAAAGCCCTCCAGATATCAAGAGATCGAAAAAAGTATAATGTGGTCTGGAAACATTTTCCGGACGAATATCGTCATGTATTTCGAGTAGAAAATATTCAAAGGGAAAATCATGAATTTGATGTTGTTCTTCAGGTAGAGGGAGAACATTTGGAAATAGAAGCCGACTGGCAGAAACGTATTCATATCCCGGCTACTGGAACATTTCTCTATCTGACACATCGGGTATTCAATGGGCAAGAACAATATGTTGAGGTTGATTTCAGTGATCCCCTGGATGTAAATCAAGACATGAGAGGACTTGTGAAATTTAATAATGCCACTTCTGCAAGGTATGTGATCGAGGGAAATCAATTAAAAATATTCCCTCAACAAAGACTACTGGGGGAGGTCGCCCTTACCATATTCAGTCATTTAGAAAATATTAAAAATCAGCGACTAAATAAGAACACAGATTTATCTCTTTTATTTTTGGATGAAAAACCAAAGGTCGCACTATTAAAAAAGGGGGCAGTTGTCCCTCGGTCCGAGGGTTTAAAGTTCCCATTTAAAGCTGTAAATGTTCGTGCAGTGCGGTTAAGAATTGCACAAATACTCGAAGATAATGTCGCTTTCTTTTTACAACGCAACGAACTTGATGGTCGATCTGAAATTAAACGAGCCGCAAGATTGGTGTATAATGACATATTGCACCTAAAAACAGATGATCCAATTGATTTTGGCGTGTGGAATAATTATTCATTTAATTTAGAACAATATGTTGATGTTGAACCGGGAGCAATTTATAAAGTTTATCTGACAATTGAGCGGGCATATAGTCTCTATCCCTGTGCATCTGATTCTGTTGATTCCGAACAAATAGCAATTCAAGTAAATTGGAATTCACAATTCAATGAAAGTGATGCGAATTATTGGAATTATTATGACTATGCTCCGGAAGTTGACTGGAGACATTACAATTACCAGGAGGCCGAAAATCCATGCAAGCCATCTTATTATCTTGGAGAAGCAGCGACAGTTAGTCAAAGCATCTTTGCGTCTGACCTTGGAATTATCGCCAAAGCGGGTGGCGACAATAAACTGCATGTCGCTGTGTCAGATATCCTTTCCACTCAGTCTAAGTCAGGTGTAAAGATTGACGCATATACTTTTCAACATACACACATAGGCGGTGCTACAACCAACAAGGATGGCTTTTGTCTGATGGAGTTAAGTGGTCAACCATATTTATTGATAGCGCGTGAAGGAGCCGATTATGGATATTTACGACTGGACGATGGATCGGTTAAATCGGTCAGTATGTTTCAAGTCGAAGGACAAAAAAATACGAATCAGGTCAAAGCTTTCATTTATGGAGAACGTGGAGTATGGCGGCCTGGAGATTCGATTTATTTGCAGAGTATTATTCAGGACAAACGCAAGCAACTTCCTCCTGACCACCCTATCGTGTTTGAATTGTATAACTCCAGGGGACAATTAGCAAATCGCCAGGTGCGATCTTTCGGAAATAAAAATATGCACGATTTTAGGCTAAGAACAAAACTCACAGACCCTACCGGAAATTGGCGTGCGCAGATTCGAATAGGAGACAATGAATTCTCCAAGACCATTCGTATTGAAACTGTAAAACCCAATCGTCTTAAAATGGATTTTGACTTTCCATCCGATATAATTAAAGTTGTAAATGGAGAGATTAGAGGAAAATTTAATTCACAATGGCTACATGGGGCTAAGGCAAACGGTCTGAAAGCTGATATTAAATTGAAAATACGTTCTGGCCTGACGATTTTTGAAAATTACAATGGTTTTCGATTTGATGATGACACCAAAAAGTTCAATCCATCTGAAAAGATTATTTTCAATAATAATTTAAATGAAAATGGAGAGGCCGACTTTAAATCTAAAATAAACACACGCCACGCGCCCGGCATGTTGTCCGCTCAATTTACAAGTCGCGTATTTGAAAAAGGAGGTGAATTTAGCATTGATCGAAAATCATTAAATCTATCCCCTTATTCGACATATGTTGGTATGAAAATTCCAAAAGGTTCGGGATGGCGTGGAGCGATACAATCGGGAGACAGTAAAGTGGTGAATCTGGCCCTGATAAGTCATGATGGACGACCGGTGTCCGGAAAAGTTGAACTCAAGATTTATGGTCTTTCCTGGCGTTGGTGGTATGACCATGACCGTGGCAGAGATATGACCAGTTTTATGCGCAATCGGGAGAATAAACTCGTGAAAACAGAAATTATCGAAATAAATAATGGGGAAGCATTTTATAGTCTGCCCGAATTACGCGGATTTGGAAATTTCATGATCATCGCTCGACATATTGAAGGAGGTCACAGTTCGTCAAATCATTTTAGGTATTGGTGGGGTATGGAATCTAATGATGTCGAATCAGCTAAAATGCTTCAATTTGAAGTGAGTAAATCGACCTATCAGGTTGAAGAGAAAATTCAAGTAGATATTCCAAGTAATGGCGAAGGACATTTCATCGTAAGTCTCGAAAGTGCAAACCGGGTCGTAGAATGGAAACGCATCAAAGCACTTCCGGAAAAGACTTCAGTTTCATTTTTTGCTGACCCATCACTGGTTCCCAACGCCTACGTCTATGTTGCCTATTTACAACCACATGCCCAGACAGCCAATGACTTACCCATACGTATGTACGGCGTTCAACCAATTTTCATCGAAAATAAATCGACACATCTAACGCCGGTTTTGGA
Organism: Saprospiraceae bacterium; assembly: GCA_965249735.1. Taxonomy (GTDB): domain Bacteria; phylum Bacteroidota; class Bacteroidia; order Chitinophagales; family Saprospiraceae; genus JANQSS01. Next base: position 36,157 of record CBDFMS010000021.1, on the reverse strand, counting down.
TATGTCGGAGGATTGGAAACCTGAAGAAACAGTTGATATCATTGTATCCGAAGACGAGGGAAAGGCGATGGATTACACATTGGCTATAGTGGATGAAGGCCTCTTACAACTAACGCGATTCAATACACCGGATCCATGGTCGGCATTACATCAAAAAGAGGCGTTGGCGGTACAGACCTGGGATCTCTATGATGACATCATCGGGGCACACGCAGGCGAAATGGCAGGATTGCTCGCCATTGGAGGAGATGGTAGTATTGCTGAAGTTGGTGGCGTAAAGGCCAATCGATTTCCTCCAATGGTGCGTTTTATTGGCTCGTTTTCTTTGGATAAAAATGAAAAACAGACACATACAGTAACCTTGCCTAACTATGTGGGTCAGGTGCGTGTCATGGCGATCGCCGCAACAGATCGGGCATATGGAAAAGCGGCAAAATCGATCGAAGTAAAAAAGCCATTAATGGTCCTCGCAAGTTTGCCACGTGTGGTGGGACCCGGTGAAACAGTTAGCTTGCCTGTCACCACATTTGCCATGGAAGATAATATTAAGCAGGTAAACGTTTCTGTGCGTTCAGGAAAATTATTTAATATTCAAAATTACCAACGTAATATTCAGTTTTCACAAACCGGAGACCAGGTAATATATTTTCCGGTTAAGGTGGCGAATCAAATTGGAACAGAAAAAATTCAGGTTATTGCAGAAGGCCATGGTCAACGTGCCACGTACGAAGTCGAAATAGATGTACGACCTTCAAATCCTCCTGTACATTCAACTAAAAATGTTGTTATAGAACCAGGAGGAAGTGAGTTGTTGAATTTTTCATTACCGGGAATCGAAGGAACGAATTCGTTGGCTATTGAAGCAACCATTGGGTTGACACTTGACTTTGGAAATAAAGCGGATTATTTATTCGGTTACCCGCACGGTTGTATAGAGCAAACGACTTCAAAGGCTTTTCCTCAGTTATTTTTATCGGGATTAATCGAAGTAAGTGAAGAGGAACAGAAAAATGTGGATAATAATATTAAACATGGCATCGACCGATTGTATTCATTTCAACTATCAAATGGGGGATTAGGCTATTGGCCAAATGCGACAACAGCGAGTCCATGGGGTACAAGTTATGCCGGCCACTTCATGCTGGAAGCTCAACGTCTTGGTTATGTTTTACCACCCGGATTTCTAAAAAATTGGATACAGTATCAAAAAACGGTGGCCAACAATTGGTTGCCGAAAAAATATGGTGTAACAGATCATGGATATCGTTGGAGCCACGAGCTGATGCAGGCCTATCGACTTTACACACTAGCCTTGGCCGGCGCACCACAGGTAGGAGCAATGAACCGATTACGTGCGGAGGTCAATCTGAGTTTACAAGCTACCTGGCGTCTTGCCTTGACGTATCACCTGATAGGGCACAAAGAGGTCGCCATTAATATGATTGCCAATGCTTCATTGAAGGTAGAACCATATAAGAACTATGGACGGACTTTTGGGTCCTCCATACGCGACCGTTCTATGATATTGGAGTCACTCGTTGAGATGAAACGATGGGATCAGGCACAGAATGTAGCAGAAAAAATTGCAGAGGATCTGCAATCAGCATCTTGGTATAGTACGCAATCTACCGCCTATTCATTTTTGAGTTTATTTAAATTTTTAGGAGACAAAGATCCGGCTCCGCTCACTTTTTCTTATTCAATTGATGATCAACAGGAAATTAATGTTGCAAATAACGACAAGTTTTATTACCAAAAAATAAAAGACCCAGAAGGCCTTGATCATTCGATTAAAATATCCAATAAAGGAGAAAAAAGACTATTTATTCAAATTCATACTGGTGGCATTCCCCTGGAAGGGAAAGAAGAACGAAGTAATAAAAATTTAAAAATGGATATAGCCTATTATAATATGACAGGAAAAAAAATAAATCCCGTCAATTTGACACGGGGAAATGATTTTATTGCTTATGTGACATTGCGTAACGTGGGTACGCTTGGAGACTATAAGGAAATGGCTTTAACTCAGATATTTCCATCGGGCTGGGAGATTCATAATACGCGACTTGACAATATTCCTGATGACATCCAAACAAACAAACCGGATTATTTGGATATCCGGGACGATCGTGTGTATACTTATTTTGATTTGCCGGCAAGTAGAGAAGTGACGTATAAAGTTAAATTAACAGCGACCTATCCGGGACGATTTTACCAACCGGCGGTATTTTGTGAAGCCATGTATGATCGTGATATATATGCTTTGGAACCCGGACGATGGGTGAATATTTCAGACCAATAGAGTACGTCAGCAACATGAGGCGATTATTTCGAAATAGCAGATTGAATTCAGTGAAAAAACTCGGTGTAGTATTGTGCACCGGCCTTATAGTTTTTTGGTGGTTTTTTTCACTCCCCAAGGATTTATTTGAAGACCCCACGAGTACGGTTGTGTTTAGTAAAACCGAGGAATTATTAGGTGCGACAATTGCTAACGATGGACAATGGCGATTTCCGCTCAATAAAAATGTTCACCATAAATTTTCTAAGTCACTTATTGCATTCGAAGACAGTCGCTTTTATTATCACCCCGGTATCGATGTATTTTCTATTGGGAGAGCCATGGTGCAAAATTTAAAAGAGAATAAAATAGTTAGTGGAGCCAGTACGATAAGTATGCAGGTGATCCGCCTGCACCGGGTAAATAAACCGCGCGTTTGGAAGGAAAAAATAATTGAAATGATATTGGCTTTGCGGTTGGAATGCCGATACAGTAAAAAAGAAATTATTGCACTTTGGTCAGCTCATGCGCCTTTCGGGGGCAATGTTGTAGGATTGGATGCGGCTGCATGGCGATATTATGGTCGAGATCCTGCGCTGCTGAGTTGGGGAGAGGCTGCGACATTGGCCGTATTGCCAAATGCACCAACCATAATTCATCCCGGCAAAAATCGCCAGGCACTCATCCGAAAAAGAAATCGATTGCTTTCCAAATTGGTAGCAGATGGAATATTGGGTGAAACAACGGCTGAATTAGCAGCACTGGAACCCCTGCCGGAACGACCAAAACCGATGCCACAAATAGCTGCTCATTTATTGAATAAGTTCAAACAAAATGGTTTTGCTGGCAAGCGAACCACCAGTACGATAGACTTCGAATTGCAGAGTCAGATTAATACAATTGTTGCTCGTCATCATGAACAATTGAGTCAGAACGAAATTCACAATGCGGCTGTCCTGGTCCTTGATGTCAGTTCTAACGAAATAATTGCATATATCGGGAACACCAAAGCAGGGACAATGCATGGATGTGATGTTGATATAGTACGAGCCCCTCGCAGTTCGGGTAGTATTCTCAAACCGTTCTTGTATGCCTCGATGAATCAGGAAGGCTCATTGTTACCCACACAATTTGTTCCTGATATTCCTACCCAGGTTTCGGGGTATCGACCCAAGAATTTCTATGATCGATATGATGGGGTCGTACCTGCAGATGAAGCCCTTAGCAGATCACTCAATATTCCGGCCGTCAGAATGCTTCAGCAATATGGTATAGAAAAATTTCACGGACAGTTGCAAAAAATGGGGTTTTCAACAATAAACAGATCGCCCCACCACTATGGGCTTTCACTTATACTAGGCGGTGGTGAAGTCACCTTATGGGATTTAACGCAGGCATATGGGACCATGGCTCAATCATTGAATCGATATCATGAACTAGAAGATAGTCAGAAGACACCAAAATGGCATGCTATGGAACTTGTGCCGGAGCGCACAAGACAAAAACAATATGGGCGAAATGTGGCCCTGGATGCCGGTGCTGCTTTTTTGACCTTTGAGGCCCTTACATCAGTTAAAAGACCGGCGTCAGAGTTTGGCTGGAACAATTTTTCAACCTCAAGGCGTGTGGCATGGAAAACCGGTACCAGCATAGGGTTTCGTGATGCCTGGGCCGTGGGTGTTACCCCTGAATACGTGGTGGCTGTTTGGGTTGGAAATGCAGACGGTGAAGGCAGGCCTGATCTCGTTGGGGTACGAGCTGCTGCTCCACTATTATTTGATGTTTTTCGCGAATTGCCTTCAACTTCCTGGTTTGAATCACCTTATGACGCACTACGGGAAGTTGAAATCTGTTCGAAATCCGGATATAGGGCAAATAAGTATTGCCCGGATGTGGTCAGATCATTTATTCACAAAAACGGACGAAAATCACTCCTATGTGATTACCACAAACAGGTGTATACCGACATTTCGGGAGAATATCTGGTGAATGCCTCTTGTTTCGAAAGACGAGAAATGAAGGAAAGAACGGAATTTGTTCTGCCTCCTGTTCAAGCCTACTATTATCGTCAACAGCATACTGATTTTACCGAACCATTACCCCTGCATAATGCATGCAGGTATTCGAATGATCATGAGCGCATGGATATTATTTATCCGCAACAAAAAGCCAGAATCAAAGTCCCAATAGATATATCCGGGGAGGGCGGACAAACATTATTTGAAGTCGCTCATACAGATCCCAGGTCAACGGTATTTTGGCATATCGATGGGGATTTTATTGGACGAACAGAATCGTCACATATGTTGGCCATGAATCCGTCTCCGGGAAGACATCATCTTAAAGTGGTAGATGCCTCTGGAAATGAATTAATCAGATGGTTTGAAGTTGTAGATTAATTAGGCCAGCTTGTAAAAATTATTTATTTTTTTATATCGAAAAATAAATTTTTGAATTCAATTCCGTGCCTCCAATTCAGACAAGTTTGTGAATTTACCTCCTAAAGGAATATTCAGGCTTTCAATAATTATCTCGTTAATAAATATTTTGCCCGTATTTAACAAGATTCCACTGACCAATAAGCCATTATTTTGAGATTCCTTTATATAACATCTGCCATGATTTATCAGGCTGCCTGTGATTTGTGCAGAAATAAAATTATTGGAATAATTGCCATCAATAGTTATTTGCGCTGACGAAGCGATCACCAGTGTGCTCAATGAATCGAGATGCAAGCTTTTGATGTAGGGATTGGTTGTAATAAATATGGAATCAGAAGATCCAATGTACACATGTTGGCACGGCAGTGGTTCGAAATCCTGGTCCCAATTGTTATCATCACCCCAGGAAATTCCATCACCGTCACCCGTCCATGTTACCATTAAAGCGCTTTCAGTTTTTCCATCACAGTTGTTGTCCTTCCCATCGCACAATTCAATTGCTCCCGGATAGACAGTTGAATCCTGGTCATTGCAATCCAGGTCTTCACAAAAACCATCAAGGTCAGCATCCGTTCCTGGTCCGGATTCTGCTGATAAGCAATCGGAGCAGTTTGGAACAATCGTAAGCTTTGCAAAGATTTCATCAAAGTAACTGTCATTGTCTGTACCTGCAATCCGCGTTCCTTTCAAAATGAATTGCGCTTCGGTGGCATTTGCCGGAATCAGATTGGTATTAGATTTTTGATTCCAGCTTGATGTTACATTGGAAATTGATGGTGTCGTTTCAATCAAACCAACAATTTCATTGTGAAATTCGACATAGAACTCGGGAATATCACTTCCCGAATAATCACGCATGAAGGCGCTATAGAATAACGAGACATTTCCGAGTGAGATTTGACCTGCATAGGGCGTCATATCAAATACCTGGTGCGCCAGACCTATCGTCATTTCGTTAGCACAAATTCCTCCAATGCCAAACAACGATGAGTCCTGATAAGCCGGAACAGAATTGCATTCATTGCTAAGCAGGGATTCAATATCACCCGTCCATGCTGTTGTTCCATCTTCTGCGCCACCATTGACGATGACATTGGTGGTCAGGGCCATTCCGGAATTTGTGATATAGAAGCTTTTGGGAGTGGACCATTCACTCCATTTTAGATATTGATCACGGTAGCGAACACGCCAACAATAATTTTGATTCGCGGTTAAATTTGGAAATTCTTCGTCTGTAAGATCATCCTGGTTTTGAAGATCAACTTCGAAATACCAGTTTTCAGATTGTTTCCAATGCTCAGTCACAAGAGAATCTGCAAAATCGCAACCCGTGGATATTTGCCAATGACTGGCCTGATGAATATCGCCCGGATCATTAAAATCTGATGCTTTTAAGGTCAGGCATTGTGCATCAACGGTATCCAGGTCAGGAAAAACACCATTTGGTTGGTGAGGCCCAAATTCATTTTGTCGAATTATGATCTGATCGCGAATGACATTATTGAGTGGTACAAATTCATCTCCACGGCTGTACCGTCGAAGCATCAATTCCGCATCATCGCCGGCCGTTGATTCCAGGTATACAAAGCCATATTCGTCTTGACTTTTGACGAATTCTTCATAATCAGCATTTGAAAATTCGCCCCAATAATCGATGTTTCCACCAGCGGTAGCAACATTGACCCAGAGATGTTGATGGTCGCGTGACTGACCTCTTGAATAGCCGTGAGTATGTCCAAAAAAATGGACGGAGGCCTTACCACAAGAATCAGTAAAGGACTCAAGGCGTGAAATTACTTCACCGGTGAAATTGTTTTCTCCCGGGGTCCATAACTCCGACTTGTATGGATGATGAAGCTCAGCAAACACAAAGTCAATGTCCTCATCTGCGCAGGTTTCTTGTAACACACCATCAAGCCAATTCAATTGTGCGGTTTGATCAGCTGAACCACTATTTGAATTCAGACCTATGATTCGAACATTTGATAAATCCTTAAACCAACACTGTTCTTCTAGCCCTGTTGCCCCGTTCAGCGGTAGATCAAAGTATTTAATAAAGTTTGGAAGTCCTCCACCAAAGTATTCGTGATTTCCAGGCACAGGATACAGGGGAACAAAGGGCGTTAGGCTGTCTGAAGGATTAAAAAAGTGATCTTGCCATTGACTATAGCTGCCACCGGTAGCGACCAGATCTCCGGGAATCAGTATGGCATCTAGTTCTGATAGGACAGTGTCGATTTCACTGAATATGATCGGCATCAGGCCCTCTTCAGTGATTTCGCGGTAGACGTCAGGATTGCCATTGTCGCGTTGCATATCACTGATAGCTATGAGCTGAACAGTACTTTCTGAAGATTTTTCAGGAGGGGTCTGAAAATGATATAAGGCTGATAGTTCACCGGAATTGGTCCGAACTTTATAATAATATTTTGAAGCAGCTTGCAATCCGGTGATTTGAGCTGTGTGGATTAGAGATGCGCCTGAGCCCGTTTGCGACAGACTTTGCGTTGTATTTATCAAGCTGAAAGGAGAGGTGCCCCAATCGACAAATCCGGAGCCGATATCATCTGTTTCCCACATGATCACCATAGAAGATGGTTCTGCATTCTGCAGATAGGGCTGGATGACTATATTCTGAGCCAGGGCCGCATTTTTCAATCCTGCTAGCAAGATGACAAATAGGAAAACAGCAACTAGTTTGTCATTCATTTTTTAAAATTTCTTAGTTCGTAAGCAATGCCTTGTACCAATCCGGCACAAACTAAATCAATATTTTGGATGATCATAGTCAAATCGAGCCACTTGTTCCGGTCTTTTTAGTCCTTGCTAGCGCGGATTTCCATACCTTTGCGTGTTCAAAAGTGCACATTAACTTTACAAATTGTATAGAGGTTGAAAAAATTGTGTATCCTCTTTATAAGTACTTAAACATCAGTAGTCTATGAATATTAAATTTCTAAACGCAGCGAATGACCCCTTTTACAATGAAATGAAACGTCGTGTTGACGAATACTTTGTTTCTAATGGTATTTCCAAGAATGCCAATTTTGCTATGATTTTCAAGACAATAGTCCTGCTTGCTGCCTATTTCACTCCCTACTTCTTATTGCTTATGGTTGATTTAACCGTTTGGCCGATGATCGGTCTTTGTGTACTCATGGGCGTTGCTGTTGCCGGCGTTGGAATGTCAGTGATGCACGACTCCTGTCATGGGTCGTATTCTACTAATCGACATGTGAATGAGGTATTGAGCTATTCAATGAATCTGATCGGAGGGAATGCGTTTAATTGGAAGATCCAACATAATGTAAAACATCATACATATACCAATATTTATGGCGCGGATGAAGATGTGAATAATGGGGATGTCGTACGACTTTCTCCTTTTTCAGATTATAAGTGGTATCACAAGTATCAGCACATCTATTCCTGGGCATTGTACTTGCTAGGCACAGTGAGTTGGGTCACAATTAAAGATTTCCGACAACTAGGCCAATTCAAACGAGAAGGAATGAGAACCTTTTCCTACGGAAAGGAAATGACGAGACTTGTGATTACAAAATTGCTTTATTGGGGCTACACGCTCGCAATACCAATGCTGGTAATGGATGTTCCTTTCTGGTATGTACTTATCGGCTTTGTTCTAGTCCACTTTATAGCAGGATTTATATTAACGGTTGTTTTTCAATGTGCTCACATCGTGGAAGACCTCGAACACGATAAGGTGAATGGCGTTACGAAGATTGATCATTCATGGGCAGTACATCAAATATTGACCACAGCGGATTTTGGGAGAAAGAACCCAATTCTCAATTGGTATTTAGGGGGACTCAATTTTCAAATTGAACATCATCTTTTTCCACATATTTGCCATATTCATTACACTAAAATTTCTGAGATCGTTAAAAAAACTGTTCAGGATTTTCAGTTGGAATACAGGGAATTTCCTTCAATGTCCGCGGCCGTTGCTTCACATTATCGAATCCTGAAAAGATTCAGTTTAAAACCCCAGATGCAGCCGGCGTAGGCCCACCTACAAACAACCAGAAGAAGTGAAATTAAAGACATCTGAATTCTCAATTCTAAATAGCAAGCATAAATGGAATCTGTGACAAGGCAGTTATGCGCTGTTTAGCCGGATGGCAAGTTTTTTGATCATAGAACTATCCCCAGCTGGTCTTAGGCTACTAAAAAGTGCTTCCATCCAAAAGCCAGATGTAATATCTCGCAAAACAATCAAGGAATACAAATAAGGTTGAATCGTAATGTGGAATTTTTGGAGTTATAAAATCCGGTGGAAGCGCAGTTATGGAGTAGATAGAATGGATGTTTCAGGGTTCTTGATTCAGGTGCCCTTATGTATAAAAGTCGAAGAACAATATTAATAGGTTGAGTATATTTGCACACTTTTGAGAATCAAATAATTACTTAATGAATATTTCTGTAATAGGTACGGGATATGTAGGGTTGGTGACTGGAACTTGTTTCGCTGAAATGGGCAATACGGTGACCTGTGTGGATATTGATGAAGAAAAAGTAAATCGGATGCGTGCAGGAGAGGTGCCGATATACGAACCAGACTTAGAAATGTTGTTCGAACGCAACACAAAACAACACCGACTAAAATTTACAACGAAATTAGAGGATGCTGTTTCCGGCGTGGATATTATTTTTCTGGCATTACCTACTCCTCCGGGAGAGGATGGGTCTGCGGATCTAAGCTATATCCTCGGTGTAGCCGATCAACTCGGTACATTGATTGTTGATTATACGGTTGTTGTTGATAAAAGTACAGTTCCGGTAGGTACGGCAGAATTGGTGGCTGAAAGAATTGGAAAAAATGCTGAATCTAACCTATTTGATGTAGTCTCAAATCCGGAATTTCTGCGTGAAGGAGTAGCTGTTGATGATTTTATGAAACCGGATCGGGTAGTAATCGGAACTAGTTCTGAACGCGCCGCTGATTTGATGAAGCGTCTTTATGGCCCGTTCGTCAGACAAGGAAATCCTATTATTATCATGGACGAACGTTCAGCGGAAATCACGAAATATGCAGCCAATAGTTATCTCGCCATGCGTATTTCCTATATGAATGAAATAGCAAATTTGTGCGATTTGACCGGTGCAAACGTCGACTCTGTTAGACGAGGAATTGGTTCTGACTCGCGCATAGGCAAACGCTTTCTCTTTCCCGGTGTTGGATATGGTGGAAGTTGCTTCCCAAAAGACGTAAGAGCATTGGACAAAACCTCGTCTGATCATGATTACGATTTCAAGATCCTGAATGCGGTTATGTCTGTCAATAAGCTGCAAAAAGAAACACTGGTTCAAAAGACTATTGAACTATTTGGTGAAAATTTGACCGGCAAGACGTTTGGATTTTGGGGCCTGTCATTCAAACCTGAAACAGATGATATAAGGGAAGCACCAGCCCTCTCAACAATTGACGAACTTTTAAAACGAGGGGCTACTATATTGGTATATGATCCTGAAGCTATGAATAATGTCAGGCAATTATACGGAGACAGACTAACCTATGCCAATGATCCCTATGATACTTTAAACGACGTAGATGCATTACTAATCTTGACGGAATGGTCGGTCTTTAGAACACCGAATTTTTCAGAAATGAAAAAACGGATGAAAAATCATATTATCCTCGATGGAAGAAATGTCTATAATGTTGATATGATGCATAAAGAAGGATTTAACTATTCCAGTATAGGCAGACCAAAATTAAATACAAATATATCATGAGTAGAGCTTCAAAAGAATCACATGTTAGAAGTGCTTTGAAGACCATATCTTGGCGCATACTTGCTACCACAACAACTGTGATTATTGCCTACTTTGTTTTTGGTGACATAGAAAACGCGTTAAAAGTAGGAGGTATTGAGTTTTTTGCAAAGATGATTATCTATTATTTACATGAAAGAGCATGGCAACTAGCACCCAGGGGAACCATTCGAAAAATAGTTAGCAAAGACCAATGAAAACCCGCCACATACATCCGATTCATGATAGAATGGTGGATCGACACATCCGCGAATCTGTACTAGGTCAACGCGGAGGCGTTTATTGGATGACCGGCCTATCGGGGTCTGGTAAGAGCACAATCGCAATTGGCCTTGAAAAGGCACTTATATCAAACGAATACCTTGCTGTTGTGCTGGACGGTGACAATATTAGGCAAGGGATAAATGCAGACTTAACATTTAGTGTGGAGGACAGAAAAGAAAATATACGGCGTATTGCTGAAATCGCGAAGTTGTTTTGTGAGTCCGGATTTATAGCGATTACATCCTTTATAAGTCCTACGCGTGAGATGCGCAATTATGCGAAATCGATCGTAGGCGAAGAAGACTTTCATGAAGTCTTTATCAACACGCCCCTGGAAATTTGCGAGCAACGAGATGTCAAGGGCTTGTATAAGAAAGCCAGAGCCGGAGAAATTATTAATTTTACGGGCATAGATTCACCCTACGAAACACCACTTAATCCTTATTTGGAAATTCAAACTGAGGGACTTTCGATTGATGAATCTGTTCAGAAACTATTAGAAAATATCATTCAAAATTCAAAAGTAACTGTTGATGAATTATAATTTGGATTATCTGAAGGAGTTGGAGTCTGAGAGCATTTTTGTTATCAGAGAGGTTGCAAGTCAATTTGAAAACCCCGTTATTATGTTTTCCGGGGGCAAGGATTCTATCTTAATGACCTATCTGGCAGTGAAGGCCTTTTATCCTGCCAAATTACCTTTTCCACTATTGCATATAGATACAGGACATAATTTTACCGAGACCACCAGATATCGAGATGCGCTTGTAAAAAAGTATGGATTAAAATTACTCGTCGGTTCTGTTCAGGATGCTATTGATCAGGGAAAGGCAGTTGAAGAATCAGGCTATAACGCCACTCGAAATTATCTTCAAACAAATGTGCTATTGGCTTCTCTCGAGGATGGCAAATTCGATGCAGCGCTAGGAGGTGGTCGACGCGATGAAGAAAAAGCCCGTGCCAAAGAACGTTTTTTTTCTCATCGGGATGAATTTGGTCAATGGGATCCTAAAAACCAACGACCGGAATTATGGAACTTATTTAATGGACAAAAGAAATTTGGTGAGCATTTTCGAATTTTCCCAATTAGTAATTGGACAGAATTGGATGTTTGGCAATATCTAAGTCAGGAAAAGGTTGAATTACCTAATTTGTATTTCGCACATAAAAGGAAGGTTTTTGAGCGCGAGGGTATATTATTGGCCGATAGCGAATATATCCAAAAACGACCTGAAGAAAAGGTTTTCGAAGAAATGGTGCGATGCCGAACTATTGGAGATGTTACTTGTACAGGTGTTTGGAGATCGACAGCAGAAACTGTGGAAGATATTATTCAGGAAATTGCTACTACGAGACTCACAGAACGCGGTGGAAGAGCAGATGATAAACGATCTGAAACAGCAATGGAAGATCGTAAAAAACAAGGGTATTTCTAATAATTATTAATTCAATAGTCAAATTGAAATACAACAAATTAAAAAAGCATAATATTATTATGAAACAGACGAGTGAACTATTGAGATTTAGTACTGCCGGATCGGTTGATGATGGGAAATCAACCCTTATAGGCCGAATGTTGTATGATAGCAAATCAATTCACGAAGACCAATATGAAATCCTGCGAAAAAGTACGGCTAAGCGAGGCGAAGAAGGTGTGAATCTAGCATTGCTGACAGATGGATTACGTGCAGAACGAGAACAGGGGATTACCATTGACGTAGCGTATAGATATTTTTCAACACCCAAACGAAAATTCATCATCGCGGATACCCCGGGCCATGTACAATATACGCGCAATATGGTCACCGGCGCTTCCACGGCAAATGTTGCCCTGGTGCTAATTGATGCGAGAAATGGAATTGTTGAGCAAACGCGAAGACACGCAATCATTTCTTCTCTCCTACAAATTCCTCACTTAGTGATTTGTATAAATAAAATGGACTTGGTTGATTATTCAGAAGAGGTCTATAATAACATTCAAGAGGAATTTGAGCAATTTGCTTCAAAACTGGATGTTCAAGATTTGACATTCATTCCAATTTCTGCGCTTGTCGGTGATAATGTAGTTAAGCGCTCAACTAATATGAATTGGTACGAGGGTGTAACGCTGATGTATTACCTTGAAAATGTCCATATCGCTTCGGATGATAATTTTATCGATACGCGTTTTCCAGTCCAGTTGGTGATCCGTCCAAATAATGATGATTTCCATGATTATCGGGGCTATGCCGGACGAGTGGCAGGTGGTATCCTAAAAAAAGGTGACGAAGTGATGTTATTGCCCACAGGGTTTAAATCCAAAATAGCCAAAATAGACACCTTCGATGGCGAAATCAAAGAAGCTTTTCCTCCTATGTCTGTAACCATTTTGCTTGAAGACGATCTTGATCTATCGAGAGGAAACATGATCGTGCGTGAGAATAATCAACCCGAATCAACACAAGATCTTGATCTAATGGTGTGCTGGTTCAATGAAAGGCCTTTACGACTAAATGGAAAATACGGAATTTTGCATACGACCAATCAAGCACGTTGCATTGTAAAAGAGATTCAATACAAATTAAATGTAAACACACTTCACCGGGATCTGAAAGAAAAAGATATTGTTCTGAATGATATAGCACGAATAAAAATACGGACGACCAATCCAATGTTTGTTGATTCCTACCACAAAAATCGAATTACCGGATCCATAATAATAGTGGATGAAGGAACCAATGAAACGGTTGGAGCCGGTATGGTAGTCTAACCATTGCTCTGTGTCAAGGGGTAGTTTTATTTTCGGAATTACAATGAATAACTATTGTAGGCAATTCATTTCAGAATTCTTGTAAAGTCAATGATCACCTATTTCTAATAGTTTAATGAAGTCAATTCTAGTTACGGGTGCAGCCGGATTTATCGGCTATCATGTTGTCAAGGCATTGGTTCAGGGCGATTGGCGTGTGGTCGGTATAGACTCCATCAATGACTATTATAATCAGCAATTAAAATATAATCGTCTAAAGGAACTGGGTATTACGCAGGCTGAAGAGCGGGAAATTGAATGTAAAAGTGTTAAGTACGAAAACCTGTCGTTTTTTCGAGTCGATATTGCCGATGCCGCTGCGATCGATACAATATATGATCAATTTCATTTTGACGTCGTTATTAATCTTGCAGCTCAGGCTGGCGTTCGCTATAGCCTCACGCATCCGGAAAAATATATCCGTTCAAATGTATTGGGGTTTTTCAATTTATTAAATTGTGCAAATAAATACAATATTTCTCATTTTGTTTATTCAAGTAGTTCGAGCGTCTATGGATTAAATACGAAGATGCCGCTGGCTGTAGCGGACAATGTTGATCATCCGATTTCATTATATGCTGCAACAAAAAAATCTAATGAATTATTTGCCCATTCGTATAGCCACCTCTATGGATTGCCAACAACAGGTTTGAGATTTTTTACGGCATATGGTCCATGGGGCAGACCCGATATGGCCTATTTTAAATTTACAGAAGCGATTTTAAAAGGTGAAGTTATCGACGTCTATAATGATGGGGATATGTACCGGGATTTTACCTATATCGATGATATTGTCACAGGGATCTTAAGAGTAGTTGATCACATTCCCGCTGGAAATATGGCATGGGATGGCATGAACCCTGACCCATCTTCATCACCGGCGCCCTATCGCGTGTACAATATTGGCAATCACACACCTGTCAAGTTGCTCGAATTCATCAAGTTGCTTGAAGAAACACTTGATACAAAGGCGAAGATTAACTTCATGCCAATTCAACCAGGCGATGTATACAAAACATTTGCCGATGTCAGCCATTTGGAAAAAGACATCTCCTATAGACCTCAAACACCTTTGAAGCAAGGTATCAGGCAGTTTGTGGAGTGGTACAAGGCCTATAGGAATATAGCCCAAAACTAGCTCGACTTGAGGCTCTTTTGTATCTTAGCCATGATGTAAATCAGGAATCAAACTGAGAAAAGAATGTCATAGTTCAATGAACAACTTTGTTAAAGAAATACAAGAAAAAATTTGGCATTACCTGGAGTCGGGAAAGAAAATATTTATTTCTTCATCCTTTCAGACTCATAGCATACCAATGCTTCATATCATAGCCCAGGTGAATAAAAATGTCCCTTGTTATTTTTTAAATACTGGATATCACTTTCCTGAAACAATAGTATTTAAAAAGAAAGTATCCAGATTGTTAGAAATTCAGACAATCGACCTGATATCACCCATTTCAATGGCACATCAAAAAGATGCTTTTGGAAATTTAATGTACACCAGCGATCCCGATTATTGTTGCCAGCTGAATAAGACATTGCCTCTGGAGCCCATTTTAGCAAGTCATGATGTTTGGATAACGGGTGTACGTGTCGAACAAAGCGCCTGGCGAAAGAACCTTGAGCCGGAAATGCAGGTTGATGATAATACCCTGCGGTATCACCCCATGTTATTCTGGACGGCTAAGATGATCTATGAATACAGGATGGAATATGAACTCCCGGAACATCCGCTTGATCAATTCGGATATGTGAGCATTGGATGCGAACCCTGCACTATAAAATATATCGATGGCGATCGAGGTGGAAGATGGAAAGGGATAAAGAAAGAAGAATGTGGGTTGCATACAGATTTAATTAAAAAATAGCTGAAAGAATACATTGCATTTATAGAAAATAAATGAACGAAGTATTGTGACACAATGAGAATAGACTTAATAAATACGGAGTATAGATGAAGGTTCTAATAACAGGAGGGTGTGGTTATGTTGGTGAATCTGTGTTTGCGGTATTGAACCAAAAGTATCCAGGCGTAGATGTTGTTAATTATGATAATCTATCACGCAAAAATTATTCATTTTTCATCAATAATAAATTTCAAAATTTAAATGCAACATTTGTGCATGGTGATTTATTGGATACAAAACGAATGATTAAATCGCTTGCGGATGTTGATGTAGTTGTTCATCTGGCCGGAATGGTCACGACACCTTTTGCTGACCACACGCCCCACTTGTTCGAACAGAATAACCACTGGGGTACCTCTTCGCTCATGACAGCAATAGAACAATCTGAAGTAAAGCGAATTATTTACCTGAGTACAGCCACCGTTTACGGAAATGTGGATGAGCCTGTTTGTGAGTCACATGTACCAAACCCGGAGACGTTTTATTGTGTGTCTAAATATCAAGCAGAAAGACAATTTCAACGAATCGTCGATGATCGACAAGTGTATATACTCAGATCGGGAAATGTATACGGGTACAACAGCTCGATGCGGATGGATGCATTCATTAATAAATTCATGTTTGAAGGACATTTTAATAATCGAATTAAGGTAACAGGAAGTGGGGGGCAGATGCGTCCGGTAATTCATGTAGACAAATTGGCGCAGGCGGTTATTCATTTGCTGGAGTCAACAATAGCGCCTGGGGTTTATAATGTCGCTGAATATAATTTCACCATCAATGAAGTGGTAGAGCGTATTCGTGGCCAATACCCTGATTTGGAAATTGTACACTCAAGTCAAAATATGCCTATGCGAACTTTGCAAGTCGAAATTCCTTGTAGTCTGATGCAACATATGGATATTACGGAAACAAGCTTTGACGATGAACTCAAAGAAATACACAATCAATTTGCTTTCTAACATTTGAAGTAATAAAAATAGGCAAGAAAAGTTCTGGAACGCATATGGATAATATGATTCGATTAATACAGTTATTACATTAACCATGAAAAGAGCGCTAATTACTGGTGTAACTGGGCAGGATGGAGCTTATTTGTCCGCGTTTTTATTAAATAAAGGATACGAAGTACATGGAATAAAACGGCGGACTTCGCTTTTTAATACCCAACGTATCGATCACCTTTATCAGGACCCTCATGTCGAAAATAAAAATTTCTTCCTACACTATGGTGACTTATCTGACTCTTCAAATTTGATACGTATCATCAAGGAAGTGCAGCCTGATGAAATTTATAATCTTGCTGCTATGTCACATGTGAAAGTGAGTTTCGAGGCGCCAATATATACAGCAGATATTGATGGATTAGGCGCTTTAAGAATATTGGAAGCCATTCGACTTTTGAAGCTCGAAAAGAGCACGAAGATATATCAAGCTTCAACTTCAGAGTTATTCGGCCAGGCACAGGAGATTCCGCAAAAAGAAACAACGGCATTTCACCCACGTTCACCTTATGCAGTAGCTAAACTATATGCGTATTGGATTACGATAAATTATCGGGAAGCTTACGGTATATATGCCTGTAATGGAATTCTATTCAATCATGAATCACCCATTCGTGGTGAAACGTTTGTGACACGGAAAATCACACGTGCCGTGGCTAAAATAAAATTAGGATTACAGGATGTGTTGTATTTAGGAAATCTGAATGCCGAACGTGATTGGGGTCACGCAAACGATTATGTTGAAGCCATGTATTTAATCTTGCAACAAAAACAACCGGAAGACTATGTCATTGCCACGGGGATTAAAACATCCGTACGTATGCTGGCAATCATGTCTTTTCGGACCGCAGGAATAGAACTGGATTTTACTGGCACAGGTAAAGAAGAAATAGGACGAATTAAAGAGTTAACGGAAGAAATACCTCATCTGAAAATTGGACAGGAATTGGTAAAAGTAGATGCGTCTTATTATAGGCCAACAGAAGTTGATCAATTGGTGGGTGATGCGTCCAAAGCACGAGAAAAACTGGGTTGGAAACCAAAACATACGATTGAGGAGCTATGTCAGGAAATGGTCCTGGCGGACCTTGAATTATTTTCAAGAGCAGAAGTATTAAAGCGTGCCGGATTCTCCATAAAAAATGAATATGAATAAGAACGCTCTTATCTATATCGCCGGTCACGGTGGTTTGGTCGGATCAGCTATTCAACGGCGGTTGATGAAGGATGGTTTCCAACAAATTATTACACGCACATCGAGTGAACTGGATTTGCGAGATCAAAACGCTGTCAACGATTTTTTTAAAGCGAATCAAATAGAATATGTAATTCTTGCGGCAGCAAAAGTAGGCGGCATTTTAGCTAACAAGAATAATCCTGCAACCTTCATTTATGACAATTTGATGATTGCATCCAATGTTATTCATGCTTCTTACAAGCATGGGGTTAAGAAACTATTGAACCTCGGTTCATCCTGTGTTTATCCGCGAATGGCTGAGCAACCACTTAAAGAAAAGGCTTTATTGACGGGTTTGCTGGAAACGACTAACGAAGCTTATGCCATTGCTAAAATTGCATCGATAAAACTATGTGACGCTTATCGAGAACAATATGGGTGTAATTTTATTTCGACTATGCCAACGAATTTATATGGACCAAATGACAATTATGATTTAGAGTCCAGCCATGTCCTACCGGCACTTATTCGCAAATTTCATAACGCCAAAAAACAGAATCTAAAATCCGTCACTATTTGGGGAACAGGAAGTCCAAGAAGAGAATTTATGCATGTCGATGATATGGCGAGTGCATGTATTTATCTCATTCACAACTATGACGAAAAGGGAATTATAAATATAGGAACCGGCCATGATATTTCTATTCTTGAATTGGCTCATCTCATCAGAGACATGATGGGCTTTGAAGGAGATATCGAATTCGATACTTCAAAACCTGACGGAACGCCGCGAAAATTATTGGATATTTCAAAACTCACCGCGCTGGGATGGAAATCATCCATTTCTTTGGAAGAAGGAATCAGGCAAACCTGTCTGGATATCAAAAATCAGGATTGGTATTGAACCAATTGAACATTTGATGATGTTAACGGATAAATCCGACACAAAATCATCGCTGTCATGTAGTCCATTTTCTTTTTGCAGATGACTGAACGCAGGAGATTAACTAAGTTTGTCGATACAATAATGAATGAATCATGAGTAAACTTGTGGCATGTATCATGGCGGGTGGCGTTGGTAGCAGATTCTGGCCGGCGAGTACGGAAGAACAACCAAAGCAATTTCTTGATATTTTGGGTTTAGGACGCTCCCTGCTTCAACTCACCTATGACAGATATTGTGAAATTGGCCTCACTCCCGAAGACATTTGGGTTATTACAAGCGAAAAATATCTTCAGCAAGTGCGTGAGCAGTTACCTGAGGTACCTGACGCCCAGATTGTGGGTGAGCCCGACAGAAGAAATACTGCTCCCGCAGCTTACCTGGGAACAAAACTTATACAGGATAAAATAGGAGAGGCTATAGTCATCATGGCACCTTCCGATCACCACATTGAGGATGCAGAAGCCTTTAAGAAAGTGATAAACAAAGGCCGTCAATTTTTGGAGACTGAAAATGCATTGATTACAATTGGAATTCAACCGGATTTTCCACACACGGGGTATGGATATATTGCTTTTGATAAAATAGATCAGCCCCCTTATAAGGTTTCTGACTTTACAGAGAAACCTGATTTAGAGAAAGCCACAATTTTTTTAGAATCGGGTAAGTACTTATGGAATGCCGGCATATTTATGTGGCGTACTTCTTCCTTAAATGAAGCATTTGAAAAACATGCGGCGGATATTAAAAACACCATCGACCTACATGTTAAATCAACAAATGGCAGGGTTAACCAGGACACTTTAAAAATTGCTTTTGACAATTTAAGAGATGCCTCCATCGATGTTGAAATTATGGAACGAGCAGATATTGTTTACACAATACCTGCAAATATGAAATGGTCAGATTTGGGCAGTTGGAAATCGTTGTATGACAAATCAACGAAAGACGAGCAAAATAATGTCAATGTATCAAACAAGAGCTTGATCAAGAAAGCTTCAGGAAATTTAATTTATGCACCCGGCAAGCAAGTCATTGTCCATGGTCTTGACAATTTTATGATCATTGATGACAATGGTACTATAGTCATTAGCCCCCTTTCAAGCAATCAGGAAATAAAAGTATGGCGTAATGAATTTTTAAACGATGATTAGAAGTCGACCTGTCTATTTAATTTATTCTTAATCATTCGATTTTATTGAAAATTAACAGTGACTTCATTTTATGGGCTATGAGCAACAAAGACGTGTATAAAATAAAGACGTATTTCCCGGATTTAAATGACGGGCAAATCGAGCAACTGAATAAACTGTGTGAATTGTACGTCGAATGGAACGCCAAAGTAAACCTCGTATCACGTAAGGATATTGAATTTATTTTTGATCATCATGTTTTACACTCCATGGCAATCTATCGCTATACTTCATTTATAGAGGGAAGCCGGATATTGGATCTTGGTACAGGTGGTGGCCTTCCCGGATTGCCTTTGGCAATTTGTTTTCCCGAAAGCAAATTTCATCTGGTAGATGCACGAAGTAAAAAGATTATGGTCGTAGATGACATGATCGAACGCCTTGATCTAAAAAACGCCCATGCTACACATGCACGAGTAGAAGGCTTAAAAACGAAATATGATTTTATTATTAGCCGGGCTGTTGCATCGGTAAGCCAATTGCTGGAGTGGAGTAAAACCTTGCTGTCTACAAATGAAAAAAATGCACTCCCGAACGGCCATATTTTATTAAAAGGAGGAGATGTCGAAAGTGAATTAAAAGAGGCAAATGTTTTTCAGCATGCGGATATCCAATCAATCCATTCGTATTTTCCGGATCCCTGGTTTGAAGAAAAGAAAATCGTCTACGTCCAGGGGTAATATCCTCAAAACGATGTCTCGTAAAATAACCGGGTTTTTTCCATGTCAGTGTGCAATACTCTGTCCTTATCAAGTGTAGGGACAAAATTCAATCGATAAGCATGAATTAATTCGGCGAGATCAACACTTATGCGATAATCTTTTCGAAATTCCATCGCTTGAGCTGCAGTCATCCATTCAATACAAAGAATGGTTTTTAAATTTTGAATGACTTTTACCAGTTTGGTTCCTGAATTGGCCGACATGCTGACATGATCTTCCTGGCCGGCACTGGAAGTGATTGAGTCGATGCTAGCCGGTGTACAGAGCTGTTTATTTTGACTCACGATGGAAGCCGCCGTGTATTGCGGAATCATCAAGCCTGAATGTGTACCCGGGTGTTGGGTCAGAAATGGCGGTAGATCACGCAACCCGCTGATCAATTGATATGTTCTTCGCTCGGAAATACTACCTATTTCCGCTGCCGCTATGGCCAGAAAATCGCAAGCATATGCTATTGGCTGTGCGTGGAAGTTGCCGCCCGATAAGATTTTGTCTTCGTCTGCGAAAATGTTGGGATTATCAGTAACCCCGTTCACTTCTCTTATGATTGTTTGTTTTACAAATTCAAATGCATCGATCGAAGCGCCATACACCTGTGGTGCACAACGAAATGAATAGGGGTCCTGAACGCTGAATCGCTCTCTGAAGCCGATATCACTGCCGTTTAGGTAGTGTCGTATACTGGCAGCGCTCGTGCGTTGACCCACTTGATTGCGCACCTGATGAATAAGGGGATCAAAGGGGGCTGGTGAGCAATTGTACGCCTCAATTGAGAGTGCCGCACACGCATGAGCAAAATTCATGAGGCGATGGAATTGAAGACAAGCCCAAAGACCATGTGCTGTTGAAAACTGCGTACCATTTAGAATGGCCAGCCCTTCTTTGGCTTCAAGTTGTAATGGAGACAGGTCGAGTCGATGCAGCACATCAGCCGCGCGTTCACGCCTGGCCTGGTAATGCACTTCTCCTTCACCGATCACGACGAGACCCAAGTGAGACAAGGGCGCCAGATCACCACTTGCACCCAGACTGCCTTGTTCGTATAGCACCGGAAGGACGTCCAGGTTGTACAAGTCGATGAGGCGCTCAACTAATTCGACCCGAGCCCCTGAATAGCCGGCACTCAGGCTGATGATCTTCAGGAGGAGGAGTATTTGAACGATTTCGGGATCTATAGCATCTCCTGAACCACAGGCATGGGACCGGATCAGGTTGTGTTGCAAATTTCGAATTTCTTCTCTGGATATTCGAATATCACATAGAGCTCCAAAGCCGGTATTTATACCGTAAAAAACGCCTTGATCAGCCGCAAGTTCTTTTTCAAGATACTGCCTGCAATGCTCTATGGCCTTGCGTTCATTCTCTTCCAGCCGAACCTTTCGGCTGAGGATTAACTTCTGAAGCGTTTTGAAATCGTACTTATCAATGATATTAGGATGACCTGTCATATGAATTCTACTTAACCTGCCAGAGCAAATTTAATAGTTTAAGTGTTTACCTTTGCCCGCGTTAAAAACACTAAAAATAAGTTAAACAAAGGTTAATAGAGGATTTATTTCTAGCATCCGGTCGTTTTGCCATCATACCTTCGAGTGAAGGTTAGATGAATGGAAACTTATAAATCAAAAAACTAAAATAACATGATGAATCGCTTTGTACTCACCATCATTTGTTCAGTCATGCTCACTGCTTCCGCAATGAGTCAGCAACTGGTTGTGATCGATGTAGCCGCAGTGCTGGAGTCAATGCCTGAATATACAGCCGCACAGCAAGAATTGGATCGTATAGCAGCAACATGGAATCAGGAAATTGCCCAGGAATATGACAAGATAAAAAGTCTCTACAACAAGTATCAGGCTGAACAAGTCTTGCTGAGTGATGAAATGAAGAAGAAGCGTGAAGATGAAATCATGACCAAAGAGAAACAAGTGAGAGAATTGCAACGCGAGAAATTTGGTCCCGAAGGACAACTATTTGACAAACGACAACAACTGGTAGCTCCGGTTCAAGATCGTGTATATGCGGCTATTCAAAGCTATGCAGATGAACGCGGTATTGATCTTGTCCTTGATAAAAGCAGCGCCAGCGGCATCATCTTTGCCAACGACCGATATGACAAGACCGATGAGATCAAGAAAAAAATGGGTATTAAATAAAATTCAAAACACGAACAACATATTTTTGTAATCTACTAAAATTCAATATCAAGACATGAAAAAATTGACCTACATACTTCTTCTGACTTTCTTTTGCATAGGAGCTCAACATGCGTCAGCACAGAAGTTAGGATTTCTGAATTCAGCAGTCCTATTAAGTGAGCACCCGGATGTAAAAGTGGCCGATTCTGAGCTGGAAACACTACAGAGTCAGTATTCTGCACGCATTCAGAAAAAAGTTGAGGACTTGAAGGCCAAATATGCTGACCTCGGTGAAAAAGAAAAAGCAGGAACGATTCCACCAAAAGATCTTCAGGGTCAAGTGAGAAAACTGCAAGAGCAAGAAGTCGCACTTCAGGAAGAAGAGCAGCAATTGCAAAAAGACTTGCTTTCTAAGCGTGAGCAACTTTATCAGCCCATCATTGACGCGATCAATGAAGCGATAAAAGCCGTAGCCACGGAAGGTGAATATCAGTACATATTTGATCAGAGCCAGGGTTCATTGCTTTGGGCTGACGAAAGTCAGGACGTTAGTGCACAGATCAAAAGCAAGCTGGGTCTTTAATAAAAGACGACTAAAAAACAGAAGACCGGACAGTCACCAGATTTGTCCGGTTTTTTTATGCAGGTCAGTGTGGATCAAGAACGCATCGTGGATAGGTATAGCAAATTGCATTTTCTAATACTCTACAAAGCCATATACGAATCGAGAGGTTGCTCCTCCTTCAGGAGGCCGGGAGGTCAGAGGCCAAATAGCTTCTCAGAGAAAACGAGCTTCATTGCCAACGCGCAACCTATTTCCTAGAGGAGGCTTGCCCACTGTATTAATCTACGGGATTCGAATTTGTACCATACAAAGCCATATACGAATCGAGAGGTTGCTCCTCCTTCAGGAGGCTGGGAGGTGAGAGGCCAAATAACTTCCCGGAGAAAACGAGCTTCATTGCCAACGCACAACCTATTTCCTAAAGGAGGCTTGCCACGGGATTAATCTACGGGATTCGAATTTGTGGTTTATGGTACACACACATCGCGCATGAAGTACTAGGTACTACGTATGAATATCGCTACTTTTGCGACGCAAAATTTATCAGGATATGGACTTAAAACAGTTGATCTCGCACGCCAAAGAATATGGATTCATCTTTCAATCAAGTGAAGTATATGATGGATTGAGCGCCGTGTATGATTATGGCCCCAATGGCGTTGAACTCAAAAATAATATCAAGGAATATTGGTGGCGGTCCATGGTACGGATGCACGGGAATATTGTGGGTCTGGATTCTGCCATTTTTATGCATCCGACCACATGGAAAGCATCAGGTCATGTAGACGCCTTCAACGATCCACTGGTTGATAACAAGGATTCAAAAAAGAGATATCGGGCAGACGTTCTGGTCGAAGATCATATTGCTAAAATTGAAGGCAAAATAAACAAAGAAGTTACCAAGGCGAAAAAACGCTTTGGTGATGATTTTGATGAATCGAAATTTAAATCCGAACATCCACGCGTTTCAAAATACATTAATGACATCCTTGCGATTAAATCCAGATTGAAAGAGACGATTGAAGGAAGTGATTTGGAAGGGTTCAGACAACTTATTATTGATCTGGAAATTTCAGATCCGGTTTCAGGGACAAAAAACTGGACTGATGTACGTCAGTTTAATTTGATGTTCAATACACAACTGGGAAATGTGGCCGGCGAAGAAGGTAAATTGTATTTACGACCGGAAACCGCCCAGGGGATATTTGTAAACTTCCTAAATGTGCAGAAAACGCATCGAATGAAAATTCCATTTGGTATTGCACAAATAGGAAAAGCATTTAGAAATGAAATTGTCGCGCGCCAGTTTATTTTTCGCATGCGGGAATTCGAACAAATGGAAATGCAGTTTTTTGTTCGCCCGGGTGAAGAAATGAAATGGTATCGGCATTGGAAAGAACATCGCATGAATTGGCATAAAGCCTTGGGTACGTCAGATGATGACTTGCGATTCCATGATCATGATAATTTGGCACATTATGCCAATGCAGCGGTCGATATCCAATTTAAATTTCCATTTGGATTTAAAGAATTAGAAGGTATTCATTCGAGGACGGATTTTGATCTGAAACAACACGAAGAATATTCAGGAAAAAAATTACAGTATTTCGATCCCGAACTCCAGGAAAACTATACCCCCTTTGTGGTTGAAACATCCATCGGTGTGGATCGCATGTTCCTGGCCGTGTTTGGCAACAGTTTGGTGAAGGAACAAGTACCTGATGCGAGCGGAAAAATGGCTGAGCGAACAGTCATGAAACTACACCCGGCATTGGCTCCCGTAAAATGTGCCATCCTCCCGTTGTTGAAAAATAAAGAGGAATTAACATCCAAAGCGACGGAAGTATTTAATCAGTTGAAACATCATTTTAATTGTCAATACGATGAGAAAGACGCCATCGGACGACGGTACCGAAGACAAGACGCCATTGGAACGCCTTACTGCGTAACAGTGGATTTTGATACACTGGAAGATAACACGGTGACGATACGTGATCGCGACACACTCGAACAACGCCGTATTTCTATTGATGAAATAAGTGGAGTCATTCGAGAGGGAATTGTTTGGCCGACTGTTGAATAATTAAATCATACTTCAGAATCATTATGCCGGGCTTAAAAGATATAGCAAAATTATTTTCACCTCGTCACCAGACGATACACCTGGAGTATATCACAGATTTCAAACCGCGATATGGTTATGGCAAGCCGGCCCATGAACAATTATATAAGTTAATAGACAACGGTCGCGAAACGTATCAGACTTTGTTAGAGAAATTTATTCAACACAAGGATGTTTTTTTAGCGATTCAAAAAAACGCGTCAGACGAAACAGATCCGGGTCGTCCACATTATTTTAATGGCTTTTTACCTGGACTGGATATGTTGTCGCTCTATGGCATGATAGGAGAGCTCAAGCCACGGCGCTATGTTGAAATAGGTTCGGGCAACTCAACCAAGGTGGCTTATTTGGCGAAGCAAAAACTGAGTCCGGACACAGAAATTATTTCAATCGACCCCCACCCACGCGCCGAAATTAGAAACCTGGCGGATCGGGTACATGAAGTGAAGTTTGAAGAGGCTGATTTTGATTTCCTGTTTGAATTAGAGGAAAATGATATTGTCTTTGTCGATAATTCCCATCGGGTCTTTCCAAATTCAGATGCCACTGTATTTTTTATGGAGGTTTTACCAAAATTGCCAAAAGGGGTGGTCGTAGAAATACACGATATTTATTTGCCTTATGATTATCCGCAGGACATGTGCGACCGCGCCTATTCTGAACAGTATATGTTAGCGGCCTTTATTATGTCAAATCCTCAACGCTATCAAACTCTTTTGCCAAATATTTTTATTTCTCGGGATTCCGAATTACAGGGATTCATGAATACTAATCTATGGTCTGATGCATATTTTTCCGATATTGAAACCCATGGCGGATCGTATTGGCTTAGAATTGGCGAATAATGTGCGACCACAATCAGTTGGCCCCGTAGTTCAAGGGATAGAATAGAAGTTTCCTAAACTTTAGATCCAGGTTCGAGTCCTGGCGGGGCTACTAGGAAAAGAAATGCGGCTTGATAATCAATAAGTTATCAGCCGCTTTTTTTATTAGGTGTCGGGTTGGTTGTCGTTTTTTGTTTGAATTCGCCCCTGTAGTTAAAAATTCCATTAATTTCATTTATCCAAAACTATTGACATTTAAAACAATAGATCAATGATTATTATTTAAAACATAGGAAATGAGATTTGAAATTTACTGTGACGAAAGTGGAGCCGAAGCCCTGTTTGATCCGCAGGCGCATGACTATGCGTCAATTGGAGGAATATGGATGCCTTCTGACTTTAGAAACACTTTCAAAGAGTCGATACATGAAATAAAAGCAAGCCATGGAATCAATGGGGAGTTCAAGTGGAATAAGGTGTCTCCAAATCGCATTCGCTTCTATAATGAATTAGTCGATTATTTTTTCAGTACCGAAAGTTTGCGTTTTAGAATAATAGTTTTGGATACTAGTAAAATTAACAACTACAAATTTCATCTTGGTGATAGTGAGTTGGGATTTTATAAATTCTATTATCAACTACTCCACCATTGGATATTGGACTTCAATCAATACGATATTTTTCTTGATCACAAGGTTAACCGCGATCGGAATAGATTGAATGAATTGAACCGGGTGCTCAACAATGCGAATCTAACTTCGATGATTAGCCGAGTGCAAGGACTTCCATCAGAGCAGAGTCTCGGTATTCAACTAGCAGATCTATTGACGGGGCTTGTGTCAGCCAAATACAATCGTAAGACAACAAGTGCTGCTAAGCGGACCCTAATTGAAAGGATCGAACAAGTTCATTTGAATAGAACAGTAGGACCTACACCAAGAAGTGAGAATAAATTTAATGTCTTCGAAATTGATCTTAGAGGGGGTTGGTAATGGCATACAAGAAGATAAAGTCATATCGAATGTCTGAAGCTGATCTTCGACAATTGTGGAAAGATGAGTATTGTAATAGATTAAAACCAATTTTCACTTTTGATAATGTAAGAGTCAAATTTTTTGAAGATATGTTTGACCACGCCTTCTATGAAAGTGACGACTGGAAGAAAGGGGACAAGTCCATATTGTCTTATAACCGTTGTGAAAAGATGTTATGGATAAGAGAAGCCCTTGCTGACCCTGAAGCTCTGATAAAAAAAGGATGGAATAAAAGTGAAAGCTTCCCCAAAAACTGGACGATTCAAAACTAAAGTATTAAATTGAATTGTCATGAAGAAATCAAGATTTACAGAAAGTCAGATTGTATCGATTCTAAAGGCTCATGAAGCTGGTCGCAAGACTTCTGATTTGTGTCGTGAAAATGGTATCAGCGAAGCTACCTTTTATAACTGGCGCAAGAAGTATGGTGGCATGGAAACTACTCAGTTGAAGAAATTAAAAGAGCTTGAGCTGGAGAATCAACGACTGAAACGCATGTATGCAGAGCTGAGTTTAGATCATCGTATTCTCAAAGATGTGATTGAAAAAAAGTTCTAAAGCCTCGTGCTAAACGGCAAATAGCAAAGGGAATCATGGAAACGTACGAGGTAAATATCACACAAGCTTGTCGTGTCATTAATTTGAGCAAGTCTGTTTATTACTACAAACTCAAAGAATCGCAAGACGATCAGGTTATTAGCATGCTCTCTGAGTTATCCAAGCGGCATCCGACAAACGGATTTTGGAAGCTCTTTCACAGGATCAGATTAGCAGGCATGAGATGGAATCACAAGCGGGTATATCGTGTTTATAAACAAATGAATTTGAACATAAAGGTTAAACGCAAAAAACGGTTACCTAGTCGAAACAGAGTCCCATTAGTAGTCCCAGGCCGAATGAATGAAACATGGTCAATGGATTTCATGAGTGATGCATTAGAAAATGGGCGCAAGTTCCGCACATTAAATATCATGGATGATTTTAATCGCAAAGCACTGGCTATTGAAGCAGACTTTTCTTTGCCTGCCACAAGAGTTATTCGAGTGCTGGAGCGAATAATATACTTTAAAGGCAAGCCAAAGCGAATACGTGTGGACAACGGCCCAGAATTTACGTCCGCTGAATTTACAGACTGGTGTGCTGATAACAATATTGCCGTTCTATTTATTCAACCAGGAAAGCCAAGTCAAAATGGATTTATCGAACGATTTAATAAAAGCTACCGTACCGCCGTTTTAAATGCATATTGGTTTGAAGAACTCAGACAAGTGCGCATCTTAACGGAGAAATGGTTGGAGGACTATAACAATTTAAGGCCACATGATGCGCTGAACAACTTACCTCCAACACTCTACACGCAACAGGCAGCATTAATTGTGGAAAACAACAACAGCGATCATTCTATACCGGCTACGTTAAATTGTTTACCACGAATTAACACTACTGATAATATTAATGAATTTTTATAATTTTAACACGTCCTATTAAAGGGAAGCCCACAAAAGAACTAAAGATTATTCTGATAATAGCAGAGTGACAGTGGTCAAAGGTGACTATTTAATTGTCATAAAATTCGTTGGTGTGAATCAGGCAAGATTCATAACTGCATATCAAAATTTAGAAGATGGAAATCTGGAAAAAGTAAAAAATAGTCCAAATTGGGAGGATAGTGGTGGATGGATAAAAAATGAACGCTGATTAACTGGTTCAGCGTTCCAGACCTTTGCTAGTTCCCTACCATTGGTAAAGACCGACCATAAAGATAACACTTTAATGTCACGATAAGTTACTAATTATCAGCGACTAATACATATCATCATTTTGTAAATGTATAAAATGTTCAAAAAAAGATCAATAAGTGTCAATTGACAAAATGTTAAAGTTTGCTTGACAATTCAAAAACGTCAATTGACAAAATGCTAACGACTACTGTAGATGATTGTAGGTCTCGATTGATGGTTTAAATCTATCTAACGAAGACACACCCCTGAAACGTATATCACTGATCCGACTGGAATGTAAGCTTACATAAACACCAAGGCACCAGTGATCGGAAGATATGAAAGAGGGGAAGCTACTCCCTCAGTTGGCGTAGCATTAAAACTGGCCAAAATTCTTGGCGTGTCATTGGATTACCTCACCGGTAATACAGATCTGGAGTTAGATCAATCTACCCTGGAAAGAATTGAGGATATCTCTAAAATGAATTCCGAAGATCGCTCTTTTGTGCTTCGGGCCCTCGATGCACTTGTCAGAGACTTTAAAGCACAAAAAGCTTATGCGTCTTAATTTAAAGGTTGCTCTCCTGTTCTTAAAAAAACGCTTCTATATCCCTTTCTTAATTCCTTTTCTTCAGTCAAGTCGAGTTGACAAGTCTTGTCAAGAAGAAACGATATCGATTTCTCTACATTTTGGTCATTTATAGGGTATCCTAAATAAGGGTCAGAAAAATTGAATAAAACCTCATTTATTTTTTCATCGTTGTCGTCAATGTTGAATTCAAGAAATCTTAGCATATATTCCAAGTCCCATTCAAATATTAACCTGTCTAAATAATAAGTCAACAATGCAATTAAGTCTAACCTACTAAAATATTCATCTTCTTCATCAACGTAACCACTGATTTGTACAGAACCTTTCTTAGTCATTACCTCTTCTATATATGAATGTATTTCGTTTTTAAACTCTAGGCTGAATTCGTCAGTGAAATAGCCTTTCTTGATAAATGATGTCATTTTGTCTCTGGTCATTTTAATTTCGTTTTCGTGACCTACTTTTTCTAGGGTATTTATTAGCTCGTTCGTAATGCCTCCCATCTCGTTTAAAAGAATCTTTAAAGAATCGCACAGTTTTTCCAGCTTTGTTTTTTACTTTGGTGTAAACTGCTCGAGCCTGTCCTCCTAATTTTTTTGATTTAACAACTTTTTCAAAAACCTTATATTTCTTTCCAATTGTCTTTACATGTTTATAACCTTTAACGGCCTTCCCGGGTCCAGGCGCCGTTCCAGTAATAGGCGTTATTTCTGTTTCCGTTCCATCTCTATGCTCAGCAAATATCTTGGACCCACTCACCATTCTATCCAACAAACCGCCATCTTCGGACCTTAAAGACATTACATCGTTAGCGGCAACGCTCACGCCGGTTTGAACACCAATTTCTCCGCCAAAATCTTGTGTGATGGAGTTTTCACGCTTATTTTCTATAGCATACGATCCGTCATTTTGCTCCTTAATCTTATTGCGACTGAATAATCCTGTTTTTATATTCTTCTCCTTGGCATGTTTCTTTGCCGCGTCCTTGTCTTCAAATAATCCGTCAGGATCAAGATAATTTATTGGGTTATTGAATCCAAAACGATACGGGTTCCAGTCAGGAGCGGCGTCAGCAAGTGGATCAATTTGTAAAAATCTACCGATCAATGGATCATAGGTTCTGGCATTGAAGTCCATATACTTTACAAAAGGAATTTCTTCATTACTATTGAATGAATATTTATTATCGAGTCCGCGGTTTTTCCGTTTGAGCCAGGGTCCGTTGAATTTAGAGCCGAATGGATAGTAGTGATTTTCCTCCAGCACTTCATTCGTACTGTCGAGCGCTACAGTAATTAATCCATCATTATTTAAATCTGCAAAACTAATTCGAATATTACCTAAGTGATCTTTAATATAGTATTCCCATTGCCAGCCTGTATCCGGTGATATGGTGTCAATATGGGCTTCAAAGTGGACCATAGTGTCGTCTATTATACGAAACGGTTGTACAAGCGTGAGCGTATCTCGACTCTCCAATCTAACATCACTTGCTCCCAAAATCACACTCGGTGCATATAACTTATCTGCATAAAAATACAGCTTTTCATTGTCTATCGTATCAGGTAAAACGTAGATTGAAGGGGCGTCTTGTTTAATAACACGGCCTTCATCGTGATGAACAAGTTGAACCTGACCATTGACCAGCTCCACATTGGCGATGTAATCCCGGCGTTCGGCCAGGATGCCGCCAGCCAGATACTGACTTTGGGCCAGTTTAGCTCCGGCTTCATCATAGAGATTAACAATGATCTTTCCATCATCAAAAATGAGACTGTCCGGTAGATTGAGCCTGTTGTAAACTATTCTAACACCTCGGGATGGGTCATAGGTCATATTACCATTGTCATCATAATCATAATCAGCTGTGCTTACATCGTATCCAGGATATCCCTCTTTATACTCCTCTGCATCATCTAAAATATCCTTAATTCGACTGCTGCTATCATAGTATGTGTATTCTAATTCATCAATAATCACCTTTGGTGCACATGGAGTTGTATCAACCACCACACCCTTGCGACTGAGGCTAGATATATTTCCCAATTTGTCTTTATAGGTGATATGGGCATCATATTTATCAACTTGACCCTCATCCAAATCATCATTAGCTTTGATGGACTCATAATTAGCATCGGTGAGCCGATTGAGATAGTCGTAATTAAATCCATAACCGCTTCGCGGCCTACCTGCCGTCTGCCAAACCATCTGACTGATGTCTCCATTTTTACGCAAAGCAAATGGAAGGTCTGGTTGAATCGATTCATCATAGCCTAATTCCATATAAAACAAGTCTCCGGCAACGAAGTTCTCTGATCCTCCTCCAGGACCCGTAATACAACTGACATACGGTAAATAAGGATCTGTCAATGGCTGATTTATAGAACTCAAAAACCCGTTATCTAAATATTCAAAGTCTAGGGTTTGTAAATAGCTACTGCCTGTCCAGCCGAGATTCTTCTTTTTTAGTTCATCTTTTTCTGTGTAGGTATGGTTTGCTATTTTCTCTTGTTCGCCATTAACCGTAAAATAATGATCAGTCATACGTCCGGCGTGATCGTAGGTGATGCTATCCGAATATTGATGCGCTGAATTATCGTTAAACGCTAGGTAATTCACATTTTTCAACACGTTGTCCGCATAATCGAAATACATTTTTGAATTCTTATAACAAGGTTCGCTTCGAGATGGATCACATTCATGATGATCTCCTTGAACGCTGTCCAATCTACCCCACTGGTCATAGAAAAAATTCTGTGTGTTCAATTGATCGGTAGCATGATATAACTCCTCTTTTGTCAATTTTCCCAATTCTATGGGTAGGCTACCGTCATAATAATTTTTAGAAATCCATTGATTCCCATATTTACTATCCAATTCACGTTCATAGTTATCATAATTATAAACTACCCAATTGTGCATACCATCTTTGATAGAATCAACTAAATCGCGATCATTATATCTATAGAGAATCGAGAGTTTGTCTGGATTTTTTTTATCTAAGACCTTGTCATTTTCATCATAAGTAAAAGAATAAATTTCTCCTGGATCAGACAATGTTTTACCCGGAGGCAAGATGTCAGTTATGCGATTCCGATCGTCATATAACATGTTTGTCTTAGCGATGGTTGTTCCATTAATTGACATGGACCAGGACGCGACATTTCTTCCTCTTAAATCTACAAATTCTATTGCTTTGTTTCCATTAGGATCAGTAGTAACATTCTTGATCAATGACCCATTTGGATGATACTCACCTAAATTATAGTCATAGACCTCATTAGTACTATTTGTGCTGTATGAATAGCTCGTTGCATGCCAATCCGGAGGTTTAACTGATACTGGTCGATTTAAAATGGAATTCTCATACACAGTCAGTGTGTGATCATGCGATGTACCAGTGATGAATGGCTTATAACTTCCATCGGATTCAGATGGAGATTCCCAAGCTTCAAATGATTTATACACTCGTCCCACACTATCATATGCCGTCGCAAAAGCTACGTCATACTGATCTGGGCTATGAGCCTGCCTAACGACTTGAATTGGTCGACCCAAACCATCAAAATACTGCCATGAAATATCACTGGTAAAACTACTTCCGGTCACTTGTGAGTATGATGATGTCGTTTTTACATAGGTGTCTCCGGATTGAGGCTGCCCAAAACCATATGCGTATGAAATAGTTCGATTGCCATTTCTATCAGATACAGATTCGAGCCGTTGAAGATCATCATAAGTGTATGTCGATATTAAGCCATCAAAATTTATTATGGTATCAACATGCATCCGGTTTTTATACTTGAATTGCGTTTGGCGGGTGCCATGACTCATTTGATCTAATTGTCCCTTTTTGTCAGGTTGACTCGACCAGGTATACAGCATGTTTAGTGCCTGTATTCGGTTCCATACTTCAAGAGGATAGCCATTTACATCAACATCGACCACTTCTTTGTCCAACCTCCAATTGCTACTGGCATCCATACGATAAAGTTTGTTTGGTATGATCAGACCAGGTTGCAAAGTAGTGGAATAATCGATTTTCACGCCCCCTGCCGTGCCATTATTCAATTGTGTCTCGATAGGGGCACTTACTATGTTAGCATCGACAAGAAAGTCATAAGTTCCCGGAAAATCATATGCATATTTGTATGAGGTTTCAAAGGATAAACCTGCCGAATCAGTCAGTATTTCCTTGATAGGATGAATGATTTCTGAGTTTGAATTGTATTCAATGATCTTATGTTCGCTTCGACTATCTTGCATTGTATTGACATGAGACAATCGATAAGATGCCGGTCTCTTGACATCGTATGTACCATATAAGAACCATGATGCACCACCACCGCAATTAAAGTTGATAGCGCGGATTCCAATATCAAAGGTGTCGTAAGGAGTCAAAGGCGTGATGTATCCTGTATAGTCGGTTTGTTTTATTATGGTCGAAGTTAGATCCTTATAGTGTCTTTCCATTTCGAGATGTCCGTTGGAATATATTGGAAGTATAGGTGGGATAGGGAAACCATTAATGGTATGTTTTGATAGTTGATAATTATATGTGGATATAATAGAATCTTTCTTTACTTGGACCTCTGAATAACCAAATGAATATCCATTGATATCTGCGGAACTGGCTAAGGACGATGAGCTGAAACGTCGTAATAATAGATATTCGCCTGGATTTCGTTCAGCTGTTACCATAAAACCGTAAGAAGGTTCTATGAGTATTTTACCTGTGGATTTACCCTCACCATCATTGTATATGTAATCCGTTTTGATGGGATCTCCAACACCAGGATCTGCGACTAATTCCTTAATCCTCAAACCTCCAACTTCATCATTGATTGTTTGGGCAATATTGACGTCAAAAAATACATGACCTTTTCCATCATCGATGTAAATTTCAAATTCATACGGAATATCGGGAGTCAAATCTGAATGAAAATCGGAAATTGGCTGATGCACATACACAAATGATGAGCACCCGGGAAGCTGAATTACTCCAGTCAATGTACTTTCAGGTGGTGGAGTTCCATCGTCATAGTCTGGATTGGCTATTATCGTATATTCAAATCGACCATTTGTTGCGCAACCACAAGTGTCTTCTTCTGGAATATTATTAAGAAGATCAAGAATAAGATCGTATTTAGCGTATGGCATAGATATGGATGAAATTTCTACTGCATCGTCAATATGATTCCAGCCGTTCACCTGGATACAATTGGAAACGCGATTACTTACAATGGTTGTTTCATTTAAAGAGCGATCAATTCCATATTCTGTATTGGCATCGAATGTAAAGGTAGTAGTACCCCCAGTCGGATATTTTATTTCCTCCAATACCCCTTTTTTCATGTAGACCGCGTTAGTTTCGCGATTAGCAGCCAGATTGGGATCGCCATTTTTATAGAAAAGTGGTGATCCATTTGGCAAGATTAAATATCCATTATGCGGAATCAACTTATCAAAACTATCATTGTTTTCTCCATTCCAATAACCCCAATGATCAATTTCCTTCTCAAGCCTATCGGGAAAAGATGGTAAAGCAGCTAACACCTGGCCATAGTATGTGAATTCATATGGTTTTATTGGGCTGAGATGTGGTATACCAGTACAGGCAGACTCCTGAATTTTGGTTAAGAATAATCTTTTCTCGTAAGAAAATGTAGAGGATGGGTCTGAATATTTGTAAGTGAAGTTGAAGGCTTTGCAGTAGTCGTCGCTGGTCACATCTCCTGAACTTTTTATTTCTATTTTATTCAGACGCTTCGGTTTATCTGATGACCCAGCTGTCAATGCATCCAAATCTTCTCTTACGTCATTTGAAATATAATCAATTCGCAGGTGATTGCTGGAAGTTGTTATAGAGGAAAGCCGCCTTGATTCAACTACAGTATACATGGTTTCAATATCTTGCTCAGCCGTATATCCGCTTTGACATCCACTTGGTGGCGGAATATTTGCCCCATAAGTAGTTTCACTACTTGATGACAAATAAGGATATATGTACTTTTCTAAGTCGTACGTATAATGTATCGTGTCTTTTTTTACGGCAGAACTACTTTCTTTGAGATACCAGGTCGTGACATGCTTATATTCATCGCCGTCTCCGATTTGACCAGTATTATTTGAATGCGACAATTCTACTTCTCCGAATCCGAATTTATACTTATTCCCATTTCCGGAGGTAAATATAAATCCGTCAATTTTATAGCCAACATATGATGCCTCGACTTTGATATCGGTCTGTGGATAAAGTAACCATCCACCTGATCCCGAATCTACTGAGTGAGAGTACATCATTTTACCGGAGTGCCCACTAAAATTAAAATAAAAGACATCGGGTTCTGTGTCATAATCCGAAAAAAGTGTTTGAATATCAATATTTCCATTTTGATAATCCCCTTCAATATATCCATATCCATCCACCTGATCATCCGGTTTTCCAACTGAACTCCTGGACACCATACCTCCTCCGGAAAGGCTCCATCCATGGACCAACCCAACTCGAAGTTTCTCCCAGTTTAAATCCGGATGCGTGGTATGAAAGTGAAATAGATTCATTCAATGTCCCTTCGTTGAAACTAAATATTGGAATATTGATGTTCGGAATTCCTGTAAAAGTATTCACCGAAAATCGGT
>CBDFMS010000020.1:0-285277 GCA_965249735.1 Saprospiraceae bacterium | reverse complement strand
AGGTTTACACTGAAGGAAGCAGGACTGCAAAATTCGGCACTGACGAACAGAAACGTCATACAGAGGCTCAAAAGAGCGGGTAAGCAAGCACTTCTTTGCAACACCCGAGACCAACAAGTTCTTTGGAGTAGATGACGCAGGAGTCGGAGGAAAGATTAGGTGCTTACCTGGGGAGGGTTCTGGAATCATTAATTGATAGACCAGAGCAGTCAGCAGAAGTCATAGTACTTAATGGAAACGAGCTGCCTGAGAAATTGGTAGAGGACTCACCTTAAGGAAGGACTGAACATTGAATCATGTCTTAATTCGATTAGGAGGCCTAGCTAGCCTAATCTTAAGCGGACAACGGAAACATTTTTATTTAATTAACAATGATTGCAAAAGTATTACAGCCGAAGAATCTTTATAAAGCTTACCGTCAGGTGGTGAAGAATAAAGGTGCAGCAGGAATTGATGGAATGTCGGTAAAGGAA
Organism: Saprospiraceae bacterium; assembly: GCA_965249735.1. Classification (GTDB taxonomy): domain Bacteria; phylum Bacteroidota; class Bacteroidia; order Chitinophagales; family Saprospiraceae; genus JANQSS01. The sequence continues at coordinate 284,804 of CBDFMS010000020.1, read as the reverse complement.
TTATTTTCCCACAAGGAAAAGAACCAATACACGATAATTAAATCGATTCTCAAACAAAGCTATAATGCGACGGCAATCAAAGGGGTACCAATCCCCAAAGGTCAGGGTAAAACAAGACTACTCGGCATACCAACGGTAACAGAAAGATGGTTGCAGCAGGCTGTGAGCCAAATACTGATGACAAAATTCGAATTAGAATTTGAGTCGTCGAGTTATGGCTTTCGACCGAACAAGAATACGCAACAAGCAGTATCACAAGCCTTGGAATACATCAATGATGGCTACCAAGATATTGTGGATATAGATCTAGCAGCATTCTTTGACAACGTAGACCATGAAAAACTATTACAGTTAATTTACAACGAGGTAAAATGTCGAAACCACGCTGCGGCTTATTCGTAAGTGGCTAAGAGCTCCAATAAAAATAAATGGTCAGCTCTATAAACGCCGCAAAGGAATACCGCAAGGCAGTCCGTTAAGTCCACTATTATCGAATATAATGCTGGACGTATTGGACAAGAAATTGAAAATCATGGGGTGGCAAATACGTGCGTTACGCGGATGATTTTAGTATTTATACAAAATCAAAAGCGGAGGCTCGAAGCATTGAAACAAGATATATCTCTTTTTAAGAGACAAATTAAATCTACCAATAAATCGAGCTAAAAGCGGCATACGTAGACCAGTGAAATTCAAACTGCTGGGGCATGGTTTTGTTCCCGTCCTACGAGAAGGGAATACGTGGTCAATACCAATTAGTTGTAAAGCCAGCTAGTTGGTCAAGTATTAAACGCAAACTGAAAGGAATTACCAAGAAAACCAAACCCTTATCATTAACCGCACGGCTCAACCAAATAGCGGTAGTTGCACGAGGATGGATAAATAATTTTCGCATGGGCGAATATATATACCAAACTTAAAAAACTAGACGAATTGGTTGCGCAATAGCTGAGATATTGCATTTGGCATGATTGGAAAAAGCCTGAACGTAGCGAAAGAATCTAATTCGATTGGGGATCGCAAGGGACAAGCATACGCTTGGAGTCCGAACCAGAATGGGAGGTTGGGCAGTTGCTCAAAGCCCTATCCTCGGTACGACAATCACCATCGCTAGACTTAAAGAAAAGGGTATCTACCGATGCTTCATTATTGCCATAATAAAATGCAAACGTCGATTTGGTGAACCGCCGTATACGCGAACCGTATGTACGGTGGTGTGAGAGGCGCACCCCATCAGTTACCGCTGTTGGGGCCGTCTACTCGATTGGCAGTTAGTTATTTTTCATTTTTGTTATTCCTGAAGTAGGGCAGTTTTTTTAAATTATTTCTGAAAGGTTAAGTTGCCATGAAATGCCAATATTTGTCTTCACACCATCCCGAATTTTTTACCAAAGCCGTAATCCCCTGAACCGTCGTAGTTGTCAAGAGGAACCATAATCTGGCCTCCATTTGAAGAAAGTTCTTCAAATAAAGTTTGTATCTCATTTTCAGAGTTACATACAACGAAAAGTGATACCCCAGGGTGTAAATGACCAAGTGTGATTAAAATTACTTTCGGAAACCATGTACTCTGTACCATTTAATGTAAATACTCCATATTTGATAAAATCCGGTGTTCCTCCAGCCTCTCCTTCCATGTATTTTGTTATGCTATTAATTTCCGAATTTGGAAAGATAGAAGTGTAGAAATTTTATGGCTTCTTCAGCCTTTCCGCATTGATCACCTACAAATGTTAGAATGTTGTTGTTTTCATTTTTTTTGAAATTTGAGTTAAGATCCAAATTTTTCAATTAAATAATTAACATACTACTCGAAATTTGCTACTATTAGTTAATTGCTGAATTGGCAATTGATAAACTCTTTTTCGTACCTAAGTACTGCCAACATCTATATCCCTGGAACCAACTCCCAGATATACCCAACTATCAGGTTATATCCGGAACAGTGGCCGATATATCACATGTCCCTAAGTTACAAATTTTCACGCGCCAAAACAATACCTTGCGCGCATGATCGACAGCTCTTATCCATAAGTCGTGATCGCTATGTCCCGGCAAACCGTAACCATCCTTTACCGACATGAGGTTCATAGGAGCAGCAATTACCACCCGCTTGTAGAAAAATTCTTCCTCCTTCGATCGTATCAAAGTGGAATATAAAATATGGATCAGGTCAATTTTTCGAGTCTTTTGGGAGATAAAATGATCTATGACGACATCGAAATGACATTTTAATCTTGTCGCAACACTATCTGAAGAAGGTTAGACGCTGGTTATAATCCTTTATTAATAATATATAACCCTATACTAATTCATTATGTTGAAGGAATTGATCACAATTCTTTCAACATTTTTTATTTTGTCACACTTGGTATGTGAAGTGAATTAGGGGAGAATATAGTTGTTAGCGGTTGGTGTATATGGATTGCGACGTTTAGGAGCATTATCGCATATACATTGTTGTGCATTCGTAATTTATTATTAGATCCTATCAAATGAACTTCCATTGTAATCTATACACACCACAGTGATTATCTCCGCCAAACAACAACTCACCTTTTTTCGTCTTGTAGATATATCGATGTTATCTAAGGTATTCCATCTTTCTCGGTGTAATTTCTTAGAGAGTGACCATCAAAACACCAGACTTGTATGCCCCAAACCAAATATTTCCATCTTCGTCTTCAGCAATCGAGAAAGGTCGTTGAAAGGAATTCCATTTATAACTTTTTCACCCAGTTTATGTAATTTACTGAAGTTAATCAACCGTGTCCCCGTTGAATATAAAAACTCCATTACCCTTGTCTCCCAATCCAAAGATTGCCTTTACTATCTTCACACAAAGCTCGGATGCCCATGTGTCTTGGTTCGTCTTTAAGCCCCATCTTATCACGACCTATTATCTTAAAGGAATTCCCATTGTGTCCAATGGCGCATTCATAGGTTTCAAACCAGAGAGTTCCGTCTTTTCCCGTGAAAGTTTTCGTAGTTACTGAATACATTCCATGAGCATTTTTATGTTGTGGAACTTGAAATACTAAGAAAGTTAGTTTGCCATTATAATATCTATAGATTCCCGGTTCCTCTTCAAGTTCGCTGTAACCGTAGCTTTCATCTCCTTTAAACCATAGGTAGCGCCGGCTATATCAAAGTAAAAGGTTAAAAGGGATTAAAAGATAGAAAAGTTTAAAAGGTTTTTAGGAGGATGATAGGTACGAGGAGCGAGCAGGAAATAAGTTAAAAAGGTGCCACCAGCATCACACATTCATCAGGATCAATGGTATGATGCTTGTAAAACAAATATACCAAGACCCATAAACTGCCCTGTGCATTGTACTTGGTGAAATCTCTCCCCTGAGAATAAACAGGATCCACAATGTAGGTAATATTGAGAATGGAATACTCGTAAATAAATACCAATTGGAGGCCCATCCAGCAAACAGGGAACAAATGCCGCGATCACAAAAATGAAGGCTATCGTTTTATAGAGAAGGATGGATTTTCTGGCTCCAAAATAGGTGGCGGTAGTTATAATTGCTGCCTGTCGGTCGCCTTCAATATCCTCCACATCATAAAGCACTTCCTGGGCAAGAGAAATAAAAACAGTAAAGCGCTGGCAACCCATATTGATATATTAATTTCTCCTATGCGAAGTGCTCCAAAAATTGGAATCACGGCAAAGAGGAAAGCCGTTGTAATATTCCCAATCAATATTGTTCCTATTGAGAAATAGACTATATAATGCAGCCAGCCCTAATATGCATGATACAAAAATAAACAAAGGAAGACCAAGAAAACCAGCGATACCTAATATCACGAATACCAAAAATATTAGAAAATATTAATCGCAGCTGCCCTCGTGATCTGCCCTGATGGTATAGGTCTATTGGGATTTCCAATTCGATCTACTTCGGCATCGACATAATCATTGATCGCATTACCAAATGCTGTAGTAAGGCTTACCACCACTGCAGCGATGAATACATCTGAAGCGCACATTGCTTTCAACCCGACAGATAAGTAAGCTCCCAGAAAAGCATAACCAGAAACCAGCAGGTGTTTTCCAACCGAATCAATTGCATGTACGATTTGATCCTAGTATTCCGCATGAAGGTTTATTTTTTCTGATGGAATATCCGGTCTCCAGTTATCCCACTTTTACTCCACCAAAGAACAAAATCATTGCAACCGGAACAATGTATAAAAACAAAAGAGTGATTAGCCAGGTCCATGGGAGCGTAAATAGAAATGGGATTAAAAATATACCAAGGATCAATACCAGGTGAAACATTCCATAATAATATAGATCCCATTTAACGGATGCCGATTGTATAGCACGGATTAAAAGGAAAATCGATATCCCATTTGCTATTATCAAAAAAATGAACAAGATCCACCATGTTCTATCTTGATATTCAAGAATATTATTGATCAACGGCATCAAGGATATGAATGAAAAGACTCCTTGTAAGAAAAACGTGTACATTAAAAGTGGTTTTGGAAATTTGATTTCCATGGAGTTATACATCCTGGCACCCATAATAATAGCAGTGGTATTGGCTCCGGTGTTTGAGTCATTTTCAAGATCACGTAATGAGCCATGAATACCATTGATCATTAATATATATATAATGGCAAGAACTGCAATAATCCAAGTGAGTTCTGAAAGAGTATTCCCTGTGAGTTGTGCTCCTAGCAGTACCAAAAATGCCCAGCCTATACCTTGAACAATATCCATTAAAACAGGAATGGAAATTCTTTTACCGTAAAGATTATACAATGTCATAAATAAAAAGGCGCCACCCAGGCTAAGTGACGGGATAAAACTACTATTTAAAAGATAAGTAATGAAGAATGAAATAGGCACCATGATTAACGCGAATATAAATGCACATTTTTTCTTTACCGTACCTCGTACAAGGGGGTACTCGGCTTTAAAGAATTCCGTTTTATCTATTTCAAGGTCTATGATATCATTCAGGATATAGGCATAAATGTGAAATGAAATGGCAATTAATAAGGTGCCAAATAACAATAGATTAGTGGGTCTAGAATGAACACTCGCGACACCTAATAAGGGCAGAAAAATGGTGAAACCTATCGCAGAAAAGCGAATGAACAAATAGATGGTTTTTATTGCTCTTACGATATGGTGAATCATAAAGGTGAATAAGGGTTTTGCGTTTTCAACTATTCAGGTCTTGTAGTCCATTGCAATAGATCGCCATCTACTTCCTGAAACATTCTTACTGCTGTTTTAGAATACTGTGATATAAATTCGTTTTCATTTTTTGCTCTTGCAAGTAGCTCAAAAGCCCCTTGCGATAAACGCTTGCGCATGTAGGGATAGTTGATAGAAAAATGCACAGCGTTATTATAATAACCGAGACTTTTTACATACTTGTCCGGAAGCGTATTTGCTGAATCTTTTAGGGCAAGGCTTTTGACTTCTGCACCCACTCCAATTTCCTGATAAAATTCATCCACAAGATCAAAATAGAAAGTTCGCATCAGACCTAATAATCGAGGAAGTGAATTTTTAATGCGGTCTTCTTCAAAATCAGAAATAGATTCCCTGAGCGTTTGCAACACAGCAGAGGGATAGTAGATACCCACTGGACCTAATGCTTCGAGGCATTGATTAATTTTTATTTCTTCACCAGACGCTAGTCCTCTTTGAATCTCCTCAACAAATAACGGCATTGACAAAGTAGACCCGCCTTCTCGTTTTCCATACGCTAATCCAAGGGGTACAAAAGCAAGGTTAATCTCAGAAAAGACGCCTTTCTCTATTTTTCGGGGAGTGTAAAATTCACTTAATATCAGATTATGCGTCGAAGACTCCAGCATCGGGATCCATTCTTCTGGCGTATCTGGCCAGGGTATAGAAAAAGCGGCTAACGCCATCTTTTTGCCATGGTCATTCAGATCATTCATACAGGACTCAATGAAATGAATGGTCGTTTTAAAATTTTTAATCCCATGAATACCAAGGATTAGTGCTGCAGCGATATCATAAAAGAGCTCTGTAGATTGTAACATCATTTTGATATCTTCCTCATGCCCAATGATTGAATTATCAGGGTTCAATAATGGTGCAACTCTTTTTAAACAGGCTCTTTCTTCTAACGGGCGTTTAAAGAATGAAATAATTTGATCTAATTCTCTATGAAGAATGACATTCATTAATGGTCTCGCAAAAGCACTTGACACAAAGCCAACAATTTTATCGAGGTTGCTAAAGATGAAAGTATTATCTATGGCAAGTCGTTGGTACAATGCTGCTGTTTTATTAATTACATCTTGTCTCTCGCAGTGATTAATATAAATAATGACAGACAGGCCCATGAAAAAATCAAAGTTTTTACGCCATCCGAGCCAATTGGAAATTTTAGTAATTTTTAGTTGGATTAAAATATCATCCAGAAGTTGATAGACAAAGTCCGGATCACTTTTCCAAAGTATATATTGTTTGATCAAGCCTTCTCCTGGATCATGACTTTGTTTGTACAAGAGGTAAAGCATTTTTCTTGCTTCTTCCAATAATGCGGGATTTCCTTTGATTGCTTTTGCGAATATAGATGATGCACCCGGACCGATATAAAATGCCGATTTAAGGGTTGTTCGCCAAACATCCAATTCATTGGTTTTCAAATAAGACTTCAACCATTTCAGAATTTTCACAGGATCATCGATGAAAAGCTCTCGTAAACTTTCCACCACTAATTCCCGTACATCAGGTGAAGGATTAGAAGCCAGAGATTGATGCAATTCCCTTCCTCCTGATAAAACTATCAATGTCCTCGCGATATCCCGGGCCAATGGAAATTGATCCACTTGTTTGACTAAATCAATAACTTTATTTTTAATGCTTTCCTCGTTTTCACCTGATATTGACTTTAAATAACTGGCAAAAACAATAGCAGCAATGCGCCCATTGACAAAGGAATAATTCGATGGTCTAAAGCGCCCACCTTGAGACATTACCATAATGCCTTTTTTCTGTAAAGCCCAGAAACTTGACTCAGGATCTTCGTATTGATCTCTTATCAGTTTATCATTGTATATTCTCAGATCCAATTCAATTTTCGCACTCTGTTGATTGAGCATCCTATCTGCCAATGTAACGAGGAATAAACTGTCTGGCCCTTCTACCCGACTTAGATAGTAGTCTTCGAATAACTTAATAGAAAACTGTTTATCAGGAATAGTCTTACCACGACGTGTTTCGGATAACATTCTCATTAGAATAGGCTTATGCAACTGAATGCGAACAGGGGTATGAAGTTCTTCCCATGTCGTCTTTAAAACAAAGTAATCCAGATGTTTTTGGTAAGCCTCTCGGGCTTCACTATCAGTAAATTCTTCAACTTGAACGTATCCACCCAAATCGGTGGTATGATATAATATCTTTGGGAAGTCTTTTGCGAAATCGGCATAAAGCCTTTTCCAGGTAAATAGATTACAAGTCATTACAACGCTAATATTCTTCCCTGGCAGTCTTTCAATCAGGGCATGAACATGCTTCAAAAACTCAGCAGGTCCATCCTGTCTTTCTTTAAAACCATGAATTTCATCCAGGATAATGATTATCTTTTTTTGCACTTCTTGAGCTACAGAATCGATACGTTTAAATACATCACTCCAAAGAGAGGCATTGCTGTTGAGGTCTGTTGCAATTTGTTCTTCAATCTTGAGCGGTACTTGTGTCGGACAATCATAAATATATACACAGTGTCCCTCGTTGATGAGTGATTCAGTCCAGCGACACATTATGTTCGTTACTCCATTGCCGGATTCTCCGGCTATAACCAGGCCTTGCTTTTCACTATTCAGGAAAGCCTCAAACGCATCATCTGTATACCTACGAGTTACTTGTAACTCAGGATTATATGCACCTGTTGATCCAGTCGTCATTTTTACGCCTTTCATGAAACGGGATACTTGTAATTGCGCACTTTCCCGTATGGATGGCCAGGTCAGCAGTTCGGTTTTTGAACCTAAAATGGTCTTCTGTACGAGTAGCTGAAATACCTTATCCAATTCTGAAAGAACGTCCTCCATTTTATCAACCGGATTCGTCCAATAGGGTATGGGTTGAAAGGTGTTGGCGCTCCAATTTCCTATTGCGGTTCCTTTTTTCATTACGATGACTAACAACCTATCAAGTCTATCTTGATCACCCATGCCGTTGATATAATTAACCAGGAAGCTGTCTCCGACAGCACTTTTTGTAGCGCAAAAGACAACGGGGACCTGTTTTGACCGCAACTTGTTAGGTATGGCGTGATAAGATTCGCCCACTTTTGTTTGCCCAATATGGTAAACGATATAACCCTTTTTTCTGATCCGTTCAATAAATGGTTTTGCGATTTCTGTATCTTCCATCTCATGCAAAATCAGAACTTCTTTTTCCAGCCCATCTACGATTTCAGGATGCTTCGGTTCTTGAGGGATCAACGCGCTGATTAAAACTTGAAACCCTTTTTCCCAATCATCTGAAAAATCCGCATACCTATAATCAGAAAGCAGATAAGGTGGTTCCACCATTGAAAAACGGGCCGGGAGAATTTTGATAGGGCGTCCATCCAACTGTCTTGACATCGTAGACATCAATTGCCGATTGAGCCAGGCGTTTTCTTCAGCTGTAAAACAAAATATGAAATAATCTGATTTTTGTAATCCTTCTGTGATCTTTCCAGCGCGTGAATCACCCAACAATATTTTCCACGGGCCAAACCACACTTCATGGTCTGCATTTTGAAGTGCCTTGGCAAGCTTTTCAGCTTTTAATTTTTCGTCAGGATGATAACCAATAAATAGATTTGCCATAAAGGTCTAAAGCGATCATCTAATATTGACCCGAAAACCGGATCAATCGTTATAAAAGAATTAATTCGTCAGATACTGTACGTATTACATTTATAAGCTGATACTATGCGTTGCTATTTGATCCATATCTTCTCTTAAGATCATGCAGGATTATCGCAACACCTCCTTCCCAGTCTTCTACAAGATCCACTCCTTTGATATCTGCAAGTATGGCCGGGGTTTCTCCACCCGTAAGCCGGACAGGGATCATAGTAATATCATGCCCATTTAATTTTCTGGCCAGCGTACTCATCCATTCTATACCGATCCAGGGGGCATTCACACCCGTATCAGATAGACATAAAATAAGACATTTTAATCCCTCTAAACCAGTATTCATTTTTTTAACAATGGAATCCCCAAGGCCTATTTCCCATATGTCTAACCATGTATCATACCCTTCTTTTTGAATAGCAATTGCCAGGCATTCAGCAAGTTCCGTATCAGCTCCTCGGTGAGATATAAATATTTTGGTTTTCATAAGTTTTCCATTACGTGAGTAGGAGAGAGTCCTTTCATAGTATTCAAATAATGCTTAAATTACAAAATATGATGATCCCAATCAACCTACATCCGGAAATTGACGAATATATTTCCGGTAATCATACTGTTCATTATTTCTAATAATGAGAGATGGTTAATGTCGAGAAAATATTGTAGCTATGCACTTTTCAAAAACCATTTCCAATTATCGGGAGAGATTAATAGCTTTATTGATTTGTACCACGTTCCTGATGTCTACATCCCAGGACAGAACTTTAATGTTTCACATTCCAAGAGACCAGATCAATGAAGCCATGCGATTACAGGATGGTTATGATATTACGATGACTCCCAATGGCACCCGGTTTCAGGTTAATGTTATCAAACACTGTGTAGATTGGGCTCTTCAGCAACCCGAAGCATTGGATAAAATGCTTTTCATGAGCCATGAAGATTATTTTAAAGCTTATTTGGAAACAACCGGATTAACGGAAGAAAACGCACCACAATTTGCCAGTGTCTCATATCAACACAAACAAGATCTGCTAATCGAACACAGAAAAGAAAAAGTGATTGCAGAAATAAAAAATGGCCCGGTTCCTACTCTTGCTTTAAATGTAAAATATTGGTGGCCGGAAGAAGAGGGAGGCCCCTCAAAATATTCCTACCATGATAAATTTTCCACTCCAAATCTGAAGGTGACACATCAACGTATCGTGACCTACCGGATGTTATTTTTTGAAAATTTTGTTTTATATGATGAGATCGAGGGGATTTCCGGGAAAGCGACTTCTGGATTATTGGGAGTGCTATTTGCCGTGATCGGAGAAGGCAAGGCAGTCCAATCCAGGATAGCCGTGAGTGATGATGGTGTCCAGGTTGCACATGCCAAAGCCAAAAAGGGGTTTATTAAAAAAAATCAAACCGTTATCGTTTATCCAGATGGGACAGGGGAAAAAAAGATACCAATGGATCGCTCTGACTTGAAAACAATTGCTGACCAAATCGAAGTTGACCTGGATATTCTATACCTACCTTTTAATTTTTAAATTACACGGAATCCAATACAAAACGTTCTTATTCTTCATTGGAAGAAGGCATTACGTCTATTTTTAAAGAATCAAAAGGATGATAAATAACTTCAGATTCCTAAGTTATTATGACCTTGTTTTTTTGAAACTGATGGGATTTAGTCCAATTCAATTTTCTGCAAATATCCGTTCTGTCAGTCTCCGTGAAAAGTCAATCGTCTTTTTAACATTTTTTATTTTGTCTCAGCGGAATGTGAAGTGAAGTGGGGGAGAATTTTGTTGTTGACGATTTTGCCATACCCGTCGTACCTATGTTAGGAGGCATGATCGTGGTCATGGCTTGTTAACTGCTGCTAATTCCTTCTTTGAGCACGCCATAAAGTGTGTTCTCTTGAAATTGCATTTTCAGAATCTAAAACAAATTGTCTTAGCTCTTCTTCAGTAACAATATTACTCGACAACTCTTTTATGAAATTTAGTTCAGTTGTAGCAGTGGTATAAGCTTGCTTTAATTCTTGATGTTGCCTGATTTGAAGCCAACCTATAGCAGAAGCTGATAGAGTTGTTAAAAGACCAATAATGTTCCACGTGCTATCAGGCTCGACTATTAAGTATACTATGCAAATGAATGATATTACCTGCAAAACTATAATACCCGTAAACCAATTATTATATGATTCCTTGTTCGATTGGGCCTTTTTACTATACCATTCTTTTTGATCATCTATTCTGTACTTCAAATAATACTCCTTCCTTCCTTGTAAATCGAGCGCTCTTATTTCTACCATTTTATCAGTGATAATTGGCTTTGCAAGTGCTTTTGCAGAAAGGTTTGTATTTAAATCTGAAAATTCATTGGCCAATTCTTTTATTCGTGAAATAAATCTGTGTTTGACTTCGTCAAGATCCAACGTATTCTCAAAGTATTCCGCACAGGTTATAAACCGCCATGTTATGGTCTTGCAAGATTCTGCCAAAGCTCTGCCTTGATACCAAACATCTTCGAATTTTTTAGTTCGAAGTACAATAGTCAAAATGAGTCCAATAAAAAGAGATAATCCAGTTATTATGTTTAATATCAACTTTGACTCTACTGATTGGTAATTATATGCTGCTAATCCTGCTGCTACAATCATTGCAAATAAATCCACCTTCAGCACAAGTAGATAATTCCTCTGTGATGATATTGAGATATTATTAGCTGCTTGAAAATAATTGGGGAAATTTTGTTCTGTCATTATGGCCTGACTTTAGTTTTGTTTGATATATCCGCGTCCCATTTGTCAAAAGCTTTATCAATATAGAAATTGGGATTGACCTTAATATCATCCCATTTCACAAGAACGCAATACATTCAATCTGTCCTGCTTTGGACAGGATTGTAGGTAGATAATATAAGCAATGTTTTGAGAAGGGAGGTGTTGGGAAAGGTCTGTTTATGTGCTATGAAGCTGATTTGTGTGCTTTGTTAGTACTTCGAATGTCAAATTTCGGCTGTACATATTCAAAGTTTTTGAGGATCGTGACATAGCTGATGTTATGATCTGGTATTTCTAATTTGTGAGATAAACCAAAACTAAAATTGAAAGCACCTAGAAATAATGAGATGTGTTTTATTCATCATTTTTGTGTTCTATTTAACCGGGCTTCCTGGCTCAATTACAAAGATCACCTTTCTCCCTTCGTTTCTCGTTGGCAATGCGTATGGTTTTGCGGAGGCCCTTATTAACGCTTAGCCAGGCCTGACCAATATTGTCCCAGTTATCAATTGGGTTAGCGCCATCGGGCAACCCCTGAAACTGTGCCAGTTTACTCTTACTCCAGTCCGTGAATCTACAGACAACGGGGATCAACTGTACATCGTGTTCAAGATGCCTGACCCAGGCTTCAGGTTCTTCAACTTCAGCAATAAAATCCGAACCGTAATAATCGGGGCTAATGAGGAAGATGATCAAGTGTGCGTTTCTAAGATTTTCGAGAATTTCTTTATTCCACCTTTGAGCGGGGATAAGATTGGAGTCATTCCAGGTATGGATCAATTCTTCGCGTTCAATGGCCTTCAGGCTCACTAGTAATTGTTCTTTGAAAGCTGTGTCTTCGTGGGCGTAACTGATGAATACTTGTAAAGGTTGTGGTAAACACCCGGTAATATCCCATTGAATGTTTTTGAGGGATTTTATTTTATTACGGCTTAGGGTACTGACATCTCGTTGCTGTGATGATATAGATCTTGGAATTTTGACTTTACGGGCATCACCGTCAACGACGACTCCGATTACAGGAACGCCCTTACCTGCTTTTTGATTCACACATTTTTGCACAAAGCGGAAAAAATCCTTGCCATCCTCTGCGTGACCCCAAGCTGCTATAATACTGTTGGCGGTAGTGATTTTGTCCCCGAATCGATCGAAATCTTCTTCAGGTGCATCGGAGTCCCATGCATAAGTGTCATATTTGAGTCCACGAGTTTCGAGTTCCTCTAGCAGGCTCTTTTGTACAGCATGGGTATCGGCGGCATGATGAAATATAAAGGTATCAAACATACCGTCAGCTATTTCAGGGTCCTCTCTCTTAGCATTCCAGTAGGCCTTAACTGAGGCACCCCGCCACAACAATAAAGTGAAAAGCCAGAGTGCCAGTAATGGGAAGGCCATGTCGATCCATATATTGGTGAATCGTATTGCAAGTATGCACAGTAAAATAATTCCGATGGAAAGAACTACTGCGCCGTAAAGCAACATTTTGGGATCTTTCAGCTTGCTGCTGCCCTGAATAAGCAAAAGGCAAAAACAACTTAGAAAAATAATAAGAAAACCGACAAACCTATTGGCATAAGTGATTGTGTTATTAGCCAGCATAGCCGATGACAAAAGTGCGTGAATTTCTACACCCCACCTTTTACCATAAGGAGTCTTCGAGATATCTTTAACTCGGTGGGAGCCTACAAAAATGATCTTATTTCTGAATGAAGGAAGTTTACTTACACTTCCCCTAAAACTAATGGTATCAAAACCTGATTTTATATTATTAATAAACAAAAAATCACTATTGATACGGGTATCTTCATTATTACCGAGCGATCCTGCCACAGCCTGTGACAAGGAGACAATCGTTTCATCGTCGTCTCCGAATTTTATTTGCGTTGGTGCCAAGCGCATTATTGTGTCGCTTTGCAAGTACATGAGGCAGTGGCCCAGGCGGCTATCTTTAAGAGATTTCCTTATTATCGGTGTTATAGGAATCAGCAACAGCGAATCGGGATTATCCTTTGAAGGTTCTAATCCCTGGCAGATACAAACCGGGATCTTTGCTTTTTCTGCACTTATTATAGCTCTTGACAAAACGGTGTCGAAATCCGACGAATCGTCCATAACATAATCGAACACAACAGCTTTTGCTTTTTCCAGAATGGCTTGGTTCAGGATGCCCAAAAAGCCTCGGCGAATTTTGTTAAGAGCACGCAAAGAATCCAAAGGACTCAAACGAACATCATCACTTCTCCGTGAAATGGTCTCTACAGATTCCATGCCGATGATGAGGATGCTGTCTGTGTAAATTGTTTTCGGAGCCAGTTGAAAATGCCAGTCTTCAACAATATCGAGTCCGAATAATTTAGGAGGAGGTGTTGCATCGGTGGCCGTTACAGGTATTCGGGATCCAGAAAGAAAGGACGTGTTTGAGAGTAAGGCAAAAAAGATACAATAGATGATGAAGAGGTATATCCATCCGCCCCCTAATCCGATTCTTTTATTGCGGTACAGGGGCATTCCCAATATCGCAACTATGGCAAGAACGGGAACTAGAACCAGCAGGATGAGTCGGATGTCATTTTCAGAAAGGGCATCCAAAATATAGAGCAATATGAGGAAAAGTACATATGCGGGAATTATCGCTACAGCAATTCTTAATCGTTCATCCTTAATTTTTGGAATAGTGAATTTCATTTAATTATTTGTAGCGCTCAATCACCATTTTCAATTCTTTTACCTGCTGGGTGGTCAATACGGCATTGTGTTCCTGTTCTGCCAATGCCGCTTTTGCTATTTCCCTTCCTCGTGCATAATTACGTTCTTTGATATATATCATACTGAGTTTATATAGATCAAGTGCTGATTGTCTGGATTTGTTTTCAATCTGTTTTTTTTGCTTCTTATCAGATTGGCCGGGATTTGCTCTTTCCATATAGACCCTTTGAGAAGGCTTTATATTGTAAGTTTCAAAATCATTTTCCCTGATATTTGATCGCTTGAAATTATATCCGGCTTGTTTCACCTGTCCGATGTCATCCTGAAATTTGGCTAATTCAACTCTGGATTTTTTTTGTTCCGGATTCTTGAGTACGTTTAAATACAGATTAGTAAGCGTAGACTTCTGGTGGTCCTCAGATGTAATTTTACCTTCGTATTCTGCTTTTTTGAATTCATGGTACGATAGATATTCTGCTTTTTCCAAATATTGCATTTCGGAGATAATGGTTTTACTTTGTCCCCCGATGCCGATATCAAGGTTATTCCCGGAGGTGAGCTCCTCTTTTTCAAAATTGGTTTCCACTTCAATTTTTCCATCAAATACTTGCAGTTTGTTGCTAAGTGAAGATCCTGTGTTGCGTACGCTTACAGAGTATGTTGTTCCTCTGCTGGCAATATTAGCCAACGTTGTTGACACGTACGTGTCTAGGTCCGATATCACATCCACATCACCGAATTGGAGATAAATACCGCATGTATTTTCACTGTTATTATTTGAGGTTCCGCGTTGGAGAAGAAAAATAGTTGGGCCATTAATGAGAAAAGTACTTTCTTCATCGGAAGGGCATTGCAATGTCAATGAACTGCCCTCCTCACTCGAAAAAATCAATCCTCCTTCAAAAACTAAATCACCGATATGTAGCGGAACGGGATCTTCTTCTCCTGGTTTGTAGACAACAAATGCATCCGATTCCGGTAGCATCATAGTCACCTCACCCATCTGGGCATAACCAAGGGTAGTGAATAGCATAAAAAAAAACAGAAAATTACAAGTGCGAGGATTTTTCATTATTTATTTTTTGGGATCAAAAAAAATAACATGCCCTTGTTGAAGGTACATCAGCGAAAGACGTAAGACAATAACGCTGCTTGACTTCAACAGATATGCGGCACGATCTATCTACTTAAAGTTAACATATTTGAGGAACATATTCAAGTATTAATTTTTCTATACTTAAATGTTAGAAGTAATTAATTCATCCGTCTTCTCGATAGGAGGTTGTTAAACCGGACGATTTCAATCATTATTCTTCAGGATGAAACCATTGATGAAATTCCAGAATGTTTTATAAAGTTATTGTCTGGTTGCTCATAACGATCCAGGTAGGCGATGCAGTCTAACCAAAACGTCTGTTTTTATGAAAATTATTTAAATTTTTAATTGAATGCTGTTTTGGAGGTGAGTTTGTGGTGGCTGAAGCGTCCTACCTCATGTTATGTAACGTGTTTTTTTCTTTTTATAGTCCTTAGATGAGTTTTGCCATCAACATCAAGTTTTGATTCTATTATTACATTGCCGCCCTCTAAATATTCATAAATTGTTTCATGGTTATAATTGTCGAAGATAATTTTATCACTTGGTGCTGGTGATTCAAAAGTTATTTTTAATTATTGCTAATAGTCTTTCTCGCAAGCCTATTTTCACTCTCATAGTAGAATTTTTCAACTTCTATTGCTTCACCATTTTTTTTAGAGTAGAATCAATTAAACTAATCTCATTATAAGCATAAAATTTAATCCAATCTGGATTTCCATCTGTTTGAGAATATGATTTCTGAACTAAATGATTTTCGTTGTATTCATACCTAATGATTTTATCACGTTTCTTTTCTTTGGCCAATTTACCTTTTATGTCGCAAAATTTGGTTTGCAAAAATCTTGTGGAGTCAATGGTGAACATTTCATTAGTTTTTAATGAGGAAATTTGATTTCCTAAGCTATCATAGATAAAAACTTTCCTCTGTCTTGCATCTATGCAATTACTTATTTCATGGATTGCATGTTTAGCGTCAGCAATAAGTGAACTTTTAAGGGCGTAATAATAGGAGAGACAATTTCTTATTTTGCAAACCATTAATATTAACAAAATGGCAAGGAAAAGGAGTACCACGTCATTAATCAGTGACCTTAAACGATAGACGAGAGGAAGGTAGAGTTCGGAAGAGAAAATCAGAATAATATTAGGTAGTTTTAGTTTATCTTAATTTGCCAGTATGTATAACGCCTTCATATCCTATTCACATGCAGCCGATGGCAAGTTAGCTCCGGCATTGCAGTCGGCACTTGAAAAGTTTGCCAAGCCCTGGTATAAGCTCAGAAACCTGAACATTTTTAGAGATGAGGTCAGTTTATCAGCCTCACCCCATTTATGGAATAATATCGTTAAAGCATTAGACGAGTCTGAGTATCTGATTTACATGGCTTCCCCAGAATCCGCAGATTCCAAATGGGTAATAAAGGAAATTGAATATTGGCTGGAACACAAATCTATAGACACCTTACTGATTGCACTAACTGATGGCGAGATAAGCTGGGATAATAAAGAGAATCTGTTTCTAAATCCTGACACCAATTCATTGGACCATTCTCCATTTTTTTGGATTCGATTAGCTTCCGACTTTCAATAACCAAAGCCTTGAATTCGTCAAATTTTTCTGGTTTAACCTTAAAAATCCCTCGGTTGTGTAATGTCGCGATGTCACCCTTTTTTTAGTAAGTAGTGGAGAACGTTCTGACTACCATTATTAAAAACATAAGCGGCAACAAATTCATAACCACTTCTTTCCATGAAATTTAGAGCGTCAATCATTGAGTTGAACTCCATCGGTTTACCATTCTCATCCTTTACTTGTGTGTCATTAGATTCCCATTGCTTACCCTCATGACCAAAGTCGATTTCAATGATGCTTTTTTTATTAGTAAACGCATTTGATGTTTCTACAATCTGCACGTATTCAAGATCAATATCCCTAATTGGAATGTCATTTACAGTTTGGGAAATGCAGTTCAAGGATATTCCAAAGGTTACAACTAAGAATAATGTTAGAGTTTTCATGATAGGGTTAACTAAGGTCTTTATGATAAAATAAACTTACATTCTAAATGTAGTTATTCTTGACTTTCAAACAGGGCTAATCTATCAATTCTGTACCCTATTTGTACCTATTTATTATAACTAACTATCAGTCCCTATTACATTTTGTATCGAATTACCGATGTTCTGAAAGTCTACAGTTAGCTGGGCGCGACGAAGTTGTTCAATGAGTTTGCTTTGCAGAAGATTAATCTCTTCCCACGGGGTTAGTACTGGTGTGAGCTGATTCTTCAGAATCGTGTATTTCTCAAGATCTGGGAGGATTTTTAGTCGTCATCATTCATTGAGGCAATTAATCCTGATTCAAGAATGTGATCCCATCTCATCCATAGCTTAGTGGTCCCATCAAAGCATCCTGTAAGTATGTACTGTCCATCGGGAGAAAATGCTACTGTGGTGACAAAACTCTCATGCCCACGGAAATTCTGTATTTCTCTTCCGTCGAGCGTCCAAAGCTTTGCATCCCGACCTCCTGCTGTAAGCACGTATTGTCCGTCGGGAGAAAATGCCACGGAATTGACCTTGTAATGTGATCCATCGAATGACACACGTCCAATAAAAGACCGCTCTTGTATCCCATCAAGTGTCCAGAGCTTTGCAGTCCCATCTGAGCTGCCTGTAAGCACATGCTGTCCATTGGGGGAAAATGCCACGGAATTGACCACACTCTTAACATCGAAAGACCGCACTTTTGTTCCGTCGAGCGTCCAAAGCTTTGCAGTCTCATCTGAGCTACCTGTAGCGTCCAATAAAAGACCGCTCTTGTATCCCATCAAGTGAGAGCTTTGCAGTCCCATCTGAGCTGCCTGTAAGCACATGCTGTCCATTGGGGGAAAATGCCACGGAATTGACCACACTCTTAACATCGAAAGACCGCACTTTTGTTCCGTCGAGCGTCCAAAGCTTTGCAGTCTCATCTGAGCTACCTGTAAGCACGTATTGTCCGTCGGGCGAAAATGTTACGGAATTGACCACTTCCTCATGTCCAATAAAAGACTGCATTTCTATTCCATCGACAGTCCAAAGCTTTGCAGTGGCATCCCAATCCCCTGTAAGCACATACTGTCCATTAGGGGAAAATGCCACGGAAGTGATCCCTTCCTCATGTCCAATAAAAGACCGCAATTCTGTTCCGTCGAGCGTCCAAAGCTTTGCAGTCTCATCTGAGCTACCTGTAAGCACGTATTGTCCGTCGGGCGAAAATGTTACGGAATTGACCACTTCCTCATGTCCAATAAAAGACTGCATTTCTATTCCATCGACAGTCCAAAGCTTTGCAGTGGCATCCCAATCCCCTGTAAGCACATACTGTCCATTAGGGGAAAATGCCACGGAAGTGATCCCTTCCTCATGTCCAATAAAAGACCGCAATTCTGTTCCGTCGAGCGTCCAAAGCTTTGCAGTGGCAGCCCAATCCCCTGTAAGCACATACTGTCCATCGGGCGAAAATGCTGCGGAACTGACCGCACTTTTGTTCCGTCGAGCGTCCAAAGCTTCGCGGTTCCATCCCAATTTCCCGTAAGCACGTGCTGTCCATCGGGGGAAAATGCTACTGAATTGACCTCGCCATATCTTTCTCCCTCGAAAGACCGCACTATTATTCCGTCGAGCGTCCAAAGCTTCGCAGTTCCACCAGCGCTTCCCGTAAGCATGTGCTGTCCATCGGGGGAAAATGCCACGGTACCGACCCTATTCTCATGCCCAATGAAAGACCGCATTTCTTCGAAAGACGGCTTCTCTTTCCCATCTTCAAACCTCCAAAGTTTGGCAGTTGCATCCCAACCTCCTGCAAGCACGTACTGTCCATCGGGGGAAAATGCTACTGAAAGGATCTGAAACCCTCGAAGGACATACCACGCTTCTTCTCCGTCAAGCCTCCATAGCGTTGCTGTCATATCTGAGTGTGCCAAAAGCACGTACTGTCCATCGGGGGAAAATGCTACTGAATTGACTCCTGCTCCCTCGAAAGATCGCACTTCTACTCCATCAAGTGTCCAAAGCTTGGCAGTCGAATCCGAACCTCCTGTAAACACGTACTGTCCATCGGCGGAAAATGCTACTGAAGTGCCTCCTTCTCCCGCGAAAGATCGCACTTCTACTCCATCAAGCGTCCAAAGTTTGGCAGTCGCATCCCAACGTCCTGCTGTAAGCACGTACTGTCCATCGGGCGAAAATGCTACTGAAGTGCCTCCCTCATGCCCAACAAAAGACCGCATTTCTGCCCCATCAAGCGTCCAAAGCTTGGCAGTCGCGTCCGAACTTCCTGTAAGCACATACTGTCCATCGGGCGAAAATACTGCGGACACAACCGCACCCTCATGCCCAGTAAAAGACCGCACTTCTGCTCCATCAAGCGTCCAAAGCTTGGCAGTCCAATCCGAGCCTCCTGTAAGCACATACTGTCCATCGGGCGAAAATGCAAATGAATATTGTCCAACAAAGGATGCTTTATAGTAGGAGTCAGAGTTCCCCGTTACAAAGGAAAGGGCGGCTTGGCTTTCTGGCGTTCGCTTTATACCGCATCCCTGGAGCGCAAGACTTAGAGCTTTGGTGTGATCGGTTAGAAAAATCAATTGAGCTTGAGCAGCCAATGCGTTTGCCTGGGCTTCTTTTAGTCTTTTGTTAGCATTCGCTTTTTGCACGAAGGCAATGGGCGTTGTAATTGCCGCAATAAGCAACAGGACGGCAGCAATGAACAAAAGAATACCCTGCCGTTTGTTCAACCTTTTTACCCTTTCTAAGTCCTCAAAGACCGTAGCTCGTTCGCTTTCCCTTATCCCCCCGACGATCCGATCGACGATTCTTGTCGTAAGGAAATCATCTCCACTTTCTATTGCAGCCCGCGCTTCCTCACGATTCAAATCAATCCGATTTATATCAGGCCATTTGTCCATGACCGAATCAGGAAGCCATCGATCACCCTCGCCGGTTGCATCAATTACAATGGGCGCTGTTTTCCGTTTCTTGATCCACCAACCTAATTCCTTGTACACCCAATCCGGTTGGTCCTTCTTGGAGAATTCCTTTGCTATTCCAGGAGTGCAGACTATTACTAGCGCCTCAGATGTTTGAAGGGAAGGAAAATGCAGCTCTTTCCAGTTGGCAACTCCAGGTGCTGTCTTGTCGTAATACGTCTTAATTGAACATGATGTCCCATCGGCGTCAGTGTATGATGTCCCATTTAACCGATTATGCAGCCACTCAGCATGCCAGGCTCCGTCACTACGTCGGTAGCAGAGGAAGACTTTGACTTCGCGGGGTGATTCAAGATCAGATGTTATTTGAGATGACATGGTGTGTTAAGATACTCAATGCATACCAAGGCAAAGATTGTGCACAAGTTGTGACGTGAATGAAAGTCTCGAATATGTTTTAAGGAAGACGATACAAGTAAGCATTCATTCCCGCTTGTCGGATTAATGGGGCAACGCTTTTAGCATGGATTTCGAGCAGAATACTACACGAATTGTTGTGTGGACCAATTGCTGCACACGATCCCGCAAATCTTGTCATGCGAATCAAAGTAGACTGAGACATAACATCAAAAATGGATCGATAGCAAGATAGCAATGAAAGGGGAGTAAGTTGTCAGCGCCCACCTGGGAAGCCCATACTTCACGAGATCGGTTAGAATTGAGGCGAATTAGTTAAAAACGACCGCTAAAATGACGGTTACATAAAAAAGACTATGCTTAATATGTTGATTATCACTATAAACGCAATTTCGTCAACTATTACGTCAACTCCAAATAATTAAATTTTGTAACTCACTAATAATCTATTAAATATAATGTTTTGTTCGATCCCTGCCGGTATTAAAATGACAATGCTTTTTACTATAGTTCATTTCTTTGTTAAAGTACACTCGTTATGTACGCTAACTTACTTATATCCGCCACTCATGCCTCATTTCGCCCGGTTTTGGCATGTCATCATGCACTTTTGATCAACTTTGGGGCAATGCGTGTCCTGTTTATCAATGTCGCATAACATACGAAATCGGCGTACATTCAAGCATGATTCTCGGTGCTCGGGTATTTGAATATGATACGATAACGGCATAGCGTTCAATATTTAATTTATCCCGAATTTGTCATGCATCCAATCATCGGATTGTTTTCTGTGTCTTTCCACCAGACATAATTGACCAACTTTCGATATAGTGTTACCAGATTGGAACATTGCCCGACATTAGTTGGAATATATCATCGTTAGGAGATCAACGCTTATAAAAGTCAATCACGTTCTGCTCAAAAACTTTACGGACCAAATCCTTCGGTGAAATGTTATATATATAGTCCCTTCGATCCTCCAGTTTTTTAAACTCTTTAATTAAAGATTTTTTGAATTTCGGTACTTTTTCCGAAGTTCTACAGCAATTTACTGCATCGATCAGTCCGTCGAAGTCAGACCCCAATGCAATATGATTCCACGGTGTGTCGCTCACTTGCGCCCCTACATCCATGATGTGCATAATACTCTGCGCAACACGTCTGCGATGCTTTTTGCTCCAATCCAAGACACCCCGAGCACGATCCGCTTCAAGTCCCAAATCTTCCAGCGTTACGAGTTCTTCATCCAGTCTATCCCGGTAGTTTTCACCTAAGTAGTCTTCAGGTCGCATTCCAATCCGTTGACATAGCAATAAGAATGCCTCAAGCGATAAATAATCTGTATGATAATTGAGCAATTGACCAATTCGATCCAGAAATGTACTGGATCCTAGTATTCGCTGATCGAGCGACAGACCTATGATTCCACCAATTTCAATGATTGATCTGATATCGTCGTCATATAGGTTGATCAGTTGCGGATTAAATGTTAAACCAAGAGGGCCGTTTTTTCGTCGATAAACCAACTTCACGATATAGTGTCCTCTATTTTCAAAGACTTTACTTTTGTTGACACCTGGCTTTTCTTCGGCCATAACCAGGCAGTCATTAAAAAATTCTGAAAATGGCATGCCGGTCAATCCGGCGTGTGAACACATCACTCGCGTATAGCCCGGGTGATTATTTTTTATGTGCTCATAAATATTTAGTCTACCGAGCAGACTGACATGCTTCACATCGATAACCGTATTAGATTCGATGCAGGTGTTTAAGAACTTTTCGCCGAGATCAGAATAGCCCTTTGGTGACAAATACGTTGGGTAGAAGTTTGACCCAACCAATTCCTTCTTTTTCATGAGTTTCAAGCCAAAACAATGTGTGAACAATTGTTGGTTTGTAAAATGTGTTAGTGTAATGAAACTTAGAGGTTCGCTATTCAAAAAATTCTTCAAGCGGTCGATCACGGTGTCATCTACATAGTTTTCCTCATCAACAGATGTGATAAATGCATGCGCACCTTCCAGGGACGGAAAGATATTGATTTTGTCAGGCTGTAACTGACTAATGTCTGAAATGAGATTCAATTTGGTGTTGTTGATGGATTCTTGTTTCATTAATGACCATTCTTTCTTCATGTAGTCGAAGTAATTGATTTGGGCATTTTTAACTTTATCGAGAAACTTTTCATCAATGAGATCCTTGTCCGCTTCATTTCGTATTGCTTCACCAATCCTGCTAATATTTACGACTTCTCGTTCCAGGGTGTAAATGGACCAAAACACCAGTTTGAAATTTCCATCCCCGAGTTGCTTTAAACTACTTTGTGAATCCAGGATATCTCCGGCCGTTTCGTCTGTAAGGATGGAAATGCTTGTGTCAAATTCAATAATGTCATTTGGCCCCGTGTTTTTTGTTAGCATAGTTTTTTGTGAGGGATGACAGTGTAGGTCTATGTTTTTCATGCGAATTAGTTTTAAGGATAAATTGAATAATTTCTTATTATGGTTGTATCGTTAGTTATTGATGCGCGTCAGTCTCCATTTTCCATTCTTATGTTTTAAATCGTTTCAGGGGTGCAAATTGCACTAAAAGGTGATTACGGTGCGCCTGAACGTCCTGTGCCGGAGTTAAAAAGTTTGACGGACGGTTGTTTTACTATTTTCATATCGACTTATTTAATTATTTAATTGCATGACATGGCACTTACTTTAAAGTACAACCATTCCGATTTTACGCTTTCCGGATTAAAACAAAGGATGCAGTGCGTACATGATTTCATGTCCTCCACTAATTGTTTTCGCCAATGATTGCCTTTATTAAAATCAGTAGAGATCATTATTCCTACTTTTGTGCATTTCACTAGAAATGGCTTTAATTTTTCCGCGACTTCTTTGCTCCGTTTCTTCAACTAACTGATAAATATTTTCTTCATAGCAAGGTGCATAAATGAACTTTCTATCGTAATTAAAAATACAATTTCAAATATTCGTCTATTATTGTCCATCCAACCGTATCGGCATTTACCTTTTTCAATCCATTATCACTCGCGGGCCATTCCAGGGCATTGGATGCCTTTAAAATTCCATTGCCAAAATACCGGTGTATCTTATTTGTGGCATCATCGTGCATGGCCGTGTTAAACAAAGCTTGTCGTACGATTTCAGTTTTTTTCCATGTCCCGTCGAACTGATTTAGCGCTTTTCGGTTTTTGACAATATAAAGCGCCGCAGCTGCAGCAACTTGTGGGGTGGCGCAGGACGTTCCACCTCCTCGTACAGAAAAGCCGTATTTATAGTTTTCTTCTTTTTTGGACATGGTTGCCCAAGGCATGTTTGGAGTAAATGCACTAATAGCATATTTCATCGCACTCGCTGGACCTGAATTTCCTTGCATTCTGTTTCCATCGTCGAAGAGTTTCTTCTTTACATCCCGAAAATTATACGCACGTTGGTTAGCAGTAACACCGCAAACCGCTATAACACGATCAAATCGCGCCGGATAAACCAATTCTTCAGGAATAACAATATCGGCGATTACATTGAAATTATTGCCTGCTGCCGCCACGACAACAACACCTTTTTCGTAGGCGCGGTTAATTACTCTAGCCATTCGTCGACTTGGAGCACCTCCCATCGATATACTTATGACTTCACAGCCAATCTCTATTGCATACTCTATGGCCTGAATAAAACTTCGAATTTTTCCACCAAAAAGAGCTACATTATTAGAAATCCGAATAGGTATTATTTCAGCAAATGGAATCGCACCCATTTCTCGTCTATAACCCGCATATTTTCCATCTTTAATATTCACTTTTTTTCCAGCTAAGATGGCGCCGGTGGCCACTCCGTGAAGTGCATTAGCGCCTGCACCAGGCACCACTCGTGGGTCAGACTCATCTTCTTTTTTAATAAAATTGCGTCCTAAGTCGACACGCAAATGCCTGGGCGAAGCCGGATGATCCTCCCAACATCCTGTATCTATGTGACCGATACGAATTATTTGTTCATCTGATGGAATAGTAAATTGGACGCTGGCCAGCGCACTTTCCAGCTGTGAATACTTATTTTTTTTATACCAATCAAAATAATCGTTTTGGGGTGCAGGCCATGCCGACAAAAATACGTTTGGATCGAATTCTTTGGAACCTTTTCGTTGGTCTTCCGGAATGTCTAGAACATAATCCGGTTCGACAAATACGTCAAGGCCTTTTTGTTCGAATTGGTTTTCAATCGTATCGATGGACTCTTTTATATCTTCATAAGACCATGCCCTGGACTGATCAAATTGTAACACGATTGTTCGTTCATCTATCGTTTCTACTTCCTCATGATTTAAGTTGAGATCCAGTAATATGTTCAGGGCTTTATCTAAATCACTTTTTTCTTTAAATCCGACTATCATGTCGACCTCTCCCGTTTGTTCACCCAGGTCTTCTTGAATATCTGTTCTTAAAATTACACTGAGCGGTACGTCATCCCAATTTTCGAGATGACAGGAAGGTGTCATTTCGTTGTATGCTAGTGTTGGGTTTTTCGCGAGCGTTTTATATAGTGCGCTTATCGTGATTCCCGGATTTGCCTCTATCTCTTTGATTAACCCTTCCGTAAATATGCTCATAGGACTTCCGGTTAAAGCAAATTCATCATCCTTACATGCTGATATAAATGCGAATGAAGCTTTTAGTTTCTCATGGTTTTTGGATTTAGAATTTTTGTATATCTCCGGATGGCTGTCCACCAAATTCTGTGCTTCGTTAAAATATTTGACATTTGGAGGAATTGTTTTATTTAGTTCTCGATGTACCGTTCCACTATGGCAGCTGTCAGAAAAAAATAAAATTCTAATTCCTTTATCAAATCGCTTGAAGGCCTCATGAATTTCATCATCTATGAGCATGCGATCGTAGAAACAAAGCGTTTCGTCATATTCTTCATCAGGTTCATTATTCGTATCTTTAATTTGACCGCCATGACCTGAAAAAAACAAGATCAAGGTGTCTCCTTTTTTCAATTCAGTACTCAATGATTTCATTCGTGCAAAGAATATGTCCGTTAAACATTGTCCTGATTTGAAGGCCGGAGTTACGGGTAAACCATAGGTGCTTTTTAGCATATCAGCCAGGGCATCTGCGTCTGATTCGCATGAAGACAATGGTTTGACGTAATTATCTGCTGTGTGATTAACGCCAAACCCCAGATATTCAATTCTACTCATGTATTTTTTATTGTTCACGTTTTCTCTAAATACATTCTGAAGTTTATAAGTTCTTTTATTTTTTGTTCTTTAATAACCACTCCTTTCTTCTTTTTACTCAGCGCTTTAATGATAAATTTTATATGTTCTATTTCAGAAGAGCGTTGCTTAAATGTACCTCCTAATTTCCAGGCTTTTCTATACATCGTTTTCATTTTATTCAATATCTTAGACATGTTTTTTTCATTGTTCGCAACAATAAACTGATATTGATAGACTGACATTAATGAAATCTCGTCCCAAAAATTTTCAGCGATGCGGAAATTGTTCAACTCATCCTCTGTTCGGTCATAGAAAGACATATAGTTATTCTTCGCTCCTGGTGCGATCTTTGTGATAACTTCTTTCTGCACGGCACTTTCATCGTGTTGGAAATATAGGGCCAGGAGGTAGGCGAATAACGGGTAATAGTAGTCAGCGATGTTGTCAGATTTGGCCAGTAGATAGGCCTTCTCATAGTATTTAACCATGTTGGCCAATTCAAGATGCTTTTCGTTGAGCAAATACAAGCGCTTGTAGGCACTACCGAGCAAGTTGTTGCCTTCCGGTGTTTGTCTAAATCCAAGCATATGTTTTAGACCAGCTATGGCACTATCAATCTCATCCAGACTTTCCTCTCCTCTTGGATAGTTGCATGCATGTCTGGCCTTAATATTATAGTATTGTTCATGCGCACTGAGCGTATAGGTGTGGCTGCCCTCAAAGAGCTTTTCGTATAATTCAAGGGCTCGCTTCCATTGCAGAATTTCAGCGTGACATTCTGCTTCCATTTCTAAAATTTCAGGGTGATCACTGAAATTAGAATACGTGATACGTTGCGATATCTTGTCCAGCCATTTGCTAAAATACTCTAATGGTTTCCCTTTTTTTGTCTCTACCTTATTTCGAAAATTCCTAAGATCGACAATGGCCTCCAGGGCAACATTGTATGGCGAATCGTCATCTTTATAATTTCCTGCTCCACTTAGCGTGTAATCCGGGTTTCCATAGCATTGGTAGGCGCCCCAGGTATTTCCTTTTCTATCAGCTTCGAAACACGCTTTTCGCGCTCCACGCACCGCCATACTGAATGTGTCGCCACTGAATAGTTTTTCATAAAAAGTTTCTGCAAAGACTCGGGCCGCACGATCATTAACGGCCCATCCTGCAACAATGACCATTTTATAGCCATGACGCAATAAAGAGAGACCAATCGAAGCAGCAATCTTATATCGATTGCTATATAATTCTTCCTGTTCCGGATTAAATTTCGCTAAATGACAACAATTAATAAAAGCGAGTTCCGGTGTATAGTTCATTTTACACAGGTCTTCTGTGGTAATGATATCTTGATGCCGTGGACCGATAATTATTTTGGATTTTCCAGCCGTATGGTCTTGTCCTTCTTCAAGATCTTCATCGCCTGAATTGAAAACCCCATGTGCTGCTATATGAATAATTCGATATTCATCAGCATACAAATCCATAATGTAATCTGAGGGCTTTTTAATTCGTTCGGGATCATATGCCAGGGCATATTGATTTTTCTTTAAAATATTGGCAATGGTTTTGACTTCTTCTTCTGCACCTGGTAATTCTTCATATATTCCTTTCGTGTCGGGATTGCCCAATAAGAAAGCTGTTTTCTTATTTACAAATGACAGACTTGCCGGATAATCATCCGTTGTGAATTGACGTATCATAGAGGCCCTGACACAAAGGGGCTCATCCATATCGATAATTGGCGTCAGCATTTCCCAGGGGTATTGAGCTGTTTCTTTATCCAAAACGAGCAAGATATTTGATTGTCGTTTAAAATTGCTTTTGAACTCATTCGGGATGAGCATTTCGAAAAGTGCTTTGGATAGTCTTTTATTCCATTTTTTATCAGGTATTCCTTCTACCAGGGTATGAATCAAATAGTGATTCGCATAATCTTCTACCTTTTCTTCTCTCGCCAAACCGGCATAAGATCTGAACTCCAAACCTCGAATAGGGAAAAATTCAGCATTTTCATTACGCTTTTTTTCCGCTATAAATTTGTCAATATCGATAATATTCTTTTTGGAATC
This sequence comes from Saprospiraceae bacterium, assembly GCA_965249735.1. Lineage (GTDB taxonomy): Bacteria > Bacteroidota > Bacteroidia > Chitinophagales > Saprospiraceae > JANQSS01. The sequence goes on along the minus strand of CBDFMS010000020.1, from coordinate 256,658 downwards.
TTGCTTTAATGTCACCGTGTATCGCTGATGAAATTCAGAGGTTCGGTCCATGTGAATTCGCACCCTTGAACCGAGTCTGTTTGATATTTTATCAGTTAATTGAATTTCAAGATTTGTATTTTGTCTTTCTAATTCTTTTAAGAACAGAAAAGCCGCCCGTGCTTTATCCTCGTATAATTCGACATACTCCAATCTCCCTATGCAAATAGGACTACCTTCATTTTTCAAGGTTTCATTTGCACTAATAACACCACGAAGAATGGACTCAACTGACGACTCTGTGCTCAGATTTCCATAATGCGAACTCATAAGTACTGTCGAAATCGCTTTCTCCATCAACTTGCCATTAGAATCTGGTGAAGAGCCGTCAATGGATTCAAAAACGTATTTCAACACGGCCTGTTTGACGGAACACTCGATGACAAAGCTGGTGATGTTTTCTAATTGACCAAGACCAATGATGATCGCCCCTTTGAAGTTTGAGGCATCATTCCCTGCTAGAATCTCGCTTGTTTCTTTTTCGTCAGGATATAATCCCAGGCGCAACATCATTTCAGGTTTTCCACTTAGTGCACCATTAACTGCCCATTCAGCACCTTGTAAAACAGGCCCTTTGATATGGCCAACCATCACCGGGTATTTCGATTTTACTAAATCAGCGCAGACCACATCGATTTTCAATATGCCACAGTGTTCATCCTCTTCATTTTGTTTCTTATCGTAATTATCAAATAAATCTGCTTCGATACGCGTATAGGCGCTCGCGGTGGATAGCGTTGAGGCCAGCGACGAATCTCGGTGTGGAGCACCAGAAATATTCGAATGTAATTTCATGGTTGGGTCGGACGTACTACCCAACGCCAAAATTTCGTGGTATGCATTAAATAATGACCCGTCAGTCGTCAGGCTACCGTTGGAGGTGTTCGTAAAATAGGTAAGGGATGCATGAATTGGAATTCCACGCTCCCATGTTGTTATTCCATCACCAAGAGGAGTTGTGCCAAATTGTAGTGCTACTGTTTTCTCTTCATCAAAATAATATCGATTGAGTGTATCTTCCGATTGACCTGCAATGTAGATGACATTTTTGAACAAATCTTTTGACGTCTTCTCATCCAATTTGGCAGCTTTCTTCCAATAACGTTTTACACTTGCCAGTTGATCTACCGACAAATCCTTCCATTTAGCACCAATTTTTTTTGCAAGTTTTTTCCAATCGCCAGCGTTGGAAAACTCTATTATTTCATCGCTGTATTTGTGATGTGTGCTCTGGGGAAGTAGTTCTATTAATCCTTCAAAAGAAGCGAATGTGTCCCTGATTTCATTCTCGTTATCCCATTGAAACAGGTTTCTCACTGCTGAAAACATAAGGCCTTGCCCCATTAGAAACTGGGCAATTTTATATGTTCCCTTCCAGGGTGTTCCCAGCATGAGAATTTTAAACCCTGCTCGTTCAGAAAATTGTCTGTAATCGTCCTCGTGATTGATCATCAAATCCCTGATCAACAACCCTCCGGTTGAGTGAGCAATAATTTTTATTGGAATATGTTCGTTTACATTTTCACCTGTTTTCTTGAGAATATCCGAAATTCTATCTTTTAACTTCTGGCCTGATTCTCTCAATGAGTTTCTCCAGTCATATGGAAATATCTCTACTTCAAAATCTTTATCCAAAAAATAATTCTCAAGATCGGAGTACGACGAACTGACCAAATTTGAGGGTTCAATGTTTTCATTGAATATGGATAAATGTGGTGCTTTTCCTGCGACGCATTGTTCGTCTAACCAGTAAGCAGCACTATCATTCTTTCCTGAGAGAACAGATCCCATCAATCCTGGAATCAGCAATATGACGGGTTTGGTATGTGTAATATCTTTTTTGGAAGCACGTCTCCCGGACCTGCTTGTTGGTCTCGGTTTGGCTGATCTTTCTTCAAACTGATTGTTATCCGGATTACCAATCAATTCCATTTTTATGGAGGATTGCACTTCTGCTTGACGAAAGAATGATAAGTGATGAATTTCATCGGACTTAATTTTGAGATGACGAACCGGTGCAGAGCGCGGCATGCCGGCATACATAGACCTGGTGTCAATAACGAAGTCATTTGCTTTCCAGTGAATTAAATTGGTTAAAATATATGCCAGCCCTTTTAACATACCACCCCGGATATTAGATTGAGCTGAAACGATAGAGAGACGGCTATTCACGGCAAACTCCCGATTGTTCATCAGTCGATTAAATAGGGAAGTGGATTTCATGGCTTCTAACCCGGGTAATACCGAAGGATCATCCTTTTGCTCGATAATCTGAAGTAGAATATCAGCAACCTGGTTGATTGTTTGCCCGGTTACACTTGGAGTAAATTCGGTGAGGTTAATGATGACATTGAAAAACGTATTTAATTTGTTGGACAACAGTTCAGTTCCTTCTGCCGGACAGGCAACTCTGATGACCTTACTAACACGCAAGGATTTCTTAATTAATTGTTCCCTAATGTTCGTGATGATATTAATGTCATCTGTGCGTTCTGCATTTTGTAAGATGGATATTTCTTCTTCGGTAAACACCTGGTTGCTGGTGTGCACCCGCGCAAGAATTTCCGCGATCAACCCTCCCCGGGAATGACTTAAAATATGCAGGTCAATATTATCCGGAAGTCTTTTAATAAGTTCAAGCGCATTTTCCAATGGACTTTTATGTAGCGTATGATGCTCAAATGCCAACACATTACCGTTATACGCTGAATATATTTGCGGCCAAAGTTGGCCTTGCTCGTTGATTAAGTCACCAAAACTTCGTACGGTGCTGGATATTGTGCCATGGAGGAGCAACAGATAAGGGACATTTGGATCGATTTGTGGAGCATCATAGTTGATGAGCTGAAGCTTCTCGTTAACGCGAAACAGGTTGGTTATGGAAATCAGATGACGGTCTAATTGTTGAGCCAGTATGGTTACGCCAACCTTTGGCAATGCCGATTTGAATACACTAAAAAAATGGACGCCTATTGTCTTCAAGAGGCCCCGTGATGGGTCGTCACCAACTATATCCGTTGGTAACGTATATATATCCTCATCACCGTCGCTATCACGAGTCGCTTCTTCCAGACCTCGCATGCTCTTATAATCCTTAAATATTCGTGAAACTTCTTCAGTTCTTCCTAGCCACTTTGTGCCATCTTTGAACTCGAGATAACTCATTTCGGTTTCCTCAGATAGTTCCAGAATGTTGACCTTATCTGTGTCCCGGGTCCTAAAGACCTCATAGGTCCTCGTGTTTTTTATACCACCGGAATCTTCAAGGCGTCTAAGCCAGGGTCTGGACTCTTCCGTTCTTTGGCCGGTAATTTTTATTTTTTTCATGGATTCGGGTTTGTGAGATCGATCGGCTCATTAATGTCTCCAATAAGCTTGTTTGGGCAAATTCAATTGAATTTGTCCAAATGAATTTCATCACTGATCGGAAAAAAAAGACGTCTCAACGGTTGTTCTATTCGTGCTGGGCGCATAATACTTCCATCTCAGGACAAGAATTCCTCCTGACGTCTAATATAAAACAAAATTGTTGAACTTTTTTGGGTTTATGATTTATAAACATTTCAAAAGAGTAATTATTTTGACCGTCTCCATCACAAACATTAATTCCTTCATTCTTTTGTGGTGTATAAAAAACAGGAATTGACATGTTGCTTTTTGATAAATTATTGCCTCCAATTTTGAATCTCATTTGTTCGGGTAGTCTTAGTCGTAATATTTCTTAAATACCTTTCTACCTTAGAAGTCCACACTTCAAATTCAGCGAGCGTAATTTTATGGATAGAATGATTGCCGGAAACTTTAAAATTTAAATATCTTTCTAAAAGTATTTCCGTTGTAATTAAAATTTCTTTCATATTGATTTTGTACAACGTTAACATATGCGACGGCCTGACCCAATGGGAAGGATGGGCGGCATATGTTTTGTTCACTGACGTTTCCAAACGTTTATGAGTTCATTTCCATATTTATGGCAAGGTATATTGTTTCATCCAATCCCAATGTCTTTCGGCACCGTAAATCGAATGATTAACAGTATTTGGGTAAGAATGATCCAGCCCATTAATTAAGCTAAAATAAAACTCCCTATTTTCTTCAGGAGGAATACTCTCAAATGTTGCAGTTAGGACAAAACTTGGATCTCCAGTTAACTTGTACGCAGATTCATAATCAAATGACCTAGAGTGAATTTCTATTACGCTTTTGAAAATGGGTATGTAAGTCAGTAAGCTGTCAAATGATGACAATGGAGGAAAAATTCCATTGTTAAACCAAACATTATCCCGATTACCCAATTCCAAGGTAATTGGTATATTTCGAATTGGGGTAAAAACCGTGTCAATTGTATGAGTCCCCGAGGATTGTACTATCGCAGCTAATAAATCGCTGATCTCGACTGCACATCTCAAGGCCATTCGTGCACCACTTGAAAATCCCACCATATAAATTCTTTTAGAATCCACATTTAGCCTTTGATGGAGTTCAGTAATGACTTGTGAAAGAAACTTAACATCATTACGAGGTGTTTCACCCACGCATAAGTTCATCGCTCCTGTAAAACCATTCCATTTTGTTATCTCATCTTCAAAGCCGGTGTGATCAATTCTGCAGTAATTCCAGGATGTAGGAAACACTGTAATAATATTGTCCATATCTCCCATTTCTTTCCAACCCGAATTATTATAAGGGTTTTCGCCATTTCCACCCCCCCCATGAAGCATAAATACTACAGGTGTTGGATTGTTTTCATCATAACCTGTAGGTACATGGACGATATACTCCCGTTTATCTCCATCTATCAATGTAGTATAATCATTTCTGCCTATAACAAAATCCGGAATCAGCGTTTCATCGTTTTCGCATGCCCCAATAGCTATTATTATAATTAATAGAGATAAAACAATATTTTTCATTTCTTTATATTTGTTAATGTCAGTGAACATCCATATACCCGCCACCATTCCGGAAATATCGCTTATTCTATATTCAATATTCCGAGTATACCTCATATATTAGAAATACCCGGCATCGTGGCGGCATCGTGGCGATGTGTAAGTTACACCAGACTGACGGGAAATGCAAAAGACACGTTACATAATGCGCGTAGGGTGTTTCTTGTTTTAGGACATGGTTTGTGAGGCGAATGAGTAAATGATCTCGAATGAAAGCATTATTGAAGAGCGCGGTGGAGCTACCTGCTGTGCGACGTTTAGGAGTATGGACAGGTAGCTGGTATTGGTGATCGTTTTAAGATTCCTTCAATCATCCAAATCCTTCCATACCAACTCTGGTTGATCTGTCTCAATCCAGTCCACCCCTAATTCAGCCAGGCGTTTTACTTCCTTGCTGTAAAGGGCTTTTTTTTCTGCAGGCATTTCTCCTGGCATTAGGGGATATAGGGTGAAACACCCAACTTGCATATCCCGCCTATGGTACTTTTCAATCGTATCTTTATCGATCAGCGTATATTCTGAGCAGACAGCATTAGAATAAACCAATCTGCCTATTGCATTGGATTCCATCAACCAATTGAGCACCTTCAGGGAAAGAGGCATATTGTCATCATAGGCATAGCCAGTAGAAGTAGGACGGTGTGTCTTTTCCAGATCATAAAGCATGAAAAAATTAAAGGAGGTACAAACTATCTGATTAAGCATTTCCATATGTTTAACGATTTTTGCTACTTCCCTTCCTACTTTCCGCTTAGTCCAACTTGGAGCATATGCCTTCAGTTCAATATCTACGAAAAAATCTTTCCCCTTTATAGTTTCCAGGACCTCCTCCAATAAAGGGATATTAGCTGGTCCTGTATATTTTCGAATTCCACCATCAACTTCTATTTCCGGTAATATTTGAATAGTCTTCAGGTCATTCCAGGTCAATTCATAAATACTTCGGTCGATACCAGTAAGCCTTTTTAGGTTTTCATCATGGAACAATACAACTTTATGGTCTTTGGTTAAAAAAACATCAAATTCAGCGCCATTACAATATTGGTTATCAACCGCACTCTGGATAGCTGGTAAAGTATTTTCCTGGTATTCAGTAACAAGACCCCGATGGGCAAGAATAGATGGAGTTTTTTTCATTTTTTATTTTTATTTAAATGATCACCAACGTGTTCGTGTATGATTTCGTTGCGAGAAATTCGGCTGAATTTCTGAGTATGGAATCAACACGATTTAAAGTTAGTGATTTTCTTTCAAAAATATAAAAAGGTATGGATTATACACGTTGTTGTAAAACGTTTTGATAAGTCACTTAGATTCCCAGCCAATCTATCCCAGAATCTTTTATGTACTTCCTTATCCGATGATTTAAGTTGAAGTCTTACATGATTTATTCGAAAATGGTCAGGATTGTCTAAACTGGAGATTCAAAAATTTCATGATAACAGCACTATTTACCGACTATTGAAATAGCAATAAATACCGCTGATGAGGGATCATTATACAGCTCTAAAGCACTAAATAGAAAGATGTTAAAAAAACTGTTTTATGTTAGTTATTAACCAAAGATCGGGATGCTATGACCCTCAAATCTTTTCTGCAAAATGCGTTTTAATTCAAATTTTTTAACTCCATAATATCCACGCCACTACTAAAGCAATAACGGAAATAGCAGGAATGATATATTTAGTCTGCCAAGGATTAAACCACGGATCTCGGGGTACTATTCCCATCTCAACCAGTTGTTGCCAAAAATGATCTATTAAATCATCGCTATTATTGTACTCTGGAATATAATGTTTAATCTCTTTTAATTTCTTTTTAAATTCGAACATACTTTGGATATCAGATTCATCAATATCCCCAGAATCAATAGGTGCATCTTTGAAATAGGTAAATATCGTTGGTTTACCAGTTTCTAAGAAACTGTTATGCGCAATTGTGAATTCTTCAAAAGTAAATTTTCCAACTTTTGTAAAAAAGAGCATTACAAAAATATCGCAATCCAGAATGCTCTTATTATACTCGTTTTGTGTTCCCTTATCAAAAATGTGATCTAAAAAATTTTCCCAAACAATGAGATCAATATATAGACCCTTTTTATCAAGTTTATCATTTTTATTTTGAAGAGCCAAGTCAAAATCTATACGGTCCTCAATCAAATCGGATGATGAGGCCAGAAAAATCTTAATTTTCTTAATTTCGGACATATGGCTGGCAGTTAACTCCTAGTGGTTATAGTTAACTTAAATATAAGAATATATATATACAATAAGCGCGTTCCCTTTATTGATCATCAGTTATTATTATAAGTATCACAACCATTATTATTTAGAAATTCTATTAATGTTTGACTATCATTTAATCCTTCTCCACGAGAATTTAGCTTTTTTACTCAACCAGGACGAGTCCAAAAATTTATTTTCACCTACACTGAGTATGCACAGGACCACAAAAACAAGCAATAAATAACTCGCAATCTTCATGTTGTTTTCATTATGTGGCTCTAAGGTTTTCAGCACTTCTACAAGCGGACTTTCTTTTTGAAATTCCTTAGCGTTTGCTTCTACATAAATTTTTATTTCCTGATGCAGGGCACTATGAATTCTCATAGAGCCTATGAAGGATGAAACCAGTGTGAAATGTATTCCAACGTAGAAAAGAAGTATTAAAAATCGGGCGTTTCTATCTATTTTCTGAGCAGACCCTAAAAAGCCTATTATGCCAATAATCACTGTAAATAAAATGGTTAGATAGGCCAATTCTTCCTGGCCTTCCTGTTTATGATAGGAGACCAGCGTTTCAAAGGTTATTTGTGATAGGAGTTCCATGTAGTCATCAATGTTTTACAACATCCATATACCCGCCACCATTCCGGATAGATCGCTTATATGCTTATCCAATATTCCGGATATACCTCATATATTAGAAATACCCGGAACGTGATGGAATCTTGTCAATGTGTAAGTTACGCCATAATGACGGGAAATTCAAAAGACGCGTTACGTAATGCGCGTAGGGCGCTTCTTATTTTAGGACATGGTCTGTGAGGTATGAGTAAATGATTTCCAATGAAAGCCTGATTGAAGAGATCAGTCTGGTTGCACCCGCTGGCCCGAAACCGAAGGTGGGAGATGGCGTGGTCGCGGCTTGTTACATGACGTCTTTATTCTTTGTTCTCGTAATTATCATTTGTAGTTTTTAAATTCAAGTTCACCTTTTCTCCGTCATTACAATTAACCAATTCAATCAATACCCCAAATCATAAGATTTTTTCTATTTCCTAAAATACGATCCCAAAGGACTTTGAATACTCTAATTATTGACTTATGCCCCAGGACATTTTAAACCTATCGCAAATTAGTACCCGATTGAAGTAAATGAGTAGCAAAACTATGCCATAAATTATGAACAGTAGCCCATGGCTTGATATTGGTTTCTTTAACGGAACGTCGAAAGATTTTTGTGATTCTTGATGTGCTATATTGATCTCCCTCCCGTCCTTCGAATAACCAATTTCCAGGATTGTAATCCTGGTAGTATCGGCGAAGAATATAAAGTAATTGTTGTGCCAGTACAGTTCTCCAGTTCTTCTTGCCTTTTGATCCGTTAATAAAAATATAGCCTTCATCGCTATGTCAATCTTCATTCCGTACCTGATTCAATTCACTGATCCCGAGTCCTCCACTTTAGATCAGTATCAAGATCGATTTGTGCTTTATAGTCTTGGGAGCAGCTAATAATTTCAACACTTCTGATTCACTAAGAATATTGGTGCATATTCAGGAAGTTGATTCGAATTGGTTATAAATAGACGATGTTGAAGGTGTGGGCTTCCCTTTAATAGGACGTGTTAAAATTATAAAAATTCATTAATATTATCAGTAGTGTTAATTCGTGGTAAACAATTTAACGTAGCCGGTATAGAATGATCGCTGTTGTTGTTTTCCACAATTAATGCTGCCTGTTGCGTGTAGAGTGTTGGAGGTAAGTTGTTCAGCGCATCATGTGGCCTTAAATTGTTATAGTCCTCCAACCATTTCTCCGTTAAGATGCGCACTTGTCTGAGTTCTTCAAACCAATATGCATTTAAAACGGCGGTACGGTAGCTTTTATTAAATCGTTCGATAAATCCATTTTGACTTGGCTTTCCTGGTTGAATAAATAGAACGGCAATATTGTTATCAGCACACCAGTCTGTAAATTCAGCGGACGTAAATTCTGGGCCGTTGTCCACACGTATTCGCTTTGGCTTGCCTTTAAAGTATATTATTCGCTCCAGCACTCGAATAACTCTTGTGGCAGGCAAAGAAAAGTCTGCTTCAATAGCCAGTGCTTTGCGATTAAAATCATCCATGATATTTAATGTGCGGAACTTGCGCCCATTTTCTAATGCATCACTCATGAAATCCATTGACCATGTTTCATTCATTCGGCCTGGGACTACTAATGGGACTCTGTTTCGACTAGGTAACCGTTTTTTGCGTTTAACCTTTATGTTCAAATTCATTTGTTTATAAACACGATATACCCGCTTGTGATTCCATCTCATGCCTGCTAATCTGATCCTGTGAAAGAGCTTCCAAAATCCGTTTGTCGGATGCCGCTTGGATAACTCAGAGAGCATGCTAATAACCTGATCGTCTTGCGATTCTTTGAGTTTGTAGTAATAAACAGACTTGCTCAAATTAATGACACGACAAGCTTGTGTGATATTTACCTCGTACGTTTCCATGATTCCCTTTGCTATTTGCCGTTTAGCACGAGGCTTTAGAACTTTTTTTCAATCACATCTTTGAGAATACGATGATCTAAACTCAGCTCTGCATACATGCGTTTCAGTCGTTGATTCTCCAGCTCAAGCTCTTTTAATTTCTTCAACTGAGTAGTTTCCATGCCACCATACTTCTTGCGCCAGTTATAAAAGGTAGCTTCGCTGATACCATTTTCACGACACAAATCAGAAGTCTTGCGACCAGCTTCATGAGCCTTTAGAATCGATACAATCTGACTTTCTGTAAATCTTGATTTCTTCATGACAATTCAATTTAATACTTTAGTTTTGAATCGTCCAGTTTTTGGGGAAGCTTTCAAAGGCATCCGTATTATTTCGAGAAATTCTAATTATCAAACAGACGGTGTACCTGATATTAATTAAACGATGTACGAATTGCTTGTAAGATTAGGTCAGTCACCGGTCTGATAAATACATCAAGATGGCCTAGCCCTACATCTACCACTACTAACCTATAGTGAAATGCACTCAATTTTATACTGAGTCCAACAGTCCTTATACCATACGATAGGACCTAAGATCTGATTACCATCTACATCCACTCCAAGAACTGCTTGGGAGAAAAAACAACTCCACTCCGTACCCACCTGGGTGATTCTTCCGCGGCAACTTGGGGCCGTTTCGCAAGAACGAACAGCGTTTACCGCCCGTTTATATGCCTTTTTCTTACAACTCTCGCAGATCTGTTTGAATCCCTGCTGGTCTGCACAGTTTGCAACGGTCCGGGCAGTAGTCTCGGCAAAAACATAAATAGCATACTCAGGACATTGTTGGAACCTATGGATGGAATCCCACTTTGCCCTCTCAGCAATGGAGCTTCCCATAAGACCCCCTTCTTCCATCCAGCCGTTAACAGGAACATCCCTTGTTGGTTCTCCTGGTTCATGAGGATCAACGCCTACCTTTCCAAAGTTTCCCGGACTAGTGTAATCCGTACCTGCCGGCGGGGCTGGTGCAGATGGGCCTTGTGGTCTCTCGTTCTTGACTGGTGAACATGAAGCAATGAATAACAACAACAACAAAATCCGGATAAGAGGATGCATAATTATATTTTTTTACTCGTAAAAAAAAGTAGTAGCTGCGCAGCAACTGAGGAGTAGGGATAGTGAAATATATCGCAGCCCATAATCCACACTTTTCAAAAGCAGGATATAATATTTTACCCTGCGTGTCCTTCGAAGATACTGAATAACAAGGATATATCAAAGCGGTGGTTATGGGGATATCCCAACTGCAATTAAACATTCTGGCAGAAAACCCGCTATTGATAATCTGTGATCTTCAATCCAAATAGAATCAACACCGAACTTCTTTTTATTAATGAACCCAGGTAAATATTCTATTCTAGTATTCCAATATTCAAGTGAATGTTCAATAATATTTCCTGGTTCTACAACCAAGTTTGAGTTCATTATTTTATTTATAATAAGATATGCTGAAGAATCTCGACATAATAAATTGTTATTCAAAAGTTCAGAAATTTATTCGGATTGGATTGTTATTTGGAAAACAAGAATTCGTATTTGTGGATTGGCAGTAAAGTGAAATTCCAAGATTCCAAAATATTAGAAAGACACAATATCTAATATGCCTTGGATTTTCTAATGTAATGTCTATTGATCTGTTTGAGATAATTTAGGATTTCTTATTTAACTAAATTGGTTTTTCAAAGATGACATGTAACAACTATATACCCGAAACCAACTTCCCGACACACCCAAATATCAGGTTATATCCGGAAAAGTGGCCGATATATCACATGTCTCTAAGTTACCAAATTTCACGTGCCAAAACAATACTGTGCCCACACGATCGACTCATGGCTTGACACCTCGCATGAAATATGTTGTACATTTAAGACCTCACTCTGCTAACTAAAATTACCAAACCGTGCGCCAGTTTTTCTGCCTGTTCATTTGCCTGATATATTGCCTTGTACAAACCAATGCCCAGACAATTGAAAATAAAGGGAATTTATCGGCATTAACACAGCAATTTTTGACTACGCCGGCATCACAATCGCTATCACCTTCGGCTTCCTTATATGTCGTATCGCAGATCAATAGTCAACATTATATCAATGCCTTCATCAAAGTAAATAATGAATTATCGGAAAGTAGCCTCTCTGATTTAGGTATTCTGACAGGCACAAAAGCGGGAAATATCCGGACGATTAAAATTCCCATCGAATCCGTCCGTGCACTCGCGCTGATTGAAAAAGGCATTGAATACATAGAACTCGATCAACCGATTAATCTCAACTTAGAAGCCGCCAGAACGAAAACGAATGTCAATCAAGTCCACGAAGGTCTGGCCTTGCCACAGGCCTATTCCGGAAAAGATGTGGTAGTCGGCATATTGGATGTTGGATTTGATTATACGCACCCGACATTCTATACGGAAGATGGTAGTACATATCGTGTGAAACGGATTTGGGAACAAAAATCAACGGGCTCTCCGCCTCCGGATTATAGCTATGGGCATGAAATGGTGGATACCGCAGAAATGATTGCTCAACAATCAGATAATCCAAATGAATCTCATGGAGCCCATGTGGCAGGCATTGCCGCAGGTTCGGGATTTGGGGGGAATGGCACTGCATATCGCGGTGTGGCCTACGCCAGTGATTTGGTGTTGGTCGGCATTACACCGGCCCAGTCGCAATGGTTCAATACAGGTATGACGGATATCGTCGATGGGATTAATTATATATTCGAATACGCCGCTTCCGAAGGAAAACCCGCCATTGCGAATTTAAGTTGGGGGTGCAGTATCGGACCACATGACGGAAGTTCCTTATTTAGCCAGGCTGTCGATAATTTGACCGGCGCCGGCAAAATATTCACCATTTCGGCAGGAAATAATGGCGAACGAAACCTGCATTTATTCAAGCATTTTTCTGAATCCGATACCATTCTTCGCAGTTTTATTAATTGGAATTCCGGTTTTCCCGAGCGCAAAACATGGATCGATGTATGGGGCGATGCAGGTGCGTCATTTTGCGTTGACCTACGGACCTATAAAGGCCCCAATGTGTCTTCTACAACAAATTTTATTTGCACCGATGACACTTCGTTAGATACATTTTTAATTACCTCGAATGGCGATACCGTTTTTGTGACGTTGACCGCCAATATAGATGGGCTAAATGGAAAGCCCCATGCCTTTTTCGATATCCACAGTCAGACCAATGACCTCGTTGCCATTTCTGTAAAGGCCAATAGCGGTAGTGCGCACGTGTGGATGGGTTATGTGTATGAATCCAGGGGTTATTACAATGAATTTGTTACGTTTGGCTTTCCGGAAGCTTCAACCGGCGACAACAATTATACCGTAGGCGAAATGGCGTGCACAGAATCGGCCATTGCTGTCGGGGCCTATGCATCCAAGGTAAACTTTGTCAATATTTCGGGTCAGAGCCTTTCCTATGCCACTTATGTCGATGAAGGCGACATTGTTCCCTTTTCGAGTCATGGCCCGACAACCGATGGCCGGTATAAGCCGGATATTACAGCTCCGGGCTTAACCCTGGCATCAGCATTGAATTCATTTGACGAAGACTATTTGGTTGGTGGATCCAGTTATGATGCTGTCGTCCACCAATATACCGATGCCTCCACGGCTCATGATTATTATTATGGAGAATTGAGCGGTACTTCGATGTCATCTCCTATGGTTGCCGGTATTGTCGCCTTATTATTGGAAGCCCAACCTGATGCGACACCTGAAGACATAAAAAGTATTTTAGCTAATACAGCTATGACGGATGAACACACGACAAATAATCCCGACCCGACTATTTGGGGGTCCGGAAAAATCGATGCCTATGCTGCCATTCAATCACTGCTATCTACCGGAATTGCAGAACCCCACTTTGATGAAAAAATTATTTATCCCAATCCCACTCATAATTTTATACACATGGACCTGGAAGGGACAAAAATTATTCGGGTCGTGAATATGGTAGGAGAAACATGCCTGATAAATAAAACAAATGACACCAGGATATCACTGGCGGAATTAATTTCCGGTGTATATATCCTCACTGTATTTGATGAAGAGGATAATTTATTGGTGCGTAAGCGCATTATTAAAATTTAATTGTAGGCTGGAGTCGGTGCGTGTCCGAAGCACTTGTAAATCATTTCATGAACCAAATTTATTTTGACTATTTATCAAAATATATGGTGCAATCCAATTTTGTGAAGATCGTCACACAATTAATGCATTATGAATTAATGACATGATTTAATTCATTTCCTGCTTTTCACATTTCCATCAATCATTCTCAATATCCATCGTAGCCGCTGGATCAACGATCAATTGGGCGCCGGGAACCACTTCCAAAGTCCTTCCTTCTGCATCGTATCCCGGGGGCACAATAACTGAACCTAAAGGGATCAATACGTCACGACAGGATTGTGGCACAAAATCGTCATTCCAATTGGCCGGATCGGACCAAAGCACGCCATTACCAAAACCTGTCCAGGTAGCCGGCAGCGTGTTATCACTTTGCATTTCATAAGCGCCGATATCGATGATGGAGGAAGGTAGTCCAGTGGCATTCAGTATCCGCGGATTGCCAAGGATATCTGTTGGCAATGCATTGCTGGCATTATCTCCTACGTCAATGGCCGGCGAACAAGGCTGCGGACGCAGATCGGTCAAGCTCACAAAGTTTGGATCTTCATCCAGATTACCTGTACCGGCGTATCCGCCTTGAACGATAGAGTAGGTGACCATTGGTGTGCCTGACCCTTCTATACCCGTATTGTTTCCCCAAATAATACAATTTGTCATCGTTGGTGAAGATGACTCATTGTACACACCGCCACCTAAGTTGCTTGCCTGATTGCTCGCGATAGTGCAGTTGGTCAGCGTAGCAGGCGCATAATTTACAACACCGCCTCCGTAAACAGAGGCCATATTGTCCCGAATAAGGCTATTGGTTATTCGTGCTGTTGTGCCACCAACATTGGCGATGGCAGCACCATATATTCCTGTATTATTTACAAATTGACAATTGTCCACTTGAGGGTCGCCACCGGAGAAATAAACACCTCCACCGAAGAAGCCATAGTTCTGCTCAAACACACAGCCATTTACTTCGGGGCTTGAATTTCCTTCGCACATCATGCCGCCACCGCCATACCCTCCAAAGATTTGACGGTTTTCTATGAAATTGCAATGCGCGATTGTTGGATCTGAAAATAAAACATAAATACCACCGCCAAACAACGCGGTATTATTGGAAAAGTCACAGTTTTCTATTGTCGGGTTACCCCCATTGATATGCAGGCCACCACCTCTTGCCGGTGCTGAAGGAAATCCAAAATCTGCCTCACCGTATCCATCAGTGATCGTAAAACCATCCAACACGGCTGTGCTGTCGGCATTCACAGCCACGACCACGGTATAGCTATTGTCGGTAGAATCTGGTCCACCGATGTTGCCACTTAGGATTGTAGTGTTGGCGCTAAAATTGCGAAGACTGAGGTCAAAACTATCGGCTTCATTGCCGATGAATCCGCCATAGATTCTTAGGTTGTTTTTCATGACAAAAGCGACATGCCGATTTGTGCTCTCGGTCGGTTTGTATGTACCTGACGCCACCCAAATCTCATCGATATTCGAACAGACGGTGGTCAGCGCACTCTGTAAATCAGTAAAGGCGTCTGTCCAGGATGATCCATCGTTTTCTCCATTGGCGCTATAGTCCACGTAGAGGATGTGACCATCCGGGCAATTAATTCCGTGCTCAAAAGCTCCAATATCATCACCCGGGCCGATGGGCCGCAATTTTCCATCAAAGTCAAATCCCGGAGCACTCGTGGTGTCAGCGGCATCAATTGCCGGAGATCCCATTTGTAATCGTAAATCGCCCGATACACCGGGACCAACAGGAGGTTGAAAAACAAATAGCGGATCAATGTTTCCGTTGCCACTCGGGCAAGAGACGCAAGGAGCATAGCCTCCTTCTAAGATGGAGTTTGTCGCATTCATGGTTGCACCATTATCATTGACGATGGCCGAGACACCATGGCCCCAGATGATTCCATTGATCATTTGTACGTCTGCATTCAAGGCATTGAATATGGCAGCTCCCAGGATGGCCGTATTACCGGAAAAGGAACAATTGGTCAATATAGGATCAGAAGCATTGAAGTTGTACGATCCTCCTCCGTTACCTAAGGCCTGATTGCCTATAAAAACACAATTGGTGAGATTTGGCGAAGATGACGCAATATTCGACATGGCTCCCCCTTCGCCTGATGTATTGCCAGCGAACAGACAATTGATCACAAGTGGCGCAGAAGAGAACAGATTATACATCCCGCCACCACTAAACTCCGACGCATTTTCTATAAAAGAGCAATTGCGGACAAGAGCACTGCCACCATTGCTATACATGCCGCCGCCGCAACGTTCTGGGTCAAGAAAATCGCCGGAACCGTTGGCATTGCCCCGAGTAATGGTAAACCCATCTAACACAGCCGTGTTGTCTCTTCCAGATCCCAATACGACGCTATAACTGTTGTCTGTGTGCGTGCCAACCGCACCAATATCACCACTTAACACTGTGACGTTCGTGGCCCAATCACGATGAAGGAGTTCTGTCTCTGTACCGTCAAAACCGCCATAGATGGCCACGTTGTTTTGTAAAACAAAGGAAGTCAATCGATTGCCGTCGGAGGTTGGCATGTAGGTACCCGCAGCCACCCAGATTTCATCACCGGCCTGGGCCACCGAAAGTGCATCTTGTAAATCTTGAAACGCACAAGTCCAATCCGTTCCATCACCGGGTTCTGCCACCGAATGATCGACATGCAAGGGGCGGTCAGTCAAGATGTTTTGATACTCATGCGCTCCGATATCGACAATTTCTCCGCCGGGTATTGCGTCGACTCTCGCAAGGCCATCTATATCATGGATCGGAGCGCCTACTGACGTACCGGCATCGATGGCCTCAGAGCATGCTGCTATTCTAAGATCGCCAGATGCTCCATCCTTGAAGCGGGGATTGGCATTAAAAATAGATGAAGTACAAGTAAAACCGACCGGGCAAGTGTCATCAAAAAGACAATTGGTCAACGAACTACTGGCACCATTTACCGCACCAATAGTTGGAGAACCGTTATCGGCAGTATGATCTGCGAATATGCAGTTCAAAGCATTCACGATCCCTATGCTTTGAAACGTATCGGCATATATAGCACCTCCCGATCCAGCAGCATGGCCTTGCGAAAATGTACAATTAATGAGATCGACTTCTCCATAAATATGCATGTGTCCTCCGTGAGAAGAATTAGGATTACCAACCGTCCGATTGTTATAAAATGTACTATTGGTAAAGGTGATTTCAGAAAACCCGATATCTATTTGTACGTAGGCTCCACCCGAACTGGAAGAAGATGTGGAATCAGCAACATGATCTCTAAAAACAGAATTTGAAACATTCACCTGGTACACTGCATTCGTTAGATTTTGGAATGCGATACCTCCGCCAAATTGGGCATTATTTTTAATGAAAGTACAGGATGAAATAGTAGCATTCCCCTCCGTTATTTTTATTCCTCCTCCGCGGTTATACCCCTTATTTCGAAAAAAAAGGCAGTTGGTAATGCTAGGGCTACCACCCACGATTGACATAGCTCCACCGTAGCCGTAGTTGTCCTGAAATGTGCAGTTCCTGATGGTTGGACTCGAATTGATATTTTGCATGCCGCTGCTGTTTGTAAATGAACCCTTACCACTGGCTACTGTTACGCCGTCAAGTACTGCTGTTGAATCCAGATTAATACTTAAGACAACTCCATTTGTATTGTCCTCATAATGTGTATAATTCAGACTATCGTCACCTCTTAAATCCCCGCTTAATGTCGTCACGTACTGTTCGAAATCTCGCACGGTCATATTATCCTCCTGACCGGACAAACCAGGAAAGCCACCATAGATGGCAAGTCCATTTCTTAAAACAAAGGATTCTTCCCTGTTGAGATCACAAGAAGGATAGTACGTGCCTTCCGCAATCCATATCTCCGTAATATTGGGGCAAGGACTGTTGAATGCGTGTTGTAAATCTGTAAAGGCATTAGACCAGTCAGAGCCGCTGTTATGACCCGTGGCTCCTTCTTTTACATAGAGAATATGGCTGCCGGAACAGCAAATTGTGCCATTGTCAATAATTCCATCGCAGTCGTTGTCTTTACCGTCACAGATCTCCGGAGCACCTGGATAGATGGTCTCGTCATCATCATCACAATCCGCACAGGAGGTAAAGCTATCGCCGTCAATATCAGTTAAAGGAAGCGGCACTTGTACTCCGATGAAATCGGGTGTTCCGTCAGGGTCTCCCTGAACACTTGAGAATGAACAAACATCACCCAATAATAGGAGTCCGGTCAAATGCGGAGCGGCCATCGATGTGCCATTTTTAAATGAGTACGTTCCATTCAAGTCGCACGATAAAACATCAACTCCGGGTTCGCAATAATCTATCGGCGGATTGCTATAGTTTGAGAAGCTGGCAAAATTGTCATTAATGTCCATGGCGGACACAGTGTATATATTCGGACCATTGACACGCGCCGGAGAATTATTGTTGGCATCATGGCTATCATTACCAGCGGATAGGACGAAGCGACAGTTGGCAGAAGCGGCAATCACGGCGGAATCTTCGGCCATGGAATAAGGACCACCCAGACTCATGTTAGCGACGTCAGCGAGTGCGGCGTTCGCAGCCACATAGTTGACGCCAGCAATAATAATCGAAACTGAGGAGCTGCCACTAGCAGGAAACACTCTGACGGCTACAATCTCGGCACCACTGGCAACACCTTTTACACCATATGCATTATCGATAGCGGCAACTATACCAGCAACATGTGAACCATGACCGCGTTCGTCTTGTGGACTCGTAGTCCCAGGGTAGAACGTGACAGAAAGAGCGGTGTTGACATTTAAGTCCGGGTGCAACGTATCTACGCCCGAATCAATAATCCAGGCGCGTTTGCCAGCTCCAGATTCTCCTCCATTGACCCGATTTATTCCCCAGGGACTGCATTGAACTGACATTTGATTATCCATTGATGCCATTACTGTACCGTAATTCAATGCCGATTTAACAGTGTGTCCGTCTTCAGAACGAATGGACATGACAGGGATCGTGACGGAATCACCGACAGCGCCCGGACCCATGGGGAGCATATCTCCTGTTGTATTGTTTACAATGATTACCCCGATGGCGCCGGCATTTTGTGCCTGGAGCGCTTTAAACCCAAACTCGCAACTTCCGCGATCAATCAATGCGATCTTTCCTGTGAGATCATTCTGGATGGGTTGACAGGCATCTGTGAAGGGAAATGAACCATCATATACTAAGCTGATCTCACCGCTTATAGAAAATTGAACGGCACCAAATAATGCTACACCCGATCGATAGGATTGACCATCAATGACCACTGGACTGCAGCCAACATTCGATGGTGATCCGGCAGACGAAGTACCTGCCGATATTTTAGTTGACGAAGATGCGTTGCCATCAGAGCGGGAATTAAGAGCAGGTGTATCATCCGATAAATACACGCGCTGATCTTGTTCGATGTACTTTACCTGTGGATCCTGACGAAGTTTTTCTAGCTCAGTATCATTGAGGTTCTTTATGGCAAAACCCTTGATTGAACTTCCATAGACATGGCCCACTTTATTTGATAAAATATCGTGGCGATTGACAATAGCTTCAGCTTCTTGTCGCATGCGTATTTGACGTTCAGCGTACGTTTTTGTTTTAAGTCCTCGAGTCGTTTCATTTTCTTTTAGGACAATGATGTATTGACCGGGAATATATTCCGGTGCTACCGCCTTTTTGTTTGCTATACGTTCTTGCGGTTGCTCATTACTGGCGACAAGGTTTTTATTTCCGGCTGCATCAGTCTCCTGTTGTGCGGAAGCAGGGACTATGCAAATGACGCAAATAAACAGATAGAAGACGACGGACGAAAGATCGTATGCATTTCTCATGGTGACAAAAAATTTATTAAACTATGCGCAGGTGGTATAGGGTACCAGCATTTCGGATTCGTAGGGGCGAATTACGAATGCATTTCAAATGTAAGAAGTATTTTCAAATATGGAACTTCATCATCGGAATGCCGAAGGTTATCAATGTCGCAGTCCCCTGTTCAATTTCCGGAACATAAGAGGAATAAAAATTGCTCACCGATTTAACTTGTTTGTAGGTGATTCACATAGGCTGTAAAAAACGTACGCCTGGATAATATTCTCGATTCATTCATACTGGATTGAAATTCGAAGTTTATTTTTTGTCGGTATATGGGGACAACAATAAACTCATCGCCCGGCAAAAAATTATTAAGTTTTATAAGGTGTGAAGGATTTATTTAATTCGGATTCAATCCCATTGTAGGGGCTCTTGGCAGTGACCCGAAACGGTTCTTTATTCGGATTGATCAAAACTCTGTGTGCAGGAGAAAAATGTGAAATGGGTTTTTTAGTCTGGCCATAAGTTAAGTGTATAACCAATAGCCCTGTGAAAGTAATTTTAATTAATGCTTGAGATATGTTTAGGTTTAACTAATTCTCTATCGTTAGTGGAGTTGATTGAGCGAAAATTCGCCCGTATCGGTTTACGGAGAATACACAACAGATCAAGAGATGGATGCCTTTGATTTTAACATGTATTGGTCAATAACAGGCACCAATGCGTTTGCCAGTAATACACCAAATGCTGCTCCATCAGGGTATGGCGTATAATACCGTATGATCATAGTAAATACACCCGCAATAATTGAATAAATAACTCGACCATTTGAAGAGAAAGGGGAACTAACCGGATCTGTTAAAAGGAAGAAAGAAGTTAATAGTGAACCACCAGCAACGATGTGCAGTAGCGGATTACCAAGCAGATAGGAAGCATGTCCTAAAATTTTGTCGTTTCCAGGAAGAAGTATGGCCAACAAAGTTATAGTGGCCAAATAATAAAGAGGAACACGCCAATCAACCAGCTTATAAACCAGCAGAATTGCGCCACCCAACACCACAGCCAGGGGCATTGCCTGGGATAAAGAACCCGGGCTCGAACTTAAAAACAAAGAACTCAAAGAGGGCATTGCGGCACCAATTTCTTTGGAAAGCATAGTCGCTCCTGAAATACCATCAATGGTCCATTCGGGCATTATAAAAATGGCAGGAAAAAGGGCCATAAGTAACACCCGTGATAATACAGCTGGATTAAATACATTTTGACCAAATCCTCCAAATAGGTATTTGCCAATTCCAACTGCTATTATGGCTCCAACCACTGAAATCCACCAAGGAGCATGTGCTGGTAACATTAACGCAAGAAGTATTGCCGTAACAAGAGCACTATATTCAAAGACGATACGGCGTTGACAAATAAACTCCATACAGAAAACGGATAAAATGGTTACAACATATAGAATCATTGCGTCAAAACCATTTTGCCATATGGATGCAACCATGATAGGTATCATTGCCAATGTTGTAATGAACATTAACTTCCGAGTGGTGAACCCACTGTGTATAAATGGTCCCGGTTTCATAGATATAACAAGGGGTAAAAAATATAATAAAGAATCCCTAAGCTAATAATACGAATAGGGAAGCCACGTATGTAGGAAGGTATGTGTTCATCATTTATCCTGGTATTCAAGTTTTCCATTAGTGGGGTGATAATGAACCAAAGCAGTGGAATCATTAAGGCCTCCCAAAAATGGTCGTAGCTAATAAAAAGTAATAACAAGCTAATTGGAGCAAGCTCCAGACTAAAAATACAGACTAAAATTGCAATTGCCGGAAGTATGAAAGGTTCAATAGAAGAAGGGATATAAGAATTTAATAAATTCAATGCAAAAACTAAAATCGGAAGTATTGAAATAATATACTTCTGTTTAGAATTCTTTAGATAAGAACTAAAGACAAGGATTATAAATATTGCGTCAATAGGTCTCATTTTACGCTCTTTTGAATAATTTTACTTTCTTATATACAATTGAAATCAAACCTACAATGATGAATACTGTACCTATATTGCTAAATTCTCCGGGAATAGGAATCAAACAGAGAGCGGAACCTAACGCTGCGGCATATATACAATGTCGCCAATCCTTTAATAGTGCACCGCAACATGCAAGCAGAAGTAATGGCATTGTAGGAAAAAATACGGCCATAATCCATGCTAATGCAATCCATCGTAGTATGTGTTTGTTCGCAATCCAACCTCCAAATACTAATCCTAATGCCCAGACAGGCACATCAGATGAAGGCAACTGGAATAATAAAGGAATAGCAGCAACAATTATCCATAAATATCTAGAATGCGTTTGAGCTTGTTCCTCCACTGATTTATTCGATACATTTTTTACATCATTCATTATTTTTATTCCATTCCTTTATAATTTGATTCATTTCATCAATTACAATTTGACTCGAAATCGTTGCGCCGGAAACCGCATCTACGTCAAGCGGTAAATCTTCTACTTTTTGTTGAAAGGATTTCAAGAAAGAGGGACTAGTCAATGCTGATTTATCTAAACCCTCATTTGATTTTAAAATCACCATTTTATCAACTTTATTATTTGTTATCACGAACAAGGCTTCTATCGGCCCCTGGAAGCCTTGACATTCAAAAACAATCGCTGTTTTGTCAGAAGATTGAAAAGCTTCTGCTCCCTGAAATCTGACAGCCTCACATTCACCTATGTGCTTTTCAGCAACAATATGATAAGCACTTTTTTGATCAACCGCCCATTCGACAGTAGCTGCCATAAGCAATAATAGTATTGAAATACATGTTGCTAATTTCATTCCTATAAGTCCTGATTATTAAGAAAAGTATTTTTTGCTTTCTGAATATTTTTCAAAATAGGACGCTGGGCAGGACATGCAAATTGACATGCTCCGCAAGCTATACAGGCCAGAAGGTCTTCTGAAGGATTTCGATCCATCTGTCCGGCCCAGAATCCAAGAGGACAAGCCTCCAGGCACATTCCACAACGCATACATGGGTTATCCTTAAAAGTAGCCGTTTGTTCAACTGTAAGCGCAAGTACTGCTCCTGTCCCTGCGTTGATAGATGTATTTTCATCAGCACTATCACCCATCATTGGCCCACCTACGATGATCTGCTTTGAAATGTTTTCATCCCAACCACAATGTTCCAAAATATGACCGACCGTCGTTCCAATAGGGGCTAAATAATTGCCTGGTCGCGTTATGGCATCTCCATCCACAGTAATTACGCGTTGTGTTAACGGTTGTTGCTCAAATACAGCATGATAAAGTGCCCGTACGGTTTGCAGATTCAGCACTAAAACACCCACATCTGTTGGGCGACGATTCACGGGTACTTTTCGCCCTAAAGTTTCCTCAACTAAAAATCGCTCATAACCTGAAGTATAATTATTTGTCTTTGGAGCAATCAAACCATTTTCTGCTCCTACTGCTATCTTTACCAGTTGCAATCCTACTTCAATTTCATGGGGATATTCCGCTAGTACCCGATGATCGCATGTCAAGAATGGTTCACTTTCACAAATATTTACAAGCACTGTATCAATAGGACAACCTGGATTGAGTTTAATGTGGGTAGGAGTCATCGCCCCACCCATACCGACAATTCCAGCCAAACGGCATCTTTCCCTGATTTCGTCTGGTTCGATACTTGTTAGTTTATAATTTGATTCAATCGTTTGTGTATTTGGCCAATCTCCTTCAATACTTACCTCACTATGACTAATAGATGTGATTTTCCCATTGAAAGGGGAATGAATTCTTCTTTCAATCTCACCAATTTTAGAAGATTTTGCGATTAAAGCACCGGCATCTACGACATCTCCTGTTTTGACCAATGGCTTACATCCACTAATGTGTAATTGGATAGAATCAGGCGGATGTATTCTTTGAATTGGAGAATCTAATTGATTTTTTAATTTTGGAATTTTCTTCATTCCCATTCGTTTTGTGTATGACAATTAGCGCATTTGGCCTGGAAATGAGGAGCATGGCAGGTCATACATTCATTGCGATGAACATGAGCTTTACGACGATGCTCTTCTCGATTTTCAGCATTCAATATTGGGTTACAAAATTTTTCATTATGCCAGTCAGGTACGCCTTGCCAGGTATCCTGCGATATAGAATTTTGATGACAAGCCATGCAATTTTCTAAACTGTTATTACGAGCTGCATGGGCCTGAATAGGTTTATTTATCCAGTGAGAACTTGAAAACCCAATGGCGAGTATAAAAAATGCCATTAAAATATAAATTATTTTATTCATTGGTTTTCCCTCCTTCAACTTGCAATGCTCCTAAATCGATCCAACGGATAAATGTCAGTATTTCTTTTTGGCTAAGCGGGTTTTCAGCAGGATGCGGTAAATTTTCTCGGATTTTTTGTGGCGCTAGAAATTCTTTACCCAACAATTTTTCAATCAAATCACTTTTGATGGCCAATGCTTCTTGATGTTCGACAAATTTTCGAAGAACATTAAATCCCTTTCCCCGGGATAAATCAACATTAGTGGCTCTATTCTCCTTATGATGACAACTGACACATTTTTTTTGAATAATAGGTTTGATATTCTTTTCATACGAAATAAATTGAGCAGATAACCCTGCATCTTTAGAATAATTGGCCGGCAACAAAGCCTTTTGTTCCTCATCATTCCATGAACTTAGGATTCGAGACGCACCGGTAATTCCATCCGGCCGGCGTAAAACATCCTCTTTTAAGCCTGTTAAGCCGCCGTGACATCCTGCGCAAGCCTGAGCAAACAAATTTCTGGGAGTTGACAGAGAATGTTTTTCACCCGGCTGGCAATATAGCCACCGATTAGGAGAGCGCAATGCCATTTTCTGTGAATTAAGGGATTGAATATCGAAACTGGTTTTAGAAGGAATTTGTACATAAAAAGAACCGTCTTTCTCAATGGGAACTTCAGCAATTAAAAAACGATTAACGGTGCCGGAGTCGCCTTTGTATTGTGGTTGGGCACCAATAATACGTGCGTATTTGACATCCAGAAATGCCATATGTTTTTTACCAACCGGGGTTATTTGCTCAAAGAAAGATTCTAACAATATCAAATCTGAAACCTGTAAGGTTGCTGCAATACTATCCGGATATTGCGTAAATCCGTTTCGCATTTTGGGTTTGCCAAATATATCACGATCGGTTTTCAGCTTTTTATCGACAGATTCTTTTAATCTGGGTGTAATCGGTCTGGCCCATAATTGAGAACCGGCCCCTGAAATTAAAACTTCCCTTTTTGCCTTTCCGGCACGGAACCCGTCTGATGATTGGAATGCCGGATCCGGACTCAATTTTATAATATCAAAATCCGGATTCGCATTGGGATCATGCAAATCAACAAGGCCTTTTGCGTATGAGACAAGTATGCTGCCATCCGGCAAGGGATAAGGATCCCGGTACGCGCCACCTGATGAAACACCACCATATCCTACAAGACTATCCAGTGAAATCCACCCCGGCACAAACCGCACTTTGGAATTTTGCGGTATTCCGTTTTGGTAGGGATGATCAAGGTTGTCAGTCGGATTATAATGTTCAATTGAAGGACCAAGCTGGTGGTCTGAAAGAATAAGCATTCCACCCCAATACGAGTCGGCATCTCTCCCGATTCTAACCTCAAGACCATTTGGCAATTCTCTATCATCTGCAAATATTGGGATGCCGGATCGATTGCCATTATGCGTATGCAGGTTTGAACCATCTACATGCGTTCGAAAAAGCGCGCCATTAAAAAACACCCTGCCTTCCTGACGTCCGGCACGCAAACATGTCATCATGATCTCTCCATCCGATCTCATGGTTGGTCTGCGTATCTGACTTACAGAATAGCTCATCCGGGTCAGGGTTTCGTGAAATATTTCTTTCTCCTTTCCATTTTCCGCCAAATGCATTCTATATGCATCGTATTTAGGAGCCATTCTGGCTAAGGTTTCAATCTCATAATGAGTGGTCGAATTACAGGAATTTGAAAAGGGCCTGTTCACCCTGATTTTCCCCTGAGTATAAGCCACTATTTTTCGTGTTTCCCCTTTATTGGTTCCCCGTACTATTGTGATGGTATGATTATTAAATGTCCCGGTCTTTTCTTTACGTTGATGATCAGTTATACTATTCAAGCTCCCATCTTCTGCTTCACCCAAAATGACCCGGGGACTTGACTGGCAATATTCACTTGCAAGATTGGATACAAAGGTTAAAGCAACCCGGCTCAAATCATTTTCTGTATTATCCTCCGGATGGGGTATATATAAAGGATCTTTAAAATGTATATCCGGTTCTTCAGAGAAAGTAATTTGCCGGGCCGAACCACTTTCAAGCTCCAACTCCCAAATATTAAAAGCTCTTTTTTCACTTAAGCGCATCGAAAAAAGGACTTTTTTAGCATCGTAACTTACATCTGGAGCACGAATATCCGCAGGCCCCTCAGGGTGTAAAGAGGAGGTAAGGTTTTTTATTTCGCCATCAACAGACCAAAAGAGATCTGCTCCGGGATAAAAAGCATCATCCTCAAAAAAACGTTCGGGAGTTGCCTCAGGACGCTGGACATAAATCATTCCGTTCATGACACCAAGTTTCATACCGGTTGTCTGTTGAACTGTTTCTTTTTCTAATTCCAACCATCGAAGAAGAATGTTGTAGTCGGGATCATTTTTTTCAAAGAAATTATTCCCCCCAAGATGAACTATCCCACCTTGTTCAACAGGGATATTTTTGAGCAATTGCTTGGATTGTTCTACATCGCCCGACAAGTGTACCATTCGCATGCTTTTTCCAAGCATTTCTTTTCGATTGAAATGATGTATTTTCCGGGTAAACCGATTGCTCAGCATAGGGATACCCGGATCCATCCGCAGATCATTAAAGGCCAATGGTCCATGGCAGCCAAAGCAATTTTTTCGGACCAAAACCGGAACAACCTTTTCAGCAAAAAACGTTTCACTTTTACTTTTCTGAACGTTTGTTTTCGTTTTATCAGCATGAATTTTCTCAACCCATTCTTTTAAAACCAGAAAATCCGCTTCGTTTGGTGAATAAAATACTTTATGATGATTACTGCCGGAATAATTTTTTGCCAATCCTGCTCTAAGCAAATGACTCTCTATTGGATATTTGTCATAGTCAACCAAATTGTTTTCAGGACTGCTCAGAAGAAGGTCATCAAAAAGTTGGCGGCCTAGTTCAACTGTTTCAATTCTACCTGAAACTCCAACTTGCCACCTCAATAAATTAGAACTCTGGGATGAGTTGATAACGTTTTGAAATTTTACTTCCTCCACTCCATGGCAAACAGAGCAGTGCTTATCAAGGATTGGAACCACATTTTTGTAAAACGAAGCGAATGATCGATTTAAATTGTTTGGGGAAGCAGAAACAACCCTCAGAGAATTCTTTTCTATCAGAATATTAGCAGTTATTCCAAGCAGCAATAACCCCAATACTATTGTTGTAATCCAAAACGTGTTCTTTATATTCTTCTTATTCTCCATAAAACTTAGTTGATGGATTGAATAAACTTTATCAAACATTCTATATCCCAAACTGATAAATGAGATGTTACACCGTGTGTGTCCGGTACACCATCACGTTCATTAAACCCTTTTTCCCAATGGTCTGGTCTTTCCGGGATAATACGCGTTGGCGGCAGTGGACGCAGGGCGGGGTGACCGGGTGTACACAGCACCTCGCGAAGGCTCATTGCCCCACCGTGATGGAGGAACCGTGGAGGGCGTGCCCATATTCCCAGTAGGGAGGGAGCGACATAGAACCCTTCCTTTTCTTCGACCCGGCCAGTATCTTTTGTATCCCAGGAGCGCGTATAGCCATTGAGGTAATCAATTCTATCGGCGCTGATCAGTGTGTGGATATTGTCTCTTGCAGTGGGCGTCACAAGTGGAGGGAAGGATTTGTTTTGATTGTAAACATTAACCTTATCAGTAAAACTTGGTGCCGGATGACAACCAGAACATCCTACAAGTGGATTTTCAAATAATTCCTTTCCGTACAAAACCATTGGGTCTGTTTGCTCATTTGGATTTGGTAAAAGTCGAGGTTCATTTGCCTGATAATCCCCTATGAACTTTTGTAGTTCCCTAAAAGAGAATTCCTTTCCAAAATACTTTTGAGATTGCTTTTTAAAAAATCTCTCACGACGTTCCACAAGGTCTGCCAATTCAACTTCAGCGTTATCCCATTTTTTCCCTGTGGCAACTACAATGGCATCGGCAGATTTTGACTGATTCGGTTTTTTCTGTTTATCAGCAAATATTTTTTTAAAGTCTCCGGCAGGCGTTTTACCTTGAAAATCAACCAAAGGATTGTGTTCCATCATCATCGTTAGAGCTTCATCCATTGAAAGGGTTCCTTCAATGAAAAAAGGAACCTTATGAAAAAGTGCCCGAAGATCCGGGACTTCCCGACTACCACCCGTTCTTTCAGTTCCATCACGACTTTGTCCCATGACTTGACTCACACTCCAACGTTTTCCGTCTGAGGCATCACGATAATGACAATGGACACAGCTTTGATCCTGATCTACTGAAAAAATACTGGTTTGCACAAAAAATTCACCTCTTTCAAAACCGTTAGATGGAAAAGGCGGCTGGGAGCTTTTAAGGGCGATTTTTCGCTGTGCCCCATCATCTAAGGAAATGATTGTGAGGGTTTCATCAAGTTGATTCACGACGACCAGCGAATTATCTGCTACCGCAATGCCGCCTGGTTTATAACCCGTATTAAATACACGTCTTGGAATCAGCCAGTTGGCGGGTTGTGCCTCAAAATTAATCTCCCACTCCTGCACCTGGAAAGTTCCGGACATCGTTACATAGAGGTAGTTATTATTGACTACCATTTGCTCCGGAAAAGCACCTATCACTTTCATCAATTCTTTGGGTACGTCACCTTTTTTATCGCCCATCAGTGCTTCAAAACTTTCTGACGTATACCGGGTAAATTCGGGGCTGGCCTTGTAAACAGCCACATTATTCACGGTGGGATCAAAAACGACTATATCATTCGTTATATCTCTGAATTTCTCTTGTGCCGTTCCGTCAATATCATCGTAGGGACCAAGGGGTTTTTGCTGATCTAATGGTAATGGCTTACCTGTTTTCACATCCCGGAACAAAGTGTATTCTGTTTCAGGATTGTTTCTATCCAGGCTTTCGCGACCAGGGTGATGTTTTTTGGGATGACCAGAACCTAATCCAAGCGTGGCTGCTATAATGCGATCTTTTACCCATATCAAATCATTAACCGGTGAACGTGTATAAATACGTCGACTTTCCTCTAACGTTTTCAGGTTGACAACCGAAATATCCAAAGAGCCCGTATTCGCTATAAACAGCGTTTGCCCATCTGGTGATAGTATCATATCTCTGGGCTTATCACCCACCTCGATTCCCGGACCTGTCTTCAATTCGAATATCCAATTCTTAAGGATTTGAAAATCTTTGTTTTTATTAAGCTTTTCAAAAACAACGCCTCCAGCATGATGACGTCCATCAACTCTATCTGCCCAACCGCTATCATGTTTGGAAATAACCGATTTTAAAAGTGGACTATTTAGCGTATCACCAGGGAAAATATGGGCAAGCGAACGGTTAAACGTTTTTTTGCTGTCAGGTCCGGCGTAAAAATTTCCAATCTCATATAAGTGGCAGTTTGCTGTTCCGCAACTACCTCGAATGGTGCTATTTATTGATGGTTTTGAAAAATCTATAGAATCAATTTCTGCATTACTTTTTTTACTCTTTGTTAGTCCAACAAATTCATTGTGTTCGAACCCAATATTGCGCAACTGTCCAGAGATACTATCAGCCTTTATTTCAAGGTCGATCAACAATATTTGATTGGTGGAAAAATTGGATACATAAGCTATTTTTCCATCATGAGAAAAAAGTATTTCCTCACAATAGTATGGAGTTGAAATTTCAGTAGTGACAGCATTTGCTTCTAAATCAATAACAGAAAGAAAGTTTGAAAAACGATTGGCAACAAACACCCATCGGCCGGAAGGGTGAAGAGTTATTCCAGTAGGGGAACTGCCTACTTTTATCCTTCCCGTCTCCCGGGCTTTTTCAATGTCAATTACAGCAACTTCTGAGCCTGGATCAATTTCTTTTCCAGATAACGTAATGTATGCTCTTTTACCATTTTTTGAAACTAAAACCCGGAGAGGTTTTAGCCGCGCAGGTTGAATCTTTGAATTAGGATTGGGGTTTTCAACAGGATTTAATGATTTTCTGATCCAATTATCTTTTTCTTGAGAATCTGAGACGTGCATAGGTACTTGATCATTCATTCTAACCAAGGAAATGAGAATGCCAATAAGCAAAATGCTCACTGCCAATCCATTCAAAAAATTAGCCCTTTTTATAAGTTGTTTGATCTCAGAGAACATTGATATGAACCATAGAATTATAATTATTAAATCGACTGAAAGTTGCAGTAAACGAAGCAACATCCTATGAACTGACCTGTAGATTCAATACTACAGCCAAGCAACACAAAAATAGTATGAATTACTTTGACAACATATGATTTATATCAGTAGATGGTTTGAATACGGTTCAAGTCACCTCATAGTTTTTTGTGAATATATGACCATTCTTTCAACGAAGCAGTTTGACGGCACTATTAATAAGATGTATTCCAAATAAGTGCTTCCCCCGGATTTTCTTAAAAGCAATATCATCAAGCCTACAGCAGTTATCAGCCGTTCTGATAGCTATCGGAGAGCGAGGCTTGACATGTTACCGACTGTTATCGGTAGTTCCATTCCCCACGATTTTCTAGTGCTTTCTTCCAATTAGTCAGTGTTTCGTTCATCTGCTTGAGTGGGTCTTCATTTTTTACCTTCCTGCCTGTCCCATTCAACATTATTAAGTAAACGCCTTCGTGCTACTTTGAATGATTTTTTTAACTTCTGGAAGGATAGGTTCCTTGTAAAGCAATAATAAAATTTACGCATTGACTTGGTTGCATGATTGTTGTTGCTTCAGGAATAGCTGATACGACCTTTGTTCCTTTACCGACACCACGATAAGCGGTGCTGGCAAGATAGATGCCTACGCAGCAGCATTGGCCCTTATCTCTTCCGGAACAAAAGAATTAGCTCTTCAGGACATATCGGTTTATCCAAACCCGGCCGGCGACGTCTTGACTATTGATGCGGAAGGCGTCGAGTCTGTTCAACTCGCGAATACGGTAGGCAAGGTTTGTTTAAGTTCAGATACCGAAAAAACCCCATTTCACTTACCGGATTAAAATCCGGAATTTATTTTTTGTCCGTATATGGAGCCAACAATAAACTCATCGCCCAGCAAATAATTATTAAGTTTTAACAACGTGTGAAGATTTTAATTAAATCGGATTCAATCCAATTGTAAGGGCCCTTGCAGTGACCCGAAACATTTCTTTATTCGGATTGATTATAAACCCGAGTATGGCTACAAAATGTGAAGTCGCTTTTTTGTTTGGTGTGTTTTTTGTTGTATTAACGGTCCTGTGATATACGGCGTATCTCGAAGGGTATGCCATCATCATCACTTGTTAGTCTCCGTAAATCTTACGCCGTTAATATTAAAGTGGGATCGATATTGAGTTTAGTATATAATCCTTTAGCCAACTCGATCGTCAGCCCTCTTTTTCCATTCAAAATTTCACTAACACGCGAAGGTGTCGTTCCCAAAATTTCAGCTACATCTTTCTGTTTTAGTTTTCTCTGATACATTCTTAATTCAATCATTTCGACTAAATTACTTGGCTCGAATGCAAAATGTTCCTCTTCATATGTCGCGATCGTATCGGAAAGCTCGTCCAATTCTTGTTGATTCTTTTTACTTAGCCTACCTTTATCAGTAAGCAATTTCAGTAATTCCTCCAACCGTTTGGACATCGATTTGTATTCAGAACTAGTCATAATTCATTAAATTTCTTTTACGTTAATCTTATCATACTCTTCATGAGTCCCAATAAATCTTATGTAGATTTTCTTCGATGCAATTATAATAATTGTCACCAGTCGATAATCATTTCCTTTGATGTTAAACACATACCGATTGTTTCCTACATAGTCAACCGTATTAAAGTCTTGCCGTATATCACTTATGGTCTCCCATTCAGCATATTTGACTATCTCATACCAATGCAACAAAGGGATTTTCGACCTTGTTTCCTTCTCCGCGTACTCCTTTAATCTTCTAGGCGTTACAACTCGCATTCAGTTCGATGATAACGCAAATTTATGGAATATAGTTCTACTAAATGGAATTTTATTCTAACTCTATGGAGACTAACGTTCCTATACTGGAACAATAGTTCCGGTTATACCCTACTATCAGGTTATATCCGGAACAGTGGCCGGATATATAACGTATCTCTCCAAGTTACCAACTTTCACGCGCCAAACCAATACCTTGCCCTCACGATCGACAGCGCATGTCCATACCTCGTGATCGCCGTGACTCGGGCAAACCAGTAAACATCCTTTACCGACCCCACCATATGGGATGTTGGTAAGGTAGATGCCTACTCAGCCGCACTGTCCCTTATCTCTTACGGAACAGAAGAATTGGCTCTGAGGGACATATCGGTTTATCCAAACCCGGCCGGCAACATATTGACTAATGATGCAAAAGGCATCAAA
Organism: Saprospiraceae bacterium; assembly: GCA_965249735.1. Classification (GTDB taxonomy): domain Bacteria; phylum Bacteroidota; class Bacteroidia; order Chitinophagales; family Saprospiraceae; genus JANQSS01. The sequence continues at coordinate 224,152 of CBDFMS010000020.1, read as the reverse complement.
TCTGTTCAACTCGTGAATACGATAGGCCACATCTGTTTAAATTCAGATACCGGAGAAAAACCCATTTCACTTACAGGATTAAAATCCGGTATTTATTTTTTGTCAATATATGGAGCCAATAATAAGCTCATCGCCCAGCAATAAATTATTAAGTTTTAATAAGGTGTGAAGGAAGTCATTAAATCGGGATCGGTCTTGTTGTAGATGCCATGGTGCTCACTAGAAAGGTTTCATTATCCGGATTGATCAATATCCTGTGTGCAGTAGCAAAATGAGAATTCGTTTTTTTGCTTTTTTAACGGATAATTGTAAGCGGAGTACGACCAACGGGAGAAATCCGTCTTACATAGGGTTATCTCTCGGCTTTTACTTTTGTTAGGAACTCTTTAGGACTGAATACAGGAATTGCCGACTTTTTAAAATCCTTTAGGTTTCTTGTAACTATTAATTCACATTGTGATTCAAGCGCTGTATAATATTGAATGCCATCTTCAAAGTCCTTAATGTTAGGATCATTTAAGGCTAATTCTACGATTTTGTCATTCAGTTCATAAGATTTTACTAGCACCTTAAACTTTCCAATTATCGATCGAGCCTTCTTAATCTTCAATGCATCATTTAAAATGTAATGTACATTCACCAAGCTCAATGTTGATAGAATCAATTCCACAGATTTCGTATCTGCTAATGAAAATATCTGAAGACTTTGTACGTAATATGGCTCCCTTTTCGCCAATAAGTCCAATACCACGTTTGTATCAATTAGTATTCTTCTCATTTGTGTTTCTCGTGTAAATAGTTTGATCTCAATTTCTTATAATCGAAATCTTCTGGCAACTCAATTACACCACAAAGGCTCTCAACTAGAGGTGTTGTTCGTATTTCGTCCTCATCTTCCTTTTGATTTGTAAGTGAATCAAAATACGCCTCTATCATTTTAGACAAGCTAGTTCGATGTTGTTTCGCATAGTGTTTAGCCTTCTCTATTACGCGTTGATTCAGACTTAATGTTAGTTTCTTATCCATACCCATATCTTATACGTGTAAATATACATTATTATTACGTGAACCGCAAAAATTTATCTTGGATGGCCTTGCTGAGAGATAACATCCATATACCCGCCACCCTTGCGGATATATCGCTTATATGCTTATCCAATATTCCGGATATACCTCATATATTAGAAATACCCGGAACCGTGGCGACATCGTGCCGATGTGTAAGTTACACCAGACTGGACGGGAAATGCAATAGACACGTTACATAATACGCATTGAGTGCTTCTTATTCTAGAATATAGTCTGAGACGTATGAGTAGATGATCTCGTATGAACGCATGATTGAAGATAACGGCTCGGGTATGTGGCGTAGTAGCGTTTTAGCTGCTATGTACATCATACACGTTGTGTGTGCCCAGCATGCACCCACTATGGCAAGATAGTGAATTAATCTAGTGGGTGAAAATCCCATACAGGCGAGTTGGTCCGAGCCTGTTAGCAAGCTGCAAGGTGGTTAATCGTGAGGTTTACACTGAAGGAAGCAGGACTGCAAAATTCGGCACTGACGAACAGAAACGTCATACAGAGGCTCAAAAGAGCGGGTAAGCAAGCACTTCTTTGCAACACCCGAGACCAACAAGTTCTTTGGAGTAGATGACGCAGGAGTCGGAGGAAAGATTAGGTGCTTACCTGGGGAGGGTTCTGGAATCATTAATTGATAGACCAGAGCAGTCAGCAGAAGTCATAGTACTTAATGGAAACGAGCTGCCTGAGAAAATGGTAGAGGACTCACCTTAAGGAAGGACTAAACATTGAATCATGTCTTAATTCGATTAGGAGGCCTAGCTAGCCTAATCTTAAGCGGACAACGGAAACATTTTTATTTAATTAACCAATGATTGCAAAAGTATTACAGCCGAAGAATCTTTATAAAGCTTACCGTCAGGTGGTGAAGAATAAAGGTGCAGCAGGAATTGATGGAATGTCGGTAAAGGAATTATTTTCCCACAAGGAAAAGAACCAATACACGATAATTAAATCGATTCTCAAACAAAGCTATAATGCGACGGCAATCAAAGGGGTACCAATCCCCAAAGGTCAGGGTAAAACAAGACTACTCGGCATACCAACGGTAACAGAAAGATGGTTGCAGCAGGCTGTGAGCCAAATACTGATGACAAAATTCGAATTAGAATTTGAGTCGTCGAGTTATGGCTTTCGACCGAACAAGAATACGCAACAAGCAGTATCACAAGCCTTGGAATACATCAATGATGGCTACCAAGATATTGTGGATATAGATCTAGCAGCATTCTTTGACAACGTAGACCATGAAAAACTATTACAGTTAATTTACAACGAGGTAAAATGTCGAACCACGCTGCGGCTTATTCGTAAGTGGCTAAGAGCTCCAATAAAAATAAATGGTCAGCTCTATAAACGCCGCAAAGGAATACCGCAAGGCAGTCCGTTAAGTCCACTATTATCGAATATAATGCTGGACGTATTGGACAAGAAATTGAAAATCATGGGGTGCAAATACGTGCGTTACGCGGATGATTTTAGTATTTATACAAAATCAAAAGCGGAGGCTCGAAGCATTGGAAACAAGATATATCTCTTTTTAAGAGACAAATTAAATCTACCAATAAATCGAGCTAAAAGCGGCATACGTAGACCAGTGAAATTCAAACTGCTGGGGCATGGTTTTGTTCCCGTCTACGAGAAGGGAATACGTGGTCAATACCAATTAGTTGTAAAGCCAGCTAGTTGGTCAAGTATTAAACGCAAACTGAAAGGAATTACCAAGAAAACCAAACCCCTATCATTAACCGCACGGCTCAACCAAATAGCGGTAGTTGCACGAGGATGGATAAATAATTTTCGCATGGCGAATATATATACCAAACTTAAAAAACTAGACGAATGGTTGCGCAATAGGCTGAGATATTGCATTTGGCATGATTGGAAAAAGCCTGAACGTAAGCGAAAGAATCTAATTCGATTGGGGATCGCAAAGGGACAAGCATACGCTTGGAGTCGAACCAGAATGGGAGGTTGGGCAGTTGCTCAAAGCCCTATCCTCGGTACGACAATCACCATCGCTAGACTTAAAAGAAAAGGGTATCTACCGATGCTTCATTATTGCCATAATAAAATGCAAACGTCGATTTGGTGAACCGCCGTATACGCGAACCGTATGTACGGTGGTGTGAGAGGCGCACCCCATCAGTTACCGCTGGTGGGGCTGTGGGCTTCCCTTTAATAGGACGTGTTAAAATTATAAAAATTCATTAATATTATCAGTAGTGTTAATTCGTGGTAAACAATTTAACGTAGCCGGTATAGAATGATCGCTGTTGTTGTTTTCCACAATTAATGCTGCCTGTTGCGTGTAGAGTGTTGGAGGTAAGTTGTTCAGCGCATCATGTGGCCTTAAATTGTTATAGTCCTCCAACCATTTCTCCGTTAAGATGCGCACTTGTCTGAGTTCTTCAAACCAATATGCATTTAAAACGGCGGTACGGTAGCTTTTATTAAATCGTTCGATAAATCCATTTTGACTTGGCTTTCCTGGTTGAATAAATAGAACGGCAATATTGTTATCAGCACACCAGTCTGTAAATTCAGCGGACGTAAATTCTGGGCCGTTGTCCACACGTATTCGCTTTGGCTTGCCTTTAAAGTATATTATTCGCTCCAGCACTCGAATAACTCTTGTGGCAGGCAAAGAAAAGTCTGCTTCAATAGCCAGTGCTTTGCGATTAAAATCATCCATGATATTTAATGTGCGGAACTTGCGCCCATTTTCTAATGCATCACTCATGAAATCCATTGACCATGTTTCATTCATTCGGCCTGGGACTACTAATGGGACTCTGTTTCGACTAGGTAACCGTTTTTTGCGTTTAACCTTTATGTTCAAATTCATTTGTTTATAAACACGATATACCCGCTTGTGATTCCATCTCATGCCTGCTAATCTGATCCTGTGAAAGAGCTTCCAAAATCCGTTTGTCGGATGCCGCTTGGATAACTCAGAGAGCATGCTAATAACCTGATCGTCTTGCGATTCTTTGAGTTTGTAGTAATAAACAGACTTGCTCAAATTAATGACACGACAAGCTTGTGTGATATTTACCTCGTACGTTTCCATGATTCCCTTTGCTATTTGCCGTTTAGCACGAGGCTTTAGAACTTTTTTTCAATCACATCTTTGAGAATACGATGATCTAAACTCAGCTCTGCATACATGCGTTTCAGTCGTTGATTCTCCAGCTCAAGCTCTTTTAATTTCTTCAACTGAGTAGTTTCCATGCCACCATACTTCTTGCGCCAGTTATAAAAGGTAGCTTCGCTGATACCATTTTCACGACACAAATCAGAAGTCTTGCGACCAGCTTCATGAGCCTTTAGAATCGATACAATCTGACTTTCTGTAAATCTTGATTTCTTCATGACAATTCAATTTAATACTTTAGTTTTGAATCGTCCAGTTTTTGGGGAAGCTTTCAGGGCCGTCTACTCGATTGAGCGTTTGTTTTCATTATTTCTGATTACAAACAAGGTCTATCATTTCCACTTGTATATAGCCAGTTACAAAATATTTGACAATCTCCAACGGGATATTGAGGTCCATCATCAAGATTTCCATCGCCATTCCATCTTACAAAATATCTAAACAATTTAATTTTTTCTCCTGAGTAACCACAATTAACAGTATTGTCTCTAAATTCATTTTCCCATGACCTACATTCTCCAGTTTCTGCGTTTCTGTAAGTGCTGAAATAGGCATACTTTCCCGACTTCTCAATGAGATTATCAAAAATGAGATTATAATTAGAGAAATCACGGACTCGAACTGGGTCTCCACTTATTTTGTAGAATCTGTTAGATATGATTTTATTATTATCACTATTATCAGCTAAGTATACACCATGCATTTTAGATGCTTTTTCGGATCTATTCTCTGCTTTCACAAAGTGATTGTTTCTGATTGAATTATAGTCAGAATTAGAAAAAACAATTGCTCCATAACCATATTGAGCATTTGGATATTTCTTATTCCCTATTTCATAAAAATAGCATCCATAAACAGTATTGTAACCATTCCATTTTTCTAAGTCATTTCCATCGCCAGAAAAGAGTATTCCTTGTTTGATATATTCCTGAATTCTAATGTAATAAAATCTAACATTGGTTTTGCCTCCTCTTGAATCCAAAATAAAAAAAGAATTTACAATTCCGTTACCATCAAATATTGGCCGACCGGAAATATCGTTGATACCATCACCATAATTATAATCTAATGGCATAAAACTTATTGTATTATTTGGGGAGGTGTGACCCCAACTAATCGTTTGTCCAACAAAAGAAACATTATTTATTAATTTTATTCTAACCTCAATATCACAATCAATTACCGGCTTTAATTCGATTAATCTTTCTTGGACTTTGCTCAAACTTAATAATGGTGAACATGACGTTAATCCATCATTACTATCTGAACCATTTGGAGCCATATAAATTACGAAAGGATTTTCAGGAACTGAATTTTCTATTGATATCGCTTCAGCAAAATCTGCATCTGAATAGTTTTCTCTATTGTCAAACGTATAAATTGCATAGTAATAACGGATTCCATTTGCTAAAAGACAATCTTCAAAGTCGTCACTTTGTCCTCTAAATATTTCAACACCATCACTATGGCTTTCTGGTTGACGAGTCTCATTTCTTATTACAAGGGTACCAATAATGTCTAATGAAGTTGGATTTTCCCAACTTAACTCAACTGTGCCACCCTTTACTGTAGCCTGAAAATTGATTGGTTTATCTATAATAATAGGATTTTCAGTTTCTGTTATTTTATCATCTTTGCATGATTGGATTCTAATTAAGCTGGAAATTGCTAAGAAGAGAAATAGAATGTTGTTAAATTTAATTGTAATCATGGCTATGGAATTTTGATTTTATTAATGACGCACAACATTTGTATATCCGGAACTCAATGCAAAAGTTCCGGGTATATCACTTATGTCGCTCAGCTAAATTAACCTTTTTGGCAATGATGTCCAAAGGGCTGGTAATGGTTTTGTTGTTAATATTCATGACATGCGTGTATATTTCAGTGGTCTTTGATGATGAATGCCCGAGCATGGACTGGACATAGCGCAAATTAAGCCCCTGTTGCAACAGATGTGTCGCAAAACTGTGCCTTAAGGTGTGCATGGTGGCCCAGGGATTGACCTGAGCGGCCTTCACGGCTCTTCGAAAGACCTTGGTAATACTTGATGTCGTGTATTGTCCTCCATGTTGACCTTCAAAAAGCCAATAAGCCGGCCGATATTTCATATAATACGAACGTAAAAGTGGCACAATAGATTCAGACAGAACGGTCTTACGATCTTTTTTGCCCTTGGCCCCTTTTATGAATAGATAGCCATCCTCTGTATGAACATCCTCAACCCTTATTTTTATTACTTCGCCGATACGTAAACCGGCACTGTAGGTCAAAAAAAGGATGGCCCGGTGCTTAAGGTTATCTGGTGAATTAATGATTCTCCAGACTTCTTCTGTACTCAGAACATTAGGTAAAGAATGCGATTTTTTAGGCCGTTCGATATCGTAGTATGTTCGGGGCTTGCCTAATACCTGTTCAAAGTAGAATTTAATCGCATTGATCAATAGGTTTTGTTTAGTCTCAGACATGCCGTACTTGGATTTTAGATGATAGACAAACCCTTCTATTTCCTCTTTGGTCAACTGAGCTATATCGCGGTCCTGGAAAAAGGTAAGAAATGGGATGAAGTGCTGCCGGTATGATTTGACTGTTGATGAGCTATATCCTTTCAGAATTAACTTTTGATGCAGGCGTGCTAATTCTTTTTCTCCGGACGCACTCAGATTTCTTGTTGGGTACCGCCTGGCAGTCACGTGATCTATGGTTTCTACTTCCGAACCAAAAATGTCCTTAAGAAACTTCAGGTTAGATGCAGTATTGACCACACTCCACAGTTTTTGATTGGGATGGTAATAACTGGAATCAAGCTTCTTTACGCTTTCCCGCCATGCTTTGGCGGCATATGGGATATGGAATTTAATGCGCTTGGCATTCGCCCGTGGATGATAAATAGTCGCTTTCATGTAACAAAACTAAGCGATATAAAACATTGATATAGAGTTATTAATCAATTTAAACGTTGTTATCCGATAGAAATGATACTAACGGATACACACCGCTATTGAGGTGTTGTTGTATCTTAGTTATGCATTTATTAATCTACAACTTCAATATCTAAAACCATGAATCGTCTCATTACCTCATGTATTATGTGCAAAAAGAAACTCGTGGGTCGATCGGATAAAAAATTCTGCTCCCTGGATTGTAAAAATGAATACCACCAAAAATTGAGAGCCGTAACACAAGTTGCGACACAATCCATTGACCGCATTTTGCACAGGAACAGATCAATCCTTCTCGAACTTATGGGAAAGAATAAAACGCAAATGAAAATTGATCGAAAGTTATTGGATAGAAAGAATTTTAAATATAACTATATCACCGGCTACTATGTCAACGCACGCGGAAAAACCTACCATTATGTCTATGACTTTTCATGGATGGAATTTTCCGACCGAGAAATATTAATTAATCGAAGACGAAAGAAAAATTTATCGACTGTTTAATATAAAATGGAAGGTATTAATACAATGATAACTCACATCTTACTATGAGTTGCATGCGTGTTATAAAAGGAAGGTAATTGAAACTTCGTATGGCAAGGGTATCAACGAAACTTAAACACCGTTGTCATATTATTATTCGCCCCAACAGAAATGAGTTGCCCTTGTGATGTTTTAATGGTCGTGAGACTACGTACATTGAAAGGCGCATAAAACCCACTATTCAACACTGTGAAGGCCTTATAATGATCATCCGGCTGGCCTTGTAAGTACAAGCCATTTCCCGAATCATGGCGCGTGGTCTCCACTTCGGCATCGAATAGATTACCAGCTAAAATAATATCCGAAATATTGTCACCATTAAAGTCTTGCGGCAACGAAGTCATTACCGGAAAAAACTGGGCTTCCGGCGGGAATGGCTGAAAATGATAACCCGTCTTCGTACTTAAAATAACACCGGAACGAAACTCCCGGACTTCCAATGCCAGGGCCCCGGCTAATTTTTCCTCCAGCATGCTTTCAATGGAAGCGCCGGCAAATGCCTCATAGGTCTCAAATTTTTCGGCAACAAAGGGCATCTGTTCAGAAGAGCATTCGCGACCTCGGACAGGCACATAATTGCCTTTATATTTTTTGGCCAGGACGATGTCGTTTTTATTGTTTTCATCAAAATCAGAACTGTAGACTTTGAGCGGTTTTTCTGTTGATGGATGATATTTATTATTTGTTCCAATATTGCCAACAATAAAATCCGGTTTGCCATCGCCATTGAGGTCGTCCGCGACGATATGCATCCACCAGCCTGTCAAGTCACCCTGGTCAGATACCCAATTTTGTTTTTCTTCAAATGTATTTCCATCATTAATAAAAGCCGTTGGAGCCATCCATTCACCGACGAGAATGAGATCCGGCTTTTTATCTGCATTTATATCAGTCCACGTGGCTCCGGTGACCATTCCAATGTCTTGTAAACTACCGGAGATTTCCTTTGTCACGTCAATGAATTTCCCACCCTCATTTCGCAATAATACCGACTGTCCCGGATAGGGATATCGACCGTATTCGACCAGACCACCGACAAAAATATCCGTATCGCCATCGCCATCGTAATCAGCTACAGACACACAGGAGCTATTGGCGTGCAACTCCGGCAACACGCCCGAGGTCAGACTAAATCGTCCGCCGTCATTGCGGTATAGCCGGTCATGGTAGGCATGTGGATCCGCGGAAGCGTTGCCACCACTGGCCACATAAAGGTCCAGGTCACCATCACCTTCCAGATCGAAAAAGGCACAGCCCATGTCTTCAAGGCCGGCATGCTGACGCCAGGGACCTTCCATTTTTGAAAATCGCCCTCCGGCGTTTTGCACGTAAAGCTCGCCCGATTGACCCGATGCACCACCGATGAAGAGATCATCCAGACCATCACCATTCACGTCACCCACGCATTGATATGGTCCTTTAGTCGATTCGGCATGCGGGAGCAATATTTCATCTTTAAAGTCATCGTACAGATTTTCCCGATGCATAAAATCAATTCCTGAATTTGGTTGATTCATCACAACCGGGGTTTCAAAAGAATAAATGGACATTTGTTGATTGCTGGCATCCGCGTGCGATAAGGCAATGCGTTTATTCGATTTAATATTATATAAACGAATGGATTTGTCATCGGGAAAAATACACACCAAACTGTCAATAGTAGAATGGTCACCCAATCCAAAATGCAGTGCTGTGCCGCAGGTCGATTGATACCCACGCACCGGATTTAATTCCTGGTATTGAATTTGGTCGCCTTGAAATAAAAACACCTTACTGCCAATTCCAGCCGGGTTTTTAGCATAGCCTTTAATATCCACGACAACGTAGTTTGATTTTGAATTGTTGCGATAAATAAAACTACGGTCATTGTTATTATTCACAACAAGATCCAGGTCTCCATCCCGGTCCAGGTCGCTGTATGCGGCACCACAAGTAAATGTTTTTTGGTCCAGTCCCCAGGAACCGGTTACATTTTCAAAGTGATATTTTCCGTCATTTCGATACACATAATTGGGCAACGGGTTGGAAGGGATTTCTTTGGATAGTTCAAATAAATTGACCTTTTTGTTCTGCCTGGTCAGGCCTTCCATTTTAACTTTAAAATCGTTGTTGCGCAGATCTTTATTGATGCCGTTGCCGACAAAAATATCCTTGTGTTGGTCATTGTCGAAATCCGCCATGAGGATGGCCCAACTCCAATCAGAGCTTGCCACACCGGCATATTGGGCGATATCGGAGAAATACCCGGAACCATTATTGATTTGCAATACATTGGTCATGTATTGATAATTATAACCCTTGTTGACATAGCCCCAAAACTGCTCAGCATCCATGCTCGGCATATTGGTCTTGGAGCGTACGTGATCGGCGGATTGCATATCCAAAACACCGAGGTCGACCAGGCCATCATTATTGATGTCTGCGGCATCACACCCCATGGAAGTGAAAGACGTGTGTTTTATTTTTTCATCCAGCTGATTTTTAAATGTACCATCGCGCTGATTGATGTACATATAATCGGGCCGGTCATAATCATTGGCTACATAAATATCCACCCATGTATCGTGATTTAAATCAGCGGCCATCACGCCCAGCCCAAATGAAAAAGCTTCGACGCCGACTTGTTTGGTTACATTTTCGAAGGTTTTTCCATTATTGATATAGAATAAATCAGAGGTAAATTCCGGTAATTTATTTACAGCGGCGTATTGTACTTTTTGTGTTAAATTATTGGATGGGGAATTCAATAAAAATAGATCGAGGTCACCGTCCTTATCAAAATCGAGAAATGCAGCTTGCGTGCTATACCCGGCATAGTCAAGTCCATATTCATTCGATTTTTCACTAAATGTCAGATCCCCATTGTTGATAAATAATTTATTTTTTCTGAATCCGGGATCATTATTATCCATTTTCCAGGACGTGCGACAAACATAGATGTCGAGTAAACCATCGGCATTGATATCGATCATGGATACACCGGTCGACCACCCGGGATGATCGGTGATGCCGGATGCTGCCGATATATCTTCAAACTGGAGGTCGCCTTGATTGACATATAGTGCATCATTCACCTGGTTGCCGGCGAGGAAGATGTCGTCCAAGCCGTCATTGTTGATGTCGCCGATGCCAACGCCACCACCATAATAAATGGCATCCCAAACCAGACCATGCACCTCAGGTGACTCCATAATGTCATTCCGAAAGGAGATACCGCTTTCCTCTTCAGACAGGAGTTCAAACAAAGGCTGGCCATTGTCGGTATCTGTGCTACTGTGGTGAGACTGTTGGCCACCTTCTTCACTGCATGCCAAGAACAACGCCATTGAGATAGAAAGGACTATCCATTTAGTTTTCATAATCGGAACCTTTTAATGTGCATTCGTTGATACTAATCACAACAAATTTAAGGATAAGTCCTCCTTAATTGATGACTTAGTGATCTGATGACTAAGTCATCAGTATTTTCGTATACAACAAGTGACTTCATATAGAAATCTCTGGTATTTTATCGTTATCTTAACACAGGCGAACGACTTATCGGGCTCACGGGGACGTTATACGAGCGAAGCAGGTGAAATATAATGCTTTGTAATAGATGAAAAAGGGAATCAAATCAATCATTCTGGCCATTTTAGGCTTGTTCGCGGCTTCGGCGCTTGCCGTCGTGATTGCACCTACATTCTTTGAAGACAAAGTTATTCAGGCAGTAAAAACAGAAATCAATCAGCAAATTGAAGGAGAAGTTGATTTTGCCGATATCGATGTTACGTGGTGGTCGTCGTTTCCTGATGTATCCGTCCAACTGGATCAGCTTCGTGTCACCGGATTGAAATCGGACAGTAGCCAACAGGACTTGATCGTTGCTGACCAGCTATCATTCGGTCTGGATTTCATGTCGGTGTGGACACAAGGCGACTCACTTGATATCAAATCATTTAGCCTGACTGATCCGGTGGTATTCATTTATATAGACGAAAATGGACGAGCTAATTATAACCTGGCTAAAGAGAAAAATACAAATGAGACTTCCGAGTCGACAGCCATCAAATTTGACCTTTCAGATTATTCTATTAAAAATGCCACCATTCGGTATCTCGATGCCGGAAGTGCACTTGACATTTCATTAAATGAAACGGACCATAGCGGAAAACTTACCTATGAGGACGATAAAATAGTTTGGGATGCACTATTGAAAAGTCCGGAATTTACCTTGACACAACAAAATATCCCATACCTGCAAAACACTGCTGTCGATTTTAATGGAGGACTTCATTTTGATTTAAGTGAAAAGGTGTACAGGTTTTTGCAAAACGATTTAATCCTCAATGCCCTGCAATTGTACCTCGAAGGAGACATCGCTGATACGGGTGACGATCTGGATTTCGATTTACATATCAAATCACGGAAAAACACATTCAAGAGCTTTTTATCCGTCCTGCCCAATCTATACACAAATGATTTTAATAAGATCAAAACACGAGGCAACCTTGAGCTACAAGGCAGTATGAAAGGAGTCTACAGTCAAGCAAAAAAACAATACCCTAAATATTATTTTGACCTCAAAGTAGATGATGGTTGGTTCCAGTTCCCGGGAAAAGACCAGGCTATTTCTGATATCTTTTTAACCGGGCAAATAAACAATTCGAACACATCATTTGAACCAGCTACGATACAAGTGCCCTTATTTAATTTCATATTAAATGGTGAAAAAATAAGCGGAGATATCAATATTGAAAACAGAAACAACAACCAGTTTTTTGATGGAGCAGCAAAGGGCAAAATCAATTTGCTTGATTTGCAAAGCGCCTACCCATTTCCTTCTGTTGAAGCACTTTCTGGATTGCTGGATATCGATGCTGAATTTAGTGGAAACACAAATGCCATCCAATCAAAGGCATTGAATGAATTAAACTATAGCGGATTTATCAACGGTGAAGATGTGCAAATCGTGCTGGAAGAACAACCTCCTATTGCCGTAAATAAATTTGAATCAACGCTTGAAAATGATCGCTTGGTCATCAATGAAATCTACGGAACGATTGGGCGAAGTGATTTTACGGGTACAGGGGCAATCGCACCTATCTCGGCATTCATGACAGAGCAAAAAACTCCGGTGAGCCTGGCGATGGATGTACATGGTCAAAAATTGGATGTGGATGAATTATTAGGACCCAAATCAAATGATACAGATGCAAGTGAGAAGATCACGGCATCCAGTAGTTTGCTTCGTACAATGGAGTTCGATGCTGTCATGCGGTATGATGAAGTCATTTATGAAGATTATGAATTAAAGGCTATTCAATCGAAAGCACAGGGGAATTTGAATGAATTACATCTTCAGGAGTTCACGGGTGAGGTCAATCAGGACGCTATAGATGCACAGGGCACCTTACGGAATATATATGGGTATACCTATAAAAATGAAATACTGCGAGGCGAACTGGATATCCGGTCGGACAAGTTTAATATTGATTCCTGGATGACATCTGAAGAGGGGAATGGAGAAGCCGCAAATCAAAAAACGGAATATGCTATTATCCCGGAGCGCATAAACCTGAACCTGAATGTACATACCGATAGACTAAACTATCAAAAAATCGACGTGAATCAGGCAAAAGGAGAAGTGGTAATCCGTGACCAACGCGTGATTTTTAAAGGTGTAACGGGTAAAAGCATGGGAGGAGACTTTGGCATCGATGGCTATTATGCCTACGATGGGAATAATGAACCATTATTTAAACTGGATTACGATCTAAAAAAATTCTCATTTGAAAAGACATTTCGACAGGTTGAAATGGCACAGAAATTACTACCGATTATTCAATTTATTCAAGGAACATTTAACAACGCTTTGTCGATTGAAGGGTCATTAAAAGAGGGATATATGCCCAATTTGGCAACACTGGACGGCAAAGGTCTGATGGAAACCTTACATGGCAATATTGTTAAAAACACAACGCTTGAAAAAATTGCCAACCTGGTGGATCTGGATGAATTAAAAAGTCTGACAATAGATCGCTCGCATAACAGGTTTTCGATTAAAAATGGAGAACTAATTGTTGACCCGTTCGAGAAATCCATAGATGATATTCATGCGAATATTTCAGGTAGCCATCAATTAGAAGGCGACATGAATTATAAAATGACCCTGACCATTCCAACCGAAAAATTCAAGGTCAATGGAATTCCATTAAATATTAAAGATCAATTTGCTTCAGTCCAAAAACAATTGCAAAAAATTGGAATTAAATTGGAGGATACTGAATCTATACGGGTCGATGTATTGATACAAGGCAGTATGACGGATCCAAATGTGCGAGTGAAATTGGTTGATTTTTCTGAGTTATCCGTTGAAGAAGTAGTGGAAGACATCGCTAAAGATTTGATTGAGCAAGCAAAAGATAGTGCCACAAATACTGCTACCACCACGATTATCGAGACGATTCAGGGAGACAATCAAGACAGCACGATCACCACAATAGAAGACGCTGTGACGGTTCGTGTGCAGGAGGAAATCGACACGTTAATTCAAGAAGAAATCAATCCGGTGAAAGACACATTGATCTCCCAGGCCGAAGACGCCATCCAGGGTCAACTGGATACGTTATTAACGGACCAGTTGGATGATGAGGTAAAGGATGCAGCTGAAGATATTCTGGATATTTTCAATCCGTTCAAGAAGAAAAAGAAGAACTAAGTGCTCAGCACTCCTGGGACACCACCACAGTCTGCATAAAATCCCACCACAGCAACGTTATCAACAGGAACTTTCGAGAAGTTCAGAGCAAGACAACTTGCCTTGCGAGTGGCCTCAAATTCCCCGACCAAAATCAGTACGCTCGTGACAAAAAACGCTACGCTCATGCACTAGTGTTTATTTATACAAATTCTTTGGTTCAACTTGCATACAGAAAGAAGTAAACCGAGACAAATAGCTGATTTTTACGATAAAAACGACATTAGTTTTAACAATTTTTTTATCGAAATAGTCGTAACTTTCAGCAGCAGCTGGTGAAGTCTTAAGTAGTCAGTAGCTACGCAATTCTACACCGGAATTTTATTCATTTCAAATCGAAAAAATGAATGTAATACATCGTCTAATCTATACCGGAATACTGGTAAGCTTATGTTGGACCTCTCCAATCAAAGCGCAGGAGGCCTATAACTTGTTTGAATATGGAAGCACCTATATCAATGAGACCAATGGCCCGGACTACTTTCGTCCGCTTGCAAACGGCTTGAATAATGCGTTGCATTCAGGATTGTTCCCCGCTTCAGATTTTGAAGACAAGTTTCATTTTTACTTTGGGGTAAATGCAAGTATGTCATTTATCCCGGATAAGGCGATGACATTTGACGGGACGACAGAAGCGCCGTATACGCCGGAAACTACATTGGAGGTTCCTACTGTTTTTGGTCCTAATGAGGCCATCGTATTAGATGAAGGTGACGGAGGTGAAGTATATGTCTTTCCCGGCGGGTTTGAAATGGATAAGCTCTTATTAGGCGTACCTCAAATCTCAATCGGTGGCGTGGCGAACACCAATCTTACAGTCCGGTTTCTGGCCATTCCGCTGGACGATGAAATAGGGGACGCTGACTTGTTGGGAATTGCTGTTCAACATAACCTCAGTCCATACATTGGACTCGAAAATTTTATAGTGACCTTTGAAGCGGCCTACCATAAGTTTAAAATGGGTGATTGGTTGGACTCGGATGTGATCATGGCCAGGTCTTCTGTCATCAAAACGTTTGACAATGCCCGGGTATACGGTTTCCTCGGATATCAAAAAGGAAACCTGGATTTGGTCAATACACAAGATGATATTACAGTAACATCGAAATCTGACAACTCCCTGCTATTTGGTGTGGGAGGAACAGTTGAGTTAGCTGTCATTAACTTGAATTTCGAGTGTCTGGTTAATTCATTTATAACAATTAATGCCGGTTTAGGATTTAAATTTTAAAATTATGAAAAACATTTTCCTACCTGTTTTCGCACTATTTTTTCTTTTCACTTTTGTAAGTTGTGAAGAACTCGGATTTGATATTCGTAAAGTAGAATTAGTTATCGAGGGAGAAGTAGAAAGTATTGAATTGTTTGATACATACAATGTTGATTATGCTGTCATATGGTATGGAGCGGATATTCTCTCATATTTTGATATTTCAGCCGAAGCGGAAATACTTAATTTTTGGGTTAAGGATTTGAAAGTTTATTATCAGCCTTGCGATGTAATTGAAGCTGAAAAGCTGGATCTCGAAATATATGTCTCAGAACCACAGGGTGCTATTACACTCCTGGCATTAGCAAAAAATAAAGATTTAAAAAACCTATCTGCATCTGTAGATCCACAAAAACCGTTTAGCCTTGATATCGAAAAAGCTCCCGGAGGCGTTACCATACTCAATCAATTGCTAGGATTCATGATTCAGGACGACAGCAGATTTCTCAATATCATCGTTGATGGTGTACATACTCCGGCCAACGCACTTGTGTGTGGGGCTATCCTGATCGAATTAGACGTTTATATCAAATACAAAGAATGTCGATTAGTACCCTTTGGCAGTGATGCCGGAGAACTATGTGATTAGGTCGACTTAAAGACTAGAGTATTGTCACAAATATACCGGGAAAGCAAACCAAAATATTAAAAATGGTCTGGGTGTATCGATGAATGCTAAACCGCGATGTATCCATCTATTCGATTAAGACTGTACGAATCTTCTGTCAGGTATTCTGCTCGAAAGAGTTATTATGGATAGTCTTCGATAAGTACATCAAATTCAATTATCAAGTCGACTCCAAACAAAATTTTGCACTCAACCGAAGTCTGTCTCTGGTAAAATATAGGAAGGAGTAGATTTATTCAAACCCGTAACCAATTCCGCAATGGTCGGACTTGTCTTTTAGGTTACTGGAAATCTTACTTGAAAATTTTCTTTTTGTTGTGCATCTCGTAACGAAGCCTTGGGTGACACAATAGAAAATAATATCACACTCCTTATTATATCAATTTGTCACATTTGCATAATGGCGTCTAACACTTCTTTCTTTCGTGAGCGTGCTAGTGGCAAGAAGATATTACCCGCTAATTCGATGGAGTCACTTTCAACACGATTTATTCGAACCACGAAATTTAAATTAATCAAATGACTTTGATGAATTCGTATGAAAGAGTTTCCCTCCAGTAAGCCGGACAAGACTTTCAACGTTTTCGAACACAAGAATTTGCGACCATCGGATAAGAATACGGTCGAGTAATTGCCCTCGGCCTGCAGATGTATAATATTATTGATTTTAATGACTTCATATCCCGTTGATGTGGGCAGGACTAACCGACTTCGGGGTCGCGTGTCAAGTTTCACAAGTTTTGCCGAAGGGGATTTCGTTGGATTTATTTCTGAAGATATGCTATGTTCAATTTTCATTTATCTGCGTATTTAATTTCATTCTTATTTATCATGTAAATCTTGGCTCAAGCCATTTGAAGTGGTTAAAAGCCAGGGCATGTCACGCCCTGGCTTTTTATTAGCCTAAAAAAGAGTCAATTACAAGGAGCTGTGATATGTGCCAGAACATCACTTCCAGCAACTGCGCTAAACCCCGGGAGTAATACGATGCGATCGGGGTTGGTGTATTTAATCGTTCGGCCTGATGGAATAGTCGCACGTGTGGTAAAATCTGCAGTGCTGCAATATGACGCATCCTCCGCCAACGTTCCTGTGCCCTGATTTGAAAGGAGAACAGTACAGAGTTCCTCAATATTTTCGAAAATAATGGAATAATCCTGTGAACCACCGGTCAGACTTCCCTCCACAGACATTTGCGCAATTTGTAAATTCTTATTTGCCGTAGAAATTATTTGTTCAATATTATCCACATCATTGTCTCCTGTGGTTGCATTATTTCCTGGTGCTGCAGGATTCAAAATCCAGGGAAAGGCCGTTGTTGTCTGATCGATCAACCGTAAATCCAGATCGTTAACCAAATTTGGAGTCGTATTATCCAAAGTTGTTTGCACTATCCCTGGTCTATCCGTGTAGGCTATGGTTATAACGACATCCTCAGCACAAGAAGAAAGTACGCCATATTGATTTACTGTAGCATATTGTGTGTTTTCAAATATGCTCACGCCATTATTATCATCTTCGTCTTTTAACAAATTAGCGGCCCCTTCGGTGTCCAGTAGCCCCCACCCAAAGGTGTAATCAGGACCTGGATTACCCAAATCTTGTGCTGTATGAAGCATGACGGCTTTTAATGTGGCACTATTCATGAAACTCCCGGATCCATGGAGGTCTTCATAATATTCTTGGAGAAGCAAGGCCGAGCCAGTGACATTTGGAGTCGCCATAGATGTTCCGGAGCTAAAGTAATAGTGATCATTTGAATCTACGCCGCTGCTGTATA
The DNA here is from genome assembly GCA_965249735.1 of Saprospiraceae bacterium. GTDB lineage: Bacteria > Bacteroidota > Bacteroidia > Chitinophagales > Saprospiraceae > JANQSS01. The sequence continues at coordinate 206,010 of CBDFMS010000020.1, read as the reverse complement.
GGCTGACTCCATGGCCAACAATGTCAGGTTTGATACGCCCATCGTCTATTGGTCCTTGACTGGAGAATGTTGAAATTTGGTTTCCATTGTTTCCATCGATTGCACCAACCGTCAGGATGTTTTTTCCTAAAGCAGCAAAAGGAATATTATCACCGCCGGCAGCATCACCCGGCGGATGAAGGGCTGTGTTGTAATTTGAGGTCGTCGATGAGCCACGAAGCTGGACGGAATCTCCTACAGCTGGATTGTCATTATTTTCATTTCCAGCCGCTCTCACCATCAGATAACTAGGAGCTAAAAACAAGACTGAATCTATCGTGCGGTCAAATTGTGAATATCTCCCATGGTTCGCATCTTCTCCAGCACTATTATATGTTGCGGCTCCGCCATACCATATCCATTTCGAACTGATCAAGTGCCATCCGGCCCAATATCCCCAGGAATGGTTAGAGACTAGCAAACCCGAACTTGCTTCAGCAGCAACTTCACTTGCTTCGTCGTCATGATTGTAGGCATTGATCTCTGCTTCGTGCGCCATTCCTTTTGCGTTTCCACTGTTTGTTCCATCTCCAACCAGCGTTCCTGCGACATGCGTTGCATGGTTTTTTAGAATAGTCGCGCCATCCATGACGTTTATTTTGCTGTCGACACCATTGCCCAGGTTGTAGTGGTTACCTAGGGCAATTCCCGATTCCCATTGCCCGATATTAAATCCGTTTCCTCCAAGATCAATATTGAGAGATCCGCCACCATGCAATTCTATTGTATTGGTTGTGCTCAGAGCAATATTATTGTAATCACCCCCATAAAGCGGTTGACCATTAGTTCCAATGGTGATTAAATTTGTTGTGTCCCACCCATTTAATTTGGCAATTTTTATCGCCTGCTTATGCGTGGTCCAATAATTCGAAGATAAATTGTCTGCATACTGTTGTAATTCGACGACCTTCGTTTTAGACAAGATTTGGGATTTATCTTGTTGAGCAAACGTACTGATGGTAAAACACATCAGAAATAATAAAATAATGTTTTTCATGACATTCAATTTTAAGATTAATAAAATGTGGTTCAATTACTTGATGTTCTCGATTGAATCCAGCCTTGCTCTGAGTGTTTTATTCTCTTCATTTAATTGAATAACATGTAGCGTTAATTCTTCTATTTTTTCCATCATACGTTTTTGCATATCACCAACCGCTATACCATTTTCTTTTACTTCTTGTGCAGATGGAATACCCGGAAGGTGGCCGTTTGTACTAATGAAATTTGCCGTTTCTTCAAGTGATTTTAATTCATAGTCCGCTTTGAATACATAGTCAGGCCAATCCCCAATTAATTCGATTTGCATTTCTTCGCAGATGGCTTTGCCATTCACGGATAGCGCGAAACCAGAGGCAAAATCAGTCCCTCCAATAGTAACCGCCCCAGGTAATTGTGTGTTACCTGAATTTCGATCCATAGAAAAATGGGGCCCGTAGCCAGTTGAATTTGCTTTTCCGAAAATCTGCAATTCATTTCCAACGCCATCATACATGATAGACATACCATAGGTGCCATTGTCGTCTTCACCAAAAAACAAGGATGTACTGTCTTCAGAGCTGGTAGCCTCTGGATATATTGCAACTTGATTATGGGATAAATCTGAATTTTTGAAAAAGGCGTTTCCATCAACTTCTACCGTCCCATCAAAGATGGCCGCCTTTCCAACGGCATCAATTGCTGTCCCCCGGATAGCAGTTCCTTCTCCGGAAATACTTCCAGAAATACTCTGATAGGTTCCTCCTGAAGCTCCCGCAATGACATAGGAAAAAATACCCTTAGTCTCGGTAGAGCTGCCCGCAATTGCTTGAACTAGTAATCCTGTTTTTGTTCCGGTGCCACCATTTGTTAGAAGTATATCCAGACCTTTTTTGACCGACGAACCCGTATAGTCATTATAGAATTCTGCCGCCGCATCACTGCCGCCGTGATCGACATACAAGGAATTGTCAATAGCCGTATTGGTGCCAATACCCACTTTACCACTTTGGTAATAAATGTCACTGCCTGCGCCCGTACTCCAAAGGCCACTACTTGAGGGTAAGGCCACCGTATTTCCTCCTGAAATTGTTAAGTCCGAACCGGAAAGCGAGAGTGTCTGTAACTCATTGGCCGGATCCGCATCGGCGTCATTTACATTGTCCGGTAAGGTGACCATATTGCCACTCGTGATTTTCAATTCGTGACCAGTAAGAACTAGATCCTGATGCTCATTCGTCGCACTATGGTCATCCCTGACCCATACGGTGCCGTTATAATGATAAAACGACTTATATACTAGGTCATAGACCATAAGTCCGGGAGCGGGATTCATGATGGCAGCGCGTTCAGTAGCACTCATACGAGGAATCAGGATTCCCTTGGTGGTACTTTTTATATCCACGAGGGCACTGCTATCAACCGATCCTGCAGCTTCATCAACACTGACCGGTAATTCAAAATTGACTTCCTGACCAAACAGGGTAATACAGAAAAACAAACTAAAGAATGTAATAATTGATTTCATGATTAATGATTTTACCCTTTATCCACCACCGATTGAAAAGGTTAACATCTGAGCTTAAGTTTTTTCAAAAGAATTAATCTGTCTTGCAATAGAATGCCGAACTCAGCTTCTATTATTGGATGATCCATTGCGCTGAAAGAACTACTATATGTTTCTTAAAAAATCAGATTCCCTTCCAACATTTTCTCAAACAGAGTAAGCGCCGGTGAACGATCCCGACTTAGCCCGATGACATCGAAGTTTGTACTAGACACATTAGTACATTCGAAAATATCTCCTTTGTCGTGTATCTTCACATCTGTCTTCCATCAGAATCTCAGTTTACCCATAAGATATCTGACCAATGGTGTTAACCTTTTATCGTGTGATTGTATAAATTGAAAAAGCTTATTCTACAAACGGGATTACTCGATTTAGTGGATGCGTTCGAGCGAGATGCCGATGGGGTCTTGGCTCAGGTATATACACTTTATCGTCAGGAATATTTAATATACAGCCGAAGTATTTCTGAAAACGAAACCTTATGTGTAGATAGTTTTCAGGAGGCCGTGATCGGTCTTTATGAAAATCTGAAACGAGATAAAATAAAAGAAGAAAAAAGTACGGTGAAAACTTATTTATTTTCAATTGGGAAACATAAGCTCCTAAACGCAATAAAGAAAGAAATGAAACATGTCTACTCTGAGATCGACAAAGAATCCTTTATAAACGTCGAAGATCAAAAGGATTCCGGTCGATTAAAAGAAATGATCTCCGAAAAATTTGACAAATTGGGACAACGATGTCAGGATGTATTGCTTCGTTTCTATTATCATCGCTATTCTATAAATGCCATTATGCTTGATATGAAATTTAAAAATGAAAATACCGTTAAAGCGCACAAGTCAAGGTGCCTTGCCAAACTTCGTGAGGCATTCAACAACGACAAGTAGTATATGCCATTACGTGAATCTGACATAAAATTAATTGAGCAGGCTCTTCTGGAAGAACTATCCGGCGAAGCAAGAACGCGATTTGAGGAACGCCTTACGGATCACGAGTTTGCAAGCGCTTGGGAAGAACGCCGATTAATCGATACCGTTATCCAGGAAAAAGGGCATGCGCAACTAAAACACAAACTGGAACGCTTAGAAGATGGTATCAAACAGAAAACAACGAAACCGAAACGGACGAATTGGACAATTTGGTTCATACTGGCCCTTGGTATCGTTGGAGTACTCTATTGGTTCATCAAGCCAAACGCCCAACCCTCGACGGAAGATTTGTACATAGCTTATTATGAACCTTTTCCAAATGATGTCGATCCATTAACGAAAGGAACGGAAGATGAAAATCTATCGGCGTACAAATTGTATGAATTGAAAAATTATGAAGCGGCAATTACTGAATTGACACAGCTTCCCACGGATAATACCGCCCGATGGTTTTTAGCACAAGCATATCTTGCAATGGGCGATGGTATCGCGGCACAACCTATTTTTCTTGAATTCAGTCAATCTCAGAATTCAGAATATCATATTTCGGCCAAGTGGTATTTGGCGCTGATCTACATAAATAAAAACGAGTTGGAAAAAGCAACTAGTTTACTTGATGAGGTACTAGACTCTGATCAACCGGTCTACGTCGGCAAGACGAAAACATTGCTCAAACAACTTAAAATGAAGACGAATTAGATCTATCAGAATTACTTCCTTGTTCTAATGAATCGGATAACCAGGAATATGAATATGAAGAAACATATACCTCCAATAACCAATTTTAATGGAAAACCGGAAGCAGAAAATGTGAGAGGACGGGTGTCACCGGCAACAATAAGCCCGGCCCAATAGAAAGGATGTTTCAACCGGTTGGAAACACAATTGTCTAGGTATGCTAATTTCGCTTTTCGCAAGGCATCATGTTTATTGAGCCCAAGACGCAAATGGGAATAAAACGATTTCATTATGATCGATGTGCTTTCGTCTGGAACCTTCCACAAGGATAAAATGACACTCGGGATGCCGGCATACTGAAATCCGTTTGCCAGACTTCGAACGCCGTCGCCATTATGAAATTCTCCGACACCTGTTTCACATGCACTGAGGACAGCCAATTGGACCGTAGACTGGAGGTTATACAACTCGAATAAATGAAGATTCTTTTCTGAGGTTAAACTATCCGTCTCAAAAATAAAGCGACTATTCATGGGACGCTGGTCATTGGCCTCTGCATGCATGGTCAAGTGCACGATGTCACTATTCCGCATAGCGCCTTTTAGATTTTCTTTGGTTGCTTCGTTGTCTTTGAACAGCCGGCCTTTCATAACCGCCTGAATAAAACTGGCTTCTTGTTGAGAATAAGGTAGTTCCCAATTCCCCTCGGCTCTTTTGTTATTTGTTGCCAGACTTTCTTCCGGGATGTGCTCGTATTCAGGTGCAAAAATGGAGACCGTGTATTTATTTTTCTTGGATTTTTTATTTTTTTGATGCAATAATATTTCACTCGAATTAGCATAAGAAACCAGATAATTGTCAAAAACGAGCTGGTCCTGAATCGTGAGAATCTCAAAAGGTAATACATATAAAAATGCATCCGGGATAATATTGAGCTTTGTAATGTGCTTCCCAAGGCCGTTTATCGCATCAGATACTACGGCTAAGGATATCGGCATGTTAACATTTGATTTTCGGGATTGAATAGCCTCACTCCAGGATAACGCATCATCCTTTATTGATTGAGCATTAAGTCGATTTACTTTTGAATAGAAGGTGTCAGCGGAGATGACAAAAGCAAGCAAAGAAGAATCAAGTACAACAAAGTCCAAAATGGCCTCCTTCGCATCCATGGTCTCCTGTACAACTTCCACGTCAAAAGAGAATGTTGGGTTGGTCAAGTTGGCAAATGCCGGATAATTTTCGGCGATTTCACCATCAACCTCTTTCAGCTTTTTATTTGAAATTTCTAGTTGACTAAGCAGTTCCTGATATCGCGTATCGCGCTCCCCTTCAAAATCGAAAATGGCTCTTTCATTTCGTTTAATTTCTGCTATCGAGATTTGCCGTTTGTTTCGAATATCAAAAGGTACCGAAGAGAACATATACTTGCTTTGGTCTTGCAAGGTGCTTAAGAGACCTAGATTTTTTATTTTATTATTGAATTGATAGGCTCGATACAGATGAGTTATGTCTCTGGATTTTTCATATTTTATAATCAAACCGTAGATGTAAGATCGATAAAAGCTCGAATAGTCAGCGGCTAATTCAGATTTGTCAGACACACTTTCTGCTCGACTAAATAAATAGTTAAATAATGAATCGCCATGTTGGGCAAGTGATAAGAAAGTATCTATTTCCATATCAATGGGAAACCTACCATTGACAAACAAATGCATTCTTTTTTCGATAAAATCAAGGTATGTACTTAACTCCTCGCAGCCTTGGCCGATCACTTTACAAGGCAATGCCTTTAGACCTTTGGTAATGTCTTTCTGAGCCTCGATATGATTTCCTTTTAAAATATTAATGTGGGCCCGCCGATTATACGCATTGGCAACCGTAGCATGAAGAGGTCCAAGTGTGGGCTTCCCTTTAATAGGACGTGTTAAAATTATAAAAATTCATTAATATTATCAGTAGTGTTAATTCGTGGTAAACAATTTAACGTAGCCGGTATAGAATGATCGCTGTTGTTGTTTTCCACAATTAATGCTGCCTGTTGCGTGTAGAGTGTTGGAGGTAAGTTGTTCAGCGCATCATGTGGCCTTAAATTGTTATAGTCCTCCAACCATTTCTCCGTTAAGATGCGCACTTGTCTGAGTTCTTCAAACCAATATGCATTTAAAACGGCGGTACGGTAGCTTTTATTAAATCGTTCGATAAATCCATTTTGACTTGGCTTTCCTGGTTGAATAAATAGAACGGCAATATTGTTATCAGCACACCAGTCTGTAAATTCAGCGGACGTAAATTCTGGGCCGTTGTCCACACGTATTCGCTTTGGCTTGCCTTTAAAGTATATTATTCGCTCCAGCACTCGAATAACTCTTGTGGCAGGCAAAGAAAAGTCTGCTTCAATAGCCAGTGCTTTGCGATTAAAATCATCCATGATATTTAATGTGCGGAACTTGCGCCCATTTTCTAATGCATCACTCATGAAATCCATTGACCATGTTTCATTCATTCGGCCTGGGACTACTAATGGGACTCTGTTTCGACTAGGTAACCGTTTTTTGCGTTTAACCTTTATGTTCAAATTCATTTGTTTATAAACACGATATACCCGCTTGTGATTCCATCTCATGCCTGCTAATCTGATCCTGTGAAAGAGCTTCCAAAATCCGTTTGTCGGATGCCGCTTGGATAACTCAGAGAGCATGCTAATAACCTGATCGTCTTGCGATTCTTTGAGTTTGTAGTAATAAACAGACTTGCTCAAATTAATGACACGACAAGCTTGTGTGATATTTACCTCGTACGTTTCCATGATTCCCTTTGCTATTTGCCGTTTAGCACGAGGCTTTAGAACTTTTTTTCAATCACATCTTTGAGAATACGATGATCTAAACTCAGCTCTGCATACATGCGTTTCAGTCGTTGATTCTCCAGCTCAAGCTCTTTTAATTTCTTCAACTGAGTAGTTTCCATGCCACCATACTTCTTGCGCCAGTTATAAAAGGTAGCTTCGCTGATACCATTTTCACGACACAAATCAGAAGTCTTGCGACCAGCTTCATGAGCCTTTAGAATCGATACAATCTGACTTTCTGTAAATCTTGATTTCTTCATGACAATTCAATTTAATACTTTAGTTTTGAATCGTCCAGTTTTTGGGGAAGCTTTCAAAGCTACTAGTGTTATACTTGTTATATCGTGCAGAATACGTTGTAGGTATCATTCCTTGATCTAGCTTTTCTGCCAACTCTCCAACAAGAGATAGATATATTATTCGGTCCTTAAAAGATCCTATATAAGCTTTCCGATGGGATAATTTCTTCTTAGGAACGTAAAACAAATTCCATCTTTCAGCCTTATAGTCATTCTCATAGAAGTTTTCTTCGAATTGACTAAACAAATAGTCTTTACTCAATAGGTCCACATACATTAAAGGGTCATGAAACCAATCATCTAAAATGTCTGACTTTAATCTCCATCTAGCCAATTCAAGGTTCAATGTCATTTTGTTAATCGGCGCCTGAAAAAGGTCAACAACTCTTTCCGAAAGAATACGTTTGGTCTCAGAGTGCATAATCCGGTCAAACTGACCCCCCCATTCCGATTTGTACTGACCCCACCATTCCGGAGGTTTGACCCCCTGCAATGAGGTAAAATGTTAATAACGTTCCGGTATACTGACCCCCTATATTTTGGAGGGTGTTAAGAACATTCCGGAGGTTTGACCCCCCTCAAGATGACTATGGAAACGTGCAATTAATGTTCATGTTCGTGGCTCAAGAAAAGAGTTATGGCATGGGAAAATTAAAGCGCATGGATCAAGTCAGATATATTTTAGAGACCTACCTGGACACCAAATCCATTAAGGGTACGGCAAGAAGATTACAAATTTCAAAGAACACAGTCCGAGACTATGTTCGTCGTGTACGAACTCATTTTAAAGACCTGTCTGAGGCGTTGACGTTGGCAGAAGACGAACTTTTTGAGTTGGCCTACAAGTCAGATGCAAGCGGATCGAATACGCGTGAATTTGAATACAACAAGCGGGTTGATTTCTGGATCACAGAGCTTCGTCGAGTCGGGGTAACGAAGAAATTACTGTGGGAAGAGTATCGATCAGAATTTGAACATGGCTTTGGCTACAGCCAATTTTGTGAGCGCATAAATCGCGAGATAGGGCGTCGCGACCTTACGATCAAAATGAATCACACGCCAGGCGAAAAGATGCAGGTGGACTTTGCAGGCAAGACGATGAATTGGATTGATGCGTCCAGCGGCGAAGTGCATAAATGTCAAATATTAATTGCGACGATGCCCCATACCCAACATAGTTTTGTCATTGCCTTACCGAGTCAAAAAGTGACGGATTTTATACACGGACTAAATCAGGCGTTACTATTTTTTGGTTGCTTACCCAAGGTGATTTTAAGCGACAATTTAAAATCGTTTGTTATTCGTGCCGATAAATATGAGCCTGATTTTAATGAATTATGTGTTCAATTAGCGGCCTATTATCAAATTGACATTGAAGCTACCCGGGTAAGAAAACCAAAAGACAAGGCCAGTGTAGAAAATTTAGTCTCAACAATTTATACACGTATTTATGCCCCACTTCGCAATGAAGTATTCCACAGTTTAGCCGAATTAAACGAGGGAATAAAGAAACAACTCACAGATCATAATCATAGGCCCTATCAGCAAAAGCCAGGTTGTCGATTAAGTGAATTCCAAAAGTTTGAACATCCTATAATGAAGGAGCTACCAGCAGATTTATTTGAGATTAAAAAATCAACGCAGTCTAAGGTACGCCGAGATTATCACGTCTATATCGGAGAAGAAAAAAACTATTATTCGGTTCCCTTTCAATATGTAGCACGCCAAGCCATTATCGTGTATACGTCGAGTACAGTTGAAGTATTTATCGATAATCAGCGCGTGGCCACGCACACACGATTGCTTCATCGTAACACATATCGCCATCAAACCAATCCGGACCACATGCCGAAAAGTCATCTTGAATGGAAAAAAGCACGTGGCTTTAATGCAGCACATTTTATCCGGCAAGCCGATAAAATAGGTCCAGCTACCAACTGGGCGATTCAATTCATTATACGCTCGGCTATCCATCCACCACAAAGCTTCAACTCTTGTCAAGGCGTATTGCGGTTAAGTGAAAAATATTCTGCTGAGCGATTGGAAAACGCTTGTGTGCGTTGTCAAAAGGTAGACAAAGTATCTTATAAAATGATTAAAAGGATTCTTGTAAAAAACCTGGATCTCGAAATCGAATCCGTTGACCTATTTAACACACCAGTCCATGAAAATATTCGAGGCCCCGAAGCTTATCAATAATCATTTTTTTAACCCGTCATATTTATGACACAAATTTATTCTTATGAAAAATGCATCATTAGAAACCATGAGGCAAATTAAATTAACCGGCATGGCAGACGCTTATGAAAGCCTGTTAAGCCTTCCGGTCAATCAACAACCCGAGTCACACGAAATGCTGGCCCGATTAATTGACGCTGAAAAACAATATCGCTCGCACAAACGTATGCAGATGTTTTTACGACTTAGTAAACTGCGATATCCAGCCGTTATCCAAGATATCGACTGTTCTACTACGCGTAATTTATCTAAAGGAAAAATTGTAACACTCGCAGATTGCGCTTATGTCGATCGAGGAGAAAATGTTCTCATCACAGGGGCAACAGGTTGCGGAAAATCTTATCTCGCCTGTGCATTTGGTCACACCGCCTGTGTCAAAGGCTATCGAACGTTGTACTTCAACATGAACCGATTTACTGAACAAATTGCACTCGCTAAAACCGATGGTACACTGATCAAATGGATGGACAGAATCAAAAAAGCTAAACTCATTATTCTTGATGATTTTGGTCTCCAACCTATCACTCATCAAGTTAAACTCATCCTGCTACAAATCCTTGAAGATCGATATGAAAGAAACGCCACCATTATATGTTCTCAACTTCCGGTCGGAAAATGGCATGAATATTTTGATGAACCCACTATCGCAGACGCTATCCTCGATAGAATTATTCCAAAGGCTCACCGCATAGATCTAAAAGGAAAAAGCTTACGTAAAACAATCAAAACATGTATCTTAACAAATGATTTTTAGCACGTTTTCAACATAGGGGGTCAATATCCCGGATTCAGGGGGTCAGTAACTCCGGAATATGCACTCAGATTCTTCCGTAGATAAGGTAACCAGACCTAATGATTGTAACTTCCTGTTTATCTCATTGAAAGAGATTTCAGCTACATCAAGAGTTTGATTAGCCAGGTTCTCGTTCGGAAACGCGCTTATAATTCCATAGAGACATGGTTTAGATGCATGAAATAGCCCAGCACCAGAAATTCCTTTTAGATCATTTGGTTTAAAATTATTAACGAGTTGATAGCGACCATAAGAAGGTTCACTTCCCTCCACTTTTACTTTGTGAATTTGCTCCATTTTAGCCGCAGCAAATGTTCCCCAAACAACAAAGTCATTTTCACCTGCATCAGGCTCTTCTGAAACTAGGATAGGAGGAAAGTTATACTCGCCTCTCTTGTCAACTTTAATAATCGCTATGTCACCATCAAATATGATGACGTTATCTGATATTTCACTTTTTCTAATTTCATGAAACGATTCGAATGATTTTCCCACAGAACGAGAAATTTCAATCCCACTAAGAGAAGTTGCGCAAAATGAAACATTAGTGCTTTCTTGAAGAATATGTTTAGCTGTAATTACATAATCATAATTCACAAGGTTTGTTGTTACGTATAGCACTCCTGATCCAGTCGCATCTTTAACACCTTTAATGGTTGGGGTAATTCTTACACCACAGTTTCTAAGATCGTGGTAATTATTAGATTTCAACCCCATATTCCTTATTATTTGCTATTAACTCAAAGTTGTATTTTTTCTCTTCAAAATGAGTTATTTTCAACTTATCAATAGATTCTTTACAATTGAAATGAAAACTAATTTTGTCTCCTTTGTTTGAAACATGTGACAACACTTTCACAATTGCCCTTTTATTCGGTAAATAATATCTACTAGAATTTGTAGATATGATGAAATTTGAACAAGATATTTTGCCAAGAAGGTCCTTTCCTAAGCTCCGATAGCTGCCGTGGTGAGGAAGCTTCATATAATCTAAAACCAACTTGTCCTCTTCAATTTCTCCTAAATATTCGGTTATTGCAGTATTGAGCCGTTTTGGTGTCACATCACCCGTTAATAATACTCTTTTTGATCTATGTTCTAATAACACAACAATGCTCGTCTGATTGGGTAGAGATCCATCTAAATCAGCATCATCCATATTCAATAAAAGCTCCCTAATTCCACTATTCCAATCACATCTGTCATCACTAGACAGATAGGCACCACTGAGATTACTGTACTTCTTTATATCAGTTGAGATTGGGGAAAGAAAATTGAATACCGTCTCACCAAACTTTATAGGTTCAGTTTGTTCTGTACAAACATCCCAATCTAAATTTAATTCCGTTATTAATAATTCGACATCACACGCTTGTCGATATGAAAGAAAATTATTTGATGTAGGTATTTCTATACCCAAAACCTTTCGAGGGGAGTTGAATAAAATCTTTCTTACGAATTTTTTAGGATCACCATACCTCTCTTTCTGTAGCTCTTTCAAAAAGTTCAATATTCCAAGGATGTGGTCCTCATCATGATGAGTAATAATTATAAGATTCAGCACTTCGCCTTTACCATAAATAGCATCTAATTGAATGAATAGCCGTGCTGTATCATTTCCTCCGTCAATTAATATATTCTGTCCATTAGTCCTAATCAGTATACTATCCCCACTTCCTGCTTTTAAAAATTTTATTTTCATTTTGTTCAATTTACAAAAGCCAACCTTTCTTAAGAATAATTTTATTGCATGTAAGATTGCTATTTCTAGCTTTCTAAGACGACTTATTATTTGATTTTCTTTCACAAGTTCTCAATAATTCAGGTTTTTTTTTGAATTTTGCCTAACAACTATATACCCAAAACCAATTTTCAGGCACACCCAACTATCAGCTTATATCCGAATCATCGGCCGATATATAACTTATATCACCAAGTCACCAACTTCCACTCACTCAAACGATACACCCTCTCACGACTGCCCCAAAGCCCGGCTCCCTTTCCGGATGATCTTCTTGCTTTCTTTTCCTTTGACCACACCCAGCTTGTCATCCAACCAAACGATAGCGCCGGTCGGACATCGTTGAATGGGGACCTGGGTGTTGTGGTTTTCGGTATAATTAATGATGGGCAGGTTGTTTTTCATGGTGATCAGATCGCCCGGAGCATCCATGGCGCATTTTCCACATGCCGTGCAACCGACACGGCATTCTTCCAGCATATCATCCCCTGCTTCCAGGCTTCTGCAGGCCACCCAGAGGCGGTGGTTCAATGGCTCAATCGTAAACAGGTCTTTTGGGCAGACTTCTACACAATCGCCGCAGGCCGTGCACTTGTCCACATCGACAACAGGAAGTCCATGCTCATCCATCGTGATGGCATCAAAGTCGCATACGACATCACAGTCTCCATGTCCCAGGCAGCCCCAAAAGCAACCTTTTCCACCACCTGATACTAATGCGGCAGCCTGACAGGATTGTAAGCCCGTGTATTTGGCCCGATTCAAGGCCACATTGGTTCCACCCGCACAGGCCAGTCGGGCGACACGCTTATCTTCAGCACCAAGTGCCACACCAAGAAAATCTGCAATGACCACACGCCCCTCCTCAGAACTCACCGTGCATTTACCGGGTAATACGGCTCCGGAGACAAGTGCTTCAGCAAAGGGTCGGCAGCCCGGATATCCACACGCCCCACAGTTGGCATGAGGTAATAGGTCCTCTACAATTTCAATGCGTGGATCCTCATACACATAGAGCTTCTTATTGGCCAAAATGAGCATGATGGCCAGTATGAGGGTTAAACCTCCTAATGCAGCTAATGCGATGATGATTGACATGTTTTTTGGTTTACTGGTTTATTGGTTTATTGGTTAATTGGGTTAATTGGGTTAATTGGGTCATTCAGTTTTCAGATTCGTTAATTTCAACTTTTTATCCCCTGGCCCGAAAGGGAGAGTATTAGTCCCCTTTAGGGTTAGGGCAGAACAAGCCTAATTTCATTTCATTTATCCATTTATTTGCGTCTTACCAAATTATCTCAATTCTCAAGTTTTGATATTTATATTTAACAGTAATTTTTTCTAATTTTCTACATTAATTTCAGTTCTTGTTCCGAATGTTTGTTACTTTTTGTGCCGCCAAAAAGTAACCAAAAAGCTCGGATCAAATAAAACTCGCCAGGCACTACTGCGCAGTCTGGCCGCTCGTTTATCGGTATTTCAAACTTTCGAAAATTTGACTCCAGGGCTTCGCCAAATTTCCGAACCGGCTACCGCTCGAACAGTTATTTGACCCCGTCCTTTCATTTTTTTCAATCTCATTACCCCGACCCTAAAGGGAGAAAACTTGGTCCCCTTTAGGGTTAGGGCAGAACAAGCCAAAATTTTTTATTCATCATCCAATGCTAATATCTTTATAGTAGCAAATCTCAAGTTTTTAATAAATATCTCGTTGAGTGGTTGGCTTCGTAACCAAATGGTGCGCAGCACCGGGCCGATGCAAGGCCAATTCTTTTTCAACAGCATAAGTTGTCATGGCCGTTAAGAATTCTCGAAACCCTGTAGAGAATTTAGGCCATGTCAACTGGTTTTTGACCGAATAGGTCAAAAAATGCCTTTGAAAAAGTGGCCTTTCTTTTGGTTCGTTTTCTTTGGGCAGGCAAAGAAAATGAACAAGCACCAATGCCGACAATAGTTCCATCATTAAGCAAAGAGTTTTCATATAACGCTATTCAACCACTAAACACATTAATAAATAATTTCCACTCATTTTCTACATAAATTTCAGTTCTTGCTCCGAATGTTTGTTACTTTTTGTGCCGCCAAAAAGTAACCAAAAAGCTCGGATCAAATAAAACTCGCCCAACACTACTGCGCAGTCTGGTCGCTCGTTTATCGGCATTTCAAGCTTTCGAAACTCTGACTCCAGGGCTTCGTCATATTTCCGAACCGGCTACAGCTCGAACAGTTATTTGACCCCCTCCTTTCATTTTTTTATTCATCATTCAATGCTAATATCTTTATAGTAGCAACACTCAAGTTTTTAATAAATATCTCGTTGAGTGGTTGGTTTAATAATCAAATGGTGCGCAGCGCCGGGCCGATGCAAGGCCAAGTCTTTTTCAACAGCATAAGTTGTCATGGCCGTTAAGAATTCTCGAAACCCTGTAGAGAATTTAGGCCATGTCAACTGGTTTTTGACCGCATAGGTCAAAAAATGCCTTTGAAAAAGTGGCCTTTCTTTTGGTTCGTTTTCTTTGGGCAGGCAAAGAAAATGAACAAGCACCAATGCCGACAATCGTTTCATCATTAAACAAAGAGTTTTCATATAACGCTATTCAACCACTAAACACATTAATAAATAATTTCAGTTCTTATTCCGAATGTTTGTTACTTTTTGTGCCGCCAAAAAGTAACCGCTCCGTCGCCACAGCGGCTTTGGCGCGTCGGTGACAAAAAGCTCGGATCAAATAAAACTCGCCCTGCACTACTGCGCAGTCTGGCCGCCCGTTTATCGGCATTTCAAACTTTCGAAACTCTGACTCCAGGGCTTCGTCATATTTCCGAACCGGCTACAGCTCGAACAGTTATTTGACCCCCTCCTTTCATTTTTTTATTCATCATCCAATGCCAATATCTTTATATTCACAACACTCAAGTTTTTAATAAATATCTCATTGAGTGGTTCGCTTAGTGACCAAATGGTGCGCAGCACCGGGCCGATGAAAGGCAAAATCTTTTTCAACAGCATAAGTTGTCATGGCCGTTAAGAATTCTCGAAACCCTGGAGAGAATTTAGGCCATGTCAACTGGTTTTTGACCGAATAGGTCAAAAAATGCCTTTGGAAAAGTGGCCTTTCTTTTGGTTCGTTTTCTTTGGGCAGGCAAAGAAAATGAACAAGCACCAATGCCGACAATCGTTTCATCATTAAGCAAAGAGTTTTCATATAACGCTATTCAACCACTAAACACATTAATAAATAATTTCAGTTCTTGCTCCGAATGCTTGTTACTTTTTGTGCCGCCAAAAAGTAACCAAAAAGCTCGGATCAAATAAAACTCGCCAAGCACTACTGCACAGTCTGGCCGCTCGTTTATCGCCATTTCAAGCTTTCGAAACTCTGACTCCAGGGCTTCGTCATATTTCCGAACCGGCTACAGCTCGAACAGTTATTTGACCCCCTCCTTTCATTTTTTTATTCATCATCCAATGCCAATATCTTTATATTCACAACACTCAAGTTTTTAATAAATATCTCATTGAGTGGTTCGCTTAGTGACCAAATGGTGCGCAGCACCGGGCCGATGAAAGGCAAAATCTTTTTCAACAGCATAAGTTGTCATGGCCGTTAAGAATTCTCGAAACCCTGTAGAGAATTTAGGCCATGTCAACTGGTTTTTGACCGAATAGGTCAAAAAATGCCTTTGAAAAAGTGGCCTTTCTTTTGGTTCGTTTTCTTTGGGCAGGCAAAGAAAATGAACAAGCACCAATGCCGACAACAGTTCCATCATTAAGCACAGAGTTTTCATATAACGCTATTCAACCACTAAACACATTAATAAATAATTTCTGCCCATTTTCTTCCGGCTATTAATTCCGCTTTTCGGATTTCCCATTTCTCTTCTGAACCCAGAATATTGGAAAAAGCCTTATTGAGCATTTCATTTACTTTTTCATATCCGGCGACAAAAATATGGGTGTTCGATTGTCCCAATAATTCCACAATTTCATTGGCCCGGTCTTCTATGGCCTTATCCAATTCGATCGGATCGGACCAATGCGGACGCGGACTGAGTGCATGGAATGCTTCAAATGTCTCTTCGTCATAATAATTGGTCAAGTCGCCGTTTTTATCATTTAGGTAGAGCAACTCCAAACCACTACGTGCACCATAAAACAACCGTATTTTGCCTTTCCAGTCTTTTACATTTTTATAAATGTGCTTCACAAATGCGCGAAACGGGGCAATACCCGTTCCTAAGCCAATTAAAATAAGGTTTGACGATTTATCTTCCGGAACTTCAAATGGTAAATTAAATGGACCGGTGACAACGATTTCATCGCCCACTTTCCGATCACACAGATAATTCGACGCTACGCCCTGATACAACTCACCGCTGAATTCATCTACATATGAACACCGCTTCACCAATAGCGTGATTTGTGAATGACCATTGCTCGTTGCCGGTAGGTCCGCCACACTATACAATCTGTGGTGCAGGGTATTTCCAAACTCACCGGACGCTTTTACCAGGACGCCAAAACTCTGATCGACCTCACATTCAAATTCGGACTTTTTTACTTCGAGTACTATTTCTCGTACCTCTTCAGTATCGGGTGGTGTCAATCGTTTAGTATTTTTTATTACTGCCTTATATTGATTCTCTGTATTTAAATCTGCAAGATGTGCCATACTTTGGTTTATTTGTTTATTCGATTATTCGTTAATTCGTTTACTAGATTATTCGTTTACTGGTTGACTTGTTTATTTGTTACTCATTCTGGCAGACTGTACCGCAGCCGCAATTTCCGCAACTTCTTCTCCCGGCTAATACGTCTTCTTCCTGGTACTCGTCTTTAAATACATTTTTCCACATGGTCTGGACCAGTGCCCAGGCCACTATTAAGAAGACCATTAATCCTATTCCTATGACGAGTGATTTAATCATTCATTTAGTTTATTGTGTTCCCAATCCCGCAAATCCCATAAAGGAAAGGGATAATATTCCTGCAATTAATAGTGTCAGTGCCGTGCCTTTTGCAATTCCCGGGACACTCGCAAAATCTAATTGCTCGCGCAATCCTGCAATCAATACCAGGGCCAGCATAAATCCGGCACCTGCCCCTAAAGCATAGGTGATGCATTCCAAAAAATTGTACCCTTTATTCGTCTGAAATAATGCCAATCCCAAAATGGCGCAGTTCGTTGTGATCAATGGAAGAAAAATACCCAGTGATCGAAATAGCGCCGGACTCATTTTCTTAATGAACATTTCTACCAGCTGAACCGTCGAAGCGATGACGACGATATAACTGATCAGCTGAAGGAAGGGTGCATTAATAGCGACCAAAAAGGCATGAATGCCATAGGCGCACATCGAACTGATCAACATCACAAACATCACCGCCCCGCCCATTTTTTTTGCCGTTTCCATTTTTCCTGATACGCCTAAAAACGGGCAAATACCGAGGAAATAAGCCAATACAAAATTATTGATCAGACAGGCATTAATAAATATATATCCTAATGATTCTGTGTTCATGATTTTTCTTTTTTCGCTTTCATCGCATTAAAAATCAATAACCAAATGGCCAGGGTAAAAAACCCACCGGCCGGCAGTATCATGACAATCCATTCCTGGAAATTTTCCGGAAATATATTTAATCCAAAAAATGATCCATTTCCTAATATTTCTCGCACCGCACCCAGGCAAAACAAGGCAAACGTAAATCCAACGCCCATGCCCAGCGCGTCCATAATTGATTTTCCAATCGTATGCTTTGAAGCAAAGGCTTCTGCCCGGCTTAATATCAGGCAGTTCACCACAATCAGGGAAATAAATGCGCCAAGGCTTTTATGCAATTCAACGCTGATGGCCTGGATGGCGTAATCAGTCACTGTCACAAAAGTCGCAATGATGAGAATATAGGAGGCGATGCGCACTTGCTTTGGGATGAAATTGCGAAGCAGTGAAACCAATATATTGGACATCAGCAAGACGAATGACGTCGCCAGCCCCATGGCCAGCGCATTTTCTGCCGTATTCGAAACAGCCAGTACCGGGCACATACCCAATACCTGGACAAATACCGGGTTGTCGCGCCACAGACCTTTGATAAATTCATCGGTTGTCGTCGCCGGCTGTGTTGATGATATAATTTTATCCTCCGCCATGTTGTTCTTTCTGTTCTTGTCCTTGTTTCATTTGGGCTATATTTTCGTGGTTTTTATAAATGACCGGCAGCGTCGTTTTCGAGCTGGCTTCAATAATATTTCCTATCGCCCGCGAAGAAATTGTTGCGCCCGTAATGCCATCAATTTCCCATGGATTTTTTTTAGCGCCTTGCTTGACTGCGATGACGGCATTTTTTGGTTTTCCATCTGCCGTGAGGGCAACATCAAGGGCGTTGAAATTGTCAAGAAATCGCTGATCTTTTTCTATTTTATCGCCCAGTCCCGGCGTCTCTTTACTTTCCAATACATGGAATCCAATAATTTTTTGTGCAGCGGGATCATAGCCATATAAAATCCGGATAATATCCGCATATCCCTGGCCGGCCGCTTCTACGGCCACACCAATTAATTCTTCTTTTTCATTATATCCTGCATAAACGACAGACTCCGCGTCTTCCCCTTCTTCAAGTGCGACCATGCCGCCATTTTGATCCATGCGAAATGGTGCCGTGTGAACCGTCCCGGGCAATACCTTGTAAATCGCTTTTTCCAGCGCCTCGGCCCTTAATCGTTCAATACGCGGTAAGGTCAACTCAAATGTCATCACAATAAGCAGTGCACACATGACGCCAATACCCACCATGGCCCGAAGCATTTTCGTGCTGCTTGCCGGTGATTGTGTCGTTATGGCATTGGCCTCACTCATGATACCTTCAATTTTTTTGAAATTCCGTAAACGCGCAACTTCAGGACATTGTCAATATGAGGTGAAATGGCATTGGCAATTAATATCGAATACATAACACCTTCCGGCAGGCCTCCCCAAATTCGAATAATAATGGTCAGCACGCCAATAATGGCACCATATACCCACACACCTAATGAAGTAATCGGTGATGCTACCATATCTGTCGCCATAAATACGGCCCCCAGCATTAATCCTCCGGAAAACAGCATGAATACCGGTGAAGGAAATGTCTGGTCATCGATGAGATATAAAATACCACTTAAAATGAATGCACTTCCCAGGACAGAAATCGGGATGCGCCAATTCATCATATTCCTGGCAATTAAATAAATGCCTCCCAGCACAATTAAAATGGCACAGGTCTCTCCAGTGGATCCGCTAACAAAGCCCATAGCCAGGTCAGGGGCATTCGTGATCACATGATCAAATTTAAACGCCGATAATGGGGTCGCGCCCGAAACGCCGTCAAATTGTGGTTCCATAAACGGAATGGTATAGGTCGAAGACCAAAGCGATGTGAATCGTTCCGGTAAAAATGACGGATGCCATGTTGTAATCGCTACGGGAAAGGCAGCCTGTAATACAGCTCGCCCGACCAGGGCCGGATTAAATACATTATATCCAAGGCCTCCAAAAATATATTTACCAAGAGCGATAGCAATGACACCTCCACAAAAGGCCATCCACAGTGGAAATCCCGGAGGTAATGTCAGTCCTAATAATAAACCGCTAATAGCAGCCGACCAGTCAGAGACCGTGCTTTCCTGATTAGAAAATTTGCACAATAAATGTTCTGTAACCACACAAGACGTTGTCGAAACAATAAGTACGAGTAGTGCACTAATTCCAAACGCATAAATGGCAAATAGGGCGACAGGAACTAATGCCCAAAAGACATTTCTCATAATATCCTCTGTACTCACGCCTTTTGTAATATGCGGAGAAGAACTTATATGCAGGGTTCTATTTCGCATGTTCTACAGTCTTTTTAGCAGCATCACGTTTTCTTACAATTTTCTTTGCCAACCTAAAATATTGAACCAATGGAATATGTGATGGGCACACATAGGAACAGGAACCACATTCAAAACAATCCATTAAATTCAATTCTTCCGCCATTTTATCGTACGCCTCAAACTTTGCCAGTATGCCTAATTTGGAAGGATTTAAAAATATCGGACATGCATCTACACAGGCCCCACATTTAATACATGGATAGACCTTTTGTGCATTTGTTGTTTCCTTTTCTGTAAACACCACAATACCCGATGTTCCTTTTACAATAGAAATATCGAGATTGGACACGGCCACACCCATCATTGGGCCACCCATGTACACTTCGCTAATTTGGTCTTCAACGCCTACTGCTTCCAAAACATACCGGAGTGGTGTGCCTATTGGGATTAAATAATTTCCTTTCTTTTTTACACCGGGGCCGGTTATCGTAACCACCCGTTCCTGAATACCCCGTCCATGCGGAAGAAGTCTTCCAATCTCTGCTGTCGTAGCGACATTTACGACGACGACATGCACATCTATGGGCAATCCGCCGGACGGCACTTCTTCTCCAAGGATGGAAGTGATTAGCATTTTCTCTGAGCCCTGGGGGTATTTTACCGGAACGACTTTGACAGAAATTGGATCGCCATTTGGAATTAATGACTCCAGGTGTTTGGCTGCATCCTTTTTATTTGCTTCAATTCCAATAATGACTTCTTTTGCGCCGGTAGATTTTATCAGATATTTAATTCCCATAAAAATATCCGAAGCCTGTTCAAGCATAACCCGGTGATCCGTCGTCAAATAAGGTTCACATTCAATTCCATTAATCATTAATGTATCACAATGTTTTCCTTCCGGTATTTTCAATTTAACGTGGGTGGGAAATGCCGCACCACCCAGTCCCACTATTCCTGCATTTTGAATTCCCTGTAATATTTCCTCTTGTGTTGCTTTTTCTACATCAATTACATTTCCTTCCATTACTTCTTGTGTTGAGAATGGAAACGTCTCGATATAAATTCCAGGGACCATATTTCCTGAAATTGTAGGCACATTTGTGATTTTGCGGATGGTGCCGGAAACCGGAGAATGAATGGGTACTGAAACGTAACCGGTAGCTTTTCCCAATAATTGCCCCCGTACTACTTCCTGCCCTTCTCTTACAATAATTTCAGAAGGCGAGCCAATGTGTTGCGCCATGGGTAATATGATGGTTGGGGCAAATTGAAACTGTCGAATTGGCTGACTATTCGTATCAGCCTTATTCTCCGGTGGGTGAACACCGTGCTTGAACGTGTTTTTTCGAAAATTCAATAGACCCTTCATCTGCTTCACCTGTTAGTTGAACTTCTCTCCCCGTTTAATCCATTTCTCAATGTCTTTTGCCGAACGATCTGCCGGCAATCCCGGATGAATCACAACAGCCGTACATTTTTCTGCTGCCTTTACCAGGTCTTGGTATGGGCCCCCATCAGCATTCAGGATATAGGCCTTTTTATCGTTGTTGTAGGCAAATATTTTTGAGTTTAAATCAGTACACTCATCACAAGAAGTGCACTCCTCCGTCTCAATCCAGGGAGCCATGTAGTCGCCGGTTGAACTGCCGTTTTCCTGAGCGCTTTCTCCGGGACTTTCCATTACCAACTCTGCCATTCCTTCAGCTCCACCACCAGCCAATTTCATAAGACCCTGGGTAATTTTACCTACCACTTCGGCGCGGATCTTACTTTCAACATCGACAGCCTCCGTTTTATCTGTTTCGACGCCTGCCAGAGCACGGAGTAAAATCCAGAAATCCCGCCTTTCTTCACAAGACTCTACGATCGCTTTTGCAACGAGGACTCTGTTCAAATGCTGCTTTCTATCCACTGCCCAGATAAATGGGAACTTGCCGTCGCGGTCATCAGCATCCATTTCCAGAAACTCTGAAAGAACCACCATGTTTTCATTCCAGGCACTTCGGGGCACTTTTCTAAAGTGCTTTCTAAACCTTGCTTCGGTCAGGGCGAAATCAGCAAATGTCATGGCTACCTTCATCGTTTTCTCGTGTCTGCCTTCCATATATTTCAAATCGTAGGTTGGCCATAGCTCATCCATTGCCGGGTTGCCTGTCAGGTCAAATGCCTCTTCTGCTTTTACTCCATTGTCAGGGTTGTATTTATAAATCGGATATGCACGCGATTCGACAGCTAGTTTTGCCTGGTGGGCACCGAGATCGTCAGCAACTCCATGTTCGGGTTGACATGTTGTGTATAGATTAAACAATGCCGGACGTTTGGTCATTAACCCATCAATAAACCCTTCGATCATTTGACTGGTATTGGCCAGGGTGGCTTGTAATACATAAGTGTTTCTATGTGCCATCGCGATTAAACCGATCTCCTTGCGCGGTTCGGTTTTGCCTTTTTGCACTTTACCATATTGCGCCATGTCTGAGATCTGGCCAATAAATCCGGATGTACAGGCCTGGCCGCCGGTATTGGAATAGACTTGCGTATCGACCACGATAACCTTGATCGGTTTTCCGGAAGCCATCATTCGAGATAAGTTTTGAAAGCCGATGTCGTACATCGCGCCATCGCCTCCCAACGCCACCACCGGAGGACAGAGCAACCACTCTTCATCCGTGAATTGCTGCCAGGTAAAGTATGTGAAAAAGTCGTCGTGTTCTTCGGATTTGTATTTACCACTTAATTCCAATTCAGCTTTTCGAATTGTGGTGAACCCTTCCGCCATTTTAGACATATGGCCTTCAAAAATACCCATGGCCATGGAGGTAGAATCCTGAAACAAGTGGTTCGCCCATGGAAACGGATACGGATTGAATGGATAGGTACTACCCCATACAGAGGTGCACCCGGTCGAGTTTAACATACCCATACTGCACCGTCCTTTTCCGGTCGTCCCGTTGGTATATTTCCATTTTAGTTTTTTCAATTTTGCAAGTAATTGCGTCACACTTTTCAACCAATCCTGATCGATCGGTTCACTGCCTTGAGCGGATTCCAGTCTGGTTGTAACATCAGCCATAGTCAAATCGCTATTATGCATTTCGGAAACGATTTTTGACATGGTATCGACATCACTCACATCCACTCGGTTCATCAGCTTGAGTTGGATGTGTTTTTCCAATTTTTCTGTGAGCTCATCCAAATACGCCACATGTTTGTCAATCCGCGGTTGCATCAATGATTCCACGGTTGCAGTAAAAAGGTGAACCACTGATTTTTCAGAACAACCTAAACAAGCTCCATCGCCACTGGCAAAATTTAAATAGGCATCTTTATTTAATAATATCGTTTCGAGTGGACCAATTTTTTCTTCCAGGTCATCGATGCGATTATATTTTTTCGGGGTATTTGGTAAATCCATCCATAAATCCCAATTTTTATTCAGTTCGGCTACTGAATCTTCGGTTTGCGTGACTATTCTTAGGGCATCGTCATCACATACTTCAACACACTCCATACACCCTTTACATGTTGTTGGATTAATTGTGATGCTAAATAATCCACCGCTATTCGGTTGTTTCTTTTCGTGCACGTCAAAATATGGCCGGGTTAAGGCGAAATTAAAATCACCTAATTCATCTTTAAACCATTCAAATTCTTTGGCCAATTCTGTCGCATCATCACTTTCCTTAATCGTCTGGTCAATTGCACTATGAATAAAGTCATTTACGGTCGAACCATTATTGGATGTACTGAAGAGTTTTCGAATTGTTCCCTCCATTTGACGTATGGCCTTCGGCAAATAATCCACTTTCCCATGGGTTTTCTTCACGCGAGTAACAATGGTGTCGAGAACATCCGGTAAATCACTCACTAAACCGGGAATTGCCGTGTCAGGACAAATCGTATAGCAATCGCCACATGCGGTACAATTATTGGGTATCCACTCCGGGTGTTCAAACCGTATACCGGTCATATCCCGAAAGACGGAAGAAACAGCCGGCATGACACTCAGGCCGATAAACGGATCCGTAATATTGTCATTTCCCAAACCACGCAGATAGAAATTCCCTGTTTGCTCCCAAAACCGATGAATGTCGCTCAACTTTGATTCGCTTTGTGGGATGTCCTTCATCATCGAAGGAATCGGCAGTGTGGTTTGCCCATTTGATTTTTCCGAATTTCCGGCACCAAACTCTTTATTTATAATTTCATGCACCTCATCAAAACCACGTCTGACCACACGCATATTATCATCGACGACACGTTGTCCTTTTCCTCCAAATTTGTGTTGTAATTGATCTTCGATTGCTTTGAGCAATTTCTCTTCTGACAAACCTGATTTTTTCATCAATGGAGACGCCGCAAAAAAGGCGCCCTGAAATGCAATACCCTGCATTCTTAATTGCAATTCCGGGTTTGTTGCTTCTTCGCGGGCAATTTTAAATCCATCAATATAATAGACATGAATATTATTTTCGATAATTACCTTTTGATATGGCCCGGGAATATCGGCCCAAACTTCATCAGGACTTTCTTTGTCACTTTGAATAATAAAACATCCGTCTTTTTTCAAGCCGGCTAATGCATTTGTATGTTTAAATACATTTGGATCCGGAGACAGAACGACATCCACAAAGAAGTACTCACAATTCATACGAATTGGTTCAGGAGCCGCAGCGAGATAATATGTCGTCGGTTGTCCTTTTTTTTCAGAACCATATTTTGGATTAGCCTTTATTTCGTACCCTAATAAATCATATAAGGTCATGGCCAGGTTCTTACCGGTAGTCATGGCACCCCATCCGCCGACGGAGTGAAACCGAACCGTAATCGCATCTTTCGGCATGAGGTTGGGGTTTTCCGATCCTCGTATCGCAAGGTCTTTGACATGCGGATATGCTTCCTCAATGGTTTCCTGATAATTTTTTTGTTTAGGAGTATGTGGAATATCACGAATAAAATCAATCGATAAATAATATTGTTTTTTATTCTTTCCATCCGGCAACATATTCTCAATCGCACCAATCAATCCTTCCGGTTGTAAATCCCGGCTTCCAAGTCCAAATGATCCGGAATAGATTGCCGGAATATCAGATAATTTATAGCTTTCCAAATTCGGATATGCCTGATTCTTTTTAAAGGCACCATTTTCAACACACTTGTTCAATACCGATCGAACTTCTCTCGTTATCGGAGGATCCACAGCAAGCGGTTGGTCGAGTCGCTCAAGTATAGTCACCGCTTTTTTGCCTTTTAATACTTTACCAATTAAATCAGATGGAAATGGTCTGAACATCACTAAGTCTACTACGCCCACTTTTATTCCGCGGGTCTCCCGTAAATAGTCTACCACCGCCTCTGCACTTGGGACTACACTTCCCTGACCAAGAATGAGGTAGTCTGCGTCGTCTGCGCGATAAGACATGACACGCTTATATCGCCGACCTGTCAATTCTTCATATTCATCAAATGCCCGTTCGGTTAATTCTTGAATGTGATCGAAGAAAAATGGTCGCTGCGAAGCCACACTTTGCATATACGAGTCCTGGTTTTGCACAATCCCGGCCATCACCGGATTGTCTACATCCCAGAGCTCCGGTATACGTCTACGCGTATCACCATAAATAATTTGTTGGGCGGCAGTAGGTGTTTTGATTATATCGTCCGGACGTCCTAAATATTCTTTTATCAATTCGCGCTCAGGCAATAAGAGAGATTCAATCAGGTGGGTGGTTAAAAACCCATCTTGTGCTATGATTCCCGGGGTCAACGCTAACTCAGCAATGCGGTGAGCGATGATATTTAAATCAGCAACGTGTTGTGCTTTATTAGCAAATAACTGGAAAAATCCGGTGTCATCAATTGCGTGATAATCATCGTGTCCGGCATGTACATTTAACGTTGACTTGGTCATTGCCCTTGCACCGATATTCAGAACATAAGTCAATCTTTTTCCAACTGCTGCATACAATGATTCGTGCATGTACGCAATCCCTTGCCCTGACGAAAAATTCGCTGCTCTCAATCCGGTCATTGAAAGACCTGCGGTGACTGCCGCGGCCGCGTGTTCTCCTTCCGGTTCAATAAATATTAGTGGCCTGTCCGAAATATTTAAATGTCCTTTCGCAGCTTCTTCAGCCCAATATTCCCCCATTTGTGTAGAAGGTGTAATTGGATATGCACCCGCTGCATCGGAAGATTCTCGTTCACACATAATAGCGGCCGTATTTCCATCCATTGCAACGCGAACACCCGGGTATTTAACCTCTTTAATATTTTTTCTCATGGCAGCTTTAATTTTATTATTCAGATGCAATCTCTATAAGATCGATCCCTTCATTAGGTAGGTAATTATTTATTTAATTGGTTTACTTATTGGCCAGTGGTCTGTGTCGACAACAAGTTTTTTTGCCAGAGCGGCTACTTTAATACAATCTTCAATTTTTTTAAGATCCGTACAATAATTGAAATCGTGATCTACACTGCGGCAGTGTATTATGTTTAGATTGAGTTGGTCAAATTTTGGGTCTATATCACTGCATTTATTAATCAAATCTTCTAATGATATGGGGGTATCAATTTCCATCCCTTTGGTTAATAAAAATCCATTTAAATAATTGAGGATGGATTGACGTGCACTACTGCAAGCCATATGAGGAACGACATCTTCTGCCGCTTTGAACATTTCGTTCTCAGCAGCTTCCAAATATTGATCGGCTTTTTCTATTGTTGTCTGTATTTTTTGACTAAGCATGAGGAATAGTTTTAGTTAAAGAATATGTATTGAAACGGTCATTCCTTTTCAAAATTCAAATTATGTCAATCCCTAAGGGTAGTTCATGAGAATGATCAGGTTATAAGTTGATCTGTGTCACAACTCGCTTTCCTTTTTGTATCGAAATTAGACCATATCGACATCGAATCAAACAATGACGGTTCGGTGGTATAATTTTTATTTTACCTAAATCAACAATTTTGAAAAAGTACATCTATACGTTTGGAGACGGCAAAGCAGAAGGAAATACGGGAATGAAAAAGCTGCTAGGTGGGAAAGGTGCTAACATGGCCGAAATGAACCTGATTGGTCTTCCTGTCCCTCCGGGATTTACAGCTACCACAAAGACTTGTACGTTGTACAACCGAAAAGGAAAAGACGTCGCCTACAAAGCAATAAAGGATCAGGTTAAAGCAGGTGTTCGCTATGTTGAAAAGATCATGGGAACGAAGTTTGGAGACCTGAAAAACCCCTTATTACTATCGGTCAGATCGGGGGCGCGGGTATCCATGCCCGGGATGATGGACACCGTCCTCAACCTGGGTCTGAACGACGAGATCGTCGAAAGCATAAGCCAGAAAACCGGTGACGCCAGATTTGCCTGGGATTCTTATCGCCGATTGGTTCAAATGTATGGTGATGTCGTCATGGGGCTGAAGCCTGAAAAGGGAGAAGAAGATCCTTTTGAACGGATCATCTCGTCCTTGAAACAACACTATGGTATTAAAGAAGACAATGAACTCACCGTAGAACATCTAAAAGAATTGGTGGTCAATTTCAAAATCCTGATCAAGGAGAAGTCCGGCAGAGATTTTCCAATTGATCCCTGGGTTCAATTATGGGGATCTATGTTTGCTGTATTTGAGAGTTGGAATAATAGCCGCGCTGAAGTTTATCGCAAACTCAATGGCATTCCATCCGAGTGGGGAACGGCTGTCAATGTCCAGGCCATGGTCTATGGAAATCTTGGCTCAAGCAGTGCGACCGGAGTAGCGTTCACCAGAAATGCGTCCACCGGAGAAGATCTGTTTAATGGAGAATTTCTGGTCAATGCGCAAGGAGAAGATGTGGTTGCAGGGATTCGCACACCTCAGGAAGTGTCGCTCGGGGGTTCACGACGATGGGCCAAGCTGATCGGTGTGACCGAGGAAGTACGCAAGGAAAACTTTCCTTCCCTGGAGGAAATCATGCCGAAAGCTTACAAGAAATTGATAAAATACGAGACACGACTTGAAAACCACTACCGCGATATGCAGGATATTGAATTTACTATCCAGGAGGGAAAGCTTTGGATCCTGCAAACAAGGAATGGTAAACGCACCGGGGCTGCCATGGTGAAAATTGCCATCGATATGCTCAAACAAGAGATGATCGACGAGAAGACAGCCTTAATGCGTATAGACCCCATACGAATAGATGAATTGCTACATCCGATTTTTCAGGCCAAATCCATTGCAAATGTCCACGTAATCGCACAGGGGCTGCCGGCATCGCCCGGTGCAGCCAGCGGTCAAATCGTTTTTTTCGCGGATGACGCCGAAGACTGGGCTGCCCAAGGCAAAGAATCCATATTGGTTCGACAGGAAACGTCTCCGGAAGATTTGAGAGGTATGCACGTGGCAAAAGGTATTCTCACTACAAGAGGTGGAATGACCTCACATGCTGCTATTGTCGCCCGTGGAATGGGTAAGTGTTGTGTCTCCGGAGCCGGAGCCTTAACCGTAAATTACAAAGAAAAAACATTGTCCGTTAATGGGTCGATGTTCAAAGAAGGTGATTGGATTTCACTTAATGGAACAACAGGCGAAGTCTACGAAGGCGAAGTCGAAACAAAAAATCCGGAACTCACGGATGAACTTGAATCCCTCCTCAAATTAGCTGATAAACACGCCAAATTGTATGTCCGTGCCAATGCCGACACGCCGGAAGATGCGGCTGTAGCCAGAGCGTTTGGTGCAAAAGGTATCGGTCTGGCCAGAACAGAGCATATGTTCTTTGAAGAAGATCAGCTTGTCGCCATGCGGGAGATGATATTGGCTGACACTACCATCGGTCGTAAACTGGCCCTGGAGAAAATCCTGCCTATACAACGGAAGGATTTCGAAGGCTTATTTGAGACCATGCACGACCATCATGTCACGATTCGCTTGCTGGATCCTCCACTTCATGAATTTCTACCCCACGAGCCGGAAAATCAAGCCATCATGGCCAAAACCATGGGTGTGCCTGTGGAAGAAATTCGAGAGAAAGTTGAAGCGCTCACGGAATCGAATCCTATGTTAGGTCATAGAGGGTGTCGATTGGGCATCACCTATCCCGAGATCACCGAAATACAAACACGCGCTATTATCGAAGCCGCACTGAATGTTAGGCGGAAGGGATTCAAAGTTATTCCTGAAATTATGGTGCCGCTTATCGGTCGATTACGTGAATTTGAACAACAGGAAAAAATAATCCGCAAAACGGCTAACAAGGTGTTTAAGGTATATGGAGAACGAATTGACTATCACGTGGGCACGATGATCGAAGTTCCACGTGCGGCATTAACTGCAGACTTGATCGCCGTCTCAGCAGAATTTTTCTCCTTTGGTACGAATGACCTGACGCAATTGACCTTTGGATTTTCTCGGGACGATATTGGTAAATTCTTACCGACCTATCTCAGGGAAAAAATTATCAAAGCTGATCCATTCAAGCAAATCGATGAAAACGGTGTAGGTCGACTTGTTCGTCATGCGTCTAAAATCGGTAGAAAAGTCCGACCGGGAATTCCACTTGGCGCTTGTGGCGAACACGGAGGAAATCCCGAATCAATTGATTTCTTCCATCGCGCAGGACTTAATTATGTGAGCTGTTCTCCTTTCCGCGTGCCTATTGCACGTGTTGCTGCGGCTCAGGCCAATATTCGAAATTAATAGTTGCTTATTTAGTTAACGTGGATAAAAGCCGGAAGCAATTAATTGTTTCCGGCTTTATTAATTAAATAGAATTGTCCTTTTATTTTTTTCTTCTTAGATCCCGTCGTTTGAATTTAGCGCGTGTTAAGGTAGGTTTTCGTCTTTCCTCTACTTGTGGCATCTCTCCTACTTTATTATCGCTTTTCGGATTAAAATTTAATTGTGGTTCTGCCAGGAAAGAATCATACGTATTTTTTCTTAGCGGGAGATTTTTTCCCGATGTAATGATCATTCAGATCAAGCAATATCTACTTGTTAATATACTCTGAGTCTGCAACTTAAATCTTGCTGTTTGAAAATTTCCCTTAACTTTCTATGAAATTTAGCAAACGAGTACATGACCATCAACCCGTTTGTGTAACCTGAAACAATTGAAAAATGAAAATCAGATACCTTTTTTCTAAAGTCCTACTCGTGTTAGGCATTGTCTTCCTCTACCATGTACATTCTTATTCACAATGCGTACCTCGGGTTGGCTTCTACTATGGTGAAATTCTTCCAAATAGTGGCTGCGGAAGCTTCACAACTGTAAATCCATATAGTCCGGGCGAATACTTTCGAACCCCAGTGTTGCCCGGTGCCAGCTATACTATTAGTACGTGCGGTAGTGCTATTGACACAGAGATTACAGGTTTCCAGGGAACTGTGACGGCCACCTCGATTTTTTATAATGACGATAATGGACCTGTATGTAGTGGGACCCAAGCTTCTATCACCTATGTACCGAATTTCAATGACTATATGCGCGTGGCTGTTCAACAGTTTTCGTGCCTGCCGGGCGGGACACAATCCATTACCGTCAATCTAAGGCAAAACAACAACCTTACGATTACATCTTCAAGTGCTGATATGTGTCAAGGTCAAGCGCGTAGTTTGACGGCTACACCGACTCCTGTTACACCTTCACAACCACTATCCGGAGACGGGGGCACATTCAGTGGTACCGGTGTTTCGGGAACCACGTTTACAGCACCTACTCCGGCGGCAGCATCTCAGGTCTATACGATTACCTACACCTATGCATACTGTTCGACGACACAAGATATTACGGTCTATAAAAACCCAACAACTGCCGCTGCCGGTTCTGATCAAGTGGTTTATACCAGTAGTACAACACTGGCAGCAAATGCGCCTGCAGCTGGAACGGGTGCCTGGTCTGTTATTTCAGGTACCGGAACCGTTACGACACCTGCTTCTCCGACTTCCGGCGTGACAGGCCTGGTGATTGGGCCACCTCTTGTCCTGCGATGGACAATCACCAATGGTCCGTGTACAGCTTCCACAGATGATGTCATCATCCGTCAAGCTCCCAACAACAACATTTGCAGTGGAGCCATAGCTATCACCTGTGGCTCAGTCATAACGGACAGTACCGATTTCGCTACCAACGAAAATGAAGTCGCTTTTTGCAGTGGGCCTCCCGGTAGTGGTATTGTTAATTTCGGAACCGGTGTCTGGTATTCATTTGCTGGTACAGGAGATACTATGGAGCTCAGCACAGACAATCCGGGGACTAATTTTGATACAGAACTCCAGCTATGGAGCGGTTCATGTGGAGCACTCACCTGTATTGGTGGTGACGATGATGGGGGAACGGGTCTTACCTCTGTCCTTCGTTTTATGTCCACCCAGAGCACAACTTATTTTTTATACGTGGACGGCGATCTTTCGAACATTGGCAACTATGAGCTAAGCCTCACTTGTCCGCCACCGGCCAATGACTCCTGTTCTACAGCCACAGCGCTACCTCCTATTGTTGATACCTGCATCCTGGTCACTGCTAACTATGGCAACGCCACCGCGAGCGGTATATATGCGAGTTGTGCCGTAGTTCCTCAGGTGGATCTTTGGTACAGTTTTGTTGCTCCTTTAACCGGAAGTGTCGAGATAGACTATATTGGTGGGATAAACGCGTATGCTGAAAACCTATGGCCGGCATGTGGTGGAAGCCCAGGCGATGAACTCACCTGTTCAGTCATAGTAGATGGCGGAACGATTACCGGGCTCACGCCTGATAGCACATACTATCTGCAGCTTTGGACTTTGGGATCGAATGTTTTTCAATTTTGCTTAAAGAACGGGCAAATCCCACCGGCAAATGACAGCTGTGGAGGAGCCTTGCCGATTACCTGCGGTAGCAACGTCATCGATAGTAACACATGGGCAACTACACTGGACTATGCCGGCCCATGTACCGGTCCTGCCGGGGATGGCTTTAATGAAATTGGTCCGGGCCTATGGTACACCTTCCAGGGCCTAGGTGATACGATGATCATAAGCACGGTAAACGCCGGTACGAATTACGATACCGAACTGGAGTTGTATAGCGGTATTTGCGGGGCACTCGCCTGCATCGGCGGTGATGATGATAGCGGTGGTGGACTTCAATCACAAATCCTCTTTGAACCCGTATTCAACGAGACCTACTATGTCTATATCGACGGTCACTTCGGAGCTAGAGGTACGTTTGAACTATCACTCGAATGCATCGGATGCCCTCAGACGCTCAACATTACCGGAACGCCACCGTCAGGAGACTACCAGGCAGATTCTGCTATCGTGTCGGATGCAACTATTCAGACGCCTAAAGTCGTCGCTTATAAGGCCGGAACAGAGATTAATTTGACGCCCAACTTTGGCGTTCAGTTAGGTGCTGAATTCGATGCCATCATCGCACCTTGTGCATCATCTCTGCAAGAGGTAAACAACGCAAGAAAGGCAAACCATGGTGAGCAGAATAATCAACCGACAAAAGAAATGATTAAAAAATCACATTTTATTTTACAACGCGAGTGATGTGATTAAATGTAAAATAAATAACGTTTAAACAAAAGGCCGGAAGAAAACCGGCCTTTTGTTTTTTATTCAATTGGATAATAATTTATAACGATCTGTTTTTGTCGAATATATATTATGGAATGACTTATACACCAATAGTGCTATAAATGTTTTTAATTTCTAAGTGAATTCAGTACTTATTTTATTTTGGCTGTAATTCTATTTTTACTTCATATTTGCCTTCCTCGGCCTGGTGTGCCAATATGAGGTTTTCTCTATTACCGTATTTTAGAATTACGGAGTCGTTTTTAAAAGAAAATTCACTGTTGTACGGTCTATACCCTTCCGCCTCCAGGTTGAAGTGGATGTGTGAAGGGACAGAATTTGAATCATCATCCTGATACGACCCCGGCCAAATTGTTTCAACCTGAAAACCACCTTGTTTATCTGTTAGCAAATAGGCAAACAAGCGCGGATTCCATTTTGAATCTTCGTTGAAATACAGACCTTTTTGATCCGCCTGAATAAGTTCAACTGATACATCAGGCAGTGCTTGACCATTTGTCTCATCGACGATTCGGCCTTTTATTGTGATACGCTGACCGGCCTCCTCCGGTCTCACCAGGACGGCATGGTTGTCTTGTGCAAACTCCTGTATCAAAGACCGAAAACGTGGGCGCGTGTTTGGATTATCCACCAACACATAAAACATAGTATCCTCAATAACATCCGTTACATCAAGTTTTTTATGTTTTAAAGCCCGGTTTAAATAGTTGAATGCTCCATCAAATTTGTCATCATGAAGTTGTTCTTTAATTAACTCGCGTTCTTGTTCAATTGATAATTGACTTGTATCTGACTTGGTTTTATTGTCCTTTGCGCACGAAACAACTAATGCAATTAAAATAGTCATAAAAACGAAACCATATATTGCTTTTACTTTATTCTTCATGATTTTGGATCTGCTTTTTTACTTTTCTTTTTTCCATTTCCTTATCGGAGAACCAATTGCTAAAAAATAAAATATGGTATGAAATGGCATTTGACCAGTATTCCCAACTATGGCCACCGGGTCTGACAATAAATTCATGTGGAATATTATTTTCCAATAACGTTTGATGCATGTTTTTATTCACATCATAAAAGAAGTCATCTACGCCACAATCAAAAATTAAGCTCAATTGGCTTTCTTTTAGCAGATGGACCATATTGATAACTGAATTTTCTTCCCAATTTGCCGGATGTTCGCTCTGACTTCCCAGGCGTTTTGCCAGGGCCCAGTTTTGTGGAAACGGACGAATGTCAAGACCCCCGCTCATGCTTCCTGCTGCACCCCAGACATCCTGATGCTTGAATGCCAGGTAAAACGCGCCATGTCCACCCATGCTTAACCCTGTAATCGCTCGTCCTTCAACGTATGCCCGTGTTCGATAGGCTTTATCCACAGACTGTACCAGGTCCTTTGATATAAAGGTCTCGTAGTTCATTGTCGAATCCACGGGGCTATCAAAATACCAGCTCGTGGTTCCACCATCCGGACACACAATGATCATATTGTGTTTGTCGGCCAGTCTTTCTATTTCAGGTACCCGGGTAAACCAGTTTGCATAATCTCCTCCGGCGCCATGCAATAGATAAAGCACCGGGAAATGTTCTTTATAAGCCAGATCATAGCCTACGGGTATTATGACCAGATTATTGATCATTTTATTCATCGCCTTACATTCTACAACTAATGTATCAACGCGCCCGGCAAATGTGTAGGACACAATACATATGAATAGAATAATAGAAAGTAGACGTTTCATTGTTTTCCTGAAGTTATGCATTATTACAGTATTGCAGCAATGATGTGTATTCGCTCTATAATTTTATCGTTATTCCTTTTGCATTAAATAGTTGTATTTTATTATTAAACAAGGTAATATTGTCACCGCTCAATTTTATTCATGCTTGAAATTAGAAAAATAATAGCCGAATATGATGCGATTGACCACACGCGGGAAAACGTAGCACTCGCCTCGGTGGTGCATGTCGAAGAATCATCATACCGAAGGGTAGGTGCCCGGATGCTGGTCCGGAGCACTGGTCAATGGGTAGGTGGTATCAGCGGCGGATGCCTGGAAGGGCATGCATTAAAAAAAGCACAGCAGGCCATTTTTAACAACAAACCTTCATTGGTCAGTTACGACACCGTGGAGGGAGACAGCCAGGAAATAGGTTCCGGACTAGGTTGTCATGGCCGTATTGAAGTACTTTTTACACCAATCGATTCAACTGATCCTGACAACGAAATCGAGCAACTTCGACGGATCAGCAAAGCTGAAAGTCCCTTGCTCCTACTTAAAGTTATAGCCGCTCCCGAGACGCCCGAGGCTTTGGGCAGCATTCTATCGATTAACCCGATAAATCGAACGTTCGATTTTTGGGGACTGCAACAAGCCGCATTGTCAGAAGCCATCGATATAACCATACAAAAAAAGAAATCCCAAATAGTTAACCTGGAGTCCTCCACCTATGGAGACTTGAGGATTTTAGTAGAATTTATAAGACCGGAAATTAGAATTGTAATTGTCGGAGATAATTATGATGTACATTCTATGCTGTGCGTCGCTGACAATATGGGTTGGGAAATCTATGTCGTCGGACAGGGTAAAAAATTATCAAAAGAAATATTTCAAAAAGCAAAACATGTTCTGCCATACAACAAGGTCGATCAAATTAAAATACATGACTATACGGCCGTGATCCTCATGGCTCATGATTATGCCCGAGATAAAAAAATGCTGAAATATTTCATTGGGCAATCGCCTAAATATCTGGGATTACTTGGCCCTAAAGCGCGATTCCTGAAAATGACGAGTGAAATGCCGGATGTAAATTTTGATGACTTACATTTCGTTCATAGTCCGACCGGCTTAGAAATAGGTGCAGAAACACCGGAAGAAATTGCCTTGTCTGTTGCGGCGGAAATCATTGCTACATTTCGCAATAAAAAAGGTGGCTCCTTGCGTCTAAAATCAGGCTCCATCCATGCCCGCGAATAGCTGCTAGACAAGATTGGTGCGCTATTTAAAATTGAAAATTTGTACGCCTGTTGCAGGAAAATCACTGATAGGTCACTAAGCCAATTCCAACGCTATACGCATCATATCCATATAGGACTTTTCACGTTCTTCAGACGTGGCTTTGGCTCCCGTTTTAATATTATCACTCACCGTCAGGATGGAGAGTGCTTTTGCATTGAGTCTGTTTGCCAGGGTATATAATATTTGCGTTTCCATTTCGACGCCGAGAATGCCATGTTTTTCCCATTTGTCCCACCGGTGTGGGTCGTCATCATAAAATGTATTGGTGCTGAATATACCTCCTTCGATCGTGTGAATATTCAAGTTCTCAGCGATATTGAATGCTTTTACGAGCAAGCTAAAATCAGCGGTAGCTGCATAATGCATACCCTCAAAATAGGCGATATTCGCGCCTGAATCTCCTGAAGCACTCATAGCCATTATGACCTGACCTAACTCTAAATTGTCTTGAATCGCACCACAAGTGCCTACGCGAATAAGGTTTTTTACATCGTAGGTGTTGATTAATTCATTGACATAGATACTGGTGCTGCCCATGCCCATACCCGTTCCCTGAATCGATACTTTTTTCCCGTTATAGGTTCCGGTAAATCCCAGCATATTTCGTACACGATTATAACAAAATGTATCATCAAGTAATGTTTCCGCAACATGCTTTGCGCGCAATGGGTCTCCGGGTAATAAAATCGTTTCTGCAATTTCTCCCTCTTTTGCTTCTATATGAATACTGGCCATTCGTTTCTTTTTTAATTATTTATCAGGCTCCATAAGGAATCCAAATATTTTTTATTTCACTGGCTTTTCTCAAA
This sequence comes from Saprospiraceae bacterium, assembly GCA_965249735.1. Lineage (GTDB taxonomy): Bacteria > Bacteroidota > Bacteroidia > Chitinophagales > Saprospiraceae > JANQSS01. The sequence goes on along the minus strand of CBDFMS010000020.1, from coordinate 169,624 downwards.
AAATCTTTTCCTTCTCCATGTGATCGCTCACTCCAATTTCGAAACAAACCATAATTAACCCAGGTCCGTTTCATATTTTCGACAGCCTGCAGTTCGACATTTGCACTTCCATCTTGTGAGCCGAAGTACCAAATGCCGTCAACGTTGTCGTGTTTTGCCAGTACATCGGCTAATTCATCTTTTGATCCTGTGACAATGTTTATTGTTCCGGCAGGTACATCAGACGTTTCTAATACCTGATATAAATCTGTGGCAGAAAAGGGATGTTTTTCCGATGGAACAACGATGACATTATTTCCCATTGTGATGGCAGGAATCACCGTTGAAATAAATCCGAGTAATGGGAAGTCATCGGGGCATATAATCGCCATAACGCCCAATGGCTCCGGCATTGCCAGGGTTACATTTCTGTGAATCGTGTGATGAACTTGTCCGTCATATTTGTCTGCATATGCCGCGTAGAAATAGAGTCGCTCAATCGATTGTTCGACTTCACGAAGTGCGTCTGCTTTCGATTGATTGACCATTTCGATCAGGCGGTTTGCAAATTCTTCTTTTCTAATAGCCAGATTTTCTGCCAAATAATAAAGTACCTGGGCTTTTGAATGGCCGGTGCTATTTGCCCATTTATTATTCCCATGGGCGGCTTCAACTGCATTTCTAATATCTTTTCGATTTCCTTTGGATACTTCCCCAATATATTTTCCCCGTCGGTCTGATATGGTCATACTATAGCCACCATCAGGTCGTGCTTGTTTTCCACCGATATACATTTTTGCCGTCCTGTCAATCGATTTTATCTGTTGGCTTTCTTTTTTCGCCTTTTTTGATTTTTTAATCTCCTTTAAGTAGGGTTTTGTTGCGCGGGTAGAATCCGTTTTAGGTTTGAGGTACTCAAATAATCCTTCACGTCCTCCTTCACGACCAAATCCTGATTCCCTATAGCCGCCAAATCCGGAAGCAGCATCGAACACATTTGTGCAATTGATCCAAACAGTACCTGCTTTAATTTGTGGTGCGATGTCCAATGCCAGATTAATATTTTCTGTCCATATACTGGATGCCAGACCATACCTGGTATTATTCGCCAACTTCACGGCCTCCTTATGCGAGCGAAAACTCATGGCCGCTAACACCGGACCAAATATTTCGACTTGAGCAATGGTTGATGAAGGTGCTACATCGGTAAATAAGGTTGGGGGATAAAAATAACCGTCCGTCGGGCACGCCCATGATGGTTGCCAGATCGTATTTCCTTCATCAACACCTTTTTGAACGAGGTCTTCGATCACCTGTAATTGCACCGGAGCTACGATGGCACCTATATCAATACTCTTGTCCAGTGCATTGCCAATGCGCAGACGCTCCATGCGTGTCCTTATTTTTTTATACAGCTTTTCAGCTATACTCTCTTCGACCAATAACCTGGAACCTGCACAACACACCTGGCCCTGGTTAAACCAAATAGCATCAACAACGCCTTCAACCACGCTATCCAGATCTGCATCTTCAAAAACAATAAAGGGGGATTTTCCTCCAAGTTCAAGTGACAATTTTTTTCCGCTGCCGGCTGTTGCACGTTTAATTATTTTACCAACTTCCGTCGATCCCGTAAATGCAATTTTTTGAACATCTTTATGATTGACAATCGCCGCTCCGGTTTTTCCATCTCCTGTAATAATATTTATTACACCTTTGGGCAATCCAATCTGGTCACAAATTTCAGCAAATAGTAATGCTGTGAGAGAAGTAAATTCGGCCGGTTTTAAAACCACGGTATTTCCCATGGCGATGGCCGGGGCAATTTTCCAAGCCAACATTAACAATGGAAAATTCCATGGTATAATTTGACCAATAACACCTATTTCCTTGTACTCATTTAATTCTGAATCTCTCAGTTGCGCCCAGCCGGCGTGATGATAAAAGTGACGGGCGACGAGTGGAATATCGATGTCCCGGGTTTCTCGTATGGGTTTTCCATTGTCAATGGATTCCAGGACTGCAAACAGTCTGGCATGTTTTTGTATTTGTCTGGCAATGGCATATAAATACCGTGCACGTTGGTGACTCCCGAGTTGCACCCACTTAGGTAAGGCTTTTCGGGCCGCTTCCACAGCCATATTTACATCCTTCGCATTGGCCGACGCTATTCGCGCGAGTTTTTCCTTTGTTGAAGGATTAATACTATCAAAGTATTTTTTGGAAGATGGATTGTTCCAGGTTCCATTAATATAAAGTCCAAATTTTCTATTATGTGTTTTTAGAAATTCATTGGCCAGGTCCGCACTTTCCGGTGCCGGTCCATATTCCATTGTTTTAAAAATTTCTTTTACTTCCATATTTTATTATTAAGCCATCGGGTGTCTAAATGACGCAGAATATCTTCCGGTGACATAATGCTCCAACTGTCGTTCAATGTCACCCAGGAGGCTACTCGCGCCAAATCGAAATAATTCGGGTTGTAACCAATCATTTCCTAATTCTTCTTTCATTAAAATGAGCCAGCTAAGTGCTTGTTTCGCTTTTCTTATTCCACCGGCAGGTTTAAACCCTACTTTAAATCCCGTCAATTCTTCATATTCCCGAATGCATCTGATCATGACCAGGCTAACCGCCAGCGTGGCATTGACACTTTCTTTTCCTGTGCTTGTTTTGATAAAATCTGATCCTGCCATCATGCAGACCCAGCTGGCTTTAGCAACTTTTGTATACGTTGGGATTTCACCTGTGGCCAGAATAGTTTTCATATGCGCCTCTCCCGATGCCTTTCTGCACAATTGCACTTCTTTATATAGCTCTCTCCACTTTGATTGCAGGATGAGGTCCCGGCTAACAACGATATCTATTTCACTTGCACCTGCCGCTACTGAAAGTTCTATTTGTTTGATCTTTTCTTTGAGGCCAATTTTTGCGGCCGGGAATCCTGTAGATACCGCTGCAATTGGCACCGTTGTACCCTGCAGCGCTTTTGCTGCATCGCTAATCAGGTTGTGGTAGACGCACACAGCACCGACTGTCATATTTTGATCAGACATATCCAACGCATCAAGTAGGTCTTTCCTAACAGGAGATTTGGCTTTGGCACAGAGTCTGACGACATTGCTTCGTGTATCATCCCCAGCCAGCGTTGTCAAATCCATACAACTTATCGCCTTAAGGAGCCAGGCTGCCTGCCATTCTTTTTTTACCGAACGCCGTTTTGTAATCGTAGCCGCTCTTCGCTCTACCGCACTACTATTGATGTTTATCCCTTTAAACAAGTTGGCATCATATGGTATGCCCTCGTTTCGTGGATGTATCACGCAAGGTGGTTTAGCTGAAGATTTGGATGTGTTTGTTCGCCTTGAAGCCATATGCTTTAATTGATAGGCTCATAAAAGCCCTGCAGTATCGCTAGATTACTGCAAAATTCATGCCTTTTTACTTCATTGTCTTGATTATGATAGGATGCTTCTCGCCCTTTGTATCTCCAATTTCGTAAGCAGCTACCAAATGCGGAAGAGCTTTTTTAAAATCAGCCCTATTATCTGAATACATGACAGCCAATATTTCTCCTCTTTCTACATACGCACCGCGCTTCTTGTGGAGTACGATTCCAGCTCCATAATCGAGCTTACTTTCCCTGGTTTCACGCCCGGCACCTAACAGTACGGAGGCCTTCCCTATTTCCAGCGCATTGAGGTCTGTAATATAGCCGGACTCAGCGCTACTATACACTTCTGTAAACTGACTCACCGGCAAAAGCTCCGGATTGTCAATCACGTCCAGATTTCCACCTTGTGCATTGACCAGTTCTTTGAATTTGTCAAATGCCGCACCGCTCTTGATCAACTCATCGAGCTTATTCTTTCCTTCCTGAAGTGTGCCGACTTTTTGGGATAACAATAACATGTTAGCTCCTAATTCCAGGCACAACCCGGTAAGGTCTTCAGGTCCGTTTCCTTTCAATGTGTCGATCACTTCTTTGATCTCAAGTGCATTTCCGATTGCGTATCCCAGGGGTTGATCCATGGCCGAAACAACGATGATAATATCGCGCTGCATGCGGCGAGCGGTGTTTATCATAATGCTTCCGAGACGTTCAGCATCATCCACGGTTTTCATGTACGCCCCTTCTCCGATTTTCATGTCAATGACAATTGCATCTGCCCCGCAAACCAATTTCTTACTCATTATGCTAGCGGTGATGAGTGCCGGATTGTCTACCGTAGCTGTTACATCCCGCAAAGCATATAGTTTTTTATCTGCCGGGACCAGGTTCTCATTTTGACCACAAATGGCAATGTTATGTGCTTTGACTTGCGCTATAAATTCCTCTTTGGTTAAGTTGACACTAAAGCCTTCAATTGACTCTAGTTTATCAAGCGTACCTCCCGTATGTCCGAGGCCTCGGCCCGACATTTTCGCAACAGGCACACCTGCGGCGGCAACCAAAGGCGCCAGGACCAATGTTGTCTTATCGCCCACGCCTCCGGTACTGTGCTTATCAACTTTAATTCCTTCTATCTCCGATAAATCAATTTGATCGCCTGACCGTAAGACGGCGTCAGTCAGCATGGCGGTTTCATGTTCATTCATTCCACGGAAGTATATCGCCATCAGGAACGCCGCCAGTTGGTAATCCGGAATGGCACCGGAGACCAGGCCGTCGATTACTTCCTGAATTTCTTCCTGGCTTAATTCGTGACCATCCCTCTTTTTCTTGATTATTTCTAGCATCTATTGATTTGACGTACCTATTCAATAGCTCTATAGATCAAATGCCGTGCCAGTTTTGAGCATTTTCTCTATAGCTTTTAAGGACTACGATGATATGAGGATGTGTTTTTAGGGAAGCTGCATTTTGTTTTGAAGTCCGGCTAAGTACTCATTATTATATCAAATGATATAGTTCCACAATTTCCAACTTCTTTCCGGCTTTAATAGTAGAACAGCTTATTAAGTCGTTTCAGCTGTTTTAAAAACAATTATTTATTAATTAATTGTTTTTGAATAGAGAATCTTAATGGTTTGTGAACCAATAAGATAAGTCAATTATAAATGTTTGTATCCGTTTACAAACGCTTACAAACGACAGTAAACAATTAATATACGGGTAACGGATTTGACTCACTTCATATTTGCAGTGTCATCGCAAAAGAGCGATTGAGCGAATTAAAATTTACGTGTTTATTATTAAAAAATTTAACCTGTTTAATTATGAAAAATTTTGTGAATCAAGTGCAATTAGTCAGACACCTCGGACATGACCCTGAAATGGTTTCTTTCGCATCCGGTAGCAATTTAGTCAAACTGCGTATTGCAACGAATGAATCGTACAAAGACAAAGAAGGAAACTATAACGACGTCACGCAATGGCACACTGTGTCTGCCTGGGGTGGTTTGGCCGAACGAATGGCTTCTTCACTAGTGAAAGGACAACACGTTCTGATTACCGGAAAATTGGAAAACCGATCATGGGAAGATAAAGAGGGAAATAAGCGCTACATGACCCAGGTCAAAGCCCGCGAATTTGCATTACTCGAGAAGAAAAAGAAAAAAGAAGCTGACCAGGTTCCTTTTTAGAGCTCATTAAATCATGTCTGTGAGCACTGAGGAGTAAGCCACTAGAATATTTTTGGGGTGTGGTGATCCCGAGGTGCTTTCAGACCTTTTATTATTTACTAAAAAAATATCATCATGAAAAACTATATCAATTTCGTACAACTTGTCGGACACCTGGGTATGGACCCGGAAATTATGACACTTTCAAGTGGCACTTCCCTTGTGAAAGTTAACCTGGCCACCAACGAGCCTTATAAGGATAAGGATGGCGTCTACCAAACCAAAACACAATGGCACCGGCTGGTCGCCTGGGGTGGGTTGGCCGACCATATGGCTACCAAATTAACCAAAGGCAACCAGGTCTTAATCAATGGTCGCATTGAAAACAAGACCTGGGAAAATAAAGAAGGCGTAAAACAATTCTCCACAGATATCGTGGTGCGAGAATATATGCTGCTTGACAAGAAAAAGGTTGAACAGGCGGAAGCCGTGTAACGCAACACAATAATCTTATTTAAATCATCCACCCGAAAACCACTCAACTATGTTGACGCAACCGATCAGTCAATCACATCTACAGACGATACATCACACAATTCAGAAAGTCGTTTCCGATGTTTTACATCATTTTGGCCCGGGATTAATTAAAGATGTGTTTGAAATTTGTTTGGCACATGAAATGAATTCAGCCGGATATACGCTGGAAAGAAATGCGATTGTTCCTGTTCGCGTTCACCACCTGGTGCTCAACGAGGGTTTTCGGGTGGATTTCCTTATTGAACGCTCCGTCATCCTAAAAGTGATGACAGGTAACGGGCCGCGCGATCAGTTCAGGCATCAGTTAAGTAAACAACTGCTTTTGACCGGTTGCTGTGTAGGATTTCTGGTTGACTTTGGAGCTGTTTCAGTGCTTCCGGATCGCGTTTCCAGGATAGAACCTATGATCGTGCCGGAGGAAGAGATCACGAATACTTTTTCTAAAAATGTTGGAAAAATGATCAAATATTAAAACAAATGATTATATTTGCATCATAGTTGGTTGGATTTTTAATCAAGGTGCGCTTTTAACAACTTCCTACATGAAGTTTTTAAAGGCCGCCTGAGAGTCAACACTTTTTGAATAATCGTATATTTACATACTTAATATATTAAATACTGATACTTATGGATAAAGATAAACAAGCGAAACTCAAAGCGCTAAAAATGACGGTTGATCGACTGGAGAAGCAATATGGCAAAGGATCGATCATGTTATTGGGTGACAAGCAAGTTGTGGAAGTAGAAACCATTTCTACGGGTTCACTTACGCTTGATCTAGCCCTGGGAGTTGGTGGTCTGGCTAAAGGCCGGGTGATCGAGATCTATGGCCCTGAATCTTCCGGAAAAACCACATTAGCCATCCACGCGATTGCCGAATGTCAAAAAGCAGGTGGTATAGCTGCCTTCATCGATGCCGAGCACGCCTTTGACAGAGCGTATGCACAAGCATTAGGCGTAGACACCGAGAATCTCTTAATTTCTCAACCCGACTATGGTGAACAAGCCCTGGAAATTGCCGAAAACCTCATTCGCTCCGGTGCCATTGATATCATCGTCATCGATTCTGTCGCAGCACTCGTACCTCGTTCTGAAATCGAAGGAGAAATGGGTGATTCAAAAATGGGACTCCAGGCACGCCTCATGTCACAAGCCATGCGTAAACTAACCGGGACCATCGGCCGTACAGGATGCTGTTGCATATTTATCAACCAACTGCGTGAGAAAATCGGTGTCATGTTCGGTAATCCCGAAACGACAACCGGTGGTCATGCGCTGAAATTTTACGCATCCCAACGACTTGATATACGCAGAAGCGGAAGTGCCTTAAAAGATCGTGAAGGGAATGTTGTCGGAAACCACGTAAAAGTGAAAGTGGTGAAAAACAAGTTAGCCGCACCTTTTCGTGTAGCTGAATTTGACATTATGTACGGCGAAGGTATTTCCAAAAGCGGTGAATTAATTGACATAGGTGTAGAGAAAAATATTGTCGATAAAAGCGGCTCGTGGTATAGTTATAGTGGAACAAAAATTGCTCAGGGTCGTGACTCCGCAAAACAGTTTCTACTCGACAATCCCGAAGTAGCACAGGAAATCGAAAGTCGGATTAAAGCCGCCGTCCTGGGGACGGATACAGAAGCATCAGAAGAGGTTCCGGCAGAAGGTAACGGTGTTCCCGCCGAGACTGCGTAGTTCTTTTATGATAAAACCCGACCTTTAAAATACTTGAGGAAGTTGAAATGAATTCAGCTTCCTCTTTTTATTTAGCCAATCTAGTCCCCACTAACATATTATTCACTTATCAAATATCTGCTATCTTTCACAAATTCACTTATAGCAATACGTTTTCTTATTAAAATCTGAATTCACTGCATCATTAATTATTTCACTAAAAAACTATAAATGAAACCCTCTGAATTAACTCGTTGTGAATGGCATGGTACTGACCCGCTATATGTTACCTATCACGACAAAGTTTGGGGTGTGCCCGAATACGATTCGAAAGCGTTGTTTGCCAAACTTATACTTGATGGTGCTCAGGCAGGCTTGAGTTGGATCACTATTTTACGAAAAGAGCAAAACTATTTCGACGCCTTTGATGGGTTGGATCCATTTATTGTTGCTCAATATGATGACGAAAAATACGATGAGCTCATGCAAAATGCCGGCATTATCCGAAATAAATTGAAAATAAAAAGCACGATCTCCAATGCACAAAACTACGTCCGCATGCATGATGAGGGAATTGACTTCTCTGAATTTCTGTGGTCATTTGTTGGTGATAAACCAAAAATAAATCGCTTTAAAAAACTCGCACAAATACCTGCTTCGACGAACGATTCTGATGCCATGAGCAAGGCCTTAAAAAAAGAAGGCTTTAAGTTTGTTGGTAGCACGATTTGTTATGCCTTTATGCAGGCTGTCGGAATGGTAAATGATCATGTCGTGACATGCTATCGGTGGAAAGAAGTTCAAAAATTGTAAATAACAGAAAATCCGGTCACGACGTCTTACTAACCGCCATTGGCTTTAACCATATCCGAATAGGATTTATCAATCAAGTCTTTGTTGTCGATACAAAGATACTTCATGAAATGGGCGCACTGTTTTTGTAGCGATTCTTCTTCACCTGCTTTTCCAATGGCTTCTATCTCGACAAACGTTCCCAGACCTTTTACATCATCCAGATGAAATTTGACGTTATCAACAAAATAAATATGTCGCTTTTTGTCCACAACAACCATGACGCCAAGTGATTGTTCTAGTTGTTTCAATAGGATGCCGCTATTTTCGGCCAATCTATTGAAGACAATATTTGACTGTTTGAGGTCTTTCACTTCCACTCGTTGATAGTAGATCAACGAATGTTCAACATTCCCTTCACGCAGTTTTAGCCGGCCTTGTTGCACATTAAAATAGGTGTCTATTTGATGATCCAGACCCTTATATTCGGCACCACAGGCGATCAAAAGTTCATCCATTTTAGACGGATTTCGACAATAGGCTTTTATCTCAATGTTGATGATATCCATTCTGATTAACTTTTGAAATTGAAGTTTATGGATTACAAAATTACGGTAATAATATATGGGTGTGGTGAAGTAATCTCTTTTATTTAAAGATCATATCTTTCGCTGTAATATATGGGTGAAGAGGAATTCTATCAATTACTGGACAAAGTCGTACGCTATTGCGCCTATACGGAACGGTGTTTTGAAGATGTCGAACAACGACTACATCGTCTCGGTGTGAAGGGGGAAAACAGACAAAAAATAATTGATTACTTAGTCGAACAAAATGTTGTCAATGAACAACGATTTGCTCATTCTTTTACAGAAGGAAAATTCCGCTTTAATAAGTGGGGCAAAATCAAAATATCTGCACACCTACGCGCGAAGAAAATAAAGGAGAAACATATTCTACCCGCGTTAGATCAAATCGATCAGAATGTATACAGCGATAGTTTGACATCTCTTCTATTAACCAAGTACACGCGACTGGGGAAGAAAGACCGGTTCAATAAAACGGTGCGGTATGCACAAAGCAAAGGCTATGAATTACCATTAATCGTAGATATCTTAAATGACATAGTAAAAAACAAAGAAATCTAACCTTTCTTTTAGTTTAAATTACAGCCTTGTTTAATGCATTCAGACGACTCGGGCCTTCCATTTCTCCAGACTACGCAAAGCCGTTTTTCTAATTTTGTTTTGAAAGAAACCTGTACCTCCAAAGATTTTCCCTTTCCATCCAAAGGCCATTCCTGACCATCGATGCAAGTCAAACTGATCAACGTGCTTGCTGATTTTACCACCACGAAATTCAAAGCGGGTGTTAATTCGATTATGTACGGTTCTACCAGTCATTGAAAATGGATAAATCGCTTCCCATTTGCCCGAAGCACCTGTTTCTGTTGTCTTAATTTCAGAGTAGGATATTTTTAAATCGGGTTGTCCACGGTGAATCAGCATACGCCACATGTGCATCACATCTTTTCCTTTTAATACGCCGAAGGCAGGATCTTCAAATTCGATATCGGCGTGGTAGCACACTTCCATGCCCTCCGCATTAAAAGACTGAAATGCTTTATAAAAATTTGTTATTGTTTTCTCTTGTTCCATCATTTATCCTGTCCGTAATATCACCCGTTAAATTGTATTGGTAAACGTTTTTTTATTTTCATATATCGACCATCGCTCATTGCCGGTGCCCACTTTGTCCTCTTAATGAATTTAATTGCGGTTTTATCAATTAGTTCGTTAATATTTCTCGTAAGCCGAACAGAGTCAGGTTTTCCTTTTTCAGTCACATAAAATTCGATTACAAGTTTGGCGTTTTCATCCAGCGTCTCACTACTTTCTACGGCTTGCAATTTTGCAACTAAATCCGCCATTAATTGCGTATCGCCACACTTTCTTCTTTCTTCAAAATTCTCAAGATTATTACATTTTTTCGTTTTATAAACGGCTCCCCTGGGTTCCTGGCTGATCTGCTCACCTGTTTCCGGTTCCCCGCCAGATGCGCATCCCAAAGCCATAAATAATCCTAAAACCAAGAATAGTATTAAATTTTTCATAAGCTGCGAATTTTTACATCAACGTGTCTTCTAAAAATGAATGTTGTTCGGGAAAATCTGTGGTAAAATGCAAGCCTCGACTTTCTGAGCGCATTGCTGCCGACCGGGCGACCAGATAGCCAATTGTAATAAGGTTTCTCAGTTCACACAATTGCGGTGAAATAATTGAGCCCTGGTATAATTTCTCTGTTTCTTCATACAATAAAAATAATCTGTCAATCGCTCGCTTTAAACGGACATTTGACCGTACAATGCCGACATAAGAACTCATGATTTCCTTTAATTCCCGTTGGCTCTGGGTTAATAAAACCAGTTCTTTAGGTTTGGTCGTGCCGGCTGCATTCCACTCCGGCAGATTTTGTTGAAGCTGGAGATTGTCAATTTCGTCTATGATATTTTCATATATCCTGTGACCGTACACCATGGCCTCCAACAATGAATTCGAAGCCAGTCGATTGGCGCCATGCAAACCGGAGCTTGTGCATTCTCCCGACGCATAAAGTTGATGAATGGAGCTGTATCCCATATGATCAACTTTCACACCTCCACACATATAGTGACAGGCCGGCGTTACCGGTATGTAATCTTTGAACGCATCGATTCCGATGGATTTGCATTTTTCATAAATCGTAGGAAAATGAGCCAGAAAGCCCTCTTGATCCAGATGGGTACAATCCAGATGGACATAGTCTTCTCCGCTTTTCTTCATTTCGCTGTCAATTGCTCTCGCGACAATGTCCCGGGGCGCCAGGGATAGCCGCTCATCATATTCATGCATAAATTCTTCTCCGTTTGTCCGCCTCAGTATGGCTCCAAATCCACGGACTGCTTCAGATATCAAGAATGAAGGATTATCCCCCGCTGGATTGTGTAGTGCTGTCGGATGAAATTGTACAAATTCCATGTTCGCAATTCGTCCTTTGGCACGATACATCATTGCAATCCCATCACCTGTTGCGATGACCGGATTCGTCGTATTGCGGTATACCTGACCACAACCACCTGTTGCCAAAACCGTCACCTTCGATAAAAACATTTCTATTTGATGTGTCGAAGTATCCAACACATAAGCACCAAAACATTTAATATCGTCCCGCAAGCGTGTAATATTATGGCCAAGGTGATGCTGCGTGATTAAGTCGATTGCGAAATAATGTTCATGCAATTCAATGTTCGAGAGGGTTGCCGCTTTATCGGATAGTGTACGTTGAATTTCCCAACCCGTCAGATCTTTAAAATGAAGGATGCGATTTTCTGAATGCCCTCCTTCGCGGCCCAGGTTATACTCTCCTGATTTAGATTCCTTGTCAAACCGTGCTCCCCAGTCGATTATTTCCTGAACCCGTAGCGGACCTTCTTTAACCACAAAAGAGACCACGTCTTTATCACATAATCCATCTCCTGCATCTAATGTATCATCAATGTGTTTGGCATAACTGTCGATTTGATGATTCCAAACAGCCGCAACCCCACCCTGAGCATATTTTGTGTTGGTTTCGCGATTTGCCGTCTTGGTAAATACCGTGATTTTCAAATCAGGGCATGTTTCCGCCAACTTGATAGCTGTCGTCAACCCGGCTATTCCGGCACCAATGATCAAAACATCTGTCGTGTACATGAATTTGTGGTTTATCTTGCGGCAAATTAGTCAATAATTCAGTCACCACTTCATATCGCCGTTAACTGTCGCATTCTTGGTTTTAGCCGGGAAGGATTGGGCTGGTATACCTATGAAATTGTCCATAACTGGCTCACGCACAATCCGGATATCAAATGGACACTATTATTCGACCGTTCTTGTGATTTGTTTGCATCATTTGACGTGGATCAAATCATACTTGGACCAAAAACCTCACATACGCCTTCTATTGCATATTGGAATGAAAAATCTGTTACACAATGGCTCAAAAAGAATAAACCGGATATATATTTTTCGCCCGATGGCTTTATTCCATTGCGATCATCGATTCCGTGCATGCCGGTAGTGCATGATTTAGCTCCACTCGTTTATCCACAATATATGCGATGGCGCGATTACATTTATTATCGCGTTTTTCAAGTACGAATGATCAAGCGCGCAACCCATGTTTTTACAGTTTCAGAATTTTCAAAAAAGGAAATTATAAAACATACAGGCATCGACTCCGAAAAAATATCAGTTGCGTACAATGGTCTTCATTCTGCCTTCACTACGCATAAAACTGAATTGGAAGAACTTTCAGCTTTTGACATTAAGACACCTTATTTCATCTATTACGGTTCTATCCATCCCCGAAAGAACATATATGGGTTGATCAAATCGTTTGAACTTTATCGTAATCAAGGGGGGCAAGCGCACTTGGTTATCTCCGGAAGAAAAGCGTGGAAATCGAATGACATTGATGACTTGCTCAGGAATTCTTTCGTCTCAAACTATATCACATGGCTTCCCTATCTCGAAGCTGAACATTTGCATGGTGTCGTCCGAAACGCACTGGCACTGGTATATATCAGCCATTATGAAGGATTTGGTCTACCCGTACTTGAGGCCATGGCCAGCGGCGTCCCCGTGATTACATCTTCTGATTCTTCTATGTCCGAGATAGGCGAAAATGCCGTGCTCACATGCCACCCCCTGGACCATTCTGATGTTGCATCAAACATGTTAGCCATAAGCACAAACCAAGTGTTGCGGCAGCAATTAATCACGCGTGGACTAGCTCAATCTTCCAAATTTAGTTATAAAGAAAGTTCTCAGAAAATTCTGAAAATAATGAAATCTGTCATAAATTAGCTTCTGCTCTCGATGTGAATTCATTCGTTGATAATCATTGCAGGCCAGTCGAAGAAGCATGATTTGTCCCAGTAAATGCGACTAATTATCTCTGAGCTGGTTTGACTTCTGCACCATCAGATCCATAATTAAACTAGAGAAATAATAATTATTCGAATTATAATACACGAACTAATGGAACCTTCTGCCCTTGATAGATACTACTCGATAATAAAATAAATTGTGTGGAAATAACTTATAATGCGGCAAACTGAAACATCCAAACAAGTTTGACAGGTTCTAGTTGACAAAAGATATTTCTTTACTCACTTATCCGATCAACGGCGGCTACCAATTGTTCATAAAACGCTTCCCCATACTTCCTTGTCATCGCATCTTTTGCGAATTCATGTAACCGAACCCCAAGGTTTTGGCCATTGCCACAAGCCGGTGCACAAATCTCCCATCGCTCATACGTGACCATCTCCATCCCATTTGTTTTGTTTTTCTTGATTCGAATCGGATACAAGTGGCATGAGACGGGTTTTTGAAAATCGATTTTTCCATCAAGCCAGGCGTGTTCGATGCCGCAACCAATACTCCCGTCATTGTTGAACACAGCATAAGCACATCGACCATCATCATGAATAGGAGTTCCGACTGACTTGTTTTCTGCAAAATAATTGGTTGGCCCTTTCTCTTTCAGGTATTCTACACTATCCGGCTCCAAATATGCTGAGATTTTATCGTGAATCTCTTCAATAATTTTTTCCTCAGCTGGCTCCAGTGGTGCACCAAAATCGCCTTCTACACAACAGATGCCCTTGCATCGATCGATATGGCAGACAAAATGCCTTTGATAGACATCTGCTTCGATGATAACATTATTGATCATGATCATGGCAGTAAGATAAACGGTAATTCTCAATCAGACTGCTGGTAATAGACATGCTTTGTCGTCCTTCTTTTTAGTGTTGTTAAACACCTTTACACCTCTTTTAATGCTATTATTAATTATTTCTCATATATTTAAAGTGCCGTGGCTCAGATACGTACTTCCACAAGGGTTCAATCAATCGAGTTTCCCCCTCCGAGACTCTCACCAACTTTGGCTATAAATGAGCGAATAAAGCACCTCGAAGAGTCCGGTCAGAAGGTCTATCGATTTGGTTTTGGCCAGTCGCCATTTCCTGTTCCTGACATCATGGTCGAGGCCCTTAAACAACATGCGCATCAAAAGGGTTACCTGCCGGTACAGGGACTGCTCGCCTTACGTGAACAAATCGCTCATTATTACTCATCCAAGCTAAAGTCACAGATTGAAGCGGATCAAATCGTCATAGGTCCGGGAACAAAAGAGTTGATTTGGTCGGTCATTCATACGTTTCCCGGTGAGATTATTTTGCCTAGTCCATGCTGGGTGTCATATGCGCCTCAGGCAAACATGGCTAAAAAGAAAATAATACGGATAGATAGCTCCCCGGATAATAATTGGATAATAACGCCGGAAGACTTCGAAGTTGCTTGCCGCTCTTCCACAAACCCAAAACTAATTATTCTCAATTACCCGAACAATCCTAGTGGTTCTGTTCCGAATTACGGTCAAATGAAAGCGTTGGTCGAAGTCGCTAATAAATACGGTGTAATTA
Source organism: Saprospiraceae bacterium (assembly GCA_965249735.1). Taxonomy (GTDB): domain Bacteria; phylum Bacteroidota; class Bacteroidia; order Chitinophagales; family Saprospiraceae; genus JANQSS01. The sequence goes on along the minus strand of CBDFMS010000020.1, from coordinate 154,566 downwards.
TTTTACACGACAATATTTACGGAAACCTCGATCATTCAAGCGAAGACGCAGTCATTTTTCCTGAATATCCTGAAATGACTGTTTTTAGCGATGGTCTAAGTAAATGGTGTGGTGCCGGTGGTTGGCGCCTGGGGTTTCATATTTTTCCTAAAGAACTCAAAGTGCTGCAAACGGCCGTTTTAGCCATGGCCAGCGAGACCTTTTCCTGTGTCTCATCACCCATTCAGTATGCGGCAATAGAGGCCTACAAAGGGCATCAAGAACTTGACGACTATCTGCAAAAGTGCAAAGTCATTTTACATGCCATCGCGAAATATACCCACCAACAACTAAAAAAAATGGGTGCTGATGTCCAGTTTTCCGATGGAGGCTTTTATTTTTTTCCTATATTTAAGGCGTATCAGGATGAAATACACCGGCTCGAAATTTCAACAAGCGAACAGCTATGTGAGACCATTTTAAAAGATACAGGTGTTGCTTTATTACCGGGGTCTGAATTTGGTAGATCAAAAGAGGAGTTTTCTGCGCGACTTGCATTTGTTGATTTTGATGGAAAAAACATTCTTCAAAAACTTTTGTCAAATCTGGATATATTAAATAAAGACGACCATATTTCGACCATTTGTCCCCAGGTAGAGAATGGTTTACATCAATTAAATACTTGGTTCGCCAAGCTCTAAATAAACTTACTAACTCATCAAACTCCTAACATATGAAACAATTGTACAAAATTTTACCTTTCGTATTATTATTCTTTTCTATGACCCTATTTGGGCAAAAGGGTACGATCGAAGGAAACATTTCCGATTCTGATGGCTCCTTATACGGAGCAACCGTGCTGATTCAAGGCACAACGTTGGGCACGACGACAGATTTCGATGGAAACTACGAAATCTCCGTTGATCCCGGAACCTATATAATCGAGGTCAGTTATATCGGTTATTCAACAGCCAATCAACAAGTCACTGTATCTGCAGGTCAAGCCAGTCAACTGGATGTGCTTATGGCAGAAGGCCTTCTTGTTGATGAAATAGTCGTCACCGGCTCCAGAAGTGTGGGACGGACAAAATTAGAAACACCTGTACCTGTTGATGTCATTGATATTTCTAAGCTGACGAGCTCTGCTCCTCAGACCAATATCAATCAACTTTTACATCAAGCCGTACCTTCCTTCTCATCCAATACACAAACTATTTCTGATGGAACGGATCACATTGATCCTGCATCGCTTCGTGGTTTAGGCCCGGATCAAGTATTGGTTTTAATGAATGGAAAACGACGGCATAACTCTTCTCTCGTAAATGTGAATGGAACATTTGGGCGGGGTAGTGTAGGTACCGATTTAAACGCCATACCAGCCAGCGCCGTTAAAACGATCGAAGTGCTGCGGGATGGTGCAGCAGCTCAATATGGATCTGATGCCATTGCCGGTGTGATCAACCTCCGGTTAAAAAAAGACGTCAATAAACTCGGATTCAATGTCACGACCGGTGCTAATTTCACCAGTGAAATTGGACCTTTTGGCGGAGAAGAAAAAGATGTAGATGGAGAATCAGTCACCGTGGGTGTAAACTATGGATTGCCTCTTGGAGACAAAGGCGGTTTTATCAATCTCACTGGTGAGTACAACTACCGTGGTTCGACAAATCGAATGCTGGAATGGGAAGGAAGTATTTTCAGCGCATATAATGGCGTCGAACGCGTAGCTGCAGCTGCAGGTGTTGACATCAGCGCCATGACCCTGGAAGATGTGCAAACGTATGCTCCTGCCGTGGGATACTTAAGTGCTGATCTCGCAGCTATCAATGCTGCAACCGATTTGGATCAATTAGGTGATGTGCTCTCAGCGAATGTTACCGATGAAGAACTGGCTGCACGTGGGATGCAGCGAAGCGACTTCAACATGCGTGTCGGGCAATCAGAGACAAAAGGCGGACAGTTTTTCGCAAACATGGAAATTCCATTAAGTGAAAACACGGCTATCTATAGTTTTGGTGGAATCAGTTATCGGAATGGAGAATCCGGCTGTTTTTATCGACTGCCAAATCAAAGCAGAACCAGTACTTCTGTATACTTAAACGGAACAGTTCCTCGAATTAATTCCAATATAAAAGATAAGTCAATTTCTGCCGGTATCCGGGGGAAGGTGAGTAATTGGAGTGTTGATTTTAGTAATACGTTTGGCTCGAATGAGTTCTTGTACTATATGACAGAGTCGCACAATGCGACTTTAGGTGCATCCTCACCGACTGAATTTAACGTGGGTGGTCATCGCTTTACGCAAAACACGACAAATTTTGACCTGGCTCAATATTTTGACAATGTCGGTTCCTTAGCCGGAATCAATGTTGCTTTTGGTGCCGAATATCGATATGAAAACTATGAAATTGTTCCGGGTTCTGAATTGTCTTATATCAAATCTGACGCTGCACAAACCGATATTTTAGGTCGATCGCGACCAGCCGGTTCTCAATGTTTTGCCGGGTTTATTCCTGAAAATGTAGTTGATGCAAGTCGATCCAGTGTTGCCGGATATGTCGATCTTGAATTCGACATTTCTGAAGACTTTTTAATCTCCGCTGCACTTCGTGGCGAAGACTATTCAGATTTTGGTTCCACATTTAATTATAAAATTGCCTCTCGCTATTCATTCAGTGACAATTTTGTTTTACGCGGAGCACATAGTACCGGATTTAGAGCGCCATCATTACATCAAATTTCCTACAGCAAGACTTCGACGTTATTTGCTTTAGTAAATGGTGTATCTATCGCTCAGGAGTCCGGTGTGTTTGCAAATACGTCCCGTGCAGCAAAACTGTTGGGCATTCCTGTACTAAGAGAAGAAACTTCACAAAACTTCAGCCTGGGATTCACGGCTAAATTTCCTGATGCAAACTTGAAATTGACCGTTGATGCGTATCAAGTCAATATTGACGATCGGGTTATCCTAACCGGCGCCTTTGCCGCAGGTAGTGATGCTGAACTACAACTCATTTTTGACAATGCCGGTGCCACAGAAGCCCGCTTCTTTACCAATGCCATCGACACACGATCTCAGGGAATTGATGTTGTCTTGTCTCATCGCATGCAAGTCGGTGACGGACATTCGCTCGTCAATGACCTTGCCGGTACATTTTCTAAAACAGAATGGGACCAGGATGCTGGAATCCATGCCTCTGAACTGTTGATACAAAAGGACCTGGTAGGTACGTATTTCAATCAGGAGAGTCGAATCTACCTGGAACAGTCAGTGCCTCGTGTAAAAGTTACGTTGAGCAATACGTTGAGTCTCGAAAAAATGACAATATATCTACGTAACACGTACTTCGGAGAAACAACTGAAGCCACGAATAATGGAGGAATCTTTGACGATGATCTTGAATTATTGCCTGGAGCTACGATAGATCCATATAATTCCGGTAAAGTCATCACTGACTTATCATTGGGTTATGCTTTTTCTGATGACTTGAATGTGACCATTGGTGCCAACAATTTACTGGATATTTATCCGGATGAAGTGGATACACCATTCCGTTCCAGTGGTCGTTTTGTGTATTCAAGACGCGGACCACAATTCAGCTTTGGTGGAAGATATTTGTTTGCTAGATTGGCATTTACTTTGAATTAATATTAATTATTTAAATATTAAAAGCCCGGACAGAAAATGTTCGGGCTTTTTTTATTATGTATTCTTTTAGTGAAACGCGTCTTGATTATTTTGAGGAGAAAATCGAGTGTGTGTTTCCCTGCGCTTTTGAGTGCGTAAAACACACATGGTTTGTTCCCCCTTTGAAGGGGGAGCATTTTGTATTGGTGTTTGTTGGACGGTACTTGTAATACTCTCGAATATTTATCCTAATACACCATATCCCAACACCACCTAAACTTTGTTCCCCATTTGAAGGGGTTAGGGGGTTGAACCCCGAAGACTTATTTTCTTATTATTTATACACCTGCCACAATTGCCAATGCATAACACAGACATTGTTCCCCCTTTGAAGGGGGTTAGGGGGTTGAAAAACCGCGGATTTAGTTTTTAGCTACGCTCATAGATGTCTAGTAATTTATTACGTCTATGATTCAAATTATAGTTGGTCGATCAACCCCCCGGCCCCCTTCTAAGGGGGAGCACGTGTGCTTTTTATTGTACTTATTGCATTTTAATTAATAGATATATTTTGGTTTTCTACTCCTTTGAAAGGAGAGCATTTTGTATTAGTGTTATTGGACGGCACTTGTAATACTCCTCGAATATTTATCCTAATACACCATATTCCAACACCACCTATACTTTGTTCCCCCTTTGAAGGGGGTTAGGGGGTTGAAAAACCGCGGATTTAGTTTTTAGCTACGCTCATAGATGTCTAGTAATTTATTACGTCTATGATTCAAATTATAGTTGGTCGATCAACCCCCCGGCCCCCTTCTAAGGGGGAGCACGTGTGCTTTTTATTGTACTTATTGCATTTTAATTAATAGATATATTTTGGTTTTCTACTCCTTTGAAAGGAGAGCATTTTGTATTAGTGTTATTGGACGGCACTTGTAATACTCCTCGAATATTTATCCTAATACACCATATTCCAACACCACCTATACTTTGTTCCCCCTTTGAAGGGGGTTAGGGGGTTGAAAAACCGCGGATTTAGTTTTTAGCTACGCTCATAGATGTCTAGTAATTTATTACGTCTATGATTCAAATTATAGTTGGTCGATCAACCCCCCGGCCCCCTTCTAAGGGGGAGCACGTGTGCTTTTTATTGTACTTATTGCATTTTAATTAATAGATATATTTTGGTTTTCTACTCCTTTGAAAGGGGAGCATTTTGTATTAGTGTTATTGGACGGCACTTGTAATACTCCTCGAATATTTATCCTAATACACCATATTCCAACACCACCTATACTTTGTTCCCCTTTTGAAGGGGGTTAGGGGGTTGAAAAACTGCGGATTTAGTTTTATGCTACACGCATAGAAGTCTAGTAATTTATTACGCCTATGAGTTAAATTGTTATTGGTCGATCAACCCCCCGGGCCCCTTCAAAGGGGGAGCATGTATTATTTATATTGTTCTTATTGCATTTTAAGTTTGGTTTAATTCCATTGGATTTTGGTTATTGAAAATATTTTGAGTTTTCAACCGCCCGGGGGCCCTTCAAAGGGGGCAATTCTGGTTGTTAATGTGTTTTGAGTCAAGTTTTATTTGATTGAATTTTAAATAAAAGATATATTTTTGATTTTCAACCCTCCGGCCCCCTTCAAAGGGGGAGCAATTTTGGATGTTATTGTGTTTTGAGCCTAGTCTTTTTAAATTCAATTTCTTAGTAAGTCTTGCCCTGAAATAGCTTTGCACAACCGGTAAAGAAATGTTCTTACTCTGTTCTAAAATCTCGGTACTAGCGTTTCGGCAAGCTGTACTAAAAAAGGCCGAAACATGATGTTCCGACCTTTTTTGAAATACGCGTTTTATTGACAGGTTATTCCAGTTTGTTTTTTTCCGAAAGGACGCCATCATTCGAAGTAGTAGAATCTTCCGAATGTTCATTTGAATCTGAAGATCGGGCATTCGAATCATCTGTCAATGGATTACTACAAGGTCCGATAATAGCATCAAATTCTGCACCTAATTCCACACCAAAATTTTGCGTTAAATTAATTTCTGTTCCTGCTCTAAATATCACAACTTCAGGTGATAGTATGGTCGCATCAGAAAAGATGGTATCAGCTGCCTCATAGGTGTCACTGGCTGGTGTTCCCGTTATGGTGACTGTCGATGTACAACCGAGACTAACAGTAATCGGCGTTCGTTCACTTGGACAGGATGAAATTAGCTTCCAGTCATAAAAGAAATAATAGTATCCGGCCAGTGCATTATTCGGTCCGGTGATAGCAAGATCTCCTCCAGTGGAATTATAAGGATATACCGCCCCTGTACTATTTCTAAATAAACCCGTGCCTATTGTACCTATAGCATCTATGATCCATCCAGTACCAGTAGGAATATTAAATCCCAGGTTCAGCGTGACACCACCTGCCTGAGGAATAACATCCGTGAAGCTCTTTGAAAAATTAGTGATGCCATCCGGATACATTAACCACTATAGTGCCCGTATCACTTGGATAGACCGTCACAGACTGTAAAATTACTTGGTTAAAGACATCAAACACAAGCCCTTCTGTATAGAAAGTGTAATCTCCCCCGTTGCCAATGGTTGTATCGGTCGGACCTACCATTGTTACACCATTGCCACTCAAGGCCTCAACATAATAGGCCGTATCCATATTAACCGGCCCGGTATTGAAGGTGTCTCCTACAAGAAGTAAATTGCCTCCTGTTGCGGCATCGTACCACCGGTGTGTTTGATTCAATATTGTTGTTGCGTAGAGTGTTGTACTATCTCCATATTGATCAAGTGACACGTCACCATATAATACAGGCATTTCCGGTGAATAAAAATAAGTTACATCCTGATCCAATGTATTATCTGAAGGGAAGGCCTCTCCTGTGAGATCCAGGAAGAATGAAAAATCATAGACTCCGCTGTCTGTTTGGACAGCCGGTAGACATATTGTGTCTCGTTCTCCATAAGCCAAATTGCCCGTATAGCCAACCGATTGATTTCCCCCAGACCATGTCATGTCAATCGAAGCCGACGTGATGGTATCGGAACCCCGATTTTCAATTTCTATACAAACATCAGATAAGTCTGATTCACATAAAACAGTCGGTGTGACAACTTTTGTGATGCGCCCGTCAATGGCTTCAATCTTACGTATACACAAATCATCGATGGTGAGGCCGTCGCTCGCCGTGATACTCGTACTCGGAAAGTTATCCTCCTGGCCTATACGAATTTGGAAAGATGCACTGAAATTCTGCCCATTCGTGGCCAGTGCGTCCGATAAATTAAATGCGGAAAGTGTAAAATACAGGCCACTCGCCCCACCTGTGAACAAGTTCCAGTCGAGAATTTCAATAAAGGTATCCGCCACAGAGCCACGAATCCAGATTTTATCATTTGGCTGTACCTCATCGCCATGTTCCATCAATGATAAATCCAGCAATACAAGGTCGCTCAAGGTATCATAGGCCGACATATCAAAATAAAAATAGAGGTAGTTTATTGCATTCCCGCCACTGGGATCTCGATCGACGGTGAGCGCTTTTGTTCCACTTTGGGCATAGCCCGGCCCTGCTTGTGTTCGCAATCGAGCAGGTTCGCCGCTTTGGCCGGGAAAATAGTCCAAATAAGTGAGTCCTCCAGGAGCTACCGCCGAGTCTCCGATGACAGCAACAGACTCTGCTTCTTCAAAATCCAGGCAAATCGGACCACTTACGACCAGGCTGCCATAATTCGATACGGAAAGCTGGCTTGTATCATTTGACACATCAAACTCCCCTGCGAGGTCTGTCCAGGATTTGATCTGGCTCGGTGTAGCTGTCAAATCTGCTACCGCACTGAAGGTGTGTGTTTGTGTAGCCAGGGGTGGGATGTCTCCAGAAAAAATCTCTGTACTCACCGGACCATTGTTAATCTGATATCTGATTGGAAATCCTGATTGCGTATCAGCTCCATAATTGGTGACATCGACAGAAATAACTTCCAATGACGTCAGTTCTGACGGCGTTCCGAATCTTCCATTACCATTATTGATATGGGATACACCAACATCCTTTGGAAACAAGACTTCGAGGACTACCGTATCTGCATCGGAAGCCTGTCCACAATCAAGCGTCCAACTTAACACAGTAAATCCATACCCCAGCCCGGTGATGCTTGTTGTCGGACTGGTGGCATCATCGATGCTACCGGATCCAATGATGAGTGCCCAGATGCCGCTTCCTCCCTCACCGGGAGTATTTGCAGCCATGGCCGTAGAATCAACTAAAAGAACCTGATCCGGGCCTGCATTCGCCGAGATAGCCGTTGGTCGCGTGATCACCACATCATCCAGGGAAGGTGTACAAACACCGTGGCTTATCGTCCATCTAAAGGTGCTATTACCAAAAGGTAAACCAGTCACTTCAGAATTGGGATCAGCTGGATTTGTAATCAAACCACCGCCACCGATCAAACTCCAATTGCCCGTTCCTACTGTCGGTGTATTTCCAGCTAAATTGAATGTAGAATCGCATACCACGCGATTAGGTCCTGCATTGGCTGTTGTTGGAAAATCATCCCGTGTGATGATGACATCGTCTGTAGAAGGAGTACAAACACCATTGCTGATTGTCCACCTGAAGGTGTTGTTTCCAACGCCAAGTCCTGTGACACCAGAATTGGGACTCGTTGATGTGGTGATTGATCCTGAGCCCCCGACCAAAGTCCACTGCCCACTGCCCACTGAAGGTGTATTTCCCGCTAATGTGGCTGTCGTGGCACATATCGTCTGGTCAGGTCCTGCATTGGCCGTTGTTGGAACTGCATCCCGCGTGATTATGACATCATCAAATGAGGCCGTGCATGGACCATTTGAAATTGTCCATCTGAATGTACTGCTTCCGACACTAATCCCTGTGACTCCCGAAGTTGGGCTGGAAGGTGTGGTCACCGTTCCGGTGCCACCGACCAGAGCCCATGAACCGCTACCTACGGATGGATTGTTTCCCGCCAGTGTTACTGAACTTAAACAGATAGATTGATCAGCCCCTGCGGCGGCTGTTGTTGGATTATTATAGGCTGTAATAAATTGTGTTGTAGTACAATAACCAAAGGTATAAGTGATTGGAACCGTTATCGACTGTGTCGTACCTCCGATCGCCGGTGCGGTGAAGGTTGTTCCCGAGACTCCTGATCCGGCAAATGTGCCCCCGTCTCCGGCAAGCGGTTGTGCAGGCGTGACCGCAGTCGGCGTAGCAGTCAGGTTTCGTACTTGACCTTCACACATATCAGCAGCAGATGATGTAATATTCAAGTTGTTGTTTTGTCTTAGGTTGACAGTGATAGACGCGGTCCCGCCTGGTTGGCAGCTAAATTGCTGGACCGCCACGCGCATGTAGTCATTGAAATTTGGTACATGGGTAATTGATGCTTGTGTTCCGCCACACATAGGCCCATTATCGTCATTATAAAAAATAGAGGTGGCGGTCGTATTTCCTTGAAAGCCCGTAATCTCAGTATCAATACTCGCTCCACATGTACTCATTGTGTAGCTGGCACCGGGTAAGACAGTGGTTCGAAAGTATTCACCCGGACTATATGGACTCACAGACGTGAAGGTTCCGCAGCCATTATTGGGAAGAATCTCACCATAATAGAAGTTAACCCGCGGCACACATTGTGAATAAGAATGGACTTGATAGAGGAAGATAATGCTCAATATGAGCATCACTTTGGGGAAGACACACTTAAAACGCATTTTATTTTGGTTTTGAGGCGATTTGAAGATATAGTCAGGATTAAAAAGAGGCAACTCAGTAGTGTGTAGCTTGTAAGATAGGGAGAAATATATAATTGTACTAAAACAACCCGTTAATCATGTCGGGAATCTTTATTCTTTGATACCCGGTGCATCTTTAAGAAATATTGGTTGTTAATTTGAATTATTGCGATTCCACCTTTCGCATAATTATTCGATTTCTTAAAAATGTACGCCTATTAATAAAATAAACAAGAAAATAAAAATATCATGCGGTAAAAAAAGGAGCTGAAATTATTTTCAACTCCTTTTTATTTAATTTATGCTAGACTGCAGTAAAATAAATAATTATTTTTTCGATCCTATTCAGCTTCACTTTGCAGGCGTTCTTTTTCGTTATTTGAATTTGAAGCGTCGGCCTTTTTATAATATCCGATTTAAAAAAACAAACGGGTTGAAATCTAACATTCCAACCCGTTTGATTTTGACGATTCAATCACCGATTATTCCAGCTTAACATCCAGTTGAAGAATACTCTTATTTGTAGCCGGAGTGTCTTCTTTGTCCTTATTTGTATTGCCAGATCGTGCATTATCGTTTTCTATTAAAAATGACCCACAAAGATTGATAATGGCATCAAATTCCGCTCCCAGTCCTACTTCAAATGTATCCAGAAGAGTGACTTCAAATCCTGCTCTTGCCGTCACAATATTGGGTGAAGGCACCAATCCCCTCATGGTGAGCGATGAATCTGCCTGGTAAGTACCGCTCGGATAAATACCCTGGAGGGTGAGAACCGCCTCACAATCGTATACAATGTCTACCGTATCAGTATCGCCACCCGGGACACAAGTTCCTGTAACGGTCCAACTGAACCGATTGATTCCATAATTCATTCCGGTGACGACTGAGTTCTCTACTGTATCATTAAGAAATGTTCCCGCACCACTCACAACTGTCCAAACTCCAGTACCGGTTCCGGGAGAGTTTCCACCTAAGGTTGCAACTGGAATCGGTAACACTTGATCCGGGCCAGCATCTGCCTGTGTAGGATCACGCGTTATCACCACGTCATCAGTAGAAGGTGTGCACACGCCATTGGTTACTGTCCACCTAAAGGTGTTTGGGCCAAAACCGACTCCAGTAATACTTGTAAATGTACTAGAAGGATTTACGATAGTTCCTGAACCTCCAATTAAGGACCACATACCACTACCAATTACGGGGACAGCGGCAGCAACTTCTGCCGTATCTACACATATGTCCTGGTCAGGTCCTACATCGGCTGTCGTGGGATTATCATCGCGTGTGATCACTACTGTATCAGAGGAAAAACATGTATCATCCGTGATCTTCCATTGGAAGCTGTTCGCCCCGACTCCTAATCCTGTAATCCCTGAAGTGGGGCTTGATGGTGATGTAATAACACCTGAGCCGGTCAATAAACTCCAAATACCACTTCCTCCCGCCGGCGTAATTCCAGCCAGCGTAGCTGTGGTATCACATACGACCTGATCCGGGCCTGCATCGGCTGTTAAAGGTGTGTTAAAAACCGTAATATCTTGTGTGGTAGAGCAATACGCGTACGTGTAGGTGATCGTGATAGTCAAAGAGGTTCCACCTACGGCAGGGGCCGTAAAAGTAGTCCCTGAAACTCCTGTACCACTAAAGGTGCCCAGATTTCCGGCATTGGGTTGTGAGCTACCGACAGGTGTAGGAGTGGCTGTCAGCGTCCGCGTTTGACCTTCACACATAGAATCACTCGAAGAGGTGATGCTGAGATTGTTATTTTGTCTCATGTAGACGGTTATAGACTGAGATCCGCCAGGCAGACAGCTAAACTCTTGGACTGCAACGCGCATGTAATCGTTGAAATTCGGAACATAGGTTATAGAGGCTGCGAGCCCCACGCACTCCGGTCCATTGTCATTATTATAAAATATCGATGTATCGGTAGTCCCTCCTTGAAAACCGGTAATTTCCGTGTCGATCGAGGCCCCACAGGTGCTGATTGTATAACTGGCACCTGAGAGTACCGATGTCCTAAAATGCGTGCCCGGACTATAGGGCGATGCCGACGTATACATACCACAACCACTATTGGGGAATATGTCTCCATGAAGCGGATTTACCCGTGGCACACATTGTGAAGAAGAATAAACTTGAGAGAGGAAGATAATACTCAAAATGAGCATCACTTTGGGGCGGACATACTTAGAACTCATATTCATTTTATTTTGAGGTGATTTGAAGAATTAATCAGTCTTTGAAAGAGGCAACTCAGTAGTGTGTGGCTTGCAAGATAGGGGGAAATATTTATTTGTGTGTAAACAACATATTGATCGTATCGGGAATGTCCGTTTTTTGACACCTCGTTCTACTTTAAGAATTAGTTGTTGTCAATTCAATTATTATGATTCCGTCTTTCGGCTAATCGTCCAATGTCGAATAAAATGGCCACCTAATAATACATAAAAAAAGAATATAAAGAAATAAATATGTCGTTAGGTTATTTAAAAAGGAACTGATTTTATTTTTAACTCCTTTTTTATTTAAATTTAATCGTAGTAGATTATTAATTATTTTTCGATCCAATGCAGTCTTACTTTGTTGGCTTTCTTTTTCGTTATTTGAAATTGAAGTGTCGGCCTTTTTATAATATCCGATTTAAAAAAAACAAACGGATTGAAATCTAACATTCCAACCCGTTTGATTTTGACGATTCAATCACCGATTATTCCAGCTTAACATCCAGTTTTAGAATACTCTTATTTGTAGCCGGAGTGTCTTCTTTGTCCTTATTTGTATTGCCAGATCGTGCATTATCGTTTTCTATTAAAAATGACCCACAAGGATTGATAATAGCATCAAATTCCGCTCCCAGTCCTACTTCAAATGTATCCAGAAGAGTGACTTCAAATCCTGCTCTTGCCGTTACAATATTTGGTGAAGGCACCAATCCCCTCATGGTGAGTGATGAATCCGCCTGGTAAGTACCGCTCGGATAAATACCCTGGAGGGTGAGAACCGCCTCACAATCGTATACAATGTCTACCGTATCAGTATCGCCACCCGGGACACAAGACCCGGTAACGGTCCAGCTGAAACGATTGACGCCATAATTCATGCCGGAAACAAGAGTCGTATTTGATGTCGCATCATCGAACGTTCCGGCACCGAGGACTACATTCCATATCCCTGTACCTGTTCCCGGAGAATTTCCATTGAGGCCGGTAACCGGAACAGGAATGGATTGATCCGGGCCTGCATCGGCAGCTGTGGGATTACCATCGCCTGTGATCACCACTGTATCAGTGGAAAAACATGCACCATTCGTGATCTTCCATTGGAAGCTGTTCTGCCCGACGCCCAAACCTGTTATCCCTGAAGTAGGGCTTGAAGGAGAGGTAATAGCACCTGAGCCGGTCAATAACGTCCAATTGCCACTTCCTACTGACGGGGTATTTCCAGCCAGTATAGCTGTGGTAGCACACACGACCTGATCCGGTCCCGCATCTGCCGGTGTCGCATCAAAATCACGCGTAACTACAACATCATCTGTGGATGGTGTACACATTCCGTTGGTTATTGTCCATCTATATGTATTAGGCCCAAAGCCAACTGATGTGACCGCAGTGCCCGGATTTGACGGGCTGGTAAATGTGCCCGAGCCACCAATTAAACTCCACGCCCCGGTACCAATGGAAGGTATATTCGCTGCCAACGTAGTTGAACTGGAACATATCGCGTGATCCGGTCCCGCATTAGCTGTTGTAGGTTCCTGGTCACCAGTAATCACCACATCATCCGTTGATGAAGGACATACTCCATTACTTATTGTCCATCTAAACGTGTTTGATCCGACACCGAGTCCTGTAATTCCAGAGTTTGGACTTGAAGGTGTCGTTATTGCTCCTGAACCACCGACTAAACTCCAGGCGCCGGTCCCAACTGCCGGTGTATTTCCCGCCAGGGTAGCCGATGTCCCGCACACAGTTTGATCGGGGCCTGCATTGGACGTGGTAGGATTTTGGTCAACATTGATAACAACATCATCCATGGAAACAGTGCATGGTCCATTAGACCAAGTCCATCTAAATGTACTAGGAACTCCGGCAAATAAGCCTGTAACCCCAGAGTTTGGTGCGTTAGGAGAAGTAATGTTACCGACACCTGAAACAAGCGACCAGGTGCCTATCCCATAGGCAACTCCATTTGCGGTAAGTGATGTTGACGTTGCACATATCGTCTGATCCACGCCCGCGTTGGCCGTACCGGGTGTATTATAAACTGTAATATTCTCCGTAGTAGAACAATAGCCATACGTATATGTGATTACAAAAGTTGTTGACTCGGCTGTTATAAAAGGGGCTGTGAATGTGGTCCCCGAAACGCCTGTGCCCGAGAATGTGCCCCCATTTCCGGAATTTGGTTGTACCGGAGTAACCGCAGTGGGCGTAGCTGTTAAATTTCGTACCTGGCCTTCACACATATCAGCATCTGATGATGTAATATTCAAGTTGTTGTTTTGTCTTAAACGTACAGTAATTGACTGTGTTCCACCGGGCAGGCAATTATATTGCTGGACTGCTACCCGCATGTAATCGTTAAAATTAGGTACGTACGTGATAGACGCTGCGACGGACGGGCTACAAATAGGTCCGCTGTCGTCATTATAAAAAATCGATGTGGCTGTCACACTTCCCTGAAAGCCGGTAATCTGTGTATCCATGCCACTGCCACTGCCACAGGTACTGATGGAGTAGCTGGCTCCGGGAAGTACAGGTGTTCGAAAGTACTCCCCGGGACTATAGGGGGTGACTGAGGTGAATGTGCCGCATCCATTATTTGGTAGAATTTCGCAACAGAAAAAGCCTACACGTGGTACACATTGTGACGCGCCATCGACACTGTAAAGAAAAACCAGCGTAAAGGCCGTTATACATTTCAATAAAAGATGCTTGTATTTCATTTTGGTGTTTTTAGGTGAACAAAATTTCAGGGCAATAAGGGTTTGCCTTGTAAGATAAGAAAAAAAAATCATTCCAGGTCATAAATTACAGACTTTCAGTCTATTACAGAGCTATAAGGTCTTGTTCGTTCGATGCAAAAACAAGATGTAAGTTGTATTCAAACCATCCTTTTTATCTTCTGATTCTGATCGCCTTTTTACTGAACGGCATCAATTATTAATTGAGCGTGAAAAGATTAATATGAGATGTTTGCATTCCATGTAGACCGTTGCATTATCAGATCCCGTGGCTGACCTAATATTGTAAAAAAATACGATGCTTCTAATTAATTTCTCATAATGGAATTTGAATATGTACTAGAATATTAATTTTATGAAAATCGGTTCTTTATTAAATAATTATTACATCATAAAATACATTGACGTTTCAAGGTGATAAATTCCAGTATGCATAGTTTTCGGATTTACTTTCCATATCGAACACCAATTGTGTGCTGTTTTTCAAAATAATAAATTATATGCAGTCGGCTTCTTCATAGCTAATTCCCAAATTGATGTGCTGAGCTCATTTCTGTTAAGAAGTCAATGTACAATACACAAAGAGACTTCCTCAATGAGGCCTTGAACATATTGGCATCGGTACAAGGGATTCAAGGGTTGAAAAATCCTGACAGTAACGCACGATTACTTCCTCTATATGTACGCATTCATATAATGTTGTTATATACACAAAGCTGCCACAGGAAATAATTGGTGGTATATTACAGAACTTAAGTTGGGGCTGGTGAAATAAGATAACATGCCAGAAACATCATAGTCAGTCGTCGTTCAACCCCCCGGGGGCCCTGCCTGCCGGCAGGCAGGCTTCAAAGGGGGAGCAATTGTACTTTTTGTTTTTACGGGACTGATTTAGTGCAATTCATTGAATTTATATTCTCGGCATATCCCTTCCACCAATAGTCTGTTCCCCCTTTGAACGCCTGCGCCATAGCTTCGGCACTGTCGCAAGGGGATAGGGGGTTGAAAAGCAAATATTATCTTGCAATCAGTTCAAATTATAATTGGTATAAACTGGGCTGAATTTGTATTATTCAGTCCATTTATTACTGTTTTATTTTTCAATTTCAAATCATTCCAACTTGTTTTTTCGCAGTAACACGCCCTCATTTGTCGACGGTACTTCCTCTTTGTCATCATCTGTTTTTGATGATCGGCTGCTTTCATTTTCCATTAAAAATGTACCGCATGGGTCAATAATAGCATTAAATTCAGCTCCCAGTTCCACCTCAAATGTATCGGCCAGATTGACTTCTGTCTCCGCCCGCGCTGCCACAATATTGGGTGAAGGCACCAATCCTCTCATGGTGAGCGATGAATCTGCCTGGTAAGTGCCGCTCGGATAAATACCTATGAGGGAGAGAGCCGCCTCACAATCGTATATAATTTCAACCGTATCACTAATGCCACCCGGGGCACAAGACCCGGTAATGGTCCAACTGAAACGATTGACGCCATAATTCATGCCGGAAACAATAGCTGTATGTGATGTCGCATCATTGAACGTTCCTGCTCCGAGGACTACATTCCATATCCCTGTTCCTGTTCCTGTTCCCGGAGAATTTCCATCGAGGACGGCAAACGGAATAGGAATCGTTTGATCCGGTCCTGCATCGGTGTCAGCTACATCCCTGGTAACAACAACATCATCTGTAGAAGGCGGACAAACGCCATTGCTTATCGTCCATCTAAAGGTATTCTCTCCCAAGACGAGTGCTGTGACTCCGGAGTTTGGATCTGCCGGTGTAGTTATTGTTCCTGATCCACCCACCAAACTCCAGGTGCCACTGCCCACTGATGGGCCATTACCTGCTAATGTGGCCGTGCTTCCACATACACTCTGATTCGGGCCGGCCGCAGCTGTTGTCGGATTTTGATCACGGTTAATCACGACATCATCGGTAGAAGAAGGGCATATACCATTGCTTATCGTCCATCTAAAGGTATTTGTTCCAACACCAAGTCCGGTGACTCCGGAGGTAGGAGAGGAAGGTGTTGTTATTGTTCCTGCGCCTCCAATTAAACTCCAGGCACCACTTCCCACCGTCGGTGTGTTTCCGGCTAATGTGGTCGAAGTTGCACATAGTGTCTGATCCATACCGGCGTCTGAAGTTGTCGGATCTTGATCACGTGTAATACTAACGTCATCGGTGGAAGGCGTACAAACGCCATTACTTATCGTCCACCTGAATGTGTTGGCTCCAACTCCCAGTCCGGTCACTCCGGAGGTAGGAGAGGAAGGTGTTGTTATTGTTCCTGAGCCTCCAATTAAGCTCCAGGCACCAGTTCCCACCGATGGTGTGTTTCCAGCTAATGAGGTCGAAGTTGAGCATATTGTCTGATCCATACCGGCACTTGCTATTGTCGGATTTTCATCATGTGTAATAGTAACGTCATCCGTCGAAGGAGTACAAACGCTATGACTTATCGTCCATCTGAATGTGTTCGGTCCTACACCTAAGCCGGTAATTCCGGAAGTAGGAGAGCTTGGTGTCGTTATCGCTCCAGAGCCACCAATTAAAGACCAGGATCCCGAACCAACAACAGGTGTATTTCCTGCTAAGGTGGTTGTGCTTGCGCATACACCCTCATCCGGACCCGCATTTGCAGTGGTTGGATCTTGATCCCGCGTGATCACAACGTCATCTGTTGACGACGGACAGACACCATTACTTATTGTCCATCTGAAGGTATTTGGTCCGACGCCCAATCCGGTGACTCCTGAGGTGGGAGAGGAAGGTGTTGTTATTGTTCCTGAGCCTCCAATTAAACTCCATGCACCGCTTCCCACTGTCGGTGTATTTGCGGCTAATGTGGCTGAAGTTGAACATATTGTCTGATCCGTGCCTGCTGCTGCTCCTGTTGGGTCTTGATCCCGCGAAATCACAACATCATCTGTAGAGGCGGTACAAGGCCCATTGGTGATCGTCCACCGAAATGTAGTGGGCGCTCCTGCAACGAGACCTATGACTGTGGAATTCGGTGCACCTGGTGTTATCACAGACCCGGGACCGGAGACCACCGTCCATGTACCCGTCCCGACTGTCGGAGTATTGCCTGCCAGTACAGACGAATTTGCGCATAGCGTCTGACTCGGGCCAGCATTGGCCGTTGATGGTGTATTAAACACAGTAATATTTTGTGTTGCAGAGCAATAACCGAAGGCGTAGCTAATTGTAAACATTGCAGAAGTGCCGCCAATGAGTGGGGCCGTAAATACTGACCCGGAGACACCCGTCCCGGAGAATGTGCCAAGGTCTCCGGCATTTGGTTGGCTAGTCCCGACAGGGGCCGGTGTAGCCGTTAAATTACGCGCTTGGCCCTCACACATATCAGCACCGGAAGATGTAATGTTCAGATTATTGTTTTGTCTTAATAAGACAGTAATCGTATCCGATCCGCCCGACTGACACGGAAATTCTTGAACAGCCACACGCATATGGTCGTTGAAATTCGGTACATAGGTAATGGAAGCTCGTGTCGTATTGCACATGGGTCCATTGTCGTTATTATAAAAAATAGATGTGGTGGTCGTAGTTCCCTGAAAGCCGGTAATCTGGGTATTAATACTAACCCCACATGTACTAATGGTATAGCTCGCTCCGGGTAATACAGGTGTTCGAAAGTATTTACCCGGGCTATAGGGATTAAAGGATGTAAATGTTCCACAGCCGCTGTTGGGTAGAATTTCGCAGCAGTAAGAGTTAACCCGTGGTACGCATTGTGAATAAGAATGAACCTGAGAGAGAAAGAGGATGCTTAAAGCCAGTAGCGCTTTGCTAAAAACATGATTAGATTTCATTTTCTTCAATTTTGAGGTATAAAATTTAGAATAGATTTAACTAATGACCATTCTAATCGAGTATAACTTGTAAGCTACACAGAAATAACCACTTACGCCGAAATAACCTGTTGTTTTTTTGTTAATAACTCCAAATTTAATAACCTCTTTTGTCTACAAATGTCAATGATTGTCCAATAGAAGAAAAAGAAGCAAGAACATTTAATAATCAGGAAAATAAGGGTATATAAATGAAGTCGTGCTTATGTAAAAATGAGTTGAGCATGTGTTCAACTCATTTTTTATTTTATTTAAATTAAACCGTAGTAAAATATTTAATCGCTCTTTCAATCAAATACATCGTTACTCCTTTGGCTCACCTTTTCTTTATTTAAATTTGATTAAAAACAATAACGTTGAAGTACTATATTCTGCTATTTTATATTAAGCTACTCAAAAGAATAATTCCACCATGTAAAAAAGGGTTGAAATCTAACATTCCAACCCTTTTGTTTTATATTATTCAATCACCGGTTATTCCTGTTTAATTTCCAGTTGAAGAATACCAACATTTGTGTCGGGAGCATCTTCTTTGTCCTTATTCGTTTTACCCGAACGCGCATTTATGTCTTCCATTAAAAATGATCCACAAGGTCCGATGATGGCATTGAATTCGGCTCCCAGTTCCACTTCAAAATCATCAAGTGTGACTTCAAATCCTGCTCTTCCCGTCACGATATTCGGAGAAGGTACGATTCCAATTAAAGACAGCGACGAATCTACCTGATAGGTACCGCTCCAAAAACTACCATTGAGTGTTATGTTCGCAATACAATCGTATGTAATGTCTACGGTATCACTATTACCACCGGGAGCACAAGTTCCGGATATGGTCCAACTGAAACGATTGAGCCCATAATTCATGCCGGTAACAATCGAGTTTCTCAGTGTATCGACAAGAAATGTTCCTGCTCCACTCACAACTGTCCAGAGTCCAGAGCCAGTTCCCGGTGAATTTCCATTTAGATTAGTCACAGGAACAGGCACTGTTTGATCCGCCCCTGCATTTGCCGTCGCAGGATTCCCATCCCGCGTGATAACTAAATCGTCCGTCGATGGAGGACAAACACCATTACTTACTGTCCATCTAAACGTGTTGGATCCAAAGCCAACACCCGTGATACTTGAAAATGTACTATTGGGTGTTACGATTGTGCCAGTGCCCCCGATTAAAGTCCAGATACCATTCCCTATTGCCGGGAGAGCTGCATCAACTTCTGCTGTGTCTGAACAAATAGTTTGATTAGGACCTGCATTTGCTGTACTCGGATTCGCATCCCGGCTGATGGTAACAAAGTCATCCGAAATGCACGGTCCATTGTTAATTCTCCATCTGAATGTATTGTTCCCTACACCAAGTCCAGTGACAAAGGAAGTCGGACTGGTCGGTGTGGTTACCGCACCGGAACCGCTCCATAAAATCCAGGTACCACTTCCCACTGTAGGCGTATTTCCAGCCAGTGTATCGGTAGTTGCACAGACTGTTTGGTCTGGGCCTGCATTGGCCGTTGTTGGAATCTCATTCCTTGTGATTACAACGTCGTCCGTCGATGAAGGACAAACACCATTGCTTATCGTCCATCTAAAGGTGTTGGATCCAAGGCCTAACCCTGTAATACTTGTAAATGCACTCGATGGATTCACAATAGCTCCAGAACCTCCAATTATCGACCACATCCCACTACCAACCGCTGGTGTATTCCCTGCCAATGAGTTGTCTGTGCTAGAACATACCGTCTGATCCGGGCCTGCATTGGCCGTCGTAGGATTCGCATCCCGCGTGATAACAACGTCGTCTGTCGATGGAAGACAAACACCATTGCTTATCGTCCATCGGAAGGTGTTGTTTCCAACTCCTAGTCCTGTAATACTTGTAAACGTGCTCGATGGATTCCCAATCGTTCCAGAGCCTCCAATTATCGACCACATCCCACTACCAACTGCAGGTGTATTCCCTGTCAAAGTGTCTGTGGTCGAACATATCGTCTTGTGGGCTTCCCTTTAATAGGACGTGTTAAAATTATAAAAATTCATTAATATTATCAGTAGTGTTAATTCGTGGTAAACAATTTAACGTAGCCGGTATAGAATGATCGCTGTTGTTGTTTTCCACAATTAATGCTGCCTGTTGCGTGTAGAGTGTTGGAGGTAAGTTGTTCAGCGCATCATGTGGCCTTAAATTGTTATAGTCCTCCAACCATTTCTCCGTTAAGATGCGCACTTGTCTGAGTTCTTCAAACCAATATGCATTTAAAACGGCGGTACGGTAGCTTTTATTAAATCGTTCGATAAATCCATTTTGACTTGGCTTTCCTGGTTGAATAAATAGAACGGCAATATTGTTATCAGCACACCAGTCTGTAAATTCAGCGGACGTAAATTCTGGGCCGTTGTCCACACGTATTCGCTTTGGCTTGCCTTTAAAGTATATTATTCGCTCCAGCACTCGAATAACTCTTGTGGCAGGCAAAGAAAAGTCTGCTTCAATAGCCAGTGCTTTGCGATTAAAATCATCCATGATATTTAATGTGCGGAACTTGCGCCCATTTTCTAATGCATCACTCATGAAATCCATTGACCATGTTTCATTCATTCGGCCTGGGACTACTAATGGGACTCTGTTTCGACTAGGTAACCGTTTTTTGCGTTTAACCTTTATGTTCAAATTCATTTGTTTATAAACACGATATACCCGCTTGTGATTCCATCTCATGCCTGCTAATCTGATCCTGTGAAAGAGCTTCCAAAATCCGTTTGTCGGATGCCGCTTGGATAACTCAGAGAGCATGCTAATAACCTGATCGTCTTGCGATTCTTTGAGTTTGTAGTAATAAACAGACTTGCTCAAATTAATGACACGACAAGCTTGTGTGATATTTACCTCGTACGTTTCCATGATTCCCTTTGCTATTTGCCGTTTAGCACGAGGCTTTAGAACTTTTTTTCAATCACATCTTTGAGAATACGATGATCTAAACTCAGCTCTGCATACATGCGTTTCAGTCGTTGATTCTCCAGCTCAAGCTCTTTTAATTTCTTCAACTGAGTAGTTTCCATGCCACCATACTTCTTGCGCCAGTTATAAAAGGTAGCTTCGCTGATACCATTTTCACGACACAAATCAGAAGTCTTGCGACCAGCTTCATGAGCCTTTAGAATCGATACAATCTGACTTTCTGTAAATCTTGATTTCTTCATGACAATTCAATTTAATACTTTAGTTTTGAATCGTCCAGTTTTTGGGGAAGCTTTCAGTCTGATCCAGACCTGCATTTGCCGTCGTAGGATTCGTGTCCCGTGTGATAACAACGTCGTCCGTCGATGGAGGACAAACACCATTGCTTATCGTCCATCGGAAGGTGTTGTTTCCAACTCCCAGTCCGGTAATGCTTGTAAACGTGTTGGAAGGGTTCACAATAGTTCCAGAGCCTCCAATTATCGACCACATCCCACTACCAACTGCAGGTGTATTTCCTGTTAAAGTGTCTGTGGTCGAACATATCGTCTGGTCCGGGCCTGCGGCAGCAGTTGTAGGGTTTTGATCAGCATTGATGACAATATCAGCACAGGTCGTTGTACATCCAATCGCGTCTGATATCGTGATACTGTATGTGCCTGCTGCCAAACTACTAAATGACCCATCTGTATTTGTCGTACTTCCATTGTCATATATGTAGGGACTTGTTCCACCACCTGCACTTACAATTATTGTTCCATCATTTGATCCATTGCATATTTGAGTCGAACCGGAATTATAGGTACAAGTCAATAGATCCGGTTGTGCGATGACGACATCAACACAAGTTGTCGTGCAACCGTTTAAATCAGTTATCGTGATACTGTATGTGCCTGCTCCCAAACTGGTAAATGATCCATCTGTATTCATCGTACTTCCATTGTCATAGACGTACGGGCTTGTTCCGCCACCTGCATTGACACTTATTGTTCCGTCGTCTGAATCATTGCATGTTTCATTCGAACTAGACCCAAATGTGCATGTTAGTGGATCTGGTTGCAAGATGATGACATTAGCACAAGTTGTCGTACTGCCTATTGAATCTGTTATCATGATACTGAATGTGTCCGCTGCCAATCCGGTAAAAGATCCATCCGTATTCGTCGTAATACCATTGCTATAGATATAGGGGCTTGTCCCTCCAATGGCACTGACAACTATTGTTCCATCATCTGAGTCATTACATGTTTCATTCGAACTGGAAGCAACAATACATGTTAGTGAATCCGATGGGGAAGAGAACTGCAGAGCAGTCACCCTGTAATAATCATTTATTGTTGGGGTAAAATTGATTGAGGCCTGAGTTCCTCCACAATAGAGTCCATTCTCATCATTATAAAAATCTGTCCTCGTTGTTTGAGCTGCTTCAAAACCTGTGATTTTCGTGTCAATTGTCACGCCACTGGTGTTGATCCCGTACGACGGGGCTATGTAAAACAAGATGAGGCTTAAAATCAGGTATTCTGTTTTCATTATTTGTGAGTTTTAGGTTGACACAAATGAAAAGGCTGAAAGAAAGTGTTTCTGTCGAGCTACCTCCTAAGGTATTATTAATTACTCAAAAGTGCAACGTAATTCACAGATTTAGAATCATTTTATTTAGGGAAACAGAAGCTTCATGTTAATTGATTAGTTGACAACTAGGCTTCCTTTTTTATATAAAGTTTTTTTGACCACAACTCCATTTTTTTAACTTAGGTACTTCAAAGAATCTCCCTTTCCTATCGGAACATAAACTCCACTTAATAATTTATCGAATGGGAAAATCGAAAAATAACAACTCGTTGATTTTCTGTCATTTCCTCAGCGGATCTATTCAATTTAATATGGAGTTGCAGTATGCCAACATTTGTAGCTGGCGTATCTTCTTTATTATTATTCGTATTGGAAGATCGTGCACTTTCGTCTTCCATCAAAAATGACCCACAAGGGTTGATGACGGCATCGAATTCGGCTCCTAATTTCACTTCAAAAGAAGTTCACACGCGGTAGGCATGCGCCGAGGTGTTATTAACACCGTAAAAGAGGATGATAATCAATATCAGTGAGCCTTGAGAGAGGAGGTGCTTGCTTTTCATTTTTTTCAATTTGAGGTTATGTAAAGAACCAGATCTCACGCACTTTGTGTTTCCATCAATTCGTATTAAAGTTAGAAAGAAATTTTTAGTTTGACATCGTATGTCCCAGACTAACAGCGCGTTGGTAGGCTTTTGCCGCTTCTTCATGTCGCTCTAATTGTTGGAGTCGCCCAATTAGTTTTTTATGAAATAATGGATTTTGGGATTGTAATTCGACTGTTTTTTGTAGCTGTGCAATCGATTCCTCTTCTTCTCCCAAACGATAATACACTTCGCTCAAAACATCTCGAACTAGTACCGTTTGAGGAAACAAGCTAATTGCTGCCAAACATTCAACCTTTGCTTCATCAAGTTGATTCAATTCGAGATAACACGCCGAAAGCAAATAATACGAGTCCTCATTCTTAGGCGATAATTTTTTCGAAATGAGAAATTCTTCTTTTGCCTCTTCAGCCTTTTTCTGGTGGTAATATGCACTACCCAAATAAAAATGTGGATCAGATTGATTTGGAAATAACGCTACCATTTTTTTAAGTACATTAATTCCTTTCTGCGCATTCCCAAAACTCGCATAATTCGAACCAAGTTTTAGCATGGCGTAATACGCATGTTCACTGATGTCAATACTTCTCTCATAGCGTTTTACTATTTCTGGAATTAAAGATTTGTCTCCGTTTTGATTGTATTCTAAGAACAACATATCCGCATATTGCTCTTGAGCTTTTGAACAATTCTCTAACTTGTCTATATCTGCAGCTATTAATGTGTAGTCATTTTCCCAGGCCTTATTCCGTTGCCATGTCGTGATAAAACCAATAGTAATAAACAGCCCAGCTATGCCATATAATATTTTTTTTTGTTGCCGCTTGTTTTTTGCTAGCCAGTTTTTACTTAAGAAAAATTGGAGAAGACAAATTCCTGCGATTGCCAAGCCCAGGGAGGGTCCAAACATATAGCGATCGGCCATGGTATCCGGCATGATGTACAGGATATGTGTGAATGGAGACAGGCCGATATAAAAGAACACGATACCAACCGCCAGCACAGAATACTGTCGCCCTTTCCTGAATAACCAATAAAATACAGCGAGGTGGGACACTAAACACAAGGGAAAGATCCAATGAAATCCTTTAACCATCGGTATTTGATTAAACCCATAAAAATGAACCAGATCAAATGGCCATAAAAAATTCTTGATGTATCGAAAATAGAGAACGAGCGAGTTTGAAAAACGCTCTCCCACCACATCCAATAATGCAAAACTATTTCCGATAACAGGATGTTCGTAAAAAATATCCAACCCCTCAGTAAGCTCAACTCCGACATTACTTCGAAACGCTAACCAAAAAATTAAAACCGCCATTCCAATTAGAACGGGAAAAGGTGAAAGAAATCGCAGTTTTTGTCGCCAATCGCCGGACTTGTGAAGAAGCAAATAACAGGGAATAATGCCCAGAATTGTAATGGCGTTTTCTCTTGATAAGTATCCAAGAAAAAAGAATAGTACCATTTGCAAGAGGTGCTTCACCCGTTTTGTTGTATAATATCGATCAAACTGATACAGGGTCAATAATGAAAAGGCCAATTGAAATATTTCATCACGGCTTTTAATGTTTGCCACGACTTCAACATGCAATGGATGTGTCACGTATAACAGGGTAATCAAAAAGGCCAGCATATGGTCCTGGGGGAAAAACAGCCGCACCAAGACAAAATAAATCAATACACAAAGTGCACAAAAGAACAGGATATTGAGTAGGTGTCCGACTTTTGGGTTTTGGCCAAAAAACTCCTGCTCAAGAGCAAACGTCATTTGCGTGATCGGCCGATATCCGTTCTTATCGTGTAAATAGTCGGAATGACCTTTGACAAAAAGCGCCGGAATCCCTAATATTCCTTTTTTCACGTGGGGATTCTCCAGTATAACGATTTTATCATCCCAGGCATACTCATGGTTCAGCGTGTTGGCGAATTGTATAAATGCCAACAGAACAATGATGATGTAGTATTTATATTCAATCAAATACCCCATTATCCCATTTGCCTGGCTAGTAGGCTGTTTGGTAGTATGTCTCGTTCTTTTCATCATATTCGAAAAACAATGGTAGTTCCAATAACATGTAAAATAATCCTTGAACATACTTATTGTTATTTCTTCCCCATAGTCTGTACATCTTTGCCATCATTGCAATACCAAATCCGGTTTTCAATTGTATGTTATTTTCATTATTTGTTACAGAAACCATTGCTCCTGGTTCCTGCTTAGTTGTGAAAAATTTGGTTTTTACCGGATTTAAAATATAGTTTGATGTGAGCCATATTATAAACTGTAAATGCAAGCCATTTTCATCTTCCATTTTATTGACAAACTCAAACGCCTTAATTGCATTCCTTCGAAAAATAAAACCTTCTGTGGAAGGAAAATTATTTTTTGTTCGTATGTGTTCTTGTAAAACCTTCTGATTCATCCTGCGCCGAAGTTCATTATTTTTTGAATTTACCTGACAGGCGACACAAACCAAAGGAAAATGGAAGTACAGGGAGCACATTTTTGAGATCGCTTCCAGCCTAATGCAGCTTCCTTGTTCCAACCAAATGGCAATATCTGTTAGGGTGTCTGTTAGTCCTTCCAATGCCATCGTAAACACACCCGTATTATTAGTCTTGAGTATATCTGTGTAATAGGATGATTGTGTTCCGGAATTCTCAATATGGTCTTGTATAGCTTCGGATACTTCATAAGGACAAACAATAATCACATGAAATCGGTGATCCTCCTGATCAACAATTGAAGCGAGCGTTTTATTTAATTCACTCGGTTCAAAACTTTCTATAACCACTACAATACCTACACTGAAATGCCTGTTCAAGGGATTATTTAAAAAAGTTACCTGGTCTAAATCTCTAATGTTGCTTTTGTTGTATAGGCCTACTTCCACGCCATGAATATTATTTGCAATATTTAATTCAATTGGCTGCATGTTGTCGGACCATGATAGTATAGGCCTGACTCCATATTTATTGGTCAAGATGAAGTCTTTTTTAAAAACTGTTTTTGTCCCCCTCAAGTCTACTTCATAATCATATTTCATCAGGGAGGGCGCGATTGCATCAAGTAGCTCATGGGATGGTTCAAACCAGGCGTCATATTTAATTTTTGACTGATTAATCTCAGGAAAAGAGAATTCCTTTTTTAAGACCTGGAGTGGAACCTGAAAATCGGCATTATTGACAAATATGTGTGTACCCTTGTCATTGAAGTTTGTCGTGAGCGACAGGTAAGGAAAAACGACATAAAATCCCTTGTTTAACAAATATTGATAGAAGACTTTTTTCCAGGATTGTTCGCTCCAGGATTGGACATTCAGCGGCAATTCATTTCGTGGTTCTTGGTTCCCGTCTCGCCACTGACAAAATCGATTCCATTGTGTTGTAGTCCATATTTGCCCCCAGGATGATGGAACCTGCATAAAGTAGGCGTCATGAGTTCCTTGAAGTGGATAAAATGGTTTTGAATCAAGCTCTGACACATGGTAGGCATACAGTGAAATGGAAGCAACAGACTCTTCCTCATGATAAAAGTTCACTGCCTCTATTGCATAATCAAAAAAATACGGAGATACCACCAGGTCATCCTCCAATACAATAATACTATCGTACTCATTGCTCAAATCACCGCAGCTATAGATGTGGTTTTTAAGCCCCAAATGCTCCTTGTGAGTTATTAATTTTTTTGGGCCATAGGGCCATTCAAATTGTTCGGCTATCTGTCTGACGTTATTCAAATCAAAAAAATCCAGGCTAATCACCAAGGTCACATTGTCATATGTAATCTCTGCCCCGCTCAATGAATCCAGAAGTCGTAGTAATGACTGGGGGCGATTATACCCGACAACAACGATAGTTGGTATGTTCCTTTTTTGTGTCATTATATTCTTGTCGTCCAGATTTCATTTAACTCAGGAAATGTTTTACGTGTGTTTTCTGCTCTTAATTCATCCAATGCTTGCGTGTGGGCAATAAATTCCGGTATGAGATGAACTTCATCCTTTGCATGCATATAGGTAATACTGTTATGAAGTTCATTGATCAGCATATCCAATTTGACATGTCCGGTGACTTCAGGAATTTTTAAATTACCCAAACGTGCTGACCATTTATCCAACTGGCTTTGACTTGGTTTCTTCGGCGGATAATTCTTTATATAGCTTCGTATCCAATCTATATGTTGTAATAGATTTTTTTCAGCCTGCATTTTGATTGACTGAGGTAGTATTCTGATATTATAAAAGGCCGGATCTCGAAGCACATGCGGAATAAACTCATCCACATCGATCAACCCCATTTCGACCCAATTTTTATGAAAGTCAGACACGTGCAACACATTAAATACACTAATAGTCGGTGTGACCATAAAATCAACATCCGGACAAGTCTCCATCATGCGTTTACGCTCGCTTATAACATCATCCCATCGTTGTCCACTTCGTTGCAATTCACCTCGCTCTGCCATACCATCGAGACTGGCATGCACGAAGACCTCGTCAAATTTTTTCCATAATAAAAAGAGGTCGTGATTTTTGTACTTTGCCTGGCTAAAGTTTGTGTTGTATCGTAATTTTATGTCTGTCTTCTTTCTTTCAATAAATAATTGAAGCATTTCATAGTGCTCCTTCATGATCAGTGGTTCACCACCGGCAAAATAAACTTCTTCCAGGTGCGGTATTGCAAATTCCAGTTGTTCGATAAGGCGATCGAAATTCTTTGGGCCACGATGAACCTTCTTGTCGTGGGTAATCAAACCTAAGGCTTTGGCGTCGTCGAACCAACTCGAACTGGAATGGTGCCCGCAGATGCGGCATTTTAAATTACATAAATTAGAAATTCTTATGTCCCAATAAATGGGCTTAGAATTCCTGGAGTATCCTCGCCAATTCGTTTCGTTTACCCAGTCGATTTTATCCGAATAAAGAAAGTTGACAATGTTTCTTTTGCTTTGTAATCCGTTTTTCTCATTGTCATAACATTGCCAACAACGTTTATCCTTTACATCAGACAACATCGTTCTCCTGAATTTCCTCATTTTGCGTCCGTTCCAAATTTCACGAACTTCTTGTTCATTGACGTGTCCCAGCGCCTGGTCTTTTTCCCAGGAAGTCAAACAACAGGGAACAATGGTTCCTAGTTGTGAAACAAATAAATGCACCCAGGGCTTCATGCAAAACGCCTGACTTGTTTCAATTGACTTAATGTCATTTATTTTTCTCTTTTTGAACATACCAAGGATTCACTTTTATGGCTTCATGAAGTTAGTAAAGGTATTTTTATATTGTTCCAAGCCCCAGAATTCATCATTGTGAATCCATATTTTCTGCCAATCATTCATAACAAAGATTTCCTTTTGTAGACGTTTATACATCCGTTTCATGTCAGCATCTCCCATTCCTGTATCAAATTTGAACCGTCGTCCATGTTCCTGGTGATACACAGCGCCGGGAATCAGCACCGTTGGTAATCCATCCACATGCGCATAAGCCACGAGTAATGAGTCGGTATGGGTTGAGATGTAGGTATCTTCCGGAAATCCCCGTACTTTATAATACCAATCGCGATCGATGAGTAAAAAATCACCACTCGCATTGCTATAATAAAACGACTCCGGCGGCAGCTGCCAAGAATCCATATTGATCGATTCCAGGATTGGATTACATGCCCGGATAGCCTTTCTTGTCAAAAACTTCATGTGGTTTAGAACGCGTAACAAACCATATTTCAAATCAAAAGGTAGGTTTGAATGCCATTCGTATGTGAGCCCCCTTAAAAAATATTTAAATACATGTTTTCGTAATTTTTTGAAATACATTCGGGGTCGTTCAAAATCAAATGGTTCGGTGACCGAATAATCAAGCCTGTTGCAACGGTAAAGTGTATTTTTTTTCAGTTTTGTTTGAGCTAAAAAGGAAAAAATACCAGGATCAAAAATAATATCTGCATTTGTCGTCAATATAAAGTCCCCCCGGCTATTTCGAATGCCCGCATTCTTTGCGATAAATTCAAATAGAGGTATCGGTTTGCGTATATTCTGTTTAATTAATATTTCATGAACAGTTGCAGGAATTGTGATTAGATTGAGAATGAAATAGGGATTGTTATTCGGCCATTCAATTTCATCTCTAAGTGATGGTCTGTTTGATACCGGGTTGTAATTAACAAGCACATATTCAACCACTACTTTAAATTTCTTTGCCAAAAAGGCCGTGGACGACACCTGGTTTTGCAAGCGAGCATAGAAGTCACCACCATAATTGTCATTTCGGCCACTGACGACAATACTGATATGTGGTTTGTTTTCAGGCAATTAATTAGTACGATTGTTTTTCAATACTTCCGCTAAGAATTTGGCATACTTCTCATGCCCTTTGTTATTAAAATGACCGTCAGGAGGTCCATGATAGTCATCCCGTTTCAAATTTTGTGGCCAATGGTAAGTTAAGTCTTTGAGCAGGTCCGGGTGATCCAGCTTAATTCTATCTTCACGCATTGAATGAACAGGGATGATGCAAAGGTCAAATGTGGAATTGTGCGTCATGCACAACGCTTGTATGGCCTTAAGGTATTCATATGATACAGGTTTGTCCAAAGATGGAAATGGGTTATTATTTTTCCGGTGTGTGACATCCGGATGATCGGCGTTTGGCACTAAATTTAATTTTTTAAACAGGCTCCAAACTTGTGTTGAAATCACTGTTTTTGACGATAGGTAGTTTATAAAATCCGCGTTTTCGGGAATAGTAAACCGTTTTTCAAAATATTGGTAACACTCCTTTGGATCTCTTATATGGTCGCCATCAATATATGGGTCCAGCCAACCGGCATTTGTCCGATGATACCTGTTGGCCCCTGGATGTAATTTGATATCACGATTCATGACGTCGTTTGCCATATAAAAAGCGACGACGACGTGGTCAGGGTTCAGCTTGGAGATATATTCCTCGGCTACTTTTTGGTATTGTGGTGGTCCTACTCCTGGAATCCCGGTATTATAGACATGATATCCTTCAAATTCAAGCAATTCCGCAAAGCTTTTGGTGATCGGCCGGGCATTTCCTCCCCAGCAAAATGAATCACCGATAAGTAAGACTGTCGGCTTGTCTTCTATATTCGTTTTAAATTCTTCATCGCGAAATCCATCTGAATTTATTTTTATTTCTGTATTGCCATCGAAAATATTGGGATGATTGAAGTCTGCTCGATACATACCATTTTCATCGGCAATTAAATCAGTATAGACGACGAGGCTGTCCACTAATTTAAAGTCCAGATACTCACCGATACCAGCTCCAACATATCCAGGATGGAAGCCCATCCCTCTCAACACAAATTCTAACAAAACCAATAATATAAAAAATATAATTCCCCGACCAGTCCAAAGTTTGGACTTTGAAATATGGTGCGTTTGCCGGTCAGTCATTTTTACAACACTACTTTTTGTTGTTGTAATATTTCACGTTCAATCCATCGATACATTTGACTCATTCCCTTGGCCAACGTATGCTTGGGCGACCAATTAAAATGGTGTCGGGCAAGATCATTATTTGAATTTCTACCCAGAACCCCGATGGGTCCGTCAACGTGCTTTATGACAATATTCTTATTGGTAAATGAAGCCACCAACTCCACGAGTTGGTTAATGGAGACCATTTCTTCGGATCCGATATTGACGGGGCCTGTAAAATCTGATTTGACAAATTTGCGAACACCATCGATACAGTCCTCAACGAATAAAAAAGAACGTGTTTGCTCACCGCTTCCCCAAATTTCAACCGTACCGTTGTCCTCTGCTTCTGCTATTTTTCGGCAGACCGCTGCAGGTGCTTTTTCTTTTCCTCCCGTATAGGTGTTTTCCATCCCATAGACGTTGTGAAAACGTGCTATTCGAACATTCAGACCATAATTCTTGTTCGCATTCAAATAAAGACGCTCACTAAATAACTTTTCCCATCCATATTCACTATCCGGATCCGCCGGGTAAGCACTATCTTCTCTACAATTAGGTGATCGTGGGTCTTGTTGATTAATTTTTGGATAAATACATGCTGATGACGAATAAAATAGCATCGGTATTTTCTTTAGCAGGGCTTCCTGGCATACATTTAAATTGATCAGGGCTGAATTATGCATGACGTCAAAGTCATTTTCTCCAGTAAATAAATATCCGGCACCGCCCATGTCAGCCGCTAGCTGATAAATTTCGTCCAGGTCAGCCGTAATTACTTTATTACAAAGTTCAGGGTTTCTCAGATCACCAATTATAAATTCCTGGGCCAATGATTTGGAAAACTCGGGATACTTCAAGTCGACACCCCGCACAAAATATCCGTCAGCGACAAGTTCTCTGACAAGATGTGATCCGATGAAGCCGCCTGCTCCTAACACTAGTGCTTTTCTCATGCCATATTCCTTTTTCTGAATCTGAAAATAGTACTTTTTAGCTTTTTGTATCCGCCGACAGTCCGGAATACCACATCTCCTTCAATTCAGGAATCTAGCTTTCCTTTACTTCCGCTTGACGACTAACGACTCGTGCAATAAGCTTATCCAGTGTTGATAAGTATATTGTGCGTGCAAACCGCGTCCTTATTTGCTTACGGGCCGCTTTCCGCATGCGACGGCGTTCTTCCTTCTGCCAAACTAATCTTGTGATTTTTTCTGCCATACTTTTCGTGTCTCCTTCAGCAACAAGGAATCCGGTTTGTCCATCGATCACGGTGTCGGGGATGCCAGTGTGTTTTGTAGAAACCACGGGAAGTCCACAGGCGCCTGCTTCCAAAATGGCTAATGGCAGCCCCTCAGCATCGCCGTTATCATCAATGCAGGAGTGTTGAATGAAAATCATTGAATCCCGCATGATGTCACGGACTTCCTCCGGTAAACACACGCCTGCAAAACGCACACTATCATTCAAATCCAGATCATCCACCTTATTCTTACTAGCTTCAAGCAATGGACCATCACCGATCATGGTTAGTTGGAGATTGGGAATTACTTTCTTCGCCAGATTGAACGCTTCAATCGTCTTTATTGGGTTTTTCTTAGCGACAAAACGGCCACAGGCAAGCAGTTGCGGTTGAGACGGTTCATTACCGGGTGTGAAAAAATCGATATCGACACCATATGGAATGAAATTTAGTTTTTCAGGCAGGCAGCCCAAATTGACGAGTTGCCTCCCCATATGATGAGACACCACGATGATAGCCGCAGCTTGCTTGAACAATTCAGGATATCGCAATCCAACGGAAGATAAAATATCAGACCGGTAAGCGTCAAATCCATGAAAATGCACAATCAATGGAATATCTGCCCTTTTGCAAATCGGCATCCATGCGACGCCAACGGGGCCGAATTGAGCCAGCACAACATCCACATGTTTAGATTTAAGCAGGTGAACGATGCTGTCTTCCTGTGATAATTTCTGTTTCCTCAATAACCAAAAACGCTTTTTACTTTCCCGGGAAACCGTATTCCACGTAGCCCCTCTGTCCTCACTGAATTTCTCAGAAATATAACCATCACCTAAAACCAATACATTTCCTTTCAGAAATTTTATCTGGTTGTGAATGAATGTTTCTGAATATTGATTTATTTTATCTGTTACAAGTGCTATCACCGGGAAGTAGTTGTTTAATTCATTTAATTTTACATTATGTCTTAATCGATTCGGGGTTTTTCCAGGCGAGTGAAAAGAAATAACTATGTATAATTACTGCAACACCCAAGGCTTGCAAGCTTTTGGAAAAGAAATAATCCGTGGCAAATGGTTCATTAAAATAATCCGTGACGACACTGTACGCACATCCTATGACCCCCATGTAAATGCAAACCAAGATCATATGAAACAGGATTGACGTAGTCAGCTTGTGGCCAGAAAACACGCGTTGCACCCAGGGTGGCAACTTACTGAATACCCACCAAAACATTTTTGCCATGAGCGTCTTTATGACATTGGGAAATAAAACAATGTGCGAGACCAAAATGGGTATCACATCCAGATTAGTCGGAATCAAATGAAAAATAATAATTAGAGGAAAAACCCGAATATAAAAATCATCAAGATAATAATGTGCCAAAAAATTAATTTTGACTTTATCCTTAGATAACTTTCTCACATAGTTATCCCACCATCTAAAACTCCAAAAAGCTACAAGGACAACAGAAAGCAGAGGTAAGACATCTCGAAAAGTAAAACAAAACAACAGAAAAAATAATATCTCAATAACTAAGAACCCTTTTGTCAATTTCTCAATTTTGTCAACACCTTTGGTTGTGACCATCGTTCGGGTTCCTGATGCAACATCGTGTCGCCCATCTTTCATTTGGTGCAATAATATATTCCGGAGCCCCATTGCGCCCTGCCACAAGACAAGAATTGCCAACAAACTGACTAACCTGGACATGTTCATTCCTCCAATGAGCCAAAAGGTATAGGCCGCCAGCATGGCAGGTACAACATGTGCATACAAGGCATCATTCACGACTCCGGCCAAGCCCCTTTCTTTTAATCTAAATGGTGGAAGTGAATAAACAGCAAACAATAGCAACTCCAGCAGTAGCAAAAACAGACTCCATATAGTTGTTGGGAAGAAAACCCATGGTATAATAGCCAACATTAGAAAAAGAATAAATAATAACCTGATTTTTGACTTTTTCATACCAATCAACGCGTTTGCCTTCCCGGCCAACGCGTCTTTTTCACGGTCTGCATAATCATTTATCAAATAGCCAATTCCCGCAATACCCACGATGGTGAGATACGAAAGCCAAATAAATTTCAGCGCAACCAAGGTGCTCACATCCGACATGACCAGCAGAAAATATGGGATGGCCATGAGTAACGGTGCCTTGTAGCGCCAAGGGTTACTCAATCTTAGCTTTTCTGCGAATAATTTAAAAAACGACTCCATCTTTCGTGTGGCTCAAAAAAACAGCCATTTTTTTCTTTTCGGTATTGATTTTATTAATTTGTGAAAATGCTCTTCACTCACCAGATCCGCATTCGCATAATCAATTTCGCCTGCAAGTTTGCCCATTGGGTTGTGATGGTCTTTTTGGTTATTAAAATCATCATAATGTATAAAAAAATCTTCCGGGACTTTGTATTCGCTCACCACAGTTTTATTGCTCTCCATTCGACCATGAAAACTGGTAATTTCTGCTTCCAGAGGTACGATATTGTTTATAACTGCTGTCCTCGATGTTGTCGTTTGATTGGGAGGAGAGAAATGAAGAACTCTGCTATTAAAAATGAGCGCCTGGCCAACCTTTACGCGAAAAGGTTTCATGAATTTTTTAGCCGTCTCAAAATGATTCAAATACTTTGGGGGGATACCTGCTCCGCGAATATTCAACGGCCATTCATGGCTGCCAGGCAAGGCAAATATCGTTCCATTCGCAACCGTACTATTTATCAACGGTATCCATAAATTATATGCCTTATATTTCCGCTCATCAACAATACTCCAGTCCTGATGCAATCGCAATATTGATTTGTTTCCAATCCCTTTAATCAGAAAGAAGTACGTGAGTAATCTGTGGTTTGTCAGCATCGGACCCACGTGGGACGTTACAAATTCATCCAATGTCGAATGAATCTTTCTTTTTAATTCCATTTCCTCAAGCGAAACACTCCCGTAAAACTGGCTCTCATAGTCGCCCGGATATCCCGGTACTTCTCGTTTTAAAAATGCTTCGCAACCGCGTGCGTCAAAATGCTCTAAGTTAAATTTGACAATGCCCTTGTTTTTGAGGGCTCTATTTAATTCCTTATTCTGAAAAACATCAATCCAATTATCTACTTTCATTCCATTCAAAGATTAAAAGCGGTCTGTTCTTAAGAAAACAATCTTTGGAAAACATTCTTTCTTGTAATCGGTTTTGGTTTTCCAGTCGGTTCAGTGATAAATTTAGTTTCCTCATGCGTTCTTTTAAATAGGTTTCTTTTGGGAATACCAAGAGTCGCACAATCGCTTTCAAAATCCTCTTTTTTCACTTTTGGGAAAATAAAAGGGGCTTCCCCAATGTGTGTTCCGATATGAGGGCGTTCTGTACAATTATGGAAAAAATTTGGATAGTCTATTAAAAAGTTATTTGCTTGTCTATATAATTCAATTGGGGCGTTAGGTGTTTCCTGGTATGAGAGTTGGAATTCTGCCATTTTTGGAAGTATTCCACTGACAATTGCTATGCGATCTGCTCCAGAAGTGTTTTGCCCCGATGTGTGTACTACCCTGCTATCAAAGAGCAAGGCCTGACCCACTTCCAGTGGTATTGGTTGTAAGTAAGATGCCAGGGTGTCAATAATATTGGCAAAAGGTGGTGCAAAGGAAACGCTGCGAAAAGGGGAAAATAACTGGTGCGTTTTTTCAATCAACCATAAGGCTCCATTGGATTCGTCTACATTTTGTAAGGGTATCCACACGCTGAGCGTTGAGTGCTTAAATTCATCAACGGCACTCGAATCCTGGTGCAATGAAAATCCGCTTTGTTCGCCTGACAACTTGTTAATAAAAAAATTAATGGCGTTGTTATATTCAATAAACAGATTATCAAAAGCAGGTTTTAATATTCCGAGAATCTCATCGTGTACCCTTTTTCTATAGGCTACATCCTGAGAATAAACGGAGTAGAACATTCCTCCATTTTGATCTTCAATTTGATGGTTATCAAAATATATTTTTCGCAATTCTTCGATGCGCTCGGGGCTTATCAAATCTACCACGGCATATCCTTCCTGTTCTATTGAGTCGCGAAGGCCTTCGTTCTTAATCACCGTGATTGGCGCCGGAGACCAGTTAAATATGTGTTCAAATTCGGGCATAATCAGCAATTTTACGTTTTATTGTTTTCCACCAGGGATCAGTGTGTGTCGTCGGCTTGTGATGACTTTGTTTTGGTGGTTTGCTATCTTTCCCCAAAACACCGACAATTCGCTCATACAATTCCTTTTCAGTAATTTTTGGAAACTCAAATGACATTGATTTTCCCTCCATCTCCGGCCTGAGCGTGCGATGAGAGGCATAATGAATGTAAAATTCAGGGTCTGTTTGAAATCGTTCGAGTCGGTTTCCCTCATCCATTTTTGTCAGGTAATAAAAATATAGAGGGGCCTCTTTTGGAGTAAGTGTCAATCCTAAACATCTCCGCTCCTCTTCAGACGTATTGTGGGTTGATCCATGTAGAAGTCCATGAAAAAAGAAAATTGCTTCTCCTGCCTTCATGGGTATAGACATCGTGTTCTGCTCTATTAATTTCCAATGGTCGCGATAAACGTCAGGTGTATTGCTTCCCCGCACAGTTTCCATAAAACGGTGGCTTCCTTTCAGCAGAACAAGATTTCCATTTGCATCATTGACATCCTCCAGGGGGCACCACATGTTGATGCTCCAGTATTTCGTTTCATCGACAAACGACCAATCCTGATGTATTGGTAAATGTCCTTCCTGTGTCGGTGGTTTCACTACAAAAAGTCCCCCGAAAGCATGGTAATTATAAAAATAAGAACCCATTTTCTCTTCGAAGCACCGAATGACCATGTTCTCTACTTCCTCCTTATATTCAATTCTTGGATCAAAATATGACTTATAGAAGGCTTCGGGCGGATTCGGATGCCATTTAGAATAAAGCGTTCTAAATTCCTGGACCTCTGCTTTATCCAGAAAGGGAAGCACAATGTAACCGTCTTCGACCATCTGACGATCAAGTGCGTCATTTTTGAGCATTCTCGTCTCGTGCGTGCCAAGCATTTTCATATAATTCCTCCTATTTATAAAGGTATATAAAACCAACGATTCGATGAAATCCTCCCGGATGCTTATTCGCTTTTATCGGTAATTTCAGTTAATAGTGGCGTCAGCATCTCTGCAAACACCGCATGGGCGATTGGACTCGGATGACGATCAAGTGGTTGATTGGTGAATTGTGGTTCACTCAGGTCTATGATTATAGGCCATAAAGCAATGCCTCTCGAGCTACAATAAGAAATTACCTTTCTGACATGGACGTCGTCTTCCATGTAGGTAACGATCATTTTAATATTGTTGTCCTGGCATAGTTCGTTTATTCGCCCGATGAGGGCTTGGGTGATAAACACTTCCTTATTCGAATTTATACTAAGATTGTCATACGCATTTTGCAGTAGATTGACAATTGTGAAAACCTTACGGAAAGGAAAGTGGTCGTATATTGTCTTTGTATCCACATGCTTTACAAATGGCATCGTATCCACAATTTCAGCAAAAGGATAAACGAAGTCTGAAGAAATTGCCAAATTTCTCCTGGTCAAATTTTCATGTCCCATTTTAATTTTCAGGCGATAATGGGAATTCATAGCATTTCGCTCGTTGTGGAAACTTAAATAGTTTAGTATTAAATAGTCCGGTTTATTTTCTGTCTTAATGCTATTTTCAAGTTGTAACAACATTTGTACTTGTCCATATCCGGGCACTCCATAATTTCTCAAATCCAATTGACGAAATGTTTCCTGCAATAAATATGGATAGGTCTCCGGATTATTCACTCCCATTCCATATGTAAATGAACAACCATAAAAGTCGATACGGACCAGTGAGGTATCCTTCAGCCTATCATGTTCCCCGGTAATTCTTGTGCCAACATCAGTGTGGGTAACATGGTGTTTTAATTTATCGTTGATCGTTACGTCAAATGAGCCGGGATTTAGCCGAATACCCATGATGCAGTCCGAAATCAAACACATATGAGGATTAGATTGGATCTTATTGTCGATTGGTTTATATGGTGTATAACCAAGCATGCGCAATACGATTTCGGACACAACAAGCATCAACAGGATAACCGTGGGTATGAAATAATTCCTACTTTTAATCTGTTCTTTATTCATTTATCGGCATAATAAAAGATTTAAACAGGTGTAATGTATGTTCACGGGTCATAGTCGGTACATTTTCATAAATGGCCTTATAACTTACCGTCATTAATAATTTTTCCGCTTCTAACTTTCGACCCTTGATTTCTGCTGTTTTGAGTACGAAATCCAACTTCGACCATATCTCGTCAAACAAACTCACCGCGTCTTGTTCCGGCTGTTGAGATTGTATGTATTCTAACAAGTTATTACGGTAACTATTAAATGTGTCATGTTTTAGTAGAACTGTTTCAGCACTCCAATACTCAATGAGTTGAACAACCTGATCGTAGGCTAAGGCATTGAATCGTTCGAAGTCATTATTCCGTGGTAGATTTTGGTTTTCCAATTGGCTTACAATAGAATCCAGTTCTTGTTTAGAAAGTGATTGAAACGAACAGCTTAGCGGATAATATACCGTATTAAAAAACAACTTGCTTTTTTTGGAATTTGCAAAATGGACAAAATTTGGTAATTCATGCCAATTTTGTGGCATCGGGCAAAAAGAAAGATGAAAATTCGTATTCTTGCGCTGGCAATAGGAGCTGAAATATTCAAGGTTCTTCATCAACTTCTCGAATTTGCCATTCTTTCTTATTTTTTCATAATTTTCTTTTTCCAGAGAATCCAGAGAAATTGAAATATCAAATGGCATAGAGTCTAGAATTCGCTTAATTCTTTCAGATAATATTGTGCCATTTGTTTGTATAGAAATATTAATGGTCGGGTTTAGCCGATTCATTGTTTCCCATATGTTCATATATATTGGAATGAGAAATGGTTCCCCTCCTAAAAAGTGGCAGTTTTTTAAATGTGGAATAAAAGGTTTAAGCTGTTCAACAAGGTCTTCTCCGTATGGCGTTGGAATCTTTGGTAACTTTTCCCGGTTCTTTCGAATCGCTGAAGAAAACTCTCCCCGGCACATAATGCACTCTAGATTACATTCGTTGCTTAGTTCAAAGTCCATTTTCGTGGGGTAGCCTGCGTCTGCATCAGGAAGAAAGTCAAAGTTTTTAGCAGGAAGCCCCTTGAAGTTTCCGCTCACAATTAATTCATGGCAACCATGACACCCCAATTCAAAATTATATTTTTTAAGTTCCCTATTTAACTGCTTTCTTTTTTCACCAAACCAGATTTCTTCCAGAGTTTGATACGGATATTTTCCTATAAAATAAGTCTTGTTGTAACAGCATGCGCTCACATTCCCCCGAAGACCTAAATACATGCTACGGTGTGCGGCCCAACAGCCCTGATAAGTTGAATTTTTTGGTCGTTGTAAATTATATTTTTGTAATGCTTCCGGTGTGAGTTTTAACATGTTTCTTGGTTTGACATTCACTTTCTGCGACTATCTATTCTATCTTTAGCGTCCTCTTAACACCTAATATGCAATTTAATGGATTTCTGGAATAAATTAGCATGGCCTTGGTCAACTCGATTGTCTAAGGAAGCGCTCAAATCCACTAGTTCATTTTGCATGATGCCCTGGGTTCATCTACATGTTACTCAACTTGGAACTGTCACGCCATGCTGTCAGGCTCCCTGGCAAGAAGAATTTTCTTTTGGCAATATCAATAATGCGTCCATTAAAACTATATGGAATAGTAAAAAAATGAATCGTTTTCGTTCCGGTATGCTCAAGGGAAAAACCAACAGTCGCTGCAGCATCTGCTATGAAAAAGAAGCTTCCGGAGCACTGAGTTTACGTCAACTTGTCAATAAAGATTATAATCATCGTTTAAACTGGGTACATGAAACCTCCTCCTCCGGTCGTGTGGCCAATGCTAAGCCAGTCTATTTTGATATCCGATTCTCAAATATTTGTAATCTCAAATGTAGAATTTGCGGCCCATGGGCCAGTTCACAATGGCATCAGGACTCTGTTGCACTCGGCACGAAATCAACCGATTCAAAATCCCTGACGAAGGCCTTTGATAATAAAATTTCCTTTTTTGAAAAAATCGAAATCTATCTCGACGCCGTAGAAGAAATTTACTTTGCAGGAGGCGAACCTCTCATGATGGAAGAGCACTATCAACTACTCGAAATCCTGATAGACCGGAAGCGTTTTGATGTCAAGTTGAAATACAACACGAATTTCTCTACCCTCTCTTTTAAGCATTGGAACCTCCTGCCATTGTGGAAACATTTTAGCCATATAAA
This sequence comes from Saprospiraceae bacterium, assembly GCA_965249735.1. Lineage (GTDB taxonomy): Bacteria > Bacteroidota > Bacteroidia > Chitinophagales > Saprospiraceae > JANQSS01. Next base: position 114,140 of record CBDFMS010000020.1, on the reverse strand, counting down.
TGTGGCGGCCAGCCTGGATGCAAGTGGCAAAAGAGGTGAGTTTTTGCGGAAAAATCTTCAGTGGACACATGTTTTGGAAAATCGGAAAAGAATGCTGGAGGAGATCCCACATATCGATTTTATGATTTCGCCAACCACCTACATTTACAATGTTTGGCATTTACCTCAATTTCATCGCGAATGGGTTGACTTAGGACTTATACAACCTGAGGACTTCGTGCCCACTATATTAATCAGTCCCGAATATTTCAATATTCGCATTATACCGGAGGTCTACAAAAAAAACCTGGTCGTAGAGTACAAAAAACATATTAAATGGCTGGTAAACACCTCATTTGTTGATAAAATAAAGGGGGAGCACGTTATTCAGCAGTTTAAGAATGTTATTGAGCATTTAAATCAAATGAATAAAACAGATTTATTGCCGGAATTCTATACAAAAAGTCTCGCTTTGGACGAACTTCGCTCGGAGAAAACTGATGCTGTTTTTCCTGAACTCGCTCCATTGATTCAGGAGATTAAGACCAATATTTAATTATTTTTTTGTCTTTTGTAAAGCTTAAAAATCCTGCAATCACAATTCGTTCCTCATTACCCTCCACAAGCTCTACTTTGTGCCAAATAGGGCCACCTGAAAATATCAGTAAATCACCTGCATCAGGCTTAACCTGCATTCTCTTCAATGGACTGTTTTTGCTGGTATCTAAAAAGGTGCCGTCGCTTAATATGACCTCAAAATCCTTATTTGCATCCTCCTTGGTCTGACCATCTTCCCAAATCAGATCAAACAAGGTCAATTCCCCTCCGATTTGCGCCGGATTTACAGTGACAAAGTAACTGAGCTGGTCCTTTACATTTACCTCCGTACGTAAGTGTGTATAAAAGTCCTCGAACTCTTGTTGAAAGTAGTTTCCCGAATGCACGTTAATGTATCCTTTTCCGGGATGGCTCATGCGTATTGTCGTGGCCGCATACCTTCCTTGTCCATCTATGCCTTTTGGGACTTCTATTTCTCGTCCTCCGGCAATTTGAGACATAACTTTTTCCAATCGCGCGATAAAATCTATTCCGAGTAGTGTTGAAATTGTAGTTCTTAGCCGGCTGCACTCCTCGAAGTATTCCTGCAAATACTCGGTTGTAACTTCTTCTTTACTATCCGGTCTAACCACCTGGCCAAACACACGCGGAAAGGCGTGTCCGGCACCTTCATTAGTCGGTATCATTTTGTCCGTGTCCATTGCTTCAATATGCTTGCGCATTAATTTTACCTCTTCGGCATTAAAAACATTTCGAATGATCAGACCATCATATTTTTTGATGTAAATGTCGTGTATGGCATCCGGTAATTTATCCAATTCTTCTATATCCATATATTTCCACCTATACAGAGTTGGGTCGATGTTAGTCGTTTTACGTTGTTTCCCGAAAAGCTTTCTGAAACTAAATTTTTTCATTTTCATGTTTTTTCAATTAACCAGGTCAATCGCCTATTTATCGGGCTGTCAATCATCCATTTATAGGATTTATCTTTGTCTTCTTCATTGTGTTTTATTTCAAAAAAACCGACATCCGCAACTTCAGCAATTTCACCATTTCCAAAATCTTCTGTAAATGTCAAATCAAAAGAATAGAAACCATAATTTAAAAGTCCACCCTCAATAACAACTTCTACATTATAGATCCCTTTTTCACAAATGAGATTTTCCTGCCCTTCGATCATGGCAAACGAATCAATAAGAATTTTTGCTCCTGTCAATTCCCGTACAACAATTGTGATTTGGTGCGCAACGTCATCACTGAATTTATTAAGCTCAAGTTGAACAACGACATCGTCCTCAATCGTTAAGAATTTCTTTGTTTTAGGGAGAAGAACCTCAACTCGGTTTACTTGCAGGCCCCTTGGTTGAACCATGATTGCCGGATTATTTTGACGCTCCACAAGTGTCGGTATTAAATAGGTTTTTATTACCTCGCCTACACTACCAATTGCTTTGATTTTGCCAAGTTCCAAAAATATACACCTGGTGGCAAATTGTTTTATTTGATCAATATTGTGGCTGACCAATAAAATGGTTTTGCCATTCTTTGACAATGACTTGATTTTCTCAAAACTTCGATTTCTAAATTTGGCATCACCTACTGCTATAATTTCATCGAGCAGCAGGATGTCAATGTCTGTGTGAAATGCCACCGAAAAGGCCAATCGCAAATACATTCCACTGGAATAATACTTGACCGGCATATTTATAAAATCCCGTATTCCACTAAAACGAACAATTTCCTCATATCGCGCTACAATCTCCCTTTTAGAAAGGCCCAATAATGAAGCACTAAGAAATACATTTTCCCGGCCACTTAAATCCGGATGAAACCCTGTGCCGATGTCTATAATTGAGGTCAATTTCCCTTTGAGTTGAATCTCACCTGACGTAGGCTGGGTGATCTCAGCCAGAATTTTTAGTAATGTGCTCTTACCACTTCCATTTGGGCCTATGATTCCAAGTATATCCCCGGAATACACATCAAATGAAATATTATCCAAAGCCAGAAAGGTTGCTTTTTGATGCTTTTCTGCCCGGATTGGCGCCTTTATTAAATTTCCAAATTGTCCAGACTGTCCACCGTTTTTGTGGTAACTTTTGCTAATGTTGCGAACTGATATGACGGGTGCATTTGTTAGCATTCTTGTTATAAACTGTCTGTTTTTCGGTTATGCACTTGTAAATAAAATAAGTTTTGCAAAAAGTATCGGGAATTTCCAGCATCCAAATCGTACCAGGGTTTGATACACTTAATTTCAAAGAAATCTACCGGAAAAACATATTCCTGTAAGTTTTCAATTTTGTTAATTCCTGTGAGTTCCTGGAAATCATTCGAAATCGTTAAGTTTTCAAATTCATCCAGCTTAATATCAATTGTTTTTAAACTGGATAAAATAAAACCCTTTTTTCTTATAATATCAAGTATTTCATTCAGTTCTGCCACATTATAATGGTATGCCGTATTTATATTTTCGATTTCTTGTTCCATTTCCTTTTCCAAAGAAGCAAGTGGAGATATCTTTTTAAACAAATCTTTAATATATAAGATGCCGCCCGGTTTTAGCATTCCCCAAGCACCATGAACGGCCTTTGCGTGGTCTGATGCATGTCCGAATGATTCTAAAAAGTAGATTCCGTCAAAAGAGTCGGCGTCATAATACTCATGCAATTGTTGATAGTCTCCACAACGCACGGATACCAGATCTTCAAGTCCATCTTTTTGAATTAATTCTTTTGCCTCTTTCGCCTGGACTTCCGAAATAGTTATTGCTTCAATTTTAGCGCCTGTTTTTTGAGCGAAATACCTGGCCGGGCCACATACGCCACATCCGGCATCTAGATATCGCTTTCCTCTTTCAAAGTCGATTTGCTCGATTTGATAGTCGAGCAGTTTTGTTACATCCGTTGTCCTGAATGCCTGAATAACTTCTCCATAAACTTTGACAAAATCCTTGTTGTGTGTATTGTAAAACTTTCCAACTGATTGTGGGGTATGTTGTGGATCTTTTTGCACGAATAATTTTTTCGGTCGTATCCAAAACTTATATCCTAAATAGAGATTTAACACGATCGACGTTATTAATATTGTGATCCAAGTATCCATTTTATTCCTTTCAACAATTTGGAGAAAATAGTTTTATTCGTAGTCGTTTTGGCCACCTCTTGTTCTAGGTATATACTGAAAAATTCTTCCCGAGATAATTCTTTTTGTGCATATGGAATATCCCGTATTTTTTCCAGTCCTACGGGGCCTTCCTGTGGATTACTTGTTAAATAAAAGTCCGGCGTGGCGTGATATTCCTCAATTTTTCGGTCTTCTTTGTAATAAAATTTCATGCGCGCATCTATTGGTATCATGCCCAAAACGGCTGCAGGACGTATATCTTTTGTTTGATTTTCCGGAGAGGCGTGCCAAAGTGCATGATCATATATTAAGGCTTGACCTGTTGTCATTGGCAGTGTGATCATGTGTTTTAATACCTCATCACTTATCCCGGAAAGCACCGGCGGTAAATTAGGACCGCGATATGTCTCTTGCTTATTATGGCTGCCTTTTAACACCATAACGGCTCCATTTTCTTCATTTACATCCACAAGTGGTATCCATATATTGAATGATCTGTCAAGTGATTCATCGACAATGTTCCAATCCTGGTGCAAAGGAAGTGTACTTTTTATTCCGGGTGATTTTGAGATAAATGCCCCTCCAAGCAAATTGACCTGACCAAACCATCGTGAACCGGCCTCGGCAATTTCATTTTTTATCGCCTCGCTTATGCGTTTCTTAAAAACACTGTCCGGTTCATGTGTTGTGGCATAAAACCCATCCGGTGGTCGTGGTATTTCATCATGAAATGCGTTCTGCAAGCGTTCTACCTCCACTTCCTCCAAAAATGGAACGATCACAAAGCCGTCACCTGCCAGTTTTTCATTTAACAAGAGGTCTTTGAAGATTATTGGCCATCTGTTCATGACTGACCAAATATACGCTCCCAAATATTTCGCTTTACAGGTTCTTTGACTCCTGCGTGCTCCAGAATTAAATCCACCTCCGATTGTGTTGTTTCGGGATAAACAAGCGCTTTTTTGCCCTTTATCCGGCCAAATTTTGGTGGCAAAAATATGTCCTTATGAAAGTCTGCCCACTGAAGTAGAAAGTCTTCATCCTGAGAATACTCCCGCACAACATCCGGCTCCTCCTTATTCCAATAGTAAAAAAGCATTGGTGCGCCACTCGTTTTGATCCCTGTAGTTATGGCCAACCGATCCTGTTCTGTCATATTTGGTTTTGAATAGTGGATGACGGCCTGATTGAGTACTATGGCCTCGCCTGCCTTTGTATGAATGGGTACTAAGAGCTTTTTCATAGCGTCCTCGTGTCCCATGAAATAAAACGGCAGCGTGGGCGCTCGTAAACACGCGTGAAAACGATGGCTTCCGGGGATGACCTCAAGTGTTCCATTTTCTTCGTTTGTATCCTGCAATGGCGTCCAGATGTTCAGGGCGACAAACATCCTTTCATCCACAATGGTCCAGTCCTGATGCATGGGCATTTCAGTCGCAGGTCCATTCCCTTTCGACAAATAGGCTGAACCAAACCAGGTAAAATCACAAAAAAAACGTTCAAGTCTGGGTAAAATTACCTCTCCAATCTTCGTTGATATTAACTTCTTTTGGGTATAATCCTGTAAATAACTGGAGGAATAAAAAGAGTCAGGTGCACCCTTCATATATGTATAAAACATGTCTGACAGGCGCTTGACTGACGCCTCGTCGAGCAGTGAAATCTTTGCAAATCCATCTTGTTGAAATTGCCTTTGCAGGTCACTGTCTTTAAATATCACAGGTACACTCATATTTTTTTTACCCATGCTTTAATTCGCTCGATCACACTACCCTGGCCGTTTACATTTTGTTCATCCTTTTTGTCTCCAAGTGCAGATGGACCATATATCTCGTTTAATATTTCATATGTTAATTTGGGGAAATTAAAATCAAAATACCCGAGAGATTTCCCCATGGATGGTCGCGCATATATGTCAGTTCCAAAGTTTTTAAAATTCATCATAAAGTCATCGTCCTGGGCAAATACTTCGACTTTGTCCGGAAAATTTTCTTCATCACAATAGGCTATTCTAATCTCAGCATCTTTGTGTGTAATAAAGGTGTTGACCGCAGGTCGCACACTTTGAGAAAGGTTTGGTGGTGAATAATGAATGATACTTTGATCAAATACAAGAGCCTCTCCGGCGGTGAGGAACATAGGCTTCAAATAACTTTTAACCAGCTCTACCAGGCCATCATAAATATCCGGAAGTGATGCTCCCCGGTATGTCTGAAAGATACGATGACTCTTTTCTAAGACCTCTATGGTGCCATTTTCGGTCCTTAGGTCCACAAGCGGACTCCAGATATTCGTTCCTGTGTACTTAGTTTCATCAACAAGTGACATGTCCTGGTGTAGTATCAATTCGCTTTGGGGTCCAGGAGCCTTCACAATAAAACTTCCGCAGTACAGCTTATAATCAATAAAGTACTTTTCTATTGATCGCATTCCAGCTTGTCGAATCTTCCGGTCAATTTCATTTCTGAAACTCACATCGTCCATAAAGGTTGTTGTGTAAAATCCCTTTATACCGTCCGGGTGTAGTCGATTAAACAAGTTGAGTAACTCATTCACTTCTGTCTCATTATAAAATGGCAAGACGACATAGCCTTCCTCATTAAAACTCTTTTGGTGGAGCGCATCCTTAAAAATTGACGCTTTGTAAGAAAAGTCCAACATTACGCCTTGTGCTTAAATCGATGATTTATTTCTGCAATAATGTTTCTTACCGTATATTTTTGAAAGAAAGAGCGATTATCGATTGGCGAATGCGTTTCGTCTGCTTCATCCACATTGGTTTCGCTTGCTGTTTTCTTTGTGCCATCAGTCCTATACTCATAAAGTCCTGCCAGTTTTTCAACCAGGCGATCATTTTTTTTATTCCCGGGAACAGCCTCAATCATTTTCTTGAATATTTCGTCGCTCAATTCCGGAGTTTCACGTTTAATCGTTTGAACAACTGAGAGTCCTTCCGGTTCCATCCCATTGTCATACAATACGCCCAATGATTTGTTATTATGCTGAAGAAAAAATGATCTGTCCACATTGTATTCACGAATCAATGGCGGAGACGTTCCCGGTAATTCATAAAAATGTTTGAGTTGCGCATCCTGGTGGGTGACACCAATTCCAACTGCAACCCGCGCCGTCGCTCTCGTATTTGGTGGAGAAGCGTGAATTGTTTGGTTGTTAAAAATAAGTGCTTCTCCTGCCTTCATTTCCAAAAGTTTAGCGTACGAAAAGATGGTGAAGTAATAATCCGTCAAAGGAGATTTTGACTGGGGCGAAGGAGAAACTCTTGGATATTCGAAAAAATTTTGACTGCCCGGAATGGCGCACATTGCACCATTGTCAAGGGTCATATCCATCAGTGCAATCCACACCGTGTATGAAGCATATTGTGATTCATCAACAAAAGTCCAATCCTGGTGCGGTGGTACAATATTATTTAATCCCGGTTCTTTAATGACATAACTCCCTGTAAATATTTGATGGTTTTGAAATTGTTTGTTGACAGAAGGGCTTAGCGTCTCAATGATGTGGTTGGTTATATCCGTTTTACGTTGAGAATCTTTATAGTCCAGGCTAATATGAAATCCATAATCCCCTTCCGGTTTCATATTTAATCCCTGATAGTAATTAAATAGCGCTTCAACCTCTGATTCCGACAATAATGGTATGGTGGTGTAGCCCTCTTTGTCCAATTGGTCTTGCGCTTCCGTATCAATTAATATTTGAGTTTCTGAGTTCATCGTTTTCATTTCTTTATTGTGTTTACTAATCATATCCTGTAGCTTTTTTTTAGTAATCGGATTAAATTCGGTATTAACCCAACCAAGACTTTTTCCTATTTCGGGACGCTCACCAATATTCTTATATCGCATAAAAAAATCCTCCGGCACGCTGAATTTCTCTACTTCGTCATTGCCCTGTCTGTGATAAAAATACATGTTGCTTCCCCGTGGGATCAAACCAATGGCCACGGCCACCCGTGGTTGACTTGACTGGTTGATATGTGAGCTGTGAATCAGGGCGTGGTTGAATATAAACCCATCTCCTGCCTTCATATTTAACGTAATCAAATTCCTCTCTATCTCCCCACCCACTGAAGCAAAGACATCCGGGAGAGTTGGACCTCTGGGTGTACTGGAATATTGTTGACTGGCCGGAAGTACACGGATAGCACCGTTGTAGTCGGTAACTTGTGTCAGCGGTATCCAAATCGTCATTGAATAAGTGCTCGATTCGTCAACTATAGTCCAATCCTGATGAATGGGCATGTGTCCGGCAGAACCCGGATTTTTAACTAAAAAACTCCCACCTAAAACACTAAAATTGGTAAACTCTTTTTCAATTAGCGGTCGGACGATGCTAACAATTCCTGTATTTACCCTATTTAAAACGTCTTCGTTTTGAGAGAAGGAGCTGGAATAAAATCCTTCGCTTTTTGTTGGGTGGGTTTCATTAAACAACTCCACAAGTTGCCCTACCTGATCCCGGGATATACAGGGTTGAACCAGGTAGCCCCATTGATCAAAGCGGTGTTGTTTATTAATATCACGAAATATTTGCTTCATTGAGACGAGGAAAAGAATGATGTTATTTTGTCGAGGATATTCGGTTGACGATCATAATGATCAAATCGTTCGCCCTTCCAGATTTTGCCATACTCCTCAATTGAAAGTGACTTCTCCCTGTAATTCAGCTTCTTTATTCGCTTTTGGCCCTTTGGTTTGAACCATGGGTGGAAGCTCATATAAAAATCGTGGTCCACCTCTAATACCTGGATATGGTTTTTGTCATCGTGTACATCTCGATGGTAATGAATCGATTGACATTCAGTAGGTATCATAATCAACTGAATCGCCAATCTCAGACCGGGTGTGTTATTGTCATGCGAATAATGCAAGATGCTGTCGTCGAGAATGACGGCTTGTCCTGCTTTGACATTCATCGGTGTCAGGCAATTATTAATGACGTGTTCTTTGATGCTTTCCACCTCCCAGGGTATCATAGGGCCTCTTATCTCACCGAATCGTTTGTGGCTTCGGTCGACCATTTCCAGGGTGCCATTTTCTCGTCTACTATCGACCAAAGGACACCAAATTGAAACAGTCGTGTAGTTTTTTTCATCTGCAAAAGCCCAATTTTGATGAAGAGGCACCTCGCCACCATTTTGTTTCTTATGAATAAAATTGGCAATAATGGGCTTATAATCCATTAAATAATGGTTCGCCATTTTCTCAAACGCCTCGGAGATAATTTGAAATACTTCGCGCTTGTAATCTGAATTTCGATCAATGAATGTAAACTCGTAAGTCATTTCATTTTTAACGTCAAAGTCAGCTTCCTTTGACAAAATACTACCCTTACTGTGTTTTAGTGTGTCGTAGTATTGTTTAATTAAATGAGCTACTTCTTCTTCCGATAAAAATGGGACTGTCACGTAACCCATTTCCTGAAACTCCCGCTCCAGATCATCATCATGTAATACGCGTCTTAGTGGCATACTTTTTACTTTAAATCAACCCAGTCCATTAAGGTAAAGCATTTAAAATTATCTTATGCATAATCTATAATCTTTCGCTCTATTTTGATGAAATAAGCCAACCCAGCCCCGAAAAGGACGCCCACCCATATCAGGGAGAGCAAATATTTCGTCGGCGGCTCAGGGCCTTCCAGAATGGACCATCTGATCCATTCCAATAAGGTGGCCAGGGGGTTTAGGAAATAAACGAGGTCGTGATAAGTTTCAGGTATGATCAAGGCCGGATAGAAGACCGGTGTCAGCCAGATGCCGTAGTTTATCAAATATGGGATGATGTGCTGTAAGTCCCGGTGCTTTACGGTCAATGCTGCCATCCAAATCGCAATAGTAAGACCACATAAGGCCACAAAAAAGACAAACACAGGAAGATAGATGATTCGCCATGAAATTGGGTGGGGCCAAAAAGCTACAACAACCAACAATAATACAAGTGACATTAACAGTTCTATGCATGACATCGTCACCTTGGATAATAGCAGTACCAACTTTGGAAAATAGATCTTTTCAATGAGCTCTCTACTCGATATAAGACTCATCCCTGCCTGATAGACGATACTGGAAAAAAAATACCAGAAAATCAATCCAGAAAAAACAAACAATGGATATGGCACATTTCCGGATTGAAGGCCGAGAAAATAATGAAAGAAAAGCGTGAAGATCAATAGTCCTGTTAACGGCTGCAATAACGTCCAGGAAATCCCCAATAGTGTTTGTGCGTACTTGCCTTTAATATCACGGCGGGCGAGTGTAAGAATCAAATTTCTGAATCGCCAAATTTTTCCGAAATATGTCGTCAGGTTATCTGACTTGTTTGATATGATCCTTATTTCTTTCAATTGTCGGTATTGCGTTTGCCTATACTTATTTGCCTGCCAAATAACATTTGAGATGGAAATTTAACCTGACGATCTGAAGCGCTCAATTGCATTTTTGAAAAGTCATACGAGATCACTGGAGGAATACCCATGAAGGCGGGATAAATTCGCTTAATTAGTGGCCAGTCTGTGAAAAAAAAAAATCCAATAAACAAGGCCGGAGGTCGCAGAATGGTATAGGTCAACCGACGCCATAGACCAAATTGCGCTCTCTCTCTTTTTAATATGTTGACACATTCTTCCAAATAGCTCAAGCGTTGAACTGTCGATCGCTGACCCGTTCTGTATCGAAATCCGGCCAGCTCCGCATTTGTTGTAAATAACTTGTCGTGTCGAAAAAACCGTGTCCATAGTTCTAGGTCACCAGCCAGACGTAATGATTTGTTCAGCGAGCTCCCGGCCTTATTCCACAACGACCTTCTCCAAAATGTGGATTCTTGTTGAATGAATTGGAAGTCATACATATAATACCGGTGTTTTGACCACCGGGACCAGGGCAGATTAATTCGTCTTACCATGGTACCTTCGGGTGTATATTCGCCCGCAATTCCTGTCAACCAATTTACCTCTTTGAATTCCTCAAATATATTCGACACCATAGTAAAAGCTCCGGGCATGTATTTGTCGTCAGAATTTAACCAGGCCATTATTTCACCAGTACTTTGTTCGAATCCTTTTTGCACAGCATCGTACTGTCCGTCATCCGGTTCGCTTATCCACCATGTAATATGTTTTTCATATTTCTTAATTATTTCAACACTATTATCCGTGCTACCCCCGTCTACAATTATTAATTCTGTATTTGAATAATTTTGTTGAATAACAGATAATATTGCTTCATCCAGAAAAGAAGCTAAATTATAATTAACTAATACGATCGATATTTTTATTTGATTTTCCAATACCTATTTCTTTCATTGCCAAGGTAAGGATAAAGTGGCAAGCACCATATCTTCGAACTTACTAAAGATATTATATTCTTCCTGGTTTGTTAACATAGCCTGCACTTGGTAATTTCGCTGTTGAATGACTCTCCATCTGACGCACATAATCAATCCGTTCGTCCCTCCTGTGGGTAGTGATCTGGAAATTGCCCAACCGGTCACCTTTGAGACTATGCGAAGAGCCCGGGCGGCTTCAGACTCTTCCATAGAAGTCCACCTGGTGTCATCCCAATTCAAAGAAGATCGCAGCTTTGTTCCGGATGACTTCATTCTAACACCTGATCTGGAGAGGTCCGTTTTGGATATGCATTCTTTTGAACATGATATGAGGCTACCTATTCTCGCCGATATCCTCGACAGGGCTTATGATTTTGAACCAACAGACTACATCATTTATACGAATGTTGATATCGCCGTCCAACCTCATTTTTATAACGAGGTCGCTTGTATGATCGAATCAGGGCTTGACGCTTTCATCATAAACCGGCGAAGGATTTCCGGGGATTTTGAAGGCGTACACGAACTCGATATCATGTACTCATTAAAAGGTCTTCCACATCCCGGATTCGACTGTTTTGTTTTTAAGAAGTCATTGTATCCTTCATTTTCATTGGCAAATGTTTGTATCGGGGTGCCTTATATTGGCATAACGCTCGCCCAAAATATATTTGCATTTGCGAATCGTTCCAAGGTGTTTACAGACAAATTTCTCACGTTTCATCTTGGCCTGGAATTCTTTTTCCGTCGCGCTCCCAAAGATTATTTATTTTATAATCGCGAGAATTTTTGGGCCGCTATGAAAATACTCTGGCCACATCTTGATACGCGTAAATGGCCACACGGACACGAATGGCTATTACTCCGCTTCTTGAAATGGGCGATTAACCCAAGCCTACCGATACGTTTAGCCTTTCGTTTAGAACCAAGAAGATATGGTTTGGGTCGCGGTGAGAAGAAAGTATAATTGCTCAATATGACATCCTTCAATTATTTCCTTTTGCTGAAACAAGTTTAGATTGCACGTCAACCGGTAGTGATAAAATATCCTCGTCATTAAAATTTATTTTCACGCTCGAGCTAATTAGTCGATCCATAGATTTGAGCAATCGATTTTTTTTATTATTAAATTGATTCTCGTTCACCCGGTATCGTTGAAATATAGATTGCTCTTCTCCTTTCATCCGCGTATACCCTAATGCCTTATTAAATTCTATTGCAATATTGTTTTCCTGATGGATTTTGGCTATTAAATAGTTTAAATTTAATACGTTAAATGCAAATTGCATGAGAATTATGACCGCTGTTATCGGAACAGGAGATTTCACATAAATCGTATCTCCTAAAAATATCCCGGCTTCTCCTCCTCTGGCGTCCCAATTAATTTCTTTTATTGAAACGACTCCCAAGGGTAACCCTTTGTGCGAAAACACAAAGTAGAAGTTTCGCGAAGTATCCAATTGAGCAAACCATTTTTTTTGATCATTGGGCGTGATAATAGTTTTGTACTCAAACACACGTCTAACTTCGTCTGCGTTGCGCCATGATCTAATCATCTCAAGATCATCCGGCTGTATTTGTACTAACTCGATACCAAACTTTGAAAGGGTGATCATTCAATTGACTTAATATGATAGTGGGGCTTCTTAATCCTTGCGTTGTAAATGCGATTTACATAAGTGCCCAAGACACCGATGCTTACCAAAATAATGCCTGCAACAATAAATATTGCGGCAATTATCGCGGTAAACCCCATAGGTGCTCCGACCGTCATCTTTATATAAATGTATACACCGGCTGTAGTAAAACAAGCAACAGCACAAAAGACAGCGACATAAATCAGTAATCTTAATGGAATGCTGGAATAATAAAAAATCAAATTAAAGGCAATCTTAACCAGCTGGAAAAATGAATAATTTGTTTTTCCTTCCATCCTGTCCGAGCCTACCACATCAACCATGCCGACATCATCGGTATACCAGGAAATCACCTGATTTATATACAAATGATCTTGAGAGTGTTGCTTCAACAAAGGGATGATTGGTGTACCGATCAAACGAAATGAAGAACCAACATCGCCTCCCTGGTCGAGGTTACGAAATATTCTTTTCAATACGTTCCCACCCATTTTTCTCAATCGCATCGATTTCTGATTCTCCATTTGTCCATAGACGACATCGAAATTATTTTCATCTGCCAATAGAATTAATTTTTTAATTTCCTCCGGGTGAATCTGTAAGTCATCATCCATTGTGATGATTCGTTCTCCTGTCGCTTGTCCGATGCCGCACAAAGTCGCTCCGTTTTGTCCAAAATTCTTGGATAATCTGACAATGGTGACGTTTTGCGGGTATTCACCTTTCAATCGCACTAACTCCTCCCAGCTTTCAACCTCTCCTCTGTCATCAACAAAAATGACTTCAAAGCTTTGCTCCAGGCCCTTCATGCACTCGTCTACCCCCAGATATAGCGGCTCCAGTGCCTTCACACTATTATAGACCGGTATGACAATGGAATATTGAATCATGCTGTTTCTAAATTTCTATTAGTTCCGGACATTCAATTCTGTCGAGTTGTAATATTACAGAACCCCAGGACAATCCGACGCCAAATCCGCATAATAATAATGTTCGTTTGTCATCCGAAATGGCCTCGGATAAATTAGAGACGATCGTTAAAGGTATGGTTGAACAACTGGTATTTCCGAATCTATCGAGGGAATAAGGAACTTTGTTTTCAGCAAAGCCAATCTTTTTTCGAATGGCCTCATTCAATAATTTATTTGCCTGGTGCATCACCAAATAATCGATAGACCCTACATCGGTATTTGACTGCTTCAATAGTTCGGCAACATTAGGTGCAATTTCCTCTAAACCAAATTTGAAGACCTCATGTCCTTGCATGACAAGTTTCTCTGCACATACGACGTTTTGTGATTCTTTTTTCTCGTTATTAACCACCATAATGGCATCAAACCTTGAACCATCCGACATCAGATTGAAATGCATAGAGTCTGCTGTATGGTCATACTCCAACGCCGTGCATGTCCCTGCATCCGAAAAAATTGGTTCGAGTGAAGGGTCTTCATTTTCTATCAGGTGTGTGATCGTATCGCCAACCAACAACAGGCCTTTTTTGCCGGGAGCATGAGACAGAATGGAAGCCATTGATGCGAGACCATATACAAAGCCTGCGCAGCCCTGGTTTATGTCAAAAGCCATGCAACGCTTTGGAATACCTAATCGATCCTGCAGCTGCATGCTGGTCCCCGGAAGTTTGTGGTCGGGGGTCTGCGTTACAAAAATTAAGAAATCGATGTCTTGCGGTTGCCAATTGAGCTTTTCCATAAGCTTTAGGGCGGCAGAATAACATAGATCTGAAGCACGCATTTCCTTTGGTGCTATCCGTCTTTCTCGAATCCCAACATGATTTATGAAAATCGACTTTTCGCTTTCAGACAAAAAGGAAATGTCCGTATTTGATTCGCTTTGAAGCGGCACACACGCAGAAATACCCTTGATTTTAATATTTGAGATAGAAATTAAAGCCATTATTGGCTCTTGATCTTGTTCATAATTAAAAATAGATCTTCAACACGTTCGGAATTAACTAAATCTTCAACGGACAGAACATAGCCAAATGCTTCATCCAGGGCAGTGATAACAATCAGCGATTGCAACGAAGACCAATCTTCCAGCTTTTTGAATTTTGTATTCATCAGAATACTCCCTCGCTTATCTTCATTGAATTGCTCTCTAAAAATATTCAAAAAGTTTTCTTCTGTTATTCTTTGTTTCATGGTCTTTATTTCATCAATATGAAGACTCCTGTTCAGGAAGATACTTCTCCAAATTTACCATTGATAAATACTATTGCCATTCTGATTGCAACAAATGTCATGATTCTAAGCCATAATATGAACAGACTTCGTCTGTGACTCGTTGCACGTCATCGCACTGCATTCCATAAAATAAGGGTAGTCGAAGTAATCGCTCCTGATATTCATGTGCGTGTTTCAAAACCTCAAAGGCACCAATATTTCTGGCCATTGGACTCTCCGACAAGGATTGATAGTGGAACGCCGCTATAATTCCTTTAGATAATAGATGATCAATTAGTCGTTGGCGATCATCTTCGGAGGCCATTACAAAATAGAAAATATGCGCATTGTGCGCTTTATTGTCCGCCGGCAAGTTGATTAATCCAGCTTTTTCGATTGGACGGAGTGCTGTATAATATTGTTTCCATGTGTCCATACGGTTATTTGTGATCACTTCCAGCTTTTCGAGTTGGGGACGCAAGACCCCCGCCAGTACATTAGACATTCGATAGGCCGAACCATCACTTACCCATTGATAGCGGTTAACTACCCCCTTGAAAAAAGCTCTGCGATTGGTGCCCTTATCTAATAAACTATGTAATAACTCCTGGTTGACATCACAATTTATGAGTAAGGCTCCTCCTTCTTCACAGCCAATATTTTTTGTTTCATGAAATGAGATGGCGCCAAAATCACCTATGGTGCCAAGATGTTTTCCGTTCCATCGACAAGCTATCGCATGGGCAGCGTCTTCGACTAAGAGGAGGTCGTGTTTTTTTACCAATGCCCGGATGGCCTTCAAATCACAGGCAAAGCCGGCATAATGAACAATGGCGACGACTCGTGTTTTTGGTCTGATAAGACTTTCAATATGCACAGGATCCACATTTGGTCCTTGCGAAGAGGAATCTGCAAAAACAATCTTTGCACCAACTTTTATAAATGCGTTGGGCAAACTGGAATGCGCAAAAGCAGGAACGATGACTTCGTCTCCAGGATTTAACTCGCATAGTTTTGCAATGACTTCAAGGCTGTGCGTACAGGATTTTGTTAGAACTACCGGAGCCTCAACAATTTCAGACAACAATGTACATGCGCTGTCAAGGTTTTCCTCATGAAAGAAATCTTTAATAATTTCTGACTTCAAATTATCATCAACCTGATATGGTGGATTGTTGAATGGAATGAGGACTTTATTCATTTATTTAATGTGCTTTGACAATAAATCCTGATCGATTGTGTAGGCTGTCTTTGTCAATCCTTTATTTCAGTCTCTTCATCCATCAATAGTTTTGCTCCCTCGTCCACATTCAACCACAATGAACCACTACTGTTGTTTTCCATCAAGCAGTTTTTCATCCATACATCCGTCGATGGACCAAGTAATTGTACGATGCTGCTATCCGCGACATGATCACTGATTTCTATATTCAATAATGATATGCCTCCTTGACAAAATAATGCGCTTCCATTTTTGTCCTTGCTCGTTACCCCGTTGGCCAGTCCATCTTTAATAAAGAGACCGTCAACTGTAATATCAACTGCGTTGCTATCGACATATAGTATATGATAGGGTTTTAAGGCCGGATCCTCGCTTACAAATCCGGATAGTACCGTAGGATACAGTTGCCAGTCCCGGCCATTCAGGTTGCCCCCTGACGATGGAAATCCACCTAATATGGTTACACCCGACCGGGGGTGAAATGTATGTTTTCGTTGGTTTGAGCAGCCAATGCAATCCCTTGCATAAGTCCTTGGATAATATGTCCCCTCCGCCATAAATATCGTATCGAGTTGACCGGCCAGATGTACAGCCGGATGTAATTTTTGAAAGGCCGTTTCCCAGGATACGCCATTTCCTCCCGGTGATATTTTATCGACATAAAAGTTGCCGGCATAATCGCCTATTGTGTATTGTGATGCAAACGCATAGGTGTCTAATGGAAAATAAATCCAATCGCCCGCACAATCCTCAGCAGGTCTAATCGGCTCACCCCATGTAATTCCTTCCGCATTAAATTCCCGATTGAAAATAAAATTATCGTCACAAATATTGCTCCCTAAATTTTCATCATAAATAAATAAACTGTCTATAATTAATTCATTTGTCGTTCCAAAAGAATGAACGACCCAATATTTATTTGTATTCGAATTAAATACCGGTAGCTGATGTGGCGGCCAATTTAATTTACTGACAACAACCGGTCCATTTGGTAATCCTGTCGGTTCATTAAATGCCAATGTTACATGTTCATTTGGAAATACGTAGGAGCCTGTCGATGCAATTGTTTGTGTTGAAGCTGATCCGCCGGCAATCGGTGCCGTAGATATATTTCGGTCGGCACCATTCAGCAATGTTGCATGGTATAGATTTGCCCGATCATAGGCTATACTTCCTGTGTCTTCATTAAATTGATAATAAGCAATCAAATTGGGGTCAGGTGCGACTCCATTAATTTGATCATCTCGCGTGATATACATTAATTCCCTAATTTCTAATTCGGACAATGCGCGATTCCAAACCGTAACTTCATCCAATTCTCCGGTATAGTTTCGGGAATTCCACCCAAGATAACTGCCAAGGTATGCTGCGTCAATCATGGCTGTGTCCAGCGCGATGGGGTGTGTGTGCCCAACTCCATTGAGATATAGGGTCATGCCCTCCGGGCTTGCAACCATTGCAACATATGACCATTCATCAACCGGTACCTGATGATTACTGCTCCACCACCATTCACCGGCCGGCCAATGGTAGCCAAGTGTATTGTTGCCATCTTTAAAGTTAAAACCGGCCGTTGTACCTGAACCCATAAAAATCCCGGTATAATTAGGCTGAATTGCGTCCGGTTTTACCCATGCTGTTACCGTTAATTGCGTTGTTTGGATATTATTGCTGGAAATAGCATAATCTCCTGCAATATTGCATCGCAAACTATTTCCGGGAAAGGTATCCGTAGCGCATAGATTTTCGACCGAAATAAAATTATTTTTTGTCATTGTATCTGACCCATTTACATCAGCGACAATTAGACTTACATCATAGTTTCCAGATGTTGCGTAAAGTACTTTTGGATTTCTAATTGTCGTCGAATTGACAAATGTTGCTCCGGGAAATGACCAATCCCAACTCACGCCATTTTCTGAAACTCCCGTATAATCTGAAAAGTAAAATGTATCGCGTGAACAGCCGCCATAGTGACGGTCAACGGATAGTTGTGCTTTTGGTACGGAGGGTTCGATTAGTGGCAATTCATGGGCACTTCTATTCGTCCCATTTCGAATTTTTTGTGTCCTGTAATTAATAATTAATTTCGTCGAAAAGGTTGACAAAGGCAAGTCTGTATTACAAAGTGACCAATCCGACAGGTTGTTGCTCTTATAATAAACAGTGCGTCGCGTTCCAATCCAAAGCCCTTCGTCCGTACCCCGTTGATATACGATGTTTGTCAATTGCTCTCCGTCCAATACTGCTGTTGTCAGGTTGATCCAGGTCAGACCTCCGTCATTTGATTTATACACTTTTTGACCATCGTAACTTGCTACGGAGTTGGCTACACGCGCCATATAGACGACGTTGGGGTCTTCATCACCGAGACTGAGGTCATAGGGCAACCAACGATTAGCGGAAAAGACTGAGGTCGGCGGCGTGATGTCAGTCCAGGTGGCTCCCCCATCACTGGTCCGGTAAATCTTCTTCTCACTCCAATGGCTGGGAAATGTAGCCACATAAATATAGTCGGGATTGACCATGGAAACTTCAACATCCGCAACGGCTTCATTAAAATGATGAACGACGGTGGCGGAATAATGATCGTCGGTAGTCATATAAAGCATAGTGTCTTTTCCAAAATACTGAATGCTGTAATTGTCCGGATGGAAGGCAATGTTTGAAGATCGACCTATGACGTAATGCGTATATGGTTTAGCGGCATAGTTTCGAGTAGGAATGGGTGTTAATCTATCATTTGGAAGGTCTTTTACATTGTAGTTGGAGTACACCCGTTTTTCTCTGCCCACATTTGCAAACCCGCCCGTGCCGTCTCCTCCGTCAATACAGTGCCAGCCATTGATGTATGCGCTGTCGTTCTTTATAAGTGTCCCGTTGTGATAAGCACCACCCAGCATCACTCCGCCACCCCAAAAACTTACGCCATATCCCCATAGGTCGCTGCCTTGAATACCTGTCATTCGGCGATCTATGTGCGCCCCATTGTCTTCAGAATAGAATATGCCCCCGTCACAAGCGATCCACAGCTCTCCATTGTCAAAGTAATTGATGTCATGAATATCAGCATGGACATAGTTGACTTTGCTCGAATGGGACCATTTAGATGGACAGGTAAAGGTGGTGCCGCCATCTCCGGAGACCCACATATTCACCCCTCCTACAAAGATGGTGTCCGCATTGGTCGGTGAGACGGCCAACGCCAGGTCGTAATAATATTGGCCGCCATTGTCGCTTCCAATATCTGACCAAGCCATCATGTTGATGTTTGGTGGTACTGTGTCGAGGTCGGGTAGACCTCCCGGGTGTGGTCCACAACATGAAAAGGTCCAGGTTGTTCCCTGATCATTGGAGATGTAGATTCCATATAATCCACTTCCTCCATTGACTGATCCGGTCAGCAAGGCCACCACTTTATCCGGAGCATCAGGACTGACGGCAATTTCAGCTCTTCTGTTGTGGTCCGGGTCTGCGGGTGTCGGCCATCCGTTCGTTTGTTGCAGAAAAGTCAGTCCCATGTCTTCGGACCGATAAAATTTTGTGACATCACCCACTTGTTCGACTGCATAGAAGATGGAGTCATTGGTTGGGTGGATTTGAATTTCCTGCACTTTATTTGATATCACCTCACTCCAGGTCGACCCTTGATCGTCTGTTCGAAACAAGCCCTCGTCCGTTGCTGCAAAAGCAAGATCTCCGTCATTTCTATGAAATAATATGTCTAAAACGGCCATTGACAAACCCTGGAAGCCGGCATCCCCTGTTGGAAGCCAAGTTTGGCCCCCGTCTGTCGTTTTATAGACATTGTCAAGCAAGTCTGTGAGTACAATGTCCGGGTCTGTTGGGTGAATATCAATTGCATATACACTGTTTTCCATTATGTCCATGGTTAAACAAGACCAGCTCATGCCATGGTCTGTAGACTTCCATAGTCCGGCTGTTGCTGTTCCGGCATATAAGATGTCATCATTTGAAGGCGCCTGCTCAACAGTATATATGTGTGCGGCCCCGGGTGCATAACTTTTGCTTGCTGCTTCATGGTCCCAATCAAAGGGTCCGATCCCTACCCAGCCCGCCGTAGATTGCCGACTATGACTTCTTGCAGCGGTCATATAGCGAATGTGGCTTTCGTTGATTTCCTCTCTTTCTTTGGCCGTCAATCGTGGGTTGTAGACGCCCTTTTGATCTCTGGAGACTGCATGAATCCATCGCTTCAGATATTGCGTGTGCTCGTTCTTCTGAAACTCATGTGTTTTGTAGTAGGAGTCAAACATGTCCAGAACAAGTCCGATGTCGGCATCGTCTTTGTACATTTCATGAATCCAATCAGGTATTGTCTGGCTTTGCTGTCCGGTGGCCTCTGCAGCCAAAAAGACAAGCAGAAAGACACAACAA
Source organism: Saprospiraceae bacterium (assembly GCA_965249735.1). Taxonomy (GTDB): domain Bacteria; phylum Bacteroidota; class Bacteroidia; order Chitinophagales; family Saprospiraceae; genus JANQSS01. Next base: position 93,688 of record CBDFMS010000020.1, on the reverse strand, counting down.
CTCAACCAAAGACGCAGGTAAATCATAAGCAAACTCTATTAGAACGACCAGAAATGGCGTAAAGATAGCTGTCAAAGTTGAATGCGCTGGTGATTGAAATTTCGACATTTTATCCTTTTTTGCGCATTTAATTTATAGGTCAATTTTGATTGATCAATTAATTAGTCAACCAAACCATTGGTGTGTCAAATAAACAAAAAATCGAAACATTAACGCGCGATGCATTGAGCTACATTCAGGACATTCGTAGCGGTTTGTAATCTCTTCCTCTCTCACAAATCAAAAATTAATTCTGCCGGGTAGTCGTCATTCGCCAGGGAAACGCCAACTGTTTCAATGGTGGAGTCAGTTGGTGTTCCATTTATTTTGTTGGATCCTTTATACATCACAGTAGTTGCCAGAATGCATATTGCCAAAGAAGCCGCCACCTGGTATAAGGGCATCCTGTAATTAAGCACTCGTGTGAATCGCGATTTCCCTTTTGGTGTATGAGTCGGTTTTGGTAGATCTGTATTGCGTTTGCTGTCTAAGACTTGAAAATCACAGACAATAGCTGCATAAGCATCGAATTCGCCCACGTTGATATGTTGTAGGACGACTTGTTTTTGATCTTCATTTAAGTTTCTGAAATCACCTATTGTGAATAAATCAAATAGTTCTTCTGGTAATTCATCTATATTTTTCATACCCTATTTATTTAAGCTGTTTTAATATTTTCTCTAATTTTTTTTATTGCATAGAACAGTCGCGATTTTACAGTCCCTGTGCTGCATTCACATACCTCACTGATTTCATTGATAGTCAAGTTGCTGGAGTATTTTAGAATAAAAACCTCTTTATGTTGGGGGGACAAACTAGCAAGAGCCTTGTGGATTTTATCAAGCTTGGATTTGTCTTCAGTTATTTCAATACTTTCTGAATAAACTGTTTGTTTTGATAAATTGTGGTGTTTAGATCGCGTTACTCGGCTTCTCAAGTCGTTTTTCCACATATTTTTTGCGATGGCGTAGAGCCACAAGCTAAATTTTCTGGTAGCGTCAAATGCTGCCGGGTTTTGATAGACCCGATAGAACGTGTTTTGTGCAATATCCTTTCCTCTTTCCTGGTCAGATGTCAACCAGCCAATATATTTACTCAAAGGACCAAAATACTTTGCATATAAGCGCCCGTAAGCTTGCTTATCACCTTGCTCTATAAAGGCCGTCATAAGGCCTTCGTCTGATACGCTTGTATGGTCTGTACCCATAGGATTTGTCGATTAAAACCAGGACAAAATTTCGTCTTTTCGCTCGCTCTCTTCCGCAATATTCATTATTAATTCCGAGTACTTTTTAGCTCTTTCCATTTTATTCGTCTTTTCATAATGTTTCTTGAGTTTCATTAGTCCTGGAATATATGTGACATTCATATATTTTTTTACCATTTCATCTTCAGGGTGAGTCTGAAAATTATTCAACAAATATTCGAGGTCGTATTTATTCTCAAAATTATATTCCGTTATTGCCATGTTATCTATTGATTCTTTAGAGTAAACAAATGCCGTTCCAACTAAATAGATATCATCCATGACGCCTGCTTTTTTGAAAAAGTCGATATTGGTCCCACACCCCATATAAACCGTTCGCGGGCTGTTGACCAAAATGTGGGTTGAGAGGTCGTCCACATATTGACTCACATCGGCGTAATCCTTTTGGCTTTTGTTCATGTCTTTCAATCCCAGTTTTTTCAAAATCCGCTTTTTATAGTCTACATCGTTTGCAAGCGTCCACTTGCTAATGACCAGTACATCTTTCCGTATTCCTTTTCCGAATTGTAATACCCACCGGGGAATTGCATCCATATCGCCGTGGGTGATGAACACGCCCTGTTCATCGGCTGTCACTAATGCATTGTAGTTCCATTTCAAATTTGCATTGGCATAATAGTTATGTGCTAACATTTTTCTTGCGATCTCACCGGCTTTCTCATCATTAAAAGTAGATACGTAGTGAACAAACAGGCCCTCATATGAGTCGACGCGGTCCGGATCGATTTCAAATGCTTTTTGATAATATTCTACTGAAACTTTCTCCCTTGTGTTTGCCGCTTCCATAAGATAATAGTCGGCGGATTGCGCTATATGCCGTTTAGCTGATGTTATTATAGGCCTCAGTTGCTCAAATACTTTGGTTTGGTCACTTGCCCATTGCTGGGGGTCATGCTTTTGTAAATAGGCTCGTTTGGCTTTATAGTATTGATACCAGGCATAACCATCTTTTGGGTTTTTATCTGTTTTTTGTTTCCACAGCGTTGTTTGTTGGTTGTAATAATCGGCCGTTTTGGTTTCTTTGGCAATTCCAAGAATTTCATTTGCCTGTTGGGCTATCATTCCCGGAGAGAAGAAGAAAAAGACCAGGCCAAGTGTTATTGTCGTTATTTTCATCATCGTGTAATTAATAAAGGTGGTTATTTTGGAATAGTACACGTCTCAAAATAGAAGGTTCAATGTTTTGGACAAGTCCTATCTTTCGCACTTCCATGTCGTTCATCCTTCATATAGAAACCGTCACTGATGTCTGCTCCGTATCACTTGGTAGATCAGGTGCGCTAATAAAAGAGATAAATGCGCCAGAGGCACGACAGCATATTTCATTGCTTTCCGTTTTAATTGATGAACTTCTTCATGACGAGCAGATCTCGTATAAAGACTTGGCCGCTATAGCTGTCAGCACCGGACCGGGTTCATATACAGGGCTTCGGGTCGGGTATGCGACAACTAAAGGACTTTGTCTGAGTTTGAATATTCCGATGATCAAAGTTGACACATTATATAGTCTGGCCTGGGCTATGCGTGCGCAACACGACGATAATATAGATCTTTTTATACCTATGGTCGACGCTCGAAGGATGGAAGTCTACAGTGCTCGCTATGATGGTCAATTACAAGTCGTTCAGCCTGTTCATGCCTGGATTTTGAATGAGGAGAATGTCGATTATTTGATCAGCTCCGGGAAGCATATTGCCTTTGGAGGCAACGGTGCATTTAAGCTTCCTCAAATACGCCCCGAAATCAATCATTTAGATCATTTGTATATCCATGAGATACAGTGTAACGCTTCCTTTTTAATCGAAGCAGCGTGGAATGACTACCTCTCCGGGCAATTTGCCGATCTGGCGTATTCAACGCCAACCTATCTCAAACCACCAAACATCACCAAGCCTAAGGCTTCTAAAGGTTTCATCTAGCCTACGTCAAAAGATTTACGCCCAAGTATTTTGAAGCAGGTCGTGAATCCTGAGCAAACTATTTCAGGTATTTAGGCGTTTATGTATTATTAAATTTTATATACGATTGATAATCACAGGCATATTATGTATTTTATTTCATCATCTGGTCACTTTGGTACGGTTTTGGCATGATTCACAGATAAATTCCATGATCTAAAATTATACAAGTCAAGATGAGAAATGAAAATAACGAAAACGTGACCTTTAGAAAGGGAGGAAAAGACATCCACCTGGACTATGCAAATCTGCGAAAAGCAGTCCTTGTTCTACGAGCGGTGAACCACAAACTTCGCCAACGCATCATTGACTTGCTCGAAGAAAGCGATTCGCTGACTGTAACAGATATCTATATCAAATTGCGGCTAGAACAATCTGTAGCTTCACAACATCTGGCAATTCTCAGAAGAGCCGGTGTGGTCACAACAGAACGTGAAGGAAAATTTATTTACTACTCTTTGGATAAGGACCGATTGGCCCAAATTTCAAGATTAGTGGAAGAATTGGCCGGATAACGCATATTCTGTAGAAATTTTTTTACACTTACAAAACACTTATAATCAATACTTTATAGGCTTTTGCCTGAAGTAAAGGATAAATTTTTATTAAAAAAATTTGTCATATATCGTTTTCTCCCCATATTTGTCATAAGGTCATTAGGTTTTATACTAAAAAATAAGAAAACGAATGGGAAAAACGAAAGTAACTTTCAACGTTGAAAGGCTACAGTACTCTGTCGATGTATTATATGCATTGGCTCATCCTCTAAGGTTGCGGATACTCGAGTACATCGACAAACACGGTGAAATAAATGTGAATCGCATTTATAGAGCGCTGGGCTTAGAGCAGTCAATCACCTCACAACATCTTAAAGTTCTGCGACTCGCAGGCATCGTACACGCTCATCGCGATGGAAAATTTATTCTTTACCGCTTAGATTATCCAACGTTAGCACGAGCAGAAAAAGCAATTGACAATTTTATTACACATGAAAAATTAAGAGTAGCAGTATAAGCGTAACCTTACTCTCCAACAGTTTCCCATCCCCCGACTTCTCTTACTTCTTCTTCTTTCTTTTTCGGTTTTGTAAAAAACTTTCTATAAAACAATAGAATAGCAATTACACCAACCGAGATTGATGTGTCAGCCAAATTAAATACCGGTTTGAAAAACTCAAATCGACTACCCCCCATAAAAGGAACCCATTCAGGTAGTACGGTATCGATCATTGGAAAGTATAACATGTCAACTACCTTGCCGTGAAGAAAGGAAGCATATCCGCCATTGGGTGGCATGAATTGTGCCAGGTTGGCGCTGTGTGGAGAAGATGTATCAAAGACAAGGCCATAAAAGGCACTGTCAATCATGTTGCCAATCGCTCCTGCAAGGATTAAACTGAAACAAACAAGCAGTCCAAAAGGCTCTTTTGCTTTTGCTAGTTGATTGATCAGATAGATCAGTAAACCTATTGCAAATACGCGAAATAGGCTCAGGGCTAACTTCCCTGCAGAACCGCCAAAAGACAAGCCAAAGGCCATGCCCTCATTTTCGACAAAGTGCATACGTGCCCAGGGCAAACCAAGGATTAAAAACTCCTCGCCATAAGACATGCTGGTTTTAACCCAAAACTTTAAAGCCTGGTCAGCAACCAGAACGATTGCGATAATGAGTATAAGTTTTGCCTTTCTGGACAAGAAATAAGAAGGTTTAAGGTGACTAACGCGATTCCTTGGCCTCAATGCTCAATGTCGCATGAGGCACTGCTTTGAGTCGCTCTTTCGAAATAAGCTTTCCGGTAACACGACAAATACCATAGGCCTTGTTGCTTATACGTAGTTTGGCATTTTTTAAGTGAGTAATATATTTTTTTAACCGCACAGCTAACTCGCTGATGCGTTCGGCCTCGATTGTGCTCGTAGCATCATCCAGGGCTTTGATTTTGGCATCTGAATTGTCGGCAAATTCCGACAACTGCTTTTCATAAAAGGAAAGCTGTCCAAGAGCTGTTTCTAGTTTTTCATCAATAATATTGCTAAACATAGTAAGCTCCTTGTCTGTATATCTGGTCTTTTTTCTGGCCATTGCTCAATGATTTTCTCTCTAAAGAATGCAAAAATACATTTTTTGTTGTGGCAGATATGAAAAAGTAATGAGAGCCTTGCTTTATGTTATTATCATGGCTATACGCATCCATTAACTTTTATCAAGAAGCGCGCAAGCTTCACGGAAGCGATTGCCATATGAGTATAAAAGTCACGGATTCGACCAAAGCGGTGACTATTAAAGAATATATACGCCGGGTTTTCATCTAATCTTCTTGTTTTGTCGGTGGCGATTATGATCTCGATTGGTTTTTTTTGTCAGGTTTCTTCGGAGTATATCCTCAAGGTCGATATCTAATTGATTACTGATACAAGTAAGAACAAAAAAAATGTCACCAATTTCATCCTGAATCTGGTTCGTTATTTCGACCTCCGAAATATCTTTTCTAAATGATTGCTCACCATAGCGACGCGCTATCAGGCGACACAACTCACCAACTTCTTCAGTAAGTAATAAGGAATTTGTTTTTACTTCGAAGTAGCGGATACCATATGATTTTATCCAGTCGTCTACTTGTTCCTGCCATTCTTGCAATTCCATTATTCTCTAACTTTTGAATCTATAATTATAGTTACTGGTCCATCATTAACCAGGCTTACTTTCATGTCCGCCGCAAATATTCCAGTCTTCGTTTCTACATTTGCCAAACGCAGGTTGTTTATAAATCTTTCGTAATAATCCTTTGCTTTCTCCTGTTTAGCAGCTTTAATAAACGATGGTCGATTCCCCTTTTTGGTGCTAGCATGCAGTGTGAATTGTGAAACAACCATAGCCTGACCATCTACATCTTTTAGTGCGAGGTTCATTCGCCCATCCGGATCCGAAAACACACGTAAATTGATGATTTTTTTTAAAAGCCATTGAAGGTCTTCTTCCTCATCTTTCTCTTCAATACCCAGTAAGATGAGGAAGCCAAGTCCAATAGAGGCACTGTAGTTTTCATTTGGTATTTTAACTTCGGCTTCTGAAACTCTTTGTATAACTGCACGCATAGTGTGATAAATTTCACATGTAATATTATTAATTATTTAACTAACTCTATATTAGATATGTATAAAATGGAATTCTACACATATCTCTCTTAATAATTCGTTCTTATACACACTCATTCACAACTTATTCTGTGTGTGTTAATAAAGGGACGCTTTTCCCTACGATAAACAAAGATATTCACAGCTTGTCTATATTCGAACAATTTTTACATTTGTAATGATTGAATATGTATTTGCTTAAAAACCAAAAATTTGATCAACAGGCGTATAGGTATATGAACGGTAATTTAAAGTTATTCACATATTAACATCACTAATAATAAGTGATAAATTTTTTTAAATGTTTATAATATTACTTTTATTAGTTCGGAATAATGTGAATAAGTTTTTATAAAAAATTGAACATGAAATTCTATAGTGGTGTAAAATGGTGGTTGTGGATTGGAGTAGGAATGGTATTTGTTCAAATTCTTCTGGGAGGTATAACACGGCTGACCGGATCCGGGCTTTCAATCACAAAATGGGAGATTGTAACAGGGACTATTCCTCCCTTGTCAGCTGAAGACTGGGGTCATGAATTTGCATTGTACAAGGAGACACCTCAATACGCCAAAATTAATAAGGGCATATCTCTGAAGGAGTTTAAATTTATCTATTTCTGGGAATTTTTCCATCGGTTTTGGGGTCGCATGATTGGAATGGTATTTCTCTTTCCGTTTATCGTGTTCTTAATTCAAAAAAAACTGGATAAACTTCTAATAAAGAGAGTTTTATCTGCTGTACTTTTCGGTGGTATAGTGGGCTTGTTCGGTTGGATTATGGTAGCCAGTGGTCTGACTAACCGTCCCTGGGTGAATGCATATAAACTTATGTTGCATCTGGGTTTGGCGGTGCTGTTGTTTGGGTTCATGGTATTTGTAGCTATGGAATATCATCTTCGACCATCCACAAGGAAATGGCAGCCTTCCGTCCCTAAAGGCATACTAAAGAACCTGACTGTCCTTATTTTTATTCAAATACTGTTTGGTGCAGTTATGTCCGGCATGAAGGCTGGATTATTCTTTCCAACCTGGCCGACACTCAACGGAGAGTGGGTTCCGGCCATCCTGTTTCACGTGGATCATTGGAATATTGAATCGTTTAAACAATATGATAAAAGCACCTTTGTACCGGCTCTAATCCAGTTTCTTCACCGAGGTATGGCATATCTGATCTTAATCGCTTTTTTGGTTGTGGCCTGGCGCTTTAAGAAGGATCGATCGATCTGGTTAGGACTTGCTATTCTATCGATACAAATACTATTAGGTATTTGGACCTTGGTGTCATGTGTAGGACACATTCCATTAGGTCTGGGTGTATTACACCAATTGGTAGGTATATTGATGTTTGGCTACATGATCATTTTATTAACAAAAAGAAGCGTGATATAAATCACTAGTGGTATTAATTACTATCTTTCATTTCCATGAATTATAACATCCAGGAAGAAGGTGACTTTAAGTTTATAGAAACTAAAGGCGGTGAAGAGACGCTTTTGGTACTTCATGGTTTATTTGGTGCATTGAGTAATTTTAGTGGATTACTCAAATTTTTTGGAGATAAATATAATGTGGTCGTTCCTCTACTACCTATGTTTACAATGCCACTCCGTAAAGTTTCAATTAATGGACTATTGGATCATGTAGAGCAATTTGTGGTGAAAAAAGGGTATACCGATATCAATATACTTGGTAATTCATTAGGCGGCCACATTGCTTTATTATATACTCTACGAAATCAGAATTTACTCAAGACATTAACATTGACTGGAAGTAGTGGATTATTTGAGAATGCAATGGGCTCCACATTTCCAAAACGAGGTAATTACGATTTTATAAAAAAGAAAACGGCTGATACATTTTATGACCCATCAATTGCAACCAAAGAATTAGTAGATGAGGTTTATGAAATAGTCAATAATCGGAACAAAGCCATCAGGGTAATAGCTACCGCCAAATCAGCTATTCGTCATAATGTCGGAGATAGACTCGAAGAAATAAAAATTCCTACTTTATTAATTTGGGGAGAAGAAGATACCATTACTCCACATTATGTAGGTGAGCAATTTCATGAACTAATAGAAAATTCTAAATTGGTATTTATTGCCAAGTGTGGACATGCCCCTATGATGGAACATCCTGAGGAATTTAATACGGAATTCCATGATTTTTTGATCAATGGGATCAAATAAATCTTGTAAGCTAATTAGTATAAACCACTTCCCAGACCCACGCTACAACTAAATTATATACTATGATCACTCGCGTTTATGAGCTTGTTGCATTGGATTTGTTTGTTTGAATTGTTTGCGTTTAAACACATCAAATCTCGAAGGATCTTTTTGTCTTTTTGGATAATGGTTATTTGATGTATCGACGTCTGCTGTCTCAGAAAAAGGATCCAATATTATTTCTTTCACACGCTTACTAGTAGGAAATACTTTATTAATTGTCGTTGAATTAAATCTCCATATTTCAGCAGGAATGCGTATCACTTCATCTGTGCCATCTTCATAAATAAATTGTAAGATAACAGGCATGACTAAACCCCCGTTATTTTTTAATTTCAATTCGTAGTAATACGGATTTTCTTTTAGAAAATCACGCTCTTCATTTCTTAATGAATCACGAAAACTTTTATATTTTTTTATATCACGTGGTGTGACGTCATATTGATCGTATGTCGAATAAAAGTCTTTGAGTGAAGGATCTATTTCATCATATGTTTTTTCAATTTCTTCCTCATTTCGAATATTAGAAATATAATTTGATTTCTTAGCTTCTGCTTCTTCGCCTTTTTGAATTTTAATATCAGGACTACCGTTATTAAAGACTTTTTCTGTCACTGCGACTATTTCCTGGTCTACATGATCCGTTGTGTAGAACCAACCCCGCCAGAACCAATCCAAATCAACGCCTGATGCATCTTCCATGGTTCTAAAGAAATCCGCTGGTGTTGGTTGTTTGAACATCCATCGCTGACAGTAGGTTTTAAATGCCATATCAAATAATTCGCGACCCATAATTGATTCGCGTAAAATATTTAACGCTGATGCCGGCTTACCATACGCATTATTACCAAATTGGTATAGGGATTCTGAATTTGTCATTATAGGAGCAATAAAATCTTTGTCACCTTTCATATAATCAGTGATCATATATGCCGGTCCTCGTCTGTGAGGAAAATCCCGCTCCCATTGGCATTGGGCCAGGTATTGCACGAAGGACGTAAGGCCTTCATCTAACCAGGTCCATTGTCGTTCGTCCGAGTTGACGATCATTGGAAAGTAGTTATGACCTACTTCGTGAATGATCACACCGATCATTCCATACTTGGTCACTTTAGTATAGGTTCCATCCTTTTCCGGTCGTCCAAAATTGAAGCAGATCATGGGATATTCCATACCGATTTGTGCGGCATTAATTGACCACGCAACGGGATATGGATAATCGAATGAATAATGAGAAAACCACTTCAACGTGTGTGCCACTGCTTTGGTGCTGTATTGTTCCCACAAGGGATTTCCTTCTTTAGGGTACATTGACATTGCCATGACAACAGAACCGTCAGACTGCTTGACAGCCATAGCATCCCAAATAAATTTTCTGGATGATGCAAATGCAAAATCACGCACATTTTTTGCCTTGAATTTCCAGGTCTTAAATGATGAAGAACGCCCCTTTTCAATTTTCTCGGCGTTTTTTTGATTGTGAATGATAACCGGTGTATCAAATTCTTTGTGTGCCCTTCTCAGTTTTTCTCTTTGATCTGTGGTCAGCACCTCATCCTCATTTGCCAATGTTCCTGTTGCAGCAACAAGGTGATCTGAAGGAACAGTAATGTTGACTTCATAATTTCCAAAGCTAAGTGTAAACTCACCTCGACCAAGAAATTGTTTGTTTTGCCATCCGTCTACATCATTATACACGCACATCCGTGGGAAAAACTGAGCAATTGTATAAAGTGAATTGTTTTCCGACTTAAAGAATTCATATCCACTGCGGCCACCGGTTTCCAACCTGTTGTTGATGTTGTAATTCCAGTCAATGACAAAAGAAAACGTCTCTCCTGTTTTTAGCGGTTTTGGAATGTCAATGCGCATCATGGTTTTATTGATCACATACGAAAGGGCCTCGCCTGCCTTAGACACCACGCGTTGTATATTGAAGCCACCATCGAAGGAGGGTTTTAGTCGCTCGAGTCCATCTACACTAGCCTTGTTATCTAATTTTGATGTTCTGATTTGGTATGTATCAGAATCTTTCGCACGAACATTTTGATCAAGCTGAAGCCATAAGTAGTCGAGATTGTCAGGAGCATTATTGTGGTAAGTTATAGTCTCTGTTCCGGTGATTGTTTGTTTGTTCTCGTCAAGCTTGACGGAAATGACGTAGTCTGCTTGCTGTTGCCAGTATTCATTACCCGGAGCGCCGGACGCATTGCGAAACGAATTTGGTGTTGGCAACAACTGCTCAAGCTGTTTGAACTTGTCTCCGCTTTCTGCACCATTCTGTGCATGAACCCAATTACCGGCTAATAGCACAAGCAGAAGAGGAACGATTTGAAACGAGACGAAAACAGAGCTTACAAAGGAAAATCGATTAATTGAGAACATAAAACTATATAATTAGAGGACCTGGTAAATGGACGTTGATTCTTAGATTAATGAGGTCAAAAGTACGACCCTTGCCATAAATTTTAAATTTGTTCGCCGATAGGATGTAGTGATTCGTAGAAAACCTCTTTATTAATACCGCGAAATCCACAAATCGTATAAAATTTTGAATCTTTGTCTAGCCTAGGCTTCACAAGCAAAATTTCATGTTGTTTGTAGTCAATAGAACACAAAACCACCATATGAAAGCATTGAACACCAACTCTTTAAAAGCCGTATTACCGATTGGTATTGGTCTCTTAATGTGCTTGTTAATACAGTGTAAACCCGATGAGAAGGTAAACGCGATTCAGCCCGAAAACAAAGTAACAGACTTGAATTTTATTGAATTGTTTTCAGAAGAGACCGGAGTAAAATTCATAAATCGAATATTTGAAAACGATGAATTAAATTATTTTAAATATGAATATTTATATAATGGAGGAGGGGTGAGCATTGCAGATTTCAATAACGATGGCAAGGAGGATATTTTCTTCACATGCAATATGGGCAAAAACCGACTCTATGCGAATCAGGGAAATATGAAATTCACGGATGTTTCAAGTAACTCCGGAATTAGTTCAACACGTGATTGGTGCACGGGTACAACGATAACCGATATTAACAATGACGGATTGGTTGACATCTATGTAAGCCGGTCCGGTTGGTTCGATGATGCAGAAGTGAGAAGAAACTTACTTTATGTCAATCAGGGCAACTTCCAATTTAAGGAAAGTGGGCGTGCGTATGGTATAGATGATGCCGGACTCACCACGCAATCTTGTTTTTTCGATATGGACCAGGACGGAGACCTCGACTTATATGTGATGAATCACCCAAGAGTCTTTAACGAATCCCTGACGTCATTCAAGAAAAAAAGGGCTGCTTACGACGAATTTCAGAGTGATCAATTATATGAAAATGTCAATGGACTGTTCCAAAACATTACGACCGAGGCGGGCATTGCCAACTATGGTCATGGTTTGGGTCTGTTTATTGGCGATTTAAATGGAGACTATTTGCCGGACATCTATGTTTCTAATGATTATCAACAACACGATTTTGTCTATATCAACCAGGGAAACAAAAAGTTTACTGATGAAAGCGATCGCCGATTAAAACATCATTCAAAATTTAGTATGGGTGTGGATGTTGGTGATATCAATGCGGATGGCTTACCCGATGTAGTTGCTGTGGAGATGATGCCTGCAGATAATTTCCGGCAAAAAACCAATATGGCCAGTATGAACCCGGAACTGTATCAAATATTTTTGGACAATGGGTTGGGCGAACAGGAAATGCACAACAGCCTGCAGCTAAATACGAGTGATGGATATTTTGTTGATGTTGCCTATCATGCGAATATTGCTCAGACAGATTGGTCATGGGCCCCGCTCATACAGGATTATAACAGTGATGGCAAAGCTGATATGTTTATTAGCAACGGCTATCGAAGGGATGTGTTAAATAAAGATTTCAAGAATCGAGTCAAGTCGGAGGTAAAGAAAAAGAACTTTTTGTTTTCCGACATAAAGGACTTGTATGAGAAGACAAAAAGCAAGAACTACTTCTATCAACAAGGATCAAACGGACAGTATGAAGCGAAATTGAATGAATTGTCTGTTTTCAATACGAATGGGGCTGCCTATGGAGATTTGGACAATGATGGTGATCTGGATCTGGTATGTAATAATATGGAAGATGAAGCAGTCATATACCTGAATGAGTTGGAAAAACACATTAGTAATAATTATATATTTAAATTTTCCGGTAATGATCAGAATCGCTTAGGTGTTGGAGCTAATGTTCATTTCGTGGAAAAGGATGGTAGCCGGTTAATGTTCTCAAATCAACCGGTACGAGGATTTCAAAGCTCTGTTTCGCCGATCTTACATGTCAATCTTCCTCCTGATTTTGTGATTATTGAAGTATATGTGGTCTGGCCGGACTTGACCAGGCAGGAAATTGAACCGGTTTTGGGACTAAATCACATTAAATACACCAAAAGCGAATCAATCCTACCCAAACACGAATCGAATCAAGTGAGTATTGTAAGCTTGCCTTATGAGGATAAGTCAATTCAACATGATGATTATGCAATACAAGTATTACTTCCATACAAGATATCAGAGGTTGGTCCTAAAGCTGCGAGTATAAAGTTTGGAGAAGAACCGCTTTATATCATTGCAGACCAATCCAAAGTGGGACTTTCATTCTTGTCGTTTCAGAACAACGAGTGGTTGACTAAGGACATCGCGATGACAGGTTTGCCCGATTACCCGTTGTTTTCGGGTATTTCTACGGAAGATTTTGATGGTGATGGTTTGGAGGATGTCTACTTGTCACGCGGAAACTATAGGGACGTGGGGCACAAGAGTCATTCGGACATGATCCTGTATCAACGCGCTGGAACGTTTAATACAGAACAAATAGATATCACCCATACAGTAAGTCCTGTCTCCGGAGATTTTGACGGAGACGATGATATAGACGTATTTGTAGGAGGGGGAGTTAAAGAAGGCCGTTTTCCGCTTTCGTATCCGTCCTATATGTTATGGAATACACCAAATGGCTTTCAAAAGCAAGTATTAATAAAAGAAGACGAAGGTCTGATACAATCTACTGTGGCTTCTGATATCACTGGTGATGGAGTAAAGGACTTGCTGGTATGCGGGGAATGGATGCCCTTGCATGTGTATAGTTGGGATGGATCGGATATGGAGCTTGTGTCAGATAATATTCTAAATGATAATGAACACGGTTGGTACAGAAACGTTACAGTGGCTGATATTGATGGTGATGGAATAGCGGAGATCCTTCTTGGTAACCTGGGAGACAATACTAAAATGAAAGCAGAGAAAGATAAACCGTTTTCTTTGTATAGCGGTGATTATGACAAAGATGGTTCTCAAGATATCGTTCTTGCGTTTGAAGAAGGAGATAAGGTGTTTCCCGTAAGAGGTAAACAATGTTCTTCTGAACAAATACCAGAGATATCAGAGAAGTTCAAGCAATATGAGCAATTTGCCGTAGCTGATGTCGAAGGGATATATGGCAAAGAGGAAATTTCTAATGGGATTCACTTTTTTGTAACGCGGTTGGAGTCAGGCTACTATAAGAAGAACGGAAAGAAATATGGCTGGCATGCGTTTCCGGCGGCTTTTCAATATTCACTTATCAACGATTATTGCGTGACTGCTGACGACCAATGCCCGATAGTGTATTTTCATGGCAACCAGAAGTTTGAAGTTGAAACGGGAAGTTTAGATGCTTTTAGCTTTTCAAGCTATAAACCGTGCACAAAAACAACGACACAGCGTTATAATTGGGGTCTCACTGGATCTTGTTCTCAAATACTAAATCTGCGAGAAGGACTTGTTTATTTAATGAAAGGTGATCAGGCGAAGATGTTTCACGTGAAACAATGAAAAAGACCACCTGAAGCAATACATGTTTCACGTGGAACAATTCACTATACAAAACGGGTGATATGTAGAAAGAAAACCAATTGTTTTGGTTGATTCAATAGCAATATCACGTTTTAGGTTCCTAACTTCTCTTTGACCTTTGCGATAGTCTTCTTACCATTTCCAACGAATATTTCTTTATCAAAGATGATTACAGGGCGACTTAGGAAAGTATATTCCTGTGTTATTAATTCTCGATAGTCTTTCTCAGAAAGTGTTTTTTCATGAAGACCCCATTGCCGATACTTCATAGCTCTACGACTAAAAAGACGCTCGTAACTACCGGCAAGCTTTTTCATTTGATCAACTTCTTTTTTGGAAATTGCTTTAGACTTTATTTCGCGGTGCTCCCACGAATCATCGACATCGAGTTCTTTCATGATTCGTTGACAGGTAGAGCATGTAGCGAGATAGTAAATGACTTTTTTCATCGAACAAAAATAGAGTGTGAAGTCGAAACGACCTATTGTGGACGTCGGATTTGGTTCATTTTGAAAAGCATCAACACCGGGTCTTCTTTTAAGAAGCACGGGCTCTCATTGAATACTGGTAAAATAGAGTACATCAGCATTTGACCAGGACAGGGTGATGGCCTTCATAGGAGTTGTGAGAAGGCATATTCTGGCCTAAGGGTTTTGATCAGTCGATTGAGATATATAAGTTGAACTGCCAAAGGCGTTAACTTACTTCGCTTAACTTGTCAAATATTGCTGTACCACCACGTAAAGAAATCAATAGTGGCTGTAGATGTATTTATTCACGAATAATTAAAGTACTCGGAGTATGTAATATAATATTGAAGACAGGAAGAACAACTCATGGTATAGTCGTATTTTGCACAGTGTTCTGCGACTACTCTGAAAGAACATATTTGTCGATCATGTGATAACCCGTTTAGTCTACTTAAATTACTGGAAGACAAATACATATATTTTATTATATTAGCATTTTTTGTAATTTGTAATTTACTATAAAACAAGGATTAAGCTTTGAAATCATTCTTATCTAAACTACCATTGCGTTGGATCGTTTTTCTTTTGCCTTGTGTCTTGTATATCAATACATTAGGGCACGAATTTGCGTTAGATGACACGATCGTGATTAGCGATAACATGTACACAAAAGACGGAGTATCGGGATGGCCCGGCCTGTTGTCAAAGGATACATTTCATGGATTCTTCAAAGAAGAGGGAAAGGCAGAATTGGTGGCAGGAGGCCGATACCGACCTCTAAGCCCAATGTTATTTGCCCTTATTTACCAAATAGTTGGAGACAATCCCTTTGTGTTTCACTTGGTGAACATCTTATTATACGGCCTGTGTTCTTTGCTTATCTATTTGTTTTTCAGTGCTTTATGCAAAAAACTTCGATTAAAATCACCGGATATAATTGCTTTTACCGGAACGATCATATTCGCGGTGCACGCAGTTCATACGGAGGTAGTTGCCAATATCAAAGGTGGGGATGAGATTTTATCAACGATAGGGGCAGTTGCATGTCTATTGCTATTAATTCGATATCAAAAGAAAGGGGACTTAAAACTGCTGGCGTTTGCGGTGATCGCTTTCTTTCTGTCGTTGCTTTCGAAGGAGAATACCGTCACATTACTGGCAATAGCACCACTGACCTTGTGGATGACTGCAGGCACAAATAATATTAAAAAACTAATTAAGCCCACATTATTTTTATTAGGGGGATTTATTGTTTATTTCTTCATTCGGGGATCGGTCTTAGGCTGGACTTCTTTGTCCAATACGCCAAATGAATTAATGAATAACCCATTTTTGAAATACGAGGGAAATTCGTTATTAGCCTTCAGTTTTTCAGAAAAATTTGGAACAAATTTTTATTGTTTACTAAGGTATTTAAAATTATTAGTTTTCCCACATCCACTAACACATGATTATTATCCCAGGCAGATCCCAATTTATAGTTTGACGGATATTGCAGCTATTCTATCCGTGCTAATACATGGTGCAATGGCCGTCTGGTCCGTTATCTATATAAGGAAACGCAATGTACTTGCCTATTCCATTCTGTTTTACCTGATTGCCATGTCAATCACGTCCAACTTTGTCTTCCCGGTTGGAACGAGCATGTCGGAGCGATTCTTATTTTTTCCATCAATTGGTCTTGGTTTAGCTGCCGGGTATGGCTTTAGCAAGTTGATAGGCAAAAACAAAACGTTAGGCTGGTCGGTATTTGTTTTGATCGCACTACTATTTTCTGTTAAGACAATAACCAGAAATAAAACCTGGAAAAATAATTACACGTTATTTCAAACAGATGTAAAAAATGCACCAAATAGTGCAAAATTGAGAAATGCGGCAGCCGGAAGTATTATGACACGTTTTTCTGAAATGAAACAAGGCGCGGAAAAAACTAAAAAGATGCAGGAGGCCATCGATCACCTAACCATAGCATTGAATATTCACCCACGTTATAAAAACGCACACTTACTAAAAGGGAATGCGCACTTATATAAGAAAGAATATGACGAGGCGATTCAATCGTATGATATAGCATTACGACTTGATCCGGCGTATAAAGAAGCCAAAAACAACCTTGGAATAGCGCTGCAAACTGCTGGTCGATACTATGGAGAAACAAAGAGTGACTTTGATAAATCGCTGGAGTATTTGAAACGAGCTTATGAAATAGACCCCGGTAACGTCGAAAACATACGATTATTAGGCGTCGCCTATGGTATGAAAGGAAAACACGCGAAAACGGTGGAATATTTTAGCAAATTAGTGGAACTACAACCGGAAAATGCAGAATATTGGAAGCTCCTGGGAACCGCATTTCATCACAATGGGCAACTGGAAGAGCGAGATAAAGTGCTTGCCAAGGCAAAAGAATTGGATCCGGCAGGATTTAATAAATAATATTGTATGACTTAAGTCAGAAAGACGTTAATAAAAAGTATGGTCCTGGTTTCTAGAATACTAATAACCTTACTCCTCATTTGCCTCGGAGGCCAAGAACTTCGAACGGACCATAGTCATGCCGGCGTAGAGGAGATGGGCAGTGAGGCGGATGCCCGAATCTGGGTAGACTCGATTTATAACACTATGACATTAGATCAACGCATAGGTCAGCTGATGATGATTCGTGCACATTCCAACCTTGGTCCTGAACATGAAAATGAAGTCCGGAAGCTTATCGAAACACATGAAGTAGGGGCACTGTGTTTTTTTCAAGGTACACCACAAAAGCAATTGGAGCTGACAAATGATTATCAGTCGAGATCCAATATTCCATTGCTCGTGGCGATGGACGCGGAATGGGGCTTGGGCATGCGCTTGAAAGAATCAGCCATGAGTTTCCCAAAGCAGCTGGCTCTTGGCGCAGTCAACGATGTTAATCTTATATATGAGATGGGCAGGGAGATCGGCAGGCAATTGAGACGCATTGGCGTCCACTTGAATTTTGCTCCGGTCGTTGATGTGAACAACAATAAAAACAACCCTGTAATAAATATCCGCTCCTTTGGGGAACAGCACAGGTCTGTTGCCGAACGAGGTGTTTTATATATGTTGGGCATGCAACAAGAAGGCGTGCTAGCGTGCGCAAAGCATTTCCCCGGTCATGGCGATACGGATGTTGATTCACACCTTGATTTACCTGTCATTTCGCATAGTTACCGGCGGTTGGACAGCGTCGAATTGAGACCATTCCACCGGCTGATCGCCAATGGGGTCAATAGTATTATGATAGCCCATTTACAGGTGCCGGCCCTGGACTCCACCCCAAACACGCCGAGCACCTTATCGTATAATACCGTCACGGGCTTGCTCAAGGAGAAAATGGGTTACACCGGGTTGATTGTTACTGATGCAATGGAAATGCAAGGTGTGACAAAACACTATCCTCCCGGAGAAGCAGAAGCGCGAGCTATACAGGCAGGAAATGACATGATTTGTTTGCCTAGAGATGTGCCAGTTGCTATAGAAGCAATAAAAAAATACATCAGGGAAGGAAAAATTCCGGAAAACAGAATAGCTGAGAGCGTAAAGAAGGTCCTGTTGGAAAAATATAACCTGGGGTTGACTAATTATATCCCCATTTCATCTTTGAATTTAGAAGAGGACTTATTTCCCCCGCATGCGAAAAAAATTGTTCGCGGTCTACATCAAAAATCCCTTACGCTCGCACGCGATGAAAACAAATTAATTCCCATTAAAACCATCCCCGGAAATATTGCCGTGCTGGATATTGGACTAAACAAAAAATCTGAATTCCAAAAAAAACTGGGACTCTATGGGCTAAGAGATAGCTATCGTATACGAAAAGGGGGCGGTACAGGCAAGTTGTTAAACAAATTGGCATCGAAAGATGCGGTTATCGTCGCATTTCATGATATGTCCATTTCACCAACCAAGAACTATGGGATTGAGGAGGCAGACGTTATATGGTTGAAACAACTGGCTGAACGAACGAAGGTGGCATTGGTTCTTTTTGGCAATCCATATGCCCTGCAATACTTTGATGAAGTTGGAACGGCCATCGTAACCTATGACGGCAATAGCGAAGTACAAGACCTGACAGCCCAGGCTATTACAGGTGCGCACGTATTTAACGGAAGGCTGCCTGTCACGGCATCAGCGCGCAGTAAAGGCGGGCAAGGGGAGCAGACTGTTTCATTATTTCGTCTGGGGTTTGCGGCACCGGAAGATGTCGGCATGGATTCAGAGCGACTAAATGCCCTGGACACGCTCATGGATGAAATCATTGAATTGAAGGCCGCGCCGGGAGGACAGATCCTCGTAATCAAAGACGGCCAGATCGTCTTCCAAAAATCATACGGATACCACACATATGAAAAGAAAACAAGAGTAAGGGACCACCATGTTTATGATTTGGCTTCGATCACAAAAATGCTTGCTTCTACCTATAGTTTTATGGATTTATTTGACAAAGGAAAGATTAGCGTATTTCGAAAAGTCGACAAATATTTACCTGAATTAAAAAAGACGGATAAAAAAGGGATAATAATTGAAGACATGTTGATTCATTCAGCTAGATTAAAACCTTGGATTCCATTTTACAAAAACACACTAAACGAATCAAATAAGCCTAGCGTCGAGTGGTATAGCAAAGAAAAAAAGGACTTATTTAATATTCAGGTAGCGGATAATTTATTTATTCATGAGGGATATCAAGATTCTATTTGGCACCACATTTTTCATTCGGAATTACGAAGATCAAAAGGATACCGCTATAGTGATCTGGGATTTTATTTAGCCGACCAAATTGTTGAACGCGTATCCGGATGGTCGATAGATAAATATGCCGAGGAGAAATTTTATAACCCCATGGCGTTGAGCAGAACAACGTACAACCCCTTGCGCCGAATTCCAGCCAATGAAATTGTACCAACGGAAGAAGATGCTTACTTCAGATATCAACGCGTGCATGGATATGTACACGACATGGGAGCGGCAATGCGTGGAGGAGTGAGTGGCCATGCCGGCTTGTTTAGTAACGCGTACGAAGTAGGTGTACTCATGCAAAACCTGCTGAATGGCGGCTACTACGGGGGCAAACGGTACTTTCATCCTGTTACAGTATCACTGTTTACGGCACGGCCGGAGGGTGAAACCCGGCGAGGTCTGGGCTTTGATATGAAACAACTGGACCCGACGAAAACACTGAATATGGCTCAAGAGGCTTCGTATCAGACTTATGGACATTTGGGCTTCACGGGAACATGTGCTTGGGCGGATCCCATGCACAACTTGGTTTTTGTATTTCTTTCCAACCGAACCTACCCCGACATGACAAATAATATTTTAGGGAAGGACAATTATAGACCACGCTTGCAGAGCATCGTCTATAATTCAATTATTGAATAACTCAAATAAGAATTAATTGAACCTGTCCTGGAAAATTGCCTGGCGTTATTTATTTGGTAAAAAATCTACCAACGCAATTCAAATTATTACGGGTATTTCTATTTTCGGACTGGGCTTTGGGACCGCCGCCATCATTTTAATATTATCCGTATTTAATGGCTTTGAATCTTTGTTGCTGAGCATGTACGATGCCTTTAACCCGGACATAAAAATAGCCGCAGCCAAAGGAAAAACATTTGAATATGATGCCGGCATCATTAAGGAACTCACGGCTATTCCCGCCATTGACTCGGTCAGCCTTACGTTGGAGGAACTGGCATTGTTTGAATATAACAGAAAGCAGGAAGTAGGGACACTGAAAGGCGTTGACGATGCCTTTAACTATGTGACCGGGATGGACACGGCTGTACACCGGGGTGAATACCTGGTTCAAGGTGAAGGCATAAAGTATGGCCTATTTGGTCTGGGTATGGCCTATAAACTGGGACTGAATGTATATGATCGGCTTGCTGCGGTCTCTGTTTACTTACTAAATGCCAAGAAAACATCCTTAATAGACAAGCAGTTTAGTGGCTCCTCTCTCTATCCCGGAGGCACTTTCGCCATACAACATGAAGTGGATTATGAATATGTGATTGCACCGCTATCCCTTGTTCAAAAACTAACGAAAAACACGAATCGCGTAAGTGCAATAGAGGTTAAAACCAAAAGCGAGTTCGCTGAAAAGCCTATAGTCGAACAGATAACTAAAATCATGGGACCAAATTATTTGGTAAAAGGACGATTGGCGCAACAAGCAAGCACAATAAAAGTCATGCGGATAGAAAAATGGCTGGCATTTATCATATTGATATTAGCCTTGATCCTCGTCGCATTTAATTTAGTCGGTGCTATCTGGATGATCGTACTTGATAAAAAGAAAGATATCGCAGTATTACAGGCTATGGGAGCGCGAAAAGCTATGATACGATCATTCGTATTAAAACTGGGCAGCCTCATTTGTGTTTTAGGGTTTTCAATTGGATTATTACTGGCAGGAGCTTTTTATTATTTACACAAAAAGTTCGGACTTATAAAAATGGGCCCTCAGTCCGTCGTTGATGCATATCCCATGGACATGTATCTATCGGATTTACCTATCGTGGGAGGAATAGTTTTCTTGATTGGTTTGTTGGCCGTGATCTTGCCGGCGTTTCGTGCCAGTGAGCAACGAATAGAAGATATCAAACTGGCATGATGATGTTTTTTGCGACTTTATCTTCCTGTTGGATTTCATATTTCAAGTGTCAGTAGGGTTGAACGATTTAATAAATTCGTCGGAGTATTGGTCCGTCCATCCTGTCGTAAAAATTGTCCCGACTTTTTTAATTACCTGGATAAGTCTGGCCTTTGGTGTAGTTCCCGAAGGACATCTATCCGGTATTTAATGTAAACCCTGAATAATGCCGTAAATTATGGCAGATAATTTACAAGTATGAGAAACCCTGCCCTACCAATAGGGTTCATTTGAATTCATATATTGAGGCCACAAGCACTAGAAATTTATGAACGCCAAGTTGTCTCAATTCAAGATCCCCCATGTATTTATTTTTCTCTCCGGTATAATCCTGTTGTGTGCGATACTGTCCTATGTCATTCCATCCGGAAGTTTTGATCGGACAACACGGACGTACGGAAAAATAACACAAAGTGTGGTCGTCCCGGGGAGTTATAAGGAGATACCTAAACACATCTCTCTCAAGGGCTCTATTCTTGGAGAACAAATGGAGGGTAAGGCGTCACCGATATCACTTCTGGGTTTGCTGACCTCCATTCCAAAAGGCATGCATCAGTCCGCTGTCCTCATTTTTTTCGTCTTTATTATCGGGGCCGTGTTTAATGTTATACATCATACGGGCGCCATTAATTCATTGCTTTTTTATTTAATTGAAAAATTTAATCAGTCCCCGGTTGTGCTATTGTTTCTGATTTATATGTTGCTTTTTTCAGGAAGCTCCTTTATGGGAATTGTCATGGAACCCATTGCATTGATCCCGATTTTTTTATTGTTGTCAAAGGAGTTGGGCTATGATCGCGTGTTTGGATTAGCCCTGGTAGGAATACCGGTATTTGTTGGTTGGAGCACGGGTGTGACGAATCCATTCACCGTCCAAATCGCACAACAAATTGCAGAATTGCCTATTGGCAGTGGAATTGGATTGCGTATTGTGCTTTATGTAGTTTGTGCATTGGTAGGGTTTTTCTTTTTGATGCGCTATGGAACTCGCGTAAAAAAAGATCCTTTGACGTCTATCATGAAAAACGATGCTTTTGAAATAAAAGATGCAGAGGGTATTTCAAAAACAAAACTTACCAGGAAGCAATTGGCTTTAATAGCCATCGTCGTTGTTTGTTACGCCGGTGTGCTATATGCTGTGCAAACCATGGGCTGGAGTTTTATCGAGATGAGTGGTGGTTTTATCGGCATTGCTATATTGGTCATTTTGATTGATGGAATGTCTGGTGATGAAGCCATGGCGGCATTTATAAAAGGGCTCGAGATGATGATTATTCCGGCTCTTGTAGTTGGGGTAGCCCGCGGTATTTCCGTAGTCCTACAGGAAGGACTAATCATTGACACCATCCTTTATTATGCCAGCAATGGCCTATCGGCATTGCCTACCGTTTTGGCTGGACAAGGCATGTTAATTTTTCAGACGGTACTCAATTTCTTTATCCCATCTGCCTCGGGCCAGGCACTGGTTTCCATGCCTCTGATGACGCCTTTGGCCGACCTCCTGGATATTTCAAGACAGACAGCGGTATTGGCTTATATTCTAGGCGACGGAATATCTAACTTGATCATCCCGACAAATGGAGTTCTCATGGCCATGCTGGGTATCGCATCCGTCCCGTTTGAGAAATGGTTTCGATTCATTCTGCCCATTTTTCTGATCATGATGGGCATCGCGGCTTTATTTATTATGGCAGCGATCATGACAGGGTATTGACCATTGGGTTCATGTTCATTATGAGGGTTGTCGAATCCGAGGGCACGATTAGAACCTTTTTTTAATCATAAGGGAGGCAGAACTCGCCTTATTTTTATTAGAAGATTTATTTCCACCGAAACGAAGCCAACATCCGATCTATGTCTTCGAGAATAAACTGTGTAGCTGGCTGCATAGAGTCCGCATGGACCTTGTGATTGTAGTACAAAGCACCTTTAACGAAATGCTGTGTCGTGTCTGACATATAAAAGTGAATAGGAGATGCTGCGGCTCCTTCAAAAAGGAATTTCATACCGGAAACGCCGGAACTATTTTCAATCCGCAACTCTTCCATGTAGTTACTTCTACGATTTATTTGATTGGTAATTTTATAGGTATCTGCAATGAGTTTATCAAAATCTTTGCGCGTTGAAATAGGGTGATAGCTCAGAAATAGATCGGCATTAAAATCCGGCATGTGCAAGTCGAACCAACAGGCATGAGGCGGTTGTTCTTTGAAGAACTTCTTGTCATGATTAACTTTGGCGTAGTCAGAAAACTCGAATACAAAAGGACAGGCCGTTAAATTCATATTGACAGGTGTTCGCGCGGGCATGGTCATCCGAGGAAATGTACGCGGTTTTGGAACCGGGGTGTCTGTGGTACATTGCACAAACACCAAACAAATAAGAAAACACCCACACGCTAAAATGATAGACTTAATCTTACCGGATGTGTATTGCATGCTCATAGATTAATATAACTAGTAAAACGGATGTGGAGAATTTTGTTGTCCTTGGTGGAGAAAAATTAAATAATAAGAATCAAGGAAAAAATCGATTTATGGGTCGATCATGATCCGCACTTTTTCGATTCGCCGTTTATTTACACTTTCAGCGCGCAATGTAAAATTGTCTATTTTAATTTCCTGAAATTGTCTTGGAATTTGACCAATAAATTCCAACATAAGACCGGCGACAGAATCAGCTTCTCCTTTTTTTGAATCGAAGGCATAGGTTTCAACGCCCATGATACGGCAAACATCATTGATGAGCGACTTTCCTTCAAATATGTATGTTTTATCGTCAATTTTAACAAACTCAACATTGTCACCTTCATCAAACTCATCTTTAATTTCCCCGATGACTTCCTCCATCACATCTTCGAGGGTCACGAGTCCGGATACACCACCGAATTCATCCACCACAATGGCCATGTGCAGTCTTCGCTCTTGAAATTCTTTTAAGAGTTCGTTGATGCGCTTGGACTCCGGAACATAATGAATGTCGGTACGAATTAATTTTTGCCAGACGATGCTCTCATCATGTCCGATAAAATCTTTTGCATATAACAACCCAACAATGTGATCGAGCGACTCCTCATAAATCGGAATGCGTGAATAACCGGAGGAGCGAATGGCTTCGAGGACATCTTCCAATTGGCTATCAACGCTTTCGGCGATCACATCAACCCGACTACGCATAATCTGTTTTACAGCAACCTCATTAAACTTGATTATACTTTTCAGAATATTTACCTCTTTTTCCGCGTTTTGCGCACCGCTGACTGTAAGTTCGATTGCTTCTTCGATTTCTTCTTTATGGTCCTGTGTATTTGCGGATGGACCAAACGTAATTTCCAGACGCTTACTCAAACCGACCAAAAGATTGCTCAAGGGATAAAACAAAGTATTGAGCGTGTTCAGCGATCCGGACATACGCCGGGCGAAAGACAAATTATTGAATCGGGCGTATATTTTAGGCGTAATTTCTCCAAACAACACTAACAGAACCGTAACACCAACCACAGTGACTAAGAAATTAATCAACCGGGAATAATCTTCTTCGTTAAAATACCAAAAAGAAAATTGCTCGCTCAGCCACTGGCCACCGGAGACGAAGGCTTCAACACCAAAAAACTGCCACACCAGATAATCCGACAATAAGACAATTCCGATATTAATAAAATTATTGGTGATTAATATCGTAGCTAAAAGTTTTCTTGGATGACGCTTTAATTGCAACACCCGTTTGGCGGATTTATCACTGCTTTCTTTTAGCGATTGAATATTATTGGGAGACAAAGAAAAGTATGCAACTTCTGATCCCGAGATTAACGCAGAAAAAATTAATAATAAAACCAGAATAAACAGGCCGAAAAAAGCACCGGTTAAGGTAATTAACGGCACGGCATGAAAAAGAATTATGCTAGTTGAAAATAACGAAGGTGGAGGTTCTAAGTCCAAGATTAGTTTTTTGGTGAATAATCAAAGGCGATTAAAATGGTAAATCGTCTTCATCGAAATCTTCTGTTGTTGTTTTTGGCGAAGCCGTTCCAGGTCCGGTAGACTGGGCTGGTGGTTCCGATGGAAACGAACTGCCATCTTGTGATGTACTTTCCCGACGCTCTAATGAACGTAGTACGTTAGCGACCACTTCGGAAATGTATTTATCATTTCCGTCTTTGTCCTGATACTTGCGATGGGTCAACTTTCCTTCCACATAGACAAGGCTGCCCTTTTTCAGAGATCGCTCGGCCATTTCGGCCAGGTAGCGCCAGGCGACAATATTGTGCCATTGCGTGACAGTCTGCCATTCGCCTTGTTTGTCTCTGTAGTTTTCATTGGTCGCCATTGTGAAGGTGGCGACGGTGGCACCACTTTCCAGGTGACGTACTTCCGGGTCTCTTCCCAGGTTGCCTACTAATATTACTTTATTGATCATAGTCTACTTTAAATTAAGATACCAAGTAATTGTTTTTGGTAGTGCAAAGTTCTCTAAGTTTTCACGAAATACCAAGGTGAAGTTGGAATTGTCGACACCGGGCTTTTGATTTACCTTGATTTTATAAAAACGGGCGTGAATATGCTGATGACTCAGCGTCTGTTTTCGGGCTTCTGTGATGCCATTAAGCCTGAACTCAGAAAGCCCAAACGTCTCGTCCAGATACAATGTGAGTTTCTTTTTAGAAAGCGCCCGATTTGACGGCCTTTCGATCAAAGGAAATTGGTACAAGCCTTGCCAGATATCACGTTCACTGCGTTTTTCAATGAGGGTTTGACCGCGTATACCAATGTCCAGAAAATGAAAATACCGGTCTTTATTTGGCTTCTTTTTGTGTTTTACCGGAAAAAGGTGTTGTGTTTCAGAGGCAAATGCGAGACAATCAAGATGCAACGGGCAAGTTGTGCAGTCCGGATTTTTAGGGGTGCATTGATGTGCCCCAAGGTTCATGATCGCCTGGTTAAATTTTGCCGGATCATGATCACCAAGCAGTTCTGTAGCAACCGCTGTGAAGTGCTTTCGAGCGGTAGAACTGTTGACAGGCAGATCGATACCATGGAAACGAGCAAGCACGCGATACACATTTCCATCAACCACAGCGCGCGACTCACTAAAGGCAAACGAGGCAATGGCAGCAGCTGTATATGGACCGATTCCAGGGAGACGAATTAGTTCGTCATAGGAATCAGGGACTTTTCCACCGTGTTCTTGTACAATCAGAAGGGCCGTCTTATGGAGGTTCCTGGCCCTACTATAATATCCCAGTCCTTGCCAGTGTCGGAGCAAGTTATCTTCAGAAGTTTGAGCGAGGGCCTCAATGGTTGGAAATGCATTCAACATCCGTTCATAATATCCGACGGCCTGATCAGAACGGGTTTGTTGAAGAAGAAATTCCGAGAGCAAGATCCGGTATGGGTTGGTTTCATGAATCCAGGGAAAAGCCGGTTGTCGGCTTTCATTCCATTGAAGAAGTGCGGAGGCGAACGTCATCTGGGAATTAAAAATTAATTAGGTGCTTGTTTTTCCACCAATCCACAAGGCTCTTCATCCAATTCTGTTTCGACATTATAATGCTTGAACGGATATTCACTAAGTATATCTTTAATGTGTTGCTTAATCAACAATATTTCTTCAAGCGAAGTAATATTTATCAACTTCACATGTGTCGTAAATACATGGTCCTGACCTTCTAACGACCAGATGTGTGTATGGTGAATCGAATCAACACCATCAATACCGAGTAATTTTTGTTCTATTTCATTGGCATTAATATCACGGGGCATTCCCTGCAAAAAAATAAATAATGTCTCTTTCAATCGTTTAACAACATTCCATAAAATGTACAAGGTGATCAGGAGTGATAAAGCCGGATCTAAATATGGAATGTCTTTAATATGAAGAATGATTGCAACCACGAGCACAGCCACCCAACCAAGAACATCTTCCAAAAGATGCCATGAGGCCACCCGCTCATTAAAGGATTTACCTGAACTCAACTTCCATGCTGCATACCCATTCACGAGCACACCGACGATGGCAAAAAATAACATCCCCGAGGCATCCGTTTGCTCCGGTTCCATTATACGGCCTATCGCCTCAGAAATGACATAAAAAGATCCGCCAAGCAATACCAGGCTATTGATCAATGCACCAAGAAGTGAAAAACGGGCATATCCAAAAGAGAAACTATCGTCGGCTTTTTGCCTTGACTTTCGTTCCAGATACCAAGCCGTACCCAAAGAAAGACTGTCACCTAAGTCATGCACAGCGTCTGAAATAATGGCGATACTATTCGTATAAAAACCACCAATAATTTCGAAGACAGTAAATGCCAGATTAATAATAAATGCTATTTTTAAATTGCTACCCGGATGGTGGTGGTGATCATGCGACATATATCGGATCAGATTTTAAGCAGATTTACAACTACAGTGTTTCAGCCAGCCAGCGGAAAAATTCTTTTTGCCATACCAGGCCGTTTTGAGGAGACATTACCCAATGATTCTCTTCAGGCAAATAAACAAATCGACTTTTAATTCCCCTGAGTTGTGCAGCTTGAAATGCTTCAAGTCCCTGACCTGTAGGTATGCGATAATCTTTTCCACCCTGAAAAATTAATATCGGAGTATCCCATTGATCTACGAGGTTTATTGGATCAAAATCCTGGTAGGTTTTTTGAGCTTCGGCATTGGCGCGATCCCAATAGGGACCACCGAAATCCCAATTGACAAAAAACAATTCTTCTGTCGTACCGTACATGCTTTTTAGATTAAACATGCCATCATGTGATATAAAGGATTTGAACCGCTTGTTGTGAATACCTGCCAGATAGAAGACAGAATACCCACCATAGCTGGCTCCGACAGCACCAAGTCGTTCATTATCCACATAAGGTTCTTTAGCAAGCGCATCAATAGCCGCCAGGTAGTCTTGCATATTTTGTCCGCCGTAGTCTTTACTGATTTGTTCGTTCCATTCAACGCCGTATCCGGGCATTCCACGGCGATTAGGCGCCACCACGATATAGCCTTGGGCAGCCATCAATTGAAAATTCCATCGAAAAGAATAAAACTGAGACAAAGCCCCTTGTGGCCCGCCCTGGCAATATAAAAGCGTGGGGTATTTTTTATTTGGATCAAAATTGGGCGGATAAATCACCCAGGTTAACATGCGTTTATTATCTGTTGTGTTGACATACCTTCGCTCAACCTTACTTTTGGATATGGCATTGTATAGCGCATAATTAACAAATGTGAGTTGTTTCATTTTGCCGGTAGTCATATCAATCGTGAATAATTCGGCGGCATGATTCATATCTGTGCGTGACACAACCAGTGTATTTCCGGATTGACCGACAATTCCCTGAACATCAAATTGGCCGCGTGTTATTTGTTTTACGACAGGCGCTATTTTTAATCGGCTGGAATAATTCACAACAAATAATTGTTTCGTACCATTAATCGGCGCAGTAAAATAAATGTAATTGCCTTTTGGTGCCCACAAAAACCCGGAAACCGTACCATCCCACTTTTCAGTGAGATTTATTTTATTTCCATTGTCTAATATGACGAGGTCGTTTTTATCTGACTCGTACCCATCGCGTTTCATGCTGAGCCAGGCCAGCGTTCCGTTAGATGAAAATGCAGGCTGGTTATCATATCCCTCCATGCCTTCCGTCAAATTAGTAGTAACCTGACTTTCCAAATTATATGAAAATAGATCTGTGTTTGTGCTGACCGCAAACGCCGCTCCTGTTTTTTGTTTTGTGACGTAAACGACTTGCTTCCCATCAGGACTCCAGGTATAATCTTCGGCACCGCCAAACGGCATGGTCGGACAATGAAAAGCATGTCCGTATAGAAGGTCCTGTTCTTTTGTACCATCGATACGACTCAGGAAAACATGATTGTAAGTGCCTTCAGACCAGGTGTCCCAATGCCGGAACATTAAATCATCATAAATGTGAACATTTGATTTCTCTAATTCGGGATAATACTCTTTTCCGAATACGCGGTTGAGCTTAACTGCACGATGTGACAAATTGTATTCTCCGTTTGGAGAAACATTCTTGTCAGATATAACACTATCCGATGTTTCAATCAGGGTTGCCTCACCGCCTTCAATTGGAATGGAATACATGAGGCTGGAACTGGTATTGAGTGTGGCATCATATGTTCGTACGGTATATAATACCTGCTTTCCATCGTCACTGACCCCCACACCGCCAACTCTCCCCAATTGCCATAGGAGTTCGGGCGTCATCGTTTGTTGAGCTACGCTCATGAAGTAAAACAGACTAATTGTACACAAGCAAAGTAATCGCATCATAGGGGTAAGATTGTAGTTAGATTATCACGCCCAAATATAACGATTGAGTGGTTCAGCGAAGTACCATGATGGGTGCCGGGTAGATTGACTGTGGAAGATATATAAGTGCCTGTGTAGAAGCAATAGTCGATGGAATATTATAGGGCAGGTGGCAAGCCGCCTCCCCTAACCCAATTTTACCCCTGTAAAAAACCAATTAAACTTAAGTAAATATTTTTGCCGGAAAATATTCGGGCGATATATGACCTCGTATATGAAGTAAGGCTCTGTCACAAACATCCTACGAGCCAAAACTTACATCTGAAAATTCACAGGATGCAAGGACCTGTTCCCTGTGAGCATTCAGAAAGTATTGTTCACTCTAGTGATTAAAAAACCCAGCCAATCACACAGATCAAATTATGGATCGCTAAAGTTGGCTAAGAAAGGCCCAGCCTAGGCGTCCCACTGAGAATTATTGATCGCAGTGTGGAGGACAAGGGTCCTGAAAGTTCGGAGGGAATGTGAACGTATAGACTTTTCTGTCCTGAACCAGCGCCTCAGATGTTCCGTCCGATTCCATAGGCAGTAATATACCTATACGCTGTGTGTCTCTATCGTCATTTTGATTTACCAGACCATACCGAATCTGAATACCGTGGCTTTTTTTATATGGTTTTTTAGTGATTTGTCTCCGAAGAATTTTGATGATGCAATCGGATACGTTGTCGCCTTTGGCATAGTCTTCATATCTAGCCACGAGAGTCGGGTCATTGTTAGAAGCCTGTTCGTAATTTTGAATCCAAGTCGCTGCGGTAGAATAAATAACATATTCACTGCCGGCAGCAAGTTTGCATTTTGTTACCGGAGAAAAAGGTGAGAGAAAACCTATACCTACTGCATATGCAAGCATAACAGCTGTTGTCGCGCCGAGAACTATTGGAGCAATGTTTTTTGGCTTTGCCATAATAAATGATTTATATGATAAAAAAAGCTTTAATTTCTAACCTGTCAATTCAAAAAACGAAATCGTTTTCTGAGGATTCATTAATTTACTGTACATCCCGAAAAACCTGCAAGCACCAGGACTTGCTTTATATAGTTTGATCGATCAAATTGTTTTATAGGGGCTTCCCGAAATGCAAACAACGCACAAGAAGGATTATCCGGAATAAAAATTGAGGAGTTAAATTCGGAAATCAGGTTAAGCAGCAATGAGAACAAATGAATAAGGTATCGGTTGATTCCGGTGTCATTATATAACGCCCGGCATTTCAATAGCCCGGTGTTTGTTGAGTTAATACAAATAAATCTCATGAGTGAACGTATCTGATGACGCTATACACTATATTAACGAAGTGTCAATATATAGCAAATGGTCAACAAATCAAAATGGAGAACTTCTGAAATCCTGTAAATTATCGACTTCTTTCCCAATCTGTCGGGACAAATGAAATTACCTAGGTGCGTTATAGCAAAGCCCATGGAGGGCAATTCTATCTGGTTTTGGAGCGTATATCGCTATTGAATTTTGTATGGTTTGTGTTGTACATTCTCATAAAATATAGCGCCTAATCGCGCCGTGCCGGACAAGGGTTCTGAAAACGAAATGGCAGTTGTACGATCATCGTGTTTCAGTTATTTTGTTCCTGTGTTCAACGCAGTTCAACCGAGTCATTTAAATTGCCCCCGTTGTATAGTGATGGTGTCCGGAATAAGTTCGGCATAACAACGTTACGCGTATAATTATTGATATAAGTTTAGCTGGTCTGACGTCACACATCATAAATATCGCAAGATGTCGACCAATTCATGTGTCGAATTAAAAGACTTATATGTATTCCTGGGTAGAGTACAATCAATACTAAAATGACCGGAGTTCCGCTTCCATATTGAATAAGATACATCCGCGGCAATAAATATGCTGTAATTATAATATTGACTAAAAGCAATTATCCTTATCCGCCACATATATTAATCTTCAAATAGATACTTATTTCATTTGATTAAGTCAGTTTCAAAAAATCTAATAGCATAGATTAATAACATGTTTCCTTTAAATAACAGGATTTTTTCTGAATTCGAATTCAATGCCCCCTATACCATTATAATTTGACTTAAATGAAGTACAACGACTACTATAGTATAAAGATGCCCTTTTTGGTAAGCTGATTTGAAGATTTAGATCATTTATAAAAAAAACGCTATTTTTAAAATTGATCCCTTTGATTCTTAATACGCATCATATAAATAGAATATTATTATATGTTTGGTTTGAAGATATATGTCGTTGTCATATATATGATTTTGAATTGTGTTGTCTGTATTGGACAGAATGACATTTATGGACAGTTGAGAGCGTTGGCGGACAAAGCGAAGTGGTATTCACAACAGCTCAATGAAGAAGACAGGGCTGACAGCTTGAGTTTGGAGGCTATGCTTTTGGCGGAATCTAAGATGAATGACGACTACGTTCTGCAAGCGGCAATGGACTACTTGAATCGGGAAGAATATGGCAATCCAAGTATAATTGATGGCGAGCATTATAAAAGAATTGCAGAACTTGAAGGGCGTTTAACTGACCCGGCTAAAAAATTTGATTTGTGGGTGGCGTTCTCAAAGCGCCTGACTCATGGCAACAGAACAGACCAGGCACTAAAATTTAGCAGTCAGGCAATGACGTACGCCTCTACTGTTGAAGATCCGGAGATTAAGGTTTTGGCCAATCTGGCTTCAGCTAAATCAAAGTTGGCAATCAGACAAATCAGAGAGGCCTATAGAAACTTATTGAACGCAGAAAATTTATTAATTCATTTGG
The DNA here is from genome assembly GCA_965249735.1 of Saprospiraceae bacterium. Lineage (GTDB taxonomy): Bacteria > Bacteroidota > Bacteroidia > Chitinophagales > Saprospiraceae > JANQSS01. The sequence continues at coordinate 60,934 of CBDFMS010000020.1, read as the reverse complement.
ATGCGGATTGTAAAAATGACCTGAATCACGAGATAAAAGAGGAAATATGTGAATTTCATTATCGAATAGGCAATTATAGAGCATCCAGGGAGCTAAAATTATCTTTGATAGAGGAACTTGAGTCTATGACGCCAATAGACTCTACGGAGCTCATGTGGTCTTTTTTTGATTTATGTGAAATCGCTGTTAGGGAAAACCCGGAAATTCGAATAAAAAACAACATGAATTCGATTTTGTCCTATTGCGAAAGGACAAATAACAAATTACTACAAAATTTTGCTAATGCTGTTTACCGTGGACACCTCATAAATAATTTTCGATTGGAAGATTATTATAGGGTTTATGAACCGTATTATCGACAAATATTGTCTGAAGATCCAGCAGCCATAAACTCTCCAGACTACTGCCTGAGCAACGCCCTGTTTTGCGAGTATGAAACGAAAATAGATTCAGCGAGGGCCTTTTTTAAGACGGCCATCGAAGCTGCTAAAGAAAATGGCCATGAAGTTAGAGAGTCGAATTATTTAAGACGATATGGACAATTTTTACTTCGTAAGGGAGAAGAAAAAGAAGCGTACGCAACACTACAACAAGCCCTTAGACTGGCAGAGAAACACAATTATGCGCCCTATATTCTGGATATCACGCAGGCGTTGGATTCGTTGGCGAGAAAGTACGACGAGTATCAATTGGCCTATCACTACAGTGATTTACGATTGAAAAAATTAAGCGAGGTTTCAAATCAGCAGTACAATGTCAATCTGCTCATTATGGAACTGGAAAATCAGAAGAAGCAAAACAGTGAGGAGCTGCAATTAATTGAAGAAACAGAAAAGCGAAAAAATAATATTCAATACTGGGCCATCGGCGTTGGCTTGATTATTCTATTTTTAACCCTCATCATTGTGAGCTCCATGTCGGTTAGACCCTGGATGATTGAAATGTTAAGTTTCTTCAGTATCCTATTTGTTTTCGAATTTGTCATTTTAATTCTCGACAACAAAATTCATCATTGGGCACACGGCGCTCCATTGAAAATTTTTCTGGTCAAGATTGCCATTCTCAGTGTTCTCTTCCCGCTACACCATGTGATTGAGAAAGGGGTGACGACCTATATGGTCAAACACCAGTTGGTTAAACGACCGAAACGAAGCTTTTTTAGAACGTTATTAGAAAAGTTGTATCCCTGGCTGGACCCTGAACACGATCCCGAATCGCACTAGCTAGCCTGCTTTAATTTTGGAGACTTGATGGCATTGCCATACCGCTCGACGATCATTTCTTTGAGCTCCTTTCGGGCAAAGAAAATACGGCTTTTGACGGTGCCAAGAGGCAATTCGAATTCATCAGCGATTTCCTGATACTTATAGCCCTCGAAGTGCATCTCGAATGGAATCCGTATGCTGTCGTCCAGCGAGGCAATCATACGCTGTAATTCTGCAATCAGAATATTGGATTCAGCATCGTTGCCAATCACAACACTTCCTGAGTTGATGAAGTACATGTTATCCGTCGAATCAAAAACAGTGGCTGCTTTCACACGCTTTCTGTAATTGTTGATAAAGATGTTTTTCATGATGGTAAACATCCAGGCCTTGAAGTTGGTCCCGGGACGGAATTTATCTCTGTTTGTCAATGCGCGAAATGCTGTTTCCTGGTACAAGTCATTGGCATTTTCATGATTCTTAGTCAAGTTCATGGCAAAAGACCGAAGCACATGTGTCAGGTCATTGAGTTTATCGTTGAATTCAATCTTGGACATAGGTTCTATTTAGTTATTTGCCGAATTAGAGATCAAGAACTCTTCATCAACAGGGTTAAACAAAAATACACAATTCGTTAAACAAAACCAAGCCTTATTAAGAATTAGTCTAGATTTAGAGGAATTTTAACACTTTGCACGTCGATAATAAACGATTCGGTCCATAATCTATTGTTGACAACAAGTAATCTGTTCAATTAAAAATGAAAATTGATAGGAAAGCTTAAACACGATTTGACCCCTCAAATAGACATTGAGAGACGTCGTAGCTCCGTCTTAGAACTTCAAATGACGCACGGTCATCGCGTTGTTGATGAGCTGATTAAGTGAATCTATGCCGATTGTGAGATGTACATCGACAAAGTTGGATGTGACGACAACATCACTTTTGCTCGTCTTCACACCTTCAGGGACCATGGGCATATCCGAGACCAGCAACAAAGCTCCGGTCGGAATGCGGTTGTGAAAGCCGACAGAAAACAACGTAGCTGTTTCCATTTCCACACCCAGACAACGGATATTCTTTAGATACTTCTTAAATCGCTTGTCGTGTTCCCAAACACGTCGATTTGTCGTATAGACTGTTCCGGTCCAATAGTCATGACCATGATCACGAATGGTTGTCGAAATCGCTTTTTGGAGGGCAAATGAAGGCAGTGCCGGTACTTCTGGAGGAAAATAGTCGTCCGATGTACCATCACCACGTATGGCTGCAATAGGAAGGATGAGGTCGCCGACTTGATTTTTCTTTTTAGTTCCGCCGCATTTGCCCAGGAATAAACAGGCTTTGGGCTTTGTCGCAGTCAGCAAATCCATGGCTGTTGCTGCATTGGCACTTCCCATTCCAAAATTGATGATGGTAATCCCCTCGGCAGAACACGCACTCATATTGCGCTGATAGACCTTAGCGTTGTATCGTTCAGCAAACATCTTGACATAATTGGTGAAGTTCACCAGGATGACGTAGTCTTCGAACTCCTCTAAGGGCATTCCGGTATAACGAGGAAGCCAATCTTCAACAATCTGTAGTTTACTATTCATACGGTATCTTTAATCTGATAGGATAAAGATAAGATTGCCGACAACAACAGCACTATATCTGATGTCCACCGAAGTGTAAACCCATGTAAAAGATCTTCAAGGGATAAAGATGAAGCAAAGCCGCCCCACTGTCCTGCCATTTTACGTGATCATATTTAGCGGTATCGCTGTTACATGCTTTCAATTTTTATATGACCGAAGTCTCTGGATAGATGAAGTCTCGTTGGCTTTGAATATCGCCAGTAGGTCCTATGCCGAATTGCTTCACCCACTTGAGTATTTTCAAGCCGCCCCGATTGTATTTCTTTTTATTGAAAAAGCATTTACCGATCTTTTTGGAATCAACGAGTATGCCCTTCGTGCGTTTCCATTTATTTGTTATATCGCCTCCATCTATTTAATACATCGATTAGCTTTTGGTATTTCTGAAAATAAACATGTCGCGTTTTTTTCTGCGGCGATCTTTTCTGTGTCATATTTTATGATCTACTACGCTACCGAGGTAAAACAATACATGACTGACATTGCTGTTATTTTGATTTTATACAATTTCATTTTGTCATTTCGCCAAAACAAATTTTCCGATTTGGTCGGGCTTGCCGTGTTCGGTGTGGTTGCCATGTTTTCATCTACGATTTCAGTAATTCCATTATTTTTAATCGGGACCTATCTGCTATATAAAGGAATTACACAAAAAAAACATACATCTGCCTTACTCGTTCCCGTTTCCTGGTTGATTTTTCTGGCAATAAATTACGTCATTTTTATTCATGATCATCCGACGGCAGAAATTATGCGGACGCACTGGCAATCGAAATTTCTTCCCACAGATATTTTCAGTAACGCGTTTTATGAATTTCTAATCTATGCAATTGGAACAAGTTTCAGACGCATTGTAGACGTAGATTTTTATTGGAGTATTGCCCTGATCAGTGCACTTTATGGCATATATATTCTTCTTTGCCGAAAGAAATATTGGTGGTTGTATTTTTTAATAGTTCCGGCGTTGATTCACCTGATGTTATCAGCATTGGAATTATATCCTTATTACGGTAGATTTATTTTATATCTCAGTCCACTGCTGATTATTATGATGAGTATAGGTTGGGTGAGCGCTTGCAACAAATTAGCTTACGCTTCCGTACGTTGGATGGCGTTGCTACTTCCTTTTTTGTTTTTCTTTTATTCTTTAATGGGCGACATACCTATTGAGAAAGAAGAAATAAAAATGAGTTTGAATTTCGTACGCGATAATATTCAGCCTCAACATAAAATTTATGTTTATTATGGCGCAGAACGTGCATATAAATTCTATACCCAATTTGGAGAATTCGATCAGCTTCCTATAGCGGTCATGGGTAAAAACGGAAGAAAAAATCCTCAGATTTATGATGCAGATATGGAAACATTAAATGGCCTGGTTTGGTTGGTCTTTGCTCACGTAAAAGGATTTGATTCCCAGAGCACCAACGAGGAAGAATACATCATGAGTTGGGTGAATCGCGAATCGGGCAAGCCTCTTTTATCGTACGAGTGCACCGGGAGCAGCGTATATCTTGTGTCTTTTGAGAATAAATTGGAATGAAAACAAGGAGAAGTAGGTTAAACGATACCTTTGTAAAAAAGAAATGTAAATCACGTCTATCATGTCTCTGGGAATAATAAAAATTGAACACATAGGAATTGCGACGAATGAGGCTACGGCCCAGGATTTGTTCGAAAAGCTATTAGGTCGACCGGTATACAAGTCAGAAGAGGTGGAGTCAGAAGAAGTCTTGACCAAATTCTTGCAAGTAGGTGAATCGAAAATTGAATTGTTAAGTGGAATGGCAACGGATGATGCCATATCCGCTTTTATACAAAAACGTGGCCCCGGAATACACCACATAGCATTTGAAGTGGAAGATATTGAACACGCGTTTACAGAAGCAAAAAAAATGGGACTCCGGGTATTAAATGAAGCACCGAAAAAAGGAGCCGATAATAAAATGATCTTTTTTATTCACCCCAAAAGTGCAGGTGGCGTTTTGATTGAATTTTGCCAGGAGATACGACCACAATAAAAACTTCCATCCTACATACCGTACGGCCTTTATTCAAATCCGGGTCAAAACTGAATGACACCGGCTTGCCCGGTCCCTTCTTCAACCATGCGTTTGGCTTTTATAAACGTATCATACCGATCATTGGCAAAATCAGGATCGCTGGGGTTGAGTGATTCAATTTTCACACGACCGGCAGCGTGAATAATTTTTCCACCACCCATATAGATGGCCACGTGCGTTATACGCTCACTGCCATCCGCCCGGTAGGACCCAAAAAACAATAAATCTCCGGGAATTAAATTCGACCAGGATTTATCCGTTTTGATTTGTTTGCCGACACGTACTTGTTGAGAAGCATCCCGGGGAATTAAATACCCGTGCAGCGAATAAATCGTCTTTGTAAACCCACTACAATCAAATCCTTTGGCCGACGTACCTCCCCAGAGGTATGGAACACCTAAAAAACGTTTTGCGGATTCTACCAGATCGACTTCATTCCCTCGATTCAAAACCAAACTATTTTGAGTTGCAATGTATCCACTTCTGCCATCAGGTAATTCGACAGCGGCAAATTTTCCTTTGACACCTTTTTCAATTACGACACTTCCTGCAACGAGATCACTGACAGTAGGTGATGATACATCCGGCAACTGATATACCCAGCCGGTCGGCTGATAACTCACGCGTTTTGTCTGACTGTTCCAGTGGTTGATTTCATTGTCTGTCATGGTAATAAGACCGCCATGGTCCAGCCATCCCAGATATCGATTAGGCGTTTGAACCAGATACCATTCGCCTTTTTTGGACAAGACGCGCAACACGGTACCCATGACTTCCTGTGTGGCTAATTCCCCACTGTGTTTGGGTTCGGATCGGATATTGCAAACAGAGAGATGAACAACGCCCCATGTTGCCAGGCCGACGGAACTATCCGGCAGGGTGATGATCCGATCCTTAAAAGGAATGGAGAGCGAATCCAATTTATTTATCAGTTGGTCCCGTGCTTCGATTGAAGTTGTCTGCCCGGATAGGATATATGTTGCTCCAACTTGACTGATTTCTACATCAAACCGGTCGGTACGGCGGTCCGGAGCATAAGATTGTTTTAACACGTCAATCGTAGAATTAATTTCCGGTGAATATTTGTCTGTGGTACAATTGGACAATAGAATTGCCAGACTTATACATATATAAGAAATCAGAGTTGACGAACGACAAGGATTAATTAAATTATTCATGCTCCAAATATTTCATAAGCCCTATCCGCAGCCCGGGCAAATTTGTGATCTTTTTCTGTGACGGTATTTCCGGCATCGTGCGTCGACAATTCTATTGTCACCTGGTTGTACACATTTGTCCAATACGGGTGGTGATTAACGTGCTCGGCATAAAGTGCGAGTTTTGTCATAAAGGCGAAGGCCTGTTGAAAGTTTTTAAAGGTAAAAGAGCACGATAGTTTATCTTTTGATTCAGTCCAGTTTGACATACGTAATTTTGATTACAAGATAGAAACAAAAAGAATGCCTATTAAAACAATAACTGCCACAGGTGTGTAAACGGAAGTGAACTATTGTGAAGGTGACTGAGCAAAGATGGTCGAGGACTACCTTGCTATGTCGCTTGGCGGAAACCCAAATTCTTCTTTGTAAGCCCGGCTAAACCAGGAAGGATCGTTAAATCCACAATCATAAGCCACTTCTGAAACATTTGACTGCCCCTCTGATAAAAGTTCTTTCGCTTTTTTCAGTCGAATGCTGCGAATAAACAGAGCTGTTGATTTTCCTGTAATCGCTTTGAGTTTTCGATATAATTGAGACTCACTCATTCCCAGTTTACGTGCAAGAAGCGGGCCTTTGAATAAGTGGTTTTCAATATTCTCGAGTATAGTGTCTATGACGGACGACAGAAATTTTTCGTTCATGTCTGACGAGGTGCTTGAGATGGGGTTTGACTTGGATTTCAATTGAAATGTGGCCATAGCTGAAGAATACTTGGCTCTTAATTCCTCTCTGAGCTCCATGAGTTTTTCAATACGAACAAGAAGTTCTTCTTTATCTAAAGGCTTGGGCAGGAATGCGTCAGCACCTTTTTTGAGGCCGGTGATTTTGTCATCCCGCGTTGTTTTGGCAGTCAGTAGGATAATCGGAATATGATTCGTACGTGGGTCTTCTTTGAGTGTCTCACAGACTTCAAAGCCGTCCTTTTCAGGCATCATGATGTCGCTGATAATCAGGTCCGGTACATGGTCAAGAGCATGCTGAATTCCAAGTGCACCGTTTAATTCATGGTGAACGTAGAATTGTGATTGGAGACATTGACTAAGGTAATAAGCCACATCTTTGTTGTCTTCAACAACAAGGACATTGGGTTTGTCTTCTCCATATGGTGGGACGACGTGTTCTTTTGCCTTTGGCCGGTTAATAATATTTTCGGATAATGGCCGCCTTGCCTGTATAATCGATTTCTTGTGAATAGGCAACCGAATTGTGAAGGTCGTTCCGGCATTAACGGTACTATCAACAATTAGAGATCCATTCATTAATTCTATTAATTCTTTAGCCAAGGCAAGACCGATGCCTGTACCTTCTCCTCTCCTTGTATGGGTGTCGTCAACCTGATAAAAACGATCAAATACTTTCTGTAGATATTCCGGAGCAATTCCCGGCCCTGTATCTTTTATTTTAATCATGAGCCGTTGCTCTTGTTCTAATTTATTGAGATGCATGACAACATGATCACCGCTGGAACAAAATTTAATGGCATTTCCAAGTAGGTTAGATATAATTTGCAGAATCTTTTGTTCATCATAGTCCATTTCGCATACATCGACTTCAGAATAAAATGTCAGTGAAATACCTTCGCTGTTTGATAGGGAATAAAAACTTTCAACAATCTGATTTAAAAAAAGAATAATATCTCCGTACACATATAGGGGTTTAATATTTCCTTTTTCCAATTTAGCTAGGTCCAACATTTGGTTTACCAGGTTCAGCAAATTCTTACTGTTTTGTTCCACCAATTCGAGTTGTTTTGTTTCAGTACCGCCTTTTAATCTTTCTTTTAGTTCATTAACCATCCCCAAAATCACTGTAAGTGGCGTTCTGAATTCATGGGTGATATTCGTATAGAGACGACTTTTCATATTATCCAGTTCTTTCAATCGGCGTGCTTCTTCGCGTGCTAGTTTGCGTTGTATTTGAAATTGATAGAAGGTGTAGAACAAGCCGAATAAGAGAAGTCCATACACAAAATAAGCCCAGGTGCTTCGCCACCAGGGAGGCGCAACATGAATTGAAAGCGTCAGGGGGTCGGTTTCCCAGGAAACACCATGTTCTTTTCCTTGAATATGAAGATTATAGTGGCCGGGGGATAGATCAGGAAAAGATATGCTGTTTTCAGAACCAAGGTTGTTCCAGGATGTTCGCAGGGGCTCAAGTAAATACTCATATTGAATTGTGCGCTGTGGGTCACCATCAGGTGCTGAAAAACCGATATGCAGCGGAAAATCACGATATGAAATGTCAATAGAATTACTATTAACCGGGACGTATTTTTGTGTTGGGCTATTAGAATTATCAATTTTTATCCGGTCAAGAAATATCGGAACCGGATTATTGGAATGAAGGAATTCAAGAGGATTAAAAATATTAAATCCTGAAATCCCTCCGAGATAAATCAGCCCGTTCTCGTCTTTAAATTTGGTCTTAATATTAAATTCAAGATCTTGTAATCCTTCTTCTTTTTGAAAATTCTGAAAGATTCCAAGAGTTTTATTAAACCTGGACAGCCCGTTGTTCGTACCTAGCCAAAGGTTGTCGTATTCATCTTCTTGCACGCTATACACAATAGGGTCAGCTAAACCATCTTCAGTCCCATATCGGGTGAAAGTTTGGGTCATGGGGTTGAATGAACAAAAACCATATCCGGTTGCTATCCAAAGTACTCCGGAAAGATCCATTGACAAATCATGTACAGAGTTATTTCCGATGGAGTTTGAATTTTCCGGATCGCGGGTATAGCGTGTAAAGGTAGGCTGTTTGTACTCCGAGGAATTAAATTGTACATGGCATAAGCCGTTTTCAGTGCCCAACCAAAAAGAAAAGTCGTTTTGATCAGGAAGGATACAATGTATGATGTCGGAGTTTATACTTGTGGGGTCAAGTGGCTGGTGTCGAAATACTCGAAAAAAAAAGTCTTCTTTGTCGAGATCTCCGACAAACTGGCTGAGCCCACCACCCGCACTAATAACCCATATCTGATTATCATGAAAAAGTACATCACGTAGATTGTTATGTTGTAAACCAGTTGTAGATGAAAGGTCTGATATATATGTAATGAATTTTGGACGTTCCGGATCAAATGTATTTAGGTCAACAATAGACAATCCTTTGGTTGTGGCCAGCCATAGTTTGTTGTCCGGTCCTTTTTCTATTCCCCGAATAATATTGTCAGAAATTGAATTTGGGTCATCCGATTCGATAAAATAATAATAAACATCCCCTCTTTTTAAATTCAATCCACCACCGGATGTCCCAACCCACAAGTCGTTTGATGTCGAATCCTTATAAAAAGAAAAAATTATATTATTATTGATTGAGGTGCCAAGAGTTGGAGCCCGCTTAACTACTACGAATTTTGGTTTAGGGGTAATAACATTGGCAAAGCGACTTGTACCAACGAAGATGTTTTCAGGCTTGATAAGTAAGGACAATACACTGTTGTGGCTGATGGAAGAGGGGTTTTCAGGATTGTGTTTGTAGGCTTTCGAATGCGTAAATCGTTTTTGATTTTCATTCCATTTCGATAATAAAAAAAGCCCATGGCCGGCTGCAATCCATAGGGTGTGGTTCTCATCCAGAAAGAGCTGATTGACTTCACATGGTCGACTTTGATTCGGTTGTTGTGGGTTTTCAATATCCTGAATGTGGCCCTGTTTTCTGGCTAAGTCGTAAAAATAAAGACCACCTTCTGTCCCCATCCAAACATATTTATTTTGATATAATGCAAAGGATTTAACGATACCCCGCAGCCCCGGAATTACGAGTTGATGTAGTTTTGTCATGGGAGCTGAAACGGATACAGAAAAAACCTTTCCATCTCCTCCTATCAGGATTTGATTTTCATCGACCCGAATCATGCCGTGAATTGCAATTAATTCTGGATATTGGTCCAGACGGGTGCATTCGGGAATTCCATTCAAATCAAATTTGACACGAAATAATCCGTCGTTGCGTGTGCCGACCCACACTTCTTCTTGGCTCACTGACTCAATGCAAGTGACTGTGGTGTTAGATATTTGGGAAGAAGGGCTATTTAATTTTAACCGGATAAAATGACCGAAGCGAGGATCATATAAACTCAAGCCATTATTAACTGTACCCACCCAAATACGTCCGGATTCATCTTCATAAAGCGCTGAGACCCGATTCCCTGATATCGTTGTACTGTCAGATGGATTATGTCGGAAAACAGTAAACGTATTTCCATCATAGCGGTTGAGCCCATCCTGAGTCCCGAGCCAGATATAGCCGCGATAGTCTTTAATAAGTGCACTTACACTGACCTGGCTCAAGCCATCGTCTGGTGTCAGGTGATGAAACTGAAATTTAGTTTCAAGTTCGGCTTGCCCCATGCAAACAGTGTTGACGATTAAGCCAAACAAAAATGAATAGACCAGATTCAGAGCGCATCTATATGTTCCTGGTAACTTCATAGCCGGATTGACGCGTAGTAAATCTACCCATTTTTAGCACCAACCGCAGATTTATACTGGTCGATGATCTATTTTTAAACAAAACGGGTCTCATGGAAAAGTATTGGATGGGAAAATTTACCTGACATAGATTTTCATAATGGCTGTGAAGGACACCAAGGTCCATCGCTCAAATACTTGAAAAGAATTTGAATAATATTGCCCAAAGAAGGTGAAGGAGGGTGCGTTTATATAATGGTATTGTTCGTCATCATGGAGGTCTTGCTTTACGTAGAAATTTTCTATTACCCTTGCTCGAAGGCCCAACTGTTGAAGAAGAATTATTGTTGGCACCTTCGGTTAAAACAAATGCCAACTCATGGCTGAGTGCGGCTTTCAGAGATATCGGATCTTGAGCAACCGCAAGACTTGACAGTTTAAATAGTAATAAAATTACGGCCCTTGTGATTTCAGATTTCCTGATTTTAGTTGTTTATTAATGATTAAAATAATTTATATCGATTAAAAAGTTTGACTTTTATTGTTTCATTATATTGACGTTAATGAATACTTTGCATCAGTTGTCCATTAATCTTTGTTCTAAAATGAAATTGGATAAAGATATGGTGACGCATTTTAAATTTTCCAAGTTCAATTGTTTATTCTTGTTCTCGGTTTAATTACAATAAATAGAAAAAAAAGGGTAAGCGATAAAATTACTCCGATCACGAAACCTGTAATTAAACAGGTTTCGGAAGAGGATATAATTTCAACAAACTTGGTGGATTGTAAAGGCAAAGACATTGGCATGGTCGGGAATTATTTAGTCGTTTATTAATAATACCAAATCCTTATTCCTTTAAATTGAAGTGTTGATGTCCAGGAGGAGGTACTCGTGGTTGCGACCTGGAGCGTGTAATTATAGGTTTCATTATCGATATTTACCATGCTAGTCGGATAATCGACATCACTGCCGGCGCCGGCTGATCCGGAACTCGAAATAGAACAGATCGTCTCAACAGTACCAGAAGTTGGCGTAGTGCGCACGATATGTGTTGTCAGGTCTTGTGCTGCGTCTGTATCATCAAACCAGAGATCAACGCGCCAGATTTTTGTTCCCTGGGGCAAATAAATTGGAGTAACCAGGTTGTGAAATTCCGGATTAAATGAAATCCCGTATGCTGTAGTTGTAGAGGCCTGATAAGTTTGTGTGTTGCTCGATGCTTTGAGTGCGCTCGGGCCAATCATTTTTTGAGCTGATCCGCGAATAATAACACCGCTGGCTGCATAGATTTCCAATTTATCATCTTCGAATTCCTTGAGGTATACATAATTAGCGTCGCCAAAATTGACCTTAGCATGGTAGCCGTAAATACTTGTAGGCCCCACTAAATGGAGCGTTGATGTATCTCCTGTAATGGTGGTGTTGCCATTTTTCAGCACAGTGATCGCATTGGAACGTGCTATATCGGAAGTCCCGTTGCCAATCGTAAACAAGCGGTCCGTGGCGATCCAGGAAGAGTCACTGCCGGTTCCGACAATATTATATTGACCTGCACTGGCGGCTGACATATCATGTGCAGTATTTCCTTTTCCGCCCAAAACAGCCGTATGATCACCTGTTGCCCAATTGCCCTCCCCGCCTAAAACAGCCGCGGCAATACCCGATGCCCGGTTTACTGCTCCACCAGCCACCGTACTTCCTGCGCCATTCGCCATATTTCGGAGACCAAAGCTTACCGAAAAGTCGCCGATATTAGCTAAATCAAATGCACCGAAATTCGGATCCATAATGTCATTGCTGACGACACCCGCGCGAATTGCTGCTTTTTCCGGAGCATAAAATAATTTAGAATTCAGAGCACCGATTCCTCCAATTGTCTGCGTATTTGTAATATTAAATCCGGTCATTTCATCGGCCACGATAAAGACATCATTGCTGTCTCCGCCAAAAATCAGATCTCCTTGTTGTTGGAAAATACCGGGTCCCAACCTGGTCCATGATGTTGTACTAGCATCGTAAGAATAGACACCCTTGTTCGTGATGTCATAAACCAACAATCCATTGTCGGGAAGGTAAATCGCCAGACGTTGCGTTTCTGTCATACGAGGGATCAGTATTCCCTGACTGGTAGATTCGAAATCGACTACGGCACTTTGTTGCGCAAAGACACACACAGCTGAAAGGATGAATAATATAATTGTGATTAGATGTTTCATAATAAATTATTTGTATTGATTAATAAATAGAGATTTTATTGCTGCTTTTTTTTGACGTGATAAAGGAATTATTGACCCGTTGTTCAATGTTATTTTTCGCTCGTTCAGGTTGATAAACCTGATTTGGGATTTATTGACTGTGTGGGACTGATGTGTTCGAATGAAGATTTCCGGAGTCAGGAATTTTGTGAACTGCTTCATGGTCTGAGAAACCAGGTGACTGGACTCATCCAATAAGTAGACTTGTGTATAATTTCCAGACGCTTCACAACGAATTATTTGATTTACATCAATGAGGGCATATCCAAGATTTGTTTTTATAGAGATCCGGGTTTTGTGGGTCTGGAGTGTTTGTATCTTTTGTTCAAGTATCGCCAATCGATGTAAAAAATCGCTTGAGAGGGATTGATCAGAATGCCTTGATCCAGACAGTTTAATCAGGCGGAAATTCCTCGGATTTGTACTTGTTGATTGTATTTGCATCTCAGATTTGTTTTGATTTTGTCGCTTGTGACAAATGTTTGGTCAGATCCGACGAAAACACATTCAACTACTTTTCAAATCATTGTACTAATTCTGCAAATGCGCTTTTCGAGCATGGACTATTTTTGCAAGCCAGATATTATTTGATTGTAAATCATTGATTATTAAACAAGTAGACAGGTCATGTGGACAAAGTCGTAAAACATGTCAATTGCCTTTTCGAAGGCGGAATCAGCAGGTCGACTACTTTCCGGAAGGTGGTTGAATGGAGAAAATCAACCATTCTGAGACTTGGATGGCTAACATATACTTGATGAAGTGATGCAGATTCTCGATTGTATCCGACGGTAACCCAACTGCGTCCGGGCAAACTCTTGACCAATACCTATCTTGCCGCGACAATGGCAGCCTCTATTCCATCAATTAAAAAACTGGCCGGTGAAACCGTCATCTACGGTCTCAGTTCAGTCCTGGGTCGGGCCGTCAGCTTTTTGCTTTTGCCATTGTACACTGCGGTCTTTTCAACAACGGAATATGGTATTCAATCATTGGTGTATGTTTATGCAGCAGTGCTATTTGTCTTTTATGTGCTGCGGTTTGATACGGCATATTTTCGATATGCTTCGGACGAAAAATGGAAGTCGACAAGTTTTGATACGGCCATTTCCGGAGTTGGTGGGGCATCACTTGTCATCAGTGCGATATTGTTTGTTGGAGCGCCGTGGTTGACTGAAACTGTATTTAATATCCCGGAAAAAGACACCTACATTATTCGCTTGATGTCGGTTATTTTATTGTTCGACGCTTGGGCTGAAATTCCATATGCCCGGTTGCGTTTGGAGAATAAAGCCATACGCTTTGCAAGCATTCGGTTAACCAACATTTTTATCAATGTGGGGTTGAATTGTTTTTTTCTACTTCTTATTCCGTGGATATTAAGTAACCACCCGGACCATAATTTATTTGACTGGTACAATCCAGAAATTGGAATTGGATATATTTTTATTTCAAACCTGATTGCTAGTGTTGTTTCTTTTCTGTTGCTTTTTCCACAATGGCGGGAAATACGATTAAATATCGACAAGAAATTGATTCGCCATATGTGGTCATATGCTTTTCCCCTTGTGGTTGTGGCGTTGGCGGGTATTGTCAATGAAATGATCGATCGGGCCATGTTAGACCGGCTACTTCCTTATGATGACGATACCAATAAAGCACAGATGGGTATTTACTCAGCCGCTTATAAATTCTCTATTCTCATTTCCTTGTTTACCCAGGCATACCGATATGCAGCCGAACCTTTTTTCTTCAAACATGCAGGAAACAAAAATTCCCCAAAGGTGTATGCCGGTGCTGCGGAATATTTTGTTTTAGCGGCCTGTATTGGTTTTTTATGCATCATGTTTTTTCTGCCATATTTAAAACAGCTTATGCGGAGCACAGATTATCATGAAGGTGTTGTGGTGGTCCCAATTTTAATCATGGCCAACATATTTTTGGGGATATACTACAATCTTTCCGTTTGGTACAAGCTCACTGACAAAACACGATATGCCATGTACATCGCGCTGGGTGGAGCAGCGATTACCCTTCTTCTCAATTTTATTCTCATACCGTATTGGGGCTATATCGGATCGGCCTGGGCGACATTGGTTTGTTATGGTTCGATGACAATGGCGAGCTATTTTATTGGAAGAAGGCATTACCCCCTTGAGCATGCACTCCTTCGCATGGTGATCTATATGGTTGGCTTTGCGGCTTTGTACTATATCGGCCAGCACCTCGTTGAGGACCTGATTGAAAAGGCCTGGTTGCGCAATTTGGCCTATAGTATAATTATCATGGGCGTTACGGTTGTTACAGGCCGTGACCTTCTCAGAAGGCGTTAATCCACAAGATGGCACAGTATTCGCTGTGGTTCCTATGCTGTTTAGGTAATAAAACACGGCACATGCCATCATTAAAGCAGATAGTAGAAAATCAGGATACCCACCTGGGAAAGAGCTTTGACTTGTTCATTCAAGCTGCAATATTAGTTGCACTCGTGGTCTTTTCTTTGGAAACACTACCCAATATTTCGGAAAAGACGCATTGGTGGTTGCATGCTATCGAGGTCGTTATTGTCATCATTTTTACACTTGAATACCTCCTGCGCATTTACGTGGCCGACGATAAACCAAAATTTATATTTAGTTTTTTTGGAATTATTGACCTATTAGCAATAATTCCATTTTATTTTGCGCTTGGTGTCGACTTAAAATTATTACGTACGCTAAGGTTTTTTAAAATCATTCGCTCGTTAAAACTATTTCGGTATATAAAGGCTGCGGATCGATTGGTACAAGCAGTTGCCCTGGCCCGCGAAGAAATAATTTTGTTTTTTTTCATGGCAATACTCATGCTTTTTTTCGCAGCAACGGGGATTTATTATTTTGAACACGAGGCACAACCTGTAAAATTTGCATCGATCTTTCATTGCTTATGGTGGGCTGTGGCTACGTTGACTACTGTGGGCTATGGAGACATGTATCCAATCACAGTCGGAGGTCGAATATTTACCTTTGTTATTCTTATGGTAGGATTAAGTATCATCGCCGTCCCTACGGGTCTTCTCGCATCAGCGATGTTTGAAGTACGTGAAAAAAAGAGAATGGAAGAAGAAAAAACCCACCTTGAAAGAGGAGATGAACAGTCGTCATTTTAACCCAATGGTAACAACACAGCCATTCCGTGAAATTGTCTTGTTTTACCCCAACCCTAGAGGGAACCAAAATTATTTCGGTCATTACTCCCTTTAGGGAAGGGGCAAAATGACCGAAAATCAATAAGAAACGCGACTGGTTGTGCAGTTATACCTTACGACGATAAATAATCGAGGCTACTAAATCAACAAGGTAGAAAAACCACTAGGGGCACGAAACTAACACCGTCCGAACGCCGCCATCACTATCAATGATCAATCGATAACAGTTATTATCTACTGATTTTAATATTAATCCTGCCGAAGTATTAATTAGCACATTTCCATTGTCTACGTCGATTTTTGTATTGAAATTGACGTCCTCGCAATCGTCTCCAATAAAATTATTATTGCTATCAGCCTGACCCGGATTGAAAACCGTTGGACAATTGTCACATACATCTCCTATGTCGTCGCTATCGAAATCTGCTTGATTCGCATTATTGTCATTCGGGCAATTATCATCGCTGTTAAGAACACCATCACTATCTGCGTCCACAGGAGGGCCGCAGGAATTGTACATGCTGCTAATGCCACTACACGCGGGTCCATTTGGGTTGACGCTATAGGTTCCGGTTACAACATTATCAAGTATCTGATTGAAAAGTGTACAGCACGTATTTAAAGAATCATTAAAATAGACTGATAAGTGTTGTACAGAAATGAGATCTGAAAAGGGCCAAACTGTCAGATCTGTGTTGGTAATGATAAGAGATTCCACAAATTGCAAGTCATAAAATACAGAGAAATCAATTTTCCCGGTTATGTTCAGGGTATTTATCGTCTTAAATGTAGGAGGGTTATTAAAATTTAAAGTAAAAGAGCTCATCTCTTGGTGCTCGATTGTAACGCCCAATAGTGTACTGTCCAATGTATTAAATAATACAGAAGTCAAATTTATGTTATTTTGTATGAAAATAAGGTTTGATGATGACAGGAATGGAAAAGAAACGGACTGCAAAGTTGAATTTTGAATATTAATAATCCCAATATTAGGAATATTTTGATTCAGCACCAGGGTATCGGAGCCAAATGCCCCGGATATCCCAATAGCATTTAAGGTTGAAACACTTCCCATACCTGAAATTTCCGTCAGAGAAGGGCATTGCCCAATATTCAATGTTTGAAGTTGAGCCAATGAAGGCAGGGATATATTTATCAAGGAGTCGCAGTTACTTATTTGAATCGTCTCAATAGTGGTTAAATTTTGAAGTCCAGTCAAAGAGCTTAATTGAGCCAAATTAAATAAAAATAGTGTACCTAGACTGGTAATATTTTCCAGTCCCGTCATATCGACAATATTTGAGCTTTGTATGGAAAAATAGTCAACATTAATTCCAGCAGGAAAATTAATAAAGCCATTGGGAAGTGGGGCTGCAAGGGTAAAATTCTCTACATGGGTCAAATTATGGAGGCCCGCAAAAGAGGTAAGATCCAAACCACTGTTAATTTGAAGAAAAGAAACATATGTTAACTGGTATAACGAGTCCAGAACAAGGCCATCACCGGAAAAAATATTCAAAGTCCCGACACTGTCACAACCGTGATTGCTTACATAGGCATCAATTTGTGCCTGTGAGTTGAGCGAAACAAAACTGCAATAGGAGGCGCGGCTTTCAGCATTTGCAAGGAGTAGAAAAAATAGACAGCAAACTACTTTTATCGGATGTTTGAAGAGAATAAATTGGGAAGCAGACATAGTGTTCGTATTTAGTTTTGGAAAGTTGTTTCACTAACGATGCTATTTTAGAAAGGTAGGACTTTTCGAGAACCCGAACAAATTCAAATTGTTCTATATTGGAGTTACAACTGCAAGAAATGAATAAATGTCATTTATATATTGTCAAGAGAGCGCTTGTTTTGCTCATACTGTCTATGGCCATTTTGTGCCCGAAAGCACATGCACAGGATACCACGACGGCATACACCTTGCTTCAATCGGCTCAGGACAAATATTATTATGGGGATTTTACGAATGCCCTGAACGAAGCACGCGCAGCGCGACAACTTATCCATGACTTCGACCCACCTATCATCAAAAAGCAGGTTCAGGCAAATATGTTGCTGGCCAGGTGTCTCGTCTTTGTCGAAGAGGCCGATACAGCGATTTACTATTTGGATGAGGCTGAAACAATCATCCAAAGCCAGGAAAACCTGGATACCTTTTTATTGGCGCAAGTTTATGGTCTGTTAAGCCATGCACATGACCGTGACAGTCGGTTGAGCAAGGCAATGTATTACGGAAAACAATGTCTTTTCTGGGGACGGAAAATGAATCCCGTTCATCCACAACTCGGAGACTTTTATCATTCCCTGGCGAATGTCTATTTCAGCATGGGCGATTATGAAGTCTCCTATGAAAATTATCAGCGAGCCGTTGATTATTATTTGTTAACCATGCCGGCTGACCATCCGTCGGTACTGGAAACCCGGATGGCAAAATCGTACACACAATTACTAAACCGGGATATTGATAATGCCATCCTGGAGATTAATAATTTAATCGTGGCCTCAGGCACAAAAGAAGAAAATAAAACCACCTTGATGGCGCTTCACTCCATAAAAGGAGTGGGTTTGTCCGAACGGGGTGATTATGAAGAGGCGCTCGTAGAAGTGGATAAAAGCCTGGCGCTTATTTATGAAGTCTTTGGTACAGAAAATGCATTTGCCGCAGACGTGTTGCAATCAAAAGCGCAGTTGCTGACCTATTTGGAGCAATACGATGTGGCTGAAACAATTTATGATGAATCAATACAAAAATGTCGAGCCAGTCTAGGTGATGAAAATGACTTGTTAGGAGCCATTTATACAGATAAAGCAAAACTATTTACAGGTTTGGAGCGATTTGATGAAGCGGCAAAAATGTACGACGCAGCGCTTAATGCATTAAATTATAAAGACAATGAATCTGTCCATGAGGTGGCCTATTTTAAAGAATTACTGAATGCTTTGGGAGGCCGAATAAATAACCGCATAAAAGCGTATGAGTCGTCAGGCGATATCGCACAGATTCAATCAAAGGAATTTGATCAAGCTGTTGAACTGGTTGATAAAGTGCGATCAATATTCACGCATGAGGGCGCAAAACAACAACTGGTCTCGAACTTTTATTCGATTTTTGAAAATGCCATTCACGCCAAACTGATCGCGTATGAACAGGATGCCGATGCAGGACTTCTGGCAGACGCCTTTACCATAATGGAAAAGGGAAAAGTTCAAACATTGCTGGACCAATTGCAGCAAGTAAAAGGGCCTGAAACCGGCGGATTACCATCGTGGATGATACAGGAACGAGATTCGTTACAGCAAGAATTGGCAACAGCGCGACAAGCCATATTTAAAACAGAACCGCAACAAGATTCGTCTTATCATCGCTGGAACACACAATACCTTGCGCTAAAAGAGAAATACGAAGAATTGATTGTAAATATTAAAACCGACTATCCGGAATATCACCAATTTACTTACCGACAAGATGCCATTACACTTGAAGACGTTCGCGAGAAATTGTTGGACGAGGAGACTGCTGTCCTTGAATATTTTCTAGGAGAGGAATTTTTATTTGGCATTTTAATTTGCAGCGATCAAATTAATTACATAAAAAAACCAATTGACGAAAAATTGAATACAAGGATAAGTGAATCGATCAATGCCATCGTTAGCGGAAACGAAAGCGATGAATTCGAATATGTATCAAATCTATTGTACCAGGAACTCATCGATCAATTGCCTGAAAATGTGAATAAATTAATTGTTATACCCGATGGGGAATTGGCCTATGTACCATTTGAGCTTTTAAATGGAAAGGCGGATGATTATTTAGTTCGAAATTTTGATATTAGTTATGCGAGTTCTGCCACCCTACTGCAATATCAAAATAATATTTCGACAAATCCTGAGCGTGGCTTTGCCGGCTTTGCCCCGGATTATGAGCTCGATATTACAATCGAACCCGACACTCTGTATGATGTGGAATTGGCAACCCTGGTCCGGTCCGGAAATGTAAATCTACCCGCGGCGATCGAAGAGGTGGAGACAATTGCCGACATCATGAAGGGCGAAACGTATTTAAATGAAGATGCCAGTGAGGCCCAGTTCAAAGCAAATGCCGGAGCCTATGATATTCTTCATCTGGCCATGCATTCTTTGGTCAACACGACGAACCCCGCATTTAGTCGGCTGCTTTTTGATTTGACACCAGCTTCCGATGAAGACGATGGTCAATTACTGGTCGAGGAGCTATACGGAATGAAGCTTCAAGCGCGGATGGCCGTATTAAGTGCGTGTAATACGGGCTATGGGGACACGAAAAAAGGCGAAGGGACATTATCGATCGCGCGTGCCTTTGCGTACGCGGGAGTTCCATCGACTCTAATGAGCCTTTGGGAAGTGCCGGATAAATCGACCTCATATATTATGGTAGAGTTTTATAAGCAATTAGCCAAAGGCAAAGCGAAAGATGTAGCGCTGAGACAAGCAAAACTAGCCTATTTAAATGACGAGAATATACCGGTTACATTAAAAAAACCTTTCTACTGGGCAGGCTTCATTGCCACAGGAGATATGTCTAAAATAGATGCAGGCTCCTCGAGTTGGTATTGGTGGATCGGCCTGGGCGTCTTTGGCATGTTATTTATCATGTGGTATTGGATTAGAGGTAAGATCGGAGAGCAATAATTTATACCGGGAGTTTAATTAGTATGCAAAGACGACCAACATATTTATTATCGTTGTACAATTACTAATCCGTTGTCGTTAAATTTTTTAATTCTTTTTTATATCCACCTACCTTCGCCGGATGATAATGAACCACATTGTCTGTACACTTCGGGTCGTGTATTAAATCATATAATTCGGTCGTACCTGTTGGTTCGTCCCAGGTGAAAAAATAATTCCTGTTTCGAATCCAGTTGCTGCCGAAAATAGATTTCCGGGGGCGAAAAGGCTGGCCGAGCATAACGGGTTTATATGAATAGCCATCAACGGATACGGGCGCCTGGATTAGGTCGAGCATTGTCGGTGCGATATCCGCCACATGCACGAGGTCATCCAGCCGTTGACCATGCAAGACGTCATTCAGGCCTGATATAATTACAGGCGTATGATAAGCGGCATTCTTAGTACCTTTTATTCCGGAGTCGTTAGCATAGACGACAAGCGTGGCATCATCAGGACGCAGCTCATTAAACGATGTAATAAAATCTCCGAATACTTCATCCTGACAACTACATTGGGCAGCATGGTCAAGTTCTGTTTCGGTCAGGTCTTGGTTGTCATATCGCGCATGAAAAGATACCAAGAGTTCATCAGGACAAGGTGGTGGCGCAACCCAGAGGAATAATGGCGCATCGGCATGAGTTGAAATGAAGTTTAAAACCCCGGCCTTGATTTGCTTCCAATGATCCCAGTCGGAGCGATCAGGACTGTCTGACAGGAGCCCTTCTTGTGCAGGTCCATGTTGAAATCCGGCAAGCGTATAGTCGAGGGCGCCATCAGCCCCGGCGTAATATGTGGTGTAACCCTTCTTTTCTAAAATACGCGGTAGCGTCTCAATATGTTGGAGGGCCTTACCGGGAAATTGTTTTTTCCATTCTGCATGTTGTTCCTTGTCTTTGAATAAAATGACCTTTAGTTCTTCCTGCATCATGGAGTCGATTAAATTGTCATAGTGTCGCGGAAAGATTCCGGTCAATAATGTGCGTTGATTTACGTGGCGGTTTTCCGATGGAAGATAGGCCTGCGTAAAGGTGACCCCATGATTGGCGAGTGTATCAAGATGTGGTGTGTACACGCCTTCAGAACCCATGAAGCCATAGTTCGTGGCATCTTGTTCATGCCCGACCAGGAAAATAATATGGGGAGGTGATTCAGATTCGGGTTTGGTAGAAGAGGCGCAGGATAAGAGAAAAGACAGAACGATAAGTAGACAAACTATTCGCATTTTTAAGTCGAGTAATTAAATAATGGACTTCGTAGGGTTTAATATCAAATAATGTAGTGTACAAAAAACAAGTGGCGATCAACGTCGTATAAAACAATCTGCATAAAACAGAAATAAAGAGTGATAGTTAATCTATAAATAGCAGTCCGCCATTTAATAGTGGACTACTATTTTCTTAATAAATCAAACAGCTCTACTTAAAGAAGCCTTATTTCTTTTTCTTCTTCTTGCCTCCTTTCTTTTTCTTATCTTTTTTCTTTTTTGATCCCTTCTTTCCTCTTCCTCTTTTCTTGGCGTTCTTTTTTTTGTTTTTAGCTTTCGAGAATTTTTTCTTATTCCCTTTTTTCTTAGACTTCTTCTTTTTAGCTTCTTGTTTTTTCTTTAACAAGCGCTTCTTTTTCTTCTTATCTTTTTTCTTGCTGTCTTTCTTTTTGCTCTTCTTCTTGTTGTCTTTTTTCTTTGACTTTTTCATATGTGTGTGTTTTACTTTCCTTAAAGTTAAGCAATATTTGGCTTTAGAAGTGGAAAAAATTCCGCCCTTTCAGCGTGTTATTCTGGTTCTGACAAAATCAAAATGTGGTACTTAACCGTTGCTTGCTTCCAGAAATATCCTATCTTTCTGCAAGCACTAATTGAATTAAAAATGTCAGCGGGAGAAAGATTGGAATCTACGATCGCAGAACTGGATCATCAGCGCGAGGACCTGGCGCGGGATCGAAGCAAACTGTTGCCTCGCTTGTTCTTCGGGTCCCTTGCAGCAATCGTTGGCATAGGCGTATTGACTCAGGCTATTCCTGCAGTAGTCATTTCCGGTGTTCTGGCCTTAGTCACCTCATTCTTTGTGTACAGAGACCGGGTGTCTAAACCGTTTGAGGAGATCAAGAGTCAATTTAAATCAGCGGTAATTTCAGCATTCATGAAATCCTATCATCCCGATATTGAATTTACCTACGACATGGAAAAACGGCATGGACGACAACTAATTCGATCATCCGGATTGATTTCACCGGATGAGTATCATGAGGAAGATGTTCTCCAGGGCGTTTATAAAGGCACGAGTTTCTATATCTCGGAAGTGGACTTAAAAAATAAAACAAAAAACTCTTCCTATACGATTTTTAAAGGGATCTTATTCCGATTAAAACTACCGGGCAAGAATTTTCCGAAATCTCAGATCCAAAGCAAACCCGGGTTGTTGAAGCGTTTGTGGCATGATTTTAAGAAAGACGACGAATACAACTTCTATTACGATTCAAAGGATGAAGAAGCGTTTACCTCTGACCTGGAACCGGTGTTTCCTTTTATCAAACACCTCATAGAACGACAAGGTGATTTGCGTATGCGTATTGAAGGAGACGAGATTATTCTATTGATGCAGTCAGAAATGAAGTTGCTCGACGACCCCCCACCAAAACTGAACCGCTCGCTGAACATGGCGGAATACAACGATCGAATGGGGCGACAATTAAATAGCCTGTTATACATTGTGGAAGCGCTAGCCAGTGAGCTTGATGTCTCTGAAATTCAAGAACGATTTGAGTTAAAAACGCGGGAAATGGTAGAGAAGAAAATCAAACTTCGGCGTGAATGACACAACGATGTATTCTATATCATGATGAGCGTCAAATTTAATGCACAGTGTCCTCTGTCGGTAGCGTAATCTGATTTGGGTGCTCTTTTCCCTCCTGCACTAACGCTCTGCAATATGCATCCAAGGTCTTCAAATTCCCGGCGACCCAACCAGCCAACATGTTCTTGGTCTTATATTTAAACATGAGTCTTTGTATCAAGTTAGGCTTGACAAAAAACGTGTAGTGGACTCGGGTAAGTTGCTTGCCAATGCGTTGTAAGCGGAGCACCACGTCCCACTTTGCTCTATGATCTGACTCTACCCATGTGACGACGTCTTTCGATACATCAAACTTGTGTGAAACAAAGGAAGGGTCCTTTGGCGTGCCGGACATGACACAGGTGTGCGAACTACCTGCTTTCGTGATTTTTCCATTGAGATCACTACTGGCTTTCAGACCCGCAATCCATTTGTGTCGGAATGACAGATCCGATACCACGTCAAATACCATGTCAAGCGTTCCATTGACCGTTCCCTCAACCTCAAGGCCTTTGAGACTTGCGCCCACAGAATAATCTTCAATCCGGGGTTCGGGAATATGCATTGAAAGCGGTTCCAACGGCAGATAGCAATATTTCACAAGTTCGTTGTCATAGGTGCCCTCAGCTTCATTTGGGTCTGCCC
This sequence comes from Saprospiraceae bacterium, assembly GCA_965249735.1. GTDB lineage: Bacteria > Bacteroidota > Bacteroidia > Chitinophagales > Saprospiraceae > JANQSS01. The sequence goes on along the minus strand of CBDFMS010000020.1, from coordinate 36,756 downwards.
ATGCCGCTTGCTTCATTTCAACCCAGGCTGAACAAGCATTGAGCAATTGATGCGTAAATAACACATACTCGTCCATTTGGACTTCATTTTTCATCAAGCGATGAGCCAATATGAGGTCACTACCAAAAAGCTTTGTAAAGTTTTTGACTTGTTTTTTGGCGATTTCACCGAAGTGCAAAATAAACTTGAGGGCTAGCGAATTGGCAGAACTACAGGCACCACATTGACATATGCGATGTGTCTCGTATTTTTTAAGTTGCGCATGAAATTTGACGTACATCCGTTGCACCTGTGCGAGGATCTCTGCAGCAGTAGGTTTAGTCCCTTGTCGATAAAATAGAATAGCATCTCCTTCGATCTCCGAGATCTCTAGATCCATTTCATTTGCGTCGATCAGAATTTCCAGAAGTTCTTCGACAATGTGTTGACTATGCGCGATTTCATTATTCTTGAGGAATTGAGTGAAACCGCTGATGTCCGGGATAAAAATTAGTGTGGGTTGAGCATGGAGATCTTTTTCCTTGGCCATGTTATTCGGAATTCGTTGTAACAAAATTCCCGCAAAAGATACAGTTTATTGTTGAGGCAACTGGAAACCAAATAAATGAACACCTTGATATTTTACCGACCGGGCTTATTCGACAAATCAATTTCAACAATATGACGTAGCGATAAAACCATTAAAGAGCCGATAATATCCGTTTTATTTTAAATCATTAACTAGGTATTATTTCACTCTCCCAATATTTGTCCGGCCAGCAGCAATACCTGCACTTCGGCGATTTTTACCTGGAAGCGCGAGCGCACTAAATTAGTTTCTGCATTTAATAAATTAAGTTGCGCCTGTCGAAAATCCACGGAATTAACCTGTCCGACATTGAATTTCTCAACGGTTCGGTCAAAGTTGGTGTGGTTGATGCGCACATTTTTCGCTTCCGTCTGATAGACAAATAATTTATTTTCATAATCCGCCCAGGCATCTTCGAATGTGTATGATAAATCCACCAGGACCTGCTCCTTTTGTAACTCCTGGCCGAGGAGATTGAGTTCCGCATTTTCAACGGCCACCCGTGTACTACCGCCATCAAAAATATTCCATTTAAAATTCAGGCCTAAAGCCGGACCATGGGAAGTCTGAGATGCCAAGAACGAAGCGCTGTTATTATTGTTGTAATTAACACCGTACGAAAAATTTGTACTGACGGATGGAAGTTTTCTGGATTTCGCAAGGTCGATATTCAGGTTTCCGATTCGAATATTTTTATTGAATTGTTGCAGAGTAATATTTTGGTCCATCATACTTTCTTTCAAGGCCTCTTTTGAAAAGCCTTCTATGAACCGGACTTCATTGTTTACGCTGTAATCCAACGATTCCATATCGACCAATAAATTATTGAGCAATCGCTTGGCATTGTCCAGTTGCAGAACGGAATTAATATAATTGAGGCTGTCGTTGTTGAGGTCGACTTCTGCGTTGAGGATGGCCAGACGACTGCCTTGCCCAAAATCAAATTGCGTGGTGACGCGTTCGAGGCGCTCTTGTGAGATGACGATGGCTTCTTCAATAATATTGATAGACTCGGCAATCGATGCCACCTGGTAATACTGCGACAGGGTTTGTGCCGCTATATTTTCCATAACCGCTTTTAATTCCAATTCACTCAAGGCATAGCGTTCCTGTAATTGTTCAATATTGAATTTTCGAAAATAACCGTCGAATAAAACATAGCCGACAGATGCGGAAGCATTGGCCCCATATGAACCCGCAAAGGACAAAGTAGATGAACGCCCATCTTGAAAATTGGCTGTCACATTATCCCATCGGTAATTGGCTCCACCATCAAAACTTACAGTGGGTAGCTTACCAGAATTGTATTTACTCGTATTGTTTTTGGCGACGGCATTGGCGTTTTCGGCCAGCCGGATACCAAAATTATTTTCAAGCGCACGCTGCACGGCCTCTTCTTCGCTCAATTTATTTTGTGCGGATAACGAGACGGAAATGGAAAGTAGTAGGATAATCTGAAAAAATCGAATTACTGAGTTCATATGCGGTGCCATTTAAGATGCAGAGATTTTTTATTAATTATTTTCATCGTGTTCGTATGCCATTTCTTTTACGGCGCGTTCAACTTCTTCACGTGTTACGGTTCCACCGCGAATCAGCCATTTAAAAAACACTTTAACATCATTCACAAAAGCGAGATAAATGGGTAAGACCAGCAGGGTCAAAAATGTAGCCATGCCGATTCCATAGGCAATCGATATGGCCATTGGAATTAAAAACTGAGCCTGCCGGCTGGTCTCGAAAATCAATGGAGCCAATCCGGCTATGGTGGTGAGTGATGTCAGGAATATTGCACGGAAACGCGATTTACTGGCCTCATATAGAGCTTCATTAAATGACATACCACGTTTGAGATATAAATTAAATTTAGTGATTAAGACGAGGCCGTCATTGACCATAATCCCAATGAGGGCGATAATTCCCAGGAGGGACAAAATATTGATTGAAAAGCCATGCACCCAGTGACCCCACCCGACGCCGACCATACTGAAAGGCACCAGGAGTAATAAAAGTAAGGGTTGGGAATAAGACCGAAAGACAAATGCAATAACGATATAAATCAATGCAAGAATGACAGGAAATGCAATTTTAGCAGATCCCAGGAATTTCGTTGCTTCCCGGTTTTGCCCTTCATATAAAGCCGAAACAGTCGGATATTTTGCTTGAATGGCCGGGAATATTCTTGTTTGAATATCTTCTAAAATATCCGTGGCGCCATCGGCCGGATTTTTTAAATCGGCCAGTATTTTTATTTCACGTTGGCCGTCCAGGTGATTAATGGTGAGATCGCCTCGTTGAATGGTATAATCCGCAATTTCCCGCAAGGCCACGCGTGAGCCGGTAGGTGTCAGGATTTTCATATCATCCAGCTGCTTGATCAGACTGCGTCCTTCACGTTCATAACGTACCCACACTTTTATTTCATCTTCACCGCGCTGAAAACGCTGTGCCTGGAAACCAAAAAAGGCAGATCGGATTTGACTCATTACAGACCGCGTATTTAATCCGAGTAAATAGGCGTTGTCCTTGAGATCCATTTGGATCTCTTTGATGCCGGCCGGATCATTATCAGTGACATCTTTTAATTGATCCAGTTTATTGAGTTCATTTTTAAGGGCTGTTTTCGCCGCTTTTAGATCCTGGATATCATATCCGAGGAGGGAAACAGAAACCGGGCTGCCACCAAAATTCGATCCGGCTCCATAGGTCAGATTTTCCACACCCTGGATGGGCCCCACTTTTTTCTGAATGGCATTCGATATTTCAAACGAAGCAAAGTCCCGCGATTCACCCGGTAACAAATTGATGTCGAGGCGGGCCGTGGCCGAACCCGGACCGATCAGCCTGATCACATTTTCAACGACCTGCCGATTGTCGGTTTGTCGCTCTGTAAATTCTTCATTTATTTCCCAGGTGACCCGTTCTATATAAGAGGCCAGCGAATCCGTAATGCCTTCATAAGTGCCTTGTGGCATTTGCAAATTAATCTGAATGCGATCTGAAGCAATGACAGGAAAAAAAGTGGTCTTTATGACACCCCCTTGAATACTCGCAATGGTCAACATCAGGGCAACCACGAATAGGGAAAAAGAGAAAAATTTATTCGCAAGGGCAAAACGCAGAATAGGCCCGTAGGTCGTATCGCGCAAAAAGGACATGACGCGATCACCAAATCGATTAATGGCGCGGAGGCGACCAAATAGTCTTCCAATAATTGTTTTTTTCTGTGGGCGATCTTCCGGACGCACCAGCGCATTCGAATGAGCCACGTGGGCCGGTAAAATAATGAGGGCTTCAATGAGTGACACCGTCAGCGTCAATAAGACGATGATCGACACTTCACTAAAATAATCACCCACACGACCTTCCAAAAAGAAGAATGTCGCAAAAGCTAAAATCGTGGTAAGGATGGCCGAAACGATGGGTGCTATAACTTCCATGGTGCCGTCGATGGCCGATTGTATGCGCGACTTCCCTTTTTCAAAATGATGGTAAATATTTTCGGCAATGACAATTCCATCATCAACCAGGATACCGATGACGATGATCATACCAAAGAGAGAAAGCACGTTGATTGTAGCGCCGGTATAGCCGACAAAAACGAACATACCCAAAAAAGAAATCGGTAGGCCAAAGGCCACCCAAAAGGCCAGGCGTGTATTCAAAAACAAAGATAGAAACAGCAAAACCAGAAGAATCCCCAGGAGACCATTTTCCGTCAACAATTGGGTACGTTGGGTCAAGGTAATACTGCTGTCACTGACCGCATTGAGCTGTACATTGGTATTACGCTGATTGAATTTTTCCATGTAGGCCTTGACCCGGTCAGCGGAGCTGATTAAGTCCTCGATGTTCGTATTGCGGACCGTAATTTTTATGGATAGATTTCCATTAAAATAACCGACATTGGGTGTTTCCTGAAATATGTCTCGTACGGAAGCGACGTCTTTTAAATAAATCGCATTTCCATTCACATTGGTTTTGACAACAATATTGTCCAGTTCATCCGCATAATAGGAGCGGCTATTCGCCCGAATTAAATATTCTTCGGCCTTGGTTTTAATATTTCCACCGGTCAATAATAGATTCTCACGGGACACAGCGGTAGCCACGTCATCAATACTTAGATTATAAGCCAGTAAATCGAGTTCGCGGACAGCAATTTCAATTTCTTCCAGGGGAAATCCGTCAATATCAATTTGGGATATTCCTTCGAGTCGACGGATTTCTTTTTCGACCGTTTTTGAAATTTCTTTGAGTGTTTTGAGGGGGACATTACTTCCCGAAAGACTGAGCACCATGGTTTCCCGCGTGCTCTCCCGTTTGCTCACGACCAGGGGCTCCATACCGGTTGGATAGGACGGTACGCGATCGACGGCATTTTTGACTTCGGCCAGGATGACGTCGATGTTGTATCCTTTTAATATCTCGACGGTGATGGTGCCGGAATTTTCATTGGAGACGGAAGTCACCCGGTCAATACCAACCAGGCCCTTGAGATTGTCTTCAATTTTGAGGACGACACCTTCTTCGATTTCCTGGGGCGAAGCGCCCGGGTATGCCACTTGGATATTAATTATTTTGGAATCCGTCAATGGAAAAAAACTGGACCGCATAGAAAACGCCCCGATCAGCCCGAACACAAAAAATGCCAGAATAATAATATTAACAGCAACCGGGAATTTTATAAAAAATGCAATGATGTTTCTCATGATACTAGTTTGCCGGTGTGATTTCATTAATAGATTCTACTAGCATACCGTCATAGGCGGTTGGGAGTGCATTTTGAAGGATGATGGTCCCGTCTTCGAGGTCAGTGACGACAGCCGTCTGTTCCTTAAAAAAGGCGATTTCTACATCGCGCAGTTGTAGTTTATCGACTACTACTACATAAAGGCGTTTATTATTGATTAATAATTTTCGCGGAATTTCAAAACCGCGCGACACGGATTTTCCTTCAAGTTCGGCTTCGAGAAACATACCTTCTTTTAAACCCTTACCATAGACTTCGACATACGTTTGAATGCCTTGGGTCTGGGGGTTGATGGTGGCATTGATGCGTGCAATTTTTCCGGTCCACGACTCAGAACGGTCGAGGTTGTAGAGGTTTACTTTTTTGCCGATGGTTAGGTAATCTTTGTATGACTCATTGATGGATAGCGGCAACTCATATACCGAGGGGTCGAGCACGGTGCCGAGTTTTTGCCCGGGCCGGACCAGGGTGCCGGGATCAACCAGGGATTCGGTGACGATGCTATTGAATGGTGCATAGAGTTTGTATTTTTTATGACGCTCTTCGAGGTTTTTAATATTGTAATAGGTGGTGACAATGTTTTTGCTGTTGATAAAATATTTTTCTTTTTCGCTGACAAAATCAGGCAGTACCGGCGTGACCGATTCCTGAATATCAAAATTAGATAAGTAGGTTTGCCAGTTATTAAAGGCCTCGGGATAATCCAATTTTAAGTCCGGCATAGCCTGCGTGATGAGGTTGTATAAAATAGATTTTTGCGAGGTGAGGCTGGCTTTAAATTCCCGGTCGTCGATGCTAAAGATGGTCTTGCCTTTGCTGTAATACCGGCCGGGTTTAAAGAGCCGGTTAGCGGGAAGGAGAACGCCTTGTACTTCGGAATACAGGTCAACCTTTTTGAGCGCCTTCAGGCTGCCTTTTTCGGTAAGGGTGATGGGAATATCACTATTTTCTACCTGTTGGGTATACACTTTATTGACTTGGTTCTCGATTTTCGTCGCCGGTTTTTTCTTGCTGGCGATGATGCGATCGGCAACAGTTTTTGCAGCGAAAATGAGCAGGAGGCCCAATAAAATACCAATAATAGCTCTCCACAGGTCTGATCTATTTTTCATGTTCGAGGTTTAGATTGTCGTAAATGTCTTTGATTAATTCTTTGGCGGCATCGATGCGCTTTTCATCGATACCGGCAATGGCGCGGTTGAGGAGGCTGAGCATGATGGGTTTTGCCTTCTCCATTTCGGCCAGTCCGGCCTTGGTGATGTACACATGATTGACCCGCTTGTCTATGGCGCTTTGCGCACGCCGGATGAGGCCCTTTTTCTCCATGCCGGACAATAGCCGCGTGAGCGATGTTTTGTCCCGGCTGGTCACTAGTGCCAGATCATGTTGCGGGCGACCGTCTTGTTCCATGAGTAATTTGAGGACAATGGCCTGCTCCTTACTCAAATTGACGTGATGGGACTGAAAGTCTTGTGTGATGATAGCCCTGATCTCCTTGGTCAGCTTGTGCATCATTGGCAAGAGTGCCTGTTGGTCGGTGAGTTTGTCGAAGGCCATGAATTCGAAGCCAAATATATCACGAATTGTCCAATTAGTTGTATGTGCAACTAAATTTGATTTAGAATGTGAAGTGGATAATGGTCGTGGAATGTGCAGAAGCTGTTTCGGTAACTCAACTCGATCGAGCTCCAGAAGTTTGTATACTGCTCTGTCTCTTCTTAGATGATTGTCACAGACATAATTGAATTGCTCAAGATTTTGAGCTATTTCAGCTCTCAGGCCTGCCAATAGTTTCCAAACGCAGGAATATCTTTTTTAATTAGTGTTACTCCCCTATCTTTGGATGGCACCTGGTATCTATTCAAGTCCATATTAAATGAAAACATTTTCCCTTTCTATATTTTGGAAATTTTTACTTGCTCTTGTACTAATTGTAGCAATATTTGGATCCCTTACGATTTATGTGGTAGATCATGAAGTAAATCTTCTATTGGAAAAAGAATTTGACCAAAAGGGTCAGTACATTTCAAGGACTATTGCAGGGCGTGCATCTGATTTGCTTCAGCAGGCAGATGGAAATGCACTGTCCGATATGATAATTAATGCTGCAAAAATTGATACCACAATTGCATACATTATCGTCAAAGATACAGAAAACCATCTGTTTTCGAGATACATTAGTCCTGTTTTATCTGCCAGCGAATTCAGCACGAATCAGTTGCCTTCAGAATCTACCCTTGACATTGTTCCTGAAGTATTTAATATTTCAAGTGACCGGATTGTTAAAAATTTTAAAACTACTTTTGGTCAAGGGAAAAGATGGTCATTGTACATAGGATTAATTGAACAGGATCTGATCAACAAAAGTCTGATTATTAAAAAATTATTTGTAATAATCGTAATTGCTTTTCTCACTATGGGAATTTTAGGTGCATTTGTTTTTTCATACACTATCGCACAACCTTTAAAGAAAATGGGTGCTAGGGCATATACATTGAGTTTGGAATTTCTAAATCAAACTGATTCAAAGGAATTCCTTTCAAGAAGAACTTTCAGACCATTTGGCAGTAAATTCAAAATACTGGACGAAATTGATTTTCTGGCTGAGCAATTCAATGGAATGATTAACCGCCTGCGCATCTCGAATACGGAATTAAAAAAAGTTCAATCATCCCTCTCCCATATAGATAAAATGAGTGCGATTGGCACGCTCGTCGCGGGTATTTGCCATAATATGAATAATCCAATAGCCGGTTTGAAAAACTGCATCAAACGAATTTCTAAAAATCCTGGTAATGTTGAACAGATTAAAAAATACCTGCCAATGATGGCTGAAGCAACGGATAACGCTGAGGGTGTCCTAAAAGAGTTACTTGCCTTTTCCAGGAGGGAGGAAGTTAAATACGAATATTTTGACATCCGAAAGTCTGTGGAAAGCGTCATTTTCGTATTGTCTTCTACGCTCGAGGATTACAAGATCTCGTTCACGAAAAAATATGATCAAAATCTATTAAACATCTACGGTAACAAAAACCAAATCGGACAAGTTATTCTTAACATCGTCAAGAATGGCATCGACTCTATCTGTGACCGAATTGATGATGGGAATGAAAAAATGGGCGAAATAATCTTCCAAATAGAAATTCAAAATGACATGCTAAAACTTGACATATCAGATAACGGAATGGGAATTAATCCGGATAACCTAGCACATATCTTTGATCCATTTTTTACTACCAAGAAGAAGGTTGAGGGTACGGGATTGGGATTGTCAGTCAGCTACAATATCATCAAGGCGCATAAAGGTGATATTTATGCTATCGAAAATAAATTAGGAGGTCTAACATTGACGATTGAAATCCCATTAAACACATCCAATAATTGAAACGGTTTTGCTTCGTCCAAATGAGGCTTTCCTTGAAAATGAATTAATAGATTGAAATGGGTTAAATAATATTTATTTCGGTTTTTTGAAATACCCACTTACCAGATAAGTATCGAAAATTGCTAGGTGGGATCGTAAAATCTTTCACCTTGAGCTCATTGAAATAATCTGGTTGATAAGTAATTATTTTGTCACTTTGAAGTGGGGTGGCTCTTTGTATAACAATTCGCAAACCGGGGGACAGATATTTCCCTAATCCATCTGATTCACAAAGAATCGGAACATTTTTTGGCAACACGGAAAGAACCTTTAGAAATGCTTCATACACGTACTCGCGGTCCGTTTGTATATAAAATACTTTGAATGCTCCGGCCGCCAGCAACCTTGAACTATCTCTTCGGATGCCTGCATTTTTTTCTATAAAAATTTGATATTTTCCCGGTACTTCAAGAAAGGGGCTGGCATTTTGTTGAAGATGAAAATGACAGGATATTTTAATTGCAACAATGTTTAAATCCAAATTTTTTCTAATTAGCTGACAAGCAAAAGAAGTTTTGCCGGTTTTCCTGCCTGTACCACTAATCAAAAGCAAATTATTGTACTTTACCCGAGTTACATTCATTCTGTATGGAGTGTTTAGAGGGCTCCACTTATTCAACTTTTACTTGTTATGGTGGACATTTTCTCGTGTAGCATGAATGCACTCAGGAATTCAGCCAACACACTATAATATTCATTTAATTTACTTTTTATGATTGCATCGCACATTTTTCCGACCCATACTCCTAAATGTTGCCTAATGAATTCTCGTTGAAAATTCGCGCGTTTAGTTGCTTCTTCAATATTACCTTCAGCGCGTGCTTCCCATTCACGGAAAATCAATTCGTACATAAACTCCAGCTCAACAACAATATGATCAGGTAAATCTCGAATGCTGTAGTCAAAATTTAGTCCACACATTCTATAGTAATTTTCGACCCATGTTGTGACATCCGTCATAAGACCTTTTTCACCAAAATAAATTGAACTATAAGGATGAGCAATCGCATTGAAAGGACCAAGGAATATCTTGGTATGGTCGACTAAAAGATCCTGGATGGAATATTTTACAAAAATAGCTTCCAATTTATTTACAAGATAGACGAGCCCGGGTTGTACTTTCTCTACATTGATTTTAAGCTTTTGAAATACTTTCTTATCACTTAAGACTTCTGCCTCTGGCTCACAGAACAATGCTCCTAACAACTGGTATATCTCTCCACGCGCCTGGATTAACTTAGATGATGTAGGTGTAATCAACATAATTGTATAGTTATTGTGTTTTAGACAATAGTAATTATATTACCTATTTTAGATACAAAACACATTGAAACTTAGATATTCCCAGCTTATATTTAAAATTTGCGTTTAAGAAATTTATTAATTCTGTACGATCAATCGTTTGGAGCCCCTCATTTTACCGAGAGTAATCTGAATTAGATATGTGCCGCTATCCAAATTCCCCAAGTTTATATCAATCGTATTAACTCCTGCCATCATAAACTCATTGTTTACTGGTGTCATTAACAATTGACCAGCCACATTATAAATCACACAATTAAGGTAATCCGGTGATTTGACATCAACTTCCAGACTTGTGTGTCCACTCGCCGGATTTGGAAACAACTTCGTAAAATCGTCCCACTCTGCTGGTTTTGGAACTTCCTTAGCTGAAGTATTTACATCTTCAAAATTACGGATGTAATAGACATTTGGACTAGTGCCTTGCTCATCTGGCCCAAGAATTTCCCCTTTGTTGTTCGCCAGCCTGAAGTATTCGTGATTAAGGAGTAATTGGCTGACTTCACTGTTCGGATCGTCAATATCACCAAAAATCCTTGCGTTAGCGGGACAACTATCCACACAGTATGGTTGATCACCATTCAATAGTCTGTGATCACAAAATATACATTTTTCTGTGACACCAGCCGGCCTCACATCATTGAAATCCGCGTGGGAATATTCATTTCTGTCTGGAGGAGTGCCCGTAAGAGTTACAATTTCTGCTGGGCTAGAAGACCCAGGAAGGATGGATGTGGCATCATCGTAAAATGGATTTGTGGACTCTGAAAAAGGATTGAAACTGATAACAGAATACAAAGATCCATCGGTGCTAATATCCCTTGAACTATATGGACAGGCATCCATACACAATTGGCATCCAATACATCGCGCATCATTGTGCATAGTAACGCCACTTGCTGTTTTAAACATTGCCTTGGGCGTAACCGGGCATATTTCAACGCATGGTGCCTCGCTGCAATGGTTGCACAACACAGGCATGGATATAAATTTTGATTCTGGAAACTCTCCTCTCGTGGAGGTGATAAAATCCGCCCAGTTGAACGTGGCTTTGTTGGTGCTGTTCCTGGTGTTATTTTCAGTTTTGCAAGCCAACGCACATGATCCACAACTTGTGCATTTTTGCAAATCGATAACCATAGCTATTTGTGCCATTTCTTGAATTTTTATTGTATTCGATAAATATTCTTCAATTGTTTATTCACTTACTAAAGGTAAAATGATATGATATGTCTGTTTTTTCAGCTTTGTTCTAAATTTTTTATTTTAGAATAAATACATTATAAAGGTTCTAGTTTTACACCAACGAATCCCCCATTTCTAGCAGTACTTCCTGAAATCCTGTCATAATCATCAGGTAGAATATCATTATTATTGGCGCCACGGGGTACTGCATTGGCATAGTCTTCACTCGCTATCCTTCCATATGCCCAATGACCTTGTCCGTAAGATTTGGTCACTGTGCCCTGCCGAATACCTTCCCACAACCTGACTTTGACATCCATAAAACCAGTTACCGAACTTACCCTGACAAGCGTATTATCCGTGAGGCTCAGATTAGCTGCATCTATTGGATTGATGCACAAATAATCTTCATGACTTAGTGCATTCGGATCAACCTTCAGAAATTCGTGAAACCATGGTAAGTTTGCACTCCTTCCTTCACGGTTCAATCTTGATTTTGTATCAATGAAAACAAAAGGATATTCAGTTTCATCACCCCACCTAAAAGGAGCTTCGTAATGCGGCACAAAGGCCAATTCTCCTTGCGCTTCGTAATTGCAAACCTGTAAAACATTGTCAATTGTCGTGTTATGCCTGACAGCGTGCTTTTGCAATGCATCTTTAAGTGTTTCACTGTAAAATTCGAATTTTCCTGAAACCGTACCGAAATCATCCCAGTGTGATTCATACACATATGGACCAAAGTTTACGACTCCTTTTGATACGAATTCATCCCATCCTCCAATCTGATCGTAGCCGGGTTTAGTTGCTAGCTTGGTGGCATACTCAGCAAATTCGGATGGTGAAGTTGGTGTAACACCTGTTTCAGGGTCAGCAAATTCGGTTGTGAGATAATCAAGTGGAAGTGTAAATCCTTTAGTTGCAAGCTTTTCTGCCAACATAAAAGGAATTTCATTCTCATCACCATATACATCAAACAACGGTGTTACCATTGGTTGCTGAATGGAGATAGCAGAATGCAGATGGCCTTTCGTTTTAAGGTAAGACCATTTCTCAGCTTGAGGATTGGTTGCAGGTAAGACAATGTCAGCGAACTGGGTTGATTCAGATGCGTGAGTAGTAATGTGCACAAAGAAAGGCAGGTTGGATAAAGCATCGATCCATCTTTGAGGCTGGGTGCATGAGAAAGCGTGATTACCCCATGTACAGATCGCTACTTTTATATCATAGGGATCTTGTGACAACATACCATTGGCTACATTATTAGTTACCACACCTCCTCCTGATTTTCCTTTATTCAAAGCAGGAAATCCAAGTGTTCCCCGCTGGTCTATTTTAGGCATGGATTTTCCGGCATCAGCGATGCTGTCAATGTAATCATTTGGTGAAGCAAAACTTTGTGTTGCCTGACTAGGTGACCTGAGGGTCCCGCCTTCATGATCCGCTGATCCGAGCAGTCCGTTTAAAGCATGAATAGCCATAGCTGCATAAGTTCCACGCGTTGACATAACCGGACCCGGACCCAACCAGACAGCAACCTTCGGAGCAGCTGCTCCCATCTCTTCCGCAATTTGTCGTATTTTAGATGCTGAGATTCCAGTAAGTGCTTCTGCCCATTCAGGAGTTTTATCATTCAATTCTATATTCCACCATTTCACAAGGCCATTTGAATAAATTTCTGTGAAATCAGATTCCGAGACGATCTGATTTGCCTCAAAACGATTCACATTATCATTGAAATCTCCTACAAATGGTTTATTCCACATTCCACTCACCAGGATATGATGGGCAAGAGCAGAAGCTAATGCTCCATCTTGTCCCGGTTGAACCGGTAGCCATTCATGAGATTTAGAAGCAGAAGTAGTGAGTTGAGGATCAATCGTAACTACTTTCGCGTAGTCTAACAAATCACCAAACTTTTGAATGGAAAAAGGAATCAAACGATTTGATCGCATTGGGTCTACACCCCAAAGGACTACATATTCAGTATTATCAAGATCATAATCTCTGTAACCCCAATAGCCTTCTGTAAAATATGCACCGGCCTTTTCGGCTTCAGCACAAATCGCGCTATGCGATATATTGTTAGGAGAACCAATAATCTTGGTTAACCTGTCATACATAATATCCCTGCTATAGCTATACCTGCCCCGCAAGAACATATACTTATGGGTTTCATTGTTATTCCGCAACTCCATGATCTTGTCCGCAATTGTACCCAATGCTTCATCCCAGGAAATCGGAACAAAATTGGGATCGATGCCTTTCCCCTTGATGGGATTGGTTCTTTTCATTGGCATTTTCAATCTGTCCGGATCATAAACCATTTTAGGGATCATATGAGCCTTTGGGCATACGTCGCCTGTGTTAATTAAGGAATTTTCATTACCCCGGGCTTTCACAACTCTCCCATCCTGGACAAAAAGCTCAATTGGGCACCAGGTTGTGCATCCCTGACAGGTAGTAGGAACCCAGGCGCCAGAAGGACCGAATAAAAAAGAAGATGAACTGCTAGTGCTAAAAGCATTAACGACCGGGGAAAAGAATGTCATGCTAATTCCGGTTACACCTGCCGATTTGAGGAAATCTCGCCGACGAATCTTCATAATTCTTGAATTTATTATTTAAAGAATAAGCAGTCAAGATCTGCGAATTTGCCGGCTCCGTTTTAATGTTTGCCCGGTCCGGCTTTAATCTCATTAAATTCTTGACTTTTTTTTTCAAAGAACACAACCATTCACTGATTATAACTAAATGGTATACCTACCGTTGATGCTAATACTATGCCTGTTTATCCATATTTGAGTCAATTCTTCGTATTAAGATTAGTAATATGTATTAATATATGAATAACAACTATATAGAAAAAATTAAGATAATTATTAATACTCAGTATAATTAAAGAATAAAAGGAAATAGCTATTTGAATTGCGGAATTCCGCATAAACTTGCGGATTACCGTTTTATAAGAGTCATTTATCAAGTGAAAAACGGGGATATTAACGGATCAGGAACTTTTCCATTTTTGTGCGCAGCGTTGAAAGCGGTATTCCCAGGAGTTGAGCAGCTTTAGACTGATTGTGACCACTTTTATCAAGTGCTAATTTGATCGCACTGATCTCATGCTCAGCGAGTATTTCTGGGAGTGATTTTTCACCTAGAGGTGTGCAAACTGTTATGGCCGATTTAAACCTAATTTCAATAGGTAAGTGTTCCATTTTAATCACCCCACTTTTACCAGCAAGGAGAACAGCTCTTTCCATTGCATTTTTCAGTTCCCTTACATTTCCGGGAAAGTTGTATTTGACTAAATGGCTGAGTACACAATCTTCTATTCTAAGTAAATTCCCGCTAGCATATTTATTTACGAAATGTTTTGCTAGCAAAATCACATCTCCATCCCTGGATCTCAGTGGAGGGATCCCAATAGGAAAAACGTTTAGTCGGTAGTACAAATCTTTTCTAAACTTTCCCGCGTCGACAAGTTTTTTTAGGTCAAATTTGGTTGTAGTAATGATACGCACATCTACTTTAATTGTTTCGTTACCTCCGACCCTTTCCAATTCACTCTCTTCCAGCACACGTAGAATTTTAACTTGTAGGACCAGCGGCATGTCATCAATGTCATCAAGAAGAATCGTGCCTCCCTTTGCTGACTCGAAACGTCCAATACGTGTTTCTTCTGCACCCGTAAACGAACCTTTTTCGTGCCCAAACAATTCACTTTCGAAAACATCCCGTGAGAGCAGAGCACAACTTACTTTAACCAATGGTTTGCTCTTACGTGAACTATTATAATGTATAATATTCGTAAGTAATTCTTTACCTGTTCCTGTTTCTCCTTGAATGAGTATGCTGGTGTTATTGTCTACAATGAGTTTAACTAACTCCAACATTTTTGATATTTGTGGGCTTTCTCCTATTAAAGCTGAAAAATCATATTTCTCTGAGGCCTGCTGTGTTAGGACCTCAATATCTTTTTTCAACTCTGTTCGTTCAACAATTCTCTCTAGAGATAAAAAAAGCTCCTCCATTTCGAAGGGCTTAGTCAAATAATTGTAAGCACCTAGTCTCATGGCTTCGACCACATTTTGAATGGACCCGTATGCTGTCATCACTAAAAAATCCAAATTAGGACGAATGGCTTTCGCCCTTTTGATAAACTCTAAACCATCCATACCAGGCATTCTAATGTCCGTAATAACTACACTGAAGGCCATTTCTCTAATCATGGATAATGCTGCAGCGGGTTCAGCAAATTCCCTGACCTCATAGCCTCGCTCTCTTAGTTCATCAGCTACTGTTATACGTATACTCCTTTCGTCATCAACTATGCAAATCATAAACTAATCCATTTTGAACTTCAGAAATAGGTGACGCTCCAAACGTTTTTCTTTCATATGTAATTTAATGATAAAGTACAGAAAAGTACGTTTTTTATGCTAACTATTGGTTATAAAGATTTTATCCACCATAGTTCCCATTTTTAGTTATTTTGATTCCGATCCTATATTGGGATAGGTAAATCAAATTCAATTATTTATTGTCAAGACTTTTTTGCTCTTACATTCTCGCCCAATCAATGACGCATCCCGCCCATTTTGGTATGTTATCAAGCATGATTTGCCGTGTGCTGGTTTCGGAATAGGATATAGACAGATAAGATAAGCATTGTTTTGGAGAGTTGGCGATCTTGTGTTTGAAAATGACCTCCGAGGTTTGGTGAACGAATCGTAGTTCAAATCAACTACCTCAATACCCAGTGCAAGCCCATGCTAATCAAAACCTCGTAGGTTTAAAGCTTACCCAATCAAGATCTTAACGACCTTTTCGTTCCAGGAACTTCTATTACACGACCCGGAATGTTGTCGTGTGATTATTATTCGCGCCAGCAGCAATCAACTGCTCCCGTGATGTTCCGATGGCCACAAGACTGCGCACATTGAAAGGAGCATAAAAACCGCTTTTTAACAAGCCATATGCCTCGTAAGTGCATCCGACCGTCCTTGTAATTACAAACAGTTTCCGGAGTTGTGACGTGTGGTCTCAACTTCCGCATCAAATAAATTTCTGGTAAGTAAAATATCCCGAATAAAATCTGAACTTCAGCTGGGAAAGGAATAAAGGATTATCGCGAAGATGAACTCATAATTATACCTGGCCAGCTTTTCCGAAACTCCAGTTAACGTGCTTCATTTAATTATTTTCTTGTATATCTGTATAATAAATCCGATATTTTAAATAATGTCCTTATTGGCAGAAGAATATATGTCATACGTCAAGTAGCGAAAACAAAAAGGAGGTTCGTCTAATGACCGAATTGAAAGTAAAATTCAAAAGCAAGACTCGAATAGATGGTCTGAACTTCCTCGCATGTTGGTGTTACAAGATCAAAGAGCCCGAGGGCGAATTTTCGGTGCACTTCCGAGAGGGGCAACGCTGGGAACTCGATTTCCTGTCGACAACTCAGATCTCTGATCCAAGCCACTATAAAGAATGCAACGACTACCGAGTTGATGCGGGTAATGCAGTTCCTGAAGAAAAGCAAATCGGCTCCCGTGAAGTAACAACAGAGTCGAGCAAGCTCGAGATCTGTTTTATAGCAACATCAACAGAATGCGCCGAGGTGAAGATAAGCGTTAACCGCTTAGATGAAAGCAATATAATTTGCTCGGCCTCTTGGCGCGCTATGAAGGATTAAAGCTCGCACACCTCTTAATTCATAAAGGATAGGTCCATTAATTAACACATGAGCTATAACGAATTAATTTCGCGTCGGGCTGTTAATAGACCTTGGCTCCGCAGTCACAATTAGTGCGAAGGTCTTTTGCTGCATAAGTTCAATTTCGAAGTATAATATCGGCCAAGCAAAAAGATCCAACAGTCAATTGCCATTGATCTTAATCGTTATATTCACAACGAGTTTGAAGGGTTGAACATATGTTTAAAAAGAATACAACCATTGAATCAACTCCAATGGAATATCTTTCCAGGCCAGTCTTAGGAGTAGGGCCGTCGATCTGGAGACAACTGACATCGTTGTCACGCTTGCTGGCAATAGGCTTGGTGCTCTTACAGACTCTGGGATGCACAGGATATCGCATTGTTAACTGGAATGCTGCCGGCTCTGACCCCAACTGGAATAAGGGTAATGATAAAGAGATGGCGGACTTCGTTCTTGCCAAGGTAAAGTCGATCACCGCTAACGTGATCACATTGCAAGAGGTCACCGACCAGACTTACTCACGCCTGAGGAAGCGGTTAACGAAGCGTTGGGACTGCCATTGTCAGCGGTTCGGGGCTGACAATATCGCTACATGTGTCAAAGGGAGCGCAAAGAACTTTCAGTGGAAGCGCCTATCAGGAGAGCGCTATGGCCCCGAAATAGACTGGTGGGGATACGTCCAGGTGGAGTACAAAGGACTAAAGATCACGAACGTGCATACCCGCAGCCATTGGGCCGACCAACACCTGGCTGAGCTTCACAAAGAGGTGAAGACCGGCATCGTCGCCGGCGATTTCAATCACACCAATCCCGGTTGGCACCAGACCGACCTGGACCTCGAGCCAACATGGCAGGATAAGAAGATCGATCACGTCCTCACGATCGAAAAGCCTCGGAAAACCTGGGGTGACGCCCAGGAGAAGGGTGGCTCAAACCACAGTGTGCTAGTGACCAAAGTCAAGCCTTAAAGACCTAGGCATCTACTTTTCACAAGTTCATGCGAGTTTTTACAGAACGCATGGCTTTCTCAAATACTCAGAGCAAATCCGATTGCATGGCGCGCTACGGCATCAATAATAGCTTGTTTAATAGCGGTTGAATTTTTTTAGTATTCGTGACAACTCCTTTTTATTGGTTTTTTAGTAACGTCTTGCTCAGTCTGCTAATGTGCTCAGGTCCGATTCGACAGCATCCTCCAATAATATCTGCCCCTAATCCTGACCATTCTTTTGCCATCTCGACAAAGAATTTTGGTATTGATAAACCTGCCCAGGTTTTGCTTTTGGCATTGTACACCTCTCCCGAATTTGGATATACTATTATTTTTTTATCTCCGGCGCTTGCTTTTATATAGGTTATTATTCCGGAAATATATTTCGGGTCAGTGCAATTAGCACCAAAAGCAAAAACTTTTGGATGATTTCGAAATAATAAAACACCGTCCTTAATATCTGACCCATCATTTAAATGGTGCTCATCTCTACAGGAGAAGGATATCCAAACCGGTTTATCAACGTCATTTAGGATATCTGAAAGCACTTGAGCTTCTTGAAAACCTGGGATCGTTTCACAGGCCAGAATGTCAGCATTTGAACGATCTAAGAGTTTAATTTTTTCATCATGAAATGCCCTTAATTTTTCATCAGAAACGCCATAGTCACCACGATATTCAGAGCCATCAGCTAAATAGGCACCATATGGTCCTATGCTCGCGGCAATCAGAGGTCTACGGGTAACAATGCCTGAATCCATTGCACGCTGAATGGCAATCTCTGCTAATTGAACCGATTTTGTTATAATGGCTTTGGCTGCATCCCGCGTATAACCAATATCAATTAATCCGGGGATCGATGCTTGATAGCTGGACGTTGTAATGCATTGAGCGCCGGATTTAATATAATCAAAATGTGCTTGAATGATGGCCTCCGGGTTTTTCTCAATTAAACTCGCCGTCCATAATTTATGATTTAAGTCGCATCCTTGCTCTTCTAATGCATTTGACAGACCTCCATCTATTATGAATGGGTATGATACTATCATTTCACTTGCGTTTAAATTAGTTTTCTTTTTGACCTGTCCTGGAATTCAAATATTATAATTGACTATCTTCTACCAAATGAATACTGACGGTTTGAATAAATGCCTGTTTTAATGACATTTATTCTTTGATAGATTCAGACTTAATTCTTTTAAAATCTAAGTCTTGAAAATCAAAACTAAAATCAATGTTTGGCGAGATTCCTTTCAACTTAATGCTTTGCGCTCTTCCATCTTCATCCAAATGAAACATGGCAAAGGCATCCGCATTCATGTCCTGATACTCCCATTTAATGGCAAAGCTATTCGCCTTGTAAAAGGCCATAGGGCCATTTAGTTTTGGTGAGCGATGCGATTTAAACCATAACTGGTCTTTTTTCATAAATACTTCGGCTTTGCCAAACCAAGGATCTTCATAGATGCCAATATAATCTTCGGATACCAAGTGCGTATCATTTGCTTTTGCAACGGTTGCCCATACTTTTTCAGTCACTTCATTTCCACTTTTTAATCTTGCAGATAGTCTTTCATAATTCTTTTCTATCCACTGAAAATCGTCTAATCCTAAATAACTATCCATAATAGTAAGACCGACAGATGAAAAGAATGCACTTCCCCCGGGTTCGGTATTTGTAAGTATGACTATCCCTAAATTCAAATCTGGTATCATCATAGTTAAAGAAAGCATACCAGGTAATCCACCGGTGTGAGACACACGCATGTTTCCTTTTACGTCGGTTAAACCCCAACCTAAGCCATAACCTGAAAAATGCGAATTATATCGCGGACTTCTATTTACATCGGTTGTTGTATGAATTTTCCACATTTCATTTTGACTGCCCTCAGTAAATAATTGATTTTCTAAATCTTTGCCGTACTTACCTTTATTTAAATGCAGCAGCATCCAATTACATAAATCATCCACACTGGCATAAATTCCACCTGCCGCTCCATTAATCATCTCTTCAAAATCGGGAAGTACAATCAATTCTCCGTCATGGCTATTGTGGGGTGAGGCTAAATTGCTTTTATCCTTTATCGCTTCTAAAGAAGGGTAGGAATTATCCATGTTTAAAGGTTTCATGATGCGCGTTTCAATAAATTCTTCCCACGTCATGCCGCTTTTTCGGGCAATGATTTCACCAGCGACTAAATACAGTAAATTATCATAATCAAATTTTGTTCTAAAAGCGGATTGTGGCTTGAAGTGTTGAAAACTGGAGAGAAGGTCATCGATTGTAAAATCGGATCCATCTGGAAAAAACATCAAGTCTCCAATACCAAGACCTAAACCACTGCGATGAGTTAGTAAATCCTGAATGTTGAAGTTTTGCGTCACATATGCATTATACATTTTGAATTCTGGTATGTGATCAACTACTTTATCTTGCCATGTGATTTCACCCGCCTCAACTAATAAAGCAAGTGCAGTAGTAGTAAAGGCCTTACTATTTGATGCAATAGCAAATTGTGTGTGCTCATTAACTTTTTCCTGTGATTTAGCCGATTTCACCCCATATCCACTGTTGTGTATAATTACACCATCTTTTACAATTGCAACCGCTACGCCTGCAACATTAAACTTACTTATTGCTTCTTCCACAAGCGCATCCAATTCTTCAGAAGTAATTTGAGCATAAGTGGTATTGTTCAGAAAAAAAAATAAAAAACAGTAATGGAATTAAAATTTGATTTAACATATTTTTCATATGATGTATTTTAGTCGAATATATTTTAATTATAGCCTATACCTTGAATAAACATTTGTTTTAATGGAGTTTGTTTTTTGTCAGGTGCATGTTTCTGATTTTTTCAGTGGATTGATCCATTCCTATAAAATAATTATTTTCAGTTGCGAACTTCAAAGCCTTTAAGTAATATTCCAAAGCTTGGCTGGTCTGACCGTATTCTTGATAATGATCACCTATTTGAATATTGGGGTATAATTGATACCGAACAAAACCTATTGTGGGCTTCCCTTTAATAGGACGTGTTAAAATTATAAAAATTCATTAATATTATCAGTAGTGTTAATTCGTGGTAAACAATTTAACGTAGCCGGTATAGAATGATCGCTGTTGTTGTTTTCCACAATTAATGCTGCCTGTTGCGTGTAGAGTGTTGGAGGTAAGTTGTTCAGCGCATCATGTGGCCTTAAATTGTTATAGTCCTCCAACCATTTCTCCGTTAAGATGCGCACTTGTCTGAGTTCTTCAAACCAATATGCATTTAAAACGGCGGTACGGTAGCTTTTATTAAATCGTTCGATAAATCCATTTTGACTTGGCTTTCCTGGTTGAATAAATAGAACGGCAATATTGTTATCAGCACACCAGTCTGTAAATTCAGCGGACGTAAATTCTGGGCCGTTGTCCACACGTATTCGCTTTGGCTTGCCTTTAAAGTATATTATTCGCTCCAGCACTCGAATAACTCTTGTGGCAGGCAAAGAAAAGTCTGCTTCAATAGCCAGTGCTTTGCGATTAAAATCATCCATGATATTTAATGTGCGGAACTTGCGCCCATTTTCTAATGCATCACTCATGAAATCCATTGACCATGTTTCATTCATTCGGCCTGGGACTACTAATGGGACTCTGTTTCGACTAGGTAACCGTTTTTTTGCGTTTAACCTTTATGTTCAAATTCATTTGTTTATAAACACGATATACCCGCTTGTGATTCCATCTCATGCCTGCTAATCTGATCCTGTGAAAGAGCTTCCAAAATCCGTTTGTCGGATGCCGCTTGGATAACTCAGAGAGCATGCTAATAACCTGATCGTCTTGCGATTCTTTGAGTTTGTAGTAATAAACAGACTTGCTCAAATTAATGACACGACAAGCTTGTGTGATATTTACCTCGTACGTTTCCATGATTCCCTTTGCTATTTGCCGTTTAGCACGAGGCTTTAGAACTTTTTTTCAATCACATCTTTGAGAATACGATGATCTAAACTCAGCTCTGCATACATGCGTTTCAGTCGTTGATTCTCCAGCTCAAGCTCTTTTAATTTCTTCAACTGAGTAGTTTCCATGCCACCATACTTCTTGCGCCAGTTATAAAAGGTAGCTTCGCTGATACCATTTTCACGACACAAATCAGAAGTCTTGCGACCAGCTTCATGAGCCTTTAGAATCGATACAATCTGACTTTCTGTAAATCTTGATTTCTTCATGACAATTCAATTTAATACTTTAGTTTTGAATCGTCCAGTTTTTGGGGAAGCTTTCACTATTTCTTCTGCAATTTCTGAGGATTGAGTGTACATTTTAATAGCTTCTGTATATTCTCCCATTTTCATATAAACGTCTCCTAGTGATGAATATGATGCAGGAATAAAAGGCTTAAAACCAAGCTCTATTCTTAAGTCTAATGAGAACTTGAATAGACGTAACGCTTCTTCATAATTAAAGGTCTGCCTACGGTGTATCTGAGCTAAATGCCTCGTGTTGTATGCTAATGCATACTTGCTGTGAACCTTACTATATGCTATTTCCTTTTCATACTTGGGAATTAGCTCTAAAATTTCTTGCTTCTTGTCTTCTTGAAGCAATTGATTGTGATGCATGGAAATATTACCGGCTCTTATTTTAGCTATTTCTTCGAAATCATCAATCTCATTAAAAATTGATACTGCTATTTCTTGATAAGTGGAAGAAGAATCTTGTTTTCCTGTGGATTTATAGGCATTTGAAAGCGCAAGAAAATATTGACCGCGAATTTTGTAGTCATCCAAATCATTTGCAAAAGGCAACAACGCTTTCAATTTTTCCAAATTTCCCAAATTGTTTGTTCTTTGGGCGAAGACTATATTCATAAACCCAGTTATCCTAATATCTTGTATTGTAAGCAGTATCTTATGTTTAGGTTTGTAATGAGTAATGTTTTCGAAATAGGATAAATCCACTACTTGTTTTGCTTCCTCAAATCTTGCCTCAAAAAGAGCTTCTTCAGAAATTGATATTGCCAGGGCAACAATAGCGTCTACCTTAGATAGACCTGCTGTTTGACCTAAAGCAGAATGGAAGCTAAAGACTAAAAAAGTGACATATAAAACTATTCTTCTCATCAGTAGTTCAACATAGTGGTTCAGTATGGGCGATTGGTTTAATACCGCTAATGCGTTGATGGCAGTAGTTATTTCTTAACAACAATACCAGCGACTAATTTTAAAAAATCGGGGCCCATCCATTTCATATTTCCACTTAGTTTTTTATTACAAGATTGTCTTCTTAGGTAAATTAAGTCAATATTTGGAAAAATAATGGTCATTTGACCAAAGTCGCCTGTCGCAGCAAAGTTTTTATTTTCAGAGTTATTGTCTAGCCACCATAAAAAACCGTAATAGGGCGCAAATTCTGAGGGTACGAGTGATTTATTAATCCAGGCCTCGGAAATAATTTGCTTTCCATCATACCTACCTCCATTGGTCATCAGAATTCCTATTTTCACGGCGTCACCTATTGTCGTAATAGCACCACCGAAAACGACATCATTGCCCATAGGGTCTTTTCCTAATCGAGAAGATTTCATGTCAAGAGGGTCAAATAATACTTCATGAAAATAATCATTAGCAGATTTGCCCGTAACTTTTTCAATTACTATTCCCAGTAGTTGTACCGATTCATTTGAATAATTGAACTTTATATTCGGCAAGGTGTCTAATTGAATATTCAATGCAAATTGATGCATATCTTCTACAGCTAATATACCCTCAGATCCTCTTCTTCGATTTAAGCCAGCAGACATTGTAAGTAGATTCTTGATTGTTATTTCATATTCACAACCATCTTTCCATTCAGGAATGTATTTGCATACTAAATCTTCTTCGCTAGATATTAATCCTTCGTCCAACAAGATACCGATAACCAGACCTGTCCACGATTTTATCATCGAGGCAGTATTGAAAGACACGGAGTCACAATTATCATTTATCCAATTGCAAACGACTTGGTTTTTCCACATAACCATAATCTCATCTGTATAAGTATTTCTACTAAAATCGATAAGTTTTTCCAATTTACTACTGTCTATTTTTGCCCCTTGTTGTGCAACTAAGTCACCTCCAAAAAGAAAACACATGAGGAATAAAATATAAATTCGATTTTCCAATGCTATTGTCATAAATGTCATTTTTGTTATTTCTAACGGCCGGTGGAAAACGCGTTTTAAGGCGTCTTTAGCTTTTGTTAGGTGTAGCAATATTTTCTTTTTCATATAATGCAATCAATCCTAATATTGGCCCCAATGCTAAGATTATATAAATATACATAGGATTCATAACGTCCTTTAAAAAGCTGAGAAGCTGAATGCTGATTATTGTAATAGAGAAACCAATACAATTGACGATCGTAAGAGCAGTTCCTTTCAATTCTGCAATCGCATTATAAGCCACCATAGTTGAGAATAATGGCGAATCGGCAATTACCACCAAACCCCAAAAAAGGAGAAATCCTATCATGAAGATGGTTGAGTCTATAAAAAACACAAGAGGTGATGTAATACAACACAGGCATGATAGAAGTAAGGCAATAGAAGCCGTTCTCTTAGTGCCAATGTTTAAGGATATATATCCTCCAATTACGCAGGCAACACCTCCGATTCCAATTACTAAAAACGTCAAAACCGGTATGTTGAGGGTTGTTTCTGGATATGCCCCATTGTAAGTGGCTATAAACACTGGAACAAATGCCCAAAAAGCGTACAATTCCCACATATGGCCGAAATATCCGAATGCAGCGGATCGAAAATCACGGTTCTTAAATACCTCGAAGAAAGCGGAAATATCTAATTTTTGACTTGGTTTTCTATAAGGGCCATTTGGAACCAACATGACCATAAGTAACCCACCGATAACTGCCAAACATGAGGTGCACACTATGATAAGCTTCCAGGGTAGAGTTCCTGTAAATCCTTTAAGTAAATGTGGAAACGCAGTTCCAACGACTAGCGCGCCAACTAAAAACCCGAGTGATTTTCCAAGGCCTTTTTCATAATAGTCAGCGGCAATTTTCATTCCCACGGGGTAGATGCCAGCGAGAAAAAATCCGGTTAAAAAACGAAGCGTCAGCAAACTTGCTAATCCGTTGCCTTCCCATATCACACCACTATTAAATAAAGCTCCGACAAGTGCACTTATCAGGAATACTTTTGATGGCGAAAAGCGGTCCGCAATAGTCAATACCGCAAACAGTAATGTACCCGAAATAAAGCCAAATTGTACGGCAGAAGTCAGATGTCCTAATGCGCTTTCATTAAGATGGAAATTGCTTACGAGATCATTCATCACGCCATTACCTGCAAACCACAATGATGTGCAGCAAAACTGCGAGAACACAATTACAGGTAATATTCGCTTTGGAACGTTCAAGTTGGCTATAAGATTTGCTATTCAGGAGAAAAGGTATAACACCAGGCTTCTCCTTCCAGAACGACCTCACCGTCCTGTCTCTTTATTGTAATTGCCAATTGTGTGACCGGTTTTGATTCGTGAACACTCAATACTTCTGCCTCTGCAGTGATCGTGTCTCCAATGAAAACAGGAGCGGTGAATTTCCAGTTCTGGCTCAAAAAAACCGTTCCCGGCCCGGGCATGTCCATGGCAACCAAAGCGTGGAGCAAACCCGTGGTTAAGCCTCCCTGAACAACTAATTTCCCAAACTTAGTTTTCCGGACAAAGTCTTCATTAAAGTGCAATGGGTTATAGTCGCCACTTAGGTTGGCATATGTTTTTACATGACCGGCAGTAAGGGTTATACTTCGTGTAGCTTTCTGTCCAACGGTTATGTTTTCCATCTTAAATTTTTTATTGCACCCAACGGTTAGTCTACCTGAAGGTAGACGTATTGGAGGCGTGACGGGTGTACAGTGTTAGACACAGACTTTTCTAAACGCCTCTATCGGTAATATAAATTTAATTAGAAAATATTTGCTTCGACATTTTAGATAATATTGCTTGATGCCTCTCCCAGGCTTCAAGATTTTGTTTATCCGACATCTCAAATTTTACATTCTTTGTAAGGACCTTATTTTGAATTTTGTCTTGCAATTTTTTGAATTCGTTGAATTGTGAAGAATAATTTTCATCGATTCTACTCTGTAACTGCCTGGAGCTCCACCAATTTGAATCTTTATCCTGACCATCTTCATTTTCAAAATCAGGGGCAATACGGTATACACGCCCGTATAAAGGAAAATAAATCCCTACATGCGGGCTTGCATGTAAATACCACATCTTCCCTCCTATGTCTTTATACTTTGGATGTAATGTTGCAATCATAGACGACTGTGTTAGACAAGAGGACAAAGGGCGCCGTACTTTTTTCTCTTCACAGTAATCCCTCCAACATTCTTCAGTAATTGGTTTGAAATTCTCCTCGTCCTGGTAGCGATGCTTAAGAACGCTCATAACCATTCTTATGTCAATATCGCCTTTATGTTTACTCAATTCTTGCTGTACTAAATTTTCTCTACCAATGTCATATGCTTGGGCGTTTTCAGGAAATTTGCCAAATACTGTCCTAAAATTTATTTTTTCTTTTTTTGTGGAGATCCAATTTTTATCCCAAGCATAATCCACCAACCCTTCACTAGCGATATCATAATCATCTGTTATTGTAAACCTGTTGGCTACTGTCCATATTTCATTATCCCGTATTCTTCTTGCTATCCAATGGATTGATGTCGTTTCAATGATCCATGCTTCATTGTTATCCGCTACATTGTATGTTAGTCCGCCCCAATCTGCCTGACCATAAGTATCTATGAATTTTGTGATAATATCAACGGCGTTTTTGGCTGTTTTTGCTCTTTCCAATACCAGTTGTCGAATGGCATATCTGCGAATTCCTATTTCTTTCAGGTTTTCATCTTTGGAATTCATCCAGTTGCATGCAAGCGCTACACCGTTTTCGTTCATTCCAACAAGAATATGGTTATACGCATAAGGAAGTTCACCACCAACGCCTAAGCCTGATACATTTTTGGCATTTCCTGCTCCCCAAAAACTAAGTGTTCTGGAAACTTGTCCCAATTCGATATAAGGTACTTTAATCAGTGTTCCCGGGGGATATTCCTGTCCTTTGTAGTAGTTTAATAGACCGGCTGTATTTTTCCCCATATCCTCATTATGAGCCAATATTACACTTCCATCTCTGGTTGCATCTTTTCCAATTAAAATTGTGGTACAAGCATAAGAATAATGCAAGCAAAAAAAGAGAATGATAGGTACAATGAATTTCATAATGCTGTTCGCTTTTAATTTTGCAAATTATGCAACTCCTTAATTGTTGTTTGTTTTTAATCGATTGAGACGGACTTACGTCTGTATATCCGGAACTCAATTCAAAAGTTCCGGTATATCAATAATTGTCTTCCTGTAGAATCATTATACTCATATTTAGTATGAATGTATTCTTTGCAAAATCCGGTCAAACTGACCACCCCATTCCGTTCTAAAGTGACCATCTTCTCCGGAGCAAACTGACCACCCGCACCGGAGCAAATTGACCAGTCTAAAAAGAAGTCTATTTCAGTATCATTTTCTTTATGAAAAAAGAAGATGGCAAACAAGAGAATAGGCATGAAACAGATAAGACAGATATATCGACTTTACGCTCAAGGAGTGAGTAAAGTACAAATTAGCCAGAGGTTACTTATTTCGCGTAACACGGTTAAAAAATACATCGAACTATTCAAAAACAAGAGGCTCACGTATAAAGACCTAGAGCAACTTAGTGACAGTGATTTGGGTAATTATCTTTCCAGCAAAGATCCAGAAGTGCCAGAGAAATTGGCTCAACTTCGCGTTTTGTTTCCCTACTTTGAAAAGGAGTTAAAAAAGGTAGGCGTAACCAAAAATCTGTTATGGAGGGAGTACAAGGAAAAATATCCAGATGGCTATCAGAGCTCACAGTTTTGCAAGTACTACAATGACTGGAAGCGATCATCAGCAGTTGTAATGCATTTTGAGCACAAGGCTGGAGACAAATTATTTATTGATTTTACAGGAAAGAAGCTAGCTATAACGGACAGAGAAACAGGAGAAGTCCGGGAATGTGAGGTGTTTGTGGCCGTCCTTGGAAGTAGTCAATACACCTATGTAGAGGTATGCAGGAGTCAAAAGAAAGAAGATTTTATACGGTGTATTGAAAATGCTCTTCATTACATGGGCGGTGTGCCACAGGCCTTAGTGACAGACAATTTAAAGTCAGCGGTTACAAAAAGTAGTAAATATGAACCGACATTGAATGAGACATTTTTGGATTTTGCTGAACATTACCAAACCAGTGTCCTACCTACAAGAGCATATAAACCAAGGGATAAAGCATTGGTAGAAAATTGCGTCAGGATTACCTATTCAAGAATATTTGCTCCTTTACGCCACCATGTGCTCTTTAGCCTTGATCAGGCTAATATTGCTGTGCTAGAAAAACTCGATGTACACAATAGGACCAACTTCCAGGGAAGGAAGTATTCGCGTTTTGATTTGTTCAAAGAAGTGGAACAAAAAGAGCTTTTCACCTTGCCTGATCGCAAATATGAAATGAAGTATTATGCCTATGGAACCGTTTACAAGAACAGCCATATCTACTTAAATAAAGACAAGCACTATTACAGTGTTCCCTTTGAATATATTGGTAAACGAGTCAAGATCATTTACAGTGATTCCGAAGTAACCATATTCTATAAACATGAACCAATAGCGGCTCACACACGTAATTATCAAGCTTTTAGATATTCCACCATAAAGGACCACATGCCGAGTACTCATCAATTCGTTGCTGATTGGAACCCGGATAAATTTATTAATTGGGCTAAAGGAATAGGCCCGGAGTGTAGAACATATATTATCAAAATATTAGAAAAACAACAGCACCCTGAGCAGAACTATAAGTCTTGCCTGGGAATTCTGTCTTTTGCGAAAAAAGTCGGAAAACAACGACTAAACAATGCTTGTAAGAGGGGCCTGGAATATGAAGTGTTTAACTATAAAATCATTCAAAGCATATTAGAAAAGGGCCTGGACAAGCTTGATGAAGACCCCCATCAGGATAGAACCATTCCACTGCATGATAATATAAGAGGAAAAAATTACTATCATTAAAATACAAACCATGAATACTACAAATGAGGAAAGAATGGGTCAATTGCGTTTATTTGGAATGCTTAGAGCTTTCGAATCAACCAAAGAATCATCCAGCATCAGATATACTCCTGATGAATTATTAGCTTATCTACTTCAAGCCGAGTGGGATGACAAACATAATCGAAAGATCAACCGTCTGATTAAAATAGCCCGATTCAGGTATATGGCTTCTACTGAAGAAATCATCTTTTCCACAGAGAGAAACCTGGATAAAAATCAGATTACTCGTTTTATTACATGTGATTTTATTAAAAGTAAAGAGAGTATCTTATTGACGGGAAGCACCGGTGTCGGTAAATCTTATATCGCTTCTTCCCTGGGACATCAAGCCTGTAATTTGGGGTATAAAGTCTTATACTTCAATATAAATAAGCTATTCGCTAAACTCAAAATGCTCAAGGCTGATGGATCTTTTCTTAAAGAAATGACTCGAATAGAAAGACAGGATTTGCTAATATTGGATGACTTTGGATTAAAGCCATTGGATCAAATTAATCGCCACGCCTTGATGGAAATAATTGAAGACAGACACGGAAAACGATCCACAATAATTGCTTCACAACTCCCCGTAAAACAGTGGCATGAAATAATAGGAGAAAACACTATTGCAGATGCAATTTTAGATAGAATCGTTCACACTTCTCATCGAATAGATCTCAAAGGAGATTCGATGAGGAAAAAGAAGACAAAATTATTAGTTAAAAACACTTAAATTGACAGAAAGATCAGACAACTTTTTTGACTTGACTTTGGGTGGTCACTTTCCACCGGAATACCCTGGTCAGTTTCGTCGGAATATGCAGTTTAGGACTGGCTGAATGGTATATTCCAAAAATGCCTCTTTTGAGTAAACTCCAAAATCCTTCCATACTATTCGTATGAAACCCATTGGTCATAAATTGTTTCTCGTTATGTTTCACAACTTCGTGCTGATAGTCCTTTTTAAGTCCATTATAAGCACCCCATTCATCCGTAACTACTATTGAGCCTTTCTCTACCATATCTTCAATGATTGGCTTTAGTGTTGTCGCTTTGGTGTCAGGTACTACCGTTGTTTTTACCTTGCCATCGCTAAGTAATCCGAATACTGGTGTTTTGTCTTTTACACTTCGCCCTTGCGATTCCTTGATCTTCTTATCTACATGTCTGTTCTTATTTTTCCCACCGACAAATGTTTCATCAGCCTGTACCTCTCCTGATAATAGTGTAGGTGCTTTCTGACGTAACATCTCCCTGATTCTATGCAACATGAACCAAGCTGTCTTTTGAGTTACTCCCAAGTCTCTGTGAAGCTGCAATGAACTAATACCTTTCTTGTGTGCCGTTGCAAGGTATATAGCAGCAAACCATATATTTAACGGAACTTTTGAATTTTCAAATACCGTTCCGACCGTTACAGAAAATTTCTTGTAGCATTCTTTATCTGCACACTTGTATCGTTTTCCTCCTTCTATACTATAAACCTTCTTACATCCACATTTAGGACAAATAGGTTTTCCACCCCATCGCTGCTCCTCTAAGAATTTAACACAAGTTTCTTTGTCCTTGAAGTGGTTCAATATTTGTGGTAATGATTTAAATTTCATATTATAAAGATACGAATAGTCCCATTAAATACCTAATTAAATTACAGTTATTTTGCTTATATTTTGTCCCAAGTTGTATATAGTTACCATAATTTATTTGAATTGGAAAGAGCTAATTGTAGGTATTTAATTGCATTGTCGTAGTCGTTCAAGAAAGAGAGCTGACTCGCAACATTTGCATAGGCAGCTATTTTAGGTACACTAGGGCCTCTAGATGCAGTTGCGGAAAACTGAATTGATTTAAGATAAGCCGCTTTTGAACGTTCGAGTTTTCCCATTGAATAATAAAGTCCGGCGCGTTCATTATAGATTTTTGATAAATGATCGGCACTATTCGCAACGGTGTCAAGCTCAATAAATTTTTCTGCCTGTTCCAAATATAATAGCGCATGCGTATAAGTAAATAATTTTTTTTCTGCACTGGCTAGATTAAAGGCAGCTTGGTATTTTAAGTAGTGGTTTTCGGGGTGAAAGGACAACAAGTGGTCAAGACTCTGTTGGAAATAATACCGGGCACTGTCTGGCTGATCAAGATTAATGTATCGTCTGCCGATATTGATAAATGAGTTATAATAACTTGGTGAACATTCAGGAAAGTGGCGACGAACAAATTGAAATGACTGCTTGGCAACATCCAGGGCTCTATGCAGCTGGCCCTGATCTGCTAAATATATTGCCACCTCTTGTCTTCCTTTGACAATTATTGTAGAAAACCGTTGCTTATCAATTATGTGATCGATATGCGTCAGTATTATTGAATCCACTTTTATGGTTGGGCGTGGGTTCAAAGATGAAAGCGTTTCCAGAATAATGTGAGCCGATGCGATATCGTGATCTTCGGAATAATTGGCCTTTATTAATTGGCGAACAGAATCGCTGGAAATGGCAATGCCGTCTCTATATTTTAATTCTAATAATGCCTGAAAATAAATAACATCATTCGACAAACGCGGTTGTTCCAATATTCTATGGTAATATTCGTAGCCCAGTGTATCCCTATTCAACCTAAAAGAAAGTCCACCTAAGTGAAGAAGCATTTCAGGATCTGTTATTTGTGCTTCCTGATCCTTTTCCTGATAAGTAGAAAAAAGTCTTTGTTCGTCACAGTCATAGTCACCTTCATTTAAACGCTGAGCGCTAACATGAAAAAAGCAAAGGGTCAATAAAAGAATGAAGGCAAGACGTAGTAACTCTGTTCTAAGCATAAAGTGATGGAATAGCCTACAATATATTTATAAATATGAAGTCAAGGCGTCTCGTATCGCTATGAGGTTTGTAATTCCTTGTTGTATGTCTTACCAACAACGGATTGTGTTCATTGCGAAACACGATCAAAACTCAGATAGAGGACGTCATGTTCCAAAACCTTTCAACGTTGTGGCTGCTGAAGCAAAAGGTGAAGTGGCGTGATAAACCGATTTGCTTTCCTTACCGACGTAAACGAATTTAACCAGATGACAGTTTCAACAAGAAAAGGGTTTACTTGAAAATATTCTTTAGTGTATCAAGCGCGGATCGCAACATTCCTGCGTTCTGTGGATCACTCATCAATTTCTGTTTCAATTGTTTGCTATACCGATGAGAAACGATTAGCGTCTCGCCGGATTTTAAGGTGAGTACCTTTTCGCGATGATCGTATCGTTTGACATGAGTCAGGTTGACGAGGCATTGTCTGCTGATCATCATAAATTCATTATTCAGTTCTAATAAACTGGAATAATGGGCTAAAGATTTTACGGAGTGCAGTCGTTTATCTGTAGGTAAGTGTAAATAACTCGTACTGCCATCGGCTTCGATGTATTTAATTTCTTCCAGGTCGACAATTTCTATGACACCTTTTGGCATATTAATCGAAATAGATTTTGGCGATTTAATATTTCCCTGGATAATCTCCAGTAGTAAATTTAATTGTGCTGAATTGTCACCTTGCCCTTTTCGCTCATAAGCCTTTTGTAAGGCTTCATGGAGTTCTTTTTCTGAAACAGGTTTGGTGATATAATTAAGACAGGCATATTGGATGGCCTTTGTGGCGTATTCAAAACTTGAATGAGCAGTCACAAAAATAATATCAAATGAAATACTGCGTTCGCGATTGAATTTATCCAATAATTCGAAAATATTGTTTTCTTTTAATTGAATATCCAGAAGTGCAAGGTCGACCGGTTGCGAGGTCAATAAGACTTCCGCCTCAGCCAGGGTTTTTGCCGTGCCGAGGAGTTCAATTGGCGTGTCACAACGATCGATAAAATATTGAAGGGTTTCAATATTCTCTTGTGAGTCTTCAACGATGGCAATTTTCAATCCCATATGGGTGACATTTATTCAACTATTTTGATCACAACCCGGGTCCCCTGATCAGGATTCGAGTCTATGTTGTATTCGATATTGTATCCGAGCTCATTCAGAATAGAAATTCGCTCAGCTATGATACGCATTCCATAGGACGTATGATCCTTTTTGCCAATTCGAGGCTTAGCACGATCGAACCCGGGCCCATTGTCCTGAATTATGCAATTTAAGGAATTCGCGTCCTTTTGAAATGTTATCTCAAGTTTTCCTTTCTTATCTAAAGGAAGTAAACCGTGTTTTATTGCATTTTCGACAAAGGGTTGTATCAGGAGTGGTGGGATCATTGTCGCTTCCGGAGCTACATCTTCTTCTACGTTGATCTTATATTCAAAAAACTGGTTGTTGGTCTCTTGTTCAAATTTGATGTACGAATCAAGTAGTTGAATTTCTTTGGCCAGGCTGATTTCAAATTCATTGATCGAAGAGGGATCATTGCTTCTATAAGAAGAGTCGAGGTAATTTCTGATCAACCCGGATAACCTGACCAGGTGGTCGCTTGCTTCGTCCTTGTTGCCTTTCACGATTTTATTTTGGATCGAGGCGAGCACATTAAATATGAAATGTGGGTTTAGCTCAGATAACAACAACTGCGATTTGAGATAGCGTGATTCCACGAGTTGGGCATGTAGTTTTTTTCTTGAACGGAAAGCCCGAAACCACTCGACAAAAAAGAAAATAGAAACAATACCTAATAGACTCAAAACGGAAGGAATAAAAAAAGCTCTTTTATGAAGCGGCAGCTGGATATCGATGTTTAATTCATCTTTATAGCGGCTGTCATCCGGATTGTTGACAGGCCC
This sequence comes from Saprospiraceae bacterium, assembly GCA_965249735.1. Taxonomy (GTDB): domain Bacteria; phylum Bacteroidota; class Bacteroidia; order Chitinophagales; family Saprospiraceae; genus JANQSS01. Next base: position 2,877 of record CBDFMS010000020.1, on the reverse strand, counting down.
GGCAGCAACAGTTATTTTGTGTGTACCGTGTCGCAGATTGGCTGCATTAAATGTGGCTTCTTCCTGCCAACCTACCCATGGAGCATGATCTACTTTAAAGTTGAATTTTGTGTGAAAAGGCCTGCTGAGTCCGACTGCCTCTGCTTGCACCAAAAGGTTAGTACCTGAGAACACATAAATGGAATCATGGTGTTCTATAGGCAATACGGTATGATCTACACTGACAATATTCGCTTGCGGAAAATTCTCTCTTTCCGTGAGAAGGTCAGGATATAAGATGTCAACTGAGGTTGATGAACAGATGTAGATTTGGCCGGACCTGGATTTGTATAAACTATTAAACCCGGGTTCTACACCTTGATATCCGTTTGTTCCATTTAAAACTGTAATAGGCACCCGGGAAGTTTGAAAAAATGTTTTTGTATCAAATAGATATAGCTCGTCTTTCGATGCCAGTAATAAATGATCCCGATCAAAATCAACGATAGCTTTTATTTGATTTTGCATGATGGCTGATTCGATAGGAATGAGAGCTTGTGCCGTCGTATCGAAATACATTAATCCATTTTCACCTCCTAGCCAAACGGTTCCCCTGGCATCGACGAAGGAGCTAAATAATCCCGGCCCCAAGGGAAGATTTCCTGCCGCCTGGGTATAATTGGTGATGGCGTCTGTATCGGGATTGTATTTGCTGAGCCCCTGATAACTACCCAACCAATAATTTCCACTTCTATCAACCGAAATATTTTGAATATAATAATTGGAATGGAGCCCGTCTGATACTTTGACTGATTTAATACGTTGCTTATTTTCAAAAATATCGATTCCTTCAAGGGCTCCAGACACCAGGCGGTTTCGCTGATTATCATAAATAACGTCCATCGAAGTTTGAAAAAAATAGCGGCTGAGTACATCATTTTCGTACGAATAAATACCATCATTGTGTGCAAAATGCAACACCCCTTCTTCATCTATAGTAGAGCCCGAGTGAAATAAATTATTATTTCCGGCAGGAATACGTTGAATGGATTCTTCCCTGGTCTGCTTAAATAATCCCTGGCCATAAGAAGCGAAATAAATATTTTCATTATTGTCTTCAATTATTGTCCAGATATAAGGAAGAGTGGAATAATCAAAATGAAAGAATGCCGATTTGTCTACGATCTCCAAACCATTTTCTCCACCTACCCACAATTTTCCCCGACTACTTGTAAATAATTTTTGTGGTAAAATGATATTTGTCTGAATATTGACTGGTTGGTTCTGTGCTTCAACAAAATATACTCCATCTCCCAATACAAAATGATAGGGCAAAAATGAATAATCAGGTTGCCCATTCTTAAGCGTAATAAAGGATTGGCGCTGAGGCCCATTGAAATAATAATATTGTTTCGGAGTTTTGGAATCCGGAAAGGCAAATATCGGATAGGGCGAAGCAATACGGACATTTTGTGTACGTACATGCACGGAATTTGAGGTTATCGTATCTATTTCAAAATCTCCGTATACGTTGCAGACGGTCTTTCCCCAGACAATACATAATGCTTGTTTTTGTGGATTGAATGTGGTATTAAAACCGATTCCGGGAATCTGTTTGCTTGTGAAATTTCCTGATTCAAATATGCTCAATTGACTAAAGGTCATAATCCAGATTCGACCGGATCGATCGACTACCATGCCATAATCCACGCCCAAAAATTCACGCGGATAAGAACGCACCCTACTCCCATCAAAAAAATCAAGCCCTTTATCTGTAAGGATAACGAGTTGTCCTGAAGAATCTAATGCCAGGTCCAATATCCGATTACTAGACAGCCCATCCGGCATTCCATAAATTGTAAATTCCGACCCATTAAATCGATTAAGTCCATTTCGTGTTCCCACCCAGATATACCCCTTTGGCCCCTCGATAATGGAACTGACCTTCATTTGAGAAAGCCCATCTTTCATATCCATATGTTTGGTAAAGTAGGCCGGGGATTGACCCCAAACTATTGCATAGGCCAATAAACAAAACGCAATAAATGATGTTCGACAGGGCATACATGAAGGATTTGCCTGAACGATAAAAGTATGAAGTTCCTTTATCAATCTGAATTCATGGGATCAATTGCTGCACTATATTTTACCTACGCCAGGTTGGTGTCAGACCATTATCACTATAGAACTGCTCCATGGCTTCGACTGTTTCCAGTTCAATTATTTTTCCATCAGGAGTAAACACAACCACTGGTGGGTCCGGTTTTAGTTTAATGATATTGCCTTCTCCCAGTATTTCCAGGTCTTCAGCACTGCCATGTCTGATCGGTTCACGTCCGAGCGCATCATTCATTTCACGACGCTCCCTCCTTCCATTATTTATACTTCGGGCAGCATTGTGTTCTTCACGTGCAATCGCTCGATGGTCGACCGGAATCCCGTCTCCAAAATTCACTTTCTTATAGCTTCCATCTTGCATCTTTTGATAAACTCCATGTAGATCGTAATCCCCTCGAATGCCTTTATTGTCATAAAGAATTTCACCTGTTATTGGATTGCGGGAATACTTATTCGGCATTTGACCACCGTGGTCTTTTAACCATTTATTCCATGTTTCAACTGCCGTATAGTAGTCATCTCTCAATTTCTCTGCCTTCACGAGATCTCCATTTTTTAATGCGTTATCGATTTCGTCAGACACATGACTAAATTGAACATCATGGGTCGGATCAACCACAACCCCTTCCTGTGGTCCCACTTTTGCAGTTTTGGGCTTACAAGTGACAGGTTTTGTGATATATCCGGGATCATTTCTGTGTTTTAAAGAAGCTGGATTACCTTTTCTGACGATGATAAACCTTCCCTTGTCTTTTGCTTGCCTCATAAACGTGCGGCCAT
>CBDFMS010000019.1:317500-324840 GCA_965249735.1 Saprospiraceae bacterium | reverse complement strand
TATAGCGGACTACACGTACGAAGAATTAAAATCAAGGCAACTTAGCCTACGGGACTCGATCTTAAAGGAGGGCTTGCTGAAGTATTGCAAGTCAATCTAAGAGAGTTTATCCGGTCGTTGTCCAGAGACAGTAAAGATCCTACCTTCCTCGCTGCTCTTGATAACGCCAATGATAATTTGAAAAGCGCCCAATCAGATTTTGTGACGCTTTTTGCACAAGAATGGAATCAAAGTGCTGATGGTAAAAAGCTAGCAAGCATTTTTGCTAAAAATCCGGCACTCAGACAGGATATCAATTTTGAATCTTCAGATGCCGACGTAATCGATATCCTTCGGCAACGAGCAGATGAAACTGTTGAACTGACGTTTAAACGATTAAAGGACAGAATTGACAAATTCGGTGTTACACAGCCAAATGTCTCGCTTGATAAAAACCGAGACCTCATTTTGGTTGAATTGCCCGGTGTTGACAATCCGGAACGTGCCAGGAATTATCTTCAGGCTAGTGCTGAACTCGAATTTTGGAACGTCTTTCGAATTACTCCAGGTATCCAGGAAGCTTTTATTAAAGCTGATCGAAGACTGAAAGTAGAACAATCAGGTGACACAAGTATTCTCGAGGATGTGCCTGATTTTGAAATAGTGCCGCTGTATGAAATTACATATGACTCTGTGGGGAATCCGGTCGATTCCTTACCGGCAGGATTCGATACGACAGAACTTGTAAGTAATCCATTTGAAACCGGAGGACCGTTATTGAGTATGTTGACCTTAAATGGTCAAACAGGACAATTGTCTTTTCCACAACATGTGGCCGGTACAGCTGAGCGGAATAAAAAAGCCGCTATCAATCAAATTCTGGAACGGGCCGATATCCTAGCATTGTTTCCTGCGGATCTGGTTTTCTTATGGTCGTACAAACCCCATCGGGATTATGCAACCGGAGAAGAAACAGGGTTGTATAAGTTGCATATGATTAAAAAGGAAAGAGGCAGCGAGTATGCACCTTTACTTGGTGATCGGGTTGTACGTGCTACTTCACAGCCGGATCCAACAACAGGTGAAGTAGAAGTAACCTTAAGTATGGATCAAAATGGTGCACAAACCTGGGGCCAGATGACAACAGCTGCTTCACAGGATAATAACCGTGAAATTGCCATTGTACTGGATGATGAAGTTGTATCTGCTCCAAGTGTACGTGTTCCGATTATGAATGGGAATTCTTCTATTACCGGAGATTTTACCATTCAGGAAGGGCAAGATTTGGCCAATGTTCTCGAAATTGGAAAACTGCCGGCTGAAACACAAATCATTCAAGAAACACTCGTCGGTCCTTCATTAGGAAAGGATAATATATCGAGGAGTTCACGATCATTATTAATAGGATTTCTACTCCTGGTACTGTTCATGATTCTATACTATAGTACCGGTGGTATCATATCGATTGTCGCCTTGTTTGCAAACCTATTCTTCATTTTCGGTGCGCTATCGTCAATTGGAACGGTACTCACCTTGCCCGGAATCGCAGGTATCTTGCTGACCATTGGTATGGCGGTGGATGCCAACGTAATCATTTATGAGCGTATTCGCGAAGAGCTAAGAATTGGAAAAACGCTCAGGACGGCCATCGCTGATGGGTTTAAACATTCTTATTCTGCTATCATCGATGCCAACGTAACGACGATACTCGTTGCCATTGTATTGGCATACTTTGGTTTAGGTCCAATAAAAGGATTTGCTGTTGTCTTGATCATCGGTGTAATTTCTTCCCTCATAACAGCGGTGCTGTTAGGTCGGTTGCTGATCGATTGGTGGACAGGCAAAGGCCGTGAACTCGCTTTTTGGACAAATTGGTCAAAGAGCTGGTTAGCCAATCTGAATATCGATTGGTTGGGCAAACGGAAACTTGGATATGGAATATCACTCGTTTTAATTGTCCTTAGTGGGCTTTCGATCATGACCCGTGGATTTGAATTCGGAGTTGATTTCAAAGGTGGGTATTCATATAATGTTGAATTTGATAACTCTGTCAATGTTGCAGCTGAAGATTTGCGTGCGGCGCTTGAAACGGCGTTTGAAGGAGCGCCAACCACGGTTAAGGCTGTCGATTTAGCCAATACCTTTAATGTAACAACGAGTTATTTAATCGATGAAACGGGAAATGAGGCTCAGGACCTGGTTACCGAAACCATGTTCAATGGAGTGAATCAGGTTGTCGGAGGAAATTTGGAATTAGCCAATTTTAAAAATCCTGATGGTCGGGGCACACACTTGACTTCTAGTAGCAAAGTTGGACCGACGATTGCAGATGACATCAAGAGCAGTTCGGTCAAAGCCGCAGCGTTTGCCCTGCTCCTGATATTCCTGTATATCTTCTTACGATTTAATAAGTGGCAATACAGTCTTGGTGCCGTGGCAGCCCTATTCCATGATAGTATCATTGTATTGGGGATATTTTCATTATTCCACGGTATACTGCCTTTTTCAATGGAAATTGATCAGGCATTTATTGCGGCATTACTAACGGTAATCGGATACTCAATTAATGACACGGTTGTGGTTTTTGACCGGATCCGGGAATTCCTTGGTATCTATATCAATAGATCCAAATCAGAAGTCGTTAATATGGCGATCAATTCGACTGTGAGTCGGACTGTAATCACCTCTTTGACCACTTTGTTTGTTGTTAGTATTCTGTTTGTGTTTGGTGGTGGCAGCATCAAAGGATTTGCTTTTGCATTGGTCGTAGGTATTATTGTTGGTACCTATTCATCTATTTTTGTTGCGACTCCAATCGTACACGATTTAACCGATGAAATGGCCTCTCCTAAAGCCGTAAAACGAAGACAATATTCTAAGAGTAAATCTTAGGGTATTTCAATATTAATTTAATAATGCGCCTATCTGGTTTCATCCGGATAGGCGTTTTTTTTAAGATTTTCAGGAAATAGGATGAATAGGTAGCACTCCATGTCTTCCGTTCATTATTATTTTTTACCTTGGAATAATTCACGTACGCGATATGTATGAGTAAATCTAAACACAAAAAGAAAGGTGCCGGTACCAAGTCTGCGAAAGGACGTAAAACTGTCGCGAAACCTAATTACAAGAATTGGCTGATATTAGGTGGCTTACTTCTCATCACGCTCCTGGTCTATTTACCAAGTTTAAACAACGGCTGGACCAATTGGGATGACCAGGTGTATGTACTTGAAAACATCTATTTACAGACCCATGATTGGATGGCTCTACTCACACAATCGTTCTCGTCAAATTATCATCCACTGACGATGATTTCACTGGGCATCGATCATGTATTTTGGGGAGAGGATGCGTTTGGATATCATTTGACAAACCTCATTTTTCATCTGTGTGCGACCGGCTTGGTGTTTGTTTTCGTACGTCGATTGGCACCTGAAAGAAGCTGGTTGACAGCGGCTTTCACTGCTCTAATTTTTGGAATTCATCCGCTACATGTAGAATCTGTCGCCTGGATTTCCGAAAGAAAGGACGTCTTGTATTGTACGTTTTTTGTGGGTGGACTGATTAGCTATTTACGCTATATAAAGAAGTTAGAAAAGAAGTATTTGTATCTGGCATTTTTACTCTTTTTGTTATCAGTACTTTCGAAGGCCATGGCGGTTGTTTTTCCGGTTATATTAATCCTGATCGATTGGTATAGGCAAGATCGGCCTTTGAATAAAATGGTGCTGTTGGAAAAGATTCCTTTTTTTATCGTATCCCTCGGATTTGGTGTCGCAGCTTCAAAAATTCAAGCTCAATCTGCAATTGCCGACTTTGAATCGCTGACCATTTTTCAACGTATCATGTTTGCAGCTTACGGATTTATCATGTACCTGGTCAAAGCCATTGTACCATTTCAACTTGCTACATTTTATCCATACCCCACGGCGGTAGAGGCGTCAACATCCCTATATACATTTATGCCCATCCTGGCGGCCATCGTTGTGATAACACCAATACTTTTACATAAAAAAATCCGACCTGTCGTATTTGGGATATTGTTTTATCTCATCACGGTTGCTTTGGTACTTCAGTTTGTATCAGTAGGTAGAGCAATCATGGCAGATCGGTATAGTTATATACCCTATATCGGAGTATTTTTTGGCATTGGTTATTATTTAGATCAGGCGAAAGGAAAAATGCTGCGCACAGGTGTCTTAGTAGGAGCCGGAATATTTGCAATCTATTTAATCACAGTCACAAGGAGTCAAATCGGGGTTTGGAAAGATAGTGAAACACTCTGGACTCAAGTGCTCAATGAATATCCTGATAAAGCGTTGCAGGCGTGGGTAAGTCGAGGCCGGTACCGTGTCAAACAGGGACGATATATTGATGCTCTATCAGATATTGAAATAGCACAAAAAATAAATCCCGATGACGCATCAGTTTATGATTTGAGAGGAACTATTTTAGCTCGACAAGGAAAACTACAAGAATCATTACCGAATTTTAATAAGGCTATCCAATTGGATGCTGAGAAGTCTAAGTTTTTCCAAAATCGTGCAATTAATTTAGCTCAATTAAATCGATATAAAGAGTCCGAAGCTGACTTTAAGCGTGCATTGGAATTGAAAAAAGGGAAAGATTTCAAAATTCACATGAACCGGGGAATTATGTATTTGAATGCCGGAAGACCAAATGATGCCATGTCGGACTGCAGTGTCAGCTACAAGTTGAAACCGGATGATCCAATTAATAATTATTGTTTGGCGCAGGCTTATTTTCAATTAGGAAATATAGAAGAAGCGCGTAGGTATGCAATACGCGCTACACAACTGGGTTATCGACTACCTCCGGAACTGAAACAAAAATTGGGGTTATAGATTTGAAATAACTTGTCCCAGGATGCTGTGCAGTAATTAAAAGAGGCATTTCTGAGTTAGCAACACTCATTTCCCAAAATGTTAGTCGGTATTATAACCTTCAACCCATTCGAATGCGCATAGACTTGAACTTTCGTGATTACATATATAAATATTACTTTCAATCGTTAATGTTGTGCATGCAAAGATTTCTACTCTATTTGCTGGTTAGCGTAACCATAATGGTGGCCTGTAATCCGGTATCCCGTATCACCACCGGCGATGATGCGTTTGAGTACAAACGATACCCATTGGCTGTCACACTGCTCCAGGAAGAAATCGAGAAAACAAAATTTAAAGATGTGGAAGCGAGAAAGTCATTTCTCGTCGGTGAATCTTATCGCTTGATGAATCAGGATGTTTCTTCCATTCGATGGTATCGCAGCGCCTACGAGATCAGCAAAAACCAGGTGAGCCTGGAGGCTTATGCCGGAGCTGTATTGAGAGCGCAGCAATACACCAATGCCAAAAAGTTGTATGCGAAATTGATCGAAGACTATGGTCAGAATGAAGCATGGGATATTGCCGTAAAAAGTTGTGATGCTGCAAAGCAATGGATCAGTGAGCAAAACCCAAATAAATACGTCATCACACGAGCTAAATTCAATTCTCCTTTTTCAGACTTCTCACCGGTATTTTATGATGATATTATCGTGTTTAACAGTGATCGAACTGAATCGATAGGGGAGGAATATCATTGGACCGGAAATCAGTTCATGGATTTTTACCGGACAAGGGAAGAATCAAAGCTGGATAAATTATTGAATAAAATTAATTCGCCTTTCAACGAAGCCAGCATCACATTTAACAAGGATCTGACGCACGCCGTGTATACCCAATGCGGATCAGACAGAGAGGATGCGATTATCGAATCGTGCAAACTTATAGAGGCGAGTTGGAGCGAAAGAGAACAGAACTGGACAACCTTCAAAATGTTATCCTTTTGCATCGATCGGATCAACTACGGTCATCCTACATTCTTTAACGCAGACAGAGGAATTATTTTTTCTTCAGACGATCCGGAAGGAATAGGAGGTCGCGATTTATGGGTAACATATAAAGATGATGATTCCTGGGCAACACCGATCCTGCTGCCTCCGGGCATTAATACATCGGCGGATGAAAAATTTCCGGTTATGCAGGGTGATACATTGTTTTTTGCTTCTGATGGGCTGATTGGAATGGGCGGCCTCGATTTATATTTTTCCAAATTTGTTTCACCGGACGGATGGACACCTGCTGTGAACTTAAAACCACCAATTAATTCCGGAGGTGATGATTTCGGTTTTGTTTTTGACCCTGGGTTTAAAGAGGACCCCACAACGAAAATGCGATTCTATATTTCATCAAACAGAAAGGGTAGTCAGTCAGACGATATTTATATTTTCGAAGAGAAAAAATTAAAAACATCTGATACTTCGGATATCAAAGTTCGAGATTTCGAAATTGTAATTGAAGGCAAAGTACTTGAACATATATATGAAATACCCGGTGATCCGAATAGCCGAAAAATGGGAACACGTCCGCTCCCCGGAGCACAGGTTCAAATTCAGAATAATGATCGGTTTCCTGTACTCATCGTGGAGGAGTCAGGCGAATTCAAGTATAACCTGAATGAGGAAGGTCCATATCGTTTTATCGCTCAGAACCGCGGATATTTGAGCAATACGCAATTTGTTGAAGTAAAATTGAACTCAGATGAAAAGGAGGCTGGAGGAAAGACCTACATTGTCCACATCGTATTGGACCCCATCGTCTATAACAAAGAAATCGTATTGGAGAATATATATTACGATTTTGACAAATGGAATATTCGAGAAGATGCGGAGCCTTCATTGGAGGAGTTAGCGGACTTATTGAAAGCCAACCCGGATATCAAAATTGAATTGTCATCCCATACCGATTGTCGTGGTCTTGAAATCTACAATGCAGAACTTTCTCAACGACGAGCTCAATCTGCAGTAACCTACTTGACGGCACTTGGGATAGATGCACGGCGCATGCGTGCTGTGGGTTATGGAGAGCAACGGCCGGCTGTAGTTTGTGATTGTGAATCATGCTCTGAAGATCAGCACCAGGCCAATCGACGAACGGCCTTTACCATTCTGAAATAATGTAATCTACACTACTGAGGTGATTTTTCTAAAGATGAGTGGCAACGTTGAGCCACCGTCGGGCGTTTGCCCTATGATGAGAACGATGAACATATCCTATCTATTTATTTTCATACTGGCACTCGGTATGATTTCCTGTGATTCCAACGAAGAGCTTGAAGATGTCACATGTGAAAAGCAATTATTCTATGTCTCCAGCGCCGTCTGTTCTGCGTCTTCCAATGATGCGGCTGTAAGAGATAATAATGGAGATTTGTATATCGCCAGAGACTTGTTTTATCATATCGACCGGGCCAATGTAACGGTAGATCTGGAATTCACTGCTGATTTTAGAATCGTA
>CBDFMS010000019.1:0-312500 GCA_965249735.1 Saprospiraceae bacterium | reverse complement strand
AGGCTGATCTCCCCCAAGAGCTCATATCGACGGGGAGGTTTGGCACCTCGATGTCGGCTCGTCACATCCTGGGGCTGAAGAAGGTCCCAAGGGTTGGGCTGTTCGCCCATTAAAGTGGCACGCGAGCTGGGTTCAGAACGTCGCAAGACAGTTCGGTCCCTATCTGTTGTGGGCGTAGGAATATTGAGGAGGGCTGACTCTAGTACGAGAGGACCGAGTCGGACATACCTCTAGTGTACCAGTTGTGCCGGAAGGTGCATTGCTGGGTAGCTATGTATGGTCTGGATAAGCGCTGAAAGCATCTAAGCGCGAAGCCAACTCCAAGATGAGTATTCCATTCCAATTTATTGGAAGAAGGGTCCCTGTAGATGACAGGGTTGATAGGCTATAGGTCGAAGGCTGGTGACAGTCGTAGCCGAGTAGTACTAATTACCCGAAAGCTTCCTTTTTTATTCTTTTATTCTTTCCGAACTTGTGTTCGCACAAATGAAGATCGAATCAATTAGTATATACATAGGATATAATTTCAGTACTTTGTTTTTCTGCTCCATCTGTTTTTTTACTTTGTAAAACGACATAAGAATATCAATGGATATTCTCAAATTTTTATGGTGGCTATAGCGAAGGGGTTCCACCTCTTACCATTCCGAACAGAGAAGTTAAGCCCTTCAGCGCCGATGGTACTAGTACTGCTGGGAGAGTAGGTCGCTGCCATATTTTTTTCATTGCTCTATGAGCATGAAAATTTTAAAAGCCTTGTCCTAACTTTGGACGAGGCTTTTTTTTTCTTCCGACACAAAGTATTTGTATCAGGAATATACACGCGATTATCATTGCAATTTTATCGTTTTTATGTTCCTATTTCTATATTTGTCGAGCTTTAGAGATTCATCCAAAAATCCAGGTGACGTGGGTGAGTGGCTGAAACCACCAGTTTGCTAAACTGGCAGTCCTGGAAACGGGGCTCGGGGGTTCGAATCCCTCCGTCACCGCTAAAAGGAGTGTGAGAGTGGGTGTGAGTTTGAGTGTGAGAGTGTGGATGTGAGCTTGAATTAAATGATAAGAGAGATGTTTGATTTTGAGAAGCTGGATGTATATCAGAAAATCAGGGTATTGAATAAAGATTTGTTACCCTTTATTTTTGAAAGACAGAAACAACATCCGTATATCATGGATCAACTGAAACGGGCATCGCTTTCAATCATGTTGAACTTATCGGAAGGCACCGGAAGAATGTCTTCAGCTGATAAAAAGCAATTTTATATCAGAGCCCGTGCTTCAGTAAATGAATGTGTGAGTATATTACACATCTGTTTGGATACACAATTAATGGAGGAAGACCTTTATAATCATTTTTATAATGATTATGAACAAATAAGTAAAATGATGCTGGGTATGATCCGTGGACTAAAATAATTACCACACCCACACCCATAAAAAAACACACCCACACTCACACTCAAACACACACCTATTTTCGGGGTGTAGCGCAGTCCGGTTAGCGCACCTGCTTTGGGAGCAGGGGGCCGCAGGTTCGAATCCTGCCACCCCGACTTGGCTATAAGGTCACTGATGAAAGTCAGTGGCCTTTTTTTATTTCATTGTCCCGTCCTAAAATAAGTTGACATAAAAACGACTTATTAATGAAAGGATCAAAAGAGCCGAAGAAAAGGCGAACACAGAGAGATTACAATTTAGGCTTTAAACTGGCAGTTATTTCGCAAGTGGAAGAAGGCGAAATGACATACAAGCAAGCACAAAAGGCATATGGGATACAAGGCCGCAGCACTGTTTTGATGTGGTTACGGAAACATGGTACCTTGGATTGGACAAAACCAAGTATTCATTATATGTCAAGTCCAAAGCGGAAAGAAACGCCTGCACAAAAGATCAAACGTTTGGAGAAGGAGCTATCAGATGAGCGATTGAAAAATGCGATACTAAATAAGATGATAGACATCTCTGATCAGCAATATGGTACGTCACTTAGAAAAAAGTATTTACCCAAACAATCCAAATTATCCGAGAAGAGAAACAAGTAAGTTTATCAAGATGTTGTCGATTGTTTGGGATAAGTAGACAGGCCATATATCAAGCCTACAGTAGATCAGTTAAACGGTTGGAAAAGAATTTACAGATTAAGTCAATGGTACAATCCATAAGGATGGAAATGCCTAGGATTGGCACGCGAAAGTTATACTATTTGCTTAAGCCTCAAATGGAACGATTGGATATCAAGATGGGCAGAGATGCTTTGTTTGCCTATTTACGTTCAGAGAATATGCTAATAAAGCGTAAAAAGAATTACACAAAAACAACGGACTCCAAACACTGGTTAAGAAAGTATCCAAATCTAATGAAGGAAGAAGATGTAGAGAGAACAGAACAAGTATTTGTAAGTGATATAACCTACATCAAAAGCAGAGAAAGGACGCATTATCTTTCCCTGGTGACAGATGCATACAGTAGGAAGATAATGGGCTACAAGCTTAGTGATGATATGAGTGCTGAAAATGTGGTTCAAGCTCTGAAAATGGCTCTAAAACAACGCATAACTAACAATCCATTAGTCCATCATTCGGACAGAGGGCTACAGTATTGTTCTTCGATCTATCAAAACGAATTAAGATCCAGGTCAGTAACTCCATCAATGACAGAAGGATATGATTGTTACCAAAATGCTCTGGCCGAAAGAATCAATGGAATTCTTAAACAAGAATTTCTTATACACAGATGTAACACTGGTAAAGAGTTAGACAAACTCATCAATGAATCCATTAACACATACAATGATAAAAGACCGCATTTGAGTTTAGGTATGAAAACACCTAATTTCGTTCATGAAAAAACCAGTGAGGAAAGCCCCACTGGTTCAATTTAATCTTATCCAAAAACTGTCAACCTATTTTAGGACGACTCAATCCGGCAGAATGGAAACAACTTATATTATTAACACTGAATCAATAGCTCGCTACTATGTTGGTTCTACCAGCCTCCACTGGGAGATAGGCTTTGACGACATAATTCCTACCATTCAGGATATGCAGAAAAACAGAAGGCATATGACTTTGACAACATGTTGGGCGGCCTACATTGGTCCTCAAAAGTTATCTTACTTGACATTCTGAACATTTTTATTGAATATTGTACATAGAAAGACGCCATTCGAAGTTGTATCGAAAATAGAATGAGTTTTTTGAGCGCTTGAAAAAAGATTACTTGAGATGCGAGAACCAATCGGACTAGAAATAAAGCATGAAGTTGTAAAGATAAATGGGAAAATTCCATATAGAAAATTCAGTGCAAAAGGACGTGAACATTTTAATTTAAAAATTTATGTAGAGGGCGATTTGAGTAAGTTGGAAAGTGTAGAGTATAACTTACATCCAACGTTTAGATTTCCACGAAGAGAGATATATGATGCAAGTGACGGATTCCCTCTTGAAATCTGGACTTGGGGAGAATTTGATATAGAAGTTGTATTTAACTATACAGACGGAGCAGTGGGTAGTAAAATTCATCATTTGCTGTATTCCGATATGTTATCCAATAATGCAGATGATTATATTGATGTAAGTAATAGGTAAAGTAAATGAATGGTTATCGAACAGAACTGCGCATATTTGGGCTGCTAATCGTTGCACTCGTTAGCACTATGATTCTTTACTTCGGAATCTCAGCGGCCGATGTGGAAGGAACAGTACTAGGAGTTAATATTAAACTCGCTGGTCCAGCGGCATTTTTCGTTGCTCTTCTACTCGTTTTTCGTTTTACCGGCCTTTTCACTTTGGAGCTTCTGGAAGAAAGATTATCTAATCGTTCTGTTGAAACCCTTACGAAAGAAGAGATCAACAATCAACTGGACAAAATACTTATAGAATCAAGAAGATTGGAAAGAAGACGCCAGGAACTTGAAAATGCGAAAACCGCACTGGAAAACCATGCTGATCCGGATGCTGTCGATCTGGCTGGAGGAATACGCGCGGTTCGAAGGCCAATTGGCCCGAGTACACCATGATTGAAGTATTATTTTGAGCAGTTATTAACTTACCAGATTTGACACGATGATTTATTCTTTTGGATTCTAAAAGATCGATATTACTGCACTTTGTCATACATCCGTCAATATTGCACTATTGCAAATTTGGAAAATAAAGTATAACTTCGGTGGAAGGGTTTGTTCGTTTTGGGGACAGGATGTTCACGAACTATGTTAGGTAGCCAATATTGTTGTCTGAATTGGGTAATATATGGTTGCTACCATAAAACCATCTGTTTAGCGCAAGTGTAGACTATTCCAGTGAACCTTTCTATGAAAGATCGTAATTAGCGGCTTTCCATAAACTAACTGTCCTAAATCCTTGAAGTACATCCCTTCACACAAGCATCATGCAATGATTCTCAACAATCTCATTGTAAGCACTGGAAGTTATTATGTCATCGTTTGTCTAAATGAATTCCAGCGGTAAGAAAAGGTTTGCAGTAATTGTTTAATTTCTTCACGACTAAACCCGAGAAGAGCATGATCAGTACGCTCATAATAGAAGGGGAATCCAAAGCCCGGGAATCATTGAAAATGAAAATTGATCAATGTTGCCCATTTTTTGAGGTCATTGGTGTTGCACAAACTTTCGAAGAAGCTAATCATCTGTTAAATAATAAGGATCCAGACCTGGTTTTCATCAATCCAGTTTCTCCATTCGTTGATTTAATCGACAATGTGAACCGCTCCGCCCGATCAAGTACAGAATTTATATTTGTATCGAACACAATCAACTATACCACTAATGCTATTCAATTAAATCCAGTAGGATTCTTATCCCGTCCATTACAGGACAAGGCATTAATGACAATAGTTGCAAAATTCAAACAACGCTTCTTGATTAAGGAGGAAGGAAAAAAAAACAAGCTCTTGTTGGAGAAACTACTTCATGAACGAAGGGCGAACGAACTTATAGGAATACCAACGATGGAAGGATACGAGTTCATTCCAGTTAAAAATATTATTCGTTGTGAGGGTCTTCAAAAATGCACCCGGGTAGTTACCACCACCCAAACAGACATCGTCAGTTCTTACAACATAGGTGTGTTCATAAAACTATTGGAACCCTACCATTTTTTCTCGCCCCATAAATCACATTTAATTAATCTTGCATATGTTAGGAGATACTTACGCGAAGGAACAATCGTGCTTAGGGACAAGTCCTGTGTCCCCGTTTCCAAAAGAAAAAAATGTGAGTTTTTAAAACAAGTGGTTCACCTTTAGCAACCCAACGTTAATTCCCGATATCGCCCGTTAAAACTATCAAACAGGTATTTAATCAGATTGCAATTGTCTTACATGTATTGTTTACCGACCTTATAGAACAATTGAAATAATTTGATCGAACCAGGTATGCTGAATGGATAATACCTTACGACTTGCTACAATGGGCCTATGTATAAAAGACTTGTATTTATCTGCCGATTCAAACCCTGGTGAAGGGGAAATCGATCCTAAAAATGAAAATACAGATGTTATTGTACTCGTGGAGACATGCGATCCGCCCCAAAAGACAACTAAATATGCAGCCTCTTTTTTCTCATATGATAATATCAATGAATTGAAATTGCAACATTTTAAAACGGGCGAATACATGAAAGGGAAGTACTTCTTCTCCAAAAATATGCTGTTAATTGACGATTGTTCGATTGAAAATGTAAGGACCGTAGTGAAACACTTGATTGACGAAGGAGAGTTTGTGGAAGTGTTTCAAAAGATAACTGAATAATTTTTTAAGATCGAGAATAGCGTGTTATCATAATAATGAAATTCCAGGTTTACTGGTCGTCTGACTGTGTTTTTCAAGCTAAACAATGGGCGTGAAAAGCTTTCAATCGAAGATCGAATCCTGAAATTTTCAATCTATGTCAAAGCACATCCGGTCCGGATTTAGCATTAATATTTAATGCCCCAAATTTAGTCGAATGTGACTGAAGTGGCGAAGCTATGCTCGGTCAAATATCTAAAGAACTCATAAAGACTCGGCATTTTTCTCCTCCATGATATTCCATGATACCCCTAATAATCTCTAGTCCTGATTTTAGTAATGTGGGTATTGTAAATCATAAAATAATCATCAATAAAAATTTACCGTCATGCCAACACAACCAACTTACCCTGGGGTATACATAGAAGAGATACCCAGCGGCGTCCGAACGATCACTGGAGTTTCTACCGCAGTGGCAGCATTCATCGGATATTTTACGAAAGGACCCGTAGATAAAGCCGTCCAAATTTTTAACATGGGAGACTTCGATCGCATTTTTGGCGGTTTGAATTCTGACAGTGAAGCCAGCTATGCCATTCAGCAATTCTTTTTGAATGGCGGGACTCAAGCCTATGTGATTAGAGTTGCATCAGGAAGCCTGAATGCGGCAAATGTTACCATCGATGAGCTGGTAGGATCTAATGCCGAATCGATACGTTTTAGAGCGAAATATGAAGGAACCTGGGGGAATAATGTCCAAATCAGAATAGATCATAACACAACTGTTGCTAACGATTTTAATATGAATGTATCAGAATACAACGATTCTGGTATTGTACTTAGACAAGAATCATGGTTAAACCTTACCAGAACAGCTGACCAAACAAATTCTGTTGATATCGTAATTAATGACGGAAGCTCAGGATCCCAAATTATTTCAGTGGATGATGTTACTCTTGGTTCAAATCCTCCTGCGGCAAACGGAACTGTTTCAGGTATACATGTAAATCCTGCTCAAATAGGCATGGATGCGCCAGTTCCAGCAGACTTCGAAATTTTGATTAATGGAGTTGCAGCTGGGAATATTACTTTACAAACTACCACAACGGATTATACTTTGGCTGAATTAGCGGTCTATCTGGAAGATGCTATTCGAGCAGTAGATCCCACTAATAAAATTCTTTCTGGTGCATCCGTTAATGAAATGGGAAGTCAACTTCAAGTTCTGGCTGGTCCAGGTCCGGCAGAAACTATTATATCCTTCTCTGGCGCAAGTTCCAATATTACAAATCTCTTATTGGATTCAGCGATTCCACCAAACTTACAGGAATACATTCTTGGTTTGGACGCTGCTGGAGCGGATCCTCATGCCCTTACAACTGCACAATTAGATTCTTCTGGAGCAGATGCCGAGCTTGGAAGTGATGGCACAGTTCCTGATAGCGGCGCTATAATCGGTAGCTTAAATAGTAAAACTGGAATCTATGCATTAGAAGATGTGGACTTGTTTAATATTATGTGCATACCGATTACCGGGACGGATAGTGATAGTTTTGATGCTGCATTAAGTGCGGCGTTGGTTTACTGTGAACTGAAAAGAGCCTTTTTCATTCTTGAAACTCCAGTTGATGAGAATACAATGCAGAAAGTAAAAAACTGGAGAGCTGGAAAAGGAAGTCTGATTAGAAGTAAAAACGCAGCGCTTTATTTTCCCCGGGTAAGAATTCCTGACCCTTTAAATGAATTTAGGTTAAGATCAGTAGGTGCTTCTGGTACTATAGCAGGTCTTTATTCCAGAACAGATACGAATAGAGGTGTTTGGAAAGCACCAGCAGGAACAGAGGCAACATTGCGTAATGTTTCTCAGATAGACTATGTTCTAAGCGATCAGGAAAATGGCGTACTTAATCCTTTAGGGATCAATTGTATTCGAAATTTTCCAGTTTACGGTATAATCAACTGGGGAGCAAGAACGATGGAAGGCGCTGACGCTCTGGCGTCTGAATGGAAATATGTACCTGTCAGAAGATTGGCTTTATTCCTTGAGGAAAGCCTTTTCAGAGGGACACAATGGGTCGTATTCGAACCAAACGATGAACCGCTGTGGGCTCAGATCCGACTTAATGTAGGTGCCTTTATGAATAACTTATTCAAACAAGGTGCATTTCAAGGTACATCTCCAAAGGATGCTTACTTGGTAAAATGCGATAGCGAAACGACGACACAAAATGATATTAATCTGGGAGTCGTAAATATAGTAGTAGGCTTTGCACCTTTAAAACCTGCAGAGTTTGTTTTTATTAAAATCCAACAATTAACTGGTCAAATTGACACATAAAAAATTAGAATATTATGGCACAATTCACTGTAAATGCACAACGCTTTGATCCCTATAAAAACTTTAAATTCCGTATAAAATGGGGTGGAAAGTATGTAGCCGGAGTCAGTAAAGTAGGCGCTTTAAAAAGAACTACAGAAGCAGTAGAACATCGTGAAGGAGGTGATCCCAGTACGGTAAGAAAATCGCCAGGACAATCTAAATATGAAGCCATTTCTATCGAAAGAGGTGTCACACATGATACTGAATTTGAAGTATGGGCAAATAAAGTTTGGAATCATGGTTCAGGATTAGGATCAGAAGTTTCACTTGCTGATTTTAGAAAAGATATCATTATTGAAGTTTATAACGCAGCTGGACAATTGGCTATAGCCTATAAAGTTTTCAGATGTTGGGTTTCGGAATTTACGGCTTTCCCTGAATTGGATGCAAGTGGGAATGCAGTAGCAATTCAATCCCTAACACTTCAAAATGAAGGTTGGGAAAGAGATTATGACGTTACTGAACCAAGTGAACCCACACACACCGAACCTGAATAATCAGTACGCTTTGAATAATATTAGCGATAAAGATTTATTATCTATTTGGGAATTTGGTTTGAATCACTCATTGATAGAAACCAATTTGTATCTAATCTCCTGTGCTTATTCCGAATATAATTCACATCAAATAGCTTTCTTCTCAATTGGAGAAAGAGATGCCCGGTTATTGCATATCCGCGAAAAACTCTTTGGCACTGTATTTCAAAATACTTCCAATTGTACAGCATGTGGCCAGAAAATGGAATGGGAAACACCAATTGATGTTTTAAAACTTCAAACTATTAAAAATGAAGTACGTGTGACGCCAATTGATTTGGTCCATAATGAACAACAGATTAGTTTCAGACTCCCGAATAGCTTTGATATTATAGAAACAATAAACCAGAGTAATAACGAAGGACAAGTCGATCAGCTGATTCAAAAATGCATTATCGATACAAATTTAACAAAGGAAAAACAGGATGATATTTCTGAGGAATTGAAAAACAAACTCCTCCAAAAGATGGAAGAAAAAGATCCGCAAGCCAATATTGTTGTGAATTTGTCTTGCTCTGAATGTAACAATGAATGGAATGCAACTTTTGATATAATGCAATACTTATGGACTGAGATCAATGAATGGGCGATTCGGTTGATGCAGGATATTTATTTATTGGCTAAAAATTTCAATTGGACAGAGGATGCCATTTTGGGAATGAGTCGATTCAGACGAAACCTTTACATTAATATGATTAAAGGATGAGTCAGTTTTTGACCAATATTATAAATCGACATGTCTCAACTGATAATGTAGTTCGTCCCAGAGAAAGGAGTGTTTTTGAAAGCGTACAATCTAATTTTGATTCTATCCCAGAATCTACAGATTTTGCAAGAGTGAATGTCAAGCCTTCTTCTACTCAATCTGAAGGTTTAAGGAACAAGTCTGTAGAAAATTTTAAGAAACCAAATACATCGATTGATGATATTCCTATATCACCCAAAGAATTATTACCACCCGCTACAAATACGGAGAATCTTTCTTCCATCAAACCGAGACCAACAAAGAAGTCTAAAATTAGAATAGATAATCCATCTGGCAATCCGGTTAAAACTACCAAAGCGGATGAAATTATCAAATTGAAGCAAGTCGAAAGAAGAAATGATAAAAGTGATTTAGTAAGTAATGAAAAGAAAATTGTGGACACCTTAGTTAAGGCTAAGGTTGATCTTTCTGGTTCAGTTACCACAGCTAAAATACCAAAACCAAATACAGAAGATAATTCCTCGTCTAACCAACTTAAAAGAGAACGAGTAAGTCATATTAAGGAAATTCACCAGAAGCTAATATCAAATCTCATCGTTAGAAATTTTAGCGAAAAGAATTTAAATGTTCATAGTACAAATAATAGCTCAACCGAAGAAAAAGCGCCGACAATAAAGATTCAAATTGGACGGATCGATATAAAGGCAGTAAAACAAGCTCCTGTCAAGGAAATTAAGGCTAAAAAACAAAATAAATCAGCGATGACTTTAGAGCAATTTCTTAAAAAATCATCTGACAAATAATAATGAGTACCGCATTAGGAATTGCATCTGTCACGCATATCTTAAAGGATTTATTAAACGACGGTTTAATTAATAATGACGTAGCGTCCGCAATTGGAACGGCAATAAACGTAACATCTCTTTCTCCGGGGCAAATAGAAGCAGCAGGTACTGGTAATACATCGCAGCTCAATATTTTCATGTATCGTGTTACGCCCAATACGGGTTTGAGTAATTTGGGATATCCGTCAAGGAATGGAAGGGGAGATATTGTTAACAATCCACCTCTTGCGCTTAACTTACATTATTTACTTACTGCATTTGGTGAAAGCGAACTCCATTCAGAAATTCTTCTTGGATTCGGTATGCAATTGCTTCATGAAAATCCTGTTTTAGCTCGGAGTGCCATTCGTACTTCGTTAACAGCGGCCTCACCGAGTGATCCTAATGGAAGGCTTCCGGCTAATCTCTTAGCATTGGCAACATCAGAACTGGCTGAGCAAATCGAACAGATTAAAATTACGAACGAAAATATTAATACGGAAGAGATGTCCAGAATATGGACTGCATTTCAGACTAGCTATCGCCCATGCTCTGCTTATCAGGCCACAGTGGTCCTGATTGAAAGTAATAAGTCTACGCTTAATCCTTTGCCTGTTAAGGAACGTAGATTTTATACGGTTCCCTTCAAACAACCAATTATTGAAAAAATATTATCTCAGGTTGCTGTAAATGAACCCATTTTAGCTAATCAAAGGATAATCGTGGGGCACCGATTATTCATAAGAGGAACGCAGCTTAAAAGAGATCCAATGACTATACTGATAAATGGGGAATCCTTTGTTCCGGTTGCTGATGACATATCTGATACTGAAGTAAGTTTGATCCTTCCTGCAAATTTGAAGGCCGGTATTTTGGGTGTACAAGTAGCACACTTTATAGAGATGCTCTCACCACCCACTGATCGAAAAGGAGCGGAATCAAATTTACTATCATTTGTGTTAAGTCCATCGATTTCGGCTCCAAGTGTCTCTGGTGTTGTGAGTGACGGAACCACCGTAGCTTCTGCAGATTTAGAAATTAACGTTGAGCCTGATGTTCATAAAGACCAAAGAACAATTCTTCTTTTAAATGAGCTTAATCCTCCACCAGGAGAAGACCCCAAGTCATATAGTTTCTTATTACCATTAGATTCTTGGCTACCTAATGAAACACAGTCAGGAACGATTACTTTCCCAATTGCAGATGTGAAAGAATCTGATTACCTAATAAGGATTCAGGTCGATGGTGCCGAAAGTCCTTTGGCTCCATTATTAGGGGCATATACAGATCCACACTTAATGATTCAATGACAAATGTAACAAGAGAAGACTGGCTAGAGATAAATCAGAAATGCCTCATTGCAGAAGTTAATGTAGTAAAGGCAAAGGTAATGATGTACAGAGACAATTTAGCTGGGTCTAACAAGTCAGATAAGAGTGCAAAACTTTTAGAGAAAGCTAAAAAAGAAGTTGCAAACATTAAAAGTGAAGATGCTCCGGATACAAGACTAAAGACATTAGTTGAATTATTTCATTTGAGTCCATTTGAAATGAATGTTTTGTTGTTGGCAATTGGAATCGAATTGGATGCATCACTCGGAATACTAATAGTGGAAATTCAAGGCAACGATGGACATGGGCTTCCTACCATAAATGTTGCCTTATCAGTATTTGATGAAGCACATTGGTCAGCATTTACTCCGGATGCACCGCTGAGGTATTGGCAACTAATTTCTGTGAATAAAAATGAGACTTTTACGAATTCTTCTTTTTCTGTTGACGAATTAATCTTACACTTTCTTACAGGGATTAATACCATGGATGGTAGAATAAGCCCACTCGTAACTGCAATCACTACATTTGGAGACCTGGTAAAATCACATCAGGAAGTTGCAAGAAATATTACCCAATATTTGTCCAGGCCAACTGATAATGGAATAACACCAATTATACACTTAGAAGGAAAAAGTATTAAAGATCAAAAAGCCATTATCGCTTCCATTTTCACAGATTATAATTTGATGACTTATTATCTTCCTGTCCAATTACTACCAACCAATTTCAATGAAGTAAACAACTTTGCGCAGCTTTGGAATAGAGAAGCCATTCTCAATCAGTATGTTTTATTCTTAGACGCTAAAGAAATTAGAAGTGCTGACAAGAGCCAAATAAATCATGTAAAATACTTGTTGGACAAGCTTAAAGGAATCGTTGTAATAAGTACAGAACATCGATTTACAAGTCTTAACAGATTAATCCAAAGTATCGCTGTAGAAAAACCATCGAGAGAAGAACAGCAATTACTCTGGAAGGAACAATTAGGAACTGTAGCCGAAACTTTAGATGGAGACATTGGAAATTTAGTAACTCAATTTAGTCTGGATAGTCACACGATTAGTCACCTTGCTCAAATAGCGGTTTCTAATGCCGGGTCTAACGGTTCAATTTCTCCTGATAAACCCACTGTTGGACAAAAACTTTGGAAGTCCTGCTGTAATCATACACGACCTAGTCTTGCCAGTCTGGCTCAACGAATTCCAGCAATTGCAACTTGGGATGATCTGGTCTTACCCAAGGCCAAAAAAGAGATTTTAAACGATATTTGTATTCATGTCAGACAGCGCCAGAAAGTTTATTACGACTGGGGATTTAGTAGCAAAAGTAATCGAGGCTTAGGAATAAGTGCATTATTCTCTGGAGAAAGTGGAACAGGGAAAACTATGGCATCGGAAGTCATCGCCAATACACTTCAACTGGATCTCTATAGAATTGACTTAAGCCAGGTGATCAATAAATATATTGGCGAAACAGAAAAGAATCTTAAAAAGATATTTGATGCAGCCGAAGATAGTGGCGCCATTTTATTATTCGATGAAGCAGATGCCCTCTTCGGAAAAAGAAGCGAAGTGAAAGATAGTCATGATCGCCATTCCAATATTGAGGTAAGTTATTTGCTACAAAAGATGGAAGAATATCGGGGGCTAGCCATATTAACAACAAACATGAAGAGTGCATTAGACAATGCTTTCCTTCGAAGAATACGTTTTGTTATTCAATTTCCATTCCCAGATGCACAATTGCGTAGTGAAATATGGAAGAGAGTTTTCCCAATTCAAACACCTGTTAAGGAGTTAAGCCTCTCGAAATTAGCTAACTTGAGTGTAGCCGGCGGTAACATCCGCAACATTGCATTGAATGCTTCTTTTGCAGCAGCAAATAAAAATCAGCCTGTGACTATGTTGGATATCCATAATGCAGCCCGAAATGAATATATAAAACTGGAAAAGCATATGAGTCCATCTGAATCTTTAATTTGAAATGAAAGATAATAATATTGAAATTTATATCGACCGAATTGTATTAGAGGGATTTGACCATCTTAATAAAGAGGAACTGACTTTCGTAGTGCAAGAGCGTCTTGTGACTATGATTTCTGAACAAGGAATTTCAAGTGGACTAACGAACACTCCTTACCATCGGAAGTTGAATGGAGGAGAAATGAAATTGATTGACCATGTCAGTACTGGAAAAGTAGGTGGTGATATTGCAGGTGGAATTTTTAATGGAATAAATAGTGTAGAATGAGAGCTGCAGTCAAGACATCTGGCAATATCTTAAAAAACGATTCTACTCATATGAATAAGAATGCTGAACAAATGCATTCTAAAAATCGTCAAGAAAAAAAGAATTCATATGCTGGGAATAGTTTTGATTTTAGTCAGATATCAATATTGCCTTCATCAATTAGTATGATTCAGCCTAAACTGAAGATCAATTCGCCAAATGATAAATATGAGCAGGAAGCAGATCGAATTGCAGATAAGGTGGCTCATATGTCTGACTTAGATTCCTTAACTCGGGTAGGAAATAAATCGATACAACGAAAACCACTTGCAGATGAAATTACAGGTATAGGCTCTTTTAAGGCTCAGCGAAAATGTGTGAAATGCGAGGAGGAAGAAGAGAAACTGATTCAGAGGAAAGCATTGAACAATGCACCGAATATGGTCAATCAAAGTTTAAGCATTCAATTGCAAAGTTCAAGAGGCAAAGGTCATCAATTGGATAGTAAAACAAATTCATATATGTCTTCGCGATTTGGAGTAGATTTTGATCATATTAGAATTCACAATGACAGTCGGGCCGCTGAGATGAACGAAGGGATTAATGCGAAAGCATTTACAATTGGAAATGATATTTATTTTAATGAGGGGCAGTATTATCCAGGTTCAGACGAAGGAAAACATTTGCTCGCACATGAGTTGACGCACGTTCTTCAACAAGGTCAATCTCAGGCAGTTTCCATAATACAGCGAGAGCGAGAGTTAGACTCCACTGAGGAAGTTGAGATGAACAAGTTGACAGTTATTGAGCTCTTGAAATTACAAAGTGAACGTAATAGCCGTGAAAGGGGATTCATTGATTTCGATTTGGAAAGAGAAATTGCTCACGTAAATCTTGCTTTGACCAAGGAAGAGATTTTTGCGCCGATCATAGTAAAAGTGAAGAGAACACCAAATGATCCCAAATATCAAGGAACGCCTGATGATTATAGATTAAGCGGTGGTGTGTATGAGGAAAATTACACTTACGATCCAGGGACCGATAGTTTTGAAGGATTGACCCATGAAGAATCATGCAACCTGGCATGTCAAAAATATGAACTCTCTGGTCTACCGATAGAAGTAACTAAAATTTGTCTTGCGAAATGTGTTGATGCTGATAAACTATGGGAAGGTCTGGCCGCTGAACTTGAAGCAGTGAAAATTTATTGGGATAAGAAGATGGGGGTTCACAAGCAAGTGAACTTGCTGACCAGAGAAAGGTTCAAGGTAGCAGAACGCCAATTACCTCCCTTGCCTCTAGGGATTTATGATTATTACATAATAAATAATGTACCTCAGATCCCAAAGGATGTCATCGATTATATATTTTATTGGAGGGGATAGGCAGGAGGTATCATATATTTTACAATTGCTGAATTAGGTTTGACATCTAGGACTTGGAATGCAATAGAAAATTTATACAAATGAATTTACATTAATAATCATATGCCATCATCCCCCCTCTCCCCTAAAATACTAAAAGGCGGTATCGTTTTACTCGACCCGGATACATCCGCTGTTGAGAAGATCATCCCGTTACAATACAATCCGGAAAGCATTTCCAGATCACTTACGCCTAAACGATTGTCAAATGGAGATCAAACTGACGCCCTCCGACTGACTGGTCCACCTGAAGAAACATATACCCTCGAAGTAGAATTGGATGCTACTGATTTTCTGGAAGTTAAGGATGAGCAAGCTTTAGAGGATGGTTTGCAATCGGCATTATCTATTCTGGAAACCATTATTTATCCAAAGAGCAGTGAATTGATAAGTAACAATAATTTAGCGAATTCCGGCTCTTTAGAGATCATACCCATTGAGGGCCCCTTGATGTTATTTATCTGGAGTAAAAATAGAGTCATGCCCGTTCAGATTACGACTTTTTCGGTTACTGAAGAAGCCTTTGATGTAAATCTAAATCCCATTCGCGCTAAGATCAGTTTAGCCATGAAGGTGATGACCGTTGATGATATGGGCTTTGACCATAAAGGCGGAAGTCTCTACCTGGCCTACCACCAACAGAAAGAACAATTAGCTGATAAATTCAATTCGGGTGCACTTGGAGCACTTGGTGTTAACCAAATATAATTATGGATCCAATTCAAGAACTATTTAAGTCTGGTCAATTAAGTACAAATAACTTTCCTGTTACAAGTCGCTATCATTTTACTGAAACGAAAATGTTTGAGGGCTTGAATGACGAACCGGTTGTATACCTAAAACGAAGATTTATCCCACATCCCGACTATTATTATAGTACACAACAACATCTTGTTAAACAAGGAGAAAGACTGGATAATGTCACAGCTAAATACTTGGTCGATCCAGAACAATTTTGGCAAATTGCAGATGCAAACCTTGCAATGAAAGCTCAAGAATTAACCGAGTTTACAGGACGTTATTTACGTATACCACAAAGCACTGGTATATCGGGATTTTAGAAAAATATGTTAAAAGGTAAAGTAACATTGTCATTGATGATAGGACCAGTGGTACCTGTTCCGGTACCAAAGGCGATCATAGATTCTCTGACAGATGTAAAAGTTACTACGGCCGCAGGACAGCCTAGTGGGTTCGAATTAAATTTTGCTTTTAATAGTAGCATACTTCTCAATCAATTGTTATTGTTATTAGCAAAAGTTGGACCCTTCATACGGGTCATTATTGTGGTAAGTGTAAATGGTTCTCAAAAAGTTTTAATGGATGGCGTAATTACATATCAAAACCTTACACCTGATTTACAGGCAGGCACCGCAACATTAAATATTAAAGGAAGAGATTTGACCAAAGTGATGACAATGATTGATTTCACAGGCATCCCATACCCGGCTATGCCGGCTTCTGCAAGAGTAGCCTTGATCATCGCCAAATATGCTATGTTTGGAATTATTCCTATCGTCATCCCTAGTGTTTTCATGGATATACCTGTACCAACCACGCGTATTCCTTTACATCAAGGAAAAGATTTGGAATATATTGAAAAACTTGCAAGTGACGCAGGTTATGTATTTTATATTACTCCGGGTCCTGTGCCTGGGACTAATAAAGCATATTGGGGACCCGAAATAAAGGTTGGTAAACCTCAACCGGCATTAAATGCAAATTGGGATGGGCTTACAAATGTGACTTCAATGAATTTTAGTATGAATGGAGATTCGAGCACAATTCCAATCGTTTTTATCCAAAATGAAGAAACAAAAGCACCAATACCCATACCAATTCCATCTGTAGATATTCTCAACCCACCATTAGGATTGATACCACCAACACCAAGTAACTTTCCAATGTTGAATCATACTGCAAATTTAAGTCCGACTCAAGCGATTTCTGCAGGTTTATCTGTTGCTTCAAGTTCATCCAATGCAGTAACAGGAAGTGGAGCATTAAACGTTGTAAAATACGGGCATATCTTGAATGCCAGAGAATTGGTTGGAGTAAGAGGGGTAGGGGAAGCATACAATGGGTTGTATTATGTACAAAGCGTAACCCATAATATTAAAAAAGGAGATTACACACAAAATTTCACCCTGACCAGAAATGGATTGGTATCTACTTTACCTAGAATACCTGTTTAACTTTTAAATATGGAAGGAAAGTTTTTTGGAAAGTATCGAGGACTGGTTCTAAATAATATTGATCCTGAGCAAAGAGGAAGAATAATGGTTCAAGTTCCAGATGTATTGGGCCTGGGATTATCTAGTTGGGCAATGCCTTGCGTACCTATGGCCGGAATACAAATGGGTGCCTATTTTGTTCCACTCATTGGTTCTGGAGTCTGGGTAGAATTCGAAGGAGGAAATCCTGATTACCCGATCTGGACCGGAGGATTTTGGGGGTCAGCAGCTGAAGTTCCGGCTTTGGCCTTGGCAGGAATTCCTGCTTCACCGAATATTGTTTTACAAACGACCGGACAAAACACGTTAAGGATCAGCGACCTGCCAGATCCCACTGGAGGACTCATGCTAAAAAGTCCTACCGGAGCTTCAATTATCGTCAATGATACAGGCATATATATTCAGAATGGAAAAGGGGCTAGTATCGTCATGACTGGCCCTACCACTACAATAAATAATGGCGCTCTCGTCGTCACTTAAAACTTATTAGAGATGCCAGGATTTTTACTACATGCAGGTGCAACAGTTATGTGTGCACACGCAGGTCAAGCAATGCCAACAACAGTTAGCCCCAGAGTAACGGTGATGGGACAACCAATTGTCATGCAACCTGCTCCATATACGATTGCTGGATGTCCTTTTGTTTCAGGTTCTAATCCTTTACCATGCGTAACAGCTCAATGGACTACGGCTGCTACAAGAATTATCTCTAACGGAATGCCTGTCCTACTACTGGATAGCCAGGCCGTATGCACGCCAAATGGAACACCCTTGCTCATCACAGTTACTCAAACCAGAGTCACCGGAATATAATAATTATGAATATTGATTTTCCTTATCGTATAGCGGCCAATGGCAGAACTGCGGTTACAGATCGTTCAGAGCATATTAGAGATATGATCAAACAAGTCCTGTTTACCTCACCAGGAGAAAGGGTTAATAGACCAACTTTCGGTAGTGGATTAAATCAATTGGTTTTTGAACCAAATAGTGTCGAATTGATTTCTACAGTTCAGTTTTTAGTGAAAGGGTCTCTACAAGAATGGTTAAGCGAAGTTATCGAAGTAGGAGAAGTTAATATTGAAGTTACAGATTCAACATTAAGGGTGGATATTCAGTATAAGGAAATCGGACTTGCATTAAATCAAGAAGTAAGTTTTGAGAAATCCATTTAATTAACATGCAATATTATTGTAAAAACCTGGAAAGACGACTAAGAGTAGGTGATAGCGCTACCATTAATGGTATTGACTATATGGAAGTGGATCCAGCTAATCAGAAAAAGCTTGAGATATATTTTCTAAATCCTTTACCCGGTCAGCCCGGCGGTATTCCTAATGGAGTAGGAATTGATCCATTAGTCGAAAATAATTTTGTTATTGAAGGCGGTGTCAGAATCCAAAATATAAAGGTGCTTTCAGTTGATAGTACCCTCGATAAGAAAATTACTATTGTTGTAGACAACGCTGGAGATTTCTCTAATTATACCTTGAGATTGGTTAATTCAGCTACTGATTTAGATACACCGCTAGGCTACGATCCTCAACTTGCAAATGTTGAATTCTCTTTTAAAGCAAATTGTCCTAGCGATTTTGATTGTAAGACAGAGGACAATTGCCAGGAAGAAAATATTCCTGGCCCAAGAATAAACTACCTGGCTAAAGACTATTCTAGTTTTAGACGGTTAGCCTTCGATCGATTGAGCCTTTTGAAGCCAGACTGGAATGAAAGGAATCCAGCAGATTTACAAGTTGCCTTGGTAGAATTGATGGCATATACTGGAGATTATTTAAGTTACTATCAAGATGCTGTGGCAACGGAAGCATATTTATTTAAATCCAGAAAACGGATTTCTGCCAGACGCCATGCTCGATTATTGGATTATCATGTTCATAACGGTTGTAATTCCAGAACCTGGGTTCATGTCGGTGTAGAGCAAGGAGGAAATGCAGATAATGCAATATTACCATTAGGAACCGTGCTATTTACAAAAGGAACTAATGAAGAAGCTACTGTAACAGATTCAATTCTGGAAAAGGTATTAAAGGAAACAGAAATTCAGGCCTTCGAATCAAAGCATGATTTAACTTTAATGTATGTCCATAACGAGTTGGAGTTTTACACCTGGGATGATTCTTCTTGCTGCCTTCCACAAGGTGCTACAGAAGCAACCCTTCATAGAACTGATAACCTGGCCTTCTCTTTGGAAATAGGACAGGTGTTGGTTTTTGAAGAAATCATAAGCCCTACCACTGGGCTTGAAGCTGATGCCGATCCTACGCATCGACATGCTGTTCGATTAACCGGTATTGAAAATTCGGAAGATATTGTGAATGGCAAAGATGTAGTTGAAATAAAATGGCACGAAGTAGATGCACTTCCATTTGCACTTTGTATTAGTGCTAAGGTAGACGGATCAATAATGGATAATTTAAGTGTTGCAAGAGGTAACGTAGTTTTAGCGGATCACGGATTTACGATTTCTGAAAACGAGTTAATCCCAAATGCAGCTCCAGAAAGTGGTAATTATAGACCACTATTACCTCACACAGGAGTTACAGTCTCTACTCCTTATGATCACGATGATTCGAAAGATATTCCAGCCTCTTACATGCTGCGTCAGGATCCGCACAATGCCATAGCCGAAATAATACTAAAGGAAGAAGCTGAGATTTGGAAAACACAACGGGATCTGTTGGCAAGTGACAGGTTTGCTCAAGAATTCGTAGCGGAAATAGAATTAGATGAATCTATACTATTGAGATTTGGTGACGATGTATTGGGAAAAAAACCAGGCGAAGGTTTTAATCCAAGAGCTACCTATAGAATAGGTAACGGTTTGACTGGAAATATCGGAATGGATTCAATTGGTCGAATACATTGGAATTTAGGCGGCATACTCACTGTAAGAAATCCTTTATCTGCTCAGGGAGGTCAAAAGGCTGAAACAGTTGAGGAAGTGAAACAATTTGCGCCGGAAGCCTTCAAAACACAGGAAAGAGCAGTAACCGAAGCAGACTATGTTGAGAAAACTGAATTGCACGATCAAGTTCAAAAAGCACTGGCCAAATTTAGATGGACTGGAAGCTGGTATACTGTTTTTTTGACTATCGACAGAGCGGATGGCTTCTCAATAGATGACCAATTTAAAGAAGATATATACAGGCATCTGGAAAAATACCGAATGGCCGGATATGATCTTGAGATTCGTCCACCACTATTTGTTCCACTAGAAATTGAATTGAACGTCTGTGTGAAAACAAGTTACTTCAGGAATGCTGTTAAACAGAAATTGCAAAATGTTTTTAGCCGATTTATTCTGTCAGACGGATCTAAGGGATTTTTTCATCCTGATGTATACACATTTGGACAGGCGGTCTACCTGAGTGAAATATATGAAGCTGCAATGAAAATAGACGGAGTAGCATCTGTAGAATTAAAAACTTTCAAACGCTTAGATCGGGCTTCAAATCTGGAAAAAGAAAACGGTGTACTTCAGCCGGAAGAAAGTGAAATAATACGATTAGATAATGATCCGAATTTTCCTGAAAATGGGAAAATTGACTTTTTGATGTACGGAGGCTTATGAACAATTCTAAATTAATATTGGATACATGTGGATGTTGTGAAGGTGTAGAAAAAAAAACACCAACACAACTATATAATGATCATGGACTCGAGACATTGCTTTATCGGGTAGGAACTCATGGTACGTTTAAGGAATCGATGATTACCGGTCTGTCGGAATCTGCTCTTCTTAAGGAACTAACCATTCGAGAAAACGATGACTCGACGATTGCTTTAATGGATGTATGGGCCATGATTCTGGATGTGCTTACTTTCTATAATGAAAGAATTATTAATGAGGGCTACATCCTGACTTCTACAGAAAGGTTATCATTGGTGGAATTAGCAAAACATATCAGCTACATTCCTAAACCTGGAGTAGCGGCTGGAACATGGTTTTCATTTTTGACAGACGAATCACCAGGGGCTCCGCTCGAGGCAACCGTTACACTTGGAACCAGGGTGCAGAGTATTCCAGGTCAAGATGAAAAAGCTCAGATTTTTGAAGCCATAGAAGAAATACTGACTCAGACAAAATGGAATTCAATCAAGCCAAAATTGACTGAACCACAAGTTTTTAACAGGGGGCTTAACAAACTATATATAGAAGGAACAGACACACAACTCCAGGTTGGAGACAGAATCTTAATAGTAGGATCTCACCGATTAGAAAATCCCGGCAGTGAACGTTGGGACTTTCGTGTGGTAGATCAAGTCGTTGCTAACAGTGAAGATAATTATACTGAAATTAATTGGCGAGAAGGTCTGGGTCACCTCAATCCTAATATGTATCCTGCAGATGATGCAAGAATTTTTGTTTTCAGACAACAGGCAGCTCTCTTCGGATATAATGCTCCGGACATTAGAAACATGTCAGCGGAGGTTAAGGAAACCTTTACTGGCGTCATAGATTATTCAGGTTCTGAATGGCCAAACCTTGATACTGTAACTACTAATAAATCAATTCATCTCGATAGATTATATCCTGATATTTTAACAGATAGTTGGGTATTGTTGACACAGTCCTCTGATGTGGAATTATACCTGGCTGAGAGAGTCCAACCCTCTTTTAAAAAGGCCTTTTCTCTGGCTTCAAAAACAAGCAAGATTACATTAGACGGCAATGAGAACCTGGGAAATTTTAAAATAAGAAATACTGTAGTGTGGGCCCAGAGTGAAGAGTTAAGTCTTATTGAGGCTCCTATTTATCTGCCGGTCTTTGGATCAGAGATTTATTTAGAACAAGACTTCCAGGATTTAGTGGAGGAGCAAAATTTAATCATTAGTGGTGAGCTAGTTACACATCTGCAAGTATCTTCCAGGTACAGCATTATTAAATCCGGAAGCAGTGAAAATATAGAATATGAAGAGTTGTTATTTACTCCGGATGATAATTTAGTATCGCCTTATGCATTAAATGAGGAAGACATTTTGGAAGTGCTTTCTGCACCCGAATATATTAACGTTAATGAAATCAGATGGTTTGTAAAACATGGAGAGATAGAAGGACAAATTATATGTGGAGTAGATGACCTCATTCCTTTTATTGAAGATGAGGATACTTCCTCTGTCACAATCCCAACTTCTCTCAATCAACCGATCATAGTAAGTGAACTGGTAGAGATTAATGAATCTGATGTAAGTCGTATTACACTAACTCAAGCACTGAAAAATGTATACCATCGAGCTACTGTTACTATAAATGCCAATGTCGCGCAAGCTACCCATGGCGAAACAAAAACTGAAATACTTGGATCGGGAAATGGTTCTGTTCCTTTTCAGAAGTTTTTATTGAAGCAAAAACCTTTGACCTATATTTCATCCGCATCAGCCTCAGGAATTGAGACTACATTAGAAATTAGAGTGGATGATATAAAATGGACCGAAGCACCTACATTTTATAAAACATCATCAGAAGAACGGATTTATATTACACGAACCGAAGATGATGGAACCACTTACGTTCAATTTGGCAATGGTATAACTGGTTCGAGGTTACCCACAGGTGTGGAAAATATAATTGCGACCTATAGAGTAGGAATAGGCCTTGAAGGATTGCTTGATGAAAATCAGTTATCCCTCCTGTTGACACCGCAGTTAGGTGTGAAGTCTGTAACTAATCCAGTTGAAACTTCAGGAGCAGAAGATCCCGAGTCAATAGAGAATATCAGATACAATGCACCTTTAACCGTCCTTACTTTAGATAGAATTGTTTCCGTTTTAGATTATGAAAATTTTACAAGCGCTTTTGCTGGTATAGGAAAAGCAAGAGCAGACTTGCTATGGAAAGGCGAGGATCGTACCGTTCACTTGACAGTGGCATCTGCTGATGGAAAGGCCATTGATTCCACATTAAAGGAGAATTTAATCAATGCCATAGATGGTGCCAGACATAATAATTATCCTGTGGTTATAGGATCATTTTCTGAAAAGCTTTTTAATGTTAAATCAAAGATTAAGATACACACAGATTATGTGGAAGAAAAGGTTGTAACTGAAGTGGAAGAGGCCCTAATTGCTAATTACAATTTCGAATCAAGATCCTTTGGGCAAGTTGTTACACCCAGTGAAGTGATCGCAATTATCCAATCTGTGGAGGGAGTCGTGGCGGTAGATCTGGATGAATTGGGAGGTTTGAGTCCATTTGCAGAAGAACATTTTCGACTTCTATCAAATATAGCTGTGTGGGATGGAGATGAAATTGAACCCGCTGAATTATTACTTATCGATGAAAAAGATATTGACATTACATTAATGACCTAATGAAAGTAGATACTAAAAACTTATATGAATTACTGCCAGCTTATTATCGGATTGTTGATGATGAACAAGGGAAACCCCTAGAAGCATTTATCGAATTGTTGGCCAGGGAAGGCGGAATTGTAGAAGAAAACATATCTCAATTATATGAGAACTGGTTTATAGAAACTTGCGATGAATGGGTGGTACCATACATTGGTGACTTGCTGGGAGTAAAAGGAGTACATGAAATTGAAGATGCAACTGTTTATAGTAGACGAGCATATATTGCAAATACACTGGCTTATCGTCGGAGGAAAGGAACTGCCCCTGTATTAGAACAACTTGCTCTAGACATTTCAGGATGGAAATCTAAAGTGGTAGAATTCTTTCAACTATTATCTACTACTCAGAATTTAAACCATGTCAGATTGCATAATACGGTGACTCCTGATCTTCGAAATATGAATAGTGTTGATTTAATCAATACTGCATTTGATACACAGAGTCATACCATCGATGTAAGGAGTATTGAAAGAGAACTCGGTTTATACAATATCATGAATATTGGTATTTACCTGTGGCGACTTGTTAGTTATCCAATGGAATTAGCGGATGCCAGATTAATTCCGTCGTCTGTTGATGTTCCTGATGCAGCTTATACATTTAGTCAATTAGGATTAGATTGTCAATTATTCAATAACCCACAAACCGAAAAAGATATCGTACATCTGGCAGAAGAAATAAATGTACCTGGACTATTAAGAAGAAGAGCTCTTTATACGGAATTAGAGGATGCAAGACAGGCCATTGTGGATGATCTTACACCGGAATATCTTTATTTCCGGGATAGCTATCCTCCAGTATTCCGACTCTTTTTAAATGGAAGCCTGACGCCTATCCCACCTGAAGAAATTACCATCTGTAATTTAAGTGATTGGCACCTACCATCTGCCATTAAGAATTATGAAAGGCTGGAGACCGATGGTACAATTTCCATTATACCAAAGCCGATCACCGCAGCCGTAGATCCTGTCCTTGGACGAATTACTTTCTCAGATCCTGCTTCTGTTACCAGCTTAGCTGTAAACTATAGCTACGGATTTAGTGGTGATGTAGGAGGTGGACCCTATGATCGCAAAACTTCGTTGGCTGAACTAGAGGAGCTTTCCTTTGATTGGCACGTAGGAGTGAGTAAGAGTCACGTTGCTGTGGGAGGTGAATCAATATTTACTACCATTGGACAAGCCATTAATGAATGGAATACTATTGAAAACATTGTTGCCGGACAAAAAACAGGATTGATTACCATCATGGACAATCGCTCTTATGTTGAGAATTTAACAGGAGTTCATGAAATTAAAATTTCTGAAAGTAAAAGACTTATTATTATAGCCGCTGATTGGCCTGTTACTGAAAGTCTTATTATCCCTGGAACATTTGAACGTGTAATAGGGTCTTTTAATCCAGAAGATTTGCGACCGCATATTCAGGGAGATATTGATGTGAAGGGTGATGCACTTGCTACAGACCCTGGTGGTGATTTGACCCTAAATGGTTTGCTTGTCAAAGGAGACTTAAGAGTGAATGCGGGAAATCTTAACGGTATGCAAGTTGATCATTGTACGATTGCCCCAGATAAGGGTATAGAAGTACAAGCGCAGGATAACATTATAAATTTGAAGCTTTACAGATCCATTTGTGGCCCAATAGACGTTAATTCTGAAGATGCATCGCTCCTTATGGAGGAATGCATTATTGATGAAGATGCAAATAATTCAATCTCAATAAACGAAGGGCAATTAGCCATTCAGAATTCTACAATCTTCGGCAAAGTCAAGTCACAGTCTTTGGATGCCAGCAACTGTATTTTTATGGAGGTTTTGGACATTGAAAGAAGGCAAATTGGATGTGTCCGATTTTCTTATGTAGTCCAAGACTCTCAAACGCCTCGAAGATATCGTTGCCAACCAGAGTTAGAAATACAATTTCAAATAAAAGAATTAGAAGAAATTGCACCATTAAGTAATGTGGAGAAACAGGCCATAAAGGATAAGGTTTTGGCGTGGTTATTTCCTGTTTTTAATTCAAATACTTATGGTCATCATGCTTACGCTCAATTAGGAAATGCAACTGCAAATCAAATTTCGACAGGTGGTGATAATGGTTCGGAAATGGGCGTTTTTAATTACTTGCAACAACCGATGCGAGAAGCAAATCTAAATATTGTTCTTGAAGAATACTTGCGGCTGGGTCTCGAAGCAGGTATCATTTATGTTACTTAAAATCAATTATTATGAAGGGAGATTTTAGTCGCCTTACAGGTTTAAATGCCAAGAGAAAGCACTACAATGGTGTACTCAAACAACAAGGCCGTGTACAACTGGATTCAGATTGGAATGAACTCATTTCTATCATTTCTCATCAACGCAAGATCCGAACGATTGATACCATAGGGCATTGCGGTGCTCCAATACATAATAGCGGGTATCAAATTCTTCATCCTGGTGGCGGATTCGCAGATCTGTTAATAGCTACAGGCCGATTTTATGCAGGTGGCCTTTTATGTGAAACGACTCCTTCTTCAAAACTTCCAATAAATGAGATTACTGGCACAGAAGACATTCTCGTAGATGATACAAAAATTGATGGTATTGAGATAGAAGTTGGACATTGGGTTCAGATAAAAACAGATGAAGATCCAATAGGTGTTATCGGTCAAATAACAAGTGTTACGTTTGGAGAATTGCGAATTGGCAGTGATATTAGCTCGCTCGTTGGAGATCTTCATCCTTATTTAAGAAGACTAGTGTTATATTCCGAACAGTCAGACTTTCCTGGTTCGGGTGCCTATCAGGTTGTTTCAGGACAGACAGATTTATTATATCTTGATGTATGGGAAAGGCACATCACACCGATTGAAGATGGTTTGTTAAGAGAAGTAGCACTTGGTGGTCCAGATACGGATACCCGATCTAAAGTGATTGCACAGGTAAAGACATTAACAGATGTTGGAAACGTAAATTGCGAAGACGAGATAGATGACTGGCATAATCTCAAAAAGCTTCCTAATGGCAGAATGACGACTAGATTAGTTGTTCCCGCGGATCCTATTGACCCTTGTCAACTTGGAGAAAGCGGAGGTTTTCTAGGCCTTGAAAATCACTTATATAGAGTTGAAATTCACGAAGTTTCAGGTGGGGCTACTTTCAAGTGGTCATCGAATAATGCAGCTTATGCTTACGCCATTAAGGAATTTTTTGAAGATGCTCCCGGAAATGTTGTTAAAATTAACTTGCAGCAAAACGGTAAAGACGATATTCTGAAAATAAAGCAACAGGATTGGATTGAAGTTTCGGGAGATGAAACAGATCTAAATTCTGGTACAGCCGGAACATTGGTTAAAGTACTGGAAGTAGATGGAACCTGGCTCACCTTGGATACTAATGTTTTCGCTCACATAGGGGAAGGTTCTACCAAAGTAAGGAGATGGGATATAAGTAATCAAAGACCTGACGTCACAACAGCAATAGTTTCAGGAACGGGATTTCAGTTAGAGGACGGGATTGAAATTGAGTTCTCTGGTTCTGACTTTAATGTAGGTGCTTATTGGGTGTTTTCGGCTCGGACTTTAACTGGCGAAATAGAGATATTAGACCGAGAAGCTCCATTGGGAATAAAGCATCATTACTGTAAACTTGGACTCGTTACGGGCTTACCGGATGGTAATGTAGAAATCGAAGATTGTAGACCCGAATTTCCCCCTTTGACTGAATTACCGGATACCGGAGGATGTTGCACCGTGACAGTAGGTGAAAACGAAGAGTTTCAGGATATTCAACTGGCTATTAATTCTTTGAATGGAGGACCAGGTGAAGTTTGTATTAAGCCTGGAGTTTATGAAATAGATAAACCGATTGAGGTAGAGGGAAAAGATATTACGATAAGAGGATGTGAAGGGACACCCATAATTATTAATAACAGCGACAAACCAGATTTAGGAATCATATTTAGAATAAAAGATTCCTGGGACATAATGATCCATGATTTGTGGTGTTTTTCAAAAGCAGGTGATAGGGTAGTAGAAGTAGAAAATTGTTTATTTTTCAATATTTACAATTGCACACTGGTAGGTGCAGGAAGTGGTGATTTAGCGGGAATTGTTACCTGTCAAGGATTAACGGTCAATACCTCTATTGATAATAATATAATCCTGGGAACCATAGGAATAAGGTATGACGGTATCAAAGAACAGGATCTGGGTATACATCTCAATGCGAGAATGAAGGAGAATATCATTTTTGTACTGGATAGCGGCTTAGTGGAAGATAGTGAGGTGGGTATAATTGGATTAGATTTAGTTGATAATTTGATAATGGGCTTGAATAAAGAGACCCTTTCTAAATCTTTCTTCCCAGAATCACTTTTCAAGGCTGCCGAAGAAATAAATCTATTTGAAGAAGAAGAAATTGAAGAGGCCAAAAATTCTAGAAATGAAGGCAAAGAGTTTGAATCTTTAAGTAAACGAAATCCACAAGCAGCTAATGATCTGTATTATGAAATGAAAACTAAAGGTAACGAAGCCAAAACATATGCATATGCTACAAATGAAATTGTCATTCGAACATTAAAGCCTTTAGTCGAACTTTCTGGATTTGTCGTGGACGCCAATGTAATCGACAATATCTTATTAGGCAATACAGCAGTTGTTTCAGAGAACGCTATGGAATTTACTATTGATAATAATACTATCGTTGTAGAGCTTCTTGGAATAGTAACAGGCAATCTGGAAGGAGTCACCATTGAGAACAACATTATTATTTCTAAAGGAAGTGGCATTGCTTGCACTAAAGAAAATCTCGTGGGTCTAACAATATCAAATAACCGACTTGCATGCGATGTTAATGGTATTCAATTTGTTGGGTCTGATGAAGACAATTATCAAGTTGCTTTAAATGTTCAGATCGATAAGAATATTATTGTAGCCAAAAGCATAGGTATCAGTATCAATAATATTGCGATTCTGCTAATGGATTTGACAATTGTTGATAATTCGATTCTAAATTGTGAAACAACAGGAATTATATTACGAGCAACCAGTCTATTTGATGGGGCATTTGATGATTACGTTTCTTTCCAAAGGGTCATTCAGCGAAATTCAATTTTAACAAGAAGAACCGGAATTGATGTACAAATTTCTAACTGTAAAATTCTGGATAATGATATAAATGTCATTCAGGAAAATAGAGGAGTTTTTCTTGATTCTATCGGCATCATACTTAGATCTGATGAAGCCACCATCTCAAATAATACAATTCATGCTGAGGTAAACGATGAAAATGGATTAGCTCCATTAGGAGGAGTACAAATAGCAACAGATTTAGGAACAGGAAGAGATAAATCACATAATATTCATATTGTCAATAACAAGATTAAGGAGGGTGTTGGAAATGGTATTGAAATCATGTCATATGTTAATGGTCTTGTGATTGAAGAGAATGAAATCGTTGGGATGGGGTTAAATGGAATAGCGGTTGGGGCGGATATATCTCAAGTAGACAATTTGCAAATAAAGAATAACATCATTCAGTACTGTCACCAATCCATTGGAAAGCAATTGGATTGGTGGGTATATGCCGGAATAGTATTGACTGCAACTCGACAAACACAGATCACAGGAAATGTGGTTAGTAACAACGGGGTGGTTCAAACAACGGATAATTTATTGGAGGTAGGTGCATTATATGCTGAAGAGATTAATGAAATAATTATTTCTGAAAATCAATTTATGAATAATGGAATATCAGGTCAAAATAATAATCAGTCTGTGATTCATGTTCCTATTAAACAAGTAGCGCAGTCAGGGGTTCAAACCAATTCCGAAATTCAAATTATTAATAACATAGTAAAAAGTTTTCATTCCCCTACGTTGACATTAGGTAGTTTCTCAATTATTGATGGGACTGCAGTGGCAGTTGATCACAAGGCCGTCATTTCCAACAATCAATTTAATTCTACTAGTAGCAACTGTATTGTATTTTTATATGTTAGTCAATGCATATTCTCTGGTAATCTTGTAGCCAATGGAACTTCAGGTGCTTCCGTATCATTCGGATTCGGTGTCGACGTTCTTGTTAACGGAAACATGATAAGTGCTCCTGTAGTAGCAACCGGGCAAAATCAAATGCTTGTAAATAATCTTGAACTTTCTTAAAGCAAAAAAAATACTTCATCATGGCAAAAAAACTCAAAATAACAAAGAATCAAGTTCACTTTTTAAAAACAGATTTGGAACTTGACGAACAGATTGTAAACAGATTAAGTGTTGTTCAAAATAGATTCAAAACGCGTTTCAAAACACGAATAGAAGACGCCAAAAGCGAAGCGGTACTCAGATACAATTCTAAAATTGAAGCGCTTAAAAAAGCAAAAACAGCAGCCCAGGCTCAATACAATGTTGATATTAAGAAATTTGAGGATCTGGTAAAAAATATTGAAAGCACACCAGTTATTCAAGCTGTTCCTGATGGACCTGTTGTAGCAAAAACACCTACCAGGAAAACACAGGCTAGAAAAGCTGCTGCGAAAAAAAGACAAACTAAGAAACCAGTTGCTCAAAAACCAGCTGTAAAAAAAGCACCTCCTAAAAGGACATCTGCTAAGAAAACTATCACCAAAAAAACGCCTGTTAAACGAACGCCTTCTACTAAGAAGAAATAATATATTAATTATAAC
This sequence comes from Saprospiraceae bacterium, assembly GCA_965249735.1. Taxonomy (GTDB): domain Bacteria; phylum Bacteroidota; class Bacteroidia; order Chitinophagales; family Saprospiraceae; genus JANQSS01. The sequence goes on along the minus strand of CBDFMS010000019.1, from coordinate 282,042 downwards.
ATGATACTATTTTCTTTATGCCGTCATTTGCGAATCAAAAAGTAACCGCTAATCAGGAATCTACGAAAGACAATTTCAATGTCAATCAATCTTCCACTGATGCGGAACTAAAGTTAAAGCATAATCATAGTTTGCAATCCATCTTCTTCTATGAGAGAAATAGTTCTAACGGAGGTAACGATGATTCTTCCAGCCACAGTTTTGGTTTGAATAATTTTGGTAATATTTCAATTCTGCCTAATCCATCTTTCCAATTGCAACCCAAATTAAAAATTAACTCACCCGGAGATAAGTATGAGCAGGAAGCAGATCGTGTAGCAGATCAGGTGATGCGAATATCTGCACAAACCATACAACGAAAATGTGAAAAATGCATAAAGGAAGAAGAGATTCAACGGACTCCTTTGATATCACTACAGAGAAAATGTGCAAAGTGTGAGGAAGAAGAGGAGATGCTCCAAACTAAATCACGTGGTAACTCAACTAATGTGGCTTCTTCTGGTTTAATGAATCAAATTCAAAATACCCGTGGAGGTGGACAGGCGATGGATACCAATACCAGATCTTTTATGGAACCTCGTTTTGGGTCAGATTTTGGCGGGGTGAGGATTCATGCCGATAACCAGTCTACCAAAATGAATCAGGAAATTAATGCCAGAGCGTTTACGGTAGGCAGAGATATTTATTTTAATCAGGGAGCGTATAATCCGGGTGCTGTGGAAGGGAAGAGGCTGTTGGCGCATGAGTTGACACATGTGGTGCAGCAGAAGGGAGAGCAAAAACTGATTCAAAAGGCTCCTAATGAAATTGATATACCTGATAAAGGACGTACTTGTAAAGCGAAAAGAGAATATAAAATCTTGGAGAAATCTCTCCCAACGAGCACAAAGTTTGATATTAACAGGAAGAACATCACTTTGAATATCAAATGGTGCAAGGGAAAAAATTTGGGGGATATCACGATAGGGGCTAATGTGCCCCAACAGGCGGAAAAGGTCGCCAAGGATATTATCGATACCGTTAGGCAAGGAGGTGGGCGTGACCAAATTGAAGAAAAACTTCGGGATATAGATTTAACTCCTTTCATGGATGTAATTATCAAGAAAGGAGGCGCCTTTTCGATTACTGCTCACGGAGAGATTACGGTTGACTCCACTGGAATAAAGGGTGGAAAGGGAAGTTTAGACCTTGATTTAGGTCGAGCGACTATTAGTCCGAATATTGAAGCTGGCAGGGATACAGGGTTGAAAGTTGGAGTAGACCTAAAAGTCCCTCTAGGCAAACGAAAGGTCGAGGATGTTAAATGCAAAACTGAAAAAATCCGAATTGGAAATAATCTGAATTGTGAATGCCCAACTCCAGCCAAAAAAGAACCCGGAATGTTAAGGGTGTTAATTCCTAATGAAACCAGATTCCTCTACTTCGACTACAACTCTGCAAATATCGATGAGATACACAGTGAGAAATCCATTTTGGAAATCAAAAGATTATTGGGATTGGACTATCAGGCTAAAAAAATTGTAGGGTTTACTTCTCCAGAAGGAACCGCAGATCCATCTCCAGGTTTTGAAGGTAACAAAGAATTAGCAGAGAAGCGGGCAGAAGCTGCACGAATACGTATTGGTAACATTTGTAGCCCGTTCAAAATACAGCTTGTAAAATGCGATTCCAATGTTTTGAAAAATGTTAAACAGCTTGGCGTTGGAGAATTGCATTCTTCGGATGAAAAGGGTGATTTGCTCAAGGATGAAAAAGGCATAGAACTAAGAGGAAAAGAACTAGCTAAACATGCAATTGGAAGTTTTGAAGAAAGTAAAGAAGAACAACAACATTTGGAGGTCTTACCTGAGAAAGAAAAAATAGGGCTTCTAAAAGCCCGGACACCAGAAGAAAAATCCAAGTTTATTTATCCTTTGCTTAGACGCGTTGAAATTACATTTGGCAAATTAGGAACGAAAAACATCCCCATAGAATTCATAACTCCCCCAGGAAAAGAACCTTGTCCTCCAGAAGTGTTAAAACAAGCTGAAAAGAAACTTCCATTAAAGCTATTATAATAAGACCTCAAATTATTAATTCGCCTTTGAAGCAAACTTGCAAAAGCAATTCTTCCTTTCCAAATCGTGCTCTTACCCAAAATGAGCATAGGCTTGAAGTATTCAATAATTCCAATTCAATATTTAATAATCAAAACAGTTTAGATAGGGTTAATGAAGAACTATCATCAGATTATTCTGGTTTGCCCGACTTTTGCAATATCTCCATCCTGCCTTCTGGCCCAATCCGAATCCAAACCAAACTGAGAATCAATACACCACGGGATAGGTATGAACAAGAAGCTGAACGTGTAGCGGAACAGGTAATGCGTATGCCTGCTAAAACTATACAGCGCAAATGTGAAAAATGTGGAAAGGAGGATGCGATTCAGCGAACTCCCATGATATCAGTACAGAGGACGTGTGCTAATTGCGAAGAAGAGGAAGAGATGCTCCAAACCAAACCACGGGGTAATTTAACTAATATGGCTTCGCCGGCTTTAATCAATCAAATCCAAAATACCCGGGGAGGTGGACAGGTGATGGATACGAGTACTCGGTCTTTTATGGAACCACGATTTGGAAATGATTTTAGCGGAGTCAGAATACATGTTGATAGCCAGTCTGCAAAAATGAATCAGGAAATTAATGCAAGGGCTTTTACGATAGGTTCAGATATATATTTTAATAGAGGAGCCTATAGTCCTGGATCTGTGGAAGGGAAGAAATTGTTGGCGCATGAGTTGACCCATGTGGTGCAGCAAAGATCCGATAAAATTCAAAGGAAAATCAGTTATAAAACTCCAACTCCTGTTGAAAAAGATCCACTCTTGCTTGTTTTAGGAGGTAAAAAGTTGGGCAAAACATACGCATCTTTTAATGGTGCTGCCCTTCCGGATGGTAGTATGACGGGAGCAAGGCAACTTATTGGAAAGACATTAATTCCTACGAAACTAACTTTTACTAAAAACGGTTCAACTTTTACAGCGAAAGCGAACACGAATGACATAAACGTAACCACTTCTGCTATAATGGAAACAATCACACAACCTAATAATAATGTTTGGACAGGTGTTGCCCCACCACTACCTGTTCCAGGAAACTTTAGTAGTCAATGTAGAAATGTTAAGTCCATTTCCGTTGAAATGAGAGGATTTCCAAATCTGCACGCAACAGTTATAACCCATGAAAATGAGCATTGGGCCGATATAAAATCATTAACAACCTCAGAGATAAAACCTGCCCATGATTTAATCTTGGGGCTAACCGGATCTGGCAATTCTCAGCAAAATGCACAAAGTGACTGGGACACTAAACTTAATGGTATTACTTCAGACATTATATCCAAAATCGATAACTTTTTGACAAAATTAATCGCAGCCAATAAAGTGTATGATGAGCCTGGTAGAGGTACTCATTTTACAGAAACCAAAGTTTCTACTGATCAAACTTGTTCGAAAATTTCGATTAAACCTTAGGTTTATCAATAAATGGGCACTGGGACTGATCTCTTGAGTGTTGCTAAAATCCTAAAACACGAGGCCGGTATCAAAAGGGCTAAACTTGCTCTCGAGCGAGTCAACCGGCAAAGGTGATCTAAAAAAGCTGACTCGACGAATAAAGAAGGATTGTGTCGGATCAAGTCAAGTAATTGATATTACAGCAAACAGTATGAAAACCTCAACTTGTAGCTGGAACACTCAAAGATAGAATGCACTAGTTTGCGATCTTCTCAATATCGGCTAACTTCACATCTACACTAATTGTCTGCTGTATACTATCAATCTGAAAAGTCACCCTGGTCTGTCCTTTTTTACTTTCCACACAACCTTCCCAGTCTTTTAATGGTCCTCTGATTATCCTTACTCGTTCTCCCACTTCATAACGCACGCCTTGTTTGGCCTGAAAGCCATGTGTTACAATTGTTTTCAATAGGTTGATCTCATCTTCCCTGATTTCACTAGGCTTACCTTCAAATGAAACAAAGCGCACAAAGCCCGGGCAGGAATAGACCTTAGAAAACTCGGCCGTTGTAATCCTGGTAAAAACATAACTGGGTAACAACGGCACCGTTACCGTTTTGAGTCTGTCACTCCATAATCTTTTTTCTTTAACCAGAGGAAGGAAGGAGGTACATCCCAATTTTATAAGAACGTTATACACCTTTTTTTCAAACCGGGACCTGGTGTAAATGGCGTACCACTTAAAATTTTGAGATGGATCGTTCATTATTTAGTCTTTGCGGGTGAAATCATGCAAACCAAGATCTTATTTTCAGAAATAATCTAAAACAATACACCATAAATAATAGTATATTGGAAAATGCTCCTTTAAGATAGGACATAAAATGCTATTGAGGAGTTATTGATCTTGCAATACAAGAAATAGCATTCCTTAGTGAGTACAAATGACTTGCTTCCCCCCTAATAAGTTCTAAAGAATTCTATGGACGAGATTCCATTTATTTTTGAATAGTGTATTGCCAATCAAAAATTTTTCTTTTGGTAATTACCTTGTCAATTCAGGCGGATGAAAAGGAAAGTCTGCAATTGAGGCTTCTGAAAAGATAATCCTTGCTGAATTGGCCAGGCGTTATGAATTCACTGGGGTTTCGATTTTGAATGTTGTTCATGGTGCTAGCATTCGGGCATTATCAGATAATCGACCCATACAGGAAACAGACCTAATAGCCGGAATCCGTAATGAGTATGCTAAAATCTGGAAATCTGTTTAGGATATATTAATTGAATTAATTACCTCATTAAAACTATAAAATTACGTAAAATAAATATTCAAAAACCAAAGGAAAAAAGAAATAGCAATGAAAATCATTATCAGGGTATTTGCAACAGTAATTCTATTGAATATAACTAATTTCACGTTTAGCCAAACTTTTCCTATCGTAGATACAGATGTTAGCGAATTTTACGATAACGATACTATTATTTCGGCACCATCATCCACAGACGAATTTTATGGTCAAGATGCGAGTTATAATTGAAACGAACCTTCTTATACGAATAATGGGGACGGAACTATAAGAGATAATGTTACCGGTTTGATATGGGAGAAAGATATGGGTATTAAAATTGCCTATGACGAGGCTTTTATCAAAGCCGATACCCTTACATTGGGTGGATACTCAGATTGGAGAGTACCTACAATCAAGGAATTATATTCATTGATACTATTCACAGGAAGAGTGATGGGAGCAACAGCAGTAGATAAATTTATTAATACCAGCTATTTTAATCAACCACTTGGGGATACATCTATCGGCGAACGTGAGATAGATGCCCAAACATGGTCGAGTACTCAGTATGTTTGTTTAACCATGGCAGGCGATTCAACTGTGTTTGGTGTTAATTTTATTGATGGAAGGATCAAGGGATATCCAAAATACCGACCACCGGCAGGTGTTGTTTTGAATAAGGCCTATTTTAGAATGGTAAGAGGAAATACTGCTTATGGTGCTAATGATTTTATTGATAATGGCAATGGAACTATTACAGACAACGCAAGTGGTTTAATGTGGCAGCAAGCAGATGACGGAATTACTCGTGACTGGCAAAATGCCCTATTTTATGCGGAGAATTTGACGCTAGCAGGACAAAGCGACTGGCGACTGCCAAATGCAAAGGAGCTACAAAGTATAGTTGATTATACTCGTTGCCCTGACAACACTCATTCTGCTGCCATCAATCCCTTATTTAGGGCAACTACCTTTACTGACCCAGATTGCAAACCAGGTCAATACGGCTACTACTGGACAGGAACTACTCATCTTGATGGGGTCAACCCTTATTTGGGCGCAGTCTACATTGCGTTTGGAGAAGCCCAAGGAGAGATGACGTCCGGTTTAATGGATGTTCACGGAGCCGGAGCTCAACGGAGTGACCCTAAAACCGGCTGTCGTGCCAACTACCCTAAGCCTTGGGGTCCACAGGGTGATATTCAATATGTATTCAATTATGTAAGATGTGTAAGAGATGTATGTATTATGAATAAATAATTTATCACATTATTTAAAACTAATTCCAATGGAAGAAAAAACTAAACAAAAATAAAACTTTCGAATGCGCCCGCACAAATTTGTTACTACAATCGAAGAATAAGGAAGCAAGTTTTCTCCAGCGAGAATCATACAAGGTTTTGCGGGTTAAAAAAATTTAAAAAATATTGTTTATGTAAACCCACATTATTATGACGACTTCAAACAACGGTGATAAAAAACTGTATACTTACCGAAACGGTAAAAAAGTGTATCTCAAAAAAGAAGAAAACCAAATTGTCACCCGGGCTTTACCGGAAGATTTGGCGAAACGTGGTATTGAGGAAGGTGTAGAACAGGTATCGTCAGGTTCTTCAAAAATTACCGTAAAAAAGGAGGACAGGGATACGATGATGGACGAATTGAGAGAATCTGTGGTGACCCATCATGCCTATTCCGTTGAAGATGTTGACAATGAATTCTTAATCACCGACAGAATCATCATTACATTCAAAGAGAAAATGAGTAATGAGAAACTAGGCGAATTCATCGCAAAATATGCCCTTACGATTGTGCAAAAATACTCGGAGAAAGATTATCTTCTACAACTCACGAACCAAACAGGCATGAATCCTGTAAAGCTGGTTGTTCAATTACACGAGAATGAAGGGGATGTAATAGATTATTGCGAACATGATTTAAATCAGCGAATGATGAAATTTGATGTGCCAATGCCCGTAGATAACAAATTCATCAATCAATGGCATCTTCATGACGCACTATCTGATCCGTCATTCGATTCAAGGTCTTCATCTAATTGTGACGGAGCCTGGAACCTCTTAAATAATTTTGGATCTCCTGACATTGTCATTGGTGTTACTGATGATGGCTGCAGATTGGATCATCTGGATTTCGATTCTGTCGACAAGTTCGCTCAATGGGGATATATGCAAGGAACAAGTTTGATTAACAGAGATTCTATAAGTGCCGATCCACAAAAAATGTATCAATCAGGATCTGACCATGGAACAGCCTGTTGTGGAGTTTCTGCAGCAGATGTCGATGCTTCACTGACAGTAGGAGCTGCTCCCGGATGCAGGCTTCTTCCGATCAAATGGGAATCTAATGGAGATTACCTTGATATCGGTGATAGTAAATTGCTTACAGTTCTATATTTTATAGAAGATAAAGTAGATATTCTTTCCAACTCCTGGGGCAATTCACCATTTTATACGGTATCAAATCAAGTGCTGAATAAGATAAATCAATTATCCGTAAATGGGGGCAGAAGGGGTAAAGGCATTGTGTTTCTCTGGGCGGCAGGAAATGAAAATTGTCCGATAAACCATTCTGGTAATTTAGATATTCCTTTTACGAATGGTTTTAACCCATATCCGAATTGGGTTGGCGTAAGGACATCTAAAGTTTTTATACATAATTTGGCGAGCTGTCCCGGTGTAATGCACATTGCTGCCCTTGCAAGTAATGCCCAACGTAGTCATTATTCCAACTATGGTTCTGATATCTCTGTTTGTGCGCCTTCGAGCAATTCACATACTTATTGGAGGCTGCCTGTCACCGGTTTAGGAGTAACGACGTCGACTGGACAATTTCCTATGTGGCAATCCGGATTTGGTGGCACGTCCAGTGCTACTCCATTGGTCGCCGGCGTTGCCGCTTTGGTTATTTCAGCAAATTCCAATTTGACTGCTTTGGAAGTAATTTCAATACTAAAAAGTACAGCATCAAAAAATTTATATATTCAAAAATATCCTCAGACTCCTCCTACAACTTTGGATCCCGATACTTCATGGGATATTTCGCCCGGTGCCCCTTCGGATAATGGATCATTTAATGACATTGGAGCTGCCGAAGGCACCTGGAGTCCATGGTTTGGTCATGGTAGAGTAGATGCTTTGGAAGCTGTAAAAGAAGCAATTTCCAGAAACATAACAGCTACCAATGATATTTTTAATGCTTCATCAAATCCCAATAAAGCAATACCCGATATGAACGAGAGTGGTATTTCCGATAAAATCAATTGTACAAGAGCCGGGAGTCTACAATCAATAAAGGTAGAAGTTGATATTACACATACATATATTGGTGACCTAATCCTAACGCTGGTTTCTCCTTCAGGAACAACAGTTACACTACACAATAGAAATGGTAGCTCAGCAAATAATATTCAAAAAATATTTGAAATTGGAAATACATCGAGTCTTCAGATCTTAGCCGGAGAGAGCATTAATGGTGATTGGAGCCTTGAGATACAGGATATGGCTTCAAGAGATGAAGGCACACTGAATACCTGGAGTATTGAAATTTCTATAGAAACGAACACCAAAATTACAATCGAAGAAAATCCGGGTGAAGATATTCCGGATAATATCACAGGTGGTATTACCCGAACATTATCTGTGTCTCAGCAAGGTACAATTGCGTCTATCACTGTGGATATAGATATAACACATACTTATATCGGAGACCTGATCGTAGAGTTGACATCTCCGAACCATAGTAAATTCCTGCTTCACAACAGGACGGGAGGAGGATCAGACAATTTGATAAAGAATTACAACACGGCAAATACGCCGACTTTGACTAGCCTGCTGAGTAATCAAATAGCAGGAGACTGGTCATTGAGGGTGGCCGACAGGGCGGGAATTGATATAGGTAAGCTCAACCACTGGAAGGTAGAAATGATCCTGGAATAATCAACGGATTATTTCATCACAGAAAACTCATTTGAAAGTAAAAAATAGGGGGTATAAATATTTCGATAAAATTTATATGAATGTAACCGATATTATTAAAACTGATTAATTTTTATCTCATACCAATCAGCAACATTAGTTCTTCAAATCATATTAATGCAACTCGCTATTATTCAAGATGCTGAAAATTCGAGATTTATCTTATTATTTTTTTGACCCCTTCCACTTAGGGCGTCTCCTTTGTTCTTTTACTACGAACAATCTACAGGATCTATGCAGTTTTTCCTGCTTGTCCGTCCGAAGCTATAGCGAAGGCGGGCCACACCGACAAAGACCAACTAGCAATAGTTGGTCTTTTTTTATTTAAGATCATAAGATATTATAAGACAATCACCGCCAGATGAAATGAACAGATAACACAAAGTTTACTGTACGAATTTCTTATTCCTACAAAATATCATCAAAACCTCTTCCCAATCCCCACCGCTAAAGCCCATGTACTAAAATCCTCTTTGTAATCAAAGAAGAAAGAGGGAGCAAAACTCCAATCTCTGCCAAGGGGGAATTCGTATTCCGTACCTACTCTCAGGACACCAAGATTGTGATTATTTTCGAATTCTATTCCACCTCCAAATAGTAAACCCCAATGGGGTATGATTTCGTAACCACCCATTAATGTCAGGATTATGGCCTTTTCCCGGGTGAGGTCCTCTCGATTGAAATCAACGATGTAGTCTTCCAATTCGACGTCCGCGATCAGTGCCATGCTCCACCGATGGTTGATGATATAGAAAAAGTCAAGGCCGATCGTTGGAACAAATACCTCTTTTTCCTCATGACCGTGCTCAAATGCAGCGGGGATATGGGTGACGCCAAGCGTAAAAGAAACTTTAAATTTTTTGTGCTTCTCTTCATGGGTATTTTCACCATGTTCGGCATTATGTTCAGGTTTTTCTGTATGCTGTGCAAAGAGACTAGCACAGAAAAATAAACTGCTCAAAACGATAATACTTGATTTCATAGTGAATGATTATTAAATCGCAAATTAAAGAAACTCGTTGGCATTATGGCATGAATACGTAGTAGCCAAAGGTGTTCATTGGTGACGATTACTAGGGATCCGAATTCCTGCTTACCTGAATGGAACGAAATGAAAGTGGCCACTACGATATTACAACAAAGGTTGCTTGTGATCAATTGATCATTGCACCAGTTTCTTTATCTCATATACCATCGTGCCACTGTGATTGGTGATTTCCTGTTTCACCCAGCCTAGACCCTCGGCAATCCATATCAGGTGACTTGCTTCAGCATCACGTTCAAATCTGCCTCGAGTAATGTTAATTATGCTGGCTGTCCCGGAAAATTGATTTACGCTGATGTATTGTATTCGATGTACTTCAAAGGTACCAGCCTCACAAGTCACGATCTCCGGATCGATCACATGATACAGGAATGAGAAAATCACAATTAATTCAACAAAAATTCCAGAAATACCATAATATTGCAAATAATATATTCCTTATTAATTTGCAATTTCCATTTAATTTCTTATTTTCAAAAAAAAGGAATATATTATGAAAACATTACTAATTACATGTTTATTACTTGTTGCCTGTTGCTTTGTTAGTGCGCAACAAGAACACCTTGTAGTAGAAGGAAATGCACAACTTACAGGAATTGAACTACCCAGTCTTGGTGGCAACGCCAATCCGGTAATTCGCTTTGGACCTCCTGATTTTCCAGGTTGTCTGGGACATTTGGGGCGTTTTTGTCGTCTTGATTCTACTGGAGTTCCTGATGGCCGATATGACCTGATCCGTTACCTTAACGTAGAATACAATGACACTACCGGACAACCAAGCCAGATTGATCCTAATTTCGATGTCTGGATCGAAGGACCTTGCATTGCTAATGTTCCGGGTCTGACAGGATTTGATATTGCATATTGTCCTGCCGGACAGACCGGCCCAATATCTCCTCTGTCACGCTTTTTTGTAGATGGTGGGGGCCAGATCGGACTTGGCACGAAAAACCCTCTAGCCAATTTACATGTAAATGGTATACCACAACCCAATCTTAATGGAAATGCCAATGCGACGATGCTTTTTGGAGATGGTGGATTTCCTGGATGTCTTGGCAGAATGGGCCGTTTTTGTCGTCTTGATTCTACTGGAGTTCCTGATGGCCGATATGACTTGATCCGTTATCTGAATGCCAGGTACAATCCGGGCATAGGAGGATTAGTGCAGATTGATCCTAATTACGACGTCTGGATCGACGGACCTTGCATTGCCGACGATCCCGGCATGACAGGATTTGATATTTCATATAAAGCTGCCGGACAGATCGGCCCAATAACTCCGCTGTCACGCTTGTTTATCAATGGTGGAGGCGATCTTGGCCTTGGTACGCAAAACCCACAAGGCAATTTACATGTAAATGGCATACCACAACCCGTTCTTAATGGAAATGCCAATGCGAGGGTGATTTTTGGAGATGGTGGATTTCCTGGATGTCTTGGCAGAATGGGCCGTTTTTGCCGTCTTGATTCTACTGGAGTTCCTGATGGCCGATATGACTTGATCCGTTATCTCAATGCCAGGTACAATCCGGCCATTGGAGGAATGGTGCAGATTGATCCTAGTTACGACGTCTGGATCGACGGACCTTGCATTGCCAACGATCCCCTCAAGACAGGATTTGATATTTCATATAATGCTGCCGGACAGGCTGGCATAATAACTCCGGAGTCACGCTTTTTCATCAATAGTGAGGGCTTTGTGGGTTTCGGTACCAAAAATCCCTTTTTTCCGCTGGAAATGGCCAGTGGTGCTCATTGTACGGTTAATGGGGTCTGGACCAATGTTTCTGATTTCAATAAGAAATATGATATTTCTGCACTTTCATACGGCCTTGATGAGATCCTGAGCATGTCTCCTGTTGCTTACAAGTACAAGTCTGATGATAGTGACTGTATCGGATTTATTGCCCAGGAAATGGAGAAGATCATCCCGGAAGCAGTGAGTGGAGAAGAAGGGCATAAGGGCATAGGATATGGATTAATTAGTGCTGTGTTGGTGAAGGCGATACAGGAGCAGCAGGAGATGATAAATGAATTAAAAGAAGCGAATACCGATTTAGAGAAGAAAAATAAACAGCTAAAGAATGATTTTGAATCCAGGATCAAAGCCCTTGAATCTACTTTATATTCTTTGGTGGATAACAAAAACCTTGAACCGTAATATAACCGCTTTAGATTTATATAGAGATATTACAGATTAACATGGACTGCGAAAGGGAGGTTTCCAATGAAACAGGCAATTCCTGGGTTCTTATGGCTTTCCATGCTTTTAGCGCAGATAGACGCAATAGCTAACAGATCGGTAGGCTCTCTGTGATAGGATAATGTTTGTAAGTCTGAGCCAGTTTCTTAATTTTCCACCGAGAAGGTTTGGGTAGAGCGTGTCGATTGATCGTATCCCGCCCAAGTGGATCCAATTTATCCACTCCATAACTGAAGGCATCTACATTCGCGGTATCTGGAAGCCCAAGTTGAGCAGCGGTTATTACTTCGTTGTTTCCGATTGGGTCGTAAATATCGGATGGGCTTCGGCCCGGAACTTCGGGCGACAATGGATCAACATTAAAATCAGATTGGGCATTACAAAACGAGATGGTCACGAATGAGAACAGCAACCATCCAATACTTAATTTAAAATTCATGATTATTTCTTTTTTGGGAGTTAAGGTTAATAATTTCATTTTCACATGATTTACTCGTCACAAACCTTCTGTTTCCGGTAAAATTTAATATATATACATTCATAATCCATCCATTTTTCAGATTTGTGAATAATCGATATATTTTACTGGTGGAACAATGGGAAGGAAAAGGAATAAGATTGCCTATAATATTGTATCTTTTTTTTTTAGAAAAAGTCAATAATTAGAAATCTAATTAATTGTGGTGTTGGAGGATAACAGTAGCGGATAAAAGGCAGTTATATCTTAGATTGCCTGCTTCCGCATTTGAATGTGTCAGCCTCGTACAAAAATGTCTGCTTACGACAGCAATTGATGAGGAGTACTTTAATCATTTTTATGCTGATTATGAACAATTCGAGTTTTACTTCCATTGGCAGTTACCCATGATCAATTGATCACCTTACCACCTTCACCAACTCATACACCATCGTACCCTGATAATTAGTGATTTCCTGTTTAACCCAGCCAAGACCCTCGGCGATCCATATCACGTTGCTCGCTTCAGCTTCACGTGCAAACCTACCACTACTTATATTCAATATGCTGGCTGTCCCGGAGAAATTGATTGACGCTGATGTATTGTACTCGATGCGGTGTGCTTCAAAGGTACCGGCCTCACAAATCACGGTCTCCGGACCGATTACATAACGTTCGGTAATATTGTAAACCAAGTCGAACCCAAAAGTACGCGCCCGTTCTGTTTCCATACGGGCCTCAACTCTGACTACTGCATCATCCAGTCTGGCGCCTGGCTCAAGTTTGTGTGGTATGATGTGCGTATTATGGGTGATATCGACTTCCATTGAACCCTGAGCACCACCAACATTGGGAACATACCCCATCTCCGTACCCAGCAAAGTAATACCCTCATCTGTGCATGTGAAGTCCGTCCATGCTTTTGCAATTGTACGATCCTTGTTATAGGATTTCATATGCACATTGAATTTTCCTTTTGTCATCCCGGCAGATTCTTCTGTCGTGTTGAGCGAGTAAGTCATTTTTAGCTTTGCTTTTCCCTTTTTGTTTTTACCGATGTAGACCATCTTCGTCACGTCCTTTGGTGCCATAGTACACTCCATGACGTCAATTTTGATCTTCACCTTACACAGTTGCTGGAGTGGTGTATTGTGCGGTTCATCAGGATGAACATTAATAAGCTGTATCCATGCTTCGATCATATCATTTTCCCTGAATTCTTCCGTAATGTCTTTCTCAATTATATTGTCAGGAAAATCGGCAACACCATCCACGAGCAAGTGCATGTTTTCATTTTCGCATTCCAACTCGGCGCGCAATACAACTCTTGCGTTTTCACCTATGCTTTGTCTAAGTTGCCGCGAATCGATCTTTACCCTGGCTGCCTGTACGGAGATGGGTTGGATCTCTTCAAACTCAATATGTACGTCTGACTCGAGTTCTTCAAGGTCCACGCGAGGTACTTCTGAGTAATATTTGTCATCCTGTATTGAGCGGGCAAACGAACCAAAGGCGCTGAAGAATCCATGATCTACACCTGAAGCCAGCAATGCCTGATGCACCTGAAGTACACCGTGTCCGGTGCTGCCCCCATCGACTGAGTAGTCTTGTTCAAGAACCCGCGAAAATATGCGCGGATCGTAAACACCGCCTGCTATCATCCAGAAGCGGCCTGTCTGCTGAGCTTTAAGGTAATCATCTGTAAACAAGCTCTCATCAAACTTCCGTTCTGATGGAGGATCTGCATCCAATCCGCCACTATATGCTATTGCCGAAGCCATGCCTTCGCCAATCCAACAAAACGGTTGACAATGGTTCTCTTCTGTGACGTCATCAAATGGGAAATATTTCGCTTTGACCGCATGAAATAATTGGTGTGCGATATCCAATGATTGCTTTTCGCTGCTCACAGGTCCGATGGATCTGACATATAATTTATTCCGTGAATAAACGGCCTGAAGATCGGGTCTGAAACGCGTCTCGCAGCAATCCTCTTCTTCAAAAGAATCACAGTGACAATCGCCCGGATACATGTGTATTGGCCAGCTCGTTGCCCGGTCAATCTTTGGCATTCGGAATCGCATCTGTGACATACGCTCACTATGTTGATGCAAGGCTTCAAGTATACGAGTGCTTTCCTCTTCTGATACACTGTAAGGCTCCCCACTGGGTTCGTGTATATAATCGCAGTTCTGATAATCAAACGTAGGCGCTGTGCGATACTCAGAATCGGTACTGGTGTCTATGACTGCACAGTGCATTAGCCAATCAGTCGTGAACCAGGCTGGGACTTCGTCTGGCTGCTGGGCTGTAACCACCAGCGGTAAGAACATATAAGCAAGAGTTGTATAAAAAGTAGCAATTCTCATAAGCCATTGGAAAAAGCGAGAGATAAAAATAAATGTAGTGCTATACCATTATTCATGATCGAGTCGATTTTTAAAATGACTATGGTGTTAGCCCAAGATGTGTACCTGCAGACTAAAGATAGCTTATTTCGCCTTTTGATCACAACTTTATTCAATAACTGGTTGTATCTCGGCCATGAGAGAAAGATTTGTCCCCAAAGCGTTTAATCTGGTTTTAGACATCCCTTAAAATTTCTGCCGATTCTGAAGAGGTGTTACTTCCTTAGCTCAATTTTTTCATAAGGACGAGGTCGTCTTAACACCTCCCAACACATTACATTTTCTCATAATATATGGCACGATTCTTGTGGCATTAAGGATTACATTAATGCATTAATTACTGATTATGAAGAGACTGACCACCTTTGTTCTTGCTGTCTTATGTATTCTAACCACTTCAGACGCGCTTGCTAATAGTATCTACGAACAATTTGAAGTGACCACCAAAAGTGCTGAGATATACACTTCGACCAAGTCCTCGCTGATGCTTGAATCCCAATCATCAACCTATATGATGAAGCTGGAGCCCAATATCGAAGGCGCAGTCATGTTCTCTCTGGGAAGACATGGATATACGTCTACCATACGTGTCAAGAACCTGGCGTTTGGTGTGCGCATCGAAGGATACAAATCGGGTAGGGTAATCACACCACTTTTCCATATGGATGATGAATATCAGGATGTCGTAATTGAAGGAAATTTTGTAAAATTTCAATCCATCCATTTACCGATACCTGTGTTTTTCAATACCGCAGTCGACTCAATCAAACTTCACTTCTCCAATTCACACAGTCTTAAAATCCCTCAATATTTTGCCATTGACGAATTAGTTGTTGTGGAAGACAAAAAAATAAATTCAAATCCATTGCTTGTAGACTGTGATAAGCATTCTATCATGATCGGTGTGGATGGTTCATCATCTATAGATAAAACAGAACGCAAAACAATTGCGAAACAACTATTGCGATTTTTTAAACGACCACCGGAAGTATTGGACTCAAATGCCGTCTGTATTATGGAATTTGGAAAACAAGTGCATTCGGTTTCAGAAGCCCTGGAGAAAAAAGCAATTGTCAAGAATATTAAAAGTTATAAGAAGCAAAAGGAAGGTCCTAAATCAAAAACGGGTTATACAAATTGGGCAGCAGCTTTTGATCGGGCCATCGATCGACAACCGGAAGTATTTATATTCATTACCGATCGTTGGAGCAATTACTACAATGACAAACCGGTGTCATTTAATGCCCAATATGAAGTCTTAATTGACAAATGCAATACGCTTAAATCGAATGGCACCCGTCTCCTCATCATTACATCAGGCCTCAACAGCGATCGTGAACTTAGCCGTACCTTATATTCTATGCTGGATAATTACAGTACCAATGAAATAATCGGTGTTGACCTGACAAGCGACATAGATCTAAAGGAGGTTGACCTGATCTCCATGGATGGATTCGAGACATTTGAACGGATTGATCTCACTTCATTATTGAGGTGTGGAGAAGAAGATGAGGTTATCCCGGACGCTACTGTTAGCGCAAAATAATCAAGGCGTTTTATCTGAATTTAAGCGATTAATGCCGGCAATTATCCATTATATTCGAGGATATGCAATGTCATTCCTGAATTCGTTTATTGCCTGCAGATTCTTCTCTTTTGAGAGTTGATAAACGATGGAGATTCAAGGATGCAAGAAAGTTAAAGCAAATTAAGAAGACCGATTAAATCATGATCTAATCGGTCTTCTTTATTGTTGGTATGGTCAATTATTTCTTCTTCTCCTTAATTTTGAAATATTCGATATTCATCGTTTTAAAATCCATTCCTTCCGGTTGAATCACATAGTAGTCCATTATATGACCTTTGTCGTTTTTTGTAATAACAATTTTATGTTTTTCCAATTGCATCGTCATGGGATTGGTTATAGTAGCCATGGAGACAAGTTGACCTTTATCATTATAGTTTCCTGTAAAAATCAGAATCCCTGTTCCCATGTTATCAATCCACGTTGATACATATTTTTTTTCAACTTTGTCATAGCCATACACGCTCATTCCCTCGAAGAGCATACCCATGCTTTCGCCCTTGTGTTTTTCGATGAAATACCTTCCATCCATAATTGCTTTAACTGTTGTTTCTCCTTCGGATTTCATTGGCTCTGCTCCAGGGCTTATCCAGAAGGTGCTGAAATACTTGTAGCTTCCTACATCAGTAGCCATTGTTTCATGCTCTTCTCCAAGTGATATCAATTCCATCCACTTCTGCATCATTTCCTCCTCACCCATTTCCTCTTTTTGAGCTTCTGCGTTTTTATCAGGCGCTACCTGAAGCTTCGTTTCCGATTTAGGAGCTTTTTTTTCGTCGGGAATATCATTACCCTCAGAGTCAATTTGAGCAAATGTGGCAATCGGAGCCATGAGAATCATTGTCAAAAATATTAGTAAAGTCTTCATAATCAATGTTTTGGTTAACTAAGTTGTAAAATTCGCCATAATTTTCCACAAAGACAAAAATTCAAACACAAACTTGATCCACGGTTACCCCGGAGCGATTGACAATCTGAATGGAGCCCAATCATTTCTTAAGGGCTCCATTTGCTTTTTTATCCTACTTGCCGGATCCTTCAGCGACTTGGCCATGATGAAAACTCCCACACGAGTGAATGGTTTCTTGCCTTGGAATCGGTGATTGAATAAATGGAAAATTATGACTCGTAGAATTGAAACGCAAATCCCATGAACTTTTGCGAGATTCGTGCATTTATGCTTATTCATTGTCAAGTTGACGAAAATTTATATCGTTATATGAAGAAAATTCTAGCATTTGGAGCCAGCAACAGCAAACATTCAATAAACAAGCAATTAGCTTCATACGCCGCGGGTCAGCTCCAAAATGTCCAAATCGACATAATTGATTTGAATGACTATGAAATGCCGATTTACGGTATCGACAAAGAGAAGCTTTCAGGAATACCTGAGGCGGCAAAGAAGTTTAGGGAAAAAATCAGGGATGCTGATGGCATCATCGTGTCATTTGCTGAACACAACGGTGCATATTCTGCCGCTTTTAAAAATATATTTGACTGGGCATCGCGACTTGAAGGTGAGTTATGGGGCGGGAAGCCATTCTTTGCCATGGCCAGCTCACCAGGTAAACGGGGAGGATCCTCTGTCCTGGCGATGGCGATGAGTCGATTTAAATTTATGGGAGGGTATATTGTGGCCAATTTTTCTTTACCCTCATTTCACGCTAATTTTGAGAAAGCAGAAGGCATTACAAATGAAGAGCTTAACTGCAAAATCCGGTCAAACTGACCACCCCATTCCGTTCTAAAGTGACCATCTTCTCCGGAGCAAACTGACCACCCGCACCGGAGCAAAGTGACCAGTCTAAAAAGAAGTCTATTTCAGTATCATTTTCTTTATGAAAAAAGAAGATGGCAAACAAGAGAATAGGCATGAAACAGATAAGACAGATATATCGACTTTACGCTCAAGGAGTGAGTAAAGTACAAATTAGCCAGAGGTTACTTATTTCGCGTAACACGGTTAAAAAATACATCGAACTATTCAAAAACAAGAGGCTCACGTATAAAGACCTAGAGCAACTTAGTGACAGTGATTTGGGTAATTATCTTTCCAGCAAAGATCCAGAAGTGCCAGAGAAATTGGCTCAACTTCGCGTTTTGTTTCCCTACTTTGAAAAGGAGTTAAAAAAGGTAGGCGTAACCAAAAATCTGTTATGGAGGGAGTACAAGGAAAAATATCCAGATGGCTATCAGAGCTCACAGTTTTGCAAGTACTACAATGACTGGAAGCGATCATCAGCAGTTGTAATGCATTTTGAGCACAAGGCTGGAGACAAATTATTTATTGATTTTACAGGAAAGAAGCTAGCTATAACGGACAGAGAAACAGGAGAAGTCCGGGAATGTGAGGTGTTTGTGGCCGTCCTTGGAAGTAGTCAATACACCTATGTAGAGGTATGCAGGAGTCAAAAGAAAGAAGATTTTATACGGTGTATTGAAAATGCTCTTCATTACATGGGCGGTGTGCCACAGGCCTTAGTGACAGACAATTTAAAGTCAGCGGTTACAAAAAGTAGTAAATATGAACCGACATTGAATGAGACATTTTTGGATTTTGCTGAACATTACCAAACCAGTGTCCTACCTACAAGAGCATATAAACCAAGGGATAAAGCATTGGTAGAAAATTGCGTCAGGATTACCTATTCAAGAATATTTGCTCCTTTACGCCACCATGTGCTCTTTAGCCTTGATCAGGCTAATATTGCTGTGCTAGAAAAACTCGATGTACACAATAGGACCAACTTCCAGGGAAGGAAGTATTCGCGTTTTGATTTGTTCAAAGAAGTGGAACAAAAAGAGCTTTTCACCTTGCCTGATCGCAAATATGAAATGAAGTATTATGCCTATGGAACCGTTTACAAGAACAGCCATATCTACTTAAATAAAGACAAGCACTATTACAGTGTTCCCTTTGAATATATTGGTAAACGAGTCAAGATCATTTACAGTGATTCCGAAGTAACCATATTCTATAAACATGAACCAATAGCGGCTCACACACGTAATTATCAAGCTTTTAGATATTCCACCATAAAGGACCACATGCCGAGTACTCATCAATTCGTTGCTGATTGGAACCCGGATAAATTTATTAATTGGGCTAAAGGAATAGGCCCGGAGTGTAGAACATATATTATCAAAATATTAGAAAAACAACAGCACCCTGAGCAGAACTATAAGTCTTGCCTGGGAATTCTGTCTTTTGCGAAAAAAGTCGGAAAACAACGACTAAACAATGCTTGTAAGAGGGGCCTGGAATATGAAGTGTTTAACTATAAAATCATTCAAAGCATATTAGAAAAGGGCCTGGACAAGCTTGATGAAGACCCCCATCAGGATAGAACCATTCCACTGCATGATAATATAAGAGGAAAAAATTACTATCATTAAAATACAAACCATGAATACTACAAATGAGGAAAGAATGGGTCAATTGCGTTTATTTGGAATGCTTAGAGCTTTCGAATCAACCAAAGAATCATCCAGCATCAGATATACTCCTGATGAATTATTAGCTTATCTACTTCAAGCCGAGTGGGATGACAAACATAATCGAAAGATCAACCGTCTGATTAAAATAGCCCGATTCAGGTATATGGCTTCTACTGAAGAAATCATCTTTTCCACAGAGAGAAACCTGGATAAAAATCAGATTACTCGTTTTATTACATGTGATTTTATTAAAAGTAAAGAGAGTATCTTATTGACGGGAAGCACCGGTGTCGGTAAATCTTATATCGCTTCTTCCCTGGGACATCAAGCCTGTAATTTGGGGTATAAAGTCTTATACTTCAATATAAATAAGCTATTCGCTAAACTCAAAATGCTCAAGGCTGATGGATCTTTTCTTAAAGAAATGACTCGAATAGAAAGACAGGATTTGCTAATATTGGATGACTTTGGATTAAAGCCATTGGATCAAATTAATCGCCACGCCTTGATGGAAATAATTGAAGACAGACACGGAAAACGATCCACAATAATTGCTTCACAACTCCCCGTAAAACAGTGGCATGAAATAATAGGAGAAAACACTATTGCAGATGCAATTTTAGATAGAATCGTTCACACTTCTCATCGAATAGATCTCAAAGGAGATTCGATGAGGAAAAAGAAGACAAAATTATTAGTTAAAAACACTTAAATTGACAGAAAGATCAGACAACTTTTTTGACTTGACTTTGGGTGGTCACTTTCCACCGGAATACCCTGGTCAGTTTCGTCGGAATATGCACTTAACTCTCAGTTCCAGTTACAATTGAATATTTTTAAAGAATCACTTGGTCTATGAAAAAACTAACAGTTATTGGTGCAACCGGAAAACTCGCCGTTCCAATTATTAATCAGCTCTTGAAAAAGGGTGTTGAAGTGACGGCCATCGTGCGAGATCTCACACGTGCGCATAATCTGCTACCCGATACGGTTCAGTTTGTACATGCTGATCTTCGTGACATTAAATCGTTGACAGTGGCGCTATCCGGAGTTGAATATTTGTACTTGAACTTGTCATCCGATGATCCTTCTGCAGAATTTATTCCCGAATATCATGGAATTGCGAATATTGTAAAAGCTTTGGATAAATCTACTATAAAGCAAATTATACAAATCTCAGGTCTCGCTGCGGTTCATTCAGATTTTCATACCAGCGCTAAGACGTTCTTTACAAATGACATTCGACTCAAAGGATTTCAACTTATCAAAGATTCAAATATTCCGCATACGCGAATGCATGCTTCGTGGTTTTTAGATGCTATTCCATGGTTTTTTAAAGATAATAAGGTGACCATTTATGGTGACCATCGCTATCCGCTCTTTTGGACGAATACGGTGGATTTTGCTGATCAATTAGAGGCCGCAATAGGAAACGAACGCGCATATAATGCGGATTTTATTTTGCAGGGAAATGAAGGTTTGACAATGATGGATGCCGCCCGGATCTTTGCAGATTCTGTTAAGTCAAATGTCGAAATAGCACAGTTACCCATTAGTAAGGAACTTGGAAAATTTGGAGATCTCATGTCATACTTTGAGGAATTTGAGGAGCAACTTGTAGCTCAACATACCTGGGATGTTTTGGGAACTCCCAAACTAAACGCGGCAACTTACTTTGCCGAATGTTTGGACTGATTTCACTTTTTTAGGTATGACAAATACGCAATTGGACAATTTTATGAGCAATTTACTGTGACGAAATTGCTTGATGAATAATACCAAGAATGATATCAGCACGATTTTCAAAACTATGCTGATCTGCGATAATTTTCACTACTTGTTCACGTAAAGAGGAATTTTGACTGTCAATTGAATTTGTAGCTGTTACTTTTCTGAATTCTTCTTTGTTCGAATAGGTGTGTACCGCTTCGCCAAACAACTCGTCTAAGCCAGCCACTTTATCCGTCAATAATGAAGCACCACATGCAAGCACATCAAATATTCGATTAGAAATAAAACCGTGTTCTTTCATTTCAGGCCAATGATCGTTTATGACCACTTTCGCATTCGAGTAGAACAAGCGAAGATTCTCATTTTGTAAATATTCTCCTTTTATCCACTGGGCAGGAGCTATACCATTCCAATCTTGACCAATAATATCCAACGTTGTTCCTGTTTCTTTCGCAAATTTGACTGCCGTCCGTTCAACTTGTCGTGAATTGGCCACGTACAGATTATTATACGACATGACAACATCAGACTTTTGCGGATAAAACAGCTCTGTGTCGGTGCACTGCAAAAGTGTTGTGACAGGAACCTTTGTTATTGATTTTATTTGTTGTCCAAAGGACGACGAGGCGACAAAAATACGATCATAGGCATCCAATTCTTCCGATGTAAGATCACGTGGATGAGATATGATCCACAGGATATGTAATCCATTGTTTGTAGGGGTGTATGGCTTGAGACCGCGCAATACGATAGTCACATCATCAAGTTCATTTGACTTATTCCAGTGTGGTACTGCGTCTATGTGCACCTGATGATTCCATCTGCGAAAAACTTTCCCGAGGCTTTTAGCAAAATGATAATCACCCCAATATTCCAACTTATGTGCTTGAGTCGCAGAAATTTTTATAGCGATACGATATTTTTTTCCGAACTTCCATTCAACTATTCCGGATAATGTATTCGCTCGATTGTCATACGTGTGATTAGCTAATACTTCTTGTCTTATTGATTCAAAAAGCTGCACTTCATTTTCTGAGCCCAACAACTCGTTGATTTTTTGTTCTAATTCATCTGATGAACTATATGTTGGAACGGTGTGAGCAAATAAATTATTGACTCCGAATTTGTTATTTGTCAGGAGCATTTTACCTGATCCAAGCACATCAAATACACGGCTATTAACTGATTCCCATTTCCGAGTAGATTCATTAGAATCGTCAAGTACCAGGCGTGTAGAGGCATACACCGAAGCCATGTCCGCATAAGAGATTTGGCCTTTCTCAAATTCACCAAATGTTGAGTGCTGTTTCCAACCTTTTCCAAATACCTTAAATTGATAATCAATTAATTTTGGTTTGAGCCATTTTTCAACAAGGCGGCCTTCATTCCAATTATTACCGGTAAAACAATAATCAGATTTTAGTTCTCCTTTTATTTCTGCTTGCTGAAACCGCGAAGGATTTGTTGCTATAGGAAATAGAAACGAAGGTTTTGAGCTCAGTGTTTGAATATATTTCAATATTTTTATTGAAGAGCAAAGAAATATATCATATTCTGTGAACCAGGGTCTCATTAACCAATATTCAGCGTAACTACGCACCCAGGCAATTTTTATACCCTTAGATTTTAAATCCCTAATATCGTATTCAAACAATAAGGAAATTACAATATCGAAGGAATCCGTTAGGGCCTCATCTTTGCCTACTAATTTGCATTTCCAACCCAAGATTTTTTCACAGGACGTGGCAAGGTCCAAGGCAGTAAACACATCGCCTTGTGCTGCTGTACGCCAATCACTGTCACTAACAATCAAGGCACAAGAAGGTGCGTTATACGAATGGTTTTTTGATTGATAGGAATACTTGGTAATTTGAGGTAGTGTCGTTAAATTATCTTCCAATTGATCAGATTGGATTTTGGCCAGGTATGTACTCGTCATTTGTTCTAAATGATCGAGCGCCAAAGAACGTGGGTTTCTGCCCAAAAGTCGTTCAATGAGACGAATGACACCATTGCCCAATTTCCATCGTGCCGAGTTCCTAATCGCCTTGAGCTGATGCTCAAAAGCGCGGAAATAGGTAAAAAGTATATCCTGATCTCTATTTTTAAAATTATCCTTCAACGTTGTGATTAATTGTAAATCGTAATTTTTTCATGACTTCAATGGCATTGAGATAAGCCAGTTCAGCATTATTTGTCATCCATTTATTTTTATAAAACTTCCAATGCAAAGACAGAAGATATTTAACCGCTTTATCCTGATCATGAAATATTTTCTCCATTGCTTTTCGATGGCAATGAGGTTGTCTTAAAATTAGAATTTCATACTGAAGTTTTCTGCGCATGTAACCATCAAAATATACTTTAAGATTATTGCGAACGAATTTTTTATTTTTGTACGTATTTGTAATCCGATGTACACCAATTTTCATTCGTTGTAAAGAGAGGAGAGATAATGTGCTTTTTCCAATACGGATTTCCTTAAATTGACCATACCCCGTCACATTATCATTGTGTTGAATATATGACTGAAGCACTTCGTCCTGATAGGCAAGCTGGTTGTCGATAGCCGCTGTAACTGCCATCCAGTGATCATGAAAAGCATTTCCCAGTTTGACTGGAAATGGTAGCAATTTTGAGAGCATTTCAGTTCTAAATAATGAAGCAGATCCGGTCACCGTATTGGCAAGCATCAGGCTGGTAAAGTTCTTATAATGATTTGACCTCTGATTCCAAAATGTTTTGGAAATTAATGAGTTATCGGGACCAAGTATTTCCATATCATTATAGATCAACCAATTATTTCCGATTCCTTCGATTAAATTTGACAATTTATTTGGAAACCACACATCGTCCTGGTCCGCAAGTGCCACAAACTCAAACTGCCTGTGAATACGATAAAGACAGGTTTCGAAATTGTGATAAAAGCCCACATTTTTATCATTTCTAAAAATACTAACTCGAGGGTCGTCACCGACTATAGTTTGTATGTATTGGATTTTCTCAGAAGTCGAACAATCATCATTAATAATCAGGTGCCAGGATTTTTCTGTCTGATTAAGAATTGATTCAATTTGTTTTTTAAAAAGATCCAGGCTTGGATTATAGGTGGCCATACAAATCGCAACCTTAGCAGAAGGCAGAATATCAGGGGCTTCTACTACATTTTCGATGATGGATAGCGTTGTAAATGGAAGATCTATCTGCCCTTCATCACTGTAAACGACTAATACGACTTCCAGAACATCTTCCGGGTGAAGGTCCGATGGAATATAATGACAAAAATGGAATCGATCAGGCTGTATTGGTGCACCAAAAAAATCGATACCATCCACTTCATGAGGAACTTCGAATAATTCCAAAAGAGGAACTTCCGAATTGTTTATTCTTATTTGAATATTTTGGATGGACCTTAGATCTCCTTCTATCCAACCACTCACCGGCCACACTGCTCCCGCTCCTCTAACCAGGGGTTGTGCTAATGATTGATACTGCCCGGTATGAAAGCTTAAGGTCAAGAATTTGGTGTTTTGAACGAATTTTTTAGAATATTGGAATAATCCGGCACCTGATGTCGCTTATTACTAAGTTGGTGAATCAATTTATGTTCCTGACTGCTCTGCATTTCCAGTG
The DNA here is from genome assembly GCA_965249735.1 of Saprospiraceae bacterium. Taxonomy (GTDB): domain Bacteria; phylum Bacteroidota; class Bacteroidia; order Chitinophagales; family Saprospiraceae; genus JANQSS01. Next base: position 256,759 of record CBDFMS010000019.1, on the reverse strand, counting down.
ATCTCAATTTTCAAAGGTACAAATTGCGTATCATGAGAGACTTTGCTGAACTTGAAGATACTCATGTTCTCATTACAGTGATGAAATCAATATTTTGTTAGATTGGCTATCTTGGTATCTTATAAACACACAGTTGATGAGATTATTTAGTTGGATGGTATTTATGTGGTTGGCTTTTAGTGCATTGGCTCAAGATCCAACTATAGGTCTTTTTCTACAGACGCCGGAATCGTTTGAAGGGTATACAATTTTTGCCCCCTCTTCTTCAAGAACGACCTATCTAATCGATAATTGTGGGAAAGAAGTTCATCAATGGACGTCTGCATATCTACCCGGTCTTTCAGCATATCTTCTCCCTGATGGTGATTTATTAAGGGCTGCCCGAATACCGAGTACCTTTAACGGAGGCGGTTCAGGTGGCAGAATAGAACGAATCACTTGGGATGGCGATGTGGAATGGGCACATAACTTTTCTTCAAGCCAATATCACCAACATCATGATTTTGAATTGCTCCCAAATGGAAATATTTTAGTGATAGCATGGGAAGTGGTCCCTGATGAAGAGGTTCTTGACGCTGGCAGACAGTCCGTAGGCGCCATTGGTTTTTGGTCCAGTTATATTGCTGAACTGGAACCTCTGGGATTTAATGCTGTAAACATAGTCTGGGAATGGAGGGCTTTTGACCACCTGATTCAGGATGTCGACAGTACGAAGAATAACTATGGCGTCATCTCGGATCATCCTGAACGAATTGATGCAAATCTCGATTTGACGGGAAGTGCAGATTGGTTGCATATGAATGCCATAGATTACAATGAAGAGCTTGATCAAATCGTGGTGAGCGCGCATGATATTCATGAAATATTTGTGATCGATCACAGTACAACTACCGCTGAAGCAAAAACTGGCCAGGGTGGCACCTATGGTAAAGGTGGCGATTTGTTGTATCGCTGGGGTAATCCTGTAAACTACGATAGAGGAAGTGCCAGTGACAAAGTACTATTCGGACAACATGATATCAGCTGGATAGAAAGTGGTTTGCCGGGGGAAGGCGCATTTATGGTCTTTAATAATGGTGTGAACAGACCTGGTGGACTCTCGTATTCAACTGTTGAAGTTTGGACTCCACCAATGGATTCTGCCGGTTTTTATGCATTAGAACAAGATGTGGCATATGGCCCCGACCAGCTGGATTGGATCGTAGGTGATGATGATTTAAGCTTCTACTCATCAAGAATTTCAGGTGCACAACGACAACCCAATGGGAATACACTTATTTGTGTAGGACGGCTGGGTCAATTTATCGAAGTGGATAGCCTGGGTAATGTCGTATGGGAGTACCGCAATCCGGTTAATTCAAGTCCTCAAATCCAGGGAACACTGCCTTTCGGTACGGATGTGTTCCGGGCCTATCGTTATGGTCCGGATTACCCGGCATTTGATGATAAAGAATTGATCAGTGGGTTGCCAATTGAACTGCAGCCTTATGATTATGAATGTGAATTGAATTCTGCAATAGTCGAGTTAAATGGGAAGGAATATAATTTTACAATTTATCCTAATCCCGTATCCAATACTTTATTTGTGAATTTTGACACAATGGAAAAATTGAATTATAGTATAATTAATAGTACTGGTCAAATAATGGCAGACGGTACAATTGAACGAAATCTTTCAGTAAACGTCTCAAATTATATCAGAGGTATTTATGAATTCATCGTCTACGATAATCGTTCTAATGAACGTATATCAAATCGTTTTCTCGTACTGTGAATTGATATTAAAAAATATGTGATATAAAACGTGCTTGATCATAAAACAAAATCATCCAATGAGAAAGAACTATATGGTTTTGGTGTTGACAATTTTTACAATTGCCTCATTACAAGCCCAGGATTTCAAATTAGGAGTGACAGCTACACCAACAATTAGTTTTGTTGCTTCGGATAATAATGATGTTGAAAGCGACGGGAATTCAATCGGTCTTGTTTACGGCCTCATGGCTGATTATAACATCAGTCAAAACGAACGATATTCCTTATTCACAGGATTCAACATTCATCACACCAGTGCCAAATTTATCAGCAGGTCGGATGCCTATAAAGTCGCTGCTACCTTTATTCAGGTTCCTGCCGTATTCAAACTTCATACGAACCCCGTCAACCTAAAGAGTTTTTATGCTCAGTTCGGATTTAACCTTGGGCTGCCTATAAGTAACAAGGTAAAAGAGGGTCCCGAAGAACAAGTGAATGTAGCAGGATTACTTCTTGCCATCAATATGGGCGCTGGTATGCATTATGAACTCACTAAAAATGGTGTGACGCTTAATTTGGGTATATATTTTAACAACGGATTTACCAATGTTTATGAAATCGAGGGTGAAGATTTTCGTTTGAAACATTTGGGCTTTCGTCTAGGTGCGTATTTTTAAAACTACATCCTCATTACTCAATTTTTATAATTGCGTCTCGTATTCTGTTGCTTAAGCAACGTTTGATTAAAAAATAATGTCCAGGTCGTCTATATATTCCATTGCTTGCTTTTTATGCGTAGCATTATTAGTCTATTATTTTTTCTCATCATGTTCTACTGGTACTCATGATTCGGCGTGTGATGGCGGAATTAACATCAGCATAGTAGTAGAAACACCCCAATCGAATGGAGTAGTTTACATCAGTGGAAACTCAGAGAAACTTGGAAATTGGGATGGTCATGGTATTCCTATCGATATTGAGTCTTCCAGGGGAAGGACAACTTTATGTGTAGATTCTAATGAGCGGATTAAATTTAAAATCACAGCCGGAGATTGGACGAGAGAAGCGATCTACAAAGATGGTGGGATACCCGATAACTTTGTGATTCACGCTGTTCAGGATACGCAATTGGTTATCCATATTGCGAAATGGAAGGATGATCTTGAATTAATTAAAACGGGTATGACCGGTGATTTTGACGAATATGCTGATATGTCTTATCCGGGCATGCTGGATCGGGATGTGACTGTGTGGTTACCACCAAATTACGATGACAGTATCAACCTGAACTATCCCGTACTCTACATGCATGACGGTCAAAATGTATTTAATCCCAATTCTTCTACCATGGGCATTGATTGGGGAGTGGATGAATGGGCCGACAGTTTAATTAGTAATCAGGCTATTGCTCCGATTATCGTCGTAGCAATTGACTGTACGGGCGACAGATATCTTGACTACAGTCCGGGCAAACAAGGAGAGACCTATATGAACTTTATTACACAAAAACTTAAACCGGTGATTGACAGTACTTATCGTACTAAACCTGATCGCAATCATACGACGGTCATGGGCGCGTCGATGGGTGGATTAATTTCATTTATGATGCACTGGCGACACAATAGCACATTTGGAAAAGCAGCTTGTCTTTCACCTGCTTTCGTTTATCAGGGACTAAACTATCCAAAGGTTGTCGGCAAATACAAGGGCAAACAAAAAATGCTGGATGTATATATTGTCAATGGCACCGAAGGATTAGAGAAAACACTGCAACCGGGATGCGATCAAATGATGGAAACCCTTGACGATGTTGGATACGCATATGAATGGCTGCTCGACGATGGAGCTAAACACAATGAGGAGGCGTGGAACAAACGTGTTGGGGAAATCCTGGTCTGGATGTTTGGAAAATAAATAATTCATTTACGATTCCAATGAACAGATGTCATCTAATGCATTTTCAATCATTTTTCGCTCAACAGACGCTGGATCATCGGCAAATGTTCCTAAGAGTCGATTGGCAAGGATAGCATTAATCGATAAAGCCCGGTGTCCCATTAATTGAGCAAATAGATAGATGCATGCTGTTTCCATTTCCATATTCGTCACCGGTATATTTTCTATTGAAAACTGATGGAATTCATTAAATGGTAAATCGATCGTATAGGGTATGCGAAGGGCCCTGTTTTGAGCTCCATAGAATCCCGGAGCAGTGAGGGTAGTGCCACGTATGAATTCAGGACAGATGACAGCATTTAAATTAATGTCGCAAGCTGCCCAATAGTTGGTCAAATTCTGAATGCCATGTTTGGCCAGAAAAATATCCAGTGATGGTAGAGACTGTTGACCATAAAAAGATAAGGTCGTATCAAATCCTATGGCAAACTGATTGACAAGTATTTCACCGGGAGAAATATTTGGATTTAAACTTCCTGAAGTTCCTAGCCTGATAATATTTAGCGTTGTTAAATGCTCTTTTACCATTCGCGTCGTGAAATCGATATTAGCAAGTGCATCGAGTTCATTCATGACGATATCGATATTTCCCGGGCCCATACCCGTTGATAAGACAGTTAGCCGCTTATTTCCCATATACCCGGTATGCGTCACAAGTTCTCTTTTACGTTTTTCCACCTCGATTCGATCAAAAAACTTACTGACTTTGGGTACGCGATCAGGGTCGCCAACCACAATAATTGTATTTGCGATCTCCTGCGGCAACACATTCAAATGGTAAATACTACCATCGCGATTAAGGATCAGTTCTGATTCAGCGAGTCTCTTCATATTTTTCAAGAAAATCGATTATACTCAATTGGGATCATCACAAATGAGATAGACAGGGCCTACACGCACGTGGTTACTTTCATGTTCAGCATGATCGACGACGTACATGTCATAGAAAATAGAATCAAGCGGGTATTGAGTCGATTCGATACAGCCACCTGTACCATCCGGATACCTGCAGCAAAGGTCACCTTTCTTCACTATGAAGAGAAGACTGATTTCTACTTGAATCCCTTTTCCAGTGCCTTGTTCTGATAATGCCGGTAGAGTAAAAGGTGGAAGTGCAAAACCATCTGCCTCATCCGTCATAAAAACGGTTGGTTGGTTGCCGGTATTCCCACCAATGTCGCCATTTGCATCTGTAACAGTCAACTGAATAATGACAGTATCCTCCACAATTGATTGCGCGATAGTGTTATTGATTATCCCATCAAAAGTTAACGAAGGAACATCATTGAAATCCGGGGCATCTGTGCAAGCTAAAACCCCGAATAAAACAAAGCATAGAATGACTCGACTCATAGGTTAAAGATATGATTCATAGAAACAACGAATTGAAGCGCCTGAAGTTGCCACATCTCGTGGCGATGACTTAATATTGTCTTCTCATGACTTCCGATCGAAATCAATATACCTTGCAACAATTTAGACGACAGGCTGATCTAAATACGGTATATCGGTCCTATTTGGAGGCGATCAACTGTGACCCGGACACCATTACACGCGTTGAGGATATCCCGTTTTTGCCTATTGAGTTATTCAAAAAACACGATATAAAGACGGGAAATTGGCGCTCTGAACATATATTTCAAAGTTCAGGAACGACATCAAATATTCGTTCTAAGCACCATATAAAATCGATTGACAGCTATTTACACAACGCCCGGAATCTGTTTGAATCGGCTTATGGTGCAGTGAATGAATATGCCGTATTGGCGCTGCTTCCCGGATATGCAAACGAATCCTCTTTGGTGACTATGGTAGATCATCTGATTCAAGGCAGCCAACAACCTCTATCCGGCTTTTTTCAGACAGCTACACACACGGAGTTATTTGAGCGATTGAAATTGTGCAAAAGCAAATCACTACCTACCGTATTAATCGGGGTCACATTTTCCCTGATGAATTTTGCTTCAGAGTTTGAGCTTGAATTTCCGAAGTTGATCATTATCGAAACGGGCGGTATGAAAGGCAGGCATGAGGAGCTTACACGAAAAGAGATACATGATAAGCTCAAAAAGTCTTTTAGTGTGCCTTCCATTCACTCGGAATACGGAATGACTGAGTTGCTTTCGCAGGCCTATTCTAAAGCTAACGGCTTATTTTCATCTAACCCTATGTTCCGTGTTGTTCCTGGCGATTTATTTGATCCTTTGGCTCTTGTTGGTTTTGGCCGCAACTGTCGCTTGAATGTGATCGACCTGGCCAACACTGACACGTGTTGTTTCATTGCGACTGGGGATGTTGGAAAAGTGTATGAAGATGGCAGCTTTGAAGTACTTGGACGTATGGATTTTGCCGATGTACGAGGGTGTAATCTAATGACGTTTTAAATCGATTTTTTCAATTAAAAAAACATTCTATTTTTGCAACCCGAATGACGATCCGATGGACGTCATCGGCTGACTTCACGTCTTCAGCCAAACAAAACGAACTATGGATATACAAATTCAAAACCTGATAAAAAGCTATGATGGTCAACGTGCCGTAGATGACATCAGTTTCGATGTTCGGACTGGTGAAGTCCTGGGATTTCTTGGACCAAATGGGGCAGGGAAGACCACAACCATGAAAATCATTACAAACTTCCTGAATGCTGATTCCGGGTCAATTCAAATCGATGGAAAATCTATCGCATCCGGATGGGCCCGGAAGCATATTGGCTATTTGCCGGAACAAAATCCCTTATACGATGAAATGCCGGTCATTGACTACCTGGTATTCTGTGCGTCTTTGCAAGGTGTGAGCAAGAATGAAATGAACGAACGGATTCGAAAAATGGTCAAACTCTGTGGATTAGATACTGATAAACACAAAAAGATCTCAGAATTGTCAAAGGGATTTAAACAACGTGTGGGCCTGGCCCAGGCAATGATCCATGATCCCGAAATATTAATTTTGGATGAACCGACAAGTGGACTTGATCCGAATCAAATCGTCGAGATCCGTGAATTAATCAAACACCTGGGTAAGGAAAAGACGGTTATTCTTAGCACACATATACTGCCGGAGGTTGAAGCGACTTGTGACCGCATACTCATCATCAATAATGGTAGAATCGTTGCAGATGGTACAGCTACAACATTACGAAAGCAAGCACAAGGCCAACAGATACTGCGTATAAAAGTGGAGGCACCAAATGCTGAAATAGTGGCTGATGCACTTCAATTATTGCCGCAGATCCGAACGGTGGAAATTTCTGATGCAACCACCAACCGCTTTGAAGTTCAAAGCGTCGTTGATGCACAAGCTAATGAAGCTGTATTCCATCTTTGCACCTCAAAAGGATGGGTGTTAACTGAGATGATACCATATGAAACAAAACTCGAAGATATTTTCCATGATTTAACGGTTAATTAAAAGATAATACTATGACTAAAGTTTGGATTATCGCAAAAAAAGAGCTGGCCTCATTTTTTAACTCGTTGATCGCTTATATTTTATTAATTGCCTTTTTAGCATTGACAGGTTTCTTTACCTGGTTAAGCGGAAATGGGGATGTGTTCTTTAGAAAACAGGCGGACCTAAATGTTTTCTTTTATTTTGCCAATCTCATTTTATTTTTCTTCATTCCGGCAATAACCATGCGTTTATTATCCGAAGAAAAAAAGGCGGGTACGATGGAATTGCTCATGACGAAAAATGTAACTGATCGTCAGGTCGTGCTAGGAAAATTCACCGCCGCATTGATTATGGTTGGCATCACGTTAGCTTTCACGCTGGTCTATTATATATCTATCAGTCGATTGGGAAATTTTGATCATGGAGCTTCTATGACAGGTTATTTAGGCCTGTTGCTCATGAGTGCAGCATATATTGCCTTTGGCTTGTTTGCCAGCAGTATCACTAAAAATCAGATTGTGGCTTTTCTGGTGGCACTGATTATTGGATGTTGCTTTTGGTTCATTTTTGGCCTCCTGGGCAATGGAATGACGGGGTGGCTCGGGGAGCTGTTCAGTACGCTGAGTCTGCAAAATCATTATCAATCGATTTCCAGAGGTGTTATCGATACAAAAGATGTCATATACTTTTTAAGTATCACCATCCTTGGAATTTATTTATCAGAATATATGATCTCTAAACGAAACTAGGATGAAAAATTTGACGAGTATCGGATTATTGTTGGGGATTTTAATATTGGTTAACCTATTGTCGAGACAATTTTTCCTTCGATTGGATTTGACACAGAATAAACAGTATACACTTAGTCACGCGACAAAGAATATATTAGGTGATTTAGACGAACCTATCCTGGTAAAGGCGTTTTTTACCAGTGATCTTCCACAACAATATCAAAAGACAATTCAGGATTTTCATAATTTATTAGTGGAATATGCCAATCGCTCACATTCCATGGTCGATTTTGAGTTTATTGATCCGGGAGAAAATGAAGATAACGAGCGGAAAGCTATGGAAAATGGTATTTCTCCACTGCTCATTAACGTCCGAGAAAAGAATAAATCAGTACAAAAGAAGGCTTTTATGGGTGCTGTTGTGGAAGCTGGTGACTTGAAAGATGTCATTGCTTTTGTACAACCTGAAGGTCCAATGGAATATCAGCTAACCACTGCTATAAAAAAAGTATCTCGAGTTGATAAACCGGCTGTCGCATTACTGCAAGGCCATGGCGAGCCTTCTATTCAAGATTTGAATCAGGCTGTTCAAACTCTAAGCATATTATATCAGGTTGAATCAGTCGACATGCGATCCGTTAGTGAAATTGCATCGCGATATAAAACCGCTATTCTGATCAAACCTGCAGATACGATTCCACCCGCACATCTGGCCATGATAGATGATTACTTGGCCAAGGGTGGAAATCTTCTTTTGGCCTCAGACCGCGTTGAAGGCAATTTTCAAACCGTACAGGGCACTGCTACCTCTGTGGGGCTGGAAGATTGGCTGGGGAGGAAAGGAGTGGAAATATTACCCCAATTTCTCGTCGATGCAAACTGTGGAAGTGTATCCGTTCAACAGCAACAAGGGTTTTTTAGATATAATACCGCAATTGAATTTCCGTTTTTTCCTTTGGTGAAAAAATTTGGTAATCATCCGATCACCAAAGGCATCGAGCAAGTCGTCTTTCAATTCGTCAGTCCAATCAATTATGTGGGCGATACAGCGAGTCGATTTACACCGCTGGTTGTTACCTCCGGTCGCACAGGCACATTACAGCCTCCGCTTTATTTTGATGTACAGCGTAAATGGTCAGGTACAGATTTTCCATTGAAAAGTCTGACAATTGGTGGACTCCTGGAGCAGTTAAATGGGTCGACCATTGCTTTATTTTCAGATGGAGATTTCGCCCTGGGTGCTCAAAATCGATCCCATACTCCGGATAACATTAGTTTGCTGGTAAATGCTATTGACTTTCTATCTGATGATACCGGATTAATCGATCTAAGAACCAAAGGTGTGACGTCCAGACCCATCGAAGAAATGGATGAAACGAAAACGAGTATGGTCAAGTGGGTTAATTTCTTGTTGCCCATAGCCCTTGTTTTATTGTATGGCTTTATTCGATTTCAACGAAACCGCAATCAAAGAATCCGACGAATGGAAGAGCGTTACGCATAACTTCTTACAAATGAATTAAAAGCTTATGAAAAATAGAACTTTGTGGCTACTATTCGGATTACTTCTCGGAGCATTCATACTTTCCAGGTTCTTGAATAAGAAACCTCAGCGAAGTTTTACGGAAGATATCATACAAATTGATCCCGCTTCTATAGACAAGATAAATATGCATCCAAAACCCGGGACGGGTCAGGCTTTTAGTCTAACGAAGGATGGCGAGAATTGGAGGGTGTCAAATGGCACAATTGAGGCCGAAGCAGTGACGGAGGTTGTTGAAACATTACTGAAAACAGCGAATGAAATAAAAGCGAACCGAATTGTGGCAAAAGCTACAGAAAAGTGGCCAACCTATGAAGTTGATGAATCAAATGGGAGGCGGATCGAATTTATGAGTGGAAGCAAACAGGTAGAGGAAATTGTGCTCGGGCGTTTTGATTTTAATCAAGAAGCCAGGACGGCAAAGTCACATATAAGACATATGGACGATATAAATGTCTATGTCATCGATGGGTTTTTGGGAATGTCCTTAGGAGGTGATATAAATAGTTTTCGCAATAAAAATATTACTTCGCTGACCAGTGATAATATTGAGTCAATAAATTATCGGATTGCCAGTGGACCAACAACTAATATTCGAAAAGAAAACACCTGGGTTGATCAAAATAATCAGGTTGTCGATTCGATTTCAGTGGAATCCTATCTATCCACTATTAGCAATTTAAACGGAGCAATATTTATTGATAATTTCAATGATATTTCATCATCGAAAATTAATTCCATTACGATTCAACAAAGTGTCGACCCGGCAGAGATAACCATTGATTGTTATCATGTGGAAGGTCAGGCCCAGCCTTTCGTGATCCATTCTTCGGCTAATCCAACTTCATATTTTGGAAGTGACAGTAGCGGAATTTATAGTGCACTGTACACTAATTTACCAAGTCAATTATGATCGACTCCCGGTTCTTAATGAACCAAGGCATCCTGCCACTAAGGCACGACTATCATCTGGTGTGACACCATTCGTTCCTCTGTCATGATGAGAACATTGTAATGCCCGGTGGCAAGTTGATCAATGCTAATTTCCGGGCTATCATCGTCTTCGAAAAACACTTGTCGCACAAATTGACCAGACGAATTAATAATAAACAGTGCATTTAATTTATGGTCATTATTGTCAATATACAATGTGGATCCTGAAGAAACCGGGTTTGGATATAATCGGATTCCCAGCTCCGATGCCGGTATTATCGATGATGTGCCTGTATATGTTTCACTATATCGATCGACTGGAATAGAAGTATAGAGATGATATTCTCCCGGTGCCAGCGTGGTGCCATAACTATTATTTGGTAAAATAATTGAATCCCCGCCAAAAAAATTATACCACGTACCGGCAGTAGGTGTGACCAATGATACATTTTGATCTGTCACACCAAAATTTCCGATGATGAATATTTTAATTTCGTCATTTTCGAGTGACATGGTTTTTCCTTCACCAGCTAAAGACCTGGTTAATACGCTCGTACCAGTTAATTTTTCGGTTTTTAAATGATTGATGTCCTGATAAATTGTAAATAAATTTGATCGCAAGGCATCTTGCAAATAATCCCATCGGATCGGTTTTGGAGCCAACCGACAATCCGGATGGTTCGTCCCATCTACGCACCGGTTAATTGAAAAGTCATATCCTAATTCTCCAAATTGATACCCAATTTTCGGGCCGGGAAATAGTGTCAGGAAAGTATGGCACATCCCCATTCTGGAGAGAGCCGTTGCTTTATCTCGCACCGTATATGCCCCATCCGAATTCCCAGACTCTAAGGCCGCATATACCAAACGTTCTTCATCATGACTTTCGTTAAATCCGATTAAATTTGGATTACTCCACCCGCGCTCCATGAAATCGAGTCCTTTGAAATCTGAATCATTGTTAAAATTATAGCCCATCATAGCCTGGATCATTTCAGAGTGTCCCTTTTCCCCAAATCATGAGACCGTAATCGGATAATTCTTTTTCTTCTTCATTTACTGCAAAGTATTCAAGTGTAGCATAAAAGTCATCGTCCAGCGACCACAAGAAATCGGCATATTCTTTGACGATGGCAATGCGAGAAGCATCGTACTCAGCCATCAAAGCAGCATCATCTCCTGAGAATGTTTGGGTAAATCCTTTAGCCAAATCAAATCGAAATCCATCAACACGAAAATTTTCCACCCAATGCTTCATCACCCGTTTGACAAACACTTTTGTCTGCATGCTCTCATGATTAAAATCGTAACCGACATTAAATGGATGTCGTGGTGTCTGATTTAACCAGGGGTTATTCGGGGGCCGGCCTGAAATTGGCCTGATCCCAATACAATCGTGCCAGGGGACTTTGGCTGAATGCGTGATTAAATACGACATCGAGAATAACCGCCATCCCGCGCCTATGTGCTTCGTCAATAAGGGCTTTTAATTCCGTCGGATTTCCATAGAGTTTATCTAATGCCATATGAAATGATGGATTATAACCCCAACCTCGATTGCCTTCAAATTCATTCACAGGCATGAGTTGAATCGCATTAATTCCCAGTTCTTCTAAATAGTCCAGTGTATCGATTAAGGAAACAAAAGAATTATTTACGACAAAATCTCGTATCAATAATTCGTATATGACCAGGTCTTCTGATGCAGGTGGTTGAAAGTTATTAACCTGCCAATCAAATGAAAATCCACCTGCACGGAATAAGGTGACGCTTTTAGACGCGTTATGAGGGAATGGCGGTAACTCCGGCCACATTGTCTGGTCGAGCCAGGGATCATCGACCGGATCCAGTATGACCTCTGAAAATGGATCTGCGATATCAATTTCCATGTCGACCAGATATTGATATGTATAATACGCACCTGAGTCCAGTCCGTCAATCTCAATCCAGAAAAAATCGCCATCAGGCGTTTGATTCATGGTGAAATTTTCATCATAACGCCAGTCGGTAAACGTGCCGCGAACAATACAATGATCTTTGTTTGGCGCATCTAATACCAATCGGACTTCTTCATCACTCAAGTACTCCAGGCCACGCACACTATTGTCCGGCAGATCCACTATTGGTGAATTGACTCGAACTGAATAATAAAATGTATCTGCCAGAGAAGTCGTCCCATTACTTGCCGTTAAAATGATGGTGTGATTTCCGGATGATGCAGCAGTGACAGTTGTATTTATACTCGTCGTATTAATCGATGATGTCGTTATTGATCCGTCCACAAATACCGTTAAATCTGCTGGTGAAGAAACATCAAAGCGAACAGGAATGCTACTGTTCGCCAATACCAATTGATCTTTTTCTTCAGGTTTTAGGACTACGAGTATCAACCCCGGATCTTCCTCAAAAACGTCAACAAAAATATCTCCATTGGAGGAGGTCTTTCCTTCGAGGTAGGATCCGCCGACCTCGACCCCGGAGCGAAAAACAAGCGCTATTTGAAGTATCTCTTCGTCCATTGGTACACCATAGTTATCACGTATGCTGGGTCCAACTGTTAAAAAATATGAGTTCAGACCTGTGCGGGTTAATTTCGTGTCAGGTGTATTTTCGCCCCAGGCCGTTTTGACATATTTCCAGTCGGATGGGCCACTGCTTTCTGATGTGATCACGCCGGTATGTGCATAAACATCACCACTATAGCCGGCCAGACCTCCGCTACCCATAGTTGCATTAAAACTGATCGTAACGGGCTGATCCGTCAATGGAAAAGGAGGATTGGTCGTGACAACTTGTGCTGTCCCCATAGTGCCAATGGACAAAAAGAAAATCAACAATATTAGTTTAGATCGTGTGTACATAAGTGCTCATTTTTCCAGCGTTATTAGTCCAATTTCAATAATGGAATTTGCTAAGTGATAAAACTACTTATTTTCACGCAAAAGAATTGAGTTTATGACCGCAATTGCAGTACATGGTGGAGCCGGAACAATACGTCCACAACATCTCACACCGGAGCTTGAAACCTTATATCTCCATTCGCTTCAAGAAGCAGTTACGATTGGTAGTGACATTTTATCCCGGGGTGGATCTGCACTGGAAGCCGTGGAAGTGGCGGTTGTTGTTTTAGAGGATTTTGAGTTGTTTAACGCCGGAAGAGGATCTGTCTTTAGCGCTGACGGCAAACATGAAATGGACGCCTCTATTATGTGTGGCAAAACACGCAAGGCCGGTGCTGTAGCTGGCGTGTCCGGCATTAAAAATCCGGTTGCACTGGCAGCCAAAGTATTGTCAGAATCTGATCATGTACTACTTGCGGGCCGGGGTGCAGAAGAGTTTGCCCGTAATCATAATGTAAAATTTGAATCAGACCAATATTTCTTCAATCAGAAAAGGTATGATCAGTGGCAAAAAGTAAAAGGAAGCTCCACTTCTCACCTGGATCACAATATTGATGTGTCCAACAAAAAATTCGGTACAGTAGGAGCGGTAGCATTAGATCAATTTAACAACGTCGCAGCAGCCACTTCGACTGGTGGATTGACCAACAAACAGTTTGGTCGTATTGGCGACAGTCCTTTGAATGGAATCGGAAATTATGCTAACAACCAAACCTGTGCTGTCTCCTGCACCGGCGATGGTGAGTTTTTTATACGTGGCGTTGTAGCTTATGATATTTCGGCTTTAATGGAATTCGGTGGATATTCGTTAGAAGAAGCGTGCAAAAAAGTTGTTCATGAACGCGTTAAGAATATCGGTGGCGAAGGTGGAGTGATTGCCTTGGATCGATTTGGCAACATCTCACTGGAATTTAATTCGACCGGAATGTACAGGGCTTCTAAAAAAAATGATGAAGAAATATTTAGCTCGATATTTTAGTACCGAGTACCGAGTCAGTGGTACGTACGTTCTACGTCTTATGGCTCAAAAGCTCACCTGCTCGAAAGCTAATTAATTCGAAGTATCCTCAGCAGGCATAGCCGCCTCCTCGATCACAGGTGCCGGATAATAATCCGTTGTGTTTTCTTCAATGACTTTTTTCAGTGCATTAAGATGTTTGGTTTCCTGTTTTTCGAACGCACCACCAAACATTTCCCTCAATGCAAACATGGATCGCAACATCATGTTTTTTGCACTAACTGTAGATTCGGTTCTAATGGTCGTTTTTCCATCCTTTTCAGCGTGTGTGACCCGCTGATCAAAGTCCATCATGTCACTATCAAAATGCAATTCTATATGCTCAAATTCCTTTTTGGAAACAATTGTTTCAATCATTTCAAAATCAGTTTCCCCTTCGCCGGGGTTGACGATAACTTTGTATTTGCTTCCGATGGCGCCTGATTCTCCTTCGATCAATTCCATGCTTTTAAAACCATCGAGCCACAGCGCAAATTTGGATTCATCTTGAGCTACAGCCCATGCTTCTTTCATGGGTTTATCTACCGTAATTTCTGCGCCGTAGTCGACGGAAGGCTTTATAAATCCAGCTGCAAAAAAAAGGAGAATGAGGCCGATAATTGCGAAGAGGATGTATTTAATAATTTTCATATTACAATGTTTTAGATTGGTTGATTTTTCAAAAATACAAAATAGATTGTGATTAAAGAGTCAATGAAGTCATTGACGGTGTAGTAATTTAAAATATACATTACGTTATATGTAGATTAAATACGTTAGAATACTGGTTAAGTAGAATAACAATCACGTGATGTATCTGGCCAACCAAACCACCTGCAGAGAACCAAAGTCGATCAAAGAAGTTTGTACTACTTAGATAAAGCCCATACCAAGAGCTATAGAAATTACAATAAGCATGATGGCTACTATCATGTGCAATGATTTGAGCGTCACCTTTTTCAATAATTTATTTCCGAAATAGGCACCGGTGATTGCGGATAGTGTAGCACATAAAACCAGAGTAAGATTATCCGTGAGTCCTGTCTTGCTAAACCGACTCGCATAGACGCTCAGTCTTGTAA
Organism: Saprospiraceae bacterium; assembly: GCA_965249735.1. Taxonomy (GTDB): domain Bacteria; phylum Bacteroidota; class Bacteroidia; order Chitinophagales; family Saprospiraceae; genus JANQSS01. Next base: position 241,469 of record CBDFMS010000019.1, on the reverse strand, counting down.
AGTCAACAAAGGTAGAGACCACGACTGCCGTACCGATAAAAGCTTCTTTGGTTAATCCGGCTTTAATTAAAAAGGCACTCCTTAGGGCACCCTGATTTCCTGAGAGTCCTCCAAAAAAACCACTCAAGGCCCCGCCGATAGGCAACTTCTCTTTTCCAAACTCCAGCTTCGCAAAGTAAGGGATCAAATCCATGGAGGCGAATATGATGAGTAGTAGGGAGATGATAAACTTGACCGGATATACCTCAAAATGTCTTCCGAATATGTCGTATTCAAATAGGGGTTCGGCATCCGGTATATGGAATAGTAGCCAGGCACCAAAAAACGAGGCGATGACGGCAGGAATTCCAAACTTTAAAATAACCGATTTATTCGCTTTCTTCCCAACTAAAATAATCTTGAAAATATTATTACAAAAGTGGACCACACCGGTCAGGGCAATCGCCAGTTCAACCGGGAAAAAGATCATAAATATTGGTGTCAGAATTGTTCCCAATCCAAACCCGGAAAAAAAAGTCAGTATGGCGACTAAAAACGCGGCTATTGATATGAGAAGAATTTCCAAACTTATGAATGATTAAGAAAACAATTGTTTGTGAATTATTTTTATTTCATCAGAATCTATGAGTGATTATGAATCATCTTCCGGCCTCTCATGTCCCAGGGCTTTGAGCAACTCCTGATCGAGGATATGTAATATATCCTCACGTCCCGAATAATAGCCATGTTTAAATCGCTTGGATTTCGTTCCCTGTTGCATTTGTTCACAGACTTGCCAGTCTTGCCGATTGGTTAAGTCCCAAAAATCGATTGCAGACTTTATTCTAACCTGTGCATTTTCATCATTGATGACATCAGGATGAAAAAGCCAATAACATTGGTTGACTATTTTTTCCGGACCGCTGGGTATAATATGATGAAACAGAACAAAGTCGGGATGTGGTGTTAAGAGCATATTGGGGTACACCGAATAATAATATACGCGTTGTAAATCATCACCAGATACATCACAAACAGGAGGTCCTGCTGCTTCGCCATCCATGGTCATACTGCCTCTTTCTTTCGTTAGATCCATAAAGCCTCCAATCACGGCTCCTTTACTATAGTCATGTTGTGCGGATTGTGTCGGTGTCAGTGATGATAAGAGTGGGTGTACACCCGGACAGTGATAGCACTCCTGGTAATTCTGGAGGATGAGTTTCCAATTACAATTAAGTTCATATGTAATCTGATGGGCAATTCGCAAATCAGCCATTTTCCAATCGGAAAATTTACCAATGAGTGCTTCCATTTGCACTTCAAATGGCTGAGGGTTCATGGCGAGAGTTATGAAGACAAAACCTTCCCAAATATGACAATGTGCTTTATGTAAGGCACAGTTGTCTTTTCTGAAACCATGGCCTTCTTTCATATGTGGTGCTGCGAGAAGCTTTCCATCTAATCCATAGGTCCAGGCATGATAAGGGCATTGAATTGATTTTGTCTTAAAATTGCCTTTCGCTTCAGTACACAGTCGGGTACCTCTGTGACGGCAAACATTAAAATGTGCATTTATTTTTCCGGATTTATCGCGGACAAGAATTATACTTTCATCTGCTATCTCAACTAGCTTATAGTCTCCGATTTCAGGTATTTCTTCTTCTCTACAAGCAAATAACCAGAATGTATAAAATATTTTCTCGATTTCTTCCCGGTATATTTCTTCGCTGTGATAGTATTTACCGGATAAGGTTTTCATCCCATCGACGATAGGATAATCAACACCTCTTTTTTGAAATTTATTTTTATGAGAATCCATCATGAACAGGTTGAAATTTAAATCTAATTATTCTCATTGTGTCCAAATTACAAATGATTATTATTTTAAAATAGCCGCGGCGGCCATACTACCCGGAGCACATGTAATACCTCCACCCGGATGTGAGCCACTTCCACATAAATATAAGCCGGGTACCGGCGTACTATAGCGCGCGCAACTTGGTATTGGCCGGGTAATTAACTGATCCACAAAAATGTTCCCCATGATAAATATGACCTTCGGTCAAGGTATAGCGTTCTTCCAGGTCAGCCGGAGAAAGAACTTCTATGCCTACAATTGCAGTAGAAATATCGGGCGCATAATGTTCGAGTTCATTAAGCACATGTTGCCCTAATGTTCGTTTTGAATCGTCGCTCCAGGCGACCTTCACATCATAAGGAATTTGATGTACCAACACCGAAACAACACTATGTCCTTGTGGAGCCAGTGCTGAATTCGAAACGGTCGGAACGTGAATATCTAAAAAAGGAGCATCCGTGACTGTCTTATATTTTACAGGGTCAAATGCCTTTTCCATTTCATTAAAAGTATTTCCTGTTCTCGCGTATTCGACAGATTTACCATTTAATTCAACGACCTGATTGATTGCCAAATTGACTTTAGCCGTTGTTCCGCGACTTCTTATTTTTTCAATCCAATATTCAAGTTCATATTCAAGTTCAAAACTGTCAAATAAATTAAGGAAAGTTTCCTTTGGAGTGCAGGAAGCCGCAATTTTGGTGGCGTAGATTTCCTCTCCTCCTTTTAATCTTATTCCATTGGCTGATCCATTTTCATCCAATAGAATTTTCTCTACTTCGGCGCTGGTTTGAATTTCTACGCCAGCCGCGGTGGCTGCTTTTTGCAACGCATTTATAAGAGCTTGTGGACCACCTTTCACGTGATTTCTGGAGGCACATTCCCAAAGAAGCAAGTTTATAGTGGAGTAGGCCGACTTAGGAGCTGCATAAGATCCATATAGGGCCGGAGCTGCCAGACCTGCCTTTAAAAACTCTGTCTCAAATTTTTCATTCAAAAAATCTGCTACGGACATAGGAGCCACTTTTAGCAATTCCAACATGGTTTTATTTCCTAAACCTTTTATCAGCATTCCTTTTTTGGCCAAAACAACCAGGCTAGCCATAGTCAGATTTTCTACATCAACATCGGGAGGTGGGTTGTCCATTAAATTATTGATGACCTTACTGATTTTATGCAGAAAATCCTGGTAGGTCCTATACGCCTCTGCATCCTTTTTAGAAAATTCACTAATTGCCGTTGCCGTGGCGGTTGTGTCTGACTGCATATCCACGCGCTTTCCATCCTTGGATAGTATGGTTACCGATGGACGATCCCTTTCAAATTCCAATCCGTATTTCTCGAGTTGCAGTTTTTTAATGATTTCGGATCGGACACCACTGGTATCATGAAGGAGTCCTGTCGTAGAATATCCGGGATGAAATTCTTCTCCTGCAGCAATACCTCCCAGGATAGATCTCTTTTCTACCAGCAAGACGCTTTTTCCATTGTTGGCAAGTAGGGTAGCCGTTGTCAAGCCATTGTGGCCACCGCCGATTACGATGATATCATACTTCCTCATATTGCGCGTTCTTTTAAAATTGATTTGGCTGATAGCTCACCACCTGAGCCCATGATTCCACCACCGGGATGCGTTCCCGACCCGGACATCCAAAGATTCTTTATTGGTGTTTTATATTTCGCATATCCCGAAATTGGTCGTTGAAATAATAATTGTTCTAATGTGAGCTCTCCCTGGAAAATGTTGCCTTCTGTCAAGCCAAATGTCTCCTGAAGGTCCCATGGCGTGACGACTTGTCTGTGTTCGACTAAATTGTCAATATCGGGGACATATTCCTTAATTGTATTTTGGACAGCATCCCCAAATTTATCGGATAGTTGTGGCCAATATTCAGGACCTTCTTTAATATCGTATGGCGCATATTGCACAAAACAAGACATAACATGTTTTCCGGGAGGAGCGAGTGTAGGATCAGTTAGTGAAGGCACGACAATATTGATATAGGGTCTTTCAGAAAACTTGCCATATTTTGCCTGGTCATAGGCTCTTTCCACGTAGTCGACATTAGGTACGATGGCGATATCACCTTTCATAAAATCAAGGCCCTCACGTTTTTTGCAAAAGTTTGGAACGCCACTAAGGGCAAAATTTACTTTTCCTGAACTGCCTCTGAGTTTAAATCGCTTTATTTCTGTGGTTATACCCGATGATAAATTATCCTCTCCAATCATTTTGAGGTAGGTTCTGTTTGGGTCGAGATTTGAAACCACTATTTTGGATTCCAGCTCATCACCATTGGCCAGGATGACACCGGTCGCTATGCCATTTTTAATCTTGACATGAGACACATTGCCATTGGTTCGTATCTCTGCGCCGAAGCTCTCCGCAGCCCGGGCGCAAGCCATGCTCACACCTCCTGTTCCCCCCTTTGAAAATCCCCAGGATCGGAAAGCGCCATCCAGCTCTCCCATGTAATGATGAAGAAGTACATATGCCGTTCCCGGAGAGCGAACGCCGAGAAACGTGCCTATAATGCCGCTTACCGACATAGGGCCTTTCAAGACTTCCGATTCAAACCAAAGATCAAGGAAATCAGCACTGCTCATCGTCAGCAATTTGGTGTTCATATGAAGTAATTCCGGTCCAAGGTTTTTAAAGACTTTTCCCATGCGCAACAGCGATGCAAGTTCTCTTGGATGAATAGAGGCGACGTCGGGTGCTGGGTGATCGATGACTTCTTTAGCCAATTTGGCCATGTGCGTCATCACCTTGCTAAATTCCCCATAGACTTCGGAGTCTTTTTTACTGAACCGGGCAATTTCCCGGCGAGTTCGTGAAGCATCTCCCCATCTACATAGTCCCAGGTCACCATCGGGTAGTGGCTGAAACGATGCATCCATTGGAATAATATCGTAGCCGTGTTTTGGGAGGTTTAATTCCCTGATGATATGCGGTCGAAAAAGACTGACCACATAACTGCACACAGAAAATGTAAACCCGGGAAAAACTTCTTCTGACACCGCTGCACCGCCTAGTACATGTCTTTTTTCAAGAACCAATACTTTTTTTCCTGCTTTAGCTAAATAAGCAGCATTGATCAGCCCATTGTGCCCGCCACCTATAATAATTGCATCATATTTATTATTCATCATATTATTATTTGAGGATGGACCGTTTTCTTTTCGGATTAAAAAATTGATGACTACAAACGACGGCTCTCACCGTTTTTCTATGATGTTCCACCATTATTTCAAAGTTTACTTCATTTCCAAAATCGGCATGTTCAATTTCAATAGTTGCGATGGCAATATTCTTTTTTAATAGAGGCGACCATGTACCGCTGGTCGCATATCCGATTTGTTTGGAAAGATTATGTCTGTGATAAATGGGGGTAGAGTGTCGCCAGGCTCCGCTTTCGACATGGGGTGGCAGACCGTGTTTATTATATAATTCTTCAATATCCGGCCAATTAATATCTATTCCCACTGTGGCCCACCGCGATCCATTTTTCTTTTCTGCCCTCAAGGCTTTTTGTCCCAAGAATGGCTCACGATCTAAATTGACCATCCAACCTATTCCAAGTTCATACGGGGTGCTCATTTGTTCTGGAATAAGGGCATGCAATGAGCTGTGATAATCGACGCCATTCATTATCAATCCAGCTTCTATTCGTGCAATGTCCAATGCGGCGATTCCAGACATACGAATGTTATAATCCTGACCTGCATTCCAAATTGCATCAAATAAATTTAATGCATCCTCATTTTTTACCCAGAGCTCATAACCTAAATCTCCGGTATATCCAGTCCGTGATATTTTAAACTCGACGCCGGCTGTTTTAGCAGAAGTTGTCCAGAAAAATTTTAATGCATCCAAATTTGCATTGCAAATATTTTTGAGGATATTCCTGGACATTGGCCCTTGCAAAGCCAAGCCACAATAGCTTTCTGTAATGTCTTCAATGTAGACGTCAAGCTTTTTAATAAATCTGGAAAACCAAGAGTACGATGGATCAGCTGCAGTTACAAAAAAATCGTTTTCTTGAAATTTCATTACGGTGCCGTCGTCGATGACCATGCCCTGATCATCACACCAACAACAATAGGTAGCCTGATTCAATTTTAATTTACTAATGTCTTTAACCATCAACCGAGATAAGAAAGTGGAGGCATCTTTTCCTGTGACCTTATATTTAAAAAGGGGAGTGATATCGATTAATCCGGCTGAATGCCTGAAGGCATAATATTCGAAATCATTCACCACATTGTAGGAATTGGCAGCAAAATAACCGCCCCAATCCTTCCAGTCAAGGAAGTGGTTGAGTTCCGATGTCCTCGGATGAAAAGGAGTATGTATGGGCATGGATAGAATTAATTTGTAGAAGCCACGTGATAAATGGTGATCTCAGAAGAATCAATTGTTGACGTTCGATTAGTATTCGTTCGAACAGGCGGATTACAATCCGGGGATGCGGATCCAGGGGTATTTGGCAATATCAGTATAGTCGTAATACAATCTGCTGTAATGTATGCAATTTAAACCGGGTAAGTCGCCTTTTGTTAATCAACTTGACGTATAGATATAAAATTGATCAAAGAAGGCTCAGTATGCAGAATACGCTTTCAGACTGGTTGAGGAGTATAAAAAATACCCGTGTAGCAGTCTTGTCACACGGGTATTCATTTATTCAATAACCTTAGTTCTTATAGTAGTTTATAGCGAATGCCGGCATATATTTCCCGACCAAATACCGGTCCCCAGATTAAACTCGCATCAAAATGATTCGAAAATGCGTCATCTGCGGAAATAATTGGGTCATCCTGCCTGTAATTAAATAAATTCATGGCACCAACATAAATATCGAAAACCTTATTCCAGGACTTGCTAATCTGCGCATTTGCTAAAAAATAATCCGGAGAGTAGTCATCACGTTGAAATTCTATGGGATTACTTATCGTATTCGGAATTCTTTTTTGCCCTTGCCAATTCAATGTAAAATCAAAACTCCAGTCATTTTTTGTTGTATACTGCGTATTGATAAACGCCCGGTGTTTTCCCGTCAATGGCTTCTGTAGCGTTTCCCCTGAATAAGTTGTTTGGACATCATTGAGTCGGTAGGCCAGGCGCACATCCCATCCTTTCAATACCTCATAATCTATTTGTGTTTGAAGACTATTGGAGGTGCTCTGGCCGTCAAAATTATAGAAAGTTAATTCCTGCGGTGAAGCATCGTAATCGGCAACGATCTGATTGGAAAATGATGTGTGATACAAATCAAATTGAAATAAGAATGAGCGCTGTGCAATCGTAAATTCTTTTACAAAATTAAACCCGGTGTTCCACGACACTTCAACGTCTAGTCCATACGGAGTAGATGAATTGTTTCCTTGAACGAATATTTGGCGAGACGATGCAAAGGCACCAATATTTTCAGCAAAAATACTGGCCGTTCGTTGTCCCCGGCCACCGCTTAAACGGAATACAGTGGTTTCATTCGGGGCATATCTTAAGTGCAGTCGAGGTGTTGCAAAAAATCCAAATTCATTGTGGTAGTCTCCCCGTAAGCCAGCCACCACGCTAATTTTATCATTGGGTTGGTAGGAATATTCGAAAAAGGCGCCCGGGACAGATTCATTTCTTTCAAAATTCATTTGTATGACATCTTCATTTATTTTATCCCATTGAAAACTCAACCCGGTTTTGAATTTATGCCGTGTATCAGTAATCATACTTTGATAAATCAAGTTGGAATAGAATGACGTTTGATCAGCATTATAAGGACGCAATCCAAAGTAAGATTCCTGATCGAAATAGGAGGCCGCCACCTGCAAGCCCATGCTGGCATACGGTTTAGAAGGAAATACTTTCCCTATTTTCCACCAACCTTCATATTTTTTCAATTCAGATCTGGCGCCCCATAGGGATTCCGATCCCTCGTCACTGTCATGATCAAATGAAGACTGTCCTGACCGGTTGTCAAGGCTGGTCACTTTAATCCCAATTTGTGTTACCAGGCCATTATTTCCATAATACTTCCACCGGTTCATTGCGACAAATTGATCCGAAATAGGGTGGTCTAGAAAGCCATCGTCGTTGTTGTCGTGTTTAGTTGGAATAATACTGCCGTGCAATAATATACCCGTGGATATTTTATCGTTGAATCGATGGGCATAATTCATGTTTGCCTCGATACGACTCATTTCATTGGCGTATAAATTAAAATAAAAACGCTCGGACCGATCGGGTTTTTTTAAAGAAACATCAATTTGACCTGCAATACTCTCAAATCCATTGACGACAGATCCTGTTCCGGTATTGATATTAATTCCTTCGATCCAGGTTCCCGGCGTGAAGGTTAATCCGTATAGCGCTGACAATCCTCGGATATCGGGAACTGCTTCACGTGTGATCTGAATATTAGGACCTGCCAATCCCAGCATTTTAATTTGCCTCGTGCCCGTTACAGCGTCGGTAACCGACACATCAACCGTTGGATTTGTTTCAAAACTCTCGGATAAATTACAACAGGCTGCTTTTAGTAATTCTTTTTCTCCAATTTTTTGCAATTTTCCTGCCGAGAGAAAAGAAACTCCGGTTGATTTTTGTTTATGAGTTATCGTGACTTCACGCATCATGGTGGCATCGCTCATTACAATTTCAATAAATTGCTGCTCGTCGATTGACATGGTATCGTTATTATAACCGACGTAACTTACTATGAGTTTGCCACCATTGGACTTGTCTAGTTTGAAATACCCGTCCAGATCAGAAACTGTTCCTATGGTTGTACCTGCCCAATAAATATTTGCACCGATTATTGGCAATTCTTTACCTGCATCATCCATTTCCAAAATGATTCCCTGGATACTATATGCATCCGCAGGGTCCTCGTCAATTACTTCATCTACTGTAGAATTTGAAGGATTGTGTTCATTGATAACGTCTTGATCTCTGTATTTACAGCATTCATGTAATTCATTATAAGCGAAACCGGAAGCTTTAAGTAAATCCGTATCATGACCTTCTCTGGCCAAGGCTCGTTGTAAACTTTTGATATTTAATTTCGACGTGTGGTCGAGGTGTAATATGCGTTCTTCCACATCCCAAAAGGCAGACAAAACGTTCTTAAAATTATTTGCCACGGCCTCAATTCTATCCTGACACATCCCACAAATGCCATCCACGAAAACATGAGAGTGAACGGAGTCAACTGCAGGATCAACAGGATTTTCATTGGATTCTATGACTTCAACTTCCTCTTCTTCAGGTTGGGGACGTACATCTCCGCGATACAGGCAACAAGCCGGTAACCTATAGTAGGCATCGTCATCACCTCTATATCGTTCAGTATCATGACCGGTGGCGGCAATGTTTTTTTGTAAATTGTCTGCATCCAATCCGGTGAAGTGATCAAGGTGTAAAATATTGTCTTCCACATCCCAAAACGCGGCAAAGACCTTGGCATCTTTTAATGCCACTTGTTCGATTCTATCCTGGCACATACCGCATGCGCCCTGGACAACGATGTCGGTGTGCAGGCTGTCCTGGCCTGAGACACTAATCGTTATTCCTGCTACAAGTGCAGCAGAAAATAGATATAATTTAATATGATTAAACATAATTAGTTTTTCTTGATGAATTCTAGAATAATAATATGATCAGGAGTCTGATCGAAGTCGTCATCAAGCTTCTTTCGGAGGTTGCCATACATCCAAATGAAAATCATAGGATCGGTGAAAAATGGGTAATAAGATTTCACGATCAATCAAATCAGGTAGTTGACTCAAAGACATCATTACCGGCAGCAGTGACGGTGTGTATTGCATACATCCCTGGCAACAGCTCATATCACCTTGTTGCGTATCATCTGTGTCATGTGACGTGGATTTTTTACAACAATCACTGGACTCTTCTGTCTGCTCTGTTTGCTGGCTACATGGTAAATCAGAAATGCCACAGGCCGATATGGCTCCATGGAAAAGAAATACGGATAATATGATGGCTAACAGCTTCACAACCACAAAGATACTATATATAACGGATAGGACTATGTTATGTTATCAAAAGCTTACCTGGGAATTCGCAGTTGAATGTGATAAATTTCTACTCTTAAAGAAGAACATAGATTATTATTAATCGTAATGTGTATATTTGTGATTCATAAAGATATAACCATGTTACTACGCACGAACTCGCCCACATCACGCACGCTCATGTTAAGCCTGACTGCATTTCTCTTTGGCAGCATTGCCTGGTTTACTTTGCCTGATTTTGGCCCGTATGCGGTTGGTGCAATGATCGTGGGGTATTTTCTACTACTCAGTGGAACCCTGTTCAAGGGAGTCTAACTGCTCAACAAATTCTTTTGAATAAGATTTGATTTCGTCTCGTGTCTGGCGAAAAGCCTCAACTAGCGTAGTTACTGATCCTGACATTTTGGTAGGATCATTGAAGTTTTTGTGTAACTGACTCACACCGGCAGGAAAGATAGGACATTGTTCATGTGCATGATCACATACGGTCAACACATGAGAAAACTCCTTGTCACTATATTCCTCAATCAAGTTGGAGGAGTGCTTGCTAATGTCAATATCATCTTCAGCCATGATGCCAATAGCAAAAGGATGCACACCATGCTTTTCTAATCCCGCGCTGCGGACTTCTGTCTTTGCGCCCAAATATTTTTGCAAATACCCCTGCATCATTTGGCTTCTGCAACTGTTTCCGGTACATAAAACAAGAATATTAATCATAATGCAAGTGATTTTTATTGGCTAATATGTTCTTTAATTCAACACTTAAATAACTACTGAACCGATGAATGAAAACAAATATAGAATTCATCAGTTCAGTAGAAAAAGTATTAGCATAAAATTTTAACAACACGGTGCGGCATCTTCACAGCAGCTCTCTTTGACGGCATTTTGATTTTTGTCATCTAAAGTGGTCTCCTCAATTTTGCCAAGATCATAATGCGGATCGTTGAAGTCAACATCTTGATGAAAATAATATACTTCCCATTGAATACCGTCAGGGTCTACTACCCAGAATTTGTCTTGTACGGCATAACAACAAGCAGTACCCATTTCTACTTTGTCAATTGAAAGTGTTGACTGTACAGCGCGCAATCGAGATTCAAGATCTTCCTTGCTTTCCACCTGAAACCCAAGGTGGCCAAAGTGTGATTGGACACGATCGGGTTTTTCGATAAACGATATAATGAGGGATGGTTCCTCTAATTCGTACTTGGCATACTTGGGTTTTACCTTGGAAGGTTGTTGATTAAAAAACTTGGAATAAAAATCCTTAGTTTTTTCTAAATCGCTCACGTATGTTGAAACGTGCATCCGGGGAAATGTTGTTTGACTCATTTTAAAATATTTAATAATTAGTGATAATAAATTTATTGTGTATGTATTGAGTATTTGTATTAATATGGTTTATACTTGATTATAATATTTAGTCAGAATAGGATTTGAATCAATTATGAAATGTTGAGTATTAAATCTATCTCTTACAATTTTTGATTTTTCATTGGGTGGGGTGGACTGTGTCTCGTGCAAATGCAATTGATATTGTAATATTGCAATATTACGATAAACTACTGTACAGGTTATCCTTTTTGAAAAGCTAAGACACTGCATTGTTTTATTCTTTTACGAGGTTAAATCCACTTACGCTTGCATCAAAAAATCCTGTGAGTGAATCGCGATAGATTTTCCAAATGTCAGGGTCGATGCAATAACAAATTGTGGGTGACAAGACAGAACCACGGATCAGCCCCGCATCTTTAAGTACTTTCAGATGTTGCGAAACAGTAGGCTGAGCCAATCCGACTTCTTCAACTATGCTTCCGCTGATGCATGATCCTTGCTGGAGTATATAAGTGAGGATATTGATACGTGCAGGATGGCCGATGACCTTTGCCATTTCCGCCAAATCCAGACATTCCTGTGTGTACATGCTTTTTTTTGTAACTCCCATGAACTTGATGTTTGAGCTGTTAATCTTTTTACTTATTGTAATATTGCAATATTACGATGAACTAACAGTGACTACAACTTTTTGTTCTCCGTTTCCTAATAAAATTTGATGAAATGCTCGAATTAATAGCAGCTATAATGAATAAACGTACATCATATCTCACACATAATCTGCCCCTTATGATATGTTGCTTAAAGTTGATTCTGTCAGCCTAATTTTTTGAATTTTTTTTGAAAAAATTAATGGAATTCGAACTTCATATGTGTGATCCTACGATCATGTCTGATACAAATGAAGAAATTAGATTATGATGGAAAAAGCGCCAAGTGTCTTATTCCAACGCATTGGTGTTTAGAATACCAGGCAAACTGCCACACGGATGTGTACAGATTGTCAACGATGACTTTCACGGCTTTAAGCTAAAGCACAAAAAAAAGGTGGTTCAAGCGAACCACCTTTTTGTACTGTCATGCTCTTTCTAAAAATTGACACCTAGCCGACCAAAGAAGTAAGCACCATCAGATCCCATCTGCACAGAATCATTAAATCCACCCTGATCTGTCCACCCATCGTATTGCTGCGTAGGGTAGGTGTTAAGTATATTGTTTCCACCAATGGTGAGTTTTATATTAGAATTCAGTCGATATCCAATGCTCAAATCAAGCGTACCTGCGGCATCGTAGACATCCGATGCAACTTCATACAAAGCGTCCGCTTCTGCTTGAGTCGTTGCTGGCGAATCTACCCATTGAAAATCTTGTAGTATAACTTCACTGAATTGCGTCCAATTCGCCATGACATCAAAGCCACCATTAGTGTACAGTACATTGATTCCAAATTTGTGATTCGGGGCCGCAGCTTCAAGATAAGCTTGCGAAAAAGGGCCAAAAAATGTGAATTGATTTAAGTTTCCTGAATTAATATTTTCAATTTCTGTATCATTAATATTTCCGGATACTCCAACAGATAAAGAAGAATTATCATTTAATACTTTTTTATAATTTAGAACGATATCAAGACCTGTTGTTTTTGTATCCACACCATTGGCAAAAAACTGGGCGGCATCAGCTCCGACATTTAAACCGGAAGCATCAAATATGTCTGTGAGAATAATCCGATCATCAACATTGATTAGGTACCCATCAATGGTAGCCGTAAATCCTCCTTTCGTGTAACTAAAACCCGCAGCAAAATTTTGGGCTGTTTCTTCTTTAAGCGATTCGATGCCGAATTCTTTGGCCACGGTGCTGGTATTTGAGGCCAAAAGAGTACGCAATGAAGTTCCTGCCACGATGTTATTAAAAAGAAGATTGTAATGGATCTGTGAGAGAGATGGTGCACGGAATCCTGATGAAAGCGAAGCTCTTACTGATAAATCATCAGTAATCTTATACCGGGTCGCCAATTTGTAATTGAAGGTGTTTCCAAAATCACTGTAGTCTTCATATCGCAATGCCAGGGCAACTAAAAATGCTTCAGACGCATTAATATCAACATCTCCATAAATTCCAAAATTTGTCCTGTTGCGATCTACCTCATTCCCTGGACTATATCCCGGAAATCCTTGAGAGCCACCGGACGGTTGTTGCCCATATTGGTTTACAAATGGAGACTGATCAGCTGGATTGGTGATTGCGTTTCCATTGATATCATAGGTCGAGTACGAACCTTCTTCACCAGCAAAAATTTCAAAGTTTTCTGAGCGGAATTCTGTACCAAAGGCAATGTTTATTCCTGCCGCAACGTCATCAATATATTTGGAAAAATCGAGGGCAGTGACATTCATCGTCATGCTATGACCACCGGCATCAAAATCCGTAGGTGAAGCCGATCCGAGCGATGCGTTGTTTGTTCCGGTTATATAATAGTGGAACATATTGCTTCCGTACGTATGACTAAAGTCGGCTTTCCAACCATTATTTAAATCATGCCGGATACCTCCGGTGAACGCATTGTCCACAATGACTGATGTGATATGAGGGGAAAACCCTTGTGGATACAAAGATTCTACCGATCTGTCGTCCCCATCAACACCGGGAGCGCCACGTGTAAAGGCAAATGCGTCTGTATCTCGGTCGCTTCGACCACCGAAAGCATACAACTCGGTATTATCCGAGAGGGGAAATGCGCCATTAACCATAAATTGAAATTGATCTACAGCTGCTGACCCATATCCTTTTCGCCAATCGAAGCCGGGACGTAAGGTTCTGTCCTTCGTAAGATACTCTGTCGTGAAATTTATATATCCACCTCGATCACCTAATCCTGCACCGTAGTTCAAATCGATTTTTGTCGTGTTTCCATCAAAACTTTTATCATCGCCGTCAGCTCGATTTTCTCCGTCAATATTATAAAGGTCTGGCTCCCATCCATCCTGCGTTTCGAATATTTTCTGCGCATAATCATCGCCAATAGAAGTGCTATATGCACCATAAGTTATACCACCTGAAACGCCATCAGTTTCATCCTTTAGCACAATATTGATAACCCCCGCGATGGCATCCGATCCGTATTGGGCTGAAGCCCCATCTCGCAACACTTCGATACGTTTGATCGCCGAGGCAGGAATCGCATTTAAATCCGTTCCTGTATTTCCACGTCCTCTGGTTCCAAATACATTCACTAGCGAAGATTGATGTCGGCGTTTACCGTTAATCAAAACCAGAGTCTGATCAGGTCCAAGTCCGCGTAAAGAGGCCGGATCAACATGGTCTGCACCATCAGAACCGGATTGTTTCGTTGCATTGAAAGAAGGAGCGGCATATTGCAGAATTTGGTTGATTTCTACTTTTCCTGTTGAATTTGATAATTCAGCAATGTCAATGACATCAATAGCCACTGGTGAATTTGTTGCAGTCCGATTATAACTTCTTGAGCCGACCACCTGAATTTCTCCAAGTATGACGCCTTCAGCCATAACAATTGTAGCGGTATTTGAACCATTGAGGTTGATTTCAGATCGTTCATATCCGGTGTAGCTTGCTTCAAGAATGGCCGAAGAAGAACTGGTCTTGAGCGAAAAATTACCATTCAAATCAGTTATTGTTCCATTCGTGGTTCCTTTTTCCAGAATGCTGGCTCCAATAAGCGCTTCTCCATTGCTATCCGTCACGTTTCCGGTAACGACATGCTGCGCTGTCAGCGTAAATCCAATTAAGACGAATACAATTGAGTAAATAAATTTTTTCATTGTTTACAGTTTGATTGATTTAAGATTTTCAATAAGCGGTGAGTCAAGGTGTTTTGAGGTATGAACTAATGTTCAAACCCAAAATGCGCATACAGGTTTTGTTTGTCACAAGTTAACGAACTAAGGTCAGAATATCTGATTCCTGTTCTCAGCAAGCAATGCATCGCTCGTAGAACATATGGGAAAGCCAGAATTCGTTGGTTTATTGACTTTGAGACGTCCTTTTTACAAATATTGGATTCTAGGCCCAAATAGACTTGAATTCCCATCATTTCATACCATAATATTTTGATGATATTGGCTTCTAAATTGAACCAATACCTCGTACATTTGTCATTCTATAAAAAACCATTAATTATGAAAAAAGTACTCTTTATTATTTGTTTTTTCACGTTTGCGTCCTTGTCACAAAGTGGGATTGCTCAAGTCGAGACTCCTGCTCCAAGCCCGGTATCAACGTTGACACAGAAAGTAGGATTGTCTGAGGTTGTTATTGAATATTCACGGCCTGGGATGAAAGATCGTAAGATATTCGGTTCACTCGTACCTTACGGTGAAATGTGGCGCACAGGTGCTAATGGATCTACTGATGTAACCTTTAGCGATGATGTAACCATTCACGGTACCGTATTGAAAGCCGGTAAATATGCATTGTATACGATTCCATCAGAAGGTGAATGGACAATCATTTTCCACAGTAATAGCGATTATTGGGGTACCGGCGGCGACGAATATGATGCCGCGGGTGAAGTCTTGCGTTTTGAAACAGAATCCAAAGAACTACCATTCGATGTAGAGAGCTTTACTATGGGTGTTAACAATATTGGAAATAGTGGAGCTGACCTGTTGATGTACTGGGAGAAAACCTTTGTTGCATTTCCATTCACGTTCGACACGGATGAAAAGGTGATGGCAACCATCAAAAGTACGATGGAAGGACCCTCAGCAAATGATTATTATAAATCCGCCCGATACTTCTTGGATTCCGGAAAAGATCTTGGTAAGGCACACAAATGGATTACAAAAGCTACAAAGATGCGAGATGATGCATTTTGGATGTTCCGAATAAAATCGATGATTGAAGCCAAGATGGGAGATTATCCTGTTGCAATAGAAACTGCGAAAAAATCTATGGAATTAGCTGAAAAAGCAGGGAATAAACAATATGTGAAATTCAATGAAGATGCCATTGCAGAATGGTCTATGAAATAACGACGATTAAGTCACTAAAGCTTAACAGTGCCCGATATTAAAAGTATCGGGCATTTTTTTTATCATTTCCGACCACCTTGGATAAATTGCAAAATCGAGCTTAGAAGCATTACACCCAAACATCCGATCGCATTTAACCAGAGATATGCTATCTGTACAGTGCCAATATAATCAAGATAGAAGATCAGGATAATACAGCATTGGACAATCAACGCCGCACGAAAAACAGCCTTCCCTCCAATATTTTTCATGAAAAAGGCGACAACAAAAATGCCCAACACAGTTCCATAAAAAATTGAGCCTAAAATATTAACAGCCTGAATTAGGTTTTCGAAGAGAGATGCAGAAAGTGCAAAAAGTATGGCCAGAACACCCCATAATAGGGTGAAAAGTCGAGAAGCCCTCAGGTAATGTTTGTCTGAAATATCAGGAGCAAAGGATCGTTTATACAAATCGACTACCGAAATGGTAGCAAGTGCATTCAATTCTGCCGAAGTAGAGGACATAGATGCAGAAAATATTACGGCAATGAGTAAGCCAATGAGGCCAATTGGTAAGTAATTTAAAATAAAATGTATAAATACATAATCCTTGTCATTTGATTCTATTTGTTCATTTTGGGCGTGATTGTCATTGTACGATCCAATCAATTCTCTCACTTCTGACCGAATTTCCTTTTCCTGGCGATGTAACGTATTGACTTCCGTCATCAGGGCAGCGGCTTCAGGCTGAAGACCGGAAGTTCTGGCCTCATCCCATTTTTTTATGGTCTCCTGCTTTTGATCAAAAATCTGATTATAGGCGTTCTGACGTTCAGCGTATTCATTATTAAACTGGCTGCTTTTTAGGCTATTATCACTTGTTGGGTTGAAATGAAGTGGACTCTGGTTGAATTGAAAAAAGACAAATACCATAATTCCGGTCAACAGGATAAAGAATTGCATGGGAACTTTGAAAAGGGCATTGAACATCAGTCCCATTCTGCTTTCTGACAGCGATTTGGCGGATAAATATCGTTGCACCTGACTTTGATCAGTGCCGAAATACGATAAAAATAAAAACGTACCACCCAACATAGCTGACCAGATATTGTATCGGTCTGACAAGTCAAAATCAAAGGTGACAATGTTGAGTTTTCCCATTTGCCCGGATAGGTGAAGTGCATCGCTAAAACCAATCGATTCAGGAAAACTATTAACAATGGTAACAAATGCAATGACCATACCTGTCATGATGACGATCATTTGTTGTTTTTGGGTTTGAGAGACAGCTTCCGTTCCACCGATTAATGTATAGATAATGACCAACATACCAATGAGGATATTCGTGAACATCAGATTAATATCCAGGATGGTCGATAATATGATTGCCGGTGCATAAATCGTAATACCTGCAGCCAGCCCTCGCTGAATTAAAAATATGATTGCCGTTAATGTGCGTGTTTTTAAATTGAATCGACCTTCCAAAAATTCATAGGCCGTATACACCTTTAATTTAAAATATAAAGGCAGGACGAATACACATAATAATACCATGGCCAGAGGTAATCCAAAATAAAACTGAACGAAACGCATGCCATCATCAAAAGCCTGACCAGGAGTCGATAAGAAAGTAATGGCACTCGCCTGGGTCGCCATGATTGAGACACCTACCAGCCACCAGGGTGTCTGTCTACTACCAACCAGAAATCCTTCGGCTGTTTTGATGTGTCTTGTTTTATATACCCCGTAGGAAACGATAAACACTAAAACAGAGAAAAGTACTGTCCAATCTATCCAATGCATACTAGGAAAAATAAGCTCTTATGAGAATGAAGCAGATGATAAGCAACACATTGAAAAGTATAACAATCAGGTATACATTTCTCCAACTTCCCAATACAGGTGGTTTTTCTTCACTCATGGTCGGTCATGTTGTAAGGAAAGTAAATTGACAAATAAACGGTATGCCCCCGGTACACCTGCAGGAAGTTGCCGAAAGAAAGAAAGGCCAGTATAGACATAGTAGCCTTTGCCATATTGGGCGGCTAATAGAATTCCTTTTTTGTCTTCCTCCCCGGTATCATGCCCGGACAGTAAAGGCGTAAATGCTTCATCCCATTCACCTGCAAAATACAATCCGCGTTCTTGAACCCAGTTTCCAAAATCATCCGTCGTAATTTTATTAGGATAGTTGAAAATAGGATGTGTTGGGTCCAACATTGTAAGACTGGCTTTTTCTTCGGCGATGCGATCTCGAGTCAGAGTCAATGGCAATGGGGCGACCTCAGATTTCAATCTTCGTGTGGTATTGTATTGAACAACTAAATTTCCACCTTCTTCCACATATTGCCATAAATCATCAACCAAAAAGGCGATCTCATTTCTAGTATTAAAAGCACGGATACCAATAATAATTGATTGATATTGTTTTAATTCAGCAAGATTTGTTGATTTAATATTTATTTCCTCCACTACCATTCCCAGTTGTTCAAGAGATTGGGGTATTACGTCACCAGATCCGGCAATATAACCAACACGCATGTTGGGAATATTGATCTTTATATGTTCGAGAATGGCTTCAGACGAAATAAAAGCGGTCTGCTTCGGAATGTGATCATAATTTATGGCTGTGTAAGACAAATTGTACTCCTTGTCATTGACACGGGCGAGCCCTTTGACTGAAGTGACAATTTCATTATCAGGTGGTTGGACCTGAAAGGTGTAGGTAAGACGTTTGCCTTTTTGTCCAATGTTAAATTCATGGATGGGTGGGGTAACGGTCCAGCCTTCCTCAATATCCAACATCACTTGTCCTTTAATGTCAGCTGTATGGCTTAAAACTTCTACAACGATATCGGCAGGTTGCCCATTGGCTAGCAAATAGACAGGTTCAGGCAAGGTCACAGTCACTGGAGGTGAAATGACAAATGGTTGATAGACCTCGCCCATGGCCGGATCTGTATATTTATATTGAATAGGCTCCCTTGTCGAAAACGAATAACCGGCAATATCAAATTCGAATTTAACTGATAAAGCGGGTTGAGATTCCGCCTGGCCAATTTGTTCGCGATTTGGTACATGATACATACCAATATTTTTTTGTTTATCCTTCAACCAATATGCCGTGCTATATGATACATGATCCGGTATTATTATTTTTTTATTCAATTTAATTGCCTGATTAAAATTCAAGTCTGATTTAACAGCTAGATCGATATCATTCGGTAAAAGTGAAACTGTTTTTAATTTAATATCTCCTTTACTTCGATTAATGCATTCAATTTGTATTTCAATGGAATCTAAATTTGTGGCGGTTTCAACTGATGTAGTCGCATCGATATAGAGGGAGGCACACCATCGAATGATTTGACGAATCTCATCCAATTTTCGATCTTTTAAAGGCCTTTCCATTTCAGTAGAATGAATGATTTGTCGTAATTCCATCAAACCCTTAAGTGATGCCGAAGGATTAGAAAACTGAAAGTCGTTTATCAGTTTTGATATTGATTTATCAATGGGTCCTCCATTCGGTATGCGATTCCAACTCATGTCGATGCCATCAAAAATGTCATTCATTGCACCATCGGACATGGCAGGGGCGTCACCTTTTAAAAATTCCAGATATTCCAACTGACTCCCGCGTGTGGCAGCCGTACCGAATGCCTGGCATTTATGCATACTGCGACTTTGAGCAGCGATTTCGTTATTAGAAATACCGCGAATAGGGTAGTATTCACCAACGTCGACGGCAACCATTTTGGATTTATCTGCCTTAGCGAAATTCTCTCGGCTTCCATAAAACCACCACGAAGTATTAAAGAAAACACGTTTTGGTTGCCATGAATCGACGAATTCCAATTGCTCGGGAAACATATTGGGGTTTCCAGACAATTCAAATGCCTCTAGTGAAGCGATAGCAGAAAAAGTATGGTGCCCATGTGTTCGTCCATTGGAATTGTGATCAAAACGATTGATTAGAATGTCGGGTTGATATTTCCGAATCGCCCAGACAACATCATGCATGATCTCCTCTTCTTCCCAAATCGACCTCGTTTCAGTGGCGGTTTTTGAATAGCCAAAGTCATTCGCACGTGTAAAGAATTGTTGTCCTCCATCGATTTTACGTGCCTGCAGGAGTTCCTGTGTGCGCAATAAACCCAGCATCTGGCCTTTTTCAGCACCGATTAAATTTTGTCCACCATCACCTCGAGTTAATGATAAGTAGACCGTGTTGACCCGCATATGATTACTGAGCCATGAAATCAGGCGGGTGTTTTCATCATCAGGGTGAGCTGCAACATACATCACAGTTGCAGTATTGTTGAGTTTCATTAAGGCTTCGTATATCTCCGCTGATGAAGCTTGCTTTTCGACCTGCGCATGGATTTGAGAAGGCGCAATGAAGCAAATCAGGAGAATGAGGAAGTAGAAATCTTTCATATTTTCTTCAATTGAGGTAACAAAATAACGGAAGTATCCTAACATGAACGTCGAAAGTTAATCTTACAAGCTATGTTAACTCTCAGTGTCTTCAATTATCATGCTTTTGAACGGTTCAAACTATGGTGAGTGATGCCTATAGTGAGCAGGAACTGAGCCAGGCAGTAACTGATCATTACATAGATTACGGCTTGATTGGGTGTGATGCCGATCTCAGTGAATTTATTGAGTGCTAAGATAGAATCTGAAATAACGAATGAGATGGATCCTATCACGACAAGAATAGAATAAAGCTCACCGGATTGATGTGGAATGCGCAGTGATGTGAGAAGCATATAACCGATCACGGCTGCGTATATGCAAATGGCAGGAAATAGAATTCCTTTTACAAATGTATATAAATGTAAAAGCAAGAAAAGGACGTAAACCAGGATAATAATTAATGAAATGGAGTTGAATAGAATTTTATTGTCACTATTCTTTGAAAAGAAACGAAAAATGGAGATATAAAATAAGTGAGCAATTAAAAACAAAACAAGCCCTGAAATAAAAAATAATTCATGATCAGCTGACTTGAGTAAACAAATGTCGCCTAACCATGAAAACAACAATGCCAGGCTTAACGATTTTTTTAAATGGGATTCCAGGCCACTTACACCAAAATTCACGAAACCGATTAACCAGGGCATGAGTGCCACTTTTGATATGGTTTGGATCGTCTCAAATGAATAAAAACCGGACACAATATGAATAAGACAACATATACCATAACCAATGAGCAAGTAGTATGGATTAATTCGATCGGACATATTGAATTGAAAGTACAATCTTAATTGAAATAAAAAAAAAGGGTATCAGTATGATCTGATACCCTTCGAATTATAATTGACAAGGAATTTAGAAGCCGTAGGACAAGCCTAACAGCCAATACGTTTGTAATTTGTTGTCTACATTGTCAAATGTCATTTCCGTATTTCCCAGGGTATTTACCTGGTAATCGAGTGTCTCTTGCTTGTTTCCACGTAATCCTAACTCGAAACCTACACCAATACCTTTCCAAATATTCATACCCAGGCTGTTAACCCAAGTCCAATTTGTGAGGTTATCCATGTCCTCATAACTGAGGAAAGCAGAAAGATTCGATCTCCAGCTTATTCCTTTAGGAAGTGATTTATTATAATCAGCAACTATTTTGCAACCTAATGAAGATTGAAAGATATCGTCGTCATTGTCTGAAAAAACAATGTTGTAGTTGAGTGGATGAAAAACGACTACCATATCCGGAATTGGCGTCCAGGTCGCTCCAATACCTAAATCAAGATATCCCGGATCGTTAAAATTACTGAGGAATGTGGTTCTGTATTCTCCCAATCCTGAAATCGCGAATTTTTCGCTCAATTTGCGACCGTAAAGCGATGAAATATTGAAAACATCTGTGGCCTGTTCAAAATCGTCACTGTCATCCGGATCATCCTCGTCATCAAATTTAACCCAACCAAGGTTGATGTTTCCGGAATTTCGCCAGAAGAACTTCTCTTCTAAAAGGTTGGCAAAGCCGTTCACTGTGAGTCCAATATTACCCGCGCTCGAATTTGGAGATCCTTTGGAATACCAGTCACTGAAACTGGAGAGGCTAAATCCAATTGTTCCGAATGCACCGGTTCTCCATCCAGGCATCGCATCAAGTGTGGCTTGTATGGCATCCACATTTGACTGGATGGCCGCGATCTGTCCTTCTTTAGCAGCTTTTTCAGCCTTTAGTTCGTCAACGTTCTGAGCCTGAAGACCGCTCAACATCATCAAGGAGGTGAATACAAATAGCGTAAAAATTTTCATTTCTTAATTTTTATGTATTAATTGATTAAAAGTTTGATATCGAGTACTTTATACTTATAATAAAATACAAATGTGACAATTATATAGCACTTGCCATAATTTTTCGCATTTCACTATTCAGACGGATTTTTTATAAAAAGACACATGTAAGCCAAAATAATCTTTCTATTCTGGAAATATTGATTGTAACTGGCTCTTAATGAGCAAGGTCGGGCTTGTATCCGATCATTAGGTGAATCCATAGCGATCTTGAAAACCGCATGAGTTTAAAATAAAATATAGCTGCGACAAGAATTCCGATCAATAGAGATGTAACGACCGAATAATGCATACCAAACATGAGAAAAAGGACAATGCCCATCAATGAAAAGGCTGAGATGATATACGAGAGGAACATTGCCCCCCAGAAATATCCCGGTTCTGGCGCGTACTTCAACTCACAATGAGAACATTTTGAATGCATATCCAGTGGATTGGTCAATTGAAATGGTTCTGTAAACAAGCGACCTTGCCGACATCTTGGGCAGCGGTAGGTGAGTAGACTTTTCAAGTAGGATATTCTCTTGGTGGCCATAGCTGATATAGATTATAATGTTGCAATATTAGTAAAATTATTACCTCTCAAAGGCGATACAATGGTACACCATCACTAATCTCAAAATCGTCACTTGGGTTACATTGAGTGATAAAAAATACGGTGTCGTAAATGGCAAATGTCAGAACTCTTGGGCCCTATCTTTAAATGCCTGGTTCAATTCTTTGAAATCCAGTTTGCCTCCTGATTCTTTTAAATAATCGATCATTATTATGCTTTTTTTCAGGCGAATAGAAGGAGTTTTTGGTTTTGATGCGATATAAATTAAATTTCGTTGCTTTCCTGCCGTGAGTGCATGAAAAAATTCATCGCCTTCAGAGTCTGTACGGAGGACCTCCCTCAGTTCCTCCGGCATGATGAGGCCGTAAGTGCTTTCATCTTCAAACAAAGCAATGTCGCGTGACTCGCCAATTTGCCATCTTGATTTTCTCCTGATCTCCTTGTTCACATTTATAAAATATGTTCCGGAACCTGCTGGCATTAAAGCACACTGGAATTCCAGATTATCCTCAATGCAACAAACAACGCGTGATATTTTTTTATTTTTAAAATAGTGTACCACTTCATCAGGAACCATGAAGTGGTGTCCCCACAACTTGGAATCGAATCTTTTTAATATAGCACGAAAGATCTTCGACATATCGGCATGAATGCTATTCCAGACTCAATGATCGGTGAATTCTATTTTTTTATGACTCCCATCACAATAGGGTTTATTGGAAGATGCACCACACCGGCAGAATGCTGTTACTTTAGACTTTTCTTCGATCTGACCATCTGTATTTTTTATTTGCATCGGGCCATGAACTAATAAGGGGCCAGCAGATAATACCTCTACCTGGGTTGGTGTGGATTCGGTAGCATCAGATGACGATGCGCCATTCATAAAATAACTTAACGCTCCTGAGGGGCATTTTTTCACCTGTTCGATCAGGTTATCAGTCTCCGCGGCCTCTATGTCGATCCAGGGACGTTTATTGGGATTAAAGACGTCTGGCAATCCTTTGACGCAGTTTCCCGAGTGAATACAAAGCTCGGATTCCCATTTAATCGTTACCGGACCATTTGTATATGTTTTTGACTTAGAGGACATATGTATTTTGTTTATTGAGGCTGTTAGGTAAATATAATCAATTACTTTCCGTCTTCTTAAATTAATATTCAAGCGTGGTCCACTAATCTTTATTGATTAAAACGAAGTGCTATTTTAATTAAACTAAAAATAAAAAGAACACGATAATATCGTGCTCTTTTATCAGATCGATGGTATCAAAATAGATTACCAACTGTATAACGGGAATTCAAAATCTATCAATTTCTTATTTAAACAAATTAAAGTGTTGAGGGGCAAACATATTCGGACATTGGCATCTTCGCTTCTTGCATACCTTCAAATCCTCCCGCAACATCGATAAGATTGTGAATGCCACGTGATTTTAGTATTGAAGCAGCGATAATAGACCGATATCCACTTTTACAGTGGACATAAAATGTATCGTTCTTAGGAAATTCTGCCAAGTGGTCGTTAATGAATTCAAGAGATGCATGGTGCGCATCTTTTAGGTGTTCAGAATTATATTCTCCTTCTTTCCGTACATCAAAGATTGGTAATTGATCGTTTTTCGCGTAGCGTGTAGCAAGTTCTTCAGCCGGTAGACTCGTAATCGTATCCACTTCTTTTCCGGCCGCTTTCCATGCTTCGATTCCACCGTCAAGAAATCCGATTGTATGGTCAAATCCAACTCTGGACAGTCTTGTAATTGCCTCATCAATTTGTTCTTCCGTACTCACAAGCAAAATAGGGATCGTCACATCCTTGATGAGTGCACCAACCCAGGGAGCAAAACTGCCATTTAATCCAATAGAGATGGACCGTGGCACGAAGCCCTCGATGAACTCACGATGATGTCGTACATCCAATATGATTGCTTCCGTTTCATTGGCGGCTGTTTCAAACGCATCTGGCGATAGTGCATGATGTCCTGTCTTGATGACCTCATCGATGTCTTCATAACCCTCTTTGTTGAGTTTTACATTCATAGGAAAGTACGCCGGAGGTGGCATTAAGCCATCCGTAACCTCTTTGATGAATTCTTCTTTTGTCATGTCGGCTCTCAAGGCGTAATTCACCTTTTTTTGATTACCAAGTGTGTCGACTGTTTCCTTCATCATGTTCTTCCCACAAGCTGAACCGGCTCCGTGAGCTGGATAGACGATGAGATCATCCGCCAGGGGCATGATTTTCGTTCGTAAACTATTGAAAAGAATACCTGCTAATTCATCCTGGGTCATTTCAGCTGCCTTCTGAGCCAGGTCAGGACGTCCTACATCACCCAAAAACAAGGTGTCACCAGAAAAGATGGCGTGGTCTTCACCGTTTTCATCGCGTAGAAGAAAGGTCGAACTTTCCATTGTGTGTCCAGGCGTATGAAGGACAGTGATTGTGACATTGCCCAATTTGAACTCCTGACCATCTTCTGCGACTATGGCTTCGAATTTCGGATCAGCCGAGGGCCCATAGACAATTGGTGCCCCTGTTTTTTCAGAAAGCGTAACATGACCACTGACAAAGTCAGCATGAAAATGGGTTTCGAAAATGTATTTTATTTGGGCGTTGTTATTATTTGCCCTGTCGATATAGGGTTGTACTTCGCGTAAAGGATCAATAATGGCGACTTCACCATCACTCTCAATATAGTATGCTCCCTGAGCCAGACAACTGGTATAGATTTGTTCTACTGTCATGATTTTTCTTTTTTTATAAAGACAAAAGTATTTGGAGTCAATCGAGATCTCCGTAACGTAGGTTACAAAATTAAACATAATTCGCTGTAGATCTTAGTATTAATGGCTTTCGAGCCTGTTTGGTTCAATCGAATTGCCGTTTCATTAGAATGATATTCTAAATAAAAGTGCTGAGCGAATGAACAATTCATTCAATTGTTAATTTAGTTGGTCGTCGTTCGCTTAGTGAAACATCAATTTTTACCTTTGAGACTTTATTACATCATCTTTTAATTACGTAAGAAAAATGAGTGAAAACGGGCAAATACATCCATGTGTAATTATTGGCTCAGGCCCTGCCGGGTATACGGCAGCTGTCTATGCAGCACGCGCTAATCTGGCTCCAATAATGTTCACAGGCAAAGATCCGGGAGGACAATTGATGATCACTACCGATGTTGAAAACTACCCGGGTTATCCTAAAGGAATTCAGGGACCTGAAATGATGGATGATTTTCGTGAACAGGCTGAACGTTTTGGGACTAAAGTGAACTACGATTATATCAGCAAAGTCGATTTCTCAGGACCCGTGCATCATCTTTACACAGAAGGTGGTGAAGAGATAAAGGCCCATACAGTCATTATTTCAACCGGAGCTTCTGCGAAGTGGTTAGGATTGGAAAGCGAACAAAAATATATGAACCAGGGTGTATCAGCCTGTGCTGTATGTGATGGATTTTTCTATAAAGGGTTGGATGTGGCAGTCGTTGGTGGTGGTGATACCGCGGCTGAAGAGGCACAGTATTTGGCCAAACTTTGTCCTAAAGTACATATGATCGTGCGACGGGATGAATTGCGAGCCAGCAAAATTATGCGCGACCGTGTTATGAATACAGAAAATATTGAGATCCACTGGAACACGAACACCCAGGAAGTCCTGGGTGATGAATCCGGGGTTACAGGTATTCAGGTAATCAATAATAAGACTGACGATGTGTCTACAATTGATGTCAAGGGATTTTTTGTTGCCATCGGCCATAAACCCAATACAGATATATTTAAAGATTGGATCGATATGGATGAAACCGGATATCTAATCGTAACACCGGGACGTACAATAACAAATCGGGAGGGGGTATTTGTATCGGGTGATGCGCAAGATAAAATATATCGGCAAGCAGTAACCGCGGCTGGAACAGGTTGTATGGCCGCCTTAGACGCAGAACGCTATTTGACAGAAAAAGGAATTATATAATTTTGAAAAATAAATCATAAATCATGGGTAAAGGAAAATTTAGAGCAGGTGTCCTGCATGGGGAAGAAGTAACTGAATTATTGAACTATGCAAATGAGAATAATTTTGCCTTACCTGCCGTGAATGTAATAGGTACAAATTCCATCAATGCAGTCTTGGAAACTGCAAGAGAACTGAACAGTCCTGTCATGATTCAGTTTTCAAATGGTGGCGCTGTGTTTTTTGCCGGAAAAGGCTTGTCGAATGAAAATCAACAAGCTGCTATTATGGGTGGTATTTCCGGAGCCATGCATGTACATGCCATGGCAGCAGCTTATGGTGTGCCGGTAGTATTGCACACAGATCATTGTGCAAAGAAACTATTACCCTGGATCGATGGCCTATTGACAGCCGGAGAGCGATTTTTTAAAGAAAGAGGATATCCACTTTATAGTTCACATATGCTCGATCTCTCTGAAGAACCCATTGAAGAAAATATTGAAGTTTGTAGTGAATACCTGAAGCGGATGAAACCCTTGGGTATGACACTGGAAATTGAATTGGGCGTAACAGGAGGTGAAGAAGATGGTGTCGACAATACGGGCATCGATAGTTCGAGGCTATATACGCAGCCGGATGAAGTAGCTTATGCCTATGAAAAATTATTAGACATCAGCGATCAGTTTACAATTGCAGCA
Source organism: Saprospiraceae bacterium (assembly GCA_965249735.1). Taxonomy (GTDB): domain Bacteria; phylum Bacteroidota; class Bacteroidia; order Chitinophagales; family Saprospiraceae; genus JANQSS01. Next base: position 213,737 of record CBDFMS010000019.1, on the reverse strand, counting down.
GCATTTGGAAATGTACACGGTGTATACAAGCCTGGAAATGTCGAACTAAAACCAATAATTCTCAAAAACTCGCAAGATCACGTCAAGGAGAAATTTAAAACAAAGGACCAACCAATCAATTTTGTTTTTCATGGTGGGTCCGGGTCTTCAAGAGAAGAAATTCGGGAAGCCATTGAATACGGAGCCATTAAAATGAATATCGACACAGATATGCAATGGGCGTTTTGGGATGGTGTGCGTGGTTATCACGACGATAAAGCAGAATATTTGAAAGCACAAATCGGTAATCCGGATGGTGATGACAAACCAAACAAGAAATACTATGATCCACGTGTTTGGTTAAGACATGGAGAAACGTCTTTCGTCAATAGACTGAAAGATGCTTTCGAAGATTTGAATTGCCTCAATCGCAACGCATAGTCTCAATCTGTTAACGGCACCTTGAGGTCAAATAAGCAAGAGCTATTATTGTATCCCGGGTCAATATGATTATGTGTTTATTCCACCCGGTGTGGCAAATTACCCAATCATTGAAGTTAGCGATACGATTGAAATTGCAACAATAGAAGTCATGTTGGGAGCAACACTGACCGTAGAAGGAACTTTAATTGTTGAAATCGCTCCGTCTAGTCTAAACTCAAACGGATTAAAAGTGATTGGAAGTGGGAGGGTTGTTACTTATAAATAAACAGGAATTGTTATTGTAGTACAATAGCTCGTAATTGATCCGCTAATTCTTTTTTCATGCCAATAAGTTTTTCCTGAATTAAAAGGTGCTTTTCAATTTCTTGTTGGTCTTCAAGGGTTTTTAATATGCTTATATTTTCATGAGAAATTAATTGCACACGTTCCAACTTTAATCTTAATGTTGACTGGAGACTGTCTAAATAGAAATTATCGACAGGCATTGGCTGAGTCTGTAAATGAATATCCCATTTCTTTTCCCAATTTTCACTAATTTCCACCGATTCAGTGAGTAGATCAATTGTAAGTGTTCTAATTTCTTCATCAGGGTGATTCAGAAAATGTGAATTTGACCAATCTTCATCTGACTTTGATAGAAATTCCTGATAAATTTTGTTGTAAAGCGGATGAATAAATTCTGGTATCTCTTTTAATTGTTCCAGGATAAAATCGCGAACCGAAATATCTGCAAGCTTAGGCAATATATATTGTCCACCTGACATGAGGACGCGCAATACATCGCGTTCTTTTGGATGTAGGTCTTTTTTTATTCGCGGTTGTGTAGGCGCTTGATATTCGGTGTCGGGTGGGGGAGGGACATCTCTATTTCGTTTTCCCCAAAGCCGTTTTTTAATTTCTTTATTTAATTCAGTCAATATGACTTCTTCAGTCATATTGGTTTGAATTGATAATTCCTGAACATAAGCCGATCGCTTGACGGAGTCTTCAATAAAAGCTATCGTCTTAATCATAGAATTAACAAAGGCGGCCTTTTTAACCGGATCTGTTTTAATATTACGTAAGCTTAAATCAGCCTGAAAAAGAATAAAATCTTTTTCGTTTTCTGCGATGAATTTTGCAAAACGGTCATGGCCTAATTCATTCACATATGAATCCGGATCTTTTCCTTCTGGAAATAGAATAATATAGACGTTGAGATCGGCTTGCAACATCATTTCCACACCGCGTAACGCAGCATTTATACCGGCTTGATCGCCATCGTATAAAATGGTCACATTCGAACAGAACCGTTTGATAAGACTGACCTGGTTAGTCGTCAATGAGGTACCTGAAGAAGCAACTACATTTTTAAATCCATTTTGATACAAAGAAATGACGTCCGTATAGCCTTCGACCAGGTAACATCTGTCTGCCTTCCGGATATGACTCTTGGCGAGATGCATGCCGTAGAGCACTTTGTTTTTCGTGTAAATAGCAGATTCAGGAGAGTTTAAATATTTAGGTCCACCACTTTTTCCAAGGACCCGTCCTGCTAACGCGATCGCTTTTCCTGATAAATTATGAATTGGAAAGATGACCCGATTTCGAAAGAAATCTTTGCCATGTCTGTTAATTAAACCGGCCTCTTTTAATAGGGCATCATCATAGCCCATTTTCCGAACCTGGTCGGCCATATTTTCATCCGCTCCCGCATACCCAAGTTGAAATTCTTGAATTGTTTTATCCAACAAGCCGCGTTCCTGAAAATAAGAATATCCGATTGCACGTCCCTCCTGGCTTTTCTTAAGGGCCTTTTCATAATAAGTGGAAGCAAAATTTAAGATACCATACAATGAATCAGCACGATCCATTTTTTCAACTTCGTCCTTCGTCAATTGTCGCTCCTCAATCGTGATGTTGTATTTATCTGCAACATATCTGAGTGCCTCGACAAAGGAGAACTGCTCGTGTTCCATGACAAATTTGACAGCATCGCCGGCGCGACCGCAACCAAAACACTTAAATATATTTTTTGAAGGACTTACTGAAAATGAAGGTGTTTTTTCATCGTGAAAAGGGCATAAGCCCAACATATTGGAACCAGACCGCTTTAGATTGACGTAGTCTCCGACCACTTCTTCAACTCGCGCTGTCTCTAATATTTCCCTAACGGTATCTTGTGAAATCACTTAGTGCTTGTTCAGACGATTAAATATTCACTTTTTTCATTTTACACTTGCTTGTTTAGAACAAGTGTTTTACATTTGAAAGGAAATTGAATGTCAAAATTCATTTCCAACAGAGACGAATAAAGTTTTAGGGTGTTCTCATAGTGTGTTCGGCCTCGTTGGCATCTAGTCAACGGGGTTTTTTTTAGGCTTCCATTAAATTCGCGACTTCTTCAGTTAGTTCCAAATTATGGAATACGTCCTGTACGTCGTCGTCTTCTTCCAACGCATCGATTAGATGTAGTACTTTTTTAGCGGTCTCAACATCGACGCTGGTCGTAGTTGTTGGAATACGTTCCAATGTAGCGCTGGTTGACTCAAGATTTAAGTCTTCAAGCTTCTTTTGCATAGATCCAAAGTCGCCGAATTCGACAGTGACTGTTACTTCGCCAGACTCATCATCCCATTCAATATCTTCAGCACCCCCATCTATTAATTCAAGTTCTACCTCATCCGGATCCATGCCTTCTGACTTAAGAACGAAGATTCCTTTTCGATCGAATAAAAAATCTACAGATCCTGATGTTGCCAAATTGTCACCTTTTTTATTGAAAATAGCCCGCACGTTGGATACCGTTCGATTCAAATTATCGGTTGCGCATTCAATAAATATTGCGATTCCACCAGGACCATAGCCTTCATATGTGGGCATATTCATGGCTTCACCGCCCGCTTCCAGTGCTTTTTTAATAGCCCTTTCTACGTTGTCTTTTGGCATGTTTGCACCCTTGGCATTCGCTACAGCCAATCGTAAACGCGGGTTGAAATTTGGATCTCCACTGTTGCCTTCTTTGACCGCCACAACAATTTCTTTGATGATTCGGGAGAAAATTTTCGATCGCTTGGCGTCAGTAGCCCCCTTTTTTCTTTTGATCTTAGACCATTTACTATGTCCTGACATTTATATCTACTTTTAAATATGGCTCAGCTTCTGCTGATTCTGACTAATTATTCTTCTCTTACCTCACCTCAAACATTGAACATGCCCAACCGAAAATGGGTCATTTCTTGTCCAAAATTAAGGGAGACGAAGTTACGTAATATTTTGAGTACCTGAGGTTTGAATATTTTTGAAGATTTACATTTCTTCTGATATATTTATGCTAATCATTTGATAGTCTGATAGATACACCTATAGTCAAATAAATAAATGTGGATAACCTAAAAGATAATGTATATATTTGCGCTACCCATGAGCATCCGATTTTTGTGCAACTAAAAGGCATATATGGGATGGTTCAAACGACTTAAGGACGGAATACAAACGGCAACGAAATTTAAAAAAGAGACGCCGGACGGATTGTGGTATAAGTGTGTACGATGTAATGAGCTCAGCACGCGTAAAGAAATAGCTGAGAATCACTTTAAATGTACACAATGCAACTATCATACCCGCATTGACTCTTTTACCTACTTCGATCTCCTTTTCGATGGTGGGTATGAATTGCTATTTGAAAATTATACCTCAAAAGATTTCCTGGAATTTAAAGACCTCAAATCGTACGCTGATCGACTGGAACGAGCCAAGGAAGTAAATGATGCTACCGAGGCTATTACCGTTGCGTTGGGAGCTGTAAATAAATATCCACTTGTTGTAGCCGCGATGAACTTCAGTTTCATTGGGGGTTCAATGGGCTCCGTGGTCGGTGAACGTATTTCCAAGGCCATTGATCATTGTCTTCAGCGCCAGATTCCTTTGATGATTATCAGTAAATCGGGGGGTGCAAGGATGATGGAAAGTGCATTTTCACTGATGCAAATGGCCAAAACATCTGCCAAACTTAGTTTGCTCGCAAGGGCAGGTATTCCATATTTATCCTTCCTCACTGACCCTACAACCGGTGGAGTAACTGCTTCCTATGCCATGCTGGGAGATATAAATTTTGCTGAACCGGAAGCCCTTATTGGTTTTGCCGGACCTCGCGTCATTAAAGAAACCATCAAGCAGGACCTTCCTGAGAATTTTCAGACATCGGAATTTTTGTTGGAAAAGGGATTTTTAGACTTCATTGTTGATCGAAAGGATTTAAAAGAACGTGTCAGTTCTTTACTTGAGATCATGCATGTGAAGGCATAGACAACAGCACAATATTAACTTCACTAACGACTTTCTAACGGACATCCTCCATAAACGTATGCATACCGGAATTTAGGGGATCGAAATGATTGACAAGTGCGTCAATGAAGGCCGGACCCAGTCGATTGTATATTTCCATAAAATTATTGTTCCGCTCCTGTAGGCCGTCATTTGGAAATATATCCTTCCATATCTTTTGAATCTGATTCATCGCCGTTTCATGTTGAGATTTTATCGATTTTTTGAGCTTTACCTCGAGCTTGTCGATAAAATTCTTCTCTTGCCCCTGAAACCCCTTGGCCATCTTGACCAATCCGTGATCAATTTGCTCAATTTCATTAAAGAGGTTCTCAAAAACCCCCTCAAATTCAGACCTGATCTTGTCCATCGTCCAATCCTCCCCTTGATGATGGCGTAAATATCGTTCTTGAGCCGTGTGCAGGCCCCGAAATAAGTCATCTACGGTTACGTGAACCTTTGACATCAATTTGGTCGTATGTGGCTTTATCCAAATGGCACTATCGCGACGCACAAGCATTGGGAATGGAACATGAAGCTGGTTGAAGAGTGCATTGATCTCCATCCAATAAGAGACTTCAGCACCTCCTCCTATGTAGGCTATTCCCGGAAGAATCATTTGTTGAACAAGTGCACGAAGAACGACATTGGGAGAAAAGCGCTCGGTATGTTCTCTCAAAAGCTCGAGGAGGGTTTCTTTCGATAAGATTTCGCCCCCAATATTGAAATTTTCCTGGTCGCGAATAATTCGATGTCGGCCTGATTCATTGAAATAGAACAAATTAATTTCCCTGGGAAATATCTGAGAACCAAAGCCCATTTCATTCAATGCCGCATGATTTTTATCTACAAATGGCTTGGCTATTTGATTGGAAATTTCACTTTCAAACAGTGGTACAGCGATTTGTTTTAATCGACTATCATAGAGGTCCGCAACGATAAGACCATATTGACCAAACAGAGAATAGACAAAATGTGCAGTAGCCTGAGCAAGGGTATATTTATCATGATAGGAAGCTTGCAACTGTTCGATGAGTATATTACTGAAGGCATCATTTCCAAGTAATTGTTCCACCTTATCGATTACTGCATCAATGTCGTTCAGTTTCATCCGCCCCACAGCTCCACTTTGTTGACTATCCCACTCAATTCGATTATGAAAGAGGTTGACATGATTAATTTCTTCGAAATCGTGATCCTCACTTCCAATGACGTATAAAGGAATGATAGTATGGTCGGGTAGAAGTGCGTTAGCCTGCCGAGCCAAAGCAATTGTGGAGGCTATTTTGTAGATAAAGTAGAGCGGACCCGTAAAGAGGCAAGGTTGATGCGCGGTGACTATGAGGAATGTATTGTCAGCTTCAAGAGCAGAAAGAGAAGCCAAAACTGGCTTTGCTTTAACGTCAAGGTGATCCAATTGCTCGCGTAGGACTTTAGTCAGTAGCTGCCGCAAATTTTGTTGAAAGTGGCGTGATTTTTCCTTTATAGTTTGCTCCAGAAATCTAGATTCAGGCAAGGTCGAAATGAAGTCTGAAAATTGTGCTGCATCACTTGAATAGGCCTGATCACGTGCTGAGAATAATGACTTGCTTGCTTCATGTTTTCTGGTGTGTTCAATGTGGCCCATGTATGGTTCGCTCTGATTAGATCGCAATATCGGATATATTCTAACGAATGCATGTGGTGAGATTCTGAAATAAAAAAGAAGGAAGTTTTTATACGCGTCAGAACGTAATACCGATGGTGCCAATAAATCTGGCAGGCTTCGTGCTAAATGGTACTTCAGTGCCAAAAAATCGAAAGTGATCTCCATATTCAGTGAAGTTGCCCTCGTAGCGAAGATCGATATTAATGGACCAAAAATCGATACCCATACCGGCCTGATAACCCAGTGTTAGGTTTTTAAAGTCCTGCTCATATCCCGGAAAATCGAGCAGGTCGGATGTACTATTGAGAAAAACATGCCCGACAGGACCAACCCCAATACGGAGAAAGTCAAACCGCAAACCCATCATGATCGGGATATCCAGATTTTGATATTTTTCCTGAAAAACACCATCTAGATATCCGCCTACGCCATCAAGTGTATCAAGTTTATAATCTGTTGAATTGGAATTGTAAATAACTTCAGGTTGAAAGAAAAAACGCTTTGATTTGGCTTGGAGAAATAATCCAATGTTGATACCGTAATTTGCTTCTTCGATAGCAAGTTTCAACTGCTCTCTTCCTTCCGAGTCAAATATTTGGATTTCTTTCTTATCCACATCCACAGTATTGATACCGGCTTTTATACCAAATCGCGTTTGGCTCCAACCAGATGCACAATAAAACAAGCAGAATAGAACAACCAATGTCGAAATTCGCATATTTGCTATCTTTTAATTTTGGGTTGTATAAAAACGATAAATCTCCGTTAGTATAGATCAGGTGAAGCTTTGTTTAACCCAAGATTAACTCGAATGCGGCAAAATTAAGGAGAAATTAGGTGAGCAAGAAGCCAGATATACAAAAAGTAACCTTCCTGGGTAGTTTTAAAACACTGGAACAATGTCCATCCCGTGTCATGCCGGAGCATGCATTTATCGGTAGGAGCAATGTCGGAAAGTCATCTATAATCAATGAAGTACTTAATCGCAAACATATTGCACATACGTCGTCAACTCCGGGAAAAACCCAATCCTTGAATTTCTATGAGATCAATGAAAACTGGCGCATTGTGGATTTGCCAGGGTATGGATACGCCAAAGTATCTAAAAAGGAAAGGAAGAAATGGCAAGGAATGATCGCATCATATTTACGAGACAGAGAATTTTTAGTTTGTGCCTTTCTCCTGATCGATTTTAGTATAGCACCACAGCGCATTGATATGGAGCGAGCTGAATGGCTGGCAGAGAACCAGGTCCCTTTTCATATTCTGTTTACCAAATCTGATAAAATAAAACCAAAACTAAAAGAAGAGCAACTTCAGAAATTCATTTATACCTACCTCGAAGAATGGTCTTCTATGCCAACCTACTTTCTTACATCTGCCACCAAACACATTGGCCGCGATGAAATTTTAGCGAACATCTGGAAAATAAATGCGGCATTTGATCGGAAGAGATGAATAGAACTGGCAACTATATAAAGGAAAAGATTCCTCACTTACTGCCCAATCTTGAAGAATGGCCGATTAAAATACTCAGTAATCGAAGACAATCATTTATCGACAAAGTGGTCAAGGAGACTGTCGAAGTGTTTTTATCCCCCAGGACAGATTTACTCGATGAGCTTCAACAAGCCTCAAAACTCGAAACGCGCCGAATTAAAAACGAAAAATGGAGTGTTGATCCACCCAATGAAAGAGCATTCTGGGTGAGTATTGAAAAAACATTGCGGGAAGTGGTCAAATTGCCGGAACACAACGAACAACGCAAAAAGTTGACTGAAGAAGCCTTGAGCCGCATAGTCAAAGTGTACACTGAAGAAATTGCAGGCAAATTTAAGCCTTCTGTTTTTCAGTCGGCGCGTAAGTTTTGTGCTGTCTTATTTTCAGTTTTATGCAACCGATTTAGAAAAGGACGTTTTGGATTTTGGGGAGGGAGTAAAACGCTACATGAAAAAATTAGAGTAATCGGTCCGGTAGATCGTGTACGAAAACTATTCAAAGTAGGCACATTGGTCTTTGTACCGACACACTCGAGTAATCTGGATTCGCTACTGCTTGGATATGCTTTAGATGCATACGTAGGTATTCCATCATTGCATTATGGTGCAGGACTCAATTTATATAATTCGGAAATTGCCGGTTACTTCATGAACCGAATGGGCGCCTATCGCGTCGACAGGCGAAAGAAAAACAAAATTTATCTTGAAACACTGAAGACTGTTTCACGTACTGCCATCCGGTTGGGCGTACACTCCTTATTTTTTCCCGGAGGGACTCGATCGCGCTCTGGAGAAATTGAGCAAAATTTAAAACTAGGCCTCCTGGGTACAACTGTGCAAGCACAGCGCATGTTATTTCAGGAAAATTCGGATAAACGAATATTCATCGTACCGTTAGTGATAGGCTATTCAAACGTGCTTGAGGATAAATCACTCTATATTAATTTTTTACATCGCCAGGGTCTTTTGGGACTTGTCCGCAAAAAACTAAAAACCAGAAATACCGTTGTCAAAAGTCTAAGGTTTTTCCGGCAGCTTTTTAGTCACGATATGGTTACCTACCTTTCGATCGCAGAACCCATGGATGTTTTCGGCAATCATGTTGATGAAAATGGCAATAGTCTGGACAAGCAAAATAATCCGATCTCGAAAAGAGAATATTTCTTAAAAAACAGCAAATTATCCGAAGATGTCCAACGTGAAATGCAATATACCCGTCACCTTTCTACATTAGTGAGTGAGTCATTCAGGAAATACAATGTTGTTCGATTAAGCCACCTGTGCGCTGCCGCATTGCTTCAAGGGATAAAGCAAGAAAGTAAGATCTTGACGACAGAGGCCGTTATGAAACTAACGCAATCCGAGTGGTCAATACCTACAACGGCTTACTTAAAGAAGTTCGATGAATTGGTCAATAAATTTCGCGAATATGATAATCAAGGAATCTGTCTGATAGAAAACACAATTTCGGAACAACCCTCAAATGAAATATTAATTCAGGAAGGTGTCAAGCAATTGCGCACCTATCAAATGTTTCGGGTGGTGGAAATGGATGAAGATGAAACGAGAACAGATCATATTGGACTTCTGTTGTACTATACCAACAGACTCGAATGTTATTTTGCTTTTGAACGACAACAATGAACACACATTTCGTCTTATTTGACCTGGAAATGACCTGTTGGGAGAGTGATTACCCCAAACGAAATCGAGAAATAATCGAAATAGCTGCTGTATTGCTAAATCCCTTTGGTAAAGAGCTGTCCAGATTTGAGCGATTGGTCAAACCTGAAGTGCACCCAAGACTTTCATTCTATTGCAAGAATCTGACTGGCATACAACAATCGGATGTTGACAACGCAATCTCATTTATTGAATGTCACAAGGCGTTTACAAAATGGCTCCAACAACATGATTCCGACAAGGTGTATGTAGCCTGGGGCGCTCGGGACGAACGTATGTTGGAAGATAGTTGCCATATGTATCGCCTGGAGTCAGTTTTTGATGGACCCTATATGGACGCTAAACAAGTATACCATGACCTTAAAAAGCGAAACTATAAGATTGGTTTAATTAAAGCGATGAAATATGAGGGATTAGAATTTGAAGGAGAAGCTCATCGGGCAATGCCCGATACGCTCAATATGGCAAGGTTGTTCAGAAAATACCTGGGAGAATGGCCTGTCTAAGATCTTTATTGCGAGTGCTTGTAGAAGACAGCCAGTGTCTGGTTCACATCCTGTCGCGTACATCCTAAAGTGTATATTTGCCCCATGAAATTCAGTGAGATAGGATTAGATGAGAAAATTTTAGAGTCACTTTCTTATATGGGCTTCGACGAAGCCACTCCAATTCAAGAAGAAGCCATTCCAAAAATTTTAGAGGGACGCGATTTAATTGCTTGTGCGCAAACCGGCACAGGAAAGACGGCTGCGTTTATACTACCAGCTCTTCATATTCTCATGAAAAATCCGTCCGAAGTTTGTAAGGTGCTTGTCATTGTACCTACACGTGAATTAGCACTCCAGATTGATCAGCAATTAGAAGGATTTTCATATTTCACAGAGGTCAATTCCATTGCTATTTATGGAGGGGGCGACGGTCAGGATTATGAGCAGCAAAAGAAAGCATTACACGGCGGAGCACCAATCATCGTTGCAACTCCCGGAAAGCTGATTTCACATCTTAATATGGGGCATGTCAAATTTGACCAGATTGAATTTCTCATATTAGATGAAGCAGATAGAATGCTCGACATGGGCTTCGTCGATGACATTAAAAAGATCATTTCGTTCATACCGAAAAATAGACAGAGCCTTTTATTTAGTGCAACGATGCCTTCAAAGATTCGGCAGCTGGCCAAGGATATTTTAAAAAATCCTTATGAAATTAGTCTGGCCTTATCAAAACCGGCAGAGGGCGTGCTCCAGGCTGCATACCTTGTCTACGACGAACATAAAATCGCACTCATTCGCCATTTGATTGCTGACAAACCCAATTATAAGAGCATTCTCATTTTTACCTCAAAAAAAGTGCGGGTCACAGAAATTACACGTTCACTTAAAGGTCAAGGCTATGATGTAACCGGAATATCTTCTGATCTCGATCAATCTCAACGTGAAGAGGTCATGAAAAAATTCAGAGCAAAACGAATGCGCGTGCTCGTTGGTACAGACGTGGTCAGCCGTGGCATTGATATCAAAGACATCAATTTAGTTATCAACTATGATGTGCCTTCCAACGCAGAGGACTATGTTCATCGCGTGGGTCGGACTGCACGTGCAGACACTACAGGAGTTGCTTTGACATTGATCAACAAACGCGATATGGCACTGTTTCACGAAGTGGAACAGCTAATCGATATGGAAATCAAGAAATTGAGTGTACCTAAGTTCATAGGTTCCAGTCCTGAATGGAATCCCTCCAAACAACGGCAACAAAGACGCCATAGCGGGCGTAGAAACTCAGGAGGCAGACAAAAAAATCGACAGCGTCGATGAGCCTAATGTTTCATGTCCCTTTCGTGAAAAAAGTGATGAAATGAAATCTAATTCACTATTTGTAATTACACTTGTTTTGGGCTTAATTATGAGTTTTCAATCAATTTGTCAAAATCATATTGAACTAGGAAATGTGAATTGGCTACGTGACCTGGATGAGGGAGTCACGCTGGCCATAAAAAAACAAAAACCGGTATTAATATTATTTCAGGAAGTACCTGGATGTTTGACTTGTCGAAATTATGGAAGCCTTGTATTAAGTCATCCGTTGATCGTGGAGGTGATAGAAACATTTTTTGTCCCGGTTGCTATTTTTAATAATAAAAAAGGAAAAGACGCTGAAGCGCTGACTTTTTTTCATGAACCTAGCTGGAATAATCCGGTCATTCGGATTGTCAACACTCAAAAAATAGACATGACAAAACGGGTAAGCGGGAATTATTCTGAATCAGGACTAATTAACGCAATGATCGATGTGCTTGTACAGATGGATGTCGTAATTCCAGAATATCTATATCTGCTACAGAAAGAATTCGAATCAAAAAAACAACTGGCCCAGGTCTATTATTCGATGTATTGTTTTTGGTCCGGAGAGAAGGACTTTGGCGGGATTGAAGGTGTAATGGCAACAACAGCCGGATTTATGGACGGCAAAGAAGTCGTGCGTGTTCAGTATGATCCGAAAAAATTAGCCTTACATCAGTTGACTAAGCAAGCTGTTAATTACAACCAAGCCGAACACGTGTACGTTGCAAATTCCATCCAGGAAAAAGAAGTCGAAAAGATCATCTCATCCAATCGCATTCATCCACAGAAATCATTTCGAGCAGATAGCGAACCAAAATACTATTTAAGTAAAACGAAGTATAAGTTTGTGCCTATGACAGATTTACAAGCAAGCCGGGTGAATAGATTAATTGGTAATGGAAAATCTCCTGATCAAATATTGTCAAATCGTCAATTGGAAATGTACCGAGAAATAGCAGCCGGAAAAACGACCAATTTTGAAAATCAAATAGGAAACCCGATCGAATCGGGCTGGTCGAAAGTAGCAGATAAATTATTGCTTATTGATCAATAAAATGAGTATCCAAAACAATATACAAAAAGCAAGGTTAAATTACAATACAAATATCCATGAAAGAATTTATGTTATTGATTCGAGCAACTGGAAATCCAATCCATAGTCTATCTTTTCCGGAGCAGCAAAACCACATTCAAAAAATTGGTGCCTTTATTCGGCAACTGGCTGAAGATGGAAAACTTAAAAGTGCCCAACCATTTGAAATGGATGGGATCATGCTGAGCTCAGAAGACGGGCAAATTTCAGAGAGCAACTACAAGGAAGGTGAAGAGGTGATTGCTGGTTATTATCATATTGAAGTTGAAGATATGGAAGAGGCACTGATGATTGCTCGTTCTGATCCTCGCTTCGAGGACAGTAACTGGCGAATGGAAATCCGTCCCATCATGACCATGGAAGGAATTAATTTATAGAATAAGTCTAATCCTTGATTATTTTTGTGAAAATTAATTGAAATCTACAATGAGCTTATCCACTATCGTTGAAAATGCCTTGAATGAACAAATTGAAATTGAAGGCAACGCGTCAAATTTTTATCTGGCCCTGGCATATTGGTGTGATCACAGGGCTTTAGCGGGATGTAAAGAGTTTTTTATCCGACAGTTTGACGAGGAGCGTATGCATATGATGAAGATATATGAATACCTCAGTGAAGCCGGAAATTATCCTATCACAGGGGCAATGGAAAAACCAAATGTGGATTTTGATTCAATCAAAGAAGTATTTGCAGTCGTATTGGAACAGGAACGCAAAGTGACGCGATCCATCCATAAAATTGTCAAATTGTGCTATGAGGAATCCGATTTTAGCACGTTGCAGTTCCTCCAGTGGTATGTTGAAGAACAACGAGAAGAAGAAGTTCTCATTCAGTCGATTCTTGACCGCATCCAAGTGATTGGAGATGGAAGTCAAAGTCTCTACTATATCGATAAAGAAGTCAGTGACATCAACAGTGTTCAGCAGAAAATAAGTGCTGAAGAGTAAATGACTCTGAACCTCGAAAGAAAGCAAATTGCCATTATCCTATTTACATTGACTCGCTTCCGCTTCTATCGCAAACACAAATCCTTGATCAATACGTTATTTCCGATTTGTCAGGACACTTGATTTTTAATTTGTAATTTTGCTCTGAAACAACATCTCCAACTACTTGAGCATCAATAGAATAAGACCTAGTTATTTCAAGTAATTCATCAACGCAAGTTTCGTCCACATATAATTCCATCCGGTGACCCATATTGAATACCTGATACATTTCATGCCAGGAGGCACCAGAGGCCTCTTTTATTAATTGAAAAACCGGCGGAGGATTGAAAAGATTTGTTTTATTGATACTGACCCCACTCGCAAATTTTAGCACCTTCGTCTGGGCACCCCCTGTACAATGAATAATACCATGGATACTGGGCCGGAAGGCCTTCATCATGTCACGAAGGACTGGAAAAAAGGTCCTGGTGGGTGAAAGCAATAAATCTTTGACCATATAAGTAGCTCCATCAAATGTAACTTGATCAAGTAAGCCATACGACCCCGAAAAGACATATTCAAGTGGTGTTTCCGGAGCAAATGCTTCAGGATGGTTGATCGCGTACGATTTTTTCAGCACGTCATGGCGGGCCGATGTCAGTCCGTTGCTTCCTATGCCACTATTAAAAGAAGATTCGTATGTAGATTGGCCGTATGATGCCAGGGCCACGATTTTTTGACCGGGTTGAATGTCTATTTCCAGGACATCTTTTCGAGGCATACGTGAAAATGCGGTATATCCCACATCGATCGTCCGCACGATATCGCCCACGTCCGCTGTTTCACCTCCGGAAGAAATGATATCCAATCCCTGGTTTTTTAGCATAGAAAATACATCTTCGGCACCGTGTATGACTTCGGATATTACTTCTTCGGTAATGACGTGTTTGTTTCGCCCTATGGTGGACGACACCACGATCGGGTCAAAACAACCAACACAAATCATGTCATCAATATTCATGATAATAGCATCCTGTGCAATTCCGCGCCATACGGATGCGTCGCCGGATTCTTTCCAATATAAATAGGCCAGGGCTGTCTTTGTACCTGCCGTGTCAGCATGCATGATGTTGCAATAGTCGGTTTGTCCACCCACTATATCGGGTAGTATCTTGGCAAAGGCATTTGGAAATTCGCCTTTGTCCAGGTTTTTAATGGCTCTATGAACTTCGTCCTTCTGTGCCGATACACCCCGAGCCTGATATCTTTCGTCTTGCTTCAATCCAGTTTTTTCGCAAATTTAAGAAATTGAATTACGGTATTTAATCTTATCTTCTTCAATTAGAAGATAAGTCTCATTGATCTAATTGATCGCTTTGGTTAACAAAGCCATATGTGATCTGAGACAGAAAAGTCTGCGGAAAATGTTGATCATCAGGAAATCCCAATTCAATATCTTTTCCATCGTAAGGAATATATGATGTGCCAAATATATAGTCCCAGATTGCAAGACTGAGGCCAAAATTCACCCCGTATTTGTGGTTTTCAGGTAGGTTCTTTGCATGATGCCAAATGTGCATCTCGGGATTATTGAAAAGAAAACGAATAAATCGGGCGATTACAAAATAACCTACTAGCCCTCCGGTGGTCACGACCAGTCCACCAATGAGTAGGGTAGGATTATCAAATACTTGAATATCTAATCCGTTCGTCGCCAATAACAGGCCCATCAATACGCCCAAAATTATTCCGGTTATTCTAGGAGAAACCGTCATGTTCGAATGATTGAAATGTCCGATGAGCAAACTGAAAATATGAATGATGAAGAAATCATATAATCCAATACCCAGCAAGGCGAGTGGAATGTATTCAATTGTTCGATAGACGATAGTCTCCATCCAATGATAACGCAAATGCGCCGCGAAGCCCATTTCTTTTACTGAGTGATGAACTTTATGAAATTGCCATAACCATGAAACGCGATGTAAAAGCCTGTGCGTCCACCATTGAATAAAATCACGAATAATAAATCCTGAAAATAGTATCGCCCAAATTGGCCAGTTGCCAAGTGGGTCCAGACTACTTAAATCGATGGTAGTAATAGTGAAAAATAGTTTTCGAAAAAGATGGACAAACACATCGGTACCCGCATTGTAAATCAACAATGAAAAAATAAAAAAATTGAAATACATGTAAAAAAGGTCGAGCCAAAAATCACGCCGGAGTACAGCTTGATTCGTTCGCCAGGGCGACAACATCTCCAGAATAAAAAAAATAAGGGACACGAAGGTTAATGCATAAAAATAATTGTGCCAATCCGGATGGCTGATTTCTCCCCACAAGTAAGAAGCATACCCTTGATATCCGGAAATAAATATGTCCCAAAGTTCAGCCATAGGATACTATTCGCTTTCGGCTACCCAGCGATCATAGCCTCCATAGTTATACACCTCATTATAGCCTAACTCGCTCAGGATTTCGGCTCCTTTTCCTGCTCGTCCACCACTTCTGCAATAAAGTACGATGGGAGCGGATTTATCGAATTTTGCCAGCGCATCATTGAACCCATCGTCATAATAATTAAGATGCCTGGCATTCGGTATCATTCCTGCAGCAATCTCCTCGTCGGTCCGTACATCAAGCAGAATCAAATTCTCCTTCTCTTTCATGAGCTGCTTCAATTTCGCTGTAGTTATTTTCTTAACACCGGACACATTTGAATTTGATTCTGTGGTATTCGATGCATCGGACTTAGGTTCAGCCTCCGTGGATTCTGTGTTTTTTGATTCTGCAACATTTGCTTCCTGTTTGCAGGAAAACATGACACAGCTTGACAGGAGTATGAAGAGGAAGAGGTTAGATAAGCGTTTCATGATAGTTTGAATTTTTATATAAAAACACAACAATGTACGAATTCAATGAAGGATTTTTCACTGGATACATGGTAGAAATTGATTGTTTTCGCTTGTCCATTCTAAGTAGATTGTATTGGATACCATCTGAATTGGAGTCTAATTCCTGCCCCAACCGTGTGACAACCAAATGATTGCTTAAGAATCACTAACATGCATTATATATATGTTGATTTGTATTGTGTATGCAGTTGAAAGATAGCACGATATCTTGTTAGTTTTAATTTTGCATCGTATCTTTATGCCATCTTCTTCTTCACTCAAAAAGATTAATAAATGTCTCATTCCAGATTTCATGCCATTGAAGCATTGGCTCAAAGAACTGAATTCGATGTCAACTTCGTCGATCAGCCGTCCGCACCGGTATCCGAGTACTTCGGGAAGAATGTATTTGGTGATACCACAATGAAAAAATACTTACCTGAGGCCGCCTACATCAATGTGAAAGCCGCCATCCAGTCAGGTTCCAAATTATCGAGGTCTGTAGCCAGTGAAGTAGCGCTGGCTATGAAGAACTGGGCCATGGATAAAGGTGCCACGCATTTTGCTCACTGGTTTCAACCGTTGACGGGTAAAACGGCAGAGAAACATGATTCATTCTTTACCTTGGATCGCCATGGTGTTCCGATTGAGGAGTTTGGTGGAAATGAACTAGCGCAACAAGAACCTGACGGATCTTCATTTCCAGGTGGAGGACTTCGAAGTACATTTGAGGCGCGTGGTTATACTGCCTGGGATCCATCATCACCGGCATTCATCCTGGAAGTAGGAAACGGTAAAACACTATGTGTCCCTACCATTTTTGTGACCTATTCCGGAGAAGCACTGGATTATAAATTACCTCTTCTCAAGTCTCAAACCTATGTCGAAAATGCAGCACTCGAAGTCTGCAAGTACTTTGATCTTGGAGCAGAGAAAGTGCATACTACCCTGGGTTGGGAGCAAGAGTATTTTTTAATTGATGAGGCACTATTCAACGCACGTCCTGATTTGGTGTTGGCTGGAAGAACCCTCGTTGGGAAATATTCACCAAAAGGGCAACAGTTAGATGATCATTACTTTGGATCGATCCCGGAACGTGTTTTTGCCTTTATGCGCGATCTTGAAATAGAATGTCATCTGCTTGGTATTCCGGTTCGGACACGACACAATGAAGTTGGTCCCGGACAGTATGAACTGGCGCCAATGTATGAAGAAGTAAATGTAGCCGTTGATCACAATCAATTATTGATGGATTTAATGGATCGGGTAGCCAGAAGACATAAATTGCGTGTGCTGTTACATGAAAAACCATTTGGTGGAGTCAATGGGTCAGGAAAGCATAATAACTGGTCCATGGCCACAAACACGGGCGTCAATTTGCTTTCTCCAGGAAAAGAACCTAATCGAAATCTACGGTTTCTAACCTTTTTTGTAAATACGATTCAAGCTGTTTATCGCTACGCGGATTTACTACGAGCGAGTGTTGCGTCAGCCGGTAATGATCATCGGTTGGGAGCAAACGAAGCGCCACCGGCAATCATTTCCATATTTATTGGAGAAACACTCAGCCAGGTATTAGACAACATTGAGGAAGGTGCTGAAGACAGTTTCGAAGATGTAAAACGTGTATTGAATTTATTAGGAAAGATCCCTGATCTCGAAAAAGACAATACAGATCGCAATCGAACATCACCCTTTGCATTTACAGGCAACAAATTTGAGATCAGAATGGTGGGCTCACAGCTGAGCTGCTCAGGTCCAATGACGGTTATGAATACGATCGTAGGACGACAACTTCGAGATTTTATGGTCGAAGTAGAGGCCCAAATTGCACAAGGCCGAGATAAAGAAACGGCGATACTGAATGTACTTGAAGGGTACATTGTAGAATCAAAAGCCATCCGATTTGAAGGTGACGGATATAGTGCCGAGTGGGAAAAAGAAGCAGAACGTCGGGGCTTGGCAAATGCTAAAACGACTCCAGTAGCAATTAAAGCCTATGTCAGCGACTTGACAAAAGAGTTATTTTCTACATCAGGGGTAATGACAGAAACTGAATTGGATGCACATTATGATGTGAAAGTCGAGAACTACATTTTAAATGTACAGATAGAAGCCAGAACGTTAGGTGAATTATGTACGAGTTTTATTCTTCCTGCAGCACTTGACTATCAAACCAGGATTGCAGGAAATATTATATCACTACAAGAGGCCGGTATTCCATTAGAAAGTCTCGGTGTTCAACAGAATATTCTGAAAGCAATGCAGTCCCATATTTCCGTGATGCAATCTTCTGTTGATAAAATGATCCAGGCGAGAAAAGATGCGAATAATACGAGTGATTTAGAAAAACGTGCGGCTATGTATTGTGATGAAGTGAAATCACTTATGGATGTGATTCGCTATCATGCCGATAAAATCGAACTCTACATGGATGACCAGGAGTGGCCATTAATCAAGTATCGTGAATTAATGTTTCTGCGATAAGATTCAGATTGGACTGGACCTGAAAGCGACACTCGCCGTTTTCAGAGCCAGTCCAAATCTTATTCATTTTACTATTCTTTTTTCTGATAATAATATAATTAAGCCGGTTATACTGTTTGCCCTGACTATATTTGTTTTAGATCATACATTTCAGACCTCGACTAAAACAGCTTTAATCAGCGCATGCAACAACTACTTAGAAGTCTCCTCTTCTTATCCTTCTTGCTGGTTGAATTCTCGGCGGATGCACAACAGCATCATGTAATTTCTGTAGATACCAGTGGTACGTATACCATTTTTCAACGCGCACGTCAATTGAGTGATGCATTCAAAATGCGACAAGCCTTAGTGGTCGTGGATTCCGCAATTAGTGAGTATACTGAGGAGCTCGGTTCAGATCACATTGCAATATTGAAGTGTCTGGAATTGAAAGCCATTATTCTGATCAGACTTCAACATTATACTGAGACGGAACAGGTATGCAAAGAGGCCATTTCTTTGGGAATAAAACATCTGGGCAACAAAGACTTCAGACTGGGTTATATTTTCAAAAATCTCGCAATTGCCGAAATGGAATTAAATAAATATGATGCAGCAACTTCGCATTTACAACGAGCATCGTATTTATTCGAGCAAGATTCTCTTGCGCATAACACCCAAAAGGCTACCATTTTAATCGAATTGGGTATTCTACACAGGAAACAATTCAAGAGTGATGAGGCCATTAATTATTACCTGCTCGCACTGGATGAATTTACACGTAAAAAGGAAGAATCAGGAATTGCAAAAACCAACCATAACCTGGGGAATGTGTATTTCGATTTGCATAAAATTGCACTGGCGAGGCGACATTACAAATTGGCTGAACAACGGTACGGCATTGAACAAAATTTTAGACGAGCCCTGGCTATGGAAGGCGTTGCACTGACCTATCGCGTTGAAAGGGCCTATGATCTGGCCATCGCAAATTTAATGGTATCATTGGATTATTTGAAAGGAAGCTTTGGCTTAAACCATAGATACACACAAAGAATTATCCGCAAAATTGGGCAGGATTATTCGAATTTAGGAAATTATAAGAAAGCACTCGAGTTTATGCGAGCAGAACAGGTCAGTCCAAATAATACACTGGTTAAGGAGGTGATGGCAAATTGTTATCTCAATTTAGACGATTTTAAACAGGCTGAAAAGAACATCAAAGAAGCTCTTTCAGCAGAAAATCTAAGCCTGATCGATAGTATATTTTCACTGCGAACATATGGCGATATTTTATTGAAAAAAGGCCAATTGAAAAAAGCAGAAAAAGTATATAAAATAAACTTGGAACAGCGGAAGTCGTACTATCGTCCAAACGACATGAAAATACAGTATGGGCACTTTTCTTTGGCTAAGTTGACCTTTAGAAAAAATCAAGTTGATCAAGCTTTGGAGATTATTGATACGTTGCTCGCTAGTCCCAATAATATGACTGTTCCTCTTGAAAATGGAAAGACCATTCGATCGAGTATCTGGGACGATATTATGCGCAAAAAATGTAAAATTCTATTTAGCGAATATCTAAAGACGCCAACAGAAGAACTCTGGAATCAAACACTGACAACCGCATCAGACTATTTGCAGGCCATAGATGCATTAAGACAAAATGCCGTATTAGTGGGTTCGCAATTGAGCTTTGGAGCGAAACCATCAGATATTATTGAGATCATTCTTAGTCTGTTGTCTGACCAATATGAAAAATCGCCAAAAAGGAAAATTGTGGGGCAAGCCTTGATCGAGATGGATCACGTCAGAGACAGGCTTTGGGTTGATCTCATCCAAAATCGTCAAACACATGATGTCACGCCAAATCAGCTTAAGGCAATGCGAGAGGAAAACAGGATACGTAAGGAAATAGCCAGTCTTGAATTGATCCAGCGTTTTAATCCTGACTCTGTTGCATTAAAAGATAGGCTTGTACAATTAAAAGATTTTCTACTCACTACGAAGCATGCTCGGATACCAAAAGAAGAAAAGGTGTTTGATGATGGAAATGAGGTAATAAGTAAATTACAATCATCTTCAAATACAACACTGAGTTTTTACGTTTCTGGAAATTATTTATATCGGATTTTTGTAAGTGCTGATGTCGCATTGATGCATCGGTTGGAATGGAATACAGATAAAAGGGAATTGATCCAACATGTGGTGTCGGATATTTCATCAAAAGAAATCGAATACGAAAAGGAAATCGAACAATTGAGTGCTTATTTATTGGGCGGTTTGACTATTCCTAAAAATGTCGATATGACAATATATCCTGATGATGTACTACATATGCTGCCATTTGAAATATTGTCTCTGCCCAATCAAAAGGGAGGTATTATTGATCATCACGGGATTGCCTATAGTTCATCAATTAAGAAATTTTTCTTCACCTACGACCCAATTGAATATGACAACGACTTAGTTGCCTTTGCACCAGCTTATTCGCAATGGGATATTAATGAATCAGATACGACGGCTAGTCCGGCTATGGCAGCAATTGTCCGAGGGGGTATCGTTGAGCTTCCGGCAACGAAGGATGAAGTTGAGTCAATTGCAAATTTAATATCCGGAAAGACTTATTTCGATTCCGAAGCAACAGTTGAAAATTTTATTTCACAAGGCACGAACAGCCGCATTCTTCATATGTCAATGCATGCATTGGCAGAGTTGAATCAACCCAATTTATCTCGCCTTGTTTTCAGCCCGGATGAGAATGGAAATCCGGTCAGTCGATATTGCTTTGCCGGTGAAATTGCAGCCCAGAGTATACCGGCAGAAATGGTGGTACTCAGTGCATGTAATACTGGACGGGGAGAATTTGTACGTGGTGATGGCGTGCTTAGTTTGGCTCGGGCATTTGAATATGCCGGTGCCAAGAGTACGGTCTATTCACTATGGAGAATACCGGATGGGGCTACACGGGAAATTATGGAAGAATTTTATCGTCAATTGGTACTTGGAACTTCGAAAACCGAAGCGTTACAAACGGCAAAATTGAAGTACAAAAAGAAACATTCAGATACAGTTTTGGAGCACCCATTTTATTGGGCGGGTTTTGTTATCAGCGGCGATACAAATAGCATTGAATTTGTTGAACAATATGGCACGCTTTATGGGTTGGGTGCACTTTTCCTACTCATTGTGGCCTTCTTATCGTTGCGTCATATCACAAAACGGAAGTCGAAACGTTTATAATCCATCCAAAGCCGATTTCTTATGATCCGACTTCTAAGTTTCCTGTTCTTTTGTTTATTTGTCACTATATCCAACGGCCAAATTTCTGGTGTTGTGGTAAATGAAAGTGCTGAAGAACTGGCTTTTGCTACGGTCTATATTCAAGGGACAACTGAAGGTGTGAGTACAAATATCAATGGGCAATTTATCTTAAATCCTTCAACCCAGGGTGAACACGTTCTCATTTGTCAATATCTGGGCTACGAGACGCAAACAAAAATTTTGAATTACAACGGCGGGCGCAAAACAATAAACTTTACGCTGCGCACAGAATCCATCATTGCCCCAACAGTGGAGATTCGCGCAAACGCCGAGGATCCCGCATATAATATCATCCGTCAGGCAATTAAACGACGTAAATATTTTTTAGAAAAAACCCAGTCATATTCATGTCACTCCTATATAAAAGGTCGATTTGATGTAGAAGAAGTACCTGAGGCCATGTTGGAAGTGTTCATAGATGGCATGAATATATTTGATGTCGATAGCAATGGACAAGGTATTGTATATTTATCAGAGTCTGAATCGTCCTTTCATAAAGCTCCGCCGGATAAGATTAAAGAAATAATGCACTCCAGTGTTATTAGTGGTTTCGATAATCAATTTTCATTTAATAATGCTATGTCGATGGATTTTTCAATTTACGACAACCAAATGAATATGATTCGTAACATTGTTTCACCGATTGGAGGGAGTGCAATGTTTTACTACAATTACAAATTACTCGGAACGACGATCGATGAAGAGGGAAGATTATTGAATAAAATTCAGATCATACCGAAGTCAAAAAGGTCACCTACATTTTTAGGAATAATATATGTAATCGAAGATCTTTGGGCTGTTCCAAAAGCTGAGCTGGTGCTTGATTCTGATCATGCACAACAGGCTCTGATTGATTCAGTTCGTCTTGTGTATGCCTCAGTAGAGGTAGAGAAAGATACCTGGGTTGATTTTCAAAAAAATCTTTGGATGCGGATCAAAGCTTTTGGATTTTCAGCCAGCGGAGGCTTCAATGGAGTTTTTAATGATTTTGAAATGAATCCGGAATTTGAAGACGGTTTTTTTAATCGTGAAATCTTCGCTGTAGAAAAAGGCTCAAATAAAAAGTCAGAATTTTATTGGGATTCCATCCGCCCGATTCCTTTGACAGAAACTGAAGAGATAAATTATGAAACAATGGATAGCTTGAAGGTGATCCGCATAAAACGGCAGGATTCTCTTGTCAATAATCCACCAAAATTTAAGGCCATCGATATTTTAACAGGTTATAATCGGTATTATGACCGTGGACGATATCAGCTTGAATATAGCGCAATTAGCTCACCGGGATTTAATACAGTACAGGGATTTAATTTAGGTACAGGATTAGCCATCTATACCAATCCGGATAGCGTTCATTTACCCGGATGGTCTACAGGTATTCATGGAACTTACGGTTTGGCAGAAGAGCGATTTCGGGGAGGTGCGCATTATACACGATACAGTAACAATAGATCAAATTTCTCCTGGACGGTTGCTTTTGGGCGATACATTCAACAATATCGGGAAGATCTCCCAATGCATCCAATGGCCAATACTGTGTATAGTCTTTTGCATGAGAATAATTATACCAAGTATTTTGAGAAGGATGCATTAGCCATTGAAATTGATGTCGAATGGCTCAATGGAATCAGTTTGAGGTCCTTTGCCGAAATTGGTCGACGTCGGGCGCTGGTCAATCATTCGGACTATAGTTGGGCTAAAGCGGAAGACAATTATCTTTCCAATAATCCGATAAATCCACAAAATTATTCTTCGGCATTTGAGAAGAATGCACATGTCACCATCGGCTTTCAATCTCATATTGTATTTGATCAAAAATATATTTCTTATCCCGATCGTACTTTTAAATTTGGCTCCAAATATCCCTCTTTAAGTTTATCTGCGGCATATGATCGAAATTTTGAGGTTGATGAACATTTTATTCATCTTCAAGGAGGTGTTGCTGACAATTATGACTGGAATATAGCAGGAGACGGGGGATGGAATATAGTTGCAGGAACATTTATTCTTGATCGACCTCAATATTTTACAGATTACAAACACTTTGATGGTAATTTGACAATTTTCGGATCGACACCCACATATTTACACTCATTTCATTTGCTGCCATATTATTCAAACAGCACCAACGATCATTACGTCGAAGCGCATTATCAGCACCATTTTCGGGGTTTTCTTCTAGACAAAGTACCAATTATTCGAAAACTTAAATGGAATTCAACGGCTGGTGTCAATTTTTTATACACACCCGAACAGAAATCATATTCTGAGTTATATGTTGGAATTGAGAACATCGGTGTACACATATTCAGATTTCTGCGTGTAGATGCTATTTTCAATTTTGATAATGATGGCTATATTAAATCTGATTTTATGATAGGATTGAGTCTGGGAGATTTTATTTCTTCGAGCAGAAGTTCCAGGAAAATTAAGACAACTTTTTAAGAACACACCGAATTCAAAAGTATACGGTCAAACGCAATCATGGCTCGTTTTCTGGTTTGGTGCTATCAAACGAAATAAAGACGATCATGAAGCCGAGAAGGCACATAAACAAGTACGCCAGGAAAGTGTATGATCCAAACAAATTTTGCACTTGACGCATAAAGATGAATTGCATTCCACACAGTTTTAAGATCATGGATATAAGGCCTATGATAAAAAGTAGAAATCCTATGGGTACAGTCCAGGTGCGATTCATTTGTAGTGGTTTATTGATTGAACAACAAATTTAGAAATAGTCAAGAAAGATGAAGGCTATTCAGCAGGAAGTTCTACCTTTGTATTCCGTAGCAAATAAATTAAAAATGACAAAGTATATCTTTGTTACGGGCGGTGTCTCTTCCTCTTTAGGTAAAGGAATCATTTCCTCCTCCCTCGGCAAACTTCTTCAGGCGCGTGGCATCAGTGTCACCATTCAAAAATTTGATCCATATATCAATGTAGATCCGGGAACCTTAAACCCATATGAACATGGGGAATGCTATGTTACCGATGATGGTGCCGAAACCGATCTGGACCTTGGTCACTATGAACGATTTTTACATATCAATACCTCCCAGGCGAATAATGTCACTACTGGTAGAATATATCAGACCGTCATCAATCGGGAACGTGCCGGAGACTACCTTGGGAAGACAGTCCAGGTCATACCCCATATCACCGACGAAATAAAGCGTCGTATAAGCCTGGTGGCTAATCAAGGCACCCATGATATCGTAATTACCGAATTGGGAGGTACCGTAGGCGACATCGAATCGCTTCCATATCTGGAGGCGGTCAGACAATTCAGAAATCAACACGGGCATGAAAATTCACTCGTTATTCATTTGACCCTGATCCCGTATCTCAGTGCAGCGAAAGAACTTAAAACCAAACCTACACAACATTCAGTGAAGGAACTGCTCATGACCGGGATTCAACCCGATGTCCTCGTCTGTCGAACTGAGCATGTCCTCACCCAGGACATCAGGAGAAAACTCGCGTTGTTTTGCAACGTCGATATCGAATCAGTCATTGAAGCCATTGACGCAGAAACAATCTATGACGTACCGCTACTCATGAGGAAGGAACGATTAGATGAACTGGTCATGCGTAAACTGAGTCTAAATGCGAAACACAATCTTGACCTAGAAGCCTGGGAAACCTTCATTCACAAATTCAAACATCCGGAGAGTGAAATTCATATCGGATTGATTGGAAAATACGTCGAGCTCCAGGACGCATATAAATCGATTCATGAATCATTTATTCATGCCGGAACACATAATCAGTGTAAGGTGCATGTTCATTCAATCCATAGTGCATCACTATACAGTGATAATCTAGCCAAGGCATTTGAGAACCTTGACGGTATCCTGGTTGCCCCGGGTTTTGGAGAGCGGGGAATAAAAGGCAAAATTAAAGCTATAAAATATGCACGTAAAAATGGTCTTCCCATGTTTGGAATTTGTTTGGGAATGCAATGTGCAGTTGTAGAGTTTGCTAAAAATGTTGTTGGCTTAAATGCAGCCTCTACAGAAGTAGATCCAAGAACAGAACATCCTGTCATCGATTTAATGGAGGAGCAGAAGAATGTCATAAATAAAGGTGGGACTATGCGTCTTGGAGCGTATGATTGTCATCTAGATGAGGGCTCGATGTCAATTGAGGCGTATGGAACCAACATCATATCAGAACGACATCGACATCGATATGAATTTAATAATACATACCTCGATGCAATCAACGACGCCGGATTGAAAACCGTCGGTAGAAATCCTGAAACGGGTCTTATCGAAATTGTAGAATTAGAAAATCATCCATGGTTTGTCGGTGTACAATTTCATCCGGAATTAAAAAGTCGAGTTGAAGCACCACATCCGTTGTTTTTATCATTTGTCAAAGCTTGCATGGCCAAGCGGAATTCTTACAAATTGGCGACTATTTCGAATTGATTAAAAAATTAAAACTCGAAGAACTCAATAGAATTGACCTTGCCGGATACAAAGAGCAAAAGAAATTTCCTGTTGTATTAGTGCTGGACAATATTCGCTCTGCTCTAAATGTCGGCTCAGCTTTTCGTACTTGTGATGCTTTTTCTGTAGATAAACTATTCCTTGTAGGGATCACACCTGTACCACCACACAGCGATATTACCAAATCCGCCATTGGTGCCACGTTATCGGTTGACCATGAATATTATCCGGATATGGCTTCATGCCTGAATCAGATTACAAAACAAGGGTATCAACTTGTGGGACTTGAACAGACAACCAAGTCAGAATACCTCCCTTCATTTATCTGGAAAAAAAAAGTTGCCATTATTGTTGGGAATGAGGTAAACGGGATAAGCGATGATGCATTACCACAAATAGATCGCTTTGTCGACATTCCACAATTCGGAACAAAGCATAGTTTGAATGTTTCTGTGGCTTTGGGTATTGTCCTGTGGGATTATTTGAAAAGTGTATTGCCCGAGGAGATATGACTACTGATAAATATTGACCTCTTTAAAATCGAATTCTTTACTTCTGGTGCAGCTGATACTAAATTAAATTATCGTCGTCGGCGTGATTTAAATCCATAATTCTTTTCATCAAATCGAAATCCGAATCTAATACCGGGTTCGAATAAATCAAATCCATCAAAGTCAAAATTTACCATACCTCCCCAGGTCCCATTAAAAATATGGCGCAAACCAATTTCCGGTGAAATGGTCAACAAATTACTTATACCGATATCAAGGCCTGCGGCAAACGCAATTTCCGGTAGCCAGACATCCAAGTTATCCGAACCTTCGTAGCCTCTGATACTTGAGGCATCCGCGGTCCAATGACCAATGCCGGGGATAACTCGAATAAAAAAACCTTTTTTAATAAGGTCATTTTCTTTGGAAAATGTAGGACAATTACAATCACCGGCAAAATCAAAAGGATAAACCGTAGTGGCAAATTGAAAGCCCAGGGTTTTCGTTTCAAAATCACCACCATAAGACACGGCATATATGGTGGGCAAAAACTCGAGTCTTTTTTGCTTTAATCGAAACCAATAATCCAAAGAAACCAAAACCGAACTTGTCTTTTCACTTTTTTTCAAATCGAAATGACTACCAAATACCGCCTGATCAAATGTAGAATAAGCCAATCCCAGACCAATCTGTGCGTGCAGACCAAGACTTAGAAGTAGGCAAAAAACTCCGATGATGGCTATTTTCATGATGCGAATTTAATGATCAACGAGTTAGGCGGGATATAACACCTGCTACTCGGGTAAACGTCTATCTTTGCCCCAATCGTGCAAACAAAAGGAAATCATAGTAAGAAAGTCAATGTCGTGACACTTGGCTGCTCGAAAAATCTGGTGGATTCAGAAAATTTGATCACCCAACTTCGTGCATCCGATTGGGATGTTGCCCATGAATCGACACAAGAGGCTGATATCATCGTGGTCAACACTTGTGGTTTTATCGATCAGGCCAAAGAGGAATCTATTGATACCATCTTACATTATGCAAAAGCCAAGGAAGAGGGTCAAATCGAAAAGCTCTATGTGACCGGATGTCTTTCCGAGCGATACAAAGAAGATCTGATTGCCGAGATGCCTGAAGTTGATGAGTTTTTTGGTACCATGGAATTGCCATTGTTGCTTAATCGATTCAATGTGAATTATCGTCATGAACTCATAGGAGAGCGTCTGACGATGACACCACCTCATTATGCCTATTTGAAAATATCAGAGGGATGCAATCGAACTTGCTCGTTTTGTGCGATCCCGCTTATGCGAAAAGAGCATCGCTCACGAACCATCGAATCGCTTGTTAAAGAAACAAAAGGACTGGCAGCTCGAGGTGTGAAGGAGATCATGCTAATCGCCCAGGAATCTACATACTATGGTCTTGATATATACAAACGCAGGGCACTTGCTGAGTTGTTGAAAGCACTAAATGAAGTGGACGGCATTTCCTGGATTCGATTGCACTACGCCTATCCATCGAAATTCCCGATGGAAGTCTGTGAGACTATGAGCAATTCCCACAATGTTTGTAATTATATTGATCTTCCTTTACAACATGCTGCGGATGCCGTATTGAAACGGATGAAGCGACAAATCACCCGGGAACAAACTCAAGGACTCATTGACTTAATTCGCTCTACGGTGCCAGGAATTGCCATTCGTACTACCTTTCTGGTTGGATTTCCCGGTGAGACAGATAACGATTTTGAGGAATTGATCCAATTTGTTGGGCTCAACAAGTTTGACAGGGTAGGGGTATTCCAATATTCACATGAAGAAGGAACTACGGCCCATGACCTGATCGACGATGTACCGGATGAAATGAAGATGGACCGGACAAATCGTCTCATGGAACTTCAGCGGGAGATATCACTTGAGAAAAATCAAGAAAAAATTGGGCAAACGGTCACTGTGCTGATCGATCGCAAAGATGGTGAATACTATTATGGAAGAACGGAAGGAGACTCACCGGAAGTCGACAACGAAGTAATCATAGATGCGGGATCATATGCACGCATCGGAGACTTTTCCGAAGTCAGAATTACGGATGCCCTTGACTACGACCTAATTGGAGTATTGTTATGAAAAAAATACGAATCTCGGATATGTACCGAAACCCCATTATCATGGCGGTCGGTGTTATTATTTTACTTTGCTTTTGCCAACTTCTATTTTTACTCCTTGGCCCTTTATTATCAGAATTAATCGATGAGCGAAGTCCTTGGGTGGTTTCGGTGGCCATGATGCTGTTCTATATTTTATTCAATAGTATTTCAACATTTTCGTCAGACAAGTTAATCGAGAATTGGGGTCGCTCAATTTATGGTTTTATGCTGTTGGCTGGTGTTGGGTATTTGTTGGCCTGGTTAATATCAGGTAAAACACTCACTGACCTGGATGGGTTTAAAGATATCATCCTCATTGTCTTGATTGGATTTATGGTGCTGAAAACAATTGCCACGACAATCATGTTAATTGTACTGTTCACGAAAAAGAGAGATGCTGAAAAAAAATAAAATCATGCGTGTATCGAGTTATATTTTGGGTGTAATGCTAATTACTGCATTGTTTTCCTGTAAAACAAAGAATGCAGGTGCACAAGAATCATCGGACCAGACTTCCGCACAAATTAAATATGATAAAATTGATTTTAATTTCGATAACGTTCTTGAACGAACTGAATCGGATTGGGAGGAATTATTATCCGATGAAGAATATTATGTCCTACGCAAAAAAGGGACTGAACGTGCTTTTTCCGGAGATCTTTGGAATAACAAGAAAGATGGGAAATATGTATGTGCAGGTTGTGGTCTTGTTTTGTTTATATCCGATACAAAATTTCGGTCTGGAACGGGCTGGCCTAGTTTTTATCAACCTGTGAATAAAGAAAATGTTGGGGAAGAATCCGACAGTACTTTTGGAATGAAAAGGGTAGAGGTGGTATGCAATCGATGTGGAGGACATCTGGGACATGTCTTCAAGGACGGACCCAAACCTACCGGACTTCGTTATTGTATCAATTCAGTTTCAATGGATTTCGTAGAGGACAAAACCGAGAAAGGTGAGCAATCAGATTGAGCGCACAAGATCAATTCCAACTACGAAGAATCAATTGAAATTCAGAAAATCGAGCCTAAACGGTTCTCTTCAATAGAAATTTATTTTTCTTTCCATTCTCCACCATGATATAGGTATCGTGAATTAAGAAGGATACATCAATTTGTAAATCCGGGACAGCAACCTTTGATTTATTAATGGATAATGCGTTTCCTTTTATTGCACGTCTTAATTCTCCTTTACTTGTAAAGATTGGACATTGTTCTGTTAAAAAGTCCTCCATCGAGGGCGCGCTTGCCAACGCCGACGCTGAAAATGAAAAACCGGGAATGTCATTTGCCACCATTTCAAAAGCTTCGACTGATATATCGGATATGGATTCAGCATCCAGTGACTTTGAAAAGAGCAAAGTGCTCACTTGCTCAACTTGTTCCAGGCTTTCCTGACCATGTACACGGGCTGTTAGTTCAGCGGCCAATTCTTTTTTACTTTGACGCGGATTATCAGAAATATTCTTAATCATCGCTTCCATTTCATCACGCGTCTTCAGGGAAAAATATTTGATTAACCTTTCAAGATCTGCGTCATCGGCGTTTAACCAATATTGATAGAATTGATATGGTGAAGTTTTGTCGGCAGTCAACCAAATAGCACCGGCTTCAGATTTACCGAATTTAGTTCCATCGGATTTCGTAAGTAAAGGTATAGTGATGCCATAGGCTTTCCCTCCGGAATTTCGTCGAATAAATTCTGTACCTGACGTAATGTTTCCCCATTGATCAGATCCACCCATTTGCAGGGCACACTGCTGAGTGGTATTCAACACTTGAAAGTCATAGCCTTGCAATAACTGGTAGCTAAACTCGGTAAAGGACAATCCTGTTTCAATTCTTTTTTTGACAGATTCTTTAGACATCATATAATTGATAGTCAAAGTTTTTCCGACATCACGGAGAAAATCCAGCACATTCATATCCTTATAGAAATCAATATTATTGATCATGATGGCAGGATTTTCCGCATGTTCAAAATCTAGTAAACGGTGAATAATCTCAGTCTGCGAGCGGACGTTTGCATCGATCTCATCATAGGATTTTAATTCGCGCTCTTTGTCTTTTCCCGCTGGATCCCCAATACGGCCCGTTGCCCCTCCCATCAGGGCGATCGGCTGATGTCCATGCTTTTGAAAAAGCGTAAGAATCATGAGCTGCACAAAATTGCCAATTGTAAGGGAATCCGAGGTTGGATCAAAACCAATGTAGCCCCGTGCCAATGGTTGGAGATAAGCTTCTACACCGGGTGTATGATCAAAAAGCATCCCACGCCATTTCAACTCTTCTAAGAATCCTGATTTTTCCATGGCGCAAAAATATTCATATTCTTCAACAATGTATCATCCCGGGTCTGGCTTCTATATATGTATCTTCACATCGATGAATACGGCTTACTTTATTGCACGAAAACTTATGGCCGGAGGCAGTAGTTCCTTCACGCGGGTCATCGTCCGTCTGGGGATTATTGCAGTGGCCGTCAGCTTGTGTGTCCTTTTAATGGCTTCATCCTTTATAGCAGGTTTCCAACATGAGATTTCACAAAAGGTCTTCAATTTTTGGGGCCATATTCATATTACACATGTAGATTCAGATCGTTCGATTGATGCCATCCCGATGAATAAAAATGAAAACTATCTGGTCGAGATACAGCAAATTGAATCTGTTGAGTACATGGTGGGTTCCCAGGATGTAAAACAGACTTTAGGTGGCGTTAAGAGTATTCATCCTTTCATCCATTATCCGGGCATTCTATCAACACGTACAGCCTTTGATGGGGTCATTTGTAAAGGTGTCGATGAAAATTTCGATTGGACCTTCATCAGGGAATATCTCATAGCAGGCGATATTTTCACATCAACTGAGAAGCCGTACCACGATCAATGCCTCATATCCCGGATTCAGGCTGATCGACTTGAAGTGAAAATGGGCGACGCCATGTTGCTGAATTTTATCCTTGATGAAAAACAAATAAAAAAGAGAATTACAATTAGTGGCATTTATGATACAGGACTTGAAGAGTACGATAAAAAATTCGTCCTCGTCGATATGGCACTACTACAAAATGTATTGAATTGGAGTAGTGATCTGGTATCAGGATTTTCAATTTTTCTGGATGATGTAAATGACCTACAGCCAATTAATGAATTTATTTACATTGAAAAACTGCCCCCGCAGTTATACAGTGAATCGATTCGATCAAAATTTCCGGGAATTTTCCAGTGGCTTGATTTACAACAGGTCAATGAGTACGTGCTGTTAATTATCATGCTCATCGTTGCATTTATCAATTTGTCTACCGTCATGATTATCCTCATACTTGACCGTGCCAAGATGATTGCTACCTTGAAAACACTGGGCTCACGTACATTTCAGGTCATGCGTGTCTTTGTGTATCTAATCGGACGCATTGTGATTAAAGGATTTATTATTGGAAACCTGTTGGCATTTACAATTGGTTGGCTTCAGCATCGGTTTCACTTTATCAAATTAAATCAGGCGGATTATTATTTAAGTTATGCTCCTGTAGATTTTGATCTACCAAAAATTATCCTGATCAATCTCTTTGCCTTCATTGTCATTTTACTTTTTATGACGATTCCGGCTCTGCTTATATCCCGGATAAAGCCTGTCAAGACCCTGCGATTTTCCTAAATCCCATCCAATTCTTTCTATGAAAGTAGATGGAGTAGGATTGATGATCTCAAATCAATCCTACCACCCGGGTAAGAGGAAATTAAATCCAAATTCCCCTTTTGCGTTTTCACGTAATGGAACAGCGTAATAAGGTTCTAAAATTAAGGCACCAAATAAGTTGATGCGCAGACTCAATCCGGCTGTCATGATGACTACACTTTTATTTGCATCGAGAATAGCTGTCTCATCTCGATTTGTAGAAAATGTGATATCGTCATATCTATCAAATGCCACCCCGGAATCGAGAAATGCAGCTAATTCAGAGAATAAGAAATTTGATGGGATCACTGAAATCTGTTTTGGTCCCGTGAATGGCAATCTGACTTCAACATTTGCCATTAATATTTTTGAACCTTGAATATGTGGTACCGATATACCATATCGATCAAACAATTCCTGTACTGAGCCAACATCACCAATTCCACGAACGAGTCCCTGCCAACCAAGATAGATGGGGCTAAATGAATCCTCATCCTCTCCAAATCGAGCATAGTGAAAAGCACGTACAGCGATCGCTACAGGCTTTGACCAAAAATATTTTCTAAAATCGGCAGTTCCGGCAGTAAAATCATAGAGGCCTTTATATGTATCAATTCCCAAACGAAATCGATAACCCGCCAGTGGACTGGTGAGGCCGAAAAAAGAATTGTCGCCTACAATGGATATTCCGGCATTGTAAAGGAAACCATAACGAAACTGGTAATTATATTGTTGCCCATTATAAACGACTGGTACAACAAAGTCTTCACCGTCATGCTTGATTTTCTCGCGTTCTTCACCAAGTACACGATATCCTAAAACACGGTTTTGATTATCAACAATAAGATTATCAACAAACGTTGTATATATTTTATCACTGTAATATCGCCCGGAGGTCGAAACATTCGCATCTATTCTTAAATTGGTATTAATTGGATAGGATCCCAACACAGAAAGTTGATCTTCAAATGTGCGAATGACTCGATTATCAATTTGATAAATATTAGGGTCCCCGGTTGGTTTAATCTGATTATCTCCCAATACGATTCTCTGCGGTGGTACATGTGACAACCCAACACCCCAATGAATTCTACCTTTTTTGTTGATATATTGAACACCTAATCCTCCGTCTTCCAGCTCCCCATTGATAGCCACTGTCGCACCTATCACATGATCACCCAGGACATCAGAGAACATCATTTGAATACCACCGGCTGCACCGGCTTGTGTCCCATAAAGCCCGTTTGATATGCCCACGCCGGCATTACCTTGTATGGCATCCAGTGATAATTTGGCTTTGTACTCATCTTTGGAAAATTGGTCGACATTTGCTACTTGTCGAGCGCCTATGGTTGCCAATCCAATATTAACCTGGTCGGCTTTTGACAATTCACCAGGTAAGGTCCCGGCTTTTTTATCGACGTCGTTTTTATCTACTGGTTTTCGAATAAACGCGCGTTCTTTAGCGCCATATATTTGATACTTACCGTTGAAATAATGCGTGAAAATTACTTTATCTCGATTACGAGCTAGACTCAGAGCCGGAGCAAAAGAAGAGATACCACTAACACCGGTCATAAAATCGGTCTGCTGAAATAAACTATCTGTGACGGTTTCGTATTTGTAGATATTACGATATCCATCTCGGTCCGATAAAAACCAAATGTTGTTGTCACTGTCGAATTGTGGATTTAAATTATCTGCATAATTGAATATGTCTAACTGATCAACTTCTTTGTTATCCACATTGATGGTGGCCAGGTTGTAATACCATGGACCGGCATTGGGCCGCTTTTCCATACTTTTTTGATCTGTCGAAAAAACGATACGCTCGCCGTCAGTACTCCAATCTGGTTGCAATTCGGAATAAATATTATCTGTTAATTGCGTTATTTTTTTGGTCTTAATATTTATTTGATAAAGATCAACCTGTCCGTCTTTAATGCCTGTGAATGCGATATACCTGCCATTGGGTGACCAGGAGGGGCTATTGATACTATTGATATCCTCGATGAAAAATTCAATATCGTCCTTTGCGTTGTCGACAGTTTTTACAAAGATCTTATTTCGACCTTTACTAAATCCGACAAAAGCATATCGCTTGCTGTCGGGTGACCACGTACCTGAAGATTCGAAAGCATCAAGGTTGTCAAAATCATTGTCTTTTAACGTCGAGGCAATTTTTCGAATTATTTTACCATTTGTGGCATTAGCCAGAAACAATTCAGTGGTGAATATTCCTTTTTCAGACAAAAAGATGACATGTTTTCCATTTGGACTGATCGAAGGTGATAAATTTAAATTTCCGGCGTTTTTATCGTCAAGTAATTTTCTTCCAATAAAATCCTCTTTTTCATGAGGAAGAAATTCTTCATAATGATCCTTCAAGCCATTCTGCCAGATTTCTGTTAATCCATCTAAATCCTCTTGCAAAAGGAGTGGTGCGGCAATTTCCAAACCGTATTTTGCCGTAGCCGTCATCAACTCGCGCATGACGGCATCACCATATCTGTCCGTCATGATGGACCAAAATGCCTGACCATAGCGATAAGGGAAATATTTTGGGCTGAACATTTCCTTGATGGTGGGAATTTCATCATTCAATACGATGTCACGCATCCACATACTGGTATAAGGATCTATGCGACCCCTGGTGATATATTCGGCCATTCCTTCGACCATAAAGAGGGGAAGATTGGCAAGATTTTGAAGTGATGTGCTGTCACCCCTGATAACCATATCAAATTGGAAGGCATGAACCAATTCATGTCCGAGGACTTGAAAGGTCTTTTGATTTGCAACCGTGACCGGCATAGTCACTCGATTTTTGAACGCTTCGGTTACGCCACCCGTTGTGACGCCGACAGAGCTGGATATCGTATTGGTCTGTTGAAAATCACCGTGATTTGAGTAAAATATCAAAGGATTTTGGAAATAGATCGTATCCTGAACAATGGATTGAATGAACTCGTGCCACACCTCACTCTGCCATGCCAGATTTTCAATGACTTGTTGATCTTTGAAATAATGATAGATGTCGAAATGGGTCGTCTTATAGACTTCGAAATCAAACTGCTTATATTTCGGTTTATTCCTGCCAAACCCCTGCGCTGAAATCACTTGAACACTAAAGCTCAGGATTAGGGAAAGAATTGCGAGAGAGATTATTCTTTTTTGCATGATTAGGGAATTTACTATAAAACCAACGATTCAGGATGATAAAAGTATTGTGAATATGTATGTAAAAGATTTCATAAAATCCTTGTTGCCCATAATTTGTCATTTTTTAGTAATCATTTACCTTACACCGGCACAAGCCCAAAATGACTGTATGCCAGATATCAGATTTCAACACGACAGCAACTATTCGGCCAACTACAATGAAGTGATGAGCTTTTATCATAATGCCGGTCGGTGCGCTGATTTTGTTCGATTTTCCTCATTCGGCGAGTCGGATTCAGGTAAGCCCTTGTCCGTATTCATCGTAGATAAAAAAAGCCAATTCGAGCCATTAAGTGAGGATGACAATCGGGCTGTCATCCTGATCAACAATGGCATTCATCCCGGTGAACCATGTGGGATCGAAGCATGCATGATACTTGTAAATCATTTCTTAAGTGCTGATTTCAAGCATAACCTGCTCGATGATGTAGTCCTCCTGATTGTCCCGGTATACAACGTTGGCGGGATGTTGAATCGGTCGAGCTTCAGCAGAGCGAATCAAGATGGACCTGAAGCGTACGGCTTTAGAGGAAATGCTCGTAATCTTGATTTGAATCGGGATTTTATAAAAGCCGACTCACGCAATACGCTATCACTGCTTAAACTTTTCAAACGCTGGAGTCCTGATGTATTCATCGACACACATACGTCAAATGGCGCTGACTATCCCTATACGATGACTCTGATCGCAAATATGAATGATCGCCTGGCACCTCCATTAGGTAATTTCATATATGAGGATCTCTTACCCGGAGTATATCGGGATATGGAAGAAAGAAGGTGGCCGATGATTCCTTATGTCAATGCACCAACCACGCCAGATGAAGGAATTGTGGCATTTGATGACCTGGCGCGCTACTCCATGGGCTTTGGTGCACTTCATCATATTCCAAGCTTCACAACTGAAGCGCATATGTTAAAGCCTTACAGAGACAGGGTCGAATCGACATATCAATTTTTAGACGTGATGATCAAAAATGTGGCCCGGAATAAAAAGCAATTGAAACGAGCCAGGCATGAAGCCGAAATCTATTACGCTGAACAAAACAACATTCCATTGAAGTGGATGCTGGATAAGACAAAATCTAAAAAGTTGCTATTCAAGGGTTATACAGCAAAAACAAAAACGAGTGAGGTAACCGGACTTGAGCGACTTTACTATGATCGATCTGAACCCTATGAAAAGGAAATTCCATTTTGGAATCACTACAATGTTTCAGAGGAGGTAGAGGTCCCGCATACCTACGTATTACCACAGGCCTATTCTGGCGTGGCTGAAAGGCTTAGACTCAACGGTGTTGAAATTGAACGATCTCGGCGTGATTCCTTCATCACATCCAGGTCATATCGGATTTCCGATTTCAAGACGAGGTCAGGTGCCTATGAGTCGCATTATCTGCATTATAACATCGAAGTTGAGATGGAGGTGACCGATTTTCATGTGCGCAGTGGTGATTATGTCATATCGACACATCAACCGGCCCGCCGCTTTATTATAGAAACGCTCGAACCTCAGGCCCCCGATTCCTATTTCGCCTGGAATTATTTCGATGAAATTTTAATGCAAAAGGAATACTTCAGCGCATATGTTTTTGAGGATCTGGCTGCTGAGCTGCTTCGTTCTGATGATGCCTTACAGGCAGCATTCACGAAAAAAAAGGAAAATGATGAAGATTTTGCCGGTAATGCCAGGGCACAATTAGATTTCATCTACAAGTCTTCTCACTATTATGAAAAAACACATAACTTGTATCCTGTTGCTAGACTGTTTGATTAAGGTGTCCCCATGTTTTTAAAGTATAGCTTTGTTCTTCGAATTCTAATGAAAGCTGCCATTTTACTGGTATTGGCTTATTGTGTGGAGTATTTGCTGGAAAAAGTGCTTTTTTTTAATCAAAACTGGTACTGGATAACTTTAACTGCCATCGGCTTTGCACTTATTGAGGATAAGCTCGCAATAGAACGCAAGCATACACTCATCTATCTTCCCATTAAATCTGATCTTTCGGCGTTCGAATGGCTTGAAAAACGAAATTTTAGCCTTATGCATAAGAAGCGGAATAGGCGCATTTATGTTGACAAAGCCGATTCTTGGTACGAACGCAATGAATTTGTACGGATCACTTTGATGGAGAATAAATTAAAACTGAAAATGAATAATCAGTTAGCTGGAAACTTTGAAGCCGATTTTATGGCTGTAATCCAGCAACATGCCGTGTGATTTCATGACACGATGAATCGAATATTAAGCAAAGTGGCTTATCAAATCTTTTTGATCTCTAAAACTTCCGGATATAACCATCTCATCAATCGGGCACCTAGCTCGAAAATTCCGATATTGGCAGCATAATGAAATGGTGAACATAACAGATACACAATGACATACGACAATTTCACGATAAAAGCACAAGATACCATCCTCAAGGCCCAGGAAATGGCCGGAGGATATGGCCAACAGGCAGTGGATACAACCCATATGCTGAAGGCCATGATGGAAGTTGATGAACACCTCATAACTTACTTATTGGGAAAACTTGGTATCAATTCATTAAGATTACGGGATTTAGTTAATGTCGAACTAAATCGATTACCAAAAGTCAAAGGCGGTGGAAAACATTATCTGACCAATGACGCAAATAAAGCGCTCAGCAATGCCAAGGGAATGATGTCAGACTTTGGGGATCAATATATCTCGATGGAGTTGATACTCATGGGCATATTAAAAGGGAAATCCCAGGCTTCGACTATCCTGAAAGGGGAGGGTGCTACGCTTGAAACGCTCAAATCGGCTATTGAAGAATTACGAAAAGGTGAAAAAGTAACGAGTCCGTCTGCTGATGAACAATTCAATGTATTGGCAAAATTTGCGATTAATCTAAATGAACAAGCGGAAAGTGGAAAATTAGATCCCATTGTCGGCCGTGATGAAGAAATTAGACGATTAATGCATATCCTATCACGTAGAAAGAAAAATAATCCAATATTAATTGGTGAGGCAGGAGTTGGGAAAACGGCAATTGTAGAAGGAATTGCCTGGCGAATCGTCAGCGGTGATGTACCGGAAAATTTACTGTCAAAAAGAATCTATACACTCGATATCGCTTCTCTAATCGCCGGAGCAAAATATAAAGGAGAATTTGAAGAGCGTCTCAAGGCGGTTATTAAGGAAGTAACCGGGGCAAATGGTGAAATTATTTTATTCGTAGATGAAATACATACCCTAATAGGCGCAGGAGGCGGAAATGGAGCCATGGATGCAGCTAATATTTTGAAACCTGCACTTGCTCGGGGAGAATTACGCACAATAGGTGCCACCACGTTGGATGAATATCAAAAATACTTTGAGAAGGACAAAGCGTTGGTACGGCGCTTTCAGACTGTACTCATCGAAGAGCCCAGTGTAGAGGATACCATCTCTATTTTACGAGGAATTCAGGAAAAATATGAAATGTATCATAAAATTGAAATCCTGGATGAAGCCTTGATCGCTGCAGCTCAATTATCTCATCGCTATATTCCTGATCGTGCACTCCCGGATAAAGCTATAGATCTAATTGATGAAGCTGCTGCTAAATTGAGATTGGAATTGGATAGTGTTCCGGAAGAAATAGACGAATCCGATCGAAAACTACGTCAACTGGAAATAGAGCGTGAATACATTAAAAAAGAAAAAGACGAGAAAAAACTAAACGTATTAAATGAACAGATTGCAAATGAAAAAGAAAAATTAGATTCTCTACGGGCAATTTGGCAAAATGAAAAAGAAATTGTCAATACAATAACATCCATTAAAAAACACATGGATGAATTGGAGCACCAATCGGATAAGGCCGAACGAGAAAGTGATTTTGAAGAAGTTGCACGCATTCGATATGGCGAATTAAAAGCCGATGAAGTAAAATTAAAAGAAGCTGAAGATCGGCTTCATTCGCTACCGGAAGAAGGTCGCTTTACAAATGAAGAAGTGACGGCGAATGATGTAGCAGATATTGTGGGACGATGGACCGGAATTCCGGTAGCCAAAATGATGAAGAGCGAAAGGGAACGTTTGCTCAAATTGGAAGATGAGATTGGACGCCGCTTGATTGGTCAGCGCGAAGCCGTCGTTGCTGTTAGTGATGCAATCCGGCGATCACGAGCGGGACTGCAGGATACCAAAAAACCGATAGGGTCATTCATCTTTCTTGGCCCAACCGGAGTCGGAAAGACAGAATTGGCTAAGACATTAGCCGAGGTCCTTTTTGATGATGAAAATGCT
The DNA here is from genome assembly GCA_965249735.1 of Saprospiraceae bacterium. Lineage (GTDB taxonomy): Bacteria > Bacteroidota > Bacteroidia > Chitinophagales > Saprospiraceae > JANQSS01. The sequence continues at coordinate 173,373 of CBDFMS010000019.1, read as the reverse complement.
ATTACGAGAATTGATATGAGTGAGTACCAGGAACGGCATTCCGTATCCCGGTTAGTCGGTGCACCTCCCGGGTATGTTGGGTATGAAGAAGGTGGTCAACTGACCGAGGCCGTTCGGAGACGCCCATATTCCATTGTGCTATTGGATGAAATTGAAAAAGCACATCCCGACACCTTCAATATTTTACTACAAGTACTGGATGATGGTCGATTGACGGATAACCGTGGTAGGGTAGCAGATTTTAAAAATTGCATTATTATCATGACATCTAATATGGCCTCTGATATTATACTGGAAAATTTTGAGGATCTGGATCATGTTGGTATCGAACACAGACAAGAAATAATCGATGCTACCAGGGAAGAAGTATTTGACAAACTAAAAGAACAATTACGACCAGAGTTTCTAAATCGCATCGACGACAAAATAATGTTCTTGCCTTTAACACGCGAAGAAATTAAAAAGATCGCTGGTCTGATGATGCGAAAGGTGCATAAATCTTTGGCGTTTCAGGAAATTAAAATGGAATTGAGTGAGCGCGCTTTGTCTCACCTGGCAGATTTGGGTTATGACCCGCAATTTGGCGCACGACCTATGAAACGCGTAATCCAACACGATCTAGTCAATGAATTGGCGAAGCATGTTCTTAGTGGGAATTTTGGTCCGGGAGAAACAATTTATGTGCATTTCGATAAAAGACAACTTACTTTTACTGACATTAAACCCGATAACTGGGAAAAGACAAAGTTGGCCCCGGCAGAAAACAAAAAAGGTTTAGGCGAATCATCGGCTCCTCGAAAAAATAAAGTCACTAAATTGAATAAAGCAACAGAGGATGTAGTGGATGCAGTGACTGAAATAAAGAATGCAACGGATGATGTAGGAGAAGGGGAGTTGGAATAAATGGAATATGTATAACGTATTTGATTCGAATATTTAGATAGAATGAATTCACTATTTAATAAAAGAATTTTAATTCCAAATCCTTAGTAGATATACATGCTCTACCACAATAACATGAAGAGATTTAAACTTCAACGGACATGCATTTTGAAGAAATATTGGATTTATTTGTTCTCACCTTTACTTTTCACCTCGTGTACAAGTGAAATTTTTAAATCAGAATCAAATTTATTGAAGATTGAGAGCATCGGATTAATCGTCCTCTTTGCCGGCATTATTGGAGTGCTTTTATATATGCACTGGCGAACCTCTTCTCTAAAGAATTATCACATGGAGTTAGAAGAGGTCGTAAAGCAACGAACGAGTGCCCTTTGGAAGCAAAAAGAAGAAGCTGAAAAGCTTAAAGAAAGAGCAGAACAGTCTGAAAAGTACGAGGAGCAATTTTTAGCTAACATGAGCCATGACATTCGGACACCCATTCATGCGATTGCCGGAATCACAAATATTCTAAGAAGAAACCCCCATCCAAAAGAACAGGACAAATACTTTAACGCTATTCATGAAAGCGCTGATAATTTAATGGTCATTTTGAATGATATCCTGGATCTGTCCAAAATTGAGGCGGGTAAATTGACAATCGAAGTTGAAGAAATGGATCCGTCCCTGCTCGTGCAAAATGTCATCGATATAATGAGAGTCAAATCCGATGCCAAGGGTATTCAATTAACTTCTCAGACAACCGGCGATATACCCGATTTAATCATTGCAGACCAGGTACGCCTAAATCAGATATTAATTAATCTGATGAGCAATGCGATTAAGTTTACTGATAAGGGACAAATCATTATTTCGATGAATAGGAGGGAAGGTGATGTACTTGATATTGCCGTCGAGGACACCGGAATTGGAATCCCTGAAAATAAGTTAGATCGCATTTTCGACACATTTGAACAAATTAAGGATGGTCATACAAGAGAGCAAGGATCCGGTCTCGGATTGAGAATATCGCGGGATCTAATCGAGCTTATGGGTGGACAAATCCGGGTGAAGAGCGAGGTGAGTAAAGGAAGTACCTTCACAATTGAATTACCTTATCAACAAGCTGTCACGAAACAAGCTAAAGATGTGACGGATAACGATGAACATCTGAGAAATTTAGCTCGGCCCTTGTCTGGCTTAAAAATATTAATTGCAGAGGACAATGAGTTCAATGTCATGGTCATTCGGGATGATCTATCTTTCTACATAAAGGATCCTATAATAGAGATTGCAAGAAATGGCAAAATAGCTTTCGACAAAATCAAATCTAACAAATTCGACATGGTCCTTATGGATATTCAAATGCCCGAAATGGACGGATATCAGTCTACAAAAAATATAAGGGAATGGGAATCGATTAACGCTAATATTCCAACGCCAATTATTGCCATGACGGCCAGTTTGCTAAAATCTGAAATCGATCACTGCTACGAGGCAGGGATGAGTAGTTATATTCCAAAACCGTATAAATTGGAAGAATTATTTCATACGATGTCAAATGAAGTCACACAACGTGGCTTCTCAGAATAGAATAATGCCCAAAGAACCAAAAACAAAATACGTCAACCTAAAAAATGTGCTGCAGATTACGCGAGGTGATTCTGATAAGTTGTTCAGATATTTGATTCAATTCAAGATACTGGTATCAGAACGACTCATGGAACTCAAAAGCCATATTCAGCAGAATAATCGAGCGGAAATCAGACAGATTTTGCATAATATGCGTCCACAGTTACAATTTTTTGAAATGAGTGATGTGGTCCCCTTAATTACACGGTTGGAATTGGAATATGACACTATTTCAGCACGCGAACTAATGAAGTCGGGAGAATCTATCATTTTTATAATTGAAAACGCACTCGAAGAAATAGAGAAATTAATTGCCTATTATGACCAATGAACACATGTCTAATAGAAGCTTAGAATTAATGAAATCAAGATTTAATTAATAGTTATGGGCGACTTAAGGATTAGAAGTTTAATCATCGATGATGATCCATTTGTACGTGATATGCTAAAGGATAAGTTGGATTTGTTTGTCCCTGAAGTACTCGTTATAGATACTGCGGCAAGTGGGTCTGAAGGAATTGAAAAAATCAGGCTTTATGATCCTGACTTGATTTTTTTAGATGTTGAAATGACCGACATGACAGGCTTCGAAATGCTCGCACAACTCAAGGCCATAGCTTTCCAAACTGTTTTTATTACATCGTTTAGCCATTATGCGATTAAAGCCATCCGATTCAATGCCCTGGACTATTTATTGAAACCAATTGATCTTGATAATCTCAGAGAAGCCGTCAATAGATTTAAACTTCAACTCAATGAATTTGATACCGGGCGTGATATCAGATGCGCTTTGCAGAATTTTAAAACTTCAAAAATCTCCAATCAGATCCTTACGATCAAGACACAACAGGAAGAATTACGACTGGTACTGAAAGACATAGTGCGTATTAAAGGGGAGCGAAATTATAGTTATATCTATTCCTCTGACGGCAAAAAGAATCTAGTCTCTAAATCAATCGGAGAATTAGAAGATTTGGTGATCGACAAAGGGTTTATTAGGTGTCATAAATCACACATCATTAATCATGAGCACATTGAGTCTCATCCATTGAAATTAACTGTTATTATGACAGACCAGGAGGAAGTGCCCATTGCGCGCCGAAAGAAGGATGAATTCCAATTGTGGTATTCAAAGTGGGACAACAATTAATCGAGTTTGTTGATGACGCCCGGATTTAGTAAATAGAACAAATCCCTTCACTTATTTTATTAATCCCTCATACAACCAATCGGCAAGCGCTTGTCGATTTGATGGAACAGTAATGCGCTTTTGGTCAATGTGATTTTTGATATTAGCCAGTTCCACATAAACCGCTGCCGGATTTGTGTGGCGCAACACATATAGTCCACGTGAAGATACGGTACCATGATATTCTCCATTTTTTCGATGGATTTTATATTTTTCACGGAATACGTCCTGTAAATTATATGCTATTTTTTTACCTGAATCACTTCCCGGACAATGGTAGAAGAATACATCTTGTCTTTTATGCGTAGGTCGGGAGTCCACGTGAATGGCGATCACTTTGTGCTTCTTGTATTTAGTTTTTATTTTTTTGTGCGTTTTATTGACCGCTTCCACGCGTTGTTTGAGGCGATAGAGTTGTTTCCTGGGAATTTCCTGGCCTCCCATACACACTTCGTCATAATCCTTTTCTAGCAGTGGCTGGTTCCTTATTCCATCATTTTTATCCTGGATGATCATATACACTTTGGCGCCATTTGCTTCCAGGTTTCTCACGAGTCTCAAACTGACATCGTAGGCATATTCATCTTCGCATAAGTCTGTTTTTCCATGTGAACACATAGCTCCGGGATCCGGTCCGCCATGGCCACTGATTACATAATAAACTTCCCCTTTGAGTTTATTTGATACTTTTTCGAACTTTTTGTTTTCACCAAACAAGCTATTTTCCAAATAAGTCTTCTTGACTTCAGGGCTTTTGACGGCTATCGTTTTGGCTTTAACTCGCACTTCATCACTGTCCGGACATTCTAACAAATGAAAAGGAACATAGAGAATGTTGTCATCCATGTAGTATGTCTTCTTGAGTTTCCGTTCGCGTAAGAATCTGTTGTATTTGGCGATCTTTTTAGCCAAATCCCAATCGTCTTTATCGATTGTTGAGCGAATACTTGTTTTGTTGTATTTGTAAATACGAATAGGTAAGATGTATTCCTTACCTATGTAAATGGTTGATTTCGATGTTATTTTATTGATGTCATAAAAGGCGCTCACGTTACAGCTGTGATTATAGAGGTCAAATCGCGTGAGCATTGTGATGACCCCATCACCGCGTTTAGCAATGACCCGGTGATGGTCTATGAATTTTACGTCATTGGATGAAATAGCCAGCTGCGCACAACAAAAGAGGGCGAGAAGGGTAGTAGAGATAGCTTTCATATTGACCGATTGTGTTGAAGTTATAACGTCATTCTTGCAAATATAATACATTATAATAACTTTACATATGTAAGTGAAAGGAAATGTTGTACATACGATATATAATTTAACAATATTTGGTTGAAAAGGACGAAAGAATGAAACATCAGAACCACTACTTCCTCCATTTTTTGACTTTTTTATTAAGACTTTGCCTGGGCTCTTGACCAACTGTTCCGGATGATCGAATGGCACGGATTGATTATGCGGATTCATCCTTCAAACCAAATTGATAACTACCTTTATCGTATGTCGCAATGGCTTACACTGATAAAAAAGGATCTCAAAGCAGAACTACGGCGCCCACAATATATTTTGGGTATTGTATTCTTTCAGTTTTGTTTACTCTTTCTTTTTTTTCTTTTTCAGGAAAACGATCTTTCACCCGGATGGTGGGGAAATCTTTTTTGGGTGAATCTGCTCATCGCAGCCATGAGTTTAATCCTTAAAAACTTTACGGCGGAAAGCAGTAATCAATTTCCTTATTTCTTTCAACTAACCGATGCACTGACGATTTATCTGGCAAAGGCGGTGTATAATTTATTTTTATTGCTTTTTGCAGCATTGATCAATTACATTTTATTTCAACTACTTTTTGAACCTAAATCCGTAGATGCAATAAAATTTATTGCCCTTGTGTTATCCGGAACACTCGGCCTAAGTTTATCACTTACACTTGTTGCTTTCATTGCCGGTTTTGGTGAGAATTCTGCGGTTCTAATAAATATACTGGTCCTGCCAATCGTCATTCCATTATTTCTACTCCTAATCCGATCAACGACAATGGCGGTGCAGGGGCTGTACTTCACATGGTCCGGAGATATGGCTCTAATTGTTGGAATTGATATTCTCATGATGGCCATGGGACTTGGATTATTTCCATACCTTTGGCGGCGTTAAACAATAGCCTCGGTTTGAAGAGAAATTGGTGGAAATTTTTAGCCGTTTTACTGCTAGTCTATGTTATCTGTGCAGGAATAATGGTACCGTTACGTCCGGGGATTCAGTCTTCTTATCCGGCGACAGCCAAATGTTCTGAAATTGTTGAATTATCCGTAACCGGGTATAATACAAATTGGACTGTGGATCAGGATCAACTCCGAGCCTGGTTGAAATTTGACGACGATCATGTTATCCAAGGCAGTGCCGTAAGAATAGAGGATGATATACATTTACATATATCATTTCAACTACCAGCAACTCTACCCGTAAATAAAGACGCCATCCCATTGACGCTGTTGATCGATCATCCGGGAGACGGCCCTGCCGTATTGCCGATCGCCATAGTTGTCACAAGCATTTCAGAAAACACTTTCGCAGCAGGCTGGACGGAGCATAAGATTCGAGATTTGAATTTTAAAAAAGCTTTTGCATTTCCTTATCGCAATATTTTAAAAGAAACAATTCGCAACACTTATTTTCATGTACCCTTGTGGATGGCTATGTACGCCCTTCTGGCATTTGCTACATTTTATAATATTCAATACTTAAGAAAGGGGAAAGAATTATTGGAGGAACGCGCCTTTCATCTGACCTTTGTCGCTCTCATATTTGGACTATTGGGCATTGCTACCGGAATGGTATGGGCGCAATATACATGGGGTAGATTTTGGAGTTGGGATATAAAACAAACCATGGCGCTTTTAGCCATGCTGATGTTTGTGGCTTATGTATTCATTCGCTATTCAATTGCAGATGAAACGGCACGCCGTCGGTTCAACGCCGTTTACGGAATATTTGCCTTCATTATGATCTTTCCGCTGCTCTATGTAGTGCCTCGTATGGCACCAAGTCTTCATCCGGGAAGCGGAGGGAATCCGGCGTTTGGCAGCGAAGACATGGACAACACGATGCGTATGGTTTTTTATCCGGCTATCATTGGTTACTTTTTAATCGGTTTATGGCTGGCGCAGCTTTCGTTTCGTATAAATCAGATAAAGCATCACTACCTTTTAAAAAATTAACGCATCTTAAATCCCTTATAATCGGTATTGCCGTTGTAAGTTTGACTTGAATTTAGATCATATGGATTTTATTAGAGAAATAGGAATGATTTATGTGGTTGTTGCCACATTGCTTATTATTTTTCTCGGCATAGTCGCCTACTTAATCCATCTGGACCGAAAGTTATCATCCATCGAAAATAAAATGAATAATGGCTAAGAAACATTTGAATTTTTATGAGAGTGTTCAGCGTAATTTTGATAAAGCTGCAGCACTAACAAATATCCCAAAAGGATTGTTAGACCAGATAAAGTCCTGCAATTCAGTTTATCAAATGCGATTTCCGGTTAAGATTGGAAACCAGTATAAAGTTATTGAGGCGTATAGAGTCCAACATAGCCATCACCGATTGCCCACAAAAGGGGGTATTCGATATAGCATTCATGTCAATCAGGAAGAAGTGATGGCACTTGCTTCATTGATGAGTTACAAATGTGCTCTGGTCGATGTTCCTTTTGGAGGTGCCAAAGGAGGAGTAAAAATCAGTCCAAGAGATCATACGGAGGAACAACTACAACGTATCACGCGAAGATATACCACTGAGTTGGTGCGTAAGAATTTCATAGGCCCCGGCATTGACGTTCCGGCACCGGACTATGGGACCAGCTCCAAAGAGATGACATGGATTTTGGATACGTATGCTACATTTCGAAGTGGAGAAATTGATGCAGCAGGATGCGTGACAGGAAAACCCGTTTCGCAAAACGGAATTCGTGGTAGAACAGAAGCAACAGGTCGAGGCGTCTATTATGGTATGCGAGAGCTTCTGAGCAATACCAAAGAAATGAAGGCAATTGGATTAGAGCCGGGAATGGCAGGTAAGACCATGGTCATACAAGGTTTGGGTAATGTCGGATCGTATACGGGTCTTATTTCTCAAAATGAAGGAGATGCGAAGATCATCGCCGTGACAGAACTGGAAGGAGCCATCCACAGTGAAAAAGGAATTGACATTCAAAAACTAATCAAATTCAGAAAAGAAACCGGAAGTATTGTCGGATTCCCGGGAACGAAAAAAATGAAACAACGGGAAGATGCACTCGAATTAGAATGTGACATTCTCGTTCCCGCCGCGTTGGAGAACGTTATTAATACGGGGAATGCAAAAAGAATCAAGGCTAAGATAATCGGTGAAGCGGCTAATGGCCCGGTCACCAGTCAGGCTGAAGATATTCTATTGAAAAAAGGCATAATCGTGCTACCTGATATGTATTTGAATGCAGGTGGTGTGACCGTTTCGTATTTCGAATGGTTGAAAAATCTTTCTCATATGCGTTTTGGTCGCATGGAGAAACGATATAATTCAAATACGTATCTAAACCTGGTTGATAAGTTGGAACGAATGACAGGCAAAAGCATTTCTGACAGGGAAAAGACAGTGCTTACGAGAGGTGCTGATGAAATCGACTTGGTACGATCGGGTCTCGAAGAAACTATGGTCAACGCCTATCATCAGATCAAAGAAGTCAAAGCCAGAAAGAAGAAATGTGAAGATCTGCGGTCTGCTGCATTCGTGAATGCGTTAAACAAAATTTCGAATGATTACATTAATATGGGTGTCTTCCCATAGAGGCTTAAGACATTTACTCGGTACCGGTTACTCATAATCAGCAAAGGATAGTTAATTTCTCCATTCATTTACCGTTTGTTTGGTAATATTTTATTTTATTTGTGGTTCTATTGACAATAGATTCTTTCGCACTTTAATAAAAGAACATGTCGGACAAACTAGATAAAATCGATTATCAAATTCTAAAGATTCTTCAGGAAAACAGTAAGATCACCAATCTTGACTTATCAAAGAAAATCGGATTGTCTCCAGCCCCAACCCTCGAGCGAGTAAAGAAACTGGAAAATCACAAGGTTATTGATTCCTACCATGGAAAAATCAATCCATTGAAATTAGGATTAAACGTCAAAACATTCGTTCTCGTTGATCTCGCCTGGCAAAAGGAGAGCGCCTTTGAGAACTTCATCAGCAAGATCAATAAGATTCCAGAAGTAGTTGAGTGTTACATCGTAACCGGGGAGGCTGATTTTATGATGAAAATATTTTGTAAAGATATCCCGGCTTATGAACAGCTACTCTTTAAGAAGTTGTCTCAAATAGAAGAGATAGAGCGCATGAAAACACTCATGACCTTATCAACAGTTAAGGAATCTTCTGTCTTACCATTTGATTACGATTAACAGCTCCCATAAAGGCAAGAATTCTCTACTTTGGCATCTGGACTGGAAAGGTAATTCTGCGTTCATTGCCGGGACTATTCATCTGGCATTTTCCGGATATGAGTCATTTGTGGAACGGTTCAGTCTTGTCTTGGAACAAGAGGGAATCACCGCGTATTTTGGTGAGACTGACATCACTGATTTGTCAAACGGGCAGGTACCAACAGTTCAGTCTGAGTACCACCTGATGAATCAGATGACTACCCGTCGGTTTAAAAAATTTCGCAAGAAACTATTTCATTTCACACAAATTGATTTGATGCAATGTCAGGCCTTACCTCCATTATTAGTTTCATCTCTAATCGCTTCCAGATTAATTGATAGCACGGGTGCATCCATTGATGAAATACTTTGGAATAAAGCAATTGATCTAAGTCTACCGGTCAAGGGCTTGGAATCGTATGCGGAACAAATGGAAATTTTTCGAAAAATCCCCTTGGATTATCAGGTCATTCAATTAAAGCAGATGATTGGCAATTTGAGCAAAAGCAGACGGTCACTGAATCATCTTATAACCCTTTATAAGAAAGAGTCAATTCATGCTTTGTATCAACAGGGTAAAAAGACGGTTGGACCGATTCGAAAATTAATGTTAGAGGACAGAAATAAAAAAATGGTAAGTAGGATTTTAGAACAAATGGAAATAGCACAAGGTCCGATATTTGTTTCTGTCGGAGCAGCTCACCTTTCAGGTGCACATGGCATATTGCATGGTATAAAACGACAAGTAGGAAAATCAGTACTTATTCCTGTCAAGTAGGAACGCCAAAGAACGGTTTAATTATAGTTTCCTTTAAATCCGGCTGAGAAGGCTTTGAAAGGTTTGTTTCGAAAATGGTCTTCACCCATATAGTGCATGATGACCTCGAAACTCTTTGGATCCTGGTAACCTGGAATCGGCTGAATTACATTTTGTTTTTCATCAAGAAAAATGATGGTAGGGTAGCTCAGTCGTCCTAGACTTTTGGATAACTCTGCTGCTAATTGATGATATCCCCGTCTCCCGTAATTTGCATATTTAAAAACCTGGCCTTGATATTCAATTTCACTGCGTTGCTCGGCATTGAATTTTACAGGAATAAAGTGTTCGTTGATATATTTCGCAATGTCAGGTTTTTGAAAAGTGGCGGCATCCATTTTTTTACACCATGAACACCAATCGGTATACATGTCGATGAAAATCTTCTTCTGTTGTTTCTCTGCTAATTCAAGCGCTTCACTCATTTTTACCCACTCGACCTTTTCTTGAGCAAATGAGCTCAACGAGATGGTTGCCATCAGAAGGAAAGTAAATAAGAATTTAGAATAGTTATTCATGAGAAATTCACCAGTTTTCAATACCATACAAATGTAACAACAAAGAAGCCAACACATTGCACCTGATAGCCCGGAGTAGCTGACTTTAATTATTCTTTAACGTTCATATCCGATGAAGCGTTAATAATGCTTGAAAAATTCAACAGAATCTCCAGCCAGATTGAATTTATGGTAAGGTGATTGATCAAAACGGGGAGCGAAAATGCCGGATTTGAGCTTTTGATTGGATTTGAACCGCCAGCATTCATCCCAAAGGTTTTGATCGATAATTTGCTGCAATATATCCAGACCACCTTCGATGATTAGAAACCCAATTTCGTGTTTTTCATATAAGTGCGTTAATAGCCACTTAATATCTATTCTTTCACCTTCATATTCAGTGATTAAGACATTTTTATCTAAAGTAGTTTGAAGTTTGTTTTGGGTAAAAAGGAGTAATGGGTTTCCATCAGTGCATACCGCACTTTGTTCAGGTATCTTCCGATTGCCTTCAACTACAATTCGAAGCGGATCAGATCCGGGAAGATTCCGGGTTGTGAGTTTGGGATTATCCGTTATGACTGTACCACTTCCTACCAAGATGGCATTGTTTTGTCTGCGGAGATCGTGATTTTTAAGTTGTGAAAGCTTATTAGAAATTGGCAATTGTCGGCTTTCACACCCTATGAAGCCATCATAAGATTCTGCCCACTTAAGGGTAACAAGCGGTCTTTTATCACTAAGACCAATAAGAAAGGCCTGATTTAATTCCTTGGCCTCCAGATTTAATACATCTTCTATCACTTCAATCCCGGCATTGCGCATCGCTTGAATACTTCCGGTAGCTACAGGATTGGTGTCCGTCATGCCAATAACAACTCTGAGTATTTTATTAGCGATGATGGCCTGGGAACAAGGAGGAGTTTTTCCATGATGATTGCAGGGAGCCAAATTGACATAGAGCGTCGAATGAGGTAAAAATTGCTTGTCGTTTTCAGCCACACTGTCAAGCGCTTCAATTTCTGCATGCGGGCCACCAAACTTTCGATGAAATCCCTCCCCAATGATTCGGTTTTCAAAGACGATGCAAGAACCTACCAGTGGATTGGATCTAACTGCCGGTTTGCCACTACCAGCCAAGTCAAAACAACGACGCATGTACAATTCATCGTCAAGCCGTATCATGTCATATCAGATATTGGTGTGCTGAGGCATGAGAATCTGCAATTGCTCAAGCGTATAATCTAATTCTTCGTGTGTGTTGTAATGAGAAAACGAAAAGCGGATGGTTACAAAGCCATCGTCTTCACGCACAGTCTGTATGACATGTGACGGTTGAGACGTGCCGCTGCCGCAAGCACTTCCTGTCGAAACGCAAATGCCTTTCATATCTAATTGCATCAACAAGAGGCTGGAAGTATTTGTCGGAGGAAACGAAACAGACAGTACAGTGTAAAGTCCGGAGTCATCTTTCGGCCCATTGATTTGTACGCCGTCAAAACGGGTTAACAATGCATTTTTCATTGTATTACGCAGACTCAGGATATGATTTCGTCTGGAATCCATCTCCTCACAAGCCATTTCCAGGGCGATGGCCATACCGGCTATACCACTGATGTTTTCTGTACCAGCACGTAATTTTCGTTCCTGGCTGCCTCCGTGGATTAGCGGATTGATGGACACGTTGGAATTCATGTATAAAAATCCGACACCTTTAGGCCCATGAAATTTATGAGCGGACCCACTCATGAAATGAACAGGCCAGGTCGCCGTATTGATTTCAAAATGACCAACTGCCTGAACTGTATCTGAATGACATAAGGCGTTGTAATTCTGAGTAAGTTCCGCAATCTCTTTCAACGGAAACACACTTCCAATTTCATTGTTGGCGTACATGATAGACACCATAGTTTTTTGATCATCACTTGAAAGTAGATCTTCCAAAACAGCTAAATCAATCTCGCCATCTTGTGAGACCGTCAAATAGCATATTTCCACACCGTCTTGCTGCAATTTATCTAAGGTATTCAGGACGCAATGATGTTCAATTGGCATACTGATGATCCGTGTGATGCCCATATCTTTGACCGCACATTTGAGAGCAGTGTTATTGGCTTCTGTACCACCGGACATGAAAACAATTTCAGATGGAGAGGCTCCTATCTGGCTTGCTATTCGTTTTCTAGCTTGTTCGATTGTATTCTTTGTCTTTCTCCCTTCAGTATGAATGGATGACGGATTGCCATATTCATTACGAAGAATATCAGTCATATAATCTATGACTTTGGGATCAAGTGGAGTACTAGCCGCGTTGTCGAAGTAAACTTTCATAATGGGTCAGTTGGATAAAATTTCTTTTTCAAATTGAGTTGCCAATGTAATAGCCTCAGCTTCAGATTTGGCCTCGGCATATATTCGAATGATAGGTTCGGTGTTGGATTTTCTCATATGAACCCAAGCCTCATCAAAATCAAGTTTAACGCCATCCACCAAATTAAGACCGGGATGTTGTGCATACCGCTCTTTGAATTGATCTAGAATTTCTTGAGGATTCATTTCAGCTTGCAAGGTAACTTTCATCTTACTCATGTGATAATTGGGCAGCTGATTTTTTATCTCAAGCATGGATTTCTGTTGGCCGGCGTAGTGTGATAAAAATAGTGCTATTCCTGCGAGCGCATCACGTCCGTAATGCAAATCCGGCAAGATGACACCGCCGTTTCCTTCACCTCCAATTACTGCATTTTTTTCTTTCATCATGGCGACAACATTCACTTCTCCCACAGCCGATGGAAAATAAGGTTGATTGTATTTTATAGATATATCGCGTAATCCTCTTGTCGAACTTAAATTAGAAACCGTTGCTCCCGGCTGAATTTTAAGAAGATAGTCGCTAATGGCAACAAGTGTATTTTCTTCCCCGAACATCTCTCCATTTTCACAAACAAAGGCTAGCCGATCGACATCCGGATCTACAGAAATACCCATATCGGCTTTATGCTCTTGGACTGCCCGGGACAAATCTTCTAAATGCGCAGCCAATGGCTCTGGATTATGTCCAAATCTGCCTTTAATTTCTCCATGAATCATTTGGCATTCAACATTTAATCTATCGAGGAGTGCCGGTACTGCTATCGATCCTGATGAATTAATGGGATCTAAAACGATCGAAATTTCTGCAGACCGGATAAGTTCCACGTCAACATATGGTAAAGCGAGGATGCGGTCTAAATGATATGCAAGCAATTCACCGGAAGCATGATAAATTCCGAGTTCATCGACGGGCATAAATTCGAGTTGCTTGGCATCATCGGCATAGTGAAGCACTTTTGCCCCTTCTTCCTGACTGAGGAATTCCCCTTTCTCGTCAAGAAGTTTTAAAGCATTCCAGTTCATTGGATTGTGAGATGCTGTGATGACGATTCCACCTTGAGCCTGTTTGTATGGAACTGCCATTTCGACTGTGGGTGTTGTGGAAAGACCGGCGTCAAAAACATCAATACCTTGCATGATTAAGGTATTTGTCACAAGTGACTGAACCAAAGGACCAGTTACCCGACCATCACGACCAATTACCACAGCAGGATGCTGATCTTTTTCTTTCAGCCATTGCCCGTATCCGGCAGTCAAACTGGTTATATCCAAAGGCGTTAGGGACTGTCCAATCTTACCACCGATGGTGCCCCGAAAACCTGAAATTGATTTTATTAATGTCAAAATATGTATAGATTAAATAATCTTGGCCAAATTTACGGATTGTTAGATTGTATTGACCGGCTAAATTGAAGAGGCTAGAAATTGATAAATGAAGGATAAAATTCAGATAGGTAATTCGATGAATGAGCGGAATAAAGGGGAATGGTTTGAGTCATGGTTCGAAAGTGATTTGTATGACCTGATGTACAAACACCGCAATGATCAAGAGGCTCAGGATTTTCTGGAACGTCTTTTAGATGCACTGAAACCTAATGATTCAGCTATCTTTTTGGATTTGGCCTGTGGAACAGGTAGACATTCCAGATATATTCACAGTCGGGGATATCAAGTCACCGGAATCGATCTATCCAAACGGAATATCAAACTTGCATCTGCCCATGAAGAGGATGGACTGGAGTTTTATATCCAGGATATGCGAAAACCATTTCGGCGAAATTACTTCAATTATGTATTAAATCTATTTACAAGTTTTGGGTATTTTGATGATGTTCGAGACAACGTTCGAGTTATAAGAAGTGTAAAATCTAGTTTGAAAAAGAATGGCATTTTCGTAATTGACTACATGAATGACGTAATGATAAAGAAAAATTTAATTACAAAAGAAAATAAGAAATTTCAAGATTGGTCTGTTGAAATAAATAGACAGATTGACGGGAATCGCCTGATTAAAAACATGGATTGGCGTAATGCAGATCTCCATCGTACATACGATGAAAAAGTCACCTTATTTTCATTGCAGGATTTTACTTCAATGTTAACTGAACAGGGATTTTCAATTCATGAGGTATATGGCAATTATGACTTGAGCACGTATGACAAAAATCTTTCTCCACGTATGATTATTGTAAGTTCATGTTAGAGCAAATACTAGCCATTGATCAATCCTTCTTTTTGATTATCAATAAAGGTTGGACGAACGCATTTTTTGATGTGGTGATGCCTTTTATGAGAAACCAGGTGGTCTGGATTCCACTCTACGTTTTAATCACTGCATATTTTTTATGGAAATTCAGATGGAGCGGATTGCTGTGGATCATATGGTGTCTGACAACAGTTGGCATTTCCGATTTTGTAAGCAGTCATTTGATAAAGAAGTCTGTCATGAGACCCAGGCCTTGTCATATGGAAAGTGAATTGACGGATATCATTCTACGTGTCGATTGTGGCTCAGGATTCAGTTTTACGTCATCACACGCTACGAATCACATGACTCTGGCCGTATTTATTATTTGCACGACAGCACCATTTTGGTTTCGATATCGGTGGATCTTCTTGCCTTGGGCCTTGCTGGTTGGTCTTGCTCAAATCTATGTTGGCGTACACTATCCGGCAGATGTAATTTGTGGATTTGGCTTAGGCTGCGCAATAGCAGTTTTATCCGTCTGGTTGTACAAGAAAAGTTTGCGTAAAATGCCACCAAAATTCCAGATCGCATAATTTATTTCGCTGGTTGAATCTAATTTAACGATTAATTACCGTTCTATTATTTAACGTCGGTGTAACCCATTTTTTTTAAAAGCTCAATTGCCTTTTTGCGGACATCTCCTTGCAATAATATTTCGCCTTCTTTGGCTGATCCTCCCACGCCACAACTTGATTTTAATTTTTTTGTGAGGTCTTCGATGCCTAATCCCGAATAGCCCGCAACAATTGTTACCACTTTTCCTCCACGATTCTTCTTTTCCATGCGTAAGCGCAGCCGCTGGTGGTCCGGTCTGACTTCAACTAGATCGACCTCCTCCTCTTCCGTCGGATCGTACTGGTATACTTCATATCGCTTCTTTTTTTTACCCATGGTTGTTTTCCTTTTTTGTGCTCAAATCCGGTGCTCAAATCCTCTCATATTCTCACAATCTCATGCTCTAATGGTCTCATATTCTAAAGCTCTCACACTCTCACGTTCTAATCATATTGTGTCACCCTCAAGCTTTTTTGCAATATTTCGATCAAGCGCCTCATGTGCCAGTGGGGAGGTATAGGTGTTCAAATTTTCGATTTGAACTAAGATGTGATCTTTATCATCGGATTGAAAACTCTTCACCAGGGCATTATTTAACCGTTGTATTTCCGCCACTTGTTCTTCTGACAACCAACTTAAATTTTGTTTAATAAAACGATCAGCTGAAAGGGCCATGGATTTGCCTTCTGTTCGTGCCTCAATAACTGCCCGTTGTTTAATATCATGTTCGGCATTTGAAATAGAGTCCAGCAACATTTTTGCCATTTCTTCCTCAGTGATGCCGTATTGTGGTTTAATTTGAATTTCTTGTTTTACCCCGGAGCGAAGTTCTGTTGCAATGACTTGCAAAATTCCGTCGGCATCAATTAAAAATTTAATTTCAATTTTGGGTAAACCGGCAGCCATTGGTGGAATATTTTTTAAAATAAATTCGCCCAATTTCCGATTGTCTTCAACCAGGTCGCGTTCGCCCTGGTAAATTGCCACCTTGAGGTTTTTCTGCCCATCTATCGAGGTGGTGTAATTTCGCCCAACTGCGGCCGGAATTTTCGAATTCCGCGGAATAATTGTATCCATTAATCCACCAACTGTCTCAATGCCAAGAGAGAGTGGGGTGACATCCAGTAAAAGCATGTCTTTTCTTCGACCAGCTAATATGTCCGCTTGTATTGCTGCTCCGAGTGCCACCGCTTCGTCAGGATTGACACTATTATTAACATTCTTTTTGAAAAAAGCCGAAAGAGCCAGATGAATGGCCGGCATCCTGGTAGATCCTCCCACAAGAATAATTTCATCGATATCAGCAGTTGTTAATTGCGCATCTTCCAGAGCCAACCGGCAGGAATTCAAGGTACGTTCTACAAGGTCAGCCGTAATTTCAACAAACCGATCCATTCGCAAGGAGACACGTGCTCCATTTATTTCGTCATGAATCGAAGAAGTAGTACTCAGATCCTTTTTCGCTTTTCTCAGCCTTAAGTCTTAGCGCTGTTGTAGAATATTCTACCTTATCAGCTTGAAGTTTTTGAGCCCATTCCTCCATGATCCGTTTTATCGAATCATCACCCCCTAAGAAGGTATCTCCATGCGTGGCTAAAACTTCAAAGATTCCATCTGATAAATTCAATATAGAAATATCAAAGGTTCCACCACCAAGATCATAGACGGCTATTGTTTTATTACTTGCCCTTTTCTGAGTCCGAAGGCCAGGCTGGCTGCCGTGGGTTCATTGACTATTCTCAGTACATTGAGCCCTGCCAATTTTCCTGCGTCCTTAGTAGCCTGTCGCTGGCTGTCATTAAATAAGCCGGCACACGGTGATAACGGCTTTTAAAACACGTTCACCCAATTCATCTTCTGCTATTATTTCAATTTTCGCAGGATGATTGCTGAAAGTTCAATAGGCGTATAGAATCGATTGCCGATGCGAATGCGAATTAACTCTTCCTCGTCTTTCTTGATAATATCATAGGCAAAAAAGTTCTGATATTGTTCTACATCGTTCCATGATTTGCCCATTAATCGCTTAATGCTGAAAATCGTGCGTTCCGGATTATCAATCATTTTTTCCAGTGCCCTGGCCCCAACAATTGGATAATTATCCTTATCAAAATAGATGATAGAGGGTAGGAGTTTAGCCGAATCATTCTTGTGGAGTATTCTGGGATTACCATCAACATCGGCGTACGCAACCAGGCTATTGGTGGTACCCAGATCGATTCCTACGACGATGTCGCTTTCCTTCTTTACATTTCCCGTTCCAATATTTATTGAAATCTTCGCCATACCTTGCAAAATTGGATTAAAAAGATGATAACAACGAATAAGTACATGAGTTTAGTAACAACATGACAAAGGGTGCAAAGCAAATGAAATATTGGAACAATCCGATACCATAAGCTCTTTATTTTACTGTCTGGATTTTTTGTCACCAATGCGTTGATGGCGGAGTTCATACGGTGTAAAAATATTTGTCCCTGGAGAAATTATTTGGTTGGTCGCCCGCTAACTTTAGTCTATTCGGATTTGATGGTTTGGGTTTTAATTTGACGGCAGGGGTCCTTTTATGGCCGGTGGTCTTTGTTATGACTGATATCATCAATGAGTACTATGGTAAAAAAGGAGTGCGTTTTCTTTCAATTATGACAGCCGGTCTGATCCTCTATGGTTTCGTTATTGTGATGTTCGCCCATCAGAGTTGATCCTGCAGATTTCTGGCCAACATCTCATTTATTCAGTTTTGAAGGGGAGGAGCTGGCTAACATGAAAGAAAAAGTCAGTGATTTTGATGCGGCCATTTCGTGTCGTTTTTGGTCAGGGTATGTGGATCATTGCTGGTTCACTTGTCGCTTTTCTCGTCGGTCAGTTAGTTGATGTGGCGGTATTTCGCCAGATCAAACGAATCACAGGAGAGCGAAAATTATGGTTAAGGGCAACGGGTTCCACTTTGGTTTCTCAATTTATCGACAGTTTTGTTGTGCTTCTTATTGCATTCTATATTGGAGGAAATTGGCCCCTGCTTCAGGTTCTAGCTATAGGTGTGGTCAATTACATTTACAAATTCGTTGTGGCCATCGTTCTTACTCCGGTCATCTATGCAGCACATGCATGGATTGACAACTATCTGGGGCATGAAGAGGCAGCAGAAAATACGAAGAATGGTGCTTGAAAATCAATAACTTTTAGAAACTAATCCATCACCAATTCCAATAATACCGCTGGCTGAAAGAGTCCTAATTACTAGGAACGAATTGCTAATTTTGCAAAAACAGCAAATCGATGAAATCATTTACAAATTCTGTTCTCATGGTCCGCCCGGCCAATTTTGGGTTCAACCCTGAAACTGCTATCAATAATGCGTTTCAAACATTGGACGAGGATGAATCAGAGAATTCTATAACTTCCAGGGCAATAGAAGAATTTGATGCCATGGTTAAAGTCATGCTTGAAGCAGGTGTGCATGTGTTTGTCTGGCAAGACAGTGAAACACCGGTGAAACCGGATGCTGTTTTTCCAAATAATTGGTTCTCTACGACGCCTGAAGGTTGGATGTTGACATATCCTTTGTTTGCGCCAAACAGACGTAGAGAGCGCGCGACCCCGGCGATTTTGGACTTTGTGGATCAACACTTTTTAGTTGATCGGAGATATACATTTGAGCATTATGAAGAAAAGGGCTTATTTCTTGAAGGGACAGGCAGTATGTTGTTTGACCATGATCAACGAGTCGTGTATGCCTGTTTGAGTCCGCGGACTGATATTGGATTATTGGATAAACTGGCTGTTCTTACGGGATACGAAATGATGGCCTTCCACGGTACAGAACAAAAGTGGCCATCCCAATTTATCATAACGAATGTGATGATGGCACTTGGAACAAGAGATGCCGTTGTTTGTCTCGAAAGCATTGCTGATTCGGAAGAACGAACCAGGTTAATAGAACGGTTAGAGCAATCTCGGTAAAAAGATTTGTGACCCATAAGTTTTAAACAGATGAATGCTTTTGCCGGAAACATGATTCAATTACTCAATTGATCAAGGAGAACCACTCATGATCATGTCCAGGCAAGCCCACGATTCGCTTACAAAAAAACAACTCCAGCAACTCGGTAAAACATCGAGAATAATCGCAGCGGATATTTCGACAATTGAGACTTATGGTGGCGGTAGTGCACGTTGTATGATTGCCGAAATTTTTCTGTCGAAGCG
Organism: Saprospiraceae bacterium; assembly: GCA_965249735.1. Lineage (GTDB taxonomy): Bacteria > Bacteroidota > Bacteroidia > Chitinophagales > Saprospiraceae > JANQSS01. The sequence continues at coordinate 153,505 of CBDFMS010000019.1, read as the reverse complement.
AGATGATGTTGATTTAGAGCAATAAAATTTTCAATAAAATTCATAGTCTGCTGAATGTCAGGGTTTTAATTATTAACAAAAAGTTAATAACTTAGGGGCTTAATGATTTACTAATTGATTATTTTTGATCAATATTTTCGTACAAAATCACTTTACATATGAAACGAATTATTTACTCTTTTTTGATGATGATCGCTGCGGTAGCCATTGGGTATGGTCAGCAGACGATATCTGGAGAAGTTCTTGATGGAGCTTCTAAAGAGCCCCTTATCGGTGGCGAACTGTTGTTGTCGAGGGGACAACTACTGGTACTGTTACAGACGCGATGGGAAAATTCACGTTAAACGTACCAAGCAATGACAGCAAGCTATATATACAATATTGTAGGCTATGCTTCAGGCACTTACTCGCTCGATGAGGTACGAGCAGGAGCCATTTCACTTTCTGCTGATGCCTACGGACTAGACGAAGTGGTGGTGACCGGGTATCTTGATATTGGTGCGGGATCGACGCACACCAGTCGCCGTTTCACCACAATTACAGCTAGAGAAATTCAGGCGAAATCAGTTGGTAATGTCGAATTTCCGGAGGTAATTAAAAATACGCCTTCGGCGTATATCTCAAATCAAACGGGATTTGGAGATTCTCAAATGTTCATGCGAGGTTTCGATCAGATCAATACTGCTTTTCTTTTGAATGGACAACCAATCAACGGAATGGAGGATGGACGGATGTACTGGTCCAATTGGTCCGGAATGTCTGATGTTGCTAACGCGGTTCAGGTTCAACGTGGATTGGGTTCTTCAAAATTGGCCATTTCTTCAGTTGGAGGAACAGTGAACATTGCCACCAAGACCGTCGATAACCGAAAAGGTGGCTACGCCCGATTTATGTATGGGGAATGACAATTACATAAAAGGGACTGTGGCCTATAACACAGGCCTTCAAGGAAAGTGGGCTTTCTCCATCCTGTTAGATCACTGGCAAGCTGATAACAAGTGGGCTGAAGGCACTGAAGGACAAGGTCAGAATTACTTTATGTCAATAGGATTCAAACCGAATGATGATCATACCTTCAATTTCCTTGTAACAGGTGCACCTCAATGGCACGGACAACGCTGGTCACAGAGTCTTGAAACACTCGAAGAGACACCAAAATTCAACCAGCACTGGGGCGAGCACGATGGTGATTTCGAAACAGAAAGAAGAAACTACTATCATAAACCTGTAATAAACCTTTCATGGGATTGGGATATGAGTGATGTGAGCAATCTTTCATCAGTTCTTTATGCCTCATTTGGTAGAGGTGGCGGAACTGGGAATTATGGATCTAGTCGTAATAGGGCCAGAACTGCAGACGGTCAGGTTGATTGGGATGCTATCCAGGTGGCTAACGAAGCTGATGATGACGGAATTGGAGAATTCAGTGATAATTATGCCTTGCGTGCATCTGCAAATAATCACCAATGGTTTGGGAACGTAACAAATTTTCAGCATGATTTTTCAGATAAAGTCACATTTAATGTTGGAATGGACTTAAGATTTTATAAAGGAGATCACTTCAGACAGCTGGTTGAGCTATTTGGTCTTGATGGTTATCAGGACTCATTCAGACATGCAACGCGTGGTTCTGATTACGTTGTTACTAAAACATTCAAAGCGCGGCCATGGTCAGCTTTGTTCGATATTCCTGATGAAGGTGATCGCATCGCATATGATTATTCTGAGAATATTAATTATCAAGGTTTGTTTACTCAGGTAGAATTCAGCCAGGATAAATTCACAGGATTTTTGCAGGCTGCCGCTTCAACTCAATCTTATCAGCGCGAAGGCCGATGGTCTGAGATAGGCGAGTCAGATAAGGTTAATAAAGAAGGATTCAATATTAAAGGTGGAGCTTCATATAGCATAGGACTTATGAGCACTGTTTTTGTAAATTGCAGGATATTATTCAAGACAGCCTTTCCTTGACAATATTTTTGAAGATATTCGAAATTCAAATAAATTATTGACTCCTGACATTGATAATGAAGATATTACCGGCGTTGAAGCAGGATATAAGTTTCGAAGTAATTCAGTCCTCTTGAATTTAAATGTATATAACTCAAACCTGGGGTAACCGGACTAACGTTACAACATTTACCCAGGATAATGATACGGAGGATGAAGATGATGATTTTCAACAACGTGATATTGAGCGAGGAATTGAGCAAACACACATGGGCGTCGAGTTGGATATGCAATACATTGTTAAAGATGGCATTCGTCTAAGTGCCTTTGCATCAGTCGGAGATTGGACTTATAATGCAATCGAATCGTTGACCTCATTTAATGATGATACAGGCGTGATGATTGGTGTAATAGACGGAGATGATATCGACGAAGTACATATCACAAATGCTCCTCAATTTTCATTCGGGTTAGGTGGAAGAGCGGAAATAGTGGATGGACTGGATGTTTATGCAGATTACAACTATTTCGATAAAAATATACAAACGTGGCAGTGCTGATATTTTGAGAGAAGATATCGGTGAATTGGATGCGTTTGGTGTACTCGACGCCGGTGCATCTTATCGATTTGATGTAGGCAATCAAACACTGGTCCTTCGGGCAAATGTGAAGAATTTATTAGATAATGATGCCATCAGTCAAAATGACCGTTTCGGATACTTTAGTTTGAATGGTACGACATGGAATACTTCAATTCAGCTGTTATTCTAATAATATTAGAACAATTCATTGATTGAATTTTCAATAGAAAGCTGCAATTCTTATTTTAGAATTGCAGCTTTTTTAATTCAAATAAAAATAATCTACGTTTCGAATTGTCGTGAAAGGGTATAAATTATTTAATTAAAAAGTCATAATTGCATATGCGAATAAGTACGGCCATCATATTTATTTTTCATTTGACATTTCTATTTTCCTGCAGACAACAAACACCGTCTCATCCCGCAGGTACGACTACGGTAGAAATTGCGTATCCTTTTTCAGCGTCATCAGAAAAATTTCAACACATTCAGGCGCATCGCGGAGGAGGTGATTTACCCGGATATCCTGAAAACTGCCTGGAATCGATGATTTATATCAATGATAAAACAGGTGCATGGATGGGAAATTGACATTCGGAAAACAAAAGATGGTCAACTCGTATTAATGCATGATGCCTCAGTGGATCGGACGACAAATGGATCCGGAAAAGTTGAAAATTTGACCTTATCAGCCCTTAAAAAAACTAAAACTCAAAGACAACAACGGACGCCTGACATCCTATCACCCACCGACCCTGGAAGAGGCGCTTACGTGGAATGAACAGGAAGGACATACCGTTCTTAATTTGGATATAAAGCAGGGCGTGAACTACGAAGACGTGATTCATCTAATTCATAAAACGAATCAAATGGACAATGTCGTCGGCATTGTTTACAATATTGATCAGGCAAAGGCTATGCGAAGAAAGAGCCGGGAAATAGTCATTAATGTCCCTGTAAGAAATTTGGACGAATGGGAGAGACTTAAAAAATCCGGATTGAGCTTGAAAAATCTGATGGCTTTTACCGGAACGATTCGATCACCTGAGGTATTATATGACACACTCCACAAAAACGGTATGTTGGCTGTGTTTGGAGCTATGGGCAACATTGACAGACAGGCGGCTGCCAGAGGATCCAAAGTATATCAAGAGCTTTATGACAATGGAGTAGATATCCTGAGTACAGATCGACCGCTTAATATAAACTAACTACCTGGATTATATCAATTAAAATTAAAGGTCAATCCTGGTATTCTATCTACATAGTCTCCTCGCAAGAATTTAATTACAATCTCCGAAACAAGTCCATGATTTGATCTTCTGTAATCTTGCTCTCCCAATCAGGACCCAGGGCGTGATGCCACATGTGGGGGTAGGTTGTATGAAATTTTAGCCATTTGGCGAATTTCATCTTCCGACCAATCTTTCGATAGATTCTGCGGTAGGTCAATATTGTGAATCTCTACCATCTTTTTAAAATCACGAACGGATTCCCCATAGTACTCCTCAAGATGATTGAAGGCGAGGCAGTTCGCATAGCCGTGCCGTGTGCCAAAAACATATGACAAACCGTATGACAGCGCATGACAAACACCGACTTCAGAATAGGTGAGACTTAATCCACCAAACAAAGAGGCCACCATTAATTTTTCGTCATTTTCCGGATTTTGACCACAACCTTCGCGAAGAAAAATATCGTAGCATAATTCTATGGATTGATCACCGTATGCTGCAGAAAATGTATTGTAAAACATTCCCGAACTTGATTCCATGTCATGAATAAATGTATCCATCCCTGTATAGAACCATTGATTTTTTGGAACTGTCGCAATCAAATCAGGATCAAGAATAATTTGATTGAAGGGTGTATAATCGCATTTAATTCCCAGTTTTTTGACCGGACCGATTAAAACGGCCGTGGTGCTGCATTCGGCACCGGTACCTGATACGGTAGGAATCCCAACACTGTAAATGCCAGGAATCTTTGCCAGGTTTAAACCCTGGTAGTCCGATGAAGGCCCGGGATTAGTCAACATGACCGAAGTGGCTTTGGCTATGTCCATAGCGCTGCCACCACCTATACCCACAATGACTGCGGGCTGACCTCCATTCTCAAGAATAGCATCGCGCAACTCATCGATTTGCTCGGTTTTTGGTTCGTATTCATTGACATTTACATAATACAACTTATCATGCTCTTCAACCGGAAGGTTGTCAATTACTATTTTTTCAAGGAAATAATCATCAATGATATAAACGACATAATTATTATTTCTACTGCGCTCGGGCCGAAGAATATCACCTAATTGACTGATACTTCCGCGACCATAAATTAATCGGTCGTTATTGCGAATATTTTTTAATCTACTGGTCTGCATTAGATAACTTTTAATATGCTGGATTTAATTTTTTCGGCTGTGGCTAAGCATTGATCTTCGGTATAGGCCAACTTGGTCCCAAATGAGATTAATTTTCCAAGCACGGCCTGTGATTGGGGTAACTCCAAATTGTGATAATCCTGAGGCGATCCAATTTCGTGGATAGGTAATTTATAAGGCGTTTTCATAGATTTTAAATGATCCCACTGATTGATGAAGTGGTACATATTTTCGAACCAATAATCAAATCCTTCAACACCATCGGCTCGAAGTTGATCCACGGCTTTTTTAGTAATGGACTGAGATGGCAGAAAGAAATTAAGTGCAGTTCCGGAATCGCCATCTTCATCGGCATATGCTCGCCAGCTGATGCCCGGGATATCGGATAATACCGCATGCATGAGGCCTTTGTTTCTTTTTTTAGTGGTGCGAATGCCTTCAATTTTTCGCATTTGCGCGAGTCCCACAGCGGCATTCAATTCACTTAACCTAAAATTTCGTCCAAGTATGGGATGAGGTTCCATACCGCGATTTGTTCCCATATGTGTGTGGCCGTGATCAGAATAACAAGAAGCAGTATTATATGCTTCTTCGTTATTTGTGATAAACAAACCACCTTCGCCACAAGTGGTAATTTTAAAGAAGTCAAATGAAAATGCGCCACAGGCTCCAAATAATCCGACAGACTTTCCTTTGTAAAATGCGCCCATAGCCTGCCCGCAATCCTCAATCAGTATGAGGTTGTGTTTCTTGCATACAGCCGTTATGCTATCCATGTCAGCGCTAGCTCCACACATGTGGACCAGTAACACGGCCTTGGTATTAGGTGTCAGGGCATTTTCAATACTTGCAGCGGTTAAACAAAGGTTTTCATCAATTTCAGCGAAAATTGGAATTCCACCCGCATAGATTAATTCCTCATTGGTCGCCAGGAATGTGAATGGTGTGCAAATGACCTCATCTCCATATCCGATTCCTGCCGCTGCCATCGTGCACGCCACGGCGGTAGACCCGCTCGATATCGCCAAGGCATGATTCGCACCGGTGAAACGTTTTACCTCCTCTTCCAAGTCACCCGCTTTCCAATGATTATTGCGCTCTGCATCATGACCATACCGAAAAAGAATTCCTGTGTCCAATACATCCATGACTTCCTTGCGCTCTTCCGCGCCAAACCATTCTCGTCCTGCCATAATTTTATCTATTTAATTTGTGCTCAAAGGTCTGTTTCCAACTTACAATTTCCAAATTTATTGGCACTGTTGTGCAATTTGAAGTAGCAGGACCTAATTCCGTCGTGTGGTTTTATTGATCGGGCCATCAAGACCTTTGGTTCTGGGATCGGGCGATTAGATTTGATAGGTTCTGTTTGCATAAATCAATGCTTCACCATACGATATTCGAATGTCGGATATGTTCCCAAAAAATACATGGTGACTCCCGGCAAGAACGGTTTTTGAGACTAAGCAATCAAAAGAGACCAGAGCATCCATCAACACCGGGGCTTCATTTTCGGAAAATGACCATTCTGCTTTGTTGAATAGGCTGGTATTATCTGTTTCTAGTCTTCCTGCAAATAATTCAGACAACTCCGTCTGATCCGACTTTAACACGTTCACACAAAATCGTCCGTTGTCCCTGATCATATTACAAATTGGGCTGTCTTTATGAATGCAGATAAGAAGAATGGGCGGGTCTGCCGATACAGAACTCATGGAACTAACGGTAATTCCGGCCTTACCCGCAGGACCATTAGTCGTGACCACGGTCACACTACAAGCGACTTTTGCCATACCATCATAGAAGTCCTGAATATCCATCAGATTTATTTTAGGTGAATATACGGAAGTACAAAATACATTGATTTTGGCCATACCCTCAGGCGCATCTAACCCATGCCAATTGTAGACTCGGTACTGCCTACTATTTCATACCTTCGCGGCTGAAAATGGAGGTCAAAAGTTCTAATATTTGCGCCATCATACCGGCTCGGTATGAATCAACTCGATTACCGGGAAAGCCGCTAGTGGATTTCCATGGAAAACCAATGATTCAATGGGTTTATGAAGCGGCTGCAGCGGTATATGAACAAGTAGCCATAGCAACGGACGATAAACGGATCGTGGAAGTTGTAGAATCATTTGATGGAGTAGCCATCATTACTGCCGAGACGCACACCAATGGGACGAGCAGAGTTCATGAGGCCTACCAGCTTCTTGGATGGTCAACAGATTATGTAGTCAATATACAGGGAGACGAGCCCATGATCAAACCCGAAAGTTTACGAGATTTGAATGGCGCTCTGCTAGATAATGGACCTGATATAGCAACACTTGTCGCAAAGGTGACAGACGAAAATGAACTGTTCAATCAAAGCGAGGTCTTTGTTGTTCGAAATAATCAGGATTATGCACTTTATTTCAGCAGGGCAGTGATTCCACATTTGCATCGGGTGTCTCGCGAAAATTGGTTAGAAAAGGGAAGTTTTTTAAAGCACGTTGGGCTGTATGCATATAAACCGGACGTGTTAAATAAAATTATTTACCTTCCTCCGGGACATCTGGAACTTACAGAAGGACTCGAACAAAATCGATGGCTAGAAAATAGATATCAAATAAAGACGGCTATAACAAAAATGATTAGCTATCCTGTGGATACGCCCGATGACGTAAAAATGGTTCGGGATTTAATGACACAAAAAAGATAAGCCTCATGAGTATAAAAACGTTTTATATCGACGACATTGAAATTGGAGGAGATGAACTCTTTTTAATTGCAGGACCATGCGTGATAGAGGAAGAGTCGACAATGATGAAGGTCGCAGAGCAATTGAAAATAATTACGGAAAAAATTGGCATGAAGGCGATCTATAAATCGTCTTTTATGAAGGATAATAGGAGTTCTGTGGATTACTACATGGGTCCTGGAATCGATGAAGGTTTGCGTATTCTGCAAACGGTAAAAGAAAATTTCGGATTTCCAATATTAAGTGATATTCATTTTCCGGAACAGGTCGAAGCGGCAGCTGAAGTTTTGGATATCATTCAAATACCTGCCTATTTATGCATGCAGACCACATTAGTTACACAAGCTGCTAAAACAGGAAAAACTGTTAATTTAAAACATGGCCAATTTTTAGCACCGGAAAATATGATTAAACCGGTTAACAAAATTGAATCTTGTGGAAATGAAAAAATTATATTAACGGAACGAGGCTTTACCTTAGGTTATAATGACCTGGTTGTAGATCCCCGGAGTTTTTATGAAATGAGGCAAACTGGATACCCTGTAGTTTTTGATGTGACACATTCAATCAGAAAGTATGGTATTCCAAGTGCAGATCCGGCAGGCGGGGCGAGACAATATTTGCCAACTTTGGCTCGCGCCGGGGTGGCCGCAGGAATCGATGGGCTGTTTGTTGAAGTTCATCCATGTCCTTCTGAAGCACTTTGTGATGCCGCAAGCCAACTCGACATCAACCAATTAGAAAATTTCCTCAAACCATTATTAGAATTACATCAAATAGAAGTAAAATACAGACAACAACATGGAGTTATATCTTGATTCAGCAGACATTAATGAAATAGAAAAAGCATTTCAACTGGGCTACCTGGATGGCCTAACGACCACACCGACGTTCATGCATCGGCATGGCATAACTGACATTGACGGCATGATAGTCCGTTTGTCTGGTATTGTTCCAGTCCTTCAAATTGAAGCTTTAGGAAATAATGCTGACGAAATCGAACAAGAGGCGCACCGTCTATTGGGACTCGGTCTGGATAAGAATAAAACGGTATTTAAGATTCCGATTTCCCTGGAAGGTTCAAAGGCATGTCGTCGACTCGTGGATCAAGGAATGATGGTCAACCTTCATTTGGTGTATACGATTCAACAAGCCTACCTGGCAATGAGTGCCGGTGCAACGTATGTGTGTCCCTTAGTTGGGCGATTACAAGACCAAGGCCAGGATGCACTTGGATTGGTCGGTCAATGTGTCGATATGGTCAATTATTATGGGTACAACACGAAAGTTATGTTTTCTTCCGTCCGCAACATGGAGCATGTAAGGAATGGATTAAATATGGGTGTACATACCATAACAGTTCCGTGGAAAATATTACGCGTCCTGGGAGATAATCATCTAACTGCCATCGGAACGCAAGAATTTGTGGATCATACACGATTGATGACCGTGCGTGTACGCGATGTTATCGGTCAGCAAAATCCTGTGGCCAAAGCTCAAGAAGCGGTCAGTGACTGTTTAATTACAATGACGGCCGGTGGATATGGAGCTGTGTCCGTTATTGACGACGAAGGACGAGCAATAGGTATTTTTACTGATGGAGATTTGCGCCGTTTAATTTCATCACGGGGACCTGAAGCCGCACAACTGAAATTATCAGATTTGCCAATGTCAGCACCAAAATCTATAGAGGCAGACGCTCTTTTGGAAGAGGCATCAGATCTGTTTAAATCACATCATGTTGATACCTTGGTTGTAATCGATCAGGGAAAAGTGACAGGTATGTTGGATATTCAGGATTTAATGAGTGACAGCATTTAATATGATTTCTTCTACAAAACCGGAAATTCAAATTGATCAGGATGATTTTCTGATTAAATTGAAAAAAATAAAAGCCTGGCTCTTCGATTGGGACGGAATTTTTAATGACGGCCACAAACATTTTGATATCAACAATACGTTTTCTGAACGTGACAGCATGGGGACGAATATGCTGCGATTTGCACACTATTTGCGAACAGGTGATCAGCCTTTTTGCGCTATCGTCACAGGTGCGACAAATCAAACTGCTCGTCATTTCGCTGAACGCGAACATTTTCACGCCATTGTTCCAGGTGCGTTGTACAAACGTGATGTAGTAGAGATTTTATTGAAAAAATGGGATATTCTTCCTGAAGAAGCGGCCTATTTTTATGATGATATTTTGGACTTAAATGTTTGTGAAATCGTAGGACTTCGTGCGCAAATTCGTTATCCTTCAAGTTTTGTACTGAATCAATATGTAGATGATCATGAGCTAGCCGATGTAATCACAAGAACATCCGGCCAGCAACATGCCATTCGCCAGTTGTCTGATTTTTTTATTTCTCTTTTAGGCCAAGCGGAAGAGGTAATTTATGGACGCATGCATGTCACAGATCAATACCAGACATACCTTGATTCAAGACAAAAAATTAGCACATCCATTCTTTCCCGGTCTGAATTATTAAAAAGCAACTAATTCAAAAAGGCATCTTTTTATGACGATCCAATATGTGGCTTGGCAAGATGTTAAAAGCATCCAATTAAGAGGGGCAACGCTTTTTTCAATTGACCCAAGTCCAAAAATTCAGCAGGCGGGCAGACAACTTGTGGATGTGTATTTTAATAATTACGAGCAAGCGACCAACCAATTTAATTTGTTGAAACAAGTCGTTTTAAGCGAAATTAAAAACTTACTGGATTCACCCAATCAGGAAGATGCGCTGATCAATGATCTCCTGGTCGAGATCGAGTGGATTATAGAAGAGGCTGTCAAAGATGAACAACCCTACGTCGAAGCGCAGGTCATGACTTATATTGTCCTACTATCCTCCCGTATCGCCTTTCTAGCGTTGAATAATAATATCGAGTTAAGATGGCTCGACAGCCGGGATGTTGCGGTAACAGATGATAATTGGATGGAGGCGAAGATTCAAACGGAAGTAAGCCATCAAAAGGTGCTAAGTTTGAACCAGGATGCAACGTATATAACCTCACATGGCATTGGCTGCACTTCTGATAATCAAAATACGATTACACAAATACCCAGGTATTGGGCGTTAATCCTAAGTTAATTTTTCATTACCTGTAACAAGTCACAGGGCTCATTCGTACTTTGGGTATACTTTCATCACAAAAAACCAACGATATGAAAACCACATTGCTGACTTGCCTACTCGTTTTAGTAGGTCTATCTATTACTTTAGCCGGAACTTCTGATCCATCATTTACCGAATCATTTAAAACAAATGGTCCGGTTGATTTGCATTTATCAACGTCCGGCGGGGGAATTGAGGTTAAACAGGGGGCACAAAATGCTGTGGTCGTCGAATTTTATGTACGAAAAAGTGGAAAAGTCCAGGATATGTCCTTGCATGAACTTAAAAAGCATAAAAAAGTTGAAATTATTCAAAAGGGTAATGAGATTGTAATAAGTGTGCAAAATGAATTTGAAATGGGCTCAAAATACAGTGTGAGTTTTGTTGCTTATGCACCTCAAGAAACTTCTACGAAATTGTCCACCAGCGGTGGCGGTTTGAAAATTAATGGATTTACCGGAAACCAACGCTTGGCTACGAGTGGCGGCGGCATTACGCTAAACGAAATATTCGGCGATGTCGACGCCGCTACATCAGGAGGAGGAATTAAAGGCGCCAGATTAGATGGAATGATCAGTATTTCTACTTCAGGCGGTAGTATCAATCTAGCTGATGTAAAAGGTAAACTTGAAACTACTACTTCAGGTGGTTCCATTAATTTGGAACGGATTTCAGGATCTGTCTCTGCCGCCACTAGTGGGGGAAACATCTACACTCAGATGATGAGTGTCGAAGGTAATGTCGAATTAGCGACCTCCGGAGGAAATATTGATGCCGACCTGCCCAATGATATCGGTCTCAAAGTCGATTTAAGAGGTGACGCTGTCGTTCTGGACTTTGAAAATTTCAGGGGAGTCACGAAAAAGGACCACGTCTCCGGCGTAGTCAATGGAGGTGGTCACAAAGTACATTGCCGAACATCAGGCGGATCGATAAAGGTATTCTAGGCCAGAGGTTGAATTTATATTTTATTCAAGTGTAAATAAGTCTGGTATATTTATCATGAATTTGGACAGGTATTCAATTCATGAAAAAGGCTACTTGCATACTTATTTTTGGCTTACTATGCTGTATCGATTTATTAGCACAGGAATTTAAAGTTATTGGGTATTTACCCTATTATCGATTTCAACTAATAGATGAAATTCAATTCGATAAAATAACGCACCTGAATATTGCCTTTGCCAATCCGGATCAAGATGGCAATTTGTCGATAGGAGGTCGTGACATGACTGATGTTGTCAATGCAGCTCATGATGCCAATGTTGACGTTTTTATTTCATTAGCTGGTGGTGCTTTAACCACTGAATGGGCGATGGCCTGGGAAGAGCTTATCATGCCTCAAAACCGCTCGGCATTTATTAATAAAATAATAGCATACACCCTGGCTCACGAGCTTCAAGGCATAGATTTAGATTTGGAATGGTCCCATGTAGATGATAATTATAGTGGATTTGTTCTTGAACTAAAGGATTCCCTTGATCTATACAATCTTGATCTGACCGCAGCACTTCCGGGACTCTATAGATATCCACAGATAACAAACAGTGCTTTGCAGGCTTATGACTGGATCAATATGATGGTATATGATTTAAGGGGTCCATGGGATCCGGGTAATGCCGGACCGCATTCACCAATCTCCTTTGCTTATGATGCCATTGACTATTGGACGAGTCACGGGATGGATGGAGACAAACTTACCCTAGGAATTCCTTTTTATGGATATGATTTTTCTGACCCAAGTCATACGCAAGCACTAACGTACAATCAAATAGTAAATCTGGATACTGATAATGCATTTCTCGATCAGTCTGGTGATATATATTATAATGGCATTCCGACTGTTGAAGAGAAAACATCAATCGCCCTGGCAGAACTGGGAGGTGTCATGATGTGGGAATTGGGACAAGATCGATTTGACGATTATTCATTGTTGTCAGCAATCGATGAGGTAGTCGAAAGTACCATGTCAGGCTTTACGAATTTGTTTCATAAAAGCGTCCGCATTTATCCCAATCCCTTCGAATCGAAATTATTTGTAGAGATTGAGCATGAAATTAATGGTGTATTCCAATTATTTGATATACAAGGTAGATTACTATTTACTGAGGAAATAACCCTTGGCCATGAATTAGAATTTGACTTTAATTACTTAAATAAAGGAATGTATGTTCTCACAATTACTTCAAATCACCAACATTACGCCACAACTATAATTAAGAAATAAAGCACCTGAAAATGACCGCAGAAACTATGCGGTATTCTACTCCCAGTAAATATTCATTCGACTCCTGACATATTTCCTGATATTGACCCAGAAGGCCAGGAACAGATAAAATATAATTGGTGAACCGAATGTGAGAAGTGAAGTGTAAACAAAGTATAACCTAATTTTGGAACTAGCTACACCCATTTTCTCACCTAGATGAGAGCATACTCCAAACATAGATCGCTCAAACAGCGATTTGAAATAATCTATTACCGATGCGATCGTCATGATCTTACAAATATAATCGGAATTTCATTCATATGATTTCTACGATAAGTCATATACTACATTCAACTACAATTCGGCACGTCATGTTATATCTAATACATGATAAATTTCGTTAATTTGTAACATGAATCCTTTTTTAGATGCGGAACCGGCCTTAACTCCCGAGGACAAATCCATAGAAAATGCACTAAGGCCTGCGCGGTTCGATGATTTCTCCGGTCAGCGTAAGATTGTGGATAATCTTTCGGTATTCATTGAAGCGGCACGGCGAAGAGGTGAGGCACTTGACCATGTGCTTCTTCATGGTCCTCCGGGATTGGGAAAGACAACGTTATCTCATATAATAGCTAATGAGCTTGGAGCCCACCTGGTTTTGAGTTCCGGGCCTGTGCTGGAGAAACCCGGAGACCTGGCCGGCATTCTGACTAATCTCAAAGAAGGTGACGTACTTTTTATAGACGAGATACATCGCCTCAACAACGTTGTTGAAGAGTACTTATACTCGGCCATGGAAGATTATCGCATCGATATTATGATTGATACAGGGCCGAATGCGCGTACGATCCAGATTGATCTCAATCCATTCACATTGGTCGGAGCGACAACCCGCATGGGGCTGCTTACATCCCCTATGCGTGCGCGCTTTGGCATCACTTGTCACCTCGACTATTATGATGTTGATACGTTGGACATGATTGTACATCGTTCTTCAACCATTTTGGGTATAGAGATTGAGGATGATGGCGCTGTTGAAATTGCACGTAGGAGTCGCGGGACACCACGGATTGCAAATGCACTATTACGGCGTGTCCGTGATTTTGCCCAAATCAAAGGAAATGGAATCATTGACCTAGCGATTGCTCAATATGGTTTAAAAGCACTCAATGTTGACGAGGGTGGATTAGATGAAATGGACAATCGGATACTATCCTGTATTATACATAAATTCAGTGGAGGTCCGGTAGGTATATCGACCATAGCAACTGCTGTAGGGGAGGAACGTGGAACGATTGAAGAGGTCTATGAACCTTTCCTGATCATGGAAGGGTACATCCAACGCACCCCAAGAGGACGACTGGCAACTCCAAAAACCTATGAACATCTGGGTGAGCATCCGTCGGCGGATAACCCGACATTATTCTAGGAACTTAATAAATTGTTCCTCTGATTTTCAAATACATTTCGATCAATATTCGATTCGTTCATCACGCAGAAAATCATAAAGGGTCAGGAGACGAAGCTCATAATATCCGGAATAATAATTTCGCAATCGCTGATAGTAACTTGTACGGGAATTTTCTTTTTCCACTATTGCTTGATTTAAATCCAACACCTCAATTTTTCCGATATAATATCGTTTCCGGCTAATATCCAGTCTTTTTTGAGCGAGTTCATAAGTTGATTTCGCAAGATCAAGGCTAATTTTTAATAAAGCCAATTGACGAATTTTAATGTCGATTTCACGCTCAAAATCTTCTTTTTCTTGTTCAATATTGATGCGCGTCAGTTCAAGTTCGCTGGCCGCTATTTCACGTTCTGCTTTACTTCGCCCCCAGTCAGCAATAGGTATCTCCAGGCTGAGTGCCAGACGCTCCTGGTCTAATAAGTCCTTATATGAATCAGATAGCGTTTCTGCGGTTTGAGAAAGTCCAAAACGTCCTGAAAGATTAAAATTAAGCCCGTTGCTTTTCGTGGCTTGGTCCACATTTTTTTGAGCCTCTAGCATTCTTCTTTGAAATGAAGTAGAAGTTGAACGATGAAGCTTTGCTAATTCTATGGCACGATCAATATCAATGTCTAATTCTGTTAATTCTTTCGGTTCAATTAGTTTAAAAAATACCTCATCTTGAATATTAAGTAACTGCCGTAATTCCTCTGCACTATTTTCCAGGTCGATTTTGGCTTGAGCTTGAGCCGATTCTGAAGTTTTTACATTTAATTCAATTTGCATTAAGTCCGTTTCCGCAATTTGACCAACTTTAAATCGACCTTGAGACAGAACGTAGAGTGAGTCAGCAATGCTTTTATCGAGGTCAGTAGCTTCAAAATCAAGCTGAGCGATATAAAAGTCAAAAAATGCATTGACAGCTTGAAATGCAATTAATTCCATATCCTCGACATAACGTTTTTGTGCCTCTTCATAAATAAGTGGTTGAATTTTTTTATCCCACTTGTATGCATTATGCTGGAATATAGGTTGTTGAAATGCAATAGAAATGGGACTTGAGAAATATGAAGTTTCAGTTGGAAGATCTTCATCCAAAATATCGATACGCTCAACACCGGAATAAAGCGATATCCGTGTTCCTAAAGAGGGGACAATCTGTGTAATATTCAGTCCTGCATCAGCGGATATCAACGACCTGCTGATAAAAGCATCAGATCCGTCGGGTAACGTTATTCTGGATATTGATCGATTAAAATCGGGTAGGGTAGCTTCTGCCGATAAAAAAGGTTTGAAGCTTCCTTTGAAAGCTGTATAATTCCAATATCTGTTATTGACTCGCGTTTTGGCGAGCGTTGTTTTTCTGGTTCTACCCTGGGCCTCTTCAATTACTTGTTCGAGTGACATCGTGCGCGTGGCCGTTGTCTGTGCTATTGAAAATATTGGCAAACTCAATAATAAAAGAAGAATAGTGTATAATGCTTTGTTCATCTTAATCTGTTCTTAATGCTCTCACCGGATCCTGCATGGCCGCTTGTCTTGCCGGAAGATAACCGAATATTAATCCTATACTAACCGCTACTCCAAATGACAACAGGATAGACCAAAGATCTATGGCAGTTTCAATATCAGCTGATGCCCCAATTAATTTTGCGGAAACAACCCCAAGAATTATGCCGACCAACCCTCCAAATAAGCTGATCAATGTTGCTTCAAGTAAAAATTGAAAGATTATATCGTTTTGACCAGCTCCAACCGAACGACGAATTCCAATTTCCTTAATTCGCTCTAATACAGAGGCCAACATAATATTCATAATTCCGATACCTCCAACCAATAATGAAATGCCTGCTATAATGGCCAGCACAAAGTTGAGCGTGTCTTGAGTGCTCTTTCGTTGTTTAATTAATAGCTCCGGAATATCGAATGATACATCAGCTACGTCATGATGACGACGTTGAATAATTCGCTTTGCAATATCAGCAGTGGATCGCAGTTTGTCATTGTCATGGACTTTTAGTGCGATTCGATCGAGCTGATGATAGTTCTTTACTGCACCTGAACGACGCCTTCCTCCTCCGAGATCTTTCTTGTCAATACGACCCCTATTTCGAATGCGCTGTACAGCCATATCTGCAGGTACAAATATTTGCGCATCATAATCCTGAATGTTTAGTTCAGATTTGGTAAGATTCCCACCTGATTTTTTTTTCAGCACGCCGATCACTGTCAACCATTGAGATCCAAATTTTATTCGTTTTCCAATAGGAGAGGTGGATTGAAAATATTTTATTGGCATACTCGCACCGAGAATACAAACAGGGCTGGCCTTTTCTATGTGATGTGGTGTGAAAAAGGTGCCTTCCGATAACTGAAGATTGAATATGTCAAAATAATCATTCCAAACGCCGAGGCAGATTCCTTGTCTCGATTTTCCACTGTATGTAATGTCTTTTTTTATTGACAGTTCAGGGGAAATATTTTTAAGCGATGGGAGAACTTCTTTTAAACTGTAGACATCTTCAAGATGTAGCCCCGGACTATATTTCTTTTTTTCAGATTGGTCATCATCTTCGGCCTCATTCTCAGCTTCTGCTTGTTCTTTGGGACTTATGGCAGAAATTATAATATTATTGGTTCCAATTAATTCGAGCTGTTTGAGAATTGACTCTTGAGCTCCTTTACCTATTGCCATCATGGCTATGACTGCCGCAACGCCAAAAACAATCCCCAGCGCCGTAAGAAATGCCCTGAATTTGTTTGAAGTTACACCTTCAATGGCCAATGATATATTGCGCAGAAATAATTCCACTATTCAATAATAATAAAGGAAGAATTGGATTCTTCGGTTTGACCTTCATACCTACTTGTCAATTTAGCTTTCTCATTTACCTCCTTATCATATTTAGTATTTCGAGTTTTGACTGATTGTAAAACGTTTTGTTTTTCTTCATCGTCAAGTAAAATTAGATTGAGATCCGTTTTATCTCCGGTATAGTATAGATATACTTCGTCACCCGTATTGAGTCCCAATTCAACCACGACATGATTTTCATTGGCCGGACCCAATAATACTTCCTGTTTAACCGATTTACTTTTCGTTTTTTTTATGACGTAGGGAATTGAATCTTGAGAGAGTGCTTCCAAAGGAATGAACACGACATCTTCAAATCGACGTACGATCACATTATTGGAAGTTGTCATTGAAGGTCGCAATGTCGAATCCGATCCATTGAGTTCAACAATGACTTCGAAGACTTTCGCATCCTGGTTCCTCAGTTGTTGTCCGACATTAGCAACCTTGGTCACTGTACCGTCAAACTTCTTGTCAGGAAAGGCGTCCACACCCATTTCTACCTGTTGACCCATTTTTACTTTGCTAATATCTACTTCATTGACGTATGTGACAGAGATCATATGTGACAGATCCGGCAATTCACCAACTTTTGAGTCCCATGCGGATACTTGTCCTCCTACCGCTAATTTGTCACCTCCCCATCTGGATATATATATCAACATACCATCTTCAGGAGCTTTTACTTCAAATTCATCACTAATTTCCTGATAGATTTTCATCTTGTTTCTGGCCTGCCTCCAGCTTGTATTAATTTCAGCTATACGCGCTCTGGATTGTTTTTGTTTAAGGCCATAATTTTTTTTCAATTGAGAATAATCTCTCTTAATTCTTTGCAAACTGAGTTTTGCTTGTTGAATGATCATTTGAGCCTCGAATTGGCTCTGTTCAACTAACAGTTCTTTTTCCTTTACATCGAATTTTAGATCGACTAACTGATCTCGCATATTGCTAAGCTCGATCGTCGTATCAATTCTTGCCTGCTCCAGCTGTGTTTTTATCTTTTCAATTTCATTTTGTGTTTCGTCGAACTTCGTGGTAATCCCGGATTTATCCAACGAAGCGACCCAATCACCTTTTTTGACTTTGGTGCCTTCAGGTAATATTTTGGAAATCGTCGTCTGCCAAATACCAGCTTCCCGCATTCTGAGCGGACCTCTTATTTTGACTGAATTCTTAGCCCTCAATTCTCCTGTAGCCTGAACTGAAACAGAAAATGGCCCGCTCACTGCGGTGGTCAGAACTGGTTTATCGGTTGCAGCCTCCGAATCTTCGGAATACATAAAATAGATGGCTAATCCAATTCCTAAAATGGCGGGAATAATCCAGAGTAATTTTCTCATGTTGACTAGGATGTTTTTGTCAATTTATCAAAGATGATGCTAAATTACTTATTGCTAATTATAGACTATTAGCAGCACTTTACCACGCTTAAGCCTGGGCTTTTGGTGTGTTAAAGTTCATCGGGGGTATCATCGGAGCTTCTGTATCTGCAACATTTCCGAACTGTTTTTCGAATTTCTTCATATTGTCCTGGAGCGCTTTCATAAGTCTCTTGGCATGCTGGGGTGTGAGAATAACGCGGGATTTGACTTTTGCCTTGGGCACATTGGGCATCATTCTGATAAAGTCCAGTACGAATTCCGATTGGGAATGTGAAATGATGGCTAAATTGCTATAAACTCCTTCCGCCATCTCATCCGAAAGTTCTATGCTGATTTGCTTCTGATTCTTGTTTTCTGCCATGATATCCGGTAAATTTCTTTAGTAAATATTGATTTCCTTCTTACGTAAGGTTTGAATACAAATATAGTTGATTAGATGTTTGTGCCATTATCCCTTTTAGGTTGATAATATTTAAGCGAAGACCTGAGAATCAACCTTTTAGTCTTGCTCCATATTTTGTATTTTCGCATCCTTTAATAACTAACACAAATTCCAGAATATGAGTGGATCCAAAATTACAATTAACAACGGTGTATTAAACGTTCCTAATGACCCTATTATTCCTTTCATCGAAGGTGATGGCATTGGTCCTGACATTTGGGCAGCGGCGGTCCGTGTGCTGGATGCAGCGGTTGAAAAGGCATATGATGGTTCACGGAAAATCGAATGGAAGGAGGTCCTGGCTGGTGAAAAAGCATTCGAAAAGACTGGTGAATGGCTTCCACAAGCCACCCTGGATTCAATTGATGAATACCTGGTTGCTATCAAAGGTCCATTGACCACCCCGGTTGGAGGTGGGATTCGCTCGTTAAATGTGGCTTTACGTCAAAAACTGGACTTATACGCCTGTGTACGTCCCGTCAGATGGTTTGAAGGTGTTCCTTCACCCGTAAAAGATCCGGGAAAAGTAGACATGGTCATCTTCAGGGAAAATACGGAAGACATTTACGCTGGAATAGAATACTTAAATGGAACTCCGGAGGCGGATAAAATCAAGTCGTTCCTTATTGACGAGTTAGGTGTAACGCAAATCAGATTTCCGGAATCGAGTTCGATAGGAGTCAAACCTGTTTCTGTTGAAGGAACAGAACGATTAGTTCGTGCTGCTTTGAATCATGCTTTTGACATAGGATCTAAGTCTTTGACTCTGGTCCACAAAGGCAATATCATGAAATTTACAGAAGGTAAGTTTAAAGAATGGGGATATGATTTGGCGAAGCGGGAATTTGGAGCAGTAGATTATGAAGGAGGCCCATGGCAAATCATAGAGAAAGATGGGCATTCACTCATTGTGAAAGACGTCATTGCTGATGCATTCTTACAACAGATACTTCTAAGACCGGCTGAATATGATGTCATCGCCACGCTTAACTTGAATGGCGATTATATTTCCGATGCATTGGCAGCCATGGTCGGTGGTATTGGTATTGCACCGGGTGCCAACATCAATTATATGACTGGTAAATCAATTTTCGAAGCGACTCATGGAACGGCTCCAAAATATGCAGGTCAAGACAAGGTAAATCCTTCTTCTGTAATCTTGTCGGGTGTTATGATGTTCGATTACATGAACTGGAGAGAAGCTGGTGAATTGATCGTTAAAGGAATTGAGGGAGCCATAGGTAAAAAACGAGTAACATACGATTTCGAGCGTTTGATGGAAGGTGCAACAAAATTAAAATGTTCGGAGTTTGGTGATGAAATAATTGCCAATATGTAAGATACGCTTCGGTAGCAAGTACGAGCATAGAAAAGGTTGTCGAATGTCAATCTTCATCTCCTCGAGGAGAAAGCAGATCTGGGGTTTTCGGCAAAAAGCATGTTTGAGGTGACATTCACCTTGGCATGAAATATTTCTACTAATCCGTGGTGCATAATTCCCAAATGCGATTGGCAGTTTCTCTTGTGCCATTGCTGCCTTATACGCCTGATTATTTTCAGCTATTATTCTTTTGTTATTCTTTCGATCCGCATTCTGTGATATCGTTGTAATATTATTGGGTATAAGTTGCCGATAATATTAATAAGAAGAACAATGAAAGGAAGAAGAATATATCCAAGCGCGAATAGACTAATGCTGACGACTATAATGAGTATAAAAGCACCTAAATGACCGAACTCGGATTGCTTTGTTTGAAATATAAAATTCTTCAATCCACTTTTGGTCCCATTAAAGTATTTCTCTTTGTTATTTTTTCTTCCCCAAAAAACGAGTAATAGTAACGTCCTGAAATACCGTAATCCAAGTAAGTCATATGTAGTTTTCAAGTATGCCTGATTTTTAATTTTATAATAAGCATCAGGTAATAATTTACTTGTTGAATATGCAAAACCGGAAAATGCAAAAACGCCGGTTATAAAAAGGGTCAATAAAAATGAAATGAGTATGTTTTCCGATGCACTAAAATCTGAAGGCATGGACGAATTTAGACTTCGCAATATATCTAAAGATCTATAGGCAAGAAAAAGCGAGAAAAAAGGAAATAGTATTTTTTTAAAATAATTCAGGATGTGTTGATTAGATGCATTCTAATGATTAAAATCAAGTTACAAGTTATTGTCCGAACTTGTCCTTTTCTCATTCAAGAAAATCTGCCGGGGCATCGAATATTACTGATATCAGGAGCCAAACCGATAAATTTCCTAGACGCTTGCCCATTTGATCAAAAAATTGACAGGTGAATTTACAATTAGAGTGGAGTGGGTGTATGAAAGGTCAGCTTAATAGACAGCACTAGAATTGAGAACGAATCATAGCAAGCAAATCCTTCATTATACCACTGAAGATTTAACGAGAAAACAAAGTGAATTAAGCTGAAAAACTTGTCCCACAGCCACAAGTATCCGAAGCATTGGGGTTATTGAACTGAAATCCGCGATTGTTAAGACCATCGATCCAATCGATTTCCATACCAAGTAAATAGAGGGCATGGGCTTTGTTCATAAAGATTTTTATACCACTGACTTCATAAACGTCGTCATTGTCCTTCATTTCATCAAAACCAAGAACGTAGGTAAATCCGGAACAACCACCACCTTTGACGCCAACACGTAAGCCATATTCATCAGGAATTTTCTCTGATTCTTTGATTTCTGTCAGTTGTGCGACAGCACCTACGGTCAGGGCTACAGGTGGGTTTTTTGTGATCGTGTCGTTACTCATACTTCGATATTTCAATACAAAACTACAAGAAATTAAATAAGTTCACAGACCTGGCTTACTTCGGCATTTCAGTTCAACATGAACGCCGTTACTCTGACATTGCCACGCCCTCTCGTACTTATTTGTTCGTTCCAATATGAAGTCCTCTTGCTCATTTTCTCAAATGCTCGAATATAGTACCTTAGCATGTACAGATATAAATTCGAAGTTAATGGAGTGGTTAATCGATATTATCAAGGTCGTCATCCCGATGGGTCTACTGGTTTTGATGGCTTATGTGTTGTTATCTCAATTTTTTAGAGGTCAATTAAGACTTAAGTCTATTGAGTTGCAACGAGATAGAAAAAAAGATGTGCTGGAACTGAAATTGAATGCGTATGAACGGTTGGCTCTGTATCTCGAACGGATTACGTTTCCTGATATGATCATGCGGCTGAATACAGGACGAATGGAAGCCCGCACGATGTATACTTCACTTTTAATGACAATTCAAAAGGAATATGAACATAATCTGTCACAGCAAGTGTATATTTCGGAACAATTATGGCAAATTGTGCGGTTGACAAAACAGGAAATGTCTAACCTGGTCACCGATGCATTCAGTGAAGATGACGAGCAATCTTTAGATGAATATATTAATCGTTTGCTGGTTAAATATGCGGAATGGAAAATGAATCCGGTCGAGACAGCGAAATCCGCAGTCCGACAAGAGGCAGCTTTATTGCTTTAGCAAATTAATTGATTTATGAACAGGATTTTATATTTCATAATTTTTCAGTTACTCATACTCGTGGGTTGTCGAGCTGTATATCATGTTCAAGATGCTTCATATGAGGACTATAGGCTGCAAGTAGAGACGGGTGAAGAAGACAAAAATATGGAGGCCATTATTGCGCCGTATCGAGTCCAGATGAGTGAACAAATGGATGAAGTGTTAATTGTCGCAACGAATGACTTGGTCTTAGGCAGTCCTGAAAGCACCATGGGGAATTTTGCGGCCGACGCTACTGAGATTATGGCCGAATGGTATACTGACGAAGAAGTACATTTTGCAATCCATAATTATTCCGGAATACGAATTAAAAACATTGGAAAGGGAGATATCACACTCGGTCGTATTTATGAGATGATGCCATTCGATAATTATTTAGTGACAGTGGAACTTTCCGGTGATGAAGTAGAAATGCTGTGCGATTTTATGGCAAGTAAAGGAGGATGGCCGTCTAGCGCTTCTCTCACATACGTTATTGAAGACGGATTAGCAGAACAAGTTCAAATTGATGGCAAAACTATTCGATCTGAAAGCAAATATGTACTAGCTACAAATAATTACATAATTGAAAGTGCAAATTATCAAGATTATCTGGCCACAAAACAAATGACCAATACGAATGTGTATGTGCGGGATGCAATTGCTGACTATTTACGATCTCTTCAAGAAGCCGGATCAAAATTAAATCCCGCCAGGGACAAACGAGTCACGAAAAATTAAATATGGATCGCAGAAAATTTATACGTCAGGCAACGGCTGCAGGAATAATTCTGGGTGGCTATCCGATGACCTCCCATGGATTCTCACGAGGTGATCACGTAGAGCTGACCATTTTGCACACCAATGATGTACATAGCAGAATGGATCCGTTTCCTGAAGGCAGTGGTAAATTTGTAGGGCTGGGCGGAGTCAATCGCCGGGCTACCCTGGTCAAAGAAATTCGCAATCAAGAGAAACATGTTCTGTTGGTTGATGCAGGTGATATGCTTCAGGGGACACCATATTTTAATCTGTACAAAGGGAAGGTCGAATTTGAAGCTATGAATGCCATGAAGTACGATGTGGCCACAATTGGGAATCATGATTTTGACGCCGGGATTGAACAATTGGCAATCAATACTCAAATGGCAAATTTTGAGTTGGTAAGTGCAAACTATAGATTTTCAGATACACCGATGAATGGTCTTGTTCGTGATTACACGATTCGCGAGTATGACGGCATACGGGTTGGGATATTTGGTATCGGAATAGACCTTGATGGTTTGGTTCCCAAGGCATGGTATGGTGGAACGCGCTATATCGATCCAATTACCACGGCCGCATCGACGGCCAAACATCTAAAAAAAGAAGAGAAATGTGATTATGTAATTTGCCTTTCTCATCTTGGTTATTCCTATTCAAGTACAAAAGTATCGGACATTGTTCTGGCACAAATGACAGCTCACATCGACCTCATCATTGGAGGACATACGCATACTTTTTTGGACATTCCAGATGTACGAAGAAATACCCAAGGGAAACCGGTAATTATATCACAAGTGGGGTGGGCCGGTATAAAATTAGGCCGGCTTGATCTTCGTTTTGAACGAGGTAAGCGGAAACATACGCTCAAAGGCAATCACGCATGGGTACGTACCATAGGTAGATATGTAGAAGATTGAGTTCGACTGATATTCTTTACGATTTTATCGAGCAATACCACTAAATTGCTGTTCTACTTGGTATATTTGAATACTTTTGCCTTCCACTAATTCGGGTGGTCAAAAAAAGGAAGGATTGAATGAATAAAACTGCTGATCGGATATGGAACGACTGTCTCAATGACGTGAAATTGAAGGTGAGCGTGAATGCATTTAACCGGTGGTTCAAACCGATTAAACCAATCTTACTTGAGGGTAAAGAATTAACCATCCAAGTACCGAATCCCTTTTTCTTTGAATATCTGGAAGAGCACTACGTAGACGAATTGCGTACGGCCATATCAAATATCCTGGGTGCTGGCGGCAAACTCAAGTATCAGATCCTTATGCCCGATGCCCGTAAAAATAGGCGCCTGGAAGAAAGGGATCAAGATTTTACACCAGGAACGTACTCAGTTGATCAAATAAAAAATCCCTTTGTAGTACCTGGCATTAAAAAAATGAAAATCGATCATCATCTGGTCGAAAAATATACATTCGAAAATTATATTGAAGGCGATTGCAATAAACTGGCCCGATCAGCCGGTTTGAATATTGCTGGTAAACCCGGTAGGACTTCATTCAATCCCTTAGTTGTATACGGAGGCGTTGGTCTTGGTAAAACCCATTTAATTCAAGCCATAGGAAATGAAACCCTGGCACAATATCCCGACAAACGTGTTCTGTATGTCTCATCCGAAAAATTTACGAATCAAATAATACAGAGTATAAAAAATCGTGCAACCGAAGAGTTGGTGGCATATTATCAGGACTTGGATGTACTGATTGTAGATGACATTCAATTTTTTGCAGGACGTGGAAAAACGAAGGAAATATTCTTTCATATTTTCAATCACTTACATAACGGTGGTGGCCAGATCATACTCTCTTGTGATCGCGCACCAAAAGACCTCGATGGTCTGGAAGATCGACTCATCTCCAGATTTAAATGGGGGCTGACGGCAGATTTGCGTGCTCCGGAATTCGAAACCCGTATGGCCATATTAATGCATAAACTCGAATTACACGGAATCGAAATTCCTATAGAAGGATTGGAGTATATATGCTATAATATTCAAAACAACATTCGTGAATTAGAAGGCGTGGTTATATCTCTTCTTGCCCAAATCAAGTTGAACGGATATGAGTTGACTATGCCCATTATCAAACAAGTAGTGACCAGTTACATTAACAGTGGACGGAAAGAAATTACTGTTGAAGGCATCCAGGAAATAGTTGCCGAGCATTACGCCATGCCGCTTGATCGGATTCTATCACGGTCGCGTGCCCGGGAAGTTGTTGTGGCACGCCAAATTTCGATGTTTCTATCTAAGAAAATGACAAAAAAGTCCTTAAAGAGCATCGGGCAAAATTTTGGTGGTAAAGATCATACCACGGTTATTTATGCCATCAAATCTGTCAAAAACTTAATCGACACAGACAGTGATTTTCAAGCGGAGGTGATGGCGCTTGAGAAACGAATTGAAATGAGTTTGACTTAACCTATTTCAATAATTGTTTAAATTCTTGTCGTTGTATTCGAGGGACTCTACGCCTTCGAGGTGAGTGCAAAACTATTTCCATGTACACCCTGTTGAATTAATTGTATCTATTTCTCAAACAAATATTAAAATAAAATGACTACACAAGAAATTGCAAACAAATTGGTAAGCTATTGTCGCGAAGGAAAATATCAACAATGCTATGAGGAATTGTATTCTCCTGATGTTGTCAGCATGGAACCGGAAGGTGTGCCTATGCAACGCGTCCAGGGACTTGCCGGCATCCAGGAGAAAGGAAAACACTGGGGTGAGATGATCGAAGAAATGCATGATTCATCGATTACAGATCCGGTAGTCTGTGGCAATCATTTTTCATGTGGTATGGTGATGGATGCCACGTTTAAAGGAGGGGCACGTCAGCGAATGGAAGAAATTTGTGTTTATGAGGTGCAGGAGGGGAAGGTTGTGCTTGAACAGTTTTTCTATCCTACAGGCTCACAAAGCTGATGCGGAATCTATGTTATCGCTTGAATAGCATAAATAGTCGAATGCATCCGTTCCCAAAAAGTCCGGATTTTTTTATCTGTTCTTCCTATCAAATATCTCTTGTCTTCTGTTTACAATTTGTACTTTTAGGTATACAAAAAACCTACAACTCATGAAATCACTATTTACTCTTTTTATCTCTCTAATGCTTTTACAAACTATGTCCGGACAAGCCGTAATCACGGCTGTCTTTGACGGACCATTATCCGGTGGAACACCTAAAGGCGTTGAAATTTATTTTACTCAAGATGTACCGGATCTGTCTTTAATGGGACTTTCATCAGCAAACAATGGTAGTGGTCCGACTGGAACACCGGAATATACCTTGCCCGGAGGATCAGTCTCGATGGGCCAATATATTTATATATCCAGTGATGCGGACAACTTCATGGCATTCTTTGGATTTCCCAGCGATTTTGTAGACGCTGTGAATGGAAGTGTATTCATCAACGGGGATGACGCCATTGAGTTATTCTATGATGGAACAGTCATAGACGTATTTGGAGAAGTTAATGCGGACGGTACCGGAATGCCTTGGGAACATCTGGATGGTTGGGCTGCAAGACTTCCAAATACCGGACCCGATGGGACCACTTTTATGTTATTTAGTTGGCAATTTAGTGGTGTTAATGCGCTGGATGGAGAAACGACCAATGCTACTGCCGCTACACCCGTTCCATTAAAATCTTATACCGGTGGTATGGTTACCCCTGATCACGTGGTTACAGCACGTAACTTTGAATACATTCCTAATATACTTGTTGTTGACGTTGGAGATATTGTGCAATGGGATAATATTGAAGGAACGCACAATGTGAACGGGTCTTTGACCACTTTCCCAAATAACTCTGAAGACTTTTTAAGCGGTGCTCCCGCACTTGCAGATTGGTCGTATCAATATGCATTTAGCAATCCCGGGAATAACGATTATCACTGTGATATTCACTTTGGAGTAGGTATGACAGGTAATGTACTTGTTCGTGAAATGGGTGATTACTATGTCGACGTAGAGAATAACTTCTTCTCACCGGCTAATCTCGTTGTCGAAGTGGGTGAGACAGTGGTATGGACAAATGTTACGGGTATCCATAATGTGAATGGAAGCTTAAATACTTATCCAAACAATCCGGAAGGATTCGACAATGGTGTTGCGGCCTTGAATTGGACTTTTGCACACACATTTACATTAGCTGGAATTTACAATTATCAATGTGATCCACACGTTGGATTTGGCATGACAGGAACGATAACTGTTGTTAGTCCGTATGTTCCTTTGCCTATTGCGACTGTAAGACAAAACGACCTGGATGGAAATTCTCTTTATGTGGACAGTCTTGTTGAACTCACCGGTGTCGTGCACGGGCCAAATTACAGATCTTCGGGCTTGGAATTCTTCCTGATTGATGGAAACAATGATGGTATCTTTGTAAGGACAACAGCGAGTAGTCCATCCTATACCGTCACCGAAGGTGATGAACTGACAGTCAGTGGTGTTATTAATCAATTTAATGGATTAACTCGTGTAGAACCTGACATCATACTTGTCAATTCTACCGATAATCCAATTCTTGATCCTGATGTGATCACGGCGCCTTCAGAAGATAGCGAAGGATCCTTCATCGCAATCAAGAACCTCACCCTTTTGGACACAGCGCAATGGCCTGACAATTCCTCAAGTGCCAATGTGCTTGCTACAAACGGAGTGGATACAATTCTCATGCGTATCGATTCTGATATCGACTTTGATGTACCGGTTCCACTTGGGGCATTCGATGTCACAGGACTCGGTGGTCAATTCGATGGGTCTTCTCCTTATACTTCAGGATATCAGATTCTACCCAGAAGTGGAGCAGATATTGTGGAGGTGTCAGGAACAAATTCAATCGAATCTGTCGGAATTAACAGATTGTATCCAAATCCGACACAGGCATCATTTCACCTGGAAGGTGACGTAACGATTCTTGAAGTGAACCTATACGATTTAACAGGTAGACTTATTAATCGATTGAAGAATAATTCGTCAACCATGACCATCGATATGTCGAACTATTCGTCAGGCGCATATTTTGTGGAGGCGCGAACAACAACCGGTGTTGGTGTTTCCCGAATTATCAAAGAATAAGGCGTGATTCACAATCGTGTATTTCGCTAAAACAAATTGGGTCGATACCTTTGTATCGGCCCTTTTTTAATGTTAGTTGGGAAAAAGGGTAAATCGAACATTATGAAAAGAATTGGACTTGCCCTATCAGGCGGTGGAATCAGGGGTTTTTTTCACAACGGCTTTCTTCATGCACTTCAGGAGCGGAGCTTTGAAGTACACGTGCTCAGTGGCACAAGTGCCGGTGCTATTGCCGGTGCATTATATGCTGTTGACAAAGACCTAAAGTTGGTCATGGAACGCTTTCCAAGCCGCATGCGTGCGTTGTTTTTCGAACCAAATATGCTGATTAAGTCAAAATTCAATCCAACTGCCATACTTAAGAAATATTTACTGGAGTTCCTCGGTGATCTGACCTTTGACGATGTTCGACTCCCCATTAAAATCAATGCTGTAAACATTGCCAATGGACATACAGAAATACTAAATGAAGGAAGTCTGGTCGATGCTGTAATGGCGGCTTCAGCAATTCCGGGAGTCTTCAATGTGTTTCATCAAAATGGAAATATTTACCTGGATGGTGGCCTTACAATGAATTTACCTGCATCTAGTATTCGTTATGATTGTGACATCTTGATAGGAGTTAATTTATTGCCATTCAAAGAAAAAAGCTACTCCAAGCTACCTAGCCGTCGACGTTTAATCCAAAGAGCAGTGGACATCTATCATCTTAATAATAATAAAATTGAAATTGACCTATGTGATATTCTTGTGTCACCGCCAGAATTAAATAAATATCCAACCTACAGCACGACAAACAAGGTGAAATTATTTGAACTGGGGTACGAAACAGGCAAGAACTTTGAATTAAAATAAAATATATCCTCCACTTTGAAGGCGAATATTAATTCTTCACGAATTTTCTATTATAAAATTTATTATCAATTCCTACTTGTAGTATATAATCGCCATTTGGAATTCCTTTAATAGGGACATTCAAATAATTGTCTTCATACAAAACAGTCTCAAAAGCGTGACAAGTTTTTCCACCTGCATCAATTACCAGAATTGATACCTCACCGGAAACATTGACGTCAAATTTTAATGTAATCTGTTCAGTTGCAGGATTCGGATATAGCTGTATCCCTTCGACACCTTCGGTCACTTCAATCTGCCCACTTTCAGGCATTAAGTCAACATCCATGACACATGGGAGATGATCAGAAGCAGTTTCCACATCGGTTGAGAGCAAGTTGAAGAGATTTAATTCTTGTGCTGAAAGATTCGTTGTATTTAATACAAAACCATTACTTAGATCCACTACCGAGCCGGTATAAAGCAAGTAATCCAACCGCCCTGCAGGAAAAGATCCGAAGGCGTTATACCAGGTAACGGCATGAGGCCTGCCGGTAGCAAATGGTCTGACATCGTCCAACGAACTTCCGTCCCAATCCGGGTCAAAATCTGATCCATACAAATGTTCTGCGAAAATATCACCGGAAACAAGAGAGTGTTGTTGTTGTCTATTGCCAACTAGATTCATGTCACCCACAATAAAAATGGGGGTGTCTTCTTCAATAAAAATATTAGTTAGACCTTCAATTGAATTGCGAATAAAACTCATTAATCTATCAACCTCATGCTGTCGATCTTCGTCATTATTACAACAAGGAAGATGGGCATCAGCAATAACGATTTTCTGGTCATGGACCAGGACTTCAAATATGCCATTCCCATCAGATGAACCTGTCGCCGAAATAGGGTAGCGGCTGGCAATAATGATATCGGGGTTGACGCCACTATAATACCATTGTTCGTTTTGCACGGATGGAAGAAAAACCTCCATGAGTTGCGCTACTTGCAATGGGGTATGATCATATACCTCCTGAAAGCAAACAATGTCGGGAATCATGGCACGAATAATTCGCCGAAAGGCCGGTTGGCGATCCGATTCAAAAAGGCCATCTGACAAAACGTTGTAAGAGATGATGCGCAAATCATCTTCGATTTCTTTTGTTAATTGGTAGTCGGGAGGAAGATATTCCGCTGATTGCATGGAATATGCAATGGTTGAAACGTCCGGAATACGGTCTCCAAGGAAGTTTTCATCAGCTAAGACTACATTAATGATTGAACTGGATATATGAAGTTGGCCCTGGAAATAATTGATCGTTTTCGAAAATGAAATTTCGAATTGATTTGAACTGACCGTTGGTAGCGTGACCAAATTAATATCATTATGATAAATTGTATAGATAAAATTACCGACTTTTAATATTCCTTCTCGTGCTCCAAATCCATAAACTAAATCAGCTCCAAATTGCTGGGTCGAGACACCCGTATTAGGGTTATTGTCAATATCGATATAAAGAAATAATTCATCGAATTCTTGTATTTCTATTTCACGACCAACCTCTATTCTCAAATAGATGTTTTCATCATCATCAGCGATCCACAGTTGATGAAAATCCAGCGAGTTAATCGGACCATCATCTAATTGATCTACATGTTGTAGATGGTCGGAAGTCCAATCAGTAAAGTCTTCATCGATCAACATCGTTTGCCCATTCGAAATGAAAATCGAAATCAGAAAAATACCAGTTACCAGAATAAGTCTGTTCTTCATCATGGTCCTCCAAATAGCTCCGGGAACAAATATGGCATTTTGCATGGGTACATGAGCTATGGTTTTGTAATTTCATGTTGATGACCGGGACTTCTCATCCAACAGATTCAGCTATTCTCATTCGATTGGCCATGCCTGCCGATGCTGCAGCAGTTCTGTCATTATATGAACCTTTCGTGCTGAATTCGGCCATCACATTCGAATTGGAACCACCTGGTGTAAATCAAATGATTCAGCGAATTACAGCCGCCCAAAAGCTACATTGCTGGTTGGTTTGTCAGATAGGAAATGATATTGCGGGCTATGCTTACGCATCTGAATTCAGATACCGCAAAGCTTATCGATGGATCACTGAGGTTTCCGTATATGTGCATGAACACTTCAGGCGCAAAGGGGTGGCCCGGGCATTGTATCAGGCCGTCCATGATCTGTTGAAAGTTCAGGAATATCGTAGCTCGATGGCCGTTATGACACACCCAAATAAGGTTAGTCACGCATTTCATATCAATTATGGATTTGAATCAGTAGGCGTTTGGGAACGTATGGGTTACAAATTCAATGAATGGTATGGCATCGAAATTTTTCGATTGGAAATGTGTGAATCCGGTTCTCCAGTCAAAGAAATCAAGCGAGTCAGCGAAATACCTGAATCCCAGTTGAGAAAAATTTTTAATCGTGCGGTCTCCAGAATAAAAAAATAGGGCTTAGGACAATTGGAGTTGGTTAGCCAAAGACCTCTTCCAGTCCCGATATCCTTTAATGCAGAGAAGTAAAAAAACAAAGAACATAAAAGCGGTAAAATAAAGTTCTTTAATGACGTAAACATTCACCGCCACGACATCGACTATAATCCAAATGATCCAATTTTGAATGACCTTACGCGCAAGTAAATATTGAGCAGAAAGACTACCAACGGTGGTGAATGCGTCAAAATAAACAAGGTCAGCGTTGGTGATAGCATTCATCCCAAATCCCCAAAGGATGGCGCCTAGCACTATGATGAAAGCCCATATTATAAACATCCGTCTACTCAATGATTGAATTGGTGTGTGGTCCGTCTTGTCGACATTGGCAGACCAATACCACCATCCGTAAATATTCAATCCGATATAAATAACATGAAGAATAACATCTGAATACAGCCTGGAAGAATAAAATACAAAGACGAGAATACTTACGCTCAATAGTCCGAAAGGCCAGGCCAATATTTTTTCACGTGTTTGTAAATAAACGCATAAAATACCACTGATTGTCGCCAGAATTTCTAATATCTGCATCAAATCAGGCATAAGGAGTTATAAGTTTAAGATGAATAAAGATGCATAATCTATTTTAATAAGTCGCGGAGTTAAACTATTGACTTAAATTCTGCACTTTTTTGCCTTACCTTCAAACTAACAACAAGCGTTCTTTCATATTACTTCCAAGAATGACTTGATCTTAAATTGAATAAAAAGTATACATGAGTAATGAGAATAAAAGAGAAGCCTGGTTCGATCGCAAATTTGATTTTGATCATTTGACTACGACATTTTCAAATCTTGTTGAGCGGCTTGGCGACGCACCATTGCGTCTGCGTGAAAAAGTAAAGTCGGCTAGGCCGACAGACAGGTCGGAGCGGTTAAATGATCGATGGAGTATTCAGGAGCATGCCGGACATCTACATGACCTTGAAGTGCTCTGGATAGGTCGAGTGGCAGATATGATTGAAGGTAAGGAGATGATGCGGGCAGCCGACCTGACTAATCAAAAAACAGAAGGTGCGGCACACAATGAATCCAATTTAGAAGAGATATTGAAGAACTTTGAGAAATCACGGAGTGAATTAGTGCAACGATGTCTGCAACATGCCCACATTGCAGAATCCGCTTTTTGCCTCCATCCACGGCTCCTTAAGCCCATGCGGCTCATTGATTTGATGTATTTCGTTGCAGAGCATGACGACCATCATTTTGCCACCATTTCATTGTTGAATCGGCAATTTGATCAACAACAGAGCCACCTGAATGAAAGCAACGAATATGTTTTGGGCACTCACGAAGCAGAACTACATCGTCTTGGGTTTCAGCATGAAGTATGGGCTTCGGAAGCCTATGAATCGTGGAAGATCGCAGGATTTACACAAGGTCAGACCATTCTTGATTTGGGGTGCGGTCCCGGATTTGCAACACGTGATCTTGCTTATATGGTCGGATCTACAGGAACCGTCATTGCTGTGGACAAATCACAACACTATATCACATTTCTCGAAGAAATAAAATCACTTCATGGACTGCCGATAGAAACCCAGCAGACGGATTTTCTAAATATGTCTCTACAGCCTGATAGTCTGGATGGCGTTTATTGCCGCTGGGCGTTGGCCTGGTTGGATAATCCGGAAGAAATTATTAATAAGATAGCCGCTGCCATGCGGAAAGGAGGCACTTTTATCGTACAAGAATATTTCAATTGGAAATCTTTTCAAACAGAACCTTATAGTCATTCAGTTAAAGTAGCACTTGAATCGGTTCTTGCAAGTTTTGATCAAGCCCCCGGAAACATTAACGTTGGAAGTCAAATGGCTCAACTATTTCAATCAGCGGAATTAGAAGTCGTATCGTCGAGGCCGCTTTCTAAAATATGCCATCCAGGTGATCTTACCTGGTACTGGCCTAAGACCTTTCTTCACATCTATTTGCCACGTGTAGTTGAATTCGGACTCCTCTCCGAATCCACTATGCATGAGGCCCTGGAGGACTGGGAACGGTTGGAGAATACAAAAGGTGCATTATGCTTTACTCCCCAAATGATAGAAGTTATCGGTCGGAAATAGGGTAGAGGCTAGCATTTCCATTTCATCATACCGATTTATCTAATTTAATATGTTGTATTCTTTTCAATATTTTTGGCGTTAATCTGAACAATTAATTAAGCATGAATAAATCTATGACGGTTCTTGAAGCAAAATTCGAGGCACAAAAACTGGCTTTTGGGCCCTTTTTCTTTCAAGCCATTGTAGCCATGAGAGAATTGGGAATATTGAATGAAATTAAAAAAAGTAAAACCGGAATCTCTGCTTCGGATCTTGGCAAGCATTTAAATTTATCTTCATACGGAATACGAGTTCTCCTGGAAGCCGGACTTGCAACCAATGTGGTTGATCGGACAGATGAGGGTTTATATAAATTGACTAAAATTGGAGTGTTTTTGAGGTCGGACGAATTAACCAATGTAAATATTAATTTCACTAAGGACGTTTGCTATGATGGATTAAAATATTTAACAGCATCTGTAAGAAATGGTAAACCTGAAGGATTAAAAGTTTTTGGTCAACATAAAACAGTGTATCATGCACTGGCTGATCTTGCTCCTGAAGTCAGAAAATCCTGGTTCGCCTTTGATCATTATTATAGCACTGATTCGTTCCCTCATGCCTTGGACATCGTATTCTCTGAATCAGTCAATCAATTGATTGATATTGGAGGAAATACAGGAAAATGGACAATAGAGTGTTGCAAGAAAGACACCGACGTTAGAATAACGATCGTGGACTTGCCTGGGCAAATCGCCACAGCAAAGAATAATTTATCAAAATTGAATTTGCAAAGCAGGGTAGAATATTATGCCTGTGATTTATTGGAACCAGAAAGTAAATTACCCGGCGGAGCAGATGTGATTTGGATGAGTCAATTCTTGGATTGTTTTTCGTCTGAGGATATTATCAATATTTTAAGAAAAGTATGTAACGCTTCAAATGAAAATACAACTATTTATATAATGGAGTCCTTTTGGGACAATCAGCGCTATCAAGCGGGATCTTATTCGATCATTGCCTTATCACTTTATTTCACAAGTATTGCAAATGGGAATAGTAAGATGTTCAAGCTCGACGACCTGTTGCCTTTGATCCCAGAAGCCGGATTGAGAGTGGTTGAAACATTCCCCTTGATTGGGAATACCTTTAACACCTTGTTGAAATTGGAAAAAGTGTGATTTTGAGCCCTATCCTCACATTATGTTAAATAGAAAAATTGACATTCAATTCAGTAGGATACAGCCTCAATCAGAAGTAGGGCTCATTCTCGGTCTGCTACTATCAAAATTGAATATCAGTTGAATTTCATCTGTTCTATGCGATTCTTATGCAGTTCACGAATGGTCATTTTTTGGAAATCCGCTTCAATGCCGGACCATTTTTCGATTAAATCAAGTCGGCGAATCGTTTTATCATGAGGATGCGTATACGAACTACATTGATTTTTCGAATGATACACTTATAGACTGTAGTTGTTTTTATACTGGTCTGATACGAGCAGATTCGTACATCAATAGAATTTCATTTACTCTACGCGATTCTCAGGCGGTTGAAAATGGAAAAGTTTTTAGAAATTCGTTTAATCCTGACTGTGTACGATCGATTGTACCAAATCCGGCAAATGCTTTTTTCATGAAGAATAGTATAATTTATGATGAGCCTCCGGACCTAATTAATACAAATCACATTGACTGTCAAATTGCATTCATCAGAGATGG
Source organism: Saprospiraceae bacterium (assembly GCA_965249735.1). Lineage (GTDB taxonomy): Bacteria > Bacteroidota > Bacteroidia > Chitinophagales > Saprospiraceae > JANQSS01. The sequence continues at coordinate 117,866 of CBDFMS010000019.1, read as the reverse complement.
ATAATTTCCTAATCATCTATTCAATCAGGTTGTAAGCGAATAGCTGGATTAGCTACCAACAATGCTGATTTGTTGTAGGCTCAGCTGATTGAATCCTATTTGCCTATAATTAATATTATGTTAAATAGATATAAACGAGAAGTGTACCCCTGTTTCTTTCCAACCTCCTCGATCAGATCCATCAATGGTTTCCATAAAATGTACACGAAGCATTACAAGACTATAATCGGTGCCTTACAACCATCAATGGATGGATGAATACCCCAGTCATTTTTTGGATCATCTCGGCTGCCTTCATCTTCTGCATCATTTGCATCCTTAAAAGCTCCACACCAATGATCCCGAATGATTTCAATATTCGCGGCACTACCATAATCTAGTTCCAACTGTGTGTCAGGATCCGTAAAAATCAGATCACTCCATTTAGCATCGCCTTTAAGCTCCCCGATTATCATACATTCTCTTATCGGATGAATTTCATTTTTTCCATCTAAATGTCCTGAATCGTATATCCATTCACCCTTGAGCACAACTACTACTCCCTTATAAATGGTACCGCCATTGGAGTCCGTATCCAAAGGTGTGTCCAAATTGGGACTGTCTTTGTCATCAAATAATCCGTGAATAAATTTTGCCAGAATTAACAGAAACGCAAGAGCTACCAGTATCAGATTCCACGGCCAGGGCACAAATAGGGCTGCAATTAAAAGAGCAATCATCGCGATTGATAAGAGATATAAATCATAAATGCCTCGACCTTCGAATTCTATATGTAAACCTTGCCAATATTTACGATCACTATCATCCCCTCCTGCATATGCTTTTCCTAATCCTAGAATATCCGGATGGTCAGTATATAAATGACCTTGAGGCAAGTCAGGGACGAAATCCACTTTTTTAACATCTTCGTCATAATTGTCTCGTGGTGCGAGCAATAGATTCATGGTAAAATCATTATCACCTCCTTTCTTCTTAGGGTTGGAACCCTTGAACGTGACTTTCCCGATAATGGCACAATTACGGGCATCATCACCCAGGCAAATCAATCTGCCGTAGAGCCACCACGCTAAAAATACAATAACCTGTGTTAACAAAACAATGGCGTTAATGATAGCAGCTGTTGAACCAACGAAAGCAGCTAACGCTATCATACTTAAAAAACTAAGCCCAGCCGCACCGACATATAATTTTCCTGCCAATCCCTCCGGCGTCAGGTCGACAAAGCTTGAGGGTTTGATACATTTGGTATATTCTGCGAATGCCATAATTAAATTTTATAAAGATTTTGAAACATATAATGTTACTCCACCGGCGAATTTATTCTTACCATAAAATGCATTTACATTAAAAGCCATTTTTCCAATAAATGAACTTGGTGGATTAATATGCACTTCAATAGTCGTTTCCTCATTTGACTGTAGGCTTAACGTACGTGGGATTATCTCAACATTCCAATCTTGAGGAACAGGAAAATTATCTGCATTATGAGCGTCCAAAATCCGCTTCCATTTGTTTTTGTTTGATTCTCTTTTGATAATCGTTTCGCAATCTTTCTGAGTTGGCAGTTCATATGAATCCGGTTCCAATCTATACCGTTGTGTCTCAGGCGTATCGTTTTTTAATTTAAATTGAAATTGTGCCGGTGATTGTGGTTCTTCGATGCGCACATTATTTTGACCCATGTTATTTGCAGGATTGACATCATCAAACCAGTCTATATCAACCTGTAAACAATAATGCCCTGGAGTGATAGGTGTTCGCCAAATGACTTTTACCCTGGCGGGATGATTGGCACCTCCTTTTACTCCCAGGTTGATAGACTTATGTCCAATATTGTGTTTTGTGGTCCCTGCACCAAAGGAAAGAAACGAGACATCCACTCCTACGCCAACAGCTGGTGCTTCATACGAATTATTCCATATCGTCGATTCAATCACATAATCCGTATCAGGCAGTAAATCATTTTCTGTTACCACTATCCCATCCTTTTTTAAAATAATATCCGGATTGTTCCAGGTCACTGCCAGACCTAAGCTCTTCAGATATTTTTGAGAGTAGATTAACGGGTCAGCTCGATGAAATGATGGATGATCAATAGGACCACATTTTTCATCTATAGTATCCCGTGCGGAGTGAGGTTTTTTTTCGGAACACCAGCCTTTTAATAGCTTATTGAGCCATTTTAAAAATGACTTTATACTTAATAGCCACTGCACCGGTAATTTCTTTATTATGTCGGATAGTGATTTTAGCAGAAATTTTAAAAAATTCATTCTTACTTATTTGAGGTTGTTTGATTTCGTGTTTCCACAGGACGCTTTCAAAATATTTTGCCTATTTGAGGCATGAGATTTTGTTCAGGTTTACATATCGATATAATGCAATTCTTATGATTTACCGTTCTTCGTCGACGGAAAATTATCAATATTATTCGGTAATTTATCATATTTAATGATAGTCAATTTTCATCATATTTTCTCAATTTAGTTCTTGCTGAGCAACTTGGTGTACTTCCAGAAGATCTACAAGAAGTTCATGACGTGATGACATGACATTTTATCCAATTCGAGAAGAATCAACAGTCGGGTGTCTGCATTTGGTGAGAATGTTCTCTATACAATGTGTACGTACATAGTTCGAGGTCAACATAAAGCTAGTGTCAATTTTTAGCTAGGTTCGTACGTTTACCCATACATATGCCACTAGAATATAAGCGATAGCGTGATTTTCAACTAATTTTCAATCTTTATTGTAATCATGTCCCCTATCGCCGATTGGTTTCGTCATGATAGTGATATGTTTATTGTTAAATATTAAATTGAGATTGACATGAAAGATTTTATGATGATTTTTTTAGGCGCAGATTACGGCTCATTAGGCCTTTCTCCGGAAGAAACCCAGACGCAGATGGGCAAATGGTGGGCATGGCACGGAAAAATGGAAGAACAGGGCATCATCGCACATGGTAATGCCCTCATGCCGCAGGGCAAACACATGAATGGGAAAGATGCAGTCATCAGTGATGGTCCTTTTGTTGAAGGTAAGGAGTTGATTGGTGGTTATTATGTTATCAAAGCTGAAAACCTGGATGCTGCCGTCGAAGTTGCAAGGGACTATCCTGACTTTGATATTGGTGGTACCGTTGAAGTTAGAGAAGTTATGGTGTTCGAATGACAACAAAGCATTCTTCTGAAATACTGGTGGACCATCTTTTCCGACATGAGTATGGAAAAATGGTCGCCAGTCTATCGCGATTCCTGGGATTACAATATATTGATGTCGTCGAAGATATCGCCCAAGAAACGTTCTCCCAGGCACTTCAAACCTGGCGTACACAAACAATCCCAGATAATCCTTCTGCCTGGTTAATGACCACGGCAAAACGAAAGGCCATTGATTACATCCGAAAGAAACAGTCGACAAAAAATCGTGAAATCAAGTCAATCATCTCAGGGCCTGCCTCAGTTTATATAGAAGAATTATTTATGGACTCAGAGGTTTCAGATAATCAATTGCGGATGATCTTCGCTTGCTGTCACCCAAAATTGGCAGTGAAAGATCAAATTGCTCTTACTTTAAAAATTGCTTCCGGATTTAGTTCAAAGGAAATTGCAAAAGGTCTGCTTAGTAAAGTCGAAACAATAAAAAAACGAATTCAACGCGCACGTAATTTTTTAAAATCAAATAACCTGCGGCTCTACATACCTGCTGGTGAGGAATTAAAAAATCGGCTTGTAGAAGTGCAATTTATTTTGTATTTACTTTTTAATGAAGGTTATTACTCATCGGGAAATGAAGAACATATTCGGCGAGATTTGTGCTATGAAGCTATGCGGCTGTGCAAACTAATCGTTGATCATGATATAACGCATCACCCTGACAATCATGCGCTGATGGCATTGATGTGCTTTCATGCCTCTCGTTTTGACAGTCGTCTCGACGACCAGGGCCAGATCATTCTGTTGGCAGACCAAAATCGAGAATTATGGAATAAAGATTTAATTGACGTTGGGCGCCATCATTTAAATGTATCCGGGGAAAGAAAAACAATATCAGCATATCATTTGGAAGCTGCAATTTCTGGGGAGCATGCCCGTGCTAAAACATTTGAACAAACCAATTGGAATATTATTTTGGAATATTATCGAGGAATCTATACGATCAAACCCAGTGATCAAATTATACTCAATCAGATTATAGTCTTGATTCAATTAAATAATCTTTATCAAGCTGAAAATTTATTCGTAGAAATTAATAGCGAATTAAGTTCCATACTTTATCATTCAGTTGGCGCTGAACTATATCTCAAAAAAAATAATTTCAATCTAGCCCACAAGCACATATGTTTGGCTGAGGAGGCCTCCCCTACTCCATCAGAATTAACTGTGATAAAGCGAAAAAAAGAAGAGATTATTTCGCTTATGTAATCTACGGTATGGCATTTGTATTTCTATCAAATTAACAGCCCAAACTCCTTTTGCCTGATTCGTCAAAAACTGAAACATGAGTACTTTCAATTTGCTTTTTTAATTGTGGGTTGATATGTTGATGCCACAAAGGGAGCTTTATTGTCAGAGTAGATAATTGATGAGATATGGTGAGGTAAATAGGAATATGTACCTTTAACGGACTCAATCATAAGAAATATGTCATTAGAAAATATACGATTAGAGGTCATGCGCACCATTGAAGCTTCAGTAGGGAGTTTTATGGACAAGTTCCTCTTACCTGTAGATAAGATCTGGCAACCGGCAGATTTTTTACCTGATAGCCGTGATGAAGATTTCTTCGACCGAATTTCCTTAATTCAAGAAGAATGCAAAGAACTCGACCATGATTTTTGGGTAGTTCTCATTGGTGATATGATTACTGAAGAAGCACTGCCTACCTATGAATCCTGGTTATTGGATATGGAAGGTGTCGACCAACGAGCAAATAACAGTTGGAGCACTTGGGTTCGTCATTGGTCAGGCGAAGAGAATCGACATGGCGATTTGTTGAACAAATATCTCTATATCAGTGGTCGTGTTGATATGAAAAAGGTGGAACAATCAACTCACCATTTGATTAATGATGGTTTTGACCCGGGTACGGATCGTGATCCATATAAAAATTTCGTTTACACGAGTTTTCAAGAGTTGGCTACTTATGTCTCACACAAACGTGTGGGAGAGCTCGCCCTGGCTAAAGGGAATCGTCTGTTGAGCCGTATTTGCAAGACAATAGCAGGTGATGAAATGCGACATCACCTCGCCTATCGAAGCTTTGTTCAGGAGATCTTCAAAATGGACCCAAGCCAAATGATGAATGCATTCGCTGACATGATGAGAAAGAAGATAGTTATGCCTTCTCAAATGTTACGTGAATCTGGTCGAGCTGCTGATGCGTTTTTGGAGTTTTCTATGGCTGCCCAGCGGCTCGGTGTTTATACCAGCATGGATTATATTGATATATTGAAAAAATTGAACGTTCATTGGGACATTGAACATATGAGCGACCTCACCTCTGAGGCCGAAAAAGCGCGAGATTACCTTATGAAGCTTCCTGACAGACTGACTCGCATTGCCCAACGCCTAAAATCCAATGAAAGCGAATATCGCTTCGAGTGGGTGATGGCAAACGGAATGTAAAGATTCATGTACTTTTTAAATAGACGATAGCATTTTATTTCGTCTACGGAATTGCGGGCTTCATTCGGAGTAACTGTTTGATTGAATGGGTCTTGATCATTGCAATTCCAGTCTCGAAATAAGAAACAAAGTGGCTCTATCTCAGATCTGAATCCCCGAAGACTATACAATTGGTTTTAAAACTGATTGGCGAAATGACTCATTATCACAATTTCTAAGGCCGATCACTATCATCCTTTTAATTCAAATTATCTCGTAAACTAGCTTTCGATGGTCTAGTCAAATACCCAATGGCTCGTTCTTAGCGGTTATCCGAGCTGAAATAAGCACAATGTTATCATCAATCGGAAAAGGAGGACATCTACGCAGAAGTTGATGACATCACCACATCTAACAGTTTTCTATTCCCAATTCGTAAGTCCCCTTTCTTTAACATAGTGTTTAATCTCAAAACAAAGTAGCCAGAGACAAGGAAAATGCTCACACAAATTAATACCATCTACGGAGCTTCCCTGTTTTTTGTCAACTCCGCTATTCGTCCTTTTAATTTTAATGAATTTTCCCTGATGATCAATTAGATCACCAGGGAAAATCATATCATTCATTCAATTTTAATAAATCTAAAGACAGCTGCTGATCCTTTATCTTTTAGAAGAGCAGTATAAACACCCGCCGGCAATGACCTGGTAGAGATTTCATATGGATGAAGTCCTTTAGACAGGTCAATAGTCGAAATTTCAATAGTCCTTCCTGCCATGTCATATAAAGCGAATCCGACACCATCTATATCCTGATCACTTTCAATTTCGATCGTCACCTCGTCGGTAACGGGGTCAGGATAATGGGTCACATATTTAAATGCTTGATCCTGTCCTTCCAATGCATCACCAAGACGTACTGGAGGTTCATCACCATCTATGGTACAGCTGATGAAGACTTCACAGGATGTTTGACAACCATTTGCATCCGTTACCGTCACGATTAAGGTTACATCTCCAAAGCCGATAAAGACATCCACCGTCTGTTCGTTTGGATTTCCTTTAATGAAACAATCAGGTCCAATGATTGTCCAGTCATATGAATAAGGCTCAGTGCCACCAGTAACAATTACTGTCATTTCATATTCAGAATCGCATTCGATTTCCTCAGGTACCTGGATTTCACAAGCTAGATCACTCTCAAGAATTCGCGTAATCGTTTGTATGTAATTGGTGCTATTACCACAAGCATCAAACCCTGTATAGTGACGATGCCAAATTTCGTATCCCTCTGTTTCCTCAACCAGATCATCTGCAACAACGACATAGGCCTGACTACAGAAATCAACCGCAATTACCTCGACAGGCTCAGGCAATGGCCCACAATGAATTATGATGTCCTCTGGTGTACGGAACAATTGAGGCGGCGTATGGTCAATGTAATGAACATATACCTCAAACACTGTTGCGTTTCCACAAAGATCTGTTCCAGTCCATGTTAAATGCTCTTCCCGCAACAATCCTTCAGCACAGATCGGATGAATGGTTACGTCTGATTCAAACTCGATTTCCACTTCTGGAGTACATGCATCCATGAAAATTACATCTCCCTCTTGAATTGTCATATCATCATCCACACAATCGATATAGACAGTTCCTCCTGAACTAACACCTTGCAAGAGATCTATACCAGGAGCATAAGTAGGCGGTGTATTGTCATTAAATACACTGACCCGTGTTTCCGATGTAACATTTCCACAATCATCCTCTGCCGTCCAAGTTCTTGTAATCACATATCCGTCGTCACACGCCATGGTATCGATCACGAATTCAATGACCGGAGTAGCTCCGCTACAAGAATCATAAGCCGTGACGTTCGCTTCAATAAATTCATCGCAACTATCGTCAGGTATTCCAGTAAATGCTGGTCCTGTCAAATCACGTATTTGAATTAATTGTTGATAATCTGTGGTATTTCCACAATTATCCTCCAGGTGAATATTTCGAATAATATCTACTTCACCGAAGCAGGCTCCATTTGTCACAGTGCTATCAATAGTCACCGAAACTTCACCACACCCATCAATTGCATTTATGGCAGGATAATCGCCTGAGCAATCCATCAAAACGACTGGCATAAAGTCTGGAATAATTGGTGCTTCGTTATCCACGATTTTAGCAATCAATGATATGGATTGCTCATCACCACATGGATCAGTCATGGTCCATGTCAATTCATACAATTCAACAAATCCATCTTGTGTACAAGATCCTGCTCCAATGAATTCAGCATCGAACGAAATTGTTGTTTCCAAACATCCTTGGTAAACCTCAACATCGTCAGCATCAAATGGGATAATAATATTCCCATTTTCATCATGCAGACATTCCACGTTAATTGAATCTCCATCTGAAAGGCCATGGATGTCTGGATTCATAAAGATAAATACCGCTTCAGGAATATTTCCATATACAGCCCTTACTGTGGCAAATGTCTGATTGCCACATGCATCACTGATTGTGACGTTGTAGTCAACCAAATTCAAATCGGGACAATTAGCATCAACTACGGGTACTTCGTCAATGTCGATAACGTAGTTTGGACAATTTTCGTAAATCACCAAATCACCATATGTCAATGGCACATTACATAGACCTGCAGGAATCGATAGGATTTCCGGAGGAACTGTATCGGTTAAATTCACGTACAATGTGAAATCAGAACTATTTCCGCAATCATCAGTTGCTGACCAAACGACTTCATATCGTTCATAGTAACCTAAGTCAAGACATGTTCCCTCTTCAATGAGCGTACTTGAGAAGTCATAAGTTATGTCTCCACCACAACCATCTGTCGCTGTGATATCATCTTCTCCTAAGTCATAGAACCAATCCGGTAAATCAAAGTATTCACAAACCACATCGACCGTACTACTGTCTTCGAGACCAACCAAACTTGGTTCAAGCATAGTAATTACCGGACTTGTATTGTCTATCACATGTATTGATTGGAATGCCACTGCCGTGTTACCACAACAATCGGTAGCCGTGTATACAATATACATGTCATATTGGCCTTCACATTCTTCATTTAGAATGACAACACCTGAAGTTAAACTGGCACATTCACAACCGTCAGTAGCATAGACCAATGGCAAACTGTCGAGTTGATCACAAGTAACGGTGATATCATCAACGATACCTTCGATAACTGGCGGAACCGTATCTACAATCCTAAAGTAAAGATCGAAGTCGGACATATTACCGCATTCATCTTCAGCTGTCCAGCGTAGGTGGTATTCTCGGAAGAATCCATCAGCTGCACAATCGCCTATATATTGCAATGAATCAAAGAATTCATATGTAACATTCTGATCACAGTTGTCAGTGATTATAACATCACCTGGATCAATACCTGGTAGTGTCCAGTCATCGTCATTTGACTGACATTGGACATAGATTGTGTCCCCATCTACGTAATTCCCCAGTGGATTATTGAATGTGATGACTGGAGCCATAGTGTCCTGGACCGTAATAACCTGTACACAAGTATCAGCATTACCACAATCATCAGTTCCTATCCACGTTCGTTCAATGATCAGTTCTTGTGGACAATCACCAGGTGATACTTCATCCACATGTACTATTGTCACTGTTGGGTCGCAATCATCAGTTGCTGTTGCAAAACCAGTTCCGGTTGGCTCATAATCATCTTCACAATTCACCAGCATATCCGGAGGACATACTATCATCGGTGGCGTAACATCCTCTACAGTGATACTCTGGTTACAACTTGCTGTGTTTCCACAAGCATCAGTCGCTGTCCATCTTCTAACAAAACTGTATGCTCCATCACAAGCTCCCATGACAAACAATGTATCAACATATGTAATTGTCACTGGTACATCCAATGTAGGATTAGTCGCAGTTCCTGTTGAGGCCACTGATGTATCTCCAGGACAATCCAACAATGCTGCAGGAGGACATGTAATCATCGGCAAGTTTGGTTGATCTATCGTCACCATACATGTCGATTCACATAGATTCGCATCCTGAACAAAAATCGTATAGGTTCCTGCCACCAGACCTGTAAACATACCGTCAGTCTGATAAGTCACTCCATCCAAGCTATACATATACGGGCTTGTGCCACCAATACCCATTGCAGAGATCGTACCATCAGCCTCTCCATGACATGAAGCATCCGTTGATGTCGCAGAACACATCAGTGAATCTGGTTGTGTAATTAATATATCCGCACAGGTTGTCGTACATCCATTCGCATCCGTTATCGTGATACTGTATGTGCCGGCTGCTAATCCAGTGAAGGATCCGTCGGTATTTGTTGACGTACCATCATCATAGACATATGGACTCGTTCCGCCGCCTGCAACAACAGTAATCGTTCCGTCATCATATTCATTACACGTTTCATTTGTACTACCAGCTATCATACAGGTCAATGGATCCGGTTGTGTGATAATCACATCTGCACAGGTTGTCGTACATCCATTGGAATCCGTTATCGTGATACTGTATGTACCCGCCGCTAAGCCAGTGAAGATTCCATCCGTATTCGTCGTCGTTCCGTCATCATATACATATGGACTTGTTCCACCACCTGCAACTACGGTTATCGTTCCGTCGTCAAACTCATTACATGTCTCATTTGAACTACTTCCAAATGTACATGTCAATGGATCCGGCTGCGTGATAATCACATCTGCACAGGTCGTCGTACAGCCATTCGCATCAGTAATCGTGATACTGTATGTACCAGCTGCTAAGCCAGTGAAGGATCCATCGGTATTCGTCGTCGTTCCATCATCGTATACATATGGACTCGTTCCACCGCCTGCAACTACGGTTATCGTTCCGTCGTCAAACTCATTACATGTTTCATTTGAACTACTACCAAATGTACATGTCAATGGATCCGGCTGCGTGATAATCACATCTGCACAGGTCGTCGTACAGCCATTCGCATCAGTAATCGTGATACTGTATGTACCAGCTGCTAAGCCAGTGAAGGATCCATCGGTATTCGTCGTCGTTCCGTTATCGTATACATATGGACTTGTTCCACCGCCTGCAACTACGGTTATCGTTCCGTCGTCAAACTCATTACATGTCTCATTTGAACTACTTCCAAATGTGCATGTCAATGGATCTGGCTGGGTGATAATCACATCTGCACACGTCGTCGTACAGCCATTTGCATCTGTTATCGTAATGCTGTATGTGCCCGCTGCTAATCCAGTAAAGGATCCGTCAGTATTCGTCGTCGTTCCGTCATCGTATACATAAGGACTCGTTCCGCCACCTGCAACCACCGTTATCGTTCCGTCGTCAAACTCATTACATGTCTCATTTGAACTACTTCCAAATGTGCATGTCAATGGATCTGGCTGCGTGATAATGATATCTGCACACGTCGTCGTACATCCGTTAGCATCTGTTATCGTAATGCTGTATGTACCCGCCGCTAAACCAGTAAAGGATCCGTCAGTATTCGTTGTCGTTCCGTCATCGTATACATATGGACTCGTTCCGCCACCTGCTACTACCGTTATCGTTCCGTCGTCAAACTCGTTGCATGTCTCATTTGAACTACTTCCAAATGTGCATGTCAATGGATCTGGCTGGGTGATAATCACATCTGCACACGTCGTCGTACAGCCATTTGCATCTGTTATCGTAATGCTGTATGTGCCCGCTGCTAATCCAGTAAAGGATCCATCGGTATTCGTCGTCGTTCCGTCATCGTATACATAAGGACTCGTTCCGCCACCTGCAACCACCGTTATCGTTCCGTCGTCAAACTCATTACATGTCTCATTTGAACTACTTCCAAATGTGCATGTCAATGGATCCGGCTGCGTGATAATGATATCTGCACACGTCGTCGTACATCCGTTAGCATCTGTTATCGTGATGCTGTATGTACCCGCTGCTAATCCAGTAAAGGATCCGTCGGTATTCGTTGTCGTTCCGTCATCGTATACATAAGGACTCGTTCCGCCACCTGCAACTACCGTTATCGTTCCGTCATCAAACTCATTACATGTCTCATTTGAACTACTTCCAAATGTGCATGTCAATGGATCTGGCTGGGTGATGATCACATCATCGCACGTCGTTGTGCAACCATTTGCATCTGTTATCGTAATGCTGTATGTGCCCGCTGCTAATCCAGTAAAGGATCCATCGGTATTCGTCGTCGTACCGTCATCGTATACATATGGACTCGTTCCGCCACCTGCTACTACAGTTATCGTTCCGTCATCAAACTCATTACATGTCTCATTTGAACTACTTCCAAATGTGCATGTCAATGGATCTGGCTGGGTGATAATGATATCTGTACACGTCGTCGTACAGCCATTTGCATCTGTTATCGTGATACTGTATGTACCCGCTGCTAATCCAGTAAAGGATCCGTCAGTATTCGTTGTCGTTCCGTCATCGTATACATATGGACTCGTTCCGCCACCTGCTACTACCATTATCGTTCCGTCGTCAAACTCGTTGCATGTCTCATTTGTACTCGTGATACTGCATGTCAATGGATTCGGTTGTGTCACTTCTGCACTGCACGTTGTTGTACATCCATTCGCATCGGTGATGGTGATGTTGTAAGTACCTGCTGCTAATCCAGTAAATGCACCATCGGTATTTGTCGTCGTACCATCATCATACACATAAGGACTCGTGCCACCACTTGCTGTGGCCGTTACCGTACCATCGTCAAATTCATTACACGTCTCATTTGTACTCGTGATACTACACGTCAATGGATCCGGTTGTGTCACTTCTGCACTGCACGTTGTCGTACATCCATTCGCATCCGTGATGGTGATGTTGTAAGTACCTGCTGCTAATCCAGTAAATGCACCATCGGTATTTGTCGTCGTACCATCATCATACACATAAGGACTCGTGCCACCACTTGCTGTGGCCGTTACCGTACCATCGTCAAATTCATTACACGTCTCATTTGTACTCGTGATACTGCATGTCAATGGATTCGGTTGTGTCACTTCTGCACTGCACGTTGTCGTACATCCATTCGCATCGGTGATCGTGATATTGTACGTGCCTGCTGCTAATCCGGTAAAGGCACCATCGGTATTTGTCGTCGTTCCATCATCATACACATAAGGACTCGTGCCACCACTTGCTGTGGCCGTTACCGTACCATCATCAAATTCATTACACGTCTCATTCGTACTCGTGATACTGCATGTCAATGGATTCGGTTGTGTCACTTCTGCACTGCACGTTGTCGTACATCCATTCGCATCCGTGATGGTGATGTTGTAAGTACCTGCTGCTAATCCAGTAAAGGCACCGTCAGTATTTGTCGTCGCTCCATTATCATACACATATGGACTCGTTCCGCCATTTGCTGTGGCCGTTACCGTACCATCGTCAAACTCATTACACGTCTCATCCGTACTCGTGATACTACACGTCAATGGATTCGGTTGTGTCACTTCTGCACTGCACGTTGTCGTACATCCATTCGCATCCGTGATCGTGATATTGTAAGTACCAGCTGCTAATCCAGTAAAGGCACCGTCGGTATTTGTCGTCGTTCCATCATCATACACATAAGGACTCGTGCCACCACTTGCTGTGGCCGTTACCGTACCATCATCAAATTCATTACACGTCTCATTCGTACTCGTGATGCTGCATGTCAAGGGATTCGGTTGTGTCACTTCTGCACTGCACGTCGTCGTACATCCATTCGCATCGGTGATGGTGATGTTGTACGTGCCTGCTGCTAATCCAGTAAAGGCACCGTCGGTATTTGTTGTCGTTCCATCATCATACACATAAGGACTCGTGCCACCACTTGCTGTGGCCGTTACCGTACCATCATCAAATTCATTACACGTCTCATTTGTACTCGTGATACTGCATGTCAATGGATTCGGTTGTGTCACTTCTGCACTGCACGTCGTCGTACATCCATTCGCATCGGTGATCGTGATATTGTACGTGCCTGCTGCTAATCCGGTAAAGGCACCATCGGTATTTGTCGTCGTTCCATCATCATACACATAAGGACTCGTGCCACCACTTGCTGTGGCCGTTACCGTACCATCATCAAATTCATTACACGTCTCATTCGTACTCGTGATACTGCATGTCAATGGATTCGGTTGTGTCACTTCTGCACTGCACGTTGTCGTACATCCATTCGCATCCGTGATGGTGATGTTGTAAGTACCTGCTGCTAATCCAGTAAAGGCACCGTCAGTATTTGTCGTCGCTCCATTATCATACACATATGGACTCGTTCCGCCATTTGCTGTGGCCGTTACCGTACCATCGTCAAACTCATTACACGTCTCATCCGTACTCGTGATACTACACGTCAATGGATCCGGTTGCGTTACTTCTGCACTGCATGTCGTCGTACAACCTTGTGCATCTGTGATCGTAATCGTATAGGTGCCCGCTGCTAATCCAGTGAAGGCACCATCGGTATTTGTTGTCGTTCCATCATCATACACATAAGGACTCGTGCCACCACTCGCTGTGGCCGTTACCGTACCATCATCAAATTCATTACACGTCTCATTTGTACTCGTGATACTACACGTCAATGGATCCGGTTGCGTTACTTCTGCACTGCATGTCGTCGTACAACCTTGTGCATCTGTGATCGTAATCGTATAGGTGCCTGCCGCTAATCCCGTGAACGCACCATCCGTATTTGTCGTCGCTCCATTATCATACACATATGGACTCGTTCCGCCACTTGCTGTGGCCGTTACCGTACCATCGTCAAATTCATTACACGTCTCATTCGTACTCGTGATACTACACGTCAATGGATCCGGTTGCGTTACTTCTGCACTGCATGTCGTCGTACAACCTTGTGCATCTGTGATCGTAATCGTATAGGTGCCTGCTGCTAATCCGGTAAAGGTACCGTCAGTATTTGTCGTCGTGCCATCATCATACACATAAGGACTCGTACCACCACTCGCTGTAGCCGTTACCGTACCATCATCAAATTCATTACACGTCTCATTTGTACTCGTGATACTGCATGTCAATGGATTCGGTTGTGTCACTTCTGCACTGCACGTTGTCGTACATCCATTCGCATCTGTAATGGTGATATTGTACGTGCCCGCTACTAATCCAGTAAAGGTACCGTCAGTATTTGTCGTCGTGCCATCATCATACACAGGACTCGTACCACCACTCGCTGTAGCCGTTACCGTACCATCATCAAATTCATTACACGTCTCATTTGTACTCGTGATACTGCATGTCAATGGATTCGGTTGTGTCACTTCTGCACTGCACGTTGTCGTACAACCTTGTGCATCTGTGATCGTAATCGTATAGGTGCCTGCTGCTAATCCCGTGAACGCACCATCCGTATTTGTCGTCGCTCCATTATCATACACATAAGGACTCGTACCACCACTCGCTGTGGCCGTTACCGTACCATCATCAAATTCATTACACGTCTCATTTGTACTCGTGATACTGCATGTCAATGGATTCGGTTGTGTCACTTCTGCACTGCACGTTGTCGTACATCCATTCGCATCTGTAATGGTGATATTGTACGTGCCCGCTACTAATCCAGTAAAGGCACCGTCGGTATTTGTCGTCGTGCCATCATCATACACATAAGGACTCGTGCCACCACTTGCTGTGGCCGTTACCGTACCATCATCAAATTCATTACACGTCTCATTTGTACTCGTGATACTGCATGTCAATGGATTCGGTTGTGTCACTTCTGCACTGCACGTTGTCGTACATCCATTCGCATCTGTAATGGTGATATTGTACGTGCCCGCTACTAATCCAGTAAAGGCACCGTCGGTATTTGTCGTCGTGCCATCATCATACACATAAGGACTCGTGCCACCACTTGCTGTGGCCGTTACCGTACCATCGTCAAACTCATTACACGTCTCATTCGTACTCGTGATGCTGCATGTCAATGGATTCGGTTGCGTCACTTCCGCACTGCACGTTGTTGTACATCCATTCGCATCCGTGATCGTGATATTGTACGTGCCCGCTGCTAATCCGGTAAAGGCACCATCGGTATTTGTCGTCGTTCCATCATCATACACATAAGGACTCGTGCCACCACTTGCTGTGGCCGTTACCGTACCATCATCAAATTCATTACACGTCTCATTTGTACTCGTGATACTGCATGTCAATGGATCCGGTTGTGTCACTTCTGCACTGCACGTTGTCGTACATCCATTCGCATCGGTGATCGTGATATTGTACGTGCCTGCTGCTAATCCAGTAAAGGCACCATCGGTATTTGTTGTCGTTCCATTATCATACACATAAGGACTCGTGCCACCACTTGCTGTGGCCGTTACCGTACCATCATCAAATTCATTACACGTCTCATTTGTACTCGTGATACTGCATGTCAATGGATTCGGTTGTGTCACTTCTGCACTGCACGTTGTTGTACATCCATTCGCATCCGTGATGGTGATGTTGTAAGTGCCTGCTGCTAATCCAGTGAAGGCACCATCGGTATTTGTCGTCGTTCCATCATCATACACATAAGGACTCGTGCCACCACTTGCTGTGGCCGTTACCGTACCATCGTCAAATTCATTACACGTCTCATTTGTACTCGTGATACTGCATGTCAATGGATTCGGTTGTGTCACTTCTGCACTGCACGTTGTCGTACATCCATTCGCATCGGTGATGGTGATATTGTACGTGCCCGCTGCTAACCCAGTAAAGGCACCATCGGTATTTGTCGTCGTTCCATCATCATACACATATGGACTCGTGCCACCACTCGCTGTGGCCGTTACCGTACCATCATCAAATTCATTACACGTCTCATTCGTACTCGTGATACTGCATGTCAATGGATTCGGTTGCGTCACTTCTGCACTGCACGTTGTCGTACATCCATTCGCATCGGTGATCGTGATGTTGTACGTGCCCGCTGCTAATCCAGTAAAGGCACCATCGGTATTTGTCGTCGTACCATCATCATATACATAAGGACTCGTGCCACCACTCGCTGTGGCCGTTACCGTACCATCATCAAATTCATTACACGTCTCATTTGTACTCGTGATACTGCATGTCAATGGATTCGGTTGCGTCACTTCTGCACTGCACGTTGTCGTACATCCATTCGCATCCGTGATTGTGATATTGTACGTGCCCGCTGCTAATCCAGTAAAGGCACCATCTGTATTTGTCGTCGTGCCATCATCATACACATACGGACTCGTGCCACCACTTGCTGTGGCCGTTACCGTACCATCGTCAAATTCATTACATGTCTCATTCGTACTCGTGATACTGCATGTCAATGGATTCGGTTGTGTCACTTCTGCACTGCACGTTGTTGTACATCCACTCGCATCGGTGATGGTGATATTGTACGTGCCTGCTGCTAATCCAGTAAAGGCACCATCTGTATTTGTCGTCGTGCCATCATCATACACATAAGGACTCGTGCCACCACTTGCTGTGGCCGTTACCGTACCATCGTCAAATTCATTACACGTCTCATTTGTACTCGTGATACTGCATGTCAATGGATTCGGTTGTGTCACTTCTGCACTGCACGTTGTCGTACATCCATTCGCATCCGTGATCGTGATGTTGTACGTGCCTGCTGCTAATCCAGTAAAGGCACCATCTGTATTTGTTGTCGTGCCATCATCATACACATAAGGACTCGTGCCACCACTTGCTGTGGCCGTTACCGTACCATCATCAAATTCATTACATGTCTCATTCGTACTCGTGATACTACAGGTCAATGGATTCGGTTGTGTCACTTCTGCACTGCACGTCGTCGTACACCCTTGCGCATCCGTGATTGTGATATTGTAAGTGCCAGCCGCTAATCCAGTAAAGGCACCATCGGTATTTGTTGTCGTTCCATCATTATACATATACGGACTCGTGCCACCACTCGCTGTGGCCGTTACCGTACCATCATCAAATTCATTACACGTCTCATTTGTACTCGTGATACTACAGGTCAATGGATTCGGTTGTGTCACTTCTGCACTGCACGTTGTCGTACATCCATTCGCATCCGTGATCGTGATATTGTAAGTACCAGCTGCTAATCCAGTAAAGGCACCATCGGTATTTGTCGTCGTTCCATCATCATACACATAAGGACTCGTGCCACCACTTGCTGTGGCCGTTACCGTACCATCGTCAAATTCATTACACGTCTCATTCGTACTCGTGATGCTGCATGTCAATGGATTCGGTTGCGTCACTTCTGCACTGCACGTTGTCGTACATCCATTCGCATCCGTGATCGTGATATTGTACGTGCCCGCTGCTAATCCAGTAAAGGCACCATCGGTATTTGTTGTCGTTCCATCATCATACACATAAGGACTCGTACCACCACTCGCTGTGGCCGTTACCGTACCATCATCAAATTCATTACACGTCTCATTTGTACTCGTGATACTGCATGTCAATGGATTCGGTTGTGTCACTTCTGCACTGCACGTTGTCGTACATCCATTCGCATCGGTGATCGTGATATTGTAAGTACCAGCTGCTAATCCAGTAAAGGCACCATCTGTATTTGTCGTCGTTCCATCATCATACACATAAGGACTCGTGCCACCACTTGCTGTGGCCGTTACCGTACCATCATCAAATTCATTACACGTCTCATTTGTACTCGTGATACTGCATGTCAATGGATTCGGTTGTGTCACTTCTGCACTGCACGTCGTCGTACATCCATTCGCATCGGTGATCGTGATATTGTACGTGCCTGCTGCTAATCCGGTAAAGGCACCATCTGTATTTGTTGTCGTTCCATCATCATACACATAAGGACTCGTGCCACCACTTGCTGTGGCCGTTACCGTACCATCATCAAATTCATTACACGTCTCATTCGTACTCGTGATACTGCATGTCAATGGATTCGGTTGTGTCACTTCTGCACTGCACGTTGTCGTACATCCATTCGCATCCGTGATGGTGATGTTGTAAGTACCTGCTGCTAATCCAGTAAAGGCACCGTCAGTATTTGTCGTCGCTCCATTATCATACACATATGGACTCGTTCCGCCATTTGCTGTGGCCGTTACCGTACCATCGTCAAACTCATTACACGTCTCATCCGTACTCGTGATACTACACGTCAATGGATCCGGTTGCGTTACTTCTGCACTGCATGTCGTCGTACAACCTTGTGCATCTGTGATCGTAATCGTATAGGTGCCCGCTGCTAATCCAGTGAAGGCACCATCGGTATTTGTTGTCGTTCCATCATCATACACATAAGGACTCGTGCCACCACTCGCTGTGGCCGTTACCGTACCATCATCAAATTCATTACACGTCTCATTTGTACTCGTGATACTACACGTCAATGGATCCGGTTGCGTTACTTCTGCACTGCATGTCGTCGTACAACCTTGTGCATCTGTGATCGTAATCGTATAGGTGCCTGCCGCTAATCCCGTGAACGCACCATCCGTATTTGTTGTCGTTCCATCATCATACACATATGGACTCGTTCCGCCATTTGCTGTGGCCGTTACCGTACCATCGTCAAACTCATTACACGTCTCATTTGTACTCGTGATACTACACGTCAATGGATCCGGTTGCGTTACTTCTGCACTGCATGTCGTCGTACAACCTTGTGCATCTGTGATCGTAATCGTATAGGTGCCTGCTGCTAATCCCGTGAACGCACCATCCGTATTTGTCGTCGCTCCATTATCATACACATATGGACTCGTTCCGCCATTTGCTGTGGCCGTTACCGTACCATCGTCAAACTCATTACACGTCTCATTCGTACTCGTGATACTACACGTCAATGGATCCGGTTGCGTTACTTCTGCACTGCATGTCGTCGTACAACCTTGTGCATCTGTGATCGTAATCGTATAGGTGCCTGCTGCTAATCCCGTGAACGCACCATCCATATTTGTCGTCGCTCCATTATCATACACATATGGACTCGTTCCGCCATTTGCTGTGGCCGTTACCGTACCATCGTCAAACTCATTACAAGTCTCATTCGTACTCGTGATACTACACGTCAATGGATCCGGTTGCGTTACTTCTGCACTGCATGTCGTCGTACAACCTTGTGCATCTGTGATCGTAATCGTATAGGTGCCTGCTGCTAATCCCGTGAACGCACCATCCATATTTGTCGTCGCTCCATTATCATACACATATGGACTCGTTCCGCCATTTGCTGTGGCCGTTACCGTACCATCGTCAAACTCATTACAAGTCTCATTCGTACTCGTGATACTACACGTCAATGGATCCGGTTGCGTTACTTCTGCACTGCATGTCGTCGTACAACCTTGTGCATCTGTGATCGTAATCGTATAGGTGCCTGCTGCTAATCCCGTGAACGCACCATCCGTATTTGTCGTCGTACCATCATCATACACATATGGACTCGTTCCGCCATTTGCTGTGGCCGTTACCGTACCATCATCAAATTCATTACACGTCTCATTCGTACTCGTGATACTACACGTCAATGGATCCGGTTGCGTTACTTCTGCACTGCATGTCGTCGTACAACCTTGTGCATCTGTGATCGTAATCGTATAGGTGCCTGCTGCTAATCCCGTGAACGCACCATCCATATTTGTCGTCGCTCCATTATCATACACATATGGACTCGTTCCGCCATTTGCTGTGGCCGTTACCGTACCATCGTCAAACTCATTACAAGTCTCATTCGTACTCGTGATACTACACGTCAATGGATCCGGTTGCGTTACTTCTGCACTGCATGTCGTCGTACAACCTTGTGCATCTGTGATCGTAATCGTATAGGTGCCTGCTGCTAATCCCGTGAACGCACCATCCGTATTTGTCGTCGCTCCATTATCATACACATATGGACTCGTTCCGCCATTTGCTGTGGCCGTTACCGTACCATCGTCAAACTCATTACACGTCTCATTCGTACTCGTGATACTACACGTCAATGGATCCGGTTGCGTTACTTCTGCACTGCATGTCGTCGTACAACCTTGTGCATCTGTGATCGTAATCGTATAGGTGCCTGCTGCTAATCCCGTGAACGCACCATCCGTATTTGTCGTCGCTCCATTATCATACACATATGGACTCGTTCCGCCATTTGCTGTGGCCGTTACCGTACCATCGTCAAACTCATTACACGTCTCATTCGTACTCGTGATACTACAGGTCAATGGATCCGGTTGCGTTACTTCTGCACTGCATGTCGTCGTACAACCTTGTGCATCTGTGATCGTAATCGTGTAGGTGCCTGCTGCTAATCCCGTGAACGCACCATCCGTATTTGTCGTCGCTCCATTATCATACACATACGGACTCGTACCGCCACTCGCCGTCGCCGTTACCGTACCATCGTCAAACTCATTACACGTCTCATTCGTACTCGTGATACTACAGGTCAATGGATCCGGTTGCGTTACTTCTGCACTGCATGTCGTCGTACAACCTTGTGCATCTGTGATCGTAATCGTATAGGTGCCTGCCGCTAATCCCGTGAACGCACCATCCGTATTTGTCGTCGCTCCATTATCATACACATACGGACTCGTACCGCCACTCGCCGTCGCCGTTACCGTGCCGTCGTCAAACTCATTACACGTCTCATTCGTACTCGTGATACTACAGGTCAATGGATCCGGTTGCGTTACTTCTGCACTGCATGTCGTCGTACAACCTTGTGCATCTGTGATCGTAATCGTATGGGTGCCTGCCACTAATCCCGTGAACGCACCATCCGTATTTGTCGTCGCTCCATTATCATACACATATGGACTCGTACCGCCACTCGCCGTCGCCGTTACCGTGCCGTCGTCAAACTCATTACACGTCTCATTCGTACTCGTGATACTACAGGTCAATGGATCCGGTTGCGTTACTTCTGCACTGCACGTCGTCGTACAACCTTGTGCATCTGTGATCGTAATCGTATAGGTGCCTGCCGCTAATCCCGTGAACGCACCATCCGTATTTGTCGTCGCTCCATTATCATACACATACGGACTCGTACCGCCACTCGCCGTCGCCGTTACCGTGCCGTCGTCAAACTCATTACACGTCTCATTCGTACTCGTGATACTACACGTCAATGGATCCGGTTGCGTTACTTCTGCACTGCATGTCGTCGTACAACCTTGTGCATCTGTGATCGTAATCGTATAGGTGCCTGCCACTAATCCCGTGAACGCACCATCCGTATTTGTCGTCGCTCCATTATCATACACATATGGACTCGTACCGCCACTCGCCGTCGCCGTTACCGTGCCGTCGTCAAACTCATTACAGGTCTCATTCGTACTCGTGATACTACAGGTCAATGGATCCGGTTGTGTCACCTCAGCACTACACGTCGTCGTACATCCCTGTGCATCCGTGATCGTGATATTGTAAGTGCCAGCCGCTAATCCAGTAAAGGCACCATCGGTATTTGTTGTCGTTCCATCATTATACACATACGGACTCGTTCCGCCACTCGCTGTGGCCGTTACTGTACCATCGTCAAACTCATTACATGTCTCATTCGTACTCGTGATACTACATGTCAATGGATTCGGTTGTGTCACCTCAGCACTACACGTCGTCGTACAGCCTTGTGCATCCGTGATCGTGATATTGTACGTACCTGCTGCCAGGCCTGTAAAGGCACCATCTGTATTTGTTGTCGTTCCATCATTATACACATACGGACTCGTGCCACCACTCGCTGTGGCCGTTACTGTACCATCGTCAAACTCATTACATGTCTCATTCGTACTCGTGATACTACATGTCAATGGATTCGGTTGTGTCACCTCTGCACTACACGTCGTCGTACAGCCCTGTGCATCCGTGATCGTGATATTATACGTACCTGCTGCCAGGCCTGTAAAGGCACCATCTGTATTTGTCGTCGTTCCATCATTATACATATACGGACTCGTGCCACCATTCGCTGTGGCCGTTACCGTACCATCATCAAATTCATTACACGTCTCATTTGTACTCGTGATGCTGCATGTCAATGGATTCGGTTGTGTCACTTCTGCACTGCAGGTTGTTGTACAACCATTCGCATCCGTTATCGTGATATTGTACGTGCCCGCTGCTAATCCAGTAAAGGCACCATCGGTATTCGTCGTCGTTCCATCATCATACACATAAGGACTCGTGCCACCACTTGCTGTGGCCGTTACCGTACCATCGTCAAATTCATTACACGTCTCATTCGTACTCGTGATACTGCATGTCAATGGATTCGGTTGTGTCACTTCTGCACTGCACGTTGTTGTACAACCATTCGCATCGGTGATGGTGATATTGTACGTGCCTGCTGCTAATCCGGTAAAGGCACCGTCGGTATTTGTCGTCGTTCCATCATCATACACATAAGGACTCGTGCCACCATTCGCTGTGGCCGTTACCGTACCATCATCAAATTCATTACACGTCTCATTTGTACTCGTGATATTGCATGTCAATGGATTCGGTTGTGTCACTTCTGCACTGCACGTTGTCGTACATCCATTGGCATCCGTGATCGTGATAGTATACGTGCCCGCTGCTAATCCAGTAAAGGCACCATCGGTATTTGTCGTCGTTCCATCATCATACACATAAGGACTCGTGCCACCACTTGCTGTGGCCGTTACCGTACCATCATCAAATTCATTACACGTCTCATTTGTACTCGTGATATTGCATGTCAATGGATTCGGTTGTGTCACTTCTGCACTGCACGTTGTCGTACATCCATTCGAATCGGTGATCGTGATGTTGTACGTG
Source organism: Saprospiraceae bacterium (assembly GCA_965249735.1). GTDB lineage: Bacteria > Bacteroidota > Bacteroidia > Chitinophagales > Saprospiraceae > JANQSS01. The sequence goes on along the minus strand of CBDFMS010000019.1, from coordinate 94,447 downwards.
CCTGCTGCTAATCCAGTAAAGGCACCATCGGTATTTGTCGTCGTGCCATCATCATACACATAAGGACTCGTGCCACCACTTGCTGTGGCCGTTACCGTACCATCATCAAATTCATTACACGTCTCATTTGTACTCGTGATACTGCATGTCAATGGATTCGGTTGCGTCACTTCTGCACTGCACGTTGTCGTACATCCATTCGCATCCGTGATGGTGATATTGTACGTGCCTGCTGCTAATCCAGTAAAGGCACCGTCGGTATTTGTCGTCGTTCCATCAGCATACACATAAGGACTCGTGCCACCACTTGCTGTGGCCGTTACCGTACCATCGTCAAATTCATTACACGTCTCATTCGTACTCGTGATACTGCATGTCAATGGATTCGGTTGTGTCACTTCTGCACTGCACGTTGTCGTACATCCATTCGCATCCGTGATGGTGATGTTGTACGTGCCTGCTGCTAATCCAGTAAAGGCACCATCGGTATTTGTCGTCGTGCCATCATCATACACATAAGGACTCGTGCCACCACTTGCTGTGGCCGTTACCGTACCATCATCAAATTCATTACACGTCTCATCCGTACTCGTGATACTGCATGTCAATGGATTCGGTTGTGTCACTTCTGCACTGCACGTCGTCGTACATCCATTCGCATCGGTGATGGTGATACTGTAGGTGCCTGCTGCTAATCCAGTAAAGGCACCATCGGTATTTGTCGTCGTGCCATCATCATACACATAAGGACTCGTGCCACCACTTGCTGTGGCCGTTACCGTACCATCATCAAATTCATTACACGTCTCATCCGTACTCGTGATACTGCATGTCAATGGATTCGGTTGTGTCACTTCTGCACTGCACGTCGTCGTACATCCATTCGCATCGGTGATGGTGATACTGTAGGTGCCTGCTGCTAATCCAGTAAAGGCACCATCGGTATTTGTCGTCGTGCCATCATCATACACATAAGGACTCGTGCCACCACTTGCTGTGGCCGTTACCGTACCATCATCAAATTCATTACACGTCTCATTCGTACTCGTGATACTGCATGTCAATGGATTCGGTTGTGTCACTTCTGCACTGCACGTTGTCGTACATCCATTCGCATCCGTGATCGTGATATTGTACGTGCCAGCTGCTAATCCAGTAAAGGCACCATCGGTATTTGTCGTCGTGCCATCATCATACACATAAGGACTCGTGCCACCACTTGCTGTGGCCGTTACCGTACCATCATCAAATTCATTACACGTCTCATTTGTACTCGTGATGCTGCATGTCAATGGATTCGGTTGTGTCACTTCTGCACTGCACGTTGTTGTACATCCATTCGCATCCGTGATCGTGATATTGTACGTGCCTGCTGCTAATCCAGTAAAGGCACCATCGGTATTTGTCGTCGTGCCATCATCATACACATAAGGACTCGTGCCACCACTTGCTGTGGCCGTTACCGTACCATCATCAAATTCATTACACGTCTCATTTGTACTCGTGATGCTGCATGTCAATGGATTCGGTTGTGTCACTTCTGCACTGCACGTCGTCGTACACCCATTCGCATCCGTGATGGTGATATTGTACGTGCCTGCTGCTAATCCAGTAAAGGCACCATCGGTATTTGTCGTCGTTCCATCATCATACACATAAGGACTCGTGCCACCACTTGCTGTGGCCGTTACCGTACCATCGTCAAACTCATTACACGTCTCATTTGTACTCGTGATACTGCATGTCAATGGATTCGGTTGTGTCACTTCTGCACTGCACGTTGTCGTACATCCATTCGCATCGGTGATGGTGATATTGTACGTGCCCGCAGCTAATCCAGTAAAGGCACCATCGGTATTTGTCGTCGTGCCATCATCATACACATACGGACTCGTGCCACCACTTGCTGTGGCCGTTACCGTACCATCATCAAACTCATTACAGGTCTCATTTGTACTCGTGATACTGCATGTCAATGGATTCGGTTGTGTCACTTCTGCACTGCACGTCGTCGTACATCCATTCGCATCCGTGATGGTGATATTGTACGTGCCCGCAGCTAATCCAGTAAAGGCACCATCAGTATTTGTTGTCGTGCCATTATCATACACATACGGACTCGTGCCACCACTTGCTGTGGCCGTTACCGTACCATCATCAAATTCATTACACGTCTCATTTGTACTCGTGATACTGCATGTCAATGGATTCGGTTGTGTCACTTCTGCACTGCACGTCGTCGTACATCCATTCGCATCCGTGATCGTGATATTGTAGGTGCCCGCTACTAAGCCTGTAAACGCACCATCGGTATTTGTTGTCGTTCCATCAGCATACATATACGGACTCATGCCACCACTCGCCGTGGCCGTTACTGTGCCATCGTCAAATTCATTACACGTCTCATTTGTACTCGTGATACTGCATGTCAATGGATTCGGTTGTGTCACTTCTGCACTGCACGTCGTCGTACATCCATTCGCATCCGTGATCGTGATATTGTAGGTGCCCGCTACTAAGCCTGTAAACGCACCATCGGTATTTGTTGTCGTTCCATCAGCATACATATACGGACTCATGCCACCACTCGCCGTGGCCGTTACTGTGCCATCGTCAAACTCATTACACGTCTCATTTGTACTCGTGATACTACAGGTCAATGGATCCGGTTGGGTGATGATCACATCTGCACAGGTCGTTGTACAACCATTCACATCTGTTATTGTGATGCTATAAGTGCCAGCTGCTAATCCCGTGAAGGCACCATCGGTATTTGTCGTCGTTCCATCAGCATACACATACGGACTCGTTCCTCCTCCGGCTACTATAGTTATCGTTCCATTGTCAAATTCATTGCATGTCTCATTTGCACTATTGCTTAAGTTACAGATCAATGGGTCAGGTTGAGTAATCACAATATCCGGACAGGTAGTGGTACATCCGTTTGCATCTGTAATGGTAACGCTGTATGTGCCAAAGACGAGACCAGTAAACTGTCCATCTGTATTTGTAACTCCACCTCCTATATCATAAACGTAAGGTGTTGTGCCCCCACCGGCTGTTACCATCGCCGAGCCATTGCTAAATCCGTTACAAGTCCCGCTATTGATATCATCGATTCTACAAGTCAACGGATCAGGTTGGGTCACTTCCGCACTGCACGTTGTCGTACATCCATTCGCATCGGTGATGGTGATATTGTACGTGCCTGCTGCTAATCCGGTAAAGGCACCGTCAGTATTTGTCGTCGTTCCATCAGCATACACATACGGACTCGTTCCACCACTCGCTGTGGCCGTTACTGTGCCATCGTCAAACTCATTACACGTCTCATTCGTACTCGTGATGCTACACGTCAATGGATTCGGTTGCGTCAATTCTGTACTACACGTTGTCGTACACCCTTGCGCATCCGTGATGGTGATATTGTAGGTGCCCGCTACTAATCCTGTAAACGCTCCGTCAGTATTTGTTGTCGTTCCATCAGCATACACATACGGACTCGTGCCACCACTCGCTGTTGCCGTTACTGTGCCATCGTCAAACTCATTACACGTCTCATTCGTACTCGTGATGCTACACGTCAATGGATTCGGTTGCGTCACTTCCGCACTGCACGTCGTCGTACAGCCATTCGCATCCGTGATCGTGATATTGTACGTGCCGGCGGCTAATCCAGTGAAGGCACCATCGGTATTTGTCGTCGTTCCATCAGCATACACATACGGACTCGTGCCACCACTCGCCGTGGCCGTTACTGTGCCGTCGTCAAACTCATTACAGGTCTCATTTGTACTCGTGATACTGCATGTCAATGGATCCGGTTGCGTCACTTCTGCACTGCACGTTGTCGTACACCCATTCGCATCCGTGATGGTGATATTGTACGTGCCTGCAGCTAATCCAGTAAACGCACCATCGGTATTTGTCGTCGTGCCATCAGCATACACATAAGGACTCGTGCCACCACTCGCTGTTGCCGTTACTGTGCCATCGTCAAACTCATTACAGGTCTCATTCGTACTCGTGATACTACACGTCAATGGATTCGGTTGCGTCACTTCCGCACTGCACGTTGTCGTACAGCCATTCGCATCCGTGATCGTGATATTGTACGTGCCGGCGGCTAATCCTGTGAAGGCACCATCGGTATTTGTCGTCGTTCCATCAGCATACACATACGGACTCGTTCCACCACTCGCCGTGGCCGTTACTGTGCCGTCGTCAAACTCATTACAGGTCTCATTTGTACTCGTGATGCTGCATGTCAATGGATTCGGTTGCGTGATGATCACATCATCGCACGTTGTTGTACAACCGTTTGCATCTGTTATTGTGATGCTATAAGTGCCTGCCGCTAATCCTGTGAAGGATCCGTTCGTATTCGTGGTCGTTCCATCATCGTAGACATATGGACTTGTTCCTCCACCTGCTACTACTGTCATCGTGCCGTCGTCAAACTCATTACATGTCTCATTTGCACTACTGCCAAATGTACAGGTCAATGGATCGGGTTGCGTTATTACAATGTTCGGGCATGTAGTAGTACATCCGTTTGCATCCGTGATGGTCACCGTATATGTGCCAAAGATGAGACCTGTAAACTGTCCATCTGTATTTGTAACTCCACCTCCGATGTCATAAACGTAAGGAGTGGTGCCGCCACCGGCTGTAACCATTGCTGAGCCATTACTAAATCCGTTGCATGTCCCGCTATTGATTTCATCGATTCGACATGTCAATGGATCCGGTTGCGTCACTTCTGCACTGCACGTCGTCGTACACCCATTGGCATCTGTGATCGTGATATTGTAGGTGCCTGCCGCTAATCCCGTGAACGCACCATCCGTATTTGTCGTCGTTCCATTATCATACACATACGGACTCGTACCGCCACTCGCCGTGGCCGTTACCGTGCCGTCGTCAAACTCATTACAGCTCTCATTCGTACTCGTGATACTACATGTCAATGGATCCGGTTGCGTCACTTCTGCACTGCATGTCGTCGTACATCCATTGGCATCTGTGATCGTGATCGTGTAGGTGCCTGCCGCTAAGCCCGTGAACGCACCATCCGTATTTGTCGTCGTGCCATCATCATACACATAAGGACTCGTGCCACCACTTGCTGTGGCCGTTACCGTACCATCATCAAATTCATTACACGTCTCATTTGTACTCGTGATACTGCATGTCAATGGATCCGGTTGCGTAATGATCACATCATCACACGTCGTCGTGCAACCATTCGCATCTGTTATGGTAATACTATATGTACCCGCAGCTAAGCCTGTGAATGCACCGTCTGCATTCGTCGTCGTTCCATTATCATATACATATGGACTTGTACCGCCGCCAGCCGTGACCGTCACTGTACCGTTGTCAAACTCGTTACATGTCTCATTCGTGCTATTACTAAATGCACAGGTCAACGCTTTTGGTTCTGTTATGATGATTTCTGCGCATGTTGTTGTACAACCGTTCGCATCTGATATGGTAATATTATAAGTGCCTTCCGCTAATCCGGTGAACGCACCATCGGTATTCGTTGTCGTTCCATCATCATACACGTATGGACCTGTACCACCACCAGCTGCCACTGTAATCGTGCCATCGTCAAATCCCAAACATGTAACATCTGTACTATTACTAATTGAACATATCAATGGATTCGGTTGAGTCACTTCTGCACTGCACGTCGTCGTACACCCTTGTGCATCTGTGATCGTGATCGCGTAGGTACCTGCCGCTAATCCTGTGAACGCACCATCCGTATTTGTCGTCGTTCCATTATCATACACATACGGACTCGTACCGCCACTCGCCGTGGCCGTTACCGTACCATCGTCAAACTCATTACACGTCTCATTCGTACTCGTAATACTACATGTCAATGGATCCGGTTGTGTCACTTCTGCACTGCACGTCGTCGTACATCCCAGTGCATCTGTGATCGTGATCGTGTAGGTGCCTGCCGATAAGCCCGTGAACGCACCATCCGTATTTGTCGTCGTTCCATTATCATACACATACGGACTCGTACCGCCACTCGCCGTGGCCGTTACCGTTCCGTCGTCAAACTCATTACATGTCTCATTCGTACTCGTGATACTACAGGTCAATGGATCCGGTTGTGTCACTTCTGCACTGCACGTTGTCGTACATCCATTCGCATCCGTGATGGTGATGTTGTACGTGCCCGCAGCTAATCCAGTAAAGGCACCATCAGTATTTGTTGTCGTGCCATCATCATACACATACGGACTCGTGCCACCACTCGCTGTGGCCGTTACCGTACCATCATCAAATTCATTACACGTCTCATTTATACTCGTGATATTGCATGTCAATGGATTCGGTTGTGTCACTTCTGCACTGCACGTTGTCGTACAACCTTGTGCATCTGTGATCGTGATCGTGTAGGTGCCTGCCGATAAGCCTGTGAACGCACCATCTGTATTTGTCGTCGTTCCGTCATCATACACATACGGACTCGTGCCGCCACTCGCCGTGGCCGTTACCGTGCCGTCGTCAAACTCATTACACGTCTCATTCGTATTCGTAATACTACAGGTCAATGGATCCGGTTGCGTCACTTCTGCACTGCATGTGGTCGTACAACCCAGTGCATCTGTAATCGTGATCGTATAGGTGCCTGCCGCTAAGCCCGTGAACGCACCATCCGTATTTGTCGTCGTTCCGTCATCATACACATACGGACTCGTACCGCCACTCGCCGTGGCCGTTACCGTGCCGTCGTCAAACTCATTACACGTCTCATCCGTACTCGTGATACTACATGTCAATGGATCCGGTTGCGTGATGATCACATCATCGCACGTCGTTGTACAACCATTCGCATCTGTGATCGTGATACTGTAGGTGCCAGCTGCTAACCCCGTAAAGACGCCGTCGGTGTTCGTCGTGATCCCATTGTCATAAACGTAAGGGCTTTTCCCATCTACAGCTGTAACCGTTATTGTTCCATCGTCAAATTCATTACACGTCTCATTTGTGCTACTGCCAAATGTACACATCAATGGATCCGGCGGTGTTACTGTTGCATTGCAGACTGTTGTACATCCGTTTGCATCTGTGATCGTAACGCCATATGGACCGGTAGCCAATCCACTGAACTGACCGTCGGTATTCGTCACTCCTCCACCAATATCAAAAACATAAGGACTGGTTCCACCTAAAGCGTTGGCATCGATTGTTCCGTTTCCATTTTGAAGGCAATCTCCTCCGGTACTCTCATTAATTACACAAGACAATGGACCAGGTTCTGTAATTGATATATCGCACGTCGTTGTACAACCATTTGCATCCGTGATCGTAACGCTATACGTATTCGGTGCCAGGCCTGTAAATTGACCATTGGTATTTGTTGTCGTCCCATTATCATAGACATATGGGCTGGTCCCACCACCTGCTGTTACAGTGACTGTCCCATCATCGTATCCGTTACATGTCACATCAGTACTGATTATTGTACATGTTAGTGAAGCAGGCTGCGTGATAGTCACATCCGGACAAGTCGTTGAACAGCCATTTGCGTCTGTAATCGTAATACTATAAGTATTAGGCACCAGACCCGTAAATTGGCCATTGGTATTGGTTGTCGTGCCATCGTCATACACATAGGGGCCTGAACCTCCACCCGCTGTCGCAATGATTATACCATCGGCAAACCCATTACATGTGACATTGGTGCTGTTAATCGAACACGTCACCGCATCGGGTTGCGTAATAACTACATCGTCACAAGTTGTCGTACAGCCATTCGCATCCGTAATCGTAATACTATAGGTATTTGCTTCGAGACCACTAAACTGGCCATCTGTATTTGTAACTCCACCGCCTATGTCAAAAACATATGGTGCCTTCCCTCCAGATGCACTCGCGCTGATTGTTCCATCGTCCGCAGAATTACAGGTTTCATTCGTGCTACCATCAATGCTACAGGATTGCAAACAACCAATAATAACCGTGTCCCGAACCGGTCCTATCGTATCAAATCCAACGATGGCCGTCGCATAATTGACAAATGAATCCGGGTCACAGCCCGACACATCCGTTTCATATGTTAGTGTCAAGGAGTCGTTTGCTGGTATTCTATATTGTCTTTCTGTAAAATTTCCCGGAGTTTTTCCAACCCAGGATTGAGCACCAGTCAAATCGACATCAGGAAATGAAGCGGATTTTCCAGGTGTCACTTCAGTACCACCTCCTACTCCGTTGACTATTGCATCTGAAATCGTCATACAAGTTGGAATTATATCATCGATTTGTTTAACGATGATATCAACAGGAGCAGAATTATAGAGCGTGATCGTCCATCGCGCAATTCCGTCACCATAGCCTCCATCAGCTGTAGATGTAATAAAAAATTCAGGGTCAACGGTTTTGGCAATGGAAATGGCTTCCTCGGAAGGCGGAAAGGTATCGCTTGCGACACCAATCCCACCGGCATCATATTTATATTTTTGTCCACTTTTAGCTGCTGCCCATGGATTTACAATTTGAGAAGTAGTCGTACAGATTACTTCCCAGGTGTAAGTGAGTGTGATTGTACCTCCACCTCCGTCCACTGATGCATCCGGAAAGTGTAATCTATCCCTTTCTCCAATAAGAGCAGTATCTACATTACCGGTAACAGTATCGATCTCTGTCCCGATAAGTCGCAGGCACTCATCCTGAAAATCTGCTTCGATTGCCGGTTGGAAAAACAGGTCCGTGTTATTACCAAAACTATAGGTCACATTCTGCTCAATCAATTGACCAATATATGTCCCGTTAATGGTTTGTGACTCAAGAAGTCCAGCTACGGCTGCGGTAATAAGGCAGTCCGTGTTTAGATTACTGGCATAGACTTCATCCGGGGCTTCGTTGGCACTAACTGTTACTGTGAAGTTTGCATCTCCCCAACAGCCATCAAAAACGCATCCACCACCCGGGCAGGTGGTATCGCATACAGCCGAGTAATCAACATAGAAATAAACCGGTACCTCTTCTCCAGGGGTCAAGACAGAAAATTCTCTATGCAAATCGCTCGGATCCTCATATATGAATGCATCAGTTCCTGTAAAACCAGAGAAATCAATTTCTACATCAGTCAGATCAACGGTTGTATCATTTGTGATGATATAAGACAACCAGGCACCCCTAGGTCCTTCGTCACTACATTTATTTGCATCCACCCACATGATTTCCTGTGAACTCAATTCGATGCTAATAGCCGTGCTTTGCGCAATGGTTTTTGATGACATAAACATGGCGGACATTACTATGGCTAGCATCATCACGCAACTGAGGAGAGAGGTGTTGCTTTTAGCGCGATTTGACAATTGCCTGGTCAACCAATTTTTTAACACGTGGTTAAATTTGTCAAACGCAGATGATGGTCTGCGTACGTTGGTTGAAGGGAATTTTTCGGATTGATTTGTAGATGTAGTCATACGTACTAAGAATTATAAGTTCCAGAAATTGACATTATCTGAAGCCAGGATGTAAATTGTACTTGTTGTCAATGATGCGCATGTGTTGTTCGAAAACATGGCACGCTTTGTTGTCTTATTTGTAGTCTTCGCTATTACAAAAGATGGTCGGCGAGTCTGGTAAAAGCATTGATTTGTGAAGTCCTTGAACCGATTGATAATTAGTTTCAAGTCTTGAATGATAGAAGGAGATGGGGACTTTTTGAAGTGATTTGGAGAAGAGGTACTACTTGTCATGTGACAGTTCTCTGAACTGTCACCTATAGCAAAGCCAAACTCTAACAATTCAGTTTGTTGCTTCTGAATCAGCAGACCGAGATTAAAAAATTTTCCAGAAAATAAATCGTACAGAACAATTTTTCTTCCGCTCCAATAGCTTGTTTCTAACATTTACCCTTATTTACCACCCAAATAATGCGACTTTCGAGTCAAAGCTGTAATTGGACATCACTTGTTCCCTGATCACTAAATACAGGAATATCCTATCAAGCGTTTACCATTCACTTAATTGGACTACAAGCTCTAATACAATACAGACCCGGAGGTATTACATACACCTCTGATCGGTTTTTCAAGGGGGTTAAAGAAAATTGGTAGATGGGGTTTAACGGTATCTCCATTCAAATATAGAAAAATATATCATCAATGAATAGATTACTCACACTAAATTATAAATGTGGAATTGCAATGAATCGCCTCAAAATTTCAAGAGGCAGCTTAAATGCAAAACTCAGTAAGTAAGTGACACCCAATGTCAGTAGATAATTCTGTTCAGTATAGGAAATCGCGGTAACATCACGACTTTTGTTGAGGAATTCACGGATAAACACGCTGATTTTTAAACAACGCATACACATAAAAAAAGACCAGATGAATGCACATCCAGTCCCTTAATAATGGTTAATGGGGTATTGAATACGATTATCGCATATATCGTGCCAAATAGCAGTCGAATTGGCACAATTCTGTCTGATTTGTTACCTGTAGCTTCCTGCCAACTTGCTCATATCAATGAATGAAATACCTCGTGTGGAAACGGTTTGGTCGATTTTTACGATATCTTTTAATTGCATTTCAGTGGTACTCCGATCTTCTTTGGAAGTCATAATGGATTTTAATATCAAGCCGTTGATCTTCTCGAATTGTGAAGAAACTGAGGGGCCATTTTTGCTCATTGATGAACCCATATTGACAAAAAGCTTAAATACATTGGCTTTTTCACTCTTGTTGACCCAAATGACACCATAATTGTCGGGAGAGTCAAAATTGTACTCAACATAGTCACGGCCTTCGTACACTCCTGTATTACCACTTGCAGTGATTGTGACATCGTAGCCTTCTTCCAGATTCTCCTGGTCAACAAAATCCTGAATAGCCTCAAATTTTATAATTGTACCGGTTTGTTCATCGGCTAGCATGAGCATGGAATGAAGTTCATGGTCAAAAATCACAAGGCTCCTTTCATTGGTTTCGTCAGATGACATGGCCATGTATTTAGGTTCATTATTCGAAGGGAGCTTTAACTCAAAGTACTGTGTCTCGGTCTTGCCTTTCTTATTGACGTAAGATGTACTATACTTATATGCCTGCGTAAATTCGTAGATTTTATCCAGTGTAATTGTTTCAAATCCCGGAACCTGAATCTCATCTAGGTTTTGATTTTGCGTTTCCTTGTCTTCAATTTTTTGTTCTTCCTTTTCATTGTTTGTCGATTGTGGCTCCGATCCTCCTAATTGCTCTTCTTTGGTATCCTGTTCTTCCTCTTCTTCCTTCTTTGGTTTTTTCTTAAAGAGGCCTTTGATTTTGTTGAAAGCTTTATCTACTTCTTTGTCCACTGCCGAATTCACTTCATTATCGGCTTTATTTTTTGTTCTTCGCTCGGCTCTTTCGGCTTTGTCTTTGGCGTATTCATCTGTCTGAGCGTAAGCAAATTGAGTACCGAACGTCAGTAGGCACAGTGTCAGGAAGGTATAGATTGAAAATTGGATTTTATTTTTCATCTCATTCTGGTTTATATTTTATATGTGCCTTAAAATACAAAAGGTCAACCATTTAAGTTGACCTTTTGAAAATTAATATAGAAATAACCGTTATCTCAAGAGACTAATATTTCCTTGTAGTATTCCTTCTTCTCCGTTTTCGCACAATGCTTTCAGATAGTATCCATATACATCTGCTTCCAATTCATCACCATTGAGCGTTCCATCCCAGGAGGCACTTCCTACGTCATCTACGCGATACACTTCCTGACCCCATCGATTGTAAATTATAAATGTAATAATGCTAGTAATTTGATAACCGTACACATTAAGCGTTTCATTTTGGTTGTCTCCATTTGGTGAAAATGCGTTTGGTACGTAGACATATGGCTCTTCGCAAGGATTCTCATCCGGTTCAGGTAAGGTTATACTTGAGGTACCTTCGCATCCAAAATCATCAACAACAGTTACGGAGTATGTATGTTCTCCGATCCCGGGCATTGCTCTTGGATTTTTGATGGTTATTGGATCAATTATTTCAGGACCTTCCCAATTATAGAGCCAATTCGGATCTCCGCCCAAGACATCCAATTGGACAATCTGATCAAATTCTGTTACCGTCGTTGGATCAGCTGTTGCTTGAATCAGGGCATTTAAATCTCTTACTTCCACCTGGACAGATGCAGATGATGTACATCCTCCCACGCATCCAACAGAAACCATTGCGATGTGCGTGGTCGAGGCGATATAGCAAATTGTATCCTGATCGTCAGGGCCAATAATTGTTCCGGTTACATCCCAGCTATAGGTACAATCCATTCCTTCCGGCATAATCTCAGCTGCCAGTTTTACGGTATCTCCGATGCAAATAACTCCATCATCATCGAGCAAGACCACCGTTACATCAGCACTATATTCAACAGTATAGCACGCATTAGCTGAACAACCCAGGTCCGTATTTGTCACTGTTACACAGTATGTGATTCCGTCATTTACAAAAATGCAGAGCGAGTCGTTATCCGAACCACTGATCACTCCATCCTGAGGTGCCCATTCATATGTGTAATTCCCCTCCGGGCCGTCAACGGTGACAATTAATTTACCTGTATCGGGTTCACAAAATAGTTCTGATCCATCCTCGACGTTGATAATATCAAGGGACAATTCAATTTCATCGAGTGTCACACTGATACTTTCTGATTTCATACATTCTTCAATGCCGTTATAAATTCCCATGACGGTGAATTGATTTACACCTTCATTTAGAACAACTTCGAAGCTGTCATTTTCGGAAAGAACCGTTCCGTTGTTATCCTTCCAGCTAACTGCCACACCCTCCATTGTCTCGACCCAAAGCAGGATGCTATTTTCACCTTGTTCACACACGGTGACATCATCTGCAGGATTTAGATTAAATGTAAAATCAGGAACAGCGAGGATAAAAATACTGTCTTCATAGGTACAGAAATTTTCCCCTTCATAGACTATTATTGAAACATATACTGTTGTGTTTTCTGAGACGAGAACTCGAGGGTTCACTGCATTTACGTTGCTGAAAATACTTGCCGGGCTCCAAACATATTCCCAATCAGGGTTTCCACCCGGATTTAAATCAATCGAATCCGTAAAGCATTGAATAAGTGTATCAGCGAATTCAGGATCAGCAATTGGAATTGTGACAGTCATAGATACCGTAGAATCACATGGTACTGTTCCTCCAGTTAAAGTAATGGTGTAAGTTCCGGCTTCATCATATGTATGGTTCGGTTCCCACTCATCAGATGTCGGTGAATTATCGCCGAAGTCCCATATTACGTCGGTTGTATCAGCTGTCGTATTATTCAGTTGGATTTCAAGTGAACCACAAATCTGATTCACAAAGAAGCTAACCGCCGGTCGTTTTCCACCTGTACTAATCAGGATACTATCCGAAACAGAACAGCCAAATTCATTTGTAGCTGTGAAGTATAATGTGGTATCAAGGGATTCTGCTGTTAGAACTGTGATAATGGTGCCGTTTGCTTCCATTGATGTAATGATATCATTCGGCGTCCATACGACAGTAATATCGTCCATCCCGATGTGGGTAACTGTAATTGTCGATTCTTCTTCAAGACACAATGTGACATCTTGTTCAAAATCGACTTCGAGCAGGCTGAAGTCAGCCGTTTGACAATTGGTCACAACACAACCATTGTCAACCAGAATATCCTGGCAAATCGTCACCGTGGCATTGTCATGCAAGACTAATTCGAACGAAGTTCCGGTGTCAGCGGCGACGGATGAGCCACCTATAGAAACATCCCAATAAATATCAACCAGCGGATTGTCCGGATCATAAGTCGACGCATCTGTCACCAGAACAACTATTGAGTCCGCACATTCTACCATGACCATATCAAAGTCAGGCGTTACACCAGAATCAAATAATTCAATGCTATGTGAATCTAAATCTGTGCAACCTCCCTGGTTATAGGCCCAGAGATAGACTGTGTAGATTCCAGTCTCCGAAAAAGTATATGTGATTGCCGTTTGGTCTCGAATGGTATCTCCTTCAACTATCCAGGTCAATGAATCCGCATTACTTCCAGTGGATTCGAAATCAACCTCTAAGTCATCACACTGAAGATCTGGTGCATCGATATTGGCGATAGCAATTTCTCCACATGGTCTGACATTTACTTCAAATTCACGACAGGTCGTATTGAAGACCCTATCGTTTCTAATTTCTTCTACACAAAAACTGACGAGAAATTGTCCTTCTGCTTCGGGGATAACGTTGATTGTCCCGGTTGTAGGATCTATCGTCAAAGCCGGAGAAGTAGACATTAAATTTGCCAGGCTATACCCACTTTCCCAAGTAACAGGATCATAAGGAGGGTCTGTAGGATTGGTTGGATATGGATTCGCGTTTGTTGCACCAATATTTGGTGTATTTAGACGATATCGCAGCTCGTCACCGTCGGGATCTACCCCACCCTGCGGTATTTCATAAGGTGCATCAATACATGCATAAATTGGTGGGAAATCAGGTAATATCGGCGATTGGTTGCGTGTTACCAGTGCTTCATTGGTGATGACCGAAACGATGGTCATTCCTGTATTCAAAGGATCCAGAATATTGGTCAAGCTTGCGTTTCGACAGCATCGTTGATAAGCGAAAATGTATCCACCACTTGGATGTTCTTTTACATTTCTAGTAATTCGATATGTAGCTTCCTGTACGCAAACCAAGTTCATCAGAACTTCACATCCAGTGACTAACCCTTCTTCCAATGTGTCAGCAGGATTGAGTGTGATTTCTATTCGACCGTTCGTAAATCCGTAAATAGGATTTGTGACCGGTACTCCGTTTAGGTCAAATACGCCGATATATGCCGGATTGTCATAATCCGCCTCTGGATCTCCTAAATCGCAATCTCGTCGCACGATTAGTTCTAATTCAACGCGTTCGAAACCAACCACGTTATAGGAAATTTGTCCTCCAACGATGTGTGTCGCATCAACTTCGAATGTGGGTAAGAACATGAACGATAATATCATCGCCATGACTACACCTGTTCTTACATTCATTTTATTTTGTCTTGATTTCATGGAATTTATAATTCTATACATGGTGTGCCGATTTCATTATTTATTAATGTCAATTTGAATGATCTCGACTCGTCTTTCTTTGGACGCTTCGTAGCTATAAATAGAATTTCGTTCGTCTTTCATACTTGCACTGATACCTTTTGGCGCAGTGGTTTCTCCGAAGGACTTTTGCCCAATTGTAAGTTTTCCAGAAGAGAGAAATGAATTCAATCGACCTCCACTGTATTGTTCAAAGTTATTTTCAACGCTGCTGACACGACGATTTCCCAAAGCGTAATTATACTCTTTGAACGATCTCGGGCTAGTGTACCCTTTGAGGAAAATATTTACCTGATCACCCTGTTGTAAATGTGCTTCCAAGACCTCGAGGAACACTAGAAGATCATCATTTCCTTTTTTGACTTCCGTATCAAAAAATGAGTAAAGTTGACGCGCTGCTTCCGTTTTGTCTGCTCCTGCAAGTGGTTGCGTGTATGTATCAATAAAGGTTTGTTTTCGTGCATAGTAAGCAGGATAAGTTCCCGTATACAGGAGGTCAGTTTCTTCAAGCCAGGTATCCGGATTGGGATGATCATTATCGAAGTACAATACCAGCGGTAAGAAATCTTCCAAGTCTCCAATTTTGAGGTATAAGTTTTTCCGTATTGTAGATTGGTTGCGATAGTCATTCGTATCGATCACTAAGGTCTCTGATTTGTACCCTTTCCGTGTAGCTGTCAAGCGGTATCGTTTTGTCCTTTCCAGTTTGAAGTGGAAATCATTGGCATCAAAGTTCGTTTTGATGATCGGATCTGCATCCGGATCGTCAAGATCATATAAGGTTACTGTTGCGCCTAGCAGCGCTTCTTTTGTCCTATCATCAAATGTGAAGGCATCGAGGTTAAGAAAATCTGTTTTCAGATAGAGTTTCTTCACAATGTCATCAAGGGTTTTGATATCCACAGTATTCATTTTCACTGTGTCTGAGACATAGCCTTCTTTCGACGCTATTAACAGGTATTCCATGTCACGCGACAGTGGGAATACTGCGGAAGCAAGGTCAACCTCCATGCTCGACAACTCTTCACCGGTAGTCAGATTGATCAGGCGTATAAGCGTACCATCTAATGAATCAAGCGTACCTGCATCAAATGTTTGAGCAATCAAATTTGCGAATGGTAATATGTCGACCTTATATATGTCATAACAGCAAGCCTCAACTTCATCGTCCAGGTAAAAAGATCCTTCTCGGTTGGATGAAAAATATGCGACATCACCATCCTCGTTCAAGCTATAGTAGAGGTCGTGATAGCTGCCATTGAGTGGGTAACCAAGATGCTGTACTAATCCAGGGTTGCCGGAACGCATGGATGACTTGAACACATCCAATCCTCCTAACGTCTTGTAGCCTGCCGAACTAAAATAGAGGGTACTGGTCTTCGAATGATAAAAAGGAGTTACTTCATCAGAAGATGTGTTGATGGAATGGAGATTGTTAATTGCTCCAAATCCTTTGCCAGTTATAGCAATTCTATAGATATCCAGGCCTCCTTCACCACCAGGTCGATCAGATGAAAAATACAAATGCGATTTACCTGTTTTGGCATTGTATCCGACATTTGGTTGGGTTGATGTGTATCCTCCCATATTTACATCGCTCAGCGGCACCGGATTTCCCCAGCCTTCATCACCTTTGTCGCGATAGAACAGATCGCACCGAATGCTATCTGGTAGACCATATTCACAAATCGTAAAGTACATTCTGGTTTCATCCTTATTAAAAGCTGTATGTGCTGTGTGCTTTTGGCTCACATTAAAATCTTCACCTAGCCTGTTTCCGCTGCCCAAATCTTCAGACAAAAGAATTCCTGCTACCGGTCGAGTCGGGTCATAAGGATCCTCTTCATTTTCAAACCGCAGAGAAGAAAAATACAAAGAATCGCCAATCGCCGTGGCACCAAACTCTGAATAGGGCGTATTGATACTTGATGAAAGATGTTCAATTTGAAATTCTTCCCATTCCGTCTGCACATAGTCCTTGGCCCATTCGCAAGCCGACAATTCTTTTTCTGCCCTTGCTTTCACTTTTGCATCAGATCCGTCATATTCCGAAAGAAATATTTGATAATTACTTTGGGCGTCGTCATACCTGCCTAACTTTTGTTGCATTTCTGCTCTATAACATGTTGCGAGCGGATATTCATTTGCCTCGTCCAGGTCAATCACCTGACCATAATATTCCTCAGCTTTTGTCAGGGCGTTTATTTTTCGAGCCGCTTCGGCAGTCTTGTACAAAAATTCGAGATTCTCCTCATCGAATTCAAGTACATTCTTGTAATAGACCATTTCTGAAAAGTGGTCATGTGCTGCTGCAGCTTCTTCAGCCGCTTTTATAAAAGCACTCTTGGTCTGGCTAATCCCGATCATTTGAAAACTCCCGGTAATCACCAAAGCCAATAAAATCGATTTAAATGTTCTTCTTTTCATGGGATATCAATAGACCGTCATTAGAAAATCGGGCAATTTTTAAAATTCTTCAATGGTTTCACATTTGTGATCGTGTATCGAAATGAAATTTCGGGTCCACCTTTTCTATCCGTTGCTATATCAAATTCGGAGGCATTTATGTCATAATTCAGACCGAGAAACCAATGATTGAAATCTAATCCAATGTATGGTGTCCATGCGTCCAATTCATCTTGATTCAAGCGACCGATTCCTCCGATGTCCAGTGCAAATTCGCGGCCTCTTTTTTGATTTACATGAATTCTGAGATTTGCAGCCGGTACGTACTCTCGATATTCATCCTGAAATTGGGCCAGTCCATGGATTTGGAAGTCCAATAGATTGGAAAGCTGGAATGACGCCGACAGATTACCTGAAATTCGCATTGGCAGTTCTGAAGCATTGTCATAAAAGGCCTGATCAGGTTGTACAAAGTTGTAGGCACCGACGCCGATGTCAACTTTGGTTCTTTTCGTTTTTTGCCATCTGTAATTTAGTCCCCCTCCAAAGTCGAAGTAGGTGACATTCTGTTTGTCAGAGAATGTTTCTCCGGTGGGACGGCCCGGATCGAACATGAGGCCATTAAATTGACTACCCCAGTGCAAATCTGAGCCAAAATCAGCTGCCATATTGCTCAGACCGAGTTGAACCCCTACTGTAAAGAGGTTTTCGGTATTCAGCAGGAAGGTATAGGATCCGGACAAAGCTCCCTGTGCCAATGTCAACCGGGAGTCTCCTGCCCGATCGTAATTGAACAGGATTCCTGCGCCGAAGAAGCCTTTGTCGTTTTTCTTGCTATAGAATTTCTTGTCGGCATAGCCTGAAAAAGTCAAATAGTCAACGGGGACTGATTCCCATTGCTCTTTGAAATGCAAGCCAAAGCGAACGTCTCCATTAAAAATTCCGGTAAGACCGGGATTCGTATTCATCGGGCTGTTGAAAAACTGAGAAAAGTGGATATCCTGTCCCAGAAGACCTCCCGATAGAATGAAGACTGTTGTGAAAGAGAGTAATATTCGTTTCAAAGTCTACACGTTTAAAGTTCATGGTTAGAAGAGCAAAAACTGTTCCAATCACAATCCTGCCCTTCATTTCCTTATAAATATACAACTTCTACTGAGTAAATTAGGCATCAATCATAATAATCGTCAATGCAGGCTTCATTTTCAGCCGCCTAATGTGCAAAATCAAATTATTGGGCCACAATGCCGTTTTACATACCTGATCTCACCTAGTAGAACGAGGTGAAAAGTCAATACGTTCGAAGGTATATATAAAAGTTTAATATGATGCTAGAACTTTATAGAATTTTGTTATAAATATGTGAATTGAGGCGTTACCTTAATGACTGATTTATGAAATTATTCAATCAAAGGCAATTACTGGAATGGGATCGTTACACCATCGAGAAGGATGGTATGAATTCTCTTGAACTGATAGAAGAAGCGGGGCAATTGCTTGCGGAAGAGATGGAGGACCAGTTCACGCATAATCATCAAGGTCCTGTACGGATATTTTGTGGCCTCGGTAACAATGGAGCCGACGGGTTGGTTGTGGCTAGAAAACTGGGTGAATATGTTGAGGATCTTGAGGTTATCGTCATTCAGTACAAGGAGAAAGGAAGTTCAGAGTTCGAATTTTATCTGCAAGCAACGGAGTCCTGTGGTATACCCATTTCATATGTCAGTCACAAGGATCAATTGGAAGATGTTCCAGCGGCGTCCATTCTTGTGGATGCCATCTTCGGAACGGGCGTCAACCGACCACTACAGGGATTGACGGCAGATGTTGTTTTACATCTCAACAGGCAAGAAGTAGACAAACGCATTGCCATTGATCAGCCAAGTGGTCTTCATCCCGACCGAATCATGGATGGACCTGTTTTTAAAGCCGATTATACCCTATCTATTGCTTCACGTAAGCTTTCAACCTTCTTCCGGGAACATGAAGATATGGTGGGTGAAGTCGTTATGATCCCCCTGCAATTAAGTGCTGAATACTATGAAAAAACGGCTACAACCAACCATGTGATCGATTTGATGGAATTGTTTCTGGCAAGTCCTCAAATCAGCACACACGCCTTTAAAAACGAATTTGGACATGTATTATTTGTGGGTGGCAGCTTAGGAAAGATGGGAGCTGCGTTGCTCGCTTCAGAAGCTGCTCTTCGAGCCGGATGCGGCCTGGTAACAGCGCATATTCCGTCATCCGGTGTTGACATCCTGCAAATAGGACTACCGGAAGCTATGGTCAGTGTAGATGAACATCCACATCATATCAGTCACATTCCCGATTTAAGTGCCTATCAGACTATTTGTATTGGTTGTGGTCTGGGAAAAGATGTTTCGCCTATTCTTCTATCTACCTTATTAGCCCGGAAAGACATTCCAAAAGTTATCGATGCGGATGCATTGAATCTATTGGCTGAACATCCTATTTTATTCAAGGATTTAAATGATAGATGCATACTCACGCCACATATTGGAGAGTTTCACCGACTTTTTGGAGCATGCGATACGAGCGAGGTCCGCTTTAATAAATTAATTGAAAAGTCGAAGGAACTGAATTGTTATATCATTTTAAAAGGACGCTACACGATGATTGCCACTCCTGAGGGCCATTGTTTCTTTAACATAACCGGTAATCCGGTGTTGGGGACGGCGGGTTCAGGAGATGTTCTGGCCGGTTATATTGCCGGTCATTTAGCCCGTGGATTCCCCGTTCTTGAAGCCTGCAAACGCGCTGTTTGTTTTCATGGTTATGCCGGGGACCTGTTACTTCTGGAAAACGGACAAAGAGGTTCTCTGGCCCGGGATATTCTCCAAAAGCTTGCCAGGATTGAAGTAGAGTCTGAGGATTTGCTTGGTTCAGTCTTTTCAGTGGATGAAGATGAAGATATTCTTGGATTAGATTTACTAGATAATCCCAATTAAATGATTGCTGTTTTAACCGGTGCGGGAATTAGTGCAGAGAGTGGGCTTTCTACCTTTCGGGATTCCGGCGGGTTATGGGAAGGTCATGATGTCATGGAAGTGGCGTCTCCTCAGGGGTGGTCACGAAATCCTAAGCTTGTCAACAACTTTTACAATTTAAGGCGGCGAGATTTACAAAACGTTGAACCTAATCTTGCTCACACCTATCTGGCTGAGCTTGAATCTCAATTCAGCGTACATATTATCACACAGAATGTGGACAATCTTCATGAGCGCGGAGGGTCGACACAGGTATTGCATTTACACGGGGAATTGTTGAAGGTTAGAAGCACGGGTGATCCTAATCTCATTTACACCTGGAAGCAAGATTTAAGTCAAGAAGATTGCTGTGATAAAGGATTTCCGTTGAGGCCGCATATTGTTTGGTTTGGTGAAGCTGTTCCACTTATTCCAGCTGCATCAAGTCTTGTGGGGTCCTGTGATCTCCTATTAATCATTGGTACAAGTTTGCAGGTATATCCTGCTGCAGGCCTTTTACATCATGCCCGACCTGAAATCCCGGTAATTTATATCGATCCCAATCCCGCCGATGTTGCTCTGGCTTTCCCCAGAAAAATCCATGTCATAGCCGGTAAAGTCACTGAATCCCTGGAAGAATTGAACGGTTTGATCCACCACTATTTGGGTTGAATGAACAACAGATTCAATTGAATCCATTCAATCGAAGTCCTAAAATTCTGAATTGATGTTTTTCTATTCGACAGATATCTTGATAAAATCCCACTTATACATAATTGGTTTAGAGCATATTTTGGTACTATTTGAAGATTATTGAAAATTTGAGTTTTGAAAAGTTTAAATTTAAAGATTATGAACCTTTAAAAATCCAAATTATGAAAGCACATTTAACTTTATTAGTCGCCGTCATGTTATTGGCGACATTTTCTGTTCAGGCGCAGGTTGAGAGTAATATTCAACATGCGTTGAGTATTAACCAGGACGGATCCGCAGCCGATTCCTCTGCCCTACTCGATGTTTCGTCTGATTCACTGGGTGTATTGATTTCCAGGATGTCATCTGCTTCGCGTAACGCAATTTCAAATCCGGCGGTAGGGCTACTCGTCTATGATACAGACTTGAATGCCCCATGTCATTATACCGGAAGTGGTTGGCTATGTCTTTTACCACCTCCTTGTCAAACACTTGATATGGCCTATGATTGTGGAGGTCCGGGATTAGGTCGTACCATAACGGTGGATACAGGAGCTGTTTTATTATCGGGATCAAACCCTTCTACATCGACGCTGGAAGTGTCAGCCGCTTCAGTGTTAACAACATCACGATTTGATCAATTTGGGTTTGGAGAAGCTGTTTTTGCACATCAATTAAATCCGGGTTCTATAGCTAATACTTTAACGGCGATTAATGACGGTCTTGGTAGAGCCGGAGAATTTGTTACTTCCAATCCGGCAAGTACGGCTCGGACGCTGGAAGCGGCCCACATGGGTCCGGGTACGGCTGGATTCTTTGAGACTCTCTTTCCTGCGGATACAAATCGGACGATCCAAGGACATCAGCATGGTTTGGGTACAGCCGGATATTTTCAATCCCACAATACCGGAAATATAAAACCTACCGTGGAAGCGCTGAATGAGGGATTGAGTGATGGTGTTCATGGTATCGCTACTGATACCGTTTTTGATGTAGCTGGTGTAAAAGGTACAGGCAAAGGTGATGCCTACACCGCTGCAGCGTTGGAAGCACATGATGGCGCGATTCGTGTTTCGAAGACAACCTCTCCAAATACACCGGCTGAAAAAATTACGCTTAACTTAACTTCCTGGCTACCTATGGATGATTGCCCATCGGCATGTGGAGGACCGGGGATAGGTGGGGATACACAAGCATGGAATTCCGATATTATCACGATTGCCAATGTATATGTCGATCCGGCCAGGAGTGTCATTATTCATAGCGTTGAACATCCGTTCCCTAATATTGGCATTAAGGCCATTACCAAGGGACTGGTTCCAGGAGGATTTATGGTTCAGTTTGTTTCGGATACAGACATGTGCCCAAGTGGAATCGGATGTGGGCCACCTTCAGGTCCTGTCACGCTTCATTATTTAATTGTCAACCTATAGGAGATAGACAAATAATAAAGCCGGCAGTACAAAATCGACTGCCGGCTTTATTATTGAAGATTGCTGGAGGACTTAATTATTTTTATCCAAATAATTTATTAAGGGGTTGTCACTGTGGCCATAGGTTTCCGTGAATAAATCATTGTTTTCGAACAAGAGATAAAACCCGCTTGCTAATTGCATTTTATCATCAGAATTGAAGTGGGAATAACTCTGGAATTGATTTCTAACAAGGTCGATATTTTCGATGGTTCTTGGCCTAGTCCATAAGTACGACAGCAATTGGTTCAGCTTCCATTTTTGACCTTGACGAACATCCGTGTATGCTAATTGATAATTCATTTGTATGGATTATATTGATATAGTGTCTATTATATTTTTTGGTAAACAAAGTTGACTAACAATCCGGCAATTGCTTATAAAATTAAAAAGCCGAATCGCTAGATTCGGCTTTCATTTCTATTGGTTTTTCTAATATTTTAACTGCCACAAGAAATGCAGCCATCTTCCATTGTACAGACTTCACCTTCGACAATTTCTTCTTTTAATTCTTTCGCATCAACATATTTCTTTTGGTGCTTTTCAGAGAGAGTAAATTTAATTGGATCAACCGCGGCTTTGGATCGCAAATAATACATCCCGGTTTTCAGTCCTTTTTTCCACCCATAAAAATGCATGGACGACAATTTACCAAAAGTTGGATTTTCAACAAATAAATTAAGACTCTGACTCTGACAAATAAAGGCGCCACGATCTGCGGCCATATCGATAATCGTCTTCTGGCTGAGTTCCCAAACTGTCTTATATAAGTTTTTCAAATTGTCGGGAATTTCAGGAATATCCTGAATGGAACCATTATTAAACATTAATCTCTCCTTCATATCATTATCCCATAATCCGAGTCCGATCAAGTCTTTAAGGAGGTGTTTATTTACCACAATATATTCTCCGGATAATGTTCGTCTTGTATAAATATTCGACGTATACGGCTCGAAACATTCATTGTTGCCCAGGATCTGAGAGGTCGAAGCCGTCGGCATTGGTGCGAGTAAAAGGCTGTTACGGATGCCATGCTCAATGATTTCTTTTTTCAGTGAATCCCAGTCCCAACGATCGCTTGGTGTTACATTCCAAAGATCAAATTGTAATATTCCTTCACTTGCGGGAGAACCCTTAAAGGTCTCATATGGACCCTCTTTTTTGGCCAGCTCACAACTCTCTGTGACTGCAGCAAAATAAATGGTCTCGAATATATCTTTATTCAATTGCACTGCCTCAGGACTGTCAAAAGCACAACGTGTCATGATAAAGGCATCAGCCAATCCCTGAACGCCTATGCCAATGGGTCGATGCCTCATATTGGAATTTCGCGCCTCCGGAATTGGATAATAATTAACATCGATAACTTTATTGAGGTTGCGTGTAATTACCCGGGTAATTTCGAATAATTTTTGAAAGTCAAATTGTCCGTCTGTAACAAATTTGCCTAATGAGATACTAGCCAGATTGCAGACTGCCACTTCGTCTTTGTCAGTATATTCTATGATCTCGGTACACAAATTACTTGATTTGATGGTACCCAGATTTTTTTGGTTTGATTTTTTATTCGCGGCATCCTTATACAATATATAAGGCGTACCTGTTTCGGTTTGAGATTCCATAATCGCAAACCATAAATCCTGTGCTTTTATCGTTTCTCGCGCTCTTCCTTCTTGTTCGTATTTATGATAAAGTGCCTCAAATTCACCTCCATAGCAATCGTGTAATCCGGGCGCCTCATTGGGGCAAAATAAAGACCAGTTCTCATTATTTTTCACACGTTCCATGAATAAGTCCGGAATCCAAAGTGCATAAAAGAGATCGCGTGCGCGCATTTCCTCTTTACCATGGTTTTTCTTGAGGTCCAGAAATTCCATGACATCACTATGCCAGGGTTCGAGATAAATGGCAAATGCACCTTTTCGTTTTCCGCCGCCTTGATCAACATAGCGGGCAGTATCATTGTATACTTTCAGCATTGGAATGATACCATTAGAGGCACCACCGGTCCCTTTTATGTAGCTTCCTTTGGCGCGTATGTTATGAATGCTCAATCCGATTCCACCTGCAGACTGCGATATTTTAGCACAACGCGAGAGGGTCTCAAATATTCCTGAGATACTATCTTCAGTCACGCTTAATAGGAAGCAAGAAGATAATTGAGGTTTAGGCGTTCCCGCATTGAATAAAGTAGGCGTCGCATGAATAAACCATTTTTCCGACATCAGATTATAGGTCTCAATAGCTGCTTGGATATCATTTCCATGAATTCCTACTGCTGCACGCATAAGCATTTGCTGTGGACGTTCCACGACTTTTCCATCCATTCGAAGGAGGTAAGATCGCTCTAATGTTCTGAATCCAAAATAATCAAAATCATAATCACGGTCATAAATGATGGCCGAATTTATACGCCCTTTATTTGCAATAACGACATCGTAAGTTTCTTGAGAAATTAAGCCGGCTTTTTCATTGGTTTTTGGGTCTATATAATTATAGAGTGCAGTTATTGTTTCGGAGAAAGATTTATTTGTGTTTTTGTGCAAATTTGAAACACCAATTCTTGCTGCCAGTCCGGCATAATCCGGATGTTGAGCCGCCATCGTCGCTGCAGTTTCGGCAGCGAGATTATCTAACTCGGAGGTCGTTACACCATCGTACAACCCCAGGATAACTTTTTTTGCTATTTCTATATAATGGACGTGATCTGTATCCAATCCATAACACAGTTTTTTAATCCGCGCCGTTATTTTATCAAAACTTACGTCTTCTAAATTTCCATTTCTTTTTAGTACTTGCATTTTCTATTAAGTCAATAAGTCAACAATTTGGTCTCTTGTTTTGGTAATGTGATGGGTTTAGAAGTCTTCGTCGAGTGTGAATATTTGTTCCTCTCTACGGGTATTTATACCCGATTTTTTATAGTCACCTACACGCTTTTCAAAGAAATTGGTTTTGCCTTGAAGCGAGATCATTTCCATCCAAGGGAATGGATTTTCTGCTTTAAACACTTTTTCATTTCCTAAGGCAACGAGTAATCGGTCTGCTACAAATTCAATGTATTGGCACATGAGATCTGAATTCATACCAATCAATTTTACAGGCAATGAATCTGAAATAAATTCTTTCTCAATTTCCACTGCGTCCAGGATGATATCTAATAGTACTTGTTTGTCCAGTTTGTTTACGATGTGCTTGTTGTAAAGTAAACAGGCGAAATCGCAATGCATCCCTTCATCTCGAGAAATCAACTCATTAGAAAAACATAATCCGGGCAAAAGGCCTCGTTTCTTCAACCAGAAAATCGAACAAAACGATCCTGAAAAGAAAATTCCTTCAACCGCGGCAAAAGCTATAAGTCGTTCTGCAAAAGAGCCATTTTCGATCCAACGCAACGCCCAGTCAGCTTTTTTCCGAACACAAGCGAGATTGTCAATGGCGTTAAACAAGTAATCTTTTTCCTGGTTATCTTTTATGTAGGTATCGATTAAGAGCGAATAGGTTTCGGAGTGTATATTCTCCATCATGATCTGAAAGCCGTAGAAAAATTTGGCTTCCGTGTACTGTACTTCACTGATAAAATTTTCTGCCAGATTTTCATTGACAATTCCATCGCTGGCGGCAAAAAATGCCAACACATTTTTGATAAAATGTCGTTCGTCATCATTTAACTTGTCGTGCCAATCAACCAGGTCACCTGACAAATCTATTTCTTCAGCCGTCCAGAAGGAAGCTTCTGAATTTTTATAAAATTTCCAAATATCATCATGTTGTATTGGAAAGATTACAAAGCGTCCGGGGTTCTCTTTAAGGATAGGTTCTTCGATTCCACTCATCTCATTTTCGTTTTTCATGGTTTGTAAATCTGTCTTATATATTTTTTTTTATAATCTGTTTTTTTGAGCAAAAAAATTCAGTAATTCACTACCCCTGACGGAGCTGTATTACTGATTTGGTGAATCGATTGAAGTGAACGATCCTGGATTTACCTGTTAAGGTGAGTGCAAGTTAGATAAAAAAAAGTTCTAATATGTTAGGAGTTTTTACACACGATGTGAATAACTTTCAGATCGCTTTGGATCACAGTATTTTATACAATAAAAAAACATTATGTGTTGTTGAAAAAGCCTTGAAAGATGTGGTTTAGTCTTTAGAAGAGTTGCTTTCGTCGGAAAAACCAGACAAGGAGGCCACTAAAAACAAGTGAGATTAAAAGTATGATATAGAAGGCATAAGGAGAGTTCTCCATTGGCAAATTCTTTAAGTTCATACCATAGAAGCTGGCGACCAATGTAGGTACCATAAGTACGATTGTCACGATGGTTAATCGATGAATGAAAACGTTGAGATTGTTTGAGACAATTGAGGCATAAGCCTCCATTGTTCCAGACAAGATATTGGTATGCACATTTGCCATTTCAAGTGCCTGACTGTTGTCGATGATGATGTCTTCAAAAAAATCAGACAGATCTTCATCGTCCCTGATGTGGAGAAAATCAGTGCGCTTCATTTTCATCTTCACCAATTCGTTTGATGAAAGAGAATTTACGAAATAGACCAGGCTCTTCTCGATTCGTAATAGTTGTTTCAATTCTGAATTGCGGGCGCTGTCATAGAGTTCATTCTCGATGAGATGTCGTTTCAGGTTCAGTTTTTTTAGACAGTCCAGATAATGAAGTACGATTTGATCGAATAGCTTGAGGACGAAATGCCGTTCATCGTTGACATTCAAATGTCGAATGCGGTCTTCAAGAAAACGATCCAGGACTTCATTGTCTTTCGGGGAGATCGTCACAATATTTTCTTCGGTTAGAATAATACCAATCGGTACGGTGACATAGATCGCCTCATTTTCAAGATCGCGGTCATTGAAATAAGCTATGTTAACCACAATCAATCGAATATCATCCTCCCGATCATAACGCGATCGTTCGTCAATATCCAGTGAATCAGTCAGAAAATCTTCGGGTATACTTAATCTTATAGACAAGTCCTTGAGCTCATCATTCTCAATAGGTGGGCTGATGTTGACCCAGCACGAAGGTGTCAACGCCTCCAACTCGGCTAATCTGCCGTCTTGTTGTGCGTAATAACGAATCATAACTAGGAACTTCCATTTAACGTATCATTTAAATAAGCGCTCCAAAGATAGGTATTTTAAGGTCAAAATAAAATCACAGGGCTTGATCTTAAACCCGGAAACTTATCTGATTGAAAGTCTGATTCAACTCACTGACCATAGCCTCTGATGAATTGTATCTGTACAACGTCTCTAAAAACTCAGCTTGTTGTTCATAATTTAATTTTCCCAGATCGGCTATGCCATTTACTATGTCAAGATGATCATTTATATGCCCGAAGTTGTACCCTGCTCTGGATCTCTGGGCAAAGAGAGCCCTGGGAACGTATACGAGTCCTACAGATTGATATTGAAATACGTGTGTGAGTTCATGAACTAAAAGTGTATCCGACAGACCGGCATTTATGTGTATGATATTCCCGGTGACAAAAGCAAACTTCCATTTTTTAGCCACTGTTGAACGTGTATTTATTCGAACCAGATCAAATTGAATGCGACTTGAAAAAACCGACTGCCCGATTTTAAGTTCAGTATGACTCATTTTTCTAGTGGATCTGGCCGCCAATAATAATTGAAAAAAATGACTGAATCCGATGATATGCAGACTGCCTAACATCCATTCGAGTGGCCAATAGAGTACGATCCACCACCCGTAGATATGAAAAATGTTCGGTACATCCCAAAGCCTGATGAACTGCATAATTCGCTTATCAAACCGTAACCAATCGTAGAACATTTGCCAAAGTTAATCTTCCGCTTGTCTATCTAATCATATCGCATGTCTATCTAATCATATCGCATGTAAAAGACAACCTCGACGAAACGAACGACAATGAAATCTTCAGTCCCGGAGGGTTAATGACGATTCGGCATGATGTCTGGACCTGATTCTGTTTTATTCAGGCATCCAAAATTAGATCAGATCTTAATAAATCTTTTGGCAACAAAGACATCATTCAGTTGAATAACGGCGACATAAGATCCAGATGCAATATTTGAGAGGTCAATTGCAGACTCAAGGCTGGAATTGACAACCTGGCCTTGTACGTTTAGAATGTGCAAGCCGTTGTATTTCATTTGCAAGGTTCCTAAGTCAACGTACAAATAGGATTCAACAGGGACCGGAAAGACAGTTATTTGCTCTTCAATATAAGTTGAAGCCGAAGCTACGTCCGGGTCTTCCATTACGGTCAATGAAGTCGTTGCTGCTATGTCGCCGGTCGTATTTCCATTGCTGTTAACTGTGTTGCCTACTGCATAGAAGGAAATATTACCTGTTTCTGAAGCAGGCGCAGTCCAGTCAATGGCAAATTGATTTTGAGCCAACCGCTGCGCATGTTCAAAATATGAGCGACCATTGATTTGAATGGTCCGTGTACCTGTTGGTGCAACACCAAATGATCCACCTGAATTATTGGCCGGATCGAGGCCCACCATCTGGAATCCAAATCCGGATGGAAAATTGGACGCATTGATTGTTAACTGCAGCTCATAGGTCTGCCCTGGTGCATACCGCGTTACGGGAACCCCATTATCAAGAAGCTCTATTACCGGGTCTGGATTGAAATTTCCTCCTCCATGGCAGACATTGCATGTTCCAGTTGATACCGGAGAACCAGTCAAGTCCCGATTTTGAATGAGTCCTGCACCACCGGCGTTACCCAGGCAAATGATGACCGCAGCAAATAACGTATACAGGTAAACTTTTCTCATAGAACTAAATTGATCGATTGTGATTTCCAATGTTTATAAAACAATGGATGATTTGAAAACTAAGATACAGTTCGTGTCATCATATCCACTAAACAAAAAGATGACTGAGATAATTAGTCCTATCAAGAAGATGATTTTATATACGTATCGGACTATATGATTCACAAAGATTGTTATGAAGAGATAACTAAGGTCACTTTGCTCTTCCAGTAGCTTTACCTTGATCATCGTGATTTTTTGATAGAATAAGGGCAATTAATATGAATTGGTCACAGAAAACTATCTTTATCATATGCGCGTGACATTTATCATCTGCCTGATCTGGATTGCCATGGGTCTTTTTATTGAGACTATGGATGCTCAAAATCTACGATATGGTGTCATGTGGAAAGGTGATTCTATCGGTTATGTCTCTGCCATAAATTATGACTCGGCTGATTACAGCGTTTATCTTATCAATAGTCGCGTGAAGCTGTGGTTTTTTGGTGCAAAAACAATCGAATACGACTACTACACGCTATATCATAATGAAGAACTAGTTAAAGCATCTACGAAGTATCGCAAAAATGGCAATTTAAAGTCTGCATCGAGTATTCACCGCCATGAACAAGGCTATAAGGTAGTAGTAGATGGGGAACACAGTTTGATTTCTGACTCGAAACCTATTGATTCTTCTATAACGACCATTTATCATCGCGAGCCGAATCAAGCTGATACCATATTTTCTGAGCGTTTCGGGACCGATCTGAAGGTTTCTTCGAAAGAGGCTAATCGATATTCCATAGAAAAACCTGATGGGAAGAAGACCGACTATGTCTATGAGAATGGCAGATGTAAAAAAGTGATCGTAGACAACTTCTTTGCCAGGGTTACATTTGAGCTATGTGAATGATGTTATGTCGCCGAATTAAACGCTCGGTCATGCTCACCGGTCGAAATACCAGATTAAGAATAATAAGCATTCACTCAAAGGATTGTTGGTTTGTAATTCAGCTCGAAAGATGCATGCTATTTCCTGACGTATTTACCATCAAATACCGTAATCCAGGACTTTCCACCATCGGTGCTTTGATCCCAGGTTTGTCGCACCGTTTCTTTCGGTTCAGGCGCCCAGGTAATTCGATTGAGTGGTAAATTTTCTCTCGCCTCAATATCCTGCAGTACCATCTTGCCATCTTGAAGAATTCCTCGAATACTGAGACTTAATCCGCTATTGTCGACCCAAAATTGATCCCATTGGCCATTTATCGGATTGTACTTATTGAGGCTTGTTCCCTTGTAGGTCCCTTTTGGATTTTGATAAAATTCCTGGATTGCAAGGCTGTCGATAATTGAAGTAATGCGACTGAAACCTGCAATAGTGTCTGTTCCATACTTGTACACGGTCCATTCGCCGAGCCAAAAATCGAAGTTGTGGAAAGGCCTTTTGTCGAAGGACTGCGATTGTGCTTCAGATAACTGAAAACTCCCACATAAAATCAGGATGAGTATAAATACTTGTTTCATTTTTTGTTGTTGTTTTCAACTTTTTAAATGCTTTTCAAGTCGGAAAAATCTACATCAAAAAAGAAGATTAATATGATTGAAAAATTCGATTATTTCTGGTCCGGTCGATCTATATTTGTCATCCAATTTTTATTTAGACTAATTCTACGGATTTGAAAATATACTGGATTCATCTGCTTTTGACTATAACGCTTTGCTCTCTGGAGTTGTGCCTTAAGGCGCAAGACTCAATCTACTCCAATTCGGTGAACAATATGTTCCAGGATGACAGGAATCTTAGTATTCGGGGGTATGCTCAGATCGATTATAATCAGCGATTAGCTGATGAGGTGCGATATAATGGAAAATTGGAAGTGCACCGCTTTGTCCTTTTTACCGGATATCGGTTCAATGATCGACTGCAATTTATATCTGAAATTGAAGTGGAGCATGGCGATGAAATTTTTATTGAACAGGCATACATTCAGTATAAAATTGGTAAACGATTAAATCTGAGAGGTGGAATGATGATTATTCCTATGGGTATCATCAACGAATATCATGAGCCTACGACGTTTCATGGCGTAGAACGTCCTAATGTCGACAGTAAGATTATACCAACGACCTGGAGAGAATTGGCTTTGGGGCTTAATGGAGTAGTATCGGAAGTAAACATAAGATACCAGTTGTATGTCACAAATGGTTTCTTGAGTCATGATGGTATGAACGGGACGCTGAGTGGTGTTGATGGGTTGAGAAAGGGCAGACAAAAAGGTTTACGCTCCAGTTTGTCGTCACCCAATTTCTCAGCTAAGTTCGATTACTTTGGCGTTCGACAATTAAAGCTGGGTTTTGCTTTGTATGCTGGAAAAACACAATCCAAATTGTATGATGGATTGTCGAAGCCGGACGAAATCAATTTACAAAGAGCTGATAGCTCAGTCGTCGGTGTGGTGATGGTGGGTATAGATGCCCGGCACACGATTGGCGGGCTGGAAAGTCGGTTTATGTATACAACTACCAAATTAAAGGATGCTGAAAACTACAATGGATTTACGGGTAAAGACGTAGGATCGCGTCTAACCGGATACTATATTGAAGCGGCCTACGATGTCCTGAGATTAGGTAACCGGAAATTCAAGACTTCTCTCCTACCCTTCGTCCGATGGGAACAATACGATACCCATGCCAATACCGAAGGGTTAAATGACAATCATGCGTATGACAAACAAGAAATAACCGCAGGCATCAGTTGGCGTCATGGACAGTCTGTGTCGTTTAAAGCAGATTATCAATGGATTGAAGATGGGCTGAAAAATAAAACCAATCAACTTAATTTAGGAATCGGAGTTTGGTTTTGATCAAGATAAATGGTATTTAATTTCTGTATATGACAAAATGTTTAATCATATTCTTTTTATGTATTACATCCGGGCTTTCACAAGAATATTCTATTGATGACAATATCGAACGTAAAATAGAAAGGCGTGTGACTAAATTATTTGACAATGCCACAACCATTGACAGGATTAATTATATCCCCAACGGGTTTTATAATAAGAACAAGACGGTTCAATCATTTTATCGTATCGTTAAATCCACTGAGAACGTAGGTCATGTGATTCATGGTATGACTCACGTTTGCTATTTTGGAGGCTGCACAACGTTTACAGACCAATCAAAGAAAGCAAACCGGGAGGAACTCGAGTACCTCATTTATTTTAATTCTTCTCAACAAATAATGTATATTGACATTATTGATTTTGAGTCTAATTACGGCTATGAAATTTCAGCTAAATGGTGGTTAAAACAATTTTTGAATAAAAGGCCCGGTCATTTTAAATTGGGCGAAAATATTGATGGTATTTCCGGAGCCACGGTTTCATGTGAGAATTTTGTAGAAGCAGTCAACGAACTGATTGATCAAGAATGATTGCTCAATGAAAAAGATGAATTTTATTTTAGTTTAAAATGCAATTTGCAAGTCTTCAATTCTCCTAAGTTGCGCATTTATTACTTTCCAGACTTATAGTTCCTGCAAGAAAGAATACTAAGAATAAAGTACTCTACAAAGTGTTTGCTAAAACCTCGTCCCCATATAATGTGGCAACATAGCTCGCCAGGTTGGCCAGTCATGTTTCATATCAGTACCCCATATGTCGAGTTCATTTGGAATTCCCTTGCTGTTTAACAAGGCCGAAAGCACACGCGAAGAATTTGGATCTTCATAATCACCACTACCGGTCAGGATATGGATATGATTAGCCTGTTGTAATCGTGGGAGGTAATAATCATCGTTCAATTTTTCCATATAATGAATAGGTGAATTGAAATAGACATCATCATCCCAATACCCATCCGTGTAGGTAGTCAAATCATATACGCCACTCATGGCAATACAACCATCGAGATGGTAGGGGTATTTGAAATATAAATTTGCAGCATGCAAGGCTCCGAGAGAAGCTCCGCATGTATAAATTGGCGTTTCCTGGCTTGTCTTGGATTTGATATAAGGGATGACTTCATGTCGTACATAATGATTGAAATCATTTTGTCGAATCGCTTTGTGTTTTGGATTCATCTCTTTATTCAACCAACTCTCGGCGTTGATGCTATTAATTGAAACCACCTTTAATTTTCCGGCATCTATAATATCTTCCAATACATCAAGCATGAGAAATCGCTCGTATTCCAGGTAGTCGGCAGCAGCCGTTGGTATGAGCAACAATACCGGGCCGAAATGACCATACATCACGATGTCCATATGCTTTTTTATTGCCGGACTATACCAGCCATCGATGAAACGTTCCATTTAATTTAAATTTTATAATTGGGAAGGCGAAAGTAGAGAAAATTATTGTCTGCAGTGTCGAAACGGATGAAGTAAATTAGATCACTCACCGAGGGTTTTATTAGACAAGGTTGAGTGAAGTGCATTGAACATGGCCAGTTGTTCTTTTTTGTGACCATTTTGTGCTTCCAGATTGACATAGGGAATGTTGTGGTTTCCGCAATAGATTGAAAGCGACCCATCATCCGTTCCATGCGCATTGTCTTGTAACACGACATTCCAATCACTCTGTTTTAGGGCGAGAAAAATTTCCGGGTTGGTCACGAAAAAGAAATCATCGGCATCTTTCTCCAGAACATGATTGACCTCGATTGCATCCATTTCATATTTACCCCCTTTGACATATGAAAGGAGGCTGTATTCAGACTCATCATTATTGTGCAACGCAATCACGACTTTTTGATCATCTACCTCGATTAAATCCAATAGTTTTCGCGCAAAAACGGACACCATTTTGTGTGCTTTTTCACTATAATTTCCCGATCGCTTGAGAGTTTGTTCAATGCCATTGTCCGTAAATATTCGATTTGGATCAATGGAATAATACACTTCATTTACCTGGAATTCAATTCTCCTCTTTCCACTGTGTTGCAAGTAAAATAATCGTCCTGGATTTCTTTTTAAATATTTTTTGCCGGCTTTAACGGAAGTATTTTCATCCTCATGCATGTTGAATAAAACCAGACCGGTGTCTGAAGAGACTATCCGATGGATTCGGATTGATCTGTCACCAAGTCTATAATCTATATGTGATCTTTCAAATTTGCGAACGGATGCGCAACTTGAAAGCAGCACGACAACACAAACCAGGATAAGTGATGTCAGCCATGGTCGCCCGACTTTATTTAAATGATCATACGCCATGCTCATTGAATTATATGTCTAAAAGTCCTTCGGGCAGATCCAGATATAGTTTGTTGCCTTCCATATCCAGTTCTGTCACCCATTCTTCGACCAGTGGAATATGCCATTCTCCTTTGTCGTATTTGACTATAGCCATGGCATGGGCAGGAAATTCTTCGATTCGATCAATTCGACCGACCGCATGGTTTGTATTGGAATCGACGATAACGAAGTCTTCCAATTTATTCGAGTTTATTTTTAATTCTGAATTATCCTCGTGCGATACAATATAAAGGTTTCCACTGGCCATTTCTTCTAATTGCTCATGGGAAGCTATTTTCTTAAATTGAACCAGCCCTTTTTCTGCTAAATAATTAGCAATAAAAAAAGGTATTTTAAACGCATCGATTCCGATAAATATCGCTTGATTATTTGCAATGTGTTGTTCCCAGACCTCATCCATTCCATCATGAATCCATACACGCAAATATCCCTCGAGTCCGAATATCTTCCCTAATTTCCCTATTTGAAGGTAGTGTTGCATGAATTCCAAATCAGATATTTAAAATATAAAAATGAAGCTTAGTATTTAATTGATTAACTGTTTAAGATGGAAACTCCCATGTGTTTCCGGAGTAAATGATTCCACCGCCAATGACTTCATCGCCTTCATAAAAAACGGCAGATTGTCCTGGGGCAACTCCTTTGACCATATGATTAAAATCTACCAGAATTTGATCGTCCTTGCGACTGATGGTGGCTAACGCTCCTTCATCGCGATATCTAATTTTGGTCAGTACTTCTTTGCCTTCGGGTAGATGGGCATATTTCAACCAATTCTCTTTATACACCAGCATTTGACGTCGATTAAGATCATCTTCGCGGCCAAGAACTACGGTATTGCTATCAGGTCGTATTTCAGTAACATACATCGGTTCTCCGAAAGCTCTCCCGAGTCCTTTCCGTTGTCCCACAGTATAAAATGGATATCCATCATGCAGTCCGAGCAAATTGCCGGCTACATCCACTAATTGTCCTCCTTTCACTTCTGCCTCCAAATCCGGAACACGTCTCTTTAAAAATCCCCTATAGTCATTGTCAGGAACAAAGCATATTTCATAACTCTCCGCCTTTTTGGCAAGTTCAGGATAACCCCGATCGATGGCAATTTGCCTGATTTGTGGTTTAGATAAATCTGATAATGGAAATTTTGTTCTGGCAAGGCATTTCTGGCTCAGGCCCCATAACACGTACGATTGATCTTTGTTGTGATCGATTCCTTTTGCAATGTAGTACCTGTCATCAGCCTTTTTTATTCGGGCATAATGACCCGTGGCAATGTATTCGCAATCGAGCATGTCCGCTCTTCGCAGCATGGCCTCCCACTTGATATGGGTATTACAAAGTATACAAGGATTGGGCGTACGGCCGGCAATATATTCGTCTACAAAATTGTCAATCACATAATCACCAAATTCTTCCCTGATGTCGATGATATAATGCGGGAAGCCAAAATCGACGGCCACTTGTCTCGCATCGTTAATCGAATCCAATGAACAACAGCCGGTTTCCTTTTTCGAACCGCCTGAAGATGCATAATCCCAGGTTTTCATTGTCATGCCAACGATTTCGTAGCCTTCGTCTCTAAGAAGCATGGCGGCTACCGTGCTGTCTATACCTCCACTCATTGCAACTAATATTTTACCTTTCTGACTCACGCGGCAAAGGTAATACGATAGAATAGAACGCGAGAGCTTGAGATCGTGAGATAGAGATCAAAAACGAGCTGTTTCTTATGGAGCAATTCGATTGAAATATGTAGTGTAAATTTTACTGCTGGAACTTGGGGCAAATAATGGAAAGCTTTCTATATTTGCAACCCTTTAAAAAGCGAAAGTAGCTCAGCTGGTAGAGCACGACCTTGCCAAGGTCGGGGTCGCGGGTTCGAATCCCGTCTTTCGCTCAAGCATTTTAAAAAAACCGCGCAAACGTGCGGTTTTTTTTATGAAAGTAAACACGCTCATCTCGAGTCAGCGTACATGATTGTGGGTCATCATCGCAACACTCTAATTGTACTTCAGGATATCAAGTCATGGCAGCTCAGCCTTTCGATAGAGTTTTCTGATCTGTATAATTTATTTTAGAAGATTGAAGGGTTGAACTGGGATTGTGAATGATAGTTCAATGTTGCTAAATGTGCTTCCAATCTAAACCAACTCGATATTAAACGAATCCAAGTATCTATTTTAGCCTTAGTACTAAATCAAAATCTATTGTGGGATTAACTAGCAGATACTTACATATTACATGTTTTTTATATATTTAGGTCGAGTTTGGAGCTTGGTATGGATCAATTCCATTTCTTCACGATGACTCCTCAGTCGAATATTACTACATTAGTTAGCCGATATATAACCTTTGAATGAACCAAAACATGAAATTAGAAGCGTATCTGCAGAGAAAAATTGCAGATGAAACTGATATGTCTGTTGAAGACATCCCCCTGGATCAGGAATTCGATCAACTGGACCTGGATTCACTCTCTATACTAACTATTGCGTTTGACCTGGAAACTGATTTTGGGTTCGACAACCTGGATCCTACTGTGCTCTCAGAATTTAATACCATAAATAAGCTTGTCGAATGGATGACATCAAAAAAGTAGTCTGGAATCCGTTTTCAGCAGCATATTTGACGAATCCTTACCCTCATCTCGAGCAATGCAGGGAAACGAATCCTATACAAGAAAGCGTAATTGGATGTTGGGTCTTTTTTAGACACGACGACATTGGTAAGATATTAAAATCAGATAAATACTCTGTATTCGAACTAAGTTCGGCTTTTGAGAAAAAAAGACATCGAATTTTTAAAGGTAGCAGTGCTTGTCCATATCTGTCAAAAAGCACGAAAAACTGGCCTATGCATTTGAATGGAACAGACCATAAACCAGTGCGGTCCATCATAGGAAAAGCAATCAAAAATATTGACTTTGATGACATCCTTGTTGATAGCTATGAATCGCTGTTACAGTACTTCGATCGCCAAACCGACATTGACATATCGCATATGTGCTCTTACTTTCAATACCTGATTGTCAAGCGGATATTTGGGTTGAAAGCATACGGCACCTACGAAAAGATTAAGATGTTTTCGAACATGCTGACGAAAGCGCAAGATTCTTTGAGCCCAAAACAAAAGCTTTTACAAACCAACGACTGGCTCATTTGGGGTAAAAACCTCTTTGGTGATTCGCTCTTTAGAGATCGGGTCATACTATACGCTGGCGAATTGGAATTTGATCTTACAGAAGAAGACCTGTACTCCATATTGCTCGTTTCGTTAGCCGCAGCATTTGAAACGACAAAAGACACGTTGGCTTATGCCATTTTGAAGACTTTTGAGAATAACCGCCGGGTGAATTGGGTGAGAAGTGCCTCCGAAAGTGATATGCAATTGTACGCTGAAGAAATCATCAGGTTATTTTCTCCGGCTCAATATACCGTTCGTGTAAATCACGAAGTCATCACAATTGGTGAGGCGCACATTCCTGCAGGATCTAAATTAATGTTATGTCTGGCGAGTGCAAATCGTGATCCACGAATTTTTGAATCACCAAATGACGTTATAATCAATCGACCTAATCACCATTTGGCTTTCGGTCGAGGTACCCATTTTTGCTTAGGCTCTCAAATAGCCCGGCAAGAGCTAATTTTTGCCATTAAACCCATGGTTGATTATTTAATAGAAAAAAAGTGGTCCCAATCAGCTGAAATAAAAATGGGTAAGCAAATATTTATGAGGACATATAATTCGATAAAAAACATGGGTTAGAGGCTGATTGTATGAAAGAGGTAAACTTATTGGTCGTGTGTTTGTACCTCCTCTCATCCATTGGCTTGACTGTTTCCCTTAACAGGGAAAATCGTTGGAAAGCTCTTTTGCTTACTAGTCTCTTAGCTTATTTCTACATGATGGACTTTAAAGTCTTCATTCTAATCGGATTAAGTTTCACTATTTATTGTTTTGCGTTATTAATTGAACGAAAGGATTACGTCGTGGGGATGGCCGTGTTAATATTACTAACCCCTTTAACGGTCGTGAAAATCGCCTATTCAGGATCTCATTTTGAGAATTTCAGTCTACCAAAAATGGATGTTACAGAACCCATGTATATCATTTCATTGTTCTATTTGGTCGGGTTGTCGTATTTTACATTCAATGGGATTAGTTATCTGGTTGATGTCAAACGGAAGTATATTGTACCTGAAAGAAACTTCTTTTTACTTCTACTCTACCTAACTTATTTTCCTACCATATTTTCCGGCCCATTACACCGAGCGAAGTATTTGCTTAGGGAATTTAAAAACATCGAGGTTACAAATGCGACATTTTCAAAGGGATTGAGATTAATACTTTGGGGGCTATTCAAGAATTTGGTCGTTTCCAAGAGGTTGTATGCTTTAATGATTCAAATGCAGTCAGGGCAAGCAGAAGGTCTCTATTATTTGCTGGTTGGGCTCATATTTTTCCTGTACTTATATTGCAACTTTAGTGCATTTGTCGACTTTTTCCAGGGTGTAAGTCAAATTTTCAATGTCAAATTGAAAAACAATTTTGGGAATAGAATATATTTTGCACCTTCCAGACAACGATTCTGGAAAGAGTGGCATATGACACTTAATGACTGGTTCCGAGACTACTTTTTCTTCGTAATTGCCCGACACGATAAAAAAAAGAGATACATCGATTGGATTTTATTAATCACATTTGTTCTTATCGCATTATGGCATGAACTTTCTATCGCCATGTTGATGTGGGGATTATTGAGTGGCTTGTGGATTGTAATAGAAAGAAAAATAGATCTTCATAAATTGCCCTTTCCAAAAATCAGGAGAGTTTTCGGTGTTTTTTATCATTTGTTTTTTTCTTCTCTCATAGCTTTAATCTTTATTTCACCTGACATAGTAGAAACTTTCAGAATTTTATTGATAGAAGAATCATCGTTCGCGATAAACCTGACACCTACGATCAAAAGTGTGTCTGTAATTCTATTGTCTTTCCTGATCATGGATTACCATAACAGCAAGTCCGGTAAACTAAGATTTGATGATTACATGGCAGCCAAACCTATGTGGTTAAGATGGACGATATATTTCAAATTAATATTTATGATTTTAATATTCGGCATGGAATCCGGTATCGATAACTATTATATTCAGTTTTAATGAATTTAACTCCCACTCTATATAAGTTGATAATTGTTTTCGGTGTGACCTTAGGTACCGTTTTTTGTATTAAATATGTGTCGCACAAGCCTCAAGATATCTCCCGATTTCCTGAACTTGATATGGCAGGAGACTCCATTATATATTTTATCGGGTCAAGCAGAGTTAGACGAAGTGTAGACCCCGATATACTCGAGGATTGTCTGAAGTACAAAAAAGTAGTAAACCTTGGACTTCGGGGTTCGACTTTTTTATCAAACAGTCTGATTGTTGAAGAAATCGTGAAACAAAATAGCCCAAATGCTATAGTCATTGAATTGTCTCCTATTCGATTAAATTTTTCTACTGAGTCGAAACTGGTTTTCTCCATGTTAGATATAGATTTCGATGAGAAGATGCGTTCTACTCCATATGCCGATGAAAGCTTCCCCAAAAACTGGACGATTAGAAACCCGGATCTTTTCTCTTGTCTCATTGAATGAAACGGTACGCAATCTAATTAAGAAAAAGACAGCCAATGAAATCTCAATCGGCTACATTCCCGGTATAGGGAATCATTTCAATTTGTATTCTACATTTTCAACTTATAACGAAATATATATTGATGATCCAAAGACTGTTGACCTTTATGGATACCATCATATCATTGAACACTTGTTGAATATTGCTACTGAGCATAATACCAGGCTATTCTTTGCATTGCCATTGACCAATCTGACAAATTATGAGAAAGTAACAAACCTTGCATTGTATCATTCCATCCACGATAGTTTGAAAATTGAGTACAGTGAAGATTTTTTAAACTTAATTGAACAACCTGAAAATCTATTCGATAAAAATCATTTCAATCTCCAAGGAGCAACTCTGTACAGCACTTATTTATGTGAAGCTATGGCTGACTTTTAAGAGGAAACATAGTCTTTCGATTGGTTGATTAAGCAAAACGACATCGGATTACACGTAACAATTCTCGTTTTCTAACACCAATCCAAGTGACTTTTTATATTTCATATGTCTAGAGTTAGTGGTCTTCATGAGTCTTTAAGGGTTAATCTCTCGCTTGATTTGTTTACGAATCCAATGCGACTTTTAATTTGCATTATAGCGATGATATGATGTCAATGCTATAATCCCTGGAACACTTAGAATAATCCCAATTAGTTGCCACAGCTATTTATATAAAAATGAATCAAGCTGCACCTAGCGCCGCTTTTTTTATGGTAGAAAAGTTGGTATCTCAAAGTGATGAACTAAACAAAGCAGCCATTTACAAATGGTCTAAATGGATTCAATTCACAAATCGATCGACAAGGGTTCGATGCTTATCAAATCAATATATATATATTGAACCTGTAGATAGGCTATCAACAACGTGTTCAGGAGCACCAATCACGATATCTGTGTTATAGATGGCCACACTCCAACCAAATTTGGCATTTGCCATGGCATCGGACGGAGCCAGTTTTCTTATGAATGACCATGAAGAACCTACGTTTAGGTAGAGATATGAAGCTCCGCTGTCCATTCCATTCACATCTTCCAGATCTGCTCCAATGACGAGGTAATCACCGTAGTGTGCAACAGCCCATCCAAAATATTGGGTTTTAATAAATTCATTTATCGGAATTAGCTTTTGTTGCAGCTGCCAGGATGACCCGCCATATTGAAAACTGAACACTGCTCCGGCATCCGTTCCGGCTTCGTCATTTTTATAAGCTCCAATAATTATATTGTTTCCTCCAATCGATACACTTCTTCCAAACCGATCAAGTACAGCGCCGTCCGGATCCTTGAGCTCCGCTTCTTGTATCCATTGTGTGCCGTTATTTCGAAACACAAAAGCTGATCCACGAGAAGACATGCTTGTAATCGCACCTACCACGATGACACTATCCTCAAGTGCACAACTCCATCCAAAGCGCATTAGCTGTTGTGGATTCATTGGATTTAATTGACTGGTTTCCGTCCAACTATTCCCTGTTCGATTGAACACGTATGCTCGTCCAGTGAATGTATCGCGAGCGTTGGAAGTGACTACAACAGTGGAACTCTGTATGTCTACGCTCCACCCAAATTGATCACCGGTATTTGCATCAGAGGCCGTCAGTTTAATTTGCTCCTCCCAGGTGCCCAAGCTGTCGCGTTTAAATATATAGGCCGCACCGCTTTCATTTCCGTTATCATCATTTCCATAAGCTCCTATGACGGCATAGTTTCCATGAATCGCTGTACTCCATCCAAAGTGATCTCCTGCTGTCGAATCTGATGCAGCCAATCTGGCGACTTGAGTCCATAGGCCGTTATTCCGTTCAAATATGTAAGCTGTTCCCATATCACTCAAGCTGCCTCCTTGAGACCCCACGATTATTGTATTGTTATCGATGTCAAGGCTTATCCCAATTTTTTCCTTTCCTATTGAATCCTGGATTAAGGGGATTTCGAACTCCTTGAGTGGTTGATTATTTGACCCGAACAAGTTGTACAGATTTGCATTGTTTGTCAATGATTCCCATCCTGCGTCTGTATATCCTTCAAAATCCAATAGAGAAGGATTCCACCTGATTGTTCCTATTTCCGGTGATAGTTGGTCACTATCTCCTATTAAAATGGCACCTTCTATGTCCAATAGGACCTGGGCTCGGGCATCCAGGTTAATTAATAAGGCGCTAATAAATAAGGTTAATATTTTAATTCGAATGCCATACATGATTAATATTTTAAATTATTAACGCCACATGTTAGTAAAAATGGATTTTCTCAAAACTTTTTGATCCAATTACGATGGTTTTTCCATCAAAAGACACGGATCGTCCAAAACCCTTTCCAGCATTATCTGCCTGGGTCTCGAGTTCTTTAATTTTTATCCATTCACCACCACTGAACTGAAACACGTGGCTTTTACTTTGGTCAATACCAGGCCAAGATCCTTGTGCTCCGGGTGCTCCAATGATGATTATATTATTTTTTAAAGCAACACTGGTTCCAAAATAATTTGCGACCAGATTATTTGTGTCATCGATCCAATTCGTTCGTATATAAAATGCATTTAACGAAGAAGTTAGATTCCAGATTTCTCCATCTCTTCTGTACACATAAGCTGATCCGCCTTGATCAGGGACATAACCGGTATAACCGACTGCTCCGATGACGACATGATCACCATCAGTGGCAACACTATACCCAAACCTTATTTCATCATTATGTTGAATTTTTTGTTGTTCAATCCAATCATTGTTTTCCAGATGGAACATGTAGCATCTGCCGATTGCAATACCTGAAGGTGGATTCATACGCGGGGCAGTCACTGCAATATATTCGCCGCTAAGATCCACGCTGAACCCAAAGTGATCCGTTATATATTGATCGGAGCCCTGAAGCAGCTTTTGAAATTCCCATCCTGCCTCCCCGTCATTCAGCTTATAAATATAAACACGTCCTCTTCTATTAAAGGCCCCTGGGGACCCTATGACGATGGTGGAGTCTAAAATGCAGACACTATAGCCAAATCTGAAATCTACTCCACCGTTGTACGCTGTTAGTTTTGTCTGTTCTTCCCATGTTGTACCATTAAAATGGAATACATAAGCTGACCCCTTATCGACGTTTGGGGGCTACCGAAATCGTCATAAGGGGATCCGATAACAGCAAAGGAACCTGAAATAGAGACAGTCCAGCCAAAGTAATCATAAGCTGCCCCGTCT
This sequence comes from Saprospiraceae bacterium, assembly GCA_965249735.1. Lineage (GTDB taxonomy): Bacteria > Bacteroidota > Bacteroidia > Chitinophagales > Saprospiraceae > JANQSS01. The sequence goes on along the minus strand of CBDFMS010000019.1, from coordinate 50,879 downwards.
GAAGCTTCCAGTTTTTGCATTTCTACCCATCCTGTATCAGTTTTTTGAAAAATATAGGCAGCTCCCGTACGCGCAAACGTGTTGGGTGCTCCGGCAATAAGATAATCGCCATCGACAGCAACACTAAAGCCCACGGTAATCGACACCGTATCACTTGATTCAATGAATAATTTTTCAGTCACCGGGTTTTTATCTTCTCCAAACGGATACAATTTTGTATCACCAGCGGTTAATGACAACCAATGATCCCCGGTATATCCTTCCAGATCATTATTAATCTGATTTAATCGAATGGTTCCGGGTTGTAGCGTACTAGTCGCTCCTGTATCAGGGACCATTTTTAACCAGCCATCAAGTTCAAGACGTTCATTTTGTGATAGACAATATCCATGGAAAAGCAGGGATACCATCAAACCAAATAATATTTTTAGCCCAAGTCGATTGAACTTAATATTTAGATAAATGTGCTTTTTCATTTCTTCAATTTTGAATAAAATAATAGCATCTAATTTTTAGATCTGATCAATAAAAGTAAACTGCTCCAGATTCATCAAGGCCGGAATTATGTAAAGGAGATCCTATGACAATAAAACCTCCATTTATACTAACGGACCAACCAAAATTATCATCCAGTTGACCGTCCGACGGTTTGAGTTTGCGCACCAAATTCCATGATTGATTATGTAATTTATAAATGTAGCCGGCTCCACTGTCTACTCCCAAGAGATCTTCCAGATTGGCCCCCACTACGAGATAGTCCTCTGACTGTGATATTGACCATCCAAAATATTCAACATTATTATAAACGTTATTCGGCATAATTTTTTGTTCCATATTCCAGTTCGCTCCATCGTAGAAATAAGTGTACACGGCTCCTGTGTTCAAGCCATTTTCGTCATTTTTATATGCTCCGACACAAATTACCGCATTTGATACAGAGACCGATCGACCAAACCGATCCTGTGCCTGTCCATCCGGGCTAAGAAGTTGTTCCTGTTCAAACCACGATGTGTCTTTCTGGAAGACATAAGCAGTACCCCGAATTGAATCGGCAGTAATAGCGCCAATAACGACCAGTTGATCCTTCAAATCAGCACTCCAGCCAAATCGATCCCCTGGCTGACCATTTGATGCGGTCAAAATTTGATCTTCGGACCAGGAAGTTCCTGTACGAGAATATACATAAGCCGAACCTTGTAGCGAATTTTTTAGGTTGGCTGTTACCACAGCTTCACTATTGTGTATATCGACCGCCCAACCGAAAGAATCGCCTCCACTCGCATTGGATGCAGTCAATTTTTGCTGTTGCGACCAACTATTTAGAGACCCACTTCTTTTGAAAATATAGGCGGAACCACTGTTCGCCCCGCTATCGTCATTTCCTGGCGCCCCTACAATTGCATATCTGCCATTTATTGCAACTGACCGGCCGAACTGATCACCTCCATCTCGATCAGAAGCCTCTATAGTACTTACATTGGACCATATTCCATCCACTCTCATAAAGATATGAGCAGCACCTCGCTCTCCATCTGCCAGGTACGATCCGACGATTGTAAAGCCGTCGCCCATTGCCACACTTGTGCCCAACATGGCATTTTCTATGATGGGAATCGGTAACTTATCAAATTCGGAAATTGGATTCTTATCAGCTCCAAAATATGGAAATTGGGAATTTATATCCGTTAAAGAGACCCAACCTTGTGTAGTGAATCCTTCAAATTCAGAATTCCCTGGATTCCATCTGATTGTTCCGATTTCTGGATTATTTATTGTCTCATATCCGATCTTAATATCACCCTCAATTTCTGTTGGCACCTGGGCCTGGGCCATTTGCAATACAAATAGGTTGAATGTTAAACATAGGACTGAAACATGGTTTATTATTTTTAATTTTTTCATAATTCTAGCCATAAAGCTGGTGTTGTATTATGCCAGGGAACCAAGGAACTAAGATTTCTGTCGGATTGGCGAATTGCCAATGAAAGTTTAGTAGATATAGCAATATTTAAATGCTGAAATGCTGAAATGCTTTTCACGATACGAGGTATGAGTGTATCTTATAGATGTCATATTTACGGCATTTCTCGTTAATGCAAATTACATTTAATTGGTTACAATTGCAAATAATTACACGACCTATTTTCAAGCGTATGTTAAAATATATTGTCAGATGTTTATTAAGTCTGTCTATTTAATTTTAGCACTAAGAAATTGATTTGAGATTTGGCCACTCATCAATCATTTTAGCATATCGATTATAGATGGCCGGAACAAGATTGGGTCTTTCGCTCCAAGAAAAAAAGGTCGCACATCGTGTGACCTTTTTTAGTTAATCAGGTCTCTATACAAGGGTCTTCACATATTTCGAAGGTGAATGCGCTCTCTGTTTATTTTATTAGATAGAAACGAGGGGTAAAAAGCTGATGCTTAATCGGAAACTATGGAATTGTCTTTCGGAGTTCAAACATCTCCAGAACTATAACCCCTGGATCGGTTTGGATAATTCATCTTAATCGTCGCATGCGTTTCTATATCTTGCAAACTTTTGTAAAAATTAAAACATCGTGAAAAGACTACCACTCATTCTTCTTGTGCTAACCCTACCCTTTATCAATTTCGCTCAACAATTTTATCTGACAAATCCGGATGTTACAATTGGGCATAAGACTAACACTTCATTGCCCTTCGATCAACTCGATGATGATCGCTCAATATGGCCTCAAACCCGTGCGCTAAAGGATGGATATTCGCCAAAAAAAGATTGGATCCTTCATCAAAGTCTCGATCCTACGGCAAATCCTCAAGGCGTCGACCCCGCCTGGCAGCAGGAATATCCAACGCCACGTGTTCATCACTCAAGAACGATTGACAATAATTGGAATGGAGCCGGCTATACGTCTGTAAATCCTGCAGATCCAAGTCTTGATGTGGGGCCGAACCATGTGGTTCAAATGATTAACAATGGGAGCTCTTCCATTGTCCGTGTGTGGAATAAATCCGGTAGTCAACTTAGTAGTGTCTTGCTTTCAAGTATCACTAGTGTGGGTGGCGCAGGAGATCCTATTGTCATATATGACCAACTCGCTGACCGATGGTTGATATCTGAGTTTGCGTCTGCTGGAAATGTGCTTATTGTGGCCGTTTCAACCGGCTCCAGCCCTACCGGCAGTTATAATACGTACCAATTTACAACACCAAATTTTCCGGATTATCCAAAATACAGCATATGGCCTGATGCCTATTATGTGACGACAAATGAGTCAAGTCAAGCGGTTTATGCATTAGAACGCGACGAGATGATAGCAGGAGCAGGCAGTGCACAGTCCGTGCGATTTACCATGCCTGATTTTCCAACTATTGGATTTCAAGCAGCAACTCCTGTGAGTCTTTCCGGTACATCCTTGCCTCCTTCAGGAATGCCGCAGTACATCATGCGCATGGCGGACGATGCATGGACGCCTGCCGATCCAAATGACGATGACAGATTGGAAGTTTACGAATTCTCAGTGGACTGGGTAAATACAGTTAATTCCACACTAACAGGACCAACGGCATATTTGACCGATCCATTTGACACCGAGCTTTGCGGCTATACTTCATTTGCATGCATGGATCAACCAGGGTCGGGAACAACTCTGGATCCCTTACGTGAGGTGCTGATGAATCGAATTTTCTATCGAAATTTTGGCTCACATGAATCGATCGTCTGTAACCATGTCACAGATGTAAATGGCTCAGATCGTGGCGGTGTTCGATGGTATGAAATGCAACGACCTTCGGCCGGTTCATGGTCCATTCATCAACAAGGCACATATGCACCTACTACAGATAACGCAGATCGGTGGATGGCAGGAATTGCGATCAATGGAAACGGCGATATTGGTTTGGCTTATAACGTAAGTGGCCCGGATTCGATCTACCCGTCTATTCGCTATACAGGACGTCTTGCCAGTGATCCCTTGAACATGATGACAGAACCTGAAACCAGTCTGATCGCGGGAACAGCGGCCAATTCCAGCAATCGATATGGCGACTACAACTGCTTGCTTGTCGATCCGGCTAATGATAATTCATTTTGGTTTACAGGCGTATACAATGTCTCATCGAATTGGTCAACCCGCGTGTCTGAATTTAGTTTCGGGCCTGCTCTTCCTGAAATTAAATTCGCGTCCTCCAATTTGTCTGTAATGGAAACCTCTGATAGCGTATCCGGATGTTTGGGATTTAAGGATTTTACCACGACGCTTGCCATTGGAGTTGCGCCATCTGCTCCTGCTGACATTACAATAACTTCATCCGGTTCAGCAACGCCTGGAAGTAGTGGTGATGTTACCTTCATTCCATCACAATTTACACTAGACAATAGCAACTTGAGTCAAACCCTTACGATGAGGGTCTATGATGATCGATCGATTGAATCAGCAGAAACACTCATCCTCAATTATGTACTTGACGCAAACGGAGGGGATGCCATATCCGGTTCAGTCAATCAGTCGTTCACACTGAACATTAATGACAATGATGAAATTCCTGCAGGTGGCATGGCGGTGATTTACAGTGAAGACTTTGACGTGGCACCATCAGACGTTACGATTACAGATGGTGGTAGCACGAGTGATACGTGGGAATTTGTGGCAACTGCTCGTTCCAGCACGCTCGATGGAACTCCGCTTGTATTCGTAGATAGTGATGCTGCGGGTTCAGGTGCAACGCTAAATGAGGTAATGGATTTCCCGGTGACACCGTTAGTTCCGGGCTTGACAGCAACCCTGGAGCTTGATGAATATTATAATGCCTACTCAGATGACACTGAGCTAGGTTATGTTGATGTCTATGATGGTTCAACATGGCAACGCATTTTGACTCATACCACTGCGACAGGTGATGTAGGGGATTGGTCTAATCCTAATCATGTCAATCTGGATGTCACGGCATATGCCAATGCAAACTTCCAGGTTAGAATTGGATATGAAGCGGCGTATGATTGGTGGTGGGCAATTGACAATGTTGTGGTTTCCCAACTCCAGGTGGCCGAGGTCGCTACTGCTGTAACAGGTGTGGCCGATACCTTCTATTTTGGTCCTGATGCTATAATTGTTGTAGAAGACGAAAATGAAAAAATTGTAGCGCGTATTGATAATTTAAGTAGCCATGATTTTGGTTGCGCCACTTTGGTGATTGACAGAGCGGGAACAGGTGCTACACCACTGACATATGAAGCTGATGGAACCAAAGCCTTTACGGATAAAACATATGTTCTTGAATTTCTAGACGGAGATCAACCCGGCAATTCATACAAATTGACATTATACTATACTGACACAGAAAAAAATGGCTGGGAATCGGCCACAGGAAAAACCTGGACGGACACAAGTACGTTGATCAATCGATTTGATCAATCGGTTTCAGCGTCTGACACCTCAAGCACGAGTGAAATCGGAGTTACTGTAGCAAAGGCAACAGAATTCAATAGCAATGCCTTTTCAGCCATTTTTAGTGATGGTCATGGCGGATTCGGCGTATCCAACCCGGATATTGACACCGCTTCATGCGTTCAATATTTAGTTATCTCAGGAACGCCGGCCTCAGGATCATATTTCGCACAGGATTCGATCGATAGCGATGCATTAGTTGATGGAAATAAAAATGTGCTATACTCTGCAGGGATGAATGTAGAATTGACCGATAATTTCCAGGTCGACTTAGGCTCGGTATTCACGGCTGAAATTGGTGGTTGTGGTGTTTCGCCATATAGTATTCTCGCAGGTATGCAAACATTGCCTCTACTCCCTTCACCGGTAAATTTGAATAGCGGGCATATAAAACCGGCAAAGAAGCAGAATATTGCAAGTCCTGAAGATGTGTCAACTAGAATAAAGGGATCGACATTGTGGGTAGAAAATCTAAGTACGTTTGATCATATGACGGCTTCTGCCAGGCTTATTTTTAGTCGGGATGGAAAGACGATTTATCAAACTTCGGCTAAAATGAAACCTATGATCAATGGTACATACACCCTGACAACTACAATTCCTCAAGATCTTGATTTGTCTGATGCGTCATTGACAATTTCAACTTCAGGATACCAGTTTTTAGTTAAATATTAATTATAACAACATTGCATAAATTGAAAGAGCCTCGCATTATTTTGCAAGGCTCTTTTTTTATTAATATTAAATATTATTATTTCTTACTCTTTGCTCTTTTTTTCTTAGCAAAGGCACCGGGAATTTCTTCTTCTATTAGTTTTTTAATATCCTCGAGGGTAAAGTTAGCTGCCTCTTCCGATGTCATGCGTTTTCCATCTGCGCCTTTAGGCAATTTGATTGATTTCTTTTTGAATCGGATAAAAGGTCCCCATCGACCATTTTCAACTGCAATATTTTCATCTTCCCATCGGTGAATATATCGATTAGCTTCTTTTTCAATCTTCTTTTCGATGAGTTCAATCATTTGATCCTGAGTAATCTCTTCCGGGTCAATTTTACGTGGGATGTTGACGAACATACCATCGTATTTCAAAAATGGGCCAAAACGTCCTTTGCCTTTGGTTACAGGCAACCCTTTGAAGCTCATCACCGGAGCATCAGCCTTTCTTTTTTCAAGGATGAATTCGATCGCCTGGTCCATTTCCAACTTCAAGGGGTCGGTATTCCTTCCAATGTTGATGAAAACCTCGTTGTATTTGATATACGGTCCAAAACGTCCATTATTTACCATTACTTCTTTGCCCTCAAACTCACCCAATATTTTAGGGAGTTTAAATGCCTCCATGGCTTCATCGAAGTTGATTGACTCCAGACTCTGACCAGGCTGCAATGATGCATATTGAATTAAATTCTGATTCTCTTCTCCGACTTCTTCCCGGGTTCCCAGTTGAACCACAGGTCCAAATCTAGCCATGCGAACCAATATAGTCTTTCCATTTTCGGGGTGCTTCCCAAGGATGCGCTCTCCGGTAGCACGTTCGGATTCTGCAATTGTTTTTTCAATTTGACTGTGGAAAGGCCCATAAAATGTTTTTACCATTTTTTTCCACTCAATTTTCCCATCGGCAATTTCATCAAAATCTTCTTCGATGTCAGCCGTAAAATTATAGTCCATAATTCTCGGAAAATGTTCGGTGAGAAAATCCGTAACAATCATGCCTATATCCTGGGGAAATAACCGATTTTTTACAACTCCGGATTTTTCAGTTTCAATTGATCGAATAATTTCACCATTCTTCAGTATGAATCTCTTGTATTCACGATCAACGCCTTCTCGACTATCTTTAACAACATACCCACGGGCGGGCTCCATAATTTTAGTGATGGTAGGAGCATAGGTCGAAGGACGTCCAATACCATTCTCCTCCAATTTCTTGACAAGACTCGCCTCTGTGAATCGCGCTGGTGGCTTGGTGAATTTTTCGCGGGCATTCATTTCTATGAGTGGTAAATCCTGGCCAATTTTCAAAGGAGGCAAAATACCCTTTGTTTCTTCATCCTCATCCTCATCTTTTGAGACGCTGTAGAGTTTGAGAAATCCATCAAATATCAATACTTCACCTGTGGCGACTAATTTTTCTCCAGGTAAGGCTGAAATAGAAATATTTACTGTTGTTTTCTCCAGTTCCGCGTCAGCCATCTGGCTCGCTACAGCCCGTTTCCAAATCAAATCGTACAAGCGCATTTCATCCCGATCTCCCTGGATTCCTTTATTCTCAAAATATGTCGGTCGAATGGCTTCATGTGCTTCTTGCGCACTGCCGGATTTTGTCTTGAATGTTCTTGCATGCACATATCTATCTCCATAGTCGGCCGCCACTAATTCCGAAATCCCTTGCATGGCCAGTTTGCTCATGTTGACAGAATCGGTTCGCATATAGGTGATTAGCCCTTTTTCATACAGTCGTTGTGCAACTTGCATTGTTCGGCGCACGGCATATCCTAATTTTCTACTTGCTTCTTGCTGTAAAGTGGATGTAATAAACGGTGGTGCCGGTCGTCTTTTCGTTGGCCTCTTTTGTATATCATCTATACTAAAGGTCGAATTCGTACATGCCTCCAGAAATTTTTGGACAGCTTCTTCGCTTTCGAACTTTTTGGGATAGTCAGCTGTCAAAGTCGTTTGTTTTCCTGACTTATCCTTAACATTGAATTGGGCTTGTAAGCTATAGAATGTCTGAATTTCCGTAGCATTTATTTCGCGTTCTCTGTCGACAATTAGTTTTACGGCAACAGATTGTACACGCCCGGCAGAAAGCTTATTCCGAACTTTTCGCCAAAGTGTTTCAGATAATTCAAACCCGACCAGTCGATCCAGGATGCGTCTGGCTTGTTGTGCATTCACAAGGTTTGTATCTACTTTTCTCGGATTTTCAATGGCTTTAGTAATGGCCGGTTTTGTTATTTCCCGGAAAACGATGCGTTTTGTTGTCGCTTCATTCAATCCAAGTACTTCGCACAAATGCCAGCTGATGGCTTCTCCTTCACGGTCTTCATCCGTTGCTAACCAAACTTCATCTACTTTTTTAACCCAATCCTTCAGTTCCTTGACAACCTTCGTCTTTTCAGGACTGACAACATAGCTCGGATTAAAATTGTCTTCGATGTCTATACCCTTTGCGCCTTTGTCCAAATCTCGAATATGACCATAACTGGATTTGACTTTAAAATCTTTTCCGAGGTATTTTTCAATGGTCTTTGCTTTAGCCGGAGACTCAACGATCAGTAAGTGTTTAGCCATGGACAAATATGGATTTGTAAGGGTGAAACTATTTTGTTCAGTCGCCAAAGGTATAAATTCTCCTTAGCTACCATAATTGAAAATGAACTATCCCCTATCGAAATTGAGTTTTTCACGATCATAGCACAAAAATTATCGGGAAAATTTGCAACTGAATTTTATATTGTTAATCAAAATATATTACTTTGGAAGCCCCAATTAACTTTATTCTTATCTTACATAAATAATTAAAGCATGAACCATTGTTAATCAGTTTAATATCGCCTATTAATTTATGTAACACTTCAATTAATTCATTTACCAAACCAATCATCATGCAAACAATTTTACGGATTTCGTCAAAGGCATTCATTTTTTTTATCCTACTCATGGGCCTGGCATTTCAAAGTCAAGCACACCGCATATCGGGCATTGACGGTCCTGTTTGCATGCATGCTATGGAAGAGGTTTTGGTCGTTGTTGTTTCAAGCCCTACCGATTTAATTATATCTGAATATGTCGAAGGATCTTCAAATAACAAGTATATCGAGGTCTTCAACGGTACCGGAGATTCTGTAGATCTGGCAGATTATCAACTTAGAAGATACAGCAATGGTTCTTCAACTCCTGTGGTATATTCGCTGACAGGGACATTGCATAACGATAGCGTCATTGTCTATAGCAATTCATCAGCCGTAATCTATGGCGGTGCAACGGTCAACTCGGGTGCAGCCAACTACAATGGTGATGATGCCGTTTCCCTCTACAATGTTGCTGACAGTTTGGTCCTCGATATTTTTGGAAATATTGGTGACGATCCGGGCAGTGCCTGGACGGGTGCAGGTGGCTATTCCACTGCGAATAAAACTTTGCGACGCAAATCCTCTGTCATGATGGGAGTCACTGTTGATCCTGCGGGAAGCGGTGCATCTTCATTCACAACCTTAACAACAGAATGGGATTTGTACGATCAGGATGATGTATCCGGCCTAGGTAGTCATACTATTGATGGTGCAGGAGGTGGTGGCAATGCGGTATGCCAAAATATCAGCGTATCCTTAGATATGGCAGGAGACACCTCCATCACGGCTGACATGATTGACGGAGGATCAACGGCAGACTCATTGGTCATTTCAGATACTTTTTTTACCTGTGCCGATATTGGTCCAAATAACGTCATGCTAATCGCTTATGATTCACTGGGAAATGCTGATACATGCACGGCGATTGTTACAATTGAAGATAATCATTCGCCTGTTGCTGTTTGTATTGCCGGCCTAACTGTTTATTTAGACAGCACCGGTGTAGTAACCCTGGATAGCAACGCACTCGATGCCGGTTCATATGACAATTGCGGAATCGAGTCCATCGAAGCTAATCCTTCCTCTCTTGGAACGGGAAGCGTGGTCATAGCAGGATTTGAAGACCTGTTTATATCTGAATATGTTGAAGGTTCTTCTTCTAACAAGTACATTGAGATTTACAATGGTACCGGTGTAACGGTAAACCTGGCTAACTATAGCTTGAGGTTATATGGAAACGGTTCTTCCACACCAACATCCTCTGCCACCTTATCTGATTCGTTGAATGATGGAGAGACCATCGTCTACAGCAATTCGAATGCATCGGCCTATGGAGGTACTACGACCGATCTTTCAACAATCAATTTTAATGGAGATGATGCCATTGCTTTATACAATCTCCAAAAAGGTCGTATCGCCGATATTGTCGGTGTCATAGGTAATGATCCGGGATCAGCCTGGACAGCGGCAGGTGGATACTCGACGCAAAACAAATCCTTAGTGCGCAGATCCTCCATTGGGCATGGCATCCTGCAAAATCCAACAGGCACGGGTCCTTCCGGCTTTGCTACACTTCCTTCCCATTGGGATGTTTATGACATTGACGATGTGTCAAACCTCGGTTCACATACACAAGATGGCTCTATTCCATCTTATATCCAGGTGCAAACAGCTGTAACAGATCCATCCGGAAATTCAGACTACTGTATTTCTTCCGTGACTGTGCTTGATACATTCAATAGTGTTGCACTAATTTGTTCTTCAACAACCCACTATTTGGATAGTGATGGTTCCGTACATGTTGACGCTTTAAGCATTGTCGGACCTAGTCAAGGTGTTGTTTTTGAACTGGACAATGCCATATTTGATTGTTCTGATGTCGGTGTCAATGATGTACTATTAATGGCATGGGGCTCCGATGGAACCGTCGATTCATGCCTCGCTTCATTGACGATAGCAGATTCTTCTTCTCCTGTGGCTATTTGCCAGGATACTGTGATTTATCTTGATATGGCAGGAAATGCAACGATGCAAGCAAACATCCTGGATAATGGATCCTTTGATAATTGCGGAATTGACAGTTTTCATGCATCACAAACCGTGTTTGATACAGTGGATGTGGGTATGAATTCGATCATCCTGACTGTATTTGACGCTGAAGGAAATAGTGATTCATGTGTGTCAACCGTCACAGTAGTCGACACATTTGATGCTCCTTTTGTGGCATGTCAGGACATTACTGTCTTTCTCGATGCAGCCGGTATGGCAACCATATCAGCAAGTGATGTCGATGACGGATCATCAGGCACGCTTTCAATCGATTCTACTTCATTTGATTGTGGAGAAACAGGAGCGAATATCGTTGTCCTGACAGCAACCAACACGAGCGGTTCCGATACATGTCATGCCACAGTCACTGTTCTTGATACGCTGGATCCTTCAAGCTTATGCGCCGATATTACTGTTTATTTGAACTCTTCGGGAAACCTGACTATTGACAGCAACGCACTGGATATCGGATCGACTGACAATTGCTCGGTTTCTGAAATTAGTATATCTCAATCATCATTTACAGTCGCAGACGTGAACGCCGGAGCAGTTACCGAATTGTTCTTTTCTGAATATCTCGAAGGAAGCTCTAATAATAAATATATGGAAGTCTATAACGGCACAGGTGCCACAGTAGACCTGAGTGACTACACTATCCGTATTTATGGAAATGGATCTGCAACTCCAACAGGATCGTCATCCTTGTCCGGAATGCTAAATGACGGTGAGGTGATCGTATATGGTAATTCCAGCGCCACGGTTTATATGGATAGCACAACGGTTATATCAGCTATGAATTTCAATGGTGATGACGCCATGGAACTATACAACAACGCTTCGGGAACGTCAGCAGATATTTTTGGAAATATTGGTGAAGATCCGGGAAGTGCCTGGACAGGTACAGATAGCTACACGACTCAAAATGCCACGCTGAGACGAAAAACAAGTGTCAGGGAAGGTATCAGCACAGATCCCGGTGGAAGTGGATTTCCAACCATCAATAGTGAATGGGAATTATATTCAATTGATGATGTCAGTGGTCTGGGTGCACATCAGGCAGACACGACGATAGGCATCACTGTGATTCAGACGGTAACAGACGCCAGTGGCAACACCGCAACTTGCGAGTCCAATGTAACCGTTCTCGACACATTTGATAATTCAGTGTTGGCTCAATGCCAGGATATCACGGTATATCTTGATAACAACGGTGAAGCCACTATTTCAGTAGGTGATGTCGATGCGGGATCATCCGGTGATACGATCTCACTTACGCAGGATTTCTTTGATTGTGATGACCTGTTTAGTCCACTGACCGTATTCCTGGTCGCCCAGGATACCATGGGAAATACAGATACATGTAATATAGAAGTCACCGTGTACGACACCTTACGTCCTAATCCGGTTTGTATGGATATTACTGTATTTCTAGATGATTTGGGAATGGCCACTATCGATTCCAATTCGCTAGACGGTGGTTCTGATGATAATTGTGGCGTAGCCTTATTTTCGCTCTCGCAATCAACCTTCACATATGCAGACACCGGTGTGGGTCCGGCTCAATATCCGACCGACCTGGTCATATCGGAATACGTGGAAGGATCAAGCAACAACAAATATGTTGAGGTGTACAACGGAACCGGAGACACTGTCGATCTTTCGAATTATGAATTAAGATTGTATGGAAACGGTTCCTCTACGCCGACCAATACCGATGGGCTTTCAGGTATGCTTCCTGATGGTCAGGTTATCGTCTACAGGAACTCTAGTGCGGCAGTCTATGGTGGTGCAACGACGGTTTCATCCGCCGTAAACTTCAATGGAGACGACGCAATCGCTCTATACAACACTGTAAGCGCTTCTTTTGCTGACATTTTCGGAAATATTGGAAATGATCCGGGAACCGCCTGGACAGCTGCCGGGGGATTGACAACTCAAAACAAAACCTCTCGCAGAAAGGCCGCCGCTTTAGATGGCGTCACTACAGATCCAACAGGTACAGGTCCTTCCTCTTTCGAAACCTATGAAGAAAACTGGTTGCCCTTTGATCAGGACGACGTATCAGGTCTGGGATCACACACAATAGATTCGTCAGGCGTAGTCGGGGTTGAGGTGACGATGACAGTAACAGATAATTCCGGAAATTTTGATTTCTGTACCGCCCTAGTGGTAGTCATTGACTTAAAAGCTACAGCAGTTTGTACAGATACGACGGTTTATCTGGATGCATCCGGCATGTATAGCCTGGCACCTGCTGACATCGATGGTGGTTCGATTGGAGACACGTTGTTTGTTTTGAACGGCGATCTTGGTTGTTCAGATTTGGGTGTAGTTATGATAGAACTTGTTGCCATGGACTTTGGTGCCAGTTCAGACACTTGTACCGCCATGGTTACTGTCCTCGACACATTCCCTCCTGTTCCGAGTTGCCAAAATATTACCGTGTATTATGATCAATTTGGAATGGTTGAATTGGACAGTCTGGCATTAGAGTCAGGATCATCTGATGTTTGCGGAATCGCATCAATCACATTATCCCAGTCTTCTTTCTCATGTGGTCCTATCACGACTCCTGTTCCAAGTGACATTTTCATCTCTGAATATGTCGAAGGTTCGGCGAGCAATCGATACGTTGAAATATTTAATGGTACAGGATCAGCTGTCGATTTATCTGACTATGAATTCAAGCGTTACAGCGGCGGTTCTACCTTCCCATCTACAGTTGCTTTATCCGGCATGTTGCCTGATGGTGAGGTGTTAGTGCTTGCGAATCCTAGTGCAACGATTTACATGGATTCTGCGCTAATCGTTGGCAATTTGACGAATAATGGTGATGATGCTTTAGAATTGTACAAAGTGAGCACCATGCAATCGGTGGATATATTTGGTGTCATTGGCGATGATCCGGGTACTGCCTGGACCGGTGGCGGCGGATATACAACAGCGAATGCTACTCTACGAAGAAAATCCACTGTATTTGATGGTGTGACCACGAATCCTACCGGGACAGGACCAACGGCCTTCATTACGCTGACAACTGAATGGGATTTATATTCTGAAGATGATGTGAGCGGATTAGGAAGCCATTCCCTGACGGCACCAACAGTGGTCAATGAGACGGTCACGCAAACCGTCACAGATGGATCAGGGAATATGGCGGAATGCACGGCAATTGTAACTTTGATAGATAATATACCTCCAACAGTTATTGCATTAAATGGTCTTTCAGTGAACCTCAATCCAGATGGTAATGTCACGATATTACCCGGAGATATAGATGCGGGATCATTTGATAATTGCTCCATTGACTCGATGTATCTGGATGTAAGTGAGTTTTCTTGTGCAGATGTGGGAGATAACTTTGTGTCACTCTATGTCATTGACGGAAGCGGCAATGTCGACTTTGCGATGACGACAGTCACCGTCAATGCGGCGTCCATAGCGGTTGCGTTTGTTGATTCGGCAGCCATCGGTTCAGGAACAGGAACTTCCTGGGCGGATGCTTATACCGAACTAAGGGATGTATTTTCCAATCCTTGTTTTGCCAATGTCGACACCATATTTATCGCGGCAGGCACATATACTCCAAGTGTCAGCGCGAGGGACTCGGCTTTCTCATTCCCGGACAATGTGGTTGTCATGGGCGGATATCCATCTGGTGGAGGTGCACGCGACATCGTGGCAAACGAATCAATACTTTGCGGTGACGTTGGTGTTGTTGGAGTCGATACGGACAATGCATATCATGTTATCAGAATTGATAGTACGTCTTCCGGTATCCAGATTGACGGTGTTACCATCTCGTGCGGATATGCTGATGGTGGTGCTGAAGATGATACCGGAGCCGGCGTTTTGTGTGCTGGTGATGCAGTACTGAATCAAGTCACAATCACAGATAATTATTCTGTTGGTGATGGTGCGGCTATCTCGACAAGCGGAGGAGGTGCAAATTTAGAAGTGAGCAATAGTCTAATTACGAATACAAATAGTTCCGCCAGTGGCATTCGTCTTTCAGTCGATGGCACTGCAGAATTTCTCTTGTTAGATTCAGAAGTTGAAGAGGATTAACGAATAATAGCGAAAATGCAGAGCAGACACTAACTGAGTTTGCTCTGCATTTATATTTTGAATTTTTTCCAATAATCAAAAACATTAGCTAGTTTGGAATCAAAGAAAACATCATGCAGGAATTGAATAATTTAAAAAACAAGGTGAATAAGTACAATGAATTCCGAAATAATACAGCAGATTATCGGCTTACATGGACGAATGAACTAAAAGACAATTTAATTACACTCCTGACTGATACGTGCAAGGAGGTCGGCTTAGAAGCAACCATTGAAGTTAAGGATCAGATTAAAAATCTGGAGGCGGTTGTCTTGTCACTGGGAAAAGTACATAGCGGTATTTATGAGGAATTGGAAAACGACATGAGACGCCAGTTCATTCGCGCGAATGGCATGCTTGTTTATCAACAATTATTTAATGGCAAAATTATTGTCATGATTGTATTTCCTGTCATCGAAGGGGTTGGTGAAGCCCAACCATCAAAAATGATAGCGATATACAGACCGGAAGAATTGCAAACACCTTTCATCATTCGTCATCTGGAAGAGTTTGTTCGTGATATTGCCGAATGGGAGGATTATGATGATGATGAAAAGCAACCTCAAAAAATTGGATTTAATGTAGGGTACAATCTGGAAGATCTCAAAGAGTAGCTGACTTCTTCTATTCAATAAAGAAAATACCCGTATTTCCTTTTTTATTTCGTCGTCAAAATTATACTGTTCAGTCATTTTCTTTGTCTTGTCATGTGGTCAACCGTAATAATTCAAGGATGAGATAGTATTTTACAGGCTAAACTTTAATCCTCAATCCAATGAAGCATTCTTTACTCCGCATTTTCTCAGCAATAGCAATCATTTCTGTTTTGGCCTTTAGTGGCAATCCACCCAATGGTCGAACCGGTGCTCCCGGCGATGGCTTATGTTCCGATTGTCACAGTTCCGGCGCGCAATCCGGTAGTGTCATGGTCTCGGGACTACCCGCAACCATCATGCCTGGTCAGACATACACCTTAACCGTCACGTCTACAACGGCCAGTAATTCTGATCTGGGTGGATTTCAGATGGTCGGACTGCACGATGATGGAAATATCAATGCAGGCTCGATGAGCAACGCATCTCCTTCAAGTACCATTACAGTGGTTGGAAGTGGCAGATCTTATCATGAACATAATCCGGCCCAGGCATTCGGAGGTGGCAGTACTGTGTCATGGATGGTTGATTGGACCGCTCCAACAACAGGGCCCGATGGCGACATCACATTTTATGCGGCCAGTGTATTGGCGAATGGAAATGGAAATAATCAAGGGGACGGCGTCGTAACGACAAATGTTTCCGGCTCATTTACGGGTCTGATTCCGTTGACCGCCAATATCACGTCATCTTCTCCCGTCACGTGTAATGGTGGAACTGATGGAAGTGCTACTGTGAATGCCTCTGGCGGACAAATGCCATATTCTTACCTCTGGTCAAATGGGGAGACAAATGCTACCGCCATCATGCTTTCTGCAGGTTCACAAAGTGTCACTGTAACTGATGACGGCGGACAAATGGCCGTTGACCAGGTCACGATTTCAGAACCAAGTGCTTTGGTACTAACTACCACGATAGATAATCATATAACCTGTAATGGCAATAACGACGGACAGGCTACGGCCAGCGCTTCCGGCGGCAGTCCGGGATATACTTTCAATTGGAGCAATGGTCAATCGTCTGCCACAGCAACGGGACTTACACCAGGTATGCATTCAGTTACTGTTACCGATGTAAACAATTGCTCAACCTCGGCTGATATTACCATCACAGAACCGGATGTTCTTGTCTTACAATTGATTTTCCAAACGAACATATCGTGCTTTGGTTTTAATGATGGCACAGCAGCTGTCCAGGCTTCAGGTGGTAGTAATCCATATTCATTTTCTTGGTCTAATGGACAAACGGGTGGTACAGCTGTAAACTTGACTCCCGGTAGTCACAGTGTGACTGTAACAGATGTAAATAATTGTACTGCCGACTTGGAGATTTTCATTCTGGAGCCGGTAGAGTTAGCTATTAGTCTGCTAACCCAACAGAATGTAAGTTGCTTTGGTGGAAATGATGGAAGTGCGTCTGTCACTGCTTCCGGTGGTACAGGCGGCTATACTTTCTTGTGGTCTGACGGTCAAATGGGTCAGACAGCAAACAACCTGGTAGCAATGGCTTATACGTGTATGGTAACAGACGCGAATGGATGCGAGGACATTGTTGCAGTCAACATTTCCCAGCCCATGGAGTTGACGATTGATCTTGTCATAACGGATGAAAGCATGCCCGGGGCCAATGACGGATCTATTGATGCCGATGTTACCGGCGGCATGCCTCCTTACATGTATGATTGGTCAAACGGCGCTTCGGGAGAGATCATTACAGGATTGATACCCGGAGATTATTCTGTCACTGTAACGGATGATAACGGATGCACTATTTCAGCCATGGGCACAGTTCAGGGAATGGGTTGTGACTTGAGTGTGAGTATCGTAGTTGTACAGGATCTTGCTTGTCCCGATGACATGGATGGTAGTTTAACTTATCAAGCCAATCAAACAATCAATCAGGTTCTTTGGTCTACAGGATCTACGACAGATACCATTTCCGGTCTATCTGGCAATGTGTATTCTATTACTGTGACTGACGACAATAATTGTGAAGCGAGCAGCACATTTACACTATCAGGAAATGACATGGAGGCACCGATGTTTGTGTTTGACACGTTGTGCCTTTTTATAGATGAGAATGGGTCGGCAGAATTAGATAGTCAAACCTTTTATGAAAATATAATTGATAATTGTGACCCAAATCCCACGGCATTATTTGGTCCATTAACATTTGATTGTGATAGCGTTGGAACAATTATAGATAATTTTGTTTTACGCGACGCATCCGGCAATATAAATACAGTTACCCTGTATTTATATATTGCTGACACCATTTCACCGACCATTACATGTCCGGCTGATATTACGGTCAATACTTGCGATACAATTAATTATACTACTCCGGTTGGGATAGATAATTGTGATAGCGTTTCGATTGAATTAATTTCAGGTATAGGTAGTGGAAATATTTTCCCGGTTGGTACAAGCATTGAACAATATCGTGCAGTGGATCAATATGGAAACCAGGTCGTCTGCTCCTTCTCCGTTACAGTCATTTCAGATCTGGATGTAAATGTTATGACACAGGATGCATCATGTTTTGGTGCTACTGATGGTTCGGTTAGCATTACAGGAATTGGAGGGAGTCCACCCTACTCTTTTGTAGTCGACCCTATCAACGACATATTATCGCTTCCTGCCGGAAACTATCAGGTCACACTGGAGGATAGTGAAGATTGTGTTGTGATGGATACATTTCAAATTAATGAACCCGAGGCTATGGAACTCGATTCGCTGGTCATCACAGATGCAACGGCCGGTAATTTCGATGGCAGTATTTCAATTCATGTAATCGGAGGAACTCCTCCTTATTCATTCTTATGGTTCCGCGATACGACGATGTATTCTACCCAAGAGGACTTAATAAATTTATTTGCCGGATATTATTCTGTAGTCATTACCGATGACAATGATTGTCAGATTACTTTCGACTCAATTATGGTTGATGAAACCGTGGCCACAGAAGATAAATCAGACATTATCGATCAAATAAAAATATTTGAATCCGACAAACGTATTTATGTGAAAGCGAGCTCTGAAGTCGGACCATATCAATTGCACCTCTATAATAATCGAGGTCAACTTTGTGGACGATTTAATGATTTATTTCTGGATGTAGAAATTGATTTAGAGCGATTTTCCGATGGATATTACATTCTGCACCTTCTCACACAAAAAGGACAGATGAGATCTCAAGGGATGATCCTTCGTTGACACAATCACATGAAGTAATAGAAAGTTGAAAAAGCTTATAGTAGATTCACCCGATTTGTGAAAGAGATCATTGCTTGTGTAACTCGTACCCCAGGCAGTCTGAGTGGTCACACACCTTATTCTGCGTCAATCGAAAGAATTGCTACGGACTATTGCAATAGTTCTGTCATATTCGCTATTTCTTGAAATGGAATTCTGATTATTCCAACTCAAAACTGCTAAATGACACCGCTGGTGCTTAACTTTACGGCGATGAAAATCTGGTCTGTCATACTGCTGATCTCTATGGCTATTTCACAATTTAGTGACTTAGGGATAGTCGTGGACTTCATGATGAGACGGACCTATTATACACAGTCCTTCTGCGTAAATTCGAATGTCGAAAATTCGGATTGCAAAGCGAGTTGTTTTCTAAAAAAGAAGTTAGAAAAAAGTGACGACCAGAAATCGGCTAAAAATACATTTGCCGATTATATTCCAAGGACGGTTGTATTTTTTCAAGAAATATTCATTTTTTCAATAAGACCTCTTATTTTAAGTACTGATGTGGAATACCACTACATTTTGTCTTCATATAAAGGCCTCCTACCCGATCTGTTCAAGCCACCTTCCTGACACAACCCTGTCATTAATTTCTTTTACGATTTATTAAATGTCTGATGATTTCCATCATCAGTATTCTTGTTATATAAATAATTAAATAATGAAATATTTTTTATTTCTCTTTCTCATATTTATGGGCGCTACAGTTGCGTCCTCACAATGTGCGCACACCTCGCGCGCTGATGCGCATGCTCCATTAGGAGTTATGGGTGATCATTCTCATAACAAAGGTGAATGGATGATTTCTTACCGTTACATGAATATGCAAATGGATGGCATGCGTTCTGGAACTGATAATTTGACCTTGTCAGATGTTCATGAAACCTATATGGTGTCTCCTACAGACATGGCTATGGACATGCATATGATAGGCCTCATGTTCGCACCCGGTGATCGCGTGACGCTTATGGCCATGACTAGTATTATTTCGTCCGATATGTCACATGTCATGCGAAATGGGAATGATTTTACGACGCATTCTGACGGTATTGGCGATTTACAAATAGGTGGGATTTATTCGTTGGTCCATGACCACAAACAGAACTTTGTTGCGTCTATGTCGCTCGGAATTCCTGTTGGAAGTATTGAAAATAAAGGAGTCACACCGATGTCGGAGCCAAATGAGGTGCTTTTACCATACCCTATGCAAAGTGGATCAGGAACATTTGATCTTATTCCCGCTATTACCTATAGCCGTTATGGCAAACAATTTTCCGGTGGAATACAACTAAAGACGGTCGTTCGACTGAATGAAAATGACCATGACTACGCGTTGGGAAATCAATATAGGACATCCGCCTGGTTGGCTTTCAGAGCGGATAACTGGATAAGTATTTCTAATCGCTTGTCATATTCTCACACAGGTGAACTCGACGGGGCAGATCCAGCATTTGCTATGCAGGTTGCCGGGAAGATGGTACCCACTGTAATCGGTTCAAATTATGGCGGTGATGAAGTTCGCAATAGTTTTGGAGTCAATTTTTTAATCCCTTCAGGAACTTTTGAAGGATTGCGCTTGGGTATTGAATATGATATCCCTGTATTACTAGATTTAAATGGTATTCAATTAGAAACCGATAATTTCCTGACTATTGGATTACAATATATCCTTTAACTAAATAAAAATCGGATGAAAAATTTAATCGGATTATTCTTCATTTTGGTTTTGTGTAGCATATCAGCTTGCAACGATGATGATGAAAGTTCAGAACAAGGGGTCGTTTACACTATCGACATTAAATCACCGAGTGAACAGGCAAAACATGTCGGTGATACTATACACCTACACGTCAACTTTGATGAGATCAATGCGGATGTCATTCATCATGTCAATATTTCAATAAAGAGTTCTGACGGAAACTCGGTACTCTACAATTTGCCATCAGATGCCCATGTACACGTATCCGGAGGACATCATGAACACCACGACAATGTTGTTCTGGCAGTGAATGAACATACGGATTGGATCATGGAGGCAAAGGTTTGGGGCCATGAAGCTGGTCTTGGTGAAGTCACAAAAAGCATCATGTTTCACGTACATCCCTAACTAATCAATCAGGCAGAGAACGAGAAATGCAATATAGATTTCTTGTTCTCTGTTTTTTTAAGTTGATTTTTGCATTTCAGCGACTTTAATCATGCGGTCTTCAACTTCTTGAACGAGCTCGATATACCGAGGATTTCGCTTCGTATCTCGTGTGCGGTTAAATGGTAAATCAATCTTAATGTGTTCAACAAATTTGGCAGGCGGCGACGATAAAATATAGACGTCATCTCCGAGATATACCGCCTCCGAAATATCATGGGTAACGAAAATAATAGTTGGATGAAATTTCAGCCATAGATCCTCGAGCATATCCTGCATTTGAAGCCTGGTTCGAATATCGAGCGCGCCAAATGGTTCATCCATTAGTAAAATATTGGAATTAGCAAGCAGGCTCCTGGCTATGGCTACACGTTGCAGCTGGCCACCTGAAAGCGTCGGATATTGAGCAAATTTTTGTTCATGACCACTGAGTCCAACCATTTCAATCATTTCCATGGCTCTTTCTTCTCTTTCTTTTCGCTTGACGCCCTGGTAACGCAAGGCGAGACTGACATTATCAAGTACAGTCATCCAAGGTAATGATGAATATTGTTGAAATACCATACCGGCTCGATTACCGCGGCTGACCGGTTTATTGTTGATTAAAACTTCTCCTGCCGTTGGTTTTTGCAGACCGGCAATATACCGCAACAAGGTGGATTTACCACTTCCCGACATGCCTAATACGACAACGAATTGACCTTGTCCGGCCTTGTCCTCAACCAGGAAGTCAAGATCCTGCATAATGTAGGATTTACCGCCGTCATACGATTGACTGATATTTCGCAATTCGATGACATTGTTGGTTTTGGGATTATCCGGAAACATATATTGTTACTTTGCGCTTTATGGTGATTGTTATTTTATTTGGATAGTTTATTCTATTGATTCTACTCACCTATTAATTATTTACCGGGTAAATTATCTTCCAGGCCTTCCCAAAAGATGTATTCGAGGGCCAAGGCTTTTAAAGCTCCTTTCCGGATCATTTCTTTATTTTCTGTTGATTCTACCCAGAGACTAATAGCATCCACCATGTCCGAATAATGATGTTCATCCAGCGCAATATGTATTGTCCAGAACTCGATATCTTCATCCGAAAGAAATTCATAGTTTTTCAACCCACTCTCAATAATTCGATACTCCTCATTGGTAAAATATTCCGTTCCGGGTCCCAAAGCACCCAATCCAACCAGAAAATGTTTATTACGACACATATCCATTAGATTCTCGATGCAAATTTCTGTTGTTGGCAAGGCTGGCACCGCTTCCAGTTCCTCTTGCGTATATCCAACTGCACGAGCAAAGTTGTTGAACAGGATACGATGTGATTTGTCCAAACGCCCTTCCCCATGTTCTTCCCAGAGATTTTCGACTAAGGCCATACGTGTGGGATCATCAGGAATATTCGCAGCTGCTGCGGCAAGGAATCGAGGAAAATACCTGCAATAAATTCCATATTGGCCAACAAAATAATGCACCTGTTTTTTATTTAGCCAACCGTCTTTGATTCGATTCAGAAATGGGTGGTGTAGAATCTTATCAATTTGAGGCTCGAGCTCCGCTTCGAGTGTTCTAAAAAATTTCATTTGCTTTTCCATTTTTCGTACAGTCCATAGACCTGGTAAATAATAATGGTCAATGCTGTTAAATTTACAATGGAGGTCGTGCCTCCGAAATAATGTGTCAGTATTTTTGTATCTGTTAATACACCTGTGTATTCATTAATCATCAAAATGAAATAAATAGCCAATAGAATCCAAAATAAGGTCTTCCAAATAAATGCAAGTGTGATTTGAATAGCTGATTCTTTCTTTTTGTGTCCATAATCAGGTTTGATCTGGTATTTGTGAGGAAAGAAATGCCTGTCCAGTAATTTGAATATTTTATCCTGGAATACACCAATGATAATAATGATAACCAATAAGGCAAATAGTTTGTCCATTCTCCCCTGGCGTAGTCCTGTTCGCCAAATGAGCGCACCAATACCTCCTTCATTTCCCAACATCTCCGCGATGATAATATAAGTCCAGGAAATGGCAGTAAGCACTCTGATGTCATCAATGACCTTGGACATCACGTGCGGTATGTATACCGTCTTGATTGTCTGCCAATTTGTAGCGCCCAGGGTATAAACAGTTTTGAGATATACGCTTGCTACTTCATCCACCCGTTGTACGACTACAGGCAATAAATAGATAAAAATACCAAAGGCCAGAAAGTGAACTTTCATTTCTACACCAAGACCAAACCAAATAATGAAGATGCCGGTGACAGCAGTCAGTGGAACAAATCGCAGCGCATCTACTTGTCGTTGAAACAATCCCCTGAACAGTGGATATAATCCAACAATGAATCCGATCACAAGCGCCAATAATATAGCCTCGATATATCCGGCCAGATTTAGTCCAATTGAATGGAACACATGGACAATTAAATCGTTGTCATTTAATAATTCGAAAAAAGCGTAAAACGCATCGATTGGTTTTGGTAAAATAGCCGTACGAACAATGGGCTCTTCGCCAATGGTCAAAACATACCATACGAGTAGTAATAATACAAATCCACCAAATTGTAATAATGCGTTTGTGCGTGAACTAACGAGTCCGCGTAATTTCAAAAGTCCACGTTCGTATCCAATCATGTTGACATTAATCCGCTAAGAGTTGGAATTCTGTCCTTCTGTTTTTTGCCAGGCATTGTGGCGATCTGTCGGTTTCACAACCTGCGACCGGCTTATCCGGACCGTTGCCTACAATGACAAACCGATTGCGGTTCATCTTGTATTGCTCTTCCAAATATTTAGCAACTGATTCGGCTCGTTGATAAGACAGTTTCATATTTGTTTCTCTACTTCCGGTAATGTCTGTATTTCCTTCGACTCTAATTCTTGAATTTCCGTAGGCACGTGCTACATCTGCAAATTGAAAGTCAATGATGGTTTTGGCATTTTCGTCTACAACTGCACTTCCTGTTCGGAATGCAATACTTATAGGCTTAACTGATATTGCAGGTTTTGCGCGGTCCTCGGCTTTTGCCGGTTCAAATTCCTTTTGTCCTTCTGCCAGGTGTTGCTTACCGGATAGGTTCGCGGCTGCAATCGCAGGTGCATAATTTAGCGTACGCCAGGAGGGTCGGTTTTGTGGAGCGAACCCAAGTTTTTCAAATTCATCTCCCATTTTGGTATATAAGGATGATCCCGTCACCCCTTTATAATTTGGATTTTTTCCGAAAAAGTTGAGGTTATCGCCGTGGTTGGTCAATCTTGTATTCTGAATCATTCCCAGGGCATCTTCATTGGGAAGTCCTGTGCCATCAGCCAGGATCTTAGCCGCTTTTTCCATGTTGGATGCATTGCTATTGATCTCTGCAGCGGCGCGCATCCATCCTTCATAGAACTTCGCCAATTTATCGGGATGTTCATCGGCGTACGATTGTTTTACCATAAAGATATCTGCTATGATATGTGAAGCATCACGCGTGGATTGCAGTATTTGTGAGCCCGGTACATCACGTGTAGCAAGCACATCATCAGGACTCCATACGACGGCGGCATCGACCTTACCACTTCTGAAAGCCGTGGCAGCATCTATCGCACTTGGCACTTCTACCACTTTGACATCACCTAATTTCAGTCCCGCAGACTCAAGTGCAAAGAGTAAAAATGTCTGACTTGGTGTTGAGGGTGTCACGGCGACAGTCTTTCCTTTTAAATCATTAATTGAATTCACTCCTCTTCGACCAATAATGGCATCTCCACCCCGGGACCAATCTACCTGAATAAATACCCTTGGGTCATGGGATCCTAACCGTTCCATTTCTGTTGCCATGGCACTGACTTCGTTGCCGAGTAAATGAACTTCGTCGGCGATCCATGCCTGCCTCGAGGCATCGAAATCATCGATTAATTTAAATTCGACGTTTAATCCATAGTCACGCATATAGCGCGACCGTTTCGAAGATTTAAACCCTTCATTAAAATATATTCCGGGGGCATATCCGCCCCAGGTAAATACTTGCACAACCAATGCCTCATCATCATCAACTTTAGTTGTCCCTTTCGGTTTCTCTGTTGTTGTGGAGGATTCATCATCCGGTGTAGCTGTTGATTCTGTTTGCTCAGCCGCAGATTGAATCTTTTCTCCTAATTCAGTATTTTCCAGTAAATATTTAATGCCAAAAAAGATAGCAGATAGTATTAAAAGGGTAATAAGAATTCTTGAAAAGGGAGTCAGTCGAGTCGCCATATTATTTATTTATTATGAATAGTAATATTTAGTCAAAAAAGTTGTCATATTGATTTTTGTGATTGCCGGCCCGTTCAGGTCGGGCGACCGGTGCATCAAGATCCAGCACGTCACTATCGTTTTCTGCCTGTAAGAGTAAGCTCTCTTTTTCTGTGCCCAGGATGAGACTTGATTCTTTTTCCCATTTTTCCAACATGCGCATTCCTTTTTCTTCGAATACGCCATTTTGTAAGTCCACACTGTTCATAAAGCTTTCGGACATTTCCATAAATCGTTCCATTTCACCCACTTTGAGACTGACATCATCGGCGATAGCTTCCAATGCCTGATCGAACATATAGCGCTTGTCGGTATTACCCGAGATAATATTCATCGCTGATTTCATAGCCCCGTGGCTTGCTCTGATCGCCGCACGCTCTTGCTGTTTAACCTTGACTTGATCTTCGATGTCTTCCATCATAATAGATGAATTTTCATACATCTTAGTCAATACCCGGTACAACACTTCCATTTTTTTGTACAGGTCATCTAACCGCACATTGGAATCTTTAAGCCGGCCGGCCTTTCGGGATTTTAATATCATGACATCGCGCCGATTGGTATCCTTTGCCTTAGAAGCCATTTCTAAATTTGAACTTATGGCGCGTTGGTTATTGACGATTTGTTCTTTGAGTTTATGCATTTGACCACGAAGCTTGCCAATTTGCATGTTCATTTTTTTCAAATTGTCTCGTAATTCAGCAACGTAATTTTTTAATATGCCTATCGGATCAATTTGAACAAACAAGCCAGTGATCCATCGCATGACACTCTTATACATGTACCAGACCAAATTTCGCATTTTAGGATCCAATACCATATAGATTAGAATACCTATCACTGCAAGCATGATGGTCATAGAGAGTACAGTTGAAAAAGCACTCACGAGTAAGGGCAAGGCATTTAAGAATATAAACCCGCCTCCAAGAATCAGGGCAGCCAGGATCAATCCTCCTGTTTTTCCTTCAGGGCGTTGCCAAAACGATTTTGGTTTAGTAGCCATTATGCTCTATTTTAAGTATTGTTTTATTTTATTCAAATCGTCCTGTATTTGTCCGGACAGATATTTGTAAGTCGTTACAAAGTTATTTTGTACCGCTTCGATTTTTTTAGATGTCTGTGAAAGTTCTTTTTGAAATTTTGTTTTTGAAGCTTTCTTGAGTTTGATCTGTTCCTTCATTTTTTCGATCTCGGCCTGTTTTGTCTCGATCCATTTATCGACATTCAACAGTTCCTGACGTCGTTCATCAATTTTAGATTGTCGTTGATTAGCAACCGAAAGCATAAATTTTTCCTCTTCACTTTTCAGTACTTTTAGATAGATATCACCGGTTGTTAAAAGTTTTTGTTTTGTAGCTCCCATGGTTTGCGCCATGGCGAAAGCCGATTGGAAACGTGTCTTATCATCCATTTCCATTTTCTTCAATGATTGCAATGCTTGCTTGTATTCCAAATAATCAAATCCTTCCTGATCATTCTTCGTAATACTCTCCAGCAAAATATCGAGGAATTTTTGACTGACTTCTCCGCCTGCTCCGGCTGAAATTTCTGCTCCATCGAGTACAACTTCTTTGGTTGTAGACTTTTCTGATGTCGAAGTAGTCACTTTTTTCCCGTCAGTTTTGTTGCCCTTATGACCTTCGGCCTTGAGCAACTCTTCGTCAGTCGCTATAAAAAGTCCTTTTAAATTTTTTAGAAATCCTGTCATATGCTCTTATTAATGCCTGAATATGCCCGAAGGTTTCAGTCCAAATGCGATCTAAGCCGAATGTTAGACTAAGATACAATACTGATCTGCAAATTAACGCAAAATACAGAAACTACGGGATGAAGTTCTCGCACAACAATAAGGGAATAGAACCACTTTTGCCTGATCAAATTGCTAAATTCGCATCATTCTCGTAAGAGTCAATTTTATCCAACAGAACTTTATCTTATGAAGCAAGTATACTGTGATTCAGAAATAGGCCGACTCAGACGTGTCATTATCCATGAACCTGATGCGGGAATTGGTCGGATTTCACCAAAACAGGCCGAAGAACTGCTTTTTGATGATATCGTATTTCTACCTCAGATGCAACGCGAGCATCTCATCTTCAAAAAAGTCCTGTCTTATTTTCTGGGTTCGGATAATGTGCATGAGGCAAGGAGACTGATCGCTGAATCGCTGAGCCATGATCCTTTGAAGAAAAAGGATATCCTCAAGCGCATTCTTGATTTCGAAGAATTGCCGGCGTACTACGCACAAGATCTACTCAGCATCCCAAGTGATGAACTGGCCGAGGTCCTTGTTACCGGTTACAATAAGAATACAGATCATTACCTTTTTGATCCTATCCCGAACTTTATTTTTACCAGGGATATCGCCGTGGTCATCAAAGATCATGTACTCATTACGAAAGCTTCAAAACCGGCCCGGCAACGTGAGAATCTACTTACACGGTTTATTTTTTATGCACATCCGGAATTTAAAGAGCTCTATGGCCATAGTCGCATTATCAATCTAAACGACATTGAGCTCTTCCCCCCATCCAGACGGGGGGAACCCGTATCGATTGAAGGTGGAGACATGATGATGCTCGATCAGAACAATTTATTGATTGGAAAGAGTGAACGGACAACTGACCACGCTTTCAATCGTGTCAAAGAAACCGTGTTTGAGAAAAAATTGGTTAAGAAGGTTGTGCAAATGGTCGTGCCACATGACCGATCCTTCATGCATATTGATACGCTGTTTACCCGTATCAGTTATAATCATGTCGCTTGCTATAAACCCATTGTATATGACGGTGACTCATCCAATGTGCATGTCTATACGATAGATGGGCACGAACGCACCTATCCATCCATCGCCGACTATCTTCGTGAGGAAGTCAATCCTGATATGCGTTTCATTTTTTCAGGAGGCGGCCTTTCGCCATATCAAGAGCGCGAGCAATGGACAGATTCATGCAACCTTGTTGCAATTAAGCCAGGTGTGGCTATGACGTATGACAGAAATATAAGGACGGCTAAAGGATTCGAAGAAGAAGGCTATACCATCATCGGGGCCAAAGAATTTTTAGAAGATGTTCGACAAAATAAAATCGATCCCGAGGATATCGAAAACACAATCATTGCATTGCCTTCTCATGAATTGTCCAGAGGAAGAGGTGGATCGCACTGTATGACCTGTCCGTTGTTACGTGACAATCTTTAAACTGAAAGCACCATGTTTAAGCATAATACCTACAGACGGGTTACATACGGAGAAACGGATCGAATGGGTTATTTGTATTACGGGCATTACGCCGAATACTATGAAGTCGGGCGTGTTGAAGCACTTAGAAAGTTAGGTATACGTTATCGGGATATGGAGGATGTGGAAGGAATCATGTTGCCGGTCACCGATATGAAAACGAAATTTATCCGACCTGCACGCTACGATGAAGTCATCCGGATTGAAACGATTTTACAACATATGCCGGATCGCGATATTCACTTCGATTTCTTTCTATACAATGAAATGAATAAAATGGTAAATCGTGCAACCGTGACATTGACGTTTGTCTCAAAAGAAACGAATAAACGCTGTGGTGTACCTGATACCCTTCGTGAAAAACTAAGTCATTATTTTGCTGAATAAGTTAAAGAACATATCAGAATATATTGAACACCATCCTTTGGTAACCAGAACAGTCGGTTTCCTGAAAACAAATTCGCTACCGGGATTTAAAGGTGTCTCCATCCTGAAAATTATTTCGTTTATTTATAAAGAAACTCAACGGGATGACATTATGACACGTGCCAATTCGATGGCATTCAGTTTTTTTATTTCGTTATTTCCTTTTCTTATTATTCTATTCAGTATCGTTTCATTTTTTCCAATTGAGAATATCAATAATATGGTCAACGACCTCATTACTGATATTTTGCCTGCTGAAGCGCATGTATTTTTCATGGACCTCTTAGGTGTGGTCTTTTCGCGGGACCGCATCGATTTATTGTCAGTGGGTTTTATCCTTGCCATGTATTTTGCTTCCAACGGTATGGAAGCCATGATGCGGGGATTTGACAAAGACTACGATTTTGCATTTCTCAAGCGAAATTGGGTTCAGCGCAGACTGGCAGCTGTCCGACTCACCTTGCTGGTTGGTTTCTTGTGTATTGTCGCCTTTGCCCTGATTTTTGGCTCCAGTATTTTGATTACCTGGTTGAAAAATAACACGGTAATGGGTGGATGGGAGTTTTTCAGTTATACCCTGATTCGTTGGTTTTTTATTTTCCTACTCTTTTATGGAATTATTTCCACCATCTATCATTTTGCTCCGCCCATGAAAAAACGCTTTGGTTATTTTTCAATTGGGACAAATTTTGCAACACTCTTTTCCCTACTGTCTTCCCTGGCCTTTACTTATTTCGTCGACAAATTTGGAAATTATGATAATTTTTATGGACCACTGGGAACATTGGTCATGGTGATGCTCTGGTTGCAAATTAACTGCTTTATTTTATTGGCAGGATTCGAACTGAATGCCGGAATTGCTGTCCATAAAGACATTATAGATTATAAAGAGAAAAAGAAATTGAAACAGAAGGGGTAGAAAGTAGGCCCTCCTTCGCTGTCACCTACGCTAATGCTCCGGCGACCAAGAAAGCTACGGCGGGCAAGCAGTGGGCAGTAGGCAGTAGACAGTGGGCAGTGGACCCTCCTTCGCTGTCACCTACGCCAAAGCTCCGGCGACCAAGAAAGCTACGGCGGGCAAGCAGTGGGTAGTAGGCAGTGGACAGTAGACAGTTAGCAGTGAGTAAAGGCGAAGTATTATTTTTGGAAGAAAATTAAAAAGCATGTCAAAAGTAGTTGAAAATGCAAGTGCCCGGATCGATGAGGCCATTGCAAATGCGGAGCCTTTTGCGCAAGACATCCTAAACAAATTGCGGAAAATAATCCATGAGGCGGATAAACGTCTGGTTGAAGATTGGAAATGGGGTCCAAACTTCCATTACAAAGGAAATGTTTGTGGAATCTGGGGACATAAAAAACACGTGGGCCTGATATTTTGGAAAGGCGCAGGTATGGATGATCCCAATCAACTATTTGTAGATCATGATAGTCCAAAAGCTCTTCGAACGATAAGGTTCTATGACGTCAATGAAGTCATACCACGGATACTCAAAAAATATGTAAAAGCTGCAACCGCATTAATGGACTCCGGTGTAAAAGTTAAACCAACAAAGATTCCTATCATTATGCCGGATATCTTTACTGCAGCTTTAAATAAAAACATAACATTGAAATCATATTATGACTCACTCGCCTACTCGCATAGAAAAGAATATGCACACCATATCGGTGAAGCGAAACGCGATGAGACAAAACAGAGGCGACTTGTAAAAGTGATGGATATGTTGGAGGCAAAAGTCGGTCTTAATGATAAATACAAAGGATGACCGAATAAATTGATTTAAAAGCTATCTCCCCGTTTATTATTTTTAATACATTTCGAAAGAAATATTAACCTCAGAATAATTATCATATAATTTATTTCAATACTCTAACAAACTAACTTAGCATGTATACAAGACGCGTCTTTCCACTAAAAGGAATGTTGATATGGACAAGAAGTTACATTCTTTTATTCCTTTTGATTTCTTTCATTCCTGTTTTATTGTTCGATGTACTTGGCTGGAAATGGCTGCACCTTCCATGGTTGCCTATTGGATTGTTAGGTACAGCAGTGGCCTTCATACAGGGGTTTAAGAACAATGCCTCATACGACAGACTGTGGGAAGCGCGAAAAATCTGGGGAGGTATCGTTAATACTTCACGCTCCTGGACAATCTTCGTCAAAGATTTTATAAACAATGATCATGTGGAAGATGAACTGGCCGAAAATGAGATTGAAAGCATACACCGCGAATTAATACACAGGCACGTTGGTTGGTTAACCGCATTGAGATATCAGCTACGCGAATCAAGGCAATGGGAAGATCATCTCAAAACCCATAAAGCAAATGTAAAGTTCAGAAAGACGTATTCAGTTCCTGAAGACGAACAGTCATTAGAAGAAGCCATTGATCCATACATTTCAAGCCAGGAAAAAAAGGAGATCCTGGCCAAGGGAAATCGGGCTTCGCAATTATTAGGAATTCAGTCACGTCGTTTAACGGAATTAAAACAAGCCGGGCTGATCGAAGATTTTCGCCATATGGAATTGGCCAAAATATTGGTCGAATTTTACACGCTCCAAGGCAAATCGGAGCGCATTAAAAATTTCCCCTACCCGCGCCAATTTGCTACACTAAATCATTATTTCGTGTGGATTTTCGTTATTTTACTACCATTTGGTGTGATGAATGCCTTTGAGTCTATTGGTGAAACTTTTTTGGTCGAGATGATAGAACATCAACACGAAGCAGGATTTTTTCATGGTTTAGTCGATCTGGCCGGCAGGCATTTTGTCTGGTTGTCTATCCCATTTAGTGCATTAATTTCCTGGGTATTTTATACGCTTGAATTAATTGGTGAAAATACTGAAAATCCTTTTGAAGGAGGGGCCAATGATGTTCCAATTTCGAACTTGAGCCGGGGTATAGAAATCGATATTCGCCAATTGATCAATGACTCTAACATTCCACAAAAGTATACCTGGTCAAATGACATAGTCATGTGATCTGGCATTTTAGCAGGTGAGCCAATGAGCATTCGAGCAGATGAGCATTTGAGCGTTTGAGCAAGTGAGCGTTTGAGCTCTCGAGCATTTGAGCTCTTGAACAATCCTGCCCCGACCCTAAAGGGTGAATTATAAGTGAGCGTCTGAGCAGGTGAGCAGGTGAGCATCTGAGCACGTGAGCACGTGAGATTATAGGTATTCTTACCCCGACCCTAAAGGGAGAATTGCATGTGAGCAGTTGAGCGTTCGAGCAGGTGAGCAGTCGAGCAGATGAGCTTATAGGCACTCTTGCCCCGGCCCTAAAGGGAGAATTGTTGTGGAGCAGGTGAGTTAGATGAGCATGTGAACGCTTGTGCCCGTGAGCACCTGAACATTTCTGCCCCGACCCTAAAGGGAGAATTGCAGGTGAGCACATGAGCTGGTGAGCATTCGAGGTGTCGAGTACTTGAGGGAGTTTAGTTCTCATGCTCCGGCACTATGGCACTATGGAACTATGGTACTATGGCACTCCGGTACTCCGGCACTCCAGTACTCCAGTACTCCGGCACTCATTCATACCGCTTCTCTATCTTTGCTCAAATGACACACGAACTATCAGATACCATTGTCGCGTTATCGACGCCCTCAGGCATAGGAGCTTTGGGACTGATTCGGTTATCCGGTGATCGGGCGGTAGAAGTTGTCGACCGAATTTTCATAGGAAGGGATTTAATGAAAACAGAAAGTCATCATGCCTGTTTTGGTAAGATCGTGGATGAAGAAGAAAACCTGATAGACGAATGTGTGGTTACTGTTTTTCGATCTCCTGCATCATTTACCGGCGAGGA
Source organism: Saprospiraceae bacterium (assembly GCA_965249735.1). Classification (GTDB taxonomy): domain Bacteria; phylum Bacteroidota; class Bacteroidia; order Chitinophagales; family Saprospiraceae; genus JANQSS01. The sequence continues at coordinate 17,887 of CBDFMS010000019.1, read as the reverse complement.
TACCGTCGAGATTTCGTGCCATGGATCAGCCTTTATTATCAGTTCAATCATCCAATTAATTACGCGCCATGCCATTCGTCTGGCTAATCCCGGAGAATTTACACAACGTGCTTTTCTGCATGGGAAAATGGATCTTGCTCAAGCAGAAGCCGTAGGTGATTTAATTGCATCGCGATCAGCAAGTCAACACCGGTTGGCCATGACACAAATGCGCGGAGGTATTTCCAATGAAATAAATGAATTACGCAGCAAATTAATTGAGTTTGCCAGTTTGATCGAATTAGAAAATGATTTTGGGGAGGAGGATGTCGAATTCGCTGACCGTAGTCAATTATTAAAATTGGTCAGGGAAACTATCCATCGAATAAATGAATTGGAACATTCCTTTGAATATGGACGTGCAATAAAAGAAGGTGTTGCAGTGGCCATTGTCGGTCGACCAAATGTTGGAAAATCGACGCTATTGAATGCATTGCTAAAAGAAGAAAAAGCAATCGTCAGTGATATTCCGGGAACAACCAGGGACTTAATAGAAGACACCATTCAATTAGGTGGCATATTATTTCGATTTATCGACACGGCCGGCATTCACGATACGGAGGATGCTATTGAAACCATCGGCATACAACGATCCTACGAGCAAATCGAACGCGCCAATGTCATCCTCTGGGTGGAGGAAATTCAGGAAGATGCGCATGAATTAGCAGAACGATTCCGAAAATTAAAACTCCGGAAAGACCAGCACGCCATCATCGTATTAAATAAAAGCGATGAATTCCATACCTGTCATGCATATGATGTGGAAGAGGCCCTTAGCACGTTAACCAGGCGCACCCCCACCCTTGCCATTTCAGCCCTCACCAAGGACCACCTCGAAACATTGAAGAAATTATTAATCGAGACAACAAATCAAAGCGCATTTGCAGACCAGCAAATTATTATTTCCAACCTTCGTCACGTTTCCGCTCTCCAACAAACGCGCCTATCCCTTGAAAATGTAATCAACGGATTTAATTCCGGTATACCTTCTGATCTCATCGCTATCGATATCAGACATGCACAACATCATCTCGGTGAAATTGCCGGCGTAATTTCTACCGATGATTTATTAGAGTCTATTTTTTCTAATTTCTGTATTGGAAAGTGATGAATACAAAGTAAACACATAGCAAACGAGTAACCACCTAGTAAATATCCTTATTACAGGCCTTTCTTTCAATAATATCACTTCGCTTTGATCTAGCTTTGTATTGCATTATTAAGCCTGAGTTTGTACCTTTATTGTACCTCGAGTGATTTAAGGCTTGGAGTTGGGTGGTATTCCTTTATATTTTGCACTTAAATACACTCAAGTATATTTAACGATATTAAAGTCACTTAATGAACAGTAGGATTAAGGTGCAACGCATCTGCAAGTATTGTGAGAATGAGTTTACGGCTCTTACGACTGTAACTAAGTATTGTTCTCGTAAATGCAACCAGAGGGCATATAAGGCTAGAAAGCGACAGGAAAAGATCAACAAATCGGATTCAGAAATCATGAGAATCAAAAAGCAGCCCATTGAGGTCTTGATGGCAAAAGAGTTTTTGACGGTAAAAGAGGTAGCTCAACTACTAAGTTGCTCTGTCCGATCTATTTACTATAACATAGAAAATGGCACAATCAATGCGGTTAACTTAGGTCAAAGAATGACAAGAGTAAGACGTTCTGACATTGACAAACTGTTCAACTTTTCATCACCTAAATTGCTAGTGGAAGAAGAAGAGCCTCTTCAATATGAAATTGACGATTGTTATACCCTTACCGAGGTACGAAATAAGTACGGTATCTCAGAGAAAGCTCTCTATGATGTCGTGAAGAGAAATAACATTCCAAAAATAAAGAAAGGTTGGTATGTCTATGTGCCAAAAAAGATTATTAATGATCTATTGAATTAATTATTTACAATGGTTACTAAAGTAAAATTAAGACGTAAGAATATAAGTAATGGGCGTCAAAGTCTTTACCTCGACTTTTATCCACCCATACCCCACCCTACGACTGGAAAAACCACCAGACGAGAATTTCTTAACATGTATATTTTTGAAAAACCGAAAAATCAAATTGACAAAAAACATAATCACGAAACTTTGATGATTGGTGAAGGTATTCGGCAGAAACGTGAAAACTTCCTAAACAAGCCCGAAATCTACGATGAGTATGAAAAGGAACAACTTAAACGAAAAGAACTTGGAGAACTATGTTTTGTCGAATACTTCAGAAAGCTAGCTGAAAAAAGAAAAACGAGTAATCAACAGAATTGGAAAGCGACACTCAATTACCTTGAAGCTTTTACAAAGGGTAAACTACGGTTTGCCGATCTGAATGAAAGATTTTTAGATGACTTTAAGGAATACCTGCTCACGACCAATAGTCAACGTAGTGACAAGAAAAAGCTATCTCAAAATTCAGCAGTGTCATACTTTAATAAGGTAAAAGCAGCTTTGAAACAAGCCTATAGAGACGATATTCTGCAAACAGACCTAAACTCAAATATAAAATCAATAAAGGAAGTTGAAACGAGACGTGAATTCCTAACACTAGAAGAACTAAACCGACTTGCAAAAACTCCGTGTAACAATCCTTTGTTGAAAGTTGTCGCTCTCTTTTCTGTATTAACAGGGATGGGATTCAAGGACATTCAAAACTTGTTGTGGAGTGATATCTCACTTACACAAGAAAAGGAGTATTTGGTATTGACCAAAAGACAAAAAACTCAAAGAGACAACTATCTACCTATATCTGAACAGGCATATGGCATGACAAGTGGAGCAGAAAATCCACTAGAAATGCCACAAGACCAAAAAGTATTTGATGGATTGAAGTATTCAGCGTATCAAAACAAAAATCTTTCTCAATGGATTAAATCGGCAGGAATCAATAGAAACATCACTTTTCACAGTTTTCGACATACATTTGCCACTTTACAGTTGGCCAATGGAACAGACCTTTACACAATTTCAAAAATGCTTGGACACAAAAATATTAAAACCACGCAAATATATGCCAAGATCGTTGATGAGACTAAAAGAGAAGCTGCTAATAAAATAAAAATAGATTTATAATTGTGAATATATGAAAACACTGAAAGAAAAGATTCTTAGCATTAATTTTGATCATTTAAGAGAAAGCCAACATGAATGGAGATCATACTTGGCAACTAAGTATGGCTTTTCAGATCATGATATATCTAATTTTGACCGATTCAAACCAATTATTGAAGTAAATCAGCTTGATGGAGAAGCCATAGCTGCTACACTTCATGAAGAAAAAGAATTGTTTATTCAAAATCAAGGCTTCTGGAACTATGACATATTCTTTAGAAATAATGGTGACCTTCAACATTTAAAATTTAGCCTTAATGAATACTTAGACAGCATTCAGAGAGGAAAGGTAATAGACTGGTTTCCTCAATTACCAAAAAAAGAAGATATTGAAATTGGCACGTACACGGAGACACCATTCAAGGCAGACAGATTTTGCTATTGGCTCAAACTAGATAGTGAAATTGAAACACCTAACCATCAGACAATCCTGTTAACAAATTTAACTCTACCGCAATTAGAACTTTACTTCAATTCACTTCTTAAAAGTATTGATGCTCTCAGTTGCAAAAAACGGTGAAAGTGACCCATCTATTCCGGACTAAAGTGACCCATCTATTCCGGAGCAAAGTGACCCATCTATTCCGGGCCAAAGTGACCCACTAAAAAGAGTGGATTTATTGGTTGGCTGAAAACTGTTTTCTTCCGAAAAAAATACGGAAGAGGATGGCAAATAAACCAATCGATATGAAGAAGTTAAAAGCCCTTTTGAGGCTCTATTTTAAAGGCTACAGTAAGCGATCTATTGCGCAAAGTTGTGGACTATCTAAAAACACTGTAAAGAAGTATATCCATATGCTTCAGGATCTCGATTTAGATAAGCAGCGAGTAGAAAAGCTTGATGAGCGATCATTATCGGTCATGTTTACATCGATTCAAATTCATCATAAAAGTAAGCGGCAAACAAATCTTGAAAGCTTTTTCCCTTACATGCAAAAGGAACTCCGCAAGAGTGGTGTGACTCGAAAATTGCTTTGGGAAGAGTATCAATCTAAGTTTCCCAGTGGCTACATGTTGAGTCAATTTTGTGTGCATTACAACCGATGGAGTAAGCGAGTAAGTCCTTCGATGCATATCGAGTATAAGGCAGGTGATAAGCTTCTGGTGGACTATACTGGCAAGAAGTTAGAGTTAGTAGATCGCCTGGGTGGTGAGATAACCGAAGTAGAAGTTTTTGTTTCAATTCTAGGTGCTAGTCAGTTAATTTATGTTGAGGCTTCTCAATCACAAAAAAAAGCTGAGTTCATTAAATCTTGTGAGAATTCGCTTCATTATTATGGTGGCGTACCCAGGGCAATTGTAACGGATAATCTTAAAAGTGCTGTTACAAAATCACATCGATACGAGCCTAAACTCAATCCTGATTTTGAAGATTTTGCAGAGCATTATCAGATGGCTGTGCTACCAACAAGAGCATACAAACCAAAGGATAAAGCGCTTGTTGAGGGCGCTGTCAGAATCGTTTATCAACAGATATTTGCACGGATACGCAATCAAGTGTTTCATACCCTTGAGCAGCTCAATAATGCCATATGGAGCTTATTAGAACACTTAAACGAAAGGAAGTTAAGTGGACGCCCATATTCACGTAAGGAATTCTTTGAAGAGACCGAAGTGAAGTCCTTATCTGCTCTTCCAATAGAACGTTTTGAGATCAGGAATTATATCCAGGCTACCGTTTTACAGAATGGGCATGTAAGCCTAAAAGAAGATAAGCACTACTATAGTGTTCCCTACCAATACATACGTAAAAAGGTACGCGTAGCCTATACTTCTGAACAGATTAAGGTTTACTATAATTACCAATGTATAGCTGAGCATCAGAGAGTTAGAAGCCCCTATAACTATACAACTACACCTGACCATTTAGCCTCTCAGCATAAGCAATATACTAAATGGAATGCCAGCTATTTTTTAAACTGGGCAGACTCTATTGATCCATTAGTCAAGTCTTTTATAACTCAGATTCTTGAGAAGAAGCAACATCCTGAGCAAGCTTATCGGTCTTGTATTGGTGTTCTAAATCTCAAGAAGAAAGTAGGTGTTCAACGGTTTAAGGCAGCCTGTTCATTAGCAAGTTCCTTTGAACAGTACAGCTATCTGGCTCTTGTAAATATTCTTGATCGAGGAATTGACAGACTAGAAGATTCTGAGGACATCACACCATTGCCAAATCACCAAAACATAAGAGGTAAATCATATTACGAATCATATAAAACTAAAGACGATGAATAAAGACACATTATCTAAAATGAATCATCTCAAACTGTATGGTATGCACCATGCTTTTAAAATGGTTGTAGAGCATCCATCTACTCAATCACTCACACCTGATCAATTAATTGGGCAGTTGGTTGATGCAGAGTTCGATGATCGACACAATAGGAAAATTGCACGATTATTACGAAACGCAAAGCTCAGATATAAAGCAGCAATAGAGGACATCGTTTATGAAGATCAGCGTAATCTGAATCGTGAAAATCTGATTCGCTTAGCAGAAGGAATCTTCATTGAGAAGAATGAGAATCTGTTCATCACTGGAAGTACCGGTGTAGGAAAAAGTTATATTGCTTGTGCCATTGGTCATCAACTATGTTGCAATGAAAATAGTGTGATGTATTTTACAACAGCCAGATTGCTATCTCTTTTGAAGTTGTGTAAAGCTGATGGATCTTACATCAGGATGATGAGAAAGTTGCAACGACAAAAAGTCATCATACTCGACGACTTTGGGCTTCAATCAATCGATTCTATAAAAAGCCATATTGTATAATCCGGTCCAACTGACCCCCCCATTCCGATTTGTACTGACCCTACCAATCCGGAGGTTTGACCCCCTGTTTTGAGGCAAAATGTTAATAACATTCCGGAGGTTTGACCCCCTGGATTTTGGGAGGATTTACAGAGAATCCGGAGGTTTGACCCCCCTGGATTGATTTTGGAAGACGTGCGATTAATGATCATGTTGTTGGCTCAATAAATGAGCTTCAAGGCATGGGAAAATTAAAGCGCATGGATCAAGTGAAGTATATTTTAGTGACCTATCTGGACACCAAGTCTATAAAGGGTACGGCAAGAAGATTACAAATATCTAAGAACACGGTACGTGATTATGTTCGTCGTGTAAGGACTCATTTTAAAGATCTCACAGAGGCCTTGGAGTTGTCCGAAGAGGAACTCTTCAAGTTGGCCTATAAGTCCCAAACAGGTGGGTCGAACGAGCGAGAATTGGAATACAATAAGCGAGTCGATTATTGGATCACAGAGCTTCGTCGTGTGGGTGTGACCAAGAAATTACTGTGGGAAGAGTATCGATCAGAATTTGAACATGGCTTTGGCTACAGCCATTTTTGTGAGCGCATAAATCGCGAGATAGGGCGTCGCGACCTTACGATCAAAATGAATCACACGCCAGGCGAAAAGATGCAGGTGGACTTTGCAGGCAAGACGATGAATTGGATTGATGCGTCCAGCGGCGAAGTGCATAAATGTCAAATATTAATTGCGACGATGCCCCATACCCAACATAGTTTTGTCATTGCCTTACCGAGTCAAAAAGTGACGGATTTTATACACGGACTAAATCAGGCGTTACTATTTTTTGGTTGCTTACCCAAGGTGATTTTAAGCGACAATTTAAAATCGTTTGTTATTCGTGCCGATAAATATGAGCCTGATTTTAATGAATTATGTGTTCAATTAGCGGCCTATTATCAAATTGACATTGAAGCTACCCGGGTAAGAAAACCAAAAGACAAGGCCAGTGTAGAAAATTTAGTCTCAATAATTTATACACGTATTTATGCCCCACTTCGCAATGAAGTATTCCACAGTTTAGCCGAATTAAATGAGGGAATAAAAAAACAACTCAAAGATCATAATCATAGGCCCTATCAGCAAAAGCCAGGTTGTCGATTAAGTGAATTCCAAAAGTTTGAATATCCTATAATGAAGGAGCTGCCAGCAGATTTATTTGAGATTAAAAAATCAACGCAGTCTAAGGTACGCCGAGATTATCACGTCTATATCGGAGAAGAAAAAAACTATTATTCGGTTCCCTTTCAATATGTAGCACGCCAAGCCACTATCGTGTATACGTCGAGTACAGTTGAAGTATTTATCGATAATCAGCGCGTGGCCACACACACAAGATTGCTTCATCGTAACACATATCGCCATCAAACCAATCCGGACCACATGCCGAAAAGTCATCTTGAATGGAAAAAAGCACGTGGCTTTAATGCAGCACATTTTATCCGGCAAGCCGATAAAATAGGTCCAGCTACCAACTGGGCGATTCAATTCATTATACGCTCGGCTATCCATCCACCACAAAGCTTCAACTCTTGTCAAGGCGTATTGCGGTTAAGTGATAAATATTCTGCTGAGCGATTGGAAAACGCTTGTGTGCGTTGTCAAAAGGTAGACAAAGTATCTTATAAAATGATTAAAAGGATTCTTGTAAAAAACCTGGATCTCGAAATCGAATCCGTTGACCTATTTAACACACCAGTCCATGAAAATATTCGAGGCCCCGAAGCTTATCAATAATCATTTTTTTAACCCGTCATATTTATGACACAAATTTATTCTTATGAAAAATGCATCATTAGAAACCATGAGGCAAATTAAATTAACCGGCATGGCAGACGCTTATGAAAGCCTGTTAAGCCTTCCGGTCAATCAACAACCCGAGTCACACGAAATGCTGGCCCGATTAATTGACGCTGAAAAACAATATCGCTCGCACAAACGTATGCAGATGTTTTTACGACTTAGTAAACTGCGATATTCAGCCGTTATCCAAGATATCGACTGTTCTACTAAACGTAATTTATCTAAAGAAAAAATTGTAACACTCGCAGATTGTGCTTATGTCGATCGTGGAGAAAATGTTCTCATCACAGGGGCAACAGGTTGCGGAAAATCTTATCTCGCCTGTGCATTTGGTCACACCGCCTGTGTCAAAGGCTATCGAACATTGTACTTCAACATGAACCGATTTACTGAACAAATTGCACTCGCTAAAACCGATGGTACACTGATCAAATGGATGGACAGAATCAAAAAAGCAAAACTCATTATTCTTGATGATTTTGGTCTCCAACCTATCACTCATCAAGTTAAGCTCATCCTGCTACAAATCCTTGAAGATCGATATGAAAGAAACGCCACCATTATATGTTCTCAACTTCCGGTCGGAAAATGGCATGAATATTTTGATGAACCCACTATCGCAGACGCTATCCTCGATAGAATTATTCCAAAGGCTCACCGCATAGATCTAAAAGGAAAAAGTTTACGTAAACAATCAAAACATGTATCTTAACAAATGATTTTTAACACGTTTTCAACATAAGGGGTCAATATCCCGGATTCAGGGGGTCAGTAACTCCGGAATATGCAGCCATATCTTGTTAGAGCTGATTGAGGACAGGTACAATATGGGATCGATGATTATAACATCGCAAGTTCCAGTAGATAAATGGTATGAATTAATCAGTGAAAAAACAATTGCGGATGCAATTATGGATCGATTGATTCATAAAGCCCATCGCATTGAATTAGGAGGCGAATCTATGAGAAAAAAGAGGACAAAAAATTAACTAAATGTTTAACCTTCAGCTACCAATAAATTTGTCTGAAATGACTCCAAAATTAGGTGGGTCACTTTGGATCGGAATCAATGGGTCACTTTAAATCGAAACAGGTGGGTCACTATGCCCGGAATTTGCAGCTAAAGGATACGAGCATTGTCGACCTCCACTTGGTATAGGTAGTTTTATTCAGCTCTCTTTGTTATTCCATTTAAGACAGGAGTAGATATTGTTCCTAAAACGTCAAGAATAGCGAAAACACCCAATAATCTGTAGAAAAATTCACCTTTCTCAGACTTGATCATTATTTCAATGATCAGCATAATGATAACTAAAGCGATAAATGTGATTGTTGTAGTCATTATATGCTTAATCTTTTTTGATTTTGGTTTAACGAGAAATAGCAACGAAATATAGCTAATCATCGTTGAAAGAATCACAAAAGTAAATACTAGTTCCCAAATGAGCGTATTATCAACTACGTCCCAGATTGCAATAACAGTTATAAAAAAACCTAGAACGGAGACAATCATTCAGAGCAATGAAAATAAATTGAACACCTTTTCGGTTGTGGACAACAGAGCTACAAAGACCTGTCACGATATACTATCCAACCGTCAATGTTGTCAGTAGCAATCTGGTGTCCGAATCTTCAAAGTCTCCAAAGAGAAAAAGATATATTCCAATCAGAGCACTAATTGTAAGGGAAATTATTCGAGTTTTAAGGAAGTATTTTTTATAATTCATATCGTTCTTAGTTAAATCATTTAACTACTTACAAGGTTTGAATAAACGCCTGTTTTAATAGTGTTTATTTTTTATTAGAGGCAGCTTCCATTTTTACCTTATATCCACTTTTAATAAAAAGAATACCAAGAACCAGCAATGGTAATCCAGAAATAATTCCAAATCCACCATCCTTTTCGACTATAAAAAGTTCAAAACTCAACATACATATATACCACAATAGGAATATTGTTCCTGCAGTTATCTTATCGTACCATGAAATCGAGAAGCCTATTATAAATAAAACAAAGAGCAGGTATACTATCATGCCTTCTGTGTTTAATAAAGGGTAAGATCCTGGAAAACTACCGGAAAATAGAAACAGTATATACAGGACAGCATATATTAATGTTAAATACTGGATTGGTTTAACAGATTTTAGTAGTTTCATATTCTTTATAGCTTATTGTTAATTATATCATTTAAATTGGCTGTGATACGTTCTTTCAGCAATAAAGGCAAAAGGACGAAATTGCCCACACGTTTTTGTCCCTTTGTGTATTATGCAGACCCAAGTATATTCTACAAAGGAGAGCGATGCCTTGAGCTTTTTTAATCAATATTATTTCTTCCTGAATTTCGAGACAATCTTCAGGGTTCCCATAGGATTATTACGCATTAAAACAAGAATATTCTCTTTCAATTCGTAAGTATAATTCAGCTCAATTTTACGGTCATTCATTTGGAATATGAGTGATAAAGTATCTTCTGCTATATCCCATGTGCCCTCCTGAGATTCTATTGAACCAGTTCTCATATTGCTGGTTTGTTTGATTTTGCCTTCTTCGTTAAAAATCAAATCCCACACAGAACCATCTTCTTTTAATTTGTCTTCTGTCATTTTCTCACTATTTTCGTCAGTGATAGTTGCAAATTCAATAATGTTCCAGGTGCCAATCATATTTGTAACTTGTGCGTTTGACATTGAGATTGCGGTAATGCAAAAAAATGCAAGAATAAAAGTTTTCATAAAAGGTGATTTTTAAGTTGAAAAATGATTTTAAATCTGGGCTTAGTTTCAGGTTGAATGAATGTCACAATTAAAATTGGCCATCAAGTTCAGAAATATATTTATCATTTATTATGTCAGTTAATATGTTAGAGTATGTTTAAAAACATTCCTTTTGTAAATATGAACGTTTTTTTACTTTACCAGTAAACGGTTTTACATTACGCACATTCTATATTTGTGGCTTTCTGAAAGAGTATACGATCAACAGCAAAGTCCAATTCATTTTGCTTAAAAAAGCAAATCAAACCATATACTTAGTATGAATAATAGCAAAACGATCGTTTTATTGAACTTCACTTTTTTTAGATTCTGTTATTCAATTAAGTGTTTAAAAGAAGTTAAGTATTAGTTTTGATTTGATATATTTGACTTGCATGAATTTTAAAAAAAGAACGGTGCAGAACACCGTGGAGAACGACAATGCCTCCTAAACAGAGGCACTTCGTCTCCAAACCCGTTCGTGTCATAAGAAAAACTATTATGAAGATATTTAGAAAAACAAGACAGACATTTATCAAAGAAGAAATTATGAGAAAATATCTAATCTACGCCATTGGAGAAATTTTATTAGTAATGATAGGTATTCTTTTGGCATTTCAAGTCAACAGTTGGAATACTCAGCGAATTAAAGAAAAGACAGCGAGAATAGCATATCAAAATATCAAACGTCAAATTAACGATGATAAAAATGTAATTTCCGGCGTTATTGATTACAATAATTTGTATTATAAGCAGTTCGAATATGCAAATCAAGTAATTGAACAAAATGACCAAACTAAAATCGATACACTTGGAAAAATCGCATTAAAACTCTACAAATATTCAGATTATAACAGAAACAGTAATATTTATCAAAATTTAATAAACAATGGTGAATTAATACTATTGAAAAATAGAGGTATAATTGAACAAATTCAGCAATTGGAAGAGACATTCATTTACTTAAATCGAATGGAAAAGATTCATTTTCAAGTCATTATGAGTGGCACTCATTTGGACATACAAGAATGCATTAAATTTTTTAACCGCTCAGTTCGAAAACCAGAAAAACTTTTTGGAATTGATTTTCAAAATCATTTTATTACGATGATGGGAATTATGATTGAAAAGGATGAAATATATCATCGCGCTATTGATCAAATCGATACCATTACCAAATTGATCAATGAAGAATTAGCTTCCGATATACAAAATTAATACGGCCACCCACGTAAAATAATGAGCATTCAAACGTGTCTTATTCAATACGTTGTGTGAAATTAAATAATCGAAATGAAGGAAGTTGATTTTAGATATAATCTTAGGATTCGTAAAATTGTTGGTATTAGCATAATGATAGCGATTGCAGCAATGCATGCATTTAGAATTGGGCAATTACTAAACGGGAACTTATACATCTATTATTACAGTTTTGCTTCTGACCTGATTCTCCCTTTTGGTTCATACTTTATGCTTTGCATGTTTGAAACCCAACTTCAATTTCTTCGAAAATGGTTTGTAAAGGCTTTAATTGTATTTGCAGTAATGACATTTTCTGAGATCATGCAGAAATTTGGATTTTATTTTTTCGGAGAAACTTTTGACATTCTTGATATTCTAATGTTTGGAATAGGAGTATTTATTGCCGTTATTATTGACACACAAATTTTTGAAAGGGTTATGCCTTTTTGGAAATATAATCATGAGAATAGATAAAAATTTGCATATCATAGGCTCATAATCAATACGGGCAGTTATGGAATTAAATCTAAAAAATGAAATTCGATTAGGATATGAAAAGTGCGTTCAAAATACCGTATTACTAATAGCCTGGGAGCGTTATCTTCAATTGCACATTGATCACTAACTTTAATCAACGAATTGATTTCTAATGGAACTTTTAAGAGAACATTTTACGCCATGGATAATTTCAAACAGTGTTGGTATTTTGATTCTTATAGCCGCTATTCGTAAACCAAGATTAGTACGTCTACTATTCTTTTTATTGTTCTCCTGGGCTTGCTGGATAAACTATACGACTGCGCATAATACGCCGACCGAATACCTGAATTATGCATCATTAACTCCATTCACTGTGTATCAGAACTTTATCAATGGTTGGTTTGAACAGCATATTGTGTCGATGGTAACATTAATCTCATTTGGTCAGGCACTAATAGCCCTTGGCATGATACTGAAAGGTTTGATTGTGCGTATTGCATGCATAGGGGCTATCATCTTTTTTATTGCCATATCACCCCTGGGTATTGGTTCCGGATTTCCTTTTCCACTCATATCTGCCGTAGCTGTTTATTTCATCTTAAAAAATGATGAAAAAAAAAGGAGACAAATTGTATAGAATTTCGGATTTGTAAAATAATGAAACCCGATTGATTCTCGCCGGAAAGACTGCTTCAATAGCCGCATCTAAATCATTGTTAATGAAAGACATACAGTCAATATTCAAAGACCCAAAATAAACTCAATTTCATTGTGCTATTAGACTATCATTTCTTATCTTTAATCATACATCTTGTCTCTGGAAAACACTTCATTTCCTTTTCATTGAAGTGGACTTCGGATACAATTTATTTATTCTACTGACATTGCGAAATTCAAAATTTTTTAACTATGAAAAAGAAATTGAGCATACTGTTTTTCTTAGGCGTCTTTTTTTTAGTCAGCTTTCAGATTGCAGATGAAATTAAGTTACATCTTCTACAATCTCCGGGGGCGGAAGTTGAAAATTATACTGAACCTGATTATGGCCTGGGTTCAGGGCACGTCGATTCATTGAAACCCTTTCCACATTTAAAAAAAGGAGAAAGAACACCATTAGATTTATGGAATTATGCCGGTAAAGATGGTTCCTCATTTATGGATCCTGTCCTTCCTATGAGTTGGGACGAATGGATAACATTCCACGATAAACAAAAGCCCGAATTGATGAAGGATGTTGATCAATATATGGAGTCACGGTATAACTTTAATGGAGAGTCGTATCCGGACAGATATATGTCAGGTGGTAGAAATAAGATTATGAAAGGCCCTGTAAGTTTATTACCAAAGGGAATCGAATCGTATGAAGTATTAGCCGAACTATCTGCTGAAGAAATAAAAAGAAGGGATTTATTTCCTTTCAAACCGCTGGCACATCCTCTGGCATCAACAGCACATATGGTATTTCCTGATAATTGGAATAAAGTACATCCGGAACATATCAGAATTGATGTTGACCATGACTATCCCAATGAATACCTTCCCGAATTCCCACCACCAATGTTTCTGACCAATCACAAAGAACTCGGAGATGTTTCGAAGGGTAAAGAAGTAACATTAAGTAGTTATTATGAAATTTTTGATGGTTTACTCACCCCGGAACAGATGGAAGGTCTCAAGGAATTAGTGCGACCCACGCCAACAACCTGGTTTAATCATACCACACACAGAGTAACGAAAGAACCGAGTGCCGGAGTTTCATGCTTTTCCTGCCATGTCAATGGTCATACGAATGCAGCATTTGAATTAGCACCAGATAGTCGTCCTCATTTGGCGAGATTGCGTGTTGGAACGCCATCCATGAGGGGGAACTACAATTTAATGCAATTGGCATCTAAAAGATCTATTCGAAGTATGGATCATTTTGCAGAAATTGAAGAATATTTTGATGGTGATCCTGGTTTTGCGCAGCATATCGGACCGAGAGCTCATCAAAAACAAGTGGCCAATCGAATGGGAGACTTTAACGCCATTATTGATTTTCCACCTGCACCAAAATTGGATCCGATAGGAAAATTAATCCCATCTAAATCGACAGCCCGGGAGTTGCAGGGAGAGCAGCTATTTTGGGGCAAGGCTAAATGCAGTAGTTGTCATTATGGACCGTCATTCGTTGATGATCAAATGTATGACCTGCAAGTAGAACGATTTTATAAAGGTCGCCCCGAAGGACCCATTAAAAATTTTCCACTAAGAGGTATCAAGGATTCACCTCCATATCTGCATGATGACAGATTGCCGACATTGGATGATGCGGTAGAATTCTTTAATCTCATATTTGAACTTAAATTATCGAAAGAAGAAAAAGGAGCAATTACTGCCTATTTAATGTGTTTGTAATAGAATTAACTAACAACTAACGAAGAACATAACATCCCTTGCACTAAAGGGGGCTACCGCGCATAGCCAAACCGCTACCTCTAAATAAATTCATGACTCGAATTATTTGATTACGAATAAAAGGAAAAATTCCTGTAAAGATTGTATTTATGAAAATACTCCTTATTTCACCAACGATTGATGCCGAAAAAAGAACGAATAAAGGGCTTATGTTGCCTCAACTTTCCCTTTATATTTTGAAGGGATTAACTCCTCCCGAGCATGAAGTCAAAATTATTGAAGAAGAGGTAGATGATATTTGTTTTGATCAGGAGTGCGATCTGGTGGGAATAAGTTGTATGACAGCAAATGCACCAAGATCTTACGAACTTTGTCGAGAATTTAAAAAAAGAGGTATAACAGTAGTACTTGGAGGAGTGCATCCGACTATACTCCCGGACGAAGCTTTGCAACATGCCGATTGTGTGGTAGTTGGTGAAGCAGAAGGAGTGTGGGAAACATTACTCGATGATTTCAAAAATAATGATCTGAAAATTAAATACAATGATCCATTACCTGATCTGGACAAATACGTTCCAAAGGATTTTAGCAAGATCATTAAAAGAAGACTTTTCAATCTCATTCCCATATTGACTACCCGAGGTTGTCCTTATAATTGTGATTTTTGTTGTGTTACAAATCTTTTTGGAAAAAAGATCAGACATGTATCAATAAAAAATGTAGTAAGGGATATTAATGAATCCGGGGCAAAAAGATTTATATTTTTAGATGACAATATTATTGGGCACCCAAAATATGCAAAAGAATTATTCAAGGCGATCAAACCTCTAAAAATCAAATGGGTAGGACAAGCTTCTGTGTCTTTGTTGGTCAAGGATGATGAACTTATGCAGCTTGCTGCTGAAAGTGGATGCAAAGCACTATTCTTTGGCGTCGAAACCGTGTCAAAGGAACAACTTCAAACAATGCGTAAAGCATTTAATGAAATAGAGCAAATAGAAAACGCCTTTATTAAGATAAAAAAAATGGGTATCCTAATCCACGCTTCAATGGTCTTTGGTTTTGATAATGATACTAAAGAAATATTTAATGATACAGTTAGTTTTTTAATAAGAAATAAAGTGAGTACAGTTTCTTTCAATGTATTAACTCCTTATCCCGGAACCAAAGTTTATAAGGATTTGAAGAAAGATAACAGATTAACTTCTAACGACTGGAGATATTATGATCATAATACGGTTGTATTTAAACCAAAGAATATGACTCCTTATGAACTCCAAAT
The DNA here is from genome assembly GCA_965249735.1 of Saprospiraceae bacterium. Taxonomy (GTDB): domain Bacteria; phylum Bacteroidota; class Bacteroidia; order Chitinophagales; family Saprospiraceae; genus JANQSS01. The sequence continues at coordinate 1,968 of CBDFMS010000019.1, read as the reverse complement.
GGGTAAGTACAATGCCAGAAAGAAATTCTACAGTATACCCTCAGTTCTAAAACGCTTAATGGGTAATTTGTATAATCCGGTAGCCTTCTTAGCTACAAATTACGGGCATATGAAACAAGTAAAAATTGAAGAAAAAAGAATGGCTAAACTCAAGTCAGAATTATTTGAAAACAATAGTGATTAACAGTGGGATTACTACAATTAACTGGACACTGAGTTAAGGGACAAAAGTCATATCTTAACTCTTAACCATGAGAAGAAGTAGAAAGAATTATGACGCGTTTTACAAACGCAAGGCCGTCGAACTGAGTTATGTGCGTCCAAACGTACGGGAATATGCAGAAAAACTTGGAATAGTACTCGCACTGATATATGTTTGGTGGTGTGAACATACATATACCGCATATCGATAAAGCCCAATTGGGTTTTGAAGCGCACCGGAATAGCCGTCATCGTAGTCCCTTGATAGCCTTTGTAGCCACGAACGATTTACGTTTTGGATCGAACCGGATGCGTTTTGGAAAAACCTTTGGCTATATCTGTTGCTTCGGGTGAACATGCGGGATGACCCCAACCGCTTGAGCTAATACCGTCAACAATGTCATTGACAATATTGTCATCCTGATCCTGACTAACGCCTCCAGGTATACAGTCCATTTTGAGTTCATGACGAACTTTCCATGCAATATTATGATCGGCGCATGAACTATCACCACTAACTCCGATTGCTCCACAGAGTTTTCCATCTTCACTATATAAAGCCAAACCACCTCCAAATACATTAACTCCTCCGATTTTCTTACCAACCATCGGGTCGTTTTCTGTGCCGATTCTATTAGATGATCCACCATAAGCGACATAGGTGTCAACCGGATTGCTGTGCTGCAATCCATACAAACTGCCTCCCGGCTGAACTGCAGAAAAAAGATTTGCTGTCGATAATGACAATCCGGAAGACTGAAAGCATTTGCAGTATTTGCTTTTTGAGCAGAAATAACACGGCTCCCCGGCCATTGATCACCTCTATCTCCCCCTGAAAACACCACTGCTTTTACAACACCATCCCTGTCAACTACTGTCGCCCACATATTCAAACCAAATCCACCATTTTTTTCTTTTACAACTTCTTTAAGCACGTTTTGAAGTTCAGTATGTGTTGGAAATTCCAATAATTTATTTTTCATATCAAATTCTCTTTTGTTTTTTCAATATGATTAACATGTGATCATATCAACTTAAGCTTTGTCCGATCACATTTATTTTATGTTTTAAACTTTCTATTTTTTTAATACCTGGTTCTTCTCCGTTGTGCATATTGATAGGTGCCCGGCATATATTGTACTGTCAACAGTGGCAAGGCTTGTGATTTACACCTTCTTACCAGGAAAGTCAATAGTGGTTTTAAATAATTGATGAGAATAATATTGAAAGTAGAATAATATGAGATATGGTTAGGTAACGAAGTAATTGTAATACAATCTAATTCAATCATACCATTTAGACACCAAATTTGAGCCGAGTAGTTCTGCGTCAAAACTTGTCCAATTAAAACATGAAAATCCAGTAGTGCATTTTTCCCGGAGGTTCTGAGGATGACTATAGGGTCTCCACTTCTTCCGAAACAGCTATCTTTTTTTCTTCTTTAAAATCCACATATGAATTTGTCACTTTTTTCAGTCCACCGGCTCTCGATACGATAAACCATGTCAACGGGATAACGCCTCCGAACAGGAACACAACAGCGCCAATACCGCGCAACCATGTCAGGGACTCAAATGCAGATCCGGTGATGAAATCATTGGATCGGGCATACCAAAATCCATGGTCTAAAACCGATTTAAACTGGACGGCCCCTGCCGGGAATAAATCTAATATAACCATCAGCATCAGGCCTATATTGATAGACCAAAACGACATTTTGACTACTTTCCTGTTCCAGCTGACCGGCTTGAGTAAAAGCTTGGAAGC
>CBDFMS010000018.1:0-183166 GCA_965249735.1 Saprospiraceae bacterium | reverse complement strand
ACTACTATACACTATTCAAACGAAGGCGCTGCCGTCCGCAAAAAAAGCGGATTGGATTCCTTCCTACCCATTATCATGATCGCCGTTGGCGTGATCGGTATTTATCTTTTGATGCATGGCTGACGAAGCAAATGGGTAGCCTATTTAAAGGCTCTTAAAACAAAAATTTGATTACAAAGCCCACGGGACATCGTTCCGTGGGCTTTTTTTATTGCCCTTAAATCTAAAATCGCATTTCGCCTATCTAATTTCTTAAATCAAAGTTTTGGGGATTTAAGAAATGAGATAGGCGAAATGCGATTTTAGATTTGGCTCTCCTACCATTCCCCCAACCTACAATAGTCCTTTGCTAAATAGGTAATAATGACATCCGCCCCCGCCCTGTGGATTGACCGCAAAGTTTCCGGCATGGCCTTTTCATATTCCAGCCAACCATTGCGGCAAGCAGCCAACAGCATGGCACATTCTCCACTTACATGATATGCGGCTATGGGCAGGTCAAAATTTTCTTTCATTAAATGGATGACATCGAGGTAGTTAAGCGCAGGTTTTACCATCAAAAAATCAGCGCCCTCGGCAGTGTCCAATTCACCTTCTATCAATGCCTCCCGTTTATTGGCGGGATTCATCTGATAGGTTTTTTTGTCTTTCGGAATATCATCAGAAGCCTTTGGCGCACTATCCAAAGCATCCCTGAAAGGGCCATAAAATGCGCTCGCATATTTAGCGGTATAGGACATAATACCGGTATCCGTAAAGTCATTTTCATCCAAGGCACCTCGGATAGCGGCAATGCGGCCGTCCATCATATCACTCGGCCCGATGATGTCAAAACCAGCTTCTGCTTGCGCCACTGACATTTTTGCCAAAACTCCGAGGGTTTCATCATTCACAATTTTTCCGCCCCTTACTATCCCGTCATGCCCATCTATACTGTAAGGATCAAGGGCGACATCGCTGATGAGGCAGCAAGTTGGAAATTCCTTTTTAATCAAAGCCGCAGCTTTCAAGTAAAAATTATCGGGATGGTAACTATGTGTGCCTGTTTTGTTTTTAAACTGATCTGGCACAGCAGGGAACATCATAAAGGATTGAATGCCCAATTTCAGGCTCTCTTCCACCTCCTTCAATACCTGATCTATGGATAGCCGAAAAACACCGGGCAGGGAATGCACTTCATCTTTTACATTTTTTCCCCCTACTAGAAATAGCGGGTTGACAAGGTGGCCGGGCGTAAGGTGTGGATTCCTGTACCATCCCTCTGATGGCGGCGGAGGCCCTGTTTCTTCTTGGTCGTCGTAGCATATTAGTTTTGTGATTGGTTATTGGTAGAATAGTGATTAGGTAATATCGCTAAATCCCAACTATGGATTTTTGGCTATCGGTCAACAGCAGACGGCCGAAACGTGGGCATTTGACAATCAACAAGTTGTATTATATTCATTCTCAAATATTTACATCTTTAGACAGGTAGCCAGATTTTCCAACAAAAATAAAAGAAGTCTCTTTCTCGAATGTAATAGCATTGCAACAATCGTAAATGATACATTTATTACACCGATGAAAAGGTTATTGCAACAGGGTTATTTTAAGATCATTATCCATTTCCCTACATTTACCCCGATTTATGAAAAGTACTCAACTTATCCACTAATCACTATTTGACTAATCACTAAATCAAAATACTATGAAAAATGAATTATTCAATTTGTCCCGCAAAGTAGCTTCGTACAAAGAAGTATTGGCCCAAACAGCAGCCTACCGAAATGCTTGGAAAAAAGGGCTAAAGAAAAAACTGGTCAGTTTTCTGGAAAAAGCCATTAAAGAGGTAGGCTTGGATGCAAAAGTGCAGACCCTTCCTAATCTGGAAAACCTCGAAGCCGTTGCCATCAGCCTTGGGGATGTAAAAAGCGGGATGTACCAAAAAGTGGGAAGTGATGTAGAACGGCATCTGGTCAAACACAACGGCTCGCTCATTTACCAGCAGTTGTTCAATGGAAAAATCATTGTTATGATCCAATTCCCGTTTATTGAAAACTACGGCAAACCCAAACAACCAAAGACCATTGCCATCTATCGGCCAGAAGAATTAAAAGACCCTTTTCTGGTGCGCCATCTGGAAGAATTCATTCAGGACATTACCGATTGGGAGGACTACGACGATGATGAACCGAGCAAGAAGATTGGGTTTGAACTGAATTTTAACCCATCTGTAAAGGAGAAGTGAGGAGTGAGGTATTGAGGTATTGAGGTATTGAGCCTACTAAAAAAGCCGTTTGATGGTTTCATCAAACGGCTTTTTTAGTGCACCGGGACAATAATACCTCAATACCTAATATCCCAATACCCATTTCATTTGTCCTGCTTCGCAAATACCTTCCTCAACACGTCTGTATTCCTCAAGTTGACATCACCACGGATGTCCTCTTCCTTTTTTTGAACCAAACTGAACATGCCATCCAATGCCGTGCGGTTCACATGGTCATCCAATTCTGGATTGGTCTTTTGTACAAAAGGGATTTTGTTGTAAGCCGTAACCGCCCCTTTCCAATATTCACGGGCATTTACTTCATCCAAAGCGGATTGGATGATCGGCATAAATTCGCTGTACAAAGATTTATACGTACTGCTCTTTAGATAGGATGTCGCTGCGTTGTTTTCGCCCATGAGAATATTCATGGCATCTTTGAAGGACATGTTTTTGATCGCTGAAACAAAAATTGGCTTGGCCTTCACGGCGGCTATTTCTGCTGCCCGGTTCATTTTTTCCACCAAGTTGGCTTCTACATTAGAGAAACCGGGGACAGATTTCAATTTGCTGGTCACTTTCTGTGCTTCTTCCGGCAAGAGGATTTTATAGGCCGATTTGTAATAGCCATCTTCAGCGGATAGGAAATTTACGGCATCGCCGACACCATTGTTGAGGGCTTCTTTTAAGCCCTTGCCTACTTCATCTTGGGAAAGACCTGCGCCTCCACCATCTTTGATTTCATTTACTTTTTCTTTAGCTTCTTTCATCAACTTGCCGAATTGTGCATTGGCAGCGGTGAAAGTGAAAGCGAGGAGGAGGAGTGGTAATATTTTTTTGATCATTGTTAAATGTATTTTTTTTGTGAAACAAGTGCAAAGAAAACGCCAATAGCACTGGCTTTATGTTATAGAAATGTTTGTTTGAAATTTGTTAACGAAAACGGTGGACGGCTGCGACCCTCAATAACGCCAACTTTTCAAATCCGCACCTTCTGGTGCTGATTCCTCCATCCGTTTCAAAATCTTAGGCACATACATCGTATTGTACCGCAAACGGGAAATATGGTTCGGGTTCTTCTGATCGCCGTTCCAGCAATGCTCTGCCCGGTCGCCGTAATCCACTTCCCCATCATAATAAGGGTACATAGTACTTTCCAAAAATTCCTCCATCAGATAGACCGCATTGTTCAGGTAATAGTTGTCCATGTCGCCGCAGTAGAGGTGTATTTTGCCCACCAGTTTTTCACCTATTTCATTCCAATCACGGCGAAGGATGTATTGCAGGTCATAATTGTCCCGCCAGTACAGCGCCACATCGGGATTGATCTCTCCTGTCAATTTGTCCCAGATCGGAGCAGGGTAGCCATCCGTTCCCACGGGTGAATAAACCGCTTGCCAGATGTCCCATTGGTCACCTGAACGGGACTTATCACCGAGTGCCAGTTCCCTGTGGTTTTGGTCAATCAGGTAGGCGCTTATATTACCGAGGAAGTCCCGGTGACCCGGACGGTATGTTTTCCTGAATGGCCCTTCATCGTAATAGGCGTTTTTATTTTTGTAAATATTGGCTGAAGTATAAGCCCTAAAATCAACGGGGTCAGGACAGGCAGCAAAACAACCATTATAATCATCGGGGTAAAATATTTGCGCCGCAATAGCTTCCCAACCACCCGTCGAACCGCCATATAAAAAACGGGCCCAGCCCTCCCCTATCCCCCTGAATTTTTCCTCAATATGTGGGATCAATTCATAGGTGATGGCATCCCCATAAGGTCCCAAATTGGCGGAGTTGACGGCATAGCTATCATCGTAATATGGGTTGGCATGCTGTATTTTGATGATGATAAAACGGGGCATGGTATCGCTCACCCACGTTTTATAAAAATTATGCGCCTCCTCCTGTTGGGTGAGGTTATACCCCCTGATATTGAACCGAGCGCTGTAATCCAGTTCCATCGAATAGTCAGGTGCTGCTGGCCGCCAATTGCCAAAATCTTTTGGGAAATGGCCATGAAAAACCATCAACGGGTATTTCGCTTCGGGGTGTTCGTCAAAGCCATGGGGCAATAAAACATGAGCACCGAGGTACATGTCCCTCCCCCAAAATGCACTGAGTTTTTCACTTTTTATTTCAATGTGCTTGATGTATTGGGTATCGGTGGGTTTGGAAACAGGGGACACTTTTTCCGTTAACGAAAGCGCTATATTTCCTGTCTGCTTGGGGTCAATCACTACCTTCATTGGCTTGCTGTAAAGATTGCCCGGCTCATTGTTGAAACGTTGCCCTGCCTCCCAAGAAGCAGGCAATTTCAGGGAATGACCGTTCGCAAGGTTATAGGTGTCGTACCTGTTCAAAAACGCCTGAACATAATATTCACCCACTGGCAGCAGGTTCAAATCCCTCAATGGATAACCAAAAATACCAGAGCCGATTTTAGTGGTCTCTCCTAGTTTCAGTCCATCCACGTTTGTCCCAAACACTTGGGCAGTGCCCACCCCGTCGCTTATTTGATTTCGGGGTTCGCTTTCCCCATTGGTTGAAATAAACAAAAGCACCCGACCATCCAATGCAGAGCGCTCAACGTTTTCAGGAAATGAAATGGAAAAAGTAAGTGGTTGCTGTCGGGTAGCCTCTTGTTGGACGGATGTTTTACTCACCGAACAAGCAACAAAAAGCAGGGAGAAAAGTATAAGGTTTTTCATATCGTTGATTTTAAGAGAGGTCAGATATCAGACCGCTGCGCTGTCAGAGGTCAGACATGCCTTACCTGATTTTCACGGCGAAGCGGTACGATCTCAAATCTCTGACAAAAAAGTAAAGGTAGAAAATCATTTTACGAAAGAACTGACAAACCCACTCTCAAAATTTAATCAGGTGCTGTTACTTTGCACTTCCATTTTAAATAATGTAAAAACGGAGATTGAAAATCAATGAGCCTCTTCAATTTTTAAACAAAGCCATTTCTTACTTTTTCCTTTTTACTTTTTACTTACTTAGTTCTCATGATGAAAAATACACTATATCCATTGATGATCCTTTTGACAGGGTTCTTTTTTGCTTGCCAAAATTCCAACCCTGAATTGGAGGGTGCAGAAGAAATCAAAGACCGTTCTGCACAAAAAATCGTAACAGGTGGCAAACCTTCCGATGACATGAAAGCCAACGCCATCAAAGAAGGTGATTACAAAAGGCAAATAGAATGGTCGTTGGGCCTTTTGCAGGAATCGCTTAGAAATTCTTCCGGCAAAGTGAATGGGCTGGGTGAAATATCTGTCCTGTTGGATGAAAATTTTCAAATGGTCATCCGCAACAAGCATAAAGGCGACGTGACGGAACAGCGGGTCAGCTTGGCCAACTTGGATAATGACATAAAAAATATTGTAATTATTTCTGATGCCCAAGACAACCCAAACCCCGGTATAAAATTTAAAGTACTGGATGGGAAACCTGGCATCGAAACTTATAAGAACGGCACCAAGGGAGAAACTTCACGTGAACTGGAACTCCTTTTTGCAGAAAGAAAAATGGTCCACAAGGTTTTGTCCGCTATGACCAATGCAGTTAATTCGGCGAGAGGGCTGCCTACTCCTGAAGCAAAGGGGTGATTGGTTGTTGGTTGTAGATTGGTAGCTATTTAACGACCCTCGGTTCACTAACCCCTGACTTCAGTCAGGGGGCAAGCGGTGCACCATTCTGGGTTTTAACCCAAATCACGTATGCTGCTTTTTGGGTTAAAACCCGATATTATGTTCAGCCATCTCCCCCCGACTGAAGTCGGGGGTTAGTGAAAAACAATAGCTGATAAAATGCCTAATAGTTACGGTAATTGTTGGTTGTTTTTTTTTTCAAATGCGATAATATAAAACAACCAACTAATTCCTCTCCACCCCCGTCGCTTCCAAATACCTTTTAAATTCGCTGAACTGTTTATTTATTTGTCCGTCTATTTCTTTATTTTGCTTTAGCGAGTGCATGATCGTTTTTTTATTAAAAGCATATTGATCGTTAATTGGGATTTTGGATAAATATTTTTCTGTTTCTTTTAATTTATTCCGGAACTGTTCAATTATCCTTTCCCACTTTTCTATTTTTTCCCACGTCAGTTTTTCTTTTTTATTAAATACTTTTTTTGATTCAGTTTGATATATTTCCCATATAGGTTTGGCCTGTTCGTAATGAAATTTAGCTATATTAAAATTGGCATAAGAATTATTTTCATCAAAACGCAAAATCCGTTCGCAGCTTTTTATTTTCTTTTCCGGTCTATTTAATTGGTGATGATAATTCAAACTATCCGTTATGTTTTGGAAATTAATTTCCACTTCCGCATATTTTTTTAATTCAATTTTTTTATTGTTTTTAAATACAGAAAAAGGAATAGGATTTTCCGTTAATTGGAATACAGGATCACTCGGAAAATGGTCTTGTATAAAATAGGCTGGTGAAGCTAAAAAATAATCGTCCTTAAAACTCTTTACATATTTTCCATTTTTATCGGAAAGCCCGCCTGCGCTCCATGTTACATCAATTGGATACCATTGCCCATCCACCTTTACCACATTCCACGCATGGCCTATTTTTGGGATTTTTCCGCTATGGTCTTTCACCTTTCCCGACACCACTTCTGAACCTATATTCGCAGCGTTGCACAAAGCATTAAATAAATTGGAATAGCCTTCGCACACTGCCCATTTGGCCTTTAATACCCTCTCTGGTTTTTCTTTTTTCAACCGCTGTTGTATAGATATATTATCGTTGTTTAATACCCGGTAATTGTATTTTATATTTTCTGTCATCCATATAAATATGGCCCGTGTTTTTTCCCGTTCTGTATTATATTTTTTGGTCAGATGCTCTGCCAAACCATCAATTGAATTAGCTTTTGATCCAGGCACATTTCTGGCAAATTCGTCTATTTTTGAATAGTCAAAATTTTGAGAAAAAATAATTATTGGAAATAATAAAAAAAGGAGAGTGATAAATGAAAGAGGAGTTTGTTTTTTCATTGAAAATAATTTTTTAAACATAGGAACGGCGAAAAAATAAATTTATATTCTGGATTTTTGAATAAAAATACCACCCAGTAAGTTAGTTGCTTTTCCGATCCCTTGTCATCCTGTAAGGAACTGTCCCGTCTTATGTAATGCAATTTATAACTTCCTGCATCACGGAACAGTTCCTTACAGGATGACAAGGGATCGGAAAAATCAATCAACAACCAACAATCAATAACTAATTTCAAAACCCATTTTCTTCTGCCAATAAATTTTTCAATCTCGCTGCTACCGTTCCGGGTTTTCTTTTAAAGGTGGCAACCAATTGTTCTGGTGTTGCCCCATCGTTGTGCATATTTATTAATTTTTCGTCTTCCTCTTTGGTCCATTTTTTATAGGAATTGGAAAAATCATTTTCCGATGTATAAGTAATCCTTTTTAAACCACCAGAATTAACCCTATATTGTGTAATGGCCTCTAAAAACAAATGACCATATTCCTTTAATTTCACTTCCCCCATCCCATTGATCTTCATCATCTCCTGCATATTGGCCGGTTTTTCCGCAGCCATTTCTTCCAACGTGGCATCATTAAAAACAATATATGGGGGCAGCCCTTTTTTCCTCGCAATATCCACCCGCAGCCTTCGCAGGTGTTCAAACAGTTCGTCCCGTACCCGGTTGCGCTGCGACTTGGGTTTCTTTTTCGCATCGGCTTTTGCTTTTTCGGCGGCATTTCTTTTCAGTACCGTTTCCGCTTTTACCATTTGTATCTTTTGTCCATTAAATAAAACCGCTTGGCTCGCCTCGGTCAGTCTTATTTTATTATAATCATCATAGGCCACTTCCAATAAACCCTGATTGATTAATTGCTCCATATAAAAAAACCAGTCCTGTTGCGAAATGTCCTTTCCAGCACCGTAGGTTTTTACTTTATCATAACCCAATGAAACGACCTTATAGCTTTTTGACCCCCGCAAAACATCAATGACGATCCCCTTTGCGACACTTTGGTTCAAACGGGCTACTGCTGAAAGTGCCTTTTGGGCGATCACAGTACCGTCCAAATATTGGGGCGGGTTTTTACAGATGTCGCAATTGCCGCAGTTTTCAAAATTGGTTTCATTAAAATAATTCAGCAAGATTTTCCGGCGACAGATCAGCGAGGTGGCATACTGGTACATCCGCTCCAACTTGGCGCTATGGATAGCCCGGTACTCACTATCACTTTGGCTGATAAATTCCCGGTAGGTGGCCACATCACGGCCACTATAAAAAAGAAGTGTATCCGCTTTTGAGCCATCCCGCCCTGATCGGCCTATTTCCTGATAGTAACTTTCTATGTTTTTGGGCAGATTAAAATGGATGACCCACCTCACATTGCTTTTATCAATCCCCATCCCAAAAGCGATGGTCGCACATATAATAGGTGTGCGGTCTTGGATAAAGTCCTCCTGCACTTGGGAACGCTGCCCCGAATTCAGGCCTGCATGGTAATAATCCGCTTTGATACCGCTGTTGATGAGCTTGCCTGCCAAATCTTCGCAGCTTCTTTTGGAGAGGCAATAAACGATGCCCGATTGGTTGGGGCGTTCCTTTATAAACTCCAATATCTGCTCGATCTTTTTCCTGCCCGGCCTTACTTCCAACGACAGGTTCGGGCGGTCAAAAGAGGCAATGAACATCTGCGCTTCCGGCACACCCAATTGAGTGGCCATGTCCTTGCGGGTCAGTTTGTCGGCAGTAGCCGTTACGGCAATGACGGGCTTATTGGGAAATGTTTTTTTCAAAAAACGCAACTGCCTATACTCCGGCCGGAAGTCATGCCCCCACGAGGAAATACAATGCGCCTCATCAATGGCAAAGAAGCTGATTTTACTGGCCTTTAGCAGTGGTTGAAAGTCTTGGGAGGCCATCTTTTCAGGGGAGGTATAGACCAAGTCCAAACGCCCCTGATAGAGGTCATTTTCCACTTCCTGCTGCTCTTTATAAGTCAGTGAGCTATTGATAAAAGCGGCCTTGATCCCATTGGCTTTCAATGATTCCACCTGATCTTTCATCAAAGAAATTAGCGGGGAAACAACAACACAAGTCCCTTCCATTGTAACGGCAGGTATCTGAAAACAAATGGATTTGCCGCCGCCAGTAGGCATGAGCAGGATAACATCCTTATTATCATAAATGTATTGGATGACTTCGGCCTGAAGCGGCCGGAAGGAGTCATAGCCGAAATATTTTTTGAGTGCGTCCTTTGCGGTGGTGAGGTTCATAGTTCTTCCCTTGTTTGAAACTACTTAGGCGGTTGTTTTTTGAGAAAAATTGAAAATTTTTCTCAAAAAACAACCACTTCTCAAGAGAGAGAAAGAAGATAAAATTTCATTTTTTCTTCTTTCTCTCTCCATACTGAACAGATGCAATGTATGCAATATAATGGCGAGGCTAAGTTAGGCAAAAGAAAAATATCTGTTTTTAATTGAGGGGGTATCGCCTAAATTTGCCTTATGAAGAAAAGATTTAACATCACTGGCCTGTGCTATCCAAGTCGTCATTACATGATGGACAATAGAAGTAAAATGGAAGCAGTAATGGGCATGGTGGAATTCGGAGATTATTTCATCATCAACCGTCCCAGACAATATGGGAAGACAACGACCCTCCGTCTTATTTTTGAGACAACGGAAATAATGGAAGCATATATCCCTATTGAAATTAATTTTCAGGGAGTTGACCAACAATGGCATGAGACAGATGGGAAATTTGCCACTATGTTCTTGAAACAAATAGGGAGAGCGTTAAAATACCGTTATCCAGACCTCTCCATTTTTATTACTGAAGAGTTGAGCAAAGTGCATGATATGGACTTGCTCTCGGAGGTCATAACTGGCCTCGTCCACAAAGCTGGTAAAAAACTTATTCTCCTTATTGATGAAGTGGATGCAAGTAGTAATTTTGATCCTTTTCTCAGTTTTCTCGGTATGTTGAGAAACAAATACCTCCAGCGGGAAAGACCTGAGAATGCGACATTCCATAGTATTGTTCTGGCAGGTGTCCATGACGTAAAAACATTAAAATCAAAGATACGGACTGGTGAAAAATCAGAACTCAATAGCCCTTGGAACATTGCAACCGATTTTAAAGTGGACATGGGTTTCTCCCCTTCCGAAATAGCACCGATGCTGGAGGATTATGCAAAGGAGGAACAAGTGAAAATGGATATTACGGCCCTTTCTGAAAAACTCTATTATTATACGTCCGGCTATCCATTTCTGATCAGTAAACTCTGCAAAACCATTGCCGAGGAAATTTTGCCTTTTAAAGAAGAAAAAACTTGGACATTGGCTGATGTGGAAAAAGCGGTCAACCTTTTATTACAAGAAACCAATACCAATTTTGACACCCTAATCAAAAACCTTGAAAACGATCAGGAGTTGTACGATTTTGTCTTTTCTATTTTAATGGAAGGTGCCCATTTCAATTTTAATGTCCATAGCCCACTTATTTTTATGGGTTTTCAATATGGTATTTTTTCAAATAGAAGTGGCGTCCGTATCCATAACCGGATTTATGAGCAATTGATCTACAATTATATGTCCTCTAAAATGGAAATCAGTTTGGTTAGGACTGACAAGGGCAACCGGCTGGAAGTGATCAAACCGGACAAACAACTGGACATTGAACTGTTGCTTTTGAAATTCCAACAATTTATGAAAGAGCAGTACCGGGAAAAGGACGAAGCTTTTTTGGAACGGGAAGGCAGGCTGATCTTTTTGTCATTCCTCCAACCAATCCTCAACGGAGGTGGATATACATTTGTGGAGCCTCAAATTTCAGAAGAAAAACGGTTGGACATTGTAGTAACCTATTACCAATACAAAAAATATATCATTGAGCTAAAAAGATGGTATGGGCCAAAAAAACATTTGGCCGGCCTTGATCAATTAAGTGATTATCTTGAACGGCAAAATTGCGATAAAGGCTATCTCCTCATTTTTGAACACCGCACAAAAAAAACATGGCAGAAAAAACCCATTCAACACAGCGGCAAAGAGATTTTTGCCGTTTGGGTCTGATCCTTTTTAGTTTGTTTTCAAAACCTTACCTACCCTTCCTTTATCGTAATTACTTAGCACCTGCCAGTTTACTAACCCCTGACTTTAGTCAGGGGAGGATGATGCACCTTTCCGGGTTTTAACCCAAAATATAAGTGCTGCTTTTTGGGTTAAAACCCGGTAAATTTTGTGCCATACCCCCGGCTGAAGTCGGGGGTTAGTGAACTGGCGGGTGCTAAGTAGTGACCCTTTATTTATTCTGTTACTGTGACCAATTGGGAAATATCAGTCCTTTATAAAACATTTGCCCTAAAGAAACGATTTAATGGATATGTGTAATCATTTGTTCCAGCGCATCCTACTTTTACGTTTCACTAAGCTAATTTCTCCTCGTCAACTTTAGTTTTGTAAGTTTTCAATAATGGAGAGAGAAGAATCCCGAAGTGAATTCGGGATCAATTTTTTCTTCTCTCTCCAAAAATTTTTCAGAGGGGAGTGAAAGAGAAAAAATTTCATTTTTTCTCTTTCACTTCCCTCTATTGAGAATTTATTTAGTTTTCACAAAACTGGTTTATCACAATATGAAAGTAATTAAAAAAATCCTGCTTTTCGTCCTTGTTTTGGTCATCCTTTTAGTGGCAGCCTTGGTGGCCATCCCCTATTTTTTCAAAGATGAAATAGTCGCCGAACTCAAAAAAGCCACCAACGAAAACCTCAACGCTACCGTTGATTTCAAAGATGTGGACATTTCCCTGATCCGTGATTTCCCAAACGTCAGTTTGAAAGTAACCGATTATTCGGTTATTGGACAGGAGGAATTTGAGGGGGTAAAATTAGCGGCAGGTGAATCATTTGATGTGGCTGTTGATTTTTGGTCGGCCTATAATTTCGGCGAAGTGCCGCTGCAGATCAATTCAGTGGATTTGGTGAAACCCGAAATGAATGTCATTATTTTAAAAAATGGAAAAACGAATTATGACATTGCGAAAGAAACGGGTGAAACTACCACAGAAAGCACTCCTTTTGAAATCCAATTACAGTCCTACTCCATCACAGATGGCCATATCATTTACGACGACCGCCTCTGGGATACTTATGTAGAAATGGCCGGCCTGAACCATAATGGGAAAGGTGATTTCACACAAGATGTTTTCGATCTGGATACCAAAACTGTTATTGATGAGCTAACTGCAAAAGCAGAGGGGGTTACCTATTTGAAAAAAGCAAAATTGGATTATACGGCAGGTTTCAACATAGACATGCCCAATTCAAAATACACACTTCGGGAAAACGACCTGACTATCAATGAGTTGCAGCTAATAACAGACGGTTGGTTGGGATTGACCGAGGAGGGAAATGCGGAAGTTGACCTGACCTTCAATGCGCCATCATCCGATTTCAAAGCCCTGCTTTCCATGATCCCCAATGCCTATATAAAAGGCTATGAGAATGTAAAAGCGGTAGGCAAATTCCAGTTGGATGGTTTTGCAAAAGGGGTTTACAGCGCATCGCCTGAACGGTATCCCACATTTAAAGTAAACCTCTCCATTGCTAATGGCGACATCAAATACCCCGATCTGCCAATTGGTATTTCAGGCATCAATACCGACATCAATATAAACAGCCCAACTTCCGATCTGGATAAAATGCTGGTGGATATTTCTAAGTTTGATCTGAAAGTAGGCAACAATCCGATCCAAGGTTTTTTCAAATTAAAAACGCCCATGTCCGACCCCAATGTGGACACCGAGATCAAAGGCCAATTGGATCTGGGCGACCTCGTCCGTGCATTTCCAATGGAAGGTGTTTCTACTTTAAATGGGAAAGTGGACATGGATATAACAGCCAAAGCTCGTATGTCTTCTTTGGATAAAGGTGATTATGAAAAGGTGGACATGAAAGGACAAGCGAGCATTGAAAATCTGAACTATGTAGCCGATGGCCTGCCCCCTGTCCGCATTGATGCCTTGCGTACCTATTTTACCCCCCGCAATGTACAGGTGTCCAATTTCGATATGAAACTTGGCAAAAGTGATATGAGCGGAAGCGGCGAAATTGATAACATCCTCGCCTATTTTTCACCAGATGCAACTATGAAGGGGGATTTTAAACTTCGTTCCAACTATTTCAATGCCGATGAATGGCTGGAGGAAGAAGAGGCAGTTGACGGGGAGCAGTTGGCAGTTGGCAGCGGGCCGGCTTCAAGTGAGGAGGAATTGTTTAACCGATTTGATTTTAAGGTGGATGCGGGCATTGGTAAAATGGATGCTTATGGTTACCAATTAAAAGACCTAAAGGGCAATGTCCAGATAACACCCAACAAGCTGACTACCAACAATTTAAGTGGCAATATCGGCGATAGTGACTTTGCAGGCTCTGGCGTTTTGACGAATATATGGGATTATGTTTTCAAAAACGGCACCATCGGTGGTGATCTAAAAGTATCCTCTAAATACATGAACCTCAACCAGTTTATGACGGAAGAGGAAGTTACTACAACCTCTCCGACAGAGGCAACTGAACCGTTTCTTGTGCCACAAGGGATGGACATTCATATTGATGCCGATATGGATAAAGTCATCTATGATAATATGGAAATGAGGAACCTGAACGGAGGCCTTGTTATAGCGGATGAAGCAGTAACATTCGAGGATGTGACTACCGACCTTTTGGGTGGTAAAATGGCTATCATGGGTGGTTATGATACAAAGGAGAACGAAAAACCCAAGTTCGATCTGAGCATGCAATTGGCGAATATGGATTTCCAAAAAGCCTTCAACACCTTTAATACTTTCGAGGCTGTTGCTCCCATCGGTAAATACATCAAAGGTAATTTCAATACCCGATTCAATATCAGCAGCATTCTTGGAAAAGACATGATGCCCGATCTGGAAACCATCACGTCCGAAGGCTTCTTGCACACCATTAATGGAAAGATAGCCGCTTTTGGGCCGTTGGAAGAAATCGGCAACAAACTGAAAGTAGATGCCTTTAAAAATTTCGATATTAAAAATTCCAAAAACTGGTTCAGTATCGCCAATGGGGCATTGACCCTAAAGGAGTTCGATCACATTTATGAGGACATTGCCATGAAAATCGGAGGCACACATAAAATTACGGGCAGCGATATGAGCTATTATATAGACGCTAAAATCCCCCGGGAGAAAATCGGCAAAAATCCATTGGGTGCAGCCGCCAATACTGGCCTTGATCTTTTGACCAAAGAAGCTGCCAAGGTGGGGCTGAACGTAGATGCAGGCGAATTTGTGAATGTCCGAATCGGAATCAGTGGCTCGATGACCGATCCTAAAATAAAGATTGACTTTTTGGGCACAGAAGGAAAAGGAGAATCCCAAACACTAAAGGACGTAGCCGTTAATACAGCAAAAGAAGAAGCAGAAAGAGCCACTGCCAAGGCCAAAGCAGAAGCGGAAAAACGTTTGGAGGAGGAAAAGAAGAAACTCACCGATCAGGCCAAAAAAGAAGTGGATAAAGTGGCCGCCGATGCCAAAAAGAAATTGGAGGAGGAAGCCAAAAAACGGCTGGAAGACGAGGCCAAAAAGAAATTGGAGGAAGAGGCGAAAAAACTGTTGGGCGAGGAGAAAAAGAAAAAATTGGAGGAAGAGGCGAAAAAGAAATTGGAGGAGTGGAACCCGTTTAAGAAGAAGAAGGATAAGGGGGGAGGTCAGTAAATTCTACCCTTTTTACAACTGCCCATTCCGGCCTGGAATGGGCAGTCGGGTTTTACATTCTCTGAAAAATACTTACCTTGCTAAAAATTCAAGATATGGAAACAGTAATTGAGAAGAAGATAAAAGCAGAAAAAAAGAAAGTTAATAAAATACCTGCCTACCTTATCAAAGAGGTAATGGATGGCATCCCATTCTATTATAAAGGTTATAAAGATGTTTTAAACAAAACAAAAACAAAAGAAGAAATTATGGGATGTAGTAGTTTGCAATCACTGATAATTGAGTATTTGATAATGAACGTTTGTACATTATTGGATCGCAAAAAATATCGGATTTTCACTAATGAAATTGGTAATCACCTGAGCCATAATAACAATTTAAGCTACGATATTGCCATAATAGAAAAATCAGTTTTAACCCCTGATAAAATTTCAGTAAAATACATGGACGTTCCTCCAAAATTGGTGGTAGAGGTTGATGTTCAAATTGAATTGGAAGGCACGGATTTCAAATCTATAGAAGAATTTATCATGGTACGAACCGATAAAATATTTGAGTTTGGTGGTGAAAAATTGATCTGGGTTTTGTCCCGCCCCAAAAAAGTAATCGTTGCGGTTAAAGGCCAACCTTGGAAAATCCACAATTGGGACGAAGAACTGGAATTGATGGATGGGGTTAAGTTTAATGTTGCGGAATATTTGAAGGAAGAAGGTGTTGTATAGATTTGTGGAATAAATAAAAAGCCCCGTTGCCATTTTGGCAACGGGGCTTTTTATTTCCCTTTCCCCATCACTCCTCCACCTCCTCCTTCATCATCAAAAACGCCTTCAAGAAACCGTCCAGTTCCCCATCCAGCACCTTATCGGGATTGTTCACTTTGTAACCAGAACGGAGGTCTTTCACCCAGCGGTCGTCGAGGACGTAGCTGCGGATCTGGCTGCCCCATTCGTTTTTCATTTTGCCAGCCTCAATTTTGTCCCTTTCAGACCGTTGCTTTTCCAGTTCCACTTCATAGAGGCGGGACTTGAGCATTTGCATGGCCTTATCCCTGTTCTGGTGCTGCGAGCGTTCCTGCTGACATTCTGCGACAATGCCACTTGGGATGTGCGTTACACGGACAGCAGATTCCGTTTTGTTGACGTGCTGCCCACCAGCGCCGCTTGCCCGAAAAGTGTCCCAACGAAGGTCAGATGCTTTGACTACCACTTCTATGGTATCATCAATCATTGGATGGACAAAAACCGAGGAAAAGGAGGTCATCCGTTTGCCCTGTGAATTGAACGGGCTGACCCGCACCAAACGGTGAACGCCATTTTCACCTTTCAAAAGGCCAAATACATAGTCGCCTGAAATTTCAATTCCGACCGACTTGATGCCTGCCGCATCACCATCTACAATATGCAATGTAGAGGTTTTAAATCCATTTTTTTCTGCCCACATTACATACATGCGGAGCAGCATGGAAGTCCAATCACAGGCCTCTGTACCACCTGCACCAGCGTTGATTTCCAGAATGCAGTTTTAGCTCATCCTCCGGTTGGTTGAGAGTAGAGCGGAATTCGAGGTCATCATTGGCTCTTATCGCCTTAATGTATTGCGCCTCCACTTCCTCTTCTGTAGCTTCCCCCTCTTTTTGAAATTCAAGCAATACCTCTGCATCCCCAATGGCATCGGCCCCCCGGTCATATTGAGCTACCCCACTTTTTATTGAGCTTAATTACTTTGAGGATGGATTGTGCCCGTTCGGGGTCGTCCCAAAAATTCGGGTCGCCAGAAAGTTGTTCTTTTTCTTCTATTTGGATCTTTTTTGCCAGGGACGTCAAAGATACCCCCTTAAAGAAGCCGACCGATCTTTTAGAACAGCGAGTTGTTCGTTAGATCATGTTGTTTTTTAGTTAATTGTTGATTGTTAGTTGTTGGTTGTTGGTTGTTAATTGCTGCCCGGTACGTCGCTTAAGTGACTAAATAGAAAAATTTTCGCTGCATTTTTCAAACCACTAAACGCCTATATTGCTGGTTATCAACAATTAACAACCGGCAATAGTAAGTTCTCAATAATGAAGAGGGAAGTGAAAGGGAAAAAATAAAATTCTTCCTCTCTCCACTTCCCTCTCCATTATTGAGAACTTATCAGCAATAAACAATTAATCCTATAAAATCTCTACGTAAAAAATAAGTTCAGAATCTGGTGGGATTTTAGCCCCGCTCCCAGCTTTTCCATAGCCCAATTCAGAAGGGATAAATAAAACGCCCCTATCCCCTCCTTTCATTAATGCCAAGCCTTCATCCCATCCAGGTATTACCCTACCTGTTCCCAACGGAAATGAGATCGGGCTGCCCCGGTTGAAAGAATTATCGAACATTTCACCATTGGTCAGCATGCCATAATAATGCACGTCTATCTCCTTGCCTACCTGAGTTGGGTTTCCAGTGCCTTCTTCCAAAACCATGTATTTAAGGCCGGAAGCCGTGGCCTTGATCTTATCTGCCAGTTGGCCATTTTCTATATTGTTTGGCAATATCTTTCGCCAATTTCTCTATATCACCAGCTCTTGCTATAGTCCCTTTTGACAACTCGGCAAGTTCGGCTTGCTTGGCTTCCGCCTTTGCTTTTTCAGCTTCCATTTCCCGCCTTATAACCTGCTTCAGATCTGGCACCTTCCAAAGCAATGTAGTAAAACATTTCTTTGGCATCCTTTACATCAGGATTGGCACGCATTTCTTCCGTAATAGGGATGACGATTTTTATGCTATCGCCCACCCGCAAGTTTGGAACAGCATCGTAAATAGGGTTGGCTGCCCTTTTTCTTTCATTTCCAGTAGCTCTTCTTTTGTGTTTACCTGAATGGGAAAAGCCTTGCCGGATGACCTTGTAGTGGCCTGCATTTTACCATCCAAATAATAATATAGATGGGCCAATGCTTTCTCACCGGGCTTCAACCCTTTTGCCTTCGCCTTTGGAAAGCCATTCTATTTTGTAACCATTCGGTGTGGTACTGAGGTCTTCGCCACACGAAAGGCAGCAAAAAAGAGACAGCGAGGAATAGGATGAAAAGATTTTTCATTATTGAATATTTTATTATAAAAATTAAGGGAATGGGAAGTTGAATATTTTTCAAAATAAAAAGCTGGCCAATTTCCTGTCAGGGCAAACGCATCAAAATTTTTCAAGCCCCAGAGGGGCGATTATATCGGTAGAAAACAAATTGGGCTTTCCATTAGCTCCGTAGGAGCGGAATATTTTGATCTCACTTTGTATTATCCCGCTCCTACGGAGCTATGGAAAAGGTTTGCGTCCTGTTTCTACCGATAGGGCCGCCCCGCTGGGGCTCAGATGGCTTCAAAAATTTTGATGCGTTTGCCCCGATTTCCTGTTGAAAAATTCAAATTCAAATATCTGAACCATTCCAAACGAAGTACTTTGAACAGCTATTAAATTTTAGCAGCTAAAAGCGCTTCTTTGTGTTCAGGTAAAATGGCTTTGAATTTTTTGACTGTAGGCCGTAGGCCTATGTAGGAATACCCCCCCGAAGCATTTTTATGCCCCCCTCCCCGAAAGTGCTTTTTGGCAATTTCCTGTACGGAAAAATCGCCTTTGGAACGGAGGGAAATTTCGTGATAGTGGGTTGCTCATGGATAAAAACAGCCATGACGACATCCTTCAACTGCAGCATCTTATTGACCATCCCCTCTGTATCGCCCTTTGGATGTTGAAATTTTCATAATCGCCTTTGGTCAGACAGATGATGGCAGTCCGATATTCGGCCAACACCTCCATTCTGTTGTTCAGCACATGCCCCAAAAGGCGTAAGTGCTTCTCTTCCAAACTGTTATAAATCTTATCTTGTATTTTGGCATCATCAATCCCCAATGCCAAAAGGTCGCCCACCATCCTAAAGACTTTTGGTGAGGTAGCATATTTAAACGAGCCTGTATCTGTCAAAATACCCGTAAAAAGGCACTCACCAATATCCGTATTTATCTTTTCTTCATCCTCCAACATACAGATAAAATCATGTACCAGTTCACCTCGTACTGCTGGCAGAAGTATCGCTCAAAAACATAATCGGCAAAATCATCGGGCAACAGGTGGTGGTCTATCAAGACCTTGGGACATGTGAGCGGGGCAATAATTTCCCCCATCCTATCGATCCTGTCAAGGGAGTTGAAATCCAAACAAAAAACAATGTCCGCTTTTTTCCAACACCTCTTTGACTGCTTCTTGATTATGGTCATAAATCAAAAATATCAGTTGCCCCTGGCAATCCAAGCCAGAAACGGGGGGTACTCGGAAGGGACGGCCACCACCACCTTGTGGCCCAATTGTTCCAGATAATGCCGCAATCCCAAGGTAGAGCCAATGGCATCGCCATCGGGGTTTCTATGAGACGTTAGCACAATGTCTTTAGGTGAAGATAAAATTGATTTTAGGCTTTTTATATTTTCCATACTACGGGTTCCAAATTATGGGCGGCGAAGTTCCCAAAAAATACATTTATTCCAAAATTAATATCCGAGTTTGACAAAGAAAACCATTGATTACTTACTTTTGCGCCCGTTTTGGAAAAACCTGTATTAGATATTGGGTATTGGGGTAGCATGGTATTGGGTATTTATCCCAAAAATTCTGAGACCATATTCCAAAAATACCTAATACCTAAATACCTAAATACCTAAAATAATGTCCGGAAACAGAACTTTGACGATGATCAAGCCCGATGCCATAGCTGCTGGCAACATCGGAGCTATTTTAAATGATATTGCAGCGGCTGGTTTCAAAATCGTTGCAATGAAAATGACACAACTGACCACAGCCAAAGCAGGTGAGTTTTACGCTGTCCACAAAGAGCGCCCGTTTTATGGGGAATTGGTGGGCTTCATGTCTTCAGGTCCAATCGTTGCGGCTATTTTGGAAAAAGAAAATGCTGTAACTGAACTTCCGTGCTTTGGTCGGAGCTACCAATCCAGCAGATGCAGCCCCGCCGGTACGATCCGTGCCAAATACGCTAAAAGTGTTGGTGAAAACGCAGTACATGGCTCCGACTCGGATGAGAATGCCGCTCTCGAAGGTTCTTTCCACTTTGCTGGAACTGAAATCTTTGGTTGATTGGCCAAGTGCGGTTAGTCTTTAATACAAAGCCCAAAGTAGTTCTACTTTGGCCACTCTAAGATTTACTATAAGTGAAACGAATTAAATAAGTTAGACCAGAATGCGCCGCTATTTTTTCTTGTAAAGAATTTAAAAAATCCGTGCATAGCCGTAGCTACGGACTTGTTTTTTAAGTTTTTTTAGAAGGAAAAAGAGCAAGCATAATGGTCTAACTTATTTAATTCGTTTCACTAATGCCCCCTTTGTCATTTCGCAGAAATCCGTCCTCGTTATAAGGGCAACACGTATGACGAGGACGGATTACTGCGAAATGACAAAGGGCTCTTGTGGAATTTAGGCCAGAGTGCCAAAGTAGAATTGGGTATTCACTGAAATAGGGGCTTTTTTTAACGATAGAAGGGTTTGAAACCCTGCCGACGTTTATTTTCTCAAAATCAAAATGCCGTAAAAACGCCCTCCGGCAATCGTTCCAATCCACAGAAATCTCCGTCAATTGCAATTTGTCCCGATCCCCTGACAATTTCAAACTCCCATAAAGTTGATAATCCTTCCAAGGCATCACAAAATTGGAGAAGTCCTGATTGGCCTCGTCTGAAAAAAAGCCCACTCTGTAATCAAACGGGTTTTCTTTATCCACCAGAACGTGGTATTTATTGCCCGGTGTATCGCCAACCTCTTTGAAAGTCATTTCAATATTATCGGCAGGCCGTTCGTCGGTAGTAACTGTTTCGCCCAAATATTTTTAATGTCACCCCGTCATCCTTCATCTTAAATGGCATCACCAACCAGTAGGCATCATTGATCCAGATGCCTTTTGCCCTTTTTTAAAAAATTGGACAAAGAATCCAGCATCTGCTAATTCCCGACCTTTTATCTGGACCCGACCTTTCATTGTATTGATGTTCATCAAATTAAACCACTGAGTCCTTTTTTGATTCAATGCGGATATCACCCCGTTTTTTTGTCCCAAAAATGGGTACGGTTGCGGGCAAAGACCCAAGAGAAAAAACGGGCATTGCCCCCAGTTTTCCTTACCACCTGAAGATTCCATCACTTCATCGGCAATGGCAATGGCTTTAGCATCTGAACCGGTTGCATTGAATGTCGGAGCAGGTGGGTTCGCATTTTTTGGTTGCTCTGGTTGACAAGCTGTAAAAAAAAGGAGGAGGGTAAAAACGGGTAAGGTGAGTGCTTGTTTCATAAGTTGTTTTGTTTTGAAATAAAAAATTGGTTATGCGAAACAATCCATATTGTTTTCATAGGGCGTTGCCATAAGTGAAACGAAATTAAATAAGTTAGACCAGAATGCGCCGCTATTTTTTCTTGTAAAGAATTTAAAAAATCCGTGCATAGCCGTAGCTACGGACTTGTTTTTTAAGTTTTTTAGAAGGAAAAAGAGCAAGCATAATGGTCTAACTTATTTTAATTCGTTTCACTAAGCTGTGCCAACGCCGCCCTTTCAGGGCTAAGAGTTACTTCAAAGCCCTGAAAGGGCGGCATTGATCAGCATAGGGTAAAACCCTATGATTTGGTTTTATTCATTTCCCAAAAAGAACCAGATCAAATTCCGTTTCAACCCTCAACTTCCCATCTTCCACTTTTACCTTTTTGCCAGAATAATGCTCGGGTCACTTCCTCCCCGTTTTCAAATACCCCTTCCACAGTTACCTCTTTTGAGCCCTTATCCAAATCAAGACCAACCACTACCCTATCCACATAATCACTTGATTGGTATGTCCTTGTAAAATAATAAGGCGACCAGGAAATCATTTTATGGACACCTGCCCCAACCGATGGATGTTGGTTTGCGGAACTGCCCCAGTTTTTTGCCAATGGGCCAAAATGCCCTGTATCGAATGGCCGCCCCGTTCTACATTTTGTTCCAGTTCATCCCAGTTCATAAACGAACGAAGGTTCGCATCCCCATTGGCCCCTTCCGTTATCAAAGGGCGGCTGGTTTCATCACCGTAGTATATCTGTGCGCCGCCTGGGGAAAGCAATAATTTGGTAGCTGCTTCCATTGGGCGCTGGCGTTCCCGGTCAAAAGGTTCTCCATCATCATGGGAAGCAAAATAATTGACAATGCTTTTGCCTTTCAATGGGCCCCTGCAATTTAGCGGAATAATCGGAGAAAAAGGATTCATACGAATTACTTGCCATCGTATTTCAGCCCAAAGTTGACAAGGCTGGTCAGCCCATTGGAATAATAGTTCACGTTGCGGTCGCCGATGTCAAATAAGGTGTCAGAGGCCACATTATAATTATATACCTCGCCCACCATATAGAATTCGTTGTCGTCCAAGACCTTATCAGGGTGCGCTTTTTCCATTCTGCAAATGCTGCATCAGCCTCTTTTCTCAATTCGCCCCAAACAGTCTCCTCCGTATGCTTCGCCGTATCCACCCGAAATCCATCCACGCCATATTTTTTAATAAAATCAGTCAGCCATTTCATAAATATAAAAACGTGGTGCTTTGGGATGGCCCGTTCCTTTGGAAAAATGCCTCCAATTCAGTCACTTCTTTTTCCAAACGTCCTTCCTTTTTCCATTTTTTGCACCAATGCCTTTGGCAAACCAACGGCAGTGTTGTCCTCCGTCAGAATGTCGGGGAGGTTCTCTACCAATGTACAATTTACGGTCGAAGCATAGTCCTTATATTCACCATTTTGGCCCAGTTCGAATCCATTCTTTTGGCCAAACGGGGGTCTTCAGTTTGTAACCGGCCCAGTATGGTTCAAAACGACATCTATCAATACCCGAATGCCATTGGTGTGGGGCTGTTTCCACCATTTCCATCAGGTCTGCTTCCGTTCCAAAATTAGGGTCAAGTGCCGTCCAATCCTGCGCCCAATATCCATTGATAGCCATAAGTCGGGCCAGTACCTTCCTCCACTATCCCTTTGTTCTGCTCCACTACCGGAGTGAACCCAATCGCATTCACACCAAGGTCATTGAAATACCCCTCTTTTATTTTTTGGGTAATGCCCCTGAATGTCGCCGCCCATCATTCCGCGCCAGCACTGCTGTTTCTTTGGAACGGTTGAAATTGACATCGTTGTTCGGGGTTGCCGTTGTTAAAACGGTCGGTCAACAAAAAATAGATACTGGCATTTCCCCATACCGAAGGGGGCTTTTCATTTTTTCAGGAAGTGGCACTTCCTGCAAGACGTTTTTACAGCCGAAAAGAAGGATGAAAAACAAGGAAGGAAAAACTGGCTATCCCGTTTCATGATAAACTAAATTGGTGAATGATTAAAAATGCAATTTTAGGTGGATGAATTCGATAAGTGAAACGAATTAAATAAGTTAGACCAGAATACGCAGTTAATTTTTTCTTGTAAGGCTCTACTGAAATAAGGATTTTTTGAAACCCATTTTATAATAATGTGATTTTATAATTTATTGTTAATTAGCAATTTGTACATTTATAATTATTTAATTTGTCAAAAAATCATCCTTATTTAAGTGCAGCCTTGTAAGAAATTTAAAAAATCAGTGCATAGCCGTAGTTACGGACTTATTTTTTAAGTTTTTTAGAAAAAAAAAATTAAGTACGCATTATGGAACAACTTATTAAATCGTTTTTACTAAGGGAATGCGAAAAAATAATTTCTCGTTTTATGCTGATTCTTTTCCCCCTTTGGCTGCGTTAAAAATACTCGACGTAGCCCTGCTATGGCTGCGTTTTTTGCCTTGCCAAAGAATAAAATAATTCACCCTAAAATCGGGAATTTATTCTTTCGCAATCCCTAAGGCAATTCAAAGTAATAAATTATACATTTTAGAATGCCCCCCGAAGTAAATTCGGGATTAAAACTTTTTCCTTCTGATAAACTTTTAAAAAGCCTTGTGTAGCTATGGCTATATGCGGTTTTTAAAAATTCCTCAGAAGATTTCAATGCCGATTTTACCCCGAAGCGAGTTCGGGGCAGGCTATCGGTAAAAAATTGCTATCCTAAAAACGTACAATTTATTACTTGAGCCCACTCTAAAAAGTCGGATCGAGGCTTGATTTGCTAAATTTTAAAAATTTAGTAAATCTGTATTTCATTATTAATCAGTAGAATATAAATTTACTAAATCTTAAAGATTTAGCAAATTGAGCCAAAACCGACTTTTTTGGAGTAGACTCTTACTTTGAATTGCCTAACGTAAGAATAGGGATTACCACCACGAACTTCTCATTCACATTTATTTTCATCATAAAACTATTGGAAAACATTTTTTATAAAAAACTGGTTATCAGCTTTTTGGGCTGATGTTCGTAAGCTCTCAGTGAATGGAAGTAAAAGAGAAAAAATTTCATTTTTTCTCTTTTACTTCCATCTGAAATGGCAATAGAGAGAGAAAGAAAATTGAAAATTTTTCTTTCTCTCTCTATTGAGTTCTTGTCGCTGCACGCAATAATTGTTTCATCAGGGAAATCTGCCCTAAATGATAAATATCATGCTGAACAACCCCCATAATCAAATATCGATAGGTATAGCGATCCATTTCCGGGAACAAAGATTTCATCCAAAAAAGCCTCCTCCCTTTTTGCCAGTTCCTCCACAATAATCTGCTGCAGTTCCCCAAATTCCTTTTTGGCATTTTCCCATGCTTCTTCATTTAAGGTATTGATCGGAGGCCAATTGTCAGCATCGGTATCAGATACCCGGATGTCCGTATTTCCCTGTAATCGGATGGTCAATGACCTGCGCCATTTGTTTATGTGACAGAGCAGTTGGGCGATGGACTGCCCATTGCCCGCAACGGCGGATGCTTCGCCAAACGTTAGGTCATCTACTATTTCTTTGAAATTTTTACCGTACCAAGGGATGCCATCGTAGAAGTCCGAATAGGCTTTGGAGAGTTGTTCAAGGTTGGTCATGATTCATTTTTTTAGGCTATCGGTCAACGATTGGCGGCAGACAGCCTGTCCCGAATTTACTTCGGGAGCGGACGGCCAAGGCGTGGACAATTGACAATCAACAAGTTGTAATTTATTCATTTTCAAAATATTTACAACCTTAGACAGGTAGCTTTTTTTTAGTATTAAAAAATCAAATAATTAACTCAAGTTACGCAAAATGCCAATCTGGTCAGTTGAACAGTTGTTCTAGCGGGCCGGATCGTCGTTCCAGCCTTTATCATCAACCTGCTCGGCCCGTCAAGGGTTTTAAAGGGTCGGTGTCGGTTTCTCAAAACCGACACCGACCCTTTAAAACCCTTTGAGGCAGGCTGTTGGAACATTGCCATAGAAACGGTGTATGCTGCTCCGCATTTTACAAATGACATTTTGCTTAACATGAATTATTAATACTAAAGGGAACAGTTGGCTTATTTGAGGTCGAAATTGAGGTTGAAATTGGGATTAAAATTTTCCTTATCTTTTCAATAATCTTTTCTTAAAGCCAGTTTTTTAGGGAAATATTAACAGGTCGGTATCGTTCTATGGAAAAATAATTGAATATGTACCAAAACAGAAAATTCAGCAGGGTTGCCAAGCGGCGTAAATATTTGGCCATCTTCGTTTCCCTATTATTACACTTGGGCTTTTTTGGCGGCCATCTCCTCCGACAACGAGGAATTGATTTTAAAATCGATGTATGGATCTGTAATCCGGCGCTTTTGTTTTTTGGCGATATTGATAAACTTGAGAAAAGTCTGGTGATACTTCGCAACCGTATTTGGCTCATATTTCTTGACACTCCGCATGAATCGATCAAATCCTCGGACGAATTCCAGATTGATTTCAGTCAATGCCAATGATTTCTTGAATTCTTTCAATCGATTCAGACATTTTTCATAATTGTTGATAGTCCCTCGAGCTCGAATCATTTTCTCTTTTGCGATTTCCATGGCCATGAACACATACCAATCCGTGTCTCCGGATTTGTTCAACAGTGATTCCTCAAATGCTTGACATGTAAGTATGCGATCATCGAGTATGGCTTTGTAGAAAATCTTTTCGGATCTCGACTTCATCTTATGAATCAAGGCGTTGATCAATGCTGATGTTTCAGCATCCGAAATAGATACTCTCTCCTTGTCCCTATTGAACTCTTGTGGTTGTACATGTGCCCCAATTGGGATCACTTTTCTGGATCCATTTATGAATATCTGAAGTGCCAAGGCACTGCGCCCATCGCGCTTGACGTAGTCGTCTCTGATTATGACTTTGCAGGAGTATCGATGGCTCATAAAATAGTACTATTTATTGTGTAGTATATGTGTATTTGGTAGCCTCTGTGTATTTATTGTGTAGTAACATGCCCAAAAAAGTAGGTTTTTCGTACTGATACTCAGCGTATTAGTTTGAAAAACCTACCAACCGTGACCGCGGGAGGATTCGAACCCCCAACCCTCAGAGCCGAAATCTGATATTCTATCCAGTTGAACTACGCGGCCAATGATATAAATGAAGAACATTTCACAAAAATAGCCGAAATCTGATATTCCCTGCCTGCAGGTAGGCAGGTATCCAGTTGAACTAAGCGGCCAATCTTTGGTTCTACAAGGATGCAAATATAATGGACTTGTTTTACTTTCTTTACGTTTAGAAACATTTGAATGAGCAGACGAAGACAACCCGTAGATAAAGCACTTCAGGGAAAACTCAACCGGGAGTCACTGGCCAATGCGGTTTATATTTTTAGATATATCCGGCCATATAAATGGTATTTTATAGGGGGTATGCTACTGTTGTTTCTCGGCAGCATGATTTTCATGGTATTTCCCTACTTCGCCGGCCAGCTGGTGGATATTGCACAAGGAAGTTCAGATCTTCAAATGGATTTGGGTCAAGGGGCGTTGATACTGGCTGTTTTATTTATCATACAGGGTCTCTTTTCATATTTCCGAGTGATCTTTTTTGCTCAGGTGAGTGAACGGGGTCTGGCAGGTTTGCGACAGGATGTGTTTAACAAGCTACTCACCCTGCCGGTTTACTTTTTTGAAGGCAACAAGACAGGAGAAATTCTAAGTCGGGTGACAGGTGATGTAGAGAAGTTATATAGTGCATTTTCTTTTGCTCTGGCGGAGTTCTTGCGCCAAATTATCATACTGGTTATCGGTATTGCATTTCTTGTGGTTTCCACACCAAAGTTGGCCCTCATCATGCTAACAACTTTTCCTGTCATCGTAGTTGGAGCCATGTTTTTTGGCCGTTACATCCGCAAGCTTTCGAAAGATCGCCAGGATAAAATGGCGGAATCCAATAATGTCGTTTCAGATTCACTTCAGGCGATCACCATTATAAAGGCCTTCACAAATGAATGGAAAGAGGCAGCCCGATTTGGAGGTGCTATGGATAAAGTGGTTGATAGCGCAATTCGATTTGCTAAAGGGCGTGCTGCCTTTGCTGCTTTTATCGTTTCAATTTTATTTGGCGGCTTGTTTCTCATCATTTGGCAGGGAGCGGTGATGATACAGAATGATGAGATCACAGCCGGTAATCTCATTTCATTTGTGGCTTATACCGCCGTCATCGGAGGTTCTATCGCCGGATTGGGAAATTTCTATACCGATCTACTGGGCGCACTAGGAGCAACAGAACGAATTCGTGAAATCCTAAATGACGAATCTGAACTCACGATTCAACATGCAAAGCGCGATCGAAAAGCTTATCCAAATGCTAACCTGCATATTGATCAGCTCTCCTTTACTTACCCATCCCGACCTGATGTAGATGTGATTAAAGACCTGTCTTTTTCTATCGGCAGTGGTGAAACCGTGGCGCTGGTTGGTCCAAGCGGTGCGGGAAAATCAACAATCATACAATTGTTGTTACGATTCTATACCGACTACCAGGGCTCGATTAAAATAAATGGAAAAGAAATATCGGAAATAGACATGTTGGAGTATCGAAATTTGTTTGCATTCGTTCCCCAGGAAGTAATTCTCTTTTCGGGAACAATCGAAGAAAATATTCATTACGGTCGACTGGATGCAACAGTTGAAGAAATTAAAGAAGCTTCCATCCAGGCACATGCAAACGAGTTCATAGACCGATTTCCCGATGGCATTAAGACGATTATTGGAGAACGCGGTGTTCGATTGTCCGGAGGTCAGCGTCAACGATTGGCCATTGCCAGGGCTATCTTGAATGACCCATTGATATTAATACTCGATGAGGCCACTTCAAATCTGGACTCAGAATCGGAGGGATTTGTTCAGGACGCACTACGAAATTTAATGAAAGGACGAACGTCTATCGTCATTGCTCATCGTCTATCCACTATTCAAAACGCGGATAAAATTTTTGTACTTAATGAAGGCGAATTGGTAGAATCCGGAAATCATGTTGAACTACTGGAAAAAAGTGGATTGTATTCTCATCTGGTTGCTTTGCAGCGATCAAAAAACATTACAGAAATAACACCCTAATTGAATCGATCCGATATCATAAAAGTCATTGCAGGAGTTATCATTTTTTTTGGAACGATCTTGCTGTATATCAACGAATTTAAATTTGTCGTTAATACGGAGCAGTCCGGACGACTGATCTTGTATTCGGCCATCGTGATGAGTATTTTTGCCGGTACCATTATTGCATTAAATATGAGACACACCACTACCTTGTTTGAAAAGTTTATGCTTATAACAGGGGTGTTGTTAATGTGTCTCTTACTTACTCCATTATTTGGAAGTTTGACTAACAGGCTTTTCGGAACGAATAATACTGATTATAAGAGGTATGACCTGATTAGTATTAGTGCGCGTTCAGAGCAACCACTTGGATTGATCGATTCGAATTCCATTCAAGTAGATGGCTTTAGAATATTGGTTGAGACTGAACATGGTGACGAGTCATTTTATGTAAGAGAAAGACGATCATTTCGTAAGCAAGATGACACAATATTATTGCCGATGAGAAGAGGCGGATGGGGGTTTGATTATTTATATGAGATGAAATAATGATTGGAATTAAAAAATATACTCTAATTGTGATATTTTTTCTGCTGTCACTATTTCATGCTGAAGGACAGATTGGTTTTGGAATAACCTATGGAATAGATCTATATCAGTATCATCGTAATCCAACAATGCAACCCGACACCCTACAACATGGAATTGGTAGTGCGTTGTTCAATTTAAACCTTGGCCCAAAACTTTGGATTGGTGGAAAGAATTTATCCATCTCTCTGGAAGCTCAAATCGGTGTAGCGCCATTTGCTTTGGATTTGGATGAATATAAAGGTATGGGCGCATTTTATTTTCCGATGTTGGCAACGATAAATTATGGTGGATTATCCGGATTTCAGGAAAAGGGAAAATGGGGAGTTGGGATAGCAGGCGGATTCCAATACACAAGAACGGATCTTTATTTTTTGAAAACGGAATTTGAAGACATTGAGCGCGATCTCTTTCAGACTGTTTTTGCCCAATTGAATGTAGGATTGGGGAGCAAGGCCACCGCAATTTATGCTTATGTTCGATTTGCACAGGGTGATCTGGACGCTGCTAACTGGCACATTGGGATTATGTTAGATCAAAATTTTATTCATCGGAAAAAATTGGCTTTACGGACAAAAGAGACAAAAAATTAAATGAAGAGAAGCAGGGATATAGATTTAACGCATTTTAATACATTTGGAATAACGTCGGTCGCGGACCAATATTCTTGTATTGAATCGGAAACCGACTTGTTAGAATTAAGTCCCGATGATGATATTTTTATTTTAGGCGGTGGTAGTAATATTTTATTGCCATCTCGATTACATAAATGGGTTCTGCATAATAGCATAAATTATATTAAATCGGATTCGACAGATGATTCCGTTGTACTTGTGGAAGTTGGAGCCGGTGTTAATTGGCATCATTTTGTAGAAGTGTGTGTGGCGATGGATTGGGGTGGCGTAGAGAACCTTGCCCTCATACCCGGACGTGTAGGTGCCGCTCCTGTTCAAAATATCGGAGCCTATGGAGTTGAACTAAAAGATGTTTTTGAGCGCCTTAGGGCATACGACAGGATGACAGGAAATATTGTGGAATTGGATGGTGCTGCTTGTGAATTTGGATATCGAAATTCTTTATTCAAAGGGCATGGGGCCGGTAGATATATTATTACTTCCGTACTGATGAAATTAAATAAGAAACATCATACACCAAATGTCGAGTATTATGCATTAAGACAAGAAATGCATCGTAGAAAGTTAATTGATCCCACTATTCGGGAGGTTTTTGATATGGTGGTAGCAATACGTTCAGAAAAGTTGCCTGATCCAAAAGATCTCGGAAATAGTGGTAGCTTTTTCAAAAACCCTGTCATTGATGCCGGGACATTTGAATCTCTAACGCGTCGTTTTCCGGAGATGAAATATTTTGCAATAGACCAACATCAATATAAAATACCAGCCGGATATCTTATTGAGCAATGCGGATGGAAAGGCAAACGTGTTGGTCTTGCAGGGTGTTATGAAAAGCAGGCATTGGTCATTGTGAATTATGGAGGTGCAACGGTGGAAAATGTAATGAAATTAATTTATGATATCAAGCAATCTGTTTATGATAAATTTGGACTTTTATTGGAAGAAGAAGTGAATATTATAAAATCTGAATAACATATGACAAGTACATCTTCAATCATTGGTTATATCACACATATATCACCTATTGAAGTCAAGGGGTTTGCATTATCTGGTTTTCATGAAAATTCGATAGAAGTCAAATTGATTTGCAATGGAAAATGTCTAGCAAGACAAATGGCGACATTGCCGTCAAAATTTCTAACTGATAAGCAACTCAGGAGCAACCATGGATTTAGTTTCAATTTGCGAAGCTTGGGGTTTTTTCATATTCTGGATGAGTTAGAGGTCCATGTTGATGATGTAGCCTTGCCGCATACGCCGTATTTGTCTCTTACGCGTTTGAAGCAAGGGCATATTCAAAAAAGCAACCAGGATCTGACGTTTTTCATGCATATTCAAAAAACTGCCGGAACGAGTCTCAGAATGATGCTTTATAAACAATTTGATCAAGCAGCTATTTGGCCAAACAAAGCGGATTTATCCGAAAATGGAGGAAAGTACCCTCATGTTCAAGTGCTAAAAGATCTTTCTAAGGATCGTAAATTAAATACTAATTTAATCATGGGCCATTTTCCGTTATGGGCCATTCGACACATGCCAGTCCGACCCAAAGTGATCACTTTCCTTCGTCAACCTCAGAGTCAGATGATATCACTTGCTTACCATCTATATAGTCAGGAAGAATATAAGACCGATATTTCTCTTCTTGAAATTATCGCGGATATAATCAATCATAATCCGCAAACCTATTTTTTTCTGCCGGCTCATATACCTACAACTAAAATTACACAGGAATCGTTTGAATTGGCTTGTAGAAATCTGGAGTCCTGCGATTTTGTCGGCATACAGGAAAGATTTAAAGAAGGTATTGAAATTCTTGAGAAAAAATTCGGTTGGTCAATGGGTAGGCAGTTAACAAAAAATAAAGGGAAATCACCGAAAATTAGTAATGAAATTATTCAATTGATTGATCAAAAAACTTATTGGGATCGCAAACTGTATACGGTGGCCTGTCAAAAATTTGAAACTTTACGATCTGGTGACAATAAGTTATATAAATGGTCTAAAGACAGGATTGATAATTTAAATGACAGATTTTAATAAATACGATAAAGTATGGTAAGTACAATTAGACATTTGCTTCTTTTTTGTTTAGGCTTGTCATTGAGTACTTGTTATTCAATAGCGCAGTCAGTGAGCACACAGCCGAAATTAGTCGTGGGAATCGTAATCGATCAAATGCGGAATGAATACATCCATCGATATTATATTGATTTTGGGGAATTGGGATTTAAACGATTAATGCAGGACGGGTTTTATTATGCGAACACGCACTATAATTATTCGCCCACATACACAGCACCTGGGCACGCATCAATTTATACCGGAGCTACTCCGAGCTTACATGGCATCATAGGAAATTATTGGTATGACCGTAAATTGGAGCGACAAGTATACTGTACAGAGGATGAGAATTATCCAATTGTAGGTGGTGACGGGAAAGGCATGTCGTGTAATCGTGTGCTGTCTACTACAGTATCAGATGAATTGAAAATGTCTACAAATGAACGTGGGAAGGTGATCAGCGTAAGTTTGAAAGACAGGGGTGCCATATTGCCCGCCGGACATATGGGTGATGCCGCGTATTGGTTTTCAGATGATGGGAATTTTGTAAGTAGTACATATTATATGGACTCACTTCCTCCCTGGGTGACAGCCTTCAACGAAAGAAGATTGCCATTGGAATATTTTAAAAAAGGCTGGGATATAACAGCCGGCAAAACATATGATGAAAGTCTTCCCGATAATAATAATTATGAAAACCTTTTAGGTGGAAAAGCCAGTCCGGAGTTTCCTTATGATCTGACCAATATGATTAAATCAGGTGGAATTGGAGCCATTAGAACTTCGCCATATGGGAATGATTTGATCGTGGATTTAGTGGAGGAGGCGATTAAGGAATGCGACCTGGGACAGGATGAATTTGTCGATATGTTGAATATAAGTTTTTCCTCAACCGATTATGTTGGTCATTCCATGGGTCCAAGGGCTATGGAGACACAAGACACCTATATTCGATTGGATAAGTCATTGGCACGTTTGTTGAAAATATTGGATCGTGAAATCGGTCTGGATAATTACCTGATCTTCCTGACCTCGGACCATGGAGTTGCCGAAGTTCCACAATATCTCATCGATAGAAAAGTAAATGCCGGATCTATTGGATTTCATACAGTTAAGGAGGAGCTTAAGGAATATGCGATGGAAACATGGGGAGAAAATGTAGTTAAAAATTGCTCGAATTTCAATATTCATTTAAATCGCGAAGTCATACGAAATTTAAAATTGAATATGGATGATGTAAAACAAAAAATTTATCATTTTTTGATGGCAAAAGAATATATACAACGCGTCTATCTATCCGAAGATATTCTTAGAGGAAATGACGCGGACCCATTGTTACAAATGATATTCAATGGCTTTGATCCGAAGCAATCAGGAGATATGGTTTATGTGATGAGACCCGGACATATCGAATATAAAAAACGTGGAACGACACATGGAACGCCATATGTATACGATACCCATGTGCCACTTATATGGTATGGTTGGGGAATCAATCCGGGAAGGAATTACGAAAAGAAATTTATTACACAAATTGCCCCCACACTGGCACAGAAAATATACGTTGGAATGCCTAGTGCCACCGAGGCAATATTATTAGATGAAATATTAGACTAGCTGTAGTATTGCGACTTTAACTTGATACATTTTTATATTAACTATGACATGTTGAATGAATAGTAATTCATGGCTTTTACTTACCTTAGGAATTTAATTAATCAAAGCTTTTAAAACTATTATGGACATACTGAACAAAATACTTTACACCGCTCGTGCTACAACGGTTGGTGGTAGAAATGGACATGTTGCATCTGAAAGCGGCAGGCTTGAGTTTGATTTGTCGAAGCCGGCTGCAGCTGGTGGTCCCGGAGGTGATAAAACAAACCCGGAAGAACTGTTCGCATGCGGATATTCAGCGTGTTTTGGCGGTGCGATAGAATATGTTGCCGGTACCAGAAAACTAGAAATTGAATCACCGGAGGTTCAGGCGGAAGTGAACTTTGGTCTGATAGAAGGGGGTGTGGCATTGTCGGTAAATCTAAATGCCAGGATAAAAGGTGTCAGCGATGAAGTGGCCATGGAATTGATGAATGAGGCGCACGAAAAAGTTTGTCCTTATTCAAAGGCAACACGTGGAAACGTTGAAGTGACATTAAACTTAATGAAGTAGTTTGAATATAGTGCACACGCAAAGAGTCCATTCGTTTCCGGTATTGTTTTAGGTTGTCAATATATTGTTTGTAAAATGGTTTCGCTCATATCAAAAATCGGACAGAAAGCGGCCTGGCTTTCATTTGTGCTAGTAATCTTAATCTGTTTTGACGTGACTTTTCGATATCTCTTCAATGACACGCAGGTTTGGATGATTGAGTTAGAGTGGTATTTATTCGGAATATTATTCTTGCTTTGTGGTGCATGGTCCTGGATGGAAGATCGGCATGTCCGGGTAGATGTATTTTATCAGAAATTTTCTCCAAAAACAAAAAATAATATTAATCGCTGGGGCCATGTGCTATTGGGTTTGCCCTGGTTGGCGATTGTTATTTATTCTTCCTTTAAATATGCTGGATATTCCTTGCGATGGAATGAAGGATCTCCGGATCCCGGAGGATTACCCGCCCGTTATATAGTAAAATACATGATGACGCTTGGTTTTGTGCTCATGTTTATAGTAGGGATACATAAATTATTTTTTGACTCGCGCAAGAATAATAAATCCTGATGCAACAATACGCACTCCTCTTATTTGCTTGTATATTTTTACTCGTATTGAGCGGTTATCCGGTGGCCCTGGTGTTAGGTGGCTTGTCTACGCTATTTGGTTTGTTTTTTTTAGGTGCTGATTTTTTCCTGCTGCTACCGTCTCGTATGATGGGTGTCGTGAGTAACTATGTACTGTTAGCAGTGCCCCTGTTCGTTTTTATGGGGGTGATGTTGGAGCGTTCTGGGATTGCAAAGCGGCTTCTTGAGAATATGGCTATGCTGTTTGGTTGGTCGAGTGGGGGATTGGCAGTAAGCACCTTGGTTGTGGGTACCTTATTGGCAGCAAGTACTGGAATCGTAGGAGCCACTGTCATCACAATGGGATTGATTTCTCTGCCGGTCATGCTAGATAACAAATACAGCAAGCGGATGGCAAGCGGGACAATCCTATCTGCTGGTACCCTGGGTCAAATTATTCCTCCATCGATCGTCCTGGTATTGCTTGGGAGCGTCATGAATATTTCGGTGGGAAAGTTATTTGCGGCGGCTGTGTTACCGTCCATTTTACTGGTTGTGGGATACCTTATCTATATATTGGTAATGGCAAGAGTCAAGCCAGAAACGATGCCGCCCGTGCATAATCATGGTAAAATTGGTAAGGAACATATTTATGAATTATTGAATAGCCTGGTTGCGCCCCTATTATTAATTATCCTGGTTCTAGGTGCAATATTTACTGGTATTGCTTCTCCAACAGAGGCTGCAGGCCTTGGAGCAATGGGCGCAACTGTATTAGCTGCGGTCAATAAAAAATTATCGTTTAAAACATTACAGAATGTCGTGTATGAGACAGCACATGTGACTGCTATGGTGTTTTTTATTTTACTCGGAGCAACGACCTTCGCTTTGGTGTTTAGGGGTATGGGCGGAGATATTTATCTAGCGGAATTGATCACTACGACAATGCCGTCTCCACAAATATTTTTATTACTTGTGATGATCATTTTATTTGTCGCGGGATTTTTTATAGATTTTATCGAAATCATTTTCATTTTCGTTCCTGTCGTGGCGCCTATTTTTATTAGCTATGGATTCGATATGGTTTGGATTGCCGTGCTCCTTGCGCTCAATTTACAAACATCGTTTCTTACTCCTCCATTCGGCTTTGCCTTGTTTTACCTGCGGGGTGTGGCACCTCCGGAAGTGGCTACACGAGATATGTATTTAGGGGTGATTCCCTTTTTATGCATACAGCTATTTGTATTGGGCTTAGTGATTTTTTGGCCTGAGCTATTATTTGTTTCTTGACCCCATAATTAAAAATGTGACTCGGCCCTGATTACCGAATTTCGATTTCGGTAAAGGTTGTTGGAATCTTTAACTCAACAATATCATTGGCAATAGACCAATCAAAGGCTTCTCCGTCGACTTCGATTTGGTTGATCGTAAAAGGGATATCAATGAGTTCGAGGACGTAGGTTTTGTATTCCGGTTCAAATTGCCCGGTAATGTTCTGCCATACTCGGAGTGTTTTGTCATTACCTTTTACATTAAAAGATTTTCTGTTGAAATATCCTCGCGTATGGTCGTATCCATCACCTCTATCTTCAAAGAGGCTGCTTTGTACCTTGTCATGACAGTAATATATACGTAACCTTAAGTCGTCAATTTTTTTCTCGCCAACGAAATTCATTTCCGGATAAAACGGAATTACAGCACCGGCGCGAATAAAAATTGGAATCCGGTCCAAACGTGCATCTACTTTTATTTCTTTTTTTCCTTGATAAAGTTGATTTGTCCAATAATTGTACCATTGGCCTTTGGGCAGATATACCTGTCTGCTATAATTGGAATCCATCACCGGACAAATCAAAAGATGGTCTCCATGAAAAAATTCGTCTTCCCTAAAATACGTTTCTTCGTCTGTCTTATCATAAAAGGAAATAGGTCTTAAAATGGGCCGACCTTTATTTACATATTGATCAAATGCAGAATATAAATATGGCAACAATGTATATCGTAATTTGATATAATCTCTGACAATTGACAATGCCTCTTCACCAAAAGACCAGGGTTCCTGATTACCATGGTCCCCGGATGAGTGTGTGCGCATGAAGGGATGAAATGTTGCCATTTGCATCCAGCGGATATATAGTTGTGGACTCGGGTGTTCCATGAAGCCACCAATATCTGATCCACAAAATGATATTCCCGAAATACTTAACCGCAAGCACTGAATATTTGCGATTCGCAAGTGCTCCCAGGAGGCGATATTATCACCGGTCCAAACGGAAGAAAAACGTTGAATTCCGGCATAGGCAGAACGCGTAATGATAAATGGCCTGCGAGGATATGTGAATTTTTTTACGCCTTCATATGTTGCCCGCGTCATCTGCATACCATAGATGTTGTGCGCTTTTCGATGACTGCATGGATGACCATCGTAATGATGGCGTACATCATCCGGAAAGGTTTTACTTTCCACTTCGAATACCGCTGGTTCATTCATATCGTTCCATACGCCGTGAACACCGGTCTCTGCGATCAATTCTTTAAAAAGATCCGCCCACCATGCACGCACATCAGGATTTGTGAAATCCGGAAAGTAACAGTCACCGGGCCATACCTTTCCCATTAAATGTGGCCCATCAGCCCGTTTGCAGAAATAGTCCTTTTCGAAAGCTTCTTTGAAGACAGAATATTCCGGATCGACCTTTATTCCCGGATCGATGATGACGATGGTCTTAAATCCCTGATCCAATAGATCAGCTACCATCTTAGGCGGATCAGGAAATTTTTCCTTATCCCATGTGAAACATCGAAATCCATCCATGTAATCGATGTCCAGATATATTGCATCACAGGGAATATCGAGTTTTCGCAGCTTGGTGCAGATGGTCCGGACGTTACTTTCAGGATAATAGCTCCATTTGCATTGATGATATCCAAGCGCCCACAATGGTGGCATTTCTGATTTTCCGGTTAACCGTGTGAATCTTTCTGAAACTTTTAGCATGTCTGACCCGACAATAAAATAATAATTCATTTCTCCACCCAATGCCCAAAACGATACAGCGGTTTTTCGTTCTGAGGCAAAGTCAAAAAAACTTTGAAAAGTGTTGTCAAAAAATATTCCATAGCATGAGTTAGTATGTAAGCCCAAATAAAATGGAATGTTCTTATAGAGTGGGTCAGTGTCATTGTGGTATCCATAATTATCTGTACCCCATAATTCATATCGTTTATCACGAAGATTAAAAGGCCCTGTTTTATCTCCCAGGCCGAAAAAATGTTCGTGCTTCTGAGCATGTTTACTCATTTTGACAATGTTACCGCCGTACTTGTGATTTAATTGCCAATGAAAACCTTTTTCATCTTCATTTAATAGTACATCGTCTTCGTTGTAAAATTTAACCTTTAAATTCTTTTTTGAGATGACACAAGTTATTTTCGGTGTCGCAATGATGATCTCCTTTTTTTTCTCTTCGATGTTCAATTCATTGTATCCTCTGTTTCCATTATCTGTAACCGCGTAGGAAAAATCATTGATGATATGTCCTTCAGGTAAATAGCGCAGACGCATGACATGATCGGTGAATACTTCTATACAAAGTAGAACCTGGTTGTCTGTTTCAATGACAATTTGATCGCCACTTTGCGACATACGTGTAAATTCACCGGGAAAGTGCTCCATTAGATCAGGTGTCGAAATGTATTCTGAATTCATCGGATGTTTTATGAAAAGGCGCTAAAAGTAATATCTATTTTTTATTAAATAATACGACCGGCATCTTGGAGTTGAAAATTGATTGATTTGGGTGTATAATATTGGATTATAATGTTTCTAAAACTACCGCTCCGAGCGGTGGAAGATCTATAGAGATGCTATTAACTCGACCATGTTTTTTGCTCCGCGTTGGTTTTATACTTGTGGTTGTCAGTTGTCCCGAGCCACCATATTTCGCGTCGTCACTATTAAACACAACTTTCCAGGTTTTACCTGACGGAACTCCGATTTGATATTCCTTTTGAAGAACAGGAGTAAAGTTGCAGATGACCACGAGATGATCTTTTCTTTTTGATGCTTTACGAATAAATGAGATGACGCTATTTTGTTCATCCGATAGGTCGATCCACTCAAATCCTTCAGCGTCATAGTTTAGTTTATACAGCGCTTTTTTTGTTCTGTAAAACTTGTTGAGATCTGAAATCAGTTTTTGAATACCTGAGTGTACAGGGTATTCGAGAAGATTCCAATCCAATGGTTGTTCAAAAGACCATTCTTTGTATTGTGCTATTTCTGCGCCCATAAACAGCAATTTGGCGCCTGGATGTAAATACATATAGGCATACATGAGCCGGAGGTTTGCAAATCGATTCCACTCGTCACCGGGCATGCGACCTAATAAAGATAATTTGCCATGGACAACTTCGTCATGCGAAAACGGCAGTAAAAAATTTTCGCTAAAAGCATAAAAAATAGAAAAAGTAAGCGTCCCGTGGTGATATGACCGATACAAGCTGTCCTCTTTAAAATATTTTAAGGTGTCATGCATCCAGCCCATCATCCATTTAAATCCGAATCCCAAACCATCATGTTCAACCGAGCGCGTGACGCCATCAAATGCGGTGCTTTCTTCAGCGATTGTCATGACTGAAGGGTATTCCGCATAGACAGCTCTATTGAATTCTTTAATGAAGGCGATCGCTTCGAGGTTTTCGTTGCCCCCATGAATATTTGGTTCCCATTCTCCTTCATTTCGTGAATAATCCAGGTATAGCATAGAGGCGACCGCATCAACACGCATTCCATCAATATGATAATGTTCCAGCCAAAACATCGCATTGCTTATTAAAAAGGATTGAATTTCCGGTCGGCCATAATTAAAAATCGAGCTGCTCCAATCCGGATGATATCCACGCCGCCGATCCGGATGTTCAAACACACATGATCCGTCAAATCGGGCTAGCCCATGAGCGTCCTCGGGAAAGTGTGAAGGCACCCAATCAAGGATTACACCAATATTGGCCTGATGCAGGCAGTCTACTAAAAATTTGAAATCCTCCGGTGTGCCAAATCTTGATGTAGGAGCAAAATATCCGGTAATT
This sequence comes from Saprospiraceae bacterium, assembly GCA_965249735.1. Taxonomy (GTDB): domain Bacteria; phylum Bacteroidota; class Bacteroidia; order Chitinophagales; family Saprospiraceae; genus JANQSS01. Next base: position 143,622 of record CBDFMS010000018.1, on the reverse strand, counting down.
TGATAACCCCAGGAGGGATCATACGGATATTCCATGACGGGCATGAATTCGACATGAGTAAACTGCATTAACGTCAAATAGTCAACCAGGACAGGTGCTAGTTCGCGATAAGTCAAGGGCCTATTTTCTATAGCATGCCATTTCCATGAAGCGATGTGCATTTCATAAATAGAAATAGGTGCCTTAACGCTGTTTTTTATGGCACGCGATTTCATCCATTCTTCGTCATTCCAGGCATACACAGAGTCCCAGGTCATTGAGGCTTTTCCGGGTCTGAGTTCATTGAATAAGGCAAAGGGATCTGCCTTTTCCAGCACATCAGCCTGTTCTTTTGATTTTATATGGTATTTGTATAATTCACCTTTTAATAAATTGGGAATAAAGCCTTCCCAAATACCTGATTCGTCCCATCGCACAAACAAATTATGCTTTTTCCCATTCCAGTTATTAAAATCCCCGGCAACGCTGACACCTTTTGCTGCAGGCGCGAATACGGCAAAGTATGTCCCCGGGACACCTTTTACAATCACCTTATGCGCTCCAAATTTTTCATGCAACTTGTAGTGGTTTCCCGATTTGAATAGGAAAACATCGTATTCGGTGAATAATGAGTACGTTTTGACAAGATTAGCTGATGCCATGAACCAAATATAACAGTCTTATTCAGTCAGGCGACCAAGATATTTTACGAAATGACACAGAACTGACTTTTGCACATAAAAATGTTGGAGTGTGGGGTGATGTCAGTCTGGAAATAGACAGAAAACATTCCCGTCTGTCATCACTTTGTACTCGTCGAAAATATTTCATAATCTTCAAGAGCCAGTTAATTTTGTAATCGAAATGATTGAATTCATTCTTACATAGAATAATAGTGACATGGCTTTGATAAAAGGAATTACTGATTATGTACGTGCACTTGGCTGGATTTTTCATCGCCGCGTGTTCTTATTTGCCCTCATTCCGGGAATTATGGCTCTCGTACTTTCAGGAGCAATATTTTTAAGTATTCAACACTATGCGGATGATCTGGGTCAGTGGATGTGGTCCTGGTACACCTGGGATTGGGGAAGATCGTTCATAGACACTGCTTCTACCTGGATTGGCGGATTTATCATGGCTGCATTGTCACTCATTTTATTTAAATATGTCATTCTGATTGTCTCGAGTCCGTTTATGAGTCCTTTGTCTGAACGCCTGGAGAGTTTACTTACCGGAGAGGAGGAGGATATCCCCATTTCCGGCAAAATGATGCTGGAAGGATTAGTTCGAGGTATTCGGATTACAATGCGGAACATCATTCGCGAATTAGGATTGACCATATTGCTGCTTTTGCTCAGTTTATTTCCATTTTTTGCGCCATTCACAGGGATATTGATTCTGGCTACCCAGGCATACTATGCGGGCTTCGGGAATATGGATTTTACAATGGAGCGATATTTTACGATTCCGGAAGCCGTATCATTTACAAGAAGCCACAAGATGTATGCACTCGGGAATGGACTGATCTTCATTGGCCTTCTCTTTATTCCTTTGTTAGGGGCACTTGTTGCCGTTCCCTTAGGTGCAGCAGCAGGTACAATAGGTGTGGTTGAGCGAAGTTGAGTGGGCGTTTATAATCCAATTGAAAAGAACTTGAGATTTCATTCTGATTTCCAAGGAAGATAGCACATTGCATAAAAAATTATAAAAAGAACTTGAAAATCCCCAAAAAATGTTGCATATTTGTATGTATCATGTGTAAATATGCAAATAATGGATTCATTAGATAGCCCCCTGGGCGATATGACACGGCTTTCTGAGCCTTCTGCTGTGTATCGGTCTTCTGCGGATGTCATTTCTGCCATTCGATCGGGTATCCGGCGGGAAGAAGTTTTAGATTTTTGCAAGCGTATTGGCCGTTCACTTGCGGGTTTGGCAAAAGTCTTACCTGCTTCCTATTCGCTATTGACCAAGCGCGATGTGTACGATGCTCAGGTTAGTGAGCGCGTTATGCAGATTGCTGATCTGTATTCTACCGGCATCAAAGTGTTTGGAGCTGTGGAGCGATTGAATACTTGGCTTGATACACCTGCTCCCCAGGTACATGGTCAGCGTCCATTCGATTTGCTCGATACGGCCTATGGTGTCGATCTTGTCAAACGCTGGTTGCATCGGATTGATCATGGACTTCCCATTTGATGCGCGTTTATAGAATTGAAAGTCGAGACCGGTCTGCGGACCCGCTGACAGGCATCGGTGCCGAGTTATATGGTGGGAGATGGAATCAAGTTGGTCAAAGAGCCGTCTATTGTGCTACATACCGCTCGCTGGCTATGCTCGAAATTCTGGTACATGTTAGCCACAGAGCAATATTTCCTGCCAATCGTGTGATGATTACACTGGATTTACCAGAGGACGAATTGCCGTTGATTAAGGCCAGTCAACTCCCAAAAGGATGGGATGATCTTACAAGCTATCACAAGACAGAACGTGTGTTCAACCAGCGATGCAAGAAAAAGGGATTGTTAGGACTTCGACTTCCTTCAGTAATCGTTCACGAAGAATTCAATGTAATCTTAGACCCGGAGCATCCAAAATTTGATCAGGTGAAGATTATTGAAAGAAAACCAATTGAATGGGACAAGCGTCTTCTTTGACTCAATTAAGGTGATCGATGCAAAACAGCGTACTGAAATACGGTCATTGGGAATGTTTGTACAGCCGGTATGGTATCCGATTCAAGAATTGTGTCGCCGGTAACACTAATCGACTCGAAGCTGCCTGCGAAGATTTGATAATGCAGTAAGTCATTTTCCAGATAGGCAACGGATTGGATGAGTGAATGTTGAACCTCAAATATGCTCACCAACCGGTCACCAAGTAAGTAGGTTTCGATTCGAATGCCATTGGATTCATCAAGCAAATAGCGTCCATTTTTCGGATCTATGGCCTTTAAATAATACGATCGAAGCGCATCAGGACCGTTGCCATAGGAAATGAAATATTTCAACGTGGTCGAAGAGTCGACCCGCGTTATTTCTAATGACATGGGAATACTATTGACCTTTTGAGGCCCGGAAAATATTTCCAATTCACCAGTCCAATGTCCCAGCCAGCCGTCTGGAAAACTACTTTGCTGACCGTTCAGTCCACTTACGGCAAATAGGCAAATCAGATGGAGTAGAATCAATTTTGATCTCATAAATGGTTTGAATCTCCGATGAAGATAACGTAATTTTGACCCGCTCATTCTGCGAGATTTTTTTTATTCAACATGGATTATTTAAAATTATATACTCTGAAAGACAAATTATTAATACCAAGCCTGTTGTTTTTTCTATTGCCCATACATGCACATTTGTGTGCTCAGGAAATATTGTTTCCCGATCTAAATGGTCCTGAATTGTTGGAGGCCGTGCAAGCAAATTACACACCTACATTAAATCTCAGTTATAGCGAAGCAAGGGATACGTTGTACAGCCGGATTGATTTGGAACAAGACTCTGTTCATGGTATATACACAGACTTTGCCGTATACCTAACGCCTAATACAGATCCTACCATCACATTATTTGCAGGTGGCTTAAACACCGAACATATTTATCCTCAAGGTAGGGGAGCTACTGACGGCACACCGGCCCATAGGAATATGCATCATCTGGCGGCATCACGCGCAGAGGTTAATCAGGACAGAGGAAATCTACCTTTTGCAGATATTGCTGATCAAACAACGGATAAATGGTACTTTTTAGAAGATCAGATGTCGACGATTCCAATATCAAATATCGATTCGTATTCTGAAGGGACCGGACTTGCCTTTGAGCCCAGAGAGTCAGTAAAAGGAAATGTTGCACGAGCTGTTTTTTATATTCATGCGATTTATCGTGAACAAGTAATGGCAGAGGATCCAACGTTCTTCGCTATGCAACAGGATGATCTGTGTGCATGGCATTTTTCAGATCCCATTGATGATGAAGAGTTGTGGAGAACCCAACAAATAGCCGTCTATCAGGATGGAAAGGAAAATCCATTTGTGTTGGATTGTACACTGGCTCAACGTATGTATTGCAATGGTCAGGGAAATTGTAGTGTGGCATCACAAGAACCTGAGAAGTTAACCCCTGATATATTTGAATGCCGAATAGACGAAGAGGATTCTCAATATCTTCTGATGAATAAATCAAATCAAACACTTGTATTTTCGTATTCTATATATTCTATCGGGGGATATGAAATTAATTCTAACCGAATAAATCAATTGCAACCGAATAATCGGATCGTTCTCCCTGAATTAGGCCCTCCCGGAGCTTATATTTTGTTTGTAAAAACCGATCGAGGTATTGTGTTTAGTAAAGTATTGATCAGTTATTAAATAATAGATTGGTGAAAGAGATTATCTTCAATAGTATACATCGTAAAAAACACTTTGAATTTTTTAATGCGATGAACCATCCTTATTTTAATATTACGGCGATGGTGGATGTGTCCGTATTTTATCAATATATTAAATCGAATAATATTCCTTTCACACCGGCGCTGGTTTATCTACTAAGTGGTACAGCAAATGATATAAAGGAGTTCAGGTGGCGCATACGAGGTGAGCAAGTCGTAGAGCATGAGTATGTGCACCCTTCGTTCACGGTGGAGAATGATCAAAGTGATGTTTTTAGTTTTTGCTATGTGGAATATGCACCCGATCCCGGGGATTTTATCAACCGAACCATCAGCCGTATGGCGGCTATGAAGGATGAACCTGTTCTTGAGGATGAAATCGATCGGGACGATTACCTATTCATGTCTGCCAACCCCTGGATGCACTTTACATCGATGCAGCATGCTATGCAGAGTCATCCCGGAGATTCGGTTCCACGTATTGTGTGGGGCAAATTTCAGAAGAAGGGGGAGCGGTTGGATTTACCTCTTTCTGTTCAGGTGCATCATGCCGTTGTTGATGGAAGGCATGTAGGTGCCTTTTACGAATTACTTCAGAAGAAATTAAATAGGACAGATTGGTTGTAGGAAAATAGGAATAAAAAAAGAGAGTTGAATTCAACTCCCTTTTTTTATTTAATTTTCATTAGAAAATATAACGTAATCCGAATTGCATCTGCCAGCGAGAATTCAAACCGAAATCGCTTGTATATGTTTCCGTGAGACTACTGTCAAATGAATACGTCGGAACCTGATTATCGACGCTAACTCCGATGGGTTGTGTATTTACAGGCAATTTTCTAACACCCCATTTATTGCTGATTAAATTACCAACATTCAGGACATCGATACTTAATTGAATAGTATTGCTTTGCCCAAAATTAAAGTCCTGGAGAATACGGAGATCCCAGTTGGAATACCAATCATTTAATATGCCATATTTTTCCATATAATCGCCTCGGTTGGAACTCAAATAATCGTCTTGAGCAATAAAGGATTTCAATGCGGCCTTTTGAGCAGCTTGAGCACTTCCATCACCGGAGAAAGTCATTTGATCGATTTCTCCATCTGTGGGAATATAAATGAGGTCATTTAAACCTGAGCCGTCTCCATTGATATCACCTGAGTAGGTGTAACTAAACCTTCCACCCTGGGCATATTCAACAAACATTGAAATGGTAGTTGCCAATTTTCCTTCGCTGTATTCAAATTTCTTCGAGGCGACGCCCACAATGCGATGTTTATTACCGTATAATGAAGGTGAGAGTTGCGCTTCATTGACATGACCAATCGCAGGGTTACGATCGTAGGCATCACTTGAGATTTCAGCTTCGATCGAACTGGCATCTTTTGAATCCAAATAATTGTATGCCAGGCTGGTATACAATCCACTTGTCCAATTTCTTTGAATTTGTAATGTAGCGTTGAACGAATTTCCTACATCTGTATTAGTAAAGACATAAGCATTTGTGGCTCCACCGTATTGATCCAATGCACGGTCTGTAGGATTCAAATAAACCTTGCGATTATCAACGCCAGTCAATGTACCGGTTGGAGGTTTGAGTCCATAATTACGCACCATCATACCATTGACATCTTCCGTATGAATTAGGTCGGCAGAAACGATCCAACCATTTTCGAAGGATTTATCCAGACCTAAATTCGATCTCCAAACCTGAGGAAATTTGAAGTCAGGATGTGTAACGTTGTAGAAGAAGAAATCGGGGTTAGCAATCTGATTTCCAATCCATACAAATGGTAATCTACCTGTAAATAAACCTGTTCCACCCCGAACTTGTAACGTATTATCACCATGGACGTCCCAGTTAAACCCAAGACGAGGAGAAATCAATGGTGTCTGATCAGGTAACTTGGTATGAACAAAATTTATAGGATTACCATCTTCATCATAATAGGTAATATCAGGATTGTGACAGCATGCACGATCAATAGCCTCTTGTGCTTTTTCATCGGTATCAAAATATAATGGTAAATCCATTCGAAGACCGATAGTAAGTTTCAAATTGTCTTGAACATTCCATTCGTCTTGGGCATAAAAGGCCCATTGCCCAACATTGGTTTCTGCCAGTGCCCATTCTTCATCGTTATCTAAATTTCGGGCACGGGCATCAGCAACTTCCTGATCCATAGCGCCACTATTAATAAAATCTTCAAACTCTTCAATCGGAATATCTGGAAAAAATACGCGTGCACCATAACCTGTCAAGTTGAACGAGTTATTAAAGTCAAATCGCTCGAGAGATGTACCAATAGTAAATGTGTGCTTAGGTAAATAAATATTGAAATTATTTGAAATCTGGAAAACATCCTGATCCAATACGTTGTGAATCGAAAATGGCTCATGACCTGCAACAATGTATCGAATTCCGTCTTTCCCAATATTAACTACGGGAAATTGATCTGAAAATGGATCGCGCGTATCTCTGAACGCTGTATAACCAACTTGCAATTTATTTGAGAATTGATTTCCAAATATGGAATTTAACTCGACAATACCTGAACTGATTTTATTATTGATTTGATAACCCGAGTTTTCAAATTGTAATGTTGTCAAATCAGGACCACGTCGACCAATGGCCGAAGGGTGGGCAGGCTTGTGTTTCAAAGCATCCAGGAAATTATAACTGGCAGTCAATTTATGATTTTTACTGATATTCCAATCCAGTTTAATAATTCCTTTATCACTTTCCGTATCATGAATAAAGTTTTCATAAGCGCCGGTGTTATATCCGTATATAGAACTTAATAAACTACTCACCATATCCAGGTCAGAGGCCTGTACACGCGATACATTTGCACCGGTAAGTCCGGATCGAGCAGCTAATACATTTGATCCGGCATCTTCCCGTCGTTCAATTTCAGCATTGATAAAAAAGAATAATTTATTTTTAATAATTGGTCCACCAAGACTGAATCCTAATTGTGTTTGTGTGAGGTCAGGCACCTCTATATCTGTTCCATCAACATTTTTTCCTGTAAAATCCTGAGTCCGATAAAATCCAAATACAGTTCCATGAAATTGATTTGTCCCGGATTTCGTAACGGCATTAACTCCAGCCCCTGTGAATCCTGATTGCGTCACATCGTATGGAGCGACAGAAATCTGAATTTGATCAATGGCATCCAATGAGATGGGTTGTGCATCTGTTTGTCCACCTGGTGTAGCGGCATCTAATCCGAAAGGATTATTAAAGATGGAGCCATCCAGGGAGAAATTATTGAATTGATCATTTCGGCCCGCGAAAGAATTTCCGTCAGACATTGGGGATAGTCGGTAGTAATCTGAAGCTGACCTGGAAATCGTTGGGAGCGCCTGGATCAATTCATTGGAAACGACGGTCGCTGCACCGGTCCTGTCATCATTGAGAACATCGGATTTGTGGGCAGTGATCACGACTTCCCCTGCTTCAAGAGGTGCTTCGGTTAAATCGAAAGCCAGCCAAAGTTTTTGAGCCAAACTCAGCTGTACGTTTTCTTCCCGTGCCGTTTTATATCCGACATAGGTAGCTTCGATGGTATAAGGCCCACCGACTTTCAGGTTTGGCAAGGTATAACTTCCATCAATCCTGGTCGTCGTACCGTAGAGAACCCCCGACGGTTCGTGGACGGCTGTAATTGCTGCACCGATGAGTGCCTCGCCATTTACGTCATTAATTTGTCCAACAAGGGTGGCTGTGGTGACCTGAGCGTGTATCGAAATGGTTAAGAAACACATAAGAAAAAATGTGCCTATCGCCAGCTGAATACGTTTCATTTGTGTTAAATTTAAAAGAGGTGAATAAGTCTTCCAAACTTAACAAAATATTATGAATTTATTAATATGATTGACGATTAATTCACAGATTGCGCAACGGCAAAGCCAAATAAACGATAGATGTGACGCGTAATTTTAATAATTAGCCAGAATTTCTGCCCATTGATTTAATTTGGTTTCATCCAATAATCCGTTTGTTCGAAGCCCGGAACAAACGTCCAGAGCTTTGGGATTAACCGTCTGAATAGCATTTGCTGCATTCATTGGATTGAGACCACCAGCCAGATACACGGGCAATTGTGCGTGCGTAACAATTTTGCGACTGATTTGCCAATCGTGCGCCTTGCCGGTGCCTCCGAGAATCTTTACTTTGTTTCCCGGAGATCCGGAATCCAGGAGAATGGCATCGGCATAAGAATCAACATGGGCCAATTTCTCCGGAGATACATTATATTCAACATGCTTCACTTGCACCAGAAATATATCAGGATACGTATCCCGCAATTTTTGAAAGGTGCCCGGTTCGACCTCATCGACAAATTGTATGCCATTGGTGCGGACTTGTTCGTATTCAGCCATTATATCAATGGTCGATGTTTTACTAGTTAATATCCAGGTGTAAATAAGCCCGCTCATCGATGTTGCGATAGAATTTATTTTCGCAATAGAAATCGGTCCTGGCCCGCTCGGCATTTCGCTGACTAGTCCAATTGCCACTGCTCCGTACTGCATTGCTAATCTGGCTTCGGCAATTGATTTTATGCAGCAAACTTTAAAAGGAAACATATTTGGTTTTCTTATTCTCAAATAAATTAATAAGATCTCATGATCTATTCATGAGGGTATTAAATATAAGTCTTTCTGCGCTAAAGAGAAGAGGCGTGAAGATAGACGTCTTAAAGGAGGAAGGGAAGACCTGTAAATTATTCTATATTCGTTGGCTATGACGGATTGGTTGACGATAGATGACTTTTTATCCCTGGTCTTGGTTCTGATCATGTTTGCGATTGGAGCCACCTTGAGATTTACAGATTTCAGGCGAATATTCATGCGTCCGGCCAGTCTTATTTTGGGTTTGGGTCTCCAGATGTTATTCCTGCCGTTATTGACTTTTATCGTCTTGAGTTTTACAGACCTTGACCCGTTATTTAAGGTAGGTTTCTTAATTGTTTCATTTTGTCCGGGAGGGACCACGTCAAACTTTGTGAGTTATTTAATAAATGCTGATGTTGCCCTCTCTATCTCGTTGACTACGATTAACAGTTTTCTGATTTTAATTATGATCCCGCTTGGAACCAATTTAGCGCTTGATTATTTTTTGGAAACTCAATCTCAATTTCATTTACCGTTTGGGGAGACCATGGCGCGCGTTTTCTTTATTATTTTATTACCCGCATTTATCGGGTTGGTATTTAACTATTATCTTCCGAAGATGAGCTTGAGATTGAGGAATCCCTTGAAAGTCGTCAATATCATTTTGTTAGGAACGGTCTATGGTATTAAATACTTTGGAAACAAAGATTATGGGGGTGCAGGTCTGTCAGCAGAAGAAATTGTACAATTACTTCCCGTTGCTATATCACTTCAAGTCGGCTCTATGCTTGTCGCATATTATGTTGCTACGCGATTGATTCAGCGAAAAACGAGTTGTGTTACCATTGGTATAGAAGTAGGTCTTCAAAATACCACCCTGGCCCTGGTCATTGCATCTGTTTTTCTGGCGAATGTAGAGATGAGTAAGCCTGCTCTGGTTTATGCGATGTTCTCCTTTTTCACCACCCTTGGCTTTGCGTGGGTCATTTATAGATGGGTCATTGTGGCTAATCGTAAAAAATATTTGCAATAGCGATCTTATGGTCAGTGGAAGACAGCGTATCCACTAGTGCAGTGGTTACCGTCATTTCTTTAGGCGAATGAGCTATCGGAATTAAGCTTTGTCGAAGGTGGTACCCGGGGCGGGACTTGAACCCGCACGGCCGTTAAGGCCACAGGATTTTAAGTCCTGCGTGTCTACCAATTCCACCACCCGGGCAGTTTTTTTGATTTGGGTGGAGCAAAAGTAAGTATTTAAAAAGTTTTATCAGCGATTTTCTATGCGTGATTCAAAGGCTATTTACCGACGTAGTTTAATGGGGTCAGGGTATAGAGTTCTGACTTCACTTCATCGCTGATGTCAAGTGTCGAAATGAAATGATGGATGGCTTCCTTGTCGATGGCTCGATTACCACGTGAAAGCGACTTCAAAAGCTCGTACGGGCGCTCGAATCCCTCACGCCGCAGAATGGTTTGAATGGCTTCTGACAATACGGCCCATTGTCCATTAAGGTCGGACTTGATTTTTTGACGGTTGACCTCCAGGCGTGATATGCCTTTTAAAATCGACTTATAGGCGATGAGACTATGAGATAAAGGCACACCTATATTTCGTAACACGGTGCTGTCGCTCAGATCGCGTTGTAGTCTTGAAATGGGTAGTTTTTCGGCCAGGTGAGAAAAAAGCGCATTTGCCACGCCTAAATTTCCTTCGGCATTCTCAAAGTCTATTGGATTGACCTTATGTGGCATAGCAGAAGAACCCACTTCATTGGCCACTACTTTTTGTGTGAAATAGTCCATAGAAATATAAGTCCAGATGTCACGGCAGAGGTCCAAACATATTGTATTGAACCGCATAAATCCATGGCAATGGGCGGCCAGCATATCATATGGTTCGATCTGTGTTGTCGGATGTGTACGTGATAACCCTAGTTTTTCCTCAACGAAGGTTTTAGCTGCTTTATGCCAGTCAATTTCCGGATAAGCCACAACATGTGCATTGAAATTTCCGGTGGCACCTCCAAATTTAGCCCGAAATGGTACAGCATATAAAAGGGGGAGTTGATCATTGAGTCTACTTCGAAAAACACCTATTTCTTTGCCCAACATAGTAGGAGACGCCGGTTGGCCATGTGTCCGGGCCAGCATCGAAACGTGTTCGTACACGCGCTCCATTTGTGTCAGCGTTTCTACCAGATCTAGCATGAGTGGATACATCACTTCGGCCATACCTTCTTTCAACGAGAGCGGTATGGCGGTGTTATTTATGTCTTGTGAAGTCAATCCAAAGTGTACAAATTCTACGTAGTTGTGAAGCCCGACTGAGGTCAGTTTTTCCTTTAAAAAATATTCTACTGCCTTGACATCGTGATTTGTGACGGATTCGATTTTTTTTATTTGTTCCGCATCCTCGATACTTAGATCAATCACCGATTGCTCGATCACTTTGATCTTGTCAGTGGACATGGACTTTAATTGGGGAAGGTCAAGCTCTTTCAAATAAAGGAGATAGCGTATTTCGACAAGTAATCGATATTTAATTAATCCAAGTTCGGAAAAATAGGGGGCAAGTTCCGCAGTTTTATTTCGGTATCGACCATCGATAGGGGATATTGACTCAAGTTCATCTGGCATGCTAAACTAATTTTTCTTCTTTTCTTTTGTAGTAATAATATGTTTCTATTTGAGCCTGAACAGTAAGAACCCGCTTACCTTTTCTATACGTATTGTTTTTTCTATGGTGAATAAAACGGGTTTTCGTGTTGTCGCTCCATTGGATTTCCAATAAGTCGATCAGGTCATTTTTAATATTCGGATCTAATATCGGGAAAACAGTCTCGATACGACGGCTTAGGTTTCTGGTCATCCAATCAGCACTACTGGCATACATTTTATCTTCACCGCTGTGATGAAAAAGAAAAATACGCGTATGTTCTAAATATCGATCTACAAGGCTAATTGCTTTTATATTGTCACTCCATTTTTTTAATCCCGGAACAAGCGAACATATACCGCGAATAATTAGTCGGATTTTAACTCCGGCATTACTTGCTTCATACAGTTTTTTGACCATGGCCGGATCCTGTAAGCTGTTCATTTTAAGTGTAATCGATGCCGGTTTGCCTTCTTTGGCCTGATCCATTTCATATTCAATTAATTCATTCAATTCATCTCTGAGATTGAATTGACCAACGAGCAAGTGTTCGAATTTGTAATCTTTTAAGTGTGTGGTTTCCAGGATTGAAAATACCTGAGCCACCTCCTTGATCAATTTTTCATTAGCAGTAAATAAACCTATGTCGCTATATATTTTAACTGTTTGCTCATGAAAATTGCCAGTGGACAGATAACAATACAGTCTCATATACCGGCCTTCGCGACGTCTGATTAATGCAATCTTGGAATGAACTTTGAGACCTGGAATGCTGTAGCGCACATGAATGCCATGTTTTTCCAGTTTGGCACCCCAAATTAGGTTTAGTTCTTCATCGAATCGAGCCTTCACCTCAACAAAGACAGAAACATGTTTTCCACTTTTAGCAGCGAAGATTAAAGCATCCATTATCCTGGATACTTTAGCAACTCGATATTGAACGACTTTAATATGAGTGACCTTGGGGTCTTTAGCGGCGTCTTCAAATAACCGGATGACACTTGCATAACTATGATAAGGGGGATGTATTAAATGGTCGCGACTGCGAATGGCAGCGAAGATATCGTCAGCGTGTTCCAGTTCAAGTACTGGAATAGGCTTTAAGGTGCTATTTTTTAAATGAGAATATTTAAATGTTGGAAATTGAAAAAAATCAAAATTATTGTGATATCGACCTTCCTGAAATAAATCGAGATCTGAAACTTCTAAAATGGTTGTTAGAAAATTCAACATTTTTTTCGGCATGGTTCTGTCATAGACTAACCTGGATGCCGGACCTACATTTCGCTTCTTGAGGCTGTTTGCTATTTTGTTAATCAAGTCACCTGAGAATTCATCGTCAATATACAATTCTGCATCGCGACTCAACTTCATTGAATAGCTCTCAACAATATGATAGCCCGGAAAAAAGTATTGAATGCGTGATCTAACCACATCATCCAACATGATAATATTTTTGCGTTTTCCTTCAGAGGGGAGTAAAACAAATCGCGGGAGATGATTAGATGGGATATTAACAATGGCATACTGAGACTTTGGGCGTTTTTGACTCCGATCTTTGAGGTGAATGGCCAAATAGAGGGCAGCATTGTTGAAAAAGGGTTTTATTTTAGTTTTTTGTAATAAAACGGGTTGAACATAAGGCAGCATATTGTCATTGAAAAAAGTATCAATAAACGCTTCCTGTTCTTCTGCCAACTCATTGGGTCGAATGAAGTGAATATTATACTCGCAACATGCGGGAATGATTTGTTTGCTAACTATGTCACTAAATTCTACTTGCTGTTTATTTACAATGGAAATAATTTTCTTTTGAATTTCTTTGGGGTCAAATTCAAGTCGTTTTTGAGTCTTTTTACCAACTCGAATAAGATTTCGATTGTTGGCTACCCGAACCCGAAAAAATTCGTCCAGGTTATTTGAGTAAATGGCAAGAAATTTAATTCGCTCAAATAATGGGACTCTCGGATCCTTTGATTCTTGTAAGACGCGGTAATTAAAATCCAGCCAACTAATATCTCTATGCTGATATGGAATTTCTACATTATCTACAGTTAGGTGTGAATAGTTTAGCGCTGACATTTAAGTTGTTATCATAGGTTTGCGGAAGAGAGCGAAGATACGGAATTTGATTCCCCTTGACGCAATAATGACCTAATATACACATCTTTGATGTTGACTTTGTCAAATCTATTGTTTAACTATGAGGGCTCAAATTGAACATACGATGAACCGAAAAATTATTGTCGCGGGTAATTGGAAAATGAATCTGCATTACGCAGAAGGATTGAAGCTGGTGAGTGCTTTGGCAAAACAGGTTTCCAGTTCCAGATCGCTTGAAGTATTGATTTGTCCTCCCTATCCTTACATCATTCCACTTGTTGACCAACTTCGACAGGAGAATCGGGATATTTCCATTGGCGCGCAGAACTGCCATTTGGCGGCATCCGGCGCTTATACGGGAGAAGTGTCAGCGGAAATGTTAGCTTCTTGTGGTGTAAAGTATGTCATCATCGGGCATTCAGAAAGACGACAGCAATTTGATGAAAAAGGCGAGGTGCTTCAACAAAAAATTGATTTGGCGCTGAAAAATGGGTTACATGTTGTTTACTGTATTGGTGAGACCCTCGATGAACGTGAGGCAGGACGTGAAGAAGAAATCGTTGCAAATCAACTGGCGGAGGGTCTGGGCCACTTAACGAGTGATCAGATGATATATCTTACAGTGGCTTATGAACCGGTCTGGGCCATAGGTACCGGGAAAACAGCAAGTCCCAAACAGGCGCAGGAGATGCATGCCTTCATACGGGCACAGCTAGTTAAGATGTTTGATGATGATGTGGCAGTTCGAACTTCACTATTATATGGCGGGAGTGTTAAGCCCGTGAATGCTGCCGAGATTTTCGGGCAAGCCGATGTGGATGGCGGACTTATTGGTGGTGCCTCATTGGATGAACATCAATTCATTGCAATCGTTCGAGCAGCCCAATCCAATCTGTAGCTGGATTTTTACCTGAAAAATTCATTTTTGACATGCGGATTCAATGAACCGCCACATGGCTCAATTCGACGAGTTTTATCTATTATCTTTTTTAATAATTTGTTTATATGTATAAAATACTTGTTTACATATAATGATTATTCTATATTTGTTCTGAAAGTAGGTTTTAGCACGCTCAATCAGAATGAATAGTAAAGTCACCATTCGATTTATTGAATGTTATCAACAATTGCGTAATCACAATGCTGTGCGCTCTGCGCGGCAGTTTGCCATGTCCCTGGAATTTCATCCACAAAGCTGGAATGAGATTTTAAAGGGCAGGAGAGAGGTGACTTTATCGCTTGTGGAACGGGCTGTAGACAAGTATGCTTTCAATCCGATTTATCTCTACACTGGTGATGGTCCATATCTGCGCGATGAAAGTTTAAACAGTGGGTTACGCGTACTCACGGTGGTCACAGACAGTGTTGGGAATGAAAATATATTGCATGTACCTACGAAGGCGCAAGCCGGTTATACAGCTGATGCTGCACCTTTGGAGGCCATAGAGTCCTTGATGACATATGCGATTCCCGGAATGGAACATCGTTTCGGTACATTTCGCTCCTTTGAGATAGAAGGGGAGAGTATGATGCCTACTATTCGACCGGGTGAGATTGTCGTATGTCGTTATATCCAACCGGATTTTTGGGAAAAGCAAATACAAGACGACCAGGTTTACATCGTCGTAAGCAAAGAAGATCTTGTTATTAAACGAATAAAAAATAGATTATCAAAGCATGGAGCACTTCACCTCCATTCTGATAATACTGAATTCGAACCATATCTCATGCCTCAGGAGTCTATCCAGGAATTATGGCATGTTGAAAAAGTGATCAGTACGTTTAATCAAAAAATTCCGGTACAAGAGCGTTCTTCCTCATCGGCTGATCTCCTGGAACTTATTCGACTTCAATCAGGCCTGATTCAGGAATTGAAGGGCCAGACGAGCTTAACGGCTTGATTTCCATTTTATCGTTGTAAGAGATTTCGTTTTTCATTCAAAAGAAGTTTACCAAGATCCGCAATGAATTGTGCATCATGTATGAGCGCTAGTAAATCGTCTTTTCGATAGTCGGATTCGATAAAATTTGTAGAATATTTTCCTGATAAAAACACTTTATTATTCAGTACAGCCAATCCAAAAGGTAATGTAGATTTTATTCCTTTAATTTTAAATTCCAAAATTGCTTTTCTCAATTTATTAATAGCTTCATCCCTATTCGCACCATAGGCGATCAATTTGGCGATCATTGGATCATAATAAATGGGAATTTCCTGGCCGGCAATATATCCATGATCTATTCTTATCCCTTTTATATTAGGTATTTCATATTGCTCCAAAACTCCGGTAGAAGGGAGAAAATCATTTTCGGGGTCTTCCGCATAAATTCGAAGTTCTATCGCATGGCCTGATTTCATTAACTGATCCTGTTGAATAGTTAATTCTTTATTTTCGGCAATGTGAATCTGTTGTTCTACCAGATCAATTCCTGTTATTAATTCGGTCACGGGGTGTTCCACTTGCAATCGCGTGTTCATTTCCAGGAAATAAAAATGATAATCGCTATCAACGAGAAATTCAACAGTCCCTGCACCTGTATAGTTAACAGATTGACCAACTTTAATCGCTGCTTCCCCCATGGCTACACGCACCTTATCGGGAAGGTCATTGGCAGGGGCTTCTTCGATTACTTTTTGATGCCGGCGTTGTATGGAACATTCCCTGTCAAAGAGGTATACACCATTTCCATGATTGTCAAATAGTACCTGGACTTCGACATGCCTTGGACGTTGAATATATTTCTCAATAAAAACGCTTCCATCACCAAACGATGATGTTGCTTCACTCACGGCGCGATCCATTTGTTCCTGAAGATCAGGCTCTGCCTCAACAATTCGCATACCTTTTCCCCCGCCTCCGGCTGATGCTTTGATGAGCACCGGATAGCCAACTTGGTTAGCTGCTTCTTTAGCTTCCTTCAGCGTTGTAACCGCAGAATCCGTACCCGGTACCATGGGTACACCTAAGGGTTTAACCGCTTCTTTGGCAGCCAATTTGCTACCCATGACCTTGATTGCATGACTGGTCGGACCAACAAAAATTAATCCGGCAGCTAAAACAGCCTCGGCAAATCGGGCATTTTCACTCAAAAAACCATATCCAGGATGGATGGCATCTGTTGAGGTATCTTTTGCCACCTGGAGGATCCGATCCATGTTGAGATAGGAAGCACTGGAGTCTGCCGGACCAACATAAACTGCCTCGTCGGCAACCTGTGTATGTAAGGCATTGCGGTCAACTTCTGAGTAAATCGCTACCGTTTTAATGCCCATTTTCCGGGCAGATTTCATGATACGCACAGCGATTTCACCCCGGTTGGCAATGAGGATCTTTTTAATCTTTGACATAGGCATTTTAAATCGTATTGCGGGGTAAATGTATTATTTTGCCTTCATTCTTTGTCAATTTTAAATCGGTTCACACCTATGACCAAGTTATGGCAACCTACTCAAGCCTTCATCGAACATTCAAACTTGTTTCAATACAAGTCCTGGTTGGAGAATAAGTACCAGACGCATTTTGAATCCTATCAGGACATGTGGCAGTGGTCGATTGACCACATCGATGAATTTTGGACTTCTATGTTCTCCTACTTTAAATTACCATTTGACGGAGAACTGCAACCGGCTTTAGAAGGTGAAATGCCTCAAGCATCCTGGTTTAAGCATGTTCAACTGAATTATACGGAGCGCATATGGAGTGTATCGAGTGAAGATAATCCGGCCATTATCTGGAAAACAGAAAAACATGCGTTATCGGAGTGGAGTTGGAGGGAAGTCAGGCAAAAAGTAATTGCAGTCCAGGCTTACCTGTTGAATTGTGGTGTAGAACCGGGTGATCGGGTTGCTGCATTCATACCTAATATACCCGAAGCATCCATCGCATTTTTAGCAATTGTGGGACTCGGTGCGGTTTGGTCAAGTTGCAGCCCGGATTTTGGCGTGGACAGCGTAGTTGATCGATTTGAGCAAATTGAACCCAAAGTATTAATCGGCGTGGATGGATATACCTATAATGGAAAACCACATGACAAACGGGAAGTTGTCGAGAATATTTTTAATAAACTGGACAAGACTGAATATTTATTAATCGTCCCGTTTTTAGGAGAAGAAATAATTGAGGGTGGTCAAAATTGGAATGAATTACCGCTGTCTGCATTTGAATTAATCATTCGGCGATTACCATTTGATCATCCTATTTGGATTTTATTTTCATCAGGTACAACCGGGGCTCCTAAAGCCATCACGCATTCCCATGGAGGTGTTTTATTGGAGCACGTAAAATATTTGACATTCCATAATGACGTGCATGCCGGTGAGCGATTCTTTTGGTTTTCTACGACAGGCTGGATGATGTGGAACTATGTCCATGCGAGTTGGTTGGCGGGGGCGACTATCGTGTTGTATGATGGTAGTCCGGCATATCCGGATCTGGAGGCTATGTGGCAGTTTGTGGAAGAGGCAAAAATTAATCACTTCGGGACAAGTGCACCATTTATTGTGGCTTGTATGAAAGCCGGCAGTCATCCGGGTGATCAGTTTGATTTATCGTCTTTACGTTCTATTGGCTCCACGGGCTCACCCTTGCCTCCTGAGAGTTTCGATTGGGTATATAAACATGTAAAAAAGGATTTGTGGTTATGTTCGATGAGTGGAGGAACAGATATCTGCACAGCCTTTGTTGGTGGTTGCCCGGTATACCCTGTCTGCATGGGTGAAATTCAATGTCGTGCTCTGGGTTGTGCTTTATATTCCTGGGATGACATTGGAAATCATGAAAATGGCAGGGTAGGGGAAATGGTCATTACAAAGCCAATGCCTTCCATGCCTATTTATTTCTGGAATGATAAAAATTTTGAGCGTTATACCTCGAGTTATTTTGAGATGTTTCCTGGTATATGGCGCCATGGCGATTGGGTAGAAATTACTGACCGTAGTAGTTTAATTATTTATGGGCGGTCGGATGCCACATTAAATCGGCAGGGTATTCGGATCGGTACAGCCGAAATATATCGCGCAATAAATGATATAGAAGAAATAAAAGATGCCTTAATTGTAAATATTGAAATGTCCGGTGGACGACATTATATGCCCCTATTTGTTATTTTAAATAATGGTATAGAATTAAATGATGAATTAAAAAAGAGAATTAATTCTACCCTGCGCTCGACGTACTCACCACGACATGTGCCGGATGAAATCATTGCCATACCCGATATTCCCTATACCATCAGCGGTAAAAAAATGGAAGCTCCGATCAAGAAAATCCTGATGGGTATGTCTACGGGAGACTCCTTAAACAAAGGCGCCATGCGTAATCCGGAGTCCATCCGGTTTTTTGAAGAATTTGCGAAGGGACTGATGACTTAGTCATCTGATGACTAAGTCATCAGTGTGGCCGTCAATCTTCGATTTCCACCACGATTTCTAAATTCACACAGAAAGATCCCTTGCCAGGTTCCCAGGTCCAATCTACCATTGACGATAGGTATACTGATAGACGAGCCAACCAGGCTGGCTTTGATATGAGCCGGCATGTCATCTGATCCTTCCAAAGTGTGTGTGAGGTAAGGAAGATTTTCTTTAACGAGGTCGTTGAATATCGATTCGAAGTCTACACGAACTGAAGGGTCAGCGTTTTCATTGATGGTCAATCCAGCCGATGTGTGCTTTATGTAGAGATGCAGAATGCCTTGTTCAGGTAATTGGGGAAGTGCTTCTATAACGTTTCGTGTAATCAGATGAAATCCGCGAGGATATGGAGGAAGGGAGATTTGGAAATGTTGAATCACAAATAATGGACTGCGTGATGAATATTAGCTTGTGCCGAAAGGGGGAGTTCCACCTGCGGCGGATAAACTTCTTCTCCCACGTTCGTGCCGAAAGGGGGAGTCGAACCCCCACGTCCTTACGGACACACGCCCCTGAAACGTGCGCGTCTACCAGTTCCGCCATTTCGGCTCTCATTCACTTCGTACGCGGAGGCAAATGCGCGAAGATTGGAATACTTCCACACTCACGCCACTCTCCCTCACTCACACTCAAACTCTCTCACGCACACTCATTTTCGTACCGAAGGGGGGAATCGAACCCCCACTCTGTTGCCAGAACTGGATTTTGAATCCAGCGCGTCTACCAATTCCGCCACTTCGGCAATGTTTTAGTTGACAGTTGTCGGCTAAATCGAACAACCCACTGCTAACTGTTCACTGACAACTGTTCACTGTCAACTGTTCACTGACAACTGTTCACTGTCAACTGTTCACTGTCAACTGTCAACTGTCTACTGTCTACTGTCTACTGTCTACTGTCTACTCTTATCGCGCCGCAAAACTATTCAAATTTTCACGGATGCGCAACAGATATTTTCGCTGATAATAGCAACTTTTCAATCGATTCAACTGCTTCATATCCGGGTCATCCGGGTTGATGTTTTGCCAGATCTCTTTCAAGTTCTCCAAATTATCTTCTTCTAGTTGCGTGATTTGTTTAATCAGGTTTGCTCGTTTTTCTTCATTCTCATCAATATCCATGATCGCTTCATTCAAATCCATTATCTCCATTAAAAATGAAGGGGGTAAATCTTCCTTTTGACCTTCCAACACGCCAAATTCATTCAGGATATAGTTGAGTCGTTGATCGAAGTCGGTCAGGGTTTTGTATGCCGTATTGACTTTACCCGACATTTCTAAAATCTCAAAATACAATTCCGGATCTGCGGCTTGATTGATATCCGGGTGATATTTTTTGGATAAGATATAATAGGTTGATTGTATTACGGATTGGTCCGGAAATAAATCTATCGGTATGTCAAACAATTTAAAAAAATTCACACTAAAAGAAATATCGGCGAATATCATTGCCAAACACGAAAATCATAAATATGATCAAAATAATAAATCCTGCCACTGTGACAATTTCCATAAACTTGTCACTGGGTTTTTTTCCTGTGATCATTTCCCAAAGCAAAAACAACACGTGACCGCCATCTAATGCCGGGATAGGGAGTAAATTCATGAACCCGAGAATCAACGATAAAATTGCTGTCATGCGCCAAAATACTTGTGCATCCCATTCGCTCGGAAACATGGTCGCAATCATGATCGGCCCTCCCAGGCTTTCTGTTGCTTTTATTTTTCCGGAGAGAATTTTACCGAATGCCTTAATCTGATCGCCCAGGATATTCATGCCTTTACTCACCCCTGCAGGAAAGGATTCAAAGAAGCCATATTTCTCATATGCCATCTCATAAAAGTGATCTTCCATTTGAGCAAAGACTCCGATGGTGGCATTTTCGGTGGTCGTCAAATCGACGTCGATTTCGCGGTTGTCACGTAGAATTCCAAGCGTAATGGCCTGTGCCTTGTAAGGTTTTATTTCTTTAAAAAAGTCAGCAGCTTGCAAGGTCGGTTTTCCATTAATTGAGATGACCTGATCGCCTGCTTGCAGATTAGCTTTTTCAGCAGGTGTTTTTTTATTTACTTTTTTAATAATAAATGGAAATGGTGCAGTAAATAATCGCTGTCCTTTAAAGTCGGCACTAGCAAACATTTCAGCATATTGGTCTTCTACCGGAATATCTATTTGTTTTCCTGCTCGATTGATTGTGATCGTCCTGGCATCATCCAGAATGATATGACGCATGACATCACCATCAGAGAATTTCTCAAACGGGAAGTCGCCTATCTGTAAAATTTCATCTCCGGTGCGCAGTCCTAAATCATAACCTACAGAATCGACGTAAATACCCTGGTCAACGGATTGAGCCGGTAAATATGATTCACCCCATTGCCAAAGCATCATGGCAAAAATGAAAAAGCCCAATAAAAAGTTGACAATGACCCCACCCAACATGATGATCAATCGTTGCCAGGTTGTCTTTGATCGAAACTCCCATGGCTGAGCCGGTCCTTTCATTTGTTCCTTGTCCATACTTTCATCGATCATCCCGGAGATCTTCACATACCCGCCCAGGGGTAACCATCCGATACCATATTCGGTGCCTCCGATTTTCTTCTTTATAAGTGAAAACCAGGGATCAAAGAAGAGATAGAATTTTTCAACCCGCGTGTTAAACCACTTCGCGGTGATGAAATGTCCAAATTCGTGTAATATGATTAACAAAGACAAGCTCAGAAAAAACTGAACTATCATGATCCATACGCTCATCTAATACTGTTTTATAATTTCAAGAGCAATAACGCTTCCGTGTCCGTTTCATGCACTTGATACGATTAATTTATTTAATTTCTATTGGTTCAGGAATGTCCTGATTCAAGCATTACGTCGCTTGAGATCACCAGACAGCTTAACCGAGCCAGGGCTAAAATAGTTGCAAAGGAAGTCTTAAAACAATCTTTATAGAGCACTGTTCCTCAAAAGTCGGCCAAAGGTACAATTCAAATGGTAAATTCGCGTTTTTCAAAGGTTTAAGGAAGAATACAGAACAACTTGAATATGGAACTCTACTACGTTTATAAAATTACGGATACCAGGGCATTTGGAGATGATGACGAATCCAGACATCTGAGCAAGGTGATGCGCAAGAAGGTAGGCGACCTGGCTTACATCACACACGGGGATGGGAACCTCTGGCAGGCTGAAATTTTAAGCCTGGGTAGGTCGTCGGTGACATTTAAACCGCTGAAGCTAGTCAAAAAAGACAGAGAGCCTTCGAAAGTCGCCGTCGCTATCGCCCCGACCAAAAAAGCTTCGAGGATAGAAGATTTGATCGAAAAAGGAGTCGAATTGGGATTGACGGACATATACCTGATTCACACTGAACGAACTCTTCGAAAGGAATTCAAAACCAAACGATCAAAACGACTGGCTATATCGGCAATGAAACAATGTTTGCGAACTAACCTGTTGCGTATTCATGAAATGGTTTCTTACAAGGATTTTTTGTTCAACTTGGACAAAGATTATGGTCAAAAATATATTGGAAAAATAGAAGGAAAAAATCCCTGGTTAATTAATACCGATGTGAACAAAAGTACGATCATTCTGATTGGTCCTGAAGGAGATTTCACACAAGAGGAATACATTATGGCTGAACAGATAGGATTCAAACCTGTCAAATTAAGTGATCAGCGCTTACGGACGGAAACAGCCGGGATTATGGCCATATCCACCATTCAAAACAAAAGACAATCAAATGATGGGAATAAATAAAAATATACTCTTAATTATTTTTGTTCTTGTTTCGGCCGGTTTGAGTCAGGCTCAATCAGACGTTCAATTGGCATTATTAAAATACCAGGGTGGTGGAGATTGGTATGCGAATCCTACGAGTTTGCGCAATTTGGCCCAGCACTGTAATCAACTTCTGGATATGGATCTCAAATCTGACTATGCGACCGTGGAAGTCGGAAGTGCGGATTTATTTAATTATCCATTTATTCACATGACGGGTCATGGAAATGTTGTATTTTCTACAAGCGACGCCGAAAATCTCAGAACCTATTTATTAGGAGGAGGTTTTTTACATATTGATGATAATTATGGTATGGATCCATTTGTTCGTCCGGCTATGAAATCTGTTTTTCCGGAATTAGAGTTTATAGAATTACCAGACGACCACTTGATCTATAAGCAGTTTTCAACATTCACAAGTGGGCTTCCAAAAATTCACAAACACGATGAGAATCCACCTCAGGCCTTTGGATTATTTTGGGAAGGGCGATTAATATGCTTGTACACATATGAATGCGATCTTGGAGATGGATGGGAAGACGCAACCGTACACAATGATCCACCTGAAATACGTAAAGCTGCTCTTGATATGGGAGCCAATATCATTCAGTTTGTTTTTGGTGAAATAGAGTAGGAGTACCGGAGTGCCGGAGTACCGGAGTGCCGGAGTGCCGGAGTGCCGGAGTGCCGGAGTGCCGGAGTACCGAAGTGCCGGAGTGCCGGAGTGCCAGAGTACCGAAGTGCCGGAGTGCCGGAGTGCCGGAGTACCGAAGTGCCGGAGTGCCGGAGTGCCAGAGTGCCGGAGTGCCGGAGTGCCGGAGTACCGAAGTGCCGGAGTGCCGGAGTACCGGAGTGCCGGAGTACCGGAGTGCCGGAGTGCCGGAGTACCAAAGTTCAAGAGTACCAAAGTTCAAGAGTACCAAAGTTCAAGAGTACCAAAGTTCAAGAGTACCAAAGTTCAAGAGTACCAAAGTTCAAGAGTACCAAAGTTCAAGAGTACCAAAGTTCAAGAGTACCAAAGTTCAAGAGTACCAAAGTTCAAGAGTACCAAAGTTCAAGAGTACCGGTGATTTTTAGTAGCCGGAAGCATGATCATCAGTCCGTCGGTCACCGACTCCGGTGACAGATCCATCCGGTTCCATTTTAATAGCTTTTACTAAACCGATACGATCATATTCGTCAAATGAATAGCCCATTTGCGCCAGCTCGTTCCGTATGGAATCTGACCACATGTCTGGTTCAGTGAATATTTTATCGGGTAACCATTGGTGATGAAATCGAGGAGCAAAAACAGCTTCTTTCAATTCCATGTCGTGTTCCAGTACATTTAATATAACCTGAAACACAGACGTGATGATTGTGCTGCCTCCGGGTGTTCCGACAACCAGCAGGACTTCACCATCTTCTTCGACGATGGTTGGTGTCATGCTACTCAACATGCGTTTACCGGGTTGAATTGCATTTGCCTCATTTCCGATCAAACCAAAAGAGTTTGGAACACCGGGTTTTGCACTGAAGTCGTCCATCTCATCATTCAGAAAAAAGCCGGCACCGTTGACAATGGCTTTCGAACCATAGTTCAAATTAAGTGTCGTAGTTACCGACACCGCCATCCCTGCCGAATCAACAACACTTGTGTGGGTCGTTTCAAAACTTTCCAGTTGGATTTCTATATCCCCTGCTCCAATACTGCTGCTTAACGTGACTTTTGATTTATCGAAATCGGACATGCGATCAATCAGATAAAGTGAATCCAGCAATTTTTCATCCGGGACATCGACAAAATCTTCATCTCCCAGGTATTGTGCCCGGTCGGCATAGACCCGTCTTTCTGCTTCTGCAAGCAGATGGATATATTCAACCGATTGATGTCCCATGTCAGCAATGGAATGTTGCTCAACGATTTCAAGTAATTGTAGTAGGGCGATGCCGCCACTTGATGGCGGAGGCATGCTGATTATTTTATGGTGTTTGTAGTAGCCAATTTGAGGTTTTCGCCAGCTAGCCGAATAATCGATTAAATCTTTTTTTGTGATTATGCCGCCTCCTTTTTTCATTTCTGCTTCAATCAGATGTGCAGTTTCACCTGTATAAAAACCGGCCGGACCCTCTGCATCAGCAATGCGCTGCAACGTGCGGTCCAGATCTGATTGTATCAGCAGCTGTCCGGTATTCCAGTCGTCTTTGAGAAAAGGAGACGTGTTTTCATGAAATTTCTCGAAGTCGGGTCGGTATTTATTAAGTCTTGTAGCCTCGCTGGTGTTTATTTTGAACCCTTCACGTGCAATTTTAATTGCCGGTTCGATTAGTGTAGAGAACTTTTCGATTTGACCCAAACTATCCCAGGCTGTATATAATCCGTGAACTGCCCCGGGAACACCCACAGCCAGGTGGCCCGTCACGCTTAATCCTTTAATTACATTTCCCAGACTGTCCAAATACATATCCCTGGAAGCGGCAGCCGGTGCTTTTTCCCGATAATCCAGGGCATATGGTTTTCCATCTTTATCACGAATGACCATAAATCCACCACCGCCAATATTTCCTGCGCGCGGATAGGTCACGGCCAGCGCGAATTGTACGGCTATTGCCGCATCGACTGCATTGCCACCTTTTTTCATGATTTCAACGCCTATGTTAGAAGCTAAAGGATGGGCCGATACGACCATAGCTTCTTGTCCTTTTGCTACATAATTAATTGTGTATGGTTCAGTAACTTCCACCGGTTTATTCTTTTTACATGAATAAAAGAGTAGTGGGATAAGGAATAATAAAAAAGATGAATAGTCGGTTTTTTGAGGAAGTTTCACATTAATAGTATTTAATTATTTATTCAATACGCCTAATTCATGGCCTACTTTTGTAAAAGCCTGGACTGCTTTATCAATATGATGATCTTCGTGGCCGGCTGAGATTTGCACACGAATTCGTGCTTTTCCTTTTGGAACAACAGGAAAAAAGAATCCGATCACATAAATTCCTTCATTTAATAAGGCATTGGCAAAGTCCTGGGATAATTTGGCATCATATAACATGATCGGAACGATCGGATGAACGCCCGGCAAAATATCGAATCCGGCTGTAGTCATTTTCTCCCTAAAACGCATGGTATTGCGTTCAAGTTTGTCACGCAAATCATTTGTGGAGGTGAGCATGTCGACTACTTTGATCGAAGCACCGACGATGGAAGGAGCGAGGGTATTTGAGAATAGATAGGGGCGTGATCGTTGTCGCAGTATCTCGACAATTTCTTTTTTTGCTGCCGTAAATCCTCCAGAGGCTCCTCCTAGCGCTTTACCAAACGTACCTGTAATGATATCAATACGGTCCATAACACCCCGGTATTCATGTGTGCCGCGTCCGGATTTACCCATGAAGCCTGTGGCATGACACTCATCAACCATGACCATAGCATCGTATTTGTCTGCGAGGTCGCATATTTTATCGAGTTGAGCAATGGTGCCATCCATGGAAAATGCGCCATCTGTCGCAATCATTCTACGTCGGGCACCGGCAGCAAGTTTTAATTGCACCTCGAGATCTGCCATGTCACTGTGCTTGTAGCGCAAACGCTGTGCTTTACATAATCTGATCCCATCTATTATCGAGGCATGATTTAACTCGTCCGAAATGATCGCATCTTCTTTTGTGAGAAGAGGTTCAAATAATCCGCCATTTGCATCAAACGCAGCTGCATACAAAATGGCATCTTCCATACCCAGAAATGCCGCTATTTTTTGTTCTAATGTTTTGTGAATATCCTGTGTTCCGCAGATAAAACGCACCGAAGACAGACCAAAGCCATGGCTGTTTATTGTGGCCTTTGCAGCTTCGATCACTTCCGCATTGGCTGATAATCCTAAGTAATTATTGGCACAAAAATTTATTACCTCGCCTCCTGATTGTGTAGATATATCCGCTGCTTGTGGAGTGGTTAATATGCGCTCTTCTTTATACAGTCCGGAATCTTTTATTTCGGCTATTTCTTTTTGTAGTTCTTTTTTTACGTTTGAAAACATAATCGATTAATTAAAAAAGTCATGAGTGAATATATTGTGGTGATAAATTCTCCAACATGACTTTTGTCATGCGGTCGAGTTTGTATTGAGGGCTCCAATTCCAATCTTTCCGGGCCTCCTCATCTTTCAGTTTTCTGGGCCAATTTTCGGCGATATCTTGTCGAAAATCAGGTAGATAATTTATTGTAAAATCCGGTATGAATTTTTTAATAGAATCAGCTATTTCTTTAGGTGAAAATGAAAGGGCCTGAATATTATAAGATGTTCGTATGGAGATTGCATCGTGATCGGCCGACATGAGGAGTGAAGTTGCGTGCATGGCATCATCCATGTAGATCATAGGCATGGTGGTATGCTCGCTGATATAGCTGGTAAACGATTTGTGTTTCAATGCTTCATGATAAATATGCACGGCATAGTCAGTTGTTCCACCTCCGGGCGTTGTCGTATATCCTATAATTCCGGGGTAACGCAAGGATCGCACATCTAAATTGTATTTTTCATAATAATACTGGCACCAGTTTTCACCGGCTGATTTGCTGATGCCATATAATGTTGTCGGATGTTGGATACTAAATTGATCTGTCGAGATTAGATTAGCGTGATTTCCAAATACGGCTATTGAGCTGGGAAAAAATATTTTTTCAATATTAAATTTCACACCGGCTTGTAAAATATTTAGAAGCCCACTCATATTAATATTCCAGGCCTTTTGAGGATTTTGTTCAGCCTTAGCGGATAAAATCGCAGCGAGATGATAGATCTGATTTATTTTATGACGTTGGACGACTTCCCGTATCTTGTGTTGGTCGGTTATATCCATGTATTCAAAAATCGAAAAGCCGTCCAGTTGATTGATGTCTGAGGCGATTATCGCATCCTCACCAAAAGTCTGCACTAAGTGTTGATAGAGCACCTGACCGACTTGTCCGCTTGCACCTGTAAGAAGAATTTTAGGATTTATCATAGTCATGATTATAGATGGCTAATATAGGATAAGTCAGCCTTAGATTTTATATAATAATTGTGATTCATCCGTAATAAATTGAGGTGTGGGGCCTGCTTTCCATACATACGTTTGATGACCGTTTGAGACCATTAAATAGTCCGCCTGAATTTCCGCATTGTATTTGGCAATTTGAACGAGTGTGTTTTGGTCAATGTTGACCTTGTAACTTTTGCATTCGGCCAGTAAACTCCATCCCCCTTTGGGCTTCATCACACCCAAGTCAAATCGGCTTCGTTGGTAATTTGGTATTTGTTTTTCAGATACCATACGTCCGTAACCTACTTTTAGAGCCAGGTGAATGTGTCGCATGAGCAGTTGCCGCACCATTTCTTCCGGTTCCAGTCTTACATATTTTTTTCGACTGGGATCCCAAACGAAAAGCTGGTCATTATCTTTTTTGACCTTGAGGTCATCAGCATGAGACAACAAATCGAATGAGATTGGAGTGGATTTCATTTTAAATTATTCAACCATGCCTCCACTGGTTTTTTTACCATTTTTATAATCGTATTCTACGGTGACTTCTCCAGATCCGTTGTAATATTTTACTTTTCCGTGGATTACCCCATTCAGATAATCCACGTATTGATTGATCTTACCTTGATCGGCTCCGGATTCAAAGTATTTTTTATAAGGTCCATGAAGTTTACCATTGACATAATTAGCTTCCAATTTTGGACGACCGAATTTATAACTGCCCGATTTGCCATAAAGTTGATTGTTCACATACGTGGCTTCTTCAACAATCTGTCGTCTGTGATCAAACTCAAAGGACTTGCCATATTTGCGACCTCCCACATATGAAGTAATACTTTCGGCGCGATCATCGATATATGTCGTCCAAATTCCGGTCTTCATTCCATTTTCTATATACCCTTCTTCTTTGATCAGTCCATTTCCATCGCGCTTAATGACCTGTGTTACGCCATCGGGCATTGCATTGGTTTCATACCCGGTCACATCAAAGCCGTTTGTCGATACGCCCTGGTTGGAAGCAGGCCGATCACCGCAAGAAGTTGTTAATAGGAAGCAAATGGCTAAAAGAGTCAACTGAATTCGGACCATAGCAAAAAGTTTACTTGATTTCGCGCAAATATCGTTGTTTGTTAACTAATAGGCGAGATCAGAACAAGAATCAAATGACAAATCACAATCCAGGAGATAACCAAGGTCGATTTACAATTGTTAATCCATTGTTATTCAATGATGATGTCCTTGCAAACCATGCGGAATGGCCTATTTTTGAACCATCAATCAATTGTAAAACAAATTAAACTGATACTAATGAAATTATTGAATCTATTATTATGTGTGATGCTTATGGGCTCATTCGCATTGACTTCTTGTCAGTCTGATAAGGCAGCCAAAGTAGAGGAGAATGCAACCGCGGACGTTAAATCAACATCTGAGAAGTCGGCGACCATGGAGCTTGCAAAAAAGCCGGGAACAGAAACCAATGCTTTGCCTGCCGGACCTACAACTACTATGAAGTTTGAGGAGACCACCTATGATTTTGGTGTGATCACCGATGGTGACAAAGTACGTCACACATTTTCTTTTACAAATACTGGAAAAGAGCCCTTGATCATTTCAAATTGTAAAGGATCGTGTGGATGTACGGTCCCACAATGTCCAAAAGACCCAATCGCTCCCGGTGATGGCGGTGAGATTACAATTGAGTACAACTCAAGAGGTAAGAGTAAAGGACAACCTGAAGGAAAACCTGACCAAAAATTCGTCAATGTAACGGCAAATACTGATCCAGGCCAGTCTCGATTGACGATTAAGGCGACCGTTAAGGCCGATCCAAATGCTGTAAAGCCGGAAACTAAAAAGCCGGAAACTAAAAAGCCGGAAACTAAAAAGCCGGAAACCAAATAATAAATGACCGATTGAAGATCTTTGGCCCGAACACCTTGTGTTCGGGCTTTTTTTTGTTACTTGCTGTCGTGAAGAAGTATTTTTCCCTGATCAAATTTAGTCACACAATTTTCGCCTTGCCATTTGCCTTGGTGGGCTACATTATTGGAACCGGACAAGTGGGATACTTTGATGGACGTATTTTATTGCTGGTTTTATTATGTATGATATTTGCACGATCGGCGGCAATGGCTTTTAACCGTTATGTGGACTGGCAAATTGACGTAAAAAATCCACGTACAGCAAACCGCGAAATTCCTGCCGGTGTGATTCATCCGAAACGGGCGTTATGGTTTGTCATTGCCAATGCTTTGGGTTTCCTTCTTGCTGCCGGACTGATAAATCCACTGTGTCTTTATCTGGCGCCGGTTGCTTTATTTGTCATTCTGTTTTACAGCTACAGCAAACGGTACACGGCATTGTGCCATGTCATATTAGGTGTCGGTCTGGGTTTGGCGCCTGTTGGGGCCTACATAGCGGTAACCGGAGCCTTTTCTGTTCCCGTTATTTTACTGGGAGCAGCTGTAGTATTTTGGGTGGCAGGCTTTGATATTATTTATGCCTTAAAGGATGATGATTTCGATGCCAGTGAGCAACTGCATTCAATTCCTGTCTGGTTAGGCCGTTCAAATGCACTCTTGTTATCACGGATTTTTCATCTTATCACTGTGATTAGTTTGGTCAGTGCAGGTTTATTTTTACGGGATAGTTATGAATGGTTTTGGTGGATTTCCGGAATAGGAATATTGTTTTTTATTCTATCCCTTTTTTATCAACATACGCTGGTAAAGGAAAATGATCTTTCTAAAGTAGATCGGGCATTCTTTACCTCCAATGGTTTAGCATCGTTGGTCTTAGGAATTTGTGTTATCACGGACTTTTTTATTTAAAAATCCATAATTAATCATCCTTTTTAATGACATAATAGGCACAGGTTGTCAAAAAATTTCGAACAAAAGGAATAGCTCCTATCAGTCCGGATTGTTTTCTGGGTTTCAAATTAAATTTATATTTATAAATTGGATTGAATAGATAAAATTGTCTGCCGATAATTTTATAATTATCTTGACGAACGATACGTTCAAATCGCTCGATTGATATGGCCGTATCTTTTATTTCCATGAGTGCCTTAATATGTCTTTCATGCTCACCAAATAATTTTAATATCGCCTTGTAAATCGGTTTAGGTAAGATATGATAGTAGGGGAGCGATAAAATCTTCTTTGATGTCATCTGCTGATGTCCTCCATAGGGCATGTACCAAGGTGGAAAACCGAAAAATACAACTCCGTCAGGGTTCAAAAATTCCTGAATTTTGTTGATAAATCTTTTTTGCTTTGGCAAGTGTTCTATGACATCTTTTAATATAATGACGTCAAATCCATGGCCAATGTCTTTGGCTACATCAATATCATATATGTTACGTGTGATAAAGCGAATATTGCCTTTAGATATTTCGTCGGCCATGAATTTGTGGGCCAGCTTCACGCGACTTGCACTTAGCTCGATTCCTGTACAGTCATGGCCAAGATCAGTAAACGCTTTCAATACACCACCTTCCCCACATCCAATTTCAAGAATTTCCAATTTTTTATTAAAGTCAACATGCGGTTTAATGAACGGGAGAACAAAGTCCTTACTATTCAGGTACTGGTATTTAAAATAAATCTCCTTATTTGAATGAAAATCGTGCATTTGATTTTAATCTTTCTTTAAATAGCTCAGTCCGAATTACTGCCGCTTTCCAATTGTGAATACACGCGATACGTTAAACCCGAAATGAATATCGCCATCAAAGAACTTTCCGGTGGTTTCTCCAATGAAACCATTGTATACCATAGCCGTACTATTTGTAAAATGTAATTGGAAAACATGTCCGCCTGTTTCAATATCAAAACCCACGGCTATACTATTTCTATAGACGTCCGCCAACTGGTCCGGAGCAACCAAAAAATAGTCGACATTGAATGTGACACGATTAGACAATTTAATACGGCCACCCACACCAAGAGCGAAAATGTCATTATTTTCTGTAGCTGTTTCGACGAGGTTTCTGTGTACCCAGGTGGGTGAAAGCTGTATAGTCAGTGCTTCACTGAATTTTCGCGCGATGAGCAATGAAGCTGCAAAATCAAGTCTGCTGCTGAAGTCATCGTTGAGCTCAGGGTCGGGAAATGTAAGCGTGGTTATTTCTACTTCTCCAAGCAATGACATGGTCACAGGAGAACCGGTATTTTTAGTAGACTGACGCAATAATTTGTATTTGGCAAAGGCGTCGTAGATTTTATTGAATCCTGAGCGACCCACGCCGACCATCAATCGATCTGATATTCCATAATCAAATCCAATTCGAGCGGATGCATTATCCAATCCGAATAAATCGTCTATACCTGAATTAATAAATCCGAACCTGTGATTTATTCGAAAATCCAGGACTCCGCCATGAGGTTGCTCGACACTGTGGCCATTGACAATTCGAGAGGTTTTAAAAGATGCGATGACATAGGGGTCTTCATCTTCATCCAATAATGATAATGCGTCATCCTGGCCAAGTACTACATGAAAACTGAAGAGGCAAAAAAGAAAGAGAAGAGACGTTTTCATAATTTATTGATATTTAATTGGTGTTAATTGACTTAAGTGAGTGGGAGAGGTGGCACTAATTGTTTTCCGCGCCGTCCTGGAGCCATAATTCTATTGAGCGAATATCGCATTTAAGCATGGAGGCATTATCGTTGGGCATAGTCGGGTAGCCGTTGGTTCCTCGAATCACATTCATGAGGCTACCACTGTTTGCATAGGCAGCGACATTGGCATATCCTTCAAGGAATACACCTCCAAATCGGGTATCCGTATCATGACATCGATAGCAATTTGATTTGATAATGGGTTGCACGTCGCCACTGTAGGTAGCAGTGGTATTGACACAAGGCTCACCGGGAAAGTCTTCTTCAACGTTGGCGTTGGTACATGATCCGGCAACAATTAGAGAAAATAAGAGGAGTGCACAGAAGAGTCGCATAGAATGATTTTTTCTAGTGCGAAAATAGGTGTTTATACCCATCGGTAAGCAACGTATTGCACACTGATTACCGATGGATATAAAACATATGTGTTAGGCCGGTATTGTTATACGTTTTTCGTAAGCCACAGGGACGTTATTGGCTACAAATGCAGATTTGATAGCATGATATGATCCGTAGTACACATCCCAATATTTTTCAGGATGGGCATAGGGTCGAACGTCCAGTACCAGGTTGTGCTCACCGAATTTGGCTATTTCGATGGTGGGTTCATCCGGGAGTCGGTCAGTGACCGTATCCAGAGCTGCACGAATGATGGCACGCAAAGTGTCCAGATCTTCTTCATAAGGCACGCCTACCTGGAGGTCTACACGTAATTTTCCGAGGACACTGAGATTGGTCATGATACCACTGGTTGCTACACCATTTGGAATGATCACCTTTCTATTGTCGAGTGAACTTAAAATGGTATTGAAAATTTGAATTTCATCCACATGTCCGACTTGTCCTTGTACATCAACCAGATCACCAACCTGGTAAGGTTTAAATAAAAGGATCATCACACCGGAGGCAAGATGACCCAGTGTTCCTTGCAGAGCCATTCCTATTGCGAGCCCAACGGCGGCCAAAAGTGCGGCAAATGCGGTTATTTCAACTCCTACAATTCCAGCTGCTGTGATTACCACTAATATCTTGAGTATGACGCTCACCAGGGATTTTAAAAATGGCTGCACGTCTTTGTCGAGTTCTGACCGGTCCATCCGTTTTCCGATGAGTCTTGTCGCCCAACCGGCTATCCAAAACCCAGTAATAATGATGAGTATTGCACCAACTAACTTAGGTGCCCATTGAACGGCCATTGTGACCAGCCCTTCGATTTGTCCTGATAAATCCATATTCTGCTTGTTGTTTTATCTTGTTAATAACTTTTTGACGCAGAAATTTGGATTGGTTACACCCGGGTGGATATTTTGTTACGAACGTTTCTTTGATAGATGCCGATATCGCTTGTCTGATTCGATAGAATCATTCACTTATTTTGATAGAGGGGTGAAGTTCAATAACTTCTAATGTGCATCAAATAACAAAACGGGAGGCTTCCACGTCGCAGGGTCGCCAAAAACACCATAGGCTTCACTAATCACTTCCAGCCATTGAGGAATAACCTTGATTAAAGCGTAGTGTTCCATTTTGTCCGGATAGAAGGCTTCCCATTCATCTTTCCATCGTTTTTCTTTTTCTTTTGGGTCATTTACTATTTGTGCCAGTCCATGAAGCATGACATAGCCATCACCACTATCGGCCAGATAATAAAGTGTCACCCTGGCGTCCTGTTTAATTTGATCCACCTTTCTACTCTTTGGATTAGTCCCGAACCAAACCGTAAAATCACCTTCCGGCAGAAATGGATCCATAGCTCTGGCCCTTGGGCGACCATCTTGATCCAGGGTGATGAGGGCGCAAGTTTTTGCAGACGTCATTATTTCTCTTGCTGCTTCTTCAATTTTATTCGTTGTAGAGTCGTTGGCTGTCTGGATTTGACCACAACCCTGAAATGGCATTAACAATAAAATCATGCATATCAGGTGAAGTGAATTATTAATTGGATACATAATTAATACTATTTAAGTTTAAAATTATTTTAATTATTTACGAAACACATTTGAATGACGATGTTATTTTGGTAGTGAATTCGTATACTTTAATAATAAGCCGTAAATGAGACCGCCTAGTATCCAAACTGGTAGTGTGAGCAGTAATTTATCTATGGACGCGGGTTCATTCAACACGAGTGTGTCGAAGGCAGTCATAAATATGAACATAAAAAGCCCAAAAAGCAGGCCCTGAACAATCCAGTGTTTTTTATCAATTTTCATTTTTAATTAATTATGTTGCAATAGCACTTCGTTCATTTGGGTATTTTAATTCCAATAAAAAAGAAGCTTAAGCGTAGGTACGGATATCATGCGATACACAGCCACAAACCAACGAAATTATTTTTTCGTTATTTCATGCACCATGTAAGTTATAATTGGTTCAGATTTCCCTTTCACCATAACTGGTGGCATTTTTTTTAATATAAATCGATCATCCAACTCAGCCTGTATTTCATCGGTTATGAGAATGTCGGTATTATGCTCACGCGTGAGCGCTTCAACCCGGGCGGCTACATTGATCGGATCACCGACCACGCCAAATTTGCTTAGTTCGAAATTACCCATGACCCCTGCAAGCACCCTGCCCCTGTGAATCCCAATTCCGAATGATAATTCCGGAAAAGACTTAGCGCGTAGTTCTTGATTGTATTCCTTCAATGACTCTCTCATATCTATTGCAGCCTTGACAGCATCCTGTACCTGCCAGGGATTATTCCTTAATGCCCCAAATAGTGCCAACATTCCATCACCTACCAGTTCTGTTACTTGCCCATGATGTCTGGTCAATGCCTCACTCATACAACGAAAATAACCATTGAGAATATTCACAACATCTGATGGCTTCATTTCATCGCACATCTTCGTAAATCCCTTGAGATCAGCAAACAATACGGTGACCGAACGCATTCTTGGCTCAAATGCGCTATTCGAATCGGTCAAATGTTCAATAACTTCTTCCGGAGTGAATCTGCCGAAATGAATCTGGAGCCGCTCTAATTTTTCGTTTGTATGAGTCAGCAAGCGTTCAATTTTTCGATTTCGTTTGTTCTGGCGATAAATAATGAACAACAATATGCATGCAATAATAGAAATGATCGCTATGTAGTAAATCAATTTCATTAAGTGAGAAGGACGGCAAGTCTGACTGTTGAATTGGCAAGTGATGCAACTCCAATGGCTTCAAGCATCATGGGTTCTCCAACCTCTTGTGCAAGTTGACGAACCCGGGTCTGCATGGGGCCATTTTGAAAGTGAATTGTTTCTCGTGTCCAGGAGAGCAATTTTTCTTCGTGTTCATTTAAATGTGGAGAGGATAGAGAAGACAGTGCTTGATTAAATTCTTCTTCTGTAAAACCACATTCAAAAGCCATCGAACGGGATTCTGCCTGACAAAACTCACACTCGAGGCTGTTGGCCACGACAGCAAACATTAATACTTTAAGTTTTTTTGATAAGGTTTCAGATTCGAAGGCTCCGTGTAGTGCATCGTTCATTGCTGTTGCTGCCGGTAATCCGATCAATTTTTGTACAACTTCCGGAAATGATTCAGGGTTGCCTTCAAGTGGGGCGGTTTCTGTCCAGCCGATACTTCTAAGTTTTCTACCAATTAAGGGCCTGAGCAGTTTGCCTAGCAAACTGGTGGGAAGACGTTCCAGTTTGTCCATCGGTGGAACAGCAATAAAGGTTGACACTCTATTTACGAAACAGTGGTTCACAATTAAAAATGCCATTTCTGCCACAGCCAAAGGAGAATAGCCCAGACGAAGTAATTCATCGCGATCTTTTTTTGGCGGTCGCGGATTCGATCGGGCCAGGTTCCGGCAAAAACGTATGAAAGCCCTTTCTTTTTCATCCATATCCGCCAATTGGGCATTTCGTTCAATGTTGTTTATCATTTTTGTGGAGTACCCCCAGAGTCGCATCCAAGATTTAGCAACACCGTAACAGTACCGACATGCATTTTCCTGTGCGGCAACAAGGCCACAGATGTCCGCTAATTTCCTTGGAAATTCCTGCGCCTGATATCGAGGCCATTTCAATATGGTATTACGAAGCCAAGGGCTTCGGGATGTGCGCATGTGTACATCTGCTACTTGTCCAATATCAGCTTTGACTTCTGCTTCCCACTGAGCATCACGGACGATAGATATAGTAGGTTCACTCCATTCGATCTCATTAATAAGATTTGCCATTGGTTGTTATAAAATTATATAATCGAAATATCTTCATGAAGGGTGCACAAAGTATTTTAGTAAAGTACTGAAATTTTGGGAATTATATTTTGATGACCGAGAACGGTTTAGTGGATTCATCCGTCCCAATTCAATCTTATCATGAAAATAATATTTGTCTCAGATAAAAGCGAATGCTCTTAAAAATGGTAACGGGATGGTGTTATCCCACATTGTTATTTGACGTGATTTCTTAAGTAATGCTATTTCCTAAGCTATTTATTCTCCTTTGGAAAGTCCTTCGTGTACTCAAATATCTTTAGGATTAATGCGTACACTTCTTCATATACTGGTAAATCATAGTATAGTGCCATTTCTAAAAAAAATCATCTGCATCGCGGTTAATTGTTAAACCTGTCTGCAGGCATGTGGATAAACCCGCCTACGCTGGCGCTTCGGACGGGCGAGTGGTTAAAAAGCCCGAACGGCACGAACATGGCGGTTGGCGTTCTTTGTGTCGTTGAACTGAAAGCCATCGAAGAAACTCTGGCCCCACGCATTCCAGTAGTCGAACTCCGTAGAACTCCAATACGAGTCGGTCGTAAAACCGCCAATATTTGTATTTGGCGCAGGGGCTCCTGTACCAATTTTCAAATACATCTCATTTAATTCATCTTTTGATGGCAAAAACCAATCATTATAACCACCATATACTAATTCATCACAAAGCGTGGCAGCCATTTCAGCTGTTGGACAACCACCAATAATCGCGGTGGTATTGGCTTGCCCCGTACCTATTGCAGCACTTGTTCCAATTGATCCATTATACTCGCACCATTTTGCGAATTCACTTTGATCTGTCAGAGTAGAAACAAGTCCTGTGCCATTGCTTTGCATGTAAAAAATCATTCCGCCTGCGTGATTAAGACCGATAAAATAACTACTGTCAATACCTTCACTTAAAATTGTAGCTGGTAAGATACCCACTTCGAGAAGTCCTTGTACAGTCTTGCTTGTGTCTACAATGGTCGCCAATGCAAAGTCGAGTAAGATTTGTTCTACATAGGTCTTTGTCACTGCATCCTGTGCAGATACAGGATCTGCAACATTCTTGATTAGTCCTGAACTTACATCTATTGAGTCGGCTATTATGCCACCCTCAACATCTAGATTTTGACTTAATATAATTAATGGATACAGTAGTACTAAGAGAATAAAAAGATGCTTTTTCATAATTGAAATTTTATAATAAATAAATGCAACTGTAATACAAGAAAACCAAGATTCAAAAAAACACCTCTTTTAGAATCGAATTCTTAACGCAGCTCCAGGTTGATAGTCTTGAGTCAATAAATTATAATAAATACAAGGTTGCAAATCAATATCGGCATCATTGAATACTGTCTCTTGAACTTTTTTAACTCTTTTAACTCTATTTTTACCAGTAATATTCATTGGAATTCCAACAGCTAATGTTCCTATTCCGGCAAGACCACCTAAGAATCCAATAGCTGCCGCTCCCAAAGCCCAATCTCCTTTATCTGCAATGGCAATGCCACCGATAGTAACTGCTGTAGCTCCCAATATTGAACAACCCACAATATTCACAGTTTTACCCGATTTCTGAAGTTTTATTGCTTTATTCAAGTATGTGTTAAGTTCTTCAGCTGAAGCTTTTTCAAGACTTTCCAAAGAGTAATTTTTTTGAGCCTGAACAGCAAAAGATACAATAAATAGCAGCAATGTAGTAATCGTAATTTTTTTCATGACGTATTATATATGGTTTTGATGATAAATTCATAAAATATTGTAACGCATAAAGACTCTTAGTCAATTCTTATATTTATCATTCCTTTTATGAAATTTTAGCTTTAATTCCTAATTCTTTATCGTATGTGTGCTAACATCTGTATATCCGGAACTCAATACAGAAGTTCCGGGTATATCGCTTATGTCAGCAGTCTTTTTTCATTTTGAGATTCAATTATAGCACTGGTTACATAGTTATTAAGTGACTATGACTTATGTGGTGACATACATCATAATTGAAAATGATGTACGTTTTCGTCGCTTAATTCAACGTGATTTCTCGACTTCAACGACCCAATTGGCGTAGATGTAGACTGCTGTCTTTTCCGATGAGTATGGCATCTTCACCGCCTCTGAATGGCTATCGTATAGCTTTTCGGTGAGCGGTTGATATTCCCCACCTTCAGGGATGCCAATAAGCGGGAACGCACTATCAATGCAGCCGTATTACTCAAAATAGTCATTGATTCCAGGCCCGAATAATTGGGTCAATCCATAGAACATTTGAATGATGATAACATCATCCTTGATAATGGCTAATAAGGCTACTTTTCCTGTTGAAGCTACCAGAAAGTCATTCTATAAATGGTCCTATTGGAAAGAAATGAGACTCATGAAGGAATTGCTGAGGCTAGGTTGATGCTGCAATGAGGTTGTTTCATCTGGACTCAGTTTGATTCAAGTTGTCACAAAAAGTGTGTCCAATTTGATTAGTTGTGTATATCGGTCTTTGATTATCAGATACTTAAAAGAAAAAATGTGGAACTGCCGGGAGTTGAACCCGGGTCCAGAGAATGGTCTGCAAAGCTTTCTACATGTTTAGTTTACCATTTAATACTTCCGGTATTGGCTGGTAAGCGGCCTACTCCGAAAGGTTTCCCTAAATTTCAATGCGTTGACGGGAAGGCAACGAATCTAGCCTGAAGTTTGTTAATGTGCACCATCTCTATATATCAGACATCAAGAGAGAGGCACAAAGGCTTAACTAATCCTAGATTAGGCAGCCAAAGCAATGTTAGAATTGCCAATTAATGGTTTGATTACCATTTGTTAACGAGGTGAGTGATCATTCCCCGACATGCTTACTAAACCGATGTCATTCCTGTCGATTCCAGTTCAGTCCCATTTTTTCAAAGAGCAGATTTCTATAACGCTAAGGTACGGCGAAAAGTTTCGATTTCGTGAGAACTCGAGAATGTGAGAACATGAGAATGTGAGAACATGAGAATGTGAGAACATGAGAATGTGAGAACACGAGAGCATTAGAACGAGAGAACATCAGAGCACTAGATTATATGAGTTCTTTAGGTGAGTTCGGGTTACAGTTTGTTGATATTGGCCTTTATTTTAGAAGTGATTTTTATTAGTTCCACAGCTTCATTCATCAGGTATTCCAGCTCTGTCCGATTACCGAATCCCAATTCCTTCAAATTGAGTAACCAAAATTCGACTTCATCTGCTTCTTCCACAACGATGCAGATTTTTGCGTACTTCTCCTTGTAAGAACGTCCTCGACAAAATGCCCTAAAATTTGCTCCAACGGAAGATGCACTTTTACCAAGTTGATATGAAATAACTCTTGTTGATTTTAATTCCGGTAACGTTTCGATAAAATGGAATACCCGTATAGAGAAGTCCAAAGTCCTACGTCTAAAAATCTTATTGAATTCCTGGTTCGTCATAATTCAATCATGCAATATCAATACCCAAGCTAGCCTTATACTCTTACCCTCTCATGCTCTCAAGCTCTAATGTTCTCACTTTCTCATATTCTAGCTCTTCTCTTCGAAAATCTTACAGATCTCGATGATGGTCTCGGCTGATTTTTCCATGTCCTGAACCGTTACCCACTCCTGTTTACTGTGGAAGGCATGCTCCCCGGCGAAGATGTTGGGGCAAGGAAGGCCCATGGCAGAGAGTTTGGATCCGTCGGTTCCACCGCGAATGGATCGGAGTAATGGGTCATAGCCCGCGCGTTTGATCGCCTGGAATGCATTATCGATCACCTGAGGATGTTGATCAAGGATGTCCTTCATGTTGCGGTACTGTTCAACCCGCTCAATTTTATAAGAGGATCCGGGCCATTGTTCACAGGCGCGTTTTGCAAGACGATCGAGGAGATCAGCTTCGTCGTCGAGTTTGGAAGTTTCAAACGAACGAAGTAGAAAAATCACTCGGGCGCCTTCCGGTTTTCCGGATATTTCCAATGGATGAACAAATGGTTCTTTACCGTCTGTGGCCTCAGGCGCTAATTCCATTTTTGGGAGGAAATCGACAAATTCTGCTGCTACCTTGACAGCATTGACCATATGGCCTTTGGCATAACCTGTGTGCGAGGAAACGCCATTGAATGTAACGGTTAACTGGTCGGCGGAAAAGGTTTCATTTTCCATCGAACCGGCCATTTCACCATCGATGGTATACCCATAGTCAGCGGCCAATTTTGCAATGTCTACTTTTTCTGTGCCGCGACCAATTTCTTCATCACAAGTAAAGAGAATACGCACTTTACCATGTTTTATTTGTGGATTGTTGATCAGGTATTCCATAGCATCCATAATAGCGGCAATGCCGGCTTTGTTGTCAGCTCCCAAGAGTGTTGTACCTGATGCGGTGATTACGTCATGGCCTATTTTGTCTTTTAAGTGTGGATGACTTGCGGGATCGATTACGATGCTGGCATCATCCGGCAATTGAAGGGCTTGACCCTGATAATTTTCGTGGACGATAGGTTTTACGCCGTCGCCGGGACTGTCCATGGAAGTGTCCATGTGGCTGCAAAAACATAGGACGGAGACCTCTTTGTCAGTATTCGAAGGTAAGGTAGCATAGATCAATCCGTGCTCGTCCAGCTCGACATCCTGTATGCCGATTTCCTGTAATTCCTGTGCGAGTAAGCGTCCGAGATTTTTCTGTTTTTCAGTAGAAGGATAGGTGGTCGAATGCATATCCGATTGCGTGTCGATCATGGCATATCGTATCAGTCTTTCTCTAACTTTGCTGTGATAATTTTCCAACATGACATTGTTATTTTTATGGCTTATTATTATAGAATAAAATGCCGCTAAATATACCCAATTCAACGCGAAAAAGAGTCGTCATCGTCGGTGGTGGTTTCGGTGGTTTGAAGCTTGCCCAACGATTGAAAAAGAGCAACTTTCAAATCGTTCTATTGGACAAGCACAATTTTCATCAATTCCAACCCTTGTTCTATCAGGTGGCCATGTCGGGATTAGAACCCAGTAGTATATCGTTTCCTTTGCGCAAGCTGTTTCAACATACCGGTCATGTGCACATACGAGTGGCCAGAGCGCTGGAAGTTGATTGTGATAATAAGCGATTGAAGACGGATGAAGGGACGATCTGGTATGACTATTTGATCCTGGCTATGGGGGCTGATACCAATTTTTATGGCATGTCGGAAATGGAGGACCGGGCCATGATATTGAAGTCCACTTCTGAAGCCTTATATCTCCGAAATCAGATATTAAATGATTACGAACGCGCGCTAAAATCTGAAACTGTTGAAGACCGACAGCAATATCTTGATATTGCTATTGTGGGAGGTGGTGCGACAGGAGTGGAATTATCAGGATCGCTGGCTGAAATGAGAAAATTTATACTGCCAAAGGAATATCGGGAATTTAGTTACAAGGAGGTCGATATTTATTTAATTCAAGCCAATTCAAGATTGCTGCCTGGTATGAGTGAGAAATCAAGTGAAAAGGCTTACAAATATTTAGAGAAACTGGAGGTACAGATTGAATTAAATACGCGTGTGATCGGATTTAATGGGATTGAATTGGCTTTGAGCGATGGTAGGAAAATAGAAGTAGGTAAAGTAATTTGGGCCGCCGGAATCACGGCAAATCGTCTTGCTGGGCTGCCTGATGCCGCTGAAGGTTCGGGTTGTCGACTTCATGTGGATCGCTACAATCGGCTGAAGGGTGCCAGTGATGTTTTTGTAATTGGTGATCAATGCATTATGTGTTCGGAGGAAAAGCCTTACGGCGACCCGCAAATGGCCCAGACTGCCATTCAACAAAGTCGGTTACTCGCTAAGAATCTAAAGCGAATGCAGGAAGAGAAAGAATTACTTCCTTTTGAATACAAAGATAAAGGCATGTTGGCCACAGTGGGAAGAAATAAGGCCGTGGCGGACTTGCCCGGATTTCATCTTGGCGGATACTTTGCCTGGTTGATTTGGCTTGTGGTCCACTTGTTTGCACTCATAGGAACCAAAAACCGGGTGTTTGTCTTTTTGAACTGGACATGGAATTATTTAACTTATGATCAATCGCTCCGATTAATAATTAATCCTTTCCGAAAAGAAGAAAATGAAATCAATGAATCTGGCAAGTGAAATAAAATTGACATTTGAAGCGCATCAAAGTGAGGTGCAAGCAGTCCAATTGGCGGCCTACATGAAAAATAAATTTCCATTTTTAGGTATTAAAAAACCACTTCGCGCTGAACTTTCAAAACCGTTTTTGAAACAGAAGTTATCCGGCGAAGAAGAATTGCAAAAACTAGTTTCTGATCTTTGGGATTTCAAAGAAAGAGAATATCAGTATGTGGCTATTGAGTTTTTATATCGCCAACGGAAACTATTAACGATCGATTCAATTCCATTTCTTGAAAAACTGATTGTGGCGAAATCGTGGTGGGATACAGTAGATGCACTGGCTGCCAGAATTGTTGGGCCGCTGTTGCTCAATTATCCACTAGTAATGAAAGCTGAAATTCTTCCATGGATCGCGTCCGATGATTTATGGTTAAACCGATCTGCTATTATATTTCAATTGAAATACAAGGCTGAAATTCGGCTGGATATCTTGACTGATGCAATAGAAGCTCACACAGAATCCAAAGAATTTTTTCATGCCAAGGCCATCGGATGGGCCTTGCGACAACATTCAAAGATTGATCCTGAATGGGTCAGCAAGTTTATAAGTTCTCATAAATTGCAACCTTTGA
The DNA here is from genome assembly GCA_965249735.1 of Saprospiraceae bacterium. Taxonomy (GTDB): domain Bacteria; phylum Bacteroidota; class Bacteroidia; order Chitinophagales; family Saprospiraceae; genus JANQSS01. The sequence continues at coordinate 100,080 of CBDFMS010000018.1, read as the reverse complement.
GTATTCGGGAGGGGGGTAAGTATTTGTGAGCATAAAAGTAATAATTCGATTTGCTGATATGTTAGAATGGGAATTCATCAATGCATACAACATTAAATTGATTGTTTAGGGAGTTAAATTATCTTCGAATACGCTCGTCACTTTTATTTGTCTTGTAGAAGAAATGTTGTCTAGAGAATTATTTATGAATAAGATATGCTTTGCTATCCATTTCGTATTTCTTGAATTTACTTGTGAAAGGAAAGCCAGCAAACACAACTCCATTGGAGTAATTCTCATTTTTACATTGATATGAGGCAGGTAGAATATTCAAATTCATTTTAGCGTGTACTAAGGAGGCAATTTTTAATAAAAACTGTCTCAGTCGGAGGAAATATACCTTGTTTAGCGTTTGAGATTCTTGAAAATAAAGAAACACACAGTAATTTAGTACTGTCATATTGTGATTTCGATTAGTGCTATAGCATTTGAAGAAATAGGTCATTTGCCTTAGGAGGTATAGCACCACGTGGATAGATCCTCCTATCGTTCCAGCATTGAATAACCTCATGCTGAAGTATTGCGATGGAATTTGAATTCCTGCATCTTTTCCAAATTTCTGCGATCTAGTATAATTTACATAGGAGTCTTTAACTAATTCTAAATTACTTCTGCCTAAAAAAAGTGTGTTGTCGTGGTTTCTGACCAAATCAAATGGATTTTTAAAAATATATACATCTGAAACATCGACCATTAGAACATTTTTTATTTTTGTCGCGTGTGTTAATATATACGCGTAATAAATTAAATTGCGTTCGTCATTTAATGATAAATTACCGAGAGTCACATTGATGAATTTAATGTTGTCAGTTGAGTAATGATCTACGAATTCTTGACTCAAATTGTCATAGAAAATAATACATCCGAGTCCTAGATCGAACACACTTTGATACAGTGGTTTAATATAGTCGAAGTCATTCTCGTCGATATGATTTCCTCGTTGTGGGTCTGGGTAAGAACTGAAATAGGTGCTGAGAATAATATCTTCTTGAGGCGGCATATCGGACCCCATGTCTCTTTCTTCCAAATCAAAATGATAAGGACCTATATTTAGGAGTGGTTCAAACTTTTGATTTTGAACACAATGTTGCACAAAAGCCAGTTTCTTGAGTGTGTCCTCCAAGCTTTGATTAACTTCATCCAGATTGACCACGATTTCAGACATGTTTTAAAATTAAGATGGCTTCTAAATTAAAAATAGGAGGTGAATTATCTCTGTCGTTTTACAATAATCAAAATTATAAGTATTCTTGACTTTTATGACTTGTTGCAGCTGAAACCTGTTCTTTCCCTCCTTAAGTTTCATAGCAAAGTCCAATTTCAACATTACCGCTATGTGCTTTTATGGATTCCGATACGAACTTAATATTATCTTCCAGCGCCCTTATCTCATCAGGCTTAATCTCGTTTCTTCGCACCTGGATGGCCTTATACTTCTCATAATCAAAATCACCCGTTTGAGCTTTGTACTCGTACGAAACATCGTCGGCATTTTTAGTAGCTGGGTCGATAGTAGACAAAACTTTATGTCCAGCGCCATCTGCAATTCGATTACTTCGATTCAATATTTTTTTCATAATTGGAATAGAGCAATACTACGTGTTTAAGTGTCAGTCGAGTCATAAGGCAGTTGGGAAACAATCAGGATTTTGAATTTTGCACAAGATAATAAAAAAGTACTTGTCGTATTTTTCATTTCAGGTTGGGTGTTTACAACAAAACCTATAGAATCGAAGCTCTGTGAGTGCTAAACAATACTTATCATGAAAATTTTAAAAAAAGTTACCTTGTAGTTATTGTTGGTCTTAAAAATAATTACCGCGTGCCTCGCGTCTTACTTGAGTTATTGAATAATTCTCTTGCAAATAGCTTCCCCCCAAGCGCATTTAAATGATCTTGGTCAGAAAAATATTCGATATTGTTGGTATATAGTTTCTTGTAGTCTAAAACTGGTATTCCATGATTCAATAATATCTCGTCAGCGCCATAACCCAATCCATTCACTGCATCAATGTACGTGTTTGACAAAGGATACTTTATTCCAATTAAGCTAAAATTATGTTTTTTACTCAAAGCAATAATATCCAGCAAGGCTTTTTTTAATTTATTACTTTTGCCCTTAGATGGAAATTGGCTGTTTTTTCTCAATTCAGATTTCTTATTTTTCTCTTTGGCGGAAAGCGCTTCCCATCTTTCAGCAGATTCGTGCTTCGATGTTGTTGGATTGAAAATTGATTTGATCTTAGCGGCCAAATATGATTTAAAAACAGACTGAACTTTTGGTTGGAAAATCGTCGCGAAATACGTGATATATCTATTTGTAATATAGTCGTAGGGACTCTCTTGGTCTAATGTTGATACATAAAAAACACTCCTATCGTTGTTGTTGCCACGATCACGATACGAGCTCAAGGTATGATCATCAGCGGTAATGTACGCGTCATCAATATTATAATTATGCTCAATTAGCCAGTTTAGTTTTCGTTTAATATCAACATAGGATTCACTGCCGGCAGAAAAATTGTAAATTCCGAATTCCTGAGTATGTGTATCCAACGGTAAACCATGAGAGTCTGAGAAAAGAAAAGAATTAAAAGCAGGATCTGGTGTAATTCGATAGTCGGAGTAGTAATTAATTTCGGCGAACAAAAAAATAATGAAATTAAATATGACAATCAATGAAATGAAAGGTAGAATATTGTAAATAAAATTTCTCATATGTCTTTTCTCCTAAAATTGAAAATAGATGAATTCTACTGTATCTTTAAAGTTTCCAAAAAAGTATATAACAAGCAAGATGGAATAATAAAAAACCCAGCGTGTCGCCTTAGATTTGACCTTCGCTATGCACTCTATTGCATATTGCCCCTCCCTCCCTTTCCATTCAATGACTATAAAGCATCCGATGAAAACAATTGTTGTTAGCCCTCTACGCATATTGTCAAATTTCGGATATTCAAAAAGAGACTTTGAAAGTATTTCGGATATGTAGGCCATAGCGTGCCCAATATTTTCCGCCCTAAAAAATATCCATGCAAAAACTGTTAATCCAAATGTTATACCTATCGTCAGGACTTCTTTCATACTGGGCAAGAATTTGCCTTGAGCCACAATATCTAAATTATGTCGATTGCTTTTGGTGAGCAAGAGAGGCAAGAAATAAATGGCATTTAGTGCACCCCAAACTACAAACGTCCAATTGGCTCCGTGCCAAAATCCACTCACAATGAAAATAATGAAGGTATTTCTGGTTTTCATCCACGTTCCACCACGACTGCCACCGAGTGGGATATATAAATAATCCCGAAACCAGGTCGACAATGAAATGTGCCATCGCCTCCAAAATTCGGCGATGTCTCTGGAGAAATAGGGAAAGGCGAAATTTTGTTTCAAGTTAAAACCGAATACACGCGATGTTCCAATTGCTATATCAGAATAGCCGGAGAAGTCACCGTAGATTTGAAATGTAAAGAACAATGCACCTAACACCAAAGTGCTGCCATTCATGTCAGCAGAATTATTAAAAATTTGATTAGCAAAGTATGCACAATTATCTGCGATAACAATTTTTTTCAGCAACCCCCAAAGAATTTGACGTAATCCGTCGACGGTCTGTTCATAGTCAAACGCCCGTCTTTTATAAAACTGCGGTAATAAGTGCGTCGCGCGTTCAATTGGGCCGGCAACCAATTGTGGGAAGAAACTAACAAAAGCTGAAAAAGCGATGAGGTCGTCGGTTGGTTCCAGTTTTCTCTTGTATACGTCAATTGTATAACTCAAGGTCTGAAAGGTGTAAAAACTAATACCAACCGGTAAAATTATGTTGAGTGAATTGGCATTAACGTCTGTTCCGAAGAATGAAAAGGCAGAAACAAAATTGTCGAGAAAGAAATTGTAGTATTTGAAAAAGCCTAAAAATCCCAGATTTACCAAAATGCTTACCCAAAGCAAAATCTTTCTTGTTCTTTGATTTTCTTCGGATTTCAGCTTTCGACCGACTGAGAAATCTACAAGTGTGCTAAATAGAATTAAGGATAAGAACCTCCAGTCCCACCAGCCGTAGAATAAATAACTCGATCCTACGATTAACAAATTCTGCAGTTTTAAATTCTTATTGGTTACAAACCAATAAAGAATAAACACAATCGGCAAAAATATCGCAAAGTCAATGGAATTAAAAAGCATTTTATCTGTATAATTTTAACGGTGGTTCTGGCTTAAATTCCTTTCAAATGCCATGATGCCCATTCAAAACAAGTTCGCATACTTAGAAAGTATTTCCCGTATTTCGATTTTCAAGCATCCAAGACATTTAGAAAGTGATATGGTTGGATTTTTCGAAATTGAGCATGCATTTACCAAAAACCAAGTCACAATCAAATATAATTTTATTTACATAAACGCTAGCAAAAATGGATCGAGTGTTTTTCGCCGGATGGCGAAATTGCGTAAATCAGATACGCATTGCAAGGGCGAGGATATCTGGAAACATCGGACGTCTACGTGAGTCGTGTAGCTTTCCAATGCGACGCCTTTATGTGATAATACAATCTGCTATCGTTTTGCGATGGATGGAATAACCTGCATATTCCGACGAAACTGACCAGGGTATTCCGGTGGAAAGTGACCACCCAAAGTCAAGTCAAAAAAGTTGTCTGATCTTTCTGTCAATTTAAGTGTTTTTAACTAATAATTTTGTCTTCTTTTTCCTCATCGAATCTCCTTTGAGATCTATTCGATGAGAAGTGTGAACGATTCTATCTAAAATTGCATCTGCAATAGTGTTTTCTCCTATTATTTCATGCCACTGTTTTACGGGGAGTTGTGAAGCAATTATTGTGGATCGTTTTCCGTGTCTGTCTTCAATTATTTCCATCAAGGCGTGGCGATTAATTTGATCCAATGGCTTTAATCCAAAGTCATCCAATATTAGCAAATCCTGTCTTTCTATTCGAGTCATTTCTTTAAGAAAAGATCCATCAGCCTTGAGCATTTTGAGTTTAGCGAATAGCTTATTTATATTGAAGTATAAGACTTTATACCCCAAATTACAGGCTTGATGTCCCAGGGAAGAAGCGATATAAGATTTACCGACACCGGTGCTTCCCGTCAATAAGATACTCTCTTTACTTTTAATAAAATCACATGTAATAAAACGAGTAATCTGATTTTTATCCAGGTTTCTCTCTGTGGAAAAGATGATTTCTTCAGTAGAAGCCATATACCTGAATCGGGCTATTTTAATCAGACGGTTGATCTTTCGATTATGTTTGTCATCCCACTCGGCTTGAAGTAGATAAGCTAATAATTCATCAGGAGTATATCTGATGCTGGATGATTCTTTGGTTGATTCGAAAGCTCTAAGCATTCCAAATAAACGCAATTGACCCATTCTTTCCTCATTTGTAGTATTCATGGTTTGTATTTTAATGATAGTAATTTTTTCCTCTTATATTATCATGCAGTGGAATGGTTCTATCCTGATGGGGGTCTTCATCAAGCTTGTCCAGGCCCTTTTCTAATATGCTTTGAATGATTTTATAGTTAAACACTTCATATTCCAGGCCCCTCTTACAAGCATTGTTTAGTCGTTGTTTTCCGACTTTTTTCGCAAAAGACAGAATTCCCAGGCAAGACTTATAGTTCTGCTCAGGGTGCTGTTGTTTTTCTAATATTTTGATAATATATGTTCTACACTCCGGGCCTATTCCTTTAGCCCAATTAATAAATTTATCCGGGTTCCAATCAGCAACGAATTGATGAGTACTCGGCATGTGGTCCTTTATGGTGGAATATCTAAAAGCTTGATAATTACGTGTGTGAGCCGCTATTGGTTCATGTTTATAGAATATGGTTACTTCGGAATCACTGTAAATGATCTTGACTCGTTTACCAATATATTCAAAGGGAACACTGTAATAGTGCTTGTCTTTATTTAAGTAGATATGGCTGTTCTTGTAAACGGTTCCATAGGCATAATACTTCATTTCATATTTGCGATCAGGCAAGGTGAAAAGCTCTTTTTGTTCCACTTCTTTGAACAAATCAAAACGCGAATACTTCCTTCCCTGGAAGTTGGTCCTATTGTGTACATCGAGTTTTTCTAGCACAGCAATATTAGCCTGATCAAGGCTAAAGAGCACATGGTGGCGTAAAGGAGCAAATATTCTTGAATAGGTAATCCTGACGCAATTTTCTACCAATGCTTTATCCCTTGGTTTATATGCTCTTGTAGGTAGGACACTGGTTTGGTAATGTTCAGCAAAATCCAAAAATGTCTCATTCAATGTCGGTTCATATTTACTACTTTTTGTAACCGCTGACTTTAAATTGTCTGTCACTAAGGCCTGTGGCACACCGCCCATGTAATGAAGAGCATTTTCAATACACCGTATAAAATCTTCTTTCTTTTGACTCCTGCATACCTCTACATAGGTGTATTGACTACTTCCAAGGACGGCCACAAACACCTCACATTCCCGGACTTCTCCTGTTTCTCTGTCCGTTATAGCTAGCTTCTTTCCTGTAAAATCAATAAATAATTTGTCTCCAGCCTTGTGCTCAAAATGCATTACAACTGCTGATGATCGCTTCCAGTCATTGTAGTACTTGCAAAACTGTGAGCTCTGATAGCCATCTGGATATTTTTCCTTGTACTCCCTCCATAACAGATTTTTGGTTACGCCTACCTTTTTTAACTCCTTTTCAAAGTAGGGAAACAAAACGCGAAGTTGAGCCAATTTCTCTGGCACTTCTGGATCTTTGCTGGAAAGATAATTACCCAAATCACTGTCACTAAGTTGCTCTAGGTCTTTATACGTGAGCCTCTTGTTTTTGAATAGTTCGATGTATTTTTTAACCGTGTTACGCGAAATAAGTAACCTCTGGCTAATTTGTACTTTACTCACTCCTTGAGCGTAAAGTCGATATATCTGTCTTATCTGTTTCATGCCTATTCTCTTGTTTGCCATCTTCTTTTTTCATAAAGAAAATGATACTGAAATAGACTTCTTTTTAGACTGGTCAATTTGCTCCGGTGCGGGTGGTCAGTTTGCTCCGGAGAAGATGGTCACTTTAGAACGGAATGGGGTGGTCAGTTTGACCGGATTTTGCAATAACCAAATGAAGGTATTGATTTCCCATTGATTACGAGTGGAGCTAGATTGTGAATTTGTGCCTTTTTAACATTGAAAGTAGAAATCCAATTTTTGGAAAATGCTAGAATCCGATCAAGAGCTCGTTTCCTGGATTATAGTCGTTCACAATAAACAAAATAATGACGGTACGTGAACATTCTTAACAGCGGTCTGATTCCAATATTGAAGCGGGGGCTCGTATGTTTTTCTTCCTTTAATATACTCCAACCAGCTTTTTCAAGCAACATGCAGAACTGTCGTGGTTCAAATTCATGATAATGGCAATCAAGTGGATCATTTTCATTCCAATAAGCTTTGGCAAACCAATAGGATAATGGTACACTCAGTACCAATTTAGTTCCAGCTATCGATTTAAGCAAGGGGAATGGGGATACCATATGCTCTAAAATTTCAAATCCTACAACAACGTCAAAGGATTTGTCCTTCACAATTTCGAAGTCTAAATCCAAATCCTGATTTTCGGCAGTATCAGTGACGTCATAGTTCTCCTCGCGCAGCATTTCAGACATTGGATTAGAAGGGCCAAGATTCAAAAGTTTTGATTCTTTTAAATTCAGATCTTCCATGAATTTGATGGTCTTGAGAAACCTTGATTGATGTTGATTCCCGTATGCACTCTTTGATGATATTTTCTTCATTGCAATTTACTTTTTATCAGGCTTCTGTTCAATTTACTAGCTACGTGAATTGTATGTTCTAGTGGTGACATAAAGGTATTAAACAAAAATTGGTTGATACGTTTAATCGGAAAATCAGATGTTTGAGAAATTTCAGTTATGTGTACCAATATGTAAACAAAAACCAGCGCCCTTTTTGAGCGACCTTATTAAAGGCTGTATGCGAAAAAATTGATGCAAAGTTGGCAGCTTGAATCTGCCAATTGTCATACATCAATTAGGGAGAAGTGTTATTCAGTTTTCGTTTTGTAATTGAAGCACCTCCTTGTCTTCGCTAACAAAGTGCATCAGGGTGAAAAACTATAAAACATTTCAAAGCGAAGTTTTGGAATTTGGCTGATGGATGGAGAGATGGGATGCAAAGAATAGTCTTGTATTCACTATTTACTGCGCATCATGCGTTTGAGTATGTGAGTTGGAACTTTCTACTCGGTAAATCGTAGCTAAGATGATATGATTGATGTCAGATTGCGTTTTGGTTACAGTTGGCTGATCTGATTGCTTCAATTGGTTTTTTTCTTCTCAATTATTTCACTGCATTTCTGAAATAATCCTTAACATTGACACTACAATAACAACTGCAATGAAGAAAACAATACTAAAGTTAATAGGGAAATTGGGGTATGATTTAACCAAAAAAAGAGATAAGAAATATTCATATCTGGATATCGAGGAGGAGGAGTTTTGGACGCTTTACAAGTTATGCAAACCCTATTCTATGACATCTGTTGAAAGAATGTATAGCTTATATACTGCTGTTGAATACACTTTGGCGAATAAGATTGAAGGCGCGTTTGTTGAATGCGGAGTTTGGCGTGGAGGATCTGTCATGTTAATGGCCCAAATGCTAGTCAACAGAAACATGACGGATCGGCGGATATTTTTATACGACACTTTTGAGGGCATGTCAGAAGCGACAAGTGACGATGTTACATCTAAAGGAGATCAAGCCTTACTAAGAATGAATGAGATGGGTTTTAATGAAGATGGCCATTCAAATTGGTGCTTAGCGGACCTTACAGATGTAAAAAATAACTTAAGCCAAATTGCTTACCCAAAGAACAATCTTGTTTTTGTTAAGGGTAAAGTGGAGGATACGATTCCTGGTACTTTACCATCGGAAAAAAATTAGCCTGCTCAGATTGGATACGGACTGGTACGAGTCGACTCTTCATGAACTTGTACATCTATTTCCCGAACTATCAGACGACGGAGTTTTAATTCTCGATGATTATTGGACATTGGAAAGGATGCAGAAAGGCAGTCGATGAATACTTCAGCGACGCTCGAGCACCTATTTTATTGAATCGTATGGATCACGCAGGTAGAATGGCCATAAAAACTGTTGCGAAGAATGCAGGCTAGTAATTAATTCCTGTTATTTTGATGAAAATCTTGTCTGCTACAGGATGTTATCAGAGCAATGTATTGAAATCCAGATTAAAGAATTTATATACCTTGTTTAATTAAATTTGGAAATGTGCGGCATCTTGTTGTTATACCTGCTTTCAATGAAGAGTTGAACATTGGAAGAGTCTTAGATTCTTTGTTGAATCAAACTGTTCCCATTCAATGCATTGTGGTCGTCGATGATAATTCTGCTGACGACACCACTGCTATTGCTATGCGGTATGCGGAAAATCACAATGCCATCATTTATGTGAATACCAACATGCACAGAAAGCGGGCCGTTGGATCAAAGATTATCAAGGCATTTAATCGGGGACTAAGCGCGGTTGATCCTTCTACTTTCGATCTGATCTCAAAATTTGATGCGGATCTTCATTTTGACTCAAACTACATCGCCGATATACAACGACATTTTTTATCGAATGAAGCATTTGGCTTAGTTGGTGGAATTTGCAATGTCAAAAATGAGCAAGGAGAATGGCAGGATGAAGGCTTGACCAACTTAGATCACGTAAGAGGAGCCTTGAAAACGTATCGCGCTAAAGCGTTTAAGGAGATGAACGGATTAATTGAACGCATGGGCTGGGATTCGGTTGATGAATTTAACCTCAGATTGCTAGGCTGGCGTGTGCTTTGCGATCCTAAGTTAATGGTAGAGCACCATCGAGAGACAAATACAGGAGTGGGTTGGTGGCGTTCATCCGAGAAGAATGGTGTTTTATTGAATGAGATGAGATATGGGTTTTTCCTCTCCTTTCTCGCGTGTATAAAACGCTCAATGGTCCATTCACCTTTTTTATTGGGCGGCATAGTGACATTTTCTTTTTATTTAAAAAGCTATTTTACTCAAACTGAAAAGATTGTATCAAGAGAGCTAGGGCGTTTTATTCGTCAATATAGATACACAAAACTTAAAGAAAAATTGGGTTTGAAACCATAGTCGGGCAGTTATCGGGAAATGAGTTTCAAAGCTCTTGCAAGCACTTTATCCAGAAATTTAGTATAGTCTTCAGACACTTTTAAAAAGTAGGTGATACCCAGGAACAATGAGCAGACGATAACGGATTTTAATAGTATACCAACTATGCCATTAATTTCGAAAAATTCATTAATACCAAATGTGCACAAGACGCAGAACACGCCGATAAAAATAATTTGCAAAGTAGTCGCAGAAAAAGGTTGTATGCCAAATTTAAGCTTTATGAAAACAATTTTTACAAGATTAAAAAGCGACAATGAAGTGAATGTGGCCACCGCCACCCCGGTAACACCAAGTATAGGGATTAGCACAATGTTTAATACAACATTGGTAACGGCCAAAGAAAGAAGAAAATATAAATTGTATTTATAATAACTTGAATATTGAATAATTGCTGAGTTGATTGATGTGATCATGTCAACAAACTTAGCAAGCGCGATAAAGAACAATACTGGTAGTGCACCCATAGAAAGTAAATTGGCGCCGTCGTTCATAAGTAAAATCAAATCATGGCCGATGACGCACAGACCGCCGAGCAGCAGTGCGCCAATTAAAGTCAGCACTTCAGAACTTCGTTTATATAAGTCGTTTATTCTGCCCAACTGTTTGTTTTTTGTAGCGTCTGCTATGATGGGAGCTGCAATCGCTAAGATTGCTGCGCTAGGAACGCTTATTATAGCTCCAATTCGTGCGCTGAGACCATATAAGCCTGTCTGATACGAGTCTAACATCAGCGTGGTCACAAACGTATCGAGCTTAAACGATAGGTTTGATCCGAGAGATGCTAATATTCCAAAAGTAGCAAAGGCAATCACATCTTTTCTTCTAACAAATTGAACCACATCTTTGGTTATTCTGAATTTCAACTTTTCGAGTCCGTTGAGATAGAAAAGCAAAATGAGCGCTGAAAGCGCGTAGTTGCCGCACATGACATAGAGTCCAATACGAACGCTGATGTATTCAAAATAGATTCCCAAGAATACAAGTGGCAGCGTGATTCGAATGACATTATGCAAAAGCTTCGGAAAGGCCGTCCTTCGAAAATTTGCTGTGTACGTAGATAAATAGTTTTGTATCGCCAAAAGAACAATTATTGGGATGATCAGCCAGATGTTATTGATGATCTCGATATTGTCAAATGAATTTCGAACATATTCGTCCAACGTTTTTTTGAAGAATACACTTACAAGAATCAATATTAATGAAGTAATGCCGATTGCGAATATCCCAGCATTGAGAATTATGCGACCGTTGCCTGCTTTACTTTTTATTTCAGGAAAAAATTTGAGGGCAACTCCAGTGCTGCCAAAAAGGATGAGTGGAAGAAATAAACCGCCTGTATCGATGAAAAAGATTAACGTACCATAGAGCTCCAGATCCCAATGGTAGATCAAAAGTGTCGCCAAAATGGAAGCGATCATGAACACGTAACTAACCGCTGAGTACTTTAAGCTTTGCCTAATTACTACTCCCATACAAGATTGCTTTACTTATGATTACCATGTAGATCAGTCTTATAGATCGTCGGTTTGTTATGATTATCGATCATTACAGGTGACAATTTAGCTGAACAATACGTGAAAATAATCAACATTTGAATACTTATATTTGCCGATTAAATTGATGAGCTATGAATGTGCAGTTAAGTGATAATATAAAGGCCTTAAAATCAAAGGATAAATCGCTTTGTGTAGTGGGTCTTGGCTACGTAGGGCTTCCGTTAGTTATTGAATTTGCAAGGCATTTACGTGTGCAAGGTTTTGATATTTCTTCTGATAAAATTGAAAGCCTGAAACAGGCTACAGATCCAAATGGAGAGATGGCTTCGGATGATTTACGTTCAGACAATATTGAATTCACGTCGGTGCCCGAAGACATAGCCGACAGTACGGTGTACTTAGTTGGAGTGCCAACTCCGATCACAAAGCACAATACACCCGACCTCAATCCATTGAAACGTGCTTCTGAAACATTGGGTCAGTTTTTGAAGAAAGGTGATTTAGTTGTCTATGAATCAACGGTTTATCCCGGATGTACAGAGGAAATTTCTATGCCTATTCTTGAGAGTCGTAGTGGATTGAAGGCTGGGATAGATTTCTATGTAGGATATTCACCTGAGCGAATCAATCCCGGTGACAAAGTGCATACGCTAACGAATACTGTGAAAATTGTTTCAGGACAGTCACCAGAAGTTCTCGAAATGGTGGCGGAATTGTATGAAATGATTATCTCCGCAGGCGTTTATCGAGCCAACTCCATCAAGGTAGCGGAGGCCGCAAAAATTATTGAGAATGTTCAACGCGATTTGAATATTGCCTTGATGAATGAGTTGTCGCTAATTTTTGATCGACTCGACATTGACACCAGAAGCGTTATCGATGCTGCAGCTAGTAAATGGAATTTCATGAAATTTTACCCGGGCTTGGTAGGCGGACATTGCATCAGTGTGGATCCATACTATTTAACCTATAAGGCGCAAGAAGTTGGTTATTATCCACAAGTCATTCTAAGTGGAAGAAATGTGAATGACAATCTGAGTAAAAATGTGGCTAAAAAGGTCGTTCAGATTCTTGGATCTCAAGATACCAAGTTTAAGTGCAGCTCGAATTTTGGTCATGGGCATCACCTTTAAAGAAAACGTGAGTGACATAAGAAATTCTAAGGTGGTAGATTTGATAAATGAATTGAAGGACTACAACATTGATATAGACATAATGGACCCCAATGCCTCATCTGTGGAGTTAAAAAAGAAAACTGGCTTGGAATTGGTGGAACAGGCTACTGGACTATATAATTGCTGTTGTCGTTGCCGTGCAACATCGTGAATACTTATCGTTAACAGAAGAGAACTTTTTATCGATGTCAGTCTCCGGTGGAGCTGTGATTGATATTAAGGGAATTTTCAACGGAGTCATTGAGAATTTGCATTATTGGACACTATAATGGGGTCTTTGTCAAATAGAATGAGTTTTGAAATTTAGCCCGCCTTAGTGAAAATATTTCATAATGGTAGAATAGAGTGTGTTTTTGTGTCCCTTGGCGATTCTTTTTATTTTTTGGATCTTCAAATTTACACTTTCTGCAAGCGCATTGGTAGTTACACATTTAAGATATTTTGTTCCTGCCGTCGAATTTTATCAACAGCTTCATTTAGTTTTTTTAACTATGTGAAATCGATCACGTCCTGTAAAATGTGTTGAAAGTGATTCTGCATATTTAACTGAAGAGGTGGAATTTGAGAGGCCAATATATGGATTAATCACTTGAATATTAATCTGCTTGATACAGTTTCAGAAGAGGTTGGAATTATGACGTAGCTAGATTATCTAATATATTTACTAGCTTCTTAGTCAAACTTTTACGTGAAAAATGTGCATAATTTTCAACATTGACAATGATATCGTGGTCTATTGAAAGTATTTGTTCAAAATAGAGCTTGATTTGATCGTGAGCATTGTAATCCAGGTGGGCCGAGTGCGGATCAGCGGTAAATATTGTTGTCAAGCCCGAGTTAGCAGGCCCAAGGCTCAGAATTGGCCGCCGTGATGCAACATATTCAAAAAGTTTCCCGGGAATACTACCTTCAACATCTTCTTTGTCGTTGTTCATAAGCAACAGCAATACAGTAGATTTTTCATACAATTCAATGACTTCTCGATGATTGAGGTATCCTTTGAATGTGGTCTTTTCTTGGAGAGACGGATAATTGCTGAGTGCCTTATGAAATTCATCTGAAACAATTCCCGCTATCTCAAAACGAAACTTAGACGAGTAACTTGGATTTTCCTGGAGGAGCTTGTGAAGTACTTCCAGCAACATGTGTGGAATGCGATATTGACTCAGTAATCCAGCATATGTAAGTACAAATGGATTTGTTTTGGTTGCTGATGAGGGTCCAAAATCGTCCTGGTCAAAACCATTGGTTACTGTGTAAAATTTGCCGCGATCAAAAGGCATAAGGAGGCTAGGCATTCCGGGCGCGGTAGCCAGCACAATATCCGCGCGATTTAGTAATCGGGATTCTAGTGCTTGATATTTTCTTCGAGCCGATGCAGACATACTCAGTTCGCGATTGGTAATAAGTTGAGACATCGGATCGCGTAAATCCATGACCCATTTAATTCCGGTTTTCCGAGAAAGGCGTTCGGCTATCAAGTGCATGCTATGGGGCGGGCCTGTAGACACTATAAGATCAACCGGATTCTTTCGGAGAATTGACATAAGATAGGTAGTTGAAGGAGCAACCCACAAGACACGAGAATCCGGGATGAATATATTCCCACGAATCCATTTGAACAATCGCATGAATTTCGATTTTCCCTCAATCCTGGAGTAACCGTCCTGTGATGCTGAATCCTTACCTTTTCTTATAAATCGTGATGGGTCCCATATCCTCTTTTTAAGTACCTCAGTTTCTTCTGATACGTCATTTAATAAATCCGGATCTTGTAATTGTGTATCAGGATTTTCCGGCGTGTAGATGACTGGCTGCCATCCATATTGAGGAAGGTATTTCGCAAATTTCAACCAGCGCTGTACTCCGGAACCTGTATATGGAGGCCAATAATATGTTATAATCAGTACGCGCTTAATCACCGGTCTTCAGAATTGGCTTGTTTTGATAATGGAGGACAAATATAGAATGAAATGACACAGACTCTTTCCTTCAATGTCAAATCATTTGGAAAATCGTCAACCAACTGGAGATACCACACTAAAACGTTGACCCGACTGATTCATATTAACAATTTATCGGATTAAGTCTCAATGTCAAACAGTGGGCTCGGTTAACTCCTCTCATTTACCCCCCATTTCGCTTAGGACTGACGCAAAAGGATAACTACCTTTGAACCCAGAAAATCGACAGATCATCCGGACAAAAAAATCCATAGTAATCATGGGCACAGCATACCCCTATAGGGGAGGCATTGCATCATTCATTCATAGGCTGGGGGAGGAGTTTGCCGAAGAAGGGAATGATGTCGAAATCGTAACCTTTACTTGTCAATATCCGGATTTTTTGTTCCCGGGCACTTCTCAGATGAATGATGGCCCCAATCCTACGGCCATTCCCATTTCCCGAAAGATTCATTCGTTGAACCCATTGAACTGGATCAAAGTGGGGTTGTGGTTAAAACGTAAAAATCCGGACCTGGTCATTTGCAAATTTTGGATGCCCTTTTTTGGTCCGAGTTTTGGAACCATATTCAAACTACTCAAGAAAAATCGGCACACAAAAGTGTTGTGCGTGGTAGACAATATCATACCGCATGAACGACGGTTTTTTGATATTCCCTTTGCACGATATTTTGCGAATACAATTGATTATTTCATCGTGATGTCTCAATCCGTGTTGGAGGACATGAAGAGGTTTACAAGAAATCAACCGGTTTCATTAATTCGACATCCAATTTATGATAATTATGGAGCGCTGGTTAGCAAAGAGGAGGCTTGCACTAAATTAAATTTAGACCCCACTTATACCTACCTTTTATTTTTTGGATTCATTCGATCATATAAAGGATTGGACCTCCTTATTGAGGCGATGAATGACGCTTATTTTGCAGAGCGTAAAATTAAATTGATTGTTGCGGGTGAATATTATGACAACGCAGATCAATATCAGGATCAAATAAAAAAATTAGTCAAACCGGAAGTTATTCTCGAGCATACACACTTTATCGCTGACGATAATGTCAGGTATTATTTTGGAGCGGCAGACCTGGTTGTTCAGCCTTACAAGACAGCAACACAAAGTGGTATTTCTCAGCTGGCCATCTATTTTGAAAAGCCCATGGTTGTAACAGATGTCGGAGGCCTTAAGGAAATCATCGGCGATACCATGGGAGGGTATGTGGTGGCGCCTGATCCCCTTGAGATTCGGGATGGTATCAAACGCTATCTTGATAAGACCGACCAGTCTGCAATGATATCGTATATTCGACAGCTTAAAAGAAAATTTTCATGGTCGACGTTTTATGATGAAATTACGCGACTTCATGAAGGATCTTAGTTATGGATAAACAACGATTGATACGAGGCAAGGCGCCTTTGCGACTGGGTTTGGCTGGCGGCGGCACAGACGTGAGTCCATTTGCAGATTTACACGGTGGGGCTATCTTGAATGCCACCGTAAATCTCTTTGCACGGTCCACAATCATACCCCATGATCGAAATGAGATTAATATCATATCGATGGATCTCGATGAACGTGTTTCTTATCCAAGCCTTGAAGAATTACCGATTGATGGACATTTGGATTTAATCAAGGGTGTATATAATCGAATCGTTAAGGATTTTATTCACAAGCCATTGTCCTTTGATTTAATTACCGAAGTTGATGTACCCAAAGGCTCAGGTATGGGTTCTTCATCGACTATCACGGTAAGTTTAATCGGTGCATTTGAAGAGTGGCTCAACTTGCCTTTGGGAGACTATGATATCGCACGGCTGGCATTTGAAATTGAGCGAAAAGATTTGCATATGGCCGGTGGCCGACAGGATCAATATGCGGCCACATTCGGAGGAATTAATTTCATGGAATTTTATGCTGATGAAAAAGTGATTGTCAATCCTCTTCGGATAAAAAGTAAGTATCTCGAGGAACTGGAAATGAACTTATTGCTTTATTATACAGGAACAAGTAGGGAGTCTGCAAATATTATTAAAACCCAAAGTGCCAATTTTACTCAAAAAGCAGAAAGGTCCCTGGAGGCGGCTCATCGATTAAAAGAACAGGCTCGGGAAATGAAGGAGTCATTGCTTACTGGATCACTTGACGATTTGGGACGTATCCTTGATGAGGGCTGGGAGGCGAAAAAACAGATGGCCTCGGGTATCTCGAATCCGGTAATTGATGACATGTACCAATCGGCTAAAAGTGCCGGAATGAGCGGTGGAAAAATAAGCGGAGCAGGCGGTGGTGGCTTCATGATGATGTATTGCCCAGATAACAGTCGTTATCAAGTGATGGAAGCCATGCGTAAATTTAAAGGTAGATTCCTCCCGTTTCAGTTTTCCCGAAAAGGATTGAGGAGCTGGAAAATATATTAAGAATGAAAAGTGATATTAAACAACGGATACGCGAGAGCATTGCTGTTAAGGAAAAAATACTTACAGATGAAGAACTCATTGCTATGATACATGAGACTGTAGGGATTTGTATACGGGCAATTAGAGAGGACAAAAAGATATGGTTTTGCGGAAATGGTGGAAGCGCGGCAGATGCACAGCATCTGGCTGCGGAATTTTCCGGTCGGTTTTATCATGATCGGGATCCTTATTTCGCAGAAGCCTTGCACGTCAATACCTCATACATCACTGCCGTGGCTAATGATTATTCCTATGACCAGATTTATTCCCGGCTGATCAAGGCCAAGGGCCGATCCGGTGATGTCCTATTTGGTTTAAGTACTTCTGGAAACTCGGGGAATGTGATCGAGGCATTTAAACAGGCTACGAAACAAGAAGTTATGACAATTGGCTTAACAGGTTCTACCGGTGGTAAAATGAAAGCGCATTCGGATCTGTGCATGTGCATGCCATCAGATGATACACCCCGAATTCAAGAGGCTCATATGGTGATCGGACATACGATTTGTGAATTGGTTGAACGCGAGTTGATGTGATGACCTCAATGGCAAATCTGCCCGTAATCGTGTTGGCCGGAGGATTTGGTACCCGATTACGACACATCGTTCAGGATGTTCCCAAACCTATGGCACCGGTCAATGGCCGGCCCTTTCTTGAAATTTTACTTGATTATCTCATTGATGAAGGAATTAGACAGGTCATCCTTGCAACAGGTCACCAATCCGATCAAATCATGGATCATTTTGGAGGACAGTATAAATCACTTACTGTCAAATACTCACATGAAGACCAGCCTTTGGGAACCGGTGGAGCGATCAAACAGGCATTCGATACATTTGATCTGGATCAAGCTTTTGTCATCAATGGCGACACGTTTTTTCCAGTTTCGTTATGGCGATTATTACATTTTCATTTGCAATTCAAAGCAGATGTCACCCTGGCAATTAAATATTTACGACATTTTGATCGCTATGGTACAATCACCTGGAATGCGTACAATCGCATTGAAGCATTTCATGAAAAATTGAAACAAGAAGAGGGATGGATTAATGGTGGAATCTATGTCATCGGAAAAGAAATCTTTTCGCAGAGTGAATTTGGAAATTTTTCCTTTGAGAAAGATATTTTGGAAAGTCGTTATGAAACCCAGCGATTTTATGGCTTACCCTGTTCAGAATATTTTATTGATATTGGTATTCCGGATGATTATGCAAGATTTCAAAACGAGCACGGAAATGATCCGACCCACAAGAAAGACAAAAATCGCACATTATTTATTGACCGGGATGGTGTGATTAATAAACGGATCCCGGATAACTATGTCCGCAATATTGCTGATTTTCAATTCTTGCCCGGAGTTAAAGAAGCTATGCTCCTTTTGTCAAGTATATATGAAAGAACTATCGTTGTTACCAATCAGCAGGGTATTGGGAAGGGACTAATGTCTGAAGCAGATCTGAAAGAGATTCATACATACATGACAAATAAGTTGGCTGAAAAAGGCGTGTTAATTGATGCCGTTTTATATTGCCCGAAATTAGCATCTTCAAATCCGGCAGATCGAAAGCCTAATATAGGTATGGCGTTGAAGGCAAAGCAACAATTCGCGCAGATTGATTGGTCAGCTGCTACCTTGATTGGTGATAGTACGTCAGATATTGAGTTTGGTTTAAGGATGGGAATGAAAACCATCCTGGTTGGACAAAAGAGCAACACAAATCTTGCTCATGTGAAATTGAACGATTTGTCAGAATATTTGGACTTCCATGTCTAGGGCTTAACCGTGAACTTGCACATCCGTAAACGCAGCAAATCCAATTTTCTCATGCAATTTATCCATCAACTTTAATTTGTCATGGTACAATTCATGTTTGAATGTGGATGAGTTTATGTACAGATGCAGGATATCTCCTGTGACTCGAACCCGAGTCAGATATTGGTTAATGATCGGGCCAAATAGTTCTACAAGACATTTTTCAACCTCTACAGCCAATAATTTGCTCTTAAATTTTTTACTGTTTTTTAAATAATTAAGTGAATGACTAATATGTTCGGAAGGTCGTTTCAAATTTAATGTAATTTAATGTGCTCGAATTTTAGATTTAATGAAGAAAATATTTCTAATAAGTGCGCGTCGTCCTTGTCAGAAATAAATACCTGGCCAAACGAATCATTGTTGATAAGTGCGAGTAAATTTTTAACTCTTACGTTATCCAACTTATCAAATAAATCGTCGAGTAGCAAGATAGGTAATTTTCCTGTCCAATCAACCATGATACGATAAATGGCCAGCTTGAGCGCCACTAAAAATGATTTTCGCTGACCCTGGGAACCACTCAATTTTAATAAGTGACCATCCAACATTAGTTGTAGGTCATCGAGATGTGGTCCTCTTGTCGTTCGTCCGGATAAAATATCAAGTGCATAAGTAGACCGCATAGTTTCAAGATAGGCTTCAGGTTTGACATCGGCCTTGTACGACACCTCCGGCAATTCACGACCACCTGATATTTCGTGGTAGAAGGAAGTTAAATCTGATTTCATCTCCTCTATTAATTTGGTTCGACCATTATAAAGTTCAATGACACAGGCATAAAGATGAGCTTCATACATTTCGAGTTCGGATTCACGATTGCCGGACTTTAGCCGAAGACGTTTGAGAAGGGCATTCCGTTGTTTGATCAATTTGTTATAATGGAGTAGTGCCTTTAAATAGGTGCCATTCATTTGAGCAATGGCCTGATCGATTATTTTACGCCTGGCAGCACTACCTTCAAGTAATTTATAATCATCTATTGGTTGAATGACAACGATCGGGAAACGGCCAATATATTCGGATACTTTGCCTATTTTCTTGGCGTTGAATAAAATCTGGCGATTGCCTCCTTTGGGATATTTAATCTCAATTTTATCGTCTTTGTCTGTTAATGCTTCAATTCTAAAAAATGACCGATCCCGCGTAATGCAAGCTTCCATGCTATGATTCAAAAAACTTTTGAGCACACAGAGAAGGTAGATTCCGTCTAATGCATTGGTTTTGCCACAGCCATTTAATCCTGTTATGGCATTCCATTTAGGCGAGGGCTCAATAAGCAAGTCCGAATGATTCTTGAATTGGACATACCGTATTTTATTTAGTAGCATGGCATCCGAAGATAATGGATTCCAGATGACAAAAAATCGGATATTTTGATCTTTTGCGTTACAAATGATGTTTGGGTATAAACGCAGAACAGAACCAAGGTCAGTTCGTCGTATTTGAATTTTAGCAGCCAAAAGACCTTCACCTTGTATATTTGCACGTTAGAAAGAATCTTATGACCCAAACGACAGCAGCGAAAAAGAAATCCGAGACGACGTTTGATAAGGCGACCTATTGGACATGGTTTGAAACCATGTTGCGAATCAGACGCTTTGAGGAACGGACGTTGATGATGTACTCGAAGCAAAAAATACGTGGATTCTGTCACGTTTACATTGGACAGGAGGCAATTGCGGCCGGAATCGTCACTGCTATAAGACCTGAAGACGCAATTGTTACGGCATACCGGCAGCATGGCATAGGACTATGTCGGGGATTGACTTCACGGGAATGTATGGCGGAGTTGTACGGGAAACGAACCGGAGTCAATAAAGGAAAGGGAGGGTCGATGCACTTTTTTTCCAAAGAACTCAGGTATTTTGGAGGTAATGGAATCGTTGGCGCCCAGATTCCGATAGGAACAGGCATTGCCTTTGCCGAAAAGTATCGGGAAACAGATTTATTGAGCGTGACTATGTTCGGCGATGGCGCAGCCAGACAAGGGGCATTGTACGAATCGTTTAATATGGCTATGACCTGGAACCTTCCGGTACTCTACATTTGTGAAAACAATGGCTATGCCATGGGAACTTCTGTAGCCCGAACGAGTAATGTGGCGGAACTGCACAAAATCGGACTGGCCTTTGATATGCCGAGTGAGGTTGTTGATGGAATGGATCCTGAAGCAGTTCATTTGGCCCTCGAACGCGCTGCCACTCATATCAGAGAAGGGAAAGGTCCTTATTATCTTGAAATAAAAGCCTATCGTTATCGCGGACACTCCGTGTCTGATCCGGCAAAGTATAGGACAAAAGATGAGTTGGAACATTATAAAGGACTGGATCCTTTGGAGACGCTGAAAGCTAGAATGTTGGATTTGAAGGTCTGTACACAGGCTGAAATTGACGAATTGGAGGCGATTATGAAAAAGGAAATGGATGAGGCAGTTGAGTTTGCAGAGAACTCTCCTTTGCCCGATCCTAAGGAGTTGTATGACGACAACTATGTTCAAGAAGACTATCCTTTCCTGACATAAATTCACTTTCTTCCGGGGCTGGCGAACTGCTTAATATGGATGAATTTCAAAGACCAGACTGATTGTCAGTCACTTATATCGAAATCAAGAGTCCAATTTCATTGGAAGTCGCAGTTAATAAGAATCGCAATTGCTACTACCATATAATTCAATAAAATAGTATCTTTGCCCACCGATTTTGGTAGGCTTCAGAAGTAGAAGTCGCAGCTATATGGCTTCGTAGCTTAACTGGATAGAGCACTTGACTACGAATCAAGAGGTTGCAGGTTCGAATCCTGCCGAGGTCACATTCTATAGGTTTTTCGCCGTAAACACTTGATTATCAACAGCGAAAAACCTTATTTTTTGTATGTGTCACTACACAGATACTTCACGGAAAAAACACGCTACACATACGCTACACATAAAAGGTATATAATAGGTGAGCCATCGTTATTCAAGTAAAATCATCATCCGCAGTGACTACATTGGTAAGGATGGAAAGTGTGCACTTGCGCTTCAAGTGTTCATCAATGGCCAGCGTAAAGTTTTACCTGTAGGCGCCAGGGTAGTGCCGGAAGCATTTAATCGAGATACTGAAAAGGTTGCGATAGGGAAAGTGGGATCAGGACAGCTCATCAATGCGATCATCCATAAGATGAAGTCCAGAGCAGACACCATCTTTTACAAAGCTATCTTAGACGATAGTCCATTGACCGCATCATCTTTTGCAGAGATCTTTCAGAATAAATCGGGCGATGCCAATTTCTATGAGTTCATGGCTACTGAAATTGAAAAAGAGAGACTGGTGAGGGCCAGAGGCACGATCAAAAACTATGAGAAATGCCTACGACGTCTGAAGGAATTCAAGAGTGAATTGACATTCTCAAATCTCAACCTGGAATTCGTGAGGTCGTTCAATAGATTTATGGTGGCCACCAAAAAGTATGAGCCCAATACTGTGGCAAAATACCATCAGACTTTTTTGAAGTTCATCAATATTGCTATTAACCAAAAGCGTAGGCTTGAAAATCCATATGATAACTTCAAGATTCAAACAGCCAGGACTGAGCGTACATGGTTGACTGTCCCTGAACTAACTGAGCTTGTGCAGCTATACGAAAAGGATGCACTGACACATGCCAAACAAAATGCTCTACGAGCCTTTCTTTTCATGTCGTTCACGGGACTACGCGTCGGCGACTTATTGGATTTAGATAAGGATGTCGTGATTTCGGACACGCTGATATTTAGACCGAGCAAAACCCGGAAGACTAAAATGATATTAAAAATTCCTCTAAGTAGCGTTGCATTGAACGTGTTCAGTGACGCCGTGGCATACAGTAATAATAATAAGCTATTCAATGGGCTGAGTGACTATACGATCAGTCGTCACATGAAGGATATCATTTCCGGATTCACCACCATCGGTAAACACGTAACACCTCATGTAGCTCGACATACATTTGCAACTGCATATTTAGCGCTAGGGGGCAAAGTCGAAGAGCTACAAATCATACTAGGCCATTCCAAAATAGAAACAACCATGATCTACGTCCACATTTCAAAAGAGGCGATCAGATCAAAAATGCAAAACTTTGATAAGTATTTCAAGGCTACAGAAACACACCTCCAGCACCATCACTAGGCGTAGTCAGACACACACTTTCTTCCTGCTGATTACAAGCACTGTCACGCCACAATGGATAGGTATCTGAGTTTCCATACAAAAATTGAAGTAAATCAGCTCGTGCAGTCTCTGCATCAGACAAAGCTCGCTCACTCAATTGATGAATTACTTCGTCAGAAGCTGCGCTTTTTCCTGAGACAATCGATCCGGATATCGGATATTGACTCGTGATAGTAGTGACCGAAATACCGCTACCATCCACTACTACTCTGATATGAGGGATGCCGATGTGTAGGGCATAATTGGCCAGGGCTGGTTTGATTTTTTCGAGCAACAACTTCTCATCACCAGTAAGATCCCCATCCTCAATACCTTCAATGAGCCTATACATCTGATCCTGACAAATGGTGGGAATGATAAACCGAAGGCCAGCCGATTTTATATGCGGTATCAAACGAAGATATGCCCGCCGGCTATTATTGATATTGATGTACAGAGAAAGCTCTGAAGTAAGTCGGAATATTGGATCACGATAATTCCGATATACATCTTTATCAGTCCAATTGTTCCCCAGATAATTCTCTTCGAGACTGAGGTTTGCCTCCATATATTCCAACAATTGATCCATCATCTTGTCTGCTGTTTGGACAATATTCCATAGCGTGGAATTAAACACCCATTGACGGACCGGCACAGCGGATCCATCACGACCTTCAGCTTCATTGAGGCCAAAGTTGGCGATGACAATCTGGTCTTTTGGCAAGGCAAAATAGATCGTGTAGTATGCTACCACATCTTTTAAATGCGACACGAAATCTTCTAATGCTTCAGGAACAGCATCTCCATCAATTTTGTCAGTGATATCATTATAGAGATCCCACCCGAGCAGAGGAATTACATATTCCCGAGTCGCTTGTTTAATGAAAGCCACGAATGACTTCCAGTCTTTCTGTGAGTTGACATTTGGAAAATGATGTTTGAAGTCGGAGGTCTTAACAACGGCTTTCGCGGTCACGTCCGGTTGTGTGAATACTATTTTCATAGAACAAAATTCTGTCACCAAAACCTACACAAATAGGACAATTGACACTCTTTTTTTACACATATAAGACACATATATACGTCGCTGAAAATCAATTCATTCATTCATCCAAAATTCAAAAAATACAGACCTAAACCTCTCAGTAGGTCAGCGCGCCTACCATTTTTGTCAAGATTTGACAAAATGTTTTGAGGTAATATGAGAGCGGCGTCGCTTCGCGACTATAATTGATTCCGCTGCGCTCGGCTTATCGCGTCGCTTCGCGACAAATTATAATTATGTTAGAAGAAAGTCCAGTTGTCGTACTCATCTATAGTCATGTCGACTCTATGATAGTATTTCTGCATAAGGAAGTAGTCCATGCCATCAGTGAAGTGTGTGGCGTGCTCTTGCTTGTACTCTCTCTTGCGCTCACTTGATTTGTCCTTTTTGAAGTCCGGCTTGATGCCGGTCATCTGTATAGCGTAGATCACGGCCTTGCATTCTTCCTCCTCGAAGCGAAGCTTAGGTAGGTTGTCATTGGATTCCTCCATGATCTCGACTATGAACTCATGCCTTAGCGCGTGCTGGTCAGTGACAGCATTCTCTACTTTGAGCTCAGCTGACCATCCACGTTTGCGCAAGATCTTCAGGACGACAGCAAATAGACTTTCGGCGGTAGCCATACGATCATGGCCGCGCGGTTCGCCATAGATGTTGACATGCTTGAGTCCATGGCCGGCATAGTGGTCGCAGAAGTTGTTTACAAGTGTGTCTAATTTCTCAGCATCCTTGACGTAGAATGAGTTGATTGCATACTCGATGTCATTCTGCTCCTGGAATGCGATACAACAGTTGAACCAGCCACCAAAGTCAAACGTGAGGTCAATGGGTGCACGGTTGTTTATGGCCTTAGAGCCGGCATAGTAGATCCCACTCTCACCTATACCATACTCGTTGGGTGCTTCGAAGGTGTGAACTGTGGGGTCAAAAGATGGATAGAACCCCTCCGGCAGTTTGGTGAGGTGCTTGTTCAATACTTCAACCTCAAATTCCATGGTAGTCATGCTGTTGCGCAGATTGTCGATGCCTTTCTGGCCGAGCACGACGATATTGTCATAGACATTGGCTTCTGAGTAGTAGACCTGGTCGGGGTTGATCTTCGCCTTCTCAGCATAGTCGAGTACATACTGGCCCTCGGCCTTCCATGGCATGGATGTGAAACAATTCACCTGCTGGTGGCGCCAATGAGAGAACCGGTTGATATTGCCCCTCACAGACGGTAATAAGGTCTGGTTTAGTTTATCCCGAGGAATGAAAGCCATTTCATCAATCATACCACCATCAAAGGACCCTCCTCTCTGACTATTGGCATTGTCCATGGACATGAGCTGCAACGCGAATCCATTGAAGAAGGAAATGATGTTCTCGTGCGAATCCGGAGCGGCATAAGGTCGATCGTACCAGGATGGTGGCTTTCTGCCGACGATATAGTGTTTGTCCTGGATAAGGCCAAAGTCCAGCCATTTTGATTTAATGGCTGGGAGAATATTGGTCAGGAGCTGTTTGTAGGTCTTCGAGCAGATGAAGCGCTTCGCCCGGGGCATGTGTAGCGCACAGTCATACTCTATGGCACCACCGACGACTGATTTTCCGGTTCCACGACCCCAAATGTTGACGGTCATCGGTTGCCTGGCTTCAAATACGGCAATCTGTTTGTCGTTGAAATAGACCTCTTTACTCTTCCTCTTCGATGACTTCTGCGTCTGCATAAAATGCTTCAGGACTTGATGAAATGATTATGGTTGGAAGCTCGAAGGCACTTGGGTCAAATACCTCGGTGTCCGGATCATATAATTCTTCGATTCTGGCCGCTTCCCGGAAGCACCGACGGGCCTCACCGTAATCCTCCTCTTCTTTTGCTAGTCGAGCTAACTGCAGGAAATGTTCGCGCAATACCATGCGATCAAATTTCTTGTTGACCTTGACGACGTCGCCAAAGAGCACCTTGGTGTCATTTATCAAATTGTACACTCTTGGAAGCGGAAGCTCCGGAGTCGATATATGAGAAATGAGGTCGACCCTTATTTTTTGATCAGTTTGGGATGAGAGGATAGCGAATGTCCGCTTCATCAATTCAAAATACTCATGATCGGGATCTGATAATGAATAGATGTCCGAATCTCGCATGTACAGAGATATTCGCTCAATTCGATTAGCAGCCTTAAATTGTTGATCGCTATAACGTCGCGACAGTGAGCGCATTTCTGACATGGCCTCGATGGATTTCCAGGTGATTTAATTTTATTTTAAATTTCGTCAATCGTTCCTCCAATTTATTCGATGGATTTCGTCTGATCTCGATCTGCATTTTTCTGATATCTCGGTTTTGTCTACTGATTTGCGATCCAAGATTTTCATTTTTTCGCTGCATTTTTAGTGGATCCTTCGGGACTGGATATTGTTCGATGTTTTTTAATTCATGGACTTTTCCATTCTTTTTAAATGCATTGATTTCTAATATTGTCAATTTGATGTCGCTCTGAATGCGCATTATTTCATCGGAAATAAATGCACGCTGATTATTATTACTTGCAGCGTGAAATTTATTAGAATGTACGGCCTGCCTGTTTTTTAAGGTTCTTAGATTTGAATAAAGCGTAGTAAGGGATGGGTCTGAATATTCTACACGATTCTCAGGGGCTTTATTTTTATATAATTGAGCATTTTTGAGTGCAAACCTTAAATATTCTAAATTAATTAATGAAAATCCCTTTTCCAGTGTGGGCAATATTGGATGCTCCGGATTTTTTCTTTTTAATAATTGGATGCCTGACCGATAATCACTGTTTTCCATCCTCAGTAATTATTTCTGATGATCCGGATTTGTCGTCATCCAATTTAGTGATCTCCATGTCTTTGAACATAAATCCTTTGATGTCTGGGTATTTTTTGTCCCATCCATTTTCTTTCCGGATAAAATTCAAGGGTTTTAATAGTGTGCGGCGCGGCACCGGTGTCTTGATGGCCACGTACATCAAGTAGGCGTTGCGGATCTCTGATCCGGAACTAAGTTTGCCTTGGGTTTGGATATTGGCCAAGGTAGGATGTACGCCTTGACTAGACATGTTGGCTTCATTCGACTTGTCAAAAAGCGAGATCAAGGCCTCATCTTTCATGTCATATTTAATCGGTTCGATGACGATGCCTCCAAACATCTTTCCGTCACGCTGGGTCATCTTGTATGTGCTAAAAAATGCACGACCGGCATTTTTTGGTTTGGCCAGCCATTCATTCAGACGATCGATGAGATCTTGTTTAGCTGCAGCCAATGCTGATTTTGCCTTTTGCTGACCTTCCGGTGTCCTGTCAACCTGGGCCATGGCCGTATACTTGTCAAAATAATTGACAGGGATCATGATGTGAAATCTGATGTTGAACCCATTATTGAGATTGGCGATGTGGAATGGAGGGATACCATTGGATAGCTCTATCCAATCTTTGCCGCCCCACCAGCTGGGGCTGTAGTAATATTCATCAAGCATGAACATCGTGTCGCCCAAATGCATCAAAAACTTGTTCTGCTTTTGTTTGGGGTCGTATATATTGATTGGCTTGGGCTTGTAGTTCGTCGTGGCCTCTTTCCAGTTACCAGACCAATATGCCGTATCAATATCTCCCTGCTTGTTTTGCTTTGCCAGTCGGAGATGGCGGGCCTTTTTGGCGCTGAGGAGGGATATTTTTGATTTATCCCGGGTCCTGATGAATTCTGGGAAAACATTGGCATGCATCAACAGGTCACTGCATGATTGCAGTAGATAGTTGTCAAAAGACGACTTTTCCATCCAATCTGTGATATCCCCGGGACATTCGACCTCCTCGACACGTTTTTTACCATTCTCAAAAATGACATTGTAGGGCACTACTCCGGATCCTACCAGGATGTCTCTCTTTGTCTGCATCAGAGACGGTATGATGTTATTAGCCTGGACGAGTTGTTCCCTGGTCTGCGGTAGTAGGTTGTCAACACCCCAATATTGTACTTCATTGCGACCGACATGATGGATCTTGCCCGCCTCGAGGGCGTCTCGGTGTGATGAAAAATGTATGATGGCCTGACCATCTGGTACTGACATGACTGCGATGTTGCCTCCGATGAATGGATCCATAGTGATTAATGTTTGACTTTGAATTTGTTGAATTCGATGATATGCGAGATCCGGACGCTGATCATCCGGTCGGTGACGACCTCCACCATGGGGAGGGTGCCGTTGAGTTTGTGGACAGGGACTTTACCTGATGATTTACCTTTTTTAGCCGTAGTAGACACTTTTCGCCTGCGAAATCCGCGCCGGCAGTGTTCGACAAACTTGATTGATCCTTTTGGTCCTCCGGAGCCCTGGTGAGCGCGAACAAATGCGATCGAAAATTCAATTCCTTCGCTCAAGTCACTGATCACTGCGAGTACTTCCTGGATGTCTATGATCTCTGCCATCTTGACAAAAATGGGCGTGTCAATTGACTAATATTAGGACAGTTTAATCGCCTCGTGAAACTTATGTAAATTTTAACAGGGGGTAGGTTGTAGAAGTGGTCAAATGGTCAACTGTACTAAAGGCACTGAGTATCAAGGCGTAAGATGTGACCACTTAAAGTGAATAAATGACCAAAAGTCCAAAACTATTTATTATGTTAATAGAAATCATCGTTTTATTGATAATCAGTCGATTATAAGTTAATATTTTGTTAAAATAAATTTGAAGTGTTAAATTCCCTTAACGTTTGATTTTCAAAATGAGCACTTTTGACCAAAACTCCAGTCACTTTTGTTGAAAATGACCGAAATTCACTTTTCAACGTATATTTGCGTTGAAAAATCGAGTGTAAGGGGCTTGGCGTTTTTTGAAGTGAAATCTTGACAAAATGGCCGATTTTTAATGCAAAACGGAGGTGCAGTAACACCTCCGCCATTCCATCATCAAGCTGCGCTAGATGATGGCGGGTCTTGAGTATCTTCGATTAATAATCTAAATACTCGCGCTGTTTTCGGATACCGTTTCTTTCCCGTCTTTTTATCGACGATATAAGGCGTGTACACTACTTTATAGCGTTTGCCATCTTTGTAAACAAATTTCTCCATGGTTACCTATGGTTTTGATATAAAATCGCCACTTCAGGGCGGGACTTTGCCCGCAGTCGCTGGATCGACTACCTCTTTAAAACAAACAAGCCCAGTTGTTACTGCAACCGGGCTATTTGCCATTGATTCGTCTTTAGTAGTTTTTACCTCAGAGTTTAAGTGGCATTGTGCAAGTCATCCAGTGACTTGGAAAAATTTGTTGATGTAAAGGTATACTAAATTCGCATAAAACGCAACAAAAAGACTAAAGGCACCCTGCATGCCTACGTCATACGAAGACCCACTTTTCGCATCTGATCCAAATTAGTATAACATTTCTTGTCTGAACTAGAGACTAGCTGCATCCCGGATCTCATTGAGTTCCTCACTGGCATCCTCGATGTCGGTGAGGGCTACATCTGCCTTGAGTCGTGTATTGGTGAGTACAATGATGGCCTGAGCTAGGGTGTTGAGCGTGTCGTTGATCGGTGCGAGGTCGACACCAGTGGCACCGGATTGGCCAAGTTGGAGATCTGGATTGCGCGTAGGCGTGGTATTGACATCGACCAGGCCTCCGGCTGCAAATCCCGGTACACCGGCCCGCTTAAATGCCTGCGGTCCTCCAAAATGCTGTTGCTGATCATCGTTGAGCACTACCTCGCCGCGCTTGAGAAATGCCAGGACATTGTCACCTCCTCTTTGGGTAGGTGCATTGGGCGCCAAGTTGACACGCTGTCCGGAGACGACGCGCTTGTGTGGAGATACCTGGCCGCCTTTGTAGAATTTCTGAGCGAGAATAGTCCCAATTGCTACTCCGGCGTTGACCTTAGCTATAGCAGTTTCAAAGGCAGCGAAAGCGAGGCCTGCGCCTGGTATAGCCGCGTATTTCGCATTGATAGCAGCTATTTGGCTTTGGAGATTGATGATGACTTTGGCTATTTCGAAGGCTTTGGTTGCAACAATGAAGGCTTTCCTGGCTTTACTCTCCTTTTTGAGAAGTTTGAGTCCGAAACGAAGGGCATTCGTCGCAGCTGCCAATCCAGCCTTCTGGATGTTTTGCTTGATCTCTGACTCACGATCTGCAGCAGCGACACGTAATTCTGATTGCTCTCGCTCGACGTCTGTACGCTGTCGCTCGAGCTCGGCAAAGGCCTCGGTGTCTTGTAGTTTTAAATCGGTCAGGAGCGCTTGTCTCTGTGCGATAGCCTCAATCTCCTGTTGCAACTGGAGTTCTTTGAATTCGCCCTCAGAGATGAGTGCCTGGTCGAATTTACTTTGGAGCTTATCTACTTCACCCTCGTATATTTTATCCAGATCATCAAGTTTGCCCTGGTTGATCTCCGCCAATCGTTCACGCTCACTTGCAGCCTGGTCATTTTTGAGCTTGGCGATCTTGGCCTGGATCTCCAGTACTTTGGTGCTTTCACCCTCACCAAACTCATCCAATATGGCTATCTGGTCCTGGAAGTGCAGGATGTCATTTTCGATCTCTCGCTGGCGATGGTCATGTTTGAGTGCGGCCAGTGCCTCTGCATTACCCGTGGCGCGATCCAAATCATCCTGATGTTTGACTTCGTCCAGGAATGCCAAGCGAGCGAAGAGGTCTTTTTGAGCAGCTAAGGCTAGCTTGAGGTCTTTTTTGCGCTGTTTTTCGGCAGACTCGCCGCTGGGGGCAGTTGGGGGTTTTGGTGGATCATTATTACCTCCGTCGCCGCCGCCGCCGCCGCCTCCTTTCTTTGCTTTAGCATCCGTGGGGGGGTTCTTCAAAATGAATTCGTCCCTGGCACTAGAATAGGCTTCACCTATACTCTTACCTGCTTTAGCGGCTACTGTTTTGAGGTTTTCCAGCGCCGCAATTTCCTTCCTCAGGCGTTCTTTTGTACTTGATCTTATGCTAAACGCAAGATCGAGCTTCTTTGCGGCGAGTACAGCGGAGATACCCATCTCGACAAATTGGAGTTTGATGTTTTCAAAGGCCTGTTTTGCAGCTGCTTTTAATCCGGCAAATGTGGCGCCTACATTTTCAAACGCATCCCTGGCGAGCTTTATAGCTTTTGTTATACCTCTTATATAACCACCGATGATCGGAAAATCCTTAGCCTTTTCAAACATACGGCCAAACCACTCGCGCACATTCTGGATGGTAGGGCCGAGCGTGTATTTGAATATCTTGGAGAGGCCATCGATGAAATTCCGAAATTTCTCGGAGCGCTTATACGCTTGTGAGAATGCGAGGGCTAATGAGATCAACAGTCCGATGATAAAGCCTATTGGATTTGCTCTGATGGTGGCGTTCAGACCCTTCATAGCTGCTCTAAACCCTTTCGTAACGATAATAGCAGCTTGCTTTGCCTTCGTGGTGGCTGTGATGCGGATTTTTTGGAGGAGCAGTAGTGCGTTGGCTTTTATCGATTGTAAATTGAACGCGATGAGTGCTACTCCTAAAGCAATGAGGGTCGTTTGATTCTCCTTGATGAACTTCGGAATCTCCTTTAGTATGAGTGCGAACTGAACGAAGCCCTCTACTATTTTGAGCCCCCAGACCGTCACCTGGTTCCATATCGGTATCAATCGCCTGGCCAGCACCTCTACATTTTCCTGGATCTTGGCTTTGAGTTCATTCTTTTTGCGGATCAGGGTGCCGGTGTTTTTGGCAAAGGCCTCTTGAGCATCTTTTGACTTCTCAAGCACGAGGTCATAGGTGGCCAGGGCTTTAGCCTGCTCTAAGTTCGAGCCCGTGAGCTTGTCCTGACCTTTGGCCGCCAGGCGAGCTTTAATATCGGCCTCTGTTAATGATATACCTAGTTGCTTTAAACCATCACGCTCACCTAGCATGGCCTTCGATAATATATCTGAAGCCTGCTTTGATGATATTTTTCCCAAGCTCCATTCAGCAAGAGCTCCTGATAGATTTACCAGGCCTGCGCTCAATTGGGCTGCCTCATCGCGCTGAAATCCCATCGGGATCAATAAGTCTCCTACGGCTGCAGCAGCTTCACGATATCGACTTCGAGTGAGACCCATGCTCTCGGCATTTCGCTCAGCAAATGCGGAGACGATATCACCGGCTTCGCCAAATACCGTCTTGAATTTTCGGTCCAATGTGTCAATCTCCGTGCCGATGGTCAGGAGCTGCTTACCCCACTCGACCAGCTTGCCGATGGCAAAAAATGCACCGATGAGCGGTAAGGTTGTCTTTAAAAAGCTTATAAACTTAGCTCCGGCGCCTTGCATTTTATCCATCCCCTGGGCGACACCACGGGTTCGAGATCTGGCATTGGCCAATGCGGTATTGAGCTTCTTTTGCTCGACTTCCATATCCTTGAGGGCCTTGCTATTTTGTGGTAGTATTTTTTTGAGGCGCTCGAGTTGGCGGGATCTCTCCTGGATCTGTTTGATGCTGAGTTTGTTGATGTCGATCTTGGAGAACTTTTTATTGAGCTCGATGGTGTCGGCCAGCTTCTGGTTGTACTCATCCGTACCTACCTTGAGCTTCTTGGTATCGCGTACCAGGTCTTTTTGCGACTTGATGAGCTTCTGATACTCAGAAGACTCAGCTGCCTTGATCTCTACGATGAGTTGTGCACGATCTTGTCTAACTGCCATGGGTCAATGCTTCTTTTGCTTTTTGTAATGCGGGATCCGATAAGCCAATAAGGAGATCGTCATATAAGCCATAGATGGCGCCCCATGTCCCTTTGCTATACCATTTGCGCCGGCGCTTTTTTCGCTTTCCGGACTTGATCGACCAGGCTAACTGATGAATAAATCGAGCATTGCTTGAGGGAATTTTTCCGTACAATTTTGAGAATCGATTTTTGAACTTTTGCAGGCCTTTTGATTCGATCCATTCGATGATCTTGGAGACCGGTGTATCTTCTGTGAAGCTGGTACGTTTCATATCCTGGATGCGACCATACTCCCGAAAGAACAGTTCCATCTTGGCTCCATCGCGAATCGCTCCTTTGACGATATGGCCTCTGATGTTCTGCAGCTCCCCTGAGGCGATCAGTTTGGCTTTCTTGACGGCAGCTATGCGTTGCTCGACCAGCTCGTGGGTCCAGTCAGTGACCGTCTGCTCGATAAACTCCTGATATGTGTAGTTTTTGGCCATATATTTAAAAAAAAGCCGCAACATCTGTAGTCAGACGTTGCGGCTTCGATTCTAATTAAAACAGATTGAATTTGCTATTTCAAGCCGGTCCACAGCCGGGCTAGTTTTGGATATTTTTTGACCATAGCACGGATATCCGCTTCTTTCATTGCTTTGGGATTGATAGCTCCTGCCCCAGGCACTATCAGCTTTTTTTTATAAAACGGACCTATATAGTCGATGGTCCTTGGCGTATCAGCACCGGGTGCCGGGGGTGCCGGGGTGGCTGAGTTGCTGTCGTTTTTTGGCATGTCGTTCTGATTTTTAAGTAGTGATTAATCCGGTATACACGTACGCAATGTGGCTGGAATCCCACTCAACGGAGATCAGGTAGCCATTTGGATCTGTCTGCGACTTCACCTTTAGCAATGCACCATCATCTTTGGCTCCGATGATATGCTGGACTCCGTTTTTGTCTTCGAAAATGAAGATGTACTCTCCGTTCATCGTGCCATTGAGTATACTAGCTTTGTCTCCATCCATGCGTGGGATAAAGAACTGGATCCGATAATCGAGGGTCGCCCCATCACCATCACCGGCAGCGTCAGCCTCGAAGGCCTGATTGGTCTTGCCGATATTGAAGACGGTGAATACTTTGGTTGCCTCCATGACTATGTCCGTCTCAACTTTTACGGTATCAGCCGTGGGATCCGGTATGGTTTGTATATCGTCGATACATGCCAGGTAAACATTTCGTTTGATCCCTTTGGCATTGGGTCCACAATGGCGGGCAATTTCTGCTAATGCTGCACAACAATCTGCCATGATTTAATTATTTACAGGTTTGAAAATGATGGATCCGGACTCCACAAATTTTTTGCGATCCTCTGCCGAAATCTTTTCGACCGGCGTTTTGACGCCTCGAATGAACACGGCTTTCACCGTGAATTCGTATGAAACTCCCGCGACTTTGAAACGAACCGGCTTTGGTTCTTTCTCAGCTGCAGTTGGTGCGGCAGGGGCGTTGCCCGTGGCCGGAGCCTCAGGTGTAGTAGCGGTGTCCTGATCAGCATCCGGATTTAGATTTTTATTATCGTCTGACATCGTTTGGTTTTTGTGGCTCAGGAGATCATTGAGTATGGCCTCCTGAGCCTCTTGTTTAAATTTTATTTCGTCGAGCTCGGACATCAATACTATCCGAGGGAGTCGTTTGCTGCAAGGATTCCATCCTCAGCGATACCGATCTGAGCACCGATCAGGAAGTCAGCCCAGATGTCCAGCTGGCGGTGATTTTGCTCAAAGTTGAATGTGGCACTGTCAGCGGCTGCATCAAATGCATAATGCAGGTTGGTGCGCGGCGTGATGATGATGTCGTCATCACCAAGCCCTCCCATGCCATGGATGTAAGCTTGATTGCTAAAGTCCACACGATATGATCCATCCTCTCCCATGGGTGAGGTGTACTTGCCATATCGCTCACGGTAGTCCTTGAAGTAGTTGATCCGCCCCTTTACTCCCATATAGATGTCAATCGGCAAATCCATGTATGTAGAGCTGAGGTTTCCAAATGTGGCTTCGACCGCTGCTACTGCATTGGTAGCTGTGATCGCCCCGGTGGCGGTAGCTGTCACATCGGTGGCCGTGATCGCATCTTTGACGATCTGGCGGTAACCGTCAAACACGAGATAGATGCCGTCAGTACTCAAAGGCGTACCCGTCTTCTCAGCCCGCCAAAGTGCCAACTCGATCTCCTGGGCTATTTGCATAGCAATACCGCCCAAAACATATGCCTGCATCGGCCAGTCCATTGGACTCTGCCCTTTCTTCCTGAGTTCTCCCAGATAAGAGCCCTCCAGGTCAGATGGACACACGCTATGCTCGACTTTGACCTTGAAGGTCTCAATCGTACGTGGTGTAAATGTCGCCTGGTCAGCCGGTGCGCCAAAATCTTTTTCGTAGCGTTTGACTAGCTGTGCAAGGACCATCCGCGTGAGTGTAAGTTTGCCTTTGACCCCCTCGTGAGTGGTCACCATGGATGCGGTCTTGGTTTTGATAAATGCATCCGTGATCAGGTCGAAGTTGTACTGTTGCACATAGGCCTGATAGGCGGCAACGTCGGTATAGGTTTCTGATAATGCCATGATTATTTGTCAGTTTTTGGAATTCGTGAATAATGCTCCATCGCGCGTTGGTTGATGGGGTCACTCATGTATGCGGGAGTATCATCAGTCGCTGTTGAAGCTTCTGAAGTGCCACCGGTAGGTGTCTCAGCAGGTTCGCCGCCGAGTGCTATGAGGCTAGCCTCAAGGTTGTCATTGCGAGTCTGAAGCGCCTCGAGCTTGTCGCTCACGGCTTTCAATTGATCCGCTATAGACGGATCCGGAGTCAGTGTATCCGGAGTCGTGGACGCACTTGTGGTCGCAGGTGCCGGGGTGGCCGCAGGCGTTGCCGGGGTGGCCGGTTTATCGTCTTTCATAGTAAAAAATGATTTGAATTTTGAATAGAATTTGTTCTCTTGTTTGGCAGCAAAATGGTCGTGTATCTCAGGGATAGACTCGACGTGATCTTTGACCCAGTCAGAAAATCCTGGCAGGCTGGCCAGGTAACTGAATGCCTTCTGGATAGAATTGGTGCCGAACATTGACTCTGTCAGTGCTCCATCGTCCACCACATCGCATGAGACAGCTCGATTGACCTCGACGTAGACCTTGCCAAATTCCTTGATCGGGCGCACCCATTGATGGTTGTCTTCGTCGTAGTAGAAGACCTTGATCTTCGTCTTGGCCTTGTCATACTGATAGTAGCCTTCTCGCTGAAACTTGATGGACATCATGAGGGACTTTGGATCCTCTGATGCCTGGTTCAATACGTAGGTGGCCATGCCCGGATTGGTTGGAGAGCTATCTGCTGTCTTATAAAATCCAGCATCAGCATAGAGGCGATCACCTTTCATCTTGAGATTGGAAAATCGACCTAAGCCCTTGCCCAAATTGTTCCAATTGTGACCATATTTCATGGGAAGTCCTTCCGGATACTCCTTATTGGCTGAAGTCATGTAGACCTCGAGCTGTTCGCGCTCGATATAGTATCCGTGACCTCGCGCTTCACCAGCCTGGGCGATGAGTACATCGGTGATGGTCATCGCTGTGGTATCAATATTCTTTCGAGCGACTTCAGCTGAACTGAAAGCTGTACGAAATTCTGCTATAGGTGCACTGACTTGTGGCATTGAGACAAAAGTGTCTCAAGGAGAAAAAATAGAATAGGACAGTTCGTCGATCGACGATTGCCTGCGATTATGGACAAGTAATAGAAGTGGTTACTAGATTCCCTGAATTGTCGACCGTCACCTCGTAGCAGGTTCCGTTTGGAGATGTCAAAATGACTGCAGCTCCATCATCTTCGACATAGATGTCGCCACCTGTCACGTGCAATTTTGCAACAGGAGAAGAAGTGCCGACTCCGAAGTCTCCGAGCGTTTTATTCACATAGCTGTCATCGTTGCCAGACAAACTACAATTGACCGCACTTGTATTGTCCCCTTTGTGCACATCCATTGCCACACGACCGGTCGTATTGGTGTTCCTAAAAAATCGCGTCTTGGCGGTGCTTGTCCCATCGGATGGATTCGGGAAAAAATCTAGTAATACAGCTCCGGAACTATTTGTTTTATCAAACTTGGCCGTCGAAGCGTTGATATTTGAGATGGACAAATGATTGGCCGTGCCTCCTGATTCAGTTAATTTGATGGCCGGATCTGCCGTCGCTTGCAGGTGTAATAATTCGTCTGGTGTACTTGTGCCTATTCCTACATTGCCAGAATTTTTATTGTAAATGTCGTTTGCGTTACTTATCCAAGTTAAGGAATCATTCATTTCAGATAATGGCACGTAAGGAACATCGTTTGTCAACTCACTTACTGAAATATCATTCACCAACAATATAGGATCGGATTGATTTTGAACCACAAAAGTCAACGTGTCTTGTACATGCGTGACAGCAGTCAAATAGTCATTGCCACTTCCACCTCCATCATCTTGCCAGGACAATATTCCATTTGCATCAGATTTCATGAGTTGTCCATCGGTAGGAGCATTGCCCGGAAATTCGTATAAAAAATTATTCAGCCAAGGATCGTGAATTTGGATATTGGTACTCTCAATGAATAGTGTGTCATTGTTTCCAATTTGACTCAGATACAAATTGTCATTTGCATGGACTTCCAGATCATAGTATGAGTACAATTTCCCACCAAAATCTTTCACATCTAATCCGACAGATATTTGGCCACTGCTATCCCTCATTCTAAAAAATGGTAGATCTGTAGATTGTAGGCTTTGTATAGAGAATCCTGCATTGAGTCCGTCTGTGTACCAATTTACACTGCTTGTAATCGTGTCTCCGAGACTAAACTGAGAACCGGATAATGACAAACCATTGCCTGCTGTATACACTGTAACGGTTGGTATGTCAGCACGAATGTCAGCAGCGCTATCAACCAATGCCTGATAGATGTGGGTTGAATCAAATAGCTCGTTAGTCGGATCAGCATCTGCATCGTCGACCAGGTCTATACCCCAGCGAAGTGTATCCGCAGTAGTGACTCCCGGCCACCAAGAGGCCGCATATATAGGATCAGATTCTGTCGTTGAAAAATTCAACTGCGAACCAACATTTGTAATGTCGATCGAATTGTCACCACTTACGAAGTCAACGATATCACCCAGATCGTCGCCTATATATCTCATAAACGATCCCTCGACATAAAGATCCCAGTGGAATGGCATATCATCCCTTATGTCAGATGCGCTATCGGCTAATGCCTGGTAGATGTGGGTAGAATCAAAGCCCAGAGGCACTATGATGAAGCCTCCACGCTCCAGATAGATAGTATCCGATCCAATGGAGAGCTGCTGGTGATCACTATCGGCTGCTCTGATGTCTGCCGCCGAGTCTGACAGGGCTGCATATATGTAAGTAGAATCAAAGCCAGGTGTTGGAATATCTGCCATGAAGGCCACCTTGCCTACTGTGTCAACGACCAGCATCTTTGTGGATCCGGATGGCGTGGTTGACTCAAGGCCGCGCATCTTTATCGTGCCGGGTATGTCAAGACTCTCCTCCGGAACAGCGGAGATCCCATTGCCACCCCATCCGATCCGAGCGATGGAGGTAACAGAGAAGGTCGAGTCATTGAGCAGGATGAAGCCTGCATCTATATTGGATGTGTCATTGCTGAAAAATAGAGAAGGACTAGGATGCTCTATGAGTATATAGTCTTTGAATATAGAGGTCCCGTCGACGCTAAACTGATATGTCGGTTTGTAACCACTAGTGCCGACACTCACAGGATCCAGATAGTAGATATGAGTGGGCTCTTTGACCCATATAGTCGAGTCCGAAATATGAAAGACACTATCAATCCAGTGGTACAACAGCGTGTGCTGATATCTGCCTGCATGGTCGGATATCAAGGCGTGAGCTTGTGTGGTATCAGGAGCCAGGCGTATGCGCTTGTCCGGCTTGATGCGCTGGCCAAGTAGTGTTGTGGCTGAAAAAAGTAGTACGATAAGTATGTGAAAATGCTTCATGGTATATAGATGATTTCTAAGGTTTCATTATCCAATGGATCGTCAAATGTGAGCGTAGAGTCTACGCGAGTGAAACCCCACTCATGATTGAGTGCCATCTTGGATCCATCGCGAAATACGAAGAGGTCTTTCTTGACGTCAGCGTCAAGTACCGGTAAGCTAAATGGTAGTACCAGGGTGTCGCCGCTGAAATTTTGCATCCGCAGATATTGCTTTGTACTGGGGCCCGGACCGCCGGTGATGGGAGGCCCACCTACGACGATGTCGATATCAATCTCACCGGCGATGTAGTCGGTCGCTTTGCTGGTATGTTTTGAAAACTTCAATTCATAGCCATTGGTGTCTGAGCGTTTTTTGCCGGTAGCATAAGATGTGGCCAGGCGCATGTCGTACAAGTAGCGGATAAAGCCATTGCGATCGACGTAGACTACACCGATCCGCTGATTGCCAACCGCCCGAACAAACTGCTCGACGGATAGCCGGGCGCGAGCCACCTCTGCGGAAAGTGTCTGCGTCCAACTATTTCCGCCTTTTCCATTGCGATGTCTTTCGGTATAAGATGCCTGATTGCGTCTGAACTGGATGGACCAAACTTTGTCCGGATCATTGAATACCGGATCGCCGGTCTGGAGGCCTGAAATGGCCGGAACAACATTATCCATATTGAAGGCCATGATGAACACGATGCCTCCTGAGTTGGAACAAACCTTGCTGATGTGATTGAGATCCGCAGACATTGACTACAATGTCCAGTCATGCAGGGAAGTAAAACAGGACTATAACTCTACACGTGTGTGGAGAAGGTGGCGATGCCAGTTAGCTTTCATACATTGATCCATCCTGAAAATGATACGGTAGATATTTGATATGTGGAGGCCATATTTTTTGGCAGCCTGTCTAGGCGACAATCCATTCACACGGATATCAGTGTCAATGTAGATCTGTCGGAAGACTCTTTTTTTGAATCGATTCTTCTTATCGTAGATCTCAGAAACATAAGAAATGACACGGCCAGCGACTAACTGATCAAAATCAAAGTCGATTTTTTCCCAAATACGCGAATCCTTTAGGACATTATCTACTATTTTTTTCGCGTATTTCGCACTTTTTCTTTGATAAGATTTATAAAGTGTGTCATATCCTATGTCGTCATCATCGATTCCTACCGATAGGCAGTAGTCCCGGATCGCGCCATATGGTGCCCCGGAAGTAAATTTGACCCCGTCCAGGAACTTGACCATGGCGTCGATGTGATAGAGGTGTACCTGGTATCCGATCCGGAGTAGTGCCTGGGGTGATGTATCGATTTTATATCCAAGGTCAAATGTGAGCTCCGATCGCAAAATGTGCCTGGACCGGCGTGTATTTTTGATCCGGGTCGAATTGATGATCATGTTGAGTGCGTCGTCGCGCCTCAGACGAATGGGCTCGGCAGCGTATCGAGCCAGGATCTGCTTTTGGGAAAAAGGACTCAAGGGCATCGTCACGTGCACATGACAAATATATGTAATACGAGCTAGATGCAGGTGATAAGATCGGCTGATGTAAGGCCAAGTCCTGTCTGCTTGAATGTAGGCTGGAGGCGCGATACGATGTAGTTCATGTTGTCGATGCGGATCTTGTTGCGGAAATCAAAGTTGATCAGGTCGGCAAGGGACAGTTTTAAAGACACGGATAGATCCTTTCG
Source organism: Saprospiraceae bacterium (assembly GCA_965249735.1). Taxonomy (GTDB): domain Bacteria; phylum Bacteroidota; class Bacteroidia; order Chitinophagales; family Saprospiraceae; genus JANQSS01. Next base: position 59,269 of record CBDFMS010000018.1, on the reverse strand, counting down.
CTTTTTGAAGGCTTCCACTGTGCTACTCCAGTAGTTTTTATAGATGCCATAGTCATCGTACCAATAGAGTGATCTCTGATATGGTGATGTGTGACTGATGGCCTGGGTATATCTACCACTGTTGGCAAAGGGGACACCACCGACAATGCCTCGATAAAATGTCAGCCTGGTGTTGAAGTCGTTGATATTGGAGGCAGAAGTCGTGCCCGGGATAAGCACTTTGGGTTTCGCAAACTGAGCTGTATAATGGGGATCCTGGAGCAATGGGATCATCTCACCTTTGAATGGTGGTAGAGCGTCGCTCATCGTCCGGGGGCGGAGTGCCTGGGCGCGCTTGTGTGGTGAGCTCGATGGTGCGAAGCTGTACAATGCCGTCAAGCTATCGATCCAATGATACTCCAGCGACGGCGTAGGCCATGGAGGTAAAAACTCTGACTCCACAAACGGAGGATGATAGATCACACCAAAATCATCTTCATACTTCTCGCTACCGGTCATCATCTCATCACTGTCATCGACTGCGTACATGAACTTGGTCGGGATGCTATTATTCGTCTTAAAATAGGGCTGACCGACCACTTTACTAGTCCAGTCATGTGCCGGATCCGACATCACAATGTCATCCATCTTGACGAGATCAGTAGAGCGCTTGAATGGATTGAGAATAATTCCCAAATTAAATTGAGAGACGAGCATTTTTAAAAACTTGCCGACCTCGATCATCGGTACATGGTTGGCTAAATTAATGGTCGTATCCCATGCACCAGCTACGGTATAAATGCTATAATTATTATATAGATATAATGACCTCCATTCATCATCGGTCATGAATAAATTATTGAGCGAATATCCCAGTTCTGCAAATACTTGCTCAATTAAATATTCTAGCCGAACAAATGGCATGGCATTTAATTGATCGGTCGCATTGACAAATGCTCCACCTTGAAATGCATTTTGAATTTTGGAATATGCTGTGCCTGGATCAATATTATTGCCTTCAAAAAATGCGTCATTATCTATTGAGAAAAATGTAAAATCATAATTCAAATGATTTTGCGCTGTCGTCAGTGCTTCGGCAGGCCCTCCGAAAGCTCTGTCACCGCCCAGGTCTAGCTGATTGAGCTTCGTGTTTTTTAAACTACCAAGCTCATTTAATATAATATATAATTTAATTTTGCCTCCGCCTTGCTTTACAAATGCCTGACCTTTGAATAATGGAATGCCATCAAAATGAAATTCGACGGGTTCATCCTGCATCAATGGATCCGCAGCATCAATTCGATGCGGTAGATTTAATGCCTTTAAATTTTTATCACTACGGGGGATGGAAATTGTATAACTAAACCCTCCCTGAATATCGGAGGATCCCGATGTGATATAGGAAAATGATCGGAGGTTGAATCTCAGACTTGCATTTCGCGGTAGATCCAAAAATACATTATTAATTTTTATCCCAATCATGATGCAGGATGCTCATTAAATGATAGTTCGAATTCGACTTCAAAGCCATGCAAATCATCGTCTTCATTATAATAATTGTAGGAGGTCGATTTTTTGACGAGCTTGATAAGACCTCCGGGAATTTCATCATTGATCCACCAAGTGGTACGAGCGATGATATGGCGGAGGTGGGTGGTGTATGCCTGGCTGTGATATCCTGTGAATACCTTGATCGATTGACGCTCCGATCGCACGACCTCACCTATATCCCCTCTGAGGAGGCTGGTGTCACCACTATCGTAGAGCTGGATATTTTCTTTGGTGACGGTGTTGCTAAGTTGTTTTTTGCCAGTGAGGTAAAGACTCTCCATCCCTCCCATACCATTGTCGATGAGTAGAAAAAATGTGTATGGATGACAGGGATCCTCGAGCTGATACTGTTGGATCAATACATCATCGATATATAGTGAATAGCTGACCATCCCATCAAGGGAGTATCCATGTGCCTGGACAAGATTGGCCGGTCCACAATTGATCAGGATGTCATCAAATGCCGGGGGCCAGGCAGTGATGACTTCGATCACGCTTTCATCATCATACAGTGCCGAGATCTTCCATTCGCTGGACACCTGGTCGTCGATGCGGTGGACATATATCCAGTCTTGCTGATCTGCATGCACTGGTTTGATAAAGTTGTAAGGCGATTTCATCACGTAGACATTAGGTACAACATGTATGGCCGGGTATAGCGATGATATAAATCCATCGACGATGATGATCTCATCCGACTCGATGAGCGCCTCGGGAACAGCAGGTAGACCGTGCTGATCAGCACATTTGATTAACAAGCGACGCACCGGGCCTGCCGATATGGATAGATTGTAGGTGCTGGCCACGTCGACCAGCTTGGGGATATTGGTCGTCGCAGCTATGATGCTGGACAGGTTGACGACGGTCTCTCCATCGGCATCATAATGAGGGTTGAGGGTAGCCAGTAGCTCAGGCGTGACGCCTGTAGTATCATAGACCTCTATATATGCCGATAGATTGTCGACCATACCATACTGATCCGTGGAGAGGCCCAGCGTGATGGCATTCTTTTGATGTCTGATGGTGTCTGCTGCGTACCAGGAGTCGATTGATATAGCCATCTATTGAAATTTTGATTGATCACAATAACCTGTGTCGAGCTGCAGTGTAAAATCCAGGCGCCAGCCCCAATAGTTGTCCAATAGGACGCTCTGTACCGGCACGATGGGCAGGGCGCGGATGTCGATCTCCCAATCATTGTCCTCAGCATCGTAGATGATCTTGTTGCGGATGTCGCGGATGATGGGTAGCATGGCGTCCAGCGCTGTATGTTGCTCGTCGTAGTCGTCTGCGCTAATGCTGGTGACGACCTCCACTGCTCCGGACCATCGCTCACTGAGATCGTCCTCTGACCCTTCGGACCTGATATCCGGCGTCTCGAGGATAAGTACCGGATTGTCCTCTCGATCCTTGAGCTCACTCATGAGCTCGGCATCTGATCCCTTGGCGAATCCTTTGATATCTACATGACTGGTGGCCAGTCCTGCGAAGTAGTCGATATAGTCCTGGTAGCTGCTAATCATGGTCTGGTCTGTTGAACATCTCTTGTTGTTTGCGATCCTGAGCCTCAAGATACTTCTTACTCAGATACATGCATATGGTGTGAAAGTTGGTCTGATGGACAGCATCGAGGTCGCCAAAAAGGCCAGCCTCGGCTATGTCCATGTAGATACCCCACCAGCCAAAGTAGGCTTCGGATCCACCCTCGTCTTCATCTTCGGACTCGACTGGGTGAAATATGGTATGACCATAGATCTGTGCCAGGTCGATCTTGCATCCGGCAAAATAATAGAGCGCATTGAGCAGGTAGGCATGATCGAGATCTTCAAATATGACGGCTCGCTCAGATACATCGGCCCGACCGGTGAGCTGTGCGCGCTGACCACTGTCATCATACTCGCGATACAGGGTGGCGGCCAGGAGGCGCATATTGGTCAGGACCAGATCCGGGTCATCGGCATGGGCTATGATGAGCTTATAAAACTCATCGGCCAGGGGCCACTCCATGGCTACACCATTGGCAAAGCGCGCGGTCGGCATATGATAGGTCTGCTTCTTGTATTCTATATGCCTGATGTGTGGCTCGGCAGAGGGACCGGCCTTGTACCAATGTAGTAGATGGATGAACTCGGTCAGGCTATCGTCATCCAGTGCCCTATAATAGCGGCGCGGCAGGTAGTGTTGTAAGACGGTGGCCAGGGCATATTGATCAGGCAATGTACACGCCCAGGACAGGAGCCTGGGCGCGTCATCATGACTCACTTCGGGCCACGATCCGGGGATAAAGATCGTGGTAGATCTTCGTTTGTATTTTAGCCTGACATCTGGCATCTAAGCTGCTGATCCGGAAAATGCCTGCTTGAGGTCCCGGATAAAATGATAGTTGTAATGTGCTCCATTGATCACCCGCTTGACGATGGCCTCCACGTTGTCAAGATTGTCAGGGAGGTCAAAGTTGTCCTGGACATACTGGACCAGCTCGTCAATCTCATCTGGTGTGTAGTCTCGCGCTTCTTTGATGGCCTCCGGGGCTGCAGTCGATATACCCGAGTAGTTCATGGCCAGGGGCATGATGCCCATGATGGCTTCATTGACAGATACCTTGCCGTCTTTGTTTTTGTCAAGGGTGAGGGCTGACACGATGGTCAGGAAGATGTAGCCGAGTAGGTCTTTTGAGTTTTGAATACCTAGTGAATTTGGCATGTGAAAGATTTTTTGATGATAAATATGTCTATCAAAAATCAATCATGACGCGCTGTCTGTATAGGACAAATGATGTTCCATTGTTTAGCCTATTTACGAGTAGACCCAGACCCTGCATATATACTTGTCGGGGTCACAGTCGACATGGATAAACGTCTGCGCGATGCCTATACGGCTAAATCCTGCCGCGAATAGAGCCTGCAGAATGAGGGCGCGAGCTTCATTGCCGGTACATGCGATGTCAGCGGCATAGCCTTTCAAGTGTGAAGAGGTCGACAGACCGCCCACCTTCTCATTGTGGGCCGGTGTGCGGTAGCCGCTATTGATCCGGAAAGGTATGCCTGCCATCGTGCGGGCATAGGTGAGCTTGTCGATAAACAAGGGCTGCATCATCTCAGCACCGGATCCGGGCTGGTCGGGTGAGTCAAACTCGGGCGGGTCGAAATAATTATTTGCCTTCATCCTTGCGCGAGGCTTTTGATTTGATCCAGGACTTGCCAAAGGTGAAGCCTATAGTGACCAGGCTCTGCATATACTCCAGTACCTTGCTACTCATAGATCCCAACAGGGCACAGATGGAGCAGGTGAGGTAGTATGGCAGGTCTGTATAGTGGAGTAACGCACTACCGACCATGGCGCCTACAAAAAGTGCACTGATGATCTCTACGATCAGGTGTTTTAAGCTAAAGTACTCCGATCGAATAAACATGACGAGGCCGCCGATCATAGCCGATATCGACGCAGCCGCGATGAGTTTGAGGTCTTGCATGTAGCGAAGATGGGGAGCAGGTCGGGTGTGAGCTTAGGACAACTGTCACCAGCTCCGGAAGTAATAATAGAATGCAGCCCTTGAAAATCGTGACAGCTCCCGATGGCCATTGATGACGCCGGACATGGTCGCCTTGTCAATACCAAAGTCGCGCACCAGGTCCTTGAGTCGCACTTTCTTTTTGTTCATCTGCTTCTGGATCCACTCCGGAGTCACGATCTCCGGAGGAGCTTCCTGGTACACGTTGGCGTCGATGTGTAGAATGTAGTCTACTGGTATAAATGGAGTGAATAGATCCCTGGTGAGCTGTACCAGGGACTTGACGTCGGCGTAGTTTTCATGAAAGCTTTTGCCTTGCGTGGCACGCACGATCAACTGGTCAGGTCCTGTTTTGAGCACCTTGAATGTGATATTGGAATACCGGGCGTGCAGTAGTGCACCCGCTTCTATTTTTTCGGCATCCGCCGGATCGAGTTTCAACTTGTATAATCCTATGATGTGTGTCATCTTGCTATCTATTTTGAGGCGGGGGCCGAAGCCCCCTGCCTTGGTTATAAAAATTTTAATCGGTTGGTGTGGACTTCGTAGATCGCTAATTGACCTTGTGACTTTCCAAACTTTGTGGCGGCATCTTCACTTTTGAAGATCCTGACTGAGTCGAAGTAGAATCTACCATCCAACTCGTTGTGCCATCCTCCGATGGTGTGATCATGATTTAAAGCGTGATCAGTCGCTTTTTTGAGGCCCCTGGTATCGAAACTGTTTTGAGTTTCTTTGAAGGCCACCACCCAATGTTTGGTGACTTTCTGAAGGCCTGGGAGCCTTACTGTGAACCCTTTGGGGTTCTGCTTTGCGATCTTGAGTATCGCATCTGTGAGCTTTTTCATAAGCATCGTTGTGGTATTTTCAGTGTTACATGCACCTTTAAATTTGAGAAAGAACTTTGTCGCTGTCGACATACCAAAGATACAATTTAGGTTTGTATTGTGCAAACTTATTTGAAGATTTTGAAGAGAAAAAGTGTTAAAGTTTTGGGGTGTATTTGGTTGTAATCACCAGGCCGTCCGGAGGGCGGGCCTGGTCCCTATCAATTGGCTTCTGTGGTGTGCCACAGCGCATGCCGGGAGACTCTCGACGCGCAGCGGCGTGTGTCTCCTGCGAGGCACAGAGGCCAAGGGGCGGCGACGAAGGAGCCGCCTACTATCAAACTATAATTGAGAGTTGTTGTTTGTTATTAGTTTTATACTATCTTCTCCAAACCCCGAGAAAGAGTTGAAATTATAACATACATTCTTTTTTAACCCAAACCCCTCTTCGTATAGCTTCATGTCCTTACTACCAAGAACGTAAAGTGGTGTACCGTCACAGTCTCTTACACATCCAATTACATATAGTCTCATACCAGTGTACTGACAATCTTCGTCCCATCCAATAATTTCAACAAGATCACCCACCTCGTATTTGTGTTTCTTTTCGTTGTTTTCTTCTCTGTAAGTTTTTCCACTTTCAGGGTTTGTTAGGTCTGCTATATTTGTTGATTCCATTTGTTTAAATTTAAAAGGATATAACAAAATTAATACTTCATACAGGAGCCGCCTACTCTCAATCAATTATCTGCTTCATTCCACACTGAGCACACTTGCGAACTGAATCCTCGCCTACATAAGATCCGGAAGTGATCCACTTGTGTATGCACGCTTTTTGGATGCCTATTAAATTTGAAATCAGATCCATCAAATGCCGTCTGCTGTCAGTGTCGATAGGCATGGTCTGCTCATCGCACCACTTTGTCACTAAACTCCAAATTTGATCCTCAGTAGGCATACTCGCATCAATCTTGTCTGCCAAGGCTTCAAATTCAATGTCCGGCATTTCCTTCAATCGCCTTCGAAATTCGTCGATGATGATTTCTGTTTTAGTCTTTATCATGTCGTCTCAAGTTATGGCAATTCTTTTCATTTCAAAAGAGGATTTCGACCATTTCCCTTCACTCATATCTACGCGTTATAGCTTCTCTATTAAGCACAATGGTAAGTACTACCTTTTTTAAATTGCTCCACCCGTTTTTGCGCGGCGTCTAATGTTTTAAAACTTTCACAAAGAGGTTCAAGTACCGGCCACGTTCGTAGCACTCCACCCCAAACATTTGAACTGTACCAGTTCCATTCCTTTTTCTTCCACCAAAGGACTCCTTTTGTAGTATACCCTTTTACCTGTATATCAAATACTCCACAATATTCCCTTATTCTATATTCCATTCGGTGCTGTCCTCCCACTTCGTTGCAATATGTAGCCACACTTAAAGCTCACAATTTATTAGAAGTGCATCTTTTCATCAGTTCATACATTCCAATTTCTTTGTAATTTTTCCAGTCGTCTTTTCGGTTTAACTCAAACATGGACGTCAATGTATCCCAATTGTCAACTAAGTTTTTCCACGGGATTGACAGACCTTTTAGTTTGTCCATATACCTTTTCGCTTTCCATTCTGGGATAGCTTGCAGCAATTTGTAAGCTCTGCTAAAATCGTCGGGGTCAGAGGGGTGCTTAACAGAAAATCTTTTTTTAGCCATAAAACAATTCCACATCGTCATACTGCTCAATCCCCGTTCGCCATTTGCAAGCCACCACATGGCTTTGTCCTTTATGCTTTGGCTCTGGTCGGCAACTGTTTCAGTCCATGTCTTGAGACAATTTTTGTGTAGTATGTCAAATGCTTTGATTTTTCTTGACATATCGTCTACTGGAATAGGCATATTTAATTCATGCTCTTCTCCGCAATGGGTACAAAATAGGTTTCCGTTTCTAATTGTTGTGTGCATTGTTTTTGCTTTATTCATTCAATATTTAAACCAAGCGTTTCTTACCGCTTCCATTGTCTTTCCATGCACCTTTCCCCAGGGTCGATTAAGGGTTTTAGTAATGAAGAAATCAATAGGCAGTAATAGTAAGAAAGCCAGTACAGCACTAAGCCGCCAATAGAATCGCTTTAGGTATTTTATTGGTGTCATTTCTTCGAGTTCAATTTTAGAACAGCTCGCAAAGTGTTCTGCTCTTTACATTCTTTACACCTACTGACCTTATGGGTTTCACTGTATTTCGTTCGTTTTACCGTCAACACCACGGCCCTTTTGTTACCGCAATAAGTGCACGTCATTAATTCTTTGACCTCTACCATATTTTTAATCTTTATTGTTTTGCTCGACAATTTGCTCTAATTCATTCCAAGGTTTTAATTGGTCAAAATTTGGTGATGCTATTGAATAAAGTTGATGCCAGACTTCATGCATGTCATCCGCAACAAAAGCATCTCGCGCCTTTAATATCTTCTCAGCTACTTCGGCAGGTAGTGAAGTGTTAATACTCCGAATCGCCCCAGGTTTGTTATGATTTAATAACTCCAAGTAAAGAACCTTCGATATCTCATGCCATTCATTAATGTCTGAGAAGTCGGTGTCATAATTTTCAATTATCCAATAGTATTTCCCGTCTTTTTCTTGTACGTTTAAACCTCCGTAGTAGTTACCCAAGTCTTTTATTCCGACCATGTTCATGGTTTTAGTTTTCAGTCAATAAATCTTTGGCGATTAGTACGGCGCACGTTGGCTTGTGTTTGATTTTTAACACATTAAAATCACAATAATTGGAGTTCTTATAACAGACTGGACAAAAACTCCAATCTTCGTGTTCGTTTGCGTCTACCATAATATTTAATAACTGCTTACAAACTTTTTGCACATCTGCTTCTCTCTGCTCGTCGTGGTTAATTTCATCATTCATATTGATATCCAAATTAGTTCAGCTCTTGACTGATTGTTAATTATAAAATTTGAAACCAATTCGTTTTTTTTTCTCCTCGCATTCTTTCAATTTCTTGTTATAAAATTCTACACGTTTTTCGTGATATTTCCTCTTCTTTTTCAGCTCTTTTTTTGTCAGTTTCTTGCCCATTGAAATAAATCTTTAAAATAAAATACTATCATCAAACTTTCCCTTGGATAGGGAAGCCGCGACGACCAATCTTTTTAAAATGCTATTGTACCCTCCTTTGCGGCGGAGAACCTTTGTTGTATAAAATATTTGTTCTGTGATTGAAGCGCCCGGAGGTGTTAAAACCGGTCCTTGGGAGCCACACCTAAAACTTCGACAGATGTCTTCCATAGGAATGTCACCAATTGCAGTTCCTTTCGGATTTATACATAGAGCGGAGGAATCATCAACCGCCCAATCAATAACGCGAACAATTTCACCCTCAAAGTCTGACGATGGAGCCGGTGAAATAATCGATTTTGTCTCATTTTTTATATGTGCGAATCCTTTTATGTCTCCTAACATGGTTCGTATTTTAGTGGTTTCATTATCTTCAATTTTAAGTGTTATGGTTCAACATTTAATCGCTTGAAGGGGGATGTTAGATACTCGTCGAATTTGTATTTTAAGGCGTTATAATTGAACTTCAATTCTTTTAATTGCCTATAAGCATTCCTATATCCTACTTGATCATTGTGGTAATCCAATAGCAGATATTCAATGTCTTTCATTCTTTGACCTTCGGCGTTTTTATAATTTCCGCAGTTTTCGCAGTATATTATATTTTCGTGACTAACTCCGTCGTTAAGATCGAACCAATCTCCGCAATCACTGCAGGAACAAGGCATTTGGTTTTCATTAAACATCATCTTCAATTTTGAGAAATGCCAGCAACAATCCGCCGAAGAAGAATAACACCACTACATATAAATACCTACCACCTTCTTCCCACCTTCCGGGGTTTAATTCCCAAGACCAAAAAGCCCCAAGTAGGTATATAGTAGCGGCAGCCAGAATAAGTATGCCGAAGTATTTGAGTAAGTGTTTCATGGTTATTTTATTTTTAATTCCTCACCAGTCAGAGCGAAATACAGGTTTTGGAGAGCGGCAAATACCGTTCTAATCGGTGACACAACCCACAGACCTTTTAAAATCTTCGTTGCGAATACTATAGGTATATTCATCACATTATTTTTTAATTCAAATCAATCCACGCCGTCGCGGCTGTCGGAATAATTACGGTTGTTTTTGGGATCGTATCATTTATTTTCATGCCTCGATTATTTTTATGGTTACTAATTGACCTGTCATGTACCTATTTCCATTATCGATTCGAATCGTGTATGTCGGATGATTGGACTCAATGATATCCCCATACTTTTCGCCACGGACATAGACTGCGTTACCTTCTATTTTAATTGGATAACCATATTTTTGAATTGGTGAGCACTTGCATCTCTTCAATCTTGGTATAGCTATTCGTTTACAGGGCAAGGCTTATTGTTTGGGTTGTGATAATTCATTTCGGTCCAGGGACTCGATCATAGACACAGCTACTGCAGCTACCTGGATCAGTTCTTTTCGGTACCTGGACAATCGATCTTGTTGGTGGAATTCATTCGGTGGTATGAATCCAACGGTACAGTCGTATGCCGGATTTTTAAAATGGTAATCGACCACTTCTTTTGACGCTTCGCCAACCTCTTCCATAAGTATAGGCATCCACTCGATCGGTGAGTGATTTTGTGTGCCACATTTCTCGTCCTGGCGACCCCACTCAGCGGCTACTTCACACAGTATATTCGAATACTTCCTTAGGTTTATTATTTCGCGATTGGCATTTTCTTTATTCAATTCGATGTATGTCTCATGGAATTGCCTTGATCTAATTTTAAATAGATGACCGGTTATTCCTTTTACTAAGTGGGATCCAGGACGAATATGTATTTTTTGCCTATCGCGGTTGCCTCCATATTCGACCGATAGCTTTTGCATAGGGTTGTTCTCAATGGCGATGGAGGAATAGCGATAGTATTTTTTAATCCACGCCACGACTTCACTAATATTGTCGTTGTTGAATTCAATGGCCTGTAATTTAATAAGGCTTTTAGGGATGTAAGTTTTCATTGTACTTGATTTGTTTTGATTAATTCAATCTCTACCTAGACCAATAGTAAATCCAAACCAAGAAAATCTAATAGATTCAAACCGATAGTCTTGGTAGAAATGCAAAGAAATGGTTGGTAGTATCTCTAGATATCTCAGAAGAAAACCACTCTTTTTGAATGAGTTGCCTGTATATAATTTCATTTTCAATTGTTTCGTTAATCCAGTTTAAATTAAATAACCTGGTCGTGCATTTCTATTGTATCCTCCACAGGCAAGGGCGATCCAATTACCTGACTAGTTTCTGGTAACTCAAAAAGCAGCAATTGATTAGGATCCTCCGGGTGTATTTTTGAGTGCACGGTAGGGTTTTGTTTATTGATCATATACAAGCCCCGCTTGACGCGCTCAAGCGTGCCATTGTTCACCATACGCGCTAATATGCTACCGATGTGCTTCGACGCATTGGCGTGGTAGTAGCCGTCAAATTCTGAGACGATGAGTTTCTTTGTCGCCATACCTCCGAGGTCCTGGATAAAAATGAATATGATGCGCTGGGAGAGTGTCATGATCCTTCGATTTGTTTAGGATTCGCCTGGATAAATCCGGATCCTTTTCCACCCGTCATTTTTAGAAAGACATTTTCCTCTTTAGCAGAATTAATAAGAGTTTGGCCGAGGCCCTGGATAGCTCGAGCTCGACGTATCTCCTTTTCCAGGTCGAGCTCGTCATCTTTGAGCCGCTCTATTTGTTCGAATAAGTGGTTTTGAAGATCACCGATTTTGTTTCGTGGCATTGTTTATTGCTTTATTAAGATTTGAATTAAGTCTGATCAGAGATTTGATCTCCGGACTGTAGTTTTGAATTGAATTGCGGCGCATATTTTCTACGTCAGATATCATTTCGAGATTTTCGAGTGTACAGTTAAGTGTGTTTCGATCCTTAAAAACGATGTTCATGCCCTTTGGAACCGGACCATTGGCTTGCTCCCAGAGATGGACATGCAGAGGTCTCCAATTCGCCTGGGATATTCGGATCCAATAGTATGACGGAACTCCTCTTTTTTTGTGGCTGTGTCTTAGGCGAATGGCTCCATCTTGTAGAGTGTTGACCGGAAGATGTCCTTTTTTGAACCAGGTATGTCTGCTGCGCTCGCGGTGCTCATCCGACATTGCCTGGCCTTTGTTGGCCGGCACGTGGCCTTTGGCGAATCGATACGCTATTCCTTCGTCCCCTTTAAATCTATAACTCAGATATTTTTGATAATACTCCGACTTCTTTAAGCCTAATTTGGATGCGCATGCTATAATACTGCACACTGACCGGTCCAATATTTCAGCCATATCCTTTGTCGAGAGATCTGCAAATGATTGCTTCATGATCTCGAGCTCATATGGTTGCCATATTTTTCTACTGTGCGCCATTTAATTAATTCTCTTCCGGTGTTCCAACGTCTTGATTTCTTTCCAACCGACGGACAGTTTCCTTCATCGCTTTAATCATGTTTGCTCGCGGGCCATCTGACAGATAATTTCCCATACCTGGTTTATTTTTCTCGAATACCAGGAGTGCAAAACAATATTCGTCATTCAAAGCTTTCTTAATTGGTCGCGCTATAACGCGCATTTTTTCTGCTCCGATCATTGTGGTGTCACTATTTTTATCTGAATTGAATAATACTCCCTATCGAGATCAGCATAAAACTCCAACCGAGATCCTTCACACTCGACGACTTCGCACTCGATTAAATGATCTCGGGCATCGCGTATATTGACAAGGCTGTGAATATTGTAGTCATACATTACCAGGGTATTGGGTTCGCCTTTTGATCCAAGCTCTAAAGCGTATGCGCCGCACGTGCAGCCATCAACCTCCTGGTCACAAGTGTAATTGCTATAGACAAAACAATTGACGTAATCCTCGCCCATTGGTAACGGCTCGATGTCGCAGCTAACTATTGAAAAGAAGATTGCTATACTGATTAAATGGCGTATCATGATACTCTTTATTGGGCGAATAAATTGGACTGTATTCCTTTTTGCCGGTCTACCTCTTCGAGGATCCGCACTGCTTTATTGATGGCTTCATATTGGTTTCTTATCTCAGCCTCGGTCATTTCGGCATGGGCTAATTTCTTGTTCCAGATATCCCGATGATCTTTGCGCACATCGAGGAGAAGCTTCACGGTCTGTTTGATATCAGACTCAGGCATGAGTTATATATTGAATTAATTAAATAAGCAAAGGCATGTGAGTATCATGGCTATACTCACACCCTTTGCTAAAAAACCTATGAAAAAAATTGCGCGATTGGTCATCTTGATTTCTTTTTTGTGATATTACTCAGACCTTTCCGGCGACCAGCCATACTGATCTGTTTTCGTCGCTCATGATTATTGGGGAAAGGAATCATCCGCCCCGTAGGTCGTCCAGACTCGTCTCGTTCCGGACCTTTAAATGGATGATAATATGGTGGTGGATTAATTAAGAATCCATCCTTATTATAGACCGGGAAGTAGGGCTTCATGTCTCGATTAATTACTATCATGAATTCAAAAATTTATCGATGGAATAATTAATTTTTGCAACTCGGACACGGTTAATCTGGTAATAAATCCATCTACCATCCCGGCGGGTCGTGACAATCTTATATCTGCGGAGAAGTGTTAATCGTAGGCTGGTGGTTGACTGCTCGTCTTTAAGTAAAGAAATCAGCTGTGACTGATTTAATTCATCATGTCGAGCGAGTATATTTATTAATTGCCTGATTCCTCTCAACTCCAACACACGCAACATACCTGTCACCCATCTGAGTTTTTCATAATTAATCAATATGGGTCGGCGCTCAACCTGGTCGGCGACGGCCTGCAATTCCGGAGACATTGGTCTATTATTTTCCATAATTAAAAAGGAGTTTTTTCGTCGGAAAATGATTTATGAGATTTGTCCAGGATTACGTCCAAGAGTTTTGGCGGTTTTTCCGGACAGTCTTTGTCAGCAACTACATAATATTCTTCGCTGCCAGACTTGATACGGTAGGATAAGTCGTGCCGGATATTATATTTGAAACCGGCATAGTCACAGTAGTGATAGAGTCGACGCTTAAAATGGCGCGGGGAATTGTATCGCTTCGTAATGGCCGAACACACAGAATAAAATGCCTCATGAACTTCCGATCGACCTATTTTGTGATTGACGTGATGTTGACGTGGATCTTCCGGCGTACCGAAATAGTCAATGGCCCATTCCAGAAATTCTTCAGTAATTTCTTTTCGTAGATATCGCTTCCGAACATTTTCCTCCGGGATCCCATATTGAAAGCCGTATTTTAAATATGCCTGGACGCAGCAAAAGAATAAATTGAACATCAGATTCCATTGCTCAGCACCCCATTCGCGAAACATGACACATCCAAAATCATCGATCGGACTACGATCCTGATTGTAGTAATCAGAAAAGGCCAAGAGGTACTGCCGGCGCCTGGTCGAATTGTCACTGCCACCGAGCGAATGATTGGTCGAGAAGATCCATTTTTTGATACCAGAAAAGAATTTTTTAGTACCCTTGGGGTTGACCATCAGTCCCCGGGCGATCTTAGAATAGAAGTATTTGAAATCGAGATTGACCCGGCAGTCGTCCAGGACGACTACGCGCGTACGCTCGTCGATGCCATCAAATAGAAATGCATCACTGGTCAGATCCTTGCCCTGGGCATCGATGACATTGGTAGGCATGAGATGCTCAAACATGGTCGAGAAGATGGACTTGCCGGTGCCGCCTTCATTCTGACCGACTTCACTCTCGATGCCATCCATGCAGACGATGGCTTTAGTGGCCGATAGGTCCTCGTAGTTGTGCAGCACATAACCTATGGCGATCATCTTGGCCGTCAGATGTTGCATGTGATCTGCTTCATCTTCAGGAGACATCTTGTCTTTGCGCCAATGAAAATTTGAGGTGTTTAGAAGAAATCTAAACAACTGACACGACATGAGTCGCTTGGCGTCATAGGTCTCAAATGTGAGCGCTCCATTAGCCTCTTTGATGGTGAGTAGTTGAGACTTGTATTCGAGCGCATAATCGATGACTTCATCTTTCCATATATATCCTCCCAGGGATCCCAGGGGTAATAGGTCGATACCTGATTCGGTTACGCGTACGGCGGTGTTGTTGAACACCAATAGTTGAGCATCTTTTTCAGTGCCCAGAGGTTTGAAATCTACGGGGTACATATCTTTTAGTTTATTATTCATGAATGCCCGCTCTGATGCCAGGAGCATCTCCAGGACGTCGGGCTGATTGAGTGACTCGGTAAAGTCGAGGACATAGTCTCTGATGTATGTCTCATCGATCTCAGAGATGATCTTGTTGTCTACATGGACAAAGCGCATGGGTTGACCTGGAATGAGGGCTTTGTAGAAGTCCCGGCTTCGTAGAAAATTGCGAGCACCGGTATGACGCAGCCGGCACACCTTTCGCTTGCGGATCTCTTCAAAAAACCAATACTCCTCCGATGGCATGATTTGCTGGGCGATCTCAAATTCCATTGTATCAGGATTCCACCGGTGGTCAATGCGACCATGACGAAACTTGCCTTCGATCTCAGACAACGCATCCTTGTGATGAGCCAGGAAGTCCTGCCGATTGTTGAGATGCCACAGGTCGCGGATCTTGTAGTCGTGGTATGATGTGATATCGTGCAGCTGCAGATGTGTGCTCTTCCCTTCACGATCTACGATAGCTTTGTCCAGGGAAGCCTTGAGTTCTGATTCCTTGCCCAGGAGCTTGCGGACCAGGAAGTCGTCTATGCCTTTGAGTTGGGCGCTTCTGGCTTTGTGATATCCAAAGTAAATCTTGATATAGATGTCGCTGATCGCATACTCGTAAAAGTAGTTGCGAAATCGTGTGACAGCCGATGCAAATGATCGGGGCCGTGAATCGACAGATTGGCTTTTGTGGATCGATAGATCTTCCCAATCGGCATCCAGGAGGAACACCACGCGCTCGACCAGGCAGATCCGGATCAGCTCTTCGAAGATAAGGGTCATCCGTCCCGGGTCAAAATTGTGAATACCAGATACACCTACGGCATCGATGCCTTCCTGGCAGAGTTTGGTAGCTTTCTTTTCACCCTCACAGATGACCAGTGTAGGGATCGGTGTCTTGTCCTTGCACTTTGTGATAATGACATCAGGGATCCACAGCTCACTCTTGGCACCATATGGGGAGGCATAGCGGATGGGCTTCCCATTTTTATCCTTGTGGTGGGCAGGTATACGATAGCGCACACGATAGTAGAGCTGATCTTTCTTTCGCGTCTTACTGGTGTACATAATGTCCTCTCCATGTAGGCCTAGATAGTGGAGCACCATGTCATTACCTGCGAGTACAAGGTTGAAGCCTTTGTCAACTGTAGCGGACGTGTAGCGTGCAGTGGTGAGCTGAATCCCGGAAGCTTGCAACTGTGCATCGCGAAATGATATCTCGTCGGGCGGCGTGGACGTCGACGATGAGATAGGTATATTATATCGCTCTGCCAGTTGACTGATAGCCTCCGCGAAATCCAATTCATAGAAGTTCATCAAAAAGGCGATCGCATGCGTGGCACTCATGTCGCATGGCCAGCACTTGACTACGCCTTTAGTGGGGTTGAGACTAAGTTTCTTTTTGTTGCAAAGGGGGCAATCGCCGATATACGAGCGACCCTGGCGGCGAAGATCTACACGCTCCCGGACGATGTCCTCGAGGCTGGCAGCATCTTTGACGCTCTGGATGATATCTTTTGAATATCGGCTCATATGCTGAGGGCTCGGGCCACCTGGAATATTTTGTCGCGATCTACGACCATGGGCTCGATGCCGAGGTGGATCCATCCTGGATGGATACCAAATCTGCGAGCCGATACGGATAGGATCTGTGGTTTGACTTTGTGGCCTGCTTTCCAGGACAATAATGTGGTGATCGTGACTCCTATCCTATCTGCCGCATGGAAGTAATCGCGGAACGTGCCATTGTTGATCAAGCTGACAAGGGCCGCGTAGAAATTGCGTGCCACCTGGTCGTCGGTGAGCGATATGAAGGACTTGACAGGCATGGGCTACTTGAGGTAAAGTGCCTCCACCGTCACACCAAAATACCGGGCGATGATGACCATGTTGTCACTGGGGATCTGCGAGGAAGCGTCTTTCCTGTAGTTGCAGTACCTGTATATCTGGTGATCTGTGACGCGGCATAAGGTTGCGAGATCCTGGATAATTTGCCGCCGACCCGCGCTTGATGAGGTGGCGCGCTGGTCAATGAGGGAATTCAAGGCGTATTTCGCCCTGACAAGTGTATCATTTTGCATATCTTTGAAATTGAATCATTTTTGCAATTATGCGAAAAGCTTGGACGGGCATGGGCTACTACTCAATGCCCGTCCGTGTTTAGAGGTTAAACCGAAGCGCGAACGTTTTCGCGTCTGATGCAAATATATGACTTTGTGATATATGTTGTATCACTTTGTGAGAAAAAATATATCCTTTTTTGTCAATCAAAATGAATGCTACTGTAAGTCAAAGACTTAAGTCTTATCTAGAAGCTCGATATAATTCGATCAGGAAGGCTGCGGGGGTGATGGACATCCCGTATCAAAATTTAAATAGAGCTTTGCAAGAGGATAAGATGGTTCCAAACGCAACCATGCTAGTTCAGATCATTGATTTTCTTCAAGATTTAGATGTAAATTGGTTAATGAGAGGGAAGGAACACGATCTAACCGAAGAGGTTAAACGATTGAATAAAATCATCGACGAAAAAGATGCTGAGATCGCCGACATCAAAGACCTGTTCCTGTCCGAGGAATCAGGTGCTGTACGTCAGGAGATCCGCGAAATGAAAAAGATGATCAATCAGATCATGGACCAACTTTAACTCACGCGCACGCCCCGGCGCATAATGCGCTCTTCATACAACTGCCAGACATGAAGATAGTCGACTATCTCCATCTCACTAGACGCTTCGTGTTGCTGCAGTAGCTGTAGATATTTTTCGATCCGGGAGGCACCCGACTTCACATTACTGTTGTACGACGGTGTTGCCAGGATGAGTTTTATAAAAATGGCTTCCTTGGTAAATCCCAACTTGTGCTTGTAGATGTACCCACGCACATTCCTATCGCAATCGATCAAGGAATTGTAGTCCTCCCTAAATAGGAGTAGGAGGAGCTCCGCTACCAAGAGAGACAGGTTGGTACCTGTCTTGTCCCGTTCGAATTTTGACAGATCGTTGATGATCTTGCGGAGTCTGATATTTTTTAGGTCTCCTACTAAAATCCCCTGGTACAGCTTGTAGATCTTCATACGATCGAGGATGGTGCTCCTGAGTCTCATGCGACGGGTATTCAATAAGTCGATTAGCTGGGCAGAAACATCGACCTGCCCAAGCTTGAGGTGAACCCTCAACTTGGTCTCCAGGAGGCGGTTATAATTGTGGTCTTTTTTTGTACCAAATGCAATGAGGCTCTTTTCAACAAAGCCAAGACAGTCCTCATATCTGGCTGCTTTCATGAGCTCTTCGACGTAAAAAAATGAAAAGATCAGTCGCCCGGGCCGGTAGTTAAACGGGAGCGCTTCAAAGGCCTTCAGACTCTCATACGCAAAGGCAGCAACATTCTTTTCCCGATCTCGTCCTACGAGATATAAAAATAATCGTGCGGCTAATTGAAAGCGAACCGTAGGTACCTCATCTAGATACTGCTGAATCTTATGAGCCCTGAGCTCTTGCTTAGATACCAGGCGTTTTTTGAGCGAAAAAGTAGAGTCGTATTGGCAATAGTACTTCTCAGCGTTGATTTCCTGCTTTTGATACGCCGAGTATTGTTCACAAATACCAAGATATTTTTGAGACTTAGCCTTATTGAATTCCTCGGTCGAATAATATCGCATGAGATAGCGTGATACCATCACGACAATGTCGGTGAAGTGGTACTGGATAGCACGATCGAGCAATGACTTTCCAAAATAGGCAGCTGATCTTTTGATCGGACTGATGGTGAGCGTCATAAACTCTCTAAAATCCTCGTATGCTTTGACGTGCTCCCTTGCGTATGCGGTCTTGGCTATTGGTTTGTTGGTGATAATGAAGCTGATCAGCTTCTTAAACATGCGGAGGCGGAATATCGTCCATCCGGATTTGCCGGGATCCCAAAGCACGGCAGTGCCATCGTCAAGATTATTCCAGAGGGTGAGCTCCTGCTCGTTAAATCCGGGATCAATATCATAGTGCGATTTGATCTCCTTAAAGAGATTTATACCTCTCAGTTTTAAGGGTTTTGGTGTTCTTACTTTCATGCTCAAGCTTAGTTCATAGTTTTTTGTATCAAATAACAATGTTCATTTTCCCTTAAAACATTGTTAACTTCACAATTCAGATGAATCTACCTTTAGCAGGTCGCTATTGGCAGTCACCTTAAATCAACCAGAATTATGCTTGTTGTCCAGATCTTAATCTCGTGGTTCATCGGAGACGTTGACCTCGATGGTTTATAGTTGTTCTCTGTAGCTCCCCTGCTGCTAATGTAATGATTTTGTCGGTTCTGACCCAAGGCTGACTCTTATGCCTGTGTTATTTAACTTAACAATAAAGTACTTTCCATGAAAAGACTAATCGCTCTATTGATTCTTGTGTGGTTTGTGACTCTTTCTCTTTCGGCGCAAATACCTTACGATACGATATGGCTTAATTCAGATGAGGTCTTGGTCGGCACTATATTTAAGATTAAGAATAGTGGAATTAAATTCTTGAAAGCTGGTGATTTAGATCAAGTGATGATTAAAAACAAAGAAATTTTAAATTATAATTATCTAGAATTTGATAACCTGAGTGAAATTCAGTTTAATGAAGTAAGCACAGTGACAGGGACAAAAAAGGAACTATTCCAGCGAGCACGACTTTGGTTAGCAAACACTTATTCGTCGTCAAAAGATGATATTGATATATCGGATCCAGATGGAGGAGTAATTGTGGCTGAAATTAAGGATGGCCTATTTGGAAAAGAACAAATTTTCTATACATTAAAATTATTATTCAAGGATAATAAATACAAAATGGCTATAAGTGAGTGTGAATTCAAATGGTCTGAGGACACGGATCCATTATTAGTATCATTAATGCCGGGAACTAAACGATTTGGTGAAATAAATACTGGTTTCCTGGCTAATTTACGTTGGCGGTTGGAAGACCTTAAGTCTTATATGAGTGAAAAAGGAGAAGATGAAGATTGGTGAATAATATCAAAGTTATGTACGAATACAAAATTGAAAGATTGAATTTTAGTCTCAGTGGAAAACAAAAAATGGATGATGTCCTGGATCATATCGAGTCAGAATTTACCAGGGAGTCCGCAGACGGGTGGGAATACTATGGTACTATCCCTGTGACAACAAGTAAAAATCCGGGATGCCTAGCAGGACTCACCGGCGCGGGGCCTATTGTTACGACTACTCAGGTTGCTGTGTTTCGGAGAATGTTATAATGAATGATATCAATGCGTCTCTTTAATAAAGAGGCTTATATACTATCGATGGTTTCTCCCCAGGTCATATGCTCTCTAATGTGTCTCCCCAAATCATTCGGCTAAGATAATGTAAGTATCACAACGCGTCAGCGTTGGTCCCAATTGGGCTTCTGTGGCGTGCCACAGCGTATGCCGGGAGACTCTCGACGCGCAGCGGCGTGTGTCTCCTGTGAGGCACAGAGGCCCATCTGGACGCGACCGCAGGGAGCGTCCGTAGTGATATGGATGGATATCAGCTGGCCTGATGTGACCACATTCGTGCTTCATTTCATCAGTACAAATTAACTCTGGATAGTAAGCCTGGCCTCAATTGTAGGAAAGTTTTGGACTTTTGGTCTAAAGTGGTCAGTTTTTGGTCAGCGGTATGGTGTTGTTGTTATGGGTTATAGTGTTTTTGACCAAAGACCACTTTTACATACTGGTTAATACTTCGTAGTAATTATATAATATATATAAAGGGTTTTGTACATTTGCGCACGATTTTCACTGAGAAGAACCATGTGAATGGGTCTGTGTAGTGTATAAAATAAGGGAATGAGTGGACGCATACCTGGATTAGATACACAGAAAAGTCACAGACAAATCTGACCAGAGCCTGGAAACCGCACCATCTCTACATCTTTGATGAATTTGCGAAATCCTGCCGAGGTCACTAAGGAAAATACGCTTTTACAAAAACGAGGTGGTTGAGATGGTCCACCTTATTTTATACCATCACAAACGAAAAAAGTATCTGACATGTCCAGAGTATGTGAACTAACAGGAAAGAGACCGATTACGGGTAATAATGTCTCGCACTCGAACAGAAGAACAAAAAGAAGATTCTTACCAAATCTGCATAAGAAACGTTTCTTTATCCCGGAATTGGATAAATGGGTTACACTCAAAGTTAGTTCAACGGCATTGCGTTCGATTGACAAACATGGGATTTATGAATATCTCAAAATTCAAAAGCGACGTGGATTTGATACAGGTATAGATTTGGAGATTAAAAAATAAGCAGTCATGGCAAAGAAGTCAAAAGGAAATAGAATGCAGATCATTTTGGAATGCACAGAGCATAAAACTTCCGGTCTGTCAGGTACGTCAAGATACGTGACCCAGAAAAACAAAAAGAATTCACCCGATCGTCTTGAATTAAAGAAATACAATCCGATCATGAAGAAATATACCATTCACCGAGAAATTAAGTAGTCATGGGAAAAGTTTCGAAAAACGCGCGGGTAGCGCAACGTGCAGCTAGTGCAGGATCCGGAAAGGATTTTGTCAAAGTCGTTCAAAGTATAAAAAATCCGGAAACAGGAAGATATTCTTATAAAGAAGTAATGATTCACAAAGACAATGTGAAAGCATTCTTTGCGGAAAATAAGTAAGAATTTTCTCTCTGGAAGTATAACTGATAAGGCTTACGGTGTAGCACCGATAGGCCTTTTTTTATTATTAATGATGATGTATAGCATTTACCAAAATACGAGAAGATGAGTTTTTTGAAGAAGTTCTTTACGAAAGACAAAAAGAAAGATCTCGACAAAGGATTGGAAAAAACCAAAACCAGCTTCATTAGCCAAATTTCCAAGGCAGTTGCAGGAAAATCAAAAGTTGATGAAGAAGTACTCGACGAGTTGGAACAAATTCTAATTTCTTCAGACGTTGGACTAGAAACCACTATAAAAATAATCGAACGCCTGGAGGCAAGGGTCGCAAAGGATAAATTTCTAAATACGAAAGAACTTAATCACATCCTCGAAAGCGAGATTGTCGGCCTGTTGGCGGAAAGTAATGTAGAAGACCTGGAGGATTTTATTTTTCCGGAAAGCCCCAAGCCACATATTATCCTGGTAGTCGGCGTCAATGGAGTGGGTAAAACAACGACCATAGGTAAGTTGGCCCATCAGTATAAGTTGAGAGGGAAAAAAGTAGTGCTGGGGGCAGCTGACACCTTCCGGGCTGCTGCTGTCGATCAACTTAAAATATGGGCTGAGGAGCGAGTTGGATGCGACTTTTATTCAAAAGGAATGGATACCGATCCTGCAGCTGTGGCCTATGAAACTGTTCAATATGCACAGAACAACGATATAGATGTGGCCATTATTGACACAGCAGGACGATTGCATACGAAGTTGAACTTAATGCGTGAGTTAACGAAAATCTACAAATCGATAGATAAAAAAATGGCGGATGCACCACATGAGGTGCTTTTAGTGCTTGATGCAACTACCGGTCAAAATGCATTCGAACAATGTTCAAAATTTACTCAGGCTACCAATGTTACTGCTTTGGCCTTAACCAAATTAGATGGAACAGCAAAAGGCGGTGTGGCAATCGGCATATCAGATCAATTTAAAGTTCCAATAAAATATATTGGGGTAGGAGAGGAAATGGATAAATTACAAGTATTTAATAAAGAAGCTTTCGTCACCTCAATATTCGATGAAAGTCGTTTTGATAATGAAGAATAGGTATTCCAAAATAAAAACTGGTTTTATGAATCATCTGAATGTCTGTCGAGGAATAATAACTGTATTAATTATTATAACATCTATTGGCGTGGTAACGGCTCAGTCCACCAAAGCGGAAAAGGAAGTGAAGGTACTTCTGGCACAACAGGCTGAGGATTGGAATAAAGGTGATATTGAAGCATTCATGACTGGGTATTTGAAATCCGATGACTTAACTTTTATTGGGTCTCGCGGGGTGACAACTGGTTGGGATCAGACAATGGCCAGTTACAAGAAAGGGTATCCTACTCGAGCGGCTATGGGACATCTGCGCTTTGAATTAATGCAAGTAAAACAGCAAAGCAAAAAAGTAGTCTCTGTCGTTGGAAAATTCATTTTGGATCGTAAAGATGAAACACTGGACGGTTATTTTTTATTGATCGTCAAGAAAGTAAAAGGTAAATGGTATATAGTCGCTGATCACACAAGTAGCGAAAATTAAATCTTCTATTTCACTATTGTTGCCAAGAAATATTCCTCAAACGAAATTAATTTCCCGAATTAATTTTCACAAATTTTCTGGTGAGTTTATTATTACCCTGCTCGATGACTAAGAAATAGCTACCAGATCCCAGGTTAGCGACAGAAAAAGAATAAAAGTTGGACCCTATAGAAAATCTGTTGGTCTCGGTAAATTGCCTTACCAATCGACCCATATGCATATCGTATATGTAGAATTCAACCGGTTCATCAACAGGCAATTGAATTTCAAGATTGATCATGCTATTGGTAAGCGTTGGATAGAATTCGCCAATTGTTAGTTCTTCCGGTGCAGGATCACTTGTGTAGTTTCGAGCGGCACGTACAGCTGATTCCAAATCTAATCTTCCTCCAGAAGCAACCATGTCCTGAAGGTCGATCGATTGTTCGACATTTGATAATAATAGTTCACGCATGATCAGTGCACCATGGGCAGGATTCGAATTAATAATGGCCAGGAGATCAGCACTGGCAGCCATATAAAGCAGACCAATGGCACCGCTTACCTGAGGGGTAGCTAACGAAGTCCCTGAAGCATCACCGTAGTTATGTCCAAGCGTGGTGGTGATGATTTCATCCCCGGGAGCAGTGAGGTCTATATGTGTCGGCCCGTAGGCTACGAAGTTCATAAGTTGATCTGAACGCGTACTTCCTGTTACGGCAATTTGATAAGGACTTGGGCATGTGGTAGGCATATCCCCTTCAATATCGACATTGTAATTGTCATTGTCTGTCGCACTAATTCCAAGAATACCATGACGTCCCAATTCGTCATATACCGCACACCACATTGGGTAGTCTTCCGCTTTCGCCCTTGAAATTCCGATAGAGAGATTGACAGCTACAACAAATGAGCCAAGGTTTCCATCACTTTCATTGTACGTCTTGCGCTGATCGATAATGTAATTATACGCTTCAATAAAATCTGCTTCGAACAACCCCCCTTGTGATTTACTCACCATCATCAATTTTGCATTCCACGTAACTCCGGAAATTCCTATTTCGTTGTTTCCTGATGCACCCACTACACCAATGACCTCCGTTCCATGAGGTTTTTGTGCATGATCATCCTTACCGCTGTAAATATTCAATCCATTATAATCGTCGATATAACTATTTCCATCGTTGTCAATACCGTCATTGGGTATTTCACTTTTATTTTTCCATAAATTGTACTTTAAATCCGGATGGTCTTGCTCAAAACCCGAGTCGAATACAGCTATGACAATTGAATCATTGTCATTGGTTGTGCCTGAAGTAGCAAAGTCCCAGGCTCCACAGGCATGAATTTGATCGAGGTGCCACATATCATGAAATAGGGCATCATTAGGTTCTGTTGTACGAAGCTCGGCAGGACGGTTGGCGTTAACATGTATGATGCCAGGAATTTTACTCAGTTCAGATATATTAATTTCCAGTCCCCGCCCTGATTTAATTAGGTACATCAGGGGCTTTTCAAATATTTTTTTATTTAGTAGAATTCCACGGGATTCTAATTTCTTTACTACCTCTGGAGAGGGTATTTTATCAAATTGAACAATATACCCGTTGGATTGCGCCAATAAAAATGTTGGTGTCAATAAAATAATATATACGAGTATATTTAGTCTAAATGTCATACTGCCGAAATTTGCATGTCATGTCTTAATTCTTCAAAATAAGCAAAGCTGTCCCGTATTCTCGAACCATACCAGCTAAACATTTCCCCATCAACAATACGTACCCGTTCTTTTGGCATGACATTTTCAAATAGTTTTTCGTGTTTTTCTTGAAAAGGGTAGGGCTCTGAAGATAAAAATAACCAATCTGGCTTCATTGCCTCTAGTCCTTCCAGGGTGAAAGCAGGATATCGCTCATGTTGTTCAAACGCATTGATCCAACCACCTTCTAGTAGCATATGATTGATGAAGGTTGAGGATCCCGCTGCCATGAATGGCTTCTTCCATATGACATAGGCTATGCGTTCGGTTGAGTTGGAATAGGATGATTTATAAACTGTTCGCCTATGGTTAATCTCATCCAAAATCTCTTTGGCTTTATCTTGTGTTTTCAATATATCACCAAGTATTGATATTGCTGAAAGGGCATCGTCAACTGTGTCAATAGAACTTATCCATACCGGAAATTCGGATTGTAATAATTCAACATCAGATTTATTATTTTCTTCCTTATTAGCCACGATTAAATCAGGTTTTAACTGGCGAATATCATCCAGTCTCAATAGTTTGGTGCCGCCAACGACTGTTCTCGTCTCGCGCAACTCCTTTGGATGTACACAAAATTTGGTCACACCCACTAATCGATCGCCTAATTCCAGGTCTGAAAACAGTAGTGACAAACTTGGAACTAAAGACACAACGCGCATCGGACGATTCACGATGTCTACAGGAAAATCCATCATATCGAGATACATTGGCATACTCAGTGATCTTTTTCTTTTTGGAACATTTTTTCACCTGCGCGAATGGCCACTGACAAGTGATTTTCTAATGGTGGAATAGGACAATTGAATCCATCTGAATATGCACACCATGGATTATACGTCTTGTTTAAATCGAGTATAATAGTTTTTGAATCGAAAAGCGTCTTGTTTAAATCGATGTATCGGCCACCACCATATGTCTCTTCGCTATTGGTATCATCCTTATATGGAATAAAATAATATTGACCATAAACCGGATGATTGGCAAAGCGTAAATTTTGATAAACATGCAATTCTATGTTTTGGTTATTCAGCTGAAATTTAAGAACACCGATTTCAATAAATTGTTTGGTCTTACCGCTGTATGTAGCCATATCAAATGGTTGAGCATTCGCGCTATGGGAGAATGTTGCGCGTACCCGATAGGCCCGGTCATATGGGAAGTGACTTATAAAGGCGAGATCTTCAGCAGCCAATGGTGCGTGTTCACCGGACACAAGATCAATGAGTTGTTCCTGGCGGTCTTGATAAAATGTCTGATAATAGGAATCATTTACCTTTTGACTGCACCCAAGAAGCACAGTGCTGAGAAGAATGATAGATGTCGTATGTTTAATTTTCATTTCTAATAATAATTTGACCTGTTCCTGGAGAAACAACATTTGTAATATTATCTAATCCATAGGAGTTGAATGAATAAAATCGCCTCCAGTACGAATCGTGGTCCGGTGTGTATTGAAGTATTTCATGTCCCTCACAAATTAGCAATGTATTGGATTCATATACTGCGAACATTTCTATAGTATTAGGAATTTTTTTTAAAATACGTGAGCGATTATCATTCAAACTGTACAACTTAATGTAACGGTACGAGTCAGAAAAAATATCGATAAATGCTACTTCATTGTCTGGCATGATAATTACTGTTCGCCCCGAATTATTCGATAGTTCAAATGTTTTTCCGGTAAGTATATTATAGACTGAAGCAATTATTTGATCGTCCTTATCTATTTCGACGACGGCCAGATGATCTCGATTTATCCAAGTGTAATCCACGATATTATTTGTCTTGAAAACGGCCTTGTAATTTCCTTGGTCGAAAATAAACACGATTTGATGGTGATCACTGTGAAATATAAATGACAAATTATTCGTCTCTGGCTGAATATCTAATTGAGAGCACGATTTGGACGATCGGAATAAATCACCTTTTATCCCAACCTCAATATCCATGAAGGAAATTTTACTGTGCCCTGTATTTGGGTCGTGGCCGGTGTATCCAAGACGCTGGTCAGGTAAAGAGACAATATCAGATACTTGTCCGTTGAGCTGGCTAGATGAAATCAGTTTAATACTTATTAACGCATTGGTCACTTCAGATCGATCAAAAGAACAATGAAACCATTGTGTTGGGGTTTGAGCCTGGGTGGCATATATAATCAAGAAAAAGACCGGTAGCAACAGGGGCTTCATGAACTAAAAGTACAAATTCTGAGTCCTTTGCCCAGGCTGCAGGTCTTCGACAGACAAGGTTGGAGATTACATCTTTTGTGCACCTGTGAAGATGCGATTCCAACGGATGCCATTTCTCATACTTCCAAATTTCGTCGACATCCAAATGAAAAGAGGTTTACCGACTATGTGTGTTTCAGGTACGAAGCCCCAATAGCGCGAGTCTTCAGAATTATGTCGATTGTCGCCCATCATCCAGTAATAATCCCATTTGAATGTATAAGACTTTGATTCACGTCCATCGATAAAGATCTGTTTGCCTTTTATCTCGATGGTATGATCTTCGTAAACGTCGATTAACTTTTTGAATAGAGCGATATTCTCGAGTGTCAATTTAACTGTTGAGCCTTTTTTTGGAATCCAGATTGGGCCATAGTTGTCGATTGACTGACCGGGAAAATTGTCTTGATCATGTGGGAATAACCTTGAAGAAACGGATGTTTTTCTTGGTGTAACAACTGCCCCAAGAGATTTAAGCTTAGCGACTTGATCACTATTCAGACTCATAATATTCCGTCCGTTTGGTACAAGTCGATTGCCGCCATTCATGTCTAATGGATACACATCGAGTTTTTCGATTTCAAGTGAATTAAATCCTGAGGGCAAAGTCACTTCGCAGGAATATTGCATTTTCTCCGGATTAGCAGTCGGCTTGCCATCGATATATATTTGTTTGTTGATAATCTCAAGGGTGTCCCCTGGTAAAGCCACACATCGTTTGATATAAAAATCTGTTTTATCCATTGGACGTTCAACATACGGAAGTTGCTTAGCGATATCCGGTGAAATATCGGTTCCAACCTGATCAATCGAGAATGTACGTGTCGGAGCGATAAATACTTTGTCTCCAATAGGCCAATTAAAAACGACCGGGTCATTGCGCTCTATTTTAGAAAACCCCGGTAGTCTAAAATAAGGTAAGTTTGGAGAGTCGATATATGATTCCCGATTCATAAAGGGAATTCTGTTGTGAAGTAAAGGAATTTGTAATATCGTTTGTGGTGTACGAATTCCATAATGGGCTTTACTAACAAATAAATAATCTCCTACTTTCAGTGAGCCTTCCATAGAGGATGTGGGAATCGTATATGCTTCGATTAGAAACATACGAATAAAAGCTGCTGCAAAAACTGCAAAGAATATGGCCTCAGTCCACTCGCGACCCGCTGATTTTTTGTAAGGATTGTTGTTCACCAACTTGTCGTAAGTGCGCTTTTGGCCGGCCTCATTTGCGGCAATCAGTTTGTCTCTATATTCTTTTTCCAGAACGAGGGTAGGACCCAGATATTTGGAATGTTCAGAGAGTCCAATTTGGAAAAATTTAATCGGAGCGTAAATAACCGCTATTGCACTATCCCAAATTGTATAATGGCCAAAAGAGCGAACCAGATCGACAGCCATGCCACAAAAGATAAATATGTGTACAACGGGAAATAGCAACCAAAGCGCATGTGAAGGTTTTCGGCCTATAATCTTACACCAAACAACAAAGTTTAATCCAGGGACTAAGCCTTTCCAATTTTCTTCACCGGCTTTGGGGAACAAGTAGTACAAACTGATACTAAGCAGGATATAGGATACGATCAGAAATATGAGTATGGTCACGTTTTGTGCTGTTTAAATGAAGCCCAAATATAACGTTAATCATACGGCTTCAATATGTCGAAATCCTTGTTATTAGATGGATAGAACCATCTTGACTGTCAAACCAAGTTTTCTATCGACGGCTTAGTCATTTGACGGTTATCCAACATTTATTGACGTTTGTCGATGATATATGGTCATTCATGGAATTGCCTGATCATCTTAACCAGAGTTATGGGATTAAGTCGCATTTTGGTCGAATATCGAACGGCTTAAGTGGAAACGTAAGAAGATTGAATCCTGCGGGATGAAATGGGAACAAGATCTTAGACCCAATTCATAATCCCGGATTAATGCCGAAATGAGATATCCATCAGAACAAGTCTGATGGATTTATGTTAGTAGCACTATATTCATCATAATGAAATACGGAAGCAACGGTTGGGAATTTGAAAAGTGGTCTGGCAAATCCAGGCAAGTTTCTGATTTTGACAAATTATTTGATCTTTTAAAGCAGCTGTTGATGTATACGAGTGGTGATGTGCAGGAAGCCTTGAATTGGCTCACCGAACTTGATAAGACACATGAACTCACAAGTAGTGATTATGGAATTGCAGATTTCATAGAAGAACTAAAACGGCGAAATTTCATATCGGCAAGTCAGGGCTTGATGAATATGACCCGGAAAATGGAAATAAGTCTGCGGCGCCAGGCCCTTGAAGATGTTTTTAGTGAAATTAAAAAGGCAGGACGTGGATTTCATCGAACGGACAAAACCGGAAAAGGAGATGAACGAACTTCTGATCTTCGACCTTATACATTCGGAGATGAATTAGATAAAATGGCATTGACGGAGACTTTTCAAAATGCCCAGCGAAATCATGGAATTGATGAACTCAAAATTGATCAGGATGACATATTGATAAATGAGACCTACTATCAGAGTCGGATGAGCACAGCACTGCTGATCGATATTTCACATTCTATGATACTATATGGAGAGGATCGGATTACACCGGCTAAAAAAGTGGCTATGGCGCTAGGTGAATTAATCACGACTCGGTTTCCACAAGACACACTTGATATCGTTACGTTTGGAGATGATGCGACACGTATTGCGCTTGAAGATATTCCATATCTGGAAGTCGGTCCTTTTCACACCAACACGGTCGCCGGACTGCAATTAGGTATCGACCTGCTTCGAAAACGAAAAAACCCGAATAAACAAATATTGATGATAACTGATGGGAAGCCATCTTGTATTAAGAAGGGTGATCAATATTATAAAAATTCATTTGGCCTGGATAAACAAATAGTTAAGCGGACATTATCCATGGCCCACAAATGCAAAAAGTTAAATATTCCTATTACTACCTTCATGATTGCCCGAGATCCGTATTTGACCCAATTTATTCATCAATTTACGGCTGTAAACAATGGACGGGCATTTTATAGTTCTCTTGAGGAGTTGGGGAATTTTATTTTTTATGATTATAAAAATAAAAAGCGAAAAGGCTAGCCTATGACAAAACCATCAATATCTACTCTGGGACAACTGAAAGCCTCTGGATATGTTTACCGGAGTTTAAAGAGAGAATTAAAAGACAATTTATCATCTTGTTTAAAGGAAGGCCGGGATCCTTTTCCTGGAATCCTTGGATATGAAAAAACGGTACGACCCCAGGTGGAGCGCGCGATATTAGCTGGACATAATATATTGTTATTGGGCTTGCGAGGTCAGGCAAAAACGCGCTTTGCACGACTCATGGTTAATCTACTGGATGAATATATTCCAGTTATTGCAGGTAGCGAGTTGAATGAAGATCCCTTTCAACCACTCACCGCACCGGCCAAAGCAATACTCGAGAAATTGGGAGACGAATGTCCAATAGATTGGATAGGTCGTGACGAACGCCTGGTCGAAAAATTAGCCACGCCTGATGTGAGTGTGGCCGATTTAATCGGCGATATAGATCCAATTAAGGCAGCTACATTAAAGCTGACTTATGCCGATGAAAATGTTATTCATTTCGGATTAGTACCTCGAGCCAATCGTGGAATATTTATAATAAATGAATTGCCTGATTTACAACCGAGAATTCAAGTTTCTCTTTTAAATATATTGCAAGAGCAGGATATTCAAATTCGAGGCTTTAATGTCAGGATACCTTTAGACATCCAATTTGTGTTTACAGCAAATCCAGAAGACTATACAAATAGAGGTAATATTATTACGCCTTTAAAAGACAGAATCGAGAGTCAGATAATTACGCATTATCCATCTGATATTACTATTGGGAAAGAAATAACAAGACAAGAGTCGCGAATCGACGAGCAGATTAAATCTAAAATACATGTACCGCGAATGGCCAGAGATCTCCTGGAAATAGTAGCGGTCGTAGCACGTCAAAGTGAATATATTGATCAGGCATCCGGTGTATCAGCCAGATTGCCCATTACAGCAATGGAGCAACTTTATGCGGCGGCCGAGCACCGCATTTTACAAAGTGGTTCTGCTGGATCTTCGATTCGGGTTACAGATTTTATTCACATTATTCCTGCAATGACCGGAAAACTTGAATTGGTCTATGAGGGCGAGCAATTAGGTGCAGAAACAGTGAGCAGAAATTTGATAGAGGCTTCAATTGAGAGCCTTGCCCGGAGTATTTTTGCAAATCCAAACACACTCTCCGAGCATGAAGCAGATCCATATGGAACTGTGAGGGCATATTTTAGCGATACAAAATCCCTGGTCATGAGTGGAAATATGTCTGATGAAACTTATAAAAATCAGCTGGATGACGTCGCGGGTTTACGTGCATTAGCTCAAAAGTATATGCCATCACAAAAAGAAGACGGCTACTTTTTCATGGAGCTTGCTCTTCATGCACTTTGTGGCTTTGAAGTCTTGCAAAGAAGCCTCACTTCAGAGTCAGTATCCTTTGAGGACCCCTTACGAGGCCTTTTTGATTAGTCAAGCCGGTATGGAACAATTTCCTTAATATTGCGGTTTCACAATAGTGAAGTGTCAGATATGGCTATACGAATAACGGACGAGTGTATTAACTGTGGAGCATGTGAACCTGAATGCCCTAATAATGCTATCTATGAAGGTGGTATTGAGTGGGCAGTTGAAGATGGAAATTCCGTTACTGGCCTTTTTACACTGGAGGATGGTAGCCAGGTCGATGCCGCCAAACTTAACGAACCGATAGACGACGAGTTCTACTACATCGTACCCGATAAATGCACGGAGTGTAAAGGATTTCATGAAGAACCCCAATGTGCCGCTGTATGCCCTGTTGATTGCTGTATCCCGGATGAAGAGCGTGTTGAATCAGATGACGTGTTACTGGCGCGGAAAGAGTCCTTGCACCTTTAATGTTAGTCTAAAGCCTATAGGCCAGACGAAGTTCAAAAATATTTATCCGTATTTCTTTTGAGTCAATGGAATAAAAATTCCTGTCAATTTCACCCGCACTTATTCGTTCTAGTTTTTCAGAACTGGAGTAATTAATTCCACGTGCTAAATCCGACATTCCAAGATGATAATATATGCCAGTGGATATCCGATTTGAAATATGATAATTTATACCCAATGATGAGTGAACAACAGCGACCGATTTTTTGTGTAAAAAGTCTTTGGCGGTAAGACCATCATTTCCAATACTCGGGTTTCTACTTACCGAGGTAGTGGCTACCGGTGCAAAAGATAGTTTTTGATAAATCTGTATACCCGGTTTAATTCCTAGGGAAAAATCTATTCGTGAATTCAAAGAAAAATATGCTGCTATCGGAAAATAAATTGTCGAAGTAGAAGCGATAAAATTGGCTGATGCGATAGAATGCTCGCTGAGGAAGGAAGAATATGATTTACTATCTACAAAGATCGCTTCACTTAATGCTGCTATATATCCGTCGTCGTTGTATATATCAAAATCATGATAAGCATATTCCAAGCCGGTTGCCAACGCAAACCTCTGCGAAACTCTGTGATAAAGATTTATCCCAATACCACCTCCAACCAGGTCTTTGGATAATTGACCGACAGCATACACTTCCAAATTGACGCGTTTTGTATTTTTTGTATGAGGTATCAGTTGCGCACTATAGATCGGATCCAATTCTGCATTTCTATGAATTTCTGCGATTGCAATAAGATCAAGTTCATTTAGTGGGTCAACCGCATATGGAACAGGGTCAGATGCAGCAGATGTTTCCATTTCCCGATCGGAAATATTATTGGATGAAATTTGACCTTGCGTGCTAGTACTTCGATTTATTGAAATTATTTTATCCGTTTCTGAATGGGTTTTGTTGGAAAACGAAATATTTTCAGATGTACTTGATTTCTCAGGATTAGTGTGTACTGATCTTGTCGATTTTTTTTGAACAGACGTAGAATTTGATAATCCAGAAGTTTTTGTAGCTTTCGAAATATCTTCAGTTGCACTGCTCAATTCTCCTTGGGTGCTATTGGCGTTATCGGTAATGTCAGAATCTTTTATTTTATCTGATTTAATATCGGCTGTTTCAAATTGTGCGGCAATTTCTCCTTGTTTTGCGACTTCAGTATTATATGTTGAAGCCGTAGGCAGATCTTCCGTGGTATTAATTCGCTGCGAGATGGAGAAAAGAGCAAGTGAAGTAATTATGAAAAAAGCCAGACCGAGTAACCAAAAATAGGCAGCCCGACGTTTACGTCGAACAGGCATGTGCTCGTTGAGCAACTCCTCCATTTGTAACCACCCTTTATTTACTAGATCGTTATTCATAATTCAACAATTGCAGCCAATCACCTGAATTTTTTTTCGTCAATCTTTTTTTTAGAATACTTCTGGCATTTGACACATGCCACTTGGAAGTACCTTCACTGATATTTAGTTTTTTTCCTATTTCCTTATGTGAGTAGCCTTCAACAGCAAAAAGCATAAATACTTTTTGACTGGCTTCTGGCAGTGCTTTTATTTCAGCTTCAAGATCGAGATACTCGAGCGTGTCAAGTCCGTCATTTCGGACAGATTGCGTATGCTTGGTATCAACTTCTATGAACTTGAAATTGCTTTGTTTTTTCCTGAAATGATTACTCACTTCGTGAAAGACCAATTTTCCAAACCAACCTTCAAACGATCCGGTACCCTTGTAGTTTGAAATCTTCGTAAATACCCTGAGAAAGCCTTCATTTATTATATGAAGCTGTGTCTCCTGATCAGAAGTGTATCTTCTCACAATACGCAATGCCAGATCAAAGTATCGCTTGTACAATCGCTCCTGGCAATGCCGATCGTTATCGACACAACCCGCGATCAACTCTTCCAAGCTGATACTATGATTTTTAAATAGCTTCACGTATTGTGAAAGATACGCTTTTACAAAAAATTACAACTTGAAGTTTACTCAATAGGATTGACTGATTGGTTTTCAAATTGGTTGGGTATGGACTAAATTTAATTGGTGTTTCGTGTCAGGAGCTTGTGGGTGAAGGGGTTTCTATCGATGATTGACGGCTATCGACAGGCGCAGAATTTTCGTAGAACCAGTTCTTTGTGCTCGGATAAGTTGAACTCAGATTTTGGCCTTCAGCCATACTTCTTTCCTAAATAACCAGATGAATAGTAAAGCCTGGATCCCATGACTGATGGTAATGGACCAATAAACGCCGTCCCCACCCATATTCCAGGATACAGCTAGCAAATATGCAAGCGGG
This sequence comes from Saprospiraceae bacterium, assembly GCA_965249735.1. Lineage (GTDB taxonomy): Bacteria > Bacteroidota > Bacteroidia > Chitinophagales > Saprospiraceae > JANQSS01. Next base: position 24,593 of record CBDFMS010000018.1, on the reverse strand, counting down.
ATCTGAAAGACGATATAACTGATGGCGCTGAGCCAGGTTGGGGTATATGTATCACCTGCACCATTGAATGCCTGTTGCATGACCATTGCAATACCAAAAGCGAGATAACCCACACATAATATTTTGATTCCTCGAGCACCGCCTTTAATGACCTCAAAATCTTCAGTAAAAATGCCCATTAACTTCTTGGCAAGAAAAAAATAGATGATTGATATGACCAGTAAGTAAAGAAAGTTCATGATTGAAGCCAGAACAACTGATTGTTTGGCAGAGGAGATCCGTCGCATACCCAGATACTGGCCGACCATTGTAGCTGTCGCCATGGCAATGCCCCATACCGGTAAGATAGAAAATACAATTATGCGAAAAACAATTGTGTATGCGGCTACGGCCTGCTTTCCAAATATGGAGACGACTCGAATAAGAAATACCCAGCTGATGGTCTCGATGAGATATTGCCCTGCGGCGCCTGCACTCTTTAGAATTAAATTGCGCATCAATTCTGGATTCTTTTTGTAGTGAATTGATGCCGTTGGAATCACTTTTTGTTTTTTGTACAAATAATATAGTTGAATCATCACACCAATGGATCGACCGATGACGGTGGCCCAGGCTGCGCCTTCTAAACCAAAAGCCGGGATCGGACCTAGTCCGAAAATCAAAATCGGATCGAGTATTATATTCAGTCCATTCGCGATCCAAAGAACCCGCATTGCATAGGCAGGATTACCTGATGAACGAAAAATTCCATTGTATAAAAAAAGTAAAAGGATGACAATATTGGTCGCAAAGAGCGTTTGGAAATAACCAACACCAATCTCCAATACATCAGGGCCAGCGCCCATCAATCGCAGGATGTCTTCGGCATAAAAGAAACACGGTAAAGCGATAATAACAGAAAGCACCGCTGTTAGTAGCACAGATTGCATGATGACGTTTCCGGCTTTATGATGATTGCCTTCTCCAACCCGTCGTGCAATAAATGCAGAAGCAGCCGTGGCAATACCCAATGCTACTGAATAGATAATCATAATGAGTGACTCCGTCAGGCCAATTGCCGTCACCGCAGCATTTCCTAATTTACTGACGAAGTATACATCTGCAACGGCGAAGAGTCCTTCCATCAACATCTCCAGGATCATGGGTATGGATAGAAGAATAAGACCACGACGAATGGTAATCTCCGTGAGATCGACTTCATTTCCCTTGAGGGCTGTTCGTATTGTTTCTATCATTCCTTAATCTGCCGTAAACATATTGTAACGTCTTCAGTTGTCATACTGCTGTCGAATAATATCTTAGCATTTGTATTGAACGTATTTTCCTTTTATAAAGAGAGCTATTCCGGCCTTCCAAGGGTTGTTTGGCATTTGTCACTCGTATTGTTTATCAATAGGGCAGGTGCTATGGTATTGCCTTTTTTGAGTTTATACGTGACTAAAATTTTAGGATATAGTTTAATTCAGTCGGGTATCATTTTGGGATTTTATGGGTTAGGATCATTATTGGGTACGTTCATAGGTGGTCAGCTCACCGACAAATATGGACATTATCCGATACAGGTAGGTAGCCTGGTGCTTTCCGGATTTTCTTTTTTTGTTTTAATGCAACTTACAGGATTTTATGAATTGTGCGCGGGTCTTCTTGTAACGAGTGCCTTGACAGATGCATTACGTCCGGCAAATATGTCAAGTATAGCGGAATACAGCCCGCCTGAGTTGAGAACACGTTCAATAGGATTAATTCGCCTTGCAATTAATTTAGGATTTTCTGCCGGCCCGGCCCTCGGTGGATTTATAGCATTAATGCTTGGTTATAAATGGTTGTTTTTTGCAGATGGAATCACCTGTCTCATGGCTTCATTATTATTTATTTGGTTGATTCCAAAAAGTAGTAATCAACAACCACATGAAGAAGAAGTGACCGACGAACAATCAACATTTGCATCACCCTACCATGACAAGGTTTATTTATTTTTTATACTAATGGTTATGATGACCAGCATGGTTTTTATGCAATATTTTCATACGGTACCAGTCTATCTCGAAGATCAGATGCATTTGGACGAAAAATATATTGGAATCTTAATGGCCGCGAATGGATTGCTTATCGCTCTAATTGAGATCCCTTTAATTCATTTCGTAGATAAACGATTTAATCCTTTTCGGCTGCTTATCATTGGTGTAGTTCTAATTGGTTTAGGATTTTTAGCGTTCAATGGAGGAAAAGAAGTGGTATTTGCATGGGTTAGCATCGGATTCCTTACGATGGGTGAAATATTAAATTTTCCTTTTGCAACTACATTGGTGTTAAACCGCAGTCCACAAAAAGGGAGGGGGCGCTATATGGCACTATACAATATGGCTTGGTCCTTTTGCAATATTTTTGCGCCCATAGCAGGTTTTGCTATAGCGGACAAATTTGGGTTCTCGATGCTATGGTCAGTGACCTTCGGAATTACCATATGTATCGGAGTTGGGTTTTTGTATTTAAAACCCCGGTTTAAAGTAAGAAAAACAGCAATGAATTAAATCTTAAATCTAGATCCAGTATAGGTTTACTCGTCCCCGTATTGCTTTTCGTAGAATGATTGATATGTTCCGGATGTGACATGTTTCAACCATTCTTCGTTGTTCAGATACCAATCCACAGTTTTTTCCATGCCTTCTTCAACAGTCAATGAAGGTTCCCAACCTAATTCCCGCTGAATTTTTCCTGAATCAATGGCATATCGTTGGTCATGTCCGGGCCGGTCTCTGACAAATGTAATTAATTGTCGTGCAGTGCCTTGCGATCGATCGAATTTTTTATCCAGAATGTCACACAGTAAATGAACAAGTCCAATATTGGTCATTTCGTTATTGCCACCAATATTATAGGTTTCATGATTGGCGCCTTTGTGAAAGATAAGTTCAATTGCATCGGCATGATCCTCAACATATAACCAGTCTCTGACATTTAATCCATCCCCGTAGACAGGCAATGCCCGATTATTTACAATATTATTGATAACCAGAGGAATCAACTTTTCCGGAAATTGATTGGGGCCATAATTATTACTGCAATTTGAAATACAATAGCGCATGTTATATGTGTGTCCGAATGCGCGTACGAAATGATCCGAAGATGCCTTTGATGCAGAATATGGGCTATTTGGATCATAAGGTGTTGTTTCTAGAAACAAACCAGTGTCTCCAAGACTACCGTAAACCTCATCTGTTGAAATGTGATAAAACAGGTGATTTTCATAATCGTCCTGCCAATGTACTTTTGCTGCATTCAGAAGACTCAATGTCCCCATGACATTTGTACGTGCAAAGGCAAAAGGATCTTTGATGGATCGATCGACGTGGGATTCAGCTGCCAAATGGATCACATCACTTACTTTATATTTTATAAATAAGTCATCAATAAAATCAATATCGGTAATATCCCCTTTAATAAATGAATAATTGTCCCGGTCCTCGATATCCACCAGATTTTCTAAATTTCCTGCATAGGTCAATGCATCCAAATTGAGAATGCGATATGACGGATGGCGATTACTGAAACATCGGATCACATGGCTTCCAATAAAACCAGCTCCGCCGGTAATTAAGATGGTTTTAGACATAATGTTATATAAGTACTTTTTCTTTAAAATATGGTAGTGTTAATAGTAAACCTTCTGTTCTATTGGTTTTTGGACTCCAGTCTAATATCACCTTTGCCTTGCTAATATCTGGTTTGCGTCGTTTAGGATCGTCAACCGGTAATTCTTTATTAATAATTTTTGCTTCTGGATTTCCAACTAATTCCATGACTTCTTTTGCAAAATCGGCTATTGTTATTTCATCGGGATTTCCCAAATTGATGGGTAGGTGATAATCACTCATTAATAATTTATAAATTCCATCTACTAAATCTGAAACAAAACAAAATGATCGTGTTTGACTTCCGTCGCCAAAAATTGTCAGGCCTTCTCCACGCAATGCTTGTGATATAAAGGCTGGTAATACACGTCCGTCGTCAATTCGCATCCGGGGCCCAAAAGTATTGAAGATTCGAACAATCTTCGTATTTATACCATGATACGTATGATACGCCATGGTAATTGCTTCCATAAATCGCTTGGCCTCGTCGTAAACGCCTCGGGGACCGATTGGATTTACGTTTCCCCAATATTCTTCCGGTTGAGGATGAACCAGGGGATCACCGTAAACTTCAGATGTAGAAGCTATCAATATTTCTGCTTTTTTTTCTTTGGCCAAGCCCAGTAAATTATGTGTGCCTAATGAACCAACTTTAAGTGTTTGGATCGGCATCTTCAAATAATCAATTGGACTGGCAGGTGAAGCAAAATGCAATATGTAGTCAAGCTTACCCGATATATGAATGAATTTGGTTACATCATGATGAAAGAATTCGAAATTTGGTAAATGGAAGAGATGTGAAAGATTGTCTAAGGAGCCGGTAAGTAGATTGTCCATAGCGATCACATGAAAATCTTCGCTGACAAATCGATCACAAAGATGTGAACCGATAAATCCTGCGCCGCCCGTAATTAAAATTTTAAGCATAAAAAGCTTTTATGGCATCAGTAACGGTATTGACAATTTCCTCAGTCATTTCAGAATGAATTGGAAGAGATAATACTTCGTCACAGGCTTGCTCCGTATGTGGAAGATCCCCGGTATTATAACCTAAATATCGATAGGCGTCCTGGAGGTGCAATGGAATGGGGTAGTAGATCGCATTTGATATTCCAAGATCTAATAAATACTTAGATAACCCATTTCTGTCATTTTTGACTCGAAGGGTATATTGATGGTAAACGTGACTGCTTTTTCCTTCCTTGATTGGGCAGATTATTCCTGGAACTGTAGACAATTTTTCGTGATATAGTTCTGCTGCCATTCGTCGGGTCTTGTTATAGGCATTCAGGAGAGGTAATTTGGCATGTAATACGGCCGCTTGAAGATTGTCTAATCTGCTGTTTACCCCGATTAAATCATGATGATACCGTTTAGCAGAACCGTGATTGGCAATCATCCGTATCCGATTAGCCAGAGTTTCATCATTTGTGGTCAATGCCCCGCCGTCACCATAGCAACCCAGATTTTTTGATGGAAAAAAAGAACACGTACCTATGTGACCGATGGATCCGGTATATCCTGAGTTGGAACCGGATTCATAGTAACTTCCTATAGCCTGCGCATTGTCCTCTATCACAGGGATGTCGAATTCATTTGAAATCTTCATGATCGGTTCCATATCTGCGGCCTGACCAAATAAATGAACAGGTATGATACATTTGGTCCGATCGGTTATCCGATTTTTGATGTCTTCAGGGTCGATGTTAAATGTCTTCGAGTCGATGTCAGCAAAAACTGGTTTCAACTTTAGCAGGGCGATCACTTCTGCTGTTGCAACGAAAGTGAAGGAGGAGGTGATAACCTCATCGCCCGGCTTCAGATCCAATGCCATCAAGGCTAATTGAAGTGCATCTGTACCATTGGCACAAGGAATGACGTGGTTGACATCGAGATATTTTTCCAGGTCCTGACTAAATGAAGTCACATATTTGCCACCGATAAAGGCGGCATTCTTACATATTTCCCGAAATCGCTGAGATATTTCGTTTTCTATCTGATTGTATTGGCCGACAAGGTCGACCATGGCTATATTGCCCATAATTTTCTATTATTGCCGTGCAAATATAGGGAAGGCTATCTGACTTAGACTATGACAAAGAACAATATCAAAATGAATTTTTTTTGGAGACTTTTGACGCTTGTGTTTCCGATTGTCCTCATCCTTTCGCTTTCTTCAAAGCAAGGGTACTCACAACAATCGGATTCACAAAAGAAAACAACTTCAGAAGATACGAATCCTACGAATGGCCTTTACCTCGGCATGTTCTATGGAATTCATTGGCCTGGTGCAGATATGGCTGATCGCTTTGGACAGAATTTTTCAATAGGAGGAAATTTCGAATTTCTCGCGGATCAAAAATGGATCTACGGAGTCGAAGGACAATTTTTATTCGGAAATGAAGTAAAAGAAAATGTGGCCGGTGAAATTGTTGACGATAAAGGGCGATTGATTGATGCCAATTACCAAATTGCAGAAATTGATGTCAAAGAACGTGGGATCAATTTGTTTGCCAAGTTTGGTCGTATTCATGACTTATGGAGTGAACGCAATATTAGCGGTATAAAATGGACAGTAGGTGCCGGATGGGCTCAACATAAAATCAGACTTAAAGATTCGTCTGGTTCTGTGCCATTTTTTAATGATGACTATATAAAAGGATACGACAGGCTTTCGGGTGGTTTTGCCTTAACTGAATTTTTAGGATATCAATACCTTGAGGAGCGTGGGCGCCTTAATCTGTTTATCGGAACTGAATTAACTCAGGCTTTTACCAAAAACCAAAGAGGTTATAATTATAGTACAAAGGAATTCGATACTGAATCTCGATTTGATTTATTAATTGGATTGAAAGCTGGTATACAGATTACGATAAAGACATATAGAGACCCGGTTGACATTTGGTATTAATAAAAGCGAAATTATTATTGGTGTATAGATTGCCTTATAGGCCTTTTCTTTAGTCGGTTTAAATGTAATTTGATCAGTTCAATTATATATAATATTTCAATGTGGCTCGGACAGATTGTCCAAGGTGTCGCTGGTCATTTAAATACAAAGGCAAGTCTGCGCCATCAAGGTCTTCAGGCCCAAAAAAAGTTGAAGAACTTCCCGTCAACAAATCAAGAACGCTTACTTTTTCATTGTGCTTCTTTTGGTGAGTTTGAACAAATTAAACCGCTCCTCGAAAAAGTTAAAGAAAATCACAAGGATGTATTGATTTATTTATCCTTTTTTTCGCCGAGTGGATATGAAATGGCCAAAGACTATGAGCACGCTGATCAAATAGTATACTTACCCATAGATACGAAAAGTAACATGAATTTGTTTATTGATTTGGTAAGGCCCAGTAAAGTGTTTCTCGTTAAATATGAATTATGGCTTAATTTCATTTCTATCTTGCACAAAAGAAAAATTCCACTTTATTTGATTTCGGCGCAATTTCGACCAGGTCAATTCATGTTTAGCAAATTTGGTGGTTTATTTAGAAAAGGATTAAGGCAGATTAATTCCATATTTGTTTCAGATGAATCTTCTAAAAAATTATTGCAAGATATTGGAATATCATCTGTGGTTTCAGGTGACACAAGAGCTGATCGCGTACTCGAACGCAAAATGCATGAAAACAATTTAATTTCTGGATTGGGATTATGGGTAAAGGATCGTAAGGTGCTTGTGTTGGGAAGTATTTGGCCAGAGGATTGGGCAATTTTTCAGCCGGTGATCGGAGAAATTCTCAAGCAATACAAAGTCATCATCGCCCCCCATGAAATTAGCCAATCATTTATCGATCGGATAATTTTGGGAATAGGTTCCAACGTGTTGCGCTGGACAGATTGGTCGGAAGAGGAGGCAAAAGCCTCAGACGTGTTAGTCTTGAATACGGTAGGGTTACTTGCAGATGTCTATCAGTATGGATCAATTGCATACGTCGGCGGTGCATTTAAACAAGGATTACATAATATATTTGAGCCTGCTGTTTACAAAATGCCTATCCTTTTTGGTCCGGAGACGACCAAGTTTATTGAAGCGCAAGAATTGATGAATGCCGAGGCAGCATTTAGTGTAAAGAGCAGTAACGAACTATTGACGGTTTTGACAAGACTTCTGGATGAAAATATCAGGCAAAAAGCCGGTGACAAAGCGCAGGCTTATGTCAGATCGGCCAAGGGATCAACAGAAGTCATTTACTCAGAGCTGATTGAAACGAAGGATTAACTATGGATCAAATTAATTTGACAGAAGCCTTTTACGGCAAGCGCGTCGGAATATTGGGAGACATCATGTTGGATAGTTATATCGTAGGACGGGTGGACCGGGTTTCTCCTGAGGCTCCTGTCCCGGTTTTACTTCATGAACGCACGGTCAATCGACTTGGCGGTGCGGCTAATGTCGCCCTGAATATTAAAATGTTGGGCAGTCACCCGATTGTTTGTTCCATTGTTGGAGATGATAAGGCCGGTAATGAACTCGTGGATCTGATGAGTACTTTGGGGCATTCGAAGCACTATATTATTCAAACCAAAAATCGCCAAACTACAGTCAAGACGAGATTGATGGGGAATAACCAACAACTACTGCGATTGGATATGGAATCAAGCGATGCTTTGAGTCCAAGCGAAGTAGATGGTTTGATTAATCGTTTCAATGAAATGGTAAATGAAGAAGCGCTGGACATCTTGATCCTGCAAGACTATAACAAAGGTGTATTGACGAAAGAATTGATTGAAAACGTGGTAAGTATATGCAAGGATAAAAACATATTTATTGCTGTGGATCCCAAATTTGAAAATTTCTTTGCCTATAGAAATGTGAATTTGTTTAAACCTAACTTAAAGGAAATAAGCCAGGCTTTTAACAGGGATGTGGCTCCGGAACTCGACGATCTTGATCGTGTAAAAGATGACCTGGAGAATAGTATAAATCCTGAATATTGTATGATCACCTTATCGGATCGCGGAGTTTATTTAAGCAAATCGAATGCAGATTCTATTATTGTCCCGGCTGAGAAAGATGAGATCGTCGATGTCTGTGGAGCGGGAGACGCGGTCCTGGCTGTTAGTGCGTTAATGTTATATGCAGGTTTAGGGGAAGAAGTCACAGGTGTTGTAGCTAATAAAGCAGGTAAAATTGTATGTCAAAAAATCGGCGTAGCACCTGTTTCAATTAATGAACTTATAAACGACGTCTAGGATTCTATAAAAGGTTGGTACTTATTTCTATATGTCAATTATAAATGTGTATTTTTGTTTGCTGCTTTTTACAAGGCACCATATATTATCAAATCGTTTAATATCAAAAAATTATTATTTATGAGAAAATTGTTTACTCAATCAATTGCAAAACAGGCATTTACAGTGGCTTTAGTGGCCTTTGTCGGTTTTGCAATGACGGCTCAAATGACCCTGGAGGTAACCTCCCCGGCCGGTATAGCTAAAACCTATACGATAGGAGTCGCGAATTATGGAGGAAATGCAACTCCGGAAGTTAATGGTACACTGGTCATTACCGAGGACGGTACAGCCATGCCAAATGAGGGTTGTAATGCGGTAACAAATGATATTGCTGGTAAAATTGCCGTATCAGATCGCGGAACTTGTAACTTCAGTATAAAAGCTTATAATGCACAAGTCGGTGGCGCAATAGCAGCTATCCTGTGTAATAATCTGGATGAAGTATTCAATATGGCTGCTGGAGATTTTGCCGATGATATCACGATTCCACACGTTATGTTGTCAAGTAGTGATTGTCAGACTATTAAAAATGTAATGGCAAACGAAGATGTGACTGCCCGAATATTTTTTGACAACTGGGGATTTGATGATGTACTCTGGGGAGACGGTGCCGATGGCGCAGACTTCGACGAAGATTTCGCGACAAATGGTTGGACGACCGTAGGGATTTCCGATACTGGTGCTGTCTGGACAAGAGCAGAACTTCCTGTGACAGATGGTAGCTGTGGTTCTTTCCGAATTCAATCTCCTACAGGTAATAATGGTGCTGCTTTCATGGATGCTGATGGATTCTTAAGCGGTGGTTCTGCTTACGATTGTGGAACAGGCGTCGGTCCTTTGAACAGTGAGTTCATATCTCCTGTCATCGATGCATCTAATTTCACGGCAGTTGCTATCCGATTCTGGCAATTCAATCTTCCAATTTCTATCAGTGAGTCTGATGGTGAACTTGGAACAGCCTTGGCCTGGAGTTTGGATGGTGGTACAACATGGACGAATCCTGTCAATGTACCAACCCGAAGTGAGCAGAATACAGGTGGATCTTCATATTTTAATGCAGAACCATTTAACCTCGTAGTACCTGATGCAATCGGTGCTGAAAATTTCAGATTTAAATTGATCTACAACAGATCCAGAGGATATTACAACTGGATGGTTGATGATGTAGCACTGGTTCGACCAGCGGATTACGATCCTAAATTGGAAGGCGCATTTTTTACTCCATTGTCTTTTGCAACACCGGTTAATCACCTGATGACCGACACTTTCGGTTTTTCAGCAAACGTATGGAATGCCGGTATTCAAGATGATGCAGAATTTATCACAACAGTAAAAATTGTTGATGATCAGGGTAATGAAATGATGTCACAAACAGATACACGGACCATTCCTGCTTTAACCAGGGATACGATTTTATTTAATAGCATCGCTCCGGATTTTCCTGTTGGAAGTTATATGATCGAATATAATCTTTCTGTAGATGGACAAACAGATGAATTTCCTGGCGATACAGACGAGAGCTTTGATTTTGCTGTAACCGAAGACCTATTTGGTAAGGAGTTGGCGGATGAAGCCGATATTACAGCCTTCAGCACGAGTACTAATGATCCTTTCTATTGGGGACCATTTTATACAATCAGTAGCCAAGCCGCTGAAGCTGATAGAGAATTTGTAGGTGTACAAACAGCCTGTTCTGCAACTGACGGTACGTTAGATGATGAAGCGTTTGTCATGTATTTGTTGAAATGGGAAGATCCTAATGATAACTATCCTCAATTTACTGGTGAATTGAACATGCCTGGAACAGGCCCGCTTGATCATCCTTTCCTTTCAATTGTTGCCCTGGCAGCTGTTAATCCAGCTGGATTGGGTCAAAATCAATTATTCGAGTTGAATGTTGAAAACGGTGACTGGTTAGATGAAAATGGTAGCCCTCTGGCTTCGTTAACGTTGGATGCCGGTTCGACCTATGCACTTCTTTCTGAATTCAATGGCGAGGCCGTAGGACTTGCAGGAGTTAATGGTGATGACCTTCCCGGCGTTCCTGGAATTCTACAAAACTGGAACGGAACAGGTGAATATTTCTCTGGATTTACGGAGTACTATCCTGTAGTTCGTTTACGTGTAGCAAATACAGTGGATGCCAAGGATATTGAATTAACGGAAATTCAAGCGAATGTATATCCGACATTGACAACTGATATTGTCAATATCGAATTGAATTTCGATGAACGAACAGAGACCACGATCATGATCACTGATATGAACGGTCGTGTTCAGTCATTCCAAAAACTTGGTGAAATATTTGAATACAGTACAACACAGGATGTTAGCAATTTGTCAGCCGGAATGTACCTGGTAAATATCCAGACAGCATTAGGCCAAAAACAAGTGCCAATTACTGTGATGAAATAATTGTAGTTCTGTTGAATTACATAAAGCTTAAAAGAAGCCCTTCTCGTTATCGGGAAGGGCTTCTTTTCATTTTGGAGATATTCCTTGAACGGCTTCCTGCATCTGTTCCAAATATCCGTGAATAGATTGCTATACCGACAAATATCATTTCTTAACGAAAATTTATGGCCATTCGGATACCACATTCATCTATCTTTGACGTTATTTTTGAGTCATGAGAATCCTTCTACTACTTATATTGATTTTTGCCGGATGTAGTCTGCATAGCCAGGAACTATCCGAAGAGGAAATCGAGTATAACAAGATCTATAACGAACGGATTCAGTTGTCGCGGATTGATGGTGTTTATATTCCGGAGAATTTAGATGATGCATTTGAGGAGTTGAAAAGACTCTCCGGGCCACAGAGCTTAATGAAGTTCCAAAAAGCTGAGGAGGCGGTCGTAGCAGCAAAATTAAAAGGAGGACTAGGCCGATGGATGATAATCAATTGGGGGTTCTATCAAGGTAGCCGTTTGTCCCATCACATTAAGACCCTGGGAGTTCATCATCCCGAAGACATGTCACAATTTATGCTCGTCAGCTTCCATAGACACTTGAATGAATCTGCTCTAAACGTGGAGGAACAGGCGCTGTATTACCAAACTATGCGAAAGGCCCGATACGAGGCCAAAGTAAAGCGCGATACCTTCATCGTTCCGCAATAGACTGATTTCTCCTCAATTTCCATGCATATCGGCCATATTTGAGATGTTGGGCAAAGGTCTCTTATGGAAAAGTTAAGGGGATATTAACTTAATGTGAATCTTTACTTTTTCCATCATTTTCATACGATAATTTGATGTTTTAGTCGAACAAGTCCGTGCCGGAACAATTTTCAATGCGACTTTTGAGTCATTGAAATAATCTAATTGTAATTAACAAAAAAACCAAATTAATCATGATCCGTTCAATTATCGCAACTTGTGCAATCGTCCTTGGTGGCTTTATCATATACTCAAATTATGAAACGACCACCAACCTAGTAGGTGAAGTATTTATGGAAGAAGGAGAAACAGCTCCTTTCGCCGAAATTAAAATTTATTCCGCTGACAATAACCAACTGGTTAAAACAGAATCAGCAGATGAAGATGGAAATTTTTCTCTCGCAGACCTGCAACCTGGTGACTACGTCTTGGAAGTTTCCTATGTCGGATATAAAGATTACAAAGCGCCTTTAGCAATATGCTCTGATAAAGAAACCAATACCGGGAGTATAGAATTAGAGCCAAAATTTAATGATGCTGAATTTGCAGCACGACCAAATACTGCAAGTCTTTCAAGATCATAGTATTTTGTAAAATCAATTATTGTCTTGTTTTTATTCAGGACAGAAAGATGTCAATCAATGTTTGATTGGCATCTTTTCTTTTTGCCGTTATTTCATGTAGGTCTACTTTCTGGTATTTTATCTACTCATTGGAGTCGTTGATCTATAAATAAATTAGACTGATGGTAAACTGGTATTATATCGGTCGGAAATTATTGTTCCCTAATTTTTGTAAACATAATTATTGAAGATCAATTAGCATGTGCTATCAGTTGAGCCGAGTCCGGCTGCATGTCCGAAGTGGGTATGACATCCTAACTGTATGGTTTGTAGCCGGTATTTAAAGAAATTGCATTTAATATTTTAATACGATAATTTAATGTATTAGTCGAACAACTCTATCACTATTCCATAATCTGGTCCATATTTGAAGTATAGAAATTATCTAATAATCAATTAACTGAAAACAAAATTAATCATGATCCGTTCAATTATCGCAATTTGTGCAATCGTTCTGGGTGGCTTTGTCATATTTTCAACTTATGAAATGAACTCCACGCTTGCAGGTGAAGTATTTATGGAAGAAGGAGAAACAGCTCCATTTGCCGAAATTAAAATTTATTCCGCAGACAATAATAAGCTAGTCACGTCAGAATCAACTGACGACCAGGGCAACTTTTTGCTCGAGGATCTAGCGCCTGGGAACTATCTTTTGGAAGTTTCGTATGTTGGGTATAAGGATTTTAAAACACCGATTGCAATAACATCTAAAAATAATTTCAAAACAGGAAGTATTGAATTAGAACCAAAGTTTGAAGAAAATGAATTTGCAGCCCGACCCCAAATTACCAGTTCCACAAGTTCATAATTCAAATCGAAATACAGAGTTATTTGCGTATCAAATAACAAAGGAAGATGCCAGTCGGATTGACTGGCATCTTCCAATTTAAAAAGGAAATTGACTGTAGAACTTCAGGATATTGAATGTGAAGAGTTATTCAACAGTTGTTTCAGGAAATAATCTCATATACGATTACTCTCATATATCAATCCGTTATTTATCGTCATTCGTCGAAATGATATCAGTCAAGTCACCAAGCATTTAGATGTTTGTGTCAAGTTGTTTAAACCTCAATACCATGAAACGATTTACTATTATTTTTTCTCTATTCCTATTCACCACTGCGTTATTCGGTCAGATGGGTCAACTAAGCTCGCTCGGCGGGACTGTCTATATCAGTTCTCAGGAAGCCGCGGTTTTTGCTACCATAGCGGTGTTATCAGAGGACACAGAAGAATTGATCAAAGCCGATGCTACGGATGAAAATGGTCATTTCAATATACCTGGATTGCCATTAGGTCGATATATCATACAAGTTTCCTATGTGGGGTATCAGGATTTTCGTACACAACCGGTGGAGCTTACCTTGGAAACGAATGACCTGGGCGATATACAACTCCTTGCTATGTCCGAAGATCTAGAAGAAGTGGTTGTAAAAGCCAAGCGTCCTATGATTGAAATTAAGCCCGATAAAACCATATTCAATGTGGCAGGTTCGATCAATGCGCAAGGAGGGAATGCTTTGGAATTATTGAGAAAAGCACCGGGTGTTATACTCGACAATGATGAAAATATCATGTTGTTGGGAAAAAGTGGTGTCATTGTCTATATAGATGGAAAACCTTCGCCATTGAGTGCAGGTGATTTAGCAAACTTTTTAAGAGGACTCAGTTCTTCTTCAATAGATAAAATTGAAGTTATTACTAATCCTTCATCTAAATATGAAGCTGAAGGTAACGCAGGTATCCTTAATATTCGGCTTAAGAAGAAACAAAACATCGGTACGCACGTAACACTGACGTCCGGGATTGCTATGGCCCAACATACATCTTATGATGCAGGTATTCAGCTTAACAATAGGGGAGAGAAATCCAATTTTTTTGGAAGTTATAATTATTCAAAAAATGAGAATGAACAATTTCTCAAATTCAAACGATACATTTCACCAAGCCTATATGATCAGGATGCCACTATTCTGAACGACCGCAAAAGCCACAATGTAAAGATTGGAGCTGATTATTATGCCAGTGAGAAAAGTACATTTGGAGTACTCGTTAATGCTTTCATCATGGACGGTACTAGCGAGAATAACAGTGCATCCAATATATATTATGATGAAAGTACCGGAGTCTTGGATCAAATCCTGAGTGCTCAAAACAATATGCAGGATGACCGGAATAATTACAATTTCAATCTAAATTATGTATTTGACAATAAGAAAGGTTTAACTACAAATGTAGATTTGGATTACGGACTGTTTCGCACGACTTCGTTGTCTGATCAGCCGAATGCATATTTGGATGGTCAGTCAAAGGAACTCATAGAATCCATTGATTACGCTGCAGATGCGGAGACGGATATAGATGTATACACGTTCAAGATTGATTTTGAACAACCATTCCTTAAAGGAACACTTGGGTATGGTGGAAAACTTGCATTGGTAGAAACGTATAATGATTACATGTTTTATGATGTTAACGATAACGGAGAGCGTGTGCTGGATATTAATCGATCCAATAGATTCTTATATGAGGAAAATGTCAACGCTGCTTATTTTAACTTTCAACGAGGTAAGGACAAGTGGAACTATCAGATTGGTCTGAGAGTAGAGCAAACCAATAGTAATGGAGAATTGGATGCCATGAATGGAGCGGAAAGCGAAGTCAATAAAAAAGACTACCTCGATTTTTTTCCGAGTCTTGGCGTTACTTATAAAGCTGATGAAAAAAATTCCTTTCGATTGTCATATAGCAGACGATTAAATCGACCAAACTATCAGGATTTAAACCCATTTGAATTTAAGCTCGACGAGTTGGCTTTTAGAAAAGGGAATCCATTTTTAAGTCCTGAGTACACAAATAATTTTCAACTTGGTCATACATTTAATTATAGCCTGAATACGACACTTAGTATAGTCGAACAGAAGATCTAATTACCCGGATCACAGATACCGAGGATGGACAACGATCGTTCTTAACTTGGGAAAATCTGGCGAGTCAGGATGCTTTGTCTTTGACAGTAAGCTATCCTTTTAGTCCAACAAAATGGTGGAGTGTATACATGAATGTGTCCGGAAATTATATTAATAATAAATCTAAACCCGGAACGAGTCGCTTCACGGATGAAAAGAATGTGGACGTAGAAGCCACCTTTGTAAGCATTTTTGGACAAAATACCATTCAATTACCAAAAGGATATAATTTGGAAATCTCCGGATTTTTCAACAGTCCTGGAATTTGGGGTGGAAATTTCGAAACCGACGAATACTGGAATGTAGACGTGGGCGTTCAGAAAAACTTTATGGATGACAAGTTCAGTGTGAAAGTTGGTGTTAGTGATGTATTTAAAAGCCAGGAATGGCATGCAACGAATGAGTTTGGACAACTTCGATTGGATGGTCGAGGAGGCCGTGAAAGTCGCAGATTCAAAGTGAATTTAACGTACAATTTTGGTAACGATAAAATAAAATCGCGACGAAGAAGTACTGGATTAGAAGAAGAGAAACGTAGAACTTCCGGCTCCAATGGAGGTGGAATATAACTAGAAGGCCTTCTTTATCTCTGTTAATTAAATTGTAGAGCGAAATGATTCGCTAGGCGCTCACATGTTTTTTTGACGCTTTTGGGCCTACACTTTTCTCTACATCTTTATAATTTACAGTATAACGCATGGCCTTTAGTCCGGTAACACCTTGTAAGTCTTCCAGGACGTGATATTCAACGCTGTCTTTTATGTATCCAAGTGCCTTTAAATAGGCCGCAAATTTATCATATTCAATGCGCTCGTTTTGCTGTGTGTACACAATCGATAATTTACCAGGTTGCGTCAATCGTTCACTAGTGCCTTTGATATAGGCTTTATCAATTCGTTTTTTTACTATTTCGTATCGGGCATTATACGCTCCATCAACGTCAAAGTGCTTTTCGTCCATACGAAAACGTATGCTTAAAGAGGTCGAATAAGCTAGAATTAAAGAAGCGATTTCCAATGGCGTTTTGAGGCTTGATTTAATTTCATGAAATTGTTGCTCTAACTCGCACATCGTCTTCAATTGCCACAATTTTAAATTATTTAAATAGACCTCACTAAATAATCTGTCCTTCACTAAAGACTGACCGATGTACATATTGTATTCTACTCCGTCAGTCTTATAGCGTTCGAAAAAATGAGGGAACATTGCTTGGGCTTCGTCAGCCCTGAGGTCAAGGTAAGTGGCCAGATGTCTGTTGATCTGCATGACACTGTCATCGTAATTTTTTCGCTCATGGTATACCATTTTCAATTGTGGGTCAAGCATATCCATATAGTTCGCGATGTTTTCTTTCAGTTCAGCATCTTCATTTTTAAGATGTTCAAAAACCGGATAAACATCTGATTTTAGGAAATCAAGAACTTGTTGGTCTGTGCCTGCACCTAATCCCTTTGCTAAATGCTTTTTATACTGATCCAGTCGATAAATGAGCTCCTGATAGATAGGAAGATCACGTGTAAGTATAGCTTGCCTGATGACTTTTTCTGCAGCACTCAATTGAGTTAGGAGATCTTTTTTAATTCCTAAATTTCTTGCATCACTTGACCCACGAATATCACACTGCCCAAAGAGCGGGTAAACATCATCAAAAACAATTTCTTCGAAGGCAGCATCTTCATTATGCAATTTGGAACGATAGAATTTTTCGGCCTCCTCTTCAAATCGCCATGCGACTGCTGGATGAATAGATGTACATTCTTCCTGTATAATCACTTCCAGCATGTTTTTGTGATCTTCCTTGGCCTGTCTCATAACAACTGCCAGAATAGGTGTTACGTCATCAAGTTTATTTGCATTGATGGTATTTAGGAATTGATTTATTGGGCTGGCTAATTCTAATACACCCAATATTGTATTTCCATCGTTAAGCGGCGCGCATAAATAACTATTGTAGCCCTGTTTTTTTAAATTCAAATAGAGTTGGCTGTTATTTGATTGTTTTCCATATTCTTCCACGTTTGATATAGCCACCACTTTTTTATTCACCAATACCTCATCTGTTAAATAATCACAATACGTACTGGTGCAACTCGATTCCAATTGATCGCCTAATAGAATACTTTTTACTGTGGGGTCCGGTACATCCGCAAAACGACCAGAGACATGATCGTAACGTGTAATTCCTAAGTCAAGCTTTTGTTCGCCGTATAATTTACGAATACTGTCCTGGACATTACTAAAGGAATGTCCCGTCCGATTAATGAAATTCGTTTTGATATTTGAAAGCGACTCATCCAGCGTTACATCGAATACATTTGCAATGCCGAAGCCACTAAAAATATAAGAACTCGGTGGGAATTTTTCTTTCCAAATGTCGATGTTGTCAAAATTGTCAATTAATTCAGCCACATCTTCGTCTGTTATTGGTTTAGCTCGTTCAGTTGGTAATATATCCATGAAATCACCATTATAAGTGACTCGATAATGCTTCACGATGCCATTAGCATCAGGTATGTCATAATAAAACGGACGTTTGAAATCCACTCTGATTTTATAATGCATCATTAGAATCAAACTGCATCCAAAAATATATGAGTTGTCCTTATCCATATTTCGTGTTGTGAGCTCGAAATCCGGACCGGCCGCTTCTAAGATTCTTTTTAATCTGGGTGATTCATAAAAGACGATGTTCGCAAAGGGGACAGTGGCTGCTTTAATTTCATTATTTCGCAATGGATATGGAAAAATTGTCTCCATAAGAAATTCAATTTCATCTTTGAATTCTTCAACTTCTTCGGAGGATCGAAGTCCTGTCTGCAATTTCTCTAGTTTTGGATCATTGAGAAATTGTCCGGCTAGTCCTGCCAATATGTCGTCGTGTTCAGCTACACGATCAGCTAAAGACTGAAGAAGTTTACTGAAATTGAGTTCCACAATCATTGGAAACTCCGCCTCTTTACTAATAAGACTCTGATGACTCATGATACATTGGTTTTATGTTAAATCGCCGTCTGACAAGGTCAGGCAGCAGCTATTTTGATCAATACAACAAAAACGAAGCCAAAAAGGTCTAGATTAAATTCCAGGCCCGGCTATTACCACATATGGTCCTTACGCCTCCAAGTTAAAGGCGTTCAATGACAGCTGCAATCCCCTGACCTCCTCCAACACAAGCTGTAACTAGTCCGAAACGTTTATCCTGTCGCTTCAATTCATTGATGAGTTGTGTGGTTAGCTTTGCTCCCGTACATCCTAGTGGATGCCCGAGTGCAATTGCACCGCCGTTCACATTTACCTTCTCCGGATCAAGATCTGCTTCTTGTATGACAGCCAGGGCTTGTGCGGCAAAAGCCTCATTCAGTTCGATCAAATCAATTTGATCCAGGGTCATACCTGCTTGCTCTAGAGCCAGTGGAATGGCCTTGCATGGGCCAATACCCATATACAATGGGTCCACCCCAGCCACGGAGCAACTCAGCATTGTGGCTATTGGTTTTAATCCATGGGCCTCAACAAACTCCTCAGATGCGATTAAAACGAAAGAAGCCCCATCTGAAGTCTGTGATGAATTGCCTGCTGTTACACTTCCCCCATTCGCGAAGGCCGGTCGCAACTTGTTCAACGTCTCAATTGAAGTATCGCGTCGAACACCCTCGTCTGTGTCTACTACATAGGATTCCTCCTTGCGCTCACCATCCTGAACATATACCCGATCGATGTGCAAGGGTACAATTTGATCTTTGAAATAGTCATTGTCTATGGCATGCCCCGCTCGTTCATGTGAACGGAAGGAAAAAGCATCCTGAGATTCCCTGTCAATATTATATTTCTTTGCTACAGCCTCAGCAGTCAGCCCCATGCTGATCACATAATCGGGTGTGTGAGCGGCTACGTTGTAAGCGGGCGCCAACTTATACCCCGTCATGGGAATTAGGCTCATACTCTCAGCTCCACCGGCAATGAAACAATGTCCCATGCCGGCTGAAATCTTAGCTGAAGCCAGCGCAATGGACTCGAGGCCGGAAGCGCAATATCGATTAATCGTAAAGCCTGGGACTTCCTTACCAAGCGCTCGAAGTGCAATTTGCCGACCGATTTGTAAGCCTTGTTCGCCTTCAGGATTTGCACATCCTACGATCACATCATCAATTTCATGTGCTTCAATCTCAGGTGTTTCGCGCATGATGTGTTGAATGACCTCGACAGCCATATCATCAGAACGTGTGAATCTCAACCCGCCTCTTTTTGATTTTCCTACGGCAGTTCTATATGCTTTTATTATATATGATTTCATTTTATACTATTTAAACAAATGATATTGAGTGTATTGTATTAAATTATTAATTTCGAAGAGGCTTGCCCTTCTCTAACATGTGTTGTATGCGCTCGAGTGTTTTTGGTTCAGCACAAAGACTTAAAAACGCCTCACGTTCTATTTGTAACAAGTAATCTTCACTAACAGTTTGTTTTTCACTGAGGTCTCCTCCACAAAGGACATACGCTATTTTATGAGCAATTTTAATATCATGCTCACTGGCATATCCGGCTCGATAAAGTTCATTTGCAGCTGTGTAGAGCGTGCCCAGGCCTGTACGGCCCAATACTGTTATGTCATTTCTGCGCAACGGTTGCCGATATCCATCTGCCATGTTAAGCACGAGTTTTTTGGCATGTCCAATATTTCTGTGCTTATGCATGACGATCTCATCCTTGCCTTCCAAAAGCAGGCCATGTTCAAATGCTTCTAGGGCTGAAGTTGCGACATGACCGGTTGCTAACGTTTTAAATTTATTGATGAGGGTCGGAATTTCCACGTCACCATCGAAAAAAGAATCGCTGGCACGCAAGGCAAACTCCTTGGTTCCACCTCCTCCGGGAAGTAATCCAACTCCGACTTCAACGAGACCGACATAAGATTCGGCTGCTGCAGCAACGGAGTCGCAATGCATCGACAATTCACACCCTCCGCCAAAGACGTATCCTTGAGTTGCGGCCACGACCGGTATATCGGAGTACCGACATAGCATTGTTGTGTCCTGGAACTGTTTCACAGCCATATTCAGCATATCGTACTGCTGCTGGAATGCCATCATTCCGATCATCATGAGGTTAGCACCGACCGTAAAATTATCTGCATGATTACCTATAACCAGGCCTTTCCAGCCTTCGCGTTCGGCTAATTCAATGGATTCTCGAACGCCTGTCAATATACCTTCTCCAATGGCATTCATTTTGGATTTGAATTCGAGGCAAAGTACACCATCGCCTATGTCATGCAAATGAACTTCATCATTTTTATAAACAAGCGGTTTTTCTTCGGTGGACCGCAAGTGAATGATTGATGGATGTTCTTGAATTCTTGTGTAGATCTTGTTTTCGATATCCCAGTAGTATCGACCATCTGCCTTCCAGGTATAGAAGCTTTCCATTCCGGCCGATTGTGCATTGTCAACCCAATCAGCTAATGAAAATCCATTTTCGGCGGCTGCAGTTTTAACCACGTCCAGTCCCAGTATATCCCAATATTCAAAGGGCCCATAGGACCAGCCAAATCCGGTTTTCAGGGCCTGGTCTACTTGAATTATATCATCACTGATTTCAGGAATGCGTTTTGAAGCATAAGAAAATAAGGCTAGCAACGATTTTTTGACAAGCTGACCTCCCGCATCTTCTGAATTGAATAATGACTTGATTCGTTTTTCGGGATTGTCTATTTGCCGAGCTGTTGATAGTGAAAGTAGCTCCACCCGTTCGGCCTTTACGTATTCATTGTTTGACAGATCAAGTTCTTGAATAATACGTCGACCTTTATCATCTTTTTCTCTAGTTTTTTTATAAAATCCCTGACCCGTCTTGTTGCCAAGAAACTTGTTGTCCAAAAGAAAATCAAAATAGGCGGGCATTTTTAGGGACTGAATCATTTCGTCATCAGGGCAATTGTCCTGAATTCCCTGGATTACTTTAGCTGCGACATCCAGTCCCACAAGGTCACCAAGTCTGAAAGTTCCGGTCTTTGGTCTCCCCAAAACTGGTCCGGTTAATTTATCAATTGTGGAGATGGGCAAACCACTATTGATTGCATCTGCATAGATGTAGGCCATGGCATAGACCCCGATTCGATTACCGATAAAGGCCGGCGTGTCTTTGCATTGTACAACGGTCTTACCAAGTACGGCACTACCAAATTCTTCAAAATCAGCTATTAGTTCCGGATTTGTGTCTGGTCCCGGTATGATCTCCAGTAACTGAAGATATCGGGGGGGATTGAAAAAGTGTGTCCCCATGAAATTCTTTCTAAAGTCCTCGCTACGACCTTCGCTTAGCATATGAATCGGGATTCCAGAAGTATTGGACGTAATTAGTGTGCCCGGTTTTCGATGTTGCTCAATTTGCTCATATAGAGATTGTTTGATGTCAAGTCGCTCAATGACCACTTCTAATATCCAGTCACAATTTGCAATTTTATCCAAATCGTCCGATAGATTTCCTGTTTCAATTCGATTTACGAGAGAAGCTGAAAACAAGGGAGATGGTTTTGATTTAATGCATGCTTTGAGTGCATTATCGGTCAATGCATTCCGTTGAGCTTTGCTTGAATCCGTTCGGTCGGCAATCTTTGGATCTACAATGTCCAGTAGTAGGACATGCAGTCCTGCATTGGCAGCATGACATGCCAAAGCTGATCCCATCACACCAGCACCTAGTACGGCCACACGCTTGATATTTTTCATAAATTAGTATTACAGTTTTTAGTCAATGTTATCTCTTCAAATAAAAGCTTAATCAGTCCATACATAAGAATTTCACAATCGCAGTCGTTTAGTATTCCGTCTTGTGCCGAGAATTAGTAGATGATGCATACTGGTATTTTGTTCATGAGACCCGGCAACAAATTTTTCAGAATGTGACTAAGCCGCCTTGAATTTAAGTAAAATAGGACATTCTGAGATGGATATCAAATTATGATTTTTTATAATGTATAATATTTATCACTATCTTCGCGTTAAGGAACGATTGTTGGATGTAGCATCACTCCAATTTCTTCCACAGACAAACAACTTAAACGAAAATTTATGGATTTATTCATTGCATTGTTTCAAACGGTAGACAATCCGGAAGAAAAGTCTCAAAGCCTATTTGACATTATTAAAGCAAGTGGTGTATTGGGAATTGTTATTGTAGGAATCTTACTAGTACTCTCTTTTATCGCCTTGTATATTTTCATCAACAAGTACTATACAATCAAGCGGGCCGGTAAAATCGATGCTTCGTTGATGAACAATATTCGTGCTGCAGTTCAGGCGGGAAACATTGATGGTGCTAAAAAACTTTGTGGAAACTATAGTTCTCCTGTCGCCCGTATGTTAGAAAAAGGACTTATGCGCATTGGCAAGCCTTTGAAAGAGATCAACGCATCAATAGAAAATGTAGGTAATCTTGAATTATTCAAATTGGAAAAAAATCTGTCAACACTTGCTTCAATTGCCGGAGCTGCACCTATGATTGGATTTTTTGGTACGGTGACGGGTATGATCCTGGCCTTTTATGAAATGGCGACGCAACAGAATGTTTCTCCTGATGTGTTGGCCGGGGGCATCTACCAAGCCCTGATTACAACGGCTTTTGGTTTGTTCATTGGAATTTTTGCCTTTGTAGGATACAATTACCTGGTCTCAAAAGTTGAAGGTGTAGTCTTCAAAATGGAACAGTCAACTGTGGAGTTTATGGATCTTCTTCAAGAACCTGCAGCCTAAGGCACATATATGGGATTAAAGAATCGAAATAAAATCAATGCAGAATTCAGTATGTCGTCGTTGACGGACATCATATTCTTGTTGTTGATTTTTTTTATGCTAACTTCTTCTTTGGTGCAAATCAATATGGATCTTCCGGAATCAGATGCTAAAACTGTTGCCCCAAATGACATTTCTGTCATGATCACTAAAAAAGGAGATGTTTCGCTCAACGGAAAAAAAACGTCATTGTCCGCCTTAAAAGGACAAATAAGAACCTTGTTAAGTACCATGGACAATCGCAAAAATGCTACCATTAGCATTATCGCAGAAAAAGATGTACCGTGGCAGAAGACCACGGATATTATGAAAATAGCAAGTGCTTTGAATTGTCGTGCAATAATTGCGACACAACCCAGAAATTAAATAATGGGATTAAAAAAGAGAAATAAAATTAATGCACAATTTAATATGTCGTCTCTTACCGACATTATTTTTCTATTGCTGATATTTTTCATGTTGACATCTTCTTTAATTGTTCCAAATGCATTGAACCTGAAACTGCCTGGTGAGAGCAAGACCACTAGTACTATCAACAAACGCCCTGATGAAGTACGAATAAATAAATCGGGTACATTTTATTTGAATGGTAGAAAAATATCATATTCAGAATTATCCAGTTCCTTAGTGAATATTCGAAAAAAGAAAGGTACAGATGCAGGTATTATTGTATCTCCGGATCGACGCGTGGCAAATCAACATGTAGTATCAATATTGGATTTGATTCGCAAAAAGAGATTGAGTGCCATATTAAATGAGCCGGCCGGTTAGGTTACCGGTTGAACTGAATGAAATTATTTGTTAGTAGTCTACGTTATTTAAATGATCGTATTAGACATGGAAGCTGCTATAGAACATAAAGAACAAAATTCAGAAACTAAATCATCGATTTTATCCCTTCTTTTATTTCTTCTTCTACTACTTGCTCTGGTTATTCCCATATTTCATTATCAAATACCTCCACCGGAGGCAAGCCGGGGTTTTAGTCAGTTTTGGAGAACCGGACAAAGGATCGGGAAATGATGCACCTGCAGTTCAACAGGATGATCCAAACCAAAAAACAACAGAGACGGCTACAACTGAATCAGAAGAAAAAAAAGAAGTAAAAGAACAAGAAAAAGTTACACCAAAAGCCAAAAAACCTGCAGCCAACTCCTTGACATCTAAGGTGGAAGCCG
>CBDFMS010000017.1:0-205589 GCA_965249735.1 Saprospiraceae bacterium | reverse complement strand
GCTTCTGTTTGATTTATTCACACCTCATCAAACAAGCTTTATTTTCTCCGGATTTTTGATGATGTATAGACTTTTACCATGGTTCAATCGACATTTCATTTCTTGTGTGATAATTAAGTCGTTATAGCGTAGAATATACGCGGAAAAACTATCTTTGCCGCGTTATTGAAAGCGGTTATTTTAACAGGTCGGATTTTCGCCAAACTAAAAAATATAACGATTTGAAATACAGGATTTTATCTGTTCTCTTGAGCCTTGTATTCCTTGCGTTCAGTACGCAAGCGTGGGCCCAAGACGGCAACACAGCCATTTCCCAAGGTGTTCTTTGGTTATTCATCATCTTCATGTTTATTGCAATCGCGCTACTTATTGGCGATAGTATGGTAAGAGCGCAAGCAAAAATTGGTGGCGTAGATGTCACTCGTGACGATAGTTCATTTATTCCTGGATTATCATCTCTGATGGGACAAGATGTTCCTGATTTTATCAAAGAGGGAACATATACCAAATTGAAGAGAGGTCATGACATCAAACTCGATGGAGTGGCTCAGGAAGAAATACGTGAAGTTGAAGTAAATACATTTGCAGTGCAGCCACCTGACTTCAGAGGGAATGCACCGATTCCAAAAATGATGGTGGAAGCAGGACAAGAGGTGATGGCAGGAGATCCGTTATTTTTTGATAAATCTTCACCGGAGATCTTCTACGCTTCACCAGTTTCAGGAGAGGTTGCCGAGATTCGCCGGGGAGCAAAGCGAGCGATTACAGAAGTGATTATACTTGCGGATAAAGACCAACAATATAAAGTCTTACCTCAACTCGATGCCCAAACAGCTGAGCGCTCGGAAATCATTCAATATTTGAAAAGTTCAGGTTTTTGGCCTTTCATTAGTCAAAGGCCTTTTGATATCGTAGCTGATCCTGATCATGTGCCAAGGGACATTTTTATTAGCACATTTGATACAGCACCTTTGGCTCCGGATTCCAATTTTATTGTCCACGGAAAGGGGGATCAATTACAGGCTGGAATCGAAGTTCTTCGAAAGTTAACGGATGGGGCAGTCCATCTTGGTCTTGATGCAAGAGGTGATTCACCTGATGCCGCATTCGTGGGTGCAAATGGCGTGCAAAAACACTGGTTCAATGGAAAGCATCCGGTTGGCAACGTCGGTATTCAAATCCACCACACAGCACCAATTAAGCCTGGTGATGTTGTATGGACCTTGCAAGTTGAGGACGTATTGTTGTTAGGCGACATGGTTATGAATAATCGATATCGACCTGAACGACTGATCGCTATAACCGGAAATGGCATTAAGGATTCATACTATGTAAAAACCTTCGTTGGAGCGAGTTTATCCGACTTATTGAAAGATCATGAAATAAATGATGAACAACATCGAATTATTAGCGGGAATGTGCTCAGTGGAGTTCAAAACTCTACAGCGGGATTTTTGCATGCACCTGACAACCAATTAAGCATTATACCTGAAGGCAGAGATTTTGAAATGTTTGGATGGTTGATAACACCTGCTGATCGACCGACTGTATCACGGACATATCCCAATTTCATGTTTCCGGACCTGTCATATGAAGTAGATACCAATACGCATGGCGAACGACGTGCCTTTGTCCAGACCGGACAATATGAGTCTGTCCTTCCAGCTGACATATATCCACAACATTTGATGAAAGCCATTATGGTAAATGATTTTGAAAAAATGGAAGGTCTGGGCATTCTGGAATTGAGTGAGGAAGATGTAGCGCTTTGCGAATTTGCTTGCACATCAAAAATGCCCCTCCAGCAAATATTACGCGAGGGATTAGATTTAATGAGAGAACAAGGGTGATTAATTATTACCTGTTTAATTTATTAGAATATAACGGTACATGAGTAAATTGTTAGAATTTGTAAAAGGACTGGAGCCGGACAAGAAGAAGTCTCCATTCATGTATACCCTTTACGAAGGATTTTTCACCTTTTTGTATTCACCTGATCATGTTACGCAGGGGAAAGGGGTACATATCCGTGATCGGATGGACCTGAAGCGTCTGATGGTTTATGTGGTATTAGCGCTCGGGATTTGCTATTTGTTTGGTATGTATAATACCGGTCATCAGCATTTCAAGGCCTTAGGAATTAATATGGGTTTCTTCGATGCCGCCAACTTAAAACTATATTTCGGAATTGGTAAGATGCTTCCTATTTTTATTGTAACCCATGTTGTTGGATTAGGAATTGAATTCTTTTATGCCGCAAAAAGAGGTCACGGTATTGAAGAGGGATTTCTTGTCAGTGGAGCTTTAATTCCATTGATAATGCCTCCTGATATTCCAATTTTGTGGTTGGTTTTTGCGGTAGCATTTGCTGTTATTATAGGAAAAGAAGCTTTTGGTGGAACAGGGATGAATGTATGGAATGTGGCCCTGTTAGCCAGGGTGTTTGTCTTTTTTGCATATCCCACTACAATTAGTGGTGACGAGGTGTGGGTGTCTGGTTTGGAAGCTACCTCAGCCGGATCAGCAGTCGATTATAGCTGGTGGCATACAGGACTAGGTAATTACTTTTTCGATTGGTTTGGATGGAAGACATTTGATCCCATGATGGTCGTGGCCGATGGATATACCGGTGCCACGCCCTTAGGTCTGGCCGCAAAAGGAGGTTGGGAAGCCGTTCAGGCTGTATACTCCGACTCTCAAATGTGGTGGGGAGCAATTCCCGGATCAGTAGGGGAGACGTGTAAACCAATTATCATTTTGGGTGCCTTGTTTTTAATTGCCACTCGAGTAGCTAGTTGGCGCGTCATGGTATCGATGTTCATCGGTGCAGTACTTACAGGAATGCTCTTAAATGCATTTGGAAATACACTATTTATGCAAGTTCCATGGCACTATCATTTCTATATGGGAAGTTTCTTTTTTGCTATGGCATTTATGGCTACAGATCCGGTAACGGCGTCATCTACTCAAAAAGGAAAATGGATTTATGGATTTTTAATTGGGGTGGTCGGTATGATCGTCCGTGTATTAAATCCTGCTTACCCGGAAGGATGGATGTTGGCTATTTTATTTATGAATACGTTCGCCCCATTAATCGATCACTATATTATTCAAGGAAATATATCAAAACGTTTGAAGCATGCATAGTTCAGGATATATACTAAGATTTGTTCTTGTCATGACGACCGTGGTTGCACTGGTACTGGCAGTGATGTCTACCCAGCTCAAGCCCATTCATGATAAAAATGAGGCCATCTATAATAAACGGGCAATTATCTCTGCTATTCAAAATAAATTGGACAAGAAGGTAGATAAGATGTCTGATGTTGAGGTGCAAGCCATTTTTGATGATCGTATAAACCAAAAAGTCATGACTGTTGATGGCGATTTTCTGGATGAAAATCAGGTCATGGAAAGAGGCTATAAAGCGGGCAAAGCAGAAAATGTCAACATGGGTAAGGAACGAAAGAAATCTGAAGCAGATAGAATTTATCCGATATACCAATATAAGAATGGAGGTGAGGAATACAGTATTATTTCAGTTAGAGGAAGCGGACTATGGGATGCAATCTGGGGGAATATTGCTATTGCAAATGATATGAATACAATAATCGGTGCATCCTTTGATCATGCGGGTGAGACTCCGGGTTTAGGTGCTGAAATTAAAGACAATCCGAAATATCCCGCAAATTTTGTAGGTAAGAAGATTTTCAATGAGAATGGCGACTATGTTTCAATCACCTCTAGAAAAGGTGGTGCAAAAGATCCGAATCACGATGTGGATGGGATCACTGGTGCAACCGTTACTGCAGATGGGGTGACAAAAATGATGAAGTCAGGTGTTAAACACTATCTACCTTATTTAAAAGGAAATGAAAATTGATAATCGTGTAATAGGGAACTGAAAAGGTCCAATTACTCAATTAATATAAATTAATTATGGCAGAAACTGCAGTAAAAAAAGTCCAAAAAGAATCGGCATTCGCCTTTGGAAAAAAGGAACTAAAACTAATTTCAGATCCTTTAAATGACAATAATCCAATTACAGTCCAGGTATTGGGTATTTGCTCGGCATTGGCCGTGACTACTTTAGTAAAACAGGCAGTTGTCATGTCGATAGCCGTGGTTGCCGTCTGTGCCTTTGCTAATTTGGCGATATCCATTTTGCGTCGCGCGGTCCCCAAGCAAGTGCGGATGATCGTTCAATTGGTCGTCATTGCCTTCTTAGTTACGATCGTTGAACTAACGTTAAAGGCCCTGGATTATGAGGTATACAAGCAACTTTCTGTTTTTATAGGCCTGATCATCACGAACTGTATTATCATGGGTCGATTGGAAGCTTTTGCCATGGCCAATGATCCCTGGCGATCATTTCTGGATGGTATCGGTAATGGCCTGGGTTATGGAGCAATTTTGATAATCGTTGCTGTACTTCGGGAGGTTTTTGGTAAAGGTCAATTATTAGGATGGAAAATAGTTGGGACTGAAGACGCCCTTATCAATACATCGAGTGGATTTATGAATGGGTATTTAAATAATAATCTCATGGTATTGTCTGCCAGTGCCATGTTTATTATTGGTATCCTTATTTGGATTCACAGGAGTTACAATACCAAATTAGTTGACATATCTTAATCATTAGCGGATAAATAATAAATCATGGATTATCTCAATATATTCATTAAAGCGGCCTTCATTGAAAACCTGGTACTCATCTATTTTCTGGGGATGTGCTCTTATTTGGCCGTATCGAAAAGTGTCAAGACGGCAGTAGGATTGGGTCTGGCAGTTATTTTCGTTTTAGGGATTACAATGCCTATCAACTGGTTGATCAATAATTATTTATTGAGTGAGACCGGACTACTGGGTATGGACTTGACTTTTCTCAGACTAATATTATTCATAGCGGTCATTGCATCTATGGTTCAATTAGTTGAAATGGTTATTGAAAAGGTTTCACCTCCTTTGTACAATGCATTGGGTATTTTCTTACCATTGATTACTGTTAACTGTGCGATACTCGGAGGTTCACTATTTATGGTGAGTCGGGAATATAACCTGGGAGAAAGTATTGCTTTTGGTATGGGCGGCGGATTTGGTTGGTTTTTAGCAGTAGTGGGTATAGCAGCAATACGAGAAAAAATACAATACAGCAACGTGCCTGCACCTCTTCGTGGATTGGGAATGGCTTTTATATTAACTGGACTCATGGGTTTAGCTTTCATGAGTTTAATGGGAATTGATCCGGCAGCATTATCCGGAGCTAATTAATATTATAGATAAAACTGAAATAAACTAGTCGTATGGAATTCATGCCAATAATTTGGGCGGTAGCAGTTTTCAGCCTTGTGATTTTGTCGTTATCATTTATGTTGATCCTTGCTCGTAAAAAACTATTACCTCAGGGAGACGTACGCATTTTGGTAAATGGAGAAAAGACGCTGACAGTCTCACCGGGATCGACTCTTCTCAACTGCCTTTCTGACGAAAGTGTTTTCTTGCCATCAGCTTGTTGTGGAGGTGGTACTTGTGCCATGTGCGAATGCCATATCGACAAGGGTGGAGGAGATGTCTTAGCTACCGAGCTCAATCATTTATCACGTAAAGAGGTGGCGGAACACAAACGACTTGCCTGCCAGGTTAAGGTACGTGAGGATATGGAAATTCGCATACCGGATGAAATTTTCGGAATTAAAAAATGGGAATGCACTGTGGCTTCCAATGATAATGTCGCCTCTTTTATTAAAGAGTTTGTCGTGAAATTACCGGAGGGTGAAACCTTGGATTTTAAATCCGGAGGATATGTACAAATTGACGTTCCAGAAATTGAAGTAGAATATAAAGATTTTGATATCCAGGCACATAGTGAATTTCATGATGATCCCAACAAATTCAAAGAGGAATGGGATAAATTTAATTTGTGGCCATTGAAAATGAAAAACGAGCAACTCGAGTTTAGAGCATATTCAATGGCAAATCACCCGGCCGAAGGTGATATCGTCATGCTCAACATCAGGATAGCAACACCTCCTTGGGATAGAAAAAATAATACATGGTTAAATGTCAACCCGGGTATCTGCTCTTCTTACGTTTTTAGTTTAAAGCCCGGTGATAAATGCACAATCTCCGGACCTTATGGAGAATTTTTTATTAAAGATACAGGAAAAGAGATGATCTATATTGGTGGTGGAGCTGGAATGGCACCACTCCGATCTCATCTTTTCCATCTATTTCATACGCTCAAAACCACAGATAGAAAAGTGTCGTTTTGGTATGGTGGACGGTCACGACGTGAATTATTTTATGTGGAACAATTCCGTGCCATAGAACGAGAATTTCCGAATTTTTCTTTCCACGTGGCATTATCTGAACCACTTGAAGAGGACAATTGGAAAGTGAAAAATTCGATTGATGATGAAGGTGACGGTTATGTTGGATTTATTCACCAGGTATTGATCGATAATTATTTAAGCCATCACGCTGAACCGGAAGAAGTGGAATTCTACTTCTGTGGACCTCCTTTGATGAATGCAGCTGTAATTAAAATGCTGGATGATTTTGGTGTTCCGGAGGAGAATATTGCCTTTGACGA
The DNA here is from genome assembly GCA_965249735.1 of Saprospiraceae bacterium. Classification (GTDB taxonomy): domain Bacteria; phylum Bacteroidota; class Bacteroidia; order Chitinophagales; family Saprospiraceae; genus JANQSS01. The sequence goes on along the minus strand of CBDFMS010000017.1, from coordinate 198,997 downwards.
TTTTGGTGGGTAAGCTGTAGTTTACTTCCTGGCATAATGGTGATCCTTTTAGGTCTTCTTTCTTATTATCTTTAGTTCTATGAAGATGCAAGTTGGCCTGGCACAAATTTCCCCAATCTGGCTGGACAAAATTGGAACGATAGAAAAAATAATCAACTCTATTTCCGAAGCAGGCAAATTAGATTGTGATTTAATCGTATTTGGAGAGGCCATTCTTCCCGGATATCCTTTTTGGATTCAGTATACAAATGGAGCTTCATTTGATTCGGAAATGCAAAAAGAAATACATGCCTTTTATGCGCAACAAGCTATTGCCATTCCCGATGACCTCCAACATATTCAGCGAGCATGTAAGCAGAATTCTATAGCAGCCATTGTTGGAACAGTTGAACGTGCTATCGATAGGGGAGCGCACAGTCTATATTGCACAGCTGTATTTATTGATGGCGAAGGTGAAATTAAATCCACACATCGAAAGCTGGTCCCCACTTACGAAGAACGCTTAACGTGGTCACCTGGAGATGGACATGGACTAGTTATAAATAAAATTAAGTCATTTTCTGTAGGGACACTAAACTGTTGGGAAAATTGGATGCCATTGAGCCGCACGGCTTTGTATGCGCAAGGAGAGGACTTTCACGTCGCATTGTGGCCCGGTAGTCATAGAAATACACTAGATATTACGAGATATATTGCACAGGAATCGAGGTCCTACGTGGCCTCCGTTTCAGGAATATTACGAAAGGAACATATCTCGACTGATATTCCACATTATGAAGAAATCATCCTAAATAGTCCTTCTGTAATGGCGAATGGTGGATCATGTCTGGCTTCACCGCGAGGGGAATGGGTTATCGAACCGGTTGTCAATATTGAGAAATTAATTGTGGCGGAAATTGATCACCAAATTGTCTTTCAGGAAAGACAGAATTTTGATCCTTCCGGACATTATGCGCGGCCTGATATTACTCGATTAGTCGTGAATAGAGAACGGCAACAATTAGTCGATTTTGAAGAACCGACTGATTAAATGGAACCCCACAATAAATTGGTTGGTTAAAGCAACCACCCGTTTACTTTCTGCTTAAATATGTTTTTTGTTGGACGGGTCTGTTCTCAGGTATTTCGGTCAGCGCATCGCATGCTTCCCAATGGCGTTTCATTTCTGCCGGTAGTTCTTGATATAATTTTGTGCCCTCAGTTTTCCAGGCCAACATTTCATCGCTTACCGATTTAATTATTTTATGCGGATTGCCTACGACAACTGACCGTTTTGGAATTGTTTCGTTTGCCTTAATAAATGTCATAGCTCCGATAATACATTCATCCCCAATTTCAACTTCATCCATGATAACAGTATTCATACCAATGAGGGTATTTCGACCAATGTGGGCTCCATGAATTATAGCACCGTGTCCTATATGTGCAGATTCTTCGAGTATAACTGTCACTCCGGGAAACATATGTATCGTGCAGTTTTCCTGAACATTGCATCCATCTTTTATTTCTATCCCTCCCCAATCGCCGCGAACAGCAGCTCCGGGACCGATGTAAACATTCTTTCCTATGATGACATTACCTGTAATTGATGCCAGGGGATGCACAAACGAAGAAGGATGGACAATAGGGATAAATCATTTGATTGAGTTTATTGGAAGACGCTGTAGGACCACGATTGTTGGATCCCAAAGCATCTAATCACGATTTAACATAGCCAGCAATCGCAATATTTCTAGATATAACCAGACCAGGGTGATGAGTAAACCCATACCGAAAAACCATTCGTAATATTTTGGCAGACCTAATTCTTCACCTCGATCAAAATTGTCAAAATCCAATAATAGGTTTAAACATGCAACGCCGATAATGACTACACTAATACCAATGCCCATCATGCCTCCCTCATGTAGAAAAGGAATATTTATACCAAAAAAGGACAATACAAATGAAAGAATATATATGCCTAAAATGGCGAATGTTGCCATGATTACTGCTGTCCGAAACTCCGGAGTGACCTTAATGATTCCGGATTTGTATAGAAACAACATACAGAATAGCAAGGCAATTGTAAGTGAGACTGCCTGAAACACAATGCCATCGTAAGCTTGGGCGTAGATGGCTGTAATAGCCCCAACAAACAGGCCCTCGAAGGCCGCATATGCAGGTGCTGTAATGGCAGAATATTGAGGTTTAAATACAGAGATGATAACTAATATCAACCCCCCGATCATACCCCCATACATGAATAGTGGGCTTGGTGAGCTAAATCCAAAGATCGCCGTAAAGAGTAGAATGCTCGCCAAAATTAAAGACTTGTCTACTGCACCTCGAACGGACATCGTCGTACCGCTATATTCAATCGGTGTTGAACCTTGTCGTTTCAGTGCTTTGTCACTAATGATTGGGTTGTTGGAATGTGTGAATCGTTTATTCATATGTGTCGGCTTGGTCTTGGTAATTTAAATAGTGCAAATGTAACTTTCGATCGTCACTACAACAATTGAATAGCTTAGTTTGGTTCATCATTTTCGATGAAAAGATCATTCACCTCGACCGATATCTGACTGAGAGGCGAATTTTGGCGGCGAACAATAATTCTATGTTTCAACCACGTCAGAAAGGAAGTTAACTTCAGAATTCACAAGTTGTGGCCATATGGAAGCTTCCGCTTCAAAGGCGAGTCTGTCGATTTCTCTGAGATGATAGTACAAATCAAACATTTCCTGGTCATCAACTTGATGCTGAGGATTGGCCGAAAATTTCATTTCCTGATCTTCGAGCCATCGCGAATACCAATAGATACAGGCACACAATTGCCTGATAGAAGAATTGACAAATAACGTATGTCCATTTGACATGATCAAAGAAACATGGCTGGCATTGTCAAGAATGATATAATGCCGTGAGGCCGGCTCAAAGGCTGTTCCCAATACGAGCTTGCAATCAGGTAGGTCCTCATCACGTAAAAATCCTATATAGAGATCAAAGAAAAAGAAAGGAATCGCACCATCAGGCAGTCCCACCTGGGTCAACCAGCGTATGTCCTGTTCATCCAGACCTTCGATTTCAGATTTGGAAGAGCGGTAGAACTTACAACCATATTGATCGAAATGATGAAGGTAGGAATCAGAGAGAACTTCCATTTGTCTATGTTTTGAATGTTAGACGTCCTGGAATCTCGATTTCTTTAAAACCCCAGGTAAACCAAACTGATGATTTGCAAAGTCCCTGTAAGTTTAGTAATTATCTTTTTAATATTATAGATTTTCTTCATTTATTTTATGTTGACATACATAACTATCTGTATTATAAATTTTTATCTTTATAAAATTAAGCTAATTTCCACATGTTAAATAAGAAGGACAACCGGGCCGGCTACTCGTGTCAAATAAGGCGGCTAAAAATCTATTTTGTGAACTTAACTGCTCTTGAACCATTTTAAATAGTATAATTTTGCAAAATGATCGTCAATATCAATAAAGAACTATCTGGAGAACTCATACCTCTCACTTCAATCGATCAATTGACGAAAATAGATGAATTATCATCCGTCAATAAAGTGGTTATATTCAAGCACAGCACGCGATGTGGGATTAGTCATGCAGCCCTCGAGCAGGTGGAGCGCTTTGTGAATGGCGGGCATGATGTCCACTTTTATTATCTCGATTTGCTTGCCAATCGCAGCGTGTCAGAAGCAGTGTCGACAAAATATGGCGTTGCGCACCACAGCCCTCAAGTACTTGTTATTGATCAGGAGCAGGCCATCAACCACGCTACACACTACGCAATTGATGAACTTTGGTTGCACAAAGCCACCTATTCGTCTTAAGTTAGTCCCGATTGTACCAATTAGGAATAGCACATCATATATGTTTATGAAATATATGTGAGAAGAACTACTTTTGTCTGACACTTTTTCGGTGTTTCAAAAAAGCAAGGAACATCATCTTCAGGATTTAACTTTAGATTTTTCAGTATGCCACAATATTGCCACCTACATAATCACACGCAGTTTTCACTACTAGATGGAGCGTCAGATATTCCTGGCCTGATGAAAAAAGCGGTTGAAGATGGACAACAAGCGATCGCCCTGACGGATCATGGAAATATGTTTGGCGCCTTTAAATTTGTTTCTGAGGCACGAAAGGCAGGAATTAAACCAATTGTTGGGTGTGAGTTCTACCTGGTAGACGATCGGTTTAGGAAATCTTTTTCAAGAAAATTAGGTGAAAAAGATAAACGATATCATCAATTAATGCTGGCGAAAAATGCGGTTGGATATCAAAATCTTACCAAACTGTGTTCACTGGGTTTTGTTGACGGCCTTTACAGTGACTTTCCTCGAATTGATCGAACTTTAATTGAAAAATACAATGAAGGACTCATTGCTACAAGTTGTTGTCTGGGAGCTGAGATTCCTCAACTAATTCTTCAAGGCAAGATAGAAGAGGCTGAAAAGAGTCTAAAATGGTGGCTGGATATTTTTAATGAGGATTATTATATCGAACTACAACGGCATAAGGGACTTGAAAATATAGACCAGTTGGGTGTCAGCCAGGAGGATATTAATCAAGTACTGTTGGGTTTTGCTAAAAAGTACAACGTAAAAACCATAGCCACGAATGACTCACATTATATTGATGAAGTTGATGCGGATAACCACGACACCTTATTGTGCATAAATACAGGCAAAAAGAAGGTTGATGTCAATCGATTCAAATTTGCAAGTAATGATTTTTATTTCAAGACTCAGTCGGAAATGAATCAGTTATTTCTGGACGTTCCTACTGCCATTGACAATACAATGGAAATAGCAGACAAAATTGAATTACTCGACTTGTCGAATGAGGTTGCACTTCCAAAATTTCCCCTGCCGGATAAATTTAAATCTCAAATTGAATATCTGAGATATTTAACGTTTGAAGGAGCAAAAAAACGGTATTCCGAAATAACACCAGAAATTAAAGAGCGCCTGAATTTTGAATTAAAAGTAGTTGACCAATCGGGCTATCCAGGATATTTCTTAATTGTACAGGACATTACAAATCAGGCCCGAAGAATGAATGTAGCTGTAGGCCCGGGTCGCGGTTCTGCCGCCGGTTCCGCTGTGGCATATTGTCTATGGATTACGAATATAGATCCAATTGAATATAATCTGCTTTTTGAGCGCTTCTTAAATCCCGAGAGGATATCAATGCCTGATATTGATATGGATTTTGATGATCACGGAAGATCCAAAATTATTGACTATGTCATCGATAAATATGGTAAAGAACAGGTTGCACAAATTATAACCTACGGCACCATGGCCGCGAAAATGAGCATTCGAGATGTAGGTCGGGTATTGGGCGTCCCACTTGATGATGTAAATCGAATTACCAAACAATACCCTTCGCATGCAAAAGCTTCATTAAAGGCCATATTAGCGGCAGAAGGTGTTCAGGAAGATCTCAAGTCTGACATGAATTCCGAGGATGTTGAAAAGGCCAAAAAAATCCGTGAACTAGCTGAAGCGGACGATTCTATTGGTGAAATGCTACGCGTTGCAAAAGGGCTGGAGGGCTCTGTTCGAAATACCGGAATTCATGCTTGTGGTGTCGTCATTACCCCAGAGCCGGTTACAAACTATGTGCCGGTAACAAAAGCGAAGGATAGTGACCTTCTTGTAACGCAATTTGATAATAATGTTGCTGAGGCAGCCGGATTACTCAAAATGGACTTCCTCGGTTTACGCACTTTAAGTATTGTTAAAGATTGTGTCGATATCATTGCACGACGGCATGGCCTTCAAATTGATCCTGATGAAATTCCATTGGATGACGAACTGACATATGAATTATTCCAACAGGCAAATACTGTCGGCATATTTCAATATGAGTCCGCAGGCATGCGACGTCATTTAAAAGATTTGAAACCGACGAGATTTGAGGATTTAATCGCAATGAATGCCTTGTACCGACCAGGTCCATTGAGCTATATTCCCAATTTTATAAAGCGAAAACACGGTGTCGAAGAAATTCATTACGATCTACCGGATATGGAGTCCATATTGTCTGAAACCTATGGTATTACCGTGTACCAGGAACAGGTTATGCAGTTGTCGCAAAAATTAGGTGGTTTTACTAAAGGCCAGGCAGATATGCTGCGCAAAGCCATGGGTAAAAAGAAAAGAGCACTCATCGATGAATTATATCCACTCTTTGTTGAAGGCTGCATTAAAAATGGGCATCCAAAAGAAATAGTTGATAAAATCTGGAAGGATTGGGAATCCTTTGCTTCATATGCATTTAATAAATCACACTCCACGTGCTATGCCTTCTTAGCATTTCAAACAGCTTACTTAAAAGCCAATTATCCGGCAGAATTTATGGCCGCGGTATTGTCGAATAACAAGAATGATATTTCGAAGGTTAATGTATTCCTTCGGGAGTGCCGAACGATGCGGTTAAAAGTAAAAGCACCTGATATCAATGAAAGCCAAAAAAACTTTACGGTCAATAAAAAAGGAGAAATTGTCATTGGATTAAGCGGATTAAAAGGTGTGGGAGATGGTCCTGTCGAGGCTATTATCAATGAACGAAATAGTGGCCGTTTTCGCGATTTAATCGATATGACCAAGCGACTTAACCTTCGACAAGTAAATAAGCGATGTCTCGAAGCTCTTGCAACTGCTGGTGCCCTGGACGAATTCGAAGCGACACGATCACAATATTTTGCGCCTTCCTCAACATATGCGACCTATATAGAACATGCTTTGAGATTTGGCCAGTCATACCAAAAGAAAAAAGCCGAAGCGGTCAACAGTTTATTTGGTAGTCTTGAGGATGAGGAATTATTCGAACCGCAACCCCCGTCCTGTACACCATGGACCGAACGAGATCAATGGGAAAAAGAAAAAGAAGTTATTGGAATTTACGTGAGCGGGCATCCCCTGGATTTATATAAAATCGAATTGGAAAACTATGTGACGTGTGAATTAGGGGTTCTCGATGATATTGGAAAAAAAGGGAGACGTGTTTCTGTAGCGGGAATTGTGACAGCGAGCAGATTCGGGACCAATAGTCGGGGAAATGGAAATTGCCGATTTACATTACAGGATTATACCGGATCATTTGATTTTGGTTTATATCGTGAGGCTTTCGAACAATTTAAAAGTCTAATCACCAACGGTCAGGTATTATTTATTGAAGCTACTTTTCAAGAACGTTATCAATCTGATGAAGTATATTTAAAAATTGACCAAGTCAAATTATTGAGTACTGTTGGTGAAGAAAAAACAAAAAGTATTACTCTTTTTATGAAGGCGGATCACGTCACAACAAAGAGCATCGAATCGATGCAAAATATGTTCAAAGAATATGTTGGAAATCATGCATTAAAATTTGTGATTACGACGGAAGATCGCGATGTCAGTATTAGTCTTAAATCTGAAAAGATTAAGGTCAAAGCTGATGGTAATTTGATTCGGGTATTGGATGACAATGGAATAACTTATAAATTGAATTGAGGAGCCGTAATTTCACTTAACTCCGCGATCAACTATTGAAGGTGCACAAAATATCCATCGGCAAAGCCATAAGTTATTCTCAACATTGATGTCTGAACCTATAATCAAAAATGAAGCATGATAAAAAAGAAGTTGGGCGATGGGGAGAACAGGCAGCTGTGGATTTTCTGATTAATAAGGACTATTCAATAGTAGAGCGAAACTGGCGAATTGGACGTGCTGAAATTGATATCATCGCCCGCCAGGATGATATACTTGTCATCGTAGAAGTCAAAACCAGGTTATCGGATAGTTTTGCAGATCCGGAAGCGACAGTTAGTCATTTGCAGAAGAAGCGACTTATTGATGCGTTTGCTCACTATGCCGATCATGTTAACTATGGAGGTGAATGTCGTTTTGATATTATAGGTGTGCTTTTGACTGATCCACAGAATCCATTGATTCGGCATTATGAGGATGCCTTCTTTCCGGGATAATGCGGTATTGTCCAGTGAGAATAGTTGGATGAGACATGTTTAAGGCAGATTCTATGATATATGGTAAGAAACAATCCCGAATGCTCATTCATGCTGCGTGAATTGGCTTTGTTGTTACTAACAAATGCACTATCTTTGCCTCCCATTTTGAAAATTTAATAAGATGAAAAAAGGAATCCATCCAGAAGAATATAGAACGGTTGTGTTTAAAGACTTTTCTTGTGATGAGGCTTTTTTAGCCAAATCATGCACAGCTACGAACGATACAATAGTATGGGAAGACGGTAATGAGTATCCATTGATCAAATTGGAGATCTCAAATATGTCTCACCCATTTTTTACAGGTAAAATGAAATTTGTTGATACAGCTGGTCGTATTGACAAGTTCAACAAGAAATTTGCGAAAACACGCTTCGCGAAGACGGACAAATAAATGTGATTATTGAATAACACGTAAGGCTCTGTACTTCAATAGTACAGAGCTTTTTTTTTGAATGAACCGGTTGTATCTTCAAACTGTTTGTTACAAAAGACGGATGTTGCGTCTAAAGCAATAATGCGATAATTTTACTCTATGAGAAATATCATTCTCTTTGATGATGATAGTTGGGAACACCTTTTACCCCTAACATATACCAGACCTACATCTGAGATCAGGTGTGGTATCCTTACGATTCGTGAAAAATGGGAGAAATACCTTGAAGCTCCCACGTCCTATATCACGCAGGAATATTTGGCCGATTTGTTTCCAATTGTTATGGCAGATGATAATCTTGTCATTGCAGGAAATATATTGCCAAATCCTAAGCTTGTTCGACTCATTGATCAGTTGAATATCAATGAGGCCCTCATGTATCAGGATGATTTGGTGGCTGCTCGCCTGAGTCGTGAGCAATTTGACCACCTGATTCGAGAAGAGCAGATTGATGAATTAACCGGATACTCAATAGAGTCAACCCCGGTCCATCGAATAACCCGGCCCTGGCACATTTTTGAGTTAACTGGTGACGAGATTCGAAATGACTATCATCTGTTGACAAAGAATCGTACCTCAACTCCCAGGGATAGCACATGTGTTTGGGAAGGAGACCAAATATTCATTGAAGAGGGAGCAGAAGTGCGTCACTGCATATTAGATGCGAACCAAGGGCCTATATATATAGGTAAAGGAGCAATTCTATTGGCGGGATCGATCATTAAAGGCCCGTTCTCGATTGGCGATTCAGGCGTGATTAAAATGGGTGCAAAAATATATGGCCCGACAACATTGGGACCAAATTCCAAAGTTGGAGGTGAAATAAAAAACTGCGTCTTCTTTGGCAACTCGAATAAAAGCCATGATGGTTATATAGGTAATTCTGTAGTCGGTGAATGGTGCAATATCGGTGCAGATACCAATTGTTCCAACTTGAGAAATGACTATGGGGATGTGACACTTTGGAACCAAGCACTCCAAACCTATGAATCAACAGGATTACAGTTTTGTGGGCTAATCATGGGTGACCATTCTAAATGTGGCATAAACACCATGTTCAATACAGGTACCGTCGTCGGTGTATCATGCAATCTTTTCGGATCAGGATACTTGCCAAGAATGGTGCCCTCATTTAGTTGGGGTGGAAAAGATCGGCTAGAAGAATACAGATTAGCCAAAGCGATCGAAGTCAGCAAACATATTTATAGTCGCCGAGATAAAGTATTTGATGAACCGGAGATCGAGGTATTCGAACATATCCATACACTAACAGCAACGCAAAGGACATAGTGGAGAAATCAAAAGGTGTAATTCCGGCTTGGAAATACGGACTTTCATATTTATGGGAAGTTCATGTGGAAAGTGCACCGTCTATGATTAATCCGCATATGTATGTGAGTTTGAAAAATGGTAGAATGCAATTGTGTACCAAAAATGCCGTCTACTCGTATGAAGACCGATATGATAATTTTCGCTTATTGTTTAAACAGATCAGACTTGGTGATCGCGCTTTTGAACGCGTACTTCTCTTGGGATTAGGTCTGGGAAGTGTTCCGCTTTTAGTAGAATTGAGTGGATTGTCTGTTGAACATATGACGTTCATTGAGATTGATGAGAACGTCATCTATCTGGCGGAGAAATATGGTTTGAACAGGTTGACTACCCCGTATACAACGTATTGTGTCGATGCACAGCAGTTTATTAAAATACACGGAGAAAAGTACGATTTAATCATTTCTGACATCTTTATTGACGATGAAATTCCTACATATTTTTTGTCAACCGCATATTTAGATTCATTGGATCAGTTGCTCGCAGAGAATGGACTTATTATTATTAATACCCTGGCCTCAACACCAGAAGATCGTCTTAAATCTGACCAATATTTCAATGAGATATTTCAACCAAAATTTGATCAGGGGTCTAAGCGACACGTGTGGGAAAACTATATGTTAATGAACAGAAATGATCTATAACTCGCACAGCCTGAATTAACTAAACATAAAATTTCAACAAATTTGTATATTTACTATTCATCATTTAAATCAAAACGATTATGTTAAAAGACTTTAAAGAATTTGCACTGAAGGGCAATTTGCTCGACATGGCTGTCGGTATAGTGCTCGGTGCCGCATTTGGAACGGTCATCAAGTTGTGGGCTTCCCTTTAATAGGACGTGTTAAAATTATAAAAATTCATTAATATTATCAGTAGTGTTAATTCGTGGTAAACAATTTAACGTAGCCGGTATAGAATGATCGCTGTTGTTGTTTTCCACAATTAATGCTGCCTGTTGCGTGTAGAGTGTTGGAGGTAAGTTGTTCAGCGCATCATGTGGCCTTAAATTGTTATAGTCCTCCAACCATTTCTCCGTTAAGATGCGCACTTGTCTGAGTTCTTCAAACCAATATGCATTTAAAACGGCGGTACGGTAGCTTTTATTAAATCGTTCGATAAATCCATTTTGACTTGGCTTTCCTGGTTGAATAAATAGAACGGCAATATTGTTATCAGCACACCAGTCTGTAAATTCAGCGGACGTAAATTCTGGGCCGTTGTCCACACGTATTCGCTTTGGCTTGCCTTTAAAGTATATTATTCGCTCCAGCACTCGAATAACTCTTGTGGCAGGCAAAGAAAAGTCTGCTTCAATAGCCAGTGCTTTGCGATTAAAATCATCCATGATATTTAATGTGCGGAACTTGCGCCCATTTTCTAATGCATCACTCATGAAATCCATTGACCATGTTTCATTCATTCGGCCTGGGACTACTAATGGGACTCTGTTTCGACTAGGTAACCGTTTTTTGCGTTTAACCTTTATGTTCAAATTCATTTGTTTATAAACACGATATACCCGCTTGTGATTCCATCTCATGCCTGCTAATCTGATCCTGTGAAAGAGCTTCCAAAATCCGTTTGTCGGATGCCGCTTGGATAACTCAGAGAGCATGCTAATAACCTGATCGTCTTGCGATTCTTTGAGTTTGTAGTAATAAACAGACTTGCTCAAATTAATGACACGACAAGCTTGTGTGATATTTACCTCGTACGTTTCCATGATTCCCTTTGCTATTTGCCGTTTAGCACGAGGCTTTAGAACTTTTTTTCAATCACATCTTTGAGAATACGATGATCTAAACTCAGCTCTGCATACATGCGTTTCAGTCGTTGATTCTCCAGCTCAAGCTCTTTTAATTTCTTCAACTGAGTAGTTTCCATGCCACCATACTTCTTGCGCCAGTTATAAAAGGTAGCTTCGCTGATACCATTTTCACGACACAAATCAGAAGTCTTGCGACCAGCTTCATGAGCCTTTAGAATCGATACAATCTGACTTTCTGTAAATCTTGATTTCTTCATGACAATTCAATTTAATACTTTAGTTTTGAATCGTCCAGTTTTTGGGGAAGCTTTCAAAGTCCCTTGTTGACGATTTACTCATGCCGGTTGTTTCGTCTGTATTCGGAATTCCGGATTTTACCAATCTATTTACCATATTAGAAGAACCTCTTGATATGGCAGGTGTCAATATGTCTTCTCTGGATGCAGTTAGAGAAGCTGGCGGAGTTGCACTGGCATATGGAAGTTTTATAAATGCCTTGATTGCATTCTGTCTCGTGGCATTTGCTTTGTGGATGGTTGTACGCAACATGAACAAATTGCAGAAAGCTAAAGAGGAAGAGGAAGCAGCACCTGCAGGACCAACTTCTGAAGAACTGTTGGGAGAAATCAGAGATTTATTAGCTAAAGGTTAAACAAAATCTAAGTCCTTGAGTCGTCCTAAAATAGGTTGACAGTTTTTGGATAAGATTAAATTGAACCAGTGGGGCTTTCCTCACTGGTTTTTTCATGAACGAAATTAGGTGTTTTCATACCTAAACTCAAATGCGGTCTTTTATCATTGTATGTGTTAATGGATTCATTGATGAGTTTGTCTAACTCTTTACCAGTGTTACATCTGTGTATAAGAAATTCTTGTTTAAGAATTCCATTGATTCTTTCGGCCAGAGCATTTTGGTAACAATCATATCCTTCTGTCATTGATGGAGTTACTGACCTGGATCTTAATTCGTTTTGATAGATCGAAGAACAATACTGTAGCCCTCTGTCCGAATGATGGACTAATGGATTGTTAGTTATGCGTTGTTTTAGAGCCATTTTCAGAGCTTGAACCACATTTTCAGCACTCATATCATCACTAAGCTTGTAGCCCATTATCTTCCTACTGTATGCATCTGTCACCAGGGAAAGATAATGCGTCCTTTCTCTGCTTTTGATGTAGGTTATATCACTTACAAATACTTGTTCTGTTCTCTCTACATCTTCTTCCTTCATTAGATTTGGATACTTTCTTAACCAGTGTTTGGAGTCCGTTGTTTTTGTGTAATTCTTTTTACGCTTTATTAGCATATTCTCTGAACGTAAATAGGCAAACAAAGCATCTCTGCCCATCTTGATATCCAATCGTTCCATTTGAGGCTTAAGCAAATAGTATAACTTTCGCGTGCCAATCCTAGGCATTTCCATCCTTATGGATTGTACCATTGACTTAATCTGTAAATTCTTTTCCAACCGTTTAACTGATCTACTGTAGGCTTGATATATGGCCTGTCTACTTATCCCAAACAATCGACAACATCTTGATAAACTTACTTGTTTCTCTTCTCGGATAATTTGGATTGTTTGGGTAAATACTTTTTTCTAAGTGACGTACCATATTGCTGATCAGAGATGTCTATCATCTTATTTAGTATCGCATTTTTCAATCGCTCATCTGATAGCTCCTTCTCCAAACGTTTGATCTTTTGTGCAGGCGTTTCTTTCCGCTTTGGACTTGACATATAATGAATACTTGGTTTTGTCCAATCCAAGGTACCATGTTTCCGTAACCACATCAAAACAGTGCTGCGGCCTTGTATCCCATATGCCTTTTGTGCTTGCTTGTATGTCATTTCGCCTTCTTCCACTTGCGAAATAACTGCCAGTTTAAAGCCTAAATTGTAATCTCTCTGTGTTCGCCTTTTCTTCGGCTCTTTTGATCCTTTCATTAATAAGTCGTTTTTATGTCAACTTATTTTAGGACGGGACATCAAATTAAAAAAGGCCATTCAATTGATTTTGAATGGCCTTTTTTATTTTTAGAGACGCAAAGATTATTCTTCCTCTTTTTCCAATTTCTGACTCATATCTTCGATCGCATTCTCGATTTTATTTCCAAGTATGCTGGCGACTGCACGCGCAGTGTCAACAATGTCTTCGAGTTTGTCTGAAACGAATTCTGAGACCGTCAACTCCTGATCGCCTTGCGGAACAGCATCCTCTTCCTTCTCCTTGGGAGCTTGTTTTGGTTTGTGTCGAGACTCATTTATAGCATTTGCAGCCGTCAATAATTTATCCAATTCATCTTCCCGTTCAGCTTTGGCTCCACTCATTTCAGTGGCAATCTTTTCTTCGATTTCTGCCTTGGCTTTAGAAATTTCTTCTTGCTTGGCCTTTTTAGCCTGTCGAGCTTTTTCACGTTCCTTCTCTTTTTCCAGTCGGATTTCAAGATCGGCCTGGGTACGTTTCATGTCATCCAATTTCTCTTGTTTGGAATTCACGCGCTCCTCGATCATTTGAATTTTGGCTTTCCGTATTTCAGCTTCGAGTTGCCCGGATGTGACATTGATTCGATTATTTTGAAATGAAAGATCATTTCTATCGCGTTGAATGGATCGCTCCATGCGTTTTATAACTTCAATCAGCCCATCATATCGATGTTGAAGTCTGCTTTTGGTTCCGCCGTCTTTCCCATCTCCCTGATCTCCGTAACGCTTAGCTTTAACCCTCTTGAACGCCTTATCGATTCGATCCCACAGTTTTCGGCGATGACCTTTCGTGAGTTCAGTTTTCTTGAGGTCATTTTGAACTTTCTTCAATTGATTGAAGATGGGCTGAAGACTCAAGCCGGATTCAATTTTTTTATCTATTTCATCTAGAATGACAGAGATGTGGCCTTTATTTTTTTCAGAAAGGTGACGAAATTCAGAATCCATCTTCTTTCGCAACTCTTTCATCCGCTCAAACAGATGATTGGTTTGATTATGTAAGTCTGAAGCATGATCCCGCAACAAATTCTTTTCACGAATCTGTTCGCTTACCTTCCCCCAAAACGTCTTTAAAGATTCCCAAATAGGACTGTCAAAGGTTGTAAGCTGGTCTACCTTTTCTTTAAAATCCTCTACTTCCTGATGATACAAATCAGCTAGTTTCAACGACATAACCATAAAATTCCATTCGGTTTGAGATCGCTTCAGCAGCCCGTGATTGTCAAGTTCATACCCCTCAGGGAGTACAGATTCTGTGACCGTTAGTTCTGTAGAAAATTCTTGCGTTCCCTCCGGAAACTGCAGTTCTCCACCTTCACGCCATTGATTCGCCAGTAAGTTTTCGAACTCCTGAGTCAGAATGTCGCCTGGAATAATATGTCCGTCTACGCGGTTTTCTTTAGCCTGCAAGCTGAAGGTAAAGAAGTACTTCTTTCCTTCGGTGTCTTTTCCCCAACAAATAATTCGTTTTTTCATGTTTCAGTATTTTTTCATTCTGCTTCCATTTGGAAGCGTTACTTAATTTAAAATGTCCTGCTATCGATCAAGGGACATCAAAGATAAAATTCTTTACTTTTATGTGCACCGAAAATCGACATTTCGCATAGGAATAACGATAATTGGAGTCAGGTAATTTCGTCAAACAAATGCAGCGATACATTTATCATATCATTATAACCATTGTCCATTGTTTATGTTGTTGCATAAGCTCTGCTCAATTCTATGAAGATTTCTCTGATCCGGATCTTTTAAGCGGAGTTCAGTGGACAGGTGATCTGGATAGCTTTGCGGTGATTGATGGCACACTTCAGCTACAAGCGACGGAATCAGGATCTTCGTCCTTAAGTACTTCTTATACGTTCACTGACAGCTTGCGATTTGGAATTGATGTGAGACTTGATTTCGCCCCTTCTGCGGATAATCAATTAAAGATCTTTCTCTTTCATGCTGATGGCAATATGTCGAATGGTGAAGCGCTCTTTCTCGAATTAGGTGAATCAGGAAGTGCAGATGCCTTCGTATTTTATCATCGCGATGATTTTGGGGTTGAAAATGAAATTCACCGATTTGCCAGCATTCCGCATAACTCGAGTCGATTGTCAGTTACTGTTCAGATTGAATACATTGGAAATGACAATTGGGAATTCTATTTTGACCATGGATCCAATGGCATCTTTGAGGATAAACAGTCTGTAAGTTTTAATTTCTCTCCTGAACCTGATGGGTTTTTCGGATTGAGTTGTATGTACACAAAATCAAGAATAGACAAGTTCTTTTTTGATGATATTTTTATTGAAAAAATTGTTCCGGATAAGATTCCGCCTGATCTTATAAATGTAGAAGTCTTATCCGGGCAAAAATTACGACTGATTTTTGACGAAGATTTGGATGGAGACCAACTTACAGTTGATCAATTCAGGGTAATACCAGGAAATATTATTCCTTCAAGCGTGGTATGGAATGATGGTGAGTCAAACGTAATATGTCTGCAATTTGCAAATGCACTTGATAATCTGGTTGATTATTCTATCCAGGCCATGGGGATTTTAGATGTCGCCGGAAATCTAGCTTCTACCTTAAATTATTCATTCTTTGTGCTCATTCCAGAATTAATTTTACCTGGGGATATTATTATTAACGAGATCCACGCTGCACCGTCATCTTCGACGTTGGTTGTTAATGCTGAGTTTATTGAACTTCATAACCGATCCGACAAAATCTTAAATATTGGTGATATCACATTAAGAGATGCTTCATCGGCTGCATCTTTGCCACAATATTTTCTATTTCCGGACGAATATATTGTGATCACTGATGAGGATGAATTGAACTTATTTGAAGAAGTCGATACCGTCGTTGGTGTGGCAAGTATGCCAGCATTGAACAATGGGGGAGATGACCTGTCCTTGCATGTGGGAAGTGAGCTCATCGATCGAGTCTCCTATACATCCTCTTGGTATGGTAATGATGATAAAATTTCGGGTTGGTCGTTAGAATGTAAAAATCCCGAAAGCTTGTGTCGCGGTGAAATTAATTGGAGTGCTTCGGTTGATCCCACCGGAGGAACACCTGGTGAAATTAATAGCATTTTCACTCCGGATGAACCCCCTGGGCAGGCACGCATCAAGAGTGTACAAATTGTTTCTCCATTTGGAGTGAAATTTACCTTTGATATTGAGATGAATCAAGATCAATTAATGAATACATTGAATTATGTGTTAACTCCATCGATTTCAGTTGTGGCCGCTTATGCATCAATATTGAATGGCGAACATGTATTGGAACTGGAATTCGACAACATGATGGAATTAGGAGAAGTGTATACCATCTCATTCAATTCCGAAATATGCTCGTGTAACGGCCAAAAATGGGATGACAATTATACCTATTCATTTGGACGTACGGAATCTCCTGCTCCGGGTGATGTTCGAATTTCAGAAATATTATTTGCGCCATTCACCGGGGAAGCAGAATTTGTTGAAATCATAAATACGAGTCAAAAAATAATCGATGTCAATGACATCTGGTTACATTTTTTAAATGCGGATAACGGGTTTGTACAAAGACGAATCGAAGCAAATTTTCAATTGCTTCCGGGAGAATATCATGTTATAACGCAGGATAAATCCTCCATTTTAGATAATTATCATGTTCCATTTCCGGATCAATTGCATTTCTTCGATTTACCCATACTGACAAATTCAGGAGGTATCCTAACATTATTTTATTTTGATGATAACCAAGACTCGGTTTTTATAGATAACGGTTTTTATTCCATTGACCTTTATGATCCCTTATTGGATAGACTAAATGGTATTTCGCTTGAAAGGTTGCGTTTGAATCAAGATGGTTTGCAATCTTCGAATTGGTATTCAGCTTCCACTCAGAATGGTGGGGCTACTCCTACTGGAGAGAACTCTCAACGGGTATTTAATCCGGGAGCAGAAGATGTTCGATTTTCTTTGACGAGTCCTACTTTTTCACCTGATGGAGATGGCTATGAGGATGTGATGGTGTTGTTATATGAGTTTGACGAACCGGGTTTTATTGCTCAGGCAAAAATATTTTCATATGATGGCGTTTTAATAAAGAATTTACTCAATAACGAGTCATTGGGCACCTCAGGTCAGATTCTTTGGAGTGGAGAAACGAATGATGGTGAAAGAGCACGTGTCGGTGTTTATTATATATTAATCAAGGCTTTTCAAGTCGGTGGGAAGACGATTGAAGAAAAGATTAAAGTCGTATTAGCGAGAAGATTGTGATTTGAGCACATACTTTTTTTGATTGTTTTGGTCTGTAATAGTTAGGAAGTCATTTTTTGCTTTCGAGGACGTGACAAATCGAATGAATTAATAATTATTTTGTAAAAGGCATCGGTCATATGATGTAGGTCACTTGCTAAAATGAATAACTGGAAATTATATATAAAACAGTTCAATGATTTAACTACAGCAAATGTATATGCCATCATGAAGACTAGAGTGGCGGTGTTCGTTGTAGAGCAGGCATGTGCATATTTGGACTTGGACGATCTTGATCAGGTGGCAACACATATTTGGATTGAGAACAAAGGCGTGTTGGGTGCATACGTTCGTGTCATTCCACCGGGTGAGATGTATGAAAATCATATCTCGATTGGCAGAGTAGTAACGATTGCCGCTAGCCGTAATTTGGGATTGGGTCGACGGATTTTCCAGGAAGGATTAAATTATTGTTCTGAAAAATACCCTGACGCCGAAGTAAAAATTTCAGCACAATATTATCTAAAACGGTTCTACTTTGACTTCGGATTTACACAGATTGGAACTGTATATCTGGAAGATGGCATCCCCCATATTTCAATGCAACGATCTATTTCGAATTTATCCTAAGACAATAATCCGGCCTTGACAGTTTCTAATATTTCGATGACTTTATCATGGTCCGGTGCTTGTGCATATACACGCAAAACAGGCTCCGTACCGGATGGTCTGATCATTGTCCATGAACTGTCATCAAAATGGTATTTATAACCATCAATTGTTTCAACTTTTTGGATTTTAAATTTTCCAAATTCTGTATAAACGTTGTTATTACAATTATCGATAACCCGTTCTTTTGTGGCCTGGTCGATATGCAAGTCGTAACGGTCAAATGAAAATGATCCGACTTTGTCATATAAGTCGGTAATTAATTCTTTAATGGATTTACCGGTCTTAGCGATGAACTCCATGATAAGTAAGCCCATCCAAATACCATCTCGTTCCGGAATATGTCCGCTCACGGCTAATCCACCAGATTCTTCACCTCCTACCATGACGTCAGTATGACGCATGATTTCTGCTATGTATTTAAAGCCGATTTTGGTAATATCAACATCAAGACCATAAAGCTTTGCGAGCTGCTCCATTTTATTGGTCACTGAAAATGTTATAACAACCTTTCCCGTTTTGTCTTTAAATTCTTTTAAATAATATAAGAGCAACATCAGTAGGTGATGAGAATCTACAAAGTCTCCATTTTCATCGTACATTCCTATCCTATCGGCATCACCATCATTGGCCAGTCCTAGATTTATATCCGGGTCTGATTTTATTAAATCTGATATTTCTTTTAAATTTCTATGGATGGGCTCAGGTGCCTGACCATCGAACCACGGATTAAATTCGCAGTGGAGTAGGGTAGCATTTGGAAATAATCTCCGAATAACATTTTGGCCTGCACCATACATGGCATCGTAAGCCAGGCGAATATTCGAATTTCGGATGACGTCGAGATCAAAGTTGACTTCTATGTGGTCGATATAAATTTGTTCAAGATCAACCAATTTAATTCGATCCTGACCTAATGATTCGTCAAACGAAGCGGAGATAGGATTCGCTTGATCGGGGATTCGATCTTCGACAGCAGCAATTTCAGAAGGAATACAGGGTCCGCCGAATGATGATTTGAGTTTATAACCATTATATGAGGGCGGATTATGGCTGGCAGTTATGACGATGCCGATATGGGCCTTGAGTTTTACAACTGCAAAAGAAACCATCGGAGTTGAAGCAAAGCCATCCCCAAGATGAACAGTTATGCCTCTATCGGCTAGTAAAGCTGCGGTTTCTTTGGCAAAGTATTCACCTGCAAAGCGACAGTCGTAACCGATGACGGCATCCGTCATTCCTTCGTCGTTCATATATGACGCAGTTGCCTCTGCAACGCGATGGAGATTTTCTACTGTATAATCTTTGGCGATGATAGCTCGCCACCCGTCGGTTCCAAATTTAATTTTCATTCTTTTCAATTTGTTGCAAAAGTAGGACAAAGGTGGCCAAAATGAAAGTCATCTGATGACTAAGTGATCTGATGACTAAGTGATCTGATGACTAAGTCATCAGTGATGGCATGGTGATTTTCGTACTTTTGGGCAAATGCTAAAAGACAATTATAGGCACAAAGGATTGCGCAAGCGCCTTGTTGAGACGATTAGGAAAAAGGGAATCCGGGATGAGCGTATACTTCAGGCATTCATTGACATTCCTCGACATTATTTTTTGGAGGATGCCTTTGCAGAATGGGCGTACCAGGATAAACCTTTCCCGATTGGGTGTGAGCAGACTATTTCGCAACCGTATACAGTGGCTCGCCAAACAGAGTTGCTCGATGTCAAAAAAGGGGACAAAATTCTGGAAGTGGGAACAGGTAGTGGTTTTCAGGCGGCCGTTTTACATTATTTAGGTGCGCGGGTATATACGATAGAACGATATGAAGAGCTGTTTAAAAAAACAACGAAATTGTTAGATAAAATAGGTTTTGGTGGCGTACGAACTTTTCATGGTGACGGAATGAAAGGAATGAAAAGTAGAATGCCTTTTGACAAGATTGTTGTAACGGCCGGTGCCACGGCGATCCCAAAAGATTTGCTAAATCAATTAGCCATAGGTGGAATCATGGTAATCCCAGTTGGTGTGGAAGCACAGGAAATGCTACAGATAATTAGAACCTCCGAAACCAATTTCAAAACAAAAAAACATGGACTTTATCGATTTGTTCCGTTATTAAAAGGCAAACGATAAACAGTCAGATCAGTGTTCAACTGAAGGTCCTGAAGAATGCCATTGGCGACTTGTCAATTAGTTTTTATTAACACGAACGCCATCAGCAGTTCTGGAGTTGACTTCTGTTTTTCCAATTTTCTTGAGGTCGATCATTAAAGTTGCCAGCTGACTATTATGTTCAGCTCGATAGGTATTCCCTTCATAATGTACTTTTCCGGATACGCGCGTCCATTCTGAGGCTAGCAACATATATTTACCACCATACTTAGGGTTAGGTCCGAATATCAGGTAGCGTTCCCCGCCCTCTTCAAATCGAATAGCCATACGTTGTCTATCCGGTTTAAATTCTAAAACACCCGGAGTCCCTTTCGGTATTTTTACAACCTCAACTCTTTTTCCGTCGATAATTTTTACATCCCCATTTATAATCTCCTGGGTGCCCGATGACAATCCTCTTTTTAGAATGATATCATCGGAGAGATAAAATTGAATTCTCTGTAACTCGTCATTTGACCAGTCATATTGTTGATACATGGATTTTGTAAATGGAGATAGATTACTACACGATGACAATAAAAGGACAAAAAATAACAGATTTAATACTCGCATGGCTATTAGGTATTTATTTACGGTTATTAAAAATACGTTCCAAAACGTTCGACGTTTACTTTGATAAGAAATCCTTAACGGGGTTTAACAAAGTTTAACCGCTTTTTCGCTCAAAGCTGTAATTTGATTGAGTTGAATTCGACTTGCACTAGGTGGTAACTCGACGACGTTGCATAAAAAAAGAGGTCAACAATTCAGAACATTCATCCCGCATGAGTCCAAACTCGACCTTGGTGGATGGATGTAGAATTTCACGTCCAATACGCGAAAACCCTCTTTTTTCATCTTCGGCGCCATAGATCAGATGACCTATCCTGCTCCAATATAGTGCCCCGGCGCACATGACACATGGTTCTAATGTGACATAGAGCTTGCATTCATTTAGATATTTTGATCCCATGGCCATAGCTGCGGCGGTGATCACAAGAATTTCGGCATGCGCAGTTACATCTTTGAGACGCTCGACTTCATTATAAGATCGTGCGATAACGCGATCCTGGTGGGTGATTACGGCACCAACGGGGACCTCCCCACTTTCTGCGGCTTTGCGAGCCTCGAGATAGGCTTGATTCATAAAATATTTGTCGTCAAATGGATTGATCACCTGGATATTGCTTTACATCAGAACCTAAAGATGAAAAAAATATAGGCATCAAGTAATGATACTTAAACTGCACAAAGGTGGGATCGTTATGTAGGAATTACCTTTGCGAAATGTCAAGGTATTTGATAATTCAGACTGCTTTCTTTGGTGATGTCATTCTGGCAACTGGTTTAATTGAACAACTGGCGGCTGAGAATCGGGCAAACAGCATTGATGTGTTGGTCCAAAAAAGTCGCGAAGTCTTGCTACATAATCATCCATTCATAAATGAAATATTAATACTTGATAAGTCGAAAAAACTGCGATCCTCATGGAGATTGATCAAAACGCTTCAAAAAGCGCGTTACGATGTGGTTATCAATATCCATAGACATGGTACTTCTGGTGTGATCACCTGGTTGTCAGGCGCCCGGGAGACCATAGGATTTGATGTCCATCCACTATCATTTTTGTTTGATAGGAAAATTGAACACCGTAAAGAGGGTATGCATGAAGTCGATCGCAATTATGAACTCGTACGTCATCTGGTGACCTTACCAGCGAAAATGCCTAAACTTTATCCCAGTGCTATCGATTATGAAAAAGTCGCACACCATAATCCTTATATTACAATTAGTCCGGCATCAGTTTGGCAGACGAAGCGCTGGCCTGCAGATAAATGGGTAGCACTGATTGAAATGATGCCAGAGACATTGGATATCTTTTTATTAGGCGGTCCGGGTGATCTTAATCTCTGCACGCAGATCAGCAATCAAGCAAATCGCAAGACCATTATGAAAGCGGGGGAATATGGATTTCTTGAATCAGCCGCTTTGATGTCCAAAGCAAGAATGAACTACACAAATGATTCGGCTCCTGTCCATCTTGCCACAGCAATGAATGCTCCTGTGTCCGTGTTGTTCTGTTCTACAATTCCTGAATTTGGTTATGGTCCAAGATCTGAAGAGAATTACGTGTTTGTGTATCCTGAAAAGCTTGCTTGTCGACCCTGTGGCGTTCACGGAAGGACCTCATGTCCTGAAGGTCATTTTCGATGTGCTGATATTAGCCCACAAGAGGTAATTGCAAAGAGCCTCATGAAGTCCAATGACAATGACAATGAGTGAACCATTTAATTCGGATCATGTTTCAGCTTTAAAGGACAACTTGTAAGTGGATAATGCTTATTTTTGCGGTCTATTTTATGAGTAACCATTAAAGCCATGGGAGATACATTTGCAAAAGGTCAAGCTCGAATATTCAAGAGCAATTTTCTGGAATCCTTGACTAAGACGACACCACTGATGAGTGTGGTGGTCTATGGTCCGTGTATTGCAGCACTACTGTATGTAGCGATCTATATAAAAGGTCTTTCAGTTGGAGCAACTTTCGCGTGGTTTGGGTTTGCTTTCTTTTTCTGGACGTTCGCTGAATACTTTTTACATCGGTACTTGTTTCACTATATCACTGACGCAGAATGGACCAAACGATTCCATTTCGTAGTCCATGGCTCACATCATACCTATCCCCGCGACAAAGAGCGATTGTTAATGCCTCCGGTCCCCGGACTCATATTGGCAACAATATTATTTTCGATTTTCTTTGTGTTCTTTTGGATTATCGGACATCCTGAGATTACCTGGGCATTTTTTCCGGGCTTCTTTTTAGGTTATTTACTATACTCCTTTATGCACTATTCCATGCACGCATTTAAGCCTCCTTCCTTTTTAAAAGGATTGTGGTTACATCATAGCGTTCATCATTATCAGGACAATACGAAGGCATATGGAGTTTCCTCTCCTTTATGGGATTTTATATTTGGCACCATGCCTGCTAAAAGTAAGTAGACTTCTGATGTGTTGAAATCAGACCAATCCATTGAATTCATTTCGAGCGTCGAATTCAAATCTTTAAGGATTATTTAACTTAAATATCGGTGAAATTTGTATTGAAATCAGCGTGATTGAGCGTTGTTGTACTGTCATTTACTTTAGATAATTTATTTTTGCGCGCAATATGATTAGATTCATTACGATATCGATGGTGCTTTTTTCTTTGTGGTCAAGGGGGTTGTATAGCCAGGAACTGGCTGTCGACAAACCGAATGAAGTTGAGGTGCCTGTGATGGATTTTGATGAATTGGAGTCCTATCTTAAATCCCAGGATGAAAAAATGCTCGTAGTTAATTTTTGGGCCACCTGGTGTATTCCTTGTGTAGAAGAATTGCATTATTTTGAATACGCTAACCGGGATTTTAAAGATGATGATGTTAAGGTGATTTTAGTTAGTCTTGATTTTAAGCGGGCGATAGATAGCCAACTGATTCCATTTCTAAAAAAGAAAAATATTAAATCTGAGGTAATTTTATTGAGTGATCCTAAATCAAACACATGGATTGACCGTGTTTCGCCAAAATGGTCTGGAGCCATCCCCGGTACCTGGTTTATTTCCGGAGACAGTACGATATTTGATGAAGGGAAATACGCGGATTATCGCACATTGAAAAATACTATTTCAACTTTACAAAAATTATAATATGAAACTCATTACTAAATTGTCGTCTTTGGCATTGATCCTCTCAACCGTTTTCTTATGTGCTTTTTTTCCTGCATCTACAGGTTATGAAATTGGTGATAAAGCAACAGATTTCAAATTAAAAAATGTCGACGGGTCATATGTGTCGTTGAGTGATTTTGCAGATGTGAGTGGATATATCGTTGTCTTTACTTGCAACCATTGTCCATTTGCCGTTATGTATGAAGATCGGCTCATAGATCTGAACGAGAAATATGCTCCCAGGGGCTATCCGGTTATCGCAATTAATCCTAATGATCCTGAGGTACAACCAAAGGATGGATTTGAAGCCATGATTGTGCGGGCTGAAGAAAAAGGATTCAATTTCCCGTACCTCATGGATGAAGACCAAAAAATTTATCCACAATATGGTGCTACCCGAACGCCACATGTTTTCCTGCTGGATGATGGACGAATCGTACGTTATATTGGCGCTATTGACGACAATCATGAAGATCCGGACGCCGTTAAAGAAAAATATCTGGAAAATGCCATTATGGCTCTTGAAAGCGGAAAAGAACCAGATCCATCTATGACAAAAGCGATCGGCTGCACGATTAAAAAGAAGCGATAGATCTTTATTCCTGATTCTAACAAGACTGGCCATAGGCAATCCTGTGATACCAGATCGACCATTTTATAGCATTGTGGAACAACCTTGTTTCTGCCAGTAGAGCTAAATTTCTATGTTGGGCAGTTTATTCTTTGGTATGCGATGTTCTAAACTGAATGCCTTTGGTCAAATATTTCTTGACCGACTCCAGATGCCATAGAAAGGCAATGGCATTACCACTGCTCTTTTTGGTTTAATGACGTACTTTTGTGTTCATGAATAGCATTAGACTGTTGCAGGCCTTTGTATTGATACTGATCTTTATGACAGGGTGTTCGAACGATCCGACATCGAAGTGGAAAGAGACTGACTTGATGCAATATGGATTACCTGTAAAAATCATGGCCCCAGCAGATATCGAGGTCACGCGTTCTCCTTTTTCTGGGAGTGAAGAATTTAAACTTACAGGTCCGCGTGGATACGGGATGAATGTTCTAGTACTTGATGCAACTTCACCCGACGTCGGTGAAGTAAAGACTGAGCTTGAAAATTTAATTAAAAAGGGTCGATATTTCTCCGATTTTGTTCAATCGGATAACAATGGATTTGTTTATAAGATTACGATTGATTCACTACATTCCGTATTTGGTTTTCGAAAGGTCAAAATTCAAGGAGGTAAGCAGATCGTATTCCAAAACCAATACATGAGCAAATTGACTCAAGAACAAGCTCAACAACTATACACCTCTATTCCAGATTGATCATGCTGTTAAAATTTCGTTATTCAACTGAAAGAATGAACAGTGCACTAAGCTAATCCGGTTTATAATTCGAATATGCATAAATTCTATGCCTTCACGATGCTTGTATTATTTTATCTGACACCTTTCGTCGGACATGCTCAAGTATATCAACATGAAATCTTTAATCCCGAAATTAAAAGTGTAACCATCCATCCGATTGGAGATCCATTCGCAATGCCATTCATACCACAATATGGTGCATTGATGGTGGAGTTTGATGACATCGGTGAATACATTCGGGATTTAGAGTACACCATCATTCATTGTAATCGCGATTGGACACCTTCAAACATCAGTATCTACGAATATCTGGATGGGTTTGACAACAGTACCTTATCTGATTTCTCTTCTTCTCGTGGCACCTATACCGACTATATGCACTATCGCATGATATTGCCAAACAACGATATAAAATGGAAGATCAGTGGAAATTTTATTCTAAAGATTTGGGATCGTGACAATCAGGATGAGGTTTTGATGCATTTACGATTTGTAGTCTATGAAACAAATGTAAATTTTACTTATGCCGATATTTTTCGTTCTACGAGACAAGGGTTTTTCGATTCTCATCATGAATTGTCTTTTGCTGTTGGAATTAAAAATATTGGTTTAGATGATCCAATGAATTCGGTGAGTGCTTCAGTTATTCAAAATCAAAATTGGAATACAATAATTGATTCTATTCGTCCTCGTAGGGTATTTCGTGAACAATTATTTTTTGACCAACACAACAGTGTCGTTTTTCCTGCTATGCGGGAATACCGTCTGGCTGATTTGCGGACAGTTTATTCCCGCGGGTTTCGTATTCATGAAATAGCGGCCTATTCAGATGGGATTAATGTTACGATGGAGACGGACGAACTTCGGGGATATGAAATTAAATTTGGAAGTGACAATGATATTAACGGTGCTTTTGCTATTACAAATAGTGATCAGCTAAACGATGATTGGGAAGTCGAATATGTTCATGTATTGTTTTCCCTGCACTATTTTAATGCGCCTCCTGATGCAGATGTTCATGTTTTAGGTGCCTTCAATAATTTTTCGGCAGACTCCACTTCCTTGATGGCATTCGATGAAATTAATAGTCTTTTCTATAAAGAAGTTATGCTAAAACAAGGCGTGTACGATTATTCTTACGCTGTCAAGATGCCGGGTGAACCGCTTGACTATAGCCAAACAGAAGGATTCGATAACCGGGCAAACAATCGATATCATGTCGTGCTCTATTACCGACCGTTTCATGGGACATATGATCGGGTGATTGCTTACGGAATTTGATCCGATTTTGCTTCATCTCATAGAACATGCTCAACAAACCATAAGTTGATTTCTAGTTGATTAACTTTAAGCCGGTAATAATATTTTGGATTTGATTCCAATAGAATAAGTCTACCACCACCACCAATACTTAATAAAACAAAATAAATATGAAACGACCTTTGGTATATCCACTTGATCGAAATGCAACGGAAGCCGCACAAGAAATGGCAAAATTCTACGAAGAGACATTGGGCTTTACACCTAACAGTTTGTTCACGATGATGCATAGACCCCGGATATCAGCTGCATTTCTAGAAATGAATAAGGCCGTGATGGAAAACAAAGGCCGTGTCTCCAGTTCTCTAAAGCGTCTTTTGGCCTACTTGGCGAGTAAGACTGCCGGGTGCAGATATTGTGAAGCCCATGCGATCCGTGCGGCAGAGCGATATGGCTCCGAACAAGATAAATTGAATAATATCTGGGAATATCGATCGTACCCCGCATTTTCCGAGGCCGAACAGGCAGTATTTGATTTCGCAATAGCTGCTTCTCAAATACCAAACGCGGTAGATGATAAAATTGCCGATAATTTGAGGTTGCACTGGGATGAAGGAGAAATTGTGGAAATATTAGGTGTAGTGGCTCTATTTGGATATTTAAATAGATGGAATGATAGTATGGGAACACAATTGGAAGGACCTGCTGCAGATGATGGCGACAAGTATTTAAGAAAGAACGGTTGGAATGTGGGAAAACATAAATATAATTTATGACATTTGAATGCTATGGCTCATTCTCAGAAAATAATTTCATACCTGCAAGTTATATGTTTCTATGGTGTACTTTTTGGACTCAGTTGTTTGTTGATTGATCGCATGGTGGTCGGAAGTACCACGATAAAATTGCAGGTTGGTTTTGCTAAGTCATTGTCTGAAGGCGTTACGCATGTTCCGCATTTGGGGTTTTTCTATCTTCTTTGGTTTTTTAAAGTACTTACTGGGCTTTCTTATGAGGTCTCGGCTAGTCTGATTTTGGGAATGTTCGTGACCTTAAATGCATGGACAATTCATTTTGTATTCAAAAGATTACTTCCACAATTATCAACGATCCAGGTAATTGGTTTAACCGTGATGTGTATGACTGTCGGTGCCATATATCTGCCATTTTTCAATAGCTCTGTTTATTTTGGGCAGGGAAGTCCAATTATGTATCACAATGCAACAGTAATTGCCATTAAGGCACTTGCTGTTTTAGGATTTTTTATGATGATTAGATTTCTAGAGGATAAGGCAAAACAAAATTCTTGGAAATATACTGGTGTCATTTCTCTGGTACTTCTATTGAGTGTTTTTATAAAGGGCACCTTTGTTTTAATTTTCTTTCCTGCAATAGGATTATATATAATTGTCAGATTTACACGAGAGTTTTCTTTATATTGGAAAATCTTCTTGATGGCCCTTCCATCGATAATTTTACTGTGCTATCAGTTTCTATCATTTGACTTCGAAAATAGCAGGCAAGGGATAAGAACACATGAAATTGATTTTTTAAGAATATGGCGTATGTTTACTCCGAATGTGGGTATTTCCATTCTACTCGCCCTGGCATTTCCTATAACCATACTTGCTTTTCGCTTTAAGCAGGTGATTAAAAACCAATATTTTATAATTGCATGTATCACTATGTTTATCGGCATGTTGCAATTTGCACTTTTCGCTGAATATTCTATCACGGGTGAAATCATAACTTCAGCCAATTGGATTGGAGGATACTTAATTGGCCTCACACTTTTATTTGTTTTTAGTATTTTTGAATATGGGAAATGGCTAAGTGAATCTAACCTAAGCGATAATCTCAGAAATCTTGGAGTATGGGTAACCACTATCATATTAATAATGCATATTTTATCGGGTTTCTATTATATATATGAATTGTACGTTTTTGGTAAAACACTTGTAAATTGGCAATAGAATGGGTCAAATATGATAATAGAAATAACTTGGATGTCCAAATTAAACAGTCTGGTGCAATGAATGGTGACAAGTACTTAAAAAAGAACGGTTGAAATGTGGGAAAACATAAATATTAAATAGAAATAAAGACGAATTGCGCTATGCTAATTCTTTCAGAAGAAAACGCCATGGCATGTCAATCCATTCTTCGGCATAATCAATTCCTATCCTGGGCGTTTCTATTATTTTATTCGAATTTATTTTTGATGGAGAAGGGTAGATTTTTATTTGGCTATTTTGATCCAATAGGTCGATGCCTGTAAACTGCGTTGTAATACCAAAAGCCTGTGTCCATTTACCCGGTCCATTGGTCAATTGTTTTAGGCTTTTTATATTTCTTCGCTGATACATAATATCCAGACCTGTAACAGGCACTACAGCTCGAATAAGTACAGCATGTGGAGTGTTTTCCGGACCCGTGACGACATTAAATAAATGATGAATACCGTAACAGAGGTATACATAAGCTAGTCCGCCTTTTCCGTACATCGTTTCTGTTCGTTCGGTCCGCCGGTAATTGTACGCATGGCTGGCTTTATCCTTAGGGGCTTTATATGCTTCAGTCTCGACAATGATCCCGGAAGTAAAATTTTCCTGAATATGGGATTCAATTCGGGCACCAATGAGTTCACGAGCAATGTCTACTACATCGCGCTCTTCAAAAAATCGCCTGTTGAATGAATTATCGCTTACTATAATTTGGTGATTCTTTTGTGATCGTAACATCATGCGGATGTGATTCGGCAACCGAGGCAGATGAGATTTTAACAAATTCTGCCTGTTGTAGATCTTGTATGGTTGCTGCACCACAGTATCCCATTCCTGCTCGTAATCCCCCGATGTACTGCACCATGACTTCAGCCAGGCTGCCTTTAAATGGCACGCGGCCTTCAATACCTTCAGGTACCAGTTTCTTCAGATCTTCCTCAGCATCCTGGAAATAACGGTCTTTAGATCCTAATTCCATTGCTCCCAATGAACCCATTCCACGATAGATCTTAAATTTCCGACCCTCGAAGATGACGGTCTCTCCCGGTGCTTCTTCGACACCCGCAAAGAGGGAACCTGCCATGACACAACTTGCACCGCCGGCTATGGCCTTGGCAATGTCACCTGTAAACCGAATCCCTCCATCAGCAATGATTGGAACACCTGATCCTTCTATTCCCATGGCTGCTTCTCTGATTGCAGTCAATTGAGGGACTCCCACACCTGCAACCACCCGGGTAGTGCAGATAGATCCCGGTCCTACACCTACTTTAACGCCATCGACTCCGGCTTCAACTAATGCTTTGGCACCTGCTCCGGTGGCAACGTTTCCACCGACGAGCTGTAATTCTGGATATGCATTACGTATCTCCGTTATGGCACGAAGAACGCCTGCTGAATGTCCATGTGCCGTATCGACACAGATAACATCAGCTCCTACCTTAACAAGGGCTTCGATTCGCTCCATAGTATCTTTCGTAACGCCCACTGCAGCTCCTACACGTAGTCGTCCTAAGTGATCCTTGCAGGCTATCGGGAAGTTTTCGAGCTTCATGATATCCTTGTAGGTAATCAACCCAACAAGTTTGAATGCGTCATCAACCACAGGCAATTTTTCTATTCGATGTTCCTGAAGAATTTCTTTAGCCTGGTCGAGGGATGTGGGGGCAGTTGTTGTAATCAGGTTTTGAGCTGTCATTAACTCATGGATTGGCCGATTACTATCAGTTTCAAACCTCAGGTCTCTATTTGTTAATATTCCGACAAGAACGTTCTGTTCATTTATAATGGGTATTCCACCTATTTTAAATTTCCTCATCAATTCACGCGCTTCAAACACCGCATGATTTGGCCCTAAGGTAACCGGATCGATGATCATGCCACTTTCCGATCGTTTTACCGTGCGTACCTGTTCGGCTTGATCCAGGATGCTCATGTTTTTATGAATAATACCTATCCCACCCTGTCGTGCAATGGCGATGGCCAATCGTTTGTCAGTGACAGTATCCATGGCGGCCGAGACGATAGGCACATTGATGCTAATGTTGCGCGTGATGTAAGTAGAAATGTCTACTTCTCTGGGCAATACGTCAGAATATCCGGGAATGAGTAAGACGTCGTCAAAGGTGATTCCGTCAAGCCTGACTTTGGCTTTTGATTTGGTAAGTAATGTTTCCATGCGCAAAAATAGAAGAAATTTTATTTTTGAGGATGTTTTCACACATTCATCGAATTATTTTTTTTGCTATCCTCATTTCATTGACCACCGGGTGCGGGCCTGATAAAATTGAAAAGCTCGAAGAAGAGGTTTTTGCTTTACATGACGAGGTCATGCCACTTCTTCCTGAAATGAAATCTCAAAGAAGGAGCCTGGCCACGAGAACGTACCCTACTGTTACAGACTCAATCGCCGGCAGGAGCGCCTCGGTCGATTTACACCGTGCTGATTCTCTGATGTGGCACTGGATGTATCAATATGTCCCAACTGAACAGCTTCGGGATAGTCTTAGTCGAAATGAAATAGAAGATTACTTGACCAGACAACGGGAGATGGCAAGCGGGGTCAACGAAGCGATTAAGTCAGCAATGAAGTCGGCAGAAAATTACTTGAAGAATAAGTAGCCGACTCGATTTACTGCATGACAACAAATTTCCCATATATTTTTTCTGAGTGATCGGTTGTTACTCTTACGAGATAGGTTCCGGGGACAAATGATGATACATCAATGGAAATATTTTGAGCCCCGTTTTCAGAAACATATAACTGTTGTCCTCGCATATTGAATAGCTCGATTACACGAGGTCTAACCTTAGAGATTTCAATATTTATTTGACTGTCAGTTGGATTTGGATAAATTAATAATTCTTGATTAACTGTAATTGTTCCGTCGATTCCCGAATGCTGGGTTGACCCTAAAATAGTTGTCTGCCCCATATATTCATTTAGTACCAATAAGTCGTCCTGAAAATACAGATCTTGTAGACCCCAAATATTATTATAAATAAAATCCCCACCGTGATTGTAAATACCTATTACATTAAAAGGCGGATACTTTTTGAGTAATTTCAGAGAATCAATTGAGGAAGCAATAAAAATTATGGAATCATTGCCCACCAGGAATACTCTGCCATTCAATTCTGCTTTCATATCATACGGTGTGGCATCAATGAATTCGAGGTCATTAGACATTGAATCAAAGCTATAGCGGGCTATTCCTTCGCCTAGTCCACCGTAATAGACATAAAGTGTATCGTTGCAAAGAGTGAAAGCCTTAAATGGTTGTAAGAGGCCTAAAGGAGGTGTAACCGTAGTAATTATTTCCATTGACTGTGGATTAAATACAATTATTGAGTCCCGTGCGCAAACAAAAAGATCGCCATTCGAACCAAATAAAATGTCTTCCAGATTACTTTTATTTCGGTTAAATGTAATTTTTGGACTTTCGGGAAGGTGTACATCGGCAATTATTATTTGATCCGGACCGATAAACTGTTCCAAAATGACCGCTAATGTTCCATTGTATTGCTGGGAAGCTTTAAAATCTGTTTTCAGGAGTAGTGGAACTTCCACAGAGCTGATAGGGTCGAGTGTATTTCCATCAAATATGCGGAGGCCATCTCCGGTCAAATTCCATCCATAAACATAATCACCAAACTCAGAAAAACTGATGGCTCTACAAAATCCAACAGCAACATCCTCGGCGATTAACCTGGGATCAGCAACATCCGATAAATCAAATAAGCGAATGCCATAGCCTTCATTGGCCTCAACCAATTTATTATTGGCCATCGCACTGCCATGACACCAGCCTCCGGTGAGGGTGAGTCCCAAATCAAGTTCTTGCTCTAAATTAGTAATGTCCACTGTAAGGACACCGTACCATTCTGAGGCAACATACATGGTTTGACTAATTGGATCGATGTCAATGTCAAAATGATACAAGCCTCCATAAAGATCTTCAACAAACTGAATGCTTTGCGGATTGGTAGCATCATAAACATAGACTTGACCACTATAAGTAGGAGTCGTTACCTTGGGGCCTCCACCCTGTGTCGCTATGTATATTGTATCATGGATTAATTTGGCGCTCATAGGAGCCGAAATACTACCTAATGGAGCAAATCCCAAAATCGTGTCCTGAAAAATTAATTGTAAATTGTTTTGATCGGAATAATTTAATACATAATAATATCCATTAAATAGGGTAGAATTGATGGTCCCACCCATAACATGTAATAAGTCGTTTTCCTGACCAAAATATACCTCGAGCGGATCGCTAATTGTCTGCGAATAATAATCGAGATGTGTCTTTGATTGTAAATCGTACAAATAAATGCCGTCGTCAATACTTGCTTGTGTAAATCCTACAGTATACGCAAGTAACGACCCTTTTGAATCCAATCCACGAATCCTTGCATCTTCGCCATAGCTTGCTAAAGTGGCCAAATATTTTATCGTGTTTCCATCATTGTAAAGGAATTGTACTACTGTTTTGGCCGCAATGATGAGGGTGTCACCATAAAATGCTATGTCATAAATTGATTTAGTCAGGTCTTCCGGATGATAATGGAATACTTCTAGTGGTTGTGCAGGATCTGATAAATTGAATTTATACAGACCGTCATGATTCGCACAAACGTATAGATGCCCGTCTCGTATGATAAGTTGATCGATATTGGAGAGTAGCCGCTTTTTATACAACAATGCCTGGGGTGTATGGGTCAATGAATCCAGGCTGAAGACCTCTAACGTATTGGCAGCACCTACATATAGAAAGTCATCATGATAACAAATCTCATATGCTGCACCACCATCAGTGGTTCCCAGGACGTTAATTGGCAATTGCCCTATAGAAGCAAAGGTGATTAAAGTAAAAAATGAAGAAATCAAATGTCGCATGGTGTGCCGAAATTGTTTGATCACTCCAAATTTAACCTAAATCTCCATTACCTGAAATAAAAACGACCAGGTATAAAGCCTGTTGTAAATGTAGAAATTAGTGTTGCTGAATTATCATAAATACTAATTTCTCCATTTGAAGCAAAATCAAGCGGGTCGCCGATATAGATGTGGCCGCTTTGTGGAGATACGCCCAATCCATATATATTTCCAATGTGAGAAATAAATGGAGTAACAGGTATAATAGCGGCATTTATATCCAGTTTTAAGACGCCCTGTGGTCGTTCCATATAGATACTGGTTGGATTCGATTCGTTTACTACGAGTCGGCCTGGGTATTGGGGAAATGGATCGTTAAATTCAAATGATTTGTCAACTGTTCGGCTTACAGGGTCAATACGGTAAAGACTTTGTTTGATTTGAACGGAATCCGTAAAAACACCATTACACATGACCCAAATCATTTCGTCTGCATCTTTAACCATAGAATTTGGATTTAGGCCTACGGTCACGCTATCAATAACTTGTTCTTGACTTGGGTCGATTACGTAGACCTGGTTCAATGGTTGTAAGTAATCATTGGCTGATGCAAATATTAAATTGTCATGTAATACCAATTCTTCGACAGCTACACCTGTATTTATAAATCCGGTAACTTCATTCAATTGCAAATCAATGACGTGAATACCTCGCATGAAAAGATCGCTAACATATAATTTGTCATTCAAGGCGATACCATATCGAGGTGAAGCCAGACCGTCAGATATTGTTGCAATAAGTGTGTGATCATCCTCATTTAGAACTTCAATGCGCTGTGAATTATTAACGATTAAATATGCTTTGTCATCGTAAAATGTAATGCTTTGAAATACGTCACCAAGTCCCCGATTATTTGTTGTTTGAAAAACGCTGGAATTTAGCGTTTCAGTTTCAGAATCATATATATCCAGTGAAGCATTACCTTGTAGAAAGTTTCCTTCATTTACGATCCAGACATCTCCTGAGCCCGTGAACATTGGTGTGCAGCAATCTTCATCATCGCTACACGAGAATATACAGATAAACGTACATGATAAAAGTAGAAAATTTGATAGGAAATGAGTTATTCTTTTCATTTTGTTACTTTAATTTTAGGATTATTCCGGATTGCCAGTGCCGTGGTGGTTGTGCATATCCATTGGCTAAATAATAAGTTTCGTTATTAATATTGTTGAGTGTGATGAAAGCTGTTAATTGATGAGTTTTAATATTTATTGTATAGTTGAGATCAGCCCGAGCTGTAAAGAAGGACTCAAGTTGTTGTGTATTTGACCTATTTGTAAATGATTTAGACTGATATTTTCCTAATAATTTCAATGAAACTCTATTTTTCCATTTCAGTTGGAAATGTTGACTGAAAGCATGTCGAGGTGTGAAAGGCAGATCATATTTTTTATCTGTTGACTGATTCAGGTCTTCCAAAATTCGGGCACGCAAATAAGTGTACCTTAAGCCACAGGAAATAGAAAGTTCAGTTGAATTATGGTTCCAATCCACACCTCCATAAATCTCCTCACTTCCGATTTTACCTACATTGACCGGTGAGAACAGTCCTCCCATTTGAGGCAGCCATAGAATTCGATCATGAATTCGATGAATGGATCCGCCTAATTCGAATGCAATCGATGCCGCTTTATGAAAGTATTCACCAACGAGAGCATAA
The DNA here is from genome assembly GCA_965249735.1 of Saprospiraceae bacterium. GTDB lineage: Bacteria > Bacteroidota > Bacteroidia > Chitinophagales > Saprospiraceae > JANQSS01. The sequence continues at coordinate 163,434 of CBDFMS010000017.1, read as the reverse complement.
CCCGACTCAGGAGAGAGCATTTCATTTCCACCGGGTTTCCAATACAATTCATTATAAGTAGGTGCACGATACAAAGTCTGAAAAGTAGATCGAATTCGATTTTTCTTATTTGGAATATAATTGGCTGAAAGATTCAATTGTAGTGGAGACCATTTATCGCGTAGATGTAGTTCACGAATGGTCGATGAGAAAATAAAACGGTCATTCCATGATTTGCTCCACTTAGCAGATATGGAGGAATTTAATTGACGATATTCCGCAGAGAAGTTGTCAGACCGACCATGTTCAATGTCTTCCTGTACATGAATTTCTAGTATAGAATTATTTTTAAGGTATCCTTGCCATGTGGCATCGATTTGATGTCTGGAAAAAATATGCTTAACATCCAGATCTAGATCCGGATTTAAATAGTGCAATGTTTCTTTAATCGCGCCGTAATGAACATTTAATCTGGAATTAATTCCTTGGTTGGTATACGTTGCGCTTATTTTATAAGGAAGGTTTTCTTGTCTGGCTTTACTGCTTTGTTGAAATATTGTTGGTGGAATGGAAGTCGTAATATCTGAGTAGATTGCGTCGACTTTAAATTGCGATTTAGGCGTTATCGGGATTAGCCAACCGAGTGCTGCGTGATGTTGTTTATAGTCGCTATTGGATTGTTCTACCAGCTGCCCGAGATCATTTTTGTAAGTGAAGTTGTTCTTACTTTGAATATGTTGACCTCCAATGAAAAAGCGCGATTTACCTACTTGCCCATTGTGTTTTATTCCAGCGTCTATAAATTCATACGAGCCCAATGTGAATAATATATTGGTACCATTTATGCCATATCTGGTTGGTGTGAGTCGTACGGTTAAATCTTCATGGTTCGATAAATTGGTATTGTTGGATATTAGAAAAGATGGAATAGTAGAAAAATCCGTGATTCCATTCAGTATACTGTTCAGCTCAATATTTTGCCAGGTAACTTTTGTGTGTTCTGCAGGAAGTCCGTGCTTTGTGAATGTCGTAACCTTTCCGGGGCCGTTAGAACGAACGTAGCCTGCTGGATTATACAATAAAATTTGACTTAAAGGTCCTCTTAAATTAATTTCCCGGGTGTGAGAATGGAGGAGAAAATTATGATTGAAATGAGCATAGGCCTGATCGAAACTATCTATAATTACGGGTCCGGAAAGAAGAAAGGTTGTATCCTGAGCAAAGGATAGATTAACCAGGAATAGAAGAATCGTATTCAGGATAAATTTAATCATGTAAAAAATAGAGAATAAAGGAAAGGTATCGAACCTGCATATGCAGATATTCGAAATCCTCGCTTTTATTCCCGAAAGCTTTTAGAATTTATTAATATCCGGCAGGTATTCTGACTCACCTTATGATCCCCTTCCCATCCGATAATTCACTAAAGTGCGAACAGTGGTTATGTTGATCAATCTGCTTTATGGCAGACAGGCTTACAGCTGCGGGTACAGTACCGGATTTTCACCGGTTTCCCTTATCCGAATTCATCGTGAAGATACATATTCTATGTTGACGAGTCAGGATTTGAGGCGGGTTTGACGATTGCCACTCAAATTACAGAAAGATGTGGTCTGACTAGCCGTGAATGCAGGGCACACATAGTTGGAAGAAAAGTTGTCTAGTTGTGCCAACGTTTTGAGATATCTAAACATCAAATGAAGATGAGGGCTAGAATTTGTTTTTCCACATCATACTTTCAACAGGACGAACAGTACGTTCATTGTATTTTGCATTTTTCTTTTTGTTGTAGTACCGTTCAATATCGCCAAAGACCGTAAAATAGATCAACTGACCGACAGGCATTCCGGCATAGATTCGAACTGGATGAACACAGGAAATTTCCAGTGTCCAGGTATTGCAAAAGCCTACGTCTCCTTTTCCGGCGGTAGCATGGATGTCGATCCCGAGACGGCCGACACTCGATTTTCCCTCCAAAAAAGGTACCGCGTTGTGGGTTTCCGTATATTCTTCAGTAACACCTAAGTAGAGTGTACCCGGATGTAGTACAAATCCGTCTTTCGGAATGATGATTTCACGAATTTGGTTGTGTTGTTTTGCGTCGAGTACATCGTCGACGTACACAGCCATGAATTTGCTGAGATGAACGTCATACGAGTTTGTACCAAGCTTATCCCTTAAAAATGGTTCTATGATGATTTCACCGGAATCTATCGATTTTAGTATTTCTAAGTCAGAAAGTATCATATTGGTAGTCGATTAGTCGTAGTTTACGATGGCCGAGATGAATCATATCAATGTGGGCAATCGTTGATCATATCCGGCGCGAAGGTAATAAGCTCCTTGTCAATATCGATAACAATTTCAACCAATGGCCTAATCTCATAAAGTCAATAATTTTTGACGCTGATTATACAAGAAATTTATAATGTACAGAGTATCACATGCTTATATTTATGACAAGTATGAAGACCACTTCCCAGACTCGATAGGGCTTGCTTCAAATGAAAATCCACTTTGTTATATCAAAAAACTTCTTGTACTTGTGCAACTCTAATTACAACGATCATGCCACTTCTATTTGAACAAAGGACGAGACATCAAGGTATTCTTGGTTTGTGGCGCATTAAAGAAGACGAGGCTTATTTTCTTAAGCTACTGTCTTTATCGGAGGCTGAACAGCAGTCATTAGAATCGACTAAAGGTAGAGGACGTCGGATTCAATGGTTGGCTGTACGTTACCTACTGCACCACTTATCCGGAAGATCCAACCGGATGGAGTTGCATAAAGATGAACACAGCAAACCTTTTTTACCTGATTCGTCATATCATATTTCAATAAGTCATTCACACGAAATGGCCGCCGTTTTGGCCGCCCCTGTTTCCTGCGGTATAGACATTCAATTTCCGGTGCCCAAAATAAAACGGATCGTGCACAAGTTCTGTTCATCCAAAGAAAGTCAGCACATTCAGGATGATGATGATTTGGAGACGATGCACATCATCTGGGGTGCTAAAGAATGTCTGTACAAGGCCTATGGTAGAAAACAAATCGAGTATAAATCTGATATTCACATCAATTCTCCTTCAACGCTTTTAGTCCATCCGGGAGTTGGCATATTGAGAAAAGATAATAAAGAATTCAAGTATGAAATTCATGCTGATGTCGTTCTAGATTATATTCTTACTTATTGTTTCGAAACCAGTATATCATGACTCGACTCTTATTTATATGTCTAATTGTCTCCTTGAGTTCTTGCCGTACAGAATCTACTGACAAAGCAGATCAACCCGCGATCACAAAACCGGAAAAAATAGTTGAATTGCCAGAAGATTTCAAGGAGTTTTATGAATTGTTTCATTCGGATTCGCTTTTTCAATTAAATCATATTGCCTTCCCGTTGTCAGGCAAACCTGCTTCAGGAGATTTTGCAATGGAATTGACAGATTATAAATGGTTACGTGAGGGATGGAAAATACATAAAGCCTTCGATGAGGATGACGACACATTCGATCGAGAATTCACTATATATACCAAAGACTTAATTTCCGAAAAAATATATTCGCCTACTTTTGGTTATCACATGGAAAGGCGATTTGGGAAATTATCTGATGGATGGAATTTAATTTATTATGCCGATATGCAGGAGAGAAAGGAACGTGTTGAGTAGCTTAGGTTTTGGGGTCGAATGAGTTTAATTAATTGTACGTCCTAATAATAAGTGGATGATTGTAGGTATGCACGCACATAGTCACGCACGCCCTCCTCAAGTGATGTGAATTCTACGGGACATCCGGTCGATCTAAATTTATTCATATCAGCTTCTGTATAATATTGGTAAGTTTCCCGAATATCTTCAGGTGTATCGATATATTCAATGTTTTCCTCTGCATTTAGAGCATGAAAAACTGCTTGAGTAAGGTGCAAAAATGGGCGAGCAATTCCAGTTCCTAGATTATAAATTCCATTCTTTGGGGTAGACTTATAAAACCAATACAGGGCCTCTACTACATTTTTGATATAAATAAAATCACGCGATTGAAATCCGTCCTTAATATCCGATCGATGCGACCGAAAGAGTTTCATTTGACCGGTTTTAATGATTTGATTAAATGCATGGAGCACAACTGATGCCATACGAGATTTGTGATATTCATTTGGACCGTACACATTAAAAAACTTAAATCCGTGCCAGATGGAAGGTGATTTTCCCCGACTTAATATCCATTCATCCACGACTTGTTTTGACAAACCGTATGGATTTAAAGGTTGCAATTTGTGTATATCATCCTCGCGATCAACAAAGCCCTGGTCACCGATCCCATAGGTTGCAGCACTGGAAGCATAAATTAGTTGAATGTCATGTTGGACACAATACGTCCATATATCCTTTGAATAATTTATGTTGAGTCGATCAAAAATGCTTTGATCAAATTCAGTGGTGTCCGTGCGCGCACCTAGATGAAATATAGCCTCAACCGAATCAGGCCTGAGTTTTAACCAGGCTAGTGCATCGTCGCGATGGACCAGGTGAAGTATCTTTTTATTGTGAAGATTTTCGTTTTTGTCAATTCTACTAAAATCATCAATTGCCACAATGTCCTCATGACCTTGGGCATTGAGATAGGAAATCATTGCGCTCCCAATAAATCCAGCGGCTCCAGTAACGACTATCATTAGCTCGACGTAGATTCGGATTCTTCCATATAAGCTTCCATCGGCAGGCAGGTACAAACCAGGTTTCGGTCGCCATAGGCATTGTCCAGTCGGCCTACGTTTACCCAAAACTTGTGCCTGTGATGTAAAACGTTTATTGGATATGCTGCAACCGATCTGCTGTATTTATGAGCCCATTCATCCGCAGTTATTTCATGCAATGGATGTGGAGCATTAATCAATACATTGTCTTCGACGTCGTATTCTCCTCGTGCAATTTCATCAATTTCTTCTTTTATCGAAATCATCGAATCGACAAACAGATCCAATTCTTCCTTGCTTTCACTTTCAGTTGGTTCGATCATAAACGTACCGGCTACCGGGAAAGACAGGGTTGGTGCGTGAAAGCCATAGTCAATTAATCGTTTGGCGACATCTTCTGCCTGAATTCCAATTGATTTGTAAGGGCGTAAATCCAAAATAAATTCGTGTGCACACCGGCCTTGCATTCCTGTGTACAAAATGTCATAGTGCTTTTCGAGACGTTTCAATAAATAATTGGCATTTAATATGGCAATTTCTGTTGAATGCTTCAGTCCTTTTGCACCCAATAATCGAATATATGCGTAACTTATGAGTAATATACTCGCGCTGCCATACGGAGCAGCTGATACAGCATCTATTCCAAATTCACCGCCGGTATTTTCAAAGCGATGTTTCGGTAAAAATGGAGCTAGTTTCTCATTGCAACATATAGGACCCATTCCCGGACCACCACCGCCATGAGGAATAGCGAATGTCTTATGCAAATTTAAATGACATACGTCAGCACCAACTATTCCTGGTGAGGTATAACCGATTTGTGCATTCATATTTGCACCATCCAAATAGACCAGACCACCGGCTTCATGAATGATTGAATTTATTTCTATAATACTTTCTTCGAACACACCGTGGGTGGATGGATATGTGATCATAAGACAAGCCAGCCGATCCCTATACTCCAGCGCTTTATTGCGTAAATCTTCTACGATTATATTCCCCTTGTCGTCACATGGAACAACCACGACTTTCATACCTGCCATGACTGCGCTTGCTGGATTCGTCCCATGTGCAGATGACGGTATGAGCGTAATATCCCGATTATGATCATCGCGATGATGGTGATAAGCTTCAATGATTTTGAGACCGGCATATTCACCTTGTGCGCCACTATTGGGCATGAGTGAACAAGCTGAAAATCCAGTGACCTCGCAGAGATAGGCGGAAAGATCATCTACAATTTTTTGATATCCTTGACGCTGGTCAGCAGGAGAGAACGGGTGTATAGCTGAAAATTCAGGCCATGACAAAGGCATTAATTGTACAGCGGCATTTAATTTCATTGTGCACGATCCAAGCGGAATCATAGCATGTACCAGCGACAAGTCTTTGTTTTCCAGCGATTTCATATATCGCATTAAACTTGTTTCGTCCTGAAATAAATTAAATATTTCTTGGTCCAAAAAGGAAGTTGTTCTGTCTTGTGTTATACCCGTGGCTTCAGAATTATTTCCGTTTATGGATTTTTGATTTTTAAGAATGTCAAATACTTTCTCTACATCATTTTCTGTCGTTGTTTCGTCAAACGATATGGAAATGGATTTATGTGTATAATAAAAGTTGCAATTACTTTTTTCAGCCAGCGTTTTTATTTCAGCAATAACTGCTGATTCAAAACCGAATGTAACGGTATCAAAAAACGTAGAATTGATCGGTTTGATGGAGTAGGCTGCTAATTTTTGAACTAATCCTTTTGTCTGTTGATGAATTTGGCGGGCGATATTTGTTAGTCCTTCAGGCCCATGATATACGGCATAAAACCCAGCCATAACGGCGAGCAATGCCTGTGCCGTGCAAATATTTGAAGTCGCTTTCTCCCGCTTAATATGTTGTTCTCGGGTCTGCAGGGCCATTCTATACGCTGGATTCCCAAAGCGGTCTTTTGATACACCGATAATACGCCCCGGTATAATGCGCTTGTAGTTTTCATGACAAGCGAAATAGGCGGCATGTGGTCCACCACAACCCATAGGAATACCAAATCGCTGTGTCGTCCCAATCGCTACATCGGCGCCTAATTCTGCTGGAGGCGTGATCAATGTGAGTGCCAACAGATCTGCTGCCATCACAGTCAGTATTCCCTTTTCTTTTGCGGCCTGAATAAGCTCTTGATATGAATTAATGGCTCCTGAACTTCCGGGATATTGAATCAATAACCCAAATTGATCATCATGTAATTCGACCTGAGATAAGTCTGCAATTACGATTTTAATATGCAAAGACGATGCTCTGCTTTTTAAGACATCTATAGTATGAGGAAAAGTATCCTGGTCAACGAGAAAGATGTCAGCCGGGTTTTGGTCTTTCTTGAGTCGTTTGTTTTTTATGCCGTAAGCCATGATCATAGCTTCTGCCGCTGCTGTTCCTTCATCCAGTAACGAAGCGTTCGCCAGTGGAAAGCCCGTCAGTTCAGTTACCACTGTTTGAAAATTTAATAATGCTTCCAAACGACCTTGAGATATTTCAGCTTGATATGGTGTGTATTGTGTATACCATCCTGGATTTTCCAAAATATTTCTGAGAATCGGTGGGGGTGTTATTGTTCCATAATATCCCTGACCTATAAAAGACCGGGCAATTTTATTTTTATTTCCAATTTCCTTCATCTTTTCGAGCAACACATATTCAGAAACTGGCTCAGGTAGACGCGGTTGATCTTCCGTGATAATTCCCTTCGGTATAGTTTCATCCATTAATTGTTCGATGGTTGAAACACCTAATGTAGAGAGCATAGACTTTTGGTCATTGGCTGACAATCCTGTGTGTCGATGAATAAATTGTGTCATAAGTATCTATTTAAAATAAAAACAGAGAAGCGTGGTATACTCCTCTGTTTTCAATGATTAATTTATTAGAATAAATCGAAAATTCATTTTATTTAATTTGACCTGTTAGGATAAACTAAATGCCAATTTTATGTCATCAACCCGGTCGAGTTTTTCCCAGGTAAATAATTCTACTTCAACTTCTTTGGTTTCGATACCGGAACCGTTTGGTCGGTCGAAAGATTTTTTAACGGTTTTAGGTTTTCTGCCCATATGCCCATAAGCAGCAGTATCTGAATAAATCGGATTCCTGAGTTTTAGGGATGTTTCGATGGCATATGGCCGCAGATCAAATAACTTGGTAATTTCTTCTGCTATTTCGGCATCGGAAATATCGACTTTGGAAGTGCCATAGGTGTTCACATAGATGCCCATCGGGTGAGCAACTCCAATGGCATATGAAACTTGAACTAAAATTTCGTCGGCTACACCTGCAGCTACCATGTTTTTGGCAATATGTCTAGAGGCATATGCAGCGGAGCGATCCACTTTACTTGGATCCTTGCCACTAAAAGCTCCACCACCATGAGCGCCTTTACCACCATAGGTATCAACAATGATCTTTCTACCGGTAAGTCCGGTGTCTCCGTGTGGACCACCAATAACAAATTTACCCGTAGGATTTATAAAGTATTTAATTTCTCCGTGGAAGAGTTTTTGTATTTCAGGGTCACATTTGGCAATGACTCGAGGAATCAATTTTTGAACCATGTCATCATGGATTACTTTCAGCATGGCATCATCTTCGTCAAAATCATCATGCTGAGTGGAAATGACAATGGTGTCGATCGTTTTTGGTTTTCCATCATCACCATATTCAATAGTCACCTGGGATTTGGCATCAGGTCTCAGATAAGGCATATCAGTACCTTCTCTTCTCATGACAGCCATTTCTTCTAAGATTAGGTGAGACAAATCAAGTGCTAAAGGCATGTAGTTGGCAGTCTCATTGGTAGCATAGCCAAACATCATTCCTTGATCTCCGGCACCTTGATCTTCTCTATTAGCGCGATCGACGCCTTGATTAATGTCCTGGCTTTGTTCGTGGATTGCTGAAAACACACCACATGAATTACCATCGAACATATACTCGCTCTTGGTGTACCCTATGCGATTGATGACATCACGCGCGACTTTTTGAACGTCCACATAGGTAGATGATTTAACTTCACCGGCAAGGACTACCTGTCCTGTAGTAACCAGCGTTTCACAAGCGACCTTTGCATTGGCATCGAAGGCTAAAAAGTGATCTAATATGGCGTCAGAAATTTGGTCTGCGACCTTGTCCGGATGACCTTCGGAGACTGACTCCGATGTGAAGAAATATCCCATGTTTTTAATAGTTGAAATTTTAAGGCTGCAAATTTATGAAGATTACCTCTCATAAGTGCCACAGCAATCGTTTTTTTTATGTATCGAATATGCTTTTTTGACGGATAAGGAGATAATCTTACCGATTCGATCCATTTCATCATGTTTTGGCGGTTGAAACAGGAAGATGTACCGGTCAATTAGATGATTCATTTAATCCATAGCTTTGAGATTTTTTAATGCTCGGAAATCATGAAAATCATCTGTATCGGAAGGAACTATAAAGCACACGCTGAAGAGCTTGGAAACAAAGTGCCAGGACGTCCTCTTATCTTTATGAAACCTGCCTCTTCCTTATTAATCGGGAACAAACCACTGTACTATCCGGAATTTACCAAGGATTTGCACTACGAAGCTGAGTTAGTCTTGAGAATTTGTAAGAACGGAAGGCAAGTGGAGGAGGGCTTTGCTCATCGCTATTATGATCAAATTGCGATCGGCATTGATTTCACTGCTCGTGATCTACAGTCAGAATTGAAATCAAAAGGGCACCCTTGGGAAATTGCGAAAGGATTTGATGGATCAGCTGCTTTAAGCGATTTTATTCCTTTAGAAGATCATCATCGCCAGAACGGAATTCACTTCAGTCTAAAGAAGAACGATAAACTTGTTCAACAAGGAGATACGACCAATTTGATCTTTTCACCGAATTTCTTAATCAGCTATATTTCCAGATTCTTTAAGCTCCAGATGGGTGATTATATTTTCACAGGTACACCGGCTGGTGTCGGACCTGTAGCCATCGGTGATGTTCTCGTAGGAAGCATTGAAAATAACGAAATGCTGCGCTGCGAAATTAAATAATTGGATCCATCTGAGTTTAATAAATCGAAGAAAACAAGTTGACCCCAGGGTCATACTGAATGGACTAATCCGGCCAAATCTTTTACCTCTCTTAATCGTTGAATGGCTTTTTGTCTGATATTGTGACCCGAAGCTTTTATTTTGTTCTTTATTGCTTTTTTATCAGCAAGTAACTCTTGTCTTTTTTCTCGTAATTGATCTGTAAAAGAAATTACTGCGTCAGCAACTTCAGTTTTTAGATATCCGTACTGCATGTTTCCTTTTTCATAATCTTCGAGTAGAGAATCATGTTTATCAATTTCCCCGGTCGCCCTTAAGAGGGTAAATAAATTCTTTATTCCCGGGCTCATTTCGGAAGTTTCAGCTTGGCCACTATCAGTTACCGCGGACATAATTTGTTTTCTCATCCGAGCAGGATCAGCAAATACATCAATATTGTGCTTGTCTCCTTTACTGGCGCTCATCTTAATTGTCGGATCAGCAGTACTCATGATTTTAGCAAATTCGGTATACAATGCTTCTGGTGCATTAAAGTATTCTGAATTAGTTATTTGGTTGAATCGCTGAGCTATATTTCTCGTCAATTCAAGATGCTGTTCCTGATCTTTTCCAACAGGGACTTTATGGGCATTATAGATTAATATGTCCGCAGCTTGTAAGACAGGATACGTAAAGAGGGCACTTGAAATGTGAGTGTCTTTGGCATATTCTTGAGCCTGCTGAGCCTTGTCTTTAAATTGCGTCATCCGACTCAAATTTCCATACGAACAAAACGCTCCTAATATCCATCCAAGTTCAGCATGTTCCGGGACCATCGATTGAATGAATAGATATTCTGGATTTACGCCACATGCCAATAAATTAAAAACAACGTCCCAACTGGCTTCACGCAATTTTGTTGGTTTATAAGGCATCGTTATGGCATGATAATTAACCACACAATAATAGCATTCATATTCTTCCTGAAGTCGTACCCAATTTTGAACTGCGCCAAAATATCTTCCCAGATGTAAATTACCGGTAGGTTGAATACCGGACATAATTCGTTCTTTCATTGACTTTTTAAATTATATGATTTTTAATTTGGACGAATGGCGATTGCCGAAATTTCTACACGAACAAATTTGGGTAAATTTCGAACTTCAACCAGTGCGCGAGCCGGAGCGGTGGCATCAGGAAAATATGTGGCATATACGGCATTGATCCGACTATAGTCATGCATGTCGGTGACATAAACCGTGACATTTACAACATCCTCCAGCCCACATCCCGAAGCGGTTAAAATGGATGCGAGATTTCTAAGAACCTGATCTGTTTCTTCTTCAATCGAACCTTGCACTAATTCTCCTGAAGCCGGATTGATTGCTATCTGACCCGCCGTGAAAACGAATGATCCTTGGGCAATTGCTTGATTGTATGGACCCAAAGCTTGAGGTGCCAGATCAGTATGGATAATCTCTTTCATGTCACAAATATAATGAGTCCGTCGTTATGAGCATGTGCCCTGTAGTTTTATCAATGATCTCTTCAGACGGCTTAATTGCCAGCGCGTTTAACCATGAATAAGTAGACCAAATGGTAGTAAACATGACATGGTTCAGACAAATTTATTGCAGTACATGGACGGTGAAATATTAAATGATTGGCAACTCGTTCTTCAATGGATTGATTGAAAAAGCTATCCGGGCTTGACATAAAAAATAAATCTGCTAAAATTCGATATAACGGTGAAGTAGAGATCCAATAAATCCTAATATGCCGGCTATGATTACCATAAAAATGACCATCCCGGGACTTTCCAGATCAATTTCTTCATCCACAATATTTGTGTATTCAGGATTCAGCGTGAGTGATAGTTTTAAGCCGAGCGTAGCATCTACCAGGCCGATTAAAGCCGTCAATGTTACAACTGATAGGTATGTATTGTCTTTGGCGAAATAATATCCAAATGCAATGTAAAGCAACAATGAAAAGATCGACAGCGGCACATAAGTAATTTTATTATTGCGTGTTAATAATGAAGCAATAGCATCGAAAGATAGAATACAAAGGATGCCAACTAAAATTAACTTGAGATTATACAGGTTCAATAGTTTGAGTTTTACGCGTAAGTTGATTCCATAGTTGTTTCAAAAACAACGTGATTCGATCGATGTCAAGAAATTTTGAATCATTCATTGCTTTGGTTGTTAGAAGCATTCCTACAGGAATAAGTATGATTACCGGTAGCCAGGCAGCCCAAAACGGATCCATCCCTCCAACCTTCATCGTTTCTTTGAAACTTATGGTGAGTACCATATACAGCATAAAAAATAATATTGTAATGAGGAGGGGATAGCCATATCCTCCTTTTCGGATGATGGCTCCCATAGGAGCACCAATAAATAGGAATACCAGACAAATAAGAGCTATGGCAAATTTGAAATTTCGCTCGTAGATATGTCTATTCTGCAAGAGAATCAGATTGTTTTTGGTTTGAATTTCTCGGTTTATGTTGGGCTTGTTTCTACCTACGTTTGGTTTTAGTTTATTGAGTAAAATATTTAGGTCGGTAAGAGAAAAAGTTTCTGCAAATGGTATTTCCGGGTCCAATAATTTACTTGAGATTGCTTGCTGTCCAACTTTTTTATTAAGTGGACTTTTTCTTATCTTTTTATTTATTATAGTTTTTTTAAGTATGATATGTGCCATGTTTTTATTGACGGATCGTTCAATTTTTTTGTCAAGGGTATCGATGGCTGACTTAAGCTGTCTCACGCTGAGCATGCTGTAGTGTGATTTATGTTGTTCTTCGTCCGACCTGTTGATTTCAAATTGTGTTAGGTCAAATACCTTTTCGTACTCATCAAAGTCCATTTTGATGAATGGATATCGCGTACTTCCGGATTCTTTCATTTCGGAATAATGATGGCCATTGGACAATTTCATCACGAATCCGCGACGATCCTGGGTCATATACATTTTTCCGTGTTCGGCCTTCGTGAGATTGAGCTTTCCACTTTTATCCTGCATATGGTCATAAATCATGACGTCTTCAATGGTTTGACCATCTTCATGTTTCTTTCCAATACGCAATGTAAATCCGGAAAAGTCGTAATTGAATACACGCTCTTGTAAACTCAGAGTAGGTTTTTGTCTTTTGATGTCGTACAATCTGGTTTTGAATTTTAAATTAGCGACAGGTATGATATAGTTTGAGCAGAGGAAAGAAAATCCGGAAATGATTAATGTAATGATCATGGTCGGGGCCATAATTCGTGGTAATGACACGCCAGATGATTTCATCGCTGCTAATTCATAGCGCTCTGAAATATTACCAAAGACCATTACCGAAGCAATTAAGATCCCTATAGGCAAAGCCATGGGAAACAGAGAAACGCACAAGTACCCCAATAATTCCATTATAAGCAAGAGTCCGACTCCTTTGCCCATTATATCATCGACAAACAACCAGAGCGTTTGCATAATAAGCACGAAAAGTGCCACCAGAAATGCTAAAAAAAAAGGTGGTAAAAAAGATTGAACCAGTAATGAGTCTAGTCGTTTAAGCACTAGTTATTGTCTTCCTGTTTTTCTTGTTCGATTAAATAATCCATGAGCTCAGGCAATTGTTCTACACCAATTCCCTTGGATATGATTTCTTTGTTTCTGTCCAGAACATATAGTTTTGGCGTTGTCTTTACAAAATAAATGGTTTTGAAGCGTGATTTGTAATATTCATCAGCCAGATTATAAAATATATCCATTCCTTCATGTTCATCAATATACTTCCAGCATTCACCTAATTCTTTTCCAGTCTTACCACAAACAGTGACAACCTTCACCCCTTTGCTTTGGTATTCCTTATAAAATTCGATGAGTTCCGGTGTAGATTTTTTGCAATGCCCGCAAGTGGGATTCCAAAAATACAAGACGATATAATCAGATTCAATATCGTGGATTTTCACATACTCACCCTGTTGATCATGTAGTTCAATATTGGGTGCTGTTTTTCCAATTAGGACAGGTTTGAGATCGAGTGCGTTTTTGAGGATTTTATTTAATTGTTCTCCTGTTGTCCAGGGAGCTTTTCCCTGTGCATAATATGTTTCAGCCAAATGAACGTATACACCGTCATGTCCAACAATTTTCGACTTGGCATATTTATTTAAAAAATGAACCAGATAAAATTGAAAGGCACTCTCGTTGTATTCTAGGGGTTTTAGGACTTCGTCAATGGATAATTTGATCGAATCAGGTGCACGCATTGTTAGTTTATCGGTATAGTAGTTCACACGATCAAATAGATATGGTGTGCGAAACATGCGAGGATCACTCAAATAGAACTTTTCAAAATATCTTTTTTTGAAATAATGAAAACGTTTAAGCTGAACTTCTGAATCATCTCCTGTAAATTCCGGTACATCAATTTGCTTATTTGCCTTTAAAAGAAGAGCTGTGTACGATTCAGGATGGTTTTGAACTATTTCATCCGCAAGGTTCTCAACGCCAGCGTCTATAGCCGTCATACGTTCCGTCAGTTGCTGATATTGATCGGTTTGCTGTTCGGCGTCTAGTGAATCAAGTTGCTTTTTAAGTTGATCGGATTCAGGGCGTAAATCCTGGATATATCGAATGTAGCTGTAATACAACGTGTTTTCATCGTTACTCTTAAACGTGATGTCCTTTGGCCCTTTGTCGTACTTGGCCGAAATTGTGAATTGCTGGTCCTCATCAACCAGAATTTGAATGATGTCATTCGTCGGTGGAATGATAACAATATAAACGCCTACCGGAAGTGCTTCTGTACCCTCAAAGACAAACTTGTCTTTTTGTCGTACAGTTGTATCACGCACGTACTGCTTATCACCCAGATAATACCCGAGATAAATCGTATCGAGTTGGTAACCATCCAGTTCGATAGAGATTTTATGAGAATCCTGAGCCAGTAGGCTTAACTGTCCGAAAACAATAAAAATAAGGGTGTTTAGAAGTATACGCATAAGGATATGTTCACTTAATATTCAGGTTAAAGAACGATTAAAAGCAGCAAAAAGTTACATCAGGTTTGTCTTTGTCCGGCCAGCAAATATAAGATCGCCATACGAATGGCTACACCGTTCTCAACCTGGTCAAGAATAATACTATGATCTGAGTCTGCCACAGCGCTTGATAGCTCTAATCCGCGATTAATAGGCCCAGGGTGCATAATGATTGGAATGTCAGATAAGCGTTCCAACATGTCCATGGTAATTCCAAAGTGAAGTTGATATTCTCGAAGTGATGGAAAGTATCCACCTTTTTGGCGTTCTAATTGAATCCGTAAAACGTTGGCAACATCTGCCCAGGCTAAGGTATCTTCCACATCAAAGGAGATTTCCGCGCCCAATTCTTCTATATGTCGGGGGATAAGTGTACTGGGACCACACAATCGAACTTGCGCACCTAGTTTAATTAAACAAAACAAGTTGCTTAAAGCGACACGGGAATGTGTTATATCGCCAATGATGGCAACTTTGAGCCCTTTGAATGAATTAAATTTCTCACGAATGGAGTATGCGTCCAGCAATGCTTGAGTTGGATGTTCATGTGTGCCATCTCCTGCATTTATGATAGCAGCGTCCACTTTTCTGGCAAGGAAATGCGGTGCTCCGGGTGAAGGATGTCGCATAACCACCATATCAACTTTCATTGATAATATGTTGCGAACGGTGTCGAGCAGGGTCTCGCCTTTTTTTACTGATGAGGATGAAGAAGAAAAATTGACCACATCAGCCGAAAGCCTTTTTTCTGCAAGTTCAAATGATATACGTGTCCGGGTTGAATTCTCGAAAAATAAATTCGCAATTGTCACATCGCGTAAGGAGGGAACTTTTTTAATTGGGCGATTTATGATTTCTTTGAATTCATCGGCCGTTTTAAAAATAATATTGATGTCTTCGGGAGTAAGCGGCTTAATTCCGAGTAGGTGGCGAGTCGATAATGAAGACTTCGTCATGTATTACGATTTGGTTTTGGCTGAAAAAAGTAGTACTTCATTTTCTTGTCCATTGTCTTGCCAATCAACTCGCACATAGGCATCATCAACTGCATCTACACGCACACCGGTATAGTCTGCCTGGATCGGTATGTGGCGATTAAACCGACGATCAACCAGGGTTAGTAATTCAACTTCTGCAGGTCGTCCAAAATGATTGATTGCTGCCAATGCCGCTTGTATGGTCCGGCCCGTATAGAGCACATCATCTACTAAAATAACACGCTTATTCTCTGTCACGAATGAAATTTCCGTCGGATATGGTTGCAATGGTTTTTCTCGCAATCTAAAATCATCACGATGAAAAGTGATGTCAAGCAATCCGTAATCGAATTGCAATCCCTCTTCTTTTACCAATAGTTCCCGAAGCCGATTACTTAGAAATGTCCCTCGTGGCTGAATACCTACCATACAGGAATTCGAAAAATCACCATGACTCTCAAGTAATTGCTGACATAATCGCCGAAGCGTCAAATTAAATTTATTTGTATGGAGCAATACCTTTGACATTAACTTTTCTGTTGTTGTCGCTTGGCCCACGAGTCCCGTAAGCCGACCGTTAAATTAAATATTTTATGATCATCACTGGAATCTGCATCCAGAATAAAATATCCTTTTCGCATAAATTGATAATGCTCACTTGTTGTAGCATTCAACAGGGCAGGTTCTGCCTTTGCATTTTTAATTGTTCGAAGGGAGTCAGGATTAACATATTCCATAAAATCCTTGTCCTGAGCTAGCGGATCAGGAACGGTAAATAATCGGTCGTAATCACGTATGTCGACATCGATTGCTTCATTGGCATTTACCCAATGTAAGGTCCCCTTAGCTTTAATGCCGGATTCATCTGATCCACTCTTACTATTCGGATAATAAGTACAATATACCTTTTCTACTTCTCCTTCCGAATTCGTTTCATAATCCTCGCAATGAATGATATATCCATTTTTCAAGCGCACATTTCTTCCTGGACCCAACCTGAAGAACTTTCTCGGAGGGTCTATCATAAAATCAGATTTTTCAATGAATAGTTCTCTCCCGAAAGATATTTCACGAACACCTGCACCTTCATCTTCAGGATTATTATCTGTTTCAAGTGATTCGATTTGATTTTCCGGGTAATTCGAAATAACGACGCGAAGGGGATCAAGAACTACCATGCGGCGTTGTGAGACTTTGTTTAAATCTTCGCGGACGCAAAATTCCAGCATCGAAATGTCGACGACGTTATCGCGTTTTGCAATTCCAATTTTATCAGCAAAATTCCGGATCGATCTTGCAGTATAACCGCGACGACGGATTCCGGCAATGGTAGGCATTCTAGGATCATCCCAACCGATCACAATACCATCTTCAACAAGCCGCAGAAGTCGGCGCTTACTCGTAATCATATACGTGACATTGCGTCTGGCAAATTCTATTTGTCGAGAAGGAAATATCTCCAATTGCTCGATAAGCCAATTGTACAATGGGCGATGATTTTCAAATTCCATCGTACACAAGGAGTGGGTAATTTCTTCAATGGAATCAGATTGTCCATGAGCAAAATCGTACATCGGATAGATATTCCAATCATCACCGGTTCGATGATGATGTGCTTTTTTGACTCTATATATTATGGGGTCACGTAAATTCATATTCGAAGAATTCAAATCAGCTTTAGCGCGCAGTACCATAGCGCCCGGTTCGATGTCGCCTGCTTTCATTTTTTCGAATAAATTCAGACTCTCTTCCATTGGTCTGTGTCGAAAGGGGCTTTCAAGTCCAGGTTTGTCAGGACTACCTTTTTGAACGACGATCTCTTCACTGGTTGATTCATCGACAAAGGCTTTTCCGTCTTTGATGAGTTTGATCGCAAATTCATACAGTTGATCAAAATAATCCGAAGCATAATACTCCCGATCACCCCAGTCAAATCCCAACCACCGTATGTCTTCCTTTATTGAATCGACATATTCAGTTTCTTCAGTGACCGGGTTGGTATCATCGAACCGTAGATTTGTTAATCCGTTGAATTTTTCGGCAATCCCAAAATTAAGACAGATTGAAGTGGAATGCCCAATATGAAGATAACCATTCGGTTCCGGAGGAAAACGTGTATGAACACGCCCCCCATGTTTTCCATTTTTTAGATCCTCGGTTATAATTTGTTCTATAAAATTCAGTGACTTCTTTTCTTCGCTCATAGTTTGCTCGTTTACATTCGTTCAGGCATTGAAATGCCTAATAACTCCATAGCTTTTTCAAGACGATCTGCCACGACTACGGCCAACTGATATCGAAATGACCTCGCCTGGTCAGATTCAGCTCTGGCAATGCTATGGTCATGATAAAATCTGTGAAAGTTCCGGGCAAGTTGATAGACATATGCCGCTACGATTGAAGGATCGTACTTTTTAGCTGCAGCTACCACTTCTTCTCCAAATGTCATTAGCGTTTTGAGGACACGTTTTTCTTCATCATTGATCCCCTCATAAGTCTTGAA
Organism: Saprospiraceae bacterium; assembly: GCA_965249735.1. Taxonomy (GTDB): domain Bacteria; phylum Bacteroidota; class Bacteroidia; order Chitinophagales; family Saprospiraceae; genus JANQSS01. The sequence continues at coordinate 145,195 of CBDFMS010000017.1, read as the reverse complement.
ATCCACCTGTTCGATTTGGTTCAATTTTCTCATAATAGACCGAATGCGAACATACGCATTTTGAATATACGGTCCGGTTTGTCCCTGAAGATCAACCGATTCTGAAGGATTGAAAACCATGCGCTTTTTGGCATCAACCCGCAACATATAATACTTTAAAGCGCTCATGCCAATTGTCTCAATGATCTCCTCTTTTTTTGTTTCCGGGAGCATATTCAATTCTCCCCGTTCAGCACTATTTTGCCGGACTTTTTCCATGACCTCTTCGATGAGGTCATCGGCGTCAACGACTGTTCCCTCTCTTGTCTTCATTCTACCGGTTGGTAGGTCGACCATGCCATATGATAGATGATGTAGCCGGTCAGAGTATGGTTCTCCAAGTTTTTGCAATATTTTAAATAAGGTTTCGAAATGGTAATTCTGCTCGTTGCCGACTGTGTAGATCATCCCATCCATTCGATGTTCTTTGTACCGGGTTCTTGCAGTTCCCAAATCTTGTGTCATATATACTGAGGTACCGTCACTTCGAAGAATAATCTTCTTATCAAGTCCTTCGTCTGTTAGATCAATCCAGACAGAGCCATCTTCTTCTTTATAAAAGAACTTTTTCTCAAGCCCATCTTGCACGATATCTTTTCCCAATAGATAGGTATCCGACTCAAAATTCATACTATCAAAGCCTACCTCAAGCCTGGCACATGTTTGCAAGAAACCATGCATGAACCAATCCTTCATTTTCTGCCATAGATTTTTGGTGTCAGGGTCATCATCTTCCCAGGCCAGAAGCATGTCACGAGTTTCCCTGCCCAAAGCACTGAAGGAATTGAAATATTCATTTTTAAAAGCACTGAAAAATTGTGCGCGATCTTTGGTTGAGTCCTTCCGTTGGTCAAACAAATGAGTTGCCTCTTCTGACTGCTTCCAGAGATCATATTCTTTCGCCAGTTCTTCATTGAAACGCACGTATGCATTGCCTACCAGATGATCTGGTTTTATTCCGGTGCTTTTGGGTGTTGCACCGTCGAAATATTTTTGCCAGGACAACATGGATTTACATATAGCTACTCCGCGGTCATTGACTATTTGCGTATAGTGCACATCGTATCCGACCGCTTTGAGCAATCGACCAACAGACCAACCGAGGAGTACATTTCTTACATGTCCAAGGTGTAGCGGTTTATTCGAATTCGGACTGGCATATTCGAGAATAATTTTACCAGGTCCAATTTGTGGAATGCTATGGTCATCATTGATCTGCCGATCTAATTCATCTATCCAAAATTCATTGGTGCAACTAAGGTTCAAAAATCCTTTTACCACATTAAAAGAAGAAAGGTATTTGGATTCAGTGACCAGGTGTTCCCCTAGCAATTGTGCCAGCTCATCTGGTTTTTTTCGCGCAATCCCCGCTAAAGGGAAGACAACCAAAGTAAAGTCTCCTTCAAAATCATCTTTTGTTTCATTTATGACAATTTTTGAGTCGATCAGATCAATTTGATAGTGTGTATCAAAGTAACTCCTTGTCAATTGCGTGATATGGTTGTTTATGAATGTCATGGCATGCTTATCGAGCGGCAAATTTAGGCATTCTACCTCAAGTCAAAGAGCGTAAGCACGACCATTTCTATAGCTTTGAGTTTGACATGTCTCATCCATTTAGAAATAGGAGAAAGTTGACGAGGTCTTCTCCTATTCAAATGTAGTCCAGGGTATCTGTGCATTGAAGTCAAATCAAGTACTCGTTGGAAATTGACAATAGCACATTAAACTTTTGGTACTAGTCCATAAGATTAGGTTAATCCTCTAAAAAGTTTTTTAGAACTTGAGGTTGAATCAAGTTTAGTCCTTTCAGAATTGTGAAACTTCTTTAATTCTAGGAGTAAGGTTGTTGTTAACCGGATTTCAGCCTAAATTATGACACCTGTTCAAAGCCCATTTCGCTGCAGGTTTCGTGTTTATCGATATGATTCAAGTTGATTTACAAAAAAACTAAAAATAGTTTGTCCGTAATTTCTGGCTTGTTGAAATTTCGCATGGTTTTCGAAATTGTGTGTAGGATTATGTTCTAGCACGAATAATCCCTCTTCTTGCAGAAGATTATTTGCAAAAATCAAATCAGGAATACTGTCAAGCCAGGGCAGTCCATAAGGAGGCCCTGCAAAGATGTAGTCAAATGAATTATTGACTTCTTCACGTAAAATGAATCGTTTGACATCCATTAGATATATCGACATAGAATCTTTTATAGCCCATTGTTGCGCTTGTTTTTTAACAAAATGTACAGCGGGTTTATGTTTGTCCACATATGTCACATCTTCGCAGCCCCTTGAGATAAATTCAAAACAATGATTACCGGTTCCTCCAAATAAATCTAACATTCGAACCGAACTGAAATCAATCTGATTTTGCAACATGTTGAATAACCCTTCTTTACTAATGTCTGTGGTAGGTCGGGTTGGCCATTTGGTGGCCGGTGGATGAAATTTATGTCCCCGAAATTTTCCGCTTATGATACGCATAAGTGATTAATTAGAAATAAAGAGAATTACATTAAATGGTAAAAAAGATGTGGTTCAAATGAAAAATCCTGCGCAAGAGTTGTGTTTTCATTTTTCCATTTAAAAGATCGGACAAAGCCTGAAATTTTGTCAAACATTATACTGTCATTTGCAATCCGACCACTCATATCTAAAGAGTGGCTTAAGGGGTCCAGACCCACATGTTTGTACGCTGACAATATGTAGTAAACTGCATCTTCCGGCGCTGCAATGCTGTAGTAATTTGCCAGGCGCAGGCCTTCGCGATAGGCCATCAAAATGATACCCGACTTAGTCCAATGAGCAAAGATAGCAGGATCAGATTCCGGAGGATGGGCAAGGAAGAATTCCATAGTATGCTGCACGTGGTAATCTGAAAAGTCTTTTATTAGTCTGCTTTTCAATTCGCTACTGACAATATATACGCAAGCTATATGCCCGACTATGAAGTCATAGACGTGATCGATTTTTTCATAACTAAAGGCTTCCTGGGCAATTTTAACTTTCATTTCAGGCTTATACTCAGACGCAGGAATGAGTGTGAATGGGGTTGCAAGTCTAACCGTTTTTAGTGCTTGATGTTCTACATCCTTCAATTGATCAAGTCTGGGAAATTGCTCTTCGTGAACATAGCCTAAAATGCCACCCGCTTCAGCATGGCACAAAATGGAGTAGGAGTCCGATTGGACATACGCATTCAGCCTAAGCCGGCTATTTTGGTGTAAGTTGGGTGATATGTATTCCACTTCTTATCAGTTATTTGCTGATTCCTAAAGTACCACAAAATAGTGCTATTGGATGAGCTATATGCAAGTTATAGGGAATAACCTGAGACATAGGCGAACACTTATACCAATGATGAGCTTATTCCCAGTTACCTCCCAGGTTTGGCCCATCAAGGCTACCAAATTTCATCATACTGTTTGGATCGTATCGATCATCGTATTTCGCAAATTTGGGGTCGGCATATCGGCCCATGAACTCTTTTCTTCGTACACCTACTTCAAGGACATGTGTTTTGGTCTTTTGATATGTGATGGTATCCGCCGTCATCGTATATTTTACGCCATCTGAATAGGGAACGATAGAAAGAGAATCCAAATTTATCTCAAGCGATTGAATTGAATCAATGGACTGAGTAAAAGTTGTATCATATTCAAAATTTTTCATGTCGAAGTTTGGATCATCGGGGTCTCCGATCACCTTGACAAACGCAAATCTACCTTCTCTAAGACCTCGGGTTAGTTCGTCGAATTCCTTTGCATATCCGCCATATATTGTACGATACATCTCCTGAGCGTTACGAACCTCTTTCAATCGATCCGAGACAGCCTTCTCTCTTTTCTCCTTTTCGGCCCTAAATTTGATGGGCTCATTGATACTATGTACTAAAAGATAAACCAAAAAGGCAATCACTGCTATAAGAAGGATATTTATTACGATTCGCATATGAGATAGTTGTTAGATGCAATAATAATATTTTCTTTTTTAAAATGGAACTAAAAAAAAGGGTGGTTAACCACAAGATGCTTAAATATTACTTTTGGTGTATGATCTGATCGACAAAATGAAAGATAACCGAACAGCCATATTAGGGATTGAGTCCTCATGCGATGACACCGCCGCTGCAGTGTGTCTCAATGGGCAAATTGTGTCAAATATTGTTGCCAATCAAGACATACACGCTGAATATGGTGGTGTGGTGCCAGAATTGGCCTCCAGAGCGCATCTGTCCAATATCATTCCGACAATCCATGGAGCACTCGGTGATTCAGGTGTTGAACTTGGGGAACTATCAGCTGTCGCAGTCACCACAGGTCCTGGATTGATGGGATCGCTTGTTGTGGGACTATGTGCGGCACGAGGAATTTCGGCCGGGTTAGGAATTCCACTTATTTCTGTGAATCACATGGACGCACACATAATGTCATGTTTTATTGAAGAACCCATTCCATCATTACCATTCTTATGCCTAACGGTTTCAGGGGGGCATACACAACTTACGATAGTCAATGCAGCAAATGATATGTCGGTGATTGGCCGAACAAGAGATGATGCGGCTGGGGAAGCTTTTGACAAAGTTGGAAAGTTGATCGGATTACCCTATCCGGCCGGTCCACATATCGATCGCCTTGCACGAAGCGGGGAGGAATGTTTCTCATTTACAAAAGCTAGTATACCCAATTATGATTTCAGCTTCAGTGGGTTGAAGACACAGGTTATGTACTTTCTAAGAGATGAACAAAAAAAGGACCCCGAGTTTTTGGACGCCAATCGTGCAAACATTGCTGCTTCTGTGAGCCGATCTATTGTTGATATGCTATTAGAAAAATTGGTGCTGGCCGCCACAAATACAGGGATTAAATCTATTGGAATAGCCGGAGGCGTTTCTGCCAACTCGCTTTTAAGACAACGAGTCAAAGAATTGGCAGGCATCCATCAATGGGATTTGACCATACCAGCTATTCGGTATTGCACCGATAATGCCGCGATGATAGCAATAGCCGGATATCACAAATATTTGGCAGGAGATTTCTCATCCCTCAAGCTAAGCCCTTTCACCAAGTCGATATAGGTCAAATGTGATTTAACTTCGACCCTTTTTCTTTTTCGATTTTGCTCTTGTAGCCTTTTTCTTGACGGTGGCTTGTTCAGCAATTTCTGGTGTGCTGAATGAGGTATTCTTCAATTGTCTGTAAATAAGGAATCCAGCAAAGCCAATCATTAATAAGGAAGAAATCAGTGTAATGAGATTTCCTGTTTTTTGACTGCTTGGATTAAATTTAAATATAATCTCATGATCGCCTGAAGGAATTTTTAATCCTCGGAGTAAATAATTGACGCGAATAATTTCTGCGGATTGACCATCTATTGTTGCTCTCCATCCTTTGTAAGGGCCATACCAAATTTCGGAAAATACGGCTAATTCTTCTGCTGTAGTTTTACTTTTATACGTCAATTTATTCGGCTTGTAATCAGACATGACGATAGTGCCATTTCCTGTCGGCTGAATTGTGCTGCTTATTGACGCAAAATCTTTGTGGACAATGGCAGTTTGTTTTGGATTAAAACCTGTGAGTGAATTGATTTCATCGTCATTGGAAATTACTTCCTTTATTTCGTTTACGAACCATGCATTTCCCAATGCTTGCGGATTTTGCTGCAATTTTTGTTCACGGGTGATAATGTATTTCCCGTTCAACATATTGATAACGGCTTGATTTCCTTTATAAAGATGGTTGTTTTTAATGTCTTCAAATCGTTGCAGTTTGGCCGGGTGATAGCCTCCAATTGTATTGTGCCAATACGATGTTGTTGCTGAATTAAATGTATTTACACTTAAATCATACACTCTATATGCACCGCGATTGTTTTCGAGTCGTAATATTTGTTCATCTACCGGACGTTGCTTTAATGTTTGTTCCAGACTTCGTTTTGGTTTGAATTCGTCAAGTGAAAAATAACGTTTGCCAATTCCAGTTTGATCTAATATGGCCAAAATAGTGATGACCAATATGAGAATTAAATTTTTAAATTTTCCAAGGACATACATCCAGGCGGTAACGGCAGATAAAAGAACAAAAATTAATGAACGAAAAGCATCTTTTCTCATCATCAACTTTCTATCGGCTATTAAGTCATTCGTATCATAACCTTGAGTTGCATATTGTGCATCTGAAGCGGCGCTAAAATCAAAAAATCCGGGTCCTATTGTCGCAAAAAACAAGGCAATTAATGCGAGGGGAGCTGCGGAATAAATAATCGATTTTTTAAGCACATCTGTTTTCCAATCTTTTATGACTAAGTGGTGCAATCCGAATGCTGCACCGAGTCCGATAATTGCTGCCATGACGGAGGAGATCGAATTTGGAGTCCTAAATTTATTGAAATATGGAAAGTAGTCGAAGAAGAAGCGATTCAACCATTCCATGTTTCTTCCCATTGACATTAGTACCATAAGTAGAAGAGAGACTCCAAGCCAAAATGATAATTTTTTATCGCCTATAAAAAATTGAAGAAGAAGTAAAAATAAAAGAACAGCTCCAAAATAAAAGGCACCTCCGGTGGAGCCCATACTCCCCCAGTATAAGGGTAATCGCATGTCATCCGGAACTCTGGCTCCCTTCTTTTTGAAGTTCTTGACGGTTTGAGATCCTTTTGGTGCTTTTTCACCGCTTCCACCTCCGGCAGCTCCCGGAATAAAACCTGCGATGACATCCATCCAGCCATTGCTCCAGTTAGTTGCATACTGCCAATCCAATCCCTCAACAACTGATGATTTGGAATCTGCATTTGCTGTCGTCGTTAACAATGGTTTACCGCGCATCGTATCCTCAGCGTACTCAAGGGTAGGTAGAATTTTAGACGCCGAAGAGGCCAATGCAATGACAGATATTACAAGTAATCCCCCTGTTGTTTTAGCAAACGAAGCGATCTTCTTTTGTTTTATTGCATCGATCAGCTGAATCATCCCAAACACCAGTAGGCTAAACAACATGTAGTATAGCATTTGTGGATGATTACTTAAAAGAGCTAATCCAAGGGAGATACCATACAAGGCAATTCCAACCCACACATTTTTATAATAGGCAAGATACAGCCCCATAAAAAGCGGAATACAATATCCCACTGTCTTCAATTTGGTCATATGACCAGAACCAAATAATAAAAAATTACTGACACTCAAACCAATTACTGCAGCACCGAAAAAACTAACCCAGGGTGGACTGCCAAATAGCAATAATGAAATATATGCACAGAACATGACGAGAAAGAAAAGTCCAATGGGCCGTTTGATATACAGTTGAAGTGCCTTGTCGACATATTGAAGTAAATTAGTTGGTTGCCGACTAGAAATCTGGTACGTGGGCATACCGCCGAACATCGAATTAGTCCACCAGGAGTGTTCTCCTGTCGTTTTTTTGTAATCCCCTATTTCCTGATACATCCCTTTGAATTGGGTTATATCGGAAGGTGTAATGGATTTATTTTGAAGCTGTGGGTAGAAAAATATGGTGGTCAATAACAATAAACCGACTACCGGAAGAGCATATGTTTTGATCAGCTGGTTAATATTCATTTAGTCTTATTCTAGCTTATGTTGAAATAGATGGATGTAGCCTACTAAAATAGTAAACGTCTTTTAATGCATTTTCTTTTTGGACATATTTACGAAGCATTCCTTCACGCAAAAATCCGTTTTTTTCTAATACTTTTTGTGAAGCGACGTTGTCACAAAAAGTGTGAGCTTCCAATCGTACAAAATGCAATTTATCAAAAACAAATTGAACAAAGGTTTTTATCGCACCTGTAATGATTCCCTTATTGCGATACGCTGAGGCCACCCAATAACCAAACTCTGAGCGATGTGATTGATAGCCATCCTGACAAAGTAAGCCTATACCACCAACAACTTCATCCTCTCTTTTGATGACCCAGTCTGTATAATAGCCGGCAGATCGTTGACGTTCCACACAGAGTCTAAGAAAATCCAATCCATCAGTCAATGAATATGGATAGGGAATACTTATTGTATTTGAAGCGATTTGGGGGTCATTGATCGCTGATACCAGTCCCGGAATATCCTCTCGGGATAATTGAGCTAAGTAAATGTCGTCCTTTACAGGGAGCGTGATCATCATGTATCAAGATTATTCATCGCCATAAATGGCAACAAAGAGCTCGCTGTTGTTGACATAACCTCTGAACATACCGGGTGTGTTATGTTCCATGGCAATATTTCCTTGCGCGTCCAAAGCGATAAGTCCACCTTCTGCACCGATTTCTTTTAGCTTGGTCTGAATAATTGTATGCGCAGCCTCAGAGACAGTCATCTTACCATACTCCATAATGGCCGACATATCGTAAGCGACAGCGTACCTGATAAAATATTCTCCATGCCCTGTGCATGATACTCCGCATGTCTTGTTATCCGCATATGTTCCCGCACCAATTACTGGCGAATCTCCGATTCGTCCGAACGCTTTGTCACTCATACCACCTGTGGAAGTAGCAGCAGCAATATTCCCATTTGTGTCGAGCGCTACTGCACCAACCGTTCCATGTTTTTTATTCATCATCTTCGCCTTAAATCCAGCAGCCCTTCTGGCTGTAATGAAGTACGAATTGTCAACGAAATCGACATCATAATTTTGGGCAAATTTCTCGGCACCATTTCCAGATAACATGACATGCGGAGACTCTTCCATTACTAGTCTTGCTGTCTGAATAGGGTTTTTTAAATGTTTGACGCCGGCTATTGCTCCAGCGTTTTTATTTTGTCCGTTCATGATGGAGGCATCGCATTCAACTTCGCCATTGATATTTAAAACCGATCCTCTTCCTGCATTAAAGAGTGAATCATTTTCTAACTGTGAGATAACAGCTTCTACGACATCAACACTTGGAATTCCTTTGGCCAACATGTGCCGGCCGGTTTGCAACGCATTTTTAAGACTTTGGCGGTAAGCTGCATCTTCTTCCGGAGAGTATCGCTCACGGGTCTGGTGTCCTGCCCCACCATGAAGGACTAAAGCATACTGTTGGGCTTGAATCGGAATAGAAACAATTATGGTCAACAGGAAGACACACAATTTCAGAGATGACATTTTATATGGTTTCATTGATCTTTTTTCTTAAGGAAATTAATTCTTGCCGTTTTTCTTCGGAGATATCTTTTAATTCTCGATGCGCTTTCCAATAGAGTTTGCGATCCCAATAATATAATGCAAAAAGGCCAGATAAAATTAATATGGAGAACGCGATTAATCCTATTTTCCAATTTATAATAGTCAATGGTATTAGGACAATCAACGCAAATATTAAATAGAAAATGGAACCAAGATTACTTTTTACTGAGCCAACAAACTCAGGAATAGACGTGCGATCGTGTGTTGTTTTATTGGATAAAAACAACGGTAGGCCATTAATAAGGACACCCAGTAATCCCAGAGGCATAACAATGCAATAAAAATACAGTCTATGTACTAATCCGAAATCTTCCGGGTGTTTTAAAACATAATCACGGTAAACAAAATTATCTCCAATGCCATTGAAATAGTTTGTTACGTCTTTTAAAAATTCAGGATTGTGATCGAGTTCTTCTGTTCTACTTGCGGCTTGTATGCTCTTCTGGATCGTTTCTCTGTTTACCGTGAAAAATGGGAAAAAATTCCGTTTTTCATTGTTATCATTCAATGCCAATAGGGCATTGCCCAATTCGTAGTGGTCCTCTGTTCCAATGTGAATGACTTCGGGTTTTAGTCGCTTTCCTAATTCTTCAGTTACGGACTTGAGTGCCTGGCGTTGGCTCTTATCGACATCGGCTGTATGATCCTTTAACCGAATGGGTTCTGCAAATGAAATTTTAACATAACGCCTGAAAGTCAAGTGATCTTCATAATTAATTCCGATCGGAACGACGTAAATATCCAGGTCTCGATCCTGCATGTATGCTCCAAGAGCCATGCGTGCCGCACCCAATTGTAAAGAATGAAGTTTTTTTTCCCATTTCATATGTCCTTCACAAAAAATAATGACACGTGCTCCTTTTTTTAGAGCGTCATAGACATACTGAAAGCTGTCCATATTTTTTTTCATACTGCTGAATCCGTCCTGAAAACGGAATATCGGTATCTGATTAGTTGATTTAAAAAACCACATGAAGCGTTTTACAAAAATATCACCACGTGTAATAAAATGGACTGGAAAAGACATAATGCCGCCCAATAAAACAGGTTCAATAAAGGCCGATTGATGATTTGCCGCCAGAATTAGTGGCTTGTCTTTTGGAACTTTTTCAAGACCGTCAATATACACTTTGCCAAAGTATACGCGCATCATGACCTTGGATATATATTTCAGTATGTAGTATAACATAGTGCCGGGCGTACTTTAGATTTGTAATTTCGCAAGATACATATTCTGATTCTACGCGGCTTATGCTCACCACATCTTCAGTTCAAAAAAAGCATCTTATAGTTGTAGGAGGGCCCACGGCTGTTGGAAAGACCGATCTGGCCATCGATCTGGCCAATTATTGGGGGACTGAAATTCTTTCGGCTGACAGCAGACAGATATATAAGGAACTGAATATTGGCACAGCAAAACCGACTGCTGCGCAATTGGCCAAGGTTAAACATCACTTCATTAATGAATTGTCAATAACAACAATTTTCACGGCTGCGGATTTTGAGTCACAATCCTTGGCACGATTGTCTGAATTGTTCACGAAACACCAGGTGGTAATCTGTACCGGGGGAACAGGGCTTTATATTCGTGCACTGGTATCAGGATTTGATCATATACCTTCTGTGGACGCCAATATTTTAGTAAAGCTCCAACACGATCTGGACAATCTTGGATTGGCTGTGCTTGCACGAGAATTGAGACAGGCTGATCCCGTATACGCTGAGCAGGCTGATCTACACAACCCCCATCGCGTGATGCGTGCTTTGTCAGTGTGTAGGCAAACCAACAACCCGTTCTCATTCTATTTATCTGGGCAACAAAAGACACGGGATTTCAAAATCACACTTGTTTGTTTGATGAGAGATCGCGAAGAACTGTATTCCAAGATCGAAATGCGAGTTGATGATATGATGAGACAAGGATTAGAAGAAGAAGCACGTTCGCTACTACCTTACAAACATGAGCAAGCATTGCAAACAGTAGGCTACAAAGAATTATTTGACTTTTTTGATGGAAAAATACAGCGTGAACGCGCTGTTGAATTGATTAAGCAAAACAGTAGACGGTATGCTAAACGACAATTAACCTGGTTCAGAAATCAGGGGGAGTGGAATTTTGTGGATGTCAAGGATGCCAATTCCAAGGACTACATAATAAAGTTGATCGGTGATGATTTATGATACGGCAAGCAACAAGTGTGATCTAGAAGCCATCCTCACACTTCAGGCAGAAAATCTGCCAGCTGCCCTTTCCGAATTTCAAATGGCAAAGGAAGGCTTCGTGACAGTTCATCACAATCGCCAAATATTATCTGACATGAGTAAACCTTATTGTCATATTGTCGCTCGCGATCATGATTTACTTGCTGGCTATGCGTTGGTAATGCTTAAAAAATTTGCGAAAGACATTCCAGTACTTGTTCCCATGAGCGAAGAATTAGAGACGGCCGTATTTAATGGCGAATTAATTTGTGAATTAAATTATGTCCTTATGGGTCAGATTTGTGTGGCCAAGGCATATCGTCGTCAGGGGGTTTTTAATGGTCTTTATAATAAAATGAAATCAACGTTAAGGAGTAATTTCGATTATATCGTAACCGAAGTGGATATTAAAAACCAGCCTTCAATTCGGGCACATCAAAGTATTGGATTTGAATGCGTTAGAGAATACATTAGTGACGATAAAACCTGGAATTTATTAATATGGGATATTAATTCAAAGCTTGTACTTTAATGTTATTTACTTGCATTTTTCGATGCGTATTTGAATGTCGTGTCGATCACGCTCCCAGGGTATAGGCATGTGCAAGGCCTTGTTCCAATATGTTAATGCCTGAGCACAGTTATTGTGGGCCACAAAATAGTCTCCAATGTGCATATAGGCTTCATAATGATTGGGATTTAATTTTATAAAATCTGAAATTTCTTCCGCAGATAATGGTAAAGTTTCTTTCGCAGCATGCACGATTTTTTTAATTATTCTTCTGTAATTTTTGAAATTGTTATAGGAAGGGGAATGTAAAAGCTCGTGGGATGGTAGAGTGTCCGTCCATAATCGTTGTGGAGTGTGGTATTTATAATTAAAAATACTATCCAGATTGTAGATAAAATAAGGCCCGATTTGCGAAGGCACTCCAGCCACATAAATTAGCTTTTTTGAAGGATTGAAAATAATTGAATGATGGCCAGTTAGTTGATTAATTGCGAGTTCGTTGCCGAGTCCTAAATTTTTGTTGTTTAATCCTTGTGTGTTTTGTAAGATCGAAATCAAATCATCTACCTTGTTATGCGAACTAGAACCATGTAATTCCATTACACGCTCAAACCGATAGCCCGAAGAAGTTTCGGTTTGTGCTGACAGGTTGGAAGATATATTTAGGTTTTTTGCAGTTTGAAAATGATTCGTACACACCAGGGGGATATGAGTGGTTTCAAAGAAACTTGTTGAACCAGGACTTTTTTCGATGATGATAGCTTGATCTTCTCTCCCCGATGCAATGATAAAGTTTTCTGAGACAAATACATCGCGTTTCAGTGCGATTGATTTTGCTTCGTCCAAAGTTGAAGCATATTGCAATATTTCGCGTGCCAGGATGGTAACAGGTGTTTTCACTCCCTTGGGCATATCAGAAGGGCCCGCATTTAAGGCGATACAAATTCCTTTTTCATTCATCCCGGATACAACCCCCATCATGCCTGGCCAGGAAATTGAGGCAAAGGCATATCCATTGTCTGGACGGATGAAGGACATGATCTTGTTCTGTGCAAACTCCTCACCAACATAAAAATCAAAATTCCTACCTAAAATGATAGTGCCATTCGAACTGCTATCGCGCATGGTCAAAGCCGTACAACCGGACACAAATCCCATATTCTGAAATGCATGTCCAATGTCATGTGCGGCATGAAAACTGAGTTTGCGTTGGTATTTTGATCCGATATGGTCTAACCCATCTGGTGCTGAGAGCGAGACACCGTAAATTTCTCGTTGATATTCGATGGGTACAAAATCGGCAAGCTTTCGGTTATAAATCCGCATTCCCTTGATTAAAAAGGAACGATATAGTGCACCAGGAACGATCTCATAAAGTTGACTTGTAAATACTTCTTCCTGATAATCAAGTAATTGAATACACATTTTACCGATGGCGAAACCTCGATTAAATGGGCTTCCTTCAGCGTATAGCTCCCAAATACCGGTCTCGTCTTTTCTAAGCCAATTGTTTTTAAGCTGATAAGTGTGATTTGAGACCTCCTTTGTTTCAATGGCCACAATGGATTGATCTTCAATTATTGGAGGATCAATATCAGTACAAAACTCAGCAAAAAGTACAAAGCCAAGCACGAGCAAAATCACAAACGTGAAACAGAAAACAAGGATTTTTAGAAAAATCTTCATTACGTGATTTGAAAAGACCATAAATTCCCTAAGGTCAGGTATTCAATATTATCGCTGCCCTGTTGAGGCTTAGAACATAAAAGAACATGATTTCTTTGACAACGGACATCCCAACCATTCCTATTATTCATCTATATTTGCGCTTCGCCAAAAAGACCATTTTATTTTGGCGAAAATAAACACAAGCGATGAGGAAAGTGGTCATTGGGCACAGCAAATTAAATCTTGAGGATTTCAAACATCTTCTCTTTGAAAATGATGTGCAAGTCGTTCTTGATAAGACTCAACTTGACCGGGTTCGGGAGAACTTTGATTTTCTAAACAAATTCTCTGAAGATAAAGTCATCTATGGCGTGAATACCGGCTTTGGACCCATGGCTCAGTTCATTGTCCCAAATGATGACAGGCAGCAACTTCAATACAATCTCATTCGAAGTCATGCAAGTGGAATGGGTCAAATGTTGACTGCGATGGAATCACGAGCTACGGTTATAGCCCGGCTTGTCTCGCTTATGACAGCCCGATCCGGAATACATCCCGATACGGTTCTTCTTCTTCGGGATATGTTGTATAGTGACATTTTGCCAGTTATGTATTCCCATGGTGGAGTAGGGGCCAGCGGAGATCTTGTACAACTTGCTCATATGGCTTTGGGCATGATAGGTGAAGGTATGGTCTATTACAAAGGCGTTCTCACGCCAGCACAAGAGGCCTTTGAACATGCTCAGCTCAATACTTTACAAATTCACATTCGAGAAGGACTGGCTCTGATGAATGGCACTTCTGCCATGACGGGTATTGGATTGATTAATTCGATACGAGCCAATCAACTTTTGACATGGTCGCTACGACTTTCGGCCATGGTCAATGAAATCGTCGAGTCATTTGATGACCATCTCTCAGATCTATTGAATACAGCTAAATGGCACCCTGGTCAACATTGGGTAGCTGCCTCCATGCGAGATTTATTAGAAAAGAGTAATCTTACAAGATGTCGGGTGGAAGATTTATACAAGCAACCTATAAATGGCGATAAATTAAAGAATAAGGTTCAGGAATATTATTCTATTCGGTGCATTCCTCAAATTTTAGGACCAATTTATGATACACTTCAAGCTGCACAATTCGTACTGGAATGCGAATTGAATTCTTCAAATGACAATCCAATTGTCTTGGATGAAAATAATGAAATTTGCCATGGTGGTAATTTTCATGGAGATTATGTTTCATTTGAAATGGACAAGATTAAAATTGCGATAACAAAATTATCAATGTTGGCAGAACGTCAATTGAATTATTTATTAAATGATCGATTGAATGAAAAACTGCCTCCTTTTATTAATGCCGGTCGTCTAGGTTTTAATTTTGGACTCCAAGGCACACAATTTACGGCAACTTCAACAGTAGCCGAAAATCAAACGCTCTCTAATCCTATGTACGTTCATAGCATTCCATGCAATAATGATAATCAAGATATTGTCAGCATGGGAGCCAATGCTGCTCTTATGTCGGGACGTGTGATTGAAAATTCATTTGACGTCCTGGCTATTGAGGCGCTTGCCGTTGTGCGTGCTATTAAACAATTGAATATAGCAGAAAAAATGGCGCCGGCAACACGTGTAATTTACGATGCGATTTCTTTAGTCGACGAAAGGCCTGATGAAGATGTGAGCCTCGCAACCGAGTTAAATCGAATTAAGAGTATACTAAAAAACTGGGACCCTGATTAGACAAATAAAAGTCAGAATAAATTGAAAATATTTTCTTTGAAATAATCTGTTCTTACTATCTGAGGTGATAGCAATATTCATATATTCGAAGAATACCATAAATAACTAAGTTATCGACACGAAGAAGAAAATTAAATACGCACTCATCACCGGAGGTTCAAGAGGGATTGGAGCTGCTTGTGCGAAAAAGATTTCTAAGATGGGTTATTTTGTGTTAATCAACTACCGTACACGTGAAGATGCTGCCATTGAAGTAAAAAATGATATCGAGCGAAGCGGTGGACAGGCGGATTTAATAAAATTTGATGTGGCAGATAGGGTGGCTACGCGTCAAACATTAGAGAACTGGATGGCAATTGATGATCGCCACTTTGAAATTCTTGTCAATAATGCTGGAATCAGAAAAGATAATGCCTTACTCTGGATGGAGGATTCGGAATGGGATGATGTACTCAGCACGCATCTGGATGGGTTTTATAACGTAACAAAAACTGTGTTGAAACCCATGATCCTAAATAAATATGGTCGGATTGTGAATGTGGTTTCTATATCGGGACTGAGAGGGGTTGCAGGTCAGACGAACTATTCTGCGGCGAAGGCTGGCGTTATTGGAGCAACCAAGGCTCTGGCTCAGGAAACAGCCAAACGAAAGGTGACGGTCAATTGCGTTGCACCAGGATTCATCCGTACGGATATGACAGCTGACATTTCAGAGGATGATCTTAAAAAAAATATACCCATGCGTCGGTTTGGCAATCCGGAGGAAGTAGCTGCATGCGTTGCATTTCTGGCGTCTCCGGGAGCCTCATACATTACTGGTGAAGTCGTTTCAGTTAACGGCGGCCTCTACTCATAAATTCCAGGATTGTGTTGTTTCTGTTGTGAATGGAAAAACTGAATCCGCCAATTTTCGATTGATTCGCATTTCTTGAAGTACACGCACAACCGTGCGTAAAAAAAGTTGTTTCTTGTGTGTAACAAAGTCATGCGTGCAGATGAATCGAGTGGTCATAACCGGCACAGGTATTTATTCGTGTATAGGTAAAAATTTGAAAGAAGTTCGTGATTCACTTTACCAGGGTCGATCGGGTATTATTCTCGATAATTCCCGCAAAGTAATCGGTTTCCGCTCAGGCCTTACCGGCATGGTGGATGCACCCAATTTGAAAGAAGTACTTACCAGACGTCAGCGATTGGTACTTGCCGAGCAGGCAGAATATGCCGTGGTAGCAACAAAGGAAGCATTGGATCAAGCTCAAATGGATCAAGACTTCCTGGATTCTCATGATGTTGGCGTGATTTATGGAAATGACAGTTCTTCACGAGCCGTGGTAGAATCATATGATATCGTTCGTTCGAAAGGTGATACAACATTACTTGGATCAGGTTCGATTTTTCAATCGATGAACTCCACTGTCACCATGAACCTTTCTACAATATTCAAACTTAGGGGTATAAATTTTTCAGTGAGTGCTGCTTGTGCCAGCGGATCGCACGCTGTAGGTCTTGGATATTTGTTCATTCGAAATGGATTGCAAAAACGAATCATCTGTGGTGGTGCCCAGGAAATCAATCCGTATGCCATGGCAAGTTTTGACGGGCTCAGCGTATTTTCGACTAGAGAGTCTGATCCTCTAGCAGCTTCCAGACCCTTTGATCGGGATCGGGACGGTCTTGTGCCAAGTGGTGGCGCAGCAACACTTTTTCTCGAAAGTATGGAGTCAGCAAAGGAAAGGGGGGTGCCTATTTTAGGTGAAATTATCGGGTATGGATTTTCATCAAACGGTGCACATATATCTCAACCCAGTGTATTCGGTCCGGTCTGTTCATTGAAAATGGCCCTCGAAAATGCTGGAATTCCTCCTTCCTCTATTGACTATATAAATGCGCATGCTACCTCTACACCTATCGGAGACAAAAGCGAAGCTGAAGCCATTCATGAAATTTTTGGCCAGGCGAGACCTCTGGTGAGTTCCACAAAATCGATGACCGGTCACGAATGCTGGATGGCAGGCGCAAGTGAACTTGTATATTCGTTACTTATGATGAGAGACTCTTTTGTCGCTCCTAATGTTAACTTTGCGAATCCTGATGAATCTTCTGCAAAGCTCAATATCGCTTCAGAAGTCGTTGATAAAAATATTGATATATTTCTTTCTAATTCATTTGGGTTTGGAGGAACAAATTCCTCACTAATTATAAAAAAAGTACTATAACTGCTGGTAACACAATGACACCCACTATCATAGAAAAAGTAAACAAAGTACTCGCTGACGAGTTTGAAATTGATCAGCAATTCATTCGACCTGATGGCTTATTGACAGAAATCCTCGATTTGGATAGCCTGGATTTTGTCGATCTTGTCGTCATCCTTGAAGCAAATTTTGGTTTCAAAGTAGACCAGGAAGAAATTCGAAAAATTGAAACATTTGAACAGCTTTACACCTATATTTTTAATCAGATAAGTGCTGGTGTTGAAGGATAATTCAAGTGTCATTGTGTGCGACTGTAATCAATGAGTGAACGCAATAAGAAGACCGACTGGGACGGGAAAAGCAAAGCCAACGGACTAGCTTATCGAATTTTTCTGTTTGTACTTGAAAAGGGTGGTATTCGCGGAGCCTACATATTCCTGTACTTCGTCACGTCTTACTTCTTTTTATTTGATCGGAAGGCGAATCGATATATGAGGTTTTATTTCCGTGAAATGCTGAAGTTCGGTAGGCTCAAGACACTCAGATATACATTCAAATCTTACTATCGCTTTGGTCAAACTATTCTGGATAAGGTCTCTATTCTTGCTGGTAATACGGATTACTTTAAGGTGAATTTTGATGGGCATCATTACCTTACCAAAATGGCTTCCCAGGATAAGGGAGGTATCTTAATTTCAGCACATGTTGGCAACTGGGAAATTGCCGGCCATTTTCTTAAAAATGCGAATCGTCCGGTAAATGTTATCATGTTTGATGTTGAGCACGAGGCGATTAAACGGGTGCTCAAAAAAAGTCTGAAGAATAGAGCGTTCAAGATAATAACGGTCAAAGAAGATTTTTCTCATTTGTTAGACATCAGTCGGGCATTGTCGAACAATGAATTCATTTGCATACACGGCGACAGGATACTCAATGATGGCAGAGAGAAGATATATCAAACGAATTTTCTAGGAAGACCTGTGAAAATTCCAAGAGGACCATTTGAGCTGGCGGTTAGATTTGGCGTACCATATCTCTTTGTTTTTGCAATAAAAGAATCGAATCGCGACTACAATTTCTATGCTTTTGAAGGAAAAGAAGAAAGCGAAGGCAATGTCGAAGCCATGATAAGAGACTACATTGGGCACATTGAACATGTCCTTCAACCTCATCCTGAGCAATGGTTCAATTTCTATGATTACTGGGGTATAGACGATCAGCCAAAGGTGATGGATGAAGCAATTGATGCTACGTGATCATCCTCTGATGTTGTGAAATCAATGAGCTTCACCACAACCTACACTTACATGATAATTTGTAATATCTTGGCTTCCCCTAATATGAAACAGGCGAATTGCACTAAATATCCAATCGAGGATTTGATACCTCAACGCATTCCAATGATTTGTGTTGATCAACTACTTTATATTGACGAAAATTCAGCTACCAGCACATTTTTAATAGGTTTAGATTTTTTATTTATCAACGAAGGAAAAATTACGGCGGCGGGGTTGATGGAAAATGCTGCTCAAACCGCAGCCGCCAGATCAGGATTCATTCATCAATCGCTTAACGAGAATCCAATTTTAGGGTTTATCTCTACATTCAAAAATATTGAAATACTTGAATATCCGAATATTAGTGATCAGCTAACTACTGAAGTAACTATTGAACGATCAGTTTTTAATATGTGGTTTTACGACATAAATACTTTTGTAGATACAAATCTGGTCATGCGAGGAAAAATGGGAATATTCCTTGAATCCTTAAATACAAAAAAATAGATTGAACGCAATGAATTTATTTGAGAAGAAAATAATAGAAGTGCGATTTCATGAAGTCGATACGTTGGATGTTGTATGGCATGGGCACTATGTGAAATATATGGAAGTTGGTAGAGAGGCCTTTGGTGTGAAGTATGAAATCGGATATCGTGAGATGAGGGAACATGGTATTCTTATCCCGGTGGTGAAACTTGCTTGTGATTATAAGAAACCTCTAAGATATGGCGATCTGGCTCGAATTGAAGTTCGTTATATTTATTGCAAAGCAGCGAAAATAATATTTGAGTACAAAATATTTAATGATACAACAAATGAGTTCGTTGCTTCAGGTCAAACAGAACAGGTATTTGTGGAAGTTGATACTGGTGATTTAATACTCACTTATCCAGAATATTTTATAAATTGGTTAGCGGAAAGGAATGTGATCACGAAATGAAAAACAGATCTTTTTTAATAGGTTCAAATATGATTTCTTCACTGGGATTTTCTTCTGAGGATCATATTCATAATTTTGAGATTAATAAATCAGAAATTTCTAAAATAAAATACGATTTTGGTGAATATTTTGTTTCAGCTATTCAGGATTCAGGACTTATTTCACACCGTATTAAATTGCAAGTGCCAAATGAATTTAGTCGATTTGAATCATTAGCGGTCATTTCGATTGATGAAGCACTACGTCAAACAAATGAAATTTCTGAATTGAAAGATGTTCAACTCATTTTGGCATCGACAAAAGGAAATATAGACCTGATGGACCAGTACGATGGCTCTCCGGGTCATCCTCTTCACCTCATTTCCTCAGCTAAACGAATACAAGGTCATTTTAATTTGTCGCGGACTCCGCTCATTATTAGCAATGCATGTACATCGGGCCTCATGGCCATCATCATGGCTTGTCGCATGATACGAGCAGGTCAACTTCGGCATGCGATTGTATGTGGAGTAGATATTCTTTCCGAATTCACATTAAAAGGGTTTTCTTCCTTGCAAGCTATGGATAAACTTCCCTGTAGGCCATTTGACGCGAATCGTGAAGGCGTTACCTTGGGTGAAGGTTGTGCTACCGCCATTATTTCGTCTGTCGGCGACGGCGCAGAAATTGAATTCCTGGGTGGCGGTATTAACAATGACGCAAACCACATTTCAGGCCCTTCACGTACAGGAGAAGGGCTAAAAAAAGCGATTCACACCGCAATCCAAACTTCTAACCACAATCAAATTGATCTAATTAATGCACACGGCACCGGGACACGATATAATGATGAAATGGAAGCTCAGGCATTCAATGGTCTGAGTATGCAGCATATACCGACTCAGAGCCTGAAAGGATATTGGGGTCACACACTTGGTGCTGCAGGAATACTTGAAACACTGGGCGCTGTGCAGGCCCTCAAAACCAATCGGCTCTATAAGTCTGTAGGATACGAAGAGCATGGATTGACTTTACCTTTGAATATTATAGAAGAAAATAAATCAGCCAATCTAACTTCATGCCTTAAAACTTCTTCGGGTTTTGGTGGAAGTAATGCCGCTTTGGTTATCAGGAAACGTTGAGTATGACATTGTATCTGAATCACAGCACAGTCTTGAATCTGTCCGGATACTATCTGGACGGAGATCAAATATTTTCAGGACCTGGTTCCGGGATGTCGTTGAAGATGTACGCAAAGGACATTTATCAGAAGTTAGAAATGAAATATTCTAAATTTTACAAAATGGATGAGTTTTGCAAAGTTGGAATTCTGGCGGCTGAGTCGTTGCCACCATTACAGAACCCTATTATTTCGGGAAGCCAGGTCGGAATATTTTTAGTGAACTCATTCTCATCAATTCAGACGGATCAGGCTTTTCACAATTCGTACTACCGGCTTGAACCGCGAATTCCCAGCCCGTCGTTGTTTGTCTACACATTGCCAAATATCTTGATCGGAGAACTTGCTATCAAGCACAAAATCACTGGTGAACACTGTTTTTTTATTCAGGAAAACTTTGATTTAGAATTCATATACTTGTACATCAAAGCTTTGTTTGAGTCAGGTACACTAAATGCGGCTATTGTGGGATCCTGTGAAGTGAATGCAACTCATTGTAATGTTAATATGGGTTGGATATCTGATCAAACTGAGATGAAAGGTAAAGACACCTTAAATATGAATAAATTTAAAGACTGGATAAGTAAACAGTCGTAAGAAAATTGGTAGAAATATGGAAAAGATATTAGAAGATTTAAAACTCCAGATTATCGAGCAATTGAATCTTGAAGACGTAACACCTGATCAATTTGACCCGGATGAACCGTTGTTTGAATCTGAACTAGGATTGGATTCAATTGATGCACTTGAAATTATTGTCATGTTGGAAAGAGAATATGGGCTTAAGATTCAATCGAAAGAAGAAGGGCAAAAAATATTTTATTCTTTAAGAACGATGGCAGAATTCGTCGCTGAGAAGACTGCGTAGTGTCGAGCAAGATCTATATAACAGGATTAGGAATTATTTCCGCATTGGGTTGTGCCATTGGTGAAACAAAAAATGCACTGCTACAGGGAAAATCGGGAATAAAAAAAATACGACACCTCGACACAAAATATAAGGGAATTTTGCCGGCAGGTGAAGTCGATTTTTCAAACGAAGAATTAGCTTTGATGCTTCATTTGGATTCTGCTAAATCACACAGTAGAACTGCTTTACTTGGGATGATTGCAGCTCAGGAGGCCTGGAATTTTGATGCTGAAATGGAATCCCACTTACGTACAGGATTAATTTCGGCAACCAGCGTCGGAGGTATTGACAAAAGTGAAATAGCTTTTAAAAAATATCTGAATAATCAAGAATTAAATGGAATTCTCCATCAGATGAGTTCTCATGATTGTGGTGATAGTACAGAGCGCATTGCAGATTACTTGGGTATAAATGGATTTGTTAGCACCATAAGCACAGCTTGTTCTTCATCATCTAATGCCATGATTCTAGGAGCACGTATGATTCAAAACAATCTGCTAGACAAAGTATTAGTCGGTGGAACGGATGCGCTAACACTCTATACGCTTAACGGCTTTAATTCACTTAAAATATTAGATGATAAGTGGTGTCGTCCATTTGATAAAAAACGGAATGGATTGAACCTGGGGGAGGGTGCAGCCTATTTGACCTTGGAATCCGAACAGTCCATAAGTGATTCCGGGACACTTCCGATTTGTGAATTACGAGGATTTGGTAATACAAACGACGCCTTTCATCAAACCGCATCATCGCCGGAAGGAGCAGGTGCTTTTCATGCTATGCAATTGGCTTTGCATAAAGGCAATTTAAAAATTTCTGATATCGATTATATAAATGCACATGGTACTGCGACTGCTAATAATGACCTGTCAGAAGGATTGGCAATAAAAAACTTATTCAAAGATTATATTCCACGATTTAGTTCGACAAAAAGTTATACCGGCCATACACTTGCAGCGGCGGGATCGATTGAGGCCGTGATCTCTATATTGCTCATGAAAAATAAAATGTTAGTGCCAAATTTAAATTTCAAAGAAGCAATAGACGAATTAAATATAGAGCCAATAAGAGAATTAGAAACTGACGCAAAAATCAGGACTGTTTTATCTAATTCATTTGGATTTGGTGGTAATTGTTCAGCTCTTGTATTTTCTGAGACATCATGAAATTACCTGTTTACATAAATGCACTATCATGTATCTCTCCTCAAAATACATTTGATAATGATGATTTTTGGCAAGCCTCTCCATTGTTGCAAGGGACGCCCAGAAGAGCGATCGAGCCAAATTACAAAACGTACATTTCTTCGAAGTACTTAAGGAGAATGGGACGTATGGTGCGTATGGGGGTATGCACGGCTAAAAAGGTATTGTTGGATGCCGGAGTAGATAATCCGGATGCCATACTTGTTGGAACTGGTATGGGCTGTTTACATGATACCGAGGAGTTTTTAACTGCAATTTATAACAGTGATGAAACCATAGCATCACCTAACCAATTTATACAATCAACACACAATAATGTAGCTGCGCAAATAGCCATTATGTTGGGTTGTTATAACTATAATTTCACTTATGTTCATCGGGGATTTTCATTTGAAAGTGCACTAATGGATGCGGCAATACATTTGATGGAGGCCGGAGATAAGCCGAGAAATGTATTGGTAGGAGCTTCTGATGAACTTACTGACATGTACTTAAAAGTGACTTCGAAGCTTAAACCGAGGGTTACCGCTCCAGAGCGAATACTAAGCAATGGATCGAGACTTAGATGTACACAAGGCGAAGGAGCCGCTTTTTTTTCAGTAGGAAATGTCAAGGCAGAAACGGCTGTCGCACGTATTGATGGTTTGCAAATGATCTATAAACCATCATCCTCTGAAGAATTGCATGACAAATTAAATGACTTTTTAAATAACCTTGGTTTTACCCTAGACGATATTGACCTGGTTCTTTTAGGATTTGATGGGGGTGAAAACCAAAAAAGTCTGTATGGGAAAGTAGTTAGAACTGCATTGAATTCTTGTAACCAAGCTGTTTTTAAACATTTGTGTGGTGAATATAAAACAGCCGGGGCCTTTGCGACCTGGTTGGCAGCCAATATTATAAATAAACAAATTGTACCCGACTTCATTAAATTAACTCAATGCGAGTTATCTAAAATTGATCGCATCTTGGTATTTAATAACTATAATAATTCGAATTATACGCTTTCCTTACTGAGTCATGCTTAACTTTAAATCAGTATCAATTGTATTTCTGTTATTCCTATTGGTCCTGTTTATCATAGACCAGGCAATCGGTGTTAATATTTTGTTCTACGTTGTTCTTGTGATCGTCCATTTAATTTTTCTGACGTGGGGGTCATTTTCGATTGGCTCACAATTTTATATTGAAACACAATGTTCCTTTTCAACAAACAACAAAGAAATTGTACTCACCTTTGACGATGGCCCGGACCCTCTCGTAACGCCGGAGGTGCTTGATGTTTTGAAAAATTACAATGTTCGTGCTACATTTTTTTGCATTGGAAGAAAAATAACCATGGACGGAGATATTTTAAAACGGATGCGTGCTGAAGGGCATGATATAGGTTTGCATTCATTCCGACATTCGTATTTATATGATTTTTATCCGGCTACTGTGGTTGCGGCGGATATAAAAAAGAACCGTGATGCTGTTGAAGCATATACAGGCCTCAGGCCTTTGGCTTTTAGACCTCCTTATGGTGTGACAAATCCGGCTATAGCCAGAGTTGTGAGATCAGAGGGGTATCGAGTTGTGGGTTGGACAATACGTTCGCTTGATACGGTTACCAAGAATGAAGACAAAGTATTCGATCGTATACTTGATAAAATCCAACCCGGCTCTATTCTCTTATTGCATGATCACTTAAAATCAACGCCTCATTTACTTGAGCGGATTCTTGAAAAGTTAATGGCTATGGAATACAAGGTCGTTTCACTCCCTTCTGTTATTGAACAAAGCTTTTATGACGAATGAAAGAGTGTTTTTCAATATAAAACTGATGAGCAGAAGAAATTATTTACTGTTTTGTTTATTATCATGCATGATCAGTCAGTCATGTAGCCCAAGTATTTACAAAGAGTATAAGGACAATCCCATAAGTGTTGAAGGGCTGCCATTGCATTCTGTGTTTTTTAATGATTCGAATGAGCATGTTTATGATCTGCATATATACTTTCAAAAGAAGCATTTTAGTGGTCTTGTGTTTTTTAAAAAAGCAGGAGATCTGTATCGATGTTCTATGACGACTAAAACAGGTCAAAAGATGTTGGACATGAGCTTGAATGAAGATAAAATGATCTTGCATCATGTCATTTCGCCACTCAACAAGAAGATTATAATAAATAAAATAAAAGATGATTTTATGCTTTTTTTTCTTTCCTGTCTATCAAGTTCAGACGAGCAACTGCAGGCCGTCGGAATGCGAAATAAGAGTGCTGTTAGAATCGATAATTGCATTGGGAGAAAGGACTATGTGCATTTTTTTTATGAAGAAGAATATACGTTAATGAAAATTGGAATTGGGAGCAAGGCGCGTCTGAAAAGATGGGCTTCATTTACTGAATATGAGGATAACATTCCGACAAGAATTACCATCAATCATCGATCTATTGTTAACTTGCGAATGGAGTTTTACAACCTTCAACTACAGGATTAATGAACGCGCTCTACCAAATAAACACAGTAGTGGATGCAAACGGGAGTATACATTCCAATGTGCTTATTGACCCACGACATTTGGTCTTTAAAGGACATTTTCCAGGTCGTCCGATTATGCCTGGCGTCTGTATGATCCAAATGGTGCAGGATGCATTGACACAGGGCTTGCAAAAAGAGTTTAAGTTGAAATCTATAACTTCTGTCAAATTCAGCAAAATGTGGTTGCCTGATCAATTTGCTGAAGCCCAAATTAATCTCACTTATGAAATGAAAGTGGATGAGTTAAAAATTAAAACGTGCACGTTGTTTAACGGTGACATAGTATTTTTTAAACTAAAAGCGGGATATTATGTCATCTCCTGAATTCCACAAACAATTCAGTGACTGGAATATGTGTGTACTTATCCCTACCTATAATCATGGCGAGACCTTGGTGGAGATTATAGAAGGGATGCTGTACTATACAAATGATATTATTGTGGTGAATGACGGGTCCACAGATAATACACGCGAATATTTAAGCGCATTTGAAAATCGATTGACTGTAGTCCATTTACCTAAAAATAAGGGTAAAGGTGAGGCGTTGCGCAGTGGTTTTAAGATTGCTGTTCAAAAAGGATTTGATCGGTGTATGACAATAGATTCAGATGGACAACACTTTCCTTCGGATGTTCCGGTATTTTTAGAAGGGTTGAAAAATCATCCGGATGGATTATTGATCGGGACGCGCACCTTAGATCATGCGGATGTACCTGGTGCCAGTACATTTGGAAACAAATTTGCAAACTTCTGGTATTGGGTGATTACCGGGCGAAAATTAAAAGACACGCAATCAGGATTTCGCGTCTATCCATTGATGCAGATGAAAAAAATGAAATTTTATAGCCATCGATATGAATATGAAGCCGAAATCCTCATTCGATTGTCATGGCTTGATATGGATATTATACCAGTTCCAATCAATGTTTACTATCCTCCGGGTGATGAGCGTATTACGCATTTCAAAAAAGTAAAGGATTTTACACGGATAACCTTGTTGAATATTTACCTTTTAATATTGGCTATTGTGTATTGGCATCCGGTCAGAATAATCCGAAGTTTTAAAAAAAAAGGATTTAAGGAATTACTCCATCAGCACATATTGAGCAGCGATCATTCCAATCCAAGAATTTCGGCTGCTTTGATGGTAGGTGTATTTTTTGGTGTTGCTCCGATTTGGGGATTCCAGATGTTGGCCATTATACTTATCTGTTTTTTATTAAATCTGAATAAACCTTTATCGTTACTGATCGCTCAAATAAGCTTGCCACCTTTTATTCCTTTCATCATTTTTTTAAGTTACAAAATTGGAGGTTGGTTCATTTCGACCTTCACTTCTATGCCGATCCATGAAATATCGTTTGATAAGGAAATTGGTTTGGAAGACTTGGGTAATGGTGTATTTCAGTATGCGCTGGGTGCGGTTTTATTAGGCGGTGCATTAGCCGCTATTGTTGGTTTGATTTCAATGGTTGTACTCACAAAATATCGAAAAATTAAACCGGAGTCAGAATTTAATACATCCAACTCATAGAGGTGAAATTTTTTGGTATCATCATCAATTTATAATGCGTGGATGTAGACCGCGCAACCCCATATCCACTACTGTTTCTCCAACTGCGGGTTCAAACTTGCCATCGGGATTTATATCGATCCATTCAAATGAGTTGTTGATTGAAAAACTCAAATCTATACGCTTGTTTGAATTTTCGGTGCCTGTTATAACAAGTGGTTCCGAAAATTGCCCGGTTACCACACATGAGCCTGCGGGGACAGGACTCGTTGAATTGATCGGGTTGACAACGGTTACACCTGCACCATCACCTTGATGTACTTGCCCAAAAGAAAATCCACCAACTTCAATACTCGTCTCCAGGGCCCAGTAGCCCTGAAGTTTATTTGCATTCACTGTTATACTGGAATCGCGCAATTCATGTGACTGAATGAATGTATTGAAACCCACAAAGGACGCGAGGCGACCCGTGAAATCCTGATTTTGAATTAGAGGTGGAACGCTTAACCTATATGCAATATCATACTTTTGATAGGTTAAGCTAACGCGGACCCACTCATATGTTCCAGGCGGAATAGTTGAAAGATCAACGGTCAAGAATACTTCATCTGGCCCGGATACGATGGCGTTTTCGAAGTCAACGGCTCTTGCACCTCCTTGCGTCGTTTCTTCACCTTGGTAAACGATGGCACCCGCTGTCAGTGGGGTCAACGCATTCGG
Source organism: Saprospiraceae bacterium (assembly GCA_965249735.1). Lineage (GTDB taxonomy): Bacteria > Bacteroidota > Bacteroidia > Chitinophagales > Saprospiraceae > JANQSS01. Next base: position 117,398 of record CBDFMS010000017.1, on the reverse strand, counting down.
GGCAAATTCTATATAATGAATACTGACTTCCTCCATTGCAGGATGCTGAGCTGCATGACCTACAGGAATACTAACCGCTTCACCAAAATTTCCAAGCCGTGGAAGTGATTCATCGAAACTCATCGAAAATTCAATGTTGGTGCTACTAGTGCCATCATCATCCGAGCAAGATGTTAATGTACTAACCACAAAAAGCATAAAAGCCATTCGATACCACATAGAGGTTGATTTTATTGGTTGATAGATTGTAAAAGTTTGAGAGTATAACATTTATCGAGATCAGTAAATTGTATCAGTCCTAAAATAGTGTCTGATATTATATCAAATGGAATCATAACATGCAATGCTTGAACTTAATCTGCGATGAGACCCCTTCATCCTGCTGTTTGACCATGGGCTACGATGAATAGCCTGAATGTGTTCTTTTGACAAAAAATCGATCCTGGACCGATCAGACCTGGATAGATGAACCAATAATTTGTACATCATAAAATATACGCTTTGTTGATCCTAAAGTTATTGTATGAAAACAGTATAATATTTGTTGTAGGGTTCATTAGAATCCTTACATTCATCTTCATGATTCTGGGAATAGGAATTGATCAAATTGAAGTGCAACGCATGGGTGCCAAACTTGAGAATAAGGCCTTAAAAGAAAAGATATTCTCCGCAAAAGAAATCTTGTATTGCGAAGGACAGGGTGTTGCCGCTCAACACTTTGCCGCCCGTTTTTGTGGCAAAGAAGCATTTCTTAAAGCGCTTGGTACGGGTTGGCGGGGTGGATTCGAATTTTTTGATGTAGAGATTTTGCCCGATGATTCCGGACAACCGATCGTTCATCTTTCGGGTGAAATTGAGGCCTATTTTCGTTCATTGAATGCCGGGCAAATACACATTTCGCTTAGCCATCTAAAGGACATAGCTAGCGCCATTGTTATCATCGAAAAATGAATTATACTTGTGAGTTAAAGTAATATGTCAATGAACACTAATCATAAAGCAATTGGAGAAAAATTAATACTCTTCATAAAAGATAATCTTGTCGCTGAAGGTGTCGACTTGCAGGCCGATTCATCGCTCACTGCATTGGGTCTGGATTCATTTTCTCTCATTGAAATATTACTGTTCATTGAGCGCCAATTTGATACTGTAATTCCAATAGAAGAATTAAATAGGGAAAAGACAGAGACTGTAAACGCTATCGTTTCAGAAATTATTCGTTTCATGAATAAATAGAAAGAAACAAGAATGGCGCAGAATTTTCCGGATCGATATCCACTCAACGGCTCAGACTATTTCCAGGTGTTTTTAGATCGACATCACAGGAGATATAGTCATAAGGGAAATGTTAGTCGACTAGCACTGGTTTTGGGCGAGAAACCGGATCTAAGCGAATTGGAGAAACGACTAAATGCCATACCGTTTTTATTGTGGATGATATCGCTTCGATTAAAGACTTCATGGGTTTTTCGATTACCATATTGGCAAGTTGAGTCTTCAGATACAATTTTAATAAAAGAGCACATTGGAGATTTTAATAACATTACGGCGTGCCAAGACCTTTTCAACGAGGATATTGATGCGATAAAGCAGGCTCCTTTAAATTTCCAGATATTGTCTGTAAATAAGCAGACCGTATTAGTCTTATCCTGGAATCATATATTAATGGATGCAAGGGGTGCTGAAATAATAATCGCCCATATTGCAAATAACGAAGAAATTACTTTTTTTGCTACAAATAATTTTCCTGAAGAAAATTGGAAAAAAAGACTTGCTGAAATTCGACGAGTAAAAGACTTTTTAGTGCCTCGAGTGCAAGCGGGTATCCGCCTGATTCAACCGGAGAAAATCCGACGTTCGGTTGCTCACCGCGTAATAAATATTTCGAAATCTCAAACCGAGGAAATCGATGTAAGATTGGATCATTTGAAAGTTGGGTTAACCAAAAGTTCATATTACCTGGCTGCCGTGCAAACGGCATTTCATTGTGTGACGGGTGGTTCAACTTTACCATCCTGGATTCCGGTTCCTCAGGATCAAAGACGAAAGGGGCAATGGGGACCGGTGATGTCAAATCAAGTATCCTTCTTGTTTTATTCCTTGGAATCAAAAGATTCAAAATTGACATCTGGAATATCGAGTATTCGAGATCAGATGATGAACCAGATGCGTGATAGGCTGCCTGCGAGCTACCATATTATGATGGATTCTATGAGGCGATTTCCATCTTGGTTATATCGGCACCTTATAGCTTCACCAACCAATGGGGCTCTGGCCAGTTTTTTTTACTCTGATACCGGAAACTCATTAGAAAATGCAGATAGTATTCATGATTGTCCGCTTGTGGATGCCACCCATTATCCACCGAATTCAGGTTATCCGGGATTGACCATTATATTTATGCGCTTTGGAAACAGGCAAAAGGTCATTTACAGTTATCCGGATGATGAATTTTGCTCAAAAAAGATGGATAGATTTGAGGAAGTGTTAACAGCGCAATTACTAGGTTATGAATAGTCCAATATATCAGATTGAAACTGACGTTTTAGTCGTCGGTGCGGGAGCAGCAGGAGTGGCAGCAGCGGTCTCAGCAGCAAGATCCGGGGCACGTGTCAGTTTAATAGAAAAAAACGGCTTTGCTGGCGGAATGGCAACAGCCGCCTACGTGGGTACTGTATGTGGACTATACTTAAGAACCCAGGAGGAAGAGTTCATTCCAACCTTTTCCGGCTTCCCTCATTGGTTTGGAGAAGAACTCGCGCGAAAAAGTGGTAGCACGCCGGTACATGGTCAACATGGATTAAAATTTTTACCTTATGATCGGCTCACATTTATGCAATTGTGCGATCAGGTCTTGACAGAAGCTGGAGTTGACATTTTATACCATGCTTCGTTGAAGAAAGTTAATACGCAAGAAAATAAAATTACTGGAGTAGAAATAATACTTAATAATCGGGACGTTGTGATATTGACGAGTGCTGTCATAGATACAAGTGGTTCTACTCTAATCGGACAATTTATTAAAGAAATAGACATTATTTCAGGAGATGATTATCAGGCTGGAGGACAAGTGTTCGGAGTACAAAATATTGAAGCGGATTCGGAATTGCAATTAAATTTGCATTTAATTAAATCCTTAAAAAATGGAATATCCTCTGGAGATCTATTTGATGATAAATCATGGCTATCAGTAATTCCGGGATCGTTTTCAAATGGTTCGGCCTTGTTTAAATTAAGCATTCCATTTTCATTGCATGATGCGCCTGATGCGCTTTCGAAAGCGGAAGTTTATGCCCGGGCGAAAATTGGCAGTTATGTGAATTATTTAAAAAATAATATAAAGGCATTTACTAAGATCGAAATTTCAATGGTGGCTCCTGTTGTAGGAATGCGAACAGGCCCGCGATATGAAGGAAAATATAAATTGTCGGAAAAGGAGGTCTTATCTTGTAAAAAGGTTGAACATTCTGCTGCAAAAGGAAGTTGGCCCATCGAATACTGGGCTCCGGGAGAACAAGTTGAAATGAGTTATTTTGAAGAAAATGACTATTATGATATTCCGACGGACTGTCTTGTTTGCAATCAAATCGATAATTTAACATTTGCCGGCAGACATATATCCGCTTCTGAAAAAGCTATAGCTAGTGCGCGCGTAATTGGAACTTGCCTCGATATGGGAACCACGGCCGGGATTTTAAGCGCTGAATCGATAAAATAATTCATTGAATAAAGTATCGAAAATAACTGATCTAATTAGCCGGACAGCTGCAAAATTGGATACCCATATTGCGTTGTACGAGACGTCACAAACCTGGACATACAAACAAATGTGGCTGGATGTTGTAATGCGATCTAAATTTTTAAAAGAACAGGGAGTTAAATCGGGTATGGGGATTGGTGTTATGGGGCAAAATAGCGCTGAATTTATTACTTCCATGTTGGCCGTCATGTATGTTGGAGGGGTGGCTTTTCCCATTTCGCACAATTTGAAACCGGATGAAATTGATACCCTATGTCGGCGTACAGCACTGCACGTACTTTGGGATGATGGGTCGAGTAAAATTCCTGAATCATACATGCTTCTGAAGGAATCCGGTGGGGTGACCGGATGGCGATGGACGCCAAGTCCATATGCGTCAGAGAATAATCAACTCATTACTGATGTGGAGGACCCCGCTTTAGTTCGATTTACGTCCGGGACGACTGGTAAATCGAAAGGAGTCATCTTGTCACATCGATCTATTATTGAACGAACCGAATGTGCCAATCACGCATTAAATCTAAGTCATAAGGATGTGGTGATATGGGTGCTGTCTATGGCCTATCATTTCGTTGTTTCAATCCTTTTGTATCTCAGGCAAGGATGTAGTATTTGCATTTGTGAAAGCTTCATGGCCGATTATTTGCTTGAACGTACAAATGAATTGGATGGAACTTTTTTATACGTTTCTCCCATGCATATTCGTATGTTGAATCGTGAAAGCAGTTTTCGAAAACTGCCAACATTAAACCGAGTTGTATCGACTTCTATGGCCATTTCAAGTGACCTCTGCACAAAATTTGAAGAACGCTATGACTTGCCGATAACACAGGCGTTTGGGATTATTGAAATCGGGTTGCCTGTGATTAATATGCGTGATGCGGGGTCAGAACCTGCGGCTATTGGTCATCCCCTTCCGGAATATGATGTGACGGTGTTAGATGACCTGGGAAAGGCGGTTGAAACAGGAGAAGTGGGCCAGCTGGCCATCCGAGGACCGGGCATGTTTGACGCTTATTTGGATCCCTTCATGAGTCGTGAAGAGGCTATGGATTTTGGATTTTTTCTTACAGGAGATCTTGCCCAACGTAGTGCTGATGATCGCATTACCATTGTAGGTCGCAAGAAAAATGTCATCAACGTCTCTGGAAATAAGGCATTCCCCGAGGAAGTTGAAGCTGTTATTAAAAAGTTTCCAGGCGTTGAGGCTTGCAGAGTCAAAGGGTTTATTCATCCGCTCTTGAACGAGTGTGTAATGGCTGAAATCGTATGTAATGCTTACGAAAGACCTGATGTCGAATCACTGATCACATATTGTCGTAAGAGACTATCGACATATAAAGTGCCTCAAAAAATTGTGTTTGTCGATCATATTCCAATGACGGATAGTGGTAAAATCAAACGATCATAACACTTTATTTGTCTTAATAATATCCTAATTATCCAATAATTTGTACAATCAATCTCATATATAGCGTAATCTTGGTGTAATAAATTTTATCTTTCTAAACCCATCAATTTGAATAGAATATTTCTAATAGTCATAATATCTGTCCTGTATACAGCACTGTTGGGAGCCCAGGGTGCATTTCGCCCTATGGATGACAACGAGGCCTTTTTACATCGAATGAAGGAAATCGCAAGTTCTACAACCTCGATAGAATGTACATTTCAGCAAGAGAAAGAATTGAGTTTTATGCAACGCAAAATGGTGTCAGAAGGACGACTATATTTTAGCGGGTCGGATAAATTGCGTTGGGAATATGTGAAGCCTTACAGTTATGCCATATTGCTCGTCCAAGATCAATTGGTGATCATTGATGAAGGCCAGGTGAATGAGACCAATTTGGGAAAAAACCCTTCTTTTATAAAGGTGCAACAATTATTAACCAGTAGCCTAAAGGGTGATTTTGCTGCTACAGAAGATTTGTTCGGACAAGAATTTTTTGAAAATGATCTGTACTACCGGATAAGCCTTATTCCACAACAAATGGACATGAAAGAATATCTGACTCAAATGGATATTTATTTTGAGAAAGAAAAATTTATGCTTGCACGATTTGTGATGAACGAAAATGGAGATAAGACTACAACTACATTTTCCGATCAAAAAATTAATAAGAAATTACCCGCGGATATTTTCCAATGGAACTGATTAACCCGGGAATAGACCGGACAATTAATTAACGTCTGATATATTTCGCATATTAAGTTGTTGCGTCCCATCAAATTCTGAAATAATAGCAGTAAGGTTTACAGCAGCTGGAGGTAAGTCCTCTCCTTCAAAAGTTGCAGCGCTGCGCGTGTACATGCCGATCATTCCAGTTCCATCTGAAACGGTGGTATTTCCATTAAATGTAGTTGATCCTGATATTGTAGCCCCGTTGATGGTGACCAAAGTCGATTCCCATGCTTCGACGTTTGAATTTATTTCAGCAACCGTGGCAGTCCTTGGAGTTGGCACTACTCCGGTAGTCTGGTTAGTCACACTGTTGAGTGAGACATTGTTGAGTTGAAGTAATGATCGAAATTCACTTAATTCAACACCCCTTACCGTGATCGTAATCTCGTCCCCAAGTAAAAATGGATGATCTTCTGTAAATCGGACAATAATACCAGCCGTCCCGTCCTGCAAGGCAAGGTTTTGAGAATGCATATTTCCTGAAGGTGCATCGCTGATAACAGTTCCGGTAACTTGGAAATTGTTTGGAATATTAATTGTAGCGCCAGAGTAAAGTGCTCGAATTTCAGATAAATCTGCATCAGTTGGATCACCACCGAAATCACCACCTTCAACGTCATCGATGTTGCGCATATTCAATTGTGCTCCATTGAAATTACCTATCATAGCCGTTAAATCTACTTCGCCGATAGGTAAAAATGTGCCGGCAAAAGAGGCAAATGACTGCGTATACATTGGTAAGGTGCCAGTCGCATCGGTTACAAGTGTGTTTCCAGAGAAAGTGGAGCCACCGCCTATTGTTGCCATTTTGACTTTGACCAAAGTGGATTCCCAATCCCAGGTATTATTTAATATTTCTTGCACAGTGGCCTCGCGTGGGACCACTTCTCCAATATTGCAGGTAGAGAATGCACGATTTATTTCTACGTTATTTAATTGAAGTAAACCATTAAAATCTGATAATTCAACGTCCTTAACATTTATTTCCATAATCTCACCAAGACCAAATGCATGACTTTCAGCAAAACGAACGACAATTCCTGCATCCCCATCTTGTATGACCAGGTTTCTATTTGTTGTATTGGAATTGATAACATCAGATATTACTGTACCACTTATTTTATAATCACCACTGATAATTTGAGGCGAACCAGTATACATATTCCTGATTTCCCGTATAGATTTTAGCGTGCCATTTACACCTGAATCACCACACCGTGCATCATCCATTACAATATCATCCGTATCGCGAATGATTAATTGTTTTGTACTACCAAATACAGTGTAGATTGCAGTTATACTCCCACTTCCAGATGGCAACATTTGGCTTGCAAAGTTGCAGAATCCACTTGTCCGTAAAACAATGACCGAATTACTGGCACACGATTCCATATTTTGATTCAAACTTTCTTGTACACGTGTACCCATAGGAGAGATGTAATCACGCGCGAAAGTTCGTTCACATGTTTCAAGGGAGAATTGCATGTTATCCAGTCGAACCAGCATGCTGACATCATTCTGTCGCAATTGTGCTATCGTCTTTTCAACAGGTATCACGACCTGATTCCATTTACCTTTCACGATGAAGTCATCGAATAATGCTGATGGCACTTGCGTAAGTTCTAATCCTCCACGGTCGTCAGGCGCAGTTCCTGAACCTAATTGTGTGATGCCATTATAATCACCAAGCCACATACCCTGGCAACGTATATAAAGGCGTCGACCTTCGCCGTATTCATTAAACAAGTCAGTTTCATTTAATCGCAATTCAATTGCTGCCGTACTATCTTGAATGACCAGCGTTTTATAAAAATTACCGGATCGGTCATCAGCCGTAACAATACCTGTAATGATGAGATCTTCAGTGATTTCCTCAAGATTTCCAATGACGTGTAAAGCTTTTAAATCGGCAATCGTCGTATTGGCAGTAATATCAGCTTCTTCACCATCTGCCGGTGGATGATCAAAATCGTCATCAACGCAGGCGCTGAACAATAGTAGAGTAGAAACTAAAAAATAAATGGAATAACGTAAGAATTTCATATGTGGATTAAATTAAAATTGGTAAGTTATGCTGGCAAAATAGGTCCTTCCATAATTATAATAATATCGGGACGGAAAGGCGTCAGGATCGCGTGATTCGGTGTTAAAACGTAGCTGTTCATATCCACCAGAAATAAAATCGCGATTATCTAATAAATTGTTTACTGAAATAAAAAATCGTATATATTTTCCATGTTTTATTCGATAGGAATATCCTCCGATTAAATGGGTCACAAACTCACCACCTACTTCTTCCTGGGCACGAATAGATTCATATAATTCGGATCCCGGGTCGAGCAACTCTATCGCCTCACTAGTACGGCGAACAGGACTGATGTCGATGTACGTATCATCAAAGTAATTTCCACTCACGCCAATCCACCAATATTTTGGAGATCTGTATGTAATTCCAAGATTAGCTACAGTATTGGGGATTCCTGAAACTTTATAACCCTTGACATAAAGTGTCTGATCCGCATCAATGATATCGAGTGACCGATCATCGATGACGGATGAAATGGCCCGGTCATTAATTCTATTATCTGAAAATGAAAATCCACCGGAGAGTGACATCGTTGGTGAAACTTTTAATTCAAATCCACCTTCGACTCCTTCGTAAATATAATCGAGGTTACCAATGATGTAATTTCCGAAAGTATTTTTGAAATCATTGTAAAACAAGAGGGATCGCACATGGTCCTTGGCTTCATTTCGATATATGGATATCCTGGCTTTAATAAAGGGACTTCGGATTTGATAGCCTGCATCAAAACCAACATACTTCCAGGTGTCATTATACGGATTCAGTTGGTTGTCCACACGAGGAGACAAAAACCCATCACGTGCCCGAGCGCCATTTTCGCCCGTGACCGCATTTATATACAAATAATTTCTTCCGTCAATCTTATACGTGAGTCCTGCTTTTGCCCCATAAATAAAATCGTCTTGTTTTTCAGATTCGCCAAGTGAAGTTTCTGCATGTAGTCCATTTTGAAAATTTCCATTACGCCAAAATGAGGATTGTCCTACCTGTCCGCCTGCATAAAATATTATTTTTCTAGTTTCCCATTTTGCCTGGATCCAAGCCTTCATCTGTTCGACATGTATTTCATAATCATAGCCGGTTACGTCTCCTTCTGTTACGAGCCTGTTTGGATGTAAAAGATCATTTTGGATAATATCGGGTGCAGGTAGATTTGGATTTGCAAAATCGCTTTCAGCGTATTTATCTACATCAAGATGAAAATCTCCTCCCAACAAATCTTGGACGAGTTTGTAGTTGTCCGTCCTGGATTTCACAAAGGATATACCTCCATAAATTTCGAATTGATCATTGATGGTAGCATTCGCATAAGAGGATAGGCTCAAAACGTTCGGATCATAACGCCGTTCTTCGACAATGTATCTGGATCGTTTACCGGATACGTCGTTCCCTTCAATTCCATCAACATCAAATATGGTCTCGAAAGCGTTCCGGTTGATGTTGATGAGACGGTCCCAGTCAAGCTGACGAACGGATTCGTCTGTGCGCCATTTTTCTGCCACGGCTTCTGCTACGACCGGGTCTTCTTCCCAGCTTGGCAAATAGCGATAGTAATCCGGTCGCGGATCGTTTGCATTATTCCAATCGAGTGCGGAAGTTCCATATCTTCCTGTGCGGTAGAATCCACCGGTGTGGATGCTCAGTCCTTGACTTACCTGCCAGTCATGTGTGAGTAGAAAAATTGGTTGAAATGAGGTGTTGACACGGGCATTCCTTTTTTCACCTGCCTGGTATCCCCAATTTGGATTATATAGCTCTTCTCGGTCCGGATCTCTTAAATCGTAAGCCTCCTGTACGGCGGCACTGCTTCTTCCACGTTTATTGTATGCTCCGAAGCCTGCGATATTAATGCTGTGTTTTTCATTGATTCTTTTTTCGATGGAAACGAAATAAGACCAGGCATCATAAAACGTTCCTTCTACATATCCTTCCTCTGCATATCGTTTTGAGGCCGATACAGCCAGTCCCCATCCTTTCTCGTTTATTCCGGAATTGTAGAAGCCCATGAGTCGATGTCGATAATTCGCATTGCTCATGGCATATGACAGTCTGCCTCCCGTCCGCATAGCTGAAGGTCGGATGTTGATGTAACCGGCTCCTGCCAAACCACCAAAAGAAAAATCATTCACATTTAAATTGATCACGTCACGACGTGCACGCATCGCATCGTTTAATCCTCCCCACATACTCCAGAGTACTCGGCCGGTTTCCAGGTCATTTGTTGGAATACCATTCATGACCATATCCTGGTTTTCAGAATTCAAACCACGAAGTCTGAATCTGCCCCAGCTCAAATCATATGCGGCCACTCGTGCAAACGGATCATGAGAAGCCGAAAGTAAGCCTGATACATCTTCTGCACCATTGTCGTCGTCACCAAACTCTTGTTCATTTAATACGATAGTAGGTAAGTTGACTTGACTTTCTTCATTTAGCGGTGTCATGTAAATGATTCCGGCATCGTGTGTGTTGTCAATAGGTTGTAAGGTCAATACCAGACCTTCATATTGCTCATGACTAATATTCAACTCAACAATTTTCCGGAATTCCATCCGGAGTTTAAAAGAACCGTTTTCATCAGTGACAATGTCTTGAAACTGTGTTGGAATGACAATCTGCACGCCCTTGATTGGCAACTCATTCTCCGCATTGAGTAATGTACCTGATAGTTCCAGTTGTTGAGCGAAGAGCCCTGTGATTCCACACAAGGATATAACCACGGTAAGCAGCCAATTCTTGGGAATGGTCTTCATAAATAGAAATTGTGTTGGTTTACTGCCATTTGGCGGGTCAAATATAAGAAAGCTACCTTTTGAATACACTTCATAGCCGTGTACATTTGGTTTAGTGACCGTGTTATTCTTTTGCTCATTGTAAAGAGCGATTGTCCCGGGCCGAAAAACTCGCCTTGGTTTAACATTTTCTTGCAGTAATTTTAATATTCATATAAGTCAAACTATCACTACTTTCGAGTCTTCCTAATAACGTCTTGGAACTGACAGATGTCAGTTGTATGTTGATTACGAAATTGAAAAGAATTTAAAGCATTGATGAATATGATAAAGTATCTACTCGCTTTGACCATTATTGGCTTATGCAGTCTAAACCTCAAAGCGCAAAAGGGGGGCAAAGATTACCAAATTACAAGCGTCGGATTTTACAATTTTGAGAACTTATTTGATACCACGGATTCACCAATAACGAACGACACTGAATTCACACCGAAAGGATCGAATCGCTATACCTTCGAACGATATCAAACCAAACTGACAAATTTAAGCAAGGTTGTATCCGAATTGGGTACGGAGTATAGTGAGGATGGTCTGGCTATTCTGGGAGTTTCAGAAATAGAAAACAGATCCGTCTTGGAGGATTTCGTTCGACAAAAATCAATCCGAAAAAGAAATTATCAGATTGTTCATTATGAAAGCCCGGATCGAAGGGGTATTGATGTGGCTTTACTGTATAATCCTAAATATTTTCAGCTGGAGCATAGTCTTGTATATCCAATGCATTCTATAACAGGTAGCGACACATCGTTTACGCGTGATATTCTTCATGTCATCGGATTCCTTAACGGAGAGCGTACGCATGTTTTGGTCAATCACTGGCCATCACGAAGTGGGGGCGAAAAGAGAACTATTCATAAGCGAATTGCCGCCGCTGATAAATGTCGGGAAGTTTATGATTCTTTGCGAAGAGAAGATCCCAATGTGAAGGTGCTCGTGATGGGTGACTTAAACGATAATCCGGTAAGTCCTTCTGTGAAAGACCACTTGCGAACGCGTGGTAAAATCTCACAGGTGCAACCGTATGAAATGTATAACCCCATGTGGATTCCATTTAGAAAAGGAACGGGCTCAAATGCCTGGCGAGATACCTGGAGTTTGTTTGATCAAATTATATTATCATACGGATACACGCAATGCGGAGATGAAGGATATTGTTTCTATAAATCAAAAATCTATAATCCCAGGTATCTGAGGCAATCCAGAGGAAAATATGCCGGTTACCCTTTTCGCACATATTCAGGTGGGCAATTTGTAGGTGGGTATAGCGACCATTTTCCTGTATTTGTTTATCTGGTGAAAAAAATAGAAAAAGACTGACGTGATTCGATATAGCGCCAGTAACAAATTGGTTTATGGGCAACTCGATTTTTTTGTTCCTTCGCGGGTGATTAATTTTGGTATCAATTTTCTGAAACCAGTTCTTGTTTTTAAATACCGTTCATAAATGACTAATTCGTGATACGCAAAGGAGGACCAATAAAAATTAATCCTGAATTCCGAAAATTACTTGATTATCTGGAAAATGAGAATGATCATGTTTTTTTAACAGGGAGGGCAGGGACTGGCAAGTCCACATTACTCAAATTATTTGTTCAATCCACTGCTCATAAGGTCGTTGTTTTAGCCCCTACAGGAGTGGCAGCCTTGAACGCCGGAGGACAGACAATACATTCGTTTTTTCGATTTCCTCCGCGCTTATTGGATCAATCTCAAATTAAAACGTTACGTAATCGTAAAATCTATGAAAAAATAGACACGTTGATTATTGATGAAATATCAATGGTACGTGCTGATATGATGGACAACATTGATTACTTTCTTCGGTTGAACCGCAGAGATGTCAGACCTTTTGGTGGAGTCCGATTAGTGATGATCGGAGATCTTTTTCAGATACCTCCGGTAGTGCCTCGTGATGAGGCTCAGTATTTAAATCAATCGGGATATGAGTCACCGTATTTCTTTTCATCTAAGGTTTTTGTGCGCGATGTAAAATTTCAATACATGGAATTATATGAGGTATTCAGGCAACGGCACATGGGTTTCGTTCGATTGCTGGACCAAATTCGCGATGGTGAAGCCGATTACGACCTTCTTGAGGAATTAAATGCACGGGTGGCTATTGAAGAACCGCCCCGACCATACATTACACTCACGGCTTATAATAAAGTGGCTGAAGGCATTAATCGGAAGCGATTAGATGAAATTCGACAGCCCGCAATGTATTATACAGGTAAAATTGAAGGGCGCTTTCCGGAACAATTGACACCTTCTCCGATTCAACTGGAATTTAAGAAAGGAGCCCAGGTGATGATCTTGAAAAATGACCCTGAATTGGCATACGTCAATGGTAGTATTGGTGTAATTGCCGAGCTCAATCATGATGCCATTTCAGTCATGCTCAAAGAAAATGGTGAAGAAAAGACCGTGAAGATCGAACGGCATGAATGGGAGATCAATAAGTATGAAATAGACAAGGAAAATCAAATAAAATCCGAAAAAATCGGAAGCTTTACCCAGTTCCCTCTTAAACTGTCGTGGGCTATAACGATACACAAATCACAAGGAAAAACCTTCGATAAGATCTTTGTCGATTTGGGCAGAGGGGCATTCGCTCCGGGTCAAACCTATGTAGCACTGAGTCGAGCAAGAGCGCTGGAAGGTGTGTTCCTAAAAAGGAAGTTAACACCGAATGATATCTTTGTAGACCCCATCATAGTGGAGGCGGTTAGCCAGATGAAACGATATTAATTCATTTGATATGGATCGGCACCCAATATAATGCGCAGATAGCTTATATTTATCCAACCTAAAACAGTTTAGAAATGGCAAAATCAAGACGCAAGCTTCGATCAGAGAAAAGAAGTAAAGAGCAAGCAGCTAACTTTTTCAAAGTGTTGATTGGTGCGACTATCATCTTACTCATACTCCTCTATTTGTTTTTTATGTCCTAAAACAAATGAAGTTAAATCTCGATGTAAAGACACGAAGCAGCAAGGAGTGGCTAAATGCTGTAATGTCCAATTTCAATTCGTTTCTTCAAGATCATGCAGATTGTGAACGAAAGGCGAGCGCAATGGCTATGAGTTTTGTCGCAAAATTTCCGGATCGCACTGAAATTATTCCTGAATTGATTGAAACGGCAGTGGAAGAATTGGATCATTTTCAACAAGTTTACAAACTGATGGAGGCAAGGGGTGTTAAACTCCCCGCCAAAATGGGTGAAGATCTATATGTGAAGCGATTACTTAAGTATTGTCACTCTGGGCGCCTGGAGCGGTTTTTGGATCGGTTGCTGATTGCATCGGTTCTGGAAACGCGGGGGGCAGAGCGATTTAGAATGATTGAGGATGCACTAGAGGAACCCGAATTGAAGAAATTTTATAAAATGCTATGGATTTCAGAGGCCAAACACGGACATATATTTGTAAAAATGGCATTGAACTATTTTGATAAGGATCAGGTATATGAACGATTGGAATATTGGATTGAAAAAGAATCGCAGGTTATTGATACTTTAGAAATTAGAGCAGCTCTCCATTAAATTATAGAATATTTAATTTCTGTTGACTAAATCTATTGAAATTAATCTGAATTAAAATAAATATTTATGCTTCCAGAACATACCTTTAAAAATAAAACCGTACTTATTACAGGTGGGGGCACAGGTCTTGGTCGGACCATGGGTGCTTACCTGGCTTCATTGGGTGCTAATTTAATTATAACGTCAAGACGAAAAGATGTTCTGGACAAAACAGCACAGGCGATTCGAGAATCAAAAGGAGTCGAGGTCTTACCAATTGCTGGCGATGTCCGTCAAATGGAAGATGTGGAACGCGTGGTAATGGAAGGTATTGCCACTTTTGGTAAAATTGATATCCTCATTAATAATGCGGCTGGCAATTTTATTAGCCCTACCGAACGCTTATCACACCGCGCTTTTGAATCCGTCATTGGAATTGTTCTTCAAGGATCCATCAATTACACATTGAAGTGCGGACAGCATTGGATCGATCAGAAGGTTAAAGGCGTCATTCTGAATATTGTGACGTCATATGCCTGGACGGGAACAGGTTATACCGTCCCTTCTGCCTGTGCAAAGGCCGGAGTGCTTGCCTTGACTCGCTCACTTGCTGTCGAATGGGGTAAAAAATATGGAATTCGTTCTGTTGCCGTTGCTCCCGGTCCATTTCCAACGAAGGGTGCCTGGGATCGTTTGTTTCCTGCTTCTGTTCGTGAAGCAATAGATCCTGCAGGGCGCAATCCACTTGGACGCGTAGGTGATCATGAAGAATTGGCACATCTGGTTGGTTATTTGGTATCCGATTATGCAGCCTATATCAATGGAGAGGTTGTTACTATAGATGGTGGAGAATGGTTGGAGGGTGCAGGTATGTTTAATTCATTTGATCAAGTCTCGGAGCCGATGTGGGACCATTTGGAAAAGGAAATAAGAGCAGCTAAAGATAAATAAGGCTAACGCAAGCAAATGACTATTAATTTTGTTTTAATTTCTTGAATGGAAATCACTTGGCTCGAATCATGACAATTTTCTTTTTATACCACTGTTCTGTAAAAGAATACACAATCTCATTTTTCTGAATGATATCTTGCTCCTCTTCAAGTATTAGATAATAATTTCCGCGTATAGTTTTTTTCATGACGACAGGAGCGTGTTTGGTTTTATTTATTAAATAATAAGGTATCTGGTAAGGTAATAAGGGTTGTCTATCGATTCCTGAAATGCCATTATAGGTAAATGGCAAATCATACGTTACAGGCGACATCAATAAGTCTATTTTATTTCCTTTACTTGCAGCCACTAGTGAGTCAGTGAGCTCACGATATATATAGTCGTCAGACCAAGTTCCGGAAACATAGCGGGGGAAAGCAACTAGATTGAATGCGATTCGGAGAATCACAATAATTCCCATTATACCTAAAATTGTTTTTTTTCTAAAGCGCCACCAGCCCTTATAGTCTATCACGGCAGCTATCAAAATGCATATAAATGGAATAAAAGGATATAAATATCGATCGCGCACATCGATAAAGATCCAATAGACCCAAATATTGGCTAGAATATATAGGACACTAAAAATCAATACGGGATCTGATTTGATGTGCTTTCGAAGATTTCCTTTAAAATAATAGAATAGCAGAATAGTCCAGGGTAACGAAATTTTTAATATCACGAAGGGACATTCAGTCATTTGGTTGACTATAGAGGAAAGCGTTGAGGATGGAATTTTTGTACCTGATTCAATGAAATTGTTGAGCAAAAGATTTGTCAGATTTCCACTTTGGCTGTATGAGAAATAGTAAATTCCCAAAGCAGCAAGGACGCCAATGATGCTTGCTGCGTGTTTGTAATTAAAGAGATTTCGGAATTGCTTGTTATAAGTCGCCCAGGCAATCAAGGTGAAAAAATGAAAATGGAGGGCTATGAATCCTTTCGTTAACGTGGCTGCCATCAACATGATATAAGCCAACCAATAACCAGATGTTTCATTTGGTTGCCTGCCAATTTTATATACACCTATGGCTTGAATGCAGAGCATTAAAGTAAAAGTCAAATCAATTTCAGCAGGAAAGATCGTCGCATAAAATATTAAATCAGCAGAAGTCAGAAAAAGTAGAGCAGGTAGAATGGATGGTAGAGCTGAAGTGCTCGAGCGCAACCAGCGAAATAAAACCAATCCGATGCCCAAAAAGCTGATAATTCCGGGTATGCGAACAACGAATTCTGATGTGCCGAATAGCCACATGAACAGGGCTAATATCCAGGTATAAAGAGGTGGTTTGTTGTAGTACTCAAGTCCATATGCTTGTGGAACTAAAAAGTTACCTGAGGTCAGCATCTCCCAGGCCACTACAGCTCGTCTGGGCTCTTCTCCGGTTAATTCCAGGTAGCCGAGACGCATGAGCAATGACGAAAGAAGCCCAAGGATGAGGCACCACCAAACGGCTGATGGAAATTTTGCAAAGTTTATATTTGTCCGATCAGTTTTCAAAATTCGTATAAAAGTACTTATATGATTGCGTTTGCAGTGACTGCAATCGAAGACATGAAGATCAGGAGCCTATGCGCATATTAATTAACATTATTACGTTTCCATTTTCTATCATCTTCTGGCTTGTATTCGGATTGGTACTAGTGCTATTCCGTCCTATTCAATGGTTGGCCTTCAATTTATTCGGATATCAAGCCTTGAAACGTGTCGTTGATTTAATGAATTTCTTTCTCATGAAGTCAGCCTTGCTAGCAGGAGTCCGTTATGTAGTCAAAGGCCCAAAAGCGACCAAAGGTGATTTGCCTTTGATTATTGTTTCAAATCATCAAAGCATGTTTGACATTCCACCGATGATCTGGTTTTTGCGAACGTTACATCCTAAGTTCATCGCAAAAGAAGAGTTGGCTAAAGGCCTTCCGGGAATTTCATATAATTTGCGGCATGGTGGAAGTGCTTTGATCAATCGGAAGAATAGACAAACCGCTTTAGAATCTATCAAGTCGATGGGAAACTATATTGAAAAGCACAATCGATCAGTGGTGATTTTTCCCGAAGGAACCCGGTCTGACAGCCCAACCCCCAGGCGTTGGAAATCGGGAGGGCTTTTAACCCTGATAGAAAGTGCACCTACAGCTAAAGTTCTACCTGTTACAATAAATGGCAGTTGGAAAATCCTCAAAAATAAAGGGTGGCCCATCCCTTTTGGAATGACAATAGAAATTATTTTACATGAAGTTGTCAGTAAAGGTGCCGAGGAAGGGAAATTGTTCATAGAAAACGTTCGACATACAATTGAGGGATCCTTGAAAGATACCTAAATGGAACATTGAGATTTTATAAAATCACATGTTTTTCTTTCTTGAAATTATCCGCCATGTGCATAAGAGGAATCTCTATGAAAAATGTTGTTCCTATATTTTCTTCGGTTTCAAAATATATTTTGCCATTAAACGACTCCACAATATTTGCACAAATTGCCAATCCCAATCCGGTACCGGAATTTTTTGAAGTGAAATTTGGCTGAAATACTTTGTGTCGAATATCCTGGGGAATTCCGGAGCCATTGTCAGTTACTTTGATAATGGCATTTTCATCATCCTTATATACATGTATTTGAATGTTACCTCGTCTTTCATTTGGGATGGCCTGGATGGCATTTTTCAGTAGATTGATTAAAACTCTGGTCATATAGTGTCGATCACCGAAAACATAAATCTCATCGATTGGGATGTATAGATTGATATCCATGTCTTCACGTTTTCTGAACAGATCATGAACTGATGAAGCGACATCATTGAGGACGACTTTTTTGTTTTCAGGTTTTGGCATTTTGCCAAAATTTGAAAATTCTGCAGCAATTCTTGATAGATTGTCTATTTGTTCCAACAATGTTTTGCCTAATCGATCGACTAATTCTTCAGCGCGTTCTGGTTCTCGTTTGATCGCTAACTGGAGGTGCTGAAGACTCAGTTTCATCGGTGTAAGTGGATTTTTAATCTCGTGTGCTACTTGTTTTGCCATTTCGCGCCAGGCTAGTTCCCGCTCCGTCATGGCTAGTGTCGTAACGCTCTCTTCAATTTTTTCCAGCATTCGATTGTAGTCGGTGATAAGCTGTCCTAATTCGTCATTTGAATGCCAGTCGATGCGTTCATTGCTACGACCAATTTTCACTGAAGAAAACTTTTCACGCAATTTGAGTAGAGGTCGTGTAATCGTATCAGAAAAGGTCAAGGCAATGGAAGACGCGATAACAAATAAGAATATGTACAAATTCAATAAAGTGCCTAATAGATTATTAATGAAGTAATCCTGTTCTTGACTAGTGATATTGTCCGCAACTCCAATGATATATGTCGTTTGATCTATGATGACTTGTTTAAATGCATTTAATGTGTTGTCTGTCGAGAATGTGAATTCCTTCTTTGTGATTCCGGTGCTGAGTTTCGTCAGTTGAAATGGAGGGCGTATGCACACATTATTTTTATTCGATCCGATACGCTCACCCGAATAGGTGAACAGATTAAATTGTGATGTACCAATCGGGTTGTCCAACCCATCGTCAGGTGAGAAACTTGACAGATCTGTATTTTTAATAAATTCAGAAAAAATCTGCACACCCAATTGTTGAGATTTAGACAACTTGGATGCGTCTTGTCGATAATCTCTCAAATAAAAAGAAGTAACGGCAAAGACGGTAGCAAAAGATAAAATAAGCATACTGAAAATGACGTATTGAATACGTCTTCGAATACTCTGTCCCGTACCAATTTTTAAGTTCCAGGTATCCGGTAGAAACCTTAAAAATAAATTCAATAAAAATATGAGAAAGATGACGAGCGTGAGGGAGGTGAATAAAAAGGAATAAAGTGAGATAAATTGAATGACAACATTCTGTGGCTTGCTGATAACAACAGTCGTACCGGGAGACTGTCGATAAAGCATCGACCTTTGATTTTTGGATGAATTGTGTGTAAGCTCTCCTATTGGAGGAATGTTTTCCTCTCTGAGAAAATCTAAAGGTGGGTTTCCTGATTTACGAACCAAATTATATCCATCATAAAGGGCCCAATGAAAATTATTGACATTATTCAGATCCTCCCAGGTTTCATCTGAAGAAGTCTGAATACGTACAATTTCATGAGCCAAATTTGTACCTTTTTGATAGTAGGCTATGGAGTTGTGTGAATAGAGTAGGGCAGTCGTCCCTGAAGTAATCGTGACCAACCAAATGACTAACCAACTGATGGATTTTTGCCTCGTTTCAACAAATAAATCCATGAGAATTAGAATCGATAGCACTAGAATATAAAATCCAAATGCAGAAACATGTAAAGTAAAATTCAAAAAGACCGGAAATGTAATAATCGTGGCTATAAAAAAGGCAATTAACCGTTGACCAAGATTTGCTCCGGTACTGCCTAAAATTTTAATGAGGAGATAACTCAGGAAAAATAAAGAACTAATGAATAGTAGAATACTCAGGATAAATATGTGTGTATTCCAATCAAGAATATATATTTTGTCAAATTGAAAGGAGATGGATGAATGAATGACCACACGTTTGACCACATAAACGAAGGAAATAATACTACCCATCACCAGCAAATAACCTGATACTAAAAAGTACCAACGTGAGAGTGAATCATGCTTTCGAATTGGGCGGCTGTCAAAGGATTTAAATAAAAAGATGGTGATGACAAAAAACAACATCATGTTCAGGAATAATTCCCCCAGTGAGGGACTTAAAATCGATGAATTCAATTGATGTTGAAATATATCGTGGTGAACTAAGGGAGCTGTTAATGTGGGTAGGCTAAATAGCAGCCTTACACATGTCAGTAACAGAATCACAAGGGTAGCACCCAGCCAGTCACCATATATTTTTAGGAGTGCAGTTGAAAAATTTAATACGACGAGAAACAAAAATATGACAGACAAAAAATAAATTATAACGTGGGTCCGGCCCAAAGCCTTTTTAATAATCACATGACTTATGATCTGATCTGCTCTGGGCTTTCCTGACCCTTTAGATTGGTTTATTTCGTAGTTGGCAAATTCAAATCCACCGCCTATATGGTCTCGAAGAAACTTAGATTGTTGGGCGGATGCTTCATATTTGACAGGAATGAAGCCGGTTCGAAGTCGTTCATCCGTGTAGACAAAATAGTATTGTTCCTGGTCAATCAGAACTTCGGGAAGATTTGTTGGTAATTGAACAAACATCGCCGGCTGGTTCCAATACACCAGCTGATTGGTGCTGTCCCGAATAATTACAGGAAAATCAAGATTGTCGAAACATGCCTGGTCTTGGCAGGCCTCCAAGTTGCTTACCCGGGAATCCAGGTATTCCTGGAAAGCCTCTACAAACACTTGCTCTTGTGCATGTGTGATGGAAGAAGAAAATAACATCCATAGGCAGATCAGGCCACTCAAGGCGATTCGATATTTCTTAGCCCTTGAAATAAATAGGTCGACCATGATCACGTACTATCTATTACAAAAATAGCTAATATATTACGTATTGACCTTCTGCTATATTTATTCGAACAAAGATCTTCTGGAGAGGACAATCCAAGACCCACTTCGAATCGCATTATATTTACCGGTGCATTGATGACTTCGTCGCTTTATTCCTGATGTTATTCAGGTTGAAGAGGAAAGTCCGGACAGCGCAGTGTACCGTACCGTGTAACAAGCGGGATCCTGTTGCAAAACAGGTTACAGAGAGTGTCACAGAAAGCTATACCGCCATATTTCGATATGGTAAGGGTGAAAACGTGTGGTAAGAGCACACGCCTGAGGCAAGCAATTGTCTTGGGGGATAAACCTTGCGGGCTGAAATGCCATGTATATTGTGCTACTTCAAAAGAAGTGAAGAGTTATACGCTCAAGATGACTCTGTCGTCAGCACAAGGGGTGGGCAGCTTAGATAAATGACGAAGTTCGACCTTCGGGACGAAAACAGAATCCGGCTTACGTTCAGTGCATTTTAAAAAAAAGGGGCTTCAAAACGAAGCCCCTTTTTCTTATAACCTTTATTTGTCTATTCAACCGTTTCTGCTTTCAAGGCATCAAACTTAAATCGCAGCGTGAATCTTATCGTATTATTCAGCGGATTTTGCCTTCCATTGGCATTAATCAGATAGGCAAGGTCTAATCCAAAGACCTGGTACTTGATCCCAACACCCAGGGTAAAATGCTGACGGTTTCCTTTGGCCTCGGATTCATGAAAGTACCCCGCTCTCAGTGCAAATTGTTCATTGTACATGTATTCTGCACCGACGGCCCAAGTAATTTCTTTCATCTCTTCTTTTCCACCTCCGGGAGCGTCACCAAAAGAGGAGAAGATGCCTTCGATCACACCTTTTTCCCTAAAGTCAGGTATTCCATCAGCGTCTTCATCTTCGTCAGAAGGTGTAGGAACAAGCAACTTATTGAATTCCGTATTCAATGTCAGTCGATTGAATTCATCAAACCGCACATCCCAGGAAGCACCCAAACTTAGATTTGTCGGGAGGAAGTCACCAGGATTTTGTTCAGATTCGGTGTATGAAATCTTTGATCCAACATTGGTTATAGCCAATGCCAGCGAAAGATCTTGTTTGTCGTTTAGGGCTGATCTGTAGAATGTGGTGATATCAACCGCCCCTGCTGTTCCGGCTTTTATATCGATATTTTGGACAGTCTGTCCACCGGCAAGATCAGAATAGATAAAGCGCCCGGTTACCCCTAAAGAGAATTTATCACTCAATTTACGAGCATAAGCCAGCGAAAGATCGAACTCATTGGGTCGACCAATACCTTGATCCTCTCCGTTGGAATTCGTAAACTGGATTTCTCCCATGTTGAAGTAGCGAATACTGGCACTTACTGCTTGTAAATCATCTAGTTTCAAATACCCCGATATGGAGGCCAGGTAGATGTCGCGAACCAACTCACGAAGCCAGGGCGTATAGTTGATGGCGATGTCGCCCTTATTTTCGGCAAAAGCCAATTTTGAGGCATTATAAAATATTGAGTTGGCATCAGGTGAAATAGCAGTACCTATGTCTCCCATTCCACCTGTACGTGCATCCTGAATAATTTGTAAGAAAGGAACTGCGGTTTGAACTGCATTTGGGCAGTCTGGTCCGATAAATCTATTCTCTACAGGATCGTATTGACATTGAGCGAAGGCTAAATGGCTTAAAACCAAAAAACCCGCTATCGCCAGTAGGCGAACGTGTGATTGAATCATATTTTTTCGTAAGTTTTAAAGTCCGCAAATATAACGCTTGATCGTCGACTTTATGTTTTAATTTAACAGAACAATTTTGCCTCCCGGGCTGGTTGCCATTTCTATATCACCATCACCGGAATCAGCCGTCGCTGTGATCTTGTAGTAATATACTCCAGGGGCCAGGGTGGCGCCGCCATAACCGATTCTAGACCAGGAAATATTCTCAATGGCATTGCCTCCGGTCGTTACAGATTCTGTCAGTTCGGAAACAGGTTGTCCAAGTTGATTGTAAATTTGAATAAACACCTTCACAGGAGCAAAATTCAACTGGTGCGTAAAACTAAATTCAACCTCTTCAATTGCAGGATTTGGTAATACAGAAACATTCTCCAACAGATTTATTTGTCCTTTTTCAACGATGAAGTTGAGCCTTGCTTCTGCAGAGTTATTTGCTACATCCCAAACACGTACACGAATTGTGTGCGGGCCATCTTCCAGATTTTTGAATGGATACTCGATGACACCTTGTGTAAAGGAATTCGGTGAGGCCTGATAATAATCGTTGAGAATAATCTGATTCGGTAGATCTTCATCGAGAATGGCAATCATTTCATGACCAATGGATGTGTTTGAAATATTGATCCCCAAATTGTCACTTACTTGAGCGATTAACAAGGGATCTGGTCCTGAGACACCACCATCTCTAAAAAATTCATTGTTGATAAAAAGCGAAATTTCCGGGGGCTGGTCATCTTCAACAACTTCAGTCGAAGTACCCCCGATGACAAATTTGTCGTAGTAACCACTTGCTTCGGTCTGACTCCCATTTTCCGAGGCATACAGACTCAATCGTCCATTGCCAAACTCGTAATCAATATCTTTTGGGACACGAAAGCTCACCGTAAATTCACCATTTTCGATTCCTGTTTTACCTTTGAAAATAGTGGCATTATGAGCTTTATAGTTCGTTTCGAAACTTCGTGAATCATTTGCTAAGGTGCGGAATGTCTGTGCTTTATCCATTACCGTCACCTCCAATTCTCCACTAAAGTCATTTAGTTTTTCACCGGAAAATCCTAGAATTTCACCTGTGAATATCACCTCATCTAATGCCCTAATTGTATCCGAAGATGTCCCAACCGGATTACCCTGAAATGAAGTCACATTGACCTGGTATTCAGGAAATGAAAGTCGAAATGCAGGATCACCGATTAGAGCAAATTTTCGAGCATTTCGCTCAAGCGTATCGCTTCGATGATTATTTTTTGCCAACCGTAAGACTTCTCCCATGCGCAAGAACTGATCATTTTCCCGGTCATAGATATATTCGAATAGAGAATTCACAAGTCGCTCATTAGCTGAGATCGTCACGGCTCTGGTCGTACTCACAAGTCCGATACTTCCTCCATTCGGATTCAATAAGGTTAGTTCACCACCCGATTTGTCAGCCGGGTCATCATATCCGGTAAAGGTGCACGTTGCTGTAATAAATAATGGCAGTCGTTTAGCATTTGTCCAGGTCAATATATCCTGGATCTCCAATACGCGTTCCTGAGCCCACCCATTCGGACCACCATGTCCAAAGTAATTCAATAACAGCGACCCCTGGAATATATAGTCGTTCAATTTTTGTTTGGCATCAGGATATCGATCGTCCCCGGTCGTAGACTGTTGCTGAAAAGCATCGAAATAGACTTTTCGCTGATTAAACTCAGGCCGATCTTGTAAAATGGAGGCAGCCAGTCGCTCAGTTTGATTGAGATGACTATTCCCATCTTCATCATCGGCCACCAGGATGAAGTTATTCTTCCATTCTCCATCAAATTCAGGATCTATGTCATAACCAATGAGTTTGTCAACCACGGTTTCTGCTTCCTGAACACTGGCCACGGGAAGTCGTCCTACGGCAATATCCAATCCACCTTTCAGATCACCACCTTCGTTATCGCTCAACAAGGCATAAAAATCATCCGTTGGAAAGCCAAACACCGGGCTGAGACTCTCATCTGTTTGATAGCAAGGGAGGAAGTTGTCCGGAGGAAGTTCACTGTCAATTCCTCGGTAATCATATGTGGCATCTCCGAGTAAGCACAGGTATTGAAACGTACCTGACCGCTTAAATAACATACGTGCAAAATCACGAATCGCTATCGGATCCTTAGACCCACCGCCGAATTCATTAAATACTTTGTCAACATCGATGACATAGGTGATCAAATCATCGTGGGATGATCGATGGGCAGCCAGTCTCAAGGCTGATGTTTCAAAATCACTGTGATATAATATGACATACTCAGCATCCATGATAGCATGGACGTTTTGGACTTCTGTCGTAGTTATATAATTGGGTCTCGGAAAATCTTCGTCTTCGCTAAAGACAACAAATTCCTGCCCGGCAGGTGCTATAAAAGAAGATTGTGAACCGTTAGTTGTGACATTCACTGCAACAACGTCATGTGGATTGCTGACATTCCATACGTTAATTCCGCCTTGGGAAACAGATAGATTGTATTGAACTGGTGTTTGCGTATCAGAAGAGATTTTTCTGAAATTGAACGCTTTGCCTGTATAGCGAAGATGTTTTTCCGATCTCATAGAAATGTGATCTAACCAGGATGAAAACCTTGAAGATGAAGATTTCATTTCCACTTGCACTGTTTCCACACCCGTGCTTTCGTCAAATGCCGTCACTAGATTTAGTTTTCTGTGCGTCGCATAGACGCCATATGTGTCAAATAAACTCACCTTCGAGAGATTTAAATTAGCCTGTGCGCTGTTAACCCGAAAACTGAGTGTGGATGTTTTATCCGATCGGGCAGCCATCTCTACTTTAAATTTGATGTCAGATCCATCTACGATATTGTCGAAATCAAATTCTTGACTGAATTCTTGAATTCTGTCATTCGTGAATTCCTCTCCGTACCATACTTTTCCTGAACCCTGCGTCCCGAAATTATCGCCGAGAAGATTGACTAGATCATTGTCATGTTTTTGATAATCGTCATATGTATTTATTTGTTGCTGAGGAATATCGGATGAATTTTGAGCTATGATTTGATTTTGTCGGGCACGATTTGTCGATATGAAATAGAAGTTTGAAACTTCATAGACATTATTTTTCTGTTCAAATGATTCATCGTTATAAGTGAGTCGTGAAGGTCCTTCTGCATAAAACAGGAAGTACTCATTTGATGAAAAGATATTGTCGTTATTTCCCACAAAATGAAGAGGTAATTCTTCCAGGTCATCCACTCGTTCATCTGCTATGACCTCAGGCAGCATGCCACCACGATTGCCAAAAATTGAGATGTTTTCAGGTATGATTGATCCAACATTGGGTAAATTTTCAAAAAAAGAAAGGTCCAATTTGTGAATACCGGAATTGCTTACAGAAAATTTATAAAAACTACCTTCGTTAAGAACAGATGAAGATTTATACTGTCCTTGAACATGTGATCCGAAGCTAGTTATGCAGAAGATTAAGATTAATTTTATGACTCGCATGAAGCGGTTTTTTAATTTTAACAGAGGGAATCTGAATATAGCGTATCTATTATACGTTACAGATAAAATGAATGTGGTACTCAAAAGATTGTTCAATCCAATTATGATAATTAACGAAAGAGCGTTGCTTTTGGGTTGGGTAATCTTACTGTTAACGTTTTCGATTCAGGCGCAAGATCCGGTATTTTCCAGATACTCCGCTAATCCTGAGAGTGACAATCCTGCATTTACAGGTGGGACACGGAACACCACTGTGTATGCAGTCTACCGAAATCAATTTCCTTCATTGAGTACAAACTATATCACCTATGCCTTGGGTGCGAGTACATTTTCTGAAGAATTGAATAGCGGATTTGGCCTGTCTGCTTTATATGACGACAGTGCTGATGGACTGTATAAAACTGTTACAGCCAAACTCAATTATTCATACAGACTTCAACTTACAGACGGGGCATATCTCAATGCGGGGCTGTCATTGGGTTTTGGAAGGACAGCCGTAGATTTTGATCGACTGATCTTTCTCGACCAGATTGATGCTGTAAATGGTCCGATTTCCGGAGGCGGCATTCCATTTCCAACGGACGAGTTGTTGCCTGCTGAAAATTCTGTGAATTATCTTGATATGGGCGTAGGATTTTTGTTCTATTCCAAGCTGTTTTATGTTGGTGCCTCATTTGATCATCTCAATAATCCAACGAATGATTTTTTTAGCGCTCCGGACAATCCCTCTGCAGGTGTCGATGGCCTTCCATTGCGTTGGACCATCAATGCTGGTGCAGCCATTCCTATTCTGGAATCACCGGTTGCAACCATCATATCTGTCCATCCGCAGTTATTGTATACAAGGCAGCGCGATTTTGGACAGCTAAATGCAGGAGCATATGTTAAGTATAAAGTCGTGGATGTTGGAGCTGCTTTCCGGCTTTCCGGTGATACAGCGGACGCCTTGATTCTTTCTGCAGGCTTATCCAAGGATGCGTTTAAAATCTACTACGCTTACGATTTCACGGTATCTAAATTGGCTTCAATAAGTGGTGGAGCGCATGAAATTGGTCTGTCATATCGGATTGGTCGTGAGCATGAACCGGAAATTCAATGTTTCGACTTCTACCGATAAGAAGAATTCAATTATGCTAAAATTGGATTTGATGCAATATTCAGGTCTAAAAAATCGATTTATAAAAGTATATTTGCGCACGCCTTAAATATGATAATCATCAAATATGAAGCTTAGCAGACTAATCATCTTATTGTTCATCGTCTCTCTGGGAGCGATGACCGGTTGTAAAAAGGACAAAGGAAGATCCGATGCCACTGGTTGGAAGTATAGTGACCAGGAGTGGGGAGGCTTTGAAAAAACAGATTTTGAAGACCAGGTTGCCGGTCCTAATCTCGTACTTATCCCCGGTGGGACTTATACCATGGGTAATACTGATGAAGACGTAACATTCGAGTGGAATAATGTTCCTCGTCGTGTTACTGTTTCCAGTTTTTATATGGATGAAACAGAAGTGGCTAATATCCACTATCGTGAATATTTGTATGATCTACAACGATACTATAGTGCGAGTGTGCCTGAAGCATATAGGAATGCCTTACCAGATACCTTGGTTTGGAGAGAAGAACTAGCTTACAATGAACCTTTGGTAGAAACTTACTTCCGGTTTCCTGCATATGACGACTATCCGGTTGTTGGTGTGAATTGGAATCAAGCAACTAATTATTGTATTTGGAGGACGAATAAGGTTAACGAAATGATCTTAATCGAGAAAGGGATCTTAAATCCAAACCCAGAGCAAAAAGGTTCAGACGTCTTCGATACCAAAGCTTATCTAGTAGGACAGTATCAGGGAAGTATTCGCAAGGAATTCGAAGGAAACACGGGCGAACCAAGAAGAGTCAAATTCGAAGATGGAATTTTATTACCAGAATATAGATTGCCGACCGAAGCTGAATGGGAATATGCAGCTCTTAGTCTTCAAGGCAATGCTGCGGACAATGGCGATGAGTTAATTTCAGATCGGCGAATTTTTCCATGGAACGGTTATACTGCACGGTACAAAGTACGTGACAAATACCAAGGTCAGATGTTGGCTAATTTCAAAAGAGGACGAGGTGACTACATGGGTGTATCTGCCAGCTTAAATGATCAGGCAGCAGTTCCGGGTCATGGACGTTCTAGCTACCCAAATGATTTTGGACTGTACAATATGGCCGGAAATGTTAATGAATGGGTAGCTGATGTTTATAGGCCAATGACAACTCAGGATGCACGAGATGTTGAAAATCATGACCTTAATCCTTATCGGGGTAACGTATTCAAAGAATTGGTAGTCGATGAAGATGGCAAACCTGTTTCAAAAGACTCATTAGGAAGATTACAATATAGAATAGTTGAAGACTCCACATTATTGACTCGCAGAAATTATAGAAATGCGGATCTACGGAATTATGTGGATGGAGATGATCCTGAATCCATTTTTTACGATTATGGGAACCACTCACTCGTGAATGATGAATCACGTGTTATTAAAGGTGGATCATGGGCGGATCGCTTATTTTGGTTGCAACCTGGAGCTCGACGGTTTTTTCCTCAAGATCAGTCAAGCAGTGAGATTGGTTTTAGATGCGCCATGATGCGCGTCGGAGGTACAGATCCGATGAATCCGCTAGGTGATGGAAATCAATTTAAAGCGCGAAAGAAAAAAACAAAACGACGATACAATTAAGAATTATTCAAACAACCTATCCTCGCTCTCGCGGGGATTTGTTGTTTTAAGGACATGGTTTAATGGAATCCTTTCAAATAGTGTTGATTCTCTTTGCTATTGTTTGGATTATTAAAAACATCTTGAAGGCAACGTAACCGAAAATTATGGATTGTACTGATCTCTATGATCTTTATTTAGAATCGGATGGAGTTGTCACGGATAGCCGAAAAGATGTGACCAATCGATTGTTTTTCGCACTCAAGGGACCCAAATTTGATGGACACAAATACGTACGTGATGTGCTGCAGTCAGGGGCAACTTATGCCGTGGTCGATGATCCGCTCATGGCAACTGAACAAGGCGTTATCTGCGTACCTGACGCGCTCACGGCTTTACAAGATCTAGCGCGATATCATCGAATTAAGCTTGATATACCGGTCCTGGCAATAACCGGGTCAAATGGAAAAACGACAACCAAGGAGTTGGTCACAAGTGTGTTCGCACAACAATATGCGGTTCATTCCACAAAAGGGAACTTCAACAACTTGCTTGGTTTGCCCCTTACCATTCTCGAGGCAGATCAGCAACATGACATCATGGTCCTCGAAATGGGGTCAAATGCATTTGGAGAAATAACCAGGCTTTGTGAGATAGCTTTACCGGATTTTGGCATCATCACAAATATCGGTGCCGCTCATCTGGAAGCATTTGAAAATCTTGAAGGTGTACTAAATGAAAAATCATCTCTTTATCATGCCGTGGCAAGTCGAAATGGAACTGTTTTTGTGCCTGGCTCGTCTGAAATCCTGCTTCAAGCAGCTCAAGTTAGTCAGAGTAGATTCATTTATCGTAGAGGTGAACATGCTGCAGAAACCGAGAATGACGTCACCGTTGAAATCAAATCAATCGTCCCGAACATCAAAGGAGATTTTGCCCAAAATGGTTCTTCTTATGCGTTTGAATCTACCTTAGCAGGGGATCATAATGCTCAAAATTGTATAGCGGCCATTGCTATAGGAATCCAATTTAATATATCTCCGGAGTCCATTGTTCAAGGACTAAAGTCCTTTGTTCCTAAAAACAATCGTTCCCAGGTTATCGAAAGAGATAATTTTACCATTTTACTTGATGCCTATAACGCGAATCCGGTCAGCATGAATAAGGCACTGGACGTATTGGATAATTGGCGATCAGCCAAGAAGGCAGCCGTATTGGGAGATATGAAAGAGTTGGGGAAATATTCTAAACAGGCACATGAGGAGCTTCTGACACGTGTGAAAAAAATGGACCTGGATCATTTATTCCTTGTGGGAGAAGAAATGCAAAAGTGCAATAAAAAGGCTTACTCCAATGTAGCAGAATTGGGGCAGGATATACTTGATCATCCCATAGATCTGTCAGGAATGGTCATACTCGTAAAAGGATCAAGAAGCATTGGCCTGGAGCAATTTCTCAAGTATATTGATCTCCCTTCTCAATAGATTTGAAGAATTCCTATCCGTAGACTTGTAGTAAATCGAGTAATCGTTTAGATAATTCTCCCTTCTTTGAAGTTTCATAATCCCTTATTGAGCACGGAATCGGTTTGGCTTGTAGATCAATCGACCCGGTTACCCACCAGCGATCGGTGACAAGACTTTTATAAAAAGTTAAAGGAATGTCCAATCTATCAAATTCCACGACATAGGCTTGTAGCCTCGAAGTATCTACAGGAATGGGATCTTTTCGTTGTTCGACCCCATCGACGAAATACCACAACATTTGTGCGATTAGATCTGCAGTAACCTTTCGGTCATCCAATTCAGGAAAATAATTGTGAACCCAAAAAAGCTTCAATTTGCCCGCTTGACCTGCATACCTTGACAAATGGCAAGCCTCTTCGGAACTTAGACCGCTTGTACTTGGATTTGACTGTCCCGGTGCATCTGCATATCGAATACTGTTGAGATCGAAAAAGCAACAATCTGCATGCCTCAGGTATGGCTCTGATTCGGCGAAGAACGAACGCATCTCACCAAGTCTGAGTATGAGTTGATTCGGACTTTTCATCAGGTGCGATGGCTTGCTTCTGTGAATTTGATTTGACATGGAGACAAATGAAACTTCAGGATATAATCTTGCCGTGTCTGAAGCAGCGCGTGCTATCGAAACCGACGTCGAAATATCATTTGAATACCGATCGTGTAAGCAATGATATAGTCCTTTATCGAGATTGCTGGACAAAAGCACAACTATGGCATCTTTTTCCCATAATTTTTGAATAAGATCCAGCAATGGTTCGACATCGTTGCCAATATAGTTGCCGCAATCAATAATGCGAATTGATGTAATCTGACTGAAACCATACCATTGATATCGGACAGCAGCTCCAACCTCTTCGGATAAAGTTAGCAAGACCAGATCTCCGGCAACTACTTCCGCTTCTTCACTGAAGACCACGATTTGTGGTGCAAGAACGTGATCCTGGAGTTCCCAGGCTTCCTTTACTCGGTCAATTTGTTCTGCAGCAAAATGTTTCATGGCCAAAATACTTGATTTGATAATATGAATCACGAAGATACATATTAAATATTTTTATAATGTAATTATATTTTTAAAACGAAGTGGTGGGTTGTCCAAGGGAGTCAATTCTTGACTATTGAGATTTGGGATTTGAAAAAATCACAGTAATCTAAATTGAACTTTTCGTACGCCATCTGCAGAATAGGGCCGAACTGACGCCGAATCGTGATTGCCCGGAGACCGCTGGATTTAGGGTGGGTTGAATCTTAGGCCAGGATGCGCACTGGAGCCTCCAAAAACGACTTGACTGTTAATAGAAACTGAGAACCCATGACCCCATCAACAACTCGATGATCACAGGAAAGCGTGACTTTCATGATATTCCGGATGACAATGCTATCGTTGATAACTACCGGTGTTTTTTCGATTCCACCAACAGCCAATATGCAGGCATCGGGTGGATTAATGATAGCTGTGAATTCGTCGATGCCAAACATTCCAAGATTTGAAATAGTGAACGTATTTCCTTGCATTTCCTCAAGGTCTAGTCTCCGATCACGTGCTCTTCCTGCCTTATCCTTAACCTCACTGCTGATTTCAGTCAATGATTTCATGTCCGCATTTCGAACCACAGGAACCATCAGGCCTTCATCGACAGCCACAGCGACACCAATGTTGACATCAAAATTCCGGCGAATTCGACCACCTAACCAGGAAGAATTGACATTTGGATGTTTTTTAAGGGCAACTGCGCACGCTTTGACAATGAGATCATTGAATGAGATCTTATTTGGTTCGATCATCGCATTGATCTGTTTTCGCGAATTCATTGATTCAGTCATATCAATTTTCATCGTCAGATAGAAATGAGGTGATGAAAATTTGCTTTCACCCAATCGTCTGGCGATCGTTTTACGCATCTGACTTAGTTCGATATCCTCGAATCCTGACGAAGGATAAGAGGTAACCGCTGATGTCATTGTGGCGGGTTCATTTATTGCCTGCTCGACATCGCGTTTGATGATGCGACCATGTTCTCCGGTTCCTCGAATTCCTTCCAATTTTATTCCAGCATCTAGAGCCATTTTTTTTGCCAAAGGAGAGGCTTTCAGCCGCTCACCTGAGCTCGCCGGTGCCTGTTGCGCTCCAGAAATTGGGGCTAGTTCTTCAGGTTCTTGTTTATTTTCTACCACCGTTTCGTAAGCCTTCGTCTGGCCATTGGATGCCTCGGCCAAAATACTTTCCACGTCATCACCTTTTTCTCCAATAATGGCAATGATACCGTCTACAGGAACAGATCCTTCCATTACCGCTATATGCAATAAAGTCCCAGAGTCAAAACTTTCTAAATCCATGGTGGCTTTATCTGTTTCGACTTCAGCGAGAATATCACCTGGTGAAATCTCGTCACCCACTTTTTTCATCCATCCCACAATGACACCTTCTTCCATCGTATCACTAAGTCTCGGCATTCTGATTACTTCGGCCATTTCAATCTGTTTCTTGTTAGCATGAGGGTCAAAAATAGGATTTCTCTATCATTTCAATTTTGGTTATGCTAATTTTAATGGGGACAAGTATGTTTTATGCGAAGCACATTATTGTTATCCCGTGATTGTTTGTTGTTTGATACTTTTGTGAAGATGAATTTTAGTTCAAAGTTATTGGAAGAGGCAGTTGAAGCATTCGCGAGCCTGCCTGGCGTTGGTAAAAAATCAGCACTGCGTTTTGCGCTGTTCTTGATCGAACAATCGCCAGTTCAGGTAGAACAATTTGGAAAAGCGATTGTAGACTTTCGGCAGAAACTGCAAAAATGCACTTCTTGTGGCCACCTTTCAGATCAAGCGCAATGTCAGATTTGTCTTGATACGCGCAGAGACAAATCCACTATTTGTGTCGTCGAGTCGATCAGAGATGTATTGGCTATTGAATCTACAAATCAGTTTTTTGGCGTCTATCATGTTTTGGGTGGAATTATCAGTCCTATAGATGGCATTGCACCTGAGGATTTGTCCATTGATCAGCTTATGTCCAGAGCAAGTGAAAAAACGGTTAAGGAAGTTATTATGGCCATTAGGCCCACAATCGAAGGAGATACGACGTCGTATTTTATCGCAAAAAAAATGGAAAAATTTGAACACTGTAAATTCTCTATTATTTCGAGAGGAGTTTCCTTTGGAGGAGAATTGGAATATACAGATGAAATAACCCTCGGACGATCAATAACCGGCAGATTGCCATACAACCCTAACGTGATGTTGAACTCCTGACGTCTATGGACTATGTAAAGAGCCATTTTCTATCATGAAAGTTTCCATCATCATCATAAATTACAATGTCAAGTATTTTCTTGATCAATGCATTGCTTCAATATTGCAATCTGAATTTGATGAAGAATATGAGATTATTGTGATTGACAATGCTTCAACTGATAAATCGGTCGAATTTATAAGGCAAAAGTATCCAGAAGTAATTTTAATTGAAAATAAGGAAAACGTAGGCTTTTCGAAAGCCAATAATCAGGGCGTGGAACTTAGCAAAGGAGAATTCGTGCTCATTTTAAACCCCGATACAATTCTAAGTACACACACTTTAAAAATATGCCATGATTTCTATAAAAAGAATCAGAATGCAGGCATAATTGGTGTTCGAATGTACGATGGCTCTGGGGCGTTTCTGCCGGAATCCAAACGTGGTTTTCCAACGCCGTTTGTTTCATTTTGCAAAATTTTTGGACTTGCTCAACTCTTTCCTTCATCCAGGATATTTAATCAATATTATTTGGGTCATTTGGATGAGGAAATTAATCATGAAGTTGACACCCTAACAGGAGCATTTATGTTCATGCGCAAAGACATATTTCTCGAGGTTGGGGGATTTGATGAAGATTATTTTATGTATGGTGAGGACATCGATCTTTCTTACCGAGTTAGAGCATCCGGCTATTCAAACCACTACTTGTCCGAGACCAATATTATCCATTTTAAAGGGGAAAGCACCCGAAAAATGAGTTTTGATTATGTCCGTCGATTTTATGAGGCCATGATCATATTTGCAAAAAAACATACAGCAGGATCCAGTGTTTTAGCCTACACGCTTGCGATTAAATCCGCCATTTACTTGAAGGCATTTTTTACATTTTTTATTGGCATGATTAAAAAAATGTCGAAACCGATACGGGATGCTTTCATTTTGGGGTTGGCTTTTTATGTATCCAAGACTTTGTGGGAACAGTTTTATTTTGGAACAGAAGATTATTTTTCAGACTTACTTATCAGGCGAAATTTATTAATCTATATATTCATCAGTTTGCTGATGTTTTTGGTGCTAGGTAAGTATCATAAAAAATTTAAGCAATGGCGGACGATTAAAATATTGTTTGTCAATTTACTTGCCTTGTTAGTTGTCTACAGCTTGTTCCCAAGTGATTTCCGGTTTTCCAGAGCGGTATTACTTATTGGTGCGTTCTTAGGTTCAGCAATAATTTATCTAATCGATTTGATAGTAAGTAATACAGTTTCAGGGGTGGAATCGCTGAAGGTCAATACGGTTATTGTAGGGGATCCTGATCAGTCAGATCGGATGCTTGCGTTGTTGGATAAAAGAGAAAAATCCAATCTGATCGGATTTATTAATACGGATAGAGCAAAGTACCAGGGGGATAATTATATCGGGGACATAGATACGATTGAGTCCGTCATACGCTTTCATGGGATAGATGAAATTATTTTTGACCAACATGTCGTCACGACAACAGAAATTATGCGTGTCATGAGTACAATGGATCATGCGTGTCAGTACAAGATCTTTACTTCTGAAACCGGTAGTCTGGTCGGATCATATTCAAAAGAATTCAGAGGGCAGATCGATGCATTTGATGTTGAATATGCTATTTCTTCATCGTATCACAGGTTTATAAAGCGGTTAGGAGATATTTTAATATCGATTTTGACAGTTATATGGAGCCCTATTTTATGGCCAATTAATGGATTCCGAATGTCGTATTTTTCGAATGTTCTTTTAACCTTTCTTGGAAAAAATACATGGGTCGGCTATGTGACATCAAAAGGACACAGCGGTGTGCTGCCGGTTATTAAAAAAAGTATTTTAGGCCATGCCTCGACCGATTTCGTAAACAGATTAAATGATGATCAGAAAATGAATCTGGACTTTATTTATGCCAGGGAATATTCATTTTGGATTGATGCACGTGCGTTTATTTCTCAATTAGGTAAACTTGGATAATGATAGAAATGATAGATACACACACCCACCTTTATCTTCAACAATTTGAGGCGGATAGGAATGAAATGATCGTGCGCACAATTAATGCGGGTGTTGTTGAAATGTATCTTCCGAACATTGATAGGAGTACGATTGATTCTATGCATGCGCTTTCGGATGAATATCCCGAGCATATTTTTCCCATGATGGGATTACACCCTTGTTCGGTTGACGATGACTATGAGGCAACATTGGATCAAATGGAGAATCTATTTGCAACAAGGAGCTATTCAGGGATAGGAGAAACTGGAATTGATCTCTATTGGGATACGACAAAAGAGAAACAACAGATTGAAAGCTTCCGAATCCAGATTGAGTGGGCTAAGGAAAAAGGACTGCCCATAGTTATTCATTCAAGATCAGCCCTGGACCTGACAATCTCACTCATTAGCGAAAATCATGATGAGCGATTGAATGGCATTTTTCATTGTTTCGACGGGACATTGGATCAAGCGAGGAAAATCATGGATCTTGGGTTTTATATGGGTATCGTGGGCGTGATCACGTATAAAAAATCTACTATTTCGGAAGTTGTGAAGGCCATCGGCTTGGAGCGGATCGTACTGGAAACTGATGCACCTTACCTGCCTCCTGTACCAAAACGGGGTAAACGGAATGAAAGTAGCTATCTGCTTTATACTGCGAAATTTATTTCTGAGGTATTGAACTTGCCATTATCCCTTGTGGCTCAGCAAACAACAAACAATGCAGAAAAAATTTTCAAGAAGGTGTAAGCACAATGAGCATAAAAAATGCAAGTGATTTGACCCTAAAGCGAAGAAAAATTTTGTATTCTTATCTTTAATTATAATTTTGTGTGTGGTGTCAGTCTTGACCCGGGAGAGTTGGCCGAGTGGTCGAAGGCGCACGCCTGGAAAGTGTGTATACCTCAAAAGGGTATCAAGGGTTCGAATCCCTTACTCTCCGCATGTATTAGAAGTATATTAACTTGTAAACCATTAACAAAACATGAATATGATTAGGAAAGTATTAGTTCTCGTGACAGTGTTTGCTGCGGCAAGCGTGTTTGGAGCATTTGATCTATTGGCTCAGGCAGCAGTAGAAAAATCTGGATTCCAAATTTTAAAAGAAAAGTTTATCGAAGGAAACTGGATGTTTATGTCTTTGGTATTGTTATGCCTGATTTTAGGCTTGGCCTTTTGTATTGAGCGGATCATCACCCTCAACATCGCTACCGCCAACACAGATAAACTTATGGCAACAATAGATGATCATCTTGCTGCTGGAGATTTGGACGGCGCGAAAGAAGTGGCTAAATCCACCCCAGGCCCGACAGCTAGCATCTTATATGAAGGAATGTTAAACGCTCATCGGGGACCCGAGGCAGTTGAAAAGGCGGTAGTTTCATATGGAAGTGTTCAAATGGGTCTGTTGGAAAAAGGTCTCGTATGGATTTCGCTGTTTATCGCCATTGCTCCAATGCTTGGTTTCATGGGAACAGTTATCGGTATGATTGGTGCCTTTGAAAGTATTGAGGCAGCGGGAGACTTATCGCCATCAGTAGTGGCCAAAGGTATTAAGGTCGCCCTGTTGACAACGGTATTTGGATTGATCGTAGCTATCATATTGCAGATCTTTTACAACTACATCGTTTCAAAAATTGACGGTATTGTGAACAGAATGGAAGATGCGTCGATCGGTTTAGTTGACGTTATGGTTAAGAACAACATCTTTAAATAAAATAACGCTACATATATGTATACATTTTTATCAAAAAATGGTCAAACGGTTGGTTCCCTATTTGGATTTGTTTTGGTCGTGATATTTCTCATCTGTGTGTTCGCAGGATTGGACACCTTCAATAGTTTAAGTTCTGAAGCCCAATTGACTACCAACATATTCAATTTCGGGCTTGGCGCCTCCCTGGTATTGATCGTACTTGCGGCAATCATTGCCTTATTATTTGGTATTTATCATCTATTGACAAATATCAAAGCTTCAATGAAATTTATCATTGCCTTTGCTGCTGTGCTAATCGTATTTATCATTGGCTATAGTATGGCCGATGCAGATATGACAGGTGCTATTCAGAAAACGATTGAAGAATTTAAAGTTGGTGAAAGCACTTCCAAATTGATTAGTGGTGCACTATTAACGAGCTTAATTCTTGCTGGACTGGCAATGGTCTCATTCATTGTATTTGAAGTCTTAAATTTTTTCAAATAATTAATTTATGGCACGTACAAGTAGTCGAGATAGAATGAAAAGTGAAATCAACGCCGGCACTATGGCCGATATTGCTTTCTTGCTGCTCATCTTCTTTCTTGTTACCACACAAATCCTGGAGGATAAAGGAATCTTAGTGAAACTTCCGCCGTGGTCCGAAGAAGAACCAGATATAACTCAGTTGAAAAAACGAAATGTCTATTCGGTTTTGGTGAATGCTCAAAATCAATTATTGGTGCGTGGGGAACCTACTCAAATCGGAAATCTCAGAGAAAATACAAAACTTTTTATAGACAACCCACAAAAACGTGAGGACCTTTCCGAGGCTTCAAATAAGGCCATCATATCATTGAAAAACGACAGGGGGACTAGTTACGAGACCTACCTTGAAGTCTATAATGAATTGCAGGCCGCATATAATGAATTATGGGATGAAGAATCCCGACGAAAATACCGTAAACCTTTTTCTCAACTCAATATCACTCAGCGCAGGGAAATTCGAAAAAAATATCCTTTGATTATTTCAGAGGCGGAGCCAACGGCTTTCGGAGAAGAAGGGTAGTGTTTTATTATTGGTCTAAACAGGAAGATTTTATATGTCAAGATTTAATAGAAAAAGTGGTAAATCATCGCCGGAAATTTCAACCGCGTCTCTACCTGATATCATATTCATGTTACTTTTCTTTTTTATGGTAGTGACCGTGCTACGAGATGCTGAATTAAAGGTGAATGTAATTACCCCTTCAGCAACAGAGCTTACGAAATTGGAGAAAAAGTCATTAGTGAATTACCTTTATATTGGCCAACCAACTAGAAAATATCAGGATGTTTACGGAACTTCACCGCGACTGCAGCTCGGAGATTCCTTTAAAAACGTACGGGATATACCTTTATTTATCGAGCAACATCGAGTGAAGGTTCCAGAAAACCAACGAAAAGGAATCACTTCTTCATTGCGTGTTGATGGAAAAGTAACTATGGGTATTGTGTCTGATGTGAAAACTGAATTACGAAAATCAGGACAATTGAAAATTAATTATTCGGCAAAACCCCGACCGAAATGATTGTTGATGCCGAACAAATGTGAATGAGGAGGACAATTATGTTGTCCTCTTTTTTTTGTTATCAACTGATGCCCCAAAATTTAATAGTTGAGTTGTAAGTAGGTATTGATAGTTTTATCAAGATCCTGGTATCGAGAAGATGATTCTATTTCAATCTTCATTAGTTGATTGATAAATAATCCTGGTATTGATCTTTGAGCGGAAATTACTCGATGAACCTTACCTGAGCCTGTCCATCGATTTAATCAGATTTTGATCTTTTTTTATAAAACGGTTGGCTAAGGCAACTAAAATAATGGTTAAAATGGGCATTCCAATGCCGAATCCTTCGGAGATATTCACCTTGCTGTCGATTCCTTGTGATTCATTAAGGAATACCATCACGGCTGTTATTATTATCAAGACAGCAAATACCATCACGAAATAACCCAATCTGAGTTGTAATGGGCGATTTTTATATAGAAAAATAGCAACGAGAGAAAGAAGGCCACCAAGTATACAGAGCGCTCCAAGCAAAATATGATCTTCGACACTGTAAATTTGGTCGTTTAAGACGCCAGCTGCTACTTGGTCGCTGGATGCAAATGGCATATAGAATAGAGCAAAAAAACTGGCAGCTGCTAAAATCAGAAATATGGATTGAATACGTTGTATCATTTTAGTCAATTTGCAACAAATTTATCACTTTTGGGCTATCATGGGGTAGGTAGGTCCAAGTATTTGGGAAAGCGTATGCGTGATTTTGACAGAATCCATACATGCTTAGTCCTATTCGACGTTGTAGTGTGAATGAAACATTTGGATTTTATGGACAAGATTCGATGACGATTAGTGAGAAGAGGAACAAAAAGAAAAGAGTTTACGGAAGGCAGTGATAACCATGAACATTAGAATATTAAAAATGAACCACAACACGCAGTCGCTCTTGAACGTAGGTGCCTTTAGAACTTAAAAAGGGTCAAATTGATGTACATATCCACAAAAATTTTGCATTTGAACAAATTGCATTTTGATTACATACTGAAGATCGTGTTTATGATGATGATCATGGTGATCTCAGGGCAAACTATGGGGCAGGTTGAGGCGGATACGACCAAAAAGGAGCCGATTGTGGTGATTAATGCTGATAAGACTACAGGGTTTAATCGGGGTGAACACAGTATTCTTTCGGGTGACGTGGTACTCAGGCAAGACTCAACCGTGATCTATGCCAATAAAGTTAATCTGTACAGCAAAACGAATCTTGCCCAAGCTTTTGGCGACGTGATTATTCAGCGAAGTGACACGACGAATGCTTTTTGCCAGGAATTGGAATATGATGGAAACACCGAATACGCGACAATGTCAGGGGAAGTTGTTTTGGAAAATGGCCGCCAAAAGCTATATGCTGACAAACTAGAATACGATATGTCTCTAAACGTGGCCTACTATGACGACAAAGCGTTAATGACAGATGGTGATCGACTCATTAGTTCTAAAAAGGGGAGCTATTACGTGGATTCTTCACTAGTCGTTTTTGTCGACAGTGTCGTTGTTGCCGGAGCCGACTATTCAATGCGCACCGATTCATTGCATTTTAATACGCGTACAAATACAGCTCACTTTGTGGCTCCGGTTCGAATGAAGCAAAAAGATAACGCGATCTATTGCGAGGCAGGATACTACGACTTGCAACGAAATTTTGCTGTGCTTCGCAAGAACGCTCAATTCTCTTCACCCACTAAAGTCGCATCTGCGGATACGATCTTATTTCATGGTAAAACGGAGGATATTACTTTGATAGGAATTGCTTGGTTTCAGGAAGATGCGCGTGAAGTTGAAGCCGACCATATCGTTTATAAAAAATCTGAGGATATAGCTATCTTAATAGGCAACGTCAAGTACAAAGATGATACGCAATCGGCTACCGGAGAACGTATGGAATATGTATTGAGTACGGGCAAATTTAAAACGGAAGGACGCGCGGAAATAAGACAGGAGTCGCAATACCTGGCAGCAAACGAAATTGAAGAATTGTCGGAAGGAAATACAATACGCGCGCGGGGCGATGTCGTCTGGAAGGATACTGTCGAGCAAATCAGTCTCTATTGTCAGGATGCCTTTATCAATAAGACGGATGAAAGTATCAAGGCTTTCGGTGAGCGACTGCTTCTAGTCTCTATGATGAAAGGTGATAGCCTGTTCATAACTGCGGATACGTTACTTTCTATTCAAAAGACAACAATTGATTCGGTTTCTTCACGTCAATTATTCGCCTATTATAATGTTGTTGGATATAAAAATAATCTTCAGTTCGTCGCAGATTCAGTGAGTTTTGGAGAGCAGGATTCGCTCTTTAAAATATTCGGAGATCCGGTAATATGGAGCGATACAAGTCGATTTTTTGGAGATACAATTATCATTCAGATGGCGAATGATGCGATAGATGAATTATCTATTATTGACAATGCATTTATTGTAAATAAAA
The DNA here is from genome assembly GCA_965249735.1 of Saprospiraceae bacterium. GTDB lineage: Bacteria > Bacteroidota > Bacteroidia > Chitinophagales > Saprospiraceae > JANQSS01. Next base: position 76,129 of record CBDFMS010000017.1, on the reverse strand, counting down.
ATAATGATGAATTCTATAATCAAGTCAAAGGAAGATTGATCACAGCCAAATTCGTAGATCAACAATTGCACAGTACGCATGTTAAAGGAAATGCCGAGTCGGTTTATTACGCTGTGGATCAAGAACAAGCTTATGTCGGCGTCAATAAAATTGCCTGTAGTGAAATGAATCTTGAATTTATTAATAATCAAATTGGAATTATCCGATTTTACAGACAGCCCGTTAGTACGTTTTATCCGATGCAGGATGTTGATCACAGTCAGCTACAACTCGAAGGCTTTTCATATGATGAGCAATTTCGAAGCAAATCCCCAGATGATATTTACCGGGTTTATGAATTAGTGAAGAATAAATGAAAAAACTTCTTTTCCTCATATTATTCGTACAGTTTGATACAATCATGGTATTGTGTCAGTCAACTCCCGAGATCGTGTCAACGGCCAGCGATGCTCCTTCAATATCATTCAATGATGCAGGTGTTCAGTTTATTAATGAAGGAAGAAATTGGGAGGCCATACAGGCATTTGAACGCGCCATTCGATGCGAGAGAAAGCAAAGGTGGGTGGCGGTAAAAAATGAACATTCGTTTCGAGAATATTTAGATCTACCGGCACATAGTCTACTTCATTTTGGATGGTCTTATGGGATTGGAAAACTCAGTCATATTCTTTTTATCAATGTTTGGATGTTACTCTCAATCGTTGCCTTGATCGGAATCATTATTCTATATTTCTTTCCGGATAAGTGGTCGCTAAAAAAAATATTTTTACTGCTTACTCTGGGAGTATTAACTTTTGCCTTAAGTTATTACAGAGGACAATATCTCAATGCCGTTGATCTGGTAATTTTTAAACAGGACACCGAATTAAAAGAGAAACCGTATGATGTTAGTGGTGAAAAACAAATTGTATTTGAAGGACAGATGGGGAAAGTTGAGCAACAATATGAGGGTTTCCTACTCGTGCAGACAGATACGTACGAGTACGGGTGGGTTTCCAAAGAACATACCTCGCCCATCTGGGAAGAAACCAATCAGTAAAAATATTCAGAAATGCAATAAAATAGAGTGCTCCTATTCTTCTTCTGATCGATCAACTTTTTTGCTGGCAACTGTATCACCAGGTCGGAGTTCATCAGAAACCACATTTATGTAGGTTCTGTTCTTTCTTCTTGTTCTGAACTCCACGTGACCATCTACCAATGCAAATATCGTGTGATCTCTGCCCATGCCGACATTGATTCCGGGATGGAATCTTGTTCCTCGTTGTCTGACAATGATGTTTCCGGCTCTGGCGGCTTGCCCACCATAAAGTTTCACACCGAGAAACTTAGGATTACTATCGCGTCCGTTATCCGAACTACCTACACCTTTCTTATGTGCCATGATTTAGGGGGATTTAGCTGTTAATTGAGTTAATCTTAAGTTTCGTAAAGAACTGGCGATGACCATTCAATTTCTGATATCCTTTACGTCTCTTCTTTTTAAATACGAGGACTTTATCCCCTTTTACATGATCAATGACTTCTGCAGATACATGGCCTGCAATGGTAGGTGTTCCAACGGTTACACCCGAGTCACGACCGACAAGCAATAGCTGATCAAACTTGACCTCATCGCCTGCATTAGCTGCCAGCCGGTGGACGAAGATCTCTTGACCCTCCTCAACTTTAAATTGTTGACCGGCAATGGAAACAATAGCGTACATACTCTAAGATTTTAGTCTCTGTTAAAAATGGACGGCAAAGGTAATGTTTTTGGACGAACTGAAATAGCAAGTGTTGACTCTCAAGCAAGATGTCGAGATACATGTTTTAAGATTATTGTCTAAACCTGAAACATGTAGATCAGATATACCGGGAATACACATGGTATGTCGTTGACTGTCAAAGGCAAGTATAAACAACTTTTTATAAGGAAACCACTTTTTACTCCTCCAGAAAGCATGATAAAATCATTACTTTACTTCTTCATTCCTGCTTCTCACTCGAATCTGATGGCTTCTAGCTATGAATTCACTGATCGATTTCCTGGAAATTTTAATGAGGCTAACCTGTCGAAAGATCAAAGAAAGCTGCATCATCTCGTGACAGTTTTAATTCTTTCTTTCCAGAGGGTTTGACTCATCGATTGACTGCTTATTGGAGTGCTCCATTATAATCAAACTCTCCTATTGGTGCGCCTCCTACAAATGAAAACAGTAGATATGTTTGCTCTTCTGAGCGTTTGGACTGAACTTGGAGATGTGCTGGCTTCTAAAAGGCGCACATTTCACGAAAAAAGTGACGCCTGACCAACTCGTATTATAATACTTCTAGATCTCATAATTGATCACTCAATATATAAATGCCATGAAGAGATAAGTGGTGTCTCCCAAATCAATCTTATTGAGGAAAATGCACTGAGGTCATTCAAAAGTTGGTAGTGAGTGATTAAATATTGTTGGAGCAAACCCGAAAATCATTATTCAGCCAAAAGTAAATGTGCCTGATTCCTTGGTTTTACAACCTAGAGGGTCAAATACTCTGGAACATGCAATTGTATAATCTACTCTATACTAGTTCTCTTGTGCCGATATGTATTGACCCCACTTATTCGACCCCGGTATGTCAAGTCTAAATCCAAAACGATCTATTCGAAGACCAATAAAAGAAAAACCGGACTTCTCATTTCCCAGATAAATATTTTAAGACAATCGGCAGAAGAGTTGAAAAACCTGGCTCATATGATTAGCAAAAACTATGGGTAAATTGATCACTACTTCAGAGCGAGGGAAACCAACGCTATGGTAGGTGCACTGAATAGTCACATCCAGAGATTTGTATCTGTCATCCAGTGTGCCAGAAACAAAGACTATTTCCTCTTTAGAGTTTATTAAACACCTAAGCCAGCACATCAATTTAGGAATTAGTCGACTCTATTCGCTTTATTTTTTGTTTCTTTGAATTCAAATTGAACCGCTTATGAAAAAGACTCGTCGCCAACTAAAAGGATTGCTATATAGAATTCAAATCCACAGAGTAATTCCGACAAATTTGTTTTATTATATTTCCCATTTAAGTAAAGCATCCAAGTGGATTAATGAACATAAGAATATTTCCTTTTCTTCGTTTCCTACGACAAAAATAGAATACAAAAAACGCATCTTACTTTACGACCACGTAATTAATTCGGAAAATCTTGAAAATATCAAACTTAATTATTTAGAATTTGGCGTCCATGAAGGAACATCTTTTAACTGGTGGAGTGAACGTTTAATAAATGAAGAATGTCGATTCTATGGATTTGATACTTTTTCTGGATTACCTGAAGATTGGGGCCCGTTTAAAAAAGGTCATTTTGGAGGAATTGACGTGCCAGAACATCATGATTCTAGGAGTACATTCTTACAAGGGTTATTTCAACAAACCCTTATTCCGTTTCTTAAGGACTTTGACAATAATGGAAGAAAAATTATCCATCTTGATGCGGACTTATACAGTTCTACACTTTATGTTCTCACGATTTTGACACCTTACATTAAGTCTGGCGACATCATACTGTTCGATGAATTTAATGTTCCCATACATGAAATAAAAGCATTTATGGAGTGGACCGAATCGTTCTACATATCTTATGAGGTTCTAGGCGAAGTAAACAATTTTTTCCAAGTTGCAATAAAAATAAAATAGTATTATAAATCGATGAAAATTTTGTATTTTCAAGAGTCAAATCAATTTTATAATTCTTTAGAATGAAAAATGTACTTTCAAGTATCTTCTTTATTATCTTTTTATTTCTCGAAACTGCCATAATCTTAGGCCAATCAACACTGTACCTCAGGCCACATCATGAAGAAGGAAAAGATAAGCGTATCAATAGTGTTATTGTAATACCACCAGATGGAACAGAGTTCATAGCAAATGCATGGACTTGGAATGGGGTGCCTGGCAATGGAAGAAGCGCTATTGAGTTTGATCTATCCGATATCCCAAATAATGCTGATGTCCTACATGCGGATTTGTTTCTTTTCGCAGCTATGAATCCACCAAGTGGAAATCATTCTAATCGGGACGGATCCAACACAGCATTACTCCAGAGAATTACTTCCGATTGGACCGAAAACACACTTATATGGCAGAACCAACCTTCTACGACAACCGATAACGAGGTTATAATTCCAGCTTCCTCCGATCCACTGCAAAATTATCAAATCGATATTACACGTTTGGTTGAAGATATTATAGAGGATGGAAAACCTAATTATGGTTTTATGTTCAGGTTAGTCAATGAAAACTATTATCGGCGTATGAATTTCGCAACAAGTAATCATCCCGACACAACTTTGCATCCTATTTTGATTGTTGAATTCGAATCTCAAGTAAAAGATCCAATTCTGCATGGTTTCAAAATATGCCCGGGAAAAAAGACCATACTCGAATCATCTGCTACTGGTACTGGCCTTTTATATTTGTGGAATAATGGGTCAAACAATGATACGATACAAATTTACGAACCAGGAGTTTATAGTGTCACCACGACATTTCCAAACGAAGCACCTTTGGTTGATTCATTCAATATCACACCTGACTCAAATCCAGCTCTGACCACAGATAGCATTGTCCTTTGCCAAGGAAATAATATTGAAATATCCAGTAGATCAATTAGTCCAAGTAATACCTACTTGTGGTCAACAGGGGATACTACGTATTCAATTATAGTTTCAGAACCCGGGATTTACGAGGTCACATCAGATTTCGAATTGCTTTGTCCCTATAAACATCAATTCTTTATTGAATCCATTAGTGATCTATTGAATATTCATATATTCGTACCGACAGCATTCTCTCCAAATGATGACGGAGTAAATGAAGTCCTAATTCCATTTATCAGAAATATTGATCAGATTCTCAAATACGAAATGAAAATTTATAACCGTTGGGGCCATAAAGTTTTTGAAAGTCTAAATCCGGATTTTGGTTGGAATGGACTGAAAATGGATAAACCATTACCCACAGGAACATATGTTTGGACATTATACATTGCTATGTCCTCATGTGGTGAAAATTTCGGTGAAGAATTTCTAACGGGCGACATTCTATTAATTCGATGAACTTCTTAATTCAGATGAACGTTTTTCATTACCACGAAAACGATCCTTGGTTACGGCTTGGATGTTGGTGAAAGCTTCCCCAAAACCAAACCGATCTTTAAGAAGATCAGAGAGAGAAAAATCAGACTTCTTTTTCCCCAGATAAATGTCTTAAAACAATCAACATTAGAAGAATTGAAAAATCTGTCGCACACGATCAGAAATTGCTCAGGACAAATTGCCAACTACTTCAGAGTCAAGGAAAGGAAGGCTAAGGCTTAAGCACATTATTGCCATTTAGGCAGCTTCCGAACCCACATAGATTGCACATTTTGGTTTTGCCAAACACGGGCCCAACCAATAATCCAATGGATCTTGATTGCCCCTTGTTCTTAATATATTGTTCAGTTACGATGAGTACAGGTGAATGGAATTCAAACGAAATATCAAACGCAAACGTTTCGTCGTTTGTATTAATTCCTACAGTTTTTGGTTCGGGAATGAGCATAACAATAGGAACTGAAAACAAGAATATTATAAAAGATCCCTCAATACAATCGTTTTCTTTATTTTCTCATCATTTCGCAAGATGACTACCTTTACCTTCTTACCGGATTTTCCTCTAAATATTTTGGTCACTTTAGCAAGACTATACAATGAAGTTGGTATCCCCTTTATTATCAAAATTTGGTCTTCGGCTACAATCCCGGCCATTGCGGCAGGAGAATCTTCTAACACGTGTAAGACTCGATAATCATTTAAATATTTTCCGGTAGCGCCCACAGTCAATCCACTTTTGTCATAATCAAATGACTCTTTAAACTTCCGTTCAGGTTTTAAATAAATAATAGAATTTGGATAGTGAATAATTAAAGTAAATCGGCTCAAAATTTGATTACCAATAATTCCATTCCGCTTGATTACCTTATCCTCCACTGCTTCCACAGCAACATCCTGAAAGCCGGTAATGACGTTGGTGAACGAAAAATTACTCAAATTAAATTGAGCGACACGTCCGATATAACCACTAATCTCTCCACCGATACCTTGCCCCAAGTTCGTCTGAATATAATTATCCGGAAGTTTAATTTGATCGTGTGTATTGGAATGCAACATCAGACCGATACTAGCCCCGGTGTCAAGTAATAATGTTAACTCAGCACTATCAATGCGGTTGATATATGATCGCGCATTGACATACGGTTTGTTTCTTTTTAAGTCAACTGGAAATGGGATATATTTCTTTCCGGGAGATGGAAATTTATCCTTTTTGTACATTGTTAATAACCCTCGTCGATAATCTATTTTTATAACGTGGTGACGAAAAAATTGGGCACCAAGTATGCCGTCGATCTTCATCCCAAGTAATTCATCCATTTTTAAATAATCCTCCTCCATGACGAGAAAATCCATACGTACATCATCTAATGGAGGAACACGAAATTGAATGTTACGCACGATGTAGGCGTGAACGTAGCTCTGTAGATCCGAGCCAAAAATCTTGATTTTTTTGTCATAAGGGACAGCCAGGAGGTCGGTAAATGTCTTTTTAAATAGCAGTGTATGTTCAGCTCCGGTATCAAAAATGAAATTCAATGGAAATGCTCCATTCAGTTGTACTTTGACAATAATGAAGTTGGCTTCGAATTGAAAAGGAATTTCTATAAAATCCTCATCTCCTAATACGTCATAGAGTTGTGCTTTTGCCCCGGTTGACAAACATACCAGGCAAATAATCAAGATAAACAACTGGCGCTTCAAATCCATTAAATTGAGATTAGTGAAGTGTGAAATTAAAGGTACACCAATCTACAAACAAAAAAAGAGGGTATCTGTTGATACCCTCTTTTCAAATTCACCAATTGTGCTTGTTACTTCTTGGTTATATAGACATCGATTCGTCTGTTTTGTGCTCTCCCTTCGTCTGTGTCATTACTAGCTATTGGTCTTACCTGACCGATTCCTTGAGCATTGATACGCGCTGAGGCAATATCAAGGTCCATCAAATATTTCTTAATTGCCAGTGCTCGTTGTTCTGACAGTTTTAAGTTTGCTGCAGCATCTCCTGTATTATCCGTGTGACCTTCCACCAGAATTTGCATTTTCTTATACGCATTCATCATGGTCGCAAGATTATCTAATTGGAATGCACTTTCTTTAGTAATAGAGGCAGATCCAGTGCCGAAAGTCACGCCATCGAAGGTGAATCGCTTTTTTGCATCAGTCTCCTCACCTGCTACGTAATCATTAATCTTATTGATGAATGATCCGGTTTTGGTTTTTATAGCATATCCATTAGGTAGCTCAAATGCCTGGAAGGCTCCTGCAACTGCATCTCCGGCTTTACCGGCAGCGTCAGCAGTTGCTTCTGCTGCACCTTTCACGGCACTTCCGGTTTTATCGGCCATTTGTTCTGTCTTGTCCATGGCTGTATTCGCTGCATCCTTTGCAGCATCACCATTGCATCCTTTCAATAACCAGAATAAACCGAGGGCAGCGAGAATCAAAACCAACCATGGTAATAATTTTTGAAGCCCACCTTTTCCGGCATCTAGTGCTTTTTCTGAAGCATCAGCGACGTGCCCGGCTGCACTTCCTACTCCTTCACTAGCATTGCTTGCAACACTGCTCGCAGCATCAGTAATTCCAGCCAAAGGAGCTCCAATGACTGATTTTAGTGAATCCAATAGTCCGGCAGGAGCTGCTTCTTTTACATAGTCTTTTTGTGAACTTAGTAAGCTCAATAAGCCTCCGGCGCCCATTTTATCAGTGGTTGCTTTCTTTCCTATAAATGACATCAATAGCGGAGCAGCTATTTTAATCAAATTTCCCATTTTGGTATTGTCCATGCCGGTGACCTTTGTCAATAGGTCGATCATGGCATTGGTCTTGTTTCCCATGAGGAAATTTAATACAGTGCCGCCAAGACCCAACAGATTGCTTGAGGACTCTCCTGAACCGAAGAGGTCACCGATGTTGTCAAGTAGTCCACCACCGAGGTTATTATTTCCTATGAAATCAAGCAGACCACCTGCTGATTTTTCGTCTGTGACTTTTCCCAAAAGCCCTCCCATCAATGCAGGGAGTACGGCATCCATAGCTGATGAAGTTTCTGAGCTTGAAGCGCCCAAAAAATTTCCTGCCACGTCTGCGAGTTGATCTCCAGCGAGGTCTTTAAATGCACTAAGTAAATTCATTATTTTTCGTTTTGTGAGATGATTGAATAAGTAACTATTCATAGTTTATACGCAGAACTACGAATCGGTCACAACCATTCACTATTCCGAACTACGAGGTCGACTTCTATATCGCCAAATCAGAGCAATAACTAGACCCGAAATCATGTCCCAGACACCCCACCAGGCGGCTACCAGCATCATGCCACCCAGGCCCTCAAAAAAGTTGAATATGAGAACGAGGCCCAGACCTGAATTCTGAATGCCGGTCTCCATCGATATGGCTTTTCGGTCGCTTAGTGGCAGTCCCCAACTTCGAGCCCAGTAAAATCCCATAACCATGGCAGTGGCATTGTGTACGAGTACCAGCCAAAAAACAAGGTACAAGTAATCCTTCATTTGCTGGCCATTTTCATACAACGCAATGATAATGATGGAAGCAAAAATTATAAGTGAGAGCGAATTGATCGGCTTTCGAAGCTTTGCTGCAATTTTAGGAAAGTAATGTCTGATACTCATACCTACAATGAGCGGAACAAGGATGAGTTGGCCTATGGTCTTAAACATTGTCAATGGATTGACTTCAATTCCTTTCATCAGAGGCTCTGCTCCCGGAATAAGGGAAGTCCAGATGTTGAATGTAATGGGTGTGGTCAATACGGCCGCCATTGTTACAAAAGAAGTCAGGGAAATCGACAAAGCCGTGTTGCCCCGGCTCAGGTAGACGGCAAAATTTGATATGTTGCCACCCGGACAACTGGCTACCATGACCAGACCCATGGCCATGCTAGGGGGCATCGGCCAAAGACGGGTTATCGCAAATGTTAGAACGGGTAATAGGATGAGTTGCGAGCTCAATCCAACAAAAGCGGCTTTTGGATGTTCGATCAATCGTTTGAAGTCTTTTGACGTCAAATCCAGTGAGATGCCAAACATGATGAAGGCCAAACAGATATTCAACAGAAATAATTGACTCTCGTCGAAATTGATTTTTAACAGATCGATTTCATGCATCTGAATTATCTTTACTCTACATTCACTTTTGTAGGATGAAAGTAGGTATAACTCAATAAATCGAATTTAATGAACACGCCTTTGAACACAATTTTGATAGTATGGATTTGTCTCTTGATGGTGCAATATGTGCAAGCTCAAGATACCCTTCGGCTAGCATTCGGAAGTTGCAATAAGGCGCATTTAGATCAATCTTATTGGACAGAAATTAGCCGGGAAAAAGCAGATGCCTGGATATGGCTCGGGGATATCGTATATGCTGACACAGAAAAATCAGGAGTCTTAAAGAAAAAATTTAAAGAATTAAAAACAAACCAGTATTATAAAGATTTTATAAAAACACATGAGATTTATGGCATTTGGGATGACCATGATTATGGTACCAATGACGGTGGAAAGCATTACAAAATAAAGAAGAATAGCAGGGATATATTATTTGATTTTTTAGACTTACCAAAAAATAATCCGGCTTGGGAAAGGGAAGCAGCATATCAGTCTCATATAATTAAAGGTGAAAATATTACTGTGCGTTTGCTGCTTTTGGATGTACGCTATTTTAGAGATGAATTGTTACGCGATACGGGTGGTAATCATCGATATTCCTCAGATGACACAGCGCAAATCCTGGGTGAGACACAATGGAAATGGTTGGAGCAAGAATTAGAATCGACTACAGAAGATGTCATTATTATCGGCTCAGGGTTCCAAATGATTCCGGAAGAACATCCATATGAAAAATGGGCAGATTACCCAAAAGAACGAAAACGCCTATTAGATATACTCGCTTTATACCATCATAAAAATATAGTGCTGATCTCAGGTGATCGCCATATGGCGGAAGTATCAGCCATCGCCGTCGATGCAGAACATCTCGTGTATGAAATTACTTCTTCCGGGTTGACGCATACATGGACACTCGGAGATTTTGAACCGAATATTTTTCGTATTCGTGAATTTTTTCCGGTTAAAAACTATGCAACGCTTGATATTTATAAACAAGGGGATATTTTAAGTGTAAATTCTAAAATAAAATCCATTGAAGGAAAATTACTGGATTCCTATGAAATTCTTCCTCAATGATTCAATCTTCCACTGAATCTTTAATAGTTTATGAAATAAATCGAAGTCCTGAACCTTCAGCGGATCGGTTTACATTGTTTTTTCGATATTATTTGGATAATTTAAGCCAGGGAAATCGACTGCATTTATTTTCCTTGTTTTCAAAAATCTCCTATCTGGATGGCCGGTATAATTATTCGGACGAAGAATTGAGAGCTTTTCATTGTGTTAGAAAATTTATCGAATCGGGTCGTGAAGTACTCGATAAAAAGACTTTGAGAGCTTTTCAATTGTCGATCAGAACATTTCTCGCATTGACGTCTGAATTGACCAGAAAAGAACTTAGACTCGAACAAGCATTAAAGGCCTGGAAAGAAGTTGATGACGCAGGTTATGATGTCATCCACCAACTGCCATTAATTCGAGCTTCCATCCTTTCAGTTGATCATGAGCGGCATCTATTAGTTGTGTTGGACGAGCAATCAGGTCAACGCTGGCGAGCGAAATTCAATGTGCCTGAAGTCAATGAGCAATTCAATGTTTCTATCAGTCATCTGGAAAATCGTATCGAGTTACCGGTGATTGCCAATTTTTTAGAAAATAAGTTTGTCAAAAAGGATGTATTTGTTCCCGCAGCCATCGTGATTGATCCTGATTATCTGATTGATGTCACGGCTATTGCGGAGAGCTTTACACCTGATATGGAATTGCCTTTAATCTATTTAATGCGTCAATTTTTGCCTAAGGCGTCTTCGCCACATCTGGTACTTGGAAATATTGCGAACACCGTACTCGACCGGTTTATGCTGGGAGAAAAAATAACCTATGAAAGTTTGATGAGTGAAATGTTTCAATTGTTTGCACTCGATTTTACGCAATTGAAAGATGATGACGTCCGTATGGTATCGCAACAATCCAGGCAATTAATTCAGCACTTATTTCATGATGTGAATGAATTAAAGAGAGAGAATGAAAATGCAATTGCATACATCGAACCTTCATTTATTAGTGCACTACATGGCATCCAGGGGAGACTTGATGCACTTTTTTTAGATGAAAATTATTTGGCCGGTAAAATCGTTGAATTAAAAAGTGGAAAACCATACCGGGAAAATGAATTCGGATTGAGCCGCAATCATTATGTGCAGACCTTGCTATATGATATGATTGTGCGCAAAGCATTTGGCGATGATTTTCAATCAACGAATTATATACTTTATTGTAAGCTTTCAAAAGATCGCTTAAAACAAGCACCGGCAATCAAGAGCGTGCAGTTTGATGCTCTCAAAGTCAGAAATGATGTGGTAGCCATCATGCATCATCTCAAGTCCAAAAACCCTAAAGAATCACTACTATTTCGATTCAATCATGCTGTGCTGGATCAGGCAGGAGGTTTTGTACGCAGGGATGCGCAACGCATGCATGCCATCACAAGTCAATTGACGCCCTTCGAGCGTGTTCATTTTTTGCATTTTGTATCACTTCTCACATGTGAGAATTATGCTGCCAAAGTAGGAGGTCAATTAGGACGCAATGGAATGGGATTTTCTTCATTATGGCAAAGAGGACCTGAAGAAAAAGAACGCAATTATACATTGTATCGAAAATTAAAAATTGTAAATAAAATTGAGAGCGGTATATATCGGTTTCAAATTGATGAAATGAATGAGCTGGCGAATTTCCGTCGTGGAGATATTATCGTGCTTTATCCAAATTCAAGGGAAAACGCGCCAATCAGTGGACAATTATTAAAAGGATCTCTTATTTCCGTGTCACCGGAGTTTGTTGAGATTCGGTTGCGCAACCCACTTTTAAATGCCGCAGTTTTTGAATCTATAGAATATTGGAATGCCGAGCACGATTTTATCGAATCGTCTGCGCGACATGGATATCGTTCGCTTCTGACATTTTATCAAATGAAACCTGGGCGAAGAGCTCGATACCTGGGCTTGACTGCTCCTAAAGCGGGTGGTAATGATGAGGTCTACAGGGACGACGTATTAACAAAACAGCAAAATGAATTGCTGAATGAATTGATCCTGGCCGACGACTATTATTTATTGTGGGGTCCTCCCGGGACTGGCAAGACCTCTGTCATGCTTGCGGCTTTTGTGCGCTATATCATGACAAAGACGAGTGAGTCGCTATTGCTGGTGGCCTATACCAATAGGGCTGTAGATGAAATATGTGAGGTGCTGGAAAATAATTATGCCGAAGATTATATCCGTGTAGGGTCACGATTTTCAGTCCCTGAAAAATTTCAACCTAAATTACTTCAGAATAAATTAAAATCGTTAAACAGCCGTAGGGAAGTGCGAAAGCGTATTTCAAATTGCAGATTATTTGTAGGAACCTTGGCCAGTATTTCCGGGAAAGAAGAATTATTTGCTATTAAGTCCTTTGAACGTATGGTGGTGGATGAAGCATCACAAATTCTCGAACCTCATTTATTGGGCTTAATAGCACGCGTGAAAAAATCAATATTGATTGGTGACCATAAGCAGTTGCCGGCAGTCGTGGTAAGTCCATTAGAAAATACAATCGTTGAGGACGCGGTATTGAGAAAGGCAGGGTATGAAAATACGGCAATATCCTTATTTGAACGCTTATTTCGAAAATGTGAATCAGAAAATTGGTCGCACGTTATTGGTCGCTTAAATAAGCAAGGAAGAATGCATGAACGGATCAATGAATTTGTTGCCAATCACTTTTATGAAAATCAATTGGCTATCATCGATCATGTTCCGGAACTGCGTCAAAGACTTACTGCATCACTCTCGGATTTTTATGTCAACTTACCGGAGTGGAACAAGCGATCATTAAGTAACAGAATCGAGATTGTTCCTGTAGTTGAGCCCAGGGAAAATTTCGAACTACTTAAAACATCGGAGGCAGAGGCTTGTGCTACCGATGAAATTTGTGCTGAAATATTAAAGGCTTTACCTGGTGGAGCGACATTGGGGGTTATTTGTCCATTTCGTGCACAGATCGCCTTGATCAAGCAAAAGGTCGAGACGCGATTTGGTAAATTGCCGGAACAGGTCACCGTTGATACGGTTGAACGGTACCAGGGTGGATCCCGCGATGTGGTGATCATCTCCACGTGTGCAGGCAACAAAAAATCGCTGGATGCTATTCGCTCCATAGATTTTGATGGTATCGATCGCAAACTTAATGTGGCTCTGTCCAGGAGCAAAGAACAGATCATTTTAATCGGCAATATCGATGTCCTCAGTAGGGATAGTTGCTACCGGGAATTATTCAACTATGCAAAAGCGTTAGTTTAACTGTATTTTTGTCGCACTTAACTCAAAAAACAAATTAATGAAACTCAATACATGGATTTTGATCATGACAGGTTTTGCTCTGATGACCTTCATCTCTTCTTGCACGATCGATACGGAAACGCATTTCAATAAAAACTATTCAGGCTCGCAGGTGGTTTCTATCGACCTTCAGAGCTTTATGGAGATGATGTCGTCTTTTGGAGACGGAGAAAGCGCTGATATGGATGATATGATGAATAGACTCAATGACCCGGATTACGCAGACAGTCTGCGGATGATGGAAGACTCTATGTCCATCCTTTTTGCCGGTACAGGAGCCGAAAACTTTTCTATCGCTATGTCGGATGAAGGCGTCATGAGTCTTGGCTATGATTTCGCATCCCTGGAAACGTTCCAAAAGATAAAACAGCGTAGTGCCGAATTGACAAAAAAGCAAGGCCAGTCAGCCGATGGATTTTCGAATATGATGTCTGGACTAATTGGTGGTGATTTTAGTCGCAAAGGCAAATGGTTATCGATCCCATTTGGTGAGGATGGCATGCTCGATGATATGAAAAACGCAATGCCCGGCGGAACAGGCATGTCAGGTGATGATATGGAGGATAATCTCGGAATGATGGAAGGCCTTATGGGCAGCAGTATTATGTTTCGAAATACCTACACCTTCGATAGACAAATTAAAAAAGTAAAAGGGGATGTTCCTTATATCCAGGATGGAAATAAATTGACGGTCGAATATGCCTTGTCAGATATGATGAAATGGATGAAAGAAGGTGCGGATCCTATTGTTAAGGTGAAATTGAAATAGGGGAGGGATAAGAATGTCTTTTTTAATGTCTGCGACTCCGTATCGATCTAGTTATGTATCTCAATCCATAATACAACGGACAGAGTAACCGCGCTGTTTATTCTCGAATGATCTGAAAGCTGAAATTGAATCAAAGTATAAACGACGAATTACCGCTTTGGTATTACTCCATTCTGTCGAGCTCCACCAATAACCGTCAAAGTGCAAATTACTGAATGAGCCTAATATTTGACGTTTCCCACCAGGAAGCCCGGTAAATCCGCTTCTATTGTCGGGGAATTGATCAGGAATATTTGGATCTTGCCAATAGTTGAATGAGGACTCTTTCATGTGTTTTCCTGCAGTCGATAATCCGCCGATATGATAAGTGAGTTGTTCCCATTCGATATCCAAGGGAACGTGCCATCCTTCGGGACATATGCCCCGATTATCGTCGACAGCATACCAGTTGTATAATTTACCATAAATCTCATCGTGTGTCGGATTGTTGTCAAACCAGCACCAAGCCCCGGTAGTGGTTGCCCAATTTAAGTGAAGAGTAGTTTCTTGGATTGGATCACCATTCCTGTATCTGGAAGTCTTTAAGTTTTCCTGCATCCAGATATTGTCGCCAATTTGCACTGTTTCATATTGGTTTCCATCTATATCGGTGACGACAAAGGTGTTGTTGTCAAACTCATAATCGTGATTTGTTAAGATTTGTGTGTCGCGCTCATGAATATACATCACCAGGAGATCAAGGATTAATATGGATTGCGGGTGACAAAGGAGAAATGATTCATTGGTGTTTTTCACACTAATTATTTTTTCAAAATGACAATTAGCTTTTACCCAAGATAAGCAAAGGATAATACTGATAATAATTAGTTTTCTCATTTTTAATTCATTACGAAGATCTCAATTCTATAATTCTATTTCTGTGGCGGTTGACGATGAATTAGTTCTCATTTTATTTCATAGGACCTATAATATCAAATAAATCTATTCAAGTATTAATCTTTTAGACAGCGAATTGACCAAACCTCATGTTTGGCAGTAGAAGCGGTAATTATATCTCCATGGTAATGTATAATACGATAGCTATATGCGCGATCGCTTGACGTCTCAGTGTTGGCCCACCAACCGGTTCCAATATTCACTTCAAGTCGGCATAGATATGCGGTAGCAAGGGCGCTAAAACCACTCTCATTTGTCGCATCAACGTTGGGGCTTGCCCAATGAAGCAATCCGGTTTCTTTCATCTTTCCACCGGTGTTTATACTACCCAGGTAGTCAAAAAGTGTTGTCCATTCTGTCTGTGTAGGCACATGCCAACCCATCGGACAGAGCCCATTACTATCATTTACAGCGTGCCAATTATATGATTTACCCAAAACGTGGTCATTTTCAGAATTATATTGAATTGAACAATACGCAGGTGTGTCACTAGATAAATGTGGCCAATCAAAAACAGATTCCCGAATCGTATCACCATTATTAAATCGAGAAGTTCTCAAATTTTCCCGCATCCATGTTTGTGTGCCGATATTGACTGTCTGATACCTGTTGCCGTCAATATCTGTCACCGTGCCACTTCCATGTGTGATGTGACTGCCAGTCAAGGATCGCCATTGCCCATTCCACCCTTCAAAATCATTGGTAGCCGGATTGAACCGAATTGTGCCGGGCGTTGGTGTGGCATCTTCAGAATTTGAAATACGGATGCCTCCATCAATTTCAATGATTTCTTGTTGGCTGTATAATGATGGGATTGATAATAATATTACCACGACTAAGGAAATAAGTCTCATAAATGTATCGAAGATCGAATGGTTTAATATGTTAGTTGTTGCTTGGAATTCGGAAATATTTTATTTGGATAAATACAATTCTTTGTTTTTAAGATTTACTGCCTCTGCCTTAAATCATGATGCTTTTATTTTAATCCTTCACACACCGCACAGAAAAAGCATTTTTATGGTCCTCGTAGTTACTTGTTGATGTATCTGAACCGTCCTCTAGGCGGCGATAGATAGAAACATTTGGTCCTAACCAGGAACTTGTCCACCAATTGGCTTGTTGTCTGATCAACAAATAACCACCATTAGTAAGCCGCTGTCCCCCAGGTCGTCCGGTAAAACCACTTTCGTTATCGCCACCATAATCCTCCCAATGTTTAGTGCCAAACTCTTTGAGTTTGTATCCTTGTACGACTGATAATAAAAACTCCAATACTTGCCATTCAATATCTGAAGATACGTGCCAACCTGTCGGGCAAAGGCCCCTGCTGTCGTCAACAGCATACCAATTGTATAGTTTGCCATAGGAAGTGTCATAAGTATGATTGTTGTCAAACCAGCACCAGGCCCCATTAGTTGCACATCCCCAGTCAAAATGATATGCTATTTCAGGAATGGTGTCACCGTTCCGATATCTTGATGTTCGCAAATTTTCTCTCAGCCAAGTTTGGAATCCGATCGTCACGGTGTGATATTTATTTCCATCAATATCTGTAACCGTATTGTCGGTTTCAAATGTGTTTGTCTGAGTGATTTGCAAATATTGTTCATTTAAATTTTCTCTTTTATTCATTTCAAATTTGAAATAGTTGATATTCTGCTTTAAAACTGTATGGTCTGATTCAGAGATATTAAAAGTCCCGATATTTGTTGGGAAATTCTGTTGGCAATAAACTTGAATATTCCAATAGAAAATCATAACAAAGATAATTATTAAATATTTCATATTGTTTGAACTAGTTTTTCTATAGTATGCTATTTTGATGATCCAATTTAGCAATTTGTTGTTGGTTAAGTTTGTGTGTTAATCCGTCACTTTCATCATTTTTATGAACTCCGTAATAAAAATCTCCAAGATTGTGTTTCTGATTTATTGATATTTCTTCATATTTATAGTCTGATCTAGTGAGAGAGGTGTAATTAGTCCTTGAGACACCGTATTGAGCACCCAAAATCTTTGTCAAAACTGGTTATGTATGCCGCTGCATCATTATAAGAGACTCTACGACCTGATGCTTCACTCGCAGAAATCTCTGTACTGCTCCACCAGTAAGCACGGGTATAATGATTCGCAAAATCTCCATAATGGTTGCGCCTACCTCCTGCAAGCCCTGTAAATCCACTTTCGTTGGTTGCTCCTGAATTTGGAGATGACCAATGCCTTAATTTTGTCTCTTTCATCTTTCCGCCTGCTGTAGTCAATCCGCCTAAATAGTCAGTCAAGGTCGTCCACTCCGTATCTGAAGGCACGTGCCAACCGGTGGGACAAACACTTGTGCTATTCTCTACCACAAACCAATTGTATAACTTTCCATTTGGCACATTATAAGTTTCATCATTGGAGAGCAAACAATATGACCCCAATGAGTCATTTATCCAGTCTTCGTGTATCGTAATTTCAGGAATCGTATCACCATTATGATACTTTGTAGTCCGTAAATTTTCCCGCATCCAGGTCTGAGTACCGATGGTAACTGTTTGATACCGATTTCCGTCAATATCGGTTACCGTGCCACTACCATGTGTGATGAGACTCCCTGTCAGAGACATCCATTGACCATTCCAGCCTTCAAAATCATTGGTAATTGGATTGAAGCGAATGGTGCCGTGTACTGGTATCGCATCTTCTGAAATTGAGATACGAATACCTCCTTCAATTTCTATAGCTTCCTGCTGACTATATAATGACGGAATATATAAAAATAATACCGCGACGACAGGAATTAATCTTTTCAAATTGCCGAAGTCCGAACTCTTTATTGTACTGGTTATCATTCGGAAATTACGAATATTCAATATTGACAAATACATTATTTTATTCTTTACAACCAAAGAAGCCAAGGTCATTACAAAACGTATTTAAATTAATCTTTTATACATCGAACTGAAAAACCATACACCTTTTCGGTAGCGTAAATATTCACATTTTGATCGTCATGGTATGTTTCATGATACCAGGCACTGTCGGTAGAATGCACGGTTTTAGTCCACCAGTCACTGTAAATGCCAATTCCGTGGAATGTCCCATCAGAATGACGATAACCTCCGGGAAGATCAGTAATTCCGCCTCTGTTGGAGGCAGCCGCATTTGGCGCATTCCAATGAGCCAAACCAATTTCTTTTAGCTTACCTCCAGCTACAACTGCGCCGCCGAAAAAGTCTGATAAGGTTGTTAATTCTGAATTAACGGGTAAATGCCATCCTACTGGGCAAAGGTTTCGACTGTCTTCTATGGCATACCAGTTGTACAATTTGCCATAGGGTGTATCATTAAAATGACTGTTGTCGTACCAGCACCAGGCTCCATTTGACGAAGCCGCCCAATCTGAATAAAGGATAATCTCTGGAATACTATCTCCATTTTGATACCTAGAGGTTCTTAAATTCTCCCGCATCCAGATCTGTGTACCAACAGTCACAGTTAGATATCTGTTTCCATCGATATCTATTACCTCATCGCTTCCTATCGGATCTTGGAGGCGCGTAAGCGAAATCCACTCCCCATTCCATCCTTCAAAATCATTTGTGACCGAATTAAACCGTATGGTACCGGGGTCAGGAGTAGGATCTTCTGAATTTGAGATTTGTATGGCTCCTTCTATTTCAAGCTTTTCTTGCTGACTGTAAACTAAAGTACTATGCAAAAATATTGCAACTGCAATGATAAAAAACTTCCCCATTTCAAATTGGTTGATTATTTTTAGGATGTTCTGCTTCATTTGCTTTTTATCGACAATTTTTAAATTTATTTTAGAAATAAAAGACAGAAATTATTCTTTATTAATAGATTTTCCTAGTGCATGATTCACCCATACATTCATACTATTCCGTGTTGTTCAACTGGCTCCGCAAATAATTAATCTTTTATACAGCGAACTGAATTCCCTAACCGCTTGTCATAATTGAAGTAATTTACATCAACTTCGTCATTTTGAAGGTTTCGAGCTTTAGCAACACTTCCACTCGTCTCTATGCTAGTCCACCAATTGCAATATGTAGTCATATTGACAAATGAGCCATTTACATTCCGGTATCCGCCTGGAAGACCGGTAAATCCACTCTCGTTCGTTGAGCCAATATTTGGATCACCCCAATGGGTCAGTCCTTTTTCTTTCATCTTGCCTCCGGATATACTCTGCCCACCCAGCGAGTCAATTAGTACCGTCCATTCTGTAACCGTTGGCACGTGC
This sequence comes from Saprospiraceae bacterium, assembly GCA_965249735.1. GTDB lineage: Bacteria > Bacteroidota > Bacteroidia > Chitinophagales > Saprospiraceae > JANQSS01. The sequence goes on along the minus strand of CBDFMS010000017.1, from coordinate 56,528 downwards.
CAACCGTTTGGGCAAAGACCACGGCTATCTTCAACCACATACCAATTGTATAACTTCCCGGTAGGTATGTCATTGAAATTACTATTGTCATACCAGCACCAGGAACCTATCGAATCTGCTGCCCAATCGATGTCCATGGGTATTTCAGGAATTTTGTCTCCGTTGCGATATCGTGATGTTCTTAAGTTTTCTCGCATCCAGGTTTGAGTGCCAAGCTTTACTGTGAGATACCGGTTGCCGTCAATATCAGCCACCACGCCACTGCCGATGGGGTCTCCGATTCGCGTCAACGACATCCACTCGCCGTTCCATCCTTCAAAGTCATTTGTGACCGAATTATAGCGAATGGTGCCCGGGTCCGGTGTTGGATCATCGGAGTCTGAAATTTGAATGGCGCCATCCACCTCCAGTTTTTCTTCCTGACCGTGCGCATTAATGTTCCATAGGAAAAGGATAAATGCAATTGTGATTATTTTCCCCATGCTATGTGATTTTCTACCTTAAATATAGTCATTTTATAAATAAAACAGTGGTATCCAATGGATTATGGGCAATTATTCATTAAATGATAAAATAATTGAGAAGATGTGGACAATTAGATTATTAGCAATAATTAATCTACAGCACAACTATTTTCTCAAGATAATGTAGATCGCCTTTTTGAATTTCTATGACATATATACCTGCTTCAAGAGAAGAGAGGTCCAAAAATGAAATAGCGTTGAAGTACTTGGCATAAATTCTTTGGTTGCCTTTTATATCGGTCAAGCGTATTGTGTATTCCGGTAACCATGAATCACCGACATCAACACGCATAAAATCAGTCGTAGGATTTGGTCCTAAATTCAGCGCTTCACTACTGAATGTTTCGATGGTAAGCTGATCAATCCATTTTGCCAATGAATCGATATACGGTTGATCGACTAAATTGCTGGCTAATGGTGGCATTTGGTTTTCTGTTCGCGTAGCATCACGTAGCCATATTTCAGATTGACTATGATCACCGGCTTGAACAATATATTCCCGGGTCGAAGCCACACTTTCAGTCTCTAGTTGTTCGATAAATTGGGTATTAAAAGGCTGTTGATAGCGCAGATCCATAGTCGTGGTTGTAACCGATCCTCTGGTACGATGACAAAAAGCGCAATTGGCATCGACATATGAACGTATTTTAGCTTCCAGCGTGGCATCTGTACTTTCAAGTGAATAGCTGCGTAAATAGGCACGTGGATTTCCTATACTTCGGTCGAACACACCCAGGTCATTAAAAAATAAAAGTTGATTTACTTCGAAATTTGTAATCGGATTGATAATTTCTTTATTCAGCTGATGTGTATTGGGTCCCAATACAAAACCCGCTTCAGAATTGTGGCAGGTCATGCAATCTGTTCGACTTGGATAATCCCACACCTGATCGAAGGCCATGGCGCCACCATCCATGATGGTAAACGAATCGACAGACCGTCCGTCTTGTAAATAGGCTTCCGTACCGGCTGCATTCCATTTATATGTCAGGCCATATCCAATGCTGTCAGCACCGACGACGAAGAACCGGGTTTCGAGTGGTATGACGCTATTATCATCACTAAGGTCAAGCGACAGATCAAATTGTTTCATTAATACTGTTCCCGTCGGGAATTCCCATTCTTTGAGGGCATTAAATTTAATTCGTTCGTCGGCTTCATCAAATACGCCATCATTGGGAATAGAAATCCATCGATATTTTAATGCCCGGTCTGACCACAACGGTGAATTGACTTCATATGGAATAAAGCCATCCGCGACAGATCGGGACGGCATATTTTTAAATACCCCTAATTCCGAAAGTTTGGCAGGTGGGTCAGGAACATAATGTTTGGTTTTTAAATTCAATATTTTTCCTGTATTCAGAAAATCGGCACCACTAATAACAGAAATAAGAACAGTGCCATCTTGCAGAATGCTAACCCCGGCAATTCCGGGTTTCTCCGGCATAGGTAAACCGGAATCCCGGATGTCATTGACAAGTACCGTCGGGTCTTCCGTGGTGGTCTGATCGATTAACATGATTTTTTTTGAGGTATAATCCCCAAAAATAAATTTTTCATTCAGCGATGGGAATTGACTGCCTCGATAAATACCACCGCCTACAATGGCCGATCCAAAATCACGCGAATAAAAATAATAGGGCGGTTGTTCATTTCCTAATAGGGGATCCGGTTTTTGGTAGGTATTTGAAGCAAGATTTCCTTCGGCATAGGGCCATTGATAATTTGATCCTTTAGCAATTAAATTAACTTCTTCCAATTTATCACTGCCGACATCTGAGACCCAAATATGATCATTCAGCGGATCATAAAATGCCGAATATGGCGCACGCAATCCAATGGCATAGAATTCCTCTAAATATTCTCCACTTTCACTTAACCATGGATTTGTGTTGGGAATTGAATATCCTTGAGAATAGGTTTCTCCCCAATTCAAAGGAGACGGGCCTAATTCAATTGGCTGTCGGCGGATTGGATGACTTCGGCTTGTGTCTTTGTCAACGTCAATACGCAATATACCACTGAAAAATCCCTGGCCAATGCGCTGTGTCGATTGGAGGATATCGAGTGTGCTTGAGTTTCCTTCATCACCTACGGTCACAAATAAATACCCTTCGTTATCAAAAAAAAGTGCCCCGCCATTATGCCACAAATGACGATCATATTGCTGAATTAATATTTCTTCAGAATCATCGGGAAATATATTTTGAGTATCGTCCCAACTAAATTTTGATAACCTGTTGAAACCTTTATTGTCGTATGTGTCAGGATTTGGTTTATATCGATAGTATATATAGATAAAATTGTGGCTTCCCTCAACATTGAATTGAGGATGAATAGCCATCCCAACGGCTCCTCCCTCACCTTGCTTCATGCACCGGTCTTTAATATCCAGTACAAGGGTTTGGCTTTTATCTTCTAAATTTACTTTCCATACTTCCCCTATTTTTCCAAGAATAAATAGTTCATTTTCACCCGGGACATCCAACATTTTTAATGGGGAGGGAATAATAATATTTGGTAAATAATCTTCGACATCCCAAGAGGCCCCGGGCGTTGTTTCCGGAAACGTGTGATTAAAAAATGGTGCTGTCTGATAATCGGGTTGTGCTGTTGAGGTGAAGAATAATCCTGAAGACAACATGGCGACAATCAGGATTACAGAAAGACGTGTGTCGCAAGCCACGTGTAATTTTCTGAGCGAAAATCGTAAATTAGAAATTCTATCAGGTGTTATATACATTTCAGTTGTTCTATTGTCAACAATCAGAGTCTTAACCCCGAAAACGACGTGTCAATATAGTAAACGATAATGCGATAGTAATGTGGATGGTGGGATTTGACTTTTGTGAATTTAAAATATGAGAGTTCCAATATCCGGCCGTGTTCATTTATATGAGTCGTTTAACGAAACTAGTAGCTATTGATCACCAATGCCATCTTACTTCGTCAACATGAAATGATCTTTCTTTGGCGAGTGAGGCTTTTTAATTTCCTTTCCAGAGTCTCGGCGTCAATTTTAGTAGGTTTTTCGATTGCCCATATCAATAACCGGGGGATACCTTTTGAAGTAAAATTGGTCTTGCCTTGATTATGTTCATTGAACCTAAGGGGTAAGTCCGATGAATATCCGATATAAAACCGATTGAGTTTCCTGGAAAAGAGTATGTAGATGTTGAAAGACATTTGAATATAACCACTGACGAATCCTGACAGGCTTTGCCTCGTCAGGAAGCGTCTTTTCCATTAAAAAAAGAATGGTCCTCAATGCCATCAGTGTATTTCATCATAAAATTGATCTTTCTTTGGTGAGTAAGGTTTTTTAATTTCCTTTCCAGGGTCTCGGCTTCAATTTTAGTAGGCTTTTTGATTGCCCATATCAGTAACCAGGGGATACCCTTTGAAGTGAAATTGGTCTTCCTTGATTATGTTCATTGAACCTACAGGGTAAGTCTGATGAATACCTCACATAAAACTGATTAAGTTTTCTGGAAAAGAGTATGTAGACGTAGAAAGACATTTGAATATAAGCACTGACGAATCCTGACCGACTTCGTCTTGTCAGTATTGTCAGCACAACTGTCGCTAAACCTGACAGGCTTTGCCTCGTCAGGAAGCGTCAGTAGGGTGGAAGACGGGATTTGAACCCGCGGCCTCCGGAACCACAATCCGGCGCTCTAACCAACTGAGCTACAACCACCAAGTAGCATTAATTGGTATAGTATCTTGATTATACGTGCCAATTAATGGGTCGCAAATATACTAGAATTCCATAAAATTATCCGGTCATATGCGCCTTAAATCGCGCGGCAACGGCCTCCCAATTTATGATATTGAAGAAGTTGTTGACGTAATCACCCCGCCTGTTTTGATAGTTCAGATAATAAGCATGTTCCCATACGTCAAGCCCCAATAACGGGTAATGGGAAGATCCCAGAACGTTAGACATTAATGGGTTGTCCTGATTCGGAGTCGAACTGATAACGGCCTTACCATTTTGATCGAGACTCAACCAGGCCCAGCCTGACCCGAATCGTCCGGTGGCTGCTTTGGCAAACGAAGTCTTGAAATTATCAAAACTGCCAAAAGCAGCATTCAGAAGAGCTAACATATCGCCTTTCGGCTCCATCGATGTTGGGGATAGCATGTTCCAGAATAATGTGTGATTGTAATGACCACCGCCGTTATTTCTTAAAGCCGTATCACCAGCGTCAATGGCCGCCATTATTTCATCAACCGATTTGCCCACACACTTGCTTTGTCCTTCTAACGCTGCATTGAACTTCCGTACATAACCAGCATGATGTTTTCCGTGGTGGATCTCCATGGTTCGGGCATCGATATTTGGTTCCAATGCATCGAAAGCAAATGGCAATTTTGGTAGCTCGAAAACGGGTAATTCCGGAGAGCCCGTGGCACCGGCTTCTTTTTGTCCTCCTGAAGTACATGAACTCAGTGGTGCGATTAAGCTTCCGGCGGCCGTAATAGCAGAAATCTTTATAAATGTCCTTTTTTTCATCTTCAAAGTTTGGGTTGTAAATCAAATATACACAATCGCTACCAGGTCTTACTTGCTTCGGATTGAGCCATGGATAAGTTTCAATTTCATCACTTGAATCCTTCAAGGCACGCAAAATATTAACAGACTTTAGGAAACAGGCATACTGAGACTTCAAATCTTAACAAAACCATGTAGTTCATTAACCATTTGATAGGACAATACGGTGATAAACTGAAATAACTTAGATATATAATTCAATTTAAAACCCGAAGCCATGAATTACTATCACATCACTCTACTCAGTCTGATACTATTTATCAGCTCTTGTGCTAATGTCGAAAAACTTGTCGATCAAGGCAATTATGATGCAGCACTGGATATTGCCACCCGGAAATTAGCAGGCAAAAAAAATAAAAAAACAATATATGTACAGGCGGCCGAAGAAGCGTTTGCCAAAGTAACCAATCGAGATATGCGCCGCATCGAGCAACTCAGAGTACGAAATGGTGTTCAGGATTGGGAAAAGATCCTCGGAATTGCAAATAATATTATTCATCGGCAAAATAAATTGCAACCGTTATTGCCTTTATTGGATAAAGAAGGATATCATGCTAGTTTTTCATTTGTAAAAGCTGAAGTGATTCGCAATGAGGCGCAGAGCACACTTGCTCAGGCATATATGCAACATGGAATGGATGCGTTGTTGCAAGGTCGTGAACATAATAAACCTGCTGCGCGGAAAGCATACGCCTATTTTAATAAAGTATTAAAGTACCGACCAAATGATACATACGCCAACGAATTAAAATCCGAATCTGAAGATCTTGGAATAACGCACATATTGGTCAATGTAGTGAATAAAACGAACCAATTATTTCCTCAACCACTTTATGAAGAGTTAAGAACTTTTCAAAATACAGGAAGGCAATCAAAATGGAATCATTTTCACACGAATATATTTGATGCACCCCATGTCGACTTTATAAGTAAATTAATTATTAAAGACATCCATGTATCTCCTGAGCAAGTACATGAAACAATACACCATTTTTATCGACAAATTGATGAAGTACAATATGCCCGTGACAGGAAAGGTCGGGTTTTGAAAGATTCACTAGGAAATAAAATTGAAATACTCGTCCCTCGCGATGTTCACGCAAAGGTTTTCGAAATAAATCAGACCAAAGAGGTCATAGTTAATATGACCGTTGAAATGTTTGACCACACCGGTACTCAGTTGATTCGGCGGGAGAACATGCAAGCTGTTAGTAATTTCAACAATAGCGCATGTCGAATACGTGGAGATCGACGGGCTGTCGATGGAAAGTGGTTAAATCTGGGTGAACCTTTACCGTTTCCTTCGAATGAATCCTTGATCTTGACGGCAGCGGAAGAATTGAAAAACAGAATGACAGATTATATTATAAACTTCCAGTTTGAACGCGTATAACCGCCGGCTGTCATAGACGCTCATACTCCGGAAACTCCATCTTATTTGATGGGAATTCGGATACCTATTTGACGAACTTTTGGCAGGCTCTGCCTCTTCAGTTTCATCATGTGTGAATAATGCAAAATTGGCCTGATTATTCTTGTGTAAAACGGGAATAATCAGGCCAATTGCTGCTCCAGGGGTATAGCCGGCTATCACGTCAGTTGGATAATGAACTCCGGCCTTCATGCGCAAATAACCCATGACACCCGGAGTGACTATACTGGTTGCCCAAAAACATGTTAGAAGTTATTATAGAAACGTGGCCGGAAACGAATGATGCCCACGCAACTCCAGATTGTTTCGAATACACCGAATCGGTCAACTCATAGACATTGGACCAGGCCACTTAAATTTTATTGAATTTACCTATTACGCTGTAAAAAGCTGCTTGTTTTTATAGGGCATCAAAAAATATAAACTACCTTTCTACTTTAGAAAAAATCATCGGATGTTTGTAGTACATATAAGTGCAGAGTGTTATCCTGCCGCTAAAGTAGGTGGTTTAGCAGATGTAGTTGGTTCTCTTCCAGGCTATCAAAGAAAGTTAGGAATGGACTCGATTGTTATCATTCCTAAATATGGAATGCCGTGGATAAACGAGCAATCGTGGAAGCCTGTTTTTCATGCTGACATAATAGAAAATGGGGTCTGGAAACAATTTTCTATCGATCAATTGGAAGATGACGTACTCGACTTTCCTTTATTTACGGTCAATCTTCCAGACTACTTTGACCGCCCCGGCGTCTATGCACATCCACCCGGACATTATTTTGACGACGAGACGGCTCGTTTTTTCGCCTTCCAACATGCCGTCATCATCTGGATGAGTAGCATGGACCCTCTACCGGATCTGGTTCACTGTCATGATCATCATACGGGATTGATTCCATTTTTTTTGAAATACGGTGTCGACTTCACCAACCTAAACAGGGTGCCAACCGTGTTTACCATCCACAATGGAAATTATCAGGGCATGCATTCCTGGAAGGATGTTGTGTTGCTTCCCCGTTTTCATAGAAATGATTCAGGTCTTTTGGACTGGAACAGTATTATCAATTCAATGTCCAGCGCCATTCGTTGCGCCGATCGCTTTACTACGGTTTCACCATCTTATATGGAAGAGTTGAAAGGTCTTTCCGGTCTAGGTGATCTTGTTTCATCGGAAATTCAAAAAGGACGTGGGATATTAAATGGAATTGATTATGACACATGGAATCCCAAGACTGATCCACTTTTGGAGCAGGTAATGAAACGAAGTGTACATGTATTTAAACGGAAGAATAAACAAATGTTGACAGAAGGTTTTGGACTTGATCCTGAATTACCACTTTTTGTTTTCATAGGACGTTTTGCTCAGGAGAAGGGTGCACATATTTTACCCGACGTCATTGGAAGTTTTTTATCGGCAAATAATCAGGCATCATTTATTATTCTAGGGTCGGGAGACGAGCATTTGTCTTTCCGTTTTGATCATTTATCCCGATATTTTCCAAATTATGTGCAATACAGACATGGGTATGACGAACCATTGGCCCATATGTTGTATGCCTCAGCAGACTATTTGATCATGCCGTCACTTGTTGAGCCGTGTGGATTGAATCAAATGTACAGCATGCATTATGGTACCATTCCAATTGTTCGGGCTGTCGGCGGATTAAATGATACGGTTATTGACATTGAGCAGGGTGGTGGTGGATTTAGATTTGGACATTTGGACATTCATGAAATTACAACTACTTTGTATCGGGCAATGCACTTATTTGGACAGGAGCAAGAATTGAAAGAAGTTCGTGAACGTATAATTAAATTTGATTTTTCCTGGGAACACTCTGCCCGCGTTTACGAAGAAGTATATTTAGAAATAATAAATGATTAATCAAAGCATGACTGATCGCGTAATTAGTATTATTCTTGGTGGAGGTGCCGGAACTCGTTTGTATCCATTGACAGCAACACGATCAAAACCGGCTGTTCCGATCGGAGGAAAATATCGACTCATTGATATACCCATTTCAAATTGTTTGAATTCCTCTATCAAACGCATGTTTGTCCTCACGCAATTTAATTCTGCTTCACTAAATAAGCATATTAAGAATACATATCATTTTGACCATTTTGGATTTGGCTTCGTCGATTTGCTCGCAGCAGAACAAACTCCGGAGTCCAGAGATTGGTTTCAAGGCACTGCTGATGCCGTCAGACGATCGTTAGTGCACACGCGTCGTCATGATTTTGATTACTTACTGATTTTGTCAGGCGATCAACTTTATCAAATGGATTTTGAGGCTATGCTCGCAGAACATATCGAAAAGGAGGCTGAGTTGACGGTAGCTACAATACCTGTGGTCGCAGAAGAGGCGACTTCTTTTGGTATTATGAAAGTGAACGATAAAGGGATGATCTCTGATTTTGTTGAAAAACCGGATGAAGATGAGTTAGAGAACTGGGAATCTGAAGTGACAGAAGAGCAACGGTCCAGAAAGGAGGTTTACCTGGCCTCTATGGGTATATATATTTTTAACCGCCAGACGATGATTAATTTGTTAAGTGAGCATCCCGAGGCGGTGGATTTTGGAAAAGAAATAATTCCAACAGCTATCGAATCCAATGTTCCTGTAGCCAGTTATAATTATGGTGGATATTGGACAGATATCGGAAATATCAGATCATTTTATGAAGCAAACCTGGCTATGACAGATGTGATTCCCAGGTTCAATATGTACAACCCACAAAAACGCGTTTATACACGTCCCAGATTATTGGCACCTGCAAAAATTCAGCATGCCATGATGAACCATACATTGGTTGCCGAAGCCTGTATTATTCATGCACAGATGTTAGAACGTAGTGTCATAGGTTTGAGATCACGAATTGGTGAGGGAACTGTCATTCGGAATTCAATTATAATGGGAAATGACTTTACAGAACAAATGGAAGTTTTTCGGATCAGTCATAGCACGATGCCATTAGGAATTGGTGAAAACTGTCTGATTGAAAATGCCATTGTTGATAAGAACTGTAGAATTGGAGATAATGCCATCATTCGGGGCTCTGAAAATTTAGAGGACACCGAAGAGGAAGATTATGTCATTCGTGATGGAATTGTCGTAATTAAAAAAGGAGCGGTAATAAAAGATGGTCAGCGCATCGGTTGGTAACTCCAAGGCCCGACTTAAACAAATATTATTTCTCTACCGACTCTATTTATTTCAATGATCTAATCGCAACTTGTTCACACGCAACAGCTTCAAAACCCTGTCACCTGACTCCTGTTATGTGTTCTCTCTTTTGGGCTGACTACTATCATCTCATGCTATGATGGTTGTCATAGTAGTTACTTATGGATCAACATACCTTTTTATCAAATTCAATAACGAATGAATCTGACAGATCAACTCTCAACAATACCTGAGTATACATGTGATGCGTCTGTTGATAGAAAAAGAATCGTTGAGTTATTAAGCGATTTTTTGTTTTCTGCCTAAATAGTTTGATATGAAACATTTTGTTGTTCCTTTGGATTTTTCAAAATCGTCGCTTCAAGCCCTGAATTACGCAGTCAATCTTGCTGCGGTGATGAATGCTGGGGTTACAATGGTTCATGTCTATCATCCTATGCCGGTATCAGTCGATGGTGTAACGGTAATCGATCCGGACATTCAATTAAGCTCAAAAAGTAGATTTGAAAAATTGGTGGAGGAGTTAGAGCAAACCTATTTGGAGTTTCAGGTAGAATTGAATCACGAATATTTATTGGGTTTTACCGTTGAGCAAATATTGGATTTTGCTGAAAAGTCTGAAGCCTACATGATCATCATGGGATCTACAGGTTCAAGCCTGATAAAAGATTGGTTTGGATCAATATCGATCGAGATCATGAAAAAGTCAGATATTCCTGTGTTGATAGTTCCACCGGATACCCAATTTCGATTGATCGAAAAGATCGTTTATGCAGATGATTTCTCAAATAACCATGATAAGGGACTAACCTATATTCAGGATTTTCTATCTGATTTTTTGGCCAATCTTTATTGCCTTCATATTTCTACCAATGAAGAAACAGAGTCCTCCTGGGTAGATTTATCGGCAATGAGGGAAAGATTTATTGGTGTTAAAATTGAAGAAGTTGACTTAAAAGACAAAACTGTGGTTCATGGTTTGGTTTCATTCTGTGAAAATTGCGATGCTGATATTATTATTATACCAAGCTATAAGAAAGGTTTTGTATACGGATTATTCAATAAAAGTGTGACCAGAGAAATGTCACAAAAATCGGCGTTGCCTATGCTAATAATCCATTAGTGATGTGTGGCCGGAATATATGTTTTAGATTAATGCATTTTGAATAATTCAAGTCATTGATAAGAATTAATTAGATTTTAACAAAACTACAGGAATAAAAAGCAAATTAAAAACACTTGATTTAAATAAACGGAAAATGAAATATACTTTAGCAGATATAATGACAAATAACCCAATGACTGTCAGGAAAGATCAGACAGCATTCGAGGTAGCAGAAATATTCTTTAAAAGTGATTTCCACCATTTACCTGTAGTTTCCAAGAAAGGAAAAGTTGTAGGTATGGTGAGCAGGTCTGATTTAGATCAGCATTCGCTTGGAGTCAGTTTATTTGTGAATAAACAGCGACAGGAATACAATGATGCACTGTTTCAAACAATGTTGGTGGAGTACTTCATGACGAAGACACTATATGTTCTGGACCCGGCAGATAAAATTGAAGATGCATATACATTGTTCAATGAGCATCAATTTCGCGCGATTCCTGTTGTGAAAGAGGAAGAACTTGTTGGCATTGTAACACCTATCGACCTGGTAAAACCATTTTTGAAACAAATCTCAAAAGGATAGTAGTCTTGATCTGCTAGTTCACCTATTTGGTTGCTTAATCATTCATTTTTCCGTGTCAGTGCGTTTTTTAACTTGTAGAGGTATATTTCTTCTAAAACAATTGATCAATCGACTACATTGTAGTTAAGTAGGATGATGAAATTCGTAGTTTTAAATTGCATTTTTTTTTGGGCACTGACAGCTCTTGTTGCACAATCTCAGACTGTTTTAAAGGGGAGTCATGGCGACGTTTCTTTTGTATCTGAAGCGCCATTGGAAGTGATCAAGGCTTCTTCAGCCGAACTTCAAGGCGTTTTGGTCCCAGAAAGCGGAAAATTTGCATTTCAAGTAGAGGTGAATTCCTTTGAAGGATTCAACAATCCTCTGCAACGCATTCATTTTCAAGAAAACTATTTGGAATCGAGTGTATATCCTAAAGCTTATTTTGAGGGTAAAATTGTAGAACGACTGGATTTCAAAATCCCTGGCAGGCACAGTGTACGGGCGAAAGGATCGCTGACTATTCATGGCGAGTCAAGAGAAAGAATTATCAGAGGGGATATAGAATTTCGGGAGAATGAGGCCATCATTGTTGCTGAATTTTCAATCCTATTGGAAGACCATGCCATACATGTTCCTCGCATTGTAAATCAAAAAATTGCCGAAGAAATAAATATTTTATTACGGATAGAATTGAAATGATCAGGGGCTTAATATTTATACTGATACTACTGGTTCAAAACCTTGGTGCACAGCGCCTTCATTTTTCCAATTATCCACTTTTCGATCAAAATGTCCAAATCGGCACCAATTTGATTGCCCAGCATGCGAGTGGATTAATTTATGTCTCGTCAGGGGATCGACTATTTAGTTTCAATGGAACTGAATATTTAAAAATTAGCTTACCAACGCTTAACATAGACAGAATTACGACCATATATGCTGAGAAGGAACCGGGAACACATGTCTGGTTGGGAATGTCTAATGGAAGTATTTTGAAAAGTTCAGAGGCAGGATTTGAAGTGGTCCACTGTAAAGGATTGCCCGAAGACAATGCTATATCCGGAATCGTCATTGATTCAGAGCGTCGCCTCTGGATAGCCACTTATGGAGGTGGTGTCTTCGTGGCCGTTGACCAGGAGTACGATATGATCCAAATTGATGGTATCTCTAGTGATGATATTTATAACATAACATCCGGGAAAGATCAAATTATTTGGTTGAGCACTGATGCAGGAATTTCATCTTGTACGATTAAAGAAAGTGAATTTATTGTTCAGAATTACAATACCGATCAGGGATTGAATGATGAAATTGTCAAAGACTTAATAGTAAAAGATGATAAATTAATTATTGGGACACATGAAAAGGGTGTCAGCATCTTTGATGTTGCAACAAAGCAATTTCGAGCCCTTACACCAGGTTGGCGTCATGGGGCCATTCGTGATTTAACGTTATTTGATGGTCAGGAACTATGGATCGTTACCGAGAGACAAGGTGTGTTTACATTGAGTTTAAGAACAGGTGAACTAGATCAGGTTCGTGGCCAATCACTTGAATCCATTCGACATGTAAAAGCTGTTTTGACGGATCGGGAAGGTAATATTTGGCTGTGTTCTCCACATACGTCGTTGGAAAGAACGCTTAGACAATTTGAATACTATAAACCGGAAATTAAAGGATTACAGTCCATATACCCACTGACAGAGGACATAGTTTTTTTAGGTTCTGACCATGGAATATACGAATATGACTTAAAAAAGGATGAGGTAAAGTTGATTCGTACTTCAAACAAGTTGAACATAATCTCCATGGATCGAATTGGCGATTTTATGCTTTTTGGAACATTTGATAAGGGCGTGAGATTATTCGATATAAATAAGGGAGTTCTCGTCGATTTTACCAAACATAAAGACCTCACTAACAATTCAATTATTTCAATTGCGCATACGTCTGAAGATATTTGGTTAGCCACTCTGGCCGGGTTATATCAAGTAAAGTATAAATTGACGAATGCCGAATTAACGGTACAAAAAGTCCGACCATTTACATCCCTTTCCAAAAATTATACATATGATATTTTAGTAGAAGATGATAATTCCATATATTTTGCTACGGATGGTCAGGGAGTCGCTCATTTAAAGAACGACCAACTTATTTACTATAATCGTGATTCTAGTCAGAATAGTCGAGTACACTCACTTGCGAAAGGCACCACAGGAGCCATATGGGCGGTCGAAAATGCGGCCGGATTGGTCGTGCGGCGAGAGGGTAGTGATGAACTGGAATGGAGTCAGCATGCCACCAGCTCGGAAATTTTGGCAATTGCTTCGGATGGTCGCGAAAATATTCTTGTACTTCATCGAGATGGAATCGATATCTTGAATGAGATCGATGGGCATATGAATTCCTATGGAATTGAAAGTGGATTCGATGGATTCGACCCGCAATTAAATGCAATATTTTCAGATAACAAAATTGGAATATTTGCGGCTGGCCATGATGAAGTGCTCAGAATAATTCCGCGCAAGTCAGTGATTCCTGCGCCTGACCTTTTAATTAATTATTGGAAGGTTGGTGATATTATCATCGATCAATCCAGGAATCGATCTTTCGCCGCTAGCGAAAATACACTACAAATTAATTTGCAAGGACTGTTTTACACCAACCCGGAGTCTATAAAATTTCGCTATATACTGGAAGGGCATGACAATGATTGGAAAGAAACTTCGGATAAGAATATTATTTATTCAAAATTGGAAGCCAATCAATATAAATTTAAGGTGTATCCAATTTCGAGCAAGGCTTCTCATGAGAACGAAAATATGGCTACCCTGGAGTTTGAAATATTAAAGCCGCTGTGGCAACGATGGTGGTTCCTGTTAGCTGCTTTCATTATGATGGCGGTTTTGCTGTTTGCAATTATGCGATACAGGGAAAAACTAATAACACGCGAAAAGGAAATGCAGAAAGCCGTCCTGGAGCGCCAGTATGAGGTCTTAAAGAACCAGTTGAATCCACATTTTTTGTTTAATGCTTTCAACACACTGGTCAGCTACATCGAGGAAGACCCCAGAACGGCAGTTGAAGTTGTTGGAAAGTTATCTGATTTTTACCGAAAAATTCTAGTCGTGAAAGAGCACAAACTTGTTCCTGTGCATGAGGAGCTGGAGTTGCTTCAGGATTATGTATACATTTTAAATAAACGATTTGGAAATAATTTACATTTAAATGTAAACCTAAACGGCGATGCTGGATTCATACCACCTATGACCTTGCAAATTCTCGTTGAAAATGTTATAAAACACAATGTTCTATCAGCTTCACATCCACTCTACATCGAGTTAACCAACTATGATCGAAATAATTTGATACTTAGAAACAATTTGAAATCGAAAAGAAATGCTGAACAGTCAACAGGCATCGGACTAAAAAATATAGATAATCGCTATAGATTATTAGGGGAACAACCGATTCGTGTTGTTTCTGACGAATCTAGTTTTGCAGTAATATTACCCAAAATTTTAACCGAAATCTCATGAAAGCACTAATTGTAGAAGATGAAGTTATGGCAGCGGATCGATTGGCCAAAATGGTCCGGGAAACCGAGCCGGACATTGATATTACGGCGATTCTCGAGAGTGTTGAGGATACTGTTGCTTATTTGAGCAAACATGACTCACCGGACTTTATTCTAATGGATATACAATTATCAGATGGAATTTCTTTCGAAATATTCGATTTAGTGAATATTACGTGCCCGGTTATCTTTACCACGGCTTATGATGAATATGCCCTGGACGCCTTCCGAATTCATGCAATGGATTATTTATTGAAACCCATTAAATCCGGTGAACTTGCAGGCGTATTGGGCAGACTTCATGATATGCGAAATAGACCTAATGATTTGGTCAAACAATTGGATTATCCGGGACAGACCAAGAAAGTATTGGTGAAACTTGGGCAAAATTTAAAAGTACTGGCTTTAAATGAAGCCGCATTTTATTATTCAGAAAATAAAATAACATTCTATATGGATGTCGGTGGGAAACGATATCCTGTAGATTTTAGCCTGGATAAGTTAGAAAGCATGCTAAATGCGAATCAATTTTTCCGTGTCAATCGACAATATATTGTAAATGAAAAGAGTATTACAAATATGGTCACCTATTCAATTAATCGCATCAAACTTCATCTTCAACCTTCACCACCGGATGATGTGATCGTTAGTAAGGACAAGGCTAGTCGCTTTAGAAAGTGGCTGGTGAATTAATGGGCTGATATCCGAGTAAGCATACGCGGTGGCAGAGCTGATAATTGCGTTGTGCCCGGCAGTTATAACTGTTTCTATTTGATCTATTTGATTTAGGCTGGAGGCCAATTATTAGGGACAACCAGCTTGATAATAAGATATATTAATGCCTGTATGTTGTGAGATTATGAAATAGTTGAATTTAATCGTGATAGTGCATTCATGGCGCGTCGAACTTTTTGTTTGAAAATTATTGGAAAATGTATCGGCGGGTAAATGACGAATTCGACTTGAGATTTGTTCAAATGAAGAATTTCTCTGATTGCGTCCAGGTGAATGAGAAACGCATTTGAAAGAAATACAAGTTTTTTATCATCAAGTTTATTTACAATGTCGGCAAGGGATAAATTTAATGGTAATGTTTCGTTTTCGTAGTTGACAAGAATGGTCAGTCCTTGCTTTTGATAAATATATGCAATATCATGCGGCTTAATTAAATGATACCTCGATCCAAATCGAATCAGCATATTACAGGAATCCCCATAAGAAGGTATGGATTGTAGCGCATGTCTTATGGTTAATCCATGTTTAGAAAAATTATTGAGTGCAGATTGAAGTTCATGCCGTTGTATTGGCTTTAGCAAGTAGTCAAATGCTTTCTCTTCCAGTACTTGTGCGGCGTATTCATGATATGCTGTTGTAAAAATGATCGGAGAATTAATAGTTGCGTTCGATAATATATCGAATGCGGTTCCATCTGATAATTGAATGTCCAAAAATATTAAATCCGGATTCGAGTCTTTTAAATATTCTACTGCGGCCGCAACAGAAGTCAATTCGGAGGCTATCTCAATTCTGGAATTAACGTCATAAACAAGTCGTCTCAGTCTGTTCGTCGCCATTTGTTCGTCTTCTATGATAATTGCTTTCATAATAGAAAAGTTAATGGCTTAAAGTTAGAGTGACGGTATATTATTGTCTAATTAGAGTTGATGAATGAGCATATCTCGATGATTAATGGGAATATCATTTGTTTAAGTCGGAGAGATAATTGCGCAAATAAATTGAAAAGACTGATTGACGCAAACTAAGCTGCTAAAAGACAAGAATTTCTGTTCAGTTGCGAATTATTCCGTTTGAGTGGTATGAGGAGTTGGTTGAGTATGTGATTATTATATGAATAGTAGACAATTACGGTATTGGTAATGTGTTTTGTGGATAAATACTGGTTTTTTTAATGATATCTGTACTCAAAATTGAATGCGGGTCCACGTTGTATTTTAGATCGGATTATCACCGATACATAACCTTTAGATAGGAGTCTAATTACAATGCTTGCATTAATCTCCATAAGCAATAAAGGCATGACATCAATTAGATGTCATGCCTTTGTTGGATATTTAATGAGCTTTAAAACGGACGCACATCATTTTTTGAAGACCTGCTTATCTCATTTTAATCAGTTTTTTGTAGAATATTTCTTCACCGATCATTATGCTGACGACGTAGGTGCCGGCAGGAATATTTTCAGTGTTGAGCGTGACTGTATTTGATCCCTCGAAAAGATCTGCTACGTCCTGGTACATCAATTTGCCGAGATGATCATACAGATGAATGTAGCTAACCCCTTCCCGGGTTGTTTCTATGTCAAGATTCGTTTTGTCTCTGGTAGGATTTGGGTAAACAGATCCCAATGATACCACATGTGATTTAGAGACGTCCCATTGCCCCGTTCTCAGATCATCACCGCCTGCGAGTGGGGCGATACAGGTTACTGAAAGTTCGTAAGTACCCTCAGAACTACTCCATCCGGTGACGTAAATATAGTATTCGACTCCGGGTAAACTCGAAAATTGTACTGTGCTACGGAAAAGAAATGGACCACAATTATCATCATTGCCGGTTTCACAAATCAGGCCTTCAATCGTACAAGCCCCGGTGTAGACACCGAGCTTAGTGTCGTAATCTGATCCTGGATTACAAGTAGTCACAATAACATCATCGCCTGTACCCAGGAAAGTATACCAAGCTCCTCCAGCCGTATACAAAGACGTGCCGCAAAATGGTAAATCCCCGATGGCTGGTATGCCTACTGTAGATCCGAAGACCACATCACCGCAAAATATATCTGCCGCTGTGGCACAAGCCGGAATCGGAACGTCAGGAGGACATTCTGCTACCAAAACAGTACCTGCATCTTCAGTAGTCCCGGCAAAACCATCAATTTGAATCCAATAGGTTTCGCCTGGAGTGACTGCCAGACCGTCTAGGAAAGGAGCGAGTCCTGGTCCGCCGTCATCGTTCGCACCAACTTCTACAAAGGTGGTGAAGTCAGAGCAATCAGATGCCGTCCAGACTGCGAGCTGGAGATCTGCATCCAGTGCAGACACATCGACACATCCCGAAGCAGGAGCTACAAATTGAAACCAAATGGAATTGTCTACGTCGGTTTCGAAGCTACACCAACCATCTTCAGAATTACATGAGCTGCTTCCTGTTCCCGGTCCCGGGCTTGGTTCGTCGGTTTGCGCCGTGGCTCCGGTATTGTCGAATGGTGTTGATACACCTACTTCCAGACAATCGGCATTACAAACGTCATCATAGATTCCATCGACTTCGTCGACCAATCCATTACAGTTGTCATCGATACCATTTGTACAATCCTCAAGGACGGTACTCACATCGATCTCGACACAAAACTCATCAAATCTGGATCCACTTGTATTTGGGACACATTCTCCGGGGTATCCATCGCCGTGAGCAAGGTGGGCCCCCAGGGCATGCTCGTCGACTTCGATCATAACCCAGGGATTGGTATCGGAGTCGGTATGGTGACAGAGAGTCACCTTGGCAGTCGGTTCAGCGTTTTTGTCCTGAACGTCCGGCGAGACGTTATGTGCCAGTACAAGGCTGTAGTTTGTGGCCAGCATCAAGGCCAATACAGTAAAAATAAACGTAAATTTTTTCATGATCATAGCGTTTTAAATGATTAATAGTCAATCGTTGATCCAATTGTATTGGAAATATATGACGGTGCTCAATTTAATCAAAAATTGGCAGTTTATCATCAATTTATCCAAGTATTTGACAAGCATATTCATCATCCAAATTTGCCTCCACTGTCCACTGCTTGCCCGCCGGAGCTTTAGTGGAGGAGGGTCCACTGCTTGCCCGCCGAAGCTTTAGTGGAGGAGGGTCCACTGCTTGCCCGCCGAAGCTTTAGCGGAGGAGGGCCCTCTGCCCACTATTTACTTGTAACCCTATTCTTCCGACTCAGATCAATATCAAACTGGTTCGGCTTTATGATGAAATAAAAGACTCAAAATATGAATTATACTTGCTATAGGCAATGATGAAAAATGTATTTCATATCTGTTTTATTCCGGCTGCCGGACTTGTTTTGAGTTTGACAGCTTGTGTACATGACCCATTTTTGGAAGAAATGGATATGGATCCGCCATTAGCCGATACGACTTCAAACCCAGTCGATACATTGGCGCCTTGTGATCCGGAAGTCACCTATTTTTCACGGGATGTGCTCCCTATTCTTGTAGCAAACTGTGCACAAAGTGAGTGCCACGACCAGCTAACGCGGGAAGAGGACATCGTACTGGATCAGTTTGACCATGTCCGAGCATCTGACGTAGTCATACCTTTTGAGCCCAATGAAAGTGAAATAATGGAGGTCCTCACGGAATCTGATCTTGACAAACGCATGCCACCGGCACCGGCAAATGCATTGAGTCAGGATCAAATTGATTTAATTGCAACATGGATTTTGCAGGGAGCGACGGACGAAACCTGCCGTGATTCCCTTCAATCGGTATGCAACGTAACAAATATGTCATACGCCATACATATAGCCCCGGTAATTAATACGAATTGCCGATCTTGCCACAGTGGAATTTCGCCGGCGGGCAGTCTGGATTTATCAACACATATGGGTCTGCAAGCGGTGGCCTTAAATGGTCGTTTGGCGGGTGCAATCGACCATCAAACCGGGTTTTCGCCAATGCCACAAAACGGAAATAAATTGAATGCCTGCATCATCGACCAGTTTAAATCCTGGATTGCCGATGGTGCATTGAATAATTAATGAATGAATACTAAGCTAAATATTGTTGTGCTTTTATTGATTTCAATCTGTATGGTTAATTGTTACTATGATAATGAAGAGGAATTATACGGGACTGATAATTGCGATACCGACAATGTGAGTTACGCGTCCTTCGTCGATGTCGTTTTGAGTCAAAACTGTTATGTATGTCATTCAGCAGCGTCCAATCAGGGTGGTGTGACATTAGAAGGATATGATGCCCTGAAAATATTTGTGGATAATGGTCGATTTAGTGGAGCAATAACGCATGCATCAGGATTTTCACCAATGCCACAAAATGCACCAAAATTATTGGCATGTCAGCTCGATAAAATACAGGCGTGGATAGATGACGGCGCACAAAATAATTGATGATGAGAAAAATATTAATAATTGCTTTATTAATGGCCCTGGCAGGAGGTACGATCGCCTATAAAATGTACAACAAGCCTCATAAAAATATGTTAAAGGCCAGAGCCGATGTGACATTGAGCGCTGACAAGTTGTTTCTTGCCTATGAATTGGATGAAACTGCGGCAGATGGCCAATATCTGGGTAAAATAATCCAGGTGACCGGAGAAGTTAACCGTATTGACCTGAAAGAAGATAAGGTCTTTGGCCTTGGACTTGAAACAGGAGACCTGTTAGCCGGAATGACTTGTCTGCTTGATGAAACCTATGATCAGCATCGACAGGACTTTAATGTAGGAGAAAAAATTACGCTTCGTTGTATTTGTACAGGTAAGCTAATGGATATCGAATTAAACAGATGTGTGGAAATTAAATAATAAAGAAAAATAAAATCATATGAAAAAATTAATATTTAGCTTACTCTTTGTCGGTATTGGACTCACAGTTTATGGCCAAAAATATTTTACCAAAGAGGGGAGCATTACATTTCATTCTGACGCCTCCATGGAAAAAATTGAAGCAGTCAACAATCGAGTGACCGCGGTTCTGGACATTGAATCATGTGCAGTAGAATTTGCCCTGTTGGTCAAAGCTTTTCAATTTGAGAAGGCATTGATGGAAGAGCACTTCAATGAAAACTATATGGAATCGGATAAATATCCTAAGGCACTGTTTAAAGGACAGATTGATAATCCGGATGAAGTTCGTTTTAAAGAAAAGGGAGAATATAAGGCCCTGGTCTCAGGCGACCTAACCGTTCATGGTGTCACAAACAAGGTCGAAACCGAAGTTGCTATAGTCGTTGACGAAGAAGGAATTAAAGGGTCTACAGATTTCATTTTAGCCTGTGCGGATTATAAAATTAAAATACCTAAAGTCGTCGCTGACAACGTCGCAAAGGAAATTGAAATTTTGGTCAGTACCAATTTTCAACCACTCGTACGATAGAACTATGAATCCCAAATTATTTCTGTTCATTCTATGTGCATTTGTTTTTCAACAATCCAGTTGGGCACAAGAGGATTTATTAGCATTACTCGGAGAAGAGGAGGAAGAAACGTCGATTACTTCCGCTGCCTTCAAAACAACACGCGTGGTTAATGGTCATTCGATCGAAAATGTGGGTAAAGGAGTTTTGGATATCAAAATATCACATCGATTTGGATTTGTTAATAGTGGAGTAAAAGAATTATTTGGTCTGGACAATGCGACCATACGCATTGGTGGGGATTATGGGGTTACAGATCGACTGATGATTGGTGTGGGCAGGAGCAGTTTTGAAAAGACTTATGACGGATTTTTAAAATATAGAATATTGCGGCAGAGTATCGGTCCCAAATCTGTTCCACTCAGTTTCTCTTACATGTCTTCAATGGCGATCACAACACTCGATTTTCCTGACCCTGAACGGGACAATCATGTCTCATCGAAAATGTATTTTACACATCAATTATTGCTTGCCAGAAAATTCAGTGATAAGTTTACCCTTCAATTGATGCCAACGCTTGTGCATCGCAATCTGGTACCATCACCCGAGATTGATAACAGTGTGTTTAGCCTCGGAGGAGCTTTCCGACAAAAATTATCAAACCGCGTTACAATTAATGTTGAATACTACTATGTGCTTCCGGATCAGCTGGCTGATGAATTTAAAAATAGTCTGTCATTAGGTTTTGATATCGAAACGGGGGGACACGTTTTTCAATTGCATTTGACTAATTCGACTTCTATGGTGCATAAAGGATTTGTTGGGGAAACCCTGGGAGATTGGTCAGAGGGGGATATTCACTTTGGATTCAATATTAGTCGTGTGTTTACGGTAGCAAAACCAAAGCGAATAGAATAATAAATAAAACGACTGTTAAATATTATTTATCAGTATCGGGAAATATAAATACGTCCTCAATTCTGAGCTTAAATATTTGCGATATTGCATGAGCTAATTTCAATGAAGGATTGTATTTTCCTTTTTCAAGAAATACGATAGTTTCTCTTCTCACATCAACTAATTTGGCCAAATCTTTTTGTGTCAAATTGTCTCGTGCTCGCAGCTCCTTGATCCGATTATTCACTAAAATTATATTTTATAACAAACTTGGTGATGACGGCCAGTGCCGCCGATAGTAATATTCCACCGCCAAGCATTGACTCTGTATCCGGAAATTTGTCTTTGAGTAAAAAGATAAATAGCCACATATACATAGATAATAAATAGGCATAGTAGCCGGCTTTGTACTTGATTTGAGTACTTCGTTCATCGTCGGCCGGAAATCCTTCTTTTTCTTCTCTGTCTTTTTTGATCGCATTGACCAGGGCGACTATTCCAAGAATAACAATAAGCGCAAAGATTAGTAAATCCAATCCTTGAAACAAGCTAGTTCCTCTTTCAACGGCGATGAATCCCCAGATCGCCAACATGAATAGGACCGAAGTGATCAATAAAGTCTTTCTATTTTGTTTCATAATGACATGTTATATATATCTAACACAAAGTTAGAATTAAATAACATCAATTGCAAGGGGTTGAACGAACTTTTTTACGAAATATGGATGATAACAGGGTTTGTGATGATTTAGCCGGACTTGAGATGAGAAGACAATCCTGCTTCCAACCGATTATTGTGCAATGAAGAAAAGGACTTACAGCCGGATTGATTTAGAATCCCAAAGGATGTGTTTATATGCTATTACAAAACTCAGAAAAGACTTACATTTGCCTCGCTTAAACAGCAACCACCTAATAATTCGGAGGAGTGGCAGAGCTGGTTTAATGCACCGGTCTTGAAAACCGGCGTACGTTCACGCGTACCGGGGGTTCGAATCCCTCCTCCTCCGCCTTTGTTTTCATCTTCTTTCCAAATTCAGTTTGATCCGATACACTTCGAGGTTGTCTTTTCAATTTTGCATTTGATTCGAATCATCTCACCCTTCAAGGCAAAATAAAGTTGTATGCTGAATCCAATCTAAAATCGAATGAAATTCCATGTTGCTATGAGAGTGTAAAATAATATGCGGCCGAGTGATGAATTATGAAACTTTAATTTTAGTTTAGCTGCGTAATCGAGTATGATTACCTACTAAATCTTATTACTAAACCCTTTAAAGCAATACTTAAATGAAGTACCTATTTACCCTGTTGGCCTTTGTGCTGACCTTTTCTTCCTTTGCTCAAAATCGTGTCTATGACATGGTTATGCAAGAACAAGAATCCCTTGATTTCGCTCCATCATTTGATTTATTTGGTGTCACTGCAGAATCTGCTGACCGCAACAACCAATTGTCAGATGTTCTTCGGGAAGGAACCATCCTACAATTGGATGTCCTTGCATTGGATGCTGCCAAACGCACAGGTCAAACCACAATGAGAATGAACATTCCCCGCAGCGATGGACGAGATTTTGAGCTGGAATTGATCGAAACAAATATTCTTGCTGAAGATTTTGACCTGTTCACCTCACTTAATCCGAATGAGCCAATTGAACACAATCCGGGTAAACATTATATGGGTATTGTGCGTGGTGAACGAAATTCAGTCGTTTCCATTTCACTTTTTGATCATCACCTGGTTGGTATGATTAATACCAATGAGGGAAATTTCGTACTGGGAAAACTTGAAAATACTCGCGACCAATACATTTTATATAATGATAAATCATTGATCCCGGAGTTTGACTTAGGATGTCAAATGCCAGATGACGGGCGGGGATATACAGTTGAAGAACTGACTCCCTCACATTCTCGTGACGCAGGTGATTGTGTGCGTATTTATGTCGAGGTGCATGAAGATATCACTGCTAACAAAGGTAATGCAACAAATGCCGCGGCCTATGTGGAAGCTGTTTTTGCCCAATCAGCGATTCTTTACGCCAATGATGGAATTACAATTGTCATTTCTGAAATGTTCGTTTGGGAGACGACCAGTCCATATACATCCGGAAGCACCAGCACGCTGTTAGGCCAGTTCCAGTCCAATGTTGGATCATTTAATGGAGACTTGGGCCATTTAGTTGGCTATGCCGGAGGTGGTGGTATTGCCGCCGGATTCAACGGAATTTGCAACTCAAATCCCGATAACAGTATGTGCTACAGTGGTATTCAGTCTAGCTATGCTGATGTGCCTACTTATTCCTGGACGGTCATGGTTGTCACCCATGAAATGGGACACCTGTTCGGCTCTCGTCATACTCATGCCTGTGTATGGAATGGAAATAATACGGCGATTGACGGATGTGCGGGGGGGACTGAAGGTAGTTGTTCACTTCCGGGAAATCCACCTGGTGGCGGCACCATCATGAGTTACTGCCACCAGACCTCAGTGGGTATCAACCTGAACAATGGATTTGGGCCTCAACCGTCAGCAGTTGTCAACAATAATGTCAACAATGGTTCTTGCTTATCGCCTTGTTCGTCGCCTACCTGTACCACTCCAGACGGTTTGTCAACCACCGGAATTGGAGATAATGTTGCTACGTTAAACTGGAATTCAGTCAGCACTGCTGACGATTACACTCTTCAATGGAGAGAATCAGGAACATCATCCTGGACGACACAGACTACCTCGGGCACAAGCTATGGACTTTCAGGCCTTTCAGAAGGAACAGGTCACGATTGGCACGTGCGCGCCAATTGCCCAGATGGTAGTAGCTCTTATTCTTCCATCGCATCGTTTACAACAACCGGAACGCCTCCGGTGCAATATTGTTCCACCCAGGGATCGAACGCCAGCCTGGAATGGATAGCCGGTGTATCCGTCGCCAATCTGACAAATAATACCGGATCAAATGGGGGTTACGCCAATTTCACAGGCTTATCGGCCGACCTTGATGAAGGAAGTAATTATTCATTTGCATTGACACCTGGATTTTCTTCCACTGTCTATACGGAAAACTGGTCAATCTGGATAGATTACAACGGTGATGCGGATTTTGATGATGCCGGAGAACTGGTTGCACAGGCGGTTGGAAATTCTGTAGTCAACCCTTCATTCACGGTCCCATCCTCTGTTCCGGTTTCCAGTACACGGATGCGTGTTTCTATGAAATGGAACGGCTATTCGACACCTTGCGAGACCTTCTCTTATGGAGAGGTAGAAGATTATACTGTCAATATCGACGGAACACCTCCTCCGACATGCGACGTTCCCGGTGGATTATCTAGTTCTTCCATCACAGAAAATTCAGCTGTGTTGTCCTGGAGTAGTGTCGCTAACGCTATCGACTACACCGTTCAGTTGAGAGTGCAGGGCTCACCTACATGGGACGTTGAAGCTGATATTGCCGGCACAAGTGCCAATGCTACGAATCTCATTTCCGGAACTATCTACGAATGGCATGTGCGCTCCAATTGTGCGGGAGGAAGCAGCGCTTATTCACCGATTGCCGCATTTACAACGGAGCAATCAACTGGTGGTTGTACCTATGAAACCATCAATTTTAACAATTTTGAAGGCGGCTGGGGTATCTGGAATGACGGCGGATCAGACTGCCGCAGAAGCAACAAAGATGCTTCTTACGCTCTGGGCACCTATTGCGTGAGATTACGGGACAACAATTCTACAGGCACGATGTCGACGGACAACATGAATCTTTCCTCTTATGATGAAATTACAGTGGATTTCTCCTATTATCCGCGAAGCATGGACAATTCTAATGAAGACTTTTGGCTTCAAATTTCCGAAAATGGGGGATCTTCCTATTCGACCGTAGAAGAATGGAATTTAAATGATGAGTTCACGAATAATGCGCGATACTACGATCAGGTGGTTATTACAGGTCCCTTTAGTTCAACAACACGCCTGCGTTTCCGCTGCGATGCCTCCGGAAATTCAGATTGGATATATGTGGATGAAGTGGACATTACAGGTTGCAACAACGCCGCTCTACACAATCCAACGATCGAGCCGGTCAGCCCTGTTGTCACGGAAGAATATCTTGCCTTTGATCAGGAGGAAGACTTCGAGTCCGTCGTAAATGAAGAGGACATCATGGTTTATCCAAATCCTACATCGGATGTATTGAATATTGAATTCAGATCATATCAGCCCCAGCAAGTGGAGTTGCTGTTGACCGCAACGAATGGTCAACTAATCTTCCGACAGCAAAAAGAGGTGACGCAAGGACTGGAGGACTTGACCCTGGATGTGGCCCAGGCCAGTCCGGGCTTATACGCCCTCACCCTTGTAACGAAAAACAATGTGTACACTAAAATGGTGATTATTCAATAAAAATCCATCCTCCAACTATTAGCACAAAAATGCCTCATTGGTCTCCTTTGGGGCATTTTTTTATGTCCATCATTTGAATGGAAGCGATTCACTTGTTCTAATTCGAAAACACCGTATTCAATCTTTTGACTTATATTGCATTAAATATGTAATTTTGCTTTAATATAAAAATCAAAATCTAACCCTGACTTTCAATAACAAATTAAAATCTTAACTATGCAAACTAGCTTACTAAAACATCTAAGTATCCTCCTATTGTTGATGCTGGTGTACACCGTTCAATCTCAAACCGTCGTTACAGGAAAGGTGGTTGAAGATGTTTCTTCCGTGCCCATTATTGGTGCTGCTGTGATTATTTCAGGAACCACTATCGGAACTGTCACTGATATCGATGGCAACTTTTCTTTACGTGTCAATGAGCTACCGGTAACACTGGACATTAGCTATACCGGATTCAGTAGTATTTCTATGGATGTCAATTCAGCAGACATTGGGACTATAGAAATGTCAGAGGGACTTGCCATTGATGAAATCGTGGTCGTAGGAACAAGGGGTCGAGCCAGATCTGTTTTGTCTTCTCCGGTACCGATTGATAATATTAATGCGTCGGAATTGAAACGCAGTGGGCAAGAGACGATTGAACAGATGATCAACTATCGCGTGCCTTCCTACAACTCAACAAATCAAACCATCTCAGATGCAACAGCGCATTTCGATCCGTCGGAATTGCGAAATCTTGGTCCTTCGCGAACTTTGGTTTTGGTCAATGGAAAACGAAAGAATCAAAGCGCCTTAGTTTATGTGAATGATACACCTGGAAAAGGGGAGGTCGGAACAGATATGAAGAGTATTCCTGCATCAGCCATAAAGCGAATAGAGGTTTTGCGAGATGGTGCCAGTGCTCAATACGGATCTGATGCCATCGCTGGTGTTGTGAATATCGTGCTCAAAGACAGTCCGAGCGATGGCGAATTAAGTGTCGGAGGTGGTTTCACAACCGAGGGTGACGGCGTCCAGTACAATGCTGATATAAACAAAGGTTTCGAGCTTGGAAGTTCAGGATACCTCAATCTCACAGCAGGATATTACCATCAGGATGAGACCAACAGGGCCGGCGAACCCGGAAAAGATGACCTTTTTGGCGTTGATGGAACAAATCCGTGGATTCAAGCCAATCCGGATTTGGGTATGACAATCGGTCAACCGGAATATGACAAGATCTCGCTAGCCGCCAATATGGGGACTAGTTATAGTGATAATAAAGGTAAGTTCTACGTCTTTGGAAATTATACGTACAGAGATGGGACGTCATTTGCCCTTTATCGTGCCCCTTATTGGATTACTGATGACTTTGGTCTACTGACTCCTTCAGGGCAAACATACAGTGGATTCCAACCGACATTTGAAACTGACGTGAACGATTTTTCAGTCAGTGCTGGTAATCAGTATAATTTCAATGGATGGAACACAGATTTGAGTTTGACTTTTGGATCCAATTCTGTTGATTATACGATAGGTAATTCTATAAATGTGGCATTAGGAAGTGCGAGCCCAACAAGTTTTGATGCCGGAGCCTACAAATTTGGTAACATAATAGGGAATCTTGATGTATCTAGAACTTTTGATGCCTTCACTGTTTCTTTTGGTACTGAAGCGCGCCGAGAAAGCTTCGAAGTGACAGCCGGGCAGATGGAATCTTATGTTGATGGAGGAGTGCAATCATTTCCAGGTTTGCAACCGGGAAATGCACTTGATGAGGATCGAACGAATGTGGGAGTCTATGGCTCCGTCGATTGGGATGCTACCGAAGAATTTCTTGTTTCCGGTGCTGTGCGCTATGAAAACTATTCTGATTTTGGTGATAATGTATCATGGAAATTGGCAGCCCGCTATTTATTAGCGAATAATGTCGGAGCCATTCGAGCTTCTGTGAGTACAGGTTTCCGAGCACCATCTTTGCATCAGGTGTATTTAAGCAATGTACAGACCTTGATTTCAGGAGGTACTGTTTCCAATCAGGGAACATTCAACAATGTATCGCCTGTGATAAAAGGATTAGGAATTGATGCTTTAGATGCCGAGGAAGCATTTAATTATACAGTGGGAATAACCTTAAGAGCGTCTGACCGATTTTCGATTGCTGCAGACTTTTACAATATCGATTTGGATAATCGTGTATTATTTACCGGAGAAATAGGATTTGATGGCGATGACATGACAACGAATTCAGTGGAGCAAATCCTGATTGATAATGACGTGACCAGTATTAAATTCTTTGTCAATGCGATGGACACACGGACAACAGGTATAGACTTAGTCTTGAATTACGACAACATTGAAGTCGGATCAAGCAGTGAGCTGGATTTGATTTTGGCATTTAATTACAACAAAACTAAAATCCAGGGAGACATTGTAACACCCGCTACATTGGCTGCAGAAGGTTATGAAATTTTTAATCGTAAAGAACAATCACGCGTTACGACGGCCAGACCTGATATAAAAGCGACCTTGGGTGCCAGCCTCGATCTTGGTGAATTTGATGCGACATTGAATAACACGTATTTCGGGGAAGTCACATGGCAACATGCTGCTGATCCAAGTAAAGATCAAACCTTTGGAGCAAAAGTCATTACAGATTTAATTGTAGGCTATGATTTTTCAGATAATTTCAGACTTAGTTTAATCGCAAATAATTTATTGGACGTTTATCCGGATATTATTGACACAAAAGGAGATGTAGTTACCGACTTAGGTGGTCGATTCCTCTATCCTTGGGAGGTGAATCAATTCGGATTTAATGGAACTACATTAAAATTAAATGCTTCGTTGAGCTTTTAATTAAATATCTAATAGTTTATTATATAAACGGGGTGCGCCATAAACGCACCCCGTTACTATTTATATAGATAATTTCATTCCTCCTCTGAAAAATTTACCGGAATTACTTCGATAAAGAGACTTTCTCTTGTTTCTGGTGTGACAGCAGCATGAATCGCGCGTCGATGTCCGATGACCCATAAAATGACATCGCTGGCATCCGTTAATACAAGTGTTTCTTCTTTATCAAAAAAAGACAGTTTTAATTGAACCAATAAATCAGATACTTTTTTTGTCTTCCCATACATCCCAAAGGGTTGAAATTTTTCCCCTGTCTTCCATTTTCTAATTTTTAGAGGCCATTGCAGTTCCTGAACATCGAAATAGGATCGTGTATGACTTTTTTCGACTTGATTACCCGAAATTTTCTTTAGCGAAAGATCTACCTGCCCGATGTGCATTTGATATGGTTCCGTAAAGTCGGTAATATCTTTTTCGCCAAAATACCGCGTAATTTTTTCCCGTATCCGGATAATTCCACGATCTATAATAGCTAAATGTGTATCACTGTGATATTGTGTTCCTGTGCGCCGGGAACTGATCATATTTTCAGCCTGGTTTGCATGAAATCCGACGACTCGCAAAAGCTGATACAACTCGAATCGCGCGTCTTTATTGGGGTATTGATTTAATTCCAGTTGAATTTCTCCACGTTCATTTTTATGATCCGTGAGCTCATGATGAAAATGTGCTTTTAGCCAATCATCCAGTGCGCGGAGATGAGATAGACTGAGCCGCATCCCTTGATCGTGTTCTCTCAGACCGTCTAATACAGGCGTGATGTCATGCCGTATTTTATTTCTTCGGTAATAATCTTCTTCATTTGTCTCATCTTCTCGCCAGGTCAGGTGATTTTCCTTCGCATATTGGAGAATTTCCTTTTTTCGAGCAAATAACAAAGGGCGCCGAATATTTTGTCGTTTTGAGCGAATACCGGTAAGTCCTGACAATCCGCTGCCCCTGTTGAAGTTCAATAAAAATGTTTCGATCTGGTCATCAAAATGATGCGCAGTCAGTACATATTGCAAATAATGCTCTTCCAGGATTGAATCGAAAAAATCATACCGTATTCGACGTGCCCAGTCTTGAACATTACCCTGGGATGGCTTCAAAACGCGTTTTGAGTGACAAGGGATAAAGTATTGTTGGCAATATTTTTTAACAAAGTGAGCGTCTTCATCTGAAGCGCGTTTGCGAAGTCCATAGTTCACATGGGCTACTTCAAAATTGATGTCGGCTGTGATTAGCAAATGGCAGAGTACCATAGAATCGACACCTCCACTACATCCGATCAATAGGGGTTGGTCCAATGAAAACAGCTTCTCATCTTCGATATAGGAAAAGAATTTCTGTTTTAATTCAGAATCCATGATGCTATCGTTTAATACCACGCTGATTCAACCAACGTTGAAAGGCCCGGGCATTGCGATTGTGCTGTGCCAGCGTTTCCGCAAAAGCATGCGTACCGCTAATGTCGGGTTTGGCGCAGAAGTAAATATAGTCATGTTTGTTCGCGTTTAATACAGCTTCGAGCGAAGATTTTGAGGGCATACAAATGGGACCCGGAGGCAAGCCCGCATATTTGTAAGTGTTGTAGGGGGAGTCAATATCCAAATATTTGGTAAGCACACGTTGAATGGAAAAGTCGTCTAAAGCAAAAATGATGGTAGGATCAGCCTGGAGTGGCATCCCACGGTTTAATCTGTTGATATAGACACCGGCAACATCCGCTTTCTCGGCATCATAGGTTGTTTCTTTTTCAACAATAGAAGCCAGTATATAAATGTCGCATGGAGTAAAATTGTATCCTAAAATACGCGTAGATTTTCCGTCCCAGAATCGGTGGTAATATCCTGACATGCGCTCCTTAAATTGTACTCCATTTGTCGTCCAATAAAATTCATAAGTGTCCGGTAAGTGGTTACACAATGACTTGTCGTCATCGGTACGCAGTGCCTGGAGATAGTGAAGTGAATCATGTTGGAGTTGATGTCCCAGGAAACCTGCCAAATTTTCGATTTTTCGCATGCCTCTAATAGTCAGACTCACTGGTGTTTGTTTTCCTTGCCGCAACATATTCAAAATGTCGTAGGAGGACATACCGGGGCTGATCAGATATCGTCCTGCTTTTGGTGTAGATGAAGTGAAGGACATTTGTTCAGCGATCAGATCAAGGTAGTTGGAATTAATTAAAGTCTGAGATTCTTTCAATAGGTCAAGGATTTCCACAGAGCTGACATCATTATCGACGATGAATTCGGTGGGCTCCGTTACTGATACATTAGGTCCATATATGGTTTTGTAGGCAAAATATGCCAGCGCAATCGCGAATAAAATAATAATGAAAATAACCGGAATTAATATTTTTCTACGACTCATAATCCGAGGAGAAAATTAATATTGTTCCTTTTCGTTAGGAAAATCGCATGTCTTGACATCATCGATATAATGTTCAATTGCAACTTTAATATCGTCATATAAATTTAAGTATCTACGCAAAAAACGTGGATTAAAATCTTTCGTCAATCCAATAAGATCATGTAAAACAATGACTTGGCCGTCTACATGAGGTCCTGCACCTATTCCGATGGTTGGGATATGAATATTATCTGAAACTTCTTTTCCGAGTTTTGCTGGAATTTTTTCGAGCACAACAGAAAAGCATCCTAATTTTTCCAAAAGTTTTGCGTCACTTATTAATTTATCCGCTTCAGCTTTTTCTTTAGCACGTACTGTATACGTCCCAAATTTGTATATGGATTGAGGAGTTAATCCCAGGTGCCCCATGACGGGTATGCCGGCTGATAAAATGCGTGTGATGGATTCTTCTATTTCCTTTCCTCCTTCCAATTTAATTCCATGACCACCTGTTTCTTTCATGATGCGAATAGCAGATTCCAGTGCTCGACGAGAATTTCCCTGGTAGGTGCCAAAGGGTAGATCCACCACTACAAAAGATTTTTGAACAGCCCGCACGACTGATTGAGCGTGATAGATCATTTGATCCAATGTAATGGGCAAAGTCGTTTCATGACCTGCCATGACATTTGAAGCGCTGTCACCAACCAATATAATATCTGTTCCGGCTGCATCTACAATCTGAGCCATTGAAAAATCGTATGCAGTCAACATACTTATCTTTTCACCCTCATCTTTCATGCGTTGAAGGATGTGCGTGGTAATGCGCTTGACTTCTTTGCTGATGGACATAGTCGGTTAATTTATTGTATTAAAACAAGTAGACATGAATTTATACAGAATATTAGAATATAAATTGTTGCATTAATAAAAAGGTCATCGATCCTGCCAAAAATCCAAGCATCGCCAGCCAGCTTATTTTTTTGAGATACCAGATAAAATCAATGCGTTCCATGCCCATGGCAGCAACACCCGCCGCACTTCCAATGATCAACATACTCCCACCTGTACCGGCAGCGTAGGCAATGAAATGCCATAATTTCGCATCCATTTCGGCAGCATACATACCCATAGAAGCAGCGACAAGGGGTACGTTGTCAATGAGGGCCGAAAATACACCAAGCAGCATTACGACGACATCCTCATTCGGCAGTGTTCTGTCCATCCACTCGGCGGCTTCCCTAAGAATCCCCAGAGACTCCAAACTGGCTACAGCCATTAAGATACCGAGAAAGAAAATGATACTTGACAGCTCGATGCGGCTCAAAGCCTGGGTAGCGCTATAGAGATGGCGACGAGATTCATCAAAATCTTCTTCGGGATGAATGTATTCAGAAACCAACCACACGACGCCCAGGGAGAACATCATTCCAAGGTAAGGAGGAAGATGGGTGAAGGTCTTAAAGATGGGTACGAAAATCAATCCTCCAATGCCGACAAACAGCATGACCTGACTGCTCAAAAGCTTTTGAGTTTCTTTTTGTGACAGGGTGGTCACCATACCACTAATATCGCCTTTGAAGGCCTTCATGCGGGTCGCGATAAATACAGGGACAGCCAGACATACAATTGAAGGTAAAACCAGGTGAGAGATGAGACCTGGTGTCGATACACGATTACCAATCCATAGCATGGTCGTGGTAACATCCCCAATAGGAGACCAGGCGCCGCCGGCATTGGCGGCAATGACAGCCATACTCACAAACCATAATCGTTCTGTCTTATTTGGAACAAGGCGTCGAAGTAATGATACCAAAACGATGGTCGAGGCCAGATTGTCGAGCGTCGCCGAAAGGAAAAAGGCCAGAATCGAAATGAGCCATAGCATTTTAGTTTTATTGCGTGTCTTAATCTTGTTCGTAATGACAGCAAATCCCCGGTGGAGATCGATCAGTTCTACGATTGTCATAGCACCAATCAGAAAAATGAGAATTTCTGCCGTCTTGCCGACATGATGAAGAAGCACTCCACTAAGTTCACCGGGTTGGTGATGAGCATCAAATAGGTCCAGACCACTCAATGAGAGCAAGGCCCAACAACCAGAACCCATCAATAATGCAGGCACAGACTTATCGAGCCTTAACGGATGCTCGAAAACAATGACAGCATATCCAATGATAAATGTAAGAATGACAGCTGTTAACATAGATGGTAATTGTATTTACAAACTCTGGGATCAAAAATAGCAGAATGCACGGGTAGAAAAAATAAATCAGTAAGATTCATTCACCTCATATCGATATGGCCGGATGTTTTATTCGCAAATGACAACCCAATGAGGAAAACCAGGTCGAATCACCGGGTTCAATATTCTAATCCGTAATTTTGCGCGGTGTCAGTAAAGATTGCAAATATAGAGCTTGGGAACTTCCCACTTTTACTCGCTCCGATGGAAGATGTGAGCGATCCGCCTTTTCGCGCTTTGTGCAAGCGTGAAGGCTGTGATGTCATGTATACAGAATTCATCAGTGTCGAAGGATTAATCCGCGATGCAGATAAGAGTGTTCAAAAGCTGGACATCTATGAAGAAGAACGCCCTATAGGTATACAAATATTTGGCGCCAACGAAGAGTCAATGATGCTGGCCACCGATATTGTTTGTGAAGCCAAACCTGAAATTCTCGATATTAACTTTGGCTGTCCTGTAAAGAATGTCGTCAATAAAATGGCGGGTGCCGGTATATTGCGCGACATCGATCGCATGGTGAGCCTGGCTGCTAAAGTAGTTGAACGATCTTCCTTACCCGTGACAGTCAAAACAAGATTGGGTTGGGATGAAAAGACCATTCAAATTGTCGAAGTAGCTGAAAAATTGCAGGACGTAGGGGTCCGGGCCATCAGTATACATGGACGTACACGAAAACAGATGTACAAAGGTCAGGCAGACTGGTCATGGATTGCCAGGGTTAAAGAAAATCCCCGCCTGCACATACCGGTGTTTGGAAATGGCGACATTAAAACACCTGAGATGGCACTTGAATACAAAAATCGATACGGTGTTGACGGACTTATGATAGGTAGAGCCAGCATTGGAAATCCATGGATATTTAAGGAGATTAAATATTTTGTCGAAACAGGAAATCACTTAGACCCTCCAACAATTAATGAACGTGTTGAAATGGCACGTGAACACCTCAATAGGTCATTGGATTGGAAAGGTTCAAAATTGGGAATACTTGAAATGCGCAGGCATTATACAAGTTATTTTAAAGGCTATCGGGATATTAAACCGTTTAGAAGTCGACTAGTAACTGAATATAACCCTGCCGAAGTCCATAATATATTGGACGAGATAAAGGAGCGTTATTCAAAAGAAGAACTATTTGTTTAGGAGGATTTGTCGCTATGTTATTTGCAATAGAAGCTCACGAAAAAAAAATATTCACTATAATTTCAGAAGCAGCCGCGGAATTGAACTTTCCATGCTATGTAGTTGGAGGATATGTGCGTGATCGATTAATTAATCGGCCTTCGCAGGATTTGGATATTGTTTGTGTAGGCGATGGAATAACCCTTGCAAAGCGTCTTGCTGAGAAACTGAATCCCGCCCCACGGGTTGTCGTATATCGACGCTTTGGTACGGCCATGTTGCGCTATAAAAAATTGGAAATCGAATTTGTTGGGGCCCGGAAAGAATCTTATCGAAACCATACAAGAAAACCGGTAGTTGAAAATGGGACCCTAGAGGATGATCAGTATCGTCGGGATTTCACCATTAATGCCCTTGCGATTTCTTTGAATGCACAGGACTATGGAACCATTATCGATCCGTTTAATGGACTCGTTCATTTAAGCGATAAGATTATTAGAACGCCCCTGGAGCCCGGAAAAACATTTTCTGATGATCCCTTGCGTATGATGCGTGCGATACGATTCGCAGCTCAATTGGATTTTGATATTCATCCGGAAACACTAGAGTCCATTTCAAAATTTAAAAATAGAATTGGAATTGTTTCACGAGAACGTATAACCGGCGAACTAAATAAAATAGTGGACGCTCCAATTCCAAGTGTCGGTTTTCATCTGTTAATGGACACCGGTTTATTGAAAATTATTTTCCCGGAAATGTATACTTTGAAAGGGGTTGAAGTTCGCAACGGGATAGGTCACAAGGATAATTTTTATCATACGCTGGAAGTATTGGATAATGTGGCACGAACAAGTACGAATCACTGGTTGCGGTGGTCGGCCATCCTTCATGATATTGCCAAGCCCGCGACCAAGCGATTTAACAACAAGGCAGGATGGACATTTCACGGACATGATGCATTAGGAGCTGTGATGGTACCAAAGATATTTAAACGTATGCGACTGCCACTGGATCATAAAATGAAATACGTGCAAAAATTAGTGCGTTTACATTTGAGACCTATCAGCCTGACAAAAGAGACGATTTCTGATTCTGCTCTCAGGAGATTACTTTTTGACGCAGATGAAGATCTTGAAGACTTGTTGACACTTTGTGAAGCGGATATAACGTCTAAAAATCCGAATCGTGTTCAACAGTATTTAGCCAATTATAAAATCGTTCGGCAACGCCTTCAGGAAATTGAAGAAAGCGACAAAATAAGAAACTGGGAGCCTCCTATTTCCGGTGAGCTTATTATGAAAACCTTTGATCTTAAACCGTCTCGAGAAGTTGGTAATATTAAAACCGCCATTCGGGAAGCTATTCTTGATGGTAAGATTCCTAATGAATACAAAGCGGCTTTTGCATTCATGCTCGAAGTTGGTAAATCCCTGGGTTTATCACCTGGAGGAAAGGTCTCGTAATATACACCTTGCAATTGTTCTGGAAGTACCTTTCACTCTTCTTGTGCACCTCGGAATGCATATGGAATGCGGAAATGCCCTACGACTCGTTAATTTAGTGTGGAAATCTGAAACCAATGTGGAAACAGCGCACTGGAAATTCGGTCACGGAGTCTCCTAAATATCAACAGCTGGTTGTCATTTTGAACGAGTTCTTTTAACCTCATCAGCGCGGGCATGGCGTAATTATTTTGGCCCTGATCGATAAAAAAGGATGCGATCGCCATCCAGGTGCCAAAATTAATACGAGGATCAAGATAAAAGCGATCGTAATTATTTGCAAGCTCTTCGGTTTCTTTAGCTTCAATTAGCGTATTGATATATTGCTTAATGACATATAAATTCCGCGGAACATTCTCTATAGTCATTTTGATATATTTTAGTTTATGATTGCGATGACCTGTCATTTGAGCAAACCGGAATAATCGAATTAAAATCTCGGTATTCATTGGTCGAAGCTCAATGATGGTTTGATGCAATGAATTGGCTTTTTTTAATTTTCCATTTTTAACCAGTTGATTCGCAAGAAGAATTTGTGCATCGGCAAATTGAGGGTATTGATGATTTAATTGTTTGAGTAGTGAAATACTTTGCACCTGGTCATGTTCAATTAGATATTGCGCTATGTGTAGTCGGGCTTTAGGGTGCTCGACACCGGTAGAAAGCCGTAAAGCATGTGCGCTGATATGCAATTTGTTTTTTAGTGCATACCTCATTAATTTACTGACCAAAATTTGATTGTCAGGAAAAATTTCCAACCCTTGTTCCAGTTTCAACAATTTACGATCCGGATTTTTGATTTTATCCGCATTGTAAAGTAGCTGTAATAAATCCCTATTATTTGGGTCGATTGTAGGTTTATGTTTAATGTGAATATTCGCAATTTTTAATAATTTGTCATAACTCTTCATTGCGTTCTTGTATTGGGCAGATAGATTATTGGCAGACGCGAATTCTCCAAAATCTAAATTATACAAGTCAGTTTCAAGATGTTTATCAACAAACTTATGTGCGAGCACATATTGAATTTCAACCGCCTTATTGGTTCGATCGCCTAAATAATTGAGGAGTAAATCTAATTGATCTAGGTAATCAGAAGTGTTTGAATCAAAGCATATTAAAGGAAATGGTTCTTGTTCATGATATTCGAAAATCTTTTTATTGTAATTGTACCATAGTTCCAGTCCATTGGATATGGAAATGTCATTACGTACATAAAGCGAAATAGCTGTTTTCATTGGATGACGAAAGGTGCCGACAGGAATAAAAACATGTTCATTGTTTTTCCAAAATGGGAGTGTCAAGACAGTTCGTGGATCTTTAAATGACCATATGTTTGCTATATCAAATCGACGTTGAATAAGCCGGTCCCGGTTCATTTCCAGTTTCGATGTCCATGTCAATTTCTGGCTCTGAATTTTGTTCCATGAAAGATCGTTGTAGCGTAGCAAGCGCTCGTTTAGCTGGATGATTTCAAGACTTTCTCTGTTTCCTTGCAAATTATCCTGATTCCAGGTCATGACATTTGGTGAACGAAAACCCGCCTCTTGAATTGCTCCGGCCAGACAACTTGTTCCACTGCGATGCATACCAAGAACACAAATGATCCTTCGTTGACTGTTCAGATCTGAATTGCTCTGCTTCAGATTCATCAGGAGTTTTGATAATGGTTTATTGAACTTCGAGGATGATCCAATTTCATCTTGATATTGAACATATAAATAAGGAATCTCGATATGTTGGTTTGATTTTTTTAGGCATTGGATCAATTCGAATACAATTAGTCGCTTGTTCGAAGGTTGATGGTATAAGGCTTTGCGTAGGTATAATTCGCACAATTTGTACTGTTTCAGCTTCAACAGTGATTTTCCAATCTGGAGCAGAGTAGAAGAAGTCCTTTCTTCTTGCCAAATTAATGGGACATATAAATGTTTTAATGCCTGTTTCGGAAGATTTATCTTAATATTTAATACTCCCGCTTCCTGATGGTGTGATATAATATTGCCCTGTGTATTGTTCTGAATAATCTTTGTTAAATACACTAATGATTTTTCAAATTGCTTGTTTGATCGATATACATGGTACAACATAGATAGAATACCCTTGTGGTCTGTATCTTGTTCATGGGCTTGTTTTAACAGCGTTAATGCAAGAAACTTTTTGTCAGCCTTAAAAAGTAGATTGGCAACACGAAATTGAAGGTTGGAGAGTTTATCATTTTTATATTGAAGACAAAGATTATAAATCTCATCGGCTAATTCATTGAGCCCTTCTTTTTGGCAATTTCTTGCCATCAGTAAAATAAGGTCATTATGTGTTTCAACTTGTTTCACAAATTGGTCTTTTGTCAGATCCAATGAATTATTCGAGTCCGTACATGTTCAAATTTAATTAGTTTGATATGATTACGTTGGTGCAATAACAAATAGTTTCATGTCAACTGGCGATAGAACCTGAAACGAACGAAACAACCATCATATTTTATTCTGTGGCATGATGCAACGACATAAAAAAGCCGTATTCTCCGTACTCTTATTTGTAGTTGTTCGGAAAACACGGCAAGTAAACTTTGTATCCTTGAAACCAAAGCTTTAACGACGGACATTTAGAGACCGAATATTTCAGTTTGAGCGAAGTGGAAACCGGCTTCACGAACTGCATTTTCATCTGAATCGGCGCCATGCACGGCATTTTCGCCTATGCTGGTTGCATAAAGGGCTCGAATGGTCCCGGGATCTGCTTCAGCAGGATTTGTGGCTCCGATCAATGTTCTGAATTCTTCGACAGCGTTTTCCTTTTCAAGTACTGCTGCTACGATTGGTCCGGAAGACATGAATTCTACGAGTTCACCGTAGAAGGGTCTTTCTTTGTGTATTTCATAAAACTCTCCGGCCTTTGCTACTGTTAGTTGCGTAAGTTTCATTGCCTTGATGCCAAAGCATGCATTCGTGATATGTTGCAGGATATTTCCGATATGACCGGCTTTCACGGCATCTGGTTTAATCATTGTGAAGGTTATTTTACCCATTTGGTATTCGATTTTGTTATAATATTTATTGTTAATATTCTAAAAGATCGTGCAAATGTAATTCTTCTGCTAATTTTGCGGCCTCAAACCGGCCTAGATTTTGAGTCTGAGATATGAAAGAGACCATTCAAGAAATAGTACAAGCACTGCATTTGCCTACATATGTGACCATTGTATCACATAGAAATCCTGACGGCGATGCCATAGGATCGGCTCTGGCTCTATATCATATGTTGAATACCTTTGGGCATACCGTCCGTGTTGTTTTTCCTAGTGAGTATCCTCTCGTTTTTGAGTATTTACCTGAAATCAGCAAAACAATCATCTATGATAATGATGTTGAACGGGCAAAAGAAGTGGTTCAAATGGCTGAATTCGTTATGGCACTTGATTTCAATTCGTTTGATCGCATTGATAAACTTGGAAAGTTCATCGTAGAAGAACAGAAGCGAGTCATCATGATTGATCATCATATCGATCCGGAACCCATCGGGGAGATTATGATGAGCGATACGGCGGCAAGCAGTACCTGTGAATTGGTGTATAAGCTGTTTGAGGGAGCAGGATGGCTGGATCGGTTGACCGTTGATATGGGATCTTGCATCTATACAGGCTTAATTACGGATACCGGATCATTTCGACATGCTACGAATCCGGATGTATATCGCATTGCGGGAGAATTGAAATCGCTGGGAATAGACGATTATTCGATCCAGGATCATGTATTCGATAATATGACCGAAAAACAGGTGCGGCTGCTTGGTCATTGTCTGGCAAATCGAATGGAGATTCTCCATGAACATCAAACCGGAATTATCGCCTTGACAAAACAGGACTATTTAAATTTTAATATACAGCGCGGTGATACGGAGGGAATTGTCAATTATTTACTAAAAATTCCGGGCATCAATGTGGCTGCATTTATAACAGAACAACCAAAACTTGTCAAATTGTCTTTGCGATCGAAAGGAGATATTTCCGTTCAACGCATGGCGTCGGAAAACTTTAATGGCGGAGGCCATTTTAATGCTTCAGGTGGCCATATGTTTAAACCACTTGATATGGTTATTAAAAAATTTAAAAAAATATTACCAAATTATTTAATCAATTACAATGAAATTAATCAGTAGATACAATATTCATTTTCTCGGTACTGCCGTCATCTGCGCAATTATAAGTATCATGCTTATAGGATGTAGCCAGGATCAGGATGGAACACTTAAGACAAGTCATGGTTATAAAATGGCTTATATCCAGGATGTGGAAGGACCAAGTCCCAAGGAAAATGATGTTATATTATTTGGCATGAAAGTCTTTGCAAAAGATTCACTGTTGACATCTACATTCGACGATGAATATCCTCAGGAATTCAGATGGATTCCAAAAGAGCAACGTGATAAAATGCACAACCCTGTGATCGACGCATTTGAAATGATGACAGCAGGAGACAGCGCATTTGTGTATCTGCCGGCTGACTCCTTAAAAGGAAATAAACTTGGATTAAAATCAGGTGAAAACCTGGTCTACGTTTTAAAAATAAATGAGATTGTAAACGCAGATGATTATGCTGTATATGCGCAGGAAAGACAACAAAAAGTACAGGCGCGACGTGCAATTGTACAGGCCCGGCAGGCAGAGGTAGAAGAATTGGTCAAAGGTGTCTTAGCTGATTATAAAGGCAATAGATTGGGTGATCAATTAATTATGGACCCTTCTGGCTTGGAGTATGTTGTGCACGAAATGGGAACTGGAAATAAGCCGTTAAACGGCAATAAAGTTAGAGTCAATTATTATGGAGTTTTTACTGAAGATGGTAAGATGTTTGATAATTCTTTCAGAAGGGGAGAGCCATTTTCATTTAATATCGGCATAGGTCAGGTGATCAAGGGCTGGGATGTAGGTGTTGGATTACTCCCCAAGGGTAGTAGGGCGACTTTATTTATTCCTTATGAAATGGGTTATGGAGCGGCGGGAAAACCACCAACAATTCCTGAAAATGCAGACTTGGTTTTTTATGTTGAAACTCTGGAATAAAAGTGAAATGATCATATGACTAAGGATGAATTAAACACCGTTAAAAAACGGTTGCTTTTGCTAAGGAGGTATCTTTGACGTCGATAAAAAAGAGCAACTGATAAAAGAAAAGGAGGAGCTGGCAGGCGACCCGGAGTTTTGGAATGACCCAAAACGTGCACAGTCTATTCTTCGGGAAATAAAACTGAATAAAAAGTGGCTTGAACAATACAACGAAATTCAGACTATCATCGAAGATCTGGAAGTTCTTGAAGAGTTCCGCATTGCCGGAGAAAGTACAGAAGAAGAAGTCGATCTTAGTTATCAACATGCGATCGAGCGCCTGGATGATGTAGAGTTTAGAAGTACCCTCAATCAAAAAGAAGATGAGTTGGATTGCATTCTCAGCATCAATGCCGGCGCCGGGGGTACTGAAAGTTGCGATTGGTCGGCCATGCTCATGCGCATGTATATGATGTGGGCAGAAAAACAAGGATTTAAGGTAAGCGAATTGAATAAACAGGATGGCGATGTTGCGGGAATCAAGTCGGTCGATTTGGAGATCAGTGGGGATTATGTATTTGGTCTCCTGAAGGGAGAGAATGGTGTTCACAGACTCGTACGTGTGAGCCCTTTTAATTCTCAAGGAAAACGCATGACGAGTTTTGCATCGGTATTTGTTCACCCGCTCGTCGACGATAGCATCGAAGTTGATGTGAACCCGGCCGATTTGGAATGGGATACCTTCAGATCTAGTGGGGCTGGCGGGCAGCATGTCAACAAGACAGAATCAGCAGTGCGCGTCAGACATTTGCCATCAGGCGTGGTAGTTGAATGCCAACAAGAGCGTTCTCAGCACATGAATAAGGACAAGGCTTTACAAATGTTACGCTCACGACTGTATGAACTTGAACTTGAAAAGCAACGGGCTGCAAAGAGCAATATTGAGGCTTCAAAGATGAAAAATGAGTGGGGTAGCCAGATTCGAAGCTATGTCCTCGATGACCGCAGAGTCAAAGATCATCGAACAAGCTATCAAACATCAAGAACTGATGCAGTACTGGATGGTGATCTTGACGGCTTTCTGAAAGCATATTTGATGCACCATGAAAATTAACTCAATATTAGTTTGGATTTAGCATAAACATCTATAATGAAAGTGAAGAAAATATTCGAAGAACCGAATGCCCTCAATGATACCGCCGATTTTCACAGAACTTTTGGTTTGCCCATTCTCGATCAGCCTACAGTGCCTGCTAAAGAGCGTAGCCAATTGAGAATCAATTTATTACAGGAAGAACTTGATGAATTGAAAGAAGCCATAGAGGACAATGATATCGTCGAAATAGCAGATGCCCTTTGCGACATTCAATATGTCTTGTCAGGGGCCATTCATGAATTCGGATTGACGTCCAGATTTAAGTCCTTATTTGACGAGGTTCAGCGATCGAATATGAGCAAAGTATGTGCTGACCGATCCATTGCAGAACGAACTGTTCAATCCTATGCGGATAAAGGCGAGATTGGCCACATCGTAGATCGCGACCTTGGGTTTTTAGTCTATAGGACTCGGGACGGAAAGGTACTTAAGAGCGTGGAATATGAACCAGTAGATTTGGAAAAACTGTTATATTCTGTTGATACTTAATGCGATAATTAGTAAATAAATAATTAATATCTTTGCGAATGCGGACCCGGTTTGATGATCTTTTGGCCAATCAAAGGGATGACAGCGATACTATAAATCAGTGGTAATTGATGCGCAGGATCATATTTCAAACAAGTAAATTGGCTTTCGAAATGGGATTGTTAAGCTGTTGACTACAGTTAACTGTGGATCTGGATATTAATTGAACCGGATCCTTCATGGAGGTTTTTCAATACAAGTGCATCAACTATGGATGAGCAAATTGTGATTTCGTTAAAAAATATCACCAAATCATATAAAATAAGAGCGAATCAGCCTAATAGTGTTCGGGAATATGTACTTAGCATGTTAAAGAAAGGTGGGCAGACAAATAAACTGATAGCGCTATCAAATATCAACCTGGATATCTACAAAGGGGAAGTGTTTGGTGTAATTGGAAGTAACGGAAGTGGAAAGTCGACATTGTTGAATTTAATCATGGAGTCAATCCGACCGGATAAGGGCGGTAAGGTTTTGACTACGGGTAAAATCATGAGACTTTCACTAGGTATGGGTATGGATCCAAATCTGTCAGCCCGTGATAATATCTATGTGAATGGTAGCCTACTGGGATTAAGTTTTAAAAAAATCGGATTACTTTTTAATGATATTGTACAATTTGCCGGACTACAAAAATTTGTTGATGTCCCTGTGAAGCTTTATTCTAAAGGGATGATGGCAAAACTCAAATTTTCGATTGCAATGCATGCCGATGCTGAGATATTTTTATTAGATGAGTTCTTTGGTGGAGTCGGTGATAAAGAATTCAAAGCTAAATCAAACAAAATGTTTGAAAAATCTATCTTGACCAACAATACAATCGTTATCGTAAGCCACAATTTAAAATTAATTAAAAAGTATTGTAGTAGAGCCCTATGGCTTGAACACGGGAAAGCTATGAAGATGGGTGAACCCAAGGATGTCGTGGATGAATACAAAAAATCTGGGAAATTGAAAAGTAAAGCGAAATGGTGATTTTTAATAAAATATTCGGAAAGTTGTTGGAAAAACTGCCTGAGAATAACAGGTTGGAGCGGCTATGGAAACTAGCACAGGTTGACTTTCGAAAACGGTATTATCACGACAGCCTAGGTGTCCTTTGGGCGCTGATAAACCCTATACTTAGAGTAAGTATATATTATTTAATATTCACATATGTTTTAGGTAGAGTGCGTGAAGGCATTGATAATTTTGCACTGTTTCTTTTT
Source organism: Saprospiraceae bacterium (assembly GCA_965249735.1). Taxonomy (GTDB): domain Bacteria; phylum Bacteroidota; class Bacteroidia; order Chitinophagales; family Saprospiraceae; genus JANQSS01. The sequence goes on along the minus strand of CBDFMS010000017.1, from coordinate 12,131 downwards.
GCTGCGTTAATTTTTTGGATGCTCTTTACAGAGATATTTAAAAAGAGTATGAGGCTTATTATGCAGAAGAGATATTTAATCCAAAATATTAAAATTAGTGTCATTGATCTTTATCTGGCAAATGGAATGTCTACACTTTTCGGGTTTATATTCAATCTGTTTGCTTTTATTATTATAACCCTGATTGTAGGCACCTCCTATGATGCCAGAATTTTTCTGCTTATTCCTTTAGTGATCAATACCTGGCTGATCGGAATGGGTGCAGGAATGATTTTATCTATTGCTTACATCCTTTTTAGCGACATCAATCATTTGGTCGATATTCTTGTAATGTTGGGCTTTTGGACATCAGGAATCTTTTTTCCATCTCAAATTATATTGGAAAAGTATCCTACACTATACTACCTGAATCCATTTTTGGGCATCTTTCAAAATGTACGTTCAATTTCTATTTACAATACAGCAATAAATTATGAGATTATGATTGTGAATTTTTCTATGGGTGTTGTAGTATACATTATTGGATTTATACTTCTGAAGAAATACTATCATCTGGGAATGGAAAAGCTATAATTTGATAAAGTTAATTCTATAATTTAAAGTAAAAATCATGTACGGAAAGTTACTTTTAGTGTTACCAATGTTATTATTGATGATTTGTTCTTGTGGCAGCGAGAATCAGGAAAAAGACCAAAAGAAAGAAACGAAATCAGAGAAACCGAAGTCAGAGAAGATTATCAATAACGAGACCAAGGCTAAGGTTGTGAATTTTAGTAAACTTGTGCGAATGGAAAAAACTACCAGAGGTAAGGTTGAAAAAGTGAATGAAAAAGTGATCAAACGTGGTGATAAGCTAGTCCTTGAAGGGGATGACATCGTAATCAAAGGTTGGGCTGTCGACCGGCAAAATCAAAAACTTGCTAAGGATGTTTACGTCTTCATCGGGACGGATAAGTTCAGGGCGGAGTATGGTATACCTAAAAAAAGTGTCGCGCGCGCGTTGAAGAGTGACATATACATGAAGTCTGGATTTACGTTGTCCATCAGTAGAAATGATCTGCCAAAAGGGGAACACCAGATATCACTACGCGTGCTAACAGCAGATGGAAAGAGCTATTATGTGATTGATTATAAAAATGATCCTGTCATTATAAATTAGTTGATATCATTAGAAGACTTGAGCTTTGGGATCTATTGGAGGACATGTGAACCGGCTTTGATTTGAGATTTACTCTATGAGGGCGGTGCTCCGGTTTCCTGGCAATACCATTTTTAGGACGGATTGGGTATCCATGTGTTAAGTAGAGAGTAAGACAGATTTGAAGGATTATTCTATAAAATTATGACCGAAATTGTATCTTGCGGACTGTTGTTTAAGGATGAATTTAGCAGCAAGTAAGAGGCATCAAAAGCAGTAGAGTAAAATTCAATTTGATGTGTGCCATCAACCCTTATGATTGGCCCGCGTATGAGAATTTTAACTGTGAAAGTTGACTAAAACTAGATTGTTCATTTAGATAATTGATTGACCATTGTCCACATTTGGAAATATCTTATTGGCAAAAGACTATGAGTAACCCCAGTAACCCAAGTCGCAGCAAAGATCATGAAGGTGCTCATGGATTGGTGCATAAGATGGACATTGAAGAACTCAATGAACAACTTGCAGAAGAGAAGGAGAATCTGAATGCAGAAATCGAAGCATTAAAGAAAGCTGTCAGGCAAAAAGATGAGACAATTAGCATATTCAGAGAAGATCAATATCAGAAATCGCGGTTCATCACTGAAATTAGATATCAAGTTGACAAATTAAAAACTATTGTCGATGAGAAGCAAAATCTAATTTCGAGATTGCTTTTAGAAAGAGAAAATCTTAAAGCTTCGATATCGTATAGATGTGGGTTTTTTATTACCAGGCCTGTGCGAATGCTCATGAATGGATTTCCTGGGTTGTTTCTGAAAAACAAAAGTGCTGCTGCACCAAAAACTCGACGAATAGACAAATTGTCTAAGGAAGCACAGGGTCTTTTTGAACAAATAAATTTATTTTCCCATGAAGTAAATGTCCTTGAACATCCCGTTGTTTTTAATGCTGAGTTTTACGCTAACTATTATTCAGATTTAAAAGTATTCAATGGCGATTCTAAAAAATTAAAAGCACATTGGATTAGATTCGGTGTCAAAGAGGGAAGAACTGCTTCACCACTATACAATCCAATATACTATGCACGTATTACCGGATTCAAAATTGGTGATATGTCGTACGAGGAAATGTTGATGAAGTGGTTTCGGGACTTGAAACGAAGTAAGTCCGTATGTCCTTCTTTTGATGAAAAATTCTATGAGTCGAAATACGAAGACCTGGAAACATATAGAGCCGGACAAAATTTGCGTCAAGCTATTCATTACATTACTTATGGAATCAAGGAAGGTCGGATGGGGAGCCCGTACTTTGACCCTGATTTTTATTTGAATAGTAATGAGGATATAGTTAAATTATCAAAGAGTAATTATTTATTAGCTTTAATCCAGTGGCTAAAATTTGGTGTCTCAGAAGGTCGAGTTGCCTCACCAGTATTTAGTCGAAATTATATTAGTAATCTTTCAAAGAATTCAAAACGTGAAGTAGGCGATTTATCAATCCTTGCTGAATGGGTGTTAAAGATGAATGCCAAACCGGTAAAAGATCTGGTCCAAACACCTAATGGAATTGATTATAAGAAATTGTTTGATGTTAAGCGACCACTTTATGATAGATATTATCAATATTGGAAGATAGGTGAATTCAAGGCAACAGATAAAAAAGAAATTCACCGTGAACTTGGATTTACCGGCTACTCCGGAATGAAAGAAACCGTCATTGTTGTGGCGCATCGGGCGGGTAAATTCTTATACGGTGGTGAACGAAGTTTTATCGATATAATAAACAACATCGATAAGGAAAAATACAATGTTGTTTGTCTATTACCTCAGTACAATAAGGATTTTGTCCAAATATTAAAAATACACTGTTTTGAGGTTATTACGTTTGAATATGGTTGGTGGAAGGTAGGTGAAGAATATAGCCTGGAGACAATTAATGTCTTTAGAACCATCTATCGCGAGTATCATGCCGATCTGATTCATCTGAATACGATCATGTTAATGGAAGCCGTCGCAGCAGCTAAAATGGAGGCTATACCATCAATTGTCCATGTTCGGGAGTTAATTTCAAAGGACTTACCGTTACAAAATGTTTTGAATGGTACAGATAAAGAAATCCGGGATATTGTCCTCATGGAAAGTGATCACATATTGGCTAATTCGGAGACCACGAGCGAAGAATTTAATAAGGATGAGAAAGGAATGGTGGTCTATAATACGGTTGCAGATGATTTATTTGATCTGGAAAATGAGTTTAGTGACCACCTGAAGTTTGGAATAATTAGTAGTAATATTAAGAAGAAAGGAATTTTAGATTTCGCTGAGCTAGCAGAGGAAGTTTATAAGAAAAATCAAAATATTGAATTTCATATAATTGGTGAGGAGACAAGTCTTGTTATAGAAATAAAGGCTAAAATCGAGGCTCAGAACCTTAAAGCTAATTTAATATTTCCAGGTTATCAGGAGTCCAATGTTGAAGCTGTTAGGCTTGTCAATGTGATCGTGAATTTCTCACACTTTGCTGAGTCTTTCGGAAGGACCATCGCTGAAGGCATGGCTGCCGGCCGGCCGGTGATTGGTTACGATTATGGGGCTTTGCCGGAGTGGATTGATCACAACGAGAATGGCTACATCATTGCCTATAAAAAGCCATTGGATGCGGTTAAATATGTCCTTGAGATCGATGAGGAACGCATGAAGAAATTGGGTGAGATGGGCAGGAAAAAGGCCAAGAGACTATTTTCATATGATGTATATAAAGAAGGATTAAACGCGAGTTATAAAACAGTGCTGGATAAGAACACACTCACCGATAGGTCTTTCTCATTTGATACTGTATTGTATGGACATGAATTGAAAAAATTGAAGTTAGCATACTTTGTTTGGCACTTTCCGGTTCCTTCTGAAACATTTGTATTAAGTGAATTAAAATACTTACAAGCAAATGGATACGATGTCAAAGTATATTGTTATGCATCTCCATATAAGGAATTTGTTCCTGATTTTCCTATTGAATACGAAAATGTAAGGAATATCGATGAATTGAAACAAAAAATGGTAGCGGATAATATAAACATTGTCCATGCGCATTTTGCATATCCCACGGTGACCAGGTTTGTCTGGCCGGCCTGTCATGATCTTAAGATTCCATTTACGTTTATAGCACATGCCCAGGACATATTTCGTTACGAGAATATGACGGAAAATCGCATCATTGAAATTGTAAATGACGAGATGTGTTTGAAAATGTTCACGTTAGGTAGATTTCATAGAAATTTCTTGATTAAACATGGGGTCCCTGCGGAAAAAATAATTATTAATCCACAGGTTATAGATAATTCTTCTTTTACTCCTATAAATAAGAAGGAGTTGAATGGTAGTATATGTGCCATAGGACGATTTGTCGAGAAAAAAGGATTTGATCTTTTGATAAGAGCAGCTGCGTATCTTGAATCACTTGGCATTGAGTTGTATATCTATGGATATGGCGATTTAGAAGAGGATTATCAACAACTTATTGCTCAACTGCAAGTGTCAAATGTACATCTTGCCGGGAAATTGAATTCTTCGGAGGAAGTACGGAATATGTATGCGCGGCATGATTTATTGGTGCAGCCGTCAATTGTTGCAGCCAATGGGGATATGGATGGGATTCCTACCGTTCTTGTTGAAGCAATGAGTGTGGGGCTGCCGGTAATGACGACAGAGGTGGCAAGTATTTCTGAACTTGTTCAGGATGATGTTAATGGAATCATTTTGAATAGTACTAACCCGGAGTATATATCGCATAAGATTACTGAATTTTACTCGATGCCATTTGCCAAAATTCAATCCTTGATTGTAAATGGAAAGCGACAGGTTGAAAGGATCTACAATATTAATCGGGCAATGATGATGTTAAATGATGTTTGGACCGGCCTGAAGATTGATATTATCCTTGTTACCTATATCAATGAGAAGTATCCTAATTTGGTTGAGTTGAGAGAAGTGGTAGACCGGTTATATAAATTTACTCATCTGCCTTTCAATCTGATTATAGTGGACAATGGAAGTGACAAGATGGCTGTGGAGTATATGCAGGATTTGGAGAAGACAAGACCAAATATTAAGCTTATACTCAATGACGAGAATTTATTCGTAGGACCTGGAACGAATGTAGGATTTGATCATGGTGATTCTGACTTCATGTTCTATGTATGTGCAGTAGAAGGATTTGCTTTGAGAAATGGCTGGGAAACGGAAGCCATTCGAGAATTCAGAGCAAAACCTGAAATTGGAATCGTTGGATCTACAGGATATTCGCCTACATATTTAAAAGGGTCCGACTTCCCTTCCGGAATTAAATTGTTTGATAAATTTAGAAACGCAGATTTTGCATTGGATAATCCGGATAGGATATTCTATCATATTCAGGGAGGTTTCATGGGCTTTAGAAGAGAGATGGTTGATTCGATCGGAGGATTTAATACAGCTACGCCGCATAGTTATACAGATGTTGAAATGAGTTATTATGCTGAGAGTGAGGGATGGAAATTATATGATATACCTGCGTACCTGGCACTATTCGAAAAAACACGCCCCGGTATTTTATCCCGCATCACTGAGCACACAAGGTTTACTCACCCGGGACTCCTGCCCATATCACCATTACTCAATGACGTGGCAGGTAAAAAAGTACACCTTTGCAATATTTGTGAATGGCATGGGAAAGCATATTTGGATGACGATACATGTCCTTCGTGTGGATCTATCCCTACTACGCGATCAATATTTAGATATTTTGCAAGCTCAATATTATCGTATAGAAGACTACCGGCAATATATGTAAATCCGCATACTGAAATATTGGAAAAATACTGGAAAAAAAGTTTCCAGGGCAGGACGCCCTCTTTTGACTTTTTGATGGATGAGATTAATCGAACTGGCAAGATTGATAATAGGACCGGTGGTATGTCAGTGATCCTTTTAAATATGCAATCACTGGATTCAATTCCTGAGAAATTTATAGAAGAAATACATCGCATCATATCTGACGATGGACAGTTGATCATATGGACGAATTACCTAAAGGATTCGTTTTTGAAAAATGAGCATTCTGCACGTGAGATTGATGTCGAGGCAAGCAAATATCTGAGAAACTTTATGTCGAAATTTGACATAATAGAAGAAGTTTTATATGATTCGTTTGTTGTTAAATACGACTTTCGAAAACTTATCGTTATGAGGAAGAAATAAACCCAATTGTTCTTAACCCCCAACAAAAAACTCAATTGACATGGAAATAAAATATTTGGAATGAAAAATTGATATTCAAATGAGACGAGCATACATTCACATTGGAGTCGAAAAAACGGGTACGTCATATTTACAAAAATACTTGGCTCAAAATAGAGCCAAGCTAAGGGAATGGAACTACATTTATCCAAAGAAACCAGGGCATGAAAATCACTTGCGACTGGCTATTTATGCAGCGCCAAAATTTACCGAACGGTTAATGATTAAGTTGAAGTCAGAATCGGTCGATGTCGAGGCGTTTCAACGAAACTTTAGAAAAAAGTTTGTAAGAGAATTGAAGGGTATCGCTACGAATGATTCAAACATAATTATAAGCAGTGAACACTTGTCGAGTAGACTACATACTAAGGCCCAATTGCTCAGAATTAAAGACCTTTTTAGGGATTGGGATACGAAAATTATATTGTATTTAAGAGAGCAGGATAGTATGTTGGTCTCCCTCTATTCGACCTCACTGAAAAGTGGAAATCCACACAAGTTTGGAAACTTTATTAAGAGAAATAGCAAGTGGTTTGATTATAATGCGCTCTACGACTTATGGGAAGGAGTTTTTGGGGCAGAGAATATCGATGTCAGACTATACGGAAAGGCATATTTTGAGAATGGCAATTTGTTAGATGATTTTTTGTCAGCTGTAAATTTGAAAAATTTCGAAGGAATTAATATTGATGCGAGGAATGAATCATTGGATATCTATCAGTTAAAATTCCTTGAAATATTCAATGAATATTGTCCTGATATAATTGACGGGTCATTAAATAGATCAAGAAATGATATTGTCAAAGCGTTGGAAATCACATCAGGTGATGACAGAATAAAACTTTCGAAAAGCACACGGAAGGTGATTTTGGATAGATATTCCAAATCAAATAGTGCATTGGCTAAAAAAGTATTTAATCGAGATAAATTATTTCATTTGTCCGAAAATGAATCCTATGATGGTGTGGATGTAATTCCGAAACTGACATATCAAAAGTGCGTCGAAATCATGGCAAATCTATGGATATATAAAAAGGACAATGAAAATGGTAAAAAAGGATAATTGTATATTAAGAATTACTTGATGGGTTGAGGATACTCTGGTGAGTCTAAGATGTCAATAGCGAATCTACCAATTTATGAGAGTTTAGAAAATGGTAGCCCGTGACAAAAAAGTACTGACCATATAACCCGTTTTTATTTGAGGCAAATATGAAAAAAAAGGAGAAAATTAGTTTTGTTATACTAGGTGCACAAAAGTCGGCGACTACGAGCCTACATGTATACCTGAGCAATCACCCGGATATATTTATGACACGGCCACTGAAAGAACCGGGTTATTTCCTTCCCTGGAAGGTAATAGCCTCAATACACGGGCAAAAGGGTTTTGAGATTGAGAACATGGAGGAACTTTGGTCAAAATTCATGTTTAAAAATTATCAGGGGCAACCATTGATTGGTGAATCTTCAACATATTACACAATTGGCGACTGGTCGAGAAAGTATGAAGTACCAAAGAGGATGCAAGCGTATAATCCAAATTTGAAATTCTTGTATATAACTCGAAATCCGTTTGATCGATTGTATTCCAATTATAAACATGGGAAGGCTCGTAATTATTTTAATATGACCTTTAGAGAATTTGTATTGAAGAATTCTCGGTGTGTATTGACCTCAAAGTATTATTATCAAATGAAGGAATATTTGTCAGTATTTGGAAGAGAAAATTTTCTTTTTCTGAATTATGGAGATATTGTAAATTCTACAGCGAGTCTGCTTCAGAATGTAAGTGAGTTTTTGGACTGTAGTGAGTTTAAAGTAAAGGCATTGAATAAACAATTTAAAGCTCATAACACATCATTATATCAGGGTAAAGAACTGCATGAAGCACCAACAGAATATATGAAAGAAAATATGCCGAAGATATACGCTTCAATGATGAGAGATCTTGAAAAGTACTCTCAACTCGTGGATGTAAATTGTTCAGCATTGTTGTAGTATCTCCTGAACAACAACCCGTTTACGTTTACTATTAATTATTTATACGAAACAAACAAAAAACCATATAATTATGTCATCTACTCCCTTGTTAAAGAAAAAGCAACTACTCGAATTGTATGAGAGCTCCCCAATTGTTCGGTCAGTCGATCAACAACTGTTTATTGATACGTTCAACTCTGTTGTTCATCAGCGTGATGGGATGAATAGGTCATCTGCTTTGTATTATTTCAGTACAGGATTAGATGCAATTAAGAATATGGAGCTGGCTTTGAACAGGGCCGGCAGAAAGGCACAACCACCTAAACGCGTATTGGATTTTCCTTGTGGATTTGGCCGTGTAACCAGATGGATGGAGATCATGTATCCCAATGCAAAAATATTTGCTTCTGATCTTATGGAGATGGCCGTCGATTTTTGTGGAACGACATTTCGTTGTGAAACATTTGAAACATCTAAAACGATAAAAGAAACGGTACTTCCGGGTAACCTGGATATTATTTGGGTAGGTTCCCTATTTACCCACCTGGCTGGGACTAAGGTTCGTGATTACCTGAAATTAATGTCGAAGAGTCTGAATGATCAGGGAGTAATTGTATTCACGGCGCATGGAGCATTTGTGAGAAATAGAATGGTAACACGTAAGAAGACATATCGCTTAGGTGAAAAGCGCTTAGTGCGAATTGTAGATAATTATGATAACAATGGGTTTGGGTTCGCTCCTTATGACGGTTTTGAAGACTACGGCATTTCACTTATGCGATATGAATGGTTGTATAATCTTCAGGATAAGGTTGATGGATTGGAATTGGATATGGTTATCCCTAGAGGATGGGTGAATCATCAGGATGTTGTAATTTTCAAGAAAAAGAAATAGAAGATAGACTGGATTTGAGGAATTGTGCGATTATTGCAATGTCCTGGTCATCGGCCATCTCATTCTTGCTGTGTCAAAGCTCCGCTATTGACTTTTCATCAACGCTTAAGACTGATTGAGTAGGGTATAGTTGAATATCTTTCAGACTAGCGAATCCGTGCCAGAAGTCCATTAACAAGTTAATTGAGCAGAATTCTTATTTGGACGCTTACACAGTTATATATCTCTGTACTTTTCTCCTGATGTGATTGAGGTGGAGCACTATTGTAGAATTCGTTTTGATACCTTTCAAATAGGCGTGTAGTTATTGTATTAAATTAAAAATGAAGCACATCTTATTTGTCTTCTCTGGGATTTGATAAAATCGTTCGACATTGCCTGTTTGGTTCGGTTTTAGCTTTCACTGGTTGCATATATATCCGTTCAATTTAGTTTTCTTCATGCGCTAGTTCATCTATAGGAATATTTTGGGGCCATTATGCGCATGGGGTTGCATCGAAATTCTTTGATCCAATCTAAAGATCTTGTGACTCTTGCAAAGAAATTATCAGACTTGTTTCTAAAGCAGACATGCTATGTTGAATTCATCTATAATTATTATGGTACGAGGAATTTATGACCAATCTCTATTGCGTGACTCATGAAGTCCGTACATAGATAGGATTCTTGGGAATGATGAATGGGTTCTGCCTTGTCTATATGACGACCTCTTCACTTCTTTTCTTTGCATGTATGCATTTAACTGTTGGCACATGCGAGTGAGAAGCTTCCAATTTTATATGAGACCTGCCAGAATTAATAGATAAGAACAAGCCGGACCAATAGTTGTTATTATTTCCCATTCTGGAGCTAGACTTCTACGTCTTGATCGTCTCTGATCGGGCGTTTTATCGAGGAGGCATTGCCAGGAAGACTGAGTTATGAATTAATAGCACCAATTCCATTGCTTATTTTTCAATCCATCAATCCGCAGTGAGATAAGCTGAAGCATTTCTTCACATGAGTTTATGACTTGCTTAAGCGATTCACTATTGACTGGAATTTAATTTTGCATTGGGGAGGGGTTTAAATAATGTTGGTTGTTGTGTTACGTATAATTTCGTTCAGCCAAAAAAAAGACCCGATTTCAAATGAATGAAATCGGGTCTTTTAAATCATTATTCGTTTTTACTTGGTAAGAACCATTGATTTGGTACCACTTACTTTACCATCAATTACTAATGAGTATGAGTAAGTTCCAGACTGCATGTTTCTTGTTGAAAGATTCACAACTCCTGAACCACTTTGAGTAATAGGCTCTTGGTGAATCAAACGACCGTTCATGTCAAATACTCTCATTTCCGCGTTTGTAAATTCTTCTGAAATGACATACTTGATAGTTGTTTCAGATGTAAACGGATTTGGAATATTTTGAGCTAGAGACGTTTCATTTTGTCCTTCCAATTCAATTGCTAATTCTGCTTCAGATGTTGAAGGATTCTTGTCAGCTATTGCTTCTACCATATCTTTCAATTGAGCAACTTGTAAAGCAAGATCCTGGATCATTTTATCTTTAGCATCGATCTGAACTTGTTGTTCCTGAATTGCATTGATAAGTACAAACTGAATTTCAGAAGTCTTGACACCTAAATAGGTTTTCTCTGTTCCTTCAATTTTCACACCTTCCTCATCAGTATCATAATAGTTACGTTCTGTTACTAAATAAGGAGCGATTTGTTGAAGTTCCTGAGCGATAACGCCAATATTTTGTCCTTTGCTATTTCTTGTATTAGCCTGACCGTTATATTCAAAAGTTACCGGATTCATAGCCAAAACTTCAGCTAGGCCACCATTGAACTTATCGATGTTCTTCTTTAACCTTCTGTCTGATGTCATAGTCAGTGTACCAGAGTAATCAATATCGCCATCAACTGTAAGTTCAGCTGTTACTGTAGCAGTTGCTACACCAAAAAATCCTGAATTCTTGTTTGTAAATGACTTTTGATTTCCGGAGAAACTACAGTTTACAGCAGATGTGTTGTTACCAACGTGAACGTCAAATTTTGCATTTCCCGTTGTGTTTGTTGTTCTAAAGAAACGGAAAGAGGCATTTGAAGTTCCATCAGCTGGTCTAGGACTAATGTCAATAAGTGTAACGGCTGGAGCATCTTTCTCGATAAATAGATTAGAAATACTCTGACGAATTGCAGCATTAGCACCTACGGTAGCGTGTCCAAGGTTAACATTTCCGAGTACATCCAGTTTTTGAGCTAGTGGTAAAATCGCCTGTCTAGAAAACGGGAGGTCCCTGGTTCAAATCCGGGCAGTGCCTCATTTTCATATCATACTTTTGTTTATAATTATGTTCACCACGTTTCTTTTTCAAAATGATTTTCTACCATTGTCTACTTTTTTACGTGGCGCTGTGGCATAGCGGTTAAAGCGCCTGTCTAGTAAACAGGAGATCCCTGGTTCAAATCCGGGCAGTGCCAGATTTTCATATCATACTTCTGTTTATAATTATGTTCACCAAGTTTATTTGTCAAAATGATTTCCATCCATTGTCTACTAACCCACGTGGTGCCGTGGCTTAGTGGTAAAAGCGCCTGTCTAGTAAACAGGAGATCCCTGGTTCAAATCCGGGCAGTGCCTCATTTTCAAATCATTCTTTGGTTTATAATTATGTTTACACTGTTTGTTTTTCAAAATGATTTTCACCCATTGTCTAATTTTAAAAGTGGCTCTGTGGCTTAGCGGTTAAAGCGTCTGTCTAGTAAACAGGAGATCCTGGTTCAAATCCGGGCAGTGCCTCAAATTCATATCATACTTTTGTTTATAATTATGTTCGCCAAGTTTATTT
>CBDFMS010000016.1:0-214835 GCA_965249735.1 Saprospiraceae bacterium | reverse complement strand
TAAATCCATGATTCCTATTCTTTGTGCTGCCATGATCCTTCATTAATTGAAAGATCAAAATAGAAATCAGCCTGTTGTCTGACTAAAAATGGCATAGCTTGCTCCGATATGACACCTCAAAGTGGCACAACTTGCTCTCCGATACAACATACCCTGTTGTGGCACAACTTGCTCCGAAATGGGTGGCACAGCTTGCTACGTTATATCCACACGATTAAATCATATCAAATGAACCAACGTACACAGACCATTTTAACCATTTTAGTAGACGCTAACATCTTTGAGAATATATAAACCAGGGGGGTGCCGATATTGTAGGTGATGAGGCCATGAATGACATCAGTGAGCAATAATACGGCTTTACCGTACTGTAGACCTCTTAGAAATACCCGACTCAATTGAGTACGACGATCTGCGCGATCAGTTACATCACGCTTTCTACAATAGAACAAGTACGGACTTTAACCGGACAGATCAGTCCAATCAGGCTTTACTTTTTTAATCGAACTCAGATTATTATTGATAAATACGTCTGGGTATGGCTATCATCAAGGTGTCTCCCTCTTCATACTGGTTCACATTTATCAGGTCATTTGCGTGGTCTTGTATGTTATCAAAATTTGACGGTCGTACGTTGACAAAGGCATACAAATTTGGATCAGGAGAAATATAATTTGGACCTGGAAGAGCACCATATGCTTGATTTCTTGCATACATGATGTCATCTGTATCATTATACAGTATATACTTTGGTCCGAATTCATCTAACCCGGATATATCTACATATTCGCCATCAATCCTATATACAAAGGTAGAGTCGAACACTTGGTTATCTTCCAGGTTAAATTTCACTCTCACTCGTTCTTCATCCAATAGTTCGAATTCATCGATAAATACCTCTGAATTTTGAAAAAAAGAATTTATTACATTCGTAAAATCCGACTCTCGAGTAGATGATATTTCAATTAGATCATTATCGCTTCCTAAGACGAATTCCTGGTAGTCTGTGATTTCATATCCAATGTACGTAAATAAGCGGGGATATTCGATGGTGACATTGTCATCATCACATGCAGAAAAAGAAATAATGGCAATAGCGAGTGATAAAAAATAAATTACGTTTTTCATAGTATGATAGATTTATAAGTGGAAATGATGCCCGAAGGACTTTCTATTTTTAAAAGATAGACGCCAGCAGGTAAGGCTGACATGTCGATGGATATATTCTTGTTTGACGATGTATTCTTATAGGCGCGATTCCATATTAATCTGCCATTTATGTGATATAAAGTCAGATTATACGCCTCCTTACGTAGGGCTTCATTGAATTCAATATTTAACACATCGGTGACCGGGTTTGGATAGATCGTGGCAAGATCGTCCGAATTGTTCTTAGCATGCAATACATCATTATTATGTTCTTCATTTGTTCGTGGGAGGTACGATACGAAGGCATGTGTGTAGGGTGTGTTAAAATTGGCAAATGTCAGGGCACCCAGCTGCCGTTCAAATGTATTTCCTGAAAATTCGCCCCCGATGAACAGGCTTCCCTGGGACTGGTACATGTCTTTGACTATTTCGTCATCCGGGGATCCATAGTGATACTTATTTAGTAATTCACCCGTTTTTGAGAAATGTGAAATAAGAATATCTTCACCACCTATCGAATTGATAGAGTGGTTGGTTACCAATAATTTTCCAGTAAAGTTGACAGCGCAATAAATAGCATGATCCGGCCCTTTTTCGATTGTGAAGTTGTCGGTATCGACGTGCCCCTTGAAGATTTTGTGCCATTGATACAGTCGTTCATCACCTAGACAAACCAGGGTAATTTCATCGTTATCGACAGAGAGGGTATTGTTATTGCACACAATTTGTCCATTTCCATGAAACGCATAAAAACTATAATCTGGAGAAATAATAAAATCAATCAGCCTGGTTTCTCCTTTCAACTGCCATGGTGACAAGCTTTTTTCCCCTGTCTTTAGATTGATTTGTTGCCAGGGTCCGGCATGGCCGCTTCTAGACGAATTTTCAGGGATATCATTTACAACAAAGACGTATTGCTCATCTGTAGAACCTGATAATATAACATCGAAACCGAATTGGAAGAAATCACTTATTTGTAAATCGTCATTAAGCAAGAGGACAAACCGATTCTCGGTTGCAGATTCCGACAAAATATTATTATCGTAATAAAGCTTCCCGGAATATTGACCCGAAATAAAGGCTAGGCCATCCGTATATGAAATTTTATCGAAGCTCAGCCCGGACGAACTACTAATCGTCTTTTCGACCAAATCCAGTTGTGTATTGCCACAGGCAATGGTGAAGTTTGCCGGTCTTTCTTCCCGCAGAACAGTAAACAGAAAATTCTCTTCCGGGGCGTGATGAATAAATTCAATGTCATCATTGGATTCAATCAATCTGAATCGCTCCGGATGAAACGGATGATAAATCAAGCCATTCTTACTTTCATATATACCATTGGCCCATGTAAAACCATCCGTTTGTTTTAAGGTAGCAAAACGTTGAAAATAGGTGTTCGCATCAAGTCCTCCCTGCACAATCTGAATTTCAGAAGGATTGTCCATGAGTAATTCGAATGTGGTGTAATCGAGGTCTACAAATTTCCAAAAGAGATGACAATCGGGATTCGACATATCCTGGCAGTCTGTATTTTCCCAACAAGCCACATAGGCTCCGGGTGGTTCAAGATAATTATACAACGGATCACATGTTTGCCCGACTAAATAGTTTCCTTCCAGAAGCGGCGGGTCGATCACAGGACAGGTAATGAGGTCGATGTCATGACTCACTATAGTAAAGCTATCAGCACAGTAAGTAACCTCAGCACACCATCTGGCGGGATCATTTTGATGATCGATTAGGAAATCCTCTAATTCAGATCCTTCGAATCCTGGATAATCAACATCCAGGGGATGGTTGTCCATAAAATGTACGAGTGCACCCACATTGTTTGTGCTCGGATGACACTCCCATCGTACATCGTGCTGAAAGTCCCAGTCGATATAGGGTTGAATATAATCAGGCACGACATCAGGGATTTGATCCGGTCCAACCCCGCAAATAGTGTAGCTTGTACTGATAAACCAAAAAATGCGACATCGTACACGAACACAGCCTGTGTCCGGATCGTATTCGTTTTCGATCCAAGTTCCACCAAATTGTCCGCCAGCACTTTGAGATAGCCCACAAGTAGGATCATTGGGACAGACATTGACTCTATCGCACCAGTTTCCTTCTAAGGTAACATCTATGAGACCTTGACTTACCCAAGGCAATTGTTGTGCCAAAATAATGGCTTCGCCCCTTCTCATCTCCTGTCGATGTTGCGTCTTACGTGCGACTTCGTCTACCCCACATCTGTATATGATATCCGGGCAATCCAATTGGTCCCATTCACAGTCTTCATTCTCCATCCAGGCCAATTCAACCAGAGCCGTATCTACGCGATGATCCCGGCATATCTGATCATAATAACAGACATAAATGTCAGGTTCGATTTCATCATGTCCGAGGTATTCATTTTGAAGGTCTAATTGGTTTATTGTAAATGGAAATGTCAGGATGCAACCGCCAATATTGACGGTGAATTCATAATCTGTATTGCCTTCAAGATCGATTTGCTTAAAAATCAATGGATTTTCATCCCCATAAATGGTGGCCAAAAGACCGCAATCCACACAAGGATTAACAGGGTAAAGCCACCCTGAAATTTGATCCCCAAAAGGATTGTCGATCTGAAGCGTTATTTCCCCATCACTAAATCCTTCACAAGCATCTATTTGCTCGATGATCTGTATTTGATCAATCACGCTATGTACCTCTACATCGCGATATTGGGTGCATCCGGTCGTGTCCATAATGGTCAATGAATATATTCCGGGTATCATATCCATACGAGGCAGATCTCCATTATAGCCATCTGTCCAGGTCACCGTGTACGGTGACACACCTCCTGATATGATGACATCCACAGAACCCATGCCTCCATCACACCCCGGAACGACAACGAATTCTGCATCAAGACCATCTAATATAATTGTCTCCACGAGCTCCTGCTCACAGTGGTCAGTTATGGTTGCACTGTATGTACCGTTCTCCAAATTGTATCGATAAGCATAATCCTTCTTTAAGCCATCTGACCAGGTCACTTTATACAACACACCATTAATGGGTACACCACCCGATATGTGTAAATCGATGCTGCCATTGGCTGCTTCACAAGGGTGTGCAACTTCGGGACTGCTCATTAAAGGAAGGTCCTCTGAGCTTAATACCTCCTCACAAAGTTCCCAGGTACAGTTGTGATCTGACGAGCTGGCCGTCACACAATAATTGCCGGGTGCCAGATCTTCTTTTATACTTGAATTTCCGATCTCAACAGTGCCGTCATACCAGGTATAAATTAAAATGACACCTGGTGGGTCTGCTGCAACTGTGACCGTCCCGTTATTCGACGGATTCCCATTTGCGTCAACACACGAAGCCGTGGTATAGATATATAGCACGGTATTCATCTGAGGTATGGCCAACAAATGGACTTCTTCGGTCACTTCGCAACCGTCCGCATCCACTACATGAATCGTATAAATGCCATCTTTCTTTTTGATGAGTGATCCATCAGCATCTGGCACCAGGTCACCCGCAGCATTGGTCCAGTAGACGTCATATTCGGGCGTGCCTCCGCTGGCATCGTTGTTGTAATAAATGTATCCCGTTTTTCCACAGTCTTCAGGATATACTATTTCCCATGTGCCGGGATCGATTCCAGGGCAATCATCACCAACCGTAAAGCAACCTTCTGCATAGCCACAAAACCCGTCTGTCACCGTCACACAATATTCTCCTGATAGTATCTCTGAGATATCTTGTGTCGTACTACCATCGGACCACAGGTATGTATAGGGAGCTATTCCGCCCGCCACGATGAGGTCGATCGATCCCTCCGGATCGGTATTGTTATTGGCATCTGTGATGATGACATCCAAAACTATGGGTGTCGAAAGCAGACTCACCACAGTACCCTGAGTCTGTCGGGCAGTAGAGTTATTTCCACCTAACGAATCGACCGACTGACAGTTGAAATCAAACGAATGTATAGAATCAATTCCGAATTGTAGATCAGTTGAGTTTGCGTCAGACCATGTTGTATCCGTCGCACGCAGCGGAATGTTGAAGCATGTGGTCAATTGACCGGCATCGAAAGAAATTAAGCTATTGTCATTCACGTCCGTTCCGGTAAATTTCAATCTGACCTGTGCGCTGTCGACCGTTACCTCGGCCGCGGTGATATCAAAATTATAATGATATCCCGTACTTGTGTCATTGACCACCGGTGCCTTGTTGACAATATTGAAAGCGGGAATATGTAAGGCAATCGAGTCTAGTTGTTCACTGGCTCTGACGGATATGGTCATTCCTCCGGCGATATCTCCTGCATTCAAGAGAGTCTGCAAACTTGTGTTAGAGAATTGGATACAACTATCTCCCTGATTTGCCCAGGATTCTTCATAAATCCTGGTATTATTTATAGTCACTTTTACCCACTCAATGAAGGGTTTAAAATTATCAAGTTTAAATTCCAGGGTATCACTGGAGGTGTGGTTTCCTCTGACATCGGTCACACGGGAGAAAATATTATATGTACCGTCATTGTAGCGGGCCGTGTGGGGGATGTCGGCATAAAGTTTTGAGCCATCGTTGATAACGTCGTATTTGTGAATTCTGGTGACGAAGTCAGCGTAATAATAGTCGTCATATGGGTGAGATGCGGCATCGGCATACGCGAACGGATCAATTCCTGTGCGACTCCAATTGCCAAGTCTCGGTTGACCGTTTGAGTGACATCCGTTAACCACGGAGCAGTCCTTAATCATTGACCCAGGGTTACGAATGATGTTTGGTCGAGCACCATGTGCAATGTTGGAGTAGAACACAGGACCTTGAATGATTCGAAATACTGATACCCCAAAATTACTAATATAAATTTCTACATTATCTAAATTGGCAACACTATTTTGATAAACAGATACAGCACTTTGTTCATTTTGCATAGTAGGACGAACTCGAATCGAGGATTCTGTGTCACCCGGATATTTAATAATTACGCCATTCACATTATTTTGATCACGAAATCTAACCTGATATGTTGGAATCGCATGTTGTACAAATGTCAGTGGATCTTTCGTCATGCTGTCATGAAAATTAAATAAATTGTCAACATGGCAAGATAAATGCAGGTGAGCACATAAAATAGATGCAGATGCATACGAGTCGCCAACAGGGCCGATCACGTCTCCGGTGTTCGCCATTATGCCTACGGTGAGTGTATCACCTTCCCATATTACTTGACCAATATCTTGGTTGTTATTTTGATAATCGATATCTCCGAACACTTGATGACCAGTGATTGAGTCATTCGCATTAATGATAGGAACAATGAGGGCAGTTTCGTCCATATAAGGAGCTAACATTCTCCTTAATGCGCATTCTCCAGATATTACAGGAAATGTATTCACCCTTCTGAACAAATGTCGGTAACCAAAATCAAATGTATCATTTGCATTATCTATAATAATGCTCTTCATGTTTCCATCTAAGTAAAATCTTGTTGAGCCTTGTCGAATTGCGATTATTAAATCACCCCTTTCTAAGTCACCAGCACCGCTAGTAAAATCAATACCACCATGCCAATCGTAAAGATCTGCGCCAAGTCGTCTTGGACCATAATCCGAACTAATTTGATTAGTAGAATAAAATTGAGAAGCACCATATGTATAGTTCGTGTTTTCTTCGTCATTGATTGCAGCGTTTCCACAATTCGCTATTCTTCCTGAGCAATTGTTGCATTGACGATATTGAACATTAAAATTGTGCACTTGAGAACCGCCATTATTAGAAATAAATAAACTCAAAAGAATAGCCAAGATAAATGTTCTCATTTTAGAATGTTTTTTTCTCATACACTTCATCGTATTTGACAAAAATTAATTCGCCTAGTTCATTTTTATAATATATTCCAGTATCGCTGAATTGGTAAAACGTTAAATTTCGCCATTTTTCAGATAGGCTAGAAAGAGGTTTTTCGTTTTTTGAAATATAGTATTGACCCTGTGATGGGATTGCAATTATTGTGGTCTTTGGACTCCCTCTTTTTTTCTTTGAAGTAATAATTAGGCTTGAATTTACACATGATAATAAGGTTAATCTTTCATCTTTACTGCAAGTTTCTTCAAACAACAATTCGCCGGTTTCAACACTATAAATGCGAAACCCTTCATTCAGAAGTCTAAATCCATCCACAAACATTTGTCCATATTTAAACGCAAAATATTTGCCATCATCTGTAACCACCGGAGACCATATTTCAACATCTAAATGATCAAATTTTCTGATTATAGCACCTGTACTATCAAATATAAAAGCCGTTCCTCTGTTTCCAATAGGTGGATCGTGCTCATCTGGATACGACACAATATTATATCCTAAAGCAATAAATTTTTTCGCCTCCTGAAATATTGTAGTAGTAGTTTCTATATATCTTATGGGGTAATCAGCGAATTTTTCCATGTCTTCAGGTGCTATGAGAAATGCCCTTAGTTCAGGCGTCACCAATTCTTGTGGTACTTTATATACTTTGAAGAAGAATGCATTTTGATGGTTTACAGGAAAATCAAATTGATCATAAGGGTTATTGGTTACGATGTCGTATTCGACTCTTGGTAAGGTGTTAAAGATGATTTTTTTTGGGTTTCCTTCTATAAGAAGTTCTATGTTTTTCCTGCCCTCGGGTTTTCCTGACAAGTCAGTTTGATTATTCTTAAAATGAACATCTTTATCCGTTTTTACCCCCTGCCGGCCCCTACAAGAACAGATTACAAATAGCAGGATTGCCAAACAAAAAAATATGACGGCCCGGATCGTTTTCACGTGCGGTATTTGAAATGGTTCAATAAATTTCATATGACTTCTCTCTTTTGAGGATTAACGGATGATACTGTTATCGCTGTAAGCAAGACCATGTATGAGATAATGAAATTAAATAAATAGTGGACAGGTGACATCTGAAATGCAAATTCGGCCGAATGGCATGCGTGTTCATCATAGTCAAAATTACAATTTATTTTATTAACTCTTAGCTTATTTTAGGACGAGTCAGTTTGATGTTACAGGACTCCTCATATATGGTGATGTTATCATTTATAGTGGCCTTTGCTTCTTCAATAAAGGGTTTAAAATTGTCGAGTTTAAATGCCAGGGTATCACTGGAGGTGTGGTTTCCACGGACGTCAGTGACACGGGAAAATATTTTATAAACACCATCATTGTAGCGGGCGGTTTGAGGGATGTCGGCATATATTTTGGTTCCATCATTGATAACGTCATTTTTGTGAATGCGAGTATCAAAGTCTGAAAAATGATATATATCATACGCGTGATTTTTGTAAGTATTTCCTCCGTTGTAGGCATGAGATGCGACACCAGTATATTTCCACCAATCAATTCCGAATTTCTTTTTTGGATGATTTTTTAGATCTTCTCCAAGTATTCCACCTAATATTATTTCTGACTCCCTATATGGACCTTGAATCAGATTGAATGTGTCATTTGTGAAAGTGGTCTTTTTAATAAAAAATCTCACTTTGTCTACATCAAATATGTGATTAAAGCGTTTACCGTTTGGCTGAATCATGGTATTCATTTTTACCCGACAAGCGATTGGAGATACAGTATTTCCAGGATATTGTATTATTATTGAGTTTGTATCCTTTTTGCTGTTTAGTTTTAGTTCCTTTGGTGGAGATGGATAGTTAATGAATTGCAATGGATTACTATTGTGATACGTAGATCCGGTAGAATGGTTTTTATTCAATGGAATTGTGTTAAGATGTAAATGCGCTCCTGTTGTTGCGGACGTACCGAGCGGGACAAGTGGATTGCCTGATGTAACAATGTTAGTTGTAGTAAAAGTATCTCCCCCAAATTCCACTTCACCAACTATTTGACCATAGACTAAAGTGTCGACCCCTAAGATCAGTATTTGCGCCCACCTGTCAGTATTCGATCCAGCAGGTCGTATCATTTTTTTTAGGGTAATTGTACTGTCGTTTTCAAAATTGTATGTTGTCGAAGTATTATCGTACACATGCCCAAAAATGTATCGATGATCTCCCGCTTCATAGCAAAGTTGCTTATAGTTAAATGAAGACGTCCAAAGTCGGTTGATATCGACAACAATACCCGATTCAGGAGCATTTATCATATCCCAGAGATCAGAACTTCCATCATTGTAAGCAGAATTGTAATCGATACCTAAATGAAAATACTCGTCTGCTTGTGCTCTTGGTCCATAATCGTCGGCTACACCTACTGTGGGAAATGTATCACTCGCATTGTAAGAGTTTGTAGTAGAATTCCAGGCTCGAAAAGTAAGATGTTGTCCTTGTCCTTGTCCTTGCCCTTGACAAAGTATAAATAGTATAATTAAATAAAATGGACTATTCTTTGCCATAGTTTAAGTGTTTTTCCTCTAAATGTAAACTGGTGAGCACTTCGTCCCATGTTCGATATCTTCTATTTTCTCTAAAAAATTCATTTTGGCTTTTCAACCAGTTTTTGGTAGTTCTATATTCAAAAATTTTGTGTTTTTCATACATCAATAAAAAACAATGCTCATTCAAGCTATCAGAATTAGGAAATGTATAAGATACTCCAATTGAGCGACTGTTTTTGTTGTGGACAGGAGCTGCAAGCCACATATTAGAATCGCCATTCGTTTCACGGTGTATCAATAAATTGTCTTTTGTATCCCAAATTTCAAAACCTTCTGAACCCGTTTTTATTCCCGCATTAATGACAGTTTCGCCAGAAGTAAAACCTATCATAAGATATTGAGCATCCGGAGAGAATGCAATGCCGGTGAGTTGCTCATAGTCGGTAGTGAAGTTGACTATTTCATTTCCGAGGGTATCGAGAACAATGTAATTGTATTTGGTGCCTATAATATTATGATTGGAGGTTGCGAAATTTGTTTGATATCGTATGATGGTAAGATTGTCTTGATTTTCTACGTGTGCATATATCCATTGGTCTGATATTTGCTCATTACCAGTTTGTTCAGTCTCAGCTTTATAACTATAATGCTCGGCGATGTTATAAAAGTACTCTGTTACTTTGGCATTGGCTATGGGATGTATTAAAAATGGATTGTTTTTACGAATGTTAAATTGATTGATTAACTGATAATTTTTATCAAAAAATTCGATCTGTCTTGGAATTGGTCTTTCGAATCGGTATTTTTCTTGCTCATATTCATTCCATCGAATCTCTTCAAAATATTCATAAAACAAGACTACACCTGACGCGAACTCTTCGACCTTTAACGGATATTCGTGATTTTCATAGTCTTTTTGCCATAGGAGCCTTCTACCTTCATCATTTTTTCTTTTTGAACTGAATAGGTTTATTGATTCTGTCTTCCCGTTAATTACTCTTTCAATTAGAGTGGTTTGTGCTTTAGAAGTATCATTAGAAAGAGTTTCGACGTCATCGCAAGCAACTTGGTTCACATCCTTCTTCCCCCACAACCCAGGAACTATCATAACCAAGAGGACTAATCCAAATCCAAAAGAATACTGTTTGTATGTCTTCATGTAGGAAGATTGAATATGCAATTTATTCCGAGGCTGGGTAAGATCGGTAGAGTGAAGTGTTTGTTCTTTTTGGTACATAAAGTGTTTGGTTCAATTCGAATAAGACCTTCCAAAGGGGGGCACAAGACCTGAATTCAACAAATATAGTAAAAACAAGCGTCCAAAACGATTAAAAAGTGACATGGATTAATTTCCCTAATTTTTGGGTACAGCGGTGTGTTATTTCGTGCGTGCAACAAGAGTTCGGATCTGTAAAATGGTCCGTAAACCGGTTTGTAATCGTCATCTGTAGAGTTTTCACAAGTACTTTTATGGAATCCAGGTTGTGGGCCACATTGGTATACCGATTGTTGTCTACCCCGGCCACGGCGTCTGTCATGGTAGCACGATATGATACGGTATTGTAAACGTCATCCGTGTATTTAATATTTACCTGGACCCAATTAGTAAAATAGGTGGGTCACTTTCACCGTTTTTGCAATTAAGATGATGTCTGATTGCGACCCCCCTCCATTTATCAATGGTACACATAGACTTCAGCTCACTGACTCGTCCTATGCACCCACAGACTCAGGGAAAAATCGAACGCTATCACAGATCAATGAAAAACGTTGTAAAACTGGACAATTATTTCAGTCCAGGCCAACTCAAAATGAAAATGAAGGAATTTGTCCATTATTACAACAATAAAAGATACCATGAACCTTTACAAAATCTAACACCTGCAGATATCTATTTTGGAAGAGCAGAACGAAAATTAAAACACCGAATAATTATAAAACTCAAAACATTAAATGACCGAAAAAAACTTAATCAAAAATTTCAATTAGCTTTGTAAAGCACTCTCTTAGTTTTTGACTCTAAAATTTCAATTTTGGCTGACTACATACACAATCCATTGAAATATATTGACCCAGATGGAATGCGAATCGTTCTGCCTAATTCTTCTCAAGCCAATGTCTTTGCATCTGATCTCAACAGAATATATCAAAACAAATATGGTGTAGATAACGCTTTCAATGTTGTAACAAGAGACGTACAAGTCAGTAGAAAAAAACCTGAATATGGGTTTTTAGATCGGATAAATCCATTCTCAACGACACCAGAGTTTATTGAAACGACAGAATCCAGATCATTTGTTGAGACTAGTGGTGATTTTGATTGGAATTCTGATCAGTACACTAGCGCAATAAAAGATGTAATTGATGCTGATACAGATATAATGGTTAACATTATTGATGATAAAGGATCAGAAGCATCGAGTGTATTATTCGGTTCTGATATGGGCTTGTTAGCTGGTGCGGGTGGTGGATTTACCAAAAATTCTAGTACAGTTTTGCTCTCTGATAAACTATCAGAAACGAAAGTAGGTGATGATTTTAGTAATACAGTAAATTGGACATTAGGCGGGGTGGGTCTTCATGAATTGCTATATTATATTCATCCACAAGGTAAAAACAAAGACGAACGCGCAAACAGCTTAAGAAAATATTACAATCAACGTACTGGCCCGAACATGGCGAGGGCAAAAGACAAAACCTGAAAATTGAATAATGTTATTATGACTAAAAAACAAATATTTTTGTTTTTTCTATTGCTAATTACGGTTGCTCTTAGTTCATGTAAAAAGGAAGTTGAGCCTATATGGTTATGGCCAATTGATACATTTGGACTTACGCAAAAAAAACTATTGAATTCCGGATATGTACGGATCCCAATAGATGTTCCATACTATGAAAAATCTTCGGCTGATTCAAGTATGAGTTTTCAATTTTTAGATTTTAAAAGTGATACTTGCCTCTATCAAATTTGGGAATTAAAAAATAGGTTCAAAAGTCAAAAACAGCTAAATCGGTATTTGGCTGATTATGACTTACGAAAAGTACATCTTTGTCAAGAAGATAGTTCATTCTTCGTTCAGCATTGGCATGCTAACTCAATTTATCATGTAATTTTACACGACGATGGGGCGGTAAGATTTACTTATGAGTTTCCATTTCATAAAGGACGGGTAGGTGAATAATTGTCTGCGGTCTATTATTCTAATCTGTACTTTGGCGCAAGCGGGAATTGCTCAAAAAAACGATCCCTTTCGAGGAACATATAATAAAATAAATCAAGTTTTAAATGAGGACACTGATTTTTCTTTTAAAGAAATTGTGTTCGATGTCGAAAATGCATACGTCGATGGCGTTTTTGAACGAACATGATTATAATTTACACCTCAGTGTATTGGCCGATATGGCCAATAAATTTGCAGAAAATAATGAATTAAATTACGATCTTGAAGATAAGCAAACTGTCAAAATAAGCGCGGCAATTTATAAAATACTGACAGACACAATACCCATTATTCTCTCGAAAAACGACACAGTACAACACCTTCCATACACCTATGATTTCGATGACATGTTCGGAGATAGGGATTGGACGTCTATGTTTGTCACAAAACTTCTGGCAACCAAACAGGGTAATTGCCATTCCTTGCCCTATCTTTATAAAATACTCGCCGATGAATTAGGTATAAAATCACACCTAGCTCTTGCACCAAATCTATGTTTACATTAAACAGCAATGTAAAAAAACGGGGTGGTATAATACGGAATTAACCAGTGCATCATTTCCGATAGACGCGTGGATCATGGCATCAGGATATGTACATCTCGATGCAATTCGGAATGGTGTATATATGAAAGCCCTGAGTGAAAAGGAAAGCATCGTTATGTGCCTTGTTGATCTTGCTATGGGTTATGATCGAAAGTACCCAGACAATGACGGTAAATTTGTTCTAAAGTCCTGTGAATTAGCCTTGGAACACTTCC
This sequence comes from Saprospiraceae bacterium, assembly GCA_965249735.1. Lineage (GTDB taxonomy): Bacteria > Bacteroidota > Bacteroidia > Chitinophagales > Saprospiraceae > JANQSS01. The sequence goes on along the minus strand of CBDFMS010000016.1, from coordinate 201,334 downwards.
CTGACTATATTAACGGCCTTATGCTCAAAGCAGAAATATCCCTCCGGCTGATTAAACAAAAGATGGCCACTTACCAAGTACAATACCCAAAGGAATTATTTGTGATTGATAAGAAATCAAAAACAATATGGGAAGATATGGAACAGACTTACGGCACTATACAGAAATTAGGGTATAGACAAATGCCAAAGCAGATGTACTTGGATTGGCTTATCTCATTGAAAGAAGAACGGGAGAAATATTCAAATCGGAAGGTGACAAACTATTAATGACCCTGTGTTACATAATCCGGAGCTGTTGAGCCACTAATTCCAGAGTATTGACCCCCGATTATTTGGACTATTTGTCATCTTGGAGAGGGAGCTTTTCGCTGTTTACCAATTAAACCGAAACACACTATATCAATGTAAAGCATTTCGAACTTCAATTAAAAGGCAATTCTGTTATGGCTAGCGAACATCATATCTTCTGGTGGAATCTCGAGAATTTATTTGATATACAAGATTCTCCAAATCGTCCGGATTGGTTGCAGAAGGTGTTGAATAAAGAACTTAATGGGTGGACCCAAACTGTTCTGGACAAAAAAATTGATAACCTCTGTTCAATAATTAAGAAGTTAAACAATGGAGAAGGACCTGACATATTGGGGATATGTGAAATAGAAAATGAGAACGTAATAAAGATGTTAATGGACAATGTTGGTGCGGCGGTGAACAGAAACTATAAGATCATGCACAAGAACACCAACGACAAACGAGGCATTGACATTGCTATTATTTTCGATGAGGATAAATATGACGACGATGGTAGGATGTTTTCTCTTGAAGTAATGAAGAGAAACGCCACTAGGGACCTGTTTCAAATTAATTTAACCACTACACAGGGCAATGAACTAGTTTTAATCGGCAATCACTGGCCATCGAGACTCGGAGGGAAGTATGAGTCAGAGCCGTACAGAATGATGGTTGGTGAAATACTGAGTTATTGGATTGAGCGCATTCACGAAATAAAGAAACTTGAGGAAAATGAAGACAATCCCTCCATCATCTTGATGGGAGATTTCAATGATCATCCCTATGACCGTTCTGTAACTCAATACCTCCGTAGCACAGGCAATATTGAAAAGGTTAAAAATGCGAGGAGCCATATCCTTTACAATCCCATGCATCAATTTCTTGATGACAAGATTGGTATGCACGTTTATGGAAATGAGATCGGCGTACTGGATCAATTTATAGTATCGAAGTCCCTGATTGTCGACTCACCGAACTACCCATTTCATGTGCAAGAGACGAAAATTGTTTCATTTCCTGAAATGATCAAAGGAGATTATAATAAACCAGTCCGATATTCCAGACCGTCAAAAAACGATTTCAATTCAAATGGATATAGTGATCACCTTCCAATCGAACTGGTGGTTGAAGAGCGGTGAAGCAAAAAAAAATGCTAACTACACCTTATAATTGTTATCATCTAGGCCTACACCCTCAACAACTCCAAACTTCTCCTCATTGCTTCTTCATTCCTGAATAGCGAATAGATTTCGGTAGTGGTAATTGAAGAATGGTTCATGTTAGCCTGAACGGCCCTCATGTCAGCTCCTCTGTTTGCACTAATGGTGGCGGAGGTAAATCTCGCAGTTTGGAATGTGAAGTAGCCATCGAATTTTAATTCTTTGGAGATTTTCATGTATTGCTTTCTGAGATTGGCAAGTACGCAGTTCTTTCTTTTGTTGAGCGCGAGGTCATCAAAGTCATAACAATCCTTTAAAATGAAATCAAATATATACTCGTTGTTTTCATTGTAATATTTATTAATAATCGACCAGCATTCTGGAAGAGGTGGTTTTCCCAAACTGGAATTTTGAGTTTTGGCTCTATCAAAATACCAGCGATTTTCTTTAATGTCCGACATCTTCAAAAGGGCGATATCTTTAAGGTTCACTCCCATTGTGAAATAACTGAATTTCCATAAGTCCAATGCTTTTTCTTCACCATAATGTCTGGGCTTATAATTTAAAATCTGATTTACTTGAGTAGGAGAAAGCCATTTCATTCTTGGAGTTTTCTTCTGTATTTTGCTGAGATGTGTGAATTTATAACCAACCGGATTATAGGCGGTTTTGAATGGCATTAACTTCACATCAATGATCTCTTGTTCAACAGCCTTTGAAAAAATGGCCTTTAGGCCTCTCATGGTTCTGTCCCCTTTTCTGCCTCTTGCTAGTAAGTTATCTTCGAAATCTCTAAGCAATGACTTACTGACCTCTCTGAAAGCAATTTTTTCCTTTCTCATGAACTTCTGAAGTGCCTTTAAGTTTTCACGGTAGTAGATGGCGGTCGCCGCCTTGTCCATTAATAAAAGTTTGCGAATGTGTGACTGCACAAATTCGTCCATCGTGATTTCTTGTACATCCTCATCATATAATTCCGCCCACTTCCTGTAGTTCCATTCGCGGTTTTCGAAATGGTTATAGTAAATGGCCTCGGCCTTCGTTTTGGCATTGATTAGTTCATTGTTCTTTTTCACTGCTGCCCAAACAGCTCCGCGAATAGAGTCGGACTCCAAATCAAACTCTTGCATCAGACAAGATAAACCAAGGCGTTTGCGTCTAACCTGGGGCTTATTTCTTGTGTCTCTCCATGAAATTTGGAGTACAATCGGGTAAGTTCCGTCCTTTAAAGGTTCGGAAGTGTACAGCTTTGTGCTGAAGGTAATTTTTGAAATCGACATACAAATACAATAAGTTATAAAATAACGTTATGCGTATCTGTTTGATAATCTAGTGATTAGATGTAAAAAGTCAAGACGTTTTGATCTGTTAATCCGTAGGTCCAAGGTTCGAATCCTTGAGGAGGCGCACATGAAGCAGAGCCTCGCTTTGCTTCGGCACGCATCAGGGCGAGCCAAAATTATAAGCCATGTAATCTTGAATTACATGGCTTTTTTATTTTAGAGTATGATATTACCATTCTGTGTTTATGTTCTCTATTCAGAATTAGATGAGCAATTATATATGGGTTTTACAACAAATCTGGAAAATCGTTTAGCGCAACATCAGGATGGGAATGTAAAAAGTACAAAGGCCAGAAGGCCGTTTAGGCTCATTTTCTGTGAATTCTATCCGAATAAAAATGATGCTTTGAGAAGAGAGAAGTATTTCAAAACTACTTCTGGCAAAAGAAGCTTATATATTATGCTAAATGAGTGGTTATTTGAATTGGATTATCACCCATAGGCCATAATTTCAACCTTTCAATCTTAGATGTCTATCCTACTTGACTTTGATCTTATAATTACAGGGATTTATCGAACTTTCTTGAATTAGGCAGCACGCGGGTAAAAACTTTAAAACCTCAATAAGGGCAACACTCTATTTAAGTTGATCATTCTATATGTACCTTGTAAATGTAAGTTCATAGATATATTATTAAAGTCAATAGCTTAACAATAAATAAATATGTATTCAAAGTCCTTTCTAAATATCAGTATTAACTGTTGGATTTTGATCTTCCTCTTATGTTATTCAAATCGAACATTTACCCAGGTAAATACGACGGGGGTCCAGGAACCGCTAACAATAGAAACACAAGTCAACCATTCCTCTGACAATTACCTCGGTTTATTTGTTGATCCACATCTAAGCATGCGCAGCGGCATTGAGAATGCGATGCTCGTCAATTATGGCATCGCGCATGCAGAGGATAAATTACTAGGAAATCAATGGTTCCCTGAAGACCGCTTTCTAAATAAAAGCGCCGGGATCGCGTGTCGAGGTGTAAAATGGATTATGCTGGACGTACCCATAGATCTTTTTACGATCCTCATTCTCCATGAATATTACGGACATGGCTGGCGATATCGTGAACTGGATGTTGGCAACATTGAATACCATTTGGAGTTTCCAATTTATTCAGATGGTGATGGATATGCGCATGTAAAAAATTATCGACGCCCAGTCGGCGATCATGAATTCACGGCCATAATTCAGGCTGGTTTGGAGGTCTATGATGTACTTCAGCGTAGAATGATCAAGCGATGGATGGCCAATCAAACCCTACATTATCGTGAAGCTTCCTTGTATTTTTGGTCATGGCAAGACAAGTTTCAATACATCGCTGATCCGCCCGTCGAGCTTCCAAAAGATCCGAATTACTCCGGAGAGTTCTTTGATCCGGATGGTTATATCTGGTTCCTGAACAGAAGTGCCGGGATCGAAGATCCTGATCACTTCCGCATGGATCTGGATGATCTGAAGAAGAAAAACATGATAAGCCTCGTTAATCCCTATGCCTGGTATGCCTTAATAGTGCAACTAAACACCTACTTCTACCAGGGCAAAACACGCACAAAAATCCCAACAATAAGGATTGGTAAGTATGGATTTATGCCTAATATGAATATGAGTTTGACTCCTTTTGGCCCGGAGTACCATTTAGAAAACTACATAAGATGGGATGAAAAGGTTGCCCTGGTAGATATCCGTATCGGTGACCGGACATTCCACAAGAATTGGTGGGGTATAGGTCTACAGGTAGACAATATCCTGGATCGAGGCCGGGTTGCATTGGATCTCACAATGGATGTGTGGAAACAACCCGGTTTGGAATTATATAAAAAGAATAGTTTTTCGACTCAAAAAAATCAACTTGGCATGGCATTTTCTGTTAGAGTAAGGTACGCCATTCCTAATCTTGACATCCCCCTATTGTTGATCACAGAAGTAGGCTACAAGAGTTCTGGCTTCCTGCAGGGTTTTGAACTCGATGCTACACCAATTTTCATGTTTGGAATCGGTATTCAGGTGTAGACATTCTCTCAATGGTCGAAGTTTCCATCTGAGACGGACAGGTGTAAGTTCGAACTAATATCAGATAAGCTCATAGTATATTGTTTGAACTCAACAATTTTACTAGTTGCAATTAACACTGGCTATATATCCGGTTGCAGGCCTAAAACTTCAACCAATGGGAAAATAGAAGCTGTGATCATAGTTAATAACTATCATCATATCAAGAATCGTACTGAATATTTTAGCAAAGTACTCGATGGCTTAATGGGAAATAGTGCGCTCATAGTTGTCGATTTCAACGGTTTGAATAATTTATCGTTTGCCGGATATAGATTAATTAAAGCAAATTTACCGAATGGATTTAATCATTTTCCTGCCTGTGTTACAATAGATAATTAAAATGTATATCAATCTGATATAATCAATTTTATCGGATTGGAAAATATCACTGAATTGAAAGTTTTATATCTATATAATAGCAATCGACTACGAATCCATCAACTTTCCACATTTGACAACTATGGTTAGTTTGACCCTTAGCGAAATGACAGCTTACATTCTTTTAATATAAAGACGCTGGATAGTACGCTGACCATTTTAAAATTTCTTTGGAATGGCAAATTAGATTCACTAAATTTTCTCATCACCCCTCAGGTTTGCGTGTTAGAAGAGCTAGAACTTGCCGTGCCTACCAATATTTCTTTTACCAATAGTTTGAAAGTTGTTAGTGAACTTTTAATCTATCAAATACATCTCACCGAGTGGCCCTACACAAACCTGAAAGTTGCGTCCTATCCATGGGTATATCATATTACATTGTTAAATACATACTGTTTGGACTATGATACAGGACGGCCTTCGTATGCGGTCTTCTCGGAAGGAAAGAAGCACGGTGTAAATGATGCAAAATAAGTCGTTTTCCATTCAGGATCAGTACTTGTGAGCGATTGTGCATATATGGATTCTGAATGGCTCTATAATTTGGACGGCACAGGAGTATTCTTTAGTTACCCGATTAAAAAAGAATGCAAACATTGAAGTTGTACAATTATTCCTGACAAATGACAAACAAGAACATATTCTGAGTGATGAGGATATAGAAATGACGAGCATTATACTTGCCAAATAGCAACAGATTTCGGTCTATGGCAAACCGACAATGTATTAAGCGATTGAATGGCCAATAGGACGAAGGGGTATAGAAAGTTGCTCTAATTTATGGTGTAATTGGTTTGATAAGTAGGCGAAAGTGCTGACAGTAAACGTCAGCATCTGTAGGAGGCGCCCATGAAGTAGAGCCTCGCGTTGCTTGTGGTGAAGTTTGAATGTGATTCTGTACTTCACCGCATCGGCACGCCTGCCTGTCGCAGACAGCCATCAGGGCGAGCCAAAATTATAAGCCATGTAATCTTGAATTACTTGGCATTTTTATTTTAGAGTATGATATTGCCATTCTGTGCGTCTTTACCCCAAGTATATGAACAACCACCTATATATTAATAACACCGTAAACCTAGAAAAAAACGATTAAATCAATATGCACAGCACGAAATAAATTATTGAAGAGTTATCGTCTTATTAATCTCATCCGTCATGGCTATACTTATTTTTTGTATGCAATCTGTCAGATGTTTAAATAGCGCATTCATGGCTCTATGCTTGACGTCTTCCCTTCCACCGGTACCGAATAAAAAACTTACAGCGTCATCATCAGAAGATTTAACCGTTTGCCCTTCACCGACATAATCCTGCCCACTCACTTCCTCATAATCCTTATCGATCAGTAATTGACCCTGGCCGTCAAATAATTTGAGATTCACTTGTATTCGACTTTTGACAATTTCGGCCCTGTCCGTTAATTTTTCCACCCCAAAAATCTCTTTCTTACTCATGTGGTATAGGCATCTCGCATCTACCTTCTTTATGGTGATGAGGCTACGAAAATCATCTGTCGTTGTTATGGAGTCCCGGACGCGAAAATTACCCGATCTACGAAATGTCTCCTGAACGACATCTTCCATAAAATCAATCACCTTAGGTGAACTAGCCGCATTGCCAAGTTTAATGACCATGTCATAAGACAGTTCTTCGTAAAATTGGAATGCAGCGTTCCATGTGTAATTAATCTCTCTTACATTGGTTTCCGGTATCAGACCGCTTTGATCTGAATATTCAAACGTGACATATTTATCCGCCTTGTCCGGAATGATTTCCAAATCATATACAATCCTTGGATGATATACTTCCCGATTCAATTCCTGTTGCAGTGTTTTCGGTCCATAGCAGCCGTACAAAAGGCAAGCGATGAGGACCAACCAAATATACTTTAAATTGATGTTCATGTCGTGGTGTTTTTACATCGTGATCGTTGCTTTTAAAGTTAAACCCAAATGAGGATAAATGCAATTGATCTATGTTAAGAAATGGCGAACGTTATTCTTGTCTAAAAGCAACAGAATTTAGCCTATGGTGAACCGACGAGGTATTAATTGACTGCTTAGCCAATAGGTGATAGGAGCTTAGAAAGTTGCTCTAATTTATGGTGTAATTGGTTTGATAAGTAGGCGAAAGTGCTGACAGTAAACGTCAGCACGCAGGAAGAGTGCGATGAAATAGAGGTCGTAAGCTCACACACTTCAGGGTAGGCACGGAAATACGGGATACAATAACATTAAAAACCAGACATCAATTCTATGACTTTTTATTTATGGTAATAAATTCTAAAATAAATAATACTCCACCGCGAAATTATATTTCTAATTATAATTAAATGATCGAGGCATCTAATATCTATGATTAGTTTTCTACAAATTCTACCCAAATAGAAATGATGCATTGAGAAAAACGAAGAACCTCCATTCATCAGTCGCCTAACTCGAGTTGTAGTCCATAGATATTTGGGCTGGTTCCACCTGCTGCGTTCACCTTTTTAAATGGAATCTGATTGTCATCATTAAAATTTCGTGCCCAGACGAATGTACTATTGTGTTCACTCGAGCTCCAGTAATATCAGTTTCCAAATTCGGCTCGTCCGGGAAGATAGAGTTTGGTATACATTTCCTGTAATTCTTTTATAGATGGCAAAATCAAATGGCATTTCTGACAAAATCCCACCGATGTCGCGAACGACGATAAAATCTTCAGATTAAATTTAACGCATTTGTCGCACATTCAAACCTCAATAGAGTTAATGTAAAAATGGATAGGTCTGTTTACTAATATTGACTAATCCATTTTTCATATACTACAATAAACCGAATTAACTACTGTGTTTTCTTGAAGAGACAGCCCGAATAGCAAGGAACAATCTTTTCCTATGCCTGACTTCTAATTGAATATTACATGACCAATACCTGACGGGCGAGCACATCCAGTTAACGCCGTGTTATACACCCATGACATTTATCATGGATTTGTTTAACCTGGATCATTGCGTGAGAACATGAAAAGCTTGATTATTCTATGGAATAAAACGCATGCTCATGAAACGATCAATGACCCATCGGAATTTTGGTGTGATCTTCTATTTTCTTTTGATTCCACTCATCATATTACTCACATCCTATCGCAGTAATGCAACGTATTGTTACTCTGTTTATCTTACCAGTCAGGCTGATGTCGATGCTTACCCGGTCAATTATGGTTGTGACACAGTGGGAATATTGAATCTATCAGGTAGTGATTCCATGCGATTGGATTCACTCTATCAAATCAGGTACATGAATGTTTGGGATGTCTCCTCCATCGTAGTCGATTTCAATGGACTCAATAATTTATCCTATGTCGGAAATGTATCATTTAAAATGAACTTGCCAAATGGGTTTTATAATTTTCCTACCTCGGTTACAATTGATAATTTAAATGTATATCAATCTGATATTATCAATTTCATCGGATTGGAAAATATCACTGAATTGAAAGTTTTGAATGTATATAATTGCAATCGATTACAAAACTTGAACGGATTGAATAATGTAACGAAGCTGTCCACGTTGACTGTTCAGAATTGCGATTCATTCTCCTTAATGCTCCTTCCATCCTTAGACTCACTTAAGTATTTGACCCTCTACAATTGCAAATCGTTAAATAATATTGATGAATTGGGCAGTATTACAGAACTAATTACGCTCAGCCTCTCCGGTAGTTTTGGATCAACCGTATTTCCGTGTGTTCAAGCCATCAATCGCATTAGAAGCTTGTCGATCACAAATACTGATTTGGAAACCATCATCTTTCCGCATTTGACTACTGTGAGAAGTCTGGAGCTCAGGGGAAATGACAGCTTACATACTGTTAATATAAGGACCCTGGACAGCACCTTGGCCATTTTAAAAATCCTAGCGAATGACAATTTGAATTTCTTAAATTTTCTTATCACCCCACAGGTTTTCGTATTGGAAGAGCTCGAGCTTGCCGGACCTACCGATATTTCCTTTACCAATAGCTTGGAAGTTGTCAGTGACCTGTTAATGTATGAAACAAATCTCATGGAGTGGCCCTACCCAAATCTTGTATTTGCATCCGACCTCTGGATATTTGATAATACGTCATTGAACACATGTTGTGGCCTATACCATAAAATTGTTGCCGGAGTCGTCAAGAGTTATTCAATTTATGGCAATGCTTCCGGATGTATTGATCTCAACAATATGTATCATACTTGCGGGAAGTCGGTTGATGAGGATGCCGATGGATTATTGGATTTCGATGATAATTGCCCGACGGTATTCAATACCGATCAGGCCGATTTCGATGGAGACGGTGTGGGTAACGTTTGTGATAATTGCCCGACGGTATTCAATACCGATCAGGCTGACAGCAATGGTAATTTTGTGGGAGATGCCTGTGAAGATGGCGATTTTGACACCAAATTCTCCACTGAAAATGGCAACACAGTAATCTACACGTCGGGTGGATTAATATTGCGTGCGGTCAATGATCAATGTTACCGTATTATCGTGGATGGTAAAGGAGGTCTCCTTACAATTGTCGTTCCCTGTCCGTAAAGGCTCTTTTTGAACACAGGCATTCCTGCTTAATTCCCCAGAATCAATTTCTTTCGTTCATCGAATTCCTCCTTGGTCAGAATATCGGAATCCAGCAGATCCTTTATTTTGAGCAAGGCATCAAATTGTTCATCGGTCACAATATATTGCGAATTCGTAGGTTGCTCAGGTCGTGCATTTAATTCTTCTATCTCTGCTTTTTGAAGTTCAATCTCCGCTTGCAATTCGACATTCTCAGCCTCGAGTTTTGTGTTGTCATTTGCCAGATTAATAATTTTGCCTTTCAATGTTTCTGATTCTGCCATCATGCTTTCAAAAATTAAATCCCGGCTATTATTTAATGAATCAATAATTGTTTCGAGATCAGCCGGATTACTATCATAAGGAAGTAATTTTTCCTCCAGGATTTCGTACATATTTTGATAGGAATTCAATTCTTTGGAAGTCGATTTATGCATGGCAGATAAATCGTGATAATCATTGTGAAGTGAGTCAAGGAAAAGCTCTAATTCCGTCACTTGATTTTCAAGATCTTTTTTGTTTTGCCCAAAAATGCAAACCGTAGCAAATAGTATACAACCCAAAACAATGACTGTTCTTTTCATTACTTGTAAATTTATTATCAACATTTTATTATTAGTTAAATGTATTTCAATTAATAATATAAAAGCAGACGAACAAAGGGTTTAATACACTATAGTATCGATGTTTTTAAGATGATACCAATAGCGTGTGCTGTCCTTTATAAGCAAGCTGCAAGGTAACAAATTGTTTGTTGTGGTAAGTATATCAACTCCATTGAAGGGCCAATATGGAGGTCGCGTTCATGAAGGCCTCCATGGTCCGTGTTCGGACAATTTGTCTAAGCTATAAATTTCATTCAACAGGCTGAGATAATGGATGTTATGATGGAATGGACAAAGTTCCTTCCCGTTGGCAATTCCTCTCTTATGACATATATCATCCCGGTGATTAATCAAAATCATTGCTGTCATCTGGAAAACAGATTAATTTATCGATGACAAGAAGATAGAGGGATAGACCGAAAGGCTTCCGTCTATCCCTCTATAGTCTATTAACCTACCGGGCAACCGACTAAAAATGAATGATGATGATTATGAAAAATGTGCTTGTTGCAATGGACTTTTCGGATGAATCGGTCAACGCATTGAACTATGCCATGAGTTCATGCGCCAATGCCAATATACATGTGTTGCATATCACACAAGGTGTACTACAGGAGACACATCCTGTCGGGCAGCCCAGTGCGATGACCAAGGAAATGCTGATACAGGATGAAGTGGTGGTTTTTATTAAAAAAGCACTTAGCCTCGAAACCATTCCCGATGTGATGAAAATTCATATCGTTGACGGGGAACCCGTCTCTGCATTGAAGAAATATGTAGAGCATCACAACATCAATGTGGTCTACATTGGATCAAGAGAAAAATATGATGCGATTGATCGGTGGATAGGAACGACTACGCTTGGTGTCGTTAAGACGAGTAATCTACCGGTTTATGTCATTCCTCCAGGCGTTGTGTATGACCATTATAACAAGGTGCTCGTGGCAAGTGATTCACATGTTGCGCATACAGAACATTTGCAGAACCTGAAGGCCTGGAATGAATTGTATAATGCCTATATCAAATTTTTGCATGTTCAAACCGGAGACCAGGATGATTATACGGAAGAAAGCCAAAGAATTGTGACGGAAATGTATGAAAAAGCAGAACCGAATTTTGGATTCGAAGTGGAGGTAGTAAAAAGGAGTAACGTAACAAAGGCCGTATTGGATTCAGCCGATCAATTCGATACCGATTTGTTGATGGTGATTTCTGTTAAACAATCTTTTATTGAATCATTGCTTTTTGAAAGTACAACCAAAGATTTGATTTTGCAATCAAAGCTGCCCATGTTGTTTATTCCAAATAATGCACAGTGAGAATATTATGCCCAATTGACTTTTCTACAAATGCTGTTCATGCCTTGCATTGGACGGTCAACGTTTTGGATACCCTTGGCGGTGGGACGTTGGAAATTGTTCATTGTATCATTCGGCGCAGTCGGGCAGGTATGTTTATTCGATTGGATGATCTAATCGAAAAGGAAGCAATAAAAGATCTGGATGAATTATCCAGGCAAGTTGTATTCATGTCTGATCGCATCGAGGTGTTGTCGAATGTGATCTTTCATGAGCCCAAAACCTATATTAGTACCTATGCCAAAAATCATAATTTTGATCTGATTGTCACCGGAACAAAAGGATTATCCGCAATTAAGGAAATGACGGTTGGTAGTGTGACCGAGTGGGCAATCAACAACTCTGAAATTCCAGTGATCGCCGTCCCGGAAGAAGCTCCCATTGGACAAATTAAAAAGATCGTATTTGGATTTAAAGAAAATATTGACACCTCCCTAAAAAATATTCAATTACTTAAAAAGTTACTTCTTGATGCCGGGGCTTCACTCGACCTGGTTCATGTCTCAGATCAAGCTATGCAATTTGATGAAGGATATTTGCCCGACCCTGCGTTGCAAGGAGTTGACTTCAAGCACACTTCAATAAGCTGTATGAATGGTGTAGCAAAATGTCTCTCGGACTATTGTTTTGAACGTAAAGCCAACATACTTTGCCTAATTCACAAACGGCAGAATTGGTTGGAGCGGATGTTTCAATCCAGCGTTACCAAGCGCGAGCTTTTTGATCTACACCTCCCTCTACTTGTCTTCCCACAGGATTGATATATTTCTTCTCCATGTTCATATCGAATACTGACGAATGTCAATGCTTGACTTGTTTAGAGTCATTGCGCAAGGAGGTAAAACATTTTAATCTTATCATACGTGAAGCTTGGAAGAGGAAAAGGGGCAAGTCCGGTAGACGTAAGGTTTGAAAATTTTGTTTTGGAAGTTGTTTTGGTTATATTCAAACCACTATTGGAATCAACAATGAAGCCTTGTATTCTTGAAGTTTACTTACAAAATGATTACATTATATTTTGCCATTAAATTAAATCTCCGGCTATGATGATTAACACGCGACGTCCCATCAAAGAAATAATGAAAACCGACGTGGTTTCTGTTTTGCCAAACACCGTCATGACGGATGTGGCGCAGATATTTGATACACGGCAATTCCACCATTTGCCCGTATTGGAAAATAATATGCCTATTGGCATTATCAGCAAGCATGATTACTTTTTATTACTTGATTCCCGTACGTTGATGAAAATGGAAAATTATGATGGAATTAACGATAGATGGTTAGGGGCTTTACTTGCGCGTGATGTAATGGCAAAAAAACCGTTCTGTATGCAAGAAGAAGATTTGATAGCCGATGCCCTGGATGTATTTCTGAAGAATAAATTGCATGCCATCCTCATTTGCAGAAAAGACAAATTTGTTGGCATCTTGACGCCTTATGATATTTTGCTTGAATTGAAGCAAATGATTACAATAAAAATTTAGGAATACGACTCACGTCCAATCCTATCTCACGATAAAATTGAAAGCCCGTGCTTGGTGTTTTAAATCATGAGCAAATTGAACATGTTTTACATGACAATGTGATCGGCCGGATTGGTTGTCATGCTGATGGTCGCACCTATATCGTGCCGGTTACCTACTTTTATTATGCCGGGAGTATATATGGTCTTACGGCGGCGGGAATGAAAATGGATATGATAAGAAATAATGCGAATGTTTGTTTCGAGGTTGAACAGATTCAGGATTATGCCAATTGGCAGAGTGTCATTGCCTGGGGTGTTTTTCATGAATTAAAAGATCAGGAGGCTGTCGAGGCATTGAATATTCTAACTGAAGGTCTGTCACCACATTATCTAAGTCAAACAAGCCTTCAGGATATATCCGGATTGAAAATAGAGGACGAATTTCCAAATAAACGGATAAATGACATTGTTTATCGGATTGATCTGGTTGAAAAAACAGGCCGATTCGAAAAAAGAGCTTAGGCGCTTATTCCTATTAACCATTTTTTAATCACTCAGACATTGATTTCTTTTGCGTCACTTTAGGCGCGATTTAACTGATAATTATTTAAGATCATTTCGAGTTACAATTCCAACCAACTTATTATTAAAAGTTACCGGTAAACCACTCATGTCGTTGCTGTCCATGATCTCCGTTGCCCTCGAGACGCTATCCTGGGTCGTTAATGAAACCAGGTCTTTTATCATAATGTCTTTTACCTGCAACAACTCTTGATTTCCCGATTCTCTATGCCTTTTTAATAAACCATCCGTGATCATGCCGACTAAATCACCCTCATGGTTTTCAACCGGTAGGTGATGGAATGGTTGCCAGGACAAAATACTCGTGGCAAAGGATATTTCATGATCATCACGAACACAAAACATATCGGTTGTCATCACTTCATCAACCAGTTTATGATCGAGGGAGGCGAGTGTTGAAATGCAGCTTGACGGGATTTCCCAATTATGAACAGGAATGTTAAACGTTTGATATTCGATGGAGCGCGCTGTCAATTCTCTCAGGGATTGACTGCGTTTGCATTTGCGTTGAAGAATTCGATAGGATGATGTCATCCAACGCGACCCTGTTCGCTCGGATTGCACGCGTTTTTCGATAATTCCCAAATATTTGTCAATGTCTTTCTCGTCGACATTTGATTTCCGTAACCCATTGGCTGCCATTGGTAGGAGTTGATCAAGAATCAGGTATTTAGCGGGGATAGTTTCTCCAAACCAATTGAAAATAGAATCCAACCCGTAGCGAGCAGCCTTTAAAAAGTTATTCTTGACCAATTGGAAATCATAGTTCATAAACTGACTATTCCAATCTTCGGGCATAGCGCGCATCAGACCTATCCAAAAGGCAAAATTGGCAATTTCATCAATGGGCGTTGGCCCTGCCGGCAGATAACGACATTCGATCCGAAAATGCGGTTTTGCACCCTGGGTTCCATAGCAAAATCGATTCCAGGTATAGGTAGTGCCGTTGTGCAGAAGGACAGCGCGAAGGTTAGGAATGCCTCCATTTTTTAGAACAGAAGTGGCATTCTCAAAATTATCGGACGTTGCGATCACCGGAAATCGGATGACCTGTTCTTTTAAAAGTTGACTAGGCGATCCCGTTAACCATTGATTACCAAAATATACACGTGACAATTTTCGTCGCATCTGATTGATGGAGCTGCGTGTATCGAGACTTTGTTTGAAAATGGCGATGCGTGTTTCTGCCCACAATTCTCTACCAAAGAGTATGGGTGAATTGACACATGCTGAAAGCACCGGACCGGCGATCATTTGTGACCAGTTATATCGTGGTACAAAATTATTTGGGTTTATTTGAAGGTGTAGTTGGAAACTCGTGTTGCATGCTTCAAATAAAACAGTGGGTAGCGACATAATTAAATCATCGATACCCTGCACATAAATTTCAAATTCGCTTCCGCGCAATTCGGCCAGTTTGGTTGAGAGTGTTCGATACCGTTCAATGGGCGTCATGCACTCAAATTCAAGATGCCGAAATTTTAATGTTGGTAAAATGCCGCATAATAACAATTGAGAATCAAAATTTGCTGCGGCCATTCGCCCTTTTTGTAAAAGCTTGACCAAGTCCGACTCAGTAGCCGAAAAGCAATTCGAATGTAAGTCATGGGGGTCCAGATTTAACTCCAGATTATATAGCGCAAGTTCATTTGTATAGTGATCATCATTAATGTTGTCTAAGATGGATAATGCGGTCTGTTGTGGCCTATAGTTCGAGTCGACCAGACATATCTCTTGTTCAGCACCGATTTTTGCAGGACCTTCATCGATCATCCCGTTGCTGATCATGGCATCCAGGGCGGTTATGTCGTCGAGGATTTGATTGTAGACCTGTGAACGATCTTCAGAATTTAGTACTGCTCGAACATTAAAATCTCCCATCTCTATTTTATTCTTTTCTCATCTAATATAATTTATCAAAAAACTAAGTGGGTGGTGTATTCAATTTATTAATTTACGAAAAAACGAGTAATGGCAAACGGCTTTGATAAAGCAGTTTTCGTGTGATACTTGAACGATACAACCGTGTCCAAAAACTCCTATGTGCTTTATAAAAAGCCAACATATGGATGTCATGCAATGTTAAAAATTTGAATATTCCTTCTTCAACCGATTCAGCATGTGAAATACTGAAATCTATTTCTTCAATTGGAAAATGTCTTTTAGTAATATCAACGAGGTCTGAATCAGAGGAAATGTGGACTAAATGTATTTTCGGCGATTTAATCAAATGCAGAAAATCATTTAACCAATTAAGTGCTTCTATTTCTTTTTCTGAAAGATTGGCAATCTGATTAATGGCTGTAGGAAAAAGGATTTTGGTTACAGGATCGAATGATGCATCATTTGGAATCGCCAAAACCGGATTATTGGATTTGTCGATCGTATGAATCGTCGTGCTTCCGACCATTTTGTCAATTAAATCGTATTTCTTTTTCATACCCATGACGATGAGATCGGAATGCAACCGAATCGCCGTTTCCGTAATATCTGCGGATGGATACTCACCTTGAATAGGAGCCATTTTTCCGCGTTGATGTTCAGGAAGAGTTAAGCGCAATTGATTCATGCGATTGACAGCTGCTTCATCTTTTGCTTCCAACATGCCTTGTATGGCCTGGTGTGGAATAGAAGCAGAAACATTAACGGGGATGTCATATACGTGGACAAAATCAATCTTGACCGAAGAATCCTGAATGAAATTTTTCAGATATGTGAAGGCATTGCTACAAGCCTCTGAAAAATCGGTTGCAAATAAAATTCGTTTCATTCTGATCCTTTAGTAGTCGATACTCAAAACAGGAGCTTTCGATCGATTAATGACCATTTCTAATTGGCTACCCTGAAAAATGCGCTTAATTGGTGAACGACCGTGATTGGATAGTGCGATCAGATCAATATCGTATTCTTCACTGAAATTACGAATGCCACTTTCTATAGAGAAGTCCAGATAAAAATGGGTTTGACAATTTAAATTGCTCGCCATGTGTTTAAATGCCTTCATAGCATCTTTCATGGCAAATGCCGGTTGACTGAATGCCCTGGACGTATCTACTGACAACACATGCAATTCCTTTACATCGAAAGGTTTGATAAATTCCAGTAAACGGCCAAAAGCTTCGTGATCACGTAAATATAATCCTGAAGCAAAAAGCACCTTTGAGAAGTTTATATCCTTTAATCGGCTTTTAACGACTAAAACGTTGGTGTGTATTTTTCGTAATACTTTTTGGGTATTCGAACCAATGAATAATTCTTCTATTCCGCTGACACCATGAGAACCCATCACCACAAGATCGATTTTATTCTCCTCAATGGCGTGTTTAATTTTCTTTAAAAAATTGCCGTCTGTATATTGCACGTGACAAGATAATCCTTTGTCTAATGCAGTTTTTTGCAATTGTTCTAAGCGCTGTGCAGCGTCTGATTCTAATTTTTGAGTGGCAGCATCAGTGCTTGCAACATTTTTTGAAACGGATTTCCAATTGTCAGGAAAATCAATAACATGAAATAAATGAATTTCGGCGCCAAATTTATGCCCTAGATTACATGCCGCTTCAAATGCATATTCTGCAAAATTAGAAAAATCCGTAGGCACCAGTATTTTCAAATTAAATTATTATGAAGTATTAAAAAATAAAATTAGGGCGTCTTCATGTGTGTGAAAGACAGGGGATTTATTGTTATTATATTTTAAATGATCACTGTTCATTGCAGATTTACTTTGTCTTTATCTTCAATGAAGTTCTTTGCCTTGTCATTTTGTTTTTTTAACGACCAATCGTCAGTGGCCGATGTTTGTAGCCAGATGTTTCCGGATTTACGAAATACCTGTACATGTAAACCGAATTTGTCTTCGAAAGCATTTTCCAATTCCGCCGTCGACATATTTTCGGCGATCGTCAGTTCTCCTGATTTTTTAGTCGATCGAATGTCGGCTAGTTTCTTAAATGAAGGATATTGGTCCTCTTTTCTGGAACCGCGATGTTCAGCATGCTTCTTTTGATAGAATTCCAATTTTAGTCCTTCATAGAGGTCAGAAAATTCATTTTGTATTTGGGCGATAGTCTTTCTGTCAACAATTTTCATCGAGCTAGTCTTTTTAATCTGTGTACTCTCAAATTTCAGTTCTGATCCGTTAGGGGAGGCTGATCGCTGTCAATTTTGCCCATGATTATAGTCAGGGTTATGGTCTTGTCAGGCTTGTCAACGCCTCTGTATACCAAATTCTTTACAGCATCGGGCCTGAATACTGAATGATGATGGCAAGAGGCAAAACCTGTTGGTACGAAAATTGTACCTGACCCATGAGCACAATGATCACGAAACGATGACAGGGGAAAGGGATAGGTATGATGATCTTGTCCGGTGGCACGGGGAAAGTATCAGGACCAGACACTAACAATTATTACCTTTGCGTTAATCCTACCAAGTATGTCTAACAAGAATAAAGAATTGATTAAGAAGGCGAGAGCCTATACCCGGGAATTGATGTCAACCAACATGAGTCCTGAAGTGTATCAATATCACAATTTGGCTCATGTGAATGATATGAAGGAGGTGGCACTTTCATTGGCCGAGAGTTATAATCTTGATGAGGATGAAAAGGCCAATATCGAAATAGCCTGCCTTTTTCATGACACTGGTTACAATGAAGGATGTGAAGGGCATGAAGCGCGTGCAGTAGATATGCTCAATTCGTTCTTTTCTGATGAAGATATTTCGCATAATCGCCTGGCAAGAATTGCAGAGTTGATAAAAGCAACCGAAATGTCAAGTCCTGCCGGGGATTTATCAAATAAGATCATGAAAGATGCCGACTGTCATCATGTCGGAACCAAGGAGTTCTTCGCAAAGTCTGCGTTATTAAAAGCAGAAATGGAAGCACTCAAGGGGGAAAATATATCCGAGAAAACCTGGATTACGGAAAATTTAAAGTTTTTGCATGAGCATAAATTTTATACACCGGTGGCAGAGACAACGTATAATGATAGGAAAAGAAAAAATATCTTGAAAGTGCAAAAACAACTGACAGGATTAATTAATTATGAGAGTACAGTAGCACATATCGATCCGGAGAAGCAAGACCTGGCCATGGACTTGCCGGCAAATAAGGCCGATCGTGGAATTGAAACGATGTTTCGGGTGACATTGCGAAATCATAATAACTTAAGTGTAATTGCCGATAACAAGGCCAATATTATGCTGAGTATTAATTCCATCATGTTGTCAATCGTGTTGTCAAGTCTGGCTCCAAAATTAGATACAAATCCGGTTCTGATTGTTCCGACGATTGTCCTGACCGTGGTGTGTGTGGTATCTGTGGTCATAGCAGTTTTGGCCACCAGACCTAAAATTTCATCGTCTAATTATTCCGATGAAGCGTTCATGAATAAAAAAATCAACATGTTGTTTTTTGGTAATTTTTTTAATGTACCATTGGATAAATTTGAATGGACTATTAAAACGCTGATGAACAACGAGGATATGTTGTATAGTAGTCTCACCAAGGATCTTTATTTTCTGGGTGTCGTTCTTGCGAGAAAATATAAGTTGCTCTGGTATTGCTACAATATTTTTGCCATTGGAATTATTCTTTCAGCGGTTTCATTCATCTGGTCATTTTCTACGTTGGAGCCGCTTCCCGAGAATATCGTTGAGTAGCTAGTCTAAAAGATAAATATCTTGATTAATGCGGCGCTTACCATGACGATTAAAAGACCGTAAGCAAGTGTATTGGCATGTTTCCACCGCGAGATATAATGGGCTGTTAGCCATCCGCCGGCGATTTGGCCTATGGCGAGAAGCAAGCCAAAGTGCCAATTGACCATATCATACCAGATATACATTCCCAGCACCAATGGCGTATACAGAAAAACGGACACCAGCTTGATGGCATTGGCTTTCATCAATGGAATTTTGTGGACCAGTACCAGTATGGCAAGTAATAAAATGCCATAGCCCATTTGTATGAACCCGCCATAAATACCGATAAAGAATAATACGATGTACCTGATCCAATCTGGAATTTCAGAAGTAATAATGGAAGGGTCAATCCACTTTTTGGGGTTTACGAGTAAAGTTAGAAATAGAAAAATGAGTAGCGCTCGGTAAACAAAAGTAAATTGTTCCGCTGAAACCAATATTGAAATAATACCGCCGGTAATGCCGCCAATAAAAAGAACAGGTAAAATACCTCGTTTATGCTCGCCTTCAATACCATGTTGCTGAAACATGGCATATGATGTAATGATAGAATGAAAAAATATACCGACGCGATTTGTCCCATTTGCTGTTAGTGCAGGTAGGCCAATAAATTCTAGTAATATCGTAAGGGTAATAAGCGACCCGTTACCGGCAAGGGTATTAATAAACCCTGCTGAAAATCCGGCAAGGATCAGTAAAATTATTTCTATGTAGTCCAAAAGTTATTTCCTCTGCATTCAGGATATATCCAATTCTTCTTTAGCTGTCAAAGCTTTGTATCGGCCTTTTCCAAATTTGGTGCCATTGAATTGAATTGACTTTCTAAGTTCCTTTTTCTGTTCGCTTGAAAGCGTGTTGAATTCAGCACATTTTTTTGAGCAGCATTTATGGTATGCGGATGCACATGTTTCACACTGAATGAAGAGAATATGACAGGCGTTATTTGCACAATTAATATGCGTGTCGCAAGGTTTACCACATTGATGACAACGGGCTATGATATCTTCGCTAATGCGTTCACCCATACGCTCATCAAACACAAAATTCTTTCCTTTAAATTTGTTTTCAAGTCCTAAAGCATCCACAGTGCGGGCATATTCTATGATTCCACCATCCAGTTGATAGACCTCTTCAAACCCCTTGTGTTTGAAATAGGCACTCGCCTTTTCGCAGCGAATTCCTCCGGTGCAATACATCACAAGAGGTTTGTCCTTTTTATCTCCCAATAATTCTTCAACAATGGGAAGTGATTCTCTGAATGTTTCTACATCCGGACAAATTGCATTTTGAAAATGTCCGACTTCACTTTCGTAGTGGTTGCGCATATCGACGATGACTGTGTCATCATTTTTGGTCAACTCATTAAATGTCATTGCGTCAATGTGTGTTCCTCGCTTGGTGACATCAAATGATTCATCTTGCAAACCATCAGCCAAAATTTTGTGCTTCAATCTTATGATCAATTTATAAAATGAAATTGCATTTTTATCGATAGCCACGTTTATTCGCATATTCTGAAAAAAGGTAGTGTCGTTTAGCGTCTTTTCAAAACGTTCGTAGTTACGTTCAGGCACATCAAGTTGCGCATTCACGCCCTCGGAGGCCACATAGATACGGCCGCATATATCCAGGTCATTGAATTGGATATAAAGATGGTCCCGAAAAAAAGAAGGATTCAGAATGTGGGCATAAACGTAAAAAGACAGTGTGATACGGCGTTCATGATCAGTTTTGCGCTGTGCTTTTAAAACGTCACTGTTGATTTGGTTGTATAGCTTTCTCATAGAAAGGGCAAAATTAGAAAATCAGAGTGATTATATCTGTATCCGCCGGGTGAAATCAATGATTTACGTCCTTGCGAAATTGAGATGGCTGAGAGGTGATTCAAAGTATCTGAATGCATATCTTTGGCGCCATGTTGGAAACGGGAGAACGTCTGATAGGCAGGTTCACTGGTGAAGCTGGCGGGCCGCTATTGATTTGTCTTGGTGGTATGCATGGCAATGAACATGCTGGAGTAAGGGCGTTGCAGCTGATATTTAAAATGCTGGAGGTAGAGCCAATAACAAACCCACAATTTGAATTTCGGGGACGTATTGTGGGCTTCAAAGGAAATCTTCGGGCACTAAAACAAGATAAGCGCTTTCTCGAGGCTGATCTCAACAGGATTTGGACACCTCAGATCATCAATGACATTTTCCATGTACCTATCGAATCGCTCGAATTTGAATACAAAGAACTCCGTGAGCTCCTTCAAGCCATTCACACGGAATTCCATCAATTCAAACCTGAAAAGATCGTTGTCCTGGATTTGCATACTACGTCATGTGAAGGCGGTATTTTTTCTATAGTTCGAGATGATCTGGAAAGTATCGAATTAGGTGTGGAACTTCATGCACCTGTCGTTCGTGGCATGTTGGATGGGCTTCATGGTACGACACTTCACTATTTTCATCATGAACATTTTGAAATCCCAATTACCTCAATTACATTTGAATCGGGTCAGCATGATGAGCCATTGAGTGTAAACAGAGCCATAGCAGGAATAATCAATTGTATGCGGACGGTAGGAACTGTTCTCGCAGAACATGTTGAAAACCAACATGATAAATTGTTGATAGAGCATAGTAAGAATCTTCCAAAAGTAGCCCAAATGAAATATGTCCATCGAATCACACCCGGTGATGGATTTATAATGACTAAAGGATACAAGAACTTTGATTTTGTCAAAAAAGGTACATATCTGGCGAAGGACAATGATGGTTCCATATATGCTGAAAGTGACGGTCTGCTTCTGATGCCGCTCTATCAACCCCAGGGTGATGATGGATTTTTTATCATCGAAAAACACGACCCGAGCACCTTGGATGCACTTGTGCCCAGGCGCAAATATGCTTCCTACTAAGTTCCAAAGCTAGATTTTCAGGCGAGCGAGGATTGTCTTGTTTCCGGTCACTTTTTCTCCTAACGAGACCAGCACGTCGGCATTCTTTGGGAGTAGTACATCCACACGAGAACCGAACTTTATAAAACCTAACTCATCACCGGTTTTCACTTCCTGGCCTTCTTTGAGATAACATCGAACGCGTCGTGCTACAGCTCCGGCAATCTGTTTAATGGTAATGACAATGTCATTCGAATAAATCAGGTCCACTTCATGTCGTTCATTTTCAGTTGAGGATTTAGGATGCCATGCCACAAGATATTTTCCTGGAATATATTGACTGCGTGATATCTTACCGGATACAGGAGCCCAATTTGCATGAACATTTAAAGGAGACATGAATATCGAAAGTTGTCGACGACCATCTTCCAACACTTCATTGGCAACTAATTTTCCGTCGGCAGGAGATATGATTTCATTTTGATTAGTAGATCCTGTTGGGCGGTCAGGATATCGAAAAAATTGTAAAGAAAATACTAGAAAAAGAAAACATAAAAAAAATAGGATTACGCTCCACAACGACTCTGTATAAATGATTAAAAAAAATGAAAGGAAAGACAGAATTAATCCTGTTGTCAGATAATTGGAACCTTCACGATGAAAATATCTCATATTATTGGTTAAATATGTAATGATATAACAAAATGACAAATGGGAAGGCAAATAATAAACCATCGCACCGATCCAGGAAACCGCCATGTCCAGGAATTAGATGGCTACTGTCTTTAACCTGAGTCAGTCGTTTGAGTTTAGATTCAATTAAGTCCCCCAGGACAACCAGAAAATGGACTATAACAGCAATAATATATAATCGAGCATCTAAGACATTTAAAAATACCAGTACACTACTAAATAATAGACTCAATACCAATCCCCCGATAAATCCTTCACGTGTCTTGTTAGGAGATATTTTTGGAGCTAATGGAGTTTTTCCAAAATGTCTTCCGATAAAATAACTTCCCGTGTCGCTCGCCCATATTAGTGCCAGAAGAATAAAAATGTCTTTTTGATATAAATCATAATATTGAAAATAGTGAACAGATGCAGATGCCAGTGCCAAATAAATCACACCGGGCACATATGATCGCAAGGCGCGGTTTGATTTTACCAGTAGGAGTTCAATTAATATATATGAATGATAAATTGAGACAAGGCCCAGAAAAATCAGAAAGTAATTGAGGTTTACTTTGGTTGTAGCGATATACAGGAGGCAATAGATCAACACCGCACTTGCGGCTGGTAAAAACATACGGTTGCCTGGTTTGACCATGGCAATATATTCTGTTGTGGTTAGGAATGCCATTAATCCAAATGTGAGAAACATGCCTATGTGATGCACATAAACAGCCGATCCGAAAAGGATGACCATGATGAGAGATGATACTACGCGTTTCTGTAGATTATTCACGGCGTGAAGGTATTACAATAGAACAATAGCATGTTCCCATCCATATGTATCAAGCGAAGCATACTTTGACAAATGTGATTCGTTCTCATCGTAGTTAAATCAGAGACTCAACCTATCTTTATTCTTATGAAGGAAACAAAGACACGATTAAGTGTAAATCTAAATAAAGTGGCATTGATTCGAAATAGTCGGGGAGGGAATCGCCCCGATCTTATTCAGGTCGCTCAGGATTGTGAACGCTTCGGTGCAGAGGGTATAACCGTGCATCCGCGTCCGGATGAGCGTCATACTCGATTTAGTGATTTGATTCCACTCCGTCAATGCAATTCAACGGAATTCAATGTCGAAGGCTATCCCACAGACAGGTTTTTGACCGCAGTGATGGATTGTCGACCACATCAATGCACGTTAGTACCAGATCCACCAGGCGTATTGACATCCGATAGCGGCTGGAACACCATGAAGCAAAAAGACTTGTTAAAAGAAGTTGTCGATCAGCTCAAATCTGCCGGTATCCGCACTTCAATTTTTATCGATCCTGACCCACGCCATGTAGAAGGTGCAGCCAATGTAGGAGCGGATCGAATTGAACTTTATACAGGCAAATATGCTAATCAGTTTAAAACCAATCGGTTAGAAGCAGTTCGATCGCATGTTGTGTGCGCAGAAAAGGCATTTGATTGTGGAATTGGAGTAAATGCAGGGCACGATCTGGATTTAGAAAATTTGTCCTGGTATAAGAAGCATGTAATAAATCTATTGGAAGTCTCAATCGGTCACGCTCTCATTTCTGATGCATTATATTTTGGTCTGGAAAACGTCATTCCAATGTATAAAAGAAAAATTAACTATATAAATCATTAAAAATCAATATAGTAAGCTTAAATTTCAATTTTTACGTGAAATACAGAACGAGATTACTTTTTTTGGGGAATTGGCAGCATATTGTTTCAGGTTAACGTTTTTAACTCGAATTAACATTAATTTAACGATGTACAAATATTAGTATATTTGCATCGCTTAGATTGAAATATTTATTTACCAAATCAAATAAAAGTGGATATGAAACGACTTTTACTTATGCTCTGCCTGGGCGTGTTTGGAATTGGCGCCTTAATGGCCCAACGGACTATCTCAGGGACAATTACTGACGGCGACGGTGAGGCTCTCATTGGCGCAAACGTGATTGTTAAAGGAACAACCATTGGAACTGTAACTGACTTTGACGGTCAATACTCATTAGAAGTTCCCGATGGTTCTACTGCGGTTGTGGTAAGTTATACTGGTTTTGATACCCGAGAAATTGAACTCGGTGCATCAAATGTGGTAGACTTAGCCATGTCTGAAGGAATCTATTTGGAAGAAGCGGTTGTGACCGCCTTGGGAATCGATAGAAATTCCAGGGACGTTGCTTACGCGAACCAAACTGTTGAAGCTGATGATCTTTTGTCAGCTCCGAGCAAAAACACACTTGACGCCCTTCGTGGAAAGGTAGCCGGTGTGAAAATTTCAACAGGTTCCGGTTCTGTTGGTGCCTCTACACGTATTGTACTTCGTGGAGAAGGATCTCTGACAGGTAATAACAATGCTTTGATTGTAATCGATGGAATTCCAATCGATAACTCGGCTTCACGCTCGGGTGATCCAAACAATCGCTTGCACAACTTTGCGCAAGATGGTTATGCGGATTTTGGAAACCGTTTCAACGATCTCAATCCAAATGACATTGAATCTGTAACTGTACTTAAAGGCCCATCAGCGACTTCGTTGTATGGATCACGTGGTGCATCAGGAGTTCTCCTGATTACAACTAAGAATGGTTCAGGAAAAGATGGAAATGTTGAAGTAGGTATCAATTCTTCTTTCTCTGTGGAAGAAGCTTATGTATTGATGCAGCGTCAGGACAGATATGGTCAGGGTTTTGGAATTCCATTCCAGGCTGGACCGGGTCGTGACTCCGGTGAGAACTGGTCATGGGGACCTGAATTCGACGGTGTTGTAAGACCGTGGACAAGTCCTGTGGATGCCGATGGCGATGGTGATCTTGAGTATCTCTCACGACCTTATAGTGCAGTACCTGACCAAATTCAGGATTTCTTTGATTTCGGACATACACTTTCTAATAGTGTGTATTTCTCCGGCTCAAAAAATGACTTCACGTATTATGCCTCTTATTCCAATACGGATCAAGATGGTATCCTTGAGAATACAGATTACAATCGAAACACATTTAAACTGGCTGCAACAGCCAAATTTTCTGAAAAATTCAACACGAATTTCTCAGTAAGTTATTCTCTGGTTGATCAGAATACGTCACAAGAAGGTTCAAGACCGTTTGAAGGACAAAATGCTTATGCAAATGCACTTCAGGCACCTGTGAACATTCCTTATACTGAGTTACGGGATTACAATAGCCCATACCACAGTTTTGACGGATACTACGGGTCGTATACAGTGAATCCTTATTTTGTATTAAATGAAAACGTGAACAACGGGAAAATCAAAAACTTCCTGGCTAACGCTTCACTTACATACAACATTATGGACAACTGGGATGTAACGGCCAAAATGGGATTGAACAACGTTCAAACCGATATCAGACAAGCTGTTCCTCAGTATCAATACAATGACCATTTTATCTGGGGTGACGGATTATCTGTATCTCCTCGTGGTGGTCGACAAGGATTCACCGGATTCTATGGTGAAACGGACATCAAAAACACAAATCTTGATTTCACAGGTTTAACCAATTATGGAATGGACCTGACAGATAAAATCACGGCTGATGTCTCTGTTGGATTTAACTGGTTCCAACGTGAAACAAAAAGATTGGATGGTCAGACTGTTGGTGGTATCGTAGTACCTGGATTCTATCACTTATCTAATTCATTACAATCACCTATTTCCAGTAATAACGTAACGAAATATCGCATCATGGGATTATTTGGAAACGTTCGATTTGGATGGGATAACAAAGTATTCCTCGAGTACTCAGCAAGAAATGACTGGTCTTCAACCTTGCCTGAAGAAAATAATACATTCTTCTATCAGGCTGTTGGAGCTTCAGCAGTTGTTACAGACCTCATGAATGTTGAAAGTGATGTCTTGAGTTTCTTGAAAGTACGTGCCAGTTATGGTACGACAGGTAAAGATGCTCCTCTATACTTACTTAACTCAGTATTTGTTGGAAACCCAACACTTCAATCTTTAGGTAACAACCACGATTTGTTCTTCCCTGTGAACGGACAAGCCGGGTATACACAAGGAAATCAAATCGGTAATCCTGAATTGAAACCAGAGTTGACGACGACTTTTGAAGCTGGTTTGGATGCTTCATTCTTGAAAGATCGAATCAATATTGAATATACATTCTACGACTCAAAGCATACAGATCAAATCGTTGTGGTAACACTTCCTAGCTCAACCGGATACACAAGTACAGTGAAGAACTTAGGAGAGATGCAGAATACAGGTCATGAGTTGGCTTTGACGCTGAGACCTCTCGTAGGTAAAGGATTGAACTGGGATATCAACTTGCTTTATGCTAAAAATGACAATGAAGTCATCAAAATTAATCCTGAAGGTGATCAGGATGAGTTGACTATTGACAACTTCGCTGGTGTGAACTCTGTGGCAGCTGTTGGGCTTCCATTTGGTACATTCAAAGGTCAGGTTGTGAAGACAGATGCTCAGGGTAGAACGGTTGTTGACGCATCCGGATTACCATTGTTTTCTGATGATTTGGAATACTTAGGTTCTTATCAGCCTGATTTTACAGCTAGTCTTGGTACTACGCTTAGTTACAAAGGCTTGAGCGCTAATGTATTGTTGGATGTTAAAGAAGGAGGACAATACTTGTCTTATACAAAAGACCTTGTTGAATTCAACGGAACGGCTATGACCACATTGATTGGTGAAGACCGTGGCTTCTTTGTTGTAGAAAATAGTGTAACCGAAGCCGGTGATGCGAATACTACACAAGTTGCTCCTTATGATTTCATTAGAAATCTTCCATTTTCTGATCACTTGATCGATGCGAGCTATGTAAAACTGAGAGAAGTTGGATTGAAATACCAGGTTCCTAGTTCAGTTTTGGATCGTCTTCCAATCAAGAGTGCAACGATAGGCTTATTTGCCAAGAATCTTAAATTCTGGTTGGCGGATGATAATACATTTGCTGATCCTGAGATTAATGGACCTGCTTTGACTGGTAACGCGACAGGTATTGAAACCACGCAGACACCACCTTCAAAAAGCTATGGTGTAACCTTAGGTCTTACATTTTAATTAGAACATCGAAAATTGAAGAAAATGAAAATAATAAATAAATTCTTAATTGTAGCACTGACTATTTTCATGGTGTCTTGTGACAACCTTTCGGATATCAATATCGATCCGAATAACTCTGAAACAGCAAGACCTCAGGAAGTATTGACGTCAGTTCAAAACTACACGGCATTCGTTATGGATGCTCAATACAATGATTGGGCCTTTATTTGGGGCCAATACTGGTGTTGGGGTACAGGAGTCTCTTTAGGAGATTATGCTCGCTACATCCAGGAACCACGAGATGCAAACCAGGCATGGGCTAGAACCTATAGTAATGCACTGGCTGATGTTAAATTCTTAAAAGAAGTTGATGATCCAGCCTATAACGGTATCGCTAAAGTGTTGGAAGCCTTCATTTATCAATATGCTGTGGATCACTTCGGTGACATCCCCTATTCTCAGGCAATCAATGGTGCCATCGCTGATGGTTCTGTGTTGGCTCCTGTGTATGATGATGACGCTGCTATTTATCCACAATTGGTAACTACGTTGGACGCGGCCTTAGTTGACCTGGCTGCGGCAGGTGGTGGAAATGTACATGGTGAAGATTTGATTTATGCTGGTGATCTACACTACTGGCAAAAGTTTGCACATTCTCTCAAATTGAGAATATTGATGCGTATGTCGAATGTCAATGATGTGGCAGCAGAAGTACGTGCAACTGTAGCGGGTGGAGAATTCATCGAGTCTTCTGCAGATATCAGTGAAGTCCCTTTTACTGGCGACGCAGGATCTGAAAATCCAATGTTCGCATGGGAGGAATCAGGCATTGGCTTGTTCTATAAAGCGGCTACCACTGTTACGGATGTAATGGATGCGACATTTGATCCACGAGGACCTTATTTCTACAAGGACGCGATAAACTTCCCGGGTGAGATTAAATCTGCTGACCAAAACTGGATAGCGCTTTGTTTTACTTGTATCGATGAGGATTGGAGTGATCCATCTGATGTAACTTATGGAGCCGGTGTTCCTACCATATTCATGAGTGATTGGGAAACTTGGTTCTTACGTGCCGAGGCTGCCGTTCGATTTGGAACTGTCGATGATGACGAAGCTGCCTTTGCTAATGCCATTCAAGCGAACTTCGACTACATCGGTGCACCTAATGCGGGTGATTTCGTTGGTCGACTTGGATACGCCGGATCTTCAGATGCGGACAAATTAAACATGATTGCTGTACAAAAGTGGATTTCTATGACAGGATTACAGGAAGCTGAAGGCTGGATAGAATCAAGACGATTTGATACACCCGGTAATACGATTTTCGGTGGTGGAAATGGAATTTTCCAAACTCCATTGACTTCTTCTTTGCCGGATGGTGTATTTCCAAGCAGATGGCTCTATCCTGAGTCTGAGCAAAATTTGAATTCTAGTTTTCCTGGTCAGGCATCTGTGACTGACAAGGTTTTCTGGGATAACTAAATCTAAAACTTAAATTGATATGAAGAATATAATTCAATTTCTAGGACTATTTATACTCGGCTTTGTCCTGTTTTCATGTAATGATGACGAAGCTGTTGCTTATACTTCCCAGAGCGCCGCAAGAAATGATGCAGTTTTAATCGTTTATACTCCTGTCATTTCTTTTGTAGCCGGTGAACCTGGATACGATTTGAGCTTAGTCGCTTCTAATTCTTCTGGTAGTACAGAAGTTTCAGATGTGGTAGCTTATAAAACATATACTGATTCCAAAACGGGAGAGACTTCCGACGAAGTAGTACATGCCACCTATTCTATGGGAGGTCAGTCAACGATGATTTTCGAAGAATTCCTTACGTTCGCTCAACTACGAGATGGCTTGACCATCGGTGGTGGACCGTTACCAACGGATGAACTGGAAATCCCAATTGGATCAAAATGGAATTTCCGTTTTGAAATGGTAAATTCAGGTGGTTCGGAAATAGCTTCTAAAGGTGGCTCAGAAAGAGCATCAATCGCTGTTTTAAGCCCATTTGCTGGAAACTATATGTCTGTCACTGGAAAATACTTCCGGATTGGTGAAGAAAGTTCACTTTCTAACTGGAGCGGCAATGTGAAGTTCATCGGTTCTGTCGATGACAACACATTTGCTTATACTGATGCATGGGGTCCATTCACAGCTCAAGATGGTGCTGTAGGAGAAATGTTGTTTGACCTAAATGATGACAATTCGATCACCATTCTTGATGATCCTTCTCAGTTGTTCTTTAGTGGAAATGATATGCTTACATGCCATGAAGATGCTGCTTTGTTCGTCAATGTTCCTTGTGCAGGATCAGACATATTGACACCAAGTGGTGACGGAAAACACAACATCAAATTGACCTTTGGATATTTCACAACCGGCTCAGGTGCTCGTGAATTTTATGAAGAGCTCGAAAAGGTTGTAGAATAATTGGAATCTCTAAAACAAAAAGTAATGAATAAAAATATTTTATACTATGCGTTTATAGCCGTGCTCTTCACCTTCGTTGCATGTAATGACGATGAAGATGTTGATGTCTCGTCTGTAACAGAAACAAATTTTGACTTCGCCTCAGTAGATGCGGATATCACGATGGAGGAAGCTGATCAGACAATTACGGTCAATTTCACACTCGATGATCGCCAGATTGTACCAACGGCTGTAGCCGTTACTCTAGATGGTGAAGGAACAACCGCTACGAATGGGGAAGATTTTACATTTGCCCCAACTAATGTGAGCGTTGCTGCTTACATTGGTAAAGGTAGCTTCAGCTTTGATGTCCATGATGATGTTCTGGCTGAAGAATCAGAGACAATTCGATTCAAATTGAGTGGCGTGCATGATCCGTTTGGCGCACAGTCCGAACGTTTCTTTACAGTTACGCTTGAGAATCATGAATCTTCTGAATTAGTCCTAACATTTGATTTTGACGGTTTTGTTGATTTTGCCGGTACAACATATGATCTTTGTGGTGCTGTCGGACTTGACATGGACTTTTATGTCATGGATGTCAATGGAAATGATTTAGGTATTTATCAAGCTGCAACAGGAGCTTGCCCTGAAGTCATGACAATTGACGGTTGGGATGATGGAGATTACTACATCATGTCAAACCTATGGGGTAATGGACTAGATTCATCTGAGCTAGGAGGATTCGTATATGATCCACCTTTTGAATATCTTGTCAATATCTCTATTGATAAGCCTGGTATTTACAATGAGAAATTTGTTCCTGTAGATAACTGGAATTCAAATGATCTGGATGCACAGCATCATGGTCTTTACAATTTCAAAGAAGCATTGGTAGTCAATGTATCTGGAACGACTTACACAGTCTCAGCTCCTGACGGAACTGTGGTTGTCCAAGGATTTAATTCTCCTAAGGGAATAACCGAGTAACGCGATTGAATGATTACAGTAAGCTTTAAATAGCTTATTACGCGATAAAAAGCCTCAACCACACACGTGGTTGAGGCTTTTTCTATTGTATTACGGGTTTTTCTTCAGAGGCAGTAGATGAACCAATTGGGTGGATGAATTCAGGAATAAGTATAAAACCGTGTTGGTAGGAGCACTTATCAACGTGGATTTAGCCGCTTCTTTTTATTAAACACATGCAGGCATCGAGTGGACAACATGATAATAGAAATGCTTTGACTCAGGCAATTTGTCTCAATTCAAACGAATAATCGAACTAGGAGAATCAGAAATGCCTGATCATGAGTTCATATTCAAATAGTCGAATACCTTTTTGTAATCGCTCTCCTTCTTAAGCCTTTTAATTTTCAATGTCGCCATGGCTTTTCTAAATGCCGACCGGCTTTCTTTTGGAATGGTACGTAGAATATCATCTTTTTTCAGATTGAATTCAATGACTGTTCGTTTTCCTCTAGAGACATAGAAAGTCGATTTTCTATAGAATTTTTGTTGATTTACTTCGAGTCCGGGAACATTGCGCGTGTGATGCATCATTTGTACTTCAGTATCCTTGAAAAAGGTGTAGAGGCTGTCCTGATAGACGATTTCAAAAAACTTACTTGGGTAATCCCGATGTGCTCTGCCCAACGGATAAGTCATATCACCGGTCGGCGATTCAATAGATTTGAAAAATGCAGGTTCTATAATGACATTTTTATCGTCTCCCCTGGTTATTATTATTTCGCCCTGATACAGATCATATTGCATTTTGGCGTTATCCAGCATGCCTCCGGTGTTTAAATAGAGGTCTACACGAGGTTTTTTTTCGCGATGCAAATAAGGCGACCCCCCAACTTCGCTATAGCGTGCCCGCGCTTCTTCATAACTGACTGCTCTGGTTTTTGGCTTGACACGGATTGAGTAATTCTCATTGATCAATCCGGTGTGGGCTTCATTCATCGTGGTATTATTATCAACTTGTGAATGACTCAGTTGGCCAAGACATAAAACAGGGATCAGGAGTAGCAAAAATTTCATATAATATGTTTTGATTTGATAGACGTTGTAATAACGATTAATTCGCCCATTTCGTGTAGATTTATGCCAGACAAAACACGTCTGATGAAGTCTGGTCCGGTGCCGGCGTGTCAACATGAGAGGCAAAACCATACCGAACAATTTTGATCGTTCCGAATATGCTTGCACAACTTGGGAGAAGTTGTTACATTTGCATCCGCTAAATAAACTTAGTTACATGCTAATAATCGATGTTAAAGATGGCGAGTCTATCGACCGCGCACTAAAAAAGTACAAAAGGAAGTTCGAGAGAGCTGGAATGATTAAAGAATTGCGACGTCGCAAGCATTTTATCAAGCCATCTATTAGAAGACGGACAGAAGTACTTAAGGCCGTATACCGACTGCAGAAATACGGCGATCAAGTCCAATAAATAATAATCAGACATTTGTGGATAAGAATCATTAAATTAGTCATGTGATTCTTGATTCGTTTATTCGTTTTTTGACTTTTGAGAAGCGCTATTCTCAGCACACGATCAAAGCCTATCAGGCTGATATTGCACAGTATCAATCCTATCTTCTAGACACTTTTGATGAGAAGGACTTGCTAGGGGTCTCCAGTACCTTTATTCGATCCTGGATGGTCTATCTTATCCAGAGCGGACTGGATGTGCGTTCGATTCGCAGGAAACGCTCAGTGCTCAACACATTTTACAATTTTGCATTAAAGCATGAACATCTCGATAGCAACCCGATGGATCAGGTTTTGCTTCCTAAAATGAAAAAAAAGTTGCCTACATTTTTGAGGCGCGCTGAGTTGGAATTACTCGATTCTGTTCTTCCTGAAATGTCCGACTATGCATCCGCACGCGATAGAACAATCATTGAATTATTACTTGCTACGGGTATGCGTAGGGCAGAACTGATCGGATTAAAGATATCTGATGTAAGACTGGAAGAAAGGGCGATACGGGTTTTTGGTAAGCGAAAAAAGGAACGAATTGTTCCGATTACGGATTCTATGCGCGATTCATTGGTCAAATATTTTGAGTTTCGAGAGCAACTTGAAACGCTTGAAAAATTTGTATTCGTCACCGATAGAAGTAAACCATTGTATCCGAAATTTGTCTACAATTTAGTGAAGCGTTATCTGGGCATGGTGACATCTGCAGATGGCAGCGGCCCCCACATGTTGCGACATACATTTGCTACCTTGATGCTCGATGAAGGTGCTGACATAAATGCGATTAAAGAATTGCTGGGCCATGCAGATCTTAATGCGACACAGGTGTATACACATACATCCATTGAGAAATTAAAAGAGAGTTATCGCAAAGCCCATCCTAAAGCAGGATTAGTAAGATAAAATTATCTATAATAAAACCCATATACTATGAAAATTAGAATTGAATCTCCACAGTTTAGTGCTGACCGTAAATTGGAAGAATATCTGGAAAGAAAACTGGAAAAATTGGGGCAATACTACGATCGGATATTGGACGTAGACGTGATCTTAAAGCTTGAGAATGCAGGCCAGGTAAGAGATAAGGTCGTAGAAGTCAAACTTCATGTTCCCGGAGATATGATTTTCATAAAGGAAATAGACAAGTCATTTGAGGCTGCTACAGATGGAGCTGTAGATAGTCTCAAAAGGAAATTGATCAAATTCAAGCAATTGCAACGGTCACATCGGTAAGGCCGTTTTTTGTACGTCAAAATAGATCAGTTTTTTTTTCTCTGATTATTTAAAATTCTTATGCTAAAATATCGTGTGTAAAGTATATCTTTGCAGTCGCTTTTTCAGAAACGTCTGTAGCGTGTACTTGAACAACGGGTTATGTAGCGCTTTAAGCCAATGTAGCTCAGCTGGTAGAGCAGCTGATTTGTAATCAGCCGGTCGGCGGTTCAAGTCCGTCCATTGGCTCTTTAGGACCCTGTTGTATTGACATAGTAGCCAAGATGTGTGCTCAGTTGCATTTGCGCTGATTGTGCGAACCAACTCAATCCACCCAACAGGGGGCGCGCCGGAGTGGGAGAGCCGGGCCAGACTGTAAATCTGGTGTTTCGACTGAATAGGTTCGAATCCTATCGCCCCCACTGTTAAGAGTGAGATTGAAGTCGTGGCATAACTTGCGGGAATAATGATGAAACGTTCATTGTTACTACCCAAGACACCTTATAAGCGGAAGTAGCTCAGTTGGTAGAGCATCAGCCTTCCAAGCTGAGGGTCGCGGGTTCGAGTCTCGTCTTCCGCTCTGTTTAGAGTCGACGTACATTTAATAGAATGTATATCGACTGTCCGCCAATGTAGCTCAGGGGTAGAGCACTTCCATGGTAAGGAAGGGGTCGGGGGTTCAAATCCCTTCATTGGCTTTTGTAAGGAATTATTTATTTGTAATTAATCAACTTTTTAAAAATACTTTAACCGATGGCAAAGGAAACTTTCGAAAGAAAAAAACCTCACCTCAATGTCGGAACGATCGGCCACGTAGATCACGGTAAGACAACACTTACTGCTGCAATCACGTACGTGTTATCCTCTGATGGGCTCGCCCAGAAGATGGATTATGATGCTATTGATGCCGCTCCAGAGGAAAAGGAAAGAGGTATCACTATTAACACGGCTCACGTAGAATACGAAACAGCCAACAGACACTATGCTCACGTAGATTGTCCAGGTCACGCTGACTATGTAAAAAACATGGTAACAGGTGCAGCTCAAATGGATGGCGCTATTCTTGTTGTAGCAGCAACAGATGGCCCAATGCCACAAACACGTGAACACATTCTGCTCGCAAGACAGGTAGGTGTACCTAAGATCGTTGTATTTCTTAATAAGGTAGATCTCGTTGATGACGAAGAAATGATCGAATTAGTCGACATGGAAGTCCGAGAACTACTCGATCAATATGAATTCGACGGTGATGGCGCAGTCATTGTGCAAGGATCTGCACTTAAGGCACTTGAAGGTGATGAAGGTGCTGTTGCAGCCATTCGTGAATTAATGGCAGCTGTCGATTCTGAAATTCCTGAACCAGTACGATTGGTTGATCAACCATTCTTAATGCCTGTTGAGGATGTATTCTCTATTACAGGTCGTGGAACAGTTGCAACAGGACGTATCGAACGTGGTGTCATAAACGTCAGTAATCCTGTCGAAATCGTCGGGATGATGAAAGATGGTGAAAAACCATTGACGTCGGTAATCACTGGTGTAGAGATGTTCCGAAAAATTCTCGATCGAGGAGAAGCTGGCGATAACGCCGGTTTATTACTTCGAGGTATCGACAAAGAAATGATTAGCCGGGGACAGGTTATTTGTGAACCTGGCACCGTAAAACCACACAAACACTTTAAATGTGAGGTATATGTCTTAGGTAAAGATGAAGGTGGTCGTCACACACCATTCTTCAATGGCTATCGCCCTCAATTCTATTTCAGAACGACTGATGTCACAGGTGATGTGACACTTCCGGATGGTGTTGAAATGGTGATGCCTGGAGATAATGTAACACTAGAAGTGAAATTGCTCAATACGATAGCAATGGAAAAAGGTCTTCGATTCGCAATTAGAGAAGGTGGCCGCACGGTCGGTGCCGGACAGGTGACCGAAGTGATTGAATAGTACGAATCGCCGACATATAAAATATTAAAGAGCGCATAAGCATTCCAAAAGTGGAATGCTTATTCGTGCTTTAAAGAGGCCCTTAAAATCTAGTAATACTTTAATATTTAAACATTTGACTAACAGGTGTTTAGATGATTTACTCGATCGTTGTTTTACAAATAGTGGATAGGCCTGAATAAAAAGAGAAATATTTTACGGGCATAGCTCAATTGGTAGAGCGACGGTCTCCAAAACCGTAGGCTGGGGGTTCAAGTCCTCCTGCCCGTGCAAAAATGATACACAAAGCTGATGGAAAGCATAATCGGATATATTAAAGAAAGCTATGATGAATTGGTGAATAAAGTGACTTGGCCAACATGGGGGAACCTAATTAGTACTTCACGTACCGTCATTATTGCCACCATTGTCATCACACTCATCATATTTGTTATGGATGGTGTGGCTAGTCAAGCATTAAAATTCATCTATCCAAACGTAAGCTAATGGATCAGATCGCTACAAGTGAAGATAGAAAATGGTATTCTCTGCGCGTGATTAGCGGCAAGGAACGCAAGATCATTGAGCGTATTGAATTGGAAATCCAGCGATCCAACTGGGGCGATGTCATTACCCAGGTGTTGGTTCCGACAGAGAAAGTGTACAAAATTCGAAATGGCAAAAAAGTAATTCAAGAAAGAAATATTCTTCCTGGTTATATTTTAGTCGAAGCGGTGCATAAAAAATTTACACCGGAAATGGTTCAAACCATTGCCAATATGCCCAACATCATTCATTTTTTGGGTAAAAACAATCCGATCCCAATGCAGGATTTTGAGGCAAACCGGTTGCTGGGGAAAGTGGATGAAAGTCAAGATGTAGCAGAAGCTATGTTGGAACCTTTCATCAAAGGTGAAACTGTAAAAATTACCGACGGACCGTTTAGCAATTTTGTTGGCGATATTCAGGAAGTCAACGAAGAAAAGAAAAAATTAAAAGTGATCGTAAAGATATTTGGACGGGGGACAGAAGTGGAGTTAAACTTCATGCAAGTAGAAAAAGAAACATAATTAGGATTTATTCAGATTCTACAGCTGTAGTTGCTTCCCTGAATAATCAATATATTTTTTAAGAAGAAAGTAAAATGGCAAAAGAAATAGAAGGATATGTAAAATTACAGGTACGAGGTGGCCAGGCAAATCCAGCCCCTCCAGTAGGTCCTGCACTCGGTGCTAAAGGATTGAATATCATGGAATTTTGCAAACGATTCAATGCAGCTTCTCAAGATCAGCCCGGTAAATTACTTCCTGTATTAATTACAGTATACAAGGATAAATCATTTGAGTTTGTGGTTAAATCACCACCTGCAGCATCTCAATTAATTGAATCTGCAAAACTTAAAAAAGGGTCACCAGAATCCAACCGTACCAAAGTTGGTTCTGTCACCTGGGATCAAGTCCGCGAAATCGCTGAAAGTAAGATGCAGGATTTAAATGCATTTACGGTAGAATCAGGTATGAAAATGGTTGCCGGAACTGCCAGAAGCGCTGGTATTACCATTGAAGGATCTCCACCATGGAAGGTGGAAGAATCAGCAGAATAATTTAATTATTTATCTAGTAGGGAGTTTCTTGTTTGAACTTGAAACGCTAACTACCTCAAAAGATTTATCTATGACAAAAATTTCTAAAAAAAGAAAAGTTGCAAACGAAAAAGTTGATGCAACAACCCTCTACGACTTGAAAGAGGCAATGGCACTTGTAAAAGAAGTGAATACTGCAAAATTTGATGCATCTGTTGATGTGCATGTCAGACTGGGTGTAGATCCTAGAAAAGCTGACCAGGCAATACGTGGTACGGTTACCTTACCTCATGGAACGGGTAAAACAAAACGCGTCTTGGTTTTTTGCACACCAGACAAAGAAAATGAGG
This sequence comes from Saprospiraceae bacterium, assembly GCA_965249735.1. GTDB lineage: Bacteria > Bacteroidota > Bacteroidia > Chitinophagales > Saprospiraceae > JANQSS01. The sequence continues at coordinate 163,196 of CBDFMS010000016.1, read as the reverse complement.
CAAAGGAAGCGGGAGCTGATTTTGTCGGGTTGGATGATATGGTTCAAAAGGTTCAGGATGGATGGACAGACTTCGATGTGGTAGTAGCTATGCCTTCCGTGATGGCAAAAGTTGGACGCTTGGGTCGTGTTTTAGGACCTAGAGGGCTCATGCCAAATCCAAAGTCTGGTACCGTAACTGCTGATGTTGGAAGTGCAGTGAACGATGTTAAAGGAGGAAAAATCGCATTCCGTGTTGATAAATTCGGAATCATTCATGCTTCTATTGGGCGTGTTTCTTTTGAATCTGAAAAATTGGCTGATAACGCTGCAGAATTTTTGGGCCTCATCGATCGAATGAGACCCTCTTCAGCAAAAGGAATCTATATGAAATCTGTGACGGTAGCAAGTACCATGAGTCCAGGAATTAAAATTGATACACGTTCAATTCGCTAACAATTAAAGATTCACAGAAATGACTAGACAAGAAAAAATGACCGCTGTAGCGGAATTGAAAGATAAATTCAGTAGTACACCTTTTATTTACTTGACGGATTCTTCAGCAATGTCAGTTGCCGAAGTGACAGATTTCAGGAGAAAATGTTTTGAACAAAATGTCGAAATGAAGGTGATTAAAAACACCTTGGCCATTAAGGCAATCGAGCAATTGGACAATAAAGAATCTTTTGAAGAAATTCTACCGCTGCTCGAAGGAACGACAGCATTGTTGTTTACATCAACAGCAAATGTGCCAGGTAAAATACTGAAGGAATTTAGAAAAAAGAATGATAAACCACTTTTAAAAGGTGCGTTTATAGATACAGATGTGTTTGTAGGTGATGATCAAATAAATACGTTATCATCGATGAAATCCAAAGAGGATTTAATCGGAGATATAGTTATGTTGTTACAATCACCAATGAAAACACTTATTTCCAGCCTACAGTCAGGCGGACAGACATTGTCCGGTTTGCTGAAAGCGCTGGAAGAGCGAGATCAATAAACGTATTGATTTCCACAAAAATTTGGCTTCCAAGTTTATAGTTATATACGCGCCATTGGAGTATGTGAAACAAACGGACAGACAGTTTGCTTTTCTGATAACTTGATGGACGAATGAGTTTTCATACTCAATTTTTAATCATTAAAAAAACAAAAAGACATGGCAGATTTAAGTGCATTGGCAGAACAATTAGTTAACCTCACTGTAAAAGAGGTTAGCGATTTGGCTGACATCTTAAAAGAAAATTATGGTATTGAACCTGCGGCAGCTGCTGTTGCCGTTGCAGCTGGCCCCGGTGGTGGTGGAGCTGGTGAAGCAGCCGCTGAACAAACTGAATTCGATGTAATATTGTCATCAGCAGGTGCTGCTAAACTCAAAGTTGTTAAAGAAGTAAAGAACCTTCTCGGTCTTGGCCTCAAAGAGGCTAAAGATTTAGTTGATGGAGCTCCATCAGCAGTCAAAGAAGGAGCATCTAAAGAAGACGCAGAGTCTTTGAAAGCTGCTCTGGAAGCTGCAGGTGCAGTTGTTGAATTAAAATAAGACAACACTTTACTGATTTACTGACGATTGATAAGTAACACATATACGATTAAAAGGCTTGACTTGAAATGCAACATTTCATGTCAGGCCTCTTCGTGTATATAGCCCATCGGATTAATATCCGATAGTGTACGAAACGAGATTTAAGATTGCTTTAAACATTTAAATACCTCAGAAGAATGTCATCAAACGGGATTACTTCAGCTAACGGATCTACACGAATCAGTTTTGGTCGAATCAAAATGGCCGCTGCGTATCCGGATTTGCTCGAAATACAACTAAAATCTTTCAAGGAGTTTTTTCAATTGGAAACAACTCCGGAAAATAGAAGTAACGAGGGTCTTTATCGTGTGTTTCAGGAAAATTTTCCAATTACTGACGCACGTAACATTTTCGTTCTGGAATTTTTGGACTACTTCATCGACCCTCCACGATACAGTATCGCTGAGTGTATGCAAAGAGGATTGACCTATAGCGTGCCGTTAAAAGCAAAGCTTAGATTGTCGTGTAATGATGAAGAACATATTGACTTCCAAACCATCGTCCAAGACGTGTTTTTAGGGAATATCCCTTACATCACACCAAAAGGAACATTTGTCATTAATGGTGCGGAACGCGTGATCGTCTCTCAATTACATCGTTCACCCGGTGTATTTTTTAGTCAGAGTTTTCACCCGAATGGAACGAAATTACACTCGGCAAGAGTAATTCCCTTTAAAGGGGCCTGGATGGAGTTTGCTACGGATATTAATTCCGTTATGTATGCCTATATAGACCGTAAAAAGAAATTTCCTGTAACGACACTTTTGAGAGCAATCGGATATGATTCTGACAGAGAAATTCTGGATATTTTTGGTCTTTCAGAGGAAATTAAAGCAAATAAAACTTCATTAAAAAAGGCAGTTGGCAGAAAACTAGCAGCTCGTGTCTTAAGAAGTTGGACTGAAGATTTTGTCGATGAGGATACTGGTGAGGTGACAACGATTGAACGGAATGAAATTATTCTCGAGCGGGATATTGCTTTAGATGAAGAAAATATCAATTTAATTCTTGAAGCTGATGTGGATCGAATCATTTTGCAGAAAGAAGATGTAAAGGAAGATTATTCCATTATTTACAATACACTGCATAAGGATCCTTCAAGTTCTGAAATGGAAGCTGTTCAATATATCTATAGACAGCTGCGTGGATCAGATCCACCTGATGAAGAAACAGCACGTGGAATTATTGATAAATTGTTTTTCTCCGATAGGAGATATAATTTGGGTGAAGTCGGGCGATATAAAATCAATAGGAAATTAAATCTAACTATTGATCCTGAGTTACTCGTTCTCACCAAAGAAGACATTATCAGTATTGTCAATTATTTAATTCGCCTGGTAAATCAAAAGGCTGAATTAGACGATATCGATCACCTTAGCAATAGACGTGTTAGAACCGTAGGAGAACAACTTTATGCTCAATTTGGGGTTGGACTGGCTCGTATGGCGCGTACAATTCGGGAGCGAATGAATGTGCGGGATAATGAGGTATTTACACCTGTGGATTTGATTAATGCGAGAACACTTTCTTCGGTTATTAATTCATTTTTTGGAACAAACCAATTATCACAGTTCCTTGATCAAACAAATCCACTTTCTGAAATAACACATAAACGTAGAATTTCAGCTCTCGGACCTGGTGGATTATCAAGAGAGCGCGCAGGATTTGAGGTGCGTGATGTACACTACTCACATTATGGTCGTCTTTGTACCATTGAAACACCTGAGGGACCGAATATTGGATTGATATCAACACTTTGTGTACATGCGAAAGTCAATAAAATGGGCTTCCTTGAAACACCATATAGAAATGTAAAAAGTGGGAAAGTAGATTTAAAATCAGGCCCTGAATACTTGTCAGCAGAAGGAGAAGATTTCAAGAAAATTGCTCAGGCAAATTCTCCGGTAGATGATAAAGGCAACTTCATGAGCGATCGGATTAAATGTCGTGAACATGGGGATTTTCCTGTATTATCTCCTCCGGAAATTGAATACATGGACGTAGCTCCAAATCAGATCGTCGGAGTTTCTGCGTCGCTTATTCCATTCTTAGAGAATGATGATGCCAACAGGGCACTCATGGGTTCTAATATGCAGCGTCAGGCTGTGCCACTCGTGAGACCAAAATCTCCGATCGTAGGAACAGGGCTTGAAGGAAAAGTGGCTCGAGACTCACGGATGTTGATCAATGCAGAAGGCGAGGGAATAGTGGAGTACGTCGACGCAAATAAAATCATTATCAAATATGACCGAACTGATGAAGAACAACTCGTAACCTTTGAATCAAATAAGGTTACGTATAATCTTACCAAATTTCAGCGTACGAATCAAGGTACTTGCATCAACCTAAAACCTATTGTCAAAAAAGGAACAAGGGTAGTTAGAGGCCAGATTTTATGCGATGGTTACGCAACTGATAAAGGAGAATTGGCGTTGGGACAAAACCTAAAAGTGGCCTTTATGCCATGGAAAGGATACAACTTTGAAGATGCCATTGTACTAAGCGAACGCGTTGTACGTGAAGATGTCTTTACATCAATTCACATTGAGCATTTTGAAATGGATGTTCGCGATACGAAATTGGGTGAGGAGGAATTGACAAATGATATTCCAAACGTAAGCGAAGAGGCAACAAAAGATCTGGACGAACATGGAATTATACGTGTCGGAGCCTGGATTAAAGAAGGCGATATCCTCATTGGGAAAATTACACCAAAAGGAGAGTCCGATCCAACGCCGGAAGAGAAACTACTCAGGGCAATTTTTGGAGATAAGGCTGGTGATGTAAAAGATGCTTCAATGAAAGCACCTCCTTCAACAAATGGTATAATAATTAATAAACAATTATTTGCTCGAGCCAAAAAAGACAAAGTACAAAAGGAGAAAGAAAAAGAATTGATCAAACAATTGGATGATCGTCATGCCGTGGTTTTAAATGAGTTCAAAACCACCGTAGTCGATAAATTACTCGTCTTGTTAAAAGGTCGCGTATCACAAGGTATCCAAAGTGTTTATAATGAAGAATTAATACCGAAAGGAACGCGTTTTTCACAGCGTGTACTGAAGAGTATAGACTATTCAGTAGTCGATTACTCGAGCTGGGTCAAGGACGCTAATATCAATAAATTGATCGCGCGTTTACTCCATAATTATACCATTAAGGTGAATGAGGAACGAGGACGATACAAGCGTGAGAAATTTAATATCAATATTGGTGATGAACTTCCGGCAGGTGTATTGAAATTGGCTAAAGTTTATCTTGCTAAAAAGCGAAAACTAAAAGTTGGTGACAAATTAGCTGGTCGTCATGGAAATAAAGGGATCGTTTCCCGCATCGTCCGACAAGAGGATATGCCTTTCCTCGATGACGGAACTCCGGTGGATATCGTATTGAATCCACTCGGTGTACCATCGCGGATGAATCTCGGTCAAATCTTTGAGACCGTTCTGGGCTGGGCCGGTGAAAAACTGGGGATCAAATTTGCCACACCAATATTTGATGGTGCGACACAAGTTGATATTGAAAATTATATCGATAAAGCTGAATTGCCTCAATTGGGTCAGACCTATCTATATGATGGTGAAACCGGAGATCGGTTTCATCAGCAGGCAACGGTTGGTGTAATCTATATGCTGAAATTATCTCACATGGTTGATGATAAAATGCATGCACGTTCAATCGGACCATATTCACTTATTACGCAACAACCACTTGGTGGTAAAGCCCAATTTGGAGGTCAACGATTTGGAGAGATGGAGGTTTGGGCGCTTGAGGCTTTTGGAGCCAGTAATATTTTACGTGAATTGCTGACAATAAAATCTGACGATATTATTGGAAGAGCAAAAGCTTACGAAGCTATCGTTAAAGGAAATAATTTACCGGAACCTAATATTCCTGAATCATTTAATGTATTGATTCATGAATTGAGAGGGCTAGCATTAGATGTAAAATTTGATTAGAACAGAATTATCTTTTTTACTAAGAATATTCCATTAATTCACTCTTGTAATAATTCAATAAATTATGCCTTTTAAGAAAAAGAGCAATATTCAAACACAAGCTTTTGACGGAATTACAATTAGTCTCTGCTCGCCGGATGATATTCTGGAACGCAGCTTTGGAGAAGTGTTGAAGCCAGAGACAATTAATTACCGATCATATAAACCGGAACGTGATGGGTTGTTTTGTGAACGGATATTTGGGCCGGTTAAAGATTTTGAATGTGCTTGTGGAAAATATAAAAGAATTCGATACAAAGGAATCGTTTGCGATCGCTGTGGTGTAGAAGTGACTGAGAAAAAAGTAAGACGCGAACGCATGGGACACATCAAATTGGTTGTGCCTGTTGTTCATATTTGGTTTTTTAAATCTTTACCTAACAAGATTGGATATCTATTGGGAATTGCTTCTAAAAAACTAGAATCAATAATATATTATGAACGCTTTGTTGTCATTCAACCGGGTGTGAAAGAAGCGGATGGCGTTTCAAAACTCGACTTATTGACTGAAGAAGAGTATTTTGAGGTCCTCGATACATTGCCTGCCGAAAACCAGAACTTGCCGGATGATCATCCTGATAAATTCATGGCAAAAATGGGTGCAGAAGCAGTACGAGATTTATTGGAGCGATTACAATTGGATGAATTATCATTTCAATTACGTCACCAGGCCGCAACAGAGACAAGTCAGCAGCGAAAATCAGAGGCGTTAAAACGTTTGCGCGTTGTCGAATCATTCAGAGATGGTCAGACTCGAATAGAAAATAAACCGGAATGGACTATTATACAATATGTACCAATTATTCCACCGGAATTACGACCATTGGTGCCACTTGATGGAGGGCGTTTTGCCAGTTCTGATTTAAATGATCTATACAGAAGAGTAATCATTCGAAATAATCGACTAAAGCGATTGTTGGAAATTAAAGCACCTGAAGTCATCCTGCGAAACGAAAAACGAATGCTGCAGGAAGCAGTTGATTCATTATTTGATAATTCCAGAAAATCCAATGCCGTTAAAGCAGAAGGTGGACGACCGTTAAAATCCTTATCCGATATTTTAAAAGGTAAACAAGGTCGATTCCGTCAGAATTTGTTAGGAAAGCGTGTTGATTATTCCGGACGATCTGTTATTGTCGTTGGGCCTACACTTAAATTACATGAGTGCGGTTTACCAAAAGGAATGGCGGCGGAATTATTTAAGCCGTTTGTCATTCGAAAATTAATCGAGCGGGGGATTGTCAAGACGGTTAAATCAGCAAAGAAACTTGTTGATAGAAAGGAACCTGTTATTTGGGAAATCCTGGAAAATATATTGAAAGGTCATCCGGTCATGTTAAACCGGGCTCCGACGTTGCACAGATTATCCATCCAGGCATTTCAACCAAGACTTGTTGAGGGAAAAGCGATTCAATTGCATCCTCTTGTCTGCGGTGCGTTTAATGCGGATTTCGATGGTGACCAAATGGCTGTGCATGTTCCATTGAGTCATGCGGCAATTTTAGAGGCGCAAGTACTGATGTTGTCAGCACACAATATGTTGAATCCACAGGACGGTAGCCCGATAACACTGCCTTCTCAGGATATGGTATTAGGTCTTTATTATTTAAGTAAAGAACTGCGCTCAACCAAGTCGCTAAAGGTGAAAGGAGAAGGACGTACATTCTATTCTCCTGAGGAAGTGCGAATTGCTTATAATGAAAAGCAACTCGACTTACATGCCATCGTAAAAGTCCGGGTTGATCAGGAAAATGGAGAAGGAGAGCTGGTTTCTCAAATCATCGAGACAACTGCCGGAAAGGTCATTTTCAACGAATCAGTGCCTGAAGGAGTTCCTTATGTCAATGTGCTCTTGACAAAGAAAAACTTGAAAAAAGTTATCAGTGATATCATTACACGAACTGATTTTCACGTAACAGCGAAATTTCTAGACGACATTAAAGAAAAGGGATTTTATTGGTCATTTAAAGGAGGGTTGTCCTTTAATCTTGGAGATTTGATTTCACCCACTGTGAAGCAAAAGGTATTAAAAGATGCACAGGAAGAAGTAGACGAGGTGTGGGAGAATTATAATATGGGATTGATCACATTCAATGAACGATACAATCAGATCATTGATAAGTGGACATTTGCCGATAACATGATTACGGATAATTTAATGGCTGAATTAGCCGAGCACAAACAAGGATTTAATTCGGTTTATATGATGTTGGACTCAGGTGCTCGTGGATCTAAACAACAGATCAAGCAGCTGTGTGGATTAAGAGGATTAATGGCCAAACCTAGAAAATCCGGAGATACGGGTGGAGCGATCATTGAGAACCCAATTCTGTCGAATTTTGTTGATGGATTGTCGGTTCTTGAATACTTTATTTCGACGCACGGTGCACGAAAAGGACTTGCGGATACAGCCCTTAAAACGGCGGATGCGGGTTACTTGACCCGACGTCTTGTGGATGTTTCTCAAGATGTTGTGATTATGGATGAGGATTGTCACACACTCAGGGGAATTGATACGGATGCTGTGAAAGACAGCGATAAGATCATTCAACCACTTTCCGCTCGAATTGAAGGACGCTATGCACTACATGATGTTTACCATCCTGAGACTGAGGAACTTATCGTAGGGACGGGTGAATATATCGATCATGCCGTGGCTAACACAATAGATCAGTCTGGAATCGAAGAAGTAACCATACGTAGTGTACTAACATGTGAAACGAAAAGAGGAGTTTGTGCGAAATGTTATGGTAAAAACCTGGCGACCGGTCGACTCGCTGAACAAGGTGATGCAGTCGGTATTATTGCTGCTCAGTCTATTGGAGAACCAGGGACTCAGCTGACTTTACGTACATTCCACGTTGGTGGTATCGCTTCGGTAACGCAACAGGAATCTGAATTAAGAGCAAAATTCGATGGTGTTGTTGAATTTGATAATGTCAAAACAATTCCGATTGCCGGTGACAAGAAAAATAACGTGGTCCTTTCGAGATCCGGAGAATTGAAAACCATTAACCCTGAAAATGGAAAAATATTAATAACAAATCATGTTCCTTATGGTGCGATTATTGGGGTGAAGGATAAGAAAAAAATTAAAAAAGGTGATTTAATTTGTTCTTGGGATCCATTTAATAGTGTCATTATATCTGAACTTTCAGGTCTTATTCATTATGATAATGTCGAGGAAAACGTAACATTTCGACTAGAACGTGATGATCAAACCGGATATTCAGAAAAAGTTATTATTGAAACTAAGAACAAAAAGAAAATTCCAAAGATTAAAATCATCAGTGCTGATGGTGAGGAGTTGAAGGTCTATAATCTCCCGGTTGGAGCTTACCTGTCTGTTGAAGAAGGAGAGGAAATAAAATCCGGTGGAACGATAGCTAAAATTCCAAGAAAACTTGGAGGGGTCCAGGATATTACCGGTGGTTTGCCGCGTGTAACAGAATTATTTGAAGCGCGTAATCCTTCAAATCCTGCAACTGTCTCTGAAATTGATGGTGTCGTATCTTTTGGTAAAATAAAAAGAGGAAACCAGGAAGTCATCGTGGAAGACGAGCGCACCGAACAGAAGAAGAAATATCTGATCGGGTTGTCAAAACACATTCACGTTCAGGAAGGAGACTTTGTAAGGGCGGGTATGCGTCTGTCTGATGGAGCAATCGCTCCTGTTGATATTCTCTTGATAAAAGGACCTTTCGCAGTACAGCAATATTTGGTGAATGGTGTACAGGAAGTTTATCGGTCACAGGGAATTACTATTAATGATAAGCACATTGAAGTAATTATACGTCAAATGATGCGTCGGGTACAAATCGAAGATTCCGGCGATACGCCTTTCCTTGAAGGAGAAGCTGTGGAGAAATATAATTTCCTTGCAACTAACGATTGGATATATGATAAAAAATTCATCGTTGAAGCCGGAGAGTCACAAAACCTAAGACCTGGTCAACTAGTTACGTTGAGACAGTTACGGGAAGAGAATTCATATCTTAAACGAAATGATCTTTCGACAGTACAATATCGTGATGCCATACCAGCTACTTCGAAGCCAATTCTTCAAGGTATTACGAAATCATCGTTAGGAACAGAAAGTTGGATTTCAGCTGCATCTTTCCAGGAGACCACTAAAGTGTTGAGTACTGCTGCTATTGGAGCTAAGAAAGACCTCTTACGTGGATTGAAAGAAAATGTTATTGTAGGTAAATTAATTCCTGCCGGATCGGGATTATCTGATTTTGGCAATCTTATTGTCACTAATAATGTTGAATTCGAAATGGAAGAAAAGGAAATCGACGATATGATGATGGGATAATAAAAATTAAATGATTTAAAAAAGCGGTGTGATTTTCACACCGCTTTTTTTTATTCGTAGTTTTTCAATTGGCGTTGTACATATTTTCCCAAAATATCAAATTCCACATTAACATGATCTCCAACGTTTACATCTGACATAGTTGTATGCAATAATGTAAAAGGAATAATCGAGACCCCCAATGAGTTTTCGTCGAGACTGGAAATGGTCAAGCTTATTCCATTGATACAAATGGAGCCTTTCATGACGACTAAAGGCATGTCTGAAGGCGATAAAGAAAAATGAAAGTCCCAACTCCCCTGTTGATCTATTTTTTTGATACAATGAATTGTCGTGTCAACATGACCCTGAACCATATGACCATCCAACCTGTCTGATAGTTTGATACAGCGCTCGAGGTTTATTGTATCACCAATTTCCCGACAGCCCAGATTGCTTCGATCTAAGGTCTCTTTTATTAATGTTACTTCATGTAATTTGTCATTTACCTTTTCGACGGTAAGGCAAACACCTTCGTGGCTTATACTTTGGTCGATATGTAAGTCGTGTGATATATCGGATTGAATTGCGAAAGTTTTATTTCCACCTTGACTCCAAATATCAACAATGGTCCCAACTGTTTCAATAATTCCTGTAAACATGTACGAATAATTTTGAACTCAATAGTCAATTTTAGTATCTACACCTTTATTCACGTATTAGCGTGATGAATCCCTGTAGCGTTTTTTGTTGTACAAATTCTGTGAGGGAGCCACCGGTAAATACCTGAGCCGTATAGAAATAGATATCTTCATTTACTTCTTTGCCGTTGAGATCACGCCCATCCCAGTTTATATCTGGATCTGTCGTTTCAAATATGAGCGTTCCCCAACGTGTATAAATTTTCATATCCACCCGACTGATAAATCGATAGGGATAGGGAGTAAATAGATCATTTGCTCCGTCATTGTTTGGTGTAAACACGTTGGGTAACTCGTATTCTGGACAAGATTCTGAACAACCAATGTTGGACGGATCACTTATATTATTATTTACGTCTATTACACTAATGTAGTAGCAGCCAATGTCATCTGTATTTATTACATGTTCATATGATCGGGCATCGGCATCGTCAAGGCTGACAAGCAAAATAGTATCTTTCGTGATACCGGAAATAAAATAAATTTCAATTAATGCGATATCAAATGAATCTATACATTCTCCTGTATTAAAATGCCATGTCAATAAATTGACCAGATCATCTACCGGTTCTCCGGCGGATTGAGTACAATTATTTTTGACAATTAAAATAGGAGGACAAGGAGGTACAGAGTCGATCGGAATAGCACAATTAATTTGTGATAAATTTTCAAGCGGGTCTTCAACATCCCGAAGTCCGTATGAACCGATAGATTTTACATAATAACAATGTTCAATTTCATTTTCTACCGGAAAATCCTGATAACTAAGATTTGGAGTTGATCCAATTTCTTCAAACAAACCGGTACTTATATTCTCCCGATAAACAATGTGATCCTTGATAAACCAGGGTACTCGATAATTCCAGTCTAATAATAATCTTCTGTCTGTACCAACCAACGATAGAAATATACTTGATGCAGACTGACTGCGAGCATATGGTGCGTCTAAATCGGTTGCATAAAAATCCAAGGCGTAGGTATAGCTGGTAGATTCAGTATTAATTCCGGAATCAATGAATTCCGTTATTTGGGTCAATTCTTCAAAATCATTGGCAACAAACGAAGCTCCACTGACAGGGGCAAAATTCGTAGTCCCAATGCCTGTCGATCGAAGAAGAGCGTAACGGTATGGCCCCGGATTTTCAATGGTGTCAAGATCTGCAGCGAGTGGTGGAACCCATCTAATTGTTAGTTGACCGGATAAGTTAGACGTATTATCAACCGTCACATGCGTGATCAATGGAATGTCACGGGAGACTTGTAAACAGATTTCATTGGAGGGTAAGCTTTGCACTCGGTTGTATGGATTCTGACCGGGAGACAGGAGGGCAAATTCAGCCGTCACACGATAACAATAGGTGATTCCTTTCTCAACATTTTCATCAATAAAAATGTATTTGTCATCCTCGAGATTTTTGACTTGAAAACGTATGGGTTCATACCCGTAGTCGTTCAAATCAGTCCCACAAGTATCCAAATCAACATCGGTTGGAACAAGCGAACGCCAAACCGTAAATCCTCTAAAATATTCGTTCATTGTAATTTCGCAGGCATATGGTGAATCCCATGACAATCGAATTTGTTGATTTATGGAAACAGCATCGAGATTTTGTGGGGCAGGACCACTGATATGTACGCGCAATGTATGTAAATCAACCAGGCCGGTGGGTTCGTCGGAATTAGTAAAAAAATTGTCTTCGCCTTTGAAGACGACCGAATAATCAGTAGCGGATATATGTTGACATGTAGTATTCCAAATGAATTGACCAGATAACGGAATTGGCTGAAATCCCTCCATAACATCAAGGCGGGCCTCTGAAAATTCCAACAGAAATGGCCCACCTGATGCTTCTAGTTTCACTTGTTGCAATATATCCGGATCGTTAACTTCAACGTCAAGAATAATATCTTCGCCACCTACGACGCAAACACGGTCATCAGTAATGACGACTGGGGGACGATTATCACAATCCTTGACATTTATTTGCATATCGCGAATAATGGAGTTAATCAGTGAACCATTACGGTATTCATTAATTCGTATGGCTACATTATATTCACCAACTCGCTGAGGCGATTCCCATATGAATTCTCCGGTTCCCTGATTGAATGAAATCTGGTTGTTGGGGCCTGGCGTAATGGCATTTGGAAATACATAATTGGGGACAGGTAAATTCTCGTCTTCCAGTGGAGTCAATAATTCAAATGATAAACTATCCCCATCGATATCATATGCATTTGGATTATGAATAAACCGTTGTTGCACACATGCTTCATCCACAGGTGGTTGTAATAAAATGGCTGAATTATTGTAACCCTGAAACTGAGGATTGAAGAGTGTTAAGGTCGTTTCGATATAGAATTGGACAGATATAGAATTTGAATTATTAATATTTAGGATATTACCAATACGATTTGGATCGCGCATGGATAAAGTGTACGTGGATCGACCCGGAAAGGTGTGTTCGCCTACATAAATGTTATATTTTAGGTCTCCCGGTAAGAATTGACCGTTCCCATTCCCATTGATTCTGGGCAGTCGGCTTGAAGTGCCATCCCCCCAATTAATAGTGAGTGTGTCGCGATCCGCCTGCTCACTGCTAGCCTTCGTATAGGTGGTTATAGTCGCTATTATCGTGAGATCCCCGGTTTGTATATAGGTGATCTCTCCGGCTCGATTGTGTGTCGCGTACGCATTCCTTGTGCAGCACAGCATCAGGAGAATAAATGTGAAAATGGATAGAAGGCGGATTTTCAATTCTTCTTGTTTCATCTAATGTACAATATAAACGTAGAAATCAGTCAAAGCGTGCAACCCGGATACAGAAACGAAGGAGGCGATTATGTGAGTTCAGATTGGCTTATAAGATCCAGACATTCCTGTAGACTTTCCCGCCATTGAGGAAAATGCGCTTCAGGAAAAAGAGCCCTGATTTTAGATTTATTCATGACACTGTAATGCGGGCGTGCCGCTGGTCTTGGAAATGCACTTGATGGCACAGGTTTTACCTTTATTTCAATTCTTGAAAGTTCAAAGATGGCTTTAGCAAAATCATACCAACTACACACCCCTTCATTGCTAAAATTATAGATGCCTGCATTGTCTGTTGAAAGTCGATTTTCAAAGTACGCCGATGCGATGAGCAAGGAGATTTTGGCAATGTCCGGTGCATAAGTTGGACTTCCCACTTGGTCATCCACTACGGTTAGCTCGGGATACCTTTTGGACAGGGAAAGCATCGTGCGAACGAAATTCGTGCCAAATGCATCATAAACCCATGAGGTGCGAAGGATGAAATGCCTTGAGGCATTATTCCTGATCTTGTCTTCACCAAGCTTTTTGGTGCGTGCATAGACAGATTTAGGATCCAGGGGATCAGATTCAACAAGTGGTCGATCAAGACCATTGTGATAGACGTAATCAGATGAGAAGTGAATAATTGGAATATTGGCACCTTCACAGAGCCTGGCGAGATGTTCACATGCATCAACATTTATTCGTTGTGCCATTTCCTGATCTTCTTCAGCCTGATCTACCTGGGTATACGCAGCGGCATTAATGACAAGGTCAGGAGTGATCAGATCAAATGACTTAGTCATCATCTTGGGGTCTCCAAGATCAAATTTTTGCCTTGTCAAGAAATATCCCTGGTAACGAGGATCTGATTCAATTAAAACCTGTAAGCTACTTCCAACTTGTCCGATTGCCCCGGTAACTAGTATTTTTTTTATCACAATTAGTGCTGTCTATAAATTAGGAACTTAATTGCTATTGATCGAACTTGAGGTTTTGTCCAAATAGTGGAAGTATTTTATCCTTTTCAGATAATTCAACAAAGTCTAGATCGATTTGCCAATCAATGTTAAGTGTAGGATCATTAAAATATATTCCACCGTCATGTTGCTTTGAATAATAATTATCACATTTATAACAAAATACTGCCGATTCACTTAGCACAACATACCCATGCGCAAATCCTCTGGGTACATACATCTGCTTTTTGTTTTGGCTTGAGAGTATTTCACTATAAGACTGACCGTAGGTTGGTGAATTTGGTCTGATATCTACCACCACATCCAGCACTTTTCCACTGACAACACGTACTAATTTTGCCTGATCGAACGGAGGAATTTGATAATGTAAGCCTCTTAAGACACCATAGGAGGAGTGTGCTTCATTGTCTTGTACATAAGGTCTGATGGTGATGATTTCAGGCCAAGATTTTTGGTTATAAGATTCAAAAAAATACCCTCGGTCATCTTCAAAGATACGAGGTTCAATCACGAGTAAATCCTGTATCCCTGTTTCAATAATATTCATAAATTATAATGTTGTACTTCTAATTATTGTATGACTAACATTCTTGTCACATGCTATTTGGATCGAAAAATCTATTTTTTTCGAAAAAATAAAGTTATGGGAACTCCTGAAAAATCAGTTTTCTTTCGAATAAAATTCTCCAAATAATTTGCATACGAGTCTTTCACAAATTGCGGATAATTGCAAAACAAAGCGAAAGCCGGATAGCGTAATGGTAATTGGGTAATGTATTTAATTTTAATATATTTTCCTCGATGCGATGGTGGATTGTGTCGCTGAATAGCTTCTTCCAACCATTCGTTTAATATCGAAGTTTTTATGCGTTTGGATCTGTTGCTAAAGACATCAATGGCTGCGTCCACTGCTTTGAATATTCTCTGCTTTTCTAATGCTGATATAAATATAACCGGCACATCACTCATGGGTTGAAGCTTCTTTCTAATCGCTTCGGTAAAGTCCCTGGCCGTGTTCGTTTCTTTAATTATTTTATCCCATTTATTGACAAGGATTACAATCCCTTTTTTTCGATCGACAGCCAATTTAAATATGCTCATGTCCTGAGATTCGACACCTGTCTGTGCATCGATCAGGATCATGCAAACATCACTTTCTTCGAGTGAGCGAATAGCCCGCATCACTGAATAAAACTCGAGGTTTTCATGCACCTTGGATTTTTTCCGAATACCAGCCGTGTCGATAAGTGTAAAATGCTTGCCGAATTTTTTGTACTCACTGTGAATACTGTCACGTGTAGTGCCCGCAATATCAGTGACAAGATTGCGGTTATCATCCAGTAATGCGTTTATCAGAGTAGATTTTCCTACGTTAGGCTGACCGAGAATAGCGAATTTGGGTATGTCGTCAGTTTCTTCCTCCTCCTCCGGGAGCAGATATGCCACGGCAGCATCCAATAGATCACCCGTGCCACTTCCCGATAGACTTGAAATAAAATGTACTTCTTCAAACCCCAAGCCCCAAAATTCATTCGCCGCAAGTTGCCGGGCTGCATTATCGACTTTGTTGACCACAACCATTACTGGTTTTTTGGATCGTCGCAATATATCAGTGATTTCGCCATCCAGGTCGGTGATCCCTGTTGTGACATCAACCACAAATAATATGAGCGATGCTTCATCAAGGGCGATATGTACTTGTTCCCGAATAGCCGCTTCAAAAATATCTTCGCTGTGTTGAACAAATCCGCCGGTATCTACAATTGAAAAAGACTTACCGTTCCAATCACTCGTACCATAGATACGATCGCGGGTGACCCCACTCACATCATCGACAATGGCTTGCCGCCCACCGATAAGACGATTGAACAAGGTAGACTTACCCACATTAGGGCGACCAACGATAGCAACTAAATTTCCCATTTACGACGCAAAAGTAAGCTTTTGAACGCTATAGTCTCCATCGTTTATAAGATATCATAGTATCGCAATTAATTCATAGAGAATAGATAAGAAAAACGATTTTGGTATGCTTGAAAATCACTCAACTGACTTATGGACGAGATGTTCAACCCTTACGAATAACCAAATCGACGTAGCATATTTGCGTCATCCCGCCAATCTTTTTTGAATTTTACATGAAGTTCGAGAAAGACCTTGGTATCGAGAAAGGATTCGATTTTTTTGCGCGCTTCAGTTCCAAGACTTTTAATGGCACGGCCGCCTTTTCCAATAATAATCCCTTTTTGAGTTTTTCGGCTTACGAATATTAATGCAGAAATGCGTGTTATGGATTCTTCTTCCACATAAGATTCTATTGCCACTTCGCAGGCATAAGGTATTTCCTGGCGATACTGCAAGAGTATTTCTTCACGAATAATTTCTGTCACAAAAAAGCGCTCAGGTCTATCTGTTAACTGATCTTTTGGATAGTAAGCAGGACCTTCAGTCAACAGCGATACGATATGTTCGAATAGCTCATTTGTCATCAGTCCATCTCGGGCACTAATAGGGAAAATTTTATGAAAGGAAATATGTGTTAACCAATAGGATTGAATCTCTTCAATCCGCTCGGATTCCATTCGATCGGTCTTATTAATAATTAATGCAATTGGAATGGTCAATTTTTGGAGTCGCTTCAAAAGATTGGGTGCAGCATCGAGACCATCTCTATCGTCTGTCATGAGTAGCAATATGTCGGCATCTTCAAAGGATGAAAATGCCCGGCTATTCAAGGCGCGATGTAGTTCATAACCCGGATCCCGAACGATACCCGGTGAGTCTGAAAATACAATCTGATAGTCATCCTCATTTATAAGTGCTAAAATCCGATGACGGGTAGTTTGTGGTTTATGCGTAACAATGGCCATTTTTTGACCAATGAATCGGTTGAGCAATGTCGACTTTCCTACATTGGGTCTGCCAATTATATTTACGAAACCTGATTTGTGAACCTTCTGCACTAAGTTGTAAGATATGGGGCAAGTAAATGTTGGTCGGCTAAATTCACTAGTTGTTCGGGTTTATATTTTCGCCAGTTAAAATCTTGAAAGGGAAAGCCAAAGGTTATATAATGCCGGAGGCCTTGATCCGACATTTCCCGTAATACATGATCCAATAAATTCACGAATACGACCCAACCTCTTTGTTCAGAAATCTCATCCTGCAATTCGATATAGTAGTCATCATCACCTCCATGAAAATTAAGCACGTGCTCACCAAAAAACATAAATTTTGAAATTCCTTTTAGCTGAAAATGATCTATGATGTTATTTTTAAGAAACATAATATCATTTTGTAAGCAATCGTTCCATTCTCCGATGAGTTCAAAAAAAGCGCACTTTGTATCGTAGTCAACATAGAGAATTTTGATAAACAGGGTAGAAGAACCAAAATCATCCCATTGCGGGTGTATCAAATAATTGTAGATTTTATTTGAGTACTCAAATTCACTGTACTCTCTGCCGTAAAACGGTGAGTGCTCGTCCTCAGAAGCGATATACCGATCGCGCCAATGATAATATGGTTCTAGATCATGCAAGTTATTCAAGGTCTTTTTTCATCGTGCCTTAGCCTTACTTTTACAACATTAAGCTAAGACAAAAACGTAATTTAGTTCTTTTTTCGATATATGAAAGTGTCAAAATTTCTTTTTACCGGTCCTGAGTGCTCGGGTAAAACCACCTTAACAGAGTGGGCGGCGAGACACTGGAAGGGTATATGTGTTCCGGAGTATGCACGTCTGCATCTCCATGCGATCAATCGACCTTATGAACTGGAGGATCTTCTTGAGATTGCAAATCAGCAGTTGAAGCTAGAGTCTCTGGCATCTCGAAAGACATCGTATATATTTTGCGATACCTCTTTACTCGTCATTCATATCTGGATGAGTGAGAAATTTGGTACCTCGCTTTGGGATCATGGATTTGATGTCAATCATCTTCATCTTTATGATCATGTTTATCTTTGTTCTCCGGATATGGACTGGCAAGAAGACGAATTACGTGAACATGAAAAGGACAGACAACGGTTATTTGATATATATAGAAATCTGTTAACTGACTACAAGATTAACTTCACAATTATGGACGGGTTGCATGAATCAAGAAAAGAAAAATTAAAGTTGTCCCTTTCATCATATCTATGATTACGCTGAAACAACTCAGGGGATTTGTTCAACCTATCGGATACATATTTCTGGGGGGAGAGTCATTTTTTGACCTGTGGAGATTGAAGAAAAAGAATCTAGGCCCGCGTTTGTTCATTATCGGAGCTCAAAAATGCGGAACAAGCAGCCTGCATACCTACTTAAAAGAGCATCCGGAGGTGTTTATGTCGACACCGTTGAAAGAACCGGGATATTATGTGCCTTGGAAGATTATTAAGGCCTACTACAAGAGAAAAAACAACTATTTACTATCTCGAAGCGATTTACTTCGAAGAGGCATGCTGCGTGGATATAAGAATGAGCGCTACATCGGAGAGAGTTCGACTTTTTATTCAAACGGGGACTATAATATTTCAAAAAACACCTGGTTGAAAAATAATATAAATGTAGAAGAACTCAGAATAATTTATTTAATGAAGAATCCGATCGAACGGATAATATCGCACTATTTCCACACATGTCGGCACAATGATTTTGAAGGTGATATAAATAAGTTTGTTCGAGTAAACAAGGAGGCCATAGGAATATCAAGATATGGGCATCAAATATCTACATACTTCGATTATCTGAATAAAAATCAGATATTGTTATTAAAATTTGAAAATCTGGTCAATCAGCCCCAGGCAGTGATGGAGAAGGTTTATTCATTTTTAGAATTACCGTCAATTGTACATGAGTCGTTTGGTGTATTTAATGCAGCACCTGAGAATCAACAAAACGAACGAACTAAAATAAAATTCGAAAAAGAAATTTTTGATCTTATCCTCGAAGCGATTGCTGAAGATCGAAAAATATTAAAACGATATACGTCTCTATCCGATTTCGAATGGAGTTATTCTGATTATTATATTGAATAGCTCAATCATGTCTGACCGCCGCACCGGGTGTGCGCAGTGCCCCTAACCAATATAGACCTACACCGATAGGTAGAAGTAGTGAAAATAGAAATATGAGGATGTAATAATTTGAGATAAATCCTATCTCCATCCACAACCGAATCCCCTGATAAAATAGCAATGCTTCCGACAAGCCAATACCTACGATGAAAATCCAAATTCCGTATTTTAGAAGCCCGCTCTTATGTGTCCAAATATTAATGTGTTTTAAATATCCAAAAATGAAGATACTGAGACAGCCGAGCATGAGTAAGTGAATAAACCCAATTACGAAATTATGAATCGTATATGAAATTATTGCAATTGAAGGGATAGCTACCAGAGCCTGGATTACAATCTTACCAGTTAAACAGAGAAAAGCAATGTGCCAAAGTGTAAAGACCTCTGGAGTAAGTGTTTTTTGAATGGCAACTTTATTATTCCATATCCAAATACAAAAATATATCCAAGCTGCGAGTTGGAGAATCACGCCCAAACTATTGGTCCAAAAAAGAATATTCTCCGGATTTGACCATGTAATCGCTAATGCATAGGTGAGGAAGCATGATATGACCAGGAGGTAATAAAACAACTTGAGCCCTTTCGTAATCACAATTTCAACAGATCCTGAAAATGCCCGAAGAAATAAAGCAACAACTACAAACACAAACCAACCATTAAATTCGAAGTGTAGAAAAAATTGAATCGCCGCATAATACCACGCAGTTCCCTTAAGTGACGAATTCATGATCAGACCCAGGCCCCAGGTTCCTATTGAAGCGAGAAATAGGAAAAATAGGGAAGTAAAAAGGAGTTTTTCTGATAATCGACGTTTTCGGCTGTTTGAACCTTTAATGTCTTTATAAACACGTGCAATAAAAACATATGAAAGAATGATATGCGCTGTTGAGAAGAATATGGAGAAGAGTCCATACCCTTGTAAAGGAAATGCGATCAACATTCCGAAAACGCTTACCTGAAGCAGCCAGAAGAGCCTTTTGTATCGATGAACCGGCAGCTGAAAAGTGTGAATCACAAGGATGAAAAATGCACCAAACAACCAGCCTAATAGTGCGACATGTGAATGTGCATGGAGAAAATTCCGGTAATTATATCCCGGAATTTCCATGATAAAGGCAAATCGCATGGATGCGCCGATGAGGGCGGCAACCAGAAAATTGAAGAGGACAATTTTCAACCAACTGGTCAGGGGATGTAATCCCGTCAAGGAGCCATTTACAGCCATAATATGTGAAGATTCAGCGGCTATCCCTTCTTGCTCTGTTCAGCGTCATTACTGTAGATGAACTCAAGGACGTCACGTGCATCATCAATGGTAACATTTTGATTCGGCATGCGAGTCAAACATTCCTCTAATAGTTTTTGGGCTGCGGGATCTTTTTCCAACATCGTTTCAACGTTCGTGATCATATTCATGATCCATTCCGGTTTTCTTTTGTCAGTCAAACCGGCCCATCCTGGTCCTACCACACGCTGTGTAGTGAGTCGATGGCATGCGGCACATTTCATATCGTAGATGGCCTCACCTCGTTTAACCATATCAGCATTAAGCGGATTATTGAGTTTTACTGTAGTAGTCTCACCAACACCTTTGCCGTCATCTGCTTTTACTTCTTTTTTTGGAGGAGTAGAGGAGGATGCAGGGTCTTTGGGTTCGGAGCTACAGCTTAAAATGAGTATTCCTGAAAGGAACACGAGCATCATTGTCAAATATTTCATATCGTTCGTTTGATTTAATAAATTGAGTGTTTAGAATTTAGATGTTATATCTGTTTTCACTTAGGTTCTCCACAGCCTGGCGTATGGTGGTGCTGGATAACCGTTGAATGATTTTCGACCGCCAAGATAGAGTTTGTTCATGCATTGGACAAGGATCAACACTTGAACATTCCGGTAGACCTAAAATACAACTGGTCAATACATGCGAACCATCCATGCATTCGATGATATCCAGCAGTGCATTGTCAAGGTTCTTATCGGTGAGATAGAATCCTCCTCTGGGTCCTTTAATAGAGGATATCATCCTATGTTTCGACAGACGTTGAAGTATTTTGGCTAAATAGTGCCTAGGGATATTGAGTGAATCAGCTATTTTCTGAACACCAAGTTTGTTTTCAGCGCTTGCTTCTTTACCAAGAAACAGGATGGCCCGAATGGCATATTTGCAAGGTTTACTATACATCAATCGTGTGCTTAATATGTGTTGAAACGATCTTGATTGGATGTCGTTTCAATGGCAAATGTACGATTTATTAACATAAAAGAGAAAAAATACTTTTATTCCTTAAAATGGTTTATCTTTGACGCGTCATTTATTTAAAAAACTAAAGCAATGAAACGATTACTAATTTTTTCTTCAATCTTGACCGTATCTATGGTCGTTTTATTTTTGATGTTCAATAGCTCATGTAGCACCAATGAATCTACAGGTTCATCAGGTGCACTTGGAGGCAATTCAGCAGAAGCTGTATATGTTGCACCTGGGGAATACGATGAATTCTATGGATTCTTTTCTGGTGGATTTAGTGGTCAGGTTGGTGTATATGGTTTGCCTTCTGGTCGCCTTTTACGTGTCATCCCTGTTTTTTCACTCGATGCAGAAAAAGGCTATGGCTTCAATGAGGAAACAAAGCCTATGTTGAAGACCACGTATGGTCAGATCCCTTGGGACGATGCTCACCACCCAGAGCTGTCACAAACTGACGGCACCACCGATGGTCGGTGGCTTTTCATCAATGGAAATAATACACCTCGTATAGCTCGTATTGATCTCACGACATTTGAAACCACGGAGATTATTGAAATACCAAACAGTAGTGGTAACCACAGTTCACCATTTACTACAGAAAACACAGAATATGTTGTGGCTGGTACTCGCTTTAGCGTGCCAATCCCTCAAAAAGATGTGGCGATCAATTCCTATAAAGAAAACTTTAAAGGAATGTTGACATTCGTAAAAGTTGAGGAAGAAGGAGAAATGAACATTGCTTTCCAGGTTTTATTACCTGCGTTTGACTATGATTTGGCACATTCAGGAAAAGGAAAATCACATGGATGGACCTTCTTTACTACATACAATACCGAACAAAGCCATACACTTAAGGAAGTGACTGCTTCACAAAATGATAAAGATTTTATTGCCGCAGTCAACTGGAAATTGGCCGAAAAGTATTTAGCGGAAGGAAAAGCAAAAACAATTCCGGGCCGTCACTTTGTTAACCGATATAGTGATGAAACGCATATGGCGACTTCAACAGAAGTTAAAACAGTAAAAGTACTTACACCAGAAGATTGTCCAGGTTTAGTCTATTTCCTCCCTACACCTAAATCACCACACGGAGTAGACGTTGATCCTACAGGTGAATATATCGTTGGTAGTGGAAAACTATCAGCGGATTTGACGGTTCACTCCTTCACTAAAATGTTGGATGCCATCGAGCGGGAGGCTTTTGAAACAACGATTTCCGGTATTCCTGTTATCAAATATGAAGAAGTTGTTGGTGGAGTTGTTAAAAGACCTGGTCTTGGACCATTACACACAGAATTTGACGGTAGAGGAAATGCCTATACAACATTCTTTATTTCATCAGAAATTGTCAAATGGAAAGTAGGAACATGGGAAGTACTTGATCGTGCTCCTTGTTATTATTCTGTTGGTCACTTAATGATTCCTGGAGGAGATTCAAAAAATCCTGAAGGAA
Source organism: Saprospiraceae bacterium (assembly GCA_965249735.1). Classification (GTDB taxonomy): domain Bacteria; phylum Bacteroidota; class Bacteroidia; order Chitinophagales; family Saprospiraceae; genus JANQSS01. The sequence continues at coordinate 140,098 of CBDFMS010000016.1, read as the reverse complement.
AATATATGGTGGCATTAAATAAAATCACAAAAGATCGATATCTACCTACTGGACCTGAGTTGAGCCAGTCAGCGCAATTGTATGACATCAGTGGAGATAAAATTAAATTGCTCCTCGACTTTCCTACCGTAGGTGAACCGCATTATGCACAAGGAATTTCCGCAGGGCGAATTACTCCGAACAGTAAAAAAATATTTAGGCTGGAGGAAAATAAACACCCCTATCGTGCACTTGGTGAAAAAGAAACCAAAGTTGTCCGGGACGGAAATATTGTGCATGTATATATGACAACGATCAGAAGCCACTTTGCTCCGGATAATATTGAAGGAATAAAAGTTGGTGACGAGGTTTATTTTCACGTGACAAACCTTGAACAAGACTACGATGTACCACACGGTTTTGCTGTACAAGGGGCACGAAATTCTGAACTGTTAATTATGCCGGGACAAACTGAAACGTTGAAATGGGAACCTCAGTTTGAAGGAATAACGTCATTTTATTGTTCAGATTTTTGTAGTGCATTACATCAGGAAATGCAAGGATATATTCGAGTCTCTTCCAAAAACTCGAATACACCATTGAAATGGAGTTTGGCTGAAGACATTGATTTTTAATTGATGTCCGAATCAGATATAGATTGATTTAAAATTGATATAGTAATTTTTTTCTATTCAGGTTATGTGTCCGCATCTGTTGTGTTGATGGTCTTTTCAGACAGGTGCGGACTTTTTTCTTCACATTATTTTAGCTTATGAAAAAGTGGCCTTCTATATTGATGGGTTTAGCTGGTGTTGTGTTGATCACTCTTTATTTTCTTCCACTTTGGCAGATCACATTGATCGCACCTCAATATCCCTCAGGAGTCAAATTGCACATCTATATCGACAAGATTGGGGGAAGTGAACCAGGCACGCTTCAAAATATCAACATCTTGAATCATTATGTAGGTATGAAAGCTATTGTGCCCGAGTCCATTCCCGAATTGACTTATCTGCCATGGATAGTAGCTGGTTTTATGTTTCTGGCATTTCTTGTGGCATTGGCTAATCGCAAATGGATGTACTTGACCTGGGTGATCTTATTGGCGGTCGGTATGGCTGCAGGCTTGTATGATTTTTATCTGTGGGAATATGACTATGGGCATAATCTCGATCCTAAAGCTCCGATGGTATTTGAAGGTCAGGCATATCAACCACCCTTGATTGGATCGAAAATACTGCTCAACTTTATTGCAAAGTCCTATCCACATATTGGGGGCATTAGTATTGTCGTTTCATTTATTTTGGCGTTGTTTGCATGGATATTAAGGAAAAAGCAACCATGAAGTATTTGAGTGCTATGTATTTGTGTTTGGTCCTTTCATTTTTTGTTGTCTCATGCGAAGTAGGAACTGAACCTATCCGGTTCGGGGAAGATCAATGTGATGAATGCAAAATGACCATTTCCGATCATCGCTTTGGTGCCGAAATTGTCACCAAAAAGGGAAAAATTAAGAAATTTGATTCCGTCGAGTGCTTGATTGACTTTGTCAGGGACAATGGAGATCAAAATCTCAAGTTCCAGATGGTTGTCGACTACAAGAATCCCAAATCGTTGATCGAAGCTCAAAATGCTGGTTACTTGATCAGTAAAAAGTTGCCAAGTCCCATGGGCGGTTTTATTTCCGCTTATCAATCAACCGACTTAGCCAAAGCGCAACAAAAAGAATTGGCCGGTGCGGTTTATTCCTGGTCTAACCTTAAATCTTTGCGAATTAAGTAATAATGGCTGTCAAACCTGGGATCAACATTTCGTTATTGATAATGGCATTGGTGTGTCTTGCTTCAGAATTGTCCGCACGCACCTGGTACATGACACCCGGCGATTCAATGCCATCAGTGCTAGCTCAAATGGATTCGGGGGATACACTTCTTATTTCCAATGGCACATATCTCCTTGAGAACACGGTTATCGAAAAACCTTTGGTTTTAATCGGAGTTGATTTTCCGGTATTCCATGCAGCCGCCGGTGGTGAAATATTAACCGTAATTGCCGACAGTGTTTCAGTTATTGGGATCGAATTTCAAGGTGTCAAAACCAATTATCTAAAAGAAAATGCAGCAATTCACCTAAAAAATGGGAAACACTGTGTTGTATCAAATAATAGAATAATAAAATGTTTTTTCGGTATTTACCTGGAGCATACAAGTTTTACGACGGTAATGAATAATTACATTGAAGGAAAACCCGACGTTGAATCTGCTTCCGGAAATGCAATTCATGCCTGGTATTGCACGAACCTGTTACTTGATCAAAATGAGCTTTTGGGACATCGCGATGGTATATATTTCGAGTTTGTTCATGAAAGTGAAATAAAAAATAATACGAGTCGAAAAAATACGCGATATGGATTACATTTTATGTTCTCCAATGATGACGTTTATTCGGATAATCGGTTCGTGGATAATGGCGTAGGTGTTGCCGTGATGTTTTCCAATCGCATTGTAATGCGCAATAATCTATTCAAGGATAATTGGGGACGTTCGGCTTATGGATTATTATTGAAGGAAATAAGGGATGGTGTTATTGAAAATAATTATTTTGATTACAATACCATCGGAATTTATGTCGAAGGGTCGAGCAGAATTAATTATGAGCGAAATACTTTTGAACGAAATGGTTGCAGCATGACGATTTCGGGTGGATGTGAAGAAAATAATATTCGATTAAATAATTTTATTAACAATCACCTTGATTTTGAAATTCATGGATCTATACATGGAAATATTATTGAAGGCAATTATTGGAGTTCCTACTCCGGATATGATCTTGATAAAGACAATGTAGGTGATGTACCACACTATCCTGTAAAACTGTTTTCACATGTTTTGGGTCAGGCGCCTGAGACGATTGTATTGATGCGCAGCCTTCTGGTAGATATTATTAATTTTGCGGAGAGCGTGAGCCCGATATTTACACCGGTGGAAGTACGTGACCCACTTCCGAGCTTGCAACCAATCAAATGATCGATGTACAAAACATATCAAAGTCATTCGGAAAACTGAAAGTACTGGATGACATCAATATTACCTTTCCCTCGGATGCATTCATCGGAATAGTCGGACCCAATGGTTCGGGTAAAACAACGTTGATCAAATGTATTTTAGGCTTAATTAGACCCGATGAAGGCGCTATTTATTATCAAGGCAAATCTGTAAATAAGGCATGGGCTTATCGAAAGGATGTATGTTATTTGCCGCAAGTTGCTCAGTTTCCGAGTAATTTGAAAGTGAGTGAATTACTGGAATTGTTGAAGGACTTACGGAAAGATTATGACCGTGAGGAAGAACTGACGAATATATTAGGAATAAATGAGTTTGTTGATAAAAAATTTAACGCCTTGTCTGGCGGCATGAAACAAAAAGTAAATATTCTAGTGACATTGATGTACAGTGGACATACGATAATATTAGATGAACCAACAACCGGCTTGGATCCCATGTCTCAATTAAAACTTAAGAATTTTTTGTTAGAAGAGAAGGCTGCAGGTAAATGTATACTAATCACAACTCATATTTTAAGTCTCCTTGATGAGATGTGTGATAAAATATTATTTTTATTAGATGGCAAAGTGCATTATTACGATTCTATTTTGAAACTCAAAGAACAGACGGCAGCTCCTACCGTTGAAAAAGCAATTCCATCATTACTGGGGTCAATTTAAATTCTAACAATAGTGGTAAGACAAAGCGCATGAATTGGATGAAAATTATGACATATGGGTTCTATGACCTGATGCGCAGTCGATGGATTTTTATATACATGGGGTTTTATCTGCTTATCACAATGGGCTTGTTCATGATGAGCAATGATCCAACGAAAGTGATGATAAGCCTGCTCAATATCGTATTAATCATGTCCCCTTTGATGGCGATTCTAATCGGTACCATGTATTATTATAATTCTCGGGATTTTCTGGAATTTCTCTTGGCACAACCGTTATCGAGAACCTCGGTCATTCTTGGTTTATATGGCGGAATTTCAATTTCTCTTGTCTTCAGTCTCGTAATTGGTATCGGTGTTCCGGCTATTGTATTTGGGATATTTAAAACGGAGCATTGGACAACATATTTGATATTGGTAGCGATGGGTTGCGTCCTATCCTGCATTTTTTCCGGTCTCGCTTTGATTATTGCTCTCAAAAATGAAAACAGAATAAAAGGGTTTGGCTTGGCCATTCTGGTTTGGTTGTTTCTCGCCTTGATCTATGACGGCATTTTATTATTAGCGCTGTTGTACTTTAAGGATTATCCGCTTGAAAAATTTGCGCTGGGAAGTATGATTTTCAATCCTATTGACCTGGCACGTACGTTCATATTATTGAAATTGGACATTTCTGCGTTAATGGGTTATACGGGTGCTGTGATTCAAAAATTCTATAGTGGGGCTATGGGCATGATTTTGATTGTCGTTTGTTTGCTTTCCTGGTTGACCATTCCAATCTTATGTATCCGTTGGATTAGTCAAAGGAAGGATTGGTGAATCTTTGACCAAATCCTCAAGTGTAACATGGCCCATTTCTTTAAGAAAACTCTGACGAAGCTTGAAGAAAATTGAATGAAGAGGGCAGGGGTTGGCATCATCACAAGGTTTCATTCCAAGTATACATTGATTCATGAATTCACCTCCCTCTATTTGTTGGATGTAATCCATCGGTCGCTTTTGTAGATGCTCTTCTGTCAGATAGAATCCGCCGTTTCGTCCTTTTTGAGAGGACAACATCTCTTGCTTTGTTAGTTGCTGAAGTAGATTGCCAAGAAAGTGTTTCGGTATGTTCAATTCTTGGGATAATTCAGCCAGGGTGAACTTCTTATTTGCCTCGTGTGATTGAGCCAGGTGGATGATGACTTTCAAACAGTATTTCGTGGATTTGGATATCATAGCGAACTATAAAATAATAAAAGATAAAAAAGTCTTTATATATTTTATTATGTATATTTATGCTGTCAAATTGCTTGGAAACCCTAGTTACGAAATATTCATTCAGTCTGGGAGGGCCAGGTTGCGACTTTGCTACATATTCACTTTAAAAAACCTTAGAATGTTAACAAAAAAACAAGCCGAGTATTTCTTCTTTGGAGGGACCATCATCTCGTTTGCCATTTTTTTGGGGCTGACGTGGAACACAATGAGTCAAGGGGTACCCGAGCAAACAAATGATGCCAATATTGATGAACAGGTCATCATGGGCAAAAAATTATGGGAAAAAAATAATTGCATGGGTTGCCATACCATACTTGGAGAAGGAGCCTATTATGCGCCTGAACTGACAAGAGTCTATGATCGCACAGATCCGGCTATAATTAAAACCATCATGATGTCTCCTGTTCCCTGGGCACCCCATGACCGACAGATGGTCGCTTACGGCATGTCTGAGGAAGAGGCTGATGCCATGTTAGCTTTTTTAAAATGGATCAATGAAATCGATTTAAACGGATTTCCTCCTGAGCCTGATCTTAAACCTGAATCTTCAAATTAAAAATCAAAGAACATGAAATATAAATCGCAAAAAGTAGCCTATCATTTCTTTGCCTTGTGCATGTTATTACTCGTATTGCAAATCATATACGGGTTCATCATGGGAATTGCGCGTGTAGGATTTGATGAATGGTTTCATGATTTTATCCCATTCAATGCCGCACGTGCGACCCACACCAATTTACTGGTTGTGTGGTTACTGACCGGTTTTATGGGTGCCGCATATTATATTATTCCGGAAGAGACACAGCGGGAACTTATTTCCGTTCCTCTTGCGAAATTGCAATTTTGGACCCTCGCAGCAGTAGGTGTTGCAGCAGTTATAGGATTTCACTTTAATTGGTGGGAAGGAAGAAAATTTCTTGAAATACCAAGGCCATTAGATTATTTAGTCGTAGCCAATGTGCTCTTGTTTTTAGGAATAATATTAGGGACCCTTTGGAAAGGAAAACGGCGTACCACCACATCGATGGTATTATCTATGGGCTTGCTCTTTGCAGCCTTACTCTATTTGCCGGGGATGATTTGGTTTGATAATCAGACCATGGATTCTTTCTTCCGCTGGTGGGTTGTCCATTTATGGGTTGAAGGCGTATGGGAATTAATTATGGGTGGTATTCTAGCTTATTTATTAATAAAACTAACTGGTGTCGATCGGGAGGTCATCGAAAAGTGGTTGTATGTCATTGTGGGACTGACCTTTATTTCCGGAATATTAGGAACAGGACACCACTACTATTACATTGGAACGCCAAAATACTGGTTAATTATCGGTGGTATATTTTCAGCATTAGAACCGTTGGCATTTTTAGGTATGGCTCTATTTGCATTTAGCATGTATCGAAAAGGAGGAAAAACACATCCAAATAAAATCGCTTTATTCTGGACATTAGGATGTGCCATTACTTCATTTGCAGGAGCAGGTCTTTTGGGTGTGGCCCACACATTACCATCTGTTAATTTATGGACACACGGAACACTTGTCACCGCCATGCACGCCCACCTTGCATTTTGGGGAGCATATGGGATGTTGATATTTGCCATTATTTCATATTCTATGCCAATGATGACCGGCAGAAAAGTCTACCTAAATTCAAGAGGACAAGTTGCCTTTTGGTTGGCCAACATAGGTATGATCGGAATGACTACTGCGCTTGCTGCTGCCGGTGTAGCACAAGTCTATTTAGAAAGAAAAGTCGGTATGAATTTCATGGATGCGCAAAATGAAATCGCCGTTCACTTTTACGTTATGATGGGTGCTGCCCTTTTGTTTGCAACAGGTGTCGGAATGTACATTGCTGATTTTATTAAATATGGCAGACCCCAGGATGAAGCTTTGAATACAGAAGAAGGATTTATTCAAACAACTGCAAGCTAGTCGACTTAAACATATTAACAGATGGAAAGCTGACACATGGTATTCAAAGAAATGAATGCCTTGTCAGTCTGTTTACATCATTACCTTAAGATCTTATGAAAATTGAGAAAGAACCGTTTTATTATCAAATCGGAAAAGAATGTGATGTCTTTGAGCATGTATACCGAAATCAACTTCCTTTATTATTAAAGGGCCCAACAGGGACCGGCAAGACCAGGTTTATTGAGTACATGGCTTATAAGTTGAATAAAGAAATATTAACCATCACATGTCATGAAGAAACCTCATCTACGGATTTAATCGGTCGATTTATTATTAAAAATGCCGAAACCGTTTGGGTCGATGGACCTCTGGTGGTCGCTGCAAAAAATGGGCACATTATCTATCTAGACGAGGTGGCCGAAGCCCGACCTGATATTTTAGTTGCAGTTCATTCTTTAAGTGATTATCGACGCACATTGTACATGGATAAATTGGGAAAAGAAGTGGTAGCAGATCCGGGATTTATGATGGTCGCGTCGTTTAATCCGGGTTATCAAAAAGGATTTAAAGAATTAAAACCTTCAACGCGCCAGCGCTTTGTTTCTGTATCTTTTCAATACCCGTCCAGTGATGTCGAGATTAAAATCTTGCAGGAAGAAACCGGAATAGCTTCAGATTTAGCCGGTAAGCTTGTGAAGATTGGAAACAAAATCCGAAATCTCAAAGAATTTGGGTTGGCTGAAACAGCATCAACCCGCTTGTTGGTTGATGCCGCAAAACTTATTTCATCGGGCCTGCCTCCGCGATTGGCCGTAAAAGTGGCTATCATTGAACCACTAACTGACGAGCAGGAAACAGCTGATGCGCTTGCTGACATTTGTAATCTCATCCTCTAAACATAATGGATGTAGTTGAACTGATTTTCAAAAAATATTTGGCCTGGAAAAAACGAAACGAGCCGAATGAAAACAATGCAGACACGGTGTGTCTGCAAGATCTGCGATATCGGTTGACGCTTTTGGCATGCGCTATGAGTGGCCATCCCATCGAATTGATAACTGCGGAAAGTGTCGGTGGTTGGAGAGGAAATCAATTCTACTTACCTGCGGAAATAAATGAGTATCACGACCGCAAACTAAATTTTAAATATTATTTATATCGAGTTTTATTTTTATGTAAACAAAAGGAACTCAAGCTTAACTGGCGTCCTGATGAGAAGTCGGAAAAATTTACGAGTGAACAGATGGCCCAGCAAAATGCACATTTCGTACTGGACGCCTTGGCAGAAGAATATGAAAATTTCACACCGCTGTACAACGAACTTAGTCACATCGAAAATAAATCATGGCTTTATGGCAAATGGATGGTCGATAATACATTAATTGCCGGTGAAGAATTGCAACATATAGCTCCGCTTCTAGGTGACGATAATGACCAAAAAGATGAAATTACTACTGAACTTGAAGCGAATCCTGTAGACGAAGTTATCACTGTTCAACATGATAGAGAGAAGCAAGAGGAATTTATGATAACGCATAATTTTGAAAAAATTGAGACAGCCGAAGAGTTTGATGATATATGGAGGGATTTTGATGGAGATGACAGTTTGGAAGATGATCTGGATGCGTTGCAGGACATCAATATGAAACATACTGTCCGGGTGGATGATGTCGTTCACTCGGTCTACAGAGCGGAATTCACTGGTAATCTAACAATCGCACAAAGCAAGGAACTCAAAGAGAATGGATATTATTATGAATATCCTGAATGGCACTTTAAGCAGCGAAATTTTATTGAAAATCATTGCAAAGTATATCCCCTTTTATTTCGGGGTAAGGATATCTCTTACGCTCAGCGAATTATTGGAAATAATAAAAACGTCCTCCTCAAATTAAAAAAAATGTTGGCTTCTATTCAAAATGAAATGAAGAGAATTCGACGGGTAACAGACGGCGATGAATTTGCGCTTGACGAAGTAATCGATGCATTTGTTGATATACGGGCAGGGAAATCTCCGAATGAAAAACTATATAATTCCAAACGCAAACGAAAAGCCGACCTCTCTATATTATTTTTAATTGATTTGAGTCTTTCTGGTGACAGCTATGTAGCAGGCCATAAGGTCATTGATATTGAAAAAGAAGCAGTGATCTTATTGGGAGAAGCATTTTCCGAGTATGATATTGATTTCCAGGTCGACGGATTCTTTTCTAAGACTAGAAATTTTTGCCATTATGTTACATTGAAACACTTCGATGACAAATGGAATAGGGGGAAAGTGAATATTGGGGGAATTTCACCGATGGGTTTTACGCGCATTGGACCGGCCATGCGACATGCGGGTTTTTTGTTGGAAAAGAGACCATCAAAGAAAAAATGGGTCATTCTTTTGTCAGACGGGAAACCGAATGACTATGATCAATATGGAGGGCAATATGGCGTGAAAGACATCAACCATACAGTAAGGGAACTGTATGATATGGATATTGGAACTTACGCCCTGGCTATAGAACAACAAGCAAAATATTATCTTCCTCAAATGTTTGGTATCAATCACTACCGAATATTAACACTCCCGGAAATGCTTCCGGAATCAATCATGCATTTGTACAAGAAGATTGCAAATACCTAGGCCACTTTGTTAGAGAAATCTACCCATATTCCAACAGTTTCATTGAAGGATGGAGGTAGATTGACTTCACCACAATTGCGATAGTAAGACAAATTTCATATTTTGATGTCTTTTAGTTGACAAGACGTTAATTCATGAAATCATCCAATCGAAATATCGCAATCAGGCTATTGTTTCTCTTTACCATTTCATTCACTGGCCTGGAGGAGAATTGGGCTCAAAATTGTGTGCCTTTGACTATCAATTGTCCGGCTGACATCACGGTCACAGCTGATCCGGGAGACTGTGCTGTAAGCATAAACTATGTTGTTTCAACCTCTGGTGATTGTGCCCTTGTGGCCTTGTTGCAAACAGACGGAAGTGGCTTGACATCTGGTGATGACTTTCCTATAGGCACAACCAGTCAGAGTTGGGCTTCTGAGGATAGTGATGGAAATGTGGATTCATGCTCATTTTCAATTATAATAGTTGAATTTCCTAATCCAATTACAGATGATGCCTGCAATGCCAATATAAATTTGTCTCCGGATAATGATTGTGAGGTATTGGTCACAGCCGACATGGTACTGGAAGGGGGGCCATATGGTTGTTATGATAATTATATCGTAACGCTCACCACATTGGATGGTAGCCCTGTGCCAAATCCGATTACCGCTGCGTATATCGAGCAGACCATCATTGCCTCTGTTCAGGATCCGTCAGGAAATATGTGTTGGGGTTACATTCATTATGAAGACTACTACATTACGCCGTTGCAATGTGGATCTGTAGATATTAATTGTCGAAACGAAGTTGACCCGAGTACGGATCCGCTGGATTCCATTCCATTTCCAATCCCACAGGGCTATACGATAAGCCCAACTTCCGGAGTTGGGCCATTTACAGTTACAGATTACGACAACTGCGGTGATATTGCACTGGCGTACACAGACAATATCGTGGAATTGGATTGTACCAACGGTGGACCTTATACAAGGACAATTTACCGTTCGTGGACTGCAACAGATGGGCAAGGCAATACAACTTCTTGCACAGATACGATTAATCTGAGAGTTCCATCATTTTCATCAACGAATATTTTTCCAAATAGAGATGGGACGGATGCTCCTGCAATATTATGCAGTGGTGATTGGGATTTGAATATGGATGGTATTCCACAACCTGATGAAATAGGTGATGAATTAAATATGAATTGTGATGTATGGGGTGAATACGACGACTATATACATTATTTGAATTGTGGCGTTATCATCGATAGAAATTGGCAGGTTGTTAATATGTGCACCGGTGAGTACGTATCCTTTATTCAGAGTATACGATTAGTAGATGATGAAGCACCGGAAATTTCATGTGAAAGTGAACTATCCGGCAGCACATTAATTACAAATTGTTATGCAAACTATCATGTCCCGCATCCTCAAATATCGGATGATTGTTCACATGTCACATATCTGGTCACATCTTCGGCAGGAGATGTAATAAATTTAGGAACATATGATGATCCGGCCTTTGTAATAAACAATTTACCTATTGGTTGGCATACCCTGACATTTACGGCAATTGACGGATGTGGCAATGAGGCCAGTTGTACAAGCTCATTGCATATTGCCGATGAAATTCCGCCGCAAGCGCGTTGTGAAAATAATTTGACGATTTATTTGGGATCAGGACAGGATGTTATTCATATCGATGATATTGATAACTACTCTTCAGATGCTTGTGGGATAGCCTCTATGAAATTACGACGCGTAATCCAGGGTACATGTGATGGCACCTCCTATAATGACACCGAGTGGCATGACTATGAAGAATTTTGTTGTGAAGAAGCTGGACAATTAATATTAATTGAATTAGGCGTATGGGACATTTACGGAAATTTTAGTTCATGCATTTCACGCGTATTTGTCGAGAGTAATCTGGCCCCATCGTTGACCTGTCCTCCTGATATTACCGTGAGTTGTTCGTTTGAAATAGACCTGGATGATTTGTCGATTTTTGGTTCAGTTGTTTCTGATCCGGATGATGTGGAAGATGTCGTGATTGATGACGAGGATTGGGTCGTCTATTGTAAAGGACAAACATATAATGGCCCTCGGGTTTGGGGCCAGGATGGTCTGGCTATGAGCGAATGTGATTTTACAATATCGGAAGACTTTGAGGTCAATACAATTTGTGGAAGAAGTATTTATGAAAATGGAAATTATTTACCGGCTATTACACGTGAATTTATTATCAGTAATGACGGAGGTGAAATCAATTCTTGTATTCAGCATATTTATATTCTGGATTGCAATCCGCAGAGTACCGATATTATTTGGCCGGATCATGTCGTGATCGATGCTTGTTTGGGTGGATCGACGCACCCTGACCAAACAGGGAAGCCATTCATCAGTGCGTCATCATGCGACGAAGTTGAAAGCGATTATGTCGATGAGGAAGTAGACGTTTCTGGTGATACCTGCCGACATATTATTCGTCATTGGACAGTAATTAGCTCATGTAGTTCAAGTTCGGATTCCGTTATCGGTGAATTTGATCAGAATATTTACATTATTAAATCAGATGAAATATCCCTAATTAATTGCCCTGATACTGTCATGCAAAGCGGCTGTCAACTAAATCCGGATGATGGTTGTGAAGTGCATGTGCTGATCACGCCTCCGCAAGTCGTGAATTGTGACTCAACGTCAGAATTAGTGTGGGATATCGATTTCGACTATGACGACCAAGTCGGCTTTAATTCAGATTTAAATGGAACCGGAGATTTGCCTGAATATTTAACTTTCGGTGTACATCGTATCCGGTGGAATGCATCGGATATGTGCGGTGGCGACGTATCCTGCGAGACTGTTGTCATCCTGATTGATTGTCAGCCACCAACAGCGGTATGTGAGGAAATTGGAGTACAGTTCATACAAGACACAAATGGAATTACTATTTATGCTGAAGATATTGCCGGCATGAGTGAAGATAATTGTGGCGATGTTTCAGTTAGTTTTATTTTGGCTGATTCCATCATGATTTCATGTGATGATCTGGAATCTCCCATGGATACCTTTTCATATGTTGTCATCGTAACGGATGCTGGCGGGAATGCAGATACTTGCACCGGCCAGCTCATAGTGGCTGATACATCGGGTACGTGCGACGAACCACGTTGTGAATTAATTTATGCAATTAATTCTGCAGGTCAATATTATTCTATCAACACAGCAACAGGAGATTTTACTTTAGTTTCAAATACCGGCGTAACAACAGGGACAAACGCCGTTGCGGTAAATGATGACTTGGGTATCGGGTATTATGCCTCCGGGATGACCTTCTTTTGGGTGGATTTAATAACCGGTGAAACGGCCGAGGTTGGTGACGTCAGCGTGCCGGGAACGCTTACAGCCGCAGCAGCCAGTTATAAATACGGTCATTTATATTACGGCCCCGAACAGACAAATCAAATCGTAGATATCTATCGAATTAAAATGAGCAGTGACGGCAAGAGTTTTGATTCTGCGCAAGAAAACTTGACCAATGGAAGCGTTCCTATAGGAAATTTTGGTGATTTTGTGGTGCTGGATGGTGGCTTGGATAATGAACGAATGGTCATGTCGATTTTCAATAACATTAGTGCAAATATTATTTGGGAATATTCGACTAACCCAAATACATTCACACAGTTGAGCATTATTCCTTCTGCAAATTCATCTCAGATAACCATCGATAATGTTGGCAATATCTGGTACTTCAGTAATGCGCTTGGAACATTGGGAATTGTAGATATTTATACGGGAGCAGTTTCAAATGAAAATCCGGTTTCAGTAGTTATCTCCGATATGGGTCGTGCCTGGTGTCCACCAGCCGGCCTTTCTGCGAATTACAACTATGCGAAGAATTCAGCCATCCAATTGTTTCAAAATCATCCGAATCCCTTTACGGATGAAACTGAAATTGAATTTTATTTAAAACGCTCAGGGTTGGTAGCTCTACACATTTATTCAATGGAAGGAGTCCTGATAAAGTCTGAAGATCTAATTGGAAATGCAGGAATGAATAGCTGGCGTATGACAGATAAATTACGCACCGGCGCTTACATATGTTCTTTGCGGTCAGGTACTGGTCTTGCAACAATGAAAATGGTCAAAATTGACTGATGATAATATTATAAAAAACATAAAAAAAGGGGAGTCCTCAAAAAGGATTCCCCTTTTAATTTATTTAGCTTAGACTAAAACGGAATTAAAATAAATCCTACACTAAGTGGCGTCACTTTGTATCCATTGTTTTTGTCTTCCTGGAACAGGTCATTTAATCCGAGTGTTCCATACATCTTGAACCAACCATATCCTAATTCCGCGCGCAAGCCGTATTGCCACTTGACTAAGTTGAAATCATCCTTTACTTTATTCTTATCTCCATCGCCTTTGGTTTTAAAATTGGAACCCAGGCGGGGACCGCCGTAGGCTCCAATATTGATATGAAACGACCGACTTTTACGTCGTGAATTAGTCTCAAAGTTCAGCATGATAGGCATGGTCAGATATGTTGAACTCAATCTTTTTTGCGAATGTCCATATCACCTAGATAAGTGAATGTCGACATTGGTTGATCCGCTTCCAAAATGAACGGATTATTGAAATAGTATTTGTGAAATTGAAATGTAAGACCCCATTTAAGGTTGACGGCATGATTAATGAGATTTATTCGCTGTTGGAAAAGGTGTAAATTGACATTTGTACTTTTCCATGCATTTAGTTCGAATGGGTCGATTCCTTCAACGTAATAATTTTCATCGGCTATCAGAATGTCTGTACCGATATCCATCAGTATCCAACGTGTACGTACATTTCGATAAGGATCCCGATCCGGATTGCCAATACGAATATCGACTGAGTCGTCTTCAACATAAACATGAATGCCGCCTGGATTTATTTTGACGACTGTGCCATCTGTATCACGCACATAGATTCCTCCATCTCGGATCTCCACAGTATCACGCTGGGCAAAAACAGGAGCATGCAATAATAAATAGAGGATAAATAATAAGTATTTCATAATGGTTTGATTATTTTAAGATTAATTATTTAAGTGACTATTATCCGATGAATTCAACTTATCTGGCTGTAATCGCTTCGGGCAATAGGGACTCTTTGATGTCATCCCTGGTCAGGCCGGCGAATTGTTCAGGAATTAAATTTCGAAGTCTGAATTTTTTCTTTTTTGTTGGTGCTGTAGACGCACTGGCTATGATTATTTCATCGTTTTTATCATGTTCTGTGGGTATCACTATTTGCGGAATCCGAGTCGATAAATCACTCACACGTGTACTTTCTGTTTTTAAAGTGGAAACAATAGGACTACTTTTAGTTTTTTCCAAAATCGGTAACTGGTGTAGTTCTCTTACTTCTAGGTCCGTATTATTTGATGTCTGAGCGATAGGTTTTGTAAGTCGTCCCTTATCATCATTCTCCGGTATGCTAGGATTGAATGGATTTTTTTCAGCAGGTTCCACACCGCGGTGACCGGTCACTACAGGCCCTTTATCCGTATTCAGTTGTTTTTCGTCTTCAGGTATTGGCCTGGTTGACTGAGTCAAAGGAGAAGTATTCTCTTTTTCTACTTGATTCAGTTTGGCAACGGAAGTTTGACTTTTAGGTTTTGATTCTGGTGTTACATTCCCTGATTCTGAAGAGCTAGTATTCTTATTGTTTTCCGTTGCTTTTTCCGGTTCGAATGCAACGTTACGCTCGTTCTTTTCTTCTGTGAGAATTATCTCTTTTATATTTTCCTGATTTGCTTTATCGATTACCGGTTTAGTTAATTGTTGAGGATTATCGAGAGCATAATGATCCTTACCTGGTTGTTCCGGCTTTGTCATCAAAAAGATGACTAAGGCAATAAGTAAGATACTGGCGGCAATGGATATAAAAGGAAGGATAGGTCTAAGTGCACCGGCAGGACGATGTTTCAAACTTTCTTTTTCGTCGTAGGTCAGTGCAACGCGCTCAAGTTTATAATTCATCGAGCCTGATAAATCTTCCGCAATCTCCGGATGAAATTCCAAAAAGTAACCAAAGGATTTCTTTAGTTTCGGCGAGAGATTATTTTCGAGATAATCAAGTGCATAGACTTCGTAATTGTCGATATTTATATTGATATTACTCATAGTAATTTACTTGTTTTATGAGAGTTTTTAATGTTTTTCGTCCTCGAAAAATATAGACTTTCACTTGTGATTCATTAAGTCCGGTGATCTCACCTATTTCCTGATAACTATAACCTTCATAATCCCGAAGCAAAATCAATGAACGTTGGATTTCAGATAATTTGTTCAAGGCTTGATGGAGGTAATCTTGCAGTTCGAATTGCACTCCGGCGGTGGTATCGCTTTTCGGCAGTACGACACTTTCTGAATAATTACGTGCTAATTTTGTTCTTCGCAGATGATCCATGCATGTATTATATGTAGTCCTGAACAAATAATTTCTCACTTCATTGAATCTTACATTCGTTTTGTTTTTCCAAATTTTTTCAAATACTTCCTGTACAATGTCTTTTCCCCATTCCGGGTTGTTGACTAATCGAGACGCATAGCGATACAGATCATCCGCCTGGTTAGTCACGCAATTATTGTACTCGGTCGTGGTCATGTTGCAATGGTTCGTTTGACGTTCCTTTCTTAAGATACGATCATAGGCATTGAAAAGTTACTTTTGTTTGCAATCTTTTACTACTAAGTTAGTTTTGTAGTTCATTATGGCATTTAAACTCGTATCCCCTTTTCAGCCTACAGGTGATCAGCCTGAAGCGATTCGTTCTTTGGTGAATTATATTCGGGATGGAGAAGAAGCCCAGGTACTCTTGGGTGTTACGGGTTCAGGAAAGACATTCACCCTGGCAAATGTTATCGAGCAATTGGATCGACCAGTCCTCATTCTCACGCACAATAAGACCTTAACCGCGCAATTGTATAGTGAGTTTAAAACCTTTTTTCCTGAAAACGCCGTCGAATACTTCGTTTCATATTATGATTATTATCAACCGGAGGCCTACATGTCAGTATCTGATACGTATATAGAAAAAGATCTTTCTATCAATGAGGAGATTGACAAACTGAGACTGCGTACCTCGTCCTCCTTACTTTCAGGCAGACGAGATATTATCATCGTAGCATCGGTGTCGTGCATATATGGAATGGGGAATCCTGATGATTACCAAAATGGTATCATTCGAATTAATAAAGGGATGAAATATCCCAGAAATGCATTTCTGTATAAAATGGTGGACAGCTTGTATTCCCGGACAGAAACCACGTTGGAGCGCGCTACTTTCCGGGTAAAAGGGGATACCGTGGATATTAATTTGCCCTATGTAGACTATGGGTATCGGATTTCTTTTTTTGGTGATGAAATTGAATCCATTGATCGAATCGATCCGGTTTCGATGCAACGCCATGAAGAATTGGAACACGCGGCAATTTTTCCTGCCAACCTCTATGTTGCGCCCAAGGATCGAATACAACACGTCATTCGAAACATTGAAGATGAACTGGAAGAACAGGTAGGGTACTTTGAAAATGAACGAAGATTTATCGAGGCTCGTCGAATAAAAGAGCGCACAACATTTGATCTCGAGATGATAAGGGAGTTGGGATACTGTAATGGAGTTGAAAATTATTCCCGATTTTTTGATGGTCGCAAACCCGGTTCACGGCCCTTTTGCCTTTTAGACTATTTCCCCGAAGATTTTATCTTAATCGTGGATGAATCACACGTAACGATTCCTCAAGTGCGTGGCATGTGGGGAGGAGACCGCGCCAGAAAAATTAACCTCGTCAATCATGGATTTCGATTGCCGTCTGCCCTGGATAACAGACCATTGAGTTTTGATGAGTTTGAAAAAGTCATCGGTCAAATAATCTATGCGAGTGCTACCCCCGGTGACCATGAATTGGGCCATACGGGCGGTGTTATTGTTGAACAGTTGATCCGACCAACGGGCTTACTGGATCCTCCTATTGAAGTCCGGCCAAGTCTAAATCAGATTGATGACCTATTGGATGAAATTGAAAATCGAATTCAAGTAGAGGAACGCGTTTTGGTAACGACACTTACAAAACGGATGGCAGAAGAACTATCAAAATATTTATTGGAATTAGACATTAAATGCAAATACATCCATAGCGATATTGACACGATGGAACGTGTAGAAATCTTACAGGAATTGCGACTTGGCCATATTGATGTACTCGTTGGAGTCAATCTCTTGCGTGAAGGGCTTGATCTACCGGAAGTCTCGCTTGTCGCTATTTTAGATGCTGACAAGGAAGGGTTTTTGCGAAATGAACGTTCACTTACACAAACTGCCGGTCGTGCTGCTCGAAATATCAATGGTCTCGTCATTTTTTATGCCGATTCCATTACGGAATCCATGAGGCGCACTATGGACGAGACAAAGCGGAGACGAGAAAAACAAATGGCGTATAATGAGAAATATGACATAACACCTCAAACCATCATTAAAGAAACGGGACAAGGCTCGATTCTGGATGTTCGGGAAGGTGGCAAACGCGCCTATGTAGAGGCATTTGATAAGAAAATAGAATTGGCCGCAGACCCTATCATGGAGTATATGACACAAGATCAACTCCTACACCACATCGATGACACAGAGAAAAAAATGAAGAAAGCAGCTAAAGAATTGGATTTTATATCCGCTGCCCAATTTCGGGATGAATTATTTGCCTTACGGAAAAAAGTACAGTAGCCATTTCTTGATAGTGTAATCGAGGCTATTCAATATCAACTGAGCCGTCTTCATTCGAATTCCTGATCACCTCCAATAATTCATTCGTCATCATAGCTGTGGCTCCCCACAATGTGCGCCCATCCAGGTCAAAAAATGGCGCATCGGGAATGGTAAACCCTTGCCCGGTAATTGATTTACGTTGAACAGGAAGTTGTATTAACCGATCAAGATCGAATCCAAAAATTTCCTCGACCTCAGAAACCTGACGCAAAACTTGCGGTTTTTTGAGCAAGCCAATGACAAAAGGTTGGACCAAGAAATTTGATACGGGAATGTATAAAGTAGATAATTTGCCTAGTACGTGATGTTTGGAAATTGAAATGCCGGTTTCTTCTGCCAATTCTCGGATCGCTGTATCGAGCATATGCTTGTCTCCATCTTCTATTTGACCGCCGGGGAAACTAATCTGGCCACTATGTCTGTCTTTATCATGTGTTGCCCGCTGAATAAAGGCCAGTCGAATCTTATTTTGATGAGGATAGATGACAGAGCAAACCGCAGCTTGTTTGGCGTCTCTTGGAGATCGTGCAAATGTTCGGCGTGAAATGATGGCAAGATTCAGCTGAGCAGCCGTTCCCGGTAAAGGTAGACTAAGCGTTTTACGTAGTCTAGTGTAAAATTTTAGAATATTATCGGAGGTCATGACGACGCTCCTATTCATTGGAAGACCGTAAATATTTCTCCAGGGCCATTGTCATTGATGGAACATTTGGTGCTGGGGCCTTAATATTGATCATGAGTCCCTTGTCAATTACAGCTCTGCATGTGGATTTTCCGTAAACTGCCAGGCGGGTTTTGTTTTGCTTGAAGTCAGGAAAATTATCATAAAGGGACTTAATACCCAATGGGCTGAAGAAAACAAGGACGTCATATGTAATATCAGAAAGGTCTGATAGATCACTACTCACAGTGCGATACATCATGGCTTCCGTATGATTGAATTCATTTTTTTGCAGATATTCAACCACCTCTTTGGAGCCTAAGTTTGAGCATGGAAGCAGGAAAGATTCTTTGTTTTTGTGTTTTTCTAGTGCTGTTGACAGATCTTCAATTTTCCGGGCCCCGTAAAAAACTTTACGTTTTCTATAGATGATGAATTTTTGAAGGTAATTGGCAATCGTTTCAGATAGACAAAAGTACTTCATGTTTGGATCCACCTTGATCCGCATCTCTTCACAAATTCTGAAATAGTGCTCTATGGAATTCTTACTCGTGAAGATGACAGCTGAATACTCATCTGGCCGAATTCGCGTTTTTCTAAACTCTTTTTCGGTCACGCTTTCCACGTGAATGAATGGTCTCCAGTCAATTTTGATCTGGTATTTCTGCTCTAATTTGTAGTACGGTGATCGTTCCGGTTTAGGCTGAGAAACAAGAACAGTATGGATTTTGTTATAATCTGATTTTGATTTAGCCTTTGCGCCCATGCATTTCAATTTTTACGTTAACTGACATAAGCACCAGTATACTTAACCAGAAGCAACATAGGTGCGATTTCGACGGCGCAAAGGTACAATAAAAAGTAGAACTTATTATGAAATAGCAACCTATTACTTATGAAAACTCCACGTAATTGCCTGAAAATGTAAACAATAAGAACAACGAATAATCCCGTATAGAGAAAGAATGTATAAATCGGCTCCGGGCTGAAGGCAATGAAAACATTGATAGGTAACAAAAGGAGCCCTAGAAATATATTGAATATGAGAATGGTAAAAGTATACTGTTCAAGTTCTTTTTGAAATGGGTAGACGTAGGCCAAATACTGCATAAACAGGTGGCGTACAGTGTAGATAATTCCGATCAGGATCACGCACTTCCATAACATTGGCATACCCCGATCAAAGAGTGTACTGGAAAGCAGGAAGTATAGAAACAGGCCCGCATTCACGGCAAAGACGAAATACAGAATATAGTAGTACGACGCACCTGATTTCTTTTGTTCCCGGTACATCAAATTGAGGTAGTTATCATTGAGTACAGCTCTTAATACGTTGTTCACCAGATTTCTATTCGATGAAATCGTCATGGTTGTTAAAATCGTGGCTGCTATGAGCATTAAGAATAAAAACAGAGGTCGGTGCTTACCGGATCTGCCAGATTCACTACGAATGGATTCATCTCTAAGTTTATCAGCAGAATCAACACCCAGCTCATTAGCGACTTCAATTGTATTGCTATCTTCCACCGGTGATTCAAGCTCTGATAGGCCTTCCAGAGCCTTTTCAACTTCGTCACCTTCTTTTTTTGTATCGTCACTTTCCGGAACCGGAACGACCTCTGGCGAACTATCAGAAGGGGAGTCATCAACCGGTGTATTATCAAGCGCTTCCTCTAGCTTTTCTTTCTCCAGCTTGTATTTCATGTCGAATGGGTTCGTCTGAGCAGATGAAGTAGCGACACTCCATAGAATCAATGAAATGATCAGAATTGCTGAAGAGATATATGTTTGATGTGCCTTCATAGGTTTCTCACAGATGGCATAAAGTTATATATATCGTTTTGAAATATGTCCGAATCCTTCAAGAAGACAGCGACCAACTGCAAATTTTTATAATCTTTTAAGCTTTGTATTAGTTAATAACCTGTTAACCAAAACTATCGGCTTGGATTTATTTGCGCAATTTGTGGTTATTTATGATTTAAGATGAATTCAAAAGTAATTCGTTGGGTCTTCATTTTGGGTCTGGTTGCCATTCTTGGTATCCTTTCCTTCCAGGTGTATTGGGTCTACTCAAATTATCAGAGCAAACAAGAAGCCGTAGAGCAAAAAATCAATATCGTCTTATACAAAGCGGCTGAAGGACTGGCACAGTACAATAAATCGGTTCTTCCCAGAGAGAACCTGATTACGCGAAGAAGTAGCAACTATTTCATCGTGAATATCAATGATGTAATTGATGCCAATATTTTAGAGCATTACATGCTCGATGAGATGAAACGGGTTGGACTTGAGTTGGATTTTGAATATGCCATTTATGATTGCGATCGTGATCAGATGGTCTATGGACACTATTGCGATATCGACCAGCTACCTGATAATCCAACCAATGCAAGTTTGCCTCAGTACGATAAATTCGATTATTATTTTGGTGTCCGATTCCCGCAATTACGAAATACAGTATTGGGGGATATGTCAATTACTTTCATTCTTACCGGATTTCTGTTTTTGACCTTGTTGTTCTTTGGAATAGCGCTCTATATTATTGTAAATCAGCAGAGATTATCTGGTCTTCAGCGGGATTTCATTAATAACATGACCCATGAAATAAAAACACCGCTGTCATCTATTAAAATTGCAGGTGAAACATTTTTACACAATGATTTTGTCTTGAAAAATCCCAGGTTGCTGAAATATGCACAAATTATCAGTGATCAATCTGGTCGATTGAACCAGCACGTTGAAAAAATTCTGGATGTTGCCCGACTTGAAGGCGAATTGGTTAAATTGAATAAAAAACAGTTTGATCTGATCGGTTTAATAGAGGACATCGTGGAGGATTACAAAGCAAAGAATATAAGCGGGTCCGTTGTATTAAACTTCAAGAATAAACTTAGACGTGCACCTATCTTCGGTGATCCCTTACATACTGCTAATGTGATGCACAATTTAATTGATAATGCATTTAAATATGGAGGAAATACACCTAAAATAGAAATAGGAGTACAAGAAGAAAATGGAAAAATTGATGTATCCGTTAAAGACAATGGACAGGGTATAACGAAAAAAGAATTGAATAAAATATTTGACAAATTTTATCGAATATCAACTGGTGATATTCATAATATAAAGGGATTTGGCCTGGGCCTTTATTATGTTCAACAAATTGCCAAACTACATAAGTGGTCAGTTTCTGTAGATTCAGTACCAGGAAAGTATTCAATATTTCATGTGATGATACCAAAAATGAATAGCTAGTGAATAAAAAAGCACGCATACTTTACGTTGAAGATGACGAGGCACTGAGTTTTGTTACGAAAGATCACCTCGAACTAAGTGGTTATACCGTGATTCATTGCTCTTCGGGCGACACGGGTCAGGCGGCCTATGACGCTGGGAACTTTGATTTGTGTCTTCTGGATATCATGTTGCCAAACATGGACGGTTATACATTAGCTGAGCATATTAGGAATCATGATTCGGCCATTCCAATCTTGTTTCTCACAGCTAAATCCTTGAAGGAAGATCGATTAAAGGGTTTTCGAAAAGGAGGAGATGACTACATTACGAAGCCCTATTCTATTGAGGAGCTCGTCATGAAAATTGAAGTTTTCTTACGTCGGCGGGAAGTCATTTCCGGCATCCGGCCAATGACAAATGCCAAGATCGGATCATACTCCTTCGATCCGCTAAATATGGTATTGGAAAGAGATGGAAATGAGCGACAGCTAACACAAAAAGAAGCTGAGGTACTCAGTTATTTTGCCCGGCATATAAACGAGTTGATCGCCAGAAAAGATTTGCTGGTAGCCGTGTGGGGTAAGGATGATTATTTTCTAGGACGGAGTTTGGACGTGTTTATTTCAAAACTGCGCAAGTACCTGAAAGAAGATGAAAATATTAATATCCAAAACGTTCACGGCGTTGGTTTTAAGATGATAGTAAATTCCAATAATTAAATACAACCAAATGAGCTTACGATTAATTCTGATTTTTCTCATGCTTTCAAATATAGCTGTGGCTCAAAGCGACATTACGCTTGAAGATATTTGGAAAAACAATACCTTATCTGATAGATTTATTCCCGGCTTTAAATTCCAACTTGACGGCAGACATTTTACCAGATTGCAATCGAACAAGATTGTATCTTATGATATTACGACTGGAAAACAGACGGCAATCTTGTTTGATGCTCAGGCGCACCGTTCGAGTGATGGTTTTAATGGTGTCATTTCGAGTTACAACTTTTCTGCCGATGAAAAATTTATTTTGATAAAGTCTGAAAATGAAAAAATATATCGACGGTCCAGCAAGGCCCATTATTTTGTCTATCACAGGGAAGATGATAAACTTCTTAAGCTGTACGATGGAAACAAACAGATGTATGCAACCGTATCACCGGATAAAGAGCATGTAGCTTTTGTGGTTGATAACAATTTGTTTATAAAAAGTATGCGAACCGGGGCAGTTGATCAAATAACGAAGGACGGCGTTCGAAATCAAATTATCAATGGTGCAGCCGATTGGGTATACGAGGAAGAATTTAAAATGAGTCGTGCGTTTAGATGGAGTCCTGATGGGAAAAAAATAGCTTACTTGCGATTTGACGAAAGCCAGGTGCCGGAGTACACCATGATGAATTATAGAGATGGCCTATATCCCGAATACAAAACATTTAAATACCCAAAGGTTGGCGAAAAAAATGCTGATGTTTCCGTTCATATTTATGATATAACGAAGTTGAAGCGTGTAAAGGTTGATTTGCCGAAAAACAAAGAGTATGTGCCTAGAATTAACTGGACCAATTCTTCAGAGAAATTGTGTGTGACAACACTAAACCGCCATCAGAATCAAGTGCAGCTATGGTTGGCGAATTCTAAAAATGGAAAATCCAAGTTGCTCTTGAACGAGGAAAACGAATATTACGTGAGTGTCCATGACAATCTTTCATTCCTCGGAGATGGAAAACATTTTATATGGAGATCAGAAAATAACGGGTTCAATCACATGTATCTGTACGACATGAAAGGTCGGGAAAAAAGAGATCTGACGCCGGGAGAATTCGATGTTACAGGATTTTATGGCTATGATGAAAATCATCAGGAATACTTTTTTCAAGCAGCCGACGAATCTCCGATGCGAAGAGCAATCTATAAAGTGTCGATTGATGGAAAGTCAAAAGAAACGTTGTCAAAAATGCCTGGTTGGAATTCAGGCCAGTTTAGTTCGACGCATGATTATTTCGTGGCTATACATTCTACTATTAACTCCCCTCCAACATATCGTGTATTGGACCGGGATGGAAAATTGATTAGAGACCTGGAGTTAAATCAGAATACAAGAAAAAATCAAGAGAAATATGGCGTGAGGCCGGTGGAGTTTTTTGATTTTAAAACATCTAAAAATGTAGCCTTGAATGGTTATATGATAAAGCCCCATAACTTCAATGCCACAAAGAAATATCCGGTCTTGATGTATGTATATGGTGGACCAAATAGCCAGAAAGTCGTCGATAATTGGCAAAGTCAATATTACTGGTGGTTTCAAATGTTAGCCTATGAGGGTTATGTCGTGGTTTGTGTTGATAATCGCGGAACGGGTGCAAGGGGTGAGAAATTTAGAAAAATGACTTATCTAAAATTGGGTCATTATGAAACAATGGATCAAATTGATGCAGCCGAATATTTGGCATCATTGCGTTTTATTGATCCACAACGAATTGGCATCTTTGGTTGGAGCTATGGTGGATATGTTTCGTCATTGGCTCTACTAAAAGGAAATGGTGTATTTAAAATGGGCATAGCTGTAGCACCTATAACCAATTGGAAATGGTATGATACAGTCTATACCGAACGATTTATGATGACAGAGAAAGAAAACCGGGAGGGGTTTCAAAATAATTCACCGGTGTATTTTGCTGATCGTCTAACCGGCAAGTATTTGTTAGTTCATGGTGGAGCGGATGATAATGTTCATGTACAAAATTCAATGGAGATGTCCGCAGCATTAATCCGGGCCAATAAACAATTCGATGTCTGTTTTTATCCAAACAATGCGCATGGTATTAGGAATGGAAATGCACGATTGCATTTATTTACCAAAATGACAAATTTCATTAAAGAAAACCTTTGATAATTGCCTGGTGATAAGCCGTCGTTTTCGATAGTCCTATGGGTATCTAATTGATTGGTAATAACAAATAGCCTATAACGTCAATCATGTTTTACAATCCTGATCGGATTTAAGCCAATGTTGAACTTGGTAAGTTTTTTGAAAAACTTGCGATAATTTCCCTTCGATCCAGGTACAGCGCGATCAGAAGACCGGAATATTCAAGCAATAGAAACAAAGTCGATTCTTCTACTTTCGATATACCATATGCACTGTAACTGAGCCAGATCAATCCACTCCATAGGAGTATATAGCGCATTCCCGTCACTGGGGCTACGGCGACCGGTAGGAGAATGTACCAGGGATGCACGGTGGTAGAACAAAGCAAGTACACGGTGAATCCAAGAATAAAAAGAGAAAGACCGGCTTCTAGTGGTTTGTTTTGTGTCCTTCGTATCAAGTGGAATACAATCACCGCAGATAATAAGCTGAGGATGGGGCCTATCCAGGCAATTAAATTATAGCCCGTTATTAGCTGGCCTATGGCACGAAGGACATAATATATAGAGGCATTGAATTCAAATGTCTGGAAATAGAGATTGAGGCTGGTTGTGAAATGTTGTAGATAGTCGCTCTGCCACAGCGGAAAGAAAAGTAACAGTGTGATTCCCGTAAGTACGAATGAATATTTAATCCATTTTTTGAAGCCCATCCATGAGAATAAAAATGGCCATAGAATAGCACTCACTAATTTTAACGAAATCGACAAGGCTATGCAAAGCGTCATCCAAAACCATTTTTTTTGTGTTCCAAAATAGAGACCTAGAATCACAAACAAGATCATGAAAATTTCAAAATGTAAGTTTCCAACGCCTTCAATTATCACTAATGGATTGAGTGCATATAAAAGGATATTTCTTGAAGGGAGCTGAAATTGATTGAGTAGTTTAAGTAAAAAATATACTACACCAACTTCTGCAAGTATAATCCAGATTTTCAATAAAATTGTAAATGTAGCAAGGCTATTTCCGGAGAGATACGTCGTCAAGGCGAAAATTAATTGTGATAAAGGCGGATATACGGTGTAGTATGTCTTCGAGTTCAGGGAATTGAACAAGTCCTCCTGCAAATAAGCAGGCAATCCCATTTCGAATAATTGAATTGGAGTAAATGCAAATGGATGTGAGCCATGTATACTCAATAAACCGTCCCAAAAAAAGCGATAAATATCATCTGATAATTCAGGAAAGGCAGGAACAAAAACTAGCCGCGAAACTGCCGCTAATACAAGGCCGGCTTTCACTGAAATGCTTGTTTTTATGAAACACAATGCGAAATATAAAAGGAATAATGAAGCAAATGTGATGGACAGGTGATCGAAGGCATAGCGCTTGACAATGAATGCCATTGCCACGGAGAATAACACAAAAAGGATAGAGAAGAAGAGCGTGAGCTTCTTCATTTTGCAACAGCATGTTTTAGTGAGTAGTAAAATATGGTTCCAAAACCAAACAGCAGTAGTATATGGTACATGATAAATGTCATATTGCCGGAATAAAAACCATAAATAGCTCCAAATAAAAAATACAATGTTAGAAGCCCTTCACCGATCGTCGACCAGGATATTTTCTTTGATAAATAATTTTTTCGTTTGAATGTGTCCTCCATGGAGACGATATTAAATTTCGGTGTTCGCACAAAGGGTGTTTTTTTGCCGAAAAATCCCTGTAGTACTGCTATGGTATTGTGTAGAGATAACCCCATGGAGAGTGAAAGAAAAACCGGGAATAAGATGACAAATTTTACAAAGCGCATCGATCGACTACTAAATTCGTCTGAAACATTCATATTGGCCACATAGTATACTAGTCCAATTGAGAGTAGCCCAATAAGAAATACTGCAAAGAGTCGTGAGTCCCAGGCCAAAAGGTCGGCCGCAATCAAGGTTGGTACACTAAACACACCCGCCATAAATATAAAAATGAAGACGGCACTTGATAACAAATGTCCCGTAGCATGCAATTTTTTGATCAATGGAAGAGAAGATGCCCATACGGTGGGGAGGACCTTTTTGGCAGTTTCGGCTCCTCCTTTCATCCATCTGTACTGCTGGCTTTTGAGTCCATTCATTTCCGCCGGTAACTCTGCCGGACTTCCCACTTCTTCGAGGTATTTGATTTTCCAGCCTTTCAATTGAGCACGATAACTCAGATCAAGATCTTCTGTCAGTGTATCTGCCTGCCAGCCTCCGGCATCCTGAATAGTACTAGCCCGCCATACACCTCCTGTGCCATTGAATTGCAGCATGCAATCCGCAGACTGTCGACCGGTCTGTTCAACAGTAAAATGAACATTCAATTGAAAAGCCTGGAGACGTGTAAGTACAGAATATTGCTCGTTGATATGTTCCCACCGCGTTTGTACGACGCCAATATCATCACTTGTAAATTGCGGAATTGTCTCGAGTGGAAAATTCTTATTAGGTAAAAAATCTGCATCAAAAATAGCGATGAATTCCCCTTTCGCCGATTTCATACCTGCTTGCAATGCACCGGCTTTATATCCCGTCCGTTCAACACGTCTGATATGGTGGATTTGAATACCTCTTGGTTTAAATTCCTTGATGAGGGCCTGAACGATCTCAGTAGTTTCATCCGTTGAATCATCCAATACCTGAATTTCAAATCTATTTTTTGGATAATTAAATTCAGCGATTCTACGAATCAGCCGTTCGACAACATACTTTTCATTGTATATGGGAAGTTGGACGGTTAAAAATGGAAACTTATCCTCATCTGTTTGAGTAAAGCCATGAGTGATATGAATGAGTTTGTGTCTGTGATACATCCATAATAAATGCAATTGCATCAGACAAAAGAAAGTGATGTACACAAGTGAAGCTATGTATATGATGACCGCAAACGTTCCTATTCCTATGCCAAGCGATTCCATATCATATTAATTTAAAAATTGTCCAAAGTATTTTCTGGCCGGCTAAAATTGTCCCTTTAACCGTTCCTGATATTTTTGATTTACCGATTCGCTTACGATAACGAACTGCAACTTCTGAGGCTTTCAGTTTCTTTTTAGCCGCTTTTACTTGCATTTCTACTGTCCAGCCATAAGTGCGATCTCGCATATCTAATTCCAGTAGGGTAGTATAGCCAATAGCCCTGAATGGTCCTAAATCTGTGAAGTCATAACCATAGAGCAAACTTATCAAATTTGTTGCCAGCCAGTTTCCAAAAATCTGCTGGGGTGTCATCGAGCCTCTTTCTAACTGTCCCAATGCCCTGGATCCGATGACCAGGTCTAATTCCTGATCGATAAGGGTATTGACCATCATGGTCATCTCTTCCGGGTAATCCGAATAGTCGGCATCCAAAAATACAACGATATCGGGTTGTTCACTCAATGTAGACAGATAGTGTATACCCTTCAAACAGGCCGCACCATATCCTTGTTCAGCTTCATCAACAACAATGGCCCCAGCTTCATGTGCGCGCGTTTTGGTCTTGTCTTTGCTACCATTATTGCACACTATGACGTAACGAACAAGCCCCTTCGGAATCTCCTTGATGACCTGTCCAACAGCATTCTCCTCGTTGAATGCAGGAATGATGACATCCACAATTTTTTTCTCCTGACTACTCATTTGCTTTAGTAGCTTTGTTGCGAGATCTAGCTCTCCTAATGTCAGAACAATAAAAAGGTTCAACAAAAGTTAACTATCCCGAATTGATATGCTAAAGTACTTCTTCTATACTGTCGTTGTAATTGGATTCCTGGGAATGATGGCCTGTCGAAATGATGATTTTACTTCATCGGCCAATGTCGTCCTTGAATTCTCTTCAGATACCCTGCGATTAGATACGGTATTTACGGCGAGAGGTTCTGCTACCTATATTCTTAAGGTATTCAATCCATCGGATGAGAATGTGCTTGTCCAATCGGTCAAATTACTGGATGATTCCGGTTTTTTTCGCTTAAATATTGACGGAATCAATACAAATCAGGCTACTGATGTTGCTATCTATGCTAAGGACAGTGTATATCTGTTTTGTGAAGTAACCATAAACCCGAATCAACCTGTATCCGTTAGCCCGTTTATTATTCAGGACCGCATAGAATTCACTACCAATGGAAACAGGCAAATTGTTCATCTAGAAGCCTGGGGCCAGAATGCAAATTATTTTCCGAGTAGAAGCAATCAAAAGACTTCATCCTTATTGACTTGCAATAACGGTGAAGTATTATGGAATGACAGTAAACCCTATGTTATCTATGGTGTCGTCTTCATCGATCAATGCACCTTGCGTGTAATGGCGGGAACAAAAATTTATGTCCATGGCGGTATTGTGAATAATGAGTTTGGAACATACTATGATGGAATTTTATTTACACTTCCCAATGGAACGATTAAACTGGAGGGTAGTCTGGAAAACCCTATCGTAATTCAGGATGATCGATTAGAACCGGAGTTTGAGGATATACCCGGGCAATGGTCAGGAATTCGATTTGGTCCTTTAAGTACAGGTCATGTAGTTGAACACACAATTATTCGAAATAGCATTGTAGGTATTCAACTCGATTCACTTGCAGAAGCCGAAATTAAAAATGTTGAAATATTTAACACAGCCGGATCCGGAATAGTATCCGTGCATGCTGACCTGGACTTGACAAACAGTCTGATTCATAATAATGGAGGCAGTTCAGTATCCATTATTAATGGAGGATCAGCTCGAATAAAATATTGCACGCTATCAAATTATGGCAATGAAAGCGAGGCGATTAGCATGTCAAATTTTCAATGTTATGATCCACTATGTCAGTCATTTTCAGTTAATCCTTTAAATGCATTAATTATAAATTCTATTCTTATCGGCGACGACACAGATGAAATTAACCTGATTGACGGGACATCTGAGGGTCCTGATGATTACGTTGCCATATTTGACCACTGCCTGTATAAAGCCAATGCACTGGTCACTGAAAATCCTGATTTTCTTGCTAACTGTCAGGATTGTCTTGAGTTGGATGCTAGCAGCCCACTCTTCATTGATCGGCTAGGCAATGACTACCATCTTGATAGCTTGTCACAAGTGGAAGGAATGGCAAAACCACTTCCCATAGCACGACAGGATAAGGATGAACAGCTACGTGATCTTTTTGCATCAGATATTGGCTGCTATGAGTTTGTAAGGCAATAATTCCTATCCAACGTTTTTACTTCATCTAATTGGTCCATCTGGTATATATTTGATCATCCTGTTCACTTACAATTATTCAATATGGCGTTTTTTGGCAATAAATTATTTTAAAGCGACTTGAAAATCAGTAAGTTTTCGGTTGTTTTTTTGTCGGTTTTCGGGCCGGTTGTCGTTTGGTTTTATTTTAGCGATTTTTTCTCACGTCGTCCTATTAGGCCACTAATGGCTTTGCGGGATAGAATATTGTCTACAAACTCAAAGCAGGCGTACTAGTTGCCGTATCTTGAGCGTATTCATTGTATGAGCTACGATATATAGCGGACTTGCGTCCTCAACTAGTGCTGCATTCTTAAAATGTGGTAGAATAAAATAAAATGAAGCAGATATTTGAAATACCAATGTTTGCTATTGGGAATTATTTATTGTTCATGGTCTATAGTGTCTTGTCCTAAAGTTGGTTTAAATAAAAAACCTATTTTAGGATAAGACACGGGGCAGTACAAGTCGGAACAGGGGCAGTTGGAGCGGATTATACAGTCATCTAAACTACAAATCATGAACATTTACAACAGAACGACTCACATTCCAAGCACCGGCCGTCGAGCATACACACCAAAGTTGACCATTGCCAGGACAGGATTATTTACATTGAATAAGCCGCTTGAGAAAATGTTAGAAGTCGGAACTGATGATAAAATAGTCGTAGCAGAGCAAGATGGCGACTATTATGTAGCCAAAGATGATTCGACAGGAGATGGCTTTATTCTACGGAGGACCGACCCTATAAAGAACTTACTATTCAACTGTACGGCACTCATGGTGGATTTGAGAGATGGGCTCGACCTGGCTATCAACCCAGAGCAAAAGAGATCCGTCCGGATGGATATAGAGGAGAAAGCCCTCTATGTTAATGAGGTTGCGTTTTATAAAATATACTAATCATGGTGCTTTCTCAAATCACGCATATTATGGACTACGTCGTATACTATATCGTGTGTGTGTTTGCGATCGCCGTACTAGCAGTTTGTTTCCGTAAATAAAGAGTCAATTTATTACGGCACTATAGAAAGGCTGCAAGTGTCATAGTGATACACGCAGCCTTTCACATAATTCTATACGAAAGAGGAATCTCTTAAAATGGACTCAATGTGATTTGTTTATTCAATTCGAAATTCAAATTCACCATTTGTGAATATCACAGTGTCCGGTTCTGAAAAATCATTTTTAGGTCCTAAAGAATCATCAAAAATGAAAGATAAATTGAATTTGCCCGTAATATGCATATTCCGGAGTTACTGACCCCCTGAATCCGGGATATTGACCCCCTATGTTGAAAACGTGCTAAAAATCATTTGTTAAGATACATGTTTTGATTGTTTACGTAAGCTTTTTCCTTTTAGATCTATGCGGTGAGCCTTTGGAATAATTCTATCGAGGATAGCGTCTGCGATAGTGGGTTCATCAAAATATTCATGCCATTTTCCGACCGGAAGTTGAGAACATATAATGGTGGCGTTTCTTTCATATCGATCTTCAAGGATTTGTAGCAGGATGAGTTTAACTTGATGAGTGATAGGTTGGAGACCAAAATCATCAAGAATAATGAGTTTAGCTTTTTTGATTCTGTCCATCCATTTGATCAGTGTACCATCGGTTTTAGCGAGTGCAATTTGTTCAGTAAATCGGTTCATGTTGAAGTACAACGTTCGATAGCCTTTGACACAGGCGGTGTGACCAAATGCACAGGCGAGATAAGATTTTCCGCAACCTGTTGCCCCTGTGATGAGAACATTTTCTCCTCGATCGACATAAGCGCAATCTGCGAGTGTTACAATTTTTCCTTTAGATAAATTACGCGTAGTAGAACAGTCGATATCTTGGATAACGGCTGGATATCGCAGTTTACTAAGTCGTAAAAACATCTGCATATGTTTGTGCGAGCGATATTGTTTTTCAGCGTCAATTAATCGGGCCAGCATTTCGTGTGACTCGGGTTGTTGATTGACCGGAAGGCTTAACAGGCTTTCATAAGCGTCTGCCATGCCGGTTAATTTAATTTGCCTCATGGTTTCTAATGATGCATTTTTCATAAGAATAAATTTGTGTCATAAATATGACGGGTTAAAAAAATGATTATTGATAAGCTTCGGGGCCTCGAATATTTTCATGGACTGGTGTGTTAAATAGGTCAACGGATTCGATTTCGAGATCCAGGTTTTTTACAAGAATCCTTTTAATCATTTTATAAGATACTTTGTCTACCTTTTGACAACGCACACAAGCGTTTTCCAATCGCTCAGCAGAATATTTTTCACTTAACCGCAATACGCCTTGACAAGAGTTGAAGCTTTGTGGTGGATGGATAGCCGAGCGTATAATGAATTGAATCGCCCAGTTGGTAGCTGGACCTATTTTATCGGCTTGCCGGATAAAATGTGCTGCATTAAAGCCACGTGCTTTTTTCCATTCAAGATGACTTTTCGGCATGTGGTCCGGATTGGTTTGATGGCGATATGTGTTACGATGAAGCAATCGTGTGTGCGTGGCCACGCGCTGATTATCGATAAATACTTCAACTGTACTCGACGTATACACGATAATGGCTTGGCGTGCTACATATTGAAAGGGAACCGAATAATAGTTTTTTTCTTCTCCGATATAGACGTGATAATCTCGGCGTACCTTAGACTGCGTTGATTTTTTAATCTCAAATAAATCTGCTGGTAGCTCCTTCATTATAGGATGTTCAAACTTTTGGAATTCACTTAATCGACAACCTGGCTTTTGCTGATAGGGCCTATGATTATGATCTGTGAGTTGTTTCTTTATTCCCTCGTTTAATTCGGCTAAACTGTGGAATACTTCATTGCGAAGTGGGGCATAAATACGTGTATAAATTGTTGAGACTAAATTTTCTACACTGGCCTTGTCTTTTGGTTTTCTTACCCGGGTAGCTTCAATGTCAATTTGATAATAGGCCGCTAATTGAACACATAATTCATTAAAATCAGGCTCATATTTATCGGCACGAATAACAAACGATTTTAAATTGTCGCTTAAAATCACCTTGGGTAAGCAACCAAAAAATAGTAACGCCTGATTTAGTCCGTGTATAAAATCCGTCACTTTTTGACTCGGTAAGGCAATGACAAAACTATGTTGGGTATGGGGCATCGTCGCAATTAATATTTGACATTTATGCACTTCGCCGCTGGACGCATCAATCCAATTCATCGTCTTGCCTGCAAAGTCCACCTGCATCTTTTCGCCTGGCGTGTGATTCATTTTGATCGTAAGGTCGCGACGCCCTATCTCGCGATTTATGCGCTCACAAAATTGGCTGTAGCCAAAGCCATGTTCAAATTCTGATCGATACTCTTCCCACAGTAATTTCTTCGTTACCCCGACTCGACGAAGCTCTGTGATCCAGAAATCAACCCGCTTGTTGTATTCAAATTCACGCGTATTCGATCCGCTTGCATCTGACTTGTAGGCCAACTCAAAAAGTTCGTCTTCTGCCAACGTCAACGCCTCAGACAGGTCTTTAAAATGAGTTCGTACACGACGAACATAGTCTCGGACTGTGTTCTTTGAAATTTGTAATCTTCTTGCCGTACCCTTAATGGATTTGGTGTCCAGGTAGGTCTCTAAAATATATCTGACTTGATCCATGCGCTTTAATTTTCCCATGCCATAACTCTTTTCTTGAGCCACGAACATGAACATTAATTGCACGTTTCCATAGTCATCTTGAGGGGGTCAAACCTCCGGAATGTTCTTAACACCCTCCAAAATATAGGGGGTCAGTATACCGGAACGTTATTAACATTTTACCTCATTGCAGGGGGTCAAACCTCCGGAATGGTGGGGTCAGTACAAATCGGAATGGGGGGGTCAGTTTGACCGGATTATGCAGTAATATTTCCAGATTTATTCAGATTTAAAATCTCAAAGTGGTTAGACTCTTCCTCTACTTGCAGTATATAATTGTCACCTGCGACATGTCCATCATCAAGTGACGTGCTGAATCCAACAGATGAATTAACTATTTCAGGCGAAGGGTCCGAATAGTCAATATGGAGTCTTACAAGTTCTATTGAGTCTTCTATGCAAGGTATTGCATAAAATGTCAAGTCCGCTTTTCTAAACCCTCTATTGGTGAAATTCACTAATCCAAAAAAGATAGTGTCACTATTTATTGCACTTGCATGAATATAAGCGTCCTAAGGCACACCATTTTTTAGTGCATTTGCCGACCCAACCAAATCTCCTTGCCAATCAAGAAATACATCATCATCCTGGCAAGAGAAGATGAGTAGTATTATTGAGATTAAAATTAGATATTTCACTCTATTTTCCTTTAATAAATTTCAAAGTAATAGGGTCAATATTTTCTTTTCTGATAACGACATAGAATAACCCAAAATTGGGAAGTTGTCAATCAGTATATGAGCTATCAGATATACTAAACTGCTCTATTGCTCTAAATTCAAGATCTGTTGTGAATCCAAGTTGCTCAAATAAGTTGCATAACTCAAGCGGATCTATTAAAGTTGATATCGGTATTTCAATATCCAATTTACTTTCTCCTTCCTGAAGTTCTAGATTAACATTGCTAGCCCGATGCTCTACTATAATGTTTGTTCCTTCGCAACGTCGGAGTATTTTGAATATAGAGTTCAAACTCATGTTTTTGAAAACTAAAGACGTATCAGTGGCAAAGCTCGAACTTTCACTTGCTTTTTCTACTTCAAATTGTTGTCCGTCGTCATATACGATGACATATTCAAGAGTATCTATCATCTTCTGCTCCTGGAGATCAAACGTTTTCAGTAGCTCATTAATAACCGATACACAGATGGTGTATTCAGAATACCTTGTTCGGGAACTAAATTTGACCTCTAAAAATGGATCATTTGATAGTCTAATATCTTTTTCAACGATCATTTTGTCAGCCTCAGAGTACAACCAATTCAATGTTTGAGAAAGTGGCCCAATAGAATAGAAAATCCCTGTACTCAAAGAATAAAACCCATGTTCAACCTCATCTGTCTCAGCTATTTTAATCGAATAATTCGGCATTTGCGTAGACATCGTAGTGCTATTTACACATGTTATTAATGAACAAAATAACGTAAATAATAAAACATTAGTCATATTATCTTATCTACAAGTGCGTATGGTAAACAATGGGACACTCGAACGTGTCAAGCGAGGTTTGTATATGATCAATAAACAAAATCCTGCTGTGCGTCAGAAAATGCATCCGATAGATCCAGGGCAATTACCGCTTTTTGAGTTGTCAGAAACTACAGTGACATCAATTCAAAACAGAAACTTGTATATATGAGTCATATATAATCCTATTTGTAAAATTACGTTTTTCAAAATAATCTGACAAGCGACAAACCTCCTTTGAGCCTAAAATCTTAATTGGGATGTTCATTGAATACAAGTTTGGCCTTTTAACCATGAACTCTCTGCAAACTAGGTTTTCATTCAATTGAATTTTTACATTGTACGTAGTTCTTAAATATATAATTATTTCACTTAATGACATATTTTTTACGTGCACCATATCAGAACCAGAGGAAAAAGTCTGTTCTTCGACCTTAGACATAATAGGGGGATTATCATCGGATAAAATCTCAATATGATCTAAAAATTTGACTTCTTCCTCCAATCTGATACTATACATCCTTTTAAGATTAGAAATAATAAATTCTGATTTTTCTTTAAGTGAAGTAACGTGTTTATTGAAATACTTAATTTTCAAATAAGGATTATTTCTTAGGCAAATGTCATTTTTATCTACATAATAGCCGACATTTTTAAGGAAATATGAGACCAAGTTGGAAAGAGAATCACTAGCAATAAGAACAGTGCTCATTGGTGATATTATTCCTGTATGTTCGCCCTTAGGAATCTCCTCGATGATTAAACTTTTTGCCTGATCTTGACTCATTGATAAACTGCTGTTTAATATAACAACGCAAAAACTAAAGAAGATATGTGATATTAATCTCAATTTTGGGTACAATCATCTACAAAAAATCCGAATATAGTCATGTCCATAACGGGATCTGTCGCTGTAATATGCTCAAATACTGGATCAAATCCAATGAAAGTTTGAGGTAAACCACCCGGAATACCAAAATCGAAGCCTACGAACGTAATACCTGGGTGAATATTGTAGAAAGATCGAGCCTGAGATTCTAACTCTATAGTAAAATAAGAATTAAAATAGTCGACAAATGTTGAAGTAACGCTGTTACAATCAATTCCTAAAATACTATTAGGTGGTCCATATAATGAAGAGTATAATTCAGAAACATCATTAATGGCTTCGTTATGTGCATTCGCTGCGGCATTGGCTGCTATGCCAGCAGAGATTGAATATATCGTATTATCCATACTTCCGTCGTTATAAGTAATGGATAATGGTGCTAGAATTTCATATTCATATGGGCATTTTTTAAGGTCTCCATTGTTGGGATCAAACCATGCGAATCCTAGGCCCATTATTTTTGAAATTTGAAATATTCCAACATCACTAAAGTTATATGTTTCACAACTCACGTTCATTTCGAAGGGGCCACAATCGGCTACCAATGAAGCCATTGCATCTCTTATTCCTGAAGGAGAACAGTCTCCTTGTTGCGTCATTAGAGAAATTGCATTTTCCATCAGTGCATTAGCATTTGACATTCCTTCACAATCAATCACTAATGAGTTCAAATATGCCTGCAAAGCCACAAAATCGACTCTTGAAAATTTCGCACACAGTTTTTCTTGGTTGTCAAGATCGAGTTCTTCAAGTACATCATTACTTTCTTTGGGTCCTGAATCATCATTGGAAGAGTCATCATTCCCACTTCCATTTCCTGATCCGCTGCCATTTCCTGTACCATTTCCGTTTCCATCTCCAGTGGAAGGAGGGTCAATGTCACAATACCAACAATCGTTACCGAGGACCACATTTGTGCCCAAATTCGTATCGTATCCAAATTCATAGCACTCCAGGACAGTAAAATAGCCTACCACCGTCATTGACGTATTCGGATTTCCTGAATTGATGTAATAGTTGTATTCATATGTTACCTCTATACAGGTCTCGCTTCTTGAATGTTCATCTGGTCCATTGAGACTAGATACATCATTTATCCAATCAGAATAATCTGCATTCACGGAGTCATACATGTTGTACTCGAATATGATGTAGTCAAACAGGATTCCTTGGGCAAACGCCACTTCATCATCAGTGACGGTAAGGGTTAAGAATTGATCCGCTCCATCACGGTCTATAAATCTGATAAATGGGACACTGTCAATCATGTAGTAGCGCAAAACAGTGGAAATTTCATTGTCCTTTTCAAAAGGGACAGAGGTATAAAACCCACCATCTTCAAATTGATTCAAAATGCTATAGTTCCATTGTATCCGTCCGACCAACGCCATCTTGTCTAGTTGATCTTATCGTTTAACCTTTGCCAAAATTAGAAACGATGACAAAGAAAACAAAACAAGGGCGATTAGATGCGTCAACGATGTTTCCGTTGATGGAGTTATATGAGGATAGCGAGATGACACAAAAGCAATTTTGTGTAGAGATGGATCTTGTGCCGCATACGTTCACCTATTGGCTTACGAAATACCGGAAATCGAAACAACCAACAAAGAAGACCGTCGTAGCTGGCAAATTCGTTGAGCTTGAAGTCGAAGCACCCAAAACGAAGGGTGAGGCGGTGCGTCATATGCGCATATCATATCCAGACGGCACATTAATCGAACTTCCAGTCTAGTTTAAGTCGGTGATTAGTTTTTCTTCGTCACTGGATTATTATTTGTATTCAGATCCAACGGATATGCGTAAGGGCCATTATGGGTTGGGCAACCTGGTGCGCGAATATTTTAAACGCGAACCAACAGATGGGAGTGTATATATTTTTATCAATCGAAACAGGGATAAGATGAAGCTACTGGTATGGGATCGCTGTGGCTTTGTGGTTTATTATAAATCACTGGAGGCTGGAACGTTTGAACTTCCCAGATTAAATAACAATCAACTCAAATGGGAGGAATTAGTGATGATATTGGAGGGAGTAAAGCTCGATTCAATAAAACGCAGAAAAAGATATCGTTTTCCACAACAAAGAGCATAGTTATTCACTTCGAACATCAGTACTGATAAAAAACACGAATTATGTCGTAGAATTAATGACAAAATGTGAGTAAATAAGCGACTCTTTTTTATTCTAAATACATATATGTTGCCAACTTTGTGGGGTGACAAAAAAGGATTTATTAGCCAAAAATAAAGAGTTAGAAAATGAGAATATCATTTTAAAAACCCGTCTTGCGAAACTCGAACGGATGGTATTTGGCAATAAATCTGAGAAATTCACTTCACCGGATAATCAATTATCGCTTCCTTTTGAACAAGAGCAACCATCTGTTGCTTCTACAGATCCGAAACAGGAAACAATTACCTATAAACGAAAAAAG
Organism: Saprospiraceae bacterium; assembly: GCA_965249735.1. Taxonomy (GTDB): domain Bacteria; phylum Bacteroidota; class Bacteroidia; order Chitinophagales; family Saprospiraceae; genus JANQSS01. Next base: position 101,303 of record CBDFMS010000016.1, on the reverse strand, counting down.
AAAAAGCACCCAGGTCGCAATCCACTACCCGAACACCTTCCACGTGTACAACATATTATTGAGCCGGATTGCGATGTATCGGGATTAAAACGCATCGGCGAGGAAATCACCGAAGTTCTATGCCGTCAACCTGGAACAACATTCGTTTTACAATACATACGCTATAAATATGAAGCACCAAAAGGTGATGGCGTACTGATTGGCGAATTACCATCACGAGCTATTCCAAAAAGTATCGCACACGAGTCACTGCTCGCCGATATGCTCGTAAAAAAATACGCCGATCATCTTCCTTTATATCGTCAAGCACAACAATACAAACGAGAAGGAGTCGTATTGGCCAGCTCAACAATGAGCGACTGGGTAAGCAACGTGTGTGGTTTATTAGAGCCCTTATATAACGAACTGGTAAAAGAAATAAAACAATACGATTATTTACAGGCGGATGAGTCACCCATCCAGGTATTGGATAAAACAAAAAAAGGTAAATCACACCGAGGATATCAGTGGGTATATTTAACGGGCGACCAAAATTTAGTTTTGTTTGATTATCAAAAAGGACGAGGTCGAGATGGGCCAAAACATATCCTCGAAAAATTCCAAGGATATTTACAGACAGACGGCTATGCCGTTTATGAAAATTATGGTAAAAAACCAGGTGTTAAACTGATCGGGTGCATGGCACACGCACGGCGATATTTCGAACAAGCACTCGATAGCGATAAACAACGAGCGAGTCATGTATTGGCACAACTCCAAGTTGTCTATCAAATCGAGCGGCAGATAAAAGAACAACAATATGATTGGGAAAAAACCAAACAAGCAAGGCAACAACTAGCTCGACCTACATTAGATAATTTACATCAATATTTAAAGCAAGCTCAAAAAGAAGTCTTGCCCAAAAGCCCCATCGGAAAAGCAATACATTATTCCTTGGTACGATGGAATCGATTAACCAAGTACCTCGGACATGGTGGTTTGCATATCGATAATAATAAAATCGAAAACATGATTCGCCCATTGGCCTTAGGGCGCAAAAATTATTTATTCGCAGGAAGTCATCAAGGTGCCAAGAATGCCGCCATGATCTACTCACTCGTCGGAAGCTGTAAATTGAATGATCTCAATCCATACAAATATTTGTTCGCCGTATTGGATAAGCTCCCAGACTACCCCGTCAATAAGCTATCTGACCTATTGCCTTGCAACCTCAGGTTCGAAAAAACATTGGGGTAGTTGCTCGGACGGATACGTTCCATTCAGGATAACCATAGTGGTATATTAGTCCATCAAGAAAATCGTGTTCATCATTTTGCTCAATGATGCGATCGTATACACGCTGTATTAGGTCTGATGATGGATAATAATGAGAATCTCCATTTCGAAGTCCAGGCTGATCGGCTAGAATATTTTTATATGTCGAAGGATCGAATTCAAACAGACTGACTAAACCTTGTGAATTGTTATCATCTGATGATTGAATAGTGATACTATTAACAGGTGATTGAAATAATTCATCATCCTGCGAACAGGATACAATTACGAAAAATGAAGTTAAGCTGAGTATCACCTTCAACGTCCATTTTCTAAGGCTTGAAGACTTCATAATTATGCTTTAAGTGTTTTGTATTACCAAACAAGCACGCAAAAATCATTCCAAACGCGCACACATTGTTATTATTAGATATATTTAATGTGATGAATAACAATACATTAAATTAAAAAAGCCACTAGGCCGCTCCCTGTGATCGCGGCCCGGTGGCCTATGTGGCTCCCAAAGGAAAGAAGCCGCTGTCGCGTCTACATTCCTTCTGCACGCGGACACGCCACAGAAGCCAATTGATAGGGACCAGGCCGTACCTCCGGCCGGCCCGATAATTCATCCTCTCTCACATCCCCAAAACTTTAACTCTTTTTCAGTTAAAAACTATTCTTTTTTGATCAATAAACTTGCCGCTGTAGCAGCAACCTTGATTGGCTTATTAATTTTTGTACCTGAATTAATTAATTTGTAGTTTCTCCTGTCCGGGAATAGATGTGTTATCATGTGCAAAACGAACGGATATCAGTATAATAATTCCAAGTAAGAAAAAGAACCCTAACGCTAATATGCTGTTTCGCATACCACCGGTAATTTGTTCAATAAATCCGAACGAAAAAGTCCCAAACACAATGGCTAGTTTTTCGAGAATGTCGTAAAAACTAAAATATGAAGTCGTATCTTTTGTGTCTTCCGGAATTAATTTTGAATATGAAGACCTGGATATTGCTTGTATACCGCCCATGACAATACCCACAGCGGCAGCTATAATATAAAATTGAAATTTCTGAGAGACAAAATAGGCTGCTGCGCATATACATATCCATATGATCAACATGGTTATAAGGCTGAATTTATTTCCTTTAATCCGGGAGAGAAAAGCAAAAAAGTATGCACCACCAATAGCAACAAGTTGCAGGAGTAGGATGACGGCTATGAGTTCGGAAGTACCGAATTGCAATTCTTTTTCTGCAAATATTGAAGCGAGATACAACACCGTTTGAACACCTGCAGAATAGAAGAAAAAAGCCGCAAGAAAACGTAATAAATTTTTCTTTTTTTGTAATTCACGCCAAACATTTCGGATTTCGCGATATCCGTCCCAAATCAGTTTGCTACTGTTTTTTATGACCTTGTCTTTAGGAAGCCGTTTAAAAGTGATTTGCGCAAATCCCAACCACCAGAGGCCTACCATAATGAACGCAATACGAGATGGTAGGGTGGAGCTTTTGATACCGAAGAAATCCGGATATGTAATCACAATCAAATTGAGAATTAATAGAATAACACTTCCTACATATCCAAAGGCAAATCCACGGGCACTTACGCGGTCGTATTGATCTTCAGATGCGATTTCAGGCAGATATGAATTATAAAAAACTAAACCTCCGGAAAACCCAATTGTAGCAAGAATAAAAGTAATGCAACCGACGAGCCAACTGTATGATAAATTGCCCATAAAGAAAAACATGCTGATGCAAGCCAAAGAGCCAAGCGTCGTAAAAAACTTCATGAATATTAATTTCCGTCCACTGGCATCAGCTATTCCGGATAATAATGGGGAGAGCATGGCGAGAATAATATAGGCAAAGGCTATGGAAAAGGCGTAAATACCACTGTTCGTTATACTCCGGCCTAAAAATTCGATATTTTCGCTCGTGACACTTAAAAAATAAATAGGAAAAATTGCTACTGAAATAACCAGAGCATAAGAAGAATTAGCCCAATCAAAGATGGCCCATGCGTTTATTGTTCGTTTGTTATTGAGTTCCTTTACGGGTATTGTATCGAGCATAATTTATTTATTGGGGTGGACAAGATAGAGATATTGAATTCAAATGGCATAAGGCCATTGATCGACTTGTCTCAAAAATATGTCGAATTGTATAAATATTCAGCCGCTATTCAGACGACAATAGCTAACCGATTTTCAGTTCTGTAAACTGTGCTGTGCTTATGTTTGGCTATGCTCAGCAAAGATTTGACAGGTTCGGTCGGATTCAACTGTTTCTCTTAACTTGCGTGTCATATATCACTATGAAAATTGTAATTTTCTCCCGAAATTCTGCGCTGTATTCTACGCAAAGGCTGGTTCAGGCCGGAAGGAAGCGCAATCATTTCATGATGGTTCTCGACCATCTGAGATGTGACTTGATGATTGAAAAAGGAAGACCCACATTATACTATGATGACGAGCGCATTCACAATGTTTCAGCGGTCATTCCGCGTATTGGAAGCTCGGCTACAATACATGGCGAGGCAGTAGTCCGGCACATTGAGGCGATGAATATCTATTCAACACTCAAGGCCGATGGGCTGATCCATGCCAGGAATAAGTTTCGTGCTTATCAGATATTGGCAGCCAATGACATCCTGGTACCACGTAGTGTGTTGTCCAGCGCTGTCTATACTGCAGATACAATGCTACACATTTTAGGCTCTCCACCCTACATCATTAAATTAATCAATAGCACGCACGGAGCCGGAGTATTAAAAGCAGAAACGTATGAAATGGCTATGGCTATGATTGAGGCATTTGGCCGGGCACGACAACGATTGATGTTTCAGGAATATATTGCTGAATCTGCCGGAGAAGATATCCGGGTTTTTGTCGTTGACCACAAAGTCGTCGCCTGTATGAAGCGAAAAGCGCAAACCGGTGATTTTCGTTCGAATTTGCACAGGGGTGGAACGTCTATGCAAATTCGATTGACGAAAGAAGAAGAATACACAGCACTGCGATCCACCAAATTACTTGGTCTTGATGTGGCCGGAGTCGATCTATTGAGGTCGGACAGAGGCCCCATGGTATTAGAAGTAAATGCATCACCGGGCCTGGAAGGAATTGAAGGAACAACGCGAGTGGATATAGCCGCAAAAATAATTACCATGATTGAGAAACAAACGAATAAGAGATAATGCGAGCAGAGGCCATTAAAATAAATGGAATAAATATAGAGCCGGGTGCGACTAGTGAACTGAAAATGTATGTCGGACGACTTCCTTCAGGCACCAGAATATATATCCGTGGGCAAGTATCGCATGCCGAAGAAAAAGGTCCGGTAGTACTCATTACCGGTGGCGTACATGGGGATGAAATAAACTCAGTTAAAATTGTAAAAAATTTCATGCATTCACATATTGCGGATAATTTAATTCGTGGTACACTTATAGCAATTCCGGTTGTAAATATTTATGGATTCATATATTTTAGTCGAGATCTGCCCGATGGTAAAGATGTAAATCGAAGTTTTCCCGGGAATTCTCGCGGTTCTATGGCTAGCCGAATTGCCAGTACGATTACCAAAAAAATATTACCGTTGGTTGATTACGGAATGGATTTTCATACCGGAGGGGCCAGTCGATACAATTATCCTCAGATACGTTATTCACGTACTGATAAAAAATCGGAGGAATTAGCCAGAGTATTTGGATCTCCACATGTTTTGTCTCGAGGGACAATACCTAAAAGCTTGCGAAGAGTAGCTTTAAAAGAAAAGAAACCTTTTCTTGTTTTCGAAGGTGGCGAGTCTTTGCGACTTGATGGACATTCGATTCATGTTGCAGGCGAAGGGATTCGGCGTGTACTCCATCATCTCGGAATGATAGATAGTGCACCTCCACGGTTACACCCTTCTGTGCATATTAAAAAGACAACATGGATTCGGGCATCGCAGGCCGGATTGTTTACCTGGTCGAAATGTTCCGGTGCATTGGTCAAGAAAAAAGAAAGCCTGGGAATAATACAGGATCCACACGGCGATATGGAGGTGCAGGTATTAAGCAGCCGGGATGGATATTTAGTTGGCCATAACAATGCGGCTGTCATTAGTCAGGGTGAGGCCCTGTTTCATTTGGGATATGAATATGAAATTTGGGATTTTTAATGATAATGTTCACCAATAATTATTACAGAATCTTCATTGCCACCAATATTTGGATTTTAATATTGATGAGCAATGCGCTTGTTAGCCAGAATGCACAAGAAATTAAAGAAATGGTATTGGCCGAAGAGGCTTTTGAAAATGCAGAACTATCCATATTTGTAAAAAATATCTCCACGGATAAGATCCTATTGGATCACAGGAAGGACAAGAACCTGGCACCAGCCTCCATTCTAAAAATTAATACAGCCGTTCATGCATTGCGTGGGCTGGGGCCTAATCACAGATTTAAAACGGAATTATATCTTACAGGAGATGTTGAAGAAGGTGTCCTATATGGTAATATTTTAATTAAGGGCTTTGGCGATCCCAGTTTTCATACCGATCAAAAAGGGGCAGTCTCAATTAATGATTTGTTTTCTGCAATCAGTTCGATATTTAAAGAAAATAATGTCACTTGTGTTTACGGATCAGTAGTGGCTGATGCTTCATATTTTGCCCTTCCGGCTATTCCTTCAGGATATATTGAAGAGGATATTGGGAACTACTATGGAGCAGGAGCCTATGGGTTGAATGTACGGAACAATGCTTACAAAATTGTTTTTGAGCGATCAAAAAGTAAAATTGCCCGGATTGTGCGATTCGATTCATTGGCTATTAGTTTCGCAACTGCTGATGTAACCATTGCCGGATCCTCTGATCAGGCATACGCATATGATCATCCGGATGGAAATGGAGTCCATGTTGTCGGTAGAATACCGGTTGGTCGGGGAGACTTTTCGATAAAAGCAGCACTTCAAAATCCGCCGTTGTTTGGTGCAAAGATGTTACAAAAGAAACTTTTAGATGCCGGGATTGAATTTCAGAATAATGCAAAGGCCAACTGGCTTCCCAATGATGTCCCTGACAATATACTCTGGAAACAGGAGTACTTATCACCACCACTTCATGAATTACTCGGACCGGTATTACAAAAGAGTAATAATGTGTACGCCGAAGTTATTCACCGACATTTGAGGCTATCTGAGACGTCTGAAAAGAGCCCTACCAATGCGAAATTATTTGATGGGAGCGGACTAAGTCCTGCTAATCGGATTTCGGCAAGTGAATTGATGCAATCTCTTGAAACCGCCGTTCATTCTAAATATCTTAACCACTTTCTAAATGCAATGCCCCTGAATGGAAAAAGTGGTACCGTCAGATCGGTCTTGAAAAAAAGCCCGGGAAGACTCTATATTAAATCCGGAAGTATTGGTGGTGTGCGATCATATATGGGCCTTAGACAATCGATAGATGGGGAATGGATTGGTTTCGTATGTATGGCAAATGAGCTTTCGTCTCCTGCGAGTGCATCCAGGAGAGCCTGGGAAACGCTATTAAATTGGATTGCAAACTTTTGACCAATAAATAATATTTTTCCAGGTTCGAATAAAACGCATTATTTTTACCAAATCCAATGAAAAAATATTTTGGCCTTTTTACGGTGATTATGATGATAAAATTCATCTCATGTACCTCTGAACCAGTTCAGGAAAATGCTGATTTTAAACCTGTCATTTCTGACATGACAAGTGAAGAGTCAGAGAATCCTTTGGATTCAGGGCAACAGTTTTCAGAACTGGTCAAGACGTATGAAAATGTCGATCGTCAAAATTGGCAAAAACCACAACTTGTCATAAGCAGCCTTGGCGATTTATCGGACAAGGTAGTCGCAGATATTGGTGCGGGTACCGGATATTTTACACTCAGAATTTTACCCAGAGCAAAAAAAGTTATTGCTGTTGACATCGATCCTCGCATGACCAAATTTGTGCAAAGACTGAAACAAGACCTGGAAGATCAATTTAGTGATAAATTGGAAGTGCGGCTGGCGAAACCAGACGACCCAAAATTAAGACGTAATGAAGTTGATGTCATTTTTCTGTCAAACACATACACGTACATAGAAAATCGGATTGAATACTTTAGAAAAATTAAATCGTCGCTAAGAAAAGGGGGCAAGTTGGTTGTAGTTGATTTTAAGAAAAAAATTATTCCGGTACATCCAGATCAGGACGAACGACTTGCGTTATATCAGGTAGAACGCGAATTGATGGAGGCGGGGTATGAGTTAATTAACTCCGATGATCAGTCATTACCATACCAGTATATAGTAGTAGCAAGATAAATTAATAAAATCTAATCTTGGATTGGATCGACCTGGTAATTGTTTTCTGACCAATTTATAACCTGTTCCCGTTCAGGTCCAATCGAGACCATCATAATAGGGATGTTCAAATATTCACTTACAAATTGCATATAATCATTTAGCTGTTCTTCAACCTGATTTTTTGCCGTTGATGACCAGCCTTCAAAGGCAGTATAGGAAGGCGTAATATTTCCCTGGTCCAGGTAAAGAGGCAACTCGAAAGTCGATTGACCATCCACAACATAACTGGTGGCTGCGTTAATTTCTTCGAATCCATCTAAAACATCAGCCTTCGTAACAATTAAATCTGTGACGCCGTTGATCAAACATGAATACCGCAATTGGACCAAATCAATCCATCCACAACGTCTTGGTCGACCAGTTGTGGCCCCGAATTCTCCGCCGGCTTCCATGATGGATTTTCCAATATCATTGTTCAATTCTGTTGGAAATGGTCCACTACCAACACGTGTGCAGTAAGCTTTTGTAATACCATAAACACGATCAATGGCTGTCGGAGGTATGCCCAGACCGTTGCAAACACCGGCAGAGACCGTGTTGCTAGATGTAACAAAGGGATATGTACCAAAATCAATATCCAACATAGAGCCTTGAGCACCTTCAGCGAGGATGCGTTTGTTGGCCTGTAGGGCGTTGTGCAAGTAATAAATTACATTTATGATCTTGTATTCTCTTAAACGACTGACAGCTTCTTGCCATTCGGCCATTTCCTTTTCGAGATCAAAAGCGGGCAGATCATCATAAATGGTTAGCAGCGTTTTATGTTTGTCAACTAAATAATTGACCTTTTCATAAAAATTATTTTGCAACATATCACCAATCCGAAGTCCATTTCGCCCGGTTTTATCCATATACGTAGGGCCAATTCCTCGCAGTGTTGAGCCAATTTTTACGTTGCCTTTTGCATTTTCGGAGGCTGCATCAAGCCAACGGTGTGTTGGCAAAATAAAATGCGCCCGATCACAAATCAGCAGGCGTGACTTCACATCGACTCCCATTTTTTCAAGCACATCGATTTCTTCCATGAGGGTCACAGGATTTACCACAACGCCATTGCCTATAACATTGACCAATTTGTTGTGAAATATTCCGGATGGAATGGTGTGCAATACAACTTTTTGGCCATCCTGATAAAGTGTGTGACCAGCATTCGGACCACCTTGAAATCTACATACGATGTCATAATCCTTCGTCAGAAAATCTACGATTTTCCCCTTCCCTTCATCACCCCATTGGAGACCTAAAAGAACATCTACTGCCATGCTAATCTTATTATCATATATTGAAAAAACAAAGATATATAAATTCACTATACGTGGTACCTTTTGATGGCTTTTGAACTGACTTCATTTTTTTTTGTAAAAAGCGGTTCAAGTAGGGTCTTATCAGGTTTCCAGGAGATGGTCAAGTGGTTGAAAAGGAGAAAAGCGAACAAGAAAGAATTCTTCGAATAAAATCGATGTTACCAATAGAGCGCCTTCGTTTCGCCATCGCTTGTCCGATCAACGCTTGACCAACATGGAATCGAAACATGACTAGATCTTGAATTGTGAAATTTGCTAAGTCCGGAAATCCCTGACACAAATTTTTCGTTTAAGTCATTCTGAGAGCACGTAAAAAGTCATTGGAGAAGATCTTCTGAAGCAAGATATCCGATGTGATAAAGACAATTTGAGTGTCTTGACCGGTTGCGAGTCGTGTTTCGACTTGAATTAATATATCCGGATGATGAAATGCAGGGTCCTTGCTGTCGTTAGATGATGGAAGAAAGAGGAGAATCGTCAGGCAGACTAGAGATGGCTGTCTTCAACCAAATGTTAGGCCAATTTGTAATGTGAAGTTTAAAATAGAAAAAAGCTTTATATTTCGAATTCTTATAATGTGAGATTTCATGCATAAAATATTACCAATTCTAATTGCCGTTTTTCTTAGTGTACCACTGTTTAGTCAAGATATTCACTGGACACAATTTGACATGGCCCCACTTCAATTGAATCCGGCGCGAACAGGAGATTTTCATGGGACTGCGCGTTTGAGCGCAATAGCCAGAACGCAGGGCAATACTATTGCAAATACTGGATATTTTACCTACGGGTTTGGAGTAGATGCACCGATTATCAAGGGATTGCGCAAGAACGACTGGATTGGTGTGGGCTTGTCCTTTGCTACGGATAAATCTGGAGAATTAGAGCTAGGATTGAAATCTCAGGCATTCAGTGGAAGCTATCACTATGCGCTTGATAAAAAAGCAACATCCTACTTAACACTTGGAGTCCAAATCGAAAGTTACGGACGAAAAATAGGAAATTCTGAAGCTGCTGAATTTCGAGATGGAACCAATATGTCGATTGGCGGTTCTCGACAGTCTCCTGACTTTAAGAACGCAACAGGATACACCGCCGGACTATTATTATCAACCGCTTTGAACAAAAGAGCAAAGCTGCGCATCGGAGGGAAGTTTGCCAGAATTGGAAAAATTCGACTCAATCTGGCACCAAACCAGACATATAAATTACCTAATCGTATCACAATCCATGCTGATCTTGATTATCAAATCAGACCTCGTACCAAAATAATACCATCCTTGCTTTATGAAAACTACGGTACAGCAAGCGCCTTAGTTGTTCAAGGGCGAGGGAAATATTTGTTAGATCCTAAAAAAACGATTGACATATCCGCTGGTTTGGGATATCGTGTAGGTGATGCACTGGAGGTTTTATTTGGACTTGGTTGGGGTGATATTGATGTTGGAATCGGCTACGATTTGCCAGTGTCAGGGCAATCATCAGAAGCAATTCCCTTGGGAGGTTTGGAAGTCGCAATTACCTACGTTATGAAGATCTATAAAGAACCTCAAGTCGATCCTGTTATATTTTGTCCTCGATTCTAATTAAGAACTATGTTAAAATACAATATTAGTTTACTCTTTGTACTGTTTATGGTGTCCATCCTGGTGGCTCAACCGCTTACTGAAGCCACATATGAAATGAAAATTATTAAGTCAGAGGAATTGGTTGCTGAAGGGGATCACTACAACGCTTTGGATATGTATGAGGAGTGTTATAAAGAAAGCAAGGATCCATTTCTTATCGGAGAAATTGCTCGCCTGAATTACATTCTAAGAGACTATGAGCGAGCGGAAAAGTGGTATGAACGAATGGTTGAAAAACCCGAAAAGTATTACACAAAATTACTTGATACGTTTTTCTACGCACATGTTCTAAAAGTAAATAGCAAATATCCGGAGTCATTTGAAATGTTCCGACAGTTTGCTGCAGTTAGCGACAACGATAGTCTGGTAATCATGGCAGAAAATGAGCTTATAGGGATGGATCTGGCATCCAAAATGAAACCGGCAAATGACATATTTGTTGAGCCGCTTGCAACCGATGTAAATACATCATTAACCGAAGCTTCTCCAGTATATGGTTCAGATGGATATTTGTATTACTCGACATTTAAAAGAAAATCAAAAATCGTAATAACAGGTGATGAGGATAATTACCACTTTAAAATATATCGCTCAAAAAAGGAAGACGATGGCAAATGGTCGAAACCGGATAAGCTGACAAAGAAAATTAACAGGGAAGCCTATCATACAGGAAATGTGTCGTTTTCCAAAGATGGGAATACCATGTTTTTTACAAGAAGTAGAATTAATGGAGATAGTATCCTGTCGAGTAAAATATATTATAGCACCTTCGATGGTGATAAATGGCAAGGCGCACGAGAGTTAGAAGGAGTCAACGGAAATTGGATTGCTACACATCCGGCCTTTGGAGCACTCTTTGGCGATGAGGTCCTTTATTTTGTATCGGATATGCCCGGTGGATACGGAGGGTATGACATCTTTTATTGCACCAACAGAGGTGGAAATGAATATTCTACTCCAGTCAATCTGGGTGAAACAATAAATACAAAAGGTGATGATGTAACTCCATTTTATGAAGATGGAACCCTCTATTTTTCATCAAATGGCCATCCCGGCCTCGGAGGATTGGATATTTATGCATGCACATGGGATGGAAACTCATGGAGTAATCCTAAAAATCAAGGACTACCTCATAATAGTACCTACGACGACTTTTATTTTTCATGGGAAGCCGAAGAGAAAAAAGGATTTCTCGTATCAAACAGACCTTATCCAAAGAAAAAATCTTCAAAGTCTGAAACATGTTGCGATGATATTTTTGAAGTAGCTGAACAGGATATTGCAATTAATACATTGGTGACAGTTTTTGACAAAGCAAAAAAACCTCTACCCGGTGCGAAAGTCATATTAAAAGAATATAATCGTGGCGATGTGAATGTTGTCGATACGCGAAAAAGCAACAAGGGAAATACATTTAATATCCCATTAAAAGTTGATAAGCAATATCGTGTTGTTATTCAACACGACAACTTTAAATCCGATTCGTTTGAAATCAATACGGTCGGTTTGCTGGATCCGAAAACATTTGAAAAACAGTTTTACCTCACACCGAAAGATAAACCTCAGGAAGAAATTAAGATCGTAACAATAAATGAACCAATAAGATTAAATCGGATTTATTACGACTTTGATGATGATAAAATTTTACCGGATGCAGAACCGGATTTAAGAACATTGAGTGACTTGATGAAGCAATACCCTGATATGGTCATTGAATTGTCTTCACATACTGATGCACGGGGAAATGATGGATATAATCAAAATCTATCGCAGCGTAGAGCTGAGTCAGCTAAAACCTGGCTGGTGCAGCGAGGGACACATCCGGCTCGCATTAAAGCTGTTGGATGGGGTGAGTCTAAAATATTGAACCAATGCACCAATGGAGTGAGTTGCGATGAACAAGAACATCGATTTAATCGAAGAACCGAATTCAAGATAATTGCCGGCCCAAGAACAATTGAATTGAAAATCCAAGTTGCAGATCCAAAAGATGGAAGTCAGCGGAGTGGGGGTGTGCTTCCAAAACCATCACAAACAACTTCTGTCGCTTCAGTTGACCATTCAATTCAGATGCCGGAACCCACAGCAAATAAAACGAATACGGGAGATGCGCATTCTGCGGCTTCTGAGGCAATGGCCGAACAAGACGCAAAAAAAGCGGAAATAGAAATTAAAGGAAAATTCAAGGATTTCGGTATTATTTACGCAGGAGAGAAACGAACGCATATAATTGAATTCAAAAATACGGGTGATGCGGCTTTGGTTTTAGAGCGCGTTACAGGCGAAAAGTGCCTGGACATTTCGTGGCCTGACTATCCGATTCTTCCAGGAGAAAGTGCTGAAATCACAACCGTTTACGATAGTTCAGCCAGAAAAGGGGAAGATGAATTAGCTCTTGATATTATTGCGAACACTGATCAACGCGTTCATTCAGCCCGGATTCGTGCTTTTGTTCAGTGATCAGGGTATGATGGACAACCTACACAATGTTCAAACGCGGGAGTACCCGTTATTGTCAAGCCTGTTTATTTTAGCCTGCACGACTAGTTAAGATGTCTCAATTTCTTATCGAATTACAAAGTCAGTCCCTGTGGGATTGGATCGTCCTTTTTTCCGGGATATTGTACGTTGTCTATGCTGCACGAAATAATCCTGTCTGTTGGCTCTGGGGAATTTTATCATGTGGCATTTTAGCAATCATGACCGTAGTTAAATATAAATTATATGCTGACGGAATACTAAACGTGTTTTATGTTATTATGGCTTTTATTGGGTTGTATCGATGGAGGATGGGCGATGATAAGGGACAGTCACATATTAGACGGATTGACAGTAGAAGGGCCTCAGTTTATTTTGTAGTGGGTGTCATCTTGTCGGTGCTGTCAGCATTTCTATTGTCGAATTATACCCAGGCGATGTCTACTAAATTAGATTCGATAACGACCATATTTTCAATTATTGCCACGATTTGGTTGATACAACGATATATAGAGAATTGGCTGTTGTGGATTATTGTGGATATACTATATATCTATCTGTATTTTAGCCGGGGAGCAATGCTGTATGGAGTATTATTCATAATTTATACGATAATAGCAGTTAGAGGCTATTTATTCTGGAAAAAGGAAATGATGGCTGACCAGCAAGCAACTGAAAGCTTCCCCAAAAACTGGACGATTCAAAACTAAAGTATTAAATTGAATTGTCATGAAGAAATCAAGATTTACAGAAAGTCAGATTGTATCGATTCTAAAGGCTCATGAAGCTGGTCGCAAGACTTCTGATTTGTGTCGTGAAAATGGTATCAGCGAAGCTACCTTTTATAACTGGCGCAAGAAGTATGGTGGCATGGAAACTACTCAGTTGAAGAAATTAAAAGAGCTTGAGCTGGAGAATCAACGACTGAAACGCATGTATGCAGAGCTGAGTTTAGATCATCGTATTCTCAAAGATGTGATTGAAAAAAAGTTCTAAAGCCTCGTGCTAAACGGCAAATAGCAAAGGGAATCATGGAAACGTACGAGGTAAATATCACACAAGCTTGTCGTGTCATTAATTTGAGCAAGTCTGTTTATTACTACAAACTCAAAGAATCGCAAGACGATCAGGTTATTAGCATGCTCTCTGAGTTATCCAAGCGGCATCCGACAAACGGATTTTGGAAGCTCTTTCACAGGATCAGATTAGCAGGCATGAGATGGAATCACAAGCGGGTATATCGTGTTTATAAACAAATGAATTTGAACATAAAGGTTAAACGCAAAAAACGGTTACCTAGTCGAAACAGAGTCCCATTAGTAGTCCCAGGCCGAATGAATGAAACATGGTCAATGGATTTCATGAGTGATGCATTAGAAAATGGGCGCAAGTTCCGCACATTAAATATCATGGATGATTTTAATCGCAAAGCACTGGCTATTGAAGCAGACTTTTCTTTGCCTGCCACAAGAGTTATTCGAGTGCTGGAGCGAATAATATACTTTAAAGGCAAGCCAAAGCGAATACGTGTGGACAACGGCCCAGAATTTACGTCCGCTGAATTTACAGACTGGTGTGCTGATAACAATATTGCCGTTCTATTTATTCAACCAGGAAAGCCAAGTCAAAATGGATTTATCGAACGATTTAATAAAAGCTACCGTACCGCCGTTTTAAATGCATATTGGTTTGAAGAACTCAGACAAGTGCGCATCTTAACGGAGAAATGGTTGGAGGACTATAACAATTTAAGGCACATGATGCGCTGAACAACTTACCTCCAACACTCTACACGCAACAGGCAGCATTAATTGTGGAAAACAACAACAGCGATCATTCTATACCGGCTACGTTAAATTGTTTACCACGAATTAACACTACTGATAATATTAATGAATTTTTATAATTTTAACACGTCCTATTAAAGGGAAGCCCACACAACGACTTAATTCAGGTGCAATAGTTTCCTTGTACTTTTTGGTGCGGATCAAGTTCAAAAATGTTGGGATGTTGGATTGCTCAACTAGTTTTTTAGTCATTCAGATTTAAAAAAAACCGGTTAATGAAATGGATTCATTAACCGGTATAAAAATTTATTATTCAAACGTCAAGACTTCAATTAAGGCATATTCTTGAGGTTCAATAAAGTCGGAAATTTTAAAACCTTTAATTGTTTAAAATCAAAGGTAAGCCTTGATCGCCACCTCCAATGATGACTACTTTTGAATTTGGAGATTGAGCCAGGATCATGGTTGCCTCGATCCCCTTGTCCTGCAGGATTTTATCGGTCAAACTAGCGCTTAGAATCCGGTTTGCATCGGCTTTGGCTTGTGCTTCAATAATTCTTCTTTCGGCTTCTTTTCTTTCTTTTTCAAGCCGATATTCATATTCAAGGGAAGATTGCTCTTCCTTTAATTTTCGTTCGATAGCGTCTTGTAAGGTCTCCGGTAACACCACACCACGAATCAGGACAGCATCCAGGTATAGATCTTTTTCACTAATAGAAGCGGCAGTCTGTTGATATATTTCATCCTGGATGGCCTCTCGTTTTGCTGAGTATAATTCTTCAGGGAGGTATTTTCCGATTACCTCCCGTGTGGCCGATCGGATTTCCGGTTTGATGATTCGATCGTGATAATCCTGACCAATCTGATCGTGTAAATATCCAATTCTGTTGCTCTCAGGATAAAAGCGATATGAAAGTTCGACTTGAATATTCAAACCATTTTTGGAGAGTACATTCATCTCTTCAAAATTCTCCTGGACACGTATGTCGTAGATGAACATTTTATTCCAAGGCGCAACGATTTGAAATCCTTGATTATAAATTTTTTCTTTTTCTAATCCACCACCAAATCGTTTAAATAAGACCCCACTGTGACCCGGGTCTATTGTTAAAAACGTCGTGTTGGTTAAAATAATAAATAGCATTAATGCCAGAAATCCAATTGTCACGAACCTGACAAATTTGGCATTTACGTTTGGTGCTTGAGGGCGATTGGTCGTCATGTTTATACTTGTTTAATTAATGTTGAATAATAAATGATTTTCTTCCACTACCGGTTGCTGTTTTTATTTCCAGAATATACTGACCGGATGGAAGATGTTTTAATGATAATTTATAGCTATTGGTTTCTACGTTTTCGTTGAGTTCAGTCATAATTTTCCCATTCATGTCAAAGAGTCTCAAATATTCTACTTTACCCGATTCGTCACCCAAATGTACATTGAGATATTCGTTTGCCGGATTTGGTGAGATGTCAATGGCCTCAGATATAGGGTCGCTGCCAATGCCAACATTGATATTACGTGTTCCGTTGGAAAACCATGTGGCCCAATAACCTCCATTCAAAAATATAGTAGCATTACCAGTCGGCGTAATTCTATCGTCTAACAGATCGATTTGTCCGACGACATCGTAACTATAGTTTTCTGCATTGAATACAATCTTGCTGTCATCGCGTGAGTAACTTGGATAACTGACTTTAGTGTTATGGAAGATTTCAGCCGTAGTATTGGTTTCTATATTGCTCGCAAACAGGTAATATTCGTTTGAGAAAAACCCTTCTTCTATCAAGTCGTAGGCAAGGACATTGGGTCTCGTTTTACTAAGTGTGGGATTACCAATGCTTATTCCTTCAGGCAATCCGGTAAAAAGCTTCGTGATCACGCCATCACCAAAGTCATTTGCCTGTCTGTTCCATGCCCTTAAAATTCCAATATCCCAATATTGGATATTCTCATTATTTCCGGTAATTTCATTAACTGCATCATACAATAGGTATCGACCGGAATAGTCAAATTCCATCGCATCTGAATAAAGCACATCTCCGGTAGCTACACCTCCGGTGGTCGGATTAGTCAGAGGATAAGTTTGTCCATTGCCTGTTGATAATTCGAAAATGGTTATTGTGTTTTCGGGATTCTGATTAACAGCAGCAAGCAATAATCCGTCCTTTGAAATTGTAACATTTCGCCAGTCGCTATCCGTAGTAAGTTCACGACTGTCGGTAATGACTGGTACACTCCAATCAATGGAAACAAAATAAATGTTGTTTTGATCATTGATGAAAACGATACGACTACCGTTATCTGAAATGGCCGGCTTGCTAATAGGCGTCTGGGTAGCCAGAGGATTTGCGATAATGTTGAGCGATTCGTCAACTATCCAGGGATTCTCATCATTTTCATTGATGAAAGCAATCAGGTCATCACCCGGATTTGGTTGAAGCTCCAAATCATCACCGGGTACCCCAGTCCCTGAACTTCCAATTCCAACCTGGCTAAAAGCCGTAGCTGCCGCATCGCGTTCTGTGGTTCCATATAGATCAGTTGCCGATTGCATAACAGCAGCCCTGCAATCCTGAAAATCGGATGATCGGGTCAGATAATTGCTGAGGGCATTATAATATACCTGCTCAGCTTTATTCTTACCTATGGCGGTGGCAAAAAGATAAAAAGCACGATTTGGAATGCCACTGTTGATATGTACACCCCCCCGGTCTTGTGAACCAGTATACCGGTCAGTATAATGCCCGGGTTGGTACCCCGGATCGTTCAGTGAGTTAAATCCTTGTGTCGGATCTTGCATACTTCGAAGTGCTCCCGATGGAAATTGTGATGTTCTAACTACATCTTCACCAATTAACCAATCATCCCGGTCTATCATCGAACCGAAAATATCAGCGAAACTTTCATTTAAAGCACCAGGTTCATTCTCATAGACAAGATTTGCCGTGTTTTGAACTACTCCATGTGATATTTCATGTCCTGCCACGTCCAATCCTCGGGCCAATGAGAAAAATCCTACATTTCCATCACCATAAAACATGGCTTCACCATTCCAAAAGGCATTATCCATTGGCTGATCATTTTCATTTGTCACATGGATAAAGGAGGTAATCGTAGACCCTGATCCATTTATACTATTTCGGCCGTATGTGGCAAGAAAATAGTCATATGCCTGACCTGCATTGTAATGTGCAGATACTGCCGCCGGGTCTGTCCAGGTATTATTCCCGCTTGTGACATGAGCATAGTTGATCGACCCAAGAAAGGGATTATTAAGACCATCAAGCGTTCGCAATGCGCCCACCGGATTGCTGGGAAGCGATGAGGCACCAGGATTGTACATAGCACGGGAAATATCGACCATATAATACGTTCCTCCTTCATTGATAACATGAAAATCACGGTTAATTCCAAAAAGATCGGATCCATTTGCCAATTCATCTCCGGCCAACGCCGGCTTTGATGAAAAAGAAGATGATTTGGGTTGATTTTTAATTGTGGTAAAGTTATCAACCTTTGAATGTTGGTCATTGTGATGAGCATGCAAATAGCACATGTTCAGGTACGTTGTCAAAATCTCTCCGGTCACGGCATCTAAGACTATAAAATGTCGATGTAGATAGTCCGGATAGACATCAATCACATAAGTCAATCTCAGGGTCTTCGAAGAGGACTCAGGATACCACTGGAGGCCGGCCTTATATTGCTCAATTGTATAACCTTCAATTCCTTGTGGTTGAGATTGCCAACTATCTTCAAAGTGTGTTTGAACCAGTTCATACACTTCATCCTCAGTAAGATGATGCGCTGGTTGAACCTTATCTAAAGGATAAAGTCGACCAGTCATACTTACCGGTTGATCGTCCTTCAGATGAACCCAAACCTCGCCTCCAAATATTTTGATGTCCGAAGCATATTGTTGCAGCTTTACATGCACCATGTTCAATTGGTCATCGACACGCGTTTGTTCTGCCTTTAGATCAACTTCTGCATCCGCTATTGGAAGAATGTCGGCATTGGCTTGCAAATAGGCGACTGCTGCTTCTTCAGGATTTTGAAATTGACGAGCTGCAAGGCCTGTAGCTTTACCTTTGATCCAGGAAGGAATTCCCCAGTCAGAGGAATGTAAAACTTGAGGCCGTCCCTTAGCTTCCAGGTATGAGGACAGAGTCAATTGTCTCTTTTGAAGATCATAATTTGAGTATTCAAATTCATTTTGCACATCCTCATTTTCCTCAACGATGCCGGATAGAAAGACAGATTTAATTTGATTGACCTTAGTGGCCTCACCATCAATCTTTTTGTCATTGAATTGAGCAATGAGACTTGTTGAGGAAAGGAAAAGGACTAAAAATATTCCTAAATATTTCATTTGCTTTTTGATTTCATTAAGTAGTCAATTCTTCTTCTGTTCAGCATCTGAAGCCAATTTCATCAAGATGGCATGGTTGATTTGTAATTCTGATCCTAAGTTAGCTCGATTCGACGAATTCCATACCCAGCGAGCATTTTTTTCTTTCTCTTGCCATTGTACGAAGCCGTAAGTATTTCCAGGATCATTCACGACCTTCATGCCGGATGCCAATTTCCGGATATTCGAAAAAATTTGTGTTGTGGTCTTAGTCGGAACACGGCTTAGAAACTGTGTGCTATCTGATCGACTGAATAGCCTGCCATCGGGGAATAAGGTATAGCGATATTCTTTACCGACAAAGCCTCCACCGTGACCAAATGCAATGAATTGATCGGGCTTCTCCGGGAAGACAAATCGGTCGCTACATGAATAGGCTATCAACGTAAACGTCAGCAATAACATGGTGTTTTTCATTCTGATTGGTTTAAAAATTTTGTATTCTAGTCAACATATATCTAAATGTTCTGTTAAAATTGACAGAAATGTGGTTTTCCCACGTTCCTAACATATAAATTTGTCAACTCTATTTGTAAAATCTAAAATGTAAATTCAATATGAAAAAGTTTCTCTTTCTTCTTTCTTTTTTGACACTTGGCGCATTGACAACAATGAATGCCCAATCTACAGAGGCCAAAGCTAGTTGCAAAAAAGGCGAAAAATCCGCTTGTTGTGCTAAAAAAGGTACGGCTTCTGCTACGGCAACTGCTGCTACTGCAAAATCAACCAAAAAATGTTGTTCAAAAGCACATGGCGTTTCTACTGCTGCTAAAGAAGGCAAATCATGTAGTAAGAGCAAATCAGTTGCAGGTGTTGTTATGACCGCATCTGAAGCTGCTGAGGCTGACAAAACTGTTGAAGAGCGTGTTTGCTCTAAATCAGGGAAAGTTTCATACTACCAGAGTGCAGAATGTCCTGTTACAGGAAAACTGAGTGTTAGCGAGGTACTGTATGATTCTGAAAAAGGACAATTTGTCAATGTATCTCCAAAGGAACTGAAAGAATGTTCTAAAGCAGATCAAAAAGCATGTAAGAAGAAACTTAAAAAAGCAAAAGTCGTGAAGACTTCTGTAGTTGAGTAACTGATTCATATCAAAATATAAAAAGCCTGTCAATTCATGATTGACAGGCTTTTTTTTGTTTTCGACTTAGAAATACTTGCTTGGACACAAAAATATGAAATGACATTTGACTGTATGGCATTTGATAATGGCACTGAAATATGCTGTTTGTAATCCATCTATTGAGGCTATCGGATACAATTGATGGAATTTTTTCGTCAAAGTCATGGTTTACAAAGCCAATCGCTTAACAAAACCAGATGTAAGTGATTGTGAATCAATGAGTTTTAATGAGTTTATCGTTATGTGACTAAAATCACATAAATGCTTATATTTGCGGTTGAATTTGTCTGTAATTAAAGTTGCAAATCTATGCTAGCTCATTCAACACCATATGATCATATTTACGATTTGATTGGAGATACTCCACTCGTCCGTCTTAACAAGCTATCTGAGTTAACAGGAAGCGATGTTTACGCAAAATTGGAGGCGTATAATCCCGGACAGTCGGTGAAGGATCGCATCGTAATCAGAATGATAGAGTCTGCTGAGGTAGATGGTCGATTAATGCCTGGTGGATGTGTGGTTGAAGCAACGAGTGGAAACACAGGTTTCAGTGTTGCGATGATTTGTGCGGCCAAAGGCTATGAATGTATACTGACAGTTAAGGATACGGCTTCATATGACAAGGTTCAGATGATCGAGGCGCTTGGAGCAAAAGTAGTTATGTGCGATGGCACCTTACCCGGTGATCATCCCGAGTGTTACTATAATGTGGCCAAACGTATAGCGAAATCACATGAAAAAGGATTTTACCTAAATCAAAATCACGATTTAGGGAATGCAAGAGCACATTACCAGACGACGGGTCCGGAAGTTTGGAGGCAGACCGAAGGTCAAATCACACACTTTGTTGCCTGCGCCAGTACCGGAGGTACAGTTTCCGGGACAGGCCGATTTCTGAAAGATCAAAATCCCGGCGTTGAAGTAATTGGTGTCGATTCAGTGACTGATGTCTTGCGCACCTTCCATGAAACGGGTGAATTTCAAATCGATCGTTCTAAAAAATCAAAATTGGAAGGGGTAGGCAAGAACATCATTCCATCAAATGTAAATTTTGATATCATTGACCGCTTCGTCAATGTGGACGATCAAGAAAGCGCCTACGCTGCACTTCAATTGGCTAAAAAAGAAGGAATTTTTGCCGGTTATTCATCTGGAGCTGCTCTTGCGGCAGTTGAAAAGATTGCAATGGAAATTCCTGACGACAGTACGATTGTGGTATTATTTCCAGATAGCGGTGCCCGATATCTCTCAAAGATTTATGATAAAAAATGGATGGCCAAACAAGGTTTTCTTAACGGAAGACAAATTCTCGCCACCACAAAATAATTGACTTTAATTTCTTTATTAAACACCCATCATGGACTTATTTAAAAAAATTGATGAATACATGGGCCCACTGGGTCAATATGCAGAAATTGCACACGGCTACTATGCATTCCCAAAAATAGAAGGAGAGCTTTCAAGCCGCATGACATTTCGTGGAAAAGAAAAGGTCATGTGGAGCATCAACAATTACCTGGGACTTGGTAATCATCCGGAAATCCGTAAAGTAGATGCCGATGCGGCCAGGGACTGGGGATTGGCATATCCTATGGGAGCCAGAATCATGTCTGGCAACACTGTATATCATGAGCAATTGGAAGATGAATGTGCTGAATTTGTTAATAAAGAAGCAGGCCTTCTGGTTAATTTTGGATTTCAGGGTATTCTCTCGACTATCGACGCTTTATTGAGTCGAAAGGATGTAGTCGTTTACGATTCTGAAAGTCATGCTTGCATCGTTGATGGAGTGCGTCTCCATCTGGGAAAAAGATTTGCCTTTGAGCATAATAATATTGACAGCCTTGATAAAAACTTGCAGCGTGCCCAAAAAGTAATTGAGAAAACTGGTGGTGGTTTACTGGTTATTTCAGAAGGTGTCTTTGGCATGCGTGGAGACCAGGGTAAACTTCGTGAAATTGTTGCCCTAAAAGAAAAGCATAAATTCCGTTTAATGGTGGATGATGCGCATGGGTTTGGTGTCCTTGGTGAGACCGGAGCAGGAACAGGTGAAGAGCAAGGGATTCAGGATGAAATTGACCTGTATTTTGCCACCTTCGCTAAGTCTATGGCAAGTATAGGCGCATTTTTTGCAGGTCCACGTAATGTGATTGAATTTTTACGATACAATGCGCGTTCACAAGTATTTGCCAAATCACTCCCCATGCCAATAACCATTGGAGCAATCAAGCGACTTCATATGTTGAAGACCATGCCCGAATTACGAGAACGGTTGTGGAGAAATGTCAACTTACTCCAAGATGGATTAAAGTCGAGAGGTTATGACATTGGCAATACGTCAAGTTGTGTAACACCTGTTTATTTAAAAGGAAGTGTCGAGGAAGCGTCACAATTGGTCTTTGATCTGCGAGAAAATTATAATATTTTCTGCTCACCGGTGATGTATCCGATCATTCCAAAAGGACTATTGATTCTACGACTGATTCCTACGGCTAATCATACAGAAGAGGACATTGAATTGACATTGAATGCTTTTGATGCCGTATCGCACAAACTACATCAAGGATTGTATGCTGATAAAATAGCAACGATCGAGTCGTAATAAATAAAAGATGAAGAAATCGTCATTTCGACTTCGTGTTGGAATGGCGATTTTTATTTGTTGATCGATTGATCAATGCTTTTAGATTTATTTAATACTTCGAAAACATTTATAAAGGGAATTCTAGTCATCTTAAATCGTTAGTGATATATATTCACACAACAAAATAGACCTGCTATGAAATGGTACAGCTACTTATTGATTTTTGCATTGGGATTTGCCAGTTGTGCAGATGACGATGATTCTTTTGACCCTTATGTCCTAAAACATGATGGAGAAAACTCAACCTCTCCAAATTTACCGCCAGGAGAATTTGAAGCGGCCGTTCATTTTACGGTGCTCGATATCGACCAATACCCCGGAAAGGAGTTGATTGCTATAGACTACAATGTATATGAGGTTCCTGATCGTGCTGAAATACGAGTGTCAGAATCTAACGGAAGTAGCGTTCCCGGAAACATCATCTTTTCGAGGGATGTGACCAATGAAATCAATCCTTTCGGATGGAATACTGTCAATCTCGGGACTCCTATCCCCCTGGAGGGTGGCCTTTGGCTAAGTTTGTACTTCGAAAATTCTGTTGATGATCGCCAGACTATTGGATGCGATGGTGGCCCCGGAAGCGTGAACGGCGATTGGTTATTTGATAGCTATGATAATCAGTGGTTAAGCTATCGCAGCCGTACCGGTGAAAGCATCAACTGGAACATAAGAGGGGTCTTGCAAGATCAATAGATAGATAGTTTGACTTCATGGAACTTATTTTGAATCTCGAAAGTTAGTATGAGTGCAATGTCCTTTCAAGGTCTCTTGCTTGCATAAGATCGACACTGAGTTAATTTTTTTTTACAAATACTTTTCTCATTATTTTCTTGGTTAAGTGAGTGTCTTGGCACGACGGTTACTGCATTATTTGCTGACTAACAGCAAGTTATGTATTTAATTATAGTGATTTGATTTGACCGGGAAAGGAACAATAGCGGTGGTGAAGTAGATTTTTTAAAATCTTTGCAATAACAAGCTTATCTTTGCACCCGTTATGCAAGTATGCCGGTAAAGTCCGGTGATTTAATCGATCAGAATCAGCTATGGAATTTGACTATTCTAGAACTTGGTTTTGATTTTTATTCATTTTCTAATTTTTTTTTATGAACATTTTTGTAGCTAAGCTCTCTTACGACACAAGTGAAGACACGATGAGAGAAGCGTTCGAACAATTCGGCGAAGTTGAATCCGCCAAAATTATTTTTGACAGAGAAAGAGGCCGTTCTAAAGGTTTCGGTTTTGTTGAAATGCCAAATGACGATGAAGCCAATGGTGCCATCGAACAATTGAATGACAGCGAACTTGACGGACGAACAATCGTCGTGAAGGAAGCGCAACCAAGAGAAAGAAATAACCAAAGACGCGGAGGCGGAGGCGGTGGTTTTAACCGCAGATACTAGACATTATATCTTTCCGCATCGCTGAACGATGCAACAAGGCCTTCTCAATTTTGAGAAGGCTTTTTTTTTGCCTGTGTCCCGTCCTAAAATAAGTTGACATAAAAACGACTTATTAATGAAAGGATCAAAAGAGCCGAAGAAAAGGCGAACACAGAGAGATTACAATTTAGGCTTTAAACTGGCAGTTATTTCGCAAGTGGAAGAAGGCGAAATGACATACAAGCAAGCACAAAAGGCATATGGGATACAAGGCCGCAGCACTGTTTTGATGTGGTTACGGAAACATGGTACCTTGGATTGGACAAAACCAAGTATTCATTATATGTCAAGTCCAAAGCGGAAAGAAACGCCTGCACAAAAGATCAAACGTTTGGAGAAGGAGCTATCAGATGAGCGATTGAAAAATGCGATACTAAATAAGATGATAGACATCTCTGATCAGCAATATGGTACGTCACTTAGAAAAAAGTATTTACCCAAACAATCCAAATTATCCGAGAAGAGAAACAAGTAAGTTTATCAAGATGTTGTCGATTGTTTGGGATAAGTAGACAGGCCATATATCAAGCCTACAGTAGATCAGTTAAACGGTTGGAAAAGAATTTACAGATTAAGTCAATGGTACAATCCATAAGGATGGAAATGCCTAGGATTGGCACGCGAAAGTTATACTATTTGCTTAAGCCTCAAATGGAACGATTGGATATCAAGATGGGCAGAGATGCTTTGTTTGCCTATTTACGTTCAGAGAATATGCTAATAAAGCGTAAAAAGAATTACACAAAAACAACGGACTCCAAACACTGGTTAAGAAAGTATCCAAATCTAATGAAGGAAGAAGATGTAGAGAGAACAGAACAAGTATTTGTAAGTGATATAACCTACATCAAAAGCAGAGAAAGGACGCATTATCTTTCCCTGGTGACAGATGCATACAGTAGGAAGATAATGGGCTACAAGCTTAGTGATGATATGAGTGCTGAAAATGTGGTTCAAGCTCTGAAAATGGCTCTAAAACAACGCATAACTAACAATCCATTAGTCCATCATTCGGACAGAGGGCTACAGTATTGTTCTTCGATCTATCAAAACGAATTAAGATCCAGGTCAGTAACTCCATCAATGACAGAAGGATATGATTGTTACCAAAATGCTCTGGCCGAAAGAATCAATGGAATTCTTAAACAAGAATTTCTTATACACAGATGTAACACTGGTAAAGAGTTAGACAAACTCATCAATGAATCCATTAACACATACAATGATAAAAGACCGCATTTGAGTTTAGGTATGAAAACACCTAATTTCGTTCATGAAAAAACCAGTGAGGAAAGCCCCACTGGTTCAATTTAATCTTATCCAAAAACTGTCAACCTATTTTAGGACGACTCACTGCAGCGGATCAATCTGTATATCTTCAGTTTTTACTATAAAGCGAAAGTCGATGCATTCGATGAAATGCAAATCCATTGATTGGTGAAATTTCAGCTTCGAATTGAACAGCTTGTGAATTCCTGTCAATCTCCATCATCACGCCACCCCGGTTTTCTTGTGTCGGAACATAAAATCCCCCATTCATAAAGAAGTGGTCAAGCTCAGGATGATATGCGACGTTGGAGGCCACCGAACTGAATTTTTGATCACCCAATTCTTTTCCAAAAGACCAGCTTTGACGGACGGTCATATTTACTTCATCGACTTCATATTCAACAACACGACTGTAGACATTTGTCGAGCCGAAGTTTCTTCGATAACCATTGTCAAAAAGAATGATCCGGCCGGCCTTTGTTTTTTGTACAGCATGTTGTCCCCAATTCCATTCGAAATCAGGATGGTTTTCATATCCTTCCAACACACGCATATCAGAAATCGGATTACCATATTGATCCAGCGGTGTCAATAAGTAATCATTCATTTCGTCGCCATTCCGAGCCGAGGACCAACCAAGGTGTGGTGCAAGTATCCATTTTACTCGATTGTCTTCACTTATCTTGATTGCTCCCTGGTATCGTCCGGAAATAATTATTGAGTTGTCTGAAATGTCGTGATATATAGAATTGACATGAATCCAGTCAACCCATGTATTATTTAAATTATTGTCAAGTGAAGTCCTATACTCATCAAGTGATTGTTTTAAATCCCATTCATGTATAATTTCTCTGTTTTGGCGATCTATTTCAATAATATAATCTTCCAGCGTGGGACGACCATTCAGGTGTAAGCTTCCCGGATCTGAAACTGATACGAGAAAATTGCCATCATCTTTTTCATGAACCGTATGATGAAATTGATAATTACCTAAATCCCAAACATTCACAATGTCACCAAGTAGACCGATTTCAAATATTTTATCGAGGCGAATATCTCCAAAATACCAGTTCCCATTTTTTAATCGCTCGATACCTACATCATAGAATATTCTATTCAAGACACTATCAGTACCATAATCGAGTACCCAACGCAATTCTCCATAGGAGTCAAACATATAAGGCACGTCATAACCAGGGTGACTTCGGGCACTTACCAAATTCATGCCGGGTACTGTTTTATTGGGAGAATGTTTGATAATATTAATATTCGCGGTTAAGGTTGTGGCCGCAGGAATATTTATAATTAAAGTGTCATGATAAATAACGGATGTGTATTTTGACATGAGTGTTACTTCAACTTTGTTTTCATGATTATCATAAAGTCCTAAAATGGGAACGTCATGCGCCATGCTTCGTTCACCAAAACTTTGATTCAGGTCCGAATCAGGTCCATTCTTTCCCATTATTTTAATATGAACTGTGGCTGGCACAGGTAAACGTATCTTCCATAGGGCACATAATGGATTGACCCGGTATGGATTAATAGCTAGAGATTCGAACAAGAGATTCGTTATCGGAATTAAGTATGGGGTGGATATTGGTTGTCTATTATTTAATTCAAAAACAACAAGAAGGTTTGCTGTGTCTATGAAATAATTGTTGACGAAAAAATCGGAAATGCAGAGCGAACTTCCATTGTCTGCTGTGATTAAATAATTCGACTCAGCCGTAGTTTGAATATCCACAACAAATGAACTGTCACGAGTTAAATATTCAAAGTAATCTGAGATAGCATCATACTTATCCAACCCGTCCGCATCATTATAACCTATTTGATAGATTCCGGAAGATTGCTCGCATGTATGCGACTCGTCATCCTGACAACCAAAGATAAATCCAAAAAAGAATACTCCAATAACAATGTTGGAAGCTACTTTAATGAGTTTTTGGAAGGAATGATTCATGCAGGCTAGTTGATTTATATTGTTAACCGCTCACCTATAAATATTTTCAGTTAATTATTGCTTGACTATGCGTAACATTTTCGAAATGTTCTCTGAAGGGAATACTAAATAATAATTTCCTGGCGGATTCTGCTGTATTGTTATCTGACCTTTGTATTGATCATTGTATTTTACAAGTTTTCCAGTTTGAATAAAGGAGCCATCATTGTTGTAAATACGAAACGGCAGAAATATATCATTTTGATTAAGACCGCTGATATCTATGGCAAAGACGCCGTCAGTTGGATTCGGAAATACTTTAATAAATAAACCTTCTGAAATTTGTTTTACCGATACATTGAGATCTACACGGACAGTGTCCGTAATAGTACATCCCAGAGCGTCAATAATTGCAACCTGGTAAAGGTCAATGGACAAATTGGAAAATATAGAGTCCAATTGGAAATTCAAGCCACCATCAATACTGTACATGATGGGAGGCGTTCCTCCAAGTGTCTCGAATGAAATTGAACCATCGCCGGCATCGACGCCAGATTCATCTTGCACTGTAATCAATGCATCCATTGCACAGGCTGTAAGTATTAAGGTATCGCGATAACTGCAATCGTTGCTATCACGCACGGCTACAAAGTAAATGCCGGCGTCTAGTCCGGTAAATAAACTTGAGGATTGATAGGTGATGCCACCATCCAGACTATAACTATATGGTGCACGTCCGTTCACTGCATTGATCATGATGGCACCGTCATTTGCCGACGAGTCACTTTCAGGTGTTTTATCGATGAATGCAGAAACAAAGCATTCGCTCAAACAAAATGTAGAGACTTCCTGAGACCCATATGTCCCGTCAGATGCAATTAAAATGCTGTCCAATTCGTCTTTAATAAGATAGCTGCCTTGTCCGAAAAAACAGCATATTCCGTCTCCTGCGGCATCAAAAATTGTAAATATGTGACAGGCATTCGAAAGACACCAGGTCTCTGTGATCACTTGGTTATTAAAATAGGGTCCTCCACTGTATAATAGAATGCCATTCGTGTCCCGAAGCTCCCATGTTATTTCATCAGGAAATTGATCCGGTATTAATTCAAATGTTACTGTTCGACCCGCAAGAATGGCATTGACAGATATTCGAAATGTATCATTCGACATAATTTCGTCCGTCATGTTATTCGGGAGTGAAGTAACGACCATGATCTCATTCGTTCCTTCCATTAAGTCAGACAGCTGCACATCAATTATTTCAGATACGCCACTATTTAACGATCCATTCCATTGGAATGTCTGCGTCTCTACCATATTTTGATAAATTGTCAGCTGCGAAGACAAAACTGTGTCAACTCCAAAATTCATTATTTCAATATTCATTGGAGCTTCCGTGCCACAAATAAAATCATTTATTCCTGTCAAGCTTGTGATTCCAATATCACGGTTGGCGGTATGAATGATATTTACATTTATCTGGTCATTTCCCAAATTTGTGTCGTCTAATAATTGCGTAAATACGCGAATTTGATAATATCCCGGTAATGCTAAATCTACAGTTGTGTTGAACTGATGATAAATAATACTATCCGGATATAATACAGCATCAACCGTGTCCAATATTTCGGCTCCATTATTTAATTGAAATCCTACAACAAAAGAATAAATCGTATCGATACCAAAATTCTGAATCTGTGTAGATACCAATTCCTGATCGGTTAGATCACCCGAAGAAGAAGGTGTTAGTAATGTAATTGGACCAATATCAATTGTATCACGAAAAAGTTGAAAACGCAGAACTTTTGTTCCCCAATCAGTACCGGATTGCATATACTCTCCGGTAAACCAAAATGAACGGTCATCAATGGGGTCAACAGCCATTGATGAATAATCTCCAAATCGGTCATCTTGTGGAGCTCCTGTACCTGTGGCAACCACGTATTCATCGACAGTCATTTCGCCGGGTGCATCATTTAATCGCCGACCCGTGAAGCGAATACCGGCCGCTTCCGTTTCAGATGCGACATTGTAAGCTAAGCCAATGTTTCCGGCACCGTCAATGGCTATAGAAGCCATAAATCGATGTAATCCGTCATCCGGTGAATAGGTCCCTTCCTGAAACACATACCAATCCTCCGCCGGAGTGTTTCGGCGCAGTTCCATCCATCGGATACCGGCCACCGGATTGTCACTGGCTGTGGCATCAACAATAAAATTGAGGACTATGGATTCATGCGTTCCGAAATTTCGATAATGTGACTGATGCATAATTGTCCAGGGTAGTCCATCGATACCATCACTTGCAGGGTGGGGTATGCATTCAAATCCAAATCCGGTCTCAAAGCATGCATCAGAATCAAATGGCGCGGTGGGTAAACTATATTGAGAATAGGTAGTGCTGTCAGGATTCTCAAAATCAACTTGAAATGAAAAAATCTCCAATTCGTCCTGACTGACTTCGCCCCAGGCATCATCCTGGATATACATTACCATCGGATCTGCGTCAACAGGAGGATCCATATATCCGGACCAGTCAATCGGTGTGGCCACCATAAATCCGGGTGAATTAATTATCCCGGGAATTTCTATACGCTGAATCATGATATTTTCTTCACCGTTAATCAGTGCTTCTCGATCGAGAAAATAGGTGTGTTGTACATCAGCATCAAATTCATTTGTTGTGAGATAAATCGTGTTTTTCCATATAGCGTATTTAGGGTAATCCGGAAATCTTGGTGTCCCAAAATTGTAAACAAAATAACTTCCCATCGGATCACTGGTTTCAGAAATTGCGATTAATAATTGATTCGTGCTGGGAAACTCAGTAAATATCCATCGATCATATTCCTGGTCATATATAATGATGGGATCACCTGCTGAGAGAAACCCTACGGCTGACCATAGTGTGTTAAATGCGACCGGAAACCCTATGGTGTTTCCTTGTTTGTCAAACACTTGAAAATGGGATGCATTGACACATTGAATATAATAGTCCCTGCCAATATCACCATTTGCATCGGGAAGCCGTGGCCCCGCGAATGCACGATCAATGCCTTCGACGTTAACCTGTGGTACTATTGTTGAAGCGCTGGATCGATGTGAAATAGTTGATTGACGAACCGGATCTGCTCCAAATGGCGGCGCATCAAATAGGATTTGGTGGTTTTTTCGCCTCCCGGGGAAATTTGGAATAATTTTACTTCTGTCATGTATTGATGCACGCTTCAAAGGATTAATTCCATGCATTGGAATAAGCGTACGAACAGGAGCGGTTTTGCCTAATAATTTAGCATATGTTACTTCAGCGCGCGCCGGAATATTTTCTAAGTTCTGGGCATTTATTGTATATGAAAAAATAAGAAAAAATGTACAAGCTATGTAGGTGAATTGCAGGTTCATTAATTTCATTCTTAATTATTCATTTCGTGAATGATGACATCGCGGACGTATTTTGATTTCTTCACCCTTGATAGCAGTGCATCTTTATCAATGGTATTGTCCCGATGAATAAAAAGCCACTGATTTTGACTGCGACTGGTCTGTGCAATAACCGTCATTTTCGGAAATTCTTTAATCAAAACATTCGGATTTACCGACTCCTTCAATAATATGGTCAACCGACATTCTTGCATTTCGGATGCATTATTTTGTACCTGCCTTGCTGCACATGAAGCGCAGATCAAATAGATAGTCATGAATAGAGCAGACATATAAAATTTCATGATAGACAATGGTTGAGTTGCGAATATCGCGCAATTCTATTACATAGAGCATGGCCGTCGCCCCCTATGCCGGAAGATAAATATCACACCAACGGATTACCCTAAGCTATCAAAGCAATGGTGATACATACGCAAATCAAATCTGTGAATAGTGCCTTGAATCAAATATTCAATACTTTCGTCATTGAAAATAAAGGTGTGGATTTATGACCTCATTCCAAATTAAAATTAAACAAGGACTGCCAACATCAGTCCTTCCACCAAAACGAGAACGCAATCATGAATTGCCCCATGCACCTCGTCGCAATATTGAGACCTTGACTCCGAGCAACAAAGTCCTTGCGGTCAGGAATGCTTTGCGCTACTTCCCTCAATCTTTTCATCAGGAATTGGCCACGGAGTTTGCGCATGAATTGGATACACTTGGTCGCATATATATGTATCGATTTTTACCTGACTACGAGATGTATGCACGACCTGTAGAGGCATATCCTGGCAAATGTCGATCTGCTGCGGCCATCATGCTAATGATCCAAAATAATCTGGATCCTAAGGTGGCTAAATACCCTGAAGAACTCATTACGTATGGTGGTAATGGAGCTGTATTTCAAAATTGGGCGCAATACCATCTCACCATGAAATATCTTTCAGAAATGGAGGAGGATCAGACCCTCGTGCTCTATAGCGGTCATCCAATGGGACTCTTTCCTTCTCATGTCGAAGCACCTCGAGTCGTAGTTACCAATGGCATGATGATTCCAAATTATTCAAAAAAAGAAGACTGGAACCTATATAATGCATTGGGTGTAACTCAGTATGGCCAAATGACAGCAGGAAGCTTCATGTACATTGGTCCACAGGGAATTGTCCATGGCACGACCATCACATTGTTGAATGCGGGTCGACTCAATCAACTTGGCGAGGATGATCTGAAAGGTAAATTATTTATTACTTCCGGATTAGGTGGCATGTCCGGTGCGCAATCGATTGCCGCCGTTATCACAGGGGCGACTTGTATCATTGCTGAGGTTGATGAGGATGCGGTTAACCAGCGGGTCACAGATGGATACATTCAACGTGAAAATGTATATACAAATCTTGATCATTTACTTCATGCAACGAAAGAAGCCAAATCTAATGGCGATGCCGTAACATTAGTATATCACGGCAACGTGGTCGATCTGTGGGAATATTTAGCTGCGGCTGACATTGAGGTCGAATTAGGTTCGGATCAGACCAGTCTGCACAATATTGACGACTTGGGTTACTGCCCCTGTGGTTATACATTTGATCAGGCCAAGCAATTATTGATATTCGATAAGGCTCTATTCATGGAGCAGGTACGAAAAACCTTGTGTCGGCATGTGGTAGCCATCAACAAAATGGCATCGAAGGGCATGTATTTTTGGGATTATGGAAATGCGTTTTTAAAAGAAGCAGGCGAAGCCGGAGCAGATATATGGAAAGATGATGCTTCAAAGACCTACAAATACCCGTCCTATGTAGAAGATATCATGGGTCCTATGTGTTTTGACTATGGATTTGGACCTTTTCGATGGGTTTGTACATCGGGAGACTTGGATGATTTAAATATGACGGATGCAATCGCGGGTGAGGTGATTCAAGAATTGTTGAACGATGCACCTTTTGATATCATTAGCCAACTCAATGATAACCTGAAATGGATCAATTCTGCGGCTGATAATCTGCCTGTTGTTGGCTCTAAATCCAGGATTTTATATGCCGATGCGACTGGCAGGATTGAGATTGCTAAAGCATTTAACAAAGCCATCCGTGAGGGCAAATTAAAAAATGCAGTCGTCCTCGGTCGGGATCATCATGACGTGTCAGGTACTGATTCTCCTTTTCGCGAGACGGCCAATATTCGGGATGGTTCTCAATTTACGGCTGATATGGCTGTCCACAATGTGATTGGAGATGCGTTTCGTGGAGCGACCTGGGTATCCTTGCACAATGGTGGTGGTGTCGGTTGGGGAGAAGTTATTAATGGAGGGTTTGGGATGGTCCTCGATGGGAGTGATCGCAGCGACCGCCAGTTGGAACAGATGCTCTACTGGGATGTTATGAATGGAGTTGCTCGGCGCAGTTGGGCGAGAAATTCGGGAGCCAAGCAAACCGTCGAGCGAGCGATGGCCAAAAACACAAAACTTAAGGTCACAAAAGCCGAATTGGTCGATGAAGAGCATTTACGCGATCTTTTTTAACTATTCAGTTTTTTGCATGAATAAAAATCTTTATCTTACTTTCAGCTAATTAATTGAAATAAAAATCTTACGATTATGATGAATGAACCGGTATCCACGATCATGGTACCATATGAAGATGTTATTGTACACGGACCGGAAGAGAGTATGGTCGTGGCACAAAAGACGATGGAAAAGTATCGTCTTCATCACTTACCCATTACTGATGGCAGAATGCTGAAAGGGTTGATTACGGCTACAGATTTATTGAAGTTGGATCGTCGATTTGAGGATTATGAAGGGCTTTATACCAAGGATGTCATGACAAGACGACTTGCAACACTGGAGCCAAATGCTAAAATTGGTACTGCTGCTACAATATTTTTAGAAAACTTGTTTCACTTATTGCCTATTGTGGATGCTGAATACCAATTGGTGGGCATTGTCACAACATTTGATATCTTAAAATATACATTCATGAAAGAGTATCCTGGCGACGAATTTCCATTCTTATAGGCATCAGCCTTGATCGACAGTATCTGATTTTTGGATTAAGATCACAAGGCACGGGCCCTTGCGAGTGAGTCATGTGGGCTGGTTTGTCTTGATCCGTATGAAAATTCGAAGCGCGTAAATGTTCTTCCGAATTCACTGTGTGGTGCAATCCTCATTACGATTTATCATGCTGTAACGTTGATGTCCCAAGTTTCCTATTGCCCACTTCCGCTTTGAATTTGTCCTAAAAAATTCTTTTAAGAGAAGTAAAATCGTGATGACTTACCATGTTCTTACACCGGAGGGATAGTACTACTTGCTAATTATTAAGTACTAAAACATTATTTTTATTCTTAATATGTAATGTGTATATTTGCTCGATATGCCCATGGGACATGGGTCGTACAAGAAACTACACATGGCAAATCGAAAGAAAAAATCAACGGCATCAAAAAAGCTAAAGTTGTCCTTTTGGGCGGATGAGCGGAAAAAGAAAATTTTCGGCTTGTTCTTCTTGCTTATGGCCATGTTTATTGCCGTTGCACTTATCTCCTATATTTTTACCTGGAAGGCAGATCAGGATAAGGTATTACAGTTGGCCTGGAGTTTTTTTACAGACGATTCGAATGTTGAAAATAATCTGGGGAAACTCGGCGCATTTTTATCTCACGCTTTGGTGTATTGGGGATTTGGCATAGGCTCGTTTGTAATCATATTTATTTTTGGAGATCTGGGTTGGCAATTATTTCATCAAAAACCCTTAAAACCATTTTTTATAAGATTTTTCAATTCTATGTTTATTATGGCAGCCCTGAGCGTCATGGCAGCCTTTATTTTTCAAAATTTTGCTTTCTCCTGGGGAGGTGCTTTTGGCGAATCTATCTGCCATTGGTTGCGTCATTTTGTTGGACAGATTGGCCTTGTGCTTTTATTGATGACGTTGACAATATCCTACTTTGTTTGGCTATTTAATTTTAATGTTAAAGAATTTACTTTTTCATCTTTGAAAAATAGTATTAGTTGGAAAATTAATTGGGAGCCTGTTAAAAAATCTATTCACCAATTTCTTGAAGATGATGAATCGAATTCAAAATCATCAGGATCGCTACATCCTAAACCCGAGGGTGAACAGCAAGCGCTTGATTTTAAACTAGAGGATGCACCCAGGTATACCGCAGACCCTATTTTACAACCGGTCTTGAAACCAAAAGAAATAATTCGAGAAAACAAACCCATTCAGTCGTTTGAAAAAGTGGATGCCAAATCAATAAAAGCTGAGATCGATGAAAATGTGTCCGATGAATTAGAGATCGTGGATCCACACACCCATGCGCCGATATCAAAATTGAGTGTTCAGGAAGAAGAACCCGCTAATCTCGAACCTTATAATCCTGAATTAGATTTGTCGAAATTTAAACAACCAACACTTGAATTATTGGAGAATTATGATGAAAGTAATATAGAGATCGACAGGGATGAATTAGAAGAAAATAAAAACCAAATAATTAAGACCCTTCTTAATTATAAAATCGAAATCACTAAAATTCGAGCGACCATCGGGCCTACCGTGACGTTGTACGAAATTGTTCCGGCGCCCGGTATTCGTATTTCTAAAATAAAAAATCTGGAGGATGATATTGCCCTTAGCCTGTCAGCGCTGGGTATACGAATTATTGCTCCAATTCCTGGAAAAGGAACAATCGGAATAGAAGTACCAAATCAAAAGAAACAAACGGTTTCGCTTCAGGAGGTGTTGAAATCAAGGAAATTTATAAATAGTAAAATGGTACTTCCAATTGCCTTGGGCAAAACGATCGCCAATGAAGTATTTGTGGCGGACTTGGCCAAAATGCCACACTTGCTTGTCGCGGGTGCTACCGGTCAGGGTAAATCAGTAGGGATTAATGCTATTCTGATGTCGCTGTTGTATAAAAAACATCCTAGTCAATTGAAGCTGGTACTGATCGACCCTAAAAAAGTGGAATTGTATCCGTACAGCAGACTATTAAAGCATTATCTGGCCATCCTTCCGGGCCAGGAAGAACCCATCATAACAGATACGACGAAGGTGATTCATACACTTAATTCATTGTGTATCGAGATGGATGATCGATACGACCTGCTGAAGAAAGCACGCTCAAGGAATATTAAAGAATATAACACGAAATTTATAAGCCGCAAGCTTAATCCAAATGATGGGCATAAATATCTGCCATTGATCATTTTGGTTATCGATGAGTTTGCGGATTTAATTATGACTGCCGGTAAAGAAGTGGAGATGCCTATTGGCCGCCTTGCACAGTTGGCACGAGCCATCGGTATTCATCTCATTATTGCTACGCAACGCCCATCGGTTAATATCATTACAGGAATTATCAAAGCCAATTTCCCTGCGCGGATGGCCTATAAAGTCACAAGTAAGATTGACAGCCGAACCATTCTCGATGCAGGCGGTGCGGAGCAACTTATTGGCCGTGGGGATATGTTATTGTCGGTAGGAGGGGAAATGGTACGTCTGCAATGCGCGTTTGTGGATACGCCGGAAGTAGAACACGTTATTGATTTCATCGGAGATCAACAAGGATACGGAGAGCCGTATTATCTGCCGGAATTCACGGGTGACGAAGCCCGAGCCGGGAATACAGACCTAAAATTATCTGAACTCGATGTCATGTTGGAAGAGGCAGCCTACCTTGTGGCCCGATCTCAATCAGGATCTACCTCTATGATTCAACGTAAATTAAAATTGGGATATAATCGTGCCGGCCGAATTATGGATCAGTTGGAAGCCCTCGGAATTGTTGGCCCGAGTGAAGGAAGTAAACCACGTGAAGTCCTCGTGCTTGGTGAAGTCGATCTCATGAATATCCTGGATAGTATTAAAAGTATGAGCTGATATTTCCCTGTTTTTTGATTATAACCCTCATTGTTATTCTACCAGTCTAAAGTTCACATGCATAGAGCAAATTGGGTAAATAATTGAAATAGAGTATATTGGAGTATTGATCTTTAATCCATAATATCTATATCATGAAACAATCACTTGTACTTATTATCTTTCTATTCGCCTCTTTAGGCATTTTTGCACAACATCTCGACATTGAAGGGTCTGCTAAAATATCGACGATGGCATTGGATAACGCGGCCGATAGTCTTGTTGTAAAACAGTCGGATGGAACCCTGGCATTACGCGAAGTTTCTTCGCTTCCTGATCTCGATAATCAAATGTTGATTTATAATGCCGTCAATGGTGAATTGAGTATCACTGGCGGAAATACAGTTAATATACTTCAAGACAACGACTGGGCTTATGCATCAGGCTCCGGACTGACCGGCAATATATACCATACAGGAGATGTGGGAATCGGCTTGGTCAATTCGCCACTTTACCCATTACATGTGGACGATAGTGAATCCGGAGGCCCTGTGGGTTATTTTGAACAAAGTACGTCAAACACAGGATCTCACGCCGTCCAAGGGAATATAGTAATCAATGGACCTACCAAAGGATATTTGGGCATCCAGGGATCGATCGATTTTGATGGTATAACAGGATTGAACCTTAATGGAATGGAAATTGGAGCACTTGGTGTTTCGGTCGGAGGTTCTGCAACTGATAATGTGGGGGTATATGGATATTCCAATTGGTGGGGAGGGGTATATGAACACAGTGTGTCCGGTCATCTGGTCCGCCTTGCAGGTACTACATTCCCTATAGAGATTCAGGATAACAACATAGCTGATCCTACCGGCATGGTACTTCGTGCACAAAATGCCACTGGTGAAGCGACATGGTCAGGCATTGATGATCTGTCCGGATGGGAAACCGATGATATTGAAGAAGTGAATTTGGCGGTCGATACAGCAGAAGTACATATTGGTGTGAATTGGGGAGGTCCAATAGGAGACAAGGTCTGGATTCGCGGATTGGACCCGAACAAACATCCACTTCGGGTTCAGGTAGGAACAGGACTGACACGGTTTTACGTTAAGAGCAATGGCGGTACTACCATCGGTGCAGGAACGACTAACGGTCCGGCACGAGGCCTCTATGTCTACCAGGATCAGACAATTGGTACTTCCGCTACGAATGCGCGATTGGAAGTATCCAACAGTCAAGGTATAGACCGTGACACCATGCTTTTTGTTAATCAAAACTCGAGCAATACAACAGGAGTGCACTATGGTGTACGAGTCAATAACGATCCGGCTACTACCTCAACTTCATATGGTTACTATCATCAGCGATCCAGTGGCGCAAATGGCTCACGATATGGTTATTATACGACCATGACAGGTGGCACCGGACTCCGTTTCGGTGTGCGATCCTCTCTCGGTGCAGCGGCGGGTAATATTAGCTCTGCATATGGAATCTATTCTTTTGTAAATAGTGGAGCCACTACAGGCTTCTCAGCTGCCGGCTATTTCACTACGTCGACAGGTACAAACACGTGGTCTGTGTATGCCATAGGCGATAGCTATTTCAGCAGTGATGTGCGTATTGCAACGACTACACAAGCTACGGGTTACGAATTATCGGTGGATGGTGAGATTATGTGTGAAGATCTCACAATTCTTGATTCAGGTTCCTGGCCGGACTATGTCTTTAAAGATGACTATGATTTGTTGTCAATTGATGAATTCAAGGCAAGTATAGATGCCAACAAACACTTACCCGGGATTCCATCGGAAGCCGAAATGGAAGAACACGGTATCCATGTTGCTGATATGCAAAAACGGACAATTGAAAAAATTGAAGAGTTGAGCTTGTATATCATCGAATTACATGAACGCGTCAAAGCCCTGGAGAAAGAAAATGTTGATCTGAAGTCTGAACTACGATAGTTTCATCGCAGTCGAATGGTGGTCCTCTTTCAGCTAAATCCGCAGAAGTTGGTTTGCTGCATGAGGACTGCCCTGTTATTCTGCAAACATCCGCAAACAGCTATTTGAACATCATGCTGAGGCCAATAAAATGGCGATTGAATGTATAGGAGCGACGGAAGGATCCAAATTCAAGGTCGGTATAATCGTGCCGGCCGGATTATGGACCAATTGGAAGCCCTCGGAATTGTCGGCCCGAGTGAAGGAAGCAAACCACGTGAAGTCCTGGTGCTTGGTGAAGTCGATTTGATGAATATCCTGGATAGCATCAAAAGTATGAGCTAATATTTCCCTGTTTTTTGATTATGACCCACAGTGTTATTCTACCCGTTCTAAAGTTCATATGCATCGAGCGAATTGGGTAAACGATTGAAATAGAGTATATTGGAGTATTGATCTTTAATCCATAATATCTATATCATGAAACAATCACTTGTACTTATTATCTTTCTATTCGCCTCTTTAGGCGTTTTTGCACAACATCTCGACATTGAAGGGTCTGCTAAAATATCGACGATGGCATTGGATAACGCAGTCGATAGTCTTGTCGTAAAACAGTCGGATGGAACCCTGGCATTACGCGAAGTTTCTTCGCTTCCTGATCTTGATAATCAAACACTCAATTACAATGCGAATGGCGATCTGAGCATATCAGGTGGGAACACAGTGAGTATCCTGGATAATGACTGGTTGGGTATAGGTGGCGGTGCTCCAACTTTAGCCGGGAATATTTATCGTACCGGTGGTGTATCAATCGGACATACGAGTGCTCCTGCAGCATCATTGGATGTTCACGCAGCTGCTAATGGACCGGGAATGCGAGCCCAGAATTCTTTCGGTCCAACCAGAGGATACCTGGCTATTGTCGGCATTACTGATTTTGATGGTATATCCGGACTGAACCTTTTCGGACTGGAAATTGGGGCGCTCGGCGTTTCAACCGGAGCTAGTGCAAACGATAATGTGGGCTTGTATGGATATTCCAATGGATGGGGAGGAAGATTTGAGCATAGTGTGTCCGGTCATCTGGTCAACATTGCAGGAACAAATTACCCAATGCAGATTGAGGATAATAACATAGCTGATCCCACCGACATGGTACTTCGTGCACAAAATGCCAACGGCGAAGCCACGTGGTCAGGCATTGAAGACCTGTCCGGATGGGAAACCGACGATATTGGAGAAGTGAATTTGGCGGCCGATACAGCAGAAGTACATATTGGTGTGGATTTGGGAGGTCCAATAGGAGATAAGGTCTGGATTCGTGGAGTGGATCCGGACAAACATCCACTTCGGGTTCAGGTAGGAACAGGACTGACACGGTTTTACGTTAAGAGCAATGGCGGTACTACCATCGGTGCTGGAACGGGTGATGGTCCGGCACGAGGCCTCTATGTCTACCAGGATCAGACAATTGGGACCTCCGCTACGAATGCGCGACTGGAAGTATCCAACAGTGTAGGTACAGATCGTGACACCTTACTCTTTATCAATCAAAACTCATCCAATACGACAGGGACGCACTATGGCGTACGAGTCGAAAACAATCCGGCTACTACATCAAATTCATATGGTTACTGGCATCAGCGATCCAGTGGTGCAGATGGCTCACGATATGGTTATTATACGATCATGACAGGTGGGACCGGACTCCGTTACGGTGTTCGATCCTCTCTCGGTATAGCGACAGGTAATACTAGCTCTGCATATGGAATCTATTCCTTCGTCAATAGTGGTGCCACTACAGGCTTCTCAGTTGCTGGTTATTTCAGTTCGTCGACAAGTGGTACCAACAAATGGTCTATATATGCCGTAGGCGATAGCTATTTTAGCAGTGATGTGCGTATTGCAACGACTACCCAGGCGTTGAATTACGAACTATCGGTGAATGGTGAGATTATGTGTGAAGATCTCACAATCCTGGATTCAGGTTCCTGGCCGGACTATGTCTTTAATGATGACTATGATTTGTTGTCAATCGATGAACTCAAAGCAAGTATAGAAGCCAACAAACACTTACCCGGGATTCCGTCGGAAGCCGAAATGGAAGAACACGGCATCCATGTTGCTGATATGCAAAAACGGACAATTGAGAAGATTGAAGAGCTGAGCTTGTATATCATTGAATTACATGAACGCGTCAAAGCCCTGGAAAAAGAAAATGTTGCTTTGAAGTCTGAACTCAGATAGTTTCAACGCAGTCGAATGGTGGTCCTCTTTCAGCTAAATCCGAAGAAGTTGGTTTGCTGCATGAGGACTGCCCTGTTATGTCGCAAATACCCGCAAACAGCTATTTGAACATCCTGCTGAGGCCAATAAAATGACGATTGAATGTATAGGAGCGACGGAAGGATCCAAATTCAAGGTCGGTATAATCGTGCCGGACGGATTATGGACCAGTTGGAAGCCCTCGGAATTGTTGGCCCGAGTGAAGGAAGCAAACCACGTGAAGTCCTCGTGCTTGGTGAAGTAGATTTGATGAATATCCTGGATAGCATCAAAAGTATGAGCTGATATTTCCCTGTTTTTGATTCTGACCCTCATTGTTATTCTACCCATTCTAAAGTTCACATGTATCGAGTAATTTGCATAAATCATTGAAATAGAGTAAATTGGAGTATTGATCTTTATTCCATAAAATCTATATCATGAAACAATCACTCGTACTTATTATCTTTCTATTCGCCTTTTTAGGTGTTTTTGCACAACATCTCGACATTGAAGGGTCTGCTAAAATATCCACGATGGCATTGGATAACGCGGCCGATAGTCTTGTCGTAAAACAGTCGGATGGAACTCTGGCATTACGCGAAGTTTCTTCGCTTCCTGATCTATCCGGATGGGAAACCGATGATATTGACGTAGTTGATTTGGCGGTCGATTCAGCAGAAGTGCATATCGGCGTGGATTTTAACAGTCCAATAGGAGATAAGGTCTTTATTCGCGGATTGGACCCGAACAAACATCCACTTCGGGTTCAGGTAGGATCAGGACAGACACGACTTTACGTTAAGAGCAATGGTGGTGTTACCATTGGTGCTGGAACGACCACTGGTCCGGCACGAGGCCTCTATGTTTACCAGGATCAGTCAATTGGGACTTCGACTACGAATGCGCGATTGGAAGTATCCAACAGTCAAGGTTTTGACCGTGACACTATGCTCTTAGTTAATCAAAACTCAAGCCTTACAACAGGAACGCACTATGGTGTACGCGTCGAAAACAATCCGGCTACTACCTCAACTTCATATGGTTACTATCATAATCGATCCAGTGGCGGCAATGGCATACGACATGGTTATCGGACGAGCATGGCAGGAGGCACCGGAGTCCGATACGGTGTTTCGTCCTCTCTCAGTTCAGCGGCAGGTAATGCAAGTACTGCATATGGAGTCTATTCCTTCGTCAGCAGTGCGGCAACTACAGGCACCTCTTATGCGGGCTACTTCAGTTCCTCAGCCAACACCGCCGGCCAATGGTGTATATATGCGCTAGGCGATAGCTATTTCAGCGGTGATGTGCGTATTACAACGACTGTACAAGCTACGGGTTATGAATTATCAGTGAATGGTGAGATTATGTGTGAAGATCTCACAATCCAGGATTCAGGTTCCTGGCCGGACTACGTCTTTAATGATGACTATGATTTGTTGTCAATCGATGATTTCAAGGCAAGTATTCATGCCAATAAACATTTGCCCGGAATTCCCTCGGAAAAAGAAATGGAAGAAAATGGAATTCACGTGGCGGAAATGCATAAAATGACAATTGAAAAAATAGAAGAATTAAGTTTATATATAATAGAACTGCATGATCGGGTAAAAACCCTGGAAGCAGAAAATAAAGCACTGAAATCTGAGAGTCGGTAATTCGATTTCAATTAATTAATAATTTTACTGACCTTGATATTACATTAGGATTTCGTGCTGTGAACTGTCGGATTTCTACCGCCTACTTATACATGAAACTGAGGCCAATAAAATGCCGGTTAAATGTATATTGACGCTCAAAAGATCCAAACTCGAGGTCGATATAATCGATTTCCTGGTGATGTAATCCTGTCTCAATATTCATATGAAATAGCGCTCCGTCAATTAATCTGATACCGATAGAGGGGCTCACAAATAGTCCGCCATTGGACGACCTGAAGTTGCCTTCGCCGCCATGCCATGAATTACCGTAGCCCACCCGTAGCCGGTAATAAGGGCTGACATCCTTTTCCAGAAAATAGCCACGAATTTCACCAAAAACAGTACCTACACCCGCAGGCCACACATCATAGGTCCAGGCACGATATCCAAAACCGGCACCGATGTAAGCATATTGACTGAATTTATAGCCAACGACTGCTTCGGCACCGCCGTAAATATCAAAAAAATCACTTGTTTGAAAACTTGCATCAAATCCTAAATTGAAATATAATCCTTTTTCATGCTTGTAAACCACACGGCGTTCCGGAATATATTTTCGCTTATTTTCATTTCGTTCCGGAATGGTTTTGGATGGCGAATTATTTTCTTTTTTTAATTCAGATTGTTCGCTTTTCATTGAAATAATTCGAGCTGTAGGAATCTGAATTACATTATCGGATTTAGTCAATAAATAGAGGGTATCTTGGTTGGTACCTTCACTGATATATCCTGAATAAATTAGGACATCCGCATCGACATCATTTACTTCGACTGTTACAAATAGACCATTTTCACCAATTTGACCGTATAATAAATTAGTGGAAAAAACAAATGTTAAAAATAAAAATACCAGGTTGTTCCTTGAGCTCATATAGCCAATATTAGTGTTCAATTAATTTACGGAAACAAAGGAAAGTAGTTTAGGGGATGATATGTCGGAAATATCCAATTGATAAATACCGGCTTCACCTGATACCACGACAACCTTGCTTGATATTGGTAATATGTCATTGGCCTGACCATCCCTGTAATTTCCTACTATGTTTACATTCTGCTCGTTTTCTATGTTAAATATTGCGATACCGGCATCACCATCGCAAACCAATAAATGTTGACCAACTAAAGTGAGTCCACGTGGATTGGTCAGATTATGGCTGGAGACTAAAAAGGGTGACTGAATTTGTTCAATATTTACGACATCCAATTGATTGGTGAATCCCTGGCAAGGTGTTCCTGAGCGCAATGTGACATAAGCGTTCGATTCATTTGCGACCACAGGATCACAGGCAAATGCGTGATCAAAACTCGAAAGGTATACAGGTGTATTCGGATTCGAAAGATCATAAATACTCATGCCTTGTTGTGCGCCGATGAATAGATAGTCATTCAATGGAAATAAGGTTTCGACACCTCCTCCAACATTCACTGAATTTGATCGAACCGGATTCTCGGGATTGGCCAGATCAAAGACTTCGAGCGTAAAAGAGTTTAAAACATACAAGTGATTTTTGGCTATTGTAAATCTGGCTGTAGAACTGGATGTGGATGTTCCGATGGTTCCAACAGATTGCAATAATCCGACTTCAACGTTGGACATGATATTCCCCGAAAATACGCTGGCGTCCATCATAACGATGTCATCGACCATCCACCAGTCTCCTCTAAATGGATCTTCACACGGCCGTGTCTCCATTTGGGTGGTACGATTATAGTGTGATATTATGCCCTGATCTGTTATTTCCGATTCATCAGGAAATACATTTTCTACACGATTAATTTCTCGGATATTGTTTGCATCTCGAATATCTACAGCAACAAGATCATGATAGCGATTAGCCAATAATCTGCCGTCTTTTATGGCGAAATGTTTGTTGTTGTTAATCGAAATGAA
Source organism: Saprospiraceae bacterium (assembly GCA_965249735.1). Taxonomy (GTDB): domain Bacteria; phylum Bacteroidota; class Bacteroidia; order Chitinophagales; family Saprospiraceae; genus JANQSS01. The sequence continues at coordinate 56,518 of CBDFMS010000016.1, read as the reverse complement.
TCCTTCGTTTATTGGATTTTCAGGATCGCTGTTATTTATTATATGTATCCCTTCGTTGTATTCGTTGATAAAAAGGAAATTTCCATATGAAGCGATGACACCTGCATTTACCACTTCCTGAGGTGCTTCCAAACTGACAGCACGCTCATACTCCGCCTGGTCAATGTAGACCGGTTCATAGCGAACAAATTCCCGAAGTTCCTCGCACTTGTCCGCACAAGAAAAAATGGTAAGAATGAAAAATGAAGAGAGTACAAACAGGGAAAGTCGCATTGATCTATTCATGATATTAAATTAGTTTGGAATACCAAGATAACGGATACTAACTTCAGTTGGCTGTCTTTGCTGAAAGAGTTTAACGTTTCAATAAGGTTACGCGCAAACCGCGACACATACTATTAAAGAGAGGCTCAGACTTCCAATACAATTTGCCTGTCAATCGGGTACTTGAGTATGATGAATGTCTCTGTTCGTGAAATGCCTTCCAGCGACTGGATTTTATCACTGAGCACTTCGGTCAGGTGTTGATTATCGCGGCAGTAGATTTTCAAGAATAAAGCATATGTACCTGTTGTAAATGAACATTCCACGATTTCGGGAATCTGGCGAAAAGCTTCGACTACCCGGTTATGCATCTCGGCGTTATTGAGATACACGCCGATATAAGCCATGGTCCCCAAGCCAAGTGCCTGATGATTCAGGACAAGGTTGGTTCCTTTGATGATACCGGACTCCTCCATCTTTTTAATGCGTTGGTGAACGGCGGTAGATGATATGGCACATGCTTCGGCAACTTTCTGTAAGGATAGCCTGGCATGAGAAGCTAGTATGTTAATAATTTTCCGATCCGTGACGTCCATGATTAAAAATATTTAGCAAAAAACTACATTTGATTAATAATATACTTATATTTGAATAATAAAGTTATAAAAATTCAACAAAACCGAACATTATGTGTGGATTATTTGGATACATAGGTACAGAAAAGGATGGGGACTTCCTTCAGCCATTCTTTGATCGCATCAGTCATCGAGGGCCTGATTATTCTGAGTTAAGGGCGGTCGGAAAAGACATTGTATTTGGATTTCATCGACTGGCGATCAATGGCTTAAATACAATCAGCAATCAACCGATGGAACGTCATGGGATTTATCTCGTGGCGAATGCCGAAGTATACAATTATCATGAATTGGCATCCGAATACGATTGTGACCTGGAGACAGATTCCGACTGTGAAATCATACTCCACTTATATGAAAAGCTGGGAATAGAGAAGACTGTCAGGCTCCTTGATGCCGAATATGCCTTCATTCTCCATGATAGTCATAAGGAAATAACTTATGCTTCCCGTGATCATTTAGGTGTTCGTGGTATGTATATAGGTCGGTCAGAGGACGGAGATATAGGATTCGCCAGTGAAGCCAAGTCCCTTGTATTTATGGATGAGCTCGAACAGTTTCCTCCGGGACATTACTGGTCATCTGAGGATCCACAATCATTTACGAGGTGGTACGAACACGATTATCCATTACATACGGATCAATCGGAAAAAGAAATACTTGATGGGATCAGACATTATCTGACAGAAGCCGTTAAAAAACGATTGATGTCAGATCGAAAGGTTGGCTGTTTGTTGAGTGGTGGTTTGGATAGCAGTCTCATTTCAGCGCTTGTAGCCCAACATTACCGTGGAGAATTGGAGACGTTTTCCATCGGTTTGGAAGGTTCACCTGATTTAGCAGCGGCCCAGAAAGTCGCTGATCATATCGGGTCAAAACATCACAGTGTGCAACTTACTGAAGAAGAATTTCTTGCAGCTATAGAGGAGACCGTATATCAGCTTGGTTCGTTCGACGTAACTACAATTCGGGCATCAGTTGGACACATGTTGATTTCAAAATATGTGCGTGATCATAGTGATGTCAAGGTGCTTTTTACCGGAGAGACGGCTGATGAAATGGGAAGTTATCTCTACTTCCAGAATGCACCTCATGCTTCGGCTTTTCAGGAGGAGGCGATTCGACTGTTGGAGGATATACACTATTTCGATATGTTGCGTGGCGATCGGTCCATTTCAAGTGCAGGACTGGAAGGACGTGTTCCATTTAGTGACAAAGCCTTCGTTGATTTCTATATGCGGGTTGAACCTAGTTTACGCATGTTTAGCGATCACAGGATTGAAAAATATTTGATTCGCAAGGCCTTTGCCGACATGGATTTATTACCGGAGGAGGTGCTGTGGCGACGTAAAAATGGATTTTCTGATTCAGTCAGTAGTAAAACGAGGTCCTGGTCAATGATCATCCAGGAATTTGTCGACATGATTGTGTCTGATGAAGAGTTTGAACAAGAGGCACCAAAATTTGTCCATGATACACCGAAACTGAAAGAGGGTTACTTCTATCGAAAATTATTCACAAAATACTATGGTCCTCACCAAAACCTAACCCCATATCAGTGGTTACCCAGATGGTGCGGAGAAGTGGCTGATCCGTCAGCTCGTGTGCTGAAGATATATCAGGCTGATTAACTCAAAACCGAAACAGTTCTGCAAGGATAATTTTTTGATGACCATCAAGCCGGCTTATAGTTTAACTTGGGTTTAACCTGTTCTTTCGAACTTGTTAGCATCTCTGCGGCTTATCTTTGAGGGTAATGTATAGATTCAATTTTCTCTTGCTGGTATGTCTGGGTTGTTTCCTCACTTTTACAAGTGCAGGTCAATCTGAGGAAGCAAAAAATTTGCTGTCGTCAACTATCGATCAGCTGAAATCTGCTGACGGCTACAATGGCACATTTACTATGACGGTATTTTTTGGTCATGAAATCGAATATGAGGAGGAAGGTAAGATCTTAACATCGGGCCAAAATATTTTACTCGATCTGACATCCCATAAATATATCTCCGATGGAAAAGCAAGTTGGACGTATATGAAAGAACGCAATGAAGTCATGATAAACGATGTGTCTGAAGATGATTTTTCATTATACAATCCGTCGACATTATTAAATGAAATATTTTCAGGTGAATTTGACTATGCGATTACAGATAAGTATTCCGAGAATGGTGTGGACCTGGTTAAATTGGAAATTAAACCACAGGATCATGAAAGTGAGACAGCCAAAATAGCGCTCGTGATTTCGACTGAACTTAATTTACCCACAAATTTAACGCTGTTTCAAAAGGATGGTCGGCGCTATGTCATCGAAATTGAGAATATTAATCTAAATGAAAAAATTGACTTAGGCCAATTTTTATTTAATCCAAAAGATTATCCCGATATCATTATAGAAGATTTACGACTTGAGGAATAGAATAAATAATTAATTTCAAATTACTTAATCTTCTTTTATCACATTGCGCAGGTGTACCCATTGTTTTAGCGCATCGCGATATTCTACTGCCGGATAACCCAATACTTTCTGACCTGCTTTAATATTACTTAGCACACCTGATCCGGCTCCTACCACCGCTCCATCGCCAATCGTTGTATGGTCTTTTATTGAGGCGCTGCCGCCAATGATTACTCCATCACCCAATGTCACCGATCCCGCCAGGCCACTGGCGCCGGCCATAATACAAAACCGCCCCATAATGCTATTATGACCAATTTGTACGAGGTTGTCAATTTTACACCCGTCACCAATAATGGTAGAGCTAAATTTTCCGCGATCTATACATGAATTTGATCCGATTTCGACCCAATTTCCGATGACCACATTTCCAATTTGTGGAATTTTTACGAGGCCCTGCCCATTGTCAGCCGGCCGGTAACCAAATCCATCTGCCCCTATGGATACATTATTGTGGAAGGTACAATGTTCACCAATCACAGATCGTTCTCGGATAACGGTGCCTGGCCAGAGAACAGAATGCTTGCCGATGCTGGTTTGATCCATGACGGTAACATTTGGATAGAGTGTCACATGTTCACCTAAATCAACTTCTTTTCCTACATAACATCCGGCGCCAATTCGACATCCTTCACCAATCTTAGCACTTTCATCAATAATGGCCGAAGGGTGAATATCCGTGTCAAAATGAGGTGGTTCCGGCGCGAATAGCTCGAGCAGCCGTGCCATGGCCAAATCCGCATTTTTCACACGAATTAATGCGCGATTTACACCTGGTTCGGCTTTGAGATTGGCATTAATGACGGCGGCGCTTGCCTTTGATGTAGTCCAGCGCTTTGCATATTTTCGATCACCGATGAAGGTGATGTGTGCGACGTCGGCATTGTCAATTTGTTCAGGGCCGGTGATTCGTTGATCGGTGTGACCTGCTAATTCACCTTGCAGAATATCATTAATTTCTTCAATCGTATATGATTTCATCAAATGGAATTGAGTGAGCTTGAATTGTGTTGACACAAAGCTAAGAAATCAGATGCATCTGCATACTCATTTATTTTGCAGGTGGTGGTAGTCCGGTAGTCTGTCCACAAAGTAATTTCCATTGATTATTGCGCTTTATGACAGAGCCTGATTCAATCAATGAGATTTTTTGTGCAACACCCGAGGTGTCAACCATGACGCCTTCTACGATGCCTGTGAACGTGGCAATTTGATCGGACAATGGAAATACTTTCAAGGTGCGCCAATGAAATTCGACGGTCTCCAGACCGGGGGCGTTTCGACTCAGAATAGAATAAACAGAATCATAAGGCAAGGCATATGAATATCCGGGTACCACCCAAAAAAAGTCTTCGGAATTATCCAGATATTTAAATTCTCCAGTGAGACCTTCCCGTTTTATGGCTTCATGGTAATCATCGAACATTTTATTTACTTCGGCAATCACGCGCACCTTATCAAGCTGAGCTTCATTATTTTCCTGCTCACACGCCACGCCTGAAATCAGGAAGAAAATAATCAATAAATTAAATGGTAAATCTTTGAAATTCATTATTCTTTTTTCGGAGGCCCTTGCCAAAGTACTTGTTCGATCATCCATTTTTCTCCTTCTTTGGATAAGAGAATATAATCGTAACCCCACCATGCAGTCACCTTGGCAGAGGCAATATTTTCCATGACATCAAGCACTTCGACTTTTTTTAAGGCATCCTCGTCTGCAAAATGTTTTTTCTCACGTACATTATTAGCATAGTCCAGGGCTTGTTCAAATGTCATTTGACCGGCAGGTTGAAAAGCATTTTCTCCTTCCATTTTCCAAAAACCAAATTTGTGCAATGTCGGTTTTAATGCCCGTTCGAGTTTTGTCGTATCGCCTTCATAAAAACCTTCAATATAATCCATGCATGCTTTTTCGACCAGGTCATTATTGGTAAAATCCTGACCAAATATGGAAATCGCAAAAAACATAGTTGAAATTAGCAGTACCGTTTTTAACATGATGTTTCAATTATGCAAATGTGAAATAATTGTATTCCAATATAACGCTATTTCGGTGAATTGTGTATGAATGCGAAGGGATTATTATCCGATAGTCGAAAAACAGTTGAGTACTTTGCCTGGACTAAACTTTCTATTTAAACTTCACCCGATTTGTCCGGATACCCGGTTAAACATGCGTTTTGGCTGCCAAATTCGCTCTTTACCGAGTCGCATACGGCGTGATGTTTTGGTAATCGAAAAGTCATGCTTTAGCAACAACTGTAAGCCGGTTTCATTTTCTACAGGAAGCACAGCCTCATCCTTGTGTTGGAGTCGGGCTTCCATTAATTTTTGACCTGCTTCATGATTCAATGCTGAAATAAAGCCTTCTCCAAAAGTCGGAAAATAAGTCCCTGTTATTTGATTATTGCTGTGGAAGACAAGTGCATGCTGTACGTGTGGCTGTAATATATCAGCTCGATCTTCTCCGGTAATATGTTTGTCAAAGAGAAGTAAGGCTGCTGTTTCATTTTCTCGCACTGCTTTGACCTCATTTTGAAGGATAGGGGAAATTGCTGTTTTCTTTCCGTCGAGATGATTGTAAAGTCCTTCTACTACAAAACCAAGTTTTTTGTAAACAGGATATCCCAGGTCTGTTGCAATGAGGTATATGGTTGGATATTTTTTTCGATTTATTTGGTCGATAAGACCGGAAGTCATCTGACTACCTAATCCCTGATTTCGATGTTGTGGATGTGTGATAATATGTGCCAGCCAAACCGTATCTCTGTGATAGATAAGCGCTCCAATCGCGAGTATTTTTTTATCAATCCGCAGACACATCGGTCTGCAAAAAGGTGAATTAAGATAAAACTGGAAATGTGGAATTATATCTGACCAATCGAATGGTTGCAAGGACGTTAATGCATCCCGATCCATGTGTTGCATTTCTTTAATCATAGCCATATACTGAGGCATAAATATACTCAGGATGTTCTTGGTTCAAGAGGGTCAGACTGAAGATGGAGGATATATAAATGAACCGTTCATTCCCTGTTTTCATGATTCCGTTGAATATGTATCTTAGGCGTAGCTAACAACTAGGCATTATGGAAAACTTATCATTATCAGACTTTGGCCCGGCTCTTTTAGTTGTGGTCCTGTTTATTGTATTATATCTCGCTGTTCGATTTATTCTACGAAGACAGTCTTCCGGACATGTAGACCGATCCCTCGTAAAGCAATCCATTTTATTTGTGATCGTCACGGTTGCAGCCATTGCATTTTTATTGACACTGCCTATTGAACCAGATACCAAGGATCGCATAACAACTTTGCTGGGATATATGATTTCAGCAATTGTGGCCCTCAGTTCAGCCACTTTTTTCGGAAATATGCTGGCGGGTATTTTGTTGCGCATTGTCAGTAGTTTCAAAGCTGGTGATTATATCCGTGTACAAGATCATTATGGTCGTGTATCCGAAAAATCGCTTTTTCATACCGAACTCCAGACGGTTGACGGTAATTTTATCACGTTGCCGAATTTATTTTTATCGACACATCCGGTTAAGGTTACACGTAGTACAGATACAATCATCTCTACCGAAGTTTCGCTGGGTTATAATGTCAGTCGATTGAAAATAGAACAATGTTTGATCCAGGCTGCTGAAAAAGCTGGATTGAGTGATGCCTTTGTTTATATTACAGTGTTGGGAGATTTTTCTGTCTTATATAAAATCCATGGAAAACAGCAAAAAATCAAAAAACTGTTAGACGCTAAATCCAGGTTAAATGCGATGGTTCTGGATGCATTGCATGAGGCGAATATTGAAATTGTTTCACCATCTTTCATGAATCAGCGACAAGTCGCGGACACAACATTTATACCCAGGAAGGAGAAGGCGCCTCAAGTAGATTTACAATTGACTCAGGATACGGACAGTCTGATTTTTGGAAAAGCAGAAAAAGCGGAGACGATCGAAGAAAAGAAAATGCGAATCGAAACAATAGAAATTAAAATATCTGAACTTCAGGAATCGATCAAGAAGGCAACGGAAGAAGAGCGCATAGAACAACAAAAATTAATTAAGAGATACACTGAATTAATCGAAAAAATGAAAAAATCACTTGAGAATAAAGTTGATGAGTTAAAGGATCAAGCCTGATGATATTTAATATTATTATCTGTGAAAGTAAATCAATAATATCTCTTTAGGGTATAATTCTAATTGAGCTATTTTAAAGTGCACGCGCTAATAATTAATTCTCTGTTCGTTCAATTAAAATTTATCTATCGTCTCCTTCCTATGTATATTTTTGCAAATAGGATTGCGGCATAAGTCATGTCATCGTATATACCGCTTGTTCGGTTCAGACAAGGGCATTTATGCGCATTTTTATTTAGATGGAATCCAAATCTTTTTTTTAGTAACTTTAGTAAGTTTAATCCCCGGGTACACGATCTTTCAGCTACTCCTCATTTTGGTTGATCGAAAGAGATCGTTTATCATACTGTTCTATTCTTTATTCATGGTACGCAATCAGCGTATGCGTCAGGCTGGCCTCGCGGAAAGTCGGTCGTTGTTTGTAATCCGCACCCAAAAAGCAAACTATTATGAAACAACTACTACTCTTATTGGCGCTTTCTTTTTTTCTCTTCTTAACTCCGGATGCGCTAGCACAAGTGCCACCTAATGACCTCTGTGTGAATGCCATCTTTCTTTCATGTGGAGACAGTTATGCGGACAGTACAGATTTTGCAACCTCAAATGATGTGGAGCCAGTGTGCGGACCTTGTTGCCTGGAACAAGGTGCAGGAGTATGGTTTAGTTTCACAGGCTCGGGAGATAATATGACGGTAAGTACAGACAATCCAGGTACGAATTTTGATACAGAACTCATTCTGTATTCCGGATCTTGTGATTCATTGACCTGTATTACCGGGGATGATGATGGTGGATCTGGTTTAACATCCGATATAACATTCTCCACACAAGCAGATACCACCTATTATGTCTATGTAGATGGACATAGCACGGACGTAGGAAACTACGAGTTAACGCTCACTTGTGTGGCCCCATCGAATGACAGTTGTAATGCACCTATATCTATGGGTATGAACGCTAACGGCTTTTGCCCCCTTGCCGGCATCCTGGGCAACAACCTGGCTGCGACCGCAGACACAGACGTTGGATGTGCAGGAAGTACTACTAATGGAGTATGGTACAGCTTTACGACGGGACCAACACAGACAATAGCGTCAGTTACCATAAATATTATTAGCGGAAGTCACGCAGTTTTAGTTATAGATTCCTGTGGAGGTAGTGACATCTACTGCACTTTGCCAGGTGATTTTGTTCTAAGGAATTTGACTCCTTCGACTACGTATCTCATATCGGTATTTTCATATTTGGGGCCCGGCGGTTCTTTTGAGCTTTGCGTACAGGAGCCCGGACCACCCCCTGTAAATGATCTCTGTATCAATGCTATAGCGCTCGATTGTGGAGGTAGTTATGCAGATAGCACAGATTGGGCAAGTGATGATGATGTGCGGCCTGTCTGCCAGGGTCCTCCTGGTAACTGTTGTATTGAAGAAGGCTTTGGTGTCTGGTTTAGTTTTACGGGTACAGGTGATGCGATGACATTGAGCACGGACAATCCGGGAACCGATTTCGATACCGAACTGGCACTATATCGAGGATCATGTGATACGCTGACCTGCATTGGTGGGGATGATGATGGCGGATCTAATGCAACATCCGTTATAACATTTTCCACACAAGCAGATACTATCTATTATGTCTATGTTGATGGTGATGTAATATCGGTAGGAAACTACGAGTTATCACTTACTTGTGTGGCTCCATCGAATGATAGCTGTAGCAACGCGATAGCATTACCGATGAATACACTTGGCAATTGTCCTGATAGTGCCGAATTGGGAAACAATCTGGCAGCGACGGCAGATGTTAGTAGTGGATGCGGATATAGTACTAATGATGGAGTATGGTACAGCTTTATGACAGGACCATCGCAGACAGTGGCGTCTGTTACCATGAATATTATTAGTGGAAGCCATGCTGTAATGGTTTTAGATTCCTGTGGAGCTACTACTTTCCTCCACTGTGATTTTCCAGGTGATTTTATTCTGAGGAATTTGACTCCTATGACTACTTATCTCATACATGTGTTTTCGTTCTCTGGACCTGGTGGTTCTTTTGAGGTATGCGTACAGGAGCCCGATCTGCCTCCTGTAAATGATCTCTGCATCAATGCTATTGCACTCGGTTGCGGAGGTAGTTATGCAGATAGCACTATGTGGGCAACCACTCTTGATGTGGAGCCGGTCTGCCAGGGCCCACCCGGAAACTGTTGTATAGAATCAGGTTCTGGTGTCTGGTTTAGTTTCACGGGTACAGGAGATACAATGACATTGAGTACCGATAATCCGGGAACTGATTTTGATACCGAACTGGCACTCTATCGAGGATCATGTGATACACTAACTTGTATTGGTGGTGATGATGACGGAGGTTCATCCGGAAAATCGGTTATAGCTTTCTTATCCGAAGCAGATACGACCTACTATGTCTATGTGGATGGCAATGTCAACTCAACAGGCAACTACGAGTTATCACTTACTTGTCAGGCGCCGGCAAATGACAGTTGCAATGCAGCCATTTTTCTTCCCATGAATACCTATGGCAATTGCCCTGATAGTGCCGTACTGGGCAACGACCTGGCTGCTACGGCAGACACAGACGTTGGATGCACAGGAAGTACTACTAATGGAGTATGGTATAGCTTTACCACAGGACCATCGCAGACAAGAGCGTTAGTTACCATGAATATTATTAGTGGGAGTCATGCAGTTTTCGTTTTAGATTCCTGTGGAGGTAGTCTCATCTACTGTGCTTTTCCAGGTGATTTTATTCTGAATAATTTGACTCCTTCGGCTACTTATCTCATATCGGTATTTTCATTTATGGGGCCCGGTGGTTCTTTTGAGCTTTGTGTTCAGGAACCTCCCCCGCCTCCGGTAAATGATCTATGTAGTAATTCATTACCCCTGACCATGGGAGTCCAAGGCAGCTGCACGGGGAATGCAGTTTCTGGAAGTACCATTCCAGCCACATCCGATACCACAAGTTGTGCTGGAGTTTTTCCAGGAGTGTGGTATCATTTTACTACTGGTCCTACTCAAACAGGAGTGCACATCACTGGAACTAACTTCAGTGGATTCCATTATTTTGAACTATATGACAGCTGTGGAGGTAATTCCATCACATGTCGGTTTTCTATACTTGATCAATTAGTTGCCAGTTTATCTCCTTCTACTACTTATCAGTTATTGGTAGTTGGATTTGCTGTTGGAGATTTTGAGGTGTGTGTACAAGAACCGGGTCCACCACCGTCCAATGATCTCTGTATCAATGCCATCCAGCTGGAATGTGGAAGCAGCCACACCGATAGTACAGATTGGGCCACTAATGATGATGTTCAGCCTGTATGCATGGGCCCACCGGGAAGTGGTAATGTAGAAGAAGGAATAGGTGTTTGGTTTAGTTTCACGGGTACAGGTGATGCGATGACATTGAGTACGGACAATCCGGGCACAGATTTCGACACCGAACTGGCGCTCTATCGAGGATCATGTGATACGCTGACCTGCATCGGTGGGGATGATGATGGTGGATCTGGTTTGACATCCGCCATAACCTTCTCCACACAAGCTGATACCACCTATTATATCTATGTGGATGGTAATACCACATCGGTAGGACACTACGAGTTATCACTTACTTGTCAGGCTCCTGCAAACGATAGTTGCAATGCAGCCATTATTCTGCCAATGAATGCCTTTGGCCATTGTCCTGACAGTGCTGTTTTGGGAAATAACCTCGCGGCAACAGTTGATCCGGGTGGAGCTTGTATTTCAGGGACAAGTGTTTGGTATAGTTTCACCACAGGCCCTGCACAGACCGTGGCGGGAGTCACATTAAATATCCTTAGTGGAGTTAATCATGCTGTTGCCGTTTCCGATTCTTGCGGAAGCCTTGTAAGTCTTTATTGCGCCTTGGCCGGAGATTTTAGTATTGCTGATTTGATGCCGTCGACGACCTATTTGATCTCCGTTATTTCATTTTCAAGCCAGGGGGGATCTTTCGAGATTTGTGTGCATGAACCTGGTCTGCCACCTACAAATGATCTGTGTGTGGATGCTACGGCTCTGGTGTGTGGTGACCACTATTTTGGATCCACATTTTGGGCTACATCCGATGATGTAGAGCCAGTTTGCCAGGGGCCACCAGGTGGTGGTGGTGTGGAAGAAGGTCGAGGTGTGTGGTATAGTTTTGTGGGTGACGGAGACAGTATCACACTGAGTACAGATAATCCTGGTACTAATTTTGATACGGAACTGGCCTTGTACAGAGGATCTTGTGATACCTTGACCTGCATTGGAGGAGACGATGACGGTGGCTCGGGCTTTACATCTAAAATTTGGTTCTTATCGGAGAGGGATAGTACCTACTATGTCTATATCGATGGACATGCTATTAATACCGGCAACTTTGAATTAAGTATTAGTTGCGATTGCCCTTTATTCCTTATTCTTACAGGGTCTTCTATGAACGGAGATGACTATGAAACAAGTGGTAACCTTAGTTCAGACCAGCTGATTGTAGCAGGTGATACCGTGGATTACGATGCAGCTGTGGATATAGATTTACTACTTGGATTTGAAGTTCAACTCGGTGCTGTATTTAATGCCTTTATCGATGGATGTAACAATGGTGGAGGTGGAGATAATCTGACCGGCGATGACTCGCTCGATGCATTGTCAAAACCTGTTCAACCGGAATGGATTGAAGCCTACCTGGAAAAACTTACGCTAGTCAAAAAACAAAACCCCGGACTTTATTCGGAAATTGAAAAATTAATTTTACAAGATGGTTTTACTATTCAGAAATTAAAAGAAAAAGGATACGATGATTTACTGAAGACATTTAATCTAAATGATAATAAATTATTTAAGAGGTAAATATCAATTAAATAATTAGTGTACAACAAGCCTGCTCTCATTTGAGGGTGGGCTTTTTTTTTAGTAGGCAGTAGACAGTTGGCAGTGGACCCTCCTTCGCTGTCTCCTACGCTTAAGCTCCGGCGACCAAGAAAGCTTCGGCGGGCAAGCAGTCTGCAGTGAAGATGACTGAATAGGGTTTGCTGTTTTTATTAAATTAATTAATTAATTGCTCAAATGCTATTAGTATCGAGTACCGAGTTAGTAGTACCGAGTTTTTTAGTAGGCAGTACGTATTTGCCTGAATAAGGTTTGCTGTTTTTATTAAATTAATTAATTTATTGCTCAATTGCTCAATTGCTCAATTGCTCGTATGCTCTCAAGCTCTCACACTCTCAAGTTCTCACCTTCTCACATTCTCGGGTCTATGCATTAAAGTCTGTATACCAGAATTATTTTTTATCTTACAGTCCCGACATCCTACCAACTTTATCTATAATTAAACCAATTGATAACCTCAATCACCATTCTTCTTATGAAAAAGGCCAACCTGATATCCAAGAGTTTACTAGTCCTGTGCTGCATCTTATTCTACACCGTTCAATCTTATACACAATGCCTCCCGCGCGTCGCCACGTTCTGCTGTGAGATAGTGCCGGCTTGTGGATCGTTCACAAATTTTAGTCCATACAGTCCGGGCACTTATTTTCGAACACCGGTTTTGTCAGGGGCAAGCTATACGGTGACGACATGCGGGGCTTCGATTGATACCGAAATAACTGGCTTTCAGGGCAACGTCACGGCCACACATATATTTTATAATGATGACAACGGACCTGAATGCTCGGCCTTACAGGCCTCCGTTACTTATGTTCCAAATTTTAATGAATACATGCGTGTGGCAGTTCAGCAGTTTAATTGTCTTCCTTGTGGAACCGCGTCAATTACGGTAGGCGTACGACAAAACAACAACTTGAATATAACCTCTTCTGGTGCTGATATGTGCGAGGGTCATATACGACAATTGACAGCTACTCCGGCAGCTGTCGCTGGCGGCCAGCCGAATTCAGGTGACTTAGGTACGTTTACCGGCACGGGTGTAACTGGAAACGTCTTCACAGCTCCTACACCGGTGGGTGCCTCTCAAGTGTATGCAATTACCTATGCATTCGGGCATTGCACAACAACACAAAACATAACGGTTTATAAAAATCCAACCATTGCGGCTGCCGGTCCTGACCAGCTTGTTCCCGGGGATTCAACAGTACTGGCTGCCAATACGCCTACGGTAGGCACCGGTCAATGGTCGGTTATTTCAGGTGCCGGGCTAGTCCTCAATGGGACTTCACCCACTTCCGATGTTGTCGGTCTGCAACCCGGGGCAGCGCTCATACTACACTGGACAATCAGCAATGGCATATGTGGACCAACAATAGATGAGGTCATCATTTGGAGTGCGCCCAGCAACAATATATGTAGTGGGGCTGCGGCCATCAGTTGTGGTGCGGTCATTACCGATAGCACCGATTATGCAACCAACGAAAATGAAGTGGCTTCTTGCCAGGGGCCTCCAGGTGGGGGAACTACAAACTTTGGCATCGGGGTATGGTACAAGTTCATTGGTACAGGAGACTCTGTTGAACTGAGCACGGACAATCCGGGTACGGATTATGATACCGAACTCCAGGTCTGGAGAGGTTCCTGTGGAGCCCTAACCTGTATCGGAGGGGATGACGATGGTGGTTCGATCAATACGTCAATCATTAAATTTTTAACGCAAGCAGATACGACCTACTATGTTTATATGGATGGACATACTAGTGCGACAGGAAATTATGAGTTAAGTTTTGAATGTTCTACGCCTGCCAACGACAGTTGTAGCAATCCACAACCACTGACGATGCACGCCAATGGCCATTGTCCTGACAGTGCTGTTCTCGGAAATAACCTGGCTGCCACAGCGGATGAAACAGGTGGATGCGCAGGTAATCAAGACGGAGTGTGGTATAGTTTTACGACAGGACCTTCTCAGACCATAGCCCTTGTTACAATGAATATCATCAGTGGAAGTCATGTGGTTGTTGTTTTGGATGCTTGCGGAGGGTTGTTTCGCTATTGTGCCTTCCCGGGCGATTTTGATCTCCATGGTTTGAGTCCATCTACAACTTACCTGATCGGTGTGTTTTCATTTTCCGGACCCGGGGGTTCATTTGAGGTTTGCGTTCAAGAGCCGCCTCCACCTCCGGTCAATGACCTCTGTGTGAATGCCATGCAATTGGATTGTGGCGGCAGTCATGTCGATTCCACAACGTGGGCAACCGACATTGATGTCCAACCAGTCTGTCAAGGACCACCCGGAAGTGGAGGTATCGAAGAGGGAGCTGGTGTATGGTTTAGCTTTACAGGAACCGGTGATGCGATGACAGTGAGCACAGACAATCCGGGCACTGATTTTGATACTGAGCTCGCTCTTTACAGAGGATCATGTGATACCCTCACATGCCTGGGTGGAGATGATGACGGAGGGTCGGGTCTTACGTCACTCATTTCATTTCTATCTGATGCTGATACGACCTATTATGTTTATGTGGATGGTGATTTTTTAGAATTTGGAAACTACGAGATAAGTCTCACTTGTGCGGCTCCGTCCAATGATAGTTGTAATGCTGCAATAGCATTGCCTATGAATGCATTTGGCCATTGTCCTGACAGTGCTGTCTTGGGCAACAACTTGGTAGCAACAGTTGATCCGGGTGGAGCTTGTGTGACTGGTAAAAGTGTTTGGTACAGTTTCACCACAGGCCCTTCACAGACCATAGTGGGAGTCACATTAAATATTATTAGCGGAGGCCTTCATGCTGTTGCTGTTTACGATTCTTGCGGAAGCATTGTAGCTTTTAATTGCGCCTTGGCCGGAGATTTTTCTCTTGGTGATTTGATGCCGTCGACCACCTATTTGATCACCGTTATTTCATTTTCAGGCCAAGGGGGGTCTTTCGAAATTTGTGTGCATGAACCTGGTCTGCCACCCACAAATGATCTGTGTGTGGATGCTACGGCTCTGGTGTGTGGTGACCACTATTTTGGATCCACATTTTGGGCTACATCCGATGATGTAGTACCGGTTTGCATGGGGCCACCAGGTGATGGTGGTGCGGAAGAAGGTCGAGGTGTATGGTATAGTTTTATAGGCGACGGAGACGATATCACCATATCCACCGACAATCCGGGTACAGATTTTGATACCGAGTTGGTTCTGTACAGAGGATCATGTGATACATTGACCTGTATAGGAGGGGACGATGACGGTGGATCCGTAGGAACAACATCAATGATTACATTCTTGTCAGAGAGAGATACTACCTACTACGTCTATGTGGATGGACATCTTGATAATACCGGCAACTATGAATTAAGTCTTAGTTGCGATTGCCCATTATTCCTCACTCTTACCGGGTCTTCTATGAACGGAGATGACTATGAAACAAGCGGTAACCTTAGTTCTGACCAGCTTATCGTAGCAGGTGATACCGTGGATTACGATGCAGCTGTGGATATAGATTTACTACTTGGATTTGAAGTTCAATTAGGTGCTGTGTTTAATGCCTTTATCGATGGATGTAACAATGGTGGAGGTGGAGATAATCTGACCGGCGATGACTCGCTCGATGCATTATCAAAACCTGTTCAGCCGGAATGGATCGAAGCCTACCTGGAAAAACTTACATTAGTTAAAAAACAAAACCCCGGACTTTATTCGGAAATTGAAAAATTAATTTTACAAGATGGTTTTACTATTCAGAAATTAAAAGAAAAAGGGTATGATGATTTACTGAAATTCTCTGATAAAAACGGTGTTATGCGAATAAAACCATAATTGGAAAAATATTAAATTAATAGTTGATTTATTAAGAAACTTTTTTAGTATCTGGTACTGAGTACTGAGTTGCGATTTTACATTATAATTATTTATTGATCGTATTCTTTTGCTATTGCTTCTGCGGCTATGAATGCCTCTGTCCGGACGGTTTGGAAATTAAATCTACCGGTGAGGGCAACAATATTAATTGTCCCCCGCCCCCGCCGCGCGAAATATAGTCCTAAAGGTCGTTTGTTGTCTATAGAATTAAATTACTTTCTTTTGTTTACGAATATGACAATGCCGGAAAAGATGAGACGATTGAAGAAAAGAAAACGCGGACAGATACAATTGAAAATAAAATCGCAGAACTGCAGGAATCGTTAAATAAATACCGGAGGAAAAACGCGTCGAGTAGCAAAAACTAATTGAGGGTTACACCGGATTGAAAGAAAATACAATAAAAGCTCTTGAAGTGAAAGCGGATGAACTAAAAGACAAAACATAATACTTGCAGCTCTCTTTGGTAAATATTCAGAACCGGTAGTTTTGACCATCTTTAATATGTACTCAACATACATTTGCGTAGCGGCCAATTTTAATCATCCTATTCATCCGGCTACCTAATTTGGATTTGATCTAATTGTTTTTTGTATTAAATTTATCAGGCTTAAATCCCCTCTGCAATATGATCATGTAGGGCAATTCAAATTGGGTCGACCATCAATGATCATTAACTTCTATTGTTCTGAAGATGTTCTTTCGTCATTGCTATCAGAGCATTGATCAGTCTGGCCCTGCGGGAAGTCAGTCTATGATTTTAATCCGCACCAAAAAAACAGTCTAATGAGACAATTTCTACTTCTATATGTTTTTTCTTTTTGCTTTTTTATTTCACAGGGTACATTGGCACAGGTTCCCCCTAATGATTCTTGTGTGAATGCCGTCCCCATTGGTTGTGGCGAAAGTTATGTGGATAGTACGGACTTTGCGACTGCGAATGATGTCGAGCCGGTTTGCCAGGGCCCCCCTGGGGGTTGTTGTATTGAAACAGGAATTGGAGTCTGGTTTAGTTTTACTGGAACCGGTGATACGATGACGTTGAGCACGGATAATCCGGGTACGGTCTTCGATACCGAGTTGGCACTATATCGCGGATCATGTGATACGCTAACCTGCATTGGTGGGGATGATGACGGTGGAAGCACTTATTTTAGTGGATTGACGTCTGTCATAGTATTTTCAACTCAAACGGATACAACCTATTATGTCTATGTAGATGGCCATAGTACCAACGTGGGAAATTACGAGCTATCCCTCAGTTGCAAGGCACCAATAAACGACAGTTGCAATGCTCAAATAGCTTTGCCTATGAATTCTTTTGGTAGTTGTCCTGATAGTGCAGTTTTGGGAAATAATCTGGCCGCGACAGGGGATATTAATGGATGTTTCGATGGGGAAAGAGGCGTATGGTATAGCTTTACAACCGGTCCGAGTCAATCAATCGTTTCTATTTCATTGAATATTATCAGTGGTGATCATCTAATTAGTATGCTTGATGCTTGTGACGGAACCCTTGTGGATTGTGATAACCCCGGCGATCTCATTTATAAAAATTTGATGCCATCAAACACCTATGTCATCTGTGTATTTTCATTTGGAGGGCCAGGCGGTTCTTTTGAACTTTGTGTTCAGGAACCGGGTCCACCCCCTGTCAATGATCTCTGTATTAATGCCATCCAACTGGAATGTGGAAGCAGCCATGTGGATAGTACAGATTGGGCAACTGATGATGATGTTCAACCAATTTGTCAGGGCCCACCCGGAAGTTGTTGTGTAGAGGAAGGGTTTGGTGTTTGGTTTAGTTTTACAGGCTCAGGGGATACAATGACGTTGAGTACGGATAATCCGGGTACGGATTTTGATACAGAACTGGTGCTGTATCGCGGATCATGTGATACACTCACGTGTATCGGGGGAGATGATGACGGGGGAATAATCGTGAAATCAATACTGACTTTTCTCTCCGAAACAGACACGACCTATTTCGTTTATGTTGATGGCAATGAGTACGAGGGAGGACATTATGAATTAACACTCACCTGCCAGGCGCCTTTAAATGACAGCTGCAATGCTGCCATAGCTTTGCCTATGAATACTTTTGGCAATTGTCCCGATAGTGCAGTATTAGGTAACAACTTGGCTGCCACAGCGGATCCCTATACTGTATGTCTGGGTGAGACAGATGGCGTATGGTATAGTTTTACTACAGGATCAACACAAACAAGAGCCTCTATTACCATGAATATAATCAGTGGAAGCCATGTCATTATGGTTTTGGATTCTTGTGGAGGTACGTTGCTTCGCTGTACAAATCTGAGTGATTTTGTTCTCCAGAATTTGACACCTTTAAATACATATTTCATTTCAGTATTTTCAGTCTTAGGGCCTGGTGGTTCCTTTGAACTCTGCGTCCAGGAACCCGGTCCGGTACCTTCCAATGATCTATGCGCCAATGCCATCCAATTGGAATGTGGAGGCAGTCATGCTGATAGCACCATATGGGCAACTGATGATGATGTTCAACCGGTTTGCCAGGGCCCACCCGGAAGTTGCTGTGTAGAGGAAGGTGCAGGTGTTTGGTATAGTTTTACGGGCACCGGGGATACAATGACGTTGAGTACGGATAATCCGGGTACGGATTTTGATACGGAACTGGTGCTATACCGAGGCTCTTGTGATACATTGACCTGCATTACAGGGGCTGATGACAATGGTCCTGGGGGAACATCTAAAATAGAATTTGCATCAAAAGCGGATACGACCTATTACGTCTATGTCGATGGGCATAACCTCCAAACGGGAAATTTCGAACTGACTCTCTCTTGCCTGGCCCCGACGAACGACAGCTGCAATGCTGCGATCGCTTTGCCCATGCATGCATTTGGCAATTGTCCGGACAGTACATTTTTAGGTAACAACCAGGCTGCGACCACTGATGATGCGCATGGAAATTGTTCTCCCGGCACAAGTGTCTGGTATAGCTTTGTTACAGGACCTGCACAGACCCGCGTAGTTGTCACGTTAAATATAATTAGTGGAACGAATCAAGCGCTAGCCATTTATGATTCTTGTGGAGGTGGTGTACCACTTTATTGCGACATCGCCGGAGATTTTGCACTCTATAATTTGATGCCCTCGACGACCTACTGGGTTGCCATTTTTTCATATTCAAGTCAGGGTGGATCTTTTGAAATTTGCGTAAGCGAATCTGGTCCAGTCCCTGTCAATGATTTATGTGGCGATGCTATGTTACTGGCTTGTGGCGATAGTTATATTGAATCTACATTGTGGGCCACGGATGACGATGTTCAACCGGTTTGCATAGGACCACCCGGAACTGGTTCTGTAGAGGAAGGTATAGGAGTATGGTTTAGATTTACGGGCAATGGAGATAGTATTACGTTGAGTACGGATAATCCGGGTACCAACTTTGATACAGAACTGGCTTTGTACAGAGGATCTTGTGATACATTAACCTGTATCGGTGGAGATGATGACGGCGGCACGGGCCTGAATTCGAAAATTCAGTTCTTATCTGAGGCAGATAGTACTTACTATATCTATCTGGATGGCAATACGACTAGTAGAGGCAACTATGAACTGAGTATAAGCTGTGACTGTCCACCATTCCTGGTACTTAATGGGTCATCGATGAACAAAGATGACTACGAGACGAGTGGCAATCTGAGTTCCACCCAACTCATTCTCGCAGGGGATACAGTAGACTATGATGCTGCAGTCGATATTGACTTGCTTCTGGAATTTGAAGTCCAACTCGGTGCTGTGTTCAATGCCTTTATCGATGGATGTAACAATGGTGGAGGTGGAGATAATCTGACCGGCGATGACTCGCTCGATGCATTGTCAAAACCTGTTCAACCGGAATGGATTGAAGCCTACCTGGAAAAACTTACGCTAGTCAAAAAACAAAACCCCGGACTTTATTCGGAAATTGAAAAATTAATTTTACAAGATGGTTTTACTATTCAGAAATTAAAAGAAAAAGGATACGATGATTTACTGAAGACATTTAATCTAAATGATAATAAATTATTTAAGAGGTAAATATCAATTAAATAATTAGTGTACAACAAGCCTGCTCTCATTTGAGGGTGGGCTTTTTTTTTTAGTAGGCAGTTGGCAGTGGACAGTAGGCAGTGTGTTGACGCCTGAATATGGTTTGCTTTTTTTAGTAGGCAGTTGGCAATGGACAGTTGGCAGTATTTAGACTCTCACAGTATGTTGAATTTTTTAATTAATTAATTATTGACCCGCTCAAATGCTCAAATGCTCAAATGCTCGTATGCTCTCAAGCTCTCACACTCTCAAGCTCTCACATTCTCAAGTTCTCACATTCTCATGCTCTCGAGTTCTCACGCTCACGCTCATGTGCTCAATCGCTCCAATGCTCGAATGCTTTTTAATACCAAGCTGTCTACTGTCTACTGCCGACTGTCTGTGCTTTCGTAGAGGGTCTGACCAATAATGCGACGAAAAAACTAATTACTGCACAACCGGCAAAACCCAGAATAATTGGAAAGGTATTTCCATCGTAAAAGCGGCCGATAAAAGCGCCGATAATAACCATCAGAAAGGCGGATAGTGAACCGATGACAGCCGCACCAATCCCTGCTATTTTGCCCAGGGGATTCATGGCGATGCTATTTACGTTTCCAAATATTAATCCAACAAAAAATATGTTGGGCAATAGAAAACAGAGATACTGGTTCAGGGTTGGATTTGGAAGATAAACCAAATTCACAAATACAGCGAATACACTTATACATACGACAGCTATAATGGCTGCCCAGGCGATTTGATGCATGTCGTACCATCGAACGAGATTGCCATTTAGTATGGAAGCCGCACCCATGGTCAGCGCTACAGCTGCAAAATAATATGGAAAGAGTTGCCCCAACTCATATTGAAATTCGAATACTTGCTGTGACGTATTTAAAAACCCCAAAAAGGCGCCGGAAAAAAGCCCCGCGATAATGGTATAGGCCAGTGCAATATTATTGGTAAATATTTCAATTAAAGCCCGCTTGACGTTTCTAAATGTCAGGGGAATGCGATCCTCAATCGCTAATGTCTCTTCCTGTTGAACCGTAAACCAGATGATCATCACAAGTGATACCAGGAATAAAAAGTAAAAAATTGTTACCCATGTTCCAATCAGTAAAATTTGCTGGCCTATGAGTGGGGCGATAGTAGGCACTAAAATAAAAATGGTCATGATGAAGGACATAGCACGCGCCATTTGGTTACCGGCATACTGATCGCGGACGATGGCCATACACACAACGCGATAGGCAGAAAGGCCCAGCCCTTGTAATAAACGACCCGAGAGCATTACAACTAAATCATTCGCCACAATAGAAAGAAAACAACCAAAACTAAAAACAACAAATCCAAAATAAATTGACCGTCGGCGACCTATCGTATCCGAAACAGGTCCAAAAATCAATTGACCAATGGATAAGCCTAAAAGCATGACCGAGATGATCAGTTGGTTGTCATTGGGATTTTTGACCTGGATCGAGTCACCTATTGCCTGCAGTGCAGGTAACATGACATCGATGCCCAGGGCCACCATGGACATCATCAAGGCCATCAAGGCGATGAATTTCAGGTCGATATTGGTTTTAGCTAAATCCAGGATTTATATTTATATGGGTGAGTATGTTCCGTTAGAGTAAAAATAGCACAGAGAAATGGAACAGAGTCTGAGTTAATTAGTTGACAGTGGGCAGTTGACAGTTGGCAATGGGTAGATGTCAGGGTTGTGTCAACCTTTTTTAGGAAGAGACTGCTCAAAAGCTCAAAAGCTCAAATGCTCATGTACTTTTTAGTACCAGGTAGAGTTTTTTATATTATTTAATTGCCGTTGCATCTGCGATTGCTTCTGCCGCAATATACGCTTCTGTCCAAGCGGCCTGAAAATTAAATCCACCCGTGATGGCGTCAATATTAATCACTTCACCGGCAAAATATAATCCCGGATGCAATTTACTTTCCATAGTTTTAAAATTAATTTCTTTGGTTTTAACTCCGCCACAGGTAACAAATTCTTCTTTGAATGTACTTTTTCCATTAACAGAAAAAATGCAATGACCGATAATGGAGACCAATTTGTCAATTTCTTTTGCAGTCAGACGGGCAAAGTTTTTTTCATGAATATGGCAAAGTCGAACCATTTTCTGCCAGAGTCTTTTGGGTAATTTAAACAAGGGGAGGGTAGAGGTCATTGTCCTGCCTTTTGTTTGACGAATATCAGCAAGTTCGTTTCGAATGGCTTCTTCATCCTGATTAACCCAATTCACGGCAATTTTGAAATTGTACCGGCATGCGTGCAATTCTCTGGCTGCCCAGGCTGACAATTTGAGTACGGCTGGTCCACTCAGCCCCCAATGGGTTATGAGCAAAGGCCCTTCATCAACGAAAGGCAAGTCTATTAATTTGATCTTTGCTGCAGGTACGGATACACCGGGCAACGAGTCGATTAATTCGGATTTAATATTAAATGTAAATAGCGATGGGACCGGAGTTTCGATTTGATGTCCTATTGTCTCGAGCATATCCCAGGCTGCAGGACTACTTCCAGAAGCCATTAAAACATGACGACTTGAATAATTTTCATCCTTCGTTTTAATACGCCACAAATTATTATTCAAATTTAAAGATTGAACGGCCGATTGCATGTGTATTTGAATTGTTAGTTTTTCGCAAAGCGACAGAAAACAATCGATAATTTCCTGTGAGCGGTTACTGGTTGGAAATACGCGACCATCCGCTTCTATTTTAGTCTCGATCTCATGTTCCTCCAACCAGGCCATCATATCGCCACACAAAAAACGATGAAATGGACCAAGTAATTCTTTTGCGCCACGTGGATAATGAGCCACCATTTCATGTGGGTCAAAACAAGCGTGGGTAACATTGCAACGGCCACCGCCCGAAACCTTGACCTTGCTTAATAGTTTACTGGATTTTTCGAGAATGACAATACGAATGTTAGGATTTTTCTGTGCCAGTTGTATAGCACAGAAAAATCCGGCAGCACCTCCGCCTATAACGATTAGATCGTAAATTTTTTTAGACATGGAAATTAATCAGTGAACAAAAGTAGTCGATAGCTAATCAATTTCCATGTCAATGAGAATAGGTTATTCTTTCAGAATTCCTTTTGCAGAATTATTTTTCTTTTCTGTTTCTCTTTTATTTTGTTGTGAGCGATTTAATGCATTAATGCAATCCTCTATTTCAGCAGAAAATTCAGCACCTAAGTCAACCGTGAAGTTTGTGTCCAGGGTTATTTCAGAACCCGCACGGAATACCACAACAGATGGACTTTGAATTTCACCATCTGAATTTAGGACATATTCAGCGTGGAATGTGTCTGAGACAATGATGCCACTGATAGCCAATAGGGAATCACAACCTGATGGTGGATCGATCGCGTTAAGACAAAAATCTGTAGAATCTACATTGTCAAAATCGCCACCACTGGCCAGGATAGAGCTGTCTCCGTTGTTTATTAGTGAATAACTTCCAATTCCCCATGCACAGCATATTCCATCGCCGAATGAATCGTATATGAAAAATTCATAACATCCATCAGGAACACAAAAATCAAATGTCAGTGTCGATCCGGACGGCTCACCAGGATATGTCCCACCTGAATAGATTGTTGCACCTGTGCTGTCTTGGATCTCCCATGATGTCTCTGACGGGTAATTATCCAATGTAATTGAGAGCGTCAGATCATTATCGAGGCATGGGCATTCAGGACAATCAGGTCCACCACAGTCAATTTCTACCTCATTCCCATTCAGGATACCGTCATCGCATGTTGGACAGGCGTCACATACAAGGCCACCGCAGTCGACACCGGTTTCATCTCCATTTTGAATGCCATCATCACATGTCGGACAAGGGGGACAGAAGGCGCCACCACAATCGACGCCGGTTTCATCACCGTCTTGTATACCATTGATGCACTGGGCATAGAAAATCTCTGTTGGTGTATCAAGTCTGTCCTCTAAACTTATGCCACCGTCAGCTGTGACGAAGGCTGTATTGTCGATAAAGTTTGATTTGATTGTGACATCATCAATATACCATCCCACTCCGGCTACTGACGCATCACAACTCATCCAAAATCGGATGTTCATATTTTGTCCGTCAAATGAAGATAGATCGACAACCGTTTCGATGTATCCTCCGCTGGTTCCGGCAAAAGCCGGTGTAGCACCATTATTATCGATGGTACTATTGTATCCATTCTGGGTCATGTATGGTCCCAGGTCTAACCAGTTGGTCCCTCCATCCAGGGAGTATTGGACGACACCACCATCCCATCCGGTCTCGGTATCATAATCATGCGAGAAACTTAACAGCGTCGAACTGGTTGGTGTAACGGTATTGTTTAATTCTAAAAACTGGTCAACTGTAGTGCCGATATCCTCTGCAAACCAGGCATTCGTTCCGGAGTTTGGATTCGTCCCGTTGATCGCCCAATTATACGTTGCATTTGTCGTTGATGTGGTCCAATTGCCACTGCCGGACTCCATGTCATCTTCAAAATCGGCAGCCAGGGTGTAAGCGGTATCAATATACACCTGGAAGGTTCGTGTGAGTGAATCACCAGGATACATTGTATCAATCACCGGATAGGTGACAACACCGTCCGCTTCACTTCCTCCATCACTGGCAGAGCCACTGACATAAAATGTATTGGCAGGAATCGTGTCGAATAATGCAATATTGCTCAAGGTCAGATCGCAAAAATCCGGATTGGACAACTTCAGGGTATAGGTTAAGGTGTCACCGGGTCCAGCCATTGCCAGGTCTACAGTTTTTTCTAATGTGAGCGATCCCGGTGTGTCAAAAGCTTCTGTACCATCGCTGGCACTGCCACTACTACCCTGGTCTGCACTGAATCCCAGACCTCTTTTTGCAAAGGCATCCCAGATCAAACATTTATTTGCTCCCCCATAGAGATTTTCGTCTGCCAATAGGATGGCATCACGTCCATCTACAAAACCCGGGCTGCACGGTTGTAATTTTAATCCTTCCATGACGAGTGCCATGGCTATATTGTTCCCACCCGTTCCAAAATAGAAATCGGCATCGAAACCATACTGGTCGATCAACGCCCAGGTCATTTCCCAAAGCATGACACACCAGACGGAGCCGACTCCATGTGGGATGGCAATTCCATTGATGTTCGCATATGTGTGTGGGTTGACTCCCAGGTCTGTGCTGTATGGATGTGTTCGGATTCCGGGGCCATTGATACTTTCTCCAATCAACCAAGTACCAACGCCAACGGCATCTGTTCCCAGATCTCCGGCTTGTAAAGTCATCATTAAACCAAAGTAGTCGCTCCAGCCTTCTCCCATTTGCTCGCTGTTGTTGAGACAACTGGAAGTACCCGGACCTCCTGTTAAGCGGATGGAGATTCCATGGCCATATTCATGCACGACTACAAGGTTGTCTAAATCGCCATCCCGGGAATTGCAAACATACATCTGCATGGTTGGATTTCCTCCATCGGGCCCTGTTGACATATTGGCGTTACATGTTCCGGAACCATCTTGCGCCTCTGCATTAACATAATCACTTCCGGCGCCTCCGTTTCCATAATTATTTTCTTGAAAGTTTCCTGCAGCTTCTGTGAAGCCGTATTGATACCATACATCGTGAATGACATTATTCCAGTAAAACAAATTTGTTATGGCTGCAGGCTCCGATTGTGTTCCGGCGCTATAAGTCGTGTCAATTGCAAAGTCAAATAGAAGTGAATCTGTTCCATCAGGACTGAAGTTAGGATTATCGCCGTCATCATATGCATGAGCATTGTTTCCACGTGTTATGGTGTATTCATGTCCCGCTACACCATTATCATCATGCCATCCATATGGTGATGCTGTGAGTTCTTCCGGATCAATTTCCAGTGTGCGATTTCCATCGGCAGGATCTTGTAAGGGCATCGCATAAACTCGATAACCGTTTGCGACAACTGCAGATGGCATTGCTTCCGTGTGATTATTTGATTTGGTCTCTGAGCAGACATGACCTTCTGTTCCATGATCATGATCATAATTACAGCTTATGGTCCAGTTTTCTCTGTGAAGGACCTCGCCGGTTTCAGCGTCAACGCGAAGGCTCCAATAGTTCTGTTGACCTATTTCAAAGATTGATAGATCCCAGGCCAATCGTATGTCTCCCGAGGAGACGGGCTGATACATCAATCTCACAGGAATATCACGAACGGAAAGCGTCGGATTTCGAAAGATTTGTTGTTGCTCAACATTATTGGCACTCGATAGCAATTCCAGTTCACCTTCGAATTCATACTTAAATTCTAATGCAGCAGAGCGAATGGCTTCTTCTGCAGAAATTGAAGGATTACCGGTACTAATTCGCGATTCTAATTTTCCTTCGAGGTCAGCTTGAGCTCGAATCATTTTTTGGGAGGCATCAAAGTGTGCACTTCCAACAGCACCATAAATGGCTATTCCATTGTATTCCTGTTGAAAGTAGTAATGATGGATATTGCTTATTGAGCTGACGTGGTCGGCTGTGACCCGAAACGACTGAAGATCAGTAACTTTATATGCACTCAGTGCCTCAGAATTGATAAATTGATTTTGGGCAGATGCACGATCAACCTGTGCCTCTGCCATTGTACAAAAAGCCAGTACAGATACTAGAAGTAGATAGTATTTTTTCAAAATGTGTATATTTTTAAGTGAAAGTTGTTAGGATAACGCGGCCAAATATAGCGTATCAAATCATAGAATTCGGGTAATTTCAGAAATAAAAATTGGATTTGGTATAAAACTCAATTATTTCATTGGTGCAATTGAATTTTTCGTTGGTTTTCTTTGGAGTTGCAGTGCTACCAAGGCCCAGCGTAATGCAAACCCTCTGACGACTCGATATCCAAAT
This sequence comes from Saprospiraceae bacterium, assembly GCA_965249735.1. Classification (GTDB taxonomy): domain Bacteria; phylum Bacteroidota; class Bacteroidia; order Chitinophagales; family Saprospiraceae; genus JANQSS01. The sequence goes on along the minus strand of CBDFMS010000016.1, from coordinate 29,285 downwards.
ATTGAAAGTGATAGCGCGCAACTTGCCTGATATGAAGATAGTCATGGGCGAGCCAATTGGATAACAGCATGTTCGCCGTCATGCGTCCAAATGACTCATGATTATATCCATTAGACCAGGCGGGATCCTTTAGCTCCTGCAACCATTCAATGGAGGCCTCCCGTTCAGTCAAAAATGAATTGAGTCGCTCATGAAAATCCTGATCACTATAGTTTCGTGAAGTGACCCATCCTTGCGGATCAATTGGTTTGAATGCTGTTTCCGGAGCATCAAAGAGATGTCTGATGCGTGCCCGAAAATCTTCGCGCTCTTCATCGTACAGATGGCAGACGATTTCCAATAAAGACCATTTGTCCGGCTGTGGTCGCCAGCGTATTAAATCATCAGAAACAGTTGAAAAGAGAGCAGCAAAGACGCTTTTATTCTTGGACAGTTGATCAATGATATCTGAGTGAGTCATTTTTAATGGTAAAATACAATATAAACGTCTAAAATGTCAGAGTGAAAAATATTGATTTGTTCGCGCAATGCCAAAACCACTTTGTTGAACAATTTTAGTTTGTTCACTTTTTTCATTCAATACCGGATTCGTATGGTTGAAGTGAATAAAATGAATCTTCTGTTTGTCCTTTTTCGTCAATCCTTCAAATCGCTTCATACTCTCGACAACAAATGGATGAGGTATTTCAGACATATTTCGATGGGGTATTTCCGATTGGTCGTAAAAGGTGGCATCTAAAAATGCCAAATCGACTTGCTGCACTTCTTCCTCAATTTTTTTATCCCAGATGTTCCATTTATTAATATCAGGAATAAACAAAACACTTTTATTGGGCCCCGTTATTTTAAAACCAACAGTTTCAGAATATTCGTCCCGGTGTGGCACGCGGAATGGGGTAATCGAAAGTTGATTACTTAGCTGTATCGTGGTATCATGATGTAATGAATTAATTTTAATATTTTCTAAATCGACTAATTGGTTCCATGGACCATTGGTCTCCAGGAAAGATTTCATTCTAGGCATTGCATAGACGGGCACTTTTTGCGCATTGAGGACTTCTCTTCCCAGGAACATTAAGCCGGTATAATGTCCAATATGGGCATGGGTGACAAATACGCCGTCCGGTGTCTGTGATTTCGAAAACGGTGATCTGTGAAAGAGTTTTTTCATCTGACGAGGGAGATCAGGACTGGCTTCTATCAAATAGGTCTTTTCATTTTCATAGTCGATTAATCCAAGAGAAACAACCATTCGTTCGATGTTTGGATTGTCAAATAATTCTGCGCAACATGGCTTCGTGCAGCCTGTATGCGGAGAACCACCGTCCTGAACTGTGCCAAGAACGACCAATTCGACACCTGTTTTATTGGTGTCCAATCCATCATTTAACTGCAAATTTTCTTTGTGGTTATCAGCAGCGTTGCAACTCCAAATAAATATGACAATTAAGAATAAATACCGCATCGGCTACTTACTTATTATTTTTTATAAAATCGGTCAATGTGTCAATTAATACATGCATGTCTGTACCGGTATTGTACAAGTGTGGTGAAACTCGAATTGAATTACCACGCACAGAAAGGCTGATATTTTTTGATTTAATTACTTGCATCAATTGACTCGAATCGATATGATCCGGCATCCGCAAACCAAATAGATGATAGGCGCGGTTATGATCTTCTTCAAGTTCAAAATTCAGATCCCTCAACGTTTTGATTAATGGATCAGTTAAAATCTTGCAATAACTCTGAATATTTGGAATCCCCCAATCAAGCAGTTGTTGGAGTCCAGTCTTTAACATGGGCATGTGAATAAAATTGCTTGCTTCACCCACGCTATAGCGTTGTGCCCCGGATTTATAGGTGTAGTCGTAGTTTGTCAGTTGTGAAAACTGTTGTGCGTTGGTGCGATTCATCCAGGATTCTTCTATTGGGATTCCTTCATCGAATTTTTGTCCGTAATAGGCCAGGCCGATGGAGTAGGGGCCTAATAGCCATTTGTATCCGGCACAAACTAGAACATCGATCGAACAATGATTAACATTGATGGGCAACGCACCGACCGATTGTGATCCGTCGACAATAAAAGTGGCTCCAACTTCGTGGCATCTCTGCCCGATGTCTGTTAACTTGAATAATGTGCCATCCATCCAATGAACTGAAGACATGAGAACTAAAGCTGTATTTTCAGTGATCGATTCGAGTATTCTTCGATTCCACTCTGCGTATATATTTTTAGAGTCCCCGGGTGTTACTATTTTTAATTCTGCCTGGTGGTCATCGCACCATCTCGACAAGGCGAATTGGCCACTTGGAAACTCGTCGGCAATGGTGAGGGCGTGTTTTCCGGGAGTATATGGAACATTTTGAACGGCATTCATTAAGCCATAGGAGGCGGAAGGGATGATGGCCACACGGCTGGAATCAGCATTTATTATTTGTCCAAACTTCTGTTTGACTTCTTCGACTTCGTCAAAGAAATGATTTGGGTGCAATAGGGCAGGATTTCGTTTTCGTTGAATTCCTTTAATGCCGCTTTTTTCGCTTGCTTTTAACATTGGAGACATATAAGCACAATTGATATAGTGCACGTCATCCGGAAGTTGAAATAAATGTTTTTGCGTTTGCATATCTGCCAAGATAATGAGTAAATCCGTGGCTTATGATAATAAATGGTTAAGCGGATACAAAATTTTAATACATGTGCTTGATTACTCGTCAGTGTAATAAGTAGTCAGATTTTTTCCTAACATTTTTCTCAAGCACTTAGCGAGACCAAAACTTAACGCAAGCCTGATTAACTAGTGTGATGTGTGAACTCATTTCACCAATCGCGTATTGGGATAAAAATTGTACCATGCAAACCAAAATATTTCATGTGTGGGAATCCGACTGAGCTTTTTACCATCTTCACTAATTAAATATTCTTCCGAAATGATCCATTCCCTTCCATTTACATCAAATAAACTATTGTCCCGATAATTGAATTTTAATCCTTCGGAATAATAGGTCCGTGACATTCCCGAGGGATCTGTAATAATGATAAACGATTTATCGCCAATTCTATCTTGATAAATAGGATTAGTATCAAGAAAGTCTACAGAGATAGCCAGGGGGTGGTTTTCGTAATTATCAATCCGGACGATATAAACCAGATCTTTATTTTTTAATCGTTGATCTTCCAGCGGAACAGGAAACATCAAGTCATCCGTAGCAAAATATGCCCGATAGGCCTCACCTTGACCATAGTTTCTAAAAAATCCGGTTTTGGAGGATAGCACCTTTGTTTTTGGATATTGGGTTTTCCACTGCTTCCATGTTGTGGTTACCACCGGAAGTAGATTTAATTGAATGGAATCCCTGATCAGAGGTCCCAGCACAGGTTTTCCTTCTACTGTATTCCAAAGCGATTGGGTCGCTTTGTCATACATCAGTTTATTAGAGCGATATAAGAATCCGCTAGTACCTAAGTCATGGTGGATGCCGTTGTGATAGGTGTCGTAGATGATCACGGTACCACACAGCGTGCAATACACACCCGCAATCGAATACTTGCCAATGGTATCAATAAAAAGTTCGTGCCAAGCTAATATCCGCTGTGGATAGGCCCTCGCTTCCCCATCAATAACAATTCCAAAAATGACATCATTATTGTACAAATAGGAGGCTTGTTTGACATCGATCATATTTGGATAGCGCAGTGGGGGAATACCATCCTGTTGTACGCCTCCCCAAAGAATTTCATCAAGGCGAATCTCGGCCTGGTGTTGCCTTTTTTTGAAGTACGACTCAAAATGTGGATCGATATTTTTATATAGTTCCGCTTTTAAATCGGCGTAATAATTTGGGAGTTTTATTTTTTCTGACCAATGCCATTCGTACCAGTCAAATGGATGCATGCGAAAATGTTCGCCGGTTTGTTTGCGAAGTAGATTGAATAATTGTTTTTTTATTTTGGCATTTCTTGATACATAAGCAACATCTAAAATAGGAGCTATAAATTCTTCTTTCCAATGATCAGATAAATATTTAAATGCGAATGCGTTGTCACTTTCACTGGTAGAGATCAACATTAAAAAGTGATCAAATTCTTCTACATCAGTCTGACTCGAAGAAATGGATGCGTAACTTAATAATATGGCAGTGAATAAAACGACTCGCATTGAGTTAGAACCACATATGAGTCAATTGGTTCAATCAGCCATAGTCAGGGAAGTCTAAAATTTGACATAGCCAGGAGAGGAATGGTGATTGAATGTCGTTTTCAATACCGGAATTGTTCACTCATTTTTATTTTTTCCTGCATAAGGATCTTGAGCATTTTTGCTTTTTGTTTTGCTTGTTCAGCAAGATTCCCGGTAAAATATTTATCGACAGTGTTTACCCACAGGAAGAGCCATCTGTCAAAATCTGATTCGGAAAGTTTATGCTTCTTGTTCAAAGCAATATGTTTGATCATTGGATTGCCTTTGTATGTGGCAGTTCCAAAAAGCAAACTATCCCAAAATGAATGCATGATGGGCATATGTTTTTTTACATCGATTTTTGCAACTTCCGTAAAAAAATGTCCGATAATTTCGTCTTGAAGCACTTGCTCATAAAAATCGTCGACAAGCAACACAATATCATCTTTAGTGGTTATTTCTTTTTGAGCCATAAGTGTATAATGACTAATTAATTAGATTCTGCAAATACTTTGAATTGATCTAACCATTTTTGACTTTGTTTCTTAAACATTCCCGGCATTAGAATGGACATAAGTTTGGGTAGTATGCCGTTAAATTTTGTGTAATCGATATGCATGTCATATCGTGTTTTATTATCACTCAATGCAGTAAAATTTGTTGTCATGTTATTGACCATTGATTTTGCTGCATATGTAGCTGAAAATTCTTCCGGTAAATCATTTACGCGAATGGTTTCTATCAATTCCATTTGTCGTTTTCCAATCGTGTATAGCAATTTTGATTTGGACCCGACTGCTCCCGGATCTCCACTTATATGTTCAAAGCTGATAAAACCATCCTGCCAGTGCTTTAGATTGTCCGGATTTATATAGAGCTCAACAACCTTGTCGATGGGAAGGTTAACTATAGCTGAACAAAGAAACTTCATGCTGATCTTGTTTTATTTGACAATATACAAGATTCGATAAGAGTGGGGCATAACCGTACGTTTGTCGGTTCATTGAAATGTCGTTATGGTAGTTTGATCATCCATAAACAAATGCAGATCTGTTGAAAAGATTTAACGCTCACAACTCGATAGCTATAGAAAATCATGACTATCACATTTTTATAGAGCCATTAATCAATATCTGACCAATCAAAACAATCTTAATTTTATGTTTCGATGGAATTGGTATAAATTTCTTTTTTCACAGGTGATTTTATAACTTAATGCATGGTTAAGGACAGTATGCCCAAAATTATATTCTGAACCCATGGAAGACACTGCTCGAGATGATATGGTACTTTGGGTGAAAACCAAAGAAGGACAATCAGTGAATATTCCCGTCCAGGGATGTCTGGGGCTGTTAGCCTATGGAGACCTGGGACTTTTAGCCTGGAGAAAGACCAAGCAGAATCAGATAAAATCTGCCCGATCAAATGGATCACCGCCATCTGGTGAAAGTAATGATCGGGAGGAATCATCATGACGCAAGCGAAAACGAATAAGTTTATCCTGATTGGATGGGATGCTGCTGATTGGAAAATCATCAACCCGTTATTAGACGCCGGTCTGATGCCGAATTTGGACAAACTTATCAATGGAGGTGTTATTGGTAACCTCGCAACCTTGGATCCTGCTTATTCTCCAATGCTGTGGACTTCAATAGCCACAGGCAAAAGGCCTTATAAGCATGGCATATTGGGTTTTACGGAGGTAAGTCCCGATCAAACCAGGGTACGACCAGTTCTTAGTAGTTCCAGGAAAGTACGCGCTATTTGGGATATTCTTTCCGACAAAGAGTTGAAGACACATGTTGTAGGATGGTGGCCAAGTCACCCGGCTGAAGCCATGAACGGTGTGTGTATTTCCAATATGTATCAAAAACATAAAGGTGGGATAAATGATTCCTGGCCTATGCCGCCGAAATCTGTTTATCCTGATTCGTTGACGGAATATTTTAGCAAATTTCGGGTGCATCCTGAAGAACTTACCTATGAACATATACTCCCTTTTGTACCGGAAGCTGCGCGGGTAAACCAAAAGAAGGATAAGCGATTATTTGCCATCCGAAAGATTACTGCCCATGCTGCCTCTTTGCATGCTGCTTTTACAAATATTATCAGGACCCGAGATTGGAATTTTGCTGCACTCTATCTGGATGCGATCGATCATTATTGTCATGGATTCATGCGCTACCATCCACCAAAGAGACCACATATTCCACAAGCTCCATATGAATTATATAAGGATGTTGTTACGGCCGGGTATCGATTTCATGATATGATGCTGGGGAGAATCATGGCCTTGGCAGGAGAAGAGGCAACCATTATGCTCATTTCAGATCACGGATTTCAATCTGATCATCTACGTCCGGAAGGTATTCCAAAAGAACCGGCGGGTCCGGCATATGAACATAGTCCGTATGGAATCTTTTGTATGAAAGGCAATGATGTCAAAAAAGATGAGATACTCTATGGAGCGAGTCTGCTTGATATCACGCCTACAATTCTATCGATGTTCGGATTGCCGACGGCGGAAGATATGGATGGAAAGGTTTTGCTCAATGCGTTTGAGACCCCTACTGAAGTAGATCGGATCCCAAGTTGGGAAACCAACAATTCCAGTGAAAATGGAAGCCGGCCACAAGAGGAAGTTGATATTTCTATGGAAGAACAAATGTTGGATCAACTGGAGGCTCTGGGTTATATCGAAAAGCAGTCGGGCGATATTAAAAAAAGAATTAAGGCGACGCATGACGAGTGCACATTTAATCTGGCGAAATCATATTTGGATGGCGGTAAAAGAAAAGAAGCCATTCCTATTTTAGAAAAACTGTATAAGGAAAATCCTTCAACAGTTCGTTATGCAATTCGGTTAGCCACATGCTATCAAACCACTGGTGAACTGAAAAAGTGTCGAGAGGTTATTGATAACATCCGAAGACTGGATATTTACGATGGTCCTGTTTTGGATATCCTTGAGGGAAGTCTGCTCATGGGAGAAAAACAACCGCTAAAAGCACTAAAACTTTTTAAATCCACAGAGAATAAAATTCCTCCGCATCATTCAAAGCTATATTATCAAATTGCTGTTTGTTATGTCATGCTGAAACGATGGAAAGATGCCGAACGTACGTTGAAAAAAGAAATTGAACTGGACTATGACCACGCCTTAGCCCATCAGTTACTTGGAAGCATATACCTCAATTTAAATAAATTTGAAGCATCTCTCGATGCCTTGCTGATATCGGTCGGTTTATTTTATAATAATCCACGAACACATGTGCTGATAGGGCATGCCCTTTTCAATCTCGGAAATTATGATAAGGCTGCCGAAGCCCTGGAAATAGGTCTTCAAATGATGCCGGCCAATAATAATGCCCGTGAACTTCTTGTGGACCTATACCGTCATCAGCTCGATGATCCAATTAAGGCCGCCGAGCATGAAACCAAATTCGTTTCCAATATTCGTGGTACGATTTATATCGTTTCCGGACTTCCTCGTAGTGGAACATCCATGATGATGCAAATGCTTCAGGCCGGAGGCATTGAAATTTATTCAGATGGAAAACGACAAGCTGATGAAAATAATCCTCGCGGTTATTTGGAACATGAACTGACTAAATCACTGGCGACGCAAAAAAAATGGCTCAAGGAAGCAAATAATAAGGGTGTAAAAGTCATTGCTAATTTATTACATCAATTGCCTGCTCATTACCACTACAAGATCATTTTTATGGAGCGCGATTTACATCAAATCATCGCATCACAGAGAAAAATGATCAAACGATTAGGCAAGAAGACAAAACAGGATGTTTTGCCGTTGCCATTGTTTAATAAATATCAGGAAACACTGAAAAGTGTCAAATTCTGGGCTTCAAAAAGCAAGTATGTTGACGTATTGTACGTCAACTATAAGGATGTGATCGACGATGCCTTTTCGCAGGCAATTCGAATTAACGAATTTTTGGACTATGCATTATTACCGGAATTAATGGCTCAAGCCGTAGATGAAAAATTACATAGGGAAAAAAGTATTGGTGCACTAAAATAAATTGATAAATAATCTTTTAATCCAGGTAAGATGAAAAAAATTATAAAAAAGTCAATAAATCGAGATAAAACTAATCTTCAAAAGAGATTGGAAGATTATTCATTGCTTTCCAAGGGATTTATAAACTCCTATTTGGAGACAGGAGAACTAAAATCTTCTCTTCAAGGCGGAGGTTTGGGAGCATTTATTGCATTGGCGGCAACCGCAATGTCACCTACCATCGTGAATGGTCAATGTGTCGTCTATGGCTCCGGAATAGATTTGGACGGGGATATGGAGGCCGATGTATACGTTAGCTATTACTTTGGGAATGATGGTTATACCAATGGCAATTGCTTTCACTCTGAACAGATCTATCAAATCCGTGTGATCGGTGCACCTGGTGCGAATGTTACGTTTTATGGTACAGGGGCCGGTATTCCCAGGCAATGCTATGTGAATAACTGTCTTTTTCCCTATGACAATGGGGCAACTACCGCGCCTTCAACAGGCAGTGTAGGCGTTTTATTTTCATCCGTAAACTCCTGTAACTTTTGTACGGTGAGCACTCAAATATGTACGACTAACTGCAGTACATATAGTACCCCAAGTGGTACGACTATGATGTGCACAACAAATTGTTATACCACCTTTTATACTACAACGGATTGCGAAGATCCTACTAGCAACGGAAATTTTCCTCCGTTTTATACCGGTACGCTTGCCATTAAATTAAACGGTACATTTTATTTTACTGAAATTGAGGTTTTAGGCAGCCCGATGATCATAACAGTAAACGGAGTGACTGCACAACAGTGCGATCCCGATGGTTGTCTCGATACTGTTTCGATTGTGGGTAATCAAGCCATTCCGGGTCAACTTTACAGAGCAGAGCATTTGATTGAAAGTGATGGCATTGTCCAGGCTGGAGATTCCGTGACATTTAAGTCCGGAGGCGAAATTGATTTAATGGAAGATTTTAGAGTTGATTCCAATGCAACATTTCTGGCAGAAATTGAAACTTGCCCTACTTCGTTGTCAAGTGTTCCACCCGCCGCTCCACCTCAACTGAGTCTTGAACTAGATCAGGATATTTGTGCGATTAAGTGGGAGCAAAAGGATAGTTATGGCGTTTATGGATTTGAGATACAGCGCAGTATTGGGCCTGATAATTTTAGAAAAATTGGATGGGTAGATTTGGATGCCTCGAATCCGACATATGTATTTGAAGATGATAATTTGAAACCGAATACGCGGTATTTATATCGCATCAAACAGATTCATGTTGATGGTGCATCTGTGTATTCCGGTCGGGAGGTCATTCAATTAAGAAAGGATGACTTATTTACAATTTCAGATATACACGTTGATGGCCGGGAAGTTACGTTGGATATTAATTCAACGATTAAAAGGAAAATGACAGTTGAGCTTTTCGACCGGAAGGGTAAAATCATTACAGCCTATTCTGACCAAGTACAAAATGAGTTAAATCACTTGAATTTTGAAGTGGTACCAAAAGAGTCCGGTATTCACTATGCCAAGATCAGAGTTGGGAATAAGGTGCAGTATAAGTCGTTGAATTTACAAACAGATAATTAAATTGATTGTTAGCGGAATATCATTTTAACACGATAGCACCGTTAAATATCAACCGAATTCATTCCAAGATTATCTGTCTTGCAAATTAGAATGATCAAAAGGTAAGAGTATCCCAATAGATGATTGTCCGGCGATTAAAAATCTCCACCTTCAAAGTTGCCTTGCGGACGTCCGCGTTTTTTCTTTTGATTGATTCTGTAATTGAAGGCGAGGTTAATTGACCGGGAGCGCCATTGATGCTCACCTGTGACACTGAATCCATCTCCCGTTTGTGTGTATCTGTATTTACGTGAATTTAGCAGATCACGCGCACTTAGGGTAATGGTTAAATTCTTTTTGGCCAAAAAGTCTTTACTCCAGCCCACATCTATAGTCGTCGTCGATTTATATTCCCCCTGTGTGGTTTCACGCGGAGCGCGATAATTCAAACGAATTTGTAAATCTGATCCATTCCAAAAAGTAAACCGCGACGTGAACTTTGATGTCCAGGTGTAACTGTCATTGTGAAATGATTCTCCAAGGTTTTTTCCATCGGTAATCGAGCGAAAGAAATTCCCGGAAGCATCCAGACGAAGCCAGTCCAATCCGGTGTAGTTCAAAGATAATTCTAGTCCATAGTCGTCGCGTTCAGAAAGATTTTCAGGTTGCAATGTTGTTTTGCCTTGGTCATCAATTGTGCGAATCCGTTCAATAACACCTGTTGAATGTCGATAAAACAGACCTGCATTAAATGTGGCCTTATCCCAAAATTTCAAATAATTCACTTCATATGAGTCTGTATATTCAGGATCCAAATTGGGATTGCCCACAAAAAAATTACGGCTGTCATTGTATGTGAAAAATGGATTCAAATGCCAAAAATGAGGTCTGCGTATACGACGTGAATAACTCATCTGCATGGCATTCTGTTCTGTAAATTCGTAGTTTAAGAAAATACTGGGAAATAAATTAGTTACATCTCGCTGATTTTCCTCATTCGTCTGAAGCAGCTCAGTTGATATGTCACCATATTCGACACGTAGACCTAATTGAAAGCTAAATTTGTTAAATTTATTTCCATACTGAGAATAGGCGGCTAATATATTTTCATTGTAAATAAAATTATTGCTTAATCCTTCTAAATTAGTCCACTCATCATCTTGATATTCTTCTACTAAAAAGTCGTTTGTAATATCCCTAAAACTGGCTTTTAATCCAAATTCCATTTTGTGGTCTTTGCCAAATGGATGCACGTAATCTGCCTGAGCAACCCATTCTTTTTGTGCCTCATCATTCTCAGATCGCTGATTCAAATATTCTTCCATTTGATTCAGAGGCCTGATATGCTCAAGAAATATAGAAGATTCTTTTTCCAGTTCATCATCGTAGTTTAATGCAATGGTCAGCGCATGCTCTCTTGAAGAAAACTCTTTTCGAAAATTTAAGCTATACTCTAATTCACTTTCATCCTCATTTTCATCATCAGTACGAATGGTTTGAGATATTGGATTTTCAGGATAGGTATTGAGATAGTCATTATACATGTTGGTTGAGAAATTGTCGTCGTCCGACGTTTGATATCTCAGAGATCCTGTAAGTGTAGTCTTGGGATTAAAGAAATAATCCATGCCAAAGCGCATAGTATGACTTGTACTATTTCGAGTGTAATCCCTGGTTTGATCTGTAATGAAAAGATCTGATTCCGTTTCAATTTGAGTAAATTGTTTTCCTTCACCCGGACGATCCGACTTATTGAAACCATATCCGGCAAACCAATTAATTTTATTCTTACGGTAATTTACGTTTGCACCTATTCCAGCGCGAGCGGGGTATCCAACATTAAGGTCAAATGAACCATTGAATCCACTGCGACTATCTTTTTTCAAAATGATGTTGATAATACCGGCTATACCCTCTGCATCGTAACGGGCCGATGGATTGGTAATGACTTCGATGCGATCGATTTGATTGGAAGGGATATTTTTTAAATTGTTTCCGAGGCCTGATCGCTTGCCATCTATAAGAATGCGCACACCTTCGCTTCCTCGTAAACTAACCTGCCCCTCAATATCCACTGTTACTGATGGTACATTGTCAAGTACGTCAACAGCAGATCCTCCGCGATTGGCTAAATCTTTTCCTACGTTGAATACCCGTTTATCTAATGAGAATTGCGTTTCGCTTTTTTCAGCTCGTATTTCTACTTCTTCGAGATCTAGTGCACTTGGCGATATCGTTATTGTTCCCAGGTCGATGGTACCGCCGCTTCTGGTATTTTGAATACCGGGTATTGGATCGACCTTGACATATTGATAACCAATGTATTCAATGACTGCATATGCTTGACGACCGGAAAATTCTGCCTCAAAGCGACCGTCAGGACCTGTCAGGCTTCCACCAAGGAGTTTGTCATTTGATTTTTCATAAATGGAAACAGTTGCAGACTCAAGTGGATAGCCGGTTTCGGCGTCTATGACCTGGCCGGTTATACTGAGTTTGGTTAAGGGATCCGACTGTTCTGTCGCCGGGCGGTCACTGGGAATCTGAGCTTCAGCAGCCAGGCCGAATAGAACAAAAAGTGCAACGATAAAATAACGCATACGGGGTTTAGGTCAATTTGGCGGTAAATCTACGGTCTGCCTGAGGTATTCATTCAATTGTCAGCCTTATTAACAATTTCTTGTGAAACAGGTTCTTAGAAATTTGATGTTCATGCTATTTCGATGATCGGATAAGAAATGGTAATCCCCCATGATCATCTTGAGTTCCAGTGGATATCTTCATGCGCTCAAGTCATTATGACTAGAAATTTATTTCTCTCGACCCTGATCTCAGTATGACTGCCTCCTTGGAGGTCAGGTCGACGATAGCCGTTTCTATGTTTGAAACATTGCCGCTGGCAACGATGGCATCCACCTTGTTTTCCCAAATGGCTGCTATTTCATCCAAATCATTTTGATAAAATTCCTCATCTGCCATTTTCAAGGTGGCACTCATGAGTGGCCGCCCCAGCTTTGAGATCAACTCGTTCAAAAAGCGATGATCAGGAATTCTGGCACCTATAGTTCTTTTTTTATTTTTAAATAATTTGGGAACAGTTTGATTTGAATTCAAAATGAATGTAATGGGTCCGGGTGTATTTCGTTTTAACATGCGAAAATGTTCATTCGGAATGGGCGCTGTAAAAGATGAAATTTGACTGATGCTCTCACACAAAAAGGTCAAATTAGCTTTTACTGGATTTAATACACGAAGACGACAAACTTGATCCACAGCCTTTTGGTTTTTCATGTCGCATCCAATAGCGTAAACACTATCAGTCGGAAAGATCAGAATGCCGCCGCCTTCCAGAATTTTAATCAAATGATCCAATTTTCGCCCTTGCGGGTTATCCGGGTGTACAGAAATGATCATAGTGTAATTTGTTTTTTCAAGGACAGAAAAGTTTCCATTCCTTCCAAAGCAGGCGCATCTAGTTTATAACGAATTGAGTGTTTCAAATAATTGCGCCAAAATGATTGGTTATTGTAACCATTCAATGGAATTGAATCAATACGTTCTATAGATGAATGGAATGCTGTATTTAATGTCTTGATGATGTCCAAAGGGACCGAAGGTGCAGCCACCCAAACAGCATAGACCATAGGAAGCTTTTGCCATTCTTTCCAGGCAAGGCCCAGGTCAATTTTATGTGCAAATGACGTTTCCATTTCCTTCACCTTATCGCCGATGAGCAAGTGACCTATATGTTTATCGCGAAGATTTAAATCAGAAGAAAATTTGATATCGAGATTCCAATAATTCCGGCAAAGGAGTTGAACCAAAGCTGCCGATGTGCGACTATGCGGATCCAGGACAATTTGTTGTAATTGGTCCAAAGGCACATCACTCAAAACAGCAACCGTATCAACAGCGCCATCTGACCCGATGCAATAATTTGTTACCGTGTGATAAGGTCGCCCGAGACTATCCAGAGCACCTACAGGTACCAGAGCTATATCTACATCATGGTTTTTATATAGCGCAGCACATTGTGCAGGGTCAACTGAAATGACTGAAACATTATGAGTGAATAATTTAGATTTAATACTATGTAAAAATGGAACGGTGTTAATGTATTCTACAGCCGCTATTCGGATATGCTTCATCAATAATTGAATATATTTTATTAATTATTGACCACAGGTAAAGATAAATATCCTACAATACCATGTTCGTCTTCAAATTCTACATCAGTGAAGTCAGTAACGACATTATAGTGTGTATCCCGTTCAATCGGAAGTTTATCAACTGCCCGGATTAAATTTACAAGCTGACTGGTAGACAGTGCGGGGTTTTGTTCTTCACTCCCCGCCATTGAATATATTTTTGTCGTGTCGTCTATTGTTCCATCAATATCATCTACTCCGAAATTCATGGATATTTGCGCCAATTCGCGGCCAATCATTGGCCAATAGGCTTTCAAATGTTCAAAATTGTCCATAAAAATTCGCGAGATCGCATAATTCTTTAAATCCTCCTGAGGAGGTAGTTCATTCAAATGGGAGAGTTGATTTCCTTGATTCCTAAATTTCAATGGAATAAACGTCTGAAACCCTCCGGTTCGGTCCTGAAGTTCGCGTAGCCGGTTCATATGATCAACCCGATGTTCATATTTTTCAACGTGACCATAGAGAATGGTGGCATTGGATTTTTTACCCATTTCATGCCATATTTCATGGAGCTCCAGCCATTGTTCTGCAGTACATTTTCCTCCTGCAATTTCGTCTCGTATTTTTTTATCAAAAATTTCGGCACCACCTCCCGGCACAGAATCAAGACCTGAATCAGCAAGCAATTGTAACCCTTCAGAATAACTTATTTTTTCTTTTTTGAAAATATAATGAAATTCTACCGGGGTTAGAGCTTTGATATGGAGATCAGGTCGATGCGATTTAATTGCCCGAAATAATTTAGTATAAAAGGAAATATCGTACTGCGGTAAAACACCACCTACAATGTGTACTTCAGTTACAGGTTTGTCGTCGTAACTCTTTACAATATCCATGATTTCATCATGGGTATATTCCCATCCTTCAGACCGCTTTTTAATCAACCGACTGTAAGAACAAAACGTGCAGGAATAAATACAGACGTTTGTCGGTTCAATGTGAAAATTACGATTAAAATAAGTCCGTTTATCGTGTTTACTTTCTCTGATATGATTGGCGAGTACGCCCAGATAACCGAGTGATGCATTTTCGTATAAATACAATGCTTCGGTCGTATCGATTCGCACGTCATTATGGACTTTTTCTGCGATCCGCAAGAGCTGCTTGTCTTCTTCGATATATCTGATTAGGTCGATCATGTTTTAAAGAACGGTAAATGTAAGACTTGGTTGTCGATATATGGTAGTTTGAAGTACAGGAAGATGAGGGCGATTGCAATAGCTCGAAGATCAAATTAAAAGTTGTGTCAAATCCCTGTCGAAAATCGATAAAGAATCTTAATCATTGGAGCTGCCGCATCGATTAGAGTGGGCATAGCACGTGGATTCTTATCTTCACTGCATGATTTCGGTTCTCATTCCTGCTTATAATTGGGACGTCTCAGGTCTGGTCGATGATCTGATCATATCGGCTGATCGGTTTTCAGGTGAAGTCGAAATTATCATTTGTGATGACGCATCACCCGATCAATCGAAGTTCGAGAAGATATCAGCTTTAACTGCTGAAAATGAGAACGTTATACTTTTTCGAAATAAAATGAACAAAGGCCGGTCTGCAACGAGAAATGAGCTGGTAGCACATGCATCATATGACAATGTAGTTTTTATCGATGGCGATAGTAGAATAGCTTCACCCGGTGAATTTTTATCGAATTATGCTAAGGTGATGAAAGATTATGAGATTGCGGTAGGTGGGACACATTATGATCGCCAGCCACCAAACGACAAAAACTTTGGCTTACATTGGAAATATGGGAGCATCAGAGAAAGCAAGACTGCCCAGATTCGAAATCAGGATCCATTGCGCTACTTTTTTAGTAATAACTTCTATTGTCGGAAATCCATTTTTCTAGCGGTACCTTTCGATGAGCGGATAAGAGGATATGGTTACGAGGACAGTCTTTGGATCAGAGAAGTCGTTGATAAGGACCACATATTTTGTCATATAGAAAATTATGTAATTCATAAAGGATTGAATAGCAATCAAAAATTCTTAGATAATGCGGATGAAGCGGTGAGAACTTTGGCTATGTGGGCAAAACTAAAAACGCCCCACTCGATTCGGATTCTTAGCTTTTTTATCAGGCAGAAGAAATCGTTTGGAGGACGGATTCTCCTGGGACTAGCCCGGGTTTTACGTCGATCGATCCGATTGGTACTCGAGCGAGGTTTGTCTCGAAACTTGAAACTATATGATTTCTATCGTTTAGGCTCACTGACTGCCATTTCCAGGGAATAGAATTTGGTAGAACACCTGATATGCAAAGCTTTTATAAAATTACTTTTAAATCTGACATAATTTTACATAACTTATGACCTCATTGAGAAAAATCTTTAGTTAGTACGCCTTAAATTCAAAATGTGATTACATGAGACAATTCTTATGTGCGATTAGTTTGCTGCTAGGTTTGACTTGTTGCTTGAAAGCACAACAAATTGTGAAAGGGACGGTCCTTGACAAGGCCGATGGAGAGCCTTTAGTCGGGGCAACAGTACTGATCAAAGGAACCACACTTGGCACAATCACCGAATGGGACGGTAGCTTCATTTTTAAATCAGAGTTTGAATACCCGGTGATGCTGGAGATTTCTTATGTCGGTTACTCGACTCGGGATGTATCAGTTCCGGATGAGAATACAAATAACATTAAATTAGGCACAGATGCAGAGTTAATTGAGACTGTCGAGATAAAAGGAAGAAGAATCAGCGAAAAACAAAAAGAATCTCCTCTTACCGTAGAATCTATGGATTTGGTGGCTATTAGAGAGACACCTGCCGCAAATTTCTATGATGGGCTGGGTTCGCTGAAGGATGTAGATTTGACCGCCGCCAGTCTGGGATTCAAAGTCATCAATATGAGAGGGTTTAATTCTACATCCTCTGTGAGGTCATTACAAATAATCGATGGCGTTGATAACCAAAGCCCGGGATTAAACTTCTCCCTGGGTAACTTTTTAGGATCTTCTGAATTGGATGTGAACAAAGTCGATCTCATCATTGGTGCCAGTTCAGCATATTACGGTCCCAACGCCTTCAATGGCGTGATCAAAATGAAAACCAAAGATCCTTTTTACCACAAAGGACTGGCTGTACAAGCTAAACTTGGGGAGCAAAATATAATGGAACTGGGTCTTCGATGGGCGGATGCCATAAAAAACCAAGATGGACAAGATGTCTTTGCTTATAAAATAAATGTTTTTGGCCTTAAAGCAGATGATTGGAAAGCTGAAAATTATAACGCAGTGGACGATACACCATTTGACGAGTCCAATCCGGGAGGATATGATGCTGTCAATATATACGGAGATGAATATAACTCTGGAAATGATTTTTCGGATGCGGCCCTCCCGACCTTTGGAGGATTAGGTGGATTTGCACGTACCGGTTATCGTGAAACAGATCTGGTTGATTACGATACTGAAAACTTTAAAGCAAATATTGCCGGCCATTTACGATTGAATCCACGTCTGCAGGAAGAATCTGTTGAATTAGTGTTCAGCAGTAGTTATAGTTCCGGTACAACCGTCTACCAGGGTGATAATCGATTTTCTCTTAGAAACATCGAGTTTTTTCAAAATCGATTAGAAATTAAAAAGCGTGATAAGTTCTATTTCCGTGTGTATGCTACGCATGAAGATGCCGGGGATTCGTATGATCCATATTTCACTGCCCTGGCATTGCAAGATAGCGCCAAGTCTGATCTGGAGTGGTCCCAATTATATGAGCGATACTGGAGATCAGATGTAAAACCTCGAATGGATGAAAATGGATACCCTCAGATCGAACAAATCTTCGTTGACACATTTCCTTTTGTAATATCGACATTTGATCAGGATGCTGCGTTTGCCTGGATAGCTAATAACCAGGATAGTCTCAATTATTGGCATCAATTGTCACGGGACGTAGCAGACGGGGAAGGTATAACAGAACAAAGCTTTTCCTATTTTCAGCCGGGTACAGATCGGTTTAATAATAAATTTAATGAAATTGTATCTAAAAAACGTACTGATGGAGGTACCTTATTTTTTGATAAATCGGCATTGTATCATGCACAAGGGGAATATATTATAAAACCTCGGTTTACAGATAAAATCATCGTTGGATCAAGTGCTCGGTATTATAAACCGAAATCCGAGGGGACGATTTTCTATGATACCTCGGGGGTCGAAATCACGAATTTTGAATTTGGAGTTTATGGTGGATTTGAGAAAAATTTATTTAATAATAAACTGAGATTACAAGGAACACTTAGGGCTGATAAAAATGAAAACTTTGACTGGCTCTTTTCACCGGCAGCTTCACTTTTGTATAAACCTGCAAAAGACAATTATCTCCGACTTTCATTTTCATCCGCCATTCGCAATCCGACTTTGTCTGACCAGTATCTTAATCTAAATGTGGGACGCGCTATTCTATCCGGGAATTTAACCGGAGTTGAGAATCTGGTAACGGTGGAATCCCTGACAGAATACTTTGAAAATTTTGGAACCCAAAGTCTGGAGATTTTGGATTCATTTAATATCGACCCCATTCGACCTGAGAAGGTCCGTACCGTCGAAATCGGGTATCGAACAACACTATTTGATAAGTTGTTTATCGATGCCGGCTACTATTACAGCGTGTACAATGATTTTCTGGGTTATAACATCGGAGTAGAGGCGGAATTTGACCAAAACACCGGATTTCCAAAACGACTTCAGGCATATCGATATTCAGCCAACTCGACGGAAGAAGTGACGACACAGGGGTTTTCGATCGGGATGAATTTTTATTTTGCTAAGTATTTTGTTGCAAATGGCAATTACAGCTGGAATAAATTGATCACCAAAACAGATGATCCAATCGTCCCTGCATTTAATACGCCTGAAAGTAAATATAATATCGGCTTAGCTGCCAGAGATGTCCCCCTTTTTCCAAATGTTGATATCGGATTCAATATAAATTATAAATGGATCGAGGGATTTTTATTTGAAGGATCTCCACAGTTTACCGGTTTTATACCAGAGTATGATTTGCTGGATATGCAAATGAATTGGAAATTTGCCAACTTGAATACCACAATTAAACTCGGGGCATCAAATATTTTAGACAATTTACATTTCGAAACTTATGGTGGGCCCAAGGTGGGTCGACTCGCTTATATATCGCTCTTATACGAATTCAATAAAAAATAAAAATTACAAATTATGAAGAAGTTATACTTATTGTTTTTACTTTTATTTACAGGATCTACATTGATGTTTGGACAACGTTTTCTGACTGAAACATTTGATGTGGATATTACTAGTAATCAATTGTACGGTGCAAATTTTACTGTACTGACAATTCCGGTTACGGGGCATTCAACATTACAACCACTTGTGATGGATGTGTATGAACCGGCAGATGATACCGCAGAAGAACGACCATTAATCATATTTGTCCACACGGGTAATTTTTTACCAATTATCGTTAATGGTGGCATATCCGGGACAAAGACCGATTCAGCATCTGTCGAGATATGTACGAGATTAGCGAAGCTTGGCTATGTGGTAGCTTCGATCGATTACAGGGTAGGGTGGGATCCATTTGGAGCGACCCAGCCTGATCGCGCATTTTCGTTGATCAATGCAGCTTATCGTGGGATCCAGGACATGCGTACATCGATTCGATATTTTCGTAAGAATTATACAGAAGGTGGTAATACCTATGGAATTGATCCGACCAGGATAACGGTGTTCGGACAAGGAACCGGTGGGTATCTGAGTTTGACGGGAGCCGTATTGGATAACTACCTGGAGATTCTCCAAACCGAAAATCCTGTCGGAAAATTTCTTACTGACCTGGATGGCAACCCAATGACTTTGGAACCAATGGTGATCGAAGCCTGGAACGGAGACATTTATGGAACCTCGCTTGGCGTGTTTTTGACAGGAGATACATTTTGTATTCCTAACCATGTTGGATATTCCTCAGACTATGATTTATGTGTCAATCTAGGTGGTGCTATGGCTGATATCAGTTGGATGGCGGAAGGAGATATGCCGATTATCTCGTTTCACGCCCCCGGTGATCAATTTGCCCCCTATTATGATGACATACTTCGTGTAGGTACCAATAATGATGCAGTCGTTCAAGTACAGGGCAGTCAATATGTAGCCGAAATGGCAAATAATTTTGGCAACAATGATGTCTTTTTAGGGATGGATGATGAATGGACAGATGCGGCCAAGTTGGCATCCGACAGTGCCGGTCATCAATATTATGAAGCCTTGTTTCCGATCGTGCGACCAATCAATGTTTTTGGAAATCATGAAAGTGCACCTTGGGAATGGTGGGAACCGTCCATATTTGATACTATTCCGCATCCATTTGTGGCTGGATTTAGCATACACCAAGTTCAAGCTACCTTCAATGCAAACATGTCAAAAGACCAGGCCTTAAGCTATATTGATACTATTATTAATTATGTAGCTCCACGGGCTTATCGTGCATTAGATTTAGTAAACTGGACAAGTACAGTAGAAACATTAAATCCTGAAGCAGTGAACTTTACCATGAGCCCAAATCCGGCTTTTGATCAAATTTCATTTAGAAGTGATAATGAATATCCGATGGAAGGGATTAATATTTATAACGCAGCCGGGAAGGTGGTAGCGCAAATAAATAATATTAATTCAAACGACTATACTTACAATGTGAATAATTTAACACCGGGTATATATTACGCAGGAATACTTTTTGAAAAAGGACAAGTTGTACAAAAACTATCAATCGTTCGAAAATAGATTAATTTAAAATTATTGTGAAAAGAAAAGGTCCGGCATTTTTGTGTCGGACCTTTTTTAATTTATAGGAACGGAATTAGAAGTGGAGTCAATAATCTAATAATTCATGAATCACTTTACTCACCTTTTCTGAATTAAGTACCATTGTTTTTTCCAAAGTCCTATTTAAGGGCACGGCTGGAAGATTCTCAGACCCAATAGTTCGGACAGGTGCGTCTAAAAATTCAAAACAATTTTCCTGGGTACGTGCTGCAATGCTTTGAGAAAATGTATTGTCTACCGGTTCTTCTGTAACGACTAATACACGGTGATGTTTTTTAGCGCTTTCATAGATCAATTCTGTATCCAAAGGGTATAAGGATCTGAGATCAATAATTTCGACACGACCTTCAAAATTATTAGCCGCTTTCAATGCCCAATGAACTCCCATGCCATAGGTGATGATAGCCAAAGTGGATTGATCATGGCGCGGAGTTGCTGACAAGACCGTTCTGCCTTTACCAATCGGAATAATATAATCTTCGTCCGGCTCGATTGATCGGGCAGTTTCTGTTCCTTTTACCTTTGACCAATACAATCCTTTATGTTCAAAGATCACCACAGGATTGGGATCATAATAAGCAGCTTTCATCAGTCCTTTTAAATCTGCTCCCGTTGAAGGATATACAATTTTGATCCCTCGAATATTGGTCACTACTGATTCGACACTAGAACTATGGAAAGGTCCACCACTGCCATAGGCACCAATTGGTACGCGAAGTACCATACTTACGGGCCATTTACCATTTGTCAGGTAGCAAGACCGGCTTACTTCAGTAAACAACTGATTCAATCCCGGCCAGATATAATCGGCAAATTGAACTTCAACGATGGGTTTCAAACCTACGGCTGACATCCCCACGGTACTTCCCACGATAAATGCTTCTTGAATTGGTGTGTTAAATACACGTTGATCTCCAAACTGTTTGGCCAGAGTGGCAGCTTCACGGAATACGCCTCCAAGGCGGCTTCCTACATCTTGTCCATAGAGCATACATTCCGGATGTTTGGTCATCAACTCCCTGATCGCATGCAATCCGGCATCTACCATCACGATAGCCTTCTGGCCTTCCGGACAACGATTTCCAGATTCTCCAAGAATCGGTGTTGGAGCAAAATCATGTAAAAACAGATCTTCAGGCCGGGGATCTTCCGCATGTTGCGCCAATTGGAAGGCAGATGCAACTTCAGCTCGGAGGCTCTCTTCCTCCTGAAAGATATGTTCTTCTTTAAGGTCGAGTTCGGACTTGAGATAATCGCGCAATTTTGGATAAGGATCACGTGTTTTATGTTCTTCGAGATCGTCTCTATACCATTCCATGCGGACACCTGACGTGTGATGATTTAGTAACGGAACCGAAGCATGGACTAAATATGGTTTCCGGTCCTCCCGTACGGTATTGATAACCTCTTTCATCACTTCATGACATTCCACAAAATCGGAACCATCCACCCTAACCCGTTGCAGTCCTTTGAATCCTCCAGCATATTCATACGCGTCCATGGAACGTGTTTCAGCTCCGGTGGCACTGATATCCCAGCCGTTATCCTGAATCAGGAATATGATTGGTAGCTGGCGCAAAGCTGCCATTTGAAACGCTTCGGCCACCTCTCCTTCTGTGACAGATGCATCACCAAGGGAACAAACGACAATCGGTGATTCTCCTTTAAACTGTTGTGTCAAATTTAGTTGTTCGCGATATTGAATACCCAGGGCAATACCTGTTGATGGGATTGCCTGCATACCAGTGGCTGAAGATTGGTGGGTAATCTGAACTTTATTTTTATCTCGAAGACTTGGGTGAGAATAATAAGTACGACCACCGGAAAACGGATCATCGCGTTTGGCCATTAATTGGAGCATCAAATCATATGGTTTCATACCAATAGAAAGCAATAAAGCATCATCGCGATAATATGCAGAAAGGAAGTCACAAGGTTTGAGCAATTGTCCTGTTGCAATCTGTATGGCCTCATGGCCACGTGATGTGGCATGAACATATTTGCTGGCAATTTTAAAATTTGTCTCATACTCCTCAGTCATTGATTTAGCAGTGCACATCAGTGCAAATGCTTCCTGAATGACATTGCTTTTTTCTATCGATTTTGCTTCAATCATATGTTTATTTTGCTTTGAATTTGGCTATGGCGGACTTCGAAAAAGGTGATAAAACAAGTTGTCCACTTTTTTCTGCCCGTTGTTCTAACAACTGACCCCACCCATCTGTTCCCTCCCAAATAATCCGTTTGAGTGAAGACCTTGCCTGTGGATTAGAATTCAACAGGTCCTGGGCTAATTTGTCAATTGCTTCATCCATTTCATTTATCGAATCGTATACGTTTGCATAAAGATTATTATCCCTGGCCCAATATGCGTTCTGCCAGGATCTGGCATCAATGGCTAATTGAGAAAAAGCCGCCAGGCCCATCTTCCGTTGAACAGCAGGTCCTACAACAAAGGGACCGATTCCTACAGCTAATTCACTCAGTTTAATCGCCGAATATTTTGTGGCCAGGCAATAGTCAGTTGCAGAGGCCAATCCTACGCCACCGCCCACAGCCTTTCCCTGAATGCGTCCAATGATCAATTTTGGACATGTTCTGCATGCATTGATCACATTGGCAAATCCCATAAAAAATGATTTGCCGTCAATTTCATTCTCTATAGCCATGAGTTCATCGAAGCTGGCTCCGGCACAGAAAGTCCTGTTGCCTGCGCTTTGAAGTACGATGACCTCACAAGCATCGTCCTGACCTGCATGTTGAATGGCTTCGGTGAGTTGTGAAAGTAGATAACCGGGAAGAGAATTGTGTGCAGGATGTTCAAACGTAATCCTGCATATACCCTTATTAATTTCACTGGTTACCTGCCCGGATTGTCTTGTCTGCATCGTTAAATTTTAGGGCGCAAAGTTACGCAATTTCACTGTAGAGAACATTACTCCCGGTGACAATTTTTGAACGATTTCACCTGATCCAAATGAGGCTCAGACGGCGGTTTTATTCGTTCAATTATTGTGATGAGATTCGAGTATTCCGGTCTGAAAAAATGCAGTGTCACATGTTGCAAAAAGTCTTAAAATAATTCGCCTTGTGCACCATCAAGATCGAATTCGATTGAGTCACCTGGCTTTAGAGATTGTTTTTTTATGACCTTTCCAATTTTAGCTTTTTTATCGACCAATCGATTTCCAAGTGCTTTCCACCCCTTTACTTCAATAAAATCAGCGATATTAACAACATCAGTCACTCGGCTTCCTTTGGCTGTGTAACTATATTGTACGCTTGGTTTTGGATTTGTACTTACAAATAAAAGTTCGGATTTTTCATGTTCAGAAATGGCCATTAGTCGTTGATCTAAAGAAGTGGTTTCTATTTTAAATCGTTTTACCATTGTCCACTTTTTATTGCCGTCATAATAGATATAACTAACGATTGTTTTATTTCCATTGTATTTTATTAAATGGAGCATGGCCTTGATGTCCATTTTTCTATTTTCGCGTGGTTGTATGAGCTCATATGTTCCATCTTTATAGATCGCAAGACATTTATCATCAGGATGGAAGGCCCCCAGGTAGAGGTCGCTTTCTTCAGATTTAATTCGACCTGTGGATTGATCCAGATAATATTTAAGTGCATCCAGGGTGGATTCACCGGATCGTATGGATCGAACACGAAGGACAGGGTATTTCGTTAGTACATTCCCTTTACTTCCGCGACCTTTTATTGCCAGGTCCGCAAAATCGTATTCAAAATCTTTGTTTCGAGCACGACTACTGGCTGATAATTTGACTCCTATTACTTCTGCTTCACCATTTGGATTGGTAGATAAGTATAATACTTGCGAGCCTTTGTTGCCTGTTGTTAGGTCGTATTCTTTATCACGGGTTATGCCGGATATCTGAAATCGCTTGACATAGACTTTTCCGGCGACACCATCTCGATAAACCATATTATAGGTTGTGCGTTGATCACCTTTTTTCCAAACAGCAACGTGAATAATTTTTTTACCCACAAAGTTCTTATCTGTAATTTTTGACACAACGAGTTTTCCGTCTTTTCTGATGGCAATGATGTCATCGATATCCGAACAATCTCCTATTTCCTCATCTTTTTTAAGACCATAGCCAATAAATCCTTCTTTTCGATTGACATATAAGGTTGTATTATTAACGACAACCTGTTGTGCTTTGATCGATTCAAACGAGGTCAGTTCAGTACGTCGTTCCCGACCTTTGCCATATTTTGTCAATAGCATATTGTAAAAATCAATTGTATATTCTGTAAGATGCGCAATATGGAAGTTGACTTGCTTTAATTCTTCCAATAGATTTTGAAGAGCTTCTTCTGCTTTAAATACATTGTATTTTGATATGCGTTTAATTTTAATTTCAGCCAATTTAACAATATCGTCGTCAGTTATATCGCGCTTTAACTCGAGTTTCTTTGTTTTTGGTTTTATATTTGTGGGAGTTTTTACAAAATTATGGAGTCCGAGTTTTACAACTTCCAGCACGGCTTCCCAGCTTTCACATTCCTCCATGGCGTGATAGATTCGCTCCTGGATAAATATTTTTTCGAGGCTGGAAAAATGCCATTTTTCTTCTAGTTCCTTCTTTTTAATAGCTAATTCTAAACCAAGCAAGTCTTTGGTTTGTTTGGTGGCTAATTCGAGAATGTCCAATACCGAAATAAAATGAGGTTTATTATCAATGATCACACATGCATTTGGGGATATACTGATTTCACAATTTGTAAAAGCGTACAGGGCATCTATGCTGATGTCCGGTGACATGCCCGGGGCTAGTTCAATTACGATCTCAATATTTTTTGCCGTATTGTCTTTGACATTTTTAATTTTTATTTTCCCTTTGTCATTTGCTTTCAGAATTGAATCAATAAGCTGGGTGGTGGTGACACTATAGGGTAATTCACGGATGACCAATGTGCTTTTATCTTGTTTTTCAATTCGTGCACGTACTTTTATTTTTCCACCTCGTTTTCCATCCTGGTAGTCACTAATATCTGCCATACCACCGGTTTGAAAATCCGGGTATATTTTCATGTGCCTGCCCTGCAGTAATTTTATAGAAGCTTTTATCAATTCAATAAAATTATGAGGCATTATTTTGGTGGATAGTCCAACAGCTATTCCATCTACACCTTGGGCGAGTACCAGGGGGTATTTAGCAGGAAGGGCAATCGGTTCTTTATTTCTACCGTCATAGGACAATTGCCAATCTGTAGTATCTGCATTGAATAAAACATCAAGAGCAAATGGAGTTAGCCGGGCTTCTATGTATCGAGGTGCTGCTGCCGAGTCACCTGTTCGAACATCGCCCCAATTACCCTGACAGTCTATCAGCAGGTTTTTCTGTCCGACATGAACAAGTGCCGCTCCAATAGCCGCATCACCATGAGGATGTAATTGCATGGTTTGACCTATTACATTTGCCACTTTGTGGTAGCGGCCATCATGCATTTTCCTCATACTATATAGAATGCGTCGCTGGACGGGTTTAAGACCATCATGCGCTGCAGGAACTGCGCGTTCCAAAATGACGTAGGAAGCGTAATCCAGAAAATACTCTTTGTACATCGTATCCAGCGACACACGTTCGGTAGAGGTTTGATCAGCCATAAGTTCGTTTCATTTGAAAGAACAAATTTAGGATAAATCATTTAGGTTGTAGAATATATGTATTACCGAAAAACGTGATTTGGACCGTCAGTGGATGTCGTTGTTGATCTGAAGAATGTCTTCCCGGCCTGAAAGGCATCAAATAATATGAATTGGGCGTTATCTTTATACCTCTTTGATCAAAGAACAGCAATCGAAATGAATTTTGTCATTCAGTTATCTGGGGACGAACGGCTCATAATTGAGGCGTGTGCACGTAAGGAACGATGGGCGCAACAGCAGGTTTATGAGGCCTATTATGGTGCCATGATGGGTGTTTGTTTGCGTTATTCCAACAATGAACAAGAGGCATTTGATATCCTGCAAGAAGGATTTATCAAAGTATTCAGACATGTAAGTAAGTATAAACCGGGAACGTCTTTGTTTAGTTGGATTAAAAGGATAATGGTCAATACGGCTATCGATTACTATCGCAAAGAGAACCGTCGACGTACAGAGGATCTGGACAAAGCATACGCCGTTAGCAGCAATGATCCCGGGGTATTGAGTTCTATGGCACAGAAAGAAATTCTTGATGCCATCCAAACCCTAACCGCGGCTTATAGAAATGTCTTCAATTTATATGTAATAGAAGGGTATTCACATCGTGAAATCGGTGAGATATTAAATATATCTGAGAGTACCTCACGATCGAATTTAGTGAAAGCACGTAGCAAGTTGAGAACCTTGCTCGCGAAAAAGAAAATAACGCTACGATGAAAAAGAACATCGACGACATTGTGAAGGATGCGCTATCCGACCTGGAAGTACCGTACGATCCAAACTCTTGGCAGCACATGCAGGAGCGCATGGACAATGAGATCATCGACCAGGAATCCGATGAAACGATAAAATCCCAGGTTTCAAATCTGCACGTAACTTATCAACATAAGCACTGGTTGCAACTTAAAGACTGGTTGGATTACACCTGGTATGCTTCCAATAAAATATATATCAGCAAATCAGCTGAATTTGGTCTCATGTTGCTGGCCCTCTTCACATTTTTCAATTACAACACACAATATGGTGTGAAGTCCGATAATCCACAAGTTGCAACTGAAACGTATCGACTCGGGGAATCAGGTTACGATGCGCAAACAGCTTCGATATTTTCGGAAAGCGCAAATACTGAGGAGCCGACATTGGTTACAGAATCACAGATTTTAAAAGTGGCTTCAAACGATGTGCCACAGATTAAGTCAACGGCACTAAAAGGAGCGGGTGTTGAGGCATCAAATGGCATGAAAACGAATACGAGGACCACGAATAATCAAAAGGCTAATACCTCCAGACCTCCTAGTAATGCAGCTCAAAGTTCATCTTCAAAAGCTATTGCCTCTACCGAAACGAATGGTAATGGTTCGAATCAAGGGGTACAATCAGGTGATGTGGAAGAAATGGCCAATGCTATGACTAACGAAGCGTCTACTGAGTCATTGGATCAGATAAATGAACCGGCCTATGTGGATGTGGAGACAGGACAACATGCGGGCAGTTCTATTATGAGTTCTTTGGGAGTTCTCCCCATATTGGATATGGAGTTATTTGATGCATATGAAAAAGAGCTTAATTCTTCAATTGAATCGGCTCTTGTAGAAGTGAAAGCGCGAACTGCTAAAAAATGGAGTATTTCTGCTTTTGCCGATTTGGACTTTAATCATATCAGTACACCATATGACGATTTGTACCAAAAAAGTGGATATAATCAAAATCGGGTTGGTACCGGAGGTGGCTTGGTTGTTCACCGCGATATAGGTCCGGTAGAATTATCGACAGGATTGGGATACTCGTCCAAACAATACAGTCCCAAAGAGTTTATCGAACTATTTAAAAAGTCGCCGGAGTCTGAGGGAACGGCTTATCGTTTTGAAGGTATCAATCTAAACTTATTAACTATCCCTGTACACGCATCGTATTTCATCAGTAAATCTGGGAAGTGGAGGCCATATGTGGCCATGGGTGGTGCACTTCATTTGGCATTACAGGCCCGATATGAAAAAGATACAGAAACCATTTCAAGTGCTATACCGATCCCTCAATTTGTTGATGAAAACGAGGGCGCAACGGTTACTGTTGGGCGAACACCAAATTTCGAGAAAAAAAGTTTTCCTGATGGTTTATTGGGTGATGGATCATTTAGGGATAATTATTATTTCACGCTTGATTTGGCCGTCGGTGTAGAGCGAAAAATATCGCCTTCAACAAGTTTATTTGTTCAACCAACAGTCTACTACAATATATTTAATAAAGGCTTGAGTGCCAACAATGATAAAATCAATACATTTTCATTGCAAATTGGAGCGAAAACCAAAATATAGTTTCCACCTCGTCAAAAATATTAGCAGTCGATGTAAACTAATTTCATGATTAGGCATTTTATATGCATGAAAATGAAATTTCCCATTTATTTTTTTTCAATTCTTGTATTACTAGCCACTGGTGTTGTCTCCTGCAAAGTTGCCGATGTGAAAAGTTCAAGCCAACCTGTCACACATGAACTTTGGGATAGTCTCCTAAAGCAGCATGTGACCGCAGAGGGTTGGGTTGATTATAGAGGATTTCAAAGGGATAGTGTGGTTTTTAATGAATATCTAACTTTGCTTGGAAATAACCATCCTGATGCAATAAAATGGCCGAGGAATGAAAGACTGGCTTATTGGATAAATGCATACAATGCATTTACAATTAAATTGGTATCTGATCATTATCCTGTCGAGAGTATAAAAGATGTAAAAAACGGAATACCTTTTGTAAATACTGTATGGGACATAAAATTTATCAATATTGAAAATCAAAAATATGATTT
>CBDFMS010000015.1:0-172127 GCA_965249735.1 Saprospiraceae bacterium | reverse complement strand
TAATGTATAGCTTCATCATGCCGTTTTTGATCCCGACAGAGTACCGCATAATTACTATGTAGATTTGCTACAGAAATATGAGCATCCCCAGCGTTTAACTTTCTAATTTTCATCGATTGATCAAAATATTTTTGACAATCATGATAACGTTTCTGGTCGTAATAGACCTGACCTATTTTCATAAGGATAATACCTGCAAAACGATGGTTCGGGCCTAATAATTTATTTGAATTGGAAAGAGCTAATTGTAGGTATTTAATTGCATTGTCGTAGTCGTTCAAGAAAGAGAGCTGACTCGCAACATTTGCATAGGCAGCTATTTTAGGTACACTAGGGCCTCTAGATGCAGTTGCGGAAAACTGAATTGATTTAAGATAAGCCGCTTTTGAACGTTCGAGTTTTCCCATTGAATAATAAAGTCCGGCGCGTTCATTATAGATTTTTGATAAATGATCGGCACTATTCGCAACGGTGTCAAGCTCAATAAATTTTTCTGCCTGTTCCAAATATAATAGCGCATGCGTATAAGTAAATAATTTTTTTTCTGCACTGGCTAGATTAAAGGCAGCTTGGTATTTTAAGTAGTGGTTTTCGGGGTGAAAGGACAACAAGTGGTCAAGACTCTGTTGGAAATAATACCGGGCACTGTCTGGCTGATCAAGATTAATGTATCGTCTGCCGATATTGATAAATGAGTTATAATAACTTGGTGAACATTCAGGAAAGTGGCGACGAACAAATTGAAATGACTGCTTGGCAACATCCAGGGCTCTATGCAGCTGGCCCTGATCTGCTAAATATATTGCCACCTCTTGTCTTCCTTTGACAATTATTGTAGAAAACCGTTGCTTATCAATTATGTGATCGATATGCGTCAGTATTATTGAATCCACTTTTATGGTTGGGCGTGGGTTCAAAGATGAAAGCGTTTCCAGAATAATGTGAGCCGATGCGATATCGTGATCTTCGGAATAATTGGCCTTTATTAATTGGCGAACAGAATCGCTGGAAATGGCAATGCCGTCTCTATATTTTAATTCTAATAATGCCTGAAAATAAATAACATCATTCGACAAACGCGGTTGTTCCAATATTCTATGGTAATATTCGTAGCCCAGTGTATCCCTATTCAACCTAAAAGAAAGTCCACCTAAGTGAAGAAGCATTTCAGGATCTGTTATTTGTGCTTCCTGATCCTTTTCCTGATAAGTAGAAAAAAGTCTTTGTTCGTCACAGTCATAGTCACCTTCATTTAAACGCTGAGCGCTAACATGAAAAAAGCAAAGGGTCAATAAAAGAATGAAGGCAAGACGTAGTAACTCTGTTCTAAGCATAAAGTGATGGAATAGCCTACAATATATTTATAAATATGAAGTCAAGGCGTCTCGTATCGCTATGAGGTTTGTAATTCCTTGTTGTATGTCTTACCAACAACGGATTGTGTTCATTGCGAAACACGATCAAAACTCAGATAGAGGACGTCATGTTCCAAAACCTTTCAACGTTGTGGCTGCTGAAGCAAAAGGTGAAGTGGCGTGATAAACCGATTTGCTTTCCTTACCGACGTAAACGAATTTAACCAGATGACAGTTTCAACAAGAAAAGGGTTTACTTGAAAATATTCTTTAGTGTATCAAGCGCGGATCGCAACATTCCTGCGTTCTGTGGATCACTCATCAATTTCTGTTTCAATTGTTTGCTATACCGATGAGAAACGATTAGCGTCTCGCCGGATTTTAAGGTGAGTACCTTTTCGCGATGATCGTATCGTTTGACATGAGGCAGGTTGACGAGGCATTGTCTGCTGATCATCATAAATTCATTATTCAGTTCTAATAAACTGGAATAATGGGCTAAAGATTTTACGGAGTGCAGTCGTTTATCTGTAGGTAAGTGTAAATAACTCGTACTGCCATCGGCTTCGATGTATTTAATTTCTTCCAGGTCGACAATTTCTATGACACCTTTTGGCATATTAATCGAAATAGATTTTGGCGATTTAATATTTCCCTGGATAATCTCCAGTAGTAAATTTAATTGTGCTGAATTGTCACCTTGCCCTTTTCGCTCATAAGCCTTTTGTAAGGCTTCATGGAGTTCTTTTTCTGAAACAGGTTTGGTGATATAATTAAGACAGGCATATTGGATGGCCTTTGTGGCGTATTCAAAACTTGAATGAGCAGTCACAAAAATAATATCAAATGAAATACTGCGTTCGCGATTGAATTTATCCAATAATTCGAAAATATTGTTTTCTTTTAATTGAATATCCAGAAGTGCAAGGTCGACCGGTTGCGAGGTCAATAAGACTTCCGCCTCAGCCAGGGTTTTTGCCGTGCCGAGGAGTTCAATTGGCGTGTCACAACGATCGATAAAATATTGAAGGGTTTCAATATTCTCTTGTGAGTCTTCAACGATGGCAATTTTCAATCCCATATGGGTGACATTTATTCAACTATTTTGATCACAACCCGGGTCCCCTGATCAGGATTTGAGTCTATGTTGTATTCGATATTGTATCCGAGCTCATTCAGAATAGAAATTCGCTCAGCTATGATACGCATTCCATAGGACGTATGATCCTTTTTGCCAATTCGAGGCTTAGCACGATCGAACCCGGGCCCATTGTCCTGAATTATGCAATTTAAGGAATTCGCGTCCTTTTGAAATGTTATCTCAAGTTTTCCTTTCTTATCTAAAGGAAGTAAACCGTGTTTTATTGCATTTTCGACAAAGGGTTGTATCAGGAGTGGTGGGATCATTGTCGCTTCCGGAGCTACATCTTCTTCTACGTTGATCTTATATTCAAAAAACTGGTTGTTGGTCTCTTGTTCAAATTTGATGTACGAATCAAGTAGTTGAATTTCTTTGGCCAGGCTGATTTCAAATTCATTGATCGAAGAGGGATCATTGCTTCTATAAGAAGAGTCGAGGTAATTTCTGATCAACCCGGATAACCTGACCAGGTGGTCGCTTGCTTCGTCCTTGTTGCCTTTCACGATTTTATTTTGGATCGAGGCGAGCACATTAAATATGAAATGTGGGTTTAGCTCAGATAACAACAACTGCGATTTGAGATAGCGTGATTCCACGAGTTGGGCATGTAGTTTTTTTCTTGAACGGAAAGCCCGAAACCACTCGACAAAAAAGAAAATAGAAACAATACCTAATAGACTCAAAACGGAAGGAATAAAAAAAGCTCTTTTATGAAGCGGCAGCTGGATATCGATGTTTAATTCATCTTTATAGCGGCTGTCATCCGGATTGTTGACAGGCCCGGCAGCAACAGTTATTTTGTGTGTACCGTGTCGCAGATTGGCTGCATTAAATGTGGCTTCTTCCTGCCAACCTACCCATGGAGCATGATCTACTTTAAAGTTGAATTTTGTGTGAAAAGGCCTGCTGAGTCCGACTGCCTCTGCTTGCACCAAAAGGTTAGTACCTGAGAACACATAAATGGAATCATGGTGTTCTATAGGCAATACGGTATGATCTACACTGACAATATTCGCTTGCGGAAAATTCTCTCTTTCCGTGAGAAGGTCAGGATATAAGATGTCAACTGAGGTTGATGAACAGATGTAGATTTGGCCGGACCTGGATTTGTATAAACTATTAAACCCGGGTTCTACACCTTGATATCCGTTTGTTCCATTTAAAACTGTAATAGGCACCCGGGAAGTTTGAAAAAATGTTTTTGTATCAAATAGATATAGCTCGTCTTTCGATGCCAGTAATAAATGATCCCGATCAAAATCAACGATAGCTTTTATTTGATTTTGCATGATGGCTGATTCGATAGGAATGAGAGCTTGTGCCGTCGTATCGAAATACATTAATCCATTTTCACCTCCTAGCCAAACGGTTCCCCTGGCATCGACGAAGGAGCTAAATAATCCCGGCCCCAAGGGAAGATTTCCTGCCGCCTGGGTATAATTGGTGATGGCGTCTGTATCGGGATTGTATTTGCTGAGCCCCTGATAACTACCCAACCAATAATTTCCACTTCTATCAACCGAAATATTTTGAATATAATAATTGGAATGGAGCCCGTCTGATACTTTGACTGATTTAATACGTTGCTTATTTTCAAAAATATCGATTCCTTCAAGGGCTCCAGACACCAGGCGGTTTCGCTGATTATCATAAATAACGTCCATCGAAGTTTGAAAAAAATAGCGGCTGAGTACATCATTTTCGTACGAATAAATACCATCATTGTGTGCAAAATGCAACACCCCTTCTTCATCTATAGTAGAGCCCGAGTGAAATAAATTATTATTTCCGGCAGGAATACGTTGAATGGATTCTTCCCTGGTCTGCTTAAATAATCCCTGGCCATAAGAAGCGAAATAAATATTTTCATTATTGTCTTCAATTATTGTCCAGATATAAGGAAGAGTGGAATAATCAAAATGAAAGAATGCCGATTTGTCTACGATCTCCAAACCATTTTCTCCACCTACCCACAATTTTCCCCGACTACTTGTAAATAATTTTTGTGGTAAAATGATATTTGTCTGAATATTGACTGGTTGGTTCTGTGCTTCAACAAAATATACTCCATCTCCCAATACAAAATGATAGGGCAAAAATGAATAATCAGGTTGCCCATTCTTAAGCGTAATAAAGGATTGGCGCTGAGGCCCATTGAAATAATAATATTGTTTCGGAGTTTTGGAATCCGGAAAGGCAAATATCGGATAGGGCGAAGCAATACGGACATTTTGTGTACGTACATGCACGGAATTTGAGGTTATCGTATCTATTTCAAAATCTCCGTATACGTTGCAGACGGTCTTTCCCCAGACAATACATAATGCTTGTTTTTGTGGATTGAATGTGGTATTAAAACCGATTCCGGGAATCTGTTTGCTTGTGAAATTTCCTGATTCAAATATGCTCAATTGACTAAAGGTCATAATCCAGATTCGACCGGATCGATCGACTACCATGCCATAATCCACGCCCAAAAATTCACGCGGATAAGAACGCACCCTACTCCCATCAAAAAAATCAAGCCCTTTATCTGTAAGGATAACGAGTTGTCCTGAAGAATCTAATGCCAGGTCCAATATCCGATTACTAGACAGCCCATCCGGCATTCCATAAATTGTAAATTCCGACCCATTAAATCGATTAAGTCCATTTCGTGTTCCCACCCAGATATACCCCTTTGGCCCCTCGATAATGGAACTGACCTTCATTTGAGAAAGCCCATCTTTCATATCCATATGTTTGGTAAAGTAGGCCGGGGATTGACCCCAAACTATTGCATAGGCCAATAAACAAAACGCAATAAATGATGTTCGACAGGGCATACATGAAGGATTTGCCTGAACGATAAAAGTATGAAGTTCCTTTATCAATCTGAATTCATGGGATCAATTGCTGCACTATATTTTACCTACGCCAGGTTGGTGTCAGACCATTATCACTATAGAACTGCTCCATGGCTTCGACTGTTTCCAGTTCAATTATTTTTCCATCAGGAGTAAACACAACCACTGGTGGGTCCGGTTTTAGTTTAATGATATTGCCTTCTCCCAGTATTTCCAGGTCTTCAGCACTGCCATGTCTGATCGGTTCACGTCCGAGCGCATCATTCATTTCACGACGCTCCCTCCTTCCATTATTTATACTTCGGGCAGCATTGTGTTCTTCACGTGCAATCGCTCGATGGTCGACCGGAATCCCGTCTCCAAAATTCA
Organism: Saprospiraceae bacterium; assembly: GCA_965249735.1. Taxonomy (GTDB): domain Bacteria; phylum Bacteroidota; class Bacteroidia; order Chitinophagales; family Saprospiraceae; genus JANQSS01. The sequence continues at coordinate 166,416 of CBDFMS010000015.1, read as the reverse complement.
CTTTCTTATAGCTTCCATCTTGCATCTTTTGATAAACTCCATGTAGATCGTAATCCCCTCGAATGCCTTTATTGTCATAAAGAATTTCACCTGTTATTGGATTGCGGGAATACTTATTCGGCATTTGACCACCGTGGTCTTTTAACCATTTATTCCATGTTTCAACTGCCGTATAGTAGTCATCTCTCAATTTCTCTGCCTTCACGAGATCTCCATTTTTTAATGCGTTATCGATTTCGTCAGACACATGACTAAATTGAACATCATGGGTCGGATCAACCACAACCCCTTCCTGTGGTCCCACTTTTGCAGTTTTGGGCTTACAAGTGACAGGTTTTGTGATATATCCGGGATCATTTCTGTGTTTTAAAGAAGCTGGATTACCTTTTCTGACGATGATAAACCTTCCCTTGTCTTTTGCTTGCCTCATAAACGTGCGGCCATCTTGAACAGCAATTCCACACCTGGTCTCGATACTTCGTAGTGAACCTTCTGTGATGCCATTTAGATTACGTCTGGATGTGTTAGCCATATTATCGACAGACCTTCTACCGGTTCGTGCAACGTTATCTGCATTTTCGGTTGCTGTTTTGGACATGAGAACCCCCATTTTTTGAGCACCTTTCCGCACGCCTCGCCAGATAACGGCTGCGGGTCCTGTGAGTGCGGCGGCGATAAGGATGATCTTGGCCGTTTCCTCGTCGATCAGTCCGGCATCCTTAGCCAGGGTTACTGCGGCACCACCAATATCCATCATTGGTTCAATTAACTGCCACTGAAGTGCTCCCCACTCCTCAGCAAATTCTTGCTGGAACTTTTTTCTTGCCTCATCGTATTCTCTGTTCGATTCTTCATTATGGCGCCGGGTATTAGCCCAATATTTAGCGCTTGAGGCCTTGCTGGCAGCATAGAGTCCATCCACGATCTTTTGTGCTTCCTCATGAGGTAACTTTCTGAATTCTGTCATCAGCTCATGACAATTTGGATTACACTTCACCGCATTGAAAAAAGCAGCTTGCAAATGGCCATCTGGTTCTTCATGCCAGGAACTTGCTGTCTCTGTACCAGCCCCTTGATTTTCAGTTAATCCTTCCTGCTCAGCCTCGACGGCACGCGTATTGGCCCTTCTTTTGGCCTCGAGTTCTCTTCGTGCTTCAGGTGTAGTAGGACCTGAGCCGGACCAATCTTCCTCTGACTCTGAGATGTCATAGGCAGAGCCTCTCGCTTGAAACGCCATCCTTGAAATCTTGACCTTTGATTGTACAGGAGGACCTAAAGAGAACCCTAGGGTAATACTGGAGGACAGATTGGGACTCGGCATGTTACCGGAAACCAGCACAAAAGATTTGCTGAGAGATGCACAAATGAACAGTCTGTCTGTAATGCTGTATTGTACCACTGGATCAAAACTTCCTGATAAAGACGTACCGGGTTTGGTAGTAGTCAAATCCAATTGTTGACCTGCTATCGTTAGGGTTTCGTCAATTCCGGAATAAAAATTAGCATAAAGCCCCAGGCCGGTACCGACTTTCAGAGGTCCTCTGTTAAAAAAACGCAAGACATTGACACCTGCGTTCCATTGATGCCAGCTTGCGCTGATAAGACCTTTTTTCTCGATAAGAACGGTGTTCGTACCACCACTTGAAACATCAGTTTCAGGGACATATAGAGGGATAAAAGCTTGAGCTTTCCCATTTGAGGTCTGGATGGTCGCCGAGAGTTCAGTTCGCTCTGACATTTTATAGCCGAATTGAAAACCAACGGAATGCCCAATGTGTACCTTTTTATCTTCGAAATGAAAATATTCATTGTCAGGGTTTATGAATAAGGTGATGCCTGGGTCTTCAACTAAGAACTTGCGCATTTCAAGATCATGAAGATCGGCTTCAAGTAGCGCAAACTTATCAACATCGAAATAAGCGCCATGATAGCTTGATATCGGATTGTTCATATTTATAGAAACATAGGCCCTATAAAAGTCTCCTTGTGCTTTTATTGATATAATGCATACTAAAATGAATAATAGACAGCAATGGGCTTTGTAGAGCAATTGGTTGGTTGATTTCATGACAAGTTGTTTTATGAATGACGTTGTTTACATCTATATGTCGATTTAGAGAATTGGTAAACAACTCGGCATAAACTGAATAGTCAAATGGACTGATTAATCTTGAAGAACAGAGGCCCGCGGTGAAGTTCTTTTCGACCGCAGAGATTTAATTTGCTGATTGTGCCAGACTTGAGGAAGGTCCGGGATTTAGGAGACACCTTACTCTGTAGGGACTTTGAGGAGTACTACAAAAACGAATAATTTTCCGACAGATGACAACCTTCTGGCCTTGTTTTAATATCTGACATTAAAACAGTTTAAAATGTGGATGTGGGGCCCAACTTAAGGGCATAAAATTCAAGAGGCTATTAGGGCTATATGAGATTATGGCATCCAGCAGTCAATTAAGAAAGTATCTATCTTTCAGTCTTGACGCGCAAATACCTTTTGTAACAATTCTGTGGTCCGCTGATCCTGGTCTCCTCTAATGCCTTCTTCTTTCTTTTCAATCAGGCTAAATAAGCCGTCGAGTCCTTTTCCGTTGACATGATCATCAAGTTCAGGATTCATCCGTTTAACAAAAGGAATTTTATTGTAGGTATTAACGACGGAGCTCCAATAGGTGCGGGCATTAACTTCGTCCAGACTTTCCTGGATGACGGGTAAAAATGCGGCGTACAAGTTCTCGCGTGTTGTCGTTTCAAGATATCGGGTGGCGGCATCTTTTTCGCCCAGGAGAATATTCGAAGCATCTTTAATCGTCATTTGCTTGATGGCATTGACAAAGATGGGTGTCGCTTGCTTTGCAGCCAATTCAGCGGCCTGGTTCATTTTTTCGATGAGGTCTCGTTCAACATTTTGAAATCCGGGAACCCGTTTTACCGTATTGATCACTTCCTGTGCTTCTTCCGGAACGAGAATTTTATAGGGACTTTCGAGATATCCGTTCTCTGCCGAAAGTTCTTTCACAGCTTTTTCAACGCCCAGGTTGAGCGCTTCTTTTAAGGCTGCTCCAGTTTCCTCTTCAACCGAACTTTCGCCGGTAAGGACATTTTTGGCTTTGTTTAATAAGTCGCCGAATTGAGCCTGAGCACCAATACTCAGCGTGAGACTCAAGACAAATAGTAAAATCGATTTTTTCATTTATAACATTCTGATATACACAAACAACGATCAAATGTAGGCCTTTGGTTTCACCGCTTCTGTTATGAAAGTATTAAAAGCCATCAAACGCACATCCGCTCAAATGCTCGAATGTTCATGTGCTCACCTGCTTATCCACTGATGCTCATCCTTTTTATCCGCTCTTGTAAACTTTCAGTCGTTAACCGTTCCCGAAGCCGATCTACCATAATTGGAAAAGCAAAAGGTGTGATTTTCTTTGGATATTTAACAATTATTTTTCGCTGTTCGACTACCCGTAAGACTTCCCGCATTCTTGCTTCTTCGTATTGAATTAATGCAGCTTCTTCATACGCTTGTAAATAGAGTAAATTATCGGCCTCATATTCATGAAATATTTCGAACAACATCGACGCAGAAGATTGTAAATGTTTACCACGCTTCATTCGACCGGGATAGCCTTTGAAAATTAATCCGGAAATAGAAGAAATATCTCTGAACCGGCGACGTGCCATCTCGACTTTATTAATACTGGCTTCAAGATCTTCCCTTAAATTTCTAATTGAAAACAACCCATTTTCCATTGCTTTTTTCAGTGGAATTGGCTGGTCGCTTAAGAGCTCTAATCCATAGTCATTCATAGCAATACTGAATGACAAGGGAGAAATCCGGCCAATACGATAAGCCAATAAACCACCAAGGCCTTCATGTACGATGCGCCCTTCAAATGGAAATATGATTAAATGAAAACCTTCAGCACTTTCTATATACTCGATAAGAAATTCATTTTTTTGAGGAATTATTGACAGGTCTTCCTGTAATTCCAGCAGGGGGGCAAGACATTCTATTTCCGGGTCTTTTGCATAGGTTTTTGTTGAGCCGGCGATTATTTTACGGAGCATTTCTGACATCTCGGAAGAAAGGGGCATACGACCACCTTGCCAGGATGGAATTTTTCCTTTTTTTCGATTGCTTTTTTCGACAATGACATCATCTCCTTTAATGCGAATTAATTCCAGACTTCTACCTGCAAACCAAAACGTATCACCGGGCATTAAATGGCTGATAAAATACTCTTCAACCGTCCCTATTTTTCTTCCATTTCCATATTTAATGCGCAGGGATTGATCACCGACGATGGTGCCTATTGACAACCGATGAATATGAGCTGTTCGCTTATTCTTAATTCGGATCATTCCGCGTTTGTCATATCCTGCCTTTTGATATTCATCATAGGCATTGAGGGATTGACTGCCATGTATGATAAAATTCAACGCCCATTGCCATTCCTGTTTCGTGATACTCGCATAGCAGTGTGTGGAGCGTACTTCATGTTCAATTTGTTCAGGGTCAAACCCTTCTGCTGCTGCAAGCGTCAGAAGGTATTGAACAAGGACATCGAAACACCGAATAAAAGGGATGCGGGACTCGACTATTTTTTCCTTCAACGCATAACGCAAGGCCGTGCCCTCAATCAATTCGAGTGCGTGTGTAGGGACAAAGTAGATGCGGCTTGTGGCGCCGGGTGAGTGGCCGCTTCGTCCGGCACGCTGCATAAAACGCGCAACACCTTTGGGGCCTCCGATCTGTACGATGGATTCCACCGGGCCGAAATCCACACCTAAATCCAGGCTGGAAGTGCAAACGACCACTTTCAATGAACCTGTATGCAGGCCATCTTCAACCCAGTGACGCAATTCATCAGAAATCGAACTATGGTGCATGGCCATAATGCCGGCGAGATTAGGGTCTACTTCAAGGAGGCGCTGATACCAAATCTCACACTGGCTGCGTGTATTGGTAAAAATGAGGGTGCTTTGACTGTTATATATGACTGGAAGAACCTTGTCCAGTAGACGCATTCCAATATGCCCGGCCCAAGGCAGATCGGCGATGTCGTTGGGTAATATGGTGACGACTTCATATGATTTTTCAACATCAGCGCGAATTACTTTTTGATTTTTTGTGTTGGGGCCAAGCAAGACACAAATGGCTTCATCCATATTTCCGATTGTCGCTGATATACCCCAGATGCGAAGTCGAGGAGCAATGCCTTTGAGACGAGAAAGACCTAGTTCGACCTGTACACCGCGTTTTGATCCCATGAGTTCATGCCATTCATCAGCGACGAGGGCAACGAGGTTTTTCAAATAATCCGTGCTACCCTTGGAACTCAGAATAATGTGCAGACTTTCCGGTGTCGTGATGAGGATATCAGGGGGTTTTTCTTTTTGTTTTTTCCGTTGTGACAACGGCGTATCGCCCGAGCGTACTTCTACCCGGACATCCAATCCCAAGGCATCAATAGCCCGTTGTGTAGCATAATTGATCTCCTTGGTCAGTGCCCGTATCGGGCTGATCCAGATTGCCTGAAGACCTTCACCGGCTTTTGGGGCTACTTCCCGAAGTATTGGAATAATGAGCGCGTATGTCTTTCCACTTCCGGTAGGCGCATTCAATAAGCCATGGTAGCCGTCTGCATAAGCTGACCAGCTTTCTTTTTGAAAAGGAAAAGCCGACCAGTCTTGTTTGTGAAACCACGCTTGGGTTTCCGCAAAAAAAAGATCTGTATCAGCAGATGTTGACGACATTTTGCCAAGATAGGAAGGAGTGCTGAATCATGAAGTGACAAGCCACCACTCAGATTTCTTAAAATAACTCTGTATCTTAGATTTACGCCTAAATTGCCAATAGCAAAGCCCCAACATGACCGAAAATTTAATTTACGAGAGCGATCGTTCAAAAATTTTCCTTGTTCACGACGAAGTCGATGGCGGATCTAAATTGGTCAAGGTTCTTAATGTAGACCACCCTACTCCGGAAATAATATCCAGATTTCACAATGAAGGCGAAGTTTTAACTGGAATCGAGATTCCCGGAATCCGAAATGTTCTGGCTAGAAAAAAAATGCAGAATAAATATGCATTGGAATTAGAATATTTCGATGGAAAAAGATTTAAAGATGCATTTAAGGACAAGCAAAACGATATTCTCGATTTTTTATTTATTGCAATCGAGATAGCTAAAATACTTGGCAATATTCATGCAAAAAAAATAATTCATAAAGACCTTAACCCTTCAAATATTCTTGTCAATCTTCAAAATCGAAAAGTGCAAATTATCGACTTTGAATTATCGACGACCATCCAATCAAAATCATTTGATCTGAGCAACCCGGTTAATCTGCAAGGGACCCTGGCTTATTGCAGCCCTGAACAGACTGGAAGAATGAATCGGGGCATCGATCACCGAACAGACCTCTACAGCCTAGGGATTACTTTTTATGAGATATTAACGGGAAGACCCCCTTTTATCTCTACGGATCCAATGGAGCTCGTACATGCCCATATTTCCATTGAACCCGACCCGCCAAAAGAGCTAAATGTCAATATACCGGCGGTTATTTCCGAAATAATAACGAAGCTCATAGAGAAAAATGCAGAAGATCGATATCAAACGGCACTGGGTTTGCAACACGACCTCGAAATATGTTTAAAGCAATATCAAGCCACAAAGAAGATAGAAAAATTCTCTATCGGAAAAGAAGATTTAATCGGTGTTTTGAAAATCCCGCAAAAATTATATGGTAGAGATAAAGAAAAGAAAATCATTATAGAAAAATTTGACGCCTGTGCAGCAGGTGCCTGTCAATTGCTTTTAGTTGCAGGATATTCGGGTACAGGTAAAACGGCGCTGGTTCATGAGGTGCATCGCCCGATTACCATGAATTACGGGTATTATGCTGAGGGAAAATTTGATCAGTTTAATAAATCAACACCTTATTTTGCTATACTACAAGCACTAACAGCACTCATCGATTTAATTTTATTAGAGGAAGACAGTCGATTAAAATCGATTTCGTCTCAAATATTGAAAGCGGTTGATGAAGAGGGAAAAGTATTAACGAATTTAATTCCCAACCTGGAACATCTTATTGGACCGCAACCCGAAATACCACAATTGGGTGGAGAAGAATCTAAGCATCGCTTTACCTATTTAATACAAAAGTTCTTTATAGCATTATGCACGCCTGAACATCCAATTGTACTTTTCATCGACGACCTTCAATGGGCAGATGCGGCTTCCTTGCACCTTCTGCAAAGTCTGATTTCATTGCCCGAAGCGAGATATTTATTGTGTATTGGCGCCTATCGGGACAATGAGGTAGAGACCGGACACCCCCTGCTTTCTTTTATTCAATCGTTGCAGTCCGGTGGTGTAGATATTGAGACACTGACACTGGGTAATTTATTACACAAGGACATCAGCGCACTCATTGGCGATATGGTGCATAAAGGAGCTGAAAATGTGCATGTTGACGAGTTAGCTTCATTAATCATTCAAAAAACCGATGGAAATGCCTTCTTCACGACTCAATTTCTAACGTCATTACTAGACAGAAATTTAATCGAGTTTGATTACGGAAATAAAGAATGGGTCTGGAATATTCAAAATATAAAGGCTGAAAACATAACTGAAAACGTGGTTGAATTAATGGCGGAAAAATTACTTGATCTGCGGCCATCAACTCAAGAATCTGTAAAACTTGCAGCCTGTCTGGGAAATTTAATGGATCGCTCGATGTTGGCAACAATTGTGGAATCAAGTTCTGAAACCCTGGATAAACAACTGAAATCAGTTTTTGAGGGAGGGTTTATTTATCCGGTAGGAACTACCCAGTTGAAATTTGCGCATGACCGTATTCAACAGGCGGCGTATTCACTGATAGATGAAGACAAACGAGCAAATGTCCATTTAAAAATTGCAAGCCAGTTAAACCAATCTGCAAAAAATTCAGGAGACAAACAGTCTCTTTTTGACATTGTCAATCACTATAATTCAGCAACGGACTTAATAAAAGCAAAGGGCTCGGATGAAAAATTGAGAATCGCCCAATTAAATGTCGACGCTGCTGCACGCGCAAAAGAGAACTCGGCATATCCGGTCTCCCTGGACTATCTCCAGCAGGCGTTGGATCTTCTTCCGGATAACCCCTGGGTCCAGGCTTATGAATTGACCAATACTATATACCGGGAATTGACCGAGTCATCCTATTTGTGTGCTCAATTTGAATTAACTGAAAAATATTTTCATGAGATTAATCAGCACGCACAAAAAAATATGGATAGAGTTCGTGCTTATGAAGTACATATCAATGCGTTTAAAGCTAAAAACGAATTACCCAGAGCGATTGATACCGGCATTGAAGCGCTGGCCTTACTCGGTAAAAAACTACCACGGAAACCAAATAAAGCCCAGGTTTTAGTCGGTCTGCTTATTACAGAACTGCGCATGGTCAACATGACAAATGAAAAAGTATTGAACCTACCAGTCATGGAAGACTCCAAGCACGAAGCAGCCATGCGTATCATGGCCAATATTGCACCTTCAGCATATTGGTGTGAACCTAATCTCATACCCATGTTGGCTTTTGAAATGATACGAATGTCAATCAGGCATGGGATCAGTGAAGTGTCAGCATTTTGTTTTTCCGGATATGGAATAATTATGTGCGGAGTCCTCGGTGCGATGCGAAAAGGTGAGCGGTATGGGGATCTGGGGCTCGAGTTGTTGAAAAAATTCGATTCAAAACAATGGATTACACAAATCGTGGATCCGGTTTATGCACTGATTTTACACTGGAATAAACATGTAAAACACAGCTTAAAACCATTGCGTGATTCATTTTATACCGGGCTCGAAACCGGAGAAAATGAATTCGCCTGTGTGAATGCCAATATTTACTGCACACAGTCTTTATTGAGTGGTGTCCCCCTCGACGGCCTGGTAAAAGAAACAGAGACATTTAGCCAATCATTTAAACGACTGGAACAAAATACTCAATTTAATTACAATGAAATTTCTCGTCAGGCCATGTTGTGTTTTATGGGTCTTGAAGAAAACCCAATTGAATTAAATGGAGCAGCGATCGATTCGGAAGCACTCTTGTCGCTTCAAAAAGAACGACAGGATGAAGCAGCAAAATTTCTGATATATTTTAATCGCATGTTGTTGATGCATTATTTTAATGAATATAAAGGAGCTTTTGAGAATGCACAGTTGGCAAACGAATACATGGAGGCCGTTTTATCAAGATTTGAAATTCCAAATTTATATTTCTATCGTGCACTCGCGTCAATTTCAATGACGCATAAAGTGAAGGATAAAAGTGATGCACCCTATAAAAGAATTGCAAATAAATGCCTCAAAAAATTAAGTTACTTCGCCAAATATGCGCCAGAAAATTATCTGCATAAATGCCTGGCGATTCGGGCAGCAAAGGCAAATGCATCCGGCAATTTCAGCAACGCCAGGCTCCTGTATGACCAGGCGATAAAGGAGGCCAACAAGCAAGGGTTTTTGAGTGAAGAAGCGATGATTTACGAAATGGCAGGGGATGCATATCAGGAGCGCGGATATAATGATTTGGCCCAACATTACATCAACCAGGCTTACACCTTGTACCAGGAATGGGGTGCGGGAGCAAAACTCAATCACTTGAGTGAAAAATACCCGAAGCTTATCACAGCCATTCAGCAAGTAAAGGTTTCGAATGACCAGGCCGGGAAAAATGTTACGGGATTTTATAATGCCGGATCGCTGGATATGAACACCTTACTGAAAGCATCATTATCAATTTCGAGCGAGGTAGAACTGCCGTCTTTAATAACCAAGTTATTGGATGTTGTGATTGAAAATGCAGGTGCGCAGAAAGCCGTTCTTATACTGGAATCTGATGGCGAACTTTTTATTGAAGGGGTGAAGGATCTCATTGATCATGAAGATTCGACACTGGACCACATCATGGCAGACGGATCGGCCGGCATTCCAGCTTCCGTTATTGCATATGTACAGCGTACCAAAAAACACATCGTTACGGACACCTTTGAATCGAATACCAGCTTCCACAAAGACGACTACATTGCTAAATTCAAACCGGAGTCTATATTGAGCCTCCCGATTATTAACCAGGGAAAATTTGTTGGGATATTATACCTTGAAAATCGCGTATCAAATAATGTATTTACAGACGATAGGATAAATTTATTGCAGGTATTGTCGAGTCAGATAGCCGTTTCAGTTGAGAATGCCCAATTATATAAAAACCTGGAACAGAAGGTGGTAGAACGCACGTTGGAATTAGCGGAGGAAAAGAAAAAATCGGACCTTTTATTATCAAATATATTGCCGGGGGCTGTCGCGAGAGAATTGAAAGAGCATGGAAAAACAGAACCCCGACACTACGAAGCAGTGACTGTTTTATTTGCTGATTTTGTCGGGTTTACGCGTGCGGCGCAAAGTATGTCTGCACGGACCTTGGTCAATACATTGGATAATTGTTTTAAGTCCTTTGATCACATTGTAGAAACCCATGGGCTGGAAAAAATAAAAACTATCGGTGACGCCTACATGTGCGCTGGAGGACTACCAGTACCGAATTCCACACATACATGGGATTCTGTGGCCGCGGCATTTGACATGGTAAATGCGATGAAAGAATTTAATGAAAAACAAGCTGAAGAAGGGACACCGATACTCGATGTACGTATCGGAATTCATACGGGTCCGCTTGTTGCAGGAGTAGTTGGCACAAAGAAATTTGCATACGATATTTGGGGAAACACCGTGAACAAAGCAAGTCGATTAGAATCAAATGGTGCGCCCGGCAAAATAAATGTCTCTGAAGAGGTCTATCAACTTATTAAAAATGATTATGCTTGTACATTGCGGGGAAGTATCATGGCAAAAAACCTGGGAGAAATATCAATGTATTTTATAGATAATAAAATTGCAACTTAACTTAACTTAACCATAATTAATAAACCATATCCATGTACGATAAAGAAACCATCGAGTCAGTTTGCACGGAATGCCTGAAAGAAACTAAAATTGTTTACAAATACAAGGATAGTTTTTTTAAACCCAAACTAAGAGGGATTAATCACCTTGAAGTCGGCCGGTCAAGTGTCATTTCGAGTCCCTGGACGATCATTTTGGAATTTATAATTATGCTGGGAGCGAAATTCAACAAGGCGCTGGATCGGGTGGAAGCTTGGTTATTTCCGCGTATTGAAAAGACTGTACCCGGGGTATTCGACAGTGAGGTAGTAGGTCGCATCACGTTTTCTAAACGAGAAGACGTACACAAACCAATACATTCTATGACAGCGGAGCTATGGGCGAGGACCTGGTGGTTTGCCTGGAAAAAACTGGGTGAAGGTATATCGGACAAGGATGGAAATTTATCGGTTCCATTTAATATGCGGGCAGCGCGAAGCTCAAACAACCACAAAGTGATTCTTGAAATATATGAAACCACACATGTATTTTACCATAAAGGTGAACCGCAGCGAAAATTAAATCTATTTAAAACATTGCCCATTCCTAAAAAGGAATTAATTGGTTTACGATATAATTTACACGACATTCAATTGTTTTTTTGGGAATATAGCGACGAGACACCAGTACCCCGTGTGGTGATCAAAGACCACGACAAGGATGCCCCTCAATATTATGTCAAAGACCGTGAGATTGCATTTATGGAGCAGGTCATACCCATTGAATTGACAAAAATCAAACATATTGAACAAGTAAAATTACATCCCGATAAAATCACCATGGAATCAATGCAAAGTGATTATCCGGTCAACCTGACGGTATGTATTGAGAAAAAACTACCGGGCTATACACGTTCAGATGAGTGGATGGGCAAGCGCATGCTCAACGGAATGAACCGTGCATATTTTCAACCTGATAAAAACGATCCGGACCAATATTGGATAAAATATTTTGGTATTTGCCGGTATCCGTACAATGATGAATACGCCCTGCCAACAGCGCGTGTCAGATTTACTGTACGTCCCGACGGATTACCGATACCGGTAGAAATTCGGTTGACAGGGCCACTTAATTCAATTAATAAGGATCCATGGCAAGAGCGCATACTCACACCGCAAAACGGTGATGACTGGCTTCATGCCAAACGAGTTGTGCGTGTCAATGGTGCGTTCACGACTGAACTTGATGAACATTTTACAGGCACCCACCTCGACACAGAGCAATACGCTATTGCAGCCTACCGAAACTTGAGACTCAACCCCATCTCCACACTTTTACTACCCCATCTCAAAGAAGTTGTTTTAATTAATCACTCAGCCAATAAAATATTACTTAAAGACTTTATTCCGCATGTTACGGCATTGACACCGGCCGGACTCAATCAACGAACACGAGATGTGCTGGGCGTGCAAGATTGGAAAAACTGGAGGCCTATGAAACCGATCAATGAAACACATACAAGTGCTCAGGCTGAGGATTTATTCTGGGAGACAACCTATTCCTATGTTTCTGAATTCATAGATGCGAATATCAATGAGATTAAAAAATATTGGTTTGAAGTTTATCGGTTTTCTGAAGATTTAATTAACCATAGCGTACCAGTTTTTTTATCGGATCTTGATATGGACTCGTTGAGCGAAAAGGAACATGCGCTGGCACAGGATCGCTTTGAATATTATTGCGGTCAATACGGATTTGATTCGTCTGCCGAAAGAGAAAGAAGAAAAGGTGAGCTAAAAACAGTAAGTCCAATAACGCATTCGCATTTAGCTGAAGACGAGACCATCGATCAGGATATTCAAAACCTGAAACAGGCGTGCTCGTATATGATCATGATTGCAACCTATATGCACACCTGGATCAATGAGCATCAATATGACGAATTGGGTGAGGTGATGTATAGCTGTGGGGGATTGCGTTATGGAACAAAAGAACGAGGAATTCTTGCACCGGAATCCGACCTCTCAATATCGCCTGACATATTAAAAGCGTCACAAGGTCTATGGTTGGCTAATATTTTGTCACGAACAGAATACGGCTTCATTACTGAGAATCCCGAAAATGATGTCAATCCAATGTATGTTCAGAAGCTATTGGCCAAAAAGCAAGAGTTCAAGTCATTGGGCGTTGACATAACACAAATAGAATCAAGAACGAATATATAATTATACCACAAGCCGGTTTTCAGGTTTATAAAATAAATTTTATCTGGTTAAAATCTAAAATTATTATGAAATCAAATCATAGCAGCCCTTCGAAATTTAGAGCAGTAATGGACAAACTAGTTATGTGGTGGTCTGTAAAGGTTTTTGTTTTTTTTATCACTATTTTTTTGGCATTGCGACGGTATCGAATGAGTCACAATAACGGAATTGCAGGGACAGGGTGGTTACAAATTGTGGATAACCCCGACATTCCGCCAAATGACTTCTATCAACCGGGGCGTAAATTTGACATCAGAGTGCGTCATGCTTCAGCCACATTTTTAGATGATGCCATGAAAGTTATTCGAAGTTGTTCAATAAAATTTTCATCTGATCATTTTAAGAGTCCGTTAGATCTCGAGTTAAATTCGGGAAAATTTAGTGTGTTTTGGTCTGCATTGAGTTTTTTGAAATTTGCGGCGGCACGAAGTGAAAAATGGGGTGTCGATTGGGTAACGTATAATCGAAAGTATCCGGATGGTTCCCTGGGCGCGCAGATGTCTGTCCGCCGCCACGCCTCTTCCTTTCATAACATCCGGTATCATGCCAAAACACCATTTTTGTATATGTCGACAGAAGGCGTGAAATATTATTGTAAATATAAAGTGAGGCCTTTTGATGATATTCCGGAATCAGGAATCGATCCCGATCCGAGTGTAATCGATACAAGTAACCAACGCGTACTCCCGCATGAAACGAGAGGAAAGAATTTTTTAAAAAATGAATATTATGCGCGAGTCAATAAGGGCGAAGCAAAATACCGACTACAAATTCAAATCCGAAAAGCAGTAGATGGAGAGGATCCGGAAATATTTAATAATATGAAGCCATGGGATGAAAATGAATTTCCCTGGAAGGATCTTGCTGAGTTTGAAGTCACTAAAATGTTAGGATGGAAAGAAAGTACAATGACCACGTTCTCATTGAAAAACATGCCTAAATCGTTGGGAATTATTCCGGCAAAATCCATGTATGATTATAATTCTTTGAACTATCTACGGGCGAATTCAGAAATTGCACGAAAAGCACGATTGTTTTCATACAAAATCTGGGGCATGGTACCTCCGATTCCTGACAACGATCAACGGAATATTCGGTCGTGGACAAAACCGGTTTAATTAATTATTTAATATAATAATCGACACTGTAGCGACCACTTCCCAAAAAGAAAATAGAAATGTATATGCCCAAATAGAGCAGCGCCATTTCTTTTGTTCCCACAGAATCCGTACTGTGTACGACGAAGGCCGCAACAATCATAGTGATTATCAAGGGAATGGCGACCCATTTGGTTTTGAATCCAAAAAGAAGGCAAAAAGCACAAACAGCCTCAGCAAATACGGTGAGAAACAAGGAAAAAGTAGGTCCGATACCGAGGGGATCAACAAAACCAAAATCTCCATTAAATACCTGCACCAGTTTGGGTATCCCATGAGTCAACATAAGCCCTCCTCCGACTAGCCGTAAGGCCAGAGCTGCGAAGTCAATTGTCCTATTCATTTGCACACGATCTTTGATGAAAGATAGAGAATTTAGGTCGTTTCACTGTTGTTAGAAGCTTATTCTGTGACTTGAGGGCATTACTTACCTTTGCCTGCTATGAAGATCTTCGAAGATAGAAGGTGGAAAGTATGGCTCATCCTGGCAGGAATTCTTGTACTCGCTCTGAGTACTACATATACCTATTATGTCACCAACAAGCTGGCAGAGCGCGAGGCAAATACAATTGAGTTGATTTCACTTGTACTGGACGATATGAGCGAAAATCAGGACGATTTGACCAGTCTGAATGTACACCTTGATGTACTTGCCCGAAATAAGACCATACCACTCATGTTGGTAAATGAGAACGGGGATATCGAGAGTCAATTCAATTTTCAACCGGATGGCGACGAACTTGATCAGGAACTACTAAATAGAGAACTGGAAAAAATTAAAGCAAAAGGCCCGGAACCATTTGTAATTGAGAATCAGATCCAGCCAAATTATAAGCTGACTAAGTATGTTTACTACAAGCACTCACGCTTGTTACAACTTTTGTCTCTATTTCCTCTATTTCAATTATTGTTGATCGCAACCTTTGTGGCAATTGGACTTT
Organism: Saprospiraceae bacterium; assembly: GCA_965249735.1. Lineage (GTDB taxonomy): Bacteria > Bacteroidota > Bacteroidia > Chitinophagales > Saprospiraceae > JANQSS01. The sequence continues at coordinate 151,103 of CBDFMS010000015.1, read as the reverse complement.
ATGGATTAAATGCTGCACGACGGGCGGAACAAAATAGAGTTTGGGCGGGTCTTGCAAAAGAAACTGCACATCAACTGGGGACTCCAATTTCTGCCATAATGGCCTGGATATCACTATTGGAAAATACCTTGGAAAAAAACGATGCCAACTTTGAGATATTGATGGAGTTGGATAAAGATGTTAAACGACTAAATCTTATTGCAGAACGATTTAGTAAAGTTGGTTCAAAACCTGAACTACAAAAAGTCAGCATTAAAAATATTGTTGAGCTGGCTGTAGATTATATGAAACGAAGGGCTTCCAGAAACGTGAAATTTATTTTTGACAAGGAGAATATGCCTGACTTACAAGCGCGGATAAATCCTCCCTTGTTTGAATGGGTGGTAGAAAATCTATTGCGAAATGCACTGGATGCCATGGATGGCAAAGGCAATATTATTGTCGATTTGTATGAGGAAAATCGCAGGATATGTCTCGATATATCGGATACAGGAAAAGGAATTCCCACAAATAAATTTAAAACAGTTTTTGATCCGGGATTTTCTACAAAAAAAAGAGGATGGGGTTTAGGCCTTTCGTTGGCCAAACGTATAATCGAAATGTACCACAAGGGTAGGATTTTTGTTAAAGAATCTAAACCCAATATGGGCACCACGTTCACCATCCAGTTGCCGGTCAAACCTTAACTAACCCGAGTATCACGACCGGAGCTGTTGCAGAAGGTCGTGTGCTAAGAAACATTCCATACCAGATCATGTTGTTATCAGTTAATATTCAGAGCCAGATGACCTATAAAAAGATGAGCCTTGAGGCGCGATTATCTGACCAATGCTCTGATATGAATGACGTCCAATTTGACAACAATATATTTGCGGCATGTTAAGGCTTCTTTTCATTTTCTTTTTTTGTGTGACGGCTTTTGGGATTTTAGCCCAAAAGACACAAATCACCGTGTTTGATGAAGAAGGTGAAGTTCTTCCATTTGTTGCGGTGATGGACGAAGAAGGCAGTGTATTGGCCTATTCAGATGATGATGGACAAGTGCGTTTTCATGTCGATTGTAAAAAATCTTACATCTTAAACTACTTCGGCTACGATGACTATTCGTTGTCACTGGACTGTCATACATCAAATACAATAGACGTATCAATGCAACCTGAAGTCATCAGCTTAAAGACCATCAATGTGGTTGGCATGTCAGCAATGGATCAAGTGTCAAAACCTTATGAGATTGCGACCATCGATAAAAAGCAACTTCGACAATTTCAATCACAGACCACAGTCGAGGCACTCGAACAAAATGGTGGTGCCTATATTCAACGTAGCCAAATGGGAGGAGGCAGCCCCATTCTAAGGGGTTTTGAAGCGAACAAAGTTCTACTGGTTATTGATGGTATACGAATGAACAATGCCATATATCGCTCGGGCCATTTACAAAATGCCATTTCAGTTGACCAGGCTGCCCTGGAAAATATCACAACCCTATATGGTCCGGGAAGTATCCTGTACGGTAGTGATGCCCTTGGTGGTGTGATTCATTTTCAGACATTACGACCAAAATTTAGTCCAAGGTCAAAGCCAATAATTTCCGGGGGTTCATATGTCCGATATGCCTCTGCAAATGATGAACGATCGATTCACACGCATCTTAGTGCTGCCGGAAAGTCGTTGGCTTCAATGACTTCCATTTCATTTTCAAAATACGGAGATTTAAGATCCGGCAAAAACCATCCAAAGGCATTTCCGGAATTTGGTAAGAGGCTATTTTATGTCGACCCTGATTCGGATTTAATTATCACAAATAAAGATTCTGAAAAACAAATATTTACAGGTTATGACCAGACCGATATACTTCAGAAAGTTACATACAAATTTGACGAGAAAAAATTCATAGGAATTAATATTCAATATTCGTTTACATCTGATATTCCGAGATATGACGAACTCACGATTGTGGATGGTAATGGTGTTCCGGAAGTTTCAGAATGGTACTATGGCCCACAGAAAAGATTATTGGCCGGTGTCCGATATGATAGTGAAACGCCTACCGTATTTTTTGATCGGCTTCAAATTCAAACCGCCTTTCAGCATTTAAATGAAGACCGCCACAACCGCGCTTATTTAAGCTCAGATTTGGTTTCAAATTTTGAAACGGTCGATGTGTATTCTGCGAATGTCGATTTCCTAAAAAGCATAGGTAGTGGAGATAGCCAACAACTATCATACGGATTGGAGTATCGGGCGAATCGCGTCCATTCGACAGCTCAACGATTAAACAAAGAAACACAAATTGTTAGCAGGGATGTATTTACGCGATACCCTTCTGATCACAGCCATATGACCGATATGGGCGTGTATGGCCTATACCAATTAAAAAAGGAGCGGTTTACGGCTCAAATTGGAGGACGGCTCAGCTCAAATAAAATTATGGTACAGTATGATCGAGATGATTTTTTCGATTGGCCGGAATATTTTTATTCGGGAATTTCGCAGACCAATACATCGCTGACCTGGCTAGCTGGAATTAATTATGAATTATCAGAGAAAACGCATGTTAGATTTTTTACCGGGACAGCGTATCGGTCGCCTAATGTAGACGATTTTGCTAAAGTAAGAGTAAAAACATCCAGCAGTATCTCTATTCCAAATACCGAACTATCTCCGGAAAAAACCTGGAATATTGAACTTGGCCTTCAGCATACTGTAAAAGGCATGAATAGTAAATATCCCAGGGCGGACTTTGGTATTACAGGATTTTATACGAAGATTTCAGATGCCATTATTCGTCAGAATTTCACACTTCCTAATGGTGACTCAACTTATTTATACAATGGGAATGAATTGCGTGTTCAGGCAAATGTCAATGCCGACGATGGATACATTACAGGAGTGTCATTTCAAACACGCTCTGCAATTAATCAAAATCTGGTATTCGATGGATCTATAAGTTGGCAGCGCGGAAGATCAACCAGAGGAGGTGAAACAGCTCCGCTTGCTCATATACCACCGCTCTATGGACAGGCCAGCATCCAATATCAAAAAGGAAAATGGAGTTCGTCAGTTAAATCGATATTTAATGGAAATAAAAGTTTATCTGATTATGCGCCGGGATCTTCCGATAGTGAAGAATTTGCCACTTCTGAAGGAAGCTTAGCCTGGGTGGTTTTTAATTTTTACACAGCATATGATATTACGCAAAAGCTGCAAATAAAACTGGGAGTCGAAAATATTTCAGATCTTCATTATCGCACATTTTCTTCCGGATTATCTGCACCGGGGCGAAATTTTAAAATCGGTATTTACGGGCAATTTTAATGCTCATGCGAATTTGCGATGTGCATAACGTACCATTAGCGACAAATCCGGCTACGGCAAAGTTGCTGTTGAAAGGACTAAATACCAAGTAGTTGTTTTAATATTGATCAGCTGAGATACTTGCCGACAATGGGCACACGCCGCCCGACTCCAAATGCTTTAGGTGAGACACGTAATACTGGCGCCGTCTGGTAGCGCTTGAATTCATTGCGGTTGACAAGAGTCAAAGCGCGTTGGACGACGGCACTGTCAAAACCCTCAGCTATTATTTCATCGGGACCTTTACGTTCTTCAATATAACGAAATAGGACTTCATCCAAAATATCATAATCAGGAAGGCTATCACTATCTTTTTGATTGGGCCGTAATTCGGCTGATGGGGGTTTGGTAATGGAATTTACAGGAATTAGTTCTTCGTTGCGATTTATATAGTTTGCGAGTCTGTAAACATCAGTTTTATATACATCGCCGATCACGGATAAGCCACCACAAAGATCTCCGTAGAGTGTGCCGTATCCAACTGCCATTTCACTCTTATTGGTAGTATTCAGTAAAATATTACCAAATTTATTTGAGACAGCCATTAACAAGACCCCTCGAATCCGAGCCTGAATATTTTCTTCGGTAACATTAAAAGGAAGTTCACCGAATATTGGATTTAATTTTTCATCGAACTTGTCATAAATATCCTTGATGGCAATAATGTCGTAATGCACACCAAGGTTTTCTGCTAATACGCGTGCGTCGTCAACAGAGTGATCAGAGGAAAACTGGGAGGGCATTAAAATGACCCGCACATGCTCAGGACCAAGAGCTTTGGCCGCTAAAGCAGTGGTAATGGCTGAATCGATGCCTCCGGATAATCCTATGATGGCTTTTGAAAAATTTAGCTTACCGAAATAATCGCGCAAACCTAACACCAGGGCATCATGGATAAGCTCGATTTTATTCTTTTGCCTTTCATTATTTTCATTACCCGCTATAACATCATCCAAATCGTAATAGGAAATATTTTCTTCGAAAAAAATCATTTCGTCATATACATTCCCATTGGGTGAAACAACTAGAGAGCCACCGTCAAAAATAATTTCCGTTTGCGCTCCGACATGATTCACATAAAACATTGGCGCATTATATTGTCTGACGTTTGCCTGTACGACATCCAAACGTTCTTTGGCATGATTGTAATTAAATGGGGATGCAGAAATATTAATAATGAGATCAAATGATTCTTCCATTTGATCAAGTGGATTGAATCGATACATGGGGTTTTCAATACCGACCTTAACTTGTTTACCCTGTACATCCCAAATATCTTCACAAATAGTGAGTGCGATTTTTTTCCCTTTAAACTCAACCGGCTTAAATGTCGTGCCGGGTTCAAAATACCGATACTCGTCAAAAATATCGTAAGTAGGCAATAGAGCCTTGTCTGCAATAAATCGAACTTTATTCTCAAATAAAAAATAGGCAGAATTATGTAAATCTTTGCCTGCTAATACCGGATTAATTCGTGGAGCTCCAACAACGATTGCGATTTCACCGGATTCGGCAGTTAATCGATCGATGGCCTGTTCTGACAATTGGATGAAATCTCGAAACTCCAGGAAATCCCGAGGCGGGTATCCACATACGGCCAATTCTCCAAAGCAAATGATGTCTGCTCCATTCTCCTTGGCTTTGTGAATGGCTTTGATCATTTTGGACGTATTACCGGCAAAGTCACCTATGTGAAAATTAAGTTGTGCAAGTGCTATGTTCATAATCGTATTATATCTCCTCTTCTAACAGATAAAGGTAGGCTTTGGGTTTAGTTCTTCTTTAGGTGCCAGGCACCTATAAGTGCCAGGCACCTAAAGATGCCTGGCAGCTACTTGCAACACCTTGATAATCAGGCCTCCGTTTTTCGGATGACATGCTCGTCAAACCGTCGCTATCTTTGAGTTTGTAGAACATGAAACGACTGGGTATGAAGAGGAATTATGAAGAGCCAATGAGATATAGGAATACGCATCAAAGACGAGAAGCACTGGCCATAACCAATGTTAATTCATGGGAAGGTAATTTTTCTTTTCTACCTCGACTTATTCATCCCGCCACCGGCGCTAAAATTCAATCTGCCTAATGCCTTCAGGAATTGTCACACGATCAACAGGCAGTTGGTACGAAGTTCGTAACGAAGCGGGCGAGACCGTCAAATGCCGAATCCGGGGTAAATTCAAACTAAAAGGTTTGAAATTGACCAATCCTGTGGCCGTTGGAGACTATGTGATATATGAAGGTGAAAAAGAAGAAACCTTGATTACAAAAATATTGCCTCGTACCAATTACGTGGTCAGACAATCACCCCGCCAAAAGCACAATCTACACCTGCTGGCCGCCAATGTCGATCAGGCCATTTTGGTTGTGACTATTGTAGAGCCGATGCTGAAATTGGGCTTTATCGACCGCTTTTTGCTCATGACTGAGCCCCATGATATCCCTGTCATCATCGTATTCAATAAATCGGATATCTACGGAACTGATGAATTAGAGGTTTTTGAGGCACTCAAATATATCTATGAGAAAATAGGCTATGAAGTCTTACTCACCTCCGCGAAGACATCAGATCATGTTAGCCAACTAAGAAATTGCTTGTCTGATAAAATCAGCCTTATTGCGGGCCAATCAGGGGTTGGAAAATCCAGTTTATTAAATGTCCTGAGCGATACATTGGATTTACGTACGAAAGTCATATCAGATTACACCGGCAAAGGACAACACACAACAACCTTTGCTGAGATGATTTACCTTGATGAACACAGCGCAATCATTGACACGCCCGGGATCAAAACGCTTTCATTTAATAACCTGGAAGTGGAGGACGTGGCACACAATTTCCGTGAATTTTTTAAAGTAAGTCCACAGTGTAAATTTGGCAATTGTACTCATCGAAATGAACCGAAATGTGCCGTGAAGGAGGCCGTTGAAAAAAACGAAATTTCAATTTTGCGGTACCAAAATTATTTAGTCATTCTCGATGAAATTGAAGCTCAAAATTACTGGGAACGTAATACTGATTATTGATCAATCGAGCACGGAATTTCAACTATTTCACGATAGAAATTTTATTTACCCACGAGCCATCTTTGGTTTGAATATGAATAAAATAATGTCCCGGTGTTATCCCTTTCACATCAATGGCTTCATTAAATCGAAAATCTGAAAGATGCTTAACCAATTTTCCGTTTACATTTAATATTAAGATGCGGGCAGGGGCGTTCAATTGCGTTTTTGATTGAATATTAATTGAATGGACGGCCGGATTAGGATATATGGTAAAGGCGTTTTTATTGAGTTGTGTCTGCTTTGTTGCACTGATTAAATCGGCACTCAATCTACCGGAAACGAGCAGGGTAGATGCGCCGCTCGTATCCTGAATTCGCGTTTCATTGAATTCAATAATTGATTCTTTAGAGTCGGCACTAAGAAACTTATAAGTTACCGAACTTTGATTAAAATTAAACCCTGGATCTCCTATTAAGTCCGTTGCATCAAGCCAGATGGTATTTCCGAAAATACCCAGGCCCACTTCGATGCGGGTATCATTCATATCTACTTGTTTGACTTTGAGCACATCCATCATATTGTCCAAAACATGAAGCTGACCCCAGGCAGTTACTTCTTCAGATTTGAAGAGGGTGGTGACAACGCGAATTGAATCGAGCGTGGCACCTGGAATAGGAATTTCAAGCGAATCCAAACCAGGGATTAAGCTGGCAGAAAACTGGATCGTAAAATCAAACGAATCATCAAAACTATCTCCGTATTGTAAAGGCGTTTTTTTGTATAGAAAAGGTTCGGTAAATGTGGCCGATGTCTCTATTCCAAAGCCGCCAAGGTTGCCCGGAATCAATCCAATTAGTTCAATTGTACTATCACTGCGAATAGCTGCTGTTTCGAATAGGGCTATGTTGACGATCATGTTGGCATTCGGAAATGAATCTCCAAGGGCAGTCCCACTAATATCATCATGGGACTCCTGGGTTGTACCGCCTATCCCGAAACTATCAAAGGTCCATTGCAGGTTCTGGCCCGTTGTCCGGTAACTGGTGGTATCTTGTATTTCGGCAAGCTCCACATAGTTCAACACATCTCCGACATCAGGCAGGGTGGTAGGTTGGATTATTATTTGGGCCTTTATGGATGCGAAACATGCCATAATACAGGCTGTCAGTAGGATATTTTTCATCGAGTTAAATTTAATTGCCGAAACAAGATAATGCCTTGAATGAGAAAATTGCATTCATCAGGTGGGATAATGCAAAAGAAGGCAACAAGATGAGTAGAGTGAGTCGGATATGACATCGTGATCGGGGTACTTTATTCAAAGAAAAAAGGATTCAAGGACTTTATGTACATTTTGAAAATGGTGTAATGTTCCAACCTACCATTTAATAGGCTCAATTAGCCTTCCAAAAAAATGGAGTGAGGATGATGAGAATGGTGAACACCTCCAAGCGCCCTATTACCATAAAAAATGACAAAAGCAATTTAGCAGCATCAGGTAGGTGAGCGAAATTATTTATTGGACCCACCGACCCGATGGCAGGCCCTACATTCCCAAGGCAAGTGGCTACGGCCCCTATAGAAGTGGTAAAGGGTTGATTAACGGGATCAACTAGCATCATCAATATCACAGATCCAAGAATAAATAGTAACAGGTAAAATAATAAAAACACCAGGATATGTGTCGAAATACGGCCGGGAACGAGTGCGCCATCTACTTTTAATCTAACGTATGCACGCGGGTGCAGAAGTCGTTTAAATTCTAAAACACCCGTTTTAAAAAAGACCAGATGGCGAATAATTTTAACCCCTCCACTGGTTGATCCTGCACAAGCCCCGATGAATAAAAGAACGAAAAAGATCATAGTCGAGACATTGTTCCAGGAGGTGTAATCGGACGTTATGTACCCGGTAGTCGTAATGAGTGAGACAATTTGAAATGCCGCATTGCGGAATGCACGTTCGATCGATCCATCGACATTGAAGTTTAGAGCCGTCATGACGATTAGTATCAATATGGCGATTAAACTCAGGTATGTTTTAAATTCTTCACTTCTCCAGGCCCGTTTAAAACGTCGTTTCAATAAATAATAAATGACGGTATAATTCATTCCACCGATTATCATAAAAATGAGAATGGGATATTGACACCAGGGCGAATCAAAATGCGCAATACTGGCATTCTTTGTAGAAAAGCCGCCGGTTGACATGGTCGTCATGGCGTGGTTGATCGCATCAAAAAAAGACAGGCCACTTACAAAGTACAGGATACAACACAGTGTAGCAGTCAGGCTCACATATATGAGCCATAATCGTTTGGCTACTTCTTTGATACGCGGATGAATTTTATCCGATTGTGGTCCCGGAGATTCCGCGACAAATAATTCAACTCCACCAATTCCCAACAGCGGAAAAATTGCTACAGTGAAAACAATGATACCCATTCCACCGATCCACTGTGTGAGACTTCGCCAAAATAACAAACCGTGTGGCAGACGTTCGACATCATTAAAAATCGTGGCACCGGTAGTTGTAAAACCAGATGAACTTTCAAAAATAGAATTGATCAACGAAATATCTGGCAGCAGAATAAAATAGGGCAATGCACCCAACAGACACATGGCAATCCAGCTAAATCCAACAATGAGATAACCTTCTCGCTTTCTGATTTTTGATAGATCGGGTTTAATTAAAAGACTCAATAGCCCTCCCAAACCAAGACAAATAGTACTAGAAATTAAAAAACTAGTGAAATCGTCATCCCCAAAATAAAGCGAGACACCAGCAGGAATCAAAAGAAATAACCCTATGATGATGGTTGCAAAACCGAGAAATCGAAAAACGATTTTGAAATTAATCATGATTATTTAAATATTTCTTCTACCCGCTTGATGGCTGATGGTAAAACAAAGACAATAACCTTATCATTGATGTCTAATGCGAAATTTTCATCGGGAATAATTCCTTTGTCATTTCTTATGACACCTGCAACAATAGCATCTTTAGGAATTTTTAATTCTCCGAGTGTGTGACGTGTCAGCCGATTGTTTTTATGAATAATAAATTCTATGATCTCGGCATTGACGCCATGAAATGACGCTATCGCTTCGATCTGACCTTTACGCACAAAGCGGAAAATATTATTAGCTGCTAATATTTTTTTATTGATCAGAGTATCCACACCGATACTTTGAGATATATGAGTATACGCCGAATTATCAACCATGGCGATGGTTTTGTAAATGCCTTCTTTTTCGGCCATAAGGCAGGTGATAATATTCAACTCGGAGTTCGGCGTCAACGCAATGAAGGCATCCATATCCCGGAGTCCTTCCTCGAGTAGTAAATCAGTATTTCCCGGATCTCCTTCAATCACAAGGCAGTTGGCTAGTTTTTCGACTAATTGTTTGCAAGCATCTCGCCGACCTGCAACAACTGTAATCGAGAATTCTTTTTCCAATAATTGAGCGGTGTAGAGCGCCATTTGCGTATCTCCGATAATCATGATTTTTTTGACTTTTTTGAGCGTCTTACCAATATATCGATTGACGCTTTCAAAATCATTTAATCCGGTTGATAAATATAAATGGTCACCGGCCATGATGGTCATGTCGGGTGTGGGAATGAGGGTCTTGTCATTGCGTAAAACAACAATAATCCGCAATTCATTATTTGGCTTTTCTCGGTTAAGTTGTTCGAATGACATTCCTACGATGGCGGAGCTATTGTCAACAGTAAAACCAATTATGGAAATTTTACCTTCTTCAAATTCAAAGACGTCAGTAGCCGATACGCGGGATATGAGACGTTTGATTTCATTGGCCGCAAGCATAGAAGGAGCAAACAAATTGTCAACACCTATTTCGTTGAAGTATTCGCGCTGTGCCTCTTCCAGATATTCCGGGTTGCTCACGCGGGCTATGGTTTGTTTGACCCCGAGTTTTTTAGCCAAAATGCACACCAACAAATTCGTCGTTTCATTTGTGGTAACCGCTATAAATAGTTTGGCATTTTGAACACCACTTCTTTGTAAAACCTCCAATGATGAAACATCACCTTCTATGGTCATGACATCCAGATGGCTTGCAGCATACTCCAGCAGGCTTTCATCGCGGTCTATCAGGGTAATATCCTGATTATCGGTTTCCATTAGATTCGCTAAATGAAATCCGACATCACCTGCGCCGGCAATTACTATTTTCATAAAAAGATTTCGTGATTCACTTCTAGTTGTTCTAGGCGGACAAATGTACATTGTGGTTGCATAGAACACAAACATTTAATTGCTTCAATTCAATTCACCAGGCGGCTACCTTTTTCCAACTAATTTGGAAGCAAAACTAGGATCATTGAGTACAGCTGAAAGCCCCAATGGGTGAGCCATCTGGCAATTTTGGTGCCGATGGAATCGTGAATTCATGAGGATTGGCAAGAAACTGATCAATAGCAAACCGAATTGCAATGCTATGTGAAGATGACGAACTCGCTTGTTCTCTGATTCGATTCAAATGATTGATCGCCGCTCCCCGGACCTGATGTGTACAAGCGCTATTTACTGTTAAAGACATCAACCGATAGACAAAGAGATCTTGAATGGATTCACCAACTATCCGATCCAGATTTTGATACTGTAAGCCGGAAGCGACCTGGTTGTTCATGGCGTCAAGAATCGATTCAACCGATGAAATATCAGAAAACCGCGCATGCTGTTGTACAACCCTGTTTAATCGTTGGGGATTGAGAATATAATTGATGGTGTGGGAAGCTGAAGAAGCGGCTGCTGCAACCGGATCAAAGGCTGGTTGCGTATGACTTTTGAATAATTCGCGAGTCCGACTCTCGCCCATTGCACGAGGTGGAAGGATGTTCAAAATGCGTTCAGATAGCCGAAGAAAGGATGGATCTAGTGTAGACAAAAGAAGGTCGAGAGCTTCTTTTTGTCGGGATGCTGAAACAGGCTTGACGGTACTTTGCTGTGCATCTTTCATATCATAGGAGTAATGCAATCCGCCGATTAATTTTGCTGTAGCCTCCACCTGGTATCGATGAGAAAAATATAATGGCACAAGGACTTCCTCCAGGTAAGAGGTTGACGTGCCGTCAGAAATATTGTCCAGTCCGAACTTCTTGAGGGCAGTGGCTTTTAAGTCTGTTATTCGCTTCAATTCTATGGCCGCGTGCGGTCCATTATCCCAGAGGTGGGCATACGGGTGGGCACTTCCGGCTCCACGTGCATCTTGATCCGACATATAGTGTAGACCCATCGCTTCGGTCTCCTCTAGTATGTTCTTGAGCGACTCCGCTTCATTTTTATCAAAATCCTGATAACCATACAGAATAGCTCGTTTATCCCAGGCGCCAATTTTATCATCATAAGCTTTAGAAAAATCAATTTCTTCCCCTGCTACAGACACGAAAGGATGTGGATAATCCATAACAGACGCCCGACCGTTGACGCTGGCTGCAAAGTTGTGAGCCAGGCCCAGCGTGTGGCCTATCTCATGTGCGGATAACTGCCGCAATCGCGCCAGGGCCAATTTCTCCAGTGGCCGGTGACCGACGCCCTGATCGTCAAATACGGCGAGCAGACCTTGTGCGATCAGATAGTCCTGTCGCACGCGTAGAGAACCTAGCGATACGTGACCTTTTATGATCTCTCCTGTTCTGGGGTCTACAACAGAGCCTCCATATGACCACCCTCGTGTAGATCGATGGACCCATTGAATGACATTGTATCTCACATCAAGGGGGTCAGCACCGGAAGGCAGCATCTCGACGCGGAACGCATTCTTGTAACCGGTGGCCTCAAATGCCTGAGCCCACCACGACGCACCATCAATCAATGCAGACCGAATGGGTTCCGGTGCTCCGGGGTCCAGATAATATACGATGGGTTCTACTGCTTCACTGACCGCTGCTGTCGGATTTTTTTTAGTCAGTCGATGCCGGGTAATCAATTGTTTGCGTACCGGTTCATGAATGGGTGATGCATAATCATGAAATGAAATGGGTGAAAAACCACAACGTGGATCAAAGCTCCGGGGACGATATTCGTCATCCGGGAGTTCAATAAAAGAATGATGAAGACGTATTGTAATGGCGTTCGGACTCGGCGTCACAGACCGGATTTCTTCCCCCAGCGATGTCCCTGTGAAGGTAATTATTGCTTCGAATTCCGTGTTTTTAGGAAAATTCCGTGTGTTTGGTAGATGGATGGCACTCCTGGATTGGTCGACTTTATAATTTCCTTGATTTTTATCACTCAGTTTTGAAGAAATTCGATGCGCATCACGTAATAAAAATTTAGTAAAATCCAAAACAAATCCATTTTCCATTTTTTCTTTAATCTCAAATCCCCATAATGTTGACTGAGCAAATGCTTCGTCCACAGCTTTTTGTTCATCTGGATTAACACTGAGGGCACGGTAGGAATAATTTTGTTCGATCAATAATACTTTATTACCAATTCGATGAAATTTTGCGACATGTTCACCTCCCAATTGACCCCTGTCCAGTCCGAGGTCATTGGATCCAACACCTGCTGCAAGTGCGGTATTGTAGAGGACTTCGGTGTCGAGTTTGTCAACGAGTACATAAATCTTACCGGTAGTCTCATCCCAATGGAAATCAAAAAAACCTTTTTGCCAGTTTACGGTAGAAAAATCAGTTTGAGCTGTCACAGCTGACAAAAGACAAGAGATCAACATAAGTATAGCAGGAATTCGCATATGATATTATTTATAAAATATAAATATGAGAAAAATATGGTTCGAATAACCAATTGCGTATAGGCAATACACAAAATGAATCTGAAATAAATTACATTAAGAAGAGAATTTTATAATCCGATTAAATTTTTCCTGCATGATCTCCTCTACGGGTACGCCATCAATTTTACTTTCGAGCCAGGAGACAATGTCTAAATAAAGGAAAGAACGACGTTCAAAAATATTTTGTTCCAACTGTTTTAAGTTATGTAGTAACTGCACAAAATGATCATGGATATTATATTGATCCATACTGGGGGTTTTTCGAAGAAAAGAAAACACCTCTCGACGTACATTATTTAATCGTTTCTGATGTGCCAGAAATCGATAGACGGATTTGAGTTGATGACGAACCAGGTCGTCATTGCCTAATTCGAAATGAGCAACTAAAGAGAGAATTCTTGCAAAGGCCTGGATGTCGTGGCGGAGATCTGTACCACCATTGATGACTTTGTTTAGATATTTTATTGAGTTATTGATATCTCCGCTGGAAAAATAAATACAGGCTATGCTGTAGTAAAAACCATCTCCCGGTGTGAATCCCAATTATAAGTTTTTTTATCCAGAACCTCTTCGAGTTCTGTGATCCAGTCTGTAGCCTCAGAAAAACTTGCTTCAAAAAAATGTCGATTTATCTTGTGAATGTAGATGAATAATTGATGGACAGCTTGCTCATTAAAATCCAATTGATAGACCTGGTCGCTGTTAAATGTCTTAAGCTTTTGAAGGGTAAGCATAAATTCCTCATATTTTAACAAGAGAAATTGACTCGACAATAGATTGTGTAGCCCTTTCAGGTACAATGGAATATTAAATTGAATTAAATGAGGGTATTCACCAAATAGGTGTACCCATTTTTGAGCGTATGTGTAGTTTTTTTGATAATTATGAGTCATTGTGCCCAACCATACATTGGACTGATATAGATAAAGTCTTTCATAAAAATTTAAATCCTTCTCCTCTTTTGTTGGTACGTGCGTATTATAAAATGATTCGATTTTATCAATATCCTCGTTATTCCGTGCACAACCCATTTTAAGATAGAGCCCATAGAGTTGGAGGGACAAGCTGCTAAATTTATTTTCCTGCTTCAGTTCCTCTATGAGTTTTTCAGAAGTTTGAGCCAAGTCTTCAGCTCTGTTTTCTATGCTCCTTGTAATATATTGAGACTCGATGAGTTTTTCAAAGGTGAGAATTTCTAAAGTCAGAGGCCGCATTTCCAATTCCAGAGCTTTCTTTTTGGCTTTATCCAAAAGCTGGAGACATGGCCTATACATGCGCTTGCTATACAAGATATGAGCATGATCTACTTGTTCTCTGAGCACCTGGCCAATCCGAATATTTCCTTGCAATAGCCGGAGAGATGTCATTAGTTGTTTGTACAAATGTGATTTGACATTTGCCAATTGTCTTTTCTTAAGATTGGGTATGTTTTTAAGGATGGCTTCCTCCAGGTATTCTTTTTGCCGGTCCAGAAAATTGAACAACTCAAGAAATAGGGGGCGGGCAATTAAAGAATTTCGCTTCACGTACAGTCTAAAATGCCGCTTCTCCGACCGATTTAGGCTTTTGATTAGTACGAATAGGGTTTCGTTTGAAGACTTAGGCATCGTATTGGGGGCTTCATCAACCTACTGATAAACAACAGGTTATGATAAAATTATGGATTTAGCGCTTGTATAATATTAAAAAGTTGATCTAGCAAATAACCTTCTCAAATATATACTTGATTTACGCAAAATCGAAATTGAATAACAAGTTATTCAAAAGTTGAAGTTGACCTGGTTCAAGCAGGGATGTGTATGTCCAATTGTGAGTCCTTAAATGATTCGTTGATTATCTAAATCATTAAAGGAGGGGAATAACCACTGAGGCAGTTGATCTGATGACTATAGATCTAAGGAAATTCAAGACCGGTGTGAACAAAAAACCTATTTTATGAAAAAGAACCCTATGCAAAAGACCATCATTATCGGAGATATCATCTTTCTGGTTGTTGCCTGAACCGGCATTGAGTCATATATTTTTATAGAACACATCACAAAATTTGATGTGAAGATGCCCCTGTACGTCTAACCTCCTTTAGCAATATCACATCAAGACAAATGTAGTGCTCTTTTTTTTGGATTGAGCACGAGATTCTTACTCTCTTTCTATCAGCAAACGGATTGTGGAATTAAAATTAGTTTACAAGGGGAAAATGATATATTCACGCTGTGTTATTTTCTGTTAATTGACCTGATTATGATCCGCAAATTGAAAAATAATGATGTAGAAGACTTGTTGGAAATTTGGTATGCGGCTTCGAGCTTAGCACACCCATTTCTTAATTCAGCATTCATGGAAAAAGAAAAGAAAAATATCCGGGAAATTTATATTCCGAATACGGAAACCTGGATGTACGATAAAGATGGAATCAACTTGGGATTTATTTCCATGATAAAAAACGAAGTGGGGGCTATTTTCGTTCGACCTGAAATGCACGGTCAAAAAATAGGTTTTGAGCTGATGAATTATGTTGCGGATCTTTACAAAGAATTAGAGGTAGAAGTATTTGAGCAGAATAAAATTGGAAGAGCATTTTATGACAGGTATGGTTTTACCTTTTTACATAAATATGTACATGATGAAACCGGAGATGTCGTGTTGAGAATGAAGTACAGCCAACCTATATTCGCAAAATGAAAATAAAAACCTTTGGCGAATTTCCGGAATTGGACACAGAACGCCTGCATCTAAGACATGTAAGACGGTCAGATGCTCAGGAGGTTTTCGAAATGCGGTCAGATGAACGCGTGCAAAAATACTTGGGCCGGCCAATAGCGACTTCTATTGATGATGCGCACGCTCATATCGAGAAAATTATTCGAGGGACCGGAAACAATGAATGGATTAATTGGACAATTACCTTGAAAGGTAATGACCGGGCTATAGGTAACATTGGTTTTTGGAATTATCATGAATCAAAACCGGAGGCGGAAATAGGATATGAATTGCATCCAAATTTTCAAGGAAAAGGCATCATGACGGAAGCTGCGGCGGCTGTTCTTGAATTCGGAAAACAGGAAATGGGTTTAGAAACAATCACGGCCTGGCTGCATGGGGAGAATGAAAAATCACTTAATTTATTACGTCGATTTCATTTTGTACATGACCCATCTTTTGTAGATGAAAAAGAACCGGAAATGGTTCTCTGGGCTCTCGATTGTAGATAACAAATTGATCAAATATATCAATAATTAAACCAGCTGTTAGGCAGGAATAGAAATATTTATTGCTGCTTCTGTTTAATGTGGTGAGGCACCACCTGCTCCTCTGGGTATGCGAATATTTTCAACCAGAGCCCGAACTTCAGAAGATGGTGAAGCTGTCATTCTACTTACAATTAAAGCGACGACCAAATTGATAAACATACCTAGTGTTCCAATTCCTTCGGGTTTTATTCCAAACCAATATCCATCCGGAGTGCCTGGTCCTCCAAGCTGAGGTTTGAAATAGATGATGTACGCTGTTGTAAATAGAATACCGATGATCATGCCGGAGATCGCACCTTCTTTGTTCATCCGTTTATCGAATATCCCGAGAATGATAGCGGGAAAGAAGGATGAAGCAGCCAGCCCAAAGGCCAGTGCTACTACCTGAGCCGCGAAGCCCGGTGGATTCATTCCGGCTATGCCGGCCAGGATCACCGCGACAGCTATGGAAATTCTGGCAGCCAGCAACTCACCTTTTTCCGAAATCTTTGGCATCAGGTTTTTCTTGAGCAGATCATGGGAGACAGATGTGGCAATAACCAACAAAAGTCCGGCTGCCGTAGACAAGGCTGCCGCTAGTCCACCGGCCACCACTAGGGCGATGACCCAGGCAGGCAAATTAGCAATTTCCGGATTTGCCAAAACCATGATGTCATTGTCAATGACCAATTCATTGGCGTTTTTGTCTGCCACATAATTGATTAAACCATCATTATTTTTATCATTAAAACGGATAAGTTCAGCGACCTCCCATTTTTTAAACCAGACCGGCATGGAAGAATAGGATTTATTGGAAACGGTCTGAATCAAATTAGTGCGGGCAAAAGCTGCGACAGCCGGAGCCGTTGTGTATAAAATAGCAATAAATAAAAGAGCATAACCAGCAGATTTTCGCGCATCTCGTACGCGTGGTACTGTAAAAAAGCGAACAATCACATGCGGTAATCCTGCTGTCCCCAGCATTAAAGCCGCTGTTATAAAAAACACATTTACCCGGTCATTCATCCCCATACTGGTATATTCTCCAAACCCAAGATCGTCACTCAACATATCGAGTTTATCCAATAAATATGTACCGTCCGGCAGGCTGCTTCCCATCCCAATTTGTGGAATTGGATGACCGACCATTTGCAGGGAAATGAAAATAGCAGGAACCGTAAATGCAAATATCAGGACACAATATTGAGCCACTTGGGTGTAGGTGATCCCTTTCATGCCACCCAAAACAGCATAGAAAAAGACAATACCAATTCCAATAAAAATGCCGGTGTCAAAAGGAACTTCCAGGAATCTCGCAAAGGCAACGCCGACGCCCTTCATCTGACCTACAACATAGGTGAAGGAGACAAAAATGGCGCAAATTAATGCCACCAATCTAGCCTTCCTTGAATAGTATCGCTCGCCAATGAAATCAGGAACGGTAAATTGTCCAAACTTTCTCAGGTATGGTGCCAACAGAAGCGCCAATAAAACATAACCGCCTGTCCAACCCATTAAATATTGCGACCCGGCATACCCGGTAAAAGAAATAATTCCCGCCATCGATAAATAAGAAGCTGCCGACATCCAATCGGCTGCAGTTGCCATGCCGTTGGCCAGGGGTGACACACCACCTCCGGCAACATAAAAATCCCTGGTAGAACCAGCGCGTGCCCAAATGGCTACACCGATATACAATGCAAAGGTCAGGCCGACTATAATAAATGTCCAGACCTGAACCGTCATGATATCTTTGCTTTTACCATTTAATTAATTATTTTTCATCAACATCAAATTCTTTGTCAAGATTATTCATCAACCACACGTAAATGAAAATAAGTATGACAAAAACATAAATGGAACCCTGTTGAGCAAACCACAGGCCAAGTGGAAAGCCACCGATTTTTATGTTATTTAATGTTTCGACAAATAGAATTCCACAACCGTAGGATACCACAAACCAAATCACGAGAAGGACTGCCAAATAATGAAGATTCTTCTTCCAGTATTTTTGTGGTGATTTTCCGGACATTATTTAACAATGTATTAATTCAAAATACGTAAAGACCTTGGATTCTGGCTGTAGGCCAAATTAGAGTATTGGTTGCATACGCAATCATAGGGGCTGCACAAGTTAATTATTTATCCAGTTGGCAATGATTCGGGCTAATTTGTTTCTAAATCCACCAAATCGATGACCCGTTTGGAACACGTGAAAACTGACTTTTCCACCATGAGACCTTACGGCTTTATAATAGGGCATAATATGGTCGGTTAATCCCACTTCCACATCATCAGTTCCTGCAAAAAGTAGTAGTGGTTTTTGACTGATTTTGCCTGCATTCTTCACGGGATCGAACCAATCCCTGTATTTTTCCAAATCTTCAATTGCTTTTTTTGGATCAAAATTTACCATTCCTCGAAGGCGGTAACTAAAGAAAATAGTCAGCATCAGATTTTTGAAATCTTCATTTTCTCTGCATCGTTCTAAAAATGCGGCACCATTAAATCCTGCAATTGAAATAACGCGTGATATCCTGTCGTCTTCGGCACTGACAGCCATAGACAAGCCACCTCCAAAACTCCACCCGCCCAACATGAAGTCAGTCGTATCAATTTAATAGCGCGAAATATTTTCGGGTGAGAGCAAATGGTTTACGGCGTGTTGTACATCAATGACAGGGCTCGAATCCGCATAGACACCTTCACTGATGGATATTCCACTTAAGGTGAGGGTGAATACGTTGATACCGTCTTGCGAGAGGTTTTGTCCCAATTCGAGAACATCTCCATACCCTCCCGGAAATCCATGGAGCAGCAGTAAGCTGGGCATAGGCTGTTGCCCATTACCGCGATAATACTGTCCGTAAATCGTATGATCACCGCTTTTAATTTTTAGTGTGTCTTGACCCTGACAGAATGGAACTATGCTAAGGCAACAGAGTATATAAAACAAATATTTATTCAATTGACTCATATTTGAACTTCCAAGATCATAAAATTTTGTCACCCGTTAAATATGTCTGGGTTTTGTATAAAAAACAATTGATGAGTGTTCGGAAAAGGGATATTATATCTTCTTTTTTAAAAGGCTCATGGCCGTATAAGCAGCCTCTACGCCTGCTTTTTGATTTTGACCACTGACCATATTATGGTCTTCATCGAGAACAACACAGTTAGAAAATATATCAGAAATGCTCCCTTTTTTATATTCATATATAGCACGCGCATTGCGCAATTCTGTTTCCGGATGTTTGGGCGTACGCGAAATCCCAAGGTGTTTTAATTGGCTATTCGTCACTCCGGTGACTCGTACACCTTCAACAAGCGGGCTTCCATCCGGCTTTTGAGCACCGATAAATCCGAGTGCTCCATGACATACAGAGGCCAATATCTTTTTATTGGCATAAGCTTCACTTATTTTATTCGACAGCACCTCTGATTGTGCCAGGTCATATGCGGCTCCCCAACCTCCTGATATGAAAATAATGTCATAGTCAAGAATATTCAAATCATCGATTTTAAGTGACTGCTCAGCTTTTTGTTGAAATATAGGATCTTTCGCATAGCGCCAATCTTCATCAGTTCTCGCCGGATAGATCATGGAAAGTGGATCAATGGGAATCTTCCCACCGGCAATACTGGCTACATCAACCTGCATGCCGGCGTCTGAAAATGTATAATACGGTTCCGTCATTTCTGAAGCATAAACACCCGTTTTCTTTCGCTTTTTTTCGAGTGTGTCTGTCTTGGGGTTGTATTTATCGAGCGTAGATTGGCTGGTCGTAATGATCAGTGCCTTTCGACCGCATAGGTCAATTGGTGACGGTTTAAATTGTGACTTAAAAGGGAATAATTTATTTAACACCTTTAAATTTACTAATAATCATTAGTTATTCCTCAATCAAGACACCCATTTTACCCATCTGCGCGTCTCGAATAGCTTGCATTATTTCTGTTTGCGTATTCATAACAAAGGGCCCGTACTGCGACACTTTTTCATTTAATGGTTTGCCGTGTAACAATAAAATACGCGTATCCTCATGCGCTTCGATGACAATATTTTCGGATTCTCCATCACCCAATTCGTACAATGTCTTGGTATAGGTAATGTGTTTATCCTGAACAGAAATAGCCCCATTTAATTGATAGAATACGCCATTTTCGTTTAGCGGTATATCAAATTCAATTCTGGCCCCTTTTTTTATTTCGAGTGAAATGACATTGACATCATGGGGCGTTTTAATAGGCCCTTCAACCTGTTTAAAAGAACCGGTAATAACGGAGGCCACGACACCATCAATCTCATATCGGGGCGTGTCTTCTGCCTGCAATGGAAAATACCTGGCTGCGTCCATTTTATTGTCTGCCGGCAGGTTTACCCAAAACTGAATAAACTCTAATGGACCACCTTGTTGAGCTAATTGTTCAGGTGGACGCTCACTGTGTGTAATCCCTTTTCCAGAAACCATCCATTGTGTTCCACCGGCATGGACGATACTGTCATTTCCCAATGTGTCCCTGTGATGGATAGCACCGTCGTAAATTACCGTTACAGGGCTAAATCCGCGATGCGGGTGGGGTCCAACCCCGACATCTTTTTGAGTTTGCCCCCGGGTAAGACCTCCTTCCAATGATGGATGAGTAAAAAGGGATCTACGTAATTTAAATCCCCAACGGGCAAGGGTTGATCAAGTATAATACCCCCCATGTTGACTTTTTGCGATTTGTGAATAGATTTAATCGTTCGCATATATTCTCCTTAGTTTAAACCCCTAAACACAAATTCCGAACCTAAGTTCATTCAGCACGATATCAGGCAATACTTGAAACTTTGGAGGGAGCTCCTATTCAAATAAGATTAAGTCTTTCAACCAATCAGCATTTATTTTGGATCCATTAATCGCATCTGTATCCCAATCGTATAAAATTTGCCATCGGTCATTTTCCTTTTTCAATATAATATGGAAATAACCATATGATTCATTTACATTATTATTTCGGGTAGAAGTAACTTTATAATATCCTGTTTCGACGGCGTGTGTTTTTGTTGTTTTTCTCGACTCAAAATAAAAATCGATGGTTCGCTTGTCTCCTCTTTCTTTTGCTGCTTGGTACCGTTCTGCATTTCGTGATTTGTATTCATCTCCGATCTGAATGGACCAACTTGAAGCGCGAATCACATCATCGTGATGGACGGAGTTCATCAATTCTGCATCGAAATCAGAATACGCTTTTCGAAATGATCGCCAAACCTGGTCATCTATTTCCTGTTGCAAAAGTGCTTCCTGATTATTTTCATCGGACAACCCTCGACAATTATCTCGTTTTCGGGTATCGGTTATGCGGGCAATCTTCCAATCATCATCTTGCTGTATGAGTTGGAATGCATTCACGCCGCAATGACTCAATCGATCGCCGTGATAAAAGGTGTATTCTGTCCAGACCGTAGCCAGTGGGCCATCCTTTCGAATATCATAGCTCCAGATGACTTCATTCCAAACTTTGTCATGCGGCTGTCCTGCCGATTTGATAAATTCAGAAGCTTTTGTGGTGTGTGTTTTAACTCCTTCATCGGAGGCGATATAGGATTCGAGCGTAGCATTCTTTGTGAAAGCAGATGCGATCATAGATGAATCGCCCGCCCGCATACCATCGAACATATGGTGGATCGGGACCAGGATGGTAGAGTTCTGCGCAAATAGGGAGGTAGAAAGAAAAGAACCTGTAAGGATTAGGAGGACTAAATGTTTCATGTTGATTGCTTTTAATTATCGGCACGAAAAGGTATAAAACTAACCAAGGTCACAGGAAGTTTTCAGATGAACATCCATGGGAACAGGACGAATGTATCTGATAGTAACAGCAAGTATGTCTCTAACACCCTGTCTATGCGGAAATTATGCCGGAGGAAGTTTGTATCTTCCAACATCGTAATCCCGATTAAACGATTATGTGGGGATGTCGTCTAAGATAGTAACAGACACGAAATCAAACGTGCAGAAAACGTATACGGATCAGGATATTCTGAAGCACCTACTGTTGCCGGCAGAAAAGGACAAGGGCTTTCGTATGCTCTTGTCCACGTATAAAGAGCGCTTGTATTGGCATGTACGAAAAATGGTTGGTGTGCATGAAGATGCTGATGATGTGGTCCAGAATATGTGGGTAAAAGTGTATAAGAACATTGAGAAATTTCAGGGAAAATCCGGTTTGTACACATGGTTGTATCGTATAGCGACAAATGAAGCCCTGACCCTCATCAGAAAACGTAAAAAACACGCCGGTAGCGATGAAGCTTATTTGGAAGACTGGAGCGACCGACTGAGAGCCGACCCTTTTTTCGATGGCGAGGAAGCAGCTCTTATTCTCGAAAAAATAGTCATGGGACTTCCGACGAAACAAAAACAGGTGTTTTTATTGAAGTATTATGAAAATATGAATTACCAGGAAATTGCGGATATCGTGGGGACAAGTGTAGGTGGGCTCAAAGCACAATTTCATCATGCAAAAAAGAAAATAGAAACTGCATTGAAGCAGGAATATTAATGAATAATTGACCCGACTATGAAAAATAGCGAAGAACATATAAAAAAGAATTTCAGCATACCTTCTAATTATTTTGAAAAATTAGAAGACGAAGTCATTTCCAAAACTGTCGAAGCAAAATCGACACAGGCTAAAACCCGACGCATGTGGAAGCCCTGGATGTCGATCGCTGCGAGTATTACCCTCCTTGCAGTTGTTTCATTTGGTTGGTTTCGATTGGGAAATTCCAATACTTTTGCAGATCATGTAGCCACTGAAACCGACTACCTGGCTGGTGTCGAGGACGAATTGTTCACAGCACTTTTATCCGAAGAAGAGACAGAAGATGCAACATTGAGCGAACTCGCAGACTTTCTGACCGAATTGGAAGAATTTGAAAACTATTAATCAAATAATTTTCAAATAAATTTAAACTCAATATAATTTATTATCCGATTGTTGGCCAGGTGCATTTTTTCATAATAAGTAATAATATTCAGTTCCGCTAAATCGTGATCAGTGTGATGGATGTCGTCTATGCGATTCACTATTTGAGTAGAAGGATCCGAATTAATCACATCTAAGGTAAATTCAAATAATTCAGGGGAGTCGGTTTTTAATTTTATACTTCCTTTTTTACTGAGTATTTTTCGATACTTGTCAAGGAATGGCGGAGCCGTTAATCGTCTATTTGACTTGCTCGATTTTAGAAATGGATCAGGAAAGATGATCCATATCGTATCGACTTCTTCAATGCCAAAAAAGCGATCGATGATTTCAATTTTTGATCGTAGAAAGGCCACTTGAGATAAGTTTCTTTCAAGCGCCTGTTCTGCGCCTTTCCATATTCGAGCCCCTTTGATATCAACACCTATGTAGTTGTTTTCAGGATAGAGTTCAACCAGCCCGAGACAGTATTCCCCCCGACCACATGCAAGCTCTAAGATCAGGGGTGCCTGTTTGCCAAAATGATCAGTATTCCACTTGCCTGCTAAACTTACCGACTCCCGTTGATAATTGATCAATTCAGGTTGATCGTAACTGTAGTTTTGATAGACATGGGGCATTGAACTAATGGCCTCAAATTTTTCTAGTTTTTGTCGTCGGGACATGAAAATACGCGTGCTGATGAATGATGAATTCACTGCAAATTAACGGCACATATACGAACTATCAAACGTTGATGACTCAGACAACTATGATTATATTCGCGATATGAGGATAACACAAAGAATAAGAACTGTAATCGTGGCCGGACTCCTTTGTCTGTTCGCAGGCATGTCATCTATTGCACAAAGTTCGGAATGGAAAGCCGGCTTTGAGTTAGGGTGGGCAAATTCAAAAATTCAGGGAGACCTGGAGATGGATGATAGCGGCGGAGATTTTGAAACACAAAAGTTTAATTCAGGATTTCATTTATCATTCTACGCCCGCCGATATTTTACTGATCTTTTCGGAATACAGTTTGGGCTGACTTATGCGCAACGAGGCGGTCGTATAGAATTGGATGGTGATTCTTATCACGTGTTTGGTTTGCAAAGTGCACAACGCCGGTTTACGCAGATTAATCGCGTACAATCGCTAAAAATTCTCAATGGATACCTCGACATACCTGTTGTTGCATTTCATAGGATTGGTGAGCGATTTGAGGTTGGAGCGGGTGCCTATGTCGCCTATATGGTGGTATCAAAAGCCGATGGCGAATTGCGGATTTCTGAGCGTGCTTCAGGAGGCAGTTCCGTCGAGACCTTCTTTATTAACAACGACTATAATTACTTCAAAAACGAATTTGGCGAAGAAACCTTCGGCGTACAAACGATAGCGGTAGATGGTGCCACGTTCGACGAACCCCGCACAGTTGGTGCATACTATGAATACCTGACTGATCCGGGTGAAAAGTTCTTTAATCGATTCGATGTCGGATTGATTGCCCAGGTAGGATACTATCTAAACAACAGTCTGAATTTGAAAGGGCGATTCATGTACAGTATTTCAGATGTGACTAAAGAAGAGACCGATGTTTCCCGTGCTTCTGTAACACAGGATCAGCAATTTATTCTGCGCGATGATACGGATAGGAATCTATCCATGCAGATATCCCTTGGCTTCTTATTTTAATCCTGGAAGAGCGAGGCGATTACGTGCTCGCTGAGACGGCTAGGCAAATCTAATCTTGTCCTTAATATTCTTGATAAGTGCCGGTGAGACATGACTCCGGGGCACATTTTGCTTGACAAAATTTCGAAATGAACGTTCATTGTCCAACATGTTGTTGAACTGGGAATTGTCCTTTACGGTGTTGAGAAAGTTTGCCTGATCATCCTGGCTCAGTTCGTTGTCTAGAAACATACTGATCTGCCGGGGCAAGTCCTGCATTTTTTCTTGGTTTTTCATTTCAGAACATTTTTAAAACGATTAATGAATCGAAGTTTTGTTCTTAGGATCTAAACTACTTGGTTTTTCTCAGTGTATCGTGACGCGAATCGGCATAAAAATAGAAAAAAAATGCTATTTGGTATGACGAATAGTAAGTTTTGACTTCAAACTGACACTATTCGTCATCAATTGGTTTTATTCTTGGCACCCCTGACATCGTCGTATCCTAACTCATCTGCGTAATTTTTCAACTTCTCCTTTAACATATTTCGGGCTCTGAATAGTCTGGATCGAATGGTTCCAATCGGTTTGTCAACGATCTTGGCAATCTCTTCATAACTGAATCCTTCTATATCACATAGTAAGATTACAGTTCTGAACTCGACGGGTAACGAATTCAATGCGATTGTTACTTCGTCTCCCAACATGCCATCGAACATTTCCTTTCGAAGATCCAGATAAGCCTGGCGGGCCTGATCATCATCAGACTCGGTGTAGACATTTACTTCATCAATATCGACACTTGTCGGTCGTCGACTGCGCTTTCTGTATTGATTGATGTAAACGTTTTTCAGAATTTTAAACAACCATGCTTTCGCATTAGTTCCTGTCTGATAACTTTTGATAAAGCGGTATGCCTTGAGGTAAGTCTCCTGAACCAGGTCATTGGCTTCGTCTGCGTTGAAGCAGAGATTGTAAGCGAAATTGTGTAAGGCATCAATGAAAGGTAAAAGCTCACGCTCAAAAATTTCATCCTTATGTAGTTTGTCCAGCCTTTCCTGCTCTTCGTTTGGCTCTTCTTGTTGTTCTTTGTCGCTCATGCACATTCTGTAACGGACCGCGAAGATAAGAAATTACGATATAGGATTTTTGATGGGTAAGAAATCAAAAGTCCAGCAAATTGCGCGTGTTCGGCCGCTGTAGGAAAGGATAGACAACCTTGGTCAAATGCAAGCCCTGTGGAGGTGAAGGATCGAAATGGGGGAAAGGGCGACGAGTTGAAAGATGATTTTTAAAATCATTTAAATCGAGTTTTTTGGTGCCAATTTTCAGGATTTTTGATACGAGTAAGCGGACCATTGTGCGAAGAAAACGATCAGCCGTGAAGTGCATCTTGACACGTTGCCCGTCATCACTCACCGTGATTGCAGCTTCATGCATGTGACAGATGGTCGACTTATAGACCTTGGGGTTTCTACATAACACATGAAAATCCTCGTTCTGCAGAACATAGTGCAGGGCCTCTTGCATGATTGGGATGTCGAGTATATTCAGGTCGAAACCGGTACTTAACTGACCGATAAGCGGGTTTTTGTCCAGATGCAAATAGTATGAATAACTTCTTGTGGTGGCATCGTGCTGGGCATGCGCCTTCCGGTCGACTTCGATGACTTCATTTACCGCAATGCTATCGGGCAAGATTTTATTTATACGAAAGACAAATTCCTCATGAAGTGGATCATCCACCTTAATATGTGCAAAGTATTGACTGGCATGAACACCGGTATCCGTTCGGCCACAGCCAATCACATGGGTCTTCTTCTTTAGCAATTTGGATAGGTGATGTTCAAAGACTTCCTGGACAGACCGTGCATTTATTTGACGTTGCCAACCGTGATAATCGCCCCCGTGATAGGATAGGTGTAGGAAATATTTCAAATGCAGAATATTAGAAGACAAAACTAAGTTTATCATTTGGAATCAACCTTCACAAAATCCCGGGCCATGAATTAACATTATATTTGCTGCCCATAAAAATTTCAATATGAAAACCAGTTTATCTATTCTCCTATTCATTTTAGCGCTGTTTATTTCACATAACAGTACAGCTCAGTATAAAATTACAGACAAACACGAAGTGGGATGTACGGCTGTTAAAAACCAACAGCGAACAGGCACTTGCTGGAGTTTTGCCACGTGTTCTTTTTTGGAGTCTGAGTTGATGCGCGTGGGAAAAGGAGATTATGACCTGTCCGAAATGTATGTAGTCAGAAATATTTATAAGGATAAAGCCCTAAATTATGTATTGCGAAAAGGCAAGGCAAATTTCAGTGAAGGGAGTTTATCGCATGACTTTATTAATACGGTTATGCGTCATGGAATTGTACCGGAAGACGTGTATTCCGGTAAGACCGAAGGTGTCACTGCACATGATCATAGTGAACTTTCAGCGGTCTTAAAAGGGTATTTAGATGCATTGATTGGTCGTAAGCGATTAAGTGATAAATGGGATGATGGTTTCGACGCTATTTTGGATGTTTATCTGGGAGAAGTCCCGGAGTCATTTGCACTCGAAGGCAAGCAATACCATCCAGGAACATTTGCCGCGAACTTAGGATTAAATCCTAAAAATTATGTCAATTTAACATCATTTAGACATCACCCGTACTACACTTCGTTTATTCTTGAAATTCCGGATAATTTTAGCAATGGCTCATTTATTAATGTCCCCTTGACTGAATTGGAGGCCATCGTTGATGATGCAATAAAACAAGGATACTCCGTAGCGTGGGATGGTGATGTGAGTGAAAAAGGATTTTCAGCCAAAGAAGGGCTGGCGATATTGCCGGTAGACTTCAAAGATGAAAAATTATTTAAAGAACCTGTGGACGAAGTACAAGTAACGGTAGAATTAAGACAACAGAACTTTGAAGCTTATACAACGACGGATGACCACCTAATGCACATTGTTGGAATTGCTCATGACGAGGTAGGAAATAAATATTACAAAATTAAAAACAGCTGGGGAGAGATTAGTGAACTCAAAGGCTATCTCTATATGTCAGCCGCCTATTTTCGTATGAAAACGATATCAATTACACTACATAAGGATGGAATCCCCGATTACATTGTAAAACATCTTCCGATGATCAATTAATCAGGTTGAATTTATTTATCATTTAAAACAGACAATCAAGTCTGTTTGCGACGAATAATCACATGTCTATAAAATTAAAATCCCGTCTGTCTGAATATGTTCTCTGGGTGCTTATTGTGGGTTTTTTAATCTGGCACTTGTTTATTACACTTCTTGTCATGAACCCCTTGGGTTTGATTCCGCTCACACTCATCGGTGCATCGGCTTTTTTTCTTTATTTACGACAGCCTTATTTATTCCTCGTCTTGCAATTATGGGCGGTATACCTTGCAGTGACTTCAGGATTTAAACTGGTTGCCTCATACTTACAGTCGATTGGATCACTTAGCTATGACTGGAATGAAATAAGTCTGTTTCGAAATACTTTTTTCTTATTTACCGCCGGCCTTATCTATTATATTTCGAGGTGGCAAATTGAAGAAGAATAAAAACGATTGTAACTACACAACCACCCACTATTAATTACGCCTACCATTTTTGGCCTCTTTCATAAAAGCCTGCTTGCTATGGGCAACGTGGCGGTGCAGTTACCAGAAAGCCTTATCATTCCATCATAACATTTTCTTGAAAGACGACGGCAAGGTTTTCGATTAAAATATCGGCCTGCTGTTTTGAAAAGCACATCGGAGGTTTTATTTTAATCACATTTTCATCGGGTCCATCCGTACTCATGAGAATGCCGCGATCGCGCATGCGATTGACCAAATAATGTGCGTGTAAGGTTGCAGGAATATGATCGGTTTTGGGTATGCAAAGTTCGAAACCAATAAATAATCCATGCCCACGCACATCGGCAATGATGGGATATTGAGCCCGGAGGTGGCTGAGTTTTGTCATTAAATACGCGCCGGTTTCGAGTGCATTTTTTTGAAGCCCTTCTTCGCCTATAATACGCAATACCTCGTGCCCAATACGACAAGAAACCGGATTGCCACCATAGGTATTAAAATATTCCATGCCATTGTCAAAAGCTTCTGCGACTTCAGTTGTCGTTACGACTGCGCCTATGGGGTGTCCATTTCCTATCGGTTTTCCAAGGGTAACAATATCGGGCACGACACCTTGTAATTCGAATCCCCAGAAGGCTTCACCTATTCGGCCAAAACCTACCTGCACTTCATCGGCAATACACAGTCCGCCGGCCTTTCGGACATGTTTGTAAGCGGAGGACAAATAAGCATCAGGTAATGGGACCTGCCCCCCGCAACTTAATATGCTTTCACAAATAAATGCAGAAACATTTCGGCCGATAGATTGAATTTCTTCAATTCGCTTTTTAATATGTGCTGCATATAATATTCCGGCGTTTTCTTTTCCGGCATGGATGCCACGAAAACAATCTGGCATGGGGACAACATGTGTGAACGCCGGTTTTCCTTTTCCACCTTTGCGATCGAATTTATAACTGCTGATATCGACAGCAGCACCTGTATTTCCATGGTAGCCCATTTCCACGGAAATGACGTCCCGTTGCCCGGAATATATCTGTGCCATTCGCAGTGCCAGTTCGTTGGCTTCGCTTCCTGAATTCGTAAAATATATTTTATTTAATTCGGGCGGAAATGTGTTCAATAAATCCTCAGCATATTCGACGATAGCCGGATGTAAATAACGGGTATTGGTATTGAGTAAATTAATTTGTTTTTGTGCGGCCCTGACAATTCGATGGTGTTGATGCCCGACATGAGCAACATTGTTTACTGTATCCAGGAATCGTTGTCCTTGATTGTCGTACAAATACGACAAATACCCACGCACGATGTGCAAAGGCTTTTGATAACTGACGCTTAAATTTTGGCCTAAATGTTTTTCTCGCTTTTGGTGGATGTCAGCTGTTGATAATTTAATTCTTTGATCTGCCGATCGAATTGATAAAAAGAGGCTGGGGTCAGGACAAATACTCGACCAGGTTTCCACGTGGTCCGGCAGGCATACCCCTCGAAAATCATGCGTCGCATCGAGTATATCCAGGATAACCTGGAAATGTAAGTGGGGCGGCCATCCGCCATTGACTTCTGCCCTACCTAAAGTTGCAATTTGTTGCCCTCGAATTATGGGATCTCCCTTTTTTAATTTCTCCAGACATTCCATTCCCAGATGCCCATAAAGCGTGTAAAACGTCAGGTCATCCGAGACGGCATGTTCAAGAATAATAGTCGGTCCATAATTGTCTTTTCCGGCATTGTCAAAAACCGAAAATACCCGACCATCCAAGGGTGCAATTACGGCAGTCCCCGCTTCTGTCCATATGTCCATACCCAAATGACAGGTGCGGCGTCGAATGCCATTATTTGTCATCTTTTCATAAGCATCACTCGAGTAAAAAGGCCGATTTTCCAAGTATCCGCCATAACCTATTTCGGCTTCTGCACCCCGAAGAATAGAAGCGATTTTATTCGAAAATATGTGCGAATTTTTCCAATTAGTCGGATGGCCCAGTTCATCACTTCCGACAGATAAATCGAGATGTATCGATTCTTTATGATTAAAATCAATGACCGGATTAATGTTTTCCCGGTTGTTGGCAATCCATTTTTGAAATGATGTATATGTGGGGCAGGCTATTAAACCGCATGTTTGTCTAAAGCGATAGTAGCAGTAATTGGGGTGAATCCCTCGCCATTTTTCCAATAATTCCCATCCGGCGTCTTCGCTGACAAATAAATACGCATTTTCAGGTCGTTCTTCCCGGTTTTTAGCAGCGTGGCTAACCGAGATTAAAAGACGGCCGGCAATGAGTCCGTATAGTACAGCGAGTTCAGATTCTTCTAATGGAAATACTTTGTTATATCCACGTAAAACGGCACAACAAGCGGATAGCGGGTCGGACATCTTCATAGCGGCATAGGCACAAGCAATGGCCAATTCGTTAATTGTGTGTGTATATATCGCGTCCCCAAAATCAATTACGCCCGATATTGTTGGATTATGTAAATCCGTTGCCACTAATAAATTTAATTCATGGGCATCGTTGTAATTAATTCCCTGGCACAGATCAGGCAATTTGGGTAAGACAGTGGATTCAAAATAATTCCAAAAGTATTCGGCAATGTTTTGGTGATTTTCGTTTTTAATGAACGAAAGGTATTTTCGGGAAAAAAGGGTTTCACTGGGATTCCAGGCATAAAACCGATGCGCTTCCTCATGATCAAATCCTTCCAGAGCAGAAGATAAATACCCTGCGGTTGTTCCCCAGTCATTTAATATTTGAACATTACGAGGATTCACATCATCCAATACTCGCCCGGTGACCCATGATTGCAAACGCAGATGAAAATCCTTCCAGGGACCGGAATCGATTTGATGAGAATAATTATTGATTATTGACAACCGGGGCTGAGGGGTGTCAAATGGCAGATTAGATGAACTGACATGTTCCAATATTTTCATCTGAAAATCAAGTGCACTTGGGCTAACTGAAGGACTGCTCAGTTTTACTGTGAATTTGTTTCCGGCCACATCAGTGGCTTTATAGTTAATGTCAGCCTCACCATAAAGCGGAGTTATTTGCGCATTTATTCCATAATACTCAAGTAGTAGGCGCTTTACTTCATTTATTGCTTCTTCAGATTGATAGTGGAGGTTCGCCATTTTATGGACATTCAATTCTCCAGACAATGATAATGCAGATTAAAAGAATAGTCACGATAATTTGAAAATTAGACGGGATTAGTCAAGAAAGCTCAAGTGAACGAGGCCAATAGCTGGACTGAACAATCAAACAAGTTCGTGTTATAGTGGTTATCTTACGACAAGATGTAATTAGATATTAAAACAAGTTATTCATGAGACTGATCGGAACCAACCAACCAGAATGTCACAATCGCATATCAAGGATGCCATTTCGGACCTTCATTTTCATACTTTGTATGTCACTCGGACCGAATCTGGGCTTATCCCAGAATCATAACGATGAGCAAAAACCTAAGCGACCACTTGCCGTCGAAAGAGGTAAGTTCTTTGAAGTGGAAGGAAAGAATATGTTGTACGGCGGGAAAGAGGACGCACAGCATTTTGATGTTAGTAATTTAGAACTTAAAGACGAGCAATTTCACTATGGGATAGGAAGGGAACGTTTTCCGGCATTGCTCGCACCCGTGTTTACCAGCGTAGAGGCGGCGGATAAAATATGGACGGACGACACCAGGTTTCTTTTGGCATATTCAGGTGAAGATGTCAAGGCCTATTCGGTTGAAGATCTGACTCGCCATGAAATTGTCAATGATCGATTGAATGGGAAACCCATCATGGCGGCGTATTGTATTCTGGCTGATCTTGGCGCTATTTATGTACGACAATACGGGGACAAAGAACTCACGTTTGCTCTGAGCGGCTATACCTATTTTGACGAAGATATATGGGATGGCCTGGATGGATTTGTGTTTTGGGACCGCGAAACAGAGAGTTTGTGGTGGCCACTTATTGGTCGAGCTGTTAGCGGGCCATTAAAAGGTGTGAGATTATTGGAAATGGATAAAGCGTATTGGGAGGATACTACCTGGAAAAAAATAAAAGAAAATTATCCGAATGCTAAAGTCCTCATATCAGGGCAAGACTTTGAGCGACCTGAAACCTGGAAAAAATACGAAGACGTCAGTGATGTTATAGAACAATTTAAATCGGACGAATAATTACGCATCCTTTTTCACCACATCCAGGGACAATTCTTTTAATTGATCGGCATCAATTAATGCCGGTGCGTCGATCATCACATCTCGCCCTTGATTATTTTTTGGAAAAGCAATCACTTCACGGATAGAATCACTGCCTTGCATCAACGTGCACAATCTGTCAAAACCGAATGCAATTCCACCATGTGGAGGTGCACCGTATCTAAATGCATTTAATAAAAATCCAAATTGTTCTTTGGCTTCCTCTTCCGAAAACCCGAGTAATTTGAAATTCTTTTCCTGTAACGGTCGGTCGTGAATCCGAATCGACCCACCACCAATTTCCGATCCATTTAAGACCAGGTCATAAGCGTCAGCCCGCAGACTTTTCATGGTCTCATGGTCACCCGTCAGCATACGCTCGATGTCTGCTTTTTTAGGTGAGGTAAACGGGTGATGCATGGCATGAAACCGGTTCGATTCTTCATCCCATTCCAGCAGTGGAAAATCCAGGACCCACAGGGGTTTAAATTCTTGCGGATCCATGAGATCCATACGACGCCCCATTTCAAGTCTCAGTTCACCAAGTTGCTTGCGTGTTTTTTCAGCTTCGCCACTTAAGATTAAAAGCATATCTCCGGGTTTGGCACCCATAATATCACCCCATGATTTCAATTGCTCGTCAGAGTAGAATTTAGAAATGGAAGATTTTATTGTTCCATCCTGATTGAGTTTTACATAAACTAACCCTTTGGCGCCAACTTGAGGGCGCTTTACCCAGTCGGTTAATTTATTGATGTCCTTATTTGAAAAATCTTCGGCTTGACCCGGAGCGCAAATACCGACGACCAATTCAGCGTCATCAAAAACGCCAAAACCATGTCCCTGGGCTTGATTATTTAATTGGGTAAAAATCATCCCAAATCGAATATCGGGTTTGTCCGATCCGTAATGCGCAATAGCCTCGTCGTATGTCATACGCGGAAAATCATCGAGGTCGATACCTTTTAACTCTTTAAATACGTGTTTGGTCAGTCCTTCGAATGTATTTAAAATATCCTCTTGTTCGACATAAGACATTTCGCAATCGATCTGTGTAAATTCCGGTTGACGATCTGCACGAAAATCCTCATCCCGAAAACATTTTACAATTTGAAAATATTTATCAAATCCCGCCACCATTAATAATTGCTTAAAGGTCTGTGGACTCTGGGGCAGTGCATAAAACTGACCTTCATGAATTCGACTTGGGACAACAAAATCGCGTGCACCTTCCGGCGTACTTTTAATTAAAAAGGGTGTTTCGACTTCAATAAATTCCTGACTGGCCAAATATTTTCTGGTTTCGATGGCGAGGCGACTTCTGAAAAATAGTTTTTCCTGAACCTGTGGTCTTCGTAAATCGAGGTAGCGGTGTTTTAAACGCAGTTCTTCTCCACCGTCTGTCTCATTTTCGATGGTAAATGGTGGTAGTTCAGATTCATTGAGAATGTTCAATTCAGAAACCAGGATCTCGATATCCCCTGTATCCCGATTTGGGTTCTTATTTGATCGTTCTGAGACCATCCCTTTTACCTGGATGACGAATTCTCTGCCGAGATCTCTTGCTTGAGTGCACAAGTCGGCATTACTCTCCATATCGAAGACCAATTGCGTGATACCATACCGATCGCGCAGGTCGACAAATGTCAATCCTCCAAACTCCCTTGATACGGCCATCCAGCCGGCCATAGTGACTTCCTGGCCGACATGCTCCATTCGTAATTCTCCACAGTGGTGTGTTCTGTACATGATCTTTAGCTTTTGAAGGCGCGAAAATACGGATTACACAGGATGCGATATACTTTATAGCCCACGTAATCCAGAATTCTGTGATTTTCATATCCCGGAGATGGTCGATCGGTGTCCGGGCCATGAAATTTCATCGGATCGTGCGCCTACGATAGAGCGATTTCACATGTTCTGGACACTCGTTTCGGATGGCTGTTTTATCTTCACACGATGGATAAGGTCAAAAAGCAAGAAATAAAATCGTTGATTGAACAACGGATTATAAAAACCAAATCTCAAATCGTTGGGTACGAAAGTATGGCTGAGCCCATCACACCTGAAAATTCAATTGGAAGGATATCACGCATGGATGCCATCAATAATAAAAGTGTTGTCGATGCTGCTCTGCGCTCGGCCAAGGAAAAATTGAGTGCATTAAAAAGCATGCTCAATAAAATTGATGACGATGATTTTGGTTTATGTGATCGCTGTGGAAACCCCATCCCGGAAAAGCGATTAATTCTTATGCCGCAAAGTAAATTTTGCGTGCGATGCGCAAGCTAATGCGACTATTCTAAGTTTCCCAAATATTGGATTTTTATATCAATGCTAAGCGCTAATTAATTTGATGTTACAATTATTTTTTGGTTGTAAATATTATTTTGATGTCGCAGCGATATAATGTACAAGCCCGTGGGCCAGGTTGAAACATCGACTTGACGAGTCGTTGATATTAATTGTTTCATTTGTTTGCCCTGGCTATTGAATATAATTCCGGAGTCAAATTCAAGATCGCCAATAATTATTATTTTATTGCGCACTGGATTTTCAAGCGCAAGTTGAATCGTATTTTGGTAATTATTAATCGAAGAATTTTTATCAGCAATTTTGAAAATATCACCATCTCTTATGGCAGCCATATACACTTCACCTCGATAATCACGTCCAAATGCAGCAATCTCAAATGGATCGTATTGTGCAATCGTGTCGGCAACCCACCCTAAATTTTGATCCCGGTATAAAGCACCCACCATTCCGGTACAGTAGTCGGCAAACAAATATTTGCCTTGCAGACCGGGATGATCCATTCCCCTGTATACAACACCACCGGTAATCGAGGCACGACATGAAATCGATGCTATATGGGGATATGCGTGTACGGGAAATACATAGCCCGAGTCCTGACAATTTGTTGGATTATAGGTTGCATCAGCTTCGTAACACCGCCAGCCGTAGTTTTGGCCTCCTTCAGCGCCGGCTTCCTGAACGTTTATTTCTTCCCAGGCATTTTGTCCTACATCAGCTATGTACAGGTCTCCTGTCTGCGGATCAAAATCAACCCGCCAGGGGTTGCGTAAGCCGTAAGACCAAATTTCGTCGGCGGCAAAGTCATCAAATGCAAATGGATTATCATCAGGTATCGAATAGGGATCACCGTTGTCCACATCAATTCGATGCAGCTTACCGAGCATGGCCATGAGATTTTGGCCATTTCCTTGTGGGTCTCCACCTGATCCACCATCTCCCGTAGGAATATAGAGATATCCATCCGGGCCAAAGGCCAGATCACCGCCGTTGTGATTATTAAAGGGCTGAGGAATCGTCATGATCGTCTTTTCACTGTTTGGAAGCGCTTCAGCGAAATTCGAAGCATCTGTTTCAAATCGTGAAATCACGGTCCGACCACCATTATAGTCCGTATAGTTAACATACAGATAGGGTGAATCGGGGTATGCCGGATGGAAAACCAATCCCAAAAGCCCCCGCTCTCCGGCTCCACTGTTTACCTGATTTTCAATATCTAAAAAGGGATCCGGCAGCACATTGCCCTGTGGATCAATGAGCTTTACAATGCCTCGTTTTTCGACGACATATAGCATCGAATCGCCGGCATTGACAATATCCAGAGGTGAATTTAGACCCTCGGCAAAAGGAATAAACTCAATGACGTCTTGTGCCCGGCTGACTTGGAAGAGCAAAAGAAAAGAGAAACACGCGTAAAGAATTTTCATACTAGAAAAAT
Organism: Saprospiraceae bacterium; assembly: GCA_965249735.1. Classification (GTDB taxonomy): domain Bacteria; phylum Bacteroidota; class Bacteroidia; order Chitinophagales; family Saprospiraceae; genus JANQSS01. Next base: position 114,555 of record CBDFMS010000015.1, on the reverse strand, counting down.
GAGTTGTGATTTACCGAAGATAGAAAACATGTACTCAAGGTCATGGATGATTTTATGATTACCGATTTCGTTGGCATTTAGACCGAGTGCTTGAATCTGGTACGCGGAATCAACATAAATCAATGGCAAATGAGAATATGCTTGAAACCCGGTAAAGTATTCCATTGAAGCCATTTCAAACCTTTTTCCACGACTAAAAATAGTGAAGGAGTCAAGACTTCTATCTTGACTCCTTCATTTTATCTCACATATTGTTTTGTGCGAGCAAAAACAATGTCTCCACTCGATTTAATCGTTTACTTTAATGAGACCTGGAGCATTTACGTCTGTCCTGGTACCAAGGTACCAAGGTAAACTTACGCCACAACTTGGGAAAGTGCTGCCATTAATAGTTGCAAATACTACTCCTTGGTGTTCGTCTGGAAGAGCATTGTCACCTTGACCATTATCTATCACTTTGAAATAAATCTTGTCATCTAGTTGATAGATTTCTAAGGTTGGACCAGGAGGAGGAAATACAACTGGTGGGAATGTATTCTCGATTACTTCAGTAATAACACCTGCGTAGATAGCCTCATTTGTGTTAATCGGGTCAATCCATACACAGATTGTCTCAAGAATAACATGTGCGGAACTAGTTCCGTTGGATGTCTTATAAACAGCACTACCGTGTATTCCTCCTCCATTTTCCGTTCCTGAAAAAGTGATGCTATCTCCACCCATGCTATATTCACCATGGGTATGAGCGCTATTTCCACTACCTCTCTCGATTGCAGAAACTAAACCAGTTTCCTGCGGATCAAATAGGATGGTTTCCAGGACATTTCCTTCGTTCGTGGATACGGAGGTGACAAAATAAGAAGGAATACTCTCCTCCAGATTCGATGTGGTAGGAGTCAACTCTTCCGTGCTACAGGAAGACAGTAAAAGAAGTCCGAATGACATTAAAAGGGTTACGTTTTTCATAATTCTTGGGGTTGAATGAAAAGACAATATTGCCTAAAGGAAATATACTGAAATTAATCAAAAAACAACAAATATTAAATTAAAAACCAAAACCAAAACCAAAATCTATTTGGAAAACTCTATGATTAGCCGGATAAATTTTCGCACAAAATTTAAATACCTTATCGTTCAATACCATGACTATTTGGTGTATAGAGGGGATGGAGGTCCCTGACTTCTTCGTTGGGTTTATGATGGAATGAGCAGAATTTTAATCATGAATGAATATCTTGAGTTACTAAAACGGATGTATTTCCTAATTCTGCCGAATGATTTTATAAACGAAATTATTGTTCAAAATCCGAGGCCATCTGGTATATTCCATATAGGGAACCTGGTTTTAAATGTTGGAGTTCGAGGGGTAGTTGAATTGAAGAAAGTGAAACCTTCATTATGATAATTCAACCAGGTATTTTGGAATAAGCCTTTAGAGAAAACACCTCCTCCTATCGTAATATTGCAATATTACATTGCCCCTTTCCATCGGATATGTTCAGCCATCAAATTTGAATTTCACCTTGTCCCTCTTTTACATGAACACTTTAATTCCTATTCTTGCGTTAACAAACAGCATGCGAAATTTAATCTTCATCGTATTGATCCTCTTCACAGGAGGTGTCGCCATGGGCCAACAGACCAATGAGAAATTGGCCAATCAATACTATAGTACCGGCGAGTATGAAAAGGCGGCGGTATTATATATGAACCTTTGGGAAAAAAGCAAGAACAGAACCCACTATTACGATCGCTTTTTCACCTGTCTATTGCAATCTGATCAATATGAAGCGGCACATAAGGACATCGATAAACGGATAAAAGCAGAACCAAAAAACCCTTCACTGTTAATAAAAAAGGCCTCTATTTTGATTGCCACAGGGGCATCGGATCAGGCGGATGCGATTTACGAGGAAGCCATAGAGCGACTCACCCCCGACGGAGCTATGATCGCCCGCCTGGGCCAGGAGTTCCAGAAAATTCGAAATTATGATATGGCCATTGAGACGTATGAAAAAGGTGCTGTACTGATAAGGGATACTGTGCGGTTTGCAAATCAATTACGCGCGCTTTCGGATTATGCTCAGGATAAAGATCGTCTCATCAAGTATTGTTTGCTTTCAGTCCTTCAAAATAAAAAGAATGCGGTACATGTTAAACGACAGTTGCAACGGAATTTGACACCTGAGAACCATGAGCAGTTGCAAGAGAAATTGTATGTCTTCATCCAAAATCACCCGGACAGGATCGTCTTTACCGAATTTCTGGAATGGTCCCTTGTGCAACTCAAGGACTTTCCCGCTGCCTTGAGGCAAGCTCGTGCCCTGGACCGAAAACTGGAAGAAAATGGTCAACGCATCTTTAAGTTGGGTCAAATCGCCGCGAACCACGAAGATTATAAAACAGCTATAGAAGCCTACAAATATATCATCCGCAAAAAATCAAAAAACAATTCCTTCTACTTGTCTGCCAAATCCGAATTGCTAAAAACCAAGAGGAGTTTGATCGTTCAGGGAAATGGGGGTCAAACAACCCTGGATTCTCTGGAAGCAGAATACCTTTCTTTTTTGGATGTTTATGGTCGAACGGCAAACTCAGCCTATGTCATTTTGGATCTGGCGCGCTTTCAAAACAGATACCTAAAAGACAGTGAAAAAGCTGTCAATACACTAGAAGAACTTGTTCAAATGCCCGGCGTCAACAAGCAGGTATTGGCCAATGCAAAACTCGAACTTGGGGACCTGTTTTTATTAAAAGGGGATCGATGGGAAGCAACCTTACTATACGCTCAGGTGGACAAAGATTTTCCGGAAGAACATTTAGGAGAAGTTGCCCGCTATCGAAATGCCTTGTTGTCTTACTACGTAGGAGATTTTGAATGGGCCCAGGCACAATTCGATATTTTAAAATCTTCGACGACCAAATTAATTGCGAACGATGCCATTGATCGATCTGTTTTCATCATGGACAACCTGGGATTGGACACAACAGCGCATCCGTTGATGGTGTATGCAGATGCCGAGTTAAAAATATTTCAACGCAGATATGAAGAGGCCTTTGAGCAATTGACCATTTTAATGAATATTTATGATGGGCACGGACTCCAGGATGACATACTTTATTTAAGAGCTAATGCTCATATGGATCTTGAACAATATGAGGACGCCGCATATTTATACGCCAGAGTAGCGTCCGATTTTCCGGAGGACATCCGCGCTGACAATTCAATTTATGCCCTTGCTCAATTAAATGAAAACGTGTTTGATGATTTAAATCAAGCCGCTAACCTTTATGAGAAATTATTTATTGATTATCACGACAGCACCTTCGCTATCGATGCCAGAAAGAAATATAGGGAGTTGATCAAGGTAATTCCAGAAGATGAGCGCATCGAATCCGACCTGTCACCTGAGGAATTATTCATGCGTGGCATGAAATTGAACTAGAGGTTTCCAACATTATCACCTTTTCTGATTTTAAATGAACACAGAAATTTAATCCCGGGATATTATTTCTTGACTATTTACCCTCCTCTACAAAACCCTTCATCAATTGCAAGGCTTTTTCCGTACCTGCCCCGATTTTATATCGCAAAAGAGGAGTCATTAGCTTACTCAAAAGAGATGTCGACTTTGTATATAATTTGGCTACAACACGTGCACCATCGGCGGTGGGAATAACAGAATAGACACCACTGAGATCTTTGATAACAGGTGCATTCTTTGATGTCTCAATAAATACCATGTCATCTCCATCGACATTTGAGAAGACCGAGGAAAATGCTATTTTATTTCCACCGATTACACAGATGTGTTCTGATCCAATTTGATTGATCGCCTTTGGATCATAGTCAACCCGGTCTACTCCCGGAGACCATAAGTGGCGTTTTTCAAAGTCTACAATAAATTGAAATACATCTTTTGGATCAGCTGCGATTTCGATCTCTTTGGAAAGGAGCTGACGACCAAGAATGGGGCGTGCTTGTGGATCGTCTATAGATGATTCTTGAATTAAATGGTCAAGATTTACATACCCATAGTTGTACGGGCCAAAGTCAAATGTCTGTTCGAGGTGCTTAATCGAATCAGGAAATTCATTCGAGACGGAATCTTCACGGGTCGCCAAATATTCTGAGGTAAATAACACATATTCATTTTCAGGAATCGTATTTTTTAAGAGGCGGTGCACTTTTATAACTTCTTCGCCAAACGGTTTTTTTGTGCCTCTTATTTCGATAAACTCAATTTCGGCTTCATGGACGATAAATTTTAATTGCAGGCCGTCCGCATTTGTGCACGCGCCGCAATTACATATTCGGCGGTATTTATAATGCAACAAATGTTGGTGAAATGCCAGGTACATCGATCGTATTTGATCGATCAGTTTCCGTGGAGCAATATCCCCATCAGTTCGATATAAGAATAAGGCGTCACCTTCTATTTCGGCCAACTCAAAATCAGCTTCGTTTTGATCAAGAAGAATTTCGAGTAATTCTTTTATTATGTGTTTGCTATGCTTGATTTCCGTTTGTTTCACAAATTCTGTGAAGCCGGAAATATCGGGCATGAATAGTAATCCTTTTTGCATTAGATGTGAATCTGTATTTAGAACAATGATACAAATAGCATAGAAAATAGTTTTAAAAGTCCGTCTCAAGATCACATATTGCTGGCAGATAAGGTGTTTTGGCTACCTTGTATGCAAAATTGATACTTCAGATGCACCATAGTCCAAATCGATTCAACCAAACCTACTGCTTCTCATTGCTGTTAGCTACACTGATCTTTACAGGGTTGATATCGACCTCATGCTCGAATAAAAACATCCAGCCTGAGACGAAGGAACGCTACTTTATCTTGGGTTCCGGTGGTGGTTTCTCGGGTCTTTATGAAGAATACAAGGTGCACAGGACAGGTCAAGTGGAATGGTATGACTTTAAAGCCAAGAAATATATGCCTTATTCTGTTATGACTCCAAAATTGACCAAACAGACATTTGATAAATTGGAAGCGCTGGGCATTGAATCCAAGAACATTGATAAACCGGGAAATTTCACATATTATATTGAATTGACCTCCGGAGATAATCGGCATAAAATTAAATGGAACGATGAATTACGTTCTTCTTTAATTGATATTCAACGTTTTTTTAATAAGACGGAAGGCCTTTTAAAGAATCTCAAATAACATTTATCGTTAATCATTTATGGCCTCACTATTTGGACATGCTATTTCCAGCCTTGCATTTACCAGCTGTTTTTCAATTGAGAAATCAGAATGGACAAAAATTGCTTTGTTAGGAATATTTTGTGCTGTTGTCCCTGACGCCGACATCCTGGCCTTTCGATTTGGAATACCTTATTTACATCCATTTGGCCACCGTGGATTTACACATTCGTTGTTCTTTGCTTTGCTCCTGGCGTTGTTCATCAGGTGGACATTTTTTATGTCAGTTAAATGGAATACAAGAAAAGGGTGGATATTATTTACATTATTTTTCCTTTGCACGGCTTCACATGGTGTATTGGACGCGATGACGACAGGTGGACGCGGCATTGCTTTTTTTGGACCGTTTAATAATGCACGCTACTTTTTACCCTGGCGGGTTATTCAGGTATCACCGCTCAGTGCTTCACGATTTTTTAGTGACTGGGGCTGGCGGGTTATTAAGAGCGAAGCGATCTGGATAGGCATCCCCTCTCTATTACTGATTCTCGTCAATCTAATCCGTAAGAAACTAAGAAGCCCAAAACACTCTTAATAACATGAAGAAGGTCTCTTGACACGCACAATGGACCTGCAACTATAGTTGACAGGTCACTGAATAATCCTGCTTAATTCAGAATAGTAAAGACGTCAATGCAAAACAACCGCCTTAAACTATAATATTCATCAACTATAAAAAAGCCCTTTGTACGTGCAAAGGGCTTTTATTATTTGGCATATTTAGACGATATAAATAAAGTCGTTCTGTTGATTTATTTTCTACCGTGGCACTGTTTAAATTTTTTCCCGCTTCCACAAGGACAAGGATCATTACGTCCAATTTTTTGTCCTTCCCGTTTAAACGTTTCAACTTTTTGACGTTCTGCAGCACCGGCTTGCATGGCAGCACGATGTCGGGCTTCTTCATCCCTACTCGTTTTGGCTTTACTAAAGTCGGTTTTTTGAACACGCGCTTCTTCCAATTCCTGAGAGGGTCCTTGAAATACCAGGCGCCCTTCAAATAAATACGAAGTCACATCGTGATTTACTTTGTAAACAAAGTTTTCAAACAGTTCATAGGCTTGCATTTTATAAATAACCAATGGATCCTTTTGTTCGAAAGATGCCGCCTGGACAGAATCTTTAAGCTCATCCATATTACGCAAATGCTCTTTCCAATTATCATCGATGAGCGCAAGTGTAACAGCTTTTTCAATATCGCGCATAATGGACTTTCCTTTCGTACGAAGAGCTTCTTCCAAATCAGCAGCAATTTGTAATGGCTTGCTGTTGCTGGATACAAAAGGAATAGAAATTCTTTTATAGCGGTGCCCTTCATTTTCATGAACATTTTTAATGATGGGCATGAGCACTTCGGTAATGTGCTCGCTTTTTCGGGCGTAATGATCCTTGGCCGCTTGTTGATAATTATCAATCAATTCCTGTTCATTTCCTTCAATAAAATCAGCAGCTTCAAACGGAGGTTTCATCCCGAGCACCCGTAAGGAATCCAATTCAAAATTTGTAAAGTCACCATTCGATTTATGAATGATCACCAGGGATTCCGTGAGCGACATAAACATATTATTTAGGTCAAGTCCCAGGCGTTCACCACTCAAGGCATTTTCTCGTCGCTTATAAATGGCCTCCCGTTGAATATTCATGACGTCATCATAATCGAGCAGCCGCTTTCGAATTCCGAAGTTATTTTCTTCGACTTTTTTCTGAGCACGTTCGATCGATTTTGTGACCATCGAATGTTGGATGACCTCACCATCTTCATGGCCGAGTCGATCCATCACTTTTGCGATACGTTCTGAATGAAACAGTCGCATGAGATTATCCTCCAGTGACACATAAAATTGAGATGATCCGGGATCACCCTGCCTTCCTGCACGCCCGCGTAACTGCCTGTCTACACGACGTGAATCATGCCGTTCTGTACCGACTATGGCAAGTCCTCCGGCTTCTTTTACACCCGCCCCAAGTTTTATATCTGTTCCCCGACCGGCCATGTTTGTGGCAATGGTGACCGCTCCCGGTTGACCGGCAGATGTAATAATGTCAGCCTCGCGTTGATGTTGTTTGGCGTTGAGCACATTGTGGGAAATGTTACGCAAATTCAACATACGGCTCAATTTTTCAGAGATATCAACAGAGGTTGTACCAACAAGAACAGGTTGACCTGCCTGGGACAATCTGGCAATTTCTTCAATAGAGGCGTTGTACTTTTCACGCGCCGTCTTGAAGACCAAATCATCCTTGTCGTCCCGCACGATTGGCCTATTCGTTGGAATGACACTGACGTCGAGTTTATAGATTTCCCATAATTCACTTGCTTCTGTTTCAGCCGTACCGGTCATTCCACATAGTTTGTGATACATGCGGAAGTAATTCTGAAGCGTTACAGTTGCGTAGGTCTGAGTTAGATCACCCACTTTTACACTTTCCTTGGCTTCCAGGGCCTGGTGAAGACCATCACTATAGCGACGACCTTCCATCATACGCCCGGTTTGCTCATCTACAATTTTAACCTGACCTTCCAGTACCACATATTCGTCATCGCGCTCGAACAGGGTATAAGCTTTTAACAATTGAGAGATGGCATGATGACGTTTGGATTTCATGGCATAATCCTGAATCAGATGATCTCTATCCTCACGCCGTTTGTTTTCATCTTCGTATTCTGCCGTTTCAATATCATTCATGGCCGAGGCAATATCAGGCATGATGAAAAAATTAGGGTCTTCTTCACCCCTGGAGAGAAACTCGTTGCCTTTTTCGATTAATTCGACATTGCGATTTTTTTCATCTATTGTGAAATAGAGTGGTTCATCTGCGAGGTACATGTGTTTACTTTGCTCCTGCATATAAAAATTCTCGGTTTTCTGAAGTGTCACTTTGACACCTTCCAGACTGAGAAATTTTATCAGTGGGCGATATTTCGGCATTGCCCGGTGTGCACGTAAGAGGGCCAAACCACCGTCCCCTTCCTGGTTGCCATCATTCCCGGCTTGGATTAGCTGTTTCGCCTCAGCAAGGTATTGCGTAGCAAGTTTGCGTTGTGCGCTAATGAGTCGTTCGACTTTTACTTTGAGCTCGTTGTATTCCTGTTCCTCTTCTCCTTCAGGTACGGGACCGGATATGATGAGGGGAGTACGCGCATCGTCAATTAAGACGGAGTCTACCTCATCGATCATGGTGTAGTGGTGCTTTCTCTGAACCATTTCTTCACTGCTACGAACCATGTTGTCCCTCAAGTAATCAAAACCAAATTCATTATTGGTTCCGTAGGTGATGTCGCATCCGTAAGCTTTTTTTCGCCCATCGGAATGCGGCTGATATTTGTCAATGCAGTCAACGGTTAGAAACAAAAATTCGAAAATCGGGCCTACCCACTCTGCATCACGACGGGCCAGGTAATTGTTTACAGTGATGATATGGACACCCTCTCCAGATAGACCATTCAGATATGCAGGCAAAGTAGCAACCAGGGTTTTTCCTTCTCCTGTTGCCATCTCTGCTATTTTCCCTTCATGAAGGACCATACCACCAATCAGCTGCACATCGTAGTGCATCATATTCCAGTCAATGTCTCCACCGGCTGCCGTCCATTTATTTTTCCAGCTCGCTTTTTCGCCAAGAATTTCTACATAGGATTGTTTGGCGGCCAGGTCACGGTCATGATCCGTAGCTGTTACTTCTACAGATTCATTCTCCATAAATCGGCGTGTAGTTTCTTTGACCACGCCGAAGGCCTCAGGTAATAGTTCGTTGAGGACTTCCTCCAGGTGTGTATCCCGTTCTTTTCTTAACTCATCCAGCGAATCATAGAGATTCTCCTTGACCAACATATCCTCTTCCAACTCTGCTTCATCTTTTATACGAGCGATATCCGCATCAATGTCCGATAGAAATTCGGCTATTCTGTTTCTGAATTCATGTGTCTTTTGTCTTAATTCATCATTTGACAAGCTGGCATATGAAGCAAAGCATTCGTTGATGGCATTCACTTTTGGGCTATATGCCTTGAATTCGCGATCGTGTTTGTTTCCGAATACCTTTTGAAGAGACTTGGTTATATTATTGAGCATGTATGTTGAGTTTATCTTGAATTAAAGCCAATGTAAAAACGAAGGTCATGGCTTTTTCTTTCCTTTTCTTTCAAATTTTGAAAGCGTCTACTTTTCATTGACACATTTCGTACCATTACCGGATTTCAGACAAAATGTCTGAAAATCTCGGGTATTGTCTGCAAAAGTAACAGTTGTTGAAGCAAATAGGTGTTGAAAGCATGCTTGACCGACAGATTGTTGATGAAATATCGAACCGACACGAAGAGCAGGTTGATTGCTCATTAAATTGGTAGTTTTATTTCTCGAAAAAGGCTGAGAGATAGAATGAATTTCAAGACTGGACAAGCAATCATCAAAATGTTGGGAGTGATTCTTCTTGTATGTCTCTCACTATATAGTTGTAATTCCCCGGAGCCTCCACTACAATCATACTATTTTCCAAAAATTCATCAGGTCTATGTGTACTCGGCAAATGATTCCATAGGCCGGGAATACTGGGAGATCAAACCGGAAGGAAAAACTACACTGGTTACGCGTGTGTATAGTGGTTCATTTGTACTCAAACAGGAGAGTCGGGAAGAATTTTATAGCAATGGCGTGAATCTCGAAAACCTGGAATTAATCGCCTCAGGCGAAAAAATTCCTGTTGATATTCAATCGGGTTTTATTTTTCCATTCAACGAAATTGATTATTCCGAAGTCGTTTTTTATCGCGTAAATTGGGAAGTGCCAACGGAAAATGGAAATAATACATCGTATGATTTAATTCGAAATCGCCGATTTATGAATTTAGATCAACAGAAGTTTTTAGGAGAATCCAGAGATTGTGTGAAAATTAAACTGGAAGAGCGGATAATTTCGGATCTCGATGGAAGTATAGAATTGTCGTCGTATGGATCAGAATATTATGCAAAAGATATTGGATTGATTCATCGAAATCGACAGTTTACTTCTGAGTTGTTAATTACAACAAAATTGCTGGAGATTCTTACGGTCGAAGAATTTGATCAACTGAGGAAGGGCGGTTAAACAATGCTGTCCGAACTATTTTTATAAATCATCAGTAAAATGCTTTTCAGTTTTGTCTTTTGAAAACTTTTCTTCATTATATTTTTTTGACGCATTTCGGGCAATTGAAAGTGTTTGCCATTTTTCATTTTGAATTTGTTTTCCGAGAACAACAATTTGCCCGATATGATAGGCGTAATGGGCGATCTGCCGGTGGATGGCTTCCAGGACGGTATGCCCCATGTTGCGAATGTAAATGATTCGGTTCAGGTCATCATCGGATAAACTTGCTAATGTACCGAAGAGCGTTTTCCAACCGTGGTCATATTTTTCGAGCAATTCTTTTCGCGTGCGAATCGAATCTGTGAATTCATTATCACGATGGCGCCATTCCTTTTCTCCATCGGTGGTTAATAAATCAGTCCACCGGGATAACATATTGCCGTGTAAATGTTTTACAATGACGGCAATGCTGTTGCTCTCTTCATTGTATTTCCAAAATAAACCTTCGTCCGGAAGCTGATCAACGGTTTTTTTTCCGAGGGATTCGTAATATTCAAATAAATGAATGAGGGTTTGAAGTAAGGGTTTATTGTATTCCATGAAACGAAAACGTTTTACGGATGTGAAGGTTGCGTAACTGTAAGAGTAATCCTGTAGGACCACAAGAAATTCTTTCACAGAAAATTATCGAGGCCCATCAACGGACGTACACGTTAGAATAAAATATGACGCTGCACGAGACTACCTTAACAAAAACAATTATGGACAGCCCGAATTATCCACACGTAAAGTCGAAGTCGGATTGTTTTGCTTAAACGTCGGAAGCACTTTAATGACTGAACATTTGAATAGTATATCCTGGCCTCCTTTTATGACGACATTCGACAGACATATGGTATCCGCCTTAATGACTCCGGTACATAGTGTATCACCGGCCAGTGTAATGCTGGGTGGACAAGGAATCGTATCAAATGTCACAGTATCGCAAAAGCTCTCTGACATAGCATCTGTAATGAGGCAACGACGTGTGTAAGTCACACCGCCATCGACGATCCTTCGACCACCCTTTCCCTGCAATTCAGCATATTCTTTTCCTCCCATGGTTGTTTTTCCTAACCAGGACCATTCCATGATTGTTCCAGTGGCACTATCCTGACGTATGTCATGCTTAAAGTGTAGTCCTGCTACGAAATCATCGCCAGGTCCCAAGTGTACTTTCACCCCGCCGGTCAATGCTACGCAGTGTTTATTGCTATACGTTTCATTGACATTTGGCGTGGATGGATCATCGGGTCTTTTATTTCCAAGGCTATCAACCCAAAAACATTGATAATTCATCTCAACGTCTTCTCCATCTTCTAATTCTTCCATAATCCAGCATGGATCGACATTTCTACTTGTTGTATTTTGATTATCGGCTGCATGTCCATAGGCGTCGTTTCCGGATAAAATATCGGTGTCATAAAAGATGCTTTGGTATTTCACTTTGACAGGTAACTTATGTTTGTCAACAAAAGTTTGTTTCCCCTTCGCATGGTTTCTTGACGTTACACCTGTATTGTTTGCCCGATTCATACAGGCACTGATATCTTCCAATGTCTTGCGATGCGTCGTGTCTCCATCCCCATGAGCAAGGTTGAGCAGGGAGTCGATCTCATCGTGTTGTTCTCTTAGCCACATAAAACTGTTGGCTGTTCCTGCCGGCACGCAGGCATTATTATCACCGGCATAGGTAGCACTTGCAGGATGCATACTATTATCCAGATCAATGTTGGGCACATTACATCCCCGTTCAACAACGATGGGTGGAAGAATGACCGGCGCCTGCCAGTCAATAAATGCAGGGTCAGGTGGAAAAGGAAGAGGCAAAATAGGATCGAATTGTTGTTCCGGAATGATCGGGTTTGGTTCGATGTATAGCTCTAACGGAACAATAGGAATGGGTTGAAAAGCCGAAGGTCCGGGAATTGGAATCGGCTCAGTGAAGGGCTGCAAATCAGGTGGTGTAATTGCAAGATCAACTTGTGGAAGCAACAGCGGCAGATCCGCAGGTAATAACTGCAATGGATCCAGATCGAATTCTAACATTTGCCGAAAAAATGTTCCCGAGGGTGGGACGGCTGTATTATTTGAAGGGATAGGGACATTTTGACCGATCCAAATAATTGTATCAGGACCTGGGACAAACATGAAAATATTGACAAAGAATACACTGTCTGTAAAGTTTATACTGGTAAGTGGGATATGACCCACCATACTGAGCCCGGCGGGTTGTGGCTCCAGAAAGATCAGTTGTTTTATTGGTCCTTCGATAAAAAATTCAGGCTGCGCTTTTGTGTTGTTAAGGGGTAATAGAAAAACAAGAAATAGCAGATAGGGCCAGAGAAAAGGATTGCGGATTGGGGTTTTCATGATGTGCGGTTTTTGGTGTCAGTTTAATTTACACCTTATTCCTCAGAAAATCAAGGGGTTGTATGAAATAGTATGTCTAAAATCGTGCATTCAGCCGGGTAGAGAAGGCTTATGTGAACCAAAGTGCTACAACATGCGGGTTTAATAAAATCGGTAGATTGAAGGATGGGATTACTTCATGGCTGTGGCACGCAACACCTCTTCTGCCATATAGCGGACAGTCGAAATACTTGTGCCACCTTCTTTTCGCATGATCTCATTCCCGTGTGCATCAGTAAAAATTAATGTGGGGTAGGCCCGCACCTGATAGAGACTTGCCAGGTTGGCGCCGTCTGTTTTACCGCCATTTACTTTGACATTGACAAAATTGGAATTGAGGTAATTGGCCAACTCGCGATTGGTAAAGACTTCCTTATCCATCATCTTGCAAGGTGGACAATAGTCTGTATAGAAATCCATGAAAATGTACTTTCCGGAAGACCTGGCATCATCCATCGCACCACTGAGTTTATTGCTCCGGTCAAAATCCACCAGGACGGTTGACTCTGACTTTTTCTTATAAGTAGAAGATCTTGAGCTGGTATATGTTGGTTTGCTACAAGAAGCAATCAGAAGGATAATGAATACGAGGGCGCCGAGTTGTTTCATAGATTGTTGTTTGGCCTAATAAAATACCAATATCGTGCCATATTTTGCTGTAAAACAACAATTTAACAATTAAATAAAAATGTTATATGTTTATGATCTAGAACCCAAAGAAATCCATATTGTTAAACCACATATTCAAAAATAGAAGATGACTTAACGGAAAGGATTATTTCCATTTAATATTACAACCGGCACTTGGATATTGATCGCTTGGGGGTTCTTCTCCGGCTAACATGGAGCCCACCGCGTTTCGCAGATCGCTACCATCCAATTGGGCTGCATTTCCGGGTCGACTTCCATCCAGTCGCCCGCGATAATACAAATCCAGGCTCGAGTCAAATAGATAAAAATCCGGCGTGCAGGCAGCATCGTATGCTTTAGCTACTTCCTGGCTTTCATCATACAAGTATGGAAAAGGAAAACCCAGTTTTGCAGCTACTTCTCGCATGCGTTCAGGACTGTCCTGAGGGTAATTACGAACATCATTGGAGCTAATGGCTAGCACCCGGATGTCTTTGGCCATCAAGTCAAATCCAAGCCGCACCAGCTCCGGATTCACATGAATCACATACGGGCAATGATTGCAGATGAACATGATCAGGGTGCCGGCATAGGTCTTACCATCATCCAATGAGATGAATGAGTCACTGACCGTATCCGGTAAAATAAAAGATGGTGCCTTCGTACCGATGGGCAACATTGTTGATTCTGTTAATGACATAAATTGCTTTGTTTGGATTATAATGCCGTTCGCTTTAATTTGTTTATGCGATCGGATATTAATTCACTACGATCTATTTTGGTTTGTAAGGTGCATAAAACTATTGATCTGTGTCATGCTTACATTGATTGGATACACCTAAAATATATTTCCCTTTGACATCAATCTTAGCTGCTGTACCACTTCCTTTGAATCCATTAATGTCATTATTTTCAAGATCATTCGCGGCTGCGGCTATATATTCTCTTGCCAACGGCAGGTACGACCAATGCCAGCGTTCTTCATTATACCCATGAGGTCTCTCCGACCCTTTTTCGGTGTATGGTTGACAAAAGCCATATTCATGGGCATGCTGGATCAGCCAGTCATATATGCGTTTACCTTCACCCGACATGAAATAGGCGTTCTCGAATGCATTGAGATCTATATCAGTGCCCCAGTGATGCCGACTCGTACCGGGCATGGAGCTCCATTTTAATATTTTTAAAGCACGCGTTGTCGAATCGGGTGTCGTCCGGGCCAGATTCTCTCCTCCTTCTACCAAACGCTTCCCTGTCCATTTGCTTTCCCAAATTTGTTTTTGTCGATAGAAATTCCTTGTTGCAGAACGGATAATTAATTGAATCGTATCGCGTTTAGCAGCCTCGTACATGCTGATAAAGGCTGAATAGGCTTCCTTGTGCAGGTACATGTTTTCCCGGTCCGCATATTTACTGTCGATACTAACAAAGTCTTCGTGTTGTGCGGGATCAAATTTTCCCATTATCTGATCCAAAGGAATTACCGATTCAGATTCGATGACGACTTCGATTTCATCATGCGACCGCGGTGTTGAATTATTATTCCGACACGAAATGAAGAAAAGCGACAATAAAGAAAATAGCAATAAATATTTAGACATCCGATAAAGTTGAGGCTTTGCTATTCCATCCAAAATATCCATTTAATCGAATAATATCTCCCAGCCCTTTCGGTAATTTATCCTCCCAACCAGGTGTATTGTGATGAATTTCTTCCAAAACCTCCATTGGAAAAATATCCAAATCCTGAACTGAATACTCTTCGATATCAACAATAAATTTTTGTTCAATTAAGTGCTGATACAAAAATTTGATCATAGGGTGTACCGGCATGTTTTTCGAAGTGTATAAAACAGTTTTATTATCATTGAATGCAGGATAAACATAGACGGTCAGGTTTTTTGAAAATAATCGACCAAAGGTTACGAGCATATTTTCACCACCTGTCATATTCGTGTTTTCATTTAGCAGGTCTTCCATTTCCCGGGCTCCGACGACAATACCTAAGTGGGCCGTTTTATAATCGGACAAATAATTGACCAGGGTTTGGTGATCTGCACAATTTGAAATAATCGTATCATATCCCATATGGCACAACATGTCGGCCCGCGCAATAAAATCAATATCACTCACCTCACCGGAATAGGTTAGGTTTTGCATGGTGATTTCGGCCATTAATTTTGATTTTTCATCTGATACATTTAAATCTGACTGAAATTGATCAAAACCCCGTTTAAATACATCTTCACTTACTATCGTTGGTGGCCGATAATTACCACGGACAACCATCAATGATTTTCGATATAAAAATTCTGACGGATGAATACTGTGCCCGGCTGAATTGAACATAGCGACGCGGGTTAATCCGTGTTTGACCAGGTACATGGAAAGTAATCGAATATCCAAATTTGGAAAATCGGGTCCGGACAAATCGATCAAATCGATTGAAATACGGCCATGCAGATCATCCATGAGCGAGATGATCATTTTTTCCACATTATTTGGATAGAAATAACAGGCATATAGAAGATTGACACCAAGTATGCCGATGGCACTTTGCTGTTGTCGATAATCATTATCCAACATACGGACATGGACGAGCATATCGTTTGATGGGCCATGCGGACTCAGTTGGAATCGCAATCCCAACCAGCCATGTCCTTTTGTGGTGCGACTATAGTTCAGCGCCGCGACGGTATCAGCAAATGCGAAAAAACAAGTATCTGCCCGGGAAGCTCCGAGGCGCTCTACCATCAAGGCGTACTCGTGATCGAGCATTTTATGGATTCGTGATTCACAGACATAGCGCCCGCTTTTCTCTTCTCCATAAATACAGTCTGAGAATGTCTTATCATAAGCAGACATGGACTTTGCAATCGTTCCGGCGGCTGCGCCTACTTTGAAAAAATAGCGCGCGACCTCCTGACCGGCACCAATTTCGGCAAAGGTCCCGTAAATATTATCGTTCAGATTGATTTCAAGTGCCTTCTGATCTGTATCGATTCTCCCTGTTTCTCCGTTCATTATGTCTGCGTTCTGTTGTCTTACCAAGTGAAGTCATGGGAATCGACAATTGTCGTAAATCCCAAATGGACAAAGTTATCTTTGAAGCGCAAAATTACAAGTAATTAACGCTCAAAAGCTATTCATGCATTTTCTTACAAACAAATCAGGCTTCCAATGCTTTGCGTTGTTAGTGTTCTTGTCGTTTACTCCGGCATGGACTCAGGCACAAAACTGTGATTCACTTATGGGTCAATGGATCAACCCGGATGGTTCTGTCCTGCATATACTGGATGAATCACAAGAGTTCTTTAGCGGGTATTATCAATCCAATGCCAGCGGAGATGCCAACAAATTTGAATTCGTTGGTGTGGTCAATCGGAAAGGAAAATTACCAACCCTATCCTTTCAGGTTAACTGGCAGGACTACGGCAGTATTACCAGCTGGACAGGTTATTGCAAGGAAGAGGAGCATGGGCCTGTGATCACAACCATGTGGCACCTGGTCAGGCCATATGTTGAAGACGATTGGGAGCGATTTGTCACAAATACATCCACGTTCAGGCCCAAACCATGATTGTACTTGCTATCCTCAGGTTGTTGATTTTTGCACTTATGACAGGGCTCTACATAGGCATTGTCTTGTGCAGCGTGTTATTCGTCAAAGAACGGGCAAAAGTGGCCTTAAAATTTCGCCGGCCTTATTTCCTCATCGTGTTTCGTGTCCTGGGACTTCGTCCGATTCTGACGGGCCGGCCTTCAAAGCGCACAGCCTTATATATCGGAAACCATATCACATATCTCGATCCCTTCGTATTGGCCTATTTCGTCGACATCTGGCCGGTGGCCAAGCAAGAGCTGGCTTCGTGGCCCATTATCGGCTATGCCACTAAGCTTGCCGGTGTCATATTTGTCAAAAGAGAAAGTGGAAAAAGCAGAAAGAATACACGCGACGCCGTAGTCAAAGGATTGAAAGACGAACGTTCAATTCTAGTTTATCCTGAGGGAACGTCGTCTGCGGGAATTTCGACGCTACCATTTAAACCCGGTAGTTTTAATCTTGCTGTTGATAACAGTGTCCCTGTAGTCCCCGTTTGTATCACATATAATAATCCCAAGGCACCGTTTATTGGAGACGATACGTTTTTGCCCCACTTTTTAAAATTCTTTTCCCGATGGCGCAACGATGTCTATTTGCATATTGGAGATGAAATAATGAATGGGACTCCCAAAGAAATAATTGATGAAACGCAAGCTCAAATAAATGAGCAATTGGCGAAGTTCAGAGAAATGATCAATGAAAATCATTAGATATACCATCTATATTATTCTTGGGCTAGTGGTTTTATTATTGGGATTGTCACATTTTATGAGCTGGCGTATGGATGCCGCTTATCAAAATTTTCTCGAAAATGGAGTGAGCGAAAATATATTTACGCGTGGCACAATAATCGAAAATGGAATACCCAGGGAATTTATTCAGGGAGGAAATAAAAACTCAAAAACTGTTGTAATCGGAGTGCATGGCTCACCGGGAAGTGCCGATAATTTTGGCGTTTATTTTGAGTCAGAACGATTGCGTGATCAGATGCAAATAATTGCCTACGATCGACCGGGATTTGGGACAGCTGACAACGTACAACAGCTGAATCGATTGGAAGAGGAGGTCGCCTACCTGAGTATATTAGTAGAACAAGTATCTGCCGATACAGTTATTTTCCTTGGCCACTCCTATGGTTGTCCGGTGGTATTAAAGTATCTGACAATGCACGACGACAGACAATATGGTGCAGTATTGATTGGCAGCTCCATTGATCCAAAATTCGAAGAAAAAAATACCTGGAGAAAAGTATTGGATGCAAAAATTATTCGCTGGATGGCTCCGTCATCATTACGTCGATGTAATACGGAAATTATAGCCCTGGAAGATGAATTACGGACACTTGAAAATAAAATTGATTCGATTAAAGCCCCCATTACATTTCATAATGGAGCGCTGGATAAACTTGTTCCCCTGGAAAATATCGAATATTTTAAAGAACATGACCGGCTTCCTGAACAAAGGCGATATAGAATAGAAGCCGAATCAGGACATTTTATAATCTGGACGAAAAGTGAAGCAGTCATTGATGAAATAATGAAGGTCGCAAATTCATTAGATTAATACTGGTCCAATTTTGATTTAAAGAATTGAATTAGTTCGATCCGTTGCTCTTCGGTTAACTGCGCTTCCGGATGCATCCAGGTATAACTGTTCAGTGGCATTTCTTCTTCCTTTATCATCTCGACACATTCTTCAATGATATGGCGCCGATCATTGGCCTCGTATGATTTCCAGTCACTAAAGTCGATATGCATGCGTGCGCCACGCACGTGTTTATTGACCCAAAATTTAACAGGTGCTACATAGGCGTACCAGGGCTTGCGTGCTTCCTGGGAATGGCAATCATAACAGGCGGCCCGGATTAAATCAATTGTGGCCTCATCGGCTTGTTCGACGGTAAAGAAGTCGGTTTGTGGGTCGCGTTCCTCATTTTTAATTCCATAAGGGATAAATTGGATAACAACGAGCAGTATAAGTATGATCCAGACAGTTTTATTTTTCATCGAAAGACATTTCGTCAATATTACAAATAAATTCTAGTGATACGGCCTACCTTCACATTCAACAACGACCAATTGAATGCGTGTATTGACTCTTCTTGTCTTATTTTGTTTTTGTAGTTGTACGCAAGCTGTCATGCACACCGATATTGATGTCCATGGGCATCGGGGAGCACGTGGCTTGTTTCCGGAAAATACCCTGGAAGGATTTCGTGGAGCATTGGACATGGGTGTTTCAACCCTGGAAATGAATTTGTGTATGACCAAAGATGGTATTGTTGTCGTATCACACGAGCCCTGGATGAATCACAATATCTGCCTGACACCCTCCGGTGAAAAAATCCCAAAAGATCAGGCTATGAATTTGAATTTATATACCATGTCGTATGCCGCAATTAAAAACTATGATTGCGGGAGTATCGGACATCCGGATTTTCCGCAACAGAATAAAATGACTACGTATAAACCAACGTTGCGCGAGGTCATTTTGGATGCCGATAACTATGCAGACCAACTTGGAATAAAAAAACCAAAATATAATCTTGAAATAAAACGTGTCAAAGGATATGACGAAGTCTATCATCCGAATTATGACTTTTTTGCGCAGTCTGTGATGCATATTATTAATGAATTAGGAATCGGTAGTCGATCAATTGTTCAATGTTTTGATGTACAGGTTTTGGAGTATTTACATGAACGCTTTCCCGGGCAGACATTGTCTTATCTTATACAAGATGAAAAAGACGTGCAAGTGGCTTTGCAAAAGCTGTCATTTACACCAAACATGTACGGACCTCATTTTTCTTTGTTGGATGCTGAGCAGGTAAAAATTCTTCGGGATAAAAATATTGAAATATTGCCCTGGACCGTCAATGAGGAGAAAGACTTGAAGCGCATGATTTCCCTCGGAGTCGATGGAATTATTACGGATTACCCCGATCGGTTGATGAAACTTATGTAAGTAGTACCGAGTGGTTTTGTGCCGTTATTTAGCATCAATCGTTAATAAATTAAGTGGCTTTTCAACCCCCTAGCCCCCTTCAAAGGGGGAACAGACGGTGTGTTTTACACGCGCGCACGCACACCCAAATCCACACTCATTTTCCTTCTAACCCCCTTCGAAGGGGCCGGGGGGTTGATCGACCAACAATAATTTGAAACTCTCATGAGCTTAATAAATTCCTAGAAATCTCTGAGTGTAGCTTAAAACTAAATCTGCAGTTTTTCAACCCCCTAACCCCCTAACCCCCTTCAAAGGGGGAACAAACTGTGTGTTTTACACACTCACAAGCACCCACAAAACCACACTCATTTTCATCCTAGCCCCCTCAAAGGGGACAGATTTCGGATAAGAAATTGTAATAAACATCAATTATTGAATAAGGCCAAAATATTTCACCAAAACCAACAAAACGAATTGCTCCCCCTTTGAAGGGGGCCGGGGGGTTGATCGACCAACAATAATTTGAGATACACATAGGCTTAATAAATTCCTAGAATTTCTTGAGGGTAGCTTAAAACTAAATATGCAGCTTTTCAACCCCCTAACCCCCTTCAAAGGGGGAACAAACTGTGTGTTTTACACACTCACACGCACACCCAAACTCACACTCATTTTCCCCCTAACCCGCTTTGAAGGGGGTTGAACGACCAACTCTAATTAAGACAATTCGGCCATCAAAAAAACAAAGCAATTAGAGCAAGTACAATAAATAAAAAAGCCAACCCATAATCCAGATACTTATACACCAATGCTGAGTGACTTAAAAATCGTCGCCCGATCATCATGTACGTTGTCGACGCTAAAAACCCACCGATACCAGCACCCAATCCGAAAATGACCAGATGAATGTTTTGCCAATCAACTTCAATATAATTAGAGATCATCGAAAGAATAACCAACCAAAAAGGAATGGCCATAAAATTAAATGAGCTGAGCAGTAATCCTTTCATAAAAGGGTGGCCGTCTTTTTCCAAATCCGGATGATCAAGATCGAATGATTTTTTCT
Source organism: Saprospiraceae bacterium (assembly GCA_965249735.1). Lineage (GTDB taxonomy): Bacteria > Bacteroidota > Bacteroidia > Chitinophagales > Saprospiraceae > JANQSS01. The sequence goes on along the minus strand of CBDFMS010000015.1, from coordinate 93,567 downwards.
TCGGCTTAAAAAAATAATACAGTGCCAGTGCAATAAATACGGCGATGGCGGCCCACTTGAAAATATATTCAAAAGATGAAAAATGAACAAGCCGCGCGTAAATAATGGCGGCGACTACCCCCTGTACAAATTCGATAATAGCGGCCCCGAACGCCATTAATAAAGCTGCCTTTCTACTCCTTGTCAATTCCGCATAGAGAACGTTGAGGTTGATCATGCCAAAAGGCAGGGAACCAAAATAGCTGAGTATGATGGTCAGTGATAAGAGCATACAAGGGATAAGGTAATAATTTTGACTTGTATGGAGCACCTGACATGTGATTCACCATACTATAAGTTGAACTAGAGCCTAGACCGCGTGAAGGACCTTTTTTATGTTGGATCGATAGATGCGCAATGCTGCAAAGAATTCTTTCCACGTCATACAGGCAATTCCCTTATGTTTTTGGATCAAAGATATGTTCCCAAGAATGCGGGCGTGGTCCCAGAGACATCGATAGGCTTTGAACAGCGGATATCCGGGTTGATAAATATGAGCCGGTTCACTGCCGACGCCATTAAACTCTACAATTTTAAAATGCCGCAGGGCAATAAAATCTTCGATCGATTCAAACATAATATCAAATCGCCCATAATAAATTTCTCCATCAATGGAATGAAATAATTGTTGGATAGCTTTACGGAAATCTTCAGTGATGAGATGATTTCCATTGAGGAAAGTCGTGCCGCGGGAATGATTACCAATGGGCTCGAGCATGAGGTCTTCACCGGCATTCGGGATGCGATTTCCATCGAAATATTTTGATAGCCGGTCCCATTGGATGCGTGACCGATAATCACGCGTAGCCAGTTCGGAAAGAGTGGATTTTCCGTCGCCTGAGATAGTGAGTTTTTCTTTCAGACAAACCGAGGTGACGTGGACGTGATCTTCATCCGGCATGTGATAAGCCAACACACTCATCTCCTTTTCAAACGAGATATATTCCTGTATGATATAATCGAAAGAGGTACGGTGATGATAGTCTTCCAGGGCATGTCGATCTTTTATTTTTTCTATACCCATGCCGCGTTCACCAATATTAGGCTTAATCAATACCGGATAATTAAATCCAGCACCTTCGAAAATGGAATGTAATTGAGAATCAGAATAACCGGGATCAATTAATTTGCCCAGGGGCACATGATTGTTTGGGAATAGCTGATAAATGGGCCATTTTTCTTCGCTAAAAAACCCACCGGTTTCGATATCCAGATTGACCCGGGAGAAAAACAATAAATTATAATTTCGAAGGCCCTGGATCAGCCACATAAATAACACGGGAATATTAAATAACCATGCCGGCCAATATTCCCAGTTCGTCCACTTGACCCAAAAATTTTGAAATGAATGTGAAGACATAGGTGCGATTCGGAATCTACTCCTGGTCGAGGTAGCGCAAGCGAATCACTTCCATATGATGCAACTCATGCCCGGCGATGATGTGACATAAGGCCGAAAAAGAGACGTCCCATCCCGAAGCATTGCCTACGTTTTGAGCCACGCTTTGGTCCAGGCCATCAATCAGACATAGGGTGGCATGGCGCGTCGTATGGTATTCTTCGATGACGGATTCTTGTGTTCGGCTTTCTACATTGCACGTTTCGACAAAGGCATCCTGATCAAATCCGGCCATGGCGGTTTTATCGCCGCGGGCAACACGCATGGCCCGGTAACAAAATACTTGCTCGGCATCAATTAAATGCATGACAACTTCGGCGATAGACCATTTGCCTTCAGCATATCGTGCATGCCATTTGTCAGCGGGAATATCGTAGAGAAAGGCCGGAACAGCATATGAATTTCGCTTGAGCATACGATAGATGTCCTTTCCAATGACCCTGTCGATGTAGAGCCCATAGTATGAATTATAGTCTCCTGTATTGGGTTGTGGTATTTGTTTCATAATTAAATCGATTTGAAGTCAAGATAGGAAATTCTGGAATGAGCTATCGAGCATTTGAGCTAGTGAGCAACTGAGCGCATGAGCTATCGAGCTGACTGAGCCATTGAGCATTCGAGCGATCGACCTGAAAACGAGTACGATGAAATTGTCGTGGACTGATGGCGTTTCTGGACACCAAGTACTAGAATAATGTGCTCCCCATGTTGTCTCCTACACATCATAGCCACTTCGGCGACGGGGCGCTTTGTTTTTTCACCCAGGAAAAAAGAAGAAATTGTTAAGCAGTTGAATGCATACGCATGTCGATGACAAAACAAAGGCGATTACCTTATAATAAAAACTGGTTCACCTAAAAATTTATCGTAGGTTTAAGTGAATCAGGATTAACAATCAGCTGGTAGAATAATAAAAAATATGGATCAGGATTATCTTAATCGACTTTCAGAAAAACTTCTGTTGAACGTAAAAATGGAGAAGAATACGTCCGAAATCCGATCGGAAATAGAACAGACAGATCCGGCAACGATATCGCAGTCCTTATCAAATGATAACAAGAAAAAGGCCTTCTGGATTAATGTCTATAATGCGTATTACCAGATATTAAGAAAAGAAAAAAACGTAGTCAAGCCTGATATCTACAAGAAGAAATTGGTGAGTATTGCCGGACAAGCGGTCAGTCTCGATGATGTCGAACATGGTATACTGCGAAGGTATAGGTATAAATATTCGCTTGGGTTTATTGCAAATATATTCAGCCCCAAATTCATCAAAATAAATGCGGTGGATAAGCTGGACTACCGCATACATTTCGCATTAAATTGTGGAGCTGAAAGCTGTCCGCCCATAGCCTTTTACAATTCAAAAAATATTGATGGACAACTTAATATGGCCACGCAATCATTTTTAGAAGGAGAAAGTGAATTTAATGATGAAGAGAAAACAGTTCATACAACAGCTTTATTCAAATGGTTTTACGCCGACTTCGGTGGAAAAAAAGGGATAAAAAAGATCTTTAAGCAGCAATTAAATAAAGACGTCTCCGAGTATAAAATTCAGTATACAACATACTCCTGGCAGGATGATCTGCATAATTTTGTGGATGAAACCGGGTAAATGTGGAAAATGGAGTCAGAATGTACGTTCAAATTGCATGTAGGGAACCCTACTGCCTGGAAACAAATTGATTTATGCGAAAATCAATTAGTAAACCCTGGAAAATAGGGACTAGCTTTCAGAACGGCAGTTCTTTGATATGAGCACTTCACCGTATCGAATTTAGCCAGTCAACCCAGGCATCTATCTATTTAATACGGTTTATTTAGTTTCTTATAATTTAATACTACCTATAGACAAAATTCAGGTAGAAATACAGTTATATTATATTTAGTGAATTTATCAAAAATACTCTCAATATCTACTTTACGCAGAATCCGTTCAAATAAACTTATATTTGATAGTGACATTCGCTTATTGAAAATCTAGAATATAAACAGTATGAAAAAGGCATTAATTTTTGTTGCAATATTTAATCTCACGACTGTTACTTTTTTATCCTTTGGTCAACAACCCAATCTCTGGCTCGAAGGAAACGTCACAACAAATACGACATTGGATGATGGCTTTGAAGATGTCAGTCTGCCTCCTTTTACTTCCGGAGGTAATGCAAGTTGGTCAGTGCAAAGTGTGGAGGCGTATGCCGGTACTTATGCGGCGCAGTCCGGTACGATTTCAGATACACAATCCACTTATATTCGGTATATCACTAGTGTAATAGAGCCCTCCACGCTTAGTTTTGCAGTGAAAGTGTCGTCTGAAGAGTATTTCGACTTTTTATCTTTTGAAATTAATGGAAATGAGCTGCTTTCGGTATCCGGAGAAATAGACTGGCAAGTATATAATTATGATCTACCCTTAGGGACCGATACACTCACATGGACCTATTCAAAAGATATTAATACTTCATCTGGTTCAGACGCCAGCTGGCTGGATAGTATTACTATTAAATATATCTCAGGCCAGGTATTGCAAATATCGGACGGCTTGCAGGCTGCTGGAAAGCTGCTAATCTCTGATTCAAATGGGAAAGCGTCGTGGGCCAGCCCTGACAAGATATTTGACTACAATAGTCTGCCACTCGTGCTGCACAAAGATATGCCATTCGGCGCATATGGTCCCGAAGACTATGCTCCCCTTATTGTTGAAAATAAACTGGGGGCCGGTATACGCATTCGCCAGGCCGCTGTGGGGATTCGTGTAGACTCAACAAGTGGTAGTGGGTTTTTGTCTTTCAGTGCCGGGGCTGATGGATTTTCTTCTTATGGTGCCGTGGGTGATGGATTTTCTTCTTCCAATGCCGGGGTTGATGGATTTTATTCTTCCAATGCCGGGGCTTATGGATTTTATTCTTACAATACCGGGGTTGATGGATTTTATTCTTATGGTGCCGTGGGTGATGGATTTTCTTCTTCCAATGCCGGGGCTTATGGATTTTATTCTTACAATGCCGGGGGTAATGGATTTGTTTCTTACAATGACGGGTTTGATGGATTTTCTTCTGAAAGCGCCGGGGATGATGGATTTTATTCTCTGGATGCCGGGGATGACGGATTTCAATCTTCGAATGCCGGGGCTGATGGATTTACGTCTCTTGATGCCGTGGGGGATGGATTTAATTCTTACGATGCCGGGGCTGATGGATTTTATTCTTCCAATGCCGGGGATGATGGATTTCATTCTGCCATTGCCGTTAAATATGGATTTATTTCTGTCAATGCCGGGAGTGATGGATTTTATTCTTTTGGTAACACCGGAGATGAAGGATATTTTTCCGGAACGGTGACCGTTACAGGAAACGTAAGCAAAGGGGGTGGTAGCTTTAAAATTGATCACCCATTGGATCCGGAGAACAAGTTTCTCTATCACAGTTTTGTCGAGAGTCCTGATATGATGAATATTTATAACGGTAATGTCGCTCTTGACGAGAATGGAGAAGCCACCGTGACCATGCCGGATTGGTTTGATGCCCTCAATATGGAATTTAGATATCAATTGACATCTATCGGAGCACCTGGACCAAACTTGTACATAGCTCAAAAAATGGAAGGAAATGCCTTCCGCGTTGCTGGAGGGCAGCCCGGCTCAGAAGTTTCATGGCAGGTAACAGGTATCCGGCAGGATCGATATGCCAATCAAAATCGTATAGAGGTGGAAGTCGAGAAACCGGTCGAGTTCAAAGGCTATTATCTCCATCCGGAAGCCTATGATATGCCCTTCGAAAAAGGCTTTGACTTTGTCAAAAATGACTATAAAACCCTTGCCGAGTTTCAGGAAAAAGGCAAGCGGGATCAGAGTAAGGAAGAGGTGAAAAAAGAAGAACATCGACAAAAGAATAAGAGCAAGTAATTGCCTTTATATTATGTTTTAATTGAAACCAGATCACATTTTTATTAGATTCCAAAAACCAGCTTTCCAATCTGTGTGTAAAAGCCCGGCTGGAATGATTAAATCTGTGCTGAATATAAAATTGATAAATGGAGTTAAAAGAACTGACTAAAAGAGAAAATATTCGTCAAAACAAAAAACTCAATATTGCATATATGGACACCATCCTAATGCTGCAAGTATTTCTGGCCAGCAATTAAAAAAGAAAACGGGGTATATAACTGAGCCACTAAGCGAGTGAGCATACGAGCCTTTGAGCACATGAGCCACTTAGCTGAAAACGGGTACGATGAAATAATGGTGGACCGAGATAAACGGAAATCGTAACGCAGTGAATGCCCGACGAATTCGGCTATCACACAAGACCGATCTCCCATGCGGTCGCCCGATCCATCTCATGGCATTGAGGTCAAATGTCATTTGATAAGCTCAATTTAGATAAATATAAGGCTCATTTATAGTTAAAAATGAGCTCTAACAACAAGTATATTGAGCTTTATTAGTTTTAAGGCTCAAAAAGTCTTATGTTTAAGCTCATTTATAACCAATTGTGAGCTAATAACCTCACTAAAATGAGCTTTAAAATGAAAGAAAGGGACAAACTAATCTTAGACTATATTTCAAAATCCCCATTAAGTTCTTCAAAGCAAATACATGAAGGAAGTAAACTCCAAGTCGGATATGCAACAGTAAAACGAGCCCTAAACAGATTACGCGAAAATAATTATGTCGAGATTGAAGGGAGAGGTAGAAGTACCAAATACAGGATAAGCCTCGCATACTCGATAATTAAACCGATCGACATTGAAGAGTACTTCAAAAAAGAAATAGATGAAAGAGAAATAATCGAAGAGTTCAATGTAGAATTAATATCTAAAACTTTGACAGGGATGGATTTATTTACTGAGGATGAATTACAAAAACTTGAAGACTTACAAAATATATACACAGAGAATATAAAGAGTCTATCAGACTCACAATATCAAAAGGAACTTGAAAGGTTAGCAATTGACCTAAGTTGGAAATCTTCTCAAATTGAAGGGAATACGTACTCACTCTTAGAGACTGAAAGATTGCTGAAAGAACTGGAAACAGCAGAAGGAAAGAATAAAGATGAAGCTACAATGTTGATTAACCATAAAAAGGTTTTAGACTTTATAGTGGAAAATCCTGATTATCTCGATCCGGTAGAAATCAGAAGAATTGAAGATATTCATAGTATTCTAATTAAAGACTTGGGTGTAGATAGAAATCTAAGAACCCGAAGAATAGGTATCTCCGGAACCAACTATAAACCTTTGGATAATGAATATCAAATACGTGAGGCACTTCAACACATGTGTGACTTGGTTAATTCAAAGCATAATGCATTCGAAAGGTCATTACTATTATTAGTCCTTCTATCCTACATACAAGCCTTTAATGACGGTAACAAACGAACTGCAAGAATTGTAAGTAATGCTTGCTTAATAAATAATAAACATTGTCCAATTTCTTTTAGAACAATAGATTCAATAGAATATAAAAAAGCAATGTTAATATTTTACGAACAGAACAACATATCTGTATTCAAAAATATTTTTATTTATCAATTTGAATTTGCTGTAAAAACGTACTTTTAATTGGGGCAAGAATAGGAATCAGATTATGCCTACTTCACAACGGCACGCCGGACACACAAATTGTTGCCGTTATCAGCGTATTGATACGAATAAATCCCAGTCAGTATTCATGTAACGCTTGATCCGTTTCTTCACCTTCGCAGAACTCACGATGAAAGAGCATTCGAGCGATTGAGCTACGTGAATGTCTTACGCATCACTCGGTACTATTGTACTTCCCTAAATAGAGTTGACCACATATTGGTTAATAATTATCATTAAATATAGTCAGTGTTGTTCTTTGATGGCTAGCCATCAAAGAACAATTTAATATGAATTGTTGTGGGCTTAATTTTTTCAAGCTATTGTGTGGTCTTTGATTATTGTATTGCTTTACGGCCCATTGTTCACTTGTTTTAAAACCACCCTTTAATAAGTTCATTCATAGTCATTCGAATGATGGCCCTATAGGGATTATAATTAGGTTTTAAGCTCAATCCGGCGGCAAGACGATGAATCTGAAAATCATAGAATCCGCCCTCTGCAAAGTCTTTCAATTGATTAATTTTTAAATCAAAAGATGCGTCATTAACAATGCTTTCCGGATCAGCAAGAAATCCTTTGGGGAAATCGATTTCATTCAAAAAAGGTCGGGCAAAACCTATTATTTCCAGCTCGTTATTTTGGAGTACGTTATCGCAGAATTTTCGCGATCGAAAACCACCGGTTATCATTAACGGCAATTTTGTATGGTTACGAATCTTGTGTGCAAAATCCATAAAATAAGCCTCCCGTTTCTGAGTTGATTTTCGTTGATATCGCTCTGTTAGAAAGGCCGTTTTCTCGTATGTCCCACCCGATATCTCCAACAGATCAATTCCAAGTTTTTCGAGTTCCATTATTACGGCCATGGAATCCTCTTCATTAAATCCTCCTCGTTGAAAATCTGCACTATTGAGCTTCACTGATATTGGGTAATGACTACCTAAACGCTCTCGTAATCTTTTAATTATGTCCAATAAAAGTCGGACCCTGTTTTTAATCGGACCGCCATAATCATCATTTCTTTTATTCGTATGCGGTGATAAAAATTGGCTGATTAAATAGCCGTGCGCCGCATGTATTTGAACGCCTGTAAATCCGGCCTTTTTACATAAAACGGCAGTATTTATAAATCGCTCTTCCACATCTTTTATCTGATGCAATGTCATCGCTTTGGGTTTCGCAAATAGCATCAGTCTTTTTAGCCGGATGGCCGATGGAGCGATTGGTTTGAATGTTGAAAATATAGAAGACTGCCTTCCGGCATGGCTTATTTGTGCCCATAAATGATTGCCATTTTGTGTTCCGGCTTTTATCATTTTTGCTAATGCCGGAATGCCGCTCTCATCTTCCAATACGATGTTGGCCGCAGACTCCAAATAACGTTTGTCAACCATTATATTCCCGGATATGAGCAAACCGGCACCATTGCCGGACCAGTGCCTGTATAGGTGCTCCAGTTCCTTTGTAGCGTGATTATCCCTATTGGCCAGGCGCTCCGTCATTGCAGCTTTTGCAATGCGGTTTTTGACCCGGGCACCACAGGGCAATAGAAGTTCTTCCAGGAGAAATTCGTTTTTATTCGTCATACATTTTCTGATAAACTATATCGATCATCGCTCATAATGGATTAATTATTTTTTCTTTTCGGGTATTTTAGTCATCGCTAATTCTGTAATTGCAGTAATAGAAAGAGAAGGATTCACTCCCAGATTGGCCGAAATCATAGACCCATCACAAACCATCATATTCTCATATCCAAAAACCCGATTGTCTTTATCAATGACGCCCTTGGTATGATCTTCTCCCATGACAGCTCCTCCTAAAACATGAGCAGTCGTTGGTGTGCCAAATAAAACATCAGCGAAATTTGAATAGGGTATGGCTTTGATTTTTTCACCCAGGGCTTCGGCTAATTTCGACGCTTCCGGAATAAAGCCGCTCGGCAAAGGACCCGCTTCTACATCTGTCTTAAGCTTTGTGACTTTCCCTAATTTGATTTTCAAGGTACTATCCAGAGTTTGCATAAAGAGTAAAATGATACTCGACTCACTATAGCGGGTGCTAAAAAGTGTCTTGAAGAATCTTACGGGCCGCTTAAGTATGATGCCAAACACGCCTAATATTCGCATGACTGCAAACCTATGCGGCACCGATGGCATAGAAAGCAATCTGAAAAATCCGGAACCTTTGCCGTATCGTACGGGTTCCAGATGGCTATTTTTATCGACGTCCAGTATAGAGCCTATCGCAAGGCCTTTAGAATAATCTGTCCTGCCTTTTTGTGTGGAAGTGAGCACCATTAGGGACTCATTGTTGGTTCGAACATGACATCCCACTTGATCGGATAGATTGGGTAATGAGTTTTTTGCTTTGAGTGTCAACAAGAGGGGCACAGTGCCCATAACCCCACCCGAAAAAATCACGTGCTTTCCGATCGCGTTTTGTTTCTTACCTCTTCCGATACTCTTCTTAAAAAGCACATGATATCCTGTGGCTCCTCGGGCATGATCGATGGGTGTGATGTCATACACTTCATGCTCGGCGATGATCTCAACACCCAATTGTTGGGCCAGGTAGAGATAGTTCTTGTCCAGGGTGTTTTTGGCATTATGCCGGCATCCTGTCATACAAGCGCCACAATGAATACAGCCGGTGCGGTCGGGCCCCTTTCCATTAAAATAAGGATCTGGAACAGTTTTGCCCGGTGTACCAAAGTGAACGCCAACTTTTGTCACCGAAAAATGATCTTCCCGCCCGATGTCTTTTGCCAGGTCTTGTACAACCTCATCTGCGGGTCCTAGTATGCGATTCTCTTCAGCTCCCAGCATGCGATAGGCTTCTTGATAATGGGGTTTTAGCTTCTCTTCCCAGTTGCTGAGCCCTCCCCAACTACCTGAAACGAAGAACTCCTTTTTGGGAACAGGCAGTGTATTTGCGTACGTCAATGATCCTCCTCCAACGCCGACACCCGAAACAATGGTGACATGATTGAGGTAGGACATCTTGAAAAAGCCAAATAACTTCAAACGAGGCTCCCATAGCCATTTTTTCAAGTTCCAATTGGTCCTGGGGAAGTCATTTCCGTTGTACCATTTTCCTTTTTCGATGACCAGGACTGTGTATCCCTTCTCAGCAAGCCTCAAGGCACTGACGGATCCCCCGAAACCACTGCCTACAATGACATAGTCGTATGATTCTCTTAATTCGCTCATCGTGCAGTCTTTTTCCCAATCGCTCTTGTCTGGACTTGAACAAGCACGTGTTCGAGCCTCACACCCGCACCTACACTAGAACGTCCGTTGTGCGTCATGAAAAAATGTAATTAAAATTTAACTGACCAAATGAAGATAATGCATAATAAGCAATTCAAATAGACACGTTGTCTTGCTTCTTTTTTTACATGAATCATATCATATACGAATTAAAGCAGGTCAAATAAAGGACTACAGGCAATACAGGTTAGTGCAAGCACTCAATCCTGTGAAAGTAAAATTAACAGATCCTTTTAATTGAAATTCACAACTGGAGTTCCTTCAATCGTAGAAGAAAGCACAGAAACTGTCTGGTTTGGAAATCACCAAAAAAGGAGTTTGTTTATTCGATGGAAAATAATTGACTTATTTCAAAGAAAAAGACGGATTAAGTACCAACCAGATTAGGTAATCTTTGAAGATTCTATTGGAATTAAAGAGAGAAGAAGTAGGCTATAATGATTGGGAGGACCTGTAAGAACTTGTAGCATTTCGATTAGTTTAAATATGTTATATAACATGTTTTCTGGCATCATAATATATGTTTGGTAAAAGGGCAATTCAATACTTTTATGGATACATGGATCTTAATAGCTTTTAAAGCATATTAAAAGAACCTGCACACCCATAATCAATCCAGAATGAACATTATAATCTCTTAATCTATGAGTAAATTATATTTTCCAAACATAAAATGCATGTTGTTTTCCATGCTGTTATTCTCTAGCTGTAGCTCTACAAAATGGGTGGATAGTGGCCTGCAAACAGAATGGAAAGCAGCTCCACAACAGGTCAGACAAATCTTTGATCAGTACCCCAATTCAATAATGACCATTGAAGCCGAAAGCCCGGGATACGATTATGACTATGACATAGCAGAAAAAGATCAACTCTACGGAATGGAGAATGAGGCCTTCACTTTTGAAACAGTCAGAATAAGCTTACACGATAAGATGCCGGAGGGTAAAGTTCTGGTGGACATCGAATTTCAGGATAGGCAGTCTACGTGTGCCCGGGTAAATGAGCTTGACTTAATGCGTCTGATCCCCGCATTTGAAACGAATGGCAATCTAGGTTATTCAGAAGTTTTACTTGAGGAATACAACAGATTTGGCTTGAGTTTCAGGAAAGAGCACGGGGAGTTTGAATTAACCCTGAATAGTGATGACCCTCAATTAGTAGAAGCCCGGGAACGAACCTATCGCATGAGTATCACCAATAATTGCCTGGAACCTACAAAGTGGGAAATGGCTTTGGTGACTGAAAACTATGCAGACTTCAAGGATCGGGTGAAAAGCGAGCTAAACTTGAATCAGAATAAATTGCTTTCACATAGTTGGTTTTACCTCAACTCTGATTTGTACGATACACTTATAAAGTTAAAGAATCCGGGGCTTGATGTTGATTTTTCCTTGCCTTATGACAGCATAAATGTGATCGCCGAAAATACAGTAGTGGATTTTGAGAATCTCCGCTATCCGCTTGGGCAGAAGCATAAAACCAAAATTCTGGAAATTGGTCATCAGTCAGGTAGGAAACTGGAGCCGGTAGATGTGGAAGAACATTATAAATGGAGATTTGGCCTGCTTCTGAACCAAGACGATTTTCAGACGTACACAGATATTCTGGAAAGTCCTGTTAAAATAGCTCGCTTTGCCTCCAGGGGATATTATAATGCAGAAACACCCAACATCTATGATTATGGTTTTCTCAAACATGTGGATGATGTGATAATAGAACGTATTGAAGCAGAAGAGTCTAATTGCTACGTACAAATTACATTAACGGGTGAATATTCACCATTTGACATTGTGCTTGGCAATTTGGATATGGCCATTTTTGATGAACAGAAACTCACGGGCTTCCTGTTTGGATATAATACCTACCCTAAATCCAGAAGATACAACCCCAAACAGAATACACTTTTTTACGACACCGATTCATATCCGGAATTGCTGAAACCATACATCCTCCTGGTAGATAAAAAAACAGGGAAATGGGTCAATAATCAAAAGAAAGGTGTAGAGAAAGTATATATCAGCTATGAGTCTCTAAATAAGGATGTGCTTCAAATTTATTTGTTGTCCTATGAGCGGGTCACTCCAATATGGATGGCCAGGGTCAAATTACCTACGGAAATGAGAGAAGCCATTCGTATTAGAAAATCACTGTACGATTATTAAGTAATATCAAAATGAAAAGATATATGTCATTACCTATAAAACTGCTAATAACATGCACAATATTTTCCTTTTCCTTTTTATTTAATCCTGCTTTTTGTCAGCAAAAATCTATTAAGGTAAATAAGCAAACAACCCATTTCTTTTATGCAAACGCCAATTTGCAAGCTGGGTGGTTTGGTGAAAAGGAAGACATGAATTGGATGCCTACTGATCGCAATCCATTGAATCAACTGGCGCTTAGTTACAAATCTAAAAGGAGGAGTTTATTACAGAAAGGATACACCCCGTTTATTTATGTAAGTGATGTAAAAGCGAAATTCGCTTTTACATATAATAATCACATGTCGCATGAAGGAGAGTACTCTGCTGAAGCCAGCCTGGCTGTAAAAGATATTTGGATAAAGCTGGCTACCAAATGGGACAGAACTTCACTGAAAATTGGAAACTTTTCACTTCCTTTCGGGCATAATCCAAAGGTGGATCCTGACTACAGTTTTATTCCAAATATAGGTGGCACGGATCTCGGTCTTAGCAGGGATTTTGGCATCCTCTTTAAGACCCCTGTTTCCACTAATTTGGATTTAGAACTATCACTGACATCCGGGGGCTTGCTGGGACAGCCATTCATTCGCAGACAATTGACATCGATTAAAGAATCAGAAGATCGCACGACATATACTCCCCCTGACTACAATGGAGAGTGGTTATTTACAGCCAGGTTAGGGAATCCGGCATTTAATAAAACCGAGTTGGGTGTCTTTGGTATTATAGGCAGATTAAAAGATGATTCAGACCCTCAGGGTCACCAACAAGTTTACAGGATTGGTTTTGATTGGATTTATAAAAACAAAGAAGATTTTAAATTGACCAATCAATTGCTGCTAGGCCCTACCATCACATCTGATATATCATATTTTAAAATGATCCAACAATCCAGTATCGAAATTTTTATGCAATCGCAATTGGATAATTTACGTGGCAAATAATATGCAGTTTATTTCTGAACCAAATGAATTTGTTTTCAAAGGCACATTTACGAATGGTATTGCATATGCTTTCACCCCAAATACCAGGTTGAAAGCCAATTTTTTCTCAGACTACCAGCCTGGCACTGACTATAATAAATTTGGGTTCTTCTTCCAACTAATAACAGGCGTTGGATTAAGGTAGTTATATGTCAGGAAATTATCATCAATTTCCATACTTATGGATTATGGATATCATTTCATTGGGGATAATAGTGGTACGCCCTGCAATCGTACGCCGCAGCCACTACACGCGTAGGTGGCATATGAGAGATTATGAACAATAAACTGTTGATAATATCGGGTATCATTTTGGGAACTATGTTATTTTGCCTAACTCCTGGTGACAATCCTAAAATAAATATACATCCCTTAACTAAAAGTTGGGAAAAAGCGATACCAAATCAAGAAATTCCTGAAGGACTGACTTCTTTAAGTGCAGAATCTTGTGGGGACATGCCACCAAGAACATTATAAAGAATGGAAGTACTCTACTCATTCACATGCATGGACAGACCTTCAATTTCAAGCAGAATTGAAAAAGGAATCGAGTCCTTTTATGTGTATTAATTGCCACGCTCCTTTGCAAAACCAACAGAAGTATATTATTGAAGGGTTAATAGAAGGGGATATATACCGGCCGGTAAAAAGAATAAACCCTCAATTTGACGAAAATCTTCAAAGCGAAGGTATTGGTTGTACCAGTTGTCATGTAAGAAATAATACTATTATTGGTCCAACAGGCACAGGCACAGGCACAGGCAAAGCTCCCCATAAAATAATAAAAGATAAAGCTTTTCTTTCTGAACAATTATGCATATCCTGCCATAATGCTACAGCCGTTATTACTCCCGTATTAGCCTGTTCTTTTGAAACGGGAGATGAATGGAAAGCAGGGCCCTATTTTAGAAAAAAAAACTGCATCACTTGTCATATGGAAAAAGTCAATCGAGAAATTGTTGCTGGCTATGGAAAAAGGCCAAGTCGTTATCACTTTTTTCCGGGTTCTGGTATTCCTAAATTAGCTACGGCTAAAACCAAATCCCTAAACGGTTTGGGGATTTATCCATCTAAAATTAATGAGAGCTATTCCAAAAATGACAGCATCATTTTTACGCTAAAAGTAATAAATGAATTTGCCGGTCATAATGTCCCCTCTGGAGATCCTGAAAGGTTTTATGAAATATCTTTCATCCTTAGAAATGAAGTAGGTACAATATTATCAACAAAAATAGAGAGAATAGGCGAACACTGGGAATGGCATCCTGAAGCAATAAAGGTATCTGATAATAACATTGCTCCTCTTGAAGAAAGGTTGTTTACCTTTTCTCATGTGGTAAATAAAAAAGAACAACTAATATTGTTAGTAAAAATCACAAAAAACAGGCTGGATAAGGCGTCTGCTGATTTTAATAAATTAAATGATAAATATCCTCTTTTTATAAGCATTTTTGAGGAAGAGTATGTTATGGAAGTAGAATGAAGAACGAATACCCAACAAAAGCGCCTATTAAAAAGCACGTAAGTAGACCACTAGCATAATATTTATTAAATTTCCTTACATAATTTCTTAATAGTTCAATATCTATAGTTCAGCGTCCTATGTGTGGTATGAGTCGGATTACATCCACATCCATTAGATCGATAGATATAAATAGAAGGCCATCTGCTATAAGTATTGCGCCCTGGCAGTTGCATTGCGCATATACAAAACCGAGCTACAAAAACCATCCTAACATATATCAGCTCCCAGCATGCGGTAGGCTTCTTCATAATGCGATTTCAACTCCTCTTCCCAGTTGCTGAGCCCTCCCCAACTACCTGAAACGAAGAACTCCTTTTTGGGGACAGGCAGTGTGTTTGCGTACGTCAGTGAGCCTCCTCCAACATCGACACCCGAAACGATGGTGACATGATTGAGGTAAGACATCTTGAAAAAGCCAAATAAGTTCAAACGAGGTTCCCACAGCCATTTTTTCAAGTTCCAATTGGTCTTGGGAAAGTCATTTCCGTTGTACCATTTTCCTTTTTCGATGACCAGGACGGTGTACCCCTTCTCAGCAAGTCTTAAGGCACAGACGGAGCCCCCGAAACCACTGCCAACAATGACATAGTCGTATGATTCTTTTAATTCACTCATCGTACAGTCTTTTTCATCATTGGACTTCTATAGTTGTTTTGGGGTGACACATACAAGCCAGGATATGACCCTGGTCTATTTCATTTTCCAGGAGCACGGTCTGACGTTTTTCTTTCCAATATACTTCTCCTGATACTAATTTTACTTTGCAGGTGCCGCATTGAAGGAAGGTCGCCTAATCTTTTGAATATTATAGCAACAGAATTGTGTGTCAATTTGCTGGACTCGATCAAACCTGACCTAATATTAGGAACCATTGGATTGTTGGTCGCTGTCTATCTCAATTTGAAAAAGTTCTATATCAAATAACAACCCATAGAACATCCATGTCTCCATTTCAGTCGTCAAGGTTTCTATGCCCATCGTCAACGTGTGAAGAAACCTTTACTATTCCAGGATTTCACATTCGAGCATATCCAAGAAATCATAACTTTATATCTTATGTGAAAGATTCAAATTTTCTAATCATCGAGTGAAGCACATTGAACTACTATCCGGTTAACCCATAAGTCCATGAAGGAATTTTCATTCATCATTGTAGCCATTTTACTTTGCACCTCACTAATCCCGGTTAAAGCACAGCTTCCTCCAGGATTTAGCAATGAACTCGTAACGGATGACCTGTTTCGAGCTTTAGCATTTACCTTCCTTCCAGATGGACAGATCCTGATTTTGGAAAAGGATGGTCAAATGAAAATAGGAGGGCCTATTACATCCGTGCCAATCGTCTTGTCGACATTTATGACTATCCCTGATATTGACCCTTCCGGTGAGCACGGACTCATTCAAATCGCCCTGGACCCAGATTTTACCACGAATGGCTATTTCTACTTGTATTATACCCCTGCCGGAGATGGGATGCAAAATGGTAAAAATCGTGTGTCTCGATTTCAAGATATAGGGGATCCAGTCTCTCGCTTGAATAGTGAATTGATGATTTGGGAAGCCACCCACTCTTTCGGGGGTTGTTGTCATACCGGCGGGGCGCTCGTCTTTGCTCAAGATGGGTCCATTCTGTTAACAACTGGTGATGATTTTGACAACCAGTCGTCACAGGATTTGACACATTCCAATGGCAAAGTGCATCGATTTTATTCTGATGGGAGCATTCCAATTGATAATCCCTACTATGACACAACACCTGGACGATTTAATGCCATCGGTCAACTAAAATCAATCTATGCATCAGGATTGAGAAATCCATTCAGAGGCAAATTCGACACGCAATTGAATCGGTTATTCGTTGGAGAGGTTGGAGGCAATAATCAGGCTTTCGCATGGGAGGATCTCCATAGCATTCAGCTGGGAGAAGCAGGGATAAATTTTGGTTGGCCTGCATGTGGGGATGGAAGCACAGGGCGAGAGTCCAATGGCGATTGTTCAGACCCTCTATATACCGATCCGATTTACACATACCCGCACAGTGGAAGTGGAGCTGCCATTATTGGAGGAGTTTTTTATCGCGCTTTTCAATTTCCTAATAGCTATCACAATAAATATTTTTATGGCGACTACGTCAGAAACTGGATTAAGTATATCGATTTTGATCAAAATCTCAATGTACTATCCAACACGATGTTCGACGAAAATCCCGGGTTGATGTTAGATTTTGAAGTCGGACCCGATGGCTATCTATATTATGTACGAGTGTTGACAGGAAGTGGAACAATCATTGGCACAGCTGAAATTAGACGCTATGTCTATAACAATCCCAATAACACAGCACCAGAATGCATAAGTACAAGCGCTAGTCCGGATTCGGGTCCCGGTCCATCGCTGAACGTGGATTTTGATGCCACACTTGTTGATGCAGATGGAGATACTATGCAATACACCTGGTATTTTGGAGATGGGAATACGTTTTCAGGCACAGTGCCTGCGTCCAGTATTTTGCCAACCCATACGCACCTATACACTTCAATGGGGCTGAAACAAGCGAGATTATTTGTCACGGACTCATTCGTAACCACTGCCTGTGATGTCATACCAATCACTGTAGGAATACCCCCTACTAGTGTCATTCTATCACCAGGGGATAGTTCATGGTTTAGAGGAGGAGATACGATCCATTTTCAAGGTATTGCCTCCGATCCAGATGGATTGCTTGATTCGACGAATCTGATTTGGTACATCAGTTTTTATAATGATGGCACCATTCACCCCAGGCAAGGTCCGGATACAGGTTTGACTACTTCCTTTATCATTCCTGTAAATAACCACGTACCATTTGTCGGCAATACAGGATACATTGCCACGTTCGTAGTGACCGATAGCCATGGACTCGTTGCAACACAAAGTATTTTTTTGAGACCGGAGAAATCGATGGTTAACCTAAATTCCTCTCCTTCCGGTTTGACAATATTGCTGGATGGTGTGTCAAAAACAACGCCATTTTCATTTGAGGAACTCATAAATTTTGAATTTGAATTAGGTGCATTGGATCAATGTTACCAGGATTCCTCTTTCGAGTTCCTGGCGTGGTCTGACTCCGGGATGCAAGTACATTCCATCATTATACCTGATTCGACTGTGGCGTTTGCGGCTTCTCATACATACACCGGTAACTGCATTTATTGTGATCGAGGTGTCACATTCGATGGGGTCGACGATCGATTGACGTTAACGAGCGATGTGATAGTATCTGATGATTTTACGATTGAATTTTGGGCTAAATTGGATCCGGGAATCAGCAATCCGGACCAGCCGATGGGGAATGGCATCGACCAGAATATTAATTTTTTTGCCGGACGTGTCAGAATTTATGCACCCGGTACACATGGCAATGACCCCATCGTTGCTAATTTTGTTACACCACCTGATGAATGGCACCACTATACTTTTGTGCGCGAAAACGACGAATTATACTTGTATATCGACGGTGCAATTGATCAAACAAATACTTCATCATGGATTTCTGATTTTACCATCGCGCTTTTGGGCACGACGTTGACTACGACCGGGTATTTTGCTGGAGAACTTGATGAAATTCGAATTTGGAATTTGGCCAAAAGTGCGTCTGACATTCTTAATTCATACGATCATTCGATCGACCCGCAATCTACCGGATTGGAAGCTTATTGGCGTTTTAATCAAGCCGACGGAATACAAGAAATTCCCGACGTGACAGGAAATGGATATTCGGCCTACATGGGCACGGACACGACCACCACTTCCAATGATCCGGTACTCACAGAAAACTCCCTCATGATCATTGACGATTGCGATGGCTTTCCTTCATGTTTTGATCACACGCTAAACGGCGATGAAACCGGTATCGATTGTGGCGGAATGGTTTGTTTGCCATGTGTTATTTTAGGAGGAGACTGCCCGCAATTATTAAATCTAATTGGTCTGACAATAAATGAAAATGGCATCTATCAATCCGACTCTTTAATCATTTCAAATAACGCAATCCAAAATTTAACCAATGTCGAGTTCCATTCGGCTATAGAAATTGATTTATTGCCTGAATTTTCTGTTACGCAAGGGGTGGAGTTTATTGCCAAGATAAAGGACTGTGTCGAGGAGTAAGCTGCGTTGAGTGAGGGATATATGGAAGTTGAGTTCCATCGATAAAAAAATCCAATATGGTTGAAATTGAACTCGATCGAAAAGTCTTAAAACAAATAATAATATTGAAATCAGATAATTAAAAATGGAAAAAGATATATTCAAATTAAATCCAACAGATGAATTCATCGAATTAATAAAGCTGTTGAAATTAAAACAAATAGCTCAAAGCGGCGGTCATGCAAAAATGATAGTTGAAGAAGGCCTGGTCCATGTAAATGGCGAACAGGAATTCAGGAAAAGAAAAAAATTAAGACCGGGAGATATTGTAGAACTTGAAGAAATAACAATCTCCATAATTAAATAAAGGAAACGAAGACATCACATAGTTTATGATAACCATGGCTGCTATGCACGCCCGCGTCATATATCCAATCGTTGGAGACCATGACACCATAATAGAACAAAAATGAAAACAGCCGGTTTAGTAATAATTTCCTTGGTACTTTTCTTTCTTTTTGAATCTCGCACATTTGCTCATGATGTGCATACTGACCCTGTTCTCCAGGAATTAAATGACTATCTCATGGCCATCCAGCTTATGAAATTAGATGATCCGGGAGCCGCGGATATATTCAAAACCTGGCAAGAACTTAGGGATGAATCTTGGGAAATACGGAAACTGACGGATGAACAATATTTACTAGTCAATGCTGAAGCCGTCATGAAACAGATCGGTCATACCAGGGCAAAACAAAAACAGCTCCTCGAGGAATGTCGTACTTACTTTGCGGAAATAATTCAACAAGGACCGGCCATTCATTTTGTCATTGACCAATCTATTACGAGTATTTGGGATTCTCCTCCCATTGAAGTACAGGTTCAGCACTTTAAAGTCTTATTAATAGAAGTTCGCAACCAACGAAATTCAACAGCTGAGGTAACAATGAAAGGCAATGTAAGTGATGAGATATTATTTTGGAACAAACAATTTTCAATAGAGCCTCAAACTACTCGATATACATTTGCCGTACTTACGCCACTTGAGGAAAAGCAATTGGCAAATACGCTCCAAATCGGTGATGGACTTGGCAATAGAGCTTCAGTAACCATTGAAGTAACGGGGATTCCCATGCTGGAAGATCCATTTGTGTTACTCCCTGCGGGCAGCCCTGCCAAAGTTGTTGTACCAGCTTATAAGGGCATGCCAATCGAACCAAAACCACTCTTCTCAGAACGCATTAAATTCTACATCACCGATAAACAAAACGGAAAACCGCTGGCTGCAAGGGTCGAGGTGAGTGATGAAGAAGGAAATAAGTATTGGACCCCCCTTCGTGGGCCTTCCTATGCCGTTAATAGAACTATGGAGCGGGGCTGGCGTACACCACTTTGGGACTACCAACCAGGTCCCTATTTCTACGTACACGGCAATACTGAACTTGGTGTGAACCCCATTGGGACTAAGGCTGCCATCTATCATGGATTTGAATATAGACCGATGAACATTGAAGTCCCCGAAGATGGGAACGTGACTATCGCCCTGGAACGATGGATCAATATGCCAGAGCTTGGCTGGTACTCCGGACAAACACATATACATACCACTGATATAGGTCTACCCGTTCACTTTAGTCGATTCTGGCCTTTGGTTTCCTATGCTGAAGATCTTCATGTCTCGTCTATATTAACCCTCAAAGGAGAATGGGAGACCCATGCCATCTATGCCAATGAATACCCAATGGGCAGAAGAAATAGATTTAGTACGGTTAACCATATTATTACCTATGGGGAAGAGTTTCGTAACAATCCCTATGGTCACCTTGCTTTCATTGGCCTCAAATCTTTGATACAACCAATTAGCACTGGAGCTTTGGGTGAATTAGGCGGCCCGGACTACCCCCCTAATTCATATATTTTAGAGGAAGCATTGGCCCAGGGTGCCACGACCATCGCCGCCCATTTCGGTAATTTTACTGAGGGCGTTGACCAAATTAAAACCGGTTGGCCCTCGACCGGATTTGAAATGCCTGTTGATATTGCACTGGGAAAAATACAGCTGGCCGAAATTGCCGGAAATGGCGGACAACTTTTAGTCTGGTACGACATTTTAAATTGTGGTTTTAAAATTTCGGCAACGGCCGGACCTGACTGGAACATTAAGGATACACCCCGCGTATATGTAAATCTGGAAAATCAGCCTTTTACCCTGGAGAATTGGAGGAAGGAATTACAAAATGGTAAAAGTTTTATCACCACTGGTCCTATGTTATTTTTTAAAGTAAATGGTGAGCAGCCGGGAAGTACGCTGAATGTAGAAGGCGGTCCGATTGAATTTCAGGTTGATGCCGAAGCATTTACACCCGATGGGAAATTACCGGTTGAAATAGTCTATAATGGAAATGTGATTTCAAAAACAACAGACATCTCCACTGTAATTACTTTGGACGATTCTGGGTGGTTAGCTGTCCGATGCGAAGAAGCGCACTCCAATCCTGTATTTGTTGATTTTAAAGGAAGACCAGCCGGATATGCTGCTCCAGCCAAAAAATTTATCGAAATCATAGATCGGCTAACAGACTGGGTGAACAAGAAAGCCCTTTTTTATGATGAAGATCAAAAAAAAGCAGTTCTTGATGTCATTGTTCAAG
This sequence comes from Saprospiraceae bacterium, assembly GCA_965249735.1. GTDB lineage: Bacteria > Bacteroidota > Bacteroidia > Chitinophagales > Saprospiraceae > JANQSS01. Next base: position 71,777 of record CBDFMS010000015.1, on the reverse strand, counting down.
GGAGAGATGTATATGAAAAAATAATTAAACAGGCTGAGGAATTGGGGAGAAAGTTGGAATTGGTAATGTTATACTTGGGTACTATCAGCTTGAGTAGTTTATGAGTAGTTGCCATCATCTTTATTTTCATGGGTCAAGAAAGTTTTCAGGACGTTATTGCCTCACTTATTCCTGATGTCAAACCATTTGCTCCTGTATGTGGTCCGCTTAATATTGCTTTCGGAAGTTTCCTTATTTATGTATTTTCAAGGAATAATAAATTAGAGCAGAAATAAATTAAATCGAAATACCAGCAAGGTGCAAAATTGCAGTAAAACGTATTTTACACGAAACGCTAGAAGCAATTATGAAATTCATTATTTTAATAACATTCTCCATTTTTGTTTTTTCTTCATGTAATAGCGTGAACAAGAAGCCGGATGAAAAGAGAATCACCTCGATCAAAAAGGAGAAACAATATATTAGTATTTCACGAGATACATATTATGATCAATTATGTGGTTTTTGGTTGGGACAATGTATTGCCAATTGGACAGGGCTGGTTACGGAGATGGATAAAATTGGTAACATCGGAGAAATAAAAACCGGAGATTTTTATACCAGAGCGGACTGGGGAAGACCTGATCTACCCAGTATATGGGGTGAAGGTATTCCCAGTGACGTATCTCCTACCATTGATTTTGTGTTTAAAGACACCAATGACATCTGGGGTGCAGATGATGATACGGATATCGAATATATGTACCAGCATCTTCTTTATACAAGCAATTCCAGCATGCTATCTCCGAATCAAATACGTGATGGCTGGTTAAAACATATAAAATCAGAAGAAGAAAATTATTTATGGGTATCCAATCAAAAAGCATTTGATTTAATGAAAGAGGGTCTTTTTCCTCCTGAAACAGGAAATCCAAATAACAACGAACATTTTGAAATGATCGATGCCCAACTAACTACGGAGATATTTGGATTATTCGCACCTACACGACCGGATGTTGCATCAAGAATCGCGCATCTACCTATTCAAACTACAGCGAGAGAAGAAGCCGAAGAAATTTCGAAATTTTATGTAACCATGTATTCTTTGGCTTCTATACCGGATGCCAGAAAAACAATGAGTCAGAAAATATATTGGATGGCAAATGAGGCAAGAGAGGTCCTTGATGATGGTTCATATCCGGCTCGAATGTTTGATTATACACTTAAGCTGCATAAGTCGGGTATCCCTTGGGAACAAACAAGAGATTCGATTTACTACAGATATCAGGTCAATGAGGAAGATGGATATGATATGACTTCAAAAAACTTATACTGCAATGGCTGCTTTGCCGCAGGAATAAACTTTGCAGCAAGTTTGGTCAGTCTGTTCTATGGGGAAGGTGATTTAATAAAAACCATAAAAATAGGAACACTGGCAGGATGGGATTCAGATAATCCAACGGCAACCTGGGGTGGGTTAATTGGGTTTATGATTGGAAAAGATGGCATAGAAGAGTGTTTCGGTAGAAAATTTTCAAATCAATTTAATATTCATAGAACCAGACAAAATTTCCCCAATAACGGTATCGATAATTTTGAAAATATGGCGAAAAAAGGATTAATTGTGACCGATAGAGTTGTACAAGAAGAAATTGGAGGAGCAATTGATTTAGAAAAAAATATATGGATTATCCCGCTAAAGGACAGAAATTGAATAAATTTAAAAGCTGCGAACAAGGTAAATGAGGTCATATCACTTTATGGGGATGCCACCCTTCATGCACGAAACGTTAACTGCCATACTAGAATTTATACAGATCAAAAGGAAAAACAATATTAAAATAAAAACAGCCCCTATCTGAAAAAGCCACCTAACACGTGACCCTATTCCAATCGAAAACAATGACAAAGAGCTCTTTTTATACAAGAATCTTTATGCTTATGTTTAAACATCAAATCCATTAACCTCAGTGAATCAAAAAAAGCCCCCCTGGCACTTTCTCTTACTCCTTATTTTGGCTGGAGAGTCTGTATTTATTCTTCCTTTTGTTCTTGCACGAGTCTTTAGGCCTACGGTGCTGGACGCCTTTGGGTTGGACAACCTTCAGTTGGGTCTATGTTTCTCTGTATATGGCATAGTAGCCTTATTATCTTATCTCTTTGGAGGGCCCTTAGCGGATAAGGTTCCTCCAAGAAAATTGATTGCCGTGGCGCTTTGGATGACTGCTTTAGGAGGGCTGGTTTATGCTACATTTCCAGGTTATACCGTATTAAAAATACTATATGGTTATTGGGGTTTTACGACCATTTTTTTATTCTGGTCCCCGATGATCAAAGCCACGCGGGTTTGGGGTGGATCTACTTCACAAGGCAAGGCATTTGGCTTTTTGGATGGCGGACGCGGATTAGTGGGGGCATTGTTCGGCGCCATGGGTGTATTTATTTTTTCACTATTTATTACTTCAGAAATTACCGAAGTGACGGTCTCTGAAAGTCGAGCCGCCTTCAAACAGGTCATACTGGTATCCTCCGGCATAATTGCTCTGGTTGGCGTGCTGGTATGGTTATTTATGAACCTGGATCATAAAACAGAAAAGAAGATCATCCTGGAAAAAATAACGATATCAGAAATTCGAGAGGTGTTGCGCTTGCCTTCCGTATGGTTGCTGATGATCATTATTCTATGTGCATACGTAGGCTACAAAATCACAGATGTGCTTTCATTGTATGCCAAAGAAGTGATGCTTTATGACCAGGTGCAATCTGCCCAGGTAGGCACTTTTTTGCTATTTATTCGTCCTGTCATTGGCATCCTCATTGGGGTAGTGGCGGACCGCTCACGAACCACATTCTGGTTGGTCGTTAGTTTTGTTGTTTCATTTGTTGGAGCATTATTATTCGCTCTTGGTTTGGTTTCTGATTCGGAGACAGTTTTGTTTATTATTTCAATTTTAGTTGTGGCGACCGGAGTGTACGCGGCTCGCTCTTTATATTTTGCCGTGATGGATAGAGGTCAAATACCCTTGGCTCTTACAGGAACGGCAGTTGGTCTTATTTCCATCATTGGTTATACACCGGATATATTTGCAGGGCCTGCCATGGGATATCTCCTGGAGAATTCGCCAGGCGCAGAGGGGCATCAACATGTGTTTTGGATGTTGGCTTTATTTTCTTTTATAGGTGGTGCCGCAGCTTGGTATTATTTTCGATTGTATAGACGACCACATTCCAGGTCGCGAAATCGCTTAATGGAATGAATCTATCGCCATAACACTACTTATCTTATCTGTCTTAATCCTGTCCCGTCCAATGCGGTATAACGTGAATACTGAACACTATGGCATTGGATAAAGCTTGTGACCAGATCTGGTTTTTGACTAGATCGCAGAACAAGTTGAATCAAGTTAAAGTAACTTTGTATACCACGTAACAATGAGGATAAAGGAATATCCTTCTTCGCATAGAACAAAGAGAACTTATGAAAAAAGTAGATCGTAGAAAAGCAATTAAAAAATTGGCAATGGGAATGGGCGCCGTTCCCTTTTTATCAAGTTCCTTATCAGACATAACCGATACGAACAGAAACGAGAAAACGATCCCGGCAAGGGAATTCTCAAACCATTCCATTAAAACCCCGGTGACAGCGATAACACTTGGGGCGGGCGCAAGAGGTAATGTATATGGTAATTACGCTGTTCAGTTCCCTAATGAGCTCGATATTGTCGGCGTTGCTGAACCCATACCAATCAGAAATGAGCGATACACCCAAAAACACAATATCCCAGATGAAAACAGATTTGTTACATGGGAACATGTTTTCGAACAACCAAAATTTGCGGATGCCGTCATTATATCTACCCCTGATGATTTACATTACGGGCCGTGCATGCTTGCATTGGAAATGGGTTATGATATTCTACTGGAAAAACCAATTTCCCCTTCCGAAAAAGAATGTAGGGATATTTTGGCCTTAGCCAAAAAAACAGGTCGAATTGTGGCTGTTTGTCATGTGCTGAGATACACGCCCTATTTTATTAAGCTCAAGGAAATGATCGACGCGGGCACCATCGGCGAACTGATCAGTATTCAGCACCTGGAGCCAATTCAACATGTCCATATGGCCCACTCCTATGTCAGAGGAAATTGGCACAACTCAAAAGAAACGACACCGATAATTCTCGGTAAATCGTGTCATGATCTGGACATATTGCGTTGGATAATCGGAAGGCCTTGTAAAAACATTTCGGCATTTGGAGGTTTAAAATGGTTTAAAGAATCCAATGCCCCTGAAGGAAGTACAAAACGATGTACTGGTGGTTGTGCCATCGAAGCGAGTTGCCCCTACTCCGCGATAAAAATCTATCACAGGGATCGTGATTATACCTATGTATTTGATTTTCCTGAAGATAAATCGACACATGGTGATTTTATCATGGAACAACTTAAGACAACCAATTACGGGCGATGTGTATATCGAATGGACAATAACCAACCTGATCATTATATTACTTCCATGGAATTTGACGATGATATAACGGCTAATTTTTCAATGGAAGCTTTTACTTCATATCATGGCAGAAGGACGCGTGTCATGGGGTCCATGGGTGATATTGTCGGCGATATGGATCATTTTATTCACACCGATTTTTTAACCATGAAATCTACGAAATGGGATGTACATGAAGATGATGGAAAATATAAAGATAGTGGTCACGGTGGCGGTGACTGGGCCCTCGTGAGTGATTGGCTTCAAGCAATAAAAAATCAAGACCATGGATTATTGACATCGACAATTGATGATTCCATCGAAAGCCACATTATGGGTTTTATGGCAGAAAAAAGTAGGAAAACAAAACAGGTCGCCTCTGTGGTTTTATAAGAATATACCCCATCGACGCATACAATCAAATAATGAAATGCTTTAGTTTAATGAATCGGTTTAAATTAGCGACTTAAATATGAACCAGGCACATTTACGCAGCCATTCGCGCTACTTAAAAACATAATTATGAAAAATATTGCTTTTTTGATGATGTTGTCATTTTTTTGCGGCCACATAAACTTATCCGGACAAAATTCGGCTGTCAAAATCCTGCACAATCACATCGGCTATGAAACACAAGGGGCGAAGCACGGTGTGATATTAGGTCATGAAAACGACCGGATCACCACGTTTAAAATTGTGGACTATACCTCTGGTCAGGAGGTATTTTCCGGTAAGCCTGCTAAAGTCGGAGCGGTGGATAAATGGCGGGATTGGTGTTTTTGGACGATCGATTTTGATGAGGTAAAAAAAGAAGGAACATATTTCATAGAATGTTCTGCCAATGACATTGTACTCAAATCTTTTCCATTTCTAATTCAAAATAATATTCTCGAAAGAAATACGCTTTCGGATGTTGTCAATTATTTTAAAACACAAAGAACCTCTGGCTTGCTAAATAAAGCAGATAGTAAAATGGCTTTCTCCGGAAGTAAAAGCGGGGAGATCGATGTCAGCGGTGGTTGGTACGATGCAACGGGAGATTACTCCAAACTTTTATCTCACCTGACGTATTCGACTTTTTTCAATCCGCAACAAATCCCGCTCACGGATTGGAGTTTATTTAAAACCTTTGAAATTCTGGAAGAGCGGGACGACCCGAATTTCCGGCAATACAAACGAAGACTTTTGGATGAGGCGATGTACGGGGCGGATTATCTCGTGCGTGTGAAAAACCCCGAAGGATCATTTTATCGTTCGGTGTCGGCACCCGGTCCCGGAAAGAAGCCTGAAGACCGTCGGATTTCTCCTACTATGACGGGTTTTCGAATCAAAGAATCAAAGCCGGAAGAGACCGATTTTGTCAATCAAAAAATGGCGGACGCAGCCGAAGAAAATTATGAAACAGGCTACCGTGGAGGTGCTGGTGTTGCTATTGCAAGTCTGGCAATGGCAAGCACTTATTCGGTTTCCGGCGACTTCGAAAACGAGGCGTATCTCAAAGCCGCCGAAGACGCCTTTGCCTATTTGGAGCAAAACAATATTTATTTCACCAATGATGGCAAAGAGAATATTGTGGATGATTATTGCGCCCTCATGGCCGCAACAGAATTGTACAGAGCCACCAAAAAAACAGTCTATAAAACGGCAGCGGATACAAGAGCCGATAATTTGATAAACCGCCTGATAGAGAATGGCAAATACAAATATTATTGGCGTGCTGATGATGGCGATCGACCGTTTTTTCATGCTTCAGATGCTGGGTTACCTGTGGTGAGTTTGCTTTATTATCTTGAAATTGCGGATGAGATTACAAAAGGAAAAGTGCTTGACGCAATAAAGAAAAATTTGACCTTTGAACTGGAAATTACTGGAGAGGTTAACAATCCTTTCGGCTATAGTCGCCAGTTTGTTCAAAATAAAAAAGGAGATCGTAATGCCAGATTCTTTTTTCCTCATGATACGGAAACAGCTCCTTGGTGGCAAGGAGAAAATGCGAGATTAGGTTCTCAGGCTGCTGCAGCCCGATTGGCAGCCAAATATTTTAAAGATGACCAACCTTTTTATGACAAGCTTCAAAGCTACGCATGGAATCAATTAAACTGGATTTTAGGTTTGAATCCTTTTGATGCCTGTATGTTGGAAGGCTGGGGCAGAAATAATGTTCAATATATGTTTTTCGAATCATACGAATATACAGCGTCTGCAGGAGGCATTTGCAATGGAATTACTGCCGGCCTTTATGATGAAACAGATATTGATTTGAACCGCGGCTACCTCGAAACGGGCAAGGATAATGATTGGCGATGGGCGGAACAATGGTTGCCACATTCTACCTGGTATTTGATTGCGATTGCAGGCAGATGATGGAATTAATTTAATTTTTCATCCTCCGGCAACAAGGTGTAATGACCATGTATGCACAGCCATTTATCACCTTCTTTTACAAAAATTCTTGTCGATTTACCCCGAGAAGCAAATGCCTTCTGATTAGTGATGCCGCTGTCTCGCCAATAATAGACTATCCATGCAACATCACCGTTTATCGTTATCCGGGGATCTTCCATTTCTGTGTGAATACCGGTTGAATTTTTTATCCAATCCGCAACTCCATTTACTTCGGCTTCTTTTCCAACTTTCAGCACGGCATCAGTTTCACCAAACTGGGTATAGTCCGGATGAACATAACTGGCATACCGTTCAATATCTCCTTTTTCAATGGCATCCCACATATCATTGAGGGTGGTTTTTAGGGCTTTTTTTTGTTGACCAGTATCTACCTTTATTTTTGCTACTTCCTTCTTTTGAGGCTCACAGCAAATAAACACCAGGAATAAAAAGGCAAGTAAAGTTAAATATCTCATTTTTTTATAAATTCAAGTTTAATTTTCACCGGGTTATGACTTACTTCACCAAGATAGTTTTTATTTTATTCCTTGTTCTTATGGCTGCGTGCTCCCGTGAAAAAAATCCAGCTCTTCCCGAAGCTGGAAAGTGGGTAGGAATCCATTTACTCGATTATACTTCCGATTCTTTATTGGTGCAACTTGCTTTGCAAATACCTTCATTAGCTAAAAAAGGAATTAACCTGATTTTCCTGGAAGTGGATTATAGTTTTGAATTTCAGTCTGATCCGGATTTGCGCCTGGGGACAGAATATATTACGCGGGAAGGGGCACAAAAATTTGCAGCAGTTTGCAAAAAATCGGGCATCCGTATAGTGCCTGAATTTCAATCTTTTGGGCATCAATCCTGGGCTAATAAAACGTTTCCGTTGCTCACCAAGTACCCCGAATTAGATATGACACCAGGAGCATTCCCCGACAATGAAGCCATTTATTGCCGGGAATGGGATCCCACCAATCCACGGGTAAACGAAATTGTATTTCCGATGATTGATGAAATTGTGGCGGCCTTTGAGGCGGACGCTATCCATCTGGGAATGGATGAACTATTTTTGATTAGTTCGGAAAAATCTCCCTCCACATTTGGAAAAGACCCTGCCAAAATATTTGCACAAGTGGTCAATGAATTTCACGATCACTTTGTAAAAAAGCAAGGCTTGGAAATGTTCATCTGGGCTGACCGATTGATCGATGGTGAAAAGTACAAATATGGCGAATGGGAATCTTCACTTAATGGAACAGCAGCTGCCATTGATATGATTCCAAAAGATATTATTATGTGTGACTGGCACTATGAACCTATGGAATCCTACCCTTCCGTGCCTATGTTTTTGGAAAAAGGATTCAGGGTGCTGCCTTGTAGTTTTAGAAAAGACGACGCAATAGAAGCATTGATTAAATATTCTTATAAAATTGACCATCCGAATATGCTGGGACATCTGTTCACTACCTGGGGAAGAAGGGATTCCTTGTTGAAATATCCACCACTACTTACCGGTACGGAATTGATCAATAGTAAGGCGTTTTATGATGTAACAATAAAATTAGTTTCCAATGAATCGATTGAAAATGGGTTGAAGACTGAATTAAAGGTAAATCGCAAAGACGCGAAAATATTTTTTACAACTGACGGAAACCAACCGGATATGAATTCCCGGCAATATGTTGAACCAATTATTTTAAAGGAAAATACATTGATAAAAGCATTGGCTTTTGAAGGAGGCAAACCTATTGGAAAAATAAAAGAAAGAAGATTTGCCGTCCATAAATCTTTGGGAGCGAAAATAGAGTTATTAGAAAAAGCTACTACAAAATTTGAAGCCGTTGATGGAGCCAAAACTCTAGTCAATGGCATTTTAGGTTCCAATTCTTTTGCTGATGGGCAATGGCTGGGTTTTGAAGGAAAAGATTTGCAAGTTGTACTTGATTTCGGTGAAGTTCAACAAATTTCGAAAGTGAGTATACATACTTCCAATCATCCTGGCAGTTGGGTGTATCCGGCAGGTCGAATGGAACTATTCGATTCGGAAGAAGGGAAAACTTTTGAAAAAATCGCTGAGCAATATGCAGGACCGAGCAAAGAAAAAATAGTTCCGCTATCTGTACCTGTTGGAAACAGGTCTGTCAGGTTTCTAAAAATAGTTGTTTACCATCAAACTATTCCGGAAGGAAAGTCGGGGGCTGGAAAAGAAGCGTGGTTGTTTGTGGATGAATTGATGGTGGAATGAGCATTCGAGCCATTGAGCATCTGAGCTGAAAACGAGTACGATGAAATAGTGGTTGGCTGGTGGCGTTTCTCGCCCTCGCCCCTCTGTAATAGTACACTGTGCCAGTTACATTTGTACTTCCTTAAATTGAGTTGACCGTTTTTTCATCCAGGAAAAAATGAAGATCTAATCAAGTAGTGGAACGATTGCTCAAGCATAGAGAGAAGAAGACAAGAACAAGTGACAGTACAACCGATATCCAGAGGCAATGACATAATATCATCAAAAAGAAATCAAAATGTCATATTGAAGTTCTCCTCTATTGCGCCCCAAACTGTTCAAAATCCAATACCAGACCGATGCAACAACTTCCTCTTATGTCAACGTAACCATAGAAATGATATTAATGTAATTCATAGAATTAAATGACATGTGATCTACAAAAATGATATATTGCTATCGTATTAATCAGTGAAGAAATGAATCCTCATAAATTATACGGCATCACGGCGTCCGATTTTAGACATCCCAAAGAGGCGAGTTCCATGATGACATTAAAAAATACGCAGGGGATGGAACGAGTGGTGAAGAAGTTTTATGATTTGGGGGTAGAAAATATTATTAAACTTCAATATACAGGGAGCAGCCTGAAATTATCTCCGAAATCTTTTCCGGATTTATTTCATCTGACAGAAACGGCCTGTGATATTTTAAATTTGGATCATATACCCGAATTATATGTCCATCGGTCAGAACAATTTACCGTCACGACCCTCGGTGTGGACAAACCGATGATAGCCATTTCGACGGAATGCCTGGACAAATTGTCCAGACAAGAATTGCTCTTTATGATCGGCAGGGAAGTCGCGCAAATCAAGTGTCAGCATATTCTATATCAGGAGATTGGTTTTATATTTCCGGAGTTAATGGACGCCCTTTCTTATGTTACCCTCGGATTAAGCGGTGTTCTGTCTTCCGGTCTTAAGTATGCGCTGTTTCACTGGGCACAGATGGCTGAATATACGGCGGACCGAGGCGGTCTTTTGGTTTGTCAGGATGTATATGTCACCAAGCAATTGTTCACAAAACTGGCAGGACTTCCGGAAAAATACTGGGCGACATTTGAAGTAGAAGAGCTCGACAAACAAGCTCGCGCCTTCGAAGGATTTACAGAAAAAACCTTTGACAAGTTTATGCGATTTCTTTATGGAAATAACCTGTGGGCCATCGCCAGAGCCCAGGAAATCATCCATTGGGTAGAATCAGGCGAGTACAATAAAGTCCTTGTTAATAAAAGTAGTCCACAAACAAAAGATATTGATACAATCGTATGATGCTCTTTTTCGGGCAGAGAGATAACGAAAGGAGAACAAGACCTAAAAATAATAATGACACTTCAGAATAGCAACGCTTTTTGGCCTAAATATTGGCAGACAAATAAAACAAGAAAAAATGGAAATGACTGACACCAATGACACAAACTTTCGAAAGATAAAAAGAACAGTTTACGCACTAGTCGTGCTGTCAATCATAACTTTTTTAAGCGGATTTTTGAAATATACACCATTTGAACATTCTACTGTCATTCTAATTATCCTGATGTTCGCTGGAGGCGTTTCACTAATTCGTATGACGTCCAATATCGAGTTAAATAAATACTTGAAATTCTTTTTATTAATCACGGGAATCTCTACCATCATATTTATGCTACTTGTTATCATTGCAGGAGTAAAGAGTTTACTATCGACGATGACGCTTAGCGATACCCTTGAATCATTGGAAGGGCTCTTCTATTTGAATTCGCTTTTTTTCTTGATAGGTGCAATTGGAAGCATCATTTTATTCATCAGAAAAGGAAGTAGCCACTGAGCCACTGAGCCACTGAGCCATTGAGCATGCGAGCTAGTGAGCATAGGAGCTGAAAACTAGTACAATGAAATAATGGTGGACTAGCACACTTTTCTAGTTACTAGTACACTGTGCTCGTTATATTGACTCAGTACTCAGTACTCAGTACTCAGTACTAGCATCCTTTTTCATCAAATACCTTTACTCTAACGCTTCTCCTTTCTAAGATATCCACATCTCGAGGTGTTTAACCCGGGCAATATGGATACCGGTAATTACAAATGTTTTTAAGGGTAATTTCCCTTTCGAAAATAAATTCAATATTGAGAATTCGGCCTTATTTATTTTAGTGGAGAAGGGACTAAAATCCGCTAAGAACTAAAAACTGTATGAGCACACAACAGCGCCATGAAAATGTTGGTGGTGATACAAGAACAAATTAGAAATGAACGTTTGATACGGCGAGTTTTTTTAGTTTAGGATTTTCGTTCATTCGGAGCGTTAAGAAATGAATACAGCAGTGATTTTTTTGCTTCGTTTTTTCATCCAGGAAAAAATGAAGATCTACTCATGCAAATGAGGAGAACATTAAAAACAGAACGAAAGTTAAAGAAATGGTGACTTAGTAAATGGTAGATCACTTTAGCTATCAGACCAGACCGATCCATCAGATAGCATTGAAGATAAGACCAATAAAAGTGGAATATCCAAAATAGTAGTTTACAAGTTTGTAAATTTAGGTGACCCTAATAATAATACGCTTCACAATAAATGGCCAAAATGGAAAATCAAATATTGGTAGTCGGTGGTACAGGATCAATAGGTAGATCCCTTGTTGAATTATTACAATCGAGTCATGCCGGATATAAAGTTCTGGTCAGAACAGAGGAAAAAGCAATACCATTACAAGAAGCAGGGATTCAAACAGTACAAGGAGCATTGGGCGATTGGCCAACGATCGAATCGGCACTAAAAGGTATAGATACCGTCTTTCTATTAACGAGTCCATCCCCTGACAAGGTCGATCATCAGAATGGATTAATTGACAGAGCCAAAGCATCCGGAGTTCGAAAAATCGTAAAAATTTCGGCCATCAATGCCGAAGCCGGATCAGATGTGCATATAGCTGACTGGCATGGCCGGGTTGAAGATCACTTGAAAGCCAGTGGTCTTGATTATATCATCCTGCGTCCGCATTCATTTATGCAAAATATGCTTTTGCATATAGGATCCATCAAAGGTCAGGACAGCTTTTATGAGTCAATGGGAGAATCCAAAATTCCTATGATTGATACAAGAGATATAGCGCAAGCCTCGTTTGATTGCCTTATGAGAAATGATTTAAATAATCAAACATATGTATTAACAGGCCCATCTCCAATCAGCTATTGTGATATGGCAGATGCCTTGTCTCAGGCAACCAATCGCAGTATTAATTATATTCAAATACCTACTGAAGCCCACAAACAAGGTATGAAAGCTGCGGGTTTGCCGGATTGGCTGGTTGACGACCTTGCTGCTATGAGCCAAAATTGGAGCCAAAAACCAATCCATCAATCGACATCAGATTTTAATATTATTTCTAAAACGGATCAAATCGATGTAAACAGGTTTGCAAAAGACTATGCCAATTACTTTTAATTAAAAATAATGATTGGCATCCCGGCAATAACAAATCCGCTTTTGTCGGACACGCGGAGTATCTTAACCGCAGTGTTCCCCAAATAAAATATGAAAAAGAGAACTGAGCGAATAGCCATTTTAGGCGCCGGGCTTGCGGGTTGCTGTGCGGCTTTAAATTTAGCCAGGCATGGCATTGCCGTTACCCTTTTTGACCGGCTTTCACTACCAGTTCATGCGGCAAGTTTACACAATGAGGGCAAACTTCACCTGGGATATGTTTATGCCATGGATAAAGGAGCAAGGACATATGTAAAAATGATTGAGGGTTCCTTACAATTTCTTGGCATCGTTGAATATTTAACAGGAATTAATAAATCCAATTTTACGTTATCCTCACCCTTCATGTATGGTGTTTCCAATACGTCTATGCTTCCAATGGAAAAAATACTTGACCATTTTCATACGGTGGACGAGGAAATAAATAATTTTTTATCAAAAGAGAAATCATTTACTTCAATTGGTCAATCGCAACCGGCAAACGTATTGGCCCCGGAGCAAGCAAAGCGGTGGTTTGACATGTCAGCTGTCCATGGCGTGATACAAACACCGGAAATCTCGGTAAATCCAATAGAGGTGGCCAACATCATTAGCGCTTCCGTTCTTTCAAATGATCTTATTGAGTTTAAAGGGAATTGTGAAATTGAAGGCGTATCCGAAAGCGCGGCTAACCAATATCAAATTCATTATACAGAGCATAATCAGAGCACAACACAAAAAATTGATGCAGGAATTAACTGCCTTTGGGAGGATAGAATTCGAATCGATAAAACACTGGGCATCTATCCACATCATCATGACATTATACGATACAAATCCACGATCACATTCTATGATCGATCTAAAAAATATTTGGATACACCCAGTACGACCATAGTTTTAGGTCCATACGGAGATACGGTCAATTACAGGAATGGTCTGTATTACCTTTCTTGGTATCCTGATTGCAAAATAGGAGAAACGACCGACGGCAATATAGAAAGTTTAAAAAGCGAGGTAGACAAACTCAATCGGGATAAATTAATGCAATCGAACATAGAGGAGTTGACAACCTTTCTTCCTTCCATTGAACAATTTAAAGATATAATTGAAAAAGGAAGAGTAGGTGGAGGGTTTATTTGCGCACAGGGAAAGACTGATATTCAAGATCTCAATAGTGGATTACACAGTAGAAACAATATAGGTGTGCAGTCCCATAATCACTGGCTGACTGTCAATACAGGAAAATATTGCACGGCCCCCTTATACGGCCTGAAAGCGTCCAATCAATTGCTGCATCTGCTATGACAACAAATCAATTAAATAATCTGACCTGTCTGATTCCTTTGTACCAATCGAAGCGATTTTTAAATATTATTGTGGAGAACATAGATGAACATTTGGCATTAGGAGCAAGTGTCTTGGTATCTGATAAACACAGCTTGGATGACACGGCTCAATTTCTTAAAAATAGATATGCAGGGAATCAAAACGTAACGATCTATACAAGCAATGATCAGAGTGATTGGGTAGATAATATTAATTTTCTCATCACCAAAACGAAAACGAAATATGCACGAATAATTCCGCATGATGATTCGGCATCATCAGAGTCGAGTTTGATATTAATGCAATCACTGGCACAGAATCCCGATGCCGTCATGGCTTCCGGTATAGTCAAAGCATATGACATAGATGACAATCCTATTCCCCAAAGAGATGAATTAAATGCAAAGGAAAATAAGGAAAATAAGAGCTGGTCATTCCATGATATCATGGATTTTTTTTGGAAAGGCAGATTTGCCGGTTCATTTAAAGGTGTATTCCATGCCGATACAGTAAAAAATAAAAACGTATTGATTAAAAAGACGCCTACCCTCATTCATTCTGAAAGACTATGGTTGGCTGCCCTTTCAATGATTGGCCGCTATCAATTTGAACCAACGGCCATCCTTAGAAAGCGATATCATAAATCAAGTACGCATTCACAGTGGACGATTAAGCCAGACGCATTCCTGGACTCGGCAAATGTCTTGTGGAAATACGCGGAAGAATTGATCTCTGACCAGGCCCTCTTATCTAGCGCCAGATTTATTATTTACCACAATGCCATACGGAGGGCACGGTATTTAGATAATAAAACCGGGAAACCACCTGGGTATACATCAATCACTACTGGATAAAATTTAAAAGTGGATGAGTTACCTGGGGTTACACTTGGATCTTGGTAAGCATTTGAGCCGTTGAGCATTCGAGCACATGAGCACATTTGCACATGAGCCAACGAGCAACTGAGCTTGTGAGCATTTAAGCGACTTGAGTGCCACCTTTTGTAAGAGTAAACCTTAAAGTCATTGTCCACTGCCTACTACCCACTGTCCACTGTCTACTACTCATTGCACTAAACCCCTAAAGAAAGAAGAGTAATTACCACCAGAAAAATTGATCTACATCAAGAAAACTCGATTTTTCAATAATAATTTCCAATTCTATTTTCATTTCCGCCAAAAAACCTTTATACTTGACGTTCCCCAAAGATTTAGATATTTTCTGGCAAACCCTAATTATCGTGTCATGAACGCGTCGCAATTCCTATGCCTGCTGATAGGACTAATATTTTGTCGGCTCACGTTATTTTCTCAACCTGTTAATGACTACATCGGGGATTATGTACCGTCATCTCCCAATGTGGCGGCGATGAATAAATACACGGATATTCCCGTGAGTCATTTTACGGGTGTTCCGAATATTAATATTCCTATTTATACTATCAAAGAGGGACCAATCACCGTTCCTGTTAATTTATCATATCACGCTTCCGGAATTAAAGTAGCCGAGACAGCCAGCTGGGTAGGTCTGGGATGGAGCTTAAGTTATGGAGGGACGGTCAACAGGTCCATCGTAGGGATACGGGATGATGCGCCCGGCACGGGTTATATGTTTGGTGAAGCACAAAACCTGGTTGATATATATGGAGAAGGACCCCTGGCTTATCGGGAAATTGTCGATTTCGGATATGACACCGAACCCGATGTGTATTATTATAGTTTTGGCGGATATTCCGGAAAATTAATTTATTCACTTAATGATAATGACGACAACGGCGGCTGGTTCGTATATCCCCGAAATGATATTAAGGTAAAACACCTGTATGAAGGGGACAGCACCACGATCGATGGATTTGAATTTATTACACCTGAAGGACTGAAATATATATTTGGATTAAATGAGGTTGAAAAAACGGTTGCTTCAACGACAAATGCCACTCCAACAGAGGATGCCTACATCAGCAGCTGGTATTTAAAAAAGATTTCTTCTCCGGATGATAAATTTTATGTTGAATTTCATTACGTGGATGAATATTACAAATATCCGTTTCTGTCATCCAATCAATCGACGACAACGTTGTTGGATGTAGATGATTATACATGTGGTTCCACAACGACTACAGATGTGCAAACGATGTATTCGCATGTGGATGGCAAACGTATTTCTTCCATAAGCACAAGTTCCGGGCAAGTAGAACTGAGTTTCATAAGCGGGGCTGAGCGCGAGGATGTCGATCCGCGGCAATCGAGTCAGGTAGCAAAGCACCTGGACAGGATAGAAATTAGAAGTCCCGGGGATCTACCGGCAGATGATTATTGTAAGCACTTCAAATTTGAATATTACTACAGTCAGGTAAGTGCGGCCTATAGTTATGATAAAAGACTGGTGCTGGATCAGGTGATTGAAAAATCATGTTCAGGAACAGCCGCGTATCCGGCCTATGAATTTACCTATCATGATTTAAATGTCCTGCGGTCACGCCTGAGCAAACAGATCGATCATTGGGGATATTTTAATGGTGTTACTGCCAACGATGACAACGACATATTCACCCTCATTCCATCTACCGCCTATGTTGAATATGGAGGTCAACGTATTTATTACAATGAAGATGATCCTAATAGTACAGTAAATCGGGAAAGCAATGCGACCTATATGAAAAAAGGCGTGTTGACAAAAATAAAATATCCGACAGGCGGAAATACAACATTTCAATACGATGCAAATCGAGAATTTGGTCCGCGTAGAAGTCCGGGTTTCGACTATCCTATAGCAAATCAATTTTCAAATTGTAATGCAGATTCGAATTTCAATTTTATCGAAGGAAATTTTAATATGAGTGCAGCGGAGTTGGAGACTGCACAATTCGAACTCATATTTGATCTGGATGGTCAGTCTACAGGATGTGATTGTGAGAATGACAGATTTTATGTCAAAATTACTGCAGATGTATTTAGCGATAGTATCTTGATCGATTGCAATTCCACCTTTCAAGAGGGTTTGATGCTTCCGGACAGTTGTGATTATATCACGACAGGGTGGTTGAATATGCTGGATCATTTTGTTCCGGAATGCTCAGGCGAACCGGCCTTGTATGCAGATTTGGATTACACCTATTTAATAGAAATACTAGGAGGTCCACTGCATGGAGAAGGGGATGTTTACTTTAATGTGCGGTATAAACCCGATGAAAATAATCCGGTTGCCGGATTGCGTGTCGATAAAATTGTATCAGACCCGGGGTACGGAGATCCGGTTGTTACAGAATTTGATTATTCACACGCCAATGGTCAGTCAAATGGACGAATCATTATTGAGCCCCAATACGGCTACCTGTTTTCTGCATCAGACCCTGTCAATGCACTTATAAAACATTTTTCGTCCGCTCCATTATTAAGTTTATCAGATATTAATGGATATGTATTCGGATATGAAAGCGTAACGGAAATAAAAAATGAATATAGAAGTACGTACGAGTACCAATTAACGAAATTAATTAGTTCGGGTTATCCGGTTATACCGCTGCCACCATTGTATGATAATGGAAAGCAGGTGGCCCAAAAACACTATCTGGGAAATACGAATTCAATTGTATCGGAAGATACGAACATTGGCCAAATTCCAATTTTCATTCCATCCGGAGCACTGGATAAGGGCCGGAATATTTTCACTTTACAGTGTGCCGGACCGGAGCTAACCTATATTTATTTTATACCATCGGTATATTTTACGCAGGTTCCTAGTTATTACCGGCCAGTATCATACACACAATTACTGGATGGTATATCGACTACGACCAATTATGGCTACGATGTATTAAATCGATACATTGGGCAAAAGTCAGTACAGACGACCAATTCGGACGGCACCATTTTCACTACAGAATACACCTATGCCCCGGAAATGTATACGGATCTGCATTATCTCAATACCCACAACATGATCGGTATACCGCTGGAAACAAAAATTAACGGGGGGTTGGCCGGAGGTACAAAAGTGGTTTATTCAAATGCACTCACATCGGGTGTCATCCTCCCGATTGAATTTTATTCGGCGAAAGCAGATAGCAGCTGGCGACTGGAAAAAGAAATATTATCGGTGAATACAGATGGATTTCCAACTGCGATTAAAACACGAAAACAAGAATTACCCATTAATTTAATCTGGGCAGCAGATACCACGAAACGAGGACAATTGGAAAAGGTCGTCCACGGCATTCGGGAGACACGGTATTCCTATAAAAACAGAATACAACTCGATTCGATTATTAATTTCGATGGATTGGCAACGGCGTATTCCTATGATGACATGGAGCGATTAAAAACCGTTACAGACCGAAACGGAAATCGGGTCTTGACATACGATTATGGTTATGGAATACCGACAGTCGGAGGAAATTATATAAAAACAAGGGCAGATTTTGCGCCGGTGCAAGGTAATAATGACACGAGTGAAATAAGCTGGCAATATTTTGATGGACTAGGCCGCATGGTTCAAACCGTAAATCAAGCGCATAGTCCGGATCAACTTGACGTGGCCGTGACGGTGCAATATGACAGCGTCGGAAGAGTTTTTCGGGAATATGAACCATGGGAATCGCCGACCGAGTCTGATGGCAGCTTCAAACCATTTATCGGTGATAGTACAAATGAACACACTTTGACGACGTATGAGCAATCGAGTTTGAACAGGCCATTGAGTGTGACGCCGGTTGACGGGCATACCACTACTTATGCTTATGGAAAAAATTCGCCGGTTGATGTATATAATTATCAAACCAATTCATTCTACCCTTATGCCACCTTGGTAAAAAATACAGTCGTGGATCCCAATGGCAATAAATCAATTGTATATACCGATAAACGAGGACGTAAGGTTGCTTCTTTTATGCAGGCGGCTACAGGAGGAGCCACTGCAAAAACACATTATTTATATGACGATCGGGACCGGTTGACAATGATATTACCGCCTGATAAAACGCCTGCAGATACGACCGAAATTTACAGATTTTCATATGATGTCGATGACAATATTATTGAGAAAAAAATACCGGGAAAGCTGCCGGTATTATATCGATATAATGATCACGACATGGTCGATTCGATGAAAGATGGAATCCATGATTGGCTGTCGTATACCTATGACAACTATGAACGCGAAGTTGCTTCAAAAGAAGGGGACAAGGTACTGTCCGTTAAAACATATGGTGGCAGTACGCCGATTGAATTGGGGAAATTGACATATGAGCATGTCTATTATTCCCCCAACCGATTTGTCTATAAATATTACGAATATGATAGCCATGGCCGGGTGGATAGCATTTATGGAAATCACCATTTATGTAGTCCGGCACGTAATGAACCGTGTTATCTGGAGACTAAATACCACTATGATTTTGCCGATAATATGATCCGTTCGGATCAATATTTAAAAGTCAAAGGATTGTCGGAATTAATCACGACGGATGAAATGACATATGACCATGCGAGCCGGGTCGTTGATCATTTTTACACAGTGGATGGCCAGCAACAAAAAATTGCGAATCACAGCTATACGATAAAAGACCAGGTAAAACAAAAGAATCTGGGCTGGTCGGGCAGTAATTATTTACAGACCCTCGATTTTGAATATTTACCCAATGGGTTTTTGAAGTCAATCAACCAACCTTTGTCGATTCCGCAATTACCGTATGCAACCTGCGTCACCGGTCCACCACCGAATGCTGATCCTTCTGACGATTTATTCTATTTGGAATTGGGTTATGATGAATCGATTCAGCCTGATTTACCATTTGTATCACGAAATAATGGGGACATCAGTCAGATGGTATGGCAGACAGCGGGTCGCCAGCGCAGTGGGTATGGATTTAATTATGATTACCTCAATCGCCTTACGGATGCCCATTATGAGTCCATAAAGGAAAATGGCACGTTGGATGCAGGTCAAGTCGACAAATATGACAGCCACATCACCTACGCCGACAAGCTGGGCAACATTGCCAGTCTCAACCGGAAAGGGGTCGTCATCGATACCACACCTTGTGCACCAAAAGAGGACATCGACCTCTTGAGTTATTCCTACTATCCCAATAGCAGCTTGATCCAGGACATTGATGACGGCGCAGAAGCGGGAAGGGAAGGATATCCTTCCTATGCCATTGCCGGTGCCGATTACCTGTACGATGCCAATGGCAATATGACCTACGATCCATCCCGGCAGGTCACCATTGTATACAATCGACACAACCTGCCTGACAGTTTGATATTCGATGATGGTAAGCTCATTACCAATCTATACAATGATGTGGGAAGTAAGCTGGCGCAGAGTCAGTGGCTGGCAGATGGCACGCTGGTTGAGCGACGTGATTATATCACCAATGTGGAGTTGGTCAACGGGGCCATCCAGGCCATCCACCACGACGAAGGCCGCGTAGTGAAAGCTGATGGGCCATCGGTGTTGATTTTGCCGGACACGATAGACAATCAGCAGCTATACTTCTATGCAGCCAATATTCTGGCACCTACCGTCATTCTGGGCCAAAGTGATGTCTTACTGGAAGCGCGGGACTCCATCACGATGCTCTACCCATTCCAGGTCCATGAACCGATGAATGTCGAATTTGAAGCACGCATTGACACCAGTGCACCGGACACCAGCTGGCAGTGGGAATACTACATAAAAGACCACCTTGGGAACTTACGTCTTACCTTTAGTGATTTAAATAATGACGGGCAGATAAACGTATCGCTCGAGGCTGATAATGAAATCCTGGAAGAGCATCATTATTATCCATTTGGTTTGACATATGATGGACCCTGGCTGCAACGCAAGGATCAGGGCATGGCCAACCGCTACAACTACAATGGCAAAGAGGAGATGCCGCTGACAGGGTATTTGGAGTATGGGGCTCGGGTGTATGATCCGGGAGTAGCTAGATTTGTGAGTGTAGACCCGTTGGCGGACCGAGGACCTCATTGGAGTCCATACGTTTATACGTTTAACAATCCTATAAAATATACCGACCCAGATGGTAGATGGCCAATAGAAACAATTTGGGATATTGGAAATGTAATCTATGATGTCGGTTCCGCAATAGTGGACCATGTCAACGGTGACCACGAATCTGCCAAAGGTCATTGGATTGATGCAGGAGCCGATTTCGGAGCAGTTCTCATACCTTATGTTCCCGCAGGAGCCTTGAAGCTGCGACATGCAGATGACGCGGTTAAACTAGTAGATGACTATGCGGATAATTTGGTCAAGCAAGCCTCACAAAAGGGTACGGATGCACATAAAGCTGCAAAGGCAGACATCGTTGGCGAATCTGGGGAAGGAGTAATCTATAAAGTTGATGGGAGCAATACGCCGAGTGGTAGGCCTTATATTGGAAGTGCAGATGATATGACCAAACGAGCAAAAACTGCCAGAGACGGTCGCGACCGGACAAATAACACAGCGATTATAGGAGGATACCAAAAAGGCAATAAAACGGCTCGCAAAACAACAGAACAGCAAGCCATTTTAGATAATGGAGGTGTAAATAACTTGGATAACAAAAGAAATGAAATTAAACCTTCAGATTGGAAAAAGTACGGAATAGATAATTGAAACTATGGAATATAGAGTCCAAATACCCGATGAATTCTTTTCGATATTCAAATTTATTCAAGGAGATCGCCTTGGTGTTGCTGCTATAAATACCGCATTGAGGGGGTTTGAGAAAAAAAATGTTTTTGGTTGGCACTTATCTATAATGTTACATTTTAATGAAGTAAAAGAAAACGGGTTGCCATATATCATTGATCATAAGAAAGTAGAGAATTTTGAAAGTCAATTAGGGTTACGACTCAATTCTGATAGACAAAAGCCTAATGCACTTTTTTTAGGTAGAATCACTTGGAATAAATCTGCAGAGTTGATATGGAGAATACATAATGCAGAAGAAACCAATACTTTAATACAAGAGATTCTGAAAGACAAATCGTATCCTTTTCCTTTTGATTACCGAATAGATCCAGATATTGATTGGAACTTAGCAGAATGGCATTTAAAGATAAGAGAATACGAAATAGACAGCAATTAAAAAGTGAACATGGTTAAGTTGAAGAGTAGTATTGAGTTCATGAAAATTAGTTTGTTAATTATTTACTCAATATCGGTATGTCCTTCATTCATATTTAGCCAACACCTGGAGGTAGAAGGCCAAATAAAAATATCTGAAATGGTTTCCGATAGCTCCGCTGATCAAATGATTGTTAAGTTGTTGGATGGGTCCTTGGGAGCGCGAGAAATCTCTACTATCTCAGAATTTCAGCAATTGAGTCTTTCAAATGATACTATCTATTTGAGTAATGGGGGTTTTGCTGTATTACAATCAACACCCTGTAATCATGCCATAGGCGATACTTTTGCCGGAGGTTTAATCTTCTATTTAGAAGGAAGTGGATGCCATGGCCTAACAGCCAAGAGCACTGATGAGAGCGGTTATTTCCAATGGTTTCCGCCAGGAAATGAACATGTATGGTCATGGGCAGATGGGCTTTTTGGTGGAGCTCAAAACACAAAAAAAATCATTCATATGCTTGGTGCAGGCAATGACCCGGCGGCAGATGTATGCGTGGGTCTTACTGAAGGAGGATATACGGATTGGTATCTTCCATCAATAAACGAATTGGATTTAATGTATATCAACCTCTATCTAGAAGGTATTGGTAATTTTACTCAAGATGGCGATTATTGGAGTTCAACTGAAGGTAACGGAAATACGGCTTGGGTTCTTGATTTTTCAAATGGTAGGCGGAATAGAGTATCGGTGGAATTCAACAGACTTGTTCGAGCTATTCGTGCTTTTTAGTATTAAATTTCGGTGACTGAGATATCATATATTTAATAATAAAATAGATTAAATGAGGCAGATAATCTTATGTTTTATTGTTTTTCTATTTCCAATGTTTTTATTAGGCCAAAACCTTGAAGTTGATGGTACCGTAAAAATATCTAGTATGCTTCAGGATAATACTGCGCAAAACGCTGTGGTAAGGCTAACGGATGGCGTTTTAGGGATGCGAAATGTCACTACTCTATCCGAATTCCAAGTATTAAGTATGGCAAATGATACTTTGTTTTTAACCCAAGGTGGATTTGTCGTATTGCCACCAATCAATATTTGTTCAAATGCAATAGGTGATACTTTTGCTGGAGGAATAATTTTCTATTTGGATGGAAGCGGTTGTCATGGTCTGGTAGCGAAGACTTCAGATGAACCTGGATTATATCAATGGACCCCCCTGGGAAGTGTGGACTCATGGGCATTTTCACAAGGTATTTTCGGTGGAGATCAGAACACAAAAAAAATCCTTTATAAACTTGGATCAGGAAATGCACCCGCAGCGGATGTCTGTGCCGGATTGACTGATGGAGGCTATGCTGATTGGTATCTTCCGTCTAAGGATGAGTTAGATCTAATTTATATAAATCTTCAGATCGAGGGTTTGGGCGGGTTCATAGATGGGGAATATTGGAGTTCTACAGCAGTGACAAGTCTTGGAGCATACGCGCAAGATTTCCTTAATGGAATACAGAGTCAAGAATTATCGAATTCCAATAAATTAGTAAGAGCAGTAAGGCGCTTCTGAGAAATTTGACTGAACAAATTTTTTTATGCAGAAATATTGTAAAATTTAAGCTCGTGAATTATTTAGTTATTCTCATTTTCGTACTGTTACCATTTGTAATAGTCTGCCAGCATCTTGAAATTGATGGCGACATGCGAATTTCAGAGTTAGATTTGGATAATTCCGCGGAAAATCTAGTTATTACATTACCAGACGGGACCTTAGCAATCCGACCAATATCTACTCTCACAGAATATCAGGTGTTGAGCATGTCAAATGATACATTATATCTTAGTGATGGAGGTTATGTGGTATTACCTATGACAAATGCATGTTCTCACGTAATAGGCGATACTTTTGCAGGGGGTATTATTTTCTTTTTAGATGGAACTGGTTGTCATGGTTTAGTTGCCAGTACCATAGATGAGCCAGGATTATATCAGTGGTTTCCACTTGGCAATGAGTACACATATGCGAGGTCAGCTGGCTTATTTGAAGGCGCACAAAACACATACAAAATAATTTATAAGCTTGGCGCTGGAAACGCACCCGCCGCAGATGCGTGTGTGGAACTGATTCAAGGAGGATATAACGATTGGTATCTTCCTTCAATCGATGAACTAGATCTGATGTTTGTCAATCTACACCTTCAAGGACAAGGAGGATTCATGAGTGGATATTATTGGAGTTCTACAGAGGGAGGCAATCTCCAAGCCTGGGTTCAAAAATTTTCTGATGGTAAGCAAATCGAAAGCTCTTTAAATACTGACAAATTTGTTAGAGCAATTAGGTCATTTTAGAAGTTGAATTAAAATCCACCTCCGAATTTCTTGATAATCCAGCTCTGACACTTTTCTATTTCAGAATTGTTTGTCGATGGGTTGTGTTTCTAGGCAATCGAATGAAACATCTGGTAAGATAACAACATCATTGAATGCCCCCTTTCGTTTGCCTCTTGAATATCAATCATTTAATTTACTTTACGAGAATAAAAATAATATATAAACGACCACCTTAACAACTTCCTAGGTATCTTTATCGATTAAATTCAAAGCCAGTCTTTGAATTCTGAGTCTAGATCACGGCGAACGAAAGAATCATCATTAAAGGTGAATAATATTATGTATTTAAAAATATTAAATAAGATATTCAGGAGATTCAAGTCATTAGGTATTAAAGAGACACGGTCTGGAGCATCTTTAATAGGTAAGGCAGAGTTTATCGCTCCTAATGCTTGGCTTCATAAAACTTACGAACCTCTGTCAGAAGAAGAGTTAAATGAATTAGAAACCAAGCTATCAATTGAAATTCCATTCCCTTATAAAGAGTTCTTAAGACAGACCAACGGATGTAAGTTGTTTAACACTACTCTTACCGTTGATGGGTATCAGCGCAACTATCATAGAGATGAAGAAAGTGTCTGGCAACCATTTGATCTCATTCTAACAAATGTTGATGAAAGAATTCCTGAGGCAGATGTAAATATATTTTTCATCGGTGGCTATGATTGGGACGGTTCATTGGTCTACTTGGATAGAATTACAAATCGAATTATGCGGTGCTCACGTGAAGATATTAGACCTTTAAATATTTGGCAAAACCTGGAACTTTTTTTGGAGGCAGAAACTGAAAGGCTCCTTTGCTTATTTGACTCTAAGGGCCAAGAAATAGATGAAGATATATCAACAGCTCCTGAAGAAGAAATAGACAGTCTTGGTTAATCACCCGGAGAAGGTCATTTTAGTTCCCATTTTTTGGTTCACCCCATCCAGACTATTAAATGTGTTCTCAAATAGCATAATCGCTTCAATAATTATTCGAAGCAAGGTGAAAAATGCAAATACATGCTAGAAAAGTATAGACGAGTAACAGACTAACATGAAACAGGATATAGACTATATAATAACATGGTTAGATAAGAGGAATAGAAATATTTCAAATATTTTACAGCCAGGATTAAGAAAAGATCTAATCATAGAAAAACTTAAGGAGTATGAATTGGAGGCACCAAAAGAGTTAATTGAACTATATTCTATATTTAATGGTGTGTTTTCAGAGCCGGAAGATATTCTAGATGAATTACATTTATTTCCGGGATTTTATTTTATTCCATTAGAAGAATGTTTGCAATACTACGTGAACTTTAAAAGTGATGGTCGATGGAAGGATAATTGGCTCCCTATTTTTGCAAATGGTGGTGGAGATTTCTATATAGTAGAGTGTGATAAGTCTTATTCTAGATCTCCGGTTATCGGTTTCATGCTAGGGCGGGATGATCATGAATACGAATACTCCAGTTTGCAAACCATGTTTAAAACCATAGCAACTTGTTATAGAGAGGGGGTGTATTTTGTTGAGGACGGATATTTGGAGTCGGACATCCACAAAGAGACGCTCATCGGGTTACAATTAAATCCAGATCTGTCTTTTTGGAGAGAACTAATTGAATCTGAAGAATAATTATTTACTCTTCCAACAATTTGGAAATGTTGCAGGGACGGTCACGACAGGAGTTGGTTCAGGTGCCGCTGCTCAAATAAATAAAAAAGACTAACTATGAGGATGTTTTATAAAGTATCTGACAATGAACTCCTCGAAATTCGTGACAAGATTTTTCGGGAAAATGGAATTTCATCACTAATAAATAATGGTTTTGAGAAATCTCCATTTTCGACGGCCTGGTATGGCAAAAATAACCTGAATGATTATACCTATGAACTATGTAGGCTGTCTTCAAAAACACATCTTGAGGTAATTACAACTCATATTTCTAAAGGTGATCGGTGGATAAAAATCACATTGAATATTTTTAAGTTAGAACCCAAAGTTGAGTTGTTAGATCAATTGAAAGGTGTTGATGGATTACTGTATTCACTACCACCAAATAGCTTAACAAAAATGCGGTTGCGTGTGGATGATATTCAAGGTATGCCACTTTTTAATTTTACAGAGCACAAAATAAAATCCTATTATTCAGAAGCTGGATTGAACAAACGGGTAAATGAGTTAGGTCAATTAATCTATAGAGATATGGAAAACATTGATTCTTTTATACAAAGATGGCACGAAATGCATCAGCCTAATGTAGTAGATTGGGAGGGGAGAGAGTTGTAAATTATGTACTTTAGTTTGGTTGCTAGAAAAGCACCCAGAATGACAATTAAATCCAGATCTTTCTTTTTGGAGAGAACTAATTGAATCTGAAGAATAAATATTCGCTTTTCCAACGATATATTCTGATGGTCGGTGTATAAAACATGTCAGATTAAGTCATGATTACACCATCTATCTTAAAGAGCCACCCTTGGCCACTGTTGATACACAGGAATACAGCGCTATTCTCACGTGGATTTTCATAGTAGGAATGAAGAATCCATGCACGGTAATCGTTCGATGGGGCAATGTCGTAACAATGAGACGTCTATTAAAGAGGTTATGTGTAATCAGACTAAAATTGTAGATAATACCAAATATTGGTATATTTGATACAAAAGGGAAATTATGCAGAAATCCAAAAACACCTCAGTCACCCTTGGGGAGCACTTCGAAAAAATCATTCAATCCAGCATAGCCACAGGAAGATATGCCTCGGCAAGTGAGGTGATCCGAGCCGGGTTGCGATTAATCGATGAGCGAGAGCACAAAATCAGATTGCTTAGGGAAGCAATAGAGGCTGGAGAAAATAGCGGTTATGTCGAAAACTTTGACCCGGTAAAGCATCTGACAGAACTTCATAAGAAATATGTAAAATGAGCTATACATATGAAGTCAGTAGACTAGCGCTAGGCGATCTCGAAAATATCTGGATCTATACGCTTGAGAACTGGTCATTGGAGCAAGCAAACAAGTATTATGAGATAATTACAGCCGAGTTTAAGTCTATATGCCAACATCCGGAAATTGGCAAACCTATTGAAGAGATAAATAATCAACACAGAATTTGGCAAATTCAATCTCACTTAATTGTATATAAAATCAAACAAGATAAAATCTGGATTGATCGAATTCTTCATAAGCGAATGGATATTGACTCCAGCCTGAGGGAATGAAACACATCGCACAAAATTGTGAAGAACACCATAAAAGTATTCGCTTCGTTCATTCCTGATGATGAGACGACGGGCTGGTGTATTTGGTCAGGTGAGTATTCAGAAGATCCTAATTTTGTTAAACCACTTCATGTCGAACAATTAAATGAATGGTGCCCACTTATTGAAAAGTATTTAGGATCAGCTCTGGGTGTCTGTTATATCAAACTAAAAAAGAGACTTTGGATATTGATTTTATCCCATACATATATGGATACCATTCTAATGTTACAAATGTATATGGCAATCAATTAAAACCGAAAATAGTGGGAATAAACCTGAGGATAAAACGGTGTATACTGCGGGCCAGAATGAAAAATGGTAATGAAAATGAATGCGCAAAAAGCGATGAGAAAAGAATGGATATCTCTTTGTTGAGAATAGAAAAGATCCGAATAATGAATCAAATCTTGTATTTGAATTTCAAAATGGTAGCAACTAACAATGTATAAGTAAACGTGCTACACAAAATGATTAGAGGCATTCGACCAGCCACTGAAAGCAACGCCCATCACTCGGATATTGATACGCATTACACGATTAGCAGTAGCAGGTAGGTGTTCTCCCATATGGTTAATAAAAATTTGCTTACTAATGCTGAAATCGTATCTTGTCGTTTGGATGTGAATATCCAACGGCCTCTATTGAAGGGATTTACCCCCCGCCGGTCTGGCTCGTAACCTGTCTTTCGTATGCGGTTGAATAGTGATTGAGGCATTTTGCCAAAGCACAATGGACTGTTGGAGAAAGGATTAAAACTACTCGGACAGTGATATTCGCCACTCCTACAAAAGCCCTGGTTCGCCTTTTTTATTGCGTTAAATTTAAATGGTCATATCCATCGTATGCATATTATTGCTAATAATAGAGCCTGGATATGCTCGCATCTAGTCATTCTATTTTAAAAGAAAATCATGAGAACGAAAGACCAATTCAATACCAGAAATGAATTTTTAGATACGCTATTAAAGCTAAAATTTATTTTGGCAGCTATTTTATTATTAAACTTTTCAAGTCTCTTTGGTCAGGGCACTGCAGCCGCATTTGAGAGTATCACGGACGTAGGATATACAAGTTGTAGCGGCATCGCCACCGTGCGTTTTCCCGTGCGAGAAAATTATTCTATATGTGGTCAGGCGAATCAATTGCGCTGGATTAAAGTGTGGTCCGTAGATCCCAGTGACGTATGGAAACTAGAATACAAAATATATAAGCGATCGCTCACTGATAATGATTGTCCAACAACATACAACTTCAGCATCCTAAGTTGTCGTACGTATGATTACTGTGGCTTTGGAGCAGGAAATACGTTGACCATTGAAAATGGTACGGGTGATCAGCGATTTGTGAAACTGACGATTAAAAACTTGCCAGAGTCTTTTTTTGGAGGCGCGACGAAATTTTATTTACAAGGCCATTATGATTATGAATGCTGTGAAGGGAGTAATTGTCTTTCCTGTACACAAGGATTTTCATTTGGTTTTTACGAATCCGATCCGAATGGCAATCAACTTACTATCGCGCGACCAACAATTTCTTCTGTAACTGAAGGTACTTGTCAACACATGGACATAGACTGGGGTGCCGTGAGTCTTCCCGGTGGTTGCGGCACAGTCACATATGATGTCACGCGTGTTGGATATGGATTAATTGGACAAGATATTTCTCCTACAGAGTACATTGATTTGGGGGTTCCGTTCGGCTTCCTGTTTCCAATAACCTATGGCTATGAAGTCACGTCAAGATGGACTCCAAATGGCAGTTCGAGAGAGGATTATAGTCTACCGTCGCTTCAAGTAAATGGGTCCATTGCCCTCCCTGATGGATCTATCACCGTCAATGTGAAAACTACCGGAGGTGTTCCTGTACCAGGAGTTATGTTGACGGCGACAAGAATTTATTATGACAATCCCGGGGATTGTATAACCATACCGCCAACCGGGATGATGGGAACAACGAATAGTAACGGCACGTACACGTTCGCGAATATCAACTATGGAGCTCCAGGTGATAGTCCAACCGGATACACGATCTCCGCCGTGTTGGGCTCCAATAATATTCCTTCTGCTAATACGGAGCTCGACGATGGTGCTGCTGCCAGCGCTACGGTAAATCTTACAGATTTTACTTCATATACCGTTCATGGTAAAGTTTTGACGGCCATGGGATGCGGTTTGGAAGGAGCAACGATTTCAGCAGATGGACATAATCCTTTAAATGTTGGACCTATCACATCTACGACCACCGCAGCGGATGGAACCTATACCATCATCTTACCCGGACCGGATAATTATGGATTCTATTCCTCTTATACCACAGCATCGACCACAGTAGAGGACAGTACGAATCAAACGATTAATACGACCGTGACATCCGGGGTCAATATTCAATACACCAAAACGAACACGCTGCAAGGATTTGTTGGTGGTGATTGCAATGCGATATTCGGAACGGCGACGATCAACGCATATTCAGAAGAATTTCCATCATGTCTTGTAGCTACCACCACAAGTAATGCTGCCACAGGATTGTATCAAATGACCTTACCGGCTCACCCTATGATCATTAAGGTCGAAGGATATTTTCCGTCACAGGGGCCACTTCAGGGGCAGGGCCCATTGTCTCAGGAACAAACCGTGATATTGGATAGTACCACCGTCATGGACTTTATTTTTCGAGCGCCTATTACGTTGGAAGTAATAGGAATGCCGGAGCAAATTTGCTCAGATATTTCTTTTCCAATCCTAGAACAATTCAAGCGTTATCCGTTGATCTATGTCGTCACAGAGGGAGATGGCTGTTTGGTCGATACCGGTTATGTGCTAATCACAGATGAGATTAGTAGTGTTGATGGCATGGTTGTCCTGGATACGATTCAGATTTCCAATGGAATCGCATTGGACACGATCATTCCGGGAATTCCAAACATTTTTTCCGATTATTCAAAACCTATGACATTGCAGGCCTATGCAGGTAGTAATCCAACTGACCTTATAGCTGCAACGCCTGTTGCGATCAGTGCCGTGGTTACGGGTTCCGCACCACGTGGCACGCAGTTTACGACCGTTTCACCACAGATTCCTCAACTCATTTTACGAGACCCCCCGGGTGATGAGAGCTATAGTTTCTTCGTGGAGGGCAATACCTTTTCGACGACCTCATCTTTGTACCACCAGGACAGCGAAGGAGGAAGCGTATGGATCAAAGCAAAAGCAGGCGTAGAGATTGAATTGATCAGTTTTGAAGCAGGTATCGAAATCGGTGCGAAGTTGGGGGCAGAAGCCGTGCATATAGATTCTGAAGAAACATTGTACGAATTTACGGCCACCTCGGCATATCAGACATCCAATGACGATGACCTGATTGGCGCCGACGGTGACATGTATGTGGGGGCAGCGATGAATATCACCTATGCAAATTCGGATATTATTTCATTGGACCTGGCTGGCTGTAAGATTGATAAACGCGTGGAATTAGTAATCAACCCGGATTCTTTCTCCACGAAATTTGTGTACACCGAATCAGGCGTTTTAAATATTATTATTCCCGCTTTACAACAGATGGCTGATGATCCTATGCAGACAGCCGCAGATCGCCATCGGGCAAGAGAAGGGATAAGACTATGGCATCAAATAATCATCTTAAATGCTGAATTAAAAGAAGAGGCATTTGCAAATGGACCTGCAGATAATATTTCTATAACGGGCGGAATTGGGGAGAACAAACACACATTTACTTCGGTTACCAGCAAGAAAAGAACGATTGAATGGAAAACATTAATCAATGAACAAATTGCGGTCGAGGCCGGATTTTCATTAGCAGGGAGTGGCCTCAGCGGAGGATTCGAAATAAACTTAAAACAAGAATTTGGTGGCTCCAAAACAAACGCCATAACAACCACGACCACCTCAGGATTTGATTTTCGGGATGGAGATCCAACAGATGCTTATACGGTCGATTGGGCCATCGATTCCGTTTATGGAACACCTGTTTTTAGAGTCCCTTTGGATGCCGGGCAATCAAGTTGTCCCTATGAACTAGGTGCTAATATTTATAAACCCTATTTTTCTATTCCAATACCTGTGAAATATGCAGGATCGGGTGTCGATCTACTGGAGTTTGAATTTATATTAGGAAACCATTCAGAACTTACGCCCGCCTTAACAGGAGCCTATACGCTGGAAATGATTTCAAATCCAGGGAATGTACCTGTTCGAATCAATGGTGTCATAGCGCAAAGTTGGGAATTTCCAAATATGTTGCCGGGTAATCACGTGATTGATGTGAGCGTTGAACGAAACCCCGGAAGTTCAAAATATCATTTTGAGGGTATATTATTTAAATTTTATCCGACTTGTGGTGGTAGTCCTGACTTATCTCAAGCCCTTTATCGACAGATTTCAGCATTCTTCGATAGTCCTTGTAGTGATATTGCGATGATGACACCAACGATTAATAATGGTTTTCTTATTAACCAATCGTCCAGTAATAGGAAAACGATTGGTATAAGTGGTTATCAATATAGTGCCATGAGCGCCACCGATAAGGTAATACTTGAATACGCCGTCAGTGGGTCCAATGGATGGAATCCAACAAATATAAGTCTGATAAAATCTCAATTGCTTAATAATAACCCGGCTCTAACAAACAAAACCTGGAATACAGAGTTGATTCCTGATGGTGCATACGACATCCGACTGAAGCTCCTTTGTATGGATGGTTCGAATACCACATCGGTGTTTTCTCAACGCGTAAGTGGTGTGATTGATCGCATGCCACCACAAATTGTAGGTGTCCCGTTCCCACCGGATGATGACTATGCTAGTGGCGATGAAATTGCTTTGATATTTGATGAAAAAATCGATACCAGTACGGCTGTCATAACATTAACCATGCTTCCGGATAATGTCACAGTGCCAACAACATTTATGATGGATACTGCGGTTGCTAATAAAATATTAATCATACCCAGCTATGATTTGTCGATGGACTTAGGAAAAACCTTCGAAGTTGTTATCACCGATTTGGAAGACATGAATGGCAATATCGGCGATCCTTATGTATGGGAATTCACTGTTGGCGAGATCGATTCTGATGGTGACGGGTACAACGACAGTTATGAAGATTGCATCGGTAGTGCGCTCCATTTTGATAAGAGCGGATACATCACAGTACCCCACGATCCCATTTTTAATGTGGTAGAAGCTGGTCTTGACTTTTCGTTTGAAGCATGGGTTTTTCCGGATGAACATACATCCTGGAAAGCAATTGTTGCTAAAGGGAATGGAGCGAATGCAAATACTGAGTTTAGTTTTGCGTTATCAGATGTTGCATTTGGCAATAAACTAGGGCTCTTTTTATCCGGTGAGTGGGAATTTAATAATACCGCTGTTCCACTCAACCAATGGAGTCATGTAGCCGCGACAGTCGATGGTGCAACGAAAACAGTGACTTTTTATCTGAACGGTGTGCCAGATGGAACGAAAGTTTATTCTACGACGACATTCCATAGCGGCGATGTATTACCACTTGTTATCGGAAAACAAGGAATTGGTAATTTATTCGATGGCCGCATGGATGATGTTATTATTTGGCAGCACAAGTTGACACAAGCAGAAATCATGGCTACCATGGCGGGAGACTTGGCTGGCAATGAAACAGACCTGGTCGCATATTTCGACTTCGATGATTATCCTGGCTGCGTACCCAATATTGGGAACAATACGCTCACCGATAAAAGCACAAATGCCAACAATGGAACACTAACCAACTTTGGACTCACGGGCTGTACGTCCAATTGGGCGACGGAACGCTCCATGGATAATGACCGCGACGGTATTCCGGATGGCTGTGATGAAATAGATCCCTGTTTTGATCTTCAGGATCCGGGTGACACGGATGGCGATTTAGAATTAGATTGTGCCGATCTTTGCCCTGTAACGAAAGATGTGGCCATGGATTTTGATGGTACGGGCGATTATTTTGCATATTACTTGCCAACACCCATCCTGGATTCAGACTTTGCATTTGAGGCATGGGTAAATCCCGAGGATCACATTCAGGAAAGCATATTATATGGATATGGTGTAGCCATCAGCCAGGCAGTGTACCGGGTGGAATTACGTTACCAGAAGCTTGCATTGTTTCTGGTGGATACTTCGGCAGCTGTATATGGTGAATATTTATTTAGTTCGACCGACGTGCCATTAAATCAATGGAGTCATGTTGCCGTCTCTTTTGATGCATCGACTAAACAAGCCACATTTTATTTCAATGGGCAAATCGATGGCGTTCGGCAATCAAATCTTGCTACGATCTATAGCCCATCTGCCATGTTCAATTATATTGGATTGGCGTGTGATACAACTGCGTGTCCGACTTTCAATGGACGAATGGATGACGTCATCATGTGGTCGCGTACGTTGTCGCCATATAATATCATTCAAACCATGTCCGCCCCACTTAGTGGATCAGAAAATGGAATAGAGGGGTATTATGATTTTAATGATGGCGTTGCCTGTGCGAATAATACCGCAATTACTTCGCTTACAGATAAAAGCATGCATAATCGGCATGCGACAGTGTATAGTTTTGATTGGAGTACCGATTGTTCCTCAAACTTTGTGATGGGGAGAAATACTGATTCAGACGGCGATATGATTGGCGATGCGTGCGATGCAAATCTGTTCGGTTGTCCACCTGATTATGCGGGAGCGAATAAACTATCCGGTGATCAAGTGTTCACCTCATTCTTTGATACGGATGGCGCCATAGAATCGAATCAAACAGTAGTAGACCCAGCCGGTGTCATATATAATTCGGACACCTGGGTTGAACTTTTACCAACGTTTGAAGTCGAATTAGGGTCCAGGCTCGAGGTTAAACTTGATGGCTGTCCGGATTAAGAGATTGCTGCTCCCTACATGTAGTATGCCTGTCATCAGGCGTACTACATGTAGGCCTCGGCGGTAGGCGCAGTTTATTATTTCTACCGATAAACGATACTGTGTCATGTAAACCTGACAAAATATGTGTGATGGAAAAAATAGCATAGTAATCAATCACCTCAGCGCGACGCGCCCGCACTCACCCATCCCAAAATTAAATTCAAAATCTCGCCAGAATTTCTTTGATGTGATCAGGAAATAGAGTCCTTACATAATTCATTTTCCTCCTGATCTGTTTCCTCGCTTTCGCACAAGTCTCTAAGAAAGAGCGTTTGAGCCACTGAGCCACTGAGCCATTGAGCCTGTGAGCATTCGAGCACATGAGCCAAAACGAGAGTGATGAAATGGTGGTCGCTAGCACACTTTTCTTTGTACTTGGCACCATCCACTCGCAATAATCTGTACTTCCCTAAATAGAGTTGACCTTCGATTGATTAATACGGCAATTAAATCCTCTATATGGAGGGTTTTATACGGCAATTAGCTTTGAAAACGGCGATTAATCACAACTATTGACGCAAATAACACGGCGAATAATTTGTAATAATGTAAATATCTTCTATATTTGCAGTATAAAACACCGCATTTAGACATAACGTAATGTATTTACATCAAAGCAAAGAATGGCCAAAACTTAAATGGGAGAATGATACCTTACTCCCATACGTGAGCAAGGTGCGTGATCTGCAAGGCAGATTAATAGGACGAATGGAAGGAATGGGATTCGAACTTAGGGAAGAAGCCGTACTTGAGACATTAACTGAAGACATTGTTAAGTCAAGTGAAATCGAAGGAGAATTATTAAATCCAGAAGAAGTACGGTCTTCAGTGGCAAAAAGGCTAGGGATGGAAATATCCGGATTACCCAACGCCAGTCGTGATGTTGAGGGTGTCGTAGAAATGATGTTGGACGCAACTCAAAAATTTGAGGACCCTCTAACTAAGGACCGAATGTGTGGATGGCATGCTGCCCTATTTCCAACTGGAAGAAGCGGAATGTATAAGATTACGGTAGGTGAATGGAGAGGTGATGAACACGGTCCAATGCAAGTTGTATCAGGTGCAATGGGAAAAGAAAAGGTACATTACACTGCTCCTAAAGCTACACGACTAGAAGAAGAAATGAATCGATTTATCGAATGGTTTAACACAGATGAAAGTATGGAGCCTGTGATTAAATCAGCAATAGCTCATTTATGGTTTGTAAGTATCCACCCTTTCGATGATGGGAATGGAAGAATTGCTAGAGCCATTGCAGATAATCAACTGGCCAGAGCAGATCGAACCAACCAACGATTCTATAGTATGTCGGCTCAGATTATGAAATCCAAAAAGGGGTATTATGATGTGTTGGAATCCACACAAAAAGGAAGTATGGACGTAAGTCAATGGCTCGTCTGGTATTTTGAACGCTTAACTGAGGCTCTAGAAGCAACAAGTAAAACACTATCGAAAATATTGATAAAGGCAAAATTTTGGGAGGTGCATAAAACCACTCAATTCAATGAAAGACAAGTCGAAATGATCAATAAACTTCAAGGTAACTTCATTGGAAAGTTGCAATCATCTAAATGGGCAAAGATGACGAAAGTACATAGAGATACTGCCAGAAAAGATATTCAAGATTTAATCGAAAAGGGAGTCTTATTGGATTCAGGAGAAGGTGGAAGAAGTACAAACTATATTTTGAATCTCCCTACTTTGGACTCATAAAGTATAAAGTCGAAAAAGAAAAACTAACTACAACAATATTTAAAGGGCATTAAAACGCCCCTTATACTAACCACCACCAGGAACCCATTGATATGAATAGACCCCATTCACTATTCAGTAGCCTCTTGATCTGTTTCCACCCCTTCGTAGGTCTCATCATGAAGGAGCATTCGAGCCATCGAGCATCTGAGCATGCGAGCGATTTGAGCGCCAACCTTTTATAGGAGTGACCCTGAAAGTCACTGCCTACTGCCAACTGCCAACTGTCAACTGTCAACTGCCTACTTTCAACTTCCCACTGCCCACTGCCCACCTCGGTATTAACATCTCCATACTAGCAACTCTATTCTCCTGACCCCTCCCATCTGGCCCCTGACTCCTCAAAAGAACTCCGTATCTTATCCTGCTAAACCCTGAGCACTGATGATGTTCTTCAATACATACCGATAGGAGAGATCATGAGGCGTTGAATGCCGGATATATTGAAGTTGTACTCAATTAAATTAATACGAAACAATCTTATATTTTAAGGATATTAATATGAATTGCGCCAATATTTGTATTCATTTTAGGTTGCGATAACGATCAAAGAGAAAAAGTAATAGGTAATCCGAATGCTAAACAATCTATATCAAGAAATTCATCGTCCTCAATTTCATTTTACCCCACAGGCAAATTGGATGAATGACCCAAATGGAATGTTTTATTATGAAGGAAAATACCATCTTTTTTATCAATATTTCCCTGGCAGCACGGTCTGGGGCCCTATGCATTGGGGACATGCAATAACAACAGATTTAGTCCATTGGGAACATATGCCTATAGCCCTATTCCCGGATTCAATAGGATGTATATTTTCCGGAGGAGCTGTTGTTGACAATAATAATACCTCAAAATTAGGTGCGGCATCAACTCCCTCCATTGTAGCAACATTTACACATCATAACGTTGAAGGTGAGAAAGCTGGAACAAATGATTTTCAAAAACAAAGTATTGCGTATAGTTTGGATGGAGGTTCTCAGTGGATAAAATATAAGGACAATCCTGTCATCCCTAATTCTAATAAAATTAAAGATTTTAGAGATCCCAAAGTCGTATGGCATGAACAAACACAAAAATGGATTTTGGTATTAGCAGCCTATGATCGTGTAAAATTTTATTCATCAGCTAATCTCATTGATTGGGATTTTCTTTCAGATTATGGAATAGAAGGTGATAATCGCTTATGGGAATGTCCGGATTTGTTTCCAATGAAAGTAGAGGAGACAGATGAATATAAGTGGGTGCTAATTGTCAGCATTCAAAAAAATGCACCAAATGAAGGTTCGGCTACTTCTTATTTTATTGGTGAGTTTAATGGAAAAGAATTTAAGAGTGATGTGAAAAGTCAAGAGTGGTTAGATTGGGGAACAGACAATTATGCTTTTGTAACATGGAATAATCTACCCAAAAGTGATGGTCGGACGATTGGAATTGGATGGATGTCCAACTGGCAATATGCTCAAATTGTTCCAACAGAAGCCTGGAGAAGTGCAATGACATTACCAAGAGAATTGAAATTGTGTAAATCCGGATCAAATTATATATTGAACAGCATACCTGTAAAAGAACTTCAAGCATTGAGAGGCGAATCCACATCTATTGATCAATCTAATATCACTGATGAAATGGTGTTGGATGGTTTATTTTCCGCTTCGCAATCTGAATTGAACTTGACAGTTGATTTAAATAAAACAACAGCTAAGTCATTCGGGATTAAACTTGAAAACGATGTAGGAGAATACCTATTGGTTAAGTTTAATAATAGTGAGGGAACAATGTATGTAGATAGAACCAATTCGAGAAAGAACAAATTCTCTGATGAATTCTTTAAAAATATTCATTCTGCACCGATTGATTTTGAAGCAGAAAAAATGAACATACGTCTGATTATTGATGCGGGTTCTATTGAAATTTTCATCAATGATGGAGCGGTAAGTTTTACGAGTATTTTCTTTCCCTCAAAAGTATTTGATACCATTTCCCTATTCGCCAATGATGGAACATGTACGATCATTAATTCTAAAATATATTCTTTGAATAGTATTTGGAATAAATAAAAAGAAAAGAGTACGCCAAACTGTATGATGTTCGTACCTCCCATGTGGTCGGCACACCACATACACTATCCGTCGCATGCCACCAGGCACGGATCGATACGAATAGCGGCCATTCATCATCCTGTTGTCTCTCGATCTGTTTCCAGGCGGTCGCATGACTCACCATGAAAGAGCATTTGAGCCTTTGAGCTTACGAGCGATTGACCATGCGAGCACATGAGCTGAAAACGAGAGCGTTGAAATAGTGCTGGACTGGTCGTGTTTCGCGGCACTCTGTACTAGAACACTGTGCTCGCCAATATTTGTACTTCCCTAAATAGAGTTGACCACTTATGGGTTAATAATTATCATTAAATATAGTCAGTGTTGTTCTTTGTTGGCTAGCCAACAAAGAACAACTTAATATGAATTGTTGTGGGCTTAGTTTTTTCAAGCTATTGTGTGGTCTTTGATTATTGTATTGGTTTACTGCCTTAGCCACACATGACTTTAGCCCGTGCATTGTCTTTGGCTGCCAATAAGCCAGATATTCTTCTTTAATTGTCCTATGTATTCTTTCTGCATATGCGTTATCCTGAGCTGTGAGACCCATACTCAAGCGACAACCAAATTGCTTTAATAGTTCTGTATATTTCTTATACGTGTATTGACTACCTCGGTCTGAATGATGGATATCAGGAGCTTCGTGTTGGTTTAATGCCATTTGCAGTGCCTTTACATTGGCCGTAGCTCGCATATGGTCTGATACACTGTAGCCTACGATCTTTCTGGAATAAACATCGGTAATGAACACAGCATAGTAGTATTTATCGGCGACTCGAATGTATGTGATATCACTTTGCCAGATGGCCGATGGTTTATTGATCTGCAAGCCTTTTATTAGGTTCGGATAATACAGCTTTCCGGTCCTTGTCGTTCTGCGATAATTTTTCTTTCTTTTTACTCTATATCCTAAACTCATAAATAGCTCGATAAATCTATCTCGGCCAATAAAATCTGGCTTCAATGTGTAGTACAATCTTCTCAACCCCACAACCCGGATGAACCCGCCTGAGCTCATCGGCTTGTATAATCAACTCGGTCGTCTTTTTATCAAAAATCGCCTGACGCCTGGCATACTGGGCTACGGCTTGCTTGCTTATACCTACCACATTGTATAATGCACTTAATGAGTAACTCAAGCTTTGCCTTTTTTGTCTGAATCGTTGGATTGTAGGGTGGAGTACTTTTTTCTGATGTCGATGTCTAATTCTTCTTTTGCAACGTCCATCATCGTCTCCAAAAAATCAATCTTGATTTGCTTCCGACCAACTATAGATTCTAACTCCTTTATCCGATTCTCCAACTCTTTAACCTTCGAACTACTACTTCGTTTATGTTCCACAATGCGATATCCTTTTTTATTAAAGGTAGAAAATTTGTAAATCCATCCGTAAATACAAGAGTTCGATACGCCATATAGTCGCTCTAATTCATACACGCTTTGTCTCCCTGATTCAAATTTCCTGTACCAATTTGCGCTTGAATTCAACAGTGTACTTGCGATTCTTGCGAATCTTCCTAATGTTTGCTTTCATAAGTTAATCACTTTTGAAGTGGTCAACCTATATCAGGGACATACAATTGACTCGTTACTCGGTACTACTAACTCGGTACTGTTAACTGCCAACTGTTTACTGTCCACTATCTACTGCCCACTACTAACTCGGTACTCGGTACTAACAACTCGGTACTATTTCCCGCTGAAAGCTTCCCCAAAAACTGGACGATTCAAAAACTAAAGTATTAAATTGAATTGTCATGAAGAAATCAAGATTTACAGAAAGTCAGATTGTATCGATTCTAAAGGCTCATGAAGCTGGGTCGCAAGACTTCTGATTTGTGGTCGTGAAAATGGTATCAGCGAAGCTACCTTTTATAACTGGCGCAAGAAGTATGGTGGCATGGAAACTACTCAGTTGAAGAAATTAAAAGAGCTTGAGCTGGAGAATCAACGACTGAAACGCATGTATGCAGAGCTGAGTTTAGATCATCGTATTCTCAAAGATGTGATTGAAAAAAAGTTCTAAAGCCTCGTGCTAAACGGCAAATAGCAAAGGGAATCATGGAAACGTACGAGGTAAATATCACACAAGCTTGTCGTGTCATTAATTTGAGCAAGTCTGTTTATTACTACAAACTCAAAGAATCGCAAGACGATCAGGTTATTAGCATGCTCTCTGAGTTATCCAAGCGGCATCCGACAAACGGATTTTGGAAGCTCTTTCACAGGATCAGATTAGCAGGCATGAGATTGGAATCCACAAGCGGGTATATCGTGTTTATAAACAAATGAATTTGAACATAAAGGTTAAACGCAAAAAACGGTTACCTAGTTCGAAACAGAGTCCCATTAGTAGTCCCAGGCCGAATGAATGAAACATGGTCAATGGGATTTCATGAGTGATGCATTAGAAAATGGGCGCAAGTTCCGCACATTAAATATCATGGATGATTTTAATCGCAAAGCACTGGCTATTGAAGCAGACTTTTCTTTGCCTGCCACAAGAGTTATTCGAGTGCTGGAGCGAATAATATACCTTTAAAGGCAAGCCAAAGCGAATACGTGTGGACAACGGCCCAGAATTTACGTCCGCTGAATTTACAGACTGGTGTGCTGATAACAATATTGCCGTTCTATTTATTCAACCAGGAAAGCCAAGTCAAAATGGATTTATCGAACGATTTAAATAAAAGCTACCGTACCGCCGTTTTAAATGCATATTGGTTTGAAGAACTCAGACAAGTGCGCATCTTAACGGAGAAATGGTTGGAGGACTATAACAATTTAAGGCCACATGATGCGCTGAACAACTTACCTCCAACACTCTACACGCAACAGGCAGCATTAATTGTGGAAAACAACAACAGCGATCATTCTATACCGGCTACGTTAAATTGTTTACCACGAATTAACACTACTGATAATATTAATGAATTTTTTATAATTTTAACAACGTCCTATTAAAGGGAAGCCCACAGCTTGATACTAAATGGTGTAGAACAGTGGCAAAAGATGAAGCACCGCTTGAATCATGAGGCCAATGTTAAAATAGATAAAAATGAGTATAAGCATAATTGTCTTATTGAAATTGACATTCTCAACTTTTATGATAATGTTAGTAAAACACTTTTGATAACCAAGATTCGGAGAGTATGCGAATCTAATAATGACATTTTGGTTGCAGATCAACTTGAATCCTTTCTAAAATCGATTTCCGAACAAAGAGTGGGTCTTCCACAAAACAGTGACGCATCGTCCTTATTGGCGACATTCTACTTAAACCAAGTAGATGTTTTTATGGCCAATCATTGTTCTTCATACTACAGGTTTATGGATGATATAAAAATCTTTTGCAAAGATAAATACGAAGCAAGGAGGTTATTACAATTGCTCGAGTTTGAAATAAAACGATGCGGATTGTCGATCAACTCTCAAAAAACGAAAATATTGGAACTGGTGGACGGTGACACGAGTGAGGATAGTGTAAATTGCATATTCCGACGAAACTGACCAGGGTATTCCGGTGGAAAGTGACCACCCAAAGTCAAGTCAAAAAAGTTGTCTGATCTTTCTGTCAATTTAAGTGTTTTTAACTAATAATTTTGTCTTCTTTTTCCTCATCGAATCTCCTTTGAGATCTATTCGATGAGAAGTGTGAACGATTCTATCTAAAATTGCATCTGCAATAGTGTTTTCTCCTATTATTTCATGCCACTGTTTTACGGGGAGTTGTGAAGCAATTATTGTGGATCGTTTTCCGTGTCTGTCTTCAATTATTTCCATCAAGGCGTGGCGATTAATTTGATCCAATGGCTTTAATCCAAAGTCATCCAATATTAGCAAATCCTGTCTTTCTATTCGAGTCATTTCTTTAAGAAAAGATCCATCAGCCTTGAGCATTTTGAGTTTAGCGAATAGCTTATTTATATTGAAGTATAAGACTTTATACCCCAAATTACAGGCTTGATGTCCCAGGGAAGAAGCGATATAAGATTTACCGACACCGGTGCTTCCCGTCAATAAGATACTCTCTTTACTTTTAATAAAATCACATGTAATAAAACGAGTAATCTGATTTTTATCCAGGTTTCTCTCTGTGGAAAAGATGATTTCTTCAGTAGAAGCCATATACCTGAATCGGGCTATTTTAATCAGACGGTTGATCTTTCGATTATGTTTGTCATCCCACTCGGCTTGAAGTAGATAAGCTAATAATTCATCAGGAGTATATCTGATGCTGGATGATTCTTTGGTTGATTCGAAAGCTCTAAGCATTCCAAATAAACGCAATTGACCCATTCTTTCCTCATTTGTAGTATTCATGGTTTGTATTTTAATGATAGTAATTTTTTCCTCTTATATTATCATGCAGTGGAATGGTTCTATCCTGATGGGGGTCTTCATCAAGCTTGTCCAGGCCCTTTTCTAATATGCTTTGAATGATTTTATAGTTAAACACTTCATATTCCAGGCCCCTCTTACAAGCATTGTTTAGTCGTTGTTTTCCGACTTTTTTCGCAAAAGACAGAATTCCCAGGCAAGACTTATAGTTCTGCTCAGGGTGCTGTTGTTTTTCTAATATTTTGATAATATATGTTCTACACTCCGGGCCTATTCCTTTAGCCCAATTAATAAATTTATCCGGGTTCCAATCAGCAACGAATTGATGAGTACTCGGCATGTGGTCCTTTATGGTGGAATATCTAAAAGCTTGATAATTACGTGTGTGAGCCGCTATTGGTTCATGTTTATAGAATATGGTTACTTCGGAATCACTGTAAATGATCTTGACTCGTTTACCAATATATTCAAAGGGAACACTGTAATAGTGCTTGTCTTTATTTAAGTAGATATGGCTGTTCTTGTAAACGGTTCCATAGGCATAATACTTCATTTCATATTTGCGATCAGGCAAGGTGAAAAGCTCTTTTTGTTCCACTTCTTTGAACAAATCAAAACGCGAATACTTCCTTCCCTGGAAGTTGGTCCTATTGTGTACATCGAGTTTTTCTAGCACAGCAATATTAGCCTGATCAAGGCTAAAGAGCACATGGTGGCGTAAAGGAGCAAATATTCTTGAATAGGTAATCCTGACGCAATTTTCTACCAATGCTTTATCCCTTGGTTTATATGCTCTTGTAGGTAGGACACTGGTTTGGTAATGTTCAGCAAAATCCAAAAATGTCTCATTCAATGTCGGTTCATATTTACTACTTTTTGTAACCGCTGACTTTAAATTGTCTGTCACTAAGGCCTGTGGCACACCGCCCATGTAATGAAGAGCATTTTCAATACACCGTATAAAATCTTCTTTCTTTTGACTCCTGCATACCTCTACATAGGTGTATTGACTACTTCCAAGGACGGCCACAAACACCTCACATTCCCGGACTTCTCCTGTTTCTCTGTCCGTTATAGCTAGCTTCTTTCCTGTAAAATCAATAAATAATTTGTCTCCAGCCTTGTGCTCAAAATGCATTACAACTGCTGATGATCGCTTCCAGTCATTGTAGTACTTGCAAAACTGTGAGCTCTGATAGCCATCTGGATATTTTTCCTTGTACTCCCTCCATAACAGATTTTTGGTTACGCCTACCTTTTTTAACTCCTTTTCAAAGTAGGGAAACAAAACGCGAAGTTGAGCCAATTTCTCTGGCACTTCTGGATCTTTGCTGGAAAGATAATTACCCAAATCACTGTCACTAAGTTGCTCTAGGTCTTTATACGTGAGCCTCTTGTTTTTGAATAGTTCGATGTATTTTTTAACCGTGTTACGCGAAATAAGTAACCTCTGGCTAATTTGTACTTTACTCACTCCTTGAGCGTAAAGTCGATATATCTGTCTTATCTGTTTCATGCCTATTCTCTTGTTTGCCATCTTCTTTTTTCATAAAGAAAATGATACTGAAATAGACTTCTTTTTAGACTGGTCAATTTGCTCCGGTGCGGGTGGTCAGTTTGCTCCGGAG
Organism: Saprospiraceae bacterium; assembly: GCA_965249735.1. GTDB lineage: Bacteria > Bacteroidota > Bacteroidia > Chitinophagales > Saprospiraceae > JANQSS01. The sequence continues at coordinate 27,394 of CBDFMS010000015.1, read as the reverse complement.
AAGATGGTCACTTTAGAACGGAATGGGGTGGTCAGTTTGACCGGATTTTGCACTAATTGGCATTTTGGTTTTTGGACTACTTGTCGAGATTGCCTCTCGAATTGCTTTAGCGATTTCGTAGTACATCAAATTCAGAACAACAGGCGTCTTCAAATGCATCTGGTGTTCTGACAAAGTAAAAAATGACTGACATGACAAGATACATATGACAGAGCTGGCATTCGCGCACTACGGCATGTTTGTAAACCGTTGTAGTAAACTAAGGTACCGTTCACCCACACACTTTAACATAATAGGATGGTTCTCATCTGAGATTGGGTTAAATGAAACCCGGGATTTGTTTTACTCCTAATTCTCTACAAAATACATCTAATTTTAATAACTATTATCCCATTTCTATTCGTTCTTGTTCAATCCGACCATGTTTTCCAACATATCAGTTGTGACCGATTTAGGACGCTCGAGAGAATAACCGAGAGCTCTGTCCCAAATAATGTTTGAAAGTACTCCAAATGATCTTCCAATTGCAAATAGAACGGTATAGAAATCATATTCTTTAACTCCGTAATGCCATTGAACAACCCCTGACTGAGCATCTACATTTGGCCATGGGTTTTTAGCCTTTCCATGCTCTCTTAATATGTCAGGAACCACTTTATAAAGTGCATCGACATATTTAAACAAATCGTCATCCGGCATATGTTTCAAACAGAAGTCTCTTTGAACTTTATATCTAGGATCTGTTTTTCTAAGAACGGCATGTCCGTACCCTGGAATTACCTGACCCTTATTTAGTGTTTCCCAAACATATTTTTTCATTTCTTCTTCAGAAGGTATTTTACCTCCCATTTGAACCTTTAATCCTTGCAGCCAACGCAATACTTCTTGATTCGCCAAGCCATGTAAAGGTCCTGCCAGACCATTAATCATAGCGGAAATGGAATAGTAAACATCTGACAATGAACTGGCAACTAAGTGCCCTGTATGTGCACTTACATTACCACTTTCGTGATCAGCATGGATAATAAAATACATGCGGGACACATCATCATATGGTGTGTCTTTACCCATCATATATGCAAAATTTCCTCCCAAATCAAGTGATGGATTTGGATTTTTATGTCCCTTTTCAGGCTTGTATAATTTATTATAAATATAAGCACCTATCAACGGCATTTTAGCAATCAGGTTAATAGAATCTTCATAAGTAGCATCCCAATAATCCATTTTACTCATCCCTATTTTATACTTAATGCTGAAATGGGATTCTCTTTGCAAACTCATTACTGCAGCAGATAAAATTGCCATAGGATGACTTTCACTTGGGAATGAATCAATAACATCCCAAACATAGCGAGGCACAATACGCCGATTCCTAAAAGTGACCATTAATTCTTCAACTTCCTGATGAGAAGGCATTTCTCCAGTCAACAATAAATGAAATAACCCTTCTACATATGGCATTTCAGTACCTTCTGGTTTTGGAAGTAAAGACAGTACTTCGGGAAGTGTAAATCCTCTATATCGAATCCCTTCATAGGGGTCTAAATAAGAAATATCAGTTACTAAACTTTTAATACCTCGCATTCCACCAAGAACTTGTGCCACAGTTACTTGATCAATAACTTTATCCCCATATTCCTTTACTAACGTAGTAGTTCTAATTCGATGATCTTGAATTTTTTTAAATAATTTTTCCTTTAAAGCTCCCATTATAGTGTATTTTATTACTATAAATATACGATTTAAATAAATAAAAATCAAGGTATAATCTTAGTATCAGGAAAGGCCCCCATGTAAACCTGACTTTCAAGATTTAGGTTAAAAAAATCAAAGGAAGAATAATTTAAAACCACATTGTTTTTATTAACTCCAGATTGAATATCAATCCAGGCAAATTGTAACACAGAATTAAACCCAATTGGACGTTTCTAAAAGATCAAGTCGAAACTATTACAACCTAAATCTTCCCCTTTCTATAGTCAATTCTGAGATTTCTTGAGAAATGATTTTTGGCCTCTTAACTGTTTACATCCAAGACCACTCGTGCGAATGAGGGTAAATTGGAATACAAGAAGAATGCAAAACTAAAACAATAGGTAAATAGGCACATTCAATGAAAAATCGCTAAATTCAGAGCCGGAAGATTGACTTCCTATAACAATGTGGAGATGGACAATACTCCCATCCACTCGCACGGGGTCTCCGCGAGCCGTTAATTCAACAAAAAACAATTCTAATAAAAAAGCAATTTCACATTTTGCTGCTACTACCCAAAGTCTGAACCAATCCTGACAATGAAACATTTTCTAGTGAACCCAATTGAATCACTTCCTTCACACCTAATTAAAACTTAACAATTATTTGCTGGGCGATGAGTTTATTGTTGGCGCCATAGACGGACAAAAAATAAATTCCGGATTTTAATCCGGCAAGTGAAATGGTTTTTTCTTCGGTATCTGAATGTAAACAGACCTGGCCTATTGTATTCACGAGTTGAACAGATTCGATGCCTTCCTCGTCAATAGATCAATACCTCGCGGGCCTGGTTTGGATAAACCAATATGTCCCGAAGAGCCCATTCTTCTGTTCCGGTGGCGATAAGGGACAGTGCGGCAGCGTAGGCATCTACCTTACCAACACCCCATATCTTGGGGTCGGGAAGGGATGTTTACTGTCTGCCCGGGTCACGCTGTTCACGACATATAGACATGAGCTGTCGATTGTGCGGGCAAGGTATTGTTTTGGCGCGTGAAAATTGGTAACTTAGAGATATGTTTGATATATCGGGAACTGGTCCGTATATAAGTTAATATTTGGGTGTATCTGAAAGTTAGTACCGGGTATACAGATGTTGTGCCTCATTAACACCAAAATAACCAATGACAACAATCGATAAAAAAATATGCAAAACGGGGGGAGTATTATTGATTGCATTTTTGACTATTATTCTCAATAGTTGTGCTTCTTTCAAAACAGCAACTGCTAATACAAATAAGTGGTTAGCACAAGAAATACAACCTTCTAAGATTATCAGAAATGGGGAAGTTTTTTTTGAGGGTAAACTATCCGATGGCTCTACGTTTTCTGTTTTTCAAGATGATAAAATTGACATTGATCAATATTATTATTATAATTCTTTATATCAAGATTTTGGGTGGAATAATAACGGCGATAGATGGACAGGTTCAGCATATAATCGCCGACCAAAGCCTGGTTATATTTATATAAATCCGAGAAGGCGTGTAGCGATTTATTTTTATCCAAAAGGAACTTTTGCTTCTTTTAAAGTAAGAATCAATAACTAAAGTGTACTCGGGATTTCTATCTGTGTTTTTTGCTAATCTTATTGCTTTAGGTACGAAACGATATAATACACAAAGCCATTGTAATTCATTGTCTAGAATCGTAACAAAAAAACTCTATGAAATAAAAAGAAAATAACGAAAGCACAACAAGGTGTATAAAACATAGCTAGTAAGTGCTAAACGCAAAGGTTAGTGCTTATTTTCAAAGAACGCCAAATTTTTAAATTTCGCTTTTAAAAAATGATAAATTAAAAAGAAAATATAAAAATTCGACTTTGTGTTAATCCTAAAAGTTAGCGTCTTTTTACACGCTACGTTTCATATACAATACCGTTCTCTTCAATCATGCTTTCATTCGAGATCATTTACCCATACGTCTCAGACCATTTCCTAAAATAAGTAGCACGCTACGCGCATTATGTAACGTGTCTTTTGCATTTCCCGTCAGTCTGGCGTAACTTACACATCGACGCGATTCCACCACGGTTCCGGGTATTTCTAATATATGAGGTATATCCGGAATATTGAATAAGCATATAAACGATATATCCGGCATGGTGGCGGGTATATGGATGTTGTATCCAATTGTGTTTAAGTTTTAGAATATAATCATGAAAGGAAAATCAAGAAGTTATATTATGGCGGGAGTTGGGTTTATTATGATTCTGATTACAGCTCTTAGCTATTTGCTGAATTGGGATGGACAATATACTCCATTATTTATAATTGGAATTGTGTTTGTTGCTGTTGGAATGAATATGACAAGAAAAACTGATAAAAAATGAACTGGAAACAATGGGTTGCTTCGAAAAAGAAGATATATATTGGTATTGTATTATTTATTATATCATATATCTTAACAATTCCTTGGAGGAATTATGAAAGACTTCTTGGAGGATCTGTTGATATTTCACAAGGTGTTCCCATTTGGGTTCATCTAATAATTATTGTTATTGGATCAATTGTTTTCATAATACTTATAAAAATAATTGAATTTATTGTTAAGAAAACAGTTCTCTAAAATAAATTGTAAAAGGAGAAGAACTCGCTGAACAAGCTTAATGAACTTCTTAAAAATGCGAAAATTAGAGAATAAGAGAAATACTGCTCACAACAAGCCAGGCTGTTGACAAACTATTGGATATTTAATCAATATTACGTATTTTGAAGGATGTTAGGAAAGAAAAAATATGAACCTCAGCTCTTTGTTAACTTCTACCTGCCCGACGTAATTCCTGAAGATAATTTTTACAAAATATTAAAATCAAAATTGGATTTACGTTTCGTGTACAAGTTAACTAAAGATGCTTATTCTCACACCGGCAAACCAAGTATTGACCCAGTAGTGTTTTTCAAAATGCTCTTAGTAGGATATTTAGAAAATGTGTGCTCGGATCGTGCTTTGGAGCGACTATTTCAATTGAGATTGGACTTATTATATTTTATTGATTACGATGTCATGGAACGAGTTCCTGATCATAGTACGATTTGTAAAACTAGGAAGCGAATTTCTACTGGAGTATTCGACTCCGTTTTTAATCACATTTTGGGCCTTTGTATCGAGTCTGGTATGGTGTCAGGAAAAATACAGAGTATAGACTCGGCATATATTAATGCCAATGCCTCATTGGATCGAATGGTGGAAGTAAAAATGATCGACCGCAATCCTGAAGAATACCTGGATAAAGTAAAGTCACAAGATATTCCAACTCAAGAAGAAACAGAGCTGGCTAAAAAGAGACTCAAGAAAAGTCAAAAAACGCTAGAAGATTTTACAGAAATGCGCCGGAAAAAGTACACGGAACAGGATGGCGGAAAGAAAAAAAATCACAGAAGGTTTCTTTCGAACGCCACTCATTTATCCAACACCGATCCCGATGCGCGTATAGCCAAGAAATCCGGAAAGCCGCGGATGCTGTGTTATACTTCAATGATGAGTGTGGATACAGAATCGCATGTAATTACTCACATAGCTGCAGAACATGCATCAAAAAAAGACTCACGTTATTTACTTAACACAGTCGACACTATATGCACGCGACTAGAAGACCATGGGTTAGAAGTAGAGACTATATTAGCAGATACCGGCTTTTCATCTGGTGAAAATTATTACGTATTAAAAGAATGGGGCCTGGAAGCTTATATTCCGTTGCACGGAGGATATAAATCAGAGCGTGGTACTTTCAAATATGACAAAAGGTGGGATCGATATATATGTCAAAATGGAAAATACTTAAACTACAAACGGACGAGCAGTACTGGTGGTTAAGAGAAAAAACATTATGAATCATCACGAAAAGATTGTAATTCTTGTGCATTTAGAGAGGGTTGTATTAATAGTCACGGTATTAAACGCATAGGACATACATTGTACAAAGAAGAATATGACGAGATGGCCAAGAAATTAAAATCGAACATTGGCAAACAATTATATCAACAACGTATGTATACGGTAGAACCTGTATTTGGAACACTACAACAATACTATGGACTGCGGTGGATCAATACACGAGGAAAAGACTGCGCGAATAAATTAATGTTGATGGCTTCGGCTGCTCTTAATTTAAGGAAATGGATTAAAAATGAGTTCGAAAAGATAAATAATGAATTGTTTTTAATGTTTTTCTCACTTAGAGCCCTGGTGATGCAAGGTGCCAGGAAAATAAAAATTATTAAATTTGAAACACTTGGTGAACCGTGGCGGGTGGTAGTATGAGTTCTAAGAGTTTGGAAACACGCTCAATGCATATAGTGCATTAAAACGCACCATATACTTACCGTTATAGGCCATTACTGTTTTTCCAATAAGTTGATAAAATGCAAGAAAAAGGATCATCTTTTAAAAAACACTCTAAAAAGCACCAACCAAAAGGACTAACGATTCTTTATGAGGATCATGATATTCTTGTTGTAGATAAAATAAATGGCCTGTTGACAATAGCAACGGACAAGGAGAAACAGAAAACAGCTTATTTCCTTTTGAATGATTATGTGAAAAAAGGGAATCAACGATCAAGAAATCGCGTATTTATAGTACATCGTCTGGATAAAGATACTTCAGGGATTCTAATTTTCGCCAAAAATGAAAATGCGAAACGTTATTTGCAGGATAAATGGGCAACATTTAGTAAAAAATATTTTACAGTGGTGCATGGTAAACTTCAAGACAAAGAAGGTGTAATTACCTCTTATTTATTAGAAAATAAGGCGTACAGAGTGTATTCTGTAAATACCCCTGATAAAGGAAAGTTTTCTAAAACAGGTTACAAAACCATTAAAGAATCGAACAAATTTAGTCTGCTCGAAATCAATCTCTTTACGGGTAGGAAAAACCAAATTCGGGTTCACCTATCAGAAAAGGGGCATCCTGTTGTAGGGGACATAATTTACGGAAAAGCAGATAAAGGAGTTAAAAGATTAGCTCTGCATTCTGCTTCACTTATAATATTACATCCGTTCACGAATAAAGAAATGAGTTTTGAGACAGGGATTCCTCTTTATTTTAAAACACTGTTTAAATTATAAAGAACAGAAATATGAAGACCCAAAAGATTTGCCGTTAGAGCGAAAAATAATCGTAGAAATAGATTTGGAATTTAAAATAAAAACGGCCTGTAACAGTCTATAAAAATAATAGCCAATACAATAGTAAATGCAAGGATCGTAGTCCGCTTCACTATCTTGGAATTTGACAGGAATGAAGCTCTCAATCGGCTACTATTCTTATACGAGCCATTAATTCAACAAGAAACAAACCAAACCAAAAACAACTATTTCACATTTTGCTACTGCACATAGGATTATAATCAATCCGAATAATGAAACATTTCGGGTCGCCGCCAAGGGCCCTTACGATGGTACTGCATATTCCGGAGTTACTGACCCCCTGAATCCGGGATATTGACCCCCTATGTTGAAAACGTGCTAAAAATCATTTGTTAAGATACATGTTTTGATTGTTTACGTAAGCTTTTTCCTTTTAGATCTATGCGGTGAGCCTTTGGAATAATTCTATCGAGGATAGCGTCTGCGATAGTGGGTTCATCAAAATATTCATGCCATTTTCCGACCGGAAGTTGAGAACATATAATGGTGGCGTTTCTTTCATATCGATCTTCAAGGATTTGTAGCAGGATGAGTTTAACTTGATGAGTGATAGGTTGGAGACCAAAATCATCAAGAATAATGAGTTTAGCTTTTTTGATTCTGTCCATCCATTTGATCAGTGTACCATCGGTTTTAGCGAGTGCAATTTGTTCAGTAAATCGGTTCATGTTGAAGTACAACGTTCGATAGCCTTTGACACAGGCGGTGTGACCAAATGCACAGGCGAGATAAGATTTTCCGCAACCTGTTGCCCCTGTGATGAGAACATTTTCTCCTCGATCGACATAAGCGCAATCTGCGAGTGTTACAATTTTTCCTTTAGATAAATTACGCGTAGTAGAACAGTCGATATCTTGGATAACGGCTGGATATCGCAGTTTACTAAGTCGTAAAAACATCTGCATACGTTTGTGCGAGCGATATTGTTTTTCAGCGTCAATTAATCGGGCCAGCATTTCGTGTGACTCGGGTTGTTGATTGACCGGAAGGCTTAACAGGCTTTCATAAGCGTCTGCCATGCCGGTTAATTTAATTTGCCTCATGGTTTCTAATGATGCATTTTTCATAAGAATAAATTTGTGTCATAAATATGACGGGTTAAAAAAATGATTATTGATAAGCTTCGGGGCCTCGAATATTTTCATGGACTGGTGTGTTAAATAGGTCAACGGATTCGATTTCGAGATCCAGGTTTTTTACAAGAATCCTTTTAATCATTTTATAAGATACTTTGTCTACCTTTTGACAACGCACACAAGCGTTTTCCAATCGCTCAGCAGAATATTTTTCACTTAACCGCAATACGCCTTGACAAGAGTTGAAGCTTTGTGGTGGATGGATAGCCGAGCGTATAATGAATTGAATCGCCCAGTTGGTAGCTGGACCTATTTTATCGGCTTGCCGGATAAAATGTGCTGCATTAAAGCCACGTGCTTTTTTCCATTCAAGATGACTTTTCGGCATGTGGTCCGGATTGGTTTGATGGCGATATGTGTTACGATGAAGCAATCGTGTGTGCGTGGCCACGCGCTGATTATCGATAAATACTTCAACTGTACTCGACGTATACACGATAATGGCTTGGCGTGCTACATATTGAAAGGGAACCGAATAATAGTTTTTTTCTTCTCCGATATAGACGTGATAATCTCGGCGTACCTTAGACTGCGTTGATTTTTTAATCTCAAATAAATCTGCTGGTAGCTCCTTCATTATAGGATGTTCAAACTTTTGGAATTCACTTAATCGACAACCTGGCTTTTGCTGATAGGGCCTATGATTATGATCTGTGAGTTGTTTCTTTATTCCCTCGTTTAATTCGGCTAAACTGTGGAATACTTCATTGCGAAGTGGGGCATAAATACGTGTATAAATTGTTGAGACTAAATTTTCTACACTGGCCTTGTCTTTTGGTTTTCTTACCCGGGTAGCTTCAATGTCAATTTGATAATAGGCCGCTAATTGAACACATAATTCATTAAAATCAGGCTCATATTTATCGGCACGAATAACAAACGATTTTAAATTGTCGCTTAAAATCACCTTGGGTAAGCAACCAAAAAATAGTAACGCCTGATTTAGTCCGTGTATAAAATCCGTCACTTTTTGACTCGGTAAGGCAATGACAAAACTATGTTGGGTATGGGGCATCGTCGCAATTAATATTTGACATTTATGCACTTCGCCGCTGGACGCATCAATCCAATTCATCGTCTTGCCTGCAAAGTCCACCTGCATCTTTTCGCCTGGCGTGTGATTCATTTTGATCGTAAGGTCGCGACGCCCTATCTCGCGATTTATGCGCTCACAAAATTGGCTGTAGCCAAAGCCATGTTCAAATTCTGATCGATACTCTTCCCACAGTAATTTCTTCGTTACCCCGACTCGACGAAGCTCTGTGATCCAGAAATCAACCCGCTTGTTGTATTCAAATTCACGCGTATTCGATCCGCTTGCATCTGACTTGTAGGCCAACTCAAAAAGTTCGTCTTCTGCCAACGTCAACGCCTCAGACAGGTCTTTAAAATGAGTTCGTACACGACGAACATAGTCTCGGACTGTGTTCTTTGAAATTTGTAATCTTCTTGCCGTACCCTTAATGGATTTGGTGTCCAGGTAGGTCTCTAAAATATATCTGACTTGATCCATGCGCTTTAATTTTCCCATGCCATAACTCTTTTCTTGAGCCACGAACATGAACATTAATTGCACGTTTCCATAGTCATCTTGAGGGGGTCAAACCTCCGGAATGTTCTTAACACCCTCCAAAATATAGGGGGTCAGTATACCGGAACGTTATTAACATTTTACCTCATTGCAGGGGGTCAAACCTCCGGAATGGTGGGGTCAGTACAAATCGGAATGGGGGGGTCAGTTTGACCGGATTATGCAATGGTACTGAATCCCATTTAATTAAATCCTTCACACCTTGTCAAAACGCAATAATTTTTTGCTGGGCGATGAGTTTATTATTGACTCCATATACCGACAAAAAATAAATTCCGGATTTTAATCCGGTAAGTGAAATAGTTTTTTCTGCTGTATCTGAATTTAAACAGACCTGGCCTATTGTATTCGTGAGTTGAACAGATTCGATGCCTTCCGCATCAATAGTCAATACGTCTCCGGCCGGGTTTGGATAAACCGATATGTCCCGGAGAGCCCATTCTTCTGTTCCGGAAGTGATAAGGGCCAGCGCGGCGGTAAAGGCATATACCTTACCAACGCCCCATATCATTGTGTCCATAAAGGATGTTTGCCGGTTTGCCCGAGTCAGGCTAATCACGACGTTTAGACATGGTCCATCAGTCGTGATAGCAGGACGTTGATTTGGTGTGTGAAAATTGGTAACTTGGAGACATACGTGATATATCGGCCAGTGTTCCGGATATAGGCTGATAGTTGGGTGTACTGGGAAGTTAGTTGCGGGGATACAGATGTTAGGTATCATTAGGTTTATCGTATCAGTACCGTATGTTTTCGTATCATATCGTATCGTATCACTATCGTATCATATCGTATCATGTCAGCTAAAAATGTACTATTTTTGTTGAATAATGGAAAAAGTACACTCATTACAGCTCAAAATTGATTGGGAACTAATCAGGATTTTAAGTAAGATCGATCGATTTGATGCATCATGGACTTCAATAGAAAAAAGAGAAGGTCAAAGTCTGAAGCAACTAAAGTCCATTGCAACAGTTCGAAGTGTTGGAGCTTCAACTCGAATTGAAGGATCAAAAATGAGTGATGAGGAAGTTGATGTGCTTCTCAAAGAATTAGAATTAGAAATAGAAAAACTTGAAGACCGAGACTCTCAGGAAGTGGCTGGTTACTTCGAAGTATTAGATATAATAACAGAATCGTTCACAGGAATTGAAATTACTGAAAGCGCCATAAAAGGACTACATAATAGTTTACTGAAGTTTAGTGAAAAAGATCAATGGCACAAAGGAGAATACAAGCAACACAGTAATAATGTAGAGGCAACACTTCCAGATGGAACACCGCAAATAATCTTTGAAACGACACCCCCGGGATATCAAACTGAAGATGCAATGAGGTCACTAATAGAATGGTATGAAAATGATGGTTCGACACATCCTTTGGTAAAAGGCGCTCTATTCACATATGAATTTGTGAGCATTCACCCATTTCAAGATGGAAATGGAAGACTAAGTAGATTATTGTCTACTCTACTGTTGCTAAAACATGGATACAAATGGGTCCAATATGTAAGCTTCGAACACGAAATTGAAAATCGCAAAACTGAATACTATAGAGAACTAAGGAGATGTCAAGCAATGAGGCCAAATGAAAATATCACAACATGGATTAATTTCTTTTTTGATGCTCTATTAAATATCCAGAATCAACTTCTCAAAAAACTAGAAACAAAAGGAACAGTGGCCAAACTATCTCCAAGAGAAAAAAGCATCCTGTTGTTTATAGAAAATAATCCGGGTTGTAAGTCCGGACAAATATCAAAAAGACTAGATATTCCAAATTCAACTGTTAAACGAATACTCAAAGAATTAGTGAAACATAAATTAATAGAAAAATTTGGACTTGGACCTGGGACTAATTATAGCATATTATAAGAAAACAAAACCTAACACTAGATATGACAGCATACTTCGTTCAGTCGCATATCATTATCCGTTAATGCAATAAAAACAAACCAAATAAAAAAACGACTTCACATTTTACTCCTGCACACAGAGTTTTGATAAATCCGGATATTGAAACGTTTCGGGTCACTGCCAGGGGCCCTTACAATGGGATTGAATCCGATTTAAATAAATCCTTCACACCTTATTAAACCTTAATAATTTTTTACTGGGTGATGAGTTTATTGTTGGCTCCATATACGAACAAAAAATAAAATGGGTTTTTCTTCGGTATCTGAAGTTAAACAGACGTGACCTATTGTATTCACGAGTTGAACAGACTCGACGCCTTCCGCATCTATAGTCAATACCTCGCTGGCCGGGTTTGGATAAACCGATATGTCCGGAAGAGCCCTTTCTTCTGTTCCGGAAGAGATTAGGGCCTGTGCGGCGGAGTAGGCATCTACCTTACCAACACCCCATATCATGGTGTCGGAGAAGGATGTGTACCGGTTTGCCGGGTCACGACGATCGCGACGGATGGATATGAGCTGTCGATCGTGCGGGAAAGGTATTGATTTGTCGCGTGAAAGTTGGTAACTTAGGGACATACGTGATATATCGGCCACTGTTCCGGGTATATAGATGTTGGCTACAATGAGGAAAAAAGCAACATTTTTTGGATAATTCAGCAATTGTATTATCATAAGGTGGTAAAACAAATCTAAAAAAATACTTTGTGGCAATCAAAAAAATGAAATATCAAGCCTATACACTTAAGAATTATTCAACACTTTCACAAGTTCAATCGTCATTATCAACAGAAGAAATTGAGGCAATTAGAGTAGTTGGAAATGTACTTCCTTTTAAGACCAATAATTATGTTGTAAAAGAGCTGATAGATTGGAATAATTTATCAAATGACCCTATTTATCAATTATCATTTCCACAAAAGGAGATGCTTTCACAAAAGCATTTTCAAGAAATGAAAAAAGCGTTAAATCATAATTTATCTAAACCTGGGCTTAAATTAGTAGCCAATAAAATAAGATACGAATTAAATCCATATCCTGCTGGACAAAAGGACAACATCCCAGCCTTAGGTGGTAATAAATTATTGGGGATGCAACACAAATACAAAGAAACCATCCTATTTTTTCCCAGCAATAGCCAAACGTGTCATGCCTTTTGTACTTTCTGTTTTAGATGGCCACAGTTTGTTGGGATAGATGATTTAAAGTTCGCTACGAAAGAAACTGATTTACTGGTTAAGTATTTACAAGAACACCCAGAAGTAACGGATGTTCTTTTTACAGGGGGCGACCCTTTGGTGATGTCTGCTAAAAAGCTTCAGGAATATATTGACCCACTTCTAAATGCAGGTATACCAAACTTACAAAGTATTAGAATTGGTACAAAAGCATTAAGTTATTGGCCTTATAGATTTATAAATGATAAGGATGCAGATGATTTGCTCAGGCTTTTTGAAAAGGTGGTAAATAGTGGTATCCAGCTTGCCTTCATGGCTCATTTCAATCATTCAAACGAATTAAAAACAAAAGTGCTTGAAACCGCAATAAAAAGAATACTGAACACAGGCGCAATCATTAGAACTCAATCTCCAATAATGAATCATATAAATAATTGTGCAGATGAATGGGCGGAAATGTGGAAACTACAAGTAAAACTGGGTTGTATTCCATATTATATGTTTGTAGCAAGAGATACAGGTGCACAAGATTATTTTGCGGTTACTTTAGAGAATGCTTGGAAGATATATAGGAAAGCATATAATCAAGTAAGTGGTCTTGCAAGAACAGTAAGAGGGCCAATTATGTCTGCCAATCCTGGTAAAGTTCAGATATTGGGGGTAAGCGAAATCGACAATAAAAAGATTTTTACCTTAAGGTTTATTCAAGGACGAAACCCGAATTGGGTTGGGAGACCATTTTTTGCTAGATATAATCCTGATGCGATTTGGTTAACTGAATTAAAACCAATAGAAGGAAGGGACAAATTCTTTTTTGAGTAGGAAATTCAAGAAATAGAAGTCCATATAAATAACACGGCAGCCAACCATGTGTATGATGTTCATAGCTGCTAAACGCAGCTACGCCACATAAACTTACCGTTAGATGCGATTAATTTTAAAACAGAATACTACTAAATATGATTGAAGACATCTATGAATATTTTCAAACAAGTGATACTTAGTTTACGTATTTCACAGATGACAATGTTGAATATCAAATCACATTTGAACCTGTCGACGAATTATTCAATGATGCATGCATTAATTGCCATAGGATTTATGAGGTTGTATGGAGATGTGATAAAATGGATGCGTGCAAAGACTCTAAGTCAGGACAAACCTTGGTCGCAATTGTGAAGAAATTTTTAAATCTAGATTTTAATGATGCTGTACTCTATAGAGTCTATAATGAGGAGGGAATTAGGGCTGACGGAACTGTAAAAAGAAGAGGACATCTACGAGAACTTTTATTCAACAAGTTAATTGCGAATTATTTGGATTCTGACTTTCGTAAACTTTGTAATGATCCATTTATAAGTGACCCTGACGAAAAGCTGTGTATAATAGTCGATATTAATTCGCCAAATTATGATATTAGTGTCAATGATATAAATCGACACTGCAAGCCTTGCTTGGAAGAGGCTAGACGAAGAAGGTGCTAATAGTTTATTTCATTAACAAATTAAATATGGGTGTAATTGAATATTCACCTTATCAAACACATGGATTCAGAGATATTATCAAGAATTAAGTTCTTAAACGAAATGATAGACATTCACCCAAAAGAGGCAAAATTATTATTGGATGCGGCTGGCAAAAAAATAATTATCTTAGACATGATTGCAATACCGATATACAATCGATCTATGTCTTTGATTAGTGGTTTTGTTAATATGATCGAACAAAATAATTTTATTTGCGCCACTCCATTAATAAGGCTTCAAATTGACAACTACTTGAGGTTTTATGCTTCTTCTTTGGTTGAAGATAGTAGTGATTTTACTTTGAGAATTTTAGATGGAGAAAAAGTTTCCAATTTCAAGGATTTCAGGACTGGAAAGAATCTAAAAGATTGGTATTTATTGCAAGAGGCGAGTAAAGCCTGCCCATGGTTAAAGGGTGTATATGATGCCACTTCAGGTTATATTCATTTAAGTTCAAAGCATGTTTTTAACGCAATTAAAAATGATAGTGAACCTATGAAGATCCAAATGAAAGTAGGAAAAGAGGATTCGTATATTCCAACGGGATTTAAATTAGAGGCTGTAAATGCTATGATTGAGATTACCAAATTGGTGTTGACATCTTTAAGAGATTGGAGAAATCATAAGAATTCGCATTATACAAAGTTGTGAGATGTGAATAAATACCGTTGTTATAATTATTTGTGTATTACATAATAAACATAATAAAGTTGAAAAAGAAACCGCATCTTACACGCAGTATCATGTCATACCTGCTTCGCGACGGCACGCCAGATAGCATTGACGCCGCTAGTGCAACAAAAAACAACTCAAAAAAACGAATTTACATTTTGCTCCACCACAAAGGCTATTGATCAAACCGAATAAAGAACCGATTCTGCCAACACCATAGGCGCAATAACAAGACTGAACCCAATTAGCGACTTCCTTTACACCTTGTTAAAACTTAATAATTATTTGCTTGGCAATGAGTTTATTGTTGGCTCCATATTCGGACAAAAAATAAATTCCGGATTTTATTCCGGTAAGTGAAATGGTTTTTTCTTCGGTATCTAAATTTAAACAGACCTGGCCTATCTTATTCACGAGTTGAATAGATTTGATGCCTTCCGCATCAATGTTCAATACGTCGCCAGCCGGGTTTGGATAAACCGATATATTCCGAGGAGCCAATTCTTCTGTTCCGGGAGAGCTAAGAGCCTGTACTGCGGAGTGGGTATCTAGCTTACCAACACCCCATATCGTGGGGTTGGTAAAGGATGTTTACTGGTTTGTCCTGGTCACGGGGAACACGACTGTATGGACATGAGCTGTTGATCGTGCGGGCAAGGTCTTGTTTTGGCGCGTGAAAGTTGGTAACTTGGGACATACGTGATATATCGGTTGCTGTTCCGGATATGAGCTGATAGTTGGGTGTATCGGGAAATTGGTTTCGGGTATATGGATGTTAGCTGCAAGCAGAAAAGGAAAAACTGAATGACTAAACATATTGAATTTCCATCACCAAATGAATATCCTATTTATGCAGAGATGTATATGGAATTAGTAAAAAAAGACGGGAGCCTTATCGAGCAGTTGAAATCGAGTTTAGATAGAACAAAGAGTTTGATTCGCAGCATATCGAATGAAGAATTGGACTTTAGGTATGCAAAAGATAAATGGTCCATAAAAGAAGTTTTAGTTCATATAATTGATGATGAAAGAATATATGGATATAGAGCTCTATGTTTTGCTAGAAATGACAAAACAAATCTCCCAGGATTTGAACAGGAAGACTATAATCTTAATTCTGACACATCGGAGAGAACAATTGAGAATATAATAGAAGAATATGAAGCGTTAAGATTGTCAACTATTACTTTGTTTAGTGGATTATCTGAAAAATCATTAGAGCGTATTGGAGTTGCAAACGGAAATAAAGCAAGTGCGAGAGCTTTAGGATATCATATTCTCGGACACGATTTGCATCATATTAGAATAATAGAAAATCTATATTTAAAAGAGTTGAGGAAATAAAGTCAGCAGCTAACAAGTGGTCATGATGGAAGAGCTCATATCGTCACTCCTCCACATACCACAGAACCGTTCTCTTTAATCCTGCTTTCATTCTAGATTATTTACTCATACGTCCCAGACCATGTCTTAAAATAAAAAGCACCCAACGCGCATTACGTAACGCGTCTTTTGCATTTCCCATCAGTCTGGTGTAACTTACACATCGACAAGGTTCCACTACGGTTCCTGGTATTTCTAATATATGAGGGATACACGGAATATTGGATAAGTACTTAAGCGATATATCCGGAATAATGGTGGTGGGTATATGGATGTTGTGCTTCATTAAGAGAAACCACTAAGCAAGGATTTAATTCTCTCGAAAAATAGAAAACAACCTTCAAAATATTATCAAACTTCAATTTTAATTAATTCAAAACTAGTCAAAACATATTGCTTTCTTCTCTTTTATGCCTAAATTTGAATATGGAGGAAATGAAAGACAAATCGAAAAAAAACGAGAAAAAACAATATGAAGAAGGTCTGTCTGCGTTACATAACGAACTGGTTCATCTTCAAGAATGGGTGAAGAATCAAGGACTAAAAGTAGTGATCGTTTTTGAAGGTAGAGATGCTTCTGGTAAAGGCGGAACCATAAAACGTCTTACCGAACCATTAAATCCGCGTGTTTGCCGAGTGGTAGCACTAGGTGTCCCTACCGAAAGAGAAAAGACACAATGGTATTTTCAAAGATATACAAAACACTTACCTGCAGCAGGTGAGATTGTTATTTTTGATAGAAGCTGGTACAATAGAGCTGGTGTTGAAAAGGTTATGGGATTTTGCACAAACGAAGAATATAAAGAGTTCTTACGCTCCTGCCCGGAATTTGAACGTATGTTGGTAAGGTCAGGTATAATTCTGCTAAAATATTGGTTTTCTGTAAGTGATGAAGAACAGGAAAAACGTTTTAAAAGTCGAATTGAAAACCCAATTAAGCGATGGAAATTTAGTCCTATGGATCTTGAGTCACGTTCCAAATGGTTAGAATATTCAAAAGCTAAAGATGCGATGTTTGCTCATACAGACACAAAACAAGTGCCTTGGTATGTTGTAAATGCAGATAACAAGAAAAAGGCGCGACTTAATTGTATTAGTCATATTTTAAGTAAAATTCCACATGAGCCTATGAACTTTGAGACTGTAACTCTTCCGGAACTACCCAAACACGAGGGTTATGTGCGACCACCTATAAACTATCAAACGTTTGTCCCAGAAAAGTATTAAATGAAAAACTGAATGTCTTGATGGCATATTTTATCATATGTCTAGATCGAATCGCTACAAGAAAATTTAAGGAAAGAAGTTGTTGAAATTGATTATATATTAAAGAAGTAATTAAAAACCGTATAGGTAAATAAACAATAACGAAAGCACAATCGAGTAGACGGCCCCACCAGCGGTAACTGATGGGGTGCGCCTCTCACACCACCGTACATACGGTTCGCGTATACGGCGGTTCACCAAATCGACGTTTGCATTTTATTATGGCAATAATGAAGCATCGGTAGATACCCTTTTCTTTTAAGTCTAGCGATGGTGATTGTCGTACCGAGGATAGGGCTTTGAGCAACTGCCCAACCTCCCATTCTGGTTCGACTCCAAGCGTATGCTTGTCCCTTTGCGATCCCCAATCGAATTAGATTCTTTCGCTTACGTTCAGGCTTTTTCCAATCATGCCAAATGCAATATCTCAGCCTATTGCGCAACCATTCGTCTAGTTTTTTAAGTTTGGTATATATATTCGCCATGCGAAAATTATTTATCCATCCTCGTGCAACTACCGCTATTTGGTTGAGCCGTGCGGTTAATGATAGGGGTTTGGTTTTCTTGGTAATTCCTTTCAGTTTGCGTTTAATACTTGACCAACTAGCTGGCTTTACAACTAATTGGTATTGACCACGTATTCCCTTCTCGTAGACGGGAACAAAACCATGCCCCAGCAGTTTGAATTTCACTGGTCTACGTATGCCGCTTTTAGCTCGATTTATTGGTAGATTTAATTTGTCTCTTAAAAAGAGATATATCTTGTTTCCAATGCTTCGAGCCTCCGCTTTTGATTTTGTATAAATACTAAAATCATCCGCGTAACGCACGTATTTGCACCCCATGATTTTCAATTTCTTGTCCAATACGTCCAGCATTATATTCGATAATAGTGGACTTAACGGACTGCCTTGCGGTATTCCTTTGCGGCGTTTATAGAGCTGACCATTTATTTTTATTGGAGCTCTTAGCCACTTACGAATAAGCCGCAGCGTGGTTCGACATTTTACCTCGTTGTAAATTAACTGTAATAGTTTTTCATGGTCTACGTTGTCAAAGAATGCTGCTAGATCTATATCCACAATATCTTGGTAGCCATCATTGATGTATTCCAAGGCTTGTGATACTGCTTGTTGCGTATTCTTGTTCGGTCGAAAGCCATAACTCGACGACTCAAATTCTAATTCGAATTTTGTCATCAGTATTTGGCTCACAGCCTGCTGCAACCATCTTTCTGTTACCGTTGGTATGCCGAGTAGTCTTGTTTTACCCTGACCTTTGGGGATTGGTACCCCTTTGATTGCCGTCGCATTATAGCTTTGTTTGAGAATCGATTTAATTATCGTGTATTGGTTCTTTTCCTTGTGGGAAAATAATTCCTTTACCGACATTCCATCAATTCCTGCTGCACCTTTATTCTTCACCACCTGACGGTAAGCTTTATAAAGATTCTTCGGCTGTAATACTTTTGCAATCATTGGTTAATTAAATAAAAATGTTTCCGTTGTCCGCTTAAGATTAGGCTAGCTAGGCCTCCTAATCGAATTAAGACATGATTCAATGTTTAGTCCTTCCTTAAGGTGAGTCCTCTACCATTTTCTCAGGCAGCTCGTTTCCATTAAGTACTATGACTTCTGCTGACTGCTCTGGTCTATCAATTAATGATTCCAGAACCCTCCCCAGGTAAGCACCTAATCTTTCCTCCGACTCCTGCGTCATCTACTCCAAAGAACTTGTTGGTCTCGGGTGTTGCAAAGAAGTGCTTGCTTACCCGCTCTTTTGAGCCTCTGTATGACGTTTCTGTTCGTCAGTGCCGAATTTTGCAGTCCTGCTTCCTTCAGTGTAAACCTCACGATTAACCACCTTGCAGCTTGCTAACAGGCTCGGACCAACTCGCCTGTATGGGATTTTCACCCACTAGATTAATTCACTATCTTGCCATAGTGGGTGCATGCTGGGCACACACATTGTGTATGCGTCAATCGCCAGCAAAAGCCAGCGACTGCGCATACACGAAACGTTATGCACAAGCAAGAAAAATTTATACTTTAAGGGGAAGTAGTTGATATTTAAAAGACATAGAATAGACTTAGAATTCAGTAGCTCAGGCTTCTGGTCCCCAAACATGAAATCAACCACAGTTGTTGTTCAAGAACGAAAGTATAGAATACTCAGAAATCAAAATCAAATATTAATTGAAAGAAAAATCTATGATATTAGGGATTTGGTAGGGTTTATTCAATTTAAAAGACTTGGAATAGCCCAAGGTGAAATTAGTAAAGACAGTACATCCACAATTTTAAATTTAGAAGTTAGGATAAATCAACCAATTGAAATTATATTTTTAACCTCAATTGTAATATTTGCATTCATCAGCCTATGGATAATGACTCAGGAATTTGCTCTAGGTCTAATCTTTCTT
Source organism: Saprospiraceae bacterium (assembly GCA_965249735.1). Classification (GTDB taxonomy): domain Bacteria; phylum Bacteroidota; class Bacteroidia; order Chitinophagales; family Saprospiraceae; genus JANQSS01. The sequence goes on along the minus strand of CBDFMS010000015.1, from coordinate 7,391 downwards.
TTCGGATCATTGCTAATATCTGGATTGATCTATTTAACAATAACTTACGGAATTAATGGATTTTATTCGGACCTGCATAATGATATAGATTATTTTGGATAGAAAGAGCCAGTGCATAACAAGCGATTATGATATCAGATTGGCTATCGCCAAATCCGATTCATATCGCTGAAACGTTGGCAACAATTATGAAAAACCAAATTTTAATATTATTACTTTTCGCTATTTTCTCTTGTAAAGAGAACCAACCAAAAGAAAATTTGGAATCTAAAGTTGACCTAACAGTAAAAATTGCACCTCAAAAAACAGACAGTCTATACAAGGTTGAATTGAAAAATTTACTTGATGAATCTTATCAAAAAGGAAGTATCGATTCTGTACAACTATTCCTAATGAAATGGAAAACTGAGTCTGATGCAATTAAACCAATTATTAATGATTCCTTGACCTCTAATTTGTATCAAATATTTTATGAAATATATAATCCATTTGAGTTAGAAAAATATGGATGGATGAAAAGAGAGCATTTTAAAAATTATAAATATGCAATTACACCATCCTATTTGCCTTATGTCTACGGGACAAAAGTTGACACATTGAAAAATTTCAACCCAAAAAATAAATTCAAAAATGCTGCTGTATTAAATTCAATTCCATTATTTGACAATGTAATGACCGATTTTTTAAAAGTTGACAAAGAAAAAAAAGAATGGTTTTTACGAGATGTATTATTAATGCCAGTGACATATCGGAATATTGACTTTAGAACATCTCCAGAAATAAATAATATTACAATAAATGAACAAATGAATACTGCTAGTGCAGAAATCCGATTGATAAGTACAGGGTTAGAACTAAAACTAAAAAAAGTGGATGACAAATGGAGTATTATAAATATCAAGGAACTCTGGATTGAATAACCAACTGTTGCCAACAAGGGCTATACGTAATACGGGTTTTTCTGCTAATCGAAAGATCTGTGCAATTAATAAAGTCCGCCAATACTTTAATTTGGTGTTTAAAGTGAATAAATTAAAAACAAAATATAAACTCTTGGCTACGTGCAAATTTGAAAACTACGCTTTTCAAATCCCGCACTACGCATAGCCGGGTCGTTACCTGCAAGCCAAAAAAGACAATGAGACAACTAATTATATGAATTCTATCATTCGTGACACTCAGCTGTCAAAGCCAAGAACTTGAATACAGAAGTGTTGAATACTATTTCGAACAAGTTGCTGAACTTGAACTCAAAGGGCTTATTGAACAAGAAATTCTAATCGACTCGACAACAATTGCTGACAAGTACTTAGACAAGGAAACTAAAGGCTTGAACGAAGATGGGTTTATAAAATATTCAGAAATTAAGATGGACGTTTATATGTCGTTCTTTAAAGACTATTTATATCAGCAACACATCACATATGACGACAATGTTTATGTTCTATATTTTACAATGGCAGGGTTTGATGACGTTGAATGGGATATTGTAAAATGGGAAAAAAGTGATTGGAAGAATGATGATAAACTAAGTCGTGACAAGTTAAAATCCGATTCTTCACTGACAAAAATAATTTGGAACTATGACGAAGGACCAAAGAATATGGAGAATATTAGATTGTTTATCGAAAACGAATATTTAGTATTTGAACGTGGAAATTTATACCACTCACTTTACGACTTGAAATCAGATTCACTTTTGTTTAATGAAGAAAGTCCTTGGCATGCTTCAGATGGAGAAGATAAAGACAAAATGAATCAGTGGATTAAGACAAATCTACACGATAAGATTATGGAGAAATTAAATGAAAAAAGAAAATAAAGCCAGCAGGTAATCGAGTAGACGGCCTCGCCGATAATTAAATCGACGAGGTGCGCCTCTCACACCACCGTACATTCGGGTCGCGAATACGGCGGTTCGCTAAAACAATTTCCGTTGATGATAATAATCGAGCCAATCTATATGCCCCCGATGCTGTAATCTCGCAACTGTAATGGTCGTGCCAAGTATTGGACTTTGCGCCACACGCCACCCTCCCAATTGGGAACGACTCCATGCGTATGCAATTCCTGGTTCGACGCCAAGTCGAATAAGACTGCGTCTTTTCTTCTCAGGCTTTTTCCAATCTTGCCAAATACAATACCGTAATCTATTGCGCAGCCAGCCTTCAAGTGATTTTATTTTCACCTGCATACTAGCCATCTTAAAATAATTAATCCACCCACGTAATACTCGATTAACTCTGCGAATACGTTCTTCTAGTGATACCGGTAGTGTCTTTTTGGTTATCCATTTAAGCTTCGCTTTAATTGATTTCCATCCAGACCTCGCTACCACTAATTGATAGACCCCTTTTTCACCCTTCTTGTACGTTGGCACGAAAGAGTAGCCAAGTATTTTGAATTGTGTGGGGCGACGTATACCACTTTTAATTCGATTAATAGGTAATTTTAATCGCCGTGTTAAATAGCGATATATTCCATTTCCTACACGTTTTGCCGCCACTTTACTTTTAACGTAGATACTGAAATCGTCGGCGTACCGCACGTAGCGATGTCCGCGCTTCTCCAATAATTTATCTAGCTCATTGAGCAGGATGTTCGAAAGCAGCGGGCTTAAGGGAGATCCTTGCGGAATACCCTTGCGACGCTTGTGAAGTTTACCGTTAATCCAGATCGGCGCACGTAATATGTGTCGGATTAATTTTAAGGTCTTGCTGCATTTTATCAGCTTAAAAATCAGTTCTAAAAGCATACCGTGTTGGACTTCGTCGAAAAATGATTTAAGATCAATGTCAACGATATCCTGATATCCTTTATTTACATTTTCTAAGCTTTGGAATACGGCCTGATGCGCATTTCTTCGGGATCTAAATCCGTAACTGTGGCGTTGAAAGTCTGGCTCGAATATAGGCTGTAATACCTGTAAAATGGCTTGATGTATCACTCGATCTACCGTCGTCGGTATACCCAATAATCTTCTCTTTCCGTTTGGTTTTGGTATTTCAATTCCCAATATCGGTGACACTTGATAGTGACCTTCGCGCAGTTGTTTGCAATATGACTTTCCTTCAATTTGGAGGTGTGCTCTTAATTCACCTACTCCCAAACCGTCTATGCCTGCCGCCCCTTTATTCTGCATCACTCGCGTGAATGCAGAATTCATGTTTTTCCCTGAAGTAATTAATTCAATTATTTTCATACAATTTCTTTGTTCCGCTTAATTCACAGCTACACCTATTCTGGAATACTATCCATTATTCAAATAGTCGCTCTGTGATTCATTAAGAACCTTTAACGTTCTGTCCTTCGTTAAGTATCAAGCCCTAACTACTATGACTTCTGCTGACTTCTACGCTCCATAATTTAATTATCGCGTAGATCTCTCTCGGTAAGGCAAATAGCTTTCTGTTAATTCCTGCCTGATCTACTATGAAAATCTTTTCTTGTGGACGTTGGTGTAATGTGCCACCTTATCCCAATCTTCATAGCCTCTTATCAGGTTCCTCTTCGTCAGTACCAACTTTTGCAGTCCCGCTTACTTCAGTGTAAACTTCACAGTCAACCACCTTGCGGCTTGCTAATACTTCATGGTGTCACCCATGCGTATAGGAGACTTACACTCCCTAACCAATCGACTTTTCAATTGTAATCCAATGGAATATGGATTATATTCACCATTCAAGGACACACACATGCGGCATGACATCATATCTCACTCCCCCCTCTCCGCAGGACAACCCACGAGGGTGTGAGAGACGACGCATGCCGCAAGGACGTTATGCTTTATTAAAAAAATAAGATGAATTTCAAGGCAAGCCAAATGAAATTTAAATTTTAACTTTCAGCCCATTCGCATACATAGATAAATATATGGTATCTGCTCACTTTAATACTCAAAAAATAAATGTATGAATAAAGATGATCGATTAAAATATATTAACGACCAGTTGGGAATTACATAGCCAAGTTGAAGTTAGTTACCTAAATAACCAAGCAAAACCTGGAGATGATGAATGGTTGGAAAAACAACGTATCCTTCTTGCAGATATGGCTCTTCACCTTTTGCAAACTTCAATTAGTCCAGGAGAAATAGAATTAGATAAACTACGTAATAATCTTCATGCAATTTTAACCATTACTGATCAATTTTTACCCAAATCAAATCTAAAAAAAGCAACTGAAAAACTGTATGAAGACAAAGGATAACAACGTATAATAATAGTCGAGAGGATAGTAAATTCTAGGGTTGTAGACCACTTCAACTTTCTTGTAACTTAAAGTTTGAAACCCGCAATCGGCTACTATTCTTATACGTATCGTTAGCATCAATCAATTCAAAATCAAATAAAAATGAAAGTTACAGCCGAAAAAAATGAAAAGGTTGCCAATATGATATTTGCATCCATTTATCCACTTTACCTGAATAGATTGGAGAAAAATGGTAGAACAAAAGAAGAACTCAACCAAGTAATTAAATGGTTAACTGGTTTTGATCAAGATGCTTTACAAGCACTTATTGATGAAAAAGCAACTTTTAGAACATTTTTTCAAAAAGCTAAAATAAATCCAAACGCACACTTGATTAAAGGAGTCGTTTGTGGTTATCGAATTGAAGAAATAGAGGATGAATTTGAATTGTATAAACAATGTAGACGTATGGAAAAGCTGATTGATGAATTGGCAAGAGGTCGTAAAATGGAGAAAATTTTGCGTAATGAAAAAAAGTAGAAACTGGTGCCAACAAAACCTAAACTGCATTAAGACGCAGTTAAGCCCGACCGTTCTGCATGATTATAAATAGTAGAAACAATCTCAAAATAGTAAAAAATAATAACCCTATTGTAAAATTATACCTATGAAAACAAAAGTTACAATCCTTATAGTTGTACTATTTTCCGCGTTAAGTACGATTAAATGCGCAGCAGACAATTAACGGAACGCTCCATCACGATGGTTTAACCAGGCAGTACTTCTATATATTCCAGCCACATACGATCCAGCCACACCGAGTCCACTCGTTCTGAGTTTTCATGGTTACACAAGCAATGCTCAAACTAATTTTAACTACACCAAATTCAATTCAATTGCGGACACTGCCGGATTTATTCTAATCCACCCACAAGGAGCTCTTCATAATGGAGTGACCCATTGGAATGTCGGAGGATGGACGCTTGGCAGTACTGTAGATGATGTTGGCTTTGTTTCCACCTTATTGGATACCATTTCAGATTCTTACAATATTGATCAGGATAGAATTTACAGCACAGGTATGTCCCAATGGAGGTTTTATGAGCTTTTTGCTTTCTTGTCAATTAAGCAACAAGATAGCTGCAATAGCATCTGTTACCGGTTCAATGACGCCGCAAACCTATAATAATTGCAATCCACAACATCCAACTCCTATTTACAAATTCACGGTACAGCAGATGGTACTGTTCCTTATAATGGCGACCCAATTTGGACGAAATCAATGATGAGGTCTTACAATATTGGGTAGACTTCAACAACTGTAACTCAACTCCTTCAGTATTAAATGTTCCAGATGTAAATACTTCAGATAATAGTACTGTAGATCATATTGTTTATAGTGAGGGTAACAATTGTGTTACAACAGAACACTTTGAAGTTTTCAACGGTGATCACGATTGGCCCGGGGCCTGGGGAAATATGGATATTAACGCAAGTGCAGAGGTTTGGAAGTTCTTCTCTCAATATTCAATCAATGGACTAAATGGATGTGGCACAACATCAGCAAGTGCGGTTAATAATCCACATATAGATATCAACATATTTCCGAACCCTAGTGGTAGCCAACTTACGATTGAAACAGACTTCACAAGTGTTAAAGAATTTAAAATCTATTCTATGCTAGGTGAACTGATGATAACAGGGCAATTGACCTCTGGTGTGAATACAATTGATATATCTACACTATCTCCGAATATCTATGTCTTTAAGACTGAAAATCAATCGATAAAAACTCATAAAAACAGAATAAAGGTATTTAATAACGTGTATAATTCATAGGGTTTCAGTGGCATTCGGGCGGTGTCACCCGCGTCAATTTTGAGTGGTAACTTGATATATTTGAAACCCGCCAATCCCTTACCAATTCATACACTCAACGTTGTGTCCAATTAAAAAATAAATAACTCAAAACATGAAAAAACTCAATCTCATTTTGTTGGTTCTTCTTACAGGAGTCCTTTCTTGTTCACCACCTAATGATAATTCCGAATCGGTAGAAAATCGCAGAAGGAGAAAATGACTATTTCGGAAGAAGAAAATACCATAAACCAAACCGTGAAAAATGTGTATGCTTCCCTTTCCTTCAAAGAAGGTAGTGTGCCTAACTATAATGCTGTCAAAGCTCATTTTTTATCAGAAGCCACCCTGTACGATTATAGTGGAGACAGTCTGGCGATTTTCTCCATTGACGATTGGATGGCTGGCTTTAAAGCAAGCGTTGATGAAGGGACAAATAACATCACTCAAAATAATCGAAGCAGGTGGGAAAACGGAATATTTTGGAAAAATTGCTAATCGAATAAGTGTGAATGCTGACTATTTCAATGAATCAGAAGAAGCTGAGAAAGGCGTAAACAGTATTCAACTTGTGAAAGTGAATGGCAAATGGTTAATTAATTCAATTACTGGGATATTGAAAAAGAGGGACAGCCCATTCCAGAAAAGTATATTTTATAATGACAAATACTCCGCCAGCTACAACAGCTAGCCCGCCGTTATGTACAAATAGAAAATGAAATGATTAGATGAAAATCGAAGAAATAAATCTACTTACTGTAGCTGCATATAAAGAATTAGCGGTAAAGTATCATGGAGCGTTTCAAAGATGAAATGGCACATAAAGAATACGATAGAATAATCCTTGATAAGTTCTCAAATTCCCTGAAACAGAAGGGAAGAATATGTGATGCCGGTTGTGGTCCTTCTGGACACATAGGGAAATACCTAGGACTGCAGAGACTCACCATTGCCTCATTAAAATGTGAATACATGCTGTATACCTTCATCCCATCTGTTCTACAGAACTGACCAGCAGTGACCATTTCCACAATGAAGAATCTCTTTCTGTTTGGTGACATTTACATTTTCCTTTGCATCCAGACGGCGGCTTTGTCTCTGTCACAGAAAATGTCAGTGTTTACAGATCTGACAAATGCAACAGCCTCTAACCATAAGACTGTTTTCAGGCCTTTTGTCACCTTTGAGTCATTAACATTTCTGTCAAGGCAGAATAGGCTTGTCAGTGAGCGAGAGGGAGGCCCAGGCTGGAAGCTGTGGAGAAGCTTATCTGCCTTGTAAGGTTGTTCTTTCAAAGCCGCTCTCAGTAGCTGAGTCCCCCAAAGTCAAGTGCTGCCTCTTCA
>CBDFMS010000014.1:0-56419 GCA_965249735.1 Saprospiraceae bacterium | reverse complement strand
ATGAAATGGGATCACTTTCCGAATTATTTTGATTTTCCCGTTTATTGGTGTCTGACTGCTGATGACTTGCTGTAGGACTAACCTTCGTCTCTTTGCCCTGTACATTTGACGGCACATTTGACTGAATGATCTTTGAATCGGGATTAACTTTGTCAGGACCTGCATTCGATTCGGACTGAGATTGCATACAGGCAAGGAAAACACAAGCAAAAACTAGAAGTGATACGGCTTTCATAAGAGAACTAACACGGGAGGTGCAGCTATGTTTATATGCATCAGGAATTGTCAGATCACCGTGTCGCTGGTATAGAAATCCGGTGTATTCATCCATTGCAGGCTATGGGGGTTAAATTTTTCATTATTTTTATAACTTGATCTCGCAAGAATTAAGAAACATATCATAAAAATCTAGCTTAATGGAAAAAAAATTCTTTGAACTCTTCAAGTCCCTGGAAGGTCTTGATGCCAAAAGTGTTGGTTACTTGTCAGCAGCCATTGAAAAAAACAATCTGAAAGGGTTTGACTATCTGGAATTTCGCAAATCGGTCAGCGCTATGGCCGACATGTTGGATGAAGAAACTGCTATAAAAAGCGCATTTACTACAGCAACCAATATGGGTCTGACGAAAGACAAATTACTCCAGTCAATCGAACATTACAAGAACGTCCTGTCTAAAGAGAAATATCAATTTGATGACGCCTTAAAGTCTCAAATAAGTCAAAAAATAAGCCACAAAAGAGAAGAGAAATTACAGCTCAAAGAACATATAGTCAATTTAAAAAAGAAAATCACTGAAATTGAAAGGAAAATAAACGCATATCAGGAGCGTATTGACAATAGCGACGCTGAGATAACCAAAGCTGAACAAAAAATTAATCAAACGAAAGCGCATTTTGAGGAGGCTTATAAAAGATTTGTAGCCGAGATCAATGACGACTATCAACTAATCGACTCAATACTTTAATTAAATAAAACAATAAAAATGGATAATACTATTCCCGGTGAAAAGAAATCATTTTGGAAACGACCAGAAGGCAAAACCGGAGCAGTTTTTTTAGCGGCACTCATTATTGGTGGCGGATATTTACTGACTAAATTGGTGCCTTTATTATTGGCGCAAATGGGAAATATATTAGTATTGGCCGGAACATTACTGGTTCTGGGCCTCATACTGTATATGATTTTAGATCCTAAAATGCGCACCCTCATTGGCTACATGTACAAAAGTGTTATGCGCTGGGTTACATCCATATTCGTGACCATTGATCCTATTGGTATTTTGAAGAACTATGTCGAAGACCTACAGGACAACCTCTCGAAAATGAGTAAGCAAATTGGTAATATCAGAGGTCAAATGCGCAAACTTAAAACGCAGATAGAAACCAATGAAAAAGAAATGGAAAATAACATGCTGATCGCTTCTAAAGCGAAGGAAAAAGGCATGGATAAAGAGATGGTTTTATCAAGTAGAAAGGCGGCACGTCTGAAAGAAACCAATGGAAAATACGCTGCCCTACTCAAAAAACTGGAGATTTTGCATCGCGTCTTGAATAAAATGTACAAGAATTCAGAAATACTTCTGGAAGACACAAAAGACCAGGTCAAATTAAAAGAACAAGAACGAAAAGCTATTCGAGCAAGTCACAGTGCCATGAAATCGGCTATGTCAGTTATTTCAGGAGATAAAGACAAACGCGCCATGTTTGATCAAGCTGTTGAAGTTATTGCCGATGATGTTGCAAACAAAGTAGGTGAAATGGAACGATTCATGGAGATGTCTTCAGACTTTATGAATAAGGTGGATTTGGAAAATGGCATCTTTGAAGAAAAAGGAATGCAAATGCTTGAGGAGTGGGAAAAGAAAAGTACTATGATGCTAATGAGCGGCTCTGACACTGACGATGATGTCTTTGATCTCGAAGGTGACCGCCCTGCCCGAACAGATTCTTCTTCCGAAGGTCAGCGCTACGATAAGCTATTTGATTAGCGTAAATAAAAATAACTCGTTAAGTCTTTGGTTTGAGATAAATAATAATTTCTGAAAATAATTCGAAATTCAATTGGCATGAAAAATATTTACAATTTCATCGGTATCATTTTATTGTTAATTCCATTTTCGTCAGTTGATTTATTAGCACAACCAGCTACGACCGGTTGCCATCTAACGCATTCCAAAATTAAGGCGCCACCACTCACTGAAAAACAAAAGGTAGCCATGCGCGCTTCTGTCGAGCGGAGTGATACGATTGATATTCTACATTATGATATTGAACTTGACGTGACCCAATTTGCACAGTCATTTCTGCATGGTAAGTGTACAATAACATTCCGTACTAAAATGGACAATATCGATGAAATCAATCTTGATTTGCTCGATATGATCATTGGAGGAATCGAGAGTTCCGGCAACGATCTCAATTATTCCAGAAACGGATTCAATGTCAAAGTACAATGGCCTGAAATGATTGCCCTTGGTGATACAAATTCTTTAACAATATCATACAGAGGTCGTCCTACCGTGAGTGCAGGTTCATTTGGAGGATTTTATTTTGAGGGTGGATACGCCTATAATTTGGGTATTGATTTGATTGGCCAACCACATAATTTTGGCCGCTCCTGGTTTCCTTGTTTTGACAACTTTGTAGAACGTGCAACCTACTCCATTTCCATGATATCACATCAGGGGCGTAAAGGGTATGCGGTCGGAAATTTTATCGGAGAAGAGCAGATTGGAGGGGATACGATTCGACGATCGTATGAAATGCAAAAGCTTCTGCCTACTTATTTGGTAGGTGTTGCTGTGGCTAATTACGCCGAAGACAATTTTGTCCATCAAGGTGCTTACGGAGATATTCCGGTTCAAATTGTAGCTAAGCCAGGTGATATGACAGATGCCAGGAACTCCTTGGCCTTTTTACCTGATGCTATCGATTGTCTGGAGTTTTGGTATGGGCCTTATGTGTGGAATCGAGTTGGATATGTAATGACGCTACGAGGGGCTATGGAACACGCAGGAAATATCGCCTACCCTGACAACAGTGTAAATGGTGGGGTATTGAGCACACGATTAATGACGCACGAATTATGTCACCATTGGTGGGGAAATATAATCACGGTTAATTATGCTCCGGACATGTGGATCAAAGAAGGAAACGCTGAATATGGAGCACATTTAATTGAAGAATACATTGGTGGAAAAGAACCTTTTCGTAAAACAGTACGCAACAATCACCACTTTGTAATGACAACGGCGCATCTGGAAGACGGAGATTATTTAGCGCTTTCTCCCTTGTCTCAGGAAAATACGTACGGGCGTCATACCTATTATAGGGGTGCTTCCATGATGCACAATATGCGTGCATATTTAGGCGATTCACTTTTCAGAAGTGGCCAACAAGATGTTTTAAATACAAATGCTTATTCGTTTCTCAATGCACAGGCTTATCGAGATGCCTTGACGACTGAAACAGGCGTTGATATGACGGACTTCTTCAATGACTGGATTTTTTCACCGGGTTACACAGATTATTACTTTCATCATGCCGATTACGCAGGACCCATTGATCAATTGTCAATAGTAATTGGGCAAAATCAATTTCATTCTGATCATCTACACAATAATGCCCCGGTCCCGGTAACGCTCTTTTTTGAAGATGGTAGCAAAATGCATACGCGCGTGAATATTTCCGGTGCACTTGATTCTGCCACGATCGGACCTGTCCCCTCAGAACCAATAGGCATCACAGTGAATACCGGTCAAATAATGAATTTGGGTATGTTCGAAGACGCACATCGCGTCATGGAAACAGGTGAATACAAAGACGCTCGTGCTAATTATAGATTGAATGTTGATGAATTCAATGACACCTTCGATATTGTTGTTGAAAATCATTTGACGGCCCCTGGTGGAATTTATGATGAAATTCAATTTAGATTATCCAACAAACATTTTTGGCATGTTGTCGGTAATCACGATGATGATTTCACAGGCAGACTATTTTTATTTTATGATGACAATGACGAATTAGCGCCGGATGATGATTTGACTAGTGTTTCTGAAGATTCTATCGTTGTGATGTATCGTCCGGATGCAGCGCATGAATGGACGGAGTACCCTGATTATATCAAAGTCAAAATATTACCGACAGATGGAAAGGGAAATATGATATTATCCGTCGTTCGAAATGGTGACTATACTTTTGCAAATCGGTTGACCGACAATGTGGCCATCTATGAAATTCAGTCGAATATTAAGGTGGATGTATTTCCGAATCCGGCAAGTAGTGAAATTCATCTAGTGACAGAAGAAATCAATTTCAATAGATTGCAAATCTATTCGTTGGACGGACAGCTAATAACCGAAATACATAATCCACAATCAAAAGAACATATAATAACATCTTCTTTTGCCCCCGGAGAATACATCGCTATTTTCTCAGGTATTAAAGACAATAGTAGCGCCTACACCTATGCACAATTTGCTATAAAGTAATGCAAGAAGAGACTTAGAAATTAAAATCGAATAACGGTCATGCTTTCTCCACCGGCATCCTCTTCGGGATGATATAATTCTTTGATGTCTTTGTATTCCCGGGAAATTTGTACAACCAGTTTTCGTAAGACACCATTTCCGCGACCGTGTAATATTTCGACTTGCGGCATATGACGAACGAGGGCATCATCAAAATACTGCATTAGGACGCCCTTTGCCTCTTTGAAGGACATCCCTCTTATGTCCAATCTGCCGGGTATACTCGAATTCGGCTTGGTATATTGAATGCTACGTTGTGTTTTAATATCCAGAGGTGAGTTCGCTTTTACCAGATTTTCATACGGAACATCCACCGATAAGGGACCCACTGCTACGCGAGCAGCTTTTTTCTGTAGAGAAGTCACTTGTCCTGCAGCATCAGTTTCTCGTATCCGGACATAATCTCCAACTTTCAAATCTTCTTTCTTGATCCACTCATCACTTAGCTGATAAGCTTCTCTATTTAATGATCTTGCTTCGTCGATGTGCTTTACTTGCAGTGATTTTTCTTTTTCAAGTTTTTCAGCAATGACTTTTTCAGCATCCGCCAATGCTTTGTATTCTTTCAACATTTTCTCCAGTTCCCGAACATTGTCGGCCTTTAATTTTGCGAGTTCCTCTTTGCGTTCAGCCTTATATTTTTTACGTTGAATATCGAGCGCATTTTTTAATTGTGTATAGGTTTGCGTCAGCGTCTTTAATTCTTTTTCCTGACGTTTAATTTCTATTTTCTTTTTATCGACAACTTCTTTCTCATGTGTAAGTTGACTTAATAATTTCTCCATTTCATACACTTGAGATCCGGCTTTTTTTCGCGCCAGCTCAATTACTTTTTTAGGAAGTTCCATTCGCATCGCAATCTCAAAAGCAAACGAACTCCCCGGCTTTCCGATTTGAAGATTATAGGTGGGACTCAGCTGATCCATATCAAAACTCATGCCTCCATTAACAATACCCCGCATTTTATGCGCATAGGATTTCAAATTCGAATAATGCGTCGTTATTATTGCCGATACGTTGGAATGCAAGAATTCATCCAGGATGCTTTCCGCTAATGCACCCCCTACCCTGGGATCAGTACCCGTACCAAATTCATCTATAAGAATCAAGGTATCCTGATCACCCATTTCCAACATACGTTTCATATGATTTAGATGTGAGCTATAGGTACTTAAATCATCTTCGATAGACTGGTTATCCCCCATATCCAAAGCTAGATTATGAAAGAGTCGCAAGCGGGAGTCTGATTCTGCCGGAATTGGGAGGCCACATTGAAACATAATCTGAGCAAAAGCCACTGATTTTAGCGCTACAGATTTACCGCCGGCATTCGGCCCACTGAGCAAGAGTATCCGATTTTGACCATGGAGAACGACATCATTTCGAATAACGGATTTTCCTTCAGCTTTCAAATGGCTTTGTAAATGCGGATGATACACTGATTTGAGGTGCAAAGAAATAGTCGGATCAAAAATCGGGACTTCAAAATTCCTTTTAAAGCTATACAACGCTTTTGCGCGGCTGGCATCGACCTGAATAAGAATGTTTATTGATTCGTTTATTTCATTTTGTGACCCGCGAATCAATTCACTTAATTTCTGAAGGATCTTATATTCTTCCTTTTGTTTTTCGAGATCCAATTGGAAAAGGGCGTTATTGACTTCGGTAACGGCTTGTGGTTCGATAAACACGGTTTTTCCTGATTCAGATTCCCCGTGAATGATTCCGCTAATTTTTCTCTTGTTTTCAGCGGGTAATGCAAGTACACGGCGACCATTTCGATAACTCTCCTGAATATCACTAAGCAAGCCCTGACCTTTGTATTGTTTGGCCATACGCTCGAATACAGTGCTGATTTCTGATTGCTTTTTATGAATTTTTTTCGTGATGGTCAACAACACACTTGAGGCCGTGGGTTTTATTTCATCGTGTTCATCCATGACTTCATGAATGCTCTTTTGCAAATGAGATAAATCAGGTAAGTGACCAAAAGGAACTTCTGCTTGTTCTTCTCGTGCGCGATCAAAGAATGTCCTGATGGCTGTACTATTATCCAACACATTGCGAATATGAACCAAACCGGGTTTGGATAAAACATAGCCCTCTATTCCAAAACAATGATCTAAATCCTCAGGAATATCATATGCACTCAGCTCCAAAAAACGTTCTTCTATCGCTTCGCGAATAAAAAACCTCACCTGTGACAGCAGTCCTTCAACTACGGCCAAATCAGAACTCGGTTTCAGCGTCAGAATGCGCTTTATTGCAGGAGGACCTGCAGCCATTTCTGCAATGGCATTGAGTAAACGCGAAAAGTCGAGTTGCTCCAGGGCGTTATCCGGGTATATCTGCATTCGTATAATCTGATATTCAATGCAAATTAAAGTCTTATTGTTGTCAATTTCAATATATCTCGCGAGAATAGAATCGCCTATGGCATGACATTGGGTTTAGTTAAGTCCTGACATAATTGCAAACCATCAAATCAGGCTGCGTAAGAACTGTATTGAAGCAAACGCCGGGTAAGCAATTCAATGCACAGAGCTGTCAAGGTTCAAGGCTAACATATGGGTTGTTGAAAATATTCTATATTCAGACACAAAATGACATCACAATGAACCGTCCTGACTTCAGATATGTAATGATTTGTTTGGTCACAACCTTTTATTTTCTTCAACCAATTAAATCACTTGCTCAAAATAATGAAACACCGCCCGCCAGGGAGTTGTACAAAGAAATCCTTCATGATGCATATATGCCGCTTGATCAGGACAACATGAAAACTTCGGCAGCCGTTCGCGGACAAAGCGATAGGTTTTTTTACACCCAGGTCAATATTAATGAGTTTGGAGAGAATATCATGGGTGATGCAGCGAACGAACCCTCCATTGCTGTCGATCCGACGAATCCGAATCGCATCATGATAGGCTGGAGACAGTTTGATAATGTCAACAGCAATTTTAGACAAGCAGGATATGCCTTCACCAATGATGGAGGAGAGACATGGGTCTTTCCCGGTGTTATTGAACCTACGATTTTTCGATCAGATCCTGTTCTAGCTTCTAATTCAGAAGGGGAATTTTATTATAATAGCCTGACAACACATTCCGGAGATTTTACTTGTGATCAATTTAAATCAACAACAGATGGCGAGTGGGACCAGGGAACATACGCATATGGTGGAGACAAACAATGGATGACTGTAGATCAGACTACTGAACAGGGTAATGGGAATATCTATGCATTCTGGTCAGCAGGACCTTCAGTTTGTGGAAACAGACAATTTACCCGCTCAACGGACGCTAATCAAAGTTTTGAGAACTGTTCAATCATTCCAAAACAACCCTATTGGGGAAGTATTGCCACAGGTTCAACAGGCGACCTTTATGTGGCCGGACTCACAAGTGATGGTATATCGTTGATCAAATCAACCAATGCAAAAAATGCCGCGGAAGCTGTTGAGTGGACCCACGTATCAACGGTGACACTTGATGGATATCCTGTTCCATTTGCCGGAATGAACAGTCCAAATCCTGATGGATTGCACGGCCAGATTTGGATTGACATCGATCGGTCTCAAAATACTTCACCTGAACATATCTATGTACTGGCAAGTGTCGATCCTTTCAATAGCAATGATCCATGTGATGTCATGTTAACCAGGAGCACCGATGGTGGTCTAAGCTGGGATAGTCCAATCAAGATCAACAACGACGAAAGTGTAACAAACTGGCAGTGGTTTGGCACCATGTCAGTCGCTCCAAATGGCCGCATCGATGTCATTTGGTTAGATACACGAAATAATCCCGGAACTTTTTTGTCACAATTGTATTATTCCTATTCTGATGATGATGGAACTACCTGGGCACCCAACGAGGTCCTTGTGGATATTCCTTTTGATCCGCATCTTGGATGGCCTCAACAGAATAAAATGGGCGACTACTTTCATATGACCTCAGACAATGAGGGGGCCGACCTCGCATGGGCGGCGACCTTCAATGGCGAACAAGATGTGTATTATGGTCGGATCAATTCCCTCGTTGTAGGAAATTCGAATATACAATCCAATCAAGCGACGAATTTGAAAATATATCCAAATCCGGCAAGAGACCTGGTAAATATTTCCTTTTCAATAAAACATGAAGGATTAGTACAATTAGGAATTCGCAATAACATAGGACAAACTATTGCAGAAATATTAAATGAAAATAAAACTACAGGAGATTATTTAATTCAATTTAATTTTAAATCAACTAACTCAAGGCGTATTGCTTCGGGATATTATTCCTGCGAATTAAAAATTGATAATAAAATTATAGAGACACAACCACTCATCATAATCGATTAAGTGGAAACCGCAATCAAATATTTGATACAGTATATCCCGGAAAACAGATGGAATTTGATATAAATTTGACTCATGAGCTATAACACATTTGGTAGACATTTCAGAATTACCACTTATGGCGAGTCGCATGGATCGGGCATCGGTGTAGTCATCGATGGTTGTCCTTCAGGACTGCGTGTTGATGAACAAGCAATTGCGAAAGACATGCAGCGACGTAAACCCGGTCAGTCTGCCATCACGACGGAACGTAAAGAAAATGACCCGATTCGCATTACATCAGGACTCATAGATGGAGTAACTACGGGAGCACCTATACACATTTCTATTCCAAATACAAATGCAAAAGGAAAGGACTACGATAAATTAAAAGATATTTTCCGACCATCTCATGCTGATTATACCTACACCGTAAAATATGGTCACAGAGACCATAAAGGCGGTGGTCGGTCTTCGGCACGTGAAACAGCATGCCGTGTGGCTGCGGGAGCTATAGCCAAACAACTACTTCATCATCACGGCATTCGTATCAATGCGTATACAACTCAGATTGGGCCTGTTCAAATGGGCACTATGGAATTAATAACGCAAGAAATGGTTGAATTATCTGCTGTCCGATGTCCGAATAAAGAGAGCTCCATATTGATGGAACAGCATATTTCGACTTGTAAAGAAAATGGCGATACTTGTGGAGGTATCATTCAATGTCAAATACACGGTGTTCCTGCCGGATTGGGCAGTCCGATCTATGATAAAATCGAAGCCCGGTTGGCTTATGCTATGATGAGTATCAATGCTTGCGTTGGCTTCGAAATTGGAGCGGGATTTGGGAGCGTGCTCAAAACAGGAAGTCAAAATAATGATGAATTTGTAAAAACTGAAGATGGAAAGGTCCGAACCAAAACTAATAATAGTGGCGGTATCCAGGGGGGAATATCAAATGGTATGCCTATTGAATTTAATTCCGTTTTTAAACCTGTTTCCTCAATAACAAAAAATCAAACGACAGTTGATAAAAACCTGGAAAAAACTGATGTGAAAATTACCGGGCGACATGATCCCTGTGTTGTTCCGCGTGCCGTCCCGATCGTAGAAGCCATGGCCGCTTTAGTCACAGTGGATTTTATATTGGCAAGGCGTCTGGACCAAATCTAATTCTAATTTTTCGTCAAACCAGCGATTACTTTTTATTTTGATTCTCCGGAATTTTCTTTTTTCTGCGACATATTCCTAATGGCTTCTATATAATCCTCCAAATCATCATATTCCCTTCTCCAGGTCAAACCTACACCACTTCGCGTGCGCCTATCATTATAAAATTGATCCTGTTTGGTATATGCCCTCAGACGCCACCTTCTATCTTTAGTGAGAATATAATCAAACTCAATATCAGCATTAAAGTAGCTGGATGGTGTTTCGGCACCGACGGAAGTACTGTTAATATAATCCCCTTTAATTGTCGCTTCAAGCCTCCTGTCAAACATGATAATTTTCGTGCTCAAGCCTACTTCACTTCCACTGAAGCCCGGATCAACAACACCGGTCGTCGTATATTCTCCGGTGGGCAGGCGATATCCGACATCAAATTGTACGTCATCAATAAACCCCACATCATTGACAATTTCCATAACCAGTCCTGTTAAATAATAAGACACCTGATTTGACAACCATTCGCTAATCGTATTCGCAACCACACCAACAGAAGAACCAGCAGTGAAATCTGACCGTGCAAAATCTCTGAATATAATAAGTGATGCAGCCTGGCTCTGTAATTCGGTTTGGTCGGACTCTATTCTGGAAAGCTCGACATCAACCGCATTTTTAAGCTGACCGGTTAATTCCGGAAGTTCAATATTAAAACTAATATCAGGTTGCAGCATGGGTCCTCGAAGGAGGAGTTCCAGGACAACGTCAGTTTTTTGCTTGGCTTCCTCAAGTAATACGTCAGATCGGTCGCCGGCAATCAAATTATAGGGAGCGGCTACTACCGTATAATCAGCTCTGATATCTACATCAGCTTCAAACGGGTCATCAGTCCACTGTAGCTTACTTCCTTTACGAATCGAAAAAGGTTTATTCACCGGTACCAAACCCCCGACCGAATATGTAAATAAATATTCTCCCTGATCAATCGTGTAATCTCCAAACAATGACATCTCACCGGCCGGATTATAGCGAAAAATAAGATCTCCGGTACCCGTTCCTTTAATTATGTCGCGTGTAGATTCATCCAATATTATCTGTACTTCCACATCCCGATTGACAGTCATGTCGATTGTGAGGTCCACCCCTGTCATCACTTTTGTATCAACAACATCCACTTTAATTGTGTCAAAATCAAAAATTATAAAATCAAGTCCCCCACTCCGTTCATCGGTATCATTATTTATTGTAAAATTTGAATTCGGCTTGTTTTCCGCCTCCACAAGTATAACAGGACGTTGAACCGTTCCACCAAAATTTGCAGTTACATCAGCAAAACATGTCCCATAATAAATTTCATTATCGGCTTTGGTCGTCTCCAAAATCAAGATTTCATCAGATTGAAGTCGCGCATCAAATCCCAAATTAGCCAGATTGTGGTGTGTGATGCCCCCACTCACACGAGCTTCATTTCCAAATTTATCCTGTAGCGCAACATCGCTTGCATCGATTAAATCAGAATTAACATGCACGTGTTGATCGGTTAAATAATATGTCGTACCCAGAATGTCAATTTTGAAGGAAGATGATGGAATATTAATATCACCTTCAATAACAGGATCTGATAATTCTCCAACGGCAGAAATGGACCCATGAAAAAATCCCTGGGTATTGGACAAACCATTTACAATAAAATATTCTATCATACTAGCCGGGTAGTTTTCAATAGTCAATTGTGCATTGATACTCCCCTTTGGGGATTTTGCTTTATTTGGCACTTCGACCTCGGCTAATCCAAGTAGTCTCTGATTGTCTTTTATTAAGTTTAGGTCAAGAAAAATGGGTTTATTCGGACCAGCACTTCTTGCGGTTAATGTGAACTCACCGAAGTCATCACCATTGATCAAGACTTTTGGTGAAATGAGGTTGGCGGATATTTGATCAAAACTTTTTAAGGTCATCGCTCGGATAGAACCGGACAATAGACCACTAAAATTAAGTCTGTCATAATTCATAAATCCATTGATACGATCCAACGGTAGGTCCTGAAGTTCCATCGCCAATCCCCGGTCATCATTGATGCTCTTAATTTTAATATATTCATCTTCATGACTAAAATTAAGGTTTCGGACAAGCAATTTCTCAGGTGAAAAACGAAGGTAGTTATTGTCATTTATCGTCCAATCTTCACCAAACATTTGCAGTTCAGAATCGTACACTTGAGTTTGCCAAAAACCTTCGCTTATATAGAGTTTTCCTTCAATATTAATTTGATCAAAATAGGATTGGAAATCGGTCTCATTGAAAACATAAAGGATGGTATCCTGTTCAAGATCCGCAAATACTGTCAATGGGGATAGCCTGACTTTACCCAATTGCATTCCGTCATGCGAAGTGACAATATTTGTATAGGCACCATCTGCATTCGCATAAAAATTAAAATTAGACAACGTAGCCGTGCCTATCGAAATATTCGGCGTGTATCCATTTAGAAAAAAGCCTGTTCCATCCCTTAGATAGCCCTCAAGATGTACATTTCGAAGTGTATCTATTTCGGTGGTGATATGTGACAGTAGTCCTCGCGAGTCATGCAGATCCATGTTAAAGTCAAAATTCGCATAAGGTAAATTATCCTTTCTTGTAAGCCCCAGTTTATTTGAAATTTTGGGATTGAATTCGAGGAAGTAATTCGTAAAATAGTTAGGTAAACTTAATATTCTGAATTTTCCGTTCACCTCTGCCGAAACCACATCTGAAGACGCTTCAAAGTATTTGTTCGAGTCCAAACCATAGTAAGACGAAATGTTCAAGGAATCGATATGTGTCCCTTCATCTTTCGTACCACCTATAAAAACATCCTCCAGCGTGATATCTCCGGTAAACCGGTCGGGGTCAATATCTTGTATATTAATATTAAATCCCGAAGCGACGACCAGGTCTTTATCCAGTAATTTGAGAGCCTTTAAGTCCAGGTGTTTTAAATCTCCTGATACATCGACATGAGGTGTTTTACCAATCTCAATTTTCCCTTCCCATGAGAGATCAATATTGTCGTCGACGATTAGAAAATTGCCATTTACTAATTGATCTTCCAGGAAGCCGGAAAAGTAGGCATTATGGTAGGTATATCCTTTGAAATCAAAAGCCCGAATGTCTGCGGCAAGCCGACCACTAGCACTTTCCTGGGTAAGCCCTATTCCACGTGAAATTCTGGAATTAAAGCTCACCTCCCCAAAATCATAATTACCTGACCAAGCACCCAGTTTAAACTTGTTTAGATCAAGCTCTCCTTCATACACGGCATTGGTTATACCACCGACAAAATTGAGATTCATGTTGAATTTTGCTGTACCCATGTCTGTTTCAATATCGCCGAATGCGATAAAATCCTTCAAGAGACCATTAAACTCACCAGTTAATTTAATATTGCCAAGACGATCAAATTGTAATGGCAATTTTAAATTGGGTACCAATTCCCGAATCGTTATCATATCTGTGGATAATTCCTGGAGATCCAAGTTTATTCGTGTGCGATTTGGGTCGGTAAAATCGCGAACATCAATCAAGCCGTTCACCTCGAATTTTCTTCCGATTTTCAAAGTCAGTGACCTGCCTTTTAAATTATTGACATAACCTAATATTCGGCCATCAATTGAAATTAGTTCTTCAAAATTGTCTTTAAAAAACGGATTTTTTTGAAGACCGGGAGAAAAAGTCATCAGATCATCAATACCGACTTGGGTCTGATTGAGGTTAAAGTCAAAACGAACATCGTTTTCAAAATTTCTAAAATCAGGATATCGATCATAAATAAATTTCAGATTACCCCTGACAGTCGACATAGAGGATTCTAGGACAATATTGTTCAGCGTAGCTAATTGTTCGGTCACATGGATTTTACTCGACGAAGCATTCACTATGTTGAATCCACTACTCGTCTGTGCTTTAAGGGAATTCAATACACCGCCAAACACCCAATTATTCATATACAAGCTATCTCCATCAATTTCTATTTGTGCTACATCCAGATGATGCCAATCGAGCTGGTCAGCGGCAGTGGTTTTCGTTGGAGACTTTCTTAGATTTTCAAGTTTTAACGTACCATTAAAAACGTAGGTCTTCAGGGCTGTAAGCGTTATTGGGAACAAATCTTCATATACCGTTGTGTCATTTTGGTAAGGAAGCACAAACACTTCATAGTAGCGTTTGTCATCAAAACGAAAATTTGTAATATCAACAATCGGGTTTTCAAGCCATAATTCATCGGTTAGCAGTATCGTTTTTGCCGGATTAAAGCTTACATTTTTTAATTTTCCTTTACCTATAAAAAATAACTCTTCTTTTCCTTTTATCTCATGAAAATTCCGAACACGGACCCTATTCAGAACCAAATCATCGAGCAGGAATAACCTGTCCTTCTCATTCACTGCTTCTTTTAATTCCGGAGAAACTTGAGTGGCAACAGAGTCAAATGGTTGTGTTGTACCATTAAAGACCTGGTTCAGATTATTATACCAATCTTCTTTCTCAAATTTTATGTTGAGATACGCATCACTAAGGGTTAACCCTTCAATATTTACTTCACCCTTTATAAATCCGCGTATGGGCTTTCGTAAATCAGCTTCCAAACTTCCTACATAAATCATCGTATCCCGATCCAAATCACGAATTAGAACATGGTTCAATTCAATTTCGTCGGTCCATTTTATTCGGAATCCATCGACCAATATCTCGGTATTCAATTGTTTTGAGAGATAATTTGCAATGCGTTGTGAACCCCATTGTTGCACAGGTTTAAACTGCGTAATAAGGATTAGAAATAAAAACAACAATAAAAGACAGAGTAGAATTAGAATAGCAATTCTGAATCGCCTTCTCCAATTCCATTTTTTTGAAGTTTCAACTTGTTGCAAATCATCTGTCATATGCCCTTATTCCTGACTTGCTCCAATTTATTGAATAATGCAATACATTCCATCGCTTCTCTTGTATCGTGCGTTCTGATAATTTTGGCCCCACCTTGTAACGCAATGATGTGCATGGCTGTTGTACCATTCAGCGCTTTCTCAGCTGTGATATCGAGTGTTTTATATATAAATGACTTTCTGGACAATCCAACTAACATTGGTCTTCCAACTACATTGAATTCCCGCAATCGATCCAAAACTTCGAAATTTTGAGCACTAGTCTTGCTAAAGCCGATTCCCGGATCCAAAATGATATCAATTATACCTTGTTGACCAGCCTCCCATTCGCACCTATAAAAGTACTCCAACATCTCCAGAATAATATCCTCATATTGGGTATGCCTGACCATGTCCAATGGTTTCACTCGGTTATGCATGAGCACGTAAGGGGCCTTGTGTTGTCCAACTAATGATAGCATTTGAGGATCAAATTGTCCTCCTCCAATGTCATTGATCATGTGTGCGCCCATGGACAATCCGCGTTTTGCAACCCGGGCCCTGTACGTATCAATACTGAAGATGGTTTTAGGAAATTCTTTTATCAGCGCCTCCAGTGCCCATTCAAGCCTGTCCGTTTCCTCAGATGTCTCGAGCTCTTTGGCATGAGGTCTGGTGGACATTGCTCCAATATCGATAATATTTGCACCCGCTTCCAGATGTGCAGCGGACTTCTCGAGTAATTGATCAATTTCACTCACTCGGCTATTGGCGTAAAATGAATCGTCTGTAGCGTTAATTATACCCATCACTACAGGAGAAGACAAATCAAGTAGGACACCTCGACAATTGATGGTTGAGCGCTCGATTGTTAGTTTATCAGACACAACTCAAAGATGACACATTATACACGTATTCTATTCATACAAAACAAATATTAGCCTTTTTATTAATGTGTTTTTTCGATTTCCGTAAGACATGCACTATCTTCGGCCGATCATGTGTCTCAATTTGCGGTTTACAAGATGAAGATTCGATTAACGATCTATTTGTTAGGTCTTCTCTTGACCTGTCTTGGTTGCAAGAAAATGGAACACGAATCGATTGATTATTGCGAGGAGACCCTGGTTGAACCTTCTTATTTATACGGCTTTCGCACTGATAGTATCGATGTCATTAGAGGCACTATCGAACCCAATATGTTCCTTTCTAATTTATTGGCAGAGTTTGGGATCTCATTTCAACAGGTGTATAAATTAAGCGAGAAAGCGAAAGACGTATTTCCGGTAACACAACTCAGAAGTGGCAAACCGTATGCTATCGTCTCGACTGACAGTTGTTTTTCTCCGGATTTCTTCATTTATCAACCCAATATATTTCGCTATGTAAAGTTTGATCTACGCGGAACAGGTCATGTTGAAATTATTGAATACCCTGTGGATACCGTGAGACTTACGGCCTCTGGAATTATTACCGGCTCATTGTGGCTCACCATGCAGGAACAAGGAATTTCTCCGGCATTAATCGACCGTATGGAAGATGCATTGGCATGGTCAGTTGATTTTTATCATATTCAAAATGGCGACAGGTTCAAAGCTGTGTATGATCAATACCTCATCGATGGAGAGCACGCAGGGGTGGGTCCACTTCATGGAGCGCTTTATGAAAGTGGCCAAAAGCAATTCTATTCAATTGCATTTAAAAGCACGAAATACGATGGCTATTTTGATGAAGAAGGCCGGTCTATGAAAAAGGCTTTTCTCAAGTCACCTGTGCGTTACGGTCGTATCTCCTCGCGTTATAACCTCCGGCGATTTCATCCAGTTCTCAAAAGGAGACGGGCACATCTTGGTACCGATTATGCGGCCCCGACCGGAACGCCAATAATAGCAGTCGCCAATGGAACGGTCACCGCAGTTTCGTATACGCGAGGAAACGGTAAATATGTTAAGATCAAACATGATGACATGTACACTACACAATATCTACATATGTCTCGCCATGTGAAAAGGATGAGGTCAGGTGATAAAGTAAGTCAGGGACAAGTCATTGGCTATGTAGGTCAAACTGGTTTGGCAACAGGACCACATGTTTGTTTTCGATTTTGGAAAAATGGCAGGCAGGTCAATCATTTAAGAGAAAATTTACCTCCACCTGAACCAATGGATCCAATCCAATTGCCTGAATATTTTGAAGTGCGCGATACAATTAAAGCGGAACTTGATGAGATCAAGTATCCGGTTTACAATCCAATGTTTAACGAACCTGTCTTCGATACGTTGAGCGACAATCCCGTCTAGATTCAAGCTTTTTTCTATCGTACTTTTTGCAAAGTGAATCCCATGGTTGTTCCGATCCCAGGAGTACTTCTGACATTAATCGTTTGTTTGTGTGCTTCGACAATATGCTTGACAATTGAAAGACCCAAACCACTGCCACCTCGCTCGCGATTACGCGATTTATCAACACGGTAAAACCGATCAAATAAATGCTTTAAATGTTGATCTTCAATGCCGATACCATTGTCCGCAATCTCTACCAATATGTGATTGTCGATAGCATAGAAACCAACTTTTGTCATACCGTTATCGTGACCGTATTTGATAGAATTCACAATTAGATTGATGAGAACCGTGTGTATATATTCGCGGTCCGCAAATACATTAAAAGATTTTTCCGCTCCTTGTTTAAATAGAATGGAAATGTTTCTTTCTTTAGCCTGTACTTCTACACTTTCCATCACCTCCCGTGTCAATTCTTTCAAATCGAACGATTGAAATTCAAGTTGCATCGTGGCATCTTCTAACCTAGCTATAATATCCAGGTCGTCAACAATAGTCTCAAGCCGCTCAATATTTTTAGCCGCTTTTTTTAAAAATCGATGATTTACTTGTTCATCTTGCAAGCCGCCATCCAACAAAGTGTGAATGTAACCTTGAACCGCAAATATGGGTGTTTTCAATTCATGAGAAATATCACCTAAAAAACTCTTTCGATAATTTTCAAGCTTTTTTAATGACTGAATTTCTTTTTGTTGCTCAGAAATCCAGAGTCCTACTTCTTGTTCCGCACGGATCAAGGCATCTCCCCCATCCGCCAATTCTGCATCTTCCTCTTTAGTAAAGGAAACCTTACTCATTCGAATCATTTTATAGATCAACTTTATACGTCTATATAGATAAAAATTGAGTACGCGGTAAGTGGCTAAGTAAATCAATAAACCACCGAGAACGACGACCAATATCACCCGTAATGTAGGATGAACCAAATCCCGTACAAGATATTGTGAAAGATATACCATTGACGCAACAATGACGATAATCAGAGTTAGTAATAGAATTATCCGTTGAAAAGAAATATTTTTCGACATAGTTCTTAAAAGGCGAGCTTGTATCCAATGCCTTTCACAGTTTTAATTAATTCCGATCCGATTTTTTCACGTAATTTTCTAATATGTACGTCTATAGTCCGGTCGCCCACAATAATGTCTGTTCCCCAAACATTGTGTAAAATCTCTGATCTGTTGAATACTTTTCCTGGCTTGGTGGCTAACAAATACAGCAATTCAAATTCCTTTTTAACCAGGTTTTTTTGATGTCCATTAACTTCAACGATAAATTTTTCCGGGTCAATAATCAAATTATCCAGTACAATGCGTTCCTGTGACTCGTCTTTTAATACTTTTCCTCTTCTTCGTAAAAGTGCCTTTACACGACTTCTGAATATGGCAGGTTTCACCGGTTTAGTAATGTAATCATCACCTCCCATTTCTAGAGCTTGTATTTGGGTGTAGTCTTCATTGCGGGCAGTTAAGAAAGCGATGTAAGTATTATCGAGTGCTCGATTCTTGCGTAGTTCTTCACAGACTTTCACCCCATCCATTTTGGGCATCATAATATCCAAAATAATCAGGTCCGGATTTATCCGTGGTGCAATTTCAAGTGCATCCTGACCATTGTCAGCTACGTAAACCCGATAACCCTCTTTTCTCAAATTGTAACTTAGAAATTCTAAAATATCCTCTTCGTCATCCACCAACAAAATAGTTTCGTAGTCCTGATTCGATTTCACTTTGGATTTCATATTAAATATCGGTAAAATTAAGGCATGCCTGCCGATACTGAGAGATTTTAGAGTTAACTAATTATTAAGTTCATTGTCATGTTCTTAGTATGTTCGTCTATGCTCAATACAGGATAATCGCATGTGTTAATCACTTCTCTTGTTTATTTCTAGCCAGAATGCTGTCGATGCGAGCTCGCATGCCGTCATAGACATCCGCAAAATCCTCTTCCTGGTTTAATCTATTTCTAATTTCATCCGTGATTTCATCTGCCGTGACTTCATTTCGTAATGCAATAGCTTCCATATACGTTTGAAAAAGGCTGTCACGTAATCCAAATACGGCCGTTCTCGAGGCCTCACGAGCGAGCTCTACATCAAATAAGACACGTTCAAAATCCTCCTCGGAAAAAATATAGGCTGGTTCAGCTTTTTGTCCACAACCTATGACAAGAAACAAGAATAGAGGTATTATGAATCTATTCGCCATCACTGATAAACTGTTTAGGAT
Organism: Saprospiraceae bacterium; assembly: GCA_965249735.1. GTDB lineage: Bacteria > Bacteroidota > Bacteroidia > Chitinophagales > Saprospiraceae > JANQSS01. Next base: position 36,922 of record CBDFMS010000014.1, on the reverse strand, counting down.
AAAGATATTCTTCAATGTGACATTCACCGGATTCAAAAGTCGCCCAATAATCAGATGTGGATGTAATCAACGCACATCCGCAAGTAGGTAAATTGTCAGGGCCTCTTCCTGTCAATTCATGAATCAAATAAGTAAATGTCGGATTATGCCCAAAAATGGCGGCTATCTCAATATCCTCTTTAATACTATGAATGACTTGCAAACATGTTCCCGTGGAAGCATGGTAAAGTTGATTTTCACGAATCACATGCGACTTATCAAGCTCAAATGCACGTCGAAATGTTTTGCATGTTCTTCTGGCCCGTTTGGCTGTTGACGTGATCATCACATCCGGAATAGGATATCTTGTTGCAATCACATCACTCATAATTGGCGCATCTCGCTTTCCCCGTGCATTTAGCGGTCGGTCGTGATCTGATAGCCCGGCATTGCTCCAAGAAGACTTCGCATGTCTAACGATCCATAGCTTTTTCATTCTGTTTTCTTTTTCAGTATAGCAAAATAACGTTTCAATGCGACTTTTGAGTCCTTTACGCTGTATTTTGGGTTTTGATCAAACCGTTCTTCACTCACAATATCCCAGCCATCCAATTCATTTCCCATTTCTTGTTCAATTCCATAATAAGAGAACACACCTATCAAAGGATGTTCCACCGGGAGCGTACAATCCCACAGAACAGGCGCTTTACGTTCGATTTGCCATACAAGTTCAGGTCTCAAATCTCCTGTAGAATAGAGTGGAATCGATATTAATTGAGACTCAGATGTAAATCGATGAAAGGAATTTACCGCTGATGTTGAATTCATTAGATCACCGGCTCCACGCGCAAAGAAAAAAATGAAGACCATAACTACCCCACTAATCAGGTATGTGGCCCTTATGAACCTGTCCTTAACAAGTTCATATAGTGCGCCTAATGAAATAAGTAATATTAACAAACCACCAGGCACACGTAAGGACAACTCCCCAAGTTCAGGTCTTAGATTAAAAAGTAGTAAAATACCGATTACGCTCAGGACAAGACAGGTTAAGCCTCCGGCAATTTTCATCGATTTTCTTATTAAATTTTTCTCTTTTGATTGCACCAATTCAGAAAGAAATAAGATTATCGGGAATAATACGGGAAATAAATAGCGCGATTTTTTCTCCGGAATGATTGATAATAAAACAATGACGAAAATTGTCCACCAAAAATATAATTGAATAGATTTTGATGGCTTCAACTTTTTATATAATAAGCCGAAAATGAGGACGCCAACAAATCCGTATACCGTCCAAATTCCCGTTTGTGAAGGAAAAGACCAGTAATAATATATCGGCCTGACATTATAATTCACCCAATTCTGTGATTCCGTGGCGACAATTTTTGAAGCTGCATATCCCGCTTCAGAAAAATTTATATATAACGGCCATAGCGAGGAAAGAACGATCGCCAAAATTATACCCGCGAGCAGATGATACCCTTTCTTCTTACTCCAATTAATATCCCGGCGATAAATTACATGAAAGGCCAATAGAAATGGTAACAACAATCCATATAATGCCACCGGCCCCTTACTCATAAAAGATGCAGCGAGTAAAGTCCCAAAAATTAAACTGTTGGATAAAGAACCGGTCCGCTCCCGGGCAAATAGAATATAATAGTAAACTCCTGCAAGCATAAATCCTTGAACAAAAATGTCCCACATACCCGATCGGGCAGTAAGAAACATGTAAAACGAAGTGACCAGCATGGCGCCTGTCAGACCAATGTCATGTTTATTCGAAGAAATCTTTGAAGCAATTTTCATGGTATAAGCAATTGCTAATAATCCAAGAAGTACGGCAGGAAAACGTAACCAGAAAACGGATTTCATATCAGAAAAAGAACCCGATAAAGCAGTAAGCCACGTGGGTAATGGAGGTTTTTGTAGTCGGTATTCACCATTCAAAGTCGGAATAAGATAACTTCCGTCTTCAATCATCTCCCGGGCGGTTACGAAATTCCGCGCTTCCATAATGGATACATTCAAAGCGCCCAGTTCCCATAGTAAGAGGATTGCAAAGAATGCGAGAAGAATGCCGGTGTAACGTTTAGCCATTTGTCGCCTGTTTACGACCTATCATTATATTGCGCGCATAGGCCAAAATTCCGCCACCATGGCCTATCATGAGCACATAGTCCACTCTGTATACACCATAAATAAATATGAGCATAGCCCCCATCAGACTTATCATCCAAAATTGTGGTGGTAATAAAGATTCTTTAGCCTTGTTGGACATATAAAATTGTACAATAAATCGAAATGTAAAAAGTATCTGTCCAACTAATCCAAAAATAATTAACCAGGTAGGAATATTGGTAATAAACTTGGATTGCCAATTCACCTCTTGGGTCAACAGGAAAGCAAGTGCACCTGCGGGTACCAACCAAAGAAAAACACGCAATCCGATCCAATATCGACTCCAATCTCCCTTTAATTGCAAATTTCGGATATATACAAAGTAGGTGATCAGTTGACCTACAAGAATGGCAGCATCAGATCGAAACCAACCATAGACACACATTAAAATCGAGGCTACCAGACTCAGACGCCAAAAGATCCGGGGGGAGACAACTACCTTTTGCTTTTCAGACAAGAACCATTGAACTAACATCCTTGCAGCAAACAAAAGCTGAGCCAATAGACCAATGCCAAATATCACTCCACTAGGCATCATGCTCGTCGTCAATCTTGTAATTAATATAACCTCGTTTCATCCACAGATAAACAAAACAATCGGCTAACGGACCGAGCAATCGGTTGCTCACATTAAATTTAGATTGTCCTTGTTCGCGTGGAAAATGGCGCACCTCAACCTGATGAATAGTACCTTTTTGTAACAACACCATTGCAGGTAAAAAACGGTGTAATCCTTTGAACATAGGAATTTTTCTTGCCACATCCGTCTTGATTATTTTTAAAGGGCAACCCGTATCCGCAATTCCATCGTTGGTGAATAGACGCCTAAACCCATTCGCAAAACCCGAGCTTAGTTTCTTGACAAAACTATCCCGACGATTTGCTCTGATACCTGTGATCAGATCAAATTCTCCGCGTTGATCCCACAAAAGATCAAAATCTTCAGGCGTAGTCTGTAAATCAGCATCCATATAGCCTGTCCATTCACGCGACACATGGTCGAATCCTGCTTTAATGGCAGTACTTAATCCACAATTTTGAGTGAATGAGATATAATCAAATTGCCCATTCCCCACACAGATTTGCTTGACGATATCAAGACTGTTGTCTTTCGAACCATCATCCACAAAAAGTACATCACACGCGATCTCTGTTTCATGCACGTACGATGAGAGTGATTTCTGCAATCTTTCAAGACTTTCTTCTTCGTTGTAGATAGGAATCACTATGGTCATTCCGGGTTGTAGCACTTCTTTGGACATCTGGTTCGAATAAGCGGCAAAAGTACATCAATTTATATGAGGGCCACCCCTCTGCCACCATAGACTGAGCAATTATTCCGTATCTTGTCAGATTGTCTCTAAGAGAATATCAATAATTACGAAATATGGCAAAAATACGTGGAACGGTTGCTTTAACGCTCGAAGTCCTGGCCAAAACTTCGCGTGAGGAAATGCAATCATTCTACCATTGGTACTTACGTCATGATCCTAAGGCGCAATTGCAATTTCTCGCCAGATTCTCAGATAAAATCGACCTGGATGAATCAGAAAAATATGAGTGGTTGTTTTATAAGTCTATTCAGCTTCTGCGAGGAAGTTCAGCCTATCTGGGTCTGTCAAAACAAAAGTCGCTGCTCAAAATATTCCATGAACTTCTCAGTCAAGCCTCAGATGCATTGGCTGTAAATCATTTTGTAAAGACGTTTTATATTTTAAGTAATGGCCTTGTTTTCATACGACTACTGAACGACAAGGAAAGATCACTGCACAACGGATTTTATGATATTTATGATCAATATTTGAAGTTGTTTTACCAACTCCTTGAAGCAGATTTACCAAGAGATCTGATTCAACGTTCAATGACATTTGCAGATTATGAAATCAATGTGCCCAAACCAATAATCAAAAATGATTATTTCACCTTATTGCGTCTAAAAATTCGCATGGAATATGCATTCAACGGTCTCGAGATGCTTTTCGATTACATTGATGAACACTGGAATTCGAAATCGCTTAAAAGTGCTGAAAAGCTGGCAGAATTCTATTTCATGCTCTTTACTGAACCATGGGCAAGTTATGAGATTGACGCACTACAGCAACTAAATCTTTCTCGTGAAGTCTGGCGAATAGTTCTTCAAACTATGCAACGTAATCAAATGTATAAAGAGATGCGTTTAATTTGGAATAAATTTGAGCTTAAACATCATTTTTCCAATTCACGATACAAGTCATTATTTAAACATTTAGGACGATTGAATAAGACTAAAAAGTCAAGTGATAAGATATCTGCCAATTGAAAATAGAATATTGGAATATTGGCAAGACGCGAGAGATTTATGTTCAAGAAGGAATGGCCTATTACATAAAAAACATAAAACGATATTGCTCTCTTGAAACGAAAATTCTTTCTGCGGCATCCGGTAAGCATACACATTCGATCGAATCGTACAAGGCATTTGAAGCACAACAAGTGCTGAAGAGGCTCATTAAATCGGATTTCCTGGTGATTTTGGATGAAACCGGTCGAACATATACATCGGTGGACTTTGCCGGATGGTTGCGTCGAACAATAGATCAGTCACCTCGCCGTTTAATTTTTTTAACCGGAGGTGCCTATGGCTTTTCAAATCAAATATATGAGCGAGCACAATTCAAACTTAGCTTGTCATTGATGACATTTCCACATCAATTAATACGAATATTGTTCTTAGAGCAGCTTTATCGCGGTTTTACCATAATCAATAATCAATCCTATCATCACTAGTCCTATGTCAGCAAACCTCTTAATAATAATTTTAACTTGTGTAATTAGTTATTACGCGTTTAACAATCACGGCGTTTTTGAAAAATTGAAGCACTTCCCGTTTCGCGAACAACGTGACAAGAGCTATGCACGATGGTTGACGGCAGGATTTGTACATGGCAGCTGGGTTCATTTATTGGTTAATATGTTTGTCCTTTACATGTTCGGCGATTATGTCGAGCGATTACTAATTCAATTATTTGGCGCCATACTAGGTCCTTCTATTTATATACTTATGTATGTGGCTATTGTGGTACTGGCCAACATACCAACCTTTCTTAAACACAGAGAAAACCCGGCATTTGCCAGTATAGGTGCTTCCGGAGCGGTATCGGGTATCATATTTATTTTTATTTTATTGAATCCATGGGAAAAAATATATTTGTATGGAATCATTGGAATTCACAGCATCGTGGCAGGAGTCTTGTATTTAATTTATTCATCCTGGGCCAGTCGCAATCAACGTGATCACATCGATCATGACGCACATTTTTATGGTGCCGTGTTTGGCGTCATTATTATGATAGCACTCGAACCCAATCTTGTTAAAGTATTCATCGAACAAATAGCAGATGTCCCGTTTTTATAAACCACAACACGAGAAAAATCCCTGGAAGATCAAGAAAGGAAGTCTACAATACAACAATCCATGGATATCTGTATTTCATGATGAAGTACAAACACCCGGTGGATCAGATGGCGTCTATGGGACAGTACACTTTAAAAATCATGCAATCGGCATCGTTCCTATTGATACTGATGGAAACACGTGGTTGGTTGGTCAATATCGATATCCGTTGAAACGGTGGAGTTGGGAATTAGCTGAAGGCGGATGTCCAGTTGGCACAGACCCGCTGGAGACAGCCAAGCGTGAACTGAAAGAAGAGACAGGAATCGAAGCAAAATCGTGGGAATTAATAAGTCAATTTGATTTAAGTAATTGCGTATCGGACGAAATTGGATTCATTTATCTGGCTCAGGAATTGACCATAGGCGAATCTCAACCGGATGAAGCAGAAGAATTGGAATTAATTAAATTACCCTTTTCTGAAGCTCTAGAAATGGCAATATCAGGTGAAATAACCGATTCAGTCTCCTTAATTGGCATTTTTCGTGCCGCACAACTCTTGAATAAATAATATTGGGTATTTTTCTAATAAGTTAATGGTGTGAACGAATTCTAATTTTGTTTAGCACGAATTCGACTCAAACTTTCTGCTGTAATTCCTAAAAATGAAGCAAGGTATTTTAACGGAAATTGTTGCACATAACGCGGATGTTCTGCTACCAATTTGAGATATCGCTCTTCAGCCGTTAGCGTAAGGAAGTCTAGTTCACGTTGTCTTTTTTCGATCAACAATACTTCCATGACCACTCTTCCCAAAGTATTGATTTCGATAAAATTGTTGTACAGCCAATACAACTCTGTATGGCTTATCACCATTAGTTCAGAATCTACCTGAGTGCATAAGTAATATTGCGACGGTGTTCGTGTGAGAAATGATGTGATCGAACTTGTGAACTGATTTGTGAATCGAAAATTCGTACAGACTTGTTTACTTTGGTGATAGACATATACACGTACAGCGCCTTTGACAATAAAATAGATTTTATCCTCGATCTCTCCCTCTCTTGTCAAAACCTCTCCTTTTTCGAGCTTCAAATAGCTCATTCGATTGGCGAATGCATTCCAGGCCGCATCGCTGAGTTCACCCAACATTGATAGCTTCTGTCGAAACTGCTCGAGATGGTAGTTGGCACAGCGGTATTATACTTGTCTAGCATTCACTACAAATTACACATTAATTTCATTCCCCGCATTGACCTATGTTAAGAAAAACAATGATTTATGTCATTTCTATTATCTTATGTCAAGAAATCCTGATTTAATTCAATATGCTATTGCGAACAGCCATATATTCTAGATCTAAAAAAAGCATACTATGAAAACCCTTAATCAACTTCGCATCACAGCTTTCTTACTAGTCTTAATTGCATTATATTTTATCCTTCCTGGCTGTGCTCCTGTATTTTCTGAATTGCAAAGTGCTCGTACTGTCGGAGAAGGCAATTATGAGTTCACGCCCTCCTATTCCTCAGTTAACTTTTCTAATGACGGCGAAACGGAGGGTATTCAGAATCATTTGGGCGTCCAGATCGCATATGGTATATCCGATAAATGGGATTTACGAGCGCGATACGAGCGTGTCTGGCTGAAGGGCGACATGGATACAGACGGAGGAATAGGAGAAGGTTGGGATGTGATTGGAATAGGACCAAAGTACAGCGTGATAAAAAATAAATTTGCTGTCGCTTTACCAATCGGCCGAGCTCTTGGTATGGATACTGAAGATACATGGGAAATTCACCCTACAATCCTACTCACAGCTCCCATAATTATGGATAAAGTTGAGATCACCTTCGCACCTAAGTACTTAATCACTCTCTGTGATGGCTGTGAGGATTTTATGGCTGTCAATGTGGGCCTATCACTCAGTAGTGATTTAAACAGATGGGCTATTCGACCAGAATACGGTCATTTGTATAATTTCGGTGAAGATGGACATTATGGTCAGTTTAGTATTGGATTTTCGTGGTTGTTGCGAAAGAAATAATTACTGCTAACGATTATACAATTTTGTGAAAAACTTCATGATTAATTCAAAAGAAGCCATTCATTCCTTTTGCTTTATCTATCGAGTAAACCACTCAATATAAAACTGGCCCTTCCGCCAGATTGAATCTCATTTCCAGTAAGAATGCTATTTAGTTAGGGAACTTATATAGGAAAAGAACCTAGAATTTACCTGATTACTCTTCAGCCATAAACGGATACCGATAATCTGTTGGAGGATTAAAATTCTCTTTTATCGTTCGAGGTGATACCCATCGCAACAAATTTAGAATAGAACCCGCTTTGTCATTAGTCCCACTTCCTCTTGCCCCACCAAAAGGCTGTTGACCTACGACGGCACCGGTTGGTTTATCGTTTAGATAAAAATTTCCCGCACAATGACGCAATGCAGTTGTCATATGATTTAGCACGTATCGATCCTGTGCAAATATTGCTCCTGTCAGTGCATAAGGCGACGTGGAATCCACCAATGCTAGTGTTTCATCGAGTTTGTCGTCATCAAACACAAAAATGGTTAAAACCGGCCCAAATAATTCATCACATAAAGTCACATAATTTGGGTTCGTGGTGAGAATGACAGTTGGTTCAATAAAATATCCAATTGAATCGTCAAATATTCCGCCGGCGATAATTTCAGCATCGTCAGCATCCCGGGCTTTGTCGATATAAGATGTGATGCTCTTGTAAGCTGCACCATCAATGACCGCATTTACAAAATTTGTAAAATCTTTGGGATCCCCCATATTGAAATCCTCAATAGCCGCGATTAAGTTCTTTCTCACGTCTTCCCAAATAGAAGCTGAAATATAGGCCCGCGAGGCAGCAGAACATTTTTGTCCCTGATATTCAAAAGCACCCCGAGCTAGTGCTGTGGCAACAGCTTTTGGATTAGCCGACTCATGTGCTACAACAAAATCTTTTCCTCCGGTCTCACCGACGATTCTGGGGTATGATTTGTATTTAGCGATATTATTTCCAATGGTGGACCACAGGTTTTGAAAGACACCCGTGCTACCGGTAAAATGCAATCCGGTAAAATCACGATGATTGAATATCACATCCCCGGCAACAGGTCCGCTCACAAATAATTGATTAACCACTCCTGCTGGAAGCCCAGCCTCCTCTAAAATTTCCATAATCACCCGAGCTGAGTAAACTTGGGTGCCTGCCACTTTCCAAACCACCACATTACCCATCAAAGCCGGGGCCGTGGGTAAGTTTCCAGCAATACTTGTAAAATTGAATGGTGTAATGGCAAAAACAAATCCTTCGAGCGGTCTGTGATCGAGTCGATTCCAGATTCCTTTAGCACTCTGAGGTTGTTCACTGTATAGCTGTACCATGAACTCTACATTGAATCGCCAGAAATCAGCGAGTTCTGCCACCGCATCTATCTCTGCTTGAAATGCATTTTTAGATTGACCCAACATCGTTGCTGCGTTCATTTTGTCTCGATATGGTCCGCAAAGTAAGTCAGCAGCCTTTAAGAAGATTGCCGCACGATCCTGCCAGGGCATAGCCTCCCAGGCTGGTTTGGCTGCCATAGCCGCATCAATTGCTTGTTCAACATGAGCCGCATTACCTTTGTGGTAATGACCCAGTACATGGTGACGATCATGTGGCGGATTCATTTCTACTCGATTATCCGTCCGAATTTTTGCTCCGCCTATGGTCATTGGAACATCTATCTGCTGACCGGATTGGCGATCTAATTCCGCTTTTAATGATGCGCGTTCAGGAGATCCTGGAGCAAAATTTAAGACTGGCTCGTTATAAGCTTTTGGAGGGGTAAAAATGGCATCTGTTGACATATCAATTGCGTATTTAATTTGAATTGCAAATGTAAGTTTTTCGCACCTAGGAAATGACAGTTTAGTGTAAGTAATCTCTCTTTGTTTGGGTGACTGACTTCTGATTTCGATCATTCCACACAGTCTAACAAAAACAGGATATTTAATTGATTGATTTTCAATTAAATAAGCTTTCTAATCTAAATAACTACTTTACACGATTTGATTTAATATGTCAAATCAAAAAAATTCGGTTAACTAAAATTGCGTGTTGAGTCAATAAAGTCATAATCCTTAGGTAAACCTTGAAACAGGATTTGGACCTTTATGTTTAGGGCGAAAGGATATATTTTAATCCACGTATGCCACTTGTTTTACTGCCTCAATGATATTTGCTACACCGGGTAGATAAGCTTCAACGAATGGAGCTGAATAAGGCAGAGAGGTGTCAGCAGCATTCAAACGTACAACAGGTGCATCCAGGTAGTCAAATGCGTATTTTTGCACTTCAAAGGCCACTTCTGAGGACACACCGGCGAAAGGCCAGCATTCATCGACTACAACCAACCTGTTCGTTTTTTTGACTGAAGTGACAATGGTTTCGTAATCCAGGGGTCGTATTGTTCTTAGGTCAATGACTTCGGCTGATATGCCTTCTTTTTCCAGTTCAACTGCAGCCTTTTTTACTGTTTCCATCATTTTATTATAAGATACGATGGTTACATCCGTTCCTTCTTTCCGAACAGCTGCCAATCCAATAGGAACCGTATACTCACCTTCAGGAACATCACCCTTTAATCCATAAAAGCTTTCTGCTTCCATCATACAAATTGGATCCTCATCCCGGATCGCAGATTTGATTAATCCTTTCGCGTCATACGGATCAATACATGAAATCACTTTCAATCCCGGTACGTTGGCCATCCAGCTTTCAAACGTTTGAGAATGTTGCTGAGCGAGTTGTCCGGCGCTACCTGTAGGTCCACGAAAGACAATAGGGCAAGTAAACTGGCCTGCAGACTGGGACAACGTTTTAGCAGCATTGTTGACAATTTGATCAAATGCTAAAACAGCAAAATTCCAGGTCATGAACTCAACGATTGGTCGCAAACCATTCATTGCAGCCCCAACTCCTATACCTGCAAAGCCAAGCTCAGCAATGGGCGTATCGATAACGCGTCGAGGTCCAAACTCATCCAGCATACCTTTGCTGACTTTGTAAGCACCATTATATTCAGCAACTTCCTCACCCATGAGAAAGACCGAATCATCCCGGCGCATCTCTTCTGACATACCTTCTCTCAGCGCATCTCGTAATGTAATCTCTCTAGCCATATCCATTTCTAATCAATGAATCGCAAATATATAGAAAGGAGCACAGACGGATCAACTACCAACTTGAACCTCCGCCTCCGCCAAAACCTCCGCCTCCGCTAAATCCACCACCGCCAAACGATGAAGATCGACCACCTGAATATGAAGAAGTTGATGAAGATGATGAAGCAGGCATGCTGTAAAAATCACTTTCCATCCTCCGCATCCCCCGCACTACATTATCTGCAAATAATACGGGTGAAAAATTGTCATAATGACTTCCCTTGTAATAACTAGGTGGCGCAGTCATTAAACCTGAAAATCTACCCGCCCATTTTTTGGCTTTCCCGAGAACGATGGCATAAGCCAGGGTGTTTTGAAAATAATTACTATCGCGGTCGTAGAGGGCCGCCAATTCTTCCGGTGGAGCCTCGTCAATGAATTTATTAAACTGCTGGAGAGCAACAAAATATTTGCTTCCTAATGCGGTCTTATTCGGCAAATAATAACCAAAAAGTATTAATGCCATACCTACAATCAATAAAGGCAAAGACAAGCTAAAATCCCCTGAAGAAGCATTGACACCCAAGACTACTAATCCTGCTGTTGTGATCAAAAATCCGAAAATCACGCCTATAGTTCCCCATCCACGTGTCATCGGTTCATACATGTGCTTTGACTCGAATTCTTTTTTCAGCGATTTTTTTGCTTTGGACATGGTTGAATAAAAACTATTCTTTAACGATGATACTTTTACCCGATTTTCTCCGGATGTAAATAATTTTTCAAATAATATACGCTCATATTCGAATGCAGTTTCAGGTAATTCTGACAGTTTTTCCAGAATATAATCGTGCTTTCCGTTCTTTTTTTCCAGTTCTTCGATCAGTATCAGGTCTCTTGCAGCCCATTGATAAATTAAGCTGATCAAATCCCGGCCATGTAATTTTCCATCCCAAAGATATCCCGCCTCGGCCGGTGTCATGTAGTCAGGTGGATTTGACAACATAGATCCATCATACTTTTCGTCTCTACCGAAAACATACCAAAGAAAATACAGCAAACCTGAGATTAGCACGGAAGCAAGCAACTTCCAATTTGCCCGTAAAGCCGCCGAAACGCGCTCTGAAAATGGAATTGACATCAACCCATCATCTTCAACGGGGACGTAGAAATATTGGAAGCCATCGTGTTCAATCAATTCGATTCCAGCTTCTGATTGCTCCATAAAATACCCAGACTCGTCTACATTTAAAATCGCATTCCCATCTTCATCGCTCAGCTCAAATTGAATATGATCAACAGGTGTCTGAGTTGAGAAAAAATAGGGAAATAACATACCATCAGAAGTTCGTAAGGCTTTCGTTGTATAGTTTGCGTGAAATCTCGTTTCATTTTTTTGCCCATGGGCCCGCGCCACAAAATAATCCGAATATTCACTCGGGTAAAAGTCCGGATGCACACTGACGAGATCGATTGGTAGCTCAATTACTTTTGACAACAAATTTGGAGCAACCACGTCATGGGGAAATGACTTAGAGTTAATTTCTTTGCTTAGATAACAATCAATTGTCCCATCCGTCAATTTATTTTTTAGCAACATGGATTGATATATTTCACATGTTCCATTTTCAAAACAAGTAACAGATAAATCCAAGTCATCGACAATCTTATTGGCATACAGGCACTCTTTCGGGTATTTCAATCGCACATGTTCAAATCCAAACAGTGAAATTTTCTGTTCTAACCGTCCGGTTAAGAAGCTTTTTCTGACGAATTGATATTTATTAGTTCCCAATTGCTGGGCTACAAAACCATCCAAAATGGGCTCCTGAGAAAACTCCATGCCCTCCGCCAGTTGATATGAAACAACTATGGTATCTACAGCCACAGCACCTTCAAAAGATCCAAGGTCCAAGGCTGCCACCACCTCTCCATCACCTAAAACAATAGCACCTTGTAGCAAATAGTCGAATGCCAGGCTTACTTTCTTCGTTTTAGAGAAATCACCAGATATCTGATACCTTATTTCGTCATCAGAAGTTGAGGCTACCACATGAGCTTTACGCCCTCGAATCGTACTTGAAGCCAGCGTGGGTTGTCTATAAATGTTCTTCCACTTTTTACTCTCCTGACCCATCGCTCCAAATGTCCTTGTTACATAAGTGCTTTTGGAAATCATATTAACTTGATGCAATTCTTTAGCTGTAATATCACTTCTATAATTAATTGCTAGCTCTATATCAGATCGCGTGATATAATATTTATCAGACAGAACAGCAGCAGGAACTTGCTGTAATGGAAAATCATGATTCACAAACCGCAATGCCATCGATATTCCCTGGCGAGATTTTAATTTGACAGGAAATGTGCAAATAAACGACTCATCGTCCAGTGTGTGGTCAATGTCCTGAATTTGAACTTTCTCATCTTTGATAAAAAGCAGAATATCATTCTTTGCATTTTGAATGGAATAGGGAAACGATATTTTCACAGAAGCCTTCTCAATGTGTGTATCCCAGCGATCTCCAATGATATTCCAGGAAAATTCCGCTGCTTCATTAAATTGTTCCAACGCCCCCAGTACGCTGTATTTGATTTTGTATATTTTTTCACCGCTAACTTTCTTACTGGGTGATCCAATACGAATTCTCACTTGCCCTTGTTCATGCATGACCAAAAACGGATCATCCAGAACAACTATGTCGTCAATACGAATGGCTTGCCCTTCAGCTGAAGACTTATTTTTATAATTTAGTGGAACATCCCGATATATACCATGTCGCTCTTCATTAAAATCAACTAAAATTGTTTCGAGGACATTAGCTACGCCATCTTTTTGAATTTCAATATCAACGTGATAATCCTTTATCGTATATCCCTGGCCAATTGCAAGAATGGACATTTGAATAAAAAAACAAATACTAAAAAACCGAAGACAAGTAGTAATATTTTGCATGATCAAATTATTTATCAATTACAAAAACTCCCTAAGATTCCAGAAATGCCGATATACTGATGTCACCTCGTTTGACTCTTCTATCACGCCTTCACTATTCCTCCAATCTGCATACCAAAAGCATCATATATAAGCACAGGAGAACCCTCGAGTTTTGATTCAAGTTCAGGTCGGATAGCATGCAAATCTCCAACAATGACAATATTTGATCGATTTGGTAAGATGTACTTTTCAGCCATTGTCTGAACATCACCTGCAGATACAGCTTCTAATTTGGTAGTAAATGTCTCATAAAAATCATCCGGGAGATTAAACCGCATCATATTCAATACCCGATTTGCCAGCGTCTGAGGACTTTCTATTGATCGGGCAAAAGAGCCAATAAGTGAGTTTTTGACTAATAAGAGGTGATCCACAGCGACAGGATCCGTTCTTAATCGTTTCATTTCATTCATTATTTCACATATGGCAGGCACTGTCACATCGGTTCCAACACTTGTAGAAACTTTGAATTGGCCGCAAAGTGGATCCAGATTCAAGACACTTCGAACGCCATAAGTATATCCTTTATCCTCACGAAGATTGCTCATTAAATAACCGGAAAATGCACCACCTCCTAGAATATGATTCATGACGGATGCCGGAACCCGATCAGGATTGGCGGGATGCAGATCCAGCGGATAAGTCAGTCTTATTTCGGATTGCACCGCCCCGGGACGGTCGACAATACAAATCGTATTTTGAGTTGGCGGTTGTGGACGGGCATAATTATGTCGTGAGGGCTCAGCAGAAACCCAGGCAGATAGTTGTGGCGCTATTAATTCTTTCACCTCATTGAGGCTCGTGTCTCCTACTATAGCAAGATAGGAGCAATCAGGTCTCCAATAATCTCGAAAATAAGTTTTACAATCCTCGACAGAAATATGTTCAAGTGACTGATGATTTAATATATCTCCATAAGGATGATAGTTGCCAAAATTAACTTTGGTGCAAACATGATACGCCATTTCTGTTGGCTCGTTTCGCACAGTTTGCAAACGAGATGCATGCTTTACTTTAATTTTATCAAACTCCTTCTCTGAAAATCCAGGATCTAATAAAACATCCGTCATTACAGACAAAAATTCTTGCTGATACTTTTTAAGTACAGAACCATACATTCCCGACCCACTCATGTGCAAATTCGCACCATAGTAGTCGATTATATCGTCGATTTCGGACTTCGTTTTTGTTCTTGTCCCTCTGCTCAGAAGCTCTCCTGTTAATTCACCCAAACCAGCCAGTTGGCCCTCTACAAAAGGGTCATGATCGATTACCAATTGGAATGCCACTTTTGGTAACTTTTTATTTTCAACAATGATTAACGTTAATCCGTTATCTAAACGCAAGGTTTCGAACTGACCGATACGAATTGAAGGCATAGGTCCTGCCTTGGGTGGGAATCGCCTAAATTCCTGGTTTTTTGCAATTGACGTTTCCGACATAAATGAAATACGTTATTATTTAATTAAATCGATTTTAATTCCTTTGGGGGTTTGTAAATAATTTTGTGTTTTCACTAAGAGTTGATACCATTCCAAGGGCCGTTAAAAAATTAGATTTTAATTCGATTCGGGAACAAGATAGTCAATTGATTGTGAATTCTTGCCCACCCGAATCTGCGTTTTTGCCACTTTTTGCTGATTTGCATGGCCGCCAAGTAGATTGATTTCAATGCCGCGTCGTCATGTGGAAAGACCTTTTTGTTTTTTGTGTATTTACGCAAACTGGCATTGAAGCTTTCAATAATATTGGTAGTATAAATGAGTTTTCTGATTTCAGGAGGATAGTGCAAAAAAGCTGTTAGATTTTCCCAGTTTCTTTCCCAGCTTTGAACGCACAGGCTATATTGTTTTTCCCAGGTTTGTTTAAATTCATTAAAGCCTTGAAGTGCCATTTTTTCATTGTCGGCCTTATAAATTTTCTTAATGTCTTTTATAACTTTTTTACGGTCTTTGAACGAGACATATTTGAGTGAATTTCTGATCTGATGCACAACACAGACTTGATTTATACTCGTTGGAAAAACAGCTTGTATGGCTTCAACGAGCCCTTTGAGATTGTCTGAGCACACAAAGAAAACGTCTTGAACACCCCGCATTTTAAGGTCATTGAGCATTTCCATCCAGACACTTGCCGATTCATTTTCATAAATATGCAGACCCAAAATGTCTTGCTGTCCATCTGTATTGACGCCCAATACAACTAAACAAGCTTTGCTTTTTACTTGCCCATCTTGACGAATTTTATAATGTATTGCATCAATCCAGAGTATCGCATATTGATCATCTAATGGTCTTGATTGCCAATCAGCTATATCTTCCAGCAAGCAATTCGTAATTACGGAAACCTGTGATCGAGAATACTTTACACCATAAGTATGTTCAATAAAATCAACGATATCACTGGTGCTCATTCCTTTAGCATATAATGACATCATGACGCCCTCTATCTCTTCACTCATTGTCTTATGCTTCTTCACCGTCACGGGGTCAAAACTCGCATTTCGGTCTCGAGGAACATCGATCTTCACCTTCCCATCTTCTGTTTTGAGTGTCTTTTTCGAAAAACCATTGCGTCGATTCTGCTTCGTCTGAGCTGTCTTTTCATACGGCTCATGACCCAAATGAGCAGTCATTTCAGCCTTGAGCAATGATTCAACTCCACGCTTAAATATCATATCACGAAGTTTGTCAAGTTCCTTCTTGTCCTTGACTTGAGAAAGTAATGCGTCTAAATGCTTTTCTGTTTCTTCTTTCATCATTGTAATGTTTTGCCCTTACAATGATATCAACTTCGTTGCAACTCAAAATTATCAGCCGTCATCCTGCCTAAATTATCAAGTTGACACAAAATTCTTCACAGTCCCTCCTTTGGCAAATAATATAGGACTACCCTATTATCCTTCTTGAAATATTGGTTTACAACGCGATGAATATCTTCTTTTGTTACGCTTAAATATTTATCTATTTCTGTATTGATTAAATTCGTGTTTCTATAATATGTATAATACCCAGCTAAAGAATCTGCAATCCCGGTTAGGCTTCTGTATCTATTCACGAAACTCGTCTCAATCTGATTTTTTAATTTTTCACATTCAAGATCAGTAATTACCTCTTCTTTCAACCGATCTACTTCAGCATCCATAGCCGTCTCCAATTGACCAGCCTCAACACCAAGATTTGCTATACCGTAGGTCAACAACAGCCCCGGGTCTTCCAATGGCAAAGGAAAGTTATAAATCGTTAATGCCTTCTGTTGTTCATCCACCAAACTACGGTGCATCCGAGAACTCTCGCCATCCGATAGCAACTTACTTACCAAATCCAAGGCATAAAAATCAGGCGTACCCATAGCCGGTATGCGATAGGCCTGAATAATCGCCGGCAGATCAATTTTATCATAGATGACATCACGAACTTCGCCAGTTAGTGGCGGTTCCAATGGTCGCTTAGTATCCAACATTGGGTCTTCGCGTCGGGGGATTGTCCCGTAGTATTTTTCGATGGCCTCTTTTACCTGATCCATAGAAATATCGCCAGCTACAACGAGCACAGCATTATTTGGAACATAGTATGTTTCATAAAATGACTGATAATCAGCTTCAGTTGCGGCATCCAAATGATCCATCGAACCTATGACCGGCCACCGATAAGGGTGCGTGCGATAGGCACGTCTAAGTGTTTCTTCCAATACGGTGCCATACGGCTGATTATCGTAGCGTTGTTTTCGTTCCTCTTTTACAACAGACCGTTGTGTCTCTATTCCAATCGTATCGACTTTGGCGTGTAGCATGCGCTCAGATTCGAGCCAAAGTCCCAATTCCATTTGATTGGAAGGTAAAATTTCATAGTAATAAGTGCGATCAAACCAGGTATTGGCATTTAAGGTGCCACCGGCTCGTTCAACATGCTTGTCGTATTGCCCGCGGGCGATGTTGGCTGTGCCTTCAAAAAGAAGATGTTCAAAAAAGTGAGCAAATCCGGTGCGATCAGAGCGTTCATTTTTAGATCCTACATGATACATGACCGAAACAACGACTATTGGAGTTGAATGATCTTCATGTAATATAACATGGAGTCCGTTATCCAAATCATATTCTTCAAATTCGATGGATAAGGTTCGATCTGAAGCGTTCCTGGCTACTACCATTTATTTCGAAATTTACTCGTAAAGTAACAAAATTCACTTTCTCTTTACTGCTTTACGAGTAGTCTTTTTAATGAAAATCGCATGGAAACATGAATTTTGTAAATCCGCTCAGCATAAACCAAGTTTATACAATACGTATATGGTTGATTTCGACTTTGGCAGGTAATTAAACTACTTTGTCAGCACAACTTGATGAGGCAAAGGCATCTGGCTTGGCTTTAAACACAAAACCCATTCCAAGGATATATCCCATGGCATCTTTCAAGGCATCGTTACTTTGAAATTCCGGATCTGTATTGATATCCGCATGGACTTCCAGTTCAACATTATACTGATCCAGCAAGGCGCAAAGGGCATAGGCCACATCTACTGACTTCGATACTTCATGGATCATACGTTCCCGGATTGACATCTCAGCTTTGAGTGATGAATTATTGATGAACATAAATCCGCCGCGCTTCTCTCTTAAAAACACAATGACTGTTGCAAACTCAATCGTCCCACCTTTTACAATGGAGTCTGTACCAATACAGACCTTCAGTCGAAAACCCTTTTGATGCTCTTCAATGATTGTCTTCTCGACCTGGTCCTTAATGTCACCATTAATTTTACGCCCGTTGAGTCTTCTCCAGTTCATGTTCATAGTGGATTTTTGCTAAAACTATGAAATATTGAGGATTATACATAACATTTACTGGCATGTTTAACATTAAGCTCTAGTTAAAACATTAATCTCTTATCTCGATATACTTATCTTGCGCCCTCATTTAACCAACCATATGATCCGACTATTCTATTTCATATTCATCCTCACGACGGTGGTCAGTTGTCATACATCGTCTCAAAAAATCAATGATATGGAACATGCGCATACCAACGACCTCATTCATGAAACAAGCCCCTATTTACTTCAACACGCACATAATCCAGTCGACTGGAACGCATGGAATGAAGACGCTTTAAGACAGGCTGAGGAGGAGGACAAGTTGATGATCATCAGTATCGGGTATTCTGCTTGCCATTGGTGCCACGTAATGGAACATGAGTCATTTGAGGACAGCACAGTTGCCGCCTTGATGAATCAGCATTTTGTTAATATAAAAGTAGACCGGGAAGAACGTCCTGACATCGACGATGTCTACATGACGGCCTGTCAATTGGCTTCCGGACGAAGTTGTGGGTGGCCGCTAAATGCATTCGCACTCCCGGGAGGACGACCAGTCTGGGCAGGTACATATTTTCCAAAAGACCAATGGATGAACATATTGCAACAGTTTATCCAACTCAAAGAAAATAATCCGGAAAAACTCGAAGAATACGCAAAAAATATAGAGAAAGGCTTTCTTGTGATGGATGCCGTAGAACCATCTGATGATCCAAATGGCCTTAGCAATGTCGAATTAAATGATGCCATGGCCGCCTTTAAGACTCAAATCGATAATCAATACGGCGGAAGGTCAGGCGCACCAAAATTTCCAATGCCCAATAATTATGAATTATTATTAAAATGGGCTCATTTAAATCATGACTCTGAAGCTGAAAATCTGGTCTATACTACACTTGATAACATGGCACAAGGCGGAATCTTTGACGCCGTTTCAGGTGGTTTTGCACGCTATTCCACCGATGCAGAATGGAAGGTCCCTCATTTCGAAAAAATGCTATACGACAATGGACAATTATTAGATTTATACGCATCAGCTTATAAGAAATCAAAAAATCCATTGTATAAAAAGACAATAGAAAAAATAATTCAATGGCTGTCCGAAGAAATGATTGATCCAAGCGGTGGCATTTATTCGGCGCTTGATGCGGACTCAGAAGGCAAAGAAGGTAAATACTACGTATGGAGCCATGATGAAGTTCTTTCGATAATTGGCGAAGGTGAAAATTTTGATTTGTTTAAGGATCGGTTTGACCTCACCAAAGGAGGCAATTGGGAACATGGAAATAATATATTACATAGTAAAAAATCTATTTCTTCTCTGGCAAAAAAATACAAATTGCCAGAAGACGAAGTGAATGAATCTTTAGAATCATCTCTTCTAAAACTCAAACCTGTTCGTGCTAAACGTATTCACCCCGGACTCGATAATAAAATACTCACGTCATGGAATGCCCTTGCAGCACATGGATTAATTGAAGCCTATTATGCTACAGGAAGCAAAAAAGCCCTGGAGATTGTACAAAACAACATCACTTTTTTGAAAGAAAACCAAATACAAAAGAATGGTCAGTTATGGAGAAATTATAAAGATGGCAAATCAACTATAAATGCTTTTCTTGATGATAATGGACTCGTAATTCGAGCCCTCATTAAGTATTATGAATTAACATTTGAAGAGGAATATTTATTTCTAGCTGATAAAATAATGCAATTTACCATCAGTCATTTTTCAGATGACGAATCCGGTTTATTTTATTACACAAGCGACCTTGATCCACCACTCGTTACTCGAAAAAGAGAATTGTCGGATAATGTTATTCCTGCATCTAATAGTATTATGGCACGCAATCTACTTGCGATAGGACTCTATTTGTACAAACCCGAATACATTAGCCGAGCTGAACGAATGGGCATCAATATGAAAGCTTCCATTTTTGAAAGTCGACAACCATCCTTTTATAGTAATTGGCTGCAATTGTATATTGATCTAAAAAATCACCCTTACGAGGTCGCTATGGTCGGATCGAAAAGTTTTAACAAAGCCCTCGAGTGGCAAAGTCACTATGTTCCTAATGCCATTTTACTCGGTGGTGAGTCTGAAGGCTCCCTTCAACTTCTTACCGACAAACTGCAGGAAGGATTAACTATGATCTATGTCTGTCAAAACAAAGTATGTAAATTTCCCGTCGAGGATGTTCCTTCGGCGCTCAAACTAATTGAATAGGAAGAACTAACCTCAATTTTGAGCTGTCCTGACACACAACTGTTGACAGCTAACTGATGTTGTGAGACTGACTATATTTGCACGATTAGACCAAATTCAATGAAAAAGATACCAATCATCATACTCTTGCTTGTAGCCGGTGCCATTGCTTTATTCATGACTGCAGCGGATCAAATCAGCAGTTACTCAACTTTTACTACAGCCGCTCAGAGCAGTGGAAAAGTAAAGGTCATATGTGAATTGTCTTTAGACAAAGAGATGGTGTACAACCCTGAAAAAGACCCTAACTACTTTTCATTCCATGCCAAAGATGAAAACGGTCATGAATCGAAAGTGGTCTTTCTGGGCGAAAAACCACAGGACTTCGAACGCACTGAACAAGTGGTCATGACAGGAAAATTCAAGGAAGGTGTATTCGTGGCCACTGAAATATTAACCAAATGTCCTTCAAAATACAAAGACGAAGAAGTCTTTGTTCGTTCCAATTCAAAAGAAAGTTAGTCCTTCTCAAAGATGGATGACATACAATACATTGGCGAGCATCTATTGCCTCGGGCACTAGGTGAATTTGTAACTGTAATTAGTTTCGCCGCCATTCTTTTTGCCACTGTCGCTTATTTTTTAGCATTGAAGAATAATTCGACGAAAGAATACATTCGAACCGGCCGAAGGCTTTTTCTAATTCATGGGTTGGCGACTTTGGGTCTTATCGGCTTGATGTTTTTTGTCATGTTCAGTCGATATTATGAGTATGCTTATGCATTCGAACACGTGTCAGATGACCTTTCCATTCAGTATATGTTTTCGGCCTTTTGGGAAGGCCAACAAGGCAGTTTCCTGTTGTGGATGATTTGGCATATTGTCTTAGGATTTATATTGATGCGAAAAGCCCGGCAATGGGAACCCGGTGTACTCTTCACCTTGTGTATTATCCAAACCTGGTTGTCATCAATGCTTCTTGGTATTTATATTCCATTTACAGATTTTAAGCTTGGTGATAATCCTATGTTGCTATTACGGGAGGTAGTAGATGCACCAATCTTTGCCAATGAAGATTACCTGCAATTAATCGAAGGAAAAGGACTTAATTTATTGTTACAAAACTATTGGAATGTCATTCATCCACCGATAACTTTTCTAGGATTTGCAGGTGTTTCCGTGCCCTTCTCTTATGCTATGGCCGGTATGTTTACCAGACAATATACTGAATGGTTAAAACCTGCATTGCCATGGGTTTTATTTTCTGTAGGAATTCTTGGCGTCGGTATCTTAATGGGAAGTGCATGGGCATATGAGGCGTTGACATTTGGCGGGTATTGGGCTTGGGATCCTGTTGAAAACATGTCCTTGGTACCATGGATTATGTTATTAGCCGGTCTGCATGCGCAGCTTATCACAACAGCCACTGGTCATTCACGTCGGAGCGCATACCTCTTTTATATTATGGCATTTTGCCTAAGCATTTATTCAACTTACCTCGTACGAAGTGGTGCGCTGGAAGATACTTCTGTTCATGCATTCACTGAAATGGGCATGGGTCCCCAATTAACTGCCTTTTTACTGTTTTTTATATTAGCTAGTGCATATCTGCTTATTCGACACTGGAAACATATACCGGCACCAAAAAACGAAGAATCAGGTTATTCTCGTGAATTTTGGATGTTCATTGGTTTGATGATTCTCGCCATATCATCCATTTTAATCACTTATAGTACTTCACTTCCCGTCATCAATAAATTGGTGCAATTATTCAATCCGGAATATGAAGGTCAAGTCATTCAAGATGCAAATGAACACTATAATAAATACCAATTATGGATAGCCGTATTTGTTGCTTTTTTGTCTGGTCTGGCACAATGGTTGAGATTCAAAGACAATCGGCTCCCCGGCAAATCGACGCTCTTTCGAATAGCGGCACACTTAACCCTGGTATTGGGCGGAACGCTGGCAATTTCTTCCATTCTTAATACCCGCGCCTGGCCAACCATAGTCTTATTATCTGCTGCATTATACGGTGTAATATCTAATCTGGATTACATGATCAGTAAATTGCGGTTGAACTTGAAACTCGGTGGTTCAGCTTTAAGTCATGCCGGATTTGGTATTATGATACTCGGGATTATTTTATCCGGAATAAATAAACGTCATATCAGCCAAAATCCAAGCCTGATGTCAGGCATATTTAATGAAGAAGAAGAGTTGTTATTGAGAAATGTTGTGCTTTTAAAAAACGAACCAATTTACAGTCAGGGGTATCTATTGGAATATGAACGCGACTCGTTTCTTGGTACAGAACGTCAATACTTCGTATCGTTCAAAGAATTGGACGAAAAAGGTATTCCGATCGATTCATTTATTGTGAATCCAAATGTCATCTACACGAAGGAATTCGATAATATAGAAGTATATCACCCATCTATTCGACGGACATTTAAAGAAGATTATTTTACCCGAATAGCAACATTACCCAAAGCAGAAGTTGATCCGAAATTCGCCCAGGCTATTGAAGATACCCTGACGTATACGCAATACCCGGTTCGGCTCGGAGACACGGTGCATCTGAATGATCACGACATAGTGGTAAAAGAAATTGTTCGGGCACCTTCCACAA
This sequence comes from Saprospiraceae bacterium, assembly GCA_965249735.1. Taxonomy (GTDB): domain Bacteria; phylum Bacteroidota; class Bacteroidia; order Chitinophagales; family Saprospiraceae; genus JANQSS01. Next base: position 13,563 of record CBDFMS010000014.1, on the reverse strand, counting down.
AATCAATTCCTACAAAGGAGTTAGACAAGGTAATTGGCGTCCGTTTAGCCATTCGAAATAATAAAGATGGAAAAACCTATGAGCGCATTCCAAAGGCCATTCTGCGCGGAAATCTATCTTATATTTTACCCGAAAAATTAAATCCAGAAGAATTACGAATTAAATTGTCTGATGATTTGCTTGTCCCGCATTTAAGTCCTTCTCAAATTGATATAGATGAGGTTGTAAATTTAAAATCAGGTGAAAGTGTTGCCTGGAATAATCATTCCATTACATTTCAATCATTTAATAAAAAAGTAAGTCATCCATATTATTTTTCTGAACCGGATGACATTGCTATTGGAGCAAATATTACGATTTCTACGATTGATGGTAACCAGTCCGCAGTTGAACCCATCTACTTCATTCGTGGCAATGCAGTTCATCATGTCGACGATTATGATCCTGTCACAGGTATTCTTGTTCGCTTCTTAACCATTGATCCGGAGACGGAGACTTTACAGCTTGTCCTCAAACAAAAGGAACCAACTTTTAACCTATTCATTGCAGAAAATGTGGCACGAACTGATTTTGTTGTGTTAGAAGCTTTGGTTTTCCCTGGAATTAATCTATTTTGGTTGGGTTCTTGTTTGATGTTGGGAGGTGTCTTTTTTAGTTGGTTCAATCGTAGAAAACAAATGAAAAATAAATGACAAATCCGTCTATAGACGAAAAAATAAACATTGCATTAGTCGGCTACGGCAGGCTTGCACGTCATCTGGTCCCGGCACTTGTGGCTTCCGGCGTGAAGATTAAACAATGGTGCGTCAGAAATCGACGATTACATCAGGAAATATATCTTCAATATGGTGTCAGTGCGGTCGCTCATCCTTCCGAGTTACGCGATAATTCTGATGTTATTCTTTTGCTCGTTTCTGATGATGCCATTAGCGAAGTCGCTACCCAATTAAATACACCGACCTCAATAGTCTTCCATACTTCAGGCATGTCCTCCATCGATATATTACCTCAAAAACATGCGGGAATATTTTATCCATTGAACACATTTAACGGAAAACAGCCGGACTGGTATCGAGACACACCGATATTCATTCATGCCAAAGATGAAAAATCTCTTCGCACGGCTCAAATAATGGCGGCAGGGATTAGTGATCAGGTACATACAATCGCGCCACAAGATTTGCAGGTGGTACACTTGGGGGCAGTCATTTCTCAAAACTTTTCAAACCACCTCATTGCCCAGGCAGAGCACATTCTCAGCGCGCACGAACTCGATCGTCAGCTCATTCATCCTCTTTTGTCTACCATGATTCGCAATCTTGTTGATTCACCTGCAAGAGGAAACCAAACGGGTCCCGCGGTACGGCGTGACCGGAATACAATTAATAAACAACTCGCTTTACTTGTGGAGAACGAACACCTTAAAGACATATATAAAAAACTGTCAGAGTCGATCGAAAAAGATCTTTTTGAGTAAATTGCCTGATACCTAATTTGATTCTAATGAAAAATCTGGTCCTGTTAACTTCTTTGGTATTGTTTGTGTCATGCGCAAGCAACCGTCTTCATTACAGTAATTTGGTTAAAGATTGGGAAGCTGTGGCTGATTCACAGTTTCCTACCGAGCAACCCCAATATGTAATGTATAGCATTGGTGATGCAGGATATCTTCCGGATGGAACAACCTCACCGGCTTTAGTCCAACTTAAAAAAATGTTGGATAAAGAAAATAACCCATCCGGTGTGGTTTTTCTTGGGGACAATATCTATCCTTCCGGCATGCCACCCAAGTCCAAAATCGATGCCAGAAAACAGGCACAAATAAATATTGACGAGCAAATAAAGATTGTTACATCTTATGAAGGCGGGATATTTTTTGTTCCCGGGAATCACGACTGGAGGCAAGAAGATGGTCAAAAAGGAATTCAACGACAGGAAAAATATATAGAGAAAGAATTAAAAAAGAAAGTATTTTTTCCGGATGATGGCTGCCCCGGGCCGGTTGATTTTAGATTGAGTGAAGATGTAGTCATGATTATCATTGATAGTGAATGGTATACTCAAGATTGGGATAAATATGTCGATTTTAATGAAAAGTGCCTCTACAAGACACGCTATGACTTCATGTATGAGTTGACCGATCTGATTAAAAAATACTGCAAAGACAAACGATTAGTTATTGCACTCCATCATCCGATTTTCACAGAAGGTGCTCACGGTGGAAAATTTGCCATAAAAGATCACATTTTCCCACTAAGTAATTTACAAAAGCCAATTTGTATTCCCCTTCCTGTAATCGGTTCACTTTATCCTCTTTTGCGAAAAAACGCAGCCATCCGTGAGGACATTAAGGGAGATAAATACAAAGAACTACGCACAGAAATATTAAAGCACACGGATGTTTTTGATGATGTGATATTCATCGCAGGACATGAGCATAATTTGCAATACATTTATCGAGAAGATCATCACCACATAGTTTCTGGATCTGGATCAAAAACAACTCCGGTAGGTATGGGGGAAGGATCGGAATTTGCACTTTCTGAAAAAGGTTTTGCCAAACTTTCTTTTATGGATGGTGGTGAAACATGGGTAGAATATTTTTCATGTGAGAAGGGATCAGCCAAGCGTGTATATTCCAGGAAATTAACTGACAAGTTAACTGAATACAAGCCCGAAAACGAAGAATTTGAACCGCCAAGAAAACCATATGTCGAACTTCCAATTATGGAAGACAATATGGACAAGGGAGGATTGTTCCGGTTTTTTATGGGAAAACAATATAGCAACCTGTATAATATGCCTGTTCGCGCAAGGACAACAAACCTCGCTATTAAAGAAGGAGGACTAAGGGGTGTTAAACGCGGAGGAGGATTTCAAACGAACTCTGTACGACTTGAGGACTCCAGAGAACGTGATTGGGTCATGCGCGCAATGCGAAAAGACCCCACTAGATTATTGCCCGATGAATTTGTTGGAACTGCTGCAATTGATGCCGTAAACTACTTTTTAACCACAGCTCATCCGTTGTCTGCATTTACCATTCCGCCTATGGCCGAATCCATTGACATCTTTCACACAAAACCGGAATTAGTCTATATTCCAAAACAGGCCGCCCTTGGAGAATTTAATGAAGATCATGGCAATCAACTTTACTTATTCGAAGATCGTCCTGCAGGCAATCGCAGCGACAGAGATAACTTTGGAAATTCAGAAAAGATCATAAGTACCGATGATCTCATCGAAAAAATGAAAGAAAATGGAAAACATCGCCCGGATCAGCCAAATGTCGTTCGAAACAGATTATTTGATATGATTATTGGTGATTGGGACAGACATGATGATCAGTGGCGATGGGCACGATTTGATGGCCCGGATAAAACCCGCACATACAAACCTGTACCACGTGATCGCGATCAAGCCTATTCAATATTTCAAGGATTCCTGATCGGCTTGGGACGCATTGTTTCACCAGGCATCGGAAAATTTCAAACCTTTGATCATGAGATTAAAAAAGTTGATTATTTCAACTTCAATGCACGCTATTTCGATCGATCCTTTATGAATGAATTAACCTGGGATGATTGGCTAACGGAAGTTAAATTTATTCAAGCAAATTTGTCGGATGAGATCATTCACAACGGAGTCAGTCTGATGCAATCCGATTTCTATGATCTGCACGGTGCTGAAATAGAATCAAAAATAAAATCACGTCGCAATAAATTACAAGAAATTGCCAAATCGTATTACAAAACTTTGGCTAAAGCCGTGAATATTCATGGAACTTTTGGTAGAGATTTAATTGAAGTAATAAAAAGAAGCGATGAAGTACTTGTTAAATTAAGTGAAGTAAATAAAGATGGAGAAATAAAACATCAATATTATCAACGCATATTTAAGGATAGTGAAACAAAAGAAATCAGGATATACGGATTAGATGGCGATGACAAATTCGTAGTAAGTGGGAATGGAAGTCAAATAGAAGTCCGAATGGTCGGAGGTACCGATGATGATGAATTTATCAATTCTGGTAAAAGTGGCCGCAACCATGTGTACGACTATCCCAATAACACTGATATTACGGATAGAGGAGGTCTCAAGTTGCATTTATCTAATGACTACCAGGACAACGCCTATGACCGAAAAGATTTCAAATACAATCACTCATTCTTTCTCCCTCTAATTGGAGCAAATCCGGATAATGGTTTTATGCTAGGTGGTTTATTTCTCGGTACCCGGCACGGATTTAAAAAAGACCCATACAAAGCGTTGCATACCTTGACCGGTATGTACAGTTTTGAAACTGAAGGGTTCAAAATTAATTACACGGGCCACTTTATTGATGCGATCGGAAAGTTTAACATAAAGTTAGAGGGCCGCTACCAAGATGACTTGTTCTCCAATAATTATTTCGGGCAAGGAAATGAATCAATAAATCACGAAGAAGAATTTGATTTTGAAAAAGACTACAATCGTGTTCGTCACTCGATTCTTGAAGGCAAATTTCTCCTGGAAAAAGATGTCGGCGATCAGGCTACTTTTTTCTTTGGACCGAAAGCTCAAAATCGGGAAGTGTCGTACACAGAAGATCGTTTCCTGAGTACCCTACTAGAACCGGACGATGTTTTATTTAATCGCATCACTTACCTCGGTGGCGAGGTTGGATTTAAATATAAAAATGTAGACAATGCCGGAAATCCGCATCAGGGAATTGATCTCAATGTGACAGCTGACTATCTTAGTGACCTGGACAATTTTGATTTGTCGTACTCCGGCTTAAAAGCGCATCTTAGTTTATATGTTCCTTTGGATAATAAAGAGAATTTTATCTGGGCCCACAAAGTAGGAACTGGATTTACATTTGGTGATAAATCGCTCTTATACCATCAACAGTATATAGGAGGCTCCAACGGTTTGCGCGGCTATCGAAATGAACGGTTTACGGGTACGTCATCACTTTATTATAATACGGATTTACGTATTCGTTTATTCGAATTCAATAGTTATTTCGCTCCTTCTACCGTAGGCCTTTACGGTGGATTTGACGTAGGCCGTGTTTGGATTGATTCTGATGATGATAGCGACACCTGGCATACAGATTTTGGTGGAGGACTTTGGATTAGCCCATTTGAATTGGCCGTGATTAAAGTTGGATATTTCACGAGTGGTGAAGAAGCAGGTCGATTACTCATCGGGATGGGATTCGATTTTTAATCGTCGAAGATTGACTACACCTATTGGCAGAATTTCGCGCATACTGTTTTTACATCCGGGCCATTCAGCTATATCTAAAATATCCCTGAAGTAAATCGCATGGATGAAAAATCGCTTCATATTGAACCGTTTCATTATCAAGGAACGTTATCAGCCATCGGATCGAAAAGTTATTTTCAACGCGCAATGGCTATCGCATTGCTGGCGCAAGACAACAGCTTGTTGCAAGGCTTATATTGGTCCGCCGATGCGAAAGCCGTATGTGAAGTAATTCAAGCATTAGGTGCGCGCGTAAAGATTACTGATGAAATGTTGATTCTTCCTTCGAGAAAAAAACTTCAGGACAATATTCAAATACATGTAGGAGAATCAGGACTCGCATTACGCATGTTTGTAACTATCGCCGGATTATTCATTCGGGATATTACGATCATGGGGAAGGGCAGTTTACTCAATCGGCCGATCCAGCCGATTCAACATACTTTGGATAAAATCGGCCTTGTTTTATCCGACACCAAAGGAACATTTCCATTACATTTAAGCGGGAAATTAACTGCAGGTATTATTCATATTGATGGTTCATTTAGTTCTCAGGTCCTATCCGGCCTCTTAATTTCGCTCCCACTGTTACAGCAGGACTCCACCTTATTCGTTCACAACCTCACCAGTCGACCTTACATTGATATGACACTGGAAATAATGAAGCATTTTGGTGTAATCGTGACGCATGATGCATATCAAAAATTTATCATTAAAGGGAATCAACATTACGATGGGCGCGTCTATTCGATTGAAGGTGACTGGAGCAGTGCTGCAAATCATTTGGTTGGAGCAGCAATATCCGGGACAATTTCTCTTACCGGTTTAAATATAAATTCGCTCCAGGCCGATCGTACAATTTTGACCGTTCTTGAGCACTGTGGTGCGATGATTTCAGTAAATGAGGATAAGGTAACAGTCACAAAAAATGAGGCCAGACCATTCAGTGTAGATATCACCCAATGTCCTGATTTATTTCCACCTCTTGTCGTTCTGGCCGCATCTTGTCATGGTGATTCCAAAATCAAAGGAACCAATCGACTGTTGCACAAAGAAAGCGACCGATTAAAAACTATTTGCGAATCATTTGGAGACCTGGGATTGAATTACACGCTTCATGATGATGAAATTGAAATTCATGGCAAAGGTGTACTCTATGCCGGTACAATTGACAGTCATAATGATCACCGGATAGCTATGGCTGGTGCTATTGCAGCAACGATTGCTGAAGGTCCGATTCGAATCAAGCGGGCACGTGCAGTCGAAAAATCATACCCAAATTTTTTTGAAGATCTCGAAAAAGTAGGAGCCCGAATAAATTAATTTCGGTCTCAGTCGATTCTAAAGACTGTCGAATTAAATTATCCGCCAACACTATTGTAATCCGCTAAAAATTTTGCGAGTCCGATGTCTGTAAGCGGATGATTAAACAATCCAAGAATAGATTTGAGCGGGCATGTAACCACATCAGCACCTGCCAGGGCCGAATCTACAATATGACGTGGGCTGCGAATGGAAGCAGCAAGAATTTGAGTATCATACAATTGGATGGCATATATTTCAGCTATCTCATTAATTAATTGCATACCGTCCCAATTCGTATCATCAATTCGACCAATAAATGGTGACAAATATGTCGCACCGGCTTTAGCGGCTAAAATTGCCTGTCCGGCTGAAAATACAAGCGTGCAATTGGTTTTAATTCCTCGATCCGTAAGTGTTTTTATAGCTTTTACACCTTCTTTAATCATAGGAATCTTGACCACAATATTTGGCGCTATTTCACTTAAACGTTCTCCTTCTTCTACCATTTCGGTGTATGACATACTGATAACTTCAGCACTGACATCGCCATCAACGATGGCACATATTTTTTCATAATGTTCTTTGACTGCATCAGCCCCTGTTATTCCTTCCTTAGCCATCAATGAAGGATTTGTCGTGACACCATCCAGAATGCCCAGATCATGGGCTTCTTCAATTTGTGCCAAATTTGCCGTATCAATAAAGAATTTCATATTTCGTTTTAATTTATAATATTTTCCTAATATTTATTCCGACTCCAATAATGTTGTCATTCATATTTGACAATCAATTAATTAACTGCGCATTTTTTCCATCCCGGACATCATATTCCGCATGCCTTGTCCCTTGCTAAGTGTGTGCATCATTTTCCGCATCTGGTCAAATTGCTTAATAAACAAATTAATCTCGTGTATGGATCGCCCACATCCTAAGGCTATACGTTTTTTTCGACTCATGTTCAATAATTCTGGATGTGCTCTTTCAATTGGTGTCATCGAGTGAATAATTGACTCTACCTTGCCGAAAGCCTTATCGTCCAGATCGAGATTTTTAGTCATTTTACTCATCCCCGGTATCATGTTCATGAGACTTTTTATATCTCCCATTTTTTTGATCTGGTGCAACTGGCTTAAAAAGTCATTGAAATCAAATTTGTTCTTTTTGATTTTTTTCTCAAGGCGTTTTGCCTCCTCTTCATCAAATTGTTCTTGCGCCTTTTCTACGAAAGAAACAATATCCCCCATTCCAAGAATTCGTTGAGCCATCCGATCTGGATGAAATACGTCAAGGGTGTCCATTTTTTCACCCATGCTGACGAATTTGATGGGCTTGCCTACCGTGTATTTAACACTTAGCGCAGCACCTCCACGTGTATCTCCATCGAGTTTAGTTAGCACTACCCCATCAAAGTCAATAATTTCATTGAATGCTTTGGCTGTATTGACCGCATCCTGCCCTGTCATAGAATCAACAACAAAAAGCGTTTCGTTTGGAACCAAAGCTTCCTTCAGGCCGGATATTTCATTCATCATAAACTCGTCTATAGCCAGACGACCTGCAGTATCCACGATAACAACATCCAAGCCATGATCCTGTGCATAGGCCATTCCATTTGCCGCGATTTCAATCGGATTTTTATTCTCAACTTCCTTGTATACTTCGACGCCAACTTGCTCAGCCAGAACAGTGATCTGATCTATGGCAGCAGGTCTGTAAACATCGCATGCGACAAGAAGTGGTTTCTTTTTCTTCTTGTTTTTTAGAAAGTAAGCCAGTTTTCCGGAAAAAGTTGTCTTTCCTGAACCTTGTAATCCGGCCACCAAAACAACTGCTGGATCACCTTTCAAGTTAATACCAGCTGACTGTCCACCCATGAGCTGAATGAGCTCATCCATGACGATTTTCACCATGAGTTCACCCGGTTTTATGGAGTTCAGAACATTTCTGGTCCCCAGGGCTTCATCTTTTATTTTGTCGGTAAATTCCTTGGCTATTTTGTAGTTGACGTCTGCGCCTACCAATGCCCGCCGTATTTCTTTGATACTTTGGGCTATGTTGAGTTCCGTTAATTTTCCGTCTCCTCGAAGCGATTTAAATGCTCCTTCGAGCTTTTCATTCAAGCTATCAAACATAGTTGCTAAGATTTTAGGCTGCGAAGATAGCGAAAGTGGTTTATAGAAGGACGTGGATAGATGTCACCATCATAATTTCTAAAATCGTTCTACAATGCAGTATTCTAGACAATACTTGCTGTTTGAACTTCCTTCATCGGGTCAATCATACAGTTTATCCAAAACATCAAACATCTTGTTTAGGACTTCTGTTATACTTGCTTCTCAATTACAATCATAGTAATGTCGCGTAGCTAGACAAAATTGTACCTTTGGCGCGATTTTGAAGATTCGGAGGTTCGAATAAATATGGATAGAAATTATATAACCGGGATGATTTTGCTTTTCATCCTTTTCATCGTTTGGTACCAAATCAACGCCCCAAGTTCAGAAGAACTTGCGCAGCAGCAATTCTTACAGGATTCAATTAAGCAGGCTACTCCTGTTGTAGAGGATCAGGAAACCAAACCAATAGAAGAGGTCGAGCAGGTGCTTACACCTGTGCAGGACTCGATTAGAATGGCTCAATTAAAATCTGCAAGCCTGGGATTTCAGACCGCCGTAGCAGATGAAGGTGAAACCATGAGCATCGAAAATGACGTCATTCAAATTCTCTTTTCTGCCAATGGAGGTCAAATTCTGGAAGTTTTAATGAAAAATTACGACATCTTGCTTGAGGATAGTCTTGGCAATGCTGTGCGAACTCCATTAAAGTTGATGGACCATGCCGATAATACCTTTCATTATGAAGTTCCATTGGCCAATGGCATGCAATTAAATACTTCCACCCTCTTTCATGACCTTAAGAAAACCCGCTCAAATGAAATTACTCTGACGGCAGCTTCTGAAACAGGAGGAAAAATTATACAGACTTTCAAATTAACTGATGGGTCATATCTTATGGATTATGACGTTGCCTTTCAAAATATGGGGCAACTTGTTGCCGGCAACACCGACCGCGTTAAATTAAACTGGCGAAATAATCTCAATAAATTGGAGAAAAATGAACAGTTCGAAAAAATGTATTCGACTGTTTACTATTATGAGGTAGAAGAAGGAACCGACTATTGCTCCTGCCGTGGTGATGATGAAGTGGCCATTCAAAATCAGCTGAAGTGGATTTCCCATGCAAATCAATTCTTTTCAAGTAATTTGATTGCAAGTTCAACTTTTGTCAACGGGGATTTTGCAACAATCGCACGAGAAGATGAAGATCCAATATTAAAAACATTAACCTCTACGCTAGAATTACCCATTTCGAACTTTAATACAGGAAATTTTGAAATGGATTTTTATATCGGACCAAACGACTTTGATCGGCTGGGAGAAATCGGTTATGATCTTTCAGATATTGTCCCATTCGGATGGAGCATTTTTGGAACGATCAATCGATGGATAATCCGTCCGCTCTTTATTTTTCTTTCTTCTTTCATCGGCAATATGGGAATCGTAATCCTGATTCTCACATTAATTGTGAAGGCTCTCGTCTTTCCTTTGACATATAAAATGTTGCATTCACAATCAAAGATGGCCGCTTTAAAACCTGTGACGGTAGACATAAAGGAGAAGTACAAGGACGATATGCAAAAGCAGCAAATGGAGTCCATGAAGATCTACAGGGAATACGGTGTCAACCCCATGGGGGGCTGCCTGCCCATGGTCCTTCAGATGCCCATTTGGTTTGCGCTCTATAGGTTTTTCCCGGCGTCGATTGAATTTCGCCAGGCATCATTCCTCTGGGCCAATGATCTGTCTACATATGACAGTGTATTTCAATTACCATTCAGTATCCCGATGATGGGTAGCCATATAAGTCTGTTTACACTTCTTTGGGTAGTTTCCTTGCTGGCATATACCTGGTACAACATAAAACATAATTTGGATATGTCTACGGCGATGAATCCAATGATGAAAAACATGCAATTCATCATGCCGGTTATGTTCTTTGTATTCCTGAATCAATATGCAGCCGGTTTGACCTGTTATCTTTTATTTAGTAATGTGATCAATATCGGACAAACAATAGGAACAAAAAATTTCCTCCTGGACGAAGAACGAATTAAACAAACTTTACGCGCCAATAAAGAGAAGCCTAAAAAGAAAACTGGTTTCGGAGCCCGCCTCGAAAGTGCATTGCAAGAACAAAAACGCATTGCAGAAGATAAGCAAGGAAAACAAAATCGAAAACGATAAATTATTCATGAATTCATCCAGACCCATTGGTGTAATTGGTTCAGGAAGCTTTGGTCTGGCCATTTCAAATTTATTGGCAATAAACCATGAGGTAATATTGTGCACAAGGAGTGCCGATAAACGCGACATCATCAATTCTCAACATCGGATTAAAAATGTAGATATCAAATCCAATGTTCAGGCAACCACATCACTTCAGAAAGTGTGTGAAAAATGCCGGTTGATTTTTCCGGTTATTCCTTCTGAGCATTTTCGTTCTACCATGCGCAAATCCAGTTCGTTTTTGCGTCCATTACACATTGTCATTCATGGAATCAAAGGATTAGACATTCACGAGGATATCGAATCCAGACATGCGTATCATCTCATTCGCAAAAAGCATATCCGGCGTATGAGTGAGGTGATTCGTCAAGAAACCAATGTACTCAGAGTTGGTTGCCTCTCCGGACCAAATCTAGCCAAAGAAATCCATGCCGGTCAACCCACAGCGACAGTCGTAGCTAGTGATTATGACGAAGTCATTACCATGGGACAGAATGCGTTAAACAGCGAAAAATTCTTCGTGTTCGGTTCGCATGATTTGATCGGGGCAGAATTTGCCGGTAGTTTTAAAAATATAATTGCACTTGGCTCCGGTATGCTTGCAGGCAAAGGATTAGGTCGCAATATGCAAGCCATGCTCATCACCCGGGCATTGCATGAAGTCATTTATCTCGGTCAGGAATTAGGAAGCAATAGCCGCGCCTTTCTTGGAACGGCCGGTATTGGCGATACAATTGCTACCTCCCTAAGTACCGATAGTCGAAACTTCCAGGTAGGTTTTCAATTTGCTCAAGGCAAGTCCCTCGATGAAATAGTGAATACCATGGATGAGGTTGCTGAGGGCCTGCGAACTATTCAGATTGCACACTATTTATCAAAAAACTACAAAAAACACACACCGATCATAGATACTATTTATGGGATTTTCTATCGAAATATTCGAATTGATCGCGCGATCCAATGGTTAATGAAATATCCCTATGCCCAAGATGTTGATTTCCTATAATGCCAATTGTTTCATCACAATATAAAGCTCCGGTTTATTTACCTGGAGGAATGTTGCAGACGTTAATTGCAGCTCGTCTGCCAAGGCCCAACATCTCTTTTCAAAGGGAGAGACTGGAATTAGAGGATGGAGACTTTTTGGATCTCGATTGGCTCAATAATAAAAGCGATAGGCTCATCATTGTAACACACGGATTGGAGGGAAGCAGTCGGTCCCAGTATGTCACCGACATTTGTCGTCAGATGGACCATAGTCGTTATGATTTATTAGCGTGGAATTGTCGTTCATGCAGTGGCGAAATGAATCGATTAAAAAAACTTTATCATCATGGCGAGATCGAAGATATTTCAACAGTACTCGATCATGTCATTTCTCTTGATCGGTATAAAAAGATATACCTGGCCGGTATCAGTATGGGCGGCAACATATCAATAAAATTTCTTGCACTGAAGAAACAACTTGCTGAACACATTAGCGCTTGTGGGGTTGTTTCCACCCCATGTGACCTCGCAGCAGCTTCAAGCGCAATGGACCGATCGATAAATTATTTTTTACGGAAATATTTTAAAAAGAATCTAAAGAAGAAATTGGTCGCAAAAAATGAACAGTATCCAAATTCATTTCCAATGGAAAAATTCGATAAAATGAAAACGTGGCGTGAATTTGATGAAGTATTTGTCGCACCATTTATAGGGTTTAATTCTGTGGATGAATTCTATTTTCAAGCTTCAGCAAATTCGTTCATTGATCAAGTAGAAACTCCGTTATTCTTAATCAATGCGAAAAATGACCCCGTCTTGACCGATTCTTGCCATCCCACAGAATTAGCTCGAAAATCCCGTAATACACATCTTGAACTTTCATCGACTGGAGGACATGCTTACTTCCCTATGATGGGTAAAAATTATGCTGCCAGTAGAATTATTAATTATTTTGACAACCACTAGACAAGAAAACTATTTCTTCCAAGTGCCTTTGCAGTTCATTCTTACTTAATAATTAGCAACTTCAGAATAATTAGGCCATTACAGTAGATCCTGCGGCCACAATCCAACCTCTTTTATCCTCCAATTCTCCTGAGCGAATAGAATTAATTTCTTCTTTTAAACTGGTCGATAATTCCCAATTGGATTCATCAAAGGTCATTGCCATTTCGCCATCATGAATAAGTGAGATATTGGCCACAACGGCTGCGGTACCGGCTCCAAAAGATTCCACTAACTCGCCTTTCAAATAGGCGTCCTTGATTTCATCAATAGATAGTTTCCTTTCTTCCATCACGAGTCCACGGTTCCGAATGAGTTGCATGAGTGTATTTCTCGTAACACCTTTTAAAATGGTTCCGGTTGTTGCAGGAGTCACTACTTTATCTTTGAAGACAAAGAAAATATTCATCGTACCAACTTCCTGAACATATTTAAACTCATGTGGATCCATCCATAACACCTGGTCGAAGCCCTCTTCCTGAGCCAATTTCACAGGATACAGACTGGCTGCATAATTACCTGCAGTTTTAGCTTCACCGACGCCACCTTCAACTGCCCGCACGTAGGTGCGTTCTATCTTCAATTTCACAGGTTTATTGTAGTAAGGTCCGACAGGCAAGCAGATGATTAAAAATTTATAGTTCTTCGAGGCAGTAACTCCAATATA
>CBDFMS010000013.1:0-50505 GCA_965249735.1 Saprospiraceae bacterium | reverse complement strand
CATTCATGGTTTAGATCACCAAAAACATTGCAGGATGCCACGGAAAACTCCGAAAAATGGATACTGCCAAAAGAGGTGAACAAGTCGTGGTGAACTCCGAAAAAGCAGAGCTGCTCAGGAAGCAATTTCTTGGCGGCTATTTTGCACTTTGCTCATATATCATTGATTTGGGAATTACCAATGTAAATGATTTGGATATGGCAACAGAAATTTCCCTGGTTATTGCTGCTCCATTTACACTAATGAACAAAACGGGTATTGATGAAGCACATTCGTTAGTAAAAGATTGGTGTAAAGAACACACTGAATTTCCTTTCCCTAAATCATTAGATAAGGCAAAAAAATGATGGAGGGTGGAATGTTTCAAGGATTGTTTCAAAGAAAGAGATAATATTGCTGTTCTCACAATTAGAAGACCCAAAGTTTTAAATGCATTAAATCTCAATGTATTAACCGACTTAGAAACTGAAATTGTTAAAGCAGAAAAGGATTCTGATATTGATGCTATTGTAATAACAGGCTTTGGAATCAAAGCATTTGTTTCCGGAGCTGATATAAATATGCTTGCAGCATTAAAAACTCCGGAAGACGGATACAACCGCTCCCACAGTTTTCAACAAATAATCAGAACGATCGAAAAATGTAAAAAACCAACTGTTTGTGCACTAAATGGTTTCGCATTTGGTGGAGGCAACGAATTAGCTATCACTTGTACCGCAAGAGTGGCTAAGAAAGGTTTACCCATCGTGGCATGCCAACCCGAAGTTAATTTAGGTTTTATTCCGGGTGCTGGTGGGACACAAAGATTACCAAGATTGGTTGGGGTTGATATCGCAGCCGAACTGTTGCGAACGGGTCGCCCTGTTTCGGGTAAGGAAGCTTTGAAAATTGGGATTAATAGACCGTGAAATTGAAGGAGATCTTGTAGAGGAAGCAATACTATTTGCCAAAGAATTGCTGGGTGGTGAAGCTCCATCTCGAGATTTTATAAAAAATACTTCTTCCCACCATACTTCTCCCGAAGAAATAAATATCGGCCATTTAAGCAAAAAGATTGATGAGATCATGAACAAAGCTATATATGATGGAATTAAACTCCCTCTGGATGAAGCTTTGGAATTGGAATCAAAATTGTTTGGAGAATGTATTTTAACTGAAGATATGAAAATTGGTTTGAATAATTTCTTAACCAATGGATCAAGGACAAAAGCAGAATTTGTACATAGATAATAAGTTCTGTACAATGACATATAATCTAAGGAATCTGAAACGAATATGAAGTATAAAATCGGAATAGACGTAGGTGGAACCTTTACTGATTTTTTTCTGGTAGCAGATAATGGGGATTCCGTTATTCACAAAACACTTTCTACACCAGGAGATTCTTCTATTGGCTTTATTACCGGTTTGAAGGAAATTGCCGAAAAATTAAACATTTATCCCAGGCAGAATTTATTGATAATATTGATACAATTGTTCATGGTACCACGGTAGCTACCAATGCTTTGCTGACTCACGGTGGTGCCAAAACTGCTTTAATCACGACAGAAGGCTTTAGAGATGCATTGGAAATGAGAAGAGGTGTTCGTGAAGAGCGATACGACAATCATTACAAAAATGTTATCCCCCTGGTTCCGAGATATTTGAGATATACTATTGATGAAAGAATTGATGCCGAAGGGAATGTTCTACGTGGAATAGATTACACCGGATTAGATAATATTATTTCAAAAATAAAGGAGGAAGAAGTTCAGGCCGTCGCAGTTTGTTTCATGAATTCATATTTAAATGATATCAATGAAAGAAACGTAACTGATTACTTAAAAAAAGCATTGCCGGGTATATTTCTTTCTGCGTCCTTTGAAGTTCTACCTTCTGTCAGATTTTATGAAAGGGTCAGTACAACTGTTGTTAATGCTTATATCGGTGTTGTTGTCGATTCATATTTAAAATCACTTCTCAGCAAACTGGTAAAACTCAATTTCCAGGGGAAATTAATGATCATGCAATCAAATGGGGGCGTTGTTACTCCTAAGGTTGCCTGTAAAATTGCTGTTGTTGCTGTCCTTTCCGGACCTGCCGCTGCCCCGATAGCGGGGGCCTATTATGCGAATTTATTGGGATACGATAATTGCATTACCATGGATATGGGAGGTACTAGTTTTGATGCCTCTTTAGTCGTAAACAAACAATGTATCACAAGTACTGATGCGGATATTGACAGATATCGGGTAGCATTGCCGACCTTGGATATTGTGACCTATTGGTGCCGGAGGTGGCAGTATTGGATGGGTTGATCATGGCGGATTACTCCAAATGGGTCCGAAAAGTGCCGGTTCCTTGCCGGGGCCAATTTCGTATGACCGGGGTGGGGAAAAACCAACATGTACAGATGCAGATTTAATATTGGGTTACTTAGATCCCAATTTCTTTGCAGGTGGTAAATATCGATTGAATAAAGAAAAAGCAATGGGTGTTGTCCAACAGGTCTTGGGAGAAAAGCTGGAACTGAATGCTGAAGAAACCGCCGCCGGAATGTATCGTGTCATCAATATAAATATGGCCCAGGGTGTTCGTCAGGTTTCTGTTGAAAGAGGATATGATCCCAGAGAATTTTTAATGATTTGTGCAGGCGGTGCAGGCTCCATCCATGCAGGAGAAATATGCCGTGAATTGGAAATTCCCATGTTTGTTGTGCCCGGAGTTGCACCAATATTCTGCGCGGCAGGCATGTTATTAGGAGATTTAAAACATGACTATGTTAGGTCTTATATGTCAAAACTATCAAGTATTAATAAATCCGAGTTTCTGAAATTATATGACCATATGAAAGAAGAGGCGGTAATCACATTGATTGATGAAGGAATTACAGAAGATAAAATACAATTTATACCCTCATTGGATTTGCGATATGTTGGTCAGTACCATGAAGTTCCATTGGAAGTTACGATGGATGACATCTATTCATTTAAACTTGAAACAATAAAAGAAGCTTTTCATGAAGAACATAACAGACAATTTGGCTATCAATTAAAAAATGAAGGAACAGAATTGGAAGTTATCAATATTCGTTTTAGAGCGGTTGGTATAACAGAAAAACCACATTCTCTATCCGGAAATATTGAACAGGGAGTCAATAGGCTTGATGATGCTTTAAAAGGCAGAAGAATGGCCTATGTTCCGGAAACGGATAGAATGCAAGAAATCCCTGTTTATAATGGAGATATTTTAATTGACAATTTCAATATTAATGGGCCGGCAATAATCGAGCAGATTAATACAACTATATTTTTAGGAGAAAGCTACAATTGTGAAACCGGAATTGGGGGAGCATTTATTGTTTATAATAAAAAATTAATGCCTGAAGGAGTTAAAAAATTTGAAGTATCTGATTCAGTATTGGAAAAACTTGAAACCAAAAACTAGAACCACGGAATAAATGAAGAAAATAGATAAAATACTATTGTCCATCTTCCAGAGAGCATTTAAGTCCATCACGGATGAGATGAGTATTTCATTGACCAAAACGACACGTTCACCCATTTTATGTGAAGCAAAAGATTTTGTCACCGGTTTATACGATGCCCAGGGGAATATGTTAGAGCAAACTGAAAATTTACCTATTCTGAGTTTTTCTTTGGGACCGGTTTGTAAAGTTATTATTGAGCAATATGGTAACAACATTTCCGAGGGAGATGTAATTATTCATAATGACGTCTTTTCAATGGGCAATCAAAATAATGATGTTGCCATATTTAAACCCATCTTTTGTAAAGGCACATTGATAGGTTGGTCAGCTGCCAAAGGGCACCAGGCTGATATCGGTGGAGCGGTCCAAGGTGGTTATAATCCTGATGCGACGGAGGTATGGCAAGAAGCATTACGCATTCCTGCTGTTAAAATTTATGAAAGAGGGGAATTAAGAGAAGATGTTTGGAACTTGATTTTTGCAAATATCCGGTTGACCATGGTACAGGAAGATATTAAAGCACAGATTGGCGCGTGTAGTTTAGGGGAAAGAAGGCTGAATGCCCTGGTTTCCAAATACGGTCTCGATACGTACGAGGTACATAAACAAGAGCTTTTCAACAGTACCGAAAAGATGATGAGATCAGAAATTGCATCTGTACCAAATGGTATCTACCGTGGAAGCAGCATGGTCTACTATGACGGAAAACATCCGGGATCACAGTTTGAAATTAAAGCGAGAATCACCGTTCATGATGAAGATATTATTTTCGATTTTTCTGAAACATCCCCACAAACTGATGGATTCGTAAACGGAACATACACGTCTTCCTGCTCGGCGATTACGTTGACTTTATTACAAATGGTGAATCCTGAGATACCACATAACCAGGGTATGATCAGACCTCTGACCTATGTTGTGCCGGAAGGTACTATTCTAAATGCATCATATCCTAAAGCAACAACATTTGGAAACCATCTATGTCCCCAGGTAGCAGATTCCATTTTTAAAGCGCTTGGTCCAGCTATGCCCGGAAGAGTAACGGCCGGTTGGAATCACCTACTCTGTTCCTTGTTTACGGGGCTTCATCCCCGGACTAAAGAAAAATACGTGGATATCTGTTTTATGGGTCTAAAAGGAGGTTCAGGAGCCCTGGAAGGTAATGACGGTTATGATCACATCGGTATGATAGATGCTTCCGGAGGACTACTTGATCAGGACTATGAAATGTACGAACAGCAAACGCCACATTTGGTATTGAAACATGAGTACCTCTGTAATTCGGGTGGAGTAGGCAGATGGAGAGGTGGTCTGGGCGTTGAGACCATCATCAAAATGGGTGGAGAAAACGCTACGATGGTCGTTTTTGGCGATGGAGATGTGGAACCTAATTATGGTCTTTTTGGCGGTAAAGGAAGCGTGCTCAATAGCATTACTCTGACTTACCCCAACGGGAAAAATCACGTTCCGATGAGTAAAGATATTATTGAAGGAATTCCCGGTGGAACAATTTATACACAGATTGCCGGAGGTGGAGGAGGGTATGGTAAGCCATGGGAGCGAGAACTGAAATTTGTAGCACAAGACGTACGAAATGAAGTGGTCGATATAAACCAGGCGCGGGACGAATATGGCGTGGTTTTAACTTCAGAATTGGAAGTTGATATCGAAAAGACAAAACTTTTGAGGACTAATAGTGAATCTAAAATAAGTACATCATGAAAACGAGGAAAATTCTCCTGTCAGAAAGTGAAATACCCGATAAGTGGTACAATATTATGGCGGATATGCCAAATAAACCTTTGCCTCCCCTCAATCCGGGAACCGGGGAGCCAATTGGACCCGCTGACCTGGCACCGTTATTTCCTATGGCCTTGATCGAGCAGGAAGTAAGTGCTGAAAAATGGATTGATATTCCGGATGAGGTAAGAAATATCTATACATTATGGCGACCCACCCCCCTTTACAGGGCCTATGGGTTGGAGAAAGCTCTGGATACACCGGCGAAAATTTATTATAAGTATGAGGGAGGAAGTCCATCAGGATCTCATAAACCAAACACGGCCGTTCCACAGGCATATTATAACGCCAAAGAAGGAGTGAAAAAAATTACAACAGAGACAGGAGCAGGACAATGGGGTAGTGCATTGAGTTTTGCCTGCAACCATTTTGACATGGAATGCGAAGTATATATGGTTCGCATCTCTTATGATGGGAAACCATATCGTAAAATAATGATGAATACCTGGGGAGCAAGCGTTTATCCATCTCCTTCGAAAAGAACTGAAGCCGGGAAAAAAATCCTGTCTGAGCATCCCGATTCACCAGGTTCATTGGGTATAGCTATTTCAGAAGCGATTGAAGTTGCTGCATCAGATCCAGACACGAAATATGCTTTGGGTAGTGTGTTAAATCATGTCAAACTGCATCAAACAATCATCGGACAGGAAGCTCTCAAGCAAATGGAAAAAGCTGGGGATATGCCAGATATTATCATTGCACCTTTTGGAGGAGGGTCCAATTTTGCCGGTTTGGCTTTCCCATTCCTTCGATTAAATTTTGACGAGGGAAAAAATATCCGCTGCATTGCCAGTGAACCTTCATCTTGTCCGAAGCTAACTCGTGGTGTATTTCGATATGATTTTGGTGACACCATTGGAATGACTCCTTTGCTACCAATGTATACCCTGGGTCACAATTTTGTACCTGCACCTATTCATGCCGGGGGCTTAAGGTATCACGGAGCAGGTGTTATAGTGAGCCAACTTCTGAAGGATAAATTGATTGAGGCTGTATCTCAAGATAATATTGAAGTCTTTGAGGCAGGTGTCATTTTTGCCCGGAGTGAAGGCATTATTCCAGCGCCGGAGGCTACTCATGGAATTGCAACAGCGATTGCAGAGGCAAAGAAATGTAAGGAAGAAGGTAGGTCTAAAACCATACTCTTCAACCTGTGTGGTCATGGTTATTTTGATATGAAAGCTTATCAGGACTACTTTGAAGGGAAAATTGAAAAGCATGAATTATCTTCAGAGGAAATCCATCAATCGCTGAAGGAACTGAATACTCCTGAGATTGCATGATCATAAGCAAAAAATAATTGAGCAATAAGATTTGCTCGATTCAAAAATGAAATTATGCGCACACACAACACCATATTGCCAGATGATTGGCCGAAACCAAAAGGCTATTCCAATGGAATATTGGCAGCAAAAGGAAGAACACTTTTTTTGGCGGGTCAAGTTGGATGGACGTCCGAGGAAAAATTTGAAAGTGACCGATTAGTTCCGCAGTTTAAGCAGGCATTAAAAAATATTATTGCCATTGTTGAAAAAGCGGGCGGTAAGCCATCGGATATCTGCAAAATGACTTGTTTTTGCAAAGACCGTGATCAATATCTTGATTCCAGAAAAGGGTTGGGAGAAATTTGGAAATCCGTAATGGGTAAACATTACCCGTGTATGAGCATGATATTTGTCGTCGATTTATTGGATCATCCAGCACTTATTGAAATAGAAGCCGTGGCGGTTATTGCTGATTAGCATAACATTCGAATGTATAGTAAAAAGCACGACCGTTTAGTTGGGAAAAATATGAACTGGTGCAAAAAAATAAAATATCTACCAAAGGCATGAATTAATAAATATCTAAAATTCCAAATAAAAACAGAAAATTCGAAACTAAATAAATGGATTTTAAATTAAACGAAACACAACAAGCCACCAAAGACACCTTTAAGGAGTTTGTAAATAAACGGGTGATGCCCCTGGCCGCGTCCATCGACGAAAAGGCTGAGTTTCCTTTAGATCTTTTTAAAGAAGTTGGGGAGATGGGTTTCTTTGGAATGCGATATCCTGAAGATGCGGGTGGAACTAATATGGATACTGTTTCTTATTGCCTTGCTGTAATGGAACTGGCAAGAGGGTCTTTATCTCTGGCTGCTGTTTGCACAATGCAATCGCTTATGGCAACTTATTTTCTCTTTCGCCTGGGAGACGAAGAAATTAAACGACATTTTGATGCAGCCCTGCAGGCCGAAGAAATAGGTGGTATTTGTATGACAGAACCCAATGCCGGAAGTGATTTATTCAGTTTGCAAAGCAAAGCAGAGGTAGTGGATGACGGATATATTTTAAATGGACAAAAAACCTGGGTGACTTCCGGGAACGTAGCAGACTTTTTCACCGTATTGGCCAAAACAGACATCGCTGATGGGTTATCAATCTTCTTTGTGCCTACACATCTGAAAGGTGTCCAAATCGGGAAAAGTATTGAAAAATTGGGGGTTAGAGGATCAGTAACCTGCGAAGTCTCATTTGATCGGGTAAAACTTCCTAAGAATTACTTACTTGGATCATTAGGTGACGGATCAAAATACCTACGGGAGGTGTTGACCGAGATTAGAATTATGACTGCAGCACTCGCCGTGGGAGTGGCAACAGCGGCATTTGAATATGCTTGTCAATATGCTACCGAAAGAGTCCAGTTCGGTCGTCCAATCTCTAAGTTTCAGGCAGTAAAAATGAGTTTGGCTGAAATGGCCGTGCAGTTAGAAACAGCAAAGCAGTATACATTGTATGCGGCATCGCTAAGCGATTCTGGTCATACAAAGCAAAAGGAAGCAATGATCGCAAAACTCTATGCTTCAGAATGTGCCAATTCCATCTGTGACAAGGCTTCCAGGATTCTGGCGTCTTATGGTTTTGCCATGGAATATCCTTTACAACGATATTTAAGGGATGCCCGGTTTACACTCATTGGTGGTGGAACTTCAGAAATTTTAAAAATCAACATAGGAAAAGCACTTGGATTGTGAGCTTTATTAAGAAATACGATATTTACCTTCCGCAACACAGCATTGCGGACAATCTCCTGCATCCCCGAAGCAGAAAAAATATGCACTCCGTTGCATATGTAGATGAGGACATTATTACACTGGCCTATACAGCAGCCTGCAATTTGGGCACAGATGCCGATGCCATCCTTTTTGCTACTACAACTCCGGTATTCAAAAACCGCTATCATGCTTCATTCTTAGCAGATTTATTAGGTCTTCCTGAAGGTATTTTTGCACTTGACATGGGCATGACAAATCGCGCGGGAACAGATGCATTGATTTTAGCCGATACGTTGATAAGTAGTGGGAAACATGAAAACGTGTTGGTCGTTGCAGCAGATATTCGTTTTCCGGCAATTGGTGGTGAAACACGGACACCTTTTGGCCACGGAGCGGTAGCTATGATAGTTTCTAAAGAGAATGGAATTGCCAGGATATGCAACACTGCTTCATATTCCGCAGCCGTTGCCGAGGAATTCACTTACAAAGGTGAGCATCACAGATATGATGCCCGATTTGCCAGGACTGCAGGATTTAAAAACAATATGTCAAAAGTATTGGCGGAACTGACACCGAAAGATGTCGATAGTTTGATCATCAACTCAGCCTTTGTAAAGTTACTTTTCAATTCTTTGAAAAAGAATGGATACGATCTGAAAAATCAAGTTGCGTCGGATAATTTGGTAGCCCGATGTGGTTATCTGGGTGTTGCTCACGGACTGCTTCGATTAATAAATGCCATAGAGAACAGTACTGGCATTTCTGTTCTGATTGACTACAACAACGGTTCTAATGTAATAGAAGTTGATGTGCCGAATAAGTGCTTCCCGGTGATCGGCGATATTACCCATAAAACAGCGATCACCACTTATCATGATTATCTCACGATTCGTAAACAAAATAAGTTTGAAAGCATAACATATAAGCCTATTGAAATATTCTCATCCGAAATGATGCAAGAACGGGAAAAGGATCAACTTCAAGGGCTCAGAGGGTTTAAATGTGAGAGTTGTGGAACCGTTTATTATCTGAAATCGGCCCGATGTAAGAATTGTAGAGGCACCAAATTTGGAGAGCAACAGCTTTCGAAATCAGGTACGGTTTATTCACTAACAGGAGAGTATTACTTTCCAAGTTCTTTCCCACCTACCCATATGATTATTATTGATTTGGATGGTGGGGGACGTATAACAGTTCAGCAAACAGATGATATGTACCAGACAGAGGAAAACACAATTAATATAGGAGACAAAGTAGAATTGGTGCTTAGAAAAATGATGGAAAATGATATGAAGCCTAACTATTTTTGGAAATGCATAAAAAAATAGGATGTACATGTCGCAGATGGTTTAGATTATTATAATTAATGGTGAAATAATAAGATTTTAATGTTAACTATACCAAATCATATTCTATTTAAAATATTCAGTATCACGGAAGCTTAAATAAATGGCAGATAAAGTATTATTATGAAAAGGAATATCGCCATAATAGGAGTTGGAGTTACAAAATTCGGCGAGCTTTTTGACCAGAGTTATGATGATATGGTGAGAGATGCGGCCGATCAGGCTGTTACCGATGCCGGAATTCGATTGGATGATATTCAAAGCGCCTGGTTGTCGACTGCTTTTCCAGAGATTGGTGTCTTTAAAGGCAGAAGCGGAATGGATCTCGTCGAACCTTTGAATCTGTATGGGATTCCGGTAACCAGAGTCTCTAATTTTTGTGCTTCCGGAGCTGATGCGATCAGGAATGCTGCAAATGCCCTGGCCGCAGGGGAATGCGACCTGGCTATGGCATTAGGAGTTGAAAAATTACGGGATCGTTCTCCTCAGGACAGCATTGTCAAAATGATGGTGGAACTGTCTCATCCATATTTCCAGAAGGGATTTACTGCTGCAGGAACTTTTGCCGTATATGCAAACAGGATTATGCATGAATATAATTTGACCAGAGAGGATATTGCCAATATCTCTGTGAAAAACCATTATCATGGAACCTTAAATGAGAAAGCACACCATAGAATTGCCTGTTCGATGGATCAGGTGCTTGCTTCCCCAATGGTAGCTGACCCACTGACTGTCATGGATAGCTGTCCTACCACGGATGGCGCCGCTTGCGTGATAATGGTTCGTGCTGAAGATATTGACAAAACGAAGCACCGTCCCGTATTTATTGACGGAATCGGACTTTCTGTATCTACCGGATGGGACCTTCCTTTTTTTGATCCAAACCATGACTTCTTATCCTTTCAAGCCACAAAGGATGCTGCTGCAATGGCTTATCGACAAGCAGAAATTACAAATCCGATTGATGAAGTAGATTTAGTAGAGCTACATGATTGCTTTTCCATTGTAGAGCTTCTAACTTATGAAGATTTGGGCTTGTGTAAAAAAGGAGAAGCAAAAGATATGATAAGGGGAAAAGCGACCCAATTGGGAGGAGAAATACCGGTTAATGTGAGTGGTGGATTATTATCTTGTGGGCATCCGGTTGGTGCCACCGGCGTAAGAATGGTTGTTGAAATTGCCAATCATTTGAGAGGAGAGGCCGGCGAAAGACAAGTAAGTGGAGCCAAAAGAGGGATCAGTCATAATATTGGAGGTCCCGGAGCCATTGCTTCAGTAATCGTGTTGAATAATGAAAATTGAATGAGAACTAAGAAGTAATTAAATATGAAAGTACTATTGAGCAAACCAGGATTAGACGGCCATGATGTTGGCGTTAAAGTGCTTGCGCATGGACTAATTGATGCCGGTTTTGAGGTCGTTTATACAGGATTGAGAAAATCTATTCAAGATATTGTTCGAATGGCTATCGAGAATAATGTAGATGCAATAGGTTTATCCATTCTTTCCGGTACACATTTAGTACTTGCCAATAAAATGAAAGATGTAATGAATGAAAATGGCCTTGATATCCCTTGGTTTGTTGGGGGAAATATTCCCGAAGGTGATATAACACAATTGGAGGAATCAGGTGCTTCCAAAGCCTTTCCAACAGGTACAAAAGTAGTGGAAGTGGTTAATTATTTTAATAATCTAATGGAAGTCAATAATAGCACATCTGGTAATCAGGTGATATTGAAAAATACAGAATTAGGATAATAGGAATTAATAAAATTAGGGGCATCATTAATGCAAAAATCTGCAACGAAATGAGAACTATTGATAATAAAACAAAAAAAACGGCCGAAGATTTGGCGGTAAATAAAGTGTTTCTGGAGTCAGGCATTGAGGTTGACCCTGTCTATACAGAGGAAGACCTGGAGTTCTCTTCCATTGGACATGAAATGCCCGGTGTATATCCCTTTACAAGGGGAATTCACCCCGCCATGTATCGCAAACGACCATTTACCATTCGTCAATATGCCGGATTTGCATCTCCGGAAGCAACAAACGAACGATTTCATTTTCTAATAAAGAATGGGCAGTCAGGTTTAAATGTAGCTTTTGACCTTCCAACACAATGTGGGTTGGATTCGGACAATCCCAGGGCCTTTGGTGAAGTCGGTCGTGTTGGAATGACGGTCGATACACTTGATGATTTTGAAATTGCCTTCAAGGGGATTGACTTAGATAAAATCACTGTTTCGTTGACTATAAATGGTGCTGCCATTGTTCTCATTGCCATGTACATAGCTATGGCAGAAAAAAGGGGTTTTAATATTCGTACGCTGAGGGGAACTGCACAAAATGATATATTGAAAGAATTCATTGGTCGGGGCACCTGGATATTTCCGGTTGAAAAATCGGTTAAATTGGTAGTGGATACGATTGAATATTGTGCGCAACATATTCCAAAATACAGCCCTGTAAGCGTGTGTGGATATCATATAAGGGAAAGTGGAGCCAATCCGATACAGGAAATGGCGTATGCTTTTTGCATAGCTAAAGCATATACAGATGGAGCATTGAACAGAGGTATTAATATTGATGATTTTGCTTCACGATTGTCCTTCAACTTTGATATTTATGGGAATCTATTTGAACAAGTTGCAAAATTTCGTGGTGGCCGCAGGCTTTGGGCAAAAATTATTCGCGAGGAATATAGGGCCAAAAAGGATAAATCATGTTGGTTGAGGATGATTGCAGGCGGCGGCGGGGGAGGCCTGACCAAAGAGCAACCCCAAAATAATATTGTCCGGAGTGCTTATTACGCGCTAATAAGTGCGCTTTCAGGCACGCAAACAATGGCACTGTGCAGTTATGATGAAGCATATACAATTCCAACAGAGCATTCGGCGGAAATTTCATTGAGAACCATGCAAATCATGATTCATGAAATGGGGATTTGCGATACGGTAGATCCACTTGGGGGCTCCTACTATGTTGAATCATTAACGGATCGTTTTGAGAAAGAGATCAGGGAGGAAATGAAAACAGTTGATAATTGGGGAGGAATTGTAAATGCTGTAGCTACCGGTAAAATTCAGGAATCAGTTTCAAAACAAGCATATCAACGAGAAATGAATATCCAAACCGGGAAAGTAGATAAGGTTGGAGTCAATATTTTTACTCGGGAAGAGGAAAATAAGGAAGTAGAGTTTCATCCTTATAATCAGGAAGCAGCAGACAAGCAAGTTGAAAAACTAAAAAAAATCAAAGAGTCAAGAAATAATGAAAAAGTCCAAATCTGTTTGGCAGCTGTAAGAAATGATGCAGAAAATGAAAAAAACTTGATGCCATCTATTATCGCAGCAGTGAATGAATACGCAACAGTTGGCGAAATTATCCAGATCATGAAATCCGTTTATGGTGAATTTGAAGAACCAATTTTCTTTTAGAAAATCAATAAGAACGTGATGACAATAAGAAAGAACCCTGATACCGCAGAAGACTATGAATGATTAAGATAAAAAATGAGGTAATTGTAAAATGAATAGCAAATCAAATTATACTCAATTATAAAAATCAGCGCGATCAGCCGTCCATAGAGAAGAAAAATGAAAGGACAGAAAACGATATTAAGTTTAGAACAAGCTCTCACGTTACCTTATGCTACCCAGCGTTTTGCTCAATTGGGATGGCGAGTAATTCGGATTGAAAACTCAGGTAAGCCGGGACAAAAACGCCCCGGAGACCCAAATAGATACATCGGCGAAGATACGGGCATCGATGAATTACACACTTACTTTTTAGCCCCTAATTTAGGGAAAGAGGCCATTAGCTTAAATCTCAAAGATCCTAAAGATCAAAGCGCACTCAAACAAATTATCAAGGAGCTTAAAGTTGACGTATTTATGTGCAACACATTACCAAAACGTTATCAGCAATTTGGTATCGAATATGATCTGTTAAAAGTGGCCAATCCTGAATTAATTTGGTGTGGTATTTCGGCATTTGGGCCGGAATATCCTGAAAGAGCCGGTTATGATCCGGCTTTACAAGCAATGTTGGGATACATGTATCTGACAGGTGAACCGGATAGGGACCCAATGCTCTGTGGAGTACCGCTGATTGACTTGAAAGCCGGTGACGAAGCTTTTGCGCAGGTATTGTTAGCCATGCTGGAGCAAAAAGAAACTGGAAAAGGAAAACGGATTGATATTTCAATGGCTCAATGTGCCACGTCATGGCTGATTACCACTCTACCACAAGTTCAGTTTGTCGAAGATGAAAATAGATTGTTCAAAAGAAGTGCAAACGAGCATAGAAGTTTCGTGCCGTCCAATTGTTATCCTTCTAAGGATGGTTTTGTGTACTTGGCGATAGGAAGTGATTCGCAGTGGCAAAAATTAACTGAAATTGAAGGCTTTGGACATTGCAAAAACCCAAATCGAATTTCAAATAGCGGACGACGAGCTGACAAGGAAAATGTATATTCAGATATAAGAAGAGGTTTGGAGAATTATACGACCACGGAATTCATAGAAATCTGTCTCGTGTTGGGCTTGGCAGTTGCTCCGGTAAATGATGTAAAGCAAGTCGGAGAACTTGAATTTATCAATAAACTAATGATAAAAACCATATTGCCAAATGGAAAAGAAGTGAAACTATTTCCGGCACCTATGGACACGGACTACTTGAAAGAAAATAATTATCTTATGAGTCTGCCTCCTAGATTGGGAGAGCACAATAATAAAATATTTGAAAAAGCAAACATTAAACGTAATGACAATAGAGTAGAACATAGCTGACCCAGATGATTATGATCTTTTATGAAAAATGTGGAAGTAATTGAAAAATGAACAGCGGACAAATCATACATTATTATAACAATCAGTATCATCGAAGTTCAAATAAATGAAAAAGGTAGTTGATATATTAACGTCGTACTCGATTCCCAAGGAACTTAGCGCCATTGGCAATGAAGCTATTGCCCGGGGAGCACTGGAGGCAGGAGTATGTGGTGTGTTTTCTTATCCGGGCACACCGTCAACAGAAATTTCAGAGATTTTTAATTTGGTTAATATTTTTCAATCAGATCCCGACAATCAAAAAAAATACTCCCAGCTTGTAGAATACCGTCCTTATTTTGAATACAGCATCAACGAAAAAATTGCCTTAGAAAAAGCCATCGCATTTTCGATAGGCAATCAGAGTGCCATGTGTGTCATGAAAAACGTGGGCTTGAATGTTGCATCGGATCCTTTGATGTCCATTACTTATCAAACCATTGGCGCGCCATTAGTCATTGTAGTCTGCGATGACCCGGGTTGTCACTCAAGTTCAAACGAGCAAGATTCACGATATTGGGGTAATATGGCATCCGTGCCTGTTTTTAATCCGGCAACTCCAAAAGATGCTTATGAAATGACAAAACAGGCATTTGAATTATCCACAGAATTGCGATTGCCGGTAATCATAAGAACTACCACACGAGTATCGCACACGCGGGGAATGCTTACCTATCATGAAATTTCTAATAACCTACGGGAATCATTTTTTGAAAGATTACCTGCCCACATCAATATACCCGCAAGAACAGCCAAGGCTCATCAAAAGCTTCTGGATAAGCTGGAAAGCAATATTCTAGATGTCTATTTCAATACTTTCAATAGAATATACTATGCAGGTGATAAAAAAGACTATGCTATAATATCCAGTGGTGTTGCCACTTCCTATGCCAAAGAAATTCTACAAGGAAATAATTTGATAAATAGATTGAATTTGTTGGATTTGGGATTGATTTATCCTTTTCCTGAAAAGCAAATACTCCAATTTTTAAACAAGGGCTTCAAAAAAGTACTGATTATTGAAGAGCTTGATCCCATCATAGAAAATGCTATTCGCAATGTAGTCCAAAAGAATACAATATCTCCAGAGATAATTGGAAAAGGATTTTCAGCATTAACTAGAACCGGGGAATTTACACTTGACATAATAAGGACCGTGATATATGATTTTTTTCAAATTGAAACGATTGCATCTGAGACTCTCAGTTCAATAGAAGAGTTTTCAAGCAATTTACCTTCACGCCCCCCGGCCCTGTGCTCGGGTTGCCCTCATAGGGCTTCTTACTATGCACTGAAGCTCATCGTCCCGAGATTTAGTGGTGTTGATAAGGCTGATCAAAATGAAGTAATTCTGTGCGGTGATATTGGTTGCTCCGGTTTGGGAGCACTGCCACCCTTAAAAATGATCGACACGATCAACCATATGGGAATGAGTATTTCAATGGCCCAGGGATTATCCGAGGCCTTAAATGGAAAAAATACAAAAGTAATTGCGCTGATAGGCGATGGAACTTTTTTTCATTCCGGTGTTACCTCCTTGATAAATGCGGTTTATACAAAAGCGAACATGCTTGTGATAATTTTTGATAACCGTACAATCGGGATGACCGGTCATCAAGATCATCCTGGTTCCACGCATTTGGAAAAATACAATGAGATACAAATCGAAGCATTGGTAAAAGGCATGGGGATAAAGTTTGTGGAAACACTGATGCCTTTCGATATGAAAGATACCTATAGAAAAATTGATGAAGCAATAACTCAAGAAGGAGTATCGGTCTTGATTTCAAAAGCACCATGCATTTTTTTACCTGATTATCAGGAATACACCAGACAAGATGCAAAAATTGTAATTGATCATAGTAAATGCAATACGTGCCATAATCATTCCGGGCAGAATTTTTATTGCTCAAAAAGAGCTAACTCCAATTCCAGCCTGACTAGAGCTGTTGCCAAAATAAGAGCTGAAAAACGAGTGGATTCAAAGGATCAGTCTTGTCCGGCAAATATTTGTAATCACGGTTTTCTGAATTCTATTTTTGAAAAGGATTACAAAACAGCCCTGGAAATGGTTCGAGATAAATTATTGTTTTCCAGGACTTGTGGAGACATATGTCATCGCCCATGTGAATTATTTTCCGGTCATGCTTCAAATGCCACCATTCCAATTAAGCAGTTGAAAAAATTTGTTTCAGGGATTGATGAAAATTTTACTGACTTTACTTCAGTATTCAATCAAATAGATAAAAGCCCCCAAAAAGACAAACATATTGCTATTGTCGGTGCAGGACCAGCAGGATTGAGTGCGGCTTATGATCTAATTCGAGAAGGATATGACGTCACTATCTTTGAAAAAGAAAATGCTGCCGGAGGGCTCATTAAATTTGTCATTCCTGATTTTAGAATGGATAAAAAAGGTTTCGATTTCGAACTGAGTCAATTAGAAAGGATGGGAGTTACTTTCAATTTTAATACTGCACTTGGTACTGACATTCATCTCGACGACATTTCCAATCAATACGATGCCGTAATTGTAGCTCTTGGATTGGGAAAGCCAAAAGAATTGGAGGTTGTAAAAAGTATATCAGAAGATAGAATATTTAATGCGCTGAACTTCCTTAGAGCTTACAATAACAAGACATTATCCATCAAATCTGGTAGTAAGATTGTCGTTGTGGGTGGTGGAGACAGTGCGATCGACGTTGCGCGTTCCGCACTGCGATTTGATGCCACTTTTCAAGTTGTTCTATCTTGTATCGAAACAGAAGAAGATATGCCGGCCGTTACTGAGGAACTGGCTCATGCAAGAGCGGGAGGTGTGAAAATTATAGCCAACAGTTATGTGGAATCTTGTATTGAAGACAATGCGATTGAGATTAGGCTTCATCAATTTGACACAAAACACCATTTACAAAATTTGACTTGCGATTTTCTCGTGATTGCTATCGGTCAACAAGGAATACCAAAGGATTATGAAGATATTGGAATAGAACATCTGGCTGAAGAAAATAAAATTAAAGCCAATAAACATACTGGATTCACTAATTATAAGAATGTGTTCGTCGCCGGAGATATTTGTGAAGGTAATCACATGAGTTTAATTGGAGCCATCGCTTCAGGAAAACGGGCCGTTGTTGGATTAAAACAGAGGATAGATGGATATCAACATGCTTATGAAGGTTTGGATGCATTATTGAATTTAAATAACAAAAAGAGAGAAGGAGAAATAGCGAATACTTTCGAATATGACAACGATATTGAGGAATTCATTAAGAAATTCAACTTATTTCAGTCTTGTGAAAAATGCAATCATTGTATCGATAATTTAGGTTGCCCGGCGATGATACGTATAGATGGTAAAATTGTGATAGACTATCCTAACTGTACAAGGTGTGGATTGTGTATTGATGTATGTCCAAATGATGCCATCGGGTGGGAGAAGGAAGTTGAAAGGTTAGAGTTTAAAGTTTAAATTAATTCACAAATCATAATCATGTTGATAGTAATCGAAAATAAAATCGCACAATATGATAACTATCGGAGTCGTCATCGTTCCTTGAAATTGAGTATTTTCAGAAGTCAAAGTTGTTTGATTTTAATATAAAATGTTATAAATTTTTGGAAGATAGCAAAATAGTAAATAAAGAACTCGAAACGCCAAAATCAAATCCCGGGACTAAAATATTAGTTACCGGTGTTGGGGGCCAGGGTGTGGTGTTTTTAACTGAGGTTTTGGTAAAATCGGCTCTTTTAGCCGGCATTCCGGTTGCTACCAGTGAAATTCATGGACTCACACAAAGAGGTGGTTCAGTATCCTCCGGTATAACATTGGGTGCTAATACTTTTGGTTTTTTAGAGAAAGGAGGTGTCGATATCCTATTTGGCCTTGAACCACTGGAAGCACAGCGTTATGCTTCTTTTTTAAATAAAAGTAGCGTTGTTATCTTGGATAATAATAAAATACTACCGTATTCTGTGAATTCTGGAAGCTCTACCTATCCAGATATCGAAAAATTTGTTACTTATTTGAAAGCAAATATTTCGAAAATTATATTCATAACTGAGAACAAGGATATTACAAAGGCAATATTAAGGGATTTATATGTTTTAGGAAGAACTTGCGCAAGTAGCAATTTCCCAATTGGGATTAGATTTATTGAAGCGGCAATAAAAGAAATAGTACGGGACGGATTCGAAGATAAATGTTATGAGTCTTTTAGAAGGGGATTGACATATCCGCAGCTGAATTAAGTGGACATCAACAAAAGGCGCGATGTCGAAGTTAGAAATCGTGCTACTTGTTGAATTAGTCCTTGATTAATTATTGAAACTATGAAAATATCATTCAAAATAAATGGAAAATCCATTACAAAGGAATTAAAACCTTCATTGTTATTGATAGATTTGATTCGAGATGAACTCAAATTGAAAGGTACGAAGCCAGCGTGTTTGGAAGGGGAATGTGGAGCTTGTACAGTTATTGTCAATGGTTGTGCGATCAATTCGTGTTTGTATCTGGCGATTAACGTCAACGGTAAAGAAGTTACGACAGTCGAAGGATTAGGGAATAGTGAAGTACCACTAAATAAAGTTCAGATAAAAATGATTGAACATGGAGCTGTGCAATGCGGCTTTTGTACTTCGGGTATAGTACTGGCTACGACCGCGTTTAGCGACAAATGTATTTCGGAAGGAATCAGGCCAACGCGCGATGAGGTTAAAAAGAGTCTGGAAGGAAACCTATGTCGGTGTACCGGTTATGTAAAAATTATTGATGCTGCAGAAGCCGTCTATGAAGGATAGAATGTAGTTTATGAAAAAAGAACTAAAACATATAGGCAAATCACATCCAAAACTTGATGCAAAAGAGCGGGTTTCAGGATTATCCGTGTATGGACATGACATTGAATTGCCCAATATGCTCCACGGGTCTATTCTAAGAACTAAACATCCCTGCGCCGACATTATATCCATCGATACTTCCAAAGCACTAGCGCTTGACGGTGTTGCCTGTGTGATCACTGCGGACGATGTTGATGTAAATAATATAAGTCACAAAAGAGACCATCCCATTCTGAAAAATGGAAGGGTTAATTGTAACCGTGATGAAATTGCTGCAGTGGCCGCTCGAACGAAAGCTATTGCGGACAAGGCCATCCAACTCATTGAGGTTGAATATGAGATAAAAAAGGGCGTTTATGACCCTATTGAAGCGCTAAAGGAAAATGCACCAAAAATAAATGAATTTGGCAAAGGAATAGAGGAATACGCTAATAAAAACATAGCCCAATCTTTCCATTATGAGCATGGTGATTTAAAATCACAAAAAGCAAAAAGTAAAGTTATAATTCGAAGAAAATATAATCTTCCGCGTGTAACTCACGCCTGCATGGCAACCAGTAATATCACGGCTGAGTATAATAATATTGATGGTAGCTTAATATTGTGGTCTTCTACACAGGTTCCTTTTCTATATCAGCGAGACATCGCTCGCGCCCTTAAAATGGATCCTTCAAAAATCAGAATTATTCAACCCGTAATTGGAGGCGGTTTTGGGAGTAAATTGGATATGCATCCGTTCGAGCCAATTTGTGCTCTACTGGCAATGAAAAGTGGAAACCCGGTTCAAATTTTGTACTCTCGTGAAGAGGAATTTATATTATCTCCAACCCGTCAAGCAATGGTAATCGACCTGACAACCGGTGTTGACGAAAATGGATACTTTACTTTTCGAGAAGTTGAGATCATTAAGGACAATGGTGCATATACCTCCTGGGGAGCAACAACTCCATTTGTAATGATGCAAACATTTTCTTCTCTTTATCAGATTCCCGCGTGCAATTTTGATTCTCATGCGGTATATACCAATAATCCATTTGCCGGTTCATTCAGAGGATATGGCAATCCTCAAGCCACATTTTCATTGGAGATAAATATAGATCTGATGGCTGAAGAATTAGGTATTGATAAAGCCGAAATAAGATTGAAAAACGCCAATTATAAAGGTGAAGTGACAGGGCAGGGCTTGTTCTATAAAACATGCGGTGCGATTCCAGCACTGGAAAAAGTGATCAATGAAAGTCGGTTCAATCAAGTGATTCATGAACCACAAAACGGAAGATATAAAAAAGGAATTGGACTTGCGTCCATGCTACATGTTGGTGGAGGTGCCAAAATATATCGATCGGATGGTTGCGGTACCATATTGAAATTGGATGACTATGGATACTTGACAATTATTACCGGGTCTAATGAAATCGGGCAAGGATCTGAAACAGTGTTGGCCATGATTGCTATTGAAGAATTGGGCATATCGGTGGATAGAATTAAAGTAATTAATACAGACACGGATGTTAAACCCTGGGATGTTGGAGTGCATGCCTCAAGGACTAGTTTTGTGGCCGGCAATTCATTGCTTGGTGCAATTAAACTAATAAAAGAAAAATTAAATAAAAAAGCCTCAGAATTGCTCAATCTGGAGACGGATGACTGGGAGTATATTGATGGTATGATGCGCTTTAATGAATCAGAAATTAAAATCGATAAAGTGGTTCGTGAAATTCATTTCAGCTCACCCCATGAATTGTGTACCGTTAGCTACTTTTATGAACCACCAAGTCAGTTTCAGGATAAGAACTTTAAAGGTGATGTTTCCGGTAATTATGCATTTGCCTCACAAGCTATTGAAGTTGAAGTTGATACAATTACGGGAAATGTTAAAGTGCTCCATGTTCATGTGTCTCAGGATGTAGGCAGAGTCTTAAATCCTATGGGATTGCAGGGGCAGATGGAAGGCGGAGTTGCAACCGGGGTGGGGTATGCACTTACTGAGGAAATGATATATGAAGAGGGCATTCTTAAAAATCCCAGCTTCCACGGATACAAATTGTTGACCACAACAGATATGCCGGATGTTCATTTTTATCCTATTGAGACCTATGATGAAGCCGGACCTTATGGATCAAAAGGAGCCGGGGAGGCACCCTTGATACCGACAGCAGCAGCAATTGCAAATGCGGTTTCAAATGCCTTAGGGGTACGGTTTTATTCGCTTCCGATAACAGCTGAAAAAGTTCTGAAGGCTTTAAAGGAACAAGAAGAAACTAAAAAAGAATTAGTAAAGTGACAAGAACACAAATAATGCAGACACGTATGATAATAGTAGAGTTGAATTTTAATCATCTGTGCTTTCAGCGTCCCATATAACGAAAAGAAAATATGGATTTCGAAGTAATAAACGTGGCAACCGAAGAAGAATTGCTAAAAGCAATGACTGACAATCGACACAATAACTTTAGGATAGGTGCCGGCTATACCGATTTAATTTTGGAATTGAAACAGCAGCAAACAAAACTGTTGAATATCATTAATATTGCAACTTTAGAGGACCCCGAATTCTGCTCAATTAGTGAAGAAGAACACAGTATCGTATTAGGAGCCTTGGTTACAGCTTCAGATATTGTGAATAGTAAATTGATTAAGAAGGAATTTCCTGTACTTCATGAGGCAGCTCAAAGTGTGGCTTCGATTCAAATTAGGAACACGGCCACAGTTGGAGGTAATATTTGTAATGCCTCACCTGCAGCGGATATGTCGGCAGCACTCATCGCGTTGCAGGCCAAATGCAGTATACTGAGTTCGGATGGCAAAGAAAGAATAGAATCATTGGAAAGCCTTATTCAAGGGGTTCGAAAAACGTCACTTGCAAAAAATGAAATTTTGAAATGTATTTCCATTTCTAAAAATATCGGACTAAAATTAAAGTCAGGATTTGAAAAGGTAGGCGTGCGTAATTCAATGGAAATTTCAATAGTTTCTTTAGCGTATCACATTCAATATTTGGAACATGGAGTAATTCAAAAAGCAGGGGTAGGCTGTGGTGCTGTGGCGCCAACCATTCCTTTTGCAAGTGCAGCTTGTGATTTTTTGTTGGGTAAAAATATCCTGTCATTTACTGAAACAGATAGAGAAACTTTTGCCGGGAAGGTATTGGAATATGCCGTCCCAATTTCGGACATAAGAGCTTCTGCATGGTACAGGAAGGAAGTTCTTCATAATTTATGCAGAATAGTAATTTGATGAGTTTAGAACAGACAAAAGCAGAGGAAAAAATTAAATTATCTCAAAATGAGAACCCGCTAGGTCCGTCACCGAAGGCATTGGAAGCCGTGGTAGCACAAGCAAATTCGATGAATCGTTATCCCGAGCCACACTCCGGGTCATTGAAATCAATTCTGGCAAACTATCATCAACTTAGTCCTAAAAATATTTTCGTATCAGCCGGGTTGGTTGAAGCTTTGGATATAATCATTCGGAATTTTGTTGACAAAGGGGAAAATTTAATTATCCCGAAACTCACGTTCGTTGCATATAAATTACTCGCTAAGATTTTTGATGTAGAAACGAAGTTTGCCCGGATGAATGAATATAGAATTGATGTAGATTCGATTATCGAACACTATGATGCCAAATCAAAGCTTATCATCATTGCTAACCCCAACAATCCTACCGGCAACATCATTACTGAAAAGGAACTGCTTAAATTACTTCGGACCGTTTTGCCGCATACGTATGTTGTCATTGATGAAGCTTATTGTCAATATGTCGCTGATGAGAACTATCCTGACACCTTAAAATTACAAAGAACGTATCCGAACTTAATTGTAATGAGGACATTTTCCAAGATATATGGGTTGGCAGGCCTGCGGGTTGGTTACACGATTGCAGCTAAGGATATTATAGAGAAATTTGAATATTACCAGGCGCCTTTCACTGTAGGTCGCTTGGCTGCAGTCGCGGTTTCGGCCGCCATTAAGGATGAAAAATTTGTGAGAGACAGTTTTGAAATGAACTTAAGAGGCCGATCATTTATAGAAGAGGAACTTGGTAATCTGGGTCTTCATGTACTACGGTCACAAAGTAATTTTATCTTCGTTTTTTTTGACAACCAAGAGGAGCGGGATGTTACCTTTGATAAACTTGCCAGGAGTAAATTAATAGCAAGAAAAATGGACCCTTTTGGCGAATCTAAAGCGTTTAGAGTGACTGTACCAAGACTGGAAAACTGCAAAAAAATCATTGATTGTCTGAAGGGTTGATGCACTCCCTTTTGTTTTGATAAATGTTGGTGGTTTATTTATGTCTTGTATTTTATTTGGAACACAAATTTATATTTTATATGGAAAACACAATGAGACAGTGGAAAATGGTTGAGCGAGATGCGGATTTTGAGTTAATTGAATCTCCCTTACCCGAAATAAAAGAGAATGAAGCATTAATTGAAATTGCCGGATGTGGCGTGTGCCATACTGATATCAGTTTTTGGCACTATGGAGTAAAAACCAAGCAAGAACTACCACTTACTTTAGGACATGAAATTAGTGGCACTGTAATTGATGGTCCGGAAAATTGGAAAGGAAAGAAAGTAATAATACCGGCAGTTTTACCTTGTGGGGAATGCGAGCTTTGCAGGAATGAAAGAAGTAATATTTGCCAAAATCAATTAATGCCGGGTAATGATTTTGATGGTGGTTTTGCCACACATATAGTAGTGCCTTACAGATATCTTTGTCCGGTACCTGAAAATATTTTGGAGAAATACGCATTAGAGCAATTATCTGTTATTGCGGATGCCATCTCCACACCATACCAGGTTATTGACAAATCAGAATTGCAAGAAGGAGATTTTGCTATCGTCATTGGAGTTGGTGGAGTTGGAATATACGGCGCTCAAATTGCTAAAATTAAAGGTGCCAGGGTTTTAGCCCTGGATATTGATGATAATAAATTAGAAATAGCCCAGAAAAATGGTATTGATGCTATATTAAATACCAAAGCTTTGGATTTTAAAGAAATTAAAACCAAGGTTAGAGAGATTGCTAGAGAGTTGGGAGTGTCGAGATATGGTTGGAAAATATTTGAGATGTCAGGTACGAGTGAAGGTCAAAGCCTGGCTTTCGGTTTGGTTACATATGCCTCCACACTATCAATTGTTGGTTTTACTATGGATAAATTGAATCTTAGGTTGAGTAACCTGATGGCGTTTGATGCCAAACTTATAGGTACCTGGGGTTGTAAACCTGAACTTTATCCTGAAGTAGTAGAATTGGTGGCCAGGGATTTGTTGAAAGTTGATCAGTTCGTAGAGACTTTCCCACTATCAGATATCAATGAAGTGTTTAAAAACACGCTGGCACATAAATATAATAAGAGATCGGTACTTGTACCATAAATTAATAAAAAAATCAAGAGATATGTTAAACAATCACAATTTAGTAGATTACAATTACGCAGATATTATTTACGAAAAACGCCCGGTAAAGGATTTGGCAGGTAATGAAGTAGATGAATTATACAATGCCTGGATTTCTTTAAATAATCCAACTCAATACAACTCTTATACAACCAATGCCATAAAAGAAATAATCCTTGCTTTTAGAGAAGCTTCAAACGATAGATCGGTTGTAGCCATTGTATTTACTGCAGTAGGAGATAAAGCCTTTTGTACAGGTGGTAATACAAAGGAGTATGCCGAATACTATGCAGGCAATCCACAGGAGTATAAGCAGTATATGAGATTATTTAACGACATGGTTTCAGCAATTTTAATGAGCGATAAGCCTGTCATCAACAGAGTAAACGGGATGCGCATTGGTGGAGGACAGGAGATTGGTATGGCCTGTGATTTCTCCATCGCACAGGATTTGGCCCGATTTGGACAAGCCGGACCCAAGCATGGTAGTGCTCCCGATGGGGGCTCAACGGATTTTTTACATCTTTTTGTGGGAGTAGAGTTGGCATTGTTCTCCTGTACAGTCTGTGAC
Source organism: Saprospiraceae bacterium (assembly GCA_965249735.1). GTDB lineage: Bacteria > Bacteroidota > Bacteroidia > Chitinophagales > Saprospiraceae > JANQSS01. The sequence continues at coordinate 25,198 of CBDFMS010000013.1, read as the reverse complement.
CCATGGAGCGCACATGAAGCGTCAAGGTTTGGTTTGCTTACAGAGATCGTACCGGCATTGAAAGTTGATGGTGAGTTTGTTTGTAATCCACTTGTTCGGACGGACAGATGGATGAGTAAGAAAACAGGAGAGATTATTTATGGAAAATTGAAAAAAGGAGAGCATTTGGTTGAGGCTAAAAAATTGTTGAAATCAGGAGAAGTTGATCTGTCCTTATTAGATGAAGCCGTAGACAAAATGTGCACCAAATTGATGATGACTTTCCCTAATTGCCTCAGTAAAACAATCAATTCTATCAGAAAGAAAAAATTAGAACACTGGGATAAAAATAAAGAGAGTAATAGAGATTGGCTGGCACTCAATATGATGACAGAAGCCAAAGCCGGGTTCAGGGCATTTAATGATGGACCAAGAGGAAATAGAGAAGTCGATTTTGTGAAATTGCGACAAATGCTCGCAAAAGGGATGGAATGGAATGATGAGATGCATGAGGCTATTTCCCCGCAATTCAATATGGCTAATGATGAATAAAATAAAATTAGAGTATCTGTTTGATCAGTCAGTGGCCCGAATTCGTTTGGACGATGGTAAGGGCAATGTTTTGGACTCTGTGATGATGGCTGAATTGCACAAATTACTCGATGACTTCGCTCATCAAAAAGATTTGAAACTCATCACTTTTGAAGGCGAAGGAAAGCATTTTTCTTTTGGAGCGAGTGTCGAAGAACATACCAAAGAAAATGCAGCCGCCATGTTAAGCGCATTTCATGGGTTGTTTTATAAAATAATGGACCTGTCAATTCCGTCCCTTGCCAAAATTTCGGGCCAGTGCCTTGGTGGAGGACTTGAACTTGCCCTGATATGCAACATTATGTATGCTGACAAATCAGCAATGATGGGGCAGCCTGAAATTGTTTTGGGAGTATTTCCCCCACCTGCATCACTCTTGCTTCCGTTAAAAATCGGATATGCACGGGCAGAAAATATGCTTATTACGGGAAAGTCAATATCAGCTGAAAAGGCAGAATCAATGGGGCTTATCTCAGAGCTATTCGAAGATAAAGAGGCCATGCACGCAGGAGTCAATAAATGGATTGAAAAGAATATCTTGCCCAAAAGTGCTTCTTCCTTGCGCTATGCGATCAAAACTTCCCGGATGTACTTCAATCACGTATTGAGAAAATTTCTGCCTGTGTTGGAGGATATGTATGTCAATGAACTAATGGAAACCAATGATGCAAATGAGGGCATCAATGCGTTTTTGGAGAAAAGAAAACCCGTTTGGAAAAATGATTAATCTTGCTAGCTTGAATTGTACAGACTTCTATTAATTCCAAAGTAGAGTCATATTTTTTGTGCCGGAGTTATTCTTGTTGAATATATGTGGATAGGCCTCGCAGAATACACTTGTCATCAATCCATGCGGTAAATCCGCAAAGCAACCGTAATCATTGATGTATTCCATGTATTTGCCGCCTTCTTTGTCGAAAGCCTGGAAAATTGAATCATGCTCACCATCAAAATCCAAAGCTTTTACACCAAATTTCTCGCACAGAGTACGGTCAAAGGCCGGCGTAGCTTTAATCCATTTATCTTGAAGAAAAACTTCAACGTATCCATGAAAAACAAAGAGATCTGTCCGCAGCATAGTCAGCACTTTTTCTGTAGCCAAATGATTACGCACATCAGCAAACCCTAATCTGCAAGGGACACCGATCCGCCCTTGCCAAGGCAGTTAATAATATGGCTTTGGGAATGCAATAACCCCGTTGTTTTTTTAATATTTCACTGGCTACCAAGCTTTCCTTAGAAATATCAATAGTATAAAAGTCATATTTTATATTATCCCTAACGAGGTAATATAAATGAATCAATTTTTCCGTAACATCGCTGATCCCGTAAACATGATCACTGACAAAATTTATTATTTCAGGCGAATCACTATCAATGAATTTTGTGGGTTCCAAATAGACATTGAGATTTTCTCTCCTTTGCTCCATGATCAGTTCTGTTTTAATTATACCACACGACGAAACAATACGCGGTCAGTCCGGAATGTTCTTTTCAATTTCATCCAGCGATTCAACCAGATTTTGTTTTTTATCCTCTCCGAATTTCATATCTATATCCTTGAAAGAAAAGTACATAGATTCTAATTCGTTATCTGTAAACAAGGTCTCTGCCATGACAAAGAGCTCATCATTTTCAGCCCCAATATGGCTCAAAAGTTCATCTAAGTAAGTTTCCAGGTTGTACTGAGCCTGTTCGTAATTTTTTTCATGTATCGAAGTTTCAATAGCAGAAAGCCGCTCTCGAAATAGTTCATGATGGTCTTCCAGTTCGTCTATCAGCTCTTGCTGTGAAAAATGGTGATGCGCATTCATCTTTGGAAATAAAACTTCTTCCTCCTTGAAGTGATGGAATTTATCCGCGTACTCCCTGAAAAAACTGATCAGTTTTTGGATAGTTTCTTCGTACACCTCAATATTGGTATGTCGGCAGCGCTCGATGTCAGGAATTAATTCTTCAACACGACTAATGACATCATGCTCGGCGATCAAATATTCAATGGGGTTATTAGTCATGATTTCGAAAGTATGTTATATTATCAATTTGAAGTGTATACAATTCTTTATCATCAGTTTTTGGTCCAGACGAGTTTTTTGCCAAACCCCAAGTTGTTATCAGTCATTTTTATAAAGTTCAATTCAATAATCCAGATATCTCCGGAGATTGCCCTGGCATAAGGGAATTTCCGATAATAACTTCCTTTTATTGAAGAAAGGATTTCAGGGTCTGGAAAAACAAGGATTCCTTGAAACTGGATACCTTTGATAGAGGCCGGATTATGTTGATCTGGCAATATTGTTCCGGCAACATTCTTCTGCCGGATAGCTTCCAGGATATGTCTGCTGTCTTTCTTTGATTTAAAAGCTAAAAATTTGTTCTTTTCTTCATAAACATAAAAACAGGAAGCACAATACGGGATATTATTGATAGAAGTAGCTAAATTCAATACAGTTTGATTGGTAAGGAAAGACGAAATTCTATTGAGGCACTTCTTTGATTCTTTATAAATACGCATATTCGTGCCAAAGCTAAATTGATAATTCTTCAAAACTCTGATTCAGAAATTCACTGATCATTTCCCGGCGATATTTTCTTGAATACATGTCATTATCAATTGCCCTGGCTCCTTTAACCGCCTTTTTAATCAACTCACTTTGGTCGCTTTCGGCGGTTCCCGGGACGACTACAGCTTTTGGATCTACTCCTGCCAATGCAATTTTTAAGCGTCCATTTTTATCAAGTGCTATTGCGCTGGTGAGGGATGTAAATTCAAGACTTTCTCTTTGTCTGAGTTTTTGAATACAGTTTTAAACTCACGATTAAGTGGTAACAATAGCGCTTTGACAATTGCCAATCTGTTTAGGTTTATCGGATTGACACCGTCGCCTGAATAAATGTCCTCCAACTTGATTCTTCGTTCCCCTTCCTGATCAATGATCTCTATTTCAGCGTCCATGCTTATCAAAGCAGGTGCAGTATCAGAAACCAATTCGGAAAAGCAAGCTTTTTTACCCTTCGTGGCAATACAGATGTCTCCTTCACATTTCAGACATAATCCAATTGAGTTTCGCCACCATTCGCTTTGATTATAGAATAAGCATCGATTTTCACACAGGACATTTCCACCAATGGTGGCCGATTTCCGAATCAGCGGCGAGCCTACGGAGTTGGCCGCTTCAACTAACATGGGAAATTCATCTAAAATAGCATTTGATTTTTTTAGGTCGTCAAGGATGGTGAGTGCTCCTATCCGAAGAAAATCTTCACCCGTTCCCACACCTTTGAGTTCGGTTATACCCGCTAAATCAATCAGACAAGGTGCTTTTTCATTTCCCTGATATCGATTGACCATAACATCCGTTCCTCCGGCCAGGTACTTAAATCCATCTTTATGTTCTTCGGCCATTTCAATAGCCTCTTCAACTGTTGTAGGCTGTAAGTATATTTCTTCAGCAATCATATGGCGACTTCCTGCTTGATTTTCTTCATTTCTTTCAAAAGTTCTTCCGGATTAATAGGTAAAGAAGTAACCCTCACGCCAATAGCGTCGTAAATGGCATTAGCTACTGCCGGTATTACAGGATGCAATGCCCCTTCTCCGCATTCTTTTGCACCAAAGGGTCCCTCCGGATCGATGGATTCAACAATGTTGCAGTGAATATCCGGAGTATCCAGTGTCGTTGGGATCTTATAATCGAGTAAATTGCCGTTGACCAGCAAACCATCCCGATACAACATTTGCTCGCTTAGTGCCTGGCCCAAACCCATATGCCATGAGCCTTCCAATTGGCCTTCTACGGCTAATGGATTTAAGGCTTTACCGGCATCATGTGCACCCCATATGTTTTCGACTCTGACCAGGCCGGTTGACTTATCAATATGTACTTCCGCTGCCACAGCGCCAAAGCTGTACGACGGGCTTAGTCCCGCCCCTGCTCCCTTAAAATTGCCACCCAATTTCGGTGAATTATAGTAACCGGATGTGTTCAGAGCACCTACTTTGCGCATTGCCATTTCTACAGCCTCCTGCCAACTCAAATCCACCTGTCTATCATTGGTAAATACCCTCTCTTTGTCAATATTTAGCTCAGATAAGGATGTTCCCTCGATATTGGCAACGGAATTCAGTATTTGTTCACGAAGATTTTCTGCAGCCATTTTTGCTGCATTACCTGCCATAAACGTCACCCGGCTTGAATAGCTTCCCAGGTCAATGGGTGTCAGCAATGTGTCCGCAGCCAGTATGGCTATGTTTTCCATGCTCAAGCCGAGCACTTCAGCTACGACAATTGCCAGCATGGTGTCGCTACCCTGGCCTATATCACTGGCACCGGAAGTGATCAGAACACGTCCATCCAAATCCACTTTCAAGTGTACTACCGATTGGGGATATTCATTCCAATGAATTGGTAATGCGCTGCCACTGATAAAGAATCCACAGGCTACACCATATCCCTTCCCATACTCCAATTTTCCATAGTTTTCCTTCCAATTGGATTGTTCCATAACTGTTTTAAGGCACTCGAAGCTTCCATTGGAGGTAATTCTGTACTGCCCAATGGTGAGGGTATCCTTGTCCAAAAAATTCTTGAATCGCAGCTCACAAGGGTCCATTTGGATTTGCTCTGCGAGACGGTCAATTATAGTTTCAACAGCAAACCTGGAATTTACAGCCCCGTGCCCACGCATCGCACCACTTTGTGGTTTGTTGGTATAGACCCGACGGGTACGAAATCCAAGATTGTCTATCTTATATGGAGCCTGCAATAAAACGCCATTGTAATAGGTAGTAACCACACCAAAGCTGGCATAGGCTCCACCATCTATCACAATATCGGCATCCAGTACTTCAAACTTTCCATCCGGATTGATGCCCATCTCCATTGTCATCTTAGTCGGATGTCGTCCATGATTTGTGAGAAAAACTTCTTCTCTATTCAGCTTAACTCTGACCGCCTGACCCAATCTTCGGGAAAGATGCGCGATGATCATCTCATGTGGAAATGGATCACTTTTGCCTCCAAATCCGCCACCAACATATGGTTTGATGACACGTACCCTGTTCATCGGGACTTCCAGTACTTTTGACAGGTACCGGTGCAGGTAATGTGGTACTTGCGTGGCCGTTATCATCGTGAGACCATCTTTATCCCACCAGGCAGTTGCAGCATGAGGTTCGGTAAAAGCATGGGTTACACCTTGAAATTGAAAATCCACCCTACACGTATGAACGGCTTTAGACAGGCCTTTTTGTTGATCCCCAAATCGCAACTCAGCTTTTTTGTGAATGTTGTTATTGAACTTGCTATGCGAATGAATTTGCTCCTTTTCACCAACATCTTCAAGGGATTCTTCCATTTCCAAAAAAGGGTGAAGAGGGACATATTCAATTTTGATCAAATCACATGCGATTTTAGCGATCTTGTCATTGTCTGCAGCAACCGCAGCAACGATCTCTCCGACGTACCTTGTCTTTTCGACAGCCATCGCCGTTTCGTCTTGTGAGATTGGTAAGACGCCAAATGTTATCGGGAGTTCTTTACCGATGATGACTGCTCTAACACCACTTAAATTTTTAGCTGCAGAAGTATCAATAGATTTTATCCGTGCATGCGGATAGGTGCTTCTAAGAAATTTGCACGATAAAGCATTTTTGACTTTTATGTCATCTGCATAATCCGCTTCTCCCTTAGCTTTCTTTGCTGCTTCAATGTAGGGCCGCGGAAAGCCCACCATGAGGTGGTCAGACCCATTCTCTTTTCTAATGGCAGGATTTTTCGATTCCCGGACATATTCAGTAACAGCCTCAATGATTTTTTTATAACCGGTACAGCGACACAGATTACCCGATAGTGCCTCCTTGATTTCAGGAACGGATGGGGAAGGGTTTTCTTCAAGAAAAGAAAGTGCTGTCATCACCATTCCGGGGGTGCAATATCCGCACTGGATGGCTCCTTTATTGACAAATTTTTCCTGTAAGAGGTGTAGTTGACCGTTCTTCGCTACACTTTCAATAGTAGTAATGCTGCTATCCTGACATTTCAGGGCGGGGAGGATGCAACTTTGAACGGCTTTTTCATCCACTAAAACAGTACAGGCGCCACAACTGCCTTGTTCACAGCCGGATTTGGTGCCTGTAAGCATGAGTTTGTCGCGAAGCACGTGAACCAATGTGTCGTGCTCATCAATCAAAATTTTATGCTGTACGTCGTTGACTTTAAGTCTTAAAACTTTCACGAGAAAATTCTAATTTAATACATTACAAGGATAACGATTTTTCAGCTACAAACTCCGTTAATTACGTCTTAAATGGTTGTCTCGCTATACCAGGTTTATAGACCTGCCCCAATGCTCTTACCGCCATCGACATAAATTGTCTGACCGGTAATAAACTGTGTTTCCTCTGAAGCCAAAAAGGCGACAGTATTTGCAACGTCTTCTGGTTTTCCCATCGCTTTTGTCGGCTGAGCCTGAATTAGTTTTTGTCTTATTTCCTCAGGTAATGCCTGTGTTAGAGGTGTGTCAATCAGTCCCGGAGCTATGGCATTCACACAAACATTATACTTACCAAGCTCTAAAGCCAACACCCTCGTCAGTCCTACAATACCCGCTTTAGAGGCTGAATAATTGCTCTGTCCTCTGTTTCCAAGCCAGGCTCTTGAAGCAATATTGATAATCCGGCCCGCATTTCGTTTTTTCATAATTTTTGATGCCTCTTTACACATCAACCAGGGACCTTTTAGATTGACCTGTATCACGGAGTCAAAATCTTCCGAAGGCATCTTCCAGATTATATTGTCTCGTAGTATTCCTGCATTATTTACAAGTACATCTACCTTGTCGTAATCGTTTATAACGGTTTGAAATAAGACTGCAACTTCTTCCTCCCGGCTAACATCGCAGTGAATGAATCTTGAATTTTCTTTTCCCAGTTCTCCTTCCAGGATTTTTCCATTTTGGTCATCTACATCAACCAGGACGATGAAATATGATTCATTTGCCAACCTATAGGCAATAGCTTTACCAATTCCTTTTGCTGATCCTGTAACAATTGCTACTTTTTTTTGCATTATACTTGAGGTGAATTTTTTATATCAATGATCTTCGCTACAACACTAATAGCGATTTCTTCCGGTGTATTTACCTTTATTTTCAAACCCATGGGCATGTCCACTTTTGTCAGTTCTGCTGGTGTGGCAATTCCTTGGCCCAATAAATCTTTTTTTGTTATTTCAATTTTTCGCTGACTACCGATCATTCCCAGATAGGCAAAGTTTTGCTTGACGCAATGAGCAAGGATGTCTCTGTCACAGGAATGTTCATAGGTCATAATCGCGATATAGCTGTCTTTATCAAAAGACAGGGAAGCTAATATATCCTTAAAGTTACCGTGAATTTTATTGACTCCTTTTATTTCTACCTGATCCAGATATTCTACTCTGTCATCAATAATAAATAACTCAAATTGTAGACTCGATGCAAAGTTAGCCAAGGCCTGCCCGATATGACCTGCACCAAATATGTATAATTGTTTGTTTTTCATGATCGGTTCAATATATATATGCATACTTCCACCACAAGACATTTGAAGATCTTTGAGTAGATCGTGTTTGAATAATTTGGGTTCATTTGATTTTAATTGTTCAAGCGCATCTTCAATAACCCTTTTTTCAACCTTACCACCCCCAATAGACCCCATGATTTCTCCATTATCATAAACAAGCATTTTTGCCCCCGGTTTTCCGGGAGCGGATCCTTTAATAGCTACTACAATGCACAGTACTGCTTTTCTGTGACTTTGCCGGGCTTGAAGTATATTTTCGTAAATGGCTTCCACTTTCTATTAATGACAAATTTTATTGCTGGCCATAGCAATGTATTCTTCATATCTGTCCATTGTATTTATATTGGCTAAAATGCCCTTCCAGGGCACAGCTACATCATTCCGAATATATTGATGAAGAACATTTCTCAGATTCAATGTATGATCCTGAAACTTACTGATTTGTTGAATAATATCTCCGGAAACTAATATCGGATGCCCCCCTTTATTGCCAATTGTCGGAACTGTATACATGTTTTTGAGCGTTTTAGATTTAAGAATTTCAAGCAATTGGAGATTTATAAATGGATTATCTACATTATGAATGAAAACAAAGTCAGTAGAATTAAATTGATTTACTGCCAGTTGCAGAGAATAAAATCTTCCTCTTTCAGGGTGCATATTTTTTACTACTTCTGCTACTTGATCAATTTCATTAATTTGATTTTCCCATGGTGATTTACAAAAGGCATCATTTATAACGAAGACAATTTTTTTACAACCAAAAGCTTTATAAGCTCGCACTAAATTGAAAGCGAAAGAGATTCCATCATGACCCCTTAACCAGGGTTTGGGATGCCCCATCCTTATCGATTTGCCACCAGCCAAAATGATTGCGCCATAGGCATGAATAGTTGACACTTCCCCTTTCATTTTTCATTCATTTACCTGGCTATTAACAAGTCAGATGTAGTGAAGTAAATTTCGTCAGAACGATTTTGGTACATAGGGTCCGGGACATTTTTTGTTGACCTCAAACTTAGTTACTTTTGAGGCAATAAACAATGATTTCGATTAGCTTATGTCCAGGGAACTAGATTTGGAAAAAACGACGGAAAGTAGGGATTCAGTGGTCATTAAATTTGCGGGTGATTCCGGAGATGGAATGCAATTATTGGGCTACCGCTTTACAGACAACACCGCATTGGTTGGCAACGACGTACGCAATTTTCCCGACTTTCCATCAGAGATAAGAGCACCAATAGGCACGATATCCGGAGTATCGGGCTTTCAGCTTCATTTCGGAAGTGTAAAAGTCAGTACGCCGGGAGATGATTTTGATGTATTGGTAGCCATGAATGCCGCTGCTTTAAAAACAAGTTCTGATAGGTTGCAACCGGGTGCCATCATCATTGCAGACACCAGTGGTTTTAAGACTAAAAACCTTTCGAAGGCCGGTTATGAAACCGATCCTTTAACCGATGATTCTTTACAGGCATATCGGGTTTATCCGGTTGATATCGCCAAGCAAACAAAGGAAGCCCTGGTGGATATGGATTTGGGTAGAAAAGAGAAGAATCGGTGCCGCAATATGTTTGTTCTCGGTCTTGTTTATTGGATGTTTTCGAGAGATTCAGGTGATACCATTGCGTTTTTGAAAGCAAAATTCGGAAAGAAACCTGCCGTGTTGGAAGCAAATATCCGGGCATTAAAAGCGGGAGAAATATATGGAGAGGTAAGTGAAATATTCACCACGCGATATGAGATAGCTCCGGCTCCGATGCCTAAGGGTGTCTACCGGGGAATCATGGGAAGCCATGCCATCGTCTTAGGCTTGATAGCGGCGTCTAAAAAGGCGGGAATTCCGCTGTTTTACGGTTCTTATCCCATAACACCTGCTTCAGATATCTTGCACGGATTGGCGCGGTACAAAAATTTTGGTGTCAAAACATTTCAGGCTGAAGACGAAATTGCTGCCATTTGTGCCGTGATAGGAGCTTCTTTTTCGGGTGGTCTTGCAGTGACCGGTACCTCAGGGCCGGGGATGGCCCTCAAAACAGAGGCCCTGGGTTTGGCTGTGATGACAGAACTTCCCTTAGTTATCGTCAACGTACAGCGCGGAGGACCTTCAACCGGCTTACCAACCAAAACGGAACAATCAGATTTGCTTCAGGCTGTCTATGGACGAAATGGGGAAGCGCCGACAGTTGTCATATCATGCTCTTCACCTTCTGACAGTTTTGAGGCGGCCTTTGAAGCCTGTCGTATTGCGCTGGAACACATGATGCCTGTTATTCTTTTGAGCGATGGCTACCTGGCCAATGGTGCTGAACCATGGTTGTTTCCAAAGACGTCGGACCTACCGGATATAGAAACGAAGTTTGTGAGTGCCGGGGATATCGAAGGAGATTTTCAACCATACCTTAGAGATGCGAAACTGGCAAGGCCCTGGGCAATTCCGGGAACACCGAAATTGATGCACAGGCTTGGAGGCTTGGAGAAAAAAGACATTACGGGGATGCCGACAACTGAGCCTGACAATCATCATCATATGGTGCAAACAAGAAAAGAAAAAGTGCAACAAATTGCCTACAGTATTCCGGAACAAGAAATTGCCCTGGGAGAAAACCAGGGTAAGGTACTTGTATTGGGGTGGGGCTCCACTGAGGGAAGTATTAGAACCGCGACTCAGGATCTGATAAATGAAGGATATGCTGTTTCCCATTTTCATCTGAGATATATAAATCCACTTCCCCGTAATTTGGGAGCGCTTCTGAAAAGATTTGATAAAATATTAATTCCCGAAATCAACGATGGACAACTGATAAAAATCATCAGAGAAAAATATTTAATTGATGCGATAGGTTATAATAAAGTAAAAGGATTGCCCTTTACAAAACGAGAATTAATAAAAGCCATCAAGGCTCTTTTGTGATTGATGATTAATTATTTTTTAATATAGCTACAGTAAAATAGATATATGTCAAAAGATACACTTGAGCGGATGAAGGATAAGCCAGTGCTGACTGCCAAAGACTTTGATACACCACATGCTGTCAAATGGTGTCCCGGTTGCGGTGACTACGTTATTCTCAAACAGATTCAAACTGTTTTGGCACAGGAGGGGATAAGAAAGGAAGATGCGGTATTTATTTCAGGAATTGGTTGTTCATCCAGGTTTACTTACCATATTGATACGTATGGCATGCATACCATCCATGGCCGCGCTCCGGCTATTGCAGCAGGGATAAAAATATTTAATCCCCAACTGAGTGTTTGGGTAATTACAGGCGATGGGGATGCACTGTCAATTGGTGGCAATCACCTTATTCACGCCCTTCGAAGGAATATTGACATGAATATTATATTGTTTAACAACCAGATCTATGGTTTGACCAAAGGACAATATTCTCCCACATCGGAGATGAAAAAGAAAACGAAATCTTCTCCCCATGGTTCGATAGATTACCCATTTAATCCGATAGCACTTGCCCTGGGTTCCGGTGGGACATTTGTTGCCCGGACGATTGATAATGATCCAAAACACATGCGTTCTATTTTAAAACAGGCCAATGATCATCAGGGAACCTCATTTGTGGAGATATACCAAAATTGTATCACGTTCAACGATAAAATATTTGCACCCCTGGCGCATAAGGAGGTAAAAGAGGACAGGACTTTATTGCTTGAGCACGGTGAGCCGCTCATATTCGGTAAAAATGGAGATAAGGGCATCAAACTGGATGGGTTAAATCCGGTAATAGTGGATATCAATGAAGAAAATCATGTGGATGAGCTGTGGGTACATGATGAAAATGATCTACGGAAAGCCAACATCTTGGGTGGGTTTTTTAATGATCCGGATGATGAATCCTTCCTACCAAGACCTTTCGGTGTATTTTATTCGGAAAGCAAACCGTGTTATGAAAACATTTTGGAAGAACAAATCGAAGATACGATAGAAAGATACGGAGAAGGAGATTTGGATTTTATCCTGGCCGGAAAAACCACCTGGGAGGTTATATAGTTAAGTAATAATTTTTACTACTAATATGACCAAACTGTCAGATTAAGTTTTGACAACTTTAGATAAAGGACTCAGCCATTCGAAATCAATGGATAATATTCCTGCCGGATCATATGTTGTGAAAATTGAAACGAAAGAAGGTATCGCTTCAAAACAAATAATTAAGAAATAGATGATTTAAATTATTCATCAGATAAAAAACCGCAATGGCTTACCGTTGCGGTTTTTTTTTGTGCAAGAATGCTAAAGTGCCGGAGTACCGGAGTACCGTAGTGCCGTAGTACCGGAGTACCGTAGTGCCGTAGTGCGTAGATTCAAACTTTCTTGACAAATTTGGTGAGGATGACAATATGTTGGTCATTTACTCGACCTTCAATGTGTTCAGCATTGTCGTGCACGAGACTTATTCGTCTGACAGCTGTTCCTCTTTTGGCTGTGAAATTGGCTCCTTTTACATTCAAATCCTTGATCAGGACGACACTATCTCCGGCTTCTAACACATGCCCGTTACTATCCTTATGAATCACCTGGTCTTCCTTTTCAATTCCGTCCTCTGCCCAGGCCAGTGTATCATCATCCATGTACATCATTCCAAGGAGATCCTGAGCCCAACCTTCAGAATTTAATTTCTTCAACATCCTATGGGCAACCACCTGGACGGCTGGAACTTCACTCCACATACTTTCATTGAGGCATCGCCAATGATTGACGTCGGGACCCGGATCGTCCAATTGACTAATGCATGTACTACAAAGCGCAATTTGGTTGTCGACTATCTCATCCGATTTTGGAGGCACGAGATAGGTCTGCAATTCATCAGTAGAGTTGCAAAGTTCGCAGGTGTTATTACTTCGATCCAGGAGATCTTTGGATAATGACATCATTATTTTTTTGATGGGCGGCAAAGATAGGATTCATTCATGATTGGAGACCATCCTTTTAAATAAACAGTGCCGTAGTACCGTAGTACCATAGTGCCCGTAGTATCTAAATAGATTAAATTAAGCGTAATTCCATTTTAATATTTGACCGCTCATACAAACCATCAACTTCGAGCGGAATTTCTTTAAAACCATATTTTCGATAGAGTTTAATCGCTGCATTTAATATCGTATTGGAGTACAGAATAATAGATTCATATTTTTCATCACGCGCATAATTGATGGCATGCTTGAGCAATGTATTCCCGATTCCTTTGCCTTGAGAAGAAGGTGAGACTGCCATTTTTCCTAACTCCACTGACTTTTCATCTATTTTCAGCATAGCGACTGTTCCTAATGCCTGTCCATCTTGTATGGCCATGAATATTTCCCCACCCCGATCGATGATATAGTCTTTCGGATTACACAGAACCTTGATGTCTTGCGTTTCAACCTGAAAAAACGTACGAATCCAATCCATATTGAGATCATGGAAGGCCATTTCGTATTTTGGTGCGTATCGGACTATTTGGATTTGATTGGTCATAATTGATCTGGTCTCTTCTTGAACGTGGATTTGATGGAGTATGTTTAGAATAAGGGGTGGGGGATTAGAGGCTTTAATTACTTTCCAGTGCAGAAAGTAATTATTACTAACTATCAGGCCGTTACGATATCAGGGTACAAATGGAGTACAAAAATCCCGATTTGGGGCAATTTGTATTCCTTAATTTATCAAATGCTGCCTGGAGAGTATACTCATGACGGTTATCACGTGTATGCAAAGGTCCAAATAACTAATCAACCCCCACACTGAAAGTGCCGAGATATTAGCTATGCCTGTGGGGGATCGAGCTCACCTTAGCAACGTTATTGTCCGCGATAGTAATTGTTCGTCAAACAATAAGGATAATCTTTCATATGCCTTTACCTACTTACAACACTTTTTTATCGTTCTGGACGAAAATTTGTAGTGCCCTTTGAGCTCTCTGCTCCCAAATCTTGTATGAGTAATAATACCGTTATTATGGTTGTAGTATTGACCAAGCCCCAGGTATGTCATGTTTTCGCCCTTACGGTGTCTGATGTCACCTGGAATTAAATCGCCTAAAGAACGCTTGCCTGAAGAATCCTTACCAAAAGAACTCTGAAGATAATACCTCCCAAAGACCTGAAAACCGCCCAGCATCTGTTTACCGCCCCAGTTCAGATTACCAACTAGTGCATCATACTTTCTAGCCTTTAGCACAGTTAATAATGCATAGTGATATACTAATACCTGCGCAGTGGCGCAATCAAAAGCTAATCCCGGGATGCCCTTTTTCGCTCTGGTGCCGCTAAATATCGCTGCAATTGCCGTTGAAGGTTTGTTAGTTCCCTTTGCGGTATAAAACTGATAGTAATAATGGACCATAGCTGGTACCCAGCGTCCGCGCCCAGGTATAGGTACCCGTCGTCCCTGTCTGCCCAGTCTCGTTGCCCCTCGCCACTTTTTGCCCTTCGCCTTGCGTTTAACTTTATCTAGCTTAAGATATGTATTCGCAGGACACTGTATGTGGCAAGCGGTTGAATACCATTTTCCATTGACCCTAGTTTGTCCATTTGTGACGCTGGCGAATGAATATTTCAATTCCTGCAGTCTTAAGGCCGCTTTCCGTATTGCTAGTCTTAAGTCAACCATCATTTTCAATTCCATTCGAGAGTACTTGTATGGGGTCAACGAGTTACCCATAATATTGAATATCTCCGTAGCAACACTCCGATCGTCGGTCGTATATTCTTTTCCACTAAATTGTTTTAAGAACTTTACTTTAGCTTCATTAAACTTCTTCTGACTACTCTCGTTTATTGTTAGAATAGGTTTGCGGTCAATGATGAATTTCATCCCAGTCGGATCGCTATAATTCAAAGGATTGCCTGCAACATACTCATACATACCCATGCCATCAGCGTATCCTGAGGGGTCTCGCGACAAAAAGCGACCTTGCTCCGGGTCATAGAATCTGGCGCGGAAATAGTAAAGACCAGTTTCACCGTCCATTCGCCTACCGGTAAACAAGTAAGGATTGCCAATAGTACTAAGAGATCGTTTAGTTAGACCATCAGGCGCCAATATAGCAGTTCTACCATATGGTGTAAAATGGTATCGCTCGGCCACGTCACCCATATCATCGGTAACACCAATCACGGAATTCCTTCTATTGTAATGATAGTAAAACGGTTCTTCACCATTTCCAGTATCACTAAGCATAAGAAGCACTTCATCTAGGTATCTTCCATACACATACTTTCGGTCAGGACTCAATGAGCCCGAGTTATTATTCGAATATTCGGCAACGACCTGGTCATCACTGTAAACATAGACCGTCGTATCGGTCTCAATCAGCTTACCAACCCTTCGTCCAATTGCATCATATGTGAACGAAACCAGTTGCCCGGAGGAATCTACGGAAACAAGCTGATTGTCAAAGTCCAATGTTAACGCTCTTCCTCGATGATCCTGATTTTGATTTCCTTTATTGTCGTAAGTAAGCGGCTCCACATCCATGCTGATTACTTCATGGACATCATTGTGCACCCTGCTTTGATCCGTACCGTTTAGGTGAAAGCTGTTCCAGTCACCTACCAGACTCAGACTCCAGCTAGCCGTGTCGCCATTTTTTCGTGACCATTGATTAATCCTCTCCTCTGGATCGTATCCCCCCGATTCTGGTACACTAGAGCCATATGGAGCCATAACGCCTCCCATATTCTCAGACATCGCATTCTTGTTCTCATCATACGAGTAAGAAAGACTCAGCCCCGGCTTACCATTAACCACAATTCCAGTAAGAAGATCATCCCTTCTAGTATATAGTTTCCTTCTCTTGAGTCCATTCCCGTAGTCTGCTGTTGTTTCTCTCAAACCGGCATCGTATTCAAACGACATCACCTGTAGCAACGAATTGGGACTTGCTTGACCGAGCACATTTTCGTCGTACGTGATATTCTCCAGTTGATTCCTGTCTGTAAAAGTGCGCTCTACTCTTGAGCCATCGGGATAGTCGATTGTAATATTTCGATTATCTGCATCATAGGTGTAGTTGGAAATAAAACTCTGGCCATATATCGAGAACGAATCGGCCACCATCCTGCCAGCATCGTCGTAGGTGTAAGTGCAGGTGTTCGAATATCTTCCTTTGCTTGCAGCAGTTAAGCGTAGAGCATCGTCATAGCTAAGCACGTCAGAGTCATCGGGAGGGTCTTGAGCAGTTTTTGAACTATCGAAATAGTCCCTTTGGACCAGACGATCGAGCATATCATATTTGTAAAGGACAAAATCATCTAATTGATCCTGCTTTCTAGCGAGTCGCCATGCTTCATCGTATTCAAAGTCAACTTCTTCCAAATCAGGATATATGATTTTGGTATTGAAGTTTCGTGAGTCAAATATGTAGGATGTTGATTTGTTCTCGGAATCGATAATTTTAGTCTGATTGTCATTGTCATCATACTCTAAGGTGGTTACCCCGTTTATTCGGTCCGTTGTCGAGACTAATCTGTCTTTAGCATCAAATACGTATGAGATGGAAGCACCTTTAGCGTCAGTTTCTGTTACCAAATTATCATGGTCATCAAAGGAGTAGGCAGTGCTGTCATTATGTGTATCAACGCACAAGATTTGTCTATCGCGTTGATCGTACACGCAATTCTGCCCAACATTGTTGGGATCGCGGATTGCAATGAGATTACTGTTTGCGTCGTACGAATATCTTGTTATCTCGCCTTTCTCATCTAGGGATAGTAAAGCTCGCTGCATAGCGTCCGTCCCATTACTGAATTTGTGATCCAGCGCATCTATCAATATTGTTTGTAATAATGAGCCAGGAGAACCCAGATTGATCAGGGTATCATACATCGTGGTCTTCCACGTAATAGGATCATTGGTAACAGGATCGATCCATCCGTTCATCACTTCTCTCCCAATACCATCATAAACCTGAACAAACACTTCTCCCTCAGGATTAACCATAGATGTAGCATATCCATCACTTCCGGAGCCAAACATAATGCCGTCACTAGCTAATTCCGTTAACAGTTTGTTGATGCTGGGATTGTTTGCCGATGCATCCAGACCAATGTTGTCAGTGAGATTCTCATCATATAGAAGCTGCGATGTTATGCCACTCGCTACTGGATATCCAACATCTCCCGCTATCGGCGGATTCGTCCTGTCAATGCTCCCCGGCGGAACATGCCAATCTGTGCTTTCACTGGGACGATGGCGTGCATCATACCGAGTCGTAGACTCATTGCGGACTTCGGTTAGCGAATTAAGATTTTGACCAGTTATTAGAGATACGGTTGCTTCATGAGTGATATTTCCAATGAAATCTGTGTTCGAGACAGTTCCAGCCCCGGTTGGATCCACTACTGCCTGAGCCCTTGCACAGCAGGTGTACCACTTCGTTGTCCAAAGAAAATTGCGCGCATCTAAGGTTGACCTAATGGTTTCGTCCAGATTGTAGCGAATTGCTTCCGTCGACTCAGATGGTTTACCGACAGCTTGGGTTATTGATTCGATCAGATTCCTTCCGGTGTAGGTCAATTCTGTGTAGAAATCGCCTGTTTCAGAAAAGGTCCGAGGCCATTGTATTTGGGTCACATTGCCATTAGGGTCATACACCATATTGGTCTTGGCCAGTATCGGACTGGAAGAGGCTATTGCCGACTGTATGATTCTTCCCCTGCTGTCATAAGACGAACTATGCTCAATGCCTCTTGGATCTGTACTCTTGAGAATCTGACGTTCTGCGTCAACTTCAAAATCGGTAATTAGATAGGGAGCATTAGGGGTCAAATCTCTTTCCAGAATATAAGGTTGGTCAGTTGAAAACTCAGGCACCATTCCAGATACAGTACGAACAAGAAAGCCGTCGGAATCGCGGTAAACGGCGTATTCCTTTCTGCCATAAAAGTCTTCGGACACAACTATTTGATTGTCAACATAGGTCTCTTTGGATGTGAGACTAACACCCACTCGTGGATATACAGTAATTTCAATTAGTCGATGGCGGTGGTCAAAAGTGAAATCGGTACGCTCCCCTTGGTCTATCCTGCTTATCATTTGGTCAGTACCATCTAAGTAGGAACACGTACTCTCAACTCTCACGTTCGGATCTAAAATCGGTGTTTCGTTGTCGTTCAAATCCATGGTTGACGCCGCCATAATCTCTTTGGTATAGCGCCCACGATTGTCGTACTCAAACTCGGTCACACTTCCGTTCCGATCTGTATATTTATGCAGCATATTGGCCTTCAGTCCCGCCCCATAATATATGTATCGCTCGGTAGACCCATCGGCATACAGCGTCTTCGTGGTCCTGTCACGTTCATCATAGAAAAACTCTGTTGTCCGACCCACAGGATCGGTTGTAGTAATAAGCCTCCCTACATTGTCGAAAGTAAATACTTGTTCAGCTCGCGCACCCCCCATTGTATCTGGCGGTTCTATGATTTTGATCAGCAAGTGCTTAGCGCTGTAAAAATATTCGGTTTTGTTGCCGTTGGCATCAACCGCCGCAGACATTAAGTACTCGTTCTGGTGCCCGGGTGGGTAATACTCAAAGGTGTACTGGCCATAATCGGAAGGAATGACAATATCGTTCGACCCAGATTCCGGGGCACCGCGACTTGGTGTGGTGTCGACTATCCCTACCTCGGTCGATAAGAGATTCCCTAGTGAGTCATAGGAGTTCAACGTGACTCTGCCCAGCCTGTCTCTGTATCGGATTAGCTGATGATAAACGTTGTAACCCATTTCCTCATAAGTACCTCCTGAAGTTGTACCGTTCGGACCATCGCTGAATGTCTGTTTGACAGGAAAGCTGCACGAATCATACTCGAAGGATGTAGTGTAACCACGATTATCAGTCATAGCTAATGGAGTCCCCCGGGTAACATCCACTGGCGTGGTAAATGCGTGCTTGTAAAATGTAGGCTCCTCTGCCACATTTGTAAAACTGGCAGCAACAGTGTCGAACTCCCACGATGGGCTATAGTAGTAGGTGTTTCCTTTCCTCACTTTAAGCCGCCTCGTTCCCGAATAGCGATACACATCTGTGCTCAAGTAGAATATCTCGTTGTTTGAAGTAACCATTCGTATGAGTCCAGCCGAGGAGTTAATGTACAGGTCGCCACTTCCTTGAAAATTATTGCTGATATACGCTTTCTTGTTTCGATGGGTCCCAAGAGCCGAGGCGTCCTGGTAATCCACTACCAGTTTTTGAGAAACAGGATCATAGGAATAGGCAAAGCTCGATACCGTATTGTCTGGATGTAAAACAGACGAGATCTTTCCGTTGCTGTAGGTATAGTCGACTTGCTCTCCGTTTGGCAAATTGATTCTCTTTATGACCCAATGACCTGATACTTGCACATTGCTATACTCGACTTTGGCGACTCTTCCGTACGGATCAACAATGGAGTCGAGCTGCCACTGCCTGTCCGGAGCCTCAGCTAATTCGGCATCGCTCCATACCTTGTAAGCCAAGTCAATGCCGTACCCGATACGATCGCCTATTCTGACCAAGCGCCCGGCGTGCATATATCCCAGAGTATCAAGCGAGAAAACCTCAAATGTGTACGTAAATCCATTCCAAGCCTTTAGGACAGATGTATTTACAGAGGATATGTCGGCCGTAAGATTTCCATTTGAATCCAACAACTGAAGATCTTCATAGATGTTCGTTTGAGGGTCCTTAAAGATTCCATCCAGGGAGTCGTCTTCAAATCCGTCTCTAAATCGTCTTGCGTAAAAGTCCAAGGGATCAAATAGATCAGCCACGATAGAGCCATCTTCAAGCCCAAAAAACGTGAGACTCATATCGTAATTCATGAATACTCCCGGGCCGAAGCTTGCTTTTATCACAGGCACATCTCTATATCTATGAATGCGCTGGATGGCAATTTCATGAAGCTGCGTACCTTCGTTTGGCAGGGATGCACAAGAAGAACAGCTCAGGGCTCCCTTGCCCACTACATATTCGTTGGCCGTATGGATATGGTTCAGCCGAAAGTTGTCAATGGAAGAAGCAACATCGTCGCAATTCTCAATCGTGCTACTTCTGAACGGATCATAGTGCCTGGTAGGTTCTATGGAATTGCAGATGTATTGGTTCTTGTCGCATTGGCTGGAAACGTCTACATCGGCGACAGTAGATATTGAAGGAATGGTTGTAGGCGGAATTGCCGGAATATACGCTACGTTCGGCGCTGCGCTATAGCTGACAGGCCCACTGTTCTCGCAACTGGTTATAGACAGAGGGTCCGCTATGACATATAGCGCATGATTCGGCTGGATACTGGTCGTGGTCTGGGAAGAAAGCCGAATGCCAAAACCCGCAAAACAGATCAAGAAAGAAATGGAGATCTTCCCACCGAGTAATCTAGATGTACTGGATCCAGGCATCACGACGGTTGTTTGGATTGGGCCTGAACAACTACAACAAATTTTACCTGTCCAGACGTCACCGGAGAAGCTGCAAGTATATTCACATCATTGATCGTGCCCATGGTGCCTATCATCCTAACCCGGGCCACTCCGTTGTCATCTGTATCTACCGTGATGGTTGTCAGTTGGTTTTCAAAAATACCCAGGTCCATGCTGGTGAATGTAACCGGAGTATGAGGAACACCTCTTACTGACAATTCAACCCATCCTCCTTGAGCCACCTTTTGATATGGTCTGCAATTTGGGGCTAACCGCGTTATGCCTCGTTTCGGCTGCGCAGGCTGGAAGGCACGTCCTGGCTCCGCTATGTTCAGATAGGCTTCGGGATCCCGACGGTATTCCTTCAGGTCGAAGGGCTTGCCCGAGTACATCAGCACCGACAGGCGTTCTGGAAACATCCCTGTTTGCAGCGCCTCCACAGCGGATTCGACCTGAGCGTTAGCACCAGGATCAATGAACGGTGTAGAACCGTAGTCTACCTCATCCGTGGAGAGTATCAGGCGGTCGGAATTGTCCGCTAAATACATTTGCCATCCTGAGACCGCTATACCCACCATCATGAGAACGGCAATCTTTAAAGGCATGATCTTATTCGCTTTTTTATTTGACTTTGACTTTTTCATTTACCTGAGCATTAATTAATCTCGACGAAATTTACAGCCGGACAACCCTGTGCATCGATCACAGTGATCTCGTAAAATCCGGCAGGTATGTTTGTGATAGTTTTGGTCGTATCCCCATTCGACCACAGGAACCTATAGGGTGCCGTACCCCCTGATACCTCTACCAGAGTGGCTGACCCATCTGAAGCACCTGGTGTAGTGACGTTGGTTCCGGAAACCATGGTTTCTATCGCCGGAGGTTCGAGTATCGTGGCAATCCCTGAACCTGTGCAACTGTCGCTATCCATCACTGTGACCTCATATGTTCCAGCGCTGAGATTGTCAATCCGGGAATGTGTCCCCCCCGTGTTCCATGAATATGCGTAAGGTTTAGTACCACCATCTACAAACACTTCGACGAACCCATCTGAGGCACCAGGACACTTGACGTCATTTGAGACAAGTGAATCGATGAGCAGCGTTCCGGAAGACAATATGAACCCACTTAGTTCTAGTATCTGGCTCTCAGTATCCGTGATTGTAACCTGATAAGTACCCGGTGTCAAGCCAGTGGCGGTCTCTCCGGTTTGCGAACCTGTCGCCGGGCTCCATGCGATGGCATAAGGCGGACAACCTCTTGAAAGCGTCACATGCAAACTCCCCCCTTCCTGTTCGTTGCAGCTGAGATGTTTAGCGGTGATGGTACCGGATAAGGGCCTGGGCACTACACACACGACAAAGTCACAGGTGTCAGTAAGAGCAATCCCGTCGATTGGAAAGTCCTTATTAGATTTAATAGCAGTTACCTCAGTCAAACCGACTGGATAGAAGCCGGAGGGATCACTGGTTCCAGTATGGCTGTTCCATAAGAACTGTTCAGTACAGGCTGCAGTGGACCACATGGCAGGAATGATTATCGTAGCGCCACAACTATCATTCTCAGCAGTCCGGTAGAGTGTATCTGCTATGCACACGATTTCAGGCTCATTGATGTCTATGACGGTCAATGAGAATGTGTCTATAAAGACATTGTCGCAAGAGTCGGTAACTGTGTAGATAATGTGTGTTTCGCCGACGGGAAAGAAATCACTCGGTTGGTGAGAATAGACTAATCTCTTGATTTCACAAGGTTCAATGGCTATGGAAGGCGACCACGCGACATTGGTCCCACAGGCTCCCAAATCGCTCTCAGCAACAATATCTGGTAGTCGTGTAGTCAATTTCGGGGTAGGAGGTGGTTCTGCTTTTTTCTTAGCCCACGATGGTACACAAAGATAGATACCTTTCTTTGCGGTAAACTCATATGGGTTATCCCTGGAGAACTGATCACTTGCTCTAACTGGCCAATCACCCTCTATCGTATTGTGAATCTCGTATACAAGTAAGTGTAACTCCGGGTGAAATAATTCGGTAGAAGGATGCCCTTCCCCCACATCTTTTTCAACAGGTACACAGAAGTATTTAGGTAAGCCAATTTCAGTAAGTTCCTCAAAAAACTGATCCTCAAGCATCCTTGGAGCATTATCTTTGGGTTCATATTTAATAATTTCGTAGCACTTAAAATGGTCAAGGTCCTTTGGAGGAGTACTTCCTTTTATATGTTTCTCAGCTGGTAATAGAAGATACTGTGCTTTACCTATCATGAAGGTTTCGATCCTAAACTGGTTTTTAACTTGGTACCACTCCTTCAAAGAATCTCCTTGAGCCGCTATTGAGTACCAAAGTAAATGAGCATTCTTGTCGTAGTATTTACTGCTATCCTTTAATACAGGATTAGCGAAATAAATCATGTATTGAATAGTATCCACTTTATGTGTACTTGCATGGTCGAACTGACCATACAGATCGACTGTTATTGGGAGACTGCGAACATCAATACCTGAAACCAAATTGTACACTTTGAAATGATCCAAGCTAACCTTCTTTGCACATCCATGCATTACGACTAACAACATCACAATCATTTTCAGGACTTGTGCCTTATTGCCTTTGTGAATGGACCTATAATTTTTCATACATCTGAATATGCTTTAATTTTTAACGTAGTGTTTATCAAAGAAAAAACTAGCCATTTTAATTGTTTTATGATGTTATTTAATAATACGTTGAATTGATCATTGATAGATATGGATTAGTCAAACTTATTTTTAAATTGACGGCCATATAAAATTTTTTATAGTTTCGAGTTTCTAATTGCCGATACACTCATATCTTTCATTTTGTTCCATTTTATATACTTTCGAATCTTTTCGCCAGTCAATATTTCGATGTAAATTGAAAAATTTCTTTTTAACGATTATCATGATGTTCTCTTTAGTTCTTTAATCCTTTCCATTATTTTTCGCAAATTATTCATTGCTCTTTCTGCTCTCTCCTTATCATTTGAACGAATCGCGGCAACAAGTTCCTCCGTCGTCCAACGTAGGTCCAAATGCATCGCATACCATTTCTTTAAAGAGTTTTGTCCGATTGTTTCCAATTTCATGAATGCGTATTTGAAATTTCTCAATTGCTCGGAACTCTGAAAGTATTCTCTTGCCCTTTGCTCGTTGAACGGCGTACTCAACAATAGGATCATGGACTTCATTTTCTTGATGAGGCTTTTTATCAAGGTGGCTTTCGGCCCGTTCTGATCTGGTAGAGATCTCAAAACCCTATCCATCATTGAGATTGCCTTCTGGAGTGATGCGACCCTCTTCTTGTAATCCAGATCTTTGAATTTGCCGTTACAAAAGTAGACGTCAACGTACATCGTACAGCTAGAGAAGAGGCCGTCAGACCAATCCTGCGAACCAAGGAGCCAGCAATCAAAGAGATCCTGATCTTCTTCAGGTTGAAAATTCGGATTCCCCCAAAGGCCCTGATCAAGAGGATCGCAGTTATTTTCCCACCTAGTGATAAGAATAGTGGGAAGTTCACATATGTCAAAAAGGTCATCGGAAACCCTTAGATCGCGCAATAATTCTGAAATATCACGGCCTAAATGCTGGAGTCCAAAAGGAGCATGTTGCGCATTAAATAGATTGCCAAGATTGCAAAAATCAATTGCGCCGTTTCCTACATTTCCGTTATTCCCATTCTCACCGTTCGGGTCCCAGTTGATGAATCCTTCCTCAAAATCGGCTTCAAATTGAGCAAAGCATTCTTCGATATCCTCGCAACACGGGATTTGCGCTTCTTGCCCCTGTCTCTGTTGCACGTCCCAACAGGAGTAAAATGTAAATAAAGTAATTATCAGGGCGAACGTTAAAGCGAATTTAGTTTTCATAATATTGATTTTAGTTCAAATAATGGTTAGCCATACATTTAATATTTTATTCTTTCCAATCGGGTAGTCCTTACAAAATAATTTATGTAAAGCTCTTTCTGGTCATGGACAGGCAAGTAATTGTGTGTTATACTAGAGTCAATTTCTTTTTTTAACTATTAGCTCAACTTTTTTATTGGTTTTTATAACCTCAGAATCCTCTCCAAACTTCATGCTATAAACTTTTCCACTAACAGGTCCATGGTCTAACATTTGTCTTTTCTTGGTTTCCATTAATATGTTTCTATCCTCCTTGGACAAAAATCCATTTTTCTTTTGTTTTCCAAAATCTTTGGCATCCACATTATATGGTGCTAATTTCGCCTGTAAGATGATGAGTATAAGATTTGTCAAAGTTCTTTTCTTTAGTTTTCCAATAGGTCTCCCACTGTGCTCTCCAGCAGTATATTTTAAGACGCGTGTTTCGAACGGTGCTGTTTTGTTTTTACCGCCTTCCTTAATTTTAATACTAGGCATGATTGATAATTTTTATGGTGAGTCTATGGAGTAAATATGTTTTGCAATAAATCTAAGTACTAGGTTCATTAAATCATGTTTTGATACCAGTAAAGCTTCGACAGATCAAAGCCACGAGTTGTATTAATTGATCCTAAAGAACTTTGATTTATAATAATAAACTTATCTACTCAGACTCCTTATCCGACAGGCCTGAGTGATATGCACGTCGTACTCTTCAATTAATTCTTTTATCATTTGACGCTTTGTACGAGGGCTAA
>CBDFMS010000012.1:0-37765 GCA_965249735.1 Saprospiraceae bacterium | reverse complement strand
CGTAAGGGAAGCCAAAAAATATTACAATCGAGTAAATGGGTGTTATTTTTGTTCCCGGGAGTGCCATACAGGCTAACCTTTGATGACATCTTGAAGCTTGGTTTCCAGAAGTTCAACACTTGGTAGATCATCCTGAAGTTCTACAGGTAACTCTTTTGCCTTTCCAAGTGAAAAGTCTGATACTCCTATTGGGCGGCTGATATTCATGAGAGTGTATTCGGCAATGACTCTATCTTTCGTTTTACATAAAATGAGTCCGATCGAAGAGTGATCATCAGGATGTTTCATTTGTTTATCAATCGCAGATAGGTAGAATCCCATCTTCCCTGCGAATTCGGGTTTGAATTCACCCGTTTTTAAGTCAATAACAATGAAGCAACGCAGCTTGAGGTGGTAAAACAGAAGGTCGATGAAGTAATCTTTATCACTAACGGGAATAGGTACTTGTCTTCCGACATAAGCAAATCCGGTGCCCAATTCTAGTAAGAATGCCGTTACTTTTTCAACCAGGGCGTCCTCCAGTTCTTTTTCCTGCGCTTGCTCAGTGATATTCAGGAAGTCAAACAGATAGGGGTCTTTCAACATCTCTTTGGCCATGTCTGACTGCACGTTGGGCAGGGTAGTGGAAAAGTTGGTTACAGCGGCCCCTTGACGCCTATATAGTTCATTCTGGATCTGTATTATCAGGGCGTTCCTAGACCATCCATTTTCAATGGCTTTTGTTGCGTACCAAGCGCGTTCTTCTTGATCCGGGCACTTCTGCATTAGTGCGATATTATGCCCCCATCCAATTTGGGCAACAGCTTGTTGCCCAATTAGCAAATTGGGGTATTCTTGAGCAAACCTCCTCATATATTTCAGGTTCCTAGGGGAGTAACCGCGTGCTCCTTTGAACTCGGAAGTAATCTCTTTCGATATCTGATCAATAACACCATCCCCCCATTTGGCCTGGCTTTGGCGTTGTAAAATTTCATTCCCAACATCCCAATACACCTTCATAGCAATAGTATTTGACGCAACCACCGCTTTGATTTGTGCAGCCTTGATCTTCTGTTTAAGCACGCCGTATGAGCTCGATAAAATCGGGATCAGATAAGTAAGTAGACATTGAGGGGTAATTATTGTTAAATACAAGCAAGACTAAGGTTTTTTCTTCCAAATACCAGGTTTAAAGCCACTATACTTCGCACGCACGGGCCTACACAGAGGGGTATACTCAAATGCAGCAATCTACAAGTCTTTAATCAGCACTTGAACCCGGATTTCAGATCAATATCCTTTCCATCGAACCAAATAAAAACAAAATCATGGATTGGATCAGACAACCTCAAGAATGCGGGGGCACCTATCGTTTTAGTGGGTCGTTCGTCATCACTAGAAGGGTCGACGAAGAGATCCCACAGATTGAAATTTTGGCCATCTATCAAGATGTCCGGCAACAGGTAGTAGAGCATGACGGTATCGATTATCTTGTTGTGTACCGGAATAGCTCCGGTCAAAAACTTTTCTTTATCGATCAGCTTAATGCCGAGATGATTGCGTCCGGCGAATTTAAGCCGAAATACAACTACTGTACACTGATGTTTGCAGAGGACTATTGAGGACTATTTCCGTCTCTTATTGAGACGGTTTTTTATTCAGACAATTAAAAATAAAGGACACGAAACTATACGCCTCGTGCCCTTTTTTGAGTGAACAATTTTGCGTAAATCTGGACAAAGAATAAATCAGTGCGTTTTCTTAATGAAGTGTTCCTGGTTTAATCTCCTCAGCTCCGTGCAATGTTCCCGGCTTAATTTCCTCTGCCCCCTTTTTGCTGATGGGGATGCGAGGATCTTCGAAGTCTTTCATAAAATGTGATTATGAGGTTCAACTCAATATCGAGTCTACTTTTATTACACGAATTTTTATTTGTTGGTTAAATAATTCAACCCGTTTTTTGATTTGGGGTATTATAATAAACGATATTCAACTACTACAAAAATGGATTCACCGCGGGCTTCCATGACGGAAAATCCAGAAAGTCAAAGCGACCAAATAAAAACCTACCAAAGATACAGGTATTGATTAGTGGAAAAGCAATCGACTCATATCTTCTCGGATATGAACAGGGCTATAAGGTAGGTTCAGTTGATCGCTTAAAAAAATGGTTCATTCGTATAAAGAAATTAGTTTACATTTCAATTCACGATGTCTTCGTTCTACATTATCCAAAAGTGAAATATAGTGCGCGTGTCTCGCCTGGTTCCAGTCTTTCGAAGTATGTGGAAGAACTGCCTTACTGTTGAATTAATGAAGACTCCGGATGGGGTAGTGGAGACGACTTTTGTTTGAAGGCCTTTGTCTGGCCATAGAGGTCTATTCCGGACGAGCATTTTGAAATATAAAAATCACACGTTTAGAAGTATGTTTCACCCGTATTCATTTGACCAGACCATCTCGTTTCATAAAAATATTATCAGGCAGAACAGACAAGGCGCTTAATTATCCCCAAAATCGATCAAATCAATTTGTAGAAGATGACCATCGCTCCAGATTATTTTTATTAATTTGTGTCGAAGCTGATGCTTTCTCGACTTCAAAAGGTTTTTATCCATTTCTAATCCGGCTTTCTTAAACGCTTCTATTAGTTCGATCGTCGACTCATGACCATCCATCATAAACAAAAACAAATCTCTTCCAACTCCCTTAATTCGAGAAGCGAAGAAATCCCGAATTTCCTCAAGAGAAATCGTGTCAGATATATACACACGGACTCTTTCCATAATCTGAACTACATGACAGCAATCTGAAAAATCTCGTTGTGTGCTGCGCATACTCAAATATTTATCATCTATTGGTATTGTTTTCGGGTTATTTTTACCCGACATTCGTTTCAAGAATGATATCTTTTGATTTTTAAATGATCGGCTAAGATAGCTATGGGTGCTCTTGCAAAAATGGATCCACTGCTTTTTTATTATCCATTTCGTGCACAATTCCATCATTATATCTTTGTCGTCACGGTTACCTGAATTCGCCTGATAAATACTCTTATCGAGAGTATCAACCTGTGTTCGAAACCAATGATGGATCACCAAGTTGAGTAATTTTCCTTTGATCGTCAGTGTTTGCCGTAAATTATTTAAGGCGGCGGTAAGCTTTATATCTTTTAGTCTTGA
The DNA here is from genome assembly GCA_965249735.1 of Saprospiraceae bacterium. Taxonomy (GTDB): domain Bacteria; phylum Bacteroidota; class Bacteroidia; order Chitinophagales; family Saprospiraceae; genus JANQSS01. The sequence goes on along the minus strand of CBDFMS010000012.1, from coordinate 34,604 downwards.
ATTTAAGCGAGACCCAAAGCCAGGAAAGACCTCCTTTTGGATATACCTAATCAAATCTGGTTTCTCAAATGGGCTTATTTCACACCAATTATCAACGACTATTCTTAGCTGCTTAATGGCGCGAACTTGAATGTCCAGCGGTTTTAGTAGAAAGTCATATGATTGAAACTCACATATTGTTTCCGCGTAAACTGATAACGATCCGGAAATGCATTCCTCCTGTAAATGTAAGTCATTCATTAAGGCTCGCAGTTTGGGCAGCTGTTCGGTCATCCAATAATTTAAAATCCCGGCCGGCTGCAATTCGTAAAAATCCTTCATTGTGTTTTTTTAAAATGACAACGGCTCGTCTATTTTATTATGACACAATTTTAGTAGGTCACGTTGTTTTGTTTCGTGTTAACATAATGTTAAATTTATTTATTGAAATCCGTAATGGAATGTGTATCAAAGAGTTACATTGTGTTTTTTGTGCGAATGTGCACACTCGAGTAGGTAAATATTTTTATCTACTCGTTTTTTATTCAACCGCAACACCTTTTTTTTCGTAATAGTAGCAGGAACGCTTTTCTCAGTGAAATAAAACATGAATATTACCAATCGACTCTTAACGCTCGAAGAATGGCTTTCACTCGTACATTATGATAACCTGGATGCATGTATGAGAAAACACCTGAACGATATAGGATTTACTTCAAACACGCTTCTGAGAATAACTAAAAAAGTGGTGGGGAGAATTGAGTCTTTATCAGAAGTGGCAATTTCGTATCCTTCAGAAGTCGCTCTGCCAATCATTCGAAGGATTTACCACCAAGTATCATTGGCAGAACGACGACAGCTTCTTGTCAGTAACCAACGGATTCTCAAATTTCTTTCTTCGACAAACCACCACGCTAATTGTGGCGCGAATAGCGTTCAGGCACTCCCTACGTCACTTTATCATGATCTGTCAGAACATTGTACCGTTTGCTCTTGTCTGAAAAAGCTGTTTCTCGAGTTAGGTAAGTTGGAAAGAGAAGTTGCTACGTTGTATTTCAGTGGATATTCATATGACGATATTATTCGAAAGTTAGAAGTAACAGAGTCCAACAGACAAGCAATTGAATTCGTTATGATCAAGGCAAAAGACAAACTACACTACTCAATTCAAAACAGCCGTGTAACGCTATGTTTTATTTGACCCCAATTAATTAATCAATCATTTAATCTAACTAAATTTATTATGACACAAACAAATGAACATGTAAACTCAGGCATACTCGATATTGCCGATGACGAATCTCAGACCAGGATGGAAAAGGATGACCCCGATCTGTTTATAAACAGGAACCATTCCATGCTGATTTGTAAACGCACATGCGGGTTAATTACATTTAATGCTCCAATTTTGATGTATCATGATGACCGCATGACGTGGTTACAAAAATATCTGTTCTCTAAACAGGAAAATATCAAACACAAGTTTTTTCAACACAAAGGATTCGGCCCTGACTTCCAGGATATAGTTGAAGGAATTCGCATTAACATCAGCCGGAATAATATCAGCAACCTTGATGAACTGGATAACTTCTACAATGGCATGCTTGATGAGATGAAGCGCAAGGTTCCTTTACTTAGCAACACGTTTCATTGATATTTTTAAAAAAAGGGGCTGAAAAGCCCCTTTTTTATTCAACCTATTATCATTTCCTTAGGTATAGTTAACAGAGATGATTATTAACAATTCACTGCCTGTACTTTAAATAAATAACATATTTTATGAAACAGATTACTTCTCTTCCCGACAGAATTATTCCTGGTGTCTTGTCTGCTGAATACTCCCCGGCTACATATAAAACCAAAGACGGATCAGGCCTTTACAAATTTAGATATGTACAAAAAAGCAATGGAAAATTTGAAATAGACATTTTGTCTCAACCTTCATATGCCGGTCGCTCATCGGACTCACATAAAACGCATCGCCTAACCTCAAGTCGCAGAGGAAAAAAAATATGCATTGCTGTAGGAAAAGAACCGACTTCCATAAGCACTGCAAAAAATATTAGCACTCAATGGGCTGAGCTGACTAACACCTACATTAAAACTGGAAAAGCCATCGATAGTCAGGTTCGGGAAAACACCGGGTCTAATGGTGGTGGCGGAATTCTGTCCTGGCTATTCGCGGGTTTTATATTCATCATCATTCTATCCATGTGCTAACCAGTGAAGACGAATCAACATAAGATGAAAATCGATCGGAAGGTTTTCTATTCTATGATTGATTTTATTGGCGGTAATCCAGCCGAATCCGGCGGCTTTTTATTTGGCGATGAACAAACTTCAGTGATCACAAAGTTTATCCCCGACACCGACGCAAAAACATCGAGATCTACCTACACCATAAGTGATAAGTTTATTAATCCGTTAATTAAAAAACTATGGGATAATGAAGGGCTTTCTTTACTTGGTATTGTCCATTCTCACCCTAACGGGTATGGCTCACTCAGTAGCCCGGACCTGGAATATTTCCGTGACTTACTGAAGTATGTAAAGCGCGACAATTTCTACGCACCCATTGTCTTCACCATTCCGGATGGAGGGCTCGATATATTCCCTTATGTTTTTCATAAAGGATCTCCAACTCCGGTTCCGGCCGATACTGAAATACTACCTGAAAATTATCAGCAGTCAAATGACAATCAAGAAACGCAACGGAGTGCTACCACCGACCACAACACCCTAATTCGCGTCCCTCGGAACACAGGTCAAAACGTGACGTTTTGGATTAATTCGATTAATCAAATGTTGCCTACTATCGTCAAGATACTTGGGATTGGTGCCCTCGTTTACCTCACGTTCTCCGCCTTACCCGCATTAAGTATGTTCATTAAATCAATCCTGGTACCATGATTTTACAAGACTTTTCACGCATCGAACAAGCTATCGACACACGGTTATTACGGAACACTAAAATTGTTGGTGTAGGCGCCGGAGGTGCTTATTGTTTATATGATTCATTGACTCGATTTGGTCTTCGCCAGCTGACTGTTTTGGATTTCGATGTCATCGAAGAGGCAAATATTGTTCGCCAGGGTTACCTCACAAGTCAACTTGATCGGTTAAAGGTCGAGGCACTCGGTGAGCATTTAAGGGGAATCAATGAAGGTTTGAATTATACCGGAATCACGAAGAATTTTCTGGACATGCATGCCGATGAGCTCGATGCCATATTCGGTGACGCCGATCTGTTTTTATTTCTTACAGATTCTTTCCAGGCTCAATCATATGGAAACATCCTGGCTCTTCATTACGGGGTTCCGGCTATCTGGGCCGGATTTTACGAGCGATCACGGTGTGCCGAAATCGTCTTTACCATTCCCGGAGTGACGCCAGCTTGTTTCCGGTGCGGTGTAAGCCCGCGGTATAAAGCACAAGCCGAGAGCTCCTCCGAAATCCAAATAAGTTCTGCCTGCAATACCATGCTGCATAGCCAGTTACTGGATGCTCATATCGGAATGATCGTCATGGCCATTCTTCACAACAAGACCTCAGGCTATGAATTCTCAAACTGGTTCGGTACATATTGGGACAGAAGCCTGTTTCAAATAAAGGTTCATCCGGATTATGGTACCGAAGAAGAAAGCCTCTTCGAGCGAACGTTCAGACCCACGCAAGGAAGAGCATTTACCTTCAACACCATATGGCAAAAGGTATCTCCAGAGCGACCTCCTCTCTACCACCACTGCCCTGATTGCGGTGGAAGCGGCAATCTGACCGACAAGAAAATGAGTATGATAAATCAATTAACCGGAAACCTTGGAGAAGACAATCATTGAATGGGGTTACTGGCTATATGATGTTGTCATATGGTTGTTTTTCGAAACATGGAATTGGATTGAACAAGGGCTTTTTGAACTACTGCACCTGTATGCCTCCGATTGGATAACCACACATACTCAAGAGTTGTTGGCTAATTATTCCAGCTTAGCCATCACTCTTATCGTCTTTTTCCGAGTCGGCATTCTCCTGCTACAAGCTATTGGCCACATACTCAGCTGGCTCGTTGATCTGATCTTCAGGCGCAGCGGTCAGGCAGCAGAATTTATCATACATCAACTTGTTCTCCGGATCGGCAGAAGTATTGCTTTTGTTTTCAATACAATTTTCGCCGGTTTACGCCGACTTTTGATTGGCTCATAATGATTTATTTAGGCGCTATTACCGGCTTGCTTTTTTTACTCCTGGCCCTGAGTTTTTTTATTCCAGGAACCTCGCGAGAGTCCCAGGTTTTCGGATCCGCTCGTTATTCAAAACTATTGACTTCGCGGTGGAACAAAGGACTTGTCGTCGACGGTAAAAAGAGAATTACCCGCAAACAATCCTTTGTTCACGCGGTATTAATTGCTGGCACCGGGTCAAATAAGTCCACAGCTTACATCATGCCTAATATACTTAAGGCGAATGGATCCATTATCGTTACTGACGTTAAATCGGAATTGGAACCTCTATTAGCTGAATCCATGAAACGGCGTGGGTATAACGTCCTCTCGCTGGATTTTGGAAACGTCTACCGGTCTCATCAATATAATCCCCTGGCATTGATTCACACCGACTCGCAAATTAAGTCCTTCGCCCTTCAGCTCTATGATATTTCAAATAACGGAAGTACTGCAGATAGTGGAATTTGGCGTCACGGAGCCGGTAGAATTATGGAATGTATGATCCGTTGCCTAAAGCAAACTTCTCCCAGGTATCATAACCTGGCCAACCTAATCAGGCTCATGCATCACATCGAAGACGGAAGTAATTATATCGAGCAATTTGTGGACAACTACGCTCCAGACACAGAAACAAAGGCCATTTTTCAATCTTTTAAAAATCAAGAAGCAAAGGTTAAGGCCTCTCAACTTTCTTCTGCTCACACCGCCGTTGCCATCTTGGACACTCAGGAAATAAAACACATCACTGCATACAACACAATCGATTTTAATACACTTCGAAGTCAAAAAACATGCCTGTTTCTTAAACTTCCTCCGGGAGCTTCCAATGATTCATTTAATGTCGTACTAACGCTTTTTTTCAGCCAGCTTTTTGACTATTTACTCAAATCTCCCCTCAACGAATCAGACCAGGATCTTTATATCCTCGCAGACGAATGGGGTAACCTGAAACGCATTAATGGTGCCGACAAAGCCTTTTCTTTACTGCGCAGCAAAAATTGTTCGCTGAGCATCGTCCTACAAGACAAAATGCAGCTAGACGCCGTTTATGGCCACCATATCAGCCATATCATTCTTTCGAATATTTCCAATTTCATCGCTTATCCCGGGATCCGGGGAAAGGAAAGCCTGAACTACGTGAAAAACCTATTAGGGCATGTCGGCTTTAGGTATTTTGATGCACACGGAAGACCTCAAATGTCCAGACGTGAACTCATGGATACTAATGAAATAAGAACCATGAAACATGGTTTGTATATTCCTTCCGGATCCTACGCCCAAAAGATCTTTCCTACACCTATTTATAAAAATGGACGGCTTATGTACAAACACGGTGTTTATTCAAAAAATGGCGTGCTTCGAAGTAAATATGGATCCGCTACCACTTCCGTTCAAACCGAAAGGTTTGTTTATTTAACACTCAATTCTTCAATATTATCTCCCGAAGAGACTCATTTTGAAAAAAAACTTGAAGAGTTATTTCCAGATTAACAGACTTCAATTAAACGAAAAACGCCTGACGATTAGGTTTTTGCTAGCTCTTATGAATTTTCTTGTAAAATCCGTTTTGTCTGCCGAACTAAGTTAACAAAAAGCTCTTCTCGTTCATTATCGTTCATTTTACTGATCGGAAAGCTGGGGGGATTCATGGTTTGGTATATATTCAAATTGTCAATTTCTTCAAACAAACATGGTTTCAATATTACTATCAATATTACGGCGCCTTCTTTTTCAGCCGCTTCCAGTAACGGAGGAAGTTCATTTGTAGAAATAAATTCAGACCCTAGAAAATCAGTACTCACTAGAAGTATAGCAACTTTGGTTTCGGAAATCGCTTTACGGATCTCCTCTTTCCATTTTTGTCCTGGAAGTATTTTGCTGTCATCCCAAAACTTTATGTTTTTTAAGAATGGTTTAAAATGTCTTCGAATATCTACTAAATATTCTTCATCCTTATGGCTGTAGCTAACAAAAACTTTATCGCGTACGACATCACCTGATACATCATATTTTCTGTGAGCTATCGTTGGCAATACTCCTATTTCTTGCCTAATATAAAAAAGTAATTTTTCGGATGGCTCTTCTTTGGGACAACTTAGAACTGCTTTTCCTCCATGACTTTTGTCTCGATGTTCTTTTAATTCTCTTGTAATCAAAATTTCTATGTGCTCTAAAAAAAGGACCTTGTCCTCCGGAGAATAAAAATCAGCAACCCTTGTTTTCATTTCCCTAATAACAACTATTGGGGTATATCGAGCTCTTCGATAAATTTGTTTGGTATAAAACTCCCTTGCTTCTGATTTTATAATTTCTCTTTGATCCATTCCATAGTAGTAACCCCCTTTCGGTTACTCAAATCATTTGATTAAAATACACTACTTTTATTTGGAAAAAGCCCTCAATGCCTGGAGAATCCGGTTCCTTAAGTTACGAACATAAGACATTTTGGCTTGCGCTGCTTATTACAGTCGTTTTGGGTAGTATTATTTGGCTCGTCCTTTACCTCTGTAAAATACCTTTGGATGTTGACGATGTAACCTCAATTTACACTTTTTGTTTGTTGCTTTTCACCCTATTGTTCTATTCTAAGTCACTTCACGCAAAATATAATCAATATACACTTCAACAATTGCGCGACGAAAAAAGAGAAGATGAACGACTGCGCTTAGAAAAACTTCATTACACATACAATGTTTTAGATGATTGGTATATGTCTCCTACTCTTGTAGTTGAACGAAAATACGCTAGCAAAGCTATCGAAGCCGGAACTCCCAAACAGATACTTGATCACCTAAAAGACACGCCTGAAGACGAAGACGCGGTGAAATCTATTCTGAACTATTTCGAATATGTATCCGTTTTACTCGATAAGGAGTTAATCGAAGAACAAGCAACACAAGCGCTGTTTAAGTCGTTATTCTTACACTTTAACAAGCATTTTAGACCGTATATTGAATATCGACAACGAGAACGCGGCCCTAGGATTTTCATGGCATTTGTAAGAATAGCTTCCAAATGGGCTCAAGAATGAATATCTTTGGCTTGATTTTCGATGTATTATTAATATTCTCCATTAGGGTTAATAAAAATTCAAAGTTATGAGATCAATAAAAAAAGACATCGACTGGTAGTTATTCTTCATTAGCTATTCTTTTAATCGAACTAACGACAGGACCGAATCAGTTCTGTCGTTTTTTATTTCAACCCTACCTTCCTCTATTCAAGTCGACACTTCTCCTTATTTCCACTTTTTTCCGTCGCTGTTTTTCCAAATACGCCGGTGATTGTCGTTCCTGCTCCTGATATCGCTTGAACAGGTTTTGCAGCCCAGGATCATCTTTTGATAACGAAGCTATGCGATGTTTGCGACCATTTACGACCACTCCATTCAGGATTCCGTTGCGTTCGTAGACTTCCAACCCTGATTCTTCTACTCTACGTTGGAGATCCGATAAGTCTTTCGAGGCTTTAACTGTTTCTGTCACCTGTTTACTCAGATTCTGCTTCTGAGACAACTGACCGCCTCGTTGCTCAATGCCCCAAGCCTCCGGCGACCGGTTCTCTGTTCGATCCTGGTACTTCTCCTTATCTCTATCATGAACATAACTACTACTCAGTTCCGGGTACTGTTGTTCCTGGTATCGCTCGATGGTACGGCGTAGTGCTTTAAATTCTGCCTTGCTTAATCGGATCGAAGCATCACTTCCCTTTTCATTAGGAGACAACATAAAATGCAAATGAATGTGATGCTTCTCCTGATGGGGCTTCGCGATCCCAACTGCATGAGGTGCGCGTAGTTCCAGGTATTTATGAGCGATGTCTTCGACAATTTCAGGATGTTGCTGCAAGTAAGCTGAATCCTTCGGATGAAATGACAGGACTTCATGATAGACCCCTATACCGTTCTTACGCCGCTTGCGAAACTGCTCGTTTTTCTGAAACTCTTCCTCAATGCCTTTTCGATCCTCTGGATTCATGCCCGGCATATTGTGTAAATACGTAAACGTGTATTCCCGATCTGTATCCTGCTGATGGAGGTAATTGATCAGCTGCCCAAAGTTCGTATCTTTTCTTCCCTTACTCTTGATGATCGGCATGGTGCTGTCGTTTAAAGTCTTCCAATAACTGATGCAGCGGCTCCACCGTTTCCGGATGTGCTTTTAAATACACCCAAACCACCTTCCCTAACTTTGGCGGCGGTGATTGCTCATATTCTGCTATCCGGTATTCCATCTGGTTGACTTGCTCATGAATAGCCTGGTATCGATTTTCCAATCGCTCCATATACGTCCTGGTATCTTTCGCCGCTCCGGTTAACCGATCTCGTTTCAACTGCCAATGGATCTTCTGAACGACCTGGTTGATCAGTCGGCCACAGCTACGAATCTCTTTTATCAGGCCTGCAATTAGCTCTGGTTGTCGTGAAATGTACTGTTGGTTCAAGTACGCCAGTGCTGCTTGTTTCACGAATTTATTCAGCGACTTCTCGTTATGAGCGTCGGCATACGATCGCAGATGAGTATATTCTTGTGGTGTGAGCCGAACAGTAAACCGATGTTCGGATTGCTTTCGTTTCTGATAATAGTGCTGATGATACTGCCGCATATATTCCGCTTTCAACTCCTCAACCTCAGCTGCCGATGTTTCATGTGTAACACCATGCGCCTTCAAAAAGGTGGCCATGTCCTGCTGTTCTTCCATGTTATTTACTCCTTGTTTCATTTTCAAAAATCAGGGGTTTTAAGGGTCTCCCTTAACAAGATCCTTTAGCAATTTGGTTGTGTCAATCCACCACCCCGATGCTTTCAAAACCCTTCCGACTGCATCGTTCAAAGGTCGGGGTTTTTAGGGTGGTTTGCAAATTATTTCGTCACTTTGACGCCCAAATTGCAATCTTGCAATTGCTATGCGTTCTTTTTTGCTGGCAGCCTACCTTTCTGTGTTATCCTTTTACTTTCTTCGATATCCTCTACCCTCTCTTACTCCTCATACATCCTCTTCAACTCTCCATCTATCGTCATCCAATCTTCAAACACGGTTTCCATACTCAGGTCACCTTGTCGCTTAAAAAGGTAGTGTGGCTTTAGGTAGGTGTATAATACTTCTTTTTGTAGCCTTTCTATCGTTGTCATCATGCATGATCTCTTTTCGAATACTACTAACACATACGTCCCCCTATTAAAGCCAAATGTCGTTGTCGGTCATCATTCTTCTAATGCTCTTGCATGTCTTTTCAATTGCTTCTCCAGTTTCAATACATCGTGTCACCTGTGGACTTCCAAACAGTACAACTCGCTTTGACTTTCCGTTTTGATCTGCATAACCATATCCGGTATGATATAGGAGTCTCATACGTGAATCTTCGTGGAGGTATAACTACGTCTACTCCCAGTCTCTTTTTTCTTGTCGTAATACATGAACACCATCTCGACTTCAATACCCGCTATCTCACATCTTTTTTCTATCATTATTCTTGTCTCGATAGTGGCTATTCTGTGGTGATAATCGTCATAGAACATATTCCTTCATCTGGGTAAGTAGATATCCTCGGGATCTCGTCCTTGTTCCTTTATCAGATAGTTCTTGCCTTTTCTTTTTAGATAAAATACGTCTGGCAGCTGTCCATACTTCGGGTGATACCCAAACTTAGCCTGCCCTACGTAATTGATCCCAGGCTTCGTCATCGGACTCATCACTTTGGATAAGTAGTTGCGTGTATACTCCAACCCCAGTTCAATCAGTAATGCATAGGTGAGAAATTTATATCTCGCCAACTGCTCCAAAATGACTATCCTCAAATCATCGTGTTTCTTACTCACTTCTCTTTTGCTTTTTACAAGGTAAATTTTGCCCTCGGCAGCGTCTTGTGTGCTTCTTCCGATTGCATGTCCCAGGGCAGATCTTCGATTCGTTCCAGCGTGTCCTTCTCTGGTAATATGGCCTTATAGTAGCCACTCTGCTTAATTAACCAATCGTTCATCTGCCTGGTAAACACGCCATCTTCTTTCAGGTAAGATCCTTTTCCTAGCACGTTCTTCGGCTTAATCTTCACGTATGACTTAAACAAACTCTCCTGATTCATTCATGACGTTTTCCTTTTTAGTCCTCTCCCCAGGATGAGCTTAGACCAAATTTCTAACCCTCTTTTATGGGATTTCCCTCTGATGTGTACCAAAAACTGATACTTCTTCAGACGCTGTAAATCCTTTAAGGGAATACCACATTCTTTGCCTAACGGCTCTAGATTCGGAATTCCATTCGTTCCTATCACTTTGATGGCCGTATTCGACATCAAGTTCCTCCTCAGTTTTGAGTTTTCTTGACCCGACGGAATGTTCTGTGTTGACAACACCAGGTGCAATCCGTATTTGCGCGTTTCCTGGAGTATTGTCGATAGGCTTTTCGTGTATACGTTTTCTGCTTCATCGAGCACCAGATAAATCGGTTTACTTAAATGAGGCGGCATTTTTGCTCTTCTTTGGGCTATACTGGTCAACATGGCAATGATCATTTTTCCATAGACCTGGCTGCATTCCGATCCCATCTGTCCTTTACTCAGGTTGAATACAACTATTTTTCCTTGCTCCACTACCCTATCAAGCTGCACTGTCGAGGATCCATTCACCAGATGATAGAATACTTCACTATTCAGTAAACTCTGTAATTTCGTGTATAAGCTCAGCTTGGTACGTAGGTACAACGGGTTTTGAAATTCTTCTTTGAAAAACTTGCGGTGTGATGGTATTGGGCTTTGTTGTCATGCCCTGATATATGACTGTGACCTGTCTTTACTCAGGAACTGCTGCAGATCATACAACCCTACTCCATTCATTCTTAGCAAGGTCGATAGGCATGGATGTAGGACGGCCTTCATGTAGTTCGTAATGTCATTTTTTGGAAACAGCTCTTCGAACACGCCGCTGATCGCCTGTGCTGAGTATTCTACGCTTTGTGCATCGCTATTGCTTATGTCCAGCGGGTTGATCGTCGGTGTATACTCGCCTTGTCTTAAACAAGGATCGAGGTAAACAAGTCTCGATGGTTTGTCTCTATTCAAATCGAATTTCTTTACTGATTCTGCTAAGTCTCCATGTGCGTCCAGTACTACGACGGAAGCTGACTGATCTGCTTGTGATCTTTTTTGGATCTTATAGATAAATTGTTCCAATCGGATGGTCTTTCCTGAGCCTGTCCCTCAAGATAGTAGTAGATGTAACTGACAGTCCCTTTCCGGAACGTGTTTCATTGTTTTGTTTATTCGGCTTCTTTGGTAGTACGCCAAGAATCTATTCACAAGTGATTTTTTCTTTTTTGGAATCATACCCTGTTTGATCTGTTAAGTAAAGATGGGACGACTACCCTACCAACGGCACTTCCGCTGTCCGCCTGTCGGGTCTCCTCTTCCCTTTTGTCATACCTTACTTACATTAATCTTTATGCTCAATAATATTATATGTATAATATTTGTCTCCTGTATAACAAGAGCTCTCTAAAGAAAAAATTAAGAATATTTATAAAACTAACTTTGCAGTACAATGCAGTTATATTACTGCTTCTTAAGTATTGTTATTATTTTGGTCTTTCATTTTGAATTTAGCTAATAGTAACTTCTTATACTCCTGCGACTGTCTAGTTGCAGGTTCTCAGTTCTCAATTTTTTGACTCTTATACCACGTCTCAAACTCTTCATACGTCATTTTAACCGCCACTTCGCGATTAGCCAGAGCTTCCGGGTTCTTACTTCTCAATGATTGCTTATATGCCACAATATTTTCCAATATCTGAGACCATACATCTTGTTCTACATCAAAAATCTTTTTGTCCACCCACCAGGAAACAAATGTCTTTGTTGCAAGCTCTTTCGTTTTTTGCTGTTTTGACCATTTTTTGAAATGCTCGATAGCAAATTCAACAAACTTGTCCTCATAACCAAGTATCTCACTCCCCTTTATTGATGGGATAACTTTATCCAAAATTATCCCATCATACACACCAAACTCTTTGAGAAGATCAAAGGCCATCTTCTTTGCTCGGGATAAGTCTTGTATTCTCGCATCATCTTGATCTTGTAGTCCTCCATCGGGTGTTATATCAATCTCCTGCCCCTTCTTCCTATCGTAAATATGGAACGTAACACCGACGACCTTGCGTCCTTCCTTCACTGGTGTACACTTAACCCTTTGACTTATCGAGCATTTATTGATATCCTGCTCGATTGAATCCAATACTCTACGTCTCAAATCTCTGTACTGTACGTACTTCCCTTCAATGTTCAGTAGTCCTTTAAGCTCATCCAATGTGTATGTTATACTACTTACTTTCCTGTACTTTTTGTTTTTATCTCTATCGGCTTTGAAAATTTGAAACATACGAATCGCATACTTCGATTTCATAGGAGCTAATTCACTTCTTGGTATTTGAGCGTATTCATTTAGTTCCAACAAGAACGGTTTGAGCCTCTTAGAGAAGAGAAACTCAATTCTCCCTACTCCTTCGTCATCTCTGTATGGAATAACCGACGAAAACCAATTTATACCCCCTTTAACGGGTTTCCCATTAATCGAAAACTTACTTGGAAAGAAAATAGTTAAGTTAAGGAGGCGTCTTATCATCTGATCCATTTCCGAATGAAGTCCACCCCACTTCTTCCTCTCTTCCTTTTCGCTCTTAAGTATTGACTCTATTTCCTTAATAGAAACAGTCATTTCCTCAAAGTCCTTCTGATTTCGTGGATCAAGCTTAGATATGAGATATAGTATTACCTTTTGATCCCTTGTCTTAAGATTATAACGTGCGTGGTAAATGAGATCATTCTCAATCCTTGCTACCTCATACTGATTACGGGTTCCTCCCATTTGGATTGTGACAACTTTATAAGCTAAAGTGGTCACAATTTATGTATTATCGTGGACAATACAATGTTTTTTGTCCACAATAATACCCTGAAAATGTCCACATATGACCCTGTTTTTGTCCACATATGACCCTGTTTTTGTCCACCATATGACCCTGAAAATGTCCACATATGACCCTGAAAATGTCCACATATGACCCTGTTTTTGTCCACCATAGGGAGCCCTGTTTTTGTCCACCATATTGCTCACAATCCTTTATTTATAAGGATTGTGAGCAATCATTAATTTTAAGTTCAAATTACTGTAAATTTTAAATATAAAATAAAGAGAAATACATAAAGTCTTTAAAAGCAAAAGACTATTTAACAAAAATTAATCTACCCCCAAACCCCCAATCATGGGGGCTTCTCCGCGTTCACTCCGCTCACCACTCTAATTGTAAATTTTCCTCAATCCCCCTAATTCCGCGCGCCCCCCCTTTCTCCTTTCTTTTTAGTTCAAGGAAAGAGCTTTTAAATAAAAGAAGCCATTCATTAGTTTGCAGTATAAGCACGTAAAATGCAGTAATAATATTTATTCTACAGCAAGATCCTTTCTTACCAATGTGAGGATATATCCTTTTAGTGTTTGACCGTGTGCCCTAGACTTTTCAAGCATTCTAGCGCGAAGGGGAGTAGGTATATCCATAGTGAATCTTGATGTTTTTTCCTCTTGGTCTTTGAGTTGATTCAAAAGTTGCTCTTGTTTATTTTGAGTTGATTTTGCTGGAGTTAACTTAGATTCGATCTTTGGTCTTTGTCTTTTTGCCATTGTCATATTTAGTTATGTATAGTACTAAAAATCCTTAGTAATCATGTTTACCTTTTTTACAAATTCTGTCATTTCCACGCGAGCCTTTGGGTCATCATATTCGATAACACCAAGACCGTATAGAAAGGCGTCTCTGTACGCAGTGCGAATCGGAATGGTGAAGAGTAGAGGCTCGTCCAGTTCTTTTACAGCTTCTTCGATGTCTTTATATGCGTTCGTATTCGTGGATGCTTCATTGATGATGATGTAAGCTTTCGTTTTTAGTCCATTAGCTTCCTTTAGAGCAGATACTTGTCTATATCTTTTCAAAAAACTCTCCATGCTTCTAAAGTCGATGATACTGTTCTTTACAGGAATAAGCACGACATGACTAACCATAATAGTGCGATCGGCAAGTTCTTCAAGCTGTGGTACACCGTCGATGAGGACAATGTCGTATTGCTTGTCCAATTCAACCACATCTTTTGTCAGTTGCTTTATGGATTTACCAATAACCGGAATGTAGGGTAAGCTTTCCTCTCTGTTTCCTGACCACTCCAGGGCGGATCCCTGTCCGAGGTCAGTATCTATTAAACATACTGATTTACCTATATGAGCAAAACTGACAGCCAAATTAGTGGAGATGGTTGTCTTTCCACATCCTCCTTTTAAGTTGGTAATTGATATGATCATAGTCTTGTAAAGTTATAAATATTTGCAGTAAGTATAAGTATTAATACTGCAAAAGCAATATTAAAGCATATTTTGCAGTTACCATTATAACACATTATAATATTTTATATGTAAATTTGCTTAGAGCATGCTCTATGAATGTCATATTGTAATCATAATCCTTGTTTTTTGTGCTTACCCTACCAAAGGACAAGAAACTCTTAGATGGGATTATCCAGAGTTTCCTTCTACCTGTCTCAGTATAGAACAACAGTCAAATATTATTTCTTCCCTAAAAAGGAAGCATAGGGAAACAAGGACATTAAAAGAATATAAGAGCCACAGTAGGACGACGACCTTTGCTTTCCCACTAAAATACTCTGACGATGTAACAGATCCGGGTGACTTTGTATTTTCGAACTTTGTTGACCATGACTCCATTTATTCGACTTATAGCAATATAAATGTACTTGACTACAATTGTGGTAACAGATCATATGATTTTGAACTCGGAAATCACCAAGGGACTGATATATTTGCATGGCCTTTTTTTTGGAAGCGCATGGCCCATGATGAAGTGGAGGTCGTTGCAGCGGCAGAAGGAATGATTATTGATAAAACTGACGGCAATTTCGATAGGAATTGTGAATTTTGTTTGAGCTGCGGTTGGAATGCGGTTTATCTACAACACCCTGATGGAACAGTGACTTGGTACGGTCATCTAAAAGCTTATTCTTTAACTGAAAAAAATACTGGCGAAATTGTACAAAAAGGTGAATATTTAGGTGTTGTCGGTTCTTCAGGAATTTCAACAGGACCTCACTTACATTTTCAAGTGTGGGAAACAAATAATTATCTACATGTCATTGATCCGTTTAAGGGGGACTGCAACCCAAAGAATGATTTGGTTTCCTGGGACCAACAACATCCTTACTTCTCTCCAAGTGTCTCATACGTAACAGTAGGCCACGTTTCCCCAAAAGCATTCGAATGTGCAATTCAACAAACACCAAACATTGCTTACGACTTTGAAGCGGGTAATGAAATAGTATATACTGCATATTTTCGGGACGCAATCCCTGGCGAAAAAACTTCTTATACCATTTACGATCCAATTGGAGAAGTGTTTGAGGAATGGAGTCGATCTTTTACGGGTTCATTCTTGGTGAATTGGCGAACTCATAAAAGAATATTACCTAAAGGAATGAAGCAAGGTGAATATTCCTTCGAAGCTCGTTACGGCGATCAACTTAAAAAAACTACTTTTTTTGTAACGAATCCATTAGAAAACCACCCTACAGGGAGAATGTTTTTTGTGTATTATGATCACCAAAATAAAGAAGGAGTAGTGAGGTGTTCGGTTGACGCGATTGGAGAGTGTAACCTCAAACTTTATGATATGGGCGGAAGATTATTGCTCAACGCAGAGTTTGAATATACCATAATTATTCCCCATTTATCCGCGGGAGTGTATGTTATTGCTGTATCTGACAAAAATGGAAGTTTCGACAGTCAAAAACTTGTAGTACTTTAGAATAAAAAGAAGATATTGGCACAATATTTGCTGTTTTCTAATTCATTATAAATTAAATATTTGAAGCATATGAAAATTTCTTGGACCAACATGAGTGGACCCAACTTGAACGCCTGCCATAAGAATTTATTCTTGATCTTGATTTCTATTCTTCTGCTTTCATCCTGTAATCAGGACAATCTTCTTTTAGATCAACCACCGAATACAGAAATTGAGACTCAGGATATTAAACAAGATAATAAGTTGGACGGCTTAAATTTTGAGTTTGATAGAAGAGAATACTTATTAGCGGTCAGGAATTCATCCTTGTATGAAAACCGTGACAGACCTCTCCCAGAGGTTGATACTTTGCAAAAAATTTATGACATGATCGCCTATCAGGATGATCAAGAAGAATTCTTATCATCATTTATTGAAACCTATGGTTTACCTGAGTGGAATTATAGCTCTGTTTCACATATAACTGATATAGAGGAGTACTATGTGTCTATACCTTGGTCATTGAATGATACTCTGACAGGAGTTTTTCAATATTTAATGATTGGGGGGGCGCCATACGTGCGTTTTTTGACCCCTTCCGCTACAATTAATATGATGCTCCAAACACACAATAGTGATACTACCTTGAGCCATACGATTACTGCGGCAATGGATGTTCTGTACTTTAAAAACAGAATAAATCAAGAGTTGGATACATTTTATTTAGATTGGTTAACAGACATTGGGGCATCAACTCAAGTGAGTGAAGAAAGAGGCTTCAAATGTTACTGGTATTTTCCTGACGATGACTGCTATATAGTTATACATCAAATGGGTGGTGGCTACGATATAATTTGTAATTCTTATGAGCCAATACTAATATGTAATCATTGGAACGATCCACTTATTTCATTTCCTTGCGGTGGATGTAGTGGTTGGCCTGAAGGGGATGGAGGTTGGAACTATGATCCGAATTATGGTCTTGGTGGGTCAGGAAACAACAACAATGGAAGTGGATCAGGAAGTGGAGGTACAGGTTCTAATAACAATAATGATGATAATCTTGATCGTTTGAACTTGACTCAACACAAGGCGCTTCGAAGAGCACTAAGAGATCTAGGGATTGATATTCAATTTATTGATGAAATTGAACCATGCGCAGAGCCAAATGGGACAGATATTACATTAGATGTCGAGTGTGCTTATGAAAAGTTATTAGAAGAGGTATATAATGTTGACATCGTTTCAACACAGGAAATTGATGGCGTAATCTACGGAACAGATTCTGATGGGATACTTCATATTTATTTGCCACCAATTGATATGAGTACCGCTTCTGATCAACAAGTTTTTGATCAAATTACTACTGTTTTATACAGAATGCAACTATATTTTTGTGAAGGAAATTCGTATGAGCCAATAGATTGGAGAGACTTCTTCGATGCGATAAGAGGGGCTTCTGGTAGCTCAATGTTATGGAATGGAACCAATACCGCGAGTTTTGATTTTGATGTTAGTCTGTCTCCATATTATATAATGGACACAGACCCCGCTGCAAATGGCTCAGTTGGCGGCGGATTATGGCGGTTTGCTTGGGAAATGGAAGGAACAAATTTTCAACAACTAGGTATAACAATTTCTGAGACAAAAGTTGATGAATTTATAGAAATAATTCTTCCTGACTGTTAACCTGATTGCTCTGCATGAAATATTACACAACATTATTATTGGCCATATTTTACAGTTGTATATATTTGTCTTGCCAAAAGAAATTGCAACAAAAAGAATTAATTTATGAATTTATAAGTGATTATGAGCTAGAAAATTTATCCAGAATTAGAGACTTATATGATAGTCTCATATGTAAGGATTATACCCATAATGTGCCGGAATGTTATAATAATCACTTTGGTAAAATAATAAATTCAAAATCATTTTTAATCGACACAAGCAAAGTTGTTTATGTTTTAAACAACATAAACAAAGAAGTTTTTGAAGAAGTTTGGCTATTTAGAGATGGAGAAATACGCATAGAAAAATCGCCAGCTGTATATGCACCCAAAAAATTTCTAAGCATAAGACAAAATTTCTCTTATTTAAAATTTATGCAAAAATACTTAACACAGTTGAATTTGGATGAAAATTTAGTGAAAATCGCAAATAATCCAGAAAGTATTTCTTCGTTTAATTGGGTTTTGGCGAACTACGACAAAATACCTTTTAGCGACGAATATGTTAGGCTGTTTATTGTTATTTTGCTAATTACAAGAGAACATAATAGTTATAGATAGTATCATACGAAAAAGAGGTGTCTCTAAAAGGGCTCTCTCTTTTTCGTATGATCAGGCTTTTAAACTTATTGGTCAACTTCAGTGTAACAGCCCCCTAATCATTCAGACACAAATGCTGTTGATGAGCAGTAAACTAAAGGTTCGTTTTCTTTACCATTTCGGGTGCCATGCCATTTCCCTTATAAATGCACTAGAATTGAGTAAAGTAACTCAGTAAGTAAAACAAAGTTAGGATATACTTATCTTTGAAGGGAAACTTTACTTTTAATAAATTCATGCACATAGGATATGCTCGCGTCTCGACACTAGACCAAAATCCTGCCCTCCAGGAAGATGCACTCAAGAGTGCTGGTTGCGAAAAAATTTACATTGATAAGATCAGCGGAACGACATCGATCCGTCCGGAACTGGAAAAACTGAAAGATCAGTTGCGCAGCGGCGATATTCTTGTCGTTTGGCGTCTCGATAGGCTTGGAAGATCGCTCAAGAATCTCATCGAGTGGATGACCTGGTTAGAAGAGGAGGGGATAGCCCTTAAAAGTCTCAAAGAATCAATCGATACATCCACCTCGACCGGAAAACTTGTATTTCACATATTTGGAGCATTGGCTGAATTCGAACGCAATTTAATTTCCGAACGCACTAGAGCTGGACTTGAAGCGGCACGTGCACGTGGTAAGAGGGGAGGGAGGAAACCAAAATTATCTTCGGACAAGGTAACCAGATTAAGGGAGCTTTATGCCAAAAAGGAAATGACGATCAAGGAACTCTGCGAATGGGCAGGGGTGTCCAAGCCGACATTATATGGGTATTTGAGATCTTAGTGAAGAATCTACCTTGTCTCCGTATTGGCTGTATTCGTGTTTCCAGTATTTCCTCCTTTTTCTATAACGTTTTCTGGCGGTGGGGGAGGAGGAGTTATTTCGGTTGGTTGACTGTCACTGTCTTGAGGTTCGGGTTTTGGATCGTCGTATAACATAGTACGTTTAATATTTATTGATAATAAGAATTATGATCAACACAAGCTGCGTTAAGATTGCAATTGTCAAAGACCCGATCAAAAACGCCTTAGCTAGATACAGATCCCACAAGCGTTTACGATTTATTCGTGAGTTATGATCTGACATCGCTACATAATTCTTGACAAGATAATCAGTAAATGTAATGTCAGTACGTTTGCTGATGGTCGTTTCGTATTCAAACAGTTCTTTTGTTTTTGGAAGATTTTTGTATTCAAAGCCTTTGAGAAAATTATTATAACCTTTGCTTAGATAGAAAACCCCAATCAGGACAAGTAAGACACTAATTCCTAATACTACTATAAACAAGAGGTTGAAATCGTCAAATGAGCTGATAAAATGTGTTAAGAATGCACCGTATACAGAAGCTATCGCGATGGGCACATTAACGGATCTATCAAGGTCAATTTTCCTAGACTGTTCTTGTTCAAATAACTTCTTATAGAACTCAAATTGGTTCATCTCTGTAGAGGTCATCACTTCTTATTTCTCCTTTCGATACCTTGAAATGGGTTTTCATCTATTTTACCATTTATAAATAGGCTTTTTTGCATAAACTGAAATTCAGTTCCCCCAAACAACACTATAACATTGATCAAGAGAATCGTGATATAGGCAGTGTTCGTAGATTGGGTTTTCACTACTAGTATCAAACCAATCTCCTTTCCATAGTTGATCGGTTCTTTCACGCATTCTACCGAAACGAAAATATTCTGCAGCCAATGACTCTTCAGGGACGGAAGCATTCTTTCTGGTTTTTAACCTAGTCCATATATCACTACTTCTCATAACCCAATTGGTTTTTCCTGCTGTTGATTTTACGATTACGATTGGATGAAGATCCAAATAAAAGAATCTAAAAATAGCGGCCAGCTGACTTACTTGATATTTGACTGAAAGCTTCTTTATAAAAGAGAAAGAGAACTTTCTCTCCATGCTATAATCTTTTCGAACCAAAGACTCCGGCATAAGAAGACAAGCTGCGAAAAAATCAGCCTCGCGTTCGGTCTCATTGTCAGACACAAGCTCGGTATACGATGGGTGGGCTTGTACTGTGCCACTAGAAAGAGCGTTGGCGTGTTCATCAATAAAATAATGTCCTAGTTCATGCGCAAAAGAGAATCTATGCCGTGCCACGTTAGAGTGCTTTTGCTCGTTGATATAAATATGCCATTTCCCATTTTCATACTCTATTAAACCGTCAAAACTATCAGGACCGTAGTTGCCGCAGGAGAACGTAATACCGTAATGGTTGGCTATTTTATGAGGGTTAACATATGTATCTGCGGTGCAATGATCAATGGCCAGTTGTTCCGCTAGACTAGAAATCCAGCTTAATCTTTGGTTGTTTATTTTTGACTTCTGCTTCAGCATTCGTTCTATCTTTTTTCATATTAACCAGGCCTTGTTTGGTTAGTTTATTTCCTTCTCTAGCGGCCATTGATTGAACAACCTCAGACGTTGTCGATTTATTTTCTGTGATGGGTGCATCTATATAACCGCGCTTCAGAATAAGATCAGGATTTTTCAAGCTATCGGGCATGTCTGGTATATTTTCACCTCTAAGCACCTTTTCTGTTTCACAAATTTGCTCCTCCGTTAAGGGGACTAAATAACCGTAAGAGCGTAAGGATCGAATAAATTTCTTTTCTGAAAATCTATTTTTGCTTTGCATGTTTTAATTTTTTGATGTGAGCCGCGTTTAGGGATTTGTTCACATATGTTTTGACTTTTTCATATGCCCGTTTTTTTGTTTGGTTTAGTGAAACGGGCTTCACGCCGTATGCTTTGGCTATTTTCGCTTTTATGTCCGGAGGTATCTTCCCCTCATCCTGGTATTCAAAGAAGGCTAGTAAAACTTCTTTTTCGTCAGGACGGAGCTCAAGAAGAGCTCTATCGATTAATAATTTTTGATAGTTTTCAGGAACCCCCTCTTCTTCGGGTTCCGCTGTATGTGCTTTGGAGTCGAGTTGATCAACGATTTCCAGATCATCCATATAATCAAGGAACTTATTTCTCTTAGCAAGTTCTTCGATGTATTGCAACTTCTTGTTCCAAATAAATCCGCCAAGCCACATTTTAATATCCAGATCAGGGTCATTGGTTTTCTTAGAAAACTTATTAGCGTTTCTGTGTACGTCAATAAAGGTATTTTGAGTAATATAATGAGCCACTTGCTTAGCATTGTGCTTGTCGACAGATAAAGCCGCATTATAAGATAGCCCCCAAACGTAGCTATGGAACCGTCGGTGGAACTCAGCAAAAGCACGTCTGCTTTCTGGTTCTTCTTCTCCAAAGGAGATCATGACCAACAAGTCATCACTTGTTTCATTTTGCATGGTGTAAAATTTACATTGTATACGATATCGTAATAATAATACAAAGTACTGTGACAGGGAGGCCTGTCACAGTAGAACGTATTACATAAAAGCAGCAAGTGTATTCAAAAGTCATTTTAAAATCATAGTACCATGGCAAAGAAAAGCAAACGAGCACGTGATGCTCGTACTGGGCAATTTGTTCCATTAAGAGACGCTAAAAAGCGACCGTCAACGACGGTTATTGAAACCATCAAAGTAGGACCCACTAAAAAAAGAAAATCATGAACAAGAAAAAAGCAAAGTTTAAAGTAGGCGATGTCGTATGCCTTAATAGCGGCGGCCCGGATATGACAGTAACAGATTACTACCACGAAAATGGCGGAATTTTCTATACCTGTCGGTATTGGCATGCCAAGAAACAAGAGTTTACGCTTTTAAAGTATGTTGAGCAAGATGAACTGAGCGTAGCGGTAAAGGAAGAAGAACCGAGCGCAAATTTCTGGGCTCTCCCGTAGTTGATGGTCTTGCATCTGGTTGGAATACCGGTATTCTTCTAAGGGGTAAGTTTTTCTTTACCACTTTGTTTCGAGAAAGTCCCTGGAAGGATTGCCGGCGCTGGCATAAGATCATCCGAATCTGAAAACAAAGGGCGTATCAGCTACGATAGTGCGAATAATGGATGGTGAGTGTGCCTTATTGGTACACTCATTTGTAACATGAATTAAAAATTATTAGTTCACTCCTAAATTTAATAGAGATGGCAAAGTATTATGTCAACAAAAACGCTCAGGCTAATGGCGATCACGAAGTACACAAACCTGGTTGTTCATTCATGCCTGATCCAGAAAACCGAATTTACCTTGGTGGTTTTACTTCATGCAAGGATGCCGTAAGGGAAGCCAAAAAATATTACAATCGAGTAAATGGGTGTTATTTTTGTTCCCGGGAGTGCCATACAGGCTAACCTTTGATGACATCTTGAAGCTTGGTTTCCAGAAGTTCAACACTTGGTAGATCATCCTGAAGTTCTACAGGTAACTCTTTTGCCTTTCCAAGTGAAAAGTCTGATACTCCTATTGGGCGGCTGATATTCATGAGAGTGTATTCGGCAATGACTCTATCTTTCGTTTTACATAAAATGAGTCCGATCGAAGAGTGATCATCAGGATGTTTCATTTGTTTATCAATCGCAGATAGGTAGAATCCCATCTTCCCTGCGAATTCGGGTTTGAATTCACCCGTTTTTAAGTCAATAACAATGAAGCAACGCAGCTTGAGGTGGTAAAACAGAAGGTCGATGAAGTAATCTTTATCACTAACGGGAATAGGTACTTGTCTTCCGACATAAGCAAATCCGGTGCCCAATTCTAGTAAGAATGCCGTTACTTTTTCAACCAGGGCGTCCTCCAGTTCTTTTTCCTGCGCTTGCTCAGTGATATTCAGGAAGTCAAACAGATAGGGGTCTTTCAACATCTCTTTGGCCATGTCTGACTGCACGTTGGGCAGGGTAGTGGAAAAGTTGGTTACAGCGGCCCCTTGACGCCTATATAGTTCATTCTGGATCTGTATTATCAGGGCGTTCCTAGACCATCCATTTTCAATGGCTTTTGTTGCGTACCAAGCGCGTTCTTCTTGATCCGGGCACTTCTGCATTAGTGCGATATTATGCCCCCATCCAATTTGGGCAACAGCTTGTTGCCCAATTAGCAAATTGGGGTATTCTTGAGCAAACCTCCTCATATATTTCAGGTTCCTAGGGGAGTAACCGCGTGCTCCTTTGAACTCGGAAGTAATCTCTTTCGATATCTGATCAATAACACCATCCCCCCATTTGGCCTGGCTTTGGCGTTGTAAAATTTCATTCCCAACATCCCAATACACCTTCATAGCAATAGTATTTGACGCAACCACCGCTTTGATTTGTGCAGCCTTGATCTTCTGTTTAAGCACGCGTATGAGCTCGATAAAATCGGGATCAGATAAGTAAGTAGACATTGAGGGGTAATTATTGTTAAATACAAGCAAGACTAAGGTTTTTTCTTCCAAATACCAGGTTTAAAGCCACTATACTTCGCACGCACGGGCCTACACAGAGGGGTATACTCAAATGCAGCAATCTACAAGTCTTTAATCAGCACTTGAACCCGGATTTCAGATCAATATCCTTTCCATCGAACCAAATAAAAACAAAATCATGGATTGGATCAGACAACCTCAAGAATGCGGGGGCACCTATCGTTTTAGTGGGTCGTTCGTCATCACTAGAAGGGTCGACGAAGAGATCCCACAGATTGAAATTTTGGCCATCTATCAAGATGTCCGGCAACAGGTAGTAGAGCATGACGGTATCGATTATCTTGTTGTGTACCGGAATAGCTCCGGTCAAAAACTTTTCTTTATCGATCAGCTTAATGCCGAGATGATTGCGTCCGGCGAATTTAAGCCGAAATACAACTACTGTACACTGATGTTTGCAGAGGACTATTGAGGACTATTTCCGTCTCTTATTGAGACGGTTTTTTATTCAGACAATTAAAAATAAAGGACACGAAACTATACGCCTCGTGCCCTTTTTTGAGTGAACAATTTTGCGTAAATCTGGACAAAGAATAAATCAGTGCGTTTTCTTAATGAAGTGTTCCTGGTTTAATCTCCTCAGCTCCGTGCAATGTTCCCGGCTTAATTTCCTCTGCCCCCTTTTTGCTGATGGGGATGCGAGGATCTTCGAAGTCTTTCATAAAATGTGATTATGAGGTTCAACTCAATATCGAGTCTACTTTTATTACACGAATTTTTATTTGTTGGTTAAATAATTCAACCCGTTTTTTGATTTGGGGTATTATAATAAACGATATTCAACTACTACAAAAATGGATTCACCGCGGGCTTCCATGACGGAAAATCCAGAAAGTCAAAGCGACCAAATAAAAACCTACCAAAGATACAGGTATTGATTAGTGGAAAAGCATCGATATATCGACTCATATCTTCTCGGATATGAACAGGGCTATAAGGTAGGTTCAGTTGATCGCTTAAAAAAATGGTTCATTCGTATAAAGAAATTAGTTTACATTTCAATTCACGATGTCTTCGTTCTACATTATCCAAAAGTGAAATATAGTGCGCGTGTCTCGCCTGGTTCCAGTCTTTCGAAGTATGTGGAAGAACTGCCTTACTGTTGAATTAATGAAGACTCCGGATGGGGTAGTGGAGACGACTTTTGTTTTGAAGGCCTTTGTCTGGCCATAGAGGTCTATTCCGGACGAGCATTTTGAAATATAAAAATCACACGTTTAGAAGTATGTTTCACCCGTATTCATTTGACCAGACCATCTCGTTTCATAAAAATATTATCAGGCAGAACAGACAAGGCGCTTAATTATCCCCAAAATCGATCAAATCAATTTGTAGAAGATGACCATCGCTCCAGATTATTTTTATTAATTTGTGTCGAAGCTGATGCTTTCTCGACTTCAAAAGGTTTTTATCCATTTCTAATCCGGCTTTCTTAAACGCTTCTATTAGTTCGATCGTCGACTCATGACCATCCATCATAAACAAAAACAAATCTCTTCCAACTCCCTTAATTCGAGAAGCGAAGAAATCCCGAATTTCCTCAAGAGAAATCGTGTCAGATATATACACACGGACTCTTTCCATAATCTGAACTACATGACAGCAATCTGAAAAATCTCGTTGTGTGCTGCGCATACTCAAATATTTATCATCTATTGGTATTGTTTTCGGGTTATTTTTACCCGACATTCGTTTCAAGAATGATATCTTTTGATTTTTAAATGATCGGCTAAGATAGCTATGGGTGCTCTTGCAAAAATGGATCCACTGCTTTTTTATTATCCATTTCGTGCACAATTCCATCATTATATCTTTGTCGTCACGGTTACCTGAATTCGCCTGATAAATACTCTTATCGAGAGTATCAACCTGTGTTCGAAACCAATGATGGATCACCAAGTTGAGTAATTTTCCTTTGATCGTCAGTGTTTGCCGTAAATTATTTAAGGCGGCGGTAAGCTTTATATCTTTTAGTCTTGAATTTAAGCGAGACCCAAAGCCAGGAAAGACCTCCTTTTGGATATACCTAATCAAATCTGGTTTCTCAAATGGGCTTATTTCACACCAATTATCAACGACTATTCTTAGCTGCTTAATGGCGCGAACTTGAATGTCCAGCGGTTTTAGTAGAAAGTCATATGATTGAAACTCACATATTGTTTCCGCGTAAACTGATAACGATCCGGAAATGCATTCCTCCTGTAAATGTAAGTCATTCATTAAGGCTCGCAGTTTGGGCAGCTGTTCGGTCATCCAATAATTTAAAATCCCGGCCGGCTGCAATTCGTAAAAATCCTTCATTGTGTTTTTTTAAAATGACAACGGCTCGTCTATTTTATTATGACACAATTTTAGTAGGTCACGTTGTTTTGTTTCGTGTTAACATAATGTTAAATTTATTTATTGAAATCCGTAATGGAATGTGTATCAAAGAGTTACATTGTGTTTTTTGTGCGAATGTGCACACTCGAGTAGGTAAATATTTTTATCTACTCGTTTTTTATTCAACCGCAACACCTTTTTTTTCGTAATAGTAGCAGGAACGCTTTTCTCAGTGAAATAAAACATGAATATTACCAATCGACTCTTAACGCTCGAAGAATGGCTTTCACTCGTACATTATGATAACCTGGATGCATGTATGAGAAAACACCTGAACGATATAGGATTTACTTCAAACACGCTTCTGAGAATAACTAAAAAAGTGGTGGGGAGAATTGAGTCTTTATCAGAAGTGGCAATTTCGTATCCTTCAGAAGTCGCTCTGCCAATCATTCGAAGGATTTACCACCAAGTATCATTGGCAGAACGACGACAGCTTCTTGTCAGTAACCAACGGATTCTCAAATTTCTTTCTTCGACAAACCACCACGCTAATTGTGGCGCGAATAGCGTTCAGGCACTCCCTACGTCACTTTATCATGATCTGTCAGAACATTGTACCGTTTGCTCTTGTCTGAAAAAGCTGTTTCTCGAGTTAGGTAAGTTGGAAAGAGAAGTTGCTACGTTGTATTTCAGTGGATATTCATATGACGATATTATTCGAAAGTTAGAAGTAACAGAGTCCAACAGACAAGCAATTGAATTCGTTATGATCAAGGCAAAAGACAAACTACACTACTCAATTCAAAACAGCCGTGTAACGCTATGTTTTATTTGACCCCAATTAATTAATCAATCATTTAATCTAACTAAATTTATTATGACACAAACAAATGAACATGTAAACTCAGGCATACTCGATATTGCCGATGACGAATCTCAGACCAGGATGGAAAAGGATGACCCCGATCTGTTTATAAACAGGAACCATTCCATGCTGATTTGTAAACGCACATGCGGGTTAATTACATTTAATGCTCCAATTTTGATGTATCATGATGACCGCATGACGTGGTTACAAAAATATCTGTTCTCTAAACAGGAAAATATCAAACACAAGTTTTTTCAACACAAAGGATTCGGCCCTGACTTCCAGGATATAGTTGAAGGAATTCGCATTAACATCAGCCGGAATAATATCAGCAACCTTGATGAACTGGATAACTTCTACAATGGCATGCTTGATGAGATGAAGCGCAAGGTTCCTTTACTTAGCAACACGTTTCATTGATATTTTTAAAAAAAGGGGCTGAAAAGCCCCTTTTTTATTCAACCTATTATCATTTCCTTAGGTATAGTTAACAGAGATGATTATTAACAATTCACTGCCTGTACTTTAAATAAATAACATATTTTATGAAACAGATTACTTCTCTTCCCGACAGAATTATTCCTGGTGTCTTGTCTGCTGAATACTCCCCGGCTACATATAAAACCAAAGACGGATCAGGCCTTTACAAATTTAGATATGTACAAAAAAGCAATGGAAAATTTGAAATAGACATTTTGTCTCAACCTTCATATGCCGGTCGCTCATCGGACTCACATAAAACGCATCGCCTAACCTCAAGTCGCAGAGGAAAAAAAATATGCATTGCTGTAGGAAAAGAACCGACTTCCATAAGCACTGCAAAAAATATTAGCACTCAATGGGCTGAGCTGACTAACACCTACATTAAAACTGGAAAAGCCATCGATAGTCAGGTTCGGGAAAACACCGGGTCTAATGGTGGTGGCGGAATTCTGTCCTGGCTATTCGCGGGTTTTATATTCATCATCATTCTATCCATGTGCTAACCAGTGAAGACGAATCAACATAAGATGAAAATCGATCGGAAGGTTTTCTATTCTATGATTGATTTTATTGGCGGTAATCCAGCCGAATCCGGCGGCTTTTTATTTGGCGATGAACAAACTTCAGTGATCACAAAGTTTATCCCCGACACCGACGCAAAAACATCGAGATCTACCTACACCATAAGTGATAAGTTTATTAATCCGTTAATTAAAAAACTATGGGATAATGAAGGGCTTTCTTTACTTGGTATTGTCCATTCTCACCCTAACGGGTATGGCTCACTCAGTAGCCCGGACCTGGAATATTTCCGTGACTTACTGAAGTATGTAAAGCGCGACAATTTCTACGCACCCATTGTCTTCACCATTCCGGATGGAGGGCTCGATATATTCCCTTATGTTTTTCATAAAGGATCTCCAACTCCGGTTCCGGCCGATACTGAAATACTACCTGAAAATTATCAGCAGTCAAATGACAATCAAGAAACGCAACGGAGTGCTACCACCGACCACAACACCCTAATTCGCGTCCCTCGGAACACAGGTCAAAACGTGACGTTTTGGATTAATTCGATTAATCAAATGTTGCCTACTATCGTCAAGATACTTGGGATTGGTGCCCTCGTTTACCTCACGTTCTCCGCCTTACCCGCATTAAGTATGTTCATTAAATCAATCCTGGTACCATGATTTTACAAGACTTTTCACGCATCGAACAAGCTATCGACACACGGTTATTACGGAACACTAAAATTGTTGGTGTAGGCGCCGGAGGTGCTTATTGTTTATATGATTCATTGACTCGATTTGGTCTTCGCCAGCTGACTGTTTTGGATTTCGATGTCATCGAAGAGGCAAATATTGTTCGCCAGGGTTACCTCACAAGTCAACTTGATCGGTTAAAGGTCGAGGCACTCGGTGAGCATTTAAGGGGAATCAATGAAGGTTTGAATTATACCGGAATCACGAAGAATTTTCTGGACATGCATGCCGATGAGCTCGATGCCATATTCGGTGACGCCGATCTGTTTTTATTTCTTACAGATTCTTTCCAGGCTCAATCATATGGAAACATCCTGGCTCTTCATTACGGGGTTCCGGCTATCTGGGCCGGATTTTACGAGCGATCACGGTGTGCCGAAATCGTCTTTACCATTCCCGGAGTGACGCCAGCTTGTTTCCGGTGCGGTGTAAGCCCGCGGTATAAAGCACAAGCCGAGAGCTCCTCCGAAATCCAAATAAGTTCTGCCTGCAATACCATGCTGCATAGCCAGTTACTGGATGCTCATATCGGAATGATCGTCATGGCCATTCTTCACAACAAGACCTCAGGCTATGAATTCTCAAACTGGTTCGGTACATATTGGGACAGAAGCCTGTTTCAAATAAAGGTTCATCCGGATTATGGTACCGAAGAAGAAAGCCTCTTCGAGCGAACGTTCAGACCCACGCAAGGAAGAGCATTTACCTTCAACACCATATGGCAAAAGGTATCTCCAGAGCGACCTCCTCTCTACCACCACTGCCCTGATTGCGGTGGAAGCGGCAATCTGACCGACAAGAAAATGAGTATGATAAATCAATTAACCGGAAACCTTGGAGAAGACAATCATTGAATGGGGTTACTGGCTATATGATGTTGTCATATGGTTGTTTTTCGAAACATGGAATTGGATTGAACAAGGGCTTTTTGAACTACTGCACCTGTATGCCTCCGATTGGATAACCACACATACTCAAGAGTTGTTGGCTAATTATTCCAGCTTAGCCATCACTCTTATCGTCTTTTTCCGAGTCGGCATTCTCCTGCTACAAGCTATTGGCCACATACTCAGCTGGCTCGTTGATCTGATCTTCAGGCGCAGCGGTCAGGCAGCAGAATTTATCATACATCAACTTGTTCTCCGGATCGGCAGAAGTATTGCTTTTGTTTTCAATACAATTTTCGCCGGTTTACGCCGACTTTTGATTGGCTCATAATGATTTATTTAGGCGCTATTACCGGCTTGCTTTTTTTACTCCTGGCCCTGAGTTTTTTTATTCCAGGAACCTCGCGAGAGTCCCAGGTTTTCGGATCCGCTCGTTATTCAAAACTATTGACTTCGCGGTGGAACAAAGGACTTGTCGTCGACGGTAAAAAGAGAATTACCCGCAAACAATCCTTTGTTCACGCGGTATTAATTGCTGGCACCGGGTCAAATAAGTCCACAGCTTACATCATGCCTAATATACTTAAGGCGAATGGATCCATTATCGTTACTGACGTTAAATCGGAATTGGAACCTCTATTAGCTGAATCCATGAAACGGCGTGGGTATAACGTCCTCTCGCTGGATTTTGGAAACGTCTACCGGTCTCATCAATATAATCCCCTGGCATTGATTCACACCGACTCGCAAATTAAGTCCTTCGCCCTTCAGCTCTATGATATTTCAAATAACGGAAGTACTGCAGATAGTGGAATTTGGCGTCACGGAGCCGGTAGAATTATGGAATGTATGATCCGTTGCCTAAAGCAAACTTCTCCCAGGTATCATAACCTGGCCAACCTAATCAGGCTCATGCATCACATCGAAGACGGAAGTAATTATATCGAGCAATTTGTGGACAACTACGCTCCAGACACAGAAACAAAGGCCATTTTTCAATCTTTTAAAAATCAAGAAGCAAAGGTTAAGGCCTCTCAACTTTCTTCTGCTCACACCGCCGTTGCCATCTTGGACACTCAGGAAATAAAACACATCACTGCATACAACACAATCGATTTTAATACACTTCGAAGTCAAAAAACATGCCTGTTTCTTAAACTTCCTCCGGGAGCTTCCAATGATTCATTTAATGTCGTACTAACGCTTTTTTTCAGCCAGCTTTTTGACTATTTACTCAAATCTCCCCTCAACGAATCAGACCAGGATCTTTATATCCTCGCAGACGAATGGGGTAACCTGAAACGCATTAATGGTGCCGACAAAGCCTTTTCTTTACTGCGCAGCAAAAATTGTTCGCTGAGCATCGTCCTACAAGACAAAATGCAGCTAGACGCCGTTTATGGCCACCATATCAGCCATATCATTCTTTCGAATATTTCCAATTTCATCGCTTATCCCGGGATCCGGGGAAAGGAAAGCCTGAACTACGTGAAAAACCTATTAGGGCATGTCGGCTTTAGGTATTTTGATGCACACGGAAGACCTCAAATGTCCAGACGTGAACTCATGGATACTAATGAAATAAGAACCATGAAACATGGTTTGTATATTCCTTCCGGATCCTACGCCCAAAAGATCTTTCCTACACCTATTTATAAAAATGGACGGCTTATGTACAAACACGGTGTTTATTCAAAAAATGGCGTGCTTCGAAGTAAATATGGATCCGCTACCACTTCCGTTCAAACCGAAAGGTTTGTTTATTTAACACTCAATTCTTCAATATTATCTCCCGAAGAGACTCATTTTGAAAAAAAACTTGAAGAGTTATTTCCAGATTAACAGACTTCAATTAAACGAAAAACGCCTGACGATTAGGTTTTTGCTAGCTCTTATGAATTTTCTTGTAAAATCCGTTTTGTCTGCCGAACTAAGTTAACAAAAAGCTCTTCTCGTTCATTATCGTTCATTTTACTGATCGGAAAGCTGGGGGGATTCATGGTTTGGTATATATTCAAATTGTCAATTTCTTCAAACAAACATGGTTTCAATATTACTATCAATATTACGGCGCCTTCTTTTTCAGCCGCTTCCAGTAACGGAGGAAGTTCATTTGTAGAAATAAATTCAGACCCTAGAAAATCAGTACTCACTAGAAGTATAGCAACTTTGGTTTCGGAAATCGCTTTACGGATCTCCTCTTTCCATTTTTGTCCTGGAAGTATTTTGCTGTCATCCCAAAACTTTATGTTTTTTAAGAATGGTTTAAAATGTCTTCGAATATCTACTAAATATTCTTCATCCTTATGGCTGTAGCTAACAAAAACTTTATCGCGTACGACATCACCTGATACATCATATTTTCTGTGAGCTATCGTTGGCAATACTCCTATTTCTTGCCTAATATAAAAAAGTAATTTTTCGGATGGCTCTTCTTTGGGACAACTTAGAACTGCTTTTCCTCCATGACTTTTGTCTCGATGTTCTTTTAATTCTCTTGTAATCAAAATTTCTATGTGCTCTAAAAAAAGGACCTTGTCCTCCGGAGAATAAAAATCAGCAACCCTTGTTTTCATTTCCCTAATAACAACTATTGGGGTATATCGAGCTCTTCGATAAATTTGTTTGGTATAAAACTCCCTTGCTTCTGATTTTATAATTTCTCTTTGATCCATTCCATAGTAGTAACCCCCTTTCGGTTACTCAAATCATTTGATTAAAATACACTACTTTTATTTGGAAAAAGCCCTCAATGCCTGGAGAATCCGGTTCCTTAAGTTACGAACATAAGACATTTTGGCTTGCGCTGCTTATTACAGTCGTTTTGGGTAGTATTATTTGGCTCGTCCTTTACCTCTGTAAAATACCTTTGGATGTTGACGATGTAACCTCAATTTACACTTTTTGTTTGTTGCTTTTCACCCTATTGTTCTATTCTAAGTCACTTCACGCAAAATATAATCAATATACACTTCAACAATTGCGCGACGAAAAAAGAGAAGATGAACGACTGCGCTTAGAAAAACTTCATTACACATACAATGTTTTAGATGATTGGTATATGTCTCCTACTCTTGTAGTTGAACGAAAATCCGCTAGCAAAGCTATCGAAGCCGGAACTCCCAAACAGATACTTGATCACCTAAAAGACACGCCTGAAGACGAAGACGCGGTGAAATCTATTCTGAACTATTTCGAATATGTATCCGTTTTACTCGATAAGGAGTTAATCGAAGAACAAGCAACACAAGCGCTGTTTAAGTCGTTATTCTTACACTTTAACAAGCATTTTAGACCGTATATTGAATATCGACAACGAGAACGCGGCCCTAGGATTTTCATGGCATTTGTAAGAATAGCTTCCAAATGGGCTCAAGAATGAATATCTTTGGCTTGATTTTCGATGTATTATTAATATTCTCCATTAGGGTTAATAAAAATTCAAAGTTATGAGATCAATAAAAAAAGACATCGACTGGTAGTTATTCTTCATTAGCTATTCTTTTAATCGAACTAACGACAGGACCGAATCAGTTCTGTCGTTTTTTATTTCAACCCTACCTTCCTCTATTCAAGTCGACACTTCTCCTTATTTCCACTTTTTTCCGTCGCTGTTTTTCCAAATACGCCGGTGATTGTCGTTCCTGCTCCTGATATCGCTTGAACAGGTTTTGCAGCCCAGGATCATCTTTTGATAACGAAGCTATGCGATGTTTGCGACCATTTACGACCACTCCATTCAGGATTCCGTTGCGTTCGTAGACTTCCAACCCTGATTCTTCTACTCTACGTTGGAGATCCGATAAGTCTTTCGAGGCTTTAACTGTTTCTGTCACCTGTTTACTCAGATTCTGCTTCTGAGACAACTGACCGCCTCGTTGCTCAATGCCCCAAGCCTCCGGCGACCGGTTCTCTGTTCGATCCTGGTACTTCTCCTTATCTCTATCATGAACATAACTACTACTCAGTTCCGGGTACTGTTGTTCCTGGTATCGCTCGATGGTACGGCGTAGTGCTTTAAATTCTGCCTTGCTTAATCGGATCGAAGCATCACTTCCCTTTTCATTAGGAGACAACATAAAATGCAAATGAATGTGATGCTTCTCCTGATGGGGCTTCGCGATCCCAACTGCATGAGGTGCGCGTAGTTCCAGGTATTTATGAGCGATGTCTTCGACAATTTCAGGATGTTGCTGCAAGTAAGCTGAATCCTTCGGATGAAATGACAGGACTTCATGATAGACCCCTATACCGTTCTTACGCCGCTTGCGAAACTGCTCGTTTTTCTGAAACTCTTCCTCAATGCCTTTTCGATCCTCTGGATTCATGCCCGGCATATTGTGTAAATACGTAAACGTGTATTCCCGATCTGTATCCTGCTGATGGAGGTAATTGATCAGCTGCCCAAAGTTCGTATCTTTTCTTCCCTTACTCTTGATGATCGGCATGGTGCTGTCGTTTAAAGTCTTCCAATAACTGATGCAGCGGCTCCACCGTTTCCGGATGTGCTTTTAAATACACCCAAACCACCTTCCCTAACTTTGGCGGCGGTGATTGCTCATATTCTGCTATCCGGTATTCCATCTGGTTGACTTGCTCATGAATAGCCTGGTATCGATTTTCCAATCGCTCCATATACGTCCTGGTATCTTTCGCCGCTCCGGTTAACCGATCTCGTTTCAACTGCCAATGGATCTTCTGAACGACCTGGTTGATCAGTCGGCCACAGCTACGAATCTCTTTTATCAGGCCTGCAATTAGCTCTGGTTGTCGTGAAATGTACTGTTGGTTCAAGTACGCCAGTGCTGCTTGTTTCACGAATTTATTCAGCGACTTCTCGTTATGAGCGTCGGCATACGATCGCAGATGAGTATATTCTTGTGGTGTGAGCCGAACAGTAAACCGATGTTCGGATTGCTTTCGTTTCTGATAATAGTGCTGATGATACTGCCGCATATATTCCGCTTTCAACTCCTCAACCTCAGCTGCCGATGTTTCATGTGTAACACCATGCGCCTTCAAAAAGGTGGCCATGTCCTGC
>CBDFMS010000011.1:0-45055 GCA_965249735.1 Saprospiraceae bacterium | reverse complement strand
GCATGGAGTCTGAAGATGGGTGATCTTGGTAATGCGCATTTTTTGATCTGTCGTCGATGACAAAATCGAAAATGCTTGTTTTAAGTATTCGAAATACTCCACCTCCTTGCTGTGAAGAAAATATGCCTCCGGATACATCATGTGCATGTGTATTCGCTCGAGCCTGGTCCCTTTCTTAAATTCCTTGTCGCTATAAGGTAGCGATGGCAAGTGCGTTCTTGACATATCCTCGATGTATTTCTAATTGATTTAATTTTTGCTCGGCCTTAAACAACATTTTCCTTACCCGATCACTTTGAGTTTGTCTACTCAATTCTTTTATTCGTCGTCGCTTTCTTGAAATTGACTCACCCAGACTCTTATTTTTTTTTTGCATGGAAATAGGATCCTCCGGAATAGGATATTCCTCATGCAATTTAATATCAGGTAGTTGGCCTTTTTTATTGTATGCCCGCTATTTGGCTAAATACGGTTTTGATTTGTGATTGAATTTTAGAAACAGCATCGACTACATGAGCACGTTGTAAATTATTCTCACAGGCGTGAAATTTATTAGATAATTTCGCGCGACGGGCCATTTAGCTCCCTATATCTTGAATATAGCGTGTCGAGTATCGAGTCACTCGATTCTATTGAAATGTCAGGGCCTTCATTTTTATATAAATCGACTTTTTTGAGGGCATATTTTAAATATTCAATATTAATTAATGATACTCCTGATAATAGAGTGGGTAATATCGGGTGACGCGGATTTTTTCGCTGCAATAATTCTATCCCCCGCTTTATAATCACTATTTTCCATCGTCTACAATTACTTCAGATTTTCCAGTTTTTTCGACATCCAATTTTTGAATCTCAATATCCTTAAACATAAAGCCTTTGATATTTGGATATTTTTGATTCCACCCATTCATTCGCCGGACCTGGTGTAGTGGTTTTAATAATATCCGACGTGGCACCGGTGTCTTGATGGCCACATACATCAAAAAAGCGTTTCTAATCTCGGACCCCGAGCTCAATTTACCCTGGGTTTGGATATTGGCCAAGGTCGGATGCACACCCTGGCTAGACATGTTCGCTTCATTTGATTTGTCAAATAATCGAATCAATGCCTCATCCTTCATGTCATATTTTATCGGCGTGATTTTAATGCCACCAAATTCCTTTCCGGACGGTCCATGTACACGATAGGACGAGTGAAATGATCGGCCGGCATTCTTATTGCCCGCCAACCAGGTGTTAATCGTATCCAGTAGCTCCTGTTTAGCTTTATTGGTGGCGGCTTTTTGGGCTTTCTGGCCTTCTTGTGTGTTGTCGGATTGAGCGCGCGATTGTCGATTTGTTGAAGTAGTCAGCCGGTATTTCAACATGGAATCGAATGTTGAATCCATTGTTCATGTTGGCTATGTGAAATTGCGGGATGCAGTTGGCCAGCTCGATCCAATCTTTCCCTCCCCACCAGGGACGGATCAAAATAGTACTCGTCCAGGGGACAAGAGCGGATCCCCGAAGTGCCTGATGAATTTTGGTTGCGCACTCTTGTCGGCAAACATTTCTATCGGCGAGATCGGAAACTTGGATCCCCCGGACTCCTTCCAATTGCCACACCAATAGGCTGTCGCGATCCTACCTGTCTTCGTTTGCTTACCCAATCGCATGCGACGAGCTTTCTTGGATGCAATCAAGGCGATGGACTTGCGATCTCGTGTCCGGATAAATTCTGTGAATGTGTTGGCATGCAATAGGTAGTCGCCACAGGCATTGAGGATGTAGTCATCCCAATTTGTACCTTCCAACCACTCGCCTATCTCAGCTGGCATTTCGACCTCCTCAATACGTTTCTTTCCTGCTTCGAAAATAGTCTGATAAGGCATGACCTCAGAGCCTACCAGGATGTCGCGCTTGGTCTGCATGAGTGACGGAATGATATTGTTGGCTTTGACCAGGTTCTCCCGCAGTTGCGGCAAGAGGTTGTCTCTACCCCAACTCTGGATAGCCCTACCTCCAATGGTGCGGATCTGACCCGGCTCCCATATTGTCTCGGTGGGTATGAAAGTGTACAATAGCGCTGCTATCACTCGAGGATAGCATCCATATGTTTTCTGATAATTGTTTCCATTTAGTGATAGACTTTTGAAATCGTTGAAATAAATGATGTGAGCTGTACGGACGCTCATGAGCTTGTCCTGGTCAATGTCGACCATAGGCAAGGTGCTGTTGTTTTTGTGAAGTGACCGACGCCTCGTCGGAGACTTAGTTTTTGGCGGCTGCAGTGCACTTTTTGCGCTTGGGATGGCCTTTGCGACATCGTGCTACATGCTTGATAGATCCCTTCGGGCCTCCTTGCCCCCTCATTTGCGCGTACAAATGCGATCGAAAAAGTGTGATCTCCGTCTAAATTGTCAATTGACGCAAGCACTTCTTGTATGTTCATGACGTCCGCCCATATTGACAAATTTGAGAAGTGTCAAATGACTGTTTTAGGACAGTTTTGAACGCAATCTGCACACATGTGCAAGCGCTATGAAATTTGTCGAAGTAAGTGGATTTTTGGATTTTGATTATAAATGATTGATTCTCTAAGGCTAACTTAATCCAACTTGAAGCAATCCTTTATTCCAAAAATCCAAAAATGGAGATTATGTTAAATAGAAAACATCGTTTTATTGAGTATCAATCATTTATAAGTTATAGATATGTTAAGATATTCGTTTTTGTTAACGTATTCTTAACTTTTAGTAGTGGGCCAATCCAAAAATGCCTCCAAAAAAATTGAAAATTCCCGATTTTGGCGTTTATGACGTATTTTTACGTTGTAAGTCCCGGAGAAGCAAAATTGGCCATTTTGATAGCAATATCTTGACAAAAATGCCGGTTATATAATGGAATTCACGGGTGCAGTAACACCTCCGCTTTTCCATCATCAAGCAGCGCAATAAGATGGCGGGCCTTGAGTATCTTTGATCAGAAATGGAAAGCGGGAGGGCTGTTACACCTCCCACCGCAAAACATCATTAGTTTTCACTAGTGATGTGGGGACACTCGATAGGTATTTCGAATGGGACTGGGCATATGCATATGTACATATGCCTAAGCCATAAACGGAGGTGCGGTAACACCTCCGTGCTCCTTCATCAAGCTGCGCCGGATGAAGGCGGGTCTTGAGTATCTTCGATTAAAATCGAGGGGCGTGACAGCGCCCCTCTTTACTAACCTACATTTCTGTAGGCGGACAAGTCTCTTCGATTAAAAATCGAAAAGCACGTGCTTTCTTGGGATATATCCTCTTACCATTTCTGGTAATAAATCGACTATATATCACGCGATAACACTTCCCATCCTTAGTGACGAATTCACTCATAATGAAAGAAATTGTTAGTTAACAATTATCCTTCAAGGCGGACAGATGCCCGCAACCACTTGGCTGGTTGCTTCTTTGAATAAAAAAACCCGGATGCTGTCACAACCGGGTAGGATTCGTCTCGTGATAGATTTAGATTTGTTTAATATATCAGAGGCAACGAGTAACCATCAAATGGTTTGAACAAATTCGTCACCACAAATGTATACCAAATTTGCATCAGATGCAAGTAAACCCCACTTGAAGACTAAGGGGTCTGCACGTATAAGCCAATGACAGTCATGTACCCACTGTGTCGGCTACATAAGCTGACCTACTGATATTATTCTGCATCAGACGCAGAAAAATCATATCTTTGAAGCGCACAATGATTTAATGCTTCACGAAGGTGTCGCAATTCAGAATTTTCGATTTTAACAATAAAGGGATGGGCATAAGGGTGAAAGTCCCCTACTCAAATGGATGCCTCGGCATTAAGTTGTTGTGCAGTGACCTGTCCCCTACTTAAAACATTTTGTTATGCACAACAACGAATGGAACGATGCAACCCGCGAATGCATCAAAGGTCTTGTCGACGCGGACAACGTCTCATGCCTTAAGCGGGCCTTTTCAGACTACATGGCACACCTGGTCATCAATGTCAATGATGACAACCGCAGCGAACGGATAGCAGAAGCTATGAAAGCCTTTGATGCCATGACCGATATGGAAAAGGAGTTTTATGCCTTCAAGAGCAGCCTGATCAACTTCTCGACGACAGCCGCTGATCTGGGTTAGAGGCTGGCGGCTTCTCTGATCTCATTGAGTTCCTCGCTGGCATCCTCGATGTCGGTAAGGGCTACACTTGCCTGTACCGGACGCTGATTCAATTGTTGAATAGCTGAGCGCAGTGCACGGATTTCGTCTGTCACCGGTACGAGATCAGGGGATCCTCCGGCCTGACCAAGGCGCAGGTCAGTATTGCGGGTCGGCGTCGTGTTGACATCCACCAGTCCCCCACCGACGAAGCCCGGGACACCGGCGCGTCGAAATGCTTCCGGTCCTCCAAAATGCTGCTGCTGGTCACTATTGAGTACGACTTCACCTCGTTTTACATATGCCAGGATGTTGTCACCACCGGGTTGGGTCGGGACGTTGGGGGTGTCATTGATGCGCTGTCCTGAATATTCGGTGAGTGGGACTCGGCCACCTTTGTAAAAAGAAGCAGATTTAATCTTGGCTACTGATTGTAGCGCACGACCCGTAGAAGCGGCAGCGGCGATAACTGCTAAGACCGTACCAATAGGCCCTAAACTACTGTAGGAAGTGAATATATTGGATAGCTCCTTTTGTAGATTGCTGAGTACTTGCGCTATCTGCAGTGCCTTTAGTGCATTAAACTGTTTTTTCTTCTCTGCCTGCTCCTTCTTCAGGAGTTTGATTTTTGCCTGGAGCGAAGCCTTATCCCCTGTGTGTTCATCCTTGAGCCTCTTGAGTTTATTTTGAAATGCACGATCGTTTTCTGCCTCGATGCCCCGAAGAAAGGATACGGTCTTGTCCAGCGTTCTGTCAAATAGCTCCCGCTTGAGGTCTGATTCAAAACGAGCATTTTCAATCCTTATATCAGCTTGCTCTTTTTGCTTCTCAGTTTTCAACACTTCCAACTCGATAAATGCGTTGGTATCTTGCAATCCAAGTTCTTTGAGGATGCCCAGCCTTTCCTCGATTTGTTCTATCTCGTTTTGCAATTTTAAATCTGCAAACTCCTGCTCTGTTATGAGGGCCTGGGCGAATTTCTCTCGTAGTCGCTGGTCTTCCTGCTCATGTCTTTTATCCAAGTCGTCAAGCCTACCCTGGTCTATCTCCGCCAGGCGCTCACGTTCATTGGCTGCGGCTTCATTTTTGAGCGCAGCGATCTTGGCCTGGATCTCGAGTACTTTCGTGCTCTCCCCTTCGCCAAACTCATCAAGCAGCGCGATCTGGTCCTCGAAGTGGAGGATCTTATTCTCTAACTCACGCTGCTGATGCTGCTGCTTGATCTCAGCCAATGCGATCGCATTGCCCTCTGCTCGCTCGATATCTGCCTGCCGCTCGATCTCATCGAGCAATGCCAGGCGATCATATAGGCTTTTTTGAGCAGCAAGGGCGAGGGCTAGGTCTTTTTTGCGCTGCTTTTCAGCGGCAGCGGCATCACCACCCGGATCGATTTCGATCTCCAATTTTGCGGGAGGCTTGGTGGATGAACCTTTGGGTTTCTTGGCTTCTGGTGTGTTTAGAATATATTCATCACGGGCCTCTGAATAGGCCTCCCCCACCGTCTTACCCGCTTTTGCGGCCGCCGTTTTGATATTCTCGAGATCTTCAATCTCCTTTCTCAGCCGCTCTTTCGTGCTAGACTTTATACTAAGGGCAAGAGACATCTTCTTCGCTAGGATCTGAGCGGAGATACCTATCTCGACAAACTGGAGCTTGATGTTTTCAAAGGCCTGTGCTGCAGCTGCTTTTAATCCGGCAAATGTGGCGCCGAAATTTTCAAAGGCGTGCCTGGCCAGCTTGATGGCGTTGGTCACACCTCTGATTAAAGCACTTATGATTGGGATATCCTTGGCCTGCTTAATCAAATGACGGAATACATTGGACAGACTATCGATTAAATTTCTAAATCTCTCAGAGCGTTTATAGACTTGTGCGATTATGATGCCGAATGAGATCAACAATCCGATAATAAATCCTATTGGATTTGCTCGGATGGTGGCGTTTAGCCCCTTCATAGCGGCTCTAAACCCTTTCGTGACGATAATAGCCGCCTTCTTGGCACTGTTCGAAGCCTTGATCCGGACTTTTTGGATCAACAGGCTGGCGTTCGCTTTTATCGTATGCAAATTGAAGGCGATTAAAGCCACGCCTAATGCGATCAGTGTCTTTTCATTCTCCCTGATAAATTTCGGAATCCCCTTGAGGATGATCCCAAACTGGATCAGTCCTTCTACTATTTTCAGACCCCACACCGTCACCTGATTCCAGATCGGGATGAGCTTCTTGGCCAGCACTTCAACATTCTCCTGGATCTTAGCTTTGAGTTCGTTTTTCTTCCGGATCAGGGAGTTTGTATTGTTTGCAAAGAAAGTCTGAGCGTCTGCAGATTTTTCGATCAGAAGCTCATATGTGGCCAGGGCTTTGGCTTGTTTTAGCCTATCTCCTGTGAGTTTTTCCTGGCCTTTGGCCGCCAAGCGCGCTTTGACATCTGCTTCTTGTATGCTGATGCCGAGGTCCTTGAGCTGCTCACGCTCACCTAGCAGGGCTTTTGAAAAGATCTTGCTTACCTCTTGAGCTGTTTTCTGGCCGCCTGACCACTCTGAAAGTGATCCTGATAGATTGACGAGCTCAGAACTCAGTTGTGCCGCTTCGTCGCGCTGAAAGCCCATCGGAATCAATAAATCTCCTACGGCTGCCGCCACGGTACGATATTGCTGCTCGGTGAGGCCTAGACTTCGTGCATTTTGCTCAGCATAGGCCGATACGATGTCAGAAGCCTCGCCAAATACCGTCTTGAATTTGCGATCAAACACATCGATCTCTGTACCCAGCGTGAGGAGCTGCTTGCCCCATGCAAATAATTTGCCAACAGCAAAAAATGCACCGATGAGCGGCAAGGCATTCTTCAAAAAGCCTACTAGCCTGGCTCCGGCACCCTGCATCTTGCCCATACCCTGGGCTACCCCTCGTGTACGTGATCTGGCATTGGCCAGGGCTGTATTGAGCTTTTTTTGCTCCACCTCCATCTCCTTGAGCGCCTTGCTGTTTTGCGGAAGCAACTTTTTGAGCCGCTCAAGCTGTCTGGACCG
The DNA here is from genome assembly GCA_965249735.1 of Saprospiraceae bacterium. Lineage (GTDB taxonomy): Bacteria > Bacteroidota > Bacteroidia > Chitinophagales > Saprospiraceae > JANQSS01. Next base: position 37,870 of record CBDFMS010000011.1, on the reverse strand, counting down.
CTCCTGGATCTGTTTAATACTGAGCTTGTTGATGTCGATTTTGGAAAACTTCTTGTTTAACTCGATGGTGTCGGCCAGGGCATTGTTGTACTCGTCAGTCCCTACTTTGAGCTTCTTTGTGTCGCGTACCAGGTCTTTTTGCTGCTTGATCAGCTTCTGATACTCAGCCGACTCAGCGGCTTTAATCTCGACGATGAGTTGTGCACGATCTTGTCTAACTGCCATGGCTTAATGCTTCTTTTGCTTTTTGTAATGCCGGATCGGACAATCCGATGAGGAGGTCGTCAAATAGTCCATATATCGCGCCCCAGGTGCCTTTGCTGTACCATTTTCGTCGCCTCTTGCGCCGCTTGCCGGACTTGATCGACCAGGCCAACTGATGGATAAATCGGGCGTTGGACGATGGGATCTTGCCATAGAGCCTGGTGAATCGGTTTTTGAACTTCTGGACGCCTTTGCTCTCGATCCATTCTTTGATCTTGTCGACCGGTGTGTCTTCCGTAAAGCTTGTCCGAGTCATGTCCTGGATGCGCCCATATTCTCGAAAAAACAGTTCCATTTTAGCTCCATCCCGTATTGCTCCCTTGACGATGTGGCCACGTATATTGGACAGCTCTCCGGAAGCTATCAACTTGTTTTTCTTGACTGCAGCTATACGCTGATCGACCAGCTCGTGGGTCCAGTCGGTGACTGTCTGCTCGACAAACTCCTGGTATGTATAGTTTTTGGCCATAATCGAAAAAAGCCGCAACATCTGTAGTCAGACGATGCGGCTCCCATCTCATGATTTAAAAAATTACATTTTTATAGTCCGTCCCATAGCCTGGCCAACTTAGGGTGCCTTCGCACCATCCGGGTGATGTCCGCTTCTTTCATCGCCTTGGGATTGATCGCTCCCACCCCTTTGGCTATGATCTTCTTCCTGTAATATGGACCTACGTAGGTGATTGACCTTGTAGGAGATAAAGCTTCCTTTGTGCCGGTGCCTTCGGCGTCGTTGTTTTTTTTGGCCATGGTACTATTTTAATTAGGTCGTGATCAATCCGGAATAGACATAGGCGATGTGCGAAGAATCCCACTCGACTGATATCAGGTACCCATTGGGATCTGCTTGTGGCTTGACCTTGATCAATGCCCCATCATCCTTGTCTCCGATGATATGCTGCACCCCATTTTTGTCTTCGAATATGAAGACATACTCCCCATTCATGGTGCCATTGAGGATACTGGCTTTGTCTCCATCCATCCGTGGGATAAAGAATTGAATGCGGTACTCCAGGGTAGATCCGTCACCATCACCAACCGGCTCAGCGGCAAACGCCTGATTTGTGACTCCGATATTGAATATCGTAAATACCTTGGTGGCCACCATGGTGATGTCTGTCTCTACCTTTACGGTATCGACAGTAGGCTCCGGTATGGTATCAATATCATCGATACAAGCGAGATATACATTTCGCTTGATCCCTTTGGCGTTGGGCCCACACTGGCGGGCGATTTCTGCTAATGCTGCACAACAATCTGGCATGATTTATATTTTTTCAATGATTGAAGAATTGGATGTAACCAGGCTTGTAAGGAAGTCTTTGTCCTTGGCCAGGCTTTTGACGTCAGTCTTCACGCCCGCACGCTTGATACTTGCGACGCGAAACTGGTATGTCGTGCGAGCTACCTTAAACTTGACAGGTTTTGGCTTCGCATCGGCTTTGGTCGGTGGTTCAGCTGGTGGCGCTGGTGGTTCTTGACCTGGTGGATCCACTGGAGGTGTCTCCTCGGTTCCAACTTTTGTTTCGTCCAACATAGTAGAATTTGTTTTTTGGCTCAGGAGATCATTCAGAATGCGCTCCTGAGCTTCTTGTTTGAATTTTATTTCGTCGATCTCACTCAATTCTAGAGCTGATCGTTGGCTGCTAATACACCATCTCTGGCCATGGCGATCTGGACTCCGATGTAGAAGTCGATCCACATGTCGATCTGGCGGTGCATCTGCTGGAAGTTGACCAGGGTGTCATCGGAGCTCGCATCATATCCCCAATGGAGATTCTGACGTGGCGTGATGATGATGCCACTCGCCGGCATGCCAGCTATCCCATGGATATGCGCATCGGCAAAGTCCAGCTTGTACGATCCATCCTCGCCCATGGGAGAAGTAAACTTGCCATAGCGCTCCCGATAGTCAAGGAAGTAGTTGGTACGACCTGCAGGGGCCATGAATATGTCGACCGGCATATCCTTATACACTGAGTTCAATCCGCTCCATACGTCTTCGGTCTTGGCTACAGCATTGGTTGCTGTGATGGCACCAGTGACTTCGGCAGTGACATCTGTCGCCGTGATGGCATCCTTGACGATCTCGATGTAGCCATCGAATAGCGCGCTGAGTTTGTCGGTACTCAGTGGCGATCCGGCTGCTACACCATTCCATACTGCGAGCTCTTGCTCGGACTTGATTTTTTTGAAGAGCTTGTCCAGTACAAATGCCTGGAATGGCCAGTCCTTGGGATCTTGCCCGCGCTTACGTACAGCGGCCAGATATGAGTTCTCAAGATCTGCCGGACATACGCTATACTCCCCTTTGGCCTTGACTACACGCAGAGTGACTGGCTTGTACTCCGTCTGATCGGCAGTAGCGCCAAAGGCTTTTTCATATCTCCGGACGATGTCATTGACCAGGAGCTCAGTGAGGATGAGCTCACCTTTCAATCCCTCGTGCGCGGTCACCATACCCATGGTTTTTGGAGCAAGCATTGCCTCTGTGATCAAGTCATAGCGGTACTGCTGCTCGTAGGCCTGGAAGGCCTCAACCGCGGTATATTTTTCTGATAATGCCATGATTATTTACTGGATTTTGAGCGTGAAAAATTGGCCATCGCTCGCTGATTGATCGGATCATTCAGATAGATGGCCTCGTCGCCGGCTGCAGCAGCAGCTTCGGTGGTTCCGGTAGTGGTCTCAGTAGCGGGTTGCTTGCTGAGACTCTCGATTTGTGCTTGTTGAGTAGTGATCAAGTCGCTCATGGAGGTCATCTGATCCTTGAGCTCTTGAAATTGGTCTACTCCCGGATCCGCAGCAGCGGGTGTAGTGGGTTCGGTGGTAGCCGGTACGGCAGGCGGTGCCTGGGCTTCCGGTTTTGGTTTATCCATTGAAAAGAATTTTTTTGCGAGTTTTGAAAAGAATCCGGTGTCGTACTTGGTAGCGAAGTAGTCGTTGATCTCCGGAATGGTATGTATACTATTCTGGACCCACTCCGGAAACTCTGGGAGTGACGCCAGGTAAGACATGGATTGGTTGATAGAATTGGAGCTAAACATGCCATTCGTTAAAGCCCCTTCGTGGACGACATCGCAAGACACGGCTTCCTTGATGTCGATGTAGACTTTGCCAAACTCCTTGTATGCCGGAATCCAATTCCACTCACTATCATAGTATTTGACACGGAGCCTGGTGCCCGCTTTATCATACTGGTAATGCTCTCCGTGTAGGAATTGGAGCGACAACATGATTGACTTAGGATCCTCTTCAGCCATCCCCATGACATAGCTAGCCATACCGGGATGGGTAGGAGATGTATCAGCGGCTTTGAAAAATTTGATATCACCGACTAGCTTATTCCCCTTTAACTGAAGCCTTGAAAATCGACCAAGGCTTTTGCCAAGATTGTCCCAATTGTGGCCATAGTTGAGTGGAAGGCCTTCTGAAAACTTGGAATTTGATGAATCGAGGAACTTTTGTAGCGCTTTCTTTTCGACGTGCACGTTGTGTGTGCGTGCTTCGCCCACTTGCGCCAGGACAACATTCTTGATTTCCAATGCTTCGCGATCTACATTGTTTGCAGTCACGTTGGCAGATCTGAATGCCATTCTAAATTCTACCGAGTCCTGAAGTGTTTCATGAGCCATTGAGACAAAAGTGTCTCAGAAAGAAAAACTAGAATAGGACAGTTGTCCACCTACAAGAGCTTATGATTATGGACAAGTCACAGAAGTGGTCACTAGATTTCCTGAATTGTCAACTGTAACCTCATAGCAAGTTCCATTGGGAGATGTTAAGATGACGGCAGCTCCATCATCTTCTACATATATATTTCCCCCTGTCACATGCAATTTTGTTCCCGGAGCAGAAGTGCCAACGCCGAAGTCTCCTAGCGATTTGTTGACATAACTATCCTCGTTACCTGACAAACTACAATTGACGGCGCTCGTATTATTTCCCTTGTGAATATCCATTGCCACACGACCGGTCGTGTTGGTGTTTCTAAAAAATCGTGTTTTGGCAGTGCTTGTCCCATCGGAGGGGTTTGGGAAGAAATCGAGTAATACAGATCCTGAGCTATTTGTTTTGTCAAACTTGGCCGTCGAGGCATTGATATTGGACATGATTAAATGATTGGCTGGTCCTCCTGACTCTGTCAGCTTGATACCAGGGTCGGCCGTCGCTTGCAAATGGAGTAATTCTTCTGGTATAGTGGTGCCTATACCCACCTTTCCTGCCGAGGTAATATTGGCATACAAGGAGTCTCCATTGAATAGCCAGGTCGAATCTGAGGCACCTAAAATATCCGCTAATTTATGAGATTCCATCCCGCCCGTGCTATTTGTAGAAATTATATTTTCTGGCATGCCTGCATCATCTCTTGTGTTTTCAAACTCCGGCAATGTAATTTCATCCCCAGTAGCTTTATTGTTGATTATAATAGATGAATATGGGTGCAGGTCTGTATACGTTTTATTTTCAGCCTGCTCAAAAGTATCTGCGACACCGATCAATAATTCACCTCCACCATAACCCTCAATAAATGGAATCTCACCATAACCAGCCCCGTCGTCAGCCCAAATAATTGCACCTCCGTAAACAAAATTAGTCAAACTTAAGTGGCGTAAATTATAAAGGTTTAATCCATAATCTGGGCCCTTAGCCGTGCCATGGGTTGACGGAGAAGAAATCAAAGTTGATTTAATCAATACACCTCCTAATTGTACCGTATCGTCGGTTTTAGTTATTCCATTGTTGAAATTTAGACTCGAAATGCCGGCTGAGTCGATAACGGAACGTAATTCAGCAGCTGTATCCACAAGTGCCTGGTATATGTATGTCGAATCAAACAACTCATTGGTAGGATCTGCGTCAGTTGTTGAAAAATTAACCTGAGAGCCGAGATTAGAAATCTGAATAGAGTTGTCTCCACTCACGAAATCAACGATGTCTCCCATATCGTCGCCTATGTCGCGCATATATGACCCTTCGACATAGAGCTCCCAATAGTGTGGCATGTCGTCCCGGATGTCCGAAGCACTATCGACTAGTGCCTGGTATATGTGTGTCGTGTCAAAGCTAGAGGGAACAACGACAAAGCCTCCTCGCTCCAAATAAATCGTATCCGACCCAAGGGATAATTGCTGATGATCACTATCGTCTGTCCTGATGTCAGCGGCCGTATCCGCCAGCGCAGCATATATGTAGGTGGAATCGAAACCGGATTGTGGGATGTCGGCCATAAAAGCCACTTTGGCTACTGTGTCCACTACCAGCATCCTGGTAGCCCCGGTCGGCGTAGTCGACTCCAGGCCTCGCATCTTGATAGTGCCCGGGATGTCCAGGCTCTCTTCAGGATTGGTAGATATCCCATTGCCACCCCAGCCAATCCTGGAGATGGAGGTAACAGAGAAGGTCGAATCATTGAGCAGGATGAACCCTGCGTCTATATTAGATGTATCATTGGAAAAAAACAGTGATGCGCTTGGATTCTCGATTAGTATATGGTCCCTGAATAAGCCCGTCCCATCAACCGTCAACTGATATGCCGGGCGGTACCTCTCCGTGCCGACACTGACAGGGTCAAGATAATAGATATGGGTGGGTTCTTTGACCCAGATCGTGGAGTCTGAAAAATGAAAGACGCTGTCAATCCAATGGTATAGTAACGTGTGTTGATACTTGCCTGCATGATCAGAGATCAAGGCGTGCGCCTGGGTGGTGTCAGGAGCAAGGCGTATACGCTTGTCCGGCTTGATACGCTGACCAAACAGTGTGGTTGCTGATAACAACAGGATTACGAGGATGTGTATATGTTTCATGGTATATAAAGGATTTCTAAGGTTTCGCCATCGAGCGGGTCGTCAAATGTGAGGGTGGAGTCTACGCGCGTGAAGCCCCACTCATGATTGAGCGCCAGCTTGGATCCATCGCGAAATACGAAGAGGTCTTTCTTGACATCAGCATCCAGTACCGGCAGGCTAAACGGAAGCACCAGGGTATCGCCGCTGAAATTTTGCATACGCAGATACTGCTTGGTGCTGGGTCCGGGGCCACCGGTGATGGGCGGACCGCCAATCACAACATCTACGTCTATCTCTCCCGCTATGTAGTCTGTCTTCTTGCGACTCTCTTTGGAAAACTGCAGGGTGTACACATTGGCATCCGTGCGTGATGATCCTGTGGCATATGAAGCCTGCAGGCGCATGTCATAGAGGTATCGGATGAAGCCGTTGCGATCGACATAGACCAGTCCTATGCGTCTATTGCCAACAGTACGTATAAACTGCTCGACGGACAGTCGGGCGCGAGCCACTTCTGCGGAAAGTGTCTGCGTCCAACTGACTCCGCCTTTGCCGTTTTTTGGTCGCTCTACATATCCGGCTTTATTGCGTCGAAACTGTATAGACCATACTTTGTCGGGATCTGTGAAGTCAGGATCCCCGGTCTGAATACCCGAAATGGCCGGCACGACATTGTCCATATTGAATGCCATGATGAACACGATGCCACCTGAGTTGGAACATACTTTGCCGATGTGATTGAGATCCGCAGACATTGATCCGCAATGTCGATGGGGTTAGTGGAATAAAACAGGACGATTGTATCGGTTAAAACTTGTATCTTTGAAGTGCGTAAGAACTTTTTCCTTCACGAAGGTGTCGGAATCTAGAAATCCAATTTTCATAATAAAGGGATAGGCATGGGAGTGTGAGTCTCCTACTCAATGGATTCCTTCGGGATCAAGTTGTTACGCAGTGACCTATCCCCTACTTAAAAACTATCGTTATGCGTAACAACGAAATGACAGAACGCGACTGGAAACGCGAAATACTCAAGGACGTCATCGACGCCGACACCATTGATCAACTCAAACTTGCCTACAGCCACTATATGGTACACCTCGTCGAGGAGGTAGAAGATGGTAATCGAGACGAAAGCATGCTCAACTCAAGCCATATCTACAGCGAGATGCGTAAGATTCAGGCGATGTATTTCAAACTCAAAAAGAAAGTGACAAAGGAGATCATGACATGGATAGATGTGGATTCCTGATCCACTTCGGCCAACATAAATAAATACTTCAAGCACAATGTGCCCGAAAAAGACAGAGCCAACATAAATAAACGAGATCAGAAGTCTATTGATTAGATTTCCATTTGTTAAAGGTGTCGAGGATATCTGTATTCTCTTGCTGTTGAATATATTGGCCAAAGTCCAGCATTTGCTCCATGGTGTATAAACCCATGTGGTCGCATTCAGCAATCAGATGTCCTTCTTTGTCGTAGACTTCAGTGATTCCACGAACTGGCGATCTCGCATCTTTACCGGAGCCTCGTATCTTGAGATCTGTGATGATGACTTCTTTACAAACAATCATGGATGTATAGGTTGAGTTATAACCTCAATTTATGGTCATTTTTTAATATACCAAAGGACTATAACTCAATGTCAATGTGCTCGAACCGGGATTTCATGTCTATTTTCCATTGATCTACGCGGAAGACGATGCGATATATGTTGGATATATGGAGGCCGTACTTGGTTGCGGCCTCTCCGGCTGTCAATCCATTGACCCGGACATCTGTATGAATGTAGAGCTGGCGGAACACTCTGGGCTTGAGTCGATTCTTCTTGTCGTATAGCTTCGCACTATGACAAATAGCCCGCGCTGCCACCAAGTGATCAAAATCAATATTTGCTTCGATTCGTGAGCGCGAATCCTCTAGGACATTAGTAGTGGGTTTTTTTGCGTTATTCGCCCTTTTTCTTTGATACGATTTATATAGGCTATCGAAATCGATGTCATCCGGATCAATTCCTACTGATAGACAATAGTCTCTGATCGCTCCGTAAGGCGATCCTGATGCAAACTTAACGCCATCCAAGAACTTGACCATGCCGTCGATGTGATACAGATGCACCTGGTAGCCAACGCGCAGTAGTGCCAGAGGTGATGTATCGATCCGGTAGCCCAAGTCAAATGCGAGAGACGATTTTAAAATATGTCTGGAGCGGCGTGTGTTTTTAATCCGAGTCGAATTGAGGATCATATTGAGCGTATCGTCTCGACGCAGACGTACCGGCTCAGCAGGATATTTGGAAAGGATCAGTTTGGCAGAAAATGGGCTAAGCGGGATCGTCACATCCATATTACAAATATATGTAATGCGACTTATATGCAGGTGATGAGATCCGCTTTGGTCAGACCTAATCCTGTCTGCAGAAATGTCGGCCGCAATCGTGCCACGATGTAATTCATATTGCCGATCCGGATCTTGTTTTTGAAACTAAAGTTTTGTAGATCAGGCAGTGACAGATCAAGCGAGACAGACACATCCTTGCGGCGTGAAAAAGCTCCCAATGTCTTGCGCCAGCAATTGGCATAAATACCATAGTCGTCATACCAGTACAGTGATCGATCGAACTGGCTCGTGTGCGATACCGATGTCTCATACCGGCCGGAGCAAGCAAATGGCTTGCCTCCCTGTATGCCTCGATAGAATGTGATACGGGTCGTGAAGTCGTTTTGCCAATCCTCGTCATGTAGCATGGATCCATTGATGGCTGCCTTGGGCCACCCATACTCGAAGCCTCCCTCGAGCAACTCTCCATCCTGCAATAGTGGGATGAGTTGACCATCAAATGGCTCTCCATCATCGATGGTCTTGTGGCGCAATGAATACCACAGGTAGTCGACCTGGTATCCCGGTGCAAAATAATAGAGCCGACTCATGCTATCGATCCAATGATAACCCAGTACACCATCGCCGGCCATCGGAAAATACTCAAGATCTCCATCATCGATATGCGGGTCATAGGTGAATTCCTGCTGGTATTTTTCTGCCGTCATCATGCCATCGTTGTCATCGATGGCATACCTGAGCTTGCCAGGCACAACCTTGTTGGTGGAAAAGGTCATGGGTCCGGCCACCTTTGATGTCCAATCCACTGAGGGAGGCCCGGCCACGATATCTTCTATCCTGACGAGCTCTGAGGACCGGGTGAAGGGATTGAGGAATATCCCAAGATTGAACTGACTGATCAAATGCTTGAGAAATTCTGAAACCTTCAACTTGGGCGCATGATTGGCCAGGTTGATGGTCGATGGCCAGGATCCATTTTTGTAGAAGCTGACATTGTTGTAGAGATAGAGTGATCTCCATTCGTCATCAGTCTGGAACTGGTTGTCCAGTGAATATCCGATTTCATTGAATATTTGAGATATCAAATACTCCAGACGGATAAATGGCATGGCATTCAATTGGTCAGATGCATCGACGAACGCGCCTCCACTGAAATAGTTTTGAACCTTGGAAGAACTGGTCGCAGGATCGCTGTCATAGCCGGAAAAAAACGCATGGTTGCGAATAGGGAAAAACGTAAAATCGTACGATAAATGGTTTTGCGCGGTGGTCAAGGCCTCGGCAATGCCGCCAAAGGCTCGATCTCCACCAAGATCAATGTCCGAGAGTAGCGTGTCTTTGAGCGTGGATATCTCATTTAATATCATATACAACTTGATCGTCGAGCCGCCAAGTCTGACGTGCGCCTTGCCTTTGAACAGTGGTATGCCCTGGAAATGAAATTCTATATCCTCATTGTCGATCAGCTTGTAATATGAATCAATACGATGCGGATGACGCAGCGCGGCGAGATTGTGATCTGAGCGCGGCAAGGATATGGTGTACGAAAACCCGCCTCGGATATTATCCAGTCCGGAGGTGATGTATGAAAATGATTTTAAATCAAATTGTAGCGCTGTATTTCTATTCAAATCCAGAAATACATTGTTGATTTTTAATCCTATCATGACAATCGATGTTCGTTTATGGCTATCTCGAAGTCTATCTCAAATCCATGCAGGTCATCGTCCTCGTTGAAGAAATTATACGAGGTTGATTTTTTGACAAGCTTGATGAGCTCGCCCGGTATGGTGGCATCGATCAACCAGGCTTGTCGTGCGATGATGTGACGCAGGTGCCTGGTATATCCCTCGTCGTGATACCCTGTGAATACTTTTATCGATTGATATTCTGACCGAACGATCTCCCCGACGTCACCGCGAAGCAAATTAGTATCACCAATCGAGTACAATTGTGTCTTCTCTTTGGTCACGGCATTGCTAAATTGCTTCTTGCCGGACAAGTAGAGGCTCTCCATCCCTCCCCGACCATTGTCAACCAGGATGACAAAATTGTATGGGTGGCAAGGATCTGTGAGTTGATATTGCTGTATCAATACATCATCAATGTAGACTGTATACATGACCAAGCCGTCGAGTGACAAGCCGTGTGCCTGTACAAGATTGGCCGGACCACAATTGATCAAGATGGTGTCAAATCCTGGCCAGGCTATGATGGTGTCGACGACGCTATCGTCGTCATAGAGTGCTGATATCTTCCATTCGCTTGATATCTGGTCGTCGAGGCGGTGGGCATATATCCAGTCTTGCTGATCGGGATGTACGGGCTTGATAAAATTATATGGGGCATGCATCACATAGACATTGGGCACTATGTGCACATCCGGGTAAAGTGGTGTGATAAAACCGTCCACGATCTTGATTTCGTCAGAGTCTGTCAGCGCTTCCGGAACGGCCGGCAGTCCATGCTGATCTGCACATTTAACCATAAGGGATCTGATAGGAGCTGATGAGATGGATAAATTGTACGAGCTAGCCACATCGACTAGCTTAGGTATAGATCTGCGTTGGTCGATGATGCTGGATAGGTTGACCAGTGTCTCCCCATTTTCATCATAATGAGGATTGAGCGTAGCTAGTCGTGTTGGCGTCACCGTGGATGTGTCGTAGACCTCGATGTAGGCGGATAGGTTGTCTACCATCCCATATTGATCGGTTGACAATCCGAGCAGGATCTCATTTCTCTGATGCCGAATAGTGTCGGCCACGTACCAGATATCTATTGAAATAGCCATCTATTGAAATTTTGATTGATCACAATAACCTGTGTCGAGCTGCAGTGTAAAATCCAATCGCCAGCCCCAATAGTTGTCCAACAGGACGCTCTGTACCGGTACGATGGGCAGGGCGCGGATGTCGATCTCCCAATCATTGTCCTCGGCATCGTAGATGATCTTGTTGCGGATGTCCCGGATGATGGGCAGCATGGTATCCAACGCTGTATGTTGCTCGTCGTAGTCGTCTGCTCTAATGCTCGTGACAACCTCCACTGCTCCAGACCAGCGCTCGCGAAGATTGTCTTCAGATCCTTCCGGTCGGATATCCGGCGTCTCGAGGATGAGTACCGGATTGTCCTCGCGGTCCTTGAGCTCACTCATGAGCTCGGCCTCTGATCCCTTGACGAATCCTTTGATGTCTACATGACTCGTGGCCAGTGCTGCGAAATAGTCGATATATTCCTGATAGCTGCTAATCATGGTCTGGAGTGTTGAACATCTCTTGTTGTTTTCTATCCTCGGCCTCGAGGTACTTCTTGCTCAAGTACATGCATATGGTATGGAAGTTGGTCAGGTGTACCTGATCGAGATTGCCAAACAGACCGGCCTCGGCTATATCCATATATATCCCCCACCAACCAAAGTATGCCTCGCTCCCTGAGTCTCCTTCATCATCGGTCTCTACTGTACGAAATATGGTGTGCCCATAGATCTGTGCCAGGTCGATCTTGCACCCTGCAAAATAGTATAGCGCATTGAGCAGGTATATGTCGTCGATCTGCTCAAAAAGAAGTGCTCTATCTGTCACATCTGCCCTGCCGAGCAGCGGATTGCGCTTACCCTTGTCAAGCTCGCGATACAAGGTGGCGGCCAGCATGAGCATGAAGTGTCGGGAACGATCAGCATCATCCTGGTGGTCAAGGATGCCCTGGTAGAACTCATCAGCCAGGGGCCATTCCATCGCCTGTCCATTCATAAATCGGGGTGTGGGCATATAGTAGGTTTTATCCTCAAGATCAAACGAAGCGATATACGGCTCAGCACTCGGCCCGACGCGAAACCACTGAAGCAAGTGTATGATGTCCATCAGGCTCTCGCCCTCCAGGCGCTTGTAATACCTCGGTGGTATGTAGTGCTGAAGCAATAGCGACAAGGCCATAGACTCCGGAAGTCCACACGCCCAGGAAAGGATCCTGGGCGCATCCCAGGCTTCTACTTCGGACCAGGTCTCCGGTATCGCTATATCCTTTGATCGACGGCCATATGACAGACATACATCAATCACTATGCGCCAGCCAATACAGACTTCATCTCGGTGATGAATCGATAGTTGTAATGCAATGCATTGATGATACGCTTGATGATACGCTCCAGCTGGTCATGTGTGGCGTCGAGGTCGAGATTGTCATTGGCAAACTGGACCAGCTCTTCGATCTCCTCAGCTGTCAGATCCTTGAACTCTGCCTTGAGCTCCGGCACTGCATCGGCTATGCGCTCGTAGTCAAATGCCAGGGGCATAAAGACAGCCAGGGCTTCACGCCAACCGACCTTTCCATCACTATTGGCGTCGATCTTCAAGGCACTATTGAGTGCGTTGAACAAGAATAAGAGGATGACCTTAATGTTTTGAATACCCATAACTGTAGATTTTTGGTGAATGTAAATGCTCCAAAAATCATCCTGAATTAACACTTTTAGTAGGACACATATCGTGCAAATCGCGTATCTTTGAAGCGCTAAACGATTTGATACTTCACGATGGTGTTGTAATCCAGAATTTTAATACTAACAATAAAGGGATCGGCATAGGGGTGAAAGTCCCTCATACATTGGATACCTCGGTATCAAGTTGTTTAGCAGTGACCAATCCCCTATTTAAACTAAATCGTTATGCTAAACAACGAATGGAACGATGCAACCCGCGAATGCATCAAGTATCTCATCGACGCGGACAATGTCTCATGCCTTAAATCAGCCTTCTCAGACTACATGGTACACCTGGTCATCAATGTCAATGATGAAAACCGCAGCGAGCGGATAGCGGAAGCTATGAAAGCCTTCGATACCATGAGTAAGATGGAGCAGGAGTTCTTTGCCTTCAAGAGTGACCTGATCGCCTTCTCGACGACGGCGGCAGATCTGGCTTAGTGATTAGTAGATCCACACCCGGTGGATATATTTATCGGGATCGCAATCGACATGGATGAAAGTGCGACCGATGCCGATACGGCTAAATCCTGCAGCCCATAGCGACTCCAGGATGAGGGCGCGATCTTCATTGCGTGTACAGGCAATGTCTGCGGCATAGCCCCTGAGATGTGACGAGGTGGTAGAGCCTCCGACTGCACTATTGTGCTCGATAGTGCGGTAGCCGCTATTGATCTTGAAGGGTATGCCGGCCATCTCACGTGCAAAGGTCAGCTTGTCGATAAAGATGGGCTGCATCATCTCAGCACCGGATCCAGCCTGGTCGGGTGAGTCAAACTCGGTCGGGTCGAAGTATTTATTTGCTATCATCACGAGACTTTCTTTTGATCTGTGATTGTATCAGCACCACGGCCAACTTAACTGTACCTTGCAGTGATGTGATGACGTGGACGTTCATCGTGCCCAATACCGCACAGAGCGCGCATGTGACATAGTATGGCCACTGTGTGAAGTGTATGAGAAAGCTGCCTACGACGGCCCCTACGAATAGTGAGAGGGCTATCTCGAGGAAGAGCCGGCCCCAGGTGAACTTTCCATTTTTGAAAAACATGATAATACCACCGGTGAGTGCAGACAGGGCGGCTGCCGTGATGACTTTGAGCTCGTTCATGGTATGAAGATGGTGCCCTGGTCGGGTGGTGCTTAGGACAACTGTCACCTGCTCAGGAGGCGGCAGGCCTGGTCCCCATCAATTGGCTTCTGTGGCGTGCCTGAGCGCATGCAGAAGGAATGTAGACGCGACAGCGGCTTCTTTCCTTTGGGAGGCACAGGGGCCACCCGGACGCGACCGCAGGGAGCGTCCTATGGCTAATTAATCAAAATAACAAAATTAACACTTTTGGGGTTGCGGCTTAGTTTTAAAAATAATATATTGCGAGCGATGTCAATCGCATGGCATTCCATCTAACGACAACCTGTCACAAACTGAATCCCCTCCTCAAACGAGTATTTATTATTTTGAATTAAATGATGCGCGATTTATTATATACAATATTGGAAATCCCGACAATCACTTATTAATTATAAATAAATTTTACACCTATGAAACAACTTATTCAAATGTTAATGACTTCCTTGGGTATATTCTTCGTTACTCAAACAATTTTAGTCACCCCACTAATTAGTCAGTCATCCTTTATTAACGAGACGAGTATTACTTATAGCGAACTGAACTCTGAGCAGCAAAGGCTATATGACGTATTCGTGGTCAACCAGAATCGCTCGGAGGTTGCATATATAGTCACTGTTAATGAAATCGATTCGATTCATATTGATGGGAATATATTGCTTTCGTTCCCAGGTCTATCAAAAGCCGCATGGATTACACCTCAGAAAGTTGAGTTGACCAATGACGGCTATGTGTGGATAGGTGAAGTATCATTCATTCCCGATAGTATGTCATATGAGTCTTTCTATGATGACGGTGTTTTTTCAGTCATCAAACAAACAAATTATTATGAAGGCACTTTTGTCTTAAATCAAGAAATATATGTTCTTAAGTTTTTAGGTGATAACATCTACGTTGTAATTAAAGAGGACTTACCTACATTGTCAACTACATGCGGTAACGAAAACAGTGATGCTACACTTGAATATGACTATTGGGATGTTCCATATGGTGACTTATCTTCAAGAAATAATAAATATTGTCCAGCCACTGTTCTAGCGCTTTATACTTCAAAAGCCAGTGAAGTTTCAGGAGGTGATGCTCGAGCAGAAGCCATCATACGATTAGCGATTGAAAACACCAATTATGTTATGTTTAAATCAGAAATAGCTCCTACAGAAATCCAACTTGACTTGCTGGACATTCGGCCGTACAATTTTGTCGAAACGGCAATTGAGCCAAGTATGGAAGACGATCATGAGGATAGATTTTTGCCCTTACTGGATAATCCACTTTCCGATTTAAGCCTGATGAGGGATGAATACGATGCAGATATTGTTATACTATTTACTGATGGAAATTATTTAGATGCCGTCGGTCGAGCTGGAACACTTAATTTGCAAGCTGAGAAAGCAGGAATTATAATAGAAATAGATTATGCAAATACTGGCTATAATACCGCTCATGAAGTAGCACATCTCTACAGATGCAAACATCAAAGTACAGTTAATAATCCTCCAAATCAAGGATTTGAATTTGCAAAAGAATTTAAAACAGGACATATATTTAAATATGATACTAGGCAAACTGCGGTGTATACAGGACCTAAGGCCGATTATCGAATTCCTTACTACTCGAACCCCCGTGTCTATTACAGAGGAGATAAAACTGGTACGGAGAACACAAAAGACAATGCTAGAATGATGAATGCTGTAGGATGTGATGTTGCATCATTTAGCATGATCAATATCGATCCATTAATTGTATCAACTGATGCACCATATAAGGCGTGCCATTGCGAATTTCTGACAATTCGAGCTAGTGTGACCGGAGGAGGAACTGGAAATTACATTTTTGATTGGCAGCTTAGCGAAGACGGGTTGAATTACACATCGACCGGATACACGGAAGATTATCTTGTTTTTGCAATGCCTTGTGATATTCGCGATCCAAATAATCCAGGGCTTCCTACTATGGTATTTATTAGATTACTTGTGACTTCCCCCAACGGTAGTGTAGACATTAGAACAATGCCTATACGTGTGACTCATGACGTGGATCAAGATGGCGAACCCTGCGATTTGGTGGTTCCAAGAATTTCCAAATCAGATGTTATTTCTGCATATAAATTATATCCAAATCCTGGAAATGACGAAATATTCTTGATGATTGAAGGTAAGATCTTTGGGCGTCCTACCATGGATATATACAACGAATTTGGACAAAATGTAACATTCTCCTTGGATTTTAAAGAATTTATTGATGAGAATAGCGTTAAACTCTCAACAAGCCATCTTCCTTTTGGGATGTACTTTGTTGTTATAAGAGAAGATAATAAAGAGCCTGTTACTTTGAAATTTATTAAAGAAAAGTAGAGTGAAATATTTAATTTTAATCTCAATAATACTACTCACTTGCTCTTGCCAAGATGATGATGTATTCCTTGATTGGCAAGGAGATTTGGTTGGGTCGGCAAATGCATTGAAAAATGGTTTGCCTTGGGACGCTCATATTCATGCAAGTGCAAAAAATCCTGACACCATCTTCTTTGGGCTAGTAAATTTTACTGACAAAGGATTTAGAAAAGCTGATTTAACTTTTTATGCGATACCTTGCATAGAAGACTCAATAAATCTTGTAAAATATCAGATTGACTACTTAGACCCTTCACCTGAAATAAAAAATTCATCGGTAAAATTTAGTACTTCACTTGATGACGGACATGTTTCAGGCGATCGTTATATGCTACTTGAAGGGGAAGAGTCAAATCACTTTGAAATTTCAAATTTGAATAAGTCGGGAAGTATTATCGGAAAATTTAGTTTGTCCTTCCTTTTTGATGACTCTTTGGGTCCTAAAAAAGACTTTTCAGAACCGGACACTGTGATATTCACAAATGGTGAATTTGAATTCCGAATTGAATAAACAAATCACATTGAGTCCATTTTAAGAGATTCCTCTTTCGTATAGAATAATGTGAAAGGCTGCGTGTATCACTATGACACTCGCAGCCTTTCTATAATACCGTAATAAATTGACTCTTTATTTACGCAAACAAACTGCTAGTACGGCGATCGTAAACACACACACTATATAGTACACGACGGAGTCCATAATATGCGCGTATATGAGCATTGAGAAAACACCTTGACTATTCGATTTTCTTTGGTTCTTCGGAAATAAATCCTGAGCCTTTTCCGCCGAACATTTTATGGAAATTATTTTCTTCTTTCGCTGAATTAATAATTGTTTGACTCAGACCCTGAATTGCTTTCGCGCGCCGAACCTCTTCTCCCAGGTCGAGCTGGTCATCTTTGAGCCGTTCGATTTGTTCGAATAAGTGGTTTTGAAGATCACCGATTTTGTTTCGTGGCATTTGTTATTGCTTTATTAAGTTTTGAATTAAGTCGCATCAGAGATTTGAGCTCAGAGGGATAATTGTGAATACTATTTCGACGCATATTTTCTTCACGCGTGATGAGTTCAAGGTTGTCGATCACGCAGTTCATTGTATTTCCATCTTTGAATGCGACAATATTTTTTGGTGGTATACCTCCCTTCTCTTGCTCCCACAGGTGTACATGGAGGTGCTTCCAGTTGTTTTGCGAAATCCGGATCCAGTAGTATGGCTTTCCGCCTCTCTTTTTATGGCCGTGTCTTAGTGCAATCGCTCCATCATACAAGGTGTTGACTGGTAGATGCCCTTTTTGAAATCGATAAGCGCGGCCTTCATCTCCTTTAAATCTATGACTCAAATATTTTTGATAATACTGTGATTTTTTCAACTCCATTTTATATGCCTGATGTTGAACACTGGCCATACTTCGTCCCAAAATCTCAGCAATATCCTTCGTCGGTAGATCGGCATAGGATTGTTTCAATATCTCGATCTCAAATGGTTGCCAAATTTTTCTGGTGCGGGCCATGATTAATATATCTTATAAAAAGCAACCTCACTAACATAGAGTGCTTCTGTATTTATATCCATCCGGACGGATCTCTTTTGCTCTGGGTTGATAGCCAGGTCGAGCCCATCTCTCAACTCCACCATGAGAGCCGTACAGTTGAATAGTAAGTTCTTTCTAGGGTCTGTCCTCCGTAGAATAAAGCCATCTCCTGTCGAATCATCTTTGGCTACATAATAGTCGCCATCTTGCTCTGCTATGACTATTTTATCATCAGCTCCGACTTTTAACAATTTTTCAAGAGGCTTATTCAATGTAAATAATCCTGTCCGGGAAATGGTCAGCTTAGGTGTATCTGCGCGACGGCCTGTGCTAGGAACGTGCGTCTTTCTGTTGTAAATCTTCATGATCTGTACTTTATATGATTAATTAATTAATTTTCTTCCGGAGTTTTAAAATCCTGATTCTGCTCCAGGCGGCGCACTGTCTCCTTCATCGCCAGGATCATATCCGGGCGTTGGCCATCTGAAATGTAGTTGCCCATACCGGGTTTTTCTTTCTCAAAGACCAGTAGAGCAAAACAATACTCATCATTTAATGCTCTCTTAATTGGTTGCGCGATATCACGCATTTTTTTACCTCCTATCATGGGTTGGATTATTTGATTGAGAAAATATATCCGTCTGGATCCCCATATGACTATCGATATCCTCCAATATGCGGATGGCTTTGTTGATGGCTTCGTATTGCTGCCTGATCGACGCCTGTGTCAATTCGCCAAAGGCTAATTTTTTGCGCCATATATCACGATGATCCTTGCGGACATCCATGAGGTGTTTTATTGTCTGTTTAATATTTGGCTCTGCCATATTGATTTGATATTAATTAATGAAATAGGTAAAGGGATATGAGTACCAAAGCGATACTCACACCCTTCACGAAAACACCTATGAAATGTTGATGAACTTTCATTATTACTTGCTTTTTTTTCTTCTCCTTGAAAAATTTGTCTGCTTTGGTTTGCGGCCAGCAATACTTGCAGCTTTACGTCGCTCATGATTATTTGGAAATGGAATAACACGACCGGTCAATCCTCCTGCATTATCTCTCTCGTGGGCTTCTATCGGATGATAATAAGGCAAGGGATTAATTAATAATCCAAGCTGATCATATTGCTTGATATACGGTTGCATCTTTCGATTGATATGTATCATGGTTTTTTGTTGAATTGTTTGAGGGCTGCATTTATACGGATGATCTCACGCCTATCGACCCGGTAATAGATGCGCTTCCCTGATCTGCGAGCGATAACCCATCCGGTTGCGCGTAATATGGTCAGGGCATTGCTCACTACGCTCTGCTCCAAATTCATACATGTGTATAGCTCAGTGACGTTGATCTCGTCGACGCGCGTCAGGAATCTAAAGACGATGCTCGCAATGCAACTTTTGCTCACGACTTGCAGCTTATTGACTACACGTCGCAATTTTTGATAATTGACTTTGTGATCTGTGCGCTCAGGCGTTCCTACCTGATCGTAGAGTTTTTGCAACTCACGAGATAGTGCTTCTTTTTTCATGATGGGTAAGCGTTGTATGAGTCTGTATATTCGAAGGCGTCGGGCGGGTTTTCCGGACAGTGTTGGTCAGCTACTACGAAATATTCGATATTGGCAGACCTGATGCGGTGAGATTTGTCGCCTTTTTGATTGTAGCTGAAGCCGGCATACTGGCAAAATAAAAACATGCGGTCCTTGAAATATTTGCCTTGCACATAGCGGGCAGATCGGCTGTATTTTCCTTTGAAATCGTCTTCACAATATTTTCGTGAAATGCGCTTGTTTACATGGTCCGGATTGGGATCGTTGACATTGCCAAATGTGTCGAAGGCCCACTCAAGAAAGTCGTCGCCCATGAGCTGCCGTAGTTTTCTATTTGTTACAGCCTCCCCCGGTATACCATGAGAAAATCCAAATTTTAAATATCCCTGTACGCAACAAAAAAAGAAATTGAATAATAAATTCCACTGATCGATATTCCACTCTTTAAATAGCACACAACCAAAGTCGTCGAAGGGTGTGCGATGCTGGCCATAATAATCTGAGAAGGCCACAACATACTGCCGGCGAAGTGTCGAATTGTCGCTGCCGCCTATGGCATGATTGGTCGTGAATATTAATTTTTTGAGCCCGGCAAAAAACTTCTTGCTCCCCTTGGGATTTGTCCAGATCCCCCTGGTTATTTTTGAAAAGAAAAAACCAAAATCAATATTAACCCGACAATCGTCAAACACCAGGGCACGTGTTCGCTCGTCTACCCCATCAAATAAAAAACTATCGTCGGTCAGCTTTTTGGAATTGGCATCGATGACAAATGTTGACATGATGTTTTCAAACATGGTGGCGAACACCGACTTTCCTGTGCCTCCCTCATTCCTTCCTACCTCTGACTCGATGCCATCCATGCATATGATGGCTTTGGTCTGAGAGAGGTCTTCATAGTTGTGCAGGATATATCCAATGGCTATCATCTTGGCTGTGATATGCTGCATGTGGAGGGCATTCTGATCGTCGGTAGGCTTGACCGGCTTTTTCTTGCGGACACATTTACCGTTCACCATTTGATATTCCTGCCTCCAGTAGAAATTGGAAGTGTTGACGACAAATCGAAATATCTGTGATGACATCAATCGCTTCGGGTCGTCGGACTCAAAGACCAATGCACCATCGACCTCTTTCATCTCAAGGAGTGGTTTTTCAAAATCAATGTTGAAGTCGATGACTTCATCTTTCCATACATAGCCGCCCATGGATGCCTTGGGCAGCATCTCTATCTTGTCACTGGTGACTCGGACGATCTTGTTGTTGAATATGAATGTCTGCGCCTCCTTTTCACGTCCGATCGGCGTAAAATCTACTGCATACATATCCTTTAGCTTGGTATTCATGAAGGCTCTGTCTGATGCCAGGATCATTTCCAGTATCTCGGGCTTGTTGATGCTCTCGGTGAACTCGATGGCGTAGTCTCGTATGTCGGTTTCGTCCACTTCGGCGATCACCTTATCTTCTACTTTGACAAAGCGCATCGGCTGTCCGAGGATGCGCACTTTGTAGAAGCCTCTTGATTTTAGAAAATTGCGGGCACCGGTGTGATTCATCCGACTCACGAGCTTGCCACCACGAAGCTCCTCCCATCGCCAATACTCCTCGGTCGGCATGACGGCCTGAGCGATTTCAAACTCCTTGGACTCGGCATTCCATCGCTTCTCTATACGACCTTGTTTAAACACGCCATCGATCGACTTGAGATCCTTCTTGTGGTGATTGAGAAAGTCCTGTGCATTGTTGAGATGCCAATATTCCCTGATCTTATACTCGTGCATCTGCGTGATCTTGTGTAGCTGCACGTGTTTGCTTATGCCATCGCGTGCGTCGATGGCATGTGTGAGCGATGCCAGGAGATCTTTTTCTTTGCCCTGGAGCTTTCGCGATAGATAGTCATCGATCCCTTTGTGGACGCTTGAAGGATGGTATCCGAAGTATATGCTGAGATAGATGTCCTCATTGGTATAGCCGTAGAAGTAGTCGCGAAACTTACTCACTGCCGATGCAAACGATCGTGGTCGGGCATCTACCGATTGGTGTTTGTGGATGCTGATACGATCCCAGTCATTGTCGAGCAGGAAGACTACATTCTTGATACGACATACGCGTATCAGGCGCTCAAATACCAGGGTCATTTTGCCCGGATCAAAATTGTGTATGCCAGATATCCCTACAGCCTTTATTCCTACCTGGCAGAGTTTGGTGGCTTTCTTCTCGCCCTCACATATGACGAGCGTATCGAGCTCCGCAGACTGACCCAGGTCAGAAATGATAACATCGGGTATCCACAGCTGGCTTTGTGACCCATACGGCGACTTGTATCGTGTAGGCTTTCCGGTCTTTTTATCCGGATGATGGGCTGGATTCCGGAAGCGGACCCGGAAGTAGGGTTGTTTTTTCTTTCTCCGATCAAATGTGATGGCTTCTCCATCGAGATCGAGGTATATGAGTATCATATCATCACCTTCGACCCGCTCGAAGCCATCTGTTACCGATCCTGACACGTATCGATCTGAGGTCAATGAAATCCCGGATGCCTGAAGTTGCTGATCACGAAAAGACATCTGGTCGTTTTCGGAGGACGAATCGGATGGAATGTCGATAGAATATCGATCAGCAAGCTGTTTCAGTGCATCCAGGAAGTCATAATCCAGAAAATTTGTCAGGAATCCGACACCATCCTTGGCAGAGGTGTCGCATTTAAAGCATTTGACCAGCTGCTTTGCCGGTGCGAAATTGAATGATTTTTTGCCGTCGCATTTTGGACATGGGCCCACTTTACTGGTACCGGACCTGCGCAGTTCTACATGCGTACCTATGATGTCTTCGAGCCTGGCAGCTTCTTTGATCCGGGTCACTATATCGCGGGGGATCCTCCTCATATCATGCGTGCTATTTTGAAGATGTGATGGCGATCGAGGTGCGGGGGGCCGATGGAAAAATGGACAAATGCAGGGCTGATGCCGAAGCGGACAGCTGCACGTCGAAGTATGCGTGGTGGTACGCGACTGCCAGTCTTCCAGGAGAGCAGATCGACTAGGGTGACACCTATCCGATCAGCGGCATGCTGCTCATCGTCAAACGTGCCAGAGTCGATGAGCGACTCTACTGCAGCGTAAAAATGCTGCGCCACCTGGTCGACAGGCAGCTCGATGAATGATACCCTGGCCATGGATCTACCCGTTGTGGAGTTCATTTACCGTCACGCCAAAGTATCGGGCGATGATGACCATCTTGTCACTGGGGATCTGCGAGTCTGAGTCGCTGCGGTAGTTGCAATACCGGTAGACCTGATGGTCGGTCACCTGGCATAGCTTCATGAGATCTTCGATGATGCGCCGACGGCCGGCTTGAGAATTGGTCGCTCGTAGGTCGATGAGAGAATTCAAGGCATATTTAGGCCTTGCAATTGTTTCATTTTTCATACATTTGGATTATATAGGTTTTTTGCATTTCATGCAGAATATAAGGACGGGCATGGGCTGTAACTCAATGCCCGTCCACCTTTCGTGAGTAATACGAGTCGCTAACGTTTTAGCGTCTGATGCAAATATATGATAAAAACAAATATAAAATATGTTTAATTCGAAACTATTTTATTGAATTTTCAGATGTATATGACGAACAGTTCTATAAATCAAAGACTTATCCAATTTTTGGAAGCGAAATTTAACAGTTTGCATAAGGCGGCAGAGGTCATGGAGATGAATTACCAAACATTTCACAGTGCCTTGAGTAAAGAAAATGGCCTACCTAGCATGAATGTATTGCTGACTTGCCTGAATTTTAATTCAGACCTGGATGCTAATTGGTTGATTCGAGGAGAAGAGCATGGATTGGTCGACGAGATTCGACATCTGAAGCTGAAGCTCGCCGATCAGGCCGAAGAGCTGGGCGAGCTCAAAAATATAATCGTCACAGATACATCCAGTGACGTGTACCAACAACTCGAGCAAATAAAAGAAGAAATAAACCTCATCAAAAAATCACAGGCAAAGTGATCTGATGGTGGTTGATTGTTTAATAATAAATTGAATTAATATAGATATAATTTGGATACATCGATACAACATAGTGTTAATCACAGGCTTCATATTTATTTAAAAAATAAGTATAGGTCAATTCGCAATGCCGCGAACGAAATGGATATTGAGTACACTACTCTTTTTGCCGGAGTAAAGTCTAAAACAGGTTCGCCGAGTGCGGCTATGCTAATTGACATCATCACGAAAAATGAAGACTTGGATGCAAATTGGTTGATTCGAGGCGAAGAGCATGGATTGGTAGACGAGATTCGACATCTGAAGCTGAAGCTAGCCGATCAGGCCGAAGAACTGGGCGAGCTTAAAAATATCATCGTCACAGATACCTCCAGTGACGTATACCAACAACTCGAGCAAATAAAAGAAGAAATAAACCTCATCAAAAAATCACAGGCAAAGTGATCTGCTGGTGGTTGATTGTTTAATAATAAATTGAAGGAATGTGAAAACAATAGTCAAAGTTGCCCTGGTATTGGTCTTGATATACTGGATTTCTAGTGTTTGTTCAAACAATGATTCTTCGCCGACAACTGAGACTCAAATAGAAAGTTCGGTGATTGAAAATAAAGCCGAAATTATCACCTATGAGATATTAAGAAAATGGAATCCAAAAAATGATAAGAAGGCGGTCGGTCTTGATGTTCTAATCACCAAAGAAGATGCTACCGAAGAATCAATAATAGATCTAGTCAAACATCTCGCGCCAAATAATGTACTAGTAGCAAATGTTATAATATTTACGTCGAGAAGTTCTTGGGTGGATTTGCGAAATGGATCTGATTTTAATGATGATATGAGGAAAAACTATGTTGCTTATTATGTAAAAAACATATCTACCGATGGTGCATTTACTGGATTTAATGAAATTCGGTGGATGCAAGGAATCGGTGAATTCTCAGATCTTCCTACCACTAAATTTTAGATAAAAGAACTATGAGGGTGAATTCTCATGACGTGAGCAATGAAGTTAACTTTGTCGGAAAATATCCAATGGGTTACTTTTTGCTTAATCACAATGGTCGTTCTACTAAATTCGAGCTTCCTCCTTAGGGATTTATTTGCATACATACGAAATGTATCTATTTCAAAACTAGATTATTTCTTTTTACAAAAAAAATAAACATCTCATGATGCTATTTAGACTTCTCGACTTGGGTCAGACTTAACAACAATACCCAATTTTAATAATTCAAAGTCGAAATGATAACGGAAATGCCATGTAGAATGTTGGCGGGAATTAATTATCGAAACACTCGCCTGAAAATTGGAGTAGGTCAACAATTAAAACAAATAGTAATGAAAAAATTAGTATATAGCATATTCACTTGCCTCCTTATCGGATTATTGGTTTCATGTGAAATTGACAATAGTGATGATACAATCATGAATGACACAATTAGTCCTGTCGAATTTTATAATAACTATATGGATAATCCCGATTTACGCAGAATAGATGCCTGGACAGAATTAACAGATCTTCAGCGATATTCTATTTGGAAGCAGAGATTAGAATATTTCAGTCATAACTTGCGAAGTCCTCGGCAAAGACATCTTGTTAATATAATTGAGTCTAAGTTGACCCTTGATTCTTATTTGGAAGAAAAGGAGCTTATAGCTAACTATGAAGCCATTCTACCAGAACTAGAACTTCATTTCACCTGGCAGGAGCTTTATTTTATTTTCGAAACCCTTCATCCATATGAAAAATCGTTAACTTACTCGATGCAGATGGCAAATAATAGAATATTACAAGAATACCAAAGGACTCCTATTCCGGTGGGACCGACAACATTTGAAGACGAATCTTGTGATTGTAGATCTTATTGCGGCCCTATGTTGGAGTGTTGCGGAAGAGGAGGTTGTGATGAAACTACTTTAGGGTGCGGCTGGTTACTACTAAATGACTGCACATCAACTTGTATTAATGAGGTGGAGTATGATTGCAACCCTTAAAAGAACCGGGAACATACCGTAAGTCTAGTACGGCGGTATGTTCCCTTCTTAATTGAGAGACATGATTAAAAAAGTCGCGATATATGTTGTCTTTGTAGTTTTGGCAGTCTACATTCCAGGTCTGCTATCCATTGGAGCTCAAACTTCTTCTCATCTACTAGCATTCATTGCTTCTTTACTTGTTTTAGCGTCATCCAGATTTCTTAGGAGCAACGTGTATTTTGATCGAAAAATCCTTTTTGTTTTACCGTTCTTGCTGTATTATCTAGCGTCAGCATTTGCATTTGAGAGATTAATCACAGCTCTCCTGCCTTCTTTTGCCATGTCGTTTTTTGTGTTTGCAGATAGTAGAAGGACGAAGTATTTGATTCTACCTGGAATATTGATTTCTTTTTTGTTCTCGTTTTTTTTATCTCCAAAAGCGTCATATAATTCACATTTTAAACTATTGCCAGAACATAATATTAGTAGCTTTCAATTTGTCAACTCGGAAGACAGTTCTGATTTAATTACATTGTCTGGCTGTAGCATCATCGAGACGTGGGGAAAAGGGTGTGGCCAATGCTTTAAGGCTATGCAAGATTTGGAAGTGCTTTTTGAGTCCTTAGAGAACGAATATGAATTTAGTCATGAATATATTTATATAGGAAGTCTGACGCAGTCAGAGATAGCATTGTTTCGATCTAAGAATTATTTGTTGAATCATTCTACACTCTATCAGGATCCTTACCATTCCTACTATGACTCCACAGCAATGAGGGGTTATCCATACTTCACATTTTATAACCGTGATGGAGAATTGACACAATCATTCGCGGGTTATTTTGAAAGAAATAAACGTACTTATCGTCGTGAACTCAGAAAGCTTGTGGAGAAGCATTGTAGAAAAAGGGCTGCTGAATAATAGTGCTACACCGATTCATTTGAACCTATGACGAAACTGTCATCATTAATGATACCAGTGCAACTCTTTAAAAATTTTATATACTATCAATTGTGTCACCCCAGATCATAATCCTTGGTAGTCTATTTCTTTTGGTTACTTGACCTTTTCCATTGCTTCGTAAAGCGTGTCTCCGACGGCGTACCATGCGGCCTTTACAGATGTGTCTGTTTTGGGGAAACGCAATGGTGACATATTTTCGAAGATGGCCAGGAAATCTCCTATCCCCATGACGAAGGTCCAAATGAGGCTTGATTTTAGGTTGTTTGGCATTGTTGTAGAGTCATACTGGCTCCTAAATATATGCCTTTTTCATTCGCCAATGTACGCGCAAATGTTTCCACAACAGGCTGAATAGCGTCACCGGTGCCCTAATTTTTGGATTTTTGGATTAAAGTGGTCTGAAAGTGGTCTGAGATAGACCAATACCGGTATAAATCGTAGAGATCTGACCATAAATCCACTTTATATATTGATTAGACTACGTAAGTAAAATAAATATATAATATATATAGGGACTTCGTATTTTTGGCGGAGGACGAATTAAATCTGATACAAGAATTGGATCTGTGTAGCGCTTATTTACTGAGGGTTGGGGGCCAAGGTCACGACAGTCAGTACACAGAAACTACACAGAGGATAATGGCATGAAGCTGAAAAGCCCATGACCGCTACATCGTATGGGTATTGGCAAGACCCTCCCGCGGTCACCAGGAAAATGGGTGTGTGTTTGAGTTTGGGTGTGGGTGTGTTTTAGCAGGTCTACTTTCAAGGTTGACAGATTCAGTGTAATAACCCTTTTCTTTTTTTACGGGATTTGACGACATAGCAAGATCAAGAGCTTGCTCAATTGATCTTTCGTCATTTTAACGGATGAGCGCCAGCGAAGTCGGCATTTGATTTGCAACTCGGACCAGGAAAATGGGTGTGAGGGTGAGGGTGAGTGTGAGTGTGTTTGAGATTGTGATTGCGATTGAGGTTGAGATTGAGGTTGAGATTGCGATTGAGATTGAGGTTGAGATTGCGATTGAGATTGAGGTTGAGATTGAGATTGAGATTGAGATTGAGATTGAGGTTGAGGTTGAGATTGAGGTTGAGGTTGAGATTGCGATTGAGATTGAGGTTGAGATTGAGATTGAGATTGATTCTATGACAGCATGTCCATTTTTAATACTGACAGATTCAGTCAGCTAGCCTTTTTCTCCAGGATTTTAAAACTTAGAAAGATCATAAGTTCGTGACCTTTTGTCGTTTTATATCGGTAAGAAGGAAGAAACTTCCATTCGTAAATACCATTATCTCTTGTTCGACACTCCTTTTACCAGGCCACTGTTCACACCATAAACTGCAGCACGCCTCAAATCATTTATGCCTTAGGATCCATATTCTAAAGGGCATCATCCCTTTTCGTCAGACCAACAACAATTCAACTGTCGCACACCGACTCTAGCTGAACAAAACTTTTTTTTCATTGAACCGACAAAAAGTGTTTACCAATGCGAATCAAAGTATACTATAATCCATGTACGACATTGGTAACATGCAAGAGGTACGGACAAATCAAATTGTATGACATGTGTCAATAAGTCTTCTGCTTCTGAAAGCAAATTATAAAAAGAAGACACGTACAGTGCAGAGGACGAACACAGGTTGCACCGGGATCAAAGTCAATTTGTATTTTATGAACGTATTGTTATTAAACATCTATAAAATATTCAATCCTTTTTCAGAAATAAATCCTGTAAAACTGGAAAACCCGGCTGAACAGCCAATAGGAAGGCTTCGTGTTAATTATACAATATCCATCATTTCGAATAAAGCATTATTGGCATTTAATCCTCTTCCACATAAACCTCTTAATTTTTATAACTTAGAATTTATTTATTCAAACCAAAAATCAATCTATGAAAGAAAACCAAACTATGTACGCGATTTTATTTATTAACCCAAACATTTTTATTATATGAAATTATTCTACTTAATTCTGTTCGGAGTCGGTTGGTTGACGACCTTCCAGGCAACTGCACAGGATTTGATTGAGCGGGCCCAGCTCGGCATCGTACTCGATGTCAGCCGGCAGTCAGAAAGTGTTGCTTTCCAAGAGTCTCAATCTCTAAAACACGTAGGACCTTATCAGGTCGTAAAACCGTTTGATCTCGCTCCGGATTATAGAAAATCCGAAGTGAGCGCCTTTGTGGAAGGACACGTTATGTTGGATCTTCCCGGAGGTACGCTACCAAGATTAATGAACAGCCTTAGAGATGGAGTTGACTTACGACTTCCGGTTGCTCCGGGAAAAGAAATCGAACTCGATCTTGTTGAAGTATTTCCAATTCATAGCGAATTCGAAGGTCATACTTCAGAGGGTGAAACAATTACATTGGCGAAATACCCCGCAAGATTTTATCGGGGTGCAGTCAAAGGTGTTCCAAATTCATTTGCTTCAATTACCATTGCGCCGGGCATGTTTCGTGGCCTGATTGGTGATGATTATGGAAATTATGTATTGGCTGAATTGGATAATACTGACGACCGATTTGTCTTATACAATGACAAAAAATTAAAAATCCAAAATGATTTTGAATGTGGTGTAGAAGATACTCCATTTTCCGATGAAGATCAGGCACTCTTACAACAAACAGATCGCGTCGTAAATGCCGATCGATCCAGTGACTGTGTTGATATCATGGTCGAAATGGAAGAAGATTTTTGGGATGACTGGGGCAATACGACGAATGCCACAAATTTCATCTATGCCCTAATGAATGAAGGCGCGACACTTTATAACAACGAAAATATCAGTTGTACGCTCAAAGATATCATTATGTGGACAACAGTTGATCCGTATACTGAAACTGGTGCTTGTGATCAGCGAACACAATTTGGTAATATTCGACAAAACAATTACAATGGAAGACTGGCTCACTTGATCAGCTCGCGGGCAATCGGTGGTGGATGTGCCTACATCGATGAGTTGTGTAGCAACTATTCTTTGAATAACGGACCGTATCAATTTAGCGGTAGCATGTCTACTTCTGTTGTTGCATTTCCAACTTATTCATGGAATGTCATGGTATTTGTCCATGAAATGGGACATACCTGGGGTTCACGTCATACACACGCTTGTGTCTGGAATGGAAACAATACGGCGATAGACGGATGTTCCGGATCCACGGAAGGAACGTGTGCCTTGCCGGGTATTCCACCTGGGGGCGGTACGATGATGAGTTATTGTCACCTCCAAGGTGTCGGGATCAACTTCAATCTTGGATTTGGACCACAACCTGGCGATGTGATTCGTGACAGAACGTACAACTCATCATGTGGACTTGATTGTGGAAATATCACTGCATGTCCACGCGAGATTTATCTGGATGGCGATGTAGAATCTGATACCTACTACGCCGACCGTAAAGTCGAAATGAGTGGCACCGTATTAAGCGGTCGTACAGTTAACCTTCGATGCGATATTGGAAGTCACATTTGGAATCCCGGATTCAGGGTGAATAATGGCGGCGTGCTGAGTTCTGATCAGGCCGCATGTACAGCGGCTCTGGACGGAGGTGGAAACAATGAGGTAATAAAGACCACAGTGGATCCAGATCTCACAGATCAAATTCAATCAACACTTAACAAATAATCTTCAAACTTATAATATTTAGAATTATGAAAAATTTATATAAAATTTTATTTCTCTTTTGCCTCTTTGCCTTACCGGCTTCAATGATGGCACAAGTAACAGTAAATTCAAGTGGATTGCTTACAGTCGCAAGTCCTACAGGAACCAGTAATTATATCAATTTGAGTGAGGCAGGCCAAGTTTATTCAATGGACATGCAATCTGGCGACATGGTATTCCGCCCAAATGGATCCACTGGTGATGCGGTCTATAGTCTCAAATTATCCGATGGTGGAAACTATGACGCCACATTCAACGGAGCGGTACATTTATTAGCAGAACCTTCAACTGGTATTGCCCTTACTGTAGCAGGCGATGAAGCTATCTGGTACAATGGAACTTATTTCAGCTGGGGTTTTGGCGGATCAGATAACTATTTTGCCGACAAGGTCGGAATAGGTGACACAGATCCTTCAGCACCACTTCACATCACCTCAACAGGTGGCAATCAGGTGCGCATGGAAAGTGCATCAGGAAACGGATGGGCAGGATTCTATGCCGGCACATCCCTCGAAGGATGGCTGGAAAACTTCAACGATGATTTGAATGTAACCAGTGCTTCCGGAGAATTATGGTTGAGAACAACTAGTGGCGACGACGTTCGTGTTATAACATCAGGAATCCTCGATGTCGAAACGAACGAAATTCGAGTGGATGACGCCGCTAGTAAATATTTGAGATTTTATGACGGTGCAACACAAACAGGTTATGTCAGCTGTCTAACAGGAACTAACAACATGCAAATCAATCCGATTGGTGGTGGCATTTACTTGAATTCAGATGCGCTCATCAATGCAAATACACCCGGTGGAACTACGACTTTTGCCGCTACTGGTAATGTAGGTATAGGTATTACTGCTCCAGCCGAAAAACTCCATGTAGTTGCGGCTGATGATCCAACCATACGTCTAAATCAAAGCGGTGGTTCAGGATTCCTCGAAATAGCTGATTTGAACGACAATACTGCACGTTTTCAAAAAACAAATCCTGCAGGTTCTGCATTGATCGATTACAATCCACTTCCATTGGATGGTACATCAGCTGCTCGATTTAGATTTTTCAGAACGACGAACTCCACTGGACAGGTTACTTTGGAGGTCTTAAGAGGGAACAACTCTTCACAACCGAATGCTCGAATTTCCGGAAACGGTAATTCATATATCAACAGCGCTGTTGGTGATTTGGGAGTCGGAATAACAGTACCTGCCTTTAAACTTCATGTAAACGGTACAGCAGGTAAACCAGGTGGTGGTGTTTGGGCCGCTGCGTCTGACCGTAGATTGAAGAAAAATATAGAGGAATTTACAGATGGCTTAGAGGTCGTACGTCGCATCAATCCTGTCAGTTTCGAATATAATGGCGAAGCCGGACTGATTGAAGATGGAGAATCATACGTAGGAGTCATTGCACAAGAAATGAAAAAAGTTGCTCCTTACACTGTTGGAGAATGGGTATATGAAGACGTAGAAGTAACAGGTCAAGATGAAAGTCTTCGTGAAACTGTTGTCGCTACAGAAACTTATCTCAAATATGACGGTACTGCTGTAACTTATATGCTTGTGAACTCTGTAAAAGAATTGGCAAAACAAAATGAAGATCTGAAAGCAGAACTTGAATCCATGAAAGAACTGATCGCTCAGATTCAGACTCAGATAGGTGGAACATCTTCTGACATTGACAATCAAAGCAAATATGGACAACAGAATGTCACATTAAATGGAGAAGGAAATGTTGCGGAATTAATCCAAAACCAACCAAATCCGTTCAATGAAAATACAGTCATCAAATACTTCCTTCCTGAAGGAACGAAAGGTGCCCATATGAATATCTTCAATGCAGAAGGAAAAGTATTGAAAACTATCCAGATTAATGAGACTGGCGCAGGACAAATCAATCTGCGTGCTAACAGCCTCCCAACAGGCAATTACATGTATCAATTAGTAACTGATGCAGGTGTTGTTGGAAGCAAAACAATGGTACTGGTTAAATAAGATCAACCATTAAGCAATAAAAGCCCCGTAGTTAATTCTACGGGGTTTTTTTAATGGGCATCTCACACTTTCCGCAATGACTGTTTTTATGACGAAGCAGCACTTGTATTTGACATCAATACCCGGGACAAAAGATGAACTGCATATTCCGGAGTTACTGACCCCCTGAATCCGGGATATTGACCCCCTATGTTGAAAACGTGCTAAAAATCATTTGTTAAGATACATGTTTTGATTGTTTACGTAAGCTTTTTCCTTTTAGATCTATGCGGTGAGCCTTTGGAATAATTCTATCGAGGATAGCGTCTGCGATAGTGGGTTCATCAAAATATTCATGCCATTTTCCGACCGGAAGTTGAGAACATATAATGGTGGCGTTTCTTTCATATCGATCTTCAAGGATTTGTAGCAGGATGAGTTTAACTTGATGAGTGATAGGTTGGAGACCAAAATCATCAAGAATAATGAGTTTAGCTTTTTTGATTCTGTCCATCCATTTGATCAGTGTACCATCGGTTTTAGCGAGTGCAATTTGTTCAGTAAATCGGTTCATGTTGAAGTACAACGTTCGATAGCCTTTGACACAGGCGGTGTGACCAAATGCACAGGCGAGATAAGATTTTCCGCAACCTGTTGCCCCTGTGATGAGAACATTTTCTCCTCGATCGACATAAGCGCAATCTGCGAGTGTTACAATTTTTCCTTTAGATAAATTACGCGTAGTAGAACAGTCGATATCTTGGATAACGGCTGGATATCGCAGTTTACTAAGTCGTAAAAACATCTGCATACGTTTGTGCGAGCGATATTGTTTTTCAGCGTCAATTAATCGGGCCAGCATTTCGTGTGACTCGGGTTGTTGATTGACCGGAAGGCTTAACAGGCTTTCATAAGCGTCTGCCATGCCGGTTAATTTAATTTGCCTCATGGTTTCTAATGATGCATTTTTCATAAGAATAAATTTGTGTCATAAATATGACGGGTTAAAAAAATGATTATTGATAAGCTTCGGGGCCTCGAATATTTTCATGGACTGGTGTGTTAAATAGGTCAACGGATTCGATTTCGAGATCCAGGTTTTTTACAAGAATCCTTTTAATCATTTTATAAGATACTTTGTCTACCTTTTGACAACGCACACAAGCGTTTTCCAATCGCTCAGCAGAATATTTTTCACTTAACCGCAATACGCCTTGACAAGAGTTGAAGCTTTGTGGTGGATGGATAGCCGAGCGTATAATGAATTGAATCGCCCAGTTGGTAGCTGGACCTATTTTATCGGCTTGCCGGATAAAATGTGCTGCATTAAAGCCACGTGCTTTTTTCCATTCAAGATGACTTTTCGGCATGTGGTCCGGATTGGTTTGATGGCGATATGTGTTACGATGAAGCAATCGTGTGTGCGTGGCCACGCGCTGATTATCGATAAATACTTCAACTGTACTCGACGTATACACGATAATGGCTTGGCGTGCTACATATTGAAAGGGAACCGAATAATAGTTTTTTTCTTCTCCGATATAGACGTGATAATCTCGGCGTACCTTAGACTGCGTTGATTTTTTAATCTCAAATAAATCTGCTGGTAGCTCCTTCATTATAGGATGTTCAAACTTTTGGAATTCACTTAATCGACAACCTGGCTTTTGCTGATAGGGCCTATGATTATGATCTGTGAGTTGTTTCTTTATTCCCTCGTTTAATTCGGCTAAACTGTGGAATACTTCATTGCGAAGTGGGGCATAAATACGTGTATAAATTGTTGAGACTAAATTTTCTACACTGGCCTTGTCTTTTGGTTTTCTTACCCGGGTAGCTTCAATGTCAATTTGATAATAGGCCGCTAATTGAACACATAATTCATTAAAATCAGGCTCATATTTATCGGCACGAATAACAAACGATTTTAAATTGTCGCTTAAAATCACCTTGGGTAAGCAACCAAAAAATAGTAACGCCTGATTTAGTCCGTGTATAAAATCCGTCACTTTTTGACTCGGTAAGGCAATGACAAAACTATGTTGGGTATGGGGCATCGTCGCAATTAATATTTGACATTTATGCACTTCGCCGCTGGACGCATCAATCCAATTCATCGTCTTGCCTGCAAAGTCCACCTGCATCTTTTCGCCTGGCGTGTGATTCATTTTGATCGTAAGGTCGCGACGCCCTATCTCGCGATTTATGCGCTCACAAAATTGGCTGTAGCCAAAGCCATGTTCAAATTCTGATCGATACTCTTCCCACAGTAATTTCTTCGTTACCCCGACTCGACGAAGCTCTGTGATCCAGAAATCAACCCGCTTGTTGTATTCAAATTCACGCGTATTCGATCCGCTTGCATCTGACTTGTAGGCCAACTCAAAAAGTTCGTCTTCTGCCAACGTCAACGCCTCAGACAGGTCTTTAAAATGAGTTCGTACACGACGAACATAGTCTCGGACTGTGTTCTTTGAAATTTGTAATCTTCTTGCCGTACCCTTAATGGATTTGGTGTCCAGGTAGGTCTCTAAAATATATCTGACTTGATCCATGCGCTTTAATTTTCCCATGCCATAACTCTTTTCTTGAGCCACGAACATGAACATTAATTGCACGTTTCCATAGTCATCTTGAGGGGGTCAAACCTCCGGAATGTTCTTAACACCCTCCAAAATATAGGGGGTCAGTATACCGGAACGTTATTAACATTTTACCTCATTGCAGGGGGTCAAACCTCCGGAATGGTGGGGTCAGTACAAATCGGAATGGGGGGGTCAGTTTGACCGGATTATGCAGATGAACGCCTTATAAATTTTCAAATTGGACCAAAAGGCTCAAAGAGCCCTCAAATTTTTCATATTAAACTTTTTGCAATGTTTTGATACATAGCTAAATAACAGGCATTCTATTGTAAAAAGCACAGATTGTGGTATAATATTTTCAATATATTGTTAAAGAATAAATAATCTTTTATACTTTAGCCTCTCCCAAAGGACGACCTCACCCTATTTGCTTTTTTTGAAATCGAATCAATTTAACTAATCAAACGAATTCTAGCCTATGAAAAAATTTCTATTATTTATGGTGCTCCTATGCTATGCCACGGTGGTGTCATGGGGGCAAAACGGTTGTGACTCGGCGATAGTTCTGACTCCGGGAACGGAGCAATGTGGAAACTCAGCCGGCTTGGTTGGGGATTTCCCTAATGCCGGAGGTGCACCCGAAAATCCTTGTAATGCGAGTTACAATGATGACGAGTACTGGTTTTCCTATACGGCTGTAGCCGGTGGGGAAATGCTATCACTCAACATGGATAGCATCGACATGACCTGGTCTGGATTATTTGTCCTTGACAGTTGTGCCGGTGGATCGACGGTTTGTGTTGCTTCGGCTGAGGCCGGCAGTGGCACAGGTCCGCTAGTGTTTAGTACACCGGCGTTAGCCGCGGGTCACACCTACTATATTGTTGTATCCAATTGGGGGACACCAGACAATACTTCATTTTGTCTGAATTCTCAGGTGATCCCACCTCCAACGTGTCCGGATCCGGCCTCTTTGGCGGCTGTTAATGTGGATACGACAACTGCAACAGCTACCTGGGTCGAAAATGGAACTGCGACAAGTTGGAAAGTCGAATATGGACTTACCGGATTTACTCTGGGGACAGGAACTATGGCGCTTGCGTCCGATACGTTTTATAATATGACCGGATTGACCCAGGCGACAACCTACGACGTCTATGTACAATCGGTTTGTGGTGTAGGTGATTCCAGTGGAGTTGTCGGACCAGCAACCTTTACGACGATAGCGGCTGCTGTTCCAAGTTCATGTGGGACGATTCTGTATCCTGGCAATGGCGATACCGTGAATATCCAGATGCCATTAGATTTTACTGTACCTCCTGATGCCGACTTTGTGTGGGTATTGGCCGGGCAGGATCCGATGGACCTGGATTCTTTCATGTTTGCAGCCGCGGATACAATTAACTTAATATACGGCATCCTTGATCTGGATTCTACCTATTATATCCAGATTATACCTTATAATTCAGCTGGTGCAGCTGTGGGTTGTGTGACCATATCAGTTATGGTCAAGCCTCCTCCACCGGCCGTAAGTGGAACGACATGTTCCGTCGGTGATTTAGGCGGATTTTTTACAGAGGAATTTGACTCCGCCCTGCCTGCCGGCTGGACCGGAAATCTGGGTACGGGTACTGGTGTAAACCTATGGAATGTACACTCCGGTGGCACAGGCTCAGGTTTAACGGGACCTTCCGGAGCACATGCAGGGACACATTATATGTATTTCGAATCATCTGCCACCTCAGATACGGCTATGGCGATCACGCCTGCTGTTGATCTTTCAGGTACAACAGATGGTGTAGAACTAGAATTTTTTGTGCATATGTATGGTGAACTCAACGGTGGGTACGGAATGGGAGACATGATCATTGAAGCCACTACCGACACAGCTGGTGGAGGAAGCTGGGCCATGATAGGTCATCTACAGCGGGGTTTCAATGACTCTGATGTAAGTCCATGGTTCCCAGTTCGATATGACTTATCATCATATGCAGGAGACACGGTTTATATCCGATTTACGGCGGCTAAAGGACCCCCTTTATCCGGATTTACGAGTGACATGGCCATAGACGAAGTGACTGTCAAGACCTGCCAGAGTTGTCCAAATCCAACAGCAGGAACATCATCAAATGAGACTGCTGTAGGTGCAGACCTTTCCTGGACAGCAGGTGGCACGGAAACAACCTGGTATCTTGAAATTGATACGGCAGGATTTACTCAGGGCACCGGTGCTTTTGCTTTCACTACTACCACCAATCCTCATACATGGGCGGGCGGTATGCAGAACACAGCGTATGAGTTTTACGTTGCTGCAATGTGCCCTGAAGGCGAAGGTATGTTCACGGCATCTGATACTGTTGGACCATTTAGTTTTGCCACATTGTGTGGTGTTCAAACTGCTGATTATTGCCAGACTCTGGAAGCGTTTGATGTAGGAACATGGACCGGTTCGATTGATTGCTGGTCACATACTTCAACTGCAGCTCCACAATGGGAAATAGATGAAAATTCTACTTCATCTACTAGTACAGGACCAACCGGTCCTAACTCAGGTGTCAGATATATCTTCCTGGAAACTTCAGATGGTGCATTAGGTGATTCTGATACGCTCACGGGTCCTCCTGTGGATATCAGTGCATTGACTACACCTCAGCTTTCGTTCTACTATCATATGTATGGTGCTGATATGGGTAATCTACATTATCAAATATCTGATGATGGCGGAGCTACCTGGACCAATATTGATACAATCATTGGTCAACAACAGACTGCAACAGGTGATCCATGGTTGGAGCGAGCGGAAGATTTATCTTCTTATGCAGACACGGTGCAAATTCGATTTGTCGGTGTCAGAGGCGATGGATTTAACTCAGATATATCTTTGGATGACATTTGTGTGCGTGAGACACCGTTGTGTCCTCAGCCATCTGGCATTTCTGTGACGCTCGTCGGCGACAGCGCACATGTAACCTGGACTCCGGGTGGATCTGAAACAGACTGGATCGTATCTTACGGTACGACAGGTTTCACACCTGGATCCGGAACACAGATAGCAACGACAGGTGATTCAGCTGATATCACATCACTAGCTGGTGGGACTATCTATGATCTGTATGTCAGAGCAGTATGTGGTGGCGATAGCAGTGCATGGACCGGACCATCTACATTTGGTACGGCTCCAACAAATGACCTGTGTGAC
>CBDFMS010000010.1:0-37396 GCA_965249735.1 Saprospiraceae bacterium | reverse complement strand
ACACCATGAATGAAGATCGGCACTTGAACACCAGTGTTAGCCGGATCTCGTACATAAAGCTTATTGTCAAATAATGCCAGTACTACCTCGCGGCCATCAACATCAACTGGTATATTCCACCTTCTCGTGTCTCCAACAGGAATCAAGGTATCCATCGGTCGAATTTCAACAGGAACATCAACTATAAGTTCACCAGGTATCGTACTCAACTGATCCACCTGAACTTGACCCTCTAAAGTGATACGTCCATTCGATCTATAAGCATACAGATATGAACTGGGTCCTGCACCTCCTAGAGTAATGAGTTTGAATATGTTAGTTGTTAAGTCTTTCAGGTATCCCAATTCCTCAACAGGATGATCGACTAAACCGGGTGATCCCTTGACTACAATCGTCGCCTTTCTCAACTCATACGTCTCTTTGGCTACTGCATCGGCAAAGACATCAAGACCGGCAGGATCATAACCAATACTGAACACCAGGTCAATTTTGTCGTATGCGTCCGATGAAACAGATCCGGCGTCCAAAATCAAAATCTCATGATCAATGGATACAATCCCGGCATCCCAGGTTAGCTCATCGGTGTTTTCGTTGTACGAAGGATTCACTCCCTGCAGTATGAAATGCCCTTTTGATGGAGACAGGGCCTTCATCATCGAGCTAAACGAATCACGTAGTGCTTGCTGTAAAAATAGTAGATCATCGCCTTCAAGAGGCATGCCACCATTAGGTATGAGTAGTTGATTCATGGTTAGAAGTTTTCTATTGAATATTTGACACCAGCTTGTTTAAACTTGTTCACAGCTGACTTGATTTGACTTATTAGTATAGGTGTAAGAATGATTGCCGCAGGCACCATTACAATGAACTCAGATTGACCACCATAATCTGGCCGGTTGTATAGATAGAACGGAGCTTCTCCATCTGCTTTATTGTACAGATACAAGTCCTCTTCATCATCTGCTAGATTGTATAAATATGGAGGTAACACGATGGAGCCATCTGCGATAAAAATTCGTCTTAAAACAGGGTCGAAAAGGTCGTTCAAATAGTGTTCAAGATAAATCACCTGCCCTGTGATATTCATGATGTAAAGCGTATCCGACGCTTGAGCTGAGAACCGATCATGCAATGACTGCAGCGGCTGTAATAATGCCTTTATCCATTCCAGGTGTTTTGAAGGCGTCCCAGTACCCCAACCCTGGCCAGTAGGTATGATCCACATCAAGTTATCAGGTGTAATCCAATACTGCGAATTACCCAACTTCTGCAAAAAGTGGGGTATGATATGCCTGACTACCTCGTATATGTTCATACTCCAGCTCATACTTTCGGGATCCAGTTAAACATGTTTGTAGCGGTATCAGCATATTCGAACCATCCAGCTGCAGGAATTACCTCAATAACAAATGGTGTTAAAACACCACCTGAAGGTGTATTGGAGGCAGTTTGAAACACTGGATCTACAACACCTTCCGACTCCTGAATGGCATCTGTTAGAGCCGTAATGTTGAATGCTCCATTAAACGGTAGATTGGACAAGAATTCATCCATTGCTGCCTGTACATTAGCCTGAACAGTCACAAGTGGAACTTGTGGATCGAAATAAATATCGAAGCCGAGATTCAATTCATCAGCCGGAATCGACAGCACTGCCAATCGTGTACCCGCAAACTTGATCTTATGGGCATAACTTTCCAGGGCATCTTTTTCAGCTGTAACCAATGGCTCAATTTCATTCGACATATTGGTCTTAGCGGCTTTGACGATGACTACGCCGTCAGGTCGTTCTTCTATTGCGCACCTTGTAACTATTCGTTTGGTTTCATCTATCGGATCATAGACATATTGATTATCTACATAAACCAGGCTATCACCATATTGAAATTCAAACATTTTCTTCTGATACCATCGAGGTGTTCCAGCAGGAGCTGCGGCAGCAATTTCTTCAATCTCTAATTTGAAGTTATCCCAAAGCAGCTCGTGAATGTAGATGGCCACCGATGTTAAATAGGCCCATAATCGCCAGACAGCAACCTTCGAACCCGTTGTCAAATCATCCAATAGATTATCCGAAGTTTCACCAAGCGGTAGTAAGCCGGTTAACGAAGGTTGAAGCTCCTTTTCCTGGATAATCTCGTCATATATTTCAAGAATCTTACGTGCCATTAGTATGTTGCTATTTGTCGGTTTGAAAAATAATCGACCACCGATCGATCAATGAATGTGTTTTTCCGGATCTTGAGTTCCATACCTTCTACTGAAGGAATTAATATACCCGGATTGTCCTCCAATAAATATTGTAATCCAAGCAAGGATCCATAGTGCTTCAAGACTATATCGTAAATCGTTTGACCCGGCCATACGGTTATTTTCTTCATAACCTTACTTTGAATTTCCCGTCAATAAAAGTCAATTCCTTGATGAACTTATATCCATCAGAGTGCAACTGGAGCTGGACGTCTCGACGTTCATTTCCAGTGATAGAGCTATGCAGCATTTTACGTACACCGACACCAACAAACGGCCATTGTCGATACTGCCCTGGACAAGCTTCCATTATATGAAGTACGTGCTGTAAATTGCTCTGGCCAATCACAAAATCGCCATGCCGGATGAGGACGTCATATTCGTCATTCTCCACTCCAAATAATATATCTTCTCTGTCTGTCATGTTATTGTTCCTGGTCCGCTTGGAGTCCCAATCGTTGCTGTGAGTATCCAATTATAAATTGCAGTGGCGAGGTCGTCGGCAATTTCATCTCGCACAACTTCAGGATCAGTATATTGATCGTTCTTCGCAGCTTGCTTATCATATGCCGCCTTAATTAAGTTTTTCAGGTTATCCTTAACTAGTGCCATACCTTATTTAAGTTAATATTTTGTTCAAGTGTGATTTAAATTGCGCTAAATTTCCCTTCATCGAGGATATCCGGGACACCAAATGCGGCATTACATTAATCGTCGGCCCTTGGTTAGTTTGCAATTGAAAATTCTCCATTGTATCGAGCATGTTTTCAATTAAATCCGATAACAAATTCATTTCAGTAGCCAAATCAAAGTCGGGAGAAGCTATGTGAAATCCTTTGTTTGAAACCCATATCACTTCGTCAATTTCGTCCATCATGGCTACATATACAGTAACCTTATTTATGAAGGTTGCAATGACAAATGATTCAACTTTTGGATATACAACTAATCCTATATCACTTCCTGGCAAAGCCTGAAGTCTGGCAGTATGTATATCAGCATCACCATTTATTGGTCTGATGTGAGCAGTACGACTATCCCGATCAATCGATACAACCGTACAGACCTGCGAATAAACTTCTTCCTCGCTTTTAACTAATTTCCGGATGGATTCTTTGATGTTGGTCATCCTATTTTAATATCTAATTCTAACTGTTGACGATAACCGTCAATTCCAAATGTTCGAAGTACCTTTTTCACCAGGTATCTGCCATCACGCTCCGGATAAAATAGATCTACTAGTTTGACCTCATCGCCATGATTAATAAATGGTTTTCCAAACGTGGTCAGGGATCCCCGGTAACCAGTATATTTCATTCGCTTAATTTCTTCCTCACCGATCATCTTTATATCCGCCTCATTTTTATCGTAATAGTGAAGCGTTCGTTGTTCTCCTTCCTGATCGCCGAATTCGAATTCCTCTCGTTGATTGCCCGGAGTTATATTGATAATTTTTAGTTTGATTTTTACGTCTTCCTCCAATACAAAATCCAGGCTATTATCAACAACATTTATGTCAAACCTGAGCGTATGGGCCTTTTGCAGCCCCGCTTGATATGCAAATCCAACGTACAGAGTTCCATCTCGAAAAAATGCTTTTTGAAAAAACTGCTTCCGGATATAATCAAATGTCTGAGCAGCCGTCGCCTTTGAAAGTCGAAATGGCCCCAGACGTAAGTCCGGAGCCACAACATCAATATTAGCCGGAAGAATAGCAGCCAATACATCTTTCAGATTAGCATCAGCAAATGACAACGTATGTGTTTTTTGTTTTAGTAACCAGGCGTGATCCTCACATTTGATTTCTACCGGAATTTTTGATGAAATGGAGGTTACAAATCCTTGGAATGCAACATCATTTTCATCGTCATAACCCAGTGCAATGTTTACTGTATCACCTTTATT
Organism: Saprospiraceae bacterium; assembly: GCA_965249735.1. Taxonomy (GTDB): domain Bacteria; phylum Bacteroidota; class Bacteroidia; order Chitinophagales; family Saprospiraceae; genus JANQSS01. Next base: position 33,241 of record CBDFMS010000010.1, on the reverse strand, counting down.
TAATTTTGACTCGCTTCCAAATGCGATCGATTTACCCAACCAATCAACCTTGCGAGGGAAGGTCATACGGCATACATCAGTCAACATATCCCAGGACGATTCAATTTCGATATTAACTACACCGTCCAGGATAAATTCTTCTATTTGTATATCACGACTCAACCTAAGCATTTAGCACGAGTTCTATTGGTTCATCAGAGGAACATGATAATTTAATAAATTGTGTGTTTTCAAATCCTTCCCGCTGCGGAAAAGTGTAATCGTCTACAACCAGAGAATAAATATTGAATAATTGCAGGAAAGGTGAAGTCACCTTTAAGGCTACAGGCAGTTGCAGTAATTCAATTAATGTTTTTACGTCATGCTCCGGATATGCGTTTCCTATTGAATTTACAATTGCTCCTTTGATGGATATCGAATAATCTCCATCTGATATATATTCTTTTACCGTGCCGGCACGACCCTGTATAGTTGTTTTTACAATATTTTTTGATTGCGAAACATCAAATAATACTGTGTCCATATAAATGGCCAAATCACTATCAGTATCCTGTAATTTCATATCTGAAAACACAAGTGTGCCTAGCATGCTTTTTTGATCTATCTCAGAGGTAAGAGACACGCGATCTTCGATTAATACCGGAGGAGTAAATGTAGGTTTTGAAGTAGGAATATCCTCTTTGGGAGCAACATAATCTTGCGTCTTTACATTATCCAAATTGAAGGCCGATATGATATATCCTCTATGGGGCAATATTAATGTCATTTACGGCATCAAGTAATACCCTTGAGACTACCTCTTTGATTTCTGCGACTGATTCTTTCAGTATTTCCGTGCGTATCGACTGGTTTTCGATGAGCGAACCAATTTGAATATTAATATTCTTGACATTTCCAGCACCGCTGACAAGGGAATTTACTCGGTCTTTTACTGGGTTGTTCGTATTATTGCCATTATCCGTTGCACTACCATTTCCCAATCCTAGATCACCATAGTCAAATCCTGGTATTTTTTTATCAGTTATTGTTTTTCTTATTCCTCGATTTGGTCGCCCAGCACCACCTGATCCGTTGTATGGCGATAAGCCACTTTCATTCAATTCGTCCAGGAAGAATTTTTTAATTGGCTTGAAAATATTTTCATTCAACCAATTAAATACTTTAGTCATTTTGTTGACAAGCCAAACGAACATTTGAGTTAACGCAGCCTTGAAACCCGGAAAGACTTTATCAATCAGATTGATCATCCATCTGAAGGGATGGTATTTCCATAAGAATTTGCCTAGAGCCACCATGTAGACTTTTACTTTGTCCCAATGCCATATTAATAAAACAATTCCGCCGATGGCCAATGCGATCCATCCAAAAGGTGAAACACTTGCAACGAGGTTCAATGCTATGGTGCTCAAACGAACACCTTTTAAGGCACGATTTAATAATAGATATCCTAGCTTGATATCCCGTACCATTTTTCGAGCACCCATAAAAAGCCTGGCTGCGCCCCAAACGGCGATTAGTGTTGTTACTAGTGAACCACCAATTTTAATCCAGGATTTCACCTGGTCTTTATTTTCCTTGATCCATGCGACAGATCCTTTTAGCCAATTGACCAGGGAAGTCATGTAGGGAAGCAATAATTTTCCTCCATCAGCAACGAGATCCTGCCAACCGGCACGCAATGAGCGCAGTGAATTAGCATAGTCATCCTGTGTTTTATTGAAATCGCCTTGAGCGTCTTTTGTTTGGTCAAGAACAGATGCGAAGATGGCTTGGGTACGAATGGCCTTTGGCATAGTGCCCTTGAACGTCTTGATAAGACCCATATCAAAGGCCTTTTGCTTGAGCCGGGCCTCATCCAGGACAACTCCAAATTTCAGAAGTGGTTCTGTTTCTCCTTTTAGTCCGGATAATAATGCTTGCATGGACTCTTCCGGATTCAAATTATTAAAGGATGCCAAATCAGCACCTAATTGAAGTGATGCCTTCGACCATTTCGCTACTTGATCAGCTCCCAGGCCCGTATTTTTAAATAAGGACGCAAATGTGGATCCGGTTTCTAGTGCTGCTGTTTTGGAGAGCCCAATATTTGTGGCTGCTTTATCTGCGAATTTCTCAAGGTCACTAAAATAATTTCCGAAAATAGTTTTGCTTTTATTCAATGCTTCAGTTCGGCCACTGGCTGCAGTCACTGCAGCTCCAATTCCGGAAGCTATCCGTTCCACTGCAAAGCCTCCCAACAATGCCGTTCCAAAACCGCCCAACTTGTTTTGGAGTCTGCTGAATCCTGCTCGGATACGTCGAGGGATGGCAAGCATTCGTCGTTCAAAACGACGCGCATGGACTTGCATTCGTCTGAAAGAAAAGGAATTGACTTTTCGCTGAAGAGATTTAAATCCCAGACCTATTTTTTTAGGAACGGGCAGTAATTTGGTTTTTAATATATTCCCGGTATTAGCAAGTTTCTTCAGTGGATTATTCAGGCCTCCATTGATCTTGGATTTTAGTGCTAAAAAACCACTGCCTAATTCATCCTGAAATTCGTCCAGGTCTTTCAATGATTGAATGGCCTGATCCTTGTCAACTAAGATTTTATAGACAGTGGTTTTACTCATTTCCTGGCAGGGAATTTAATTATGCTGCTTCTTCACGTACTTCTGAAGCCCAATTGCGCCAGCCTTTATACGCATCGATTCCTCTGAAAATAACATCATAAGATTCGGCAACCAGATGAACTGCCTGCTCAATTACAGCTTCCAAATCGTCATTCGCGATATCAAAGTGGAGCTGGACATAATCAGCGACTTCTTTAGCCTCAACAGAATCCAAATCCCTGAATTCCGGTAAAGCTTGCTTCGCTGTTTGAATCAAGGATGGAATTGTCGTAGTGGCAATGGCCAACGCTGGTAATTCGATTAATTCGATTTTCCCATCATCGAAAATAGTGGCCACTTGATCTGCAATTCCAATGATTCCGAAAAAGACAGCTTTAATTTTATCTATACCTAATTTCATTGTATTTTATTTTTTAGGTTTTGACCAAATAGTTTGTTGAATCAACTCCAGGCAATACATTATTTCATTATACTGTTTTGCCCACTGTGCGGTAGTTAGATTTTCAGGTGCCGATCTGTGAAAAAATCGGATCATGGCATTTCCCTGGCTGATGTAGTGAGACGAATTCAGGGTTATTTTCGTCTCTCTTAGAAGTTTTTTACTTCTGAATCTTTTTGATTGATTAACTTCTCCATGTGGGGTGCAAGGGTGACATAAGTCGAGACGTCGCTAATCGCTTTGTTCTTGTCACCTTTAACCAGGCAGTTTTGAATCACAATGGTATTTGCCTTAACCGGATTTCTTTCAATCATTGATCCTGCGGCTTCCATTGTATTCATGTCCGGTTTCTTGAACCAATAATGATCCTCACTTTGATCTTCATCTTTGACCGAAATCAAAATAAGATCTCCATAATCATTTTTTAATTGGTCAATTTCTCCTTGAGATAATCCACCGGCTACTTCTTTTTTTTCTCCCATTTAATTGATGTTTATATGATGTTTAAATAATCTAATTCCAGCTGATGTGTGATGCGATCATCGGCAGTTCGACTTTGATCCCATCAGCACTTCCTTGTGAAGCATCACGCTTATTTTCCATGAATTCGGCGTTGTGGATCGTGTGAGTTAAGATGGCGCCACCGTCGGTTGCATAGGCAACGACAATGTCGAATGGAGGGATATCATCAATCTGGCCATTAGGCGAAACAGCTTGAATTGCTTCCAATTCACTCATGAACATTTCTACAGAAACGCCATCGGCGACACGACTTCCGCGAGATCGGGATACAGGTAATTTTCCAGCTCCCATATTATTGACCTTTTCTTGCTTATCACCGTAAGCAATTTTGGTAATTCCGGTGACCGGTCTTCCAAGTATATTGACCGTTATATTGACCCATGAATATTCCTGGCCGTTGACTAATGGATTTTGATTTGACATGATTTATTTTTTATTCGATTTATTTATAATTCTCTATCTACCATAATTTGAAATAAAAATTTCCCGTTATTATGGACAAGTGACCGACGTTGTTACTAGATTTCCCGAATTATCGACCGTCACTTCGTAGCACGTTCCATTTGGTGAAGTCAATATTACTGCAGCTCCATCATCTTCGACATAAATATCCCCACCTGTTACTTGCAATTTTGCAACAGGAGAAGATGTCCCAACTCCGAAGTCTCCATGTGTTTTATTAACGTAACTGTTATCATGACCGGAAAAACTAGTATTAACAGCACTTGTACCGTCACCTTCATGTATATCTAATGATACACGTCCTGTAGTATTGGTATTCCTAAAAAATCTTGTTTTAGCTATACTTGTGCCATCTAACGCATTGGGAAAGAAGTCTAGCAATGCTGTTCCTGAAGTAGTAGCCTTTTCAAATTTCGCTGTATTTGAGTTTATGTTTGATATCAATAGATAATCGTCTCTAGCTCCCGACTCAGTTATTATCAGTTCAGGATCATTAGCTGTTTCAATGTGTAAAATTCCTAATGGGGTGTTTGTTCCTATTCCTACATTTCCAGAATTCTTATTGTATATGTCATTCCCATTAGTTATCCAAGTCAAGGAGTCGTTCAGTTCAGACAGTGGTACATAAGATAAATCTTGAGTAAACTCGCTTATTGAAATGTCGTTTAATAATAAAATCGGATCAGTTTGGTTTTGAACAACAAAAGTCAAAGTATCCTGTACATGAGTAACCGCCGTTAAATAGTCATTACCGTCACTTCCTCCCGCGCTTGCTTCAAGAGAAATTTCATCGCTGGAATTATCATAAGTTAAAACAAAATTATCTTGTCCTCCGCCTACCGTTTGGTCAATATTAAATCTGTAAGTTCCGGCCTTTAATTGTGTAAAGTAATCTGCAAAAATTATTTGTGAATCTTGATCTGCGATGACCCCACTCCCTGCCATAAATGTATAGTCATAGATATTATTAAGCCCTGCTTCGTGACCTATACCTATCGCGTAGGCACCTAAATTACTATTACAGGCTTTATATCCAAATCCCGTTGAAAATAACCCGTTATGACCCCTACAAGACAAATATCCAAATCCAGTACCGCCTGTGGCTAAACTGTTTTCACCGGATTTATACCCAAAAAATGCTGCACTATTTGTAATGCCAGATTTTCCAGCGTTATGCCCTACAGCTGTTAATCCTTGCGAAGTGGCGGTGTTTCCTGCCTCTACACCAATCAAAACGCTTTCTCCGGTAGTTGGTGCTCCATCACCTGCACCCTTTCCAATATGTATTGAATTATCGGAAACAACAAAAGCATTTGATTGATTTCCAATTTTTATACTTAATTGATCCTCTGAAATACTCAACGCATTGAAACTATCAATTTGATACCCTTGAAAAGCATTGACATTGATGTAATTAGAATCATTTTTTGGCCTTATTTGATACGGGTTGATCAACTCAAACAAAGAAGAATCGCCACTTGCTATTGCAGAGATCGAATCTATTAGTTGTTGTAGTGTAGCATATGGCACATCATTTGTTAATTCACTAACCGAAATATCATTTAATAATAATATCGGACTGGTTTGATTTTGAACTTCAAATTGTAAAGTGTCCTGTACATGAGTAACATCAGTTAAATAATCATTATCATCATATGCATCGAGACTGTCCAAATTAATGCCAAACTGAACACTCTGTTGAGGAAGGTTTTCGACAGCCGACAATTCTACAATTCCATCGGCTGATTCAAAATTTAATTCATTGTGATTCGCATTTATAGGAAACCCCGTACTTATATTATCAACTTGCAAATCAATATTCAGATCATACTGTGACAGGTCCACCTTAACAGTAGATGTTCCGTCTTCGATTGTAAGGTAAAGTGTATCAGATTGAATGTAGAATTCCTCAATCACCTGATCGTCGGTTCCGATGCTTCCAACTTTTATGGCATTTCCATCCCCGTCGATGTACCAGGTATCGCCCATGGGGTCCTCTACAAACCAACCGAGATCAGACACGTTGCCGGTCGCTGTTGGGATATACAGAATAGGTATGATTTCCACTCCAGGAACGAAGTATTTTCTCAGGTTGACGAGGCTAGCTTTTTTTGGCTGACCATTCTTCTGGCTGTACACCTCAAAGTTTCCGTCATTCGGATCCGTCTCCTCGACAAAGTGATCCGGGCGTACTTGTCCAAAGGTCATTGCCCAGGACAACAACAATATGACTATTGTGAGTAATCTCATTCTTACTGAGTTAAATTGACGGCAAAGCCAATATTGACTTCTATATATCGTGCCACACCTCGTGGTTGCAATCTCACTAGGATGACCAATATTGAACTTGTTAATACATCTTGTTCCGGGTCGACGAATACTGAAAAATTCGATAGCTCCCCTGCATTTTCCATCAATGTCAATGGACGACTGGTTTGGTTTTCGAAATACTTAACCGTATCCGGTGCCAGTTTACCCTCTTCATCTACCGATAAAGGAGCATTTAAATCCGGTAAAAGAACTGATCGAACAACGCGCTTGGCTTTCTGCAGCGTGCGGTTATTTTCAATTGAATAGAGATCGTCTGTGGCCAACACCAGGGTATGAGTATCGTTGACATACATACCACTAATTCCGAGCAATTTTCTGAAGAAAATATAACCGCGATCATTCAATGTGAGCAAGGTAGCTTCAGGCACCTGGCCAAAGTCCTGACCATCTGAAAAACGAGCTTTTTGCATTTCTTTTCCTTCAGCAAAATTGAACTGGGATACCCATCCAATATTTTCATGTACAGCGGCCCGTGCAATTGCTCCAAGCACAGCACCACCATTTGGGACATAATTGATACCCAATGAGGTCGCCAGATCAAGACCGGAGCCGCTATTGTCACCGGCATTTAAAACGCTAAATGAAGGGGCATTTAACGGTCTTAAATCTGTAGCATCAGCTACCGCTGTGACTTCATCTATGACATTGGTCACAACTACCATTGGTGCAAACATTGTTTCCAGCGCATCGGTTATCACTTTGAGCGCGGAGACACGAGCAGACAGTCCGGCGTAGTTTACTTCACTATACCAAAATGCCTGGTGAATTCTACCTTCCGTGAAGGAGAAGAAATTTTGGACATTAAATGATGCATGTGTTTCATTGATCACATACAATTCCGAAGGCCCTGCCATCCGAAAGAATTCGTTGATGAAATACCAAAGCAACCCGTATGCCGCGTCGCCTTCAATAATTCCATCAGCTTCAGCCTCAGCGATAGACAGATATTTTTTTCCAAGCGGATCACTCCAGGCCACTGGTGAAGTTGTCAAATCGAGTAAGATCGCACTCACATGATCATCGGTAGCTGGTAATCGTCCTAACCCACCAGGTGTAGTATTAAATGTTACATTCGATAATTGTGGCATTATTTTTTAGCTTTTTTCAGATTAGGATTTTGAATTGTCACGACCCTTTTACCGGTGTATTTTGACAGGCGGTCTGCCAGTTTGAAGTATTTGATCAGAAATAGCTGATCACCTACCTGGTACAATGACGGGGCGGCAGGATACCGATCAAAAAAGGCCTTAATTTTCTCCTTCATCTTGTCTTGTTATTCCATTTTTTCATTGATGCGATCGAGCGCCATCGTATTGCGCTCGATCACTTCGTATAGTTTTTCATTCTCGCGCTCATAGTGCTCTATGATCGCCTGGTTACAGTCATTTATCTTGTCCGAGAGCATGTTGTACTGTTGGTAAAAAAAGTAGACAGCCACTCCGAGTAGTAAGAAGCTCAAGCCTTGCTTCTTGAGCATGTCAATCAATGTAGTTTGCATATCCGCTGTTAGCAGGCTTTTCATTAAGCTCCTGCAGCTTCTACGATTGCCACAACTCCAGTTCCGGCTGAATAGGCCTTTCGTCCTCCGGCTCGTACCAGGGCAGAAAAGATGGATCCATACCAAGCGGGATTATCATATTCGGCATACACTTTCACACCACCTAAAGCTCGACGTACAAAGTCCTTTTGCCATACCAGAGCTGCCGCGTTGGCAGTTACCAGTGGTGCTGCATCCGGTGCCCGTATTACCGGTGTTCCGGCGTTGGAATAACTCAACACATTGTTTTTACCCCGGCTGAAAATTTTGAAACCAAACAGTTCCATGATGTTTCCATCAGCCAATCGAGCACGTCCACTTTTGTCGAGACTTACAAGTTCTTTCCACTGTGTTATGAGCAGATTGGTGTACATATGAGCAGGCATCAAAATATTTCGACCTGCCATTGGTACATCCTGATCATCCAATAGGGCTCTTGCAGCAATGATATTATCAATGGTCATTGCCTTTCTGTTTCCTGTCGCTCCAGGAATGTTAGCAACTACGTTGCTTCCATCGGTTCGAATCATCGATGCCAGGAGTGTGGGCCCCCAATGGTATGCCATCCAGTTTGCCACGTTTTTATTCAGCTCCTTGGAGTGCGATGAGACCAAACTTGAACGCTTATCATAAGAAGTCTCAACTTCTTCAATGTCACGAATCACGTTGGGGGTTGATGTAAACTCGTCCAACCCGTAGGTAGCATCGGTATCAGTACGTTGCACTGCGGTAGCCGGTAGTGTTGAACGATTTCGCTCGATGGTTGGAAGGGCTCCTGCCTGTGGTAAATGCACAGTTTTATTATCGACCCAGGCATCATCATTGATCGCCTGATTCATAAATGAATTTTCAGGAAATAATTGCTCCTTTATGTCGCGGGCCCATACTTCAGTTTTAATTGCCATTTCTTATTTTATTATTTAGTTGTGAGTTGAATTTATTGATTCGCGTATTCAGCTGCCAGTTGGCTGTACTTATCTGGCTCTTCAACTTGAAGTCGACGCAATTCTTTCGGATTATTTTTTTGCAAATAATCAAAGGAGTTTTTGTCGTCGCCGGACTTATCGCCCTTACTCATCGCCAGTTTCGTCAACAGTTCTTTCATCGTCGGTTCTTTTTCATCCGCATCCTTTCCGTTTGCTGCATCCGGAGCTGCATTGATAATTGACAATGCATTTTCATAATCAGCATTAATTAATGACAGATATGAATCTTCATTTTCCGCAGTAATTAAACCTTTGGTTTTTCCCATGGCTAATGCCGCTTTGTTTCGGGTTTCAACCGATAGCTTAACCACATTTTGCAATTGGTCGATGGCAGTCAATACTTCCTGTTCGGAAGCATTCTTCAAGCCAAGTTTATTCATGACAGAATTTGGAATTTGATATTCGATTTTAGGTTCCATGTTATTTTTTGTGATAGTTAATTTTGGAAGAATGTCATTAATTGTTTGGCCTTTGGATAATGATAATTTGTCGCCTGCCGCTGCATCAGGATCCGCAGGTACGGGAACCATCGATATTTCTCTCAGAATCCATTTGATAACAGTAGGTCTCGTCTGACCAGGTTTTATGTATTTTTTATCTGCACTTGCAGCAAGTGGTTTATTCCACACAGATGCGGCATGAAGAAACCCACGTTCCCATTTGGATTTTACTTCTTTCCCGACTTCATCCTCTTCATCCCACACAGGGAGACATGACCATTCGCCATTTTGGAGCTTCAGGTCTTCAGCTCTACCAATGGGCCATTTTTTATTATTGTGTATTGCCAGGATTACCGGGTTCTTTAGGAATTTATCATAAATCATTCCTTCCGGCAATAGGCGATACCCATGATCGTTTACTGCCCCTGTGCTAAATGTGAGCCTTCTACTCATTAGATGCCGTCCAGATCGTCGTCAATAATTAATCCGGGATCTCGCCAGGTCACAAACTTATTTTCATCTGGCTCACTGTCGATAATTAATCCGGGATCTCGCCAGGTCACAAACTTATTTTTATCAGAGACGGCATGTGTTTTTGAAATTGAGACCGATATCGGATCATAACATTGCGAGCCGGCTAATAATAGTTTTCCTTCTCCTATCTCTGTCGTGTAGGAAAACTCCATAAACTGTTCGGTCGCTCCGAGATAATTCAATGTCACATTTTCCTGGACACGATTTTCAAGTCGCATTTCCAGACAATTCGTGAGATCAATGTGAACGCCTTGGCATTCAATTGTCTCAGCTATTGGGATATTGCTTTTGGATTGAAAATCGCAGCTTTGAAATGCCAGCAAACTACAGAGTAAAAAAACAAAAGATAAAATTGATTTCACATTCTTCATTGATAGACTTTTTTAAAAAAATAATTTGATATTTGCATCATAACAATGACAAAATTGAACGCCTTTTTCCACGCTCACAAATTGAATTAAACGCCATGCTTTTTTAAAAGCATCATTTCATTTTTAAGACGCATTGTTTTTTTTTCATTTAGATATCACACGTGTATGATTGGATATTTGCATACATGGTGAAAAAAGATGCAGCACGTACCCTCTACTTTGAAGGCTATAAGCAAGTTGATATAGCACGTGTCCTAAAAGTCTCTGAAAGAAGTATAAGTGCATGGGCTATTGATGGAGAATGGCGAGATAAAAAAATATCTATTGATTTGATGCGCGATAATTCCACTGCAAGAATTATGGAATTAATCGATTATCAAACAAAAGCCTTAGTCCGCATCAAGAATCAATTTCTGACAGAGGATCCTGATAGCATCAAATTAATTGATAAAGGTGATATCGATGCGCTTCAGAAACTCCATGTCACAATTAAGCGTGATGCAAAGAAATTCGTGGACTACGTGCAGGTGCTCAAAGAGTTTATGGAATTCATGGAAACTCAAGATGTGAAGATGGCCCAGGAACTTATCCAATTTGGCAATTTATTTATTAGTGCAAAATCTCGCATACTTTGAGTGTAATCAGGCGATCCAACGTTGATAAGCGTATCTGGCAAGAATGGCTGGAGCTGTGCAATCGCATCGAGCAATCGACGGTGGTGGCCGTTCAGGAGACCGATGACGAAAAAGAAATTCGGAAAAAGAAACTAACTAAGAATTTCGTCAAGTTTGCACGGTACTATTTTCCGCACTATATCGATGCTGATTTCGGATGGTTTCACAAGAAAGCCGCTAAGCTCATCGAGCGTGATCCAAACATATTCGCCATCCTTGAATGGCCACGGGAGCATGCGAAATCTGTATTCATCAATGTGATGATGGCCATGTATCTCTATGCACGTGGAGAACTGACCGGTATGGTCGTGGTATCGGCTAACCAGGAGAAAGCCATTACTCTATTAGCTGATATCCAGGCTGAGTTCAAATCGAATCAACGCTGGAAGAATGACTACGGAGAACTGGCGCGTATGGGTGACTGGCGCGAAGGTGCGTTCAGTACTGTAGATGGTATGGGGTTTTGGGCCTTTGGTCGAGGCCAGTCGCCTCGTGGTATTCGTAAAGCTGCCAAGCGACCCAACTATGCGGTGATCGATGACATCGACGACAAAATCATCGTCATCAATCAAGATCGGGTCCGGAAGATTCGTGATTGGATTATTGAGGATCTCTATGGTGCTCTGAGCATCAAAGGAGGCTCCCGATTGATCGTTGCCGGGAATCGTATCCATCGGGAATCTATCCTGGCTCACATGGTTGGTGATGTCGAACAAGGAGATCCAAAAAGACCAGGCATCACACACCTTAAAGTGTACGCCTTCGAAAATCCGAAGACCCACCGTAAGTCAGATGAAATTCATGGTAAGCCGGCCTGGAAAGAGCGATACACAAAAAAAATGCTTCTGGACAAAATGGTGCGCATGGGTTACCGATCCAGTCGGCGTGAATACTTCCACGAACATCACGAGGAAGGATTTATATTTCAAAATGAGTGGTTCACCTGGATACGTCCACTAAACTTTGAAAATTACGATGACTTAAATGTCTATTGTGACCCGTCTTTTAAACATACCAAAAGTTCGGATTATAAGGCCATCATCTTACAAGGTCGACGTGGAAATTACATCGATGTATTGGACGTCTGGATCCGGAAGACGACAATCGCAGCCATGGTACGTGCATTTTATGATCTCTATGACAAATTGGGATCTCATGCCAGGTATTTTATGGAGGCCAATATGCTGCAAGATTTATTGCTCGATGAATTTGATGCCGAAGGCAAAGCGCGTGGATATGACATTCCATTACGACCTGACAAGCGCACAAAACCAAATAAGGTTATCCGGATAGAAAATTTATCACCCTTTTATGAGCGCGGTTTAATTCGATTTAATGAACGCATCCGGAAGTCACCGGACACGCAATTATTTATACAACAATTATTGGGTTTTCCATATGGCCATGACGATGGACCGGATGCCCAGGAAGGAGGAATATATTATTTACAACGAGGAGGAAGAAGGAGTAATTTCAAATCTCGTGCCGGGCGGTTTAAATTTAAAAATAGCAAATGGACTACTTAACAGATGGCGATTTCAAACACAGGATTCAATGGAACGATTTGTTGATGATCCTGGACGGAAACACAGCACTATTAGATGAGGCTGAAAGCACAGCTAAAGCTGTCATTCTTGATGTATTGCATACACGCTATGACACTGCGGCAATATTTAGCAAGGTAGCGGCTGCCCGTGATGCCCAGGTCATCCGGTGGATGATCAATTTGGTTTTATACTATGTCTATGAACGAATTCCTGATTCACTCGTACCGGATCGTGTCGTTAAAAATTATGACGACACCATGTTCTATTTGCTGGAAATAGCCGATGGTAAAAAGTCGACAGCATTGGATCGGCTGGAAGATCCTGAAGGAAAAGCAATATCAAAATTCAAATGGGGTTCACAAACACGTCGGACCCACTAAATAAATCGACATGGGATTACTGAGTTTTATAAATAAAGGGACCGGCATCAATACGTTGTCGTCGAACTCGATATCAAGATCAAAAAAACCACTGCGGTTGAAATTGACAAGGCGGATCTATCGCATCGAGGCCAATATGAAAAATTGGAAGACCGCAGTGCAAGGTGCTGAGGACACATACAGACCTATCCGATATTATCTCTATATGCTCTATCGAACTGTCCTGGAAGATGAAAATCTCTTGAGCCAAATTCGAACAGCTAAATTCAATGTACAAATGGCTCCTTTCACCATTTTGCACGATGGCCAGGAAGTCGATGCGGCAAAAGCCATTTTTCAGCAACCGTGGTTTTTCGAATTTTTAGAACATGCTGTTGACACCGAGATGTGGGGTCACTCACTTATAGAATTCCATGATAAGAATGAAGATGAGTTCTTTCAAAAAATCGATGTCGTACCTCGCGAACATGTACGGCCTGAACTGATGTATCGCGATTTTATTCTTGATCCATTGGCCAGCAGTGGGATCCCATTTGATAAGGGGGCATTGTCGAAATACAGTATCGAAATAGGAAAACCTGATGATCTTGGTTTGCTCAAACCCATCTCAAAACTTGTCATTCGCAAGGATTATAATATTGTTGATTGGGGTCGACGAAACGAACGATTTGGCATGCCCATGATCGTAGCACAGACAGCATCCAGGGATGAAAAGGAACTGGCCGAGAAAGAGGAGATGTTAGAAAACTTTGGTAGTAATATGTGGGCTCTGTTCGACGACCTGGATAAATTTCAACTTGTAGAGGCAGCATCAAATAGCAGTGGAGGGCATAAATCGTATCTGGCGTTTGCGGAGTATATTGACAAAGGCATCGCCAAGCTGGTCAATGGCCAGACTGGGACAATGGAAGAAAAAGCCCATGTCGGATCCGCTGAAGTCCATGAACGGATCCTGAATACCTATACGCTTGCCCGGATGAAGCGCATTCAAAATGAAATCAATTTCACATTGATACCCTTCCTGGTGGGTCATAGTTATCCATTGTCCAATTGTGAATTTTGGTTCAATGATTTGATGGAAAAGGAGAACGAAGAGGGTCAGAAACCTACTGATCCGGTAGATGCTCCGGACACGGACAACGCGGGTAAAAAAAAAGCCCTGATTCAAAACTAAGCCTCCGCCAGATCTATCATCCTTCATGCGCGCATGACCATGACAACAAACTCATGGCTGATCGTCCATTTATCGATTTGAATGACATCACTTTAAAAGCAATTCGAAAAGTATTTGAGCGACGTTTAAATCGTGGAGATATTGATGCGGAAACCTACCTGAAGGAGACAGAACATCTGTGGACAGGCCTTCAATCCGGAATGGGTCATCATGGATCGATTGCCTTTACCGATACCCGACTGGACACCATCCAGGCCATGCGTCGTAATATTTTTACTTTCGCGGCATTCAAACGCCATCATCACATTGCCGATATGGTCAATGCACTCACAGACGAAAATGGCCAATTGCGTAGTTGGTCAAAATTCAAGAACGAAGCCCTGAAGATCAGTAAGGACTACAATGAAAACTGGTTGCGAGCTGAGTATAACACGACCGTCCGTGGTGGACAGACGGCAGCCCAGTGGCATGATTTTCAAAAAAATAAAGACCTCTTCCCTTATCTGCAATACAAGACGCAAGATGATAGCCTGGTGCGTCGAAGTCATCAGCTCCTGCATAACATCACCAAGCATATAGATGATCCGTTCTGGGATCAATATTATCCGCCAAACGGGTGGCAATGCAGGTGTTATGTGTTAAAACAAGAAAATGGCGATACATCAAATCCGGTTGCTTTCCCTGATGACAAGGAAGTGCCGCCAATGTTTAAGTTTAATGGAGCAAAAGAGGGAGTGGTTTTTAGTCGAGATCATCCTTATTTATCGACGGTTGCAGTACGAGAGAAGATCAACATCCTAAACAATATGCGGACTATTCTGGTGGATGAGGAGATCTATGATTTATATGGAAACAGCATCAAAGTGCAAATTCCGGGCATAGTGACCCACCTGTTTCGATTTAAAGTGACCCATTGATTCCGATCCAAAGTGACCCACCTAATTTTGGAGTCATTTCAGACAAATTTATTGGTAGCTGAAGGTTAAACATTTAGTTAATTTTTTGTCCTCTTTTTTCTCATAGATTCGCCTCCTAATTCAATGCGATGGGCTTTATGAATCAATCGATCCATAATTGCATCCGCAATTGTTTTTTCACTGATTAATTCATACCATTTATCTACTGGAACTTGCGATGTTATAATCATCGATCCCATATTGTACCTGTCCTCAATCAGCTCTAACAAGATATGGCTTTTTATAGAATCGATTGATTGAAGCCCAAAGTCGTCGAGTATGATGACTTTTTGTCGTTGCAACTTTCTCATCATCCTGATGTAAGATCCATCAGCTTTACACAACTTCAAAAGAGATAGCAATCTGGCTGTTGTAAAATACATCACACTATTTTCATTGCAACATAGTTGATGACCAATGGCACAAGCAATATAACTTTTTCCTACACCGGTACTTCCAGTGATGAACAGATTCTCATTCTTCTCAATGAAGATTCCTTCTGCTAAGCGAATCAGATTTTCACGATTCAGATTACGCTGATCTTCATAAACGATGTCCTCTATTGCTGCTTTATATCTGAGCTTTGCGTTTCGTAATAATCGTGCAATTTTCCTATTGTGTCGATCATCGAACTCTGCATCAACCAACTGCCCAATTAATTGATCAGGTGTGAGTGATTGAGTAGATGGATGCTCTACAACCATTTTAAAAGCATGGTGCATACCATACAGTTTGAGATGATTCATTTTAGATAATGTGTCTTTATTCATCGTCTTTAGTTTTATATGATTCGTAATATGATTTACCTCTTATGTTTTGGTGATTTGGCAATGGTGTGATGTCCTCAGAATCTTCTA
Organism: Saprospiraceae bacterium; assembly: GCA_965249735.1. Taxonomy (GTDB): domain Bacteria; phylum Bacteroidota; class Bacteroidia; order Chitinophagales; family Saprospiraceae; genus JANQSS01. Next base: position 17,419 of record CBDFMS010000010.1, on the reverse strand, counting down.
GTCTGTCAATTCCTCGATCAAGAATATTTACAAGAGCCAGATAGCTGTACTGTTCAAAGGAACTTGCTAATGAACAGGCTGCCTTAAACCGTTGAACACCTACTTTCTTCTTGAGATTTAGAACACCAATACAAGACCGATAAGCTTGCTCAGGATGTTGCTTCTTCTCAAGAATCTGAGTTATAAAAGACTTGACTAATGGATCAATAGAGTCTGCCCAGTTTAAAAAATAGCTGGCATTCCATTTAGTATATTGCTTATGCTGAGAGGCTAAATGGTCAGGTGTAGTTGTATAGTTATAGGGGCTTCTAACTCTCTGATGCTCAGCTATACATTGGTAATTATAGTAAACCTTAATCTGTTCAGAAGTATAGGCTACGCGTACCTTTTTACGTATGTATTGGTAGGGAACACTATAGTAGTGCTTATCTTCTTTTAGGCTTACATGCCCATTCTGTAAAACGGTAGCCTGGATATAATTCCTGATCTCAAAACGTTCTATTGGAAGAGCAGATAAGGACTTCACTTCGGTCTCTTCAAAGAATTCCTTACGTGAATATGGGCGTCCACTTAACTTCCTTTCGTTTAAGTGTTCTAATAAGCTCCATATGGCATTATTGAGCTGCTCAAGGGTATGAAACACTTGATTGCGTATCCGTGCAAATATCTGTTGATAAACGATTCTGACAGCGCCCTCAACAAGCGCTTTATCCTTTGGTTTGTATGCTCTTGTTGGTAGCACAGCCATCTGATAATGCTCTGCAAAATCTTCAAAATCAGGATTGAGTTTAGGCTCGTATCGATGTGATTTTGTAACAGCACTTTTAAGATTATCCGTTACAATTGCCCTGGGTACGCCACCATAATAATGAAGCGAATTCTCACAAGATTTAATGAACTCAGCTTTTTTTTGTGATTGAGAAGCCTCAACATAAATTAACTGACTAGCACCTAGAATTGAAACAAAAACTTCTACTTCGGTTATCTCACCACCCAGGCGATCTACTAACTCTAACTTCTTGCCAGTATAGTCCACCAGAAGCTTATCACCTGCCTTATACTCGATATGCATCGAAGGACTTACTCGCTTACTCCATCGGTTGTAATGCACACAAAATTGACTCAACATGTAGCCACTGGGAAACTTAGATTGATACTCTTCCCAAAGCAATTTTCGAGTCACACCACTCTTGCGGAGTTCCTTTTGCATGTAAGGGAAAAAGCTTTCAAGATTTGTTTGCCGCTTACTTTTATGATGAATTTGAATCGATGTAAACATGACCGATAATGATCGCTCATCAAGCTTTTCTACTCGCTGCTTATCTAAATCGAGATCCTGAAGCATATGGATATACTTCTTTACAGTGTTTTTAGATAGTCCACAACTTTGCGCAATAGATCGCTTACTGTAGCCTTTAAAATAGAGCCTCAAAAGGGCTTTTAACTTCTTCATATCGATTGGTTTATTTGCCATCCTCTTCCGTATTTTTTTCGGAAGAAAACAGTTTTCAGCCAACCAATAAATCCACTCTTTTTAGTGGGTCACTTTGGCCCGGAATAGATGGGTCACTTTGCTCCGGAATAGATGGGTCACTTTAGTCCGGAATAGATGGGTCACTTTCACCGTTTTTTGCAATCAAAGCGCATATTACACATGACGGCCAGAAATTAGTTGACAATATTGAGTTTGCCCGGCTGCTAAATCGACCTGTGGATCTACTGCCTAGAGGCACAAAAGGCAAATGGGTGGATATGAAGCTTGCCACCGGCGAAATAATAGAGTTCAAAAACCCAAGCACAACGAGTATCAAAAATATATTGAGAAATTCAGTATCTCAGGCAATAAAGCAACACGCCGAAAGCCGATACGCTGGCCAATTGCTCATAGTTGCATTAGATCTAACGCAGCTGTCAGAGTCCGAAATCTATACGGTGGTGAGAGGCGCACTCAGTCGGAAATCAGTACATGGTGTGGTCATCAAAGTGGGAGATAATCTTACATGGCACTATAAATAAAAAATGGCCCTTAACGGGGGCCAATCGTGCGGTGCGGGTTTTAATCCCACGCCATATTGCAAATATAAGACTTTTTGAACTAAAAAACCCGATTATCGCTCGGGTCAGGCGGTGGGACCGAGAGGTCTTCCCCGTCCCTAATTCTTATCTGAACTCACTGAAGATCCAGGATTGAATTATTTACAAAGCTACAAAATGTGCATAACTTTCTGAATACCTATCGAGTAAGTATATAGGCTCAGCGTTATATTTGTCAAATGGCTGGCATGTTTGCAGACAAAATTCCTCAACTGGAGACCTACTTCGATAATCTTCCGCGGAAAGTAGCTGACAGAGCTCTTAAATTTTTTGATAATTCCTGGACAAACAAAGGATTCACAGATGGATCACTGAAAAAATGGAAACCAGTGATAGACCCCAAGACAGGTAAAGAAAAAGAACGCCCATTAGTGAAATCTGTACACCTTCGCGGATCACTCCGCGATCAGGTCAAAGGCAATGAAATCACGATTAGCACGGATGTACCATATGCCGAAATCCACAATGCCGGTGGCCAGGTCAAAGGCAAGTTTGCTGTAAATGAACATTACCGGAAAAAGCCCTCCGGAGGAAAATCAAAAGTGAAGGCTCATACCCGTAATGTAAATCACACCATGCCTCAGCGTCAATTCATGGGGCCTTCAGAGACGTTTGACCAGCAGATGCAGGAAATGATCATTGAAGACCTCGATAAAATCTTAGGATAATGTTGAAAGAAGCATACGAAATTATCAAAAAACAATTGCAGGATGAAGTTCCTGAATTAAAATTGGTCGATTGGGATCTCAATCAGGACGCTCAGGTCGGTGATACGCATCTGAAAGCGACGCCTGCGGCCCTCATTTCCTTCCTGCCGGTTGATCTACGCAGTCAGACTCAAAAACTACAACGTGGGCAGTTAAAATGGCGTGTGCGGCTCATTTCACTGACCCGATATGGAGATGAACGAGACATGACAGACACGCTCTATATCAATCATCTGGCCATTGAGACAAAAATATACCAGGCGTTGCACAGTCGTAGTTTCTTATTGTCCTTCCTCCCGGCATATGCAGGTATTGATCCGACACTGGATCGGGTCATCCTGGGCAATATCAGCCGGATGAAGTATCAGCCACATGGCACAATCAACAATCTCATCAGTACCTGGCAGGAGTTCAGTACAGATTTCTGCGACATTACGGCTATGACGATCTGGCAAACTATCCAGGCGTCTCTGCAGGTGGACTTTGAAATCGTGGACGAAATAGAACTGGATGCATAAACCAAAGCGGGAAGTCACCAGGAGAAAATACCGGGCCATGAAAACCCGCTATGATGAGCTGTACAACATCAAGCGCATACGACATGATGACTGCATCGCCAAACTCCAGGATGAATTCTATATGAGTAAACCGGAAAGCGTGCTCAAGGCACTACGGACAGCTGATGAGGAGCTCATGACAAATCAGATGGAAATGACGTTTTAATGGCAATGCTAGTAGAACATTTCACAGATGAAAATGGCATTCACTTCATCCACTCACCTCGTTTCGATGTAACCGGATATGGCTACTCTATCGTAGAAGCGATAATATCGTTTATTATTGTCCACAGTGATTTTGTTGAAGCTCTTGGTTCAAGTGATGACGAAAGCAAATTAACAAAGTGATGATTGCATTCTGGATATTAATTATTGGACTGATAATAATTTACCTTGAACAATTCATCTGGTTCAACCAGAAGCAACGGGACATAAAAAAGTATCATGGCGAAAAGGCTAGTAAATCTGACTAAATTAATCAGGTGGTTGACAAATCTGATCAAAGGTACCATGCTGCCATCATTAGGAATACTGACAATCATGTCGATCTTCGATCATGACAGTTCTAAAATAGTGTCTAAAAGTGGATGGAATATCCTATCTGATGAAGCTAAAATGAAGGACGTGTATATGAAAATTGAGGAGATAAAAAGTAAAGATCCCTACGGTGTGGTTATCATTTAGTTGATTTATTCAAAGAATTTTGTCAGGAGATGCTACAATAAGTTTGCTTCGACCCAATAAAATATAGAAATCAATATTAACATAAATAGTGTTGTTGCCATAGCGTCTTCTGACATGATGATAGCTTTTTGATGAATACAAATTTAGTACAGGGATTCGGAAGAAGTAGTGTGCAAGTGTTTTGAATTAAATGTTGTTCTCAAATACACAAACGTCCCTGAAATTAAATCCAGGGACGTTCATTCTTAACTATGAATTTATCGAACTAGCCTTATTTTCGATCATTCATAAGTAGATTCTTATTCATGTCAAAAACCTTTCCGAGATTATCGATAATCAATCGGACATTTTCATCCATTTCGTCGATCAAGTATGTCAGACTAAATACAGCCTCCGCAGCCTCGACCATCTCTTCCAATGGACTTGCAAATTGCTGTATGCCTTCAATCGAATCCTTGATCTGATCCGGGCTATAGTCGATCAATCGCTTGTCACAAGCGTGACGGTTTCTCGACCCGGTCATGATACACCTCCTCCGAATAGGTCTAACTGTGAGTTTTGGTATTGAAGATCGTATCCATCATATAATCCGAGCTCTTTGTTTTTCTTTGCTCGATCCATCAGGGCATTCATCACCTTTAAGCTTTTACAGATTCCTCGCTTAACCCTGGAGACATGGTGTGCGCTAAGATGAAGTTCTTCTGCGACATCCTTGATGTCACCTCTCCTCAAGTATTCAGATAAGAAATTGTTCAGTCTCTCCACTCCACGGATTAATTTCCGTTTGGATTGATACTTCCCGGTTTTGCGAATTTGTGGCAACACATCCGTCGTTACCCATTTCCTAAATTGCTTAGCCTCCGGTTTGTTGCTCCGGAAAATTAAATTGTAGAGACCTGATTCGTTGACTATTGACATTGTTTGAGGTCCACCAAGGGTGCGTATTTTATACGTACCCTTTTCATCCTCATCCAACTTCCTAAGAGAGGTTTCGGTGTCAGAAATTTCAAGACACCTACAAACATCCTTTGCTACAAACCACGGATCGCTGTCAATTTCAACATGTCTTATTTGAAGGACCGTTGGATGATAATGTGCAACATGTAGTTGAATAGCATGCTCATTTTGAGTCTGAGCCTGACTGTCATTTTGATACATCATAATTGTAACGTTTTAATGCATGCGCCGCCCTTAGGGTGTTACAACCGTCCAGAAGGATGGTCTGCAAGCCTTTCGGAACTTGCACCCGTAGGCGACTTATCGTAATTAAAGTAATTCAGAATTGCTTCCGAACGATTGTAACGATACAAACATACACAGATTTATTGTTTTAAAATAAGGCCGTGAGTTAAAGGCCCTCAGCAGTGACCGCAGACCTACGATTCAGACCGATCTAAACCTAATGCATTAAACCGCGCATCGGCACCAGCTTACGCTATTCAAGAACTGATTTATCCTTGTCAATCAATTCACAGGTGGTAAAACGCTTTTTAGCTCCCACCGCGCTGCAATATGTTGTCACACTTCCCGCTCACGGCCTTTGATTTTTATTATTTACTCCTGATATGTTCCCTGGACTTCACGTTTAATCCTGTCCACTTGTCTTTGTCTGGGCCAGTGAAGAGCTTCCTGTAGCTTAGTGATAGCCAGGGCGGTTTCCCTAGATGGCACCAAGTCATTTTTAATTTTAAGGTCATGAATCATAACGGCGAGATAATGCTCGTGCAGAGATCCTTCACACTTTGGAACGTGCTCTTTATTAAGTTTGCTTCCACGAACAAATAGTACTGGACAATAACCGCCTGTTGGATGGATACCCTTCCCTTCTAATACTTCATATTTCGGGATGAAATATAAAGAACCAGGCTGAATTGTTTTAAACTCTTCTTTTAATTCTAAATGCATGATATATTGTTTGGATTAAATAATTAATTGGCATTCTTATTAATGTTTAAGCTGTACGGTTCTATTTGAGCAATAATGTCATTAAGGATAGCATCCTCAAATTCATCCGGGAGTCCTTGTCTCTGGCATTCCATGGCAAAAAACCATAGGGCTCCAACCTGGGCATTTTTTAATGTCATGGTGAGTTTGTAATCCGGCTTGAGTTTGAATTTCTTTTTGTCCCATTTGTCCATTATCGATTCAAATGATCCAATGAACATGAGATGGAAACAATCATGTGGCGATTGTATGATCTGTACCTTGGAGATCAGATTCATCAGTGCCGCAAGTTCTTTTTTTGTAAACGTTATTTTCATTTATTATTCAATTCTTTATACAGCACATCCATATTGTTCGCCACATACGCTGCAACTCTTTGTTTGTCGCTTCCTTCGTACATCGTCTGGTTTCTAATTTCATCATGGAGCCAAAGCAAATACGAGGCCGGTACATTTTCCATAACAACGCCTTTGTATTTTCCAAATGGCATAGGTGATTGATCCGTCAAGGCAGTATGTTTTCCCATCGTCGTTAATCGTTTAAATAATCATATATTTTAGTCTCTGCAAGAATTCCCTCCAACAATTCAACACTGGTTGGTGTAACTATCACTGTAACATAAGGATGAAAGTTGTCATTGATAAATTTCATGAGTGGTTCTGACGCTTTTTTTAGGTCTTCTCTGGTTTTCTTTGCTTTTGTTTCTGGATCCATGTTCTTATATTAATTATTTTTAAAAGTCAAATTTCTTCGTATTGTGGGATAGGGTGGACTTGAACCACACGCCGTTATGATTTACAGTCACTCGATCTGCCCTGGAACTATCCCATTTGATTTTTATTCTTCTTCGTAATTTAGATCGTCGTCATCTGGTTTTATTATTTTATCATCAAAATATTCAACATGCTTTGTTTTATATTTTAATTTCCTCATGCCATAAATTTGGGTGTGAACCTGCAGAGGTTTTCCGACAATTATTGATCTAAGATCAACGATATGTGCAGACCAAACCCATGACTGAAATGGTCTTGATTTAATGACATAACCAAGTCGATCAATATCCCATTCCAGAAAATCCTGACCCTGATCTTCAAACTTTATTGTTGCAGCTACGGCAGTATGTTTTCCCATCGTCGTTGATTTAAATAGGTCTCCGGATAGCAATGCTCCTGACCTTTTTGATTAATAAATATTTTGTATTTCCTGATCGCGCCGAGGACGGCATATTTGTCCTGGTCGGTGAGTTCATCCCACAGTCGCTTTGCTCTCTTCCTGTTCCCGACTTTATAGTTGAAGTAATTCCAAAATGCCTCGAATGACAAGTCTATACCTTCAACATGCTGAATCGTACAGCCGTATCCTTTGAGTTTTGAAAGGTCACTGGCCAGCCGTGGCAATTCCTCACAAATACGACGGATAAATTGCATCTCAGCATCGGGATTAAATTCAATACTGGTGATTTTATCCTCGACATTGTAGCGCATGATAGCCAGGCTGCCGGGACTCTTTTTATGCCGGATATTAAAGGTTTTGTATTGCATCGTTAAACTGTTTTACTTGTGATTGAAATACGACGTCATGTTTGAGCAACTCATCATATCTCTGTACGTTTTTCACAATCGTGCTATGATGCTTTCCAAGAATGGTAGCAATTTCTACATACTTGAATTTGTATTTCCTTCGAAGATGGTAGGACAGGATTAATCTCAGGTCTGCTAATTTTCGCGTTTGCTCTTTTCCTCTCAGACCCCCAACTGTAACGCCAAATAATTCGGCCATAAAAGTTAAGTCGTAATGTTCACGCAACAATCTTGTTCGAAAAGCATCGAAATTATTAATCATTCGATCCAGATCCCGAATTTTATTTAGCCTAACTCTCTCCATTAAAATTCGTCTACTTCGTGCAACCATGGATGGTCAGGCTTGACACCGATAACAGGAATCCAAAATAGCCGGTCCCCTCCTTCCTCTTTACCCAATATCAACTTGTCGCCCTTTTCAGGATCTTCTTGCATGATCTCATATTGCTGGCCACGGAACGTCGCAATTGGCGGTCCTTTTTTTGTCATGCCCAGAAACTCGAAAACGTATATTTTGTCGTCCGCCACCGTTACACTTGTATTTTCAACAGCGTCCGGATCAAGATCAATAATGGCCAGGGCTTTTTTGTCAGGAAGTAGAGACAAGGTTGTTTGAATTTTCATATGATTTTGCTTTTACGAGTTAATTTATTTTGACATTTTCCAGGCACTATTAAATACCATATCAGTGATGATTTCCGACCCATTTTCAAAGGCATCAATTGCCTGGACAAGAAATTTGATAGTACATTTCGCAGGAAGTATTTTTTCAAAAGGATCTACTTCTAATCGTTCGGCGACAAACTCTGCATAAATGTTGGTGGCATTTTCTGTTTTTGGGGCGTACCGGCTTATTATATCAAAGACGGTATTAAGTCCTTTGCGCTTCATATAACTATCGCGCAGGAGCTTAATCAATGCCCTGACGCCATGTTCCAATGTTTCAAATTGTTCGAATTCCTGATCAGAGTTTTGTCCTGCAGGTACTTTACCTTTCCATCGGGAACCGCTGATGCGCAAATTGCCCGGATTGTTGTTTCTATGCCCTCGTGATCTCATACCTTTCTAAATATTATCTTGATGATAAGGAGGATGCGTTCCAGGAGCGATAGACCTTCAATGACCATGTCGATGACATTGGTTATTCTCGCACCATTTCCTTGGTCAATATAGGCACTGACAACCCTGCCGTCTATGACCTGTGCTGCACGACCATACCTATCTAGTTTGGGTATATAGATCCAGTCGCCTTCTTTGATTTTTTTCATTATTTTTGGTTTTATCAATTATCAATTATTCTATGCAGAGGATTTCATATGTGCTTCGTCACGTTTCTGAGTTTCGAACCGAGGCTATCGATCCAGATGAAGCTCGATCGGAAGTAAATCCTATCATCAAAAGAGCAAAAGCATTTGCATCAATTCTCAAGTTTGAAGTCGAAGTCAAATGGTTCCTTTTTGACTCCGATATGGGATATCCTGTTCAAGGTTTTGGGTGGAATTTCCATTTTGATGCCGTTGGTGATGATTTTAGGTTTGATGTTGAACTTGTCAGTAGCGCCATCAAATTGTTTGAACACTTGTATTCGCTTAAAGAGTCTGAACATGAAGTATACACGGTAGATAAATCCGATTAAAGGATGGACTTCCCAATCCTTCATAAATCGCCTCATTTTTTTTGAAGTCTTCTTTTTCATGGTTAAAATATTTTATACAACAAATGTTTTTCATGCTCTACAGGAGCCGATTCGACGTCCATTTTAACTGTGCTTTTTTGGCCTTCGTACAGGGCTAAATCCATTGTGTCTCGCATTTCTTTCATGAGTCCGGAGCAATTAAATAGAAGTTGTCCGGATGCAGCCTTTCGCAATGCAAAACCTCCCTTCAATTCTGTCTTTCCTATATAGTATTCATTGCTCTCTTCATCCTTGACAACGATGATTTTATTCGTGGCCTGGACTGCCAGTAACTCCAACAAACTTCTATTCAATCTAAATAATCCCTTGTTTCCGATTGATAGTTTTGGTGTAAAATCTCTCGCTCCTTTAAATTCTGTTCTTGTTAATATTTTCATGATTTTCTTAATTCTTTTTTATACATGGCCTCCACCTGGTTGAGACAGTTGCGCATTTCTTTTGGTGATAAGTTGAATAGTAATTTTTGCTTCGGATTATTTTTTCCGATATTCCTGATGAATTTATTAATCCGGTCATAATCCGGTCTTCCGGTATTATTTGTCATTCCATAGAGGCAGAGGTAATAGACAATTTTACCACGCATGGCCTTGACTTTATCCTCTTTTATCTCCTGAAGTTTGCGAATGAATAAATTGGCTTCCAATTCGCTCATTTCAGAACTACTATCGGTGCGGCCATGGGTAATTGAATCCACCAATACGGCCTTTTGATCCATGATATGGAGCTCGTTGAGTAAACCGTGTATATGTCTGTTTTTTCCTGGTGACATCTGAACTTATTCAATTATCTTCATAACTCACCCGGAGCCTGATGACATAGTTCTTCATGTCGATGGAATCACAAGTGAAATTGATATAGTGATCGTGGAACTCGACCTGGGAAAATCCTACGTCCTGAAATTGCTCTGTACCTAGCACATTTACCACACCTACCGGCTGCACATCGTACATATAAATGTAGACGACGTCATCTACCATATCAATGGCAAAGTCGCCGCATGTCGCATAATCCTGATCTGAATTGCAGGTTGTGTTTCGTACGAGTGCACAATCAATAAATATGACATCCGGAGGCAATGGCTCAATGTCACATGCCAAAAAGCATAAGGCTGATAATATGGTGATGAATAATTTCACCACCCTATTTTCTTGGATATGATAGGTGTCATTCCTCCCAACTGCTTAAATCGTTCACCTATCCGGTTAATGATTTCAATTTCATCGTGTGTTTCCGGTGATGGAAGAAATCTTGTCCATTTAGCCAGTTGCACTCGATCTGCTTTGTTTACTTCGTCTATTGTTGGATATTTCATTGTTATTATTTTAATTTTGGGAGGCACCACTTATGGCAATGGCACCTCCCATGCGGGCATCATGAACAATTAAACTAATACTGCTTCTTCCTTGGGCTCAACGTAAAATGTCTCGTCCTGGATGATTTGGAAACCACATGTCCTGGCTTTATTCATAACTGTTTCTTCTTCCCTGTCAGCGATCAATTTTTCGCGGTCGACTTCTTCCTTCAACCTGATGTATTTCTTAAGCTTATGGACTTTGAGTAATTCGACAACGGATTTAAATGCGAATCCTCGAAGGGGTTTTACCTTGTGCGTGCTCTTTCGGAATCCCAATTTTCCATGTACGAGCTCAATTGATTTTTTTCCAACAAAAAGGTCGGGATTGATTTTGGCGAAATTTTCCAGGCGATCAAATATGTGTTGATGTTCTTCCTGGACACCTTCCAATCGTGGGCGATATTCTTCGCGCACTTCATTTAGCTCCTGTTCCATTTCTCCGGTGATTTTTTTCACGGTAGATGTCAAGTCTGCATATCGACCCAGGAGTTGGCCGGCTTGCTCAGCAGTGATTGATTCGTTAATAATCGTCTTTTTCTTTCGTGCCATTTAATTGATGTTTATACGTGATTAAATATTGATTAGTGGATTGTTTGGGATATGATCGATAGTGCCATACTCCTCTATTAATGGTCGCACATACTCACAAAGCGGGTATTGTTTTTGTAAAAGCTTGATTATTATGTTTAAATCATGTTTTGCAAGATCAATTTCCGAATCGGAGGCTTGTGGTTTTTGTAAGGTGTCATTTGAATCTTGGAGCATTTCAAATATGGTCATTTTATTGATGTTTAATGAGTGATTAAATATGATTTTAAGCGGGTACGGCAACGGTTAGATCGCCCTCCGTATCCTTTTTTATTTCGTTGACAAGTTGTCGTGACAGTTGTCGTTTATGGACGTGTTTAATCATAAATCTCTCGTACACATTAAACCTCAGACCATGCAATCCCCTTTCTTCTGCCTCGCTCAAAAACCTCTGGTCACAATGCTCCCAGAATCGAAGAAAAACCGTCCAGTATTTCTTGCGTCGATACATTGTTGCACCGAGTGCAAGGCCATGTTGTTTTATGGCGTGTTTCATTCCAAAATCCAACCGCATATCAAATAGATCTTCAGCCGATACGCCTATTAGTTTTTTCAAAATCGCTTCTTCCGTTTTCACCTTCATAATTGATGTTTAATTATTCTCCATAAAATTCAGCTGCACCTTCCGGCCATATGACAAAGGGTTTATTTCCTTCAAATCTGGATTTTGGTATGGCCTTGAATCCGTGGACGTAGACTTTTACATCTACATCGTATTGCACTGATTTTGCTGTTCTACCACTTGGGCTTTTCCCATCCGCATGCGAGATGAAAATGAAGAGCTTGTTTGGAAATTCGTTTTTCAATGCACGGTAATCGTTGATTCGCAATTGAGCATACTGAAATGAGTCGATGAAAATTATATCCGGAGATCTGCGTCGACGAAGTCGGATTTTCAATTGCTCAATCGGCTCACGGTCGAGCATTTTGAAGCGGTCTTTTACCTCGTGCATAGCTGTCTCACGAATAACTTTCTGCATACTCATGCGTAGGCCTTCCTCTAGTGAGTCATATACCACATGACCGAATTGACAGAGATATTTGGCGAGCATCATCGAAAAGCGCGTCTTTCCGGATCCGGACTGGCCCCAGATCAACCAGCTACCATTGCTCTCAGGTATACCGAAACTATCCTTCCATCTCCCTTCGAAGGCCATTGTTTGAAACTGCATTTCTAGTACTTTGGACACGCTTATAGCTCTTTTCATTAATCAATAAGTCATTAATAGGGTCAATCGGTCTGAGTGTATCATGCGGCATGGATCAGCGTATGGATCTTACGTTTGACGCGCCTCAGATCGCCCTGGCAATCATTGTATATTTTCTTTATTTCTGTTTTATTCTTGACTCCGTTTGCCAGGCATACCTTGTGTACATCTTCCACATTGACCTCCAGGAGCACGACGAATTTTCGACCGATGCGGCTGAATACTTCTTTGTACCCTTGCTTGTTATGTGTCAGTCCGCGCTCCATGCGGCGTTGAAGGTGATCTGTGGCCGCCAGTATGATACCGCATGCATCTTCCAGCTCATTATAGAATGTGATGAAGAATTTCATCACGTTATCGGTGAGCTTGTCAGCCTCATCGAGAATGAGCAATGGACGATCTTGTTTCTTGAGATTGGATACGATCTCATGCATCATGGTCGTGACGGTCATACCGCGATACTCCCGACCCATGGATCGTAGTACTTCACTCAAAAAGCTCTTTCGATTCCAGTAGTCGACGCATGCGACCATATACGCGCGGTCATGTTCACGCGCATATTTTTTCAACGAATAGGTCTTACCAGTGCCGGCTTCACCGATCACGGCGTACACATTGCTATGCTGCTGTGCATCTTCGAGTAGGGCATGCATCAGCTGATAGTTACGAGTGGTGACGCCATACCATTGATGTGGTGACCAGCCGAGTTTGTGCCCAATACCGCGCCAAGCCGCATCGCTTATCAGATCTGTCTGACCATTAACAATGTTGGAAATAACAGCCGAACTGACTTCTGCATGTTTCGCGACCATGTTTTGGCTTTTGCCATATCGCTTCACAGCCTCTTTGACAACTTCAGTGATTTGGCTTTTCTGAATTTCATTCATAACTTGTGGTTTTGAGTTTTATGAGATCCGGCTTTCCTTGAATTGTAGGCCGGATCTCGGTTTATTAAGTCAATTCTAAAAATTCCTTTTTGGCGTCGAACGCTTCGTTGGCTTCTAATACTTCATCATCCAGGTCATCTTCGTAATCCACGTCGATCATAAAATCAGCGTTGCTCTCTTCTTTTTGAATTTTAGCGATGTCGCTGGCACGTTGTTTCTTTTTCGATATGCCCAGCAGGTCAGGTGTTATGAACCCGTGCTGTTCCGGTAAGGCGTCGTTCATAGCAAGAATGCCTTTGATTTTTTCCTGCTTGTACAATTGATCATCCTCGATTTTGGACTGCATGTATCGATAGTATTCCATTTCACCATCTTCTTGCTCCTGTCTGGCGCGGTGGATCTCTTTTTTCGTTTCGGCTTTCGCTGACGAAATCGCAGATTGCCGGAAGAGTCCTTGTCATAAAGAAAGATCATGGTCATATCCTCCGGATCGTATTTGATGTAGAATTTCTTATCGACATTGCGTCTTGTCCATGCAGACATCCGCTTCGCCATCCTTCTCATCAATGACCTCATAGGTGTGCTTTATCTTGGATTCCTGAAAGGTGATCCCATAGGCGGTGGCGGTCACCGGCTTCTTGCGCTCTATCCAAAACATATCTGACCATATCCCACAGGTCTATCTTCGGAGATTTTGGATTGATCGGAATTTTTGTACATCTCGATGCGCGGAATGCCGGTGATCGGATGTGGGGCATTGTTCCATTCGAGTCCTTCTTTTGTGATAGATCTCCTTGATTTGATGGAGCGTAGGTAGTTCGTGTTTGTTAGCCAGGATGTGGTCGCGATTGGCTTTGCTCTCCAGTTTTTTAGTGGTGATGTTCATGCCTGTGAAGAACCAATCACGCTTCAGGAATTGTGATTGCATGCGACCAAATACACTTTCTATGGTCTTCGACTTACCATTGTAAGGTTGTGTCCTGGTTGCTAATCTCGCCAGCTTGTCAAAGAATTGGCCACTTAGCAACTTCTTATGACCACCTTGATTGTCGAATCTAACTTCATAGGGCCGATGCTCTAGCAAATTCAAGAGCCATTTTATAGGCCGAATATTGGGCCTTGAAGTCTTCCGAATGGCTAATATGATATCCCAATAGAACCTCAGAATAGACATCCAACACCTCATACACCTTGCAGGTGGTCATTTTCATTTTTCCATCTTTGGCAGCCCTGTAGTAGTAGTTCAGCTTCGTTCCGTCTGACTCCCACAAGGCTTCACGCATAGTAGGCAACTTCGTAGAGAATTGACGTCTGTATTTTTCTTTGGCTTTGGCATCACCATATCGATGGCCATACCAGAGTGATTTGTATTCTTCCTTATGCAAGAAGTCATAAATCGACTGTGCTGATTTGATTTTTTCCCACCCTTTGGAGGCGGCTATGGAATTGTATTCGGTTTTCAGTTGCCGGACATTAGCGACTTTGTTGATGTTGTCGGCCCACCTGGCGATAAACCACATACCCGCATCGTAATTTATCTTCTCGGAGTTTTTATTGCCATAGCCGGCATGAATAAGACTGTCATAGCCTTCCTTTATATAGTGTTTGTATTTCTCGCGGAGGCGGCGGACGTTTTTAGGTATTCTGTGAGGCCAGTCTGCCTTTGATAGTGAATGAACATCGGCTGCCATAACGGCCCATATGTCCCGGGTACTTCCAGCTTGAGACCGACGCTTGAGGATCCGGTGATTCATGACCTTCTGTACGTTGTTTAGTACAGCTGCATTAGCCGCATACTCTAGTTTCTTTTTTTCTGGTAGTGCTTGTCCCTCCGGAGTGCGATATTCATTGTAATATTTGTAGGCTTCATTGTCGCGCTCCATCTCCCGGAGAAAATAATTGACCGGCAGTACTTCCAAGGGATCTCCCAGTATGGCTGCAATTTTATCCTGCCAGGGCATGGGGATAGAATTCCACTCGATGAGAGCGGTGCGTCCATTGCCACCTTTGCGGGCTTGGCGAATCCGATTACGACGGATCATTGCTTTGTAGTTGGGCATTGACATCACTCCTTCTTCGGAGTAGATCCAGGCGCTGACCAGGCATAGGTTACCATTGAAGCGTTCGTACATATTATTTTTTGTTTGAGGAAAAAATTTCAGGGAAATGTTTGAACAGACGTTCTACTTCCTTCGCTTCGCGATCCAGACGAGCTTCGATTTGACGCATGTAACGACATATGAAGTCTTCTGTTTCTTTATTGATATTTTCTTTTTGCGTATTTTTAGAAGATGGATCCGGAACTTCAAGGTGAGATTTTCGTTCAATTGCGTCTGCTTCAGGTTGAACTGACGGTTGTTCGGACTGCTTTTGTTCATTTGCTGGCGAATCATACTGATTCAAATAGGCAGGATCATTTACAACTTCTAACAGACTGTCAGCAACACGTTGGGAAAGTTCTCGCCGATCGAGGGTCGTGGAACTTTCTTGATACGAAGTCAGTGCTTCAGCTGAAGATTGAAGTAAAAGCTTTGACTCTAGAGTTTCTAGATCAATCAGAATAAATCCTTTCATACCGATACCTCCTTTTGAATTTGAGCAGTGAGGGCTTCGCGTTGTGCAATCATTGTTTGTGCGACCCGGATGATTTTTTTCGATACTTTTCCCTTGACCGGCTTCTTTTTGGCCATTATTTCGCTCACATAATACCGTGAACATCCAACGATTTCAGCGATCCTCACTTTGTCTCCTTTTCGCAGTTTGCTTACAATAGCGTCAACTTCCATATATTTGTGTTTAGATTTTAGGCTTACCCTTATGACAACAAATATATACAAGTTATTTCGTCTAAGCAAATAATATATGCAAAATAAATCGCTTATAAAACAACGAATTCTTCAATTTATAGATTATCAGGGCTTTACAAAGTATAAATTTTATAAAAGTACTGGTATAACTAGGGGCATATTGGATCATGAAACTGGTATGTCAGAATCAAATACAACGAAATTTCTCGTCGCTTTTCCTGAAGTAAGGCCAGAATGGTTGGTTACTGGTAAAGGTGAGATGATACGCGAATCTAATACAGCTGTGTTGAGTGAACCAGAGGAAATTATGAACCCGGAAAAGACAAGGGTATACCCTTTGTTGAAAAGCTTGTTGTTGCCGGATTTGGTAATTTAGATTTTAATATTGATAAAATGGATGTCAAGGATCAATATGTAATACCCAAATTTAAGAATCTCAATGTTGACTTCATGATAGAGGTTACAGGCTCCTCTATGTCTCCTAAATACAGGTCGGGCGATGTCATCGCATGTACCATACTGCATGAGCGCTCATTTATCCAATGGAATAAGGTGCATCTCATCGGTACGATGGAACAAGGCCTACTTTTGAAGCGGCTCAGGGCATCGACATCCGAAGATTGTCTGACTGCTATATCTGATCACAACGATTATCCACCATTCGACATACCTAAAAGTGACATTACGGGCATAGCCCTTGTTATAGGTACAGTGCGACTGGACTAAACCAAATTGTACATAAAACCGCACCAAAACATACACGCAAACCCACGCAAAGCAGCATCCTAAATGCTCCTATTTTTAAAGTTGATATTGATAATCAAATCGTTACGGTACTTCACTTAAAGTGTCTTAAACCCCCCTGTTCGCGTCGAAATTTGGGCTTTTTCGTGCCATTTATCTGCACATTTAGGCGTAGTTACGCGCTCGTCAAAAACCAAGATTTGTATCCCCAACTGTATCCCCAACTGTAGTCCCTAACTGTTAAAATCACGTGAATCGGCGAGACGGAAAGCGAGGATATTAGGACGGTATGATTTGAATCAGTATTTGAGTACCCATTCATACAGCGTTCAAAAAGGCATTGAACATTAAGGGCTGACATTGCGCGTGTTTCATACCACTTTCAGGCGATTTAATACAAGTAGTTATGTAAGCTAGAGGCGTATTATGCGGGATGAGAGGCGTACACAGATCGTGTAAGTGGAATTTAGGCAAAATTGAAGTAAAGTGTACAATTCGTTTTATATAGGACTCACATAACTCACTGATAATCAAATATCGGGCAAAATTGGCTATGTACAATTCGTTTT
>CBDFMS010000009.1:0-24481 GCA_965249735.1 Saprospiraceae bacterium | reverse complement strand
GGACGCAAGGCACTTGATGACTTAGCGCCCACTTGGAGGCAGAATTTAAAACCGTATCCAATCGGCGTATACTGTAACCGTCTACAACGCCTTTAGAAATGGCATATTCTGGCTCATTATTAAAGGAGATTAAATGCACTTCAGTAGTAAAATCAGGTCGGTGTGTTTCCAGAAACGTATACGATTCTACATCCAAAGATCTATTGCAGTTTATCATGAGTTTTGTTTCGTTTAAATATTCGACAAATTGCCTGTTGATAGGCAGCCTACGCTTGATATTACAACATTTAGTTACAGATTCGTGCATAAATTGTCGCCACGACGAATAAAAAGGTGCATTTAAGTGTATAACTTCATTCGAGATATTTTTTTTGAGTGCAGAGCACACAAAGAAATATTATCGCAATGAGTAGAAATCTATTTTGGTGTTTCATTTCCATTGTCCAATTCGTACAAAATACCTGTTGCTTCTTCATTAGTTTTCCTTGATAAGTACTGAGAAGTATTCGTTACCTTAGATTTGCGTATAGCATTCATGCCAGGGCTTAAAGTCGCATTACTGTGTTGTGAATAGTCATAATTTTCTTCCGAGGATCTCAAGCCTATTATTTTCGTCGGAGATAGTTCAAATTTTCCAGATGTTTCATTGAAGATTATTCTACTTTTTTTATTCAAATCAACCTCTTGATTTATTATTTCAAGACCGGCATAATGAGTAACAAGACCAGGTACTCCAAGTTCAGTTCTGAGAATATTCTCTGTATGTACTGCATTTATTTCACCATCTCCAAAAGTCAAATCACTTCTATAAAGAGGACCATAGTCTTCATCTTCAAAAAAGCCATATGCAACCGAAAATTTTCTGGCCCCATCAATAAAATGTTGAACTTCATGACCAAAAGCGGCTACAGGCGATTCTGGAATCGATAACTCTTCGTCAAAGAATCCTCCATTGGTTGCATCTCGTCCAATGTTATCAGAAATAAATAGAACATCATATTCTGTTCCATCATTGCCTGTAGAACCACCTGCTACGAACCCGTTTCGAGAATTCCTTATAAGATCTTTATGTACATCTCCATCTTTAACAAGTAAAATTCGACCACCACCCATGGCAGAAGCCAATTCTTTTTTACCGTGAGGGGTCATAGATAATCCAGCCATTAAATCAGCAACTTGCGCTTGATGAGCATCATCACCTACAACCAAAATCTCTTTCCCGTCTAAATCTATTGCAGCAATAGGCGAATTCATAGCAAACGGATAAGGACTCCAACCTGCGTAACTATTTTTCAGTGGATCGACACTTAAAAAGCGTGCAAGCCCTGAATTGTATATGCGAAATCCATAGTCATAATTTGAAGTGATTCCAAAAGACTTGTCTCGCAACTTCCCATTAAATCCAAAAGAATTATCCACATCACTCAGTAAACTCCTATCTGCATTCTGATATCCAAACGCATAATATGAAGAATAACTATTTTGCAAAGGAGAATACCTAACCCCATTAAAAAACTTCAAATCCGAGACCACCGAATGCACATTCCCCAAATGATTCGATAATTCATACCCTTTATTATCTTTCTGATAAATAAAATCCGATGTTGGAGCATTTAGATTGGTAACAATATTTCTCGCATGTGTTCCAAGTCTAGATGACCCATATAATATAGCTTCTTTTTGCGTCATCGGCACACCAGTAGCACTTTCATGGATAGATAATATATTTCCTTGAGCATCTCGGATATATAAAGTGAGCGTTTCATCTCCGACAATAGGAGTGACTTTTTTATAAACCCGATTACCCATGCCATCGTATCGATACACGACGGTCTGAATGCCATTATCTAGTGTTCGCACTTTACCATAAATGTCCCATGTGATTGTTTGGCTTTCAGAAGCGTCATTTGTTAATTGACCTATTTCATCGTAATTATAATTGGTGCCTGATTGATCATCAATATCATCAGTTCGCAGCCCATTATTTGTTATTCCATCATCAACACGTCTCAGTCGGTTTGGAAAACCTGGTTCGTACTCATAACTCAAATCATCAAATTGTTGCCCAATTCCACCAAGTGGTCGATAACGATCCAAGGATAATAAATTTCCATTTTTATCATAGGAATAACTAGACGAATAACTATTCACCCCTGAACTTATCCAATTATTTCCAAGAAAGAATTTCGAATTATCCTGTAATATGCGATGCAGTTGATCATATCGATAAGAGTGCCCATGCAGTCTGCCCTGTCCATCAGGATTTGCCGGATTATCGTAAATGCTGAGGGCTATATTTCCATTGTAAATTCCGTCGTCGCTTGGTGAATATAAGTTCGTCCAAGCTGTTGACATCGCGTTACCCGGCAATGGCCTACTAATCGGATTGTAGTCATTTTTATTATATCCGAGATGATAAGCAAAGGCGTCCTCAGCGATCAAACTATCTATATTTCCCACGGTATTGTGACCATCTTTTCCTGGATCATGATCGCGATTACCTGATCCATTCGCCATATTCATGCCTTTGATCCATCCTTGCAAAGTATAATAATAATCCAACCCTTGCACTTTATCATCACCCAATTCAATCCTAGCCAATGGCCCATGTTGATAATAAAAATAACGGGCGTCTTCTTCCCAAGTTAATTGGTCAGGAGATGAATACACACAAAGCAATCGATTGTCTGCATCATAAGTATATCGATGAAAATATTGATCGGATGATCCTGGATTAAAACTAACCTCGTGGACATTTCCACTTATTAAATCGAAATCATAAAATACATCATAGCTCAATACACCACTAGTGATATTCAGCTGTTGGCGAATACTTTCAACATTTCCATGAACATCGTAATTATAATAAGTCTCTGCTTGTTGAACGCGATTAACAGACGAAACCCTTCCGTGTAATTGATTTTGAATAAAACCAGCAGAACTTGGATCAGGAATGTCATAGGTCGTAATGACCTCTTCATCCAACTGATATGGAGGAAGAGCATCATCCGGAAAACTTGGATCATCAAGTTCATTGAGACTGACTGTAGCATAATTGCTTAATTCACCTGTTTCAATAATCCGCTCAGCGTCATCATATCTAGTATAGACAAACGTCCCGTCCGCCCTTCGCTTTGCATCTTCAGTTAATCGCAACCGCAGGTCACTGTCGTAAAAATATTTAGTCAACCCAGCATCCGTACTTTTTTCTGACAATGGCATATTAAAGCCATTAAATTGATATCTCGTTGTATGCAATTCGTCGTGGTTTCCGCTGCCATTAGATTGTACACCCTCGGGTGCGACGGTGGCCAAAACATTACCCAATAGATCTCTATAGTACAAGGTGTATTGATACTCGCGACTGTTAATTCTGAGTGAAGCGGCTTCATCAACACCTGATTGCCTGAGCGTTTCATTCCATTCATTTTCTATTCTCAATTGGCTATCACGGACAATTTGATTGGTATACGTCCAAGCTTGTTCGATACGTTTCTTGAGACAGGTATCGCGGTATGCCTCTGGTGAAAAAGGTGTGCGACATTCAGAAAAATTGAATTCAATACTTGACGGAGTTTTTTGAATAATTGAGGGCCATACATTGACAAAATATTCTGCTCCATTCTTTTCGTACAGCAGATGCAAATCGAGAGGTAAATATTCACTATGACCAGCAATAATAGGCACTAGTAATTCTTTGTAGTTATCATTATAGTGTTTGCCGACTAGTTCGTAGGATTGGAGTTCCGTGATGCTTTTATGTAGTAGTAATGGCAAGCCATCTTCGCTAATTAATTGAAATTCGTAGCTACCAGAACTCATTCTCACATCAACATAGGATAGTTGATCTATATCAGGCGAATTTCCCAAATCAGTCATAATAAATAAACTATCGAATCCATCACCACCAATGAGTTTTGATATAACTGTGTCATTTGATACGGAAGTTGAGAAAGAACTACCATGAAATACGCTATCAATCACTTCCGAAAATACAGCATCGACATTTCCACATCGGTATCGACAAGACCAGGGGATATCTAAATAGTCCAATAATTCGGACTTTGTTAATTGAGATTCAAATTGATTATATATCCGATTCAATGGCCTGTGGCTGCTGTAAAGTATATTAGGTGTATTGGTATATAGAGCGTTTTGTCGCGTGAAGGTGATCTCTGGTACGAGTCCTGTAAATGTGCTATTCGTGAACACATGAAAATATCGATAATCTGAGCTGGCTGGAATTTCAAAATAAATATCTCCTCGATAATTCTTTTCCAGTATACAACTATCGACTTGAAACGTCGAACTATTGGAGCACGTGCTGCTTGAGTAGACAGCCACAGCAAGATCGCGGATGATTTCTTCGTCACATCCGTTTTGCAGAATTCCAATGCGTAACATTTCAGTCGTCGGCCGCATTCCTATCCAGGCATCGTAGGTGTGATGATTAAATGCACACGAAGATGAGGGCGGTGTAGGTCCGCCGGAATCTAATCCAACATTCCATACACTGATTGTAGCAATTCCATTAAATGGTGCCGGGTCAAGAACCGGAAATAGAATAGCTGGTATTGATGGACATTCTCCGCCTGCTGTTTGTATGGTTGGAACATTGTCCCAACAACTACCCAAATCAAGGACACCACATTGTTTTTGACAATGCTCAATCAAATTAGTACGAAGCACCAAACTATCCGCTGCATTTATACTTCCTGATAGAAAAGAATCCCGCATGATTGCAATCCAATATTCCACTTGTGATTCACAATCAGACGACCCATTTGCCAGGATAGAATCAGCCAGATTCAGTAGGTCATCTCCATTTTTTGCCAACAAGAATTCTGCATCATGTGCGATGCCTGGAGCTAATTCGGGTGGACATTGTATATAAGAGCATTTGTAAATTACTTTGGATTTGAGACCTGTATACATGGTGGCCATTAAAGTCCATGCAGAAAGAGAGTCTTCTTGCGCTACAGTGTACAGAATAAATTCTATGAAACTGCAATCATTACAATCATTGCTATTATCTATTGCTTCACAAATTCCAGCAACCTCGGCTAAATCATCAGATAGACTACATACGTAACTATCTAAAGTGCTTTCAAATTCAACGACTAGATCACAATCATATGCCGCATCTACAGATGGATCATGTATAAGCGGGTCTGCAGCGCGGATAGCGACCAACAATGAATTGAGATCTGTACTAATATTCCCTGAAGGACTTCCCAGCTGAAAAATTTCAAAGGCCTTGTCTATGTCTGGTATCGTGCTGACCATGTAATCAAACGAGTCTGACGGCCAGGTGGCTTCACAAAGTTCAAGATGACAATATCCAGCGTGACAAATGGCTAAGGCATTACCCCATTCAAATTGCCAATAATTTGGGTTCGCGGAAGTAAGTATAGTTTCTAATTCTGTACTGAGGTCAAACGTGTCAATTTCCCCATTGCTTCCGGCAATTATTATTTCAGAATTACTCAAAGAAATAGAGTCTTCATCTAATAGTGAGCCGAGACTTTCATCCCAATAAAACAGCACTCCATTGGCGGATTGAATAGGTAATAAAATATTATTATTGGTTAAGCAATCCTCAATAGATGATGATAAAAAGGTATCAATATTAGTTCCTTCGTCCACATCAGGTGCCAATTGATTAGCTAACATGACTTCAATGGCATCACATTTTAATGATAATACATCAAGTGCAAAACTATCAGCCAGAGCCTCACAGCCTTCCAAACAAATTGAAAAAGAATCGGAAAGTGGATCGTATTTTTCTTCACAAAGTAATTCACAAGTTAAATAGCAGGATGTCGTGTCAATTTGTGAAAGAACATCTACAAAAATAAGTGAATCATTGATCAGCGAATCAGTAATTAAACTAAATTCCCTAATCCAGTAATTTCTTAAGGGAATTATTTTTTTATAGATGGTATACTCGCCAATCTCGGCAATAGTTGCTCCGAAAGAATATACAGAATCAACAGCTCCACAATTCGATGAGTGTTTTTTTATTCCTTCTATTCTTCGTTCAAACGTGGAATATGATTGGCCGTCAATTGTGATATTAATATTATTTCCGTCCTCATCTAGGATATACACAGATAAATCCCATGCAGAAAAATAGCACGTGTCATCGACTAATACAGAAGCTGGAGTCACAGTATAAGAGAAGGTAATGGTCTCATTTGGCAATGCATTGAAAAATGGATGCGACAATACGCGCTCATCGTCTGGATTAGCTGTTCTATCGATAGGTAATTGATGGGTCAATGTTACCGTATCAGCTCCATCGATCTCTTCCACATTGTTCGGCGTTTGGCCGATCAAGGCCGTAGCAACAACCTGACCAGACTTATCTAAATAACTAACACTGCCTTGTCCATTGGGATCGATCACCACATTCTTTTTATAATGATGTGCCAGGCCTATGGTGTCTCCAAACAGACGCGATAACTCGGTTTGTGTCGGTGTTAAATAATAATATCGCGTATCTTTTTCATCTAATTTATATTGATCACCGACACCGCTTTGTTTTCGGACGCGACCTGTTTGATCGCGCATATATTTCATTTGGGTAAATGGTCGACCGTTAGCGTCTGGTAAAAAGTCTCGATGCAATACAACTTGATCCATACTATCGCTATAATATCTGCCAGCTCCAGCTTGATCGCTTAGTGCATCAGCTACTGCTTTTTCATGATTAATATAATTAAATGGTTGTAGACTTGAGTTTACATTAAACTCCGGTTTGAAAAATAAATTATTTTCATTCCCTTGAACGGGTGTTGGAAGGATTTGGATCGTCGGTCGACCTTCCAAGTCATAATCAGTTTCAGCAACTAGTGCGGCTTTCTCATCATTGAGGTAGGTAATCGTTTGACGTGAGCGCAGCGTATTATCAAAATATTGGATGACTTTTTTTGACTTTCCTTCTTCGGCGAAGGACTGTTGCATTTGCCAGTGGGCATTTGACTCAAACGGGTTCGTTCGATTTGATTGAATCGAGCCATCAGCAATATTTATTTGAAGCAAGCCATTGACAGCGGCAGTACTATATTCTCCTTTTACATAATCATACGAATTTCCAAAAACATCAGTCCCTCTTCCTATTCCTCTCACTCTGAAAGACATGATTCCTTTAGGGTAAGTCATATCAACAGAGTAATTATTTGAACAGGTTCGGATTGTGATTGCGCGATTCCAATCAACAAATCCACCGCTGCCACCAAAAAGGTCGAGATAAACATACTGTAGTTCATAAAATTGACTTCCTTCAATCAAGTCCCATTCTAAATTAATCCGAGATCGACCGGTGACAGTCGAAGGACTCGATCCAGATATCGTTCTGGCAAATGAAACGGTGCCCGTTAAATCCGGTATGGTCAACCGATTGAAACTTTGGATGGTGTTATTCCTCAATCTAAGCTCCAATCTAATGTCATTTGGAATTGTGCCCGTCTCCACTACATTAGTTATCTGGAGCAGTAATTCAGATCGAATGGTATCTTCTACAGAAAGTAAATCGATGTACTGATAATTATTGGCATCCGCCTCAATGGTGAGCGTTTTGGATCCAATATTGGTAGCCCCATCCGTCAAATTGACATCCATGGCTAATGACCACAGGTTTCCAGATTGATCAGTGAGTTCTTCTCTTCCATAAATAAGTGCCACTTCATATCTCAGTCGATGCATCCAGACGGAGTCGCTCGGGGGACTCATGCGCATCAGTGGGTTTTGACCTAAATTTATTTTGGCTTGAGCATCTGTCCAGGGCATACTGCGAACGATGAGTGCGTCATTGTCTATTTGTTGGGACAGGCAAACAGTCAGATTAAAGAAAAGGAAGAATGCGATATGTAAATTTCGACATATCATTTTAGCTCATTGAATATTAATTGATAGCCGGAATAAAGTCCTCTTTGCACAATTCCGTTTGATTCATCGATTTTGTTAAAATAATGATTCAACGAAAATCTCGACTCGTGATCTTTTGACACAAAATTATAGTTGGTGAACTTCATAATAACGTGATCAATTTTTGAATATGTCTTGTTGTAATCCTGTGATATTTGCTGTAATAATCTCTCATCTTTTGTAAATTCATATGTGGCACTTTTTATCGGACCGTTATCGTTGGAATGAAAAGTATAGTACAGTTTATCAAAAGTAGGATTACAATCCAGCGTATGAATGCCATCACTTTGTGATAGCCATTTATCCATTTCTTCCGAAACATCGATTTTATTCAAGGGCACGGCATATCGAATAATGTCGATAGTCCTGGCATCGTGATTAACAAGCACCGAAAATTCCTTCGTAACTAATCGCTCAAAATCAACATCTAGGTACAATACTTGACCATCATGCCAGATGATGTCCATTTCGCTTGCATCGTTCCATTTGGCCGACTCACCTCTTGTTATTACTTCAAATTTCATAGATACGTATTCGGTGTTGCTTAGCATCTCGGAATAGACGTGAATCGTGTCTTGAAAGTCAGGACAAGGCTCATGGATGAGTGCTATGATGAATAATACTATGTGAGTAAGAAATTTCATGCTTCGTTCCTAGTGTCAGTTATTGCCCGTCTATAATATATTTTTGCTGCTCCTGAATCGTAAAAGTCCCTTCTTCAGTTTCTTTACTTATTTTTACTAATTCACCATCTTCGTCATATCCATAGAGGGATAAATATGAATTCTGGTCAATACTTTGTGCGGGTCTAAGTAATTGATCATCCATGACAGAAGTATTTATAGAACCAGATAAGGGCATTACGCATAAGTCGTCAAAAAGCACAAATTCAATAGTTCCCATTGCCGGTTGGTCATACTGAATCTCAAGACGAAGGGGTGCCACAGAGAAAACCAGATTCGCTTCCATTTTTTGATAAATATCTTCTGCAGAACCGCTTAAATTAGTTTTCTCATCCGTTAGTTCTAATTGGCCAATTGTGACCTCCATACCAGCATTATTAACGCCAATGACGTCCACTATAAGATTTATAGAATTGAGATCATAGATTACTTCCTGAAGGCCGTTTATTTTAACAAAACTCTTAGCCCATGCGCTAAGATGATATGTTGCATTCGGGTTAGGTTGAAAACTCTCCAGACTTATGGTTTGATTACTTTGAGGGAAGGAATAAGAATATTTACCAGAATGATGCTGGCCCTCAGTCCATAATAATCCGTCTCCTCGATTTGTCAGATCTGTACGCGCCCCATCGTCAAGAATTATTCTTTGAATTGTGTGATTCGTCCCTGAAATGAAATCAGAATAAATACATGATGAATTGTCGTAGTCTATTTTGGCAAACTGACCACAAACATCCAGATTGTTTGCAGATGAAGCCACTGGGAATAAGATTGTTTGATCTGCGATAAGTGTCTTCACCACATAATTCGCATTATATAATGTGGATGTAGGCTTATCGATATATAATTCACCACTGGAATTGTCCCATACAGGATGGGCTCCGAAATATCCAAACGAAGCAGTCTTATTAATTTTCTCTATCACGTGACCAAAATTTAAACTGAACTCACCACCTTCATCCGATTCAAATGTGGATATTCCTCCTTCCAAATAGCCGCAGTTTTGCATCTGACCGCTTGCGATTCCAGGATTATCTGGTTGATAATTTGTTAATCGAATACTTTGTCTATTATCCAGTCTATCAATTTTTTCTTTAGGATGCCCCATCAAATAATATTGTGTCACACCTTCTGTTCGTATCCATTTGGATTCATTTGTAACATCAAATATTCTTGGCTCGTTCCAGTTGAATTGGTGAAACTCTTCTAATGTGCCTCGTTTAGAGATTCCCGAAACAGTTCTGGTCGAATTAAATTTTGCATTATCGGTTAGTCTGAATATGCCTAAGTTACCGCGAAGGAAGTCATTTAATTCGAACGGCATACATGAAGCACTATCCAGACAATTGTTCATATAATGCCAAGCTTCATCGTAAGTGTAAGCTGTGGCATCCAACACATCATTTTTGACAACTAGATCCATGTTTCCTGACAGCGTACCATCGCAAGTTTCTAATGACCAAGGTATACTCGGAATTGTTGACGTTGTCGCTGGACTCTGTAAGGAAGTCATTAACATCGCAGGTGTGTTTAATTGGTTCCTGTACCCGGAACGGACGAGATTAAATCGCAATGCAAAGGAATTTGGATCGGGTAAGGAATTAAAAAATTGACCAGACTCTAGTATGTGAAAATAATGTGTATTATTTATTGTAAACATGTACGTCCAACGACTTAGATTGCCAGCCGTCGAATTTGTGGTCTTATTTAATTGCACAATGTATTCATCGCCTTGCGCAAAATGCTGACTCATACCAGGCCAAGTTGTTGTATTTATACCCATATATCCTGTGCAATTATTTTCTAATGCCTGCAGCGAAGATTTATCTGTGTTTAATTGAAGTGTTTGCTGTTGATTCTGATAGCTTGGCCCCATTCGTTTATATGCCTGATAAGCCGGAATTTCATAGCTGTATTGGTCTTCATCATAGATATTATTAACACGTTGCAATAAAGCCTTGCCAGTATATGGATCAAAGGCTAAATTTTCAGCTTCACTCTTTGACTGTCCATCGAATGTGACAACCTTCTTTACTATTCCTTTTCGATGAATGACTTTGTTAATCACTCCTGTTTCAACATCACTTTCATGTGCGCTAGCTCTTAAAGAACCTGTAGGGAAGGCAGCCACGAAAAACGGCGGCACCAAAAATGCATGTCCTTGAACGGCCCCACCAGTTGTAATTGATTTGTAAGATACTTTTCTAAGGTCTCCAAAGACCTGTCGCGAAACACCTAATTCACCAGTTCGAATATCAGGTTTCGTAGCATCGCCATTTAATATATCTTCATAATTGAGTACGAGATCCACCTGATTATTCAATGTTCTTTTGGAAAATCGATTTACTCCTTCATTATAATCCTCTGGTCGGTCGTCATAAAAATATTCGGTAGATGAAACCACATCGGGCAATATATCACCATTCTTCTTTTGTCCAAAATACTTTATGCTCTTTGGCTTGCCGTGCATGTCATTGAGCTCTATGGAATACCCTTGACTAGCACGATAAATATCACGTTGAAATCCTCCCAACAAAGGTTTTAATATTGGTGGCTGGGGAAAGTGCTAATTCTGAAATAATTGTTTTATCGAATAATACCGGATAATCTTTGGCTGTATAAAATTCATATTGCGTTTCACCAGTCGATGCGACACCCTCAGATGGAATTGAGGAGTCTATTTCGGGAGGAAGGAGTTCTGTTTCCTCAGTAAATTTTCGATAATGAAATTCGCTGGCCAAGCTTCTTACTTTTACTTCACTATAACCCACCTGAGCCCCGGGCATGTATTCCTCATTCACAGGATGCATATCCAAGTGGATCATGTGAGTCGTATTTTTTATCCGCTCTAGATATTGCTGGTAATAGCGGTGAGCTGATTCGACTCCTCCTATGGAAGGCTCATTGGCGGCTACCCCAGTGCTGATTGTCCGATTAAATTTTTGACCATCAGACAAGGTGATTTCTTCCTCCTGTTCGTACTGATAAATATTACCATACGCAGGACTGTCTTCAGCGTCCCATATATTATCAATGACTACGCGCTCGACTCTTACGCCGCCACCGTATTTTTTCTTGTTTGGTGTGTTCAGGCGAATGAATGATTTATCTAAATCCACTTTACTTCCATATCCTTCATCGATGCATATTTTATAGTAATCCTTAAGGAGTTCTGGGAGGCTGGATATCACACTCTTCATTTTATCAAACAAGCCATCATCACCATCCTCGAAAATATCCCTAACAGGAGAGATTTTTGATCGGAGGTGGGTTTTATTAAATTGCCAGGCAGCGACTAACATCGGATGATAATGGCCTCCTCTAATTTGCTCGGTGACTGGCCTCACTCGAACCCATCCTTTGGTATGAATCTGATTTGAAGCATTTACAAGTCCAATGTCTGTATCATAATCAAGTGATTTGTTTATATAACAGAGCCCTTCAATTGTTTCGAAGTATTGTCGATTCGTGATCATCTCCGAACTAATTTGGAATATGAGCTGCTTGCCGTGTTCGTCTTCGATTAAATGATCAAAATATTGAGATAGTAAAGAACTCTTTTTTGATTTGAGATTCTGATTCATCAATAGGATTATTTAAATCAAAAAATATTTTAAAGTCATTGCTTGTTGCATTTGTCGAAATTGGTATTGTGTCATTACTTGCCTGTGCAAATCCACAAATTTTTGTCATCTGTGTTGCCACTTTATTTTGAACATGAGCATAGTGATCACGTCCAACATCTATTTTAATTTCAGATCCTGAAGGCATTCTTATAGAAGATAAGTGCCATGACTTTGCATTTTCGGCTTGTATGGAATCGAGTACGCCTTGTCCACCGGCATGAGATTGTTCCGTGAATGGCGCGAATGTATTTAGGCAAGCATTATTCCCAGGATCACGATAAATTCCCCATCGGTCAGCATAGAATTGGTTATAGCTTTTTTGAGAATAACCATCCGAATTATAAGTAAAAGTATAAGGGGTTAATGAACCTCTGACACTCTTATAGGAATTTATTTCAACTTGATGTAATGTTAATTTTCCACCACTGCTTTCATGATTTAATAGTCCTGTGCATAATTCATTTGCGCCATTAGGATTGTCATATTTAAAAATAACTGTCTTAATTAGGTTTTTGACATTTTCATTAGATGAAACACTACTCCCATATCGATACAGCTCAACTTTATCCAACTTGTAAGAATATGCTCCATATTCATCTACATCGGGTAAAGAACAGGAAGCTCCGCGAGCGTCCTCACGTTGTGAATAATAGAATTGCGCATAATGCGTGGCCGTATAAATCCTATATGGGTAATATTGCTCTCTTTCACCATAAGTAAAGAATGCTTTGTTATCATCATCCAGTGTATTTAATCCTCCATTGAAATATGCACCATTGTACGGGTTACGCCACTGGTAAGGATCGCCTTCATCATTCGTTCTGACGTATTCAAATCGTACCCAATGTCCATAGTCATTGCTATTTGGCTGACCATCCGATGGATCATAATCTATGTAATCATGACTAACCATAGAAGTCAATAAATGTGAATGAGCATAGTCCGGCATTTGTCGGATGTCTAAATAGTCTTCATTTCCTTGTTGGCCGGTTTCGTGATCAATTGATCTTTCACCGCATGCACTATTAATGTTATTGATATAATCATGGACAATTTTATTGCACGAATTTACTTCGTCCCCAACGCCCTTGTAGCTGAATGTGGCTTCTTGTTGAAAGGTATTTAATACAGGCAGACCATAATGCCATCGCATACCTTGCTCATCTGTCATCATAAATGCCCCGATCTGATCATTTTGCTTTCGTTGATATGTCGTCTTGGATAAATTTGGCTGTATCGTCGTACTATTATTCGAAGACTCATAGATGTTTAGATTCAATTCAGGAATAATGACCTTTTGTCCTACAGAGTCGGTATAACTGATTTCACTATTTAATATAGGTCGAATATGCCGACCTCTTGGTTCTCGGCTATTTAAAAGCTGATTTGATATTGATAGTGTGCCGCCTGATTTTTTACGAAGAGTTGGTGTGATTCGACTTCCCAAGCCAAACTTTAAAGGTTCATCCGACCCCCAATTTCTATAATCACGATGAATAGGATTTGATGCTGAATTTTCCATAATATGACCACATCCCCCGTACAGAAAGTCGAAATAATAGGGCTCATCATTTCCTGTCTCTTGCTTCGTTTTAAATCGCAGGTCGGCGTTATCATAAGCAGGAACATTTCTAAAATTGTTTGCCTCTGTGATTAGATTCACTGTTAAATCAGCACCTACTCTTACCAAGTTTCCAAATGCAACTTCAGCACCGACCGATCCACCACCACTTGGTGTAAAAAATGATTGATCACCAAAGAGGCCAATGTCATTTCTAAATAATTTAAATGTACCATTCATCCCATGTCCACTCACAGTGTAATAATCCTCACCGGAAATTGGAGCTGGAAGATTTATATTCCCACTAAAAAGCGCTTTATCTTGTGTTCTGGAAAAATCCAGAATTGCTCGATCTTCATTTTGCCCTTCACCCAAATACATGCTTCCATACATGGGACTTTGTCGCCAAATATTTTTATACCGGAGTTTTTCTTGATGAAACGAACCGCCAGCGCCAACAAACGGCTCAATGGTATAAACTTCTGCTCCTCCTTTAAATTTCAATGACAAACTCGTGCTTGTTCTTTCTGTAGACAATCCTGGGAAAAAGGTGGTCGGGTTTGGTAGAATTTCTGTTCCATTCACAGAAGCGTTATATGTTTTAGTTCCTGTCAATGTGTTGAACCCTAATGAAAGACCAGCTTGTGCCACTGGCAACCGACTATCTGCTAGTTGTATTCCGAGCGAATAGTCAATGCCATCGAAAGAACTAAATGCAGTATTAAAATTTGGAGAAATCATGGCGTTTCCTGCTCCAAATGAGAGTTGTGCTCCAAAACCAAAAATTGCACCTGGTCCCTTATAACTGTTATACATGGCAGAAACATCAGCATTCAAGGCGAGAGCCGCACTTATTGTGCCATCCAGAGGTGCTAATTCGCCTCCAATAGTACCAGTCACCTTTACCGTTGTATTATTCTTTCTATCTCGAATGTGAGACAATTTTTCGCCATTAAAGTCATCCGGGACTCCCTTTAAGTTTCGTTGAATAGATCCTATACCAATATTCCACCCCAATCCCACCATGGAAGCTTCTTGTTCCATGTTGGTGACCGATTGATAAAAGAGGGTTCAATGGATATCCACCTCTTGGCCCTGGTACTTCCATTAATGGCAGGTTGTAAGTAAAATCTCCAGTAAACAGATCTACCATTTCCGTCTTTCCAATAGATTCAAAAGATGAAAACTCCGGCTGTCCCGCGCCACTCGTCAATGCATACGAAATCGTAGGGACAAAGCATTGCATCAAGAGGCAAAAGCCTGCATATAGGGGATAGTATTTTATAGCATCTTCGTCTCATGCTCTACCAGTTAATTCGTGGTTCAATAAGTTGTTCGGAACTGAATTCAACTTTATGCAATTGGCCTTCTTCAGAATAAATCAAGGTAGCACCATTTATTTTCTGATCAGGTTTTTCGAAACCAAGAATGAATCGATCTTCTTTCAAGCCATAATATCGTTCGGGTTGGAAAAGAACAGGCTCAAATGTATCCTGGTTAATTACTAGAGTTATATTGTCTTCAATTCCCTTTTCTCTTTTGTAATGTGACATTTCATCCAATACCGCTGGTCTCTTTTCACCATCTCTCCTTTTGGGCACTAGTTCGAAGTATAGCAAGTTGTCAAATTTTGATCTCGTAGAGTTAAAATTCGATTGGCTCCAGGATTGCGTTGAGGTCGAATTAAGAACCATGAATGCTGTCGACTTATAGACTACGAACCCTGAATTGTCATCAAAGGATACAAGACCAGGATAAGAACTTGATTGCACATATTTCATGTATTCTATAGGAGTCATGCAGTCCGACTGACAGCTATAATAAAAGCATGATATGATGGTGATGGTGCTCAAATACTTCATGGAGTTTTGATTATAGGAAGATAGTATGTTTGATTCTTGTTCACTCCTGATACGGTAGCAATATATGCCGTGTTAGTCGACAAGGTCGACGCGTCAATAATGTGTTTGTTCACACCATAAACATTATCAAGTTGAATATTTAATATTGTATTAAATGGGGTATTTGCCTCTTTCACGACGATGTTGACCTTGTCATTCTTGTATAAATTGTCCGTGCTAGAAATTGCGTATTTTTCGATATAATATATTCCAAATTCGCTTCCTGAAAACGAAATCGATTGACTGGTTAATTTTCTCTTGGGAACAAAAAAGGTGATGTCTTCGCTTTTTTCACAGCCCACGTCAATTCTGTAATGAAGAAATAATGAATCACCTGTCGCATAATAGGAACTCACAACTGCACGCACGGAGTCAACAAATTCGGAAGTCTCTGAAATAATTAAAATATTGTCTACGAAATATGAAATTTTACCATCGCATTGTGTGACTTTGTAAATACGATCTTCATTGTGCTCGAAAGAGAATAATTGTTCACTGTTGAAAAGCAGTTGAGCTTGGTGATTAACTATTCTGAAACCAGCTGAAGGGTCAGCTCCTTCCTCGCCAAGTGCAAGCCGAATTTCCAAACTATCTCTGTCTTCAATTTGAAACTCCAGAACGTATAGATCGGTAGGTGCCGCTTGTTGAAGAATAATCCAATCATCGGTCGAGCTGTCAGTTTGAATGCACGCACGACTTAAAAAACTAGACTGCATTGTGTCTAAAGTAGATGAACCGACGATACCCAGTTCGCGATTGCTATTATTGTTAGTCAATTCGATATGAGCGAACTGATCAAACTGGGCTAATGCCGAGGTAGAAAAAAACAGGAGAATAATATTGAAACAAAATCGGGTCATGTCATATTGTTCTTGTTCTATGCCAAATTACGACAATATTCCAAATATAATAATATCTTTTGTTTGATTTAAATTATTATATTAGCCGAATGAGACTCCGAGCAATACTATGTATAATAATATTAACTTATGTGAGCATAAATATTCACGCTCAGTCTTCTTGTTCTCCAATTCATATTTCACTTAATTCTTCCCAAACTGCTGTTTTCCCAAATACCAATTCAGTGGATGGTAGTGATAACTATGTGAGCTTTATTAAATTCAATATCAATACTGTATTAAGTGATTGTAAATTGACATTGAATTTTTTTACACATGACTGAAAACATGAATTTGTCTCTTTATCATGCAAGAGATGTATCATGTTCTTCAATTGGGGAAGCCATTTTTGAGAGAAAGGTCAACCGTCAATCAAGCTACTTGAATTTATCGAGTTTGATCCAATCAGGAAATTACTATTGTAGGTCTTTCAAGCAAAAAAGAAATACCAAACTATTATGCCGGCATTCGCAATGTTGCCACTGATAGATGTGATCAAAATTTTAATAGAACAAATTCAATCACCAATCCTTTGTCTATAAAAGTATCTGGAATTGAATCTAATTTTTCACAATCAGCGTGTAACGCTAAGTGCCGAAGATTGTCGATCAACATGATGGGTGAGCGAATGCCTTCCAATCCTAGAATGAGGTGGTATGAACTCGATTGTGAGGATCTTGCGTTTGTTGATCTCGAAGTGGTGTCAACTACCGAAGGTGCTGCCCCTTATGTGTGGTTTGTGAATCAAGCTGATCAGGCGTTTCATAAAGTAGCTGAATATGGAACAATAGGCAAATCCTTGGCCACCAAATATATACCCACATTCTATACCAACAAGTTGCTAATTGGAGTAGGTGCTCAGAACAACAAGATATTGGAGTATGATTTGAATATAAAGGGTTATGATAAAAATTTGGATTGCATTGACTTTCTCGAAAATGAATCAGGAGATTCAATTGTCGTTATCTCCACATCCAAAGAATCTCCGCTAACCGGGCCTTTTTTGGAAGGTGAAGAGGTCACCTTTTGCTATCAAATCACGAACTGGTTTCCGGTGAACCATAATTGGCTTCAAGCCGTCATTCCAACTTTTGGAGATGGTTGGGACGAGACTTGCTTTGACTCGCTCCTCCTGCATAAACCCAGAATCAACTCAATGTCGGATACATCTTCCTTAGTTGGAACCTGGAATTGGTATGAGAAGGATCAAAATTCGAAAGGCGAAGATCAAATTAGTCAGAAATTCAAAGGTGCTGGTTGGTACTTTGACTCGAACGTGCACCGCACAAGAACGGGACATGAATACAGTTGGGGAAGGAAAAACAACACCTACAATGGTGAAACTTCATTGTATCAATTTTGCTTTACGCTTCGAGCTATCGACTCATTCGACTGTCATAATCCACCAAATTTGGACGTAAATATTGCGACCCATTCGGATGTTGTCGTTGGGCGATATCGATCACCTGCCTGTACTTCTGAACCCGAACAGTTTTCTTCATTTGTCCGATGTTGTGATGCCTTAGAGGATATTTTTGCAAGCGACTCTGTAATATGTGAAGGAGAAAAAGCAAATCTTTCATTGGTTTCGGACGCATCAGAATTAATCATCACATGGCATCTTGGAGAACCTGGTCTCGGACAGGTCTTAGGGGCAAGGTAATAATGTCGATTTTATAGCCCCCAACGATTGATGAAGAACAAAAACAATTTTTAATTTATGCAACAGGCGTTGATGCCTATGGTCAATGCCATGACACGACGTTTATTTCATTAAGAGTTAACCGAAAACCAAATTTTGAAATTGAAGAGCAAGTGTCCGTTTGTCTCGGAGATTTTATTCATGTATTCCCGACATTCGAAAGTGGCTCGAAAAATCTAAACGAATTCACGGTTGAATGGAATTTGATTGGACAAGATAATAATCAAAGTAGTTTGTCTCAAGTCGATATATCACTGAAAGGTAATGTAGAGGCATCCGAAATTTTTCGTATTTCCGTAATCGACGAAGAAGGTTGTACCGATGAAAAACTTGTTGAAATAATCTCCAATGATTATTACATACCAGATATTGATTCTGTATATCATGTTTGCGGAAAAGACAACGCCAATATTGAATTTGAGTTAGAAGAGGAAGTTGTTCTTGAGTACAAGCCAATGACACAAGAGAATGATTGGTCGGTTTGGAATACTGGTGGACAGGACTTGGCAAAGGGTCTGTATCAAATAAAAAGTACAACACCAATTGGGTGTGAATTATCAACTAATTTCAAAGTTGAAAAGGGTAGTGAAAACGACACAATATTTGTTGTCTATTGCTCCAGTCGAAACGACTTTAATTCCAGTTCTCGGTCAGGAGAAGAGGAAATACGCTACTATTTCAAACCGGCTGATTGTCCGTGCATATTCCGGAGTTACTGACCCCCTGAATCCGGGATATTGACCCCTTATGTTGAAAACGTGTTAAAAATCATTTGTTAAGATACATGTTTTGATTGTTTACGTAAACTTTTCCTTTTAGATCTATGCGGTGAGCCTTTGGAATAATTCTATCGAGGATAGCGTCTGCGATAGTGGGTTCATCAAAATATTCATGCCATTTTCCGACCGGAAGTTGAGAACATATAATGGTGGCGTTTCTTTCATATCGATCTTCAAGGATTTGTAGCAGGATGAGCTTAACTTGATGAGTGATAGGTTGGAGACCAAAATCATCAAGAATAATGAGTTTTGCTTTTTTGATTCTGTCCATTCCATTTGATCAGTGTACCATCGGTTTTAGCGAGTGCAATTTGTTCAGTAAATCGGTTCATGTTGAAGTACAATGTTCGATAGCCTTTGACACAGGCGGTGTGACCAAATGCACAGGCGAGATAAGATTTTCCGCAACCTGTTGCCCCTGTGATGAGAACATTTTCTCCACGATCGACATAAGCACAATCTGCGAGTGTTACAATTTTTTCTTTAGATAAATTACGTTTAGTAGAACAGTCGATATCTTGGATAACGGCTGAATATCGCAGTTTACTAAGTCGTAAAAACATCTGCATACGTTTGTGCGAGCGATATTGTTTTTCAGCGTCAATTAATCGGGCCAGCATTTCGTGTGACTCGGGTTGTTGATTGACCGGAAGGCTTAACAGGCTTTCATAAGCGTCTGCCATGCCGGTTAATTTAATTTGCCTCATGGTTTCTAATGATGCATTTTTCATAAGAATAAATTTGTGTCATAAATATGACGGGGTTAAAAAAATGATTATTGATAAGCTTCGGGGCCTCGAATATTTTCATGGACTGGTGTGTTAAATAGGTCAACGGATTCGATTTCGAGATCCAGGTTTTTTACAAGAATCCTTTTAATCATTTTATAAGATACTTTGTCTACCTTTTGACAACGCACACAAGCGTTTTCCAATCGCTCAGCAGAATATTTATCACTTAACCGCAATACGCCTTGACAAGAGTTGAAGCTTTGTGGTGGATGGATAGCCGAGCGTATAATGAATTGAATCGCCCAGTTGGTAGCTGGACCTATTTTATCGGCTTGCCGGATAAAATGTGCTGCATTAAAGCCACGTGCTTTTTTCCATTCAAGATGACTTTTCGGCATGTGGTCCGGATTGGTTTGATGGCGATATGTGTTACGATGAAGCAATCTTGTGTGTGTGGCCACGCGCTGATTATCGATAAATACTTCAACTGTACTCGACGTATACACGATAGTGGCTTGGGCGTGCTACATATTGAAAGGGAACCGAATAATAGTTTTTTTCTTCTCCGATATAGACGTGATAATCTCGGCGTACCTTAGACTGCGTTGATTTTTTAATCTCAAATAAATCTGCTGGCAGCTCCTTCATTATAGGATATTCAAACTTTTGGAATTCACTTAATCGACAACCTGGCTTTTGCTGATAGGGCCTATGATTATGATCTTTGAGTTGTTTTTTTATTCCCTCATTTAATTCGGCTAAACTGTGGAATACTTCATTGCGAAGTGGGGGCATAAATACGTGTATAAATTGTTGAGACTAAATTTTCTACACTGGCCTTGTCTTTTGGTTTTCTTACCCGGGTAGCTTCAATGTCAATTTGATAATAGGCCGCTAATTGAACACATAATTCATTAAAATCAGGCTCATATTTATCGGCACGAATAACAAACGATTTTAAATTGTCGCTTAAAATCACCTTGGGTAAGCAACCAAAAAATAGTAACGCCTGATTTAGTCCGTGTATAAAATCCGTCACTTTTTGACTCGGTAAGGCAATGACAAAACTATGTTGGGTATGGGGCATCGTCGCAATTAATATTTGACATTTATGCACTTCGCCGCTGGACGCATCAATCCAATTCATCGTCTTGCCTGCAAAGTCCACCTGCATCTTTTCGCCTGGCGTGTGATTCATTTTGATCGTAAGGGTCGCGACGCCCTATCTCGCGATTTATGCGCTCACAAAAATGGCTGTAGCCAAAGCCATGTTCAAATTCTGATCGATACTCTTCCCACAGTAATTTCTTGGTCACACCCACACGACGAAGCTCTGTGATCCAATAATCGACTCGCTTATTGTATTCCAATTCTCGCTCGTTCGACCCACCTGTTTGGGACTTATAGGCCAACTTGAAGAGTTCCTCTTCGGACAACTCCAAGGCCTCTGTGAGGATCTTTAAAATGAGTCCTTACACGACGAACATAATCACGTACCGTGTTCTTAGATATTTGTAATCTTCTTGCCGTACCCTTTATAGACTTGGTGTCCAGATAGGTCACTAAAATATACTTCACTTGATCCATGCGCTTTAATTTTCCCATGCCTTGAAGCTCATTTATTGAGCCAACAACATGATCATTAATCGCACGTCTTCCAAAATCAATCCAGGGGGGTCAAACCTCCGGATTCTC
Organism: Saprospiraceae bacterium; assembly: GCA_965249735.1. Lineage (GTDB taxonomy): Bacteria > Bacteroidota > Bacteroidia > Chitinophagales > Saprospiraceae > JANQSS01. The sequence goes on along the minus strand of CBDFMS010000009.1, from coordinate 2,975 downwards.
TGTAAATCCTCCCAAAATCCAGGGGGTCAAACCTCCGGAATGTTATTAACATTTTGCCTCAAAACAGGGGGTCAAACCTCCGGATTGGTAGGGTCAGTACAAATCGGAATGGGGGGGGGTCAGTTGGACCGGATTATACATAGAGTCCGCTGATGGTATCAATAAAGATGTCCATCAATATTAATATTGGTATCATGTCTCTTGCATTTAATGATTAAAAAATTGGTTTCAACCAGACAAGAGAATGGTGTGTGACAAAGAGCCACTATTAATAACTATGACAAATCATAGTTGTCAATTATTCCAGAGATCCATAAATGGAAGGTGAGAATGTTTTCCATCCCCTAGTCTCTGCTGCTCCTGATGCGCATAGAAGCAACATATGCAAGCTTACCCTACAAGTTTACACTAGAATAAAATCGTAATTGAAGAATTCGGAATGGACGATACTGTATTCTTGAAATTCAGAAGTGTTTTCCTGATATTTGTCAATCAGTATTCAGTTTGTGGAATTGGCAAAAGAATCCCTTTCGGAAGGTTGGACCAACGGGTAGCGAAACTTGGCGATCTTTAATTTCCACTTTGACTTGAAAGTCACCTGGTTCAAAAGCAACAATTTTGGTTCTATTGACAATAAATCGTTGGTGAATTCGAATAAGTGAAGGTGACAGAATTTTACGCTCAAGACTTTTTAAGCTGGCACTGAAAGGAAATTTCGCATCTATACTATTGATATAAATCAACTTATCCTCTGACTCGATATAGACAATGTCGTTGATAACAATTTTGTGATAGCTTTTTCCTTTTTTTAACCACACTTCTTGAGTAGTTTTAACCAAATACTCGCTATTTACAAATTCGAAGTCTGGGTGTTTTAACAAGGTTAGTTCCATAGCCGCATGTAGCTGCTGTGGTGTATAAGGTTTGGTAATATACTCGGTAAATTTAGTTTGGGCAGCGTTTTTCAGAGTGGTTAGGATCGCTGAGTGCCGTGACATAAATAATGGGCAAAGTGTATCTGGCATTGATGTATTCTACAAGCTCAATTCCGTTGAAGGTACTTCCGTCCAACCGAATGTCAACAATAGCTAAATCCACCACCTCTTTATTCAACAGGACAATAGCGTCATCACTGGTATCACATGTTGTGATTTTTTTTGTAACCAAAATTTCGAAGTGTATTAATGAGACGACTTTGGGCTAAAGGTTCATCTTCAACGATGAGAATATGAATATTTTTCATGCTACAAATTGGCAATTGTATTGAAATCCTCTATTTAATGGGAAAATCTGAGATGTTCCATGCAACTGATTAGTCATTTGCTGAATAATATGCATCCCTTCTCCATTTTTTTTATTTATAATGAGACCTGAACCGTTATCCGAATACCTCAACTCTATTGCTCTATCAGAAGAAATTATTAGTTCAATTGTTATTTTTGGGTCTTGAACATCGATAAAGGCGTGTTTAAGAGAATTCGTCATTAGTTCGGTAATGATTAATGCTATCAACAATGACTTCTTTGAGTCCAATGCTACTTCGTCAATATTACAATCGATGTCAACGGGTTTACCTATAAATGAATCTGCATTAAATTGAACATTAGATATTACAATAGTGAGATATTCTTTCAAATCTATTGTTGATGCCAGTGATTCAGGTGACAATAATTGACTTAATATGGCAAGGGCATATAATCGTCGTTCAAAGTCACCAATTATTCCCTTTGTTTCAGCAAGCAGTGCAGAGTGTTTGTGCTTGTCGAGTAGCGATAAGGCAATGTTCATTTGGTTTCGGGCACGGTGGTCGACCTCCTTTTTTAATTCTTGTATTTCACTATTCTTTTTGGATAGTACGATGTTGATTCTTGATTTTTCTCGATTACGCCGCCATAATAGTAGCCCTATGATTAAAGTACTCAGAAAGGCAACAAACGTTCCAGCTATTGCATACTTTTGTTGTTGAACTACCGCCGTTTGCAACTGACTCTCCTTTGTAATTAAAATTATTTGATTTTCCTTTTGCTCTGTCTGATACTTTTTTTCCAATTCAAAGTACTCTTTAGTTTTAAAAGTCTCGAAAATCGAATCTTTTAAAATATTTACCTGCTGAGCGTGATATAGAGCTTTAGCATTATTATTTTGATGTTCATATAACTTTGAAAGCGTTTCATGGGCATGCATAATTTCTTTCTTTGACCCCATAGAGATAAATACATCTAGCGCGTCCAGTGATATCTCTAATCCCTCCTCAATCTTCACTTTCAAGTCGCTGAATACACTAGCTAGTTTTAATTGTACGTGGGCTATTGAATATGCACCAGAAACGTTCGCATGTTGGTCCAAAAACAGTTCAAAATAATATCTGGAAGAGTCCAACCGGTTTTGTTGTCCATGTAAGTCGCCAAACAAGGAAATCGAAAACGTCGCCAAATAATCACTCTTCAATTTTCGACCTATTTGAGCCGCTCGACGTGCATAGAACTCAGCTTTGAGAAAACTATCCAGTTCTAGATAAAATGATCCGAGAGCAATATGATTAAATCCTTCATTTAATTCATTTCCAAGTTGTTGGTTAATTTGAAGGGCTTTTTTCTGATATCTTATCGCCTCGTGTTTTTCTCCCATATTATATTGAAGAATAGAAATATTGTGATAGGTGTTCGATTCCATCGTGCTATTTTCCAGTTCAACAAAAATTGGCAGCGCTTTTAGGTATAATTTCATTGCGTTCGAATAATTACCTTCTAAATCTTCGATATTGCCCAAGTTGTTCAATAATATGGAAATACCGTCTTTGTCCTCTATCTCATATTTGATTTCGAGTGCCTTCGAATACCAAAATTTGGCGGAATCCAAGTTGGAGGTACTATAAAAGACACTTCCAATCTCAATCATCGCCATGGAAGTGCGGTTTGTGTTTCCCTGACCGATGAACATCGACTTAGCAAGGTGTAGAAGTGAGTCTGCTAATT
>CBDFMS010000008.1:0-8192 GCA_965249735.1 Saprospiraceae bacterium | reverse complement strand
TAACACACGTAGGTAAAAAGTGCTGGAGATGGCGGCTTATTTGCCCAGCGCAGCACTCTTATGGGATTTGAAGCCGCTAACGGATCGGGAGTGATTACGGATTTGGCTGCTTTTGGTTATCAGGCCGGTAGCAATGCAATTATCAATGAATCGGCAGTATTTGGCTACCAGGCGGCAAAAAAACAATTCAGCAAGTTGGGCCACCGCTTTGGGCTATCAAGCACTCTTAAATAATTCTGGGTCTGTCGCCATCGCAATTGGTCATGAAGCTGGTGAAAATAATCAGTATGATCGAGTATTTATTGCCGGTGATGAAACTGTAGCAAACCAGGATAGTCAAATTATTTTCGGAAATTATTTCACACAATTAAAGGCGAATAATTATAGGTTTAATATTGACCAAAGTGTGGGATCAGCACAGGATGGTTTCGTTTTTGTCTTATAATAATTCTACAGGTGAAATTGAATTAGAACCTTCTGGAGGAGGGGGGCTTAAGTGATTCGACTTGGTTATTCGGAGGAGTAAATCCAGATACCTTATATGCCAATATTTCTTCCACAGGCAAAATAGGAATAGGAACAGATACACCAGAGGAATTATTTACATCTACAAGCTACAGCAGATCCGGCTATTAAATTAACGGAATCAGGTGGCACAGCGAACCACTTATCCATCTCAAATATCAACGCATCGACTGCAAAATTTGATAAAACGGCAGCGAGTGGATCGGCATTGCTTGATTTTTTTTCCGAATCCGGAGGACGGTACAAGCACGGCCAAAACTCGATTTTTTCGAAATACAAATACGACTGGCCGAGTTGCTTTGGACATCCATAAAGGAGATAACACAAGCGGTGTTAATTGCAGTTTAAGCGGCAACGATAATAGCTATGTAAATAAATCACTCGGAAATTTTGGCGTTGGCACTTCTGCTCCGGGAGCAAAATTACATGTAACAGGTGGAGACATCTATGTTGAAGATGATGGAGCGGCTGTAATATTGACGTCACCTAATGGAACGTGCTACGAAGTGACGGTTGATAATTCAGGAAATTTAGTAACAACATCGGTCACTTGTCCATAATTAACGAAATATTGATTTCAAATTACGGTAGATAGAGAATTATAAATAATAGAATAAAAATAAATCATGCCAAATCAAAATCCATTAGTCAACGGCCAGGAATATTCATGGGTCAAATATTACGGTCAATATTCTGGGAAGACCGGTCACCGGCATTACTAAAATCACTTACGGCGACAAGCAAGAAAAGGTCAATAACATGGGTGCTGGAAAATTACCGGTATCTCGATCACGAGGTAGTCGTGTCGCTGATGGCGTTTCTGTGGAACTCTTTATGAGTGAATTGGAAGCCATTCAAGCGGTAGCTCCAAATGGGCAAATTGACGACATTCCACCATTCGACATTGTTGTTTCCTATGTGACAGCCGGCAATGCCATCGTGACACATACGATTCATAACGCTGAATTCATGGAAAATAAACGCGATGCTTCACAAGGAAGTGCTGATGGGATCCGCGTCGAATTGCCGATGATTGCATCCCACATCAGCTGGAATTAGATTATTTAATCATCAAATAAACATCAATTAAATGGGAGAAAAAAAAAGAAGTAGCCGGTGGATTGTCTCAAGGAGAAATTGACCAGCTAAAAAGTAAACACGGAAATCTTGTATTAATTACGGTCAAAAACGACGATGAAAGTGTTGATCATTATTGGTTTAAACAACCGGACATGATAACAATGGAAGCCGCAGGCTCAATGATTGAAAGAAATCCGGTGAAGGCAAATACAATTGTAATTCAAAATTGCTTGGTTAAAGGAGACAAGAAAAAAGCGATAAGTGACGTCTCAACTTATGTCACACTTGCACCGCACATCGAGAAGTTGATCAACCAAAAAGATTCTGAAGTAAAAAACTTCTGAGCGGGACGAAAATAACCCTGAATTCGTCTCACTACATCAGCCAGGGAAATGCCATGATCCGATTTTTTTCACAGATCGGCACCGGAAAACTTAACTACCGCACAGTGGGCAAAACAGTATAATGAAATTATGTATTGCCTGGAGTTGATTCAACAAACTATTTGGTCAAAACCTAAAAAATAATATACAATGAAATTAGGTGTAGATACAATAAAATCTGTTTTTTCCGGAATCATTGGAATTGCAGATCAAGTGGCCACTATTTTCGATGATGGAAAAATCGAATTAATCGAATTACCAGCGTTAGCCATTGCCACTACGACAATTCCATCCTTGATTCAAACAGCGAAGCAAGCTCTACCGGAATTCAGAGATTTGGATCCTGAGGAGGCCAAGGAAGTCGCTGATTTTATCCAGCTTCACTTTGATATCGCGAATGACGATTTGGAGGCCGCAATAGAGCAGGCAGTTCATCTGGTTGCCGAATCTTATGATGTTGTATTCAGAGGAATCGATGCGTATAAAGGCTGGCGCAATTGGGCTTCCGAAATACGTAAAGAAGCTGCATAATTAAATTCCCGACAAGGAAATGAGTAAAACCACTGTCTATAAAATCTTAGTTGACAAGGATCAGGCCATTCAGTCATTGAAAGACCTGGACGAGATGCAAGATGAATTGGGCGGTGGTTTTTTGAGTTTAAAATCCAAGATCATTGGTGGTCTGGATAATCCATTGAAGAAAATTGCTAATACCGGGAATATATTAAAGACCAAACTACTTTCTGTCCCAACAAAAATAGGCCTGGGATTTAAATCTCTTCAGCGAAAAGTCAATTCATTTTCATTCAGGCGTATGCAAGTCCATGCCCGTCGATTTGAACGACGAATGCTTGCAATTCCCAGGCGAATTCGCGCTGGATTTAGCAAACTTCAGAATAAGTTGGGTGGCTTTGGTTCTGCAATCTTAGGTGGCCTCGCGGTTAGAGAGATAGCTTCCGGGATTGGTGCAGCTGTCAATGCAGCAAGTGACCGCCAAGAGGCTTTGAATGTAACCAAAACCGTGTTTGGAGATCACTTTGCAGAAATCAGTAAATTCACGAAGAGATCCGATGAAACTTTAGGTATATCTCGGACAAAAGCTCTAGCTACTTCCGCCACCTTTGCATCTCTTTTCAAAAACACTGGCATAGCAGGTGACCAGGTGGCCAAGTGGACTAAGGCTTCGCTTCAACTTGGGGCAGATCTAGCCAGTTTCAAAAATTTGGAACCAGATGAAGCCATGCGTTCCCTTCTCGCCGGGTTGAAGGGTGAAACTGAACCGTTATCGAAATTCGGCCTTGTTTTAGATGAAGCATCTTTGAAACAGAAAGCCTTTGAGATGGGCCTTATCAAGACATTCAAAGGCACTATGCCAAAGGCTATACGCACCCAAGCAATATTCGGATTAGTATTAGACCAAACAAAAGATGCCCAGGGCGATTTCAATAAAACACAAAATGACTATGCTAATTCACTGCGCACATTAAGAGCTGGAGTTAGGGATTTATCCGTGGATTTAGGCGAATTATTCTTACCCTACGCTTTAAAACTGGTTCGTTGGTTGAAAACTTCAGTTAAGTGGATCAAAGAAAATAAGGACCAGGTAAAATCATGGATTAAAACAGGATTAAAATGGACTGGAGTTGTGATTGGAATGTGGGGTGCGCTTAAACTATTTCTAGGTATCACGAGTATCGTGAATGGTATCATGACGTTAACCACGGCCATTAAAGCCGCGAGAACAGCCATGATCGGATTTAATTTGGTTGCGGCCATGAATCCCTTTGGGTGGATCATCCTGGCTGTAGCCGGAATTGCAACATTAATTTATCATTGGGACGACGCAAGAATATGGATTAAGGATCACCCAATTATCGGCAATATCTTAATGCCAGGTTTACCTCAAGTATTGGATGATCTGACCGCGTTCAAAAAAATCATTGATGATCTACTTGCAGATTTCAGATTATTCGATGGATGGTTGACGAGAAGTTTAAATGGTTTTGCTGAATTTATCAATCAAAAAATTCCAGTTCTTGGATGGATAGATAAGCAATTTAATAAGCTGATTGGAAATAAAAATAAAAAATCATCGGATGACTGGATTCCTCAAGGTCCACAGGAAGGTGGAGCTGGACGTCCTAATCGGGGGACAAGAAATCAAAATCCATACGCTGGATTGTTCGGGGCCAAATATTCCAGGTCTTACAGATGGTAATAATACGACAGGTGATAATCCGGTAAAGGACCGAGTAAATTCCCTGGTCAGTGGTGCCGGAAATGTCAAAAATATTAATATTCAAATTGGTTCGCTCGTTGAAAACCAGTCCATACACACAGAAAATTTAAATGAATCTGTCTCAAAAATCAAAGACGTAATCTCAAGAGCATTGCTCGATGTAGTAAATGATACCAATTATGCGCAATAGAGGATATGTCATATCGGCTTTTGATTTGGAAAATGTGAAGACACAGGATTATGTGGCTCCTCAAGAGGATATTCCCACATCCAAACCAACATATACACCACCTGTATTAATCGAAGATCGCGTATCCCTAACGACGGAGATCGATCAGAAAAGTATGTTTGGAACACTCGTTTTTTCTGATTTGAAACTCCAAGATCCGGATAGTGATTTGGCGATTTATATGGACACTGTATTATTTGATGTTTCACATCCAAAAAATATCGTCAAAACTTCAATACAGGGACGAGCTGGAACGGTCAAAGAATATATTTCAGATGGGGATTATTCTATTAGCATCAAAGGAGCAATTGTAAACTCAATAGGAACTGCATATCCGGAACATGATGTAAAATCATTAATCGAATTACTGCAACTACCAGTGGCATTAATAGCGACTTCACCATACTTGCAATTATTTAATATTTATTCGTTGGTCGTCGATGATTACAGTTTTCCACAACGCGCTGGTTTTGAAAACACACAATTCATTCAATTATCATGTTCTTCTGATGAACCAATAGAACTCGTATTAAATGCTTAGGTTGACTCGTGATATACAAGTAGAAGAATTTATCCTGGACGGTATTGTCAATATCGAAATTGAATCGTCCTGGGATATGCTGACTGATGTATGTCGAATGACCTTCCCGCGTAAGGTTGATTGGTTGGGTAAATCAATAGCATTTTGGCAGTGAGTCAAACCTAAATAAAGGTGATACGGTTAACATTGCACTGGGTTATGACGACCAAAATGATGTGGCATTCCAAGGATTTGTTACCTCCATATTCCTCGAAAATACCAGTAGAAATTAAGTGCGAAGGATCATGCGTGGTTGCTGAAGCAAAAAAACGCATACGCTGTCATTTGCTGATGCCAACCTGCAAGATGTATTGGCTGCTATTCTTCCGGCTGATATTGATGTTGTGGCTCCGGACATACGTCTGGGGCCATTTCGCCTTTCAAAAGCAACGGCTGCACAGACATTCGATTATTTACGCAAGCAGTTTTTCCAGAAGGCCTTTTTTTCGAAATGGCACACTTTACGTTGGATTCGCTTATCAACCAGAGGTTACAAAAAAGCCCATACGCTCAGGTTTGACCTAATTATCGTGGATAATAGTCTGGATTTTGTCCTTGAAGAAGATGTAAAGATTAAGCTGAAAATAATCAATATAACACCGGGAAATGAACGAGAGGAATTCGAATTCGGGGATCAGGAAGGGCGAACAACGAACGCTTCATTATTACGACAAAAAATGAGGCGGATATTAAACGGATTGGCGAGGAAGAAATTAAAAGAATGAAATATACTGGATACCGGGGATCCCTGACCACTTTTGGAAAGCCATTTATAAATCATCGGCGATGAGGTCGAACTAGTGGATCCAGTTTATCCGGATCGTGATGGCAAATACCTGGTGAAACGAGTATTTCGACGGTTTGGAATGGAGGGCTATCGACAAGAACTTGAATTAGATATTAAAGTAGGATGAGCAACATAAAAGAATCCATCCGGAAAATAGTTAAGAGCGAGGAAGAGGTGTATTCGCAAGTTTGCACAGTGGTTTCTATTGATCGCGATAACCGAACAGCGCATATCAAGCCGATTAACGGTGATGCAGATATTCATGCCGCGAGACTCCAGGCATTGCCGGGTAGTGATATAGGCTTGGTTGTCTATCCAAAAGTGGGATCTTTTGTAATAGCCACCTTCATAAATAAGGTCACTGTCTATGTGGCCATGATGGATGAGATTGATGAGGTGGTATGGATTTCCAATAAGGGCTTTCACATCGCTTCGCCAGATTTTTGATTTGACTACTGAAATGAATGTGTTTGCGGATTTAATTAAAAATATGCTCGAGACAATGGAGAATTTCCAACTACAGACCAATCAAGGACCAACCATCCAGGTGATGCCACATGTATTATCCAGGATAGCAACATTGCAGGGAGATTTAGAACAATTTAAATCACACTTGAATAAAATATTAACATGATATGCCACTTGTAAAGGATGCATTAAGAGCGACAATAAAGGCGGCCTACGAAAAGCAAGCTGCCAAAAGTGATCAACATACTGATCCTGAGGTGGTACGAGATGAAATTGCGGATGACATCGCCACTGCTATTTATAACTGGATACTCAACAGCAACAATTTGGAACTCCTAGCGGACCGGGAACAATAACATGACAGACAGAGAAGATATATTATTTGGTGTAGAGAATGACGAATACGACGTACTGATCCGGCATGGCGATTTTGTGATTGGCCAGAGTAATTTGCAGCACGTTTCTTCACATAATGGAGGCATGTCCTGGACAATATCGACAATGGCCATTTGTTGGAGTTGGCGTGCGTAAAATGCTACATAGCTCTATCACGGGAAATGAACGTCGAGATGTACAGCTGCAGTTGCATTCGGATGGATACAAATTCATCAAGGAATTGACCTTTATTGATGGTAAGTTCAAAGTAAGGCTATGAAGAAAAATAACCGTATGGCCGGGTCCAGGACGATATATGATATAGTCTTGAAGTACTATGGGTCCATGCTTGGTCTCCAATATTTATTGGAGGATAATCCGGGCATACTAATTCCTTCAGTAGAAGGTATGGAACTCAAGATCCGGAAAAACACATTCATTGATCGATCGGTGGTCGATTATTTTTCAAACCGACAAATAGCTACATACTAATGGCACGTAAGATTCTTGAAATATATGACGAGATTATCGAGGAAAAGGAACTTCAACCTTCATTAACTGGCCTGCTACCGCTTGGTGAAACATCGGATAATCTGTTGGATGATTTGACCTCTGGATCAAAAGTGGCAGTATGGCGACTGTGGGCATATTTGACGGCGGTGGCCAATATACATCCACGAACTTCTGTGGGACAAACTTCAAAGTAGTAATTGAAGAAATAGCGGCTGCAGCTCCGGCAGGAACACCTCGATGGTACCAGAAAAAAAATGTTTGAATTTCAATATGGTGACAGCCTTGTGTATGTGGATAATCAATACGTCTATGATCCGATAGATGAAACCAAACGAATAGTATCCCGATGCGCGATAGAAGAACGACCGGACGGTGTTGTTATCATCAAAGCCGCCAAAACCAACTTGTCGAATGAAATTGAACCGTTGATTACAGCCGAAAAAAGATGCCCTGGAAAGTTATGCTCATAAGATCAAATTTGCAGGTACACGATTGGCAGTGCTATCTATTCCGGCTGATGTTTTGAATGTTGGATTCGATATTTACTTTGACCCTATTGTTCCGCTTGTCACAGTTCAGGCTAACGTACAGGCAGCAATGGATGAATTCTTATCTAATCTACCATTTAATGGAGCATTCAATATTACGGCATTAACAGATGCTATTCAGGAGTCAGAAGGTGTTGTAGATCCCCGTGTTTCAAACAGCCTCCAATACGCCTTCAGGTGGTGTATTAACGCCATTTGTTGTTGAAGTAATTCCGGCTGCTGGATGGTTCGAATATGCTGATACAGCTGCAAACATGTTTAACTGGATCCCGAAAGTATGAGCTGGAGTATGAACATATACGATGTAGTTAGGCATGTCATACCTCACTTTTTGCAGAAGTTGGGAAATTCACAGTATTGGATTACACCGGATAATTTTGATGTGGATCATCCCAACGGGGCAAGGTTGGGGGGACTGGGACTCCTTCCAAACACCTGGAGTGGATAAAGTCGTTGCTGCAGCCG
>CBDFMS010000007.1:0-13554 GCA_965249735.1 Saprospiraceae bacterium | reverse complement strand
CGTCTGATAACACTTCTTTCTCAAGATATTCAAAGCGATTATCATCTATAATTTTAGTACTGGCTTTATATACGTTCTCACCCAAATCAAACAAGTAAGCTACCCGTGCTATTGATTTTACACTTTTTTCATCGTGATTAAATAAAAATACCGAATGATCTGAGACATATTCATTTTTATCGATTGTCAATATCAAAATTGATGAGTTAGAAATAGAACCCAAATAGTATGCCTTGGTATTCCGTATGAAACTTTTTTCTATATCATGTTTTGAATTAATTGCTGTCTCAATATTTTTTGTTCCACTAATGAGTTCGAATTTAATGAGCTCTTTAGCATCTATTTCTGAATGCCAACTCAACTCTTTAATGTCTCCAATCTCTATCTTATTGCTTTTGTAGACAACAAAGGTGTCAAGACCATTGATGATCGGACTAATTTCATTACCCAGGTTATCATATTGCAACTTGTAATCATTAACAATTACTGATCGAGCAGTCTTTTGAGAACATGAAGCCTGAACTAATATTAGGCCAAGTGATAATAAAATAAGTTTTACCATGGCTTTGTATTTAACAATGGAAAGTTCAAAAAGTCATACCTGGCATCATTATGTCCAGCTTTATTTAAAAGATTAAATCGCAAATTCCACTTCGAATAAGAAGAGTGACCCCACAACTTAGCTTGATCTGCCTGCCACTTAAAGATTGCTGCGTGTTTAGTTTTGTTTAATCCTTTATGAGAATATCCTGCATAATTGTATGCCACATGCATATATTCATGTCCCATGGTCAGATATAAATACTCCTTACTCACAAAACTTGTCTTTGAAAAGAAAACTTTTGAGTAGTTACCTTTTGCGTAATATGCGGTTGTAGCGTCAACTGCATTCCCAGCCTTATTATAGATGATTCCATCTTTTGCAGTATAGCCTTTCGCAACAGTTCCATCAGCATATACCTCTTTTAATCCTTGAACATCACCAAAGTGTTCTTTGGAGAATGAACGAACAGATCCATTACTATACTCGACAGGGTTGCCATCTCCTTGGTGACCGGTTGCTAATAAATCAAAGGTAGCACCGTCACCATTCCAAAAATTACCACCATGTTTTGTGGCGTAAAGGCCACCGCTTATTCCTCCAATTGCACCTCCAGTAAGTGCACCTAAACCTGCTCCTCTAAACCCAGCGCCTAATCCTTGTCCAAAACTTGCTCCCCCTAACCACGCATTCCCTGTTCCACCTACAAAGCTACCAGCTGCTCCACCGACCGCACCTGTAGCCGCTCCATTTAAGAAGCCAACTCCTCCTAATCCTAAAGCAGATCCTGCTCCAAATCCTGCTGCACCAGAGGCTCCACCAACTACAACAGCACCGAATGCCTTACCAGTAGTAGTCAAATTACCTTGAAAGGCTTGGACCATATAGTTCACTGCAGCACCAATGGCCACTGCAAACCAAGCAAACTCCCCATCCGGATCTGTGTAAGATAACGGATTGTTAATCACATACGAATACCGATTATACCCTTGAGTAGACGTGGGATCGCTTACATAGTTATCCACACTCAACATACGACCAACCAATGGGTCATAGAGACGCCCATTCATATTGATCGTCTTGAAGTCCTCCTGCAAGTGCTCGTGCCCGGTGTAACCACGATATAGCCAGTCGGGAGCATTTGCTATTCCTGAGTAAGTCCAGTTGCCGGGATTTCTTCGACGGCCCCAGGCATCAAAATTTTGTTCATGGACAATGACGGCTTGATCATCTGTCACCGTCAATATTGATCCCAGGTAATCGGTATAGGTATAATAATAGGTGTATACGCCATCCTCTTTGACAACGATCATGTTTAAGCCATTTCCAGAGACATAGTGGATGTCCTGGGTAGATCCACTGGGTACATTGAGATTGTAGCGACGCTGTTCATAATTGCCGAGATAGTAGCGCGATTCCAGGAGTTGAGGTAAACTCTCAGCGGCATCATCTTCAAAATAGTCCATACGTGATCGCTGGCTAAATTCAGGCCCATAGGTAAATTCCAACGATTTGTTGATGGCATCAGTGATCGACTCAGGTTGTTGAGCGGAATTATATGTGATGCTTTGTGTTGCCGATGGAATAACGGTGGACGGATTGCTTATTTCTGCCACAGCATGGATCTTGTTGGCATCGTAAACGTAGCTGTTTGAACTCACATCGGATTTACTTTCAATATTTCCACCTGCTTCATACGTCATAGACAAGGTTGGATTACTGCCGACTTTGGCTGAAGTCAGGCGATTGATCTTATCATATGTAAACACTTCAGTCAGACTGTTGATATGGTCATGGCGTTGTGTCAAATTGCCGACATTATTATCGAAGGTAAAGTCTAGATCTAAAATGTCAATAGTCTTAAATCGATCTGGTACACCATATTGGTTATACAGGCTTTCACAAGTGGTGCCGTTGCCCAGATCGTGTTTGGTTACCTGACCAAAGGCATTCATCTCGATGGTCTCATAATAGGTCACAGTCTCTGCATTGTTAACGATCTTGTACAAATAGCCCCGTTTGGGGTCGTCGTACTTGTATTTCATGATCAAGCCGCTCGGATAAGTCTCTTTCGTCAGGTTGTCAAAGTTGTCGTATTGATATTGGTGGGTATAAGTCGTTCCCACGATGTCCTCCCGAATTTCTTTGATCCGACTGTAGTCGTCATATATAAATTCACGCTCTACACCATCCGGACCGGATATCTTACTAATTAAATTAAGGCCATTTCCCTCGGCTACGTAAGAGTAATCTACTGTCCCTTCAGTGATACTTCGATAATCTTGTCTACCCAATATATCGTAGAATATTTGAGTTGTATTTCCTTTTGAATCAATTTGACTTTCCAATTCTCCATAGGCATTATACACATAACCCGTAGTGCCGGCATTTGGATCTTGAAGCGTTTCTTGTCTTCCATATGGGTCATAGGTCATCGAAGCGACTATTTCATTATTTACTTCTACTTCTTTTTGTCCACCGTGATGAAAATATCTATAGGTAATATCTCCTCCTTCATCTCCCGATTCGATCAATTTACCGACATCATCTGTGAGCGAGTACTTGACCTGAGGTGTTCCGGATTCATCTTTGACTGTCTGAACGACTTTAAAATTTCCGTTCGCAATCTCGTAATCAATTGTTACTGGAAATAATGACCCGGTAGTACTAGACTTTAGCCGGTTATGTTCATCATAGAGATTATTGATCGCAACATGCAGATCACCCGCTTTGAATGGTAAGGTAGAACTCATCATGATTCCTTCTTTATTGTACAAACTAACACTCCTAGACCATTCGCCATTCACTAGTTCGACCTCAGTTTTTCGAATCTGACCCATCACGTCAAACCAAGTGTATTCATTTGGTAACCCATCAATATGCTTTTCGACCCGATATATGGAATTGCTTACCTCATCAAGCTTCGTATTGTCCCCTGTGTAGACATTCCAATTACGTATCGTCTTACTTATCTTGCCTTTCGTGTCAGTAAGTTCCAGTTCTCGACCAAATCCATCATATGTTATTGATGAATTTAATCCATCGATATCGGTAACCATAACAGGTCGTAGAAGAATTGGGTCATATGAAATCCTTCTATATTGATTCAGTGCATTTGTCTCCCTTATTATACTTCTCCCTTTACTGTCGTACAAATAGGTTGTCTGTCGAGGAGTCAATCCTTGAGCAGAGATTTGAGTCATACCAGGATTTCCAAATGCATCGAAATCAGAATATGTAGTGGTAAGAGCTTTTGGCTCTCCCCAAAATGAAATTTTTGATGTGATTGCCCCATGCGTACCATCATAGACTATTTTAGTAGTATAAGAAAAGGATGGATCGTCAGGAGTTACTTCTGCCAGGCGCTTTTTTGTGACCGTAACGGTTTCGGCCTTATTTGGCAACCAGGAACATGTGTTGTTGAAATCTGAATATGTGGTTTCGATGGTCTCCAATCCTCCGTTATCAATCAAGCGATAGGTCAAATTGCCATCATTGTCATCATAGGTAAATGAGGAATTAACCGTGATATCTTTCAGATTATCCGTTGTGGATGTTGCTATGGTCTTCATCCAGTACCTCTTTTGTTGAGCGATGTCCTTATTTACAATCTGAATGTCTGATGTCGTAAATGAGGTTGTTATGTCATTTATCGTACCGGTCGGATCATAACTTGTTTGAGTTGAATAAGGATATAATAAGCTATACTCTTCATTCAATTCATTTGCAGAAAGTGTTGTAAACTCATTCTCGACATCAAATAACTCGATACTACCAAACCCGAGAAAACCCTTTGCTTGTCTATGAAAGTAAGCATCATAATAAGTGTACCAAGCGTCTCGGGTACCCTCTAGTCCATCAGGGACGCTTATAGTTTTTACTAACTGAAATGGGAATTTTGTTTTAATGATGGGAAAATTTGGGTCAATTGCTGTCGTGTGTTGGTATACAGCAAAATCAGACATTTTTGCATATGCAAAATCAGTTTTGAAGTTAATTCCATTTAATATTGAGGTAATTCGATGATTGTGGGCATCTTCATTAAAATAATGAATAATTGCTGGCTCGGAGGCTATGACAGATTCACGAAACACAGCATCGGATTTTGAATCACCATTAAAGTCCCCGGTCGAAAGCCATCCAAAGTTCGTTGGATCAATATCTTCGTGAACGTACTTAAATGAACTGCCGCTGCCAAAGTATGTATCCAGATTTCCTTCTTGTACACCTCCATTAAGGATATAGTAATAATAAGAAATATCGGTCTTGCCATTTCCGTCAAAATCTGATATGATTATCTTGCCATTGTTGATGAGTCCCACATGATTGGCATCCAATAGAGGGTTGAAATTCCAGGTGAAGTTCTGCATTTCAAAACCTAATCCGGTAGAAATGGAGATGTCCCATCGTTCAATATTGTTGTCATTGTCCCATACATATGTGAGTAAATCTGTTTTTCGATCGCCATTAAAGTCTCCGGGCCATAGCGTATGCCATTCGGTGGGAAATCCTGAAGAATAAATCGGTTTAGCTTCATAAATCGAACCATTTTTTTCAATACTATAGATGTCAGAACCGTACATAATTCCGGCCGATGTTGATTCCTTTCTGACCACTAATATTTCATTTTTGCCATCACCTTCCATATCAATAGCGAATATTTTAGATGACTTCGCCCAATAGTATGGATTGTCCTGTGGATTAGCGCCAACGATAACAACCACTTTATTCGTTTCACCCAGACCAGGTGAAGTAAAACGTAGTTCATAATTATTTGGTGCACCCGCAAGGACTGCAAGATTTGTTATAAAATCCATTCTTGAGTCACCGTCAAAATCACCTAGGATTAAGGGCTGTTCAGATAGATTATACCATTTATAAGTGGTGCTTGGTTGATAATTTGTTTCATCCCAAGTGCTGGTCTGCAAATTGTAAGACAATAATTTAACAACCTCTAAAGAAGCAGAATTCGTCTGAGAATTAAAATTTGCCATTTCATATATTATCAAATCTTCTTGTCCATCGCCGTTAAAATCTGAGATGAGAAAATTGTAATATTCGTTATCTTCCAAACTCCTCCCATATTTCACTACACCATCTTGATTCAAAATATAAGGATTGCCGAGAGGCACAAATTGATCATCATTTGCCAGGACTTTCACATTAAGTATAATTTTTGTATGTACCTTTAAGCCATTGATGGATTCGTAATCAGCAAGTAGAATATCTGTTAACCCATCTCCATTGAAATCCCCATTGAAAATATCAGTACCATCACTACCCGGAGTACCGGCATGCGTTAAATTTGTTTGAACTTCGTTGAACGAAGTTGTCACATCTCCATATTTAAACCTCGTAGAATTATATTCACTTCCATCACTACCCTTTTCGTGCAACTCATGAAAGTAAGAATGTAAACCATCAAAACCATAGGAAAGATCATAGTCACGGTAAGTATCGTTCCCGTTTGTAATCACATGAATACGCGTAAGAAGAAATTTTGAATTTATCTCAGAGCCTGCGATATATCCCGTATTTTCATCCTCGCGGTAGTCGTAATGAAATTTAATCGTATTATAAGGGGCTAATCCTGCAGTTGTATTTCCGGTGTATTCGATACGATCCAATCGCGACTCCCGATCTTCTATCTTATAGATATAATCCATGTAATTGCCATGACAATCATAGACCTTATTCAATCGCCACACCATAACCGAAGTTGGATTTCCTTCGAATAAAAATTTTGCATCATCGCTTTTGCCATACTCATAAGTAAGCCCATTTTTCATTTCCACTTTGAACCAATGCGGGCCGTACGCATCACTAAACTGTGCCGTGATTCTACTGAAGGTTTCCATGTGTGTATAATAGACAGCGCCATTTTGGCCATGAGTCCCGCTTTGAAGCACCAGCCTGTTACCATCTAAGGCATATTCATCTTCTATCCCAGATGTAATTGGTGCTACTTCTCCGTCGTAAAATAAATTTTTAGTGACTCGAACGATCGATGACGTGCCGCCCAAACTCCAACCTCTTCCCAGCTGGCCATTTCCGCCCTGGCTATTATAAGATAAAGAAACAGAGGGTTGCATGCCCATCGTCCCTTCTGGTATTGCAATAGGGATAGAATACGTCGCTGCACCTGAAGGTGAGACGGCATATGTCCCGACCGTAGCACCCACAGCCTTGCTCTCATCAATGGATCGATCGAAATTAGTCTGGTCAAACATAGATTGATATACAATATCCTCCGGCAAAGAAGGATCCACTTCGGCATGCATTTTATCCCCATTTGTACTCGAATAACTATATCCAGCCGTCATTTCGACTTTTTGACGAGCGATATGTTCTTGCTCGCCTGATTCTGGAGCGTCTAGTGTGATGACGTCTTGTTGAGCAAATGCATGATGTGGACATGAAAACCAAAAAAAATGGACACTCAAGGTGAAAATAAAAAGGTAGCGATATCTTAACATTGTGCGCTGTTGAAATTGTGAATGTTTCATAAATGATCTGCTGTCAGTTTGCTTTCACAATTTTCCAAATTCCTGCTTTCGATTGGGTAGCAATATGGCAGTAATAAGTTCCTGCTGATAAATGACTAATATCAAACTGCGCCAGTTGCAGCACAGCAGCACTCGTATGCAAGATCTGTCCCCGGCTATCATAAAGGTGAATTTCTGCAGGCTCAATTATTTCTGTGCTAATTTCAATGCGTACCATATTTGTGGTAGGATTCGGCGATATATTGATTTCACCTGCCACAAATTTTCCTTTATTATCGAAATCCACTACGGCTTCTAAAAATCCAACCTCATCCGTCTCACCCCCAGACGTACTCAACGATGAAACCATGTAGCGCATGATACGGTTTCCAGCTGCATCATAATCGAATAAAACTTTTGGTTGAGCACCACATATTTCCAGAAAAGAAACCAGGCATAGAATTAGTAAATATTTCATTTTGTTTATATCAATTTTCGAGTTCTGAAATT
The DNA here is from genome assembly GCA_965249735.1 of Saprospiraceae bacterium. Taxonomy (GTDB): domain Bacteria; phylum Bacteroidota; class Bacteroidia; order Chitinophagales; family Saprospiraceae; genus JANQSS01. Next base: position 6,018 of record CBDFMS010000007.1, on the reverse strand, counting down.
CGTTGTTCTAATAATTCAATGATAACCTGCTGTTCTTGGATGGCCTTGGTCAGGATGGGTATAAGTTCAGAGTAGGACATCCCCAGGTATTTTTGCCCGGGTTCTTGTCCGATAATTGTCTGACCATCCGAATCAAATATGACTTTACCAGGTCGAATCACTTCTTGTACTATATCCGGAATGGTTACTTGCACCTCCTGTGCAATAAATCCAAATTGATTCTCATTCCTCGTATCTTCAATCAATTCGTAAGTAACCGGTCGCAGTTGTAAGAGCAAATCAAGCCCTGATGACAGATCATTGACATTTTCCTTAAGTCGCTGATCAGACAAATCCACAAGGTCTTCTGTATAAACAAGATCTCCTTCGAAGAAACCCGATGGAAAATCGCTTTGCGTCGGATAGGTGACAGAATAGACGCCGTAGGCAGGGGATACATCCGAACTTGTGACATTATATATTCCGTAGGTGTATTCTCCATTATTCTGAACATTTCCCCAGTTGCCCACTACATTGTAAATACCTTTCAATTTTCCGGTTTTATCTACCCTGGACAACAAATTTTCAATACCTATACCCTCGCTAGTATTATCTTTATGCACATAGCATTTGCTTACGATACCTTTTCTTTCCCCACTTCCTGCAGCCTCAAGCTGATTGTAAATGCCCGCCCTGGTGCCGCTACTGCTACTATTTAGTTTTATTAAATTGTATAATCCAGTATTTATTGACGCGTCACCTTGATTTGTTCCATACAAGTAAGTTTGAATGTCAATTCCTCGGGTAAGCCCGGTACCTCCTGATTGCCATGTCTCTATCTTGAGCCCCCGATGTTTACCGGTACCTTGTGCATCGTTTATAACATGCATTCCGGTACGATTAACATTTCCAGTTCCTTTCATAACCGAAGTAAGCCCATATATTGTTCCCGAGGTCGTACTACTGGTGTTAACAATACTTGTTAAACCTGCATTATAATGGCCAGACAAAGAGTTGCCATTTAAATTCATTGTAACCGATATTCCACGGTGTAAATTGCTGTAACCATCGTCATTTTGATATACAATTGTGGAAATGCCATATTTATGGCCATAACTGGGGCTATTAATCTTATTCCACAGACCATATTGCGAATTTGATTGAGAATTATGCAGGGTTTCAAGTCTCAATGTACTCTGCTTAGAGCTATTGACTACATTTACCTTGTACCCACTGGAATTATCTGTTCCAATTGCGATAGAATTATCAGTTGTAACATCAATTTGTCCTAGTGAGACAGTTGGGATAGTCAACAATAATATTAGTCTATAGGCCATCACTTGTCGGAGTATTCCAGTAATTTCTTGTTTCATCGATAAAATTAAATAGTTGATAAATATGCCATTCCGCAATAATAGAATCGCGAATCTTGACTAAATCACAGAGAGTAGGGGGTTAGGGCTCTCAAAAAATCATATATGTTGTTTAAATATACAACTTATTTCGGAATTTCCCCCAATAAAATGTTGCATACAGAAACTTGCATTGTTAGACTACTTCTACGAGATGTCAGACGACCACAGCAAGTACGAAAACGGAACCAAAAGCCAGAAAGAAATCATTACGGCATTGTCATCTATGACATCGGACCAGATCAAAGAAGTACAAGCTCAGATAACAGTTAGTGAGGAATGGGTGAACCGATACTTTGCTCAGTTCTTTCAGACTGCGCCTCAGACGACACCGGAGCGAGTTAACGGGGAAAAAGAGTCCAAGACGATGAAGAAACGCCCTCAGAAGCCAAAAAACAGTCATTTAGAGCATCTGTCTTTCAAAATGCATGGACCATGTTCAGAAATGGTTTGTTTTCCTGTTTCAGTTCCGCATTGAAAGCCGCCTGGTCCCGATTTAAGTTGGTCCGGTCACTGCGTAAAGGAATAGCCTATTTTTCTTTCAGAAAGGCCACAGGCGAAGTACGTGACGCGATCGGTACATTGGCCAACAACAATTTCAACTATCAGTATAAAGACTCTCAGCGATCAGATAAGCCGGAATTGGTCAAGTTCTGGGACATCCAGAAGCGAGCATTCCGATCATGTCGAGTTGATAGGCTTATTGCAGTCAATTCATAACACAAGACAATTAAATTTTCACATCTGAATACAAATCGAAAATGACCAAAGCCACACAAAAGATAGACGATAAAATTATCTCTCATCTCAAAAAAGAATTAGGTGAAGACCACCCCGAATTTAAGGTACTCACACACCTCCTTAATCAAAGCAATACAGGACCAACAATTGACGATAGCATCGAACAGAAAATCGAGAATTGTACTACCAGAGTCCTCGATGAAGCTGAATTTCTAGTAGATCGGTTGCCGGCTGACTTTTATCAGTATTTAGCTAACTCATTTGACCACTACTTCGACAAACAGAATGGTGACTATGAAGCCTTGTATATATCTCAAATAGCTCGTCACATCATGGATTTGAACGCAGGGGTATTGTTAATCAAAGAAGCCCTAAAGAATCTGCGTCGATCACGCAGGGAAGCCGCAGGAATAGTTCAAAAATTTGTTAGGAAAGATTGTCTCGTTTAGTCCCCATTCGGGGAGAAAAAGACTTTACCCCAATTTTGGTGAAAAGAAATTAATACCAGGATTTCCGCCATTCTTCTACAATAGCCTCTGCCTTCTCCACGTCGATAAAAGACACATCTGCTACATCAATCCCCAGCCAGTACCTCCACATGTCTGGATTTTCCTTCCAAGGCATATCTGCCCTACAATAGTCTATGGTGACGTCTCTGCGTCGGATAATGGATCGGGGTTCTTTGGCATCGGGGAAAGCGAGGTATTTCTGGTAATTACTATCTGGCATAGAATTCTAAAGTTAAACAACATTAAATGACTGTATGATGCTCAAAGGCATTAGCGATTGCTAATCTTAGAATAGAAAGCACTAATTGAGTATGGACTAAAAGAGACCGTAGTAGTCGTTATTCTCAAATTAATAAATGCTAAAATAAATATGAAAAAAGAAATGACAGTGATAACTAAACCCAAAATAAGAATGACTATTTCAGTCCTAATCGATGCAATCAATAGTGATTGTTATTTTCAAATTATATAGCACTAATTTGAGTCTGAATAATCAAATCGGTAACAATTCTTAATCTCAAATTATCGAGCACTATTTTAATTCCGATTGACGAAAACAATAGTGATCGTTAATCTCAAAACAACGAACGCTAATTTAATCCCGGCCACCGGAACTAACAGTAATTGCTAATCCTAATTTAACAACTACTAATTTGAGTCGGATAACTGAGAACGATAGCGATGTCTATATTCAGAATAACGAACACTAATTGATTTCAAACACTGGAAATAATAGTGGCCACTATTTTCAACATAGCCAATACTAATGAAGTGTACCCATTTATTAGGACAGAAATATAAGTCTTATTATTAATATTTTCTTTTTTGATTCATTTTTCTTTTGTTAAATCCACACACATTTGGTGGATAACTTTTCATGCTGCTTTGAGATACCGCTCTGCTGGTGGATTATAGCCCAGCGATTGATGTCTTCGTTCCTGGTTGTAATATCGAAAATAGTGTTGAATACCTTCGAATAATTCCACACCGTCTGTGGAAGGATTGAGATAGACATATTCATATTTCAGACTTCGCCAAAGTCGCTCGATAAAAACATTATCTATGGCCCGTCCCTTTCCATCCATCGATATTTTAATTCGATGTCTTTTGGAGACCTTTGTAAAGACCTCACTGGTAAATTGGACGCCTTGATCACTATTTATTATTTCCGGTTTACCATGTCGTTTAATGGCCTGCTCATACATTTCAGAGCACCATTTGGCATCCATCGTATTGGACAGTGACCACCCAACAACAAAGCGGCTATGCAGGTCAATGATGGCCACCAAATACATGAATCCTTTGGCCATCGGGATATAAGTGATATCCACGGCCCAGACTTGATTTGAGCGTTCGATTTTCAGGTCTCTTAACAAGTATGGATAGATTTTATGTCCCTTAGCCCGCTTCGATGTATGTGGGCCGGGAACAATGGCGCGCAATCCCATTACCCTGTAGTATAATCGTTTTATTCCGATTGAGACTTACTTGATATTCCTTATCGCGCACCAGCCACTGATACATTCGCCGCGCTCCGTAAAACGGATGTGTCAGATATTTCTCGTCTATCAGACGCATTAATTCTACATTCAGATCCGACTCTGCGCAGGGCACATAATACAGTCCAGATCGGTGCAATGACAGCAATATACACTGTTGAACCATGCTCAATTCCATATGATTTTTATCTGCCATAGATCGACGTTCCTTTAATCCTTTATCCCCAAGTTTTTTTTAAGAAACTTATTCGCAACCGTCAACTCACCAATCGTCGCCATCAACCGCGATTTTTCATCATCCAGTGGATTATCCGATTGACCTGATTTCTTGTCAAATACCATCGATGCATTCTCCATAAAATGACGCTTCCATTGGGCAATTTGATTCGGATGAAGGTTATGTCGTTCTGCTAATTCACTGGCCGTATAACGCTCACCAAGAGCATCCATTACCACTTTGGTCTTAAATTCACTACTAAATTTTCTTCTTTTCATTTGATCAGGTTTTGTGACTTAACTACCTGTCTCAATTATTGGGCCAACTTCACTAATTTAATTCTGGCATCCGAAAACAATAGCAATCACTAATCCCAGGTTAGCCAACACTATTTTATATTTGATCATGGAGATTGATAGTGATAACAAAATCCAAAATAGCAATCACTAATTTACATTGATCGCCGTCAACAATAACGACTATTAAATTCAAAATAAGCGATACTAATTTAATTTCTGATGATCGGATTGATAACAACTCCTAATTCTAATTTAATCAACACTACGTTGGATCTGGACACTTGAAATAATAGTTGACACTATTTTCAATTTAATCAGTACTAATTTGAATCCGGTTGCTGAGAACAATAGTGATTACTAAACCATAAATAGTCAACTCTAATTTGAATCCGTTTAATCAGAATAATAGTGATTGCTATTTCCAGATTATCAAACACTAACCTGATTCGCTTCCCAAAAATGATTAGCGATCCATAATTGAGCATTTGTCAATTAGTCCTCACTTTCATCAGAATGCTGGATCTTTTTCTCCTGGTCCAGGGTATAAGGATTTATTCCCAGAATTATGGGCGCCATCTGAGGAGTATGGATAGGTTGGCCACCGGTGGTATGATCAATTCTATCAGGTTTATAGCCTCCGATCATTTTATTGAGCTCCTGGATAGCTGATATTTTCGAGTGCAGCTTGAGCTTAACCGTCTTGGATGCACCGTACTTGTTCGTACTCTCGTCAAAATGGATTTCAGCGATTGAAGCTCTCAGTTCTTCAGGTATGTCCGTAAGATCCTTCAGCTCATCCCAAGCATCATAGAAGTCCGTGATATTGCTGTATGCGATTCGAGACAATGCTCTCAAATTCCGAATGGCATTTATGCCGGCAATCATTGAGAAACAGGACATCTTCTTTTTAATTTCAGATTCGATGACAGCATTTGACAACAGTCTACTTCCTTCTTGGCGGGCCCCGCTCTCAGCATACCCTGCCCTGAGTGCCGCCTGTGTCGCATTCCAATCAACACAGTACTCCTCTACAAATCGTTGCTGCTTATCTGTTAGGTTATCCATATCTCAAAGTTGAGTCAGTTATCGGAATACCACAAGGACTTAAAGATTTTTTGGCTCAAGTAGACGATATGGCTTCCGGCGGAAAAGTGACGTAAATGACCAGAATGACCCTGATTAAAACTATTATTTTTTTTTCATGTGTGTGTGTAAATAAATATATTAATAATACCCTACTGTCACTTTACCACTTATGTCACTTTTGCACTTGTCTTGTAAAAACCATCGAATAACGAATTGAGGCCTTAATTCTCTCTCTCCATTTGGTCCAGAAACTCAGGCCACCATTGAAGGAACTCC
>CBDFMS010000006.1:0-15904 GCA_965249735.1 Saprospiraceae bacterium | reverse complement strand
TTTTTATCATTCTAAAGTTTTGTCACTATGTCTGTAAATTTTGTCACAAGATTGCATAAAGCAATCAAGAATCCCGATGGGAAACACCCTGTCGTATTGCAAATCACTTGGGGAAATAATGTTAGGCGCAAGCGCACCGGAATCTGGGTCAATCCGAACCAATTTTATGTCGATGACGAAAATAAATCACGGCTCAGAGATATGCATGGAAGAATTGAGAAACAGAAAGAGCTTGATCTGATTCAAAGAACAGCCATCAGGATTTATGAAGATCATTTTGAAGACAGCGATTTTGACTACAAAGTATTCTGCCGTCTATTCAAAATGAATCCCGAAGTAGAAGAAACGGTGAAAATGAAGGTCTCGGAATTCTGCTTAGAGGTGAGCGAGAAATTTATTAAAACTGGACAAGCTAGATCAAGTTTGGATTATAAATCACTAGCCAATATTATTTTACTCGTTTCACCAAAGGACATATACTTTGATGACTTCACAATGGACTGGCTCTATAAATTTGAGGATTATTTTAATGAAAGAGGAACAAGAGGATTTAATACCATGAACCGTCTGAAATTCTCTTGGAAAAGCCGTGCAGGTCAAAGTGGCCGACTTTAAAAAGAACCCTTTCAAGAATCCCTACACCAATCCATACGGTTATGATATTTCTAAATTGAAGAAAAAAAGAATAGCCAGAGTCAACACGGACAGAATAAAAGATCTGTCTTTCGACCAATTGAAAAAACTCAAATTATACGAACCAAGATCAGCCAAACAAGAAGAATATTTGAATGTCTGGTGGTTTTCGTTTTATACCATGGGTGTAAATCTTACGGATTTAGCCCAGCTTGAAAAAAAGGATATTAGAGACAACCGTTGGTATTATGAACGTTCGAAAACTGGTACAGGTTTGAAACGTGGGAAACCATTATTACCCGAAGCATTAATAATAGTTGAAAAAATGACAAAACTGTACCCAAAAAGCAAATACATATTTCCAATTCTTGCCTTAAAGCATAAGACGGAACTTGACATGGTTAAAAGAGTAAACGATTATGCTTCGTGTATTCGAAAAACGGCGTCCCGTATTTCCAAGTGTCTCGAATTTGATGGGTACTTCACCTACTATTCTGCGAGGTATAGCAGTGCCACTCTCGCCTTGAACATGGGAGCAGACAGAAACACAGTTTCTCATCTCCTCGATCATGCCAACTTCTCGACTATTGATCATTATGCTGGGCGTGCTGATGATGGGAAGGTGTTGGAGGTGATGGAGTTGTTGAGGATATAGGCTAGCACTTGTCATTATTCTAACCAACTTCTTTAGAAAATTACGGTAATTTCGAACTATTGATTTGCCGCATATCCGTTTTCTCGTTCCCAAGCTAGTGCGGCTTCTTTAGTAACCTTGACTCCTACCTGGGAAATATGCCCCTTGAGACCAATAAATTCTTTTCTCACCTCGTTTAATCCATCTTCCTGAATTTTGATGTTCTACTTCTCGGCGTTGTAAATCATCAGTGATACCACCATGAACGATTTTATTGCCTATCTTAAAAAGGTATTTATAATGTGTTCTTGGTTGTTGCTTTTTCATTTCTCAATTATTAGTTAATAATTTGTCACCTTCCGATTAGAGTATTTCTCCCGTTCTTTTTTAAGTGAGATAAGCCAGTCCAAGTACATCTGCTTTGGCATCTGTCTATACCCCAATTTCTGTATAGCCCCATAGGTTTGCTCCATTTCTTCCCAGATCAATTTTGATTTCTTGTCGATCACAAACAATTCCTTTGGAAATTGTACTTGATACACGGCCATTTTTTGTTTTATCAACCGTAGATTGGTTTCTGCTTTGAGCATCAGACCATTTATATAGTCAGGGAAATGTTCCAAGGCTAGCTCACAGCATTTTAGAATAAATTTACCGCCATTGTCTGGGTATTTGCGATCATAACCCATAGCAAGATCTACGAGGCACATAGCGATGCTTTCCTTTTCGCTCAAAGCTTTCATATAAACACCCTTTCGGATCGCGTCGAGGTGTACATATCCTGATGCCATGATCCATGCATCAATAGGAAATGATGCACTGGTTAATTCTGTGTTGTACCATCCCGTTTTTTTTACATTGTTGTTTGATGTAGACATGATTTGGTGCAAGAGCGAGGTGAGATTTTATCCCCAATTCATCGGCGAGTATTTTGTAGAGGTATGGCAGGGAATGACAATTACCTTGTTTGGTCGCCAGAAGCTTTGTAACAAACATAGATGTCCAATCCTTATCTCCGAACATGTCATCGAAATCATAGGTGTAAGGAAGATGTTGTACTGTATCGCTTTTGGATATAATAATGGGTATTGTGTCTGTCAGTATCTTATATATGGCCGCACTTTTTTTGACCGTCTCTTTATCTTCGAGATTGTATTTTATTTCATTATTCTGTGCAAATTTATTGGCCATGTCGGCCAATACCTCAAGGTGTAAGTAATAATCGCGTTCATCAAGCGCGCCATCGACAAACGCATTTTCAACACTAAACACAATTTCTTTAAATGAAAAATCAACATCCCCTATTAGCGATTTATCAATTTTATCATACGTTTTTTCAAAAAGGTCGATTTTCTGAGATATACCTAAATGAATTTGTGAACAAATTAATAATATGATTGAAAAATATTTGTTATTACTCACGGGTTTCTCTTTCGTAATACGGAAAATCATAAACCAATCGAATGTAGTTTGATTTTGTTATAGAGCCTGAATAAAGTAAGTTATTTGATAAATTTTGCGCGACGAACCGTTTATCAGTTTGGCATCTTTCAAGAATGTATATGTTGTGTTTTTCCAAATAATTTTCAACTTCATTTCTTGAATTAAAGGCAGTTTTCACTTCCCAAATTTGGGATAGAAGTTTACCGTTATTAAAATCACTAAAGTGATATTGTACTGTTTGTTCCGTATTATTTTTCTCAAAAAGTGGCACATCAACAGGTACGCGTTTGTATCCATGTCGTTGAAGTTCCGAAATACTTACATGCCCATTATTTGCATTTAACCATTTACTTTCTTCAAATTTGTTACAGGAAAACAAAATCATTGTTCCAAATAACAACAATATTCTTATTGCAATATCACGCTTACTCATCCTTGGTCGTCTTTATTGCTGGATTTTGTTGCGAGCCTGCAGGATGATCACTTCCAGTACGTTGATTATAATATTCACGAAGCATATTAGGGTCTCCTTCTTTAGACCCTTGTGGGTGTATATGAAACAGTAACTCATGTAGGCCAACGCCCCCTAATGTCCAATTGACCATGTTGCCGAAATCATCTCCTACCTTGGTTTTGGATAGTTTATCAGAAAGTATTATACTGCTTGAGCTTGTAGTAAACCCACCTCCTGCTCCTGCTAAAAGCCCCATATCAGAACCGAATAATACACCACTTGCTTTTGACCCTTTGTCTTTAACAATATTTACTAAAATATCTGTGTCAGCATCGATTACATCTTTAATAGCACTTGTGTACTTATCAGAATTCCAATCAAAATTACCACTGGCTTCAACAAATGATCTGGACTCTGTGGTTTCAATAAACTCTGGTGTCGTTTGAAAATGGATTTATTCGATCTAAAAATCCATATTCAGGGTTTTTACTACTGACTTGTACGTCTCTAGTTACAACATTGAAAGCGTTATTTACGCCATATTTGTTTTGGTATATTCTGTTGAGATCAGATGCAAAGACATTGGCCTGAGAAGAATTAGGCAGAACGATTCGCATTCCATCTGGGTCAATATATTTTAATGGATTGTTAGCCACATATACATAGGGTGAAAGGGAGGGGTATTTAGCGGCCAAAGGATCTGGCGAAAGCCATCTACTCATCACTTCAGGCTCTAAATTATACTCCATGTAAAATGTATCTACTTCTAAGAAAGCCACGACTTTGTCCGTGACTCGATTGTACATAACGTTTCCAATGGGTTGCAGTGTATCATTCGGGAAAAACTCGACATATTTACCGTTACTTAAGGTGAGCATTTCTGTTTCTATCCCGAGAGATTTATATGGGTTTTGTGCATTTAGATTTATTGTTAGCAGTATGGCTATGGCCGTAAGAACGCTTTGTGTGATTTGTATTCTCATGTTCTTGTAAATTTTACTTGTAAACTCTTGTTTTCGTCCAATGTTTTTAACCAATCTTTGTAGACTTCTTCTGGCATGGCTTGATGTCCAAGGTTATCTATTGTCTGGTATATTTGATTACGCTTGTTGAATATTTTTGCCGCTTTAGGATCATTCATTAGATGCTCCAAAGGCGGCATTCCTTTTTGTTCTGCTACATGCTGAAATAAGAGGCCGTAATAATTTGCTTTGAGCATCCATGCGGAGACATTTTTTTCATCATAATGCAGAGCTTTGTCCGCACATTTCAGCATGAAATCATCAAAGCCATATTTGTGATAGTAGCTCATGGCCAAATCTGCAAAACAGTCTGCTATTGCTTCTTTTTTGGATAGAGGACGCATGTAAATACCATTGGTCAAAGATTCAGCTTTAACGTAGCCTGATCCAGTAACCCATGCGTCGGAAGAATATCTGCCATTCGTCAATTCAAGATTAAACCAGTTTCCTTTATTGTCTTGCACCATGACGTAGCTATGTTGAGGTGAGATGGCTAGATGAGCTTCGATACCTAGTTCTTCTGCTAAAATCAAATACAAGAGCGGCATAGAATGACATTGGCCTTTATTTGACACCAACAATTTTGTAACGAACATTTGTGACCAATTCTCTACTCCAAAAATATCATCGAAATCATACGTTTTTGGATAGCTCTTTTGGTAAATATTACCTGTGTCATCATGGAGAATGATGGTGTCAGACATAAAACGGTGCAACATCATTTTCTTAGCCATGTCATCATTCAAATCAAAGCCTTCTGCTTCTAGCGCATCTTTGATCAAAGACACATTTTTCTCGATCTGCCAGTTATACCAGTCTCTTGGGACTCGTCCATTGCTGTATGCGTCCTCTGTGATGAAAATAGCATCCTTAAGGTTTAAGGGTACTTCACCCTCAACCATGTTGTCGATTTTTTCAAATGCTTCATAAAACTTGTCTGCGTTTTCTTCATTGCGCCAAGACGGGAACTCATATCGTACTGCAGGGCGGTTATGTTCCAACATTTCCAATTGTTTTAGTCGCCTTTCGCGTTCATGTTCTTCATACTCTCGCATGAGCTGAGCATTTTGCCGTTGGACTTTATTATTCCTTTGTTGTGTTCGCTCGAAAGGATCGGTCGTATTCGGTATTGTGTGTGGACTGGGTGCACCTATACGGATGTAGTTTGATATTGACGCTGGTTGCGGGTTAGGGACTTCGGGGGCAATAAGGGTTTGCCCAAATTGGGTTTGGGAGAGCAACGTGATCAACACTATGATGAGTGTTCGGTTCATCTGTCGTACAAGGTTTAGTTATAAATGTACAAAATCTCTGTTTGACGGTGGTACTAAGTGGCTAAGATCAGCGGAAAGCAGAGGCAGATCCCAAAGTTTCGGCTTCGAGGGTGGATGACTACCCTTTCAACCTGAACATAGTAGTTCTACTTGGCTTTAAAATTAACCCCCAACTTCTTGATCTTACAAATCTCTCCCCATTGATTGCTAATAAATGGACTAAATTAGGTTAGAAAAGCATATCATGACATTGCAGTATTTAGTCGTAAACATTCACGAAATACATTTAATTAAAAAACCTCTCTGGCATATTCAAGTACGATTTTTGGGAAATGATCAATCTCCTTTCGACCAACTTCATTGGTAACGAAAGTTGAAAAAGCCATGAATATGTCAGTAGTTTTGTTAGTAGCTATGAAAGCGTGATATGATTCAATTAAGCCATCAAGGCGTAATACCCCAGATCGAAAATGATCTCGGTAGAGAATGAAGGTGTCGATGTTCACAACGGTCAGTTGAAAGACCTTTGTGGTGTCATATTCTTTCTTGAGAGTGGTTAGCTCATTCTGAAACCAAATTTGCAGCAGAGAATTCATTCCCAGGCTATCGAATTGTCTGTCGTGTGTGATCAGTATGGGATAAATTCTGATTTTGTTTACATCATATTTATTATCAACCTCAGTATAATATTTCTCGAAAATTCGTTTGATATTTTTGATGATTTGAAGAATGGCTTTGTTTTGTCGTTTTCCTGATTTTTTTAATTCAAAGTAAAACTTAGCCTCTAAAGATGGCTTTAGAACAGAAAAGTCACGTGATTGTTTTTCCTCACCTTTGAGGACCACATCTTTGCTCTCGAAAATAAATACATCTTTCTTGTTTCTTAAATAATAGTCAGGTTCTGCTTTATATCCGCGATCTTTAAAACGCTCACCAGGGACATGTTTCCATTTAGGTGGAAAGGCCTCTCCAATGATTTGATAAAGCAATGTCTGCTCAGAAAATTTATCGCAGTGATCGCCACGAAAATCCTTTATGCGTTGACCTTTTGGCAAAGCCCCATTAATAGTGAGACTAAATAAAAACTGGATGCTTTTAAAGAGCTTTTCCACTAAAAATAACTTATTAATGATACGATATCGGCCATCTGCTATTTTTAAAAGTGGCGATGATCTCAGATTAATAAAGTCCATTCTACTAAAATCTTCACCTACCCTAAGCTCATCCAGATAGTTTGACGATTTATCATAAAATTCGTCTTTCGGTATCGTTATGTCTAAGTATGACAAGCCGTTGTCGTTAAACACGGGTATAATCAACGTAAAATAATATTTCAACCATTCTTGCCAATCATCACAATTGAACATTTTCAGGAACATGTTCATGTGGGGTGTCATTTCATCACGGCTGTCCAAATACTTAAAGAATGTTACCGATTTGACGATTTGTACAGCCAGAATTTCTGTTAGGTCGTAGTTGTTGAAATCTGAATCATGAAAATTCATTGACAACATTAATGCTGGAAAATGCTCTTGATGATCTTCTGGTGGCAGGTTAGCGAATCCATGTTCTTCGATTTTCTCTTGCTTATCGTTGAGGAGAAGATATGCCTTTAAAACGTTCAGATCGAAATCAGATGTGGGCATGACACTCTCTTCTTGGAATTCCATTTGTAGAATGTGTTCGGCAAGTGTCAAACTGCTGAACATATTCAGAATCGTATCTCCAGCTCCAATTTTCGCAATCAGTTCATGGCCGATATCCGGGTTGCTTATACATCTGGCAATGACTTGTTTGGCTCCGTGAAATACTCGTTCCGGACTCGCTTGCTTGATGAAAAATCCAATGGCTTTGTGCAAGTCTTCAGTACTTATACCTGCCAAGTAAGACGCGAATGGATGAGGTTCGTCGTCGAAGAGGTCTTTGTAAGTTAATCTTTTGTGTATATGAGTTTTCAATTGTTGGTCCATTTATGCCTGACGCAAGATACTTTTAATGGTCTAGATTTCCGAACAGAAATCTCAACAATTCAGAAATATATCAATGAAAATGTAAAATGAAATCAAGGCTCGACTTACTACAATATGTTCTTGACCCTGAAAAGAGGAGAAAAAACCTTTGATATCAAATTGCACCTTATTGCAACTGAGCAATTTTTCCTCATTGAATGGCATCACTCACCATTCTGTTATCAGGTTTTCCTGATCTCGAATATTAGGTTTTTCAACGTGCGCAATTTTCCGAGTTCATTATCAGACATCGCTGCTTTGCTCAATGGAATCTGCTTGTTTATATCTTTATTACTAACAAAGATTAGGTTATGCTTGTTGCTTACTAAGTGCGTCCTTTTGCCTGTGCTTATTATTTCATATAACCAAGTGCGAAATTGATAAAGATTGTGCTCACTATAAACTAGTACTTCTTCTGGTAGGGCTCTAGAATAACATAAAATGTATGTGTCATTGTCATTATTGAAGGTTGCTTCTATTTTATATACCTCATGACAAAATTCAGACTTATTAATTTCGATGTTTGACAGATTAGAGGGTTGACTTTCAAATGTATAATAAATGACCTTGTCGTCATATTCTAAATTATTGACTCCTCTTACCTGATTTTTAACACCTCTAATTGCGCCTTCATATTCCATTTTTAATTGAATATTCGAAGCATTTGAACAAGGCATGTAGTGGACATGCTGCGTTGATATGCTTATATCTTTAATTGGATTCAAAACTCCAAGGGTTGAATATAGTTTATCAAACTTACTTATACGCTTAGTGTTCAAATTGACGGAGCTATTTCTTACTTTGATTGTGGCTGTCACAATTACGTTATCGGAAATATCTGATAATGGTCGTCCCCTTTGACCAATGGTCAACTTTTTGTCGGTGAAAGAAAAACCAGTTTTTATGCGCTTTAGTTTAATAGCCAAATTCTCCTTTATATTCTCGGCATTCGAATAATCAACTTCAGCCTTAATGCTTTGATTTCCAGAAGCGGTTGATTTTGTACTATTCGAATTGGTTGGATTGATATTTCCGCTTTGTGTCTCTTTAAATGTTCCTATGAGGTTACCATTTTTGTCATAAGCATTTTTAATTTGTTCAGTGGATGATTGCAAATTTGGGACATTTGATTCTGAAGTGTTATTTTCAAACCCTTCTGAAAAGCCAAACTCACCTGCTATTTTTGCACCAAAGTTAACATTTTGGGTGCGTTCAAGCGTGCCCAAATCGATGATTTCCATCTCGTTTTCTAGTCGATCAATAGAATATAGATGGAAATTTGGATTCATAATCGAGACAGTGGTATTTAAAAATTCAAGGCGAGTATTTGAATGCAGAAGTTCGGGTTTTTTGAAATATCGCTTGATATTTGAAAAGGCAAGACGTATCTGAAATTGTGTTTCATCGATTTTCGCAGAAAACTTTGGTGCATCTTTTTTCTTACTATTGATAGATCAGTTTTGATAGCTGCTAATATTTCATCAACATTTTTTGCCTTAGCTCCTACAACGGCAAGAAACTTATGAGGAATTGAATCACGCAAATCAAAGAATGTCTTTGCTTTTTCTTTGGCAGGTTGTTTTTTCTTTGGTAAAGGCAGAACACCAACGTTGACAGTCATTACTTTGTCTGGGTTCTCTAAGATCCTAGTCTCGTACTTGCCTCTATTCGCGTTCGTTAATTTGGGTGAGGCACATGACGATAATAATAATAGGAAAATAAGGCAATTTATATATTTCATAATTAAGTGATTGCGTCTACTATTTCAAATACCGAATAAGTTGATGGATAATTGGTCGAACCGTCACAGCCCCGTTCAATGTATTCTATAAAAACTGCCATCCAATTTTGTCTAAGCAACCAGCCATTGCAATCAACATCGTCATCATCCTTCGAGAAGTAATACATATTGCCTAGAAGCTCTACTTCATCTCCTTCTCGTAGGTCGTCAATAAACTCTTTTGTGGTAATAACCGAACCTATTTCAGGCACGTCATACTCAACTGAAAATTCTTGATGATGGAAGCCTAATTCCAACAGCTCATTATTAATTTTTTTACTAATGTAACGGCTACTAATATAGTTTGTAGACTTAATGGCAGCAACAAGTGCCCCATCTTTAAAACGTAACATGCCTGAAACTGATTTATCCAGATTTTGGTTAATCAATTCAAATTTGGCTTGGGACTCAGTCAGATTTGACCATTTTACATTTGAATTGGGTGCATTACCAAGCAAATGATCGAGTTTGGAATCTATGGCTTCTTTTGAATCTGAAGTGATGGTTTTTTTCATATTCTGATATTATAAATTAGTTTGAATGAGTTTCCTTTCGCAAAATTCCACAATCATGCATGGAAAATAGATATAACTTTTGTTATATTTATTATAGTATTATCTAGTCCTCGACTATCAATTTGTCATTTAAGTTACTACGCAAATCGGGTAAATGCAAGTGGTTTTTGACTATCGGTACAACTCGCTAGAGTAAAGGTTAGTATTTTGTGGTAAAAGGTGTAATTATTACATTTTTATACCGACCGAGCGTTTTAACCATTAAGATCCCGATTCGTGGTATCTTGTTGATTTGGTGTTACAAAATCGCCGCGCCTCATCAATAATTAAGTGATTGAGAGATTTATAGACGAAAGGTATTGCTTGATCTATTCATAGTCTCACAATGAGTACTAGCATGATACACTGGCATGAATCTTGTATGGTACATATAAAGTTGCTACATTGCTTGGGAGTTTGTCAATTTCATTTTTTAAAATCACAGTTAAACAGACCTTAATACAGAAGTGAATGAAGAAAAAAAATCTAAAATTCACGGTTGATAGTGCGCTTCTGAGAGAGTTAGGCGAAAAATTAGTCGAGACAGTTCACCTTGCACTGTCCGAACTGGTTAAAAACGCCTATGACGCGGATGCCACCAACGTTGAAATCATTTTTGACTCAGACTCCCAAGGGGATTCGTTTATAAAAATAATCGATGATGGCATCGGCATGAATTTCGCGGGAGTCGAAAAGTTCTGGATGCGAATCGCTACACACAACAAAGAAAAAAAGTCAGTTTCTGAAGTATACGGCAGAAGATTAACTGGTGCGAAAGGAATCGGAAGGTTTTCATGTAGACGTTTGGGTGCAAAACTGACTCTCATAACCAGTGCAACGGTAAAAGGAAATGTTCGGGGAAAGCGCCGCGGATTGCAGAACACAAAAGTTGAATTTCCATGGATGGACTTTGAAGCTGGAAGCGATGTTACAACAATAACTTGTGTTGGAGAACAATCGATTATTGCTCAAGGAAATACAGGAACGACTTTAATAATTGAGCAGTTGTCAGATGAATGGAAAACTAGAGGCTTGAATTGGTTGAAAAGGCACTTAGCAGTATTGACGGCAAATCGAGGATCGAGAATCGATGGCTATGAAACAGACCCTGGCTTTAACATTTTGCTAACTGCACCTGATTTTGAGGGAGGCACCAGGGATTTAAGGAAAGATTTAATCAATGCAGGGTGGGGAACACTTAAAGCCTACATTAACAGCAAGCACCAAGCTGTCTGCGAACTTAATGCCAAAGGACTTGGTCGACGAACGATTAAGTCAAATTGTACGTTCTCAGCACTAAAAAATATTAAGCTCCATCTTGGAATATTGGTTGACGATCGAGAACAAATGAGGGATGTCAGCATGATTTCGAAAAGCAATCTTCAGACCATACTTCCGATCTGGGGTGGTATTCAAATTCGACAATACGGATTTCGCGTATATCCTTATGGTGATGATGACTGGTTAAAAATTGATCGAGATCGAGGCTTGCGAAAAGGGGCTCCGAATTCTGAATTAATGACATTCGCTGATACACTGAAAGGAGTCGATAAAAATAGATCATTGCTTAACATGCTTTCGATGCGTAATTATATTGGCAATGTCGACATAGGTTCAAAAAGTGAAGGCTTTGAAATGAAAGCAAACCGAGAAGGGTTTATAGCATCAACCGCTATGGAACAACTTAAAGAATTTGTTCGTTTCAGCATTGACTGGTCCACTATTCTAAGAGATTACCATATACGTCAAGAATTGTTAAAAACGGCAAGTCGAGCGAAAGAATTATTTGAAAATACTACTGATCAAAAAATAAATAATAATCAACTCGTTGAAAATGCACTTAGTTACATCGAATCTGAGATAAAAAACAAGATTCTGCCTTACGTTCCAAGCGCTGAAAGAAGTGATATAGAGAGATCAATATCAACGGCTACTGAGGCCATTGCTCAACATAACCTAGTGAATCAATCAGAAATTAACCATTTAAGATTAATTGCCTCAACTTCCACATTACTTTTGATATTCTCTCATGAAGTCAAGTCATTATTAGGTCTTTTGGAGCAAAGCAAAAATTCTCTAGTTAGAATCTCTAAAAAGTTGAATTTGGTAGATAGCAATTCTGTTTTACAAATTGGCGATAACTTTACAGATCTTAATAAACGTCTAGAAGAATTACTTCAAATGACTTCCTTAATAAGCTCGTCTAAATCCAAAAATAAGGTGGGACGAATTTCTCTCAAGTCGAAATTAGGAAAAGTAGAAAAGGTATTCCAACTAATTATTAATAAATATGAAATATCATTTGATTATGCGGATGTCCCAAACAACACGGTCATAAAAAATATTTCGGAAGCGGAAATATATTCTATTCTGTTGAATTTAATTTCGAATTCTATAAAGGCAGTAATAGCGGGTGGAAAGAGAAAGCGGATTAAAGTTGAATCTCAATATAAAAATGAAAATCTAGTAATTTCAATTTTGGACACAGGTCTGGGAATGGCTAAAGAAAGGTACAACGAAGTGTTCATTCCTTTTGTTTCTGATCCAGATGGGAAATTATATACTAATTTACAAAAAAGGATCAACCCTGAAGATAGTATCATTGTGGGAACAGGGTCCGGTCTAGGACTAGGAATTGTCAAAGAAATAATAAATGCTCGGGAAGGCACAATTCGATTCAAAACACCAAGAAATGGATGGGTAACTGAAATTGAAATAAAATTAAAATGAATAAAGATTTACAAATAATATGGATTGATGACTCTACAGAAAGAAACACCGATGCCACTAATTTGGAGGATGCAATTAATATAGAAGTCGACTTCAGAAATGTCAACAAGGTTGATATTGATAAAGTTCTTAGCGATCTAGTCAAATCTCAAGAACCAGACTTGATCATAATGGATCATAGTCTTGATAAAGCATATTCTAGCGTAATGAAAATGGGATCAACTGCTGCGATATTTATACACGACTCTTGGCCTTCGTGCCCTATAATATCCGTTACCGCCGTCGATTCTAAAGATATTGATACTCATCACAAATCCGCTTACGAGGCTATTATTCAAAGTCATAAAATTTCCGAAAATTACCACTGGATTAAGTCCATCGTTGAGTGTTTTTCAGAGCTGAAAAAAAACAATGCAAATAGTATACGCGGGATACTGAAATTTCTTAAAGCGCCTGATATTGACATGGAAAAAATCATCAAAGTTCTTCCAACTGAACTCAAAGAAAGTCCTAATGATCCTGGCTTAATACTAGATATTTTTAAGTGGTGTCAATCAATTTTATTTGATCGACCAGGATTTTTGTACAATGAAATTTGGGCATCGACTTTTCTTGGTGTCAATTTGGCCGGGTTTCAAACTATTAAAAAGAAATTTGAATGCGCCAAATATAATGGCGCTTTTCTCAACCCTAATAAGCCGCTGTGGTGGAAGAGTGCAATTTTAGAACGTCTAGGAGAATTATCAGATGAGTCTGGTTTGCCGTGGCGAATTGGACGTCAACTAGTGAAGTCTGATGATGAATACATATCATTTTGTTATTCAAGCAATGAAGAATATCCTGAAACAGTCGCTTTAGAAGATACTACCCCGAACGCGGAATGGAGGCCAATGAAACTAAAGTATACTGAACCACATCCAAATTTTGAAGAAATGTTGTTCTTTGAAGAAATTAGACTAATGTTGCCTGGGAGATGAGTATCTTTAATAATCACCTTAAATATCAGGAGTTTGTGTCAAATGAGATTAAGTCATTGGGGTTTATACAAAACCTTTCGACAATATCCCAAAATTATCCGCGCTTGTCAAGTCAAGCTTCGATAAATTGTGGTATTTATAAAGGGCACCTTAAAAATATGGGATATGATGAATTATCTTTTGAGTTCCAATGTGAATTCCAATTGGTTATTGAAAAAAAATTGCACAATATTGTTCTAGAAGCTGTAGTTAAGCCTGAATTTGCTCTGGCGAGTTATTCATTTGCTATATGTTCTATTAATAATAATATCGACCATATTTTGAGAAAATTTCATTTTGATTTTGCAGTACCCCTGCCAAATCAACAAACAAAACCAATTTATCATCTGCAATATGGAGGAGATAAATTATACAGCAAAAACATTTGCGTTGATCATTTGTACCCTTGGTTATCGAATCCAAGATTGTTCAGTACACCTATGAATCTTGCTATTTTGCTTGATTTGGTCTTTTTCGAATTTAAAAATGAAAATATTGAAGCGCACAAATTAGTAGAAAGGAAAGAATGGAGGGATTTTATCACAGAAAATGAAAATAAGATTCTAAAACCATTTTACAAAACAATTACCGAATTTTTTAGATCGGATCATAAATCAGATTACTTGCTTAGAGATTTCTACTATGGAAAATCGTAATTTGGAATTTAAACGTAATAATGGGGTTTATTATACACCAGTTTGCTTGGCGGATTTTTTTGCAGAGCTTTTTCTAGACGGGAGGGGTATTGAAACAGTGTTTGACCCTGCATATGGAGATGGAGCCTTGCTGTTGTCTGTTGAGAATGTATTGAAAAACAAGAAGTTGGGAAATGTCAAAATTAATCTTTATGGTTGCGACACCAACCCTGTAAATGGATTATTAAGCCATTTACCCAAGGCCAATCTGAGGCAGCAAAGCTTCTTCGATTATAGGATTAATTTCAAGTTTGACCTTATCTTAACGAACCCTCCATATATTAGACACCAAAATATTGACAAAAAATGGCTGCTTAACCTTAGACGTGACAATGATATTTATGGATTTATTAAAAACCAATCAGACCTTTGGGTGTATTTTTTGGTAAAATCAGTCACTCACCTAAAGCAAGGCGGCAGTATTGGCGCCATACTTCCTTGGTCACTCCTTCAGGCTGAATATGCTCAACCAATTCGAAAGTGGTTGTTTGAACATTTTGCTGAAATATCAGTCCTAGCATTGAATGGTGAATATTTCGAATTGGCTCAAGAAAGAATCGTATTGCTGTCCCTGAAAAGCCATGGAAAACCAATGAGCAGCGTGAAGGTATGCTTTGCTCAAGACATAAAGGAAAACATAATATACAATGCAATAAGCGAGAAAGATTGGATGTCTTCTGTAGTTACTGGCGTCAAATGTTCTGATATAGATCGAATTACCGGAGCGCTTAAAGATAAATATGGGTTTTCCAATCTTGGTTCATTTGCCAACGTACAAATTGGTATTGTTACTGGAGCGAACAAATACTTTATTGGACACAAAGGAGACTTAAAAAGAGAATTTAACATTTGTGACGAGAATTTGGTTCCTATTATCACGAGCGCAAAAGAGTTTCCACATGTTCTAAAATATGGAATTTCATCTTTAAAGCATCTTGTACATTTAAAGAAAGAAGACAAAAGGAAATTTAGAAAGTATATTAAATCTGGCTTGGCTGATCAAATCCAAGATCGCTCACATTCCCAAAGAAGAAGACATTGGTATGCAATAGTGCCTGGTAAAGTACCGGATGCGTTTTTCCCTTACAGAATGAGCAATACACCGTATATGTTATTGAATACAGCGAATGTTCAATCAAATAATTCGATACATCGAATATATTTTCATAAGTGTTCTAAAACTGAAATGAAATGGATCGTTGTCAGCATCTTATCTATCTATGGTCAATTCTCAATAAATTTAATAGCTAAAACATATGGACGGGGAATTCTTAAGGTTGAACCGGGGGCGTTAAAAAGTTGTTTGGTATTAAAAAGGAGGGATAAATCTATTGTTCCAGTTTATAACAAATTAATACGAATGCTTGCTTCTAACAAAAAAGAAGAGGCGGTTAAATTGGCGTCAGAATTTATTGAAAATGAGCTCCAAATTTCTAAAAATTTAAAACTCTTGACTCATCGCTCTTTGGAGCAAATTAGTGCTTCTCGTAAAAGAGCAGAATAATTGATTGGATGGATGGTCAGTTGTCTCACAGCAGAGAGACTTGACCCACTTTATATATGAAACAGAGGTCGAGATGCTTTCCTATTAAAAACCCTACAGAAATCTGCAGGGTTTGCTTTCACATCAATCCCTCATCAGCGAACGAACTATATGATT
>CBDFMS010000005.1:0-14368 GCA_965249735.1 Saprospiraceae bacterium | reverse complement strand
GTAGAGTTCTTGAAAATGATCTTGTGTATCTTCAAATGAAGAATAAACGCCTTCACGAATGGCTATACCTGGTACAATAACAATGAACTTGCTCCAACCATAATGTTTGTACAGCTCATACATGGTACGGATATAGGTATAGGTTTTACCTGTCCCCGTCTCCATCTCTATTGTAAGGTTGCAGCCTAATTTGGCATTTCCGGAGCTTTCAATATGTTCAGATACAAAAAGCCCGTTATGCTTTTGGACATTTTGAATATTGGTTAATACTTGCGTATCTGTTATGTGCAAAGGACTATTTCGATACCCTATTTCTTGCAATAGATCTTTTTCAAACTCAAGGGTCATAACCCCTGAAGCAGCTTGTTTTGCTTTGCGTAGAAGCTCATGGCTACGTTCTAGTGTAAACTTGTTAGATTTAATTGGCTGGCCCTCAAAACACCTCACAATTGCCTCAACTGCTCTGACTTGGAATTCCTGCTCTTTATACTGAAACTGCTTCATAGTGATTAAATAACTTTCATTTCAGTTTCAGGACTGAGTTGTTCAAGTAACTGTTTGACATTCTCCTTTGCTGTATCATCCTTGAAGGAGCTATCTTTAAAAACAATCCGAAGAGGCTTGTCTTTGGCAATCTCTTTGGCAAAATCCTCATCAATATTGTTTTCAAAACAAGCAAAGAGTGAATTTCCAGCTACCTTAAAAACAATCTTACTTTCAATTTTTGTCTGCTCTATTGGAAGGTCTAATGAGAGTCCCCAATCAAGAATAACTTGTGTCAATAAATCTTCAGCTGATCTGTCAGGCTTTACATTATTAGCAAATAGATCAATATCTTTTTGCTCAAATTCTTGTGGCCTGTAATACACATCCTCCATATTGCTTTCATCAAGGCGATACACTCTAAATCCATAATCAATATCTGCATTTGATTCTGCTTTGATTTTACTCGAAGCTCGCCTAATACGTTCTTTACCTAATTCACAAATGGTATTGTATCCTTCTTTAAACGCCAAACTTTTGTCATCAATTAATTCTTGTAGTTGAACTTGAATATATTTTCTTTTTTCACCTGTTTCTGAATTTAATCGTAGAATGGCATGTGCTGTAGTTGCTGAACCAGAAAAGAAATCCAAAATAATATCTCCAGGATTTGAAAATGATTGAATATGTTCTTTACAAATTTGTACGACCTTTGGTGTGTCAAATGGTATTTTTAGCTCTTCTAAAAGAGCCGTATCACTACCGCCAAAATATAAAAGTGAAGGAAGATTTTCATCCATATTCTCAGAAAGTAGATACTTTCTTCTTGGTTGAGTTAATTCGTCTTTACCAAAGAGAATCAAACCAGCATTAAGAAGTTTTTTCATTGTTAAACTAGGATTTCTCCATCCACGAGGGGGAACAACGCAAGGCTTGTTAGTGACTGGGTGTATTATAGGCAAAAAATAATCGTTTGGAGCTTGTTTTTTATTTGGCCATGCCATTGAAACTGATTGATATACTCTACCTTGGTCGTCAATTTTATTATATGCTTTCTCTCCACCACTCAATGATTTTTGAGAGCTAATCCACTTTTTAAATTCTCTATTTACGTTTTCAAATGATAACTTTGCTTTGTATTGTGAGAAGTAATACTCAGCCTTATCAAGAATCAATTGAGCATTTTATTTTGGCCTAACTAATAAGTTTTTATTTAAAAATTCATTTCGATTTTTAGCGTAAACTACAATGTATTCATGCTGGTAAGCTACACCTTTAGAGTCCCCTTTAGGATTTCTTTTATCCCAAATTATTGTGCCTAAATCATTGCTTCGTCCAAATATTTCTTCTAATATTTTATTAAGATTAATTATCTCATGTTCATCCATATTAATCAGAATCACACCATCAGAAGTAAGCAAATTCCTAGCAAGTTTTAATCTTGGATACATCATAGACAACCAATCTGAATGATACCGTCCTGAGGTTTCAGGGTTAACAACTAGTTTTTGATTGTATTCATCTTTTTGGCCTGACTCTTCTTTAAACTCTTCACTTTCTTGAGTGAAATTATCTTTATATACAAAATCCTTCCCTGTATTGTATGGAGGATCGATATAAATCATTTTAATCTTGCCTAGATAACTTTCCTGAAGGAGTTTAAGAACTTCAAGGTTGTCTCCTTCGATGTAGATGTTCTCAGTAGTATCAAAATCGACTGAATCTTCTCTAATAGGCCTTAAGGTTTTATTGGTGGGAATATTGGCAGTTACGATGGCTTCTTTCTTCCCTGGCCATTCAAGGCGATATCGCTCTTTAGTCCCCTCGACTAATTCATCACTGAGTTCCTGACGAAGCAGATCAAAATCTATAACTTTTCCAGTTTCTGTCTCTGTGATGCAGTTGGGAAATAGGTCAACTATTTTCTCTACGTTATCACTTACAATATCGTGAGATTTCATATCCAGTTTATCTTGTGTATCAGGCATAATCGATTTTTCTCATTTGGGTGTTAAAGTACGTGATAAAAAGCTCTTTTTAAAGTATGAGAGGAAAAGTGTAAATCTTTATAGAATTTTCAAATATATAGTCGGTTTATTAAATTCAATTCTACCTATCGGTATTAGTAAATTTATCGGTAAAGGTTTAGAGATCTACTCAGTATAAACATATAGATTAATACAAGTTGATTATGAAATTAGAATGATGAAGTTCTTATGATTTCGAGGAATCTATGCATATATTTGACTTTCACCTAGTTTTGTGGAATACTTATAAGTGATTGATATAGAGATAATTAGTTTACTATTTATAATTATAAAAATGTCGTATATTTGCAACTAATTAGATCTTAACAGCGTTAAGTAAGTTGAAATGAGATTAAAAAGTTTAGATAAAAGAATTAAGTACAGGATTGCCCGGAGCAAAGATAATGTCTTTGTCCCAGGAGATTTCTTTGATTTATCTGACAGGGATCGGGTAGGTCGGGCTTTAAGATTTCTTATTAAGCAAGGTGATCTTGTAAAGATTGGGTATGGTGTCTATTCCAAGTCCAGGTATTCTACCATCTTCAACAAAGTTCAGCCTGTGAAACCTGTACAAGAGCTTGCAAGAGAAGCTCTGGAAAAAATGGGTGTAAAAATAGCTCCTACCTTTTACGAAGCGCAGTACAACAAAGGCAATTCCACTCAAGTTCCAACGGGCCGTGTAATTGGTGTAAAGAGCAGGGTTGCCAGAAAGATTTCATATGACGGTTTTGAAGTATCCTATGAGCGCATTCCCTGATAATGAAATCATAGATCAAATAGCTACTGAGCTTAATATTGATAGCGTATTTCTTGAAAAAGATTGGCATGTCAGCAATGTAATTAAGGCTCTATCTGAGTTTAAGCATGAGTCATTTGAATCTATATTTTGTGGAGGGACAAGTCTTTTAAAAGGGTACAAGATCATCAAGCGATTTTCTGAAGATGTTGATTTCAGAATCCTAAACCTATCAGGAACACATTCAACAAGAGGAAATAGACGAGCTTTTAGAGATGAGCTAATAGAACACCTCTCAAATATACCTGAATTGGAATTTGACACAGATAATATTATCTCAAGAGATAGTAGTAGATTTTTCTGCATTACGGCCTCCTATCCCAAAAGATTTGGTGATCACCAATCGATAAGATCAGAATTAAAACTTGAAGGAACATTTGTTAATAACACTTTACCTGGACTTGAAGAAAAAGAAATCAAACCCATTATTGGAGAATACATCGAAATAGAAAACATTTCATCTATTCGCTGTTTATCTCTTCTTGAAACAACAGCAGATAAATCAAGCGCCTTAGTCTGGAGGGTTTTAAGCCGGAATAGAAATGAGGAGGGGGATGATCCATCACTAATAAGGCACCTATATGATCTTCAAGGGCTGTATGGTCAATTCGAAAATTTTGATGAGATAGTATCAGAAACTCAATCCAGGTATCAAAGAGATAGGAGGAGGGGATTAGATGATATCCCTGACACTTACGGAGAGGCACTGAATGTGGCTATTAGTATATTGCAAGGAGACCCCCTCTATATGGAAGAGTATGCTCAATATGCACTTAATATGTGTTTTGGGAAGGAAAGTCCGCCAGAATTTTCTACAGCATTTAGAGTCCTTTTCTTCACTCAAAGAACATCTATAAATTGGAACTAATCATATTGCGGTTATGTTTTATATGTATTGCTGATTAAAAACTTAAAGCCATGGCAAAAGATGCACCTGGAATGAAAGGATACAGATCAAGAAACAAGGACGGTCAATTGCGTGATAAGCGTGATGATACTCATATGGGAACCATTGAAAAGAAGTACAATCGAGATTTCGGAGTGCGCAGTGATATGGAACTTGGAAACTATTTAAAGAAGAATAATATCAACTCTTTGAATGATCTGATTCAAAGTGATTTGGGCAAAAAGGGTACGTAAATAATTCAAATAATGATAGTAGGAAAGTTAATAGAAACATTACAAAAATATGACAGGAATTTGGATGTCCTTTGTTATACGGAGGATGAAAATATTATGACTGAAGGGCATATTTTTAGAATACTTGATATAATTAATGTCAGCGAAACAGAAGCTGAAAAGAGACGTGGGGATGATGAAATACCAACCTTAAAATTAGGCAGTTCTGAATATTCAGAAAATCATATTCTAATTGATATCTCAGGAGTATTCTAGAGGTTACGATTAGTATTTTTGATAGATAGGAAGAAATATTCAGAATTATGAAACATGATATAAGTAGACAACTTAATTATATTCAACAGGTACTTTCACAAAATAGAAAACATCTCGGATTTTTTATTGGGGCCGGATGCCCATTAGCCATTAGAATTAAAGCTGAGGGCGGGGGAAATAAACCATTAATCCCTGATGTGGCAGGATTAACAAGCATCATTAATGACAAAATGAATAGTGGAGATTACTCCAATAGTTACGACAAAGTATTGAAGCATTTTAAAGATGACAAAATTGAGAATCCAAACATAGAGGACATATTGAGTCATATTAGAGCACTATGCGAAGTGGCAGGGAGTGGAGAGGTACGTGGTCTCAAAAAAGATATCCTTGAAAGCTTAGATCAAGAAATATGCAAGATAATTGCAGAAGAGGTAAATAAGGAATTACCTACAGAAAGCTCCCCTTACCATGACCTTGCAGTTTGGGCTCGGTCAATATCAAGATCAGTTCCAATTCATATATTTTCTACAAATTATGACTTGTTAATGGAACAAGCACTTGAAGAGTCACACTGTCCATATTTTGATGGATTTATAGGAACAAAAAAAGCCTTTTTTGACCTGGGCACACTTGAAAACGAGCATGAACTTCATGCTAAGTGGTGTAGACTTTGGAAGATTCACGGTTCCATAAATTGGACTTACACTAAAGATGGTTCAATTGTACGAACCTACGAAATTAAGGAAGGGGAAAAATATCTTATTTATCCTTCTCATTTGAAATATAAGAAAAGTCGAAAAATGCCATATTTGGCTATGATAGATAGGCTCAAGGCATTCATATTATCACCATCATCAGTCCTCTTTATTTGTGGTTATTCATTTTGTGATGAACATATAAATGACATGATATTGAGATCTCTGCAAAGCAACCCTACGGCCATGTGCTTCGCATTACTATTTGACCGGCTTGAAAACTACACTGAAGCAATTGATTGTGCAAAACAAACAACAAACATTTCATTACTTGCGGTGGACAAAGCAATAATTGGACGGCGTGAAGGAGAGTATTTTCTTGCTAATGATCAGGAACCCCATAATACACCTGTAGGCGTAATTGAAAAAGATGAAGGTGATGAAGAGCCACCAACATATAGATTCAAAATTGGTGATTTTACAAACTTCGGCGGAATTCTAAAGTCTTTGTCTGGCATACCGTCTAATGAAAATCAAGATAATGAATAGTCCAACACTACTTGGTTATGTTAAGGATGTAAAGGGAACATCAGTAAGCATAAGGCTTCATGGATCTCAATCATCTGGCATGTCCTTTATAGATGGACAAGGATATCGAATTGGTCAAGTAGGGAATTTTGTTAGAATACCAATAGGTTATTTGGATTTATTCGGAATAATTTCTCAAGTGGGAGCTCAAGCCAAACCAGAGTCGGTTGCTGATAGTGAATTGGATGATTTCCGTTGGATCACCTTACAACTCATAGGTGAAGGATTAAAAAATGGGACATTTGAGCGTGGAATTTCACAATATCCTACCATCGATGATGAAGTACATTTAGTATCAGAAGCTGACTTATCAAAAATATACGGCAATATTGGTCAGCGTAATCACATTATAAGAATAGGGCATATTGCTGGCTCTGAATCAATTGATGCTCTCCTGGATATAAATAAATTGGTTACTAGACATTCTGCAGTAGTAGGAACAACAGGTTCGGGGAAATCAACTACGGTTGCAGGACTTTTAAACACACTAAGCAATAAAGAAAATTTTCCATCTGCAAGAGTTGTTGTTCTAGATTTACATGGTGAATATGGCAGAGCATTAAAAGACAGGGCAAACATCTATTCAATTAATAGCTATACCGGTGGTCAAACACGTCCCTTATATCTTCCTTACTGGGCAATGAGTTTTGAGGAACTTATGGAAATTACACTTGGTGATATAAGTGAAAGTGACAAGGGACAAATCTTGGAATATGTATCAGTTTTAAAAAAGAATTCTATTGAGTTAGCGCAAGCAGACAGTCCAGATAATTATAATGCTTTTGAAAATGAAAATATAACAGTTGACTCTCCTATCTCATTCAGTATTCACAGACTTTGGCTATATCTTCATAGACTTATTGCTTCTACTCACTCCGTCGCTGGAACTGGTCAAAATTTTAATGGCATTTTGGAAGAGTTTAACATTGAAAATACTACTGAAGCATTTATGCTAAACCCTGAAACAAATGAGCCCATTGAGACAGGTAATAGTATTGATATAATTTCTCCTAAATATAAACCACAACAAGGTGGCGCTATATATTTAAGTGGAAGAAATTTGAACATTCGTAGGCCATTAGAGGGACTTGCATCAAAGCTTAAAGATCCTAGATTTGACTTTTTATTTAACCCAGGTCCTTGGAAGCCTGATGAGAATGGAAAAACGGAAAAAGGACTGTCGGATCTGATGGAGAGTTGGGTAGGAGGAGATCATCCTGTAAGTATACTTGATCTATCTGGTGTGCCAAGCGCAATATTAAATAATATTATAGGAGTGTTATTACGTATTTTATATGACGGTCTCTTTTGGGCCCGTAACTTACCAGAAGGTGGACGGGAACGACCTTTGCTAATTGTAATGGAAGAGGCACATGCATATTTAAATGAATCTAATAAAGGTTTTGCTTCATCAATAGTTCAAAGAATTGTTAAAGAGGGACGGAAGTATGGCATCGGTGCTATGATTGTAAGCCAGAGACCTTCAGAAGTAAATCCAACAATATTATCACAGTGCGGCACCTTTATTACGTTGAGACTATCAAATCAAACCGATAGAGCACAAGTAAAGGGTGCTATTTCAGACAATTTGGAAGGACTTACCGATATGCTTCCGATACTTCGAACTGGAGAAGCAATAATTCTTGGAGAAGCGGTTAAACTTCCAATGCGTACCATAATTGATGTGCCTCCAAAGGAGAGGAGACCCGATAGTCAAGACCCTGTACTCTGTAGTAAAGAAAAACCTGAAGATTCAAGTGTCGCAGGTGGCTGGGATATAGGTATAAAATATAATGAGGACTACAAGAAATTAGTTGAAACTTGGATAAAACAAAACCCAATTGTTGCAAATAAATTTAATCAAGAAGAAGAAGAATAATGAAATTTTACGATCAATTTAGCTCATCAAATGTATCACGTATAGGATATGAGGAATCAAATTCTACTCTGGAGGTGCATTTTCACAATGGAAGTATTTATCAATATTATGATGTGCCCCTAACTGTCTGGGAAGGAATTAAAAACGCAGGTTCGAAAGGATCATACCTTCATCAAAACATTAAAGGTCAATACAGGTACGCGCGAGTTTAATTTAGGCTATGAGCAGTATAAAATTAAATAAACAATTAAAGAGAGTTGAAGTAAAAAGCTTCGAAATAGAAAATGAAATTGTTTATAACTATTTCGATAATCTTCCTGTAAATGAGCGTAATCAAAAATTATATCGTGCCATTTATATCGGGATTCTTGCATTAATGGAGGATAGGCTATCTTCCTTTTTGTCAAAGACATCAAATGAACTTGGCACTGAGCTGGAAAGTCTGAAAATGATTTTTGAGATGAAGCAAGAATTGTTTTATAAATCTGCTGTAAAAGGAATATTAGCTGAAGAGGAAATTGCAGAGTTTCTTGTACAATTCACAATAGACAGGAAACTTAAAGATATAATTTCCTTAACAGGAAATCATTCTGGCAAACTCCCTAGAAACAAAACAGGGGATATAATTTGTGAACTAAATGGAGATCCTTTGCAGAAAATAGTTGTTGAATGCAAATTTGATAAGACTGTTAAATTAGGGGATATAAAAACAAAAAACATCTTCACTAGAAAAACAGATACTGCATGGAGCCAGCTACTTGAATCTCAAGTAAACAGAGAAGCGAAAGCCAGTATAATCGTATTTGATGTTTCGCTTGTTGATAATTCTATTCTTGAAGCTGTAGAAAATGTAGGATTTATTCCCTCAATTGGTTTGATAGCTGTAATTGACTCACAAAGCGGCAATTATATAAATCTAGGTATCGCATATATGCTCGCACGTGATATTGCTGTTAATTCTAAAGAGTTGGATCTTGATCCAAAAATCTTAAGCATATTACTTAATAGAGTTTTGTTAAATCTACGGGAAATTCAATCGATTAAAAAAATTGTAGAGTCGAACATTCAGAACAATCGTGAAATTTTAAAAAGAATTGAAAAATCGATTTTGCTTGTTCAATTTGATATTGAATATCTTCAAAAGTTCTTTACAGATGGGATATTGAACAAAGAGGATCTTTTAAATTACTATATGGGAGAAGAAGTAAAAAGAAAGTATGAGCTTATTTCCCAGGAAATAGATAAGATCTGATTCAAACGGTATTTGTCATAAGATACATTATCACTTTATAAGGCATTTACAACCTTAGATGAGGTAATCGAATTCAAACACGAAACATTTCATCACATTTTAGTTTCCTTCCTAGCTGAATGTGACAATCCCAAATTTCTCAGCGCTGATTCAATCGCTTCAGTAGCCTCTGACACCGAGCAACAAAAGACCTCCCCAATAGGCGCTCCATTGTCTAGATGTTCTGCTAGGATTTCATGTGTAAGTGATTCAACCTGCTCAGCACCCTTCGTGATATAAGCAATGCTGAATTGCCACCGTCCTATATGCCATTGGTGATTACGATATAATTCAATTCGCTTTTCAAGAGTGTTAATTTTTCTGGTGACCGACCCCTTCTCAGTTCCGGCTAGTCCATGAGCACGCTTTTTCAATTGCCTTAGGTGTGACTCTGCAAGTGACACGTCCTGCTCAAGGGGTAACTCATTTCCCCCCGGACATTCTCTTCCACTTACAACATGGGCAGGAATAATGAATCCGAAACGAACGATACGTGTTCCACAAATTTGGCATTTTACCTTTCGCTCTAGCCACATATCATTAACATCATTTAGCCGATCGACGATTCTGTGCGTATTTGTGGTCAATCCAACTTTCACGCGTTGCGCTTTGGAATTCTCAAAAATGTATACGGCTCCGTGGAGATAGCTATATTCGATCATATAAACTTAAAGAACGAGAATAAACTTCTAAGTGACAATAATCACTAAGGAAAATCAGAACAATTTTCATGAACTAATACATAAAATGCATAATCCGGTCAAACTGACCCCCCCATTCCGATTTGTACTGACCCCACCATTCCGGAGGTTTGACCCCCTGCAATGAGGTAAAATGTTAATAACGTTCCGGTATACTGACCCCCTATATTTTGGAGGGTGTTAAGAACATTCCGGAGGTTTGACCCCCTCAAGATGACTATGGAAACGTGCAATTAATGTTCATGTTCGTGGCTCAAGAAAAGAGTTATGGCATGGGAAAATTAAAGCGCATGGATCAAGTCAGATATATTTTAGAGACCTACCTGGACACCAAATCCATTAAGGGTACGGCAAGAAGATTACAAATTTCAAAGAACACAGTCCGAGACTATGTTCGTCGTGTACGAACTCATTTTAAAGACCTGTCTGAGGCGTTGACGTTGGCAGAAGACGAACTTTTTGAGTTGGCCTACAAGTCAGATGCAAGCGGATCGAATACGCGTGAATTTGAATACAACAAGCGGGTTGATTTCTGGATCACAGAGCTTCGTCGAGTCGGGGTAACGAAGAAATTACTGTGGGAAGAGTATCGATCAGAATTTGAACATGGCTTTGGCTACAGCCAATTTTGTGAGCGCATAAATCGCGAGATAGGGCGTCGCGACCTTACGATCAAAATGAATCACACGCCAGGCGAAAAGATGCAGGTGGACTTTGCAGGCAAGACGATGAATTGGATTGATGCGTCCAGCGGCGAAGTGCATAAATGTCAAATATTAATTGCGACGATGCCCCATACCCAACATAGTTTTGTCATTGCCTTACCGAGTCAAAAAGTGACGGATTTTATACACGGACTAAATCAGGCGTTACTATTTTTTGGTTGCTTACCCAAGGTGATTTTAAGCGACAATTTAAAATCGTTTGTTATTCGTGCCGATAAATATGAGCCTGATTTTAATGAATTATGTGTTTTTTTTTCAATTAGCGGCCTATTATCAAATTGACATTGAAGCTACCCGGGTAAGAAAACCAAAAGACAAGGCCAGTGTAGAAAATTTAGTCTCAACAATTTATACACGTATTTATGCCCCACTTCGCAATGAAGTATTCCACAGTTTAGCCGAATTAAACGAGGGAATAAAGAAACAACTCACAGATCATAATCATAGGCCCTATCAGCAAAAGCCAGGTTGTCGATTAAGTGAATTCCAAAAGTTTGAACATCCTATAATGAAGGAGCTACCAGCAGATTTATTTGAGATTAAAAAATCAACGCAGTCTAAGGTACGCCGAGATTATCACGTCTATATCGGAGAAGAAAAAAACTATTATTCGGTTCCCTTTCAATATGTAGCACGCCAAGCCATTATCGTGTATACGTCGAGTACAGTTGAAGTATTTATCGATAATCAGCGCGTGGCCACGCACACACGATTGCTTCATCGTAACACATATCGCCATCAAACCAATCCGGACCACATGCCGAAAAGTCATCTTGAATGGAAAAAAGCACGTGGCTTTAATGCAGCACATTTTATCCGGCAAGCCGATAAAATAGGTCCAGCTACCAACTGGGCGATTCAATTCATTATACGCTCGGCTATCCATCCACCACAAAGCTTCAACTCTTGTCAAGGCGTATTGCGGTTAAGTGAAAAATATTCTGCTGAGCGATTGGAAAACGCTTGTGTGCGTTGTCAAAAGGTAGACAAAGTATCTTATAAAATGATTAAAAGGATTCTTGTAAAAAACCTGGATCTCGAAATCGAATCCGTTGACCTATTTAACACACCAGTCCATGAAAATATTCGAGGCCCCGAAGCTTATCAATAATCATTTTTTTAACCCGTCATATTTATGACACAAATTTATTCTTATGAAAAATGCATCATTAGAAACCATGAGGCAAATTAAATTAACCGGCATGGCAGACGCTTATGAAAGCCTGTTAAGCCTTCCGGTCAATCAACAACCCGAGTCACACGAAATGCTGGCCCGATTAATTGACGCTGAAAAACAATATCGCTCGCACAAACGTATGCAGATGTTTTTACGACTTAGTAAACTGCGATATCCAGCCGTTATCCAAGATATCGACTGTTCTACTACGCGTAATTTATCTAAAGGAAAAATTGTAACACTCGCAGATTGCGCTTATGTCGATCGAGGAGAAAATGTTCTCATCACAGGGGCAACAGGTTGCGGAAAATCTTATCTCGCCTGTGCATTTGGTCACACCGCCTGTGTCAAAGGCTATCGAACGTTGTACTTCAACATGAACCGATTTACTGAACAAATTGCACTCGCTAAAACCGATGGTACACTGATCAAATGGATGGACAGAATCAAAAAAGCTAAACTCATTATTCTTGATGATTTTGGTCTCCAACCTATCACTCATCAAGTTAAACTCATCCTGCTACAAATCCTTGAAGATCGATATGAAAGAAACGCCACCATTATATGTTCTCAACTTCCGGTCGGAAAATGGCATGAATATTTTGATGAACCCACTATCGCAGACGCTATCCTCGATAGAATTATTCCAAAGGCTCACCGCATAGATCTAAAAGGAAAAAAGCTTACGTAAACAATCAAAACATGTATCTTAACAAATGATTTTTAGCACGTTTTCAACATAGGGGGTCAATATCCCGGATTCAGGGGGTCAGTAACTCCGGAATATGCAGCTTGAGTCTTCAATCACTATTTCATCGAACCGCCGCTATCGATTGTCAAATCGAATTGTATCAAAGTTGTACGACCGAAAATGTCATATTCTACGATAGAGATATTGAGACACTTGGAGACGTCAAAAAGAATAACAATCTCACCCGTAAAACCCGCATTCCATTATCGGGGAATAAGTTTTTAGAGCCGGATGCCATCTTTTTACTTGATACACACAAGGGTAAAAAATTGTATTGCCTGGAATACGAGAACAAAGATTTTACAAAAAAGAGCTATCAAAAAATCCTAAAGCATGTCGAGGCCCTGAACCTTAAAAGTCCTTCTAAAAAGTACAGACATAGCAAGGCACACCGAACGCTTTTCATTTACCAAAATCCTTCCACCATGGAGGCCGTCATAAGCAATTTATTGAGTGATGTTACTGGGATTAACAATTGGTTCTTGTTCAAGACTTTCGACGAAATTAATCGGGATGATAAGTTCAAAAACTCAATTTACGAATGTCGCCAAAAGGCAAACTTCATGATCGGCTGGTTGTTGCCTAATGGTGAGAGAATAAACCTTTACTAGTGAAAGCGCTAATGATTATTGATTTCTCTCTGACGGGATGGAGCAAGGTCCTTGAATGTCTGAGTGTGACCGGCATACGGTCACACTCAGACATCGAAACAGAAATATTTTATTTTCTTGAAATAATAAACTTATCGCCTTCAACCTCACCGTCAAATCTTTCAGCTAGAAGCACGTATGTACCATTTGCAAAATCTTTAGTAGAAATAACCGCACCATATTTAACATCTGCATATTGCCCAATACATTGGCCCAGAGAATTGAAGATTTTCAATGAGACTAATTCATCATGTTGAATATCTACATGTAAATAATTCAAGACTGGATTTGGCCATATCAACATTGATGATTTTTTTGTCGAAGATGCCCGACGAAGCATGTCAGATGAACGTGATTCATCTATCCCTTGTACGAAACACTCGGCCACATATATTTTATGCCAACAATTCGCCATTTCAAATTCAAAGGGATCTTTTTCCGTCACACTGACAAAATTCTCATATGATTGTTCCAAGCCTTCATATAAAAAAGCTGCATAGCCATTATAATAATCGGCATCTATTTCTTCGTCACATTCATTTTCAAAACTCGAAAAATCATCATTTGAAAAGTCTATTATTTCTGGCCAGATACAATCTGGATCAGAGGGATAAAGTGGACCTGGATAGACAGTCTCATAGGGATAATAAATAAGAACATCATTCATTGGAGTACATTGAGCTCCAACACCAAAAGAATAATTTGTCGGTATACTACCACCCCAATAGTTTCCTCTGGCTTTGACCTTATATCCCAATGGCATTGGCAGTGTGTAACAAATATCAATAGTTGTAGAATTTGAAAACACTCTATTGGGAAACACCAACGAACTATTATTTGCTTGGGCATGTTCAAAGGCATCCATATTTAAAATTATATCAACACCTTCAATGCCAATTTCATTGTTGGAAACCTGTACACATCCTTTATCTCCTAAAGTTAATGCTCTATAGTTTTGGATTTCGCCGTATGAATTAATGCCAATATCATTATTAGTTATATAAGAAGCATTTCTAAAGAATAAATTGCTTCTATCAGAAAATACTCCATACTTATTTTGAGAAAAATGAATTCCATTAAAATAAATGAATTGGGCATCTAATGCCCGTAGTCCATATTCGCTTGTTTTGTGATTACAATCTGTTAATGTCAATTCATTTATATCTCTAACCATTAGAGCCTCATTGCTGCAATCTTCAATGTCTAA
>CBDFMS010000004.1:0-14538 GCA_965249735.1 Saprospiraceae bacterium | reverse complement strand
ATCCTTTTCAATTCTAAAAGGAATTCAGCACTATCTGAAAACTTACGGTTACTTTGAAATAGGAGAGTATCGTAAAGAACAACTTGACAAAATCCACAAGCAAGAATTACTCGACAGACAAAATGAGTGAGATCCGGAAACTTTACTGGAAAATTGGCTGGATTAAACATTTTGATCATTGCTTAATTTATCAGAGTGATCAATGAATCAGAATAATTGAGATTCAATCTTATTTCTCCCAAAATAATCACTATTTGTTTACATCATCATCCATATGCCTTCAAAAGGCGGTTATGTCAATCAAATGCCAATACACCGTGTTGAAATCTAATGATTTTGGTCTCGATTGATGTTATTCATGATATCCATCTCAGGCTCGCAAAAGTGAGCCAATTCGACAACTTATTTTTCTAGACCAAAATTAGTGAATCTGTCAAACGCATGCAACTAAACTTGATCACTACAATCAGTATACTGAGAGCAATGACATGATTTTAAAAGGTTGACTTGGGATCCAGATTTCATAAGATGACATCAAACTAAAAATTCGAAAGTTATGAGATGGATACTTAAGCCACAAGAATGCACTGGCATCTACATGTTCTCAGGTCAGTTCTTAATCACTCAAGGCATTCAGTCTTCACTCTCCGATGAGGAAATCAGGACGATTTATTTGAAAATTCAAGCACTAGCTCAGGAGGCCGGTGGATTAGACTATCTCCAAGTGTTCGTTGATGAGGAAAGTAGTGAGAAATTATTTTTCATCGATCAATTGAATCGTGAAATGATCGCCTCAGGAGATTGCAAAATGGAGGACAATTACTGTACTTTGATGAAAGCATCGGAATACTAGACCGGAAACTCCGGTTTTTTTTTAGAAATCCCAAACCCAAAGCAGACTTTGACATATTTATTGGGTTACTAATCCAATGCATTTATCAATTTGGATGAAGAGATCAAAAAGATAAATTCAAAAATTTTTAAATCGAATAGGATGAGATTAATTACTTAAAGGACATGTACAAGACATTAGTCTCCGTCACTTCGTTATTTATCAGTTGTATTTATTTGATTTGACGTTATAACTTCTGTCCATTCAGCTCTGGAGTAAATGGCACAATTAATTGGACGTATGCACCTGTTCATCAGGTTGATGAATCATTTTAATTTATCACATAATCTCTTGACTTCTGTCATAACATGACCATATTTATATTGTTATAGTCGAGTGCATGCGTCTTGTTCATTTACTTTGTTATTAAAAACAAACATGAACAAGCACCATCAAATGGCCTTACAACAATTTGCTCAGTTTCAGGTTGAGATAAAATGTCTAAGTCAAAGTACCCGGAAAACCCGCGAACAACATTTACGTGTCTTTTTTGGATTTACGCAACATAAAGCAATTCAAGAAATAACAATCTCAGTTGTATACGACTTTATAAAACATCTAAAAAACAAAGACAGAACATTTCATTCCAAATATTCCATTCATTGACCCGGTAAAATGCACTTAAGAACGGTGAAGTGTTACGTATCGTCTATAAAGCAATTTTATAGACGATATATATCTATGGGGAATTCATGTTTGCAATATCACTGTATTTCTTCTCCTAAAGTGCCACCACCCCAAATTCAATCCTTGACGGAGCAAGAATTAGAATTATTATTGCAGGCACCACGCAGGTTGCGCAAAAGGAAAGACATCATGTACCGTGACACTCTATTCCTTTTGGTTGGGTTCATGATGTGACTTAGAAGGGATGAGGCCTTTAATTTAACCTTTAGCGATCTTCTTTCGCATGACGGATTTAGTCGAATCAAGGGTAAAGGGGCAAAAAGTAGAAGATTGCCGGTACCTGAAATAATTAAAAATATGGCCTTAGTCTACCGTAGCATGAGATGATGAAAGAGGTTCCATAGCGAACAACGTAAATCTTGCAATGGTCATGACTTCTTGAAAAACCGAACATCTCAAGAGGCAGACCCAAAACTAGTTTTTATTTGTATGGATCAGGTTCACTATGGAAAGAAGTTAGGACGTGGAGGACTCAATCGCATGATGAGAAAATATGAAAAAGCTGTAAGTCCTACAAAAAGAATAACCTATCATTTGTTAAGGCATACATTTGGCACGGAACTGTTAAAAAAATGAGTGAGCATTAAAATTGTCCAGGAAATGTTGGGCCACTCTACTATCCTTGCGACCCAACATTATCTTGATGTGGACGGCGAAACGATGCAAGAGGCACAAAACTTGCTCATTCAAAATAAACAATGATGGAACGAATTCCAGACCATCTCAACAAGTAGTCTACTAAAACAGAATACTACACCAAGTCAAGTATTGTCGCCAATGAATGGAAAATTGGCAACAATAAAATAATTCGGCAAAAACAAGGTCGACAATTACGCTTGCAAGTCGATCCCATTAAAAAAGGATCGACTTTTTTCAGAATCACTTGCAAAGAGCCTCGGAATAGCTATTATGTTCGACGATCGCACTTCAATGAAGTAATTGTGCAAGTAGTTATGTCATGTATTTCTTTCTCTCTTCCGCAGTCATCCGTCAGTATCAGGACGTTTAGCATCATCATCTACTGATGTCAAATGAATTACTAGGATGAGCTGTATGGAGAAAGTACAAACTGACAACAATTACTTCAGCAATGTGCGTTTGAACGCACTCTTTTTTAATTGAGTGCTTACAAGACGCTCGTCTTGGCTATAACACTTTTATTTTCTCCCGCTATCATATGAAAATCCACCAAAGAAATCCTTAGGAACAGTTTTATTATGTGCTTTTATTCTTTCAGCTTGTCCATATGGAATTGGGTGAATTAATCGAAGAATTGGAGGCCATTGAAAAAAGGATTGGCAGTGATGCCATCGTCTTTGTCAAAACAAATGTTGAAGAAGTTGAGCTTTATTGAATTGAAATTCGTCAGATTGATGACCGCACGTATGAGGTAGTTGTAAAATTGACGGTTATAACTACTACTTGCGCTTGTCGTCGTGGTTGTCGATATTAATTATACTTAGCGTTTCGTTCTCAATTTTACACCGAGCTCTGAATTGTTTGTTTATTCTGAATGATCGGATTCACAATGATTTCGGTTGCTTTAGCTTAAGGTGGACTTTTGAGTATTCTCCGTTAAAGAGATAATCCAATTGTTTATTGAATTGCTTTGTGAGTCCTCTCACCTGTAAGTATTGCCGGGAGTTTCGGATCCACTTGGATTTTATTGATGAACATGTCCATCGCGGGTGAAGAGAGTTAAATCCTCTTCGTGTATTTCCTTGAATTCTTCTAGAGCTTGTCTGACATGTTTCGGTAC
The DNA here is from genome assembly GCA_965249735.1 of Saprospiraceae bacterium. GTDB lineage: Bacteria > Bacteroidota > Bacteroidia > Chitinophagales > Saprospiraceae > JANQSS01. Next base: position 11,200 of record CBDFMS010000004.1, on the reverse strand, counting down.
ATCTTGGTCTGCAACCTCGTAGAGTACCAATGGTTCATCGTCTTCCTGATCTACTAAAAGTTGCATGTATTGATTTAATCATGCTTCCAGACTCATACCCAGAGACTCGAAAAAAGATTGCACTTCGTGTTTCAAAATGCTGTCGGTATTAATCTCAATAGTTGTTTTGGACATTTTGTCGACTCACTTTATAAACGCCTCAAGTATATCCGTACACTGGAAAATTGCAAGGGAAATTCATTCTGAGTAATCTGAGGACCGATGATACCCTTATCGAGAGTGTAGCACTCTTTTGACCTGTTATGCCACATGTGTAGTACATTGTCGGTTCCGTCCAGCACAATAATAAAGGGAAGATTAAACGGAAGGCATTTACTTCTCATATTCCATGCGATATTTGTCTATGACGGAAATACTTTCGCTAATGCCATGGTATTGTAGATGGAAAATGAGAAAAATCTGAAAGTCTCTCCCACTACAAGATGCTGATTGCCATATCTACCTCACTGGTAAAACCGGTACATGAAAAAGTTCACTGCTAGAAATGCGATTGTATGTTCAACGAAGAAAAACGAAGAAAAAGGAGAATGCCAGTTTTATAGTACTTGATCCTCATGGGGACTTGGTCGAGAAAATGAGGAGGTTTGATTTGGCAAAAAAATATCGCGATAGAGTTGTATACTTTTATCCACTGTTGAGATCGGGATATACACCGTGCATAAACCCCTTTGATGTGGGCGAATTTGATCTGCATCAATTGGAGGTTTATACACAAACAATTAGTACAAGTGTTTCAGGAAATGATACCAGATGCCAAACTGAGTATTCCTATGAAAGCAATTCTAACACCTTGTATCTCGACCCTGTTACAACTTAGAACTTGTTGATTTAAAGAGCTTCAGCAATTTATGATGGACGAAGGAAATGATCGGTTGATTGAGGCATGAAAGCAAAGTATATTTCCCAGTCATAGAAGCTTCTTTAAACGCGATTTTCAAAATCCAATCTATATCAGAACAAAAGCGAGCATTGTGACAAAACTGCAAAGCTTACTTAATTCGACTTCATTCTCCCAAGTGATGATGTGAAAAAGAACCATCCATTTCGATCAATGCACCAGGAAGGGAAAAATTATCCTTTGCAATTTGAGTAAAGGAAAACTTGGGCAAGAAGTAAGTGAGTCACTTGGAAGGTTCATTATTGCCCGTCTGAAGGCAATTGCATTTAGTAGGGCTCATCTACCTCCTCAGGCTAGAAATCCAATATACTTGATTATTGATGAGGCAGACTCGTTCATACATGGAATTAGTCTGGAAATCATTTTAAAGGAAACCAGAAAATACGGCTTGAGTCTATTTTTGAGTACACAGAATCTAGTGAGTGGGCATGAACAAGAAAGATTGAAGCGCAATCTTCTTAATAATACTCAGATAAAAGTAATAGGTGCCAATGGTCTGTCTACACTACAGCCATTGGGAAAAGAAACGAGAATTCCTATAGAGCGTTTACAACAACTCAAACCACATCATTTTCGAATCAAGAATGGATTTAAAATGCCAAAACGTCTTCATTTGCCCCATGTTCTTGGATCATTGAGCGGTGTGCTATTGGATCGCCTTCAAGTCAGATCACTAAATGATTATATGGTAAAAAGTACAGGATATTATAAGCCAATATTGAATCAGCATGTATCAGTAGAAGAGCGAGCAAAGGACTTCCCTCAGGATCTTTTTGAAGACTTAGAAAGCAGAGAAAGTCCAAAAGCAAAATTTACTCTATAAATCAAATGTCCCTATTCAACAAGGAGAACATTTTGGAATGGCTTGCCACCTATTCTTTTCTGACTGTTACCCAACTGCAAACGTTATGAATCCCCAGAAGCAATAAAACTATAAGGAATATTTTGAAAGCAATGAGAGACAAAAAAAGAAATCGAATCGGTAGGCGCGCGTTTCAGTTCTGACCTGAAATTGGAAGAGTGGAAGATATGCATTATTTAAAACCTGCTTGAAAAAAATTCCTTGTTCGTCAATTGGGACGAGATGAAAACAAAATAAAAATGCCGTTTAATGCAACACGTTTTCGTAATGACTATCGGCACAGAAAAATGACAGTTGATGTCTCCATACAACTTAACAAGGCCATCGAAAAATACAATCGGAAGCTCTTCCAACATGATCAGTATTTCAATAGAACAGGAAGAACCTCAACCACTAAAATTGCGATACAGAATTGATATTTGGAGGCCGACACAATATTCATATGTGGCGGTTGAAGCAAACCAAAAAATCTACTCTGTATTGAAATCCATAATGGACAAAGGGTACTCAAAATATGTGAGCAGCTAAATCAACATGTACAAGCCATCAGACTCGGATCTCCGAGCCTGAAATATGGGCTTCATATTTGAAATACTGTTCTCACTGTGTTCGAATACTCAAGTACGATGCAGACTGTCATAGAAAAACTCTGACAAGATCCACTATACCGTCACGTTGGACATCATTTCCAATCCACCACCTATGACCAAATCATGAGGAATCCGAACACACAACGGACTGATCTCCATGGTCATTCACACCACCTATTCTCCAACCAACAAAAATCACCAAATCATGAAAAAACAATTACAAGAAGTACAGGTGTCGTATCGGCGACCTGACAATAAAGCCGATTACTTGAAGATACGCTCAAGCCAAGAAGCATATGACATCCTTAGATCGGTATGGAATGACGAAACCATTTCCATGTATGAAGAATTCTACGTACTGTATCTTGATCGGGCAAATCATGTACTCGGGTATCGGCTGATTGGACGTGGTACAACCTCTGCTTGCTTGGTAAGCTCAAAAATCATTCTATCAATTGGATTGCAGTGTCACAGCAGTGGGATTATATTAGCACATTATGTAAAGTATATGGTAATGTAAAGTGATTGAGTAGAACCACCGGTATGGCTGGATCTTGTGTAAGATTGCTTTACATAAAAAGTGCGGGTAAAAGATCAATGGGCGGGACAATCATTTATTTGGTGGGATTATTCACCAGTTAAATTGATTGTAAAATGAACGAACAATTCAGAAATTTCCATGATCTAGTCGATCAGGTCATTGCTTATCTGACAAGCAGATTATTTTTTTCACCTCTGACGTTAGCGGGATACAGAAGGGCCTGGCGTCGGATATTGGAATACATGATTGAAAGCCAAATTGACCAATATGACAAAGAGGTAGAAAAACGATTTTTGCATCATGAGTTTGGAGATCGGGGAAAGCGAGACCTGTCGCAACATGAGCGATTCCGTTTCAATGGAGCGATGATGTTGACCCAGTTTCAGGAGACAAGTCGTATTGACTTACCCGTGAGTACTCGTAAAACACAAATTCTTTTCGAGGGGCCTTTGGGACAGCTGATCATTGAGTTTCTTGACTATAAGAGAAACGAAGAACGATTGTCGATGATTCGCCTCCATTGTTATGAGCGCAATCTTTTTAGGTTCTATCAATTCTGTCATGAAAGACGTATCTGCTCAATAAGTGACATTGACTTGGTAACTCTACTTCAGTTCATAAATAGTATGGACAGCAAAAAATCAACTCCAATATATACTGCACTTTCGACACTTCGGGGATTTATGAAATATGTCTTTAATCAAGGGTTTTCAGTTATCGATTATTCAATCAAGATTCCAAAATACAAATCGGTTAATCAACCTAAGATCCCTTCGACTTATTCAAAAAAGGAAATCGAAAAACTAATATCGTCAATTAAACGGTCGAGCGCCATGGGTAAGCGGAATTACGCTATTATTCTCTTGGCAGCTAAACTGGGCCTCAGAGCATCAGATATCTCCCGAATGAGATTCGAGAATTTGCATTGGGATAACAGCACCATTTCAATGCAACAAGTTAAAACGGGGAAAATGTTAAATCTTCCATTATTACCCGATGTTGGCAACGCATTAATTGATTATTTGAAGTACGGTCGTCCGGAATCCAAGGAGCCCTTTGTGTTTTTAACTGGCCGACCACCATACGAACCCTTCAGTACAAGCAACGTGGTTACCCATGTTGTGCAAAGAGCCTTCATAAAATCAGGCATTAACATCAAAGGAAGAAAATTCGGGTCTCATTCACTGCGTCACAGTCTAGGATTTAGAATGCTAGAAGAAAGCACCGTTCTTCCAGTGATTTCAGAAGTTCTAGGACATAAAAGCACAGAATCAACTCGGTATTATCTAAGGATTGACCTTCGATCAATGCAGCAATGCATGCTTGATGTTCCAGCGGTATCACGTGATTTTTACGAACAAAAAGGAGGGATATTTTATGAATAAGCGATACAACAGTATATATGGTTCCCGCGTCGAGCAATTTATTGCTATGAAAAACAAGCTAGGCTATAAGTACGCAACAGGCAAGGTTATTTTAGCACAAATTGACCGCTTGGCAGAAAAAAGAGAAGAAATGACAATTGGTTTCACAAAAGAATTTGCAACTAAATGGGGTGAAAAAAGACCCAATGAATCCGAGCTTTATCGGTATGAAAGAATTAGGTATTTTATTCAATTTTCCAGCTATTTACGTGATTTAGGAATCGATTCGCATATCCCCAGATTGCCGCCCTATCCAAAAAATACATTTATTCCGTACATCTATTCTCAAAAACAGATTAGTGAAATATTCAAATCCCTTGATAATTTACGATTGAAAAATACAAATCCGAACTCCTGCCTCATCTGTATTCCGGCATTAATTAGATTGTTATATGGTACGGGACTGCGCATGGGTGAAGCCTTGGCTCTCAAAGATGAAGACGTCAATCTGGATGAACATTATTTACGCGTTCGGGATAGCAAAAATGGTAAAGAACGGGTAATACCTATTTCTGCGTCCTTGGCATCTGTTTGTAAAGAGTATAAAAAATACAGAGACCAACTACCATTAGGCGAAACCAAGTCATCGTATTTTTTCATTAATGCGAACGGCCGTAAATGCGGACAAAGTGTAAGGAGTTGGTTCAAAAAATGTCTGGATAAAACATCCATTCAAATTATTGATCAGGAGCAGACCCCTCGCCTTCATGATTTAAGACACACTTTTGCCGTTACATCGTTAGCCGTTATGGCTGAATCAGGAATTGACCTGTATGCTTCTCTACCAATTCTATCAAATTATTTAGGACACCAATCATTAGGTGCAACGGACCATTACGTGAGACTGACTTCGAATATGTATCCTGATCTGCTTAAAAATGTAAACATGATTTATTTAAACGTATTCCCAAAATTCAAAAACGATGAGGCCGACTGATTTTTCAAAATACATATCCGATTTTATCTCAAGATATCTAACAAATGAAAAAGGGGCGAGTGCTAACACCATTGCATCCTACCGAGATACTTTTGTTCTACTTCTAAGCTTTATCGAAGAAGAAAAACAGCTAAAACTTGAAAAACTGACACTTGGTAAAATCAATAAAGCCATGATTCTTGAATTTCTTGACTGGATACAAAAGAAAAGAAAATGCAGTAATTCAACCCGCAACGTTCGCTTGGCTGCCATCCATTCTTTTTATAAGTATTTACAGCATGAAAGCCTAGATTATCTTCATGAATGTCAGAAAATCATGTCTATCAAGTTTAAGCGATCTCCTAAAGAATGCATAAACTATCTGACGGTTGAGGGAATACAATTACTCTTGCGGCAACCGGATACAAGTACATCAAAAGGCAGACGTGATTTAGCACTTCTGTCGCTTACATACGATATTGGTGCGCGGGTTCAAGAAGTCATTGATTTGATGCCTTCAAGTCTAAGGCTTAATGAGCCACCAACAATTAAGATTGTTGGCAAAGGAAATAAAGCGCGATTAGTTCCTATGATGGATGGGCAAGTCGAATTACTTAAAAACTACCTTAAAGAACACCGACTCAATGAACCGTTTGCCAATAGATATCCTCTATTCTTCAACAGCAGAAAAGAAAAACTAAGCCGCGCAGGCATCAATTACATTGTTCAGAAGTATGCTGAAATGGCGAGACAGGAGAATAAGATATTAATCCCCGATAAAATCAGTAGCCACTGCTTGAGACACTCTAAAGCCATGCATTTACTTCAAGCAGGAGTGAACCTGGTTTATATCCGGGACATATTAGGACATGTATCTGTTCAGACAACAGAAATTTATGCCAGAGCCGATTCCAAACAGAAACGTGAGGCATTAGAGAACGCATACATTAATGTCAATCCAAATGAAGAGCCGATATGGGCCAATAATGAGAATTTGATTACTTGGCTGAGAAGATTCTAATAATATTATGTAAAGTAATTCCACCTAGAGCCCTTTGTTTACAACACTTTGGTGGAGTTACTTTACATTACCATATACTTTACATAATGGGCCTTATGCAAAGCTTTACATAAGGCACACAACCATCCGTCGGGAAATCTTAAGCCTTCGAAAGCAGATTTGAATCTGACGAAGAAAATTCAAGATGGCGCAAGACTTTTTGATATCAAGGTACTTGATCATTAGATTATCGCCAAAGAGGGGTATACCTCGTTTGCTGATGAAGGATTTTTAGACAGCACGTAGAAATTCTGCGTGCTTTTTTCGATGTGCGCCCGGCAGGGCGCAATCACTTGGAGGTGCAAGTCCTCTATATGCCCGGTAAGGGGAAATATTAGCTAAACAGCAAGGTTATCATCGCGAGGTGCTGGCTGAAGGAAGCTGAAGGCAAAGCACTGACCTGACGAACAGGAATCGTATAGTCAGGCATAATTAATGGGTGAGGAGGCATTTATCTCTAAAGCCCAATTCTTGCACGGGAATTAATTATGTATATGCGGCAGGTATAAGTGTGAAGGTGACTGCGCATTACCCGGGGAGATCTGATAATACGTTGGAAAAAAACCAATAAATTTTATGAAGACATAAAACTAAATTATCAGAAGTCAGCAGACGTCATATTAGTTTTGAGACTATCGAAATGAAGGACAGAACTTAAGATTAAAATCGATGAAATTATTATTAACGAATCGGGAAGGAGAATTAGGATCCAATACTGAAATGTACTGGGCTTATAAAGGAAGTACTGCTCGGAAAGCGGGAGGTAATTTATGAGTAAGTCAAACGAAACGGGGAATAATAAAAGAAACGATTACGCGCAGACTGTACGAATGGAACAAATAGTCAGCCGCGAGAACATGGCTAAAGCTTATAAACGGGTAGTTAAAAATGGTGGATCTTCGGGCGTAGATGGTCTGGAGATAAGCGAATTAAAAGACTACCTGCAAGAGCAATGGCCGAAGATCAAAGAACAGTTGTTGAACAGCGACTATTATCCGAATGCGGTAAAGCGAGTAGAAATACCAAAGCCAGGAGGCGGGGTACGTATACTAGGAATACCGACGGTAATAGACCGTATGATACAACAGGCAATCAATCAGGAATTAAGTCCCCTATACGAAGCAGAATTTTCCGAGATGAGCTATGGATTCCGTACTGGTCGCAAAGCACAAGATGCGGTGATACAGGCACGGGATCATATACGAACAGGAAAACGCTGGGTCGTAGACATGGATTTAAGTAAATTCTTCGATGAAGTTCCCCATGAAAAACTGTTGAGTAAATTACGGAAGAAAATATCAGATAAACGAGTGATTCATCTGATAGACCGCTACCTACGAGTAGGAATGATGAGTAATGGACTTGAAGAAAAGCGATCAAAAGGCACGCCACAAGGCAGCTCATTATCTCCATTGTTATCAAATATCGTATTGGACGAATTGGATAAAGAGTTGGAGAAACGAGGCCATAAGTTCGTGCGCTATGCAGACGACTTTCAAATATATGTAGGAAGTGAACGCACGGCAAAACGAGTTATGGAAAGTCTGACAAATTTTATTGAACGGAAATTAAAATTGAAAGTCAATAAAGAAAAGAGTGCCATAGATCGACCGTGGAACAGACAATTCTTAGGATATAGCTTTACGACAGATAAACAAATCCGAATTAAAGCGTCAAAGAAAAGTCTAAAAAGATTTAAAGACAAGGACAAGGAGAAGATACGAAAAGGGAGAGGACGCAATCTGAAGAAGTTTATGGCAAAAGACCTTAATCCACTATTACGGGGATGGATGATCTATTTCTCGGCAAGTGAGACAAAAGGATTTACGAAAGATTTGGACAGCTGGGTCAGGCGACATTTACGAAAGATTAAATGGCGTCAATGGAAACGACCTTGGACTCGAAAAGAGAAATTAATGCAACGTGGTCTAAAAGAAGAACACGCTGTTATGTCGAGCTTTAATCAACGCGGAGCCTGGTGGAATGCCGGGGCTAGCCATATGAATCTGGCTTTCGAGACTGTTCAAATAACTGTGTCTACTTAACTTTGTGAAACATGAAGAAAAGAAAGAAAAAAGAGCAGTTGTTGGTTGAACCAGAAATGTATGATCGATTAAAAGACCATTTGTACAGCAAACGTCCTGTATTAGGAGAAGATAGTCCGTTTAGCGAGTTGCTACAGTCGATGGTAAATCAAATGCTGGAGGGCGAGATGGACTCATTTATAGGTGAAGAGCAACAATCAAATCGTTCGAATAAGCGAAACGGTAAATCGGTAAAAAAGGTCAGGACGAATAGCGGAGATATTTATGTGGAGACGCCAAGAGACCGAAATGGAGATTTTGAACCTGAGCTCATAGCGAAGCGTCAAAGAGAGCTTAGTAGTGGCTTAGACGCGCAGATAATAGCCTTATATGCCCAAGGCAATTCGGTAGAGGACGTTAGGCGATTATTAATCAAGATGTATGGGGTAGAGATATCAGCGGGCAAAATATCCCAAATCACAGATAAGGTGTTGCCCGAGATACAGGAATGGCGCAATAGAGAGCTTAAATCGTTCTATCCCATTGTGTATTTGGATGCGATACATTTTAAGGTAAGAAATGAAGGTAAATACAGTAATCACACATTTTACACGGCTTATTCGGTAGACTGGGAAGGTCAACGTGATTTACTCGGTCTATACGTACAAGGCAGTGAAGGGGCAGGTAAATGGGGAATCATATAGGAGGATCTTAAGCGTAGGGGAATTGAAGATATACTGGTCATATGCACAGATAATTTGACTGGATTTTCAGAAGTAATAACAGAGGTATTTCCTCAAACAATTGTTCAAAAATGCGTGGTTCATCAAGTTCGAAATTCGCTTAAATACGTCGACTCAAAAGACACAAAGAAGGTGATTGCGGACTTACGTAAAATATACACAGCGCCGACACTGGAGCAGGCTGAGAGTGCCTTATTGACCTTCGAAGTAAAATGGTCAAAACAATACCAATACATCGTAGATTAATGGAGAAAAAATTGGGATGAATTAATGGCGTTTATGGACTTTAATCCAGGGATGAGAAAAATGATCTATACGACCAACCCAGTGGAAGCATTGCATAGAGTCATGCGCAAATTAATTAAATCGAAGGCCGCTTGGGTATCACAGGCCGCCCTGACAAAGCAATTATATTTGTCCCTGATGCACAATAAAAAATCGTGGTGTAAAAAGGCACATGGTTGGACGCAGATCCAGCGTAGCATCATGGAAAACTATCCAGAAAGGGTACCCAAGGAAATATGATAAAGGTAAGGTGAGGTTCTTCCAGTCGGCCTACGGCCTCCTTCCAGAACCTCACCTTACTTCCCAAAAGTGGGAAGTAGAACAATAATAATTTTAACAAAAGACACAGTTAAATGAACTATCCTTGGCTTTCCCGAAAAGTTCCTTTGATAAACTATGTCTCGTGTCATTGGTTCAAACGCACAGGAAGTACCATCTTACACTTAATCTTGAGAACCGCCGTGATACGTGAACCGTGCGTCCGGTGGTGTGAGAGGGCTGAAGTAAAGCTATTCACCTTTGCGGGGTTTCCGTAGGTTTAAATGAATAACTTTACTTCACTCTACTCGATATTTACTTTCCTATGATGCCAACACTCAATAGACAATAATGAGATCCTTTAGCGAAATACCTTTTAGTGACTTTTCCACTAATTTTCACGAAAAAATAAAACAAGAAATCACTTCGGCTGGCAAAGAATATATTCTTGGTGTTGACCTTAACGAATACGCAAAATACCTTTGCAATAAGTATGCGTTGATTCCACTGAATGTTGATCGTGACTCTGAGGTGATATCACAACCAAAAATAATCACCCAGTTGTGCAATGATCATTGGGGAGGGCAGTACGACACAAGTACATATGTGTTTACAATTTCCTATAGTTATTCTGGTTCTGCTGTTTTATTTAAAGTTCAACCTAATCCTCATAGAGTCTCATCATGTGACATTCAAGTTGATGAACGCAAGAATACAGTGTCCTTTGATCTTAAGATTTCCAATCAAGACCCTATGAAGTTTAAGAAAATTAAAAACCAAATCTATGAAAGAGCATTTTTCAATATGGAACAACTGAATAGTAGCTTGAACTCGGTAAATAGCATATTACTTCAATCAATCGAAAGTTATATTAAAACAGAAAAAGATAAATATCAAGAAGAAAATGATTTCTTTACTGCTATAGATGTCAAAATAAATGCAAAAACGAAATCTGTTTTTAAAGTTCCCACAATTAGGCAAAAAATAATTCCAAAACCAAAAGCAAAGACGGGAAAAAATCCTACACTTGAACCTACGATGAGTAACGAAATGTACGATGATATTCTCAAGGTCATTTATGATGGAGGAAAAAGCATGGAAAAAAAGCCTGCCTTATATGCAGATAAAGATGAAGAAGGAATAAGGGACCAATTTCTTTTTATTCTTGAGACCAGATACGAAGGAGTAACGGCAACAGGCGAGTCGTTTAATCGTGCTGGAAAAACTGACATTTTGCTAAAATATGCTCCTGACGGAAGTAATTTATTTGTAGCTGAATGCAAATTCTGGCATGGACAGTCAGAGTATATAAAAGCACTTTCTCAATTGTTCGGTAGGTACTTAACCTGGAGAGATTCCAAGGTTGCATTGATCGTGTTTGTTAAAAACAATGACTTCTCCAAGGTTTTAAAAACAATTCAAGAAGTTACGCTTTCACACCCGTATGCGATTCAAGCCAATGGTCACAGAGGAGAATCTTCTTTTTCATATATTTTTCACCTTCCACAGGATAGCGGGAAGTGCGTGCTGGTAGAAGTC
>CBDFMS010000003.1:0-9496 GCA_965249735.1 Saprospiraceae bacterium | reverse complement strand
GGACTTTGAAAAACAGAAGTTGAATTGGAACAGTTGGGTTGACACCGTGAAGAAGGCCAGCGGGGCTGATTGATCAAAAATTCTCATCAATGCTATTCCGAACTATACTCGGCCTTTTAATTACAGTGATTGTTTGCTCCTGTGCTCGGCAATCACCTAAAAATGGCCCACAGGTGAAAGACGGTTTAGACCGGCACCTTCCGTCGAAAACCGGACTAAAGATTGAAAACGGGATAAACCGGAGAATAACCCCTAACGATTCGCTAGGGATCACACACTTTTTAATACACGCTACATCTATTATCACAAATGACAGTACCATTCCAATTCACCTTCAAATAGCTTTATCGAAAGAGTACGAATTCCCAACATTGTGTAATGATAAAAAGTATAGAGTATTCTTGTTACCAAAAGAACAAACCCCAAATACAGCAACATTATATGACCGCATAATTAATGGGTTCGATGACTTTATAAAAACCTGCCTGGATAACCCTTATATCATAAATAAAACCCTTAAACCCGGTGAAAACTGCGAAATAACGATAGGAACACTATATCCCTCGCCTACGAATTGTGGCGTAGTTCCAAGGGCCGTATTCTCACATGATAATAAAGGACTTTATCACGCATGTGATCGTCAACTACCTGCCCGGTCGGCAGGCGGGAATCAACCAATATCGAGCGATCCTCAATTCGAAATCGGAGTCAAACTTGAATTTTATAACCAGAGGAAATTCATTGGGCCCGAAGACCATTGTACCGTCATTCCCTTCGGTCAAATTTCTTATCTTGAATATTAGATTGAAACAAACTACCGATAACCATCGGGAGCAGGTATGAACATATAGCAACCGTTATATAATAAGCAAAATGAAACGATTGATTTCTAATAAAAGACGTTTGATTTCTATATTATTAGCATGGTTAATTTTTATTGGCATCGATTTCTTGTTTCATGCCTCAATTTTTTCGGCATTTTGGAAAGAAGATATTCCTGCATTAAAACCTCTTAATGATTTAGCCTTATTAATTCCTGCAGGATACTTAAGCTTCCTGTTATTGACTTCATTGGTAGGAATCATTTTCTTCGAAATTTTCAAAATAAAGCCTTCCATCCGATCGGTTTTTTTGTTTGGGTTCATATTTGCATTGTTATTTTCACTGAGTAATTTTCTAGGTCTTTATTCATACGTTGATCTTCCCGTTAAACATTTGATGGTGTTTAACCTGATTTATTTTGTTGAAATACTGGCTGTTTCATTGAGCATTTATCACCTCTCATTCAACCTTAGTTTAAAGAAGTCAATTCTATACACCATGTGTATTTTCTTTGGATTAGTGGTAATTGGGATCATAATTCAGAATATAATTACTAATTCATCATAGTTTGTGTTTACACACATGGCATTACAACGTGTATCACTCATTGGGATTAATCGTTGTTTAAGTCAAAGTTTGTATTTTAGAGGCGTATCAATTCCTGCTTCGAAATTCTGGCTAAATTCTTCACATCGGAATCATTCACGGAAACATTCTAGGAAATGTATTTCAAACGATTGCTTAAAAATTAAATTATGAAAGCATACTACCTAATAAACAGAATATTCAAACTTGGACTATTCGCCTGCTTAATTTTAATTCTTACACGTTGTGATCAACCAATAGATAAACCGGCTCAGTTCGATATAGAAAAAGCTAAAAGTGAAATAGAATCTCGGCTCAGAGATTATGAAAATGCAATGGCCAATGGAGATAAAGCGCTATTTGCAAACCTGTACGCCGAAGATGCCGAAATCTTTCATGACGGAAGCGCATCAACCATGGGAAGGGAGAGCATTGTAAAAAACTTTGATGGTTGGGTACGTGACAGCGTCATTGGTAGTTTTGAAACCACAGGTCTATGGGGAAATGAGGACTTACTTGTAGAACAAGGAACAGGCTATTTTGCCCATGCCGGAGGAAATTGGAAGGCTACCGGCAAGTATTTGTTAGTCTGGAAAAAGGTAGATGACCAATGGCAAATATTCAGAGACTCCTGGTTCTCTGATCCGAAAGAGGAAGACTAGAATGGAGCATGTTGGTGTGTTATGCCGATACTTCCTACAACATACGATGGTCGATGCGCCGGAAACGGCAACGTCTGAATATCTAATCATAGCCTTTGTAAATGACGGTGTCACTGCAGTATTGCCGCTCGATATATTTGAAAAACCCCCAAAGCGCATAGCGAGCGCTAAAATCAAAATATTTACATTTTATTAACTTACCAAGGCGGATGGCTCTGCTTTTTACGTTTGTTATTATCAATTAATCATTAAAAAAACTATTAAATCACGTTTCTGTAAATCCCTCATATTCATTTCTATCGCAATTCTATTTTATTGTTGTAAATCAGATCGAGTAGAAATAAAAAATTACAGTCCAGAGACCATATTGAGTCGGAATGAAAAGATAATGGAAATAGCCATTGAAAAAGACGGTTTATTGACCCTCAATGGCGTTAGGACCGAGGCCTTAGCCGGTATCGCTGCACACAATGCTTTAAATGCGATCAAACCTATTTATACTTTTTATGAATATAAGGGTGGTCAGCCAAAAGCAAACCCTAATCCCGCTGGATCACAAGCAGTCTTGAAGGCAAATTAAAACGAAAGGTCGACAAGGTGTATAATTATTTGGTTGTTTTGTGTTTCCGGGAAAATTCATAGGATTCCCTCTGGTTCGTTTTCTTTTACTACTTTAGTTCCTAACCAACGCAACTCACGATACACAGACCGTCATCGACAATGACATCTGCAAACTTGTGGGGATCATGCGGAGTAAAATCAGAAAACTACTCTTCTAAACCTGAAGTTTCATGATACAGAAAATTGTACTTGTCTTAATCTGCTTAGCAACAACCCTTGGTATGAATGCACAAGAAAAACTAATATATGTCGGTGATCCCATGTGCTCCTGGTGTTATGGCTTCGCGCCACAACTGGAAAAACTTGTAGAACAGCACAAAAGTCAGATGGATGTTGAACTGGTGACCGGTGGCCTTAGACCATACTACAAGAAGCCGATAAACGAGATGAAGGACTTCCTATTACACCATTGGCAAGATGTCAATAAGGCAAGTCATCAACCGTTCAACTATGATATTTTGGATAGAACAGATTTAAATTACGATACAGAACCTTCCTGTCGGGCTGTTGTTGTGGTCAGGCACATGAATCCGGAATTTGAGTTTTTCAAAATGACCCAGGAGGCGTTTTATTACCAAAATAAAGATCTGGGATCGGTAGAAAACTACTATTCCATTTTAGAAGCCCTGAATCTGGACATAGAAATATTTACGAAACGATTTAATTCTGATGAATATAAAGAATTAGTGAAAAAAATGACCCAGGAGGCGTTTTATTACCAAAATAAAGATCTGGCATCGGTAGAAAACGACTATTCCATTTTAGAAGCCCTGAATCTGGACATAGGAATATTTACGAAACGATTCAATTACTCCTCCAATACAAAGATAGGCTGATCGTATTAACGCGGGGCTACACGTCTGCCGAGAACGTGAACGCAGCAATTATTTCAGCTATGGAGTGAGAATATCTCCCAATATCAGGTGCTATATGCCAAATAATAGACTTGCTTCGATCGATATTCTCAGAGCCTTAACCATGTGAAAGCTTCCCCAAAAACTGGACGATTCAAAACTAAAGTATTAAATTGAATTGTCATGAAGAAATCAAGATTTACAGAAAGTCAGATTGTATCGATTCTAAAGGCTCATGAAGCTGGTCGCAAGACTTCTGATTTGTGTCGTGAAAATGGTATCAGCGAAGCTACCTTTTATAACTGGCGCAAGAAGTATGGTGGCATGGAAACTACTCAGTTGAAGAAATTAAAAGAGCTTGAGCTGGAGAATCAACGACTGAAACGCATGTATGCAGAGCTGAGTTTAGATCATCGTATTCTCAAAGATGTGATTGAAAAAAAGTTCTAAAGCCTCGTGCTAAACGGCAAATAGCAAAGGGAATCATGGAAACGTACGAGGTAAATATCACACAAGCTTGTCGTGTCATTAATTTGAGCAAGTCTGTTTATTACTACAAACTCAAAGAATCGCAAGACGATCAGGTTATTAGCATGCTCTCTGAGTTATCCAAGCGGCATCCGACAAACGGATTTTGGAAGCTCTTTCACAGGATCAGATTAGCAGGCATGAGATGGAATCACAAGCGGGTATATCGTGTTTATAAACAAATGAATTTGAACATAAAGGTTAAACGCAAAAAACGGTTACCTAGTCGAAACAGAGTCCCATTAGTAGTCCCAGGCCGAATGAATGAAACATGGTCAATGGATTTCATGAGTGATTTGGGTTAACGACTTTTGGACACTCAGTGGTGTTCCTAAATGGTTACAACATGCTAACGCGACCGAGGATTACTTAGGATTTTCAGATATTATCTTTCCATTGTTCCTGTTCATCGTTGGGTTAAGTATTCCATTAGCCATAAGACAACGTAGATCAAGAGGATTCTCGATAAGTTCTATTGCAAAACACATAATTATAAGATCCGTTTCATTATTAATAATTGGTGTTTTCATGGTTAATTATGAAACTGCGCATCATGAAAGCCTGCTAATCGGTAAATTTTGGTGGTGCATATTCATGGCGGCGGCTGTAGGACTTATTTGGATGCATTGGAGGCGGAGTCCTGTATCAGAGAAATGGCACACTCCATTACAATTATTTGGATTGGTGCTACTCATATTCTTGGCAGTCATCTACAAAGGAGGAAATGATGGCGAAATATGGATGACTACCCAATGGTGGGGGATTTTAGGATTAATAGGTTGGGCCTATTTAATTAACGCCTTAGCATTCATTCTCTTTAGAGGGAATTTTGCTTTAATGGCAGGTTTATTTTTAGTCCTCGGTATATTGTCCGTATTAGATCATTCCGATGCCTTGCCTGCACTACCAAATGGCTTAAGTTTCTTATCGACTATATATACAGGAACAATTCCTGCTTTCACTTCCGCAGGTATTGTAGCTACCTTGCTTTTTAGAAGACTTTCTAAAGAACACAGCCATTGGATTTTCCCGGCACTTACAATACTAGGAGTTTTAACCATAAGCTTTGGTATTGGAACAAGACCTCTGTGGGGCATATCAAAAATTCAGGGAACTCCTTCGTGGTTGGGTGTCAATGTTGGCATTGGTTTTATGCTGTTTGCTATACTTTATGTGATTGCAGATGTAAAAAAGAAAATCAATTGGGCAAAATTCATTGCACCTGCAGGAACAGCCACACTTACCTGCTATATGCTGCCGTATATTATTTATCCACTTAAGGAAATAACCGGAATCAGGCTCCCAGAGTTATTAAATAATGGCATTATAGGCCTTATAGGTTCTTTTATTTTTGCACTACTTGTTGTGTTCTTAACAGGGTGGTTCGAAAAGAAAGGTTTCAAACTTAAACTGTAAGCCAGAGATCATAGGAACTTTATTAGGAGTTTAAAAATATTCAAAAATTAAATAAATTTGGAATAGTTAAATTAGAATGAAAACTTCGCTCGATAAAGTATATTTCGTACATCAGGGCTTATCATCACCGCCATCGCATGTACGAGCAGTTCGCAATAATCTTAAACGCGCAGAATACTAAAATTTAAATAGTCCTTATAATCAATAAATAATATGAATTCAGCCTTAAAGCTTCTTGTTTTTATTCTTACTGTATCTTCTTGTTCTCAAAATAATACTTCACACAAATTGAATGAAGGTGTTTTCAGAAGTGATAGTCTTCTAATTGTAAACAGCAATGATGAAAAGGGGTTCTATAGCTCCTATATTCTTTTTGTGCCAGAAGGAACTCCAAAAAATAAGTTGATTTATTTGTTAGTCGAGCCGAACAATACCGGTACTGTTTCTGATTCTTTAGGAATACATAAAAAAAGTGCTATTGAATTAGCCTCGGTAAACTCTGTCGGTAATAACATATCAACGAATTTAAAAATACCTCTTTTAGTCCCCATATTTCCAAGGCCAGCCTCAAAACCACTTGTATATTCACATGCACTGGACAGAGATGTTATGCTTGAAAAAGAACCAATACTAATGAGATTGGATCTTCAACTCATCTCAATGGTAAAAGATGCAAAAGAAAAGCTACACAAATTAGAAATTCAAACGAAAGACAAATTTTTTCTAAATGGGTTTTCTGCGTCAGGTACTTTTACGAACAGGTTTTTATTTATGCATCCTAAAATCATTAAGGCGGCCGCATCAGGCGGAATCAATGGAGAATTAATGCTTCCTTTAAAGATGTATGACAATCAGGAATTAAACTATCCATTAGGTATAAATGACTTACAAAATATCACAGATATTCATTTTGACGAAAAAGCATACAAAAAAGTCCCTCAATTCATATATATGGGCGCACTAGATAACAACGATGCTGTTCAATTTGATGATGCCTACAGTTTGGAAGACAGAGATATTATTAATTCTAAACTTGGGAAAGACGTGCCAGGTCGTTGGGAAAAATGTCAACACATCTATATAGAAGAAAATGTAGCTGCACAATTTAGAACTTATCCAAATGTTGGGCATGGGACTACCTCTGAAGTTAATTTAGATGTAACGAAATTCTTCCTCAAATACTTAGGTGAGTAAATCTCGGCATCAGGTCTGCCAATAAATTACAGCGATGAAATTAATAACATCTGCTAACAACAAGTATCATTCATTGCTTAGGTGGTTCGGCTTAAGTGTTTTTGCTACTTTTATTAATATGATTTTTATCGGAATACTTCACCATTCTGCATAAGTCATACACCATACAGTTGGCATGCAAAATCAGTCTACATGTTTAAGACAGCAATAGTAAGAACACCGGGGAAAAGCATGATAAGAGGTTTGACGTCCGCAGCATTGGGACCACCTGATTATGAAAAGGCCCTGCTGCAGCATGCTGCATACATAGCCGCCTTGAAAGAATGTGGATTAGACGTAATCGTTCTGGAAAAAGACGAAAGATATCCCGACTCCACCTTTGTAGAAGATACAGCACTACTAACGAGCGACTGCGCAATAATAACAAATCCGGGAGCGCCGTCACGACGTGGAGAGATCACAGAAATGAAGCACGTACTGAAAGCGTATTATAGCAATATTGAAGAGGTGCGGGAACCTGCTACGGTTGACGCAGGAGACATCATGATGGTGGGTTCGGATTTTTATATTGGACTTTCAGAAAGAACAAATGAAAAGGGTGCTCAAAAGGTCATCGAATATTTGGAGAAATACGATATGCGAGGGATTACAGTGCCGCTACAAGAAGTTTTGCATTTAAAGACAGGAGTTGCATATTTGGAGCAAAATAACTTACTAGCATGTGGTGAATTTCTATCAAAAGAAGAATTTAACGGGTTCAATATTCTGGAAGTTGACAAAGATGAACGTTATGCGGCCAATTGTTTATGGGTGAATGGCACGGTGCTCATACCAAAAGGATATCCGAAAGCGAAAGATATGATTAAGGGTGCAGGCTATGCAGTAAAAGAACTTGATGTTTCTGAATTCAAAAAACTTGATGGTGGTCTGAGTTGTCTTTCGTTGAGGTTTTAGAAGAATGATTCACAATGAAAGAATAGCAATCTACTACAACAAGGACTCAATTTGCACTCTATCCAATCCATGCTCTGCGTGCATCATAAAAAGCCGCAAAAACTTACACGAACACATTGAATATTAACAACAAAAGTGTTGCCATTCCCTTGGACTTCATTGCTAAAAAGGTTAATTTAGCAAAGCGACATAAATGATATACCGGAACTTCTGAATCGAGTTCCGGATATACAAAAGTTAGACTTATTTGATGTCACTAAAAAGTTGCGCTTTGACCTCTAGAGTTTTACAATATCTTCTTGTCTCTTTGTTCTTTAGCGGTTCATTTCAAACATCATTTTGCCAAGTAATCAGCTATAAGACTCAGATCACCATTGGTGCTCATGGTAAGAAAACGACTAAAAAGACCATACTCGTTCAGGTAAATAATAAACAAGATAGCCGGTTGTCTCATGTTGAAATGAGACACAATCCCAAACAAAAATTTTCATTTAACTATGCCCATATAATTGATGTCAATGGAAATACAATAAGAAAGCTAAAGAAGAAAGATCTCGTCACTCGAAACGAACTTTCTTACCAGGCTTTTTATCAAGATGACTTAATAACAGAATTTGATCTTTATTGGAATCAATATCCATATAGAGTTGAATACGCCTATACCATTGAAGAGGAAGAATATCTATACCTGGCATGGTGGACCCCTCTTCTTTATAGGAATGTACCAACAATCGAAAGTTCGCTAGAGATCATCCTCCCATCAGACTTTGAGATGACCATTTATTCATCAGAACATACAACATATGAAGAGTCTGAATTGGATGATAGGAAAACACTGCGTTGGCGATCTTCGTTTATGGAATTTCCCCAGAATGAAATCTACTCTCCATCAGCTGAAAAATTGACACCTATCGTTAAAGTTGTTCCATCTCATTTTAAATATGGGGTGTCCGGCATCTCAACATCCTGGTCATCCTTCGGGCTTTGGTTGGATGAATTAAATAAAGGTACAGATCAACTGACAACACTAGAACAAAGGACTGTGGCTAAACTGATTGATGGCATCAATACTAAAAATGAAATCATTAAAACAATTTACTATTACCTACAAGATCACACCAAATATATCAACGTTGCTATAGATGTAGGTGGGCTCAAAAGTTATCCCGCTTCATATGTATGCGAGAATAAGTACGGAGACTGCAAAGCGCTCACAACTTTTATGAAGGCAATGCTAAAGAGTGTAGGCATCGAATCATTTTATACCATCATTAAAGCGGGGAAAAACGAGACAGAAATAGATGTGAACCTTCCAGGTCAACAGTTTAACCATGTGATACTTATGGTTCCTTTTAAACAAGACACTATGTGGCTTGAGAACACATCCAGTGCTTTGCCTTTTAATTACCTCGGCACGTTTACTCAGAATAGATATGCCCTGGCAGTTCATGGAGAAGAGAGTCAGCTTGTTAAAACGCCTGAACTTTTACCAGCCGACGTCTTGCTTGAAAGAGATTATAGTTTTCAGTTATCAAATAATGGTGAGGCAAGAATTCAACTTAAGTTGATATTAAGAGGAAGCGCGTTTGAAAACTTCAGATATTTTATTTCCGAAAAAGACGAAAAACGTCAAAATGACGAAGTACTTAAACATATCGGAACTCAAAGTTTTGAAATCGATGAATGGAGGATAATCGATTTTAACAGAGACAGCTCGTTTTTACATATTGAAATTGACGGCACCTCCCCCTCGGTAATACGCGAAATAGGGTCATTCAATGTAGTCAATCCGCTTCGGATTAATTTACCTGACTTTGAAAAGCCGAATAAAAGAAACTTAGATGTTGTTATAAACTACCC
>CBDFMS010000002.1:0-19430 GCA_965249735.1 Saprospiraceae bacterium | reverse complement strand
CACTTCGCGTCCGAACACATCAACTATTATGCCCCATCTTCTCGTCTCACCAATAGGAAGTAAAGGTTCCATTGGATGAATTTCAACAGGAATATCAGCAATAAGTTCACCTGGAAATGACGACAACTGCGACACCTGAACCTGCCCTTCAAGTGTTACACGTCCATTTGATTTGTACGCATAGAGATAGGAACTTAATCCTGCACCGCCTAGAGTGATCAACTCATACACATCAGTTTGTGAGATCTCTCAGATATCCCAGATCCATCACCGGATGGTCGACTAAACCAGGTGATCCCTTAACTACAATAGTCGCCTTTCTTAACTCATAGGTCTCTTTGGCCACCGCATCGGCAAACACATCAAGACCGGCAGGATCATAACCAATACTGAACACCAGGTCAATTTTGTCGTATGAGTCTGATGAAACAGATCCGGCGTCCAAGATCAAAATCTCATGATCAATGGATACAATTCCGGTATCCCAGGTTAGTTCGTCGGTGATCTCGTTGTACGATGGGTTGACGCCCTGCAGTATAAAATGTCCTTTTGATGGAGACAGAGCCTTCATCATCGAGCTGAACGAATCACGTAGGGCTTGTTGCAAAAATAGCAGATCATCGCCTTCAAGAGGCATGCCGCCGTTAGGTATGAGTAGTTGATTCATAGTTAGTAGTTTTCGATTGAATATTTGACACCAGCTTGTTTAAACTTGTTCACAGCTGTCTTGATTTGACTGATTAATATGGGCGTAAGTATGATAGCCGCAGGCACCATTACAATGAACTCTGATTGACCTCCATAATCTGGCCGGTTGTATAGATAGAAAGGAGCTTCTCCATCTGCTTTATTGTACAGATACAAATGCTCTTCATCGTCCACTAGATTGTATAAATATGGAGGCAACACGATGGATCCGTCAGCGATAAAAATTCGCCTTAAAACAGGGTCGAAAAGATCGTTCAAATAGTGTTCAAGATATATCACTTGTCCTGTGATATTCATAATATAGAGCGTGTTCGCAGCCTGAGCTGAGAAGCGATCATGTAAGGACTGTAATGGCTGTAGCAACGACTTTATCCACTCCAGGTGTTTGGAAGGAGTCCCAGTCCCCCAACCTTGCCCCGTTGGGATGATCCACATCAAATTATCAGGTGTAATCCAATACTGCGAATTTCCCAACTTCTGCAAAAAGTGAGGTATGACATGCCTGACTACCTCGTATATGTTCATGCTCCAGCTCATACTTTTGGTATCCAGTTAAACATGTTTGCAGCTGTATCAGCATATTCGAACCAGCCAGCAGCCGGAATTACTTCAACAACAAATGGTGTTAAAACACCACCTGAAGGTGTATTGGAGGCTGTTTGAAACACGGGATCTACAACACCTTCCGACCCCTGAATGGCATCTGTAAGAGCCGTAATATTGAATGCTCCATTAAATGGTAGATTAGATAAGAATTCATCCATTGCTGCCTGTACGTTAGCCTGAACTGTGACAAGCGGAACAATAGGGTCAAAGTAAATATCGAATCCAACATTCAAAACATCAGCCGGAATAGATAGCACTGCCAATCGTGTACCCGCGAATTTGATCTTATGAGCATAGCTTTCCAATGCATCTTTTTCGGCAGTAATCAATGGCTCAATTTCATTTGACAAATTGGTCTTGGCGGCCTTGATGATGACAAACGCCGTCCGGTCGCTCTTCTATCGCGCACCTTGTAACTATTCGTTTGGTTTCATCTATCGGATCATAGACATATTGGTTGTCCACATACACCAGGCTATCACCAGATTGAAATTCAAACATTTTTTTCTGATACCATCGAGGTGTTCCTGCAGGAGCTGCAGCTGCAATTTCTTCAATTACTACTTTGAAGTTGTCCCAAAGTAGCTCGTGAATATAAATGGCCACCGATGTCAAGTAGGCCCATAGTCGCCAGACCGCCACCTTCGAACCGGAGGTCAAATCATCCAACAGATTATCCGATGTTTCACCAAGCGGTAGCAGGCCGGTTAATGAAGGTTGAAGTTCCTTTTCCCTCGATAATCTCGTCATATATTTCAAGAATCTTACGTGCCATTAGTATGTAGCTATTTGTCGGTTTGAAAAATAATCGACCACCGATCGATCAATGAATGTGTTTTTCCGGATCTTGAGTTCCATACCTTCTACTGAAGGAATTAGTATGCCCGGATTATCCTCCAATAAATATTGGAGACCAAGCATGGACCCATAGTACTTCAAGGACTATATCATATATCGTCTGACCCGGCCATACGGTTATTTTCTTCATAGCCTTACTTTGAACTTACCATCAATAAAGGTCAATTCCTTGATGAATTTGTATCCATCCGAATGCAACTGCAGCTGTACATCTCGTCGTTCATTTCCCGTGATAGAGCTATGTAGCATTTTACGCACGCCAACTCCAACAAATGGCCATTGGCGATATTGTCCAGGACATGCCTCCATGATGTGAAGAACGTGCTGCAAATTACTCTGGCCAATCACAAAATCGCCATGCCGGATCAGTACGTCGTATTCGTCATTCTCTACACCAAATAATATATCTTCTCTGTCTGTCATGTTATTGTTCCCGGTCCGCTAGGAGTTCCAATAGTTGCTGTGAGTATCCAATTATAGATGGCAGTAGCAAGGTCATCTGCAATTTCATCTCGCACTACCTCAGGATCAGTATATTGATCACTTTTCGCTGCCTGCTTTTCATATGCAGCTTTTATTGACGC
Organism: Saprospiraceae bacterium; assembly: GCA_965249735.1. GTDB lineage: Bacteria > Bacteroidota > Bacteroidia > Chitinophagales > Saprospiraceae > JANQSS01. Next base: position 16,674 of record CBDFMS010000002.1, on the reverse strand, counting down.
TTTCAAGACATCCTTTACTAGTGGCATATCAGGTTAATATTTTATTCAAGTGTGATTTAAATTGTTCTAAATCTCCCTGCATATGTTGCTATCCTGGATAATACATGTGGCATCACCTGGATGGTTGGTCCTTGATTGGTCTGCAATTGGAAATTCTCCATTGTCTCGAGCATATTTTTAATTAAATCCGCAAACACATTCATTTCAGTAGTCAAATCAAAATCTGGCGAAGCGATGTGAAAGCCCTTATTCGAAATCCACACCACTTCATCAATCTCATCCATCATGGCGACGTAGACCGTGACCTTATTGATAAATGTGGCAATGACGAAGGATCCCACTTTCGGATAAACAACTAACCCAATATCACTGCCAGGCAAAGCTTGAAGTCTGGCTGTGTGGATATCTGCATCACCATTAATCGGTCTGAGATGAGCAGTTCGACTATCCCGGTCAATTGATACAACCGTGCAGACTTGAGAATAAACCTCCTCTTCGCTTTTCACTATTTTCCGGATGGATTCTTTTATGTTGGTCATCCTACTTTAATATCTAATTCAAGTTCCTGCCGATAGCCCTCCATTCCAAAGCGTCGAAATACTCGTTTCACCAGGTATTTGCCATCACGCTCCGGATAAACTGGATCCACTAGTTCGACCTCATCGCCATGATTTATGAATGGCTTTCCAAAAGTGGTCAGGGACCCACGGTATCCAGTATATTTCATTCTTTTAATTTCTTCCTCGCCAATCCGTTTAATATCCTCCTCATTTTTGTCGTAATAATGAAGCGTTCGTTGTTCGCCTTCCTGATCCCCGAATTCGAATTCCTCTCGTTCATTTCCCGGTGTTATATTGATTATTTTCAGCTTAATCTTTACATCTTCTTCAAGGACAAAATCCAGACTATTATCCACGATATTTAGGTCAAGCCTGAGCGTATGGGCTTTTTGTAATTCTGGTTGATAAGCGAATCCAACGTAAAGTGTGCCATTTCGAAAAAAGGCCTTCTGGAAAAACTGCTTTCGTAAATAATCGAATGTCTGAGCAGCCGTTGCTTTTGAAAGGCGAAATGGCCCCAGACGTATGTCCGGAGCCACAACATCAATATTAGCCGGAAGAATAGCAGCCAATACATCTTGCAGGTTGGCATCAGCAAATGACAGCGTATGCGTTTTTTGCTTCAGCAACCACGCATGATCTTCGCACTTAATTTCTACAGGTATTTTCGAGGATATGGAGGTAACAAATCCTTGAAACGCAACATCATTTTGGTCGTCATAACCCAGTGCAATGTTAACTGTATCACCTTTATTTAGCTTCGACTCATTGCCAAATGCTATTGATTTACCCAACCAATCAACCTTGCGTGGGAAGGTCATTCGACATACGTCAGTCAGCATATCCCAAGACGATTCAATTTCGATATTCACAATACCGTCCAGGATAAATTCTTCTATTTGTATATCACGGGTCAACCTAAGCATTTAATACGAGTTCTATTGGTTCATCAGAAGAACATGATAATTGAATAAATTGCGTGTTTTCAAACCCCTCGCGCTGTGGGAAAGTGTAATCATCTACAACCAGGGAATAAATATTGAATAATTGCAAGTAAGGTGAAGTGACTATTAATGCTGTAGGTAGTTGCAGCAATTCAATTAATGTTTTTACATCATGTTCCGGATATGCAGTTCCTATTGAGTTTACAATTGCTCCTTTGATGCTAATAGAATAATCCCCATCTGAAATATATTCTTTGACCGTTCCAGCTCGTCCCTGCATTGAAGTTTTGACGATATTTTTTGGATGTGAAACATCAAATAATACAGTGTCCATATAAATCGCCAAATCACTATCCGGATCTTGGAGTTTCAAATCAGAAAAAACGAGTGTTCCAAACATACTCTTCTGATCAATCTCTGTGGTCAGAGAGACCCGATCTTCAATTAATACGGGTGGTGTAAATGTTGGCTCTGTTGTTGGAATATCTTCTTTTGGGGCAACATAGTCCTGCGTCTTTACATTTTCCAAATTGAACGCCGATATGACATATCCTCTATTGGGCATAATTTGTATCATTTACTACATCGACCAATGCTCTTGAGAATATGTCTTTGATTTTTGAGACAGATTCGTCCAGTTTTTGCGTATTTATCGACTGGTTTTCAATGAGCGAACCGATTTGAATATTTATATTTTTGACATTGCCTGCGCCGCTGACGAGTGAATTTATTCGGTCTTTTAACGGATTCGAAGCGGGTGAATTTGCGGATCCGGATCTACCAGGAAGCTTTGACCTTATCCCCCTATTTACACGTCCTGCTCCTCCAACTTGTAGCCCCTGAGGTATCCATTCCTCTAAATCTGGCAGTTGTTTATTGTTCGTCTTGCCTGAGAACTTATTAAATTGTCTATCTATCCAACCTAGAATCGGAATTTTTTGATTAATTGATTCCGCAAAACCATTTAAACTTCTCGTCAACCATCCATCGAATAATCTAAAATTTGCAAGTAGGTCGTCAATGATTTTTTTGAACGCGGTCAGATCATCCAATACTTGAGGTAAACCTGGCATTAAGATATTGCCGATAATTGGGTGATCCTTAATCCATATTCTTGCGTCGTCCCAATGATAAATTAATGTTGCAATTCCTGCTACAGCCAGGATGATCCACCCAAAGGGGTTCATAACCGCAACCAAATTAAATCCGATCATGGCCGTTCTCGCGGCTTTAATGGCCGTAGTTAGTGTCATGATACCATTCACGATACTCGTTATTCCTAAAAACAATTTAAGCGCACCCCACATTCCAATCACAACTCCAGTCCATTTTAATCCTGTTTTAATCCATGATTTCACCTGGTCCTTATTTTCCTTGATCCAAGCCACAGATTCTTTCAGCCAATTGACTAGAGAAGTCATATATGGGAGTAAGAGTTCTCCTCCGTCTGCAACAAGATCCTGCACACCTGCTCTTAATATTCGCAGCGAATTGGCATAGTCATTCTGAGTTCTATTAAAATCACCTTGAGCGTCTTTCGTTTGACCCAGAAGAGTAGCATAAATAGCCTGTGTCCGAATAACCTTTGGCATTGTACCTTTAAACGTTTTAATAAGTCCCATTTCAAAGGCCTTTTGTTTCAATGCCGCCTCATCCAGGACAACTCCAAATTTTAGCAGCGGTTCTGTTTCACCTTTAAGTCCTGATAAAAGAGCCTGCATCGATTCTTCCGGATTCAAATTGTTGATTGAAGCCAGATCTGCACCTAATTGGAGTGATGCCTTGGACCATTCAGACACTTGTCCAGCTCCTAATCCAAGGTTTTTGAATAAGGATGCAAATGTGGATCCTGTTTCTAGTGCAGCAGTTTTGGATATCCCCAGATTATTTGCTGCATTATCAGAAAATTTCTGAATGTCATTGAAGTATGCGCCGAAAATAACTTTGCTTTTATTTAATGCTTCGGATCGATCACTTGCTGCTGTCACTGCTGCACCAATGCCGGAAGCGATCTCTCTAACCGCGAGGCCTCCTAAGATCGCAGAACCAAAGCCCCCCAACTTATTTTGTAGCCTGGTGAATCCTGCGCGAATTCGCCTGGGAATTGCAAGCATTCGTCGTTCAAATCGACGGGCATGGACTTGCATACGCCTGAAGGAAAATGAATTGACTTTTCGCTGAAGGGATTTAAATCCCAGGCCTATTTTTTTAGGGACCGGTAGTAGTTTGCTCTCTAGAATTTTTCCCGACTTGGCAACCTTTGCCAACGGATTATTCAGGCCTCCATTGATCTTTGATTTTAAACTCAAAAAACCACCGCCCAATTCATCTTGCATCTCGTCCAGGTCTTTCAATGACTGAATGGCCTGATCCTTGTCAACTAAGATTTTATAGACAGTGGTTTTACTCATTTCCTTGTCGGGAATTTAATTATGCAGCTTCTTTACGGATTTCTGAAGCCCAATTACGCCAGCCGCGATACGCATCAATTCCTCGGAATATGACATCATAAGATTCGGCAACCAGATGAACTGCTTGTTCTATCACGGCTTCCAGATCGTCATTTTGAATATCAAAATTGAGTTGGATATAGTCAGCGACTTCCTTGGCTTCTGTAGCATCCAAATCTTTAAATTCCGGCAGAGCTTGTTTCACTGTTTGAACCAATCCTGGAATAGTCGTTGTGACGATGGCCAACTGAGGTAATTCGATTAATTCGATTTTTCCATCATCCAGAATAGTTGCTACTTGATCTGCAATTCCGATGATGCCGGCAAAAACAGATTTAATTGTATCTACACCTAATTTCATTGTATTTTATTTTTTAGGTTTTGACCAAATAGTTTGTTGAATCAACTCCAGGCAATACATAATTTCATTGTACTGTTTTGCCCATTGTGCGGTAGTTAAGTTTTCCGGTGCCGATCTGTGAAAAAATCGGATCATGGCATTTCCCTGGCTGATGTAGTGAGACGAATTCAGGGTTATTTTCGTCTCTCTTAGAAGTTTTTTACTTCAGAATCTTTTTGATTGATTAGCTTTTCTATGTGTGGTGCAAGTGTGACATAGGTAGAGACATCATTAATCGCTTTGTTCTTGTCTCCTTTAACCAAGCAATTTTGAATTACAGTTGTATTTGCCTTCACCGGATTTCTTTCAATCATTGAGCCTGCGGCTTCCATTGTTATCATGTCCGGTTGTTTAAACCAATAATGATCAACACTTTCATCGTCGTCTTTGACCGTAATTAATACAAGATTTCCGTGTTTACTTTTTAGTTGGTCAATTTCTCCTTGAGACAATCCTCCGGCTACTTCTTTTTTTTGTCCCATTTAGTTGATGTTTATATGATGTTTAAATAATCTAATTCCAGCTGATGTGTGATGCAATCATCGGCAGTTCGACTTTGATCCCATCAGCACTTCCTTGTGAAGCATCACGCTTATTTTCCATGAATTCAGCGTTGTGGATCGTGTGAGTTAAGATTGCACCACCGTCGTGTTGCATAGGACAACGACAATGTCGAATGGAGGGATGTCATCAATCTGGCCATTTGGTGCTACTGCTTGAATTGCTTCCAATTCACTCATGAACATTTCCACGGAAACACCATCGGCGACACGACTTCCGCGAGATCGGGATACAGGTAATTTTCCGGCACCCATGTTATTAACCTTTTCTTGCTTGTCGCCATAAGCGATTTTGGTAATACCGGTAACCGGTCGCCCCAATATGTTGACCGTTATATTGACCCATGAATATTCCTGGCCGTTGACTAATGGATTTTGATTTGGCATGATTTATTTTTATTCTATTATTTATAATTCTCTATCTACCGTAATTTTGAAAGTAACTATTCACCCCGTCTACCACAGTTGTCTGTCCACCCGACATTCCCCAGACTTCAAAATAATCGCCGGAGGAAGCTTCAAATGTTTCTTCAAGTGTTACCGAAAAAATCCATATTGGAATTACGAGCAAAACCCCACGTTTCAACAGAAACAACTGATCCGTTTTTGTAAATTTTTAATCTTGGTCGAGCAAAATCACCACCGGCATCAATGGTTAGCACATGCGCGCGAATTGTGATTCGAGCATCTCTTTTGACCTTGATCCTGTCCTCAACTGAATAATCAAAAACCACATCAGTCCATTCAGTACTGGATCCAAATACCGCAATTTTCGAATAGGTTCCATCAAGCGTTTGAGTGTCTACTCCCATGACCTTACAGGACATGTTAGTGATGCCATGAGCAAAACTATCCACACTGATTTTTCTTCCAACACCATGTCCAATATCACCCCAGATATTGAGGAGTGAATCAGCTATTAAACTGTCGATTTTGACCTTACCCTTTACATGTAGTTTTTCAGTCGGAGCACTTATACCAACGCCAAAATTTCCGAGTGATTTATTTACATAGCTATTATCGTTGCCGCTTAAACTGCAATTAACACCGCTTGTGTTATCTCCTTTATGGATGTCCAAAGCAACTCGGCCAGTCGTATTTGTATTTCGAAAAAATCGAGTTTTGGCCGTGCTTGTACCGTCCTCCGGATTCGGAAAAAAATCAAGCAATGCCGATCCACTCGCTGCCGTTTTATCAAATTTTGCAGTCGATGCGTTGATATTTGAGATGGATAAGTGGTTCGCTGTGCCACCTGATTCCGTTAATTTAATAGCCGGATCTGCTGTAGCTTGTAGATGTAATAATTCCTCTGGTGTATCTGTTCCTATTCCTATTTTGCCTGTGGAAGAAATATTGGCATATAAGGTATCTGGATTTACTCCTCCGAATAACCAAGTCGAATCACTTAAGCCCCCTCCTCCAGAAGGTTCTAATTCAATTTCACCTGTAGAATTATTATAAGACAAAACGAAACCATCCTGTGCTGATCCCACACTTTGGTCAATATTAAACCTATAATTATTCGCCTTTAATTGATGTGAAATAATTATCCGAAAATACAATTTGTGACTATCCTGGTTTGCTACAGTTTCATGCACCGGCAATAAATAAAGCTACGTTATCATAACTGATTATTTTCACCAGCCTGATAACCTATGGCCAATTGCGATGGCGACAGATCTCCAGAATTTGCATTTAAGAGTGCTCTGATAGCCCAAAGCGGCTGCAAATAAACCATTACTATGCCTGAATGAGTTTTTTGCAAAACCCGTACCTGCCCGTAGCCAAATAACTGTATCCAGATTCATATCCATAAAATGCATTGCTACCGGCCTGATTAATTCCAAAACCCGCTCTATGTCCAAATGCCGTTAATCCTTGACTAGCCGCATCCGTTACGCGGCTTCATAATCCCATAATTGTTACGTCATCATGCGCTGGGCTAAATAACTTGAACCTGCTTCATCTCCAATTATTACATTATGTACCTACTGTGTGATTAAACCCTACTCACTTTCCAATATCGATAGTGCACTTCCATCTGATAGTTGATCCTCTCCCTGATTTTTAATACTGAATCGTTGCCGGATCATTCGGAAATGCTTAATTGCATTATAACCGAATCAATCTCTATATCCTTCATATGGCATTAACGTTGATGTAATTTGAATCTATTTTTTGGCCTTATTTGGTAAACGGATCAATCAACTCAAATAAGGATGAATCTCCACTTGAGATTGCGGCAGATCGAATCTATTAATTGTTGTAGTGTCGCAAATGGCACATCATTCGTTAACTCACTGACTGAAATATCGTTGAGTAATAATATTGGATCGGTTTGATTTTGAACGACGAATTTTAAGGTATCCTGGACATGAGAGACCGCAGTTAAATAATCATTGTCATCATATGCATCAATGCTATCCAAATTAATTCCAAACAAAACAGTCTGTTGGGGAAGGTTTTCCACAGCTGTTAATTCCACAATTCCATCATCGGACTCGAAATTCAACTCATTGTTTTGTTTATTAACAGGAAAACCTGTGCTCATGTTATCAACCTGAAGGTCAATATGTCCAGGTCATATTGTGATAGATCCACCAGCGACAGTGCCCGTTCCATCTTCGATGGTGAGGTAGAGGCTATCGGATTGAATATAAAATTCCTCAATCACCTGATCATCAGTTCCGATATTGCCGACCTTCACAGCATTTCCATCGCCGTCGATGTACCAGGTGTCGCCCATGGGATCTTCTACAAATGAACCGAGATCAGATACATTACCAGTCGCTGTCGGGATATAGAGTATCGGGACGATTTCTACATTTGGAACGAAGTAGTTTCGAAGATTGGCCAGGCTCGCTTTTCTGGGCTGACCATTCTTTTGGCTATACACCTCGAAGTTTCCGTCATCCGGATCTGTCTCCTCGACAAAGTGATCCGGGCGTACTTGTCCAAAGGCCATTGCCCAGGACAACAACAATATGGATATTGTGAGTAATCGCATAATTACTGAGTTAAATTGACGGCAAAGCCGATATTGACTTCGATGTATCGTGCCACACCTCTTGGTTGCAGTCTCACAAGGATGACCAATACGGATGTCGTTAAAACGTCTTGTTCCGGATCAACGAATACTGAAAAATTTGATAGCTCTCCGGCGTTCTCCATCAATGTCAAAGGACGGCTGGTTTGATTTTCGAAATACTTCACCGTATCAGGAGCCAGTTTACCATTTTCATCTACACTTAAAGGAGCGTTCAAATCGGGCAAAAGAACAGATCGAACAACGCGCTTGGCTTTTTGAAGCGTGCGGTTATTTTCAATTGAATAAAGATCGTCGGTAGCCAACACCAGGGTATGCGTATCGTTGACATACATACCGCTGATGCCAAGCAATTTTCTGAAGAAAATATAACCGCGATCATTCAACGTGAGCAAGGTTGATTCTGGCACTTGGCCAAAGTCCTGGCCATCTGAAAATCGTGCTTTTTGCATTTCTTTTCCTTCAGCAAAATTAAACTGAGACACCCAACCAATATTTTCATGTACAGCGGCCCGGGCAATTGCTCCAAGCACTGCACCTCCATTTGGAACATAATTGATACCTAATGAGGTCGCCAGATCAAGACCAGATCCACTATTATCACCGGCATTTAAAACGCTAAATGAAGGGGCATTGAGGGGTCGGAGATCGGTCGCGTCGGATACCGATGTGACTTCATCTATGACGTTGGTCACGACTTGCATGGGTGCATGCATATCACTCAATGCATCGGTTGTCACTTTGAGCGTGGAAATGCGGGCTGACAGTCCGGCGTAGTTTACATCACTATACCAAAATGCCTGGTGAATTCTGCCTTCAGTCAACGAGAAGAAATTCTGCACATTGAATGAAGCATGAGTCTCATTGATCACATACAGCTCAGAAGGCCCTGCCATCCGAAAGAATTCATTGATGAAATACCATAGCATTCCATAATTTGCATCGCCTTCAATGATACCATCTGCTTCTGCTTCTGCAGTCGAAAGATATTTTTTACCAAGTGGATCACTCCAGGCAACCGGTGACGTTGTCAAGTCCAAAAGAATAGCACTAACATGGTCATCTGTGGCAGGTAAACGGCCCAATCCTCCGGGCGTAGTTTTGAATGTTACATTCGATAATTGTGGCATTATTTTTTAGCTTTTTTCAGATTAGGATTTTGGATTGTCATCATCTCGTTTACCGGTGTATTTTGATAGCCGGTCCGCCATTTTGAAGTATTTAATCAGGAATAGCTGGTCACCGACCTGATACAATGACGGTGCGTTAGGGTATTTTTCAAAAAAGGCCTTAATTCTCTCCTTCATCTTGTCTTGTTATTCCATTTTTTCATTGATGCGATCGAGTGCCATTGTATTGCGCTCGATCACCTCATATAACTTTTCATTCTCGCGCTCATAGTGGTCTATGATCGCCTGATTGCAGTCGTTTATCTTATCCGAGAGCACGTTGTACTGGCCGTAAAAAAAGTAGACAGCCACTCCGAGTAGTAAGAAGCTCAAGCCTTGCTTCTTGAGCATGTCAATCAATGTAGTTTGCATTTCCGCTGTGAGCAGGTTTTTCATTAAGCTCCAGCAGCTTCTACTATTGCCATTACTCCAGTTTCATCGGCATATGCCTTGCGTCCTCCTGCACGCACCAGGGCAGAAAAGATGGATCCATACCAACCGGGATCATCATATTTTGCATAGACCTTTACACTTCCTAATGCTCGGCGGACAAAGTCTTTTTGCCAAATTAATGCAGCCGCATTGGCAGTAGCAAGAGTTCCTGCATCCGGAGTACGCAGAGTTGGTGTTGCCGCATCACTGTACACCAGGAGATTCTTTTTGCCCCTGGTATAGATTGTGAAACCGAATAATTGCATGATCTGTCCATTGGCTAGTCGTGCCTTCCCGGATTTATCAAGGCTCACAAGATTTTCCCAGTTATACAATAGCAAGTCATTGTACATGTGCGCCGGCATGAGGATATTCCTTCCTTCTTCCGGAACATCCATGTCATCCAATACAGCTCTAGCACCGATGATATCTTCGATGGTCAGAACTTTTCGTGTACCAGTGGCCCCAGGAACATTTGCAACCTCATCGGCACCAGAGGTACGTATCATGTTTGCCGATTGCGTTGGACCCCAATGGTATGCCATCCAGTTAGCAGCTTGCTTGTTCAACTCTTTGGCATGAGAGGAAACCAAACTTGTACGCTTGTCATAATTACTCTCGACTTCCTCGATATCACGAAGCACATTTGGTGTGGACGTATACTCGTCCAAATCGTAGGTTGCATCGGTATCAGTCCGTTGCACTTCGGCAGCCGGTAGTGTTGAACGATTTCGCACAACGGTTGGAAGGGCTCCTGCCTGTGGCAAATGCACAGTTTTATTGTCGACCCAGGCATCATCATTAATCGCCTGGTTCATAAATGAGTTCTTAGGGAATAATTTCTCCTTGATATCCCGAGCCCAAAGTTCAGTTTGAATTGCCATTTTCTTATTTTAGTTTAGTCGTTAATTAAAGGTTGATGCCCCGGTTATTTTACCGGCTTTTTTACTGGCTTTCGATTGGCGTAAGCCAAGGCTAGTTTCTCGTATTTTTCTGGCTCTTCTTTTTGAATTCGCACCAATTCATCAGGATCATTCATTTGTAAATAATCAAAGGACTTTGTGTCCTCTTTTTCTGATTTTTTCCCGGAAGCAAGTCGTGTCAAAATTTCCTTCATTGTCGGTTCAGGCTCATCACCGGCCTCGGCTTTTTTCTTTTCAGGAGCTGCATTGATAATTGACAATGTGTTTTCGTAATTGGATTCAGCCAGAGCCAAATAGTGTTTCTGGTTCTCATCAGTAATTACACCCTTAGCCTTGCCTTTTTCAATCAAGGCCTTATTTCGTGCCTCGATGGACAATTTTACCCGCGATTGCAGGTTGTCAATTGCACTCAGTACATCCTGTTCAGATGCATTTTGCAATCCAAGTTTTGTCATGACAGAAATTGGAATTTGATATTTGATTTCAGGTTCCATGTTTTTTTTATTGATAATTAATTTTGGAAGAATGTCATTAATTGTTTGTCCATCTGATAGGGCTAGTTTGTCTCCTGCAGCCGCATCAGGATCCGCAGGTACGGGAACCATTGATATTTCTCTCAGAATCCATTTGATAACAGTAGGTCTCGTCTGACCAGGTTTTATGTATTTTTTATCTGTACTTGCCTCAAGTGGTTTATTCCAAACAGATGCGGCATGAAGAAACCCACGTTCCCATTTGGATTTTACTTCTTTTCCGACGTCATCCTCTTCATCCCACACAGGGAGACACGACCATTCACCATTTTGGAGCTTCAGGTCTTCAGCTCTACCAATGGGCCATTTTTTATTATTGTGAATCGCCAGGATTACCGGGTTCTTGAGGAACTTATCGTAGATCATTCCTTCCGGCAATAGGCGATACCCATGATCATTTACTGCCCCTGTGCTAAATGTGAGCCTTCTACTCATTAGATGCCGTCCAGGTCGTCGTCAATAATTAATCCGGGATCTCGCCAGGTCACAAACATATTTTGTGGTGACGGTGTACAGGTTTTTGATGCAGACATGGATTTCGGATCGTCCTCAATAATTATCCCTGGATCCTCCCAGGTCACAAACTTATTTTGTGGTGACGGTGTACAGGTTTTTGATGCAGACATGGATTTCGGATCGTCCTCAATAATTATCCCTGGATCCTCCCAGGTCACAAACTTATTTTTATCAGGGACGGCATGTGCTTTTGAAATTGAGACCGATATCGGATCATAACATTGCGAGCCGGCTAATAATAGTTTTCCTGCTCCTATCTCTGTCAACAAGGAAAACTCCATAAACTGTTCGGTCGCTCCGAGATAATTCAATGTCACATTTTCCTGGACACGATTTTCAAGTCGCATTTCCAGACAATTCGTAAGATCAATGTGAACGCCTTGGCATTCAATTGTCTCAGCTATTGGGATATTGCTTTTGGATTGAAAATCGCAGCTTTGAAATGCCAGCAAAATACAGAGTAAAAAAACAAAAGATAAAATTGATTTCACATTCTTCATTGATAGACTTTTTTAAATAAATAATTTGATATTTGCATCATAACAATGACAAAATTGAACGCCTTTTCCCACGCTCACAAATTGAATTAAACGCCATGCTTTTTTAAAAGCATCATTTCATTTTTAAGACGCATTGTTTTTTTTTCATTTAGATATCACACGTGTATGATTGGATATTTGCATACATGGTGAAAAAAGATGCAGCACGTACCCTCTACTTTGAAGGCTATAAGCAAGTTGATATAGCACGTGTCCTAAAAGTATCTGAGAGAAGTATAAGTGCATGGGCTATTGATGGAGAATGGCGAGATAAAAAAATATCTATTGATTTGATGCGCGATAATTCCACTGCGAGAATTATGGAATTAATCGATTATCAAACAAAAGCCTTAGTCCGTATCAAGAATCAATTTCTGACAGAGGATCCTGATAGCATCAAATTAATTGATAAAGGTGATATCGATGCGCTTCAGAAACTCCATGTCACAATTAAGCGTGATGCAAAGAAATTCGTGGACTACGTGCAGGTGCTCAAAGAGTTTATGGAATTCATGGAAACTCAAGATGTCAAGATGGCCCAGGAACTTATCCAATTTGGCAATTTATTTATTAGTGCAAAATCTCGCATACTTTGAGTGTAATCAGGCGATCCAACGTTGATAAGCGTATCTGGCAAGAATGGCTGGAGCTGTGCAATCGCATCGAGCAATCGACGGTGGTGGCCGTGCAGGAGACCGATGACGAAAAAGAAATTCGGAAAAAGAAACTAACTAAGAATTTCGTCAAGTTTGCACGGTACTATTTTCCGCACTATATCGATGCTGATTTCGGATGGTTTCACAAGAAAGCCGCTAAGCTCATCGAGCGTGATCCAAACATATTCGCCATCCTTGAATGGCCACGGGAGCATGCGAAATCTGTATTCATCAATGTGATGATGGCCATGTATCTCTATGCACGTGGAGAACTGACCGGTATGGTCGTGGTATCGGCTAACCAGGAGAAAGCCATTACTCTATTAGCTGATATACAGGCTGAGTTCAAATCGAATCAACGCTGGAAGAATGACTACGGAGAACTGGCGCGTATGGGTGACTGGCGCGAAGGTGCTTTCAGTACTGTAGATGGTATGGGGTTTTGGGCCTTTGGTCGAGGCCAGTCGCCTCGTGGTATTCGTAAAGCTGCCAAGCGACCCAACTATGCGGTGATCGATGACATCGACGATAAAATCATCGTCATCAATCAAGATCGGGTCCGGAAGATTCGTGATTGGATTATTGAGGATCTCTATGGTGCTCTGAGCATCAAAGGAGGCTCCCGATTGATCGTTGCCGGGAATCGTATCCATCGGGAATCTATCCTGGCTCACATGGTTGGTGATGTCGAACAAGGAGATCCAAAAAGACCAGGCATCACACACCTTAAAGTGTACGCCTTCGAAAATCCGAAGACCCACCGTAAGTCAGATGAAATTCATGGTAAGCCGGCCTGGAAAGAGCGATACACAAAAAAAATGCTTCTGGACAAAATGGTGCGCATGGGTTACCGATCCAGTCGGCGTGAATACTTCCACGAACATCACGAGGAAGGATTTATATTTCAAAATGAGTGGTTCACCTGGATACGTCCACTAAACTTTGAAAATTACGATGACTTAAATGTCTATTGTGACCCGTCTTTTAAACATACCAAAAGTTCGGATTATAAGGCCATCATCTTACAAGGTCGACGTGGAAATTACATCGATGTATTGGACGTCTGGATCCGGAAGACGACAATCGCAGCCATGGTACGTGCATTTTATGATCTCTATGACAAATTGGGATCTCATGCCAGGTATTTTATGGAGGCCAATATGCTGCAAGATTTATTGCTCGATGAATTTGATGCCGAAGGCAAAGCGCGTGGATATGACATTCCATTACGACCTGACAAGCGCACAAAACCAAATAAGGTTATCCGGATAGAAAATTTATCACCCTTTTATGAGCGCGGTTTAATTCGATTTAATGAACGCATCCGGAAGTCACCGGACACGCAATTATTTATACAACAATTATTGGGTTTTCCATATGGCCATGACGATGGACCGGATGCCCAGGAAGGAGGAATATATTATTTACAACGAGGAGGAAGAAGGAGTAATTTCAAATCTCGTGCCGGGCGGTTTAAATTTAAAAATAGCAAATGGACTACTTAACAGATGGCGATTTCAAACACAGGATTCAATGGAACGATTTGTTGATGATCCTGGACGGAAACACAGCACTATTAGATGAGGCTGAAAGCACAGCTAAAGCTGTCATTCTTGATGTATTGCATACACGCTATGACACTGCGGCAATATTTAGCAAGGTAGCGGCTGCCCGTGATGCCCAGGTCATCCGGTGGATGATCAATTTGGTTTTATACTATGTCTATGAACGAATTCCTGATTCACTCGTACCGGATCGTGTCGTTAAAAATTATGACGACACCATGTTCTATTTGCTGGAAATAGCCGATGGTAAAAAGTCGACAGCATTGGATCGGCTGGAAGATCCTGAAGGAAAAGCAATATCAAAATTCAAATGGGGTTCACAAACACGTCGGACCCACTAAATAAATCGACATGGGATTACTGAGTTTTATAAATAAAGGGACCGGCATCAATACGTTGTCGTCGAACTCGATATCAAGATCAAAAAAACCACTGCGGTTGAAATTGACAAGGCGGATCTATCGCATCGAGGCCAATATGAAAAATTGGAAGACTGCAGTGCAAGGTGCTGAGGACACATACAGACCTATCCGATATTATCTCTATATGCTCTATCGAACTGTCCTGGAAGATGAAAATCTCTTGAGCCAAATTCGAACAGCTAAATTCAATGTACAAATGGCTCCTTTCACCATTTTGCACGATGGCCAGGAAGTCGATGCGGCAAAAGCCATTTTTCAGCAACCGTGGTTTTTCGAATTTTTAGAACATGCTGTTGACACCGAGATGTGGGGTCACTCACTTATAGAATTCCATGATAAGAATGAAGATGAGTTCTTTCAAAAAATCGATGTCGTACCTCGCGAACATGTACGGCCTGAACTGATGTATCGCGATTTTATTCTTGATCCATTGGCCAGCAGTGGGATCCCATTTGATAAGGGGGCATTGTCGAAATACAGTATCGAAATAGGAAAACCTGATGATCTTGGTTTGCTCAAACCCATCTCAAAACTTGTCATTCGCAAGGATTATAATATTGTTGATTGGGGTCGACGAAACGAACGATTTGGCATGCCCATGATCGTAGCACAGACAGCATCCAGGGATGAAAAGGAACTGGCCGAGAAAGAGGAGATGTTAGAAAACTTTGGTAGTAATATGTGGGCTCTGTTCGACGACCTGGATAAATTTCAACTTGTAGAGGCAGCATCAAATAGCAGTGGAGGGCATAAATCGTATCTGGCGTTTGCGGAGTATATTGACAAAGGCATCGCCAAGCTGGTCAATGGCCAGACTGGGACAATGGAAGAAAAAGCCCATGTCGGATCCGCTGAAGTCCATGAACGGATCCTGAATACCTATACGCTTGCCCGGATGAAGCGCATTCAAAATGAAATCAATTTCACATTGATACCCTTCCTGGTGGGTCATAGTTATCCATTGTCCAATTGTGAATTTTGGTTCAATGATTTGATGGAAAAGGAGAACGAAGAGGGTCAGAAACCTACTGATCCGGTAGATGCTCCGGACACGGACAACGCGGGTAAAAAAAAAGCCCTGATTCAAAACTAAGCCTCCGCCAGATCTATCATCCTTCATGCGCGCATGACCATGACAACAAACTCATGGCTGATCGTCCATTTATCGATTTGAATGACATCACTTTAAAAGCAATTCGAAAAGTATTTGAGCGACGTTTAAATCGTGGAGATATTGATGCGGAAACCTACCTGAAGGAGACAGAACATCTGTGGACAGGCCTTCAATCCGGAATGGGTCATCATGGATCGATTGCCTTTACCGATACCCGACTGGACACCATCCAGGCCATGCGTCGTAATATTTTTACTTTCGCGGCATTCAAACGCCATCATCACATTGCCGATATGGTCAATGCACTCACAGACGAAAATGGCCAATTGCGTAGTTGGTCAAAATTCAAGAACGAAGCCCTGAAGATCAGTAAGGACTACAATGAAAACTGGTTGCGAGCTGAGTATAACACGACCGTCCGTGGTGGACAGACGGCAGCCCAGTGGCATGATTTTCAAAAAAATAAAGACCTCTTCCCTTATCTGCAATACAAGACGCAAGATGATAGCCTGGTGCGTCGAAGTCATCAGCTCCTGCATAACATCACCAAGCATATAGATGATCCGTTCTGGGATCAATATTATCCGCCAAACGGGTGGCAATGCAGGTGTTATGTGTTAAAACAAGAAAATGGCGATACATCAAATCCGGTTGCTTTCCCTGATGACAAGGAAGTGCCGCCAATGTTTAAGTTTAATGGAGCAAAAGAGGGAGTGGTTTTTAGTCGAGATCATCCTTATTTATCGACGGTTGCAGTACGAGAGAAGATCAACATCCTAAACAATATGCGGACTATTCTGGTGGATGAGGAGATCTATGATTTATATGGAAACAGCATCAAAGCG
>CBDFMS010000001.1:0-7458 GCA_965249735.1 Saprospiraceae bacterium | reverse complement strand
GGTAACTTCAATATATCCGGCTCTCAACGCCGCATAACATACCACATCGGCATGTGCTCAAGCATTTTGGATCAATACTAGCTGCTTTAGCGACTGATGTACTTATACGTGATAACAGACCATGTTGGGTTGGTACCGTGCATAGATCATCCATTTCAGTAACGAAAAACTTATTTGAAAGAGCAGCAGTATTCATGAGTATTATCAGTGCTCAGGGTTCAGCACCTTAAGATACGGAGTTCTCAGGAGAAAAGGTGGGTATGGTTAGTTCAAACTGCCTACAAGGAATCGACTCTACCATATGGATACGTTCTTGGTGACGCTCTGTATAGCTGGCGTTGCGTCCCGATTGGGCGCTACGAACAGCTATACTTTGTTGTGTGTTCGTGTATTTTCTTCCACGAATTTTTCCGATTGTGTTAAGAACGTTTCAACACGTGAAATTGTATATACAAACCTATTCCATTCTAAATTGGCAATTATTGAATTTTGGCTATGAGCTAATTCATTTCTAATACTTTCAGCACTTCTAAGCAACTTTTCAAAACCGCCTTTGGAAAAATCAAATTGATTTCGGAAATTTTCAGTCTGACTTAAAATTTCTTTTTTATCAGAAAATTGAGCACATTCTAACAGAGTTAATTCCTCATTATTTCCCTTTCTTAATTTATAAATTTCAATGGTTTCTTCCAATCGTTGCTCAGTTATTAATTTTTTCCATGAGTCGTTATTATAGTATTCATTAATCCAAAAATTCAGATGTAGCTCAAATAATGAAATTATACCAAAAATATAAATTCTCACAATAGGTTTATTAATATCCGCTCTGGTTACTATTCCAACAACCTTATTACTTTCTAATACAAATGAATAATCATTTATGTGAAGTATATTCATCAACTCTAATATCGGAGTTGAATCAGCCGTCATTTTACCTAGTTCAATTTTTCGAATAAATTTACTAATTGACCCATTAGTTAACTCCTTCCTTAAAGCATATCCAATTACATTATCATTTTCATCAATAACCCCTATCACATCAAAATCTCGTAATACGAGAGTTTCCCTTACTTCTAACCCTGGGTCGTTAAGTCTACAGCAATAAACTGGTTCATAAATAAATTTCGTCGTAATATTATCTATGAAAATATTTTGCAATTCTTTAAAGGTTGTTCCTTTTCTTCTTATTCCAGTATTTGGTGAAATCCATAATTGAAACCCCATTTGCTTTATTTATCATTTTTCTTGACATACAACTTCAATATATCCGGCACTCAATGCCGCATAATCTTCCATATCGGAATGTATTCACACATTTTTCAATACTAGATATCTTAGCGACTGGTTTACTTATGCCCGATAACAATCCATACTGGCCCGTTATCGAGCATATCTCATCTAGTTCCATTAAGAAAATTTGGTTTGAAAGATCAGCAGTATTCATGTGTATCATCAGTGCTCAGGATTTAGCAGCATAAGATACGAAGATCGAAGGAAATAGTACCGAGTTAATAGTACCGAGTACCGAGGAAAGAGTACCGAGTAAGATGTATGTCCCTGATATAGGTTGACCACTTCAAAAGTGATTAACTTATGAAAGCAAACATTAGGAAGATTCGCAAGAATCGCAAGTACACTGTTGAATTCAAGCGCAAATTGGTACAGGAATTTGAATCAGGGAGACAAAGCGTGTATGAATTAGAGCGACTATATGGCGTATCGAACTCTTGTATTTACGGATGGATTTACAAATTTTCTACCTTTAATAAAAAAGGATATCGCATTGTGGAACATAAACGAAGTAGTAGTTCGAAGGTTAAAGAGTTGGAGAATCGGATAAAGGAGTTAGAATCTATAGTTGGTTGGAAGCAAATCAAGATTGATTTTTTGGAGACGATGATGGACGTTGCAAAAGAAGAATTAGACATCGACATCAGAAAAAAGTACTCCACCCTACAATCCAACGATTCAGACAAAAAAGGCAAAGCTTGAGTTACTCATTAAGTGCATTATACAATGTGGTAGGTATAAGCAAGCAAGCCGTAGCCCAGTATGCCAGGCGTCAGGCGATTTTTGATAAAAAGACGACCGAGTTGATTATACAAGCCGATGAGCTCAGGCGGGTTCATCCGGGTTGTGGGGTTGAGAAGATGTACTACACATTGAAGCCAGATTTTATTGGCCGAGATAGATTTATCGAGCTATTTATGAGTTTAGGATATAGAGTAAAAAGAAAGAAAAATTATCGCAGAACGACAAGGACCGGAAAGCTGTATTATCCGAACCTAATAAAAGGCTTGCAGATCAATAAACCATCGGCCATCTGGCAAAGTGATATCACATACATTCGAGTCGCCGATAAATACTACTATGCTGTGTTCATTACCGATGTTTATTCCAGAAAGATCGTAGGCTACAGTGTATCAGACCATATGCGAGCTACGGCCAATGTAAAGGCACTGCAAATGGCATTAAACCAACACGAAGCTCCTGATATCCATCATTCAGACCGAGGTAGTCAATACACGTATAAGAAATATACAGAACTATTAAAGCAATTTGGTTGTCGCTTGAGTATGGGTCTCACAGCTCAGGATAACGCATATGCAGAAAGAATACATAGGACAATTAAAGAAGAATATCTGGCTTATTGGCAGCCAAAGACAATGCACGGGCTAAAGTCATGTGTGGCTAAGGCAGTAAACCAATACAATAATCAAAGACCACACAATAGCTTGAAAAAACTAAGCCCACAACAATTCATATTAAGTTGTTCTTTGTTGGCTAGCCAACAAAGAACAACACTGACTATATTTAATGATAATTATTAACCCATAAGTGGTCAACTCTATTTAGGGAAGTACACCGAGTCAATATTGGCGAGCACAGTGTGCTAGTACAGAGTGCCGCGAAACACAACCGATCAAGCACTCTTTCGTCATACTCGTTTTTAGCTCAATCGCTCGAATGCTCAGTGGCTCAAATGCTCGATGGCTCATGGCTCAAATGCTCAGTGGCTCTTTTTCAATATTTTCAATAGCTCTTTATTCAAATATAACGTTTCCCTTCCTACCTTCTTGCTTTCTAGAATTCCCAACTCTTCAATCCTTCTCAAATACCTGGAAGCAGCCTTTCGCTCCACTCCTATCTTATTTACAACAAATTCGATTTTAGAGTACGGTTGTTCAAACAATAATTCTACAATTTCCTTAGAATAGATCTTTGGAGCTTCATTACGAACGCGCAGAATCGTTTTCTCCAGTTGATTTCGAATTTGTGATATTTGCCTTATTGTTTGTTTTGAGGTTTCCTCAATTGCTCGTAGCATATATAGTATCCATTCCTCCCATTCATTATTATTGTTTACTGCGTTCA
Source organism: Saprospiraceae bacterium (assembly GCA_965249735.1). Taxonomy (GTDB): domain Bacteria; phylum Bacteroidota; class Bacteroidia; order Chitinophagales; family Saprospiraceae; genus JANQSS01. The sequence continues at coordinate 4,083 of CBDFMS010000001.1, read as the reverse complement.
ATAACTTATAATATTCTGCTTTGTTTTTAATTATGTACGAGCTTAAGTAGAGAATCGGTATATCTAATAGTTTATTTAGAATTAAATACAAAATGTTCAGTATCCGACCTGTCCTTCCGTTACCATCATAGAACGGGTGAATACTTTCAAATTGATAGTGCAATATTGCCAGATTAATTAATGGTGACACTTCAGGCTCTGTATCGTTGTAGTGTTCAATGAAATTAGATAGCAAATCCTCTATTTCTACTTTGTCTTGGGGTGGCGTATAAACAACTTCCCCTGTACTATCATTTTTCAAAACCGTTCCGAGAGTTGATCGAATTCCGGCATTATTATCAACGAGATTTTTTTGAATCTTGATTATATCATTTACTCGTAAAAATCCTTGGGTGTCAATTAGGTTGAATCCTAAAAATATTGCTTTTCTATAGTTGACCACTTCCTTTACTTCCGGTGTCAATCTTGATGTATTTGATGATAAGGCCTCATAAAGCTCGTCTTCACTAGTAATGATATTCTCAATTTCGGAGCTGTCTTTTGCCTCTTGTAAAACAACTGCATTTATAAGCATTCTTTGATTGGGAATGGTTTGTGCCATTCCTTTTAGCTCTGCAATTGCCGATGCCGTCTTTGTAGTTTGTCTCAAGATTTTGAGCGTTTCAACTTGTTCTCTTGGCGGAGGCAGTTGCTCTAGTTTATATGGTGTCATTTGGCCCATGTTTTGCTAACATGTACCAAATATACGCATTTTGGTACATAATTTGATTCTTGAGTTACTCATTGAGCCAAACGGCAATATACCGGGTATTCAACGCTGCATTACCTCCCAGGTTGGCATGTATTCATGTGCATCATCCGTGTTCAGGGTTTAGCAACTTAAGATACGGAGATCTGAGATACTAGTACCGAGTACTTGCCCGCCGGAGCTTCAGCGCAGGAGGGCCGAGATGTTCAGTAGGCAGTGAACAGTAGGCAGTTGACAGTGGACAGTAGGCAGTGGACAGCGACTTGCCGGTTTACTCCTACAAAAGATTTGCACTCAAATCGCTCAAATGCTCAATGGCTCAAATTCTCTTTCTTAGAGAGCTGTGTGAAGGCGTGGAAACAGATCAGGCGTCAACTGAAATCTGAAAGGGCTATATATATCTATACGTTCCTGATGACGTTTGCATAAACGACGGCCTGACCGTATGGGAAGGCTGACCGTTTTATGCCTTGTTAGTGGCTTTTTCTCATTAATTAATAATCCCTTTTGCTTTAAGGTAATGTTCCTAATCCTATCAAGGGAGTAGAAATTCCTGTTGGTGCAGATGGTCTTTAAAAACGATCTTTATTGATTACTTGTCCTTGTAGTGCAGGCACAGACTGGGAATAAGAAGAGAAGTACAATTGGATTTTTTTAAAAATTGATAGATGAAGCTGTTCCTATGTTATCGGCAGTATAAGATGCCTTTAATATGGCAGTCGCCGCCATTTTCATCATGTTCTTTACAGCCGAATAAAGCCATAACCTGATCTTGAATGTCAAAAAGGGTTTTCGCCCCTTTTCTAATGCTGTTTTCTCCTATAAAACAAGAACCATCTGACTGGTTATCTGATGGCATGACTACTTTTATTTGGTTAAGAGGTACTGCTGATAATTGGCTATTAGAAATTATTCCAAACTCCAAATTACAGGCAATTTTAACGCCTACTATTTTTTTGCCGGCTGGAGCAGAAATAGTCTTGCTGCACCCATTGTTGTTGCTTTCGATGATACACTCAAATGGCACTTCAACTATTTCGCAATCGGTGGATGCGATGATTAATTCTCCATCATTGCAAGTAGATTTAGTGCTGGCACAAGTGAGTTTGCCATCGATATTAAATACATCTATGGATTCGCCATGCAAAAGGAATTCTTTGTAGCCATTTTCTACATAACAACCCGCTTTTCGATTTATTTTGGTAGTAACAATCTCATTGTGGGCAAGGTAATTGGGAGAATTGTTTGACGAATTTTTGGACTGAACCATGTCATCAAACTCTGTGTTTGCAGGTTTTTTATAAAATTGATTTTGCATAATGACATTGTAGCGTGCAAAATCTTTGTTGGAGATACTACTACCAAAAGCCCACCCTTCATCTTTATCACAATAATTTCTATTACCATTACGAGAACCTAAGTAGATTGCAGGCTTACGCCCACCGTAATCCTCATAAATGAAAACATTGTTGATAAAGATATTGTGTTCGGGGGGAGTATGTCTAATGGTTCCGCCCTCGCCGCAATTACGATATAAGTAAATGCCGCCATTATACAACTCTGCAAATTTATTGTTGATAATCTTATTTCTACTGGAACCATCAATAGCTATTTGGGGGCGACTTTTTTCTCCTTCAAAAAAGCCTTCTCTTGGCGTTTCAACATGAATATAGTTATTCTTAATAGTATTATAAGCGGATTCTGTATCAAGATAGATTCCAACTGCATTTGATTTTCCTTTTATTTCGGAATTGATTATTTTTGAATAGGTTACACCAGGTGAGAAATATAAGGGGTTTTTACCTACACCCGTTATTGTGACATCATCGAATACAATATTTTTGGGCGCGTTGTTTCTTACTCTTTGTATATGCTTGGAATTGGTTCTTTCTCTTCTTGAAGATTCTCTAATACTTTCAGATTGGCCATTACTACCCATGCCGTAAATTACTACTGGACCAATGATATTACAATTTTTTATGGTGATGTTTTCTGGTCTTGACCAATAGCAAGGCTCTTCGTTTGTTTTTGACCTTACCTCAATTATGGTTCCTTCGTATCTGACCGTGCCTTCGCCACCATTCAAAGTTGCACCATTGCAATCGCAAATCACATTACTTTCATTAAATACCAATCTCTTGGTAATTACGCTATCAGGGCTGAACGTACAGCTACAATCAATTACTACTGTTTCAACCACATTCTTGATAGCAGGAGCGTATATTTCCTCCATTTTTTCCACTCTACAAGGTGGCTTCGGCTTGGGACGACTTGGGGGAGGCGGTTCTGCCTTCACAGGATCTGGTGCAGACATTATTGAAATTAGTCTATTGGGCTTGTCCGTTTTTCGCACATAACCCTCTATCCTCACTCTCCTATATCCTTGCTCTTTGGCATCCCGCAGACCTTGCTCGCTGGCGGTTACAAAATTGTCTTTGCGAGCATCGCAATAATACAACCAAAGGGGCTTATATAAAGAGCTGAATTTGACTTTTACCGTTTTTAAAACATAACCTTCCGTGGCTACTTTTTTGTATCCTGATGCTTCTGCGGCTCCAATACCTGCTGTGGTAGCGGTAGTAAAATAATCTTGTCGTCCCCTGTGATAATACAGATAAAGTGGTACGGCTTGCCCCTCATTGTTAGCCGCTTTCCTAAAAATGAAACCGTCATAGCGAACAAACTTATAATTCTCTCTCCGAGCAAGGATTTTACCATTTTCAGCAGAAGTCGTCAAATTGTCCTTTCTCGCATTGTGCCAATAATGCCCCAATGCTTTGTAGGGGCTGTCGGACAATGATGATGAAGTTGCTGGGGACTGTTTTACTTCTGTTTTTGACCGGTTTTTATTGTCGACTTGTGCGTGGAGTGTGTAAGTGCAGAGTGCAAACGTGCATAATGTGAGAATAATATTTTTCATTGGTTATTTTTTTTAAAATAATAGAAAAAAGTGCGTTAATACTATCGGCAGTATAAGATGCCTTCAATATGGCAGTCACCGCCATTTTTATCATGTTCTTTACACCCGAATTAAGCCATCACCTGATCTTGAATATCATAAAGGGTTTTTGCCCCTTGTCTAATGCAGTTTTCCCAATAAAACAATAACCATTTTTTACAACGTAAGAGGTTTTGACTACTTTTATTTGATTAAGGGGTACTGCTAATAATACGCCATTAAAATTTTTTCCATACTCCAATTTCTGCGAATTTGTACTTGACCATGGTGTTTGGTTTTTTGATATACTATTGCCACTGACTTCAATATATCCGGCACTCAACGCTGTATAATCTCCCATATCGCAATGTATTCATGTATATCATCAGTGCTCAGG